>NZ_CM173407.1:0-4383074 GCF_057766545.1 Brevibacterium sp. MGP-B1 | reverse complement strand
GCCACCGTGCAAATCCAAAACCGCTTTCTCCACGTGACACCCACCACACACCCCCGGAACCACGCCGACCGCCCCTACGAAGAGGCAGGCTCGCCATCAGTCCTTGGCTCAACCGAGCCCGCACGCCGCGCGGTTCAGCTGACCGGGCGGATAGCTTTGCGCAGACGTGCGAGCTGCGTGTCGATGACGGTTCCCATCTCGGTGGTCTCTGCCCGTCGGATCCCACGTTCTACAGCCAGCGACTTCCACCCTTCGACCGCGCTCACGACCTCATTGAGCACAGACACAGCAGTCGGCTTCGTCAGATGGCAGAGAGAGGCAAATTCGAGCAGCGCCTCCGCCTCGATCTCCGCGGACACAACGCCATTGATCGCGGTCTGCCGTTCGACCGCGGACTCCGGTTCCGGGTTGATGTCGAAAGCCGGGCTCAGCTGCCATCCCGCCTCCGCCCGTATGAAGCCATGGTTACGCAAATGATCATCCGTATTGTGCAATGCAACTGAGAATGCCACTCGGCGATACAGTTCCGCACAGTCGCTGCGCCAGCGCCGGCTGTGGTCTTCGATAGCTTCGACGATATCGAGATAGTCACCGGGCTCCCCGTCTCGACGCCCGGCTGCTGTCATCGCACTCATATATCCGATCCGACGGCCAGTCGTGCGATCGAACCTCTGCAGAAGAAGCACGGATCTCTCGTCGATGCTCAGCAACCGAGATGCAGAGGTATCGATTCCGGCCCTACGGGCAAGTTCGAGTGCCAGGCTCTCCCACGCGATGACGTTTCGATCGTCACCGGGTCGGGAGAACTTCGCAATCAGCAGTCGTCCCTCATCGTCCGCCACAGAAGCTTTGGGCCGCGCCCCTCCCAGAGACCCTGTCCCAGCGTCAAGAAGGCGCTTCACAGCCGTGCCCGACCCTTCTGCGGCACCATCAGCAGCCCGCTGCAGCTCGGGCAGGGAGAGCAGCTTAGGTACACGGCTCGTCGGGCTGAGGAAGTCCTCGTCAACAGCACGACGAAATCGCAGAGCCCCTTGACGAGTGCGATCGCTGACTCCGAGCAGGAAGTCGATGTCGGTCAGGCGGCGATCACGGACGACGCCCTCGGCGACCTGCCGCCGATGCTCCTTCGCAACGAGGTTACGGCCCCACCGGTCAGGAGAGCAGTCGGCGAAGGCTCCCGGCAGACCGGTTACGCTGAATGGGGCTGTCGACAGTGGGAGCTCCGGGTCGATGGAATAGGCCCATCGAGCTCCCGCGTACCCATCGGAGTATTTGAACGTCGTCGAGATATGCCCCCGTGCGATGTGGAAGTACGCAGTGCCGACGAATACCGTCGTTCCGCCCTGGTCCATCTCAACCCGGATCTGCTCACTCATCGACGGACCCTGTCTGGAAGCGTTTCAGCAGAGCGCAGTCTGCCGACGTCGGTGCTCAGAGGATCGAATGAGGCGGACACGTGGTCGAGCTGTCCGAGTGCCTGCATAACCGACATCACTGCGCCGATTGATACCCCTGCGTCACCACGTTCGACTTTCTGGAGCGTCGATCGAGAGATGCCGGCCCGCTCTGCGACTTCGACAGCCTTCAACGACTGCATGAGTCGCCACCGACGAATCGCGGATCCGATCTCGGTGAGGCGGCGATCCACCTGGCGAGTGACGCTCATTTTGGCCCCTTATGAGTGCAATAAACACCATATGATTCATTAACGACTAGAATACGCGTCATTAGACTACCCGGCAATGTTGATTTCGGGAAGATCGGTGGCCGGCTGCTGTCCGGTTGGACTCCACAAGATCTCTGAACGTCTGTGAGAACACCACTCTCAGTTGGCCGGCCACGAGCCGGAGAATTCACGAATGGCCTCGTCCGACTCCCATTGGGAGTCGGACGAGGCCATTTACTACCTGACGGGGGCGCAGCAACCCCGCGCCAGGTAGCCCAGCCCCCGTCAGGTAGCAACAAGCACCAGCTATCGCACACGTGCGTGAATACAGCAATGGCCCCACCCAAAACTGGATGAGGCCATCACCTTAAAAAACTATTGCGGCAGTCACTTACTCTCCCACAACCACCAAGTTGCAGTACCATCAGCGCGAATGGGCTTAGCTACCGGGATCGGAACGGTTAACCGGGCGTTTCCCCACCACTATCACCACCGCAAAACCAACAAACCACACTCACCCAAACCCAAGTTTGGGTGGTAGTGGTCCAAGAACCGCACAGCGAACGCGAACACCAAAAACTCACATAATGCGCACCCCTGACGGGCGCATTCTCTCATCACAACTAGAAAAGACTACTGACAGAAACATTCTTCGCACACACCAACCCCACTAAAGGGAAAAGTTGGTGAGTGATCGGTGTATTAGTACCAGTCAACTCCACACCTCACAGTGCTTCCATACCCGGCCTATCAACCCCATCATCTATAGGACACCTCCCCCAACAAAAGTTGGTTGGAAATCTCATCTCGGAGCCGGCTTCCCGCTTAGATGCTTTCAGCGGTTATCCATCCCGAACGTAGCCAACCAGCCATGCTCCTGGCGGAACAACTGGCACACCAGAGGTTCGTCCGTCCCGGTCCTCTCGTACTAAGGACAGACCTCCACAAATTTCCTACGCACGCAGCGGATAGGGACCGAACTGTCTCACGACGTTCTAAACCCAGCTCGCGTACCGCTTTAATGGGCGAACAGCCCAACCCTTGGGACCGACTCCAGCCCCAGGATGCGACGAGCCGACATCGAGGTGCCAAACCATGCCGTCGATATGGACTCTTGGGCAAGATCAGCCTGTTATCCCCGAGGTACCTTTTATCCGTTGAGCGACCACGCTTCCACAAGCCATGGCCGGGTCACTAGTCCCAGCTTTCGCTCCTGCTCGACACGTCCGTCTCACAGTCAAGCTCCCTTGTGCACTTACACTCGACACCTGATTGCCAACCAGGCTGAGGGAACCTTTGGGCGCCTCCGTTACTCTTTAGGAGGCAACCGCCCCAGTTAAACTACCCATCAGGCACTGTCCCTGAACCCGATCAGGGTCCGAAGTTAAGGAATCCACTATGGTCAGAGTGGTATTTCACCGATCGACTCCACCCCAACTAGCGTCAGGGCTTCAAAGTCTTCCACCTATCCTACACAAACCACACCGAATCCCAATACCAAACTATAGTGAAGGTCTCGGGGTCTTTCCGTCCTGCTGCGCGTAACGAGCATCTTTACTCGTAATGCAATTTCGCCGAGTTCGTGGTTGAGACAGCAGAGAAGTCGTTACGCCATTCGTGCAGGTCGGAACTTACCCGACAAGGAATTTCGCTACCTTAGGATGGTTATAGTTACCACCGCCGTTTACTGGGGCTTAAATTCTCCGCTTCACCCTTACGGGTTAACAGGTCCTCTTAACCTTCCAGCACCGGGCAGGCGTCAGTCCGTATACATCGACTTACATCTTCGCACGGACCTGTGTTTTTAATAAACAGTCGCTTCTCTCTGGCCTCTGCGACCACCACCAGCACATCCCCAAGCAAGTTGGGTTCACCGGGATGGTCCCCCTTCTCCCGAAGTTACGGGGGCATTTTGCCGAGTTCCTTAACCACGATTCTCTCGATCACCTTAGTATTCTCTACTCGACCACCTGTGTCGGTTATAGGGTACGGGCAACACACACCCTCACGTCGATGCTTTTCTCGGCAGCAGAGGATCACCAGATCACCCCACCAATGTGGGGCGCCCATCAGCTCTCACACACCTGTGGGGACGGATTTACCTACCCCCACGTGCTACAACCTTAGACCGTGACTACCATCGCACGGCCTGGCTACCTTTCTGCGTCACACCTCACGCTTACCGACTCCACACTCAGGTCCCCCCGCGCTCCACCCAACTCGACCGAAGTCGAAAAGGGCGAGTTTAGGGGTTAGTTTCGTGTGTTTTGGTACTGTCGGTTGTGTGTCGGTACCAGAATATCAACTGGTTGTCCATCGACTACGCCTGTCGGCCTCGCCTTAGGTCCCGACTTACCCAGGGCGGATTAGCCTAGCCCTGGAACCCTTGGTCATCCGGTGGACGGGTTTCTCACCCGTCTTTCGCTACTCATGCCTGCATTCTCACTCGAATCGCCTCCACCACTCGTTCACACGGCAGCTTCTCCGGCAACTCGACGCTCCCCTACCCAACACCACACCATTACGGTTATACGTGGTGCTGCCACAACTTCGGCGGTGTACTTAGCCCCGCTACATTATCGGCGCTCAATCACTTGACCAGTGAGCTATTACGCACTCTTTCAAGGATGGCTGCTTCTAAGCCAACCTCCTGGTTGTCTTCGCAACTGAACATCCTTTCCCACTGAGCACACGCTTAGGGGCCTTAGTTGATGGTCTGGGCTGTTTCCCTCTCGACAATGAAGCTTATCCCCCACTGTCTCACTGCCACGCTGAACCTTGACTGGCATTCGGAGTTTAGTTGACGTCAGTAACCCGGTAGGGCCCATCAGCCATCCAGTAGCTCTACCTCCAGCAAGAACCACGCAACGCTGCACCTAAATGCATTTCGGGGAGAACCAGCTATCACAGAGTTTGATTGGCCTTTCACCCCTAACCACAGGTCATCCCCTCCATTTTCAACTGAAGTGGGTGCGGGCCTCCACGCGCTCTTACACACGCTTCACCCTGCCCATGGCTAGATCACTCCGCTTCGGGTCTAGGACACGCGACTCAATCGCCCTATTCGGACTCGCTTTCGCTACGGCTACCCCACACGGGTTAACCTCGCCACGCACCGCTAACTCGCAGGCTCATTCTTCAAAAGGCACGCCATCACAGTCATCTAGATACTGCTCTGACGGATTGTAAGCACATGGTTTCAGGTACTCTTTCACTCCCCTCCCGGGGTACTTTTCACCATTCCCTCACGGTACTAATTCCGCTATCGGTCATCAGGAAGTATTTAGCCTTACCAGGTGGTCCTGGCAGATTCACACGAAATTCCACGAGTTCCGTGCTACTCGGGCGTCTACATACTGTGAACGGTTGATGTTTCGTCTACGGGACTCTCACCCACTCCGGTCCTGTTTCCCACCAGGTTCGACTACACCAACCACACTCACAGACCGGCCATGCTGGACCGGACCATGTACACCCCACAACACCGTGTACGCAACACCAGCACGCTTGACACGCACACGGTTTAGGCTCATCCAGTTTCGCTCGCCACTACTCCCGGAATCATTGTTATTTTCTCTTCCTGCGGGTACTGAGATGTTTCACTTCCCCGCGTTCCCTCCACATGCCCTATATATTCAGACACGGGTCACCACCCTCACGAGTGGCGGGGTTTCCCCATTCGGAGACCCTCGGATCAACGCCTGTTTATCGGCTCCCCGAGGCTTATCGCAGATTTCCACGTCCTTCATCGGCTCCTGATGCCAAGGCATCCACCATGCGCTCTTACACACTCACCCAACCCCCAAACAGGGCCGGCTAAATGTGCGCGAAAAATATTGTTTCATTCACCTTTACTAGATGATGACAAGAAAAATCACATTACATAAACACCACTTTCGTGGTGTTTGATGCTCGCGTCCACTATACGATTCTCAAACCACTACCAAACACCCACCACCACACACCCACACTGTGGCTGCCTGGTGGTCGGGTTGGTCCTGTTGGTTGAAACCACACCCAACCCATTGGTTGGGGTTTGTGATTCCAGGACCCAATAACGTGTTTGTCCTAGCCCATACAACAATCAACGTCGACACGGCAGTCACCGGACAACGCTGGAAGGTATGAGCGGAAGAAGTGATGTTCCACCCTTGAGCTCCCAACACCAAGCACGTACGGCCGGTCGTTGGGGTTCTGATGTGTGCTCCTTAGAAAGGAGGTGATCCAGCCGCACCTTCCGGTACGGCTACCTTGTTACGACTTAGTCCCAATCACCAGTCCCACCTTAGACGGCCCCCTCCCATAAGGGTTGGGACACCGGCTTCGGGTGTTACCGACTTTCGTGACTTGACGGGCGGTGTGTACAAGGCCCGGGAACGTATTCACCGCAGCGTTGCTGATCTGCGATTACTAGCGACTCCGACTTCACGTAGTCGAATTGCAGACTACGATCCGAACTGAGACTGGCTTTAAGGGATTCGCTTACCCTCACGGGTTCGCCTCTCTCTGTACCAGCCATTGTAGCATGCGTGAAGCCCAAGACATAAAGGGCATGATGATTTGACGTCATCCCCACCTTCCTCCGAGTTGACCCCGGCAGTCTCCTATGAGTTCCCACCATCACGTGCTGGCAACATAGAACGAGGGTTGCGCTCGTTGCGGGACTTAACCCAACATCTCACGACACGAGCTGACGACAACCATGCACCACCTGTACACCAGCTCCAAAGAGAAGAACTGTTTCCAGAACGGTCCAGTGTATGTCAAGCCTTGGTAAGGTTCTTCGCGTTGCATCGAATTAATCCGCATGCTCCGCCGCTTGTGCGGGCCCCCGTCAATTCCTTTGAGTTTTAGCCTTGCGACCGTACTCCCCAGGCGGGGCACTTAATGCGTTAGCTACGGCGCGGAGAACGTGGAATGTCCCCCACACCTAGTGCCCAACGTTTACGGCATGGACTACCAGGGTATCTAATCCTGTTCGCTCCCCATGCTTTCGCTCCTCAGTGTCAGTTACAGCCCAGAGTCCCGCCTTCGCCACCGGTGTTCCTCCTGATATCTGCGCATTTCACCGCTACACCAGGAATTCCAGACTCCCCTACTGCACTCTAGTCAGCCCGTACCCACTGCACGCGCAACGTTAAGCGTTGCGTTTCCACAGCAGACGTGACCAACCACCTACGAGCTCTTTACGCCCAATAATTCCGGACAACGCTCGTACCCTACGTATTACCGCGGCTGCTGGCACGTAGTTAGCCGGTACTTCTTCTGCAGGTACCGTCACTTTCGCTTCTTCCCTGCTGAAAGCGGTTTACAACCCGAAGGCCGTCATCCCGCACGCTGCGTCGCTGCATCAGGGTTTCCCCCATTGTGCAATATTCCCCACTGCTGCCTCCCGTAGGAGTCTGGGCCGTGTCTCAGTCCCAGTGTGGCCGGTCGCCCTCTCAGGCCGGCTACCCGTCGTCGCCTTGGTAGGCCATTACCCCACCAACAAGCTGATAGGCCGCGAGCCCATCCCCGATCGAAAAACTTTCCACCAACCCTCATGCGAGGATTGGTCGTATCCGGTATTAGACCCAGTTTCCCA
This sequence comes from Brevibacterium sp. MGP-B1, assembly GCF_057766545.1. Taxonomy (NCBI): domain Bacteria; kingdom Bacillati; phylum Actinomycetota; class Actinomycetes; order Micrococcales; family Brevibacteriaceae; genus Brevibacterium; species Brevibacterium sp. MGP-B1. The sequence goes on along the minus strand of NZ_CM173407.1, from coordinate 4,375,824 downwards.
GGCTTATCCCGAAATCAGGGGCAGGTTACTCACGTGTTACTCACCCGTTCGCCACTCATCCACCAACAGCAAGCTGTCGGCTTCAGCGTTCGACTTGCATGTGTTAAGCACGCAGCCAGCGTTCGTCCTGAGCCAGGATCAAACTCTCCATAAAAAACTTTATGTTACGAATGAATCCCAGCAAGACAGCCAACCCCTCACGGGGTGAGAAGGTTGACCACAAAATAACTGACCAAACACACAGCCACCCAATGTGATGCGGGAGGTTCGGCGAAGAACCACCCACCACGGGGTGAACCAATGTTTGGCCAGGTAATTGTCTCACCAGAAAATAAAAATGTTCTGGCATCACAACTTGTTCAAACAAACACGCTATTGGATTCTCAAACCACAAACACACACCCATCACCACCACCCGAAAAACGAGCGTGTTCACTGGGGGTATCAGTTTCATTCTGTGTCACCCACCCGGTGTACTGAACCCTCGGATCAAACCGTGTTTGTCCTGGTCAGACCCGGTGGAAACAATGTCTCAGTGACCGTGTTTCCGGCGGGGCAACGAGATATAACTCTAGACCACCCCATCCGCGACGTGCAAATCCAAAACCGACTTTCTCCACGTGACACCCACCACACAACCCCGGAACCGCATCAACAGCCCCACCAATGCGGGGTGCTAGCGTCCTGAGTATGAGCATGGAACCCACAGACACATCCACATCGCTGACAAGCACCCCGGCCCCGATCGCCGTCGTCGCCGGAGCATCGGGGTTCATCGGCGGAGAGCTGCTCGATGCGCTCAGCGCTTGGGGGGTACGCGACGCGGACGATCGGCCGCTCCCCTGCCGCCGCCGACGCCACCTGGGACCGTCCCGACCGAATCGCCGAACTCATCGACGGTGCCGACCTGCTCATCAACCTCGCCGGCCGGAGCGTCGGATGTCGGTACACGGATGCCAATCGACAGGTCATCTGGGACTCCCGAGTCGATACGACCCGCGCTCTCAATACCGCGGTGGCAGCCGCCTCGGTGCCGCCGCGTCTGTGGATCAACTCGAGCACGGCCACCATCTACCGTCATGCGATGGACCGACCGCAGACCGAGGAGGACGGCGACATCGGCGAAGGGTTCTCGGTCGACATCGCCAAAGCCTGGGAGAAGGAGTTCTTCGCCGGGGACCTGCCCGCGACCAGACGAGTCGCGCTGCGGATGGCGATCGTGCTCGGTGACGGAGCTGCGTTGAACATGTTGGCCACCGCGGCCAGACTCGGCGCGGGAGGAGCTCAGCATGAAGGGCGCTGGTTCCCGCACCGACGCTATCGCGGGATCGGCCCGGCGGCTTCCGGGCCGACCGTCTGGCGAGGACACCCGCCGACTCATGGGCGGCAGCGTTTCAGCTGGGTCCATATCGACGACGTGCTCCGGGCAATCCGGTTCATCGACGAACATGAGAAGCTCAGTGGTCCGATCAACGTCTCGAACCCACAGGTCGCGGACAATCGCTCACTGATGAAAGCGCTGCGCAAGGCAGTGCGTATGCCCGTTGGCATTCCTGCTCCCAGGTGGCTGCTCGAGATCGGGATGGTCGTCCTGCGTCAGGAGTCGGAACTCGTGCTCAAGAGTCGGTGGGTACTGCCGGCACGACTCGAAGCGGCCGGGTTCAACTTCAGGTGGACCGACATCGAGGCGGCGACGAAGCACCTGCTGCGCTGAAGTGTCGGTACGGCACTCCCCCGTCTCCGGGGAATGCCTCCCCGGTTTCCGGGGAACGGCAGGATCACATGTTCAGCCGACGGCCGCCTCGGCGGGGATTCCCTGCTCGACGCAGTCAGCGCAATAGGGCTGCAGACCCTTGTCCGTGCAATCGGCGCACCGCAGGTACTGTCTGCGGCACTCGAGGTTCGCACAGTTGACGAACTCCGGCGTCTTCCTGTCGCAGGACACGCAATGCCCGATGGATTCGACGTTGTCACCGAACTCGACGTGCATGCGCTTGTCGAAGACGTACAGCGAACCGTCCCAGTAGCCCGAGCTGCCGAAGGTCTCGCCGTAGCGGACGATGCCGCCGTCGAGCTGATAGACCTCTTCGAACCCGCGGTTCTTCATGAGCACGGACAGGACCTCGCAGCGGATTCCGCCGGTGCAGTAGGTGACGACGGGTTTGTCCTTGAGGTCGTCGTATTTGCCGGATTCGATCTCGGCGATGAAGTCACGCGTGGTGTCGGTGTCGGGAACGATCGCGTCCCGGAACTTCCCGATCTGCGCCTCCATCGCATTGCGGCCGTCGAAGAAGACGACCTCTTCGCCGCGTTCGTCGAGGAGCTTGTGCAGGGCTCCGGGCTTGAGATGCTGGCCGCCGCCTTGGACTCCGTCTTCGGTCACCGTGATCTCATCAGGAGTGCCGAAGGTGACGAGTTCCTCGCGGACCTTCACGCTCAGTCGCGGGAAGTCATCGCCCTGACCGTTCGACCATCTGATGTCCGCGCCTTTGAACGGGGCGTAGGACTTCGTTGCCCGCACGTACTGCTTCACCTCGAAAATGTCCCCGCCGACTGTGACGTTGATCCCGTCCTTCGACACGATGATCCGCCCCTTGAGCCCGAGACTCTCGGCCAGGGTGTGCTGCCACAGCTTGACCGCTTCGGGGTCGGGCAGCGGGGTGAAGACGTAGAACAGGACGATCTTGGGAGTTGCCATGGCTCCCATTCTAAGTGGGGTGCGACCGTCCGATTCCCAGCGGGGAACGGTCCCTACCCGCGCCGAGGCGGTCCGTCCGTGGACGCGCTTCGCCCCCGCGGTGAGGACACGGCTAAGATTGGCCGTGAGTGCCGTGTCGTATGAAAGGGCCCCGAAGAGGACATGACGTCTAACCTCAGCTCTGCGGATTCCACGCAGGTCGATTCCCCGCAGAATGCATCGAAGAAGGTCAAGGAGACGGTCGAGTTCGCAGCGGCGAACCCCGACGTCGAGCAGCCTTTCGCCGATCTCGGTCTCACAGCCGACGAATACGAGAAGATCAAGGCGATCCTCGGACGTCGCCCCACCTCGGCGGAATTGGCCATGTATTCGGTGATGTGGTCCGAGCACTGCTCGTACAAGTCCTCGAAGGTCCACCTGTCGAAGTTCGGTGACAAGGTCACCGAGGACATGAAGAAGCACCTGCTCGTGGGCATCGGCGAGAACGCCGGCGTCGTCGACATCGGGAACGGCTGGGCGGTGACCTTCAAAGTCGAATCGCACAACCACCCCAGCTACGTCGAACCCCACCAGGGTGCGGCCACCGGAGTCGGCGGCATCGTCCGCGACATCATCTCCATGGGTGCGCGCCCGGTCGCTGTGATGGATCAGCTGCGGTTCGGAGCCATCGACCATCCGGACACCGCCCGTGTCGTCCACGGCGTGGTCGCCGGCATCAGCAACTACGGCAATTCCCTGGGCCTGCCGAACATCGGCGGCGAGACCGTCTTCGATTCCGTCTATCAGGGAAATCCGCTGGTCAACGCCCTGGCTGTGGGTGTCATGCGGCATGAGGACATCCGTTTGGCCAACGCGTCGGGACTGGGCAACAAGGTCGTGCTCTTCGGTGCGCGCACCGGTGGCGACGGCATCGGCGGTGCTTCGATCCTCGCTTCCGAGTCCTTCGACGATTCGAAGCCCTCGAAGCGCCCCGCTGTGCAGGTCGGCGACCCCTTCGCCGAGAAGGTGCTCATCGAATGCTGCCTCGAGCTCTTCCACGCCGGTGTCGTCGAAGGCATCCAGGACCTCGGCGCTGCGGGCATCTCCTGTGCGACCTCGGAACTGGCGTCCAACGGCGACGGCGGAATGCACATCGCGCTCGACGATGTGCTGCTGCGCGATGAGACCCTCACCCCTGAGGAGATCCTCATGTCGGAGTCGCAGGAGCGGATGATGGCCGTCGTCCGTCCCGACCGCCTCGACGAATTCTTGCGCATCGTCGGCAAGTGGGAGGTCGAGACCTCTGTGCTCGGCGAGGTCACGGATTCCGATCGTCTCGTCATCGAATGGCACGGCGACGTCATCGTCGATGTGCCCCCGCGCTCGGTCGCCCACGACGGACCCGTCTACAACCGTCCGTTCACCGAACCGTCATGGACCGCCGAGGTGGCTGCGAACACCGTTGAGGCCGCTGGTTTGGCGAAGCCCCAGTCCGATGATGAGCTGCGGTCGACGATGCTCGAGCTCGCGGGGTCGCCGAACCTCGCCTCGAAGTCGTGGATCACCTCGCAGTACGACAAGTACGTCCAGGGCAATACCGCACTGGCCTACCCGGATGATGCCGGTGTCGTCCGCGTCGACGAGGAGTCCGGTCTCGGCGTGGCCATCGCCACCGATGCCAACGGCCGCTACAGCTTCCTCGACCCGGCGCGCGGTGCCCAGCTGGCTCTGGCCGAGGCCTACCGCAATGTCTCGACCTCCGGTGCCATTCCGCGTGCGGTCACCGACTGCCTGAACTTCGGATCCCCCGAGGATCCGGAGATCATGTGGCAGTTCGCGCAGGCTGTTGAAGGCCTCGCCGGCGCCTGCCAGGACATGGGAATCCCGGTCACCGGCGGCAACGTGTCCCTGTACAACCAGACCGGCGGAGTGGCCATCCACCCGACTCCAGTCGTCGGTGTGCTCGGTGTCTTCGATGATGTCACCCGCGCCACCCCGAGCGGCTGGCAGGAGCCGGGCCAGACCATCTATCTGCTCGGCACCACCGAAGCGGAGCTCGACGGTTCGGCGTGGGCCGACGTCACGGCCGACCACCTCGGCGGGGTTCCTCCGCAGTACAAGCCGGCAGCGGAGAAGGAACTCGGCGAGATCCTCATCAACTGCTCGCGCGACGGCATGATCGATGCCGCGCACGATCTGTCCGAGGGCGGGCTGTCGCAGGCCCTCGTCGAATCGTCGCTGCGCTATGGCACGGGCGCCCGGATCTGGCTCGATGAGGTCTGCGAGCGTGACGGCGTCGACGTGTTCACGGCACTGTTCTCCGAGTCGACTGCGCGCGCGATCGTTGCCGTGCCGCGGTCGGAAGAGGTCCGTTTCAAGGACATGTGCACGGCCCGGCGGTTCCCGTTCGTGCGCATCGGCATGACCGATGCCGGCGACGGAGCTCCCGCGCTCGAAGTCGTCGACCACTTCTCGATCGGTCTCGACGAACTCGGCCGGGCCCACGAGGGAACGCTGGCTGATCGCTTCGGCGGCAGCGTCGCGGCGGTGACCGAAACCGCGGTCTGAGCCACGACTGGCGAAGACTGACGCCGAGACGGCCTCTCGGCCTCGACATGACCAGCTGCGGTTGGTCCTTTCGAGGCCGAGGGGCCGTTTCGGTGTCGCCCTGAGTCCGGACTGTCCGGCCAGGTGTGACGGTCACGAAGGTGGGTCGGTAGGTTCCTCATCTGCGCGATTGCTGCGGCGCAACCGATCGCGCAGCGGTCCGACTATTCCCCAGGCGAGAGCGGTGAAGGCGGCGACGATCGACCAATAGATTAGCCAGAAGGAATCAGCCAAGCCCGCGATCGCGATTCCGATGGCCAGCAATGCGATGGTGATCGCCAAGGCGGTCAGGCAGCGCAGCCAGTATCCGAGACTGGTTCGGGTCGGTACGGCAGGCAGTTCCGCTTCGTTGAGATCCGTATGGCGACGGGCGAATCGGCGGTCGACGCGGGCGATGGCCTCCGGACCGAAGACGACGGAGAAGCCGACGTAGAACGCAGCCATTCCGTGGCTGAAGTCCGATGCCGCTCCCCGATTGAGATCGATGTAAGTCAGGACGATGATGACGATGTCGATGAACGGGGTGGATACGAGGAGAACCGTCGAAACCGTTCTCCAGTGCAGCAGATACCTCGCGCATACTCCGGCGAGCAGAAAGATCCAGAACAGTACTTCACCGGCGATGATGAACAACAGCATCAGGTTCCTCGCTCAATCGCGTGGGTTTGTCGTGTCTTTCGTTCGAAGCTAGTGGTGTGGATATGACTGCTGGCCTGATCCTGGAGGCCACTGATTTGGGTAGGACTGGGACAAGTGGGCCGTTTGCGGATTGGACTGCGATGCGTAGTCCGGGTGAGGGATTGGAGCCGGCCGGCTCGGCAATGGAACCGTTCCCCCGCGCATTCGACCGAGCAGATGACACAGCCCGAGAACACCGAAAACAACTACCAGCCACACTGCTTGCACGATGACTGTGACCATGGCTCCCCCGGTCAATTGTTCGGCCAGCATGAGGTCGAAGATCGCTTTGCCGCTGTATAGCAACACAGCGATGGCAACGGCGGTGACGAGGATCCACCATCGGCGGTTGCGGGCGATGTTCCACCCACAGAAGACTGCGGACAGATAGAGTCCGCTCACGACACTTTGAATGACCGTCTCGGGCACCACCGAATCTGCTGACCCTATTCCGCTCACGCCCACCACAATCGACATGATCGGGCTGAGGATCAGCAGGGTGAGGCAGCCGAGCACGAAGATTGCGGCACCTATTGCCCTGCGCACCCACGTCGTGTTCTTCACCAGCACGATGGCGATCGCGCCGAGGGCCAGACGCAGGCCACCGGCCACGATCGCTCCGAAGGTGAAGAAGATCGCGGTGTCCCGTCCCCCGTTGAAGCTGATCGGGGCCAGCACCATTGCCGGGAGCGCCCCGACGATGAGTGCCGCCCAGAACAGTGACCGCGCGAGCCATCCGGGGTGGTGGGAGCCTGCCGTATTCGATATGCCAGACGCACCCGGCGTGGCCTGCGTATCGAATGGTGCCGGAGGATGCGGTGGCACCGGCGGATATGAATACGGATCTGATCCGTAAGGATCCGCCGCCTGTGAAGTCGGCCGGTTCGGACTCGACCAGCGCTGTCCGTTCTGCCCATAGCTCATGATTCCAGCCTACTGACCCGCGGCTATTCACGCGTCCGGGTAGCCGGGAAGATAACCGGGACGCGTGTTGACCGGTCGGACAGGCATGTTGCGGTGAAAGCTCGCTGAGTTTGCTCGGTCGATGGGTACAGTCGCCCCTCTGATCCGGTCCAACAGGTGGAAGACACGGAATCAGCCCACCACGAGTATCAGTGATACAGCAACCACCACGGCCGTCATCAGCAGAGGAGATGCGCCGAACGACGTCATCGCAAAGAAGACCAGCTGCTGAACCACACCGACAATGCCGGACCAGGCGAACGAAAGCAGCAGAATCCGCCACCGGCGCATGCGGACGATGTTCCACGCCAGATAAGTCACGCCGAAGAACAGAGTCAGGCCCGCAGGCACGCGGATGAAATCCGGCAGGATTGACATCGTCTGCTGCGACTCTGCTGGGGCGAAGGGCGGCGACAGAATCGGCACGACAACCAAAGGAACGCACCAGACGGCGTCGAACCGGGTCACAGCAGAAGCTCGTCGTAACCGCCGCTTGGCCCGCCCGCGACGTGACCGAAGATGACGCCGACCGCACATGCACGACTGCGAATGTGATTGCCTGAAGGAGAACGATGAGGCCTCAGCCATTCCACGGCCAGGGACTCAGCAGCGCAGCGGAACGACACCACAGTCAAGGAAGAGGAGCCACCCATGGCAACGATTCGCACATCCCACGCGGGATCCTTACCCCGCACTCCCGAACTCATCGAGGCCAACAAGGTCAAGCAGGCGCAGAACACCGCTCGCCTGGCCGGTGAGTCCGTGTCGCAGGAACAGGAGCAGGAATTCGACGAGCTCCTCGCCGCCAGCGTCACCGACCTCGTCAAGCGCCAGAAGAACCTGGGTATCTCACTGCCCAACGACGGCGAGTACGGTCATGCCATGGCCGCCGACTTCGACTACGGCGCATGGTGGCACTACTCGTTCGCGCGCACCGGCGGGCTCGAGCTCCACGACATCGACCTCTGGGAGATCCCGGCGAACCGTTCGACTCCGGGCAACATCGTGCTCACGAGCATGCCCGACCGTCGCGATCGCAACCTCTTCCCGAACGTCTACACGGACCCGAAGGCCGGAACCGACACCGGAACCCAGCCGCAGTTCCCGAAGGCCACCGGCCCGATCAGCTACATCGGTCAGGACCAGGTCAACCGTGATATCGCGAACCTCAAAGCAGGTCTCGCCGCCGCCGGGTACGACGAGCGTGCAGGCTACATCAATGCGCTCTCCCCCGGTTCGGCCTCCCGCATCGCCAACGAGTACTACTCAAGCGATGAGGAATTCATCTGGGCGTGGGCCGATGTGCTGCGGGAGGAATATCTCGCCATCACCGAGGCGGGGCTGACCGTCCAGATCGACGATCCGTCCCTGGCGGAGAACTTCGACCAGATCAACCCGGAACCGTCCTTCGATGACTACCGCTCGTTCATCCAGGTCCGCATCGATGCGCTCAATCATGCGCTGCGCGGAATCGACCCGGCGCAGGTGCGCGTGCACACTTGTTGGGGTTCCTGGCACGGACCGCACGTCACCGACCTGCCGTTCATCGAGATCGTCGACCAGGTGCTCTCGATCAATGCCGCCGGCATCACGTTCGAAGCCGCGAACGTCCGCCACGAACACGAATGGCGGATCTGGGAAGAGAAGAAGCTGCCCGAGGGCAAGTACATCATCCCGGGAATCGTCTCCCACTCGACGAATGTCGTCGAGCATCCCGAACTCGTCGCCGAACGCATCGGCCGGTTCGCTGGTCTCGTCGGACCCGAGAACGTCGTCGCCTCCACCGACTGCGGTCTGGGCGGCCGCGTCCACCCGGACATCGCCGTCGCGAAGCTGCAGTCCCTGACCGAAGGTGCGGAGATCGCTTCGAAGCGCTTCTGACTCCGTACTGCGGAAACAGCAGTAACAGCAGAAACACCAGTCCCCTCCGCTCGGCTCACATGCCGAACGGAGGGGACTTCTGTATTACGCCCCGGAGCCGAGCTCCTCGTCGAAGCAGTCGCTCAAGGTGGGGTGGGCGAACTGGTATCCGGTTTCCTGCAGCTTCTCCGGCACCACGCGCTGGTCCGCCAGAGCCAGCTCCTTCGCCCCATCACGACCGAGCATGATCTCGGTGATGAAACCGGGCGTCGGGATCCACGCGGGCCTGCGCAGGTGAGCGGCGAGCGCCTCGGCGAATTCCGCCTGCGTGACAAGCTCCGGCGCAACAGCGTTGACCGGTCCGCGCACATAGTCATAGAGGACCGCGTGCACATATGACCGCGCCACATCGTCAAGCGAGATCCACGCCAGTGCCTGCTCCCCGCTGCCCAATCGACCGCCCGCACCGGCAAGGAACAGCGGCGCCTGCAGTTTGAGCAGACCGCCCAAGGAGCTGAGCACGACTCCGGTTCGGATCGACACACGTCTGATCCCGGCATCCTCGACGCCGGCCGCCGTCTCTTCCCACTTCTGGCATACCTCGGCGAGGAATCCGTCGCCGGCCGGTCCGGTTTCGTCGACTGGTTCGTCCGCCTTCGACCCGTAATAGCCGACCGCGGAAGCGCAGACGAAGACCGACGGACGCTTCGCCTCGGGCAGACCGCGCATCGTCTCGACGAGCAGCCTCGTCGAGTCGATTCGAGACGACCAGATCTCCTCCTTCGCGTGTTTGGTGAACCGCGTGGCGATGGATCGCCCACCGAGGTGAACCACCGCATCCGCCCACGCGAGATCGCGTGGATTGAGGATTCCCAGGTCCGGATTCCAGTGCGCCTCGTAGGGGAACTTCGGGGTTTCGCGCACAAGAAGTCGCACGAAGTGTCCGGCGGTGGAGAACAGGGCGGCGACCTGGCGTCCGATCATTCCGCTGCCGCCGGCAATGAGGATGTGTTTGCCCTTCTTCCGCCTCAGCAGGGGCGCATTCGTGGATTCGAGGAAGTCGATATCCATGAGCATCCGCTTGCGGCGGGCGTCGAAGGTGGCTTCAAGGTAGTGGGTGAGGCCCCGATCGATGACGTCGAAGCCCTGCGGAGCCATGGAGAATTCGATGTGGTCGTCGATCTTCGTCCCGCCGGCGACCGAGGTGAACTCGTGCGTGTGCTTCCACTGGCTCAGCGGTCCCTTCTTCAGCTCATCGACGAAGGAGAACCGCGACGGCCCCTCCGAATGCACCGAACTGAACGGCCGCCGCACAAGGCCGTAAGTGCCGGGAACGCTCGTCTTCACCTGCGCCACCGAGCCCGGCGCGATCGGAGGATAGCTCTCCTCGACGATCTCCTGCGCCCAGTGAGGTGAGAGGCGGGTCAGCGCTCCCGGCCGAGCATGCCAGTCGAATGTGGTCTCCGCACCGAGCGGAACTTCAGATGTCGACTCAAAGATGGTCATGGCATCCCTCCTACCTCGAATGATGCCACCGGTTTCTGAGAATGTGACCCGCAACTCACCTAAGTCCAAGTGAATTGTTCTCGCCGAGGCGGCTCACCCTCCGAGCCGACCCGCCGGAGTCGCCCGGCGGAGTCCGAAACCTGCTTTCGCAGGCTCGAAGTGTGAGCGCAGTGATCTCGATCAGTGCGCCCACACTGCGAACCCGCGGGTGCAGCCCGACCCGCCGCAAGTGCGCCGCGGTGCACTGCAGCCGGCTGCTCAGTCGGCCGCTGGGATCTTGCCGAAGCGGAACGCCGACCAGAAGTCACCGCGCACATACCCGTGCGACGGTTCCGGGTCGAAGTCCCAGTGGCGGACTCGACCGACCTTGAGCGCGTCGGCGACGAGTTGGCGGCTGCGCTGAGAAGCAAGCACATGCTCTTCGAGGTGCTCGAGGTCGTACCGGGATTCGAGCTCTGCACGCATCGACTCACGCGCCTGGGCATAAGCCGGATCGGCGGCGCGGTTGACCAGCTCGTCGGGATCCGCCGCCAGGTCGAAGAGCAGCTCCGGATCTCCAGGGCACACCGTGAGCTTGAGATCGCCGCGCACCAGCGTGACCTGCGGCCGGTATGTGCCCTCTGCGAAGTACTCAATGACGACGTCGCGGCCCTCAGGTTCGAGCTCGCCGGCGACTTCCCGCCTGGCGGATTCGAGTATCGAGGTTCCGGTCAGCCCCTCATCGATCGCCGAGGCGGTCCCTGCACCTGCATCCCCCGTGTCCCCGGACGGCGCGGACGGCGCGGACGAACTCTGCGCGATCTCGAGCAGGGTCGGCGCGAGGTCGACGAGACTGACCGGGGTCGCATACCGGCCCGGGGCGATCACCTCGGCGGGTCCGTTGATGATGAGCGGAACCCGGGAGGACTGCTCGTAGGGCGACATCTTGAACCATAGCCCCTTCTCCCCCAACATGTCACCGTGGTCACTCGTGACGACGATGACGGTGTTGTCGGCGAGGTCGAGTTCTTCGAGCTTGCGCCGGATCGCTCCGACATGGTCGTCGATGTAGTTCACCGCCGCATAGTAGGCACGGCGGGCCCGCCGCACGTCCTCGATTCCAGGCTCGCGTTCGTCGAAGCCGCACATCGTGCGCAGACGGTGGCTGTGCGGGTCCACAGCCGGGTCAGGTACCTCGGGGTGGGTCGGGTCCGGGATGGCCACCTCGGCGAATCGGTCCCAGTTGGCCTTCGGCGGCTCGTACGGGTCGTGAGGGTGGATGAACGAGGTGACCATGAGGAATGGCTGATCGCACCCGGCGGCCTGGTTCGCGCGCTTGCGGTCGTTGAGGTGGCGCAGGGTTCTGAAGATCACCTCGTCGTCGAAGTCCTGCTGGACGTTCGCGGTCGCCGCACCGGCGGTGAACACGGGGTCCGCCTCGTGGTACCACTGCAGCTTCTGCTCCAGGGGACGTTTCCAGTCGGGCACCATATCGAGATCGGCCGGGTACACGTCCGTGGTCAGGCGCTCTTCGAAACCGTGGTGCTGATCAGGCCCGATGAAGTGCATCCGCCCGATCAGCGCCGTGTGGTAGCCGAGTTTGCGCAGTCGGTGCGCGAACGTCGGCACGGAGGCTGCGAAGTCGTCGCCGTTGTCCAGGCAGTCGATCTCCGAGGGCATCCGCCCGGTCATCATCGATGCCCGCGACGGCGAGCACAGCGGAGTATTGCAGTACGCACGGTCGAAGACGGCTCCGTCGACAGCCAGGGCATCCATATTCGGTGTCAGCGCGGCCGCATCGCCATAGGCACCCAGAGCCTGGGCAGCCATCTGATCGGCTTGGATGACGACGATGTTCGGGGTGGTCATGAGTGGTCCTCTCTGCGGTTGGAGCCGGAGTCGGCTTCGGAATCGGTCACTGACCCCGGGTCGGATTCGCTCGCCGAGGCGGTCCCGGAGTTCGCATCGATCGTGGAGTCGGCGGCCGGCTCGGTGTCGGTGGAGTCCTCAGTCGCTGCGGAATCCTCGGTGGTCGCGGAATCGTCGTCCGGCGTCCAGCCGTCGGCCCATTCGCCGGTCTCGTAGTCGAAGCCGACGGGTTCGCCGTTCTCGTCCGTGCGCTGGTACCAGTCGGTGTAGTCCCCGTGCTCGGAGTCGATTCCGCCGTTCGCACCGTCACCGGGTTCGGTGGGCACGACCTGGAGGGCGAAGTCGTCACCGTAGGCATCGGCACCGGCGACCACGGCGTTGTCGACCGCGTTGAGCGCGTACTGACGACGCAGCGCCAGCGGATCCGTGCGCAGCTCCTTGAACCAGGCGACGATGATGAAGAGCATGACGAACGCGAACGGCACCGCGGTGACGATGACGAGCTGTTGGAGTCCCTCGAGTGCGCTGGCGTCGCCGAGGAGGAGCATCACGACGGCGATGCCGGACATCACCAGACCCCAGAACACGACGACCCACTTCTTCGGCTCCTGATCACCGCGGCTGGTGAGCATGCCCATGACCACCGAGGCGGAGTCCGCGGAGGTGATGAAGAAGATCGCCAGGACGATGATGACGACGAACGGCAGCCATTCGACATAGGGCAGGTTGTCGATGAGGGTGAAGAACACCTCGGGGGCTTCCATGCTGTCGGTGAAGCCTGATGCTCCGGACCGGTACATCCAGATCGAGGTTCCGCCCATGATTCCGTAGGCGACGAAGAGCAGCGTCGAGGGGATGAAGATCGTGCCGAGGATGAACTGGCGGATCGAACGGCCGCGGGAGATGCGGGCGATGAAGGTGCCGACGAACGGCGACCAGGAGATCCACCAGGCCCAGTAGTAGACGGTCCACAGGGACTGGAATTCCTGGGTCTCGGCTCCCCAGGACAGGGACCGGCCCATCATGTCGAACATCGACCCGAGGTATTCCATGAACGCCGAGGGCAGCAGGTTGAGCAGGTAGAGCGTGGGTCCGAGGAACAGCACGAGCGCAACGATGCCGACGGTGAGGACGATGTTGATCGACGACAGGTAACGGATTCCGCGCGAGACGCCGGAGACCGCGGAGATGATGAAGCCGAGGGTGAGGACGAGGATGATGACGACGAGCATATTGTTCGTCATCGGTCCCGCATCGGCGACGATGCTGACACCGGTGCCGATCTGCATGGCCGCGATGCCCAGGGCTGCGGCCGTACCGAAGAGCGTCGCGACGATCGCGAAGATATCGACGAGCTTGCCGGCGAATCCCTCGGTCTGGCGTTTGCCGAACAGAGTCTGGAAGATCGAGGACAGCAGCAGCGAACGACCGCGCCGGTAGGCGGCGTAGGCGATGGCACCGCCGACGAGCGCGTACATCGCCCAGGCGTGGAAGCCCCAGTGGAAGTAGGTCTGGGCCATCGCACCGTGGAGCGCCTCGGTCGTCTCCGGATCGTTCGTCAGCGGCGGCGGTGAGATGAAGTAGGTCAGCGGCTCGGAGGGTCCGAAGAAGAGGACGCCGATGCCGATGCCCGCCGCGAAGAGCATGGCGACCCAGGAGAAGGTGGAGAACTCGGAGGTCTCCCCGTCCTTGCCCAAAGGGATCTTGCCGTAGGGAGAGAACGCGAGGATGAGCAGGGAGACGAGGATGATGATCGCGACGAGGTTGAACAGCCACCCGACGTTGAGCGTCGCCCAGTCATACGCCGACTGAGCGACACTGGCGACGCTGGCAGGGCTGGAGATGCCCCAGATGACGAAGGCGACGGTGAGGCCACCGGCGATCGCGAAGATGATCGTGTCCAGCGAGTACTTGCGCCGCTGTTCGTCGATGGCGATTCCGGGCACGAGGATCGGGTGGGTGTCGTGCGGGTAGTGGCCGTGCGTATCTTCGAGATCGGCCTTCACGGGACCGCGCGGGCGGCGGTAGTCGAACTGGCCGAGGTTGCGCCCGGTCTCACGACCGACGCGTTTGGCGTCGTCTCTCATTCGGCGGGCATCGGCCATGATCCGTTCGCGTGACGCACGGCGGGCCGCCTCGGTGGAGGCATCGGACTGTCGATCCGGGCCCGGATCGTGTTCGTCGGTACGGGTGGAGTCATCTGTCATGTGTCGGTTCACACTCTTTCGATAGTTGCGGAAGACTGCCGAAATCGATCGGTGCCGTGCACGGAGACGAACGCATCATGGCCCGATGGCAAGAACGCACATCGGGTACGAGTGGGAAATCAGGTGATGCGACCGGTCGGCGGCCGTCGATCGGGCAGATGGTCTGCGGATCGGCGATCAGTGACTAGGGCTCTCCGCCCCACCAGCCGACGGCCACGGGCTCCCAGGAATCATTGGCGAAGCCGCAGCTCGGGCGCTCTCGATTCGGGGTCGACCATCCCCAGCGGCGGAGGTCGTCGAATCGAAGAGGGGCCATAACTTCGGACGATAACAGCTTCCTTGCGGCTTCACAATAAATTCCCAGCAAAGACCGGGTCAGCCGATTTCGACGAGAATGACGCCGACGGTGATGAAGCCGATCCCGAGGAGCGCCTTCCGCGTCAGCGGATCCTTCCAGATCACTCGAGAGAGCAGACAGACCAGTGCGACTCCGCACGCCGCCCAGAGGCCGTAGGCGACGCCGAGGGGCATGCCCTCGGCGAGGGTGCGGCTGAGGAAGAAGAAGGCCGCGGTGTAGCTGATCGCCACGGGGACGAACCAGATCTTGCGCTGCAGTCCGGCGCTGGCGCGCAGGCACAAGGTGCCGGCGACTTCGCTGAGGATCGACAGGGCCAACCACATCCAGCTCATTCGGTCACCTCCGCGTCGACGGTCTCGGATTCCTCGGGAGTGCCGGATTCGACGAGGATGACCCCGATGATGATGAGAGCGATGCCGATGATGGCGCCGATGCTCAGGAGCTCACCGAAGAACACGACACCGAGCACGGCGACGAGGGCGACTCCGCTGGCCGACCAGGTGGCGTAGACGGCTCCGAGCGGCATGCCCAGCCGCTGGGTGAGCCCGAGGATGAAGAAGGCTGTGGCGTAGAGGACGACGACTCCGGGGATCCACCTCGGATCGGCAACCGAGGCGCGCAGCATCAGGGTGGCGGCCACCTCGGCGAGGATGGCCGTGACGAGCAGCAGCAGACGTTTCGCATTCATTTGCTCACCTCCACAGCGGTGTTGTCGGATGCTCCCTCGGCGGTATCGGTTGAGGTCTCAGCGGCGTCGATGAGAGCGAGGGCGTGCTCGCGTACGGCGGCGAGGTCCTCGGAGGGGAAGACACCCGTCGCCTCTGACATCCACGCGCCGTCGGCGCAGAATCGAGCCGCGGTCAGCAGAGATACCGCACGATCATCGAGCCCGGTGGTGTCGAACCACGGACCGAGGTGCTCACTCCATGCCCGCGTCAGCTTCGGGTGGTAGAGCGCATCGGAGAAGATCCAATAGTCGGCGCGGGAAACCTCGGCGGTGGTGGCCACGGCGACATAGGCACGGTGCCGCTCGAAGCTCGACAGCTCCTGACTCGGGCGCCCGGTGTGCTCGCGCAGTCGCCGTGCCCAGTCTTCTGCGGCGTGGTCGACGAGCCCGAGCATGAGCGCTTCCTTGGAAGGGAAGTGATACATCAAGCCAGGCTTCGTCAGGCCCGCCTGCTGTGCGACCGACTCCAGCGAGATCGTCACTCCCTGCACCGAATCATGCGATTCGGCCAGAGCCTTCGCCGCCTTGAGTATCCGCATCCGTCCGTCATTCGCCATGCCTTAACTTTACCAACCGGTTGGTAAGGTACGCCAGTGCGGAAGAGAGGGCGGTCCGCACCCTGTCGGTGCGAACCGCCCTCTCATCCCTGCCTGCAGACCGTCGGCCTGCCTGCGGGCGTTCGCCTGGCTTCCGGCGAAGTCTCGGTTCAGTTCAGCAGTGCCCGATCGCCCAGGGTCGCTCCCTTGAGTTTCGAGAATTCGCCGAGCAGCGTCTCGACGGTCAGGTCCTTCTTCTCCTCGGCCGAGGCCTGGTAGATGATCCGTCCCTCGTGCATCATGATCAGCCGGTTGCCCAGCGCGATGGCCTGCTCCATATTGTGGGTGACCATGAGCGTGGTCAGCCCGTCGGCCTCGACGATCTTCTTCGTCAGGGCCGACACCAGGGCCGCGCGCTGCGGGTCGAGGGCGGCGGTGTGCTCGTCGAGCAGCAGGATCCGCGGCTGGGTGAATCCGGCCATGAGCAGGCTGAGCGCCTGCCGCTGACCGCCGGAGAGCAGCCCGACCTTCGTCTTCAGCCGGTTCTCGAGGCCGAGTTCGAGAGTGGCGAGCTCCTCCTTGAAGTGCTCGCGTCGCTCCGAGGTCGTCCCCCGCCCCAGTCCACGCGGCTTTCCGCGCTTGAGCGCGAGCGAGAGGTTCTGCTCGATCGTGAGGTCCGGGGCGGTGCCGGCCATCGGATCCTGGAAGACGCGGCCCAGGTATCTCGCCCGTTTGTATTCGGGCATCCGGGACACCTCGGCGCCGTCGATGGTGATCGAACCGGAGTCGATGGGCAGACGGCCGGAGATGGTGTTGAGCAGCGTCGATTTTCCGGCTCCATTGGAGCCGATGACGGTGACGAAGTCGGATTCGTCGAGTTCGAGCGAGAGTCCTTGGAGCGCCTTGCGTTCGTTGACGGTGCCCGGGAAGAAGGTCTTGGAGATGTTGTCGATCTTGAGCATGGGTCTCAGATCTCCTTCCCGGTTCGGGCGCCGGTCGCGCCGGCGGGGATGTCGGCGATCTCCGCGGGGTCCTTCATATCGGTCGTTCCTGCCGGCACCGAGGCGGCCGCGCGGTTTCCGCGTCCGCGCAGTGAGGGGATCCGTTTGAGGAATCCCCATCTGGGCAGCAGCAGTGCGATGACGACGAGCAGCGCGGTCGTCAGCTTCATATCGTTCGTATCCAGGCCCGCACGCAGGGCGAGGAAGATGATGAGCCGATAGACGACCGATCCGAGGAGTGCGCCGAGGCTGGCCATGAAGATGTTGCGGCTGCCGAAGACTGCCTGACCGAGGATCACCGAGGCGAGTCCGACGAGGATGAGGCCGATGCCCATGCTGATGTCGGAGAATCCCTGGTACTGGGCGACGAGCGCACCGCAGAGCGCGACGAAGCCGTTCGACAGTGCCAAGGTGAGCATCGTCGAATTGTCGGTGTTGACGCCGAGGCTGCGGATCATCTCCTTGTTGTTGCCGGTGGCTTGGATGGCCAGTCCGAGGTCGGTGGTGAGGAACCAGTCGATGGCGAACTTGAGGATGAGGGCGAAGACGAGCAGGATCGCAATCGACATCCAGCTGCCCATGAGCATGTTCTCCCGCAGCGGGGTGAACACGGTGTCTTCTCGCAGGAGCGGCAGGTTCGCCTTCCCCATGATCCGCAGGTTTATCGACCACAGGCCGATCATCGTGAGGATTCCGGCGAGCAGTCCGTCGATTCCGCCTTTCGTGTGGAGCAGACCGGTGATGTAGCCGGCGATGAGTCCGGCGCCGATCGCCGCGGCTGTGGCCAGGAAGGGGTTGACCCCGGCGATGATGAGGGAGGCTGCGGTGGCACCGCCCGTGGTGAAGCTTCCGTCGACGGTGAGGTCGGGGAAGTTGAGGACCTTGAAGGTCAGATAGACCCCGAGCGCCATCGCGCCGTAGATGAGCCCGAGCTCCAATGCTCCGAACATGGGTTTCCGTTCATTTCTGGTGTGTGGTTCGTGGTGGCCCCGAGGCCGTCGGTTTCAGTGCCGACGGCCTCGGGGCCGGTGACGTCGGTGCCGCCGGAGAGTTCAGGACTCCGGGCACCGGGTCACGGGGTGAGGCGGGTTCCGATCACTCGATGACCTTGTCGGCCTCGTCGACGAGCTTCTTCGGAATCTCGACGCCTTGGGCCTTGGCGGCCTTCGGGTTGACGACGAGTTCGAGGTTCGAGCTGGTCTCGACGGGCATCTCGGCGGGCTTCTTTCCGTCCTGGAGGATCTTCAGTGCCATTTCGCCGGTCTGTTCGCCGAGCTTCGTGTAGTCGATGCCGCGGGTGATCGCCGCACCGGATTCGACCTGGCCGGCTTCCGACCCGACGAGCAGAGCCTTGTTCTTCTCTGCCGCCTGGACCATGGTCGACACTGCCGAGACGACGTTGTTGTCGGTGGGCACATAGTAGGCGTCGACCTTGCCGAGCGAATCCACGGCCTGAGCGAGCTCACCCGAGTTCGCGATCGTCGCTTCCTTGATCGTCACGTCGAGGTCCTTGGCGGCCTTCTTCGCGAGATCGACTTGGACCTGCGAGTTGACCTCACCGGAGCTGTAGACGATGCCGACGGTCTTCGCATCGGGCTTGACGTCCTTGACCAGCTTGAGCTGCTCTTCGACCGGGTTGAGGTCGGAGGTGCCGGTGACGTTGCCGCCGGGCTTGTCATTGCTGTCGACGAGGCCGGCCTCTTCTGCGTCGGTGACGGCGGTGAAGAGCACGGGCTTGTCGGTGATCGCCTGGGCCGCGGCCTGAGCGGCCGGGGTGGCGACGGCGAGCACGAGGTCGAGGTCGTCGTTGGCGAACTGCTGGGCGATCGAGGTCGCGTTGGCCTGTTCGCCCTGGGCGTTCTGCACGTCCCATTCGACGTCGACGCCGGCGTCTTCGAAGGACTTCTTGAAGCCTTCGGTCGCGGCGTCGAGCGCCGGGTGCTGCACGAGCTGGGAGACGCCGATGGAGTACGAGTCGCCCTCGCCGCCACCGCCTTCGCCGCCTCCGCAGGCCGAAACCACAAGAATCGAACCGACTGCCACCATCGCTGTGGCCACTTTCCTGAGACGCATTCTTCTCCCTTTCGGAATTTCGGTCCGCCGGTGCGGATCCGTCACGAATTCTGCATTCGACACCGCCGCTCCTCGCGCGCAAGTAATAGTGACGGCAATGCAGATGAATGATGCGCCGCCGTCACTCAGACCGTCCTGAGATCATGACGCGCATCACGTCGAATGTGATGATATCCACTGTATGGCCCGGCACTGACGCCGGGTGCCGAATCCGGGTTTTGGAGACAATCGTCCCAGTATCGTTATCTGCGGCGACAGTCGTCCCCTCAGGGCTCTATTTCGACATCCGATCGTCCCAGCACATCGAGGATCCACGCGTACTCGAACGCGATCTCCTTCCACGCGTCATAGCGCCCCGATGCTCCGCCGTGCCCGGCGACCATTTCGGTCTTGAGCAGGGCGTTCGCACCGACTTCACGGAGTCGGGCGACCCATTTCGCGGGTTCGACGTAGAGGACTCGGGTGTCGTTGAGCGAGGTCACGGCCAAGATCTGCGGGTAGGCCGCCTCGGTGATGTTTTCGTAGGGAGAGTACGAGCGCATGTACTCATACACTTGCGGATCATGGAGCGGGTCTCCCCACTCCTCCCATTCGATGACGGTCAGCGGCAGCTCGGGCATGAGGATCGAGGTCAGGGCGTCGACGAACGGCACTTCGGCGCTGATCCCGGCGAAGAGCTCAGGCGCCATGTTCGCAATCGCACCCATGAGCAGGCCGCCGGCCGATCCGCCGCTGGCGACGAGCCGGTCCGGGCTCGTCCACCCGGTGTCGATGAGGTGGCGGGCGACGTCGATGAAGTCGGTGAAGGTGTTCTTCTTCGCCGTGGTCTTGCCCTGGTCGTACCAGTGTCGGCCCATTTCGCCGCCGCCGCGCACGTGGGCGATGGCGAAGACGACGCCGCGGTCGAGCAGGGACAGCCGGGAGACCGAGAAGTACGGGTCCATGCTCGCTTCGTAGGAGCCGTATCCGTAGAGGAGCAGCGGTGCCGGCTCGAATTTCGCCGAGGCGGGACTTCCGTTCGTCGCATCCCCGCCGTCGCCTGCCCCCTCTTTCGCTGAGGCGGGACCGCCGTGGCCGTCGGAACGGTGCAGGTCCTTGCGGAAGACGACCGAGATCGGGATATCGGTGCCGTCTTCGGCCTTCGCCCACAGCAGGGTTTCGGTGTAGGCGTCCAGGTCGACGAAGCCGAGAACGGGCTGACGTTTGAGAACCGTGTCAGTGCCGTCTGCAACGCTGTGGGAATAGATCACGGCGGGTGTCGACATGGAGGTGAAATGCAGTCGGATGCTCGTCTGCACGAACTCGGGGTTGTTGCCCACGTAGAGTGACCCGGTCTCCCGGCCGAATGGCAGCTCCTGCAGCGGTGCGAACGGAGAGGAGGAATCACCCAAGCGGATGATGCCGGCGCGCGCAAAGCCGCCGCGACGGTAGCTGAGCACGATGAAGTCGGCGAAGGCGTCGACATCTTCGATGCGCAGATCGTTGATGCTCAGCTCCGCTTTCCCCGCAGACTCCGTCTCAGCCCCAGACTCCGCGTCGGCTACAGGTTCCGCATTCCCCTCGGAGTCTGCACCGATTTCGATGACGTCGCGACCGGGTCCGGTCGGATCGGCGGCCGGAACATCCACGAGTTCGAAGTCGGCACGATTGCGGTTGTGGGTGATGAGGAAGCGGTCCTCACCGCCGATGACGGCGTGCTCGACGTTGTATTCGACGCCGTCGACGCGGGGCCAGATCTCCTGCGGTTCGGCTTCGAGGTCGTCGACGCTGATGCTCCAGTATCCGGTAGTCGTCTTCGATCCGGTGACGACGAACATCATTCGGCCCGAACGCGAGAAGCCCGATCCGACGAAGAAGCGCTCATCGGGTTCATGGAAGATGCACACGTCGTCGCTGCTGTCGGTGCCGACGACGTGGCGCCACACCTTCTCCGGTCGCCAGGCGTCGTCGACGGTGGTGTAGAAGACGAAGCGGCCGCTCGGATCGAGGGAGGCTCCTGAGAAGGTGCCGTCGACCGTGTCGGCGAGGTCGTCCCCCGTGGCCAGATCGCGAAGTCGGAGGGTATAGCGTTCGTCGCCGGTGGTGTCGACACCGTAGAGAAGCCGACTGCCGTCGTCGGAGAGTGAGAAGGAGCCGAGGGAGAAGAACTCCTGACCGTCTGCGGCGACGTTCGAGTCGAAGATGACCTTTTCGCCGGGCAGAGGCTCTTCGCCGACCTCCGGCGGAGTCCAATCGTCGGGGCCCGAGATGGGGATTCGGACGCTGATTCCGTAGTCGAGTCCGGCCTTCGTGCGGGAGAAGTACCAGTAGTTCCCGCGCCGGCTGGGCACGGACATATCGGTCTCTTTGATGCGTGTCTTGATCTCGGTGAAGATCGAGTTCTGCAGCCCTTCGAGGTGAGCAGACTGTGCGCTCGTCCAGGCATTCTCTGCTTCGAGGTGGGCGATGACCTCGGGAGACTCCTTCTCACGCATCCATTCGTAGTCGTCGACGAAAGTATGGCCGTGATGCGTGCGCTCGAACGGGACCTTCTTCGCCACCGGTGCCGATGCCGGGGTCGCGGTCGTCGCAGCTGCGGGGTCTGTGCCGGAAGTTTCGCTCATAGCGCCAGCCTAGCCGTCGGCCCAGAAACCCCGGCACCCGACCGAGGTATCGTCGCCGACTCACTCTGAGCAGAATGCACTCAACGCACTCAATGAGCAGAACGCGCAGAGTGAGCACAACCTCGCAGTCGGCGCTCAGGAACCTCTAAGGTGAGTCTCACATCACACCTGCCTTCAAAGGAGAAGCCCGTGCCAAAGGCGCCACCTCCCGGGGATTCCGTGTCGGAATCCTCTCATCCCTCGCGACGAACCTTCGGTCGCATCGCCTATGGGGCGATCGCCTTGGCGGCGATCGGAACGGCGACGACCTACTCAGTCAAGGCCGCCTCGGCGAAGGGTGACCTGTCATCGAATCTCACCCTCATCGCTCCGGCCGGCGCCGGCGGCGGCTGGGACGGATTCGCCCGCGAGACCCAACAGGCCATGCGCGTCGACCGGCTCGCCAACAATGCCCAGGTCGTCAACATCCCGGGCGCCGGCGGCACCATCGGCCTCGGCAAATTCTCGACCATGCACGGCCAGTCGGACACGATCCTGGCCACCGGCACCGCCATGGTCGGCGGGATCGCGCTGAACAAGTCGCCGGTCGGATTCGACAACACGACTCTGCTCGCCCGCGTGGCCGAGGACTATGACGTGCTCATCGCCGCAGCGGATTCCCCGCACAATACGATCGACGACGTCATCGGCGCGTGGAAGAAGGACCCGAAGGGATTCGTGTGGACGGGCGGTT
Source organism: Brevibacterium sp. MGP-B1 (assembly GCF_057766545.1). Lineage (NCBI taxonomy): Bacteria > Bacillati > Actinomycetota > Actinomycetes > Micrococcales > Brevibacteriaceae > Brevibacterium > Brevibacterium sp. MGP-B1. The sequence continues at coordinate 4,353,447 of NZ_CM173407.1, read as the reverse complement.
CGGCCGGCTCGGTCGACCACCTGACCATCGCTCAGTTGGCGCTGCTCGGCAAGATCCCCGCCTCCGACATCACCTACATCCCGAAGTCCGGCGGCGGTGAGGCCATTCAGACTCTGCTCTCGGGCACCACCGACTTCGCCTCCTGCGGCTTCAACGAGGTCTCCGATCAGATCGAGGCCGGACGCGTCAAAGCCATCGGCGTGGCCGCCCCCAAACGCATCGATGGCTTCGACGACGTGCCGACCATGTCCGAACAGGGATACGAGGTCACGCTGACGAACTGGCGCGGCTGGCTCGGAGCACCGGACATCACCGGCGACGACTCCGCTCAGCTCCTCGAGATCCTGCAGAAGACCCGTGACAGTGCGGCGTGGAAGGACGCTCTCGACCGAAACAAGTGGACCGACGTCTGGCAGACCGGCGACGAGTTCGCCGAATTCGTCAAAGAAGACACCTCCCGAGTGGAGAAGCTGCTGAAGGAGTTGGGACTGTGAGCGCACAGACGACAACGCACACGGACAGGACGGGCCACCTCGGCGCGGGCACCTGGTGGCAGGGACGGTCGGGGCTCATCGTCCCCCTCATCATGGGAGCGTTCTCGACCTATCTGCTCATCGGCATCCTCACCATGGACGTCGCCCCGGACGCGGACAAACCCGGTCCGCAGTTCTTCCCGACGATCATCATGCTCGTCGGATACGCGCTGACGATCCTGCTGGTCGTCGCTTATATCCGCAATCCGGAACCCGTCGACGTCGACGACGAGCTGCCGGCCGCGGCCGAGGAGGACAAGGCGTTCTCGACTCCGGTCACCTCAGCGGTCGCGGCCTCGCGGCTCTCCCCTCATGAGGAAGACGAGCCGGAAGAAGACCGTCAGGCTCTCGCCGCTGCCCGCAAGGCCGATGCGAAGCACCGCACCCACAGCGACTTCGTGTCCCTGGCCTGGGGTGCGGGCGGTTTCGCGGCCTTCGCCCTCATCCTCGAATTCGCTGGGTGGATCATCGCCGCCGCTCTGCTGTTCTGGTGCGTGGCCCGGTCGATGGGCTCGAAGAAGCCGCTGTTCGATCTCACTCTGGCACTGACGTTCTCGTCCCTGGTCTACATCGCCTTCGCGGTGATGCTGGGCCTCAACCTTCCTTCGGGAATTCTGGGAGGTGGCTTCTGATATGGACGCTCTCATGTCCCTCTTCGAAGGGTTCACACACGCTCTGACGCCGATGAACCTGCTGTGGGTCCTCGTCGGCTGCTTCCTCGGCACCGCTGTCGGCGTGCTGCCGGGCCTGGGCTCGTCGATGGCCGTGGCTCTGCTGCTGCCGATGACCTTTGCGTTGGATCCCACGGGTGCGTTCATCATGTTCGCCGGCGTCTACTTCGGCGGGCTCTTCGGCGACTCGACGATGGCCATCCTCATGAACACCCCTGGTCAGGCCTCGGCGATCGCCTCGACGTTCGAAGGCCACAAGATGGCCAAGGCCGGGCGGGCCCCGCAGGCTCTGGCGACGGCCGCGATCGGCGCGTTCATCGGCGGGTTCATCTCCTGCTTCCTCGTCGTCTTCGTCGCTCCTGCGTTGGCGGAGCTGTCGACGAGCTTCGGCCCGGCCGAGTTCTTCGCTCTTGCCCTGTTCGCCTTCGTCGCCACCTCCTCGGTGGTGGCCGATTCGGTGCTCAAGGGGCTCACGGCTCTGGTCCTGGGCATCGGCTTCACCGTCATCGGCATCGACTCGGTCTCGGGTACTGAGCGGTTCACCCTCGGCGTGCCCGAGCTCTTCGACGGAGTCTCCCTGGTCACGGTGACCGTGGGTGTGCTGGCGCTGGGCGAGGTGTTCTTCATCGCTTCCCGCATCCGCCGTCAGACCAAGGACAATACGATCAACGCCTCGGGTCGGCCTTTCCTCTCCCGCAAGGAGGTCGGTGAAGCTCTGCCGGCGTGGCTGCGTGGAACCGCGATCGGCCTGCCGTTCGGCGTCATTCCTGTCGGCGGTGCCGATGTTCCGACGTTCATGGCCTACGGTCTGGAGCGCAAGCTCGATTCCCGTCGGAAGGATCCGCAGTTCGGCAAGGGTGCGATCCGTGGTCTTGCCGCCCCCGAGGCGGCCGGATCGGCGACGACGGGCATTGCCATGGGTGCCCTGTTGGCTCTGGGTCTGCCGATCTCGGCGACGGCGGCGATCATGCTTGCGGCCTTCCGTCAGTACGGGATCCAGCCCGGTCCGCTGCTCTTCGACCGCTCCCCCGAACTCGTGTGGGGTCTGCTGGCGAGCTTCTTCGTCGCGATGATCGTGCTGCTCATCATCAACCTGCCGTTCGCTCCCCTGTGGGCGAAGCTGCTGAAGATCCCGGACCCGTACCTCTACGGCGGCATCGCGGTCTTCTGCGGCCTGGGCATCTATGCGACGTCCGCCTCGACCTTCGAGCTGCTCATCCTGCTGGGCATCGGAGTGCTGAGCTTCGTGCTCAAGCGCTACGGTGTGCCGCTGGCTCCGCTGATGATCGGCATGGTGCTCGGTCCCCTGGCCGAGTCGAACCTGCGCGACTCCCTGCTGGCCTCCGGCGGTGATGCGTCGATTCTGGTGTCCTCGCCGATCACGATCGTCATCTACCTCGTGCTCATCGCCGCTCTTGTCTACACCGGCATCGGCCGAGTGCTGGCTCGCAAACGGCAGAAGCAGACGACGTCGAAGGCATCGAACTCCGCGGAGTCGGTCAACCTCTGAACTAGCGCGGCGCCCAGCCGTCGTTCAAGGCGCAGCGCGGTTCGCCAGCCAACTAACCGCCGTTCAAGGCCAAGCGCGGATATCGAGACGTCTAAGTCCCGATATCCGCGCTTCTGCTTGATCGAGGGCATTTACGACCTTCGCCGACTGCCCGAATCGCTCAATTGCCCCTCGTCGAACGCAGGTATTCGCTCACGATGCGGTAGGTGAAAGTGCCGGAGTACTCGTAGACACGTCCGATCAGCGGTACGTCGACGTTGAGCTCGACTCTCTGCCGGTCGAGGGTGTCGTCGAATCGCTCACTCAATGTGACGACCGGTCGCAGCGCCAACGGCATGGGCAGCCGCAACCCACCTACCCGTAGCGCGATTCGGCGGCTGCGCAGTCGCAATCCCCCATTGACCACGTCAACAGCAAACTCCGCCTCGACGATGGACGGCTTCCCCAGCACGTCGACGACTCCGCCCTGAGAGTCGCACGGAACTGCTCCACCTACCTCGGATCGGGATCCGCGCGGGACGAACGACACCGCATCGACCATCGACCAATCACCGTCGTCGAATTTCATCGTCCGCGTCGCCGTCTGCTCACCGTCTTCCGTTCGGTTCTCTACGCGAAAAGGAACCTCGCGGTGCACACCCGGCACGATCACACCGCACCGTTTCGCAATGGCGAGGACGGGCCACAGCCACCGCCGTTGGGTGCCGAACGATTCGAAGACACCTTCACCGACACCCACCGCGCCGGGAGGGATCACCGCGAAGTATCGCCTGAGGACTGGGTGGAGTTCGGCGGTCCGGGACCCGAGCGCCCGTTCGTACGGGGATCGGGTCTCAGCGCTCATGCCTGTGAGTGTAGGGCATCCGCTTTGGCACCGGCGGCAGCTCCCGGCAGCAGTCGCCCGGCCCCCTTGAGACCGAAGCTCGTGAGCACGGCGGCGATGAGGACAAGGACGACGGCCGCACCGGCGGCCCACTGCACGCCGAAGTCGAAGGCCGTCACGGCCGCCTCGGTGATTCGCTCACCGGCTGCATCACTCAGCCCCGACGCGTATTCGAGGGCGGAGCCGAGCGTATCGAACTGAGCTCTGTCCGCTTTGTCCCCGATCGCAGACTGCAGCGCGGATCCGTACATGAAGGTCGAGAGTCCGCCGAGCACGGTCGTGCCCATGACGGACCCGAATTCGTAGGCGGTTTCCGAAATCGCCGAGGCGGCTCCGGCCTTGTGAGCGGGAACCGCGGCGAGGATGAGGTCGTTCGTGATGACCTCGGCGGTGCCGAGTCCGATGCCGAGGATGAGGAAGGCGAGCAGCATTCCCATCACCGAGTGCTCGGAGGTGAAGGCGATGATGCCCATGCCGATGGCGTTGAGCGCGAGCGCACAGGGTACGACGACACGCGGTTCGAAGCGGGCGATGAGCGGCACTGCCAGGTAGCCGGCCGCGACCGAGGTGATGAGTCCCGGGATGAGCACAAGGGCGGCGTCGATCGGAGAGAGTCCGAGCACGAGCTGGAGCAGCTGGGTGCCGAAGTAGAGGAACCCTGCCAGTCCCATGATGCTCAGCAGGTTCGACACCACCGCCGAGGTGAACACGGAGTTCGCGAACAGACGGACGTCGAGCATCGGGTTCGGAGTAGCGAGCTGGCGGAGGACGAAGCTGGCACCGGCGACGATCGCCACGGACAGGCTGAGCCAGAAGAGGAAGTCGGCGCCGGACGCCATGCTGTGTTTGATGGCGAAGACGAGCGGGGCCAGAGCGAGCATCGACAGGATGATGGAGAACGGGTCGAAGCGGCCCGGGTTCGGGTCGCGCGATTCGGGCAGCAGAATTGCGGCAGCGGGAATGAAGAGCGCGATGAGCGGCAGATTGATGAAGAAGACCGAGCTCCAATGGAAGTGCTCGAGCAGGAAGCCGCCGACGATCGGCCCCAGAGCGGCACCGCCGGAGAACATCGCGGCCCAGGTGGCGATCGCGATGCGACGGTCCTTGTCATGGTCGAAGATGTTGCGGATGAGCGACAGCGTCGAGGGCATGAGGGTAGCGCCGAAGATGCCGAGCAGGGCGCGGGCGAGGATAAGCATCTCGGCGGAGGTGGAGAACGCCGCGAGCAGCGAGGCCGCACCAAAGCCGACGGACCCGATGATGAGCAGCTTGCGACGTCCGACCCGATCACCGAGGCTGCCCATGGCCACCAGCAGACCGGCGAGCATGAGCGCGTAGATGTCGACGATCCACAGCAGCTGCGTGCCCGTCGGATGCAGGCCGGTGCTGATTGCCGGGATCGCGAAGCCGAGGACGGTGTTGTCGATGGAGATCAGCAGCACGGGGATCATGAGCACCGCCAGTCCGGCCCATTCGCGCCGTCCGGCGCGCAGCTGTGGAGTCAGTGTCGTCGTCATGCTATCAACTGTACCGTCTGGACGGTACAGTTGAAAAGCGGTTGGCGTGCTGCGACCGAGATGTTCAGGAACTGCGCAGATACAGGCCTGGCCGCGCGAGAAATCCGAGAGGTCTCCTGCATGCCCAGCGGGCAGAACACCAGGCACACGTCCGTCCCGTGAGTACAGCCATGGACTAGGCTCAGGGTCATGGCACGCAATCCGACCGCAACCAAGGAGAAGCTGCTCGACGCTTTCGATACGCTCCTCGACGAACACGGCACAGCCGGAGCGACTCTGGACGCAGTAGCAGCGAAGGCCGGAGTCTCCAAAGGCGGTCTGCTCTATCATTTCGGGTCGAAGGCCGAGCTCATCAAAGGCAGCCTGGAACGCCTCGACCAGCTGGTCGACCAAGATGTCGAGGAGATGAAGGCCGCCGGCGAGCGCCTCCATTACTACTACCTCGAGACCTCAGCCGAGGTCGGCACTCCCCTGGACCGCAGCCTCATCGCCGCCGGTTGTCTCGCTCTCGAGAACGAGGACGCCAAGGCGGCTCTGCGTCGCACACGCGAAGCGTGGTTCGACGCTCTCAACAACCACCTCGGCGATGCTGATCTGGCGATGACGATTCAGCTCATCGGCGACGGCATGTATTTCAATCAGAACTTCGGACTCTCGCAGGACGAGGCTCTCGACCATGTGAAGCGAGTGCTCACGCGTTTGGGGCTCTAAGACACCTACGCGCCTGGGGCTCCTGGGCCCCTAGTGCAACTTCTCCTACGATCTGCGCACCTCCCCGGCAGATGCACTTCCCTACTAGATGCCTTGGGTGGGCGAAATGGTCACGTCCCGAGCAACAGAACGTGACCATTTCGCCCACCGATGAGCGTCCACCCGACCTCCAAGAGCCGGATTCACCCCGAGCTCAGCTCAGGTGATGAACCTCCTGCAGCCCATACACCGGAGTCTCGATGCCTTCGTGCCGGGCCTTGAGCTGCAGCGCCAGGTACAGCGAGTAGTGCCTGGCCTGGTGCAGATTGCCGCCCATGAACCACAGGTTCTCCTGCTGGGTGGGCTTCCACATATTGCGCTGCTCGCCTTCCCACGGGCCCGGGTCCTTTGTCGTCTCCGACCCCAGTCCCCAGCATTTGCCGACCTTGTCTGCAGTCTCCTGGTCGACGAGGTCCGCGACCCAGCCGTTCATCGAACCGTAGCCGGTGGCGTAGACGACGAGGTCAGCCGGCAGCTCAGTCCCATCGGAGAGGACGACGGCATCCTCGGCGAGGTGGTCGACCTGCCCTTTGGCCAGCTTCACTTTGCCGTCGGCGACGAGCTCGGCGGATCCGACATCGATGTAGTAGCCCGAACCGCGGCGCAGATACTTGAGGAACAGACCAGACTCGTCGTCGCCGAAGTCGAGGTCGAACCCGGCGGCCTCCATCCGCTGGTAGAAGTCCTTATCTGCTTCCTTGATCTGGTCGTAGAGCGGGATCTGGAACTCGTGCATGATCCGGTACGGCAGTGACGCGAAGATGAGATCCGCCTTCTCCGTCGTCACGCCGTTCTCCAGCGCGCGTTCGGAGTACAGGTCCCCCATCGCGATCTCCACGAGCGAATCGCTCTTGACGATGTGCGTGCTCGATCGCTGCACCATCGTGACATCGGCGCCGTTCTCGTACAGAGCGCCGCAGATGTCGAAGGCGGAGTTGTTGCTGCCGATGACGACGACTTTCTTGCCCGCATAAGCGTCGGGGCCCGGGTGCTGCGAGGAGTGCTGCTGCTCGCCCTTGAAGATGTCCGAGCCCGGGAACGTGGGGATGCTCGGCTTACCCGACATGCCCGTGGCCATCACCAGATGGGTCGGCCGCAGGGTGACTTTCTCCCCGTTCCGGTCAACCTCGACCGTCCACCGGCCTTCCACTTCGTCGTATTTCGCCGAGGCAGCTGTGGTCGATGACCAGTACGGAATCTCCATCACCTTCGTGTAGAACTCCAACCAGTCCGCGATCTTGTCCTTCGGTGCGAACACCGGCCAATTGTCTGGGAACTTCAGGTACGGAAGGTGGTCGTACCAGACCGGGTCATGCAAGCACAGCGACTTGTACCTCGACCGCCACTGATCACCCGGCCGCTCCCACCGGTCGATGACGAGGGACGGCACCCCGAGTTGGCGGAGGCGAGCGCCGAGGGCGATCCCGCCCTGTCCGCCACCGACGACGAGGATGTATGGGTCGGCAGTCGCGCCCCAGGCGGCGTCCTCCTCGGCGAGCTTCTCCGACCAGCTCTTCCGCTCGGGATCGACGCCGTGCTCGGCACCTTTGACCCGGCGGGTGCCGCGCGGCTCTTCGTGTCCGGTGATCTCCTGCAGCGAGGTGAGCACGGTCCAGGCCTTGATGCCGTCTTCATCGACGAGGCGGACGAGTCCCTTGCCACGCCCCACCGAGGTGGTGAAGGTGAACCATGCTTCCGTCACTCCGTCAGCGGTTGCCGCCGGTTCGCTGAGTTCGAATTCCTCCGGTGAGACCCGGTCGAGATTGTGTGTGAGCAGGTCGGTGACTCCGTCGGGGTTCTCCACCGTTTTGAGATTCCAGGTGAAGGACACGAGGTCCCTCCAATGGCTGTCGGTGGCGAACAGTCCGGCTGCGGCAGGGATGTCCCGGCGGCTGAGCGCCGATTCGAAGTCCTGCAGCCACCTCATCGCGATGTCGTCGGCGGTCAGCTGGGGACGGTCGAGCGTCGTTGTCATGTCACTCCTCCTCATTGAGTTCAGTGACTCCAAACTAGGCCGGGCACTCCCAGCTCGGAAGAGTTGCATCGGATTGCATGGCCCACGCCGTGCCGGGATTCTCACCGACGCCTCGACCCCATGGTCAGGGGTGCGTTCCCGTCTTATACTCAAGGCATGCTTCAGCCGGATCTGGCGCATCTCGCCAGAGATCTGACACGCATTCACGATGCTGTGATCACCGGGGCTTCGCCGCCGGTGCAACCGCGCGCGCTGGTCAGGCGCTCGTGGGATCGGATGCTGCGCTTGGGGCTGGACCCGGATGGCGCGAATGCGCGGATCGTCGCCGATGAGGCCGAGCTGGAGACTCGACGCCGGAAGTCGCAGTTGCGACTGGTCGTCGATGAGATGCGCTCAGTACTGTTGCGGGCTCCCGACGCCGCGCCGTTCATCCTCGTCGTCACGGATGCCGATGGAGTCATTCTGTGGCGAGATGGTGCGGCTTCCGCCAGACGGCAAGCCGATGAGCTCGGATTCGTCGAGGGAGCGCATTGGTCCGAAGCCAAGGTCGGCACGAACGCCATCGGCACGGCGCTGACCGAGGAGGCACCCGTCCAGCTCTTCTCCGCCGAACATTTTGAGGCGTCTCAACACCCTTGGTACTGCAGCGCCGTGCCCGTCCACGACCCGCATGTCGGGACCCTCTTAGGAGTTGTCGACATCAGCGGCCCGGCGATGACTCTTCATCCTGCGGTGCAGTCGTTGGTGACGACGGCGGTGCGTCTGGCCGAGGCTCGGCTGATGATCGCTCAGCAGGAGGCGCTGAACACACTCCGCGATCGGATGTCGGCGATGCTCGCCGGCACGTCCGGTCCGGCCCTCGTCGTCGATGATGCAGGATGGGTGGCTTATCAGCAGGGAGTACGCAGCCGCGACCGCATCGAGGTGCCGGCCGCCGACCGTTCGATCCTCATCCCCGGTGCCGGTCTGTGCCTGCCGGAGAAGATCGCCGGTGGATGGCTGCTGCGGCCCAGCGGCGATCGTCGAGCTTCTGTGACTCTGCGGACGAAGCAAGATCCGCCCGTTCTGGATATCCATTCCGGCACCGAACCTCTGGTCGTTCCGCTCACGCCACGGAGGGCGCAGATTCTAGCGGCGGTCACCTCGGCGGGGCTGGCCGGGATCAGTGCCGCTGACCTCAGCCAGCGCCTCTACGGGGACGGCGACCACGTGGTCACCGTCCGCGCCGAGGTCTCGCGGCTGCGCCGGTCGGTCGGAGCCCTCCTCGCCACCCGGCCCTATCGGTGGGCCGACGGCGTCGACGCGCGGGTGGAGTGATGCGGTCCGGCAGGTTCATTCCGCCGGCTCACTCCGAGTCCGCCCCGCGGTAGCTGCCGATCGACCACAGCACACCTTCGGGATCCTGGATGCTGAAGTCGAGCGATCCGTAGGCCTGTTCGGTCAGCCCCATGACCTCGGTGGCACCGGCGGCGATCGCCCGCGCGTGGAGTTCGCGGACGTTGTCGGCGGCCGGATACACCGACCCCGAACTTCGTGCGCCGCGCATTGGAGAAACGAGAACTCGCCGAGGCACATGATAAGCACATCATCGATGGCGTCGAACCGACTCGGCCGGCCCTGCGCCGCACCGACCCTGTTATGGAGCTCGACTGCGAGAGACCGGGAAACCACGTCGAAGCTCTCGCTCTCCTCCGTCCCTGGATCGACCAGGCACAGAGGCTCGCCGATCGCGGCGATGAATGTCAGCGCTCCCGAGTGCAGACCGAGATGCGTCCCCGCGGGCACGCCCGCGATGTCGTAGCCGACGCAGTCGCCGACATAAGGTCGCAGACGCGGAGGCAGGGCACGAACGAGGTCATCTGGTCGCACCGCGGACATGCCACCCCCTCACCCGGGTGGAGGCCAGCTCTCCGGCCAGAGGACCGCGTCGACCGCGGCGTACAAGGTCTCCGTCTCCGCTTGGGCGATCGTGTCCTCGCTCGGCAGCGCCCGTTTCAGGGCCAGTCCTTCGAGCACGGTGTTGAGAAAGCGGGCCCGGCGGGGGATGTCGTCTGCGGCGACAACCTCCTCGTCGGCGAGCACGCGCAGCCAGTCCTCTACACGGCGCTGGCCGTCGCGCTCCATCGCCAGATAGGCCTCGCGCACCGGGGCGGTCTGCTCGACGGCGATGAACTCCCGGGTCAGGGCGGTCATGGCGTCGCGTGCCTGCTGACCGACGTTGGCCGACCCAAGCACCTCGCGCAGACACTCGACCAGCCGCTCCCGTGCAGGAATCGAGGTGTCACGGATGCGCTCTGCGGGGACTACCCAGTCGTAGATGCGCCCCATCAGCTCATCGCGGAGCGCCTGCTGGGTGGGGAAATGGTGACGAAGCGACCCTGCGCTCACCCCAGCTCGTGCGGCGACCCTGCGAACACTGAGCCTCGCCGCCATGCCCTCCTCGCCGAGGATCGCCGCGGCCGCCGCGAGAATCCGCTCGCGAGTGCTGATCTCCTCCTGGTCGGTCATCCGGCCTCACCCCTCCTACCAATCCACTCTAGCAACACACCGTATTAACACACTGTGTTAGTGTTACGGTGTTCAACCAACACAGTGTGTTGGTGAGTCGTTGAGTGGCGAGGAGGCACCGTGATCCAGCCATCGTCTCGCCGGCACACCGAGATGCGCCTTCAGCCAGTTCGCGAGCGCGCGCAGCGCCCGCGCCGCCATCGCTGCGACAAGACCGCAGGGGGATGACCATGCCGACCTCACCGCACACCACCCGCGCTTTCGGCGCTCATCTGAGCATGGCCTGGTGGAAGCCGTTGCTGCTCGTTCCCGGGCTGTTGGTCCTGTTCCTCGGGATGCAGGTCGCCTTCTACGCAGCCTCCGCACTGATCGACGGCCGCGACCAAGTGCTGACCCCGGACATGACTCCGACGATCCAGCTCGCGAACAACCTCAGCGTCGCAGTGACGGCACTGATCGCGCTCATCGTGACCGCGCGTCTCGCGAAGGTCCCGTGGCGTAGCCTGCTCAGCTACCCGCGGACCTTCGACGTACGCCGACTCTGGGTCTACGGCGCCCTCTCCGTGGTCTTGGTCGCGGTCGGGGCCGGGGCAACAGCGATGATAGCGCCCGAGACAACCGGCTGGATGGGGTTCGGCCTCAGCGGGACGACGTGGGCGCTGCTGGCTGTGTCGGTGCTCACTTCGCCGTTGCAGTCCGCCGGCGAGGAGCTGATCTTCCGCAGCGCCATGATGCCCGCGATCGCTTCGTGGGTTCGGGCGGTGCGCCCGGCCATCGCCATCGGCATCGTGATCTCGAGCATCCTGTTCGCCCTCCTCCACGGCTCCGCGGACCCGTGGCTGTTCGCCTACTTCACGGTTGTAGGCGTCGGCACCGCCGTGATGGCGGTGATCAGTCGGGGCATAGAGGCGCCTGTCGCCTTCCATGTGGCCAACAACCTCGTCACTTCGGTCCTGAACACCACGCTCGCCGCCGGCGAGGCACCGGTCTTCGAGCGCTCCGCCGGTGCCGGCAGTCCCTCCTACCTCATCCTCATTGCGGTCAACGTGGCCGCCGTGGGCGCGGTCTGGTGGCGCGAACGCTCCCGGAAAGCGGACCTCCGATGATCAGGAACTTCAAGCGCCGGTGGCAGATGGGCAAAGTCAGGCAAGGCGACGGAAGCCGTCTTAAGCCCTTCCGTTGGTGGCAACTGCTCAGCAGGTGCCTGTTCTACATCCGATTGATCGACCAGACCGGCCCACCGCACCTCTATGCGGTGGACGTGCACCACATGACCGACGCGAAATCCAAGTCCGACCATGAAGCGGGTAAGGGCACAGCTCCCGCCGCGCTGTACCGGGACGGGGTGCAGATCGCCCGATCCAATGTGCCCACCATCTTCACCGTGCCCGGCGGGACCATCCAGGTCGCCACCAGCGGATTCGGCGTCAAACGCATGCACTACATCCCCGACGACGGCGCTGAGCACATGCTGCACCCTGACCCTCGATCACAGGAAGGACGCCGCGCGAAGTTCGCCGACCGGCATCCTGCGCTGAGCAGAGGTGTGGGGCTCGTCTCGCTGGTGGTTCTGCTCTTCGCTCTGAGCTTGAGCATCCTGCAAGGTGTCGAGTCGATCACCGCGATACCACCGGTTGCCGAGCATATCGGAACGTTCAACTCACCGGTGAGGCTTCCCGCCTGGGCAAACATCGCAATGATCCTGGCCGGACTACTGGCCGGATACGAACGAGCCACACGACTGCGTCACCATTGGCTGATCGACTCAGCTGCAACATGATGAGAATGCTTTCGCAGCCGCCTCACCGTGTGGAACCCCTGCTTGGATCGGACGCTCACGTTGTGGACTGACAACGAAGATCCATCACGCCGTCGACGGCAGAGGTCGGCCCGCTGGCAGTGGAAGTCACTGGTGGACAGAGCCATGACGGATCGATCCGGCCGCAGGTGCGGGCTGATATCCGAGTGCCGCGGCATCTGAGCGGTGATCGCGGGGAAGAAGGACCAGATCGCAACTCGCAAGAAGCGCGACAGCAAAAGTGGACGACCGCCGAAATTCGACGCCGGTGCTTTGCTCGTTTGCCTACGACAATCAATGGCGAGGATCAGCGACCAGATACGACAAGCTCGCCATCACCTTCCGTGCGGCAGTCGTGATCAGCGCGATCCCGATAAGGGTCCGCCGATAAAGGAGACATGCACTTGCTCCGGCCGCCCTACGCGGACGCCCCGCGGTAGCTGCCGATCGACCACAGCACACCTTCGGGATCCTGGATGGCGAAGTCGAGCGATCCGTATTCCTGTTCGGTCAGCCCCATGACCTCGGTGGCACCGGCGGCGATCGCCCGCGCGTGGAGTTCGCGGACGTTCCCGGCCGCCAGATACACCGACCCCGAGGCGACTCCCGTCTTGGTCATGACACCGCCGTCGTCACGAACGGACCCGAGCATCACTCCTCCGCCTTCGGGCCAGGTCAGTTCGGCGTGGTCGACACGGTCGGGATCGTCGGCGTTCACGTATTCGGCGATGACTTCGAAGCCGAGCGCCTCCTGCAGGAAGGCGATCGCGGACTTGGCATCGCGGTAGCGGAAGGTCGGCCAGACGTTGTATGACTGAGCGTGTGCGGATTCGGCGGACATGAGGACTCCTTCTCTGTGCGTGTTCTGGAACCTCCATCATCGGAGCTCCCTTCCAGCTGGGTCTTGGACAAATGGGAACAGTTCAATCCCTCGCCGAGGCGGTCCCCACCGATTCTGTTCCCACCGTCTGCTCTCGGGCCACGTCGTCGGCGGCCAACCACCGGCTGGGACTGAGACCGACGAACTCTCGGAAGTCCCGGTTGAGGTGCGCTTGATCGGCATAGCCGCAGTCCACCGCGATCTCCGCCAAGCTGCCCCGGCACGCCGGAATGAGTCGCCGCGCTCGATCGAAGCGGACGATGCGTGCGGCATCCTTCGGACCGATCCCGTATTCTGACCGGAACTGGCTGCCCAGATGGCGCCTGCTCCATCCGATGTCGTCGGCGACGAGGGAGACGGGCAGACCGCCGTGGCTGTCGGCGATCCGACGCCAGGCGGCGGCCACCTTGGTGCGGGGACGATTCGTGTCATCGATCGTGCGCATGAGCACGTCGTCGATGGCGGCGAAGCGGGCGGACCATTCGGTCTCGAGATTCACCCGCTCGTGCAGTTCCGCGGCCAGCGGCCGGGAGAGCCGGGCGAGGTCGACACTGTGGTGGGCGAACTCTGCGGCGGGGATTCCGAAGAACGCGCGCGGGGCCGATGGACTGAAGTTGATCTGGATTCCCGACATGGCACCGTCGTGCCTGATGAGCGTCCTGCGCAGGTGGAGCCCGGCGAGCAGCACATCAAAGGCGTCGGCGCTGTCGGTCGCCTCGTCGACCTGGAGAAGCGGGCGGTCGAGCGCGACGATGAAGGTCAGCATCCCCGATGGCAGGCCGAGGTGCGTCCCCGCGGGGACGCCTGCGATGTCGTAGCCGACATAGTCACCGACGAAGGGACACAGGCGCGGATGCGGGGCACGAACGAGGTCATCGGATCGCACCGCGGACATATGGGCAGTGTAGACCTCAGAGCGCCGGGTGCCTCCGGTGGAAATCGGTGACCTGTTGGAAAGCGTTAGCAATCCTCACCAGCCTCCGTTCGCTCAACGCACTTCCGACGAGCTGCCCGGCGACCGGCAGCCCCTCATTCTCCGTGAATCCGGTGGGGAAAGTGATCGTGGGCATTTGACTCATTGTGAATGGCACAGTGTAACGATGCACTTCAGCGAGCTGGTCCGCTCCCATCGTCATCATGTCGGCAGCGGGTGGTGCCTCATACGGCAACCCGGGGATCAGCATCGCATCGATCTCAGAAAGCAGATGTGCGACCGTGCCCTTGAATTCTTCGCGCCTTCGGAGCACCTCTTGATAATCGACTGCCGAGACGTTCTTACCAATTTCGATCACCTCAGCGAGAGCGTCCCCATATTCGCCACGATGAGCGTCGAACCAATCACCGTGCGCGCGAGCAGTCTGGACTCCACAGACCGTGAACCAGTCATCATTGATCTGCTCGGGATCAGGGAAATTCACCGGCACGATAGTCGCCCCAAGCGTTTCGAACGTTGTAACGGCGGCGAGCAGACTGCGATGCACAGTCTCCGACACACCACTTAGAGCCCAGCGATAGTCAATCCCGATGCGAACGCCACTTAGATCCGCACTTGAGCGAGTTTCGAAGTCGCCGACCGGTGCCGACAATGAGGTGGGATCCTTGGGGTCGAATCCGGCGATCGCACCGAGAACGATTCCTGCGTCGCGCGCCGATCGAGCCATCGGGCCGACGTGGTCGAGAGTACCAGCGAGCTCGAAAACACCGTAGCGGCTGCATTTACCCCATGTAGGTTTCAGCCCGGTCACTCCGTTTGCCGACGACGGCATGCGGATTGACCCTCCGGTGTCAGACCCCAAAGTGGCTATTGCTAGACCTCCTGCAGTCGAAGACCCGCTGCCACTCGATGAGACACCGACCCATCTGTCCAAACCCCACGGATTTCGAGGCGGTTCAAAGGGGAGAGTATGTTCCCCATACACACCCTCAGTAGTGTGTACACGACCAAGAATGACGGCTCCTGCACTTCGAAGACGCTCGACAACGGTAGCCGTGACTGATGCGGTCAGACCTCTGCGACTCGGCATTCCGATTTCGAACGGGCGATTGGCATCCCCGTAGATGTCCTTTATGGCAACCGGTACACCATGAAGCGGGCCGCGCCATATCCCTTGGGCATAAGCTTCGTCCGCGCTCTGCGCCTCACTTCGGGCCGCGTTCTCATCGATCGACGAATACGCTTTGAGCACGGGATCCACTTCCGCGATCCGACTGAGCATGTGCTCGATGACTTCGGCAGAGCTGAGTTCCCGTCTGGCAATACGCCCAGAGACCTCTTCGATCGTTTCGTAGTGCAGTTGATCACCGGTCATTGACTTCTCCTTCAAGAATCGTGTTTTCCTTAGCAGACTCCTTGAGCGAATAGAACCGACCCCGGGTCAGCAGTGTCAAGGCGATATGTATGACAGGGCCGACGATCATGGCAATAAATGATGCGTAATAGACCGGGTAGAGTCCCGCGAGTCCGCAGCCACCAATCACAACGGCAACTGCCATCGCGATCATCCCGCAGGGATTCCAATCGCGTATGGCCTTTTCGTCGTATTCGATCTTCTCCGACGGCGCGAATTTGAAGCCCTTCCGGCAGACGAAGTAGTCAGCGAGAAGAATGAAGATCCATGTGTTCGTCATGATCCCTGTAACTGCCAAGAAGGTGTCGGTGTATTGAAGAACATTCACTGGATAGAGAATGATGCCCAACACCAGAAGCCCGACCATCCACCAATTTCGTCGGATCGGTTTCTTTGCAAATGCATCCCACGTGTTCGAGAACGCCAGTGACCCCGAGTATAGGTTCATCACATTGATTCGGATCTGGGTGATGATCGCGAAGACCACTCCGAGAAAGCCCATAACGAGAGCGAAGACAAAGCCGGGATCCGTTGAGTAAAGCACAGGATCGCCTTGGGTGATGCTCGGATAAATGGTGAAGGCGAGGAGAGAGCCAAGCAGCAGCACGACAGCGATCATGACCATCTCGCCGAACATGATTCCCGCGGTACCTCGGTAACCGATTTGCGGACGCGAGAACCTCCCATAGTCCGTTGCGAGTAGAGCTTGGAACACGATCTGCCCGTTCACGAGAGAGAAGGCTTGCCACATGACGGTCGGATCGTCCGGAGATAGCGATTCCCACTGTCCTGGCCCCACGATGGCGTGCCCCTGAGAAAGCATGAAAATGCCGACCACGAACAGCACCAAGAAGATGGGCATCCCGAATTTCTGCAGGATATTCATCGAATGCATGCCTCGCCAGGCAAAGAAGAGAGCAGCTGCCCCGACCAGAGCAAAGATGATGCTGGCGGTCGCCGAACTTTGGCCGACGCCGAAGTACTGACTGAGCGCATGTGAAACAATACTTCCTTCAAAAATGAAATAGAAGATGTAATTGATTCCGTAGATGAACGATGCCACCGCCGATCCCTTGGCGCCGAAGCCCAAGCCGCGCGTCAGAAGGACGAGGCTCAGCCCTTCCTTCGAGGCTATTCGCATGATCAACGATCCGAGCACGGTTGAAACGACGACGAGATATCCGATCGGAATGAGCATCATCGGCCAGCCGACCAGGAACCCGATCTGTCCACCGAGCGTAAACCAGAACATCGCAGTGACGTTTCCGGTCAGAATCAGCAGTATGGCCAAGGCGGGCCATCTCTGAGATCGGGGAACTCTTTCCGTTGCATAACTTTCCATCTGGTCATCCAGCGACGTTGCTGGGCCTTGGAACGCATCTTTGAGCGCCAATTGAACCTCTTTCCTAGAAGGTTCCTGCCAGACTCACACCGCTGCAATCGGAGCGCAATAGATTCACGTAAATCATCTCGGCCCTCAAGACTGCATTTTTACACAGCAATTGTGCATGATTTACCGTTCCGCCAAAATTGCACGCAATACTGGGATGAAGAAGGAACGGGCCAGATGTATACACATCCGGGGTGACCTATCACGGCACGAGGCTGACCCGAACGCCCCGCCTCGGCGGCCGAAGTGAAGTAATATCGCCTCAACTGCCCCTGCATTTCGACGAACGGTTCCCTTGCATTGACTCTCTCTGAACAGGCCTACAGTGCGATCGAGGACATGATCATCCACGGCAGGCTCGAGGCCGGATCCTATGTCACGGAGAACCAGATCATTGAGAAGGTCGGGCTGGGTCGGACTCCGATCCGTGAGGCGCTGCAGCGGCTCTCGCACGAACACATGGTGACGATCCGCCCGCGCAAGGGCATCTATATTCCCGTCCTCAACTTCGAGACCGAGCTGCGGATCCTCGAGGTGCGACGCGAGCTCGACGTCGTCGCCGTCCGTCTGGCGTCCAAGCGCGCCTCCGAGGAGCAGAGGACTCGGATGCGGGCCATGGCTGAGAGGCTCGAGCGCCTCGACGCTGATCTCGCAAGCTACGCCGAGACCATTCGCGAGACCCACCAACTGCTCGCCGATGCCACGAAGAACCCCTACCTCGTTGAGTCCATGCTGCCGCTGCAGAATCTCTCGCGGCGCTACTGGGTCTCGAACGTCGTCGACCCCGCCCCAGAGATCGCTACCACCGCTGACTGTCACGCGCGGATGCTGCGAGGTGCAGCCGATCGCGACCCTGATTCGGCCGAAACCGCCGCTTACGAACTCAACGACTACCTCGTCGATTTCGCCACCCGATCTGCCCGAGATTCGTAAGACCGACCGCCTCTGAATAAGTTGGGGCCCGAGCCCGGCTTCACGCCCGGCTCGGGCCTCATTCGAGAGACGAATCGACTTACGTTGGGTCTCCCGACAATCCGGCCTGCGCATCACTGTCCGAACCCGGCACGCGCATCTCGAAGGTCTCGGTCACGACCGTGTAGTCGAAGTAGCCCATCCTGGCGATCGGTTTGGCTTTGAGGATATCGATCTTCCCGTCCTCGGTGACATAGTCATCGTTGAGGTGGATGCGCTCGACAGAGGCGTAGACGATGTCGATCGAGCCCACCTTCGAGTTGCCGGGCAAACGGTGGGTGGAGATGTACTTGCACTCGTACTGGAACGGGCTCTCGGCGATCATCGGGGTCGCGGACAGGTCAGCCGAGCGACGGGTGACGTCCATCTGGTCGAACTCGGATTCGTGCGCGTCCATCACCTGGGCACTGATGTTCACCTGCTCGCGCAGATCCCACGTGGCCATGTTCCATACGAACCAGCCGGTCTCCTCGGCGTTGAGCACGGTGTCCTTGCGGCGCCCGTCGGGGTACTGGTTGGCCGCGAACATCACCATCGGCGGATCGAACGTGAGATTCTGCCACTGGCTGTAGGGAGCGATGTTCTCGACTCCATCGGCGCTCACGCTCGAGAGCCAGCCGATCGGGCGCGGCACCGTCAGCGCTTTGAACGGCGAGTGTTCGAGGGGGCGGTTCTTCGACGAGGGATCGTATTTCATCTGGACTTTCCTTTGTTGGGGTTCGAAGTGGAAGAAGTGGTGCCGGCGCCGGAGGCCGGAGCAGGGATCAGGCCGAGATCAGACTGCGACCGCCTTGACCCGGCGGCGCAGCTCTCCGGTCATGAGGTAGTAGAGGACGGCGGAGACGACCACGCCGAGGATCCAGGCGATCTCCGCGCCGTTGAGCAGGTAGGCGATCGGTCCGACGTAGATCGCGCTGTTCATGAACGGGATCTGGACGAAAACGCCCGCGAGGTAGGCGACGTAGGCGATCCAGTTGAACTTCCCGTAGATCCCGTTCGGATCGAACAGGCCCTTGATGTCGTACTTCTTGTTGCGCACCAGGTAGAAGTCGACGAGGTTGACCGCCGACCACGGTGTCATGAAGTAGAGGAGGAAGAGCAGGAAGTTCTGGAAGACGGTGAGGAAGTCTTCGCTGGCGGCCAGGGCGATAGCCAAGGCGATCACGGTGACTCCGAGGATGAACAGCGTGCGCGTGTACGACTTCAGATGGTTCTGCTTGGTGAAGGCCGAGACGATCGTTGTGATCGACATGAACCCGCCGTAGGCGCTGAGCGTGTTCCCGGCGAGCTTGCCGAGGATGACCGCGAGGAGAACGATGACGCCGATCTTCCCTGCCAGGTCGGTGATGTAGCCGACCTCGCTGCCGCTGAATGCGTCACCGCCGAGGAACGCGGCGAAGGCGCCGACGGTCATCGCGAGGCTCGCACCGAGGACGCTGCCGAGGAACGTCCACCCGACGGTGGCGTTCTGCGAGGTGGTCTCGGGCAGGTAGCGGCTGTAATCGGCGATGTACGGGCCGAAGGTCAGCTGCCACGAGGCCGAGAGCGAGACGCCGAGGACGAATGGGGCCATGGCGAATCCGTTGCTCGCCGCGATGGTCTCGCCCATGTCGCCGGTGACCATGACGACGATGAGCCAGACGAAGACGATGGCACTGAGGAATGCCGGCAGGTGCGAGAACCGGTGGATCCAGCGATAGCCGACGATGGCCGAGAGCGCACAGAAGACCGCGAAGAGTATCGCCCCGATCTGCGGCGAGACGTGGAACAGCAGCCCGAGCGCCTGACCGCCGAGGACGAGTCCCGTGGCGTAGAAGCCGATGTAGATGAAGAGCGCGAGGACCAGCGGCAGGATCGCACCGTAGAAGCCGAACTGCGCCCGGCTCTGGATCATCTGCGGCACCCCGAGCTGCGGTCCCTGCGCCGAATGCAGAGCGGTGATGTACCCGCCGAGGATGTTGCCGAGCAGGATCGCCGGAATCGACCACAGTGCCGAGTTCCCGAGGATCGTCATGAGCGCACCCGTGACAAGAGCGGTGATAGAGCTGTTCGCGGCGAACCACACGAAGAGCAGAGAGATCGGGCGCCCATGGCGTTCGGACGGCGGGATGTAGTCGATCGACCGTTTCTCGACGAATTTCGGGTGGGGCGCGGGTGTTGCAGTCATCATGTCCTCCATTGCACATCTGCGGTGGGTGCAGTGTCCTGAAATATATCACCGATATATCTAGGGGCACAAGAGCGTCGGCGGGGAGGACGTGGCGCTGATGATGAACTCTCAGGCCCACCAGAACACGGTCAAGAAGCCTCAGCCCGACCCCAGATCGGGTCGGTGAAAGTCCGGTCGAGGTCGAGACCGAACCCTTCGCGGAGAACGGCGGCGAAGTCAGCGGCATCGGTCACCGTCCGCTCGAGGCGTTCGGGCTCGTCACCGGGTCGCACGCTGCGCAGCTGGCGGCCCTCGAGAGACACCTTGCCGCCGTTGCCAAGCCTCCTGGCCACCACAGGTGCGCCGGTGAAGCGCGTGCCGGGCTTCGTCGCGGTGAACCAGTTCGACACCTCGAGGTCGGCCTGTTCTCGCGGGACGTCCGCGAAAGCATAGACAGTGCGGAAGGACTGGTCAGCATTGGTCCGGGACTGCAGCGCCCATTCGGCTTCCGCACGCTTCGGAGGCTCCAACGCTGTGTCCGCCGGAACCAGTCTGTGCTCTCCGTACTCGGTCGTGCGCGGTGTCGACTCAGCGTCGAGGGCGAGCGCAACCTGCGGCGTCCCACCGCCGAACCCAGGATCGACGAGGAACCGTCGACCGCTGAGATCGAGGATCGTCGCTTGGTGTGTCAGCCCGCCCGGCGCGGTCCTCCCATCGCCGAGGTGGACGCGAGCGAGGACCGGATGCGCACTCAGGCCGAGCTCACAGAGCACGGCGCGGATCAGTGTTGCGTGCTCGTGGCAGTATCCGCCGCGCCCGGCGTCCAAGAGCTTCGCCGTCAGAGAGTCGAGATCGGTGGGAATGCCCCGCGACTCCTCTGCCGCGCGTGATGCGATGACGTCGAGGTTCTCGAAGCAGATCGATCGGACGTGCGCGACCAGCAGCCCATCGATGAGGTCGACGACCTCGTCGGCCGTACCCTGCGCCCGACGCCGCAACACCTCCTCCGAGCTGTCGAGTCCGAGTCGGTCGGCGTACCGGGCTATGAGTGATGACGCTGCCATGACGAGTCCTTCCGTTCTGGGCGCGTGCTCACGCCCACGGTTGAGGTCGGAGCCCGTGGGCCCCTCGATAGTTCGGCGAGATCGGTTCGGTCCAATCGCCGAGGAGGTCCTCGGCGAGTCGATAGACCGTGACCTTCAAAGGATGGCAGTTCTCCACCGGGTCTGCGGCACCATCCCCGAACATCGGTGCGGAGAGATCTCCGCCGGGGCAGGTGGACAGGGCCGCAAGCAGGTCCTGCTCAGCGAAGAACTCGAAGTGGTCGCCTGGTCGTGCAGGGCAGGTCTTCATGAAGTATTCGTCGTTGTCGTTCAGTCCTGTGCATTGGAAGACGTTGAGCACATCGTGGACGTCGAATTCGGTGAGGCCGTGGGGCAGGATCGCGCGGACGAGGTTGGAATGGCAGTGGTAGTCGAAGTCCACGCCGCTGAGCATCTGCGACACGTATGGGTCGCATCGAGTGCCCAAGGTGTCGTGCACGCGACCGCCTTCCGCATCGGTGCCGTAGTCGGACAGTGTGTCGCTGACGATGGTGGCCATCGGCCGCAGAAACGGCAGAGTCGACCACAGGCGGTCGAAGGTGGAGACGTGTGCAGCCTGCAGCTGCCTGGTCCGTGCCGCCCAGAACCGTTCCCTGGGGTCGTGGCGATTCCACAGATTGAGGTCGCCGACCTGCGGACCGTCGACTGTGGAGATGCGGCAGACATGGCCCGCGGGGACGTCCCACGCCTGCCCGGAACGGATGGGAATGGTGAACTCGTCGACGATTTCCCGGGATTGGGTGTCTTCACCGATCCGTGAGTAGAAGTCTCTGTCGACCTCGAGCGCGGGGCCCTGATAGGCGGCTTCCTGCAGACGGCTCTGAGTCATCAGACGCATCCTCCTCCGTAGCTGTGTTGCCTGCAACGATGCCAGCTTCTGCCCGACTGCCCAAGGGGCCGCAAGTCAGGTCTATGCTGAAAAGTAGGAATGGACGCAGTCGATTGGGCCGCGCCGTCGGATGAACCGAACCGCGTGGACCGAGCAGTGGGAGGTCGAAATGGCTGGCGAAAAGATCGACGTCGAGATGCAGGACACGGGCGAATTCCTGGCCAGCATCCACTCAGCGACGGGAACCGACGAGCTCGTCCTGATGTTGGACGACGCCGAAGAGGTCTCGGACGGAGTCTTGGGCAACGACGAAGCCTCTGTCCGCGCGACCGTGGAATTCCTCCTCAGCCATCAGCCCTCCGGGGATCTTCCGGACCGGATCGACCTCGTCGATATCGCCGCCGCTTACGACGGCGCCATCGAGTCCATCCGCAGACTGCGGGGCTGAGACCACTTAGTCTGAGCTCCTCAGACATCGACTTTCTTATCAGCACTCTTCTTCCCAGTCATCCGCTTCCACGGCAGCACCGACACAAGAGCCAACACCGCGATGGTGAGGAAGACCATGGCCAGCGGGTCAGTGATGACCGCCCAAAAGTCTCCACCGGTCAGCCCCAGAGCCTGTTGCAGGTTGCGCTCGAGCATCTCGCCCAGCACGAGACCGATGACAAGGAGTGCCGGCGCCATCCCGACCAGCCGCATCACATACCCGAGCACGCCGAATGCCAGAGCGATGTACACGTCAGTTACCGAGTTGTGGATGCTGTAGCAGGAGATGAGCGCGAGGATGAGAATGACCGGGGCCATGAACGGCATCGGAATGGCCAGGATCTTCGCGAGCAGCGGGGACGCGCCGATATTGATGACGACGCCGATGATTGCGCTGAATAGCAGTGCCCCGATGATCGTCCACCCGAGCTCTGGGTTCGCATCGAAGAAACCGGGGCCGGGGTTGAGCCCGTACATCATCAGATAGGCGAGCAGCACTGCTGTCGTGCCTGATCCCGGGATGCCCAAGGTCAGCAGAGGCACCATCGAACCCGACACCGCAGCGTTGTTCGCGGACTCCGGGGCGACCAGTCCGCGAACGGCGCCCTTGCCCATACCTGCAGATGCCGGAGCGAGTCGCTTCTCCAACCCATATGAGAAGAAGGCAGCGATCGTTGTTCCTGCGCCCGGAAGCACTCCGGCGACGAATCCGATGACCGATCCTCGCAGGCTGGGGAAAGTCGCCTGTTTGAGGTCAGATTTCGTCGGAAGAAAGCGTCCCGACAGCTTCGACATCACCTGGGAGTCCTTGCCCATCGTCGTGCTTGCCAAAATCTCACCGACGCCGAAGACGCCGATGATGGCGACGATGGAGTCGATCCCCTCCAACAGGGTGAAGCTGCCGAAAGTGAAACGAGGAAGCCCCGACTGAAGTTCAATGCCGACGGTCGAAACAGCCACCCCGATGGCGACTGCTGTCAGTCCCAGCATCGGTGCCGAACCAACGAGGGTGGCGCTGAGCACCAGCGCCATGACGACGACTGCGAAATAGGCGCCGGGGCCGAACGCCAGCCCGAGCTCCGACATCGGCCCCGCGATGAAGGCGAGTCCCAGGAACGCGAGCACACTGCCGACGAATGATGCGATGGCAGAGATGGAAAGTGCGGTGGCCGCCTTGCCTTTCAACGCCATCGGGTGACCGTCGAGGGTGGTCATGATGGCGCCGGGATCGCCTGGGATGTTCAGCAGGATCGCGGAGATCCTGCCGCCGTATTCTGCACCGAGATACAGGGACACCATGAGCGGGAGAGAGATCTCGGCCGGAACTGTGATCGCCACCGGAAGGAGCAGCGCAATAGCGGTCGACGGACCGATGCCGGGCAGCAGACCGGCGATGGTCCCGAGCACGACGCCGCCCAGAATGACCAACAGCAGAGTCGGTGATGCCGCGATACCGCCCAGAGCGGAGAGGAGATCGTTGATCGTGCTCACAGCTGCAGACCTCCGAAGACCAGGTACTCCAGCCAGCCGACAGGCAGAAGCACGTTGAGCCAGACATCGAACAAGAGGAAGAGAACCATCGCAATCACAATGTTGATGACGAAGAGTCCAACGGCTCGTCCCACGCTGAGACGAATTCCGAACACCGTCATCGAGACCAACATCGAGAAGATGGCTGAGGCTTCGACGAAGCCGATGAGGAAGATCGAGGCCGCATACAGGCCGAAGAGGGCGACACACCAGATGACGCGCAGAAACTCCTGCCCCTCGACCGGCCTGACGTCGACGCTTCCGCGCAGTATCGCGATGACCCCGAGGGCAGTCGTGCAGAATAGGACGATTCCAACGACCAGGGGGAACGTCTTCGGACCGATTCCGTCCTCTCCCGCAGCGTCCGGCAAGAGAATGGCATTGATGAGGTAGAAGATCGCGAGGAAGCCGAGCACAATGCTCGACACCATCGCCGAGGTGGTCCGACTTCCAGGTTCTTGGTGTGGTTCGCCGGCCGGTCGAGTTGCAGCAGTGTCTGTCTCCGCGCTCATTTCACCAACCCCACTTTCTCCAGCACTTCGGTCGATTCTTCCTGTTCGGGGCGAATCACGGTGTCGAGCCATTCCTCACCGGCGACGTATTCGGGGTTGATCCCCAAGGCCTCTGACTGTTTGGCGAATTCGTCAGTCTCCACGGCTTTCTTCAATGATTCACGCCACCAGTCGACCGAATCCTCAGGCATATCCTTTGGACCGAATACTCCTCTCCAGTGGTTGATCGTGATGTCCATTCCGAGGTCGTGCCATGTCGGCACACCTGGTGCCGAATCGACCGGCTCCGGCGCCGAGACTGCGATGATTTCGACGTCACCGCTGTCGACGAGCTCCATCGCTTCCGACATCCCCGTCGACGCCACATCGATACGTCCGCCCAACAGTTCGTTGTTGAGATCGCCGCCATCGGAGAACGCCACGAGGTTGAGCTCGGACAGATCGTCGACTCCGTATTCGCTGGCAGGACGAAGCACGTTGAGCTGGTCGTCGCTGGGAACAGTGCCGATTCCGAAGTTGACCGAACCCGCATCCTTCTTGATTTCGTCGAGCACCGTCTTTGCCGAGTCGTACTTCGACCCGGATTTCACGATCCACACTTCATAGTCGGTTGTCAGCTGAGCCAGTGGAGTGAAGTCGTCCAGGGACATGTCGGTGGTTCCCGTCACGTTGGAGAGGAAGATTCGGTTGGACTCAAAGACGACAGAGGTTCCGTCGTTCTCTCGTTGGAGGACGGCGGCACGAGCCGGATTGCCTCCGCCGCCTCCCATGTTCTCAATCGACATGAAGGTGTCGATGCCAGCGGCTTCGAAACCGTCGTTCGTGATGCGGGTCGTCAGATCGAGGCCACCGCCAGGGGAACCTGCAGCGATCGCGGTGACCCGCGGCGGCGGGAAGCCATCGTTTCTGTGAATGTCAGGCATACATGCCGTTGTGGACGCGGCGAGTGAAAGACCCGCAGACACTGCAGCGATACGCAGAAGAGTGCGTCTCAGGGAGGCTTTTCTCGCCATTGGGAATCCGAAGTGGAGCATGACCGGCACGTTACCCGTCGGCGGCCTCAAACCTCAATGAATCCTGCGAGAATGAGACAAGAAGCCTGGACACCTCCTCTTGTGTTCCCACCTGCCGGGCAGATGCTGAAAGGCGGGTCCGACATGTTCTGTCGGCCCCGCCCTCAACTATTCAGTTCTGACCTCAGTCCAGGAGGTCGTGACGCACGATCGACTGTTCGCGGTCGGGGCCGACGCCGATCACCGACATCCGGCAGCCCGAGAGTTCCTCGAGTGCGAGCACGTACTTCTGCGCATTCTCCGGCAGATCGTCGAAGGTCCGAGCCTTCGTGATGTCCTCGGTCCAGCCGTCGAAGTACTCGAAGATCGGCTTCGCATGGTGGAACTCGGTCTGCGACACCGGCATTTCGTCATGACGCTCGCCGTCGACTTCGTAGGCCACGCACACGGGGATCCGGTCGATGCCGGTGAGCACGTCGAGCTTGGTCAGCACATAGTCGGTGAATCCGTTGGTGCGCGCGGCGTAGCGGGCGATGACCGCGTCGTACCAGCCGCAGCGGCGCGGGCGACCGGTGTTGACACCGAATTCTCCACCGGCCTTCTGCAGGTACTCGCCCATCTCATCGAAGAGCTCGGTCGGGAACGGTCCGGCGCCCACACGCGTGGTGTATGCCTTGACGATGCCGACGACGCGGTTGATTCGGGTCGGGCCGATGCCGGTGCCCACGCAGGATCCGCCGGCGGTCGGGTTCGACGAGGTGACGAACGGGTACGTGCCGTGGTCGACGTCGAGCATGGTCGCCTGACCCCCCTCCATGACGACGACCTCGCCACGGTCGAGCGCCTCGTTGAGCATGAGCTCGGTCTCGGCGACATAGGGGCGCAGTCGCTCGATGAAGGGCTCGAAGTATTCGACGATCTCCTCGACCGACACGGCCCGACGGTTGTAGACCTTGACGAGCAGTTCGTTCTTCTGCCGCAGCGATCCTTCGATCTTCTGACGCAGGATGGACTCGTCGAAGACGTCCTGGACTCGGATGCCCAAACGCCCGATCTTGTCCATGTAGGCCGGTCCGATGCCGCGGCCGGTGGTGCCGATGGCCCGCTTGCCGAGGAATCGCTCGGTCACCTTGTCCAGCGTCTGGTGGTACGGAGCCACGAGGTGGGCGTTCGCCGAGATCCGCAGCTTCGACGTGTCCGCGCCGCGGGATTCGAGGGCGTCGATCTCCTCGAAGAGCGCCTCGAGGTTGACGACGACGCCGTTGCCGATGACCGGGGTGACGTTCGGTGAGAGGATGCCCGCCGGCAGAAGCTTGAGTTCGTACTTCTCTCCTCCGACGACAACCGTGTGGCCGGCGTTGTTCCCACCATTGGGCTTGACCACGTAGTCGACGCTGGTGCCGAGGATGTCGGTGGTCTTACCTTTACCTTCGTCGCCCCACTGAGCGCCGACGACAACGATTGCTGGCATGAGAGTGCTTCACCTCGAAGTGAAAAGGGGATGTCATTACTCCCCAAGTCTACTGGGTCACACCGACACGGCCGCCATCGGGAGCATTCCCTCACCGAGGCGGCCGCGGGCAGGAGACCCAAAGCTCCCACCCGCGGCCGCACCGAGACCCGACCCCGGTCTCACTCCATGCTCATCCCCTTGGCCGGGGCGATCCGCGACATCGACCTCGCTGGTATCGCCGAGGCGAGAACGGCGGCGAGCACTGCGGCGACGCCGATCAGCCCGATCTGCGTCCACGGCACGGACAGCACCGGATTCGCTGAGGCAGGCATCATCGATGCCGTTCCGACCCAGCCGAAGAACGTCCCGACCCCGGCTCCGACGATGAGTGCGATGACCGTCATGAGCAGCGATTCGATCGTGATCATCCGCGACATCGCAGCTCGGGTGAATCCCAGCGCCCGCAGCAGGGCACCCTCTCGGCGTCGTTCGATGACCGAGAGCGTGAGAGTGTTGCTCACTCCGATCACGGCGATGACCACCGCGGCCGCCAGCAGTCCGAGCACCACGCTCAGAGCGACCTGGAATATCGACGCGAAATCCGCCCGATACTGTGCCGCAGTCGCATCGGCTGAGGCACCGACGGCGTCGAGTTCAGAAGCCAGGGCCTCGATCTGCGAGCTCGATGCGTCATCGGCGATCTTCGCCCACGTCTGTTCGGCCGCACTGCCGCCGGCCGCACTGTCGCCGGACCCCTCGAGGGTCTTCGCGTCGGCACCGCTGACCAGGGCCGTCCCCGCGGGGACGTCGTAGGAGGTCTCGATCGTCAGATCGAGATTCTCATCGCCGAGGCGGACGGTCGCGCTCTGACCGTCGACATCAGAATCCTCCTCGTCGAGTCCCACCGTTGTCGGGTCGAGGAGGATCGTGCCCTCATCGACGTCGTAGCCGTCGCTGCGCAGGACCGGGGAGTCGGCGGCCGCCTCGGCGCTGGTGATCGCCACATCACCGGACCCGTCGGTCCCGTCGACGCTCACCGAGGCGGTGGGCGCCGGGACGTTCTCGCGTTCCTCGACGATCGGCGAATCATCGAGCACGGAGGCGATCTTCGCATCATCGGCACCGTCCTGCCCTGCCGTGGAGACCACGAGGTCGACCGGAGTGTCCGCGGCGGTGGCGAGCTCGAGGGTTCGCTGCAGGCTCGAGGAACCGACGACCACGGCCGTGACGAGGGTGATCCCGATGAGCAGTGCACCCGTCGTCGAGGCGGTGCGTCCTCCCGCTGTGCTCGCCGACCGTCCGGCCAGCTTCACCGTCGGCGAGCGCCGCGTGATGAGGCCGACTGCGGCAGCGAACAGCGCCACCAACGGGGGCACGAAGACCTTCGCACCGACGAGGAGGGCGACGAAGAGCGCGAAGCAGCCGACGATGCCGAACAGCACGGACTGGCTCGTGGTCCCGAGCAGGCACAGCGCAACTCCGCCGATGCCGAGCACAAGCGACAGCGTCAGTCGCACCCACCGGATGCGCGGGGCAGCCGCAGGCACATCGACCGGTCGGAGTGCCTCGATCGGGGAGACCCGAGAGGCGCGGATCGCGGGGATCAGCCCTGCCGCGAGGGTGACGAGGATGCCGACGACGGGCCCGACGGCGAACGCCGAGACGGACGGCGACATCTGAGCGAATTCCGGCATCCACAGCGCACGGACCACGGCCGAGAGTCCCCATCCGATGAGGAGTCCGAGACCGACACCGAGCACGGACCCCACGACCCCGAGGCTGAGACTCTCCACCACCGCTGCTCCGCGCACCTGCCTGCGCGAGGCACCGATGGCGCGGAAGAGCGCGAGCACGCGGGTGCGGGAGGCGACGAGGACGTTGAACGTATTCGAGATGACGAGCGCCGCGACCCCCGCGGCCAGCAGTCCGAAGACGATGCCGACAGTCGAGAGCATGTCCGAGGTGTTCGACAGCGACTCGATCTGCTCCTCGACGACCTGGTCGACGGTCCGGACCGAGACGCCCTTTCCGGCGCCGGAGTCGGCGAGAGCGGATTCGACCGCCTCGGCGAGGGCCGTGCGATCGCTCCCGTCGTTCGCGACGACGCGGATGGAGTCGGGCACGAGCTCGCCCGGAGCGGTGGCCAGCCCGTCGTCGGTGAGGTAGAGATTCATTCCCGCGGCCGAGGAGCCGGGCATGATGCCTGAGACGGTGTAGCTCGGGCCGTCGGCGGCGGAATGTCCCGGCCCGTCGAATTCGCCGAGGGTGATGGTGTCACCGACGCCGACCCCGAGGGTCTTCGCATCTGCTTCGCGGAGCATGAGTTCGTCATCCGAGTCCGGGGCGGAGCCGTCGACGGTGTCGACCTGTCCCTGTGGGAGGTTCGTGGCCGACCCGGTCACCGAGGTGGATCCTGCCGAGACAGCGACGAAGGCGGATTCGGTGAGCTGAGCGGACTCGACCCCTTCGACGTCGGCCACCGTCTGACGCATGTACTCGGTGAGCGGTGAAGCCTCATCGGCTGCAGCGGCCGGGCCCTCGGATGCGGCCGCGGTGACGGCGACGTCGGCACCGGCCCATTCGGCGCGGACCTGATTGCGCAGGGTGTCGCCGAAGGCCTGGGAGAACAGGAGGGCCGCGACGATGAAGGCCACGGACACGGCGATCGCGATCATCGCCGCACTCAGACGCCCGGAGGCGCTGCGGAGGTTGGACCATGCGATGCGGATCATCGGGCACCTCCGTCTGTCGGCGCGGCTCCGACTGGAGACCCGGCCGACTGGCCAGCGGGTGCGGCTCCCGAAGCTGCCGAGCCTGCCGTGACATTCATCAGCGCGGCGGCCACGGACTCCGGATCCGGTTGGGAGAGCTCACCGGCCAGCCGTCCGTCGGCGAGCAGAACGACGCGGTCAGCGCGGGCTGCGGCCCGGGGATCGTGGGTGACCATGACGACGGTCTGGCCGAGTTCATCGACCGAGGCGCGCAGGATGTTCAGGACCTCTTCACCGGAGTTCGAGTCGAGGTTGCCGGTGGGCTCGTCGGCGACGAGCACATCGGGCTGGGCGACGAGTGCGCGAGCGACGGCGACTCTCTGCTGCTGTCCGCCGGAGAGTTCGTGCGGCCGGTGACCCAGGCGCTCGCGCAGTCCGAGCAGGTCGACCATGCGATCGAAGATGCGGCGGTCGGCCTTCTGCCCCGACAGCTGCGAGGGCAGCAGGATGTTCTCCTCGGCGCTCATCGCGGGCACGAGGTTGAAGGACTGGAAGACGAAGCCGATGCGGTCGCGGCGCAGCGCCGTGAGCTTGCGGTCGCTGAGCCGTGAGATTGCCGTGCGTCCGATGAAGACCTCGCCCGAATCCGGGGTGTCGAGTCCGGCGAGCATGTTGAGCAGCGTCGACTTACCCGAGCCGGACGGTCCCATGATGGCAGTGAAGCGTTCGGCTTCGATGTCGAGGCTGAGGTCGTCGAGCGGCCTGACCTGTGCGTCCCCTTTTCCGTAGGTCTTGCGCAGTCCGATGGCTTGGATGGCCAGCCTCGGCGCGGGGCTCGAACCCTGACCGGGGGTCGGGCCTTGCGCGGGGGTCGGGGATGAGGTCGGGGAAGGATGGGCATCGGTGTATGTCGCTGATGTGTTCATGCCTCCAGCTTCGTCGCCGACCCCACCCGCCCACATCGGACCTGAGGATGGTCTTCGCTGCAGGGCGCCGAGGCGGCCGTGGCCCGACCGTCATACCTGAGGATGATCTCGGATTCCCTTGAGCGACCTTGCTCGCCGACGATAAACCGGTCTCGAACGGTCGGCCCCGGGCGCGTGCGGATGCTTCCGGCTCAGTTCCCTGCCCCGACGAGACCGGCTTCGTAGGCGAACACGACGGCCTGCACACGATCACGAGCCTCGAGCTTCATGAGGATCCGACCGACGTGGGTCTTCACGGTCGGCTGCGCGAGATAGAGCCGCTCGCCGATCTCGGTATTGCTCAGACCGGTGGCGATGAGGACGAGGACCTCGGTCTCGCGCTGAGTCAATGACTCCAACCGACGCATATCGGCCGCCTCGAGACGGCTCGCACCGGCCCGCCCGGACACATCCGCGCCAGCGGTGCTCAGCGACCCCCGACCGCTCGGCGCAGAAGTGCCGACCTCGGATGATGCTGGCTCACCGTCCCCGGGTGGGGCGGGCGCAACACCCTCGGCCGATGTCGCATCGGTTCCCGAGGCCGCCGATCTCGGATCCGAATGGGGAGGATCCCCCGCGTCGAGGTGGGGCAGGAGTCGCGTCTCGAGCAGTCGTCTGGTGGTGGTGGGAGCGATGACGGCACCACCGTCGACGACGGTGCGGATCGACTCGAGGAGCACCTCGGGCAGGGTGTCTTTGAGCAGAAAGCCTGAGGCACCGGCGCGCAACGCACGCAAGGCGTAATCGTCATCGTCGAAGGTGGTCAGCACGATGATCTTCGGGGGACGGATCGTCCCTTCGTCGGCGAGAGCAAGGATCCGCTGGGTCGCTTCGATACCGTCGATACGCGGCATCCGAACGTCCATGAGCACGACATCGGGTTCGTCCTGCCTGACGACGTCGAGACCCGCCGCACCGTCGCCGGCCTGTCCGACGACGGTGAGGTCCGGTTGGGAGTCGATGACCATGGCGAAGCCCGCCCTCACGAGGGCCTGATCATCGACGAGCACGACGCGCAGCGGTCCGCTCTCCCGAGCATCAGTCCGACCGTGCACGGTCGCCTCTTCGGCGTTCATCGGCTGCTCTCCTCGACTTCAGCGACCTGCTTCTCTCCCGCCTCGGCGGTCTGCCCGGTTCCGGCGGACTGACTCTCTCCCACCTCGGCGGTCTGCCCTGCTACGGCGATCTGCCCGGTTCCGGCAGTCCCATTCTCCCCATGATCGGACGAATCATGAGTGCCGGCGCCCGGGGTGAGCCCGGAATCGGATTCGGGACTGGGCACGGGAGCGGACAGCGGCAACCTGGCCTCGACGAGGAATCCCGTCGTCGTTCCGAAAGCGCTTCCCATGACCGCGCCGGAGGAGAACCCGGGCTTCGCATCGGTGTGCCCTTCGGACCGGTCTTTCACTCCGGTCGACCGGATCGGCCGGGCCATGAGCGTGCCGCCGTAGAGCGCAGCGCGTTCCTGCATGCCGACGATTCCGTATCCACGGCCGTGGGTCGCAGCCCGAGCCGGGTCGTCGGCTCCGTGGCTGTCCATCTCTCCGCTCCCTCGCCCTGTCGTGTGTCCGGTTCCGTTGTCGCTGATGCGGGCGACGAGCTCCGCGTCCTCAGCCAGCAGCTCGACATGTGCCCGAGCACCGTCCCCGGCATGCTTGAGCACATTCGTCAGCGCTTCCTGAACGATGCGGTAGACGGCGAGCGACGCTCCTTCGGCCAAGCGGCCGCGGTCGACGTCATCCAGTTCGGTCACCGAGACCGGAAGCCCCGCCGATCGCACATCGGCGATGAGGGAGCCGATGTCGGCGACGCCGGGCAGCGGCGACGAAGAGCGCTCGTCGTCCTCCTCGGCGCGGAGGAAGCCGAGCAGCGACCGCGTCTGTGCCAAGGCTTCCCGTCCGGTCTGTGCGATGGTCTCGAGGGCTCCGACCGCGACGGCCGGATCGGTCTTCGCCGCATAGCGTCCTCCGTCGGCCTGAGCGATGACGACGGACAGGGAATGGGCGATGACATCATGCATTTCGCGGGCGATGCGCATGCGTTCGGCATCAGCGGCCAGCCGGGTCTCGGATTCGCGTTCGCGTTCCAGCAGGCGGTTGCGCTCGCGGATGCCCTCGATCTCGCGGCGGCGACGGAATCCGACTCCGCCCAACAGCCAGGCGATGAGCACGATCGAAGCACACAGCGCCACGACGACGACCAACAGCACGTATTCGCCGAAAGCCAAGGGGCGCGGGTTCGCGCCGATCGTCGCCTGCAGGGACACGAGGTAGAGCCAGCCGCCCAGGAAGAGTGCGCCGAGGAGGCCCAGGACGAGCACGATGCGACCGTGGTTCCGTGTCCCCCACGCCGTCGTCGAATACACGGTGATCGGCACGGCGACGATGCCGAAGGTCGGTCCCATCATCGTGAGCACGGTCAGCAGGCAGCCGACGGCGATGAGCGAGGAGCTCAGCAGCGGGGCAGTGCGCCGCAGTCCCAGCGGCAGCGTCTGGAGCAGAACGATGCCGACCTGCACTGCCACGGGCACCAGGGCGATCTCGCTCCGCTCGGCCTGGGAGGAGGTGAAGACGACAGTCAGATAGGTGATCGGCAGAGCCCAGAGCAGCGAGTCGACGATCCAAGGATGAGCGGTGAGGGTACGACGGATGCGGTCGACGCGGTCGGGGGTGCGCTGCTGCGGCTCCGGGCGGTGGCCCTCGGTCCGGATCGATCGATTGCTCATGTCGGCCATGGTAGTTCTGCGCCGCCGGACTCACATCATACTCAGGGCTGATCCGAGCAGACGATGCCCGCCGCGGCGCTCACCCGCGAGACCGTACTCGCTCGGGAGCGTCAGATCGCCGAGGCGGCCCCGCCGTCACGAACCGCCCCGACCCACCGAGGTGGCCCTTCACTAGCGCGCGACACCGGACCAGCCGCCGCGTCTCCCCCGTTCGGCGAGGATCTGCTCGCGCAGGATGTCCGCGTGCCCGCAGTGCTGGGCGAGCTCCCGCAGGACGTGGAGGAGCACCCATCGCAGCGGCATCGGGCCGGCCCGATGGCCGGTGAGCACGGTGTCGAGACCCATCTCCGCGATCGCCGCGTGCGAGCGTTCGACCGCAGCCCGGTAGTCAGCGGTCACCGAGGCGATCGTGTCCGAGGAGTCGAGGAGGAAGGAGTCCTTGGAGTCGTGCGGCAGTCCGTAGTCGACCCGACTCCGGCCGGTGATCGCCTCACCGAACCAGACGGTTTCGACGAACACCGCATGTTTGAGCAGAGACAGCAGGCGGGTTCTGCTCGGTACCAGGGATCGCCTCGCCTCGTCTTCGCTCAGGTCGTCGAGGGTCCCGAGCAGGTGCTGTCGGTGTTCGTCGATGAACGCTGTGAACTGCACGCCGAGGTCGGACTCGCGCACATCGGTGGGTCTGATAGCCCTACTGCCGCCGTCGGCGTCTGCACCTGTCATGTCCCCACTGTAGAGCCGCCTCGGCGAGGGAGGACCGATCCGTTCGACGACTCGCCCGAAATCGCAGGCGTTCAGCATCCTTGTTCGCCACGTCCCCCACCCCTATGCTGAAGTGACCCACGTACACCGTCGTTCGGGCAGGAGCCTTGGCATTGTCGCCGGAGCCGTCGACTTCAGGGCATCACCGCTCAGAGGAGGTCGCTCATGTCCACCACGTCAATGCATCCGGCCACGAGTGCTTCGCAGAACCAGCCCGAGAACCAGTCGCAGTCCCCCGCGCTGCCCTACGCCCGCCGCCGCGATCAGCTCGTCGGCTCCGTCATCGATGCCTCCACCACGGTGCTCGCCCAATACCACCATGACATCGTCAAGTTCGGCATGGGGGCACCGGCGCCGGACATGCTGCCGGCCGCGGACTTCGCCCGCATCGCTGCGCAAGTCTTCTCTCCGGAGAACTTCACCTATGGGGAGACGAAGGGCGAGCCCATCCTCATCGAGGCCCTCCACGACTACCTCGCCGCCACCGGACAGATCCCGCCCGAACAGCAGGGGAACCGCGACCGTCTCCTCATCACCTCCGGAGGCATGCAGGGGCTCGATCTCGGGTTCAAACTCTTCGTCACCCCCGGCGACCTCGTCGCCTGTGAGTCGCCGACCTATACGAACGGTTCGGCGACGGCCATGAGCTATGAGGCGGAGATCCTCGAGATCCCCGTCGACGAAGAGGGCATGCAGATCGACGTCCTCGAGGAGCACACGCAGCGCACCGGGCGCGCCCCGAAGGTCATCTACACCGTCCCGACCTTTCAGAACCCGGCAGGCGTGACCATGTCGCTGCCGCGTCGCGAGCGCCTCCTCGAATTCGCCCACCGCCACCGGTCGGTCATCATCGAGGACAATCCGTACGGAATGCTGCGCTTCGAAGGTGAATCACTGCCGGCGCTGAGCGACCTCAGCCCGAACGATCCCCTCATCTTCGGGGTACGCACGTTCTCGAAATTCGTCGCCCCGGGTCTGCGGGTCGGCTGGATCGACGTCGATCCCGAGGTCCGCGAGCTCGCCGTCAATGCCAAACAGACGATGGACTCCTGCGCCCCCGTCCCCAACCAGCACCTCATCGCCCAGTGGCTGGCCGAAGGCGGCGCCGACTCCCATGTCGAAGTCCTGCGCAAGGCCTACCGCGAGCGGAAGATCGCAATGTCGGAAGGACTGGAGAGGCTCTTCCCCGGAGAGATCCGAGCCACCAATCCCGACGGAGGATTCTTCCTGTGGGTGACCTTCGAGGACGAATCCATCAACACCGAAGACCTCATGACCACCGCTCTCGAGGAGGGCGTGGCCTACATTCCCGGTCCTGCGTTCTCGCCGGCCGGGAACTTCTCGAATGCGCTGCGCCTGTGCTTCGCCTCGGCGGCTCCAGACCGCATCGACGATGGCCTGCAGCGCCTCCGCCGTGCCGTCGACCGCTACCGCGCAGAGCGCTGATCAACATGGCGACACATTCGCCGAGGCGGCCCTGACCTCGCCCGACCACGAGATCCGAGCGCTCCCGAATCGACGACCCCGCCTCGGCCGAGCGAGGCGGGCGCGGCCGCCTGTTCGGCGACCGTTTTCAGACCTCGCCGAGGCGGCCGATCCATTGGATGAGGAGCTGAGTCTCCGTTTCGCCCAGGATGTCCGGATTCGCCGCTGCACGTTCGATGACAGCATGACCCAGACGACCGTCGCCCTGTTCGCTCTGTCCGGTTCCGGTGATGGCGGCGAGCACTCCTTCGCGCACGCCCGCTGAAAGTTCGGGATCGTTCTTGCCTTGAATGATCAGCCGCAGGGTGACGCCGATATTCGTGGCGAGCACATGAGCGGCGGCCTGCTTGTGGCCGACGACGAGCCGTCCGTCCTGTTCCGCTTTGAGCGTCAGACCGCGCAGAATCTCGCTCGGCTTCGATTGTGCCTCAGGTGAATAGCCGGGCCTGACCTTGCCGTACATGAGGGTGTAGAAACCCGGGTTCTCCAGGCCGAAGGCAACGTGAGCATCCCAGCCCAGACGCAGATCCTGAATCGGGTCGCCACTGGATTCGGTCGAGGATTTGGCCGACAGATACATGTCGAAGCCACGCTCCACGACGGCCTCGATCAGCCCCTGCTTGTTGCCGAAGAAATGGTACAGAGTGGGCATCTTGACCCCCGCCGCGTCGCAGACCGCGCGCAGAGAGAAGTCCTCTCCGGGCGCCGCGGCAATGAGGTCGGCGGCCGCTTCGAGCAGGCGGGTCCGTGTATCCGTTCCCTCAACTTCTGTCATATCGCTATATTATAATGTACCGTCGATATAGTCCGATGTAACAACGATACGGAGGTTGAGACCATGACCGAACAGACTCTGCAAGGCAAGACCATCCTCATCGCAGGAGGCGGGAAGAACCTCGGCGGACTCATCGCTCGACAGACCGCCGCAGCCCGAGCCGATATCGCCATCCACTACAACTCGGAATCAACGCGCCCGGAGGCCGAAAAGACACTCGCGGCCGTCGAGGCCAGCGGATCGAAGGGCGTCCTGCTCACCGGAGATCTCACCAAGCCCGCCAACGTCGAGAGGCTCTTCGACGATGCCGTCTCCGCGCTGGGGCCCATCGATATCGCGGTGAACACCACTGGCAAGGTTCTGCGCAAGCCCATTGCGGAGACCACCGAGGACGAGTACGACGCGATGTTCGACATCAACGCGAAGGCCGCGTACTTCTTCATCAAGGAAGCAGGCAGACACCTTGCCGACAATGGGAAGATCGTCACCATCGTCACTGCCCTGCTCGCCGCGTTCACCGACGGCTATTCGACCTATGCCGGCGGCAAGAGTCCCGTCGAGCATTTCACCCGAGCCGCAGCGAAGGAATATGCCGACCGCGGCATCTCCGTCACCGCCATCGCCCCCGGGCCCATGGACACTCCCTTCTTCTACGGTCAGGAGACCCCGGAACGAGTGGAGTTCCACAAGTCGCAGGGCATGGGCAACCGTCTGACCCGGATCGAAGACATCGCACCGATCGTGCGATTCCTCGCCACGGAGGGCAACTGGATCACCGGGCAGACGATCTTCGCCAACGGCGGTTACACCACTCGCTGAGGCAGACACGACACTTCCGTCCCCCTCAGCACCCATCCAACAGCCACCTCCCGGAACCACAGGAGAACACATGTCAGATCTGCAGATTCCCGAACCAGTCGCCGGCTTCATCGACACCGTCAACGCTCACGATGACCAGGGCTTCCTCGACGCATTCACCCCTGACGGAGTCGTGGATGACTGGGGCCGCGAGTTCCAGGGCCGAGAGTCCATCAGGGCGTGGAGCGACAAGGAGTTCATCGGCGCAACCGGCATCCTCACGCCCGAAGAGGTCACAGTCGACGGAAACGAAGTCACGGTCATCGGCGATTGGCGTTCGACGCATGCCAACGGTCGATCATCGTTCGCCTTCATCATCGACGGCGACAATCTGAGCCGGATGACGATCCGCGAAGGCTGAGGCTCGGCGAGCGCTGATACCCCAGCGGGGCCGTCGGATGCCGGCCATCTTCGGATGTCGGCCATCCGACGGCCCTTTCGCTGCGGCCCCTATGGCACAAAATTGGCGTCGCGCCTGCGCGGCACGGCGGTGGGGCTCGCTGTTCGCTTTCGCGGCACCATCACCGAGGTGGCCCGCCAGGCTACACGGCGGTTGCCACATTCCCGTCTGCCTGTGCGCGTTGGGGAGCACTGTCACCGCCGGCTGCCCGGGGAAGTCCATTCACAACGGCACCGTATTCGGCTGCGATTCGGCGAACAACCTCAGCGGCGGAATGGAGCTCCGTCACCAAACCTGCTGTCTGACCCGCTTCGACCTTCCCAGTCTCGACCTCACCGTCTTTTGCCGACTGCCGAAGCACGGTGGACGCGAACACTTCCCGTCGGTCGTCCACCGACGCACCTGCAGTCTCAAGATCAAGCATCCGTTCGGTGAATTGATTGCGCAGGGTGCGAATCGGATTGAGCCCACGTCCGACGAGAACAGCGTCCTCGACTTCCGCGCTGAGAACCCTGTCCTTGTACGCCGGGTGCGCGTTCGCCTCTGGGGTAGCGATGAACCGAGTGCCGAATTGTGCTCCGGCGGCTCCCAACGACAGCGCAGCCGCGAGCGAGTAACCATCGGTGAATCCGCCGGACGCTACGACCGGGATCTCAGGGAATTCTCGCGCGATCAGACGGGTGAGCACGAGACTAGTCACTCCGTGCTCGGGCGGATGGCCGCCTGCCTCCGCACCGACGACGACCAAACCATCGACTCCGGCCCCGACGGCCTTGGCCGCGTGAGTGAGGCTCGTGACGACGTGAAGCCAAACAGTCCCAACATCGTGGAGAGCGCCGAGGTACTTTTTCGGCCCGCCTTGCGAGGCGATAATCACTGGCGGCGCTTGGTCGATGAGGTGAGCCATCACCTCATCGACTCCTTTGCGGTAGAGGGGCATGTTGACAGCCCATGGTCGGTCCGTGCCGGCCCGCATGCGCGTGAGGCACTCATCGAGGTCGGGCAGCCGCATCGGACCGCCAGCGACAACTCCCAAACCACCGGCTTCGGACACTGCCAGGGGGAGTTCGGCACAGGAGCTCACCCAGGACATTCCTGCCTGGACGATGGGCAGGTCCATACCGACGAGGCGGGTCAGGGGTGTGTCGATGCGCATCTCAGATCGCCGCCATCTCATCGAGATACTTCTGTGCTTGTCGGCCCAAACCCCCGCGTTGGACCTTCGAACTGGCCGTCATGCCCAGTTCCTCGAAGTCCTCCATGAATCGGACGTACTTGGGTACTTTGAATCCAGCCACACGTTCGCGCAACCATGCTACTAATGCCGCTTCTTCCAACGAATGTCCCTGGGACAGGGAGATGAATGCGAACGGCACTTCGATGAGGCGCGGGTCCGGCACTCCCACCACCACAGCTTGCCGTACTGCAGGATGATGAAGCAGTTCCTCTTCGATCTCAACGGGCGAAACGTTTTCACCGCCCACGCGGAACATCTCCTTGAGCCGACCGACGAAAGTCAGTCGCCCGTCCTCGTCCAAGATGCCAAGATCCCCCGTGCGCAGCCACCCATCAGAAGTGCAGGCGTTGCGTGTGGCTTGAGGATTGTTCAGATACCCGCTCATGACGTTCCAACCGCGCACCTGAATCTCTCCCTTACACCCGGTCGGCGCCTGCTCGGTGGCAGCATCGTCCCAGATCCGCACCTCAACTCCAGGCTGCGGAAGCATCGCCGAGGCAAGCCGCACGTGCTCGGGCTCCCACCACGCTGACTGAGCGACGTTCGGTGAGGCCTCCGACTGACCGTACCCAGCGACAACCTCGCTGGCACCGAGTTCTTCGGCCACTCGTTTGAGCACCGCGGCAGAAGCCGCGACCCAAGCGCCCCGCAAGACAAGATTTCGTCGCGGTCGATCCGGGTGGTCGAGGAGCATGAGCGCGATTGTGTCGTTGCCGGAGAAGTGAGTACACCGCTCCCGTTCGAGAATACCGAGCGCGGGACCTGCAGAGAACCGTTCCATAGTCACCAACGTCGCCATCGACTGTGCACTGCTGAGCACGGAAAGCGTGCTGCCTGCGACATGGAAGAAAGGGCGGACTGAATGGAACCTGTCGCCGGCCCGCAGTCCCATTCTCACGGCCGAGAAGTGCGCGTCGGCGCACATTCCCCTGTGAGTCAGAAGGACTCCCTTCGGACGAGAGGTAGTCCCCGACGTGTACTGGATAAGTGAGATACTCGCCGGGCTGACGACAGCGGCATCATCGCCAGCGATTCCGTCCGCTCCATCGGTTGCGTCACCTTCCACGACCACATCCTCTGGGCGACTGCCGACAGAGGTATCGGAGAACTCGGACCAGCGAGTCCAACCCGCTTCGATCTCTGTCGCGGAGTCATCTTCGAGGACGACAATTGACGCCAAGTAGGGCAATTCGGGGTGCGGCAGCTCTGAATCCGGTCCTGGTCCGATGGTGCGAATCGTGGAGAGGAAATCGTTCGAGAGCACGCGTGGAGCAGTGATGAGGAATGACGCCTGCGAGTCATTGAGCACATACGCCAGATCGCTTGAACGGTACCGCGTGTTGACCGCAACGACCACCGCACCGATGCCCGTAATCGCGTAGAACAGCTCCACCCAGCGCGGACCGTTGCCAACGCACAGCGCCACATGGTCTCCTGCACGAACACCCATTCGACGCAATACCTCAGCGGCGGAATCAGCTCTGCGCTTGAGCTCTGCATAGGTGACACGGTCATCGCCGCAGACGACGGCTTCGAGGTCCGGGACAGTGGCCGCTGCTCGAGCAAGCACCGCGGAGGTAGTCAGAGGACAGGCGCCTACCGGCACCTCGGTGCGGTCGAAGGGGTCGGTGTCAAACGTATCCGTGACGTCATTCAGAGCAGTCACTTACGCACCTCCGTGGTGGGTGTGTCATTACGGGCTGCAAAGTCTGCGAGGCCCTTCTTCCACTCGCCCCGGGCGAGATTCGTCTCGATTGCGCGCAGTTCGATATCGAGGCCTTGGTCAAGGCTGACTTCGTTTCCCGCATCAATGGCATTCTTCGTCAGCTGCACTGCGGAGGTCGGCGCTTCCGCAATCGTCTTTGCCGTTTGCAGCACGAAGTCCCACCCGTCCTCGCAGTTGATCACCTTTTGCACAAGCCCCAGGTCGACAGCATCGGCGGCATCCACGACCGAATTGGTGAAGAGAAGTTCCTTGGCCTTTCGGACCCCGACCACGCGTTGCAGTCGCTGAGTGGCGCCGATCGTGCCCCAGTGAACTTCGGGGTACCGGAAGCTGACGTCATCCTGCGCGTAGGCGAAGTCGCAGGAAAGTGCGATCTCGCCTCCAGAACCGACAACGGCTCCCTGCAGATAGGCGATGACCGGAACACGGCAGCGCACGATTGCACGGTATGCCGCAAACGAGGCAAGCCGCCGTTGTCGAATCCATGCAGAGTCCTTTTCCTGTCGTTCTTTGAGGTCGGCACCGGCGCAGAACGTGGGCCCGTTAGCACCGATCACCACGACACCCGGCAGTTCGGCGTCGATGGCCCCGAAGGTATCGATGAGGTCAAGGCAGAGTTCGAGGTTGACGGCGTTCCGGGCCTCAGGACGGTTGAGCATGACAATGAGGACGTCGCCGAGGCGTTCGGTCGTCAGCGTGTTCCGCGGGCTCGGCGCCGGTCCAGCAACGGCTGCTGTGTTCGTCGTCAGCGACTGGCTCATGCCTGCCCCTCCGCTCCGGCAGTTTCGGCTGCGCCACCCGCGTGCATGGCCCCGACAGGCTTGAAGGCTCCCAACACTTCCTCGTTATCGGCTCCCAGGAGTGGAGGAGCAGAGATCGTCGGGTCCTCATATCCGTGGAATTTCACTGGGGTGCGCAGCGCACTGAACCTGCCGACTGTGGGATGCTCGAAGGTACCGACCATTCCGCGTTCCTGTGTCTGTCGTGCGTTCAGGGCCTCTTTGACAGAGCGGACTTCGCCCGCCGGGATGCCAATCTCGGTGAGTGCGGCAACCAGCTCGTCTCGGGTCCACGAGGAGATGGCTTCGGACAGCGCCTGAGTCACTTCCTCACGACGGTTGACTCGGCCGGCGTTCTCAGCCAGTTCCGCGTCTCGCTCAAGCTCGTCGAGACCGAGAACGTTGCAAAGAAGCGGCCAGTGTTGGTCGCTGCCGCTGATCTGCACCCACCCATCTCGGCATTCGAATGCTGCAGAGGGCACCCGACCGAGGTGCGCGGTACCGGTCCGCGCGGGATCTTCGTCGAGAGCGAACGTCCGAGCGGCAGCGAGCGCGAGCAGGCTAGTCTGGACGTCCATCATCGCAACATCGATGAAGGTGCCGATTCCGTGAGTGCCACGCCCGACAAGCCCGGTGAGGATCGCGATCGCTACCCACAGTCCACTTGTCATGTCGGCCACTGGAATGCCTGCCTTCGACGGCCCTGACTCGGGCTCGCCTGTCAGGTGCATAACTCCCGACAGAGCTTGGAACACTGTGTCGTAGCCTTTTCGGTTGCGTTCAGGACCCGTCTGACCGAAGCCGCTAGCGGCGACGTAGATGAGTCGTTCATTGAGTTCATGCAGACGTTCCCAGCCAAGTTCGTAGCGATCCATGGTGCCTGGGACAAAGTTCTCGACGACGACGTCGACCTCAGTGACAAGGCGTTCGACGATGCGTCGGTCGTCATCGCTTTTGAGATCTAACGTGACGGACTTCTTGCCGCGATTGAAAGCGAAGAAGTAGGCGCTCTGGTCTCCGACTCTCGGTTCGAAAGATCGAGTCTCGTCGCCCTTCCCAGGACGCTCGACCTTGATCACTTCGGCGCCCATGTCAGAAAGGATCTGAGTGGCCATCGGCGCGGCCAGGACGCGTGAGAAGTCGAGAATGCGGATTCCATCCAGCGGTTTGGTCATTTCAGCTCCTGAACGATCGCATAAGCGCATTGAGGTCCTGCCCTGCATCCATCGCCGCTGCCGTCGGAAGATCGGCAACCCGGTAGTACAGAGATTTGATGGCGCTTAACGCCCTAGACGAACGTCCGGCCCAACTGGTCGCAATCTCCTGTGCACGAGCGACCTCGGCGCCGGTCTCAACGACCTCGTTTGCCAGCCCGAGTTCTGACATCTCATTCGCGCCGAGCATACGACCAGTCGAGATCAACTCGAACCCGAGCTTGCGCCCCAGGTGCCGCTGCAGACCTGTCATCACGAGCGCAGGAACAATGTCATGCTTGATCTCGGGGTACCCGAACGACACGTCATCGGAGACGACGATCATGTCGCATGCCAGAGCAAGTCCAGCGCCTCCGCCCACCGCATGGCCCTTCACCGCAGCGACCACAGGCACCGAGAGGCTGGTCGGCAGCGACTGCAGCTCAGCGGTGAGCGCCGCTCGGGCAACCACGCGTTCGGCGTGATCAGGGGTGAGTTCCGTGAACTCACTCAGGTCAGCACCTGCGCAGAAGCCGCGCCCAGCTCCGGCGAGGACAACTGCCCGTATCTCAGGGTCACTATCGCAGTCGAGCAGGGCATCTCGGAGGGCTGTTGTCAGTTCTGTGTTGAGCGCGTTGCGCTTGTCCGGGCGGTTGAGAGTTATGGTCCTGACCCCTCCCTCGGAGTCCGTGACGATGAGTGTGTCACTGGTCATACTGCGTCAGCCTTTCTCAGGATTGAGTTCGACAGCCCAGCTTTGGACGTCTTACTTAGGAGCGTGCGGCCGAGCACGCTTTCACATTCGGCAGCGGCCTCCATCAGTGCGTCGAGGTCAAGACCCGTATCCACCCCGAGCGAGTCGAAGAGATTGACCGTGTCTTCGGTAGCCACATTGCCCGTCGACCCGGAACCGTAGTTGATCTTGTTCGGGTGCCCCCCGACACCGCCCATTGCGGAGTCGAAGCTACGGCAGCCTCCTTCATAGGCAGCCATAACATTCGCGATGCCGAGGCCACGCGTATCGTGGAAGTGAGCGACGACGGTAAGTTCAGGGAAAGCTGGGACCAGCTCCGCGAAGAGACTCTTGGCACCTGCCGGGTCCGCCAGACCGGTCGTATCCCCGATGGTCACATAGGCGGCACCCAGGTCACGGAAGCGAGCCACATCATCGATGACTCTCTGCGGGTCGACCGTTCCTTCAAATGGGCAACCGAAGGCAACCGAGACAACGCCTACCAGTGTGAAATTCCCTGCGGCAAGTTCAGCCATCTGCTCGACTTTCTGCCATTGTTCTGCTCGAGTCGCACGGAGATTGACCTGCGAATGCGAGTCG
Source organism: Brevibacterium sp. MGP-B1 (assembly GCF_057766545.1). Taxonomy (NCBI): domain Bacteria; kingdom Bacillati; phylum Actinomycetota; class Actinomycetes; order Micrococcales; family Brevibacteriaceae; genus Brevibacterium; species Brevibacterium sp. MGP-B1. The sequence goes on along the minus strand of NZ_CM173407.1, from coordinate 4,309,685 downwards.
CTGGCAGAGGTGAGCAGGCTGATTTCCTCGGCTCCGTACCCGGACGCTGCGTCAGCCACAGCGCGCTGGACGGCCTTCTTATTTGGGCACGTGGCTTTGAAGGCGACGCCTTCGCTCCGCGGCAGCGCTTTCAGCAGGTCACTGGCGTCGGTAAATGCTGGCACTTGCTTCGGGTGGCTGTAACTGGTGGCTTCAATGCGCCGGAATCCGGCAGCAGTGAAAGATTTGAGCACGGCAAGCTTCTGTGATGTCGGCACGAAAGCACTTTCGTGCTGCAGACCATCTCGGGCGAAGCACTCGTTGATGCTCACTCTGTCGTTCATTCTGGTGATTCTCCTTTGTCGTTGCTGCAGACTATCGCATAACTGTTGACTTAATCAACAGTTGGCAATTCGGACTCACCGTTCCCCATCGCCTGATGCCACGCTCCCCGACACAGCCTCATCACCATAGCCATTTTGACCAACGGTCGGCTCGCCCTCAGCATTCAATTCCGTCGCCTGCCTGGTATCAGCCTCCCGCAGCGACTTCGCCGGAATACCGATCAGCACAACGAAGACTCCACACAGAATAATGAGCCCACTGGCCATGAGGCCCACGGATATGTCGCCGGTGATTGCCTGGATTGCAGCCAGCATCGCCGGAGCCACAGCCGCCATGACCGATCCAGCAGCCGTGACAAAGGCAATGCCGGTAGCAGCGGTCCTCGGCGACAGATAGATCGAGGGGATCGAATAGAAGACCGTAAGACCTGAATAATGCGCGCATGCCATCACAGTGAGCAGGGCAACCACAAGCGGCGGCGTATCAAGAGTGAACGCGAGGATGAACATCGTTGCAATGCCCGTCAACCACGGCACAGCCGTATGCCAGCGGCGCTCGCGAGTTCTGTCCGAATGGCGCCCCACGAGGAGCATCACGATGATTCCGCCGATCGGCGGGATGGCCGAGAGCAGGCCCAACGAAAGCGGATCATCAATACCGGAGCGATGAATGATGCGCGGCGTCCAGAAGGAGACCGCGTTGGCGAACGTATACGCTGCACAGGCGCCAAGACCAAGGATCCACACCCTTGGGTCGCGCAGCGCTACGCGCAGTCCACCGTGCGATTCGCGCCCCGTGCTCTTCGTCGCTGAGTCATCAGCAAGATCCCGCTCAATAACAGCCTTTTCCGCGCCACTCAGCCACTTAGCTTGCGACGGCCTATCGCAGAGCACCAGCCAAGCGATTCCCGCGAGAATGAGCGGAGGGATGCCCTCGATAACGAACAGCCACTGCCAGTCAGCCAGACCCGCAACACCACCGAAAGCGCTCATGATCCATCCGGACATCGCGGACCCCACGGCACCCGAGATCGGAATAGCCATAAAGAAGATCGCGGTCATCCCGGTTCGCCGACTAGAGGGGAACCAGTATGAGAGAAAGAGCAGACACCCCGGAAAGAAGCCCGCCTCAGCAACCCCGAGAAGGAACCGTGCGATATAGAAGGTCACCGGTCCAGTGATGAACATCGTGGCAATGGTGACCAAACCCCAAAGCATCATGATGCGCACAATGGTCTTTCGTGCACCGATACGGGACATGAGCGCGTTCGACGGAATCTCAAAGATGATGAATCCAACGAAAAAGCAACTCACCCCTAATGCATAGACCGCCTCACTGAACCCCAGGTCACGCTCCAGTCCGATCTGGGCGATGCCGATGTTCGTCCTGTCGATAAAGCTGATGAAATAGCAGATGACCAGAAGCGGCATTAGCCGCAAAGCCACCTTTCGGTAGATGCGCCTTTTCTCTGTCAGCGACACCTCTGTCGCAGCGTCAATCGCCATGGACAAGCCCCCAATGCCTTGATTCCAATTAAGTGGTTCAAGTCTCACCCTCAGTGTTGAGTTTGTCAACACTGAAATCAACACAAAGAAGCTCGTCTCCGAAACTCTGACTAGGTCACCTCACCCTGGGGTCTCGTGCTCATGGTGCTCGAGAACGATTGCGACGTCGGCAAGCTTGTTGAGAGCTCGGTCCAGAACCTCACGTTCCTCAGGCTCCAAGACCGCAAGCACCGTCTGATCTCGCTCATTTGCGGCTGCAATAATCTGCTCGAATAGCGATTGCCCGCTATCTGTAAGAGTGAGCTGACTCGATCGGCGAGGCCCCAGCGACTTGGAGACTAGGCCGCGATCCACAAGTCCCGAAATCACGCGACTCATCTGCGCTTTGTCGAGCGCAGCCAAACGAGCCAACTTGTTCACAGTCATCGGCTGCGTCTGACCGAGCAGGGCCAAGGTCCGCCACTCGGGAAGACTAACGTCGAACTCCCGTCGGAATCGAGGCCCCGCGCTGGCTGATAGCAGGTTAGCCAGACGCCGCACTCGGAACGAGAGAAGCTCGGTTATTTGCAGCGGCTGAGTGCTCGCGCCACCTTCTGCATGCGGGGCGTCGTCCATAAAGGCATCCAATCTTCTTGTGCGCCAGCGGGCATAGAAACGTCAGTACTCTATCGTTCCATGACCTAGCGTGCTTCCGGATGCCGCGAAACCATGTCAGGTGCAGTGCCACCACTTTTGCCGAGCCCAATCAGGCGCACCCGCCTGCACGCCCACTCTGTGGCACAATGAAGACGTCGCGTCTGTCGCGGCACGGCGGTGGGGCTCGCCGTACCCAACCTCGGCGCAGGACTCGTGATGATGCTCAAGAGTCCGCAGTCGACAACAGTCCCTACCTCGACCGGCTTCAGCATGCCCGAAAGGTAGGAGAGACCATCACCGCCAGCCCCGCTCCGATATACGACGGGCCGCCACGCGCCCGCATCATCCTCGGCGTCGTCCCCGATCAGCCCGCCGAGGTGATGGCCGCCGCCGCGGACTACGCCGCCCATTTCGACGCCGAGCTCGTCTGCGCCCACGTCGACGACTCCCGCTATACCGTTGAGACTCGTCCCGACGGCTCCGTGCTCTCGATGCCCATCGATCCGGACACCACCGACGAGGCAGCCACCGAGTTCGACCCCGAACTCCAGGACCGCATCGCTGTAGCCCTGGAAGGCACGAATGTCGCCTGGTCGACCCGCGCACTGGCCGGGTCACCGGCACAGGAACTCGACCGGCTCGCCGAGGCGCTCGATGCCCGCATGATCATCCTCGGCGTCCGTCGCGCAGGTGTTCGCGGCTCACTGCATGAGTTCTTCAATCGCTCGGTCGCGATCCAACTGTCAAGGCGCCAGCATCGCCCCCTCGTCGTCGTTCCGCTGGCGACAGGCACCGGTGGCATGGACGACCCCGAAGCTCCTGCGACGTCGCCGACCCCGGGCGCGTCCCCCACTGCTGAGCCTCAAACCGGCAAGGGCGAGCAGTGACCCGGCCGGTCCACCTGCGCCTGTCCTATCTGGGGCTCGCATTCCTCGGCGGCGCGCTCGGAACCGCGGCACGCGAGGCGATCAGTCTGAGCCTGCCGCCCCTCGGCGATGTGCCGTGGGCAATCCTCACGGTCAACATCCTCGGGGCGTTCCTGCTCGGCCTGCTGCTGGATTCCCTGGCGCGCAGCGGTCCCGATGAAGGGTGGCGTCGCCGAACACGGATCCTGGTCGGCACCGGTTTCATGGGCGGGTTCACCACGTACAGCGCGCTGGCCGCGGATACCGCTGGCCTCCTCGGCGCGGATCCGGGCGGTGCGAGCAACCCCGGCATCGGCCTTGCCTACGCGGTGGGAACGGTACTCATCGGCGGTCTCGCCACGTTCGCCGGCATCGCCACGGCGACGACGCTGCGTAGAGGCGGCGCTGAGGTCGACGAGGTGGCCGACGATCTGCCGATCGAACCCGATGCCTGGGACGGGGACACCGCGGATGCCGGTCCCGATGCCTCTGCCGACCGTCACCCGGGAAGTGCCCGATGACGCCGCTGGTCTTCGTCGCCCTTGCCGCCGCCGGCGGGCTCGGCGCCTCATCACGAATGCTGATCGACGGTCTCATCAAGTCCCGCATGAGCACGGCTCTGCCGTGGGGAACGATCATCATCAATGTCTCGGGATCGCTCATGCTCGGACTGCTGACCGGGCTGGCCGGGGCGAGCCTGCTGCCGGAAGCCTGGCACCTGGTGCTCGGCACGGGATTCCTCGGCGGCTATACGACGTTTTCGACAGCGAGCTTCGAAACGGTCCGACTTCTCCAGGAACGTCGCTGGGCCGCCGGCCTGGTCAACGCGTTCGGCACGCTGGTTTTCGCCACGACGGCCGCAACGATCGGGCTCTGGCTCGGCGGCCTGGCCTAGCTGCAACCGACCGTTCTGAGTTCAGCCACATCTCCACACGCTCACCCTCAGCGAGGCGCTGTCCGCGCAGACGCCGAACGGCCCAGTTGAAGTCGAAGAGCACACATTTGAACATGTGCCGTGCGACTTCAACTGGGCCGTGAGCGCGCGGGCCCCCGGGCCGCCGAGCTGCGGAGCCTCAACTCACCGATAGGCGCGGTGGTACTGAGCCGGGCGGTAGTCGATGTCAAAGCGCAGTGCGTCAGCGGCGCGCAGCGCGAAGTTCGGGTCGCGCAGGTATTCACGGCCCACGAGGATCGCATCGGCCTGGCCGGTGGCCAGTATGTGCTCGCCCTGGAACGGTTCGCTGATGAGACCGACGGCCGCGGTCGGCAGTCCCGATCCCTGACGCACGCCGGCGGCCAGAGTCGTCTGGTAGCCGGGACCGACGGGAATCGACGCCATCACATTGCCACCGGAGGAGACGTCGATGAGGTCGACGCCGTGTTCCTTGAGCCATCCAGCGACGTGGACGGTGTCGTTGAGTGTGAGCCCACCGTCGGTCCAGTCCGTCGCGGACAGGCGCACGAACACAGGAACGTCCTCGCCCACCTCGGCGCGGGTGGCATCGACGACCTCGAGCAGCAGACGAGCCCGGTTCTCCAAGGTTCCGCCGTAGGAGTCGGTGCGCGTATTGCTCAGCGGCGACAGGAACTCGTGGAGGAGGTAGCCGTGTGCGGCGTGGATCTCGACGAAGTCGAACCCGGCCTCGATCGCCCGGCGGGCCGAGGACCGGAAGGCCGCGACCACCTCGGCGATCTCCGTCTCGGTCAGTGCTCGCGGTTCGGCGAGTCCTTCAAAGGCCAGTGCGGACGGAGCCACGGTCTGCCAACCGCCTTCGTCGACGGGCAGGCTGCCGCCGCGGTCGGTTCCCCACTCCGGATAGGTCGAGGCCTTGCGGCCGGCGTGGGCGAGCTGGATGCCCGCGGCGGTGCCCTGCGAGTGGAGGAAGTCGACGACAGGGACGAAGGCATCGCGCTGTTCGTCGTTCCACAGACCCAGATCCTTGGCCGAGATGCGCGCCTCCGGAGTGACTCCGGTGGCTTCGACGATGACGGCGCCTGCTCCTCCCCTGGCCATGGCACCGTAGTGGACGGTGTGCCAAGGAGCGGGGGCCCCGTCAAGAGTCTCGACGGAGTACTGGCACATGGGCGGAACCCAGATCCGGTTGCGGAAGGTCAGGCCGCGCAGAGTGAGCGGTTCGAACAGCAGATGAGACATGACACCTCGTGATCTCGTCGAAAGTCGTCGGTTGGAAGTATGAGATTCGTCGTACTTCGAGTTCGCACTTTACTACGATGGATTTCGTACTACCAAATGTTTCGTACAATAAGGAGTACGACATCAGATCGACGCGATGGCGAGAAGGGAGGATCCAGATGCGCACACTTGACCACCCCAGCAGGGACGAGATGAGACTTGACACCGTCCTGGCTGCCCTCGCCGACCCGGTCCGCCGCACCGTCGCCTGCAAACTCAACGACGCATTCGGCGCTCATGCGTGCGCGACCTTCGAACTGCCGGTGTCGAAATCGACGGCGACCTACCACTTCCGCACACTGCGCGAAGCGGGGGTGATCCGCCAGGAATATGAGGGCACCAAGATCATGAATACCCTGCGCAAGGACGATCTCGACGCCCGTTTCCCCGGCCTCCTCGACGCCGTGTTCGCCGCCCAGGACATCGAACGCGCCGAGGCGACCGCCCCCGAATCTCGAGACTGACCCGACCGAGTCGCCCCCGCACAGACGCGACCGAAACGGGCGAGAGACACTCTCCCCCGCGCGAGCAACCCCTCCTCCCCGCTGACGAAAGTTAAGTGGTGCCAGATTGCCCGCTGCTTACGAGTAACCGAGCAATCTGGCCCCATTTAAGTCGCAATCGGGACGACCCCGTCGTTCTGATTGAGCACCTCGACGCGGAAATCGACGATGCCGTCGGACCGGGGCTCAGCCCCTGACCGGCTGCCCATCCTGCCGGGCCTTGGCCCGACCGCGGGCAAGATCGACCAGTCCGATGATTCCGGCGAAGACGATGACGAGCGCAATGAACCCGAAGCCCGCAACGATGGCGGCGCCGTAGCCGGCCAGAGGCTGGACGACGAAGAACACAGCGGTGACGATCGCGATGCCGATGGCCGTGCCCACCCGCTGCCCGGTCTGCATCACGCCGCCGGAGCTGCCCGCATACTCGACGGGTACCTCGGCCAGAGTGAGCGTCTGATTCGGGCTGATCGCCATGCCCTGCCCGAGGCCGGTGACCCCGAGCGTGAGGAGCAGCCACCAGATGCTGATTCCCCAGGCCTCGTGCGCCAACACGAGGAGCGCCGAAGCGACGACCCCGGTCAGACCGATTGCCACCCCGAGGACGACCATCTTCCGGCCGAAGGTGAGCACGACACGGCCGGCCGCCTGTGCTGCGATCGCCGAGAGCAGCGCCGAGGGCAGACCGACGAGGCCCGCGTGGAGGGCGGGGAATCCGAGACCGTTCTGCAGGTAGAGCGCCACGATGACCCAGATGCCGGGCATACCGACGAAATACATGGACGTCAGCGACGCCCCGTAGGCGAAGCTGCGTGTCCGGAACAGCTGCATATCGACCATCGGTGATCCGCCTCGGCGAGAGTATCGGTTCTCCCACCGCACCCACAGCCAGACGACGGCGACGCCGACCGGGACGAGGGCGTAGATCCAAGCACCTGCGCTGCGCTCGAGGAAGGGCAGCATGACCAACAACGTGCCCACGCCGAGCAGAACGAGCCCGACGGGGTCGAAGTCGGCGCGGCGTCGGCCGTGCGAGTCGGACTCGGTGCTGGTGCCGACCCAGGCGCTCTGCGGGAGCCAGAACCTGCCGAGGATGATCGCAGCCAGGGCGATAGGCACATTGATGAGGAACGCCGAACGCCATCCCCACTCGTCGCCGAGAACAGCGATGAGCCCGCCGCCGAGGACGGGGCCGATGCCCACGGAGACGCCGACGATCGTGCCGAACATCCCGAAAGCGCGACCGCGCACCTGGCCGTGGAAGTACTGTTGGAGCATCCCCACGCCCTGGGGGCTGAGCAGGCCGGAGCCGAGGCCCATGACGACACGGGCGATGTTGAGCACGAGCGGGTCCGGGGACAGTCCCGAGATGAGGGAACCGAGGGCGAAGACACTGACGCCGATGACGAAGAGCCGACCACGGCCGAAGAGGTCACCGGCTCGGCCGGCGGCAACGAGGAGCACGCCGAACGCGAGCGTATACCCCGAGAGCACCCACTGGATCGCCGAATTCGAGGCGCCGATCGAGCGCTGCATGTCGGGGAGGATGACATTGACGATCGAGACGCTCAGCAGCGACATGAACATCGGGACGAGCATCACCGCCAGGATCTTGCGCTGCTCTGCCGTCATGACCGTCTCGGAAACATTACCCATTCATATAGTTCTACGCCGCCCTGCCGACAAGCACAATCGGCCTCCGTGGTGCGTTTGCTCACGCACCACGAAGGCCGAGGTATCCGAAAAAGCTGCGGCGGGCCTACTCCCCGCGGCCGATGGCTTCCACGGCCTTCGGGTCGGAGGAGTGCAGGAATTCTTCGATGCGCGCGGCCTCTTCGCCTTCGCCGATCGCTCCGGCGGCACGGCCGAGCGCGTAGAGCGCGCGGAGGAATCCGCGATTGACCTCATGCGAGTACGGAATCGGTCCCGCGCCGCGCCATCCGGCCGCACGCAGGGCATCGAGTCCGCGGTGGTAGCCGACGCGGGCGTAGGCATAGGCATCGACGAGGCGGCCCTCCTGGTGCGCCTCATCGGCGAGTTCTGCCCAGGCCAGGGACGAGGCCGGCAGTGCGGCAGCGACATCAATGGGCTCTTCACCTGCGTCGATGCGTTTGCGAGCGTCGACGTCCGGGTGGTCGTCCGGCAGGTAGGTCGGCTGCGGGCCGAGCTGGCTGGCATCCAGATTGCCGATATGCGATGGGTTGCCGATGGGCTGGGTCATTGCGTCTCCTTCGTAGTCGGGGTCATAGTCAACATCATTTCGCCGAGGCGGCTGTCCGCCCCAGCAGCACGTTCAGTTCGGGGCCGCAGTCAGTTCTTCTTCACTTCGGACGGCAGCACCGTGTACGGGTTCTCACTCAGCGCTCCGGTGACCCCGGCATCGGCGAGCTTCTCCAGCTGCTTCTTGTCTTTGACCTCGGTGGCCCACACGTCGAGGTCCACACCAGTCCATTTCTCGGCGACATCGGCCTCGGCGGCCAGGGCCGTGTATCCGCTGCCGGACAGCGACTCATTCCGTGTTGCCGTCAAATCCCCGGTGAACATGGCGCCGACGCCGGCATCGGCGGCGGCACGGGCTACCTCGGGGTCATCGGTGCGCACGAGCGTCGAGTCCTCGAGCCCCGCCTCGGTGATGGTCTTCAGGGCCGGGGTGGCCACCTCGGCGGAGTCGATGGCGGGCATGAAAACGGTGTCCCCGCCGAACTCGTCGACGATCTGATCCCAAGTGATGGGCTCGCCGGGACTCGTGTCCTTGCGGGCCGGTTTGATGGTCTGGTCGAGGAATTCGTGCGCGTCGAGCTCGTCGAGGCTCTTCTTCAGGCCCATGTCCTCGGCTGCGGTCTCCGGGTTCGCGGCCACGATCGTGCCGTCGCCCAGAGCCGTGAGTGTGGGCGCGGGCAGGTAGCCGAACTTCACGTTCTCGGTGAAGGCGAGCTTCGAGTTCGCCGGGTACACCGAGGATCCGCCGTCGAGGGCGCCCACGGCCGGTGGGTTGAGCGAATCGACCGTCAGCTGGTCGTCGGAGCCGAAGATATTCATCGCGAACACACCCGCGACGAGGAGGACGACGATGGCGCCGGCCCACAGGGGTGCGTTGAATTTCTTCGGCTCGGGACGGTCGGGCACGGGAATCCGCTCGCGGGATTCGGGATCGACGCTGGGCAGCGGATCATTGGTGCCGCGACCGTAGCGGTCCCGGTGGGCCCGGCTCGGCTTCTTCTTGCTCATCGGCTGCTGTCCTTCGTCGTTCCGGCTCCGGTGACGAGTCCCCGGAGGAACCCGGCACCCCAGCACAGGTGCATGGTCGGCAGGACGATGCCGAACCAGAATCGCTCGCGTCGTCCGCAGTCCTTCGCCGCCGAGGCGGTGGCCAGGATTCCGGCGATGTAGCCGAAGCTGGGCACGTGGATGAGGGAGGTGAAGCGGCGGAGGAACTTCGGCCACCGCTTCGTCGATCCGGACAGTTGGAGCAGGGTCTCGATCACGGCCGCGCCCATGCCGAGCACGAGCAGCGGCGGGGCGAAGTAGCGGATGGAGTTCTGCGATCCGTAGCGGCGGATGAGTTCGGCGCGCCAGATTCCGGTGGCCCAGAACTGCTGCGCGATCTTCGACCATGTGCCGCGCGGCCAGTAGGTGACTTCCATGTCGGGGTTGAACCAGATGCGGCCGCCGGCGGAGCGGATGCGCAGGTTGAGTTCCCAGTCCTGACCGCGTTTGATGCCTTCGTCGAATCCGCCGAGGTGGTCAAACACCTCCCGACGGTAGACGCCGAGGTAGGCCGATTCGGCTTCCTGTGCCTCGTCGCCGGAGTGGTAGGCGGGTCCGCCGAGGCCGACCGGGGACATGTAGGCCCGTGCCACGGCCTTCTGGAAGGAGGTCTTGCCGCGGGCGAGCATGAGCCCGCCGCAGTTCGCGGCCTTCGTCTCGCGCAGGGTGTCGATGGCCTGCCTGGTGTAGTCGGCGCCGAGTCCGGAGTGCGCGTCGACGCGGATGATCACCGGGTGTCGGGTCGCGGCGATGGCGAGGTTGAGCCCGATCGGGGTCGCGGCCTGCGGATTGTCGACCGTCTGGATCCGCGGATCACGCGCAGCCATCGACTCGATGATGGCGTTCGTATCGTCGGTCGAGGGACCGAGAGCGAGGACGACTTCTTTGTCCCCGTCATATTCCTGAGCGAGGATCGTGGTGATCGCCTGCTCGATGTGTTCGGCCTCGTTGAGGACCGGCATGATGAAGGAGACACCGGGCTTCTCGGCCAGCGGCGGAAGGCCCTCCGGGGTCAGGATCTCAAGTACTTTCGACACGCCCTCAATCTTCCCACACCCGCGCGCACGCGGTCTTGAGGGGGCGTACAGGTGGGGCGCCTGCAACGGCTGACTCAATGGCGAGGCTTCCGCGTCCATGAATGAGTCCGTTGCCGAACGGTGGCCCGTAGCCTGAAATCTGCGGAGCAAATAAATAAAACAAATATCGTTTGCTTGTGTTGCCTAGCCACTCGAGCTCATGCATCCAGCGCGCGGCGAAGGCCACTGCGAAAGCTCGGGCATGCTGGCCGATAGTGCTAAAGTAAATAGAATAAATACGATTCAGTTATATGGCATTGGAGGGGCGAATGTCTGACACACGCATGTACGGCCCCAGCCCATTTACGCCGGGCTACAGCAAGCCTCCGCTGGTGTTCGGCGGACACAGGGCAGAGCTGAATGAAATCACTGAAGTCTTTCGCACGCTCGACTTCGGGGAGAACGATTCGCTGCTGATCTCCGGCCTTCGCGGATCCGGCAAGACATCTATGCTGGCCAGACTCCAAGACGCAGCACGTGAGGCCGGATGGATCGTCCTTGCAGATGATGCAAGCAAAGGCCTCATGGAACGGATCACTGAATCCTCCATCCCACGTGAGATCAACCGACTCACGGAGACCACCCGCGCGAGGCTCAGCAGCATCGGAATTTGGAAGTTCTCAGCCGGCTTTGAATATGTCGACCGCAGCCGCAGCGTAAAACCACTGCTGCGCGACGATCTGATCGCTCTCTCCACAGCTTTGAACAGTGAAGCCGGGATCCTCATCACCATTGACGAAGTTTCGTCAGGAAAAGTCCGCTTGCGCGAGCTGTCTCGGTTCGCACTTGAAGTCGCGCATGCAAAGTCTGAGGGCTCGAACATCATGATCGCCTTTGCCGGGATCAAAGTGGACCTGGATGAACTGGCAAAGAATGACCACACAACCTTCATCCGACGCTCTCGCGATTTGGATTTTCGTCGGCTGAACCCCCAAGAAACCCGACACGTACTTGAAGAGACCATTCGCATCGCAGGCAGGGCAATCGATCCCGAGGCATTGGAACTCCTCATCCGCGTGACCCAAGGCTATCCATATCTGATTCAGCTGGCCGGGGACTATGCATGGAGAAACACCCCCGGCGAGGAGACGATCTCAGTTGCGGACGCACAGATTGCTCACGACAAAGCGATCAGATCCGTGCAACGTCGAGTCATCAGCCGAGTATATGAAGACCTCTCCGAGCGCGATAGAGATTTCGTCAACGCAATGGCGGTCGACGTAGCGGGACGAAGCAAGATGTCAGACATTGCCGATCGCATGGGCACATACGGACAATATGCGCAGATCTACAAAACCAGATTGATCAACAGCGGGTACGTTCAACCCGATGGTCGGGGGTATGTTGCATTCTCGCTCCCCTACCTAGGGGACTATATTCGCTCGATGGCCCCGCAGCACCCTTCAAATTCCAGAGGGGCCGACGACTGGAGTGCATACCCACCACCACCGTCTGTATGAAAACGTACTCGAACTTCGCATCATTCGTCACAGTGCACGTGGCCGGTCCGGCCTGACCGTCCAAAGCCGCCACCAAGGCGGTGTTGGTGATGGCACCGCGCTCGATTCCTCGAACGAAGGGCCCGACTGCAAGCCAGTCGAATATTGCGTCGCAGTCACGACAGACCAGGATGCTGCCGAATCAGAGAACACCGACGCCGGAGAAGAGGACCGGACCAAAATCAACATCAAATGCCATGAGCGATGATCTCCTTTGGAATCACGACCATGCCGCCGTCGATGCGGGGCCGCATCCTGGGCCGATGATTGACCGCGGGCGGGTCCGGGCAGGTCGGTCGCCTCGATGGGGGTGATGTCAGCCCGCCCTGACCGCCTCGATCGGCAGGTCATGCTCTGCGGCGAATTCCACCCAGTGCGCGGTCGGCTTCCCTGCGAACGTGCTCTCGAGCACGGCATCCTCGGTGCCGATGTGCGCGGCCAGCGCCTTCGCGAAATGGGGCTCGAGGCAGGCGACGGCGATGTGCCCATCGGACGTCGGGTAGGTCCGATAGAACGGTGATCCCCCGCCGAGGTGGCCCCCGGGTGAGCTCAGGCCGTGCCGTGCCGGCCCTGCCGCCCATGCGGCAGCATCATCGAGGACGACCCGCTTGACGATGCCGCCGGCGGCACCCAGCTGCTCCTTCTGGCGCAGACCGGCGAGCGCCTCGAGGGCGGCGTGTTCTCCGCCGAGGACGTCGGCGATGGGCACGGTCGGCATCGTGCCGGGCACGAGTGTGGAATGTGCTGCCTGATAGGTGAGGTCGTGGCCGGGCACGTCGGCGCGGTCACCGGCGAAGCCGACGATCTCGACATGGACGAGTCCGTGCTGTTGGACGAGTTCGGGCAGGCCGAGCACGGCCGCGGCTCGCGGCCGCATCGCTGTCAGCAGCACCTCAGCCTCGGCGGCGAGGGCCTCGAGCTCTGCCCTGCCGGTGGGATCCTTGAGGTCGATCCTGCGGATGTCCTGGCCGACGGTCAGCTCTCGATAGTACTCGGGCACAGCGGCATCGAGAGGATCACCGGCGAGCGGTTCGACCTTGATGACCTCGGCCCCCAGGGCGCTCAATCGGGCGGCGGCCAAGGGGCCAGGGAGGTTCACGGCGAGAGTGATCACCGTGACTCCGTCAAGCGGCTGCTGATCAGGCACCATGTCTCCTCGTATTCGGCCGTGGAATCGGCTCACAGCATGACTGCTGCACATCATCGTCTTTCACCGAATGTATTGGAAACTGAAAGAGTGTTCAATAAGCGGCGCCCGATTGTCGTCAGCCCTTCGCCGCCCACACGCCCTCACCAGCGCGGATAGCACATCCGCCGTCTGCAGGGTTGTGCCATGCCGCACATTCCCGTACATTCGCAACATAGGACATCATACGTCTTACGTGTTGGTTCTATAAGTCAGATGGGACTTCCGCTCGCACTCACGCCCGCGCCGGTCCCCTACGTTCATCCACGTGAGGAGGGAGCATGGACGCTCCGGGACTCGGCGGCCTCAACTGGGCCGTGATCATCATCTACCTCTTGGCCACCCTCGGCATCGGAGTCTGGTTCACCAAGAGAGCAAGCGGAGGAACAGAGGAGTTCTTCAAGGCCAGCGGGCGGATCCCGGCCTGGGCGGCGGGCTTCTCCATCTACGCGACGACGCTGTCGGCGATCACGTACATGTCCACGCCCGAGCAGGCCTTCCTCGCCGACTGGTCCTATGCGGCCGGCAATATTGCGATCTTCGCGATCGTCCCGCTGCTCGTGCTCTTCTACATCCCGTTCTTCCGCAAGCTCGACGTCACCACGGCGTATGAGTACCTCGAGGAGCGCTTCGGCCCGAGCATCCGCGTGCTCGGCTCGGTCCTCTTCGTCCTCTTCCACATCGGCCGCGTCGCCATCGTCATCTACCTGCCGACACTGGCCATCAGTTCGGTCACCGACATCAACCCGGCGCTCGTCGCCGGAGCCGTCGGCGTGCTCTCGGTCGTCTACACCTTCCTCGGCGGCATCGAGGGCGTCATCTGGTCCGACGTCGTCCAGGGCATCATCCTCCTCGTGGGTGCCGCGGTCATTCTCGTCTTCGGCGTCATGGCCATCGACGGAGGTCTCGTCACGGTCGCCGCCGACGCCGCAGCCGATGACAAGTTCATCTCCGCCGACAACTGGAAGTTCGGCGGAGCCGCAGCGGCCATCCCGATCGTCTTCCTCGGCTCGGTCTTCAACAACCTGCACCAGTACACGGCCAGCCAGGACGTCGTCCAGCGCTACCAGACCACGGATTCGCCGAAGTCGACGGCCCGTTCGCTCATCGTCAACGGCTTCCTCGCCCTGCTGACGATCCCGCTGTTCTATGGCATCGGCACCGTGCTCTACAGCTTCTACCAGCACTCGGAGGCCCTGCCGGAAGGCTTCAACACCTCGGCGCTCGTGCCCTACTTCGCGGTCACCGCTCTGCCCGCCGGCGTCTCGGGTCTGCTCATCGCCGCGATCTTCGCTGCCGCGCAGTCGACGATCTCCTCGAGCCTCAATTCGATCTCGGCCTGCGTGACCGTCGACATCCGCGACCGCTTCTTCCCGCCCAAGGACGGTCGGCCCCGCACCGGAGTCGGCTTCTCCCGCGCCGTCATCGTCATCGTCGGCGCCCTGTCCGTCGGCGTCGCGCTCTACCTCTCGGCGACCGATCAGGCCCAGACCTGGGACCTGTTCCTCTCGATCACCGGACTCTTCGGCGTCCCGCTGGCCGGCGTCTTCGCACTCGGCATCTTCACGAAGCGCGCGAACACCTCGGGAGTGCTCGCCGGCCTCCTGCTCGGTGCCGCACTGGCCTGGGTCGTCCAGGAGAAGGCCGGACTCACGCCGTTCGCCGTCTCCACCGTCGCGTTCATCGGCGCCATGGCCTTCGGCTACCTCATCTCCCTGCTCACCGGAGCGATGCAGCGCGGCCGCGGCGACCACGATGTGCTGCCGCTGACGATCTACGGAAAGCGCTCGGCCTACACTCGCCGAGTCCCCACCGAACCTGCCCGGGAGCCCGCCACATCCGTGGCCTCCTCCCCCGCGGTCTCCGCCGACTCTGCCCCGACGATCGGATCGGCTCCGACCGACCCCGGGGCCGCCTCGGCGAACAATGACAAGAACGACAAGTAAGGACACGACCATGACTGACTTCCACGGAATCATCCCGCCGCTGCTGACCCCGCGCACCTCCGACGGTGAGATCGACCGGGCCGGGCTGGCCGCCCTCGTCGACCACCTCGTCGCCGGCGGTGTGCACGGAATCTTCGTGCTCGGGTCCTCCGGCGAGGTCCCGTACCTGACGAACGCCGAGCGTGACCTCGTCCTCTCCACCGCGATCGAGGCCGCCGCCGGCCGGGTGCCGGTCCTCGTGGGCATCAGCGAGCAGACGACGACCCGGGTCCTCGAAGAGGCCGACCGTCTGCTAGCCATCGGCGGTGACGCAGCCGTCGTGACCACGCCGTTCTATGCGCTGTCCGATGCCGCCGAGGTGGAGCGCCACCTCCGCACCGTCGCCGCCCATATCAGCGTGCCCCTGTTCGCCTATGACGTGCCGGTGCGCACGCATATGAAGATGCCGCTCGACGTCCTCGTCCGCCTCGCCGAAGAGGGCGTCATCGCCGGAGTCAAGGACTCCTCCGGTGACGATGTCGGCTTCCGCCGACTGCTGCTCGCGACGAAGCACCTGCCCGATTTCGCCGTGTTCACCGGCCACGAGGTGGTCACCGACGGTGCGATGCTCGGCGGTGCGGCAGGCATCGTCCCCGGGCTCGGCAACGTCGACCCGGCCGGGTACGTGCGCATCTATGATGCGGCTAAGGCCGGCGACTGGCAGGCCGCGACCGCCGAGCAGGATCGTGTGGCGGCGCTGTTCGACATCACCGGAGCAGCGACCCCGGGACGCGTGTCCGCTGGTGCGGCCGGCCTCGGAGGGTTCAAGACCGCCCTGCAGCTCATGGGCGTCATCGGCTCGAACCGGATGGCCGAACCGATGGAAGCACTCAACGCCGATGAGACCGAGCGCGTCCGCGAGATCGCCGCCGCCGCAGGACTGCTGTGACCCTGCCCGCCACCGTCGCCATCGATGTCGGAGGCACGAAGATCCGTGCCGGTTCCGTCATCGACGGCGAACTTGCGCACGTGCGCAGCGTGCCGACTCCCGCGACCGCGGGTGCCCAGGCGGTTCTCGACACCATCGCCGAGGTGGCCGCCGCCGTCAGCGCGGAGACGTCGGGTTCGCGTGGCGCCGAGTCCGGTTCGGGTGGTTCCGAACCCGGTGGCGGGGTTGCCGTTGGCACCAGCCTTGAGTCGGCCGATCGCGGCGAACCCGCCGATCTCGGCGAGGCCGGACCGCATTCCGATTTCGCGTGGAAGATCGGCATCGGCGCGGCCGGGGTCATCGACCCTGTGACGGGGACTGTGGTCTCGGCGACGGATTCCCTGCCCGGGTGGGCCGGAACGGACCTGGTCGCTGAACTCACCGCGCGCACCGGCCTTCCCGTGCGCGCGGTCAATGACGTACACGCTCACGCCCTCGGCGAGGCGGTCGCCGGGGCTTCGCGCGACTCTCGGAGTTCGCTGCTCGTCGCGGCGGGCACTGGCATCGGCGGCGGTTTCATCACTGATGGTCACCTGCTGACGGGCCGGAATTCTGCCGCCGGTCATATCGGGCATGTGCCCTCGGCGGCAGCGGCTGGACTGGACTGCCCATGCGGCGGCACCGGTCACGTCGAAGCCATCGCTTCGGGCCCGGCTATTCTCGATACCTACCTGCGCTTGGCGGCCGTGGCCGCCTCCCCCACATCGACTCCCACACCTGCGACAGCGCCAGCCAGCACCCGAGAATTGGCGGCGGCCGCCTCGGCGGGGGATGCATTGGCGCTTCGCGCTTTCGACATTGGGGCACGTGCCCTCGGATCGGCACTCGGCGGGATCGTCAACGTCCTCTCCCCCGAGGTCGTCGTCATTGGCGGCGGGCTCGCCGAGATGGACGAGGCCTGGTGGGGACCGCTCCGCGTGGCCTTCGCCGCCGAACTCATCCCCGCTGCCTCCGGAACCCGCCTGGTGAAGGCAGAATTGGGGCAGGACGCCGCGCTCGTCGGGGCTGCCGGCCTCTGGAATGATGAGCCCAGCCAGAAGGACTGAGAGCTTCCGCTCCATCACACCAACGAACTGCCCACCTCACCAACACACTGACGAACGCGCCGAACGGCGAGAAGAACCGCCAGAAGAAGGAGACTCACTGATGCTGTCGAAGACCGAGATCCTCGAGGCGCTGCGGGGACGGCTCATCGTCTCTGCTCAGGCCTATCCGGGCGAGCCGATGCGTGACCCCAGAACGATGGCGCAGGTGGCGGCCTCGGCGGTCAGCGGAGGAGCAGCGGCCGTACGAGTGCAGGGTCTCGGCGACATTCAGGCAACACGCTCGGCCGTCGACGTCCCGGTCATCGGGCTGTGGAAGGACGGCAAGGACGGGGTTGTCATCACGCCGACCTTCCAACACGCTTATGCAGTGGCTCTGGCTGGATCCCACATCGTCGCTCTCGATGGGACGCGGCGGGAGCGACCCGACGGGTTGAGCCTGGCCGAGACGGTCGCACGTCTCCACGAACAGACGAACGCCCTGGTCATGGCCGATTGCGGCAGCCTTGACGATGCGAAGGCAGCGGGCGAGGCCGGCGCCGACATCATCGGAACTACCCTGGCCGGCTACACGGGGGAACGACCGGCGACCGAAGGCCCCGACTTCGAGCTGATCAGTGCCATACGGACGGCGGAACTGCCTGCGCTGCTCGTCGCCGAGGGCCGCATCCACACTCCCACCCACGCGGCTGCCGCCCGCTCAGCCGGTGCCGACTCCGTGGTCGTGGGCACCGCGATCACGCATCCCGCGACGATCACCTCGTGGTTCACCGAGGCCGTCGAGGGCTGAGTTCGCGAGTCAGCGGCCCGGGATGAACTAGCCGGCTACCCGCCCGGGCTGATCTCACTCCGAGGCCCCGCCGGCTACCTGACCAAGCCGCGTTCTTTTCAGAGGCTCTGCCACTCGGGTTTGTTCTCGTACGCGTGGCGGTAATAGTCGCCGAGCTGCAGCCGCGACGCCGCCGCATCATCGAGCATGACTGTGACATGCGGGTGCATCTGGAGCACGGTCGCGGGCCACATCGCCGATATCGGTCCCTCGACCATCTGATGCACGGCCTCGGCCTTGTTGCCGCCGGTCGCGACGAGAACGAGATGATTCGCCTCCATGATCGTGCCCAACCCCTGGGTCAGGCACAGCTTCGGCACCTGCTCGACGTCGCCGTCGAAGAACCGCGCATTGTCGAGCCGCGTCTGGTGCGTCAGGGATTTCACCCGTGTCCGCGAGGCCAGGGATGATCCGGGTTCGTTGAACGCGATGTGACCGTCGCTGCCGATCCCGAGGATCTGCAGGTCGATCCCGCCCGCCTCGGCGATCTTCCGTTCATAGTCCGCCGAGGCGGCCGCCAGGTCATCGGCGGATCCCTCGGGACCGTGGACGGCCCCCTCGGCGAAATCGACGCGAGTGGCGATCTCGGCGTCGATGACGTTGCGATAGCGCTGCGGATGGTCGTCGGCGATGCCGACGTATTCGTCGAGCATGAACGCCTGCGCGTGGGCGAACGACAGCCCCTCGTTCTTGTGGCGGGTGGTCAGCTCATCGTAGATGCGCAGCGGGCTCGAGCCGGTCGCCAGCCCGATGACCGGTGCGGTTTCGGTGCGCAGCACCGCCTCGATCGCGTCGGCGGCGAGCTCCGCCAGCGTGTATTCGTCGGCGATGACGACTTCCATGTGGTCTCCTTCGGCGTTCCGCGATCTGTGTTCGGCGCTGCCCCGGTTGGTTGTGTGGGCGTCTGTCTTCAGTCAATCACTTCTGTTCGAGGGCGCGCATGATCGGCTCATAGTGGGCGGTGATCGCGGCGCGGAAGGCTTCGGCATCGCCGGATTCCGCAGCTTCGAGCATGAGGCCGTGGGCACGGGCGGTCTGCTCCAGGTCGGCGGCCACGGCGACGTTGAGTTTGGGCAGGACGGCGGTATGCACATCCCAGAATGCCGCGACGAGTTGGCCGACGAGCGAGTTTCCGAGTTTCGCGAGCAGCCCAGTGTGGAAGGCGCGATCCTGCTGCGGGAAGGTCTTGCCGTCAGCGGCGAGCGCGGTCATCTCGTCGACCAGATCCTTGAGCTCGGCATTCTCGGTGCCTTTGAGGGCGTCGACGATCTGCTCGGACATTCCGTGGTCGAGGGCCTTGCGCACTTCGACGACATCGCGCAGTGCGTCGAGGTCATCACCGGGGCTGAGCACACCTCGGAAGACAAGGGCTTCGACGAGCGCGTCGAGCGTCATCTCGCCGACGTAGGTGCCGTGACCGTGCCGGACGTCGACGATGTCGAGGGTCGAGAGTTTGCGGATGGCTTCCCGGACGTTCGACCGCGAGACGCCCAGGCGGGTGCACAGTTCGCCTTCGGTCGGCAGCAGGTCTCCGGGACGCAGACCATCGGAGAGGATGAGATCCTTGATTCTGTCGGAGGTCGTCACTTTCCGTCCGGTCTCTGTCGGCTCCGCCATGATCACCTTCTGCTGGTCGTTCCACGCTGAGCCTCCAGTATACGTCTGACATCAGATGTATCGGCAGTCGTTCTTCGCTGTCGAGACGCTTGGGCCGCCGCGCGGCGTCGCTCGTTGCCTCGGGGATTGTCGCTCAGCACCCCAGGGCTTGTCGTCCATCGTCTCAGGGCCTTGCGGTTCATCGTCTCAGGGCCTTGCGGTCCAGAGTGGTTTGCAGTCCAGATCTCCCGAATCCCGCAGTACCGCCAACCGACCTTGGCATATGCGGATGTCGTGCTGGCTACTAGGGTGGTAGTCACAGGCGGTCGCTCGGCGGCCGAAATCTACGACGCATTGGAGCACCCATGACTGGATTGGTGGCCACATTCGCCATAATCATCGTCATCCTCATCATCGCCGTTCTGCTTTTCGGCAAGCTGCGCACCAGCATGTTCTTCACGGTGAAGACGCAGGAGAACGTCATCGTCGAGCGATTCGGCAAGTTCAAGAAAGTCGCGAAGCCGGGACTGAACACGAAGGTGCCGTTCATCGAAACGACGAGCCGGCCGATCTCGCTGCGCGTCCAGCAGCTCGAGGTCAACATCGAGTCGAAGACGAAGGACAACGTCTTCGTCACGGTTCCCGTCGCCGTCCAGTACGTCGTCGAAGAGAACAATGTCGCTGACGCGTACTACAAGCTGGCGAACTCCGAGGAGCAGATCCGCTCCTACGTCTTCGACACCGTTCGCTCGGCTCTGTCGGGCCTGACTCTGGACACGGCGTTCGAGTCGAAGGACGATATCGCGGAGAACGTCGAGGGCCGGCTCTCGGAATCGATGAAGCGCTACGGCTTCAAGATCGTCAGCAGCCTGGTCACGGATATCACCCCGGACCCGAAGGTCCGCGATTCGATGAACTCGATCAATGCCGCACAGCGTGACCGCGTCGCCGCTCAGTCGCTCGCCGAGGCGGACAAGATCAAACGCGTCACTCAGGCGCAGGCGGAATCCGAGGCGATGCGCCTCCACGGTGAGGGTGTCGCCGCTCAGCGCAAGGCGATCGCGACGGGTATCGCCGAGCAGTACGCGAAGCTGCAGGAGGTGGGCATCGACAAGACGGCCGAGCAGCTGCTGATGATGACCCAGTACTTCGACACCATGCAGAACGTCGCTCAGGAGGGCCGGTCGAACGTGCTGTTCATGCCCTCGAACCCGGGCGGCTTGGGCGAGATGGGCCAGGAGATCCGCAACGCCCTGTTCGCCGCCAACGCCGCCGAGGATGGAGCGACCTTCACGGCGCCCGAGAGCCGGTACACCTCGAGCCACCGCTCCGAGCAGGCCAGCGTTCCCCCGCAGCCGTCCAACCCGCCGAGCTCGGGCGGCCCCAATGGTTCCGACGGTTCGGGTCATGACGGTCAGTCAGGTGGCTCCGGAGGTTCCGGCCAGTCGCTCGGCCAGTCCGTTCGTTCTGCAGCCCAGTCGGCGCGGGAGGCCGCTCAGCAGTGGAAGAACAGCCAGCAGCCGCCACAGTGACCGAGAGTCGAGCCAGGCCACCGCAGTGACCGAGGGCCGAGCCAGGGTGCCGAAGCTGACCGAACGCCGACGCACGTCACCGGACGCCGGCGAACGACTGAGGCACCGCGCTTTAGAGGGGCGGGCGAGGAGAGATCCTCGCCCGCCCCTCCGCTGTGTTCACCGAGATCCCCGTCCGTCCGCCTTCCGATTAATCAGTTGTGCACAATTGAATTGTGTGCAACCATTTAGGCATGGATGCGCTCGACCTCGACAGACAGCTCTGCTTCGCTCTCTACTCAGCGTCGCGTGCAATGACCGCGTCATACAAGGATCTGCTGGCCGAACTCGGCATCACCTATCCGCAGTATCTGGTGATGCTGGTGCTGTGGGAGGAGGATTCCGCGCCCGACGGCGTGACCGTCAAACACCTCGGTGAGCGTCTGCAGCTCGATTCGGGCACGCTGTCTCCGCTGCTGTCGCGGCTGGAATCGCTCGGCTACGTCACCCGTCACCGCTCCGCCGAGGACTCGCGCAGTGTGTTCATCCGCCCCACCACCGAGGGTGCCGCAGCCAAGGAGCGCGCCGAGTGCGTTCCGGCTCGCATCGGTGAGCGCACGCAGCTCGACCCCGCCGCGATGCCCGAGCTGCTCGAGACCCTGCGCACTCTGACGAGGAACCTGCGTGCGGAACCCGTACTGCACCACTGACCCCACATTTCACCACCGATCCCACTGATCACCACTGATTCGACAACGCACCGCCAACGGAAGGAAGAATCATGAAGGCTCTCTACACTGCAGAGGCACTGGCCACCGGCGAAGGCCGCGACGGCCACGGTCGCACGAACGACGGAAAGGTCGACGTCGATCTCGCCACACCCGCGGAGATGGGCGGCAGCGGCAACGGCACGAATCCCGAGCAGCTCTTCGCGGTCGGCTACGCAGCCTGCTATCACTCGGCGCTGCGCCTCGTGGCCGGTCAGGCCAAGGCGAACGTCGACGACTCAGCGGTCGGCTCACGAGTGAGCATCGGCAAGAACAATGAGGGCGGGTTCCAGCTCGCCGTCGAACTCGAGGTCACCCTCCCGCACCTCGACAAAGCCGAGGCACAGGCTCTGGCCGACAAGGCCCACAAGGTCTGCCCATACTCGAACGCCACCCGCGGCAACATCGACGTCACCATCACCGTCACCGACGACTGATCCGACCGCGTCTGCCTGGCATGGGCGGCAGTCCTCCGCTGGCCAACCGCTGTAGGCGCCCGACCACCTGCGGCACACGACCCGGTACGGAACGCAATCAGCAACCGACATACAGTTGAGGGGCGGGTGAAGATCACTCTTCACCCGCCCCTCAACTGTGTGCGGACTTGCCGAACCCAGGCGTCAGCGCTTGGCCATGGCCTCGAGAGCGGACTTCTCGACCGCCTCGGCGACGGCCGGAGCGACACGGGAATCGAGCGCACCAGGCACGATGTAGCCGGGCTCGAGGTCATCGCCGACGAGATCGGCGATCGCACGAGCGGCGACGAGCTTCATATCGTCGGTGATCTCGTTGGCATCGGCGTCGAGCGCACCACGGAAGATCCCGGGGAACGCGAGGACGTTGTTGATCTGGTTCGGGAAGTCGCTGCGCCCGGTGGCCACCACGGTGGCGTACTTGGCGGCGACGTCGGGGGCCACCTCGGGGTTGGGGTTCGACAGGGCGAAGATGATCGCGTCGTCGGCCATGTTCTCCAGATGCGCCTCGTCGATGGTGCCGCCGGAGACGCCGATGAAGGCATCGGCACCGTCGAGGGCCTCGCCGATCCCACCGGCGATTCCGCGCGGGTTCGTCGACTCGGCGAGGAACTGCTTGGTCTCGGTGAGGTCGGAGCGGCCGGATTCGACGACTCCCTTGGAATCGAGGACGACGATGTCCTTCACGCCGGCGTCAGCAAGGATCTTCACCACGGCCACACCGGCAGCACCGGCACCCGAGACGACGACGCGGACGGACTCGAAGGACTTCTTCACCACGCGCAGAGCATTCGTCAGCGCGGCGAGGACGACGACGGCGGTGCCGTGCTGATCATCGTGCATAACGGGGATGTCGAGAGCTTCCTTGACCCGGTCTTCGATCTCGAAGCAGCGCGGAGCCGAGATGTCCTCGAGGTTGATCGCGCCGAAGGTCGGGGCCATACGGACGATGGTTTCGACGATCTCGTCCGTGTCATTGGTGTCGAGTACGATCGGAATCGCATTCAGCCCGGAGAAGGACTTGAACAGGGCGCACTTGCCCTCCATCACCGGCAGCGAGGCGGCCGGACCGATGTCACCGAGGCCGAGCACAGCCGACCCGTCAGAGATGACCGCGACGAGTCGGCCGGTCCACGTGTGCGTACGCGCCAGCTGCGGTTCGTCCTTGATCGCGGTGCAGACCTTGGCGACGCCCGGGGTGTACGCGATCGAGAGGTCGCGCTGGGTCTCGAGCGGTGAGGTGAGCTCGGCGGAGAGCTTGCCGCCTTCGTGTGCTTCGAAGATCTCGGCGTCGGTGATCGGGCCCTTCGAGCCCTGGTCGGAGGCGGCGGAGTTGTGAGCGGTGGTCGTCATGGTTGATCCTCGTGGTTGATGCGGCGGCGGTTCGCGAGCTTATAGAACTCGTGAGCACTCGGTTGGGCGAGCACTCCGTTCGATGATCGGATCATCGGTGCAGCCGGCAGTGATCGTCTGGACGTCGGCCGGCGCGGACACGGTCGACCGTGAGCGCAGGCGATGGTCTGGGCGAAGAACTGGTCACCAGTGAAGGATGGTGCGGTGACGTCGACGCGGCCCGCGACATGGCCCTAGGTGAAGGGCGACGCGGTTGCGCGCAGTGCGGATACGGCTCGCATGAGGCGAGTACCGACCTCATGGGTCGCATCCGACAACTCGATCATCATAACCGATGCTGTGACCCGTTTCACCCGAAAATCGGGTCCCCGCCGAGGCTGTCCCGCCGTTCCGGTGGCATGTTCTCCAGACCTTTGGACCGGCGCAAAACAGCCCCTGACCTGCCCGAACGGAGACCAACGTTCCCATGTCAGCACCGAGTGCAATGATGAGTAGACAGTCAATCCATCCTTAATGTTACATCGAAACTTATTCGAATCTTTTTTCTTTTTTCTATTGCGAATGTCAATTTGACCGGATAAGATCTGATTAACAGCTTTTCAAATCAGCACCACTTCCCCGACAACGAAGTCCGAGGCAGGTGAAAAAGCAATGAAGGGCACCACCAACCGTTCGACCCCCGACCAGGCAGACGAGCCGGGTGCGACACAGCCGTCGCCCCGATTCGCCATCCGCTTCGAATCAAGCATGTCTCGTTTCGCCGAGAACGCTGTCGCTTCCGACCGTGCCCATTTCTCCCTCCTCGAGTCAGTCTCCTCAGTTGTGTTGGAACAGGTCTTCATCGCCCTCGAACTACCCATGCCCGAGGGCTCCGAACCGTTTCGCTGCGAGACGATCTCCGCATCCTTCGAACGCCGCGCCAAAGAGTCCGAAGAGAACACCATCTTCGGCGCTGCGGAGAAGTCGAAGACCTCTCCCAGGGGCGCGTCTTCAACCAACGTCGCGTCTTCGCCCAACGGCGCGTCGTCGCCCACCGACGACACGACCGGCACCGGCGGCTCCCCTTCCGCGACAGTTGTGCTCTATGACGCCGACTTCGCCCGCGAACAGTTGCACAAGGCGACTGAGTCCGAGGCGAAGGTGCTGCCCGAGTTCCCCGAGCTCGATGAGGGCATCTGCTTCTCGAAATGGGTCTATGACTATGTCGACGCTGAGGATCTCGTGGAGATCTCGACGGTGCTGGGGACCAACACTGCCCGGACCTACCGTCAGCTCTCCGGCGCGATGACGATCTTCTATGGTCTGCCGCGCTTCGCCGACCGCGTCCGCGCCGGAGAGTTCACCCAGGCACATGTCGATGTGGTCGCCCGCCAGTGCGCTGATGTCGCGTTCGACTTCCTCCCGAAGCTCGACATCTTCCTGGCCGCGAGGCGCGCCGATATCACCTGCGAGACCCTGCGCCGAGATCTGGCGAAGATGATCGCCCTGCTCGTTCCGCCGGTCGACAACACCGAACTCGCCACCAAGCGTCGCCGCGTCGATGTCGAAGGCTACAAGGACGGCTCGGCCTGCCTGACCGTCAGCGGGCCTTCAGCAGAGATCTTCGCCTGCTACAACCGAATCCAGGGCATGGCGCTGGCCGTGCATGGAAAGAACAAGTCGGCGTTCAATCTGCCTCTGGGCGTTGAGATCAGCGATGACCGCTCCATCTCTCAGCTCGAGTACGATCTGTTCACCCGGCCAGTGCCGGAGCTCAAGGTCAAGGTCATTTCGGTCGACCCAATCACGGGTATCCAATCCGCCGAAGAGAAGTCGCTGCTCGACACCGACGGCGAGCTCATTCCGGATATGGACTCCGACGACGCTGTCGCCGACTTCGCGAAGCACGTCGCTTCGGACTCGGACGACGATGTCGCAGAATCGTCCGCCGGGTGCTCGGCCGACAGCACCGCAGAGTCGTTCGACGGATTCTCTGTCGCCAACCGACCCGACGGTTCGGCTTTCCGGCCCGACTGCAGCGTCGAAGGTGAGGACCCTGACGGTCCCATTGAATATGTCGTCAAGTTGCGCATGCCCACAAGCGCGTGGTGGCTGTCGCATCAGGCCGCCACCGTGGTGACCGTTCCTTTCCTCTCGCTCACCGGAGATTCGGATCTGCCCGGCACTTTCGCCGACGGCTCACCGGTACCCGTCGAGGCGGCTCGCAGCATCGCCGGTCGGTCGAAGAGCATCCAGCGGATCCTCACTGATCCCGCCACCGGCACTCCCACCGACGCCAAAGCGACCACTTACCAGGTCCCCAGGGATCTTCGGAAGACCTTGGTCGAGCAATGGACAGTGTGTACCGTTCCCGGCTGTGTTCGTCGGGCCGAGAAGTCGGAGATCGACCATGTCGTTCCGTTCTTCCATTTGGATCCGCTCAAGGGCGGTCTCACTCGGTTCGGCAACCTTCATCCTCTGTGCAAGAAGCATCATGCGTTGAAGACCGCCGGCCGTCTTCGGGTCACTATGCCCAAATCCGGTGAGCTCGACTACGAGTTCAAGCACGGAATCTCGACCACCGTGTCGGCGCCGGGTCAGCCGATCAATGTTGCCCAAGCGCTCGAATTCGATTCCCTGGGACGATTGAGTCTCAAGCGGTGGAAACTGCCCTGGTCGATGGTTCCCTCAGCACCTAGGGTGCTCGAGCTCATGCCTGGCGAGTCGACGATTCGTCAGCGCGACGAAGAGAAGCGCCAACGGGAGGAACACGAAGCACGCCAGCGACGTCTTTCGGAGGCGTATCGGGAGCAGCAGGCTGAGATCAGGCGGCTGCGACTGGAGCGTTGCCTCAATTGGGAGAAGTCTGTCCACCAGCTCTGTCTCCCTACCGGTTCCAACACTCTCACGGTGAAGCAGCTGACGGGGAACGCGAAGTACGCCCGAGTCGTCAGATGGGCGCGTCTTGCCAATCTCGACATCGACGATATCGACTTCGACCCGAATGAGCCCGACAAGCGCAGCGCCCGTACCGCCGCTGGCCCGAGCCTCACCGGTTCCGAAAGCAATTCGCAGTCTGCGGACACTGCAGGCCGCAACGGCGCTGGAGTCGACGATCCCTGGGACCACCGCTTCGTCTCCAAGACAGTGAACTGGGACCACGACCTCGAGGTCGATCCCCCACCGTTCTGACGACGCGCCACGGAGCCTGTGGCATCGCTCTCAACGCAGAGCTGAAGCGACAGCGCTGGTGGCAGAGCACCCCCGTGCCGCAACTGCTGACCGCGATTCGGCGGTAGAGCCGTCGCCTACCCCAGCGGGCTGGTCGTAGTCCACCTCACTGGGCCGGCCTTCGCCTATCGCAGGGTCCCGGCCTTCGCCTATCGCAGGGTCCTGGCCCTCACCTATCGCAGGGTCCCGGCCCTCACCTATCGCACAGACTCAGCCCGCGCCTATTGCAGCGGTTGCCGTTCGTCCACTGCGTCGACTTCAGTCGTGAGGTCGCGACCACGGGTCTCGGGCGCGAAGAGCGCACCGAGCAGGCCGCAGCCGGCGAACAGAATGAGAACGATCGCAACGGGCCACCATGAGTCGGTGATCACGGCGACGAGCGAGGCCGCGATCACTGGCGCCAGACCGCCGGAGACGACCGATCCGACCTCTTTGATAGTGGTCATGAACGTATACCGATGCTTCGATCCGAACAGTTCGACCAGCCAGCTCGACTCGACACCGTAGAGATTCGGCAGAGGCCCGCCGACGAAGACCGCAAAGACGGCCGCGATGATGATCGGGTTGCCCGTGTCGATGAGGATCATGGCCGGAATCGCGAAGAGGATCTGGAATAGAGTGAACCCCAAGAACACGGGTCGGCGACCCAGCTTGTCACTGAGCTTGCCGAAGTACGGCACGGTCGCGAAGCCGATGACGGTGCCGATCATGATGCCGGTCGTGACCACCGCGGAATCAAGTCCCGTCGTAGTCACCACCCACCCGACCATGAAGCCTTTGACGAGGTAGACTGCGGAGTTCTCTCCCATGCGAATGCCCAAGGCGAGCAGGAACGACTTCGTCGACCGACGCGCCTCGACGAGGATGCTCGGCTGATCGCTCTTGTCCGCGGCCACCTCGGCGCGGCGCTCCTTCGCCTCTTCGAACACCGGGGACTCCCTGACCTTCGTACGAATCGCCAGAGCCACGAAAGTGGTGACGATGCTGAGCAGGAAGGGCACCCGCCAGCCCCAGCTGAGGAAAGCCTCGTCCGGCAGCAGGGTGAGCAGCGTCCACAGAACTGTGGCCAGGAAGATTCCGCTGTTGGTCCCCATCGCCACGATCGCCCCGAAGAGCCCACGGCGACGCACAGGCGACGATTCGACCAAGAGCACCGAAGCTCCGGCCAATTCGGCTCCGGCTCCGAACCCCTGCACGAGCCGGAGTACGACGAGCAGCATAGGCGCCCAGATGCCTATCTGCGCATAAGTCGGCAGAAGCCCGATGCCCATGGTCGCGATGCCCATCATCGAGAGGGTCACGATGAGTACGATCCGACGTCCGTGCTTGTCACCGACTCGGCCGAAGACGTATCCGCCGATCGGCCGGACGACGAAACCGGACCCGTAGACGCCGAGACTGGAGATCAGCGCTACCGCAGGAGTCTCGTTGGGGAAGAAGAGCGGCCCGAAGACCAAGGCTGAAGCGAGTGTGTAGAGGGTGAAGTCCATGTACTCGAGCGAACTGCCGAGCCACGACGACCACGCGGCACGGCGCAGTTCGGGACGAGTCACATTCGGATCAGGAGGGGAAGTAATCTGTGCGTTTGTCTTCATTGACATGATTTCAACTTTCTTCGATTCGAATTCTCGCTTGCTCAGCAGGGAGCCACAGTGCAGTGGGCGGCTGGCGCCTGCAGCTGCCCGCGGACATGGGTCGGCGGGTGCGGGCTCCGGTTCAGCGCAGGTAGATGCGGGTGGGATCGAGCGTCTCTCGCAGCAGCGCCAGCTCCCCCGGAGTCGGAGGCAGCGTCGTCTCCAGGTCGGGCGAGACCTGCAGGCTCCACCCGGTCTGGCGCACCACCTCGGCGGGGTCGACACCGGGGTGAACGGCCGTGAGTGTGAGTTCTTCGTCCTGGGCAAAGCGCGTCATGACTCCCATGTCGGTGATCACATGGGTCACGCCTGCACCCGCCGGCATTGACCCGACCTCCGCTTCGGCGGCCTTCTTCGATCCCGGGGAGGTGACGAAGTCCAAGGATTCGACGAAGGTGCGCGGGGTGTGCCTGCGCATGACGAGGAAGATCTCGGCCGCGCCCGCCATGGCTTCGATTGCTCCGCCTGAGCCCGGAAGTCGGCTGTCTGGGTGCTCCCAGTCCTCGCCGATGAGGGTAGAGTTGAGGTTTCCGTACTTGTCGACCTGCGCGGCACCGAGGAAGCCGACATCGATTCGCTGGCCTTGCAGAACATAGTTGAACAGGTGCGTCATCGGCATCACCGAGGCGGCCCCCGGAACCAAGATCGAATCCGAGATGCTGCGCGGCATCACCGGCGGCCTGGCTCCGGTGACTCCCGACTCGTAGACGATCTCGATGTCCGGTGCGACGGTGTGCTGAGCCAGAGAGACGGCAAGCGTGGGCAGGCCGTGCCCGGCGAAGACCACGTTGCGTCCGGCCAGCGCCCGCGCCGAATGGACGGTGAGAAGTTCGCTGCTGGTGACCACGTCGCTAGCGACCTCGCTGCTTGTGGTCTCGCTGAGCTCGTCGCGGGACCGGGTCTCAGTGGTGTCGTGAGCACTCAGTGTCATGCTCGCCCTCCGTAGTTCACAGGTGTCGAATATGCGTCGTGGATGGCCATCCGCTCGAAGTGGTCCGATCCGAGGGCGGCAAGGAACTCATCGTGGTCGCTCGTGCCGCAGATATTGGACTCGAGCCAGTTCTGGACCGCCGCCGCGTCGCGGGCGAGCGCCGACCACTGTCTCGAGAATTCGTCGTCGCGGTCGTAGTAGCCCTGGACCGAATGAGGATGCGAGCCGCGTGGCACGGCGACGACAGCATCGACGACGTGCGCGGGAACGATTGTGCGGTTCGGGTCGGAGCGGACGACAGCCTCGTCGACGATCTCCTCAACCGTGACGATGAGTCGGCGACCAGCGAATGCGGCCTCGGTTTGAATCCCGAGCATCCCCCATGCCTGCACGTTTCCATGCATGTCCGCACGTTGGGCGTGGATGATCGTGAGGTCGGGATTGAGTGCGGGGACGACGTGGATGTCCGGTCCACCGTAGGGGTCGGGAACGGACTTGATCCGCGGATTCTTCGCCGCCAGGTCGCTGCCCCGGTAGGAGGCGATGGGCTGGAACGGCAGCTTCGAGGCACCGGCCTGATAGCGGGCGACCATTCCGCCGTGACTGTATTCGTCGAACCACAGCGGTTCCGGGTCCGACTTCTCGATGCGCCGCCGCAGCTCGTGCAGGGAACCGGCCGAACTGTTGGCGATGAACGAGGAGATGAGACCTTTCAGGCAGTTCGCTCCGAGCAGCTGGTCGACGATGACGTCGCAGGACATGCGTGCGAGGACCAGATCTGTGAAGCCTTGCCGGATGATCTCGTGCGCGGCGGCCACCGGCACGATGTGACCGAACCCCTCCAGAGCGACGGTGTCCCCGTTGCGCAGATAGGTGCTGATCGCCCGGGGAAGACTCATCGTCTTGTCCATCGCGTTCCTCCTCGAACCTCGAATGACTGTGACCTCAGTCATCCTTTCAAAGTCATTGATACCCGTCCAATACTTATAATGGAGACGATTAATGCACTCACTGCACGAATATGATCTGGCCCTCACTGATGAGGATGCCGCGTCGACGATTGGGGCACCGATATGGACACAAAGCACATCCGCGCATTCCTCGTCCTCGCTGAGGAACTTCACTTCGGCAGAGCCGCCGAACGACTGCATATGACCCAACCGCCCCTCAGCCGACTCATCCGAGGTCTGGAGTCCGACATGTCGGCACAGCTGTTCGAACGCAGCACTCGGTCCGTGCGCCTGACTGCGGCAGGACAGGCGCTCGTCGAACCTGCGCGCGACATCCTCATGAGTCATCGCCTCGCCGACTCAGCAGTGCAGGCAGCCGGGAAAGGCGAGGTCGGACATCTGCGCCTGGGATTCACCGGCATCGCGACCCATAAACTCATCGGCCGGCTGCTGAAGCTGGTCCGCGGCACTCACCCGGGAATCCACCTCAGTCTGCAGAGCGCCTCCTTCGGGATGCCGGCCATCGACAGCGTCGCCGACGGCTCAGTGGACCTCGTCTTCGGCTATTGGCCATTTGTGCCACAGTCGGTCGATACTCGCGTCGTCGCCCAGGAGTCGCTTGTCGTCGCCATGCACAGAGAGCATGCCCTGGCAGGCCGCGAGTCGGTGTCGATGAGCGAGCTCGAGGGAGAGGAGTTCATCACGGTGCCGCCGAATCCGGGGTCGACGACGATCGAGCGGCTCTACGAGCTGTCGCAGGCCGCAGGTTTCAACCCCACCGTCATCCAGGTGGCTCCGGACACGTGGACGATACTCTCGCTCGTCGGTGCGGAGATCGGCTGTTCGGTCACAGTGGCGTCGGTGCTGAAGAACGCCTCCTTCCCCAATATCGCCTTCGTCCCCCTCGAAGACCCGAAGGGGCCGTTCCCGCTGCTCATGGCATGGCGCAGAGATGACGTCAGTCCTGCCCTCGCCGAGGTGCTTCGACTGGCCGAGCAGCTGTTCCCCACCGATGTCCCGTAGACTCACATCAGTAAACGATCGCTCGAAAAGCAGCGTGGGCTTCACGACGAGGATGTGGTGATTCATGAGTGTGCTCTATCTGGTTCGGCACGGGCAGGCGTCGTTCGGCACCGATGACTATGACCGGCTGTCCGATCTCGGCAAAGAGCAGAGCCGCATCACCGGTCGCTTCCTCGCTTCCCAGGGCATCGAGCCACACCGACTCGTCCACGGCGAGATGTTGCGACAGCGCCAGACGGCCGAGAGCCTCATCGAAGGCATGGGTCGGAGCACGGACGCCCACGTCGACGCAGGCTGGAACGAATACGCCGCATGGGAACTCACCGGAGTGCTCACGGATCTCGACCCTCGCGCCCAGCACGATTCCAAGATATTCCAGGGCGAACTCGAACGTGGTGCCGCGCGCTGGGCCTCGGGCGAACACGACGAGGACTACACCGAGACCTACAAGCAGTTCACGTCACGCGTCGATCGGGCCCTCGACGAGACAACCAGCGCGATGGGCTCAGGCCAGTCGACGATCGTCGTCTCGAGCGCCGGTGCCATCGCGTGGACCGCGGCTCGCCTGATCGGCGGAGGTTTCGACCAATGGATGGCGTTCAACCGCGTGACCATCAACACCGGCATCACGAAGGTCATCACCGGCCGAGGCGGCACCAGCCTCATCTCGTTCAACGACCACGGCC
This sequence comes from Brevibacterium sp. MGP-B1, assembly GCF_057766545.1. Classification (NCBI taxonomy): domain Bacteria; kingdom Bacillati; phylum Actinomycetota; class Actinomycetes; order Micrococcales; family Brevibacteriaceae; genus Brevibacterium; species Brevibacterium sp. MGP-B1. The sequence goes on along the minus strand of NZ_CM173407.1, from coordinate 4,277,671 downwards.
ACCAGGACCCGAAGAACGCCACCTATCGCTGAGGCGGAGCGAATCGTTTCGCCGACCGGCATCCTCCGCTGCGGCGTGAGAGCCGACGCTCTATGACACTCACACGTGCCTCAGCATGATCCTCACGCATGCATCCGCGCGCCTTTCACCACACGGTCAACACCGTTCTTCGCACCGCGCAGCGCCACCCCGACGAGGTTGAGCTCCTCGGCCGGGACTCCGGCGACGGCAGCCCGGTTGGCTGCGTCGTGGCCGGTGGAGAACAGCTCCTCGGTATAGATCGCTGTCGGGATTCCGCGGCCCATCGCCTTCGTCCGGATCGACCGCAGCTTATCCGCATCCGCCGTCATCACCATGACCGGCTGGCGCAGCATCGGCAGGTAGTTGTTGCCGTCGGCGTCCCGGTAGTTCTCTCCGACCAGGCCCTCATCGCTCGTGGCGATTCCGGACATGAGGAAAGCGGTGACGTTGAGTTCCTGCCACGGCTGCAGGTCGTCGCGAAGAACGACGACGACCTTGGTGTCGAACCGCACCGGCGCGCTCGGATCGGCGGAGAGTGACGGCGCGGCCGCCTCGGTGATGGAACTGCTCGCGGCCACCTCGGCGGGGGTGGGCTGGCTTTCGGTCTGATCTGTGGTGTTTGTGTTCTCGTGCATGAATCCAGCCTGGCCGGCCGCGGCACCGCCGGTCTTGTACATTTGTTGCATGGTCGACGTCATCCGCGCGTGGCATCCTGCGGTCCCGCAGGTGCAGGAAGTCCTGCACGCCCGTTTCGATCATCACGCCTACCCCGCGCACACCCACGATTCGTGGACGGTGCTGCTCATCGACGACGGCGCGGTGACCTATGACCTCGACCGTCACGATCACCTCGCCACTCCCGCGGCCGTGACGCTGCTGCCGCCGCAGGTGCCTCACGATGGCCGTTCCGCACTGGCTGACCAGGGCTTTCGCAAACGGGTGCTCTACCTCGATGCCGATTGGCTGCCGCCGACCGCTGTCGACGCTGCGGCCGATTCGCCCACCCTGCTCGGCGCCGATGCGCTGAACACCGTCACCGATATCCACTCCGCCCTTGCCGATCCCGCCGATGCCTTAGCCGCCGAATGCGGTGTCCTGGCCCTGCACGAGATCGTGAATTCCTGCCTCGCGCCGTCGACCGAGGCCGCGTCCGATGCGCCGCTCGCCCGTCGTCTGCGGGAGATGCTCGATGATCGTCTGCTCGAGTCCTTCACCATCGCCGAGGCGGCCGCCGAGCTCGGCGCACACCGCAGCCACCTGGTGCGGGTGTTCACCACGACGTTCGGGATCGCGCCCCACCGGTACGTCATCGGTCGCCGGGTCGATCGCGCCCGCAGGCTTCTCCTGGCCGGTCGCTCCCCCGCCGAGGCGGCCGTGGAGTCAGGATTCCACGATCAGGCCCATCTCACCCGCCATTTCCGCTCGACCCTGGGCACGACACCCGCCATATTCTCCAGACGGTAGAGGGCGGAGCCGATGACGATTCGGCTCCGCCCTCTGCGCACGGATCAGGTAGGAGGTCGCATCACATCGGATCGGGCTTCTGTCGCCTCGACACGAGGATAGCGGCGATTCCGCCCCCGACGAGGAGCGCGCCGAGGAGGCCGAAGGTCATCGCTCCAGCGGCGCCTGTCCTCGGCAGATGAGAACCGTCGCTGCCGCGGTCGTTTCCTCCGCTGGTGTTCCCTCCGCTGTCGCTGGCGGATCCATCGGCTGAGGTGCTTCCGCCTTCAGACGTGCTCGACGCAGCACTGCCCGCGTTCGAGTTCGTCGCGGCCGAGTCATCAGCGTCCGGATCAGCTGCGGCCGAGTCGCCGGCGCCCGGATCAGTCGCCGCATCGGCATCCGGCTCGGCCGTTGCCTTGGCATTGGTGTCCATCGAAGCTGTGTCCTGGTCGCTAGGATCGGCCGATGCCGAGTCCTGGCCGTCCGAATCGGCGGTGGCGTCTACGTCAGCATCCTTTGACTCCTCGTCCTTGCCGTCCGGGTCAGTCGAGGCATCGTCAGCACCATCGGGATCGGTCGAAGCTTCGGCATCTGACTCCTTCGACGCGTCGGGGTCGGCATTCACGTCGGACGAAGTGTCCGGGTCGGATGATGCGTCGGGGTCGGCGGCAGCATCCGGGTCAGTCGATGCATCCGCATCAGGCGACGCGTCCAAGTCAGCGTCCGCATCAGGATCGGTGGAAGTGTCCGCGTCTGAACCCGGGTCTGCAGAGGCGTCGCCACCCGGATCGGCACCGCCTTCGACATCCTTCTTGTTGACGATGTCTGAGAACGCCACGTCCCGCTTCTCACCGGTGATCGTCACGGTCTGCGTCTCGTCCGTGAGCACATATCCGTCGGGAGCGCGGGTCTCCGTCATGGTGTAGTCGCCCCAAGCCAAGTCGGTCACTTCGAACTGCCCGGCCGCCTCATCGGCGTCGAGCTCTCCATTGTCGGCCACGACGAAGTCCTCGCCGTCCGGACCCGTCAGTGTGAATTCCGCACCGGCGAGCGCTTTGCCGTCCTCGTCGACCTTCTTCCAGCTCAGTGCGCCGGGAATCTGTTCGTTGACGATCCGACAGGTGATGATCGCGTCCGTGTCCACAGTCTCGGTCAATTCGAATCCGTCGGCGATGTTTCTGGTGCCGACTTCGCGTCCGTCAGCGGTGCAGAGCGCGTTCGAACCGGACTGCTGCTGCAGTCGGTAGCCTTCCTGCTGCTTCTCCGAGGCCCGCACCCCTTCGGCCGGGGTCTGCAGTTTGAAGCTCACCGTCCCGGCCGCATCGGTGGTCTTCTCGACTCCGTCCACCGAGTCCGGGGACGAGATCGTCCAGCCCTCGCCCGGGTGTGTCGCGGTGCTCTTCGCATGTTTGCCGGCCCCGGGGTCGATGAGTTTGGTGACGTTGAGAGTTCCGCGGCAGCTCTTCGTGGCGATCTCACGGAGCTGTTCGGCCAATTCGGAGTAGTCCGAGACCACATAGTAGTCATCTCCTGCGGTCTGGCCCGAGACCAGCTTGATGTTGCCCTCGTTGATCTCGCTGCCCACTCCCAAACCGACGACCTTGGTACCTTGAGATTTCAGCGCATTCGCCGATTCGATGGCTTTGTCGATGTCGATCTGATCGGTTCGCGTACCGCGGTCGGTATTGCCCTGTTCGGACCCCGGCACCCCGTATGCCGTGGGCTTGCCATCGGTGACGAACAGCACCAAGTCGTGGTTCGTGCCGCCCAGCTGCCCGAGCCCGCGGTCCCAGTTCGTGCCTCCCGAGTCCTGCGGAACCCGCCGAAGCGCGACGATCTGCTCATTGAGTTCGTCCACTGAGTCCGAGGTTGCGACAGAGGTGCTGTTGATCGGCTCATTGGTGCCGTCAGGCCCGAACGTCGCAAACGAGTTGACAGACACTCTGCTGGGAGTCCCCGAGAGGCCGCTGACGACAGATTTGGCGGCCGACTTCGAATCGTCGACGTCTCGATCGGACAGGGAATTCGACAGGTCGAGGACGACCCCGATATCGAGGCCGCATTTGTCGGCCAATGAGGGGTTCGGCAGGGGTTCCGCCGCGGCCTGTGCCGGCGCGACGGAGGCACCGAGGAATGCGAACGAAGCAAGAACGGACGATGCGAGGATCGCGGCTCCGTGCTTCGTCAGAGGATGTCGCTTCAGAGACAAGGGTTGGCTCCTTCAGAAAAAGCCGTCACCTGGCATTCGACGAATGCCAGGTAAGCGGATGCACTGACCATGGGGGTGAGGCGGCCCTGCAGCCACGTGGTTCTGCAGGGCCGCCTCGGGCGAGTCCGGGACTCGGAGGGGACCCGAATCGGCTGTCGTCCAACTGCCGGCTCAGGCTCGGAGCGATCGTGGGTCTTGACCTCTCCATAGACTGAGACCTGCGCGCGGAGGCTTTCGTTCGCGAGTTCCAGAAGTTTCTTCCGGAGCACGAGGACAAGGTCTTCGGTCGTGTGTCCGGCCGAATTGAAATTGCTCAGTCACACGTGGGCTTTCCTGCTCATACGGCCGAGAATGCGTCGCCGTGTACCCAGACCTGGGTGATTGGGAAGCTGGGTTCTGCTCCTGTAGAGTTCTTCCACTCCCCCTGAAATGCCCCGAACTGTCCCCGAACTCACAGTTGAGGTCCCTCATGCAGTCTCCCCATCGACGTCCGCGCCTTACTTTCGAGGCGATGATCCGATGACCGAAGCGTGGTCGTCATCGGCCGATAGTTCCCGCTCCCCTTTCGGACTGCCGCGCCCGGGCAGCGAACTCAGCGACTCCGACCTCTGTGCCCGGATCCGTCACCATCGGCCCGAATCAGCAGCCGCACGGGCAGCCTATGGTGAGCTCTATGCCCGGCATCGGCTGCCCGCATTGCATTTCGCACTGCGCCTCAACCGTGATCGTGCGCAGGCAGAAGATGCCGTCGCCGAGGCTTTCGCCAAGATCTGGCGTGCCTGGGGACAGGGGAAAGGACCAGATGAGTCGTTCAAGGCGTACCTCATGGCCGCGGTGCGCTCCGAATCGTACCGGCGCACGGCGACAGCCCGTGCCACAACGATCGTCGAACCCGATGTGCTGACGTTCCTCGCAGACAGCGAACCGGGCGATCACGCCGCCGAGGTGGCTGAGCGCGATCAGCTGGGCCGTGCTTTCAAGACCCTCCCCGACACCTGGCAGAACGCGCTCATTCTCATCGACATCGACGGGACACCGACCGCTGATGCAGCCGAGAAGATGGACCTGTCGCCGAATTCCTTCAGCTCGCTTCTGCGTCGTGCCCGAGAGGGGCTCCGGGCCGCCTATCTGCAGGAACACGTCGAACCCAGTGCCCCTGAATGTGCGGAGTACTCCTCCGAGCTTGCGCGTTTCGTGCGCCGGCAGCTGAGCCCGAAACGCTCCGAAGCGATCGAGACCCATCTCAGCCACTGCGGTCACTGCCGCCGTCAGTCCTTCAAGCTCCGCAGCGTCAATACGACGTTCCAGGCATGGATCACGCCCGCTGCTCTCGCTGCCGCGCTGATCGAATGGGGCCATTTCCCGGAAGCAGCTGTGCTGCTGACGGGAGCAGGAACGGCGAACGTCGGGCCCGAAGGGCAGTCGAGTACGATCGCCGCGGAGCCGCACTCAAGCCCGGCAGCCGCAGTTTCGAAGAGCAGCACGGGCACAGCGGCTGCAGGCGGCTCCGGAGGCAGCACCACCGGAATCGCGGCCGGGGCGTCGGCGGTCAAAGTCGCCATCGCGAGCATCGCCGCCAGTGCCGCCATCGCGGCCGGTGCCGCCACACTTGTGAATCTTCAGAGCGACCCTGCCCCACAGTCTGCTGCTGCGGCAGAGACTTCCTCCGCGCCTGCTGGCTCACCGAAGACGACGCCTTCTTCAGTCTCTCCACCGCACGCTGCTGGGCCGGCCGGAAGCGATGAGAGAGGTGAGAGTTCGGACGAACGCGAGCAGAACGCCGCTGAGCGCTCCGCTTCACGCGAGGAGGAGCGGTCGCGGGCCTCTAGGGAGAACACTCAAAAGCCCGCCCCGCAGGAAAAGACCCAGACCCCCTCCTCGTCCGACCGGCAGCAGCCGAGGGACGAGGACGAAGAGCAGGAACCCGCCGAGGCTCCGCCTGCCGAACCGGATGAGCCCTCATCCGAAACGACCCCCGAGACTGCCGAACCCACACCGGCCGAGGAGCCGACGGTCTCGAGCGAGCCCGGCCCAGAACCGAGCAGCACTCCTTCGGCCCCAGCAGAACCGAGTTCCGACTCCTCATCGGAATCGTCGGAAGGCACTGACGATGCGGCTGCGAACGGCGACGCGGGCTCCTCGACCGCGCCCAGCGAACCGGATGCGGGGGTCGACTCGACCTCAGAAGCAGACGCAGACGATTCGACTGCAGCAGATGCTTCTGACGCCTCAGACGCCGACGGAGAAGACCCTGACGAAGGATCCCACTGTCACGTCGTCGGCTGGTGGGAGTTCTGCCACTGATCCACCGCCGAAGACGGAGAGCTCAGACTGCTCGCGGTGGATCGATCGGTCCGGTGCCTCTGACAACTGGCCGGCAGGCGGCCGCCTCGCCGCAGACGATTCTCACGCAGTCACCTCTGCTGAACGCGGTGGGCGTAGGCCACAGCCTCGGCGCGGCTGCGCACGCCGAGTTTGCGGTAAAGCGCAGACAGTCGGTTCTTCAGCGTACCCGGCACCACTCCGAACTCACGGGCGATCTGCGCGATCGACTTCGATGAGTCGATCGCGAACAGCAGCGACTGCTCGGTCGGCGTGAGATCGGTCTGGAAGTCCGGGGACACCGGAGAAGTCTCCGGCAGCTCGAGCAGACGCTTCTGCAACACGGCCGACGTGATCTCCGCAGAATTGAACGACCGCGCCACGTCCACCCACTCGGAACAACCGGCCGAAGCGGGAATGAGCACCTCTCGAGCAGACTTCGACAACTGAGTGACAGCAAGCACCGAAGCCGTGATCGCACAGTAGTCGAGCATGTCGACGAAGGCCTCCAGCGCCTCGGCGGAACGGCCCTCATGGTGCAGCATGTCGGCACGCAGAGCCATGGCGGAGCTCTTGAGCCTGGGCCCCTCATCGCCGGCCAGCAACTGTCCTGTGGCGGTCCACAGGGGATCGTGCTGCCCGAAGACGAGGGCCTGACGAGCCTTGACGACCGAGTACCCCGAACTCTGCGGGCTCATTCGGCCGGCCAGGTCCTGCAGGGCCTTCCCCTCCCCCGCGGCGGCCAGCACGAAGCCGACGATGTTGACGATGGCCGAGAACCGTGAGCTCGGAACTCCTGTCGTCGGCAGAAGTTGAACCTGCGGACTCTCCACCAACAGCTTCGCCGCGGCCGAGGCTCGCCCTTCATACACAAAACACAGGCTTCTCAGCACGTGCGGAATGGGCCCCAGGAACTGGGTGGGCTTCGACTGGTCGAGTGCGGTGAGGATCTGCCCGGCCGCATCGAGATCGAGCCGGTCCAGGCTGCGCATCGATTCGATGCACAGGGCCGTATATTCGTCCGGCAGCGCGGCCATTCCGAATCTGCGAGCGTCCTCACGTGCGCGTTCCAGGTTGCGGTCCATATCCGATCCGTGTCCGTGCCCCATTCCGGCCAGGGCGGTCTCCACAAGACCCGCGAGCAGCGGGTGCGGCGAGTTCGGGGCATAGATCTCGGCGAACTGGACGACCCGCTGGAGCACGCGCATCGCTTCGGGGAAGCGACCGGCCACCACCAGATTCCGCCCGTGCTCGAGGTTGAGTTCGGCCTGCAGCATCAGCGTGGGCCCGGGCTCTCCCGCGCCGAGGTGGCGCAGACGTTCCCGTCCCACATCGATGACGTTCAACGCGGCTTCGTTCTCCCGATTGAGCCGGTGCGTCCGCGCTTCTAGCATGGTCACCACAGTCACCTCGTCGGCGGTGAGTCGACGTTCGGTCTCGGCGGACAGGAGTCCGTGCATCTCGGGCAGCACGATGCTGGCGAAATCCGTGGCCGCAGCCAGTGCCGCCATGTCGTCGGTGCCCAGACGCGTGCGGGTCGAGTCGATGCGACGGGCGGCGCTGCGAGCCAGGGTGAGGATCGGGTTCTGCGCCAACACCTCCTCGGGGACGCTGAGGTAGGCCTCGATGGCGCTGGGCACATCGATGAAGACATTGACCGAACGGCGCGCCCATGCCCGTTCGAGGACATGCCAATCACGGAGCTCCATGACGAGTTCGACGACCTCGGTCAGACCTTCGCGTCTGTCCGAACGCTGTCGGCCGATGGAATCAGAGACCGCCGCTCCGAGCGCTTCGCGCGGACTCCTGTCGGCGGTGTCGGAGCCGCACGTGACGATTCGACGCATGAGCATGCGGATCAAGGGCGGGACCGTGAACACCTTTTCGGTGTCGGTCGGGACTGTCAGGAGTCCCTCGTCGACGAGGAGCGAAGTGAGTCCTTCAGGCGAGGCCCCTGCCGATGGGGCCACCTCGGCGGCGGCGAAGGCGGCGTGGATGAGATCGACCATCGCCGAGGTGATTCGCGGGGCCCACGCGAACAGGGTCAACAGGTAGAGTGCCCCGGATTCGCGATTGGTGCCCTCGATTTCCGGCGTCAACGAAGATGAGAGCATCGCATCGATGCGGTCGGGGTCATCGTCGGTAAGCGGTATGCCGGCGTTGACACGTGCTCGCACGAGCGTGTCGGCGATACGGGAGCGACCGCCGCTGCAGCTGAAGAGCTGTTCGAGAGCGGCTGGGGACAGCTCATCACTGTGGCCGACCGACTCGGCAAAGGAGTCGATGGACGATGCGCGAGGACCGAACCGGAACTCGAAACCGGAGTCCTTTCGGGGAGTCGCCTCGTCATTGCTTTTGGGGTCTACAGGGCAGGTACTGGTCACGGCACGGTTCTTCTCTGCTAGTGCGGCGGATGCCGACGGACAGTGGGGAAATGCCACAAGGAGGGGAAATGCGGCGTTGGGCAGTTGTCAGAGTACCGCATCGTACTGGTGCCGCTGGTGAACCGAGATCAGTTCTCGGCTCACCAGCGGCAAATCTCAGCATTTGCACATCAGCTGATCATAGATTCCAGCCTCGACGGCGGCGACGTTGGAGATTCCACCGAAGACAGCTCCGAGCGCTCAACCGCATGTCCTCTGTCAGGTCCCTTTTCCCTGATCTGCCCCCGTCCGGGGCCGACTGCATGATCGAGCACTTCAACGACTGCTCAGACAGACGAAGCCACTGATCTCGCGCAAAAGCAGGCGGGCGAAGGAAGAGATTCCTTCGCCCGCCTTCGTCCGTGGGGCTCGTGGGAAACAGCAGTCAATTCACACCCACCGATACTCGTACTCCGGTCGCCCCGGAGTCCCGTGCCGAGGCTGTTTGATCGCCTGCTTCGTCGAGACGAGGTGTTCCAAATACCGGCGGACGGTGACCCTGGACAGATCAAGCCGACGCCCCACCTCGGTGGCGGAGACCGGAACCGTGGAATCGCGAACGAAGGCGGACACGGCCTCCAAGGTCTCGGCGATGAGTCCCTTCGGCAGGGTCGTCGACGATACCGACCGTAGGGCTGAGAGCGCATTGTCCACCGAGGCCTGAGTCGCCAACGACCCCGATCCGCTGAGCCCGCGCCGGAACTCCCGCTGGTTTTCCAGCTTTTCCCGGAACGACGCGAAGGTGAAGGGCTTGATGAGGTACTGCGTGATGCCCGACGAGATCGCCGATCGGATCACCTGCAGGTGCCGCACCGCGGTGATCGCGATGATGTCGACGTCCTGACCGCGCGCGTTCAGGCGCCCGGCAACCTCGAGACCGTGCGAATCCGTGAGGTTCATGTCGAGGAGGACGATATCGACTGGCGTCCCGGCCGCGGCGAGTTCGTCGAAGCGTTCGATCGCCTCGTGCCCGCCCAGGCACGTTCCGACGACCTCGAACCCGGGCACCCGGGCCACGAAGTCCGCATGCGCCTGCGCCGTCATCGGATCGTCTTCGACGATGAGCACCCGCAGCGCGGCATCATCGCTCACGTGAGTCTCCTTCCGCCCGATCCTGACTCGAATCCTCACCATCCGCGGTGGGTTCCTCCGAAGAATCGTAGTCGCCGGCCGCGTCGATGTCCCCCAGTGGAAGCGTCACCGTGAAGATCGCACCGCCATCGGAATCGACATCGATATGTCCGCCGAGGCGGCTCACCGCCTGCCGAACCAAGACGAGCCCGAATCCGTGCCGTCCCACTCCCCCGACCTCGGGTTTCGCCGAGGCGCCGAGGTGGAAGAGCGCATCGATGTCCTCCCCGGCAACGCCGGCACCGGAATCGGCGATGGTGATGATGAGCTCTCCGTCAGCGGCGACGAAGTCCGCCCACACGTGCTTCTCATCCGAGTCAGCGACCGCGTCGAAGGCATTGTCGAGAAGGTTTCCGGCAACGGTGACGAGGTCGCGGGCGTCGAGTCGTTGGGGAGGGAGTTCGCCGGTGGCGGTGACGGTGAGTTCGATGCCGCGCTCATTGGCCTGCGCGGCCTTGCCGATCATGAGCGCGGTGATGAATGGTTCGTCGAGGGAGGCGACGAAGGAATCCGTCAGCCGCTGCGATTCCTGCTCGTCCTTGACCGCGAAGTCCAGCGCCTCCTGCACCCGACCGAGTTCGAGGAGCGTGGAGACCGTGTGCAAACGGTTGGCATGTTCGTGGGTCTGGGCGCGCAGGGCCTCGGACAGAGTGGTCATCGTCGCCAGCTCTCCGGTGAGTTCCTGGATGTCCGTGCGATCGCGCAGGGTCGCGACCGTTCCGCCTTCATCGCGCCCGCCGCGCGGCTGCCGGGCCTGTTTCTGACTGATGACGAGGACGCGATCCTCGGTGAAGTGGATTTCGTCGACGGCGACCCGACCGGTCGTCAGAAGGTCGCGGACAGATTCGGGCAGGGCCACCTCGGCGAGGGAGATCGGCGTCGATTCCTCCACCTTGGGCAGGCCGAGCAGGGACGCGGCCTCATCATTGTAGAGGACGAGCCGGCCGGACTCGTCGGCGAGGATGAGGCCCTCGCGCAGGGAATGCAGGGCCGAATCGTAGAACGCGAACAGCCGGCGCAGTTCCTCCGGACCATAGCCGAGGGTGACTCGGCGCAGGTAGCGGGCGAGCAGCCAGGAACCGAGTCCGCCGAGGGCGAGCGCGGCGAGGCCGACGAGGATGATCTGCGGCAGGGAGGCCGCCTGCGCGACCGACAGGGTCTCGAGAGTCACGCCGACGGCGACCATGGCGGTGACCTCGCCATCGGCGTCCGTGATCGGCACGATCGCGCGCACCGACGGCCCGAGCGTGCCCACGTACTCTTCGGTCTGGGTCTGCCCGGCCCGGGCTTTCGCAGTGCTGCCGAGGTAGGTCTTGCCCAGTTGGTCGGGGTCGGGGTGGGTGTAGCGCGTGCCGTCGCGGTCCATGATCGTCACGAAATCCACCTCGGCGAAATCGATGACGGTCAGTGCATATGGCTGCAAGCGGGCGGAGGGGTCGTCCCCGGTCACAGCCTCGGTGACAAAGGGATCGTGGGCCAGCGTCTCGGCGATGGACAGGACTCGCTCTCCGGTGGCGTGCCGGATGTTGTTCAGCGTCGTCACGTGGCTCGTCACCGACAGGGCAGTGCAGACGAGGACGATGAGGACGAGTTGGACGAGGAAGAGGCGCCTCGCCAGGGTTCCGCCTCGGCGAACCTGGAATCGCTCCCGGCCCCGCCGTGGTGGGGCCGGGAGGGACGTCATTACTTCTTAACGCTCTTCTTTTGCTTCTTGCTGCCGCCCGAGATGAGGAGGGCCAGACCGATTGCGGCCAGCCAAGTGTCCTTGGCCACGGCGGTGCCGTCCTCGGACGGGCGGATGCCGTCGTCCTTGGTCATCGAATCGATGGAGAAGTAGTTCGCGACGAGGCCGGCGGCGAAGGTCGTCAGTGCGGCACCGGCAATGCGGGTGGGCACGAACGGCAGCAGCAGGGCGGAGCCGACGGCGATCTCACCATAGGAGAGGAACTTCCCGAACTGGGCGGGGGTCATGTTCTCGACCATGGGAACACCGTTGGCGGCCATCTGCTGGAGTCCGGCGGCGGATTCCTCGTCGATGCCGAGCTTGCCGATGCCCGAATTGAGGATGAATGCGCCGGGAACTGCGCGCAGAAGTGCGGTGCTGAGTTTCATATCCTGCTCCTTTGTAATCGGATCGTCACTGAGCCAAGACTATCCGTGAGGGCGCAGGCACGCCACAGGAACAGATGCTGTCAACTCCGGTGGCAGTGGTTCTCAAATCTGCGTGCTGGTGCGGATCCGCTCGATGAGATCGTCGAGGGCATCGTCGAACTCGCGCTGAGCATGGTCTTCCATCAGCAGGCCCTGCAATCGCCGCACCGTGGGATACTCGCCGAGGTCGCTGCCAACGGAGGAGTCCTCCTCGTCTCCGATGACCTCCGGGTTCAGGGAGGCCGCCTGGAGCAGAAGCGCGCCGACGAGGAAACTCGTGAAGGCCTTGTATGCGGCCACCGCCTCGGCGTCGGCGAACCCGAAACGCTGCAACGAGGACAGGAAGTCCTCGACCCAGCGCACACTGCGCAACGGTGGACGCAGCCAGGGGGCCTGAGGCGGCTGCGTGGCAATGAGCGGGAAGATCCGCGGATGCTCGATAGCCAGATTGCGCGTGGCATTGGCGACACGCTGCAGGTATTCCTCCCACGAATGGGAGTCCTCGGTCATGAGATCGTCATCGAAGAGACCGTCGATGAGCTCGTCAACCATGGCCTCGAGAAGGTCCGCGCGCCCGGAGACGTGCCGATACAGTGCCATCGCTTCTACGTCCAAGGCCGTTCCGAGGCGCCGCATCGTGAGTTCGCTGAGACCGCAGGCATCGACGAAGGCGATCGCCGACTCGACGACCTGGGTACGGTCGAGTCGCTGCTGAACCACGCGCACTCCCCTTTCCTCGTCGGAGATGTCGCAGACCGGGCGGCTTTCACCGCCAGTCTACTCGCTTGCTCCGCCGCGTCGAGAGATCCCCTCATAATGCGATTACGCTGTAAACACCTCATGGATGACTAAGTTATCACTCTCCACAGATCCCTCGCACAAGGGCCATTCGCCAACCTTCCCGCCCCACCGAAGCCGCATCGCTGAGCTCCGATGCACCCGGCTCGCCTGATCTATTGCGCAGCGAAAACCCGATCTGCTAAGTTGATTACACCGTAAACATGAATAGAGCTCGTCAGAGCGGAACGTCCAGACCGATCCACACGAAAGGACGAATCATGAATTCTCACGACAAGGCCGACAAGGCTTCGGACAAGGCAGAAGAGCTCAAGGGCAAGGCGAAGGCCGCTGCCGGCAAGGCCACCGACGACAAGAGCCTCGAGGCCGAAGGCAAGACGGACGCGGCCAAGGGCAAGATCAAGCAGGTCGGCGACGATGCCAAAGACTCACTGAAGGGCGTCAGAGACTCGCTCAAGGACTCACCGGAGGACTGAGGGACGCGGCTGGAGGGCGGAGGCATTGTCCGCCTCCGCCCTTCGGCCATGCTTTCAGATCCCATGCCCCCGAAGTCGACGTGTCGGTACGATCCGTCCCGGCGGCACGAGAAGAAGAGAAGATGATGGGAACTGACCGCCATGCTTTCGTCGTGGTGGCCAATCGCCTCCCCGTCGACCGCAACGATGGGGCGTGGGAGGTCTCGCCCGGCGGACTGGTCTCCGCCGTAGCTCCTGTCGTGCGTGAACACGGTGGAGCTTGGGTCGGCTGGTCGAACACACATGACGACAGCCTCGAGCCCTTCGACTTCGACGGGATGAGCCTCGTCCCCGTCTCCCTCAGCCATGACGAACATCAGCAGTACTATGAGGGATTCTGCAACGCCACTCTATGGCCGCTGCACCACGACCTCATCGTCGCGCCGCAGTACCACCGCTCATGGTGGCGGGCCTATCGGGAAGTCAACGCCCGATTCGCACAAGCCGCGGTCGAGGCCGCCGAGACTGGGGCGACAGTCTGGGTACACGATTACCACCTCCAGCTCGTACCGGCGATGATCCGCGCTCAACGACCGGACATCCGGATCGGATACTTCTGCCATATTCCGTTCCCTCCCGTCGAGCAGATGGCCCAGTTGCCCTGGCGTGACGAGATCCTCCGCGGCCTGCTCGGGGCCGATGTCATCGGTCTCCAGCGAGAGGCCGATGCCGCTAACGCCCGCCAGGCTATGCAGAAGCTGCTGGGCATGGATCCCGAGGAACTTCGCGGCCGCGTCGGCTCGTACCCTATCTCGATCGACGTCGAGGAGATCCGGGCCGCGGCCGAATCTCCGGCGGTACAAGAGATGGCCCGATGCTTCCGCCGTGACCTGGGCGATCCCGCCACCCTCATGATCGGTGTGGATCGCCTCGACTATTCGAAGGGAATCCTGCACCGGCTGTGGGCCGTCGAGGAGCTGATCGATGACGGAATGCTCGATGCGCAGGGAACCTGTCTCGCACAGATCGCAGTCCCCTCGCGTGAAGGCGTGCGCGCCTACCAGGACCTGCGCGACGAGGTCGAACATACGGTCGGGCGCATCAATGGGAGGTTCTCCACTCTCGGCGGCGATGTCATCCACTACTCCCACCACTCACATTCGACAGAGGAAGCCGTCGCCCTGTACCTGGCCGCCGACATCCTGCTCGTCACCTCCCTGCGGGACGGGATGAACCTCGTGGCCAAGGAATTCGCCACTGCCCGCCGAGGCAGGGGCGGAGCACTCGTCCTCTCCGAATTCGCAGGAGCCGCCGAAGAACTCGACCAAGCCATCGTCGTCAATCCTCACGACCGGGCCGGCCTGAAGGCGGCCATCCATCACGCCGCAACGCTCAGCGAAGACGAGGCTCGGAGACGCATGGATGCGATGGCCGACACCGTCGCCGCCTTCGACGTCCGCCGCTGGGCGCAAGCTTTCCTCCACGACCTGCGAAACCCAGCATCTGCGGCGGCTCTGTCGCCCAGCGACTGGTGACACCGACCATTCTGACCGACCCACCCCAGGAGACCACTGTGTACACGATGCTCAACAACCAGGAATCCTCGAAATACGACCTCTACCTTCCCGGCAGGCTCGTGGCCGCGCTCCATTACAAACTCGAGCCCGACGCCAATGAGGTCATGTTCATCTACTGCGAAGCTATCGAGCCCATACAGGCAGATCGGCACCGCCGGGAGCTCATGTGGCGGGCCGTCGAAGACGCCAAGAGCCGACGCCTCAAGCTCACCATCACCTGCCCCATCGGCCTCAAGGCCCTCGAGCAGCGGGAACCGCGTGCCGATGCCGGTCACCGGCACGCGGAGGAGCCGCAGGCCTGACCCTCGCCGGCCCGTCCTCCCTGGCCATACTCCTGCTTCGGCGCGTCTCACTCCTCCTGTGAACACTATGAACGCAACCGAGACACCCGTCACATCGGCTGGCACAGTTGTCGGGTACATCACCACCGCGGCCAGTCGCCGCGCGCGTTCGCACCCACCGACGGGTGAGTTCGCGGAAATCATCTGGAGGAATCATGGCAATGTCGCCACAGCAAGAAGGCGGACCCGCGAATTCGGGCACCGCCACCGCAGCAGCCACCGGTCAGGGTGCCCCGCAGCGGAAGAAGGATCGCACTCACTGGCTCTACATCATGGTCATCGTCGCCGTGTTCGCCGGTGCCGCCATCGGGCTCATCGCCCCCGAAGCGGGAATCGCCCTCGAACCGCTGGGCAAGGCCTTCGTCGCGCTCATCAAGATGATCATCGCCCCGGTCATCTTCTGCACCATCGTCCTCGGCGTCGGCTCCGTGGCGAAGGCCGCCACCGTCGGCAAGGTCGGCGGACTGGCCCTCATCTACTTCCTTGTCATGGCGACCTTCGCCCTGGTCATCGGCCTCGTCGTCGGCAACTTCATCCACCCCGGCGACGGACTCCACCTCCAGCCGTACGAAGAGGCCTCCGGCGGCGAGGAAGGCGGCATGGTCGGCTTCCTCATGAGCCTCATCCCCGGTGACATCCCGGTGCTGCCGACCCTCGTGCTCGCGCTCCTCGTCGGATTCGCCCTGCAGTCGATGGGCAAGGCCGGCGAGCCCGTGCTCACCGGAATCAAGCACATCCAGGCCGTCGTCTTCAAGCTCATGATGATGATCATGTGGGCCGCTCCTGTCGGTGCCTTCGGTGCGATCGCCGCGGTCGTCGGCAAGACCGGCTGGGCTGCGATCGGTGCAATGGCGACTCTCATGGGCGCCTTCTACCTCACCTGTGCGCTGTTCATCGTCATCGTCCTCGGCGGTCTGCTCAAGATCGTCACCGGGCTCAACATCTTCCTGCTGCTGAAGTACCTGGCCCGTGAGTTCCTGCTCATCTTCTCCACCTCGTCGTCCGAGTCGGCCCTGCCGCGCCTCATCGCGAAGATGGAGCACGTGGGTGTGTCGAAGCCGGTCGTCGGCATCACCGTGCCCACCGGCTACTCGTTCAACCTCGACGGCACTGCCATCTACCTGACCATGGCCTCGCTGTTCGTGTCCTCGGCAATGGGCATGCCGATGTCGATCCCCGAGCAGATCTCGCTGCTCGTGTTCATGATCATCGCCTCGAAAGGCGCCGCCGGAGTCACTGGTGCGGGCCTGGCCACCCTGGCCGCCGGTCTGCAGTCGCACCGCCCCGAGCTGCTCGACGGCATGGGCGTCATCGTCGGCATCGACAAGTTCATGTCCGAGTGCCGTGCACTGACGAACTTCACCGGCAACGCCGTAGCCACCCTGCTCATCGGCAAGTGGACGAACGAGATCGACCTCGACCAGGCCCGTGCCACGCTGTCCGGTCAGAATCCGTTCGACGAGCTCTCGCTCGAGCCGGATGTGCATGGGGGGCCCGCCGAGGAGGCTCGCCCCGCTGACGGCGAAAAGGTCGCCGTGAGCTGACCTTCGGTCGCTCCCGCTCCACAACCACCACGGGTGCCGATGTCCTCATCGTGAGGACGCCGGCACCCGTGGTTTTTCGTCTTCCGTCGCCGAGGCGGGGAGCAGTATCGTCATGCCATCGTCTGACACACTGGTGAGTCCACAGTGGCCCTTCGGGCCGTCGTGGATCTACGTTTCGGTCGGCTCGTCCAGGATCTCGAATTCTTCGAGATTGTCAGGATCGACAATTTCGATTGCCATGCTCTCAACAACGGCGCGAAGTGACTTCTGCTCGTGGACTTCACCCGTTTCCACACCTGCTGGACCGAATACCGCGATGGCGCGTGCATCTGCACCTGGAGAGAATCGCGGGTGGTACCAAATCCCTTCGAATCCGAACTCGTGCAAGCTATGAGCCCACTGACGCGGAACTTGAAACTTCGCCATAGAGCACAACTCAGACGTAACCCCGAACGGAAAGGCTTCATCACTCGAGACATGCGCCGCCTGGATCGACTCGGCCAAAGTCAGACTCGATACAACCCTGCCTTCGAGAAATGTGCTGGCAACCACACCGGATCGAGCAATATCGGGGCCAATGGCCTCACGAGCAGCAACGTCGTCACTGCTCGCCAAGTAGCAGGTACCGAACGGCGCAGCGAGGTTGAACCGCCCCTTTCCGTCTGAAGCGAAATACCACGGCTCATGCTTTTGCCAGTGCCCTCTCCGCCAGCGTGTGCCGGCATCCACGGGTCGGCTTGGGAAAGTGCTCAGATCGCGATCAGGATCCGGTTGTCGCTGGGCAACGGTCTCTCTGTCCATTGTTTGGCGTCGACTTACGCAGACCAACGAGAAGCACTGCGCTTGGCCAGGTTCTCCACCAGGTCAGCCTCATCTGCGTCGAGCAGCTCGAGTGGTGTTCGGTCCCCTGCCTCGACCAGTGGTGTGCGCATCCATTGTGCGATGGTGAACGCATCAGCTGAAACGCGGAGAATGCCGACTATACGCAGGACGTCCTCGCGGACACGCTTGCCGTTGAACTGAAACGCGGGGAATAGTGTCCGCCCCTGAACGGTCAACACGAAAAGGCGACCTTCACGGACTCTCTTACTCACACCTTGACGGGTGATTCCCCACATCGTCATCAATGCTTTAGTGGAGTACACCGGGCCGATGATTCTGCCTAGTTGGCCTCCCGCACTCCGCGGAACCATGGCGACCATCTTGGAGCCGAGAGCTTCGGCATCCTTGACGTTCTCCAGGTCAGCTGTCGGAACTTCAGCGAGCTCGCGCCTGACAGCCTCAAGTATCGCGCGCTCGTTCGCATCACGTCGTTGGTGCGCAGCGGTCGCCGAGTTCATGATCAGACCTCATCTTATATGTTGTCAACCGTGTCAACCAGCATCTCACCTCGCTTCAACCACGTCAACCATGTCAACTAGCTTTTAGGCAAATGCCCACAGTGCTTGCCTGTCCCAGGCCGAGGCAGTCTCGGCCGAGCGCCTCCCCAACCGCCTAACCGGCGCTTCGACCGCACACCGCGGGCCGATCCGCAATCACAGCAAGACACAAATTTGGCACAAGCCTGCATCACAACAAGGCATCTTCCTCAATAGCGTGGTGTCGTCAGATGACAAATCACAGATTAGGAGGACCATATGAAGTTCAAGAAAGCAGCAGTATCCGCTGCCTTGGCGGTCGGACTCGCCTCAGCGACGGTCCTAGCGGCATCGCCGGCGCAGGCTTACAGCTATGGGATCAACTATCCGAGTCATGCACGTTGCATGGGCGGTACCGCGGCATCCTTTGGGAATTACGTCGCCAAAGGGTACAAAGTGAAGATCAAGGAGCACTGCGTCTATCACAAGATCGGAAAGAACCCCGCGTTCTGGTACAGCCAGATTGAATACAACAGGTGATGAAAGTTGCTCTTCCCAGCTGCGTAACGCATCGCCGACGGGTGCTGGTCCAGTCGCCCAGACTGACCAGCACCCGCGTCGTTTCATCTATTTTCGCGGGGCACCCGGTAACTGACATGGGTGACTGTGCTCGCAGCACGTGCGTAAATCTGCTCCAGGTTAAGCGCGGGCACTCTGTCGAAGAGACGAGTGCCGGCTCCGAGCGTAAAGGGAACGATATGAAGGCGCAGCTCGTCGACCAGTCCTGCAACAAGGTACTGGTTGATGGGCCGTGGAACGGCGGGTTGTCTCCCCACCACCCGTTCCAGTCGCGGTCCCATGCGCGGCGCACAGGCCCGAACATTTTTCGGCCCATGATGTGTACGCGCGCGCCAGCCAACTGGTCGACTTCGGCACGGTTCTCCTCACCCTGCTCGAACATCCAGGCGTGCTGCCTGTTGCCCCAGCCATCGTCACCGTCGTCGCCGAACGGGCGCTCCTCGGTCTGGCTTGTCCCGGCGGCATACCCGTCGAGGCTGATGGTCTGGTTGACGATGACCGTGCTCATTGTGGTCCCCTGCGGCCCATCGGACGAGATCAGTCCGCTGTGATTGTGCTCTGCAATCCATTTGAGCGTAGACCTCGCGCCTGAAGGCTTCAAGCACTTTCTCGCGAGCATCTGGGGTGCAGAATGCGCCGTGGTCGGGCCTTTGCAACGGCCCGCATAAGCCCGACGACTACCGAATGGGCCAGCCCAGCCGGTTGCGGACTTTCACCGCCATGACTCGAACATCATCGTGTTCGAGCGTCCGGGAGAAGCTCGGTGTTGCTGGAAACGCCGAAGCAGCTCGCGTGAACAGCACGACTGCCGGATCGCCCACGACCGCAGACGGAACCCAGAGGCCATCGATCCGATCACCCAGCTGATCATGGATGGCTGCGGCCCATGCACGACAAGTGGTCTTCGACGCCTGCGGAAGCGAGGCAGATGCACCATGGCGCAGCGCCCAATCCCCCGACCCGTCACCGCCGGTCAGGTTGAGCAATTCAAGTGGTCGGCTCGGGATCCACCCCGATAGTGCCTTGTCTGACGTCAGTGTGATCGCCCGGGCATCCTGGAACACCGCAGTGAAGCAGGTGATGTAGCTCGACGCTGTGTAGGACACTCCGGCAGTCGACTGAGCCCCCAGCGGTCCGTGGTGCGGGTCCCAGCGTTGACTGCGAACCGGTCCCGTCCAGCGAAGATCGTTCCACGCGGCCGGATGCTGCCCCGAGTTCGTATGGATTCTCCATAACGCTCCGGTGTGCCTGTACACGGACTCCGGAGGAAGTGACAGTGGAACTTGAGGGCTGCGCGGATTCTTCGGCCGAGTGGGACTCACTCGTGCGCCAGTTCAGCAACCAACGAGGCCACAGCCTCGACTGCCCCTCCGGCGCTCAGCCACTCGACAGGCGACCTGCCGTCCAGCTCGTCGTTCTCCTCTGTCATGAACTGCTGGATGGTCAGCGGGTGGGCGTACCGAGGGAATTCCGGGATGATCGCTCGCAGCCCCGGAACTACCTGATTCCCGTCGAACTGCCAGTCCGGAAACAGTGTGGCGCGTCCGCTATTCGTCGGCAGGGCATACAAGTCACCAGTCAGCTTCGATCGACGGATGCTGGCACCCTGGCGTCCCAGCAGTTCGGCGACCTCACCGGTCGTCAGAGCAGAGTCCCGAGATTCCTTCTCCGCGAGTATCCGATCCTCGGCGACCTGGACGCGCGCGGCCTCGTGCGACTCTGCGGACAGATCCTCTTCGGAGAGATCAGTCATCTCGAGCAGGAAATCACGTTCACCTGCAGACAGCGACTCCGAGGCCGGATCGCTCATCTCGCGGAGGATGTCCATGAAGGCATCAACACTCAACGGATTGCCCCGACGAC
The DNA here is from genome assembly GCF_057766545.1 of Brevibacterium sp. MGP-B1. Classification (NCBI taxonomy): domain Bacteria; kingdom Bacillati; phylum Actinomycetota; class Actinomycetes; order Micrococcales; family Brevibacteriaceae; genus Brevibacterium; species Brevibacterium sp. MGP-B1. The sequence continues at coordinate 4,257,453 of NZ_CM173407.1, read as the reverse complement.
TCAGGGCAGTCTCCAGACGCTCTGTGTGGTCGAATGCCTCAGTACTCATAAACACCGTGTTACGGCGTAACGCGGAGTAACTCCAGGGCTCAGTCATGTTGCCCAGTTTCCGGCACTCGTGAAGCTTCACATCCGATTGCCAAGGCAGCCCCTTCCGAATAATCACATTTTGGGCGGCGGCCCAACGACGACGAGATCGAGTTCTGCCTGGGCCTTCTCGAATCCTGCGGCCGGGAAGTGCGGCTCTCCGCCCTCGACGTGGACGTACTCGTCGGTGGGGTCGTTCATGTACTCGAAGAACGGTTCGAACACCGGGGGTGTGAGCAGGCCGAGCATGTGCGTGTTGTTCGCGGCCAGGGAGAAGCTGTGGATCGTGCCGGCCGGAGCATGGAGGAAATCGCCGGGGGTGAGGACCACCTCTTCGCCGTTGGCATGGAGCTTGACTCGACCGCCGAGGCAGAGGAAGTTCTCCGAATGCTCCCGGTGGAAGTGCAGTGGAATATAGGGGGCCTTCGCGCCCCTCGTGTCCATGGCGAAGAAACTGCCTCCGGTGTTGCGGGCGCGCACCGGGTAGGCGTTCATCTGTTCGAAGGTCTCGAACCTGTCGCCGTGCCCGGCCGCGTTGACGAAGGGCACCTCACCCTCGGGCAGATGATTGCCAGGCCGCTTCGCTTCGGCGCCCCCGACCGAGGATTCGCCGACCAGAGATTCGCCGTTCGAGGGTCCGTTTCCGTCGTGGATCGTGACCCCGAACCCATCACTGAGCTCACTGCGCAGCAGTTCGGAGACCGCCGAGGCGGGACGCCTGGAGAAGATGTGCGATCCCGTCGCTTCCCCGGCCTCGGCGGCCAAACGGTGCAGCCACTCCTCGGTGGAATAGAGGAAGAACGAGTTGAGCGTCGCCCCACCGGAGATTGAGAACCCGGTCCCGGCAGGAATCGATGCCGAATCCCCTCCGATGAGTCGGTGGACTCGACCATCGAAGGTCAGAGTCACCTCGCCCTCGATGACGTGGACGAACGAATGCCCCGGAACCGACAGAACCGGAGTGGCCGACCCGCCGGGAAGGGCGATCCGGTACAGCGAGAACTCCCCACCGGTGTCCGCGTTCCTCGCCATCGTCGTCACGTGCCAGTCGCCGAGGTGGTGGCGCAGGCCTTCGCCCGAGGACAGTGCGAAAGGGGCGAGTTCCCCGGGAAGTTCGTCACGCAGCAGAGCGGTCTTCTGGATGCTCTCCCAGTCGAATGCAGTGGTCATTGTCGGCCTTTCATCAGTGGTGGAACGTGGGTTCGGCGTGGTCCCCGATCAGCGCTCGGGCCCGCCGAGGTGGTGGGTGAAGAAATCACGGACGAGCGTGAAGGACGGGTGACGTCCTTCCGGGTCGAAGCTGCCGCGGTTGTCGGCGGTGAAGGGTGTTTCGGGTTCGGCTTCGAGGCGGCCGTTGTCGAGTCGGATGCCGGGGCCGAGTTCGAGCACTTCTCCCGGATTGAAGAACCCGTGCCCGAAGCCTTCGAGGAGGTAGAGCAGGGACTCTCCGCCGCGTGCACTCAGATAGTCGTGGAGGCTCCGTGACTGATCAGCGGGAACCGCGGTGTCCGCGGTCCCGTGGAGGATGAAGAAGGGCGGCGGGTCGCTGACGTCGAGGTGCACAGGGCTCGCCTCGCGGGCGCGCTCACGCAGATCCTCGTATGCGGAAGCCATGGGAGGAAGACCGCCGAGGAGGTCCTCTTCGGGCGTGGCCGCACGTCGTTCGCCCGGTGTCGGCTCCTGTCCTGGTTCCTCCTGTCGTGGTGCGGGAGTGGGGGACCCTGGCAGCAGAGCCGCGATATCCGCCGGGCCGTAGCCGTCGACGACGCAGGCCACCTCGGTGCTCAGTTCCTCATCGTCGGCGGGAATCGACTCGCCGGGCAGCTTCGGTGTGTGCGCGCTCAGGGCCGTGAACGCCGCGATGTGCGACCCTGCCGAAGAGCCCCACAGGCCGATCGAGTCGCTGTCGAGGCCGAATTCGCCGGCATGCCTGCGCAGCCAGCGGAGCGCCTGCCTCAGGTCGAGGACTTGGGCCGGATGTGGGTGTTCGGGGGCGAGCCGATAGTCGATGGAGGCCATTGCGAAACCGGCCGCACAGAAGTGTCGGGAGAAAGCGGGACGGGCGGTGCGATCCTGCAGGCGCCACCCGCCTCCGTGGACCCAGACGATGACCGGCCATCCGAACTCCGGTGGCAGGCCGGTGGGAACGTCGAGGTCGAGGAGCAGCTCGGGATGGTTCGGGTCGAATGCGATGGTGTGGGTCATGAGGCCTCCCTCTGATGGTTCGCGTCTCGCGGGGCCGAGTCGTCCGAGCGTTCGCTCGATCGGTCTCCTGCCGGCGCAGCCCCGACCGCCCTCAGCAGCGCCGCTGCAAGGACTGCGTCCGGTGAAGCGTCGTCGGTGCCAGCACCGTCGGCAGCCACGTCGTCGCTCTCGGCAGCTGCCGACGCAGTGGCCGCGATGTGGAGGTCCGGCCGCACGAGCATGAGTTCGGCACCCCAGTGCTCACGCGCTGCCTCGGCATCGGTTCCCGACAATCGGATGACTCGAAGTGGGATCGAGTGCTCTCTGGCCGTGCGCTCGAGTGCTTCGGTAGCGAGGTAAGCCGAAACGTCGTCGGTGACGAACACGGTGAAGCCGCGCGCATCAGGGTACACGCTCGCTCCGCTGGAGAGGCGAAAATGCGGGAGCAGGCATCCGGGCAGAGCCTGTGGCCGGTATTCGATGGCATCGACGAAGGGGATCGGACCAGGAGCGACGCGGGAGGTCCCGGCGTACTCGTATCCGAGCACGAGCCCTTCAGAGTGGAATTCACTGGCTTTGACCGCCAAAGCTTCACGGACCCTCGTTCGCGCCTCATCGCCCTCGGCACCGACCTCGTCGAGCAGCGGGTCGACGAAGTCATAGGCGAGGGCCTTGCCGTTCGCCGCGGCGTCGGCGATCATCCGAGCCGCCACAGGACGCCTTTCTTCCTCATAGCTGTCGAGGAGACTCTCCTCCGCCCACCCGTCGTGGACGGCGATGAGCTTCCATGCGAGGTTCTCCGCATCGGAGATGCAGGTGTTGAACCCGTGACCGCCCCATGGCGGATTGAGATGCGCCGCATCTCCGACAAGGAAGACGCGACCGTTGCTCTCTCGACCTCCGTAGGAATCGGCGAGCAGCATCCGCGCTGTCCACGAATCGGTGGCGAGCACCTCGATGTCGACGTCGGGGCCGACGCCTGCCATCGTCCGAATCGTTGCGGCCACCTCGGCGGGGTCGTCGATCGGTTCACAGCCCTGGAGGATGGCCCACCATGTGCCGTCGCGATCGAGTTCGCCGATCATCCCCGAGGTGGACTCATTGACGATCCACCACTGCACGGCCGGGTCGACACTCACGTGGTCGCGCAACCTCGCCGAGGTGAAGACGACGTTGAAGTTCGGGCGCGGGGCGCTCGTTCCCTGAAAGGCGACGCCGAGGGATTTGCGCACTCGCGATGTCCCACCGTCGGCCCCGATGATCCACTTCGCCTCCAGTTCGACTGTGCCGTTGTCCGCATCGTCGGCCGAGGCAACGCTCACGGTCGCGGCCGACGGGTTCGCACCCGACGCTCGCACTCCGGTGATGTAATTGATGTGGTCGCTGCGTGCGGCCGCCTCCCGCAGCACCTGCTCGACCTGAGGTTGGGGAATCTGCTGACCGCATTCCGGGGAGAGATCGTAGTCTCCGTCGATGAGTTGGAACGCCTGGTGGAAGCGTCTGAGCTCGTGGCCCCTCAGGCTCGTGCAGAAGATGACGTCTTGGGAATAGGAGACAGGCAGAGCGGCCGTCTCACGGACTCTTTCAGCCAGTCCGATGCCGGCCAGCAGCGACATGGTTCGCGCATTCGTGGTCTTGGCACGCGGTCGGAGCCGGTCGATCTCGACTCGCGGTTCGAGGACGACCGAGTCGATGCCGGCCGCCGCCAGGCGCAAGGCCAGATAGGTTCCGCTCGGGCCGCCGCCGGCGATGGCGACGGTCGTGCGGGTAGGAACCCGGTCGAGTCCGTGGACGATGGTCACGCAGAGACTCCTTCAGCAGGCTTGGACGTGGTGGCGGGTGCGGTTCTGTCACGCAGCGGCATAGCGATGGCCGCGACCACGCCGAGCACGGCGGGGATCGCGAACCACAGGGCGGCGGCCCCCGGGGAGCCACCGACAGTAGCGGCGATCGCACCATAGGTGGGTCCGGCGATGGCGCCGAGACGGCCGGCGGCAAGCGCCCAGCCGAGCCCTGTGGCGCGAACCTCGGGCGGATAGTACTGGGCGATGTGATCGTTGATCATGTTCTGAGTCCCCATTCCTCCGACGCCGGCGAAGAAGATCGCGGCGAAGAGCAGGAGGTGGTTCTGCGTCATCGACACTGCCAACAGTGACAGTGCCGCGATCGAGAAACCGAGGATGACCATGTACTTCGGTGCCGACTGCTGTGCGATCCATGCGATGACCACGGTTCCGATGATGCATCCCACCGAGTAGATCGAAAGGAACGCGATCGAGGACTGTGCGGCGAACCCCGCACCCTGCATAATGACGGGAAGCCAGGTCGTGATCCCGAACATTGTGAGCATACTGATCGCGCACACGATCCAGAACAGCAGCGTCGGGGCGAGCTGACGGGCGGTGAACAGTCGCGAGACCCCCGAAGCACGGACACGACCGGCGGTGACGGGAGCAGCCTTGGCCGCGAGGAAGACCTCGGATTCGGGCAGCCACCGCCACACGGCCAGCAGCAGGATGAGTGAGAGTCCGCCGAGAGCGTAGACCGGGCGGACTCCGTGGTCGACGACGAGTGCGGTGGCCGTCAGCGCTCCTACGAGGGACCCGACCGGCGGCCCGGTGAGCACTGCCCCGACGGCGAGAGAGACCTTGCCCTTGGGTGCGGACTCGTTCGCGATGGCCACGGCGGTGGGCAGGACTCCGCCGACTCCGATGCAGGTGATGAACCGGAAGATTGCGAAGACCGTGAAGTTCGGGGCCAGGGCGCACAGGATCATGCCGACGCTGAAGATGCCGAGCGAGGTCATCAGCAGCCGTCGCCGACCGAGCCTGTCGGTGAGCGTTCCGGCAGCAAGCGAGCCGAGCAGCATGCCGATGAGGGCGATGCTGCCGACGGTGCCGGCGAGGCTCTTGGTCACACCCCAGTCGGGGTTGCCGAGGAAACCGGGCAGGGTGGCGCCGTAGACGTAGAGGTCGTATCCGTCGCAGAGGAGGGCGATCCAGCAGATGAGGAGGATCACCCAGGTGGGGGTTCGCAGCTGTGTCATTGATCTTCGCCTTTGAAGTGGTGGACTCGGACAGGATGGATGAAGAATGCCGCAGGCTCAGTTCGAACGCGCGATGATGCGGTTGCGCAGGGTGCCGAGCTTGTCGACCTCGACTTCGACGGTGTCGCCGGGCTGGAGGAGCCATTCTGGTTGACGCGTGTAGCCGACCCCTTCGGGTGTCCCCGTGGCCAGGAGGTCGCCGGGCTGCAGAGTGAAGGTGCGCGAGATGAGAGACAGCGTCGAGGCGGGCGAGTAGACGATATCGGAGGTGCTGCCGTCCTGGACGGTCTCGCCGTTGACTCGGGTTTGGACCCGCAGTCCATCAGCGAGGCTGCCGACTTCGGAGGCAGGCACGATCGGGCCGAGCGGTCCCGAATTGTCACCGTTCTTCCCGAGGATCCACTGGGAGGTGAGCTTCTGTGCGATCCGGGAGGTGACGTCGTTGAAGGTCGAGTAGCCGACGATCGCAGCCTGCGCTTCGTCCTCATCGGCGTCAGCGAGGGTGGCACCGACGTACGCGACGATCTCACCTTCCCAGTCGAGGCCGCGTTCATTGGCGGGCACCGGGATTTCAGCACCGTCGACGCTGAGGCTGCGTGTCCAGCGTGCGAAGAGCGTCGGGTGCTCAGGGAAGGCCTCTTCCTTGAAGCTGCCCTCGGCGTGGTGGGCGCGATAATTCAGCCCGATGCAGATGACTCGGGCCTCGGGTAGCACCGGGGGCACGACACGGTACTCGGCGATGGCGACGACCTCACCGGCCTCTGAACGCTCGGTTCCGCCCGCCGCCGCGATGTGCGCATCGGCATCGGACCAGAACTCTCGGAGTTCTCCGATCACACGTGCCTCGGTCGCAGACACTCGGTCGGCTACGAAGGTCGTGTGGTCGGGGGCTTCCAGTCCGATGAGCTTCATTGCGTCTCCTCGCAGAGTAAAGAGCTTAAACATATGTATGTTTTGTATGGTTAAATAGAAATATGGCACAGATCACCGACGATGTCCAGAACTCCTCCAGCGGGCTCCTTCCGACAGCAGGCAATCGCTCCCGCCCGCTCTCACGCGGAGAGCACCTCGCTGAGAGGATTCGAGACTCGATCCGCGAACGCAATCTGAACGCAGGCGATTTCTTCGGCACCCTCGTAACCATCCGCAAGGAGACCGGCCTGGCGCGCACCACCGTGAGCGAGGCGGTCAAGCTCCTCCGCGATCGCGGGGTCCTCGTCGTCAAACCGGGCCGAGGGGGTGGGCTCTTCGTGGCGAAGACGACCCCGATCGTCCGACTGCGCCACACACTCATGCGCGTCGATGGCGATCCCGCGTCGGCCGCAGACGCCATCGAACTGCGCGAATCGCTCGAGGAGCTCATCGCTGTCAAAGCCTCAATCCACCGCTCGGCAGCCGACTGCCGTGAACTCGAATCCATCCTCGACGAGATGCGGGAGGCTGAGACCTGGGATCAATTCATGCAGAGCAACTGGAGGCTCCACGCGGCCATTGCGGCGATCTGCCCGAACTCGATGGCCCGTCCCGTCTACGAAAGCACCTTGGGATTCCTGTCCGGCGCCCATGCCGAGCAGGACGGAGAGGTCGACTCGAGCTACTGGGATATGCGCGTGCGAGTACATGAGGACCTCGTCGCAGCCATCACCTCAGGCGACCTCGATACCGTCCGCCGAGCCGTCGCCGCCCACGCTTCATCACGCAGCTGAGTGTCGAAGGAGAGATGCAGATGATCGAGGAGAACCCCACCCCGTTCCGGCAGTTCATGTACCCTCCGGGCCACCCCCGCATCGACGACCTCAAGGAGCTCGACGCCTACGAGTATCGGGAGGTCGCCAAGCAGCCGGGCACTTTCACCGGCGACCTCATCGCCGGCTGGGAGCCTCTCTACCTCAACGACTTCGCAGGAATCACCGCCGATGGTCAGCTCATCGAGGGACTGTACCCGCTGTCCCCCGCCGAGCCGGGTGAGGAAGCGCCTGTCGCGGCCATGCTCACAGCCGTCGAGGCACTGTTCGGCGCCTGCTCTGCAGACGAGGTGGAGAAGCTGCGCTATCCGGTCGATGCGGTCGAGTGGCAGACCTGGGCCAATCCTGAGTTCATGCAGTTCGACACCGGCCTGCGGCTGGAGCTCACCTCGGAGGCGGTGCGGCAGGCCGCTTTGGGCCTTGTCCGGGCGAGCCTGAGCGCCGAGGGATTCGAACTCACCCATGCGATGATGCTCATCAACGGATTCCTCGGCGAGGTCGTGGGCCTGGAGAACATCCTCGGCGAGTTCTCCTACAACTTCGCCGTCTACGGCACTCCCGACGCCAGGGCGCCCTGGGGGTGGCATCTCTACGGCCATCACTGTGCCGTCAACTGCCTCGTCGTCGAGGGCCGGATGACGATTTCACCGGTCTTCCACGGGGCAGAGCCGAACGAGATCGACGCGGGGCCGCACGCCGGACTGCGTTCCTTCGATGATCGCGTCGATGCCGGCACCGATGTCATGGCGCTGCTGAACGAGGAACAACGCGCCGAGGCGGTCGTGTACGAGCAGATCATCGATCCCGCGATGCCCGAAGGGCGCATCCACCCCGGCGATGAGCGTCACCTTGCCGGAGCGTTCCAGGACAACCGGGTCATCCCCTATGAGGGGGTGCAGGTGGGCACGCTGGATACTCGGACGCAGGAGGCCGTCGTCGACCTCGTCGCGGCCTTCCTCAACATTCTGCCCGAGGGGCCGCGACGGGCGAAGGTGCGCGAAGTCAGGGAACACCTGAACGGGTCATACTTCAGTTGGATCGGCGGAACCGAGCCGGGAGACGTGTTCTACTACCGGTTCCAGTCCCCGGTGCTCATCATCGAACTCGACCACCACTGCGGAGTGTTCCTCGACTACGACGTTCCCCAACGCTTCCACGTTCACACTCTCATGCGGGTGCCCAACGGGAACGACTACGGTCGTGCCTGGGTCCGCCAGTGGCGACGTCGAAGTGACGGCCGAGTCGAAAGCAACACTCGATGACACTCACAGGGTGAGGTCGGGGTCGTAAGCTGACCCCAGAGCTCGGACCGAAAGGAATATCGCCGACTATGAACACGATGAAGGTCGCCGTCATCGGCGGAGGAATCGCTGGTGTCACCACTGCCTACGGACTGGCGCGACGGGGCGCGACGGTCACTCTGATCGACGATGCCGCATCGGGTCAGGCGACAGCTGCCAGCGCCGGGATCATCGCTCCCTGGGTATCCTCCTCGGACGGCGCCTTCTACGAAGCCTACTCAGCCGGCGGCAACTACTATCCGGAGTTCCTCGCAGGACTCCATGACCTGGGGATCCCCGAACTCGGATACAGACGATCGGGCGCTCTGATGGTCTCGCGAGACGAGGCAGAACTCGACGCCGTCGAAGACCGGATAGCTCGACGCGTCGCTGAGTCCGGTCCCGTCGCAGGCGCGGTGGAGCGCGTAGACAGCACACAGGTCGCCGAACTGTTTCCGGCCCTGTCCCCCGAACTGACGGGCTTGTACGTCTCCGGCGGCGGACGGGTCGACGGCCGCGTTCTCAGAAATGCGACGTTGAGCGCCGCAGTCACCCTCGGCGCCGAGCACCGCGAGGACGCAGTGATCGCGATCAATCCTATCGGCGACACCCGATGGCGAGTGCAGACGATGCGCGGACCGTTCGACGTTGACTCTGTCGTCGTGGCAGCAGGGGCGAGAACTCCAGAACTGCTGCTTCCCCTCGATGTGAATTGCCCAGTGAGCCCGCAGCGCGGACAGATCACGCACCTGCACCTTCGTGGAGTGAACACCTCACTTTGGCCGACGGTCCACCCTTTCACACCCAACTACATGACTCCGTTCGATGACGGCAGGATCGCAGTCGGCGCGACCCGCGAGACCGGGAGCGGCTACGATCCCCGCGTCACCGCCGCAGGACAGATGCAGGTCCTCCAGGACGCACTCAGTCTGGCGCCCGGACTGGCCGATGCCACGGTTCTCGAGACCCGGGTCGGCATCCGTCCTATGGGCGAAGACAACCTGCCGATCGTCGGAGAAGTGCCGAACAGGCCGGGCCTATGGACCATGACGGGCTACGGAGCGGGCGGGCTGACGCTGGGGCCGCTGTTGGGCGATGCTGTCGCCCGCAGCATCCTCGGAAATCCCGCGCCGGAACTGACTGCATTTCCCACAGCCATGGCGATGTGACAGTGCCCTCTGGTCGATCGACAACGACACGTGAGCGTGAGAGAGCGCTCGAGTCGGCCCACCAGGCTTCCGCACCGCCTTCGGCACAGCAGCCGCTGCCTCACCTTCGCCTGCACCAGGCACTCACCCCTTGCGCATAATAAAGACCGTCACCGAGCTCCCAGCAAGATCGATCCTCAGCTTTCGGTCCCCGACCCCGTCAGTCGGAGCAGGCGACGAGCTGGCAGCACCCGACGTAGCCGGAGCACTCGCCGAGTCCGTCGGCTCCTCCCCACTGAACGGCACATCAGCCGGCAACGGATTCGCAGGCACTACGTGAGTCGCACTCTTCACATCGTTAGACGCCCCGTAAACCTGCGACGCCGACGAAACACTGAACCCCGACGGCATCGACAGAGTTACAGAATTCCCGCCCACCGAGGCAGCATCGTTCGCATTGATCACCGTCGTCACCAGAGTGCGCCCGTCGTTCTTCACCACCGTGTAGGCGCTCATATTCCCACCGCCAGAAACTGAAGTCCGCGTGAAATGCCCGCCGAAACTCGGCACCAACAGTCGCAGCCCCAACATATTCGGCCTCACCTGAAACTCATTCGACCGGTCCCCGTGATCGGCCGGATCGCAGATGAGCGACATCGGCGCTCCCCCATTGCACGCCCCGAGCATCGAATGCATGGCCATGCGCTCGACACCGAGCGTCGCCGCATACAGCGTGTAATCGGCCGCCCACAACGCCGAGGCGTTCGTCAGCGACGTGTAATTCGTGCCTGGGCAACTCGTCGGCCCAGTCTCTTCGAGCCACAGAGGCAAGCCCGCAACGTCCGCCTTCGATTTCCCGATGCCGAGGCTCTTCTTCGCCGCTTCCTTCGCCAAGGGATCGATGAGGTTCGCCGCCTGCGGTCCCCGCCCCGGAACCTGAGACGAATCGCATTCGTAGAGCTGATACCAGTGCTGCGAGAGTGCCTTCTTATGCTTGACTCCGGAGCCGGCGAAGGCGTCCATCCACGCCCCGTCGTAGACATCAGGGCCGATGATCGGCGCATCCGGCCGTTTCGCATGGATCGCCTTGGCATACGCCTCAAGCTGCTCCACGTATTTGTCCTTGTTCCACCCCTTGCCCCGCACGGCACCGCTGGGCACATCCTTGACGGTGTACCCGTTCGGTTCGTTGCCGATCGCCAGACCGACAAGAGAGTCGCCGAGGATGTCGACCGCGTGCGCGGCCATGTCCGCTCCGCGTCCCGGATCGTAGGTGCCCAGAGGAATGCCGATGGTGACAGACGAACCGGTGACATCGACGAGCTTCTTCAGCCGTTTGAGGTCATCAGGGGTGACGGTGACCTTCTCACCGTGTTTCGGCTTCTCGCCCTTGGACGTCCAGAACGTCCTTCTGTCGAGGGCGTTGCCCCCGAACCGCAGCGCCGGCGATCCGAGGGACTTCAACTGCTCGTCGAGGTTGGACTGCGCCGGATCGAGCCGGGGGTCGGCAAGATCGGTGGCTTCGAACGAGATCCCGACATTGTCTGCGACGAGGCCCGGGCCCGTTCGGTCGGTGGACGCTGTCACAACCGCATCATCTCCGGAGATCGTGCCGGCAAACGACTGCTCGAATTCAGTCGGCGTAGGGCTCGGTTCCGGGGACTGGCTCGAGGACGACGAACCGTCCGAGTCGAACCCCGAACACCCCGACAGAACGAGGGCGAGCGCCACCACGCCGCCCTGGATACTCCTTCTGAGGTTCACTCCAATAACTCTGCCCTGTCCCCGCGGAATCAACAACTTCCACAGTCATGGCATCGTAGAGGTGGAGACCACGCCACCTGCAGAGAGGAACCACTGTGCCCGACAACACCGGCAGTTCCTCCCTCACCCCTGTCCGCGGAGCGCTCGGCCTCTCGGTGGCGATGGGCATGGGCCGCTTCTTCTACACCCCGGCCCTGCCGCTCATGGTCGCAGCCCTCCACTGGGGTTCCTCCCCCGGCGCGTGGATCGCGACGCTCAACTACGTCGGCTACTTCATCGGCACCCTCTTCATCGCCCAGGGCTGGGTCGAACCCAACCGCTTCGTCTACCGCCTCAGCCTCATCGTCTCCACCGTGGGCCTGGCTGCGGTCGCTCTGACCCCGAACCTCATCTGGCAGGGCGGCATCCGCACGATCGCCGGCATCGCCTCGGGGCTGATCTTCGTGTGCGTGACCCAACGGATTCCCGCGAACTCACGCAAACCGCGCGACGGCGGCATCTCCTACGGCGGAGTCGGTTTCGGCATCCTCGTCTCCGGAGCCATCGTGCTCGCCGCCGGCAGCTTCGCCGACTGGCGCCAGCTGTGGCTCATCTGCGCGGCCGTGTCCGCAATCTTCACCATCATCGCCTGGACCTGGTCGATCCCCGCCCGAATCCCACCACACACCATCGCCGAGGCGCCCGACCCGGCCGAGACCAACACCAATGACCCCGCCGAGGCGGCCACCCCCTTCGAGGCCAATCGTCGCCGAGCCATGGCGATCCTCTCCACTGGCTACTTCTTCCAAGGCGGCGGCTACATCATCATCGGCACCTACCTCGTCGTGCTGGCCGGTCCTGTCTTCGGGGCCACCGCGGCCGCCTCGACGTGGCTCATCGCCGGGATCGCCACGGCGGTCTCTCCCCTGACCTGGTCGGCGGTCGCTGCCCGCCTCGGCACGGTCAAGGCACTCACCGCCTGTTACTGCCTGCAGGTCGTGGGCGCCCTGCTCGCCGTCTTCGGCTCCACCCCGATCGTGCTGTTCATCGCTGCGGCACTCTTCGGCTTCACCTTCATCGGGGCAGTGATGATGACGATCGGCGTCGGCACGCAGATGGGAGTGGCGAATGCTTCGGCGAAGCTGACGTCCTGGTACAGCATCGGTCAGATCGTCGGCCCCGCCATCGTGGCCGCGGCCCTGAGCGAGCACATCGCCGCGGCTTTCATTGCCTCGGCGATCGCTTTGGCCATCGCCATGGCTTTGACCCTCGTCGGCGTCCTCGCCAGCAACGTCGGCCGCTGAAAAACCGGTGACCGAACAGTCGTCCTGAGAATGCTTGCCGACACAGAGCACCCCAGTGCGGGCGATGTATTTTTCAACTCAGAGGCATGAACGTGAGCACTCGAGCCACTCTAGCTAGGTCCGGCGAAGCCACAAACATCCCCAAGAACCAACTATGAGGACTACGAGCTTTTAGAAACCTTAGGGAGTTCACGAAGGTTAGAACCCAGGTTGAAGCACCACACTTTTCAGATGTCGGCATCATCAGGCTCCTTGACCACTATCAGCTCAGTGAGCCCTCCCTGATTGATGCAGTCCTCGGCGAGAGCGTGTACTGCTCGTTGAAAATCAGCCGTACTCATCGCCGGAGCGAGGGTAGTTCTTACTGGCGAGTATCTCCGCAGAGGTATCGATCGACCAAAGTAGGTGTGCCCACCCCAGCCCACTTCTATAACGCGCAGCGCCTCTGAACCGGCCCATTCAACTCCAATTCGCACATCGTACTCATCGTGGCCCAGAACTTTGCTCCCCGAACGAACCAATGCAGCAAGATCTACTACCGCGTTTTCTATTTCCCACTGCAGCACGTCATGTGGTTCGCACACGTACTCCTGTCCTGCCCTTAAGCCTCCGACCGGCGCAACCAAGCTGACAGATCCGTCATGATGAACATTTGCCCAAGCCGCACGACCAGGTGAATCTTCGTCACGGACGTGGCCAAGGGCAGTCCATCGCCGTAGCCCAGGACGCGGGTTGACATGATCAGTTACGTCAAAAACGTGGGTTCCCCGACGGCGCGCCATCTTAAGCGCATACTCTCCGGCATTCTTGAACAATGCACTCGCGTCTTCGCAACTCGGGCGAGCAATAGCGTCGGGAATCCTAGGGCGCGCAATAGCGACGAGCCACGGCCGCTCGGTAGACCCAACCTGCTCCAGAGCTTCGGCATAATAGCCATCAAGCGTTTCGGCAGCTCTACGGCGCTCATCAAAACGAGCTCTGTACATCGCCTCAATCTGTCGTTCATTCATCCACACTGTGTCGGCCCCATTACGGATTGGAGCCCCGAAATGATCCTTGTATTGAACGAGGTGCGGGACGTCGGAGCTCGGCAAGACTTCAACAGCGATTGCTGAGCACTTGTCCCCCAACCGATCGATCCTTAGATTAAATATGGGCGGGCTGATCTTGCTGATCGCTACCCTTCGATAGGTACTCTCGTACCGCTCGTCGAATTCTCCTGGGTGACAGAGGCCCACGGCCTTCGACTGAGACTCCTTGACACCGTAGACGATTAGACCACCACCACTGTTGGCCATCGCTGCAATGTCCTTTTTTACATCGCTATCCAACAGATTTTTCACTTGCGGAAACTTCTGCTTCCAGTCCAAGTTCTCAGCCTCGGGCACGCCTTCTCTGACCGCGCTTTCAAGAATGGCAGCGGTCAATTGCTCGCTCGGTTCGAGCCCGAGCGCTTTGTGTAGTGGCGTGAATCTCATGCCTAGATACTATGACGTGTGCGCGGTTGGCTACTCGTCGTTGTGCTGATGCCTCAGCCCAGCGGAACGAATTGGAACATACAACAGCTCTTTCCCTTGCCCCGGAATGACACACCTCAATCCGGCCGGCACCTACCCCAGAACCCCCATTGCAATCGCGTTCGGACAATATTATTATCGTCGTAATATTAAGCCGTCTCAATGATGAGGAGTGGTGTTGATGTCCTCGCTGTTCCCGAACCTTTTCAGCCCGATCGATCTGGGCCCGCTGCGCCTGCGCAACCGCATCGTGTCCTCCGGTCACGACACGATGCTCGCCGATGACGGTTTCATCGGATCCGAACTCGTCGCCTATCACGAACGGCGGGCGGCCGGCGGGGCGGGGCTGATCGTCCTGCAGGTCTCCGGAGTGCACGAAACCGCTCGCTACACCAGTCATGTGCTTATGGCGACAGACCCGGAATCCGCGAAGGGGTACCGAGCCGTGGCGGACGCAGTGCACGGGCACGGGTGCGGAATCGTCGCTCAGCTGTTCCATCCCGGCCGCGAGGTCATGGATGGGGAACAAGGAATGGCACCCCAGGCGGTAGCCCCCAGCGACCGGCCCCAGGAACGCTTCCACGTGGTCCCCCAGACGCTGACGACACAGGTCATCGAAGAGATCGTCGACGGCTACGGTCATTCCGCCGAGCTCATCTGCGAAGCCGGCATCGACGGAGTAGAAGTCGTCGCCAGCCACGGCTACCTGCCGATCCAATTCATCAACCCGTCAGTGAACACGAGAACCGACAAGTACGGAGGTTCCCCGGAGAACCGGATGCGCTTCCTCCTCGAGTCCATCGCCGCAGCTCGCCGCGGTGCGGGAGACGGCAAGGTCGTCGGTCTGCGCATCTCCGGCGACGAACTCACCAGCAGCGGCATGAATGACACCGAAGTCCTCGAGATCATCAAGGCGGTCGAAGACCAGGGAATGGTCGACTACATCTCGGTCACCGGCGGCGACTCGTCGACACTGCAGGGAGCCCAGCACATCGTCCCCTCGATGCAGTACGAACCGGCCTACCTCGGACGACTGTCCGAGCAGGTGAAGAAGTTCACCGACCGCCCGGTGATGGTCGCCGGCCGCATCAATCAGCCGCATGAAGCGGAGAAGGCGATCGCCGAGGGCCAGACAGATCTGTGCATCATGACCCGGGCCATGATCTGCGACCCGGAGATCGCGAGCAAAGCCCAGCGCGATGCCGTCGACGAGATCCGTGCCTGCATCGGATGCAATCAAGCCTGCATCGGCCATTTCCAACAGGGCGTGGGCATCAGCTGCATTCAGTACCCGGAATCCGGCAGAGAACTCACCTTCCTCCCCCGCCCGACCGTCCGCGAAGCGTCGCGTCTGCTCGTCGTCGGCGGCGGCCCGGCAGGCTTGAAGGCCGCAGCGGTGGCGTCGGAGGCCGGTGCGAACGTCACACTCCTCGAGCGCGAAAAGTCCCTCGGCGGGCAGGTTCTCCTTGCGGAGAAGCTGCCGCACCGGTCGGAGTTCGGGGGCGCGGCAACGAACCTGACTGCGGAAGCGGTGAGGGCCGGGGTCGACATCCACACGGGAACTGAGTTCTCTTCGGCTCATCTCGACGAGCTGCGCCCCGACCGCGTGGTCTTCGCGACGGGCTCGGCGGATCGTGACCCGGACTTTGAGATCGTCGACTCTCCCCTGGTCCTCACCTCGAGGCAGTATCTGTCCGACGCACCGGAACTGCCTCAAGGCGGAGTCCTCATCGCCGACTGGCGAGGCGATTGGGCAGGCTTAGGTGTGGCGATCATGCTCGCCCGCAAACGACCAGTCACGCTGGCCACCTCGGCGAACTTCCCCGGTGCCGGTATCCAGCAGTACACGAGGACTGCGCTCATGCCCGAGCTCATTCGGTCAAAGGTCACCTTCATCAATGACGTCCGCCTCGCGGGAGTCGATGAGGACACGGTCTACCTGCAGTCAACGCTGTGCGATGAAGTCATCCAAGTGGAGGACATCGCCACGACGATCGTCAACCACGCACCACGTGCAGAGACCCCGCAGGTCGACCTCAGCGGGATTCCCTCTGTGCGCATCGGCGACTGCAAAGCCCCGCGCACCGTCGAAGAGGCCGTCTATGAGGGCCTGACCGCTGCCAATGACTTCATCCTCGGCACCGGCCACCGAGCCAGGGCGAGCGCCTGATGAGTGCTCGAACAGGACGCCCCTCCCTGTCACAGGAGGAGATCGCCGACCGCAGGGGAACAGTAATCACGGCGACGCTGAGGCTGATCAGCGAGTGCGGCACATCGGGGATCCGCCTCAAGGATGTCGCAAGCTCCGCGGGCATTTCGGTCGGGACCATCCAGTACTACTTCGACTCGCGCGAAGACCTCATTCTCAGCGCCTACCAGCAGCATTCGCAGAACGTCATCGCTTTGGTCAGAGCATCGTTCCGCGAAGGAACAGACCCGTGGACCAGCCTGGCTCAGACCTTCCACGACTTCTTCCATGTCGCCGACTTCTCCAACCGGACGCGCCTGTGGATCGAGTTCGTGGCGGCGGCAACCAGAGACGACGAGCTGCGGGGCCTGCTCGATGAGGTCTTCCTCGCGTGGAAACAGGTCATCCGACGCATCGTCGAAGCAGGGATCGCCGATGGAAGCTTCGTCCCCCCGCTGGATGCGGAGATCGCCATCGATGCCCTGCTGGCACAGCTTGACGGCTTCGAAATCGCACACGCAACGGGGGCGACCGGCACGAACGTCGAACGTATCGAGTCGGTTCTGCAGCGAACCGCACGCGTCCTCTTAGGTGCTCCGCAAAACCCGATCGACCACCTCGGCGACGCCTGACCAGCCCGCCACAAGCAGACGCGCACGCGCACACTCAAACGCACCACCACTTACCACCTCAAACATCGACTGATTGATCCAAGGGAGGAACATCTGATGTGGGGATCTATAGCAGTTTCCGTCGTGTACGCCGTCGTACCGACCTGCTGCGTACTGATCGGGTTCGGTCTCATCCGTCGAGACTACAAACCCTCTGAGCACACTGGGACGAATGACCAGCCGAATGATCTGCTGTCTCGACCAAACGAGAAGGGACGCAACTGAAATGTTCGCAGCTGCCATCTTCGGAAGCTTTGTCCTCTACCTCGTCATCGGGGCCGTCGTCGGTCGTAAGGTGAAAGACAAGTCCGACTACTACGTCGCGGGCCGCGCGGCCCCGACCTTCCTCGTCGCCGGCACACTCGTCGCATCATTCCTGTCCACCGTCTCGTTCATGGGTGAGCTCGGCTTCTCCTACGACGGGTACCCCGTGGTCATGCTGCTGCTGACAGCATTCAACATCTCCGGCTACGTCTTGGGAGTCATGCTCTTCGGCCGCTATCTGCGGCGTTCGTCTGCTCTGACAGTGCCGGAGTACTTCGGCAAGCGGTTCAACTCGCCGGGCCTCCAAGCTCTGGCCGGAGTCATGGTCGTCGTCGGCATCGGTTTGTACCTCGTCGCGGTGACCCAGGGCTTGGTCCTCGTCGTCGGACAGCTCATCGACATTCCGCAATGGGTGCTCCTCGTGATCGTCTGGGCCTCGTACACGATCTTCACGTTCATGTCGGGCTCCCAGGGAGTCCTCGTCAACGACACGATCATGTTCGTCGTCTTCAGCGTCGCGGCGATCTTGGGCATGGGGTGGATCATCGGCGCTTCGGGTGGACCGGTGACCGCGATGCAGAAGATGGCGGAGCTGACGAGCAAACCCGATGGCATCTCGTGGCACGGGCTGACCGGTGCGGACAACTACATTGGCACCCCGGCTCAGGCTGTCATCTACGCCGTGACCTTCGGCATCGTGTGGTGCACCGTGGTCGCTGTGAGCCCGTGGCAGTCGAGTCGATTCCTCATGGCGAAGAACGAACATGTCGCCATCCGGTCGGCACTCTTCGCGACCGCAGCGCTGGCGGTGACCTACCTCTTCCTCACCTTCGGCGGATTCTCAATCAACCTGTTCAACGACGGCATCGCTCCCAGCGAGATCGCCTTCATCTGGGCCGGGCAGAATGTCCTGCCGTCGTTGTTGGGCGTCATCGCCGTCACCGGAATCGTGGCAGCGGGACTGTCATCGGCGGCGTCCTTCCTGTCTCTCATCGGATTCTCTGCCGCCAACGACGTCATGCCCTACCTGACCGGCAAGCGCGTCAGAGAACCCGAACTCGCAACGATCGAGGCAACGACCGCGACCGCGACCGCTTCAGTCGGCACAGCGGTCGCCTCAACTGGACCGGCTGCGACCTCAGGCGGACCGCCCACCCCGGAGACAGGCATCGCCACCACCACTGACGGACCGAACAACGAGTCGACCGACACGTCCGGAGACAATGACATCCACGGGCTCCAGGTCGCTCGGTGGACGATGGTGATCGCCGGTCTGATCGTCCTCGTGATCACCTGGGTCGCACCACCGGCGGTCCTGACGATCGGCTACTTCGCGGCAACTCTGTTCGCCGCATCGTGGGGTCCGATCGCGTTCTGGAGCGTACGGTCGACAAAGCTCTCTGCACGCGGTGCCGCGGTGGGCATGGTCGCCGGCTTCGTCGTCGTTGCGATCTTCGAGTCGCTGTCAGAGTTTGCGGGGATCGAACTTCCGGACCTGCTCAATCCCACGATTCTCGGATTCGTGGCGTCCATCGGCGGTACCCTGCTGGGCAACATCGGAACGCGGCCATCACAGCGCGGCAATGCGTTCCGGGAGAGGCTCATGGTGATTCCGGCCGAAGACCGCGATCCTGCCAAGTACCGGCGCACCCGAACGTGGGTCATCGGAACGGTCATCGTTCTCATCCTCTGCGGACTCGCCATGCTGTTGCTCTATGCAGTTCCCTACGCCATGGCTATCAGCTGATCACCGCGACCATCGACCCCTGACCTCCCGAATCCCGAAACCACGAACCATCCCACACCCCGAAACACCCCTCGGTGAGGTGGCACACAGACGCCCGCGCGTGTAAGACTACGTAGGCGATTGCCGTTTCACCGATCACACGAGAACGACAGCCTCCCCATACGGAGTGCGGAGGAACCGAAGGAGCTACCCCATGTCAGCAGCACCCGGGATCACCGGTCATTGGGACATCGATCCCGCCCACTCCCGACTGGGCTTCTCCACACGCCACGCCATGGTCTCGCGTGTGCGCGGAGCGTTCAATGATGTATCCGGCTTCGCCGACATCACCGAGGATCTCGCCGATTCGACCGCCGAGGTCATCATCCAGACCGCCAGCGTCGACACCCGCGCCGAGGGCCGCGACGAGCACCTGCGCTCGGCAGACTTCTTCGACGTGGAGACCTACCCGGAGATCCGCTTCGTGTCCTCCGCCATCGACGAGGTCGACGAAGGCTCCTACATCGTCACCGGTGAGCTGGCGATCCGTGACATGACGAAGATCGTGTCCGTTCCGCTCGAGCTCATCGGCGTGGACACCGACCCCTTCGGCAACCTGCGCGCCGGCCTCGAGGGCACCCGCCGCATCGACCGCAAGGACTGGGGCGTGACCTGGAATACGAAGCTCGATTCCGGTGGCGTGCTCGTCAGCGACAAGATCACGCTCGAGTTCGAGCTCTCCCTCATCAAGAACCTCGACGAGGCGGCCCCCGCCGATTCGTCCGAGACCTCCGATGAGGACGCGGCCTTCACCGAAACACAGGAACCCGTCACCGAGGCGACCCCGGCTCCCGAGGCCGACGCGGCAGCCCCGAAAGCTGAAGCACCGGCAACCGACGCTCCGGAGAACTCCGCTGACGCTCCAGCACCCGAAGCTCCCGAGTCGGTGACTCCGACCCCGGCAGCCGACGAGACTGCCCCTCCCGCCCCGAAGGCACCGGAGAACGCAGCATCGGTGGCCCCGAACTCAGAAGCGGCCGGCACGGAGTTCCCTCCCCCGCCACCGGTCAAGCCAGCCGAAACTCCGGCTGACAAGCCGGCTGAGAAGGCACCGGAGGCCAAGCAGTCGGATGCTCAGTCGTCCGGAAGCACGTTCGGAAAGCTCTTCGGCCTCCGCTGAGTACAGCGCGCGTCCGCTGACGTCAGCGGCCCAGCACAGCAGTCCTCACCGCGGGTGAGATCGGTACACGAGCCGATCTCACCCGCGGCTATTATTGGGACCATCACCGTGTGACCTGACAGAGGGAGTGGGACTGCCATGGCCAAGCTGACGAAGATGGTCTCTGCCATCGGTTCTCTCAAGGATCTCAACGCCGCCCGTGCCGAGTTCGATGACGCGTCGAAGACCATTCCCGCCGAGGCGGCCTTCCCGCCCGCAGACATCCGCCCAGCGGCGGACGATTCCCGCACCCTGATGCTTCGGGTGACCAATCCCGGCAACCTCGCCGAGGCGGCCCCGCAGTCATCGAGCCAGGGTGACACTTTCGCGGTCATCCACGTTCCCGCCGCCGGTGATTTCGCCGCCGTGCTCGTATTCAATCCGTCGACGCAGGTCGAATCGGGTCAGACGTTCGGTACTATCGCAGACGAGGGTGGGTGGCCGGTCGTCGTGGCCATGGCCGAGGAGTTCCTTGGCATCCGCATCGATCACATCGCACAGCTGGAGTCAGACGCGCTCGGCCGAGTCATCGACGAACTCGGCGGTCTGCAGGTCTACAGCCGCGCTGCGTTCAGTTCCGGCGGAACCGACTTCGTCGAGGGGACGAACAACCTCGACGGAGCGACATCGTCGATCTTCACCGCGGCTGACCCGGTCGATGATGCCGGCCAGACGCGGACCCGTAACCAGCGTGCTGTCGTGCGTGCTCTTGTTCAGGGGCTCAAGTCAGGCGGGTTGGTCAAGGACCCGAACATGGGTGCGGCCGTGCTCGGACATTTCGCGTCAGGGATTCAGCACAACGCCGAGCTGTTTACGGGCGAACTCGTCAAGATCGCCAACCGCCTCCGCACTCTGCAGACAGACGACATCGCAGTCGTCACCGTGCCAACGAACTCGCGTCGCGCGGAGGACGGCACAGTCATCATTGACTTCGATCCCGAGGCAGTGCCGGCGCTTAAGAACGCTTTGACAAGCAACGACCTCGCAGACTTCTTCCGCTACCTCGTTTCCTTGGGATATTAGCTGCTCCTCGCAACCTATTTGCCAACTTTTCGGCGCAACGACTGCAAGACCAACTTTTGGACTGCACAACTTAAAGATCCCTCAAAGCAGTCATTTACAGCGAAACTTCACCGCGACTTCTGGCCTTGAGTCCACTTCACGAAAGTCTCCCAGGGATAATGCCGTCCAGGCGCTTGCTGAAAGCCTGCTTTAGAAAGTGCGAAGCCCCAGTCGCCGTCTGCACGACTCAGTGAATCGAGCATAGAAGACAAAAGGCCTACTGGCGGCACAACATGCCCTTTTCCCCAACCGTCCAGCATAAGATGGATCTTCTCTGACGGCTCAGGGAAGGAACGCAGCCAAGGCAGCATGTGGTACTTGCGATGGTGAGTGTCTTGAATGTTTTGAATATATCCGACTGTGTTGGAGAAGTCCCCTTTGTAGTGGTCCGATAGATCCGAGCGAATGGGTGCTTCCTGGATGTCGGACACTCCCCAGGCTGTTTCGGAGTACCGGGTGACTGCGGACGGGACGTACCGTTCCAAAGCAGTTTGCGGATTAGCCGCAAGAGCGAGCGATCTTGGAAAGTATCGGGAATAGTAGAGGGAAGCAAACCCGCCACCCGAACCACCGAAAAAGATGCTGTGGCGTCCCTTGTCAAACGACGACAATACGTGTGCTAACACAGCTGGCAAGTCACTCTGTAGTGGCTGGGAAGCATTCCCCGCAAACCACGCAAGACTAAGACCCAAACGCAATGAAGGGTCCGAAACGCAAACTATGTTCGCGGGAACACCATCAAGCATTCGAAGCCCAGAGAATACCGGATACGTGGTGACTCGACTAGGAAGCGCCGCATGAAAAATGATGATGGTCGTCGCACTGCCGCGGTCTTCCACTAGAAGGTCAAGAGTCCCTTCACCGTACGTGATCGATGACAACCCAGTAGTGTCTCGACCGGCAGTGAACGCCCCTATTGAGTCAAAACTCCTGATGACAGTAGAAAATCTCGCATAATCACTTTGCAATGGAACGAATGAAGTCAACGTCGCCTCCCCAATCGAAATTGATCATGAATCAAACATCTTTCGTAAACTTACCCCAATTGGAGCGCAGAGAAGGCAACATGGGCGTCAACGATTCCCGTTCGAAAGCCCTTCAGGTACTTAGCCGCTCCCCACTAGAACGCCACCAAACGAAACGCTTCGACTCTTCTACTATGATCGTACAACCACGCAATAGTTCGCGAGTACCGAGTGGTCATACCCTGCCCTACGACGGCGAGCTCATCAAATTCCTCTGGACTAGAGAGAATTGGCTACACGCGGTAGCCACTGTAATACCGCCACTCAGGGAACAACGCGCCCCGTTAGTCAGAGCAAGGAGAAACTCGCTCGATCTGAACTCACCACCTCGATCCGACCTCTGCGCGCTTGGGCTGCAATGGTTGAATCCACCGAAAGCGCACAGCTCAGATGGAGGCCCCCAACCGTCCCGTCTGGAGTGCTCCCTAGAAGGCCGCATCAACGACGCAAAATTGAAACTATCGACGATTATCACTAATTAAACAATAGAAACTCTCATCAAGACCGGTCGCATGCAACCGCAAATAGTATACATGCGCCATGAAAACAACACTAAAACGCTGATCCATTGTAACGACGCACCCATAGTAACGGCGAGACGTAAACCAGTGCGCCACTCAACAAGAAAACAATGCTTCAAATATACCATTCGAGTGAATCAAGCAGCATCAAAGCATACGCCCGCCAAACTAACTGCGCAGTCCGTTTAATACCCTGATCTTCAAATACGCGATTGCCACCTGAGGAAGCTTCTTCTAGAAACCGGATAAATTTACCGTTCAACAAGTCCCCAAGACTGTCATTTAGGGGCGACGAAAGAATATCCTTTGCAATGTTAGACACAGTGGCAGTCGAATATTCCGGAGCAACATTACGTACGGTAGATGACACGTTCGACGACGGGGAAACACTTCCAACATAGGCGTCTAGAGCATCCTTAGTCGTGCCACTTAACGCCTCATGCATCGGGAAACGCCAGGCTGACGAAGCAAAAGGCACATTGAACGAACTCGCCCAGATATCGTGAAGGACCGAAAACAAGGTCCTGTCAGAAATCTTTTCAGCTAAGGTCAGCGAGTCAGCAACCGATGTCACTGCGGCATCGCTAATCGGGTATACGATTTCGGATTCCTGACTGTATAAAGCAATCGATGGTTGCAACCACCGGCCAGATCGGAATTGGCGAGAAAACATATATAGACGATCAATGTCATTCTGCGCACTACAATTAGAAAACCAATGTGTTAGGAACGCGTCATATCTTTGTCGAACAGTAGGCTTTAAAATTCCAGAGCCCTGATTATGAACGGCCTGTAACGCCTCACCGGGCCCTAGACGCATCCGCTTAGCCAATCCTCCCTTCATCAGAGGCCACTGGCCAAGCATCAAGCCATCACCTACCGCCCTTGGCTCCGCGCCGCGATAAATCATCCCATGAGATTCAGACAACGGCAGGCCCCCTGAATTCCGCAAAGTCCAGAGTGAGCGCTCCCTGATAGTTCCTCCAGGCGCAAACTTCGGGCTCGAAACGATGTGAGGAAACTGTGCCAACTCCGCGAGCTGAGAAGCAAGCTCAACTTCTGAATCTCCCACGGGTCGGCCGAACGTGACTGCGTAACCTGACACGCCAAGTTCCCTTAACAGACCAAGTAAGAGTCGGCTATCCTTACCAGCGCTCAAACGTAACTGAATTGAAGAAGATTCCAACCGATCAACACACCGCGCAGTACTTTCACGGAGCGAAGTCGCGAGGGCTTCCGCACCTTCTTCGGCTGTATGAGACGGGTGCAGTCCAAATTCCAAACCAGGAGGTACCTCTCCTGATACTAAGCCCGATCGACTCGCAACTATAGAATACTGATTATCCAACACACGGACCCCGGAGAACGGCGTCGCTCCGGTGATCGAGTAGCCGTACAAAAGAAACTCAGAGTAAAACTCCGAGTCTAAATCCACTAAGCCCTGACGATTGGACTTCATTGCTTCAGCAACTAAGATGGCTCGATTACTGAAATAGGCCTTACCATCACTCTCACCATAATAAATGGTCTCGAGACTCGGCGAAGTGCCCCAGGCCGTGAGACGTTGCTCATTCCGCTCGTATAAGACTGCGCTATAGGACCCCCAAACAGGACGCGAATAAACAAGCCTGCCGCCAACACGGTGCACATCAGCAGCCAAATCCGACGCAGAAACAGGATCGGAGGATAGAACTACACGACCGCCCTCCCTTACCAGCGACGAACGCGTGCCACTACTTTCCCATACGAGGCCGAGAAACCCTATTCCTCCACCATCAGTGAAAATAGAGGGAATTCGAGAATACTTCTTACCAATCCACCGAGAGCATGTTTCCGACAGCCGTTTCGCAATCACTTGATGACTTACCGTGTTATCGCTTCCAGAGCTCGACGAAATAGAGCGCTGCTCACCAATACTTACAAGGAAAACAGACACTTCAATCTCCTATGCTTCGCTGGGTGGACCGTAGACTCGAAACTCATTCAATAGTCCTACTGGCTCCAAAGATAACCCATTACAGAACCGAATCTCATCTATTTTTCCCACTTTACGTAGTTCGAATGGAATCGCGCGGATCGCTTCAAAACACGTTCAATTTCCACCGGTGATCAATCTAGTCAGTTATGCTTCCTCCACCACCAGGTCTGAATCTTTCCGAGTTTAGAGGCTCTAAGCGACGCCAACCGTTCCTCCGCCTTCGCTGCCGTCGCCTTCGATTCTCGATGCGCGTCCTTAAGCGCCTCAATCTGAGTTTCAAGTTCAAGAACTCTTTCGGAATCACCGTTGGTGGGCTCATCCGAGCCAGCACTGCCTGAGATGACGTTCTGGTGTTCGTCGAAGGCCACCGCATCAGCCGAGCGTTTACGGAGCTCCTGCATGAAATACAGCTCGGATAAAGAATCGTTGACTGTCCCCAGCGGGCCAACACCCGCCGAAGAAGGCGCGGTCCTCAAAACGATGCGTCCACTGCGGGCAGTAATACTGAAAACCGGAACGTCATCATCGGTGCTGCCCGCAAGATAAGGGGCGACCCCAAAGACTCTATCATCAAGTACGATAGAATCTGAATCAAAATTAGGGACCATATCGAAGAACTTTAATAGCCGTTCTGAAGCACGTGAGTAAGAGTGAGACTCTGCCACACCCCAGCATCGATGAGCAGCCTCCTCAATGGCGCCTGAAGAGCCGCCCAAGTTTCGCAAAAATTCTACGTATTCAGTCATGTTGTCTACATACAAAGGGTAATCATCCCCAAGAATTTGACGATTGACCGGGGACGAGTTGAGCAGACTTGGCTTACCCAGCGATCCATACTCTAAAACTTTAGTTGAGAACTCAGTACTAAAGTCCATCGATTCAGATCGCCATGAAATCCCGATATCGCTCTCGCGAACTAACTCACGAACCCGGTCCCGGGGAAGACCACCATGCCAATGGATACCAGACGAATTGTCTAATAAATATCTAACTTCGTCCACAAAACTCACATTATCGGAATCTGCTCTAAACGCGTCACCTGCAACATCGAGCGTCAAAGTTGGATTCTCGATTCGAGCATAGTTGAACCCAGACATAATTCTGTCGGGCAACCAGTTCGGGAAGAACTTTCCCGCATACACCAGTCGGCTAGGATTCGAATTGTAATTGAACTCTTCTTCGAATTCCCTGTTCGCGTCTGGCACGAACGGGCCGAGTACTATATGTCGACTTGTTTCAAAACCGGGCAAATTTCGAACGATCGTCGTTTTCATTTCTGACGTCTGCAGGATGAAGTTAACCCTTGAGCGCATCAAAGCCGAAATATCCCCGATTAGTTCAGGATCCATATCTACATTAGAGAAAGCAACGCCTGTCACATAAACACTCAATCGGGGTGCAACTTCGGGGTAAATCTCGACTAACCGCAGCGCAGTCACAATGTCTCGGACTATGATTTGATCATATGCACCTTGCCGATCCATTCGCACGAGGGCAAACGCAGCCTCTTCACGACTTAGAGTGTGGTCAGTACTCCAATTACCGGTATCAAACATCGAGTGGCTTTTAAATGGATCTACCAAACGGACGTTATTAACAGTCGATAACTCATGAACAACATTGTAGCTGAAGATCTTATTGGCGCTAAGAATATCGACATTAACGCCGACCCTACTTGCCAGCATAGCGCCGAGCCCGGCAATGAAGAACGAAGACCCGTCGATGACATTGAGATTTATGTACCCAAATACAAGCACCGAAGCTGAATCTTCGTTACTTCGCAGGTAGAGGCTGGACACTTTATCACTTAGTAAGGTCAAGGTGTTTCACCCCAAGTCGTTCTTTGTTCGAGCGCGAGCGCGCAAAGGCTTTAATCCTTTTCAGGGGCCCACGGTGTACGTTCAATGAGAAAGTATTGTTTCGTTGATAGGCATATTTGGCCGGAGCAGTCGTGTCTCCATATAAATACAAAGCGTATTCCATATCTATGCCGTCCGCGACGACAGTTACTAAAGTTGGATTAGAGTTACTGTCTACGATAATTTCTCGTACTTCGTTCGCAGAGCTGTCCACGACCCGGCGTTCCGCCCTCTCTTCAGCAGCTTTTAAAGTCGAGCCAACCTTAATCAACATCTGTTCGATTTGATTCTCTAACTCTCTATAGCGTTCCTCCCAATCAATCAAGAGAACTCACCATCATTTCTTCGATCATTCTAATCTCTCGGTGTATGGTGTTTTCGGGACCTGCCACAGTCCGGACTTTATCGGCAGCGCCAAGGCTCAGGTGTTGGAAGAGTTCTGGGTCATAGTGGATACGCTCTAAAAACTGAACTAGATCGTTGTGATTCTCTGGCCGCCCGAGAAGTCCCGATTGTTCATGTTCAATAAATTCAGGAATTGCCGCAATGTTGGTGGATAGCGGCACGAGTCCCGAAGCCATGGCTTCTCCCGCTGATACACCTTGTGAGTCGAATCGGGTTGGCGTCATCAATAGACCGTGCCGGTCATGCAGTTCTTTTATTTCACGCGAATTCAGGAATCGGTTAACCAGCTTCACGTTTGAGTATTTTCTCAATGGGCCCGCGATCATTTCAAAATCTCTGCCGGAACCACATATGGTAAATTGGAACTTATTAAACCAGGGTCGTGTGCTAGCCGTCCTTATCGCTTCTGCGGTTAAATCGTTCGCATATTTATATGAGGCATAGGGACGTATACTTAGTACTCGATACCTTGATTCGCTGGTCTTCGGGACAAAGCTGTAGTGGGCGGGATCAATAAGGTTCGGTATGACTTCATCATTGGACAGCGCGACGCCCGCGTCTGGCTCAACAATGGATTTCTTGAACCAGTTAGACACGTTCACGAACTTCTCGTTGTCTGCAGGATCTCTATACTGTCCGTGATTAAACATTTGTTGTTTGTCATAATGACTCGACTTTTTCTCGAGTGCAGCAGCAATTTCTGCCGAAGATCCGAGAAAATTGAACCATCGTCGGTGCCATGCCTCTGATTCGAACCCGTGTATCCACGTGATTCTGGGAATGTTTGACCGATAGCTTTCTAGCGGTGTCAACATGTCCGGATTCGAAAAATGTATCAGGTACATATCGTGCTCAATCGAGCGAACGAACTCAGCATATGCAGCGGGGTTGCCCACCGTCACGCGTACCCCCTCGTAGGTATAAACGTATGATTCCCGCGCAGGTGGGTGGAGGTAATAGACTTCAACGTCGATACCACTGGCTATGTATGCGGTTACTCGCGTATGGATGAAACCATTACGGTAGATCTGTTGCTCGGACGGGTAAGCGTTGCATACGACGAGGCATCGTGTCTTGACAGTCGTCTGGTATTCACACGTAGCCGCGGGTGACATGAGATGTCGCGCTTGCTCTGATCGTCTACTCTCTCTATTTCCAGTCCCGTACGTGAACGCGAGGAGTGCATTTTCAGCACGGTCCCATTCCACGTTGACATGTCCAACCAAATCTTGTCTGTGAGGCTTTTTTGTAGCGACGACTAGTGACTCCCCGCTGGGAAGTTTCAGGTCAATCGTCACGTCGTCTTGACTCGGCGTCACCATGTTTCGAAGCCAACGGTGCACGGGCCAGTATTCGTCGAGCGTGCCTTCGAGGTGAAGTTCAACCGCTCCTACGAGGAACGCTTCAGAAACGTATTCACGCTGTGCTTGCGTAAGCTTTTCGAGCTGCGATAGGGCGATTGGCTCATGGTCATCACTATTCCCAGTGCGCTCCGCGTAGCTCTCCAAGAAGTCTGTCGTAATTTGGAAGTAATGCTCGTCCCGATCCATCGGACTAGATTTTTGATCGGCGAATTGTTGCATTATATCTCCTGTGGTGCTCAAACGCTGTGGTGCTCTTCGTCATTTTCGTCCTGTCTAATCTTCGAAGTCTTGAGTACTGGCGCTATTGATTATTTGGTCGATCTCTAAAACTATCGATCGATAGTCTGACTGCCGGTAGTGAAAAGGCTGTGGTCCCCATTTATGGGTTTGATCTATTCGAAGCTGTTCGCTTTGCCTAAAGACCGTATGCCTCGTCCATTCAGACGCGATTGCTCGATACCGCATGTAGTTTATGTTAGCAATCTTGGAGCGTTCCGCGTACTTCTCCGCTGCAGTTGGCTGGGTGTGCAACATCCTCGTCAGAGCTTGACCAACGCTTCTTCCACGAGACAACTCTCGTCCAGCTTCGTGGGAAGCACGCACTAACCGTCGCCATCTTCTGCCAAATTGAGTAACTAGGTTGTGACGCGGGTACCGGGAACCATCAAGCGCAGATGCCCACTCGATGTCGAGGAAGATGGTTTTTTCCCATAGCTCTGCGGCTTTGAGCTCCTGGATGAGCATCGCGAATCCTGTACTCCACAGTGTGAAGTGCTCATCAGTGCCGAACTCGATCAGTCGAGCCCCCTCACGATGTGCCGCGCAAGCGGCACCGCAGGATTCCACCTCAAGCGAGTTCGTCATGGTCGTGCCGTCGGCGAACTTCCAGAATCCTCGTCGCTCATCGACCAAGTCGAGGAGGACGACGTCTAGATCGTCTGCATTCTTGACGATCCTCTCAATGCCGCTCCCTTTGAGGTCGCTGGTGACCATTCGCTTCTGGAAAGCGGACGTCAGATCGCTGAGATCGATTCCAGCTGTCCCATGGGGAGACTCCAGACTCGTCACCGAGTGCCTGGCCACATAGGCCACGACCTCAGCTTCGGGCATGAACTCCGCCGTATCACGGCTCACGCAGGAACCGAAGATTGCGATCTTCATCGGCCCGAATCCTGGTGGACGGCGGGGGCCTCGTCTTCCTGCCGCAAACGCTGTCGCTCCTCATACCGTTCATCGGCGATCTTACGTGCACGAGAAGCAAGCCTCCGGCCGGTGAAGTCATCTGCAGCGGCAACAGATGACGCACGGTCGCTCGGGTTTGCGGCTCGCAGAACGACGCGCTTCTTACTGGGATTCAGTCGCAGCGGCGGGGCATCGGTGATTCGTGGTGCGCTCACTACCTGAGTGGCCGGTTTGGGCAGAGTCGGGAATTTGGCTTTCGGCATTTCGGCGTCGAAGGATTTGGGCCAGACCTGCTCTTCGGCAGCGGCCAACATCGGAGTTGGCGTCTCTTCGACTTCGTCGACCGTGTCCTGTCGCTTCACATGACGTGCAGGAGCGGCCTTCGTCTTGGACGGGCGCGCTGCGTGCCGCGGGATGGGATTCTTGATGAGTTCGGGCTCGAGGATGTTGATCTCCTCTTTGACCGCGTTGCTCACCACATCGGCGAGGAGCTTGTCCGCGATGTCTTCCTTGCCCTTGGCAACATTCCACGCCCACCAGCGGTATTTCTCTGCGACAGCCTCGGCGGGGCCGTTCATGAGGATCTCGCCTCGATGCATCCAGACTGCGCGGGTGCACAGCTCCTGAATCACCTTGGCAGCGTGATTGACGAGCAGAACCGTTCCTGCTTCAGCGAGAAGCTCGTCCATTGCACGTTCGCTGCGCTCGGCGAAGGTTGCGTCGCCGGTCGACAGGGCCTCGTCGATGAGCAGAATCTTCGGGCGCGCAGCCAAGGCGATGGCGAATCGGAGTCTGGCGCCCATACCCGAGGAATAAGTTCCCATCGGCCGGTGGATCGCCGACCCCAGTGCCGAAAGCTCAACGACATAGTCGAAGGCCTCGCCCGCCTCCTCGGGAGACAGGCCCATCGCCAGACACCCTAGGCGCACGTTCTCACTTCCCGACAGCGCGGGTTGCAGGGCAGCGCTGACACCGAGCAGAAGAGGCTGATAGCGGACGAGGATGCGGCCTCGATCCGGCTGCTCGACTCCAGCGACATTGCGCAGGAAGGTGGATTTTCCGGAACCGTTGGCTCCGACGATTCCCACCATTTCTCCTTCGCGGGCGACGAAGTTGACGCCTCGCAACGCTCGCACAGTTGTCTGACCTTGCCGTCCGACGATCTTGTTCGTCAGGCGTCGGACTCCAGTTGCCTTGCTGCCCGGATCGTTGGTGTTGACGGTGTACCGGACTTGGACGTTCTCCGCGATGATTGTGGGGTCCTGGACCTCAGAGTCGGCCATAGCTCTCCTCCCCCCTCCAAAAGTACAGGAAGCCGACGATCAGCAATCCGAACGCCCAGAAGATTCCTACGAACCAGAGCCACGGGTCGGTGTCGACACCGTAGAGCAACGAATTCCGCACGATCGTGAGGTAGGCGTGCATCGGATTGAACTGCATCGCTTCCAGGAGGGCCGGATGCGTTTGCAGCCGATCCTCAATGGAGAAGAAGACGCCAGAACCGTAGAGCCAGAACCGGCTGACAATCGACATGAAGTTCGTGAGGTCAGGAATCTTGTGGCCGATTCGAGCTAAAAAGCAGGCGAGCCCGACGTTGAAGATCGTCTGCAGGATGATGACGGGGATGACGAGGAAAACTCTCCACGTGATCACTTCTGCGTCCGGAAGGACCAGGATGAGAACGATCATCACGGCGAGAGTCGGAATGAAATCGAGAAAATTCCGGACGACAACCGAGATCGGCAACGCAGCACGCGGAAACTGAAAGCCTTTGATCATCGATGCTCCCGAGCGGATCGCTCCGGTTCCACCTGTCATCGACTTTCCGGTGAACTGGAAGAAGAACACTCCGATAACCAAATATCCGAGGAAGTTGTCGATACCGCGGGAGGACTGGAGAATGAATCCGAAGATGAACCAGAACGCGAGCACTGAAAGCAGCGGATTGAGGAAAAGCCAGCCGTAGCCGAGGAGATTCTTCCTCGTCGACCCGCTCATCTTGGCCCGTGATTCGGCGATGATGAAGTGCCGGCGATTCCATAGCGCGGCGAGGTAGCTGCTCAGACTCGTCCGTCGTCCGACAGGCACCAGGCCTTCGCTCGAAACGGACGGGATCGAACTCAGTCCGAGGGGGTTCGTCGTCTCACTCATCGCGCATCACTCCCCACGAGTTGAGAATAGACCTGCCCATATCGTCGTCCGATTTCCTTCCACCTGCGAGTTGCAAGAACGTGTGCTCGTCCATTGTCTCCGAATCTGGCCCTCGCGGTGTCATCGGAGGCGAGCTCGGACAACAGTTCCGCGAGTTTTCGCGGATTCTCCGGCGGTATCGACAATCCCGCACTGTCCGGAACCAGTTCACGCAGTGCCGGCAGGTCAGAGATGACCACTGGTCGTGCAAGGCCCATCGCTTCGATCGGTTTGATCGGAGTGACCAAGCGGCAGACTGGTTCGTCCTTGCGCGGCACAACGATGGCATCGAGCGCGAGTTGGTACTCAATTGCCTGTGCTTGGGAGACCCTGCCGGTGAAGACTGTGTTCTCTCCCAGGGCCGCGGCGCGTTCGCGCAGCTCCGGCAGAGCGACGCCGTCGCCGGCAATGAGGAGACGCAGATCCGTGCCCTGGCTCCGGGCGAAGATGACGGCGTCGACGAGATCGTCGAGGCCCTCATATCCAACGATCGATGCTGCCGTGCCTACCCAGATTCCGTCTTCGGGCAGGCCAAGGCTCTTTCTCACCTCGGCCGGAGTGCGGGTGACATCGGCGTCGACGACTGTTTCGGAGACCGAATTCGGGATGAGAGTGATGGTTTCTTCCGGCACTCCCCCGGCGATCAGGTGCTCACGCATCGTCGCGCCCAGGGTGATGACTGCGTCGGCTGCCGACGCGACTTCGATCTCCTTGGCCCGCATGAGTGCGAATCGCTGGCTGTCCCGTCGTGCAGAGCGCTCTTCCGGGCTGCTTCCTGCTGCCGCCCATGTCTCTTCCAAGACTCCGCGGACTTCGTAGACCCACGGCAGGCCCGCTGCCTTCGCGGCAGCGCCAGTGGCCAAGCCGTTGACGTAGTGCGTTGTCGTGTGAAGGATCTGTGCTCCACGTCGATGCGCCTCGGAGGCGATGTGATTCGCCTGTTCACTCAGCCGTTCAGATGGTGTCGGACGCGGTCTCAGCGGCACGTCACGGATGTATTCGACTCCGTCGACGACTTCGACCGGTGCCTGGCTCAGTCGTCCGATGGTCACGGGATACGACGGGCGTGTGATCGCGGCCGTTTGATGGCCTGCTTCCCGCAGGGTAGTCAGGATGGCATGTGAGCGGTACGCATAGCCGGAGCGGGTATGCGGTAAGGAGTTCGTCAGCACATGCAGCGCCGTCGGATGCTGACCTCGGTCATCTTCCGCATTGGCGCGTGCCCGACGAGCCGCGACATAGTTCGACACCTCCGGCCACCATTGAGGTTGCAGACACTGCCGCTCATCGAGCAGTCGTGCCCGGCGTGCGCCGTCTGGCAAGACTGCGATGGCTTCGTCGATGTGTCCCTTGGTCCACTCGATACGCGAGCTCAGTGCGTGGGCACCCGGAACAGCAGCTGCGATCGATTCGGCCTCGTCGAGGAGTCCCAGATTGAGCGCGATCTCGCCGAGAAGGCGTGAAGGCGAACGAGAACCGGCGACCAATTCCTTCGCCGTCGTCTCTTCTCCGAGCAGCCACGCGGAAGCCGCCCGAGTGGCGTCGCCCGGCAGACGTCCGAGTGCTTGTCCGACGAAGCGCGAGGCAGGGCCCGGCAGCCGACGTGCCAACTGCATGCCGAAGAACACGCGGTCGTCGTTGATGTGCCCAGCCGTGGTCAAAACAACGTTCGTCAGCTGTCGGGCGAGGAAGCGCAGGTTCACGACATCACCTGCTCAAGAACCCGTTCGTATGTGCGGCCCATTGCGGCTGCCGAAGCATTCCGAACCACCCAGTCGCGCGGGTTCAGACCTGAGGCCGGATTCGATCCGAATTCCTCACCGGCTTCGACTCGTTCTCGCATCCTCGTCATTGCCGCGGCTACGGAATCGACGTCACCGGGAACCGCAACTTCTCCTGCTGCGGTCTGCGTGATGATGTCGGCGGCTTCACCGGCGACAACTCCGAGGACAGGAATTCGTCGCGCCATCAGCGAATAGAGCTTCGACGGCACTGTGCATTCGTATGAGTCGAGGGAGCTGAGGCTGACCAGTCCGGCGTCTGCCCACTCCCAATGTGCCGCGAGTTCGGCACCTGCGATCTGGGGATGGATTTCCACCGGCACACCATACGCGGAAGCGACGGTCTTGAGTTCGGCAGCATCGACGCCGTCGCCCACGATTCGCAGTTGCACACCCTCGGTGCGAGCCAGAGCACGAATCGAGGTGCTGAGATCTTGAGAACGCCCGACCGTGCCCACGTACAACAGGTTCAGTCCGCTGCGATCGCCATCAGCCCTGACCGAGACATCGCGACCGGTAGGGCTCGTCTCCACCGCGGGAGGAACAAGGGGAATCGCCCCCGTGGCGGTCAGCCCTGATGCGCCTTCCAACTCCGCCGGTGAGACTCCGCTGCGGACGACCTCGGCGGTCACCCCGCGCTGTTCCAAGCGACGTTTGAAACCCTCCGTGGTGACGACAACGACCGCCGCCCTCCGTTGAGCACGAGTGAGCAGGTCCGGCAGCAGTCGATGTTCGAGACGTTGCGTCAGCGGCCCGGGAAGATACTTCCCAACGGCTCCCGTCACCAAGTTCATCTCCGAAATGAGGTCGGGCCACGCATCGCGGACTTCAGCGATATGCGGCACCCGCAGCAGTCGCGACAGGGTGTCGCCGGCCAGCAGAAACGGCAGTGCCGGAGTTGTGGAGACGATGACGTCGGGGCGCATTCTGCCCCGCAGCCGATCGATGACCGCCGACATCGCGCCCGTTGCCGACACCGTCTGGTCGAGCAGCTGACGAGCCATCGACGCTCCGCTGTGCAGGTACGGCACGCGGAGGATTCGCTCGCCGTCGATCCCGGTGTCCCAGGTACCGCCGAGGCGCACGTCGACTCGACGGCGCCCCCGCCCCACATTGGAGCCGAAGAATCCGTTCCGGTCGGAATACGGGTAGTGCGGGTGTGGTGCCACCGTGATGACGTCGTGTCCGACTGCGCGCAGGTGGTCGACGAGGATCCGCCACCGTCGCTGCGGTGCGCCGACCTCGGGGTAGTAGTAGTGACTGAGCAGAACGATTCTCATGCGGTGACCGCCTCCTTGCTTGGACGACGGTTCAACCACATGGGCAGCAGCGCGTAGAGGGCGAGCAGTCCGACCCAGAACACATGAGCCGGATACGTCGTCGCCGTATTTCCGCTGATGAGGGTGGGAACGGCCATCATGCAGGCGAGGACACTCAAGGCTGCGTGGAAGAGCGATACGGAACTGTGTGACCAGCCTGCCTGCTGGATCCGCTGGTAGATGTGTTCACGATGAGGCAAGAGGATGTTCTCTCCTCGGAAGAGTCGCATGACCAAAGTGAGTCCGACGTCGAAGAAGACGAAGATCATCGGGGCGATGATGACGACGATCGGGACGCCTTGGACGAAGAGCCAGACCGCGAGAGCGAAAACAGCCGCTCCGATGCCGTAGCTTCCCGTATCGCCGAGGAACGCTTTGGCCCGTCCGAGGTTGAACGGGAGAAAACCGACAGCAGCACCGGCTAGGGCCAAGGCAAGCAATGCGATATCGTTCTCGCCCACCCAGGAACTGACGAAGGCGAACCATCCGGCGGTGACGATGGTCCACCCGGTGACGTAGCCGTTGAGTCCGTCGACGAAGTTCACAGCGTTGACAGTGGTCACTCCGATGACGGCGAAGGCGATCACGTGGGCGATTCCCTGAGTGGAGAACATGGCGATGATCGCGCTGAACAGCAGAGCCAGGATGACCTGACCGATCAGCCGCCCGGCAGGGCGCAGGGAGTCGAGATCGTCACTCATCCCGATGGCCGAATAGCACCAGGTGAGGACCAGGAAACCGATGGGCAGGAGGACGCCGCCGAGGCCGAAGACCCCGTCTTCGCTGACGCTCCAGACCATGGCGAGAATTGTCGCCACGGTGATGCCGCAGCCAATGGCGATTCCCCCGCCGCGTACGGTCGACAGCGAATGCGAGGAGCGATGAGAGGGAACATCGACGACCCCCGCTCGGCGCAGCAGCGGGAAGGCGATGAGGGCGCTGAGAGCCGTGACCACCGCGGCCACAACCAGGATCACCAGCGACTGCAGAGCCATCAGAGGCCGACTCCGGTGTCATGGGGATCTGCGCCGGGCTCGGAGACCTGAGATGATCCCACGGCCGGTTCGATGGCCGCCGCTGCGTCATCGGTGACCGGGACTTCGTCGGAGTCGAGGAGGCTCGTCAGGTGCTCGTCGAGGATCGCCCGGTGGGTGAAGACCTGCGGGTCACGAGATTCGACGACCAGGGCACCGAGCTTCTCCAGATCGATCGGAGCGATCGGGACCTGAGTGATCAGCGGATGATTGGGTCGGCTGTCAACTTCACCCGGTGACAGAAGTGCTTCAGTGAGCTTCTCCCCTGGGCGCAGCCCCGTGTAGACGATCTGCGCATCACTGCGGCCCGACAGCGCGATCACGCGCTTGGCGAGGTCAGCGATGCGGATCGGTTCACCCATATCGAGGACCAAGGTCTCTCCGGGACCGCCGATCGCCGCAGCTTGCAGAACGAGCTCACATGCCTCATCGGCAGTCATGAAGTACCGAGTGACCTCGGGGTCGGTGACGGTGACGGGGTCGCCGGCCGCCACCTGAGCCACAAAGGTCTCGAGCACAGACCCCCGGGAGCCGAGCACATTGCCGAATCGCACCGACATATAACGCCGTCCGGTTGCCGCGGCCACAGAGGCGATCGCCCGCTCGATGGAGAACTTCGTCCGACCCAGAACCGAAGTCGCCCCGGCGGCCTTGTCGGTGGAGATGTGAACGAAGGAGTCGACATTGTGAGCCACCGCTGCGTTCAGCAGGTCGAGGCTGGCTCCGACGTTCGTGCGCACTGCCTGCTCGGGGAAGCGCTCGAGAAAGGTCAGGTGTTTGAGAGCCGCGGCGTGGAAGATGATGTCTGGCTTCGCCTCGGCGACGAGGGCAGCGATGAATGCCGGATCTCGCAGGTCTCCAAGGACGAGGTCATCACTGGTCAGAAGGGCTGAACCTTCGAGGCCGAGCTCGGTGGCGTGCAGGCCGGATTCGTCCCGGTCGGTCATGATGAGTCGGGCCGGGTCGAACCGGGCGACCTGGCGGCACAGCTGTGAGCCGATTGAGCCGCCCGCACCGGTGACGAGGACGACCTTGCCTGTGATAGCCGAGGCGATGTCGTCGATATTCGTCGAGATCGGTTTGCGTCCGATGAGGTCTTCGAGGCTGACATCGCGGAAGCTTCGGTGACGCAGGTCGGCGACGTCATGGGCGTCCGGTTCGGGACGAGCCAGCGCGGAGTCCGAGAGCTTCGGCATGATCTTGATCTCGACCGGCCGGGATTCGAGATTCGACGCGATGCGGGAAAGATCTTCGGGTGGCAGGTCGGAGATTGCAATGATGACTGCCCCGGCGCCGGTGCGATCGACATGGGCGGCGATGTCGGCGATCGGTCCGAGCACGCGAATTCCGTTGTAGCGCAGATGCCGCTTGGCCGGGTCATCGTCGAGGATGCCGACAGCGACGAATTCGTTGTGCGAGTCCTGAGCGATCATATCGAGGGCAAGCATTCCCTGGTCCCCCGCGCCGACGACGATCGTGGGCCGAGATGCGCCGGACGTGGTGAGGCCGCGCTGCCTCAAGTTGCGACGAGTCCAGTTCTCGAGGCTCTTGACCACCACCATGAGCGCTCCCGCCGTGATGGGGACGCTGGTCGGGATGAGCAGTTGACTGGCAAGGGCGAATTCGACCACCCACATGATGCCGACGCCCAAAGCAACTGTTCCCACGATGGCAGCGAACTGATCGGTTGAGCCACGTCGGTAGCGTCCGCGGTAGATTGCCAAGGGCCCGCCGATGAGGAAGACGATCAGACCGATCGCCGCACAGACGAACATGCCCAGTGCATTGACGAGCTCAGTGTGGAAGTCGTATCGCACCAGCGTCATCGCTACGACGAGGAACGCGAAGACGAGACCGTCGATGAGTGACAGGGCCATGGCTCTGCCGTGCCGCCTTATAGGGGTCCGTGAGGGAATGGGCCCTGAGCTGCTTCCCACTGTCCTCATTTCTCCGACGTCCATGGTCCGACTCAGTTCAGCCTAGGATTATGGCGTGCATCTCACAACAGCCGACTGAGCTTCTCGCAACCTCTTGATTGTACTATTGGGGCTAACAGCTCTTGCACAGGAAGGCAGTCCAAAGCGTTAAGAATTGGTTTCATTTTCGAGTGGACACACTGCAAGTAGAGTGGGATAAATCGCCGTATTGATCGCCGCCTTATTGAACTGTGTCTCCGCTAAACCAGCCTATGCGTGATTCCTATCGGGTCGAAAGGACCAGACTGTGCCTCCAACTCCACTTCGTACCGTGAGGACCGGACTCTGGCATCTGCGCCGTGGCGGCCCTGCTCAATTCCTGAAGTGGAAGCGACGTCGGAATCTTCGCCAAGGAATTGTCGACGGCGGGGCGGCCGATCAGCTTACTGCGGACAATTTGCGCGAGGTGTTCCCTGCAGCTCCGAGATCCGGCCGAGGTCCTGTCTTCGACGGCCTCAGGGTAGGCACCGTCCTCGACGAGTTCTCTGCGGAGAGCTTCGCATACGAGTGGGACACCGTCCCACTGAAGCGTAACGGATGGTCGTCGCAGCTGGACTTGGTCGACTTCGTTTTCATCGAGTCTGCGTGGAATGGCAACGGCGGAGAATGGAAGTTCAAACTCACTGGCACAGCCGGGCCCAGTTCGGAAGTCACAGAACTGTTGGCTCAATGTCGCCAGCGTGGTATCCCCTCCATTTTCTGGAACAAGGAAGACCCGCCGCACTTCGACGACTTCCTTCCCCTGGCCAAGTTGTTCGACGTCGTATTCACCAGTGACGCACGGCTTGTCAACGAATACAGGAAACATCTCGGCCATGATCGGGTCGCGCCATTGGCATTCGCTGCCCAACCGGCGATTCACTCGCCTGTCCGACCAGCGCACAACTTCGCCGCACGCGATATCGCCTTCGCGGGAATGTACTTCACACACAAATTCCCTGAACGTCGCGCCCAGATGGACCTGTTGTTGGGGGCCGCCGACAATGTGTCCCCCCGGATGAAGCACGGACTCGAGATCTACTCTCGGTTTCTCGGCGACGATGAACGGTATCAATTCCCAGGAGCCCTTGCCGAAAGAGTCGTCGGGTCGCTTCCCTACCGTAATCTGCTGACTGCGTACAAGAACTACAAGGTCTTCCTCAATGTGAATTCGGTGGTTGATTCCCCGAGCATGTGTGCGAGGCGCATCTTTGAAATTACGGCTGCAGGAACCCCTGTCATCACGACTCCAAGTGCGGCGACGAAGGAGTTCTTTCCGCAGTCCGAACTCCCGCAGCCCGAGTCGCAAGAAGAAGCCGAGCTAGTACTTCGAGCATTCGTACGAAGCAGCGAACTACGTGACCGCACTGTTCATCTCGCTCAACGGCGGATCTGGAAAAAACACACCTACACGCATCGTGCGATGTCAATCATGGACTCCGTGGGCATCGAATATAGGAATCCGATTCCCAAATCCGTTTCTGTCGTGGTTTCAACGAATCGTCCCGAGCATCTCTACAATGTTCTTGAGACATACGCCGCGCAGAGGCTTGAGAACCGAGAGCTCATCATTGTCCAGCATGGGTTCGTTTCATCGCCGGAGCTGCGGAGTCGCGCGTCTGAGCTGGGTATCGAAAATCTGACTCTGCTCGAAGCCTCAGGCTTGGATTCCCTAGGTGCCTGCCTCAACTACGGTATCGAAGCGGCTTCTGGCGAGGTCATCGCCAAGATGGATGACGATGATATCTACGGTGAGCACTATCTAGCTGACCAGCTGTCGGCTCTGCGCTATACGAATGCAGATCTCGTCGGAAAGCAGGCTCACTACCTTCACCTCCGAAATCGTGACATCGTCATGTGCCGGTTCCCTGAACGCGAGCACCGATTCACCGATCTCGTTATGGGTCCTACATTGATGGGCAGCAGAGAGCTGTTCCAACGGAACCCATTCGCTGATCGCACACTTGGCGAAGACACCGACCTGCAACGTCGACTCGTTTCGGACGGAGCGCGAATCTACTCAGCAGACCGATTCAACTTCGTGCAGGTTCGTGACTCTCATAGTCACACATGGAATGTCGATGATGATCTGCTGCTGGCCAACAGCAATGTCCACAGCTTTGGTTTCAGCCGTGGACATTACTGCTTCTGACTGAAGACTCAGATGTCGCTGAGAAGCGAATTGAGGATGTCCACGCTGCGACCGGCTGAGTGACCATCACCATACGGGTTCACGGCATTAGCCATGTCCCGGTAGGCCTTCTGGTCGTCCAGCAGCTGTGAGACTTCAGCGATGATCTTCTCTGTCGCGGTCCCGATAAGCTTCACGGTTCCGGCGTCCACGGCCTCGGGGCGTTCGGTGTTCTCTCGGAGCACCAGAACCGGCTTACCGAGGCTGGGGGCTTCTTCCTGGATTCCGCCTGAGTCGGTGAGCACAATATCCGAAGCGTTGATGAGGTGCGAGAATTCACCATATTCAACGGGTTCGATGGAGACCACATTGTCAAGGTCTTCGATCTGAGGAGCGATCGACGCTCGGACCTTCGGATTCTTGTGTGCTGGCCAGACGATGAGCAGATCGGGATAATGCGTTGCCAAGTGTCGCATGGCCTTGCCGATGTTGACCATGTTGTCGCCGAGGTTCTCCCTGCGATGCGTGGTTACCAGCAGGACTCGGCGGTCGTCAGATTCCAGTGCCTGAAGCTCGGGAAGGCTGAACTCGACTGGGCGCTCAACGGCCCACTGCAGAGCGTCGATGACCGTGTTGCCGATGACGTGGATGTTCTCGTCCGGAACCCCGTCAGCCAGCAGATTGCTGCGGGAGACCATGGTCGGCGCGAGATGCACCCGAGCGATCTGGGAAACGATTTTCCTGTTGGCTTCTTCAGGGAAAGGAGAGTTGATGTCTCCGCTGCGCAGTCCCGCTTCGAGATGGACCACGGGAATCTCCCGGTTGAAGGCCGCGATCGCCGCACCCATCACCGTAGTCGTGTCGCCTTGGACGATAACAGCATCTGGTTCATGCTCCGCGAGGACTTCGTCGATCTTCGAGATGACGCTTCCCGCGATGCTGTTGAGCGTCTGACCATGGGCCATGAGGTTGAGGTCGACATCAGGTTCGATCTCGAAGACCTGGTTGACCTGATCAAGCATTTCGCGGTGCTGAGCGGTGACGACGACGACCGGTTCAAGATTCGGGTCGGCTTCGAGCGCTTTGATCACTGGAGCCACTTTGATGGCCTCTGGCCTAGTTCCATAGACAACCATAACTTTCGGGATGATGCCTGACTTGTCAGCGCTCAATGCGACTCCTTCGTGAGGTGAAGACTTGCTCCAGATGTACAAAAGCGGGCCGACCGTTGACTGATGGCCGGACCCGCCAGATGCGTGAGGAATCCTCTAGTATCCACCAGATTCAACCACACTTCGGCAGAAGGCTGATCTTTGAATGATCGAAGCGTGCAGAAAATTTACCGAACCTTAACTGACCGGGTGTTCCGGATCACTAACTTGCGTTATTTCCGAAAATCATTTCGCGGTCGCGTGATTATCCAATAACATTTCATTTGTTGTGTGCCACACAGGACCGCGGTCGCTGACTGTAGATGTCCGTAGTCACCGTTGGCCGACGCTAGAACCAGAGAGAAGAGCTATGACCCCCTCCCCCGAGAGCAACCGACCTTCGGTTGCCGTCATCGGACTCGGATATATCGGACTTCCCACGGCTGCTGTGTTGGCCAGTTCTGGAGCAAACGTTGTCGGTGTCGACATCAACCAGAAGGCTGTCGACCTCATCAACCAGGGCAAAGTTCCGTTCGTCGAGCCGGACATGTCTACGACGGTGGCCGGGGTCGTCTCCCAAGGCTATCTGCGCGCTACGACCGACACCCCGCATGCGGACAACTACATTGTCGCGGTGCCGACACCGTTTAAAGACGGGCACAAGCCCGACCTGTCGTACATCGAGACGGCGGGCAAACAGATCGCTCCGCTGCTCGAAGGCAATGAACTCGTCATCCTCGAGTCGACGTCACCTCCTGGAGCAACCGAGTTCCTGGCCGAGACGATTCTGTCGCAGCGCCCGGATCTGACTCTCGAAGAAAACACGGCGAAGACGATCTACTTCGCACACTGCCCTGAGCGTGTGTTGCCCGGCCGTATCATGATCGAACTGCGCACGAACGATCGCATCGTCGGCACCCTTAACGGCAATGCCGGCGAACGCGCTCGCGACCTCTACCAGGTGTTCTGCGAGGGCGAGTTCCTCATGACCGACGCTCGGACGGCCGAGCTGTCCAAACTGACCGAGAACGCCTACCGCGACGTGAACATCGCCTTTGCCAATGAACTGTCAATGATCGCCGACGGACTCGACATCAATGTGTGGGAACTCATCGAGCTGGCCAACCACCACCCTCGCGTCAACATCCTGCAGCCCGGACCTGGCGTCGGCGGCCACTGCATCGCCGTCGACCCGTGGTTCATCGTGGCGACTGCCCCTGACCAGTCCTCGCTTATCAAGACCGCCCGCGATGTCAACGACTCGAAGCCCGGGTTCGTTCTGGATAAGCTCATCCCTCAAGCGAAGCGCATCAAAGAAGTGAAGATCGCGACGCTCGGACTGGCGTTCAAACCGAATATCGATGACCTGCGTGAGAGCCCAGCCCGGCAGATCGTCGGTCGTCTTGCTGAAGAGCTCCCCGAAGCGACGATTCTGGCCGTCGAGCCGAACATCGAGGAGCTCCCGGCGGAACTGGAATCCCGTGACAACGTGACCCTGACCGAGACCGAGACCGCGATCGAACAGGCCGACATCGTCCTCCTGCTAGTCGACCACAACGAGTTCATCAACCTGGACGCTTCACTCCTCACGCAGAAGATCGTTCACGACACCCGAGGTGTCTGGGGCTGAGCCTGACCTCACCTCCCTGCCAACTGCGCCGCTGAGAATACTCAGCGGCGCAGTCGCGTTTTGGGCGGCCTGCAAACGCCGCTGGGATGGCGGCGTAAAGTGGACTCAAAGTCTCCACTGCGGGATGAGTGTGCCTCGTTTCGGCTGGAAGAGACCGCTTTCGCTACCGCCCATCGATGTGCTGAGGAGAAGAATTGACTGCTGAACCGATCTGGCTTCCCGACCCTGACCAGACCCCGCGTCCGCAGATTGCCGACTTCATCGATTTCGCCAGCCAGCGCACCGGTCATACTTTGGCTGGTTACGACGATCTGTGGAAATGGTCGGTGAGCGACCTCGACGGATTCTGGGGCGCGGTCTGGGACTTCTTCAACGTCATCGCCAACGAGCCCTACACAGAAGCACTCGCCGATCGGTCCATGCCCGGCGCAACCTGGTTCCCCGGCACCCACCTCAACTACGCCGAACACGCGCTGCGAGCCGGCCTCGACGACAAACTCGCCGACGAACCAGCCATCATCACCATCAAAGAATCCGGCGAGCGCACTGAGACCACCTGGCGCGAACTGCGCCGCCAAGTCGGATCCGTCGCTGCCTGGCTGCGCAGCCTAGGAGTCGGAGAAGGCGATCGCGTTGTCGGCTACCTCCCGAACACCCACCACACTCTCATCGCTTTCCTCGCGTCTGCCTCGGTCGGGGCCATCTGGTCTGCCTGTGCTCAGGACTACGCCGCCGAAGGTGCCGCCACGAAACTCGGCCAACTCGAACCGAAGATTCTCTTCGCCGCCGACGGCTACCTGTGGAACGGCACGTCCTTCGACCGGCGCTACCAGGTCGCGGACCTGGCCAACCGGATGCCGAGCCTGCGGGCCGTGGTCGGGGTGGGCAACCTCGGCGAGGATTTCACCGATGAACATGGTGAGATCACGAACCTCACCGCCTGGGACGATATCGCCTCCGGGGATGTTGAGCCCGAGTTCGCGCGAGTCGATTTCGATTCCCCGCTGTGGGTGCTGTACTCCTCGGGCACGACGGGGATTCCCAAGGGGATCGTGCACAGCCACGG
Source organism: Brevibacterium sp. MGP-B1 (assembly GCF_057766545.1). NCBI lineage: Bacteria > Bacillati > Actinomycetota > Actinomycetes > Micrococcales > Brevibacteriaceae > Brevibacterium > Brevibacterium sp. MGP-B1. Next base: position 4,213,678 of record NZ_CM173407.1, on the reverse strand, counting down.
CGGGGTCGTCATCGATCACCTGCGCCTGCTGGGTCTCCACCTCGACATCCGGCCAGGTGACCGGTACTTCTGGTACACGAACACGAACTGGATGATGTGGAACCTCGTCGCCTCGGCGCTGGTGGGCGGTGCGACCACGGTGTGCTTCGACGGCAGTCCCCTCCATCCGGGGCCGAGCCGGCTGTGGGAGATCGCCGCGGACACGAAGGCCAATGTTCTCGGGGTGAGTCCCGGGATCTTCCTGGCCGGGATGAAGGCGGGGATCGAACCCGGCAAGGAGTTCGATCTTTCTGCACTGCGGACCATCGGTGCCACCGGTGCCCCGGTTCCTGCCCACTGTTTCCCGTGGGTGCGCGATGCCGTCGGCGAACGCGTGCAGCTGGCCTCGACGAGCGGCGGCACCGACGTCGTCAGCGGCTTCGCCGGATCCGCTCCGAACTGTCCGATCTGGGCCGGGGAGCTCTCGCGACCGGTCCTCGGTGTGGCTTTGGAATCTTGGGACGATACTGGTCAGCCGTTGGTTGACGAAGTGGGCGAGATGGTCATCACCGCACCGATGCCGTCGATGCCGGCGAAGTTCTGGAACGATCCCGACGGTGAGCGCTACCGCGACACGTATTTCTCGATGTTCCCCGGAGTCTGGCGCCACGGCGACTGGATCACCATCACCGATCACGGCAGCGTCATCATCTCCGGGCGCTCGGACGCCACCCTCAACCGGCAGGGTGTGCGTCTGGGCAGCGCCGACATCTACGACGTCGTCGACGGCATCCCCGAGGTTGCCGAATCCCTGGTCATCGGCGCCGAACAGCCCGACGGCGGGTACTGGATGTCGTTGTTCGTTGTGTTGGCGCCGGGGGTTTCGTTGGATTCCGGGCTGCGGGAGCGGATTGGTGGGGAGCTACGGTCCAAGGCGTCGCCGCGGCACGTGCCCGATGACATCATCGCGGTTCCGGCTATTCCGCACACCAAGACCGGTAAGAAGCTCGAAGTTCCGGTTAAGCGGCTCATCCAGGGGCATGACCTGGAAAAGGTGGCGAACCCGGATGCTGTGGATTCGTTCGAGGCACTGGAGTACTTTGTGCGGTTTGCTCCGGACGGCGGCGCCGGTGACTGAGCGCCATTTGTCGAGTACTGCGGGCGACGTATGAACGGGAGGCGGTTTCGCATCGGCTCCGGAGTAACCGACCGTTTCTCGGCTCCGACACGTCCAGGTTCTACCGTTTGACGGGTGTCTCCTGCAGAGTCGTCTGCATCGCGCTTCCGCCTTCCCACGAGTTCGCGCCCGGTGCCACCGCCGGCGTCGGAATGTCTTCGCGGCGCTCGCGGTTGCGTAGCGTCGAGACGCCGACTTCGCGGTCGCGCGCCCGAACCAACTCTTCGTGGACTTGCCCATCCTCGGTGAAGCCCATCATCAGCTGCGGGGCACCGTAGGGAAAGTCGTGAACGTCGTACTGCCAGGTATGGAAAGTCTTGCCGTAGGTCTTCACCAAGTCCTCGAAGTAGGCGTGTTCGGCGATCTCCGGAACGCCAGGCGCGGTGAGGATACCGGACTTGATCTCATAATGGTGGCTGTGCCAGAGCGTCTTCTCCTCTTCGGGCAGGGAGCGGAACCGGTCTTCGCTGATGATGTACTCGATGCCGATCAGACGGGCGTCATGGGCGTTGCGGTCAAAGATGACGCACTGGTGCAGGTCGTGTTCTAAGTGGATGCAGAAGTGAGCGGCATGGATTTGGCGTCCGGTCTCGTCCGCATACATGTGCAGGCCGTCGAGGTATGTGCTCATCGCCTCCAGCGGATACTTTCGCTGGAGAAACGCGGAGCCCAGGTCCAACACGCGGTGCTTCCAAGGATGGCCCTTGCTGGTCTTGAGATTGCTCATGGCCCTGCGCCCAGCAAGAGCCGCTGCGACGCCGCCGATGCCGAGAGTCAGTCCGGTGGTGAAGCTCTTCAAATGTGTCAGTTCCATAATTCATCGTAAGGCGGAAGGTGACACGATTGAACCCCCTACAGAAGACCTGAGGGCTATCGCGTGAGCCAATCCTTCAAACGACCCCGTCGTGGAACACTCTTCGAACTACTCGTCCTCCGTCGGGTCAGTGTCAGCTTCCCCGGCTTCCGTCTTTTCCTTGTCTTCCCGCGTATTCCGATCGTCAGGATGCTCCACGGTGTCCGGAACTGCTTCTCTTTCTTTCCCACTATCGACCTCCTCGAATCATGCCCCGAAGTAAAACCCCTCCGGTCTCAACTGGCACAAGCCATCGAGCGGCGAATTGATTTCATCTTGGGCTCCCGGCCGAGCACCGTCAATAACCTCTCAAGACTCAGACAAATTTCGCGTCACCACACGTTTTACTTCTCTTGGCATCAAGGAGATAACCACCAATGATCCCCTGTCCGAGATCTCTGTATCGGCCCGGTTCGCAGGCACGGAACGTGTCGGGGCCATGACGGGGCGAGCATAGGACATGGGCCGCAGCGACAGTAGGGTGTGCGCTTGGGCAGTGCCGACATCTACGATGTCGTCGATGGAATCCCCGAGGTGGCCGAATCCCTCGTCACCGGTGCCGAACAGCCCGACGGCGGGTACTGGATGCCGCTGTTCGTCGTGTTGGCATCGGGACCTTCACTTGATTCTTCTTTGCGAGAGAGGATCGCGCGGGAGCCGAGGGAGAAGGCGTCGCCGCGACACGTGCCCGATGACATCATCGCTGTTCCCGCGATCCCGCATACCCCCACGGGCAAGAAGCTCGAAGTGCCGGTGAAACGGCTGATTCAGGGGCACGCGTTGGAGAAGGTGGCGAATCCAGATGCTGAGGATCCTTTTGAGGCTCTGGCGTACTTCGCGCGGATTGCGAATGGGGCTAGAGGGCTGGGTTAGGGGCGCCGTCGGACTACCTCGTTATGCTCCCCGCCGCACGGACGACCCTGACCCCGTAATTTATGGCGTATCGCTGCGACGCGGCTACCTTCCTCAGCTGGACCGATTCGCCTCCTTCAGATCACACCAGTTCGTAGGGACGAGACATGGGCAAGATTCCACAGTTCCGCTCTAACCTTTCAACCGAAGCTCCCATACGACGGGCGGCCCAAGTTCGAAAGACCAGTCGAGCCTCTCGAAGAATGTTGTGCAAGTCGAGAGTGTCCCATTCTTTAGGCCGGTCGGGATGTTTCACAGTGTTGTATGCATCCGCAAAGCGATTCGGCCAAGTATCCAAGTCGATGCCCATGTCGCATTTGGATTGTTCGGCGACACGACGCAGGTGAGTTGCAAGATGCCTTCCAGGTTTCTCGCTTCGTTCAACCGCAATGCCGTGGCCGAGATATTCAAGTGCCGCGCCCGCCTCCGAAATCGACGTTTCAAGGGCAACCCCTGGCATTCCTACTGAATGAATCATCCCAGCGATTCCTCGACGATGCCTTTGCCTTAGTCGAAGCCAACGGCTAAGCCCACGAGCACCGACGTCTTCAAAATCAAAGAGAAAGCGATTGGCGCGACCAGTTCCAGAACCTTTCGACATGGCATATGTCGACACTTGGGCCCATCTATCACCTATAGAATTCCCCGCCAGGGCGCGCTCTGGGTCATCGACGCGGGATACGCTCAGATTCCAAGTGCCGTAGTCACGCCATCCGGCGACAACCAATAGATCGCGCACACCTCTATGGACGTCCAGATGTTCCCGCCATGAGCGCGCCTGCAGAGCGCTCGTCTTCACCCGCATTTCATCTGCGAGCTCGGTTTTGCCTGGGACAGGAGAGGACATGAATGAATAGGTAGGAAGAATCTGCGCGTTCAGCTTGCGAGAAATGTTGACCGGCGGTTGATGCCGGACGCTAAAGATACTCATGTTCGGTGAGCCATCTTCTTGCACGTACTCGTGCTCGATTGAGCTGATAGGTATCCACTCATCCAGCCCCTCGATGCGAGACTGCATAGCATTGATACGATCATAACGAATCCCGACCCCGCCGACTGCGATGGCATAAGCGAATCGCAAACGCCCTTCCTGAAGGGTCGTAAAGCTGAGAGAACGCCCTCTAGGCTCGACCAAGCAGATCGTTCCATGCGGATCCTGAAACCACACTTGTGTCGGCATTGAATAATCATGAAGCTTGTACTCCGGATCGTCGCCGTACGAAACCGATCGTCCACTGAAACGTCGGGCGACTGGGTCACCATGGTCGAAATTGACCGTCAATTCGATGACTTCTCCATTGTCGAAGACCATTGCCGGGAACCCAGCCTCACCTCTTTTAAAAAAGACCGTTCCGAGGCGGGGCTTTCCAGAACTCAAAGCTGCACGGTCCGACATGCATCCATACTTGCATCGCTTGGAGCTGATTGATCAACAGTGTAAGCAGTCAGTTTGTCTGGCAGGGCACAGTAGTCCCACACGTCAGTCAGCGTAGTCACCTGGTCGCAACTGAAATCCTTCGCTCTGAGTTGCAAGCCACAGTCGACTGGTTCAAGACGCTGGAGAAGTTTGTGCGATTCGCTAATTGGGCAGGAGGCGCGGGTTGTATAGCGGCGTTCGGACCAGTCAGTGGTCTCCGAGCCGCCGAGTCTGCAGCACCCAACCCTCACACAACCAGCCCGACCCCGTACGCCATGGTCGTGGATGTACGGGGTCGGGCCGCCTCGGCGAGGGTCTCGCTGATCGACGTCGAAAGATTCGACGTTCTGTCAGGGGATCATTCCCCGTCGATGTGTTCGGCGCTGGTCTCCTTGGTGTTCTCGACGTTGGTGACCACTTCCTCTGACTTCAGGCGGGTCTTGATGCCGACGTAGAAGACGATGACGGTGAAGATGGTGCAGACCAGCTCGCCCCACCCGAACGTGAGCACGCCCATGGCGCCTTCACCGTAGTTGCTCAGCAGGCTGAGGACGGCCAGCCCGCCGAGCCACAGGATCATCCACCAACCGGACTTGAACTGCAGCGGCGGGATCTTGCTGCGGTCGCTGAACGCATAGTGCAGGCCGAGGACCACGTAGCCGAGCGCCATCGCCAGGAACAGCTTCCAGTTCGTATCCCACCCGGTCCAGAACACGATGAGGTTCGCGGCGAGGAAGCCGAGGAACGGGAGCACGTCTCCGCCGGGCAGTCGGAACGGACGCTCCTGATCGGGCAGCTGACGGCGCAGGGCCGCGACCGTGATCGGACCGGAACCGAAGGAGATGACGGTGCCGGAGGTGATGAACCCGACCATCTTCGCCCACGACGGGAACGGAAAGAACAGGAAGCACGCGACGATGAACGTGATGAGCAGCCCGAACCACGGGATGCCCTTCTTGTTCAGCTTCGTCATGGCACTCGGAGCATTGCCAACGCGGGCCTGGGAGTACGACAGCCGCGGGGTGAGCGCGGTGAAGATCAGACCGGTGTCCGCCGGTGAGACAACGGCGTCGATGTAGAGGATGATCGCCAGCCACATGGCACCGAGCATAATCGCGATCTCCGCCCACGGCCCTGCAGAATTCGAGAACGACAGTCCGCCCCAGCCGTCCTTGAGCAGGTCCGTGGGAATGGCGCCGATGAACGCGACCTGCAGGAGGATGTAGATGATGCCGGTGAGCACGATCGAACCGATGACGGCGAAGGGCACGTTCCTCTGCGGGTTTTTCGTCTCGCCGGCGAACTCCACACCCTGACGGAATCCGAGGTAGGAGAACACGATGCCCGCCGCGGGCAGGGCCGCGAAGATCGGGGCGATGCCGTTGGGAGCGAAACCGCCGAACTCGGGCATGTGGAAGTGACCGGGGTTGAAGGCCAGCAGCGCCAGTCCGATGAACACAAGGACGATGACGAGCAGCTTCCACCACACGAGCACGTTGTTGAACTGCGCGAAGAACTTCACCCCGAACATGTTGATGACGCAGAAGACCGCGACCATCGCGATGCTCACGAAGATGCCCGGCACCGTGAGAACCAGGACGCCCTCTTTCGACTCCATCAGCCACGGCATATAGCTCGAGGCGTACTGGACAGCCGCGAGCACCTCGATGCCGACGGTTCCCGCCGCCGACAGCCACGTGATCCACCCGCTGGTGTAGCTGGCGAACGAACCGAAGGCATAGTGCGGGTAGCGCACGACACCGCCGGCGACGGGGAACATGACACCGAGCTCGGAATAGTTCAAAGCCACGAAGATGATGAGGACCGCGCCCAGGGCCCACGACAGGATCGCGGCCGGGCCTGCCATGCTCGCGGCATCGAAGGCTCCGAAGAGCCAACCGGAGCCGATGATCGATCCGACTCCGGTGAAGAGCAGGCCGGTCTTGCCGATATCGCGTTTGAGCCCTTGGTCATGGACGACGGTCACGCTCGTGGGCGAGCCCGATGACAGGGAACTTTGTGAGGGCACCTTTGCCTCCCTGGGTTGACGTCAGATTCTCGGCGGCTAGTTTTCTCCGATTGTCGTGTGATGTCAATTACATAGCCGTGTTATACGGCCAGGTCACAGACGCAGACAACCCCGAACACGTCTTTTCGGTGTTCGGGGTCGAATGGTGGAACGTTGAGGGTCACTATGTGAGGATTACGCCTCGAGGTGGGTGCCGACGCGGTGGGCGCGGGCCTCAGCTCCCGGCGTTCGCGTCCGCGGTCAGGTGGGCGCGCGCCTCGGCGAGCATGGCCTCACGGGTCGCGATCTTCACCCGCTCACGTCCCTCGGCCTCGCCGAGGGCCTTTTCCGCGGCCTCCAGCCGGTGGTAGCCCTCCCAATCGGTGAAGTCGACGCCCTTCGATTCGAGCAGCTCGACGATCGAGGACTCCTCCGGGTACAGGGGTTCGGTGAGCGCCCCGGCGGCCTGGTCGTCGAGGATGTGCCCGATCGTCTCGAGCGCATCGCCCTTCGTATGACCGATGAGCCCGACGGGGCCGCGCTTGATCCATCCGGTCGTGTACACGCCGGGGATGACGTCCGCCTCGGCGGCCTGGCCCTGATCTTCGGCGTCGACGACGCGTCCTTCGTGATTCGTGATGACCTTCTTGGCCTCGTCGAAGGGCAGCTGCGGCAGCTGCGTACCCGCATAGCCGACGGCCCGGTACACGGCATCGATGTCCCAGTCGCGGAAGTCCCCGGTGCCGTTGACGCCACCGGTCCCGTCGAGTTCCTGACGTTCCGTGCGCAGACCGGTCACCCGATCCTCGCCGAGGATGGCCACCGGTGCGTGGAGGAAGTGCAAGTGCAGTCGCCGCTTCGCCCCGGTCTCCTCCCGCATCGCAAAGTCCGTGAGCGTCTTCGTCACCTGCTTGACCTGGTTGCTCGACTCGATGGCCTCGAGCGACCCCTGATCGAATTCGTAGTCCTCGGGATAGACGATGATGTCGACGTCTTCGACCTGACCGAGCTCACGCAGCTCGAGCGGAGTGAACTTCGCCTGCGCAGGACCACGCCGTCCGAACACATGGACATCGGTGACCTTCGAGGACTTCAGCCCCTCGTAGACGTGATCGGGGATCTCCGTCGTGTGCAGGTCATCGGCCTGCTTCGCGAGCACCCGAGCCACATCGAGCGCGACATTGCCGTTGCCGAGCACCGCGACCTTCTCAGCCTCCAGCGGCCAGGTCTGGGCCACATCCGGGTGGGCGTCGTACCAGTTGACGAAGTCCGCGGCCCCATAGGAACCCGGCAGGTCGATGCCGGGCAGTGACAGCGGTGCATCGACGAAGCAGCCGGTGGAGAAGATCACCGCGTCGTAGCGGTCGGTGAGCTCGCCGAGGTTGATGTCGACCCCGTATTCGACGTTGCCGAACAGGCGGATGTCACCACGGTCGAGGACCTTGATGAGCGCATTGATGATGCCCTTGATGCGCGGATGGTCGGGGGCGACCCCGTAGCGGACGAGCCCGAAGGGAGAGGGCAGGCGTTCGAAGAGGTCGATGCTCAGTTCCAGGTCATGTTCGGCCTTGGTCAGCAGGTCGGCGGCGTAGATGCCGGCGGGACCGGCACCGATGATGGCCACTCTGAAGGGAATAGTAGGCATGGGTTTCCTTGATCAGTCGTTGGTGTTCTGCGGTGCCAGAGCTGCGATGAAGGGATGGTCTTTGTCGACGACCCCGTGGGCGGCTGCTCCGCCCGGGGAGCCGATGTCGTCGAAGAATTCGACGTTCGCCTTGTAGTAGGCCTCCCACTCATCGGGCACATCGTCTTCGTAGAAGATCGCCTCGACGGGGCACACGGGTTCGCATGCTCCGCAGTCGACGCATTCGTCGGGGTGGATGTAGAGAGAGCGGGTGCCTTCGTAGATGCAGTCGACCGGGCATTCCTCGATGCAGGCTCGGTCCTTCAGATCCACGCACGGCTGGGCGATGATGTAGGTCATGGGTTCCTCACGAGTTCGGATGCGTGCGCTGCGGCAGGTTCGGTCGCCTGGGTGAAAGCACCATCGGCGTAGGGGCTCAGGGTCACGACATCACCGGCGACGATCACGGCCGGTGACCGGACGCCTCGGCGAGCCGCGCGGAAGGCGATGTCGCCGAGGGTTCCGATGGTCACTCGTTGGTTCTCACCGAAACCGTCTTCGACGATCGCGACCGGGCAGTCGTCCCCGCGCCCGGATCGGGCGAGCACCATCGCCGAGTTGATGAGTGTGCCCACTCCCATGAGAACGACGACGGTGTGGTCGCGTCCCCCGCCGATCTCGCCCAGCTGGTCGTGACCGGTCACGACCGTGTACGAGGTGGCGACGCCTCGGTGGGTGAGCGGGATTCCGGCGACCGCGGGAACGGAGTTCGCGCTGGTCACCCCGGGGACGACGCGGACGTCGACTCCGGCGGCCCGGCAGGCGATGACCTCCTCTCCCCCACGTCCGAGGACGAAGGGATCCCCGCCTTTGAGACGGACGACCCGGCGGCCGAGCTTCGCCTGTGTGATGAGGATGTCGTTGATCCCGCTCTGCGGCACCGGATGGTGCCCCGGCAGCTTCCCGACGTCGATGATCTGCGCATCGAGGGGTGCACCGCGTTCGGTTTCGAGCTGATCGATGACCGATCGGGCGCCGAGGCGGTCAGCCACGATGACATCGGCGCGTTCCAATGCGCGCAGACCGGTGACGGTGAGCAGTCCGAGATCGCCCGGTCCGGCACCGACGAGCAGCACGGTGCCGGGCTGCTGTGGGAGGAAGAGCGTCATGACTGGTCCTCGGTGGATTCGGGGATGTGAGCCGCCTCGGGGGTGTGGATTCCCGCTGCGAGGGTGTTGCCCGACTGCGGGCCGATGACGACGAAGGCTCCGGCCGTGCCGTGGTCGCGGAAGTCCGGGACCGGCAGCTCGGCGGACAGCTTCACACGGGCCAGGCCGATGTCGTTGCCGGCGAGCACCTCGGCGGGTTCGGTCTCGGAGGTCTCGAGGTTGCGTTTGGCCTCGATGGTGACGATCCCCTTCACGGTCGTCGTCCCCGTCTTGATGAGAACCCGGTCCCCCGTGCGCAGACCCTCGGCCGTGAACGGGAAGACCTCGGCGCGCAGTTCCCGGCGCGGGGTGGGCAGGGTGCCGGCCGCGGCGATGACGCTGCCGCGGGCGGTATCGACGTCATCGGCCAACCGCAGCGCCACCGACAGCGGCGCACTCGCGGTCGTAAGCGGTCCGCTGGCGGTATCGATTCCGGTCACCGTCGTTCTCAGCCCGGCGGGGTGGATCTCGATCTCATCGCCGAGGCTGACCCGCCCGGCCGTGATCTGTCCGGCCACCGCCCGGTAGTCCCGGAATTCCTCGGGGTCGAGACCTGGTGCCAGTCCCCCTTGCGGACGCAGCACGGTCTGCACGTCGAGGCGGAAGGCCTCGAGATCGGCGGTGTCTTCGTCCGTGCTCGGCAGGGTCTCGAGGAGTTCGAGCAGTGCCGGCCCGGTGTACCAGGGTGTGTTGTCCGAGGTGGTGGCGACGTTGTCGCCGGCCAGCGCGGAGATCGGAATGAGGTGCGGGGTCTCGAGGCCGATCTCGTCGGCAAGTGACTTGATGTCGTTTTCGACCGTCTCGATCGCTGCCTGGTCGTAGTCGATGAGGTCGATCTTGTTGACGGCGATGATGACGTGGCGGATGCCCAGTCGGGACACGACGGTGAGGTGCCGGCGGGTCTGTTCGGTCGCGCCGGTGCGGGCGTCGATGAGGACGACGACGGCATCGGCGGTCGAGGCTCCCGTGACCATGTTCCGTGTGTACTGCACGTGTCCGGGGCAGTCGGCGAGGATGAACGAACGACGGTCGGTGGCGAAGTACCGGTAGGCGACGTCGATGGTGATGCCCTGTTCGCGTTCGGCCCGCAGACCGTCGGTGAGCAGAGCGAAATCGAACTCACCTCCCAGGAATCCGCGTTCCCGGCTGGTCGCGGTCACGGCGGCGAGCTGGTCGGCGAGGATCGCCTTCGCATCGTGGAGGAGCCGGCCGACGAGCGTGGACTTGCCGTCGTCGACGGATCCGGCGGTGGCGAAGCGCAGCAGCGTCTTCGTCGTCGTGTCCAAGGTCGGTTTCGCCTCGGTGGTAGTTGTTTCGGTGGTGGTTGTGGTCGTCATCAGAAGTACCCGTCCTTCTTGCGGTCTTCCATCGCCGCGGCCGAGATCCGGTCGTCGGCGCGAGTGGCACCGCGCTCGGTCACAGTGGTGGCGGCCACCTCGGCGAGGATGGACTCGAGGTCATCAGCGCTCGATTCGACGGCCCCGGTGCAGCTCATATCCCCGACGGTGCGGTAGCGGACCTTCTTGGTCGTGACGGTCTCGTCCTCGCGTGGGGTGGAGAATTCGCCGGTGGCCCACCACATGCCGTCGCGCTGAAAGACTTCGCGTTCGTGGGCGAAGTAGAGCTCGGGCAGTTCGATGCCTTCGCGGGCGATGTAGCTCCACACGTCGAGTTCGGTGAAGTTCGAGATCGGGAACACGCGCACGTGTTCGCCGGGCAGGTGGCGGCCGTTGAAGAGGTTCCACAGTTCGGGGCGTTGGCTGCTGGGGTTCCAGCCGCCGAATTCGTCGCGCAGGGACAGGATCCGCTCCTTCGCGCGGGCCTTGTCCTCATCGCGGCGGGCACCGCCGAAGACGGCGTCGAACTTCCCGCCGGTGATGGCGTCGAGCAGCGGCTGGGTCTGCAGAGTGTTGCGGGTCCCGTCTGGGCGTTCGCGCAGGCGACCGTCGTCGATGTAGTCCTGGACCTTCGCGACCGTGAGGTCGAGGCCGTACTTCTCGGCCGTCTCGTCGCGGAAGCGGATGATCTCGTCAAAGTTGTGTCCGGTGTCGACGTGGAGGAGTCCGAACGGGATCTTCGCCGGCCAGAACGCCTTCGCCGCGAGGTGGAGGACGGTCACGGAGTCCTTGCCGCCGGAGAACAGCAGCACAGGACGTTCGAACTCGGCGGCGACCTCACGGATGATGTGGATCGCCTCGGATTCGAGGACGTCGAGGGTGGACAGGCTCGCGCCCGGGTTGTGGGCGGGTGCCGCCTCGGTGGTATGGGTGTCGTGGTTGAACTGGGTGTCGATGCTCATGTGTGGAGTCCGCATTCTGTTTTGGTCGATCCGGCCCAACGGCCGGCGCGGGGGTCTTCCCCTTCGGCGACGGGGCGAGTGCAGGGCTGGCAGCCGATCGACGGGTACCCCTGGTCAAGCAGCGGGTTGACCGGGACGTCGAAGGCGCGTGAGTAGTCGAGGAGGTCATCGAAGGACCATGCGGCCAGGGGGTTGACCTTGACGAGCCCGTTCTTCTCATCGAAGGTGATCAGCGGCGTATTCGTCCTGGTGGGAGACTCGTCACGGCGGACTCCGGTGAACCAGAGTTCGTAGCCGTTCAGCGACTTGCTTAACGGTGCGACCTTGCGGCGGGCGCAGCACAGGCCCGGGTCGCGGGCGAAGAGGTCCTTGCCGAATTCGGCGTTCTGCTCTTCCACGGTCTGCTCCGGGAGGACGTCGACGATGTGGACGTCGACACGGCGAGCCACCTCGTTGCGGGTGTCATAGGTCTCGGCGAAGTGGTAGCCGGTGTCGAGGAAGAGGACGTCGACCCCGGGCTGGTACTGGGCGACGTAGTGCGGCAGGGCGGCGTCGGCCATCGAGCAGGCCACGGCGCAGGCTGCGGTGTCGAAGTTCCGGGACACCCAGCGGATGACGTCGGCGGGGTTGGCTTCGGGGACACCGTTGCCCGGGTCACCGGCGAGTTCACGGGCACCCGCCTCGGCGAGGGCCTTGAGTTCCTCGACGGGGCGCGGTTCGGGGCGGGACTGCGTCGCTGACCCTCCCTTCGCCGCGGTTGCGGAGGTGGGCGTCGCCTCGGTGGTGGTCGTGTTCGTACGGGTCATACTAGTTCCTCCTCGTCAACGCGGTGGGCCCATTCGGAGAATGTTTCGGTCTCCCCACGCCCGGCGAGGAAGCGGCGGACGAGTTTCTCGACGTAGTCGCTGAGGTTCTCGGCGGTGACCTTGAGTCCGCGGACGGTGCGGCCGAGGCCGGCTTCGTCGCGGTCTTTCGAGGCCAGGCCTCCTCCGACGTGGACCTGGAATCCGGGGACCTGTTCGCCTTCGTCGGTGGTGACGATCTGGCCTTTGAGGCCGATGTCGGCGGTTTGGATGCGGGCGCAGGAGTTCGGGCAGCCGTTGAGATGGAAGCTGATCGGGTGGGGCAGCTCCTCGATGTCGGCGAGGCGCTCCTCGAGCTTCGTGATGGTGTCGGCTGCGGTCTGCTTGGTCTCGACGATGGCGAGTTTGCAGTATTCGATGCCGGTGCACGCGATCGTCGAGCGGCGGAAGAGGTCCTTGCGGCTGGAGAGGCCCAAGGCGTCGAGCTCGGCGACGACGGCTTCGACGTCCTTCTCCTCGATGTCGAGCAGCAGGAACTTCTGGTGCGGGGTGGTGCGCAGGCGGGTGGAGCCGTACTTGTCGGCGAGGTCGGCGACCTGGCTGAGCAGGGTGCCCGAGACGCGACCGACGACGGGGCTGACCCCGATGTAGTAGCGGCCGTCGGTCTGCTTGTGCACGCCGACGTGGTCGCCGGCGGTGATCGGCTTGGCCGGTGCCGGGCCGTCGGCGAGTTCAAATCCGAGGTATTCGGTTTCGAGGATCTCGCGGAACTTCTCCGGACCCCAATCGGCGAGCAGGAACTTCATGCGGGCCTTGTTGCGCAAGCGCCGGAAGCCGTAGTCGCGGAAGATCGAGGTCACGCCCAGCCAGGTCTCGACGACCTGGTCGGGGGCGACCCAGGCGCCGAGGCGTTCGGCGAAGCGGGGGACGACGGACAGGGCGCCGCCGACCCACAGGTCGTAGCCGATGCCGTGTTCGGGGTGTTCGACGGCGACGAAGGAGCAGTCGTTGATCTCGTGGACGACGTCCTGGCTGGGGTGGCCGGTGATCGCGGTCTTGTATTTGCGCGGCAGGTTCGACAGGCTCTGGTCGCCGATGTAGCGGCGTGAGATCTCTTCGATCGCCGGGGTCGGGTCGATGAGTTCATCGGCGGCGATGCCGGCGACGGGTGAGCCGAGGATGACGCGGGGGACGTCGCCGCAGGCTTCGGTGGTCTGCAGGCCGACGGCTTCGAGGCGGCGCCAAATCTCGGGGACATTCTCGATCTCGATCCAGTGCAGCTGGATGTTCTGACGGTCGGTGAGGTCGGCGCTGTCTCGGGCGAATTCGGTGGAGATGTCGGCGATCGTGCGCAGCTGCTCCGTGGTGAGCTTTCCGCCATCGATGCGGACACGCAACATGAAGTACTCGTCCTCGAGCTCATGCGGCTCGAGCTTCGCGGTCCGGCCGCCGTCGATTCCGGGTTTGCGCTGCGTGTACAGGCCCCACCAGCGGAAGCGGCCGTGCAGGTCGTCGGAGTCGATCGACGAGAATCCGCGCTTGGAGTAGATGGTCTCAATCCGGGCGCGAACGTTGAGGCCGTTGTCTTCGGCCTTGTCGATCTCATTTTTGTTCAACGGTTCATGGCCGTCGATCTTCCACTGCCCATTGGACTTCTTCGGGCGGGCGGGCCGCTTCGCGGCTCGTTTACCTGCCGTTTCCTTGTTCTCTTCCACCTGAGTGGACATTGCTGTCTCCAAACGCTGAGGGGAACCAGTGATGAATCACGCTACATGAATGCCGAATTGCTCAACCAATTGCCGAAGGGTTTGTGTCACGAAGTGACATATGGCGTCACGGCCTGCCGTGTGTGCGGTCAGGCGTTGAGCATCTGCGGGGTGAATTTGTGGGTTTGGGTGTGAGGTTGGACGTAGCCAGGACAGCCGCCTTCGACATGGGCGCCACCGGGCCCACTGTTGAGGCCGGCCGCGAAAACACCGTCGCGAACTTGGCCGCGGATGCCGTCGCGGACCCGGTCGCGGACGATGTCAACGAGTTTCGGCGGAACGGCGGACGTGGTGCCGCCTCCGGTGAGAAGCGGCGGGGCGAGGACGCCGGGCCAGTCAGTGCCGCCCTCAACGTGCTTGCGGGCGAGGTCGTCGAAGAAGCCAGGGGCCAGCAGGTAGTTCGCGAACACGGGGCGGGCACCGCGGGTGCGGCTCTGTCCGACGAGGTCTTTCAGGGCCGCTCCCCCGCCGGCGAGGAAACCGACCCCGACGGGACGCTCGAGCTCTGCCGACAGCAGCCTGCCCATCTCGCGGCAGGACTCGTTCGCACGCTCGTCGCTCGACCCGGCAGCGGCAAGGATGACGTCGTCTCTTTCGCTAAGCGGCGGAAGTCGATCGGCGAGGATCTCTGCGAGTCTCGGGTCGGGCCCGAGCGTGGGGGTTCGTCGAACATCACGGCCCGATTCAGCGGCACGGTCGGCCGCCTCGGCGAGGTCGACATGGACGTGATACCCCGGCGAGAGCAGAAGCGGTGCGAGGATGACCGGACGATCGGCGGGCAGTCGGGCGATCACCTCGTCGACGTCGGGGTTCTGGACGTCCACATGACCGAGCATGACCTCGTCGGCAATCCCGCGAATGCGCAGGTCCGTGGCGACCTCGGCGGCGAGCACCTCGATGAGGACCTGACCGGTCGGCGATGAGGTTCCGTGGGAGATCAGGCCCACCGACGGCAACCCCGTCACAGCGCCCACTCCTCAGCGTTTCTCTGCGCGAGCCTCTGCACCCGTTCCCGCACCTGCCCCGGGGCCGCCAAGGCCACCGGGCAGGCTGATTGCTCAACGACTGAGCAACCAGGGCGAGCAGTGATCGTTTGGATTGAATGCATTCGCATAGCGTAACCCATCCGCCTCGGCGCCGCATACAGGCTGTTCATCAGCGAAATAACGCCATTCGGCGTCATCTTTCGACATACGGCGACCGAGTTCGTAGGATTGCGGCCGATTTTCCTTTCTGCTCAACAGTTTCGCTAGTGTGTGTTGTCAACGCGTCTTTGCGTTGCTGGCACCGTCCGCATCTTCGACGCCTCACCAAACTTCTGCGCCTCCACATCCTCCGCGTCATCCACGAAAGGAAAGCACATGCGTCAGCTCATCATCCTGGGAATAGTCGGGCTCATCGCGCAGCTCATCGACGGTTCCCTGGGCATGGCCTATGGGGTCACCTCAACCACGCTGCTGCTCGCGGCGGGTACGGCACCGGCGGCCGCCTCGGCGGCGGTGCACTTCTCTGAATTGGGGACGACGTTGGTGTCGGGGATCTCGCACCACAAGTTCGGCAATGTCGACTGGCGGACCGTCGCGATTCTGGCCGGCCCGGGCTTCGTCGGGGCGATCGCAGGGTCGACGTTCCTCGCCAGTCTGGACGGGGAAGCGGCGACCCCATGGATCTCAGGAATCCTGCTGGCGCTCGGCATCTACGTCATCTGGCGTTTCCTCGCACTCGGCGGTGCGCGTCCGACGTTCAAGTCACGGCCGAGCGCGAAGATGCTCGTCCCGGTCGGGCTCATCGGCGGCACACTCGACTCGATCGGCGGGGGCGGCTGGGGGCCGGTCGGGACGACGACGCTGCTGTCATCGGGACGCCTGGAGCCGCGCAAAGTCGTCGGCTCGATCGACACGAGCGAGTTCATCGTCGCGGTCGGCGGTTCTCTCGGATTCCTCATCGCGCTCGGATCGCAGGGCATCGAATGGCAGATCGTGGCTGCACTTCTCGTCGGCGGTGTCATCGCCGCACCGTTTGCCGCGTGGCTGGTGAAGCTGCTGCCGGCCAAGGTGTTTGCGGTCGCCGCGGGCGGAATCATCATCCTCACGAACGTCCGCACGATCCTGCTCGCCTTCGGCCTCGGTTCGTCGACTGTGTGGCTGACGCTCGCCGGCCTGGCTCTTGTGTGGTTCGCACTCCTCGCCCATGTCGTGCGCATCGAGCGTGCGGCAGCGAAGGTGCGGAAGGCCGAGGAGGCTGGTGTCGAGGTGCCGGTCGGCGGGTGAACGCCCGCACTTCGAACCCGCGGTTGCGACGTCAGCACGACGAATGGGACGGACGGTTCACCGGTTGGGCTGAGCCGCCTCGGCGAGGGCATTCCTTCCCTTCCGCATACCGTCGTTCAAGGCCAAGCTCGCTTATCGCGAGGCACACGCACCCAAATTCGCGGGCCGGCTTGAACGAGGTGAGGAAACCCCGTCGAGCACATGGATTCCTGCGGGTGAAGGCCGATAAGCCGGCGAGAACACGCGAACAGACCCGACTCCGCACAATCGTGGGGTCGGGTCTGTTCGGGTCTGCGGTGCGGTCAGCGCTGGCTGTAGAGCTTCCGGGCCATGATCACGCCGATGAGGGAGAGCAGCGACAGCCCCGCGTAGTAGAAGCCGGGCACGGTCAGCAGACCAGTCGCGCCGAGCAGGGCGGTGAGGATGAGCGGGGCGAAGCCGCCGAAGATCGCGACGCCGAAGCTGTAGGCGATGGTCATGCCGGAGCTGCGCACCTTGACGGGGAACAGTTCGGACAGCAGGGCCGGCATCGGGCCGAAGTAGAAGACCATGAACAGGCCGACGATCGCCTCGCACAGGGTGAGGACGGGAATCGAGGGGTTCGCGGTCAGGAGGATGAACATCGGCCAGGCGACGATGATGCCGACGATGGTCGTCGGGATCATCACGGTCGTCGGGCCTACTCGGTCGGCCAGGCGGCCGGCGAACGGGGCGCCGATGAGGGTGATGACACCGGCGACGACGGCGCCGGGGAACGATGCCCACGCGTCGAGGCCGAGGTTGGTGACGGCGAACTGCGGCAGGAAGGTGATGAGGTAGACCGAGATCGTGGCCATCGCGATGATGAGGAACGCGGAGAACAGGCGACCGAAGTTCTCACTGAGGAGGACGCGCAGCGGGTTGTCGGTCTTCTCGGCGGCCTTGAACTCAGGGGTGTCATCCATCTTCGAGCGGATGTACCAGCCGACGGGTCCGATGAGCAGGCCGAGGGCGAAGGCCACGCGCCAGCCCCAGGAGTGCAGGGCCTCTTCGCTCAGTGCCGAGCTGAGGATCCACGAGATTCCGGCGGCCAGGAACATCGAGATGCCCTGAGTCGCGGTCTGGAAAGAGGCGTAGTAGGCCTTGCCGCGCTTGGCGTTCTCGGTGAGGAAGGCTGTGGCCGACCCGAATTCGCCGCCGGCGGAGATGCCCTGGATGATGCGGGCGATGATGAGGCCGATCGCGCCCCAGATGCCGATGGTCGCTTCGCCGGGCAGGATGACGATGATGAACACACCGAGGGTCATCAGACCGATCGTCAGCGACAGCGCCGATTTGCGGCCGTGCTTGTCCGAGTAGCGACCGATGATGATCGCGCCCAGGGGACGGACGACGAAGGTGATGGCGAAAGTCGCCCAGGTCATCAGCTGCGCGGACAGGCCCTCGCCCGGGTAGAAGACCGCGGTGATCGAGGTGGCCATGAACCCGAACAGGATGATGTCATACCATTCGAGGGCGTTGCCCAGTCCGGCCGCAACTACGGCCTTGCGGGCCCGCGACTTGTCTTCGCGGGACTCGACGGGTGTCTCAGTCATCGTGTGCCTCTTCTTGTAGGTGCCCGGATGCCGTGGTTGGCGAAGCCGGTGGTGGATCGTGGGCTTGCAGGATGCAGGCACCGTTGCTCGTCACCCGGGGCGGATGTTGCTTATTCACAGACCTGGTCGGAGTCTCTGATCTGACAAGTATGCCCCTGTTCTCGTCAGCGAGACGATTGTAGTCCCGTCGTATCCGGCCGCAAAGGCAGTCTCAGCAGGTGACGAGTCACGTCAGTGCCTGTTGTTACGATCACGATATGTCGACCGAAGCCCGGAACACTGCCCCTGCCACAGCGGTCGAGGTGCGCGGCGCCCGCGTGCACAACCTGCAGGGCATCGAAGTCGACGTCCCGCTGAATACCCTCGTCGCCATCGCCGGCGTCTCCGGTTCGGGCAAATCCTCGCTGGCCATGGGAGTCCTCTACGCCGAAGGCTCCCGCCGCTATATCGAAGCTTTGTCGACGTACACCCGTCGACGCATGGCTCAAGCCGCCCGCGCCGACGTCGACACCGTCCGCCACATCCCCGCCACCCTTGCTCTGCGGCAACGACCCGGAGTCCCCGGGGTCCGCTCAACTTTCGGCACCTCGACCGAGCTGCTCAACGTCATCCGCCTGATGTTCTCTCGGCTGGCCTCCCACCTCTGCCCGAACGGAGACCGGCAGGAACCGACTCTCAACGTTGCTGCCGAGGAGCCGTTCGACTGCCCCGAATGCGGTGAGACCGTCCACGCACCCGGCGCCGAGGAGCTCGCCTTCAATTCCGGTGGAGCATGCCCGCGCTGCGAAGGCATCGGCACCATCAGAGAAGTCGACGACGTCTCCCTCATCCGCGACCCCGACCTGTCGATCGACGACGGCACCGTCATCCCCTGGCAGATGTTCGGTTTCAACGTCCAACCGCAGATCGCCCGCGAATTCGGAGTCCGCACCGATGTGCCCTGGCGCGACCTCAAGGACTGGGAACGCGAGATCGTCTTCGCGGGCCCTGAAGAGAAGAAGCACATCACGGTCACCTCGAAGAAGGGGCTCCACGACCTCGACTTCACCTTCCGCAACGCCCGCCTGACGGTGACCGAAGAACTCAAACGGGCAGACAACGAGAAACGGTTCGCCCGGGTCAGCCGGTTCCTCTCCGAGCAGGTCTGCCCCGACTGCGAGGGCACCCGCCTCTCCCCCGCCGCTCGTGCACCGCACATCGGTGAACTCGGCCTCGCCGAGGCGACCGCAATGACCCTCGACGAACTCGTCGAATGGGCCGCGGACGTTCCGGCCGACCTTCCCTCATCGATGCAGTCCATGGCCCGATCATTGGTGGACGCACTGCTCGGTATGGCCCGTCGGCTGCTCGACCTCGGACTCGGGTACCTCGCCCTCGACCGGGCCGGTTCGTCCCTGTCGACCGGTGAACGCCAACGCGTCCAGCTCTCCCGTGCCGTGCGCAATGAGACCACCGGAGTCCTCTACGTCCTCGACGAACCCTCGATCGGTCTCCACCCCTCGAACATCACGGGCCTTCAGGGTGTCATCACCGACCTCCTCAACGAAGGCAACTCCGTCGTCATGGTCGACCACGACCCGCTGGTCCTCCGCGAAGCCGACCATCTCATCGAGATCGGTCCCGGGTCCGGACGCGACGGCGGAACGGTCGTCGCCACCGGCACTGTCGCCGACCTCGACAACCATCCCGAATCCCGCATCGGCCCCTACCTCACCGTCCGCGCCGAAACCCTCGTACGCAACCCCGCGGCCGCCTCGGCGACCTTCGATCACGGTCGGATCCGGTTGCGCACCGCACCGATCCACACGGTCCACGCCCTCGACGCGGAGATACCGCGGCAGCGGCTGACCGTCGTCACGGGAGTGTCCGGATCAGGCAAGACCACCCTCGTCCTCGACAGTCTCGTCCCCGCGCTCAAAGCCGCCGATGAACGTTCGCGACCCGTTCATGTGCGGGACATCGACGCCGACGGGATCGACCGAGTCAACGTCGTCGACGCCACCCCGATCGGCATCAACGTCCGCTCGACCGTGGCCACGTATTCCCGAGTCCTCGACGACCTCCGACGTGCGTACGCCCGCCTCGATTCGGCCAAGGACGCCGGGCTCACGGCCGGGGACTTCTCGTACAACACGGGTTCGCTGCGGTGCCCGAAATGCGAAGGCACCGGCGAGATCACCCTCGATGTGCAGTTCCTCCCCGACGTCGACATCCCCTGCCCCGACTGCGAAGGACGCCGGTACAGTCCGGATGCGGATGAGTATCGCCGTGTCTCGGACGCCGATGGCCAGCCGCTGTCGCTGCCGGAACTGTTGGCGATGACCGTCGCCGAGGCGCTCCCCCACCTCGCCGAGATGCGCAAAGTCCACGCCCGACTGAGGGCACTGGCCGATGTGGGACTCGGATACCTCACCCTCCACGAGGCAACCCCTGCACTGTCCGGCGGCGAGGCACAGCGGCTCAAGCTCGCCACCGAGCTCGGGAAGTCACAGCAGCACACGCTCTTCGTCTTCGACGAACCGACGGTGGGCCTTCACCCCGAGGATGTGCGTGTGCTCGTGCGCGTCTTCCAACAGCTTCTCGACCAGGGCGGAACGGTCCTGGTCATCGAACACGACCTCGACATGATCGTCAACGCCGATTGGATCATCGACCTCGGCCCCGGTGGAGGTCAGGACGGCGGGCAGATCATCGCGACGGGAACCCCGCAGCAGATCGCGGATGCCTCGAACAGCGTGACTGGTGAGTACCTCAAGGGGCATCTGCAGCCGGACTCTGCCGGATAGCGATTGAGCCGACATTCGCTCGAGCACACTGTGCTCCTCGCCTGAGCGGTCTCAGGCTCCGCTTGCGGCAGCGCCCACGCAGAGGACGAGTCCGACGAGCGAGGCAACGGCCATGCCGATCATCGCTGCGGCCATGACCCACAGACGCACCCGGCCCAGTCGAAAGGCGAAGCGGGCGATGAGCAGGATCAGGTAGAGCACTGCCGCTATCACGATCGTGGTGATCGCTGTGGGCACCGCCGTGGTGCCGGAGACGATGATCGCTGTGAGCACACCCGCGATGACGACGAGGAAGATCCCTCCGGCCACGATCCAGATGGTGCCGGACGAGCTGCGCAGCGCGGGCTGGTCACTGATGCGACGTGACTCGATCGGCTCGGGTGAACTGTTGTCCATGACGTCGAATCTACCGAGCGAACCGTGACTCGGCTAGGGGGTGCGGTGCCTCAGCCCGGCTCTTCCTCGGTTTCCTTCGCCTTCTCGGCCTTGGTGAAGGCCTGGTATTTCCGAATGACTTCAAGCGCCGGACCGTCGGCGAGCAGTTCGCCCTTCTCGATCCACAGTGCACGGTTGCACGTGTCCTTGATGGTGCGCATCGAGTGCGAGACGAGGAAGACGGTACCGGCGTTCTCACGGATGGCGCGGATACGGCCTTCGGAACGGTCACGGAACTTCTTGTCACCGACGTTGAGCGCCTCGTCGACGATGAGGATCTCGTGTTGCACCGAGGTCGCGATTGCGAACTTCAGTCGCTGGGACATACCCGAGGAGTACGTGCGCATCGGCAGGTCGATGAAGTCCTCAAGCCCGGTGAACTCGACGATGTCGTCGAACTTCGCATCGATTTCGTCGCGGGTGAGCCCCAGAGCCAGAGAACCGAGGATGATGTTGCGAGCACCGGAGAGATCCGGGATCAGAGCGGCACCGACGCCGAGGAGGTTCGGCCGTGACGTCGCATAGATCGCGCCCTCGGAGGTCGGAGTCAGCCCGGTGATCGACCGCATGAGCGTGGACTTACCCGAGCCGTTGCTGCCGATGATGCCGATGGATTCGTTCTTGTGGGCGACGAAGCTGATGCCTTTGAGGGCGTGGACCTCCCTCAGTTCCCGCTTTCTCGTCATCACATCTTTGCTGCCCAGTTTGAGCTTCTTGCCCGTGGCCAGGGTCTTGTAGCGGACGTGGACGTTGTCGCAGACGACGACGGGCGGGTTGTTCCGGGTCACCTCGGGGAGGCTGCCGGTGTCGAACGAATTCTCGTCACTCATCACGACCAAACCTTTCCTCGGCCTGCCAGAAGAACACGAAGCCGATGATGAAGATGCCGAACGCCCAGATGGCCAGGTGCCAGAAGTAGTCGTAGGGAACGACCCCGTCCTTCATGAGGATGCCGCGAGCGATGGACAGCACATTGTTGATCGGCTGCCAATCGGCGAAGGGCTGCAGGGACGGGTCGATCTTGTCGACCATGACCTTGAGGTCGAAGAAGACGCCCGAGGTGTAGAAGATCATTCGGGAGATGAATGGGGTGACCTGCGACAGGTCTCGGAAGTGAACCGTTGCGCGGGCGAAGATGAACGCCACACCCTGGTTGAAGACCCAGAACAGGAAGACCAATGGGATGAAGAGGAACCAGTCCCAATCAGGACGCGCGCCGAAGATGATGACGATGAGCGCCATGAAGAGGAGGGTGGGGATGAAGTCGAGCAGGTTCTGGAACACCTTGGCAATGGGCAGAACGATGCGCGGGAACGGCAGCGATTGGACGAGCGAGGCATTCGAGATGATTGACTTCGCACCGCCGTTCATCGAGGTGTTGAAGAACTCGAGGATGAAGACGCCGATGACGACGAAGGGCGCGAAGTCCGGCGGTCGAGCAGTCGCTCCCTGCATGATGACGCCGAAGACCGTGCCGTAGATCAGAGCCGAGAATGATGGACGCAGCAGCACCCAGGCCATGCCGAGGCGATTGCGCTCGTTCTCGGACTGCATCCGGTACTTCGCAAGCGTGTACGTGAAGTCGCTTCGGTTGAGAAGCTGTTTGACGTACTGGGGCAGAGACGGCCGTCCACCCACTCTCTCGAGTCCGTGCTCGGCAGCAAGCCTGGCCATATCCATGAACAGAAAATTCTCTCGTCGGCGACTGGGGATAGAACAGAAAGAGTCTACGGGATGAGACTAGCGCAGACTCACAGTCGGCTGTGAGCCTTGAAGTCGAAGTCGGGGTCCGCGATCTGGGCTCTCGTCGGAATATTGTTACCACCGAGTACCCGTCGGGCGGCCGCCTGCATCGGCGGCCAGTTGAACGTCTCGACGCCGATGAGCGCCGACTCCGGGTCGGATCCGTCGAAGTGGAAGACCTGGAACTTCGCTCCGCTGGGGTCGTGTCGGGTGATCGTGTCGTCGGCGTCGGGGCTCGTCAGGCCCGCTGTGAACACCTTCTCCGGGCCTTGGAAGCTCCAATGCCAGGGGACGTCGGACCAGACTTTGGGACCGTCTTCCGATCCTGCACCTGAAGCGGATTCGGGGTCGCTCACACCATCGATCGAACCCGTTTTCTGCCCTTCACTGAGGAGCTCAGCGAGGAATCTTCCGTGGCTTTCGGCCACCGGTTCACAGGCCCATGGGTGGTCGAGTGCATAGGGTCCGGCGGTGACGATGGCACAGTCACCGGCGGCGAAGACACCCGGATGGGATGTTGCCAAACTCTCATCCACATCCCACGCATGAGCGGGGCGGTGGCCGTCGATCGGGATCAGCCGAGGGCGGGCTCCGACGCTAGTGATGAATAGATCGTGAACATCGGCCGGGATGTCGTCCGGGCTCGCGGTGTGGGTGACGAACTCGACTCCGGCGGCCTTGTGCTTGTCGAATAGAGCCTGCCGCACGGGAGCGGAGAGCTGCTTGCGCAGGGGTTCGCCCCCGCGCAGGTAGACCGTGGCGCGGTGTCCGGCCGCCACCGCCGAGGTGGCCACTTCCATTCCGAGATAACCGGAGCCCAGCACCCCGACGTTGAGGGCCTCTGTCGCGTCGTTCACACGCTCGAGGATCCATTCGGCGTCGCCGAGGTCATACACCGGCAGGGCGTCCGGGTAGGCGGGGACTTCGGGGCGGTTCGCCTCCATCCCGGTGGCGAGGATGCAGTGGGTGAAGTCGATAAACTCCCCTGAGGCCAGTTGGATGGTGCCGGCGGTGGCGTGGTGGTTCGCCAGCGGATGGGGGTGTCGCTGGGTCTCGGCGGTGTAGCGGGACTCCGCGGCCGCCTCGGCGAGGGAGATCTCTTCTGCCCGGTCACGGACGAAGGTGATGTGCTCGGTCGATTCGAGGTGATACGGCAGGTGGTGGCGGGAGCCATCGAAGAGATGCTTCGACAGCGGCGGCCGCTCACACGTTTCGCCGGCCTGGGGGTCGATGACGGTGACGGCCTGACCGCGCGCGTTCAGCTCCCGCGCCGCGGTCGTGCCGGCCAGTCCCGCGCCGATGATGACGATCCGCTTGCTCATGTCTCCATGCTATGCCTCGCCGAGGCGGCCGGGTGGGAGGTGCGGGTGTGAAGCCGACCTGATCAGCCCTCGGTGACGAAATCCTGGATGATTTCGGGTGAGGCATGGACGCACACCATTTTGAGATTCTCGGCACCGATGTTGCGGAAACGATGGACCGTTTCGGCTCCGACGGTAACGACGGCGCCAGCCTCGGCAGTGACGGTTTCGCCATCTGCGTCGATGCGCACCTGCCCCGACAGGACGATCCATGTCTCTGTGTAGGGATGCCAGTGCAGATCGGGGCCCTTTCCCGGTCCGGTGTCGACCCAGAAGAACGAGACGTCGGCACCGTGCTCGGCACCGATGAACTTGGCCGTCGGCGATCCGGGCAGCAGCAGGTCGGAGCGCTGCATGACGGTGATCATGCCGGTCTGCTCGCTTTGCCGTCGAGCCAGAGCATGTCTGATTCATCGTTGTGTGTGCCGCCGGTGCCGACGTGTTTGGCGTCGATCTGCGGGCCCTTCTTGATGACGTGGACGAGGGCCATGCCGTGCCCGCGACCAAGTCCATAGTCGATTTTGAGCCACTCGAGGATGGCTCCGGCCTTGACCGAGTCGTCGTCGAACCCCTTGCCCTTGGCCAGGTCGATGAACTGGCGAGGAGTGAGTCCGGTCTTGTCTTCGATGGTGTCGAGGTAGGCCTGGAACGACATGGTGGGTCCCTTCAGCAGAACATGATGCCGGGTGATCTTGCGCGACATCGCGCGGCCCCGCACCGGGCCCGCCTGAAAGAGAGCATAGTCTCTTCGGCGGGCCCGCTCCACAGTTACGTGAGTGGCTGATCCAATAAACCGTACAGGCACCCCGGCTGCTCGCCCCATGCGTTCAGATGACTCACCTGCTCAGAGCTCCGTGGTCTGCGTGCCGCCGGACGGGCGGTCTCCGGTGATCTTGGACTTGACCATGCGGAACAGGCCCCATGCCTTGCCACCGGGCAGGCCCCAGTGCTGTGCGGAGTGTGTGACGACCTTGATGAGTCCGAGGTTCGGGTCCCGGCGGTCATCGAACCACGCCTTGGCGGAGTCCGACCACAGTTCATCGACCTTGGCCTTGTCGTCGACGAACTTCACGCGCCCGGCCACCGACAGCCAGTTGCCCGCCTCAGCGAGGCTGATATTGACCTCGGGGTTCGTCTGCAGCGCCTTCGCCTGGTCGCCGTCGAGGGCGAGGAAGAACCAGACGTCGGCATCCTCGGTGACCTCCTGGGGTGCCATAGGGTGAGCGAGGATCTTGCCGTCGGCGAGCGCGGTCGCGAGCATGACAGAATCACCGCCGCGCAGGATCTTGACGACGTCGGCCTGGTCGAGCTCGTCTGTCGCCGCCTCTCCTGCGGGCTTCTGCCCATCACCCGCGGCGGATACCTGGCCGGCTTCCGTGTCGTCGGTGGCGGACTCATGGTCACTGGCCGAAGAATTCCTGGCGGAGGTGCTGCCGGTGGCGGAAGCGGCGGCGGCCGTGCTCGCGGCGCCACCTTCCGTCGTGCTGCCGACCGCGTTGCCCATCCCTGGCGCGCTGTAGATGTCTCCGGGCTCGGACGTGGTGCCGACCGAAGCACCCATACCTGGAGCGACGGAGGCCCCGGAGTTCCTGTGCGGGTCATCACCGGCACCGGTCGTGCTTCCGACTGCGGCGCCGGCACCCGGTGCCGTGCTGGAGGGAGCACCGCCGGCAGCTGTGCTGCTTGCGACTCCGGAATCTTTGGAGCCGGAGCTCGGGGTCACCTCGGCGGCCTTCGATTCGTCGATCGCCGTGTGCGAGCCATCGGGATTGCGGTGCAGAGTCACACCTTCTTCCGCTGCGGTGTTCTGGGCACGTTCCTCAACGTTCTTCTCGGTGTATCCGACTTCGGCGTGAGATTCCATGTCCGAGGTGCCGCCCAGCGGCTCCGTCGCTTCGTCCAGTGTTGATGCGATGTCACGGGCCTTCTCCTCGGCCGGCGACTCGTCGCTCTTGTCTCTGTTGTTCATGACCATTTCCCTTCGCAGACGGTTCCTGGCGCTGCAGTCCCTGGCGCGGGCCGTGACTCGTACTGGCGGGCCGTGGTCGGCTGCCGCGTCAACGACTACACGGTCATTTTCACACGGCTCTCCTGTCGGCAACAGCCCCCTTGGGACCACGCACTCGGCTTCGGATGACGGAGCCGTTCGGACTACGCGCGCGGCTGCGGTCACCGGCGCACACGATCACCGGCGTGTGCAGATACAGACCCATCAGCCGGGTGCGAGCACCCGACGTGCGTGCCTACACTGAAGACATGGATGAAGAAACGACCGTCACCGTCAACGACATACCCGAAGGGGCCGCCATCATCGACGTCCGTGAGGATGACGAATGGGACGCCGGGCACATCGAAGGAGCGATCCATGTACCGCTGGGCGAACTGCCCACACGCCTGGACGACCTCCCTCTCGATGACGACATGTATGTCATCTGCCGCACCGGCGGACGCTCGAACCGAGCCGTGGCCTGGCTCAACCAGAACGGCTTCGACGCTTTCAACGTCGACGGCGGCATGGGTTCGTGGAACCTGGACAACGGCAAGTCCATCGTCTCCGAGACCGGCGAAGAGCCCTGGGTGAAGTGAGGTTTCTGGCTAGCTGAGATAGCCCGCCTGAATACGGCCGCCCACAATGGAACGTATCGATGTCTCCGACTGGACTGTAGTAGCCGAGGAAGCCATGGGTGCGGATCCCAAGGTCTGGATCACGCCAGACATCGGTTCGGCTTCACCAGGAACCCCTGAGGTGGCATGGCTGTTCAAGAGCGTGAAGACAGGAAGGCTTCACGACGGCAGGACTTACCGTCGTCACGACGATGTTGCCGAGGCTGTCGTCCACGAAATTGCCCAGCTACTGCGTGTCCCGACAGCACCTGTCCGTTTGGCCACTCGCAATGGCGTTCCAGGAATCATCTCGCGCAATGTGATTCGCGCTGACCACACTATCCGTTCCGGAGACTTGGTCTTGCTCGGCATCGAAGGCTACGTGTCGTGCGCCGGCGAACGAACAAAGTAGCTGATATCTGTCACGATATAGATGCCGTGTCAGATGCTCGCGCTACATTGATGACTGCGATAGTAGAAGAGAACAGACGAAGGATTCTCCAATG
This sequence comes from Brevibacterium sp. MGP-B1, assembly GCF_057766545.1. Classification (NCBI taxonomy): domain Bacteria; kingdom Bacillati; phylum Actinomycetota; class Actinomycetes; order Micrococcales; family Brevibacteriaceae; genus Brevibacterium; species Brevibacterium sp. MGP-B1. Next base: position 4,186,353 of record NZ_CM173407.1, on the reverse strand, counting down.
CGCCCTACCGAACTGATTGCGGAGGCACACTCTCCGCACAGCAGTGCGTTCGCGCGCAGACTTCTCGTCACTCAGAAACTGCCACCGAGGAACCTCTACGAGTCAACCGGCATTCTGTCGTTGCTTCACGATTCCTCTTTTCATTTTTCTTACCTCAGCTCCTTTGTCCGGAAACCTTTCTTCCGCGAACTGCCCGGATTGCCGAAGTGCGAAGGCGGCGTCAATTCAGCACACCTGTTTCCGTTCTTTGCTGAGCGAGTCATATCGTCTGAACGCCCAGACCGGTTCCGAGCGCTGTCGTACTTGAATCTCGAAGAGTCTGCCGACCCCTTTGAGATCCTCGCTCGTTCGGGAGGAAGCCGGATCAACGATCACCTCGAACTGCTGCCGTTCCCTTCTCCAGTTGGAAGTGGCTGGCACTCGGTCACCTTCTTCGTACATGGTGTCCGGCACCTTGACGCGACGAGTCGCAATGCTCTCGACAGGTTGTATCCTGACGTCTCCCTGGAACTGGATCGTGAACCGTCCAACCCGGAGTCCGAATTGGCTCTCAGAGTCAGTCACAACGGCACTCCGCTGGGATACGTTCCGCATCCACTTCTCAACTTCGTCTTTTCTGCAGTGGCAACCGACAACTATGCGTTGACTGTCGTCCGACGGAATTCAGCGGATGCAGGCTTTCACCAGCGACTGTTGGTCAAACTGGATTATCGGCCAAGCAGAGGGGATGTACCTTTTTTCGGGGTTGATCTCGAAGAGTTCTGACCTCAGTTCTTTGAAGGCTCCGTACCCGAACCGGAGGCAGCACCCGCCTCGGCGGGGTCGGGGATCTCATCGGGTCGGTACTTCGGCAGGCGGGAGGCCGGCACTGCTGCGATCAGGCTGATGCCGGCGAGGATGAGGAAGCCGAGCTTGAGCGTGCGCAGTCGCTGCTGAGAATTCAGCTCGACGGCGTGCTCGACCTGCTCCGGTGTCGCCGTCGTCCCCGCGAGGACGTCCCGCAGTTCGTCGTTGCTCACGAAGTTCGCATTGTCGAGGTCGACCTGCTCGACGAGTTCCGGAGGCAGGTCGGGATGGTCATCGGCGGCCGATGCCAGACCGGCCGAAAGCACCGTGACCAGCAACGCTCCCATCACCGCCGTGCCGACGGCCGACGCAAGATTCTGCGCGGTGCCCCGAATCGAACCGACATCACCGGCCAGATGCTTCGGCGCGGCAGTGACCAACACATTGAACACCAGCGTCACCAGCGCACCCTGCCCGATGCCGAAGACGATGAGGCCGAGAATCGTCGGCAGAGTCTCCCAGTTGTTCGTCACGACGAACGCCAGCCAGACGAGTGCCGCCGTCGTCAATCCGAAGGAGAAGAGCGCAATGGTGCGAGGAGAGTAGCGCTTGTAGAAGCGGACGATGAGAGTCGCAGTGACGAAGACCGTGAGGTTGAACGGCAGCATCGCCAACGAGGTGTCGAAAGGGGTGCGCCCCTGCACGACCTGAATGTAGGTGGGCACGGTGAAGTTCACCGCCGCCTCCATGGCCACGATGACGAACATCGCATAGACCGCTGCCCGTTCGCTGGGACGCCCGAGCACGCTGATGTCGACGAGCGGCACCTTGCCTGCCGCCTTCCGCCGCTTCGTCCAGACGAAGAACAGCTGCCCGAGGACGATGCCGACGACGATGAACACCGGCGCCGGTGACAGCCCGGCGATCGAGAACGGTGCCCCATCCTCGGCGCGGATGATCCCCCAGCCATTGAGGTTGTTGAACCCCAACGTCAGCAGCACGACCGCAGCACCGATGAGCGCCGAGGCGACGAGGTCGATCCGAATCGAAGCATCGCCTTTGTCCGACTTCAGGGTGAACGTCAACGCGAAGACGATGACGGCCAGTCCCAGAGTGATGAAGAAGATCGGCCGCCACCCCACCAGCGTGCCCAGGGTGCCGCCGATGAGGAAGGCGCTCATACCGGAGAAAGCGCGCGCCGAACCGAGGGATCCGACCGCTGCTGCCTGCTGTGCGCCGCGATAGTTCTCCGCGATGAGCGCGACCAGGGCGGGCACGATGATCGCTGCGGCGGCCCCGGCGAGGAGCTGACCGGTGATGACCCAAGCGACGGTGCGAGAGAAGATCATGAGCAGCGAGGATGCCGCGAAGACGACGAGGACGACGCGGAAGATGAGCACCCACCCGATGCGCTGCCCCAGCTTCGCGCCGGTCATCACGAACGCGGCGACGGCAAGGCCGTAGACGACGATCGTCGACGAGGCGACCGTGGGCGGCACGCCGAAGTCCTCGACCATTCCGCCGAGCGAGATCGGCAGTGCGGCGACGTTGAACGACATGAGGACCTGGGCGAGGAAGAGCCCGATCATCGGCGCCCAGGACCGGCGCTCCTCGGCGACGTCGTTCGGTGTGGTCTCAGCGCTCATCATTGTCCTTTCCGTGTGCGTTCGACGGCCGCGTTCGATGCGAAGAGATTCATGCCCAGCACCCGGGAGATATGGAAGCACGCGCGTTGACCGCGCACGCTGTTGCCCGCGGAGTCCAACCTCGGCGAAAAGGTGCCCAGAGCGCCCTTGCCGGGCGCGATGGCGACGATGCCTCCGGAGACACCGGATTTGGCAGGCAGTCCGATCTCGAAGAGCCATTCGCCGCTGTTCTCATACATTCCGCACGAGGCGAGCAGCGCGAGCGTGTCACGGGCCACCTCGGCGGAGACGACCTGCCGACCGGTCAGCGGATTGATCCCACCGTCCGCGAGGGTCGCACCCATCACCGCGAGGTCATGCGCAGTGACCAGCAGCGAGCACTGCCGGGTGTAGATGTCGACGGTGTCGAGCGGATCCGTGATGATCCGCCCGTAGCTCTCGAGCAGACGAGCCAGGGCCTTGTTGCGCTGATTCGTCTTCATCTCCGATTCGTACACCCGACCGTCGAGGCGCAGCGGCCGCCCGGCGAAGCGGGAGAGCCCGGAGCGGATGCTCTCCCATTTCTCCGCCGAGGTGGCCCCGGGCATGAGTGCGGTCGTGGCGATGGCGCCGGCGTTGACCATCGAGTTCAACGGTTTGCCGTCGTTGAGTTCGATCGCCATCACCGAGTTGAAAGCGAGTCCCGTGTTGTTGACGCCGACGCGTTCGTGGACGAGTTCCGAGCTGCGGGCCTGACAGACGAGCGCGAAGACGAAGGCCTTGGAAATGGATTGGATGGAGAACTCGATATCGACGTCTCCGGCTTCGTGCACGGTCCCAGCCGATTCGATGAGGCTGAGTCCGAACCATCGGGGATCCGCCTCGCCGAGGATCGGGATGTAGTCGGCGATCTCACCGTCGTCGAGTCCGCCGTAGCGTGCGTGGATGTCGGCCAGGGTCGCGTCGATGAAGCGGTCGGCAGGCAGGTCCCCGGTGAAAGCTCGCTGTCTGACCGTTTCCTGGTCGGGCCCGATCATCTTTGGTCCTCGTCCCAATCTTTGGGGGTTGCCGTGGGACGGGCCGCTCGGAGCCTGTCCGCGGAATGATTTCACTGTATCTCAGGGCGCTCACCTTGCACAGGTCCCTGACCGTCAGTTTGAACCCCCTTGCCCGCATGCCACGATGGGTCTACCGTCGGCACCATGGATCACTGAGGCACATCTGGTGATCTCCATTCCTCCGCCGAACGGCGAGAGCGTGTTCAACTCCGAAAGGAGCGAAGTCATGAGTGACGAGAAGAAGAACCTGCCGGAGAACTCAGCAGAAGAACAGACCGAAGACGAGCAGAACATCGCGAGCACTGCTGTCGGAGTCGGCGCGGATACCGACGCCGAAGGCAGTTCCAAGACTCCCGAAGAGAGGCTTGAGCGAATCGCGGCTGAGCACGATGTTCCGATCGATCGGGATCCCGAAGACGCCCAGGCCAAAGCCGAGGGGTCCTCCTCCCCAGACAAAGACCGAGATATCAGCGGTGGAGACACGAAGGAAGAGGAAGACGACTCCGTGGAGCCGCCTGACTGAGACGTCAGCCGGGCGAGCGAGGCCGCTAATACTCGCGCCGAGGAGCCGTCGAAGTCCACGATGCAAGAACTCCGTGGACACAACTGTGCGCAACCGCTGTCATTTGGTTAGGTAGAAGAATGACAACACGCGCCGGCCAGTTGGCCCAGGACAAGGATCTCGTTGACATCCCTGCCCTTCTCGACTCCTATCACGACTTGGTTCCCGACCCCTCGGTGCCTTCGCAAGCAGTGAGCTTCGGGACCTCCGGCCACCGCGGTTCGAGCTTCAACCGCTCCTTCAACGAGGCGCACATCGCGGCCATCACCGCGGCGATCGTCGACTTCCGCCGAGACAAAGGCATCCGTGGGCCGATCTTCCTCGGCCGTGACACTCACGCACTGAGTGAGCCCGCCTTCCTCACCGTCCTCGAGGTGCTCGCCGCAGCCGAGGTCCCGGCGCTCATCGACGAACGCGACGGCTTCACCCCGACCCCTGCCGTCTCCCACGCGATCCTCGGCTTCAATGCCGGGAAGTCGCGCGAGGATGCGCAGGCAGACGGCATCATCGTCACTCCCAGCCACAATCCGCCCGCCGACGGCGGCATCAAGTACAACCCGCCGCACGGCGGGCCCGCCGGAACCGAGACGACGACATGGATCGCCGAACGCGCGAACCAGTATCTGGCCGAGGGGTGGGAGAAGATCCCGCGCACCCCATTCCAGCGGGCGTTCCACCTGGAGAACACCGAGAACTTCGACTACGTCTCTAACTATGTCGACGACCTAGAGTCGGTCATCGACCTCGACGTCATTCGCAGCTCCGGGCTGAAGATCGGCGCCGATCCGCTCGGCGGAGCCAGCGTCGACTACTGGGCGGCGATCGCAGAGGACTACGACCTCTACCTCGACGTCGTCCATCCGGACGTCGACCCCACCTGGTCGTTCATGACACTGGATTGGGACGAGAACATCCGCATGGACTGCTCCTCCCCCTATGCGATGGCCGGCCTCATCGCCTCACGCAACGACTTCGACATCGCCACCGGCAACGACGCCGATGCCGATCGTCACGGCATCGTCACTCCCGATGCCGGCCTGATGAATCCGAATCACTATCTGGCAGCGGCCATCGATTACCTGCTCGACTCCCGCACCGACTGGCCGAAGGGCGCCGCGATCGGCAAGACTCTGGTCACCTCGTCGATCGTCGATCGCATCGTCGCCGCGCATAATCGCACCCTCTTCGAGGTGCCCGTCGGCTTCAAATGGTTCGTTCCCGGCCTGCTCGATTCGACGTTGGCCTTCGGCGGCGAGGAATCGGCCGGCGCATCGTTCCTGCGGAGGGACGGCAAGGTGTGGTCGACGGACAAGGACGGCATCATCCTCGCCCTGCTCGCTGCCGAGATGACAGCGAAGACCGGGCAGTCTCCCTCGCAGCGCTACGCAGGGCTGGCTGCGAATCACGGCACCAGCTCCTACGCGCGTCAGGATGCTCCGGCGACGTGCGCACAGAAGGAACGGCTGGGGTCCCTGGACGCCTCCCAGGTGAGTGCAAAGACCGTCGGCGGTGAACCCGTGAAGGAGGTGCTCACCTCGGCGTCGGGCAACAACGCGCCCATCGGCGGGCTCAAGGTCACCACGGACAACGCATGGTTCGCCGTGCGACCGTCGGGCACGGAGGACGTCTACAAGATCTACGCCGAATCGCTGCGCGATGAGAACCATCTGCTCCAGGTCCAGCACGATGCCCGCACTCTCGTCGACGGAGTGCTGGAGTAAGCCCACGGCTAGTCCGCGTTCACATGCGGGCCGGTGCGGGTGCAGCCGTTGATCGCAGCTTCACGCCCCTGCGCGGACTTCTGTTTGATCCCGCGCGGACTTGTGTTCATTTTGTAAGCCCCCAGCGGGTCACGATCGGATATCGCCGCACAGTCGGAATTGTCGTAGAACGCGTTCCCCGGCGGTTTCCAGACAGAACGCGCGGACGTGCCGTCAGCTTACTGTTCTGCCAGGTCGTACAGGCGGGAAATATTGCCGTTTGCCTGGAATTCACCACCGTTTGAAAACGCCTGTCGCAAGACTGCAATATTCCTGACTTCACGCTGTGACCGGTTCTAAGTCGACTCTCAGCGACCGTTGTCGCGTCTTCAGCCCTGGTCGAAATACTGATCCCCGTCAATGACATGCCGCCTAATAGCGACAAACACGTCGCAGCGGACAACACGACGAAAGGATCGACACAATGAAGTCCACCATTCGCAACCGCGCAGCAGCCCTGGGAATCGCCACCGTCGCCGGACTCGCCGGCCTCGGACTCGCAACAGGACCAGCCATGGCCGCCGACTCCGGCGCAGCCAACTCATCGGCTCAGTCGGCCGCCACAGACGTCGACACGCAGTCCATCTACTATCCGATCGAAGCCGGCAAGTATGCAGATGAACTCGTCATCGCCTGGGGCCAGGACAACACCGAACGCGTCGAAGCGTTTGCCAGCGACGAAGTCACGAAGAAGCTGGCAGACCACGGCAATGAAGACGGGACTCATTGGAGGAACTCCGGGGCAGAAGGCGCCGCAGGAACAACGTACATCACCTACCGGAATACAGAGACAGGCGAGAAGATGACGCTCGGTGTCTCCAACCAAGCCATCGGCGACCAGGACGAATGGGGTGCAGCACCCCACGCTGTGTACAGGGTCGACTTCGACGGCTGAAGCTGAAGCTCCGGCCCGGCAGATCACGTGCCGATACGAGCGACCGATGAGAGTCGCTATCACCCCAGATGCGCTGAGCCCCGCTCCAGGAAATTCCTGGAGCGGGGCTCGGGGTGTGTGACTCACCGGAGCTGGGCCGCCACGTTTGCGGCTGCGGTGAGCCGCCTCGGCGAGGGTAGCCCGGGGACGAGCCGCCTCGGCGAGGTTCTACAAGTGGGCCTCCGGGGCGTTCTGCACGTAGTCGGCCACGGTGTCGTTCTTGAACGCGTCGCGGACCTTCTTCAGCTCATCCTCGTCGACGTTGACGATCGACTGACCGTCCGGGGAGGTGCCGATGCCGGCGACAGGAGCGGTGAAGAACTCGATGTCACCGGGGCGGACGTCGCGCATGTTGAACGCGGTCGAAGAGATGTACTTCGCGTCCAGGCCCGAATCGACGTACATGTACGGCGCGAAGTTCTTGACCATGTCCTGGATCTTCTTCGGGTTCGACAGGGTGTCGGCCGAGATCATCTCGTTCGTCAGCCCGCGGATGAACGCCTGCTGATTGCGCGCACGCTGGAAGTCGCCGTCCTGGAACTGCTTGCGCTCACGCACGAAGGTCAGCGCTTCGTCACCGTTGAGGACGTTCTCGCCCTTGGTGAACGTGTAGCCGTTCTTCTCGAACGCCTGCTCGGAATTCACGGTCACCCCGCCGAGGCTGTCGGTCAGTGCCTTGAATCCCTCGAAATCGATGATCGCCACGTGATCGAGGTCGGTGCCGATGAAGTCCGAGACCGTCGACACCGCCAGCGGCAGACCACCGTAGGACAGGGCCGCGTTGATCTTCGACTTTCCGTGGCCCTCGATGTCGACGTAGGTGTCGCGCGGGATCGACATGATCTGGACGTTGCCGCCGTCCTCGGGCAGGTGCATGACCATGATCGTGTCCGAGCGCAGGCCGCGCGAATCGTTGACGTCGACATCTTTCATCGACTCGTCCGAGCCCAGCAGCAGGATGTTCGTGCCGTCGCCGTCCTTGCCGCCGCCGGACTTGCCGAAGACCTGCTCATCGCTGAGCTGATTCGCGTTCTTGTCGAACGACCGGCCGACGCTCCAGACGTAGAGCCCGATGCCGAGCACGCCGAGGATGACGATGATCAGCAGTGCGACAAGGACCTTGCGCCAGACGCGTTTCTTCTTGCGCGGGCGCTGCTGTTCCTCATTCTGGTGGTCGAAGAGATCGTCGAAGGTGGTGTTGTCCGTCATCGGCACTCCGGGGTTTGAGCGGTCGGCGCCGGGCGCCGGGGTCATTGGGCAATCCCGCTCATTGTATAGCGACCGAGGTGACCCATTTCTCAGCCACGCGACGCACCCCCTACCGCACCGCGGGGACGGACGGGAGGGCAGGGCCGCCTCGGCGAGGTGTTCTGCCTTGTCAGACGCAGTGGTCCCCGGTATCGAGCGGGTGGGCTAGGACTGATACCGGTTCGTTACCCACCGATGACCTCCGACGTTGAGGTGAGGGGACTCACCAGTAATAACGCAGAATTCGTCTGGCTGTCGCTGAGGGCGCTCGGTAGACTTTCCTGGTGTTCAATAACTATCGGGAAATTCTGTCGCTTCCCGGTGCTCTCAAGTTCTCCTTGGCCGGTCTCGTCGCCCGGATGCCCATCGCAGTTCTGGGGCTGGGTATCGTCCTCTTCATCCAGGGCGTGACCGGGTCGTACGGCATGGCGGGCATCGTCTCCGCCGTCTACATGATCGTCCAGGCGCTTGCGGGCCCCGGAATCGCTCGCCTCGTCGACCGCCTCGGCCAGGCGAAGGTCATGGTGCCCATCGTCATCACCCACCTCATCGCGTTGGCGCTGCTCATCGTCTCCGTGTACGAGGAATGGTGGACGGGATTCGTCTTCGTCTTCGCCGGCATCGGCGGCGCCACCGTCGGCTCCGTCGGTTCGCTCGTGCGCTCACGTTGGGCGCATATCGTCGACACCCCGAAGAAGCTGCAGACCGCGTTCTCGTGGGAATCGGTCGCCGATGAGCTGATGTTCGTCTCCGGGCCGGTTCTGGCCACGGTGCTCGCCACCGCTGTGTGGCCGCCGGCCGGAATCATCCTCTCGATGATCACCGTCGGCGTCGGCTCGTTGCTGCTCTACATCCAGAAGTCGACCGAACCCCCACCGGTGGAGCGGACCACCGAGGCGAAGGGCCACGTGTTCTCGAACCCGGGCATCTTCGCGATCATCATCGTCAACATCTTCCTCGGCGTGAACTTCGGTGCCATCGACGTCATCGCCGTCGCCTTCGCCGACGAACTCGGCGTGAAGTCCTCTGCCGGTGTGCTGCTGTCGTGCCTGGCGCTGGGATCGCTCATCTCCGGCGCGCTGTACGGGGCCCGCAACTGGCAGGCCGCCGTCCATCACCGCTTCGGCGTGGCCGTGTCCGCTCTGGCCGTGGGCGCATGCCTGATGCTGCTGGCCAACTCGATGATCACCTACGGCATCATCCTCATCGTCGTCGGATCCGCGATCGCACCGAGCCTCATCGGCGCGAACTCCGTCATCGAGCAGCTCGCTCCCCCGCGCAGGCTCACCGAGGCATTCGCCTGGTTGGGCACCTCGCTGGGCTTCGGCGTCGCCTTCGGATCGGCCGTCGCCGGCAACATCATCGACGCCTTCGATGCGAAGACCGCGATGCTGCTGCCCGCCGGCTGCGCAGTGCTGGGAGCGATCATCGCGCTGTCGCTGCTCAAGCTGCTAAACCCTTCGCGGTCGAGTCACGAAGCCCGGCTGGAGAAGGGCCGGCGGCGCGAGCGAGTTGTGGAGGCTTAGGTCGGCGGCGGGGCGGAAGTCGCGCTGGCGCAAGCACCGTCGCAGGCGCCTCCGCGAGCGCTCGAGCGTCGGCTTCGGCGAGCATCTCGGAGAGCACTGTCTCGCGCGCCTCGGCAAGCATCCGTCACCCTTGGTGTCACGCCCTCGCGCTAGCTTCTCTTCGCACCGCTGGTTGCGCATCCGTCACCCATAGCGCGAAAACACCCCGTTGCGGCGGGGTGTTTTCGCGTTTGTGGGACGTTTATGCGCGGAAGGGATGGCGGCGCGATCGCTCAGCCCAGCACCAGCGGCCCAAACGCGACCCCGCGGGGCCACGGGACGACGGGGCCGCCTCGGCGATGTCAAAGATCATTGACATACTCATGTCAAACATGCTTTACTTTTAGATGTAAAGAGAAGTTGACATCAAGGAACGGTATGGAAGTTCAGACCTCGGACCTCAAGCAGGTTCGCAAGGAGGCGGGGCTGACGCAGGCTCAGTTGGCCCAGCTCACCGGCGTATCGCGGCAGACGATCATCGCGACCGAGCGCGGCGACTACGCCCCCAGCGTCTATCTGGCACTGCGCATCGCCCGAGCCTTGGACACGACAGTCGAAGAGATCTTCTCACTCCAGGAGGAATCGTCATGAACAGCACGAGCGACAAGAAGAAGCACACCAACGAACTCGCCGACCGGATCGCCGGTTTCAATGATCCCTCGATGGGCGACGAACGTGAGCGCGACGTGATCCTGCGCGCCTACACTCTGGGAGCTGTTGTCTCCACGTATGTGTTCTTCGCTCTCGGGCTCATCTTCGCCATCCTCGGCGCCGAAATGTGGAGCGCGCTCATCGTCCTCGGCTCCATGGTCACGAGCGTCGTCATTTCGGCATACTGCGATCGTGAGAATGTGGACTTCTCGATGGCTATGGCCCGCGTCTCGCCCAGGCGGCTGATCATCGGCAACATCGTGGGTGCCGTATTCGCTATCGCCTGGGTCGGCGCAGTCGTCTTCCACATGAGCGAAGGGTACCCGATCATCGATGCCGGGATGGGAGCAACAACGCTCGGGGCCTCAGTAAGCGCGTACAGCATTGTGCTGGGTGCGGCCGTCGGATTCATCGTGACGCTTACCCTGATGACGATCTCGCGTGTTCGCAAGATAAAGCAGGCTCGCGCCGAGGCGGCCGCTGTCGCAGAGATCGAAGACGAGGACTGATTTCGCCGCGTCAGAGGTCGCCAGGTCGGCTGCGGGTACCAGCCTGAGACCGACGACATCAGTCACCGGCGGCGCGTCAGCTCACCGTTAGTCACGCATCCATCACCGTTAGCGGCACGTCACCCCTCTGCAACGGGGTGTTGTGCCGCTAGCGGTGTGGGGCGTTGCGTATGGCCCGGGTCGCTGCGGACTGCGGGATGGGTAATCGACGCTCCACTGTGCTGCAATGCCCCGCCCGGAGGTTCCAGGCTCACGCCCAGTCCTTCTTCGCCGACGTCTCGCCGACTCCGGCGTTGAAGACGTTGTGCGGGTCGAGGTCCTTGAAGTGCGCTTCCATCTCCGGCGGCACGGGGTAGAGTCTGCCAAAGTTGTGCTCGGCGGGCACGGCCGCACCCCGGGCCTCGAGCAGTTCGGTCATCTGCTGCTTCAGCGCCACCGTATCGACGCCCTTCTTCGCCACATGGTCCTGGTGGAAGACGTGGCAGAAGAAATGTCCGTAGTAGGAGCTGATGTGCAGCTGGTCGGCGATCTCGTCGGGCAGCACCTCGAGCCAGTCCTCATCGTCGCGGCGCAACGCCACGTCGAAGGTGATCATGTCCGAGGAGTCCTCACGGTTGAGGTTGAAATACCGAGTCGCCGCACTCGCGGCACCGAAACGATGCAGCATCGCGGACTGAGCCTCATCGGCGCTGCACACGAAATAGTCACCCTGGTGGGCCGCCTCGGCGAAGAAGTCGTCAAGGAACGCACCCATCCGGTTCTTCTCCTCGGCACTGACGACGAGAAGAAGGTGATGCTCGAAGCGGTCGCGGTACTCGAGCATCCGCGTGGGCAGCTGCTGCGGGAGCAGACCGAACGCGTTCTGCGCGATCGTGTCGGCGACGGTCTCGCCGAAGAACGGCAGCTTCGCGAACACGCCGTTGGCCCAGTTCTTCAGCGCGAACAGCTTGATCTGCTCGCGGCTGCCGGCGTGCTTGACCGAGACGAACGTGTCTTTGCCGTACTTCTCGGCGAGGTCGAACGAGGGCCGGCCCATGTATTCGCCCGAGATCGGCAGCGGCATGTCCGAGGTGAGGATCGCCCGTCGCAGCTCTTCGAGCTCGGCCGGAGAATTCGTGCCGACGTAGAACGTGGTCGCTCCTTCTTCCTTCGGGAAGGTGCGGGTGCGCACGGCGAAGACCATGAGCTTCCCGGCCGAACCGGACGCCTCGTACAGGTAGTCGGAGTTCGCGTTGAACCGGGCCGGGGAGTCGACGATCCTGCGGACCTGTTCCCCATACTCGGTCTCCGTCGTGTCCTCCGGGGCGGGCGTGACCCCGGCAGGGTCCCAGTCTCCGCGCTGGAGTTTGTCGAGGATGTGGGCGGGGTCGTCGCCGAGCTCCACGCCGAGGTGGTTGACGAGCTCGAGTCGCCCCTCCTCGTTGACGCGGGCGAAGATCGCGTGCTTCGTGAACGCCGGACCCTTGCGGATCTGGGAGCCGCCGGAGTTGTTGGCGATGCCGCCGATGACGGAGGCGCCGATCGAGGATGAGCCGATGACCGAGTGCGGTTCGCGGTGGAACGGGGCGAGCGCCTCGTCGAGTTCGTAGAGAGTGGATCCGGCCAGGCAGATCGCTTCGCGGGCGTCGTTGATGAGATAGATCTCGTTGATCCGCAGGGTGGAGATGATGACGATCGGACGGTCGTAGTCCTGCGCACCGGGGCCGGAGCCGCCGGTCAGGCCGGTGTTGGCCGACTGCGGAATGACGATGAGGTCATTGTCGACGCAGACCTGCAGTGCCCGCCACATGTCGACGAGGCTGCCCGGTCGCAGCACGGCCAGCACATTGCCGCCGCCGAAGCGGTTGCCCTTGGCGTACGATGCGGTCGCTCGCGCGGAGGTGAGGACGTGGCGCGGGCCCATGATGTCGATGAACGCGTTGACGGCTGGGGACTGGTGATTTGTCTTGCCGGGCATATGGTCGATCCCTATCGGTAGGCGACGGTTGTTCTCATGGTAGGTGTCTCGGTTCGCACCTGCACCCCCTCTCAGAACTACCTGACGGCGGCCCAGCAACCTGGCGCCAGGTTGCTGGGCCGCCGTCAGGTAGCAATTAGGGGTGTTCGGTGGATATGGCGACTGCTGAGAGGCAGACTAGGCAGATGACGGCCACGGCCGCCAAGGACACCGTGTATGACAGTACGGGTAGCAGGGCGGCGAGCACGGTGGGCAGCAGGAACCCGGAGTACGCCAGCGAATAGTAGACCCCGGTGATGCCGGCGAGCTCCTGCGGTGAGGCGATGGCCTGGACGATGATGAGCCCCGAGACCACACAGATTCCGTAGGCGACACCGAGCACGATCGCCACGATGAACGCGAGGATCGGGTCCGCCAGAAGTGCGGCCACCGCCCCGAGCCCCATTCCCACGGTCATCAGCGCCAGTCCGACGACGAGCGCCCGCCCGCCGGTCAGCCGATTGATCCACGGCACGATGTTCTGCACCAGCGCACCGGCTCCGAGCGTGACGACGGTGAGCACCGTGGCATACATCGTCGTCCACTCCCCCAGCTCTCCCTGCACGATCGCCGGCATCACGGCATAGGCGACCCCGGCGGCACCGAACACCCAGGGCGCGGCCGGAACGATCGGTCGCAGGAACGTCCGATGCGCGACGAGCGGAACGCGCAGACCGTGCCACCAATGGCCTGCTGCCCGTTGGTCGCGAGGCATCGATTCCGGCGCGAAGATCACCAGGATCAGTGCGGCGATATTGAGCACTCCGTGCACGGCGTAGGGCACGACTTCGGGCACCGGTCCCCATTGGGCCAGGCACCCGGTGACCGCCGCGCCCATGGCAAACCCCAAAGTCAGCGTCAGTGAAGGACGCCGGGCACCAGCGGTGATTCCGGCCTGGTGATCGAACGGCGGGGCCGAGAGCTCCTTGATCCAGCTCGTGCCCACCGACATCGCCACCCCGACGCCGATCCCCGCGAGCACCCGACCCAGGCAGAGCAGCCAGAACAGATCGAAACCGATCCCGAGCCCGAGACTGCCGGCGATCGCGGCGAGCGATCCGGCGATGAGGACAGGTTTGCGTCCATGCCGATCCGACAGCGCCGAGGCGACCAACAGTCCCGGAATGAGTCCGCCCACGTACATGCCCAGCAGCAGGTTCGCCTGCCAGATGGCGTAGCCTCCGTCCTCTTCATACATGTGGACGAGGGGCGTGAAATGATTGCCGCCCCATGCGAGCAGGAACATCGCCGGGGCCACCATCAGCCACGCCCGCGCCCGCCGTGGCCGTTCCGGCCCACGATCGGGATCCACCTCGCCGAGGTGGGACCGGGCAGGGTTCGGAACCTGCGTTTCGACGTCCGTGGCGGGGGCCGCCTCGGCGCGGGTATTCCTGTCCCCGGTGGGGACTGCCTCGGCGGCGGTGACGGTCGTGGAGGTCGAGGGGTAAGCGGTCATGGTCCTCCTCAGCGGGACTGCGGGAAGTGGGAGCCTTCGATGTGGGCGCGGACTAGTCGGGCGAAGCCTTCTGCGTCGCCCGACTCGGCGCGGTCGGTGAGAGTTTCGTGCTCGGTCAGGAGCGTGTCGAGGGTGTGCGGCGCGTCGATGGCGACCTGGAAGGTCAGGCGGGCCAGGCGCGGGCCCATGGTGGTGAGCATCTCGGTGACGATGGCGTTGTCGCCGCTGCGGATCAGGCGGGCGTGGAAGGCGTAGTCGGCGCTGGCGAAGCCGAGCGGATCGCCTGCGTCAAGGGCCTTCCTCTGCTCGCCGAGCAGGGTGCGCAGATCGGCGGCCAGAGCGGTGAGGTCGCCGCTGTCGGACAGTGTCTCGACGGCGTCGATCTCGAACATCGAGCGCACGGCGAGCAGGTCGCGGCGCTCCTTGCCCGTCACGGTGGTCACGAGCGCGCCCTTCTTGGGGACGAGGCGGACGAGGCGCCAGCGTTCGAGCTGGAGCATCGCTTCCCGGGCGGGGGTGCGACTGGCGTTGTGCGCGGCGGCGAGGTCGGACTCGATCAGGAGGTCGCCGGGTTCGTGTCGGCCTTCGATGATCTCCCGGGCGGTCGCCGCGGCCATCCGAACGGCGATCGGAGCGGAGTCGTCGATGCGCTGCCAGGGCAGTGTCAGCAAATCATTCACGGACCCACGATAACAGATGCATACATTGATGCATGCATCATGTCCTGGCTTAGCCATACCTGGCGGCGGCCCAGCAACCTCGCGCGAGGTTGCTGGGCCGCCGCCAGGTAGTAATTATCGGGAGGGCACTGGGCCGGTGGTCAGCAGGTGGGTGAGTACGTCGGTGACGGTGGCCACCGCGTGGCTGCCGTCGGCCCTCTCCACCAAGGCCAGCTGTACGCTGTCCTCCCGCATCGCCTCGAACGCCCGCACCACGGTCATCGATCCGTCCACGACGGTGACGGGTCGGGCCGCCTCGGTGATGGGAGCATCCTCGGCGAGTCCGAGCACATCCCTGACATGCACCACATGACTCAGCGGGCCGCCAGCCTCGGTGCGCACGAGGATGCGACGGTGACGGTCGTGGCGCGACGCCTCGCGCACCTCCCCTGCAGTCGCTGCCGGACCGACGGCTGTCGGCTCCGGGCGACCGGCCACGAGCTCGTCAAGTGTGAGCCGGGTGAGGTCGAGGGCTCCGAGCAGAGCCTCCGAGGACTCCTTCTCCAAGGTTCCCGCCTGCGCCGAATGCTGCAGCAGCTGCCTCAGGTCCTCGGGCGTGTGCGCCTGATCGACCTCGTCGACGGGTTCGACCTTGACCAGGCGCAGGCACGCGTTCGCAGCGTTGTTGAGCACATGCAGCAGCGGACGGGTGAGGAACATGAACGCTCGCATCGGCAGCGCCAGCATGATCGCCGAGCGTTCCGGATGCGCCACCGCCCACGACTTCGGTGCCATCTCACCGACGACGAGGTGAAGGAAGGTGACGATGATGAGGGCGAGGACGAAGCCGACGATGTCGGCGATCCACAGCGGCAGGCCCAGCGCCTCGGCGACCGGGGTGATCCAGTGATGGACGGCCGGTTTCGTGATCGCCCCGAGCGCCAGGGTGCAGGCCGTGATGCCCAGCTGCGACCCTGCCAGCAGCACCGACAGTTCGGTCGAGCTGCGCAGGGCGGCTCGGGCCGAACGGCTGTCCGCGGCCGCGTCTTCGAGACGGTGCCGTTTGGCGGCGATGAGCGCGAATTCGACGGCGACGAAGAACGCGCTGAGGCCGATGATGACGATCGTGATCACGGTGATGACCCAGGGGTTGCTCATCGTTCCACCTCGATTCCGATCCGCAGTCGCGCGGGCACATGCGTGGCCACCTCGATGACGTCGATGACGAGGCGCTCGGTCTCCGGGGTGTCGTTTCCGCCGAGGTCGGCGGGGTCGATCGGCAGTTCGATCGAGACCCGGTCGCCCACCTCGGGGAAACCGCGGAGGTGTTCGATGACGAGTCCCGACAAGGTCTGAGCCGAGGTGGTCGGCAGTTCTCGTTGGAGGACGCGGGCCACCTCGTCGAGGGGGATGATCCCGGGCGCCGTCCAGGTGCCGTCGCCGGTCTCGATGAGTTCTTCGACGATGTGGTCGTGCTCGTCGGCGATGTCACCGACGAGTTCCTCACCGAGGTCCTCCATCGTCAGGATTCCGGCGAAGCCGCCGTATTCGTCGACGACGCAGGCCATCTGCTCCCGCCGTTCGAGGAGCGTGGCCACCGCGTCCGGCAACGGGAGGGATTCCGGAACGAAGACCGGGTCGCGCAGGAGGGAACGGACCCCGGTCGCGGTGACGGTGTCGGTGGTGCCCGGTGCCGCCGCGGCGACGTTTTCGGTGGTGCCCGACCCCGCCTCGGCGAGGACGTCGAGGAGGTCGATCGTACCGATCACCTGATCATCGGCGTCGAGCACGGGGTAGCGGGAGTGGCCGCGGCTCATCAGTTCGCGCACCTCGTCCAGGGGCGTGTCGATGTCGATGACGTCGACGCGGGAGCGCGGCACTGTGGCGTGGGCGACGCTCTGCTGCGGGAAGTCGAGGATGCGGTCGAGGATGAGCGAATCGTCGTCGACGATCTCGCCGCCCTCCCGGGATTCGGCGACGATGTGCTTGAGGTCGCGCCGGGTGGCGGAGTGGTCGACGTCGTGGACCGGTTCGATGCCGAGGACGCGCAGCAGGGCGTTCGAGGCTTTGTCGAAGATCGTGATGAGCCAGCCGAAGACGGCGAGGTAGATCGAGGTCGACCGGGCGAGCCATGTGGCGAGCGCCTCGGGGCGGGCGATGGCCAGGTTCTTCGGGAACAGTTCGCCGAAGAGCATCTGGATGAGCGTCGAGACGAGCAGGGCGAGGACGGTGCCGATGAGCACGCCTGTGCCGGCAGGGATCGGGGTGCCTCCCAGTGCCTCACCGACGGCGGTGCCGATGAGCGGTTCGGCGACGTAGCCGACGAGCAGTCCTGTGACGGTGATGCCCAGCTGCGCGCCGGAGAGCATGAAGGAGGTGCGGCGGGTGATGGACAGGGCCCGGTCCGCGGCTCGATCACCGGAGGCCGAACGTGCGGCCAGACGAGATCGGTCGACGGCCATGTACGCGAATTCCTGCGCCACGAAGTAGCCGGTGGCCACGGTGATGAGGAGGACGACGAGGAGCCCGATGAGGAGCGAGAGCAGCCAGGTCAACGGCGACCACCTGTTCGCGTGCGCTGTGCCCGATCGATATGGGCGTGCGAAGCGTCTGTGCGCGCAATATGAAGTTGGTCAGAGGTGCTGAAAGTGATGTCCCAGCCGGGACTTCGATAGTCGTCCATGGTCCTTCCGAAAGTGATCAAGTGGGCGGCTGGAATCAATTATCCAGGCATCAGCTGGCAAGAGGCTGTGGACGGCGGCGGCAGGGCCCGGACCTGCCGCGCGCCCTCCATTTCAGCTCACGCAGTCGCGGCCTCATCTCGACGATGGATGGCCAGATCGGTCCGACCGGGGAGGATGGTGTCCTTCAGGGCACGCGTGCCCGCGTACTCGCCGTCACTGAGCCGTCGGTACGGCTTTGTCTGCTCCGAATCGAGCGCGCGAAGTCGACCGGTCAGCCGGTCCTTCTCCTCCTGAACCCGCTCCGGGCTGAGGACGTCGGCGTCGTGGATGACGTGCAGGTCGAACGTGTCGATTCCGACGTACCACAGTGCCCCGTGGGTGAGAGGAAACAGCAGGGATTCGACGTCTCCGCTGATGCCGCGATGCCCGATCGACCGCTCGTCTTCGCCGGCAGTCACGACTACCAGGGCACGACGCCCTGAGAGTCCGCCGTCGCCGTACCGACGCGGAACACCGAGGCGGGCGTCGAGATCGCCGAACGCGAAACCTGCTGTCAGAACTCGGTCCAACCATCCCTTGAGGATCGCCGGTGGCCCGTACCACCACAGCGGAAACTGGACGACCAGCAATTCCGCCGCGGCCAGCTTCTCTTGCTCAGCGGTGACATCGGGCGGCAGCGAACCGGCGCTGAAGGCCTCGGCGTTGAGCTCGACGGTGCTTCCTGATCGACTGTTTCCTGACCCGTCACTCCCCGACAGGCTGCTCCCGCCGAGGTCTCGGTGTGAGAGTCGCGGGTCGAAGTCCTGGGAATACAGGTCCGAGGTCGCGACTCGGTACTGTTCGCCGAGGGCACGCACGCCCTCGGTGAAGAGCTGACCGTTCAATGAATCTGGTCTCGGGTGCGCGTGGACCCACAGTGCGCTGCCCGGCACCGGTGGATGGTTGATCGTCATGTGTCCTTCTCCTTGTCGATGTCTGCGGTCTCTTGTTCAATACCTGCGGTCGGCGCCGCCACAGCCGTCACGACTCGCGTGAGAACCCGGCAGGCGTCGGCGGCTCGGATCTGTCGTTCGGTCACTGCTCGGCCAAGACCATCGCCAGCACCGACGATCGCCCACAGCGAAGCCTCGCCGAGGGTGCCCGCAAAGGGGGTCAGCGCCTCACGGCACCTGATGAGGTACTCCTCCACCGTCCGCCGTCGGATGGCGTCCAGCTCGGGCGAACCGGACAGTGCCGCGATCACGTCTGACAGCTCCCGCCCTTCGATGACGTAGCAGTCGATATAGGCAGCGGCAACGACCTCCGCGACGTCCGAGAGCGTCGGCGATACATCGTCCAGAGCCTCATCGAGAGTTTCCAGGCGACGCTTCTCGAAGGCCAGGTACAGCTCGACGAAGACCCTCGATCTGTCACCGAAGTGGTCATAGGCCACGGGCTTGGTGACTCCGGCCGCCTCAGCCAGACGCGCCAGAGTGAAGCTCTCAGTCCCCTGGGACCGGATCATCTCCCGTGCGACATCAAGCAGCTGCTCATGACGGTTTTCCCTGTTCAGCCGCTTCCGTTCTGGCGCGGCTCGCTCTGCTGCCATGCCCTCCACCTCTAATCTACTATTAGTAGGTTACTCCAAGTAGCTTAGGTTTGTCAGTTCGCTTCTTGGCGGCACCGAGAGTCCGAGGTCGTCACCGCGCTCATCACCGTTCGAACGGGTCGTCCGAGCGCATCCCCCAGCTGAAGCCGCGCTCGTAGAGCACCGCGGCATCATGGTCCAAGCGCGCCGAGGCGGTCTGGTCACCGGCGATCGCCATCCGACTCGACCCGCTCAGGGTATAGGTCACCGACTGCCTCAGAGCCGGTTCGTTCGCATACGCCACCGCTGTCTGTCCCGGCTGCCGCAAGGGTTTGAGCTCGAGGTCGAGCGTGTCGTAGTGGCGTGCATAGGTTCCCGTGAGCAGAGTGCCGTCCGCCTGTCGGACCTGGACCTTGGCACGCCCATCGGTGAGTCGATCACCCAGCGCGATCGTCTGCCACCTCTGGTCGTCGGCGCCTTCCTCTTGCGAGTCCGATGTCTCGATCGTCCAGACTCCCGCCGGTGCGGAAGAATCGGTCGAATGCGTCGGTTGCGTTGCGACAATCGCCGCGCTGAACAGAAGCAGGACGAGCCAACCGGCGATCGGTGCGACGATTCCTGCCATCTTGTTCGCTCTCTCCCCGCGGAAGAGACGAGGGCGACGCGGCGCCTGGAGACCACCGGAGCCGACGATCGCAGACACCGTCCTCAGCCCCCAAGGGGCGATGACGATGAGGGCCAGCACCAGCATGAAAATGGAGAGCTGTTTGCCCGGCATGTCGTAGCCGAGGTTGAGCACGAAGATGAACGACATCGATGCAAAGGTCACCAGTCCCCCGAACAGAGCGGTGCGCCGCCAGATCAGCGCCGCGGCCGCACCTACCTCGGCGACTCCGGCAAGCACCTGAAACAGCGGAGAGAATCCGACCATGCGCGACAGCAGTCCCATCGGGCTCATCTCGCCCAAGGTGATGAGAGATTCTCCGATGTCCGGTGCCCCGAACTGTCCGAGCCCGAGTTTGATCACGCCGTTGTAGATCAGCAGCGCGGCAAGCACGAACCTCACGGCGCCATGCAGCCACCACAGCAGCAGGCGTCTACGCGCTGGCGAGTCTGCCTTTCTGTCCTCACGGCGGGGTGCCGAGGCAATTCCCTTAAACATTGACCGTCTCCTCTTCCTCATTCTCCGGGCAGTCACGAGCAGCTGTGGTCTTGCGCTCGAATCCTGCCGGCAGCGATCATTGAGATGCTAAAGTCGGCCGTAACGGCATAGTCAAGGCCGTTCTTCGAAAAGAGTGGGCAGATGAGTTGGAGCACGCAGGAACTCGCTGATCTGGCAGGGACGACGCTGAGAACAGTTCGGCATTACCACGACATCGGCTTGTTGCCTGTGCCGCCCCGAGGAGCGAACGGCTACAAGTCCTACGGGGTCGCGCATCTGACGCTGCTGCTGCGGATCAGACGCCTCGTCGATCTCGGCGCTCCACTTTCGGAGATCCGCGAGATGGACCTCGCCGGAGGCGGACTCGGCGACGCCGACGCCTATGCTGACAAGCTGCGCGAATTGGCCGACGAGACCTCATCCGCGATCAGACGCCTGCAGACCATCAACGCCCAGATCGCCCAAGAACTCTCGGCGCTCACGAACAAGGACAGCGACTCCTCCGAGCCGCTGTCATCAGCCGACGAAGACTTCCTGACAGTGGCGTCACGACTCGTCTCAGAAGAATCAATGGCAGCCTGGAATCAGGTGCGCACGAAGACAGCGGATCATGCAGCTCTCCAGGAGTTCGGCCAGCTGACAGAGGAGATGGATCTCGCGGACGTCCGCCATCTGCCCGAGCGACTCGCCGCTGCGGTTCGCCATCTGCAAGCCGATATCCCTGAGCTCAGCGCGCCCCGATTCGCCTCCAAGCGGGGCCGGAGCTTCGGCCGGCAGGCGTTTCATGTCGCGCTCGCTGAGCTCTACAACTCGACCCAGCTCGAAGTCCTCGCGCGCACAGGGTCAATCCTGCGCGAGCATCCTGCAGACCACGGGTAGGCAAGGTCGAAGCCTTGGGTCTCCTCGCCCGCCCCCTCACACCACCTCGGGCACCTTCCGCACCGCGCCCCTGTCCACGGACTGTTCGAACGCGGCGTAGGCGCGCAGCGCGGTCGAGACGCTGCGCTCGCGTTGCCGGGGACGATAGGTGCCGTCCGCCTCGAGACGGTCCCGCCGCCGCGTGAGCTCCTCGTCCGAGACCTCGAGACTGATCGACCTATTCGGGATGCCGATGGCGATGATGTCGCCGGCGCCGACGATCGCAGTCAGGCCGCCCACACCCAGATCGCCTCCGAAAGGTGCCAGCACCTCACGGCACCTGGCGAGGTATTCGTCCACCGTTCGGCGGCGGATGCTGTCGAGCTCTGACGAAGCGGACAGGGCGTGAATGACGTCGGAGAGTTCTCGCCCCTCAACCACGTGGCAGTCGATATATGCCGCAGCAGCGACGGCCGCGACGTCCGCGCGCACGGGCGCCACATCGTCGAGTGCCGCGTCGAGGGTCTCGTGCCGCCGGTGTTCGAAAGCCCGATACAACTCGAAGAAGACTCCAGACCTGTCCCCGAAGTGGTCATAGGCGACGGATTTGGTCACGCCCGCCACTTCGCCCGACCGGCCACGAATCAATCGTGACACCGTTGGTTTGCACCTAAAGTATGCAGAGCACGAGTCCACCCTTCCTGGCCTAGAGGCTGACACGTCGCGGTCACTAATTTGGGATCATGACAACACAGCACAGCGCACACACCGGCGCCCAACAACTCCACACGACACCCTCTCGCCGAAAACTCGTCAACCTGTTTCGGCAACGTCCCTTGACGAGTTTCTTCGTTCTCGCCAATCTGCTCAGTTGGGTGACCTGGACCCCGTACATCCTGTCGCTCAACGGTGTGGGAGCATGGGGCTTCCGGTTCCCGGAGATCTTGGGAACCAGCCAACTGCTGGGCGTGCTGCCCGGAGCCTACATCGGCCCGATCGGATCCGCTTTCCTGCTCACTGCCGTCATTGACGGACGTCAGGGGCTGAAGGCCTGGATGGGGCGCCTGCTTCGATGGAGGGCCGCTCCTATCTGGTACCTCATCGCCGTGCTGGCAGTTCCGGCAGGCATGGTGCTGACAGGCTTGGCATTCTCAGCCGGAAACATCATCGCACCGTCGGTCGCCGTCCTGGCTGCCTACCTGCCCATGCTCGCCTTCCAGTTCATCACCACCGGCCTCGCCGAAGAACCGGGTTGGCGCGATTTCGCCCTTCACCGACTTCAAAAGGTCCACTCCCCACTTAAGTCCGCCTTCATCCTCGGTCCCCTCTGGACCGTGTGGCACCTGCCCCTCTTCCTCACCGAATGGGGCGGCTACCCTGATGCCTCGTGGGTCCGCCTTGCGGCCTTCTCCGTCTTCTGCTGCTCCTTCAACATCGTCATGTCGTGGGTATTCAATCGCACCGGAGAGAGCCTCCCGCTGTCCATGCTCATGCACGTAAGCGCCAACAACTTCGCTTCTGTCATGTGGTCGGAGATCTTCCCCACTCTCGAAGGCGACGGCGATCTGATGTGGACCGCCATGGCGATGGGCTCCACTGTCGCCGCCATACTCATCGTCGTGACAACAAAAGGCCGACTGGGATACCATCCTGTAGAAAACGCCCCTGGTCAGGACCTCAGATGATGTTCGCTGAGCACGGCGGCGCCCGACAGCACGATCGCGATTGAGGCTGCCATGCCCAGAGACAGCATCTCCACAGTGCGAGCGAACCCGACCGTGCCGTTGGCGACTGGTTGCGCGGCTCTGGCGTTTCTGGCGATCACCGCCGGACTCTTCGCCCATGACCCGACAATGCTCGATGAACCGATGACAACGTCATCATGGCTCCTCACCGCAGCAACGCTCCTCCTCCAAGCCGGCGCGCTCGCGGGGAGGGACCGCTGGCCGTTTCGCTCCATGCTCATCGTCTCTGCACTCCCCCTGGCACTGGCAGCGCTCGCACCGAATTCTGCGTTCACTGTCACGATCATTCCGGTCACGGCCTCCGTATTCCTCGCCGGTCTGCACTTCACACTCACTCGAACGATCCGCTGGTCGATCGCCGTCGTCACGTGCGTCGCTCTGGGACAGCTGATCAACCGTCTTGGACTCGGTGACGACGAGGTCCTTCAGACGGTGGTCGCCGCTCTTGCTCAGGCACTGGTGGTCGTGATCGGCCCCCTCCTCCCCGCCTGTGTCCTCTCCTCCCATCGAGCGGCCACCTCGGCCCAGCGTGAGATGCTGAACGCGCTCGCCCGAGAGCGAGAGGCACAGATCAGCGAGGCCATCGCCCACGAGCGATCGACAATGGCACGTGAACTCCACGACATTGCGGCACATCATCTCTCGGGGATCTCACTGATGGCCGCGAGCATTGCCCGGCAGTGCGAGAGTCATCCCGAGGCGGCAAAGGACGGTGCGCTCGAAATCCGACAGCAGAGCCGCGCGGTCCTCCACGATCTGCGCCAACTCGTTGGACTGCTGCGTGAGGATGACGATCAGCAGATCAAGACCTTGGCCAGCATCGAACGCCTCGTCGACACCGCCAACCGGAATGGGAGGCGTGTCGACCTCACCGTCCTTCCCGACGGCGAACGCGATCCCGGACGACTCTTGAGTCCGCTCGCGCAGCTGGCCGGATATCGCATGGTTCAGGAATCCCTGACCAACGTCGGGCGACATGCGCCGGGTGCCGACTCCACAGTCATCGTCGATGCCGGCGATTCCGATGCCCTTCATCTCACCGTCCGCAACACATCACCGACGCAGAGGCACGATTCCGGCGCCGGGGGCAGCGGCCTCGGGATCCTCGGCATGAGCGAACGCGCGGCGCTGGTCGGGGGTTCACTCGATTTCGGCCCCACCGACGACAATGGGTGGGTCACACACATGAGAATCCCCTTCGATCCTGACAGAGGAAACCGATGATCCGCACACTGATCGCCGATGACCAACCGCTCGCCCGCGGCGGGCTGGCCGCACTACTCGGGGCCGAAGATGACATCGAGGTCGTGGGAACGGCTGCCGACGGCGACCAAGCACTCGACCTTGCCCTCGAACTGCGTCCAGATGTCGCCTGCCTCGATATCCGAATGCCGGGTCTGGACGGCATCGAGGTCGCGGCTCGAATATCGGCACCGCAGCTCGATGACCCGATCCCCGTCCTCATACTCACGACATTCGACATCGACGACTATGTCTTCCGTGCTCTCGAGGTCGGCGTCTCCGGATTTCTTCTCAAGGACTCCGAACCCGAGGAGATCCTCAGCGCTCTGCGCAGTGTAGCGGAGGGCTACGGGACAATCGATCGGAAACTGACGCGGAGGATCGTCAGCGAATACACCCAGCGCCGCCAACTGCAGCCTGTCGTTGCCTCTCGCGCCCTTTCGGCCGTCACGACCCGTGAACGTGAGATTCTCATGTTATTGGCGCAGGGAATGACTAACAGTGAGATCGCGGACCAACTGGTGATCGAGGTGGCAACGGTCAAATCTCATCTCGCTCGGATGCTGCCGAAGCTGGGAGTTCGTTCCCGCCTCCAGGCCGTCGTCTGGGCGTACCAGAATCACCTCGTCACCGTGCAGGACGCCTAGCGTCTCGGACGCAGACTGAGACCGCAGAGGAAAGTGGGTCCGAGATGGGACTAGGTGTTGCTGGCCATGAAGTTGTTGCGTGAATCGCAGTTGATCTGTGTATGGGTGAAGGCCTCCGGTTGCGAGAGTGGAGCTGTCTAGAAACCACTCACGCAACACAGGAAGCGGCTCGTTCACGAAGCTCGAGCGGGTATTTCTTTTGGAGCATGACAGGGAAGTCCTTTCCGTGGCTTCACTGTCTCCATTGTTCCCGGGGCGATTCAGTCTAGACCAAGTCGGCCGCTTCCCTGATCAGCTCCGACAGGTTCTCCGGGAAGTACCGGATCGGTGCGTCCTCGAGATCGTCGGCGCTCCACCAGCGCCATGTGGTCATGGCCGTTCGCTCGAGCGCGGTCCAGTTCGAGTCGCTCAGATCCGTCACATCCGTCCGTGCGGCGAAGAAATGCTCGACCTGGTGCTGAGGTTCGCCGTGGTTGAGGAAGTCGAATTCACGACGATGGAACGGGCCGACCAGATCGATGCCGGACAGACCTGTCTCCTCTTCCAGCTCGCGTTCCGCGGTCTCCTGCAGGGTTTCGCTGGCTTCGCTGCCACCGCCGGCGGTGAACCAGAAGCGGATGCTGTCCTGAGCATCGGCGAGGTCGCGCCCTTCGAAGTGCAGGACGCGAGAATCGGAATCGAGCAGGACGATGCGGACGGCGACTCGTGTGGGGTTGGGCATGTCGCCCACACTACGGGGTGAAGCGGTAGCCCATGCCCATCTGCGTGTGCAGGTACTGCGGTCGGGCAGGGTCGGCCTCGAGTTTCTGCCGCAGCTGGGACATATAGACCCGCAGGTAGCCGCGCTCCCCGGCATACTCAGGGCCCCACACCTCGGTGAGCAGGGTCGTCGCATCGACGAGCGCACCCCGATGCTTGGCGAAGACGCCGAGCATGTTCCATTCGATCGGCGTGAGATGCACCTCGGCACCTTCGACCTGAAGGACATGAGCGGCAAGGTCGATGACGACCCGCCCATCACCGGTGCGCACAACACTCGAATCGGCCGCCGTACCCGAGCGCCGCTCGATCGCGCGCAGGCGGGCGAGGACCTCGCCGAGGGAGAACGGCTTCGTCACATAGTCATCGGCCCCGGCGTCGAGGGCGGCGATCTTGCCACGCGCGTCATGGCGGGCCGAGATGACGACGATGGGCACCTGGCTCCACTTGCGCACCTGCGAGATGAGTTCGATGCCGTCGACGTCGGGCAGTCCGAGGTCGAGGAGGATGACATCGACGGTCGCCTCGGCGAGCGCCTCATTCATCTGCCGCCCGCTGCCGGTGATCGTCACCTCATGGCCCTTGCCCCGCAGCCCCACGCTCACGGCGCGGGCGATGTCGGTGTCGTCTTCGACGATGAGCACGTGCTTCACAACGCGTCGCCCTTCCTCGTCTCCTCGGGTGCTGCCGGCGCCCCACCTCGGCGCGGAATCGTCAGCACCGCGGTGAATCCGCCGCCCGGGGTCGGCTCGGCGCTCAGCTCGATGTCCATCGCCCGGCACAGACCCAACGCGACCGCCATCCCCAGCCCGAGACCCTTCGTGTTGGACTCATCGAGCCTGGTGAACGGGGTGAAGACGGACTCGAGTGCCTCCTCGGCCACTCCGGGACCGGAGTCTGCGACGCGGAGGTGGACCGCCTCGGCGCCGGTGGAGGCATCGATCGTGATCGGTGCGCCCTCGCCGTACTTCACGGAGTTCTCGATGATGTTGACGAGCACGCGTTCGACGAGCCCCGCATCGACGTCGATCCACGTCTCGGGGTCGACATCGACGGTGATCTTCGGCTGTGAAGAGCGACCGTCATCGCCGGCCGCGATCCCCGCCGAGTCCCCGTCATCGCCGGCCGCGGTCCCCGCCGGGCCCCCGTCATCGCCGGCCGCGATCCCCGCCGAATCCCCGTCGAGTTCATCCAGCGCCGAGGCGACGACATCGGCCACGAGCACCGGTGCCGTCGCGATCGTCACCGCCCCGGACTGGATCCGGCTCATGTCGAGGAGGTTGTCGATGAGCTTCTCGAGGCGCTGGGCTCCGTGCTCGATGGTCTCGAGCATGAGCCGCTGGTCGGCATCCGAGAGCTCGATCTCGTCGAGCAGCAGCGTCGAGGTCGCCGTGGTGATCGCGCCCAGCGGCGTGCGCAGGTCGTGGGAGACCGCGGTGAGCAGGGCGGTGCGCACGGCGTTGCCGGCCGAGAGTTCCCTGGCCTCGGTGCGGCTGCGCTGCAGGGCCGATTCCGTGAGCACCCGCAGCAGCCTGCCGGCATAAGCGTCGAGGATCCGCTGTTCTCCGGCACTGAGCGGCCGCCCTTGCAGCGCCAGTGAGGTGTCCTCGTCGAGGTCGATGACCTCGCTCGCCTCGGCCCGTGACCTGATCGGTTCCCCCGCCGAGGCGGCCGCCACGTCCCCGCCGCCCGCGCGGTTCGTATTGCCCGCCCGGTCGCCGTCACCGGCACGACCGACAGCGTCGGCACGACCGACAGCGTCGGTGCGGTCTTCGCCGCCCGCCCCGTTCCCGCGGACGAAGAGGGTGACCCCGTCGAGGGCGAAGCTCGTGCGGATGCCCGCGACCATCGCCTCGGGGCTGTCACCCTCGGCGATCATCGATCCGGCGAGCTCACTGAGCACTCCCGCCTCGTGTTCGGCCGCCTGAGCCTGCCTCGAGCGGCGGGCGGCTTGGTCGACGACGGTGGCCACGGCCACGGCGACCGCGACGAAGATGACGAGCGCGAGGATGTTCTCAATCTGCCTCACCGACAACGAATTCACCGGATGGGTGAAGAAGAAGTTGATGAGTCCGGCTCCGAACACGGCCGTCATCACCGCCGGCCACAACCCGCCGATGAGGGCGACGAGCACGACGACGGTGATGTAGGCGAGGAAGTTCATGCCCAGCGAGGTCGACCCGGGGCCGAGCGCGACGAACAGGCCGGTGAGCACGAGCGGGGCGAGCGCACCGATGATCCAGCCGAGGATGCGACGAAGACGCGAGAGGGGATTGTCTCGGGTGCGTTCTCGATCCGGCCGCCAGAATCGGGCGGCCTGGGCGTGGGTGACCATGTGCACGTCGATGTCAGCGGCGGCGCTGATGACGCGGTTGGCCACGCCGGGGCCGAACATGCGCCGGTACCACGGGGTGCGCGAGACCCCGAGGACGATCTGTGAGGCATTGAGGGTGCGGGCGAACTCGATGAGGGCCTTGGCGACATCGTCACCGACCACGGTGTGCCATACGGCGTGGTTCGCCTCGGCGAGTTCGCGGGCCGACAGCAGGTGCGGGGCACCGGAGCGGCGGGTGCCGTCGGGTTCGATGACGTGGACGACGTGGAGTTCGCGCCCGGCCACTCGGCCGGCGATGCGCAGTCCGCGGCGGATGAGCGTCGTCGATTCCGGGCCGCCGGTGACGGCGACGAGGATCCGGTCGCGGGCGGCCCAGGTGGCGCGGATGCCCTTTTCGTCGCGGTACTTCTCGAGGCCTTCGTCGACCCGGTCGGCCAGCCACAGGAGGGCGAGTTCGCGCAGCGCGGTGAGGTTGCCGAGCCGGAAGTAGTTCGACATCGCGGCATCGACCTTCTCCGCTGCATAGATCCGCCCGTCGACCAGTCGGGTGCGCAGTGCGGCGGGGCTGATGTCGATGAGTTCGACTTCGTCGGCGGCGCGGAGGAAGGGGTCGGGGACGCGTTCGGCCTGGTTGCGGCCGATGATCGCACCGACGACGTCGCCGAGGGATTCGAGGTGCTGGATGTTCACCGTCGTGAACACGTCGATGCCGGCGGCGAGGATCGCCTCGACGTCCTCCCAACGTTTGGTGCGGGTCGGGGTGGGCGTGGTTCCGCCGCCGAGGCAGGTCTCCGTGCCGTCGCCACCGACCGAATCATCGCTCGGCACATTCGTATGCGCGAGTTCGTCGATGATGACGAGTTCGGGCGCCCGGGTGAGCACCGCCTCGGTGTCGAGTTCGTGAAACGTCCGACCGCGGTAGTCGGCCGGGCGCCGGGCGATGGTCTCGAATCCCTCGGCCAGGGACCGGGTGAAGGCACGTCCGTGGTCCTCGACGATGCCGATGACGACGTCGCGGCCGTTGTCTGCCGCAGTCGCCGCAGCCTCGAGCATCGCGACGGTCTTGCCCACCCCGGGCGCGTAGCCGAGGAAGACCGTGAGCGTGCCCCGCCGAGGCGAGTCCATCAGCGCCCGCCGTTCGCGAGGTCGTTGTTGAGAGTGACGACGTTGACCTGAGGCTCACCGATGAAGCCGAACAGCGGATCCTGCGTGTTCGCCTGAACCATCGCGGTCACGTCCTTCCTGCTCAGTCCCGTCTCCCGCGCGACGCGAGGGATCTGGAGTCGAGCATACTCAGGGCTGATGTCCGGATCGAGACCGGACGCGGACGCGCTCAGCGCATCCGCAGGAATGCTCGCCGGGTCGACGTGCTCTCGCTCAGCGATCTGGAAGCGACGGTCGGCGATCTGTTTGAGCAGTTCGGGACTGTTCGCCGCGAGGTTCGACGCCCCCGAGGCGAGTCCGTCATAGTCACCGGCCGAAGGCCGAGGAAAGAACCATTCGTCCCCGCTCACGGGCTGGGCGAGGCGGGCGTTGCCGATGACCTCGCCGGCACTGTTGCGAATCGACGCGTCTTGGGCGGGCATGAGACGACCGATCGCGACCATCGCCAGCGGGTACGCGAGGCCGACGACGAGGGTGAGCACCAGAAGCATCCGTGCCCCGGTGAGGAGCTGTCGGCCGAAGATGGGGAGCATGATGAGGGTCCTTTCAGAGTAGTCAGTGTGAACGACGAGGTCAGGCGGGCGCTTCAGAGCGGTGCACCACCCGCAGTGGTGAATTGCTCAGAGCAGCGGCGCGATGACGAGGTCGATGAGTTTGATGCCGATGAACGGGACGATGAGTCCGCCGATGCCGAACACGAGCAGGTTCATCCGCAGCAGCGACGAGGCCGTCCGCGCCCGGAACCGCACCCCGCGCAGCGCGACCGGGATGAGGGCGACGATGATGAGGGCATTGAAGATCACCGCGGACAGGATCGCCGAGGCGGGGCTGTGCAGACCCATGATGTTGAGCGCCCCGAGCCCCGGGAACGCGAGCAGGAACATCGCCGGAATGATCGCGAAGTACTTCGCGACATCGTTGGCGATCGAGAACGTCGTCAGCGCCCCACGGGTGATGAGCAGCTGCTTACCGATCGCGACGATGTCGATGAGCTTCGTCGGATCCGAATCGAGGTCGACGAGGTTGCCGGCCTCCTTCGCCGCGGTCGTGCCCGTGTTCATTGCGACCCCGACGTCGGCCTGCGCGAGCGCGGGCGCGTCGTTCGTCCCGTCCCCGGTCATCGCGACCATCCGACCGCCGGCCTGTTCGGTCTTGATGAGGGCGAGTTTGTCCTCGGGCGTGGCCTCGGAGAGGAAGTCATCGACCCCGGCTTCCCGGGCGATCGCGCGGGCCGTGAGCTCGTTGTCGCCGGTGATCATCACCGTCCGGATCCCCATCTCGCGCAGCGTCGCGAAGCGCTCGGCCATGCCCGGTTTGACGATGTCGCGCAGGTCGATGACCCCGAGCACCCGTGCGGAGGACCCGACAGCCTCAGCGACGAGGAGTGCCGTGCCGCCCCCCGTGTTGATGCGTTCGACCTCGGCGGTCGCGGCCTCGGGGACCTCGGCCCCGCGGTCGCGGGCCCACGCGATGACCTCCTTGGCCGCACCCTTGACCACGGTGCGACGCAACGGTGCCACTCCCGCGGCCAACCCCACCGCGGCGGATGACGACGCACCCGCACCAGTCCTTCCGACTACCTCGACGACGGTCGACCGCGTACGCGCGGATCGATGTGCGCCTACCTCGGCGGGGGAAGTCGCCCCATCCTGCTCAGTGACCTGCTCACGAACCGGCAGGACGATCCCCGACAGGCGGGTCGTCGCCGAGAACGGGATGAATTCGGCCTCGGGATAGGCCTCGAGGCCGGCGGCGTCGATGCGGAATTCCGTCTCGGCGAGGGTGACGACGGACCTGCCCTCGGGGGTGTCGTCGGCCAACGAGGACAGCCGGGCCGCCTCGGCGATCCGTTCCGGTGTCGTCGATCCCAAGGGCACGAAGTCGGTGGCCTGCCGGTCGCCCATCGTGATCGTGCCGGTCTTGTCGAGCAGCAGCGTCGACACGTCACCGGCGGCCTCGACGGCGCGGCCGGACTTCGCGAGCACGTTCGCCGCGACCAGCCGGTCCATGCCGGCGATGCCGATTGCCGAGAGCAGCGCGCCGATCGTCGTCGGGATGAGGCAGACGAGGAGGGCGATGAGCACGGTCAGCGACTGCGGGGCGCCGGAGAAGGAGGCGATCGGGGCGAGGCTGAGCACCACCAGGATGAAGATGAGGGTGAGCACGGAGAGGAAGACGCCGAGGGCCACCTCGTTGGGGGTCTTCTGCCGGTTCGCACCCTCGACCATCGTGATCATCCGGTCGAGGAAGCTCTCTCCGGGGCTCGCGGTGACGGTCACGGTGATCGAGTCGGAGAGCACCTTCGTCCCGCCCGTGACGGCGCAGCGGTCGCCGCCGGCCTCACGGATGACGGGCGCGGATTCGCCGGTGATGGCGGACTCGTCGACGGTGGCCGCACCCTCGATGACGTCGCCGTCGCCGGGGATCGTCTCACC
Organism: Brevibacterium sp. MGP-B1; assembly: GCF_057766545.1. Classification (NCBI taxonomy): domain Bacteria; kingdom Bacillati; phylum Actinomycetota; class Actinomycetes; order Micrococcales; family Brevibacteriaceae; genus Brevibacterium; species Brevibacterium sp. MGP-B1. Next base: position 4,154,946 of record NZ_CM173407.1, on the reverse strand, counting down.
TGCGGTCACGAGCACCCGGTCCCCGGCCTGCAGCTGGGAGGCGGGCACGGTTTCGGTGCCCCCGCCCGGCAGCACGCGGGTTGCGTCGACGCTGACCCGGCTGGCCCGAAGGGAGTCGGCCTGGGCCTTGCCGCGGCCCTCGGCGAGCGCCTCGGCGGTGTTGGCGAAGACGACTGTCAGCCACAGCCAGATGCTGATCGCCCAGGTGAAACGGCTGGGATCGGCGATCGCGAGGATGAGGGTGATGGCCGCGCCGATCTCGACGAGGAACATCACGGGGTTGCGCCAGGCGGTGCGGGGGTCGAGCTTTTTGAGCCCGAGCAGGCTTGCCTGGAGGAGGGCGGGAGCGGTGATGGTTCTCATCTCACATGAGTCCTTCGTTGATCGGTCCCAGTGCGAGCACGGGGAGGAAGGTGAGGGCGCTGATGACGAAGCCGCTGCCGACGACGACCCCGACGAACAGGGGTCGGTGGGTGGGCAGGGTGCCCGGGCTCGCCTCGGCGGGGGTCTGTTTGGCCAACGCTCCGGCGAGCGCGAGCACGGCGCCGATCGGCACGAGGCGGCCGAGCAGCATCGCAATCGCCAGGGCGATGTTGAAGAACGGGGTGTTCGCGTCAAGGCCGGCGAACGCGGATCCGTTGTTGTTTGCCGCCGAGGTGAAGGCGTAGAGGATCTCGGACAGGGCGTGAGGGTTGAGTTGGGTCGCGGTTTGTGCGGTCTGCGCGGTTGCGTGGCCGGAGGATTGGATCGCCGAGGTGGTGTTGAGGACCGAGTCGAGCGTGCCCGGGCACAGCGTGGCCACGGCGGTGCCGATCAGGGTCAGCGCCGGGGAGACGAGGATGAAGGTGCTCGCCAAGGTGATCTCGGTCCGGCCGATGCGCTTGCCGAGGAACTCCGGAGTGCGACCGACCATGAGTCCGCAGACGAAGACGGCAACGATTGCGACGATGAGCATGCCGTAGAGGCCGGAGCCGACGCCGCCGGGGGCGATCTCTCCGATCATCATGTTGATCATGAGCACCGCTCCCCCGAGTCCTGAGTAGCTCGAGTGGGCCGAGTCGATCGCTCCCGTCGAGGTCAGCGTCGTGGCCACGGCGAAGAAAGCCGAGGGGATGACGCCGAAACGGGTTTCGCGGCCTTCCATTGCGGCTCCCGCTGCGTGGGAAGCCGGGGTGGTGGTCGTCGTTTCAAGGGCGATGACGGCGGCGAGTGAGAGGACGAAGAAGGTGGCCATGGCCGCAAGGATCGCCCAGCCCTGATTGCGGCTGCCGACCATGATGCCGAAGGTGCGCGGCAGTGCCGAGGGGATGAGGAGGATGAGGAAGATGTTCGCGAGGTTGACCAGGGCGCTCGGAGCCGAGAGCGGGTGCGCGGAGTTCGCGTTGAAGAAGCCGCCGCCGTTCGTGCCGAGGTGTTTGATGACCTCCTGGCTGGCATCGGGACCACCGGGGATGGTCTGGGTGATGGTGCTGCCGGCTTGGGCTGCGTCGGCGGCGTGGGTGCCGCCGGTGACGGTGTGGACGACCTGGTCAGGGGTGAGATTGTCGATGACGCCGAGTCCCATGTAGATGATCGCGAAGAGCACCGAGAGCGGAAGCAGAATACGCAGTGTCGAGCGGGTGAGGTCGACCCAGAAGTTGCCGATGAACAGGGAGTTCGAGCGCATGAGCCCGCGGATGAGGGCGACGGCTACGGCGATGCCGACGGCCGCGGAGACGAAGTTCTGGACGGCGAGCCCGGCCATCTGGGCGAGGAAGCCCATCGTCGTCTCACCGGCGTAGGACTGCCAGTTCGTGTTCGTGACGAAGGAGACCGCGGTGTTGAGTGCCTGATCGACGGGGACGGCGGGACGCCCGTTGGACAGCGGGAGGAGGTGTTGGAGTCGGAACAGCCCGAAGAGGACCACGATCGAGACGGCCGAGAACGTCAGCACAGAGAGGAAATAGACCCGCCACCGCTGTTCTGAGGTGGAGTCGACGCCGGTGAGACGATAGAGCAGCGCCTCGGCGCGGGTGTCGGACGTCGACAGGAACACCCGGGCCATGTAGGTGCCCAGGGGAACGTGAGCGGCGGCGAGGAGGACGAGGACGAGCAGGATCTGCGTAATGCCGGTGAACCAGCTCATGGGCGGCCCTCCCTGCAGGGGAGGTGGGGGCGCGAGTGTTCGCAGCGAATGCGGGACCGCGCGTTCGAACGATCGGCCGACCGCCTCGGCGATGGGGTGAGTGACATGCGTTCATCTCACCGCGGTGCGACCCGGACGGCGGGCGATCTTAACGCGATCTTGACACCTCCCAATACAACCCCAACACCCCAATTGCTACCTGACGGCGGCCCAGCAACCTCGCGCGAGGTTGCTGGGCCGCCTTCAGGTAGTCCTGGGAGTGGCTATTGGGTGATGAGGAGGTGGCGGAGGGTCTCGTCGTCGGCGATGACGTCGACGGACGCGACTCGGCCGTCGGCGAAGTGGAACAGATAGAGTGCCCGAGCGACACCGTCGGAGATATAGGCGGCCGCGGGGACACCATCGATGCAGACCAGTTCGGTGGCCTTCGCTCGCCCGTTGAACACCCGGGCCACAGCATCACGGCCGACGACCTCGGGGCGGATGAGTGGGGCACCGAATTCGGCACCAGCCTCGGCGAGGCTCACGGCAGCGGGGTCGCTGCGCACTTCGATCTCCGGGTCGAGCAGCTGGAGGAGGCCGCCGAAGTCTCCTCCGCGAGCCGCTTCGAGGAAAGACGTGATGGCGGTTTCCTGCCGGTGTCGGACCTCCTCCGCATCCACTTTGCGCAGACGTGCGCGGGCCCGGGATGCAAGCTGACGTGCAGCGACCGGGCTACGGTCGACGATCGGGGCGATGTCGTCATAGGACAGGGCGAAGATGTCATGAAGCACCAACGCCAATCGTTCCAAGGGACCAAGAGTGTCGAGGATGACGTGCAGAGCCACCGTGAGATCGTCTCGGAGCAGGGCGCTGTCCTCCGGTCGATCGGTGCGGACGCCGCCTCCTCCCCCACCACCTCCGGGAGTGCCGGCCGTGTCGGGTGCTTCGCCCGTCGAGTCATGGTCCGGGACGGCGTCGTCGTCCGGTGCTTCCCAGTGCAGATCCTCACGTCTTGCGGCATCACGGCGAATGGCGTCGATGCAGACTCGCGAGATGACCGTCGTCAGCCACGCCTCGAGGTTGTCGATGGCCGCGAAATCGGCTCGCTGCAAACGGATCCACGCCTCCTGCACGGCATCGTCGGCAGCCCACGGGGAACCGAGGGTGCGGTGGGCGATGGCGAACATCTTCGGTCGATGCGAGGAGAACTGGTCGGCCACCTCGGCGAGGGTCTGCGGTGATGTCTCCGATGGCATTGGGATCCTGACGACGACGGCTTGTCACGTTTTCGGGCCGAGCTGCGACTCATCATTGAGTCCGGCACACGTCGGCCTGATCACCAACACCAGCCAAGGAGTCATCATGACTGTTCTGCCGTTCACCATTCTTGACGAGCTTCGCGCCACTGTCCAGGGGCGCACCTGGTTTCCCGACGACTCGGAATTCGACGAGGTCCACCGCCCGTGGAACCGGGCCGTCGACCAGAACGTCCTCGCCGTCGTCGAAGCCGCCGACGTCACCGACGTCGTCACCCTCGTGAACTGGGCCCGCGAACGAAGCCTGTCGATCGCCACCCAGCCGACCGGCCACGGAGCGACCGGGCGGGCCGACGACACGATCTTGTTGCGTACGACCCGCCTCGACCGCATCGACGTCACCCCCGCACAGCGCACGGCGACGATCGGCGCGGGTGTGAAATCGGGCGAACTGCAGAGAGCGGCGGCAGAACACGGGCTGACCGGCCTGCCGGGCAGCTCCCCGGTGGTGACCGTCGCCGGGGTCGCCCTGGGCGGCGGCCTGAGCTGGTTCGGCCGATCCTTCGGATGGGTCGGCGACAGCATCCGCGCATTCGACGTCGTCGACGCCGACGGTCGGGCTCGCCGCGTCTCCGCGACCGATGATCCGGACCTGTTCTGGGCGTTGCGCGGAGGTGGAAGCGAGCTCGCCATCGTGACCGGTCTTGAGGTCGGACTGCAGGCCGCCCCTGATGTCTTCGGCGGGCGTGTGCTCTGGTCCGGCGATCACGCCAGGCAGGTCGCCGAGGTGTTCCGCACGATGACTCACACCGCTCCCGAGGGGCTGACCCTGTGGTTGGAACTCCTCCATTTCCCAGGCTCGGAGCCGATGGTCGCCATCGACTTGACGTACCTCGGCGGAGGGGAGGAAGCACGTGAGCTTATGCGCCCACTCGAGACCCTGCCGACGCCGCTGTCGGATACCCGGGCGCAGATGAGCGTCGCCGAATTGGGTGCGATTACGGCCGAACCGACCGACCCCGGAGTCGGCAGCTCCCGCGCCGAGCTGCTCACGTCCCTTGACGATGACGCCCTGGACACACTCCTCGATAGGCCCATCGACCCGCTTCTGTCGGTGCAGGTCAGGCACCTCGGCGGCGCGTTGGCGCAGCCGACCGACAACCCGCACGGCGCCCTGGACGAGCCGTACAGCGTCTATATGTTCGGTCTTCCCGTCACCGAGGCGGCCGCGGAGTCGATCGAGCAGAAGCAGGCCGATCTGGCGCGGGCATTGCCTGCCAGCGGACGCAAACCCGTCACGTTCCTCAATCCACACGAGGGCCTCGCCGACGCTTTGCCCGCAGAGTCCCTGGCACGCCTGCGCCAACTCAAAGAGGAACGGGACCCGGACCGAATCTTCCGCGGCAATTTCAGCATCGCCGACTGACCGCTCTCCCCACCCGATGCCCCCGAACTACCCGTCGGCGGCCCAGCTACCTCGCGCGAGGTAGCTGGGCCGCCGTCGGCCGCGTCTCTGAAGCACCGTGACATCGCTGAATGCGCCCAGAGCAGTACGTATCCAGTGACGTCGCGGTCGTCTGGCAGAACGCTGAACGGCGAAGGTCTCAGCCGCCGAAACTCTCCAAGAGCGCGAGCACAGACTCTTTTCCGAGCTGATTCGCCGCGAGCGGACTGTCTCCGGTCAGGAGGTTGCGGTCGCGTGTGGTGGCACCGGTCATCTCATCGTTGATGATCTCGATGCCATCCTTCTTCAACGTCTCGCCGAGAGCCCATGGCATCTCGCCAGGCAGATAGCCGATGTCGAGGTTCGCCCCGAAGTCGAGCGCGTCCGGAAACGCGGTGACACGGTAGCCGGCAAAGGGATTCGTGGAGCGACCGAGGCCCGCGGCCAACAACGCCGCCGGACCATGACAGAGGGTGATGATGAGCCTGTCGTTGTCCAGGAAGAAGTCCAGGGCAGCCTGCACGTCCCGGTCGAAGGGGATGACGTTCATGGCACCGTGACCGCCCGGGATGAAAATCGCGGCGTAGTCGTCGAGGCCATTCGCGATGACGTCGGAGAGCCTCAGCGGAGCCTTGAATTTCGCCTCGGCGCTCGACCATGCCGACGCGATGGCCTCGTCCTGCCCGGGGTAGGCCCACCATTCGAATTTTCCGGGTCCGCCGCTGACGGTGGCCACGTCGATCTCGTAGCCAGCCTCGGCCATGTGGTGGAGTGGCAGCAGCGTCTCGACGGGATGGTTGCCGGTGGAGAAGAACGTGCCATTCTTCATGAGCATGTACCGCTCGTCGGTGGCGATCGTGAGGATCTTCCACTTCCCGTCCGTGTATGTCTCCTCGGTGACGGGGCCGTCGAAGTCGGTCCTGCTCGACGTGTACTGGGAGAGCGAGTACGAGCTCGGGAAGAAGGCGTTGGCCTCCGCCTGATCGGGCATTGGGCTCCGGTCCTGAGAGTTGTCGCTGTCAGTCATGTCTTCACCTTTCGCTCGTGTGGCTCACTTGCATGTCGGTGTCGTCGGTGCATCGACTGACCTGTCAGCATACGACACACGGAGAGACGCCGCCAACGACTCGGCCCAACGGGCGCAGGAGGATAAGCCGATCGCTGGACCCCACCCCTCCCAGTACTACCTGACGGCGGCCCAGCAACCTCGCGCGAGGTTGCTGGGCCGCCGTCAGGTAGCAATTATTCGACTAGTTTGCCTTCTTGGCTGATTTCGCCAGTGTGCATGAGGGCCGCGACATCCGCAGACACTTCTGGGATCGACTCGCGGATGACTCCGGCCGACGGCGACCAGACCAAGTTGACCTGCAGGTTCGGGTCCTGGTCCGGGTAGTCGCTGCGGTTGTGGCAGCCGCGGGTCTCTCGCCGCTCCAGCGCACATTCGAGCGTCGCGCGGGCCGCGAGCACCGAGGACCGCAGGTCGAAGGCGTGGGAGAGATCGGCGAATCCGGCGATGTCCGGGTGGATGCCGACGTCGGCCATCCGCGCTTCGATGCCGGCGAGCTTCTCCAGCCCGGCGAGCAGTCCGGCCTCGTCGCGAACGACTCCGGCGTGCTCGGTCATGAGGTTGCGGACCTCCCGCTGCAGCGCACGCACGTTCTCCGTGCCTTCGGAGGCCAGCAGATCGGAGATCTCTGCCCGGGCCTCGTCGACCGCGGCATGCGACCGCACCTGCGCCTCCAACGAATCGGAGTACGCAACGGCGGACCGCCCGACGATCCGGCCGAAGACGAGCAGCTCGATGAGCGAGTTCCCGCCCAACCGGTTCGCCCCGTGCAGACCGGACGAGGCCTCACCGATGGCCCACAGACCTTCGACGTCGGTGCTGTGATCGACCGGGTCGACCCACACTCCGCCCATCGAGTAGTGCGCGGTCGGCGCGATCTCGATCGGCGAGGCCGTGATGTCGAGCATCTGGGTCTCCATGAGCGTCTGGAACACTCGGGGCAGCCGGTTCATGATGGTCTCGCGCGGCAGATGGGACACGTCGAGCCACACGCCGCCGTTCTCGGTGCCGCGCCCCTCGGCGATCTCCGTGTAGGCGGCGAGCGCCACCCGGTCACGGGTGGAGAGTTCCATACGCTGCGGATCGTAGCGTTCCATGAACCGCTCCCCCAGTCCGTTGCGCAGGATCCCACCTTCACCGCGGGCCGCCTCGGAGACCAGCGTGCCGGCGGCGTTCTCAGGTTCGATGATGCCCGAGGGGTGGAACTGGACGAGCTCGGCATCGCGCAGCCGGGCACCGGCCTCGACGGCCAGACGGAAGGAGTCACCGGTATTCTCATCCCGACGCGAAGAGGTCCGCCTCCAGATCCGGTTGTGTCCGCCGGCGGCGAGGATGACGGCGTCGGCGTAGATCCGGTAGCCGGTGCCGTCGATGACGTCGAAGCCGAAGGCGCCGAAGATGCGACCGTCGGCGACGAGCAGCTTCGTGATGTAGACGCGGTCGAGGATCGGGATGTCTAAGGCTTCGGCGCGACGAATGAGGGTGCGCTGGATTTCCAGCCCCGTGTAGTCGCCGGCGAAAGCGGTGCGACGCCAGGTGTGGGCGCCGAAGAAGCGCTGAGAGATCCGACCGTCGTCCTCCTTCGCGAAGTCCATTCCATATCGCTCCAGGTCAGCGATGCCTTCGGCTGCTCCCTGGGTGACGATTTCGACGGTCCGGGGGTTGGCGAGGTCATAGGATTCCTTGATCGTGTCGGCCGCGTGCTGCTGCCACGTGTCGTCCGGGTCCATCGTCGCCAGGGCCGCGTTGATGCCGCCGGCGGCCAGCGAGGTGTGCGCGTCCTCCTTCGGCCGTTTGCCGACCGCGAGGACATCGGCGCCGGCTTCGGCGACCTCGATCGCGGCCCGTAGGCCCGATCCGCCGGTTCCGATGACCAGCACCGAGGTGGAGATGGAGTGTTCTTTTCGGCGGGGTCCGCCCTGTGTGGTGTTCATGGATTCCACTATGAAACCGCACAGTCAATACGTCCAATGCATTGTTTGAGTCAAGTTGATAGCGATAGACTATTGCCATGTCTGACCTGCACGGAGACCCACGATGAACCTCGAACAGCTGAGAAGCTTCGCCGAGGTGGCCGCCACCGGCCATTTCACGAAAGCCGCGGCGACGCTCCACTTGGCCCAGCCCTCGCTGTCAAGGCAGATCTCGACGCTGGAGAAGGAGCTCGGGGCCGAGCTCTTCCACCGCGCGCACGGACACATCACGCTCACGGACGCCGGCCAGACCCTGCTGCCAACGGCGAAACGCATGCTCGCCGACGCCGAGGCGGTCCGCCGTGACATGGATGAGCTCGCCGGTCTGCGGCGCGGTCGCGTCCGGCTCGGTGCGACTCCGACCTTGTGCGTGAGCCTCGTAGCCGAGGCGATCAGCCGGTTCCACACGGCCCATCCCGGCGTCGAACTCGAGCTCGTCGAGAAAGGCTCCCGTGAGCTCATCGAGTCACTGGCCGGCGGCGAACTCGACCTTGCGCTCATCACCCGCACCTTCGACCTCGCCCCGCAGATGCCGAGGCTCAGCCTGCGCGGGATCCTCGCCGAGGATCTCGTCGTCATCGCTGCCGCCGGCTCCGATCTGCTCACCTCAGGCCGTGCGACGTCCGATCGGATCACCCTCGCCGAGGTGGCCGACCGTCCCCAGGTCCTGTTCCATCACGGCTACGACCTCAGAGAGGCGACCACCGCTGCGTTCGAGACGGCCGGGCTGAGCCCCCGAGTCGTCGTCGAGGGCGTGGAGATGGATGCGGCGCTGCGGTTCGTCGAGCGCGGCCTCGGAGTCGCGATCGTCCCGGCGATGGTCCTCGTCGACCGGCCCCTGCTGACCTCGGCGCCCCTGGCCGATCCGCAGCTGACGCGGACGGTCAGCCTCGCGACGCGCGCGGACGTGCGGGCGACCAGGGCCGCCTCGGCGATGGAGTCGACGGTCCTGTCCACCGCCCGCACGCTCGCCGACACCGAACCCGGACTGGCGGCGCATGTGCGCCTGGTGGGGTGAGGTCGAGCCTCGGTGAGGACGGAGTGCCTCTATGCTTCAGTCGAAAGCGTGCGGACCATGGTCGAGACCTTCGGACCGTTCGGCACCTGCGTCTCGGCGATGGTACTGAAACCGAATCGGACGTAGAGAGCGACATTGCGCGGATCCGACGTCTCCAGCGACACCAGGGAGCCGATCGTGTCCATCCGGCGCAGACCTTCGGCGAGGATCGCCGACGCGATGCCCGACCCCCAGCTGTCGGGTTCCACACCGATGGTGGCGAGATCCCACGCGGCGTGGGGCCGCGACGGCAGGTGTGTGGCCATCAGCACCTCGAGGCGATCACCGAGCAGCTCGCTCACGCGGTTCTGTCGCTCGGAGGTAAGACCGGGAGCTTCCGGGGGCACGAAGGCCGCCACGCCCCGGTACTTCTCCTCGACGATCACCAGCCCGCACTCGACCGCGTGGGCGAGATAAATCGCCTGCAGCTCCTCCAGCCGCGCGCGATAGCGGTCGGCCGGCACCGACCACCGCGTCCAGGAGTATTCATCAAAGGCTCTGGAGAGCACTCCTGCGGCGGCGGGGACATCGGCGGCAGTCGCCTCACGCACGGCAATCATCACGATACCAATCTACCGCGGTTCGACGGGTTCGACGGGTTCGCCGACACCGTCGATGTCCACAGCCAATGGCCGAACGGCGGCTCGCGCCCCAGCCTGGGGTCCGCTCAGTCGTCGCCTCAGAACCAGGCGTCGGCGAGCAGTTTCAGCGACTGGCGCTGCACCTCTGGATCGTAGGCGTAGGTGACGGTGATGAGTTCGTCGGCGCCGGTGCGTTCGACGAACTCGGCCATCTGCGCGGTCGCAGTATCCGGTGAGCCGACGGCGCTGATGGACAGCATCGGGCTGGTTCCGCCCTGCGCATAGATCTCGGCCGGGTCGACCGGGGGCTGCAGATTGCGGCGGCGGCCGGTGCGCATGTCGTTGAACATCTGCTGGACTGAGGTGAACTGGCGGGCCGCCTCGGCGTCGGTATCGGCGACCATGACGTTGATCCCGGCCATGACGTAGGGTTCGTCGATCTGGGCGGTCGGCGCATCGGCGGTGAACGAATCGCGGTAGGTCTTGATCGCGATGTCGATCTGGTCGGGTGCGAAGTGCGAGGCCAGGGAGAACGGGAGGCCCAGCTGACCGGCGATCGAGGCGCCGTTCATCGTCGACCCGAGCACCCAGATGGGCACGTTCATCCCCGCCGAGACCGCGGACTTGATCGGCATCGTGTGCGCCTGCCCTGTCTCGGAGAACCAGCCCTGCATGTCATAGATGTTCTGTGCGAAGTCCTGTGGTTCGGCCGAGGATCGGGCGAGCGCCTGCGCGGTCATCCCGTCCGTGCCTGGTGCGCGCCCGAGGCCCAAGTCGATGCGATCACCGTGGATGTTTGCGAGCGTTCCGTACTGTTCGGCCACCATGAGCGGGGCGTGGTTGGGCAGCATGACACCGCCGGATCCGACCCGGATCTTCTCCGTCACCGAGGCGGCCTGAGAGATGAGGAGAGCCGTGGCGCTGGCGGCCAGGCCCATCGTGTTGTGGTGCTCGGCGAACCACAGGCGTTTGTATCCCAGTTCGTCGGAGAGCTTCGCGTTCGTCATCGATTCGGCGATGCCCTCGCGCGCGGTGGCTCCTTCCCGAATGGAGACGAGATCGAGGATGTTCAACGGAACGGACAAGGCGGAAGGCTCCTTCGGTAGGCGTGCAGTGCGGTTGCGGGACTCAGTCGCAGAATTTCAGTCATCTGAGGCAACAGTCCGTGCAGACGGTTCTATTCCTGTGCAGACGGTCCCAGTCAGCGGCAAGCGGTTCAGTTCTTGAGCGGCCGACGGATAGTCTTGTGCCACCGGACTCACCGATGAAGGCGAGATCATGAGCACCCCAGCAAGCTCCCGCACCGGACGGCTCCTCACCGGTGCCGCCATGTTACTGGCCGTCGTCCTCAGCGCTTGTTCCTCCGATTCGGACTCCGGCGAGACCGACGGTCGGGACGAGTCAGCGACGGGAGCCGCCTCGGCGAGCGGTGGTTCCGGAGCATCTGACACCGGGTCCACATCGTCAGCACCGGGCGCGGGCTCCCCCGAGGTCGTTGCCACCGGACTCGAATCCCCGTGGTCGATCGCCTTCCACGGGCAGACCATGCTGGTCAGCGAACGCGACTCGGGTCGCATCCTCGAAGTCTCCGCAGGTGGCGACGTTCGTGAGGTCGGCCGGATCGATGACGCCTCGGCTTCGGGTGAGGCGGGCCTCCACGGTCTCGCGGTCGACAATGGCCGTCTCTATGCCTTCTTCGCCGCTGGGACGGAGAACCGGGTCGTACGGTTCGACCTCCTCGGTGAGGCCGGGGATCTGTCCCTGGGTGAGGAGGAGACGATCCTCGACGGGCTGCCGACCGCGAACTTCCACAACGGCGGGCGGCTCGCGTTCGGGCCCGACGGAATGCTCTATGCCACTCTCGGCGATACGGGTGATCGCGACAGTGCGCAGGACGAGGATGCGCTGTCGGGAAAGATTCTGCGCATGACGCCCGACGGCGACGTTCCCGATGACAATCCTTTCGGCGATTCGCTCGTCTTCAGCATGGGGCACCGGAATCCGCAGGGCATCGGGTGGGACGATGAGGGCACGATGTACGCCTCGGAATTCGGGCAGGACACGTGGGACGAACTCAACGTCATCGAAGCCGGCGGGAATTACGGATGGCCCGAGGTCGAAGGCACCCCCGAGGGCAACGGTGCGAGTGACGGCGGCTCCGGTGACGGGGACGGTGATTTCATCGACCCGGTGCAGCAGTGGTCCCCCGACCAAGCGAGCCCCAGCGGACTGGCCGTCACCGATGACAGCATCCTCATCGCCGGGCTGCGCGGTGAGCGCCTACACCAAGTTCCGCTCGACGACTTGAAGTCGTCGTCAGAGCTGTGGACCGGCGAGCACGGGCGACTGCGCGATGTGGTCGAAGCGCCCGACGGGTCGCTGCTCGTGCTGACGAACAACACCGACGGTCGCGGAGAACCCGGCCCGGACGACGACCGTCTCCTGCGTTTCACACTCTGAGGTGCTGGCCCGACCGCCTCCCTAGCCTCTCCTTCAAGGCGAAGCACACTTATCAGCCGGTGTACCTCGCCATAACCGCGCTGACGCTTGAACGAGATCGCCGCCGATTCCACCACGGACCGGATACACCGAGGCCCCGAACGCTCTTCGCATTCGGGGCCTCGTGTCAGACGTGCTGCGAGGGAGTCCTCGCTCAGTTGTCCTTGGTGCCGGGCAAGCCCTGGGACTTGCGACGCATGAGCAGGACGACGATGACGATGATGGCCAGGCCGCCGACGGAGAGCAGCACGATCATCGGCGTCGACATTCCGGAGTCGCTGCCGGTGGACTCGCCGATCTCGCCGCGATCCTCTGTGTCCTTGCCTGGTTCATCGACGACTCCGCCGCCGAGTCCGGCCTTCGTCGACTCTCCGGATGACTCCTTGACGTCACCGCCGGCGCCTTCGGCATCCTTGATCGCGAACGAGTAGTCGCCGGAGATCGGGTGGCCGTCCTGCGACACCACGCGCCAGGTGACCTTGTAGTCGCCGGGTTTGAGATCATCGGGCAGAGCGACGCTGAGTTTCTTGCCCTCAACGGTCAGCTCACCTGCGGAGACATCCTTGCCGTCGACGACGACCTTGACCTCGGAGCCGACTTCCTGGATGTCGCCGGAGAAGTTCATCTCGAGCCATTTGGGCTGCTGATCGAGTTCGGCACCGTCCTCGGGATTCGACGACACCAGCTGATCATGGGCACTGGCGGCGGGGGCGAATGCGAACACGCTCATCGCGGCCACCAGCAGGGCGGCGAAGCCCAGCCTGAGAGCGGACCAGTTCTGTCGTGTCATGAGACGAGTCATGAGAGTTTCTCCTTCAAGGCGTACCTGCGATGTCGGTCGTGTCAGCAAGCTTGTGCCTACTAGTATCACTGAGTTTTCGCGGCCAGCGCGCGCAGATGATCCGTGATTCCCGGCACGGACACTTCAATTGTCTCAAGAGTTTCTTCGAAATCCTTGAATTCGCCGTACCAGGGATCCTCGACATCCGGCGCCGGAACACCGTCGCCCTCGACCCCGGCCACCCGCGGATCGAACTCGCGGAGCATCCGCAGCTCCGGAGCCGCCTCGGCGGGAAGACCTGAGATCATCCGCTCCAGGGAACGATAGTGGCGGGCGGTCATCGCCACCGCCAGGTCGCGGTCGGCCAACCATTCGGGGGTGATCTGTCGGGCGACGTGATCGTCGGTGCGGTAGCCGGCCGCGGCGAGCACACGCGCCTGACGTGGGTCGATGGGGTTGCCGGCCTCCTCGTCGCTGATCCCGGCGGAGTCGACGACCGCCTCGGCGCCGGTATCGGCCAGGTGATGTAAGAGCACACGTTCGGCGGTGACGGATCGGCAGATGTTGCCGGTGCACACGAAAACGACGGATGCCAGACTCATACTCTCCTCCTCGGGCAGGGCGTGCGGGGCTCTGATCACGATACTGTGGGGCCATGACTTCTGAAACCTCACTGACCTCGATCAGGCCTCAGGATGACCTGTACCAGCACATCAACGGCGAGTGGATCGACTCGTTCACGATCCCCGATGACCGGGCCGGCGACGGAGCCATGCGTGAGCTCTTCGACACCGCCGAGACCAAGGTCCGCGACATCATCACCTCCGTGTCCGACACCCCGCAGGAGCCCGGCTCCGAGGGGCAGAAGGTCGCCGATCTGTTCACCTCGTTCATGGACGTCGATCGCATCAACGAACTCGGTGTCGCCCCGCTGACCTCGACGTTCGCAGCCATCGACGCCGCCGAGGACAAGTCAGAACTCGCCGCCCTTCTCGCCCGGTTGGAGACCGAGGGTATCGGCGGTCTGCTCGGTGGGTACGTCACCGCCGATGCGAAGGACTCCGACGTCTACGCCCTCTATCTCGTCCAGGCCGGCATCTCCCTGCCCGACGAGGACTACTACTTCAACGACGACCACGCCGAGGTGCGCGCGAAGTTCCTCGCGCATGTGCAGAAGATCGCGGCCCTGGCCGGCCTCGGTGAGAAGTCCGGGATCTCCGACGCCGAGGTGGCCGCCAAGGTGATGACGTTCGAGACCGAGCTCGCCCGCCACCACTGGGACCGCGTGGCCTGCCGTGATGCGGAGAAGACGTACAACAAGTATTCGATCTCCGAGCTGCGCGACCTCGGCCCCGAGTTCGACTTCGACTCCTACCTGGGGATCCTCACCGCCGATGCGTCTGATCTGAAGTACCTCGTGGTCTCCCAGCCCTCGTTCGTCACGGGCATGGCGAAGGTGTGGGCGGAGACCGACATCGAGACCATCAAGACGTGGCTGCGCTTCGTCGTCGTCTCCGACACCGCCTCGCTGCTGTCGGATGAGTTCGTCGAGGAGAACTTCGACTTCAACTCCCGGACTCTCTCGGGCACTCCTGCCCTGCGGGAGCGCTGGAAGCGCGGGGTCAGTCTCGTCGAGGGCTACCTCGGTGAGGCCGTGGGCAAACTCTACGTCTCAGCGGAGTTCCCGCCGTCGTCCAAGGACGCGATCGACCACCTCGTGGGCATGCTCATCAAGGCCTACGACAAGTCGATCCGCGAACTCGACTGGATGAGCGAGGAGACGAAGGAACGCGCCCTGGTCAAGCTCTCGAAGTTCACCCCGAAGGTCGGCTATCCGGAGGTGTGGCGGGAGTACCCGGCCGCGATCGACTCCTCCGACCTGGTGGGCAACGTGCGTCGCTGCTCGCAGGCCGAGCATGTGCGGCAGGTGAAGCGGATCGGCGGGCCCATCGACCGCACGGAATGGCTGATGACCCCGCAGACGGTCAACGCCTACTACCACCCGGTGATGAACGAGATCGTCTTCCCGGCAGCGATCCTCCAGCCGCCGTTCTTCGACGCCTCCGGTGAGGTGGCCGCGAACTTCGGAGCGATCGGCGCGGTCATCGGCCACGAGATCGGTCACGGCTTCGACGATCAGGGATCGCGTTATGACGGTGACGGCAACCTCGTCGACTGGTGGACCGAATCGGATCGGACCCTGTTCGAGGAGCGCACGAATGCGCTCATCGCCCAGTACGAAGAGCTGGTCCCGGCAGGTCTCGAACCGAATCAGCACGTCAACGGGGCGCTGACGGTCGGTGAGAACATCGGTGACCTCGGTGGTCTGTCGATCGGGTGGAAGGCTCTCGAGCTCGAGCTCGGCGAACGGGCGGGCACTCCGGGCGTGCCGGTGGCGCCGTCGGCCGAGCAGGCGAAGGCGTTCTTCGAGGCATGGGCGAAGGCATGGAGGTCGAAGATGCGCACCGAGGAGCGTGTGCGCAGGCTCTCGATCGACCCGCATTCGCCGGAGGAGTTCCGCTGCAACCAGGTCGTGAAGAACATGACCGCCTTCCACGACACCTACGGCGTGGCAGAGGGCGACGGCATGTACTTAGCCCCCGACCAGCGAGTCACCATCTGGTAATTGCTACCTGACGGCGGCCCAGCAACCTCGCGCGAGGTTGCTGGGCCGCCGTCAGGTAGTTCGGGGAGGAAACGGGCGCTGGGGCTGAGGCGGGGAGCGGGGTTCAGCGGTGGTGCCGGATGAGGGCGACCATGCGGTAGTCGAATTCCTGCCAGCTCGTGATCGAGGCGCCCGATTCCATCGCCGCCTGGAAGTCCTCGACCTCGGTGCGGTCGGACTCGAGCGGAATGTCGAAGGGCATCTCCACGTAGATCAGCCCGCTGGCGTCGGTGTGGACGATGTCGAAACCGGCCTGCTTCGGGTCGAGTTCGTTATTCATCACGATGAGCAGACGGTCCGCCGGCGCCTCGTATTCGGTTTCGATGCCGTCGACGTAGCCCTGCTGCGAACGCAGCTCCCGCTGGGCCTGGATGACGAACGCCGAGTACGCGCCGATGCCGATGACCGGAATCCGTGAAGTCAGCGCTTCGGTGGCGACATCGATGAGCCGCGACCGGGCCCTGCGTCCCAGGGGCGAGAGATCCCCGCCGGACATCGCAACCCCGTCGAAGCCGACGAGCGAGATCCGCCCGTCGTCGTGGTTGGGGTTGAGGATGGTGATGTCGAGGCCGAAACGCGAATACCAGGGGCGGGTCACCTCGGCGCTCTCTTCGTCCCACCACACGTAGAAGAGGAACGGCACGTTGATCCCGGCCTCCGAGTAGAAGAACGGGGGACGCCGCTCACCTGCGGTGACGTCGAAGGGAACGACGTTTCCCTCGATCGGGGCCGGGCAGGTGGCGAATGAGGTGAACGCGAACGGGTAGTTCACCGCACGGTTGAAATCGATGACGAGCGACCCGTCCTGATTCGGCACTCCGAGGTCGATGGTCCGCCACGCGGCGGTGGTGCTCCCGTTCGTCGAATCGTGGAAGTCCAGTTGGAGTCCGGTCTTCGGGCACCCGGTGGCGAGCAGGCTCACCTCACCGTGCGAGGTCTCGAAGGTGACGGTTCCCGCCGCCTGTGTCTGCAGCTGCAGGTCCTCTTGGGCGGTTTCGATGGTGTAGGTCTTGAACGGGTCGAACCTGGTGAACCGGGCGAGGAAGACGAAGTCCGGGTCCGGGTCGAAGACCGGAACCTCGAAGAACTTCCCGAGCAGCGGGGACTTCGAATTGCGCACACGCACGCCGAGGCGGCCGCCCCGATCGATGAGTTCGTAGAGGACGTTGCCGACGGTGAACCAGTTGAGCGAGCCGCCGTTCGGAAGCTTCGCGCTGAACCCGTTCTCTTCCACGCGGACCTGTGGCTTGGCGGGCACGGCTGCGTGTCCGTCGGACCCCGCATCGGATCCGGCATCCGTTCCGGCAGAAGGGTCGCTACCCGCGGAGTCTGCCGCAGCCGCGCCCGCACCGGACTGGTCCATCACCCTCGGCAGAGTCGAGGTGTCGCTGGGCACGGCCGGGCTGGTCGCACGGGTCGGTCCTCCGCCGTTCACGCCAGAAGCAGCAACGGCACCAGCTGACTCACCGTTGTCGACCTTGCTGAGCAGGTCGAATGTCTCGGCTGCGGGGCCGGCCTTGATTCCGGTCTTCAGGGATACGGTCACCCAGCCGTCGTCGACGGTGAACGTGCCGGGGGCGTCGGTCCAGGTCGATTCGGCGTCGAGCCAGTGGAGTCCGACGACGCTGAGCCAGCCGAACGGTTTCGCAAGGGCTGAGTTCCGTGAGTCGCGCCAGGTGTTCCACTCCGTCACGAACTGGTTCACGTCGAACACTCCTTGCCGTCGCTGGTGCGGTCGCAGGGTCGCTGCCCCCGCCTGATTCTCGGACCCGGTGGCAACCCGGCGTCTGAGACCTGATCTTCTTCACCTCCAAACTACCGCAAACGATAGGCTGGGCAAATGAATGAATCACTCCCGAGACCGGAGGTGGCCGCGACGACAGCGGCCGACCTCGGCGACTTCGTCTGCGCATCTCCCAGCTCGTACCACGCGGTGGACACGGCAGCGAAACGCCTGGAAGAGGCCGGCTTCTCCCGCCTCGACGAGTCCGTTCCCTGGGCGCTGACGCCCGGAACCGGGCATTACGTCATCCGCGACGGCGCGCTCATCGCGTGGATGAATCCCACCGTCACCGAGGTGGCTCCCCGGTTCCGTGTGTTCGGTTCCCACACCGATTCCCCGGCGTTCAAACTCAAACCCGGCGGCGAGTTCACCGCCGAAGGCACCCGTCAGGTCGGGGTGGAGATCTACGGCGGGCCGCTGCTGAACTCGTGGCTCGATCGTGAGCTCGCCTTCGCGGGTCGACTCAGCCTCGCCGACGGCAGCATCGTGCTCGCCCGAACCGGGCCGATCGCCCGCATCCCGCAGCTCGCGATCCACCTCGACCGGCAGGTCAATGAGGGTCTTGCCCTGGACAAGCAGCGTCACACCACTCCCGTCGTCGGCCTGGCCGACCTCGCCGAGGCGGACATCATCGAACTGCTCGCAGAGTCGGCCGGGGTCGATGCCGAGTCCGTCGTCGGCCACGATGTCTACACCATTCCCGTTCAGGAGCCGGCCCTCTTCGGTGCCGCCGAGGAGTTCTTCGCCTCGCCGAGGCTGGACAACCTTCTTTCCGTCCACGCCGGCGTCACCGCGCTCACCCAGCTCGATGCCGACGGGCTCGACGGCATCCCACTGTTCGCGGCGTTCGATCATGAGGAGATCGGGTCGAATTCGCGCTCGGGCGCGTGCGGTCCGTTCCTCGCCGACGTCACCGAGCGCATCGTTGCCTCCTTGCTGCCGCAGTCGACGCGCAGCGATTATCTCGCGTCGATGGCCACCTCGGTGTGTGTCTCCTCCGATGCCGGGCATGCTGCCCATCCGAACTATCCGGAACGGCACGATCCGCATGTCCGCCCCCGCCTCGGCGGCGGTCCCCTGCTCAAGCTCAACGCTCAGCAGCGCTACGCCACGGATGCGGTGGGCACCGCCGTGTGGTCACAGGCGTGCGCGGTCGCCGGAGTCGAGTACCAGGATTTCGTGTCGAACAATGCGATGCCCTGCGGGTCGACGATCGGACCGCTGACCGCGACCAGGCTGGGCATGACGACCGTCGATGTGGGTCCGGCCCTGTACTCGATGCACTCGGCCCGCGAAATGGTCGCGGTCTCCGACGTCGTCGCCCTCGGCGCCGCCGCGAAGGCGTTCCTCCAGGGCAGCTGACCCCATTCCCGTCGCTCAAGGAGCCACGGTTGTCCTCACTGCGTCAGTCGTGATACGAATGGCACGACCCCACGGGAGCCCGCTGCAAGGGCTGAGATCGGACTGGATCGTCCGAGACCGTAGAACCTGATCCGGTTGATACCGGCGTAGGAAGTGAGGACTGCAGTTGACTGCATTCACCCCTGAAACACCTGCCTCTGCCACGACTTCGTCTGACGCAGATTCGCACGACCAGTTCACCCTCGAGCAGTATCCGACGCATTCGACGGCGTGGGTCGATGACGAGGAACACGGGATCCGCGTTCCCGTGACCCGCATCGAGCTCGAGGACTCGAACGGCCGGGCCAACGATCCCGTCGACGTCTACCGCACCGTCGGACCGGGCAGCATTCCGGAAGAGGGACTGCCCGCTCTGCGATTCCCGTGGATCGAGAACCGCCTCGACACTGAGACGTATGACGCCCGCGGCCACCGCATCGCCGATGACGGTCGTGCCGCCGTCCGCCGAGGTGCCCCGTCACAGCAGTGGAAGGGACGCAAACCGGTCCCCCGTCGGGCCAAGTCCGGCCGCACAGTGACCCAGATGCACTACGCAAAGCAGGGCATCATCACCCCGGAGATGCGGTTCGTGGCGCTTCGCGAGCAGTGCGATGTCGAACTCGTGCGCGCCGAGCTCGCCGCCGGTCGCGCGATCATTCCGAACAACATCAATCACCCCGAATCCGAGCCGATGATCATCGGCAAGGCGTTCCTCGTCAAGATCAATGCCAACATCGGCAATTCCGCGGTCACCAGCTCCATCGCCGAGGAGGTGCAGAAGCTGCGGTGGGCCGCGAAGTGGGGTGCCGACACCCTCATGGATCTGTCGACCGGCAATGACATCCACACCACCCGGGAGTGGATCATCCGCAATTCGCCGATCCCCATCGGCACCGTCCCGATCTATCAGGCGCTGGAGAAGGTCGACGGCGATGCGAACGCGCTGACCTGGGAGATCTATCGCGACACTGTCATCGAGCAGTGCGAGCAGGGTGTCGACTACATGACCGTGCACGCCGGTGTGCTGCTGCGCTACGTTCCTCTCACGGCCGACCGGGTCACCGGGATGGTTTCACGCGGTGGGTCCATCATGGCCGGCTGGTGCCTTGCCCACCACGAGGAGAACTTCCTCTACACCCACTTCGATGAACTCTGTGAGATCTTCGCTCGCTACGATGTCGCCTTCTCGCTCGGCGACGGACTGCGGCCGGGTTCTATCGCCGATGCCAACGATGCCGCCCAGTTCGCCGAGCTCGACACTCTCGCCGAACTCACAGAACGCGCGTGGGCCCACGACGTCCAGGTGATGGTCGAAGGGCCCGGGCACATTCCGCTCCACCTCGTGCGGGAGAACGTCGAACGTCAGCAGGAGCTCTGTCACGGTGCGCCGTTCTACACCTTGGGTCCGCTGGTTACGGATATCGCGCCCGGATACGACCACATCACCTCGGCGATCGGGGCGACGGAGATCGCCCGCTACGGCACGGCGATGCTCTGCTACGTCACCCCGAAGGAGCATCTCGGGCTGCCCGACCGAGACGACGTCAAGACCGGGGTGATCACGTACAAGATCGCCGCGCATGCCGCCGATATCGCGAAGGGCCACCCGAGTGCGACGGCCCGCGATGATGCGCTGTCGAAGGCTCGATTCGAATTCCGGTGGCGGGACCAGTTCGCCCTCGGCCTCGATCCGGAGACCGCCGAGGCGTTCCACGATGAGACGCTGCCGGCGGAACCGGCGAAGACCGCGCACTTCTGTTCGATGTGCGGCCCGAAGTTCTGCTCGATGCGCATCTCCCAGGACATCCGCGACACCTACGGCAGCGCCGAGGCGCAGGAGGCCCTGGCCGGAATGCAGCGGAAGAGCCGCGAGTTCCTCGCATCAGGCGGAGAGGTCTACCTGCCCGATCCGACGGTCGGCCCGCGGGAAGGCTGAGTCCGGCTCCGGGCCGAATCCCGCCTGTCTGTTCTCAGAGCATCTGAGGATCGAGGGCCCCGGAGAATCCTGGCCGCGGGCCGCGCTGCCCGCCATGCGAAGCGTGGAGCTCCGCTCCTCGTCAGCGTCGATCAAGGCGAAGCGCGCCTACCGGACTGTACACAGATCGATAGACGCGCCACGCCTTGAACGAGCGGTTGGGCACCTAGCCCTCACTTATTCAGCTCGTCCAGTGCTTTCTGCGAGCCCGGGTGCAGCTTGATCGGCTCCGGCGGTTCGGCGGTGTCGAGGTTGATCTCCTTCGCCGCGGCATGCACCTTGACCAGGTCGTCCTTTTTGTCGAAGAGGAGCTTCGTCAGAGCACAGGCCGTGCCTTCGTCCATGTCATTGCGGACCACGAGCACGTTCGGGGTGACGATCGTCTTCACCGTGTCGACGCCCTTGTACGTGTCACCGGGGATCTCTGCCACCTCGTAGACGGGGTTGATCTCCTTCATCTTCCCCTCGAGGTCGGAGATGTCGAGGATCTCGACGTCCTTGCCGTTCGAGGTGAAGAGGTCGGTGACTCCTGCCGTGGGCAGTCCGCCGGACCACACCATGCCGTCGATGGTTCCGTCCTTCATCCCGTCGACGGTCTTCGACAGGTCGAGGCGCTGTTTGGTCACGTCCCCGTCCTTGAGTCCGGCCGATTCGATGAGACGGTTGGCGATGACCTCGGTGCCGGACTTCGGCGAACCGGTCGAGATCGTCTTGCCCTTGAAGTCCTCGACCGAGTCGATTTCGGCATCCTTGCGCACGACGACGTGAGTGAAGTTGTCGTAGATGCGCGAGAGCGCGGAGATGTCCTCGGCCTCCTTGAAGTCCGCATCCCCCGACACTGCGTCGGCAGCGTTATCGGCCAGGGAGAACGCGATGTCGAAGTCTCCGCTGGACAGCTGTTGGAGATTCTGCACGGAGGCGCCGGTCTCCGACGCTGTGGCCTTGAGGTCGGAGTTGTCGGAGATCACCTGCGCCAGACCGCCGCCGAGCACGTAGTACACGCCGGTCGAGTTGCCGGTGGCGATGGTGATCTGCCCCGAGGCGGCGGTGCAGCCGTCTCCGCCTTCTGCGGCGGGCTCGGCTTCGCGCTTGCCACCGCATGAACTCATCGTCAGCACTGCGGCCAGGGCCGCAGCGGCGATCGTGAACGTCCTTGTTCGCTTCATGGACTTCGTCCCTTTCTCAGTTGGTCCCGGCCGGTGTTCCGGACGAGGGTGGTTCGGTGGAAGATCCGTCACCGGATCCGTCCGCTCCGGCTGTACTCGGGTCGACCGCATTCGCCGGTGCCTCGTCCTTCGCCGAGGCGGCCGCTCCTGTCACGGTTCCCGTCACCGAGGCGGCCGCTCCTGCCGCAGTTCCCGTCGCCGAGGCGGTCGCCGGCTTGCGTCGGAGGATGAGGTGGATGACGACGGCGAGGATGAGGGCAGCGAAGCCGACAATCATCGACAGCGGCTGCAGGTAGAGGAGCGCGCCGGCGGCGAGGAAGCACAGGATCCGCTCGGGCCAGCCGGCGCGGCGGATGATCCATCCGCCTGCACCCGCGGCCAAGGCAGCGACTGCGCAGGCCGAGACGAGGAAGGTCCAGACCGCGCCGAGGAACCCTCCCTGAGCGACCAATGCGGCACCTTCGGGAGTGAAGGTGAAGGCCAAAGGCACGAGGAATGCGGGGATCGCGTACTTGCAGGCCTGCCACATGGTGGCGATGACGCGGCCGCCGGTGATCGCCGAGGAGGCGACCGCCGCCAGTGCGGTCGGCGGGGAGACCTCGGAGAGGACTGCGTAGTAGAAGATGAACATCGCCGCAGCCGCCTCGGGGACTCCGAGGGTGATGAGGGCTGGTCCGACGATGACCCAGCTGATGATGAACGAGGCGGTCACCGGCACTGCCAGTCCGAGCACCGTCACGGCAACTGCGGCGAAGATGCAGGTGAGGATCAGGATGACCGTCGGATCGTTCGAGAATGCCTGGGCTCCCTTGATGAGGATGTCGGAGATGACCTGGCCGAGCCCGGTCTTCGTGATCGTTGAGACGATGATGCCGGCGGCGGCACACACGCTCGTCACCGGTAGAACCGAGCGGATGCCCGTCGACAGGGCCCCGTAGAACACGTCCCAGACGGCGCGGAGGATCGTGGCGGGTTCGCCGCGGCGGGCGAGGATGATCTCGATGATGCCGAATCCGATGCCGACGAGCGTCGCGTAGACGACGGCCTTGAACGGTGCCATGCCGAGAGCGAGGAAGACGACGATGATGCCCAGGGAGATGAAGTGGTAGAAGCCCTTTTTGAAGATCGGCCATGACCGCAGCCCCGGCGGCGGCGTGTAGTCGACTTCGATCTTCCGGGAGTCGATTTCGATGGCGAGGAAGATGCCGAGGTAGTACAGGAGGGTGGGCACGACTGCCCACAGAAGGACGAGTCCGTAGGAGACGTTGAGAAGCTCGGCGATGATGAAGGCTGCGGCACCGAGCGTCGGCGGGGATAAGATGGCGCCGATGCCGGAGGCGGCAAGCATGCCGCCGGCGTTTTCCTTCGGATAGCCGGCTCTTTTGAGGACCGGCCAGGTGACAGCACCGAGCGAGACGGCCGTGGCCGTGCCAGAGCCGGAGACCGTGCCGAGGAGGAATCCGGACAGTGCCACGGTGCGTCCGGGTGCTGCCTTGGATTTCTTGAACAGGGAGAAGCTGAGGTCGATGAAGAAGCTGGCGGCGCCGGTCTTGTCGAGCACGGCTCCGTAGATGGTGAACAGCACGATGTAGGTCGCTGCCACGTCGAGTGGGATTCCGTAGAAACCGGAGGCGTCGTTGTAGAGGGCGTTGACGATCTGGTCGAAGTTCTGCCCGGCATGCGAGCCCGGCCAGTTCACGGGGATATAGGAGCCGTAGTAGCTGTAGAGGAAGAAGACGATGCAGAAGATCGGCAGGATGAGTCCGGTGGTTCGGCGGGTCGCTTCGAGGATGAGCAGAAGCAGGACTCCGCCCATGATGACGTCGAGGCTCGTCAGGGATCCCTGCCGGTTGAGGAATTCGTTGAATCCGCCGGAGAAGAACGGCAGCACGGGATAGGCGCAGGTGAGGAAGGTGATGACGACGAGCACCCAGTCGATGATCGACGGGTTGTCGTTCTTCGCCCGCTTCCTCTTCGGCGATGTGGACACTTTCGACGAGGCGGCTCCCGCCTCGGCGCCGGCCGTGCCCACGACCCCTGCGCCGTCCGTCGAAACCTCCCCAGCCGCCTCCGCGGCTTTGTCTGCCGCTTCGGCTTTGCGACCGAATCCGGGCCGGTAGCAGACGAACACCAGCGGCAGCACGAACGCGAGGAACCACATGAGGTAGAACTGGTTGCCCTGTCGCAGAGGGAAGAACACCTGGTTGAGCACGAAGAGCGAGACGACGAAGCAGACGATGCCGACGCCGAGGTCGAGTCTGCGCGTCAGAGTCCGCTGCGGCAGCTCTTCGTCGTACTGAGCGATGAGCTCGTCGACGTCGGTCTGCCGCGCCGGGTCAGTCGAAGCGGCCTCGACAGTGCGTCCGGACATCCTCATCCTTCCAAATGTTCGGAGAGAGCAGCCGCGATCACCGTCGATCAGCGCCGCCCGTCCACTTTAATGTGAACTCCCTCACAATATACCGAGGCACTGACATGACCAGGTCTGCCGACCGCGCGTTCGAGACCCTTGATGGGATCGTTATCCGCAGTGCCGAAGAATGAGAATCAGCGAGCCGCTCCTCCGCTCTCCTCTTCAGCGTCGTTCAAGGCGGAGCGCGCCCATCGGGCTGTACACAGATCGACAGACGCGCCACGCCTTGAACGAGCCGTTCGGCGACGATGTAGGTTGACGGTATGAGCGAACTCCAGCGTGCCTTCGACGCGCACCTGCACATCATCGATCCGAACCATCCGCTGATCGAGAACAACGGCTATCTGCCCGATCCGTTCACGGTCGCCGACTATCGCGCGCGACTGCAGAGCCTCCCCTATGTGGGAGTCGAGGTTGCCGGAGGAGCAGTCGTGTCCGGTTCGTTCCAGGGCTTCGACCAGGGGTACCTCATCGAGGCCCTGCGCCAGCTCGGCGACAACTATGTCGGCGTCACCCAGCTGCCGGCTGAGACCACCGATGATCAGATCCGACGCCTCGACGAGGCCGGCATCAAGGCTCTGCGATTCAATATCGCCCGCGGCGGTTCGGCCACCCTCGATGCCCTCGACGGCTTTGCCCGACGAGTCCATGACCTCGTCGGATGGCACGCCGAGCTCTATATCGACGCCCGCACCATCGATGAGGATCTCGCCGCACGCATCGCCTCACTGCCGGCGGTGAGCATCGATCATCTGGGCATGCACGAGGACGGACTGTCCACCCTGCTGCGCCTCGTCGAGGCAGGAGTCAAGGTCAAGGCCACCGGCTTCGGCCGTGTGGAGCTCGATCCCGCCGAGGCGGTCCGTCGCATCGTCGACACCGACCCGACCGCGCTGATGGTGGGGACGGACCTGCCGTCGACGCGGGCACGTCGCCCCTTCGCCGATGCCGATTTCGCACTCCTTCGTCAGGTGCTCACCCCCGCCGAGGAGGACACGGTGTTCTGGTCGAACGCGGCCCGGTTCTACGGCGTCGAGTCCGCATCCGCTGAGTAGGCATTCATCTCCGGCCACTAGCATGAGTGAAATGAGTTCACGTCAGTCGAATCTCGCCTCCACTCTGCATAACCTCGACGGTCGCAGCTACGGCAATCTCAAGCAGATCCGCGGCCGCTACAGCTTCGGACCGATCACCGTGTTCATCGACCGGGTCCAGGCCGATCCGTTCGCTTCTCCCTCGAAGGTCCGGGTGCGCGTCGACCGTGCCGATGCGAAGTTCCCGCTCGACCTCACCACTGATCGGGCTGATCGCATCGCCGCCGCCGACTATCTGCTCCGGGCCGGCAACGAGGTGCTCGCAAAGCTCGATCAGCGCGCACTCATCCTCGGCCACTCCGGGCAGGAGGTCCTCGAGCGGACGAACGTCCTCATCGATGACGCCGGGTTCGAGGCACGACTGCTCGTCAATCTGCCTGCGCGCGGCCGTCGCATCCTCGGCCATCAGGCAGCGGACATCCTCACCCGTGATCTGCCGGAATTCGCCGAACGGCTCTTCCTCTTCGCCCGTTGGTCGGACGCCCCAGCAGGCAGAGGAGGGAACACTCACGGCCCATCGGCCGAGGGGCTCGCCGACCACGTCCAACTGCACCGGGATCAGCTGGAACTGCGCAGCCACCTCGGCGAAGCAGGACTCATCGGTCTCGTCGGAAATGGTGCGATTCTCCCGCGGACGTCCGGGGATTCGGACCTGCCGATGAAGTCCTCCGATGCGGTTGCCTTCACCTCCCCTCCCGAACTCGAGCACACTGTCGAACTCTCCAGCGGCCGCACCGTCACCGGCATGGGCATCCCTCGCGGGGTCACCGTCATCGTCGGCGGCGGCTATCACGGGAAGTCGACGATTCTGCGCGCGCTCGAACGCGGCGTCTACCCGCATATCGCCGGCGACGGGCGCGAATGGGTCATCAGCGACCCGACTGCCACCTCCATTCGAGCCGAGGACGGTCGCGCCGTCACCGGCGACGACATCTCGGCGTTCATCAACAACCTACCCTCGGGCTCTGACACGAGATTCTTCTCCACGACGAACGCCAGCGGGTCGACCTCGCAGGCGGCCAATCTCGTCGAAGCGATCGAGGCGGGCGCGAACACCCTGCTCATCGACGAAGACACGTCGGCGACGAACTTCATGATCCGCGACGAACGCATGCGCGCGCTCATCCCCGCCGAGCGGGAACCGATCACCCCGTTCGTCGACCGCGTGCGCCCGCTGCTGACCAAACAGGGCGTGTCCACGGTGCTCGTCGCCGGTGGGTCGAGTGCGTTCTTCGAAGTCGCCGACCACGTCATCGCACTCGACGCCTATGTGGCCAAGGAAGTCACTGACCAGGCGCACGAACTCGTCGGCGTCACCGCCGGCGACCTCGAAACGGCTCCAGCTGACCTCGACCCGGACACCGCTTCGGACTCCCCCGCCGCCCCTGCTTTCGCCGCTGCACCGCGTGTGCCGACGGCGAAGGCGCTGCGGCCGGCGTCGAAGACGAAGACTGCTCGTGCGAAGGGATCCGACCGGATCCAGTTCGGCCGCGACTTCATCGACCTCATCGCCATCGCTCAGCTCGTCGACACTCAGCAGGCGTCGGGCGTGGCCGAAGCCCTCGAATACCTCGCGGAGATCTTCGACGGACGCACCTCCCTGACCGAGGCGCTGGCCGAGGTCGAGGACATGCTCGACGCTGAGGGCCTCGACGGAATCACGGGGCACCGCGACCATCCGGGCCACCTGACCCGGTCGCGACGGCAGGAGATCGCCGCCGCACTCAACCGTTACCGGGGTCTGAGCCTCGAACGCTGAGCCGAACCTCAATTGCTGAACTGAGCTTCGCCCCTACCTGTTCAGCAGCCCGACAAGCTCGGCGGCCGTGCCGACCGGCAGTGAGCACGAGGTTCCGCGGCACACGATCGCCGTCCCCGCGGGGACATCGACCTCCCGACCATCCGGCCCCGGCACCCCCGTCGAGGCCGTGAGCAGAGTGAGCGACGGATGCCTGGCAGCAATGTTCCGCAGCGCATCGTCGACGGTGGCGACCCGCACGGGTGACAGGGTCCGCTCGGCCTGCCACAACGCGTGTCCGCACCCGCGCGGAGCCTGTCCGGCCAGCGCCCGATAGATCCCGAGCAGCCGATCCCGAACCTCCAACAGCCGCCCCGTATCCAGCTCGGCACCTTTACCCGGGGACGCTGCCTCACCCGATGACTCCGAACCACCAGATGTCGCAGCCTCGACACCGAGCTCGCCGAGCAGGAGCACCGCCTCGGCGGCCGCGGATCGTCCCGACGGCACGGTGTTGTCGACGGGGTCCGCCGACTTCACGTCGATGATTCCGTCACCGAGCGAATCGACCGCTTCGAGCACCCCGTCGCCCCGTTCGGAGGTGAAGAGGTCAAGCATGGTCGCACCGAGGTCGACCAGATCGTCCACCCTCACCGAGGCGGCACCACCCGGCAGCTGCCGGACCGTGATTCCAGCGGTGATGAGTTGCGCCCAATCGGCGAGCCCGCCCCTCCCTGGGCCGGCGACATCGCCGGTGAAGCTGCGCCGCACGTCGAATCCAGCCGGTCCGGCTGCGTCCACCGGCTCGGATGCCCCTACCTGCTCGAACCGGTCGTGCATCGCCGTCCAGAATCGCACGGCGGTTTCTGCCCACCGCGCCGGATCCGAGGACTCGGTATTCCCTGTGATCGCACCACCGGCCGGGTCCGCACTTCCCGTCGAATCTGCACCACCCGAATCCTCAGCTCCCGCACCGGAGTACAGGGCCGCCTCGGCGAGGGCGGTGACGGCCAATGAGTTCCATTCGGTGATGATCTTCGTATCGCGGGCCGGCTGGGAACGGCGAGCGCGCAGCTGCTCGAGCACCTCGCGCTGATGCCTCGTCGCCTCGATGTCCCACGGCGCGGGGTGCTCGGCATCGAAAGGCACATCCTCCATGCCGAGCCAGTCGATGATCCGCACGGCCGCGACCACCTGGCCGGACAGCTCGCCCCCGGCCGGCGAATCGACGGGTCCGAGCAGACCAGCCTTCCCGGCCTCCGCGAATTCTTCGGGGGTGAACACGTAGGCGGCGCCCTCTTCGGAGACTCCCGCCGAGTTGAGCGAATCCGCATCGAGGGCGGCGATGAATCCGTCATCGGTCGACAGGTCGCTGATCAGGAAGTTCGCGGTGTCGGCGATCTCGCGTTCGGCCAGGGCGAGCCATTTCGACCCCGGGTCCAGGGCGCGTTCGACCTTCGCCCAGGCGACGACGGCACGCAGATAGAGGGAGTTGTCGTAGAGCATCTTCTCGAAGTGCGGCACGAACCACTGCCGGTCGACGCTGTAGCGAGCGATCCCGCCGCGCACCTGGTCGCGCATGCCACCGGAAGCGATCCGCGCCAATGTCGAACGCACGGCGATGAGGCAGTCGAGGACGAGTTCACCGGTCAGGTGTCCGTCGGCGCCGAGCCAGCCGAGCCGCCCCTCGGCCCGGACCCGATCCAGCGGGTGCTCCCCGGCCCCTCCCCCGTTCGCCGAGGCGGTCCCACCGGTTCCCGGGCGCGCCGAAGCACCGTCGTCCGCCCCCTCACCCGCCGAGGCGGTTCCGCCCAAGCGCACGAACGCCGCGAGGAGCTGGAGGACGTTCATCATCGGCGGGAATTTCGGGGCACCGCCGAATCCGCCCCACGCCGGATCGTAGGAATCGAGCAGCGCTGCGGCGGCGGAATCGAGCTCGTCGGGGGTCAGTGACTCCGAGGCCGCCTCGGCGGGGAGCGCACTGGTCACGGCATCGGCCATCTCGGCCAGTCCGCGGTCCATCCGGGACGTCATCTGGTTGACCTCGTCACGGCGGTCCGTCCACGTCGCCGATACGGCCGAGAGCACCTGCGTGAACGCGGGCAGATTGCCCCGCGGCGCGGGCGGGAAGTAAGTGCCGGCGTAGAAGGGGCTGCCGGCAGGTGTGGCGAAGATCGTCATCGGCCATCCGCCTTGGCCGGTCATCGCCTGCAGGGCGTTCATGTAGTAGGCGTCGATGTCCGGCAGTTCCTCACGGTCGATCTTCACGGGCACGAACCGGTCGTTCATCATCGCGGCGACCGCTTCGTCCTCGAAGGATTCGTGGGCCATGACATGGCACCAATGGCAGGTGGAGTAGCCGATCGAGATGAGGAGGGGGACGTCACGGCGGGCCGCCTCGGCGAGGGTTTCCTTCGTCCACATCCGCCAGTCCACGGGATTGTCGGCATGCGCGCGCAGGTAGGGGCTGGTCGAGTCGGCGAGTTCGTTCGGCATGCCCCCAGCGTCTCACTTCGGGCGATCGCGTGCGAGGTCATCTCCCGTCAGCCGACCGAGATCTTCACCCATCAACCGACAAGGAGGCTGGTTTTTATGGGAGCATAGGGCCATGACCACCGCACCGAACACCGACGCCCATGACCCGAGAATCGGCCTCGACGCCCGCAGAATGGCCATCACCGTCGTTGCTGCCGTCGTCTTCCTCGTCGCCTGGATCGGTGCAGGGCTCCTCGAGGTCAAGGCCCAAGACTCCTATGTGACGTCACCGGGCCCGAGCCTCCTGCGCCTCGCGCTCATCGCGGTCTCCGGCGCCGCCGCGATCACGATCGCCCGCGGTCTTCGCCCGATCGCCCGCAACGTGTTCATCGTCGTCATCGTGTTCCTCTGCGCCGTCGAAGCGCTCAAGTGGATCTTCACCATCGACATGCTCGGCACCGACGCCGGAGGTCTGGCCAGCAATCCCACGCTCACCACGGCCCTGGGCGTCCTGAATCTCATCGTCGCAGTGGCCTTCCCGATCGTCGTGGCCCTTGCCCTGGCCGCGGTCACGGCCCGCCTCGTCCCAGTCGCCGAGGCGGCCGCCCCCGCAGTCCTCCGCCGCCGTTCGCGTACTGCCGCCATCGGGTTGTTCGCTGCGACTGGGATCGTGCTCCTTGTCTGGCTGCTGCGAACCATGTTCGTCGACGCCATGTTCCTGTTCGAGTACGGTGATGCCTTCAATGCGCTGGGCGCAGCGGTCGGGTTCGTCTCCGCCGTCGCCGCCTTGCGGGTCGTCGCCGAGTCTCGGTCGCTGCCGTCCGATGAGCCGGCCCCAGGCTCGTCTTCGTCCGGCACCACCCCCCGATCTGCTCGCACTCTGGCCTTCGTCATCGTCGCCTGCGGACTGCTTCTGTGCCTGGAATCGACCTTGCTCGCCGTCGGATATCCACCGGTCTCCAGCCTGGGATACACGGGCTGGGTCGTCTCCATGTTCGGCCTCGTCCTCGGCAGCCTCGTGCTCGCGGTTCGCACACTCAACTGCGCACCGACTCACGACGCCGCCCGACCCGGTGACCGTGCCCAGCCCGACGACACCGCCCAGTCGGACGACAGCACTGAGGTCAGCGGCAGCGAACGCAGCGCCGGGCCATGACCACCGCCGCACAGCGTGGCGCTGAGGCCGTCGCCGACCGAGACTCTGTCGAGCGACCTGCCTCTTTGAGCCCTGGAGACTTCTCACTGACGGTCGTGGCATTTCTCGTCCATTGCCTATCGTGGGCGAGCGCCGCGCTTCTCATCAGCGCCGACGATGTGTACTTCACGACGAGTCCGGTCCGCGCGTGGGCCCAGCTCGGCATCCTGCTCGTCGCCGGTGCATCTGGGATTGTCCTCATGCGGACACTGCCGCCCCGCCCCCGCACAGTGCTCACTGTGGTCACCGTGCTGCTGTTCGTCCCATCTGGGTTGGCCTCGCTCATCTCCACCGCCGCCGGAGACTCGAATGTCGGGCAAGTGATCGCAGCGAATCTGTGGCTCCTGCGCCCGCTGACGATCGTGGCCTATCCGCTCATCGTTGCCGGTGTGCTGGCGACGATGCTCGGTCGAGTCCCAGACTCCGCCGGCCCTGCAAATCCCCACACCGAGGCGGCCGACCCGATTCCACAGCTCCCTCGCCGTCGCCCCGCTTCCCTGGTCTCGGCCACAGTCCTCATCGTCTCTGCTCTCATCATCGCGGTGGCCTTCGCTTTCGGACCGTCCGTGGGCAGTTTCGCCGATGCCACTGCACCCGTCGCATTCCTCGCGGCGATGGCAGCCCTCACCGCCTCAACGACCAGCATTTTCGGTCTGAACACCCTGTCACGACTCCACGATGCGAATGCAGATGAACAGGCTCGTCGCCCGCCGAGGTTCGCCCAGGTTCTGACTGCAGTCGCCGTGGTCTGCGGTATGGCCGCGTTCATGATCTCTGCGGCGAGGATGTTCGGCGACGCAGCCTCCCTCTATTTCGGCCCGATCGCCGGACCGGTCGGGATGGGCGGAACGATCATGTCCAGCGTCCTGCTCTCTGTCCTCATCATCCACCGGCCTGCCCACGCCTGAGCCGACGCGGGGCCTATAGAGCCTCCTCTAGAGAGCTTCGACGACCTCGACGAGGCGGTCGGGAGCGTTGGTGATGATGCCGTCGGCGCCGACGTCGATAGCTCGTTCCATCTCACCGAGATCGTCGACGGTCCACACCAAACTGGTCATTCCGAGCTCGTGGATGGCGGTGAGGAAGTCCTCGTCGGCCGCGCAGAATTCGGGGTTGACCTGGTCGACCCAGTCGGCGAAGTCCTGGAGCTCGTCCGGGCAGGGTCGGCCGAGCACACCGACCGGGATCTCCGGGGCGAGCGCGTGGAACTCTTCGACGAATGCCCAGTTCGCGGACTGGACGACGAGCATGCCGGCGGCCAAAGCCCGGTCGAGGTAGTTCGGTACGGTGCGCAGGGCGGACAGGACCGCCTCGGCGATTCCGGGATAGAGCTCGGGATGCTTGACCTCGAGCAGCAGGCCGGTGCGGGTGTCGTGGGCGAGGGTGAGCACCTCGGCGAGGCGGGGCACACGGACACCGGCGAATTCCTCGCCCTTCCAGCTTCCGGCATCGAGCGTGGCAATCTGGGCGGCGTTCATGCCGGCGATGCTGCGGTCTTGTCGATTCGGGTACAGGGTGCGGGCGTCGGTGGTGCGATCGACGGTGGTGTCGTGCATGATCACGAGCTCACCGTCGGCGCTCATGTGGACGTCGGTCTCGATCATGTCTGCGCCCTGGTCGATGCCGGCGATGAACGCGGGGATCGTGTTCTCCGGCCAGTCGGCGGACGCACCTCGGTGTGCGATGACCAGGGGCGGGACCCGAACGCGGGCGGGATCGATCACGGTGTCGGCGGCACCGGTGCTGAGGTCGCGGGGCGAGTGATCGGAGGTGGGGGTGGCGAGGGTGATGGGCATTTCAGAACTCCTCCACGGAGACTGCGGGTGGCGTTCGGGCACCGGATCCAACTGCTGCGCGGTGGCCGAACGTTGAGTACTAGGCCGCCCAGATTAGGGGTCCCGAGCAAGTTCCGGATGATGCGCGAGTGGACGGAACATGAATCCTGCCGGTGTCGACACTGGCCTTCGCCTCGGCCGACGCTGACTCGGCTGCGGGCTGATGGTGACCTTCAAGCAGGGGCCACTGCCACAGCTGCGGAACCGGAGGTGGCAGACTGGGAGTAACCACGGACGGAGTCCTCGCGTTCCGCACCTCCGATCCTCTCCAGCACAATTGCCGAAGGAGGCGCAGTTCGATGGAGATGCTCCAGAGTGCTTTCGACAGTGTCAGCACCGTATCGTCGTACATCCTCGTGGCTGTTCTTATCCCCACTGGTCTGTATTTCACCATCCGTACGGGCATCGTTCAGGTCCGCCTGCTGCCCGAGATGTTCCGCACCCTGGTGGAGCCGGGCGGACGGGATTCCGAGGGCAACCGGAACATCTCGCCGTTCCGCGCATTCTCGATCTCCGCGGCCTCGCGGGTGGGAACGGCGAACATCGCCGGTGTCGCTTTGGCGATCTCGCTCGGTGGCCCTGGTGCGATGTTCTGGATGTGGCTGACGGCCATCGTCGGCGGCGCCACGGCCTTCGCCGAATCGGCTCTCGGACAGCTGTACAAGCTCAAGGACGGCCCGAACTTCCGCGGCGGTCCCGCGTACTACATCAAGCACGGGCTGAACATGAAGTGGCTCGGACTGGTCTTCGCCGTGATTGTCGCCATCACCTACGGCATCGTGTTCAATTCGGTGCAGTCGAATTCCATCGTCGACGCCGTCGGCGCATCCTTCGGAGTCGAGAGTTCAGACGGCGTCTTCGCTGCCGTGGCCGGGGCGATCATCGCCGTCGCCGCCTTCGCGATCTTCGCCGGCGGGGCCAAGCGCATCTCGAACATCTCGGCGTACCTGGTGCCGATCATGGCCGGTCTCTACCTCATCGTCGGCGTCATCGTCGTGGTGATGAACATCGGTGCCGTGCCGTCGATGATCGCCACGATCGTCACCGACGCGTTCAGCATGGATTCGATCGCCGGCGGTACGTTGGGATCGATCATGCTCATCGGTGTCCAGCGCGGTCTGTTCTCCAATGAGGCCGGTATCGGTTCGGTGCCGAACGCGGCGGCGACCGCCTCGGCGTCGCATCCGGCCAAACAGGGCTTCGTGCAGGCGCTCGGTGTGTACTTCGATACGATCCTCGTCTGCTCGATCACCGCGTTCATCATTCTGCTGTCGAACCCGGAGTACGGCAGCTCCGCCGAGGGCATCCAGCTCACGCAGACGGCGCTGAGCGGTCAGCTCGGGCAGTGGGCGATCCACTTCCTCACGCTGGCGATCTTCCTCTTCGCGTTCTCGTCGATCCTCGGCAACTACTACTACGGCGAGGCGAATATCGAGCATCTGACGACGAACCGCGTCGCTTTGCGCGTGTATCAGGTCATCGTCATGGTCTCGGTGTTCATCGGTGCGATCGCGGCCCTCGACCTGGTGTGGACCGCGGCAGATATCTTCATGGCGATCATGGCACTCATCAACCTCTTCGCACTGCTGATGCTCTCTCCACTGGTGTTCTCGCTGCTGAAGAACTACCAGCAGCAGCGCAAGGCCGGCTTCGAACCGGTCTTCCGCCGCGGCGATCTGCCGACGTTCAAGCGCATCAACACCGAGGTCGACGCCTGGGACGGCACCGACGAGGTGACCACAACGAAGTTCTGGCATGACCGCGGGAAGAAGGTTCGCTCCGACAACGAGTGATGCTGCGATCATTCTGATTTCGCAGACACATCGGGCGCTACCTTCTCAGGGGCGCCCGATGTGTTTTCATTCCCCAAGGTCCGCAAGCAGTCCCCTGACCCTCAGGAGGTCCCGTTGAGTATCGATCGCGCTGAGTTGGCAACTGCCCTCGCCGAGGCGACCGGATGGTCGGTCACGGCCGATTCCCGCCGTGTGACGTTCACGAATGATGATCCACCACAGGTGGTCATCTGGACTGTCACCGATTCCGAGATCGGGGACCTCCGCGACAACGAGAATCGCCGTGCCCAAGGGTTACGGAGGCAAGAGGACTGCCGATTTAGGCGTCTTGTGGCTTCCGCTCATGGAAGCCTTGGACCCGTTCGAAGGGTCCCGCGGGGTGATGCGTGGGACAGACCTGAGGATCATCGAGTAGTCGCGACCTGTCGAGGTCTGCGGGGAGGCAGAAGGGGTCCGGCGACGCGACTGCGGCACCGGACCCTTTCTGTGCTGATGCGTTCACTCCGCAGGGAGTGCCAGGCGGGTGCAGGGCATCAGCGACCGAATTCATTGCGTATGAGGCCTCACCGACCGGCAGGAGTGAAGTCAGTGCTGCCGACGAACTCCGGACGCGGCTTCGGCGCTGCGAAGGGTTCCACACAGGTGTTCTCCACCGAGTTGT
The DNA here is from genome assembly GCF_057766545.1 of Brevibacterium sp. MGP-B1. Classification (NCBI taxonomy): domain Bacteria; kingdom Bacillati; phylum Actinomycetota; class Actinomycetes; order Micrococcales; family Brevibacteriaceae; genus Brevibacterium; species Brevibacterium sp. MGP-B1. The sequence continues at coordinate 4,119,988 of NZ_CM173407.1, read as the reverse complement.
ACACGATGAAGATATTCGAGCGCGAGAACGGAGTGACATTGCCGTTCGACGCATGCATGCAGTTGGAGTCGAACATGATCGCCCCGCCGGCCGCTCCTTCGAGCACGTCGATGCCATACTCGTCGCCGAAGTCACTGAGAGTCTGACGATCCGGGGTGCCTGCACCCTGCATGATGAGGGACTTCCGATAGTTGTCCTCGGGAGTGCCTCCCACACAGCTGATGCAGCGCTTGTGCGAGCCGGGCATGATCATCAGCGGACCGTTGAATGAGTAGTTGTCCGTCAGCGACAGCGAAAGACTCACCGCGCGCGGAGCGGGCATCCCGTCCTCAGCATGCCAGGTCTCGAAGTCCGAATGCCAGGAGAACTCTTTGCCCACGAATCCCGGCTTGTAGTTGATCCGGCTCTGATGGATATAGACATCGGTTCCGAGTATCTGCCGTGCGCGGTCGACGAGGCGCGGATCGTTCGCGATCTTTCTGAAGATCTCATTGGTGCGATGGATGTCGAATATCGACCGGACCTCATCGGACTCGGCTTCGACGACGGTGCGCTCATCGGCCTTCACCTCCGGGTCGCGCGAAAGCCTCTGGAGCTCGTCAGTGAAGAGTTTCAGCTCTTCGGATGTGATGAGCTGATCGATCGTCAGATAGCCCGTGTCCTCGAAGTGCTTGAGCTCCGCCGCCGCGAGGGGGCCATCTTCGGAGGAGCCGAAGACGATCGGACCCGTGCGCGGGAGAACCTCAGTGGTCTCACCGGAGCGAGTCGGATAGAGATCTGTGGTTGCGGTCGCAGCTGACACTGATGTCATCATTTCTCCTTCCTTCGCTATGTGCCGTCTGCCGGGGCGGTGGCGTGACTGCTCATCGCCCCCGCAGATCGGGTTGTGCGGCCACCGTAACAGGGGGACATCGTCCTCGGTACCCCGGTTAGAGTCGGAGAGAGACCGGCGCGTTCGAGGCGATTCATCTGAGACGGATCACCCCGAAAGTGCCGGTCATTCATGCGACAATCAGCGCTTGACCGACTTCGAGGTGGCACCGGTCGCCCAACTGACCTGGCTGAAGGTGACGCGGTAGTACCGCTTGCTCTTCGACTTCACCTTGTAGACGGCCTTGCCCTTCTTCGCGGTGACTGTCTTCAGAGTCTTCCACTTGCTGCCGGACTTGACCTGGAACTTCACCTTCGGGTTGTAGTTGACCTTGCTGTAGTGCTCGGGGTTATAGACCTTCGTCGACGAGGTCAGAGTGACCGTGCTGCCTTTGCGCTTTGCAGAAAGCGACGCGTAGGACTTGCCGCGGACGTAGAAAGAGCCCTTGGTGTAGTCAGTGCGTTCAACCGATCCGTATTCGTAGTCGTTGTAATCGCCGTAGTAGAACGCACTCACTTCCGAGGGGCCCAAAGTATATTTGCCCAAACCTGACGACGACGGGCAGACCATGTATCTATCTTTCGAAGAACCGCCGTACGACGAGAACCATGCTGAATCGTCGTAACCGTGACGCCCTCTTACCTCAACCGTTACGTCCCAGTCCTCAACCCGAGACTTCTTGTGCTTCATGTATATGTTCATGTACTTGCAGTTCCAGTCGGACACAACGACGCTGTCTCCCCAGAGCTTTGTAACGTCGAACGAGGTGCTGGCTGCCTCGGCGGATACGGCAGGACCGATGGCGAGAGCAAGAGCGGAAACGGACGCCACAAGGGCGCGCTTGAGGAACTTCATGGAGACTCCAACTGAAGATGGATGGAAGGGGATGCCTGAGTGGGAGTCAACGAATGCGCAGTCGGCAACGAGAAGTCACGAAACTTGAAAATTGTATGACCGAAGATTATCACACCTGAAGTCCACCCGGCGCCAGCTCAACTGCACCGCTCAATCGTGCCTCTCAAGCGCTCAACTCAACCACACGAAAAAGGCGGCCCGAGCGCAATGCTCGGGCCGCCTCGGCGAGTGAAGCTCAGCCGGTGTCCACCGACTCAGCAATCAGAAGCCGTATCAGTTCGCGGGTGCCGCATCATCCTCGAGGATGAGCGGGTACACGCCGTTCTCGTCGTGGACCTCACGACCGGTGACCGGCGGGTTGAACACGCAGGCCATGCGCAGCTCTTCCTCGGCCACGACGGTGTGCTTCTCGTGTCCGTCGAGGAGGTACATGACGCCATCGTGGAGCGGGTATTCCTTACCGGTCTCCAGATCGGTCAGCGTTCCCTTGCCCTGCACGCAATACACGGCTTCGACATGGTTCTGGTAGTGGAACGTCGAGGTGGTTCCGGCGTAGATCACGGTGTCGTGGAACGAGAAGCCGACGCGCTCCTTGCCGAGCACCATGCGGCGCGAGCGCCAGGTCTCGGACTTGATATCGCGGTCGGTGTCGTTGAGGTCATCTCGGTTGACTACGTACATCTGTGGTCCTTTCGCAGAAGGTCGGTGAAAGTATTCAGGGGGTGGGCCGCGAACTCCTGTCGTGCACCGACGGAGTCCGCTGACCCGAATGGACCGCGGAGCCGGTGAGCTCGGTTCGGCCCAAAGCTCAGGCCGGCGCCACTGCTGCGACGCCGGCCCGGGCAGAGGTGGGTCAGGCCAGTGCGGCCTCGGCAGCGGCGGGAGCGAACTTGGCCACTCCGGCCTCGATGATATCCAGGCCCGCCTGCAGATCGCGCGAGTCGATCGTCAGCGGCGGCATGATCTTGATGACTTCGTCATCGGCGCCCGAGGTCTCGAGCAGGAGGCCGTTCTCGAAGGCGTAGGCGGCAACCTTCTCCGCCACCTCGAGGTCTTCGAAGCAGAGGCCGGCCAGCAGGCCGCGTCCGCGGACCGAAGCACCTTCAGCCTTCTCGACGATTCCGTCGAGACGCTGGTGCAGAGCGGCGATGGTGTCCGCAAGCTGGTTCTGGAACTCGTTGTCGGCCCAGAAGGTCTTGATGGCGGCCGTCGCGGTGACGAATGCGGGGTTGTTGCCCCGGAAAGTCCCGTTGTGCTCACCGGGCTCCCAGACGTCGAGTTCGGGACGGAACAGTGTCAGCGCCAGCGGCAGACCCGAACCGGAGATCGACTTCGACAGGCAGACGATGTCGGGCTCGATGCCGGCCTCTTCGAAGCTGAAGAATGAACCGGTACGGCCGCAGCCTGCCTGCACGTCATCGACGATGAGGAGGATGTCATGCTTCTTGCACAGGTCGGACAGTGCGCGCAGCCATTCGGCGCGAGCGGCACGCAGTCCGCCCTCGCCCTGCACGGTCTCGACGATGACAGCGGCGGGCTTATCGACGCCCGAGCCGGAGTCCTCGAGGACCTTCTCCAGCCACAGGAAGTCCGGGACCTCTCCGTCGAAGTAGTCGTCGTACGGGATCTTCGAGCTGTTGGTCAGCGGGATGCCTGCGCCTTCGCGCTTCATCGAGTTGCCGGTCACCGACAGCGATCCCAGCGTCATGCCGTGGAACGCGTTGGTGAACGAGAGCATGTGCTGGCGGCCGGTCACCTTGCGAGCGAGCTTGAGAGCCGCCTCGACGGTGTTGGTTCCCGTCGGTCCAGGGAACATGACGGAGTAGTCGAGTCCGCGCGGCTTGAGGATGAGGTCCTGGAAGGTCTGCAGGAACTCACGCTTGGCCGGGGTCTTCATATCCATCGAGTGCAGCACGGCGCCCGACTGCAGGTACTCGATGAGCGGGCCCATCACGGCCGGGTTGTTGTGGCCGTAGTTGAGGGCACCGGCTCCGGAGAAGAAGTCGAGGTACTCGTTGCCGTCCTCGTCCCACTGCTTTGCGCCCTGCGAACGGGCGAAGGTCGCGGGCCAGGAACGGCAGTAGCTGCGCACGGCAGACTCGCGAGTTTCGAAGATGTCGGGCTTGTCAGTGGGTGTGGGCTTAGCGCTTTCAGTCATGACTTGAGTCCTTTCGACTTCTTTAAGTTCTGCGTCTGCATCGGATGCAGTCGCCGAGGCGGTGGCCGCTGCCGCTCACTGCGGGCGATCTCTTCCGCCTCCTGGCACCTGGCGCGACCACGCCCTTGGAACAGGGGGCCGCGCGGCGCCGGGATGAGGCTCGTTACAGGGGTGCAATCTCGTAGAGGTACTCGGTGTCGTGGCCGTCCGGGTAGAGGTCCGGGGTGAACAGCGGGCGACGGTTGAATCCGGCCCCTCGCTTCTCAGCGAACGCCTGGAACAGGCGGTTGGACGCCGCGTTGTCGTCGGTGATCGTCGTCTCCATGCGGAGAGCACCGGTCCGGTCGGCCAGTTCATGGAGCATGGTCGATGCGAGCCCGTGCCCACGGAAGTTCTCGTTGACGGCGACCTGCCAGATCATCAGGGTGTCCGGATTCTCCGGACGGGTGTACCCGGTGACGAAGCCGGCGGGCTCTCCGTCGATTCGTGCGATCACCGAGGTGTCCGCGAAGTCGCGGCACCACAGCAGGTACGAGTACGAGGAGTTCAGGTCGAGCACGGCTGTGTCTTTCGCGAGCCGCCATAGATGTTGTCCGTCCTCCAGTTCTGGAGTCCGGACGTCGATTTGCGTCTTCGGTTCAGCGAGTGCGTTAATCACGCCAACAAACCTAACGGGCTGAGATCGAGCGTCAACCTCGAAAGTGCCGATTCCGGGACACTTCCGCAATGATCGCCCCGAGCTACCGACATGTAACAGACCCGGCCTTGCCCATGGCATCTCTGGGATGTGACGGGGCGCTCCTTCGCGCTCATACCGCGCCAGAGGTTCGTTATCGTTTCGTTACATTTGAACGCAGTTGGAACAAGGGTTCCACGTGTTCCATGTCACTTCACTTGAATTTGGATAGCAAGGGGGCCTGTTGCCCGAGGTTGCCGTCTGAGGCTCTGCGAGCGGGTTCGCGGCGGCTGCGAGGTAGTTCGCGCAGGCGCGAAGGTGTTCGCGCAGCGCCGCCATCAGCCGGATGCTGCGCGCCTGCCGCCGCCGACACGAGTTAAGTGTGCGAAGAATGTCGCTGAGAGGCCGATTTTCGGCATTCTTCGCACACTTAACTCTTTCTCCCCGCTGCTTCAGGCCGCTGCAGAGGTACGGAAGTAGATGAGTGCGCAAAGCCGGCTCGAGAGGCCGCGACTCAGGTGAGCGCCGCTTGACTGGCTCCGAACCTCAGACGCACTGACCTCAGCACTCGACGACCCGTCCTGCCTCAGCACTCGACGACGTTGACGGCGAGGCCACCCATCGCTGTCTCCTTGTACTTCGAGGACATGTCCGCGCCGGTCTGGCGCATCGTCTCGATCACCTCGTCGAGGCTGACCCGGTGCTGGCCATCACCCCACAGCGCCATGCGGGAGGAGTTGATGGCTTTGCCGGCGGCGATCGCATTGCGTTCGATGCAGGGCACCTGCACGAGTCCGGAGATCGGGTCGCAGGTCAGGCCGAGGTTGTGCTCCATCGCGATCTCGGCGGCGTTCTCCACCTGTTCGGGCGTCCCGCCCATGACGGCGGCGAGTCCCCCGGCGGCCATCGACGAGGCGGATCCGACCTCTCCCTGACAGCCCACCTCGGCGCCGGAGATCGAGGCCCGCTCCTTATAGAGGACTCCGATGGCCGCCGCAGTGAGCAGGAAGTCGACGGTGGCCCGGTGCTTCGCGGACTCGCCGCCTTCCATCACCGCGGGAACGTAGTTGAGCGCATAGTGCAGCACGGCGGGGATGATGCCGGCCGCCCCATTCGTCGGCGCGGTGACGACGCGGCCTCCCGAGGCGTTCTCCTCGTTCACGGCCATCGCGATGAGGTTGACCCATTCGAGGTAGTAGCCGGGATTCCGGTCGGGGTCTTCGGCCTTGAGTTTGAGGTACCAGTCGTGTGCGCGGCGGCGGACCTTGAGCCCTCCGGGCAGATAACCGGAGCGGTCCAGGGACGCCGAAGCGCATTCCTCCATCACCGAGTAGATGTGGAGCAGTCCGTGCCGGATCTCGTCCTCGTCGCGCATCGACAGTTCGTTGGCGTGCATGATCTCGGCGATGGACAGATCGTTCTCGCGGCAGCGCTGAAGCAGCTCGACTCCGGAGTGGAAGGGGTAGGGCAGCTCTTCGTCGTAGGACTCGAGTTCGGCATCGACGACAGAATCCGCGACCGCGAACTCGACGCCCGCGCCTGCACCGCCGCCGTCGCCGGACGCAACGTCGCGAGCGTCGCCGGCCGCAACGTCGCCGCCGTCGGCACCAGCCGCACCGTCGCCGCCGTCATCGGCAGCTGCACCATCCTCGGCGGTCTTCTCTTTCTCGAGGAATTCGGTCTCCGAGGTCACGAATCCGCCGCCGACGGAGTAGTAGGTCTCCTCGGCGAGGGTCTCCCCGGCAGCATCATAGGCGGTCACAGTCATGGCGTTCGTATGGCGCGGGAGGACGGTCAGCGGTCTTTTAACCATGTCATCCTCGGTGAACTTGAGTTCGACGCCGTTGCCGGTCGAGTCGCCGAGGATGATCGTCCCGGTCTCGGACATCCGCGTCCGCCGGGCGGTGAGTTCGTTGGCTTCGATGAGATCAGGGCGGCAGCCCTCGAGGCCGATGAGGATGGCGTCGAAGGTCCCGTGACCGGCGCCGGTGGCGGCCAGGGAACCGAACACGTCGACGCGCAGATCCGCCACGGATCTCAGCGTTTCGCCGAGGAGGTCGATGAAGCTCGCGCCGGCACGCATCGGTCCGACGGTGTGGGAGCTCGACGGTCCGATGCCGACCGTGAAGAGGTCGAAGACACTCAATGGCATGGCAATCACTTCGTTTCTGATGAGATGACGACGGGGCCGACCGAACAGCCGTGCACTTACGTGCATGGCGAGCCGATGCCGACGATGTGTCGGCACCGACCTCGACCGACCCCGCTTCAGGGTTGATATCCTCCGCCCGGAGGATGAGGCTCAGAGGGAGTTCGCCTCGGCGTAGCCGGCGGCGTCCATGACTTCGCCGACCTCGGTCACGGCGACCTCGAACAGCCAGCCCTCGCCGTAGGGGTCGGAGTTGAGCAGTCCGGGTGAGTCCACGGCCGCCTCGTTGATGGTGACGACCTCGCCGGTCACCGGGGTGTAGAGGTCGGACACGGACTTCGTGGATTTCAACCTCACCACAGGTCTCACCTGCGGTGACGGTGTCGCCGACCGCGGGCAGGTCGACGTAGACGACCTCGCCGAGGGCATCGGCGGCGACGGCGGTGATGCCGACCTTGACGGTCTTGCCGACGAGCTCATCAGCAGCGCCGTCGACCCATTCGTGTTCGGCGGAGTAGGTGAAGTTCTGTGGGAGCGGGGGCAGCTGTGCCATGTGTCTTCCTTACTGTGACTGCCGCCGGAAGGGGCGGTCACGACGTTGTTGTGCCAGGTGGGACCAGTCTACGAGTCACCGGTCCCGCCAGGATGATTTGTGGGTGAGAGCTTCAGTCGGCCTGGCGCTTGTAGAACGGCAGCTGCGTGACGGTGAAGTCGTGTGCCTTGCCGCGGATGTCCACGGTCACGGCGGTGCCCACCTCGGCGCGGTCCCGATCGATGTACGCCAGGGCGATCGGGTGGCCGAGCGTCGGCGAGGGCTGACCGGAGGTGACGGTGCCGACCTCAGCGCCGTCGATCGACACGGCGGCTCCCGAACGGGCGGCACGGCGTCCTTCCGAACTCAGGCCGACGAGCACGCGCGGCGGTTCGGTCTCTCCGAGCTTCGCAAGGGCTTCGCGGGCGAAGAAGTCGTCCTTCGTCTTGAACCCGATCATCCGGCCCAGCCCTGCGTCGTACGGGGTGGTGTTCTGATCGAGCTCGTTGCCGTAGAGCGGCATGCCGGCTTCGAGGCGCAGCGAATCGCGTGCGGCCAGTCCGCAGGGAACGAGTCCGTAGTCCGCGCCCGAAGTCACGAGCGTGTTCCACAGGCGGGTGGCGCCGATGTTCGGCGCGTAGAGCTCGAACCCATCCTCACCGGTGTATCCGGTGCGGGCGAGCATGAGGTCGATCCCGGCGATCGTCAGCGGCATCCACGCGTAGTACCCCAGTTCGCGCACCGCCTGACCGATGGTGATCTTCGCATCCCCCGCCGAGGTGGCTCCCCCGTTGGCATCGTCGGTGACCTGGGCCTTCGCCTGGTCCCCGGCGCCGGTGCGGGGTCCGAATTCGCCGTGGCCGGACTCGTCGAGGGCGCGCAGGATGATCGCCTCGGAGTTCGGGCCCTGCACGGCGATGAGCGCGGTGGCATCGGATTCGTCGGTCAGGTGCACATCGGAGCCGGGTGCGACGGTCTGGACGAACTGGTGCACGCGGTCCTTGAGCGCGGCGACCACGGTGGGCGTGTTCGAGGCGTTGGGGACGATGAGGAACTCTTCGTCGCCGATGCGGTAGGTGATGAGGTCGTCGAGAAGGCCGCCTGACTCGTTGACGATGACTCCGTACTTGGCCTTGCCGATCTTCATCTTCGAATACTTCGCGACGAGCGCGTAGTCGAGGAAGGCTGCGGCGTCGGCTCCGGAGATGCGCACCTCACCCATGTGGGAGAGGTCGAAGAGGCCCGCGGCTTCACGGACGGCACGGTGTTCGGCGAGTTCCGAACCGTACTTCAGCGGCATGTCCCAGCCGCCGAAGTCGGTGAACGACGCACCGAGCTCGGCGTGGATGCTGTGCAGCGGGGTCTCTCTGGGTGTGTTCGCGGTCGTATCGGTCATCACTTGTCCTCTTCCTCGAACTCTTCGAAGGCCTCTGGCGGCGGGCAGGAGCACACCAGGTTGCGGTCGCCGTAGGCTCCGTCGATGCGGCTGACCGGCGGGAAGTACTTCGTGTGGCGCAGTCCGGGAACGGGGAACACCGCGGTCTCGCGGCTGTACTTGCCGTCCCAGTCGTCCATCACCACGGTCGCCGGATGCGGCGCAAGCGCCAGCGGCGACTCTTCGTAGGTATACGACTTGCCGATCTCGTCGATCTCGGCGCGGATGGTGCGCATGGCCTCGATGAAGCGGTCGAGCTCGTCCTTGTCCTCGGATTCGGTGGGCTCGACCATGAGGGTGCCGGGCACCGGGAAGGCCAGGGTCGGGGCATGGAAGCCGAAGTCGACGAGGCGCTTGCAGACATCCTCGGCGGTGACTCCCGTCGCCGAGGTGATCGCACGGAGGTCGAGGATCGTTTCGTGGCCGACGAGTCCGTTCTCACCCGAGTAGAGGATCGGGTAGACGTCGCCGAGCTTCTTCGCCAGGTAGTTCGCACCGAGCAGAGCCGCGCGCGAGGCCTCGCGCAGTCCCTCGGCGCCCATGAGTTCGAGGTAGGCGAAGCTGATGGGCAGGACTCCAGCGGAGCCGAACATCGATGCGGAGATCGGCAGCTCCTTGGCGTCCGGGTCACCGGCGACGAGCTCCGGCAGCGTGGCATCGCCGGGCAGGTACGGAGCGAGGTGTTCGCGCACCGCCACGGGGCCGACTCCGGGGCCGCCTCCTCCGTGGGGGATGCAGAAGGTCTTGTGCAGGTTGAGGTGGGAGACGTCACCGCCGAATTCGCCGGGCTTGGCGAGTCCGACCATGGCGTTGAGGTTCGCACCGTCGACGTAGACCTGGCCGCCGGCGGCATGGACCTTGTCGCAGACCTCGCGGATCTGCGGTTCGAAGACACCGTGGGTCGACGGGTAGGTGATCATGATGCCGGCGATCTTGCCTTCGTGCTTGACGATCTTCGCATCGAGGTCGTCCATGTCCACGGAGCCGTCATCGGCCGTCGCCACGACCTGGACCTCGAGTCCGGCGAGCACCGCGGAGGCGGCGTTCGTGCCGTGCGCGGACTGCGGGATGAGCACGACGGTGCGGGCATCGTCGCCGCCCGCCACATGGTAAGCGCGGATGGCGAGCAGTCCGGCCAGCTCACCCTGCGAGCCGGCGTTGGGCTGCAGGGACACGCGGTCGTAGCCGGTGACCTCGACGAGCGAGTCCTCGAGGCGACCGATGAGTGCACGCCAGCCCTCGGTCTGCTCGGCCGGGGCGAAGGGGTGGATGGAGGCGAATTCCGGCCAGGTGATGGGTTCCATCTCGGCGGCGGCGTTGAGCTTCATCGTGCACGAGCCAAGCGGAATCATCGTCCGGTCCAGCGCGAGGTCCCGGTCGGCCAGGGTGCGCAGGTAGCGCATCATCGAGGTCTCGGAGCCATGCGCGCTGAAGACGGGGTGGGTGAGGAATTCGGTGTCGCGGTGGAACTTCGCATCGAAGGCGGGCTCCGGCACGGCGTTGGCTCCGAAGGTCCCCGCCGAGGCGGCTTCGAAGTCGTCCGCGTCGATCCGGGCATAGATGCCGAGGGCTTCGAGCAGACCGTTTGCGTCGGCGACCGTGTGGGGTTCGCCGAAGGAGACGCCGACGGTCGAGTCGTCGATGACGCGGATGTTGTAACCGGCCTGGTCGGCGACGAAGCGGGCCGCTTCGGCATCGGCGACGCGCAGTGCCACGGTGTCGAAGAATTCCCTGGTGACCACCTCGGCTCCCGGGGCGGTGTCCGCGGCACCAGCGAACGCGTGAGCGAGGCGGTGGACGCGGGAGGCGATGCGGGTCAGGCCGACGGGACCGTGGTAGACGGCGTACATGGAGGCGACGTTGGCGAGCAGTGCCTGCGCGGTGCAGATGTTCGACGTCGCCTTCTGGCGGCGGATGTGCTGTTCGCGGGTCTGCAGGGCCAGGCGGTAGCCGGGCTTGCCCTGGGAGTCCTTGGACACGCCGACGAGGCGGCCGGGCAGCTGGCGCTGGAGTCCGGACTTCACAGCCATGAAACCAGCGTGGGGGCCGCCGAAGAACAGGGGCACACCGAAGCGCTGGGCGGAGCCGACGGCGATGTCCGCGCCCTGGGAGGCGCAGTCCTTGAGCAGGGTCAGGGCCAGCAGATCGGCGTCGAAGGTCACGAGTGCTCCGCGGTCGTGCGCTCCGTCGACGGCTTCGGTGAAGTCGCGGATGGCGCCGGTGGTGCCGGGCTGGGCGCAGACGATGCCGAAGATGTCTTCGCCGACGAGGCCCTCGGCGAGGTCGGCGACGGTGACGCGGAAGTCCATGGCCTTCGCCCGGGCGCGGACGACGGCGATGGTCTGCGGGTGGAGTTCGGAGTCGAGGACGACGGTTGTCCCCTTCTTCACGGCTCGACGCATGAGCAGGACCGCCTCGGCGACGGCGGTGGCCTCATCGAGGAGGGAGGCATTGGCGATGTCGAGGCCGGTGAGGTCCTGGACGACCTGCTGGAAGTTCAGCAGCGCTTCGAGCCGGCCCTGGGAGATCTCGGGCTGGTACGGGGTGTAGGCGGTGTACCAGGCGGGGTTCTCGACCAGATTGCGGCGGATGACAGCCGGGGTGATCGTGTCGTAGTAGCCCTGACCGATGAGCTGGGTGCGCATGACGTTCTGGTCGGCGAGGTCGCGCAAGTCGTTCAGAACGTCGAACTCGGAGCGTCCTGCGGGCAGGTTGAGCTCGTCGTTCTGGATGGATTCCGGGACGGCAGCGGCGGAGAGCGCTTCCAGAGAGTCATAGCCGAGTTCGGCGAGCATGGCCGTTACGTCGTCGGCGCGGGGGCCGATGTGGCGGTCGGAGAAGGGGCGTGCGGTGTCCCCTGTTGCCTGCGTCGTATGGGCGAGTGAACTGGTCAATTGCCGTCCTAGGGTCGGTGTTGCGTCCACCGATGGGAGGACGCAGCGATCGCTGAGTGTCCTCCCCGATCTGTCGGATGCGTGGTCGCACCGCAGGTGTGCGGCGAACTCGCGTCCTTCAGATATGCCTGCAATCGGTGGTACTGGGCCTGAGAGTTTCCCGGGGAGGGAATTGCACCTACGGCGCTGCCCGGAAGTCCGGCTCGATTCGGCCTGACTGCGGCAGCTCTCCCACGTCTTGTCTTAGCGGCGTATGAAGTTGTGCGCAGAACCAGATGGGCTTCTGAAGCAGATGGGCTTCTGAAGCCTCCGGCTGAGACTGCGCCTCCGATTCTAGTGAATGAAATCATCCCCGACAAACCCCCTGCTGGTCCCCTTACTATGACCACTCTTCCAACCGCCGCGAAGACCAGCTCCCCGCGACAGCTCCTCTCTACCTCCGATGCAGAAATAGGTCGCTATCGGATAGTTTCCTGCTCAGAAGTATCCGATAGCGACCTAGATTCGGGCGCCGAGATCCGATAGCGACCCAAATTCGCCGAGGCGGCGCTACGGTCCCGCCGCGATGTTCAGATCGCGTTGAGGTCCTTGCCCTTGGTCTCGGGCAGCTTGACCACGGCGACGATCGTTGCCAGGCAGAGCAGGACCACCCAGCCGCTGGAGAGCCAGCTGAGGTCGAGCGAGTTGAACAGTCCATTGAGATACGGTGCTGTTCCGCCGAACACAGCCACGGAGACCGAGTAGGCGAAGCCGATTCCCTGGGTGCGGACCTTCGTCGGGAAGGCCTCGGACAGGACTGCCGACAGCAAGGCTCCTGCCATCGAGACCACGAGCAGTGCCAGCGTCGACGCAACGAACAACGTCCAGCCAGTGTCCGTGATCATGCCCATGAGCGGATACTGCAGGATCGCCATGAGCACTCCGAAGCCGATGAGCACCGGCCGACGACCGATCCGGTCGGAGAGGAATCCCCAGAAGGGCAGCGACGCGAGTGCGATGATCTGCGCACCGACGGTCGCCCAGTAAGCGGTCTGCGCATCCATACCGCGCTCGGTGATCGCCAAGGTCGACGCGTACGACGTCCAGGTGTAGTGAGCCGCAGTGATTCCCGAGGTCATGAGCACGACGAGGACGATCGCACGAGCCACACGGCCGCGGTCGAGAGGAGTCGGGGCGACGGTCTCTTCGGCTTCATCGGCTTCGAAGACATCGCTTTCGACCATTCCGCGCCGCATCCACAGCGCAACGAGCGCGAGCAGACCGCCGAGCGCGAACGGAATCCTCCATGCCCAGTCGGAAACCGCCGCTTCGGAGAAGACGTTCGTGATTACGCCCCCGATGGTGTAGGCAACGACCGAACCGCCGAAGATGGCGACGAAGACGATGGAGCCCCAGAAACCGCGCTTGTGGGCCGGAGCAATCTCGGCGATATATGAGTTCGCCGTTGCCGACTCGCCGCCGTGGGCGAAGCCCTGCGCGACTCGGATGAGGAGGAGGATCAGTGAGGCGAAGACGCCGATCTGACCGTAGGTCGGCAGGACGGCGATGAGGAACGAACCGCCTGCCATGATGAGCATCGTGACGATGAGGACGAACTTGCGACCCTTTACATCGGCGATCTTGCCGAACACGATCCCGCCCAGAGGTCTCATGAGGAACCCGACGGCGAAGACACCGAGGGTCGCGAGGACGGAGGAGACTTTGTCCTCGCTGTTGAACATCGCGGCGGCGATGAAGGGCGTGAACACCGCGTAAGCGCTCCACTCGTACCATTCGAGGATATTACCGATGGTGCTCGCGACGACGGATCGCCGTTTCAGCTGCAGAGGCACCTTTGTCCCTGCGATCGTATCGGTCATGGCTTCCTTTCCACTGCTTCATTGGAGGTGGTGCTGTATATATCTGTGGTGGTGCTCGGTGGTGCGGATACTCCTATCTCGCTCGTCGTTACACGACGGTGGAGGCGATGGCTTCGGCGGCTGCGATGAGTTCGGGGACCCCGGTCTCGAGGCTGCCGGTGAAGTTACCGGCCGGCGGCGCCTCTCCGTTGAGCCATCTGGTGTAGATGGCTTCGCTGAAGATCGCGGCCTTCCACAGCGCGAAGGCCTCGTACCAAGGCAATACGGACAGGTCGAGGCCAGTCTTCTGCTGGTAGCGCTCGGCGAGTTCAGAACGGGTGAGGAACCCCTCCCCCGCAGTGACCGGGGTGAGGTCCATGACCGTGCGCGGATTCTCGCGGTCGGTGTAGGTGACGAGGAAGTAGCCGAGGTCGGCGAGCGGATCGCCGAGGGTCGACATCTCCCAGTCGAGGATCGCTGCGACCTCGACCGGCGTCGAGGACGCGATCATCGCGTTTCCGGCACGGTAGTCGCCATGGACGACCGCGTGCCGCTGAGTGGCCGGAATGCTCGCAGCCAACCAGTCACCGAGGCGGCTGACCTGGGGCAGCGACCGCTGAGTGTTCTTCCCCCAGAGGGAGGCGAACAACTTCACCTGGCGCTCCAGGTACCTGTCCGGACGACCGAGCGCGGCCACCTCGGGAACGGCGACGTCGACCGAGTGGAGGTCGACGAGGCGGTCGACGAGGGCTTCGCTGAGAGCTCGACGGTCGGCCGCCTCGGCGAGGAAATCGGGCAGGGTCTCGGTGACCACGGTTCCTGACACGAAATCCATGATGTAGAACGGGACGCCGAGGACCGATTCGTCCTCGCAGACGTGGAGGATCGTGGGCACGGCCATTCCCTGAGCACCGAGGACCTTCTGGATCTTTGCTTCGCGAACCATATCGTGGGTCGATTTCGGGATCGGCGGGCGCGGTCCGCGGCGCAGCACCACATCGAGGTCATCACGCCGGATCCGGAAGGTGACGTTCGACTGGCCCTCGCCGATGCGATCCCAGCGGACGGGGCCGGACCCGAAGCCGTGCGTGTCGAGGTAGTCGCTGAGGATGTCGACGATGAGCAGGGGCGGTGCGGACAGTGCCTGCGCCTCGGCGGCGGTGTCGACGACGTCGATGAGCTTCTCGGTCAACGCGCCCCCCTCACGATGTCGAGTCGGGGAGCTCCCGCTGCGACTTCCTTGCGCCGCTTCGATGAGGCGCGACGGGAGATCGCGAACTTGTGCGTCTCGGTGGCGCCGTCGTAGATGCGGAACGGACGGACGTCGTTGAGGTACTGGACGAGTGGCAGCTGGTCGGAGACGCCGTCGCCGCCGGTGAGCTGGATGGCCCGATCGATGACACGGTAGACGGCTTCGGAGCAGTAGACCTTCGCGATCGAGGACCGCGAGTTCGCTTCCTTCGCATCGGTGGCGAGCACTTCGGAGGTCTTCGTGATCATCGCGTCAGAGGTTTCGATGTCGATGACCGACTGCGCGATGAGCTCCTGCGCGAGACCCTGACGTGCGAGGACGTCGCCGAATGCCTCGCGGTGGTCGGCACGGTCGAGAGCTGTGTCCAGCGCCCGGCGGGCCAGTCCCAGCCACCGCATGCAGTGCGTGAGACGGGCCGGCGCCAGGCGTACCTGGGCGTAGGCGAAGCCCTTGCCGGATTCGCCGAGGATGGCCGAGGCGGGGACGCGAACATCGTCGAAGTGGACGTAGGGATGGCCGCCGGCGATCGTGCGGTCGACGGTGTGGATCGGCCGTCCGACGCTGACACCCGGGGTGTCCTTGGGCACGAGGAACATCGTGGCCGCCTGGCCCTTCTTCGCCTGCGCGGAACCCGAGCCCTCGGTCGTCGCAGCCGAGTCCTCGGCGTCGGTGGCGGCCATGACGATGAAGAAGCTGCACAGCTCAGCTCCGAAGATGAAGCGCTTGTCACCGGTGATGACCCACTCGTCGCCGTCCTTGACCGCGCGGGTCGCCAGCGCCGACGGGTCGGAGCCGGTGCCTGGATGTGGTTCGGTCATGGCGAAGGAGGAGCGGACGTCGCCGGCGGCCAGCGGGGCGAGGAACCGCTCCTTCTGCTCCTGCGTGGCGATCTGGGCGAGCATGTGCATATTGCCCTCATCGGGTGCCATGCAGTTGAGAACGGCGGGCCCGATCGGCGAGTATCCTGCCTCCTGGAACACCGGGGACCAGAATTCGATCGGCACGCCCTGGCCGCCCCACTCGGTGGGCACGTGTGGAGCGAAGACTCCGGCCTCCTTGGCTTTGGCCTTGAGGTCGGTCAGGACCGCTTCGTCGAGGTAGTCCCCCGGATGGGGCTCGGCGGGCATAATGACGTCGCGGATGAAGGTGCGGGTGCGCTGGCGCAGCTCTTCGACGTCTGCTGGAATGTGGCTCATGCTGTGCCTCCTGCTGTGATGAGTCCGCCGTCGGCGGTGAGGATCTGGGCGGTGATCCAGTCGGAGTCGGACGACGTGAGGTAGGCCGCAGCTGCGCCGATGTCCTCGGGAGTGCCGAGCCGGCCGGCCGGATAGGCGGCGGTGACTTCGGCTTCTCTGCCTTCGTAGAGCGCGGTGGCGAAGCGGGTCTTGACGACGGCAGGGGCGATTCCGTTGACGCGGATATCGGGTCCGAGTTCGACGGCAAGGGTCTTCACGAGGTGGGCCACGGCGGCCTTCGAGACGCCGTAGAGGCCGATGCCCTTGCTCGGATTCTGGCCGGCGACCGAGGAGATGGATAGGATCCGACCCTTGTTCTCCCGGAACTTCAGTCCCTCGTGATGGACGGCCCCCTGGATCCAGGCCAGAGTGCCGAGGACGTTTACTTCGAGGATCTTGCGGGCGGCATCGAGCTCGATGTCGACAGTGTCACCGTAGACCGGGTTGATGCCGACGTTCGTGACGAGGACGTCGAGGCGGCCGTACTTCTTCGCGATAGTGTCGAAGACCTCAGTCCGGTGGGCCGGGTCATCGGCCTTGCCCGCGATGCCGATCACGGTGCCTTCAGGGAATTCTGCGACAGTCTCGGCAAGCGGTTCGGGCTTGCGGGCGGTGAGGACGACGGTCGCCCCTTCGACCTGCAGCCGCTTGGCGATGCCGAGTCCGATACCGCGACTCGATCCCGTCACGAGGGCGACCTGCCCTTCGAAACGGCGTCCGATCGTTGATTCGCTCAATGTCTCTCCTGTCTTGAATGGTTGTCGGTCAGTGGTGCCTATCTATCTGACGCTGTTTCTCTTCCGGAGTCTCGCAGCACCCGGCGTTGGATCTTTCCGGTGTGCGTCTTCGGCAGGTCTGACATGACGTGGACGGTGCGCGGGTACTTGTACGCTGCGAGGCGTTCTTTCGCGAAGGCGATGAGCTCCTCGGCACTGACGTCTTGGCCGGTGCGCAGGGAGACGTAGGCGACGACGGTCTCGCCGCGGTAGTCGTCGGGCTGGCCGACGACGGCCGCTTCGAGCACGGCCGGGTGTTCATAGAGGACGTCTTCGACCTCGCGCGGCCACACCTTGTAGCCGGACGCGTTGATCTGGTCCTTGATCCGATCGACGAGATAGATCCACCCGGCATCGTCCATGACGCCGACGTCGCCGGTGCGCAACCAGCCCTCGTCGAAGGCTGCCTTGTTTGCCTCGGGTTTGCCGAGGTAGCCGGGCGTGATCTGAGGCCCGCGCAACTCGAGTTCGCCGGCGCTGGAATCGGTGACGACGGTCCCGTCGGCGATGTCGACGATGCGGGCTTCGAGTCCGGGGAACGGCACGCCGATGGCCAGGGTGTCCGTGGCCGGGTCGACGGGCGCCTCCGTGTTCGGCGGGACTCCGATGACCGCGGAGGCGGTTTCGGTCATCCCGTATATGTTGTGGATGTAGTGGCCGAACCGGTTCCGGAAACGCTCGACCGTGGCCGGCGGCACGGGGGCTCCACCGGAATAGAGGTAGCGGATGCTCCGCAGGTCCTCGGCTGTGGCGGACTCGTGTTCGAGCAGTGCGTTGTAGACGGTGATTGAGCCGATGGTCACGGTGACCTTGTCATCACGGATGGCGGCGACGATCTTGTCCGCGTTCACGCGGCCGATGAAGTCGAGCGTGATCGGGAAGATCAGCGAGGTCGCCGCGCAGGCGACGGCTCCGGTGATGTGGAAGAGCGGGGCGATGGCGAGCATGACGTCGCCTTCGTCGAGGTTCAGCCAATCTCCGTACGACCGGGCCACGGCGAGAACATTGCGGTGGGTGCCGACGGCGCCTTTGGCCGGCCCGGTCGTGCCCGATGTGTAGGTGAGCAGGGCGGCGTCGTCGAGGCCCGGCAGCAGTTCGGTGCGGTGATCGGGCGCGTCGGTGCGCTGGGAGGCGAGGAAGGGACCCCACGAATCAACGGCGATCCCGGACTCGGCGGGGGTCGCCTCGGCGGGAGTGGTTTCTGACTCACGGACAGCTGCGGTCTGGGCGTCGCCGGTGAGGTCGGAGGGGTCCCGATCGTATTCGTCGTCATCGGTGATGAGCACCCAGGTCAGGGAGCCGCCGGTGAGGGTCTCACGAACCTGGCCGAGGTCTGCTTCGTCGCAGATGAGCGCCGAGGCGGCCGAATCGTCGATGAGCGCGCGCAGTTCGCGGCCGCGGTACATGGGGTTGAGGACGAGGGGGACGACGCCGATCTTCCAGGCCGCAAGCAGTGCCACGGCGAACTGCGGGACGTTCTGGAGGTAGATGCCGACGATGTTCGACTTCTGCAGGCCGCGGGAGAGGAACCCAGCGGCGAGCGCCTCGGCTTCACGGTCGATGTCGGCGGCGGTGAACCTGCGTCCACGGTAGGTCACGGCGATCTGACTGGGGGCCTCCTCGACACGGGCGTTCCACGCATGGGCCGTGGATGCGTCGTGGATCTCCGGCGTCTCACCGGCTCCGGCGGGGTAGAGCCGCGTCCACACATGCCGCGTGGTGCTGGAAGTGCTGTCGGCTGCCATCTGACTGTCGCCCTTCATCGTGTCGGGACCGGAACATCTCCGTCACGGCCCGACCGAGCGCTCGCTCGGTTAGTTCTGTATCGTAGGTCACACGATGATCGGGCGCAAGGGCGGCCGGGCATGACTGTCGACCGTTCGAGCAGCAAAGCGATCGGGCTCAGAGATGGAGGGACGTTTCGGGGGTCGAATAAAACCGCCGGGGGCGAATGGAACCGCGGGGTCCGAATGGCCGTAGATTAGGGATGAGAAGACAGTGAGACGGAGCAGGCAGGGACAACTCGTGAGTAATGCAACCATGACGAACTGGCGGGACTACGACGCCCCGCTGCTGTCGCCGATCCTTCAGTCCGCGCTCGACAGTTTCGTCACGGGCGGATTCCACGGCACGAGTATCCGCCAGCTGGCTGGCGCGGCCGGACTGTCAGTGCCCGGCCTCTATCACCACTTCGCGTCGAAGCATGCGATCCTCGCCGAGATCGACCGTCTGGCGATGGAGGACCTGTGGCAGCGCAGCATCGCGGCACTCGCCGACGGCGGGCAGGAGCCGACCGCACGCTTCGACCGACTCATCGAATGCCTGCTGCTCTTCCACGCGCACCAGTCCGATCTCGCCTTCATCGCATTCAGCGAGATCCGAGCGCTGAAGGATCAGCACCGGGATGCTCATATCGCCGCTCGTGACCGGCAGCAGAAACTCCTCGACGCGGTGGTCGAGGAGTGCGTTGCCGACGGCAGCTTCACCACGGAGTTCCCGCGGGACGCCTCGCGAGCGATCACGACGATCTGCACGGGCGTATCGCAGTGGTATCGGGCCGGCGGTGAGCTTGATCCTGCTGGCGTGGCCGAACGCTACGGCGAGATCTGTGCGCACGCCGCCGGCCTCCCGGTGAAGTAGGGGTGGCGCCTGGCGACCCGGTGAAGTAGGGGTGGCGCCTGGCGACCCGGTGAAGCAGGGGTGGCGCCTGGCCTCCCGATGAAGTAACGGTCGCCTGGTTCCCGATGAAGTGGCGACCGCCTGGCCACAAGCAGCCTGCGAAATAGCGGCCCGGTGCTCGCGAAACGTTCCGCGAACCCTGCCCACATTGGATTGTTGGGTCGATCCACGGTGGTTTCCGCGCCTGACACACCGTGGATCGACCCAACAATGCGACTCAGAACGGCACCACAGAAAAATTTAGGTCGCCATCGGATACTTTCCGTCAAGAGAAGTATCCGATGGCGACCTAGATTCAGGTGCAGATGTCCGATGGCGACCTGATTTCGGGCTGCCGGCTACCGGCAACAGACGTTCAGTCGCAGGCTCAGCCTCAGTTTCAGGCGCTGCCGCCGGCGGTGACGACTCCCCCATCGGCGGTGAGCACCTGCGCGGTGATCCAGTCGGCGTCCTCCGACGCCAGATAGGCGACGGCACCGGCAATGTCCTCAGGAGTGCCGAGGCGCTTGACCGGGTACGCGGAGGCGACCTCCTCTTCCCTGCCTTCGTAGAGCGCGGTGGCGAACTTCGTCTTGACCACTGCCGGAGCCACAGCGTTGACGCGGATATCGGGCCCGAGCTCCACGGCGAGGGTCTTCGTCAGATGCGAGACCGCCGCCTTCGAAATGCCGTAGAAGCCGATGCCTTCGCTCGGGATCTGGCCGGCGACCGACGACAAGGTGACGACGCGGCCCTTGTTCTCACGGAAGTTCAGGCCCTCATGGTGGACGGCGTCCTGTACCCAGGCCAGCGTGCCGAGGACGTTGACGTCGAAGATCTTCCGCGCGGCATCGAGTTCCATGTCGACGAGCGGGCCGTAGACCGGGTTGATTCCGGCGTTGGCCACGAGCACATCGAGGCGACCGAACTTCTCAGCGACCGCGTCGAACACCTCTGCCCTGTGAGCCGGGTCGTCGGCCTTGCCGGCAATGGCAAGCGCCGTGCCTTCGGGGAACTCGGCGACCGCCTCACCCAGCGCTTCGGGCTTGCGCGCCGTGAGGACGACGGTGGCGCCCTCCGCGTTGAGCCGCCGAGCGATTCCGAGTCCGATTCCACGGCTGGCACCGGTGATGACGGCAACCTGCCCTTCGAAACGGCGACCGGATTTCGGGGCCGCCGAGGTGGCTGCCGACTGAGTGGCTGAGGTGCTGTCTGACATAGATGAACTCCAGTGTTCGTGCTCTGACATGGTCATTCGGCGCTGACCTGGCGAATCACCCTGAAGCGAGCGTTCGTTCAGCGATCAGTTCTCATCGTAGGCATAGCCGTCAGAAGAAGACAAGGACTACTTCATCAGGCGGAACATATCACCGCGAGAGGCCGGCACAATCGCCCCGCAGACCGGAGGCATTCCACCCACGGGCCGGTCGCGATCGACCTACGCTCGACCGGGCTGGATGAGAATGGAGTCATGAATCATCTCGAATTCCATCTCGACCTCGGCTCCGCCGACCAGTTCCCGCTCGCGCGGGACGCGATCTTCTCCTGGACGCTGCAGGAACTCGCCGGCGTCGTCGTCCGCCCAGCTCGCCGAGCGGCCGAAGGTCAGATCGTCAGCCTGGGACTCAATCCAGTTTGGCCGACCTCGCCGAGGCGGCTGCGCGGTCGCGATCTGCTCGTGCCCGTGGGTTCGTGCGTCGTCACACGGGTGTTCGATGAGAAGGATCGCGCCGGTTTCACCTATCGCACCCTGCCGGGCCACCTCGAGAACGGTGAGGAGACCTTCCTCGTATCCATCGGCACTGACGGCCGCCTCGGCGTGACCATCAGCGCCGATTCCGTCCCAGCACACCCTCTCCTCCGTCTGGGCGCTCCGGTGACCGTGGCGGCCCAGGAGTTGATGGCCCGGCGCTATGCCGAAGGGCTGAAGAGACAGCTCAGGACGGCCGAGCGAAGCCGCCGCGCACGCGCCCTCACGACAGCCTCGGCGCTGATCGGCCGAGAGCTGAGCTGCAAAGAGACCCTTGCCGGCGGTCAGCACGCGCTGACCATGGCGGTCCACGACGGAGACGCGGAGCTCGTCGTCCGCGCATTCCCCGCCGGCCATGATGCGGCGATCAAAGAGGCCGAGGTGCTGGACCGGCTGAGCCCGCTCGGTGAACTCGTCCCCCGCCTCATCGCCCACAGTGCCGACACCAACGATCCAGCCATCGTCACAACCCGTGTCCCGGGCTCACCACCGGATCCGGCGACACCTCTGACCACCATCGCCCGAGAAATGGCGGCAGCCCTGATCCGCATCCACGAACTCGATGGCACCGGTCTGCCTCTGACTCCGCAGTCCCCGCCGTCAGGAGACTCTGCCATCGCGATTCGCGCCCAGCGGGAGTGGGCGAACCTCGACCGCGACGAAGAGGTCCTCACGCACACGGATTTCTGGGCAGGCAATGCCTTGTGGGCCGACGGGCGCCTCACCGGAGTCGTCGACTGGTCGGGCGCGAGCCGTGGACCTCGCGGAGTCGATCTCGCTTGGTGCCGTCAGGATCTCGTGCTGCTCGGCTCCCCCGAGGCGGCCGCTGACTTTCTCGACGAGTACGAACGACTCCTCGGCCGCCGCATCCATGACATCCGCGCATGGGACGTCCAAGCTGCGGCACGTGCCCATGATCGCGTCGAGACCTGGCTGCCGAACTACCACGGGATCGGCCTCGTCGACATGACCGCCGAGGATCTCCGCCACCGCCTCGACACGTGGAACGCGCAGCTGTGAGCCACAGCAGACGGCGGAACTGACCTCGCACTCGTCCACCGATGAGAGGAACTGACCACACATTCATCCGGCTGTGAACCGGCCGTCAGCCCCGCCGAACGACGGGGTTGGCCAGGGCCTCATTCCACGGTCGGCAGGACCGCCTCGGCGAGGGTGAGCACCGCTTCCACGGAGGCCTTGCCGTGGTCGGTGCAATGGGCGAGGTAGAGCTTCGTGGGCTCATCGGGAATGTCGAGGGGCACGGCCACGGTGCCGACCTCACGGGCGGCGGCGGACACCGAATCGAAGGTGATCGAGATGCCGAGTCCGGCCGCGACCAGGGCTCCGATCGTCTGCGAATCCGGTGCGCTCTGGACTACGCGCGGTGCGAATCCCGCCTCGTGGCACAGGCGCAGCGTCGCCTCCCGCAACGTCGAGGAAGGATGCTCGGGCAGAGCGATGAAATCCTCGTCGGCAAGCTCGCCCAGCCGCACCGAGGCGCGCCCCGCCAGACGATGACCCACCGGTAAGGCCGCCGAGAGACGCTCGACCATCACCGGCCGACCCGTGACTCCGGGCGGCTGCTTCGCCCACCTCACGAGCGCGAGGTCGAGCGAGCCGTCGACGAGGCGGGTGATCCCCTCCTCGGCGTAGACATCGGAGTGGAGCCCGAAGCTGACCCCCGGCCTGTGCGCGGTCGATGCAGTCACGAGCGCCGCGGCCAGTCTGCGCGATGACGAGTGGGCGAATCCGAATTCGATGTACCCGGTCTGCCCATCGGCGGCCCGGCGCACCGCCTCGGCGGCCACGGTTCGGTACTCGATCATCTTCCGCGCCGGCTCCACCAGCGCCTCCCCCGCCGCGGTCAGCGCCACATTGCGGGTCGTGCGTCGGAACAGATCGACGCCGA
The DNA here is from genome assembly GCF_057766545.1 of Brevibacterium sp. MGP-B1. NCBI lineage: Bacteria > Bacillati > Actinomycetota > Actinomycetes > Micrococcales > Brevibacteriaceae > Brevibacterium > Brevibacterium sp. MGP-B1. Next base: position 4,097,000 of record NZ_CM173407.1, on the reverse strand, counting down.
GGTGGTCCTCGAGCGCGCGGATCGTACGGCTGAGCGGCGGCTGCAGCATTCCGAGCCGTTCGGCCGCACGGCCGAAGTGCAGTTCTTCGGCGACTGCGAGGAACGCTTTGACCTGCTGAATCTCCATCGACTGCTTCTCTTTCGAATCCCTGTTGGAGGCCCTGCCGTTACCCCGGCCGAGACCCCATCCAATACCTGTTCCGATAATAATCCATGTACATTATTGCCGATACCGTTATATAGTGGGACGGACCACGCGCCCGCTACCGAAGCACGCGCCCAGAATGCCGAACTCGGCAGCACACAGCACCGCCGCCGGCCCGACGAGAGGAAGACATTCGACGATGAAGCAGTCGACCACTTCTGAGCACCACGACAGCGGCTCCGGACGCGATCACCATCGGTCACCTGTCCACCATCGGTCACCTGCCCACGATCGCCTCGCGGAGTTCCTCCCCCGCGCCGGCTCAGGCCCCCTGTCGGGACAGATCGTCGTCGACTTCTCCCGCGTGCTGGCCGGACCGTACTCGACGATGATGCTCGCCGACCTCGGCGCCACCGTCATCAAGATCGAAGGACCCAAAGGCGATGACACCCGGCACTGGGCACCACCGGTGCGCGACGAGGATGCCACCTACTATCTCTCGATCAATCGCAACAAATACGACATCGTCCTCGACTTCACCGACCCCGACGACCTCGCCACCGCGCAGAAGCTCGCGGCCGAAGCCGATATCGTCGTCGAGAACTTCAAGCCGGGCGGGCTGGCGAAGTACGGGCTCGACTACGACAGCGTCTCCGCTGCCAACCCGACGGTCATCTATGCTTCGGTGACCGGCTTCGGGCCGCAGAACCCGCTGCCCGGATACGACCTCCTCATGCAGGCGCTGTCCGGTTTCATGTCGGTCACCGGCAGCCCCGACGGCTCGCCGTACCGCGCCGGCGTCGCCGTCTTCGACGTCATGACCGGTCTGCACACGACGATCGGCGTCCTCGCCGCGATCCAACACCGCACACTCACCGGCGAGGGCCAGCTCGTCGAAACCAACCTCATGTCCTCGGCGATGTCCGGCCTGGCCAACCAGTCCGGTGCCTACGCGGCCGCAGGCGTGAATCCGACGCGGATGGGCAACGCCCACCCGAGCCTCTACCCCTATCAGCCGATGGCCGCAAAGTCCGGCGAGATCATCATCGCCGCGGCCAATGACGGCCAGTTCCGGATCCTCGCCGAGGTGGTCGGACGCCCCGATTGGTGCGCCGACGAACGATTCGCCCAGGCGAAGAACCGCAACGCCAACCGCGACGCCCTCGAACCCGAACTGCTCGAGGCCCTCCAGGCCCACACGGCACAGGAATGGTTCGACAAACTCTCGGCCGCGGGCCTGCCCTGCGCCCCGATCAACACGATCGCCGAAGGCGTCGAACACGCCAAAAGCCTCGGCTTGGAACCGGTCGTGGACACCGGCACCGGCGAACGCGTCATCCCGACGGTCCGCAACCCGATCACCCTGTCGAGGTCGCAGGTCTCCTACGACCTCGCTCCCCCAGAACTCGGAGCCGACTCCGACCAGGTCCGCGCCTGGCTCGACAGCCTCTGAACCATTCACCACAGACGAAGGAGATCCAACAATGGACAACACGGAACTCGACGACATCCTGTCTGCCGTCCGAGAATTCGTCCGCGAGAAGGTCGTCCCCCTCGAGACCCAGGTCGAGGACGAGGATGCTTTCCCCGAAGCCATCATCAAGGAATCCGCCGAAATGGGACTCTTCGGCTGGGCACTGCCCGAGGAGTACGGCGGCCTCGGCCTCAACGCCGAACAGGACGCACTCCTGGCCATGGAACTCGGCTACACCACCCCGTCCTTCCGCTCGCTGTTCGGTACGAACAACGGCATCGCCGGACAGGTGCTCGTCAACTACGGCACCGACGAGCAGAAGTCCGAATGGCTGCCCCGCCTGGCCTCCGGAGAGGTCGTCGCCTCCTTCGCCCTCACCGAATCCGAGGCCGGCTCCGACCCCTCGGGCCTGCGGACCAAGGCCACCCGCGACGGCGATGACTACGTCATCAACGGCTCCAAGCGGTTCATCACCAACGCCGAGGCATCCGACGTCCTCATGGTCTTCGCCCGCACCGACCCGAACGCCACGGGGTCCAAGGGCATCTCTGTCTTCCTCGTGCCCACGCAGTCCGAAGGCGTGACCGTCGGCCCGCACGATCACAAGATGGGTCAGGCCGGCGCCTGGACCTCGGAGATCTTCTTCGACGACGTGCGCGTGCCTGCCGCCAATCTCATCGGCGGCGAGGAGGAGAAGGGCTTCTACGCGGCCATGGCCTCACTCAACAAGGGACGCCTGCACATCGCCGCGATCTGCGTCGGTCAGTCGATCCGCATCCTCGACGAATCCGTGCGCTTCGCCGCCGAGGCGAAGCAGGGCGGGGAACCGATCGCCCGGTTCCAGCTCGTCCAGGCGATGCTCGCCGATATCTACACCGACGTCGCCGCCGCCAAGGCCCTCGTCCTCTCGGCCGCACAGCGCTGGGACGCCGAGACCGATCGCAAGCTCGGCCCCTCCTCGGCGAAGCTCTTCGCCTCTGAAGCACTCGCTCGCATCGCCGACAAGGGCGTGCAGATCCAGGGCGGCATGGGCTACATGCGCGAGTCCGCGGTCGAACGCTTCTACCGCCACGCACGCCTCTTCCGCATCTACGAAGGCACCTCCGAGGTCCAGCGCGTCGTCGTCGCCAAGCAGTTGCTGGGTGGCGCGCACAAACCGCAGTTCAACCTCTGAGAACAACCGACCACGCACGAAAGGCATCCCATGACTGAATCCACAACCGCGAACTCCGGCATCACTGTCACCGAAACCGGCGGAGTCACCGCCGTCCCCGGCCTCCTGAGCGGCAAGGTCGCCGTCGTCACCGGCGGCGGGCAGGGCCTCGGCCTGGCGATGGCGCGCAGCCTCGTCGACTCCGGCGCGAAGGTCGTTCTCGCCGATATGAATGAGGTGAGTCTGCAGGCGGCTGTGACCGAACTCGGTGGAGACGCCGTCGCCACGGGCGCGGTGTGCAATGTGTCCGACCTCGAGGCCGTCGAAAAGCTCGCCGAGGCGGCCACGACCGCATTCGGCGGTGTCGACATCTGGGTCAACAACGCCGGCATCACCCGCGATGCGACGATCCGGAAGATGACCGAGCAGCAGTTCGACGACGTCATCTCCGTGCACCTGCGCGGCACATGGAACGGCCTCAAGGTCGCCACCGCGCTCATGCGCGAGCAGGACCGCGGCGGCTCGATCATCAACGTGTCCTCGATCAGCGGCAAGGTCGGCAACCCCGGACAGTCGAACTACTCCGCAGCGAAGGCGGGCATCGTCGGCATGACGAAGGCCGTGGCCAAGGAGGTCGCGTTCAAGAACATCCGCATCAACGCGATCCAGCCCGGTTTCATCAACACCGCCATGACCGCGGCCATGCCGCAGCACGCGATCGATTCGAAGCTCGCCGAAATCCCGCTCGGTCGTCCGGGCGAACCAGAAGAGGTCGCCTCCGTCGTGCTGTTCCTCGCGTCTGGACTGTCGAGCTACCTCACCGGCACCGTCACCGAGATCTCCGGCGGCCGCAACATCTGATCAATCCCCTCGCCGAGGCGGGGCGACGTCTGCGTCGCACCTTTGCCGAGGCGGCCCGACGTTCCCGTCGCACATTCGCCGAGGTGGACCTCCCGAACACCGTGAGCAACGGCCCGACGTCCCCGCGGGGAAGTCGGGCCGTTGTCGTTCGGTGGGTTCGACCTTCTGTGGGGTGTCCCACCTGGCGTTCCGCTTCCCCGCCGGGACGCTTCAGCGTGACGGTCGGACCTCCTCGGCGAGGATCAGGTCTTGGCGGATCGCCGACCGGGCAGGCGGACGACGCCGAAGGCGACCATGCCGATGAGCGGCAGCACCGGCCAGATCCAGGTCACACCCTTGTCGTTGACCATTCCGGTGTCCGCCATGATGGCCAGTCCCGCGCAGATGGCCACTGAGGCGGCGATCGGCATCCACATGGGAGGGGCGGGACGATCGTCGGGAGCGGGGGTTTCGAACCGGCCGAAGATCGCCACGAGCACCCCGGTGATCGCCAGCAGAACGAGTGCCCACAGCGGGCGAGTTGCCCACCAGATCCCGGTCAGCGGGGTCGGCAGCAGGGCATCGGCGTCGAGGCCGATGAGGACGTTGGCCAGGGCCGTCAGCGCGGTCAGATGCCAGAGGAACCAGGTCATGATGCGCTGGTTGACGAGCACCGTGAGGAACCACAGTCCGGGGCTGCGCAGCAGTTTCGCCAGTGGGCGCTGGAGCAGGAGCACGATTCCGGCCTGGGCCATGCCGAGGAAGGCCATGGTCACACGGGTCGGGGCGGAATTCGAGATCGTGTCGGTGCCTGCGGTGATCATCGACATCGGATAAGGGCCGAAGCCGACGAGGAGCCCGAGCCCGACGGCGCCGATGACGAAGAGCAGCAGGCAGCGTCTGATGCTGGATAGTCGGCCGTCGAGCCACGCATAGCCGAACTGATGGAAGCTCGCCCAGACAAGCAGGTAGTTCGGGTAGCCGAGGAGCTTGCTGTCGGCGGCGATGCTGATGGCGTCGACGACGCCGGCCAAGCCGATGCCTGCGATGATCGACCACCAACCCCACTTCTCCCACAGGATCAGACACGGCGGAGCAACGATCACGACGAGCAGGTAGGCGGCGAGGAACCACGTCGGCACGAGCGCCATCTGGGAGGCCAGCTGGACGGAGGCGGGTTCGGCGCCGGTGGCCAGGGCGATGACGCAGGTGGCCAGCCAGACGAGCAGCAGCGGGATGAGCGGAAGGCCGAGGCGGCGCAGGCGCGCCCGCAGCCATTCGGCGTAGCCGGTCTGACGCCGCCTGGCCGAACGCCAGGACAGTGCGTTGGAGTAGCCGCCGACGAGGAAGAAGATCGGCATCACCTGGAACACCCAGGTCAGAGGGTGCGTCCATCTGGCCTGGTCGAGCAGGCCGTGAGGTTCGATGCCGCCGGTGGCGCTGACGGCGATGATCGTCCAGTGGCCGAGCACGACGACGGTGATCGCCGCGGCGCGCAGGAAGTCGACCTCGCGGCTGCGAGAGTCCGGAGTCGCCTCATCGACCTTACGGGCCTGGGCCAGAAACGAGCGGGGCATGCGGGGACGTCCTTGTCAGTTGGTCGAGGGAGCAGTTGATCGAGGGAGCAGTTGATCGAGGAAACGATTGGTCGAGGGAGCGGGCAGTGCGGGTCCCGCGCATCGCCGAGGCGGTCGTGCACCTCGGCGATTCAGGCCCGGTATTTCACCTCGCCGCCGACGACGGTGAGCGCGACTCGGGTGTCGCGGATCGCCTCGGCGTGGGCGAACAGGGCCTCTTCGGAATCGTAGCCGAGGAGGCCGTCGCGCTCTGCCGCGCCGACACTCGAGTGGTCAACGTTGAGCCCTTCGGCCGCGCACGGATCGGTGTCGACGACGATGAAGTCGGCGTCCATGCCCGGCGCCAGATATCCGCGCCGGTCCTCGAGACCGGCGGCGAAGGCCGGTCCCAGAGTGTGCAGGCGGATGGCCTCGACGGCACTCAGGCGACGGTGCGGCTGGAAGGTCGTCGACGCTGCACCGGAGATGTTCGCCCTGGTCATCGCCGCATAGATCGCGGCGAAGGGGTTCGCATGCTCGACCGGACCGTCGGAGCCGAAGACCACGTGCGCCCCGGCGTCGAGCAGGTCGGGCCAGGCATAGGCGGCCAGCTGCGCGGACTCGTCGATGAGGTGGAGCAGGTGCAGGTCGGAGATGCAGTGGCGCGGCTGCATCGACGCGACCACCCCGAGCTCGGCGAACCGGGCGACGTCGGCCGGCTGGATGAACTGGGCGTGTTCGACGCGGTGACGCAGGGGTCGGCCGAACTTCTCTTCCGCGGCCTTCGTCGTTTCCCGCAGGCGGTCGTAGACAGCGAGCACATGGTGGTTCGCCTGATCGCCGATGGCGTGGATGGCCACGGAGATTCCCGCCTCGGTGGCGATGTGTGCCTGGTCGAACAGTTCGTCTTCGGTCATCTGTACGACACCGAAGTTCTCGTCCTCACCGTCGATCGCGGGAAATGCTGAGGACATGTGCGAGGTATGCGAGCCGAGCGCCCCGTCCGAGAACAGCTTCAGCCCGCCGCACTGCAGCCAATCATCCCCGTCACCGGTGTGCCAAGCGGTTTCGATCGCCCACGGCACTTCGGGTGAACGCAGGAACAGGGTCACGCGCATGTCCTGCCGACCGGACGCGTGCAGGTCATTCCAGCCCAAGGTCGAGGCGATGCCGTCGAAGTCATGGATCCCGGTCAGCCCCTGGGATAGGAAGAGCTCCTGGGTGGTGGCGAGGCGTTCGACCTGGTCCTCGCGGCTGGGTTCGGGGATGAAGCGGGCGACGAGATCGGTGGCGTCTTCGCGCACCAGACCGGTGAACTGCCCGTCATCGTCGCGGACGAAGCTGCCGCCCGAGGGGTCGGGGGTCGCCTCGTCGATGCCGGCGATCTCGAGGGCGTGGGCGTTGACCCACAAGGTGTGCAGATCAAGTGACCACATCGCCACCGGGTGGTCGGGGACCTCGGCGTCGAGGAGTTCCCGGTCAGGGTAGCTCGGGTCCTCCCACTTGTTGAGGTCCCATCCGGAGCCGACCACCCAGGTGCCCACCGGGAGGGAATCGGCGCGTTCACGGATGGCGGCGACCGCCTCGGGCAGCGATTTCGTCTGGGACAGGTCGAGGTCGGTCAGGGAGTCGGCGTAGAGGATCGAGTGGATGTGTCCGTCGACGAATCCGGGCAGGATGACCTGCCCGCTGCAGTCGATCTCATCGATCTCGAGGCCGGGGACGACCGTAGTGGCACCGACCCCGCCCGCGGAGGCGAGCGCCGCCGTCGTCGACGATTCTGCGGCGGCGATGTCGAGAAGTTCGGCCCGGGTGCCGATGGCTACGATGGTCTCCCCATCGACGAGGATCGCATCCGGGGCCGCCTGCGTGAGGTCGACGGTCGGGGTGGGGGTCGGGTGGAGGGCCGTGTCTGCGTTCGATCCGCTCGGGTCGGATGCGATCGACGCAGGGGTGATCGGGGCGGGGGTGCTCGAGGCGGCTTGGGGTGCGAAAGTGCGCACCACGGCGTTGGAGAACAGACGCATGGACACCAGTCTAGAGCGGGTGCGGCGAAGTCGCTGAGTGGGCCGATCACCACCCCTTCCGTGCTACCTGACGGCGGCCCAGATACCTCGCGCGAGGTTGCTGCGCCGCCGTCAGGTAGTAATTGGGGGTCGGAGGCGAGGGCGCGGCAGACAGTTTTCTACGAGGAGTAGAATCGAAGGCATGACTCACTTCTTCAGCACCGATGACTCGCGGCTGGCGGCGAGCGCTCGGATCATCTTGCCCGCCGTCTGGCTCGGGCTCATCATCGGCATCTCGCTCATCGAGGCGCCGCTGAAGTTCACAGCCCCCGGCATCACGATCCCGCTGGGGCTGGGCATCGGTCGGCTGGTGTTCGGAGTGATGAACTGGGTCGAGCTCGTCATCGCCGTGATCCTGCTGTGGGCGCTGCTGAAGTCGGGTGTCGATCGCGTCTACCGCAGCGTGGCCTGCGGGCTCATCGGAGTGCTCATCATCAAGGTCGTCGTCATTCGACCGCTGCTCAATCAGCGCACGGATGCGGTTCTCGCGGGAGTCGATGACGGAGGGTCATCCCTGCATCTGCTCTACATCGCTGCCGACGGACTGCTCATCGTGGGGCTGGTTGGTGCACTCGTGCTGGCAGTGCGCCGTTGGGTGACGTTCCGACCGGCCGTCGGTGCAGGCTCCTCGACTGAGTGACTGTTCGCCCGGCAATCGGAACCGGTTCCTCGGCTGGGTGACGATCCGACCGGCTGAGTGACTGTTCGCCCGGTTGTGGGCGCAGATTCGCCAGCTGATCAGGCGGCAACGACACTGTCATCGGGTTTCGTCCCATCACTCATCGGCATTTGCGCCAGTCATCGGAATCTAACTCGATGCCCTGATCAGAACTCGATGACGAACCTGCGGCTGGAGGCTGACGAACCACAATCGGAGCACACCGCATCACATATGGTGCAGGTGCGAATCACATGTCGTCCGACACCTCTGTTCGCATCCTGATGCGCTGGACGACATGTGGTCGCTCCCGGCGTCAACTGCGGACTCAGAGCGTGATGTAGGAGTAGCCGGCGTCGGTGGCTGCGACGAGGTCGCGGTCGTGGGTCGCCCAGACGATAGTCTTCCCCGCCTCGGCGAGGTCGTTGATGAGCCAGGCGATGCGTGCGGCATTCGACGAGTCGAGGGCGGCCGTCGGCTCGTCGCAGACGATGGTGTCGATGCCGCTGGCCAGCGCACGGGCGATGCAGACGCGTGCCGCCTGACCGCCCGAGAGTTCGCCGCACCGTCGGCGAGCCAGCTCCGGGCCGAGCAGCGCGCGGTCGAGCAGAGCTTCCAGGCGACGATCGTCCCCGGCAGTTCCGGCAGCATCACGCCCGCGCTCGGCACCAATCGCACCCCCGGCACCGCCCGCGCCGCCACCACTCGCACCCCCGGCATCACGCACGGCCCACGTGTGTTCGATGACCTCGGCGACAGTGTGCCGCGGGTTGAGCCATTCGCGCGGGTTCTGCGGAACGATCACCCCGAGGTCGCCGTCGACCTGCCCGCTGCTCGGGGTCAGGAAACCCGTCATGGCCAGACACAGACTGGTCTTCCCGCTGCCCGACGGACCTTGCAGCACCGTCACCGTCCCCGCGGGCACGTCCGCGTCAACCGGGCCGATGCGGGACGAGGCGTAGTCGATCACCACATCAGTCAGCTTCATTCCGGCACTCCCCCGTCGACGATTCGGTTCCGTCCCGCCCCGGCCTCCGGTAGGGTCCGGCCCCCGGCTCAGCCCCGCCACCCGGCAAGGTCCGGCCACCCGGCTGGATCCGTCCGCCTGCCCCGACCGCACCTTCGCCGAGGCGGCGCAGCTCGTCCCCGCCCCGGTACGTCCAGGGCGTCGGTCGAGTCCCAACGGCCAGCGGCAGCGGATGCGCACCGGCTGCCGGTGCGGCCGCTGCCAGCGCCTGCGCATAGGCATTCACGGCGAGCCCGGCGAAGAAGTCCTCAGCCGAACAGTCTTCGACGATATGCCCGTTGAAGATCACCGCCACACGATCGTCGGGCCGGGCATTGCGCTGCAGACCTGACAGGTCATGCGTCACCGCGAGCACCGCGCGACCGCCGGTCGATGCCTGCTCATTGAGCACGCCCACCACGGCGTCGGACTGTTCGGGGTCGAGCCCGGCGGTCGGCTCATCGCAGACGAGCAGCCGCGGGGACTTCGCCACGGCTGCGGCCAAGGAGATGCGGGAGATCTGTCCTCCCGAGACCTCGTGAGGCCGCCTGCGCAGAATCGAGTTCTCCAAGCCGTACGCCGCCAGGTCGGGACTCTCTATCCCCGCTCGAGCGAACCAGTCAGTCAGACGCATCGCCGGCGGGAACGTGTCCATGGCGTTCTGCGGAGCCCAGGCGATCACACCGGTACGACGCATCGTCGCCATCGCCCGACGACCCGACCCGGTACCGAGGTCGATGCGACCGTCCCCGGGGACAGCCGCCTCGGCGACGTCGCGCTTCGCATGGGCACCCCGCCCGTCTGGGACCCCGACGATCTCACTGAGATCCAGCACTCCGCGGACCTTCGCATCGACTGGGCTGAGGCCGGCGAGCAGATTGCACAGCGTGGACTTCCCGGCCCCCGATTCGCCGACGAGCCAGGTGATGCCGCCGACGCGCATCTCGAGGTCGAGGGCGGACAGCACCTCGCCGGTGCCTGGCAGACTCAGCGTGATGTCACGGAGATGAAGAGCAGTCACAGCGATCTGGGCCTCTCTCCGAGGCGGCGGGCGAGGATCGTCGGCGGCAGGAGCAGCACCATGAGCGCACACGTCGGCACGACCAACGTCCACCACGCCCCGACCGTCATATCCGACTGCCCCCAGGCGATGAGCGGCCCCAACGACACCGCGGCCGGATCGACGCCGATCCCCAAAAACGCCGTCGTCGCCTCATGCACGACTGCCGACGGGAAGATCACAGCCATCGCCGCCGCTACGCGCCCCCCGGCCGCCGGCAGCACATGCCACTTGAGGATCTGCCACCGACCCGCGCCGAGGCGGCGGTCGAACCGCACCCACCCGGAGTCCCATTCCTCCCGCACCTTCGGCCCGATGAGCTGAGCCGCCAACGGCCAATGCGTGAGCGCGACGGTCACCATGATCGCCGTGCGACCACCACCGAGGATGCCGACCACGATGAAGGTGAACAGCATCGAGGGCACGACCAAGGTCGCGATGAGCAGTCCCGTCGACACCTTCGACAGCGCGTTCGACAAAGTCGAGACCACGCCGATCCCGGCTCCGATCGCGGTGGTCGCGACCGCGGTGATGAGCGCGGCCAAGGCCGAACCGCCCGCGGCATCCCAGACCGTCACGGCCACGCTGCGACCGAAATGGTCGGTCCCGAGCAGACCGCCGGCGCCAGGAGGCAGAAGCGCACGTGAGAAGTCGGTGCCCTCGCCGGGCAGGAATCGTCCGCAGATGAGCAGGACGAGCACGACTCCGAGGATGACGGCACCCCACACCCGCCGGTTCATGCGTACCCCTTTCCGAGCACGCCGGTACTGGCCCCGACGGTCAGGAGCCGGTCATCACCGCCGGCCCCGAACGACCGCACACCGAGCACCAGCCCGGTCGTCACCGCCGCGGCGATCGCCGTGACCGTGGCCAGCAGCGGCAGATCGGCGCCGGCAGCCGCCTCGACGAGGGCATTGCCGAGTCCCGGATAGGACAGGACCGCTTCAACGGCGGCTTCACCGAGGATGACCACCGGCACGTAGATGACCGCCGGTGCGCGCACGGCCGCCACGATCGACGGCAGCACGGTGCGCACCCGGGCCATCGGGGAGAATCCGCGGCCGATGAGTGCCCGCGCCCACGGCGTCGACCACACCTCGGCGGCCGCGGACCGCGCGGCGGCGATGAGCATCGCCGACCACGCCAGAGCGATCGTCACCGCCACAGGGGGAATGAGAGTGATCGGGGCGCTCGTGGCCGGGTTCGGCAGCTGCCGGCCGAAGAGGACGACGATGATGAGCGCGATGAGGAACGAAGGAACGGCCAGCCAGGCACCGATGAGCCCGGAAGTCGCCGAATTGTGAGCGAGGCCGGGGAACCTCGCCAAAAGCACAGAGGTGATGCCCACGATGACCGCGGTGATCACCACGGCACACAGGGTGGCGGCCACGGTGTTGAGACCTCTGCCGAGCACCACCTCGGCGACGGAGGTGTGCAGCAGCCGCGAATAGCCGAGGTCTCCCGTGGTCACGGACGTCAGCAGCCACTGCCACCACGCACCCAGCCAACCGCCGGTGTCATAAGCGGCGGCAAGATTCTCCCGAGCCTCGGCGGATGCGAACTCCCAGCCGGCGACGGTGTGGGCCAAGGGATTGGACGGGGACGCCGCAGACAGGGCGAACACCCCTGCCCCGCCGGCCAATCCGGCAAGGATCATCCCGCCGAGGACGATGCCGCCTCGGCGAAGGAGGTGCCGGAACCGGGATGACCCGGATCCGGTCGGGTGCGACGTCAGTTCTTCTTCCAGTCGGCCAGGTTCCACCACGGTCCCCAATCGGAGCCGTGGACGTGCGGTTCGAACGTCGTGTCGGGAATGTTCCAGCCTTCGGTGTCGGCGACGTAGGTGTGTTCGAGGAAGGCGACGATGAGGTAGCTCGGCGCGTCCATGTACTTCGACTGCACCTCACGGTAGTCGGCATCGGCCTTCGCCTCGTCGGTTTCGACGGCGGCGTGGTCGAGCAGCTCGTCCCCGCCTGGGACGGCCATGTTCGCGGGGTTGTCGAAGACTCCGGAGGTCTTCGTATGTGTGCGCAGTGCGGCTCTGATCTGGTGGTCGATATTGAAGGGCTGCTCGCCACCGGCGTAGACGATGGCCTGACCGGCGAGGTCCTTTTCGATCTCGTCCCACTCCTGACCCTTGATCTCGAGCTTCACGCCCAGCTGCTCCAGCTGGGCGGAGATCTCGGCGGCGATGTCACCGCGCACCGTGTCTCCGGCCGGGTAAGTGACATCGATGACGGCTTTCTTCCCGCCCTTGGCTCGCACTCCATTCGAGCCGGCCTTCCACCCGGCCTCGTCGAGCAGCTTCTTCGCCTCATCGAGGTCGAAATCGAACTCGGCACCAGGGTCATAGGCGTCGCCGTAGAATTCGCCGATCGGGGTCGAGGCGGGTGTGCCGTGACCGGCAAGCACCTCGTCGACGAGCTTCTCCCGGTCGATCGCGAGATTGAGGGCCTTGCGGACCGTCGCGTCCTTCGTGAATGGGTTGTCGCTGGGCAGGGTGAGTCCGCGCCAGTCCGCGGTGCGGGCGGTATAGATCTCCTGCCCCTCTCCCTTGATCTGGTCGACCGAGCGCGGCGGCACGGCAGCGCCGGAGACCTTGCCGTCCTTGACCGCGGCGGCCAGGGCGGAGGTATCGGCATAGGTCTGCAGGGTCACGGATTTCAACTCCGGAGTCGTCCGCCAGTAGTCGTCGCGGGCCTTGAGCACCGCGGTGTCCTCGGTGAGCGAGTCGAGAGTGTAGGCACCGGTGCCGACGGGTTCTGAGTTGACCTTCCAGTCCGCGGCCGGGGTGCCCTCTTCGATGGCTTCGGAGGGCAGGATGCCGACGGCCAGGCGCGAGGTGAAGGTGGGGGTCGGTTCGTCGAGTTCGAAGACGACCGTGTGGTCGTCAGGGATCTTCACCGTCTTGATCATGCGGAAGGCGTCGACGGATTCGGATGCCACCTCGGGATCGACGATGGCCTCATAGGTGGCGGCGACGTCCTTCGCGTCGAAGTCCGATCCGTCGGAGAAGGTGACATCGTCGCGCAGCTTCACCGTCCACTTCGTCGAATCGTCGTTCGGCTGCGGATCCTCTGCCGCCAGTGCCGGTGCGAGTTCGGGCATCTCCCCGGACCCGGAGTCCTCCTGCAGGCGCAGCAGGCCGTCGTAGAAGGGCGAGTTGCCGTCGACGGAGTAGCCGTTGACGGGGTTGTACCCGCCGAGGTTCTCCGTGCCGATGACCAGTTCGGAGTCTCCCCCACTGGGAGCTTCACACCCACTGAGCAGGAGCGCAAGTGCTCCCGCACCGACCGTCCAGACCATCGCCTTCCGCATCTTCATCCGTTCACCGGCCACCACGGCGGCCGTCCTTCCTGTTCGTATCGACGCACCGAGGTGGGGGCCGGGACCCGACCCCCACCTCGACGCTGGTGTCATCAGTGGCTGTGCGCGGCTTCGCCCTCGTCGTGGGTATGCATGTATCCGCCGCCCTCGGCATCCTCGTCGGCGTGGAAATGCGGAGCCATCGGGCCCGGATCGACGGGAGTGTGGTCGCCCTTGACGAAGCGGGCGTGGACCTCGCGAACCCAGTCGGCCAGGGCTTCGACGGTCTCGGGGATCTTCCGGGAGACACCGAGGACGGGGTGGCCTTCGCGCGCCTCACGGGCATCGGCGAGCATCTGCTCGACGTCGACGTCGACGTGCTCGCCGAGGTCGATCTTGTTGATCACGAGCAGGTCGGCGCGGCCGATTCCCGGTCCGCCCTTACGGGCCACGTCGCCGCCGCCGGCGACGTCGAGGACGAAGAGCTGGGCGTCGACGAGTGCCGGGGAGAAGGTCGCGGTGAGGTTGTCGCCGCCGGATTCGACGAGGACGATGTCGAGCGGGTCGAAGTCCTCTTCGAGTCCCTCGACGGCGAGCAGGTTCATGCTCACGTCATCGCGGATCGCGGTGTGCGGGCAGGCGCCGGTTTCGACGGCGCGGATGCGCTCTTCGGGCAGGACTCCTGCGGCCTTGAGGAAGCGGGCGTCCTCGTCGGTGTAGATGTCGTTGGTGATGACGCCGATGCGGAACTCGTCGGCCAGGGCCGTGCAGATGTTCGCGATCGACGAGGATTTGCCGGTCCCGACGGGTCCGGCGATTCCCAGGCGCAGTGCGCGCTTTCCGTTGCTCATGTTCTCCTCCTGGTTGTCGTGTGCGTTCAGAAAATCTCATCGCCTCGCCGAGGCGGCCCCGGCGATTCCGTGTTCGCCCAGGTGGGCGGCCGGTGGGCTCTCATTTCGGCGCCCGTTCACCGGGGCACCGCGGACCAGCCGGTCTCCCTGCCCCAGGGTTCGCCGAGAGCGGCGAGTGCCGCATCGAGGCGTTTGCGCAGGGCCAGCCCGTCATCGCCGAGCGAGTTGACCTGCACGCAGGTGTCGTCGATGGGCAGCAGAGCCGATTTCGGGTCGGCGATCACGGTCGCATCCGGCAGTCCCCCGTCGGGTTCGACGATGACGACCGAACCGACGCCGAGTGCTCCTCCGACCACGGACGGGGTGTCGAAGCCCTTCCCGGCGGGGCCGAGATCGAAGCGTTGGATGCTCAAGGCTCGGCCGCCTCGGCGAACATTGAGTCGGGAACTCAGGCTTCCCGGTTCTTCACCGTGGCGGCCGAGCAGCAGCTCTTCGCGGTAGAACAGGCGGGCATCCTCGGCGAGGTCGATGTCGACACGGTGCGTGTGGTGGCAGCCCTGGGCGGCGATGACGGGTTCGGGCACCCAGATGAGGGTGCCGCCGGATTCGACCGTGACGCGGCAGTGCATGAGCGAGGGGTCGCCATGAGCTCCGGGCAGGACCAGGGTCGCCGAGACCTCGCGCAGCAGCAGGGTCGAGCCTGCGCCGACGTGGACGTCGAAGATGTAATGATCGCCGCCGAGGGGGCCGGCTGCCGCGGTCGTCAGTGCCACCCTGGCGATGTCCGGATCGCCGTCGACAAAGGGTTCGAATCCGCTGGCTCCGGTGGGGCGCGGTACGAGCGGGGCTTGGCGTCGCAGTCCGTCGATGCGGGAGCGGGTGCGACCACTCGAGCCGATGCCGTCCGTGGATGTGGCGACCGAGGCCCGGCAGGTCATGCCGCTGGCCGAGCCCTTCGGGTTGAGCGCCCAGGTCTCAGGAAGCGAAGAGTCGAACATTGTCCCCCTCGTGCAGTTCGGCGGCGAAGTCCGACAGCGGTGCGCTCAGTGCCGGGATCTCGGCCGGGTCGCCGCGGCCGAAGTCGGTGGCACGGTCGGCTGCGTCGTCGAGGTCGGCGGCGAGGTCGATGATCGCGCCATGAGCCTGGAACGGGTCGATGTGCATGAGCTTGACCGCTGCCGTCGCCGGTCCCGTGACCGCCTCGTGGAGGATGGTCGCGGCCGTATCGGCATCGGACAGGCCCAGCACCCGGCCGACCGCACCGTAGACGAGCGGCTGCTGCAGGTCCTTGGGCAGGGTCTCCAGCAGCGGGTGCGGGTGGATGCTGCGCAACGACCGCAGCATGAGTGTGCCCAGCCAGGCCCCGATCCGGCGCAGGGCCGGGGACGGGGTGCGCGCGATGAGTTCGGCGTTGAGATCGAGCAGGGCCTCTGCAGTGGAAGTCGTCGATGCCGTGCCGGAGGCCGACTCCACGTTCGATGATCGGGCGGGGGCCGCCTCGGCGTCCGACGATCGGGTGGGGGCCGCCTCGGCGAGGATGGACTCGTCCACGGCATTCCAGGCGGCGACGGCGAAGGCCGCGTTCATCAGCCCCGTCGTGTGCAGGCGACCGCGCAGGAAGTCGCGCAGCCCGGCGATATCGGTGACCCAGCCTTGACGGATGGCCTGCTCGAGCCCCGCCGAGTGGGCGTACCCGCCGGACGGCAGGCGCCCGTCGGCGAGGACGAGCAGTGCGGAACGAGATCTCAAGCGCTGCCTCAGAACAGGAAGTAGCGCTGGGCCATGGGCACGAAGTCGGCCGGCCGGTGTTCGACGAGTTCCCCGTCGATCTTGACCGCGTAGGTGTCCGTGTTGACCTCGATGTCGGGGCGGGCGGAGTTGCCGATCATGTCGTCCTTCGTGACCTTGCGCGTCGAGGTGATCGGCACGAAGTCGCGCTGGACGCGATCGAGCTTGTCCGCGATGTCGTCGTCGATGGCCTGCTCGGACACGAACGCGAGGCTCGTGGCCGCCGCCGAGGCGGTCCGATAGTTGAATCCGAGACGTTCGGACACCGGCTGCGGGGTCGGGATCGAGGCGTTCGGGTCGCCGAGAGCGGCGACGGCGGCCATTCCGCCCTTGAACACGGTGTGCGGGCGGACGGCGAACATCGAGGGCTGCCAGAGCACGAAATCGGCGAGTTTGCCCGGCTCGATCGAACCGACATAGGAGTCGATGCCGTGGGCGATGGCCGGGTTGACCGTGTACTTCGCGATATAGCGGCGGGCCCGGTTGTTGTCGGCCCGGTCGTCGCCGGGCAGGGGGCCGCGGAGCTTCTTCATCTGGTGCGCTGTCTGCCAGGTGCGCATGGCGACCTCACCGATGCGGCCCATCGCCTGCGCGTCCGAGGACATGATCGACAGGGCACCGAGGTCCTGGAGCACGTCCTCGGCCTCGATGGTGCCGGCGCGGACGCGAGACTCGGCGAAGGCGAGGTCGTTGGGCACCTGCGGGTTGAGGTGGTGGGCGACCATGACCATGTCGAGGTGCTCGTCGACGGTGTTGACCGTGAACGGGCGGGTCGGGTTCGTCGAGGCCGGGAGCACGTTGAGCTCCGAGGCGATCTTGATGATGTCGGGGGCGTGACCGCCGCCGGCTCCCTCGGTGTGGAAGGAGTGGAACGTCCGGCCGGCGACCGCTTTGAGCATGTCTTCGACGAATCCGGCTTCGTTGAGCGTGTCCGAGTGGATGGCGACCTGGACTCCGGTGTCATCGGCCACGGACAGGGCCTTGTCGATGACGGCCGGGGTCGCGCCCCAGTCTTCGTGGATCTTGAAGCCGGCGGCTCCGCCGCGCAGCTGCTCGTACAGGGCCTCTTCGTTCATCGTGTTGCCGCGGCCGAGGAAGAGGACGTTGACCGGCCACGGGTCCATCGACTCGAACATCCGGGCCAGCCACCAGGGGCCGGGCGTGGCCAGGGTGGCCTTCGAACCCTCGGTGGGTCCGGTGCCGCCGCCGACCATCGTCGTGGTTCCGGCCATGAGGCCGACCTCGAACTGGTCGGGGCCGACGAAGTGGATGTGGGTGTCGATGGTGCCAGGGGTCATGATCAGACCATTGCCGCTGGCCACCTCGGTGTTGGGACCGACGACGAGGTCCGGGTGGACGCCATTCATCGTGTCCGGGTTGCCGGACTTGCCGATGGCGACGAATTTGCCGTCGCGGATGCCGACATCGGCCTTCACGACGCCCCAGTGATCGAGGATGATCGCTCCCGTGATGATGAGGTCGGGGGTGCCCTCGGCGCGGGTGCGCGAGGACTGCGCCATCGATTCGCGGGCGGACTTGCCGCCGCCGAAGACGACCTCGTCGCCGCCTGCGCAGTAGTCCTTCTCGATCTCGATGACGATGTCGGTATCGGCCAGGCGCACCCGGTCACCGACCGTCGGTCCGAACGACGCGACGTATTCCGAACGCGAAATCTCAGCCATCCAACTCTCCTCTGCATTCTCCGCGGAATCCCAGTGCGATGCGCGCACCCTGGATCGGGATCAGTTCGACTTCCTCATCGGCTCCGGGTTCGAAGCGCATGGCGCCGCCGGACAGCACGTTGAGGCGTTTGCCCCAGGCGCGGGCACGGTCGAACTCGAGGCCGGGGTTGACCTCGGCGAAATGGAAGTGGGATCCGATCTGGATCGGACGGTCCGAGGTGTTGGCCACGCGCAGAGACGTCACGGCCAATCCGGCGTTGATCTCGACCGGTTCGTCCTTGAGGAAGATCTCCCCGGGGATGACGCGATCGGCCGAGGTGACCGGAGCGTCGTGTTCCTGCCGGGGCGCCTGACGTGTGCCGGAACCGGGACGGCGGGGGCTCGACGGGCTGCTCTCGCCGGAGGAGGGGTGGCGTTCGCGGTCGTCGTCGATGCCTGGTTCGTCGATGACGGTGGTCTCGGCCTCGTCGTATTCTCGGCCGGGGTCGTCGGTGGCGTGTTCGGGCTCGACGTCGCGTTCCTCGGGCTGGAGCTCGTCGTTCTCGAAGGGGTTGTCGTCGCGGGGCGGCGTGTCCTCGTTCTGCTCGCCGGGAGCGTTCTCGTTGCTCATCATTGCAGCGGCCCCGTCACCGTCACGAGCTTCGTTCCGTCGGGGAACGTCGCCTCTACCTGAACCTGTGTGAGCATTTCGGGAACCCCTTCCATGACATCTTCCTTGGCCAGCACATGGCGGCCAGATTCCATGAGGTCGGCGACGGACTTGCCGTCGCGCGCTCCTTCGAGCAAGTACGAGGTGATGATCGCGGTCGCCTCGGGCAGGTTGAGTTTGAGGCCGCGCTCTTTGCGCTCGAGCGCAAGCTTTCCGGCGGTGTAGATCATCAACCGCTCTTGTTCATACAGACTGAGAAACACTGCTACTCCCGGTGACGTCGGCTGGACAGCGTCGATTCGCTCGGATGAAGTGGAATGCCTGCGTCGCACCGGGTGGTTCGGACCCGATTCGCAACCGACATCTCCTATGCCGGATTTCGGCCTCTCACCCGCGAGAATGCGCTCATGCTCGCTACTCTACCCATCGGTCGGGGGCAGTCAAGCCCAATGTACGCGCCGGTTCCGGTCGGTGACGAACACCACCGGAACGCCGACCCGGGACGGGCCCGTCGGGTCCGGGAGACGCCGACGCGGGGCGGGTCCATCGGGTTCGGGAGGCGCCGAACTCAGACCGTAAGTGCCGCCGCTTTCCGCTCCCTCACCTGATTGAGGAAAGCGGTGAAGAGGACCTGGCGGTCACGAACATCGGCGCCGTTCTCCTCGGGGTGCCACTGCACTCCGAGGATCCAGGAGTTCTCGATCCGCTCGGTGGCTTCGACGACGCCGTCGGCGGCTCGTGCGGCCACGCACAGACCCTCCCCCACTCGGTCGACGGCCTGGTGATGGCCATTGCGCACCGTGAGTTCGTCCTGCCCGTAGAGGTCGTGGATGATGGTCCCGGGAATCAGCGCCACGGTCTCATCGATGAACAGCGGCTGCCCCGGAGCACCTTTATGCAGGTCGAAGGGGTCGAGGTCGGGGATGAGCGATCCCCCACAGGCGACGTTGAGCAGCTGCGAGCCCCGGCAGAGCGCAAGCAGAGTGGCATCCTCGGCGATCGCCGTCCGGATGATCGCGATCTCCCGATCATCGGCCCGCCGGTCCTTGCCGTATTCGTTCGGCACCGGCCCGGCGTGCCCGTACAGCTGGGAATCGACATCGCCTCCACCGAGCACGAGAATGCCGTCGGCTCGAGCGACGACATCCGCGTCCGGTGCGCTCTCACCCCCGACGTCGTGGATGACGACCCGAGCACCGAGGCGGTGCAGGTCATCGACGGCCGTGACGGTGAGGTCCCGCTGCAGGGAGACCGAATCCTCGGTCTGACCGGGCATATTCAGCTGCACGACCACCGCGATCTCGACATCCGCTGTCTCAGCGGGTGCGGACCTCAGCACCTCGTCGTGGGTGAGGACGTTCGGATTCACTTCGCTCCTTGGACTGGTGGATTCATCCATCGACAGTGTGGCTGATACCGTGCGCCGAGGCTCCCGGCCGCCATGACGGTTCAGACGGCGGCCCCGATGCGACTGTGCCTGCGATCTCTCGCCTGAGCGACCACCCAGTGAAAGAGTGCACTGTCGACGGGCTCGGTCTCCGCGCGATCCTCGGGATGCCATTGCACCGCCACGATCGCATGGTTCGGATCTTCGACGGCTTCGATGCAGCCGTCCGCGGCGCGGGCAGTGACCAGCAGACCCTCGCCGAGGCGGTCGATGGCCTGATGGTGATAGCTGGAGACATCGACCGCACCGGCCAGGCCGAGAGCATCGGCCAGTCTCGATCCCTCCGTCACCTCGACCGCATGGACGGCTCCGACGTGGCCGACTCCGGCCTCGGGCCAATGCTGGTAGAGGCTGCCTCCGCGTTCGACGTTCCACAGCTGGAGTCCGCGGCAGATGAGGAGGGTGGGAATGCCCTGTTCTTCAGCGGCCGCTATGGCTTTCGCATCGGCCTGGTCTTGGTCGGCGAAGTCCGTGCCCGCGTACGTCTGATCCGGTTCCTGCCCATAGCGCCTGGGATCGATGTCCGAACCGCCGGGCAGCACGATGCCGTCGACATGGGACAGCAGTCCGCTGGTCACGACCGGTGGAATGATGACCGGTTCTCCCCCGGCCTGAGCGATGGCACGGAGCACGGCATCCGCCACGACGCTGCCGGAATGGCGCAGTCCATTCACCTTCGCCGAGGACATCGCGGGGACGCCGATGAGCGGCTTCTCACTCACGCCGAGGCTCCTTGGGAATCGACGGCGGCAGAGGTCGTCGCCTGTCCCGCTTCGAGAGTCTCTGCGGGGAACGGGAGATGCGGCATCCATTCCGTCCACACGCGTTCGAGTGAGCCGTCGTCGATGACCTGCCGAATCCCTGCATCGAGCCGCGCCAGCAGGTCCGGTCGTTCCTTCGACACTCCGACGCCCCAGGGGTTCCGGGTCTGGGCCGTGAAGGCGAGATCGAACTCCGGTTCATCGCCGAGGGGAACGGTGACCACATCGTCGTCGACCATCGCGTCGACGGTGTGGTCGCGGACTGCTTGGATCATGTCGCCGAAGACATCATCGGTGGGGCCGAACGCAACGAGTTCGGCTCCGGCGAACGTTTCGGCCAGTGCCATGTTCGCGCTGCCCTCGATCGCTGCGACCCTGTAGCCGTTGAGGTCCTCCGGACCGCGGGCCGGATCGCCGGCACGCACCAGCACGGACTCGTTGAACACGGCATAGGGGCGGGTGAAGTCGAGCTGTGCCACGCGGGAGGGAATGATTCCCTGCCCGCACCACACGCCGTCGGCTTCGCCGCGCTGGACCGACGGAATCATGTCGTCCCAGGCCACCACGTGCCATTCGAGGCTGAGGCCGAGAGCATCGGCGACCAGCGCAGCTGCCTCGGGTTCGTAGCCGGTGCGGGTCACTCCGCCGTCGGTCGATTTGTCGAACAGCGGTGCGGCGGCCGAGTCGATGCATGCCAGGCGCAGGACGCCGCTCACGGGATTGCCTGCCAGTACTGGTCGAATTCCCACTGCGTGAGCGCACCGCAGTACTGTGCCCATTCGTTCTCCTTCATTTCGAGATAGGTGTCTGCGAGCTGAGGAGGCAGCGCGGTGCGGATGAACTCGTTGTCGCGGAACGCTTCGACGGCGTCACCGAGTGTCCGCGGCAAGTCGACGCCCTTCGCTCCCGCTTCCGGTGGTTCGACCTGGTTTCCGATTCCATCAGCGGCAGCCGCAGCCAGCAGCGCGTGGGAGAGGTAGGGATTGACCGAGGCATCGGGGACCCGGACTTCTGCGCGGCCGTTCGAGGAGATGCGGATCATCGAGGCACGATCGTCAAGACCCCAGTCCGCGGTAGCAGGAGCGAACTGGCCCGGGTCCCAGAAGCGCTTGTACGAGTTCACGGTAGAGGCGAAGATGAGCATCATCGCGGGGGCGTTCTTGATGATGCCCCCGACCACCCAGCGTCCGATCTGCGAGAGGTGCAGGTCTTTGACTCCCTCATCCTCGAAGGTGTTGCGGCCGCTTTCGTCCCACAGGGAGATGTTGTGGTGGCATCCTGCGCCCATCTCGCCGATGAACGGCTTGGGCATGAAGGAGGCTTCGACGTCGAACTCGCGGGCGACCTGGGAGCAGATCTGGCGATAGGTGACCAGGCGGTCCGCGGTCCGCTCGATCTCGTCGAAATTCCAGTTGAGCTCGATCTGCCCCTTGTCCTCGTAGTCGCCTTCGATCATGTCGAAGCCCAGAGCATTCGCGTATTCGTGGACGCGTTTGTAGATGGGGCGCATGCCTTCGAGGTATTCGACCTGGTAGGCGGGGTTGTAGCCCGGAATCGTCTTCGGCTTGATCGACTCTCCGACCCACACCATCTCGGGTTCGGTTCCCGACTTCATGGTCAGTCCGAAGTGATCTTTGAGAAGCTGGTGTGTGCGCTTCATATGAGCGCGGGAATCATGGAAGTTGGGTCGGCCGGCAATCTCGCCGAGGTGGTCCGGTTCGTAGGTCGAGCAGAAGATCCGGCCGATCGATTTGTCCCAGGGGAGCTGGTTGAAAGACTCCGGTTCGGGCATCGCGACGAATTCCTTCGACCGGATGTCGGCACCGATGGGGTTGCCGAATACATCGTTCTGGAAGTCCATGAGGGCGTTTCGAGTGAAGTTCACGCCCTTGTCGAGGTTGCGCACGATGTGCTTGGCCGGCACCATCTTCGCCACGGTGCGCGACCGCAGCGTCGGCACCATGTAGTAGAGGTATTCGACGCCCGAACGCTCGATCTTCTCTTTGATCTCCTCGACGGTGTCATTGTCCATATTCGCCGAATGGTGGCGTTCGAGGGCGCTGTTGTCGAGGAGATCGTCCTGGATCGAGGTCTTGAAGGCCTCGGCGAGGTTCGTGTCGGCCGAATCTCTCCGGCGCAGGATCTCCTGCAGGCACGGATCTTCAGTGGTGGGCGGGGTCGTGATGGTCATCATTCCTCTTCTCGCGGACCGGCGACGATGCCGGTTTCTGTGTTCGGCGGGTGCCGAAGTTGTGTGCGGTCGGTGGTGAGTCGGGCGTTTCGCCGGGCTGGTGGACTCTTATCGTTCTGAGTTGCCAGCGTGCCGGGCTTTCGCTTCTCAGCTCCGGACGTCGAACGTCAGCGGCAGCCTGATCGGTCCGGTGTTCCCCGAGTCCGGCAGCCAGCTGTCGCCTCCGGGGCAGGCGAGATTGGTGATCGTGGCGGCCAGCAGCGGCAGTGCCTGGCTCATATCGGCTCTCGCGATGTAGTGGCCCAGGCAGTGATGGATTCCGCCGCCGAAAGTGAAGTGGGGCCTTCTGTCCTCGGCCGTGATGTCGATATCGGGATCGGGGTAGGCGCGCTCATCGGTACCGGAACTATGGGTGAACAGATGGACCGTTGTACCGGCTTCGAAGTGCACGCCTTGGAAGTCGAAATCCTCGATGACTTCCCGGGTCACCCACCGCGTCGTCGGATTGACGCGCAGCACTTCTTCCAGCGCCTGCTTGGCCAGCTCGGGTCGCTGTGCGAGGATCTCCCACTGATCGGGGTTCCGGATGAATGTCTGGATGGCCAGACCGAGCTGGTTGCGGGTGGTGTCCATCCCGCCGAAGAGCATGAGCACGAGGGCGTTGCGCAGTTCCTCGGCGTCCAGCTTGTCTCCCGATTCGCTGAAGTGGACGAGGCGGGACACGACATCCTGACCGGGTTCGGCCCGTCGTTCCTCGATGAGGTCTTCGACGAAGGCGTACAGCTCTCTCACCGCCTCGTCGACTTCGTCGATCTTCTCCTTGACCTCGACCGACAGCGCGTAGCCCACGGTGTTCGCACGAGAGGCGATGAATGGCCAATGCTTGTGGTCGAGGCCCATCATCGCGCACAGCGCACGCGTTGCGAACGGTTCGGCGAAGTCGCGCACGAAGTCGCATTCGCCTTTGTCGACGAAGGCGGCGATGAGCTCTTTGGCGATCTCTGCGAATTCCGGTTCGAGCTTGCGCGCCATCGACGGCGAGAATGCAGGGTTGAGGAGTCGGCGGATGCGGTGGTGCTCATCGCTTTCGAGGACGAGCAGATTCCGCCTCCACCATTCGTGGAAGGCGCCCGAGTGGACGCCGTGATGATCGGGCCACCGCGCGCTGCCCTGTGAGAGCTTCTGATCCTTGAGGAGGGCGGCGACCTCGTCATAGCGCAGCACTGCGAAGCCGTAGTTGGTCTTGGCGATCCATGACTGCTCCCGTGCGTCCCTGACCTGCTCTGAGGCCATGGCGAACGCCGGGTCTGAGATGTCGAGATACGGAATCTCTGCTGTATCGACCGTGGTGGTCATCGTGTTCACACTCCCGCGAATCCTCGTTGATCTACGCCTGAACTAAACATTCACTTATGAATGAATGATCTTTATGAATCAAATCACAGTCCCCGCGGTCCTGCAAGGCCTCAACGGCAATTTCCATGCTGCGGGAGCAGATGCACCGACACCAGTCAATCCCTAGTACCAAGCATTCAATCGCCCTCTTCGGGACAGCAGGCGCCCGGCATCCGCAGAAGATCCGGCAGCGAGGGGTTGCCGAATCCACACCGATCCGCAATGATTGACAAACAGATGTTATTGATTTCTGTCCCCGATCGCTGACAGACGTCCCGAATCTGCCGTCACAGACGGGCCCGGCGATCATGACGACTGGTGGACGATCACCGGAGTTCAATGGAGAAATCGTCGACCGATGGAGGCCGAACAATGAATGCCCAGACACCTCGCCGCATTGCTGTCATCGGCAGCGGGCCGGGCGGCTGCTTCACGGCGCAGGCGCTGAGACGTCACTGGAAAGATGCAGAGATCACGATTTTCGATCGTCTCGCCGCACCCTACGGACTCATCCGCTATGGTGTTGCCGCCGACCACCAGCACACGAAGGCCGTGACCCGGCAGTTCGATCGCAACTTCGGCTCGGAGGACTTCCGCTTCGCCGGAAACGTCGAGGTCGGCCGCGACATCGACCTGGCCGAGCTGCGCGACGCCTTCGACATCGTCGTCCTCGCCACGGGGCGCTGGCGCGATCGTGCGCTCACGGTTCCGGGATCGCATCTGGACGGAGTGCTCGTCGCCGGCGACATCGTCAATGCCCTCAACACGGTCCCCCGAC
The DNA here is from genome assembly GCF_057766545.1 of Brevibacterium sp. MGP-B1. Taxonomy (NCBI): domain Bacteria; kingdom Bacillati; phylum Actinomycetota; class Actinomycetes; order Micrococcales; family Brevibacteriaceae; genus Brevibacterium; species Brevibacterium sp. MGP-B1. The sequence goes on along the minus strand of NZ_CM173407.1, from coordinate 4,072,194 downwards.
CGAACCTGCCGATGCCTGACATCGGCGAACGGGTCGTGGTCGTGGGAGCAGGCAACGTCGCTCTCGATATGGTGCGGTTCCTCATCAAGACCGCGTCCGACTACGTCGACAGCGATATCAGCCCAGAGGCCCTCGATGCCTATTTGGCGCGGCCTGCACGCGAAATTACGGTGCTCAGCCGCTCGCCGATCGCTTCGGCCAAAGCCGATGTCGCCATGGTCCGCGAGCTCGGCAAGATCCCCGGCGTCGCCTTCACGGTCGACAATTCGTCCGCAGCCGCCGAGGACAACACTCTCGGCCGCAAACGAGAAGCGGCCTTCGCGGATCTCGCAGCCCTCGAACCCACGCGGACTCGCGCGGAAGTCCGCTTCGTCTTCGGCGCCGCCCCATCACGCATCCGGGGCGGCGACCGTGTCGAGTCGGTCCACCTCGCAGAGGCGCCTGCCGGAGTGGCCGGCGTCATCGAGGCCGACACTGTCATCTCGGCGATCGGCTTCGACGTCAATGCGCCCGGCCACTGGCACTATGCCGAAGAATACGACTTCGCCCCGTCCGACGGACCGGGCCGACTCGAATGTGGTCTCTACCGCGCTGGCTGGCTCAAGCGCGGCCCGGTCGGAGCCATTCCTGCCAACCGTGCCGACGCCCATCAGGTCGCGAAGGAGATCATCGCCGACGTCGAGTCGGGCAGGTGCCCGATCGGAGACGACCCCGGCGGATTCGAGTCGCTTCCCGAGACGCTCCGCAGCCAGGCAGTGAGCTTCGCTGACTGGCAGAACATCGATGCCGCGGAAGTGGCCAACGCCCAACCCTCCCGAGTCCGGACGAAGTTCCGCACTCATGCCGAGATGCTCGACACCGTCGCGGAACTCCGAGCGAACGGCACTGCCGCCGACACTCATACCGCCCCCTCACGACCTCTGGTGAAAGGATAGTCATGAACATCGTCGTCCTCTATGGAACCGAGTCAGGAAACTCCGAGCTCATCGCTCAGGACCTCTCCGACAAGATCACTGCCGACGGCGGCTCTGCCGAAGTCTCGGATCTGCAGGACTTCGAACCGGAGTCCATCACGGCAGAGAACTTCTACATCGTCGTGTGTTCAACACACGGCGACGGAGAGCTGCCCAACACCGCCCAGGACTTCTTCGCCAAGTTCTCCGAGTTCGAGGGCGATCTCACCGGCGTCCGCTATGCGATGTTCGGTCTCGGTGACAGTTTCTACGAAGAGACCTACTCGCAGGGCAGCGAGCACATCGATCGCCGCTTCACCGAACTCGGCGCAGAACGAGTCGGGGAGTACGGCCGCCACGACGCGTCTTCCTGGGATCTGCCGAGCGATGTCGCGCTCGAGTGGCTGCCCTCGGTCGTCTCCGCCGCGCACGTCTGAGCTCTCGGCCGCCCCGCTCCTGGAGCACTCGCCGAAGTCGCCGGGCCGGTTCCGTCCAGACGGTAGGATCGAGCCAAGCGATGCAACCTCAGGAGGTGCAGGACTGTTGAGCCAGGCATTCAGGTACGTGCTTGCTTCTCACGGATCGAGCGGACCGTTCGGCTATGGCGACGCCCTTGCCGATCAGATCGTGTCTGCGATCTCTCTGGGATCGATCTCTGTCGGCGAGCGCCTGCCTGCCGAGGTCGAGCTGGCCGCGGAATTCAATGTCGCCGTGGCGACGCTGCGCAAGAGTCTTGCGCTGCTGCGAGACAAAGGAATCGTCGAAACCCGTCGGGGTCGAGGCGGCGGAACCTTCATCGTCAAAGTCCCCTTCCCCTCCGACGAACAGATCAGCACCTACCTCGCCAGCCTGTCCATCGTGGCCTACCGCGACTACGGCGATGAGCACACCGCCGTCGCCACCGGCATCGTCCGCCTGGCCTGTCAGCGCGCTCATTCCCAGGCCGTCGGCGAACTCCGCCATGCCGCACAGAGGCTCGAGGACGCGATGACACTGGCAGAATGCTCGGCCGCTGACTCCCGCTTCCACACACAGCTCGGGGTCGTCTCACAATCGCCGAGGCTGCTGCGCGCATCCATGCGCCTGCAGAGCGAGATCCTGGCCCTGAAATGGTCTCCTGCCGGGGCAGCTGCCCAGAAGCACGAGGTCCTCGCCGACAATGCCGAGATCGTCGAAGCTGTCGCCGCTCAGGACATCGACCGGGCCGAGCGTGCGGTCGAAGCGAATATCAGGAAGACTGTCTACAGTCTCATCGACGTCAAGCTGACCATCGAGTCGCACGACGCGAACCAGGCGACGGTGCAGTAAGGAGGAGCGACATGACCGATCCATCGGTGCGTGGCGTTGTGCAGAAACTCTCTGCGTGGGCAGACGGACTGTTCGCCGATCTGGAAGAGCTCGAACGGACGCTCAGCACTCATCTCACGACTGACTTCGCCGGGGGGCCTCCGTTCGAAGTCGGTCCGACTGCTCGTGCCGGTTTGGGAGCGGCTGTCTCTGATTTCCTCAGCGCCCATCCCGGATTCGATGGAGCCGGACTCATCTTCAAGCTCGACCTCCTCGAACCGTCGACCGCCCGCTTGGAGTGGTGGATCACCGACGGCGACGGCGTGGCACGGCGGGACTTCATCCTCGATCGCAGCTCGGATCGGTTCTACGACTACGAATACCTCGAATGGTTCGAAGGCGGTTTCAACGCCGGGAGCCGGACTTTGGCCGGCCCCTATATCGACCACCTCGGCGTCGATGACTACATTCTCACTCTCACCGTGCCGTGCCATGTCAACGACCGCAGAGTCGGCGTCGCCGGAATGGACATTCTCATGAATGACGTCGAGTCGCAACTGCTTCGGATGCTCGCTCCGCTCGGGCACGGCGCAGCTCTGCTCAGCCGGCACAATCAGGTGCTCGTCGGAAACTCGGGAGAGCTGAGCACCGGTGTGCGCATCGCTGTGATGCCGCCGGGATACTCGCGCGTGCCTCTCGATGTGAGCGGTGTGGACCTCAGCCTGCTCTACCGCGATGGCGAAAGCTGAGTCGGCAGAAGCTCAGTCGGCGAAAGCTGAGTCGAACAGCTGCCGGCGCCTCGACCTACCAGAGCGGCTCCTGTCGATATCGACAGGAGCCGCTCTCATTCATCTGCGAGGCGGTGGAGCCGCCCAGCAGAACCCGGAATCAGTCGAGCTACGTCAGTTCGGGCACGGCCTGCGCGAACGAGGCAGCATCCCCGCCTTCTCGCCCACGGCGCTCGGGGTGGGACATGAACAGATACAGTGCGCCGATTCCGACGACGGCCAACGACATGAGCCCCACGATCCAAGCGTCGTACCAAGGCACATCCGGCACCGGCCACACGACGATGACCATGGCGAAGATCTGATAGACCAACGCTGAAATCGAGATCAGCCATCCCCACTTGCCCATGGTGAACTCGCCGCTGGGCTTCCAGCCCTTCACTCGCGCCCTGATGGAGGCGAACACCACCGAGGCGAAGGCCAGGTAGATGCCGAAGGAAGCGAAGGAGATGATGGCCAGCAGCGCATTCTCGCTCAGCAGTGAGATGAGGATGACGGCCGACGGGATCGCACCGGCCACGATGAGTGCGTACGGAGGAACCGCACGAGTCCGACTGAACTTCGCGAGCAGATGCGAGAACGGAAGCTGATTGTCTCGCCCCATCGAGTACATCAGTCGGGATGCGGCAGCCTGCAGTGAGATCGTGCAGGACAGGAACGACACGAGGACGACAGCCATCACCAGCTTGAAGCCGACCGGGCCGAAGGCTTCCATGAAGATGACGGTGATCGGGTCCGGAATCGTTCCGTTGATGATGTCTTCGAAGCTGCCGACGGCCAGGATCAGGCCGAGAGCGATGAACATCGAGGCGAGACCGCCGACGTAGATCGTCATCCGCATAGCCGTGGGGATGACTCGACCGGGATTGCGCACCTCCTCGGCGACGTCGCCATTGGCTTCGAATCCGTAGTAGAGGTAGATGCCCATGATCGCAGCGCCGATGAAGGCGAGTGCGAACGGAGTCTGGTCCTGCAGGTCGGCCGGGCGGAAGTCCTGGAACAGAACCGACAGGTCATGTTTGCGCACCGTGAGCAGCAGCCAGACGCCGATCGCCGCCGTCGCGAAGATCTCGACGACGAAGCCGACGAACGCGACATTGGCCAAGAACTTCGTCCCGCACAGGTTGGCGATGGTGGCGAGGAAGATGATGAACAGCGCCAACAGGACGTTGGCGATCGGTGACATCTCGATGCCCAGGAGCGCGCCGAGGAAAGGTCCGGCACCGTAGGCGACAGAGGCGATGGTGACGTTGATGGCGATCATGTAGATCCACCCGCTCATCCACCCCCATTTCTTCCCCCACAGATGTTTGTTCCAGGGATAGATCCCTCCGGCGATCGGATACTGGGAGACCACCTCGCCGAAGACAGTCGCGACGAGGAGCTGCCCGGCTCCGGCGAGGATGAGCATCCAGAATGCCGGCGGGCCGGCCAGCGCCATCGAAGCGGCGAAGGTCGCATACACGCCGACTACTGGGGACAGATAGGTGAATCCGAGGGCGAGATTGCCCCAGAATCCCATATCCCGTTTGAAATCTCCGCCCTCGTCGTGAGCAGTGCTGCCCGCAACGGGGTCGAGTGATGATTGAGTGTCCATGCTCCCGATTCCTTCTTTGGAGTCGAAGCTCACCCTGCACTGTGCCTTCGGTCCGACAACGGTCTCCTCGAACCACGTATGGGACGTGGACGTTCCCGGCGGGAACGAAGTACTGGCACGACAAGGTTCGCTGAACTAAAACCTATGAATGTGTTTCTTTAAACGGCCCGGAATCCGAACAGATCGGACCACAAGCCGATGATATGCGCCCCGAAAAGCCTGAAGTTGAACGCCTCCCCCTTGAAATGTCGCGGCTTCGAGGTTTCTATGAAGAGGCAGTTCTTCGGTGATCTGCCCTGCGGGTCATCAGAATACTATCAACTCTAGATGTTTAAGCAAGGGATTCTCGGCAACAATTGTGACACAGGTCTCCACTACTGCGGTCAACCGCACATTCGACACGGACCGCCGATGGCATCGGAACGCGGGCCAAGCCAGCCACCGCACGGGCAGACCTCACACACGACCGGCCGCCCCCGGCACCCGGACCGGACTCAGAAGCACACAGCCAGAAGCCTCAGAAGTACACCGCCAAGGGACCGCGGGGTCCGTCGATGACGTCGACGGGGGTGTCGAACACCCGAGACAGCACCTCGCCGGTCATGATCTCCTCGGGCGCACCGAATTCGATGACGGCGCCGTCTTTGACCGCGCAGATGTGGTCGGCGTAGTGACCGGCGAAGTTGATGTCGTGGAGGACGATGACGATGGTCCTCCCCATCTCGGCGGCGGCCCGGCGCAGGTGCTGCATCATCTGCACCGATCGCTTCATGTCGAGGTTGTTGAGCGGTTCGTCGAGCAGCACGTAGTCGGTGTCCTGCGCCAACACCATCGCCACATACGCCCGCTGCCGCTGCCCGCCGGAGAGCTCGTCGATGAACCGATTCTCCAGCTCACCGAGCTCGAGGAAGTCGATCGCCTGCGAGATCATCTCCTCATCGGCGGTCGTCAATCGCCCCTTCGAATGGGGGAAACGCCCGAAGCCGACGAGCTGCCTGATCGTCAGTCGGGTGATGAAGTGATTCTCCTGCCGCAGGATGGACACGATCTTCGCGAGATCCTTCGACTTCGTCGAGCCGACGTCATAACCGGCGACCGAGATCGCACCGGAATCCATCCCGAGCAGCCGCCCGATCATCGTCAGCAGAGTCGACTTCCCTGCGCCGTTCGGCCCGACCAGAGCGGTGACTCCCCCGGCAGGGATCTGCAGATCGACGGGCCCAATCGAGACTTCGTCGTCGTAGGATTTGCGGACCGATTCGAGCGTGATCACAGGCGCCCCTTTCTCAGAATGACGAGCAGGAAGGCGCCGCCGCCGATGATCTCGATGATGATCGACACGACCCCCTCGGCGTAGAAGATGTTCTTCATGACGAAGTACGCCCCACCCAGAACCACGAAGCCGAGGAGGGCTGCCATCGGGAAGAGGCGCTTGTGGTCATAGGTGTCGGCGAACTGGTAGGCGAGCATCGCGACGAGGAACCCGAGGAAGACCATCGGTCCGATCATCGACACGGACACCGCCATGAGGATGGAGACGAAGAAGAGGACCTTGAGCAGCTCGCCCTTGTAGTCGAGCCCCAGATTGCTCGTCATGTCGCGGCCCAGCGCCATCACATTCAGGCGTGAGGAACAGAGGTAGAGCCCGAGGCAGGCCAGCACGCACAGCGGGATCGACACCGGAAGGTAGCTCGAATCCGAATTCGAGATCGACCCGAACAAGCGGGCCGAGAGGACGTCGAACTCGCTCGGCGTCAGCGTCCGCTGCATGAATGTCGCCACCGATCCGAGGCCGCCGCCGATGACGACGCCGATGAGCAGCATGAGCGCCACCGAGGAATGCCGCCCCGACAGCAGCCACCCGTAGAGCGCCAGCGACAGCCCGACCATGAGCACGAGTTGGACGACGAAGGGCACGAGTCCCTTGAGTTCGACGATCGCCGTGACCCCGAAGAAGTACATCGCCGAGGTCTGGATCGCCACGTAGAGGGATTCGAATCCCATGATCGAGGGCGTGATGATCCGGTTGTTCGTCACCGTCTGGAAGGCGACCGTGCCGAACGACTGGCACAGCGCCACCATGGCGATGACGACGAGGTTCGTCAGCCGCAGCTCCGCGATCAGCCAGAACCCCGGGTCCGTGATCGGCATCGGGTTGTCCCAGGCCAGGATGCCCAGAGCGATCCCCGCCGAGGCGACCGCGAGAACGATGATCATCATCCAGTAGCGACGCGCCGACTTCGCCGTCGGAAGCGGGCCCGACGACCTGCGGACAGAGGCAGACCCTCGCCGAGGCAGCCCACCGTCCCGTGCGCCTGTACCGGACCGCTCCCCGCTGGCTTCGTTCGCGGAGCTCAGACGATCCTCACCGGGAACGTCGGTGGCCGCGGCCGGATCGGCCGCCTCGGTGCCGGTGTCGACCGGGGATTCGTCCTTCGCGCGCATCGGAACTCACCCGACCTTTCGCTGACGCAGCAGCAGGGCGACGAACACGGCCGCGCCGACGACGCCGAGGATGAGGGAGACGGGGACTTCGAAGGGCATGACGATGATCCTGCCGATGAGGTCGCAGATGGTGACGATCGCGATGCCGAGCAGGCATACCCAGGGCAGGTTCGAGCGCAGGTCGTCGCCGCGGATGAGCGAGACGATGTTCGGCACGATGAGGCCGAGGAACGGCAGGTTGCCGACGACGACGGTGACCACACCGGTCGCAATCGCCACGAACACGGTGCCCAGCAGCAGGACCTGGTTGTAGTTGAGACCGACGTTGGTGGCGATCTCCTTGCCGAGCCCTGCCACGGTGAAGCGGTCGGCGAGGATGAAGATGGCGACGACGACGGCCGCGACGAGCCACAGAGTCTCGTACTGGCCGCGCAGGATCGACGTGAAGCTGCCGGCGAACCAGATGCCCAGCGACTGCAGCATATCCGTCTGCACCGCGATGAATGTCGAGACGGCGCCGACGACGGCGCCGAGCATGATGCCGACGATGGGCACGATGAGCGAGGATTTCAGGGACACACGGCGCAGGAAGACGAAGAAGACGAGGGTGCCGACGAACGCAGCGATGATCGCGCCGACCATTCGCGCCACGATCGAGGCATCGGGATAGACGATGACGGTGAGCATGAGGCCGAGCCCCGCCCATTCGGTGGTGCCGGTCGTCGTCGGCTCGACGAAGCGGTTCTGGGTCAGCAGCTGCATGACCAATCCGCACATCGCCATGGCGGCGCCCGCCAGGACGAGGGCGATCGTGCGTGGGATCCGCGTGATCTGGAACATCTCGGCCCCGCCGTCACCGCCGAAGATGTCGTAGACGCCGGTGAGCAGCGAGAGCGCGAGGAGGATGGCGACCCCGACGATGCCCAACAGCAGGGGCCATCCGAACAGAGGTGCCTTCGCCGAGGCGGCCCCACGTGCGGACGAAACTGCCGTCCCGCTGGGGGACGGATCAACCGTTCCCTGCGGGGACTCAGCCGTCCGGTTGCGTCGGGCTTCGTTCCGACGTCGGGCCGCCTCGGCGAGGGTCATCACTTCTGAGCTTCGAGCTTGTCGGCGAAGTCGTTGAAGAACTCGGTGTACGTCTGGATGCCTTCGTTGAGATAGGTGTCCTCGGGGAAGTAGACGATCTTGTCATCCTTGATCGCAGGAACGTCCTTGAGTGCTTCGGAGTCTTCGAGGACTTCGGCGGCCGGGGCCGAGCCTTCGTCGCGTTCTTCAGGCGCGAAGGAGGCGTCGCGATCGAGGACGATCATGAGGTCGGGGCTCGACTTCGCGATGGCTTCGACGGAGACGTCGTCGCCCTGGTGGTCTTCGCTGCCCTCTTCGACCTCGAGGGCCGGGTCGAGGTCGAGGATGTCGAAGACAGGGCCGACGGTGCGGCCGACCGACGGTGCAGCATAGCCGATGTCGCCGGCCGAGGTGATCAGGCCCATGGCCTTGTCGTTGTCGTCGTAGGCCTTCTGGGCGCGCTCGATGGAGGCGTCGAAGTCGTCGACGAGTTTCTTCGCTTCATCCTGCTTTCCGAAGACCTCGCCGAGGACCTCGGTCTGGCGGCGCAGCTCGGCATCGAAGTCCTCTTCGTCGCGGGGATCGAGTTCGAGCACGGTTGCTTCGGGGGCCAGCTTGGCCAGGTCGTCATGGAACTGGGCGAATCGCTGACCGTTGACGATGAGATCGGGCTTGGCCTCGACGACCTTCTCGAGGTCGGGTTCGCGGTGGCTGCCGAGGTCGAGGATGGAATCATCCTGCGTGTAGCCGAGGTCGTCGCTCATCAGGGAGACGGCGCCGCCGCTGAGTTCGATGCCCCAGTCGCTGAGCGTCTGGAACGTGCGGTTGTCGGTGGCGACAACGGACTTCGGCGGGGAGGCGACGGTCTGCTTGCCGTTGTTGTCCTCCACCTCGATCGTGGATCCGGAGTCTTCGGCCTGAGCCGAATCGGAGTCTGCCGAGCCGCAGCCGGCCAGAGTCAGAGCGACAACGCCTGCCAGGGCGCTCAATTGAAGGCGAGTCGAAACCATGGGGTCCCACTTTCAGGAATGTACGTATGAGAAAAACGTGTGCGCACACTGAAAGTAAGCTTAGCCTATGCTTTGAAAATAAAGTCAAAAAAGTATGACGTTATCTGCATCACATCTGAAGTGAGAGCAGATGGGCGCGCGGTGGGGTGGATGCGTGGTGGGCCTCAGATCAGATAGCGGCGATGAGGCGGTCGACCTCTTCTTCAGTATCTGCCGCGGCGGTCGGCCCGCCGGATCCTCCGCGACTGACCTTGAGTCCGGCCTCTTCGACGATGACAGCCCCACCGGCGTAGTCGTAGATGCCCAGTCCGCGTTCGGCGTAGCCGTTGACCCGACCTTCGGCGACCATGCACAGGTCGAGTGCCGCCGATCCGCAGCGGCGGATATCGTCGTAGCCGGTCATGAGGTCGTCGAGCTTGGCCAGTTGGGCCCCGCGGTTCCTCAGAGCATAGGCGAATCCGGTGGCCAGGAGCCTGCCGGACAGCCCGGGCGGAGTCCCGTGCAGTCGTCGCGCCGGAATGGCGGAGCCGGCCTCGCGGTGGTCGGCCAAGCGCCCGTCGACCCGAAAGGCACCGCGACCGGCAGCCGCCAGCCATGTGGCATCCAACCCCGGCGAGGCGACGAGTCCGATCTGCCAGTCGCCGAGTCCGCGGCCGGCAGCTGCCTCATCTGCGGCCGCGCAGACTCCGACGGAGAACGCGTGGTGTTCGATGTTGCGGACATAGTTGACGGTGCCGTCGATCGGGTCGACATGCCATTCCAGACGCGGACCGTCGTCAGCAGCCTCGTTGAGTGCACCGGTCTCCGGATCGAAGGCGTGGAGTTTGAACAGGAAGTCCACCGGGAAGAATTCGACGGGGTCGAGGGCTTCCGAACCCTCTTCGCCGACCATGAGGTCGTGGGGCCTGACTCGGTTGAGGTAGCCGCGCACAAGCGCCTCGATCTGCGCGTCGGCACGAGTGACAAGGTCGTTCGGTGAGGTCTTCGTGTCGACGACACTGGCGTCGAGGCTCGCGCCGAGCAGGGGCCTCCAGGCGAGCATCTGCTCCCACGCCATGAGAGAGAGGTCTGAGGCGATGCGGATCAGTGGATAGTCGACGATCTCAGCGGGCAGCGATTCGAGCTCGGAGTTCATACCGCCACTCTAGACAACCCTCTCCGCATCTCGCCCGAGTGTCCGCAGGCGGCCGGGAGCCGCCCAGATCCGCGCCGTGTGTAACAAGACTGCAATACACCGACGAATATGTACTTCTTGTATCTAAGCCGTCCCAGGAGGTCGGGAACTCCGGTTGCACGGCTTTTCCACCGAGCTGGAAACGCACCTGAGGTTGTCGGCAGGGCACTTCAGCATCTGACATTTCACAAACAGCCGAAGAGTCGAATCTTGAAGCGATTTCCGCACGTGAAGCAGAATTCTCCTGAAGGCTTTCATCTCTCATCAGCCCAGTTGTCTCCGTTCGAGGAATTCCTGCTTCCGGCGCCGACGAAGATTCGGTCACGAAATCGTCAGAGAACGTCCATGGATCGCACAAGGGCGGTGATCCATATCGAGTATGGATCACCGCCCTGGTCTCTGCGAGGGAAGTGCGAGCACAAAAGTGACCGGCGAATGCCGTTCTGTCCCTGTGTTGTCTGGGATCAGGCGGGGTCGGCGACTCCGGCCTTCGGCTCACTGCGCTTGACCGGACCGTGCCTGCGCACGATCTCCTGAACTGCTTGCGAGGAGGTGCCGGCCGCCTCGGCGATCGCACCGAAGGTCGCGCCTTCTTCGCGGGCGCGCAGAATCGCCATCACATAGTCGGTGTTGATTTTCAATCGCTGCCGCGCGACCTTTCGGACCGCCCCGACTAATGCGGCTTGGTCGACTGTCAATTCACGAGCTCGACGAGACATGGTTTCTTCCCTTGCATTCATGTAGTGGCCCGTTGCCACGAATTGGTGTAGTCCCATTAGATACCATGAATATGGCAAGACGCCAAGAATTCCCGGATATAGGAACTCAGGCTACTGAGTAGCACCGTTCTGAGCACGTGAGATAACGAACGCATAACGTTCCCTGGGGCGGAACGATGACTCTCGCTCGCCACTCCCCGCCGTGGAAGGTATCGATGTTCCAGCAACCCAAGTGGCACAATGCGGACATGACGACTATGGCCCATCCCACCGGAGCGAATCGGGCGACCGTCGACGAAGACGAGTCCCAGACAGCGCTTCCCACCGCACTCGCCGAGCAGTTCCGCGCCGCGGGCATCCGTGATTTCAGCATCGACGACACCGACCGCGCCGCGTACTCCTCAGACGCTTCGCTCTTCCGGCTCGTCCCTGCCGCAATCGTCTTCCCTCACAATGAGGCAGAGGTGGCACGTGTCCTCTCCGTTGCCCGCCGCCTCGGTGTGCCGATCACCAGCCGTGGCGCCGGCACATCGATCGCCGGCAATGCCATCGGCCGCGGCATCGTCCTCGACTTCTCTCTCCATATGAACGCGGTTCTCGACCTCGACCCGGAGGAACAGTCGGCCTGGGTGCAGTCCGGCTGCGTCCACGCTCATCTCCAGAAACAGGCCAAACCACACGGTCTGCGCTTCGGCCCGGACCCGTCCACCCACACCCGCTGCACGATCGGCGGGATGATCGGCAACAATGCCTGCGGCCCGCGAGCTTTGGGCTACGGCCGCACGGGCGACAATATCCTGGCACTGAAGATCATGCTCATCGACGGCACCGTCGTCACCCTCGATGACTCGGACGCCTCGACGACGTTCCCGCGGCTGCACGAACTCGTGGCACAGAACCTCAGCACCATCCGCACGAACTTCGGCACATTCTCCCGCCAGGTCTCCGGGTACGGGCTCGAATCCCTCCTCCCGGAGAACGGCTTCGACGTCCGCCGCGCCTTCGCCGGCACCGAGGGCACCTGGGGTGTCATCCTCGCGGCGAAGATGCGCCTGGTCAAGGATCCGAGCTTCACCTCGGCGGTCGTCCTCGGCTACGCGGACATGGTCGCCGCCGCCCACGAGGCGCCGCTGCTGAAGGATTTCCCCGTCGCCGCCTGCGAGGGTCTCGACTCGCGCATGCTCGACCGGGTCATCGACACCAAGGGCGCCGAGGCGGTCCCTCCGCTGCCGGAAGGTGGGGGCTGGCTCGTCGTCGAGCTCACCGGCGAGGACGAGTCCGAGCTCGAGGCCGAGACTCAGCGCCTCATCTCCGAGTCGAAGTCACTTGACTCCGCGGTCCTCGATGCTCGGGCGGCCGCCGAGGTGTGGGCGATCCGCGCCGATGGCGCCGGCTTGGTCTCACGTACACCCGATGGTCGCGACGCCCACGCGGGATGGGAGGATTCGGCGGTTCCGGTGGACCACCTCGGCGATTATCTGCACGATCTCATGGAGCTGCTCGAGGAGCACGGGCTGTGGGCCATTCCCTATGGGCACTTCGGTGACGGCTGCCTGCACATGCGCGTGGACTTCCCGCTCGAGGATCCGAACGGCGGGCAGGTGATGCGCGATTTCATGGTCGCGGCCACGAAGCTCGTCGCCCGCTACGGCGGGTCGGTCTCCGGGGAGCACGGGGACGGTCGGGCGCGCTCCGAGCTGCTGCGACTCATGTACACCCCGGCGGCGCTCGATCTGTTTGCCCAGGTCAAACGCCTCTTCGATCCCCAGCATCTGCTCAATCCGGGTGTCATCGTCGCCCCCGACGCTCTCGACGAATCGATCCGCCTGACTCAGCTGCCGCTTCGCCAGGAGCTGCCCGGCACTCTGGCGATGGCCTACGAAGGCGAATCCGCAGGTTTCGCCTCGGCGGTCCACCGATGCACCGGAGTCGGCAAATGCCGCGCGGATTCGGCGGCCGGCGGCGGCATCATGTGCCCGTCGTATCAGGCCACCCGGGACGAGCGGCATTCGACGCGGGGTCGGGCACGCGTGCTGCAGGAGATGGTGTCCGGGGATCTGCTCGAGCCTCGCTGGGACTCCCCCGAGGTGCACGAAGCCCTCGACCTGTGCCTGTCGTGCAAGGCCTGCGGGACCGAGTGCCCGACCGGCACGGACATGTCCACGTACAAGGCCGAGGTCCTGCACCAGACCTATCAGGGACGGCTGCGGCCGATAAAGCACTATTCGCTCGGGTTCCTTCCGCAGCTCGCCCGCCTGATCACCCCGCTCGCGCCGGTCGTCAACCGGGTGTCGGGGCTGCCGGGGCTGACGACCCTGGCGAGGAAGATGGCCGGCATCGACGTTCGTCGCTCGATCCCGCAGTTCGCTTCCATGACGTTCAGGAAATGGTGGACCACCACCGCCGCCGAGGCGGCACCGGGGTCGCGCACGATTGCCGAGTCCCGCTCGAAGGCTGAGTCCCCGACCAAGGCGTCGTCGCCGGCCTCGAACTCGTTGCGCCCGAACGCTGAGGTCGTGCTGTTCGCCGACTCCTGGTCGAACCATTTCGCTCCGCGCATCCTCGCCGCGGCCGTCGCTGTGCTCGAACGGGCCGGTGTGCGCGTGCGGGTGATCGACCAGACCGTGTGCTGCGGGCTGCCGCTCATCTCCACCGGTCAGCTCGATGCCGCGAAGGCGAATCTCTCGGAGACGATCACGGCTCTCGATGCCACCGGGGTGGTGCCGATCATCGGCGTCGAGCCTTCGTGCCTGGCGACGCTCAAGGATGATTCGCTCAAACTCGTCGCCGATGAGGCCTCGCGCCGAGTGGCCGACCGGGTGCAGACTCTCGCCCAGTATCTGCTGAGCATCGGTGCCGAACTGCCGGACCTGTACGGGATCGAAGCGCTCGTGCAGCCGCATTGTCACCAGTCGGCGATCTTCGGCAACGCGGCAGATAAGGAGCTGTTGGCCAGGGCTGGAGCGAATACCGAGTTCCTCGGCGGATGCTGCGGACTGGCCGGGAACTTCGGCGTCGAAGACGGCCATTTCGAAACCTCGGTCGCCGTCGCCGAGGTGGCCCTGCTGCCGGCGCTGCGCAAGCGGGGACGGGCCGCCGGTGTGGGGTCTGGAACTGGTTCAGGAGTCGATGCTTCGCCGACCGGTGCGACAGGGTCCGGCACAGATGCGTCGCCGAATCGCGCGACGCGTTCAGGTGCAGGCGCCCGGCTGCAGGTCGTTCTTGCCGACGGGTATTCGTGCCGCACTCAGATCACGGATCTCAGTGACGCCGAGGGCGTGTCGTTGGCCGAGCTCCTCGCCTGGGGATGGGGGCTGCAACCGCGGCGATGATCCCGAGGTCGGGGCCGCCTCGGCGAGATTTCAGGCCTTGGCCGTCAGCACCGGGACCTCGGCCTCGAGGAGGATGCGCTGTGCCTGCGAGCCGAGAATGAACTTCCCGATCGCCGAGCGTTTGCGCAGGCCGATGACGATGAGCTGGGCTTCGTACTCCTCGGCGAGGTCGTTGAGCGTGCCGGGCAGATCGTCTTCGTGATCGGGCTGGAGCACCTCGACGTCGACGTCCGATTCCTTGCCGAGGTCGACGATCCGCTTGATCTCGTCCTCACCGATCTCGGTCGGAGCTCCACTGGCACCTCGTCGCTGTGAATTGATCACGACGGCAGCGCTCGACCGCAGTTTGGCCTCTGCGAATCCCGCGCGCAGAGCAGCCTCACCCTCGGGAGCGGGTAGGTAGCCAATGAGAATCGTCATGGCCCCCAGTATATGGACTCATCCATGATTCGTTCACTTCGGGATCACGCTTCGGTCAGCAACCCGCAACCCCCATTGCCCCAATTACTACCTGACGGCGGCCCTGCAACCTCGCGCGAGGTTGCAGGGCCGCCGTCAGGTAGTTCTGGACGCGTCGACGACTGCCTGCGCTCTCTCTGCATGGTCGCGCAGCGCATCGATGAGCTCGGGTGGGTGGAGCACCTCGATCTCGGCGGGGATGGCCGCCAGGGTGGCCGCAACCCATCTGAGGTCCCAGAATCCGCAGGTGATGCGCACGCCATCGGCCGCCTCGGTGACGGTGGCGCTCCGGGTGGGGAACCATTCCTTCGCTTCCCGCGCCGAGGCGGCCGTGCGCAGAACGACGGTGTGCGGATACGCGGTGGTCGTCACGGCTGCGGACACAGCCGCCTCGGCGTCGGGGTGCTCACGCGGGGTGATGCTCAATGTCGTCGCGTGAACCCAGCTCATCCGGTCGAGTCGGAAGACCCGATGGTCATCACGGTCGAGGTCGAAGGCGAAGAGGTACCAGTGCGCGCCGAAGACGACGAGACGGATCGGTTCAACGCGGCGGGGCGTCGAGGGGTGGTCGCCGGTCGGGCCGGGGGACAGTTCGGCAGTCTGGGTGCTGGTCGCGTCGGCAGTCAGGGCGCCGGCCGGGCCCGTGACGGTGGGGTCGTCGACCTCAGGGCGTTGCATCTTCCGGTAGTCGAAGGTCGCGATCGTCGACGCATTGATCGCCGAGGCGAGCGTGATGACCGCGCTGATGTCGACTCCGGGTGCGTGGCCTTCGGACACAGACACAGCCGTCGAGATATCGGCGACGGTCGCGCGCATCGCCGCCGGGAGCATCGTCTGCAGCTTCGTCGTCGCCGATTCCGCGTGTTCGGTGTCCAGGCCCGCTCCGCGCAGGAGTGCCAGACCGACCGCGGTGGCCAACGCCTCCCCAGCCTCGAGCTGCAGAGGCGGCAGCACCGTCCGTGATTCGGCGCGATAGCCCCCGGTCAGGCCCGGTGCCGAGGAGATGATGTAGCCGAGATCGCGCAATTCGGCGATATCTCGACGGATGGTTCGTGAAGTGACGCCGAAGCGGGCGGCGAGCTCGACGGCAGTGAAGCTCCTGCCGGATGCGAACAGACCGAGCAGACTCAAGAGTCGCGTCTCCGACCGCATTCCGCCTCCGAATGAGAAAGTTTCGCCGGGCTGATTGATGCGGACAGTATATGTCCGCATCACACCTGACGATAGGATCACCGCTTCAGCCATCCGGCCGCGGCGGACATCGCAAAGGAGAGACCATGCCGTTCTTCACCCCTTCCGTCACGAGCGAAGCCGACGCCGCGTTCACCTACCTCACCCAGCAATGCACCCAGCTCAAGCTCACGGCGCAGGGCCTGACCGATGAGCAGGCCCGCAACACGCCGACGGCCAGTGGTTTGAGTATCGCCGGCCTCATCGTCCACGGAGCCCAGGTGGTCAATAACTGGCTCATTCAAGTCAAGGAACCGACGAGAGAGGCCGGCGAGGATGACTACCGGACGGTCAACGAGAAGTTGGGGCTGACAGCGATATTCGACGGGTCCGCTCTCCCCGACCTCGACATCACCGAGGCGGTCGCAATCTTCGACAAGGTCATCGACGGGATCGAGGACGCGAGGGCCGCAGTCGACGACGCGGGGACCGACCTCGGCACCGAAGTTCCGATGCCGTACAACCCGTGGATGCCCAACGATTTCACTATGACGGTGCGCTGGATCCTGTGGCACCTGGCCACCGAGATCGCCCGCCACGCCGGCCACGCTGACATCATCCGCGAATCGATCGACGGCGCGATCGCCTACCAGCTCAACGCTCAGGCAGACGGCGAACCGTGGCCGCCCGAGGGTACGGACTGGAGCTGAGTCCCCACACGATCCCGCCTAAAACTACCTGACGGCGGCCCAGCAACCTCGCGCGAGGTTGCTGGGCCGCCGTCGGGTAGCAATTGTTAGGCGACGAAGGCTTCGCTGGCCTTGGACACCCGGTCGACCAGGTGGTCGGTGTAGGCCGGCATGGTGAGGAACTCGGCGAACTCCTCGCCCATTGCCGTCTCGCGGAAGATCTCCACGGCCTCATCGAAGTGATCGTCGGCGGAGCGCTGCATCAGAGCCAGCTCCTCGCCGAGGTAGCGCTCCACCAGACGCGAGGTCAGCTGCTGCCCGTTGTCCAGAGTCACCTCGTGGCGGATCCACTGCCAGATCTGCGAGCGGCAGATCTCAGCCGTCGACACGTCTTCGAGCTGGTTCTCCAGAGCCACGTGCCCGTTGCCGCCGAGCCATTCGTTCATGTACCCGATGGCCACGCGGATGTTCACCCGCACACCCTCTTCGGTCACGACCGGCTCGAGACCGGCGATGTCGAGAATGTTCTCGCTGGTCACCTGCACATCTGGGCGCTTGTTCTCCAGCTGGTGCGGCTGCGATCCCAGGGCGGCGTCGAACACGGCCAGAGCCGCCGGAACCAGAGCCGGGTCGGCCACCCAGGTGCCGTCGAAGCCCTGCCAGGCCTCGCGGGCCTTGTCCTCACGCATGCGCTCGAACTCGGCGGCCACGAACTCCTGATCCGGGTGATCGGCCATGAGGTTGGACATCGTGCCGATCGCGTGTGCGCCGCGACGGTGGCAGGTGGCCACGAGCCGGTCGGTGAAGGCCTTCATCAGCGGCAGGTCCATCGTCAGACGTTCGCGGTCGGGCAGAACGTAGTCGGTGGTGTTGCGCAGGTTCTTCACCACGGAGAACAGGTAGTCCCAACCGGCGGCCTCGAGACCTGCGCAGTGCTCGCGCAGCTCGAAGAGGATCTCTTCCATCTGGAACACCGCAGTGATCGTCTCGATGTGCGCGGTGGCCCGGATGGTGCCGTGCGGGATGCCCAGCATGTTCTGCGCCAGGACGAATACCTTGTTCCACAGGCGTGCTTCCTGCGAGGACTCGAGCTTCGGCAGGTAGAAGTACGGGCCCGAGCCGTTGTCGATGAGGTGGCGGGCGTTGTGGAAGAAGTACAGACCGAAGTCGACGAGAGCACCGGAGGTCGAGAACTCCTGGCCGTTGTCATCGACGTAGATCAGGTGCTTCTCGGGCAGGTGCCAACCGCGGGGGCGCAGTCCGATGGTCGGCTGGTTGTCGTTGTTGACGCCGGGCAGCTGTCCGCGGATGGCACGGAAGAGGTTGACCTGTCCGCCGATGACATTGGCCCAGGTGGGGCTCGTGGCGTCTTCGAGATCGGCTAGCCACACCTTCGCCTGCGAGTTCAGCGCCGCCACGACCTCATCCTCGGTGACCGGGCCGGTGAGTTCCACGCGGCGGTCTTCGAGGCCGGGGGCGCCGGCGGATCCGGCGACCGACCAGGAGCGGTCGGCGCGGATGCGTGCGGTCTCGGGCTTGAAACGGGGGAGGGTTCCGCCGTTCATCTCGGCCGCGCGGGCCCGGCGCGTGCGCAGCACGTCGCAGATGGTGCCGGCGAACTCGTCGTGGAGCTTGGCGATGAACGTCAGAGCAGGCTCCGAAAGGACGGTGCCGAAGCCGGTTTCGAGCGGCGCGTTGATCTTGATGTAAGACATGGGCTTCTCCTCACCCGTCGTAGTGTGTGCCTGGAATGTGTGGCTGGTTCTGTGGGTGATCCTCGCCGAGGCGGCTCTGCCGTGAGCGTGAGCGTTCCCGTGGGATCGTGGCGGGGTTTCGATTCGTCTGTGGTGTGACGGAGCGGATCGACAATGTAAACCCCGTGAAAACACTGCCGATCCGCCCCGGGCTCTCGGAGGGTTCATCCCCGCTGATCAGCGGGGTGTGAACCCGGTGCGGCTCAGTGGAACTGAGCGGTTTCGGTGGAGTCGGCCAGTGCGGTGGTCGAGGACTCCGGGTTGACCGCAGTCGAAACCAGGTCGAAGTATCCGGTGCCGACCTCGCGCTGGTGGCGGGTCGCGGTGTATCCGCGTTCTTCGGCTGCGAACTCGCGTTCCTGCAGGTCGACGTATGCCTTCATCTGTTCGCGGGCGTAGCCGTGAGCCAGATCGAACATCGAGTAGTTGAGAGCGTGGAAGCCGGCCAGTGTGATGAACTGGAACTTGTAGCCCATGGCTCCGAGCTCGCGCTGGAACTTCGCGATGGTCGCATCGTCGAGGTGCTTGCGCCAGTTGAACGACGGCGAGCAATTGTACGACAGCATCTGGTCCGGGTACTCGGCGTGGATCGCCTCGGCGAACTTCTTCGCAGCTTCGAGGTCGGGAGTCGAGGTCTCCATCCACAGCAGATCCGCGTACGGAGCGTAGGACAGTCCGCGGGCGATGCCGGCTTCGAGTCCGTTCGTGATCTTGTAGAAGCCTTCGGCGGTGCGCTCACCGGTGACGAACTGCTGGTCGCGCTCGTCGATGTCCGAGGTCATCAGCGTGGCTGCCTCGGCGTCGGTGCGGGCGATGACGAGGCTGGGCACGTTCTCGACGTCGGCCGCGAGGCGGGCGGCGTTGAGGGTGCGGATGTGCTGCGAGGTCGGAACGAGGACCTTGCCGCCGAGGTGACCGCACTTCTTCTCGGATCCGAGCTGATCCTCGAAGTGCACACCGGCTGCGCCGGCAGCGATCATCGAGCGCATGAGCTCGTAGACGTTGATCGTGCCGCCGAAGCCTGCTTCCGCGTCAGCGACGATCGGAGCGAACCAGTCATCGACCTGCTTGTTGCCTTCCGAGGTCTCGATCTGGTCGGCGCGCATCAGAGCGTTGTTGATGCGGCGGACGACCTGCGGCACCGAGTTGGCCGGGTAGATCGACTGGTCGGGGTAGGTCTGGCCGGCGGCGTTCGCGTCGGCGGCGACCTGCCAACCGGAGAGGTAGATGGCGTTGAGGCCGGCCTTGACCTGCTCGACTGCCTGGTTGCCGGTCAGCGCACCGAGGGCGTTGACGTAGTCACCGGAGTGGATGTCGCCGGCGGTGATCTGGTTCCAGAGGCGCTCGGCTCCGTGACGGGCCAGCGTGTGCTCCTCGATCAGCGAACCGCGCAGTTTGACGACATCCTCGGGCTCGTAGTCGCGAGCGATTCCCGACCAGCGGGCGTTGGTCGCCCAGTCGCGGCGGATGGCTTCAGCATCGTGCAAGCTGTTCTGCGTGGTGTTCTCAGTCATTGTCCTTCTCTTTCTCGATCTCTCGGGGTTGTTGATGTATCCAGTCTGCGGGGGCAGCAAGGGCTCTCGCACTGATTTTTTGGATGAATAATCTCGATATTTCCGGTTTCAGAAATTTCGCGGTTCTGTCATACTGTTTTTCACCCATGTGAACCAGCACACAGAAACCGAGGGAGGCGCCTTGAACAGCGTTGGAGCGGAAGTTGAGAGCGAAGAGCAGCAGACCGACCCGCTCAGCATCGGCAGAAGAATCCGCTTTTTTCGCAAGAAGCGCGGTTTGACCCTCAACGAGCTGGGGCAGGAAGTGGGGCGCGCAGCCTCGCAGATCTCGACGATCGAGAACGGCAAGCGAGAAACTTCTGTCATGCTCCTGGCCGCGATTGCGAAGGCGCTGAAGACGGATGTCTCCGAGCTCATCGACCCCGCTCCGATCGACGAACGACAGGCCCTCGAGCTCGAGGCCGAACGCAATCAGGCCTCCCCCATGTACTCCGCTCTCGGCCTGCCGCAGGTGCGGATCAAGTCGCTGCCGGCCGATGCCCTCGAGGCGATCGTGGGGCTTCAACGCCAGCTCGGCGAGGCCCTGGAACGGCGTGCGGCCACCCCGGAGGAGGCCAGGCGGGCCAACCGGGAGCTGCGGGATCGGATGAAGGAGAAGAACAACTACTTCGCCGACCTCGAGGCCACTGCCGCTGAGCTGCTCGACCTCGTCGGCTACGAATCCGGAACGGTGTCACAGCGGCAGACGGCACTCATCGCCGAGAAGCTCGGCTTCAGCCTCCACTACGTCTCCGACCTGCCCGAATCGACCCGGTCGATCTCGGACACCGCGAACAAGCGGCTGTATCTGCCCAACGCCGACGCTGCGTTCGATCCGCGGTCCCACCTGCTCATGAGCCTGGCTCCGCATGTGCTCGGCTATGACTCCCCGAAGGACTTCCACGAATTCCTCCAGCAGCGCGTCGAGGCGAACTATCTGGCGGCCGCGATCCTGCTGCCCGAGTCGGCGGCCGTACCGATGCTCGAGGAGGAGAAGAAAAAGCGGGTGCTCTCCGTCGAGCATCTGCGCGATATGTTCGGCGTCGGCTACGAGATGGCCGCCCACCGGTTCACGAACCTCGCCACCGAGCACCTCGGGCTGCCCGTGCACTTCATGAAGGTCCACAATTCCGGCACGATCCACAAGGCGTACTCGAACGACGGGCTGCCGTTCCCCACCGATCCGCTCGGCGCGATCGAGGGACAGTTCGCGTGCAAACGCTTCACATCGCGCACCGTCTTCCGCGTCGCCGACCGCTTCAGCCCCTACTACCAGTACACCGATACCCCGCACGGATCGTTCTGGTGCACCGCACGCGTGCTGCCCGGCGGCGACTTCGCCATCAGCGTCGGCGTCCCGTTCTCCCACGTCCGCTGGTTCGAAGGACGGGAGTCACCGATCCGCTCGCAGTCCGGATGCCCGGACCCGTCCTGCTGCCGACAAGCCCCGGATGACCTGGCCGAGAAATGGGAGGATCAGGCGCTGCCGTCGGCCCGCATGCACGCCTCCCTGCTCGCCGCGGTCCCGCCCGGTGCGGTGCCCGGCGTCGACGACACCGAGGTCTACGAGTTCCTCGAACGCCATTCCGACTGATCGACGGCTCCGATCGACGGCGCAGAAGACCCTCGCCGAGGCGGCTCCCCCACTTCGGGTGCTCCCCGACCGCCGCTGACTGGCGTTCGGGTCATTCCGCCAGGACTTCGGCCAGGCGGATGAGCATGAGTTCGCGCCACCACAGATACTCGTGCCCGCCCACGAACGGTCGGGGCACGAAGTCGATGCCGCGAGCAGCGAACTCCTCGGTCGCCTCGGCGACAGAGTCCGCAATGACAGTCTCGAGGATCCCGTGGTCGACACTGAACGTCGGATGTGCGGCGGTCGCCGGCCGGGTTTCCACCGTCCGAGACTCCGGCGCCCCTGCGCGTCCGCCCGCCTCACCGTCCGCTCGGCTCGGCGCGAGATCCCAGATCCTGCGCCCCTGATCGTCGGATTCCCAGAACGACGGCGAAAGGCAGATCCCGCGGAATGCTTCCGGGTGCCGCAGGGAGAAGTACGCCGCGGCCAGTCCGCCGTAGGAGGCGCCCGCGACGATCGTGCGGGCCGAGACCTCCGGCGCCGTCTGACGAACGAGTGCGAGCACGTCGTCGCAGAACCGAGAATTCATCACGAGGTCGTCGGCGCGCTGGCCGACGGCCGCGTTCTCGTCGGGGCCGTCGGCCCCGACGGGTGCATGGTCGATGGCGATGACCGCTGACGGAGGAGACACAAGCTCGTCGATCGCTGCGAGCAGTCCCCCGCGGATGAACCTCTCCCCGTCGAAGACGACGAGCACCGGCGCCGAGGCGGGACCTCGCTGCGGTCGGTGGGTCCAGATCCGCCTCGGCGCGGAACCGAGGGTGATGACCTGTTCGTCGACGTCGGGCCGACCTTCGCCTGCCCCGCTGCGGGAGTCGGTCGCCGGCCGGTCCCCACCGGTCCAGATCAGGGGCCGGGCATCGGGTGCGGCGAGCTCGAGGACCTGTTTCCTGCGCATGTCCGTGTTCGTGAGCAGATCATGGTCACCGGCGGGGACGAACCCCCGTTCGAGGACATCGAGCCAGGTCGGACGGTCGGCAACTTGGAGTCCTCGTGGCACGGGCAGGAAGCGAAGCGCCCCGCGATACCCTCGCGGAACCGGCAGCTCGATCGAATACCTCGTCGCGTCGGCACCGTCGGCACCGTCGGCACTGTCGCCGCCCTCGTCCCGGGCAGGGCGCCGGGTCATGATCCCGCCGGGCACATTCCGTCGGCCGGTGACTCCGTTGAGGTCGACGAAGATCTCCTGCTCGTCTCCGGGAGCCGCCTCGGCGGGGATGGCTGTGGCCGGAAGTTCCACCTGCAGCCTCCAGCTCTCGTCCGGGCCGATCTCTGTCCAGGTGCACAGGGCAGAGGCCGAACCGGTCTGCTCCGCCGACGAATTGATCGCGCTGGTCCCGGTCATGATCCGACCGCCGCCGTGTCGAGCTTCTCTGCGATGGGGCCGACGATCTCGGGCAGCGCGAGCGCGGAGACGGAGCGCAGCCCGCGCCATTCCTCATCGGTCGGCTGGTAGAAGTGGCCGCCTTCAACGGCTGGCAGGCTCGAGAACGTGGGGACTCCGTCGTACTTCTTCCGCAACTCCGGATCGGGGAAGTAACCGACGAGGATATCGCTCTGCAGGACGTCGAGCTTCTCCAGGGACAGGCTGTCGGGGACCGACCCGTCGGCCATCTTGTCAGCCACGGGGTCGAGCGTCAGCCCGAGTTCGCTGAAGAATTGGACGGTGGCCGAGTCCCGATCGGTCAGCACTCCCACCTCGTCGGGGCTGTGGAAGAGCGCGACGAGGAAGGACCTGTCGGTGAGGTCCGGGTGGTCCTTTGCCGCATCGTCGATCGCTGTCTGCGCCGCTTCGATCGCTTCCTCCCCTTCGTCTTTCGCATCGAGAACGGTCGAGACCCGCTCGGCCTGTGACTGCCAGCTGTCGGGGGTATTCTCCTCGGCCGTGCCCAGGGTCGGCGCGATCTCGCTGAGCTGGTCGTGTGTTTCCTTGCCGATGATGGTCCCGGTCGCCAGGATCAGATCGGGCTCCCACGCCGCGATGTCCTCGAAGGGGATCGTGTCTTCGGTCGACCAGTGGAAGAACTCCGGATCGTCGCCGCCGAGCTCATCGATCGTCTCCTCCGCCCACGGCATCACGGGCTCGACCGGAGCTTCGGTCATCGCCACGGGGACCACACCTACGGAAAGAGCAGCGTCCGCATCGGAGACGGAGAGAGCGACCACGCGTTCGGCCTTCCCGATGTCAACGGAGCCGAAGGCGTCGTCGACGCTGCCTGCACGCGCCCGTTCTGCATCGGTCCCGTCAGCGGAGCCTCCCCCGCACCCGGTGAGCGCGAGGGCGAACGCGAAGGTCAGGGCCGGCAATCGGCGCCGGCGGACCGGCATCGTCGGGGTGGAGGCGGGTCGAATCGCGGGCACGGGCATCGTCACTTTCGCTCATAGTTTGGTTAGCCTAAGCTAAATTACCATAGGAGCTGTCTGCGTCCCAGAGCGGCGGTGCAGGTCAGCTGGGAACGTCAGCGCGGCACGGTCCGCGGCGGGGCGATCTCAGCGGGCCGCGTTCTCGAAGGCCCGATCGACGATCGTTTCGGCAATCGCCAGCGCCGAGGTGGCCGCCCACTTCGGCACGGACCTGACCACGGTCAGCCTGCCGCGCCTGGTCATGGTGAGTTCGTCGATGAGTTCGCCTTCGGCCGTCATCGCCTGAGCTCGGACACCGCGGGCCCCGGGCGCCACGTCGTTCTGGTCGAGCTCGGGAACGAAGCGGCGGATTCCGTCGACGAAAGCGGTCCTGCTCACCAGGGGTTTGACTCCGCGGGCCGCTGTCTTCGCAGTCTGTGCGGCGAACTTCCAGAACCCCTTGGACCGGGCGGTCGATGTGATGTCGGCGAGGTCGAATCCGTGCCGATCGTAGGCTTCACGGCCGAGGGCGACGAAGGTGTTCGGTCCGAGGATGAGTCCGTCGTCGAGTCCCCGGACAATCGAGGTTTCGGCGAACGGGGCCTGCGGGTCGGGAACGGACCCGATGATGCCGCGGACCACCTCGGTGTCGGTAGCGGGGATCCGGTAGAAGTCGCTGGTGAAGGGCACGATCCTCGGTTCGGCGTCGAGTCCCGCAGCGACCGCGAGGCGATCGGTTTGGAGACCGGCGCAGACGATGACGATGTCGAATGTGCCGAGCACTTCCTCGGCTGGTGCCTCGCTGCGCGACCTGCCGCGGGGAGCGTCACCGGCGCGCGAGTCGGTGTCGCCGATGCGTGAGCCGTCGCGGTTCGCCCACGCGTCGGAGACCTTCTGCGTCCACTCGCCGAGCGTCGATTCGGCCTGCTTGAACCAGTCCTGCTGTCCGAAACGGTCGCGCAGCTCGTCTGCAATGCCGATGACGGGTTCGCGGCTCTCTTCTCCGCGATATGTCCGCGGACGGTCATGGACCTGATCGTCGCGTTGGTCGCGGTCGTGGGCCTGGTCGTTGCGGCTGTCACGGTCATGGACCTGGTCGTCGCGACTGTCACGGTCGTCGACGGCGCCTTCGCGCGAGCCGCCCTGTTCGCCGGCCGTGTTCGCACCGCGGTCGTCTACGTCTGACTCTGCGGCTGCGGTCCCATCCCCCGCCGGCGAGTCTTCTGCCGGAACCGGGCGCCCACGCAGTCGGACTTCGTTGCTCATGGTGTCGAATCCGGTGACCTCGGTGCCGAAGCGGAATGTCCCTCCGGCGGCGCGCACATCGGAGGCGAGCGCTGCGGTGAGCGCCGAGAAGTCGGCGATGGCCGCATGGGGTGAGAAGAGCCCGAGGACTCCTCTGACGGCCGGTTCGACGGCACCGATCTCGTGGCGCTCGAGCAGTCGCGCGCCGGGGATCTCATTGTCTTTGGCGCGGGCGAAGATCTCTTCGAGGCGTTCGGCCTCATCGGTGTTCTGAGCGATGAGCAGCTGCCCGCATTCCCGGTAGGGAACGCCGGCCTCAGCCATATAGGGGATGAGCAGCTCGAGGCCCCGCCGGGTGAGCTTTGCCTCCGCCGAGCCGGGTGTCTGATCGAGTCCGGAGTCGACGATTCCGGAGGTGTGGCCGCTCTGATGTGCAGCGACGGTCTCGGCTTTGTCGAAGACGGTGATCTCGGCGTCGGGGAACCTCGTGGTGACTTCGCGGGCGGCGGCGACACCGAGGATACCGGCACCGACCACGGCCACTCGTGAAATACTCATACAGCAATCTTGGCACCGTTCGGGATGAAGGAGAAGGATGACGACCGTCTTGGAGTGGACCGGCAAGGCCGCCGCCTTCGCCCTCGGTCGCCGCCTCATCGCCGATGCCGAACCCGGACGGGAGGGCCGCCTCGGTGATGGTCGTCCGCATCTGCGGGACGTCGACGGTACCGCCCACGTTCTCGATCCACACGAGAATCTGCTCGTCGTCGGGGACAATCTGCCCGCGCTGACCGCCCTGCTGGCCACGCACCGACGGCAGGTCAAGGTCGTCTACATCGATCCGCCGTACAACACGGGCAACGCGCACACCTACAAAGATCACGGGCACGATCACGCCAGCTGGCTGTCATTCATGACTCCTCGACTGCTGCTCGCACGTGAGCTCATGCGTGAGGACGGGGTCCTGTTCCTCCACCTCGACGACAAGGAGAGCGCGTGGGCTCAGCTGCTCGGGCACGAGATATTCGGTGAGGACAATTCGCTGGGCACGCTCATCCATCAGCGCGCGAAGGGCGGAGGCAATGCGCGCTCCTTCGTGCGCGGGCACGACTATGTGCACGTGTGGGCCCGCGATGCGAGCCGGGTCGGGCCGTTCCTCACAGAGAAGAAGTCACCGGCGAAGCTCGAGGTCATCGACGGCAGGCGGATGCTCGTGGAGACCGATGTGCTGCGCGCCGGCTTCGGCCGATATGCGCGCGGGTCCGAGCGGCGGCTGATGTACGAGGACATCGTCGCCGTCAAGGGTGAGGGGAAACTCGCCGAGGTGGATGCGAAGCTGGCATCGGGCGAGTACATCCTGCGACCCTGGGGCACAGAGGGCAAGCATGCGGTGGTGCGGGTGACCCCGGCGGAGAAGGCGAGTTCGAAGCTGTACTCGATCATCAAGGCGCTCGGTGGGCAGAACGATCTGGAGCCGCTGGGCCTGGCGGGCGTATTCAGCTATCCGAAGCCGGTCGAGCTGGTCAAGGCGCTCGTGGCCTCACAGACGTTCTTCGACTCCGATGCCATCGTCCTCGACTTCTTCGCCGGGTCCGGGACCACTGCGCAGGCCGTGATGGCCGCGAACGAACGGGATGAGGGGTCGCGGTCATTCGTGCTGGTCCAGACGCCGGAGCCGCTGCGGTCGAAGACGGCCCGGGCCGTGGTGACGGCAGCTGGTGGCGGAGCCGAGCGGACCGGCGGGGCCGGAGCAAACGGTCGGGCAGCAGAAGGCGCGGAAGGCACAGACGGTGCGGCCGCTGCCGGCGACGCCGAGTTCCCGACGATCAGCGAACTCACCGCCGAACGCATCCGTCGCGCCGCCGACTTCCACTCCCCCGGACTGATCTTCACCCAGCTCGAGGTCGTCGACGGCGAATAGCACCCGTCGCCGAAGACCGCCCCGTCGTACCTTCCGACTGAATTGCTGGGTCGATCCACGGTGTTTTCGACCTCCAGAACACCGTGGATCGACCCAACAATCGCCCCGGCAAACCCTCCGGCGGTGCGGCCCTGGACCATTCCCGGAATTTGAGGTCAGCGTGCGACCAGTGGTGCCAGTTCCGCTTCGAGGATCGCCTTCGCCGAGGCGGCGCTGCGCTCATCGAGCATGACCTCCTGAGCCAGCCCCTTGCCCAAGGCGATCATCCGCATCGCCCACGCAGCTGCAACCTCGCCACCGGCGCCACCGGTGCCGCCGGAGCCATCGGCGTCATCGATGCCATCAGTGCCGCCGGAGTCATCGGCGTCAGCAGCCCCATCGCCCCCGACGACCGCCCGATAGAGGCGGATTCCGAGCTCGAGAGTCGCACGATCGCTGGCACGGATGATGTCGGCGATCTGCTCGTCCATCACCGCCCGGGCGACGTAGGTGTACCACACGGATGCGCCGATGCGCATCGCCTCACCAGCGGGAATGAATGCGAAACAGAACTCACGGAGCGCACTCACCGCTTCGGCGAAACCGGGGCCGGACGACGCATCGGCACCTTCCGGATCTGCCGCCTCGGCGCTGTCGACGATCTGTCGGCACCCCTCGAGGATGAGCTCACTGCGCGAGGGGAAGTAGTGCTGCACGCGACCGATGGAGATTCCGGCCGCCTCGGCGACGGAACGGAACGACACCCCGTCGATCCCTTTGAGATAGATGACCTGCCACAGGGCATGGACGATCTCGGTGCGGCGCTGGGCATGGTCGACGATCTTCGGCATCCTCCCACTTTACAATACGTTCAACTTGCATCATTATTGCAGTATGAATGTATTGCCATCGGTCGATGAAGGCATCTCGGTCCGCGGTCTGACGAAGAGCTACGGCGGACACCGCGTCGTCGACGATCTCAGCTTCGACGTCGCACCTGGCCAGGTGACGGGGTTCCTCGGTCCCAACGGCGCGGGCAAATCAACGACGCTGCAGATGATCCTCGGCCTCACCTCACCGGACTCCGGCAGCGCAGCCGTCCACGGCCGCCCCCTGCCCGAGCACACGGAACCCGCACGCATCGCCGGGGCGTTCCTCGGCGCAGAACACATGCTGCCGGGGCTCACCGCGGGAGGACATCTCGACTGGATCACCGCGGCGACGGGAACCGCACCCGCCCGGATCGACGAGATGCTCGACCTCGTCGACCTCACCCGCGCTCGTTCCCGCCGCGTCTCACAGCTGTCACTGGGCATGCGTCAGCGGCTCGGCATCGCCGCCGCCCTCCTCACCGACCCCGAGGTGCTCATCCTCGACGAACCGCTCAACGGGCTCGACCCCGCCGGAATCACGTGGCTGCGATCACTCCTCACGGATTTCGCGAGCACAGGCAAAGCGGTGCTTCTGTCGAGCCATCTGCTGCGGGAGATGGAGCTCATCGCCCATCACGTCATCATCATCCGCGACGGCGCACTCATTGCAGACCGTCCCCTCGACGAGCTGCGGGGGGAACCCTCAAGCCGGGTGCAGGTGCAAGGGACGAACCTCGCACCGCTGCTCGATCACCTGCGGGCCGAGGGCATCTCGGTCGACCCCGACGGATCGGGCACTCACGCCACGATCGCCGGACTCGAGCCCGGCGAGATCTTCAGGCTCTGTGTTCGCCTCGGAGTCGAACTCACGGGACTCGCGACCGACGAGCGCGGCCTCGAAGACACGTTCCTCGGTCTCACGGACTCCGGCGACGATCGGCGCAGACACACACTTCGACATCCGATACAGGGAGCGACGGCATGACCACGACACCACCGACCATCCCGGTCCCTCCGCGAGCATCGGCCGCACCGATCACCGCTCGACCCAGCTGGATACGCGCCGAATGGGTGAAGTTCCGTGACCTGCGACGGTCGCGTCAGCTGCTCATCATCACCCTCATCGCGGGCGCGGTCTCGGCCGTGCTGCTCGTGCTCACCATTCCCGCCACCCGCGGTGCCCCGCTGTCGGAGACGAGCACCGAGGATGTGCTCTCGGCCAGCGTCCTCGGCGTCGATGCAGCCGCGGCCGTGCTCGTCGTCCTCGCGGCATGGTTCGCCGGGGTCGAGTTCCGCACCGGCGCGATCACCGAGACCCTGCTGCGCGCCCGCAGACGATCAGGCATCGTCGCAGCGAAGGCCGTCGTCATCGGCGCGGCCTCCACGGTCGCCGCCATCGCCACGGCCGTAGCCGTCACGATCAGCGGCGCCCTCCTCGCGGCCACGCTCGCCGGGGCCGACTGGTCGGAGGTCCTTGCCGTAGCTGTCGGCTCAGGGCATCTGCGACTGGCCTTCGGCAGCACCCTTCTGCCCGTCATCTATTCACTTCTCGCCGTCTTCGGTGCGGTCGTCTTCCGCTCGGTCACCGGCGGAGTTCTCACCCCGTTGACCCTGCTGGTCGGGTCCATGCTCGCCGGCTGGCTGCCGGACGCTCTCGCGTCCGTCCTCCGACCGCTCCTCCCCTTGGGCGCCGTGCACAACATCAGCGGGGTCGCCGAGGCGGGAGGGACCGAGTACATCGGTGCCCTCCCGGCCCTCCTCGTCCTCGTTGCCTGGGTGGTAGGCGGAGCAGTTCTGGCGACGTGGCGGCTGCGCAGACAGGACTTCTGAAGCAGATTCCGAGACCAGCCCTGAGATCGGATCTGAGACTCTGCGGGCGAACAATCGGACTCTTCAGACAGCGCTCGGGTCAACGACGTAGGGTCGAGGTGACTCCGCTGCCAACCCGAAAAGGAGCAATCATGTCAGTCGTCGCCATCAACGCCCTCACCGTCCCCGAACCCGCTCGGGCGGAACTCGAAAAGCGGTTCGCGCAGCGCAAGCATTCTGTCGATGGGGCGCCCGGTTTCGAAGGCTTCCAGCTGCTGCGCCCGGTGGCCGGCGGGGACCAGTACTTCGTCTACACCCAGTGGGCGACGAAGGAGGACTTCGAGAACTGGAAGGCCAACCGGACGTCCTCCCACGAATCGACAGGCAAGGCTCCGGTCTCCGAGCAGGCGAACCTCCTCGAGTTCGAGGTCGTCGACCTCGGCGAGTGACGGTGGCCAGCCCAACCGCGGCAACACGGCCCCAAGGACGTCGACCTATGCGTCGGCGTCCTTGTCCAATTCACTGAACGCTTCGACCTTCTTCGGGCTGCCGGCCACGAGGATCTCGTCATCGGCGTAGAGGGTGACATCCCGATCGGCGATGTCCCAGCGGGTGCCGCCGCGGCGCTTGAACGCGACAATCGTGACGTCGTACCTCGTGCGCAGCCCCAGCGAGGCCAAGGGCACGTCGGTCGTGCGCACCGGCGGAGTGGTCCGCGCCAGGACGAAGTCCTCGTCGATGGGCAGGAAGTCCGAGATATGCCCCCTGATCAGGTGGGCCAGACGCCTGCCCATGTCGTTCTCGGGGCTGATGACGTTGCCGATGCCCAGCTGATGGAGGATCTCGGCGTGGGTTTCGCTGATCGCCTTTGCCCAGATGTGCCGATTGCCGAGCTTGAGGATCCGCGAGGCCACGAGGATGCTCGCTTCGAGGTCGCTGCCGATGGCGATCACGACGCGGGAGACCTCGTCGATGCCCAACTGTCGCAGCACCACCTCGTCGGTGGCATCGGCGCGGGAGGCATGGGCGAGGACGTCGGCGAACTCGGCCACGACGGACTCGTCACGGTCGACGCCGATGACCTCGACCCCGTGTTCGGCGAGTTCCCGCGCCAGGGACCCGCCGAAGCGGCCGAGCCCGATCACGGCCACCGCTCCGTCCTTCGCCAGCGGCGAGGGATCGCCGGTGAAGAACGACGCGGACCGCGCCATCCAGTTCTTCTTCTCGTTCATGGTCTTGTCCTTTCTGGGCCGGCGATCTCAGCCGATCAGCGGCCGTTCCTTCGGCAGTTCGTAGCGGATGAGGCGCTCGCGCAGGGCCAGGCCGGATGCCACGGTCACCGGTCCCAGCCTGCCGAGCGCCATGGTGAGGATGAGGACGATCTGGCTGGGCGCGGACAGGTCCGCGGTGATCCCGGTCGACAGACCGACCGTGCCGAATCCGGAGATGACCTCGAAGAGGACCCGGCTGAGGCCGAATCTCGGGTCACAGAGCAGGATGACCATCGTCGCCAGCAGCACCCAGCCGAGCGCGAGGACGATGACCGTCGTCGCCTGTCTGTGCACATCACGGGAGATGCGGCGACCGAACAGGGTCACGGATCGTCCGCCGCTGATCTCCGTCCACGTCGTCGCCGCGAGCACCGCCATCGTCGTGATCTTCACCCCGCCTGCCGTGCCAGCCGGTCCGCCGCCGATGAACATGAGGACGTCCATCCCGAACCAGGTCACCGTGTGCATCTGGCTGATGTCGATCGAGTTGAACCCGGCCGTGCGCGTGATCGTCGATTGGAAGGTCGCCGCTTGGATCTTCCCCCACGCGTCGAGGTGGCCCATCGTCGCCGCATTGTTCCACTCGATGACGGCGATGAAGACGGTGCCGCCGATGAGCAGAACCGGGGTCAGCACGACCATGATCCGCGTGGTCAGACCCCACTTCAGCGGGGTTCGGTACCGCCGGACGAGTTCGATGAGGACGGGATAGCCGAGCCCGCCGAGGATGACCGCCAGTCCGATCGGACCGCAGATGAAGGGGTCGGCCGCGTAGTCGACGAGGTTGTCCTGACGGAGCCCGAATCCGGCATTGTTGAACGCCGAGATCGCATGGAAGATCGCATCCCAGATCGCGGCCGTGACGGGTTCGTCGTAGTGGAGGAAGAATCGGAGGAACAGCGCCGAGGCGACCACGAGTTCCGTGCCGAAGGTCAGCGCCGTGATGCGCAGGACGAGCGGCTTGACGCCGCCGATCGCGTCGCTCTTCGTCTCCGAGGCCACGGATTGGCGGAGCCTGAGTCCGGCCTTTCCGGCCAGCAGCAGGGCGAGCAGTGCGGTGAGCAGGAGCACGCCGAGACCGCCGGCCTGGATGAGGCAGATGATGACGATCTGACCGAAGAGCGTGAAGTCCTGACCGGTGTCGAGGACGACCAGTCCGGTGACGCTGAGCGCCGAGGTGGCCGTGAAGAGGGCTTTGAGCAGTGAGATGCCGCCGTCGGCGACGGTGGCCGCCGGGGTCATGAGCAGAGTGGTTCCGGTGACCAATGCTGCCATGTAGCCCGCGATGACGCGGACGATCGCTGAGCGATGTGAGCTGTGCACCTGACGAAATGTAGCACCACTGGCCCCGAGTGGACCGGGGCGCAGACAACTCACCGGTAACGGTCAGAATCCTGTTAATCTGCCTTATCGGAACTGCCGTGATTCGGCTTCTGCCCGCGGCACGGCCCAGCACGTGTTCGCCCAACCACAGAGAAGTGTCGAGGAATCTCATGAGTCAATCTGAAACCCAGACCGTCACCGGAGATCGAGGCCACGGCTTCGTCCGAGCTCTCGGCACGGTCGACGCACTCTTCATCGGATTTGGTGCCATGATCGGCTTCGGCTGGGTCGTCCTCACCGGGGAGTGGCTCAATGGTGCAGGCACGCTCGGCGCCATCATCGCCTTCGCCGTCGGCGGCATCATCATGTGCTTCGTCGGCACCGTGTACTCGGAGATGGTGGCAGCGATGCCGCATGCCGGCGGGGAGCACAACTATCTCATCCGGGCAATGGGCCCCCGCGTCTCGCTGTTCGGATCGTGGGCGATCACCGGCGGCTACATCAGCGTCGTCATGTTCGAGGCGGTATCGGTACCGAAGACCGCCGTCTACCTGTTCCCGAACCTCGAGCAGATCAAGCTCTGGAACGTCGCCGGCTTCGACGTGTACCTCACCTGGGCACTCGTCGGCACGATCACCGCCATCATCATCGCCTTCGTCAACATCCGCGGAGTCAAGGTCGCTTCGATGGTCCAGACCTTCGTCGTGTGGTTCCTCATCATCGTCGGTCTCATGCTGCTCACCGGCGGGTTCGTCGGTGGCAGCCTCGAGAACACCGAACCGCTGTTCACCGGCGGCGGTGCCGGATTCATCGGCGTCATGGCGGTCGTGCCGTTCCTCTTCGTCGGCTTCGACGTCATCCCACAGTCCGCCGAGGAGGTCAAGCTGCCACCGGCGAAGATCGGCAAGCTCGTCGTCCTCTCCGTCATCATGGCCATCGTCTTCTACATCATCATCATCGGCACCACCTCGATGGCGATGCCCGCCGACGAGCTGGGCACTCATGACCTCGTCACAGCAGACGCGCTGTCGATCATGTTCGACTCGGACATCTGGGGCAAGATCGTCATCGCTGGTGGACTCGCGGGCATCATCACGTCGTGGAACGCCTTCCTCATGGGTTCGTCCCGTCTCATGTGGGCGATGGCCGCGGCCGGAATGATCCCGAAGTGGTTCGGCAAGCTCCACCCGAAGTACCGCACTCCGTCGAATGCCATCATCTTCATCGGCATCCTCTCAGCGATCGCTCCCTTCTTCGGCACTGCGGCGCTCGGCTGGATCGTCGACGCGGGTTCGCCCGCCATCGTCATCGCCTACTTCCTCGTCAGCGTCGGCTTCCTCGTCCTGCGCAAGCGCGAACCGGACATGGAGCGCCCGCTGCGCATCGGCGGAGATCGCAACGGCGGAGTGGTCATCGGCGTGATCTCATCGGTGCTCACGTTCATCCTCTTCATCCTCTACATTCCGATCACCCCGGTCTCCGCGCAGCTGGCATGGCAGTCGTGGGTCGGCTTCGCGGTGTGGCTGCTCGTCGGCATCTGGTTCATGATCAAGCTGCCCACCGGCATCAAGGCCGGCCCCAATGCGGAGAACGAACTCCTCGCGAAGGTCAAGACCCTCCGCGGAAAGTGATCGCGGCGCGGGACGCGCAGCGGGTTCACGCGCCCCTCACCGTGAGTGGCACACCGCACCGTTAGTCGCAATCCGCACCGGTACTGGCACCCCTTACCTTCAGCGACATATCACCCCTCTGCACCGGGGTGGTTTGTCGCTGCGGGTGAGGGGTGCATTGCTACCTGTAGGAGAAGCCACTCCGGGTGAGGGAGGCCGGCATTGCCAACGGGAGGATTCGGCACCAACGGTGCGTGATGCCGCTGCTCTGCGCCGACTATCGTGCCCGAATATCCGGGCGCATCCGGACATGCGAACGCGGCCGCCGGCTTTGCGCAACGGCGACCGCGCTCGGCCTCGGGGAGCGGGAGTCGGCTCAGACTGCGGCGTCGAGGCCGCGCATCTTCAGACGCTCACGCTGGTTGGGATTCACGCTCGGACGGAACGGCATCTCGACCACCTCGGCGCGAACCGGGACTCCGGGATCATCTGCGAACGGCTCCGGCAGATGCACCCAGTATTCGGTGCCGAGCTCGGTTGCCGACACCGGCACATGGGCCATCGCGATATTCGCTTCGAGCTCCGGCGAGTACCACGGCGAGGTCACGTACCCGACCGCCTCACCGTCAGCGGCAGCGGAGACGAGCCAGAAGTCCGGCGCATAGTCCGTGATCGGTTTGCCGCCGACCAGCAGACCCACCAGCTGCGTGCGATACGGCGGAGTTCCGGCCTCGATCAGCCCGCGCACCTCCTCGAGTCTGGACTTGCCGATATAGTCGGCCTCCTTCTTCCGAGGCACCTGGTACGACAGGTTGACCTGGAACGGGAGCGTTTCGAAGTCCATGTCCTGCCCCCACGAGAGGATGCCGGCGGCGATCCTGCGGTGGTGGCTGGGGGCGACGACCTTGATGTTGTACGGCTCGCCGGCTTCCAGGACGGCGTTCCACATATCCTCGGCGTACTTCGTCGCATCCTTGAGATAGATCTCGTAGCCCTTCTCTCCGGTGAATCCGGTCTGGGAGATGATGACGTCGCGGCCGCCGACCCGAGCTTCCATGAGTCCGTAGCTCGGCAGCGTGCGTCCCTCCTCCCCGACGAGGTCGGCGATGACGTCGACGGACTTCGGGCCCTGGACCTGTACGGGTGCGACGTCGATCTCGCTGATCGTGACGTCGAACCGGCCGCCGACGTTGACTCCCTGCAGCCAGAGCATGAGGTCGGTGTCGGAGAGGCTGAACCAGAATTCGTCGATGCCGACCCGCAGCAGGATCGGATCGTTGAGGATGCCGCCGGCTTCGTTGCACAGGATGACGTAGCGGGCGCGCATCACCGGGATCTTCGTCGCGTCACGGGTGATGACGAAGTTGACGAACGCCTCGGCGTCGGGGCCCTTGACCTGGATCTGCCGTTCGACGGCGACGTTCCACAGGGTCACATCGTTGACGAGGGGCTGGTACTCGGCCATCATCCCGCCCTCGTCGCGGGGAATGTAGCCGCGCGGGTGATACATCCGGTTGTAGATCGACGCCCGCCAACAGCCCTGCTGCATGGACAGCTCCCAATAGGGCGACTTACGGACGCGGGTGTCGATGAGCATTTCCACCGGGGTGGGGCCGGATTGACGAAGGTTGATCGGGACTTCTCTGTCGCTTTGGTCCACTGACGGGACATTGTTGTCCATGGTGTTCCCCCTGCTTGCACAGTTTTATATTATGGAACTTGATTCCCATATCATGGGTATAATGAGTGTAGGATCGGACACACCGGGACGCAAGGGACTCGAACTCCGAGTTTCATGAATCGACCTCCGAGAAGGAGACGAGGATGTCACAGTCAACGCTGCGCACGCTCCTGACCACCGCCCGCTACGAGGTTCTGCCCACGGCCGGAATCGTCGAACGCATCGAAGAGTACGTGGCGCCCGGCCGCGAGATCACGGTGACTGCGTCGACGGGGCTGACCCTCGAGGCGACGCTGTCCACGGCAGCACAGCTCCAGGCCCTGGGCTTCCGCGCCGTGCCCCACCTCGCGGCGCGGATGATCCATGGCAGACCCGAGCTCACAGAGATCGTCGATCGCCTCGCCGAGGCGGCTGTGGACCGGATCTTCGTCCCCGCGGGGGACGCCACTCCCCCGGCCGGCGGGTACGCCGGTGCGCACGACCTCCTCGTCGATCTCTCATCTATGGCCGCACCGTTCCAACACATCGGCGTCAGCGCCTATCCGGAATCGCACCCGATCATCCCCGATGATGTGACGATCCAGGCGATGTGGGACAAACGTGACTACGCCACACACCTGGTCTCGAACCTGTGCTTCGACCCGTCCGTCATCGCGTCCTGGGTGCCCAGGGTTCGCGCACGGGGCGTCGAACTGCCGCTGGTCCTCGGCATTGCCGGGAAGGTGGAGCTGGCGAAGCTCGCCCGGGTCGCGACGAAGATCGGGGTGGGAGAATCCACGCGGTTCCTGCGGAAGAACACGGCGACGTTCACGCGGTTGGCCAAGCCCGGCGGATACAACCCGCGGAAGTTCCTCGACAAGATCGGCCCGGTCCTCGACGACCGGGACATGGGCGTAGCCGGTCTGCACATCTATACGTTCAATCAGATCAAGGACACCGAGGTCTGGCGCCGCAAGCAGCTCGCGGCCCTCGGCGGTGCCGAAGAGGTCTCGAATCTGACGTGAGCGGACCGAGTCGCCTTCGTCCAGCAGAGTTCAGGTCACCATCGGACACGGCCACACGAATCCAGGTCACCATCGGATACTTTCAGCGCCGAAAAGTATCGGATAGCGACCTATTTTCGGCTCGTCTACCGGTGGGTGACCTTGCGTCTGAGGCTGCGCGAGAGCAGCCCCGCCTCATCGACGAGCAGCGCACCGAGACGATCGTGGTGTTCGGCGATACGCATCGTCGGCCCGGAGATTCCCACGGCTGCGACGACGTCTCCGTCGATGCCGAATACCGGTGCGGCCAGAGCGTCGAGGCCGATCTCGAACTCTTCGTGGACGATGGCGAATCCGCGCTTGCGCACCGTGTCGAGGTCGTCTGTGAGCTCCTTGCGTGAGCCCAAGGTCTTCTCGGTGCGCCGCTCGAGCCTGCCGGTCGGCAGCGGGATGACGTCGTAGGCGAACATGACCTTGCCGAGAGCCGAGCAGTGCGGCGGCACCTCGACATCGGCCCAGTTCGTGGCGCCGAGGACGAACGTCGAATCGACCTGAGCAACCTGGACGACTCCTTTGGGTCCCGGCATGGCGAGGTTGACGGTCTCACCGGTCTCCTCACTGAGTCGCTGCAGGGTCGGATCGGCCGCGGCGACGAGGTTCTCCACCCGGTCGAAGCGGGAAGCATAGGTCGCGAACAGCGATCCGCCGCGGTAGAGGCCGTCACCGTCGCGTTCGACCAGTCCGTTGCGTTCGAGGGCGGAGAGCAGGCGCGAGACCGTCGACCGAGCCAATGCGGTCTCTTCGACCACCTCGGTGTAGGAGATCGGGTCGTCGGACCTCACGACCAACGACAGAATCTCTGCCGCCCGGTCGATCGACTGGGTCCCATTGCTCATCGTGCTCAGCTCCGTCGGGGAAAGGGGGTCGGCGGAATCGAGGCCCACCGACCGCACTCACCCTACCCCACGCCCTCAGACTCTGGCCGGGTTGCGCGTCGTGAGTTACAGTTTCGAAATGAGCAACAAAGATGCGGGCTCGGGCGGCGTCCAATCCGTGGATCGGGCCGTGACGATCCTCGAGATCATCGCCCGCACGGGGCTCGCCGGAATCACCGAGATCGCCGGTGAACTCGGCGTGCACAAGTCGACGGCTTCGCGCATCGTCTCCACTCTCGAAGCCCGCGGACTCGTCGAACAGGACCATCACCGCGGCAGATATCGCCTGGGCTTGTCCATCCTCCGTCTCGCCGGAGCAACGACCGCGCGCCTCGACATCGTCCAGGAAGCCCGCCCGATCACCAAGATGCTCGCCGAGGCGACCGGCGAGACGATCAACGTCGCCGTCCTCTCCGACGGCGCCGCCCTTTACCTCGACCAAGCTTCGTCGACGTCCTCGGTGCAGAGCCACAACTGGGTCGGGCAGCGCATTCCGCTGCACGCAACCTCCAACGGCAAGGTCCTGCTCTCCGGCCTCAGCGAGGCAGGCATCCGGGAGACCCTGGGTGCGAAGCTGACTCGCTACACCCCGCACACCGTGACCTCGGTTCCGCAGCTGCTCACCCAGGTCGCCGAGGTGGCCGCCACCGGATTCTCGCTCGTCATCGATGAGCTCGAGGTCGGGTTAACTGCAGTGTCCGCTCCCGTCCGCAACGCCCACGGGGACGTCATCGCGTCGATCTCGGCATCGGGACCGAGCTTCCGCTTCACCGCGGACAAGGTCACCTCGGCCAGAGACCTGCTCACTCAGGCCGCCGCCGACATCTCCGCCCGCCTCGGGTGGCGCGAACACTGAACCACGCCACGTCGGTACCCCACGAATTCGGTACCCCACGAAATCGGCACGGGCGCGCTCTTGGGGTCCCGCCTCGGCGTGGGTGTGATCATCCTCCTCGGTGAGGTGGTCAGTCGAGAACGTACGTGGTGCCGGTGTCGATGCTCTCGACGGCGCGGCGGTAGAGATTGCCCACTGCCTCATCGGAGGCTGGAGGGAATCCGGGGAAGAAGTCGTGGAAGTGCGTGGCCGACTCCAGGACGGTGGGGCTGGCGACATTGATGCGGATGCCGCGCGGCATCTCACCGGCGGCGGCCAT
The DNA here is from genome assembly GCF_057766545.1 of Brevibacterium sp. MGP-B1. Lineage (NCBI taxonomy): Bacteria > Bacillati > Actinomycetota > Actinomycetes > Micrococcales > Brevibacteriaceae > Brevibacterium > Brevibacterium sp. MGP-B1. The sequence goes on along the minus strand of NZ_CM173407.1, from coordinate 4,033,434 downwards.
GACGAATGATTCGATGGCTCCGCTGGCCATCGCGGCCGCCGATCCGGTGGGGATCGCGGCGCGGGCCGTCACTCCGGTCGTCAGGGTGATCGATCCGCCGTCCCTGACATGGGGCAGGCCGATGCGCACCAGATCCAGCTGGGAGAGCGTCTTGCCGTAGAACCCCGATTCGAAGTCCTCCCTGGTCAGTTCGGTGACGGGTTTGAACGGAACGTGTCCGGCCGTGCACACGATGGCATCGACGTCACCGACCTCGTTCAGCAGCGCCTCAATCGTCGCAGGATCGTCGAGATCGACCGCCGGACTCGTGCTCCGTCCGACCTGAATGAGTTCGTGCCTGCCTTCGAGCGCTCGGGCGGCCGCGGTTCCGACGTGTCCTGTGGCTCCGATGATGAGTACCTTCATGGTGTCTCCCTCGTCTCGTTGGTGTGTTGGTCTGCTGCGAGCCTAGGCACAGTCGAAGGCGAAGAGAAATACCTGCGCGCGGATATTCATGCCTGGGACGTATGAAATCGTCTTCAGATTTTCCAAAGGGCTCTGGAGAATCGAGAGCTGGCCGCTCAGCCCTGACGCTGTCGTTCGACCACATCTTCCGACCGCGCAATGACCGCGCAGACGGCCTCTTGACACTCCCGCCTCGGCGGAGGACGATCATCGTACGCAGTTCCACATAGCGCGCATCGTTGCATAATTCGCAACTATGCCGGTGAAGGCGAAGATGCCTTCAGAGAGGAGCCTGCTTATGGCTTCCGTCCCCGCCCAGGCCAGCGTCGTCGTTGTCGGCGCCGGCATCGTCGGCAACAGTCTCGTTCATCATCTTGCCGAGCTCGGCTGGACCGATATCGTCCAGGTCGACAAGGGCCCGCTGCCGAACCCGGGCGGCTCGACCGGGCACGCCTCGAACTTCATCTTCCCCGTCGATCACTCGCGTGAGATCACCGACCTCACCCTCGACAGCATGCGCCAGTACAAGGAACTCGGGGTCTTCACCGAGTCCGGCGGCTTCGAGGTCGCCCGCACCGAAGAGCGCATGGAGGAGCTGCGGCGGCGCATGGCCTCGGCACGCGCGTGGGGCATCAAATCCTCCCTCGTCACCCCCGCCGAGGTCGCCGAGAAGGTGCCGTTCCTCGACCCCGAGGTCATCCTCGGCGCGTTCTGGACACCGACCGTCGGAGTCGTCGATTCGGTCCGAGCGGGCACGATGATGCGCGAATCCGCGGAAGCGAAAGGTGCGCTCACGGTCTCGCCCAACACCGAGGTGACCGGCATCGATGTCGAGAACGGCCAGATCGCCGCCGTGCACACGACGAAGGGCGAGATCGCGACGAACCGCATCCTCATCGCCTGCGGTGTCTGGTCCCCGCGGATCGCCGCCATGGCCGGTGCGGCCATCCCGCTGACTCCGGCGGTCCACCAGATGATCAGCGTCGGGCCCGTCCCGCAGCTGGCCGAACGTCCCGGCGAGATCTCGTTTCCGATCGTGCGGGACATGGACACCTTCTGCTACGAACGTCAGCACGGCTCGGACATGGAGATCGGCTCCTACGCCCACCGGCCGATCCTCCACGACCCCGATGAGATCCCCTCGATCGAGGCGGCGAAGCTCTCCCCCACGGAGATGCCGTTCACCGAGGATGACTTCGACCCGCAGCTCGAACAGGCCGTCGAACTCATGCCCGAGGTGCTATCGAATCCCGACGTCGAGATCCGCTACGCGATCAACGGACTGCTCTCGCTGACTCCGGACGGGGCGCCCATCCTCGGCGAATCACCCCAGGTGAAGGGCTTGTGGTCGGCGGCGGCCGTATGGGTGAAAGAAGGTCCTGGCGTCGGTCGGGCGGTGGCCGAATGGATGACGAACGGACTGCCTGAGATCGACGTGCAGGGTGCCGACATCGCTCGCTTCCATTCCCATCAGCGCACCCGTGCCCACGTCAGAGCCCGAACGTCTGAGGCATTCAACAAGACCTATGGAATCGTCCACCCCGGCGAGCAGTGGAGTTCCGACCGTGACGTCCGCCGCTCCCCGATGTGGCAGCGCGAGGCCGATCTCGGGGCCGTGTTCTTCGAAGCCGGCGGGTGGGAGCGGCCGCAGTGGTACGAGTCGAATGCCGGCCTGCTCGAAGAGTTCGGTGACGCAGTCATGGACCGCAGCGCCGAATGGGACTCCCGCTGGTGGTCCCCGATCATCAACGCCGAACACCTCGCCATGCGGCAGCGTGCCGGGCTCGTCGACCTCTCGAGCTTCGTCATCTTCGATGTGTTCGGTCCCGCAGCCCTCGACGCCGTCCAGCACATCGCCCTGGCTCAGATGGATGTCGCCATCGGTCGGGTCGTCTACACCCCGATCCTCGATGAGAACGGCGGGTTCCGTTCCGACCTGACGATCATGCGACTGGCGCACGACCGGTTCCGCGTCGTCACGGGTGCAGCCCACGGAATGGTCGATCTGAAATGGTTCGCCGACCGACTGCCAGATACGGGGGCGCAGATCGCCGATCTCACGAGTTCGTGGACGACGATCGGGTTGTGGGGACCGCGAGCCCGCGACATCCTCGGCGAGCTCACCAGCGCCGATGTCTCCCATGAGGCATTCAAGTTCGGCACCGCCCGGACGATTGAGATCGGTTCGCTCGAGGTGCTCGCCTCCCGCATCTCCTATGTCGGTGAGCTCGGTTGGGAGCTCTACGTGCCGATGGAATCGGGGCTGAAGCTCTGGGATGCGCTCATTGACGCCGGCCACGCGCACGGACTGCTCCCCGTCGGACTCGGCGTCTACGGCACCACGGGCCGGATCGAGAAGGGCTACCGCGCATTCGGGACTGAGCTCGATTCCGAACGCAGCGTCGTCGAGGTCGGGATGGCCCGACCGAAGGTGAAGTCCCAGGACTTCGTCGGCAGGGTCGCGCATCTGCGCCACCGCGAGGAGGAGCCGAATACGGTGCTGTGCTCGCTCACCGTCGACGATCACACGAGTGCCGACGGGGAGAAGCGGTACATGCTCGGTGGGGAACCCATCGTCTCCGCGGACGGCGATCCGCTGGTCGACGGGCACGGTCGCCACGCCTATGTCACCTCGGCGGGATCGGCCCCCAGCCTGGGCAAACACGTGCTCATGGCGTTCCTCCCACCCGCCGAGGCGGTGCTGGGCAACCGTCTGCAGGTCGTGTACATGGAGGAGTTCTATCCGGTGACGGTGGCATCGGTCGATTCGACGCCGCTGTTCGACCCTGACAACGAGTGCATCCGGAGGTAGCCGTGAACATCCTCGTCTGCATCAAACGTGTCCCCGATATCGCCGGTTCCGTCACCCTTGATGCCACCGGCACCGGGATCGACGAATCCGGGCTCGGCCACACCATGTCCTCGCACGAGGAGTGCGCTGTCGAGCTCGCGATTCAGACCGCGGCCCAGGCCGGTGGGACCGTCACCGTGCTCACTCTCGGTCCCGCCGAGGCGGTCGAGCAGCTGCGTGCGGCCGTGGCGGTGGGCGCGAACGACGGCATCCTCGTCGAGGCGGCCGACCCGTCCGTGTTCGCACCCGAGGATATTGCGCAGGTCATCGGTGATGTCATCCGTGATCGCGCCGAGGCGGGGCAGACCTTCGACCTCGTCCTCACCGGTGACGATGCCGCCGACACCGGCGATTTCCAGGTCGGGATCCGCCTGGCTTACGACCTCGAGTACCCGGTGCTCACGAATATCCAGACGATCAGTGTCGGCGGGGCGGATGGGGGTGGCGGCGCCAGTGCCGAGAACAGCGGAGACGGCGGGCGCGGCGCCGGGCGGATCGAGGCGCGCGGGATCGGGCCGGCGGGAACGGAGACCTTCTCCCTCGATCTGCCCGCGGTCGTCGCAGTCCATGAGGGCGGGGTCGATCCGCGCTACCCCTCGATCACCGGGCGGATGAAGGCGAAGAAGGCGCAGGTCGTCGAATACGACGCCCCCGAACCGGGGACGGGCAGCCCCCGACTCCGGCTCGAACTGCCCGAAGTGAAGGCGAGTTCGGTGACCATCCTCGGCGAGGGCCCCGAAGCGGCTCCCGCCCTGGTCGATGTGCTCGAGGAGATCGGAGTGATCCGGCCATGACTATGGTCTTCGTCGAAACGGACCCGGCAGGTGAGGTCACACTCACCTCCGCCGAAGCCATCACCTTCGCCCGCAAAAACCCCCAATTACTACCTGACGGGGGCGCAGCAACCTCGCGCGAGGTATCTGGGCTGTGTTGTCTCATGACGTTGCTGACAACCTGACTCATGACGTTGCTGACAGTATGTCTCAATACGTTGTTGACACACTTCGGGCCATGCCTGAAGCCCTTTCACTAGCCAAACGCCGCGCGATCATCGACTTCGACCCCAACGCACCAGACTCACCATCGATCACCGAGTTCTGTCGCCAACACGGCATTACTCGAGCGTCGTTCTACGCAATCCGCAAACGCTACAAAACCGAGGGACTACAGGCACTCCACGCTCGTTCATCGGCACCGAAGAACACCGTGCGAATCTACGACCGGGCCACCACCGATCTCGTGTTGAAGATCCGCACCGAACTCGAGTCCACCGGGTGGGATGCCGGACCGAAATCGATCTGGTATCACGGCGTCGATACCGGACAATTCAGCGAACCCATCCCATCGGTGGCCACGATCGGACGGATTCTTTCCAACTCCGGGCGAGTGAAGGCGAACCCGAAGAAACGTCCCCGATCATCATTGATCCGATTCGTCCGCGCCAACGCCATGGAACTGTGGCAACTCGACGCTTTCGAATTCCCACTCACCGGCAGTGACACCAAGATCACGGTGTATCAGCTCCTCGACGATTCCACCCGCTTCGACGTCGGCACACAAGCCTTCCACGGCGTGGAAAACGGCAATCATGCGATCAAGACGATCTCTGACGCCATCGCCAACTATGGGGTGCCTCAAGAGATGCTGACCGATAACGGTAACGCCTTCAATGGCAACCGTCAGGGTTGGGTCGTGGCCACTCAGCTCTTCCTCGCTGACTATGGGTGCCGAGGAATCTCTGGCAGGCCCGGACACCCACAAACCCAGGGGAAGAACGAACGTGGCCACCAAACACTGCTGAATGTCCTCAGGGCCCACAGACCCCGCAGCCTCGCTGAAGCGCGGAAAGTGGTCGCGATGTTCCGCGACCGCTACAACTATCATCGCCGGCATCAGTCACTGCCAGGCGATATGAATCCTCATCAGGCCTGGCAGGCAGCAATCCACACCCCTTCGGACGGTACGCCGATCCCGCATACTGAAGTCGAAGCGATCGCACGTGAATACGCTCAACGACGACGCGCCCAAGCCGCGATGAACGAGCCACGCGTCGACGAGAAGTCAGTCGGTGAACCTCTCCAGACCGCGGCTGACTCGGTGCCAGACCGTGTCGTCATCGCTTCTGGCAATGCGCAGATCTATTTTCAAGCAGTTGGACTCGGAGTACCGAGATCATTGGCCGGCACCTATCAATCAGTCGTCACTGACGACTTCTACGCACTCTTCGATCCCACCACTGGTGAGGAAGTGGTGTACTTCCCGCTTCCGATCCGCACCGCGGAAACACAGAGACGATATCCGCTGTGGAGAGTCGTCGGCGCCAGGATCCGTGGAGCCACGGATGTGTGGTTGAAGAAGCAACGGGACTACATGCTCATGCACTTCCCCGGCGAGGCCCCGCCTGATTGAACTGTCACGAAATGCCGCTGACAACCTCGTTCGTTTGGTGTGAGCAACCTATGGAGTCAGGTCGTTCACAACCTAGTGAGCGAGGTTGTCAGCAACGTATTGAGTGAGGTTGTCAACAAGGTCGCGAGTTTCCACACGAGGTATCTGGGCCGCCGTCAGGTAGCACGGAGGGGGTGGCGATCGGCCCGCTCAGTGATGCTGCGGTTGAGTCGCTGGGGCGGCTCGGGGTCGGCGTCATCCATCATCTCGACCATCCGGATCTCGCGGAGTATTCTGCACCGGCGTGGGCGCAGGCGATCGTCGACGTCGCTCCGGAGTCCGGCACGCTGCTGGCCTCGGGCACCCCGCGTGGCATGGAGCTCATGGCCCACGCCGCGGTCCGCACCGGCGCCCGCATGGCTGCCAATGTCATCGCCGCCGACAAGGATGGTCTGCTGCGTCAGGTCCACGGCGGCACCGCCTTCGAACGCCTCCGCCTCGACGGGGATCTGCAGGTGCTCACGATCGCCGGCCACGCCTGCACTCCCGAAGAGACGACCCCGGTAACCCCGGAGATCATCGCTTATGACCTCACCGTCGCCGAGGCGGACCTTGCCACCCGTGTCCAGCGCACCGAGGTCGAGGCCGCCGATGATGCGTCCGGACTGACCTCGGCCAGGGCCGTGGTCGGGGCCGGTCGCGGAGTCGGTTCGGAGAACGGATTCGCCGAAGTCCTCGAACTCGTCGACCACCTCGGCGGGGCCCTGGGCGTCTCTCGTGTGGTCACGGGCCTCGGCTGGCGCCCGCACGCCGAACAGGTCGGCCAGACCGGCAGCCGCATCTCCCCCGACATCTACATCGCCTGCGGCATCTCGGGAGCAATCCAGCACATGGCCGGAATCGAGGGGGCGAAGACGCTCGTGGCCATCAACACCGATGAAGAATCGACGATGGTCCAACGGGCGGACTATGCGATCATCGGCGACCTCCACGAGGTGGTCGGAGCCGTCAACGAGGAGATCGTCCGCCGTCGCGGCTGATCGCAATTGGGGCCGGGCTCCGCCAAGGCCACTCCGGACAGTACCAATGCACTGAGAATTTCCGTTGGCGCTGACCACCTGATTAACTATGGAACGATCGTTCAGACCTCGTTCCCAATCAGCTCCTGGAGGCAGTCATGGCCACTTTCGAACTCTCACCCGAAGTGCGCTGGTCGGATCAGGACCTGCTCGGCCACGTCAACAACGCACGGATGATCACCCTCATCGAAGAATGCCGCGTGCGCTGGATGCACGAGATCCGGGCCGGACACATCACCGGCGGCGGGCTGCTCGTCGCACGCCAGACCATCGACTACCTCGTGCCCGTCATGTACGGCCCGGAGCTGAAGATGACGGTGACGGTGAAGAAGCTCGGCAACTCCTCGTTCACGGTCAACACCCGAGGTGACCAGGACGGACGTCAGGTCTTCGACCACGATTGCGTGCTCGTCCACATCGATCGGGATTCGCAGAAGCCCACTCCGCTGACGCCCGAGCTGCGCGCAGTCTTCGAACCCTACCTGCAGGGTTGAGGACCGAACCGCTGACTTAGGTGGGAGAGACAGTCACGCAAAACCGAGGCGGGCGTCACCATTTACCCACCCAGTGTGAGCGTATCTCCCGCCCAACAGCAGCGAGTACCTCCCGAGGGACGCGCGATTATGGCCGATTCGTTCAAGCCGGCACCGCACCCGTCCGCATAGTCTGAAGTCATGAAACTCGATGCGATCTCGATCATCACCTCGGACATGTCCGCCGCCATCACCTTCTACTCCGCGCTCGGCCTCGAGCTCGCCGACGGCGGCCCGGACGCCCCACACACCGAGTTCTCCTCCGGATCCCTGCGGATCCTCCTCGACACCGAGGCGGTCGTCCTCGGCATCGATCCCGAATGGACCCGCCCGACCGGCGGAAACAAGATGTCCTTGGCCTTCGACTGCTCCACCGCCGAGGCGGTCGATGCGACATTCGCCAAGCTCACCGGGCGCGGCGACGGGGGAAGCGATCCCGTGGCCGGAATCGTCCACGAACCCTGGGACGCGTTCTGGGGACAGCGCTACGCCGTGGTCTCCGACCCCGACGGCAACACGATCGACCTCTTCGCCGCCCTCAACTCCTAATTGCTACCCGACGGCGGCCCAGCAACCTGGCGCGAGGTTGCTGGGCCGCCGTCGGGTAGTTCTGGGTGGGGACGAACTTAAGGAACGAACGTCAAGAGCGCCCTCACCCGATGAGCGAGCGCTCGTCCCGCCGCAGGTGAGCTGCGTCGGCATACCCGACCTCGGCCGCGGCCGCGGTCCGCGACCGCCCCGCATCGATGAGGTCTCGTGCGGCCTGCCAGCGCAGGATCTTCGCCAGGTGCTTGGGTCCGTAGCCGAACCATTCCGCACTCAGCCGGCGCAGCTGCCGCGGTGAATACGCGAACTCCGCGGCCGCCTCGGTGACGGTCTGGGCCGGCGAATTCGAGCGCACATCCAGGGCCCGAGCCAAGACCATCGGACGCGGGTCCATCGGAGCTCGGCCCGTCAGGCCGCCGGCCGTATCGAGCAGCACCCGGGCAGCTCCCGTCACCGAAGTGGCCCCGCCCTCACCGACTTTCCGGCCACTGGTATGGCTGCCTCCGACGACAGCGTCGAGGGGCGTCACCCGATCGGCCAGTTCCCCCGCCGAGGTGGTCAGCAGCTGCGGAAGCACGCCGGAGTCGAAGCGCAGGCCCACCGTCGGTGCGGCCGAACCGTGGAAGTTCCGTGCCGTGGAATCGGCGCCGGCGATAAGGATCTGCGAATCGATGACGATGAGATCCATGCACCCGTCGGGAACGATGAGCGATGGAGATGGAGCGGGCGCAGGCGCAGCAGACAGTTCGAAGGCGGGAATCCGACGGTCGGGATCGGCCGCCTCGGTGAGGGAATCGGCCTTGTCGGGAACGGAGACCCACAGGCTCGCCCGCAGGCGTGGGATCCGGGTTTCGCGATACACGGACTCGGCCTCCTGACGCTCTCGGCGGTAAACTCATCTGTGTTCATCTGGTGCGGGCGGCGCGATCTGCCCCCAGAATAGCGCGCGAATGGCCCCAACAGAGGGCCGCACGACTGAGCTCACGGGAAGGAATGATGGCTGCAGCATCCTCGGCGCCGGTATCGGCGCGCAGGCAGGCTCGCCATGTCACTGTCTTCCTCGATGTCGATGGCGTCCTCAACTCCTACCCGGTGCCCAAGCTGCGTGGCATGGCCGAGGGGCGAAAGAAGCTGCACGCGTGGCACTACGAACTCCACTACCGGCCGTCCGTCGTCGAATTCTTCGACCGCATCGTCGAGACCCATGAGGTCGACGTCGTCTGGCTGTCGACCTGGTCGCAGCGATGCAAGTCCGAGCTCGAACCGAAATTCGGTCTGCGCAACTCCTTCGACGTCATCGAAATGCCCGATGAGACGCACAACCGCTTCGCTCACGATCCGCAGCAGTGGTGGAAGGCCCGTGCCATGGAGGACTGGCTGGCCACCCACGAACACGGGCGTGCGATCTGGATCGACGACGATCTGGCCTGGCCGGCCACCCGCGAATACTTCCTCAAGCACTACTCGCCCAACCGCCTCAAACTCATCGCCCCGGACTTCGCCCACGGCCTGACGAAGGCCCATCTCAAGGAGATCCGGGAGTTCGCCTACCCGAAGGCCAGCAGTCAAAAGACCGACGAAGCCAAGCCCGACGGCCCGAACGCCGACAATCCGAAGACCAGCGAAGCCAAGACCAGCGATCCGACGACATCCGAACCGAAGGGAACTTCATGACGCGCATCGGCCTGCTCGATTCCGGACTCGGACTCCTCGGCACCGCCGACGCGCTGTTCAACCTCGCCCCCGACGCTGACCTCGTCCTCGCCATGGACCCGGACTTCACCCCGTACGGCAGCCTGAGCACCGAGACCCTCGAACAGCGGGCCCTGCATTCGGCCGGTGTGCTCGCCGAATGGGAGCCCGACGCCATCGTCATCGCCTGCAACACCGCCTCGGTACAGGCACTCGAGGCCGTCCGCGCCCGCTACGAACCGGCCATCCCCGTCATCGGCACCGTGCCCGCCGTGAAGATGGCCGCCGGCACCGGGCAGGATTTCGCGATCTGGGCGACGCCCGCGACCACGGGCAGCGAGTATCAGCAGAACCTCATCGACTCCTTCGCCGCGGACCTGCAGGTGGCCAAGATCGCCTGTCCCGGACTGGCCGAGGCCATCAACGCCGCCGATCTGGACAAGATCGACACCACCATCGAGGATGCCTTCACCCAGATGGGACCAGGAATGGAGACCGTGGTGCTCGGCTGCACCCACTACGGACTCGTCGCCGACCGAATCATGGCCGCCCGAGCCGGAGCCCTCACCGTCTTCGACTCCCCCATGCCGGTCGCCAAACAGACGCTGCGCCGCATCGGCCTCGAACCCGCCGGAGTCGGCGAGGATCAGCCCGGCACCGGTCGCGTGCTCGCAACCTTCGCGTCCGGCCGACGCGTCAGCCTCCCACGGGCCCTGGACGCCTACCCGGCCGGCAAACGGCTGCTCGCCCGCGAGGCCTGAGCACCTCCCCTCCGCGTTCCCTCCGAGCCGGGTCTTTCCGCGCCGCACAGGCGTAGAATAGACCATACAGTCAATCGTCAAAGGAGGCGATTCGACATGTTGGCGCTCAGTATCCTCGCCGCACTTGTCGCACTCGGAGCAATCACGCTGGGAAACAGCCTGAAGATCGTCAAGCAGTATGAGCGCGGGGTGGTCTACCGCCTCGGCAGAGTCAATGCCGAGCCCCGCCCGCCCGGAATGACCGCGATCGTCCCCTTCGTCGACAAACTCGAGAAGGTCAACCTCCAGATCGTGACCATGCCGATCCCCGCGCAGGAGGGCATCACCCGCGACAACGTCACCGTCCGCGTCGACGCCGTCATCTATTTCAAGGTCGTCGACCCGCGCAAGGCCGTCGTCGACGTCGAGGACTACCAGCTCGCCGTCGGTCAGGTCGCACAGACCTCGCTGCGTTCGATCATCGGCCAGAGCGAACTCGACGACCTGCTCACCAACCGCGAGCGCCTCAACCAGGGCCTGGCGATCATGATCGACAGCCCCGCCGTCGACTGGGGCGTCCACATCGATCGCGTCGAGATCAAGGACGTTGCCCTGCCGGAGACGATGAAACGATCCATGTCGCGCCAGGCCGAAGCCGAACGCGAACGCCGATCCCGCGTCATCATCGCCGATGGAGAGCTGCAGGCCTCGAACAAGCTCGCCAAGGCCTCCGAGGCCATGGCCCACACCCCGTCCGCCCTGCAGCTGCGCCTGCTCCAGACCATCGTCGAGGTGGCCGCCGAACGGAACTCAACCCTGGTCCTGCCCTTCCCCGTCGAGCTCCTGCGCTTCCTCGAGAACAACACCCCGACTGCTCCTCCCACCACCGAGGCGGGCGCGAAGTCGACCACGGAAGCAGGAGTCACACCCACCACGGACGCCCCCGCCGAGGCGGCCGACCGGTCCGGATCGGACACGACGTCGAGTGCCCCGGCTGACCTCGACGCCATCGTTCAAGCCATGTCCGAATCGCTCAAGCTCACCGGGCTGATGCCCGAGCAGGAGCGTGTCACCTCGGACATGCCGGAGCAGGAGCGGACCACCTCGGATTCGACCGCACGGTCCGACTCCAACGATCAGGAGGAGCACCTCGGGCACGCCTGAACCGTCGCACCCCGGCCGGCGACCGCCCTGGATCCGCCCACCGACCGCCCCCGGCGCCGTCTTCAGCGTCTGTCCAAACCGGAGGACTAGGCTGTGGGCATGGACCTCAAGCGCACTGGAAGAACAGTCATCGTCAACGGCGTCATCGCCCTCGTGATGGGTGCGCTGATGATGGTCTGGCCAGGCACCTCCGCCGAGGTGGTCGTGCGGATCTTCGCCTGCTGGCTCGCCGTCATCGCCATCTCCTCCCTCGTCTTCGCACCGCAGGGAGGCCGCACCGGCAGCATGGTCACACGCGCGGTCCTGCTCATCCTCCTCGGTGCGCTCATCTTCTTCACCCCGATGCTGTTCGCGTCCATGGTCACGGTGCTGACCGGATTCGCCATCATCTTCTTCAGCTTCCTCGCGCTCACCATGTCCTTCTTCATCCGTCGGATGGGAGTCAGGACCTGGTGGGCGCTCACCGTCATCGGCGTCCTCGGCATCATCCTCGGCGGCTTCTTCCTCTTCGCACCGGGCGCCGGAGTGACCGCGCTGATCTTCACCCTCGCCGGATTCATCATCCTCGTCGGCATCGCCCTCATCGCCCTCGGCCGTCGACTGCGCAAGGTCGACAGGCAGATGAAATCCGACCCACACCGCAATCGCCCCGATGACGGCGGCGGCGATGTCATCCGCGGGGAGATCATCGACTGATTCCAGCCGCCTCGGCGAGCTTTTCCCCTTTCGACAGAGCCCGGATCCGCACATCTGCGGGTCCGGGCTCTGTCACGCGCCCACGGCTCACCGATGCACGCACCAAAGTCGGCCCGAAGTGGTCATTGTCACAACATGACTTTCCGTCTCCGCCACACCCAAGCGCCCGCCTCCCGCAACGACCCGCCCAAATAGCATCTGACCTGGAACATTGCGTGAACGGAAGGCGAAAACTACCGAGTGTGCATGAGCATTTCGTGCGCCTCGGAATCGGAGTTAACCGTGCATTCATCTTCTCCGTAACCTGGCGGTCATCCGACCTGCGAATCATGGAGGCAGAAAGCCACTGCCACATCGACTGAAACTCGCGAGGAGAACGAATGACCCAGGTCCTGGCACCGGAGCGCCACACTCCGCCACCTGCCGTCGGCCGCAGCAACGACCGCCTCTGGCATCTGGCCTTCGGCGGCCTGATGGCGATCACCCTCATCGCCTTCACCCTGTGGTCGCTTGACTTCGTGGGCCGGGACGCACCCCGCATGGTGCTCATCACCACGGTCATCTTCGGCGCTTTCATGGCCTTCAACATCGGCGGCAACGATGTCGCCAACGCCTTCGGCACCTCCGTCGGCGCCGGCACCCTGACGATGAAGCAGGCACTGCTCATCGCCGCGGTCTTCGAGGTCAGCGGCGCGCTTCTGGCCGGCGGTGACGTCACCGATACGATCAAGAGCGGAATCGTCGACCTCAGCGGGGTGGCGATCGACCCGATGGACTTCGCGTTCATCATGATGGCGGCCCTCCTCGGCGCGGCAGTGTGGCTCCTCCTGGCGACGCGGATGGGCTGGCCGGTGTCGACGACGCATGCCATCATCGGCGGCATCATCGGTGCGTCACTGACGATCGGTTTCGTCACCGGCACCGGCGGATTCGCCATGGTGCAGTGGTCCGAGGTCGGTCAGATCGCGATCTCCTGGGTGCTGTCTCCCGCCCTCGGCGGACTCGCCGCGTTCGTCATCTACGGGCTGATCAAGAAGTACGTGCTCGGCAAGTCGCTGTCGCACACTCTGAAGCCGCATATGCTCGCCCCGGTCTCCGCAGCCGAGGGATCCGTCGACGCGCAGATCGACGCCGCCGCCGAGGATGCCCCCGCCGAAGGAGGATCGATCGGCACGCACTCGGCCCTGCAGCGCTGGGTTCCCCTCATCGCCGCCGCCGGCGCGGTCATCATCACCGCGATGCTGCTGTTCAAGGGCTTGAAGAACCTCGACATGAGCGTGACCACAGTCGGCGGTCTGCTCATCATGGCGATGATCGGCGCGGCTGTGTGGCTGGCAGTGTTCGTCTTCGCCAAGACCCTGCGCAAGCAGACGGTTCCCCGGGCGACCTACATCCTGTTCTCTTGGATGCAGGTCTTCACGGCCTCCGCCTTCGCCTTCAGTCATGGTTCGAACGACATCGCCAACGCCGTCGGCCCCTTCGCCGCCGTCCTCGATGTGCTCCGCACCGACAGCATCAGCGGCGAGGCGACCGTGCCGTTCGCAGCCATGCTCACCTGCGGCATCGCCCTCATCGTCGGTCTCTGGTTCATCGGCCGCAAGGTCATCGCAACGGTCGGCACGAACCTCACCGAGATCCACCCGGCCTCCGGATTCGCCGCCGAGCTCGCTGCCGCAGGAATCGTCATGGCCGCCTCGGTGAGCGGTCTGCCGGTGTCGTCGACGCACATCCTCATCGGCGCCATCATCGGCGTCGGCCTGGTCAACCGTTCGGCGAACTGGAAGCTCATGAAGCCGATCGCACTGGCGTGGATCATCACGCTTCCGGCCGCCGCGGTCATCGGTTCGGTCGGTGTCATCGCCCTGCGCACCATGATGGGCTGACACACTGACACGGACGCTCACACGCGTTCGCCGGACTCCGTTCGACACATGGCTTCGAACGGATCCGCACCTCCGCCCTGCCGACTTCCACACGAAGTCGGCAGGGCGATTTTCGTCCGGACCCTGGTCTCGGCAAAGCTCCCTGTGCTATCTTGTTCCGCATGGGAACATTGAACAGCAGCGCAATGACTGCGCCTTGCTTCTACATTCGTCACCGCAGCGCCTGACAGCGCGCCTGACGAATTCTTCTGCGATCGGCTGACCGACGACGGTCACCCTGATCTGCTCTGCAAGCGCGTTGTCCTCCCGGAGAGCCATCGGCATCCGGGCGATGCGACAATCGGCTGATCCCTTTCCGATTCACTGACCACTTCGATCATCATGATCGACCGGGTCTATACGAATCGATCAGACTCACCTTCATTGCGCTGCCTCGGGTGCCTCCATCTTCCTTTTGGAGCACATCCCATTGCGACCCCACACGTCACGACACCGTTCGACACGCAGTCAGTCCCGTTCGCGCTCGGCCTCGCGCTCGGCCCCGCGGTCACAGCACGGCGGGCGGCATGAACTCGGCCAGAATTTTCTGCGCTCACCTACCATCATCGACACGATTGCGAGCCTGGCTCGTTCCACCTCCGGACCGATCATGGAGATCGGTCCCGGGGATGGGGCAGTCACTGCCGAGCTCTACCGGCTCGGTCGAAAACTCACACTCGTCGAACTCGACGAAACGAGGTTGGATCACCTTGAAGACACGTACCCGCGGGCCGAGGTCCGGCACGCCGACATCCTGACCACCCGGCTCGACCGGCCGGTCATCGTCGGCAATCTGCCGTTCCACCTCACCACTCCCATCCTCCGCAAACTGCTGCGTTCCGGGCGCTGGCAGCGGGCGATCCTGCTCACCCAATGGGAGGTGGCCCGCAAACGCGCCGGCATCGGCGGATCGACCATGATGACCGCGCAATGGACCCCGTGGTTCGATTTCCGCCTCGTCACCCGCGTCCCCGCCGACGCGTTCACCCCGAAGCCCAGCGTCGATGGCGGCATCCTCACCATCGATCGCTGTCCCACCGGATCGATCCCAGACAATGCTCGATCCGAATATCAACAGTTCGTCCGTTCGGTCTTCACCGGTCGCGGGCGAGGAATGAAAGGAATCCTCTCGAAGATGAGCATCACCGATCATCGCACTCTGCAATCGACCATGGACCGCAACGACATCAGAGGAGACACCTTGCCCAAAGATCTCACCCCCGACCAGTGGACCGGACTGTTCACCGAACTGGTCACCGAAACAGATCAGAAGAATGCGAAGAAGGGAAAGACCATGCGAAACAGCAAAGCACCCAAACAGAACCCCATCACCGAGGCGGCCCCGCAGACACCGTTGATCACCGGGGAGATGCCCATCGTCGGCGCCAAACCGGCGACCGAAAAGCTGCAGGCCTCCATCCCGGCCACCGATCCCAAAGCGAAGAGCCATGACAAGGGTCATCTGCAGGCCGAGCGTGGTTTCATGAATCAGCATCAGAAACCGCAGCAGCCCCAGCCGAGGTGGAACCTGCCGCGCAGGTGAGTCTCCAGCGCCCCGGTCCGACGTTTCCCCGTCGGACCGGGGCGCCATCATCTTCTCCGGAAGTTCATCTTCGCCGACTGCCGGCGCTCGTAGACTGAAAACAGCAGGTCCACGCACTGCGCATTCGGTCGAGAGGTCAGCCGGAATGGACAATGAACACGGCACTCACATCAGACGCTTCATCAATGGGTGGTGTCCTGGCTGCGAAGAGAGCAGCAGCCTGACACCGGGTCGACTCAATTCCGACGGAACCATCGAATTCCGCACCTGTGTCGACTGTGGGGAAACCGTCGAGGACCACGATCCTCGATTCTGGTCATCGGCCGCCGACGCCGATGAAGAAGGACTCGTCTAGATTCCTCCTCGGCCGGCCACGGAGATCACCAACGCAAAGGTCGTGTCAGACCCTCCGTCTACACTGAAATCACGTTCGCGAGCTGTGGCCATCGGTACCTGGCCGGCCACACGGCAACCCGTCATCGACCGGGTGCCCCAGGGGAAGAACGGGCCCGCGCCGACCGCTCGGGCAAGCTTCGATCCGGGCCGCTGGGCCCGAGAAGGACGGTTTGCCATGTCCGCAGACTTCGACGACTCCGCCGACTTCCACAACAACTCCGACAAAAGCGGCAGGGCCGCCGAACAGTGGCCGGGCTTCGACCCAGCGGAGGCACTGCATTGGTCGAAGGTCCTCCTGCACCACTCCCCAGACCCGCAACGCGCCGCCATCAAAGCTCAGATGAGTTCGGCGATCGCCCGCGGCATTCCTATCGCCGGGCCCGATTGGGTGCGCACCGCCGATTCCGCACGCACCGACGGCTTCAATCCGGTTCTCTACCAGACACTCTTCGAAAGCCTGCGCACCATTCCGAAGTCGGCTTTCCGATCACACCCGGGACACCGGCAGGCGACGTTCAAGACTTACCTACCCGGCACCCCGTATGAATCAGAACTGTGGAGCGACTGGCCGAAGCTCTTCCTCACCGACGGATTCGACGCCCGAACTGCCACGGCCCTGACGCTGCTGCGCGCCGAACCGAAGTTCCCGCGGCCGCGAAGCAACAACTAAGCAGAGGGTCATCGACGTCGCTCAACCGAATTGCCGACCCGCCTCGTAGACCGTGACGCTGCCATCCGGGGTCCCTCTGAGAAGCAGATAGAAGTAATACTGATCGCCGCTTCCTGTCTGCGGCGTAGTCACGCCGCAGACAGTGTCACCTGGCCGGATCTCTTCTTGAGAAGACAGATACGACATCGACTTGCCGTTCGCGAAGTAATACTCTCCGCCACCGTAGTCAGCATCGTCATACGGCTGAATGAGCTCGCAGGTGTCGACCTTCACTCCTTTGGGGAAGTGCTCGGATCGGACCGTCGGCGGGTTCGACGTCTGACCGTCACCGAGGATGTCATCGAGTGATGACATCATTTCGGTGGTCGCCGAACGTCCCGCTTCTGCGTCGTCTCCGGCGGCGACCGCCTCGGCGAATGTCTGCACCTGTTCCACAGCCGGCGTACGAACGTCACCGGATGGCACGTGATAGACGGTGTCCTGATGGGCGAAGGACTTGCCATCCCAGCGGTAGAGGATATCGGCACTCGCCGACTTCTCGCATGCGGTGCATCCCTCGTCACCGTAGACGCCGATGCCGCCGACGTCGATCCCCAGATACTGCCCCATCGGGCTGACCGAGTTGAAGTACGGCTTGGGCACATATCCGGAGATATCGGCCGCGTTGCCGCGATCGTCGACGTCATCCCAGAGTTCGATGGAGTCGAGCAGGTTGAGATCCTCATCGTAGATCCCGATCGACGGGTAGATATACGTGCCGCCGCCGTTGCAGCTGAACTCGACAGCGGTCAGGGCCTTGTCCCCCATACGAGACGTCGTGAACCCTTCCATAGTGATACCAGAATAATGTCCATCATCGGCGCTGGCCTCACCGTCGGAGAATTCCACCTCGTGCTCGGGTTTCGGATCCAGCGGGCCGTCACCAAGATAGTAGTCGTCGTAGGCGAGACCGAATTCCACGCAACCCGGAGGCGTCGACAGCTTCGCGTTCTTGAACGCGTCCGCACCCGGGAACTGCGCAATCGCGTCGCCATCGGAACCGCCGTTGTAGCCCGGGTCGGCCTTGACGGTGTCGACGTCGCTGGAATCGGTGAAGTCGAAGACCTCGAGAACGCCGTCGGACATGACCAGCAGATGGTCACCGGAGACAGTGAAGCTGTCGAGTTCGACATCGACTCGCCACAGTTCCTGACCCGAGTCAACGGCGAGACCGTGCACACCGGCATCGTCAGCGATGACGATCACATCGTCCGCAACCGTCCAGTTCGGTCGCAGCCGCGGCTCGCCGAGGCCGGACGCTGTCGCCGCTGACTCGCTCAGCTCGGACTTCCACAGCACCGAGTCGGCATCGACTGCGATGACCGTCTGACCGTCCGAAACCACCCAGGGCCCGTCGTCGCCGGCACCGACCATCCGCACGGTCGCCTCTGCATCGACGCTGACGTCGGAATACGTGCCACCATACGGTGTTCTGAAGCTTCCGTCGTCGTTGACGGTGATCGGCACGGCCTCCGTCGCCGGGTCCTTCACCTCGGCGGAGTCGTCGCCGTCTTCCGAGTCGCCTGAAGAACCGTCTGACTTCGAACCATTCGCGCCGTCGCCCGGGCTGAGAGTGACTTCTCCGTCTTTCAACCTGATTGAGCGGTCCCCGCAGGTCACAGAGTCTGCCGACCACTGGCAGTCCACGGGAGTGCCCTCAAGCTTCGGGCCGGAACTCTTCGCGTCATCATCTGCAGAATCGTCCTCAGCCCCCTCTCCGTTGCTGGTGCCGTCGTCGGCTTCTGGTGCCTTCACCTCGGTGTGCGGAACCGGCGCCATCCACGTCGGCTGCAGAGTCTCCTCGTGGAGAGCCATAATCACCGACTGTCGAGGTCCGACGACGCGGACGAGCTGCTGATCAGCATCTGCGTCATCGCCTGCCTGCAATCGGGTCAGCTGCGCATTGCGGCCGACATCGGCGAGATCGACGGCCGCCTTCTGACTGGGCGCTTTGTCGAAGTCGGAGCCGGAAAGGAACTGCGCTCCGAAGAATCCGCCGGTCACCGCGAGGACGAGGACGAGTCCTGCACCGATTCCCAGCAGCCATTTCCGTTTGCTGCGACTCCCCGCCTGCGGCGAGGGTGAGGCTCCCGCAGGTACAGCAGATCCATGGTGGTAGGCGGGCTGATGTGCTGGTTTCTGCTGCCAGCCTGAGGTCCAGCCTCGTCGCGCGAGCGCTTCCTGGACGGTCGGATCCGGATTGGCGGCAAGCCAGTCGAGCAGGTCCGGATAGGCATTCGGATGGGCAGCGATGTCAGCGAGCAGGTCCGGCCGAGTCGCCGCGATCCGCTGGAGTTCAGAGCCAGAGGCATCTGCGGAGCGAATGATGGCGAGGTCGGGGTCTTTCCCGAGACCGAAACTCTTTCCCATACGACAGATGTTATCAACGGAAACAATCAGGGAATCCAGCTTTGCCGCAATACTTCATCAACGCGAGAATGCTTTGCTCGCGATGTTCAGTCAGGCCTATTCAACTCTTCCGAGGGACCCGACACCGCAGCCCTCGCCGAGTTCCGACTCGCGAAACCTCAGCCTGCCGCGGCCGCGTCCAGATACACGGCCGCGGCGAGGGCGGAGGCGATCGCCTCCCGCTTCCCTCCGATGTCCACGGTCACGGCTTCATCGGCGCGATCGACGACGTCGAGCGCGACATCGGGCAGCACTCCCGCCTCGGCGAGCTTGCCGAGAACAACAGGATCGGCATCGGAGACCCGCAGCACCTGATAACGACCGGGAGCCGCCCCGGAGAGCAGGGTAGGAGTATGGGAATCCACGCGCCCGTCCGGTCCCGGGATCGGATCGCCGTGCGGGTCGGACGTCGGGTGGCCGAGGAACGCGTCGATGCGGTCGATGAGCCGATCTGAGGCGGCATGCTCGAGGATCTCGGCTTCGTCGTGGACCTCGTCCCAGCCGTAACCGAGCGACTTCACAAGAAAGGTCTCGATGAGCCGATGCCTGCGCACCATCGACAGGGCGATCACCCTGCCCTGCTCGGTGAGCACCGGCGGCTTATATGGGACTCGAGTGATGAGACCGAGTTCGTCAAGACGCTTGAGCACCTCGGTGACATTGGCCTTCGTCGTTCCGAATCGGTTCGCAAGTTCGGTGGCCGTCATCGGGTCGCCGCCCCATTCCTGAGCCGACCAGATGGCCTTGAGGTAGTCCTGACTGACCTCGGAGACTTCACCTGCACGCATGCCCCCAGTATCCCATGGACGCGTCACCGCTCCTCCACTTCACCCGAAGTGGACGATCGGACACAGATGTTCCCAAACGATTACGACCGACCCACCCCATCGCCGAGGCGGCCCTGCCAGAATCACATTCATGACCTCCCATCCCCTCCCCTCCGACTCGGTTCGCCCAACCGACAACGCCGACCGAACAGGGTCGGTTCCGCCCGCCATCCCCGGAGACCCCTCCCCCACAGACGGTTGGCCCCCGTTCCGTGCGCTCCGCCGCTGGGCGAAGGCCCGAAAGCCCGCGTCCCGACCAACCGCACAGCGAGGGCCGACTACCCCGGACAACCCGCGAGCACGATCAGAGAGGATCAACGCAACCGGCCTGTTCCGCCCCGGCGAGATCGAGTACGCGCGGCTGCGGAGCCTGCCGCCGTTCGACACCGATCTGCTCATCCTCACCAACCTGCGGATCATGCGGGTGCGCACGGATGCTCAAGGCTCCGTCGCCCAACTCTCCGAGGCGGCCGCTCGGCAGGTCGGCGCCGTTCGAGCAGAGGATTTCCGCGGACGCGCGACCGTGACCGTGGAGCTGCACGTCGGATCGTCGATGCGGCTGGAGGAGACCATCCCCACCGAGGCGCAGCGTTTCGTCGACACCGTCACCGAGGTGGCCGCCCGCTCCCGGGCATGATCCCTTCCACCCTTCGGGCCCGTTCGAACCGGCTCCCGTGCCGGGCCCGACTGGACGCCCCTGCAGCTTAGTCAACTTCCTGAAAAGAGGGGGTGCTGTCTTTGTGAAAATCCTCCAACCGTAGAATAGATCGGGCCCATTTTCGGGCCCAGTCCACTTTTGTCTACCGGAGGTCGATGCGTGCAGGATCCGAACGAAGAGAAGTTGAAGCGCCCAGTCGTCGAGCGTGAGCGATTCGGCGGTACCGACCGAGCAACGAGAATCAGCAGGGACGTCGACCCCGAGAAGCGCGCTCCGATCGACAGCACGGAGATGAGCAAGGGCCCGGAGGAGCTCTCCGACGAACGCGGCTCCCGGGTCAATTGGCGAGTCTTCATCGTCGCCTCCCTCATCATCCTCGCGTTCTCCGTGTGGGCGATGATGATGCCCGACTCGGCTCAGTCCACGATGAAGACGGCTGTGGACTGGATCGCAGAGAACCTCGGCTGGTTCTATGTCGTCACCGTCACCGTCGTCATCGGCTTCGTCCTCTGGGTGGCACTGTCCAAGGAAGGCGGCGTCAGGCTCGGCCCGGACCACTCTCGTCCGCAGTACAACCTCTTCACATGGGTCGCGATGCTCTTCGCCGCAGGCGTCGGCATCGACATGCTCTTCTACTCGGTGACTGGACCGATCACCCAGTACCTCCACCCCGTCAACGCCTCCCCCGAATCGGCGGCAGCCGCCCAGGACGCCGTCGTGTGGACGATGTTCCACTACGGCATCGCCGGCTGGTCGATGTACTCGCTGCTCGGCATGGCGATGGGCTACTTCGCCTACCGCTGGGGCATGCCCCTGTCGATCCGTGCGGTCCTCTACCCGCTGCTGGGCAAGCGCGTGCGCGGAACCACCGGTGATGTCATCGACATCTTCGCCCTCGTCGGCACCGTCTTCGGCGTGGCCACCTCGATGGGCATCGGCGTCGTTCTGCTCAACGTCGGGTTCGCCACCCTCTTCGGTCTCGAAACCGGGCTGGCCCTGCAGATCGCGCTCGTCATCGTGGCCGTCGTCATGACCGTCGCCGCCTGCACCTCGGGCGTGGATAAGGGCATCCGCCTCGTCTCCGAGCTCAACCTCTGGTCGTGTGCGGCGATGATGCTCTACATCCTCGTCACCGGCAAGACTGCTTTCCTGCTCAACGCCATGGTCGAGAACATCGGCCGCTTCATCTTCACCCTGCCCGAACGCACGCTGTCGACGTTCGCCTATGTCGACGGCGGCTCCGAATGGATGGGCGGCTGGACCCTGTTCTTCTGGGCCTTCTGGCTCGCCTGGGGTCCCTTCGTCGGGCTGTTCCTCGCCCGCATCTCCCGCGGCCGCACGCTGCGTGAGTTCGTCATCGCTGCGATCACCGCCCCTGTGATCTGCGACTTCATCATCGTCACGATCTTCGGCAACTCGGCCCTGTCCGAGGTCTTCAACGGCAATGACGAGTTCGCGAAGACGGCCATCGCCTCCCCGGAACAGGGCTGGTACGACCTGCTCGAGATGTTCCCGGGAGCGACGTTCCTCATCGGCCTGGCCACTCTGTCCGGGCTGCTCTTCTACCTCACGAGTGCGAACTCCGGCGCCATGGTGATGTCGAACTTCTCCTCCTCGATTCCGAATCCGGAAGAGGACGGAGCCAAGTGGCTGCGCATCTTCTGGGCCTTGGTCACGGCAGTGCTCACAATCGCCATGCTCGTCGCCGGCGGCGTGACGACGATGGAGTACGCGACGCTGATCTTCGCCCTGCCGGTGACGATCATCGCCTACCTCGTCATGGCTTCGTTCTCGAAGGTGCTGCGCATGGAGCGCGCCGAACGCGAGGGCCGGATCCGTCGCCGGCGCACCACGGCCGCCCACGGCGGACGCGCTCCGGAGAAGACCTGGCGTCAGCGTCTGGCGACCCTGCGGTCCTACCCGACGAAGAAGTCCGTCGAACGTTTCGTCGCCGAGGTGGTCGGACCGTCTCTGGAAGCCGTGGCCAAGGAATTCCGGGAGCTCGGCTACACCGTCGAGCACATCCAGACCCTCGACGAGGACACCGAGATCCCGACGAACACGCTCAATGTCGACATGGGCGATCAGCGCGACTTCCACTACGAGGCCGCAGCCATCGAGGCGAATGTGCCGTCGTTCGGTGCCCGCAACGCCCCACGCGGCGATGACAAGTACTTCCGCATCGAGGTCTTCACGCAGACCGGTTCGGAAGGTTACGACCTCATGGGTCTGAGCTCGCAGCAGATCATCGATGACGTGCTCGACCGGTATGAGAACCATCTGTCGTTCCTCGCCTACTCGCACGAGCATTCGTTCCAGTCGGTCGTCACTCCGCCGAGCCCGCCGACCACGGATTCGATTCCGGCCGTGCCCACCTCGGCCGATGATGTCGAGGAGCTCGAAGAGCCGAAGCACTGAACTGAGCCCCTCGCCGAGGCGGCCGTGCCCACCCGTGCACAGCCGCCTCGGTGACGGATGCGTCCAGAAGGAGCGGTGACCGACACGGTCACCGCTCCTTACTTATTCGCTGCCACGCAACGGATCCGGAACATCTCAGCGCCCCGGGTTCACAGAGTTCCTGCGAGGATAGAGGCATGACAAGGGACAGACGCTCCAAGGGCAGTGCGCTCGTATTCGGGATCGGGTTCGCCGTCTTCGCCTCGGTTCCGTTCTTCCTCGCCAATGCCGGTCTCAACCCGCTGCGCAACACTCTGCTTTGGGAAATCGACCCAGATCGGGCGCCGAGCATCGGTGCGGCAGCGCTGTTCCTGCTCTCAGCCCTCGCCGCTTTCGCCTTCTACGAGGACAAACCGCCGGCAGGGAGCAGCCGCGCCCGTGCGCAACTGGCCGAGGATCCCCATGGAGTGAAACGCAGACAGCCGCCCACCGCCTTTGTCCGCAGTCCCTGGCATCGGGTGTTCGCTGTCGGACCGGTGTGGGCCGTCTGCGGAGTCATCGTCATCTTCATCTGGCATGCCTTCGCCAAGGACTCCGGTATTCCCGGCACCGTCTGGGGCGACCTGACATCATCCCCGCTGCCGGCCTTCGCCCTGCTGTTCGGACTGTGGGCCACCGTCAACCTCAGCCTCACCCTCGGCGCGGTCGCCGATGCCTTCCACCGCACGCTCTGGGCGATCTTCCTCATCGTCTCGGTTGTCATCGCGATTCTGGCCATCACCATCGGCGTCGTGGCCTCGAACATTCTCACCCTGTCAACTCCGGTGGCGCTGACGATGACGGCGATCTGCCTCATCGTCACCACAGCCGCCCTGATCCCGGCCCGCCTGTTCGCCGTCGCCCGAGCACGCGTCACCACCCGGATCGATGCTGCCCACGAAGCTCGTCTGCAGGCTCTGCTGATGGGCCTCGCCCCGGGCGAGCACCTGATGCTCCACTTCGCCGACCGTGAGAACCCGGCCGGACAGATCCTCGCCGCCACGAACCAGCGGCTCCTCCTGGCCGCACCCACCAGCACCGGAACCGGACCCACACGACCGGGGCAGGTCCGCATCCTCGACCAGGCACATCCGGGACAGCTGCGCGGAGCCAGCACAGCATTCCGCCCGGCCGGTCACACCACCTCGGTGCACTTCCGGGACCGCCCGGACATGGAACTCATCGGCGGGGACCCGAGCGAGGCAGACACGTTCGCCGAGGCACTGACCTCTCTGGCCACGACCGGCCGTCTTCCGCAGGAGGAGGATACTTAAGCCATGGACCTCAGCCAGGTGGTCGCCCTCCTCACCGCCGGCGACTACACAATCTCCCGCGAGATCATCCAACGCGGCTTCGGTGTGCTCTTCCTCATCGCCTTCGCCTCCGCGTTCAACCAGTTCCCTGCTCTCCTCGGCGAACGGGGGCTCACACCGGCTCCGCGCTTCATCGCGCTGACCTCGGCCCGACAGGCGCCGACGATCTTCCGCTGGAAGCGGTTTGCGTATTCGGACCGGCGACTGCGCCTCGTCTGCGTGATCGGAATGGTCCTGGCTGCCTCGGCGATCATCGGTCTGCCCCAAGCCGGCCCCGCATGGGTGCCCATTCCGGTATTCCTGGCGATGTGGGCGCTGTACTTCTCGATCGTCTCGATCGGGCAGCGCTTCTACGGCTTCGGTTGGGAATCGCTGCTGCTCGAAGCCGGGTTCCTCATCGGGTTCCTCGGCTCTCACGAGGTGGCCCCGACTCTGCCGATGATCCTGCTGCTGCGCTGGTTCGTCATCCGCGTCGAGTTCGGGGCCGGAATGATCAAAATGCGTGGGGATTCGTCCTGGCGCGACCTCACCGCGATGGACTACCACCACCAGACCCAGCCGATGCCGAATCCTCTCTCCCGGCGCACCCACCTCATGCCCGGCTGGTGGCACAAGAGTGAGACCTTGGGCAGCCATATCGTCCAGCTCGCCGCACCGTGGCTGCTGTTCCTGCCCCAGCCGATCGCCTCCTTCGCAGCTGTCGCCATCATCCTCACCCAGCTCGCGCTCATCGTCAGCGGCAACTATGCGTGGCTGAACTGGGCGACGATCCTGCTCGCCTGCTCCGGCATCAGCGACACCTTCTTCCGCTGGATCGTCGGCGGCCCGTTCCCCGAATGGGGGTGGAATTCCGTCATCGGAATATTCACCGATCCCACCACCACCACCGAGGCGGCCGACTTCGTCGCTGTCCCCGATCCGGTCGCGACCCTGCCGGTCTGGTGGCTGATCATCGTCCTCGTCTTCGTCGCGTGGCAGGCCTGGCTGAACGTGCCGGCGCTGCGCAACCTCTTCTCACCGAAACAGCTGATGAACGCGAGCTTCAATCGGCTCGGCCTCGGCAATGCCTACGGCGCTTTCGGATCGATGACCGAGACCCGCAACGAGATCATCATCGAAGGGTGGGACGGCGAGAGCTGGCGCGAGTATCCATTCAAGGGCAAACCCGGCGACGTTCTTCGTCGCGGGCCTGTCGTCGCGCCCTATCACCTCAGGCTCGACTGGCTCATGTGGTTCGCCGCGCTCGGTGACTACCGACAGACCTGGTTCACCGCACTGCTGCGCGCGATCGGCTCCGGCGATGTGCAGATCCGCAGACTGATGGGCCGCGACCCCTTCGACGGTGCTGCCCCGGACCTCATCCGCGTCCGCGTCTTCACCTACCGCTATGCCACCCGCGCCGAGCGCCGAGCGGCCGCCGCAGCCGGAGAACCGAAGCCGTGGTGGGTGCGTTCGGACCCGCGCATCCTCATCCGACCGACCGACCTGCGCAAGGGCTGACCGACTATGCGCGCACTGAAGAGCTGACCATCCATGAGCACCCGAAACCGAGCGCTGTCCCACGGACTGACCGGCGCTTTCGCCCTCAGCGCCGTGGCGACTGTGGTGTTCTTCGTCGTCAACACCGGCCTGGCTCGCGTATCTCCCACCTCCGATAACCTCATGGATGCCGAGGCCGCCGCTCCGTTCACATTCGCTTTCATCGGACTGATCACCTTCGTCTCTATCATCTTCTTCACAGGATCCGACCGCGGCGAAGGACCCGAATCCGAGCTGAGCGGAGCCCCACGCGGATCGCTCACCCTCTTCACCAGGGATCCGCTCATCGCCGTCACCGGCATCGGGCCGCTGTTCGGGCTGTGCTTCAGCCTCGCAGCACTGCTGTGGCACACGTTCGCATCCGCACCCGGTGCTCCCGGAACCGTATGGGGTGACTTCACGAATTCGCCCCTCCCATTCTTCGTTCTGTGCGCCGCAGCCGTCGCCTCGACGAACTTCGGTCTGGCAATGGCCGGAGTCACAGTGGCGGTGCGCAGCCGCACCGGCCTGGCGCTCTGGCTCGTGGCCGGCAACGTCATCCTCGGAATGGGCGCCGGGGCCCTGTTCGCCTGGCTCTCCTTCGCGAACACGGTCATCGCCGCGACCATCACCATCCCGCTTGCGGTGGTCTCCGTCGTCGTTCTGCTCGGAGCCCGCCGGATGGCCGTCGCCAGCGCCGGCGAGGAGAAGCTCTCCGCGCGAGCCCGTCGCCGTGGGCCGACCCCGCCGCCCTATGACGCCCTCGACCGAGATGAGTCCGTGTGGCTGAAGATCGGCAACCGCAATCCGCGCGGTGCCGAGTTCCTCCTCGTCACACCTTCCCGACTGGTCCACACCCGCCCGACTTCCTCAGGAAGCACGGAGATCATCGACGAGGCGGCACCGAAACAACTGGTCGGGGCGAGCACTCGAGCCGATCACGGGCAGGCAACCGCCGTCGTGCAGTTCCGGGACCGACCGGCTTTCCGCCTGCACGGCACCGACCCCGAGGAGGCCGCCGAATTCGCGCGCAGGCTCACCGTCCTCGCCCGGTCGGGGATCCTCCCCGACTGAGGCGCCCCCTCGGCGACGTGATTCCCCATTCCACAAGGACACGTCGGTGACCTCGGAACTGAGAGCCGCCTCGGCGAAGGTCCATCGCCACACCACCCGCTACACTCCTCCGTCAGCGGAATGGACCGCCGTTCCGGCGGGGCCTTTACGACTTGGCTTTCCTCAGCTCAGGGCATAAAGTTAACGTACCTTAACTTTTATTCGGGACCCCCGACGACAAGGAGCCCCTCGTGTCTGAGCACAGCAATTCCACCACCGCCGCCGATGCCCCATCCGCACCCGGAAACGCCCCCACCGGGCACCCGATTCCCCGCTCTCGTCGCGGACTCACTGCCGCCCTGGCCGCGGCCCTCCCCCTCGGTCTGGCCGCCTGCGGCAGCGCCGCGACGGCCGAGGACGCCGGCGACAAACCGGTCGTGCTCACGACCTTCACGGTGCTCGCCGACATTGCGGACAATGTCGCGGGCGAGCACCTCGAGGTCGAGTCGATCACGAAGGTCGGGGCCGAGATCCACGGCTACGAACCCACCCCAGGTGACATCCGCAAGGCTGCGAAGGCCGATCTCGTGCTCGACAACGGGCTCAACCTCGAGCAGTGGTTCTCCCAGTTCGTCGACGAGGTCGACGTCCCTCATACCGTCGTCAGCGAGGGGGTCGACGAGCTCTCGATCACCGAGGACGCCTACGCAGGCAAACCCAACCCGCACGCCTGGATGAGCCCGCTCAACGTCCAGATCTACGCCGAGAACATGGCCCGCGCCTTCGCCGACCTCGACCCGGACCACGCCGATGACTTCACTGCCAACGCGAAGGACTACAGCGAACAGCTGCAGACGGTGCAGGACGACCTCGTCGAGGACCTCTCCACGCTGCCGAAGTCCCAACGGGCGCTGGTCACCTGCGAAGGAGCGTTCTCCTACCTCGCACGCGATGCCGGACTGAGGGAGAAGTACATCTGGCCGGTCAATGCCGAATCGCAGGCGACACCGGGCCAGATCACCTCGGCGATCGATTTCGTCGAGGACAACGATGTGCCCGCAGTCTTCTGCGAATCCACGGTCTCCCAGGCGCCGATGGATCGGGTCGTCGAAGCCACCGAGGCCGAATTCGGCGGCACGCTCTACGTCGATGCGCTGTCGGAGGCCGATGGCCCCGTGCCCACTTACCTCGACCTCATCCGCCACAACGCGCAGGTCATCGCCGAGGCACTGACCGGGAGCGAATCGTGAGTTCTGCAGCTCCCGCGTCCGTGACCGAACAGACGGGCTCCACGGTCGGGCCGGTCGGCGATGCACCACCGGCGATCACCGTCGACGAGGTGACCGTCCACTACGGGGACACGCTCGCTCTCGATCGCGCCTCCCTGACGCTCGAGCGGGGACGCATCTGCGGACTGATCGGGATGAACGGCTCGGGCAAGTCGACCCTGTTCAAAACGATCATGGGCATCGTCGACCCCGACTCCGGGCGGGTGAGCATCGACGGCGGCCCGACACGGCGGGCCCGCAGGTCCGGAGCACTCGGCTATGTCCCTCAGAGCGAGGACGTCGACTGGGATTTCCCACTCTCGGTCCGCGATGTGGTGATGATGGGTCGCTATGGCCGCATGGGCCCACTCCGGATGAGCCGGAGAGCCGATCGCGAGGCCGTCGAGAGCGCTCTGGCCCGCGTCGAACTCACCGAGTTCGCCGACCGGCAGATCGGTCAGCTCTCGGGCGGGCAGAAGAAACGGGCCTTCGTCGCCCGCGGACTCGCGCAGGGGGCGACGATCCTGCTCCTCGATGAGCCTTTCGCCGGCGTCGACAAACGCAGCGAGGCGACGATCACCGGCCTGCTGAAGGAACTCGCCGAGGCGGGGGCGACGGTGCTCGTGTCCACTCACGACCTCAACGCGCTGCCCGCACTCGCCGACGAGGCGATCCTCCTGATGCGCCGCGTCCTCCTCCACGGCTCTCCCGCCGAGGTGCTCCGACCGGAGAATCTCGCCCTGGCCTTCGGCCTCGACCCGTCCGGTGCGAGCGAGACACCCCGGGACGGTGAGCGTCCCAACTCCGACCGAGCCGACCGCATCGAAGGAGAGACGGCATGACTCTCATCGATTTCCTGCTCGAGCCCTTCGGTTTCGACTTCATGCTCCGCGCCTTGGCGACGACTCTGATCGCTTCGGTCGTGTGCGCCGTTCTCTCCTGTTGGCTGGTGCTCATCGGCTGGTCGCTCATGGGCGATGCCGTTTCGCATGCAGTACTGCCCGGAGTCGTTCTCGCCTATGTCGTCGGCGCGCCGTTCGCCCTCGGTGCGGTGATCTTCGGATTCCTCGCAGTCGGACTCATCGGAGCCGTCCGCGATACCAGCCGAATCAAGGAGGATGCGGCGATCGGCATCGTCTTCACCTCTCTCTTCGCCTTGGGCCTCGTCCTCATCTCCGTCACCCCTTCGCACGTCGACCTCAACCACATCATCTTCGGCAACCTCCTCGGCGTCTCGCGTTCCGAACTGGTCCAGGTGGCCATCCTCGGGGTGATCACCCTGCTTGTGCTCGCAGCCAAGAACCGCGATTTCACGCTCTACGCCTTCGACCCGACTCATGCACATGCGCTGGGGATCAATCCGCGCCTCCTCGGCGCTGCCCTGCTCGGGCTGCTCGCCCTGACCTCCGTGGTCGCACTGCAGGCGGTCGGGGTCGTGCTCGTCGTGGCAATGCTCATCGTGCCCGGTGCGACCGCATACCTGCTCACGGACAGGTTCCAGCGGATGTTGCTCATCGCCCCGGTGATCTCGATTCTGTGCGCAGTGATCGGTCTCTATTCGAGCTACTACCTCGACACCGCATCCGGAGGGATGGTGGTGCTTTCGCAGGGCGCGATCTTCGCGCTCGTCTATCTCTTCGCTCCTCGACACGGGCTCATCGGTCGTCGCTTGGCAGCGATGCGCCGTAAGCGCGCGAATACACGAGTCCGATCCGCATCGCCCCAAGCCGGCCGCCCCGCCCCGCCTCGGTGAGTGTCAGTCCACGCCGAGAGCCAGCAGAACGATGAGCACGACGTTGAGGGCGATGATGAGCGCCGAGGCGGCCACGGCGATGAGCGTGATCCAGCGCGCGTTCGCGAATTCGCCCATCACGCGGCTGCTGCTCGTGAGCCTGACCAGGGGGATCATCGCGAACGGGATGCCGAGGCTGAGCACGACCTGGCTGAGCACGAGCGCCCACGTCGGGTCGACGCCGATGGCGAGAACGATGAGCGCGGGGATCATCGTGAACGCGCGCTGCCACACGATCGGGATGTTCACCCGCAGCAGGCCCTGCATGATCGAAGCGCCTGCATAGGATCCGACGGCGCTCGAGGCCAGCCCCGAGGCGAGGAGTCCGATGCCGAAGAAGAGGCCGACGACCTCGCCGAGGTTGGCCGTGACGACTGCGTGGGCACCTTCGATGGTGTCGGTGCCGGTCTGGCCGCGCAGCGCTGCGGCGGCCAGCAGCAGCATCGCGATGTTCACGGAACCGGCGACGACGAGGGAGAGCACGACGTCCCAGCGGCTGGCGCGCAGCAGCTGCCCGGTCGAGGCGGTCGCATTGTCACGATGACGATCGACCGACAGTGCCGAATGGAGGTAGATCGCGTGGGGCATGACGGTGGCGCCGAGCATGCTCGCGGCCAGCACCACGGAGTTCGTGCCTTCGAGCCGCGGCACGATTCCACCTGCGGCTTGCCCCCAATTCACGTCCCCGACGAACAGGCCTGCTAGAAAACCGATGGCGATGATGACCAGGAATCCGATGATGACGAATTCGAAGGGACGCTGACCGCGGGTGGATTGGATCGACAGCAGGAACAGCGACACCACGCCCACGATGACGCCGCCGAGCAGGAGCGGCAAGTCGAAGAGGATCTTCAGTGCGATCGCACCGCCGATGACTTCGGCGAGGTCGGTGGCGATGGCGACGACCTCGGCCTGCCCCCAATATGCGAGGCGGGACCTCTTCCGAAGTCGATCACCGAGGAGGCTCGACAGCGACTGCCCGGAGACGAGTCCGAGCTTCGAGGACAGGTATTGGACGAGAACGGCGATGAGGTTCGCGGCCACGAGCACCCAGACGAGGAGGTACCCGTACTCCGCACCGGCGGTGAGGTTGGCCGCGACGTTGCCCGGATCGACATACGCGATGGCGGCGACGAAGGCCGGGCCGAGGAGCACTGCGGTGGAGATCTTCTTCCGGCCGTGCTTCTTCCGCCCACGCTCACGGGTGCGCACCGATGCAGAGGGATCGACGTTCATAAAGTTAAGGTACATAAACTTTCCTGTTGAGGGCAACACGACACGTGGTCTGGAAAGTGAACACGGAAGGACTTAAGGTTCGAGCATGGCCAGTGAACACGTTCAGCTGAGGTCCGGCAAGCGCCGACAGACCGAGGATCGGATCATCGGTGCCGCAGCCGAGCTGTTCCTCGACCGCGGCTTCAAGGCCACAACCATTCGGGCGATCGCCAAGGCCGCGGAGGTGTCGGTGGGCCGAGTGATGGCGGTCGGCGACAAGGACGCGATCCTCGTCCGGTGCTTCGATCGGTGGATCGGGCAGCTGCAGGACGGGACCTACACACCACCACCTCGGCGAGCGAGCCTGTGGGAGCGCGGGAGTCTCTCGGAGCGCGGGAGCTCGACGGCCGAAGGTTCGGTCGGGGTGAGAGCCGGCGCTGGGGCAAGCCCCAGGGACACGGGTCCGTCACGACCATCCTCGGCGGTGCAGCGTCATCTGCTCGAGCTCTTCCTGCCCTTCCTCGAGTTCTTCGCCGAACACGAGGACCTGTCACGGGACTACGCTGCGGCGATGATGCGGGTCAAGGGCGAGCCCGAGGTGTTCAACACCCTCGCTGCGGATCTGCAGAGCCGACTGAGCGGATCGCTGGTCTCGATCGGGATCAAGGAGGACCATGCGCGGGCCAGCGCCGCAGCACTCTACGACTCGTACCTGGGCATCCTCTTCCGGTGGGCGGCGACGACGATGAGCCTCGATGACGCCGTCGAAGCGATGCTGGCCAGCATCGTCTTCCACACTCGCGTCCGGGGCTCGCTGTGAGAGGTTCACGATGATCCTGCTGCCCGATCTGGCCGACCGTCGTCCTCGCGGTCATCGTCTTCGGCGACGGCCTGCTCACCTTCCGTCCACCGCGAGCGATCGCCGCCTGCCTCGACGGCGTCGGCTTCCCACGGGAGTGGTGGTGGGTGCTCGCGGTGGTGAAGTTCCTCGCTGCGGCCGGCCTGGTGGCGGGGATCTGGATTCCCGGGTTCGGCGCGGCGGCCGCGGCGGGCCTCGTCGTCTACTTCCTCTGCGCCGGGGCCGCTCATCTGCGGGCCGGCTATATCGGCCGGGATTTCTGGCTGAATTGCCTGGGCATGCTCGTCGTCAGCCTCGCCGTGTTCATCTTCTGCTTCGTCGCATAGGCGCCCGCTTACTTCACGCCGGAGTCCATGTCTCAGTCCGGAGAATTCTTCGCCACTTCCCGCACCTCGATCCTGTTTTGGCCTAGAGTCGAAGTACGGCACTGGCGCCACCGCGGCGCTGAGCCGTCCGGCAGAGTTGCAGAACTGCTCGGTGATGGTGCCGAGCCACCCGGCAGAGGAGTGTGGACATGCCCGAATATGCCGACAGCAGTCGCACGCGCGACGAGACTCCCCACGAACGCCACGAGCGATGGGCCTGGATCCACGAGACGGCTTCGATGACCGGTTGGAATTTCTCTCCGTTGGCCGGCCGCCTCGTCGCCGATGATCCGCCGTGGGATTTCGACCAGATCTGCCTCGACGCAATGGCCGAGTCGAGCAGCTGCCTCGACATGGGCACGGGAGGCGGCGAGCGCCTCAGCGAACTCATCGATCGTCTTGATGACGCCCGGCCTCCCGGCGAACCTTCGCCGACGATCTCCGCGACCGAGGGGTGGGAGCCCAACGTCCCCTTGGCCGCCTCGATGCTGGAGGACTACGGCGTCGAAGTCACCCGGTATGACAGCGATCACCACCCGGAGATGCCGTGGGACGACGGTGAGTTCGACCTCGTGATGAACCGTCACGAAAGCTATGACCTCGCCGAGGTTGCCCGTGTCCTTTCCCCGGGCGGACTGTTCCTCACCCAACAGGTCGACGGTACGGAGGCGCAGGAGTTCCGCGACCTCTTCGGCGGCGGGGTGGGCGATCTGCGACAGCAGCTCGAACCGCGCATCAGCGACGTCGAGAGTGATGGACTGGCGATCGAGGCGGCCCGCAAATGGCAGGGAACGATGCGCTTCACCGACGTCGAGGCGGTCATCGAGTACCTCGCCTATATTCCGTGGGATGTCCCCGGGTTCACTGTCAGGTCCAACCTCGATGTCCTCAGACGCTTGGCCGAGTCGAGTGAGCCGATCACGGTCACACAGAAGCGGTTCCTCATCGTCGCTCGCAAGCCCTGAACCGCAAACTCAGGTCACAAACGGAGGTTCTTCGCGCCCGCGCGGAAAGTATCCGTTGGCGACCTAAATTCGCGGCAGCTGGTCGGGCCATACCCGCAGGGAGGTTTTCCCGACCTCGCTCGTGGGATAGCAGGATGGGGCGCTGCCGGTCCGCGTCGATAGCGTCGAAGCATGACTTCGACGGACTTCTCGTACCCTCAGCCCACCGATGATGAGCTCGCGGCACAGCAGCCTCGAGTCCCGACTCCTCCCGCTCAACCCATCTACGCCTCCCCGAACCCCGACGATCTGGCCGATGTTCATGACTCGGCTTCGGCCCGAGTGGACGGTGCCGCCTCGGCGAAGTCGCCGACGCTGGGCAAGGTGGCCGTGGCGTTCTCGATCGTGGCTATGGTCCTCAGCCTGGCCGCCTCGGTGATCCTGGGCGCCACCGTCGGCCCCTCCGAGGCGGCATCCGGTTATTACTTCACCGACACACCGGACTGGTATCAGACCCTGGCGACCGTGCTCGTCGGAGTCCAGGGCCTCTGCACCTGCGCGGGAATCACAGCCATCATCCTCGGCATCACGGCCGCGGTCACCGGGCGGGGGCGAACACCCGGCGTCATCGCCATCGCAGTCGCAGCGATCGCCCCGTTCGTCTCTTTCGGCACCTTCGTCGTCCTCAGCTTCATCGCCGCCTGAGCCTCCCCCTCCTCCGTCGAAAAACGGGCTGAGTGTCGAGAAACGGGTGCGTACATGCGTTTCTCGACGCTCAGCCCGTTTTTCGGCGATCTGTCCGAAATCCGAATCGTTTATTGACACCAACGCTCCCTCGATGCACGATTGAA
This sequence comes from Brevibacterium sp. MGP-B1, assembly GCF_057766545.1. NCBI lineage: Bacteria > Bacillati > Actinomycetota > Actinomycetes > Micrococcales > Brevibacteriaceae > Brevibacterium > Brevibacterium sp. MGP-B1. The sequence goes on along the minus strand of NZ_CM173407.1, from coordinate 3,999,223 downwards.
CAAATCGATTTGGCCGCTGTATTTCAGGCCGATCACGATGTGCATCGAGGAGCAGTGCCATGCCCGCAACACCCGATCCGGACCACACCGGCAGCACAGTCGGCAACGACGCCGACGCCGCCGTCGACACCAACACCAACACCAACACCAATACAATGCCATCCACGGACACCACCACATCCGGCAAGGCGGTCCACCCCGTCGATCAGCTGCGGCCGATCCGCAATCTCGTCCCGTTCGCCATTCAGCACGTCCTCGTCATGGTGGCGACCCCGATCTCGTCGGTGTTCCTCATCGCCACCGCACTGGGACTGGATGCGCAGACCACCTCGGCAGTGCTGTCGGCGGTCTTCGTCTTCTCAGGTCTCGGGTCGATCCTGCAGTCGGTGGGCGCGTGGAAGATCGGTGTGCGGCTGCCGTTCGTCATGCTCCCGGGCGGGGCTGCGACGATCCTGTTCATCACGATCGCGCAGGGCACCGATGTCGAGACCGCGGTCGGCGCAGTTCTGCTCACGGGAGTCTTCTACATCCTCGCGGTGACGCTGTTCGTCAAGGTGCTCAAGTTCTTCCCGCCGCTGGTCATCGGGATCATGGTCATCGTCATCGGCATCAACCTCGTTCAGGTCACCGGCAAACTCATGGTCGGCGAACCGGACTCACCGGACTTCGGCGACCCGCAGAACCTGCTGCTCGGCCTCATCACCATCCTCATCACCATCGTGTGCTTCCGGTTCTTCCGCGGGATGCTCGGCAAACTCTCCGTGGCGGTCGGGCTCGTCGGCGGCACCATCGTCGGCGCGTTCATGGGCGCCACCGACTTCTCCGGTCAGACCGACGGCCCGCTGTTCGCCGTGCCGACCCTCTTTCCCTTCGGTTCGCCGAAGTTCGATCTCATCGCCGCGATCCCCATGTTGCTATGGGCGCTCGCATCGATGGCCGAGGCGACCGGACAGACGATCATCAACGGTGAGATCGTCGGCAAGAAGGTCGAACCCCACCGCGCGGTCCCCCGCCTCATCCGCTCCGACGGCATCATCACCATCCTCGGCGGCCTTTTCGGCACCCCGGCGATGGTCACCAGCGGCGAGAACGTCGGAATCGTGCGCGCCTCCGGTGTGCGCAGCCGCTACGTCACCGCGATCGCCGGAATCCTCCTCATCCTCATCGGACTCAGCCCCGTCGCCCGCATCCTCAACGGCGTGCCTTCGGCCGTCGTCGGCGGCACCGCCGTGGTCGTCTTCGCGATCATCGCCGTCCTCGGCATCCAGATGCTCGCGAAGATCGATTTCAACCAGACGGGCAACCTCATCACCGCGACCGTCGGCCTGGCCGCGGGCCTCATGCCGGTGCTCCTACCCGGAATGTACTCGAAGCTGCCGCAGACGGCATCGTCCCTGCTGGGAAGCGGTGTCGCAATGGCCGCGTTCGTCTCGGTGCTGCTCAACCTGCTCTTCCACCACACCGGCAAGCGCAACCGTCACCCGAAGGCCCGGACTCCGATCGCCGATCCGAGCAAGCTCGACCAGAGACCTGCTGACTACCGAATCTGAGGTTCGACCCGGAGTCGGATCTGAGATTCGCCGGCGGGCCGGATTCCCCGCCTGAGCATCCGGCTCAGTATCCGCTCCGGTCCGGCGATCGGCCGGCCGTCGATTCCCTGACAACGAGGACAGGGCCCATCGAACCCGCCGAGGCGGTCGGCCCAGAATTGTCCGCAGCGGCGGGATTCGCGTCGCCGCCGTCCAGGGCGGCGGATTCCGCGTCGCCTCCGTTCAGGGCGGCAGGTTCCGTGTCGCCGTCCAGGCCAGCAGCCGCATTCGATGAGTGATCCCCGTCGAGAACGGTCACGAGCATCTCGACCGCCGCACTCGAGATCGCCTCGAGGCCGAGGTCGACCGCGGTCAGCGGTGGTGTGCTCGTGCGTGCGCGCAAGCCGTCGTAGCGGGTGGCGACGAGCAGGTCCTCGCCGACCGTTCGACCGGCCTCCTGCGCCGCACGCACCGCGCCGGTGGCGAAGGTGTCGATGGGCGCGAGCACCGCGTCGATGTCCGGGTGCTCGGCCAACAGCTCCTCGGCGGCGGCGAAGGCTCCGTCTTCTCCGGAGGTTTCGTCCGCCTCGGCGATCAGCGGTGCGAAACCGCGGGCGGCTGCGGCCTCGGCATAGACCTCACGGGCCGCGATCTGCGCTCCGCGCAAGCTGCGGCTGACCAGCAGCGCCGGCTGCGTGGCTCCCTGGGCGAGGAGATGATTGAGCAGCAGCTGAGCAATCGCACGGTGGTGGAGGTCGATACTCCACTTGCTGTCGGCTCCGGTCGAAGCTGTCGATGAACGCGCCGGCTCTGCCTCGTCAGAGGTCAGGGCGTCGTCGCCAGCTCTCGAACTAGGTCCGTCGATCGTGACGTAGGGGATGGCACGGTCACGCAGCGCCTTGGCGAGGGGATCATCGACGGTGGGCTCCAGGAGGATCGCACCATCGATGTCGAGCAGATCGACGGGGTCAGCCGCCTCGGTGGGTGGGGCGAGGACGAAGACGTAGCCTTCGAGCAGAGCGGTCCGCGCACATCCCATGGCCAGTTCGGTGAAGAAGCCCAGCTGAGACGACCCGGCGGATACTGCCGCGGGCATCGAGGACAGCAGGGCGAGGGTCTGCGACTTGCCCGAGCGCAGGCTGCGGGCACGGGCGCTGGGCCGGTAGTTCAGCCGCTCGGCGACCTCTTTGACCTTGGCCCGGGTGGCGGCGTTGACCTTGCCCTGACCGCTGAGTGCATGGGACACAGTCGTCCGCGACACTCCGGCCTCACGCGCCACATCGGCGATCGTGACGCGGTGCGCGCGCGGGAAGTCGGGCATGGAATCAGCCTACTTCACACGGGCATGGGAGGTGGGGCTTCAGACCTGCCCATGATTCGCCCTGCCCTGCCCGGAACCTCACGCCTGAACGATGACGATGATGCCGGAGACGATCGCGAAGCCGAGGACGATATAGCGCAGCACCGGTCCGTCGAGGCGGTGGTGAACGTAGCGAGAGAGGAACGAACCGACCGCGAGGAACGGCAGCATCCACGCGGTCGTGACCATTGTGTCCGCCGAGACCTGCCCGCTGAAGGCGAGCACGATGAGGGAGATGATCTCCCCGACGAGGAAGCACACCGCCACCGTCGAACGCAGCTCCGGGCCGGGACTGTGCTGGTAGGCCAGCGCATAGGGCGGGCCGCCGATGCCCGTCGAGGTCTCCGTGACTCCGGTGACGAGCCCGACCGTCGCGAGCACCGGCTTGTTCGGAGTGAACTTCGGCGCCAGCAGCGCGACGACCGCGGCGATGAGCGTCGACCAGCCGATGAGCAGCGCGAGCTGGTGCAGGTTGACGATGACGAGGATCCACAGACCCGCGAATGTGCCCGCGAACCGTCCGACGCTGATCCATTTCACGCCGGTCCAGTCGATATGCTCACGCTCGCGCGCGGCGATGTAGAGATTGAGCGGAATCATCAGCACGAGCAGCATCACCGGGATGAGGCTCGGGTCGATGAACGTCACGACGGGCGCGAGGATCATCGCGAACCCCATCCCCGTCGACCCCTGCACGAACGCAGAGACGAGGACGACCGCGGCGATGATCGCAAAAGCGAGCATCGACATCAGAAGTCATCCCTCGCCGAGGCGGCCCCACCGACCCGCGGCGTGCTCGCCGAGGCGGCGCCGCCGTTCCACGGTGCGTTCACCGAGGCGGTCCCACCGTTCCGCGACGTGTTGACCGGGGTGTTCCCGTGCTCGGCCATCCACCGTGCCCGGTGGTCGGCCGCGTTCGGGTCGATGCGGGTGATCGGGGAGTTCTCCACCACCCGCCGGGAGACGTCTTTCGCACGCTCGAGGAAGTCGCGGCCGTCCCAGTCGACGGGCCAACCGCCCTCGAGGCGCAGCTTGCCGTCGACGATGACCGCTTCGATCTGGTCGCGGTTGGCCAGACGGACGAGTTCCCAGGGCACATCCCAGGAGGGCACGAACTCCGGAGTGTCGATATTGAGCACGATCAGGTCGGCACGGGCACCGGGTGAGATCTCCCCGATCTGACCGCCGAGTCCAACCGCGTCGGCGCCGCCGCGCAGACCCTGTTCGAGCCAGGTCCAGCCGCCGCCGGTCGACGAGTCGATGACGTCCATTCCGCCGGTGAGTCGTTGCGCAGTCTCGGCGGCGTCGAGGAGGCGGAAGGCATCCGAGCGGGTACCGTCGGTGCCGAGTCCGATACGCATCCCGAGTTCGTGCATGAGCAGTGCGGGTGCCACTGCGTTGCCTTTCCAGGAGCTGGCGACCGGGTTGTAGGCGATTGCGCCACCGGAGTCGCGGAGCAGTCGGATCTCCCGCGGGGTCAGGAGAGTGGCGTGTGCGGCGAGCAGCTCGGGACCCAGCGCACCGAGGCGGGCCAGTCGTTCGAGCGGACGCTCACCGCCGGAGATGAGGGAGCGTTCGACGGCGACGATGTGTTCGTTGAGGTGGGTTTGGAACGGCACACCAGCCTCCCGGGCAAGGCGTGTGATCGCCACGAGCGCCTCGTCGGAGGCCACCTCAGGGATGGACACGGCCAGGGACGGGTGGACCAGGGACTCGGCGTCCCACCTGCTCAGATGGCGTTCTGCGGCGGCGACCACCTCGGCGACAGTCGAGGTGCGCACTCCCCCGCCGAGGTCGTTGCAGATGACCCCGAGTACGCAGCGCAGGCCGACGTCGATGGTGACGTCGGAGATCGCGGAGACGTCGACGCTCGAGCGGGTGCCGGCGTCGGTGACGGTGGTGAAGCCGCCGCGCAGGGATTCCCAGGCGGCCAGGCGGGTGGCGACGTCGATGGCTTCGGCGTCCATGTTCGACTCCATGGGCACCCAGACGCGTTGGAAGATCTCGGAGGGTTCGCCGAAGACGAGGGACTTGCCGAAGGTCTGGGTGAGGTGGTGGTGGGCATCGATGAAGCCGGGCATGAGCAGGCGTCCGGGCAGATCGATGCGGACAGGTTCGGCGGGCGTCCGGTCGGCACTCGGACTCGGGTCCGCGGGATTCGCGGTGGCACCGGGAATCGGGTCGGCGGCGTTCGCGTCGGTCAGCAGCGATCGGGCCTGGGCGTCCACCTCGGCGAGGGGGCCGACAGCGAGGATCCGGCCGTCGTCGACGAGCACCGCGTGGCCGGTCTGCGCGCCTTCGGGCAGGAGGACTTTCTCCGGGACGAGCAGAGTCGGGGCTTGGTGCAGACTGCGCAGCTGAGTCATGGGGTCCTTCGCGCTTCTAGGGCAGGGCCAAATCGATTTGGCTACGTTCAGTCTACGGTTGTCGGGCGGGCTGGGTCAACGATTTTCCGGGGTCCATCGCCGATTAGAATGAGGGGATGACGACCTTGCCGCTCACCCCTGCCCCGGCGGATCATGAGCACCTGCACTGCGGGTATTTCGAGCGTGGGGAGTGCCGTTCCTGTGCGCTCATCGAAACTCCCTATGGGCAGCAGATCACGGACAAGGAAGCTTGGTGCCGCGAGGCCCTCGCCGAGGCGGCTCCGCGAGTTTGGCTGCCGACGTTCGCCAGCGGGGTTCGGGACTTCAGGAATCGGGCGAAGCTCGCCATCGGAGGATCGTCTGGAAACGTCACCTTGGGCATTCTTGATCAGGAGTTCCATGGCGTCGATCTGCGTGATTGTGGGATTCAGTCCCCGGCGATCCGGGCGGTGGTCCCGGTGCTTGCGGACTTCCTCGATGCCACCGGACTCGAGCCTTATGATGTTGCTGCGCGCCGAGGGGAGGTGAAGTTCGTCCATGTCACGGCGGCGCCGTCGGATGAGCTGATGATTCGTTTCGTCGTGCGCACTCAGCATGGGCTGGACGTACTGCGGTCGCGGAAGGACGCGTTCTTTGGCCTCGTCCCCGATGCGTCCGTGGTGTCGGTGAATCTGCTGCCGGAGCACAAGGCCGTGCTCGAGGGCAGCCGCGAGGAGATGTTCCGCGGCGAATCGCTGAGGATGAACCTCGATCGGGTCGACCTCCATCTGCGGCCGCAGAGTTTCTTCCAGACGAACACCGCTGTCGCCATCGGACTCTACAACCAAGTGGCCGAGTGGGTGGACGCTGTCGAGGCTTCGAGCCTGTGGGATCTGTACTGCGGCGTCGGAGGGTTCGCGCTCTACTGTGCTTCTCCCGCGCGGCGGGTCACCGGGGTCGAGGTGAGCGAGCAGGCGATCGAGTCAGCGAAAGTCAGCGCCTCCGAGCTCGGCGTCGAGGCGCGGTTCCTCGCCGGCGATGCCACGGAATTCGCCGAGGAGAACCTGAGCACGGACGAACGGCCGGACTGCGTGATCGTCAATCCGCCTCGGCGGGGGATCGGTGCACGACTGTCGGCAGCGTTGGAGAACTCCGGTGTCGAGCACATCGTCTACTCGAGCTGCAATCCCATGTCGCTGGCGAAGGATCTCGCGCGGATGCCCGCCTACGAGGTGGCCCAGGCCCGGATCTTCGACATGTTCCCGCACACGAAGCACCTCGAGGTCGCGGTCCTGCTCCAGCGACAGTGAACAACCCCTCGTCCGCGCCGACCGCGCAGGTTGCCGCCGACCGCTCGCCTTGACTCGGCCTGCACTCGCCCACCGCTCGACATACCGCCCAGCGCACGCCGCATAGCTCGATACAGCGACCGTAATTCGAGCGGTCGGCGACGTCGGACGCTCGCGAAAGCTGTTCCGCTTCGACCCCTAGGATTGTATGCTCGGTGGCGATGACCGAACAGGCGAACAGCCGCTCACGGATCGGTAAACCGGTCGACAGTTGAGCCGCGGAGGTCACGAGCGCTCTGCTCGCGGCCCTCCCCATGACGAAGCCATTTTCCCAATTGTCAGTTCTCCCTGCCCGAAAACGCTTCGGGCGATCAGCGAACCATCATTCATCCGAAAAGGACTTCATCATGTCAGCTCTGTTCAACCACACCATCGTCGCCGCAGCGGATCCGGCCGCCTCAGCGCAGTTCTATGTCGATATCTTCGAGGCCGAACACACCCAGTCATGGGGGCCATTCGCCAACATCATGCTCTCCGGCGGAGTCATGCTCCAATTCGCCACTCCCCCGCCGGAGTACGACATTCTGCCCGTGCACATGGCCTTCCTCTGCACGGACGACCACTTCGACCGAGCCGTTGACCTGCTCAAACAGCGCGGTCTCGATTTCTGGGCAGATCCGCAGCGCACTCGCCCGCAGGAGACGAACACCGAGCACGGGAGTCGCGGAGTGTATTTCCTCGACCCGTCGGGAATGTATCTCGAGCTCATCACTCGCCCCTACCTCTGACTGCTCCCGGCGCTCACCGACCGCGAGAAGACTCACACTCTGCCTTTTCTGCCCTCACACATGCGGTGATTCGGCGACGAGCGCATAGACTCGTCAGTCGCACGGCCCCACGAACGACCCAGTTCGCGGGGCCTGTTGTGTAATCTGCCTATCCCGACCGACCCGACGATCGCTCATGCCTGCCGCCGAGGCGGCCACGAGCGCGGAGACCACGATGACGATGCTGAACTCACCCTCCCCCGAACCAGCCAGCAGCACTGCAGGCGGTTCCGACCGCTCCACTGCGTCCGCCTCCTCGGGCGGGTCGGACGACCCTCCCCCTGCCCCCGGGGCCGGCCCTGCCGCCGGAGCCGGACCCGAGGCAGGGACAGAGTCCGAGCCTGCTCCGGGCACCACGCATACCGCATCCGCTGCGGCCCCACATTCCAACCGGGTCGGGACAGTCTTCATATGCTCGGTCATCGCCGTCATCGCCTTCATGGTGTGGGCGACGATCGCACCCGATGCCCTGTCGGACATCATGACGCGGGCAATGACGACGGTGTCCACCGGATTCGGCTGGATCTACCTCGTCGTCCCATTCGCCGCGATCGCAATGCTGGTGTGGTTCGCAGCCAGCCGCTTCGGTCGCCTCCGCCTCGGCTCATCCGATTCCCGTCCCGAATACCGCACGATCACCTGGCTGGCGATGATCCTCGCTGCCGTGATGGGGATCGGCCTGGTCAGCTACGGAGTGGCCGAGCCGATGTCGCACTTCATGACCCCGCCCCACGGACTGGCGGAACCGGAGACCATGGACGCGGCGATTCGCGCGATGCAGTTCTCCTACCTCGACTGGGGCTTCCAAGCCTGGGCGATCTTCGGGGTCTTCGGATTGGCCATCGGCTATTCCACGCACCGAAAGGGCCGGCCAGCACTCGTGTCCACGATGCTGCGCCCCGTCCTCGGCCGCTTCGTCGACGGCTGGGTCGGCAGCTTCATCGACATCCTCACCATCATCGCCACGCTCTTCGGCACGACGACGTCCCTGGGACTCGGTGCCTCGCAGATCGGCGAGGGCCTCAACACCGTCCTCGGCATCGACTCCACCATCATCGGCCAGATCATCGTCATCACCGTGCTCACCCTCCTCTTCACCGGTTCGGCACTGACCGGAGTGAGCCGCGGCATCAAGTACATCTCCCAGATCACGCTGACCATGGCGTCTCTGCTCGGACTCTTCGTCTTCATCACCGGACCCAGCGGCTTCGTCTCCAACCTGTTCGTCCGCTCCATCGGCGCCTTCGCCGGAGACTTCGTCGAACTCAGCTTCATGACCCCGACCAGTGCCGAGGACAGCGAATGGATGCTCGGCTGGACCTATTTCATGATGGCGTGGTGGCTGTCCTGGAGCGCCTTCGTCGGCATCTTCCTGGCCAAGATCTCGAAGGGCCGGACCATTCGGGAGTTCGTCGCCGGTGTCCTGCTCGTGCCCAGCGCCGTGTTCTTCGTCTGGTTCACCGTCATGGGCGGTTCGGCGATCAAGTTCGACATCGATGGGGCTGGGATCGGTGAGGCCACTCAGAACAACCTCGACACCGCATTCTTCAGCCTCCTCGACCAGCTGCCGCTGTCCATGCTCGCTTCGGTCTTCACGATCGTCATGGTCATCCTGTTCTTCGTCTCCTCGGCAGACTCGAACACCTTCGTCCTCAGCTCGCTGTCGTCGCAGGGGTCGTTCGCGCCCCGGCGTCCGGTCATCGCGACCTGGGGATTCCTCACCGGAGGCTGCGCGGTGGTCCTGCTCCTCGTCGGCGGGCTGCAGGCCCTGCAGCAGGCGGCGATGCTCTCGGCGGTGCCGTTCACCGTCATCGTCGTCGTCCTCGGCATCGCCCTGATCAAGGAGCTGCGCAGCGATCACCAGATCGTCGAAGAGGTCGCGCGCGAGCGACGAGTGCTCGGCCTCTGACACTCCATCCGATCACACCGACCGCTCACGTTACCGTCCACCCTCACCGCAGCTTGGCGGTCACCTCGGCGGCGGCAGCCTTGACCCGGTCGAGCACAGGACCGGTGTCCTCGGGCAGGGTCTCGGTGACGAATGAGAGGCCGATGGCCGCGATCGGGCGGCCCAAGACATCGAACACCGGTGCCGCGAGCGTCGAGATCCCCGGCGTGACTTCGCCGTGTTCGATCGCGCTGCCGGTCCGCCGCTCCTGGGCGAGCACTGCGTTGAGCGCCTTCACCGAGGTCGGGCCCTTGCCAGTGCGCGTGACGAACTCGGTTTCGGACTGCAGCATCGCCAGCACCTCGGACTTGGGCAGCTGAGCGAGGATCGCCCGCCCGGTCGCCGTGAGGTAGCTCGGCATGCGCACACCGGTGGCGGTGATGACCGCGACGGATTTGAGCGACTGCTCCTTGAGCACGTACTCCGTCTCCCAGCCGCGGATAACGGCCAGCTGCGCGGTCGTGGCGGTATCCTCGGCGAGCTGACGGACGATCGGCTGCGCCAACCGCTGCAGGGGGTTCGTCCGCAGGTAGGACGCCCCGAGCTCGTGCACACCGGCTCCGAGCACATACCCGGATTCGGTGCGCGCCACGAGCCCGAGCTCCTCGAGCACGGCGAGGATGTCATACGCACTCGACCGCGGGATCTCCAGCGACCTGACCAGGGCACCGGCCGTGATCGACCGATTCGACGAGGCCATATGCCGCAGGATCGCGATCGCCCGCCGCAGTGCCGGAACCTCAGCCACGACTCAAACCTCCATCTCCAAGACCGCGAAGGCCTGAGAGTAGAGCTCGGCGATGTCGCCGAGTTCGGTGTGCACTCCGTCGCGCACGCGGACCTGGCCGCCGCTGACGGTCAGATGCACGTCCGCCGAGGTGGCCGTGAGGATGATCTGTTCGTCCAGGGATCCCATGGTGCGCATGCTGTCGGTGCGCAGGGCAACGAAGTCGCACGCCTTGCCGACTTCGAGTGCGCCGACCGGAAGGTCGAGGCTGCGTGCCCCGCCTTCGGTGAGTGCCGTGATGAGTTCGGCTGGAGAGAATCGTCCGCGCTGCCCCGAGCGCAGCCGCTCGCCCGCTTCGAGCCCCTGGGTCTCGCGCAGGGCGTCGAGGACGACGTGCTGGTCGGAACCGAGCGAGATCACGGCTCCGGCGTCGGCGAGTTCACGGGCCGGCCCGATGCCGTCAGCGAGGTCCGCCTCGGTGCAGGGGCACATGACGATCGTCGACCGGGATCTGCCGAGGAGCGCGATGTCCTTCTCGCTTAGGTGGGTGGCATGCACGGCCGAGAGCCGGTCATCGACGACGCCCGAGCGCGCGAGCACCTCGGTGGGGCTGGCCCCGTACGCCGCCTGCGAGGCGTCGTTCTCGGCCGGCTGTTCGGACAGGTGCACGTGCACGGGGCCGGACAGTTCGGTGAAGCGAGGCAGGTTTGCGGCTGGGACCGCGCGGATCGAATGGATCGCCGCACCCACATGGACGAAGCTCTCACCTGGAGCGTTGACGGGGAATTCAGCGGCGAACGTGTCGATCAGGCCGGCGTGCCGGTCCATGTACCCGTCGATTGTGCCGTCGCCGAAACGGGCCTGTTCGGCCGAGAGTTCGGAGTCGATGGCGCCGGTGAGATAGCAGGTGTCGAGCAGTCGGATGCGGATCCCCGCCGAGGCGGCCGCCCTTGCCAGCGCCCGTTCCATCGCGTGGGCGCGCCGTTCGTCATCGTCGTTCGCGTCGTTCGCGTCCCCACCGGGACGCTCAGCGTCATTCGCGTCCACGCGGGGACGCTCAGCGCCGTAAGGCGTTCCGTCCTGAGCGTGGTGGACGTAGTGGAACTCCCCCACCGAGGTGTAGCCGCCGGCGAGCATCTCTGCGAAGACAGCGCGGGCCACGGTCTCGTAGGACTGGGGGTCGAGTTTCGCGGCGACGGAGTACATGACTTCGCGCCAGGTCCAGAAGGTGCCGCCGTCGCCGTGGGTGCGACCGCGCAGCATCCGGTGGAAGGCATGCGAGTGCGCGTTGACTCCGCCGGGCAGGATGAACCCGTGCACCGCCTCGGCATCGAAGGGGGCGGCGTCGATTCCGGTCTCGACCGCGGTGAGCGTTCCGGTGTCATCGGCGGTCAACAGCACCCCGTGGGCGACGGCTCCGTCAACCCAAGCGGATTCGCACCAGTAACGAGTGCTCATCGTGCACCTCCTGCCGTTGGGCCTCCGGTACTGCTGTCGGCAAGCGCGTGTTCGATGCCGAGTTCGCGGGCGAGCACCTTGACGAGCGCGTCGACTCCGGCCCTCTGGTCATCGACCTCGCAGGCCTCTTCGGGAGCGTGGGAGACACCGGTCGGGTTGCGGACGTAGAGCATCGCCGACGGCACATGGGGTGCGAGGATTCCGGCATCATGTCCGGCGCCCGAGGGCAGCAGCGGAGCGTCCGGCAGCACCGAGGTCAGGCGCGAGTTGAGGTCGGCGGTGAAGTGGGTCGTCGGCGAGTAGGACTCCTGCGAGATGGTCACCTCGACACCGGAATCGGCGCCGTGGTCCTGGGCACGACGGCTGATCGCCTCGAGCACCTGCTTGACGACGGCATCGTCAGGGTGGCGGATGTCGAGCCAGAAGCTCATGGTCGAAGCGATGACGTTCGTCCCGCCCGGATGGATGAGGGTACGGCCCACGGTCGCCACGGCGCTCGCGTCAGTGGCGGCCGCTAGGGTCGGGATATCCCCGATCACACGGGAGGCCGCGACCACCGGGTCGGCGCGATGGCTCATCGGAGTCGTGCCGGCATGGTTGCCCTGACCGGAGAAGGCGAAGTGCCAGCGCCCGTGACCGATGATCGAGGAGCCGATGGCGACGGCCTGATCGGTGTTGATCAGACCGACGCCCTGTTCGACATGGAGTTCGATGAAGGAACCGATTCCGGCCAGCCGAGACTGGTCACGCCCGACCCGATCCGGGTCGAGGCCATAGCCACGGGCGACGTCGGCGAAGGTGTCACCGGCGGCGTCCTTGAGGCCGAGCGCGCGGTCAGCGTCGATGGCGCCGGTGAGCAGCCGCGAGCCGAGACAGGCGACACCGAAGCGTGAGCCTTCCTCTTCGGGAAACACTGCTAGCGCGAAAGGCCGGGTGGACTGGTCGAGTGTGCCGGAGGCCTTGAGCACATCGAAGGCCGCCAGCGCCGAGGCGACGCCGAGGGGGCCGTCGAACTCGCCGCCGCCGGGCACGGAGTCGAGGTGGGAACCGGTGACGACGGCGTTCTCGCCGGGTTCGGTGGCCCATGCCCACGTGATTCCGTTGGCGTCGATCTCCGTGTCGAGGCCGCGGCGGTCCGCCTCCGCGAGGAACCACTCGCGCAAGTCCCGTTCAGTGGCCGAGAATCCGGGCCGCTGGTAGCCCGGCCCGCGGGTGTCGCGGCCGGTGTCCTCGATCTGGCTCAGCAGCGAGACGACATCGCTCATTGTCAGTTCACTCCGTTCGAAATCGGTCGGGTCCGGTGATATGTCGGTACCGTGGTCGGCCGGCCCTGGCATCAGAGGCCCGACGGTCGGGCCCGGTCGGCGACCGGCCCCTGCCCAGTGTCAGTCCTGGTGGGTGGTGGCCGCGTCCGTGCCCGAGGCCTCGGCGGCGGCTTCGAGGTTGCCCAGCGCCGTGAATTCGGGATCGCTGACGGCCGGTCCGCCGTCTTCCGGCTGCCAGGTTCCGGCAGCGGCAGTGACGGTGTGGGTCAGCGGTGCGACCGACTCGGCGGCGGCGACGAGCGAACCGTTCTTGACCTTCGCGATGGTCTCGGCGAGTTCGGGCGAGAGGAACCGGTCGGGTCCGGGTCCGGGCACGGTCTCACGGATCGCCGCGATCACGGCTCCGGTCACCGGTGCCGGTGCGGCGTCGCGCATATCGCAGGCACGGGAGGCGGCATAGAGTTCGATGCCGACGACGGAGGCGAGGTTGTCGACGACCTTGCGCAGCTTGCGTGCGGCCGACCAGCCCATGGACACGTGGTCTTCCTGCATCGCCGAAGACGGGATCGAGTCGACCGAAGCCGGGGTCGCGCCGCGTTTGGCCTCGGAGACCATGGCCGCCTGCGTGTAGTGGGCGATCATCAGTCCGGAGTCGACGCCGGCGTCATCGGCGAGGAACGGGGTGAGGTTCTGGTTGCGGGCGACATCCATCATCCGGTCGGTGCGGCGTTCGGACATCGAGGCGACGTCGGCGGCGACGATGGCGAGGAAGTCCAGGGCATGGGCCAGCGGTGCGCCGTGGAAGTTGCCGTTCGAGGACACCATTCCATTGGTGAGCACGACCGGGTTGTCGATGGCGGCGCGCAGTTCGCGTTCGGCCACCCCGGTGGCGAAGGCGACGGCGTCGCGGGCGGCACCGTTGACCTGCGGGGCGCAGCGCATCGAGTACGCGTCCTGGACGAGGTGAGTGGAGTCGCGGTGGCTGGCCGTGATGCCGGAGTCGGCGAGCGAGGCGAGCATGTTCGCGGCCGAGGCGGCCTGGCCGTCGTGCGGACGCAGCGCGTAATGGAGTTCAGGAGCAAAGACGGCGTCGGTGCCGAAGAGTCCTTCGATGCTCATGGCCGCGGACACATCGACGGCGGTGAGCAGGTTCTCCAGGTCGGTCAGGGCCATGATGAGCATGCCCAGCATGCCGTCGGTGCCGTTGACCAGCGCCAGGCCTTCCTTCTCGGCCAGAGTGACCGGGGTGATTCCGGCCTTCGCGAGGATCTCATCGGCAGACCCTGCCACTCCGTCGGGTCCTTCGGCCACGCCTTCGCCCATGACGACGAGGGCGCATGCCGACAGTGGTGCGAGGTCACCGGAGCAGCCGAGTGATCCGTACTCGTGGACGACCGGGGTGATTCCGGCGTTGAGCAGGTCGACGTAGGTCTGGAGGACTTCGGCGCGGACGCCGGCCCGACCGGTGGCCAGGGTGCGGGCGCGCAGCAGCATGAGGGCGCGCACGACCTCGCGTTCGACGGGTTCGCCGACGCCGGCGGCGTGGGAGCGGATGAGGGATTTCTGCAGCTGGGTGCGCAGTTCGGCGGGGATGTGGCGCTGGGCGAGCGCACCGAATCCGGTCGAGACACCGTAGACGGGCTTCTCCGCCTGAGCGAGCGCATCAATGGCCTCGCGGTACTTGTTCACCCGAGCCAGTGTGGCTTCGGACAGGGAGACCTTCGCGTCGTTGCGGGCGACGTCGACCACCTCGGCGAAGGTCAGCGTATCGGGGTCGAGATCGATGAATGTGGTCATCGTGTGCCTTTCTGTGAGTGCGTCAGTGTGATGTCTGAGTCGTGGATGAAGTTCTCATACGCCGGCACCGAGGTGGTTCCTCGCCGTCGACGCACAGTGCTCGTGCGTAGGTGGTTCAGTCGTGCCGGGTGGTGCGTTCGCGCGGTCAGTTTCGACCGCGCGGCCGCTCAGTCGCGGCGTCGGTTGTCGACGATGAGCTCACCGCCGGAATAGACCCTCTCGACCAGCTGCACACCGGGCCGGTAAGCCAGGTGCCGGTAGCTGGGTGCGTCGAGGATGGCCAGGTCGGCGCGGGCCCCCGCTCCGAGGTGGCCGACATCGGTGCGCAGCAGGGCGTTGGCCCCGCCCGCGGTCGCTGCCCACACCGCCTGTTCGACGGTGAAGTGCATGTCTCGGACGCCGATGGCGATGACGAACGGCATGCTGTTGGAGAACCCAGAGCCGGGGTTGCAGTCGCTGGCGATCGCCAGTGACACTCCCGCATCGACGTAGCGGCGGGCGTCGGGGTAGGGCTGGCGGGTGGAGAATTCGATGCTCGGCAGCAGGGTGACGACGGTGCCTGCCTCGGCGAGGATGGCGAGGTCCTCATCGGAGGCGAAGGTGGCATGGTCGACGGACACGCAGCCGAGTTCCGCACCGAGCTTGAGCGCCCCGCCTTCGGTGAGCTGATTGGCGTGCAGCCGCGGTTTCATGCCGACGGCCTTGCCGGCTTCGATGATCCGCCGGGTTTGGACCTCGGTGAAGGCACCGGTTTCGCAGAACACGTCGATCCACTTCGCCTTGCCTTCGGCGGCCGGGATGATCTCGTCGATGACGAGGTCGACGTAGCGTTCCGGCTCGTCTTTGAACTCCGGCGGGACGACGTGCGCGGCGATGAGGGTCGATTCCTCGGTGTGCCGGTTGATGATGTCGAGGGCCTGGATCTCGTCGGGCACGGTCAGCCCGTAGCCGGACTTGATCTCGAACGTCGTCGTTCCCTGCCGCTTCGCCTGCTCGAGCAGGTGGACGAGGTTGGCCTCGAGTTCGCTTTCGGTGGCGGCGCGAGTGGCGGCCACGGTGGTGGCGATGCCCCCGGCCGAGTACTTCTGCCCGGCCATGCGGGCTGCGAATTCCTCTGACCGATCGCCGGCGAAAATGAGGTGGTTGTGGCTGTCGACGAAGCCGGGGATGACGGCTTTGCCGCCGAGGTCGATCGTTTCGAGTCCACCGAGATCATTCGCCGAGGTGACTTCCCCGTTTGCGATGTCATCGTCGTTCAGGCCTTTTCCGACGCTCTCACCGAGGTGGTTCGACACTGCGGTGTCCGCCTCAGCGGACGGTCCCGACCAGATGATCCGACCGTCGTCGATGAGCAGCGCGGCATCGTCGATGACGCCCAGCTCGCCGAGGGTGTCGAGGTCGTTGACGACGAGTTCGCTGATGCCGGTGATGAGCTGCATGGCGAGTCGGGCCTTTCCGATCGAGAATGATTCCCTCTCAGTATGGACCGCACGATGGCGGGGCAGAACCTCTCCCGCAGATATTCGTCCGACATTTCGGACACAGGGTGATGTGGTGCTCATGACTCGGCTGGCTTGCGCAGCGGCTTCGCCGGTCACCCGGAGGGCCGGCCCTCCGGTTCCGATAACTGACTCCACGCCCTGGGCACGCGGGCAGCCGACGGGTAGCCTGGCGTCCTACCCACCTCGACCATCGAACCACGGACACGATCATCGAACCACGGACGAAGGAGACGGACGATGAGCACTGACAGCATCCTCGGCGAGGGAGAATCCGGTCGTTCACTAGCCGGTCGGACGATTCTCATGAGCGGCGGCAGCCGTGGCATCGGCCTGGCGATCGCTCTGCGCGCGGCCGAGGACGGGGCGAATGTCGCGCTGCTGGCGAAGACCGCGGAACCGCATCCGAAGCTCGAGGGCACGATCTACACGGCGGCCGAGCAGATCGAATCGGCCGGCGGCAAGGCCCTGCCGATCATCGGAGATGTGCGCAGTGAGGAATCCGTCGCCGAGGCGGTCGCTCAGACCGTGGACACCTTCGGCGGGATCGACTTCGTCGTCAACAACGCCAGCGCCATCAACCTGTCCCCGGTCGAGGACCTGCCGATGAAGAAGTTCGACCTCATGAACTCGATCAACTCGCGCGGCTCCTACCTCCTGGCCAAGACTGCTCTGCCGCACCTCCAGGCCTCTGACGCCGCTCATGTGCTCACCCTCTCTCCGCCGCTCAACCTCAACCCTGCGTGGGCGGGCAGGCACTTGGGCTACACGATGGCGAAATACGGGATGTCGCTGGTCACGCTCGGGCTGGCCGAGGAGCAGCGCGAGGCCGGAGTCGCGGCGAACAGCCTGTGGCCGCGGACGACGATCGCGACGGCCGCTGTGAACAACCTCCTCGGCGGCGAACAGCTCATGGCCCGCAGCCGCAAGCCCGAGATCATGGCCGAGGCGGCATGGGTGATCCTCACCAGCGACCCCCGCGAGGTCACCGGTAACTTCTTCATCGACGACGAGGTGCTCAGCGACGCCGGCGTCACGGACTTCTCCGTCTACGCCCACGATCCGTCGCGAGTCGGGTCCATCGGTCACGGCCCCGACGACCTCGAACTCGACCTCTTCCTCGACGAGTAGGGGCGCGGCGCACCCGACTGCTCGCTGCCGGCAACTCCCCGCGGCACACAGAAAGTCGAGCAGCACTGTTTCAAATCAGTGCTGCTCGACTTTTTACGAGCTATTCAGCAGCTGCTCACTGTGCGGCGGATTCCACGTTTGGTACACCTTGCTCTGAATTGCCCACCGAGGAACGTGAGCAATTCAGAACAATGTGTACCTAAGAGGCCGCTTTATTCGCGAGCGCGCCCGTCGACGCAGCGCCCGTGTACGCAGCTGCGCCGCTGGCTGCTCACTGTGCGGCGGATTCCTCGTCGCGCTTGTCGAGCTCGGGGATCATCGGCACGCGCTGACCGCGTTCCTCGGCCACCTCGGAGGCGCGCTCGTAACCGGCATCGACGTGGCGGATGACGCCCATGCCCGGGTCGTTCGTGAGCAAGCGTGCCAGTTTCTGAGCGGCCAGCTCGGTGCCGTCGGCCACGGAGACCTGTCCGGCGTGGATGGAGCGGCCGATGCCGACGCCGCCGCCGTGGTGGATCGACACCCAGGTCGCGCCCGAGGAGGTGTTGACCAGGGCATTGAGCAGCGGCCAGTCGGCCACGGCGTCCGTACCGTCGAGCATGGATTCGGTTTCGCGGTAGGGGCTGGCGACTGAACCGGAGTCGAGGTGGTCACGGCCGATGACGATCGGGGCCGAGATCTTGCCTTCCGCGACGAGCTTGTTGAAAAGCAGACCGGCCTGGTGGCGTTCTTTGTAACCAAGCCAGCAGATGCGTGCCGGCAGGCCTTCGAACTCGACGTATTCGTTGGCGGCGTCGAGCCAGGTGTGGAGGTGTTCGTTCTCCGGGAAGAGTTCCTTCAGAGCCTGGTCGGTGACCTCGATGTCCTTCGGGTCGCCGGACAGCGCGACCCACCGGAAGGGTCCGAGGCCTTCGCAGAAGAGGGGGCGGATATAGGCGGGGACGAAGCCGGGGAATTCGAAGGCACGGTCATAGCCGGCCTTGCGGGCTTCGTCGCGGATCGAGTTGCCGTAGTCGAAGACCTCGGCGCCGCGGTCCTGGAATTCGACCATGGCCTTCACGTGCTTGGCCATGGATTCTTCGGCGCGGATGGTGAACTTCTCGGCATCCTGCTCGGCCTCTTCGTGCCAGTCGTCGACGCTCACGCCCACCGGCAGGTAGGACAGCGGGTCGTGGGCCGAGGTCTGGTCGGTGACGATGTCGACTTCGGCTGCCTCGGGGCGGTCGAGGATGAGCGGGAGGATCTCGGCGGCGTTGCCGACGAGTCCGACGGACAGGGCCTGCTTGTTCTTCTTCGCTTCGATGACCTTGGCCAGTGCGGTGTCGAGGTCGGTTTCGACCTCGTCGAGGTAGCGCTTGCCCTTGCGGCGATCGAGGCGGGTCTTGTCGACGTCGATGATGAGGCAGGCGCCGCCGTTGAGCGTCACGGACAGCGGCTGGGCTCCGCCCATTCCGCCGCAGCCGGCGGTGATGGTCAGGGTTCCGGCGAGGGTGCCGTCGAAGCGCTTGCGGGCGATGGCGCCGAAGGTCTCGTAGGTGCCCTGGAGGATGCCCTGGGTGGCGATGTAGATCCAGGACCCGGCGGTCATCTGGCCGTACATCATCAGGCCCTCGGCCTCGAGTTCGCGGAAGTGCTCCCAATTGGCCCAGTCTCCGACGAGGTTGGAGTTGGCGATGAGAACGCGCGGGGCCCATTCGTGGGTGCGCATGACGCCGACGGGCTTGCCGGACTGGATGAGCAGGGTCTCGTCGTCCTCGAGGTCGTCGAGGGTGCGCACGATTGCGTCATATGCTTCCCATGAGCGGGCGGCGCGGCCGGTGCCGCCGTAGACGACGAGGTCTTCGGGACGCTCGGCAACCTCGGGGTCGAGGTTGTTCATAAGCATTCGCTTGGGCGCTTCGGTCTGCCAGGACTTCGCGGTGATCTCAGTTCCGCGGTCGGCGCGGATGACGCGGGACGGGTCGTGCTGGGTGAACGACGGCTTGGTGGTCATGGGATTCTCCTTGTCGCTGTGTCCGACGAGGCGGATGCTTGGCTGCCGCTTCGCCGTCGCGCCGAGGTGTGGGCCCCCTGCGCTGTCGGCTCTGACTACACCATCCATTCTGACGACTGGAGCAGAATGCGGAAGTGGCCCAGCTCAAGTTCCGTCCGACATTTCGGACATAAATGAATCGACGTCGGGTTCGCCGTTCCCCGAGACTTACGCAGCACTGGTCGATTCCACGCGCCACCCACACAGATTTCCCACCGAGGCAGCCCCGGCAGTTTCGTTCAGATCCTCGCCGACTCCTCGACAGCTGCGTACACCCGACCGTCGACTTCCGCGCCTTGCCGGCCCTCGGCATCTTCCCCGCCGGAGACCTCCGCCACCGGCTGCACCGGAGAGATCCGGTAGCTGGCCGGAGTCCGGGCGAGCTTGATCGGCGAGGCCACTCCGCGGTAGCCGTCGCCCATCTCCACGACCATCTCGCGGTGCGCGGTATGCGGATGCTCGACCACCTCGGCGGCATCGAGGATCGGACCGGCGGGCACGCCGATGCTCATCAGCTCCTCGGACAGCTTCTCTGCCGTAGCCGAAACCATCAACGCTTCGAGTTCGACCCGCAGCGCATCTCTATTGCCCAGTCGCGCGGCATTGTCGACGAACCGCGGGTCCCGGGCGAGCCCAGGAGCACCGAGGTGGTCGACGAGCTTGGCGAACTGTCCGTCGTTACCAGCGGTGATGAATACCTGCCCGGCCCCTGTCGCAAACGCCGAATACGGGGCGATGTTCGGATGATCATTGCCGGACAGCTTCGGCACGACCCCACCGCCGAAGAAGTTCGGAAGATGCGGATGCATGACGGAGATTCCGCAGTCGAAGAGCGTCGTCTCGACCCGCTGACCGCGTCCGCTGGTCACCCGTTCCTGCAGCGCCATGAGCACGCCGATGGCCGCGTTGAGCCCGGTGACCATGTCGACGGCGGGCATGCCGATGCGCATCGGCCCGGTCGACTCGTCGCCGTTGACCGACATCAGGCCCGACATCGCCTGGATGATCGCGTCATAACCGGGCCGCCCGCCCAGCGGTCCGTCATCGCCGAAACCGGTGATGGAAGCGTGTACGAGATGCGGGTAGCGGTCCGGAATGTCCGACACCGGGTCGAGCCCCCACTTCGCCAGGGTCCCGGTCTTGAAATTCTCGACGAGCACATCGGCCCCGGCCAACAGCCCGTGCAGCGCCTCCTGTCCCTCCTCGATGCGCAGGTCGAGGGTCATCATCTGCTTGTTCCGGTTGATCCCAGCGAAGTAGCTCGACACCTCGGGCGCCACGAACGGCGGCCCCCAGCTGCGCGTATCATCGCCGGCCGGCGGTTCGACCTTGATGACCTCGGCACCGTGATCGGCCAGGATCTGCGTACAGTAGGGCCCGCCGAGGATGCGCGAGAGATCGACGACCGTGATCCCGGCGAGTGCTCCCGCGCTCACTGTCCGCTCCCTCCGGAACGCGCAGTTCCATCCTCGGCGGACTGAGCTGCTCCGCCCTCGCCGAGGATGTCCTCGACAGCCGCGAACGCTTCGTCCCGGCCCATGCCGACACCGTCGATGAGGGCGTCGAGCACGGCGTCGTCTTCGACAACCGGGACGAGCGGGTTCTGCGGCATCAGCTTGTGGCGCAGCACCAGTGCGGCGATGACGATGCGCGACCAGTCGCCGCGGCTGTCTCCGATCCGCGCACCTTCCGAGGCCATGATGGACGCGCACACGAGGTTGTAGGTCGCGGTCGCGAGCTGACGCACCCGCGCCTGCTCAACTCCTTCGGGCGTGGATTCGAGCGCGTGCAGCAGCGTCGAACTCAGCGACTGGATCTGGTTGCGGAACGCGGTCGGGAGGTCGGCCGCCTCGGCGATGAGCGTCTCCAGGTGCAGGAACAGCGGTTTGAGCGTTCCCGCCCTGTGGGCGGCGCGGATGACGTCGAGAGCGACGATGTTCGAGGTGCCCTCCCAGATCGATCCGAGCTGGGAGTCGCGGAAGACGCGGGCGTCACCATACTCCTCGATATAGCCGACTCCGCCGCGGATCTCCATCGCGTCCGCGGTGACCTTGCGGGCGTCGCGGGTGGCGCGGAACTTGATGAGCGGAGTGAGGATGCGCAGCACCGAGGCGGCTTCGACGTCACCGGCATCGGCGCGGGCGAAGACGTCCGCCGTGTGCAGGGAGATCGACAGCGCCTGTTCCGTAGTCGTCATGATCTTCGCGAGCTGGCGACGCTGCAGGGGCAGCTTGCTCAACGTCGAACCGAAGGCTTCGCGATTGCGGCAGATGAACTTCGACTCGCCGAAGGCCCGACGCATGAGGCCGGCCGCGCGCACGGCGTTGGACAGGCGGGAGGAGTTGACCATATCGGCCATCTGCACGAATCCGCGTCCGATATCGCCGACGAGGTAGGCGGTCGCTCCCTGCAGGCTCGTCTCACCGCTGGGCATCGACCGGGTGCCGAGCTTGTCCTTGAGACGGACGATGCGCATGGAGTTCGGCGAACCGTCCTCAAGAGTACGCGGTAAGAGGAAGAGTCCGATGCCCTTGATTCCGGGCTGTGCACCCTCGGGGCGGGCGAGGACCATGGCGAGCTCGGCGTCGGCGTTCGAGCAGAACCACTTCTCACCGGTCAGCGCCCAGGTGCCGTCGCCGTTGTCGACGGCCGTGGTGGTCGCACGACCGACGTCGGAGCCGGCGTCCTGTTCGGTCATGAACATCGCGCCCTGGGTCAGGGTGTCGACATCGGTGCTCGTCAGTCCGCCGATGAAGCGCTCGACGAGTTCGGGTGAACCGTACTTGCGCAGGGTGCGGGTGAGCGAGTCGGTCATGTTCACCGGGCACAGCAGTCCGAATTCCGCCTGCGTGAACAGGTAGACGAGGAGGTATTTGACGATCGGCGGCATCGGTTCGTCCCAATCGAGGACACCGGGCCGGTGGCTCATCGCGGCCAGCCCGAGTTCGCCGAAGGCGACTTCCTGCAGGCGACGGTAGGCCGGGTGGATCTCGATCGACTGCTGATCGGCGCCGTTGCGGGTGCGGTGCTTGAGAACCGGAGGATTGACGTCGGCATCGTGAGCGAGGTCCTCGAGCTCTCCGCCGAGGCGGGGCCCGAGGTCCTCGAACACCGGCCGGAGGTGCGCGAGCAGCTTCTCGTCGAGGTAGAGCGGCAGGAGGTCCTTCAGCGACCGGTCGTCGGCGAAGCGGTCGATGCCGTAGCTGTCCGGCACGGGGGTCATGGTCGTATCGGGCGACGAAGCAGTCTCACGCAAGATAATCTCCTTTGATGGTTTCTTCGACCGTATGCCCGAGAACCTGGGGCTGACAAAGACATTTCTCTTATCCCTGATAACCTTCGGTTATGGCTGAACCGAGTCTCAAGCGCCTCCAGTACTTCATCGCCCTGGCAGAGCACGGCAAGTTCCAGCTCGCCGCCGACGCGGTGAACATCTCACAGCCGGCGCTGAGCGCCGAACTCAAGAGACTCGAGGACTTCGTCGGCAAACCGTTGTTCCACCGCAGTCCCGTGACGAAGCTGACCGCCGCCGGAGAGGCGCTGCTGCCCTATGCGAAGTCCGCCGTCGGAGCCGCCCACCGTTTCAACGAATATGCGGCGGCAGTGAACACGGGGGCGCCGAGGTCGATCTCGATCGGCACAGTGGCCACCTTCCTCCATCGGGGCCTGCCGCAGACGATCACGGACTTCTCCGCAGCGCACCCGGACATCCTCGTCACCACCGAGGAGGCCACCTCGGCGGCGCAGTCGGACATGCTGCTCGGCCACGACATCGACATCGCCTGCGGACACATGCCCCTCCAACATCCCGGCGTCGTCTGCACCCCGGCTGCCCGGGAGTCGTTCTGGCTGTGTGCTCCGGCCGGCTCACCGATCACCTCCATCGCCGAGGCGGTCGATTCCCCGTTCGTCATCTTCCGCAAGAGCGCGTCCCCGATCTATCACGACACCGTCGTCGGCATCTGCCGCACGCACGGCTTCGAACCGCAGATCCACCATCGGACGGCCAGCTGGTCGGCCGCCGTCGAGATGGTCGCACACGGACTCGGCGTCTCGCTTGTCCCCTCACCGGTGGCCCGCAGCTACCACGGCGATGAGCGACTGATCTTCACTCGGGTCGGCACTCGCCCGAATGCCCCGCAGGCGTGGATCACCGTCCGCCGGGAGGATCAGTCGACGCTCATCGGCGACCTCGCCCTCGACCTCGTCATCGCCTCGGAGTCACTCGCCGACCCGGTCGCCGACTGAGGAACCGAGCCCCGCCGCACGGACACTCCGGCCCGGCTGGAACCGGGCGGCCTCGCCCCGCCCGGCACCGCAACGGCGAGCGAGCGCATCTGCTTCGCTTGACGTATGGGCACAGCCGCCTCGGCGAGGGCATGGCCGCACTCTGATACACATCGCGCAACAATCCTTTACTCGACTACCGGTGCCAGTATCAGCAGAAATTCTCTCCTCGCCTCCTACGGCCCGGTAAGCCGCAGAACATAAGGGAATCCGGCTATAACATCACTTCAAGTTATGACGATATAACTAGAAAGTGTTTGCGCGGCCCACAAGGGCAACTTACGGTGAACGAGCACCCATGCCACGTCAGCGACGCCTGGCATCGGTCGGCGCAATGACGCTCCACCTGAGAGGAATCGCATGTCTGATTCGGTCAACACCGCGAAACGCGCTCGCAAAGCCGGAATCGCATCATTCATCGGAACCACCATCGAGTGGTACGACTTCTACATCTACGGCACCGCCTCGGCGCTGGTCTTCGGGCATGTCTTCTTCCCCGACACCCTGCCTGCCGGCGTCGGCACTCTGCTCTCCTTCGTCACTCTGTGGGCGGGCTTCCTCGCGCGTCCGCTCGGCGGCATCATCTTCGGTCACTTCGGTGACAAGTACGGCCGGAAGAAGACCCTCGTCGTCACGCTCGTGCTCATGGGCGCGGCATCGTTCCTCGTCGGACTGCTGCCCGGATATGCGACCATCGGCATCGCCGCTCCGATCATCCTCACCTGTCTGCGCATCCTGCAGGGCATCGCGGTCGGCGGCGAATGGGGCGGATCCGTGCTCATCGCCAGCGAGAACGCCCCGAAGGGCAAGGGAGTCCTCTACTCGGCCTTCGCCCAGCAGGGATCACCGGCAGGAAATCTCATCTCCTCGGGCATGTTCTTCCTCCTCGCGCTCCTGCCGACCCCGCAGTTTCTCCTCTACGGCTGGAGGATCGCGTTCCTCGCCTCGATCTTCCTCATCGTCATCGGCCTCGTCATCCGGCTGAAGCTCGAAGAGCCGGAGAACATGAAGGTCGTGAAGAAGAAGGACGCTGTCGCCAAGGTTCCCGCCTTCGAGGCGATCAAGAAGCACTGGGTGCTCATCCTCCTCGGTGCCGGTGCACTGCCGCTCATCCAGGTCACCTACCTCAAGACGACGTTCGCCACGGCCTGGGCCACGGACACCTCTCACTCTTGGGCGTACAGCTCGTCGACGTTCCTCGCCGTCGTCACGCTCGCGCTCGTCGTGCAGTTCATCGTCCAGCCCTTCGGCGCGATCATCCTCGACCGGGTCAAGGACATGCGCAAAGCGATCTTCTGGATCATCCTGCCGGAGTTCGTCCTCATGCCGCTCATGTTCTTCGCGATCGAACTGGGCCATCCCGGCATCGCGCTGGCAGCCATGGCCGCTGCGACCGTTCCGCACTCGCTGTTCTACGCCGGCATCGGCGGCATCATCGCCCGGACGTTCCCCACGCGGGTCCGGTACACGGGCATCTCGCTGGCCTACCAGCTGTGTTCGATGACCGTAGGAGGCGGCACCGCTGCGGCAGCACAGTGGATGTACACGAGCTCGGGATCCATCATTCCGGTGGCGATCCTCAGCGCCGGCTATGCACTCGTCTCCCTCGTCTGCACGCTCATCCTGCTCAACAAGACCGGCTGGACGGCCAGCGAGAACTCGAAGGCCGAGGCCGCCGACGAGGAGGAGTTCGCCGCAGCTCTCGCCGCCGAGCAGACCGAGCGCGACGCTGACTCGGCGGGCGCAACTGGCGCGACCAGTTCCGCGCCGGCCGCCGGTTCCGCGGACGCGGACGCGGACGCGGTCGGCACGAGCCATTCCGCTCCGGCCGCCGACGCCACAGGAGCGGGCTCCGAACCTGCACCGGCGCGCGCTCCCGTCACTCCCTGAGGACTTGGCCTCGACGACGTTGAGGCCCCGGCCTCGATAACGATAGCCTCAACAACGATGCGGCCCCTGCCTCGATAGCCATGCGGTCCCGAGTCCCCTGATGGACTCGGGACCGCATGGCTTTGCGCGGTCTACTGGGTGTCAGAGGTCAGGACGCTATCGACGGGGGCAATCAGCCGTAGAAGTGGAACTGCGACCAGCAATGCCGCTGCGGTCGCGATGACGGCAACCCAAACAGGTCCGAGAGCACCTGGCATGACGCTGAGTGCCACAGCGGCAAGGACGGGACCGACGGCTGCGCCCATGTTGAGTGCCGCTGTCGCATACGCCCCCGCCATGGTGGGCGCACCCGCCGCCGCATAGAGCACTCGCGTGATCAGCGTGCTCCCAACAGCGAACCCCAGCACTCCCTGAGCGAAGATGAGCCCGAGCAGAGCGACGGGGTTCGTCGCGAATATTGCGAACGAGATCCACCCGAGCACAAGAACGCTTCCACCGCCCACGATGACGATTCGGGGTCGGGAGTCTGAGAACCGTCCTGCAACTGTGACGCCGATGAAGGAGCCAACACCGAAGAGCACAAGAGCCACCGACACCCACCACTGGTTCAGGTCGGCGGTATCAGTAACGATCGGCGCCAGGAAAGTCAGCGTGGAAAAGGTTCCGGCATTCACCAGGGCAGCAAGCAGCATCGTCAAGACGAAGCGCGGGGAGGCAAGCTGCGACAGCTCCGCCCGCAGCGAAATCGAGGACGGCTCCTCCTTTGACGAGTGGTCAGTTTGAGCAGTGAAGCCCGCGGCAATGCCGACGGCAGCGGGGACGCAGAGAAAGGCGATCGCCCAGAACGTCGACTGACAACCGAGTGCCGTACCGAGCAGAGCCCCCGCAGGTACGCCGGCGACGGTCGCGACGGTGGTCCCCGCCAGCAGAATCGCCACGGCCCGACCTTTGGCATCGGGCGCTACGAGTTTCGCCGCTGCGACCAGTGCGACAGCCAAGAAGCCAGCATTGACGACCGCGGCGATCACGCGCGTAATGAACAGAACGGTGAAGTCCGGCGTGAGTGCTCCGACGGCATGGGACAGCGCGAACACGACTACGCAGCCCACGAGCGTCGCTTTCACTGGGAGGCGACGGGTGAGCGGTGCGCCGATCACCATCCCTACGGCGAACGCCGATGTCAGGAGACCGGCGGTTCCTACGGAAACACCGAAGTTGGTCGAGATGTCGGGCACGAGGCCCGCAAGCATGAATTCGGAAGTACCCATGGTGAAGACCACCAGGGCAAGAAGATAGAGAACGAAAGGCATCGAGTTAGCTC
The DNA here is from genome assembly GCF_057766545.1 of Brevibacterium sp. MGP-B1. Taxonomy (NCBI): domain Bacteria; kingdom Bacillati; phylum Actinomycetota; class Actinomycetes; order Micrococcales; family Brevibacteriaceae; genus Brevibacterium; species Brevibacterium sp. MGP-B1. Next base: position 3,972,518 of record NZ_CM173407.1, on the reverse strand, counting down.
CGAAGCGAGAGTACGAACAAGAGAACGTCTCGTCACCACGGTCAGCGCCCAAAGAATCATCCGAGAATCGAGCTGCGTGCAGCACTGGGCAGCAGCGATAGGGGTTCAGCGAAGGTGAGGGGCTGACGGCGTGACCGACAGCCCTTGAGTGTCCGATTCGGGGCTCGACATACGGCTCATCGTACCGGTCTGCACCGCACCTCCCAAGAAACGTCAACAACTTCATGGCCAGCAACGTTGAGATACTGTCTTCTCTGAACTGCTCACGTTCCTCGGTGAGCAATTCAGAGAAAGGTGTGCCGTCTCGACATTCCACTCCCGCAGCCAACAGCTGACGGCACTGTCTACGACGAATAGCACGGGTTGCAACCAGTGCTATTCGTCGTAGACAGTGCCGTGGCGCTGGTGCCCTCGGGCTGGCGCAGCGGGGCTGGGGCCGGCCGACCAACCTCTGCCGACTCCCGCACCCGCCCCCGCCTCACCGCAGGTAGAGGCGGACCGTGTCGATCTCGTCGCGGAGCAGGCGCACTTCTTCGGCCGTCGGCGCCTGGGTCTGCGTGACATCCTCGGCGACGGCGAGATCCCAGCCGGTCGCTTCCTGCACCTGCCCGACGGTCACTCCCGGGTGGACCTCGCTGAGTTCGAGCTCGCCGAAGCGCTCACGCCGCCGCAGTATCCCCAGCGGGGTGATGACTGTGGAGACGCCGAATCCGCGCGGTTGGATGAAGTCCGGCTGTTCGGCCGCGCGCACAGGCGAGGCCGAGGTGACGAAGTCGAGTTCGGCGGGGAAAGCGGCCGGGTCATGGCGGCGGAGGACGACGAAGACCTCCCCTGCGTTGGCCATGATGTCGGCGGCGCCGCCCGAACCGGGCAGGCGCACTCTCGGAGAATCCCAGTCGCCGATGACGGTGGTGTTGAGCGAACCGAACCGGTCCACCTGCGCCGCACCGAGGAATCCCACATCGACGTTCCCACCTTGGAGGACGTAGCCGAAGAGGGCATGCATGTTGACGACCGCCTCGGCGCCGGAGACGACGACTGAGTCCGCGATGCCTTCGGCCATCGATTCGGGGTGCGCGCCGGCGACCCCGGATTCGTAGATGAGCTGGATGCTCGGATTCACCGTGCGGTGGGCGAGGTCGACGGCCAGCGTGGGCAGCCCGACGCCGGCGAAGACGGTGCGGCTGCGGGCGAGCATCTTCGCAGCCGCGCAGACGATGAGTTCGGTTTCGGTGAAGTCCTTCGCCGAGGCGGTGCTCACTTCAGGCTCCCTTCGCTCGGTTGCATACGGCGTCCCTAATCGACCACGCCCGAAGGGCGCGGATCCACGAGCAGACCGCGGAGACGATCGTGACCGATCGATTCGAGGTATTCGGCATGGTCGCGGGCCCCGCGCACATGGACGTCGATCCACTCCTGCAGCCGGGCGGGATCCTTCGAGATCGGTGTCCATTCGCGATAGAAGGCATTGTCGCGATCGTAGGAGCCCTGCACATAGGACGGGTGCGCCCCGGTTCGCACTTCGCACACCGCGTCGACGGCATGGGCCGGGATGAGAGTGCGGTTCGGGTCGGAGCGGACGACCTCGTCGTCGACGATCTCCTCGACGGTGACGATGACATGATCGGCCGCGTAGACAGCTTCCTGTTGGGTGCCGGTGATGCCCCAGATCTGAACGTTGCCGTGACGGTCGGCGCGCTGGGCGTGGATGATCGTGACATCGGGGTTGAGCGGCGGCACGACGTACGTCCTCTTGCCCGAATACGGGTCGACGACGGAGCGGATGCCCGGGTTGATCCCGGGGATGTCGGAGCCGACGAAGGAGCCGATCGGAGCAAACGGCAGGCGAGCGGCTCCGGCGTGATAGCGCAGGGTCATCGCGTGGTGTGAGTACTCTTCGACCGCGAGCGGCCGCGGGTCAGCCGATTCGATGCGGCGCCGCACCTCGTAGAGGCTGCCGGCCGAACCGGAGGCGAAGAATGAGCAGACGAGGCGATCGACGCAGTCGGCGGCGATCATCATGTCGCTGAGCAGATCGGGGGTGAGCCGGCAGAAGGTGAGTCCGGAGATTCCCTGTCGGATGATCTCGTGTCCGGCGGCGAACGGGATAAGGTGGGAGAACCCCTCGAGCGCCACCGTGGCCCCGTCCTCGACGTAGCGTTCGATGGCCTCAGGCAGACTGACGACTGTGTCACTGTGCATGGTTCGCAGGCTATAGCAATTACCGAATTCCGCAAAATATCTCTGAGATTATTGCATATTCATGCAATAATGATGGCATTCGCCCGGACCGCCTGACACAGGAGAACACAGTGGAGCTGCAGCAGATCCGCGCCTTCGTCGCCGTCGCCGAGGAACTTCACTTCGGCCGCGCCGCCGAACGCCTCGGCATGGCCCAGCCCCCGCTGAGCCGCACCATCCGCTCTCTGGAGACCGAGCTCGGCGCCTCGCTGTTCCAACGCACGACCCGCTCGGTCAGCCTCTCCCCCGCCGGTGAGGCTCTGCTCGAACCGGCCAAACACATGCTCGCCACCCAGCAGGCCGCCATCGAATCCGTCCACCGCTCCTCCAGCGGCGAGGTCGGACGCGTGCGCTTCGGGTACTCGCACCCATCCTCCCGGGACCTCGCCGCCACTCTCGTAGCGGCCTCGCACGAACGCAATCCGGGCATCGCCTTCCACCTCGAGTCGACGGTCTATGCCGACGAAGGCCTCGAGAGGATCATGGACGGCACTCTCGACCTCGCGCTGGTCCGCTGGCGTCGGCGACCTCCGCTCATCGCGGGTCGCCCCGTGGCGATCGAGCGCCCATGTGTCGCCTTGCCGAGTTCACATCGCCTGGCGAATCGGAAGAAGATCGACGTCGCAGAGCTCGCCGATGAGCCTTTCGTCCTCCTGCCCGCGCGGCCGAATTCGAACCTGCGCGAGACCGCCATGCGCCTGTGCCTCGATGCCGGGTTCAGCCCGCGCACGGTCCAGGAGGCCCCCGACTCGCAGTCGATCTCTGCGCTCGTGGCCGCCGGAATGGGCGTGACGATCACGTTCGACTCCGTCGCCGCCGGCTACGACTCGCGGATCACCGCCGTACCGCTCGACCTCCCGAACGAAGCTACCCAGCTTCACCTCGCATACCGCCTCGACCAACAGGACGCAGCCCTGAGCACGGTCCTCGATGTCGCCGAGGCGGTCCTGCCGACAGTCCGCTGAGCTCGGCCGGTCTCACCGCCGTTCGGAAAACCTCCACGTCCGTCGCCCGCGCGACCGACCCCACCACCATTCACCGCGCACGCGTCCGCCGACGGCGCGTCCTCCGACCAGCAGTTGCGCGTCGGATGCCCATTCATTGAGACGACCTCTTGTCTCTCGCGATCTATTCGGATATGTTCATAAATCAGAATGTATTGATATCAGCTTCGGTAGTGATGCCGAAGGGATCGATGCCCCATCGCCGCGGCAGGACGGCTCGATCACAACCCAAAGGGAGACTCTGTGTCCGAAGACATCGTCATCTGCGAACCTCTCCGTTCCCCCGTGGGCGGATTCGGCGGACAGTTCAAGGACGTTCCGCATGAGGAGCTCGGCCGACAGGTCCTCACAGCCCTGCTGGAGAAGACCAACCTGCCGGGCGAGGCCATTGAGGATGTCGTCCTCGGCAACTGCTATCCGCACATGGAGACTCCGGCGATCGGACGCGTCGTCGCCCTCAATGCGGGACTGCCGATCACCGTTCCCGGCCGCCAGGTCGACCGTCGCTGCGGCTCCGGCCTGCAGGCGATCGCCGACGCCCACGCGATGATCTCAGCCGGTTTCGCCGACCTCGTCGTTGCCGGCGGCGTCGAGTCGATGAGCCGCGCACCGTTCTTCAACGAGGAGATCCGGTGGGGCGTCAAGGGCGGCAACATCGAACTCAAGGACGGTCTCGTCCGCGGCCGCCTCACCGCCGGCGGCAACGATTACCCGGTGCCCGGAGGAATGATCGAAACCGCGGAGAACCTGCGTCGGGAGTACAAGATCTCGCGGGAGGACCAGGACGTCTACGCCGTGGAATCGCATCGCCGGGCCGCCTCGGCGACGGAAGAAGGGAAGTTCGCCGACGAGATCGTGCCGATCACGCTGCCTGCCACCAGGAAGACCCCCGAACAGGTCATCACGACCGACGAGCACATCCGTCCCGGATCGACGGTCGAGAAGCTCGCGAAGCTCAAGCCGATGCTCGGGAAGTCCGACGATGAGGCCACGGTGACCGCCGGCAATGCTTCGGGCCAGAACGATGGTGCCGCTCTGTGCATCGTCACCACCGCAGCCAAGGCCGCCGAGCTGGGTCTGCGGGTCTTCGCCCGCATGCGCAGCTGGGCAGTGGCCGGAGTGCCGCCGAAGACGATGGGCATCGGCCCGGTCCCCGCGACCGCGAAGGCACTGCAGCGTGCGGGTCTCGAACTCGGCGATATCGACCTCATCGAACTCAACGAGGCATTCGCGGCGCAGGTGCTCGCCTGTACGACCGAATGGAAGCTGTCCGAATCCGACTTCGCCGAGCGTCTCAACGTCAACGGCTCGGGCATCTCACTCGGCCACCCGGTCGGCGCGACCGGTGGGCGCATCCTCGCCACCCTGCTGCGCGAGATGGATCGCCGCGAATCGCGCTACGGCCTCGAGACCATGTGCATCGGCGGCGGTCAGGGCATGGCCGCCGTCTTCGAACGCGTCGCCTGACAGGACGGCCTCGCCCGAGGCCCACAGCTCACCCCAGGCCGAGTGAAGGGCCGTCCGCATCTGTCGCGGGCGGCCCTTCATGCCGACTCAACCCGCCCTCTTCAGTGGTTCAAATGGTCACATTCTCGCGCCCGGAGCGGGACCATTTCGACCACTTCGGCGCCCCAGTGCCGCCCTCCCAGCACGAGACCGCCCACTAGCCTCGACCGTCTGAAACCGCCCCTGCGACAGACCGCCCGTCAGCACACTCGCCGCGTCCGACGCCTCGGACGAATTCCGCGGAGGCCCCGTTGTCTTCGCCCTGGTCAGCGCCGAGGATGAGGATCATGAACGCAACGAAGCAGCTGCTGACCGGGGTTCGGGTCGCCGATTTCTCCCGAGTCCTCGCCGGTCCCTACGCCACGGCGATGCTCGCCGATCAGGGCGCCGAGGTCATCAAGATCGAGATGCCCGGCCACGGGGACGACTCCCGACATCTCGGACCCTTCACCGAATCCGGGTCGACTTACTTCACCGGACTCAACCGCGGAAAGCGCTCGATCGAGGCCGATCTCAAGGACCCGAAAGACCACGCTCGCCTGCTCGATCTCATCACGAGCTGCGATGTCGTCGTGGAGAACTTCCGCCCTGGCGTCGCCGCGAAGCTCGGCCTGTCCTATGAGGACCTCAAGGCCGTCAAGCCCGATATCGTCTACGCGTCGATCTCCGGCTTCGGACAGCACGGCGCCCAAGCCAAACGCCCCGCCTACGACACCGTCATCCAGGCCCTGAGCGGCCTCATGGCCTCGACCGGCTTCCCCGACGGCTCCCCCACCCGAGTCGGCGAATCCATCGCCGATGTCTCCGCCGGAGTCTTCGCCGCCTTCGGCATCTCCTCGGCTCTCTTCCATCGCCAGACGACCGGCGAGGGAGCCCATATCGACATTCCGATGCTCGACGTCATGCTCGCCATGCAGCCGACGAACGCCTCCCTCCACTCCGCCGGATCCGCCCCCACCCGGGTCGGCAACCGCCACCCCGTTTCGGCACCGTTCGACACCTATCGCGCCGCCGACGGACTCCTCGTCATCGCCGTGGCCAACGACCGACTCTTCGGCACTCTCGCCCAGACCCTCGGCAAGCCGGAGCTGGCCACCGATCCGCGCTTCGCCACCGACGGCCATCGATCGGACAACGACGAGGCTCTGCGCATCGAGATCGAAGAATTCACCACCGGGCGCACCGTGACCGAGCTGTGCGGGATCTTCGATGCCGCCGGAATCCCGAACTCTCCCGTCCTCGATTTCGCCGAGGCGGTCACCGGCCCCATCGGCGCGGACCGTGACCTGACCGCCACCGATCCCCGGGCCGGGCACACCTTCCTCGGCCACCCGCTCCTCGTCGACGGCACCCGCCCCGCGTCCACGCTTCCGGCGCCCCGCCTCGGCGAACACAATGCCGACTTCGCCGCCCCCACCGACTCACCCTGACCTGACCGGCTGGCGCCGATCTCGCCGAGGCGGCGCACTCCGCACGAATCCCCTGGCCTCTCCGTCGGGATTCCCCGATATTCCCGATCGGGACCCCGTCCAATTCCATCGAACCGATCCCCACTGCAAAGGAGCACTCTCATGGCCTTCGACATCACCGCCGATGAACAGGAACTCGTCGACGCCGTCGTCACGATCAGCAAGGACGTCCTCGCCCCACAGGCCGCGGCCGCCGACGCGAATGAACGCGTCTCCGACCAAACCCTGAAGACCCTCGCCGAGGTGGGGGTCATGGGGCTCAACCTGCCCGAGGAATTCGGCGGGCCCGGAGTCGGTTCGGTGGCAATGAGCCAGATGGTCGCCGCCATCACCGAGGCGTGCGCGTCGACGGCGTCGATCGTCACCGCGCAGTTCCTCGCCACCGATTCGATCCTCCTCGGCGGCACCGATGCCCAACGCGAAGCGTGGCTGCCACGTGCCGCTGCCGGCGAGGTCATCGGCGCCTTCGGGCTCACCGAGCCGGGTGCCGGCTCGAACCCGGCGGAGATGTCGACGAAGGCCACACGGGTCGACGGCGGTTGGCATCTCAAGGGCACGAAGTGCTTCATCACGAACGCCGGGTTCGCGGACTTCATCGTGGTCTACGCGAAGACCGACGTCGATGCCGGCCACAAGGGAATCAGCGCATTCATCGTCGACACCGCGGCCGCCTCGGCGGGGCTGGATTTCAATCCCCCGGAGAAGACGATGGGCCTGCGCGGCAGCCCGGTCTTCGAATTCGTCATCGACACGGTCGTCCCCGAGGATGCCCTCCTCGGGAACGCAGGCGAAGGCTTCACCACAGCCATGCGGGTGCTCGACCGGGGTCGCATCGAGGTCGCGGCGATGAGCCTGGGAATCGGCAAGGCCGCACTCGACGCCGCCGTGGAGTGGGCGGGCGAGCGCCAGATCAACGGCAAGCCGCTCAATCGGCTTCAGGGGATCGCATTCAAGCTCGCGGACATGTACACGAAGTACCGGTCGGCGTGGCTGCTGACGATGGACGCCGCCGAACAGCGCGATTCAGGGGTCGACTTCACTCGCTCCTCGGCAACTGCGAAACTCGCCGCCTCCGAGGCGGCCGCCTTCATCGCCGACGAAGCCCTGCAGATCCACGGCGGCTACGGCTTCACCCGGGACTTCCCGCTCGAACGCTACGTTCGTGACGCGCGGATCTACCGCATCTACGAAGGATCTTCGGAGATCCAACGCACGATCATCGCGCGCTCTCTGTCGAAGTAGCGGCCGGTGCGTCCGGGAGACCGGGCGCGAAACAGCACCGAAACGTGTCGAAGTCTACGATCGGCACGGTGTCTGAGGGCGAGTCGACTGCTCCTCGGATCCCGGTTCCGATGCCCGGACGTTCCGGACCGCCTCGGCGAGATTTTCCGATATTTCGGACGAAACCTGTGATTCGGATCTCGTGCGACGCGAACCGGTGGTGCCACACTGAACCAGGTCCATCAGTTCAAAGGAGACAATCATGGCTAGTACGACCAATTCGGGGATCGAGAAGCGGTCCATCGAGATGGTGCCTGACGCCGAGCGTCACGGAACGCCACGTTCCCAGTTCACTCTGTGGTTCGGCGCCAACACTCAGATCACCGCGATCGTCGACGGGGCTCTGGCCGTCGTCTTCGGTGCCGACGCGCTGTGGGCCATCATCGGCCTGCTCATCGGCAACATCATCGGCGGAATCGTCATGGCGCTGCACTCGGCGCAGGGCCCGCAGCTGGGACTGCCGCAGATGATCTCCTCGCGGGCTCAGTTCGGCATCATCGGCGCGATCATCCCGCTCGTGCTCGTCGTGCTCATGTACATCGGCTTCGCCTCGACCGGCGCGGTCCTGTCCGGCCAGGCAGTAAACCTCATCATCGGCGTGCAGACTCCGTGGATCGGCATCGTCATCTTCGGCGCGCTCACCGCCCTGGTGGCCCTGCTGGGATACAAGTACATCCACGTGCTCGGGCGGATCTCCTCGGTGACGGGCCTGCTCGGCTTCCTCTTCATCACCTACTGCGTGCTCACGCAGGTCGATGTCCCCGGACTGATCTCGGGTTCGTCGTTCGCCTTCCCCGCCTTCCTCTCCGCGATCGCCCTGTCCGTGGGCTGGCAGCTGACCTACGGCCCCTACGTCGCCGACTATTCGCGATACCTGCCGCGGTCGACCCCGTCGTCGAAGACCTTCTGGTTCACCTTCGGCGGATCGGTCATCGGATCGCAGTGGTCGATGACCCTCGGCGCGCTCATCGGGGCCGCCGCCATGACGGAATCCGGCAACGAATTCGTCGAGAACCAGGTCGCCTACGTCGGTGACATCGTCGGCGGCGGCGTCTTCGCGCTCCTCATCTTCATCGTCATCCTGCTGGGCAAGCTCACCGTCAACACACTCAACGCCTACGGTGCGTTCATGTGCACGCTGACGATCCTCACCTCCTTCGGCAACAAGGCGACGATCCGCCGCTGGACCCGCGCGGTCTTCGTCATCGGCATCGTCACCCTCACCGTGCTCGTGGCGCTGCTGGCGTCAGCTGACTTCCTCGCGAACTTCAAGAACTTCGTGCTCGCGCTGCTCATGGTCTTCACGCCCTGGAGCGTCATCAACCTCACCGACTACTACCTCATCTCGAAGGACCGCTTCGACATCCCCGCCTTCTACGACCGGCACGGTCGCTACGGCAACTGGAACTGGCGTGCGCTGGTCGCATACGGGATCGGCGTCGTCATCCAGATTCCGTTCCTCGCTCAGTCCTTCTACACCGGACCGCTAGTCGCGAAGCTCGGCGGCGCGGACATCTCGTGGCTCGTGGGCATCGTCGTCACCTTCGTCCTCTACTTCGTGCTCATCCGCAACCACGGAGTCGCCCCGAAGGAGACGATCTACCCCAGCCTCGAGGAACTCGAGCGCAAGTGAGCCCCACCCTCACCGAGGCGGCGCCGACCCAACCGGGCAGCTGACCTCGGCGGGGTGGTTCCGCTCCTCCAACGGCCGTCGGTCGGCAGCGTGCTTCGCTGCCGACCGGCGGCCGTCGCCGATAGCTCACTCCGGTCAAATCGCCACACCTCGCTCACAACGAGCACTCCATCATCGCCGAACCACCTCATATGCGCGGTTCATGCATTCTTGTTGCGCAAATCACGCATTCGGTGGCACACTTGCATGAGCCGTGCCGACGGGGCCATCGTGCTCCGATTCGCCCGAGGCAACGGCTCGATCAATGGACAGATCCACCTTCGTGCAAGGAAGCCGAGTATGACCGCGCAGAACATCGACCGGGACGACCGCACAGGCGCCGACGCCGCCGTCGACCCCTACCACCTCGACCCCAAGGACGTGCTCGAACCGCCCACGACCTTTGCGGGCAAGCTCAAGTACCTCGGTCCCGGTCTTGTCATCTCGGCCGCAGTCATCGGCTCCGGCGAACTCATCACCACCACGGCACTCGGTGCCAAGGCCGGATTCGTCCTCCTCTGGCTCGTCATCATCTCCACCGCGGTCAAGGTCTGGGTCCAGCTCGAGCTCGCGCAGTGGACCATCCTCTCCGGCAAGCCCGCGCTCGAAGGCTACGGCCACGTCGGTCCCCGCCTCATCGGGCGTGCCGGATGGATCAACCTGCTGTGGATCCTCATGGACTTCGCGAAGGTCCTCCAGCGCGGCGGCATCATCGGCGGTGCCGTCGCTGCACTGAGCATCATGCTGCCCGTCTTCGGCGAGCCGCTCTCGACTCCGTCTCTCGTCTTCTGGACGGTCGTCTCGCTCGCGGTCGTCATCGCCCTGCTCGTGACGAACAGGTACAGCATCGTCGAGAAGTTCTCCGTCGGCGCGGTCATCATCTTCACGGTCTCCACCGTCGGACTCGCAGTATCGCTGCCCTTCACCGACTTCGCCTACACATCGGCAGACGTCATGAGTGGACTGACCTTCGCCATTCCCGCCGGCACCCTGGGCTTCGCGGTCGCGATGTTCGGCATCACCGGCGTCGGCGCCGACGAGATGACGACCTACACCTACTGGTGCCTCGAAAAGGGCTACGCCCGCTACACCGGTCCGAACGACGGCACCGCGGAACGCGCCCGCCGCGCCCGCGGCTGGATCTCGGTGATGCGCACGGACGTGCTCGTCTCCTGGATCGTCTCGACCGTGTGCACGATGTCCTTCTACGTCATCGGCGCGGCCATCCTCCACCCGCAGAACCTCGTGCCCGAGGGCAACGACATGATCACCACGCTGTCGTCGATGTACTCCTCGACGATGGGTGAAGCCGGACACTGGATCTTCCTCATCGGCGCCTTCGCCGTCCTCTTCTCGACCTTCATCGCCTCGACCGCGAGCGTGCCCCGGCTGTGGACGAACACGGTGTCCATCCTCGGCGTCTTCGATTGGGAGAACACCCTCACCCGTGGCCGCATCATCCGTGTGCTCACCGTGGTCTTCCCGATCATCTGGGCACTGAGCTACCTCATCATCCAGTCCCCGGTGATCATGGTCCAGATCGGCGGTGTGGCCAGCGGCGTCTTCCTCGTCGCCGTCGTCATCGCCGTCTGGTACCTTCGCTCCCGAGAGGTGCCAGCCGAGTTCAAGTCCAACCACTTCTTCACGGTGATGCTCGTCTTCGCCTCCCTGGCGATCGGCCTGCTGGGCATCTACACCGTGTTCGAGACCTTCGGAATCGAGATCGGAGCCTGATGCGCCTCACCGTCCTCACCCCGTCTTTCGGCAAGTATTCGCAGCGACCGAGTGCACGATCCGCGCAACTCGGCCTCGACCTTGGCTACCGGACCGAGAATCATCCCAAATCCGGGCAAGACCTCATCGAGGCGATCTCCGGCGCCGAGGCGGTCCTCGTCGGTCTCGATCGGATCAACGCCGAGGTGCTCGCCGCCTGTCCCGACCTCAAGGTCGTCGCGAAGCACGGAGCCGGAGTCGACAACATCGACTTGGACGCCGCGGCTGCCGCCGGAGTAAGGGTCGTCAACACTCCCGGAGCGAATGCCGAGTCCGTCGCCGACCTCACGCTCGGGCTCCTCATCATGGGCGCCCGCCGGATTCGCGCCGCCGAGGATTCGCTGCGCACCGGCGAGTGGGGCGTATTCTTCGGTTCGCAGCTGAGCGGCAAACGCCTCGGCATCCTCGGCTTCGGCCGCATCGGGCGGGAGGTCGCGAAGCGTGCCGCAGGATTCGGCCTGAGCATCGCCGCATACGATCCGTACGTCCCCGATGAGGCCATCGCCGAGGCGGGGGCCGAGCCCCAGAACCTCGCCGAGGTGGTCGCAGGGTCCGATTTCCTCACCCTCCACCTGCCCGGTGGCGACGAGCCGCTGCTCGATGCCGAGCTTCTCGCCACGATGCCCAAGGGTGCCGGGCTCATCAACGCGGCCCGTGGCGGGCTCGTCGACGAGGCAGCTCTGGCCACGGCTCTTGAGTCCGGGCGGCTGTCATTCGCCGCCCTGGACGCCTTCGCCACGGAACCGCCGGCGGCGGACGATCCGCTGCTATCCGCGCCGAAACTCATCGCCACCCCGCACATCGGCGCCTACTCGGATATTGCGAACGCGAACATGGGAACCTGGGCCGTCGAAGACGTCGTCCGGGTGCTGCAGGGCGAGGAGCCGCGCTTCTCAGTGGTCTGATACGCGAAGTACCAACATTGCCACGCACAGCTGTGGGGCTGCACCGATCGGTGCAGCCCCTTCGACACCTGCCTTATTCCGAGCTGGGTTCTTCGAGGCCCGAGCTTTCCCCTTGAAAGGATCAGGCGAAAATTTGGACTATAGTGCCCAGCCCTGCAATAGAGCTGGTCAATGTCTCGCCGGGGGATAGGAACTCTTTCGGGTCTCGGCCGAAACCGACACCGTCAGGAGTACCGGTGAAGATCAGGTCTCCAGTTCTGAGCTCGATGACTGAGGAGATGTGTTCGATGAGGGCGGGAATGTCGAAGATGAGGTGCTCGGTCGAACCTTGCTGAAGTATCTGGTCACCACGTCTACAGTCCATCATGACACCGGAGGCGACGTCGATCTCGTCTGCCGTAGTAATCCAAGGACCCACTGGGGTGAAACCCTCGTACGACTTACCTAGTGAAAACTGAGGCGAGTTGGAGGCGGCGAACTGAAGCTCGCGGCACGACAAGTCCTGTCCTACGGCGTAGCCTGCAATGTGCCCCCACGCGTTTTGCTTCTCAATATTGCGACCGCCTTGCCCAATGACCGCGACGAGTTCCACCTCCCAATCGACCATCGATGAAGGCAATTGAACTTTGCTTGATGCACCTGTCAGCGACGAACTGAACTTGGTAAAGATTGCCGGCGACTCGGGTACTGAGATGTTCACTTCGTCAGCATGATCTTGGTAGTTCATTCCAATAGCCAGAATCTGCGTGGGGTCTGGCAATGGGGTCTGCAACTGTGAGAGATCGACCGTTTCCGCCTGCGCCCTCCAATCGGAGTTCTCCGACCACACTCGTAATTCATCGAGTTCGGAGAGCAACAGTTTCACATCGGAGGGTAGTTCGCCGCGTGATAGCGCCGCAATATCAGCAGCGCGCAGTTCGTCTCCGGTGTCATCGATGAGATGGGCTTTGCAATCTATTCGTGCAATTTTCAAAGGTGTTCCTTTCATAGTGCAATGAGCCAAGTCGACTTTCCAACTCGGCTATGATGCTGGTCAGAGGGAAACTCCACTGAAGCCCCGCGAGAGTTGGAAGCCTGTACCTGGCCGGCTCTTCGTCACACACGAATAGCTACCGGTATACGCACCAACGCTCCGTTCGATGATCGCCTCTGAATCGCGGCCGAGGTTACCAGTGAAAATGTGGTCGAACAGCGAATCTTGGCTTGACTGGTCCGAGAATTGCAGGGTCGGCAGAAAACGATGAGGTTGCAGCGGACGCAAATTGGCCAGAACGATGAACACTTGAGCACCAGCCGCGCCCATGCCTGTTGATGCCTCGGCCCAATCGTCGGTACTCGTCTGCATAATGTGAAGCCCTGAGGACTCGGGCCGCGTCCCGTACTCGAGAGTCGGTCTAACGTCTACCAGTCCAAGCGGTTCGAGGAACTTTGGGTGCGTAAGCAATGCATCTGATTCGGCGACAATTATCGTCATCCCTTGGGCAACCATTATTTCCACTGTTTTCGCAATGGTTCGGGCTGCGTGGTCCGTCAAACCAGCGCTGGAACTCCCGACTCCGGTAGTCGTGAGTCCGGATCCTTGCGTGCCTTCTGGTGAATCGCAAACAGCCGGTCGTTCACTGTTTCCAATGCGTGCGTCGATAAGAGACCGAACGATGTTTGTCACCGCGTCGATGCCCCCCGATCGCTGAATACTAGCCCATCCGAATCGAGAAGAATCTATGCCTCGATTCTGCAACTGTGCGGAGAAAAAATCGTTATGGGTCTTCTCGCACCCGTGCTCAAGGAATACCGCGTAGTCGATGTCACTGTGGTCGGCATATCCGACCATCGTTCTTGCATAGAGGTCCTCGGCTTCACCACCCGATACTCCGCATCCTTCGGTATGCGGAAGCGCAAAGACCTCCCACGTGCTGAATGCATCTCCGGAGTTTGCCATGCTAGCGATTTGTTCAGCGACTTGACCAGAGCACAGACTCGTTGGCAGGATTGCAATCCTGCGCTGGCCACGTACCCCGTTCGGCAATCCCTCAGAATCTGCTTCCCGACCCGCAATCGCGGGGCCCGTCCTGACTGCCTGCACCGGTCGACGCCCGGCAGTCTTGTCTGATAGATGCCAATCGCGCCAAATCTGCACCTGAGACTGGCCGGTCTGTTCTCCCTTGCTTCGAGCCCCGAAGGCCACTCTCATAGTGAGCTCGTACAGCTCGTCTGCGGCTGCTTGGAACGGCTTTCCATCCATTAATGCACCAGCGTTGAAATCCATATCGCTCTCGAGAAGTTCAAACCGCTCTGTGGTTGTGACAATCTTGATAGTGGGCACAAATGGGAAGTTTGTGATCGACCCGTTTCCCGTTGTGAACAGAATCAGATTGGCTCCGGACGCGACTTGTCCGGCAATGCTCTCGAGGTCATTCCCGGGACTATCCATGAAGCAGTAGCCTGCTCGATCCATTGGTTCGCCGTATCCGATAACGTAGTCGAGTGTGGTTTCGTGGTCCTTCTTACGGCCAGCGCCCAATGACTTCAACGTGATGTTGTAAAGACCGCGATAGATATTGCCTCCAGATACGTTTCCTTCAGCAGTCTGCCCGTGCCGACGAGCATAAGACTTGAAGGCGTTCTGTTTTCCGAGAAATGATCCAATGACAGAGTCGTCACTCACTTTTGCAAGGACGTGCTGCTCGGCACCGATCAGCTCGTCAGTCTCAGCGAGATTCGCTGTTCCTCCTTCCTGCAGAATTCTTTCCACAGCTCCACCAAGGAGCGGATTCGCAGTGACTCCAGAAAATGCGTCTGAACCGCCACACTGTAGCCCCAGTTTGAGCGCCGACATCGGCGCCCTCCCGGGCTTAATCCGACGTGCACGGTCCACCAGTGGCTCCGCAATCCTCTGCAACGCGGCAATGTCAGACTCTTCATCGACCCCTGCGTTGAAGAAACGGATGCTGCTTGACAAGTATCGAGGCCCCATTTTTTGGAGCTCCGCCAGCAATTCTTCGCTCCGAATAGCGGAGTCCTCTGTATTGACGAAGATTGTCGAGGCAAGATTCGAGTTGACTGCAAATCCCGCCAATGTACGCAAAAGAAGGGCACGATTGTTTATGGGAGTAGACGCCCCACCTTCGGTGTGTACAACCGGGACGAGGCCGTGGAAATCGTCAGTCGTTTCAAGATCATCGTTGATGACCTGCGTCGCAGAGAGGACGAGGTTTCTGAATAGCGAGCTTACTCCTATAAGAGCTACGTAGTTCCTCGTCCCCCAGCCTCTGCTGCTGCTCCGAAAATACCCGGAGAACGTCGGCGGATTTGAAACGCCATCCCGCGTTGGAAAATACGTATCTGGCTCTGGAATGAACTGCTCAATCGTAGTATCGCGGTCAGTGAAATTGACCGTCAGACCATCGGTGTAATCCTGCGGATCACGAAGCTCCAGCACTTCCCGCATCTTCGCGTTGCACAGATAGTCCCCGACAGCTATGTCACGAGTAGCAAAACCGAAAGCGTAAGTCCAAGAGTTCACTGCAGATCCCTCTGCAATAGGTTGGACAGCGAAACGATGCCCTTTTGGAATCGTGGTGGAGATCGTCACATCTTGTCCACCGACATCGATCGTTTCTCCTGCGCGAATCTTCTCCGTCGTGATCGCCACATTGTCGGACTTATCTGGAAGTAGATACCTGATTTTCACGTGCGTTCTCCTCTCGTACGTTCTGCTCTTGCTTTGGTCGTTCTCGGCGAACTAGGTTTGATCCGAGTCCACCGATTCGATGTCAGGAGACCCTTCTCTGATTGGGTTGTCCTCCGGATATTCGTTCCTCGGATCGATTCCACGCTTCATCTGCCACTTGTACACAAGAGTCGTCAGGATCGGAGTGAGGATCGCAGTTGTCACCATGGCTCCAGCCACCTGTGTAGTCGCGATTGCGGCAATATCCGCATAACTCGGATCGACCGTCGCCACGACCGCGGGGGTTGCCACAGCATTACCGGCGGTAGACGACTCGGCAGCTCCGGCGATGAGGTTCCTTCTCCCTTTCGGGGTCCGCTTAACACGGTGAATGATGTGCAGGAACAACATCGCTCCGCCTCCGGAGAGAATCACAGTGAGAACTCCCAAAAGGACGCCAGGTGGACCCGCGGACACGATGTCTTTGAAGTCGATACCGGCACCGAGCGGAAACGCAAAGAACGGTATGAGCAGGCTTTCACCGGGCTTAAGAAACTCTCGGATTCGCAAATCGAGATTCCCCAGTAAGAATCCGAGAAGTATCGGGACGATCACCGAGACCAAAGCAACCAGCGGTACGTCTGCCATTCCTGCAGCACCCAATACGACGAGGGTAAAGAACGGACCATCGTTGAGCGCAATGATCGGGAATGTACCACGATCAGTCTTGTTTCCGAACTGGGTCGTCAGAGCAGCAAAGAGCCCACCATTGGAATTGATCATCGCCGCAATAATTGCAAGCGGAGTAAGG
Source organism: Brevibacterium sp. MGP-B1 (assembly GCF_057766545.1). Lineage (NCBI taxonomy): Bacteria > Bacillati > Actinomycetota > Actinomycetes > Micrococcales > Brevibacteriaceae > Brevibacterium > Brevibacterium sp. MGP-B1. The sequence goes on along the minus strand of NZ_CM173407.1, from coordinate 3,956,186 downwards.
GTCCAGAGCGTGCCATCTGGCGCGAAGAATCCGACCAACAATCCCACTGCCACACCCGCCGCAAGTTTGCCGAGAAGAATCGCGAATCCCTTCTGCAGGACCGGACCTGTCGACTTCACAGTCAACTGCGATCCCATAATGAAGAGATAGACGCCGATCACCGCATTTGCGCCGTCTTTGAATGCCGCTTGAGTGAACCCTCCGATTTCAAGAACGTGCGGAAACAAGGTATTGATCGTTGCTCCGAGGAGCAACGGAATGATCATCAAACCGCCTGGAACTTTACTCGCGTACTTCAAGATATTCATCGTGTCTCCTTTGACATGTGAAGGGGTCGAACAATGCTTGGTTTGGCTTAGGTTCGAATCCTGAGGACGTATGCCATTGCCCATACCGTGAAATCGAGATGAGTTGGCGAATTCGCCCGCAGAGGTCCAATGTGTGCGGGCAGAGAACGTGCGTCAGCAGATGCGTTCTCTATTCGGTACAGGTAGGGTCAGTCGTCGCCTCAATCAAATGGCGACTGGTTATTCAGGACATGAAACGGAGGCTGAGAGCCATGGTGATCGCCGATGGGACCAGTGCCGGCACATAGTCAGGGTCGATACTGTGCATGACTGACTTTGCAGTTCGCCCATAATGTTCCGCAACTCGTTCGGCTGCACGTGCAGCATCCCCAGCTCTGTACGACTCGAAGATCTCACTGTGATCTTTTGAGCTCTGCGACCAGTTCATGTCAGAGTCAGTCAGATAGATGTGTCGGTATCTCTCTGCGTGATCGAAATGCCGAGAAATGCTCGTGTCGTATCGCTCGTGAAGGCCTTGAGCCATCGAAAGATGAAAGCTTCGATGGGCTGTACTCCAAGCGTCAATATCATCGGACTGAATTGCCTCGAACATCCTTTCAAGATCCTGCTGGGTGCGCTGCAGGTCTTTGTCCGAGACTCGTTTGGTGGCATGGAATACTGCAAGCGATTCTTGCTGTATACGCATCGCATAAAGCGCATCCAAATCACTGGGATCAACTTGCGAGATCGTAACTCTCTTGTTCGCCTCGACTTTCGCAAGCCCCTCATGCTGAAGCAACCGGAGCGCCTCCCGAAGTGGTGTCCTACTCACACCAAGCTCGTCAGCGAGTTTCACTTGGCTGATCGAGGAATTCGCAGGTATACGGTTCGTGATGATCTCATCCCTGAGGCGCGCATGGGCGTACTCAACCAATCTTCGACTCTCGCCCGGTGCTTTCAGATCTCGCGGCATCGTCGCGTCCCTTCTATTCAAGAACTGCTTATCCCCTCCAACTGTATACAGTTACGTGGCAGATCGGAAGAATGAACCGCGACTTTTTGCTGATTTAGTGAAACTGAGGCCAGGTAACGAGTCACCGAGCGACTGGAGTGCATACACTTTTGGAAAGCGCTGGGATATCATCCATCTACCCAATAGCTCCCGGGGAACACATCTATTGGTGCAACTCCTAGGTGCTTGCCTCTAGCGGGCGTGGTGCTTCGATTCGAGCCACGCCCGACCACCGCTGGTTGCCGGCCCGATTTTCTTGGCGGTCATAATCGCCATAAGGGTCGATCTGACCAATTGAGGCGATTATGATCGCCACGTTCAGGCCAGGCCGCGCTCCACATCGGCGGCGACCGTCGCGGCGACCTGCTTCTTCGCCTCGTCCGAGAGCGCATTGAACGGTGCCCGGGCCGGGCCGAGTCCGAATCCGCGTTCGTTCGCGGCCGCCTTGACGACCGTGTTCGGGTTGCCGAGTGCCAGGCAGTTGCGGATCGGGCGGATGCTGTCCTGTGCGGAGCGCGCAGCATCGATGTCCCCGGCGACGAACAGGTCAAAGATCGAGGCCATGGTTTCCGGGTAGATGTTCGCAATGCCGCTGATCCCTCCGGCACCGCCGGCCAGCAGGGTCCAGAGGATGAGGGAGTCATTGCCGGAGATGACGTCGAAGGTCTCGCGATCGGTGCGCTCGAGGTACTGCAGGATCGTGTCGAAGTTCCCGCTCGAGTCCTTGACCGCGGTGATGTTGTCCACGGCTGCGAGCTTTTCGAGCGTCGCCGGTGCTACGGCATTGCCGGTCCGCGCAGGAATGTTGTAGACGATGATTGGAACGTCGACGGAGTCGGCCACGGCCCGGAAGTGATTCTCGATCTCGACCTGCGAAGCCGCCGCGAAGTACGGGGTGATGATCGACAGCGCGTCGGCACCGGCCGCAGCGGCATCGGCGGCGATCGCGATGGTCTCCTGGGTCGTTGCGGCACCGGCACCGATGACGACGGGGACGGCGCCGGCCACCTCGTCGATGACGATCCGCGCGGCTTCGGCGCGCTCGGCCGCGGACTGAGCATAGAACTCACCGTTCGTGCCGAGGGCGAAGATGCCGTGGACACCGGCGGTGAGCTGACGGCGGACATGGGCGCGCAGGGCCGCCTCGGCGATGTTCTCGTCGTCGTCGAACGGAGTGGCGGTGGCGGCGAGGATGCCTCGGATGGCTGTCATGGTGGTTCCCTCTCAGGTGGTGGAGTGGTTGATCGGCGACGGGTCAGCGGTTGTACTTCGGCTGAGACCCTCGGATCGCTGCGGTCGCCTCGTCGACTGCGGTGAGCACATCGGTCGGCAGCGGGCCTTTGGCGATCGCGGCGATATTGCCCTCGAGCTGGGAGACTCGGCTGGCTCCGAGCAGCAGGGCGGAGATTCCGGGCGCCTCGGCAACCCAGCGCAGGGCGAGTTCGGCCTGCGGGATCCCGGAATCGGTAGCGACGGCGGCGAAGGCCTCGACCGAGGCGAGGACGGAGTCGGAGAGGTAGCGCTGCGAGTACATCGCTGCCAGCACGGATCCCGAGAAACGGTCCCCCGTTCCGTCGGTCGACGGGCGGCGGGCGAGCAGGCCCCCGGCCAGCGGGTTGTAGGCCATCGTTGCGATGCCGTGGGACTGTCCGCATTCGAGCCATTCGTCCTCGATCCGGCGGGCCAGGACGCTGTAGACGTTCTGCGCCACGACGGGGCCCGGAGCGCCCGCGCGCTCGGCGGCGGCGATGACGTCGACTGCCTGCCAGGCGGCGAAGTTCGAGATGCCCAGCGCGGTGATCTTGCCTTCGGCGCGCAGGGCGGCGATGGTCTCGAGCGTCTCGTCGAGCGAGGCCGCACGGTCGGGCTGGTGGAGATAGAAGAGGTCGATCGATTCGACGTCGAGGCGTCGCAGCGATCCTTCGACGCTCGCGCGCAGGCCGGCTGCGGACAGCGGCGAATGCTCGCCGGCGTCGGCGTGGGGCATTCCTGCCTTCGTCGCGAGCACGATCCGGTCCCGATGCTTCTTCACCAGCGGCGAGATGAGGCTTTCGGTCGTCGACTTCGCATATCCGTTGGCGGTGTCGATGCCGGTGATCCCGGCCGCAACGGCCGCTTCGAAGACCTCGTGCGCTGCCGCTTCGGTCACCGTATCGCCGAAGGTCATCGTGCCGAGCACCAGCCGGGACAGGGGGACGGAGACTCCGTCGAGCGTGATGGTCGGGTCTGTGGTCAAGGGAGTCTCCTCGTTGAGTGGGGCAGATCGTCGATACACCGATCTTCCCATCTGTGCGTGGATCGTGCAACAACTTGCGCATTTCGCGCACACATGTCAGTGTAGAAGGTGTTCAGCCGGACCGGACGCAAAGGAGTGCCATGTCAGCAGGCGAATCCGGTGTCCTGGTCATCGCGGACGATCTCAGCGGCGCTGCCGAGGTCGCCGCCACGCTCAATCCGGGCACCCCGATCGTTCTCACCTCGTCGAGTGCAGAGTCCGCGACCGGCTCAGATGACACCATCGCCGAGGCGAACGCCGGCGCAGAATCCGATCGACCCATCGCCGAGGCGGCCGATACAGATCCCCGGGACCTCGTCGTCGATCTCGACTGCCGTTATCTGCCGGCCGAATCGGCCGGCGCCCGCACTTCGGTTGCGCTTCGTGACTTCGGCTCGCCCCGCGCCACACTCATCAAAATCGATTCCCTGCTGCGCGGCAACATCCGCGCCGCGCTCACTGCAGCCATCGACCACGCGAGCGGACCCGTGGTCTTCGCTCCGGCGCTTCCGCAGCAGAGCCGCACGGTCGTCGACGGAGTGCCCTTCGACAACGGAATCCGGCTGAGCAGCACCCGCGCCTGGAGCCTCGAGGACGGCAGCGCACCGGAGACGCTTTCGGATCTGTGCCCCGTCCCCGCCCGCCATTTGGGCCTCGACGAACTGCGGTCGCTGCCCGGCACCGATGCTGCCGACGTCTTCGACGACGCCGCTGACAGCCGCGGCGCCGCTGTCAGTTCGGATGCCAGTGTCGACGCCTCGGATGTCGGCTTCGGTGGCGAGCGCCTCATCACCGCCGATGCAGAGTCGATGGAGGATCTCACCCGTATCGTCGCTCTCGCCGAGGCGACCTCAGCCATCCTCGTCGGCACTTCCGCGCTCGCGCGCGCCTTGGCCGAGCGTCGACGACGTGAACTCACTGCGCCAAGCGACGCATCTGCCCTGGCAGATGCGGGTGACGCACCAACTGTACGACCCGACCCCTCATCATTTCCGCGCACGCCCGCACGGGTCCTCACTCTCCTCGGCACCGCAGCGGAGCGGATCGAGGCGCAGATCGCTCACCTGTGTGACCACTCGGACACGCAAGTGCTCGAACTGCCCGCCGCCGAGGTGGCCGCATGGGCCGACGACCCCCACCGTCTCGACGATTCCGCCGCACGCGTACGCGAGGCCCTGACCGAGTCCCACCTCGTCGTCCGACTCACCGATACGGGAGCCTCCGTCGACCCTCGGCCGCTGCCGAGACTCCTCGCCGAACTCGCCACCCGCGCACTGTCCGGATTCGGACCCGTCGCCCTCGCCGCCGCCGGCGGCGAGACGGCACGAGCCGTGTTCGACCGCCTCGGCGTGCACCGGATCGAAACGATCCGCGAAATCCACCCCGGGGCAGTGCTGTCCACGGTCAGGACCGCCTCGGCGAGCATTGCCGACGACGTCGACCTCGCCGCCGTCGTCACCCGGCCCGGCGGCCAGGGCGGACCCGATTCCCTCACCCTCATCCACGCGGCTCTGACCACCGGTGAGCCCACCACGACCACCGCGGCCACCGTCGCGAACCACGAAGGAGAGTCAATGAACGCGCTTCCCACAGTCGCAGTGACCATGGGCGACGGGGCCGGCGTCGGCCCCGAGATCTGCATCGCCGCCTGCCTCGACCCCTCGGTGCTCGCGGTCGCCGCCCCCGTCGTCATCGGGGATGCCGCACGGCTCGAGCAGGCCGCACAGGTGCTCGGCACCGCGGTCGAGGTCCGCCGCGTCGATTCCCCCGCCGAGGCCGAACACGTGCCCGGAGTCATCAACGTCATCGACCTCGCCCTCCTCCCAGGCGATCTGCCCTGGGGCGAACTCTCCCCCGTCGCGGGAGATGCGGCGTTCCGATATATCGAACGCGCCTCGCAGCTGGCGATGTCCGGTGAGGTGCAGGCGATCTGCACGGCGCCGCTCAACAAGGAGGCCCTCCACTCCGCTGGGCACAAGTACCCCGGGCACACCGAGATGCTCGCCTCGCTCACGGGCACCGAAGAGGTCTCGATGATGCTCTCCTCCCCCAAGCTGCGCGTCATCCACGTGACCACCCACATCGGACTCATCGATGCCGTGGCGAAGATCGAGCCCGGCCTCGTCGAACGCACCGTCCGCCGCGGCCACGATGCACTCGTCCGGGCCGGACTGGAACGACCGCACATCGGCGTCTGCGCGATCAACCCGCACGCCGGTGAGAACGGGCTCTTCGGCTACGGCGAAGAGGAGGAGAAGATCACTCCGGCGATCACGAAGCTCCAGGCCGACGGCATCGACGCCGTCGGACCGCTGTCTGCCGACACCGCATTCTTCCTCGCCGGCCGCGGCGACTACGACCTCATCGTCGCGATGTACCACGACCAGGGGCACGGCCCCATCAAGGTCCTCGGCATCGATGCCGGCGTCAACATCACCGTCGGCCTTCCCGTCATCCGCACCTCGGTCGATCACGGCACCGCCTTCGACATCGCCGGCACCGGCAAGGTCGACACCGAGTCGATGAGCGAGGCGATGCGTCAGGCCGCGGCTCTCGCCGTCGTCTGAGTTCGGAAGGTCATCCGGCGGAAAGGCGAGGTTCGGTCCGCACAACGGAGCACCATGCCAGCGCCGAGGCGGTGGTGCGATCCGCGCGTCACCGCTGTCTGAGTTCTGCGCAGTCCGCGCGAGAATTCGCGATACAGTGGCGATCAACGGCAATCCGACAGGAGAGACATGAACGCAGGCGAACGTCGCGAGGAGATCCTTCAGCTGGCGCGCACCCAAGGTGAGATGAGTGTCGAGACTCTGTCGGAGATGCTCGGAGTCACCGCGTCGACGATCCGCCGGGACCTGGCGAAGCTCACCGATTCCGGCGAATTGGCCCGCACCTACGGCGGTGTCATCGCTGTGCCCACCGAGTCCGAGACCACGCTGGCCGAACGCTCCCACGAAGCCCCCGAGGTGAAACGGGCCATCGGCTCCTGGTGCGCCAGGCAGGTCCCTGCCGGCTCGCATGTGCTCCTCGACGCCGGCACGACGACCGCGCAGGTCGCCCGTGCGCTCCGGGATACCGCTCCTCTGTCCGTGGTGTCCTCCGGCCTGACATCACTGCAGCAGATGGCCGACCTCGAGGACGTCGAATTCACCCTCCTCGGGGGCCGCTACCGCCCCGTCAGCCAGGGATTCATCGGTCCCATCACCGAGGCGGGGCTGGAGAAATTCACCTTCGACTTCGCCTTCCTCGGCGCCGATGCCGTCACCGCCGAGGACGGCGTGTGCGAGGCCCTGCCCGAACAGGTCCGCCTCAAAGAGCTGATGAGCCGCCGCGCCACCCACGTCTTCGTTCTCGCCCATGCGGAGAAGCTCGGCCAGCGGCCCTTCCATGCCTGGGCCGACCTCGGCAGCGGCTGGACGCTCGTCACCGACGATTCGGCCGATCCGGCGCAGATCACACCGTTCGAAGACCGCGGAATCGGCGTCGTCCGTGTCGACCAGATGGGCAACGCCGGGCAGAGCTGACGGCACGCGAGCATACAGAAGCCCCGGCGACTCAGCCCCAGAGTTTGCAGTCGGTGTGGACCTGATCCTCGACTCCGGAGATCCATTCCTCGTCGAAGACGACGTGTCTGATCGCCCGGCGGGAGCTAAAGGCGTAGACAACGTGGATGAGACCGTCGGCGTCGACGATGCCGTGCGGGTACTCCTGCCGACGATTGCTGCGTAGGTTGCCGTCACCGGAGAACCCGTCACCGGGTTCGATGACTCGACGCACGGGCCAGGTGCGGCCCTCATCGTTCGACACTGCGATGACGATCCGCATCCGTTCGTACGGCCAGACCACCTCGCCTGGTTCCGTGGCGACCTGGTGCTCGTTCGAGACGAGAGCGAGCATGCCCGAGGGCAGACGGAAGGCGCTGATACCGGCATTGTTGTTCGGCACCTCGGTGGCCTCGGGCACCGACCAGGTCTCTCCTCCGTCTTCGGAGCGGCTGAGGTAGACCCAGTCGGCGAAGCGTGAGCGGAAGAGGCTGACGAGGCGTCCCGGTTCGAGCTCGACGACGTTCGGGTGGACCCGGCCTGCGGCGTCGGGGAACTCGACCTGTCTCCAGGTCGATCCCTGATCCGTGGAGATCTGGACGACCGGTTGGTCGGAGCCGTTCTTCGAATCGTCGTCGAAGCACAGCCACTGAGTGTGCACCCACGTCCCGTCCTCAAGGACCTGGATGGGCTGCCGGCAGAACGTCCCCTCCCGGTCGAAAAGCGTCTCCGGTTCGCTCCAGCTCACTCCATCGTCGGTCGAACGGATCACTTTGACCACGGAGGTGTGCTGGAGGTTGAAGGTCTCGGGGACCCCGGACTGCCGCGACAGCTGGGAAGTATAGACGAGCCGGATATCCCCGTCGGGGGAGGCGAAGAGACCTGGGTTCTGATCAGATCGGATCTCATCGTGGGTCACCGCCGCCGAGGCGGTCCACCGTCCCGTATCGACGTCGAACCGGGAGACCAGGATGTCGATGTCCTTGTTTCCCTCATCGCTGCCGCCGAACCAGGCGGCCAGGAGTCCTCCGCCGGGCAGGGGCAGGATCGACGGCGCGTGGTTCGAGCGCCGATCGGTCGGGATCACCGCGGCCGCGGAACCGTCGTCCTCGAAGAAGCGGAGCCGGCCGTCAGCCGACGGTGCGGGAACTCGTTCGAGGGCAGGCTGGGACAGCAGTGTCATGGGTGTCTCCTCCATGTCTTGGCAACGGAATCAGGGTACGTAAGAGTGCGCCGCCTCGGCGGTATCGTTCGCACGGCAGCCGCGGGCCGCCTCGGCGAGGGAATCCCCGAACCGACGGTCCGAACTCATCATCCGAACGCGGTCTGGAACATCGCGGGGATCTGCATGGCGATCTGGACGCCGACGACGATGGCGATGATGCCGAGGAGAAGCAGCAGTCCGGTCTGCCATTTCCGATTGACCGCGTAGGAGTGCATGTGCTTCTTCCGCGATGTCAGCAGCAGGATGCACACGACGATGATCGGGAGGCTGAGCACGGTGGAGATCGCGGTGCCGACGATGTTGAGCGAGATGAGGTCCGGGGCGCCGGGGATCGTCGAGGCCAGAGGCAGGATGATGAAGACGATCGCCTGGATCCACCGGAATGCGGGGTTCTCCTCGTCGCGGCCGAGGAACTTCCGCATCGACGGCACGGTGTGGTTGATGCCGTTGATGACCAGCTGGGAGAAGCCGCGCGACTGCGGCGGGAAGCTCGTCATCGCGGCGAAGAAGATGCACATCCACAGCAGGGACGGGCCGATCGGACCGACGGCGACCGAGAGCATGTGGGAGAGGTCGAATTCGTCGGCGATGGAGAATCCGGGGTGTGCGGCGCTGAATTCGGCGGCGACGATCCAGAACAGGAGGTTGATGATGAGCAGCGGGGCCATGCCGGCGATGAGGTCGAACTGCTGGATCTTGCGATACTTCGGGCCGACCCAGCCCTTGTCGCGCATGAAGCCCGAGTAGAGGAGGTTGGGCATGTTGCCGGCGATCGTGCCGATGGTCGCCGAGGCGATGACGATGGGGGCGAATGCCGAGGTGTTCTGCTCCTTCGGGATCTCGAAGGCCATGCCCTGGACGAAGCCGGCGATGTCGAAGGTCCCGATCTTGATGAGCGCGTAGACGAAGGCGATGATCATCGCGACCGAGGCGAAGCGGGCGAAGTATTCGAGGACGACGAACTGCTTGCGCAGCATGACCAGCGACAGGGTGAGAGCGACGATGATAATCGCGCAGAAGAACCGTCCCCAGCTGCCTCCCCACTCACCGCCGGTGAGTTCGTGGAGCCCGACGGCCGCGGCGAGGAGGAAGGTGGCCTGGGTGATGAAGCCGGCGATGAGGACGACCGCGGCCATAATCCCCGGCAGCGCCGGTGACAGGCGGGCGAATCCGTCGAGGATCTGCGTGTCCCCGTGCTTGTTCATCAGCGTGTACTTCGCGATGGACGAGATGATGAACGTGCGGGCGACGAGCGAGAGGATGAGCGTCCACAGCAGCGCATACCCGTAGGAGGCGCCGGAGACGGAGGAACTGACGAGGTCGCCGGTGCCCAGGAAGGACATGGCCAGCACGAGGCCGGGCCCAACCGAGGTGACGAGACCGAGACCGCGCGGCAGCGGATTCTGCGCGGGCATCGAAGAGACAGAGCTGCGTTTCACGCTATGGACGTCGGCGGCCATGGCTGCACTCCCATGTGTAGATGGACATCTGAGCGATTGCCCGATGAATGATGCAAGGATTGGTCCGCGTCATCACCGTGCGCAATCTTCGTAAAGAATATCCCACACATGCGCATTGTGCGCAAGCTATTTCGCAAAGAAGATGCTGAATTGTTCGTTCTGCGCATAGAATAGGTGCTCAGAACGCGCAATCTGCGCCGCACGGCCCATTGTCGTGAGCGGCGAGTGCCGTCTGACCGGAGGCCCGCAGATGTCTGACCGCGGCACCCACAGCGGAGGAATGAGGAATCGATGGAGATCGTCCAGTACCTGATCATCGGGATCGTGGTGCTGGGTTCAGCCTGCCTGCAGGGCTCCATCGGATTCGGCCTCGGCATGATCACCGCACCCGTGCTCGCCCTCCTGCGCCCCGACTTGCTGCCGTCCGCCCTTCTGCTGCTGGCCACCCTCACCTCATTCACGGCATTCGCCCGTGAGCGTCAGGACGTCGATTGGAAGCTCGTCGGCTGGGGCGCCCTCGGACGACTGCCCGGAATCGCTATCGGCACCGCCGCCGTGGTGCTGCTGCCGGATTCCGGGCTGTCTCTGATGCTCGCGATCACAGTTCTCGCCGGTGCCGCATTCAGCCTGGTCGGCTGGTCACCGGCGGCCTCGCACCGCAATATGTTCTTCGCGTCGTCGGTCTCGGGGATCTTCGGCACGGCCACGAGCATCGGCGGACCCCCGATCAGCCTCATCATGCGCTCGCTCGATCCGTCATCGATGCGCTCGACGATGAGCGCCTACTTCACCCTCGGCAGCATCCTGTCTCTGACGGGACTGACCATCGGCGGCGAAGTCGGCACCAGACACCTCATCGCAGCGGCGGTCCTGCTGCCGTTCATGCTCATCGGACTGTGGCTGTCGAACTTCGTCATCCGACGCGCCGACCGCCGACTCCTCTACCGCCTCGCCGTCGGTGCCTCGATCGTCGGCGCGCTCCTCGTCATCGTCGAAGTCGTTCGCACCCACCTCGCCTGATCAGACCCGACCAGCTCTGACCCGGCACGACCTGACCCGACCTGACCAGTCCTGACCAATCCTGACCCTGCACGACCAGACCCGACCCGACCAGACAACAGACCGAATCTGCCACTTAACTACCACTCAGTTCTACTATCAAGTAATGTTTGTGGTGCCCGTCACAATCAGGGCGTCCAACGGTGAACACTCTGGCCGACGGCACCCCGTCATCACACCGACTTCACCGTCACGGTGCACTCCACCGCGATCTGCACCGGCACTACTGTCCCGCACCTTCTCAATGCCGAGAGACATGGCAGAACAGGACCACCGCCTATGAGCACGCCAACCACAGCACTGCCGACCACCTCCTCACACGGGCCCCGTCGTCGCCTCCAGGCCCTGAGCGCCGCAGCCGTCGTCGGCCTCGCACTCACTTTGTGCACGGCCACCGCACCAGCCCGGGCCACCGAACTCGTTCCGCAGACCGATGCCGAGGCCGAACAGTTCCTCGACGACCGTGCGGCAGAGGATCCGAGCACACTCAATCGCGAATCCGTCCCCGAGGGCATCAGCGTCGAACAGGCGAAGAAAGCCGTCGAGAAGACCGACGAACTCACGCCCGCCGACGTCGAATACGCCGCTGCGCAGGAAGACCTGCCGGCATCAGGAGTCCCCGGAGACTTCTATCAGACCCCGGACTCGCTGCCGAGCGAGGACGGCACAGTGCTCAAGCAGGCCGACTCGGAGTTCTACCTCGATCCGGTGAAACTCATCAAGCATGACGCAAAATCGAAGGTCTTCATGTACAAGACCACTGATGAGAAGGGCCAGGCCCGAGCCGCGACCGCCACCCTGCTCACGCCGAACGGCGCGAGCGGCCATGCCGACGATGCCGTCGTCATCTCGCCGGGCACTCAGGGCGTCGCCGACAAGTGCGCTCCCAGCCGTCAGCTGGGCATGGGAACCGAGTACGAGGGGATCTCCGTCGCCTCAGCCCTGGCCGCGAAGCATCCTGTCGTCGTCGTCGACTACATGGGACTCGGCACCGAGGGCACTCACCACTTCGTCGATCGCGTCGAAGAGGGGCGGTCGGTCCTCGATGCGGCACGTGCCGTCCAGCAGGTCGATGGCAGCGAGATCGACGAGGACACCAAGCTCCAGCTGCGCGGCTACTCGCAGGGCGGTCATGCCACGACGGCTGCACTGGAACTCCAGAAGGAGTGGGCACCCGAGCTCAACATCGCCTCGGCTTCGGCCGGCGCAGTGCCGGTCGATCTGCACAAGACCGTGTCCGGGCTCTCGAGCGTCTACACGGCATTCGCGCTCTACGGTGTCGTAGGGTTCGCCGAGCAGGCCGACATCGATACAAGCGACTTCCTCAACGAGAAGGGGCAGAAGATACTGGCCGAAACAGCCGACAAGTGCACCGTCGAAGCCCTGCTCTCGACAGCCTTCACAGATGGGAAGTCGCTGACGAAGAACGGCGAGTCATTCACCGACATCATCGACGAGAACTTCACGGACATCGTTGACCGGCAGCGGTTGGGCAAGGCCGAGGTGCCGGATGTTCCGCTCCTGGTCAACCACAGCCGCCTCGACGACGTCATCTCGTTCGATCAGGGCAAGGAACTCGCCTCGACGTGGTGCCGAGCCGGCCACAAGGTGGCGTTCGAGGACAACCTCGGACCCACGCACATCGGCGGCTACGTCGCCGCGCTGCCGCGCATCGAAACCTTCACCACCCGCACCTTCGCGGGCAAGGCTCCGCTCGACAGCTGCTGGAGGCTGTGACCTCCCATCTCGCCGAGGTGGCCCACCCAGCTGAGGATTCTGTCCTCACCGAGGTGGCCCGCCCAGTCGAGGAGCCCATACGCCCGAGGCGGTCCACCCTGAACGGGGTGGACCGCCTCGGCGATATGCATCAGGTTGGGCTGTTCCGGTGACTGTCACATGACGTAGGAGAGGATCATCGAGACGAGGGTCGCGACGACGACGGAGTTGAAGGCGAAGGTGATGATGACGTTCGTGCGCACCATTCGCCAGGCCTTCCGCGACATTGCTCGGCCGGGGAGCGCGGCCGTCATCGTCGATGACAGCACGGAGAAGGTCAGGTAGTCGCCGAACTCGCGTGGACCTTCCATCTCGAATTCGAGTTGCCGTTCCCCCGGGCTGCCGCCGCGGCTGAGGTCGAGACGCATGAACTCGAGTGCGAACGAATACACGAGCACCGCTCACGAGGCGATGACATTCGCGATGCCGAGCGCTGCAGAGACGACGATGCTGGCGCTCGAGTCAGAGGTGACGAGGAAGATGTTGAAGATGAATGCAAGGAAAGCAGCCATGGTCGCCCAGGACACTGCTCCGCCCATCCCGAACCACCGCGACCACCACCGTCGGCGGTTCGCCACTGACCACCGGGAATGGACGATGAGCTCGGTCTCGTCGGCCCGGCTCCGGTTCGTTCGACGCGGCGGCTGTTCGAGTTCAGCCTGGTCGAGGGTGGGCTCGACTCGGCCGATCTCCGAATCGGACCGGTGGCACCGAGTCAGATCAGGCGATCCCCGATGTAATCGGACTGATCCCCAAGTCAGACCGGCCAAGGGTCTAGTCAGACCAGCTGAGAGGCGAAGGCGAGCAGGTCGCGGTCGCCGCCGGGGCGGCCGACCAGCTGCACCGCCTGCGGTCCATCTCCGGCCCCGGCCCTGGGCAGCGGGATCGTCAAGGCCGGCCAGCCGAGCACGTTGAATGGCATCGAATAGCGCATGAACTTCGCCGCCGTGCCGGAGTCGATCTCATCCCAGCGGACCACGGGTCCGTCGATGGCCGGAGTGAGCAGGAAGTCAGTGCCACCGAAGGCCGCGAGCGACCGTTCCCGCAGTTCGGCGAGCGCGTCCAGCTGCTTTCGGTATTCGGCCTCGCAGAGGCCTCGGCCGGCTTCGATCTTCGTGGCCACACCCGGTTGGTAGTCGGCGGCACGCTCGGCGAAGAGGTCTCTGTGGACCTCGAATGCCTCATAGAGGCGGATGTAATCGTAGATCGGTGCGAGGTCGTCGAGGAGTTCGTCCAGGGCCGACCCATTCGCCGAGGTGATCGTGAGGTCGGGCACCGACATGAGCATGTCTTTCGCCCGGTCATCGTCATCGGCGAAGAGACTGACATCGATGGTGTGTGCACTGTTCCCCCGGTCATCACCCGCACCGGCTCCCGCGATCACGTCGAAAGCCGTGGTCAGCAGGCCGAGGTCGGAGGCGAAGAGTCCGACGGTGTCGAAGCTCTGCGAGAGCGGGAAGACTCCGTCGACGGGCACGACGCCGAAGGTCGGTTTGAATCCGAGCACGCCCTGGCAGGCCGCCGGCACCCGCACAGATCCGGCCGTGTCGGTACCCAAAGCCAACGGCACCACCCCGGCGGCAACGAGTGCGGCCGATCCGGAGCTCGACCCGGCGGTGCACAGTGCCGCATCGACGGGATTGACGACGCGGCCGAAGGCGGATTCGTCGCCGAGGATTCCGTAGGAGTACTCCTGGCAGTTCGTCTTCGCCACAGGGATCGCGCCCGCCGCTTCGAGTCGGTCGACGACCGGCGCCGAGGTAGCAGCCGGGGCATCGCTGCGCATATTCGATCCCATCGTAGTCGGGTATCCGACGAGGTCGATGACGTCTTTGATCGCGAAGGGAATCCCTTCCAATCGCCGAGGCGGCTGACCGGAGTCGCGACGTCCGACGGATTCCGCGGTGAGGACATTCGCGCGGTCGACGGTCATCGCTGTGACGGCGTTGAACAGCGATCCGGCTCGCTCCACCTCGGCGAGGGTGTGCTCATCCATCCGATGAGCCTATCTGAACCGTCGGCACCAGTCCGGTCCATGGGCACAGCGCTTCGATGGCGGCGGCGACGTCGAAGGCGCGGGTGTCGTCATAGGGGTGAGCGATGACTTGGACGCCGGTGGGGATGCCGCAGTCAGCCATGCCGGAGGGGACGTTGACGATCGGCACGCGGTTGCAGATATTGAATGGCATCGTCATATGCGCCTGCCAGTAGTGGTCGAGGCGAACGCCGTCGGCGCTGCCCCCGGTTCGCGCGCCGCCGGTCCCGTCCGGCCCGGAAGCGTGTTCCCCTTCGCGACCGACGCCGTCGGCACCGATCGTGATCCCGTCGAGGTAGCTGGCCCCGGCCTCCAATCCCGCCACCGCCGAGGTGGGGGCCAAGAGCACATCGAACCCGTCCATCGCTGCGGCGAGCTCCGCCTGGATCTGCGCTTCCATGGCGAGACCGTCATAGAAGGAACGACGGGAGGCGACCGCCTCGGCGTCGGCCATGAACCGCAGCGTGTATTCGGCCAGGGTGTCCTCGTGGCCGCGGGTGGCGGCGCGCATGGCGGGGGCGAGGAGATTCCCGAAGTGCGTGAACGCGGTCTCGAAGATCCGCTCGGCCGTCCACGGCAGTTCGATCTCCTCGACGTGTGCCCCGGCCGATTCCAGCGCCGAGGCGACCGCGCGGGTATTCGCTTCGATGTCCTTCCCGACGGGGAAGTCCCCCAAGCGCACGCACAGCGCGACCCTGCGTCCGCGGAGCCGATCGGCCGCCTCGGCGGGGTCGAAGTCATCGAGGAACCCGGGCGAGGCGATGGTCGCATGATCGCTCGGATCGACCCCGACCATGACCTTGGCGAGCAGTGCGGCGTCGGCGACGGTGCGCGCCATCGGCCCGTCCCCGCGGTACCAGTCCGCGGCCAGAGGCTGGGCACCGGGGATCCGACCGTACGGAGCCTTGTAGCCGACGGTGCCGGTGAAGGCGGCGGGCAGCCTCGTCGATCCGGCGATGTCCGAGGCCGTGGCTAGGGGCGCAAACCCGGCTGCCAGCGCAGCACCGGACCCGCCGGAGGACCCGCCCGGAGAGAGGTCCGGGTTCCACGGATTGCGGGTCACGCCCCACATCGGCGAGTGCGTGATCGTCGCGCAGCTGAACTCCGGAGAGGTCGCTCGGGCGTGGACGAATCCGCCGGCGGCGCGGATGCGGGCGATGATCGCGGCATCATGGTCGGCGACGGTGTCGCGTTCGTGCAGCAGCCCTTGAGTGAGGCCGCGGCCGGCGAGCGTGTGCTTCTCCTTGGCGATCACGGGAAGTCCGAGCAAGGGCCGGGTGGCGGCCGCCTCGGCGAGGTCATCAGCGGTCGCATTGACGTAGAACGTCTCCGCTTCCCGCGCCGAGGTGACCGCCTCCTCGACGACTTCGGTGACCGCATTGATGCGCTCGTCTTCGGCGGTGATGCGGCCGATGAAGGAGGTCAGGTAGTCGATTGGGGACAGATCCTTGGACCGGAAGGCGGCGAGCGCCTCGGCGGCGGACAGGGTCCAGGGTTCGGTCGTCGAGCTGGTCGGGACTGCGGCCGAGGCGGCGGCGCTGGGGCGCGGATCGGCGTTGCTCATGCGCGCGCCTCGGCGACGGACGAACCGACCCAGACGGCACCGTCACGGACATCGGCGAGCTCACCGCGCACGAGTTCGCCCGCCACGGAGGTGAGGACACGGACGCCGCGGAGCATGTCCTCATCGGTGGTGAACTCGCGTTCGCAGTGGGAGACGCCGTCGACGCTGGGAACGAACATCATCACGGCGGGCACGCGGTGATTCATCGCCACGGAATCGTGGCCGGCCATCGTCTCCAACCGGCGGATGCTCAGACCTTCATTGGCGACAGCCTTCTCGGCGAGTTCGACGCCTTCGGTCGGGAAGTGGCGCTTGTCGCGGATGTCGAAGTCGCGGGCGTTGATGGTGATGTCGTGGGCACGGGCGATCTCGGCGATCTGTGTCTTCAGTGAGTTGCGGGCGGCTTGGACGATGGCCGGATCGGAGGAGCGGAGGTCGGCGACCATGTGGACGCGGCGGGGAACGACGATCGGCGAGTTCGGTTCGACGACGTGCTGGCCGACCGAGGAGACGAGGGCTTCTTCCTCGAACTCGTCGACCACCTCGGCGACGGCGAGGACGACCTTGGCCGCGGCGACGAGCGCGTCGTGGCGGTCGGCCATGGCTGTGGCTCCGGTGTGGGATTGTTCGCCGAGGACGTCGATGTCGAGTTTCTGCGTGTACCAGCTGGACTCGACGACGCCGATGTCCGTGGCTTCGCGTTCGAGGATGCGGCCCTGTTCGATGTGGATCTCGGCGTAGGTGATCGCCTCGGGCGGGGTATCGGTGCCGGCATAGCCGATGGAGTTGAGGGCTTCGGCGACGGTGGTGCCTTCGAGGTCGGCGACGGCGAGCATCTCATCGAGGTCGAAGAGCCCGGCGTAGACGGAGCTGCCCATGATCGATGGGGCGAAGCGACCGCCTTCTTCGTTGAACCAGTTGACGACGGCGAGGTTGAAGGTGGGCTGCAGGCCAGATTCGGCGAGCTCCTCTTTGACGCGCAGGGCCGCGAAGAGGGCGGCGATGACTCCGTAGGCTCCGTCGAAGCGGCCGCCGAGCGGCTGCGAGTCGAGGTGGGAGCCGATGAGGACGTACGGGGCATCGGGGACGAATTCGAGGCACGCGAACATGTTCCCGATCGCATCGACGCGCACGTCGAAGCCTTTGTCCGTCGCCCAGCCGCGCATCCAGTCACGCGTCTGCTTATCTTCGGCCGTCAGCGCCTGCCGGTCGACGCCGTTGTTGTCGGTGGCACCGATGGTGGCGACGAAGTGGAAGTCTGCGAGGAAGGCCGCGTCGGAGGATGGGGGTGCCTGATGGTTCATTGCTGATCGCTGCTTTCTTGTGGGTGGGTGTGGTTTGCGCGGGTCTGTGGCAGGGTTGGCGCACCTACCCCAGCCGTCCGCGGGTCTCGGGGAGGCGCGTGACGAAGATGAGGACGAGGCACACGGCGGCCGCGGCGGCCATGTAATACCCGGGTGCGGTGTTGACGCCGGTGATGTCGACGAGCCACGTGCCCACGAACGGAGCGGTTCCGCCGAGCGCCGCGTAGGAGATGTTGTAGCTGATGGCCGCCGAGGTGAACCGCGTCTTCGTCGAGAAGCGCTCGCAGAAGAAGGTGTAGCAGCCGCCGCCGTAGCAGCAGAGCGCGAGGACGAAGATCGTCTGCCCGAGGAATGCCAGCCCCATGTGTCCGCTGGTGACCAGCCCGAATGCCGGCACCGAGGTGACCGCGAGCAGGATCGCACCCGCGATGAGCATGGGCCGACGTCCGAATCGATCACCGAGGTGGCCGGCGATGGGCAGGAAGATCGTGTAGCTGGCCATGGCGATCGCGTTTGTCAGCAGCGACTGTTCGCGGCTGAGGTCGCCGGTTGTCTGGATGTAGGTGACGAAGTACGCCGAGAGCATGTAGAAGCCGAGCGCGGTGACGCCGAGGACGAAGAAGACCTGGAGCATTCCGACCCAGTTCTCGCGGAAGGAATCGCGGATCGGGCTGAACTCTTTGGGCCGTTCGGCGGCGGTCTTCTTGAACAGCTCGGATTCGTCGGTCTTCGACCGGATCCACAGTCCGACAGCCGACAACGGCAGCGCCAGGAGGAACGGAACGCGCCAACCCCATGAGTCGAATGAGGCGTCGCTCATCATCGTCGACAGCAGGAGGATGAGGCCGCCGGCGAACACCGAGGGCAGAGCCGTCGCGGCCAGGGTGATGTTGATCCACAGTCCGCGTTTGGACACCGGAGCGTGCTCGTAGACGAACGAGGGGCCGCCGACGGATTCGCCGCCGGCAGAGAAGCCCTGGCCGAGTCGGGCGAGGATGAGCAGGATCGGCGCGAACCACCCGATCGTGTCGAAGCCGGGGAGGATGCCGATGAGGGCTGTGCAGGCTCCGACGAGGAAGATCGTGATGGTCAGGGTCTGCCGCCTGCCGACCTTGTCGCCGAGAGCTCCGAAGAACAGTCCGCCGAGGGGGCGCATGACGAACGCGACTCCGAAGGTCGCGAAGATGACCAGCAGACCGGTGATCCGGTCGCCGTCGGGGAAGAAGTACTCGGACAGGATGACCGCGGAGAGTCCGTAGAGCGTGAAGTCGTAGAACTCGACGAACTGGCCGATGCTGCCGCCGAGGAGCACCTTCCGCTGCATTGTCGTCGACCGGCCGCGGCCGCCGGCTGTGGGCGTGTGCTCCTGGTCGGTGGTGGGAGTGGACATCAAAGCTCCTTTGCTCTGTCCCATGACGGGCCTGACCCATGATGGGCCTGTCACCCTGATGGGGCGGAAGCATCACCGTCTGCCCGTGTGATGCCTGCCATTTATTGTGATGAGCGAATCGGAATCAGTCCAACAGATACTTTTGAACGTTGTCATCAATTGAATCAATGAGAACAGACCGGGTCGGCGGCCTTTGCCCGTCCGCTGTCTCGCGGTGTCGCGGTGTCGCGGTGTCGCGATCACCGCCGATCTTCCGCGCCCGCCGCGGCCCTTCGGCGCATACATGCCAGATCCGGAACGTCACTTTTTCACGGCAGCACCCAAAACCTCTCTGCTGACTTCGCAGAATGCCATCCCGCGCCGGCTCAAGCGCACGCCGCTGGGCCAGATCGCTGCCAGGTCGATGCTCGGAAAGTCATCGAGCAGGGGAACATCGATGGTCTGCAGCCCGATATAGGTACCCGATGACACGCTCTGACTCAGCAGCGAGTATCCGTGTCCCATCGCCACGAACGAACGCAGAGTCTCGTAGCCGGAGAACGAATGCCGAGTCTTCGGCACAATCCCTGCGATGCGGAACAGTTCGTCGTAGTACTGCCTGGTGAACGGCAGATCGAGCTGAATGTAGTCTTCGTCGGCGAGTTCACTCAGGCGCACCGGTTTCGGCCGCCCACCCCCGGCAAGGCGATGATCGTGAGAGACCAGAACGTGAGGCTCGACGACGTCAAGAAGGAAGGTGTCGAATCGACCCGTCGGACCGAGCATGTACGTCACCGCCAGATCGCAGTCGCCTGCCGTGACGGCCCTCTGCAGCTCCTCCAGGTCGGCCTCAAAGTACGTCACCTGCACGTCCGGATAGCGCTTCGCGAACTCATCGTGGATCAGCGGCAGTCGGGTCGGCGCGATCGGCGAGAACACGCCGACCGTCAGACTCCCATTCAAAGACCGGGACAGCCCTTGCGCAGTTTCTCCGAGCGCATCGGAGGCTTCGAGGAAGCTAGTGACTTCCGCGAGAAATCGCTTTCCTGCCGGAGAGAGCACAACCGATCGGTTCTTCTGCCTGATGAAAAGGTCGAGGCCGATGGACCGCTCAAGCTGGGCCATCGCCGTCGAGATCGCCGACTGGGTGACGTTGAGCTGCTTCGCCGCCTCGGTCATGTTCTCCCGCCTGGCGACCTCCTGGAAGTAGCGCAGCTGAACCAGGGTGAAATCAAGGGCCATAGCTCCCCATCATCCCACCGACAATGGCGATGCGTGCAGATTCATCCTCGCCGAGGCGGCTCTGCGTTCAGACCCAACCCTCATCGAGGCGGCTCTGTCCGAGCACTGCCGTCCGTCCCTTCCCGGACGGCAGGCTCCAACCCTTCCCGGACGGCAGGCATCGCACAGATCACCCACCTCTACCGCGTCGGACCCAGTTCCGAGAATCCTCCCGACACTTCAATCGTGACCGATCCCGAGTCAGTGTCGATGAGTAAAGTGTCCTCGAACTGACTCACATCCCAATAAACCACTCAAAAGCGGCCTTCACATTTAGAATGTCATTTCCAGTCGAATTTTTTTCGAAGATTCTATTGTCTTCTATTCTCTGACTGCCTACAATTGAGCTAAGAGACCTTCAATGACGAACGGAACTCAACAGCGATGACCTTCACCCCCGACCGCAAGCGACGCAAGTCAGGAAAGCGCGACCGCCGCGCTGCCGCTGACTCGCGCGGCGGGGCGAGCAGAAGACCGCCAACGAACACCACACCAGCAGACCTCGTGGGCACCACTTCTCAGAATGCCCACGCGCCCGAGGACACCGCGCAAGCACAACCCGAAGAAACATCGGACCCCGCAACACTGGCCGAACAGCTCAAGGCGGCCGGGCTCGACCTCAGCGGCCACCACTTCGCCGAGGTGTTCGAGGCCCTTGACCCGGTTTCGACCGACGATGACGAACCGAACGACGATACGTCGATCGCCGACATCGAGGAACCAAGCAATGCAGTTGGAATTGCCGATTCCGACCAACCACGCGAAACCGTCGAATCAGCGGACTCAACAGAGCTCACTTCGACCGCACCGGCAGAATCGACTGTGCAACCCGGAACGGATGAGCAGGACAGGACGACCACACAACCTGCACCGGTCCAGTCGGCAGAACGGGCCGCGGCAAGTAACAACACCGCAGATCGCCACGCGACACAGCCACAAGGCGGAGACGATACTCAACGCCCGACTTCGATGCACCCGATCCTCACCGACGCAGCGTGGAGCGACCTTGCCGCGAGCGCTCCCGAAATCACCGACTCGATCGCCTCCCTGACCGAACTGGTCGGAGGTCTTCGTGCATTCGACCGGCCGATGGGACCGAACGAGGCACTGCAGGTCATCGATGGGGCAGAGGCTCTGCGTCGACTCAGTGAATCTCTGTCCACCCTGGCGCTGGCCGTCTACGAACGCGTCGGCACGCCTAAAGACAGTGGCGCTAAGTCGACCAAGGCGCTCATTCAGGAACGCCTCAACCTCTCGGGGAGAGAAGCGAACCGCAGGGCAAAGCTCGCAGAGAATCTCGGCGGACGAGTCGCACTCGACGGCCAACCGCTTGAGCCCGAACACCCGCTCGTCGCCGAGCAGCTTCACCTCGGCACCCTGCCCGCGGAGCACCTCACCGTCATCGAAGACTGCCTCAAGGCACTGCCCGCGTGGGTGGACCACGAGACGAAGTCCCGTGTGGAAACCGACCTCGTGAAGTACGCGAAGTCGGTGTCTGTCAGCGAGCTCCGCGACATCTTCCGTCAGATGCTCGCCCTCATCGACCCCGACGGCGCCGAACCGCTCGACCCCAGCGACCGTTCCGCCTACTTCATCACCGCCCGGCCCAAGCGCAATGGAGACTGGAGGCTGGAAGGCGTCCTCGATCCCGTGGCGGGATCCGAACTGCACGGACTGCTGACCTCGCGGATCCAATCCGCGAAAGACAACACGTCGACCACCGCAGAACCCACCGACACCGAGGTGGCCGAAGCCGAGCGCGAAGACGCTCCCCCACTCGCCCCGAACGCCGGGCCAGACCAGACTCCCGACGGTGGCGGCCTCGACCGTGGGGGCCTCGGCCAGACCTTCGATGAGCAACGGTTCGAACCTCTCGATGCCGTCCTTACCGGAGATCGTTTCGATGCACCTCCATGGGCCGTCATCGAGGCCACCGGAGGCACCGCAACCGCCGATGATGCCAATAGCACCCGGGACTCCCACACCGTCAACGATCCCGAGTCCACCAGTGGCATCGAGTCCACCGGTGGCCCAGAGGCTTCAGATGATCCCGAGCCCGAATCCGCGGATCCCGCTGGCAACCGTCCCGTTCCTGCCGGTCACGGGGTCCGCGCCGATGGCTCGACCGTCAATCTCATGAGCGAGCAACCCAGTGCGAAGGCCTGGATCTACGAACGTTTCGCCACTCTCATTTCCCGCATCAGCATGAAGGAAGCCGCCAAGGGGTCGCCCTACGCCCTGGTCGTCACAGCTAAAGCGTCCGACATCGCCAACGGCATCGGCGAAGCCACCACAGGCTCCGGCGACCGCTTCCCGATGGGCGACGTCGCTCGACGCGGCCTCGATGGCACCGTTTTCTTCCACCTGATGGACGAAACTGCCCGCACGGTGGAAGTCTGTACGGAACAGCGCTTCGCCAACAAGAAGCAGACCGCAATCGTCACCGCCAGGGATCGCGGATGCGTGTTCCCGGGCTGCGACGCGCCAGCTGGATGGTGCGACGTGAACCATGTTGTGCCGCACGCCCTGGGCGGCAAGACCGACATCAACAACATGTGCCAGCTGTGCTCCTTCCACCACCACCTCATGGACCGCTCCGACTGGGAAGTCTTCATGCTCGGCGACGGACGGCCGGCATGGCGACCGCCCGAAAGCATCGACCCCGCTCGCACCCCGATCTTGCACTCAAGGTTCGTCACCGACGACATCATCGACGGCCTCTTCGGCACGTAGCCCTGCTCAGGCATGCAAGCGCACCACTGTGCCTTCATCCCGATGTGAGCGCGAAGGACGCCGCCGCGCCTTCACCCCGCCGCGAGCGCGAATGGCCCTGTCACGACTGCCTTCACCCCGCTTCGAGCGCGAAAGGCAGCGTCACGATCACCCTCAGCGAAACGGATCCGTGACTTCGCGCAGTTCGATGAGCAGCCGACGCAGGGTGTCGAATGATTCGTCCCCGAGGTGGTTCGACCATTCATCCTCAACCTCGGCCTCCGACCGGCGGGCGACAGCGATGACCTCATATCCTCTATCGGTGATGGTGATGAGCTTGGCGCGGCCGTCCTCGGGGTCACGCGAACGCCGCAGGTAGCCTGCCGCAATGAGCTCATCGACGAGGTAAGCAGCACTCTGCTTCGTCAGTTGACCAGACTCGGCGAGTTCGGTCAGTCGTGAACCTTCTGGGTTCACTCGCTCGAACAACCTCGCCTGCGACAGGGTGATCGTGTGCCCGGCGGCTTCGACAGCAGCCATCGACCGCATCTCCACCTGCCGGTAGGCGAGGAAAGCGAGCATCCCGAGGCTCGGCTGTCCGCTCGGACGCGACAGCCCACTTGAACCCGCTTGCACACTCTGTCCACCCATCAGCATTCCCCATCGCTCGAAATAGCTCTTGTGCCGCTTCGTCGCGACTCCTATAATAGTCAGACTATCTGACTATTATTGTTCATTCCACCGCCCTCACCAATCACTACTGACTACTCGAACCCTAAAATGGGCCTTCCCGCGCAGACGCGCAATCTCACGCAACCGCGCCGTCCCCACACAGACCGGCCGCCCCCACACAGACTGGCCATCGCACACAGACTGGCCACCCCGCGCAGAAGAACAGAAGAAGCGCCCTACACAGAGGAGAAGGCATCATGGACGATGCACTGTGGTCCACTGTCGAAGCCGAGCGTCTCAGCCTGGCCGATACGCTCGACTCACTCACACCCGAACAATGGGCCACTCAGTCCCTGTGCTCCGAATGGAGCGTGCAAGAGGTGGCGGCGCATTTGGCGATGACTCCAACCGCACCCACTTTGGGTCAGATCATCGTCGGCACCCTGCGCTCACACGGCGATCTCTGGGCGTTCGGACGCGACATCGCCCGCGCCTACGCCCAACGACCGACCGGTGAGATCGTTGCCGAACTCCGTCGTACCGCCGCTTCCCGACACCTGCCGCCCCTGACCAACCCGGACAACGCCCTCCTCGACATCATCGTCCATGGTCAGGACATCACACGGCCACTTGGAATCGATCGCACGATTCCCACCGACGCGGGCCTCGCCGCCTTCGACCGCGCCTGGTCGATGGGCTGGCCCTTCCGCGCGCAGCGACGACTGCGCGGCATCCGGCTCACTGCCACCGATGCGAACCGCACCGTCGGGTCGGGCGAACCGGTCGAGGGCCGCCTCGGCGATCTGCTCCTGCTCATCACCGGTCGCACCGAGGCTGCGCTGCCCCACCTGTACGGGCCGGGAATCTCTCTGCTCAGTTCACCGCCTATCCCAAGGAAATGATCATCATGGTCGCCATCATCACCGTGCTCGGAGCCTTCTGGCTCGGCTACCTCCTCCGCTCGAGGCTGGCCGCCCACCTGAGCTATGCCGTCGCCTACCTGTGGGCATTCGTCTTCCAGACCCTGTATCTTCTTCTGGCCAGTTTCGATGAAGTCAACGACCCGGCCTTCGACCCTGGATCGTTCCCATTGGAATACGGGCTGGTCACCCTCGGGATCCTCATCATCGGCTTCGCCCTGGTCGAAGCCGGTCACCGGCTGCGGACCCGGCTGCGCCACCGCCGGAGCATCCGTGCGGAGGGAACGACCGGCGGCGGGGTGGCCGTCGCATAAGGGATTCTCAGACGGGTGCAAATAGACTGGCCTCATGCCTGCAGTTCCCACGAGTGCACTCCTCGCCGAGACCACCCTTCCGCACGACATCTCGGCGGCGATTCCCAGCCCGTCCGTCTCGAGCTTCCAACTCGGACCGCTGACGATCCACTTCTATGCGCTGTGCATCCTCGTGGGCATCATCATTGCCATCGTGCTGACGAACCGTCGCCTGACCAAGCGCGGTGTCGAGGACTGGCAGGTGCTCGACTTCGCGACTCTGGCCGTGCCGATGGCCATCGTCTTCGCCCGCATCTATCACGTCATCACGCATTACACCGATTACTTCGGCCCAGGCCGCAACCCCTGGAATCCGTTCGAACCCGGATCCGTGTGGGCGATCTGGGAGGGCGGCATTGCGATCTTCGGTTCACTCATCGGCGGCACGCTGGGTGCATGGATCATGTGCCGCCGCCTCGGCCTCAAACTCACCACCCTGCTCGACGCCCTGGCACCGGGCCTCATCCTCGCCCAGGCCTGCGGGCGCTTCGGCAACTGGTTCAACCAGGAACTCTTCGGCCTGCCCACCACCCTGCCCTGGGGCCTCGAGATCGACCCCGGCAACCCGGCAATCCCGCTGGGCACTCCCCCTGGCACCCTCTTCCACCCGACGTTCCTCTACGAGGTCATCTGGAACAGCCTCGGCGCTCTCGTCCTGCTCTACCTCGGCCGCAAGGTCTTCTTCCAGTGGGGACGACTCTTCGCCGTCTACCTCATGTGGTACGGCGCCGGCCGCATCGTCTGGGAGTCCATCCGCCTCGACCCGAGCTTCGTCATCCTCGGCCTGCGCACCAACGTGTGGGGCGCGATCGGCGCCGTCGCTCTCGGTGTGGCGATCATGCTCATCCAATGGAAGCGCCACCCCGAGCCCGAGGAATCACCGTTCATCCCCGGCCGCGAACCCGAACCCGCGAAGGACTGACACACCCTCACCGAGGCGGCTCCCCGGGTCCGCGGATGCGCGCTCTCACCTGATCACATTCACCTTTGAGTCCACGTTCATCAGTCAGATCCACGTTCACCTGGCAGGGTTATGGTCGCCCTGCAAACTACTGTCAAGTAACATAGTGACTATGCACTTCTTCCGCATGATCCTGCACCTGCTCAGATCCAAGCGTCGTTCCGCGCGCGAAATCTGGGACACCTACTCCCTCCCCATGCGCGTCCACCTGGGCGAGATCGACATATTCATGCATCTCAACAACGGCAAGTACCTCTCGATCATGGACCTGGGACGACTCGACATGATGGTGCGCAGCGGAGCATGGCAGGCGATGCGTGAGCGCGGATGGACCGGCGTCGTCAGCGCCGAGACCATCAGCTTCCGCAAGTCACTGAAACTCTGGCAGCGCTACAACCTCGAGACCAAGGTCTGCGGAATCGATGAGCGCACCGTGTTCTTCGAACAGCGCATGGTTGTCGACGGCGAGATCTTCGCCCGCGCCTACGTCGCCACTCGCCTGATCTCCGAGGACCGGCCGCTCACCAGGAACGACCTCATCGAGGCGTTCGGGATGCCGGAGAACGAACCTGAACTGCCGGAGTGGATCCACGGTTGGCGCCGTGACAATGCACTTCCGAGCACCCGCCGGCCCGCCTGGAGCAGCTGGACATAACTGAGCCGTCATCCGGACCGAGCTGTGGTCGGCACGGCACCGTAGTCCGCGCCGAGTTGCGGTCGGCACGGCGCCGCGGTCCGGACAGAGCCGTGGTCGCGACAGCGCCGCAGCTCGGCACCCCTGCAAGCAACCCCGCCAAACGGACTACCGCCCCACTTCGATCCACTCCTTGAGGCGGCCGAGCCCGGTCGTGATCGCAGTTTCGTCGATTCCCGAATAGGCCAGTCGAATGTACGTCCGGTCCTCACCGGGCTGCGGTGACCCGAAGTGCTCGCGAGTGCAGAATGAGACGCCAGTGGCATGCAGCGCCTCGGTGGTGAAGTCCGCCAGAGTCGCGATTCCCTTCACCTCCATCGCCTCGGTGACATCGGGGAAGACGTAGAACGTCGAGCCCGGGGTCGCCACGGACATGCCGGGAATCTCGTTGATGAGCCGGCAGGTGGCATCACGTCGCTTTCGCAGCACCTCCAGCATCTGCCCGACCGGCCCCTGC
Source organism: Brevibacterium sp. MGP-B1 (assembly GCF_057766545.1). NCBI lineage: Bacteria > Bacillati > Actinomycetota > Actinomycetes > Micrococcales > Brevibacteriaceae > Brevibacterium > Brevibacterium sp. MGP-B1. Next base: position 3,929,231 of record NZ_CM173407.1, on the reverse strand, counting down.
GGTCCGCGCAGCGCAGCGATCCCCGCCCACTGCACATACTGGTTCGTGCAGGATTCGTCGTTCGTGTTCATCAGCGAGATCGCCTCGGCGACCTCCTTCGGTGCCACCGCACAGCCGAGCCGCGAACCTGTCATCGCGTACTTCTTCGAGAACGTGTAGAGGATGACGGTGCGCTCCCGCATTCCCGGCAGTGCGGCGATCGACTGCGACTTCCCGCGATAGCGCATCTCGAAGTACGCCTCGTCGGAGAGCACCCACAGGTCGAATTCCTGCGCGATCGCGGCGATGGCCTCGCGTTCGCCCGGGGTGGACTCCGCGGAGATCGGGTTCTGCAGGTCGTTGTAGATGATGGCAGTGGTGTTCTCGTCGATCGATGCCCGCAGGTGGTCGAGGTCGATGGCGAAACCGTCGGAGGTCGGAACATATCGGTAGGGCAGGGCGGTACCGCCGAGATATTCGATCTGGGATTCATAGATCGGGAATCCCGGATTCGGGTAGAGCACTCCTTCACCGGGGTTCATCACGGCTTGGAGGAATTTCGTGATCACGGGCTTGCCTCCGGTGGTCACGACCACCTCGGCGGGGTCGATCGTCATTCCGCGTCGCGAGCCGATGTCATCGGCGAGCGCCTCTCGCAGCTCGGGGATCCCCGGCCCCGGGCAGTAGCCGGTCTTGCCGTCGCGGATGGCCTGCTCCATCGCCTCGACGATATGCCCGGCCAAGGGGAAGTTCAGATCGCCGAGGTGAAACGGGAAGACCTCGTTGCCCTTCGCTTTCCAGTCGGCGGCGGCCTGGGCCACGCGGAAAGCGGTCTCGGTGCCGAGGTTGTCCAAGCGGCGAGCAGTCTTCATCGTCGGCTCCTTCTTCGGGGTCCATCTCTTCAAGGGCAATGCTGGGGTGTCCGTGGGTGCTGCGCCAGGTGGGTCGAAACCGTCTCCGGGCACATTGCACACCGGTTCACTCACGATAGAGCACCTGACCAGGGATTGTCAGCGGTGTCCGAGTTTCATCCGGCGGCGAGCGCGCTGCGCCCGGCGAGCAGACACCACAGACCGATACTGAGGAAGCTCGGAGCGCCGAGGATGCCGCACCAGAAACTCGGCGCCGCGGTCTCGCGCGGCAAGATGAATGCGACCACCGCGACGATGGTCAGCAGCAGCCCCGCCACGTGGAGGACGGGCTGGCCGAAGACGACGGCGAGCGCGAAGAAGTGGATTCCGACGATCGCGAGGATGAGCGGAGCGATGTTCTCGGTCTGGCCGGTGCGGATGAGGAAGAAGCTCGCCACCGCGCCGATGATGACCTCGGCCCAGAACACGATGAGGTAGAGCGTGAATGCGGAGGTCCCGGTGGTGAAGGCGCTGGGTTCCGACCAGTTGCCGATGGCGGTGAGAATGCTCGGCACTGCGAGTGCGAGTCCCGCGAGTCCGAGCCCGGCGAGCACGAGTCGCCACACCAGTGCTTTGGGCGGCGCTTCCTGCGCCCAGCCTGACCAGATGAACGCGGCGAGTCCGAAGATCGCGCCGATCATGACGAGGTCGCGCGGGTGGGCCAAGTCGATCATCATCGATCCCTTTCGTCCGAGCGGGCTGTCTTCGACACTACTCAACGAGGAGGATCCGCGCCCATGACGTTTTCCCGACTCTCTCGGCGTCGTAGTCCGTTACCCGCTGACCCCTGCCCACCCGAGCGTGGAGCTCACCCTTCGCTGGGCGCGATGAACAGCTTCCGCAGCGGCGTCCCGTCGATGTACCAGCGCGTCTTCATCCCATCATCGAGGCGAACCAGCGATCCCGGCACCAGTTCGACGGGCTCGCGGCGGGGTTCGTCGAATTCGATGCGCCCGGTCCCGGAGATGACGAGGAAGACCTCGTCGCCTTCGATATCGCGCATCGCTCCGGCATTCATCTCCCACAGCCCGAATTCGGTGCCGCCGATGGTGCCGAGTTCGACGAATCCCGTCGTCACAGGCGCCCCTCACCGAGGCGGCCGCCTCTTCCAGCCCCACCGATCCAACCGCGTCGGACCCTCCCGCCGAGGTGGCCGGAATTGCCTGCCAGTCCTCGATCAGTTCGTGGCTGAGTGGGAATTCGTGGGTATTGATCGGCTCCATTGCGCTCATGCGAACAGTGTAATCAGCCAGCCCGCTCATGTACCGCCGTGACGAAGAAATCAGTAGGTTGTCGCGATTGTTTCAGCACTCAATACAAATCGCCGCAACTATTTACTTCACCTTGAGCGTGAGATAAAACTGTTTTCGTAGGGGACCACATGGTCCGCCTCGAGTTCAGGAGATGATCCGTGTCCTACTTCAATGGTGAAGCCTCACACTGGCTGGCGGCCTCCCCCGCCGACGACGTCGACCCCGTCCCGCTGCCGCGCGAGAAACAAGATCTCGTCATCGTCGGCGGCGGACTGACCGGCCTGTGGTCGGCTTATTACGCCCGGCAGGCCCACCCCGATTGGGCGATCACCATCATCGAGGCCCGACACATCGGCTACGGCGCCTCCGGCCGCAACGGCGGATGGCTCTCGACCCTGCTGCCGGGCAATCGCACCAAGTTCGCCGAGGCGGTCGACCGTGCCCGGAAGAACGACCCCACCGGGCCGATCGGTTCGGCAGGACTCGACGGCGTGGCCAGCGTCAGCGCCTTCCAGTCCGCGCTCTTCGACTCCATCGACGAGGTCCTCGACGTCTGCGAGACCGAGGGCATCGATGCCCACCAAGTGCGCGGCGGGCATATCGACATCGCTCAAACGGAGGCCGGCCTGTCCCGGCTGCGCGACCTTGAGGCCGGCAACGAGCAGTTCGGATACGGGCCTGAAGATATGCAGTTCCTCGACGCCGACGCGACGTGTGGCCGCATCAACGTCGACGGGGCGCTCGGCAGCCTCTACTTCCCCGGTACCGCCGCCATCGATCCCGCACTGCTCACCCGGGGACTCGGCCACGTGCTCAGGGAACAGGGTGTAACCATCTGCGAGGCCACCTCGGCGAGGCATATCCGCAAGGATTCGGTCGCCACGGACGGCGGGCCGGTGCGTGCGAACACGATCTTCGTGTGTCTCGAGGGATATTCGGACACGGTCGGCGGCGACCTGCCGGGGTTGCAGGGACGACAGGTCATCCCGGTGTTCTCGTCGATGATCGCGACCGAGCCGCTGTCCGACGAGGCGTGGGCGTCGATCGGCTGGGAGGGGCGCGAATGCCTCGGCGACACGGCGCACACGTTCATCTATGCCCAGCGCACGGCCGACGGTCGGATCGCGCTCGGCGGCCGTGGGGCGCCCTATGCTTTCCGGTCGGGTCTGCCCGGTGACGGTGAGGTCCCCGCCGAGGTGGTCGACCTGTTGGCCGGGCGCCTGTCCTCGCTCTTCCCGGACCTCGAGTTCGAGGTTGCGCATGCCTGGCGCGGTGCACTCGGGGTGACCAGAGACTGGTGCGCCGGCATCTTCTTCGACCCGACGCAACGCATCGGAGTGGCCCGCGGCTATGCCGGGCACGGGGTGACGGCGACTCATCTGGCGGCGAAGACCCTGCTCGATCGGGCCGCCGGGGCCTCGACGCCCTTGACCGCGCTGCCGTGGAACGACCACTTCTCGGGCCAATGGGAGCCCGAACCGATTCGATGGTTGGGCATCCGGACGATGTACAAGATCTTCGGCCTCGCCGACTCGTGGGAGACCGCGACCGGGGCGAAGAAGACGAGCCTGCTCGCCCGATTCGGGTCCCGCTTGGCCGGGTTGCACGAGTAGGCAGGTCGGGGCTGGCATGCACCACCAGCTTGGTGAACCTGCACCAGCTCGGCGCACAGACCAAGCCAGCTCAGATTCACCAAGCTGAAGCCCAGCTGCCGGGGACCGTCCCGGTCTTACGCTGTGGCCCTCCTCTGCCGCTCCCGCAGGATCAGAGGCAGACTGAATCCATGACGAGTTCGCACAGTCGCATCTCCCCCATGGCCGCTTCCTACCCGGCGTCGAGCATCCGCAAGATGTTCAACCTCGCCCTCGACTTCCCCGATGCTGTGAAACTCACCGTCGGCGAACCGGACTTCACCACTCCGGAACACATCAAGGCCGCCGGCATCCGCGCGATCGAGAACGACAACACCCGCTACGTCGCCAACGCGGGCATCCCCGAACTGCGGCAGGCGATCGCCGGGAAGTACTCGGCTCGGTGGAATCGCAGCATCGCGCCCGAGAACGTCATGGTCTCCTTCGGCGCGATGGAGGCGCTCACCTTCGCCCTCGACGTCACTGTCACCCCAGGGGATGAGGTCATCATCCCCGACCCGAGCTTCCCCAATTACATGGGTCAGGTGCACCGCCTCGGCGGGATTGCGGTATCCGTTCCTGTCACCGAGGACAATGATTTCAAGCTCCGCGCCGAGGATGTCCGCGCTGCGATCACGGACAAGACCGCGGCCGTGATCATCAACAGTCCGTCGAACCCTTTGGGTTCGGTCATGGATCGGGCCGACCTCGAGCAGATCGCTGCGCTGGCCGATGAGCATGGGTTCACCGTCATATCCGATGAGGTCTATGACGAGATGGTCTTCGACGATGCCGTCTTCACCTCTATCGCCGAGGTGAAACCATCCACCGCCGAGGTGGGAGCTGAGTTCGATCGGTTCCTGGCCATCGGCAGCTTCTCGAAGACCTATGCCATGACCGGCTGGCGGTGCGGTTTCGTCATCGGTTCGCAGGATTTCATCGCGCCGATGGCACTGCTGCAGGAGGGCCTGACCTCGAGTCTGCCCGGGTTCGTCCAGGAGGCAGCGGTCGCAGCGATCGAGGGACCGCAGACCGCGGTCGATGAGATGGTCGCCTCGTACGCCAGGCGACGCGAGCTCATGGTCGAGCGCATCAATGCTATCGAGGGCTTGAGCCTGCTGCGCCCGGCGGCAACGTTCTATGCCTGGGTGAACGTGTCCGAGTGGGGGCTGGACTCCTGGGAGCTGGCGACCCAGCTGCTTGAGAAGCACAACCTCGCGACGATTCCAGGTTCGGCTTTCGGCCCGGCCGGTGAGGGCTACCTGCGCCTGACTTTTGCAGTGTCGGACGAGACCATCAACACCGCTTGCGACCGGCTGGAGGCGTACGCCGCTAACCGGTGATGCCGAGAGTGTTGGGCCACCGACCGCTCAAGTTGCCGTCGCTGTAGCGAGTTCCGCATAGCGTGAGCGATCGGCGGGAAGATGCACGGTCGCTGATCCGCACCTCACTCCACCGCGGCGAGCGCTGAATTCCAACTTCCGTAGAACTTTCGGACAGCCGCTGCCGAGGGAACCTCCCCCTTATGCTCGGCGGCATATTCGGTGTAAGCCTTGTAGGTCACGGCGGTCCCACGTGATTCGCAGTCGGCGAGGAATTCGGCAATCGCCTTCGCATAGGCATTCGAGTCGAAGCGCAGCTGCCCCTTGGCTCGGCCGATTTTGTTCGTCGCCAGACCCGCCGCCTTGAGCGCTTCGTTCCAGGACCCGAACCTCTGCACCGCGGTCTGACTGGTCGGCGGCCAGATCGTCGCCCCCTGCGCCGAGGTCGCTCCGAGGCCGTCGAGCACCGACTTGCGCAGCTTGTCGTACCTGCTGGCGGTCAGACTCGGGACCTCCGCCCGGCCACGGACGTACGCAACCGCCGCAGCCACCTCGGCGAGAGTGGACGTCACGGACGTCCCCGAGTTCTCGAGTTGGACGGTCAGTGCGGACTCCACCTCGGCGAGGGTCTCTCGGTCGGTGGGGCTGAGCTTGGCAGGGTCGGCACTCGCGGGGGTCCCCGGCGCGCCGGTGGAATCGAGGCTGCGGGCGGTGATGAACAGCAGCGCACCGAGCACGGCCAGCGACGAGGTGTGGGTTCTCCCGGTATCAGACATCCAGTCCATTGTACGTTTCAGATGGTTCCCTGCTCAGGATCACCGCCACCGTGGAGATCAGCACCTGGGCTGGGTCAGCTGGATCGTCGGAATCCTGTCGGTTTCATCGCCCGAACATCGAGCATCGTGTTCAGTGCGAAGAACAGACCGCTGATCACGACCGCGGTGATCGCGGCCAACGGAATCGAGCCGGTGATCAGCAGGTAGCCTCCGCCGAGCACGAGTACCGATGCACCAGCCGACACCAGACGCCCGGTCATCTTGCCGCCGATGTCGCTTCCGCTGAGGACGACGTCGATCGTCCGTGAGATGACGAACCAAGCAACGAGGATGCCCAAGGTCGCGAGCAGCGATTCGGGCAGACTCAATCGCATCTGCAGGTGCATCGTCTCGCCCAGCAGGGTCGCGGCGAACGGGACGACCAGGGGCAGTCCCAAAGCGATGAGGATCGGACCAGTGAGGGTGAGGACCAGCCGGTGGCGATACAGCGAGCGCATGATTCGTCCTTTCTTCTTGCGATGTTGAGTCTGAGCCCTGTGAGCCGCGATCCAGCGACTTCAGCCGGCCAACAGGGCAAGCGATCCGGTGGCGATGAGCGTGGTCAGGGTCGTCCAGGCAATGATCGCGATGCCCTGCCACAGCAGGATCCACGAGGTCTTCACACCAGCACTGACGAGGATCGTCGAGGTGATCTGGGTGGGAATCGCCAACGGTCCGAGCAGGCTGGCACCGGGAACACCGAAGCGGGTGAGGAACTTCTTGAACTTGACCCGTCCCTTGGACTCGGGCTTCCCTCCTTCACCGAGGTGACCCTCCGTCGCCGTGTCACCGGCATTGCCGTCGGCCGCTGAATCCGGGGAGAGAACGTCGGCGGATCCATTCCGCGAGGCACTTGCCTCGGGCGCAGCGCCATCAACCGATCCGGAGCCGACACTTGCGCCGACCCCTACGGCCGCGAGCTCACGCTTTTCGCTCTGACGATTCACGACGGCGCGGCGCGCCCGAGCTCCGAGGAGCACGATGACGGTGACGCAGGTGAAGTTGCCGATGGCTCCGGCGACTCCGGCGAGCACGGGGTTCATCCCGGCCCACACGCCGATGATCGAGGAGATCTCACCCTCGATGAAGGGGATCGCCCCGGCCGCGGCGATAATGAACGGCTGAAGCAGATCCGGAACCTGAGCGGCGAGACCTTGGAAGAATTCGATGATGGGGTTCATGGTGTCCTCCTGAACGTGATCGGCAGATCCCGGCTCGGATGAACCGGATCTGATGGTTGATACGTTCAGTACAGACTGTGTTCTCAGAACAGGGTCAAGCCCTCATCGTCGAACTCAGCGAATCCTCAGCTATCTTCCCCAGTCACTGTCTTCAGCTCTCCTCCTCGTCGGCCTTCTTCAGCCCTCTTTCTCAGCCCTCTTCCTCTGCGGCCACGTGCTTGATGAAAGCGATGAACCGCTCGCGATCTTCGTCCGGAATCTCGAGAGTCGGGAAGACAGAGATGAAGGCACGCTGGATGACGTCGATCTGCGCGTCGTTGTAGAGCTCTCTGAGTGAGCCGATGATCGCAGCCTGCCCCATCTTCACGTCCCCGGTCATCCGCTCGGTCGGCGCGAGGAGCCAGGGTTTCGCTTCGAGTTGTCGCTTCATGCTCGGAGCGATCTGCTCTGCCAAGCGTTCGCGGGTGGCGTCGTCGGCATCCTCGGCGAGCTCATCGACTTCCTGGTCGTACGGGGTGGTCTCGGACATGATGGACCGCATCTCCGCGAGCGCCGATTCCTCGTACAGGGTCGAATAGATGTTCATCAGTGCGCGATCGGAATTCGACATCCGGGCGGCGATGTCGATGAAGCCTGAAGCAGTATCGATCGGCGCTCCGTGTTCGAGGAGCTGGGACACCTCGGTGCGTGCTTTCTCCAGAGCCGCGATCTGCTCACCGAGATCGACCTCAAGCTGTTTGAGGGCGAGCTGCTGCTGTTCGTGATCGTCGTCGACCGAACCGATATCCGACAACGGGATCCCGAGTTCGCGCATCCGCCGGATCTGATGGAGTCGCAGCAGGTGGGAGGCCCCGTACTGTTTGTATCCGTTGCTCATCCGTTCGGGCTCGGTGAGCAGCCCGAGCTTGTGATAATGCCGAATCGTGTTGACCGTGGTGCCGGTCAGCCGCGCCAATTCGCTCGTGCTCCATCCCACGGTCAGGTCCTTCCGCCGATGCCGTGTAGTTCAGTGTCGATGAGGTCCTCGTCGACTCCCAACACCGCTCAGTCTAAGCGGACGGACTGACATGGTGAGCGGGAGAACCGACGTGGACGGTCTGATGTGCGCGGACTACCGTGTAACCATGACAGCAGGATTCGATTCGGTCGAGGCCCTCGTCTTCGACATGTTCGGCACCGTCGTCGACTGGCGCAGCAGTGTAGCCGCCGAGGTGGCCGTGCAATTGCGCAATCATGTTCCCGATCTCGTTCCACTTGAGTTCGCCGATGCCTGGCGCGCCGAATATCAGCCGTCGATGGAGCGGGTGCGCAACGGTGACCGGGAGTTCGTTCGTTTGGATGTGCTCCACCGGGAGAATCTCCAGACCGTGCTCAGAGGTCTCGGCGTCGATCCGGACTCGATTCCCGCGCCGGTCCTCGACGAGACCAATCTTGCGTGGCACCGGCTCGATCCGTGGCCGGATGCCGTTCCCGGACTGACCAGGCTCAAGAGGCGTTTCATCATCGCCCCGTTATCGAATGCGAACGTTCGGTTGGCTCTCGACGTCGCCAAACGTGCTGGTCTTGCCTGGGATGCGATCCTCGGCGCCGAGGTGGCGGCAGCCTATAAGCCGGACCCCGACGCGTATCTGCGGACCGCCGACATCCTCGGTCTCGAACCGCATCAAGTCGCCATGGTCGCCGCGCACAACAGCGATCTGGCCGCGGCGCAGTCCCTCGGGCTCCGCACGGCTTTCGTTCGGCGACCCACCGAGCATGGACCCGATCAGACCATCGATCTCGAACCCACGGGCGAATGGGACATCATTGCCGAGGACTTCGAGGACCTGGCCGATCAGATCGGCTGACGCATCGTTTCGAACGGGTGCTGGGCCAGCAGTCCCTGCAGAACGCCAAAGTGACTATTTCAACGGCTCCAACCCACACCACTCGGCGATGAAGAGAGCGATGGTCTTCGTGATGTTGCGGACGGACTCGATGTGGACGCGCTCGTCGAAGGCATGGATGTCGAGGGATCGGGGACCGTAGGTCAGAGTCGGCATCGATCCGTAGTTCGTGTACACCCGGCCGTCGAGGTAGCCCGGCGTGGTGAACGACTGCAGGGGCTGGCCGAACACATCCCGGTGGGCCGAGCCGAGGACGGCCTCAGCTTCTCCGCCTTCTTCGAGCCGATATCCTGCGGCGAAGAAGCCGGTTCGCTCCAGGTGTGGCAGGCGACTGTCCTGACCGCGCCGGGCGATGCTCGCGTGCCGGACGTGCTCCTGGATCTCTTCCCACGCCTGTTCCGGGTCGATCCCCGGATAGATGGCGGCACGCACGGAGATCTCACACCATGACGGGACGCTGGAGGGCCAGTCTCCACCTGAGATCTCTCCGACGTTGAAGTTGATGGGATGATCGACATCCTCGAAGCCCGGGTACCGGTCCTTCTGGCCATTCCAATCCGCCTCGAGTGTGCGCAGGTCGGCGATCACGTCATTTGTCGCATCGAAGGCGTTGAAGCCCTTGCTCATCTCCCGGACATGACTCGGTTTCCCCTCGACACGAACGGTGAACCAGATGACTCCGACGTTGGTTCGAACCAGAGCATTCTCTTCTGGTTCCGGGATGAGCACGGCGTCGCCGGTGTAGCCGCGCAGAAGTGCCGAAAGCGCTCCGTTGCCGGTGCTCTCCTCCTCCACCACGGATTGGAGATGGATCGGGGCTGTAGGAGAGAATCCGGCAGCGGTGATCGCGTCGAAGGCGAAGAGGTTGGCAGCGAGCCCGGCTTTCATGTCCCCGGCGCCACGTCCGTACAACCAGCCGTGCTCGACTCGTGGCTCGAAGGGCGGTGTAGTCCAATTCTCCACGGGTCCGGTTGGAACGACATCCACATGACCTTGCAGGATCAGGGATCGGCCTTGCGAGACGGCCGGCCGATAGCTGCCTACGATGTTGAAGTCTTCGTCGTAGGGCACGGTCATAGGCCCGAAGCCCACGTGATCCTCGATGTCCTCTTCGTCAATGCGCCAGCGGTCGATCTCCAGTCCTCTGGCGGAGAATTCCTGTTCCAAGCGGTCCTGGATCGCCGCCTCACTTCCGCGTACAGAAGGACAGCGGATGAGATCTTCGGTGAACTCGAGCTGACGATCGAACGCGTTGTCGACGGCGTCGGTAATGGCCTGGGCGACTTCTCGATTCATGCTGTGCTCTTCTGTGTTCTCGTGTTGATGGTTGACGGTCCGGGCCCCGGAGACGCGGATGGCACGTACCTCTGTCGGCTATTCTGCATTCCTCAACGAGGATCCGGAAGAGTGACCGCATTTGCTGTGATTGATTGCGCGCCCCCTCCCGTCACTTGGATCGAGCGTATAGCGTGGCCGACAGGGACGGGTCGACCGACCCGTACTCCAGCCACCATCTGACGAAAGGTGACAAGCATGAGTGAGACGAGCATCAGCGCTTCCCGCACGATCGATGCCCCCGTAGAGGACATCTTCCACGTCCTCTCCAATCCAGAGCGTCATGCCGAGATCGACGGCTCGGGAATGGTCCAGTCGGATGACAAGACCGATCGCATCACCGAGACCGGCCAGAAATTCTCGATGAATATGCACTGGGACAAGATGGGCGGTGACTACAAGACCGACAACTACGTCAACGGCTATCAGGAGAATAAGCTTCTCGCCTGGAAGACGGCACCAGCCGGTGAGGAGCCACCGGGTTGGGAGTGGGTCTGGGAGCTCACGTCCCGCAGCCATGACTCGACCGAGGTCTCCGTGACCTATGACTGGAGCGCGGTCACCGACAAGGAGGTGCTCAAGCAGGTCGACTTCCCGGCCGTCAGCGAAGAGGACCTCGAATCGTCCCTCGGCAATCTGGCAGCAGCGGTGTCCGGAGTCTGACGCCGCGCAGCAGCGCGCAGGCGCGGGTTCCTCACGCCTGACAGCACCCTGACGGCCCTGTCCGAGCTCAGCGAAGTTCGTTCAGGGCCGTCTCCGCGCGCCGACGGCGGTCTTCGAGCGACATCTCCCACCAATATTCACCGCGTTCGCCGAGGCCGTGCTTCGCGACATCCACCCTCCGTCTCGCCTCCGCGAGATCATTCTCAGCGCCCCGCCTCTTCGCCTGCTTGACGGCGTTCCTCGCAGCGCCGAGGTGGCTCTTGAGTTCCTCGATCACGCTCGGTTCCAGTGCTGGGTCGGTTCGTCGCCACCGGCGTCCCTTGACTATCAGCCACCGATCGCCATCGCTGTTCTCGCTCATGCGACGAATATGCAAAACGGATGGCCGGAGGGATCGGTGAAGACATACAGCGCTTCGTCCTCATCGTCGGTACGATCGACGCGCAGTTCGGCACCCAGGTCTTCGGCACGCTGCAGCTGTCGTTCCAGCATGGTCCTGTTCGGCACTGTGAGGTCGAGATGCATCTGCATGGGGACGTGCGTCGTGGGCCAAGTCGTCGGTTCGAGGTGCTCGACTTTCTGAAACGCCAGCTTCCGGTGGCCCAGCGAGTCTGTGAGCACCAGCCACTCCTTTTCGTCGACCTCGCCCGTCTCGCATGTCACTTGCGACCCCCTCTCACCCGATTGCCCCGTCATTCGAGCTCCAACGGCGTGAGCACCGCGATCTTCCAACCCGCATCAGTACGCACCAGCTGATACATGTTCCGCTCGTCGGGGGCACCTCCCTGATATTTCCACGTGACGTCGGCCCAGATGCTGTGGTCGGTCGATGCCGCCACCGCGACCTCGGCGTTCACCTCGGTGACGCCCGAGTACTGCCCGAAAGCACTCGCGAAGAAGCTCTCCGTCTGAACGGCATCAGTGACGAGGATCCGCTGCCCCGGGAATTCGATGAGCGCCGGAACCGCGTAATGATCGGCGATTGCTGCGGCGTCCCGATCGATGAGCGCACGGGTATAGGTGTCGAAGAACTGCCTGTGAACCTCTTTGTTCTCATTCATGCGGCGACTGTACCGCTCGCCCCTGACGTAGAGACCGAGCCTCGGAGGTACAGCCAAGGGACGCGCACCGTTTCGGTGCGCGTCCCGATGTGACTGTCTCGGCTAATCGAGAGTTTCTGACTCAACTCATCGAGACGAGGATCTTCACCTCGTCGAGGCTCTTCGTCAGGCGCTCGAATCCGTCGCTGACGATATCGTCGGCGAGGATCTTCGAGGTGATGAACGGAGCCAGATCGACCTTGCCCGAACGGACGAGTTCGATCGCCTCGGCGTGGTCATCGGCATAGCCGACGCTGGCGCCGAGGGTCCGATCCTGCATCATCAGTTGGCCGGTGAGATCGACCTCGACCGGTTTGCCATGGATGGCGATGACCTGCAGGCGACCGGTGGCGCCGAGCACGTCGAGCAGCTGACCGACGACGGGAGCGGCACCAGCGGCGTCGAATGCGACGTCGGCCATCGCACCCGAGGTCTGCTCCGACACGATCGCCTTGAGGTCTTCGCTCGTCGGGTCGACGACGACATCGGCGACGCCTGAACTCTGCGCCTTCTCGCGACGGATCTGCGAGACCTCGCTGATGATCGTCTTCAGTCCCTTGGCCTTGAGTACGGCGGCGACGAGGAGGCCGATCGGCCCGGCTCCGCCGACTACTCCGACCTGTCCCTCGGCGGCCGTCGTCTGCTTGACTCCGTGGAGTGCCACAGCGAGGGGCTCGATCATCGCCGCCTGGTCCAGCGGAATATCACCCACCGGGTGGACCCAGCGGGATTCGACGACGATGTGCTCGCTCAGACCGCCGCCGAGGCCGGAGATGCCGATGAAGCCCATCTGCTCGCAGAGGTTGTACGCACCGCGCTGGCACGCCGGGCACGTGCCGTCGACCATCAGCGGTTCGACGACCACCGAGTCACCGACCGACAGACCTTCGACACCTTCGCCCAACTCTTCGACGACACCGGAGAATTCGTGGCCGAGCACCACGGGGAGGGTCTCTCCCGACAGCGGATGGGCTTCCTCGGTGGTGGGCGCGGGCGGAATCGGACCATCATGGTACAGATGCAGGTCGCTGCCGCAGATTCCGTTGTAAGCGGGGGCGATCTTCACGGTTCCCGGGCGGGTCTGGGGCTCGTCGATCTCCTCGACTCGCAGATCCTCTTTGCCGTAATAACGGACTGCTTTCATCACTGCACACTCCTTCGACTCGAGGTCGGTCGGAGCCGGAATGTTCCGATCGACCGTTCATTTCCGACCGTACCCCCGGCCCGTATCGTCGGCAATGAATTCCCGGCGAAGGTGAGCAACGAGACAACGACGCCCCGACGATGCCGATGAACCCCGCCCGGACCACTGCCACACCCCATGTCACCCTCCAATGAGAAGATGGCATCGTGCCTGAGACCCGACCGTCCGCCGCCACGACCGGTGCCGCCATCCCCGCCGACTGGCGTGATGCCTTCGCCCCACTCGCCGAGGCGGCTCCGCACTCACACACGCCCGTGGCCTTGGGATTCGAGCTCGTCCAGGTCATCCCCCGCACTTGGTTCGAAGCTCAGCACTCCGTCCTACTCGACAAGGACGACGTCACCCCGGGCGCGAATCCGAGCCTCGCGATCCGCCCGCTCATGCTCAGCGAGTCCGGCAACTGGGTGAAGAAGTCCCTGACCTGGCGCACCATCGACCGCATGGCCCGGCAGTTCGACATCGACCCGGTCCACCAGGAATGGTTCACCCAGCTCGCGGGGCTGCGCACCCGCGGGAAGACGGACTTCACGCCCGACGGGGCGCCGTACCACCTCGGCGATTTCCGCACTCCCCTGCTGTGGGATCACTTCACGCAGGGGAAGAAGCTTGGCATCGAATTCGTCGGCATCAATCCGGATATGACCGTCCGCATCGGGCACACCGCCCGCGCCGCCATCGACATCCGCCGCAGCCAGAACCGCCTGCAGGTGCAGACGCGGGCGACCATCGACGAACGCGAATATGTTCCCGGTCTGATCAAGCCGATCTGGACGCACGGTTTCTTCGGCGTCGACGTCACCAGCGGTTTTACCGTCACCCTGGCCCCCGCGGAGACCCCGACAAAGGAATCCGCGCTGCCCGTGCTCCAGTCGCCCGGGCCGATCACGATCCCAGAGGCCGAGGCCGAAGAGTTCTTCGAGGAGTACTACCCGCAGCTGCGCTCCAGCGCCGAGGTCATCAGCAGCGACGCCACCGTCGCCTTCCCGCAGTACGGCCGCCCCCGCCTCGTCGTCTTCGCCGCTTTCGGCGCCGGCGACAAACTCTCCTTAAGCTGGTACTGGGAATACCAGGGACCCCGCCGCACCTTCCCCGTCATCGATCGGGCGAAGCTCAGCGCCGCCTCAGCGAAGGAATATGCGGGGCAACGCGAACTCGACTTCGAAGATGCCGTCGTCACCGAGGTCGACAAACTCCTCGCCGACACCCACGAAACCGGCTCCGCCCTGCCGGGCATCAAGGATGTCGAACTCGACGACGCGGACACCGCGGATTTCGTCGTCAACGTCCTGCCCGGGCTCGAGGAGATCGAGCACGTCAAGGTCATCACGCGCGGGAAGAAGCAGCCGTACCGTGAGCTCGGCGGGGAGCCGAACGTGAAGATCACCTCGGTCGAGTCGGACAAGAACGACTGGTTCGACCTCGGCTTCCAGATCAGCATCGACGGCCGCCCGGTCCCCTTCGTCAAGCTGTACAAGGCGTTAGCCGCCGGGACGAAGAAGATCAAGCTCTCCGACGATTCATTCCTGTCGCTGAACAAGCCGATCTTCGACAAGCTCAAAGCCCTCCTCGCCGAGGCGGACCTCATCCCCGAATGGGAGCCCGGAGCGCCGAAGATCTCCCGCATGCATGTGGGTCTGTGGTCGGATTTCGAGGACCTCGCCGACGAGTCCGAACCGGCCGTGACCTGGCGTGATTCCGTGCGCGCATTGGCCGACCTCGAACACCTGCCCGCGACCGAGGTCCCCGACCTGAACGGTGCGAAGCTGCGCCCGTATCAGGTGCAGGGATTCCGGTGGTTGGCACTGCTTTACCGGTGCCGCCTCGGCGGGATCCTCGCCGACGACATGGGCCTGGGCAAAACCCTGCAGACGCTCGCACTCATCAAGCACGCGAAGGCTGATGCTCCCTTCCTCGTCGTGGCACCGACATCGGTCGTCCCGAATTGGGTGAAGGAGGCGACGTCCTTCACCCCTGACCTCGATGTTCGTGTCGTGGCCGAGTCGACGCGAGCGCGTGGCATCTCCCTCGCCGAGGTGGCTCGAGGTGCCGATGTCGTCGTCATGTCGTATGCGATGCTCCGGTTGGAGGAGACTCCGATCTCGCGGATGGACTGGGCGGGGCTCATCCTCGACGAGGCGCAGTTCGTGAAGAACTCCACCGCACAAACCCACCTGGCGGCGAAGGAGGTGCGGGCACCGTTCCGGCTCGCGCTGACCGGGACTCCTTTGGAGAACTCGCTCAAGGACGTGTGGTCACTGTTTTCGATCACGGCTCCCGGACTGTTCCCGAGTCCTCACCGGTTCGAGGAAGAGTACGTGCGTCCGATCGAGTCGGGCGAGAATCCGGGACGGATGCAGCGTCTGCAGAAGCGGATCCGACCGTTCATGATGCGTCGGACGAAGGACTTGGTGGCCGCAGACCTGCCGGAGAAGCAGGAACAGGTCATCTCGGTCGAGCTCAATGCCGCGCACCGCAGACTCTACGATCGGATTCTGCAGAAGGAACGGAAGAAGATCCTCGGCTTCATCGACAGCGAATACGACAAGCAGCGGTTCATCGTCTTCCGGTCGCTGACGCTGCTGCGGATGCTCGCGCTCGATCCGTCGATCGTCGATGCCGAGCATACTGAGGTGCCGTCGTCGAAGTTGGCTGCGCTCTCGGAACGCCTCAACGATGTCATCGCCGAGGGGCATCGGTCGATCGTGTTCAGCCAGTTCACGTCGTTCCTGACCAATGTCGCCGCAGAGCTCGATGCTCGTGGGATTCCCTATGTCGTCCTCGACGGGTCGACGCGCAACCGCGGGGAGGTCGTCGATGCGTTCCGGTCAGGTGAGGCCCCGGTGTTCCTCATCAGCCTCAAGGCCGGTGGGTTCGGGCTCAACCTCACCGAGGCGGACTACGTCTTCCTCATGGATCCGTGGTGGAATCCCGCCTCGGAGAATCAGGCTATCGACCGGGCGCACAGGATCGGGCAGACGAAGAATGTCATGGTCTACCGCTATGTCGCCGAGGGCACGATCGAGGAGAAAGTGCTCGCCCTGCAGAAGCGCAAGGCCGAACTCTTCGACGAGCTCATGTCCGATTCCGGCACGTATCAGGGCCGCGGTCCGGACGGTCAGGCCTTCAGCCAGACAGTCACAGCCGCCGACATCAAGGGGCTGTTCGAGGGGTAGGAGACTCCACGACATAGGCACGTGCCGCGGCACACCCCTCCTTCCCCATCAGGCCATTGAGAGGAAGAGCTTCTCAAGCTCTTCGGTGCGCACATCGTCCTCGTCATCCTCGAGGCATTCCCGCAGCGCCGTCGAGATGATGAGGAATCCGGCCCGGTCGAGGGCCTTCGACACCGCCGAGAGCTGATGGATGACATCGCGGCAGTGGCTTCCGTCCTCGACCGCGGCGATCACCGCGCCGAGCTGCCCCTGCGCCCGGCGCAGCCGATTGAGGACCTTCTTCCGTGCGGCGGGGTCGGCGAGCATCCGCTCACCTGGGTCGCCTTCAGCACCCGACGGCTCGGTCGGGGACGTGTCGCGTTCGCTCATCGTCGTCCTTTCACGTTCTCGATGTTGACATTGACTATACCC
Organism: Brevibacterium sp. MGP-B1; assembly: GCF_057766545.1. Taxonomy (NCBI): domain Bacteria; kingdom Bacillati; phylum Actinomycetota; class Actinomycetes; order Micrococcales; family Brevibacteriaceae; genus Brevibacterium; species Brevibacterium sp. MGP-B1. The sequence goes on along the minus strand of NZ_CM173407.1, from coordinate 3,912,367 downwards.
CTATGGGTATATTGATTTGCATACCCCCTAGGGTATTTAAAACGAGCAATATCCAGGCCGGCAATGGCCGAAGAAGGAGTTAGAAATGTGTCGAGCAGCGACGTGCCGAGTGTGCGGAAAGACCACGTGGGCAGGATGCGGACAGCACGTCCAGTCGGTGAAGAGCACGGTTCCGGCCGGTCAGTGGTGCAACGGCAAACACACCCCAGCCGAAGAGGACGCAGCCCGAGCGGCCAAGCCCGGCTTCCTCGCCCGACTCTTCGGCCGCTGATCCCACGACAGACCAGACACGCCTCGACCACGGAAAGAAGGCTCTCATGCTCCTCGAACGCATCTTCGACGCCGATCTCGCCCACGCCAGTTACGTCATCGCCTGCCAGGCCGGCAAGGAGGCGATCGTCGTCGATCCCCGCAGGGACATCGCGGTCTATCGCGAATTCGCCGACCACCACGGATTGACGATCACCGCGGTCACCGAGACTCACATCCACGCGGACTACCTCTCCGGCACCCGCGAGCTCGCCGCAGCCACCGGCGCGACGATGTTTGTCTCCGACGAGGGAGGTCCCGAGTGGACTTACGGGAAGGGTTTCGACGAGGCCGTGCGCCTGCGCGATGGTGATGAGATCGCCCTCGGCAACATCACCCTCCGCGCCTCGCACACTCCCGGCCACACGCCTGAGCACCTGTCCTTCCTCGTCACCGACGGCGCCCAGGCCGATGCACCGGGGTTCATGCTCACCGGCGACTTCGTCTTCGTCGGAGACATTGGACGCCCGGACCTCCTCGACGAGGCGGCAGGCGGTTCCGACACTCGCTTCGCCGGCGCCCGGGACCTCTTCGCCAGTCTTCGCGATCGCCTGCTCACCCTTCCCGACTACGTGCAGATCCTGCCGGCCCACGGCGCGGGAAGCGCCTGCGGCAAAGCCCTGGGCGCAGTTCCGACGACAACGGTCGGCTATGAGCGTGCCTTCGCCTGGTGGTCTCCGTACCTCGAACGCGGCGATGAGCAGGGTTTCGTCGACGAACTGCTGTCCGGGCAGCCCGACGCTCACGCCTACTTCGCCCGGATGAAGACCGAGAACCGAGAGGGGCCGTCACTCCTCGGCGAACTCGCCGGACTCGAGGAAGTCGACGCCGATCGCCTGCAGGAGAGGATCGAGGACGGTTCGGCGGTACTCATCGACACCCGGCCGACCGAGGACGTCCACGCCGGAACCCCGACCGGTGCCCTGCACATCCCGGGCACCGGGAAAGCAGCGAGCTTCGGTGCCTGGGTCTTCGACCCGGCTGCAGAGTCGACGCCGATCGTCGTCCTCGCCGACGACGCAGAACAGGCGGCGGAGTTCCGGGACCATCTCATCAGGGTCGGCATCGACACGGTCACCGGCTACGTGACCTCACTTGCCGGGATGGAACTGCATCCGGTCGACCTGGTCGACCCGGCGAACCTCGCAGATTCCACCGACATCCGCCTCGTCGATGTCCGTTCGAAGAACGAGCACGCTGGGGGCCACATCCCCGGCGCAACCCAACTCAGCGGCGGCCGCGCCCTGTGGGAACTCGACCGCCTGCCGAACCAGGGCCGCATCGTCACCTATTGCCAGAGCGGAACCCGCAGCAGCATCACCGCCAGCGCCCTGCGCCGCGCCGGATACCGGGTCGCGGAGCTCACCGGCTCATATGACGCATGGCGGGCGCTCGATTCCTGAACCGGCACAGGCCCACTCGAGGGGGAACGACGGCTTCTAACCTCACAGATCCCACGGGAACATTTACTTTAGAGCTTCTAAAGTAAATACTCCCGCGGTCTTGTTCCTATGCTATGTAGCCCTTCACCGTTTCTCGGATCGCATCTGCGTGCAGATAGATTTCGTCAAGACCGTCGATGGGATGCCGGGACTCGTTCTTGTCGGCATCAAAGATGCCGAGATACTTCTGCTTCTTACCGTTGAAGTGGAGCCGTGCAATCGGCTTCCGATTGTTGTCGTCCAAAAGCACAGCAAAGTAGGACTTGGCATCACGCTGCGCAACGCGCTCGGGCTTCACCTCGCTGCAACTGATGGCCTTCACGATCTGGTACCCCTCAAGTTCCTCTAGGGTCGTCTCAATTTCCGTATCTCGGTCCAGATCCGATTCGGCGACTTCCGCGCTGGTGACAGCTTCGTCGGTCGAAACATGTACTGGGGTTGCTACCTCGGAAACCCCCAACGCTGTCTTCAGGCGATCGTTCACTCTTTCGTTGAGGAACTGTTTCGCCGCTTTGGATACGAGCTGAGTGAACTGCGCTTTGGCGTCCTGCGTAAATCGACCGTCGTAGACACGGCTGGTGAAGAGGCGCACGAACGCCTCATCCGGCTCCTTGAACTGCCCGGCAATTTCTCTCTTGATGGCTCCTACGTACTTCAGTTCTTCTGCCGCACTGGCCGACCGAGGCGAGCAGTTCGTGAGCTCGCGCGTCGGAGTCGAACCTTCCGGCGAGGCCTTCAACGAGCTCTCCCTGGAGACCGGGAGTCACCGACCGAAGAACCCGATGATCAATGCGGGCGCAATCACGACTCACCACCTCCTCGTCGATTCCCGCACCAGCCGACAGGCTCGGGTCGACCGCGCCCGCGAATTCTTCTCCGAACTCGCCGGCCGCACGCTGCACATCGATGAGCGGATCTTCGAATCCGAGCTCGAAGCCGCCGACCGCAACCTCGCCATCGCCCACATGCTGCGCAACTACGGCATCGTCGAGGACGACCCGCACGAAGTCGTCGCCGGATACACCGCACCATGCTCGATCTCAGTGACGGTGCGCGACATCGCGATGATGACGGCGACACTGGCCAACGGCGGAATCCACCCCCGTCACCGGCACCGCGGTCGTCGCCCGCCCCATCGCCCGTCGGACCCTGTCGATCATGGCCTCTGCAGGCATGTACGATGCCGCGGGTTCCTGGTTCACCGATGTCGGAATTCCGGCGAAGAGCGGAGTGGCAGGCGGCCTTCACGGCGCTCTTCCGGGGCAGGTGGGCATCGGCACGCTCTCCCCACGTCTCGATGACCACGGCAACAGCGTCCGAGGTCAGAGAGTCTTCCGTCGCCTGTCCGCGGATATGGGGCTCCACCTCATGGACGCCGAGGCGCTCGGTTCACGTGAACCGCGCAGCATCACGATCAGTGGAGATACGACGACCGTTGCCCTGCAGGGAGTCATCGACTTCACCGGCGCCGAAGTGGTCCTCGACCGACTCGACCGCTCCACCCCGACGACACCGAAGGTCATCATCGACCTCTCCAGGGTCGACAGCTTCACCGACGTCGGTCGCCGCATGGTCCTCGAAGCCATGCGGCGCCTGAGCCTCGACGGACTCGCTGTCGGACTCAAGGATCCGGATGGCGTCCTACCCGAGCCCGACCTCGGCGATGGGACCTTTCCGTTCGCCCCGAATGGCTGAGCCCGACGCCGACGCGGCTCACCCCCACCCGGGAACCACAAAGATCAACCAGGTGACGATCGGTGCAATGACGACCATCGAGAAGCCCCACACCATGAGTTGCTTGAACACTCTGTCCCGCTGATCCTCTGGCGAGTTCGCGACGACAAGAGCCCCCGAGGTGGAGAACGGTGAGGAGTCGACCACCGAAGACGAGATCGCCAGAGCAATGATCAGCCCGATCTCGCCGACGCTGCCCGTGAGCAGGAACGGCACAGCCAAGGGAATGAGGGCGCCGAGGATGCCCGTCGTCGACGCGAATGCAGAGACGACTGCGCCGATGAAGCAGATGATCAGTGCCGCGAACAGCGGAGCTCCCATGCCGGCGACCTGACCGCCGAGCCAATCGATCGTGCCCAGTCGCTCCATGAGCTCGACATAGGTGACGATGCCGCAGATGAGGAGGACAGTCGGCCACGCAATCTTGCTCACCGCGCCCTTGCTGATGCGGGGAGAGAAGAACGAAATGATCACGGCGATGCTGATCGCGGTGAAGCCGACGTCCTGATTGAGCGGGGGCACGACCATGACCGCGAGAACGATGAGTCCGACAAGCGTGACGATGCGATTGAGATCGAGGGTGGTGACTTCGACATCCTCGTCGGTGTCTTTGACCATCGTCGTCTGGACCGACCGTCGAGCCGCCCTCCGCTCGGGATCGTGATACGGCGCGGGCGAGCCGCCCGATCCGCGGCCAGAACCGTCCACCCCGGCACCGTTCGAGCCAGACGTGCCCGAGTTACCGCTGCCACTGGTGCCGCTGCCGGAATCGGCACCGTCGCCCCCGCCGGAGGTTCCCACGTTGACCAGTTCCCCGTCCTTGTCCTCGAGCCCATGCCCGAGGTCGCGCTTGCCCAGCAGCTCCCGCCCGCCGAAGAGGAAGAAGCAGACGAAGCCGAGGACGACGTTGAAGACGAAGGAGGCAAGGAAGAGCAGCAGAGGGCTGCCCGGCAGGTCATTGCGCTCGACGACCTGGTTGGTGATCGTGCCGAAGATGCTCAACGGCGAGAAACCGCCGGCTGTCGCACCGTTGATGACCATCAGCCCCATGAGCAGCGGCCGAATGCCGTACCGACGCGAGAAGCCCATTCCCATCGGCGCGATGATCGCGATGGCCGCCGGCACCACCGAGCCGAAGCCGGAGAGGAGCGCCGTGACGACGAAGAACACCCACGGGATCAGCGCTATTCGGCCGCCGACAGCTTTGACGAGAATATGGACGATCCAGTCGACCGTGCCATTGTCCTTCGCCAACGCGAACAGATAGGTGACGCCGACAAGGATGAGGAACAGATCCGCCGGGAAGCCAGACAGCAGAGTGTCGACGTCCTCACCCAGAGCAAATGTCCCGAACAGGAAGGTCGCCATGAGCGCGAGCGCACCCATATGGACCGAAACAAAGGTGGCGATGACGAATAAAGCCACCAGGACGAGTATCGAAGCAATTTCCAAAGACACAATTCGCTCCTATGCGATGTGTTGATCAGTCGGAAACGACCCCATTGCCGCAACCGACATTCCACGATGTGGAAATCTTGCTGCTACTTTATGAAAGTCTGCCCCGAGGAATTCCGAACCGTCAAGACCTCGACTTCACTTTCCCGAATAACAGGAGCATGTATACCAACTCGTGGTTTTCACAGAACTCCATTCGGCAAGGAACAGTACAGAACTGCACGTCAGCAGCTCAAAAAATGGAATACCGCAATCAGAACCGGTCAGAAAAGGCTCAACTCGACCGACTAGCAGAATGCCACAATTCTGCGTTCCGAATCATGGAAAGGGCATTTTTCTATCGAAACCATTGTGGTAGCGTCAAATGAAAGTGATGTACCGCATCGTGGAATCAGAGAGGATTCTTCAATGACAATCAGCGGACGGCATTTCCTTCAGATCCCGGGGCCCAGCAATGTTCCGGACAGCGTTCTCCACGCCATCTCCATGCCCACCATCGACCATCGTGGACCGGCATTCAAAGAACTCTTCAGCCATGTGCTCACAGGCATGGCCGACATCTTCGGAACCGCCAATCAGGTCGTCATCTACCCGGCCACGGGAACCGGAGCGTGGGAAGCCGCACTGGTCAACACCCTTAACCCCGGCGATGAGATCCTCTGCTTCGAAACCGGGCATTTCTCTTCACTGTGGAAGACGATGGCCGAGAAATGGGGACTCAAACCCACAGTCATCGCCGGTGACTGGCGCACCGGCGCCGATCCGCAGAAGATCGGTGAGGCCCTCGCTGCCGACACCGACCACCGCTTCAAAGCCGTATGCGTCGTCCACAACGAAACCTCGACCGGCGTCACGAGCCGCATCCCCGAGATCCGCGCTGCCATCGATGCCGCAGACCACCCGGCCCTGTTCATGGTCGACACGATCTCTTCACTCGGTTCCGTCGACTACCGTCACGACGAGTGGCGCGTCGATGTCACCGTCTCCGGTTCGCAGAAGGGCCTCATGCTCCCACCGGGACTGTCCTTCAACGCCGTGAGCGACAAGGCTCTGGAAGCCCACCAGTCCTCGACCCTGCCGAAGTCGGTGTGGAACTGGACGGAGATGCTCGCCGCCGGCAGAAACGGGATGACTCCCTACACCCCGAACACGAACATTCTCTACGGCCTCAAGGAATCCCTGCGACTGCTGAACGAGGAAGGACTCGACAACGTCTTCGCCCGACACATCCGCTTCGGCGAAGCGACCCGAGCCGCAGTTGAAGCCTGGGGCCTCGAAGTGCTGTGCACGAACGAGAGCGAATACTCCCCCGTCCTCACCGCCGTCGTCATGCCCGAAGGGCACGACGCCGACGAGTTGAGAAGGCTCATCCTCGACCGCTTCGACATGTCTCTGGGGGCGGGCCTATCCAAACTCCAGGGGACGGTCTTCCGGATCGGCCACCTCGGCGATCTCAACGATCTCACCCTCGCCGGAACGCTCGCGGGCGTCCAGATGGGACTGCAGCTGGCGGGAGTGAAGATCGACCCGGCCGGCCTCGGAGCCGCCCTCGACATCCTCCGCGAGAGCTGAGCTCACCATGAGCGCTGACACGACTGCTGACACGACCACCGCCATGACCGACGTCGTCACCGATCTCACCCGCAGCATCGAAGGCGCCGTCGACACCTCGGCCCGCCGGCTGGCCGAATACGCCGTCGACGCCTCGAACTACAGGGTGGTCCCACAGGTCGTGGCCTTCCCGAAATTGACGGCCGACGTCGTCTCGATTCTCGACGTGGCCAGGTCACACAGGATGCCCATCACCTCCCGCGGCGGCGGCACCTCACAGGCAGGCAACTCGATCGGGACCGGGATCGTCATCGACTTCTCCCGCCACCTCAACTGCATCCTCGACATCGACCCGGTGGCGAAGACCGCCCGGGTCGAACCAGGTGTGCTCATGAGTGAGCTGCAGAAGGCCGGGAAACCGCACGGGCTGACCTTCGGACCCGATCCTTCGACGAAGAATCGGGCCACGATCGCGGGCATGATCGGCAACAACTCCTGCGGACCGCACGCGATCTCGGCCGGGCGCACCGTCGACAACATCGTCGAGATGACGGCCATCGACGGCACCGGCCGCTCGTTCCTCGCCGGCGCCGGGCTCGATCCCATTCCCGGACTCGCCGAGGTGGCCGGCCGTCACCTCGGCGCCATCCGCACCGAGTTCGGCCGGTTCAGCCGCCAGGCCTCGGCGTATGCGATGGAACATCTGCTCCCGGAGAACGGACCGAACCTCGCGAAGTTCCTCGTCGGCAGCGAAGGGACCCTGACGACGATCACCGAGGCGGTCGTCAGCCTCGGCGAGCTTCCGAACTCACCCACGGTGCTCGTCCTCGGCTACCCGGACATGTTCGAGGCCGCCGATGCCGTCCCCCGGGTCCTGCCCCACGGCCCGCTCGCCGTCGAAGGCATCGACTCGCGGCTCATGGACATGGTCCGCAATCACAAGGGCAAGGCCGCCGTGCCCGAGCTGCCGGCGGGCAAGGGCTGGCTGCTCATCGAGGTCGCCGGCGCCACCGCGGACGAAGCTGTCGCGAACGCCCAGGTCATCGCCGCCGATGCCGGCACCGACCACTTCCGCATCCTGCCCGCCGGAAAAGAGGCGAGCACCCTGTGGGGCATCCGCGCCGATGCCGGCGGACTGGCCGGACGCACCGAAGACGGCGACCCCGCCTGGACCGGATGGGAGGACGCCGCGGTTCCACCCGAGGTGCTCGGCGACTACCTGCGGGACCAGGACGAGCTGATGGCCTCCTACGGAATCCGCGGTCTGCCCTACGGCCACTTCGGCGACGGCTGCGTACACATGCGCACCGACTTCCCCTTCGACCGCCCCGACGGCATTGAGGTCTTCCACGACTTCGTCATGGAGGCCGGGCGACTCGTCACGAAATACGGCGGATCCGCATCCGGCGAACACGGCGATGGACGAGCCAGGTCCGAACTCCTCGGCCTCCAGCACTCGGACGAGGCGATCGCCGCCCTCGGCGAGGTCAAACGGCTCTTCGACCCGAACAGCCTGCTCAATCCGGGCATCATCGTCGACCCGCTGCCGATCACCGCCGATCTGCGCCGGCCGCAGTCGATCTCGATCGGTACGGCCGGCGGCTTCGCCTTCGCGCACGACAAAGGCAGCTTCACGAACGCCGTCCACCGTTGCGTGGGCGTCGGCAAATGCCGTGCCGACACCTCCGGGTCCGGCGGCTTCATGTGCCCGTCCTACCTCGCGACGAAAGATGAGAAGGACTCCACCCGCGGTCGCGCCCGGGTCCTCCAAGAGGTGACCAACGGAGGCCTGATCAAAGCATTCGACAGCGCCGAGGTGGCCGAGTCCCTCGACTTGTGCCTGAGCTGCAAGGCCTGTTCGTCCGACTGTCCCGCCGGGGTCGACATGGCCCAGTACAAATCCGAGGTCCTCCACCGCACCTATCGCGGCAGGCTCCGTCCCCTCGCGCACTATTCGCTCGGCTGGCTGCCCACCTGGGGCCGCCTGCTCACGGCGGTGCCCGGGGTCAGCGCCGTGGCGAACGCGGCGCTGGGGTTCCGTCCCCTGGCCAAACTCGTCTTGTCCGGCGGCGGGATGGACCCCCGCCGGAAGATGGTCCGGTTCAATGATCGCCGGTTCTCCCGCTGGGCGAAGTCCCGCATCTCCCCCGCCGAGGCGCGCGATGCCTCAGCTGCGGATCGCGACGCTCTCATCGCCGACGAATACGTGAGCACTACCTCGGCGAGCAAGAGACAGGTCCTGCTTTGGGCGGATTCGTTCACCGAATACCTCTCCGATGCCGGGGCCAGGACGGCCGTCGACCTGCTGGAATCAGCCGGGTTCGAAATCCTCCTGCCGGAGCAGCAAGCCTGCTGCGGGCTCACGCTCATTTCCACCGGACAGCTCGACGCGGCGAAGCGGAAGCTCGAATCGACGATGGAGATCCTCGATCCCTACGCCCGGAAGGGCATTCCGATCGTCGGCATCGAACCGAGCTGCACCGCGGTGCTGCGCAGCGACCTCGGCGATCTCTTCCCCGATGACGAACGGGCCCGACGGATCTCGGCGGCCACCTCGACGCTGGCCGAGGTCCTCGTCGACACGGAGCTCGACGTTCCCAATCTCACGGGACGCACCGTCGTCGTCCAACCGCACTGCCACCAGCATTCGGTCATGGGCTTCGCCGCCGACCGGGCGCTCCTTAAACGCACGGGCGCAACGGTGCGAGAACTCGCCGGCTGCTGCGGCTTGGCCGGGAACTTCGGCATGGAGGCCGGCCATTACGAGACTTCGGTGGCGGTGGCCGAGAACGCTCTGTTGCCGGCCCTGCGCGACGCCCCGGCGGATTCGATCTTCTTGGCCGACGGGTTCTCCTGCCGGACGCAGGCGGCGGACCTCGCGAACGTGAACGGCATGACACTGCCGCAGCTGCTCACCGGCGCGGCCTCGAAGCCCGGGCATTCGGCCCGCGCCTCCCGCCTGCCCGAAGCTGTCGAGGCGTGATGGCACCGAGGGGATGGACCCGCCCGAATCCGCCGATGCATGGACCGCTCGGCACTTCGAACCGACGTAGATACCGCCGAACCGACACCGCCGAACCGACCGACCAGTGAGAATGCAGTCAGAGAGGACGCAATGAGTGACGACTCAGCACCAGGACCGCTGTCGGGGGTGACCGTGCTCGAGCTCGGCGTGTTCATCGCCGGGCCATACGCGACGATGCAGCTGGCCGATTTGGGCGCGCGCGTCATCAAGATCGAACCGCCCAGCGGAGATCCGATGCGCGCTTCGGGGCCCTTCGTCGACGGCGAATCGAGCCCGTTCATCCGGCTCAACCGCAACAAGGAATCGATCGTCCTCAACCTCAAATCCGACGCAGGAAGAGCCGGCCTGCACTCCCTGCTCGCCGAGGCGGACGTCCTCGTCGAGAACATGCGTCCCGGGGCGCTGACAAAGATGGGCTTCGGATACGACGATCTGCGCGAGGACCATCCTGGTCTCATCTACGCCTCCGCCTCGGGCTGGGGTCAGGACGGGCCGCTGGCTCCCCTGGCCGGCCTCGACATCATGGCGCAGGCCCGGTCGGGACTGATGAGCATCACCGGATTCCCCGATCAGCCGCCGGCGAAGGTCGGGGTGCCGATCTCCGATCTCTCGACCGCTCTCTACGTCGCGCTCGGCATCGTCTCCGCCCTCTATGAACGGCGCGATTCCGGGCAGGGGCAGTACCTCGATGTCTCCCTCTTCGAATCCGCCGTATCCCTGGCGGTGTGGGAGGCCGGCGGGTACTTCGGCGCCGGGACCGTGAGTCGGCCGAACGGTTCGGCACATCAAGCGCAGGCACCGTATCAGGCGATCGAGGTCGGCGACGGATTCGTCACTATCGGCGCGAACACCCCGGCCACGTGGACGCGGTTCTGCTCGGCATTCGACCTCGCCGACCTCGAGCACCACCCGAAGTACGCCGAGCCAGCACTCCGGTTCGCCAACCGAGAGGCCCTCATCGCCGTCATCGAGGATCGGCTGCGCAACCGCACCATCGCCGAGGTGGTCGAAGAGATGAATCGCGTCGGTGTCCCGGCCGCCCCGATCAACGACTACGAACAGGTCTTCACCGACGACCATCTGCAGCAGCGGAACTTCTTCTGGTCCTCCCAGCACCCCCGCCTCGGCGAGGTGACGCAATTGGGCAATCCGATGCGCTTCTCCCGTTCGCCGCTCACCCATGGTCCGGCCGGACCGTCGCTCGGCGCGGACACCGACCGGGTGCTCGCGGAGTTCGCGGGCAGTACCGGGACGGCCGGGTCCGACTCGGACTCCGCCCCTGCCGGAACCGACACCATCACCGAGGAGGCCCGGTCATGAGCGATCAAGTGATCACCGAGGTGGTCGGGCGCAGTCTGCGCGTGACGTTCAACCGTCCCGAGGCGCGCAACGCGATGACGTTCGAGATGTACCAGAAGCTCGCCGAGGCGGCCGCCCAGGTCGACGCGGATCCTGATCTGCGCGCCCTCGTCCTCCGTGGAGCCGGGGGTCGGGCCTTCGTCGCCGGCACGGATATCGCGCAGTTCCGTGGGTTCACCGGTGAGGACGGGGTCGCGTACGAGCAGCGCATCGACGAGGTGCTCGGTGCTCTGGCTGCGGTCGACAAACCGGTCATCGCCGTCATCGACGGCCACTGCGTGGGTGGAGGTCTGGGGATCGCGTGCTGCGCGGATGTGCGGATCGGATCGACCGCCTCGGCGTTCTCCGTCCCCATCGCCCGCACCTTGGGCAACACACTCTCAGCGAACACCCTGCGCCGGCTGGCCCGGGCGTTCGGGGAACCGCGGACCGCGTCGATGCTCATCACCGCTCGGAAGGTCGACGCGCAGGAAGCGCTGGACTCGGGGTTCCTCACCGCGGTCGCCGAGGATCTCGACGCCGAAGCCGAAGCTCTCATCGAGCGGGTCGTGTCCGGGGCACCGCTGACGCAGTGGGCGATCAAGGAGAACCTCCGCCGGCTGGCTGCCGGCGGACCTGTCGACGATGCGGATGTCATCGCGAAAGTCTACGGCAGTCAGGACTTCGCGAACGCCGTCGAAGGATTCCTCACCAAGACCCCAGTGGAGTGGACCGGGGAGTAAGTCGGTTCAGTCCCTACTCCCCTCGCCGAGGCGGTCGACGAGTCGGGCGATGATCCTGGCTCTGGTAGCCTCGGTGCGGGCGGTGAGGATCGGCAGCATGGCCGTGAATCGCTCCGCGCGGTTAAGGGCATCGAATGCGGATTGAGCGGCGGGCGCCTCGGCGAGGGCATCACGCAGGTCATCGGGGACGGTGGCCTCCGACTGCCTGGGGTAGGCGTTCTCCCAGCGGCCATCGTCCTGGGCCAGCCGCACCTCGGCACGGCCGCGATCCCGCAGACGACCGTCGACCTCGAGACTGCCGATGATCTCGACATTGCGCTTCGACCAGTTCGAGCGCGGACGTCTCGGGGTGAAGCGCTGGACGAACGTCGTCGCATCGAAGCTGCGGCGCTGTCCGTCGATCCAGCCTCCGCAAAGTGCTTCCTCGAGGGCGTCTTGGTAGTTCAGTGAGGTCGGTGTGGTGACGTTTTTCTTCGCCATGAGTACCCACACACCCATTGAGGTGTGCTCGTTGGCGATCAGCCACTCGCGCCAAGCGTCTAGGTCGGCGAGGACCAGTGGGGATGTGGGCGAGTTCTCGACCAGGGGGTGGTCGTCGTCAGCTGTCACGGGATGCGCTGCGCCATCAACCGTCAGACAACTCGGCGGTATCGACGATCCACGGCACTCCGTACTTATCGAGGCACATGCCGAACCCTTCGGACCAGAACGTCGGCCCCAGAGGCATCTGAACCTCGCCTCCGTCAGATAGTCCGGCGAACACCGTGCCGGCAGCCTCGAGGTCGGAGGCCGTGTACGACAGAGCGATCCCCCGCCTCGGACCTCCATCACCCGTGGTGTCATCCGATCCCATCAGCAGGGTATCCCCGAATTTCAGCGCGGCATGCATGACCGTCTCGTCGGTCGAACCGGGCATCCGCTGGTCTTCGGGAACGTCTTTCATCGGCATGATCGTCAGCTCGCCGCCGAAGATCTCCTGGTAGTGGTTGAACGCTTCAGCGCATTGTCCGTCGCTGAAGAAGATATAGGCATCAATCGACATCGTGCGTCACCTCTCGGAGCTGCCATCGGTCGGAGAATCAGTGGTTCCACATGCACAGTGCTCCTGCAAGGTTACGCGCGCGGGCACACGACATGTGCAGTCCGGCGATGCCTTGGGCGGACTGCGACCATCGAGCGACGAAGCAGCAGCCCGCGCGCTTGGTGGCGGACAACCGAGCCGCTCAGCCCTCCGTATCAGGGATGACAGGAAGCTCCCCCGTCATCTCGTCCCGAGGAACCGCCTCGGCGCTGTCGGCCGAATTGTCCACGCTGTCGTCGGCCGGCATTCCGGTCAGCCGTTCGGGGCTGAGGATCTCACCGAGCTGATCTCGCTCGAGCAGACCGTGTTCGACGACGAGGTCCGAGATCGATTCGTTCCTCGCCAGTGCCTCCTTGGCCAACTTCGCCGCCGAGGCATAGCCGATGACCGGGGCGAGCGCGGTGATGACGGTGACGGAGCGGTCGACGATATCGTTCAGCCGGTCTTCGTTGGCAGTGATTCCGGTGACGCAGTTGACCCGGAATGTCTGGCAGGCCCGTTCGAGCCATGTGATCGACTGGAACAGCGAGTGGGCGACGATCGGTTCGAAGGCGTTGAGCTGCAGCTGTCCAGCTTCGACGGCCATGGACACGGTGACGTCGGCCCCGGCCACGGAGTACGCGACCTGAGAGACCGCCTCGGGGATGACCGGATTGACCTTGCCGGGCATGATCGACGACCCCGCCTGACGGGCGGGCAGGTTGATCTCGCCGAGGCCGGCCTGGGGTCCCGAGGACAGCAGGCGCAGGTCGTTGGCGATCTTCGACAACTTCAGAGCACTGCGCTTGAGCGCACCGGAGAAGGTGATGAAGACTCCGGTGTCGGAGGTGGATTCGACCAGGTCGCCGGCCGTGACGAGGTCGAGACCGGTGATCTTCCGCAGGTGTTCGATGACCGCTTCCTTGTAGCCGACCGGCGCGTTGATCGAGGTTCCGATCGCCGTGGCTCCCATGTTCACCTCGCCGAGGAGGGCGACTGCCTCTTCGAGCCGCTGAACGTCCTCACGCAGAGTCACCGCGAACGCGGTGAACTCCTGGCCGAGCGTCATCGGCACCGCATCCTGCAGCTGAGTGCGCCCGACCTTGACGATGTGAGCGAATTCCCGCCCCTTGGCCGCGAAGGCGTCGGCGAGCAGGGTGAGCTCGCCGAGGAGGTTCTGCAGTGAGAACGCCAGTGCGATCTTGATGGCGGTCGGGTAGGTGTCGTTCGTCGACTGACTGTGGTTCGTGTGGTCGTTCGGGTTGAGGAAGGCGTAGTCGCCCTTGGGCCGGCCGGCGATCTCGAGGGCGCGGTTGGTGATGACCTCGTTGGCGTTCATATTCGTCGACGTGCCGGCTCCGCCCTGGACGACGCCGACGGTGAACTGATCGTGGAGCTTACCGGCCTTGATCTCTTCACAGGCGGAGTCGATGAGGTTCGCCCGCTGCTCGTCGAGCGCCCCGATCTCCGCATTCGCCCGGGCCGCGGCCTGCTTGACGCAGGCGAAAGCGCGGATGAAATCGGGGTAGACGTTGATCGGGCGTCGGGTGATCGGGAAGTTCTCGTTCGCCCGGGCAGTGTGCACGCCCCAATAGGCGGTGTCGGGGATCTCCATGCTGCCGATCGAGTCGGTCTCGGTGCGGGTCGGCACGGTCTGCGGGTTCTGCGAGGTCAGGGGAATCGAAGCGGTCTGCGGTGAGGATGAAGTCGACTCAGTCATAGTGTCTTCAGACTCTCACATTTCGCCTGTCGGCCGAAGAGCCGAGAGAACGAGGGCGGAACGAAGTGGTGCCTCGCGATCAGGGCCGTCACGACGCAGCCTCTGCGAAAGCATCGGTGGTCGATGGCGCATAGTCACGGTACATCCGCTGGATGCCGATCTGGTCGGCGAGGTACTTCGCGTCGTGCCACACTCCCCAGATGAAGCTCGACCCGCGTCGGGACAGCCAAGGCAGCCCGAGGAAGTACATGCCGGGGACAGGGCTGACACCGCGCTTCTGCACTGGGTATCCGCTTTCGTCGAGGACGCCGTCGACGCTCAGCCAGGAGTAGTCGACTCCGAAGCCGGTCGCCCAGATTACGGTGCGGATCCCCGCTGCGGCAAGGTCGAGTTCGCGGATCGGGTCGCTGACGCTGTCCGGGTCCGGTCCGAGGATGTGCGCCTCGGGCTCGGGCGGCAGGTCGAGGCCGTAGCGTTCGATGTACTCATCGGCCTCGCGCAGCAGCGACAGGTAGTTCTCGTCGCCGCGGGCGATATTGCGCTGCAGGTCGTCACCGATGTGCAGGATGCCGTCGGCATAGGAGTTCGCTCGGCCGAGCAGGGTGATGCCCGAATTCGCGAGATCACGGAAGTCGACGGTGTGCCCGCCCTGGGCTCCGCTGACGGCGATCGTGACATGTTCGGCTCCGGCCGGCGGTGTGGCCATGTCCCATTTGCCCAGCACGCCGAGCCACCAGCAGAAATCGCGGCTGCGGTAGGCGCGCGGCGGACGGTCGTGGGGACCGACGGCGAGGTGGACCGGTCGCCCCGAGCGCTGGATCTCGGCGGCGATCTGCACACCGGACGACCCGGCGCCGACGACGAGGACTCCCCCGTCGTCGAGCTGTTCGGGGTTCTTGTAGTCGTTCGAGTGGATCTGTGTCAGTCCTGCCTCGGCGGGGATGATCTCGGGGATCCGCGGGGTCTGGAACGGACCTGTGGCGGCGACGATGTAGTCGGCGTCGATGACTCCGGCGTCGGTGGTCACACGGAATCCGCGGGATCCCGCGTTCTCCGTCACCGAGGTGGCGCTGACCCCGGTGCGCACCGGCAGGTCCTTGGCCTCGACGAGGGTCTGGAAGTATTCGGCGACCTGCCCCTTCGTGGCGAAACCGTCGGGATCGGTGTCCGCGAACTCCCGTGTGGGGAAGCGATCGTGCCAGGCGGGCCCGTTGGCGACGAGGGAGTCCCAGCGGCGTGAGCGCCAGGCTTCGGCGACCCGGTCGCGCTCGAGGACGACATGGGCCACTCCCCGCTCGCTGAGATGCTCGCTCATCGCGATCCCGGCCTGGCCGCCGCCGATGACGACGACCTCGGTGGTTTCTGCGGCTGTGTTCGACATGGACACCCTTCCGTCGGTGCCGCGCTGCGGCGGCATCTGCTTCGTTGCTGGCGGGCACAACTTCGATGTTGCCCTGACGCCTTCCAGCAAACCGCAGGTGGAAGCGGCAATGCCAATAGTTCTTCACGGTCCACTGCATCTTATGAATAGATGCACTGACCATTCGTCGATCACTTAGGGGTATCTAACGGAAACGCCCTCAGCCTGACTCGGGGGCCACCTCGGCGAGGATCTCGCGGACGACGTCGGACACGGCAGCGGCCTTCGCCGTCTGCCCGGATCGAGCCAGGGTGGACACGGCCACGTGCAGGGTGGGGACGGGATCGGAGATCTCGAGGATCGTCGTCCGCTCTCCCGTGTAGGTCTGCCGGATGCGCGGTCGCTGGTTGAGGATGGAGAATCCGAGGCCCATGGCGACCATCGAGCGCACGGTCTCGTAGCTCGAGCTCCGGTAGCGCACATGCGGGGTGATGCCGGCCAGGCGCAGCATGTTGAGGAAGTACTCGCGGCTGTCGGGCAAGTCGAGGACGACGAAGTCATCCTCGGCGAGCTCGCTCAGAGAGACCTTCTTCCGACGGGCGAGACGATGGTCGGTGCCGACGATGACGTGCGGCCTAGCCTCACCGACGATCTCGGCGCGGATGCCGTCGGATTCGGTGAGGTCGTAGTTGAGCGCGAGTTCGACCCGACCGCTGCGCAGGGCATCCATGCTCTCCTCGTGGTCTCCCTCGACGACTTCGACGGTCAGGTCGGGGTGACGCTCGCCCAATCGCTGGAGCAGCTGCGGAAGCAGGAACGGTGCGATCGTTTGGAAGCAGGCGATGACGATGGTTCCGCGTACCTCACGCTGACCGGCCTGGATCGAGTCGACGGCGTCGGTGATCCGCCCGAAAATTTCCCGGGTCTCGTGGAGCAGGCTCTCACCGGCCGAGGTGAGGACGAGGCCCTTCGAGTGCTGACGGACGAACAGCGGAGCACCGAGGGCCTTCTCCAGCTGGTTGATCGCCGTCGACACAGCCGACTGGGCGATGTGCAGCTCCTGGCTGGCCTCGGTCATATTGAGCGTCTTCGCGCATTCAGCGAAGTAGGACAGCTGGGTGAGCGTGATCGCGAATCTCTGCACCATTGCGGCTCCCTGCGATGAAGAATCTGTTTTGTAGATGCTCTGACTAAATTATAACTATTTCACAGATAAATGGAATGAATCGAGAATAGGGGCAGATACCCAACCGCTTCACTCGACGAGGAGACGCATCATGGCCCAGCCGACGCACACACGACTGAGAATGTTCAACACCAAGGACACCTATCCGGAGCAGAATCTCGACAACGATCTCTGCCAGGCCGTGGTCGCCGGCGGCGTCGTCTACCTCCGCGGGCAGATCGGCCAGGACCTCGAGACCCGCGAGTCGGTGGGCATCGGCGACGTCACGGCGCAGGCCGAGAAGGCGATGTCGAACATCGCAATGCTCCTCGAGGAGGCCGGCAGCAGCCTCGCCGACATCGTCAAGGTCACCATCTACATCATCGACCCCCGCTACCGCGAGGACGTCTACCGCACGGTGGGCAAGTGGCTCAAGGGCGTCTACCCCGTCTCGACCGGCATCGTCGTCCAGGCCCTGGCGCGCCCCGAATGGCTCGTCGAGATCGACGCCACCGCCGTCATCAGCGAGAACTCCGCTGCGAACACCGGCACCGAGGCGGGACGGACCGAGGTGGCCCAGTGACCTTCTCGCTCCTCCTCCACGATCCCGAGACCGGGGAGTTCGGCTCCGCGATCTCCTCATCCTCACCGGCCGTCGCCGCACGCTGCATCAGTCTGACCGACGGGATCGGCGGGGTGAACTCCCAGAACATCACCGACCCACGGCTCGGCCCGGCCGTCATCGACGAGATGAGCTCCGGCAAGGACGCGCAGTCGGCACTCGATGCGGTCGTCGCCGCTGCCGATCCCACCGCTATCGACTTTCGGCAGCTGCTCGTCATCGACGCGGCCGGGAACACCGCCGCGCACTCGGGCGCACAGGCACTCGGCATCTTCGGTGCCCGCACCGAGACCAACGCGGTCGCCGGCGGCAATATGCTCGCGGACCTGACAGTCCTCGACGCCTTCGTCGAAACCGCACTGTCGGCCGCCGGACGTCTCGAGGAGCGCCTCTTCGCAGCCTTCGAAGCAGCGATGGCCGCCGGCGGCGAAGCCGGTCCCGTCCATTCGGCCGGCCTGTCCGTGGTCAACGGCTCCGGCTGGCGGGTCACTGACCTGCGCGTCGATTGGGCCGATGAGGATCCGATCGGGCAGCTCGGCCGCCTCCTCGAGATCTGGATGCCCCAGCGGGACGACTACATCACGCGCGGTCTCGATCCGGCCGCCTCTCCGTCCTACGGCGTGCCCGGTGACGATCGATGACCAGCGCACTCAAGGACCGCATCGCCGCCCGGGTCGCCGAGGTGCGCGACCGCCTCGTCGACCTGTCGAATGCCCTCCATGACGACCCCGAACTCGGCTGGCAAGAGTTCCGCTCCTCGGCCGCAGTCGCCGCAGTCCTCGCCGACCACGGCTTCACCGTCGAGCAGCCCTATCTCGAACTCGAGACCGCCTTCCGAGCCACGTTCGGAACCGGTGACTTCACCGTCGGCTTCCTCGCCGAGTACGACGCCCTGCCGGGCCTCGGGCATGCCTGCGGCCACAACCTCATCGCCGCGATGAGCGTCGGTGGGGCGATCGGCCTCGCCGAGGCGGCCGGGGAGCTCGGCATCACCGTCGAGGTCATCGGCACACCGGCCGAAGAGGGCGGAGGCGGCAAGATCGAACTGCTCGACCGCGGTGCGTTCACCGAACTCGACTTCGCGCTCATGGCCCATCCCGCACCGGTCGACGTCGCCGAGGCCGAACCATTCGCCGTCACCCACTGGCACGTCGAATACACCGGTCGCGCCGCCCATGCCGCCGCATACCCGGAACGCGGAATCAATGCCAACGACGCGTTCCTCATCGCCCAGGTGGCCCTCGGTCTGCTGCGCCAGCAGCTGCCGAAGACCGTACGAGTCCACGGGGTGACGACGAACGGCGGCGAGGCTCCCAACGCGATTCCCGAGAAGACTGAGGGCCGCTGGTACGTACGTGCCGAGACGACGGAGGAGCTGCTCGCCCTCGAGCAGAAGGTCATCAACTGCTTCGAGGCCGGAGCCCTGGCCACCGGTGCGCAGCTGTCGCTCACACCGGAGAGCCGCCGCTACTCGGAGATGCGCACCGATGAGGCCGCGCTCGAAGCCTACCGGGCCAATGCTCTCGCACTCGGCCGAGACTTCGACGTCGACCCCGTCGCAGCGACGATGAACCGCGCGTCGACGGACATGGGCAACGTCTCCCAGATCGTCGACGCCATCCACCCCTATATCGGGGTCGGCGGCGAGGCGAGCAATCATCAGGCCGCCTTCGCCGAGTCCTGCGTCGGAGAGAGGGCCGAGAGCACGCTCATCGACGGCGCCACCGCGCTGGCCTGGACGGCCGCCGACGTGAGCGTTCAGCGCGGCTGACCGACGGCCGCACCGCCAGCACAGCGCTGGCGACCACGATTCCAAAGGAGGATTCGGACATGTCAGGTGACACCCAGGCTGCCGAGGGGCTGGCCTATCAGAAAGGTCTGCGCAAGAGCGTGGTCGCCGGCTCCATCGGCGTCCTCGTCCACTGGTTCGACTGGGCCGTCTATGCCTATATGGCCACGACGATCGCAGCGATCTTCTTCCCCGAGGAGGACAGCACCGCAGGTTTGCTCGCCACCTTCGCGGTCTTCGCCGTCTCCTTCCTCGTCCGGCCGATCGGCGCGATCCTCTTCGGCCGCCTCGGCGACAAGCTCGGACGCAAGCACACCCTGTCGCTGGTCATCCTCGCCATGGCCCTGTCGACGCTCGCGCTCGGAGTGCTGCCGACCTACGGGGCCATCGGTGTGCTCGCTCCGATCCTCCTCATCGTCACCCGCATCGTGCAGGGGCTGGCCGCCGGTGGCGAATTCGGCAGCGCGGCGGCCTTCCTCGGCGAATTCTCACCGCCGAAGCGCCGAGGCTTCGGCTGCAGCTGGCTGGAGGTGGGCTCCCTGGCCGGATTCCTCTTGGCCTCCTTCGTCGTCTTCCTCCTCAACCAGGCGCTGACGCCCGACCAGGTGAGCGCCTGGGGCTGGAGGATCCCGTTCCTCATCACCGTGCCCCTGGGCTTCATCGGCCTCTACATCCGTCGGAAGATCGAGGACACCCCGGAGTTCTCTGCCCTGCAGAAGATGGAGACCGTCGCCGAGGCACCCCTGCGTGAGGTGTTCAAACGCAATCCCAAGCAGTTCCTCCAGACCTGCGGGATGGAGACGTTCATGAACGTCACCTTCTACGTCGTCCTCGTCTACCTGCTCACCTATCAGGAGACCGCTGTCGGCATCGAACCCGGACGGTCGGCGCTGCTGTCGACCCTGGCCTCGGCACTCGGCCTCGTCATCGTCCCGCTGGCGGGCCTCGCCTCGGACAGGTTCGGACGCAAGCCTGTGCTCATGACCGCGGCGATCGCACTCACGGTGCTCTCGGTTCCGCTGTTCCTCCTCATGGGCGCCGACTACCCATGGGCGTCGTTCGTCTCGACCTTCGGCCTGGCTTTCATCCTCGCGATCATCCTCGGCACCCACGCCGCCACCGTCGTCGAGCTCTTCCCGACCCGAACGAGGCAGACGGGACTGTCCATCGCCTATGCGCTGACCGCCGCACTCTTCGCCGGCACTGCGCCGTACATCCTCACCTGGCTCATCGACACCACCGGCAGCACGCTCAGCCCCGGCTGGTTCCTCGCCGTGGTCGGCGTCATCGGCATCGTCACCGTCGCCTCGCTGCCCGAGACCCGCGGCATCGACCTGCTGCGCTCCGACGACCTCGAGGAGTCATCGACAACCCCGGTCGCCGAGGCGGCCGCCCAGGCCGAAGGCCCCAGCCCCTCACCCGTCGAACCCTCCGGCGACCGCTGACCGCTGTCACTGCCCACTCGCTTTCCGCACCACATTCGAAGGAGACCTTCCATGACCGCGACTCTGACCGACACCACGACCCGACCGGCGACCCTGGCCGAGTGGCGGGCCGCAGCAGCGGCTCTGAGCATCGACGGACGCCCAGTCATCAACGGGCAACGGGTCGATGCACGCTCGGGGCAGACTCATCCGAAGACGAACCCCGCCACCGGTGAGGTGATCTCGCAGCTCCACCTCGGTGACGGATCCGATGTCGATGCGGCGGTGGCGAGCGCCCGCGCCGCGTTCGATGGCGGCGAGTGGTCGCGCGCCTCGGCGACGCATCGGCGCGAGGTGCTGCTGCGCCTGGCCGAGCTCATCGAAGCGCGGTCGGACGAATTCGCCCTCCTCGACACGCTCGACATGGGCAAGCCGATCGGTGAGTCCTCGACGATCGACGCCCCGGGGGCCGCAGCCCTGTTCCGCTTCTACGGTGAGGCTATCGAGAAACTCAGTGACGAGATCCCGGTGACCCCGGCCGGGTCGACGGCGCTCGTCACCCGCGAACCGCTGGGAGTCATCGGGGTCATCGTGCCGTGGAACTATCCGCTGGAGATCGCGACGTGGAAGATCGCTCCCGCGCTGGCGGCCGGCAATGCCCTCGTCGTCAAACCGCCGGTCGAGGCCTCGCATTCGGTCCTGCTGCTGGCCGAGATCGCCGCCGAGGCGGGGCTGCCCGCGGGCATCCTCAATGTCGTGCCCGGTCGCGGCTCGGTCGTCGGTACGGCACTGGGCCGGCACATGGATGTGGACATGCTCGGCTTCACCGGGTCCACCGAGGTCGCCAAGCAGCTCCAGGTCTACGCCGGGGAGTCGAATATGAAGCGTTTGGCACTCGAGGCCGGGGGCAAGAGCGCAAACGTCATCTTCGCCGACACCGATGACCTCGCTGCCGCGGCCCAGAAGGCTGCGTTCGGCATCTTCTACAACCAGGGCGAGGTCTGCTCGGCCACCTCGCGGATCTTCGTCGAACGCCCCGTCTACGAGGAGTTCGTCCATCTGCTCGAGGACGCCGCAGAGGACTTCCAGCCCGGAGACCCACTCGATCCCGAGAGCGCGATCGGCTGCGTCGTGTCCGAGAAGCACGCGGATGAGGTGTGGGAATGCATCGAGCAGGCCCGCGCGGACGGCACCATCGTCCAGGGCGGCAACCGTCCGCCGATCAACGGCCGCCGCACCTTCGTCGAGCCCACGATCGTGACCGACCTGCCGGCCGATCACCGACTGCACAGCCATGAGATCTTCGGCCCCGTCGCGCTCGTCACTCCCTTCGACACCGAGGAAGAGGCGATCGCGAAGGCGAATGAGACCCCGTACGGACTGGCCGCGGCCTTGTGGACGGGAAGCATGGCCCGGGCACATCGCGTGTCCGCGCGCCTGGTGGCCGGCACTGTCTCGGTCAACACCGTCGACGCACTGGGCTTCACCACGCCCTTCGGCGGGTTCAAGCAGTCCGGCTTCGGCCGCGACCTGTCCGTCCACGCCCTGGAGAACTACTCGGACTTCAAGACGACCTGGCTGCAGTGGGGGTGATGCCCCACTTGGCCCTCCGCGTCTCATCTTTCCCGTATACGCGAAAGGTGAAACGCGGACAGACAGCTCCATAAGCATTCTCAACAGAGACCACAAAGAAGTGAGCAGAGCATGAGTGCAAAAGTCCCGGAACTCCGATCAGTCGAATTTGTTCCACACAACGAGCGGCATGGACATCCCGCCAGCCAGTTTCCCCTCTGGTTCAGCGTCAACATGATGGTGTTGACCACCCTGACTGGAGGTATTGGGGTTCTCTCTGGACTCAACATGTTCTGGAGCATCGTCGCAATCATTTGCGGCAATTTCCTTGGTGCCTTCTTTGTCGCCGGTCACTCTGTACAGGGCCCGGTTCTCGGAATCCCCCAGATGATTCAGAGCCGCGCGCAGTTCGGAGTCTTCGGCGCAGCCATTCCTTTGTTCGCAGTACTCATCATGTACATCGGCTATTTCGCAAGCAATTCAGTTATTGCTGGAGACGCCATCGACGCGGGAACACCAATAGGAACGAATTGGGGCATCGTCATCTCAGGCCTGGTGATTCTCGTAATCACCTTCTACGGTCACGACCTCATTCACAAGATCGAACGCTGGTTCGCCATCATTCTCGGAGCAGGGTTCCTGGCTGTGACGGTAGTGGTGATACAGCACGGTCTTCCGTCAGGCTCTTGGAATGCCGGCAATTTCAACGGCACCGCGTTCCTCCTGCTCATTGCTGCCACAGCAACCTGGCAATTGACGTTTGCCCCGTACGTTGCGGACTATTCGCGATACCTGCCAAGCAGCACCAGCGGAAAGCAGACATTCATTTTCACTTATCTGGGCCTTGTGGTCAGCACCACATGGCTGATGACGCTCGGCGCCATGCTGACGACGATTTTCCCCGAGTACGGCTCCCAGCCCAGTCAGACTATTGCAGGGCTCTTCCCAAGCGCGCTAGCTCCCGCGGTTTATATATTCATCGTGATAGGCGTCATTGCTACAAACGTATTCAATCTGTATGGCGCATTCATGTCGCTGACCACAATCGTTGATACCTTCAGACGAGTCAAGACAACCTTGTCTGCTCGAGCGGTTCTGTTCCTCATCGTCTTTGCCGTCGCCACTTTGGTGGCCATATTGGCGAGCAGCGACTTCATGGCCTTCTTCGAGAACCTACTGCTTGTTCTCGGCTACATGTTGTTCCCGTGGACCACCATCAACCTCGTCGATTTCTTCTTCGTCCGAAAGGGTCGATACGTCGTCGGCGACATCTTCGATCCCAATGGGCGATACGGTCGATTCAATTCGCGGGCACTGATCGCCTACGGCGCGACAATCCTGGTTGAGATCCCGTTCATGAGCACTGCGTTCTTCACCGGATTCCTCTTCGAAGCAGTCGGCGGAATCGATTACGCCTGGATCATCGCCCTGACCTTGCCGGGAATCATCTATTTCGTGCTCATGCGCCGAACGCGACGCATAGCTGATCGCCTGGAATCGGACACCACCGTCGACGAGATGAGCTCACCGCTCGAATCCCTCACCGACATAGACGAGAACTCACCAAGCATCCCTTCCGTCAATCGTCCAGAAAACAATGAGCCGGTCTGAACTGGCTGCAATCAAAAGGAGAGAATCAATGGCACGTTTTGAAAACTCGATCTTCATCGTCACTGGCGGTGGATCCGGTTTGGGCAGAGCAACCAGCCTGCGCTTGGCCTCTGAAGGAGCTCGCATCGGCGTATTGGACCTGCAGCTCAAATCGGCAGAGACGGTGGCGGAAGAAATCAATGCCGTCGCTGAAGGTCATGCCATAGCGTTGGAAGCCGACGTCACCGAGGCCGACGCGGTCGAATCTGCAGTCGCCCAGACCACTACTGAGCTCGGTGGGCTCCACGGCGTCGTCAACTGTGCAGGGATTGCTCTCGGGGAGGGAGGAGTGGTGGACTGCACTGAGAAAGCGTGGGACACGATGATGAATGTCAACGTCAAGAGCATCTTCCTCACCGGCAAATACGCGATTCCAGAGATCGTCAAGTCTGGGGGCGGCTCGATCGTCAACATCGCTTCGGTTTTCGGCTTCGTTGTCAACAAGGACGAGTGCGCCTACGCTGCGTCAAAGGGCGCAGTCGTCAACCTCACTCGTCAGATGGCATTACAGCACGCTTCAGACAAGATTCGCGTCAATGCCGTCTGCCCTGCAGATGCAGACACTCCGCTCATTGATGGACTCATCGGTAAGACCGGTGCTGAACTAGAAGCTGAAAAGGCTGAGCTCGCCGCCCCGATCCCCATGGGACACCTGACGAAACCAGATGACGTGGCCGCCGCAATCAGCTTCCTCCTGTCTTCTGACTCAGAGTTCATCACAGGTGTTTCACTCCCAGTCGATGGCGGATTCCTCGTTCAGTAGCCCCCGCTATTAAGCGCAACTGCCAACCGCAATGCAGTTCTCGGCGCCAGCTCCGTCACGAGCTGGCGTCGAACTGCATTCACAGGAGGTCAGAATGCGCAGAAATGAGGTGCAGTCTAGTCACCCTAATGTTGTCTCGATCAGCCTGCACCCGGTCAGCACCTCGGCGTTGGCCGCGATGAGCCGGAAGATGTCATCGGCGTCGAGCGGTGTTCCGCCCATGAAGTGCAGTCCGTAGGCGTCTTCGAGAGCCACGAGGTTACTCGCGGCCGTCTCCACGGTCAGCGTCATCGTGAAGGCTCCGGCGTCGACGCCTTCGCTGAGGACCGCGGCATAGAGCGAGACTTCGAGTCGATACATCTCCGCCATGAGCCCTGCGTGGAACGCGTCCCTGTACGCGTGGGTGTGCAGCTCATTGAGCACTTGGAAGTCGACGTCGTCACGAGAGCGCGGGATGCCGCTGCGGATGATCCGGGCCAGCTTAATTGCCGGCTGCTCATCTGCGGCCCCCTGCTCGCGACGGTTCCAGTAGAACCGTGACACCGCGTCCTCATGCACCTCGCGCACCAGATCGCCGAGATCGGGGTAGTAGTACGCCACCGATCCGGCGCCCAGCTCCGAGTGTGCGGCCACGTCGATGGTGCGCAGACCGTTGAGTCCGCGCTCTGAAATCGCCTGCTTCGCCGCCTGCACCAGCTGTGCACGGCGTCCCGCCTGATTCTTCGGTCGTGCCATGGCCCCATTATCTCCTGAAGTGATGCAGGCAAACGCGGATCGGTATGGCCGTACCTCTGTCAATCGGCGACCGCCCATGCAATTCTTTACGGTGTAACTCAAAGAACTCTATCGGACGCCCACTCACAAGGAGGTGGATGGTGTCTTCCCTTGAACGCACGACCGCATACGCGGACGAACAGAAGCAGCATCTGAAGAAGACGCTCGGCCGATTCGACATCGTGCTCATCGTCATGTCGGCAGTATTGAGCATTGAAGTCCTCGCCGAGACCGCAGGTTTCGGTGCAGAGACCTTCACATGGACTCTTGTTCTCGCGATCTTCTTCCTCGTGCCCTACGCGCTCGTCTTCGCCGAGACCGGCAGCACCTTCGTCGGTGAGGGCGGAGCCTATATCTGGGTCCGCCAGGCCTTCGGCCGGCCGTTCGGCGCGATCGCCTCGATCCTCAGCTGGGTCACCCAGCCGGTATGGGTCGGCGGTTCGATGGCGTTCCTCGCCACCGGCACATGGAACCAGTTCATCAGCCCCCTCGAGGCCGGGTCGATCGGCGACTGGATCTTCAAGATCGTCTTCATCTGGATCACGGTGATCGCGGCGATTCTGTCGCTGGCGAAGGCGAAGTGGCTGCCCACGCTCGGCGGCGTGCTCAAGGTCATCTTCATCGCGTTCTTCCTCTTCACCACGATCATCTACGCCGCCCAACACGGCGTTCAACCGCTCCACCTCTCGGACTTCAGCCCCAGCCTCAGCGGTTTCCTCGGGCTTGTGCCGCTCCTGCTGTTCTCCTACCTCGGGTTCGAGGCATCGAACAGCGCCTCGGACGAGATGAAGAACCCGAAGAAGGACATCCCCGTCGCGATCGCACGTTCCGGTTTCATCTCCGCGCTCTGCTATCTCCTACCGGTCCTCGCCATGCTCCTCGTATTGCCGACCGAGACGATCACCGGCATCGGCGGACTCCTCGACGCCGTGCAGACGGTGTTC
The DNA here is from genome assembly GCF_057766545.1 of Brevibacterium sp. MGP-B1. Taxonomy (NCBI): domain Bacteria; kingdom Bacillati; phylum Actinomycetota; class Actinomycetes; order Micrococcales; family Brevibacteriaceae; genus Brevibacterium; species Brevibacterium sp. MGP-B1. The sequence continues at coordinate 3,885,927 of NZ_CM173407.1, read as the reverse complement.
ACCGTCTACGGCCCCGCTGCCGAGGTTATGGTCGTGCTCGCAGCGCTGATGTTCGTCATCATCCTCGCCTCTCAAGGCGCGGCGTGGATGATCATGAGCGATCGGATGCAGGCACTGACCGCGGCCGACGGCGCGTTCTTCGGAGGCTTCTTCGGCAAGATCTCGCGCACACTGGGCACCCCGGTCAACGTCAATCTGCTCTCGGGCACCGTCGCCACGGTGTTCCTCATCGCGGCCATGCAGCTCAGCGGTGACGCCGGTGCACTGTTCGGGGTCGTCCTCTCGATCTCCATCTCGACGTTCCTGCTCAGCTATTTGCTCATCATCCCCGCGGCCATCAAGTTGCGCTGGAAGCATCCCGGCATCGAACGCCCCTTCCGGGTGCCCGTCGGCAATGTCGGGTTCACCATCCTCGGCGGCATCGCCTTCCTCTGGATCCTGCTCGGATCCTGGGTCGCGATCTTCCCCGGCACGCTCGATCGGCTCTTCGGGCAGGAGTACAACTTCCTCGACGAATGGGGCGTCGATCAGGGACCGTTCACGGCCCTCACTCTCGGCACCCTCGGCGCCCTCGCCGCGCTGGCCCTGATCGGATACGTCCGCGGGCACCGGGTCCGCGTCTTCCGTCCCACACCGACCGATCCTCAGGATCTGCTCGACGATCTCGATCCCGCTCTCGACAGCACACTCGATACACAGAAAGGCATGTGAAGACCATGACTGCACCGACAACGACTGCCACCGGCAGTGCGACCACCCACCCACTCGATCGCCTCACCTCCGAGGAGATCGAACTCAATCGAGCGATCATCGTCGATGCCGGCCACGTGAGCGAGCAGACGCTGTTCGCTCTCGTCAGCCTCGTCGAACCGGATAAGCGCGAGGTCATCGCAGGTGCCACCGACCTCGACCGCCGCGTGCGCTCGCTCATCATCGATCGCGACACCGGGGAGCAGACGGAGCTCCTCGTCTCGCTGACCGAGCGCAAGGTCCTCTTCGCCCGTGTGCTCGATGTCGCGGCCGAGGGCCAAGCCCCGATCACGATGACCGAATACGAAGAAGCCGAGCAGATGATCCGCAACGACGCGACGTGGCGGGCGGCCGTCGCAGCTCGCGGCATCACCGATGTCGAGACCGTGCGCATCTGCGCGCTCTCCGCCGGATGCTTTGACATTCCCGGAGAGGCCGGCCGTCGCCTCGTACGCGGTTCGTCCTTCAACCAGTCGGACCCGCAGGACAATGCGTGGGCGCATCCGCTCGAGGGGCTGGTCGCATACCTCGACCTCAACACAGGTGAGGTGGTGGAGGTCGTCGATACCGACATCGTGCCCGTGCCCCAGGAGCGCTTCGACTATCATCTCGATTCTTGGCTGCCCGAGCCGCGGACGACGCAGAAGCCGATCGAGATCACCCAGCCCGAGGGCGCGAGCTTCACCCTGAACGGGGATGTCCTCGACTGGGAGAAGTGGCAGGTCCGACTCGGCTTCGACCCGGTCGAAGGACTGGTCCTCCACCAGATCAGCTTCGACGACGAGGGCGAGCGCCGCCCCATCGTCTACCGCGCCTCGGTGGCGGAGATGGTCGTGCCCTACGGCGACCCCAGCCCGGTGCGCTTCTGGCAGAACTACTTCGACGCCGGCGAGTACTCGATGGGCAAGAACACGAACTCACTCGAGCTCGGGTGCGACTGCCTCGGCGAGATCCACTACTCCGATGCGGTGCTCGCCGATGATCAAGGGCATGCGCACACGATCACGAACGCCATCTGCATCCACGAGGAGGATGCAGGGATCCTGTTCAAGCACACCGATGAGTTCACCGGCGCCGTCGATGTGCGCCGCAATCGCCGCCTCGTCATCTCCTTCTTCATCACCGTCGGCAACTACGACTATGGCTTCTACTGGTACCTCTACCTCGACGGCACGATCGAGCTCGAGTGCAAGGCCACCGGCATCGTCTACACGGCCGCATACGGTGACGAGGCTCAGCGGCAGCGCTGGTCGTCTCCCCTCGGCGACGAGGGTCTGGGCATGCCCTTCCATCAGCACATGTTCTGTGCTCGGCTCGACATGCAGGTCGACGGCATCGCCAACGCCGTCGACGAGCAGGAAGCTGTCCGCGTGCCCTTCGGCGACGACAACCCCTACGGCAACGCCTTCACCCGCAAGCTCACCAGGCTCACCGCCGAGGGCGGACGGACAGCCGATGGTGGGGCCGGGCGGGTCTGGCACATCGTCAATCCGGACAAGACCAATCGGCACGGCTTCCCCGTCGGCTATGAGCTGCGCGTGCCCGATGAGCCGACGATGATGGCGGCCGAAGGTTCGTCGATCTCGAAGCGGGCAGGCTTCGGGTCGAAGCACATGTGGCTGACGCACTTCGACGCGGACGAACGGTTCCCCTCAGGTACGTATCCGAATCAGAACCCGGGCAACGGCACGATCACGCAGTGGGTCGAACAGCAGCGCCAGGTCGACGGCGACGACATCGTCGTGTGGGCGTCGTTCGCGATGACGCACTTCCCCCGTCCCGAGGACTGGCCGATCATGCCCGTCGACAAGCTCGGGTTCACAATGAAGCCCTATGGCTTCTTCGACCGGAATCCCGCGCTCGACGTGCCGCGCCCGAAGTCGAGTCACTGTGGCACCGAGACCGGTCACTCCTGCGAGTGCGACTGACAGGCCCGAACGATGAGCAGCCTCGCCTCTTTCCTCATGGTCGCCTCGGGGGTCCTGTGCCTGACCGGAGCCGTCGCTGCGAAGGGGCGTCCGGCCATCGTCGCCGCGACGGTGATGGTCCTCGCCATGGTCGACCTCGCCTATACCTCCGTGGTTCCGCCGGTGATCTGGTCGGGCGCGCTGCTCATCGTCGGGCTCTGCCTGGCCGTCTTCCTGCGATCGTCGACCCGGATCCCCTCGCTGAGGCGGTCCCCCGCTCTCGTCGCAAGTGGCGCGGACGGCGGGCCCCGGTCCGAGGTCGACCATGGTGGTCGGTCATCGATCGTCCCTGACCGCTACGCGTCACGGGCGGATTCTCATTCGGGGCCGACGACTGCGGTCCTCTCCGCCATCACCTATCCGGTCATGGCGTGGCAGGTCCTCAACCATGGGGGGCACATGAGCGGTTCGACGCATGCCGGCGGTCATGGAGCTGGCGGCCATGGGCATCATGCCGGTGACATGTCGCTCATCAGCACGTTCCTCACAGTGGGCGTCGTCGTCCTAGCTGTGTTCTTGGTGATCTGTGCCGTCCACGACATCGCCCGCAGGCGCCCTCTGGTTTCGCTCGACTGCTGGGGAATGGCTGCGATGATCGTGGTGATGCAGTTCCTTCACTGAGCGGATTCGTCACTGACCGGCGAAGTAGTAGTCCGAATGTGCCGCGCAGCGTAGATTGAAGGGCGCGGCGCATTCCGGGCACTCGTCGACCGACTTGTACGTCTCGATAGTCAGTTCGGTCCAGCAGTTCCCGCACAGGATCGCGGGCTGGTCCCATTGCTCGCGTGGCCACTGCTGTGCGGAATGATCCGCGGTCTCGGAGTGGCACAGGTGGCAAGGATAGTAGCGGTCGCAACAGGCGAAGCGGATGGCGATGATATCGAGCTCGGTGGCGTAGTGGACGCACCGAGTGTGATCATCGACCGTCGGGCCGAATACTTCGGGGGTCCGCGTCATTGCTCGCCTCTCCTTCCTGCTCGTCGCGACTAGGGCTGGTCTTGGTCCGATCCAGCCTAGCCGCTGCGGTTCGCCACCTGGTCCGGTGATCATCCCAGTAGAGTGGAAGACCCCGAACCGATGAGGATCCATGCCGCAGATTGACGATTACGTCCACCCCTTCGCCGAGGTGGCGCTGAGCAACATCACCCGCGAGTATCCGTTCGCTTCCCATCATTTGGCGCGGAGTCTGGCCGACATCGTGCCCGCGGTGGAGAAGCACCCCGCGTTCGCGAACTCCTATGACTGGCATTCGAGCGTGCACATGCACTACCTGCTAGCGTCGTTGATGGAGACCGAGGTAGCGCAGGGCGCTGATTGGCGAGAACGCGCGCTCGAAGTTCTGTCTTCACATCTGAGCGAGGAGAATATGTTCGCCGAGGCGGCCTTCCTCCATGAGAATCCTTCGTGGGAGCGGCCGTATGGCTGGGCCTGGGCGGTCGAGCTCAACCGAGTGCTCAATGCCAGCAATGTCGACGAGCTACGTGCGCTCGGCGCGAACACTCGAGTGCTCACCGATACGGTCTTCGATCTTGTATCGACATGGTTGCCGAAGGTGGCCGCGCCGGTTCGGCATGGGGTGCACTCGAACACGGCGTTCGGGCTGCGCCGGATTCTTTTGGGAGCCCGGGAGGCAGAGCGTCACGATGTCATCGACGTCATTGCCGGAGCGACCCGTCGATTCTTCGCCGAGGATGCCGCTTGGAACTTTGTTCAAGAACGAAGCGGTCACGACTTCCTCTCCGCCGGTCTGTGCGAGGCCGACCTCATGACTGAGATCCTCACCGAGGATGAGCTTGCGTCATGGTTGCCGAGCTTCCTTTCGGAACTGTCCCCCGAATCGCCAGCGCTCACCCCCGCAAAGGTCCTCGACCCGACCGACGGTCAACAGAGCCACCTCTACGGACTGGGGCTCTCAGTCGCAGCGTCAGTGATGCGATTGGCACCGAAGTTAGAGGCGATCGCTGAGAAGTCGGGAGACGAGGACCTTCACGCCCAGGCGAAAGGCATGCTCACCCGAGTCGATTCGCTGATGGCTCCTGGCCTCGAAGCCGCTATCTCGGACGAGTATGTGTCGTCGCACTGGATCGCGACGTTCGCTTGGGAGGCTCTTCGTCTCAATTTGCCCATGTCTTGAGTCGCCGAATAGTTAACTTCGATAATGCAATCCTGATCAGGAACGACATTGGTTGATCGTTGACATAATCTAAGAACATGGTGAAAGTCATCCGAGTCGTCGGCGCTGTGATCGAGCACCACGGCAGGATTCTCGCTTGCCGGCGCCGCCCAGATAGGGCCGAAGGTGGCAAGTGGGAGTTTCCTGGCGGAAAAATAGAAACTGGCGAAACTCCTCAGCAAGCGTTGTCTCGAGAAATATCCGAAGAACTCGACCTACACGATGCAAAGGTCCGCGATCTCGTCACGCGAGCCACCACCCAGAGCGGCAACAAACGCATCGATCTGGCGTGCTACTTCGTTGACGTGACCACACTTCCAAGCTCTAGCACCGATCACGACTCGATGAAGTGGTGCACTCGAAAACAGCTCTCCACTCTCCAATGGGCGAGGGCGGATTTGCCAACTGTGGAAAAACTCGCCACCGGCGCACCAACACCTGAAAACCATTCAGACGGGAGCAAAGATGCCCAACGGTGAACCCGACGGATTGCGCGCAGCCGCGATCGACTGGTTAGAGATGAGAACTGACAGCGGGCGAGAACCACTCACCCGTGAGGATCTCAGCGATTTCCATTTTGCAAAAAGCGAAACGCGCCTAATCGCACCGATGCAGGGCATTTGGAAGCCCGGCAACTACTCGGCCGCTTTGTCTTTTCGCACGTCGTACACAGCACCGGGTGAATCACCTCCCTACGAAGACTCCACCGGAATTGACGGTCGATTTAGGTACAAATGGCGAGGCACAGATCCCAACCATCCCGAAAACGTTGGACTACGGGAGGCTCTGAACAACCACCTCCCACTGATCTGGTTCCGCGGAGTTGCACAAAACCCTGCCCGTTACCAAGTCATTGCTCCGGTTTTCATCGTTGATGAGGAGCCTGAGCACCAACAATTTGTGTTTGTCGCCGCTGAGGATGCGCAAGCAGCATTTGAGCTCAGCGATTCAGCACACGAAACGGTCGCTCGACGCTATCTCAATAGAATGGCGAAAGCTCGAGTGCACCAGCCCGTTTTCCGGTCCATGGTGCTTTCTGCCTATGAGAACCGGTGCACTGTCTGCATGTTGGCTCACCCCAGTCTTCTGGATGCCGCTCACATCGTGCCCGATAATGACGAACGCGGCATCGCCTCAGTCGTCAATGGACTGGCGATGTGCAAAATTCACCATGCAGCTTTCGACCGGTACTTCCTCGGAATTCGTCCAGACCATGTCGTCGAGATTCGACATGATCTGTTGGAAGAGGTGGATGGCCCGATGCTTAAACACGGTCTTCAAGAACTCCACGGCAATAGCTTGATGACAGTCCCCAAGAGTCGGCGACAGCGCCCGGAAAGAGACCTACTCGAGCACAAATACGAGCAGTTCCGGAACGCGACCATGAACGACGTAGCTTAGTTCTGCCCTCCCGGTTCTTCCGAGCTGGACGTTTCACTGACGTCCCGCTGCGGCGAAATCTACCTTCGCAGACCGACCCCCTCAATTGCACAAATATTCCTCTGGATCGGCCGCGCCTCAACGAGCTTTCACGACTAACCCAGCACAGACTACGACCGGTTCACAGACCGGCTTCATCAGAGATACCATGCGGCTCGATATCGCCTGGGGCGCTCACTGCGATGATCGTCCATTGCCCAAGTACGACAACCGAGAGTGCGGCGGCGACCGGATTCGTTAAAAACCTCAGAACTCTGCGCTCGCACGCCCGTCTCGAAGCCGTCCGGGAGTCATTCCAAAGTGGTTCCTGAATGCCGAAACATAGCTGGAAGCACTGGAGAATCCGACCGCTCGAGCCACCTCTTCGAGGGCCGATCCGCCTTTCACCAGTTCCAGGGATGCGTTCAATCGTGCCGCCGTGGACCACTGTTGGAAATTGCTCCCCGTCTCCGTGAGGAATATCCGTCGGATCGTCCGAGCGGACACGCCATGGCGGGACGCGGCCTCCGCCAGTGACACTCGGCGGCCAGGATTGCTGACGATCGCTTCGGCGATGGCGCAAGCAACTGGATGCGTGGGATACGTCAGTGACGGTGCTGTCCCGACCGTTGACTCAAGTGCATCGAGCAGAACGGCTCTGGCCCGCGGGCCTGCGTCAACGTTTATGTCGCTGGATAGATAGTCGAACAGCTCTCGCATAAGCCCGGTCATCTCCACTCGACATGGCGCATCGAAGTCCGACCGGTCGGGCCGCACACGCATATAGGCGCAGTACATCGTGCCCGGCCCCAAGGCGGCGATATCATGAGCGACTCCCGCCGGGATCCATATCGCGTGGCTCGGTGAGATCACCGAGAACTCGCCATCCGCGAACACTCCCAACATCGCCCCGTCTAACCAGGTCAATTGGTGAATATCGGGCTCAAGATGCACTCCGAAGCTCCCCTCCCGATACACGGAGTATCGGACAAAGCGCAGACCATACGGAGTCCCGGTGGCATAGTGCCGCGACACGAACCGATAGTCGCTGTCCTCAACCAAACGATCAGAAGCCCAGGACGATTCGTCGAACATGGTGTCCCCTTCGCGCAATCGTGTCCAGTTACAGCAATCAGACTTTCGGTCATAAGGATAGGCTAAGTTTCGTTTCGACCGGCTGCGCCGCGATCGATCCCTCCTGCTCCCCAACCTTGAGAGTCCTGATGCGCACCTTCGTTATTCTTCGTCATCCGCGGTCGCGCCGCGCTGCTGCCGCGCTCACTGCCGCTGTTCTCGTCGCTTCGCTGGCCGGTTGCGGCACCCCGAGCGATACCCAGGAATCCGAAGCGACACAGCCTGCGGGGACCACCGAATATCCACTGAAGCTCGATACCCCCTACGGTTCGACTACCCTCGAGGAAGCTCCGGAACGCGTCGTTGCCATAGGCGATCTCGACGATGCGCTGGCCCTCGGCGTGATCCCCGTCGGCTCCTTCAAGCCTGCCGGCGACGCTGATGAACTCTACGACTACGAACTGGATGCACTGGAGGAGGCCAAATCGACGAGCCCGGTCAAGAAGATCGACAAACTCTTCGACCCCTACGCCGACCTTGATTACGAAGCCATCGCCGCACTCGATCCCGACGTCATCCTCGCTACAAGCTACTGGGACCTCGAGAAGAGCTACGACACCCTGTCCGAGATCGCACCCGTCGTGGCTCTGCCCAAGGGGACCGACTCGAACTGGGAAAACCGCCACGAGCTCGTCGGCAAGGCCCTCGACCGCGAGCAGAAAGGCAGAGACAACGTCCAAGCGGTCGACGATGCCTTCGCCACGGCACGGAAGGACAACCCCGAGTTCGCCGACCTCACCCTCAACTACGCGGTCGTCTATCCCACCCAGGTGACCTACATGTCGGTGCCCGACACCGAGGCCTCATGGTTCTTCGCTCAGCTCGGATTCCAGCCGGGACCTGAGCACGGAGAGTTCGGAAAGGAATACCCGAAGGACGTCGTCAGCGAGGAGCAGACTTCCCTCCTTGACGCCGATATCGTCGTCATCGGCTATCACTCACTCCTCGAGGACGGCCAGCGGGAGAAGTTCGAGGACTCCTCACTCTTCACATCGCTGTCTGCAGTCAAGAACGGCACCTACATCCCGTTGCCCGAAGGCCACGACTCCTCGATCCCGCAGCCTGGAGTGCTCAGCTCGCTCGACGACCTCGAAGCGGTCCTGCCATTGCTTGAAGAGACGGTACCGAAAGCGTCGTGACCCACCCTCGTCGACCCGGAACGCGCAGGACCCAGTGAATGCCCACGATCAGTCATCCCCCGGGAGCCGCGTCCATGGCCGTGAAGTTCACCATCGAGGAACCCGACCCGGAGATCGAGGTCATCCTCGACATCGATTTCCTCCTCCATCCCGCGTGGCCCAACATCCACCACCTCGTCCTCCGTCCTGTCGAGCACGAGCCCGCTCGACGATCCCTGACCGTCGAACTCCCCTCCGACGTCGAGATCGCATACCGCTATCTGCGCCGCACCCGGGCCACCCCCGAATCATCTCCTCACAATGGCGCAACGCCGTCGCTCGACGAGCTCCGCGATCTCTGCGCCACCGGACTCCCCGACCCTGACGTGCACGACCGAATCTACAGTCCGTTCGGGTCCGAGGTCACGTCTTCGGTACTCATCGGTCCCGATGCCACCTGGCGTCGCGATGTCTGGGCACGGCCGCACTCGGGGACTCGTCGTCCTCCGATGTCTACGCTCCTCATGCCGGATGGACGGCGCGTCTCGATCATCGGCTCGACGGGGATGTCCTGTAACCGCCTCGTCATGCTGCTCGACGGCGACGTGTGGCTGGACAGCCTCGACCTCCCAGCCGCGATCGCACGGTGGAACAGACCAAACTTCGTGTTCGCGGTGGTCTCGACTCCGGATCGGGAGAACCTCGCCGACCGCACCTACATGGAGGAGGCCATCGCCGAGGTGGCACTCGCGCACGTGGAGAGCCACCTCGGTGCTCGTTTGGGTTCTCGGGTGACGATCGTCGGTCACAGCTACAGCGGCCTCGCAGCCGCCGGGCTCGCCTGTGACCGTCCGGACCGGTTCGGGAGCGCGATCATCGGGTCGGGATCGTTCTGGTACCGCGGCAGTCATGATGCCCGTGACGACGTCGGCCCGGGGGATCTCACGACAGAGCTGCAGGCGGCTCCGGGCACGACGCTGCGAGGGTCACGGTTCCTCCTCCATGTGGGCCGCGAAGAAGGTGGAATGGTCAGCCAGTCGAGGATGTTCGCCGAGGCGGCGAGATCGGCCGGGGCCGAGGTGTCGCTGAATCCCTATCCAGGCGGACATGACTACGCGTGGTACCGGCATGCTCTCTTCGACGCACTGGATAAACTGCGCACCCCTCCTCGACGCCTTGGCAGTCGGGGACAGTAGCGCTTCCTGCATATAGCCCAATCAAGGAGCGAAGTACTTCCGCGCAATTGCCCAAAGCCCTCCCGTATTCGCCCCTGGAGTATCAAATCGGTTCTCGCCGATAGAAGCCCTTCTGCCTCAGTTCTACTCTGCCCGCGTCGCTCAGTTGCAAATGCGGCAGCAGCCCTGCGACGTCGCCTCATACCGCGCTCCTTGCACCTCGCGTGGAGCACGTGGACGTCGACAAGCTCAGATCCTATTGACCAGTCGAGCACATTCCCGCCCGTCGAGGAATTCGACGACATTCTCGGTCGTCTTACGCCTGATCTCAGCCTCGGAGTCTTCGGAATACCAAGCACCATGAGGACTCAAAACGACATTCGGAAGCGCACACAGCGGATGTTCGTCAGGCATCGGCTCATTCTCAAACGGAAGGCCACGATTACGCGCGGTACCGGCATGCGCTCTTCACTGCGCTGGACTCCCTCCAGGCGAATTGACGTCCGGCTATCGCCGAAACCGAAATATTGTCAGTCCAGCACCCAGCGTGATCGCACGATAACCGAGCATTGACATATCGTTCCGCATGACGATACATTCATGCCGTATAGGGGTCCACATGTTTGTGGACGGAGCAAAGGAGTCCGCCGTGGCCACGTCGATGCAGTCACACCACGAAGTCAGCAGAGATGAACTGACCCGGATCGTCTACACAGCCCAGGGTCCGCGACTTGCTGACGCCATTGTCTTCATCCACGGGTGGGGCTGCAGTCGCCATGATTTCGACGATCTCATCCGGCACCTTCCCAGCGAGTTTCGGATTCTCGCTATTGACCTCGCCGAGCACGGCGACTCTCGCTCCACACGGACGTCGTGGACGATAGCCGAGTTCGGCCGCGACATCGCTTCCGTGCTGGAGGCAGAGGGCGTTCGGGACAGCGTCATCATCGGGCACTCCCTGGGCGGAGCCGCCGCAGTCGAAGCGGCAGCCATTTCACCGCAATCCATCTCGCGAGTCATCGCCCTGGATGCACTGCACTACATGTTCCTCTTTCCCTCCCTCGCCGAGGACCAGGCAGAGGCGGCAATCACCCCATTCCGCAACGACTTCCCTTCGGCAGTGCGAGGCATGGTCGAGGCAGGTTCTCCTCCGGGCACAGACGAAGCCCTCATCGAGGCCTACGTCGATCAGATGTCATCTGTGAGACAGCCTGCAGGCTTGAAATCGATGGAAGGATTGGTTCGGTGGGACATGGAAGACGCCCTCGCCCGAGCGACCCAACCGATCACCGTGCTCGCAGTTCGCAGCCTCCTGTCCGCTCAAGCGATTCAGAGATTCGGCGACAGAATCACATTCATTCCGGTCGAGCTGGGCTCACACCATTTCGCGCGCGAATCCCCCAAAGAAACTGCGCGCGTCCTCATGGCGGAGGTCATTCGAACCAACGAAGCCTGAGTCCTTCACCGGACGGCACGACACGCGTTCCGTCAGCGACGGGTCACTTACTCATCGCTGCGCCAGCAGCTCGCTGATCTCTGCAGCAGTCTTCACCACCAGCTGAGCCAACTCGTCTTCCTTTGAATGGTCGTAGCGCATCTCCGGTATCGACAGGGCGATACCAGCGATCGGCACGCCATCGGCGCTGACGATCGGGGCACCGATCGTCGCCACATGGGGTCGATACCACGAGGACATATTCAACGAGTACCCGCGTCTGCGCGTCGCCTCAATCTCCTTTCGCAGTTCATCCGGACTGGGAACCGACCCTCCGCCCACACTGTCGACCCGATGGCCAATCACTGCTTCGACATCACGTATGGACAATCGAGAGAGAATGGCAACGCCCGCCGATGTCGCCTGCAGCGGAATACGCGTACCGATTTCGAGATAGACCCGCACCGCGTGAGTGCTGTCGATTCGAGCGATCATCACGCAATCATCACCGTCCCGAAGAGCCAGAAAGACGGTCTCCTTGGTCTGCGCCGCCAGACGCCGAATCGCCGGTGTGGCGATCTCATTCAAATCCTGCTCACCGGCACCGCGGAGTCCCAGCACGAGCGCCTTCGCGGTGACTCCCCACCGCACACGCTCTTGATCCACAACCCGCAGCCATCCCGCTTTCTGCAGTGTTACGAGACACCTCTGGACCGAGCTCTTCGGAATTCCCGTCTCACGCGCCAACGCCGAAACACCGATCGGCTGACGCGCAGCCACCTCTTCATAGATCTGGAGGGTCGTCAGCACGCTGTTCATCGAACGCACACTGCTCTCCGACAGATCAGCTGATTCTTGAGGGTCCTTCGAGGTCTGCATAACGGCGACTCTATCAGCGAAACAGATACGTGTACCGCATAGCGGCACAAGTGGACTAGACGGCAATTGCCATCCGGATTACAGTGTGGAACGACCGTATCGCATATAGAAACGAGTGCACATGGAAGTGACAGTTGTCGGAGACGTCGTCGTATCCGGGTTCCCCCGCAAAACCTCATCCGAGGATCCTCGTCCAGGAGACGCCGCCTTCGACTTGCTGCAGGGAAGTGACCTCACAATCGGCAATCTTGAAGCACCGCTGACCGACAGCGCCGAACAGGCTCACAAACTCGTGACGATGAAGACGCCGACTTCAGGCGCGCGGGAACTCGCTGACTTCGGCTTCGACGCTGTGTCGTTGGCGACGAACCATGCGCTCGACTACGGCAACGGGGGAATGCGAGATACAGTCCGAGCGCTCGACCGGGCCGGAGTCGCACATTCAGGTTTCGGCGAGGACACCGCCGATGCAAACAGACCGACGATCGTGACTGCCGCAGGCCAGACCGTTGCATTCTTCAGCTTCTGTGCGGCTCTGCCACTCGGCTTCAACGCCACCGAACGCAGTGCAGGAATCGCGTCGATTCGCATCCGGCAGCAGTTCGAATATGACAGCGGCTTCCTCGATGAGACGCCTGGAACCCCGCCCTATGTCCATTCCGCCGCACACGAACCCGACGTCCGAACAGCAGAACGGCTCATCACTGAGGCCAAGGAATCGCATGATCGGGTCGTCGTCGCCCTGCATTGGGGCGTGCCGTTTTGCTACCTCCCGCAGGCGCAAGGGCCACTTGCGGAATATCAGCGGCCATTGGCTCATCGACTGGTCGACGCAGGAGCTGACCTCATCATCGGCCACCACCCTCACTGTCTCCACCCGGCCGAGTTCTACAGATCAGGGATCATCCTCTACTCCACGGGGAACTTCGTCTTCGATTGGTGCGATGGCTGGAGCCCTGACTCGATGGTTCTGAAGGAAGACGTCCACCTGTCCGCACCGTACAGAGCCGTTCTGATGAGTGGCCCGTGGTACGAAAGCGCGGTCTTTCGCATCGACTTCGATGCTGCCGGAGGCCCACGACTGCGCCTCGACCCGATCGAGCTCGACAGCGACAGTCAGCCGGTGCACCCTCTCCCTGAGGTCGCCGAACGCATCATCTCCGAGTTCCTGGACGACTCCCGACAACTGGACCCGTCGGTCACCATCGACGCCGACGGTTGGATCCACGCCGACCCAAAGACGTCCTCCCGACAATGAGCGCCGATTGCGCGAGCAGCGTCCCATCACCGTCAGGTGCACCACCCCCGACCAGCGAAGGCAGCAATCATGAGCAAGAATCCATCTGAAGTACCCCCGTACGAGTCATTCCCCTACCTCACACCCGGAACTGATTTCCCTGCTATCGAACTCGAACCGTACGCAACGAGACGAAGTGACTACACTCCGACTCTGTCCGAAGAGCAATCGGCACGGGTCGATCGGCTGATGACCGACAGCCCCCTGATCAGCTTCCACGATCACCCTCAGCGGCTGCCCGCTGATTTCTCCGATACACCGGCATTCCTTCTCTCCCCGCATGAACAGACGGCTTTCGCGGAGCTGCGGGCCTCCCATTTGACTGCGATCTTCGACAACTGGTTCGGAGTCATCGGCGGTACACGGCGATCAGGTTGGAAATGGGACGACCTGGTCAGGACACTCGGCCTCCGCCTCGCCGACCTCGCACATCAAGAGGACGCTGTCGTCGCCCGTAACGTGCGTGACATCCTCGACGCCCATAGCGAGCACGTCCTGGCGTTCGTCCTCGGGACGGAGTCCTCGGCCATGATCGAGAACGACGTGGACCGTATCGATGTCCTGTACGGTTTCGGCATTCGTCAGATGGGACTCGTCTATTCCGAGACGAATACTCTCGGCAGCGGCCAAAAGGAGGATGACGACGGTGGACTGACAGACTTCGGTCGTCGTGCTGTCCGCCGGATGAACGACCTCGGCATCCTCATCGATGTCTCTCATGCGGGCGACCGGACTTCGCTCGACGCAATCCGGGCCTCGAACGCTCCTGTGGGTATAACTCACGCGGGCGCACGATCCGTCTGGCCCACAGCCCGAATGAAGCCGGACAACGTGCTGACGGCCTGCGCCGAACGCGGCGGTGTACTCGGTATCGAATCTGCCCCGCATACGACCCTGTCCTACGATCACCGCACACAGTCGCTCGATTCGATGATGGATCACTTCGTCTACGCCGTCGATCTCATGGGAATCGAGCATGTGGCGTTCGGGCCGGATACCTTCTACGGCGATCATGTGCGCTTCCAGAATTCGATTCGAGACATCATCGGTTCGTCGCGAGTGTTCGACCCCGGCAACCTCGACTATGAGACCGTTCCCCATGTCAACGGTGCTGAGAATCCGACCGAGACTTTCAGAAACATCGCGGGCTGGCTTGTTCGTCACGACTACAGCAACAGCGAGATCCAGGCCGTCCTCGGCGGCAATATTCTGCGTCTCCTCAAGGAGGTGTGGGGGTGAACGGCGTCAAGAACGAAGTCGCCGAGGCTTTCGAGCGCAACCTCCCGATCGCCCTGGAGGTCTCGCATACAATCAACAGCAACCCCGAGCTCGCGTTCGAAGAGCACTCGACGTCCGAACTGCTCAGCTCAACGCTTCAGGACCATGGCTTCACGATCGAGCGAGGAGTCTGCGACCTGCCCACCGCGTTCACCGCAACTGTCGGCAGCGGTCCACTCGTCATCGGCATCTGTGCGGAGATGGACGCTCTGCCTGGCATCGGACATGGGTGCGGCCACAACGTCATTGCGGCCTCCGCACTCGGCTGCGCTCTGGCGCTCGCACCGTACGCCGAGGAACTGGGGGTCACGCTCCGCGTCGTAGGTACCCCCGCTGAAGAGTCCGGCACAGGTAAGGAGCTGATGGTCAACCGTGGGGCGTTTGACGACATCCACGCAGCTCTCATGATCCATCCCTCGCTCAAGGACGTCGCCGCTCCGTTCTTCCGCGCGTCGAGATCATGGAGGATCACGTTCGCCGGCCGCGGCGGACACGCGTCTCGCCCGTGGAGCGCGCTCAATGCCTCCGACGCTGCAGTCGTCGCACTGACATCGATCGGGCTGCTGCGCCAACAACTGAGAGATGGAATCCTCGTTCATCACGTGGTCAAGGAATCCGGCGACGCGGTCAACGTCATCCCGGACAAGTCGGTGGTCGAGTGCATGATCCGCTCCAATACGATCGCCGAGGTCGACGAGGTGTGGCCGCGGGTGAAGGCCTGCTTCGACGCAGGCGCTCTCGCTGCAGGTACGTCGGTCAGCGTCGAGACCCTGCCCTCCATCTACCGCGAATTCGACCACGACGACGACCTTGTCGCGATCTTCGAACGCAACGCCATTGCGGTCGGCCGCACTTTTCCCGACTATCCGGATGCACTGTTCGGCTCGACGGATATGGGCAATGTGTCGCAGGTGGTTCCGGCGATCCACCCCATGCTCTCGTTCGACCTGCCACCGGAAGAAGGCAATCACACTGCAGCGTTCGCCGTTGCCGCGGGAGGTCCGGAGGGCGATCGATTCGTTCGAGAGGGCGGTGCCGCGATGGCTCTCACCATTGTGGACATCGCCTCCTCCCCTGACACCAGGGCACGTCTCTTGGCCAAGCGATCACGATCCCGATCCGATTGAAACTCGACATCCTCACCATCACAAAAAGATTCCTCACCGCCACCGGAAGAAGAGAACATCATGACACAGACCAAGTCCGGCAATGACGCCGGCACAAAGCTCAGCCCCAGCGGTCGAAAAGCACTCATCGCGGGAAGCATTGGAAACGCCGTCGAATTCCTCGACTGGGCCGTCTACACGACCTTCTCGTCGATCTTCGCCCACCACTTCTTCCCCCCGGGAAATGAAGCTGCGGCGCTGCTCTCCACTCTTGCCATCTTCGCCGTCGGATTCGTCGTCAGGCCGATCGGCGCCGCTGTCATGGGAGCATATGCCGACAAACACGGTCGGAAGAAGGGTCTGGTTCTGACGATCGGGTTGATGGCAGCGGCAACGTTCGTCATCGGAGTCGCGCCCGACTATGCCGCCGTGGGGATTGCTGCGCCGGTGATCCTCGTCATCGCCAGAATCATCCAGGGGTTTGCGGCGGGCGGTGAGTTCGGATCCGCCTCGGCGTTCCTCGTCGAATCAGCGGCACCACGACGTCGCGCATTCGGCGGATCATGGCAGCAGGTGTCTGTGGGAATCGGATTGCTCACTGCCGCCGCGATGGGCGCTATCCTCACCAACACGCTCTCGAGCGAGGCATTGGATTCGTGGGGCTGGCGGCTGGCATTCATCGTGTGTGCCGCTCTGGGACTCGTCGGACTGTGGCTTCGCCGCTCGGTCGAAGAGACCACGGCCTTCACACAGAATGCGAAACCAGAACGTCAGGTGAAGAAACGCAACGCTCTGCTGGACATGATCCGCGAGCATCCCGGGGCGAGCCTCAGGGTATTCGGCCTGAACATCGGCGGCGTCATCCTCTACAACATGTGGGCGACATTCATGCCGACGTTCGTCGCAGTGTCCACCGATATCCCGCTGAGTCAGGCACTCGTCGCCAATGTCATCGGAATCATCATCTTCATCGCACTGCTGCCCTTCGCAGGGCTCCTCTCGGACCTCGTCGGGCGGAAGCCGACACTTTCGATCTTCGCGGGAGGCTTCCTCGTCTTCGCCTGGCCAGCGTTCACCTTGCTCCAAGGCGGATTCACGATGTTGCTGGTCGTTCAGATCACCGGACTCATCCTGCTCCTCGGGTACTCGAGCAATGTGGCCGCTGTGATGGCCGAACAGTTTCCCGCCGAAGTCCGAGCAACAGGAATCGGACTACCCTATGCTCTCTCAGTCGCCTTGTTCGGCGGCACAGTGCCCTACATCGTCACGTGGCTCAATGAGAACGGGTTGAACCAGTGGATATGGATCTACTGCACGGCCGGTGCATTGGTATCTCTGCTGGTGTTCCTCACGATGCCCGAAACCAGAGGAAAGGCGCTTAAATAAGACCGTCATCGCCGAGCCCTTCCACCGCACCCATGCAGTGGAAGGGCTCGACTGCTGACGCAGAACATCCAGAGCAGAAGTCGGCCACTATTTCTCGACCGTGAGAAGCAGGGGCAAACGCGAGTCCGAAAACTGTCAGTCGATCGAGCCGCCACCTCGCGGAACCGTGACTTCGACGGTGCTGAAACCGAGCTCGGACTCGAGGACCGCCTCAGTATCCCCGCCCAGCGTCGGTGCAGCCACAGCATCTGCCACTGGTGTTCCACCGAACTTCAACGGCACACGAGGTGCCAGTACACAGCCGACACCCGGTTGGTCGATCTCGGTGAGCAGCGGATTTTCCGTCGAGCACCTGGGATCAGAGGTCACGAGTTCCTCGAAGGTCTGGAATCCGCCGACGAGTACCCCCGCATCGGCCAAGGCGGCCTCGGCCTCCTCCGCAGAGTGCTTGGCGAACCACGGCCGCACCACCGCATCAATCGCCTCCCGCGCCTCGAACCGGCCACCCTCGGTGTTCAGGTCGACGTCGAGCAGTGGCCCGATCATCTCCAGCTTCTCCGCCAGACCGGTCGCCTTACCCAAACCTCTCCAGTGCTTGTTCGAGATGACGACGACCATCACCTGCCGCCCATCTGCACATTCGAACGACTGCCCATACGCCCCGTAGAGCCCATTGCCCAAAGCACCACGGGTCTTGCCGGTCGCCTGCACCTCCGCGATATAGCCGAGGTTACCGACGGTGGCGAGCATGACATCGGACAGCGCCAGCGTGATTTCCTGGCCCTTGCCCGAGGTACGACGGTCGAGTTCGGCAGCCATGATCCCGTTGGAAATATAGAGCCCTGCAGCAACATCCCACGCCGGCACCGCATTGTTGACCGGGCGCTCGTCATCACCGGTGATGATCGGGAAACCGCTGGCCGCGTTCACCGTGTAATCGACCGCCGGGGAACCGTCGTGCCACCCGCCCAGGCGGAGCATGACGAGGTCCTCGCGATGCTGCTTGAGGTTCTCATAGCTCAGCCATCCACGGGCCGGCAGGTTCGTGATGACCGTCCCCGCCTCGGCGATGAGGTCGGTGGCGATCTTCTGCCCCTCCTCCGACTTCAGGTCCAGCGTGACCGAGCGCTTCCCCTTGTTCAGGGACGCCCAGTAGATGCTCGTGCCGTCATCGCTGATCGGCCACCGGTTCGCATCGATGTTCCCACCGGTAGGGTCGATGCGGATGACATCGGCGCCGAGCTGAGCGAGGGTCATTGCACCCAAGGGGGCTGCGACGAATGCAGAGATCTCGACGATCTTGAGGCCGGTCAGGGGTGCCGGGCGGGTGTCGGACATAGTGGTGCTCCTCAGCTCTTAGTCGTCACAGTGGCAGCAATCGCGGTCTTCCCACCTGGGGCGATGGCTCGCAGCTCGTGCACGCCGGGTTCGGTGTCTCTGCCGACGAGGTGGATCTGCTCATTCGCGAACAACGGGGACTTCGCCGTGAATCGATATTCGGTCACAGCCGCCTCGGGGTGGGTGGACATGAACGCGTCCAACAGCAGTGTCGCGGTCAATGGTCCGTGCGTGACGAGGCCGGGGTAGCCTTCGACTTCGGTGACGTACGGGTGGTCGTAGTGGATGCGGTGGGAGTTGAACGTCAGCGCCGAGTAGCGGAACAGCATTACCTCATTCGGCCTGACCGAGCGCGACCAGTCCCACCCGTCCGGGGCATCCGAGTCCGCCCTCGGCGGCCGTGCTGCCGACCCTTCCGGCGCCGAGGTGGCTTCCCGGTACACAATCGTGTGCCGATCCGTCGTCGCAGTGTTCCCGTCCGCAGTGATCTCGTGACGAAGCACCACGAAGCACAGGGGTCCGGTGCTGCCGGTCTTCTCCGTGATCGACTCGATCGTCGTCGTCCGCTCGATCGCCTGACCGGGCAGGATCGGCGTGTGGAAAGTCAGGTCGCTGCCGGCCCACATCCGCCTGGGCAGAGGCACCGGCGGCATGAACCCACCAAGCGCGGCATGCCCATCCGTCCCGAGGTCGCTCATCGGCACATCATCTTCGGAGAAGTGCAGCCAATGCCCCAATGGGAACAGCGGTGCAGCCGGGTCACCGTCGTGACCGAGTAAGGTCGCCAGGCGTGCAGCCCGTTCCCCGTCTGCGGTCTCGAAGGCGGTCGAGGTCCGCCCGACCCAGTCCTGAAGGTTCGTCTCACTCATCGCAGTCAAGTTCCTATCGGTGGTTCGTGTAGTGCGTCCAGAAGTTCCCAATTGCTACCCGACGGCGGCGCAGATACCTGGCGCCAGGTTGCTAGGCCGCCGTCGGGTAGTAATTGGGGTTAGCGTCCGAGGAGTTCGTCGGAGATGATGCGCATCTGGATCTCCGACGAGCCCTCGAAGATCTTCGTCAGCCGGGCATCTCTCCAGTGGCGTTCGACGGCGAAGTCCTTCGTGTACCCGGCACCACCGTGGATCTGCAGCGCCTCCGAGGTGACCTTCTCGCTCATCTCACCGGCCAGATACTTCACCATCGCCGCTTCCTTGTCACAGCGACGACCCGAGTCGATCTCCGTGCACACGTGGTACATCAGTTGCCGGCACGCCTCGATCTGAGCGGCCATGTCCGCGACCTTGAACCGCAGATGCTGGAAATCCGCGAGGGGATGCCCGAACTGTTCGCGTTCCTTGAGATACTTCACCGAGTCCTCGAGCGCCGCCTGCGCCAACCCGATCGACCGCGCAGCCGTGTGCGCACGCCCGACCTCGAGGCCGGACACCGCCTGGTAGAACCCGCGTCCTTCCTCACCGAGCAGAGCATCGGCAGGCAGAACGAAGTTGTCGAACGACAGTTCCCAGGTCTTCCACCCGTGGTAGCCGATCTTCTTCGCCGGTGCCCCGGAAATGCCTTCGGGGAAGGCGCCGCGTTCCTTCTCGACGAGGAACACCGAGATCCCCCGATGCCGCTTCTCCTCCACCGAGGTACGAGCGAAGAGGACGATGTAGTCGGCCTGATCGGCATATGTGCACCACATCTTCGTGCCGTTGATGACCCAATCACCATCGGCATTGCGTTCGGCCTTGCACCGCAGGTTCGCCACATCCGACCCAGCCTCGGCCTCGGACAGTGCGAAGGCGCCGAGGTACTCACCACTGGCGACCTTCGGCAGCAGGCGTGCTTCCTGTTCGGGAGAGAACCCACCGCCCATGCCGTTGCCGCGAGCCAACAGGCCGGCCACGGACATCCAGGCACGGGAGAGTTCCTCGGCCACGAGGCAGTACTCGAACACTCCGAGACCGAGGCCCCCGTATTCTTCGGGGATGAGGATGCCAAAGAACCCCATCTCCGCCATCTGCTTGACCATCGAATCCGGGAACTGCCCCTCGACCGGGTCGAGCTCATTGGCAATCGGCAAGACGACATCACGGGCGAACTCGCGGGCGAGCGCCTGAATCTCGAGGCGCTCCTCGGTCATCATGTGCGGAGTATCCGGACGCGGACGCGGCTTATGAGTCATCTTCTGCCCTTTCTGGGGTCTTCGTGTCTTCTTCGATTCGTATCACTGTCCGACCACCGCCGGCTGAGCCGCCCATTCTCGGAGGACGGCGGTTTTGATCTTCGAGCCGTTCGTTCCCGCGGTCACGGGCATGGTTTCGACCAGGCGGACCTCGGTCGGGACCTTGAAGCTGGCGAGCTTCTGTCGGCAGTACTGCCGGATGTCCTCAGGTTCGGGAGTAGTTCCGGGCACTGGCTGGACGAAAGCGACGACTTCGGGCTCGCCGACGTCGCTGCTGCGCCCGACGACCTTGACCAAATCGATCTCCGGATGAGTGATGAGGTGCAGCTCGATCTCCGCCGGATCGACGAGGAACCCGCGGAGTCGGATGACGTCCCCCATACGGCAGACGTATTCGAAAGCGTCGGGCCCCTGCGCGCGCCCGAGGTCCCCTGTCTGGAACCACCCGTCGGCGGTGAAGTTCTTCTTTCCTTCTCCCCGATCACCGAGGTAGCGGTCGACGACGTTGGGACCGCGGAGTTGGACTTCACCTTCCGAACCTTCGGCCACGGGTTGATCCGTGACCGGATCGGCGATGCGGTATTCGTAGCGAGGATCGACGAGGCGGCCGCCTCCCGAGTACCGCAGCTCTTCCGGGGTGTCGTTCGGCCAAAAGGAGGTGAGTGCGAAGACTTCGGAGGATCCGTAGACGCCGACGGTGCGGGTGCCGAACTGTTCGGCCGCCCATTCGGCGATGTCGGCGGACATGCCTTGGAAGTCGGCCACTCCTGCCCACCGCCACGAGTCGAGTTTCGTCCCAGTGTCGTCGCAGACCGTGCGCACGCGGGAGAGCATATCGTCGGCTCCGACGAAGTGTGAGCCGGAGAAGGTGCTCCAGGCCTGGACGAGTTCCTGTTCGTCGAAGACCGGGTGGAGGAGGACGGCCGCTCCGCCGAAGAGCGCTCCCATTCCGGCCGAGTATCCGAAGACGCCCGAGTACGGGAGGGGTTCGACGAGGACATCGCCGGTGGTGAACCCGATCCGAGCGGCGACCTGCTGGGAATGAGTGATTACTGCGGACTCGCGGTGAGCCGCGAGCTTCGGCATCCCGGTGGAGCCCGAGGTCGTGAAGGCCACCGACAGTCGTGCTTCTTCGGGCACGGCCTCGGCGAATGACGCCTCTGCCTGGTCCGCGGTTGAGCGATCCGCGGCTGCGGACTCGGCTGGCACAAGCACCGCCCCGGTACCGAGGTCAAAGTCCGCGATGGCGGGTTCGCTCGTGGCGCCCGGCACCGCCCAGACGAATGCCTTCGGCGGGGTGAACGGCAGCCCAGGGGAACGGTCCTGCTGTGCGGAACTCTCCTGCTCCACCTCGGCGATGGCTTTCCGCGCGGTAGCGAGGAAATCGAGGTTGCGGAATCCGTGCGCCATGACGAGCACCCGTGGGCGTGCCTTGGTCAGGACATGTCCCACCTCGGCGACGTTGTAGCGTGTGTTCACGCCGATCACGTGAGCGCCGAGCGCGGAAGCCGCGAACTGCCACGCATAGGTATCGGACCAGCTGGGCAGCCAGACCGCGACGCAGTCGTCGGGACCGACTCCGTGCTCGGCGAGCAGGCCGGCGAACTGGTCGGCACGGGCCAGCAGATCCGAGACGCTGATGCGCACGTGCCCGGCCTCGGTGTCCTCACGCACGGCACCGGCTGGCACCGGATCGATGAGGGCCGTCCGCTGCGGGTCGGTCTCGGCCCAGGATTTCAGGTGACCGTAGAGAGTGGCGGGCGACGTCATGAGTGGACAGCCTCCAGTTCGTCATTCGTTCGATCGGCACTGCCGGCGCCGGCGTTGCCAGTTCCGGTGCCGCTGGTATCAGCACTGCGCACCCAGGAGTCGACCGCCTCGGCGAAGTCCGACATCTCCTCCATCGGATAGTGCCCGATTCCGGGGAGGAGGACGAATGAGCCTCGCGGGATGGACTCTGCGTCACGGCGGATGGCTGCGCTGTCGATCCACAGGTCGTCCTCACCGGCGACGAGGACCGTCGGGCAGGTGACTCCGGGCAGGCCCTCGCTGACGTCGTGGCTCCCCCATCCGATGAGATCGGAGTTCGACACGATCGGATCCTCGCGGCAGTGCATGCGGGCGATGAGCTCGCGCTTGTCGTCGTCGATCGCCGAACCGACGACGGCCCGGGTTCCCCAATAGGTGCGATCGCTGCGGGAGGGCGTCGAGATGTCGACAAGTTCACGTGTCAGCCCGCGCAGCGAGACATGGCCGGGACGGGATCCGGCGGCCATGGCGATGGCTGCGATGATGCGGTCGCCGGCACGGACGGCAAGGTCGATCGTGATCTTGCCGCCGATCGAGCAGCCGACGGCGACGAACCGATCGATCCCGAGCTGGTCGAGCACGTCAAGACCGAATCGTGCGTATTCGCCGAGGTCGGTCACCGGGCCGTTCTTCGCCGGCTCCGTGCGGCCGTGCCCGGGCAGGTCGGGAACGATGACCCGGTAGCCGACGGCAGCGAGGTCCGCCGCCACATGACGGTACTGGACTCCGGACTGTCCTGCGGTGTGAACAGCGAGCAGCGGCGTCGCGTCGATGTCGCCCCAGTCCTCGACGAAGGCGATGCGGTCGTCGATGATCAGCTGGTGAGCGCGGAGGGTCGTCGCTGCCGGAGCGTTCGTGTGGTTCAGTGTCGTCATCTCAAGCCACCTGCAGATTCGTGTCGAGGACGCGTTCGGATCCGACATAGCCGGCTGTGACGGCCATGGCTCGAGCGTGGTCGATGATGCGGATCAGTGCGCTGGTCATGCGCAGGTACTCGTACCCGGATCCGGAGGAGCGCATCCTCCCGCTCATCGCGGTCTCCATGAAGCGGTTGCGCTCGGCGGTCACGAGATCAACGAAGACGTCGCCGGGGATGGAGAGCACGAAGTCAGCGCCGAGGATGGAGCGGGCGACGACCTCGAGCACGTGACCGCGGTAGCAGCGAAAGTGCACTGGGCGACCGCCGATGGCGATGCCGATCGTTCCGTCGTAGGCCTCGATGAGTGTGGAGAACTCGGAGTCCTCACGCAGGCGATCGCGCAATGCGCTGTTCCAACCAGCACTGCCTGGGCAGAGCAGATCGGACACGTCGTCGCTGTTGTCGATGGCTTCGGCGAAGGCGAAACGCACCGAGGCGGAATAGGCGGCGTCCCCTTCGAGATGAGCTGTCACCTCGGTCCGCAGCTCCTGTCCCTTTTGAGGCAGGACGGCCGTCACCACCGCAGACGGGGAGACGAGTTCGCCGTCGTCGGTCTGGGCCTCGCCGTTCGTCTCCAGCTCAGCCGAGACCAGTCGGACCGACTGCCCCAGCTCCTGACCGATCGCCTCGGCAACGGAGTCGGCCAGCGACAGCGGACTTGACGCAGCCAGTGCGTCAGCATCGGCGAGCAGTCTTCGGCCGGGTTTGAGCGGGGTGGTCATGACAGTTCCTTCCGGGTGTGCTTATGAGTGCAGGTGAACTTATGAGTAGATTGGTGCCCATGGAGGACACCCCAGCCAATGCGAACCGGCGGCGAGCAGCGCCGAGATTCATCGACCGTGACACGGTTGTCCACGCTGCTCTCGAGGTGTTCTCCGCCCAGGGTTTCCACGGTGCGTCGACGCGGCAGATCGCGAAGGCGGCGGGCACTTCCTTGTCGAATCTGTACAACTACTTCGGGTCGAAGAGTGAGATCCTCGAGTTCGTGCTCGAAGAGACGGCGCGAACCCTGGCCGATTCGCTCGAGGAAGCGGTCGGCGCAGCGGGAACGGACCCGTTGTCGAGGCTCGAGGCCGCGGTGCGTGCCTACGTCGATTTCATCGTGGCCCAGCCCCGCGCCTCGGTGGTGGGCATCACCGAATTCCGCTACCTCGAGGGGGAGAACCGCGCCGAGGTGGTCACCGAAAGAGACAGGACGGAAGCGGTGTTCCGGGCTGCGATCGGTGACGCTGCTGCCGCCGGAGAGTGCGAGGTGCGCAATCTCGGCTCGGCGGTGCGCGGCGTCGTCACCCTCTGCAACTCGATGTCGACGTGGTACCGGCCCGACGGTGAACTCTCGCCCGCCGAACTCGCCGATCTGCAGGTCGACCTCGTCTTCGGTCTGGTCCGTGCCGCCAAGCGGCCTGCCTCTTCCGACTGACATCATCCGAGCCGTTCGACCGTTCGGGCATCGGCCGCGTCGACGGCGGGCGGGAACGAGAATCGCGCCGCGTCCCATCCGGATTCGAGCGACGACCAGAAGAAGAACGAGACTCGACGCTCCTGGAATCGCCACCCGTGTGCCGTCCTGACCATCGTGTCTTCGTACCGACCGGCCGCGATCTGGGATTCGCCGTCGACAACGCAGGGCTGGAGCAGCCAGGTCGTTCCGGTCGCAGTGTCTCCGTCGAGCTCCACGGTTTCGTTGGAGCTGAAGTGCCACCACGATGTCACGGTCGAGGAGTTGAGCTGTGGGAAGAACTCGAGCATTTCCGCACGGCCGCGTGCAGTGGACAGACCGACGAACGCGCCGTCCTCGGTGAACGTGTCGGCGAGGTCTTCCCAGCGACCGTCATCGAGTGCCTGACAGTACCGGGCGCGGAGCTGCCCAATCTCGTGGATGTCTTCGAGGCGGGTGATCCTCTCTTCGAGGGTCAGTGTCGTCTCAGGCATGTTCGGCTTCCTCCGCAGTTGTCGGTTTCGCAGCCACATCGAGCTTGCCTGCTTCCCGAAGTTCGCGTTCTTCGATGTCTGCGGCCGTCTCATGCAGGTTCGCCTGGAAGCGTTCCCTGATGGAGTACACGGCGACGAATGTGATGACGGCCATCGCGATGATGTAGAGGGAGACGCTCGCCGAGGTGCCGGTCGCTTCGATGAGCGAGACCATGATCATCGGTGCGAGGCCACCGGCGAAGACGCTCGCCAGCTGGAATCCGAGGGAGGCTCCGAAGTACCGGACGTCGGCGGGGAACATCTCGGCGAACAGAGCTGCCTGGGGCCCGAACATCATAGCGTGCAGGGTGAGACCGACGATGATGGCTGCCGCGACGAGGAACGGATTGCCGGTGTCGACGAGCCAGAAGAACGGGAAGGCCCACACGGCCATGAGCACGGTGCCGAGCAGGAAGATCTTGCGGCGGCCGTGTCGGTCGGACCAGGCCCCGAAGTAGGGGATCGTGAAGATTTGAGTGGCGACGGCGAGGCAGACGATCATGATCATCGTCGTCTGAGAGAGCCCGACATTCGCGGTGCCGTAGGACAGCATTCCGGAGATCATGATGTAGAAGGTGCCGTTGACGACGAAGAATGCGCCGGCAGCCTGCAGAATCTGCTTCCAGTACAGCCGCAGGGCGCGCAGGAAGGAGACGCGAGGCATCTTCGTACCGGCGGTTGCGGCCTCCGCCTTGGCCTGCATCGACTTGAAGACGGGGGTCTCTTCGATCTTCATCTGCACGAAGATTCCGACGGCGACGAGGAGGATGCCCGATAGGAACGGCACGCGCCAACCCCACTCGATGAAGGCGCCTTCATCGACGAAGAGCAGGATGCAGAGGAAGAAGGCATTGCCGATGATGATGCCGGCGACGGTGCCCAGCTGGACGAGGGATCCGTAGAATCCGCGACGCTTCAGCGGTGAATGCTCGGTCAGCAGCAGAGTGGCGCCGCCCCATTGTGCGCCGACGCCGAGTCCTTGGACCAAGCGTGCGGTCACCAGGAGGATCGGCGCCCAGATTCCGATGGTCTCGTGGCTGGGCAGCAGTCCGATCGACGTTGTCGCGAGCCCCATGACGATCATCGAGGCGACGAGCGGTCCCTTGCGGCCGAACTTGTCGCCGAGAGCACCGGCGATGATGCCGCCGACGGGACGGGCGATGAAGCCCACCGCGAGGGTGCCGAACGAGGCGATGGTTCCCAGGGCACCTTCGAGCGAGGGGAAGAAGACATGGCCGAAGACGAGCGCCGATGCGGTCGAATAGATGAGGAAGTCGAACCACTCGAGCGCTGTGGCGATGACAGATGCGGCAGCGAGGCGGGTCATCTTGCCTTCGTCGGGTGTGTCGAGTTCGGTCGTGGTCATGCCGGACGTGGTCGCGTCAGGGCCGGTGGGTGAGTTGGGTGCTGATTGCATTTTCACTCCTCATTGAGCAGGGAAGAACGTTCGTTCTTGTATCCTGAGTATGACAGAGGCGCTCCACCCAGGCAACAGGCGCCCGATTTCGGCCCCTGACCCAGGAGGAATCCATGCTCGAGAAGCGCACCACCGACAACAGCCTCTACTTCGAGGACCTCGAGGTCGGCCAGGTCTATCGGTCCCCCGCGCGGACGCTGACGGAAGCCGACCTCACAATGTTCTCGATGCTCTCGGGCGACTGGAACCAAGTCCATGCCGATGCCGAATACATGGAGGACCGAGGCGGACGACTGCTGCACGGCGCCTTGGGAATCGCCGTCCTCACCGGACTGATGGACCGAGCCGGCTGGTTCGCGCAATCGGCGATCGCCATGACCAGCCTCGACGACTGGAAGTTCCTCACACCGCTGCGCATCGGAGACACGGTGACCCTCGAGATGGAGATCCTGTCCTGCCGTAAGGTCTCCGCGGGCGACAAGGGCTTCGTCGACCGGCGATTCACTCTGTTCAATCAGCACGGCGAGAAGGCGCAGGAGGGGAGATCCGGATTCCTCATCGAGCTGACACCTTCCACGCCGTGACCAAATAGGCCGATGACCCTCAGGCCTTATTCCGACCGATGAGCTGCTTGGCGATGACGTTCATCTGGATCTCGTTCGTGCCTTCGCCGACGATCATCAGCGGAGCATCGCGGTAGTAGCGCTCGACATCGTACTCGGTGGAATATCCGTAACCGCCATGGACGCGGATGGCATCAAGGGCCACCTCGGCGGCCATCTCCGAGGCATAGAGCTTCGCCATTCCGGCCTCCATGTCCACACGCGCCCCCGAATCATAGGTGCGAGCGGCGTGGAGGACGAGCTGCCGGGCAGCCTCGAGCTTCGTCGCCATCGTGGCGAGCTTGTTGCCCACCGACTGGTGCTTCCAGATCGGCTTGCCCATCGACTCGCGCTCCTGCGAGTACTTCACAGCATCATCGAGCGCGGCCTGCGCGACGCCGAGCGACCGGGAGGCGACCTGGATGCGGCCGATCTCGAGGCCCTTCATCATCTGTTTGAACCCGACGCCCTCGGCCTCACCCAGCAGCTGCGACTGCGGCTGCCGCAGCCCATCGAACGACAGCTCGCAGGTCTCGACGCCCTTGTACCCGAGCTTCGACAGATCCTGGGAAACCGTGAAGCCCTCCCCCTTCTCCACGAGGATGATCGAGATGCCCTTATGGCGGGGTTCCGCCTCGGGGTCGGTCTTGCACAGCAGTGCGATGAGGTCGGATTTTCGGGCGTTCGTGATCCACGTCTTCGACCCGTTGATGACGTAATCGTCACCGTCCTTCGCTGCTGTGGTGCGCATGGCCTGAAGGTCGGAGCCGCCGCCGGGTTCGGTCAGCGCCATCGTCGCTCGCAGCTCACCGGTGGCCATCCGAGGCAGGTACTTATCCTTCTGCTCCTGGGTGCCGTATTCCTGGAGGAGCTTCGCGACGACGGTGTGCCCGCCCATGGCACCGGCCAGGGACATCCACCCGCGAGCCAGCTCCTGAGTGATGAGCGCATAGGCCTCGGTCGAGACCTTGCCCATCCCCCACGGTTCGTCGATGGCGAGCCCGTAGATGCCCATGTCCTTCATCGTCTGGATCCACGCTTCAGGGTATTCGTTCGCGTGCTCAACCTGGTTGACGCTGGGTTTGACCTGTTCGTCGATGAACTCGGCGACCAGGTCGATCATCATCTGCTCTTCATTGCTCACTGCCATGGTGAAATCCTCTGTTCGTTCGTCATTTGGAAAGTTCAGTCCAGTCGGGTGCCGTCGCGCACCGTGCGGGTCCGGCCGAGGCCGAGCGTCGGCGGACCGGTGCTGTCGAAGAAGTCATTGCCCTTGTCGTCGGTGATGATGAACGCCGGGAAGTCTTCGACGTGGATCTTCCACACCGCCTCCATCCCGAGCTCCTCCATATCGAGGACCTCGACCGAGGTGATGCAGTCCTGAGCCAGCCGGGCGGCAGGGCCGCCGATCGATCCGAGGTAGAAGCCGCCGAATTCAGCGCAGGAGCTCTTCACCTGCGCGGACCGGTTGCCTTTGCCGAGCATGATCATCGATCCGCCGGCCTCCTGGAACTGCCGCACATAGGTGTCCATCCGCGATGAGGTGGTCGGACCGAACGACCCCGAAGGCATTCCCTCGGGTGTCTTCGCCGGCCCCGCATAGTAGATCGGATGGTCTTTGAAATACTCGGGAAGCTCCCCACCGGCATCGAGGCGGTCGCGCAGCTCCGCGTGGACGATGTCGCGGGCGACGACGACCGTTCCCGTCAGCGACACACGGTCCCCGACGGACAGTTCGGACAGCTGCTCCTGCAGACTCGGCATCGGTCGGTCGAGGTCGATGGCGGTGACATTGCCGGATTCGATCTCCTCGACGCGGCCCATCGCCGGCAGAAACCTCGCCGGATCGTGTTCGAGTTCTTCGATGAACACGCCGTCTGCGTTGATGCGGGCGATGATCTGCCGGTCGGCCGAACAGCTCACGGCGATCGCGATCGGCAGGGATCCGTTGTGCCGGGGCAGCCGGACGACGCGGACGTCGTGGCAGAAGTACTTGCCGCCGAACTGGGCACCGAAGCCGAGGTTCTGGGTGAGTTCGAAGACGGTCTGCTCGAATTCCCGGTCCCTGAATCCGTGCCCCAATTCGGCGTCTCCGCTTTCCGGCAGGTCGTCGAGGTAGTGGGCACTGGCGAGTTTCGCGGTCTTGAGCGTGAATTCGGCCGACGGCCCGCCGATGACGACGGCCAGATGATAAGGAGGGCAGGCTGCGGTGCCGAGGGTGGAGATCTTCTCGGCGAGGAATTCGAGCATCGCCAACTCGTTGAGCACGGCCTTCGTCTCCTGATAGAGGAAGGACTTGTTCGCACTGCCTCCGCCCTTGGCCATGAACAGCAGCTCATAATCATCGGCGGGGCTCAGCGCCACCTCGATCTGGGCGGGCAGGTTGGTGCCGGTGTTCGATTCCTCGAACAGGCTCGTCGGCGCCAACTGCGAGTAGCGAAGGTTGAGCTCCTCGTAGGCGCGGCAGATTCCGCGCGACAGATGCCGCGCATCATCGCCGTCGGTGAGCACGTTCGGTCCGCGCTTGGCCGAGACGATCGCCGTGCCCGTGTCCTGACACATCGGCAGGATCTCCCCGGCCGAGACCGCGGCGTTCTGCAGCAGGTCGAGGGCGACGAAGACGTCGTTGTCACTGGCCTCCGGATCGTCGATGATCGCGCGCAGGCTGGCCAGATGATCTGTGCGCAGGTAGTGCGAGATCTCCTTGAAGGCGACCTCGGCGAGGTCGGACAGGGTCTCCGGCGCCACCGTAAGGAACGAGCGCGACGTCCCGCCCACCTCGACGGTGGTCGTCTCCACTCCCCCGATGTCGAGCCCGCGCATCCGCGGGCCCTCGCCCTCGGTGGGCAGCAGAGGCGAGTAGGCGAAATCGGCGGCCCTCGCCGAGGCGGCCCCGCCGTCGGTCGGTTGTGCGGGTTCGTCATTCATCGTCGTCAGATCACCCCGTTGTGGCGCAGTTCGCCGATCGCCTCGGCATCCATTCCCAGCTCGCCGAGGATGGACTCCGAGTTCTGTCCCACCGCCGGGATCGGGTCCATGCGAAGGCCCACCCCGGACATCTCGACCGGTGGTGCGAGCATGGAGATCGGACCGGCGGGAGTCTCGACCTCGCGCCAGCGGTGGCGTTCGGTCAGCTGCGGGTGGTCGGCGATCTCGCTCATATCGCGCTGCCTCGAGTGGGCGACTGCTGCCTGTTCGAGCCGAGCGTCGCAGGCCTCACCGGTGAGCGCGGAGAAGGCTCGCTCGATGATCTCTTGGAGTTCGTGTCGGTGGGCGTAGCGGTGAGCGGCACGGTCGAAGCGTTCGTCGGTGACCATATCAGGACGGTCGAGAACCTGAGTGGCGAAGCGTTCCCATTCGCGTTCGTTCTGGATCGCGAGCATGATTTGAGTGCCATCGCCGCAGGTGAACGCGCCGTAGGGGGCGATGGCGGCGTGGGAGGTGCCGGCTCGGGTGGGACGGGTGCCGCCGTAGCGGGTGAAGTAGAGGGGGTAGCCCATCCATTCGACGAGGGAGTCGAAGAGGCTCGTCGACAGGGTGGCGCCTTCACCCGTGCGCTCGCGGTTGTACAGCGCGGTGAGGATGCCTGAGTACGTGTACATTCCCGCGGCGATGTCTGCCGTCGAGATTCCCGTCTTCGCAGGGAACTCCTCTGTTCCGGTCACGGAGACCAGTCCTGCCTCGGCCTGCACAAGTGCATCGTATGCCTTGGCTTCTTTGTACGGCCCGTCCGTTCCGTATCCGGAGATCGACGCATGGATCAGCCGAGGGTTGACCGAACGGAGCTCGTCGGCACCGAGGCCGAGTCTCTCTGCCGCGCCAGGAGCGAAGTTCTGGATGAAGACATCCGCCGAGGCGATGAGATCGTGGAGGATCTTAAGTCCGTCGGAGCTCTTGAGATCGAGCGCCAGGCTCTCCTTGTTCCGGTTGATCCACACGAAGTGGCTCGAGAGTCCATTGACCGTCGTGTCGTATCCTCGGGCGAAGTCGCCGACGCCTGGGCGTTCGATCTTGATGACCCGGGCTCCGAGGTCCGCCAGCTGGCGTGAGGCGAACGGGGCGGCGACTGCCTGCTCGCAGCTGATGACAGTAATGCCGGACAGCGGCAGGTTCGAGGCGGTCGCGTCGTCCTGGCCCGCGGGGCTCGGTACGGACGTCGGTGCAGCAGTGGCCATCGGCCCTCCACGACGAGGTATGAAACGTTGACATCCACATCATACATATCTTCACAGATAATGCATTCTTTGGTCTCAGTTGATGCCTCAGCCTGTAGACTGGGACCACCGAGACATGAAACTGACGCCCCAACAGCGGGTGACGCATGAACGAAAGGCATCGGGTGGATCAGGAGTCGGCATCGACGAAGCGGGACGTCATCGTCCTCGGCCTGCGCCGAAAGATCCTCTCTCGCGAGCTCGATCGCGGCGAACGACTGCGGCAGGATCAGGTCGCCGACTGGTTCAATGCCTCCATCACCCCTGTCCGCGAGGCCCTGCGGATCCTCGAAGCCGAGGGTCTCGTCACCTCCGAAGCTCACCGCGGCGTCCGCGTTGCCGGCGTCGACGTCGACCGTCTCAAGTCCCTGTTCGTCACCCGAAAGCTCACCGAGACCTTCGCCATCGCTCGTGCGACCACACGGATCTCCAGGCACGAGCTGCGCCAGGCCGAGCGCCTGCTCGAGGCGCTTGACGAGGCCAGCGCCGACGGTGATTCGCTGGGACGCAACACCCGCAACGAGGAGTTCCACTTCTTCTTCTACGACCGCTGCGGAATGCCCGCGCTGCGCGACGACATCGCTGCACGCTGGCGAGCGTTCCCGTGGGACCTCACCCTCGACAGCCCCGAGAGACTCGACCAGGTGCACGCCGAACATCAGTCGATCGTCGACGCTGTCCGCGACGTCGATCCGGACGCGGCGGCGCGCCACCTCGGCGATCACATCACGAACGGCTTCCTCCGCTTGGCCGAGTCGACGACCGGTCAGGCAGTGTCCGACCCCTTCGACTTCGACACGGACTGACGCCCTCGAGGCAGGCCGCGAACTCTCAGTTCAACAAATAATGCATTCTTTTGCCGATCATATTGGAAATCAGCGAAAAGTCCTCTAGGCTCGTGAACGGTCGATCGAGAACCTGACTTCGCACGAACTCTCCGCACGGCAATGACCGGCCGTCGTCAACGGCGGGTTCGTCCCCACACAGGCTCCCGGTCGGCATCGCCCCTGGCCAACCAGACTGGAGCTGACGATGACGTCAATGAGACGACCGAGGTGGAAGCCGCTCATCGCGGGCCTCTCGATAAGCCTCCTGCTGCTGAGCGGATGCAATCCCGCACGCAGCGGAGACCAACAGAAATTCGAATTGCGCTTCGCCCATGTCACCTCGGTGGGCACACCGAAGGGACTTGCCGCAGACTTCTTCGCCGAACAGGTCGAAGAGAAGTCCGGCGGCCGGATCGAGGTCGAGGTGTTCCCGAACTCGGAGCTCTACGGCGACAAGGACGAGATGCAGGCCATCCAGTCCAATGCCGTCCAGGTCTTGGCCCCGGCGAGCGCGAAGTTCACGACGATCGCACCGAGCCTGCAGGTGCTCGATCTGCCGTTCATCTTCGACGACCCCGACGAGATCCCCGAGGTCGCCAGTCCCGATACCGAGATCGGCAAGGCCATCTACGCGAACCCCGATCTCGAAGAGAACGGGCTCAAAGTCCTCGGTCTGTGGGACTCGGGCATGAAGCAGATCCACTCGAACAACAAGACGCTCAAACCTGCGGATATGAAGGGCAAGAAGTACCGCATCCAGCCCTCGGACGTGCTGCGCACCCAGTTCGAGACCTGGGGTGGGATTCCGACTCCGCTCGCGTTCGCCGAGGTCTACAGCGGACTGCAGCAGGGACTCATCGACGGAGGCGAGAACACCTACTCGAACATCCAGTCGCAGAACATGCACACCGTCCAGAAGTACATGACCGAACTCGATCACGGCTACATCGGCTACATCCTCACGGTGAACAAGCGCTGGTACGACGAGCTGCCGGACGACCTGCAGACCGCAGTCGACGAGGCCGCCGAAGAGGCCAGCGAATTCAACCGCAAGGAAGCTCAGAAGGTCAACGAAGAGTCGAAGAAGACCATCGAGGAATCAGGCGGCACGGAGATCGTCATCCCGAGCAAGGACGAGCGCCAAGCCTTCAAGGACATGGTCGTGCCGTCCGAATACGAGAAGTACCGCGACGTCATCGGTCCCGAGGTCGTCGACGAGCTCCTCGAACGCAACGAGAAGAGGGGCTGATGATGAAGACCATCGACAAGTACCTCAGTCGGCTCGAGAACGTCCTCGCCGGCGGCTGCCTCATCGCGGCCACCGCCTTGGCGGTCTTCGCCGTGCTTCTGCGCAATATCACCGGTGACGTCCTCTTCTGGTCCGAAGAGGCGGTCATCTATCTGATCATCTTCTCGACGTTCTTCGGCGCGGTGGTCACCCTGCGCCACAACGAGCACGTCGCCGTCGACATCATGCCGGCTCTGCTCAAGGGCAAGGCGAAGAAGTTCTTCGTCGTCCTCGGCGGACTCGCCACTCTGGTCTACGCGGGCTTCATCGCCTACCTGTCGTGGGCGCTCATCACCGAACCATTCTCGCGGACGACGATCACCCCGGCGCTCAAGCTGCCGCTATGGGTCGTCGAACTCTCGCTGGCCGTGGGCATGACTCTGTTCTTCATCCGCGCCGTCGAGATGACCATCCGTGCCCTGCGCACTCCTGCGACGGAACTCGACAAGGATGTCCTCGCCGAGGAGGCCGCCGCCGTCGGCATCGACGTCGAAGACCTCGAGATCGTCGAAGACGGAAGCGAGCGCGCGAACCGCGCGGACGGGGACCACGGGGGCGACCGCCTCGGCGATGGTGAGACCGACGAGAAGGGAGGCGATCGCTGATGTTCGAAGCCACCATCGTCCTCATCGTCGTCCTCATCGCACTGCTCGTCACCTCGGCGCCCATTGCGGTCGCCTTGGGCCTGACCAGCATCGTCTACTTCTACTACTTCACGCTCATTCCGATGACCCAGGTCTCGGAACGGCTGTTCAATGCGCTCAACTCGTTCCCGCTCATGGCGATCCCGTTCTTCATCCTCGCGGCGAACATCATGTCCCGCGGCGGGATCTCCCGGCGGCTGACCGACTTCGGCGCGGCCATGGTCGGACACCTGCGCGGCGGCATGGCGATCACCACGGTGCTCGCG
This sequence comes from Brevibacterium sp. MGP-B1, assembly GCF_057766545.1. Classification (NCBI taxonomy): domain Bacteria; kingdom Bacillati; phylum Actinomycetota; class Actinomycetes; order Micrococcales; family Brevibacteriaceae; genus Brevibacterium; species Brevibacterium sp. MGP-B1. The sequence goes on along the minus strand of NZ_CM173407.1, from coordinate 3,851,351 downwards.
TGCATGTTCTTCGCAGCGGTCTCCGGGTCCTCACCGGCCACGGTCGTCGCGGTCGGTGCGCTGATGATTCCGGCCATGGTGAAGAACGGGTACCCGAAGGAATTCTCCACGGGACTCGTCGCCACCTCGGGATCGCTGGGCATCCTCATCCCACCCTCGATTCCGCTCATCGTCTTCGGCATCGCCACCGAGCAGAACATCGGCGACCTGTTCCTCGCGGGCGTCCTGCCGGGCATCCTCGCCGGCGTGATGCTGCTGGGCATGGCAGTCTTCGTCGCCTGGAAGAAGGGCTACGGTCACGCCGGGGTCGGCTTCCGGATGTCGAACAAGGACAAGTTGAAGGCGTTCCGGGATGCGATTCTCGCCCTTGCGCTGCCGTTCCTCGTCCTCGGCGGAATCTACTCCGGATGGTTCACCCCCACCGAGGCGGCCGCCGTGGCCGTCGCCTACTCGCTGGTCGTGTCGCTGCTCATCTACCGCGAAATCAAGATCTCGCAACTGTGGGAGGTCACGCTTGCGTCGGTGAAGACCTCGGCGATGGTCATGTTCATCATCGCCAACGGCATTCTCTTCACCTTCGTGCTCGCCAGTGAGCGGATCCCGGGTCAGATCTCGACGACGATCACCGAATGGGACCTGCAGCCGTGGCAGTTCCTCATCCTCGTCAACATCCTGCTGCTGTTCGTCGGCTGTGTGATGGAGACATCCTCGGCGATCCTCATCCTCGCCCCGATCCTGCTGCCGATCGCGATGGAGCTGGGCATCGACCCGATCCACTTCGGCATCATCGTGGTGATGAACCTCGAGATCGGCATGATCACACCGCCGCTCGGCCTCAACCTGTTCGTCGCCTCGGGCATGTCCGGGATGAGCGTAATGGGAGTGGCGAAGGCCGCGATCCCGAGTGCGCTCGTGCTGCTTGGAGCACTCGTGCTCGTAACGTTCGTGCCGTTCTTCGCCACGGCGTTCGTGGGGTGATGTCTGGCATAGGCTGACGCTCCGCGGTCACTTCGGGTGGGACAGTTCTCCGAGAAGGAGTCTGTCCCACTCTTGTGTCGCCGAGAGTGAACTGATCGCGAAAAGGTAGCGTAAGTCTTCCGCAAACGGTAGTGTATGAACCTGCGAAATAGTAGTGTATGAGCCTGCGAAATGGTAGCGTCGTAAATCAGAACCACGCGGATCACTGGCAGAATCGCAGGTAACCGACCAAGGGCAGGCTACGTGGATTACCTTTCCCGAACCATTGATCTCGAGCTCGACGAACTGCTTAATGAAACCCCAGCCATAGCAGTTGACGGCCCCAAAGGCGTGGGTAAAACCGATACAGCATCGCGCCGATCGGACATTGCCTGGTACTTGGACGACCCCGCTCAACGCGACATCCTTCGCTCTGACTTCTCCCTGAAGTCAATCCCAAAGGGCACCGTACTTCTCGACGAATGGCAACAACTGCCACAGATTTGGGACTCAGTTCGGCGATTGGTGGATGCGGGTGCACCGAATGGACGATTTCTTCTCACCGGCTCTGCATCACCGGTCAACACTGCTGGGACACACAGCGGTGCCGGACGCATCCTGTCCCTTCGCATGCGTCCAATGGGCGTGCACGAGCGCGGACTCACCACGCCGACTGTTTCATTGGCTCAGCTATTGTCAGGGCAGGCCACGTCAGTCAACGGAACAACAACGTTGCAACTGACCGACTACGCGGAAGCCATTGTTTCCAGCGGCTTCCCCGGCATCCTGAATAGCCCGCTGCGAATCCGGCGCCGCATGATTGATGCCTACCTTCAGAGGATCGTCGACAGCGATCTGCCTGAGCTGGGGTTCACTGTCCGACGTCCAGAAACGCTCCGGCGGTGGCTCGCCGCTTATGCCGCTGCCTCGTCAACGACAACGGCATATTCACGTCTACTCGACACGACTACAGCCGGTGATGGAACGCAACCAGCGAAGACTACGACAATTGCTTATAGAGACCACCTCAGCCAACTGTGGCTTCTCGACCCAGTCCCCGGCTGGGTACCGACCAACAGCCCGAACCGACGCTTGCAGCAGGCTCCAAAACACCATTTAGCCGATCCCGCTCTCGCTGCCAGCCTTCTCAACCAGACCGTAGAATCACTCTTGTCTCCCCGAGGAGCCCATCTTGCGGGACCTCTGTTCGAGTCACTTGTGACATTGGGGGTCCGGGTAATGGCCCAAGCGGCCGAGGCCTCGGTCAGCCACCTCCGCTTACATGGAGGTGAGCGAGAAGTCGACCTCGTTGTTGAAGGCGTCGACGGCGCAATCGTCGGTATCGAGGTCAAGCTCGCTGCCGATGTCTCGGATTCAGATGTGAAGCACCTACGTTGGCTCCGAGAGCAAGTTCCTGATCGCGTCACCGACCTGGTTGTTGTCACCACTGGCACGACGGCTTACCGGCGCAACGATGGAATCGCCGTCGTGCCGCTGGCATTGCTCGGCCCCTAAGAAGCTCTACCCCACCAACCCCATCACCGACTCCCGCACCTGCAAGGCAGCGAGGAACCCGAACAGGGCCAGACAGATGCCCAGCAGCACGTTCGACCACTTCGTATTGCGCAACTGCACCGGCACAGTTGAGCGGTTGAGGATGACGAGCAGCGCCAGAGCAAGCACCGGCAGGATGAACGCGCTGATTGCTGCGTAAACGAGCACGAGGGTGACGGGTTTGCCGAGGCTCATGATGACCAACGTCGCGATCGAAAGGTAGACGAGGACTCCGCGGAACTCGATCGACTTCGCCGACATCTCATTGGCCGGCTCGTCCTGATGCGGGTAGCGGCGCAGTACGCGCAGGCAGTCGGCGGTGACGTAGGCGATCCCGGAGAACCCGCCGAGCACGCTCGTATACACCACTGCGAGGAAGCTGATGAGGAACACTAACCGCCCCGTCTCACCGATCCGCCCAACCAGATCATCGGCGATCGCGAACAGCGCATCATTGTCCGAAATCGTGAAGCCCTGCCCGTAGAGGATGAAGGCTCCCACAGCGCTCATCGCCACGGCAAAGACGAAGACGAGTCCATAGCTGATGAACAGGTCGAGGCGGACGACCGGCTTCCAGTCAGGGGTCCGCCACGCCTTCTCGCGGATCCAGAACGAGTAGGCGAGGATGCCGGTCGCTCCACCGACCCCGCCGATGAGCGACATCACCGTGATGATCGAAGTGTTGGGGAACGTCGGCACGATCGTCTCTGCGGCCACCGCTTGAGCGTCCTGGCCTTGGAACACTGAGATCGCCAGGGCCAGGATGCCGAAGAACATGATGATTCCGAAGCCCATCATGGCCTTTTCGACGATCCCGTACCGGCCGATGCCGACAAGCACCGCGGCCGAAAGGAGCACGACGACCGCGGTCGGCCAGAACGGCAGAACAGGGAAGATCGCCTGCAGAATCGTCGTCGTCACCGCGACGACTCCGGCTCCGAAGAACAGCCCGACGAGCAGCTCCGCGATGAGGAAGAGGATCGGGAACGTCCGCCCGCCGAATCGAGTGAGATGGGAGATCAGGGACCGGTCGCCGCTCATCTGCAGCCGCGATACCGCCTCGGAGAGGACGAACTTGAGAATGATGCCGACCGTGAACACCCAGATGAGCGCCAAACCGTATTCGGCGCCGGAGTTCATCGTCGTGATCATGTCCGAAGCTCCGACGCTGGCCAGGGCCAACACGATTCCTGGACCGATGAGGCGGAGGCGTCCAGCCCATGATGTCGGCGCCGAGGCGGCGTTCTTCGTCTGCGATGTCGTTTCGGCGGACATTGGCGGGGTGGGCTCCTTCACGTGGGTTCGTCGACGCCGCCGGAATCGTTCGCACGGGCATCGTTCGTTCAGGAGAGTATGGCCGAGGTCGTCACATTCCGGGACGAAAGTCTCACCACCCGGGAAGCGACCCTGCTTCGATCCACGCCTCAGCGCTCCGCATCATCCGCTCAAGGCCCATTCTAGTCGCCGAATCCGAGGCCGATTCGCAGTCTTCGAGCGTATATTCGACGCCATGGCTGACGCACTCGATGAGGGACCCTTCTTCCACGGCACCCGTGCCGAACTCGCACCGGGAAACCTGCTGACCGCAGGCTTCGCTTCGAACTACCGACCCGAAGTGACGATGAATCACATCTACTTCACGGCCCTGCCCGACGGTGCAGGATTGGCCGCCGAGGTGGCCGCCCTCAACGGCGGACAGCCGCACGTCTACGAGGTCGAACCCCTCGGCGACTTCGTCGATGACCCGAACGTCACGGACAAGAAGTTCCCCGGCAACCCCACCCGTTCCTTTCGCAGCACCGAACCCCTGCGCATCGTCCGCGAGGTCACTGACTGGAAACGACTGAGCGAGCAGGACCTGCAGATGTGGCGCGAGCGCCTCGACGCCATCCGTGAGGATGACAGCAAAGAGATCATCAACTGACATCGCCGAGGCGGCACGGCGCTGTCCGATGCGACCGCGAGGAGTCAACCTCGCTTCGCTCCGAAGGCCGCGAGGACTCAGTCCTGCTTGGCTCCGAACACCGGGTGGTCGCTGGCGATCGAGATGCGGTTGAACGCGTTGATGAGGATCGTTGACCATTCGATCGCGGAGATCTGTTCGGTCGTCAGGAATTGCGCCACCTCGGCGGCGATCGCGTCCCGATCCTCCGACTTGTCCAACACGGTCAGGGACTCTGCCAGGGTCAGTGCCGCGAACTCCTGATCGGTGAAGATCTCGGCCTCATGCCAGCTCGGCAGAACATCGAGCTTGAGCTGCGAGACGCCGGCTTTCCTGGCCGCCGGGGCATGGATGCTCAGGCATGTGCGACAGCCGTTGATCTGAGAGACCCGCGTATTGACGAGCTCGATGAGCGCATCGTCGAGCCCCGCTTCGCGCGACGCCTTCCGGGCACTCGCGGCCGCCTGGGCCAGTGCCTTGTAGTTCTCGGGGTGGATCTTGTCGATGAATGGTCGACTTGCGTTGCTCATACCCTCGCTCACGCCTGTCGCTTGACGATGTCGATGTCGGCGCCCGTCGCATTGCGGAACCTGCCGCCCTGTGCCGCGTAGTCGTCGCCGGTCTCCTGCAGCTTCTTGACGAAGAGCGGGCAGACGGGCACGACGGTCACTCCGCGCTCACGGGAGTCGTCGAGCGCCTCGGCGACGAGGATCTTCGACAGCCCGCGGCCGCCGAACTGCTCGTCGACGACCGTGTGATAGAAGATGCGCTCGGTCTCCGCGTCGGGTCCGGGCAGGAAGAACGCGCTCCCGGCGACGGTCCCGTCGGCCACGGTGATCTCATAGGCCTGTGTTGACTCGTTCAACGAGACCGTGACCTCGGCCCCGGTCTTGTCTTCGAATGTCTTCGACATGGTTGACGCTCCTTCTGCTGTGGCGGCTGGGTCTCGGGTTCTTCTGTGCCGACTGACTGACGCGGCGAATTCTGTCGCCGCTGACTAGGACAGAAATCGGCGCGAACTTATTCCGCGGGTCCGCCCTGGACCTGCGGGGGCGGATTCCTCCGCGCTTTGATCGTCACGTCGGGCATCCTCGGCGCGGGGAGCCTGCCCATCCCATCGGCGTTCTGACCGGGCCCGCCCTTGCCGACGTATCCCTCGACGGAGCCGAAGCGATCGCCTTCGGCCTGCCATTCCTCGCGGTACCGGGCGATCTCCTCGTGGGTGCGGCCGAGGAAATTCCACCACATGACGATCTCTTCGGTGAACGGTTCACCGCCGATGAGGATGAGCCGGCCGGGTTCGTCGCTGCGATTGGCGATGCGCAGCTCCTCGACGCCGATGCCCGTATAGCCGATCGCCGCGACCGGCAGATCGACGTTCTCCAGCGCAATATCACCGGAATCGACGAGGAGGCCGTGCTCGAACCGCGGATCGACGGGCAGGTCGATGGTTGCGCCCGGATCGAGGCGGATCTCGACGCCGACCAGCGGGGTGTGCGTGTGCACCGGTGAGGAGCCTTCGCCGAGGCGGCCGAGGAAGACGAGCATCTCCCCGCCGTCTAGCGACACCGGCTCGGGTTCGAAATGCTCGAATTCACGTTCAGGCTGGTGTCGGGTGGCATCGGGCAGAGCCAGCCACAGTTGGACGCCGTGCAGGGTCGTCGTGTCGTCGGTCGAGACTTCGGAATGGCAGATGCCGGCGCCTGCGGTCATGAGGTTGACTTCGCCGGGCAGGACGAGGCCCGCGTTTCCGCCGGAGTCGATGTGCTGGATGGCGCCTTCGAACAGCCAACTCACGGTCTGCAGACCCGTGTGCGGGTGAGGTGCGACGTCCATTCCGCCGGTGACGGAGACGTCCGCCGGGCCGTAGTGATCGACGAAGCACCACGGTCCGATGAGGGAACGCTGGCGCTGCGGCAGGGTCCGCCGCACGGTCATAGCGCGGGGCCCGCCCAACGGCACGTCGCGGGAGGTGATGATCTCGACGGGGGAACGTCCCTGCTGGTCACAAGCTGGCCCGGGCAGTCCCCCGGCCTTGCAGACGACCTGTTCGGGACGGGTCTCAACGTTGCTCATGGCCTCATCGTAACCGCCTTTGCGGCGCGCGGGGAGGGGTGGCGGCAGGCCCCATGACCGCTGGCTGAGCTTTATGAGTTAGACACGTTTCTCATAAGAAAGGGGCTCGCAGTTTATGACTCAGCTACCCCACCGGGCAGATCTTGGACACGAGCTCGAAGATCTCATCGGCCTCGGCGTCCGTGAGGCCGGAGAATGCGGAGAGGATGATCTCACCGTTCGTCTCGGCTGCCTCGGCGCAGAGCTTCTGCCCCTCCTCGGTGAGGGCGACGAGCACCCCGCGGTGGTCCTCCGGGTCGGGCTCCTGGGTCACGAGCCCGCGCCCCTCGAGTTTGCCGAGCAGACGGCTGAGCGCACTGCGGCTGATCACCAGACTGCGCAACAGGTCGCGCTGCCTGACCTGCGCCGAGGTCGACGCATTGATGAGCACATCGAATTCGTTGGCGCTGAGCCCATGGCGGGTCCGGAACTCGTGTTCGAACCGCGTCATGAAATCCTGATACTTCTCCATCATCAGGCGCCAAGCCGCGATCTTGATCGGACCGTTCTGCCTGATCATGCTGCTGACGGGAGTCGTCTCTTCCATCTGCCTGTCTCTCCCTCACGAACTGCCATCCGATGTGTCGGCCGGCACTTTTGTTGCACCGTCAACAAAATCGTAGTTCAATGTTGTACCTGGCACTGAGTTAAAGGGCCACGTCGACGATCCCCTCGTCGAAGTACCGGAGTATCCCCCACGAACCCCCGGCGATCACGGATGAAAACGGTCTCCCCACGACCCTTCGTCACCGGCCGGGGGTATCGTATTGCCTCCCGCCTCTCCGCTCAGACCCAGGGCATCCGTTTTCCGGCCCTGCGGAACCCACCGCTCAGTCCCGGAGCATCCGCATCTCAGTCCCGCGGAATCCGCTTCCGCCACGGCCACCACACGCTGCGCCCGATGTCGTGGACGAGCGCCGGCACGACGAGAGAACGTACGAGGATCGCGTCGAGGAGGACGCCGAAGGTGACGATGAAGGCGAGCTGGAAGAGGAACATCACAGGGATGACGGCGAGCGCGGCGAAGGTCGCGGCCAGTACGATTCCCGCCGAGGTGATCACCCCGCCCGTGGAGACGAGTCCCTTGAGCACGCCCGCCCGAGTCCCCAGACGCAGCGATTCCTCCCGCACCCTGGACATGAGGAAGATGTTGTAGTCGATGCCGAGCGCGACGAGGAAGACGAACGCGTAGAGCGGCACCGAGGGGTCGGCTCCGGAGAACCCGATGACGTCGTTGAACACGAGAGCGGAGACTCCCAGCGCGGTGCCGAAGGACAGCACGGTCAGCGCCACGAGCAGCAGCGGTGCCAGCAGGGACCGCAGCAGCAGGATGAGCACGATCGTAACCACGACGAGGATCAGCGGAATGGCCAAGGCCCGGTCCGCCTCGGCGGTGGTGTTCGTGTCGAGGTCGACCGCGGATTCCCCGCCGACGAGGGCATCCGGGTCGATGTCGTGCACAGCCTCGCGGATCTCGGTCACCGCGGTTTCGGCTTCGTCCGAATCCGCGACCGACTTCAGCGTCGCTTCCAACAGGACGTTGCCGTCGACCTCGGTGGGGGCCGGCGTCTCCGGCTGACCGGGCCCGCCCGGCCCTGCCCCGCTCGGCATTCCGCGCGGTGGGTCGATCTCTCCGTCCGTGCCGATGGACAGCGTCCCGCTCGGTGAATCGTTCGCGACGACGGTCATCGATTCGACCTCGCCGAGGCGGCCGACCGCCTGTGCGGCATCGCTGAGCTGGTCTTTCGCCACGACGATCTGCGCCGGCGATCCGGACCCTCCGGGGAAATGCTCGGCCAGGATGTCCTGGCCGTCGCGGGCCTCGGAGTCGCCGAGGACGAAGTCGGACTGTGGGACTCCCTCGGCCTTGAACTGCGGGAGGGCGAGCAGCGGGATGGCGAGGAGGATGACGAGCGTGACCCAGATGCGGCGGGGATGCCCCGCGACCGCCTCGGCGATTCGGGCCCAGATCCCGCGCTTGGACTTGGCCGTCTCGGCCTGGACGTGCGGAAGGAAGGGCCAGAACACGGCGCGGCCGATGATCATCAGGGCGGCTGGCAGGAAGGTCAGTGCTGCGAACATCGCCACGACGATGCCGATCGCCGCGACCGGTCCGAGCGCACGCGTCGACGCGAGGTCGGTGAGCAGGAGGACGAGGAGCCCGGCGATGACGGTCCCGCCGGAGGCCGCGATCGGTTCGAGCACTCCCTTGAGGGCGCTCAGTCCGGCTCTGACTCGGTCGGGTTCGTGGAGGAGCGCGTCGCGGAACCGGGAGACGACGAGGAGGGAGTAGTCCGTGGTGGCGCCGACGACGAGGATGAAGAGGATGCCTTGGACCTGTCCGTTGATCAGGAGGATTCCGGCGTCGGCGAGGTGCCAGACGATGAAGATCGAGGCGGCGAGCGCGGCGACCGAGGTGAACAGGACGATGATGGGCAGCAGCGGGGACCGGTAGACGATGATGAGGATGACGAAGACAGCGATGAGCGCGACGAGCAGGAGGATGCCGTCGATGCCGGCGAAGGCTTCGGAGAGGTCGGCGGAGAATCCTGCCGGACCGGTGACGTGGACGTCTGCCACGGTGGTCGGTGCTTCCGCGGCCTGATCTGGAGTCATATCGGCGGCAGTCGCGGTCGGGAAGACCTTCCCGACCGCGACTCGGATGGATTCGACGTCGTCGGAGGTGGTCGTCGAGGAAACCGGGAGGATGAGCTGGAGGGCCTCGTCGTCATCGGACGGGATGGCCGGTGAGGGGTCGGTCGCCAGCAGGTCGTCGTCTTCGAGTGTCTTCGTCAGCTCATCGAGGCGGGACCGATCGTCGTCGGTGACTCCGTCGCTGTTCTCGAGCACGACGATCGCGGGAACGTAGTCGAGGTCGCTGAACTTCTCGATCTGATCCTGAGCGCGCGTGGACTCCGCGGACTCGGGGAGGAAGGACGAGCGGTCGTTCGTGGCGACCTCGGAGATCTTGCCGAAGTACGGGCCTCCGACACCGGAGATGCCGACCCAGGCGACAAGGAGGACGGCGAAGAGAGCGAGCAGTGCCCCACGGCCGCGGACGGGGGCGCCGGCACCGGTGGCGGTGGCGGCCTCGCCGACTGAGCGCTGCGCGTCCCGATCAGAATCGGGACGAGGTGGCTGCGGGGTGCGGGTCAGCAGAAAGTGCGGCATGACCTCAGCCTACGCGGAGGGCCGGGCCACTGACACGGAGAGGCAGAGTCGGAATCATATGGCGGGCCCTCAGGCGCCGGCAGCGGCCACCGTTGAACTGGACGAACACCGTAGGGTTGAGGGAATGAGCTCCTTCGTCATTCCCGCTTTCGTGGCCGTCCTCGTGGGCTGCGGCGTCGCGGTCCTCGCCTTTGTACCGTTCGTCGCGATCAGCTATCGCCGCCGAGGCGGACTCACGTTCGGACACACGCTCGTCTGGCTGGCCGCCGCCATCTACGCGATGGCGCTGTGGACGTACACGCTTCTGCCGGTCCCTCCGGCCGATGAAATCACCTGTGCGGCAGTGCAGCTGCGCCCCTTCCAGTTCATCGCCGACATCCTCAGCTTCGACACTGGCAGCGTCCGAGCTCTGATGACCAACCCCGCGGTCCTGCAGGTGGCGCTCAACGTGATCCTCTTCGTCCCACTCGGTTGGTTCGTCAGACAGCTCGCCGGGAGAGGCATCGTCGTGGCGACGCTGACGGGGCTGGCCGCCTCGGCGCTCATCGAGTTCACACAGATCACCGGTATCTGGGGGATCTACCAGTGCGCCTACCGGGTCTTCGACGTCGACGATCTCATGATGAATACCCTCGGCGCGGTCCTCGGCTCTCTCGCAAGCCTGCTCCTCCTGCGCAGGCGGGAGGGCCTGCAGGAGGTCGATACGCCACGCCCGATCACGGTAACCCGTCGGCTCACCGGCATCCTCTGTGATCTGCTCATCTGGGGGCTATTCAGCTGGACCGTCGCCCTCACCGTCGGAGTCATCGCGGCCGTCCTCGACGACGGGAGGATCAGCGAACCGGGGCAGATCGTGACGTTCGTCGGATTCGCCCTGCCCTTCGTCGCGCAGCTGCTCTCGGTCCTTGGCAGAGGTGTGACAATCGGCGAGCGGCTCGTCCTCATCGCGGCTGTGCAGGTCCGTCGCCCCGTGATGGTCGGTCGGACCCTGCGGTTCCTCTTCGGCATCGGCGGATATATGCTGCTGTCCCAATGGACGTTCCCGCTCTCAGGCCTGCTCCTCTTCCTCCTCGTCGCCGTCTCTGCCGTCACGGTCTTCACAACCCGCCGCCACCGCGGCCTGGCATGTGTGGTGTCGGGAACCGAGATCGACGACGTCAGGGCAAGGGCCGCGGCGACTCCGATGTCCGCGGGAGGATGAACGCACTTTCGGCTTCCGCAGACGGTGCCGATTTCGGGAGAGTGACGCGAGAATCCGGCAATTCTCACCCCAAGGGCACCGTCAGGCCGACCTTTGCGGCGTCCATGACGACCTGAGTGCTGAAGCGTCGGATGTTGTCGTTGCCGAAGAAGAGCTGCCTGGTCAGCTCCGTGTACTCGGCCATGTCTCGGACCAGGACAATGAGCACGAAGTCCCATTCGCCGGCCACGTAGTAGCACTGCTGGACCTCTGGACGCTCGACGAGAGTGGCCCGGACCGCGTCGAGTTTGTCCAACTGTTCGCTCTCGACGGCCAGTTGGGCGATGACCCGCACCGGGCGGCCGAGGAGCTCGGGGGCCAGGCTCAGAGTGCTGCCGAGGATGATGCCGGCCGCGGTCAGCCGCTTGAGGCGGCGGTTGACCGCGGCCGTCGATAATCCGACGCGAGTGCCCAGGGCCGATTGGGGCAGCCGGGCATCGGCCTGAAGTGCGTCGAGCAGTCTGAGATCGATCCCATCGAGGCTGGTGTCCACCTTCTCAGTGTCAGCGAAACCGCCGTTATGCGCAAAGAATTTGCGTCGTAACCTGCTCCGATCGACTGATTTGTCAGTTCGTATTGAACGCATTCGCACAGGTGCTGGAGTCTGAGGGCATGAACGCAGAACACATCAACCTGGCCACGGAGTGGCGCAGGCACCTCCATGAGATACCGGGAATCGGATTCGACGTCGCCGAGGCTGCCGATTTCGTCGCCCGCACCTGCACCGATCTCGGTTGGGAAGTGACCGCGGGAGTCGGAGGCAGCGGTGTCGTCGCTTCCCTCACCCGCGGCACGAGTTCGCGGTCGATCGCACTGCGTGCCGACATGGACGGACTGCCGATCGACGAACACACGGGTGCCGAATATGCCTCGAAGAATCCCGGGGCCATGCACGCCTGCGGGCACGACGGGCACATGGCCATGGTGCTCGGTGCCGCCTCGGCGCTGGCGGGCCACATCGACTTCGACGGAACCGTCCACCTGTTCTTCCAACCGGCCGAAGAGCCGGGCACCGGCGCCGAGGCGATGATCGCCGATGGCCTGTTCGACCGGTTCCCCACCGACGAGGTCTACGGCCTCCACAACATTCCGGGCCTGCCCGAGGGTGAGATCCACACCCGTCCCGGGCCGATCATGGCGTCGGAGGACAACTTCGAGATCCGCGTCAGGGGCCGCGGCGGGCATGCCTCGGCCCCGCATTTCGTCATCGACCCGATGGTCGTCGGTGCGGAGATCGTCCTGGCCTTGCAGACGATCGTCTCCCGCAATGCCGACCCGTTGCAGGCCGTCGTCGTCTCGTGCACGGAGCTGATCACCGACGGTGCCCGCAATGCCATCCCCGGCGAGGTGGTCGTCCGCGGAGATGTGCGCACCTTCACCGATGCCGACAGTGCGCTGGTCGAGACCCGCATCCGAGAGATCGCTGCCGGGATCGCGCAGGCCCATCGCGCTGCGTGCGAGGCCACCTATACCCGCGTGTTCCGTCCGACGGTCAACGATGCTGAGTGCAACGCTCATGCGGCGGCCGCGGCGCGGCGGGCAGTCGGCGCCGACAAGGTCAACGCATCGTGCCAGCCGATCACCGCCAGTGAGGACTTCGCCGCCTATGCCCGTGAGGTTCCCGCGTGCTTCGCCTTCCTCGGAGCCGGTGAGATCGATGAGGGCGACACCGCGCCGTTGCACAGCCGTGAGTTCGATTTCAACGATGCGATCCTCGGAGCCGGAATCAACTTCTATACAACGCTGGCGGCCGAGCGACTGACCGACAATCTGGGCCGGAAACGCCCTGAAGGGAACTGATCATGACGATGACGAACATATCCTCCACTCGTTGGATTGCCAATGACCGCGACCGCAACTGGTCGGCTCCCGTCGAGGACGACGCCGCCCTGAGATTCCATCGTTCCCTCCCCGGATACGAACCCACAGCGCTCATTGCGCTGCCTGAGCTGGCCCGCGAGCTCGGCGTCGGCGCGGTCTTCGCGAAGGACGAGTCGACGCGGCTGGGTCTGCCCGCATTCAAGGCCCTGGGAGCCTCATGGGCGGTCCACCGCGCACTGGAGTCGTCGAATGCGGGTCCCGACGCCGAGGTGGTCACCGCCACCGATGGCAACCACGGTCGGGCGGTTGCCCGGTTCGCCCGGGAGGCTGATCGCTCGGCCCGCATCTTCGTACCGGCCGGCGGAATCCACCCGAGCGCCGTCGCTGCGATCCGCGGCGAAGGAGCAGAAGTCATCGAGCTTGAGGCCAATTACGATCAGACGGTCGCGGCAGCCGCCGACTATGCAGCCTCTGGCGGCGAGGTGCTCGTTCAGGACACGGCGTGGGACGGCTACGAAGAGGTTCCGGGGTGGATCGTCGACGGCTACTCGACGCTGTTCCGTGAGATCGACGCTCAGCTGCGCGACGGCGGTCACCGCTCCCCCGACCTCATCTGCGTCCCGACCGGAGTCGGTTCGCTGCTGCAGGCGGCCTTGGCCCACTACCGCAGCGCCGGGGCCGTGTCCGACGGCGGTGCGGCTGACAGCACTGCGGTCGTGTCGGTCGAAACCGACGCCGCAGCGTGCATGGGACCGAGCCTTCTCGCTGGTCTCCCCGTCACTGTGGAGACAGGGCGGACGATCATGTCGGGGCTCAACTGCGGAACCCCCTCGTCGCTGGCCTGGCCGCTGATTCTTGGTGGTCTCGATGCCGCGGTAACGGTGAGCGACAGCGCAGCCGTCGACGCCGCGCGCCGGCTCGCCGATCTCGGGGTCGCGGCCGGACCCTGCGGAGCCGCCTCGTTGGCAGGGGTCAGGGAAGCGCTCACCGGCTCGGACGCGGACGCCCGTCGTCGTCACCTGGGCGTCGATGCTGACAGCGTCATCGTCCTGACCGTCACCGAAGGGGTTGATGCCAACCCGCTGCCTGAGGGTTGAGGCAGCCGAGAGCTTTGAGGGATTCGAGTTCTCCACGCAGCGGTGCATTCTGCCGGTCTATGCCTGCTCGGCGGCGTCGAGGCAACGCAGCGCGAGCACGATTTCGGCGGCGGTGCGAGGGTCGGTGATTCGAGAGCCGAGCGGTTTCTCGATGAGCCCGATCCGGTAGCGCACGGTGTTCTCGTGGACCTGGAGCCGCCGCGCCACCTCGGCGATATTGCCACCACAGTCCACATAGGTTCGCAGCGTCGTCTGCGCTTCGGGGCTGCTGATGAGCGGAGCGAGGAAGTGATCGACGAGGCGGCGGTCGAATCGTGAACTCATGCGGGCCGCCGCCCACTCGATCGGGCGCATGCGGTCGACGAAAGCGAACCTCGACTCCCCCGCCGAGGCAAGCGCCACGTCCGCCGCCTGCAGCATCTCCGGTACCTGACTGAGTGCCGTGAAGAGTCCCGAGACCCCGACTCCGATGAGGCCGAAATCGTCGAGGCTGCCCTCGATATCGAAGTCTGCTGTACACAGCGCGGTCCGTTCGACCATCGAACTGACGTGCCCGGAATCCTTGATGACCAGGCCGCGCCCCGGGTTCGGGCTCGGTTTCCCATGCCCCGTGTCGGAGGCGTCGATGCGGAGGCGCAGGGCGCGGATCGGCTCGTAGGCTGCAAAGCCGAAGGTCTCGAGGACCCGCCAGAGCGCCGGTTCGCGACCGGGAGAGACACCGGCCTCCAAGTCGCGCAGAACCCGCGACGATTCCTCCCGTCGATTGCTGATCGAAAAGGACTCGAATCCCTCGAAGGCGCGCAGAAGTTTGGACAGAACATCGAGGATCACCTCGGCGGAAGGGTGGGTCGTGCCCGTGTCGCTGCCAGCTCTGCCCTCCCCAGTTCCACTTCTGCGCCCGCTGCCGGCAGTAACGGCCTCTTCGTCATCGGCGTGGACGGCGACGACGATGACATGGGCGCGACTGCGCAGTCGCACGGTCCGAGCGTGCACCTTCCAGCGGCCGATCGCACCGGAGGTCGACTCGGCCCAGCCCGCTGGTGTCGCCGGACCGACGACCTCCTCCTGAGTCCACCGGGCGATGAGGTGGACCGGGGCGGAACCGACGGATCTGACAACCTCTCCGAGTTCGTTGATGACGAGACCTGCTCCCCTACTCATCCGTGCTACCCGGGAGAGCGCCGATTCAAGCGGATCTGCAGAATTCATCGCACTCAAAAGCTCATCGAAGATCCGCTCTCGCGCCAGGGCGTCTCGGTTCGAACCCATCGGATTACACCTCTGCTCCCACTCGCCTGCTGCATCATTCCGCGCCGTCGGTACGGCTTTGTGATTCTTACAAATCTAGCTGTCTTTTCCTTCATCTGCTCCATTGACCGGCCCGATCATCGAAGGCCAGGCTATGAGGGAAACCACAATCAAAGGAGATGACCGTGGCAGATCTACGCGTCGCAGTTGACGTCGGCGGAACGTTCACCGACATCTGTGTATTCGACGAATCCACCCAGACAATGCGGGTGACGAAAGTCCCGTCCACCCCGAACAACCCCATGGAAGCTGTGCTCAACGGAGTGAAGCGGGCGAACATCGACCTCAGCCAGGTCGAGCTCTTCTCACATGGCACGACAGTTGCCACCAATGCGCTCATCACTCGCAGATTTCCCAAATCAGCGATGGTGACGACCAAGGGCTTCCGCGATGTCATTGAGATCCGCGATGGCACGAAGGACGATCTGTGGGACGCCTATTCCGATGTATCCGGCCCCTATATCCGTCGCCGTGACCGCTTCGAGGTCACCGAACGCGTCGACTACGCGGGCAACATCGTCACCGAGCTCGACGAAGACGAGGCCAGGAAGCTCGGCCGCCTGCTTAAGAAGCGCGGTGCCGACACCGTGGCCGTCTGCTTCGTCAACTCCTATGCGAACGCCGCGAACGAGATCCGGATGCGCGAGATCCTCTCCGAGGAGCTCCCCGGAGCCAGCATCTCCACCTCGGCCGAGGTGCTGCCGGAGATCTTCGAACACAACCGGTTCAACACGACTGTCGCCAATGCCGTTCTTGGTCCGTTGGTATCCGGCTACGTCGAACAGCTCGACTCCAACCTCACCGAGGACGGCTATGCCGGAGAACTCCTTCTCCTCCATTCGGGCGGTGGATCGATGACCTCGGAGATGGTCAAGCGGTTCCCGGTGCGACTCGCGGCCTCAGGAATCGCCGCCGGCGCGATCGCCGCTCAGCACGTGGCCGAGCAGTGCGGTCATGCCAATGCCGTCGGACTCGACATGGGCGGCACTTCGACGGACATCTCACTCATCGCAGACGGCGAACTGCGGGAGACGAACGAATGGGAAGTCGAATACGGCCATCCCATCGTCTTCCCGAGCATCGAAGTACTCACCATCGGCGCAGGCGGTGGCTCATTGGCCCACATCGACATCGCCGGCTCCCTGCGCAACGGGCCACAGTCGGCCGGTGCCGCTCCCGGTCCGGTCTGCTATCGCCGCGGCGGCGACCAGCCGACGAACACCGATGCGAACCTCGCCCTCAATCGTCTGGGCACCGACCTCGCCGACGGCGAGATGACGCTGGACTGTGAGAGCGCACGGGCAGCGATCAAGGAGAAGATCGCCGATCCGCTCGGCCTCGATGTCGACTCCGCGGCCGAATCCATCGCCCAGGTGGCCAACGCGAACATGGCCGATGCGGTCCGCCTCGTGTCCATCCGTCGCGGGCTCGACCCCCGGGACTTCGCACTCATCGCCTTCGGCGGTGCCGGTGCATTGCACGGGGCGGACGTCGCTCGCGAACTCAACATCCCCACAGTCATCGTCCCGCCCAGCCCGGGAGTCACCTCGGCGCTGGGGTGCCTCCTCGTCGACATCCAACACGACCTGTCGCAGATGTTCACCGGCGTCGCGGACGCCGCAGACGCAGAAACGGTCGAACAGCACTTCCGCGAACTCGAACTCGAAGGTCGAGATCGACTGCGGCATGAGAAAGTCGCCGAGGAAGACTCGGTCTTCGAACGTGGCATCTCGATGCGTTACCACGGCCAGTGGCGGTCGCTGCAGGTGAAGATGGGCTCCGGCCCGAACGCGCTGCGCGAGGCCGTCCAACTCTTCCACGAGGAACACGAGAAACAGTACGCGTTCCGGCAGGATGACACCCCGGTCGAGATCTACCAACTCCACCTCAAGGCGCTCGGGAAGACACCGAAGCCGACCTTCAAACCGACCCCTGTCAGCAGCAAAGATCCCGGTGAGCCGCTCGAGGTCCGCGACGTCTACTTCGACGGACAGTGGCATTCGACGCCGGTCTACCAGCGGGAGAACTTGCCGTCGGGAGCTGCGTTCATCGGACCGGCGATCCTCAACCAGATCGACTCGACCACCGTCATCCCGCCGAACTCGTCCGCCGTGATCGATGAGTGGTTCAACATCCGCATCTCGCTGACGGCAGAGACAGCCGAGCCTGCGCTGTCAGCTGCGAACAATTCAACACAGAACGGCCTGTGAGGAGAGACCCATGACCACAACAACGGAACAGTCGACGTCCACGCTCGACCCGGTGACTTTCGAAGTACTCAAGAACGCTTTCGCGACCAGTGTCGACCTTATGAGCGAACAGATCCTGCGGACCTGCTATTCGTTCGTCATCTACTCACGCGACTTCTCGTCGGCACTTTGTGACCGCGAGGGCAACACTGTTATGCAAGGAAGTGCAGACATCGCCGTCCACGTCGGCACCCTGCATTTCCAGTGCAAGGCCGTTATGGAGGAGTTCGGCGACGACATCAACCCCGGTGACGTCTTCCTCATCAACGACCCCTATCGAGGCGGCACCCACTTCAACGACGTCAGCTTCATTCGTCCGATCTTCGCTGATGACGAGATCATCGGCTTCGCGCAGAACAAAGGCCACTGGGCCGATATCGGTGGGTCCGTCCCGGGCTCGTTCGATGTCTCTGCCAGTGAGCATTTCGGTGAGGGTCTGCGTATCACCCCGCTTCGGGTCTGGCACAAGGGCCGGTTCCTCCACGATGTGGCTCAGTTGCTCGTGTCGAATACGCGCGCTCCCGATCAGGCCCTCGGCGATCTCAACGCCCAAGCCGAGGCCACAGCCGTATGTGAACGCGAAGTGCTCCGCCTCGTCGACAAATATTCGAAGGACACGGTCCTCGATGCGATGCAGGAGACGCAGGACTATGTCTGCCGCACCGTGCTCGCCAGCCTCGGCGATCTGCCGAAGGGCGAGTGGGAGACGGTCGATTTCCTCGACGGCGATCCGGCTAAGGGTGAGGGGCTGGCTCCGATTCGGGTGAAGCTCACGCTCGACGGGACAGGTATCCACTACGACCTCACGGGATCCGCCGAGGCGGTCTCAACGTTCCTCAACTCCGGCTACGGGACGACCTTCTCTGCGATCTACGCGGGCACGAAGACGTTCTTCCCCGAGGTTCCGCTCAATTCCGGGTTCTACCAGGCGGTGACCGCAGAGATCGGCGAGGAGGGCACCGTCGTCAACGCCGGCTGGCCGCATGCAGTGACCGGGTTCTGTTCGGGCCCGTACGAGAAGGTCATGAACGCGATCTTCGAACTGTGGTCCCACATCATGCCCGAACGAGCGATGGCGTGTGCATTCAACCTCGAGTATCTGCTCGTCGGTGGGCATGATGCCAGGACCGAGTCGAGCCCGTACTTCATGTGGTATGACTGGATGGCAGGCGGATGGGGCGGCCGGTCGACGAAGGACGGCTCCTCCGCGACGTCTCCGGTCTTCGGTACTGGGCTTGCGGTCCAACCAGTTGAAGGTCAAGAGCGACTGACTCCCGTTGTCACCACTCAGCACTCGATCAACATCGATTCCGGAGGTCCCGGCAGGTTCCGCGGTGGTTGCGGCGTGAATAAGGGCGGCATCCTCACAGATGCGACCGGTGCGGTGATGAGCTACTGCTGCGACCGCGGGCGGTCGACGACGTGGGGCATCAATGGCGGACTGCCGTCGATCCCACACGGAGTCTGGCTCAATCCTTCGTCAGAGAACCCGCGCTACTTGGGTGCCACGTTCTCGAATGTAGCCATCAGCCCCGGTGACACGTTCGAACGACCAAGCGCCGGAGGTGGTGGCTTCGGTGACCCGCTGGATCGGCCGACTGCCGAGGTGCTCGAGGACGTCATCGACGGCTATGTCTCCATCGGCCGGGCGGCGAAAGACTACGGCGTCGTCATCCGTGAGATCGATGCCGAGCTCGATGATTACGAGATCGATGAGACCGCGACAGCGACGGAGCGGGAACGGATCCGCTCCGAACGAGCGTCCTGGCTGGAAGCCGACCCCGCCGAGGTGGCCCGCCGCTACCGCGATGGTGAGATCACCGTCCACGACGTCATCCGCCGATACGGCGTCGTGCTCGATTGGGGCACCGGAGAGCTGTTGGAGAAGTCAACGGGACAGTTCCGCGACAGTATGCGGACTCGGTCTGCTGAGCACTGGAGCTGAGTCACTCCAACTGAAAGAGCGCCCCGCGATTCGGTACAGAATCGCGGGGCGCCCGTCCGTTCGAGGCGAGCGACCCAGCTGTTTGACCTTTGCTATCAACCGTTCGACAGTTGAGCCAGGAGTTTCCATCGAGCGAAGAAGGTCGAACAGTATGCACAAAGTGGCAGTCGTCCAGACAGGGTCCGTTCCGTTCGACGCCGAGGCGTCGACCGACAAGGCGATCGCCCGGCTTCGAGAGGCCGCCGGCAACGGGGCCGAACTCGTCGTGTTTCCCGAAGCGTTCATCGGCGGCTACCCGAAGGGCAGCACGTTCGGCGCTCCCGTAGGCATGCGCACCGAGCAGGGGCGGGAGCAGTTCGAGCGGTACTTCGACGGCGCGGTCACCGTCGATGGTCCCGAGATGAGCAGGCTCGCCGAGGCGGCCCGCGAAGCCGGTGCTTTCGTCGTCATCGGCATCATCGAACGGTCCGGCAACACGCTCTACTGCACGGCGGTGATGATCGACCCCGAACTCGGGACCGTCGGCGCACACCGGAAGCTCATGCCCACCGGCACCGAGCGGGTCATCTGGGGCTTCGGGGACGGGTCGACTCTCGACACGATGGACACCCCGCTCGGCCGAGTGGGCAGCGTCATCTGCTGGGAGAACTACATGCCTCTGCTGCGCCAGGCGATGTACGCCCAGGGTGTCGAGCTCTACTGCGCGCCGACCGTCGACGACCGTCCGACGTGGACCGCGACGATGACGCATATCGCCTTGGAGGGACGCACACACGTGCTCTCGGCCTGCCAGTTCATCACGAAGAGCGAGTTCCCCGACGACCATCCATTCGACGAGGAACTCCCCTACGGCGAAACCGCCATCCGCGGCGGCAGCGTCATCATCGCACCCAGCGGCGAGGTGCTGGCCGGACCGATCTACGAGGAAGAGACGATCCTCTATGCCGACATCGACCTCGGTGCCAAAACCCGTTCGCACCTCGACTTCGACCCGGTCGGCCACTACTCCCGGCCGGACGTGTTCGAACTGAAAGTCGACACGCGCGCGAAGGGTTCCGTGACGTTTGAGTGAAGCGCCGCCGGGTGCGGACAGATGCTGTGAGCGCTAGATCCTCATGGACTGCCGCTGGCGACGCCACTCCCTCAGCCCGAGTAGAACGTCGATGACGACGAACCCAACGAGGCTGATGCCCACCAGCGGCAGGAACATACCGATCGCGATTGCGGCGACGACGATCGCAGCCACTCCCCACCACGGAGCCCCATTCAGCACGACACGTGCGGGTGCACGCCCGAACTTCTTCGCCGGATTCCGCTTCGGGCGCCGCTGCCACCACATGACATAGCCCCAGACCACCATCGATGCGATGCCGATGGCGAGCGCGAAGAGGACAATCTGGTTGGCCAAACCGAACAATGTGCCCATATGCAGGTCGACACCCCAGCGGGCGAGCTTCGCCGCTACCCCGTAGTCGGAGAAGTCGACCCGGTCAGTGGCCTCCATCGTCTCGGGGTCGAAGGCGACCGCATCGACCTGAGTAGGCCAGCTGCGCTGGATCTCCTGCACCACCCACGCTGATCCGTCGTCCTCGGGCGGCAGGATCTCGACGGCACCAGAATCGATGCCGACCCCACGAGCCATGGCCAACATCATGTCGAAGTCGGCCGGATCGATGACGGAACGAACAGCGGCAGGGTCGGCCGCCTCGGCGGAAGTTCCATGGTGCGCATGCGCACCGGCGCTCGCTGCAACAGCAGCGTCTTCCGCGTCGCTCTGACCGCCGAGTTCCGTCGACACCGCCGGGGTCTCCCAGCTCAGCGCCGCTCGCAGCTTCGTCACGTTCTCCCCGCCGAACTGCGACCACGTGATCCCGGTGGCCGAGAGGAAGAGCATCCCGATCGCCGCCCAGACGCCCACCGAGGCATGCCAGGAGAAGGTGCGTCTCAGCCCCTTGTGCTTCCGGCTCGGTCGCAGCATCGCGGCGGGCTTCTTCGTTTTGCGAGCGCGGAGGATCCAGAGGACGAGACCCACGGCGGCGACGATTCCCAGCCAGGACGCGGCGAGTTCGCTGTAGATCCGTCCGACGTCGCCGAGGTGGAGGCTGCGGTGCATCTGATCGATCCACGTCCGCAGCGGCAGGGCACCCGAGGTGCCGTAGACGGTGAGGTCACCGACCACCTTCGCGGTGGCAGGGTCGACGAAGATCGCCCGGGATTCGCTCTCCCCGAGGCTGGGATCGTCATACATCACACGCGTGGTGTCGCCCGGCTCGGGTGCCGGTCGCACGGCGGACAGCGTCGAATCGCTGCCTGCGATCACGGTGTTCGCGGCGTCGATCTGGTCGGCCAGTGGCAGCGGGTCGTCGGTGGCGGGGACGCTGAGCTGGTCGGCATAGACCACCTTCTCGAGCGTCGGGCTGATCGCGTAGGCCGCCCCGGTGAGCGCGGCGATGAGGATGAACGGACCGATGAGGATGCCCGCGTAGAAGTGGAGACGGCGTAGAAGCGGACCGAGCCATGGAATAGGGCGATCGGGGTGGTCACGGTGGCGGGTCGGTTCCGGACCCGAGCTTTCGGGCACGGTTGATGAAGGGGTGGTCATGATGATGCTTTCTCTCAGTTGCGCTGAGCCGGTCCGGGTCGGCCTGATGCCCTCGACGAGCAGATGCTGTCGACGGGCAGTTGCGGTCGGCCGTGGTCGCGCACGTCACGCAGTCGCGGTCGACGACCAGATGGGGTCAGCAGTGATCGCACCGGCCCACGAGAGCCGATGCGCGGATGTGATGAGTGTCAGAAAGCAGGCTGCGGTGGCCCTCGCCGCAGCACCGGGGATCGGCACACACCGAGGCTGCGAGGCAGTTCGGGCTCGAAGCCGATCAGCGACCGCGGCTTCTCGATCAGCGCCCGCAAGACGACGAGGCGCGGAATGACCGCCCGGATGATGAGGCGGGCGAACTCGCCGAGCATGACCGGCAGTCGCTCGGCCCAATAGATCATCGCGATCGTCACGATCCCGGCAACGCAGTGGGCCAGCAGCATCCCCGGCGACGAGTGCGAATGCATCTGGGCCGCTGCGCCCACAGAACCGTCCATGGCAGGCATGACTGCGGAATCATGAGCCATCTGCACCGCGCCGCCGGGCGACGAATGCATCGCTGCATGGTGGGCTCCATGCGCCGGCGAGTGATGAGAGTGCGAGCCGAGGAGCACGGCGAGACCGTTGTCGGAGCGTGCCATCGCGTTCGGCGATGCGGAACCGTACGGAGTGAAGAGAGAGAACAGAAGGTGGAAGAGCGTCTGGCTGATTCCGACTGAGAACGTCAGCCGAGGCAGCGACAGTCGGCGCCCGGACAGGAGGACACAGACGAGGATCGACAGCGCCAGCGGGACGATGACACCCATCGCCGTCGGAAAAGATCCCCCGCCGAGGATGTGCGACGTCAGTGCGACAAAGGTCGCGAATGCTGCGGCGAGGGTGCCGCGCAGAGCGCGCCGGTGCCTGACTTCCATCTCCACGGTGACATTCTCACACAGGTAGGCCCCACCCGAGAGATCGTGCGAAATCGACCCTTGCAACACGCAGTGAACCATAGGTACAGTACCATTATGACTACAGTCCCGCAGACGTCATCGCCCGCCAACGCCCGTACACTCCTGCTCCCTTACACGCTCGGTCTCATTGTCGCCATGCTCATCGTGCAGATCGTCATCGCGGCGACCGGAGGAGCCGTGACTCTCCTCGCTGGCATCCTCACCGCCGTCGTCGCTCTCGGAATCGTTGTGTGGCTCTGGCGGAAACTGTCCGTGCTCAAACGAGTCCGCTTCGGCGTGGTCATCGCCCATGCCATTGCCTTCGTCACCGTCACCACCTCCTTCAATCTGCACGCGATCCTCCGGGTGATGTTCCTCGGCTTCGAGGTCGACGGCGCCGGAGACGCGACCCGCACCCTGCTCGAGAGCTCTTGGTTCGGAGCCACGCTCGTGATGAGCGCCCTGTGGGGGCTCGGACTGCTGGTCCACCTCCTCGGCTCAGTCCTCGGCCGCGGCTGGGAGGACTGAGAATGGCGGCAGAGTCTCCCGACATCGCAACCGGGGAGACCGGTTCGACCGCACTCACGCCGGAAGAGCGCGAGTGGCTTGATCACCGCGTCGAGTCCTGGGTCGAAACGTACAAGAAGTCGATGCTCACCCCGATCACGCTCTCCCTCGTCGCGACGCATCAGCCGGCCGAGATCTCCACGGTCGCCGAGGCGGTCACCGCAGCCACGGGATGGCAGATCACCGAACGCGGCCTCTACCGCACGATCAAACGCCTGCAGGATTCCGGGTTCATGCAGAGCACGGCGGTCGATGCCCCGCGGACCGGAGCGAAGCGCAAGCTGCTGTCCCTGACTCCGCTGGGGGCGAGCTTCCTCAGCAAAATCAAGGGCAACCTCGTCGAGGTTCCGAGTCGATAGCGAGTCGACCTGACCGCGCGACGGGTCCGATCGTCCGTCGCGCCCGAGCCGCCGTTGCGCCTGAGGTTCCGGCACGCCCGATCGGCCGGTGCGCAGTCGTCAGGATCTATTTGAAAGCCGGCTCGTTCGATTCGAGCCTGGGAACCGAGACACCCAGACGCCGGGCATCGTCGAGGACATCTCGCGGGTAGACGGCCTTCGCTTCATAGTCGATGTGACCGGTGTCCTGGGCCTGCCTCATGATGACAGCGGAGACGGAGTCACCGGCCAACAGCCTTCCCGACACAAGGGCGAGGACGCTTGCAGGAACATATTTCACCGCACCCGCACCGAGCCGCGCGGTGCCTCCCTTCACCGTGAGCACGGGGATCATCTCACGGATGAGTCGGACGACTTCGCGCAGAGCCAGCCGGGATCGGACGAGAGCGTCGAAGCTTCCCATGCGAAGCCATCCGACCATGATGGCGGCATCGAGGATGAAGTGGAACCACAGCCAGCTCCGGAAATCCGCCACGTGTGAAGCCGAGAATCCGGCGGCTTCAAAGAGCTCGGTGACTTCACGATGCCGGGTGGTGCGGCTCGACCCGTCGATATCGCCGAAGAAGACGGTCCTCATGAATCCGCCGTGCAGCGTGTTGCCTGAGAATCCGCCTCCGCCGCCGGGGAAGCCCCACACGACGTGATCGTGGGGCAGCGACTTCACCGCGACTGCGGGTTCGGCCCAGATATTGTTGAAGATGAGCACAGTGGCTCTGCC
Organism: Brevibacterium sp. MGP-B1; assembly: GCF_057766545.1. Classification (NCBI taxonomy): domain Bacteria; kingdom Bacillati; phylum Actinomycetota; class Actinomycetes; order Micrococcales; family Brevibacteriaceae; genus Brevibacterium; species Brevibacterium sp. MGP-B1. The sequence continues at coordinate 3,826,738 of NZ_CM173407.1, read as the reverse complement.
GACCCGTGTACTGAGGAAGTCGACCACGGTCTCCAGTTGGTCGTGGTTGACGCTGACGATGATGAGATCGTAGTCGTGATCGGCCTCGAGGTCCTCACGCAGCCTGATGGGCCACGGCCCTGTCACCGGTGTCCCCTGCAACGACTTCTTCCTGCCGTCTCTGATGTCCAGATCGACCGACTGACCGAAGTCGACGGCACGCCCGGGGCGAACGTAGAAGTCGACATCGTTGCCCGCCTTGTCCAAGGCCCATCCGTACAGCGTCGAAATGACTCCGCGGCCGAACATCAAAATCTTCATCTCTGCGACTCTCCTCTGCACCTTCCGGCGTCTCTCATTTCTGCACCTTTCGGCGCATCGCACCGCCCCACAGTATGTGGAATGCAGTTTCCACTTACGTATAGGCTAAGCAGAGGAACCATCGCAGCATTCCGAATCCGGCGGAAGTGAGAGAAGAAATGGCGGAGTCGACTCAGATCGAGGCGCAATACCCTGATGGCTTCGCCCCCGCACGTCACGTCCGAGCCTGCGTGCTGATGCCGCCCAGAACCGGGCTCGTATCGTCGCCGCGGCCAGGCAGCTCTTTGCGGACCGAGGCATCGATGCTCCCATGGCAGCGATCGCCAGGCGGGCAGGGGTCGGCGCGGCCACCCTGTTCCGCCGGTTCCCAGATCGCAGGTCACTCATCGACGAGGTGTTCTCGACTCAGATCACGCATTGCGAATCGGTCCTCGACGATGCCGCGGCCGACCCGGATCCGTGGCATGGCTTCTGCACCTTCGTCGACGAGCTCGGCCGGATGCAGGTCGAGGATCGTGGTTTCACCGAGGCCTTCATCACGACGATCACCGAGGACTCGGGAGTGAACGAGAAGAGCAATCACGCGGAAGCGACGTTTGCGAAACTCGTCTGCCGGGCCCAGGAGGCCGGCCGACTGCGCCGCGACTTCGACCCCAGCGACCTGCTGCTCATCTTCTTCGCCAACAGCGGTGTCAGTGCGGCTCCGCCCGAGCACGCCCACGATCTCTCAAGGCGGCTCATCGCCTATCTGCTGCAGAGCTTCGAGACGAATGGGCGCGGCGACCAGCAGCCGCTGCCTCGCGCCAGCCGGATGGCACTCAAGGATGTCTTTGAATCTGCCGGGCCGAGTGATCGCCGGCCGCTCACCCCTCCAACAGGTCTCTGATGTCCGCGGCCGAGATCACCTCGCTGAACGCGCTGCCCTCGTCCATGAGCGCGGTGAACAGTTCGGCCTTCTTCGTCTGCAACGCCAGCACCTTCTCTTCGATCGTATTCTCGGCGACGAGCCGGTAGACCATGACCTGTCGGGTCTGCCCGATCCGGTGCGTCCGGTCGACTGCTTGGGACTCAGCCGCCGGGTTCCACCACGGGTCGAGCAGGAAGACGTAGTCTGCCTCGGTGAGGGTGAGTCCGAACCCGCCGGCCTTGAGGCTGATGAGGAACACGGGAGCGCTGCCCTCACGAAAGGCTTCGATGACCTTCGTCCGATCCGTCGTGGACCCGTCGAGGTAGACGTAGTCGATCCCGTTGTCCTCGAGTTCGGCCGCCACCGCGCGGAGATAGCTCGTGAACTGGCTGAACACGAGAGCCCGGTGACCCTCGTCGCGGACCTCGCGAAGGTGACTCATGAGCACACCGAGCTTGCTCGAGGCGATCCCGGAGTCCGCGTAGTCGGCCACGATCCCCGGGTCGAGCGCGAGCATCCGCAGCAGGGTCAGCGACCGGAAGATCGCGAACCGGTTCTTCTCGAAGTCGCCGAGGAGCCCGAGCACCTGTTTGCGTTCGCGCTGCAGCACCGTGTCATAGAGACGCCGGTGCCACGGTTCGAGCTCGACTGTGAGCACCTGCTCCTGCTTCTCCGGCAGATCCGCTGCGACGAGGTCCTTCGTTCGCCGAAGCATGAATGGGCGCAGTCGCGTGCGCAGTCGATCCATGCGGCTCGGATCTTCGCCTGATTCAATCGGGCGAACGTAGTCTTCCCGGAAGCGCTTCGCGTTCGGGAACAGCCCGGGTGAGGTGATCGCGATCAGCGACCACACATCGGTGAGCGAGTTCTCCATCGGCGTACCCGTGATCGCCAACCGGAACGGGGCGTCGAGCTGCCGGGCCGCTCGGTGGGTCTTCGCCTGGTGGTTCTTCATGAATTGGGCTTCGTCGAAGATGACGCCCGCCCAGGTCAGCTCGGCGAACTCGTCGATGTCGAGACGCATCACCGCGTACGAGGTGACGACGATGTCGGCGCCTGCGACCGCCTCGGCGACGGGGCTCTTCCGCTTCTTCGCAGTCTCCCCGACCGCGGTCACGCTCAGGTGCGGAGTGAACTTCCGCGCCTCGAGCACCCAGTTCGCCACCACCGAGGTGGGAGCGACGACGAGGAACGGGGCTCGGGTCTCGGCCTTGGGCTGGGCCGCGGGCTCGGCTGTGCGTTCGGCGTCGGGTTCAGTTGCCTGCCCAGCCGCACGCTCGGCTGCACGTTCGCTCCGGTCGTGGTCGATGAGGGCGAGCGTCTGCAAGGTCTTGCCCAGACCCATATCGTCGGCGAGGATCCCGCCGAGGTGGTGCTGACCAAGGAATGCCAACCATCGGAAGCCCTCCACCTGGTAGGGCCGCAGCTGCGCGTTCACGGTCTCGGGGACGGCTACCTCGGCGATGGTGTCGAGATTGCGCAGCCCGTCCATGAGTTCGGACCATCGGGGATCGTCGGCGACGTCGTCGGCGAGGTCCTCGAGTTCGTCGTACAGAGCGGTCTGATAGCGGCTGATCTGCGGGTTCTCCGGTGAGAAGCCATCGAGGGCATTCGCCTCGGCGAGCAGTTCGCGCAGTCGGTCGAAGGCGGGATTGTCGAGGGAGAAGAACGATCCGTCCTCAAGGATGAGGTGGGACTGCTCTTGGGCGAGTGCGGTGAACAGGTCGACGAAGGGGATCTCACGGCCGTCGACGGAGACGTCGATACCGAGGTCGAACCAGTCCGAGTCATCGGTCGCCTCCGTGCGGACGCTGACCTGCGGGGTCGCATCGAGTTCGCGGAAGTCGGGGGCGTTGTCGCTGTCTGCGTAGGTGACGGTGACGTCGTCGAGCTCCTGGATTCGGGGCAGGACCCGGGTGCTGTAGGTGGCGGCATCGATGCCGGTCAGGGTGGTCGATTCTGTTCGGGCGGCGTCGGGGTCGATGGTGCGCAACCGGCGGAGCACTGCGTGTTCGAACTTCTGGTCGCGGCCGCGCACTTGGTCGGACAGTTCGCTGTGGTGAGTCACCAAGGGGAACGTCCGCTGCGGCGAATAGTAGGTCCATGACCAGGACAGACGCATCGTCGGAATGGCTGGGCTCTGGCCGCGGCTGTGCTTGTCGGAGCCGCTTTTGGCTGGGTCGCGCTTGTCGGGGCCTTCGTAGCTGATGTGCAGGTTGAGGTGCGGGGACTTCTCGTCGGGCAGGTCGACGGATCCATCGCTGCTGATGACCCGCTGGTCGCCGGCATGGTCGCTGCCAGCACGGTCACTGCCACGCCGGTCCGGCGGTGTCCGCAGAAGCGGGAGGATGCGACCGAAGAAATCCTCGCGACCCCTGGCCGGAATTCTGGTCACGGCGGCATCGCTGAGGATGGTGTGCTGCGGTGGGGTCAGTGGTTCGTTCAGTGGCGCAAGGGTGATACGAGCCTTCGACTTGCCGACCATCTCCAGGCCGTAGACGCCGGTGCGTCCGATGGGTCGGACGTCACGGGCGGGGACCTGTCGACCGTCGATGGCGATGTCGGAGCGAAGCAGAAGGTCGTCATCACTGCTGGTGAGATCGAGGTGGAATTCCGCCTGCCGACCCAGCTGGATCTCGATCTGTTTGTCGGCACTGACGAGAGGAATATCGAGGTCAGCGGCCTGGCTGAGCAGCTCCCAGAGGAAGGGCGAACCGAAGTCATCGAGCGAGAGCATTGCGGTCGCGGACGCATAGCCTGGGCGGCCGAGACCGTCGTCAAGGGTGACCAAGCGGTAGAACCACTCGAACTGGTCGGCATCGAAGCGGGAGGCGTTGAGTCGTGAGGTGAACCAGTGCCATCCCGCCTGACCTTTGATCCAGTTGCCCTTCGCTCCGGGTACGAGCGGTCGCGCATACAACTGCGGCTCGGGTTCGTCGGCGAGCTCGGCGACCTTGAGCCTCGCGGGGGGCCTGTTGAAATAGCTGCGCTGCGGGGGACGGTGGAGTTCGAAGCCGAGGGCCACAGTCTCGGGCTGCGCGCTCGTCCGTTGCGCGGCCTCGACGATGCGATCGAGCCGTTGCTGCCATTCCGGTTTCTGCGGGCGCCGGGCAGGTGCCCTCCTCCAGTCGAGACTCTCTTCAACGCCGAAGGGCCCTGCACCCCAGACCGGATCCGATTCGGTGTCTTCCAGCGTACGGTCGGACCCGTGGTTGAGGATCGCGGATGTCCGCAGCTCCAGCATCTGCTGGTTATTGACGATGAGTACGGCGACACAGTGTTTGCAGCCGCCGCCGACCGGGCAGGTGCAGTCGGTGTAGAGGACCTCGCCTGGCACTTCTTCGTCCTCGAAGACGATGGTGGTCTGATAGAGCCCACCGGATCCGGCGACGTCGGCGATGAGTTCTCGCTCGTCTTCGTGCCAGACCATCCGCAGCACCTGTCCCCTCCGCGCGTAGTCGCTGCCGCGCGCGAAGGTTCCGGGGTCGACGAGGCTCTTCAGCTCGTCCCTCGGGACGACGGTCATGGCTCGATCCATGAGTCCAGTCTTCCATCCGCGGCTGACACCGATCTCATCCGCACTGACTGTGGCATTCCGCCACATTCCCTAGACCCTGTCACCAGCAGCCGCAGCAGCCCGCTTTGTCAGATGTTCACAGTCTCACCCGGACTCAGCGCGATCACACGGTCACCGATGCCCGATGCTTCCGCGTGCGACTCCATGCTCTCAATGCTCTGAGTGAAGTGCTCCCACGAATCGGCATGAATCGGCACGATCATGGCATCACCCAGCACCCGAGCGGCCCCGACTGCCGCTTCATCGCTGAGAGTGATGTAGGCGCCGTGCAGATGTTCCATCGTCGGCCCGGCACCGCCCGCGAACAGGATCGCGATGTCGATGTGGCTGAACCGGTCGGCGATTCGTCTCACCACATCGACCGAAGAGTTGTCCCCGGAGACGTAGACGGTCTTCTCCCCCGGCGAAGTGAGAACGAAGCCGATCACAGGTCCGTTCTTCTGCCAGACGCCGTCGTGACCGTGCTCGGCTGGAACTGCGGTGATCGTCACCTCCTGCCCGCTCGGGGACGTAACAGTCACTGATTCCCAGTCGGCGAGGACACTCGCCCCGGGGATCACCCGGGCTGTCGGCTCTGTCGTGAAGACGTGCTCGATTCCCACGCTCCACGCCCTACCTGAGAGGTCCAGATTGTCCAAGTGGTCGTGTGAGGCCAGAACGACGTGGACTTCTCCCAAATCCGCCGGCCTGAGCGCCGGCGCCTGTGTCTTCACCAGGGTGACTTCATTCTCCAGGTGCTCAGGCTCATAGACCCTCGGCGCATCGAACGTCGGGTCTGTGACGATCCGCAGACACGCGTAGTCGAAGACTACGGTGGGGCCGCCGATCAACGTCATCGGGATCGTCGCAGCTCTGCTGGCAGGCATGGTTTCTGTGCTCAAGTTCTCTTTTATTGTGTTGATTGCGGCTCATTGTCGGGCCGCCTGAGTCGGGTGATTGCCCGACTCAGGCGTCACCTGGTGCCCGCTCGGGTTTGGCCCCGGCTCAGGCTCCGGCGCGTTCGGCTCCTGCCATGGCGGAGCTGCCCAGGTCGCTCTTCGACAGGGACTGCCCGGAACCGACGGCCTCGGCCCAGGCGGCGGTGTCGGCGACGGCGGCGAAGTTCGAGTTGAGCAGGGTGAGCAGGGTCGTATGCACTGTCTTCGCATCGGCGAATCCGGCATCATTGGCGATGTTGATCGCTCCGGTGGCGTCGCCGAGGACCTCCGTGGTGAACCCGAGTCCTTCGGCTTCGACCGCCGAGGCGAGGATGCAGTTGTTCGTCATGAACCCCACCAAGGTCACGGTGTCGATTCCCTGCTCGCGCAGCCACTCGGTCAGGTCGGTGCCGGCGTAGACCGACCCGTTCTCCTTGACCAACGACTTCCACGCGTCGGTGCGCCGCGATTCCACCTCGGGGTGCAGTGCGAATCCCGTCGAGTCCGGGTCGAAGACCGGAGCACCGCTTCCCATCGTGTGCTGGACCGCGACGACCGGGATGTCCGCGGCGGTCGCGGCGTCGATGGCCTGCGTGATCTTGGCCAAGGACTCCTGCGGATTCGGGTACTCGATGACCAGCGGGCTGTCGGCGAAGTAGTCCTGCTGGATGTCGACGAGGACGAGGGCGCGGCGCGGGGTGGTCATTTCGGGTCTCCTTCTGCTGACTCTGATTCTGAAGTCGTTGCTTCTGCTGTCATGTCCGATGTCATTGCGATCCGGATGACTCCACTCTCGTCGACCCGATGGGCAGAGACCATAGGCGCAATGACACAGTTACGATGGATTCACGCCAACATTCGGTCGGCACTCGTTCGGCCGGTCGCCCACCTCGGTGGTCGCCCGCCTCGGTGATCGCCCACCCCGCAGCCGCCCATCAGGAAGGACTCCATGCGCATCGCGATCTTCGCCTTCGACGGCATCACCATGTTCCATCTCTCGGTCCCGCAGATGGTCTTCGACGAGGTCACCCGCCTCGGCGCGGCCGAGTGGTCGACCGTCGTCTTCTCCGCGGACGGGAATCCGATTCGCACCGCGGAGGGCTACGAGATCGCCGGGCTCTCCGGCGCCGAGGCGGCTGACGGTGCCGATATCGTCGTCGTTCCGTCCTGGCATGAGGATGCTCGACCGACCGAGCCCGACCTGTGTCGGCTGCTGACGAGGGAGCATGAGCGGGGATCGACGATCGTGGGGCTGTGTCTGGGCACGATCCCGGTCGCGGACGCGGGTCTGCTGACGAATCGGCATGCCGTCACCCATTGGAAGGCCTTCGATCGGCTCATCGAACGGCATCCCGAACTGCAGGTCGATGAAAGTGTGCTCTACATCGACGACGGGGACGTGCTCACCGCCGCAGGAACCGCGTCCGGGCTCGACGCGTGTCTCCATCTGGTCCGCAGCCGCCTCGGTGCCGCCGTCGCGAACGAAGTCGCGCGCAGCCTCGTCATCGCCCCGCACCGCGACGGCGGTCAGGCCCAGTACATTCAGCGACCGCTGCCGGCACGGACCGGGGATGACCCGATCTCACAGGTCCTCGATTGGGCTCTCGACCACCTCGGCGAGCCGCTGACCATCGCCGATCTCGCCGCCGCGGCGCACATGAGCACGCGATCCTTGGTCCGGGCCTTCCGCTCGTCGACGGGGACGACACCGGCGGCGTGGGTGCGGTCGCGTCGGCTCGATGAGTCGCGTCGGCTGCTCGAGACTACCGATCACTCGATCGAGCGGATCGCCGCAGAGACCGGGTTCGGCAGCGTCGTGACCTTCCGGCAGAGCTTCACCGAGGAGTTCCGAACGACGCCGTCGACCTACCGCCGACGCTTCGACGCCCGGCAGGGTTGAGGGGACGGTCGGCAGAGGCGCGGCCCCGGGCGATGTGAGAGTAGAGCCTCACATCTCTTCGTGCGTCAGCGGGTCCCGGTCCTTCATCCGACCGCGCTCGAGTCCGGAGATTGCGGCCACCTCGGCGGGGGTGAGGGCGAATTCGAAGACGTCGGCGTTGGACCGCTGGCGTTCGAAGTTCGCCGATTTCGGGATCGGGATGGAACCGACCTCGATATGCCAGCGCAGGACCACTTGGGCGGGGGTGACATCGTGGGCGGCAGCCGCCTCGGCGATAGGGGTTTCGTCGAAGAGTCCCTGATCACGGTAGAGCGGGGACCAACTCTCGGTCTGCACACCGATCGAACGGTGGAAGGCGATGAGCTCGGTCTGCGGGAAATATGGGTGGAGCTCGACCTGGTTGACGGCCGGGGTGACCCCGGTTGCGTCGATGAGCTCGGTGATCATGGCCTCGGTGAAGTTCGAGACGCCGATGGACTTCACGAGCCCGCGCTCGCGCAGTTCGATGAGCCCGCGCCAGGTGTCGACGTACTTGCCGACGCTGGGATTGGGCCAGTGGATGAGGTGGAGGTCGAGGTAGTCGAGGCCGAGGCGGGCCAGGGATTCCTCGGTGCTCGCGATCGCCTCGTCGAAGCCGTGATGACGGCCGGGGATCTTGCTCGTGACGAACAGGTCCTCGCGTGGGGCGCCGGTGTTGACGATGGCCTGACCGACCTCGCGCTCGTTTTCGTAGTTCACGGCGGTGTCGAGGAGGGTGTAGCCGTTGTCGATGCCCGATTCGATTGCGTCGATGCCCTCCTCGCCCTTCATCGCGTAGATACCGAGCCCGAGCTGCGGGATCGCGCGCCCGTCGTTGAGGTCGAGGGTGGGGATGATGGCTGGGGTGGTGTAGTCAAAGGAGTTGGCCATGGTTCCACCCTATGTCCGCCGAGGCGGCGCTGACCAGGGTGTTCACCATGAGTTTGAGGAGGGTGTCGTGGGTGAACTCTTCCTGTGAGGTCCGCCGAGGAGGCGCAGCTGAGGGTTTCTCACAACGCAGCTTGATCTAGCGTGGTCGCATGGAGACGAACGCGCGAGCTGCGGAGCGGGGATTCCTTCGCCGTATTCGCAGGCTTTCGCGGTGGCAGGTGGCCTTTCTCCTGCCGAGCGCCGGTTGGTGGTCGCCGCGCTGCTCCACGCCGCCCAGTGGGTGACCTCGTGGATTTCAACAGCGGTCGCCCGTACGCAGGGCGCTGCTGAAGCCTGTTCTGAGCTGCTTGACCTTTCAGGCGTTGACCCCGATGCGATCGAAATCGAGGATCGCGCACCATTCGGATTCGCCTGCCAGGCCGAGACCTACGACAGCGGCTCCGCGGTGGTCGAGCACTCCGGAGCCACCTCGGCGCTGTTCATGTTCTCATTGGCAATCGCCGCGCTCAGCGTCGCGGCGCTCCTCGGTGTATTGCTCGCATTCACGGTGACTCGGCTGGTCTCGTTGCACCGGTCGCCACTTGCCGAACCGCGTCGAGATCGATGGCCGCTGCTGCTCGTCGGGATCGGGGTCTTCGTTCTGCCGTTGATGATGTTCGGCCAGTACCTGCAGTGGTCCTCGAAATCGGACGGCTTTGGAATCTGCCCCAGTACCGTCGGCGGCAACGATGTGCTGGGGTTCTCGGTCACCGCCAGCTACCTGCCGCCGAGTCTGACCTGCAGCGGGGATTCCGTCACCGGTCAGGAGTTCTCGGTCACGCAGTACGGATTCCCCTTCTACGGGTTCCTTGCCGGGGTGGGGTTGGTGGCGGTGGGGCTGGTTGTGCTCATCTTTGTGAGGGCGCGGGACCGGCGGCGCTGAAACTCAGGCGTCGAGCGCCTTGATCAATCTCGCCGAGGCGGTGTTCCGGTAGGAATCGACGAGCAGTTCTCGGATCTCTCCGTCGTCGAGGTCGGTGAATTCGAGGCCGACCCAACCGGAGGGTCCGAGGTACATGGGGACGAAGCTTCCCGGACGTTCGAGGAGCACCTCGGCGTCGATGGGGTTGGGTTTGATAAGCATCGCGTGGGGCCGTTGTTCCATCTCCTTCGGGCCGATCTTCAGTGTTCCGCCGTAGATGGCGAAGGTCTTCTTCGTGAAGAAGGTGGGCCGTCCGTGGGAGATCTTTTCGGCGGCTTCCGGCAGTGTCAGCGCGATCGTGCGGAACCGCTGCAGCAGCGGATCGTCGTCTTCGAACATCTTCGGGTGCGCCATAGATCCACGGTACTGCCTGTCTCACCTCCGCGGAACCGCACACCTTCGGTGCGCGGATTGCCTCACCCACGGCGTACTGTGCATTCTGTGAGTGAAACGCCATCCCTCCGACTGCGTCAGCGCGGGGTCCGCGCGGTGACCCTGGCCCTCGCGATCGCGGCCGTCATCGTCGTGGCCGCAGGAGGCCTGACATGGGCTGAGATCGGCGAGCTGTCGACGACCACGGTGCCAGTGCTCGCGTTCGTCCTGGCGATGACCATCGTGGCGGAGCTGGCGAGCGTCGCGGGCGTCTTCACGATCCTGGCCGGATATCTCGCACTGTGGGGTCGGGGACGCGTACCAGTGCTGTGGGCCCTCGTCCTCGTCATGATCGTGCTCATCACTGCGTTCATGTCCTTGGACACGACCGCCGTGCTCGTGACTCCGATCATCGTCGTCCTGGCCCGGCGGATCGGCCTGTCCCCGCTGCCGTTCGCCCTGGCCACCGTGTGGTTGGCTAACACGGGCTCGCTGTTCCTGCCGGTGTCGAATCTGACGAACCTCATCGGCGGCGACACCTTCGGGGCCGCAACGGCCGACTTCATCGGATTCCTCTGGACACCGGCCCTGGCGTCCGTCCTCATCACGATCGGCATGCTCACGATCGTCTATCGACGGTCGCTGACGGGCCGGTACCGACTCGACACTCCCACCGAGGCGCCCGACCGCCTCCTGCTCATCATCGCCATGGTGGTCGTCGGCCTGCTCGTCCCTCTGCTCGTATCCGGAATCGATGTCGCCGTCGTCGCCGGCGGGGCCGCCGCGGTGCTGCTCATCGCGTTTGCGATCCGCAATCGCGGCGCACTGAGTTTCGGACTCGTTCCCTGGCGGACTCTGGGATTCGCCGCGAGCCTCTTCGTCCTCGTCCAGGCGGCACATTCGCACGGCTTGGCGGCGGTCGCGGCTGCCGTTGCGGGGACAGGCGATGATGTCATCAGTCTGCTGCAGGTGGCCGCAGTCGGCGCGCTCGGCGCGAACGCGGTCAATAACCTTCCCGCGTTCATGGCGCTCGCTCCAGTCGCAGAGTCTCCCCTTCGGATGGGCGCTCTGCTCATCGGAGTGAACCTCGCGCCTCTGGTCTCACCGTGGGCGTCCCTGGCGACCCTGCTGTGGCATCAGCGTCTGAAGAGCTTGGGCGTGGAGATCTCCTGGCGCCGATATGCCCTGCTCGGAGCAGTTCTCGTCGTCGTGCTGGTGCCGATCACGGTTGTCGCGCTCTGGGCCGCCGCGGCAGCCGGTTGACACGGGGCGGTGAAGTACCCCGACCGGTTCCAGCTGTCGGTCTCCTTCATTACTTGAGTGCGCCGAGCACCTCGTTGAGCGCCTCGGTGGCGGAGGGGTGAGTGTAGATCGTGTCACGCAGCTCGGTGGCGGTGACGTCGTGGCGCATGGCGAGCGCCACGGTGTTGATGACCTCCTGCGAGTGCACGTGGACGAGTGCCGCGCCGAGGATGAGGTCCGTCTTCGCGTCGACGACGAACTTGACGATTCCGCGCGGGTCGCCTTCGATCTTCGCCCGCGGTGCCGCGGCGATATCGGCCTGCAGCTTCGCCCCGACCTTGATCTCGTAGCCTTCGTCGCGGGCGGCTTTCTCGGTCAGGCCGACGCGGGCGACGGGCGGGGTGAGGAACATCGTGTACGGCACGGAGCCGCGGTCCTTCGTCGACCGTTTGCCCTCGCCGAGGAGCTGATCGGCGAGGATCCGGTTGTCATCGAGGGAGATGTAGGTGAACATCGGTCCGCCGTTGACGTCGCCGAACGCGTACACGCCTTCGGCCGTGGTGCGCAGGTGGTCGTCCACGGTGATGAAGCCGCGCTTATCGGTGTCGATACCGGCATTCTCGAGGCCGAGGTCGGCGGTGGCGGGTTTGCGTCCGACGGCCAGGAGGACCGCCTCGGCGTCGATGGTCTTGGTCTCACCGCCCACCTCATAGGTCACGGTCGCGGCCTCGGCACCCTCGTTGACCGCAGTCACGGAGGCGTCGTTGACGATGGTGACTCCGTCATCGGCGAGGGCCTGGGCGACCACCTCGGCGACGTCGTCATCCTCATTGGCCAGCGGGCGCGGTCCGCGGTCGAGGACGGTGACCTGCGAGCCGAAGTGGGCGAACATCGATCCGAACTCAAGTCCGATGTAACCGCCGCCGACTATGACCAGACGTTTCGGGAACGGGTCGACGTGCTGCAGGGATTCGGAGTCGTGGATGCGGCCGCCGAGTTGGGCGCCGTCGATCGGTGGGATGTTCGCGACGGATCCGGTGTTGACGACGACGGTGTCGGCGGTGATCGTCATGGTGTCGCCGCCGCCGGTGACGCGGACTTCGCGTTCGCCGGTGAACTCGGCACGGCCGTTGACCAGCAGCACCGAGTCGAGGTCGGCGAGCATCGAGTGGTTCTTCTTCCGCATCGCCCCGGTCAGGGTGTCGCGGCGTTTGACGGCCTTGGCGAAGTATTCGTCGATGTCGTCATCGGCGCGTTTGTTCTCGGCGTCGTGGACGAGGATCTTCGTGGGGATGCAGGCGATGTTGATGCAGGAGCCGCCGATCATCATCTCCGACTGTTCGACGACGGCGACCTTCTGGCCCGCGCGGGCCATGGTGCCGGCCAGAGTCTTGCCGCCCTTGCCCCAGCCGATGACGAGGACGTCGACATGTTCTGTGAGGTCGGCTCCGGTGGGGGTGCTCTCGGTCGAGGTACCCTGCTGCGTCACTGTCTGCGTGGTCATGCTCTGTCCTCTCGAGTCGGTGTCTGTCACTGTACCCGCCCCTTATTGCTACCCGACGGCGGCCCAGCGCGAGGTTGCTGGGCCGCCGTCGGGATCCTTCTATGTCTGTCAAGCGGCCTGGCCGATCGGTTTCGTGGCCTCGAGAATCCGATAAACAGAACGAGCCACGTGACGCTTCATGCACCGGATCGTCTCCTTCTTCGTCTTCCCCTCACCAAGCCGTTTAGCCATGTATGCCTGGGACTTCTCCTGGTGAGAAAGCCGCGTGATGGCCACCATGTACAACGCAGAATTCAACCGCCGATCGCCACTGCGGTTAAGCCTAAACCTCACCACGTTCCCCGACGACGCCGGTATCGGGCAGACCCCCGCCAACTTCGCGAACGCTGCCTCGGAACGCACCCGCCCATGATGCGACCAGGCCAGGTAGAACACAGCCGCGGTGATCGGCCCGATCCCCGGCTCAGCCAGCAACACCGCAGCTGGACTGTCCTTGACCATCGCCCCGATCCGGGTGGCGTAGTCCTTGATGTCCGCCTCGAGTTCGATGACGCGTTTGGCTAACCGGATGGCTTCCCGACGAGCCTCGGTCAGTTCCACAGCCTCGTTCCTGAGCCGCCACTTCGCCACCGTCTGGATCTTCACGACCGACAGTTTCCGACGCGCATCCATACCGAGGTCATGAGTCCGCAACAGCGCGGTGAGTGCGTTGATGGTGCGTGTCTTCTCCTGGGTCATGGACTCCCGCGCTTTGACCAGGATCCGCAGTCCCTGGCGCGGCCCATCAGCCTGCCGGGGAAACCGCAGCCGTGACTCGTCCAAAGGCAGGACCGTGCCAGCGATCCGTCGGGCATCGATCTGGTCGTCTTTGCCCGTGGCGTGCCGGTCGCGAGCATTCATGCTGGCGGCCTCGGCGACCGTATAGCCTGCGTCGGCGACATGGTCGGCCAGGATCGCCCCGTAAGTGCCGATGCCCTCGATGACCCACAGGGTATCGAGGTCGCCGCGAGTACGGCGGCCAGCCCACGCCAGGGCCCGTTTCAGGCCAGCTTTCGTGGTCGGGAATGCGGCCGTGTCGACGTGCTCGCCAGTGTTGGTCAGCACGCTGTAGACGTGGTTCTTCGCGTGGGTGTCGACGCCAACGACAAACGCGTATAAATGCGAGATGATAGTCATGACGGTTCGTGACTCTCCTGTGTCAGAGCGGATGAGGTCCGACCGTCAAAGCGGTCGGCTCCGGTCCGGGAGATAGTCACGTCGAAACACTACTGTGATGAGTCACGTTCGGTCAGGAACGGACAACCTTCTGATCAAGTTATCGATGTGGGCCGAGCCGGTGCCGACCGCCCACCAATCATCAGACAGATCCCGACGAGGACATCGTTCGAGTCAGTAGCAATAAGAGTCATGATGATCGATGGGACGGTCAGTTCCTACTCTGCCAGCCAGTCCCAGACCAGCCACCATCAATACTCACAGTAGCAATAAGGGGTTTTCAGTCGCCGGAGATCAAGGACATGGAGCTCGGGTTTCCGCGGGTGGAGTTCATCGTGAAACTCGCCTTCCACGGCAGGTACCGGTCATCGGAGGATTCGATGACATCACCGGCGGTCGTGAACGCCCGCCGGCGCACTCGCAGCAGCGGGGTGCCCACGGGGACTTCGAGGAGCCTGGCATCGTCATCGTTCGCTCCGACCGCATCGATCGTGCGCGACGCCCGGTTGATGTCGACGCCCTGGTCGATGAGCTCCTGGTAGATCGACCCGGAATCCGTGTCGAAGGCCAACACGTGACGTCCGAACTCGAACGGATAGTTCAGCCTCTCGACCATGGCCGGAGCTTCGTCCATGAGCCGCAGCCGGAACACCGAGACGATCGGATCGCCCTCTTCGATCCGCAGGCTCGCTGCCAGGGATTTCTCCGCCGGTTCGCGCGCCACACGCTGCGTGACCTGACCGGGCACGATGTCCGAGGCGTGGCACCACTGAGAGAAGGAGATGACGTCGTCGAAGGACTGCGTGAGGACGTTGTCGAGCACGACCGTGCGCCTCCCCCGCCCCGAGGAGATCAGCCCCTCCCCGCGCAGAGCCGACATCGCCTGCCGCACCGGTCCGCGCGAACTCTCGAACTTCCGCGTCAGCTCTGCCTCGGAGGGCAGCTCATCGCCGGGCTGGAACGAGCCTTCACGGATCGCCGTGCGCAGGTAGTGCGCGATCTCGTCATGCTGCTGACGGGTGCGGTGCCTCGGGCCGGTGGTCATGACCTCACTTCTCCTTCGACGGTGCTCATTCGGCGGCTCAGAGGACAGCGCCTCAGAGTCGAGGAAGCGCTGTCTCGGTGAACTTGGCGTGGCTCAACGAAGTCCGAATGTCACATTCAGGTGAACAGACATCAAACTTGTACATACATATCTTCATCTTACGGCACATCTTCACGAATATGAGGGAATGCCGACAACAGATCTCATCATCACCGGCTCGGGCATCCTCGGCCTGGCCACCGCATTCCTCGCCCACCGACAGGGCCGCAGCGTCCACATCATCGACCGGTCCGACCGACCCGTGGGCTCGTCCATCCAGAATTTCGGTCACGCCTGCTTCACCGGCCAGTCCGATTCCGCGCAGCCGATCGCCGTCAAGTCCCGCGAGGGCTGGCTCGATGCCGCGGCCGCCACGGGACTCTGGGCCGCCGAGACCGGAACCTTCATCCCGGCCATGACCGAGGCCGAGCTGACCGTCCTCGAGCAGTTCGCCGCCCATCGCGGCCCCGACCAAGTTCGACTGCTCGACCCGGAGGCGATCGTCGAGGCGGTCGGCAACCCCGACCTCCCGGCCATCGGCGGCGCACATCTGCCGCAGGACATGCGCGTCGACCCGCGACAGGCCGCCCCGAGAATCGCCGCATGGCTGGCCGGCCAGGGCGTGGAATTCACCTGGAACACGCACGTCACCGCGGTGGCCGACGGCACCGTGTCGACGACACGCGGGAACTTCCACGCCGAGCAGGTCGTCGTCTGCCCCGGCTATCAGCTGACCAGCCTCTTCCCCGAGATCGCCGAATCCCACGAGATCCGCATCTGCTCGCTCGTCATGTCGCTCATCGAGGCCCCGCAGCACATTCCGACCGGCTTCGCGATGCTCACCGGCACCTCCCTGGCCCGCTACGACGGGTTCGCGGCGATGCCCGGCGCCGAGGCGCTGCGCCACGACCTCGACGAACGGGAACCGGAGCTGCGCGGCTGCATCGCGAACCTCATGGTCACCGACATCCCGCAGGGCCTGCTCATCGGCGATTCACACGCCTACGACCTCAGCCCGGAACCCTTCATCGACGAGAAGATCGGCGCACTGCTGCTCGATCGGGCCACCTCGATGCTCGGAATCGAGAACCCGCGTGTGCTGCAGCGGTGGCTGGGCATGTACGCCGACAGCCCGACGACGAACCTCGTCCTCGAGCGCCCGGACGAACGCACGGCCGTCGCCGTCGTCGCCTCGGGGATCGGCATGACCCTGTCGTTCGGCATCGCCGACCTCATCCTCTCCGGCGGCACCGCCGACATCTGAGGCAACGCCCACCCGACTCCGAACCGACCGTGAAGTTGTCATGTCCAGTCGGTAAACTGCCTCGACTTGTATAGACATTCGCCAGTGGGGTCGGCACGATGAATGCGAACGATCACCTCAGCGCCTCTGCCGCACTGCTCTCCGAAAGGCCATTCGCCATGACCATGACCTCCCCTTTCCGCTCCACAGCGGTCCGGACCTTCACCGCCGGTCTCCTCGCCCTGCCTCTGCTCGCCGCCTGCGGCAGCTCCGGAGGAAGCGGTGACGACACGATCATCTTCGCCGCCGTCCCCGCCGAATCCTCCTCGACGCTCGAGTCCTCCTTCGAGAACGTCACGAAGCTGCTCGAAGAAGAGACCGGCAAGAAGGTCGAATTCCAGAACGCCTCGGACTACGCCGCCGTCATCGAAGGCATGCGCGCCGGCCAGATCGACGCCGCCTCGTTCGGCCCCTTCGCCTACGTCATCGCCAAGGACTCGGGCATCAACATCGAACCGGCCGCGGCACCGACGAACGACAAAGCCAAGGACCCCGCCTACACCTCGCTGGCCTATGTGAAGAAGGACTCCGACGTCAAGGACATGAAGGACCTCAAGGGCAAGAAGGTCTGCTTCGTCGATGCCGCTTCCACCTCCGGCTATCTCGTGCCGATGAAGGGACTCCAGGACGAAGGCATCGACATCGACAAGGACCTCGAACCGGTGATGTCCGGCGGGCACGACGCCTCGCTGCTGTCGCTGAACTCCGGTGACTGCGATGTCGCCTTCGCCCACGACGCCATGCTCACGACCCTCGAGAAGTCCGGCCAGGTCGACAAGGGCAGCCTCGAACCCGTCTGGGAATCCGACCCGATCACCGAGGACCCGATCGCAGTGAACAACGACTCCCTCGACGCCGATACGGCCGCGAAGATCACCAACATCCTGCGCGAGAAGGCCAATGTCCCGGCGATGGTCGAAGCCGGAATCTGCGACTCCGAGGACGACTGCGTCCTGCCCGAAGAGATCACGTACGGCTACAAGGAAGTCTCCGATTCGGACTTCGATTCGATCCGCGACATCTGCGACGCCACCCAGGCCGACGCCTGCAAGAACATCGGCTGAGAAGGATGACCATGACACACTCACACACCATTCCCCGCCCGACCACACCGGAACTCCAGAAGGAGATCGACTCCATCTATTCCGTCCAACTCGACCATGTGACCAAGGACTTCGGCGGCGGAGTCCTCGGCCTCGACGACGTCAACCTCGGGTTCCGGACCGGCGGAATCAGCGTCCTCCTCGGCCTCTCCGGCTCGGGCAAATCCACCCTCCTGCGCCATATCAATGGCCTGCACACCCCCACCTCGGGGAAGGTGCGCGTCCTCGGTGAGGACATGGACCGTCTGCGCCGCTCGGAGCTGAAGGCCGTGCGCCGCGACATCGGCGTCATCTTCCAGTCGTTCAATCTCGTCGGACCGATGTCCGTGCTCGAGAACGTCTGCGCCGGGGCACTGGGATCGCTGCGCGGACCGCGCATCACCCTGATGATGTACCCGAAGGCCATCCGCCGCGAAGCCATCGAGAAGCTCGACCGCGTCGGCCTGGCCGACCGTGCCTACCAACGCGCCGACACGCTCTCCGGCGGTCAGCAGCAGCGGGTCGCGATCGCCCGCGCACTCATGCAGCACCCGAAGGTGCTGCTCGCCGATGAGCCGGTCGCCTCCCTCGACCCGGTGTCGGCCCGCGACGTCATCGACCTGCTGCGGCAGATCTCCGCCGAGGATGACCTCACCGTCATCGCCTCCCTGCATCAGGTGCAGCTGGCCATCGACTTCGCCGATCGGATCATCGGTCTGCGCACCGGTCGGGTCGTCCTCGACCGCAAGACCGCCGGGCTCAGCGCCGAGGAGGCCTCCCAGATCTACTCGAGCGTGTCCGGAATGGACACCGCCGCCGAGGCGAGCGAGCGTGCCGGTGCGACCACTGCCGGATCGCAGACCGCGACGTCCGGCACCGAGGCGGGCGCCCGGGTGGGAGCCACCCGATGAGTCTCGTGCTCGACCGAGAGGCTCCCGCCGTCGTCGAACCGCAGCGTCCCCGCCCGTCGGGAAACTCCGCCGTGGCCGTCATCGTGCTCATCGGCCTCGCCGTCGCCGGCGCCTGGTCGGTGTGGTCACTCGGCATCGATATCGCCACGATCGCCTCGTCGTTCGACAATGCCGTGGGGTTCTTCTCCCGCATCGTCCCACTCGACTTCCCGGCCTTCGGTGAGACAGTCTCTCTTGTCGTCGAGACCCTGGCGATCGTGTTCCTGGCGACTCTGCTGTCCGTCGTGCTGTCGATCCCCGTCGCTCTCCTCGCCGCTCGTCCCACCCGGATGGGTCGCGGTTCGCAGTGGACAGCGCGCACCCTCATCGTCCTCGCCAGGGCGATTCCCGACCTCGTGCTCGCCATCGTGTTCCTGCGGATGTTCGGCCTCGGAGCCACAGCCGGCATCATCGCCATGGGCATCCATTCGGTGGGGATGATCGGCAAACTCTACGCCGATGCCATCGAAGAGCTCGACGACGGACCCCGCGAATCGATCGAGGCCCTCGGCGGCAGCCGCTCCCAACAGATCCTCACCGCGATCCCGCAGACGCTTATGCCACAGCTCATCGCCACGGCTCTGCACCGCTTCGACATCAACCTGCGCACCTCGGTACTGCTCGGCTATGTCGGAGTCGGCGGAATCGGTCTGGCCATCGCGGACTCCCTGCGCACTTTGGACTACCAGCGCGGGATGGCGTTGGCGGTCATCGTGCTCATCCTGTGCATCGTCATCGAATTCGTCTCCGGATCCATCCGAGCCGCACTCATGGCCTCGACGGGGGCGAAGATCACCGGCGGCACCTGGGTCGACCGGATCTTCAACCGGGGTCGGGCCACCGGGGTCGGCGATCTCAGCCTCACCCCACCGTGGAGCGTGGCACGGTTCCGTCGTTTCGCCTCGGCGGCGGTGCTCATCGTCCTCACGATCGCCGCCCTGTGGCGGGTGGACGTGTCATGGTCGGCCCTGGCTGCGGGTCTGCTCGACCTGCCGCAGACCGTGAGCCTGTTCTTCCCGCCGTCGACCGGCGGAACGTTGGCCGACCTCGTCGAACAGCTGCTCGTCACCATCCAGATCTCGCTGGCGGCGACGTTCATCGGGGCGATCCTCGCGGTGCCCATCGGCGTCCTCGCCGCCCGCAATGTCGTGGCGAATCGGGCGGTGCACAAGACGTTCCGCGTCCTCATCGTCGTCGTCCGCGGCATCCCCGAGCTCATCCTCGCGATCATCTTCGTCGTCATCTCCGGACTCGGCGAGGTCGCCGGAACCCTGGCCCTGTCCATCGGTGCGATCGGCCTGCTCTCGAAGCTCATCGCCGACTCGATCGAGGAGACGGACCTCCAGGTCCAGGAGGCGGTGCGGGCCACCGGAGCCGGCGAGGCGCAGGTGTTCTTCTCGGCCACCCTGCGGCAGGCGGCACCGGCGTTCGTCGCCCACATCATGTACCTGCTCGACACGAACATCCGCTCGGCCACGCTGCTCGGCGTCGTCGGCGCCGGAGGCATCGGATTCCTGCTGCTCAACGCCTCGCGGGTCAACCAGTTCGATGTCGTGACCATGGTGCTCATCCTCATGGTCGCCGTCGTCCTCCTCGTCGAGGCTTTGTCCATGTGGCTGCGCCGAGCCGTGCGCTGAGCCTGCGCAATCAAGTCCACCCGCCCACCGAAATTTCCGTCCGCCGACCAAGCGGGCGAAGCAGAGCCCACGAACTCGCGTGGGCACCACCGCAAGAGAAAGAGAATCGACATGACTGAACTTGCCGTCTTCGACATGGCCGGAACCACCATCGACGAACGGGACGAGGTCTACCGCGTGCTGCGCGAGGCCACCGAACGGGAGGGCGCAGACTACTCCGATGAGGTCTTCCAGAAGTGGATGGGCACGGAGAAGCACTGGGCGATCGAGAATCTGCTCCGCCTCGGCGGGGTCGAGGTCACCGAGGAGGTCCACGAGCGGGCTTGGCAGTGGTTCCGTGCCGAACTGCGCGAGACCTACACCAAGAATCCTCCGCGTCCGCTGCCCGGAATCGAGGAGGCCCTGTCGACTCTGCGGGAACGCGGGATCAAGGTGTGCCTGACCACCGGGTTCTCCCGCGAGATCGCCGACCTCATCTTCTCCACGATGGGCTGGGCCCCGGGCGAGACCTTCGACGTCGCGGTCACCGGCGACGAGGTGCCCGCCGGACGACCGGCACCGGACATGATCAACAAGGTCATTGACACGGTCGGAGTCACCGACCGCGCTGCCATCGTCAGCGTGGGAGACACCTCGGCGGATATCGAATCGGCACTCAATGCCGAGGTCACGGCGGTGGGCGTGCTCACCGGGCACCTGAGCCGGGAGGATTTCGCGGCCGAGGGCGCGCACCTCGTCCTCGATTCCGTGGCGGACCTGCCCGCAGTCCTTGCCGAGCAGGAAGCTGCGGTGGTCGCGAAGTGACGGTTCAGGCTCATTCGACGATGACCGACGCCGATTCGACGATGACCGGCACCGAGGCGGCCGATCGTGGCCGCCCGACCGCTCAGCCGTTTGCCGAGGTGTGGACGGGAGGCTCGGAATTCGAGCTCCGCACGTTCGACCGGCCGCAGCTGGCACCGGGCGAGAGCCTCATCCGGCTGACCGCGGCGACGGTGTGCGGGTCCGATCGGCACACCGTCAGCGGACGCCGGTCGGGGGCGTGCCCCTCGGTGCTCGGCCACGAGGGCGTCGGCATCGTCGAGGAGACGCGCGGGGATGTGCCCGTCGGCACTCGCGTGGTCTTCTCGGTCACCTCGGTGTGCGGTCAGTGCCGGAACTGTCGGCGCGGGCTGAGCGCGAAATGCACCTCGGTGCGCAAGGTCGGCCACGAATCGGCCGAGTCGGATTGGGCGCTGTCGGGCACCTACGCCAGCCATATCCACCTGCCCGCCGGAGTGGCGATGGTTCCGGTGCCGGCCTCGCTGCCCGATGGGGTGGCAGCGACCGCGGGGTGCGCCGTGGCCACCGTGATGGCGATGTGTGAAGCAGCCGGTGACCTGTGGGGACGACGGGTGTTCGTCAACGGCATCGGGATGCTCGGGTTGTCCGCGGTCGGGGCGGTACTGGCCCGCGGGGCTGCCGAGGTCGTCGCCGCCGATCCGCACCCGGACCGCCGCTCTCTGGCCGACCGGGCGGGGGCTGCCCGGTCCGTTGAGCCGGGTGTGGAGATCGCTGATATCGACGTCGCTCTCGAGCTCTCGGGTGCCGAGGCGGGGGTGCGCTCCTGCATTTCGTCGTTGGGTGTCGGGGGCGTTGTGGTCCTCGCCGGCAGCGTGACGCCGGGGCCGCAGGTGTCGATCGATCCCGAGCAGGTGGTGCGCGGATGGCGCACGATCGCCGGAGTCCACAATTTCGAACCTCACCACCTGGCCGAGGCCGTGGAGTTCCTGGCAGCCGACGGTGGGACGCTGCCGTGGGAGGACATCCTAGGCGGCCCGATCCCCTTGGCTGACTTGCCTCAGGAGTTCGAGGCACCGACAAAAGCCCTCCGCACAATAGTCTCTCTCTAATTACTACGTGACGGCGGCCCAGCTACCTCGCGCGAGGTTGCTGGGCCGCCGTCGGGTAGCGCGGAGGGAGTTGCCGACAACTGAAAGCGAGGTGCCGCACGCCCGATACACTGCTGAACAGCACAGGCCGTGGCCCACGAAAGAAATCGAGCGAGCGATGCAGTTCACCTTGGCACAGATCACCGGCTTCATCGCGGTGGCCGAAAACCTTCACTTCGGACGCGCCGCTGAAGAGCTGAATATGACCCAGCCACCGTTGAGCCGGCAGATCCAGAAATTGGAGAAATCGATCGGTGTCCACCTCTTCGAACGCAACAATCGCACCGTCACACTTACGCCGGCAGGTGAGGCCTTCCTCGCTGAGGCATACGGTCTGCTCGCCTCCGTCGAGCGTGCCCCGCGGCGAGCACAGAAGATCGCCGAGGGCTCCTGGGGTCAGATCACCATCGGGTGCACTGCGGTCTCGACGTTCGGCGTCCTTGGCAGTCTGGTCTCGACCCTGGCAGAACACCTGCCGGGCATAAGCGTCGAGATCGCCGAGATGGTTACGGCAGAACAGATCAAGGCCTTGTCTGAGGGCAAGATCGACATCGGCCTGGGGCGAGTGGGCCGCATTCCCGAAACCATCGACGCGACCCTGGTCCTGTCTGAGCAGCTCGTACTGGCAGTCCCTTCGGACCATGCGTTCGCCGCACGTGACTCTGTGGGCACAAAGGAGATCTCCGGTCAGCGACTGCTCATGCACGATGCCACGAAGGCTCGATACTTCTACGATCTCACCGTTCGCTACATCGATGTCGAAGCCAATGAGGTGGCTCATTCGCTGAGCCAGATCCTGACCATCGTCAATCTCGTCGCTGCCGGTCGCGGCATCGCCGTCGTCTCGGAATCAGCTGCTCGCCTCGGCGTCGACGGTGTCACATATGTGCCGCTCCACGACGCTCCACGCGATGTCGTCGAACTTCATGCGATCTGGAATCCGGAGTCCCGCAACCCGGCACTCAAGGAAGTCCTCGCATTGATTCGCAGAAAATGAAGATAATACCTTCTGGGCATCAATGCATATATAAATAATCTTGGACAGGAATTATTCCTCGTTCTTACAGTGGGATCACTATCCCGACTAACAAGGACGTCATTCCGTGGCCAATTACCAACCTCAAGAACTCGCCGACCACCTCAAGGACGGACTCCTCTCCTTCCCCGCGACAGCATTCAACGCAGACCTGTCCCTCGACGCCGACTCCTATTCCGACCACATCGCCTGGCAGTCGAGCTTCGACGTCGCAGGACTCTTCGCCGCTGGCGGAACCGGCGAGGGATTCAGCCTCACTCCCCCGGAAGCGAAACAGGTCGTGGGCTTGGCAGTTTCAAACTCACGAGCGGAGGTGCCGGTCCTTGCTTCGGCAGGGGGCGCCACTGCACACGCCGTGCAGAATGCGATCGACGCCGAGGAAGCCGGAGCAGAGGGTCTTCTCGTCCTCCCTCCCTACCTCACCGAATGCAGCCAAGACGGCCTATTCGAGCACGTATCCGCCATCTGCAAAGCAACGAAGATCGGCATCATCGTCTACAACCGGGCAAATGCGATCTACTCGCCCGAGACCGTTGAACGCCTCGCCGACACCCATGAGAATTTCATCGGCTTCAAGGACGCCCTCGGCGACATCGAGCAGCTGACGAAGGTCTACGCCCGTACCGGCGACCGCCTCTTCTACCTCGGCGGACTTCCGACCGCCGAAGTCTATGCACTGCCACTGCTGCAGCTGGGAATGAGCACCTACTCATCCGCCATGTTCAACTTCGCACCCGAATTCGCCCTCGACTTCTACGATGCGGTGCGCAAACAGGACCGCGCCGCCGTGACAGAGAAGCTCAACTCCTTCGTCCTGCCCTACTCGAAGATCCGCGAACGAGTGGCCGGCTACGGCGTCTCAATCGTCAAGGGCGGCCTCAAAGTCATCGGCCGCGACTGCGGGCCGGTCCGGCCACCCTTGCAGAACCTCACCGAGGCAGACCTGCAGGATCTCGAACAAGTTATGTCCGCTGCCGGCATCCGACTCGACCGCACCGCGTCCGCAGTCGCCTGAACGGTTAGGACGCCACGAATCCGCGGCTGAGACAGCCACACCCACAGATCGGCGCCGATCGGCTTGAGCCGGTCGGCGCCGATATCGCTATCAGGAACAGAGGTCACTTATGACGACGCAGTTCACTACCGCGACGACCGACTCGGACGTCGACACATCACTTTCCGGCACATCAATTGTCGCCGGCACCAAGACGCCGGGACAGGGGGAGACCAGCCGTGCAGTCAATCCGGCGACAGGTGAGACCTTAGATCCCGAATACACGCTGCTCATCGAGGAGCAGGTATCCGCAGCCATCGCCGAGGCCCACGATGCGTTCCCTTCGTACCGCGGCACTTCGCCGAAGATCCGCGCAGCCTTTCTCGAGGACATCGCAGCCAATATCGAGTCTGACGCGCGGCGCATCGTCGACCGGGCCGTTCTGGAGACCGGACTTCCTGCGGGGCGCCTGAATGGCGAGATCACCAGAACCTCCAACCAGCTGCGCCTGTTCGCATCGGTCGTCCGACTCGGTGACGCCCACGGCGTGCGCATTGATCCCGCGCTCCCTGACCGCGCACCCCTGCCGCGTCCCGATATTCGTCAGCGCAAGGTTCCTCTGGGTCCCGTCGCTGTCTTCGGTGCGAGCAACTTTCCCCTGGCTTTCTCAACGGCAGGCGGTGACACCGCTTCGGCACTTGCTGCCGGATGCCCAGTCATCGTCAAGGCCCATAATGCCCATCCCGGAACCAACGAACTGGTCGGTGCCGCCATCTCGCGTGCCGTTCGCGACAGCGGACTCCACCCGGGTGTCTTTTCACTCGTCTATGGGGCTGGCTCCGAGGTCGGGCAGCAACTAGCCACGGACCGGCGAATCACCGCCGTAGGATTCACCGGTTCCAGGGCTGCCGGACTGGCATTGTCGGCCGCCGCCGCGGCTCGACCCACACCGATCCCTATTTATGCCGAGATGAGTTCAATCAATCCCGTGTTCGTCCTGCCGGGAGCCATTGCCGATGACGTCACCGAGGTGGCCCAGGGCTTTTTCGGGGCAGTGACCGGTTCCTCCGGTCAGTTGTGCACCTCCCCTGGAGTTCTATTCGTTCCCAACAGCGACCGCGGAGACGCTCTGACGGCTCGCATCGCAGAGGAATTCAACGCGGCGAAGGGCCAAACGATGCTCACTCCCTCCATAGCCGCAGCGTGGCAGAGAGGAGTCGACCAGCTTTCAGCACAGCCGGACGTCTCACCTCTGGCACAGGGGTCGGATGGAGAGACGCTCAATGCGCCCGGGCCCTGCGTGTTCACGGCCTCGATCCAGGACTTCGCATCGAACAAGGAGCTGCAGAATGAGATCTTCGGGTCCGCTGCCCTCGTCGTGCGCTACAACTCGACCGATGAGCTGGAGCCTGTGGTGGCAGAGCTCGAAGGACAGCTGACTGCGACACTGCAGATGGGTGAACAGGACACCGAGGTAGCAGACGTGCTGGTACGCGCACTGGAACTCACCGTCGGACGGATCATCGTCAACGGTTGGCCGACAGGAGTCGATGTCGGCCATGCAATGATCCACGGTGGACCGTTTCCAGCGACGTCAGCTCCGCAGACCACCTCGGTGGGTGCAACCGCGATCGACCGCTTCCTTCGCCCGGTCGCCTACCAGAACGTCCCGCAGGCCATCCTGCATCCGGTTCTCCAGGAAGCCAATCCTTGGGCAGTGGCCCGGATGCTCGACGGTCGATACTCTGCGGCACAGCGTGGCGGTGTCTCAGATGCTGCCTCCACGGCCGCCTCGACGAATTCCTTTGCAGACGGCGTGCGTCACCGTCTCAACGCACTCGGGTTCGACCTTCCCGAAGCCAACCCTGCCAGCTACAGCTACGAGACAGTGACCGTCGCCGGCGAATTGGCCTTCGTGTCCGGGCAGATCGCCAAACAGGGTGGAGAAGTACCGGTCCAGGGAGTCGTCGGTGAAGACCTGAGCGTAGAGGACGGAATTGCGGCAGCTCAGCTGTGCGCGGTGAATCTCATTGCCCAGTTGGAAACGAACCTCGGTCTCGACAATGTCGAGAGCATCGCCAAGCTCAACGTCTATGTGGCCAGCCCGGCTGCCTTCAGCAAGCACCCCGTCGTCGCTGAAGGAGCCTCCAAACTCCTAATCGATGCGCTGGGGGACGCTGGTAGTCATGCACGCACTGCTTTGGGAGTTCCGCGTCTGCCTGCGAACTCACCGGTTGAGATCGAGGCAGTGGTTAAGCTCAAGAGTCCAGGTAGACTCCGCCCAAACTGATCAGCTGCGAAGCTGAGCTCAGAGCGGTCCGGTCGATTCAACGACCGGACCGCTTTTCAGGTCCTTGCTGGCCAGAGGACAGCTGCAACTCACGCTTCTACTGCCCTAAAGCTACGCAACGGGGCGGACATTCCCTTTTGTGGGAGTGTCCGCCCCGTTCAACCTGCAAGAAGTCGAGCGCCCTGTGGGAGGCGCATCGAAGTGGAGAGGTCCTGTCTCAGCGTTTTGAGAGTATATACGTGCGGTCCGCCCCGATGTACCAGAGGTCCTCGGTGCCGATCGCCACATCACCATACCGCCACGGGATCTCCGCGGCGCCGAAGGACCCGACGTCCAAGACGTGTTTGTAGCCGGGACGCAGCTCGTTGGCGAATGACTCCTGCTTGCCCATGAGGTGCCCGACGTTGCGTTTGCGGTATTCCGTGTTGAAATCCACGTCTGCACCGAGCATGCCGATCTCGACCATTCTGTCGAGGTGGGGAGCCAAATAGTCCAATGTCCCCTGATGGATGTCCTCACACACAACTCCGGGACGCAACTGGCCGATGATTCCCTCACGGACCACGTCGAAGAAGAACTCATAGGCTTGTTTGGCGCCGTCAGTGCGCGGAAGCGAGCGTGCCATGTCGGAGGTCGCCACAGTGATCCCGTCGAAGGTGATCCGCACACCAGCGTCGAGCTGGATGCACTTCGTGTCGTCGTTGATCGGGAAGTCGACGGGAGGACCGGGGAACAGCATTCTGTTTGAGGAGTGCAAGTTGGTGAAGTACGGTTCGATCGCAAAAGGAATCACGTTGTCCGTGCGAAATTCGACGATCTTGTCCACGTAGCGCGCGTAGATGTCGAGCTCGGTGAACTCAAGCCCCGCGGCCAAGGACTCTTCTGCCCATTTCAGAGCCTCTTCGATGGCGAAGACGCTGCACCTGGCAGCGACGATCTGGAACCCTAGGTCTTCGCGGTCACGAATGTCGCGCCAGTGACCGAGAGCGGTCGACAGCTCGTTGAGGACGGCGCCTTCGGCTTCGAGCTCGAGCGCCAGACCGGTTGCGATCCACTCCTCCTCAACGCCGATCTGATTACCATGTGCCAGTGCCACAGCGGCCGCACCAAATCCGACGAAGCGGCCGATCGGAGTGCCGGACACACCGTGCGCGGTCTCCGGAGCGAGAACATAGAGCTTTTCGTCCTGAGTGGACCAAACCGCCAGTTGACCTTCGCTCTGCTGAGTTCCGACGACCTCGCTGAAGTTCGGCGGAGCAGAGATGACGACGGCGTCGAGCCCTCGGTCCTGCGCCATCGACTGCAGAGCCGAATAGCGTGTATCGGTCTGCGACTGGATTTCCTTGTCGAGTCCGTCAAGGTGTTCGACGTCGGCGATGAGCCGCGTTGCAGTCTCCGCTCCGAGCTCACGCCAGCGAGAGAAGCGCTCAAGAACCGCTGCGGTGTCGATCTCATAGGCGACAACCGGAGTCGTCGGCTGCTTGTCGGCGACGACATCGAGGCTCTTCGACAAAGTCGAGTAGTGCTTCATGACGACACCGGAGTCGAGACCAACCTGATCCCCTTCTGCGAGCTCCTCAACCAATGTCGCCAGTGATGCTGAAGCCGGTGTATCGGCAACAATTCGGGGATCGATCGTCACCCACGGCGCATAGAATCTCATCCGCTCCTTCGGTACCCCGGCGGACAAGGCGTTTCCCTGCTCCTGCTGGCGAACAAGCAGCACTTCACCGTCAGTCGTGTCGGCGATGATCGGTGCAACCAGGGGGCTCGAATCAAGCCGAATCGCCGAGAACAGAAGGCTCTTCTGGGCGTCTAGTCCGAACGAATCTGCCAGACGCGTCTTGTCGGTTGTCAGTTTGATCATTGCGTTTCCAACTCCATATCTTCCTTGAGGCGTGTTCGCCTCGTGCGATGTGCCTTGGGCCGAAGGATCCCTGCCGGCCATCCCCTTGCATGTGTTCGTCGGGCCGGACGGGCGGACCGCTCAGCTGATTCCGGCGGTGACGCCGATGTGGGATTCGATCTCCGCCACGTAGCTGGCGAAGTTCTCTGAGAATTTGTGCTCTTTCGCGCGGGGACGTTCGATGTCCACTTTGACGTCGGCGACGATACGACCCGGACGATCGCCGACGACGACAACTCGATCTGCCAGCCATACTGCTTCGGAGATGCTGTGAGTGACGAAGAGGACACTGCAGCCCGTGCGACGCCAGATCCGCTGGATCTCGAAGTTCATCGAATCGCGTGTCATCGCGTCGAGCGCGCCGAATGGCTCATCCATGAGGAGGATTTCCGGACGTGAAACCAAGGCGCGGCAGATGGCGACACGCTGCTGCATCCCGCCGCTGAGCTCGTAAGAGTACCGGGTCGCTTTCTCTCCGAGTCCGACCATGTGCAGCAGCTCCATGGCGTGGTCCTTGGATTCCGATGTGACGGCGTCACGAAATTCCAAAGGCAGGAGGACATTGTCGAGATTATTCCGCCAAGGAAGGAGGACCGGGCTCTGGAACACCATGCCGATGTCCTTGAGAGCGGCACTGATCTCGCGTCCGCGGATGAGGATTTCGCCTTCAGAGGCTTCCTGCAGACCCGAGATCGTGTTGAGCAGCGTGGTTTTTCCGCTGCCGGACTGGCCGACGATTGAGACGAACTCCCCCGGGTTGACGTGGAAGTCGAGCCCCTTGAGGACGACGTTCTCCTGCCCGTCTCGCGAGGTGTAGGTCTTACCGACGTTGTTGACTGAGATCGCATAGTCAGTGGTCATGGTCGTACTCCATTCACTTTGTAGGTGCCGCAACGTCTTCGTCATGGCGAATCGGGTCGATGTAGTCGTTCGTATAGATGTCGTCGACGGTGAGGTCGGTCGAATTATCGAGACCGAGGAAGTCGGTGGCTACGCTCAGCATCTGTCCAACTCCGTCGTCGGTCATCACACCGAACTGGTCATCTGACTTTCCGGTGGCCCAGTTCAATTCACATTGCGACTTGAGCGCATAGGTCACGGTCTCCGGTTCATATCCTTGGACTTCCTTTGTGAAGTCTTCTGCAGTCTGATCCGGGTGGTCGCAGGCCCAGAGAAAGCCCTTCTGCATAGCGCGGTTGAACCGCTCAACACGTTCGGGATCATTCTTCAGGGACTCATCCGAGACGACGATGCCGTTGCCGTAGAGGTCGATGCCGACGTCAGACCATTTGAGAATGTTCGCCTTCTCACCGAGTGCCATCAGAGCCGGCTCATCGGAGACGTAGAGTGCGAGGTTCGCATCCCAACGATCGGCCAGCAGACCTGGAATCTTTGATTCGCCGGTGGCATGGACGACATTGACGTCATCCTGCTTGAGGCCACTGCGTTCGAGCGCGAGCGGCCACATCGCCGTCATGGCACCGGCGCCTTCAGTCGCCACCGTCTTGCCCTTCATATCCTCCCAGTTTTCGATGCCCGAACTCTCGAGTGCGATGGTCGCATACGCCGATCGGGCCTGAAGAAGGTTCACCTGCTTGACGTGAGCTCCTTTGCCCTGGCTGAGGATGGTCGCACCGAAATCGGCCCATCCGGCGTCGACTCTCCCGGTTTCGACGGACGTCACGGTGTTCGTCGAACCGGAACCCGGCATCAGCGAGACATCGAATCCCTCCTCTTCAAAGAACCCCTCGGCTTCAGCGGCGAAGAACGGTGCGTGCTTCGGCAGGTAGGCGACGTCGACCATGAGGTTGAAGTCATCGAGTCCGTCCTTTGGCGTGCATCCTGTCAGAGCGACGACAGACAGCAGAAGCGGCGCAACAAGCAGTTTCTTCAAGATGTGCATGGTTCCGCCTCTCACTTCGTGTAGTTCTTCCACGGCAGCAGCTTCTTCGAGATGAGGTCGATGATGAAGAAGAGAAGCAATGCGATCGCCGCGAGCACGATGAATGCCGCGAACATCGAGGGGAGGTCGACCTGAGAGTTCGCGAGAAGAATGACGTATCCGAGTCCCTTGGACCCAGCGATGAACTCACCGACCACGGCGCCGCCGACGGCCAGCGAGATCGAGATCTTCGCTCCCGTGAAGATCGAAGGAAGCGCATAGATGAAATCGATCTTCATCATCTTCTTCAGCTTCGAGGCACGGTTGATGCGTGCAAGGTCCTGCAGCTCGTGCGGCACAGAGTTGAGCCCGTCGAATGTGTTGATGACGAGGGGGAAGAATGCGATGGCCATTGCCACGAAAGCCTTCGACTCGAAGCCGAAGCCGAACCAGACGATGAACAGCGGCGCCAGAGCGACCTTCGGAATCGTGTCGATAGCGATGAGCGCCGGATAGAGGAAGGGACGAAGGAAAGAAGCGTAATAGAGGAGTGCTCCACACAGAACGCCCAATGCTGTGCCGAGCGCAAAGCCTGCGAGACCTTCCTGCAGGGTAGTGAGAGCGTTGACCGCGAAGTAACCGGGGTTCGTGAACAATTCTTCGAAAGCCGAAATCGGACCGACGAGCAGATACTTCGGGAAGTCGAAGATGAAGACTGCTAGCTCCCAGATCGCGAACAATCCGACGAGCCCGACAACAGCTTTGATTCCCGCCGTGAATGACTCAGGTTTGAGCCGAGATGCAGTCGGCGGAGCTGCCGGCGCAGGGCCGGGCTCCACAGGTCGAACTGCATCGGTATCGATGCGTGGTGCTGTTGTCATCGGCGATCCCTCCATTGGGTTCTGGTCCATGAGCAGGTGTGGCATTGCATTTGTGACGTGGAACAACTGTGATGCGTTCCAGTATTCGCGACTCAACGATGCCTGTCCAAGATTGTTTTCGCATGTTTCGATACCCTGAAGGAATTGCATCAATGAGTTTGTACAAGCAGGAAAAACTCGAGAGTTGAATTGAGAAACGCCAGGATACTCGTCATTCCCAAGAACATCCTGGCGCACCATGGCAACGTCGCGCGCAACACGAACCCACCCACCACCCCGAACTACCCGACGGCGGCCCAGATACCTCGCGCGAGGTTGCTGGGCCGCCGTCGGGTAGCAATTAGGAGCGGGCGTTCGCGAGGTCCTCGCGGAAGGCTCGGCCCGCCGCACCCAAGTCCCCGCATGAGGTGATGAAGCGGAAACCCTGCTCTTTTCGCAGCTTCGCCTCCTCGCCGTCGCCGCAGTGGATTCCCGGCACCACCCCGGCGGCATCGGCTGCCGTGCGGATCCGCACGAGCGCCTCGGTGTGGGCCTCGTTGTGCTGACCCGGCAGCGCACCCACGGCGAACGCGAGATCGGACGGACCGACATAGACCCCATCGATTCCCGGCACGGCGCAGATGTCCTCGACCGCGGCCAGACCCTCCTCGTTCTCGATCATGACAAACAGCAGAGGCCGCTCATCCCGAGTGTCCTGCACGGCGCCGTGCATGATCTCGGCCGTCGGTCCCCACGAACGATCCCCGCCCCGCGAGGGATAGTCGAGCGCGGCCACCGCGGCCCGTGCCTCGTCGACCGAGGACACGAGCGGGACGATGATCGCCTCGACTCCCGCGTCGGCGAGCGCCCCGATCTCCGTGAAGCGATTCGCCGCGACCCGCGCCGTCACGAGCGGATCTCCGCTGGCACGCACGGCATCGGTCAGTCGCAGCACATCGCTGGGCCGCACCAGCCCGTGCTGCAGGTCGAGGCAGACATAGTCGAATCCGGCCGCCGACCCGATCTTCGCCAGCTCCGGACTCGTCGACATCATCCACAGTCCGTTGTAGATCTCCCCCGCGCGCAGGCGGGCCCGATGGTTCTCAATCGCAGCAGTCATGACTGCATCGAATCACGGAACCCCACCCGGCCACCAGAGGTGCCCGATATCCGGATGAACCTCGCCGAGGCGGCCCACCCTTGCGTACGAATCATCGATCATTTCGCCGAGGCGGCCCTGAATGTCCGTACCAACGATCGTCCCGTCCGAAACGTCGTCCCGCCTCGGCGAATGGACGATGCGGGCGAGTCATCAGCCGTCCTCGAGAAGCGTCACTCTGCCGGGCTGTCCTCGAGGAGGGGGCCGATGACTCGGTGGCGGGAGATGACGAAAGGAGCGCTGTGCCCGACGTCGATGAGTTCGAGGTCGAGGCGACGCGGCAGCAGCGAGCGCCCCTTGCCGAGGACCACCGGGGCGGTCCAGGTGATGATTTCGTCGAGGAGCCCCTCGTCGGCGAACTGTCCGGCGAGGTCGCCGCCGCCCATCACCCACAGGTCATGGTCGCCCGTGGCGGTGCACATTTCGAAGTAGTGGTCGGAGACCGAGCCCTTCGCGAATCGGATGTCGGGTGTCTTCCCGTCCTTCCCGGTTTCGGGCAGGCCGAGCTTCCGGTGGGTCATCACCCACGCGGGCACCTCATAGGGCCACGGTCCGTCGAGGTTGCGCAGCACCCATTCGTACGTCGTCGAACCCATGACGATCGCTCCGACTCCGTCGATGAACCCGTCGTCCGGTGGCTCTTCGGTCTGGCGCAGCAGCCATTCGAGCGAGTCGTTCGGGTCGGCGATGAACCCGTCGAGCGTGGTCGCGGTGTAGTAGACGGTACGTGCCACAGGCAGTCTCCTCCTTGATGCGTCTCTCTGCCATCCTATTGGCCCGACGCTCTCTCGCAGCAGTTCGGCGTCGATTCCATCTGTTGACAGAACCGACGCCGATCGATGCGACGACACCCCGTCGCGCCTCAGACTCACCGAGCCCGTGACACCTCAGATTTCCAAAGCCTGCCGTGCCTCATACCTCCTGGGTCCGCAGCGCCTCGGCGATGTACTCGGCCTGCCGGATGGCGAGCGCCACGATCGTCAGGGTCGGGTTCGCGGCGGCGCCGGTGGTGAAGACCGATCCGTCGGAGATGAAGAGGTTCTTCACGTCGTGGGTCCGGCCCCACTTGTCGACGACACCGTCCTCGGGACGTTCGCTCATCCGTGCGGTGCCGAGGTTATGCGTCGACGGATAGGGCGGAGTGTGGTGCGAAGTCTTCGCCCCGACCGCTTCGTAGACTCTCTGACCTGCGGCGTAGGCGTGTTCGCGCATCGCCAGGTCATTTGCGTGATCGTCGTAGTGGACGTTCGGCACGGGCAGACCGTTTGTGTCCTTGACCGTCGTATTCAGCGTCACCCGGTTGCTTTCCTGCGGCATGTCCTCGCCGACGATCCACATTCCTGCGGTGTTGAGGTACCGGTCGAGCAGTGCCGCGAAGTCCGGTCCCCACCCGCCGGGCTCGACGAAGGAGGCCATGAACGCCGGCCCCAACGAGATCGTCTCCATGTAGTAGCCGCCGGAGAACCCGCGGTCGGGGTCATGGATCGATTCGTCGGCGATGGCTCCGGCCATCGTCTCCCCGCGGTACATCCGCACCGGCTTGTCGAAGTGCCCCCACACGGTGCCCGTCAGATGGCGCATATAATTCCGGCCCACGTGGCCGGACGAGTTCGCCAACCCGTCGGGGAAGGACGGTGTGCCGGAGAGGAGGAGCAGCCTCGGCGTCTCGATCGAGTTGCCGGCCACGCACACGATCTTCGCAGCCTGCCGGTGGAGGTTCCCGTCCTTGTCGAGGTAGAGCACGGCGTCGGCCCGACCATTGGCATCGTGCGTGATCTGCACGGCCTGGGACTCTGGTCGAAGATCGAGCAGCCCGGTGTCCGCGGCCCGCGGCAGCTCTCTGACCAGGGTCGACCATTTGGATTTGTTCTTATCGCCTTGGAAGTTGAAGCCGTCCTGGATGGAGGCGGGGCGGCCGTCGTATTCTTCGGCGTTCGTGGCGTACGGGCCAGTGGCGTAGAACTTGTAGCCGACCTCCTTCGCCCCTCCGGCGAAGACCTTGTAGTTGTTGTTCGCAGGCAGCGGCTTCCGGCCGTGGACATGGGTCGAGCCCATCGCCTTCTCGGCTCGGTCGTAGTACGGGGCCATCTCCTCGAGCGTGATCGGCCAATCGAGGAGGTTGGCGCCGTCGATGCGGCCGTAGACGCTGCGGGCCTTGAACTCATGAGCCTTGAATCGCGGGGTTGCTCCCGACCAGTGGGTCGTCGTTCCGCCCACGGCTTTGACGATCCAGGCCGGCAGATTCGGGAAGTCACGGGCGATCCGCCACGAACCGGTCGTCGTCCTGGGATCGAGCCAGGCCATCTGGTTGAACGCTTCCCATTCGTTGTTGACGTAGTCCTCGTTGTGCAGATACGGCCCAGCCTCGAGGACGACGACGGGAATGCCCTTCGCAGTGAGCTCGTAGGCCAAGGTTCCGCCACCGGCGCCGGAGCCGACGATGACGACGGTCGCCTCGTCCGGGTCGATGCTGAAACCTGTCACGCTGCGCCCCGCCTCGGCGTTGGACCGGCGCCCTGCATTCTGATCTTGTGTCATCACTTCTTCACCTCACCCATCTCGGCGCTCTGCGGCGCAGGCTGATTGGTCGAATCGTCACCGGCGGCGCTGCCGCTGCGGACACCCATAACCCCGTCACCGAGTTCGGGCAGCGGCTCGTCCTCGGGGTAGACGATCCGTGGTTCTGGCAGCCAATCGAGATCGTCGAAGCCGCGGTTGATGTAGCCGCCCTTGTCGAACGAGGGTCCTTCGTAGCCGAGCGTCTCCCACACCTCGACATCGTCGTAGAGGTTGAGCACGGCGGTGCGGCGGACGAAGCCGAAGAACTCGGTGGACTCGACGCGGCGCAGCACCTTCAGTGCGGACTCGTCGTCGAGGCTGCAGAAGTCGCCGTCGGAGAGCTGATCCAACGACAGCAGCCCTTGGATGAGGGCGACCCGGAACCACGTCTCCTCATCGGCGGCGATGAGGATCTTCTCCGCGGTACGCACATACGGCCCATCGGGGAAGTCTGCGTGCGGGAACGCCACGCGCAGCACTCGGATGAGGGTCTGCTTCGCCTCGTCCGTCATCTCCATCGCGTTGAGCGATGGATATTTGGCAGGGAATGCCATCGGATGCTCCTTTGCTCCAGTTCGGCCGGCGGCATCGACGCGCGCCCGCCACTGACCTGACACGAGCAACCTATGTGATCCGCGACACCATGGACTATCCTCATTCTCACCACATGAAAAAGTCGATCGCCGAGGCGATCGCACAGTCAGGAGACCGCGTGTCCAACAGTGCCGTGATCCAACGAACCTTCTCCGTCCTGGAAGCCGTCGCCGCTTCGGGCTGTGCCGCTGCGAAGACCGTGGCCACCCGCCTCGAGATCCCGCTGCCCACCGTCTACCGACTCCTCAACGAGCTCGCCGATTCCGGGTATCTCGTCTACCTCAAGGACACCAAGCGCTTCGAGCTCGGCCCGAAATGCTTCGAACTCGGACTGTCGTTCCAGCAGCGCCTCGTCGCTCCGCATCCGATTCGGCAGATCACCGATCAGCTCCACCGGTCGCTGGGCACCGCCGCCTATTTCGCGATCTACCGCGGCTCGGACATCATCCTCACCTACTGCTCCGACTGCGAGAAGCATCCGCGGCTGCGGCCTCTGCGCTTCGGTTTCCACGAGGCGGCGCACGCCACCGCTTTCGGCAAGATCCTCCTGGCCGGAATGCCCGAACCGCAGCGCACCGACTACCTCGAGGCGCGCGGAATGCAGGTGCTCACCCCGCAGACGATGATCAGTCGGGAGGCCCTCGACCCCCACCTTGCCGAGGTGGCCACCCGCGGAATCGCCTGGGAGCACGAGGAGTTCCTGCCTCGTCAGACCTGCGCGGCCGTGCCGGTGCGCAATGGCACGGGAATGCAGGTCGGGGCGATGGCGATCAGCACGCCTTCGTCGAAGATGGCGGGGCGGGCGAAGTTGGTCGAGTCGACCCTGCGCGAGCATGCGGGACTGGCGTCGAGCTACCTGCGCGGCGGGTCGGTCACCGTCCCCGTCGCCGAACACGCTTGAGCCCCGGACTCTCGATGGAGACAGCACTCCCGACGGAGACCACCCGCCCCACAGCCGGCCACGTTTGACCCCCAGCTTTATCGCCACATGAGAAGAACCGTGTCCTCCGGCTGCCGACTCTGCTGAGAATGATCGTGCTCACTCACAGTTGAGAACTCAAGGAGGAGAAATGGGCACGAACAACAGCGTCGCCGTGGTGACGGGGTCCGCACGGGGAATCGGTCAGGGCATCGCGCAGAGGCTCGGAGCCGATGGCCATCATGTCATCGTCGCCGATCTGCCGAGCATGCAGGACGGGGTGGCGGAGACCGTCACCACGATCGAAAGTGCAGGTGGGAAGGCCACCGGCGCCGAGGTGGACGTCACGGACGAGGATTCGCTGAGCCGCCTCGTCGAGGTTGCCGTCGATGCGGGAGGAAAACTCGACGTCTTCGTCGCGAACGCCGGAATCGCCCAGGTCGAACCCCTCATCGACTATTCGAAGGCGGATTTCGAGAAGATCGTCGACGTCAACCTCACCGGCGTCTTCCTGTCGTATCAGGCTGCGGCGAAGCAGATGATCGAGCAGGGCAACGGCGGCAAGATCATCGGCGCCGCCTCGATCGTCGCGTTCCGTCCCTTCGCGCTGCTGTCACCGTATTCGGCGACGAAATGGGCGGTGCGCGGACTCACCCAGGGTGCGGCGATGGAGTGGGCCAAGCACGGCATCACCGTCAACGCCTACGGGCCCGGCATCGTCGGCACCGCCATGTGGGATCTCATCGATGAGAAACTCGCCGCCGAGGAGGGGCTGGCCAAGGGTGAGGCGATCAAGAAATATGCTGGTGACATCCTCATGGGCCGGGTGTCCGTACCCGAGGACGTCGCGAACCTCGTGTCGTTCCTCGCCAGCGAGGACTCCGATTACATCACCGGACAGACCATGCTCGTCGACGGCGGAATGCAGTTCTCGTAACGTTGTCGCTGAGAGCAGAAACCGACACCGCCACACCCACATCTCCACCCGAGAGAACAACCACAGAGAGAAGGAAGAAGACATGATCTTCATCGTCGTGAAGTTCCCCGTCAACCCCGAAATGGCTGACCAGTGGCCCGAGCTGACCCGCGAATTCACCGAGGCGACCCGCGCAGAACCGGGCAACAAATGGTTCGACTGGTCGCGCAGCCTCGATGACCCGAACGAGTACGTCCTCGTCGAAGCCTTCGACGACGATGCCGCCGAAGCGCATGTGAAGTCCGACCATTTCCAGGCCGCGACCGCCGCGGGCGGGCCGATGCACTCCGCACTGACAGCGACCCCGAAGATCATCTCCCGTCAGATCGACGGTGATGATTGGGACGCGATGGGCGAGCTGCAGATCGACTGATCCCCCACCGAGGCGCCCGTCCTTGATCGGGACGACCTCATCCGCCGAGGATGTCGCGCGGGTCCGCTGATGCGTTCAGCGGGCCCGCGCTCTACTCACCGTCACCCTCGCTGCAGCTCGGTTGAGTCTATTCCCATGCCGCACACCGGTTGATAAGATTGTCTTATGAGCTTCGTCGAAGAGTACCGCCACGCGCAACGCTGTGAAGACATTGCGCGACTGCGCCGTGCACTCGCGCTCCGAGCCATGCTCGCCACTGGCATGAGTCAGCGAGAGATCGCGAATGATCTTGGAATCTCGCAGCCTGCCGTGAGTCAGCAGCTCAAATTCGCCCCCGCTCTTGATCTGGTTCATCCGGAGATCCTCCTGGAAGCCGCTGGTCCGATTCTCATGAAACTAGCCTCGGATCACGGCTATGAGAATTTGGCTGTCTTCGGTTCCGCTCCGCGCCGTGAAGCTCGAATGGACTCCGATATCGACTTGCTCGTCGACGCTCCGGAAGGCACTTCGTCTTTCGCCTTCATCCGTTTCAAACAACTTATCGAGAAGGTTCTCGGCAGAGAGATCGACTTGGTCGACTATGGCGGACTGAAGCCGGGGGTCGACGATGACATCCGCCGAGAAGCGGTGTCGCTGTGATGGATCGCAGAATTGCTAAGGAACTCGCCAGCGGGAATAGATTGAGCTCTGGCCACCGCCAATCGCAATTTCATCATCCATCAATACGACGCAATCAATCGCTCCGTCACCTGGCTGACCCTGTCCGTCGACCTCGGCGAGTGGAAGCAGGCGCTTCTGCCCTCGTTCAGAGCGGCGCAATCGTCACTGCAGACGCCCTCTGAACAGACCGACTGACTCTCGGCACCGGCCAACTCACCAGCTTGGTGAACCTGCAATAACTCGGCCCCTGCACTGAGCCGCTGCAGGTTCACCAAGCTGAAGGCTCACCTCTGCGGCAGGTACGCCTTCTGGCTGTCGACCCATTCGTCGAGCACGTTTGCGCGGTCATCGAATTTTGCGGTCGGGAACGCCAGACCTTTCGTCGGCACGCTGGCGCCGAGTTCGACGAGCAGCGGACGCAGGGTCGTCTCCACCGCGAGCGTGTGCGCCGGGGACCCGATGGTGAAGACCGGGATCGCGGTCAGTCCGTGCAGACCGCCAGCGTCGTACCGGTCGAGGAAGGCTTTGAGCAGTCCGGTGTAGCTGGCCTTGTAGGTCGGCGTGGCGATGACCGCGTAGTCGGCGGTGGCCAGACGTTCGGTGAGTGTGTTGAGGCGATCGGACTTCCACTCGAAGATCTCGCCGGACACCTCGGCGAGTTCGATGGTTTCGTCGATCTCGGATCCGGTCACCTCGGCGATCTTGGCGGCGAGGTCTTCGGCCACTTGGCGGGTTCGCGAATTTGGGCTCGGGTTGCCGACGACGACGGCGATGCGTGTGGTCATAAGGGGGTCCTCCCATTGGTGCGGTGCGCTCTTGTCCGGGCCCCGCGCTCGGCGGCTCCGTCTGCGCTCCACACTATGCGTCGGCTGATGGACCGAGCCCGATAAATGACATATCCGTTCTCATCCCCAACCTGGACCGATGCCATTCCACCGCTGCGCATCCTTGGTTACCATGAAGTACCGCCGATCTTCGGCGGACCTCCCGCACCTCACCTTCAACCGCCGTCAGATCATCGACGACCTCCGAGGAGCTTCCATGACCACCCCCGACTCCAGTCGCCCCACCGAAGACCAGGTCCTCGCCGCGCAGGCCGACGCCGTCGACCGCGGGCTCAACATCACCGTCGAGGGCGACACCCAGCACACGGTCCAGACGCTGAGCCAGACCTACCCGACCACCGTCTCCGACCTCTGGGAAGCCTGCACCGATCCGGTCCGGCTCGAGCGCTGGTTCGCACCCGTCAGCGGCGACCTCGAACTCGGCGGTCGCTACCAGATCGAAGGAAATGCCTCCGGCACGATCGAGAGCTGCGAACCGCCCCACTTCTACTCGCTGACCTGGGAATTCGCGGGAGGAGTCAGCCATGTCACCGTCCGCATCGCCGAGGCAGACGGCGGCGCACGCCTGACTCTCGAGCACTCGCACGCAGGTGAGGCGAACGCCGATTTCTGGGTGCAGTTCGGACCCGGCGCCACCGGGGTCGGGTGGGACATCTCCCTCCTCGGTCTCGCCAACCATCTCGTGGCCGGCACGGGACGCCCGGAAGACGAGAACGAATGGGTCGCCTCGGCGTCGGCCCAGGAATTCGTCCGCACCTCCAGCACCCGCTGGGGCGAGGCCTCGGCGGCGGCAGGCACACCCGTCGATCAGGCGCGCGCCGCCGCCGAACGCACCACCGGCTTCTACCTCGGCCAGCCTCCGGCCGAGTGACTTTCGACCGTCGACTGAGCCACCGGCGGAATGGTCCCGCCTACTCCCTCCCTACTCCCCCGCCTGCTTCCGCGCACCCAGCGCCAACCGGGCGATATCGCGCAGCACCTCGAGTTCCTCGCTGCCGTCGAGCAGCGCCCGCAGCTCGACTGCGGCCCGGCTGAGCAGGCTGCGATAGGCGCCGGCGACGTTGTCCGGTTCCCGCGTCAGCGGGTAGGACACACAGAGGGCGAACACGATCGCACCGACGGTGAAAGCCACACTCGCCGAGGCGGTCCCGGCCACCCGTGCCTGCTTGGTCGCGTAGAACTCCGCCGGATTTCCCGGCCCGCACAGCGCCAGGGCCGCCGAGCCGCCGTCGACGAGCGGGAGCACCGCCCCGACTCCGCGCGAGACGCGCAGCTCATGATCGGCTTCGACGTTGCGCACGCACACGCGGTCCTCACCCACGCGGACCCACAGCTGCACGGATTCCCCGGTCATCGTCCGCAGATGGTCGAGCACCGAGTTCGTCGTGGCGATATTGCGCCTGCCTGGGAAGGGCCCCAATCGCAGCAGTCCCGAGGAGTCACGGACGATGAACTTGTGCGCCCGCAGGTCGGTCAGCAACCGGTAGGTCGTCGACTTCGAATAGCCGAGTCGGCGGCACACCTCCGCGGCCGTCATCGGCGAGTCCTGGAGGACTTCGAGGATGGCCGCACTGCGGTCGATGACCCCGATCTCCGCCGGCGCCTGGTCAGAACTCTTCATTCCCACTCCTCACGACACCGTCACATCGGCGAGCAGCTTCCGCCGGGACACCCACCACCGGAAGATGATGGGTCCGATGATGCCTGCCACCATGAGGATGATGATCGACAGCGACACCGGCCTGGTGACCAGGGGTGCGAACGATCCACCGGAGATCTGCAGCATGCGCCGGAAGTTGTCCTCGAGCAGCGGGACGAGTACGAGCGCCAGGATCGCCGGAGCCAAGGGGATGCCGCCCTTCTCCATGAGGTAGCCGATGACGCCGAAGATGCCGAGCATCATCAGCCCGAACAGGCTGAATTCGATGGCGTAGGCGCCGATGACCACGAGCACGAGGATGGACGAGAAGAGGATCTCCTTGGGCATCTTCAACAGCTTCACGAAGACCCCGACCAGCGGCAGGTTGAGGATGATGAGCGCGATATTGCCGATGTACATGCTGGCGATGATCGTCCAGATCAGACCGGTCTCGTCCCGGAAGATCAGCGGTCCTGGCTGCAGGCCGTACATCGTGAACACGAAGAGCAGCAGCGCCGTCGTCGCCGAACCCGGGATGCCGAGGCTGAACAGCGGAATCATCGCACCGCCCACACCGGCGTTGTTCGCCGCTTCGGGACCGGCCACGCCCTCGATGGCGCCGTGACCGAACTCGTCCTTCCGCTTCGAGATCCGCTTCTCCATGATGTAGGACATGAACGAGGCCAGCGAGGGCCCGACACCGGGCAGGATGCCGATGATGAAGCCGACCACGGAACCGCGGGCCCACGGCCCGGCCGAGCGCTGCCAGTCTTCCTTCGTCATCCACTTGTCGTTTCCGAAGCTCTGGATCTCATCCATGGCCCCACGACCGAGCGCGAGGTTTCGGATCGCCTCGGGGATGGCGAAGAGCGCCATCGCGAAGATCGTGAAGTCGATCCCGTCGGAGAGCAGATCCATGCCGAAGGTCTGCCGGGGCAGTCCGGTCTGGAAGTCGAGTCCGATGAGGCCGACGGCCAGGCCGATGAAGATCGAGATGAGCGCCTTGGCCCGCGAACCCGCCGACATCGTCGACGCGAGCAGCAGGGCCGTGGCCATGAGCAGGAAGTATTCGGTGGCGCCGAAGACGTTCGCAAGCTTGACGAGGACGGGTGAGAGGAACGTCAGCCCGATGATCGCCAGGGTGCCGGCGAGGAACGATCCGATCGCCGCGGTCGCCAGGGCGGCCTTGCCCCGACCGCGGCGGGCCATTTCGTAGCCTTCGATCGCGGTCACCGCGCTGGCCACCTCACCAGGGGTTTTGATGAGCGTAGCGGTGATCGAGCCGCCGTACATCGACCCGTAGTAGATTCCGCACAGCAGGATGAGGCCGTGCACCGGCTCCATTCCGAAGGACACCGGGATGAGGATCGCGATCGCGGAGATCGGTCCGATTCCCGGGAGCACTCCGACAACGGTGCCCAGCAGCACGCCGAGGAGGGCGAAGGCGAGGCTGACCGGCTCGAGCGCCGAGGCGAAGCCGCCTCCCAGATCGATGAGAGTGTCCATGTCCGCCCCCTAGCCCAGGATTCCGACCGGCAGGTACACGGCGAGTCCGTAGACGAACGCCGTGTAGACCACGACCGCGAAGAGGACGGAGAAGATGAGGTTGCGGATCCACTTCTCAGGCGCGTAGATGCTGGTCAGCCCCATCAGGAACGCCGCAGTCGACAGCAGGAATCCGACCGGGATGAGGATCGCCAGATAGACGAAGAAGAGCGCGAACTGGAACACGACCTTGCGCACCTGCGGCTCCGGCGGGGCTTCGAGGACGATCCCGCCGACCCCTTCCTGACCGGAGGATCGGTCGGCGGTTTCAACGGATGTTTCCCCCGCCGAGGCGGCCGCACCGTCCCCGTCCCCCGCCGCGGTCGAGTGCGCGGATCCCGCGGACCCGGCCGACTCAGCGGACCCCGCAGACCCGGGCACCGCCTCGGCGAGGGTGTCCTTCCGGTGCCGGACGACCGCCTGGCCGGCGAGGAAGAGGCCGAGCACGATGAGTCCGATCCCCACGATGGCGGGGAAGGTGCGCGGGGTGACGATGTTCGTGGTCTCCTGGATGGAGAACGTCGCGATGTAGTACACCGCGCCGATGACGGCGATGGCGCCGCCGGTGATGAGGTCGGTGCGGAAAGCGGTCATTTGCTGTTGCCCAGGTCGGTCTCCTTGACGCCTTCGGCGACCGTCTTCGCCGCGTCGTCGACGTAGGTCTGAGCGTCGTCGCCGGTGTGGAACTCGGCGGCCCACTGGTTGTTCTTCAGCGTCTCCTGCCAGGCGTCGGACTTGCTCACGTCCTCGAGCGCCTTGGCCCAGAAGTCCACGGCTTCCTGCGGCATCTCGGCGGGTCCGTACACTCCGCGCCAGTTGCCCAGGGTCACGTCGTAGCCGGAGTCCTTCGCGGTGGGCACCTTGTCGAAGGGCGCCGCCAGCGGTTCCTGGGCGAAGGTGACGAGCGGTTCGATGTCACCGGCTTCGATGACGGAGCGGAATTCGCTCATGCCGGCGATGGCGACCTTCGCGTCCCCGTTGAGCATGGCGGTCGTCTGCTCCCCGCCGCCGTCGTAGTTGACGAAATTGATGTCGGCCGGGTCGACGCCGGCTTCCTTCGCGAACAGGGCGAACGGCAGAGTGTCGTCTCCGGCGGCCGCGACGGTGACCTTCTGCGGGTCGTCCTTGAGCGCCTTGACCAGGGCGTCGAGGTCCTTGAAGTCCCCGTCCTTCGGCGTCACGACCATGAAGTCCTCGACGTAGAGGGTGGCGATGAGCGTCGTGTCCTCGGGACCGAATTCGCAGAGGTTGCGCGCCTTCATCGTCTGGCTGGCCAGGGAGGTGATGGCGATCTGATCGTCCTTGCCCTTCTCCTGCTGCATCATCGACGTCAGCCACGAGCAGCCGGTGCCGCCGGGCTTGTTCTGCACGGGCAGCGGCGTGGAGACGATGTCTTCCTTCTGCAGCGCCTCGACGAGGGCGCGTGCCGTGGTGTCCCAACCGGATCCGGGCTCGGCCGGAGCCGTGACCGTGACCGGTCCTTTCGGATAGTCCCCGCCCTCGCCCGGAGGCTGCGCCTTGTTTCCGCAGGCGGTGGCGACGAGCGCGACCGAAGCGAGCACGGCCCCGATCTTCGCCGCGCGCTTGCGGGTGCTCGTCTTCCCTTCCTTCGCCGAGGCGGCCGTCCGTGTGCGTGTGATCGTCGTTGATCGCATGAGCTGTCCCCTTGTGTGTTCGGTTCTCGATATTTGGCGGTGTGCTGGTGATCTAGTGCTGGTGGAGCTGGTGCCTGCGCGTCCGGTGCCCGGCGGTTCGGAACTCATCCGCCCGGAGCCGGTGTGCCGCTGACTGAGTTGTCAGTCCAAGCGGTTCTCGTCGGGCTGGGGTCCATCGACCGGTGGGCCCGTCGGCACTGCGGGGCCGTCCCGGTAATGGCTGTTGTGGCGGCCGGGTTCGGGCACATCGCTGCGCAGTCCGAGCCGGTTCCCATCGAAGGTCAGCGGCAACAGCGGCACATCCACGCTTGCACCTGTCGGCAGCCCGGTGTGGGCGAGCGCTCCGGAGGCGACGAGGTGCGGGTCAGCCGTGAGGTCGGCCGGGGTGTTGACCGGAGCGACGGGCAGGCCGCGCCGGGTGCACTTGTCTTCGATCTCGGCCAGGCTCAGCT
This sequence comes from Brevibacterium sp. MGP-B1, assembly GCF_057766545.1. Lineage (NCBI taxonomy): Bacteria > Bacillati > Actinomycetota > Actinomycetes > Micrococcales > Brevibacteriaceae > Brevibacterium > Brevibacterium sp. MGP-B1. The sequence goes on along the minus strand of NZ_CM173407.1, from coordinate 3,782,603 downwards.
GTGACAGTGCCTGTTGAAGCTCGCGATGGATGCGGTCGCGTTGGTCGACTCGGCCTTGGTTGGTCAGCATGTCCGGGTCGGCAGCCAGCCCCGTCAGTCCGAATTCGTCGCAGAGGTCGCGCCATTGCCCATCGGAGACCGCGGCGACGAAGACCTGGTTGTCGTCGGCATCGCGGAAGATATCGTAGACGGCCCACGTGGCCTGTCGGGTCGGCATCGGCCGCGGTGGCTCGCCACTGATCTGGGACTGTGCCATGTGCGTGCCGACGAGGAACGCATTGTTCTCGAACAGTGCGGAGTTGATGAGTTTTCCGCGGCCGGTGGTTTCGCGCACCCGCAGTGCCGACTGGATGCCGATGACTCCGAACATTCCGCCCATGATGTCGTTGACGCTGGCACCGGCGCGCAGCGGCTGACCGGGCGGGCCGGTCATATAGGCCAAACCGCCGAGCATCTGCACGACCTCGTCGAGGGCGGCGCGGTTCCCGTAGGGGCCGGAAAGGAATCCCTTGAGCGAGCAGTAGATGAGTCCGGGGTTGCGGGCCGAGAGCTCCTCGTATCCGAAGCCGATCGATTCCATCTTCCCGACGCGGAAGTTCTCGAGCAGGACATCGGCGGAATCGATGAGGTCGAGGACGCGGTCACGGTCGGCCGCCTCGGCGATATCGAGTTGGACGCTGTGCTTATTGCGGTTGAACGCGGGGAACAGTCCGGACCCGGACCCGGGCAGGTAGCGGGTCTTGTCGCCGGCTCCACGGGGTTCGACCTTGATGACCTCGGCGCCGAGGTCGGCGAGGATCATCCCGCAGCTGGGGCCCATGACCATGTGGGAGAACTCGATGACGCGGATGCCTTCGAGCGGCAGCGGTTCAGGGGCCGTTGCCTGGGTCTGTTCGGCGGTCATGTGGGACGTCATTTCAGACCTTCGCCGAGGCGGCCGCGAACCGGTCGTCGAAGACCGCGGGGGTCGCGGGGATGTCCGACAGGCTCGAGGTCAGGTCGTGTCCGACGGCGGCGATGAGGGGGTCGCGCACCTCGCTGAGCGCGTCGACGTCGACGCCGGTGGCCACGCCCTCGCGGTGGAGGAGGTGGACGAGGTCGTCGGTGCCGATATTGCCGGCAGCGCCCGGGGCGAAGGGGCAGCCGCCGAGTCCGCCCATGGCCGCGTCGAAGTTCGCGACCCCCAGATCGAGAGCGGCGATGACGTTGGCCATGCCGAAGTTGTAGGTGTCGTGGAGATGGAGGTTGACCGGTTTGTCCGGGAAGGCGTCGAGAACCGCCGAGGTGTTGCGGCGGACCAGCGATGGGTTGGCGTTGCCGATGGTGTCGGCCACCCCGACTCCGTGGGCTCCGGCGTCGACGAAGGGACGGAGAACCTCGACGAGGTGGCCCGCCTCGGTGATCCCGTCGAAAGGGCAGATGAAGCTCACGGCAGTCGTGATGTCGAAGCGCAGTCCCTGGTCACGGGCATAGACGGCGGCATCCATAAGGCGGTCGGACGCCTCGGCGATGGAGGCATCGGAGTTCGCTTTCGAGTGTCCTTCGGAGGCCGAGAGCACGAGTTTGATGTTCTTCGCGCCTGCGTCGACGGCCCGTTGGGCGCCCTTGAGGTTGAAGACGAGGGTATAGAACTCGACCCCGTCGGCCTCGTGTGGTGCGAGCCGGCGCAGCAGTTCGTCGGTGTCGGCCATCTGCGGGACTTTCTTCGGATTGACGAAGGAGCCGACCTCGATGTGCTTGAGTCCCGCCGCAATGAGCTTCTCGGCCAGGGCGACTTTGACATCGGTGGGCACGATGGCTTTTTCGATCTGCAGCCCGTCGCGCAGAGTGGTGTCGAGGATGTCGACGGAAGTGGGCCGGACCATGGGACTCCTTCACGCAAGCTCCCGCTGAACGGGAAACGATTCGTCGCCGCGCGACCATGCGCGACTCCACTCTCGTTATATAACGTGCTCAGTCCAGGGAACAGGCTTTGTTCGGCATATGAGAGGTCGGGGAGAATTGCCTGTGTTCAGTCCCGTTTATCGGGAACCGATTGGCATGAGCACAACCCACGATGCGCAACCATAAGAACCGACCGACGAAGGCGTCCTGTACGACCTCACTCGCATAGCGATAATTAGGAAGTCAGCGGATCGATGTATCGCGCGCCTCGGCGCTCACCAATCAGCTCAAGCAGACCTTTGTCCCTCATAGTCCTAAGCAATGCTTTGGCTTCTTCAGAGGTAATTGAGCAGAGATCTGCCGCTTCTCTACGCGTTATTGAACCATGAGAGTCCACATAGGATCGCACTATCTGCTCCTGTTGAACACCGTCGAAAGAACGAACTCGAACGTAGCTGGACGGCGTCGATAGGTCACGATAAGTTGCCGCAGTCAACGTGTACCTACGCCCCCGACCATTGCCCCGCATCTCAACTATTCCCCTTTCGACCAGTCGGGTAAGAATACTGCGCGTCGCGATCTCGCCGGCTTGTGTAATTCGCGCCAGCTCGCCCGAAGTCAATTTCGGATTGTCAAGCAGCGAATGAACAATTTGGAGTTCAGCCAGCGAGAATTGCCCGCCTGTAGCTTCACTGTGTTCGACGACAAACTTCACCACCGATAGGTCAGAGTCACCCACCGGCAAGGAGACAACGACTCTCGAGGAATCAGTTCGCGAATAGTCTGGAGCCGCCCTACCAGTGCGCAATGTCCATTCGAAAACTCGGCTGATCCCGCGCCCGGTACGTTCCACTAAACCCGCTCGAAGGAACGCTTCTGCCAGAATTCTGCTCCGCGGACGCGACATGCTGAGAAAGTTGTCGAGTGTCACTCCTCCGGGAAATCCGCCAGGATTTGAGATGGCCAAGTCCAGATCACTCAACTGCACGGAAACTGGCCCCGGTATCGTGTAATCACGGTGGACGAGAGCGTTCGCAATCAGCTCTCGCACTGCCACCGGAGGAATCCGCGGAACAGAGACTCGCGTTAGACCAATATCCAACTCGTCCTCATCATTGAATCGCTGAACCTGCGCGAAGAGATCCTCCGCTGACTTGAAGAGCGGGTCGTGCGCGAACACATTCTGCTTAACCGTCAGGTCATCTGTGACCTGAAACGCGGTTTCATGCGTTGGAATGAAACGACGTATCGCATCCGGACGGCCGAACAATAAGAGCGCGCCGCGCTTGACTACTGCAGAATCCTCTCGCCCGTCAACGACGCCAAGTGCGCGGCCAAGTTCGAAATCAGTAAGTGTGGCCAGCGCACTTGCACCGCCAGAGCTTGTCGAAGCGAGCTTCCTCATCCGGTCGAATTCAAGCGGATCAAGGTCGCTGAGAGTCGCACCCGGTTCGGTGATTGCGGCATAGTCAATCTCACCGCGCTCGATTCGGTCTGCGAGCATTTCATGCGCTAGAAACGGCACACACTGAGGCTTGCCGTCGGACTGAAGAGCGCGTCGAACATACAATCCCTTTTTCGTCCCAGTGATTGATGCCGCTTGCGGCACCCTGATGACAATCACTTCCACTTCATCAAGACCGACCACCGATACATCCGTGAGCACCGGAGGAACTGTCTTGTTCGAAATGACTGCCTGCAGCCGCAATGGATCGGTTACCTCACCATGCCTTTTTCGCGCGCCGGTGATGGAGCCATCATCTTCGACGCCTATGAGCAGGTGCCCACCCTGCCCATTAGCGAGACATACGACCGTGTCCGCAATCTTGTCGTCCTTCATCACCTCGTGGCGATCCGATTTGAATTCGACGGTTAACGTTTCACCTGCGACGGCAAGGGCCCGAACATCTTTTGGGTTCACATCCATAAGTATTCCATAGTTTTGGAACTTTGGATTGCGTCACGCTATTCTCTCCAAACATTCCAATCCAAAATTCCAAAGCTGAGTATGGAATGAGCCAAACGTTCGCGCCAATCGCTCAACGTTGCACAAACATCCTGAACTACATTCGCTCAGGCCGAGCGGGAAGCTCGGTTCTTCGGCCGGTACGTCTGGATCGCGTGGCCTGCTTCGAGTTCGCCGCGGTCGACGAGCTCCAGATCGACGACGTCACTCAGTCCCGCGAAGAGGTAGGGTCCGTGGCCGGCGATGCAGGGGTGGACGACGAACTCGAACTCGTCGATGAGACCGAGTTCGGCCAGAGCCAACGGCAGAGTCACTCCCCCTGTCGCGAGACCCGTCACCGATAGTTCCTTGAGCTCGCGGACAGCGGTGCCGAGGTCGCCGCGGATGAGTTCGGAGTTCCAGTCGACGCTGTCCAGGGTGCTGGAGACGACAAATTTGCGAGCCGGGTCGATGGCCGCGACGAATGGGTCAAGGTCTTCCTCAGCGGTCGTGTCACCCTCGGGTCGGCGCCACGCGTCTTCCATCATCTGATAGGTGACGCGGCCGAAGATCAGCCCGTCGGCACGTTTGAGATTATTCGCATGGTGAAGGTGGAAGTCGTCGCTGATGACTCCGACGCGATGGTCGCAGCAGCCGTCGACGGTGACGTTGATCGAGTACCTCAGCTCGCCCATGGCATAAGAATAGACCTGGGCGGTCGCCGTCGGAAGAGGTCTCGGCGTTCAGTCCTCGACGCCGTCCTGGTCTGGCTCCGGGACTGCATTCTGCTCCGATGCCAGCCCCAACCACGACAGCACCTCATCCGTGTGCTCTCCCAGATCGGGCCCGAGATGGTCGATCGCGATCGATTCGCCGCCGATGACCGGGGTGATGCCGGGGAAAGCGACGTCCTCGAGGACTTCGTCGCCGGTGGAGACGTCGAGGTTCTGAATCATGCCGCGAGCGGCCAGCTGCTCATCGGCGACGAGGTCTTCGGCCGTATAGATGGGTCCCGCCGGAACTCCCACTTCCTCCAGAGTCTCGACGGCGTCCTCGACCGAACGCTGCGCGCACCACGCACCGATCGCTTCGTCGAGTTCGTCGCGTCGCTGCCAACGGCCGGCATTCGTCTGCAGGTCGGCATCCTCGGCGAGGTCGGGACGGTCGATCGCCGTCATCAGCCGCGGGAAGATTCCATCCCCGTTGCCGGCGATGACCACGGATTTCCCTCCCGCACACAGGTAGCCGTTCGAGGGCGCGATGCCCTCCATCCGACCACCGGTGCGGGTGCGGACCTCGCCGAATGCGGAGTAGTCGGGGACGAGGGATTCCATCACGGAGAACATCGCCTCGTTGAGCGCGACGTCGACGGTCCGATCCGACAGCGGACCCTTGCCTTCGAAGCTGTGCGCGGAACCGACGACCGCCTCGGCGGCTCCGGCGATCTTCTGCCGCTGACGGTCGAAGAGCATCATCACCGCACCGAACGCCGCCTGCATCCCGGCGATCGAATCGCCGATCGAGATGCCCACGCGCACCGGCGGGCGGTCGGGGTCGCCGACGAGTTCGCGAAAGCCGGAATATCCTTCGGCGACAGCAGCGAATCCGGGCCGGGACGACATCGGTCCGGTCTGGCCGAACGCTGAGATGCGCACGAACACAAGATCGGGGTTCGCCTCTTCGAGCACATCGGGGCCGAGTCCCCATTTCTCGAGGGTGCCGGGGCGGAAGTTCTCGAGCAGGATGTCGCTGCGGCGGACGAGTTCGAGCACAGCTTCGCGTCCCTCATCGCTGCGCAGGTCGAGCACGACCGACTTCTTATTGCGGTTGATCGTGCGGTAGAGCATCGAGGTGTCGCCGGCCTTGAGCCGCCAATTGCGCAGCTCATCACCGGTGCCGGGGCGTTCGACCTTGATCACCTCGGCGCCGAAGTCCGCAAGCATCCGCCCGGCGGTGGGGGCGGCGATGTAGTTGCCGAGTTCGAGGACTCGCACACCAGAAAGGGGAAGTCGGTGCGTGCTCATGACGATGCTCCTAGTTGTGCGTGGTTCGGTTCTCCCATGGTGCCAGGTGTCGGCGCGATCGGCGCGGATATCCGCCGTCCGGGCGGTCGGAAGGTCAACCTCGCCGAGGCGGCGCTCAGCTGTTCCGCAGCGTGACCTACGCGCGTTGACCGATGGATTCGGTCGGAAGCTCAGCCTTCGACCGACCGATCCCGGCACGCACGGCTTCGCACACCGCAACGACGAGGATGTTGACGCCGAGGCCGATGATGCCTTCGCTGATCGCCCATGGCAACGGCAACCAGAACGTGTAGGCGATGACGACGATCAGGCCCGCCGCGAGACCGGCGATGATCGAGCGGACACTGAGCCGACCGCGGAAGAAGAGAGCCGCGGCGATCGCCGGAGCGAGCTGGTCGAGGCCGGAGAACGTCAGCAGCAGGAGGTTCGCCAGCAGGTCGGGCATGACGATGGCCAGCAGCAGCGACAGGGCAGTGGCGACGACGACGATGATCTGAGTCGCAGTGAACTGATGCCGTTCGGATCTGATCCGGAAGACATTGCGTGAAGCCAGGGTCGAGATGCCGATGAGCAGCGCGGCCGAGGGCACCATCGCAGTGGTGATTCCGGCAACGGCGAGGACTCCGATCACCCAATCGGGGAACATCTGTCCGGACAAGTGGAGCAGAGCCGAGTCGGCATCGGTGTTCCGGCCGAGGATGACGACGGCCACGTAGCCGACGATGAGCGGCAGGACGATGAAGGTGTTGTAGATCGGCAGCCACAGGTAGTTCTGGCGAAGCACCGCGGAGCTGCGGGCGGCCAGGATCGGCGGCCACATGTGCGGGAGAGTCACGAAGGCCACGCCGATGGCGCTGATCGCCATGTTCGAGATGTACCAGGGGATGCCGTACTCCTCTGTGCCGTGGACGCTCAGGAGGTCGGGCATGGTCGCAGCGACGGTGTCGAAGACGTTCGTGAATCCGCCGGTGAAATGGATGGGGATCGAGATGCATACGACGAAGAGCATGACGAGCATGAGCGCGTCTTTGAAGTACGCGGTCGTGGCCACGCCTCGCAGGCCCGACCACAGGACGAAGGCGACGACGAGGATGAAGGCGATGACCATTGACCACACGCCCGTCGTTCGATTGCCGGTGACGAGTTGGACGATGAGGCCGAGTCCGGTGATCTGCAGCTGCAGGTAGGGCAGCAGGAAGATGACTCCGCAGATGCCGGCGATGACTCCGAGGGTGCGCGAGGAGTAGCTGTGTTCGAGGAAGTCGGCCTGTGTCAGGTGTCCGCGTGCTTTGGCCATGCGCCAGATCTTCGGGCCGATGAAGTAGAGGACCAGGTAGCCGAGGGGTACGTAGGGCATCGAGTAGAAGGCGGCGGCACCTCCCGAGACCACGAGCCCCGCGGTACCGAGGAAGGTGAAAGTGGTGAAGGTTTCGCCGGCCTGAAGCAGCCAGGTGGTGGCCACGCCGAAGCGTCGGCCGCCGACGGTCCACTCGGAGAGGTCGGCATTGGGCTTCTTGCGCCCGATGAAGCCGAGGATCGCGACGAGGACGATTCCGCCGAGGGTGACGATCTCGATAGTGCTCATCTCAGCCCTCCCGACCGTTGTCGGGGCGTGCCTGCACTTCCGGTCGGTCCCCGACTTGGGCCGATTCGAGCCTCTCGGCTTCTTCGAGGGCAAGGTCGTCGAGGTGGCCCTGCCGTTCGAGATCGGGGCGGGTCTTCTCGATGATCAGGAGGATGCCGGTGACGAGGAGGCTGCCGGGCACACAGGTCCACCACAAGATGGTCGGCAGTCCGAGAAACAGATGTGGGCCATTGAGAATCGGCAGCCATTGGAGGACGAAGGCGGCGATCACCGGAATGAGACAGAGAACCGCCCAGACCGTGACGCGACCTTTCGTCACCCGTCGTGTGTCGGAATCGGGTGTACTCATTGTGCCTCCCGCACTCGTTCGGCCGGTCTGCTCGGCCGGCAGTCCGACCACCATGGTCACGACCACGTCCATCTTCTCTCCACAATCGGTGCTGGACGGTGACGAAATGCCGCTGACAGCAAAGTCGCGTTGAAAAGCTGCCTTGGCTGAACATCAGCTGCGGCTTGAGTGAACTTCGCGCAACATTCCTTGAACTCTATTGTCAGCCAGGCTCTGGGTGCCGAAGACTGGCAATCGAGTCGCAGACAGCGATGATTCGTCACCGAATGAGGAGTTGGACATGGAATCGAACGATTTCGCAGGCAACAACGACAGCGGTCAGAACGACTTCGGCAATGAGCAGCAGAGCGGTCCCGAGGGCCAGCAGAGTGGCTTCGGCGACCAGGGCGGCCAGCAGGGTCAGTCGGGTCAGCAGGAGCAGGGTGACTTCGGCGGCCAGGATCAGCAGGCCCAGGGCAGCCAGCAGGATCAGGGTGGCTTCGGCGGAGACCGTGGTCAGCAGGAGCAGGGCCAGCAGTCCGGTGGATTCGGTGGCAACGACCGCGAGCAGGGCGGCCAGCCCGGCGGCCAGGGACAGGGCGGCTTCGGCGGCGATGATCGCGGCCAGCAGGCTCAGGGCGGTCAGAACGACGGCGGGTTCGGCGGAGACGACCGCGGCCAGCAGTCCCAGGAAGGCCAGCAGTCCGGCGGATTCGGCGGAGACAACGACCGCGAACAGGGCGGCCAGCCCGGCGGCTTCGGCGGTCAGGATCAGGGTGGCTTCGGCGGTCAGGATCAGGGTGGCTTCGGTGGCGAGCAGGGCGGATTCGACGAGAACCGCTGATCTCAGCCCTCACCTGATCGGCCGTCATCATTGAGGCGCCGATCCACACGCACAAGCGGCGCACCATTCACCGGTGCGCCGCTTCATGCATTCACTCCGTGACGGTCACGCCCTGCCGGTGCCGTCCCAGGCCTTCGAGCTCGAGTTCGACGACGTCCCCGTCGGCCAGGTACGGGTACTTTCCCGACAGTGCGACACCTTGCGGGGTGCCGGTGAGGATGACGTCGCCCGGCTCGAAGGCCATCGCCTGGCTGAGCTGGAAGATGATCTCGCCGACGGAGAAGATGAGGTCACTCGTCGACGAATCCTGCCTGGCTTCGCCGTTGACCCAGCTGCGCAGTCGCAGGTCACCGGGGTCGACCTCGGCGGCGGGGCGGATCCAGGGCCCGAGCGGGGTGAACCCGGGCAGGTTCTTCCCCTTCGACCACTGTCCCCCGGACTCCTCGATCTGCAGTCGGCGTTCGGACAGATCGTTCGCCAGCACGTACCCGGCGACGTGATTGAGTCCTTCCTCCGCCGAGGCGGCCCTGAAGGTCCGTGATCCGATGACCACTCCGAGTTCGACCTCCCAGTCGGCTTTCGTCGCATACGGCGGCAGTTCGATCGGGTCGTTGGGCCCGGCGACGGTCGAGGGCATCTTGAAGAAGATGACGGGACGCTCGGGAGGTTCGGCTCCGGCCTCACGAGCATGCGCGGCATAGTTCATGCCCACGCACACGATGGCAGAAGGTCTGGTCAGCGGCGCGCCGATGCGCATCTCTTCAGCACCATCGAGCGGCGTGAGTTCCCCAGCGTCAAGCGCACTTCGGACGCGTCCGATGCCGTCGGCGGCGAAGAAGTCCGGGTCGATGTCATCGGTCAGCGGGCGGAGGTCGAAGCAGACTCCGTCGTGGCGGACTGCCGGAATCTCGTGTCCGATCGGTCCCAGTCGCAGCAGTTCCATGCGGTTCCTCTCTACTAGCTCTCGGCCACGTCGTTGTGACCTGTCGCCAGGCTAGCGAGACCGACGGCGCTAATTTGGAACTGCTCAAGTATTGGACACCCGCAGGCGTCGAAACGCCCACCGAGTTCGACCGTCACACGGTCTGCTGGCGGATGTAATCGGCTTTCGCGCGGCGGGGTACGACGACGATCGGCACAGGAGAGTTCTGCAGGATCCGCATCGCGTGACTGCCCAGTGACACTCGCTTGAGCGCACCCAGCCCGGAGGACCCGAGCATCATCACTTCCGGATGCTTCCACTCGACAGCTCCGAGCGCCGCGGCCCAATCGGCGCCGGTTCCCACGACGACGTCCGTCTCACCTGGCTTGATGTGCAGCTGCTCGATCGAGCACAGGATCTTGTCCGTGTCGCGCTGGACGGTCTTCGTCCATTCGTCGATGACGCGTGACTCCATGTCGAAGGGCACGTTCGCCGAGGCGACCACACGCGAACGCGGGGCGAACGAGGCGATGCGGAACGGCACGTCCGACTCCGCCGAAACCATCGCAGCACCAAGAATGAGATCCGCCGAGGTGGACGATCCCGAGTACGCGGCCGTGATCCGCTCCAGCCGCGCCCCCGCAGGCGCTTCGAATCCGGCCGGGGCCAGGGCCACCGGCAGCCTGGCACTATGCAGCAGACCGTTCGACACCGACCCGAGCGCGATCTTGCCCGGCCTTCCTTCCGACGATGGTCCGACGACGAGGCGATAGGCGTCGGTCTTCTCGCACATCTCGAGCAGACCTCGCCGTGACGACCGCGCGGAATGGAGGACGCATTCGGACTCGAGATCGCTGGGAATGAGCGCACGCGCCTCGTCGAGCGCCGCCTCGGCGACGGTGCGGAACCTGTTCTCGTACTGGCTCTCGAAGTGCACGGGCGCCATCGGGAACGCAGCGGAGTCCACGGCGGTTGCGACGATCCGGCGTCGATAGGTGCGGGCGAGGACGATGCCCAGCTCGACGGCTGCGCGGTTATCCTGACCTGGGGCAAGACCGACGACGATGCTCATTTGGCTCCTCCTGTGGAGTCCGTTCCGGGGGATTCGGGATTGGTGGGTCCCGCCTCGGCGAGCTGCTTGCCGAGGACGGAGGACTTGCGGCCGAAGATGAAGTACAGGCCCAGGATAAAGGCGGTCCAGATGATGAAGACGACGATCGTGATGACCTGCAGGCTCGAGATGATCCAGAAGCAGCCGATGATCGAGAGCACCGGCAGGACGGGATAGAACGGGACCTTGAAGCCGCGTTCGAGGTTCGGTTCGCGCACGCGCAGGATAATCACGGCCAGGGAGACGACGACGAAGGCGACGAGGGTGCCGATCGAGGTCATCTCGGCGAGGAAGTTCAACGGGATGAAGCCGGCGAGGACCGCGATGACGGCGGAGACGACAATCGTGCCTTTGACCGGGGTGAGTGTGCGGGGATTGACCTCGCGGAAGAGCTTGGGCATCATTCCGTCGCCGGCCATCGTGAAGAGAATCCGCGACTGGCCGTAGATGGAGACCAGGGTGACGGAGAAGATCGAGATCACCGCGCCGGCGGCCACGACCGTGCCGGGCCACTGCGAGCCGACGATGTTCTCGAGGATGGCCGACAGGCCTGCGGTCTGTCCGTCGAATTTCTCCCACGGCTGGGCGGACAGGGCGGCGACGGCGACGAGGACGTAGACGGAGGTGACGATGATGAGGGCGGCGATGAGAGCTCGGGGCATCGTCTTCTTCGGGTTCTTCGTCTCATCGCCGGCCGTGGCGACAGCGTCCATGCCGACGTAGCTGAAGAAGATCAGACCCGAGCCGGCGACGACTCCGGAGATGCCGAAGGGGGCGAAGTCGGCGAAGTTATTCGAGTCCCAGCCGGTGACGCCGACGCAGATGAAGAAGATAAGCACGCCGATCTTGAGGCAGACCATGATCGCATTGACGACGATGGATTCGCCGGTGCCGCGCACCAGGAGGAAGCAGCACATCGCCAGCAGCAGGATGGCAGGCAGGTTGACGATGCCGCCTTCTTCCGGCGCGTAGGCCAGGGCGTGCGGGATCTGGAATCCGAAGAGGTTGAACAGCAGCTGGTTGACGTACTGCGACCAGCCGACTGCGACGGCCGCACCGGCGACTCCGTATTCGAGGAGGAGACACGCGGCCACCCCCATCGCCGGCAGTTCGCCGAGGGTCGCGTAGGCATAGGAGTAAGAGGAACCGGAGACGGGGACGGATCCGGCGAGTTCGGCGTAGCAGATGACCGCGAGGCCGGCGACAGCACCGGCGATGACGAATGACCAGATCACGGCGGGTCCCGCCACCGGAACGGACTCGGAGAGGATGAAGAAGATGCCGGTGCCGATGGTCGAACCGACGCCGACCATCGTCAGCGAGAACAGCCCGATCGTGCGTTTGAGATCGGTCTCGACGTCTTCCTTCTGCCGCGGCACCGGTTTGATCCGGAACAGCTGCTGTCGCAGTGTGGGCATGTTCTTCTCCAGACTTCATCGTCTTACTTGCCTGTGGGCGGAGCCCGTCGCGCACCGGTCGGGTGCGCTCGCTGCTCGCCGCTACTGAGACCATACGACAGACTGCGCGGTCCGATTCGGTTTCTACCGGAATTCATCGGTGCGAAATCCGTCGCCTCTCACCGAGGCGGCGCCGACCCTGCGCACGGCACTGCAGGTGGAGCACGAGATACGCTCCAACGAATACTTTATTCAACCAAATGGTTGACTTACGAGAACTGGTAGACATATCCTTTTATCAACCCATTGGTTGAATGATTGTTTCGATGCAGATTCACAGGAGGCTCAAATGGCCGATCAGCTGTCCAAGGTCTTCGCCGCTCTGGCCGACCCGACGAGGCGGGACATGGTGGCCAGACTCAGCGTCGCCGATTCGACGGTGAACGAACTCGCCGAACCTTATGAGGTCAGCCTGCAGGCCGTATCGAAACATCTCAAGGTGCTCGAGGACTCCGGACTGGTCTCCCGCACCCGTGACGCCCAGCGCAGACCGGTCCACCTCGAAGACAATGTGTTCGATCTGATGACGAAATGGATCGAGAGATACAAGCAGCAGGCAGAGGAACGCTACCAACGCCTCGACGCGGTCCTCGAAGCGATGAACGCGGACGAGGAAGCGAACGACTCGGACTCCAGCGCCGCCTCGGCGGAGGGATCCGAGGCCACATCACCCCACAGAAAATCACGCAAAGGAGCATGACATGACCGCCACAGACACCGCAGCCGACTATTCGACTCTCAAGCTCGACGTCCCCGAGGGCGTGCAGACCGTGTCGATCACCCGCGATTTCGCCGCCTCACCGGACAAGGTGTTCCGGGCCCACATCGACCCCGAACTGTTCGTCAAGTGGTGCGGACCGGACTCGATCACGAACACGATCCGGGAATGGAACGCGACGACCGGCGGGAACTGGAGCTATGTCTCGCACGACGATCGCGGCGAGTACGCGTTCTTCGGCTCGTTCCATGAGGTGCGGGAGAACGAGCGCATCGTCCAGACCTTCACCTTCGAAGGATTCCCGGACGCGGTCAACCTCGAGATCCTCACGCTCACCGACCTCGGCGACGGGCGGACCAGGCTGATGTCGACCTCGATCTATGACTCGCTCGAGTCCCGCGATGGCATGGTCGCCTCGGGCATGGAGCACGGCATCGTCGAGGGCTACAACAAACTCGATCGCCTCCTAGACCACCCCTAATTGCTACCCGACGGGGGCTCAGCAACCTGGCGCCAGGTTGCTGAGCCGCCGTCAGGTAGTTCTTGAGGGGTCGGACGACCTGGCAATGTACAGGCACAGCTCGTTGATGCCGATGAGGAAGACACCGGAGCCCAGCAGGGCTGCACCCGGGGCCTCGACCGCGAGGATCAGCAGGATGATTCCCGCAACGACGAGCGGATAGCTCAATGCTGTCAGCAGCAGGGAGCGACGGGCGGGTTCCTGCAAGTTTCTGATCACCGTTCCAGTTGATGGGCTGGGCCGACTGGACCGTCATCACGTCCGACGAACCTTCAACGGGCGTCGTAACGGCGACGGGACCTCTCAACAGTAGCGGGTCTCCGAGTCGATGTATCTCCCACAAAAGGATGAAATTCGCTCTCCAAGGCACCTGACGGGGGCTGAGCAACCTGGCGCGAGGTTGCTCAGCCCCCGTCAGGTAGCAATTAGGGGCGTTCGGACATGGTGGCGAAGTAGGAATCGCGGCTGCGGCGCACGTGTCGGGCCATTGCCTGGGCGGCTTGCTCAACCCGTCCGGCATCGATGGCGGCGATGATCTCGCGATGCTCCGGCCACGCTTGCGGGCCCCGGCGCATGAGGTTGAGCGAGTACAGCCACTCGATCTTGCCGGAGATCTGACGCAGCAGGCTGATGAACGACAGGCTCCCGCTGAGTTCGGCGACCGCGAAATGGAACCGCATATTCAGTACCGCCAGGTCCTCAAAACGTTCTTCAGCGATGACGGCGTCGCCGGCCTCGAGGATCTCGTTGATCTCTGCGCGGATCTCCGACCACTTCGCATCGTGCTCGCCGCCGGCACTGAGTTCGGCGGCCCGGCGGGCGGCGCGCTTCGCGGTCGCCGATTCGAGCACGATGCGGATCTCGAACAGATCCTCGGCATCCTCGGCCGGGGAGGGCGCGACAACCGAACCGCTGAACTTCCGGGACTCGACGAGCCCATCGGCTTCAAGAGCACGCAGCGCTTCCCGGATCGGAATCCGCGACACTTCGTAGCGTTCGGCCAGGGCGACCTCGCGCAGCTTGGTCCCGGGCTCGAGCTTGCCCTTGATGATGTCGGTGCGGATCTGCGCGGCGACATCCAGTTGCGCATCGTGCGAATCAGCCATGGTCATCTCCCCGCCGCATAACCCTGCGCCCCACGCGGATTCGCTCCGGCGCTCAGCCGGCCCGTCGCCGGATCCCGGGTCACGCACGACAGCCGGCCGAGCTCCCACTCCCCCGCCCTGGTCACGTCGTGACCGCGGTTGATGAGTCCGTTGATGACATCCTCGCCGAGGCGGTCCTCGACGACCGCTCCACCCGGAACCCAGGTACGTGGCCAGAACGATCCCGCCAACGACGTCGTGTGCAGTGCCGGTGCATCGATGGCCTCCTGCGCACGGTAGCCGCCGACGAGCATGCGCAGGATCAGCAGCAGCTGCCACTGTTCCTGCTGGTCACCGCCGGGTGAGCCGAGAGCGATGATCGGCTGCCCGTCTCGGGAGATCAAGGTCGGGGTCAATGTCGTGCGCGGACGCTTGCCCGGGCGCAGTGCCGAGGGGGCCGCCTCGTCGAGCCACATCATCTGCAGCCGGGTGCCGAGGCAGAATCCGAGCCCGGGGACGGTCGGCGAGGATTGCAGCCACCCTCCGGACGGGGTCGCCGAGATCATATTGCCCCACCGATCGACGACGTCGAGGTGACAGGTGTCGCCGTTGTTCACGCCGTTCTTCTGTACGGTCGGCTCCCCGATGCCGGCTTTGATCAGCGCTTCTTTGTCATCACCTTCGGGGATGAGCGGGGTGGTGAAGACGGGCGCCGCACCGTCCCGGCCGAGACCGGGCCGGAATTCCGCCGATGCCTGCTCGGTGATGAGTTCTCGTCGGGAGGCCGCATAGGAGTCGCTGAGCAGCCAGTCGAGGTCGACGTCGGCATCGCCGTAGTAGGTGTCACGGTCGGCCATGGCCAGCTTCAGCGCTTCGAGGATCGTGTGCGCTCCGCTCTCGGTCGACGGGTCGAGGCAGTCATCGTCGAAGCCCTCGAGGATCTTCAGAGTCTGCAGCAGCACCGGACCTTGACCCCAGGCGCCGATCTTCGCGACCTGATATCCGCGGAAGTCGATGGTGACGGGATCTTCGAACACAGCGTCGAAGGCGGAAATGTCCTCCAGCGTCATGATTCCGGCGTGGTCGCCTCCGGTCGAGTGTCTGTGCGCGGTGGAGATGAAGTCGGCGATCGCCCGCGCGACGAATCCGGACTTCCACTCCTGACGGGCCGCTCGGATCCGCTCCTCCCGTGTCGCAGTGCCGTCACCTACAGCAATGAGTCTGCGCAGCACATCGGCGTAGGCGTGGTTGAACACCAGCTCGCCGGCTTCGGGAACTCGGCCTTCGGGCATCCACTGTGCGACCGAGGTCGGCCAGTGCTCGGTGAAGAGTTCGCTGACCTTCGCGATCGTCCCGGCTGCTCGGGCGAGGATCGGATGCCCGTTGTCGGCGTAGTCGATGGCGAAGTCGAGGACGTCGGCGAGCTCCCACGTCCCGTGGTGTTCGAGCAGGTTGAGCCACGAGTCGACGGCTCCGGGAACGGCGGCGGCGAGAGCCCCGGAGCCGGGAACCATATCGAGGCCCTCGCTGCGGAAATGCTCGATCGTCGCCGCGGCCGGAGCCGGCCCTTGCCCCATCATCACCTGTGGTCGGGAAGGCTCGGCGGCGGTGGCGAAGATCCCGGTCATATCACCTCCGGGTCCATTGAGGTGGGGCTCGACGACGTTGAGGACGAAAGCTCCGGCGACGGCGGCGTCGAAGGCGTTCCCGCCGCGTTCGAGCACCGCCTGAGAGGATGCGGTCGCCAACCAGTGCGTCGATGCCGCCATCCCGAAGTGCCCCTCGAGGGTGGGGCGCGTGGTGAATGCTGGGGGCGGTGAAAAGGTCATGGGCGAAGTCCTTCGGCAGTGGTCAGCTGATCGTCGTTCGGCGTGCAAGCCTTGGTCAGCTGTCGATAACGACGATACCCGGACAATTCCGGTTGCCCCTCGATTGCATGCCAACCGTCACCTGATTACAGTTTTGTATACAAATTACCCCTCATGGCGACATTCCGGCACTGCCGCCGGCCCCACTCGCCCGGAAAGGACACCATGACTCGTCGCCTCGACCTGGCCATGCTCCTGCTGCTGACCTTCTCGACCGGCATGGTCGACGCCATCGGCTACCTCGGCTTCGACAAGGTCTTCACCGGCAATATGACCGGCAACGTCGTCATCCTCGGCATGGGCCTCGCCGGCGCCGACGGCGTCCCCGTCCTCCGCCCCGTCCTCGCACTCGTGTTCTTCATGGTCGGAGCCGCACTGTCCGGTCGCATCCTCGGCGACATCGGCGAGAACTGGCACCACCGGACGACCGTGATCTTCTCCGGCGTCGCCGTCGGCTGTGCCGCATTATCCGTCTACGTCGCGGTCGTCCCCGACCCCGAGATCGGGCTGGCCGGCACGATCTTCACCTCTGCCCTGTCCGCGCTCATGGGTGCGCAGGCCGCGGCCGCACGGAAGATGAAGATCGCCGACGTCACCACCGTGGTGGTGACCTCGACGATCGTCGGCCTCGCCGCCGATTCGAGCCTGGCCGGCGGTGACAACGTCCGCTGGATCCGCCGAGCCCTCGCCGTCGTCCTCATCCTCATCGGCGCGCTGGCCGGTGCCGCCACGCTCATGCTCAATCAGTGGATCGGCATCGCCCTCGTCGCCGTCATGATCGCCGCCGCGGCCGTGATCGGCCACCTCGGTGAGAAGAAGAGACGAACCCTCGCCGAGGCGGCCGCCGCCGTTGCCTCGAACGCATGAGTTCCATATCCGCCCAGTCGGGACCGTGGCCGCAATCGACCACGGCCCCGTTCTCACGGCGGCACCGATACCCTGGACGTCACCGCACGCCGAGCTTCTTCCACACCACGAGGATCGCCGCCACGCTCAGCGCTCCGGCGAGCAGCACCCAGTAGGCCGGGGCTTTCGCGTCACCGGTGATGCCGATGAGCCAGGCCGCCACCAGCGGGGTCAGCCCTCCGAAGATGGCAACGCCGACGTTGTAGCCCAGTGACAGGCCGGTCCCTCGTACCTCAGTTGGGAAGATGTCGCCCATGACGCTGGCCAGCGGCCCGTAATAGGCGGCCTTCAGGATCGAGAAGATGACGACCACGACGATGAGCACCGTCAGCGCGTTGGCCGCGACGACCCAGGTGAAGAGGACCCAGGTGAGTACCATGACCGCGAGCGCCGCCGGAATCATGAAGGTCAACCGTCCGACTTTGTCGCAGAAGTAGCCGGCGACCGGTGTGCAGAGGAACAGCACGAGTCCGGACACAAGGGTCGCCCAGAATCCTGCGGAGCTGTTCATACCGAGGTTGTCGACAGCGTAAGTCGGCACATACGTGATGAAGTAGTTCAGGCAGGTCGAGACAGCGATCGCGCCGATCGCCAACAGCACAGCCAGTTTGTGATGTCGCAGCACACCTCCGATTGCTACTGCTTCCTTGGGCTTGTCAGCTTGGGCAGCGGCAAACTCGGGAGATTCGGGGACATGCCGGCGTATGTAGAGTCCGACCGGGCCGACGAGGAGTCCGACGATGAATGGCAGGCGGAAGCCCCAGGTCTCGAGTTGTTCCTGCGTCAGCGTCGTCGTTACGGCCACACCGATGACGGAAGCGAGAATTGTCGACATCGCCTGCGAGGTGAATTGCCAGCTTGCAGCGAACCCTCGGCGATCGGGCAGGTGTTCGACCATGAGCGAGGTTGCCGAACCGAATTCGCCTCCGGCGGCAAACCCCTGAATGAGTCGGGCAAGCAGTATGAGCAGCGGTGCAGCCAGTCCGATGACATGAGCCGGTGGCATGAGCACGATCATCAGTGTGCCTGCGAACATCAGCCAGATCGTCAGCGTCAGTGCCGGTTTGCGTCCCTTCCGGTCAGCAAAGCTGCCGAGCACGATTGCTCCGACCGGGCGGATGAAGAAGGACAGAGCGAAAGTGCCCAAGGCCAGCATCACTGAGACCGCATGGCTCTCGGAGGGGAAGAACGCCACGGAGATGTACACGGAGAAGTACGCGTAGACCGAGATGTCGTACCACTCGAGGGCGTTGCCGATCGAGGCCGCGGTGATGACCTTCCACGATTTCACCGGTTTGTTCTCAGCGGTATTCTGCGCTGACAGCTGTTCTGTCATGACTGGGCTCCTTTGCCTGCAGTGTGGTGGGACGGCTTGGTCGTCGGCGACATGGGGTCTCCGACAGCTGGCGGGATCATTTCGAGGAGAACCAGTCGTCCGGACGCATGCGCATGTCCCAGAACATTCCCGTCATGATCTCCGCACCCTGCTTGAGGATCGATACCAGCGCATGCTCATTCGGTGCGTGCTGGTTGCATCCCGGGTAGGAATGCGGCACCCAGACGGTCGGCAGTCCGAGCACTTCGGCGAAGACATCGTTCGGGATGGTTCCCCCGAGGTTCGGCTCGACGGCGACGTCGAGTCCGGTCGTTTCGCGGATCGAGTCCACCGCTGCCGTGACGACTCGTGCTTCCGGGTCCAGACGTGTGGCCGGCATGCAGTGTTCGAGCTCGACCGCGACCCCATGGATCCCTTTTTCTTCGAGGAAGGTCCGGACCCGGTTCTCGAAATCGCTGACATCCGTGCCCACGACGTATCGCAGCTGCATGCTCGCCGAGGCGGTGCCGGGGATCGCGTTGACGACCTGGGTCGGGTCGCCCGCATCGAGGGCGAGGACCTCGAGCACATTGAAGGCGAAGACCCGTTCAGCGGGGCTCAGGCCGGGCTCGCCCCAGTCCGGATCGGTCTCCGGCGCACCTTCCTCGACGATGTCAGGCAGCTTCGCCACTGCGTCGAGCACCGAGGCGGGAGGATCTTCAGGGCGCAGCGCAGGGATCCGTATGACGCCGTTGGCATCCACCAGAGCGTTGATCGCGGCGGCGATGACCGTGGCCGGGTTCCGCAGCCGACCGCCCCAGTTGCCCGAGTGGTGGTCGCCGTCGCGCTCGTGGGCGATGAGCCGGAAATTCAGTGCCCCACGGGAGCCGAGGAACAGCGTGGGGACCTCGGCGGCGATCCGTGGTCCGTCGGAGGCGAGGAAGAGCTCGGCCGAGAGGTCATCGGCATGTGCGGCCGCAAACGAGCGCAAGCCCTTGGACCCCGCCTCTTCAGCGGTCTCGATGAGGATCGTGATGTTGTAGCCGAGCCTGGCTTCGCCGGTTCCGTGCTCTGCACGGAAGCCGTCGAGCACGGTCTTCAATGCCGCCGTGTTCACGCTGTGCTGGCCTTTGTTGTCGGCAGTGCCGCGGCCATACAAGCGGTCACCGTCACGAGTGAGCACCCAGGGGTCGAGGCCCTCGGCCCACTGCAAATCGTGGGCGAACTGCACATCGGCATGGCCGTAGAGCAGCACCGTGGGCAGCTTCGGGTCCTCGACGCGCTTGGTGATGAGAAGCGGGTGTTCGTCCGATTCCGGATTGTCGTGGATGGTCGAAACGAAATCGAGTTCGTCGAGTTCTGGAACCAGCTCTTCGCTGAGGTAGGCCAGCGCTGCCGGCCCGCCTCCGGGTGCTTGGCTTTCGGTGCGCCGGGCGACTCTGCGGGATAGCCGATCGATGAAGTCTGCGCTGCGGACGAATTCGCCCGCACGCCGGGCAAGATCGGTTCGGGTTTCGGGGGAATCTGCCGCAACGTCGCGGCCGGTGTTCTCTGCGTTCATGACTGTCAGCATCGCCCAGCAGACGACTCGACAACACCCGGATCCGTCCACACCCAGGTGCGTTTCCCGCACCGAGGTGGTGCGTTTGCTGCACCACCGACGTACTCTGGAGTCGCACCCGGCCGAAGGACGACCACGATGACCGATCTCCGCAGTCTCAAGACCCTGCTTGCCGTCGTCGAATACGGGTCGATCCATCTTGCCGCGAGGTCGATCTTCATCTCGCACTCGACAGCGAGCCGTCAGATCAGGAGCCTGGAAGAGCATTACGGCACACAGCTCTTCGAACGGACGAGTGCCGGAGTCAATCCCACAGCACAGTGCCTTGCTGTCGCGGATTTTGCTCGCCGAACCATCGCCGAGTCGGAACTGCTCGCCGACTCGTTCGGGGAGTACTCGGGCGCGGTCGAAACAGTCTCGATCGTGACGAGCACCGGGTTGGGGCAGACCGTGGTTGCCGATGCCATCAACCGACTGATGAGGATGACTGACAGAGTTCAGGTCAGCATCATCGACCGCGGATCGGTCGAAGCTCTGCAGGTGCTGCGGAACCGTCGGGCCGACCTGTGCGTGAATTTCTCGGTCTCCAGCCACGAATTCGGAACCTTACCGGGGGTCCGCAAAGTCGCCGAAGTGGAAGCGACGAACTTTGCGATTCTCGACGGACACCATCCGCTGGCTGACCGGTCCAGTCTTTTCATCAACGATATGACGGACTTTCCTGTCGGAACACTTCCCGCCGGGA
The DNA here is from genome assembly GCF_057766545.1 of Brevibacterium sp. MGP-B1. Classification (NCBI taxonomy): domain Bacteria; kingdom Bacillati; phylum Actinomycetota; class Actinomycetes; order Micrococcales; family Brevibacteriaceae; genus Brevibacterium; species Brevibacterium sp. MGP-B1. The sequence continues at coordinate 3,761,785 of NZ_CM173407.1, read as the reverse complement.
ACACTGCTCGGATGCGCATCGAGCAGGCGGTCCGGGCCCAGGGGCAGGTCTTCTCCCCGTCACTTGAGGCCACATGTCCAGTTCTCATGCTGCGCTCTCTCGTGGGAACGTCGATGATCGCGATGATGGCCGGTCGAACCATTCCGACGAACCTCAATGCAGTTGGCTGCAAAGCGATTCCGATCGTCGATCCGGATATCGAATCGCGCTACATTCAGGTCCTCGAAGCCGAGCCGCGCCGCGAATCCCACGGTCTCGACCTCATGGTGGAGGCTCTGCAGAACAGTTTGTGAGATGTTCCGGGTTCTTCACATTCTTCTTCTCTTAGAACCGTTCATCCCCTCACTCGGAGGGGAATTCCGGAAGCAGGCGTGGGCCCGAACCGCTCGAGCCGAGCGCGTCATCGGGGTTGAGCACTCGGCAACTGCGCAGTGAGACGCAGCCGCAGCCGATGCATTCGACGAGTTCGCTCTCCATCCGCTCGATCTCCTTGCGACGGGCTTCCAACTTGCCCCTCCAGCGCTCGCTGATCCGTCGCCAATCGGACTTCCCGGGCATCCGATCGGCAGGGAGATCCTCGAACACCTCGGCCACCTCGGCGAGGGGAATGCCCATCCTCTTCGCCACTTGGATCACCGACACCCGGCGGAGAACATGACGGGCGTATCGGCGCTGGCCTCCAGCGGTGCGGACCGAGGCGATCAGCCCCTGCCGTTCGTAGAAATGCAACGCAGAGACGGCGACTCCGGTTCGTGCAGCCACATCGCCCACGGACAGGATATCGGTCGGCGACGGCTTCTTGTCGCTCATGGAGACCCTCTTTCCCTCGCTCGACACTGACCCATTGACCTCAACTTAAGTTGAGGTTTTAGCGTAATCGATATGAGAGACGAACACGAGAGCGCGATTCCAGAACATCCCTCCGAAGGCGCAACCGCGGATGCCGCCGCAGCACAGTTGACGGGCGGCTGGCGGGAACTCTTCAGTGCCGAGCATGCAAGCGCTTCCCTCGTCCTCGCCGGCGGCATTGCCGTATTCGCGATGAACACCTTCGTCACGGCGGCCCTGCTGCCGTCGACGATCGCCGACATCGGCGGGCAGCAGTACTTCGCATGGGTGACCACGGCATTCCTCGTCGCCTCTGTGCTCGCCTCGATGCTCGTCGCCAGGGTGCTCGGTTCGATGGGCGCCGCGTGGTCGTACCTGCTCGCGTTCGGCCTCTTCGCCATCGGCTCGCTCGGCGCCGCGCTCGCTCCTACCATGGAGCTGCTGGTGATCGCGCGGGTCGTTCAGGGACTCGGCGGAGGTCTGCTCGCCGGGCTCAGCTACTCGGTGATCCGCGATGCCCTGCCGAAGCGCCTTTGGACTCGCGCGACAGGACTGGTCTCGGCGATGTGGGGGCTCGGCACACTTATCGGCCCAGCCGTCGGCGGAGCATTCGCCCAGGTCGGGTACTGGCGCGGGGCCTTCGGTCTGCTGACGCTGATATCGGTTGTGCTCGGCCTTATGGCGCTGCGCAGCCTTCCCCGCGAGGCTTCCGGTCAACGGGACTTCGGCCGCCTTCCGATCCCCTCGCTGTCGCTGCTCGTCCTTGCCTCCGCTGCCTTCAGCATTGCCGCGGTGGTTCACACGGGCTGGCCCACGATGATCGCTCTTGTTGCAGGAGCGGCACTCATCATCACCTTCATCGCCGTCGATCGGACTTCCGCTTCTCCAGTCCTCCCACACATCACCTACCAGCGCGGCAATCCGCTCAAGTGGATCTATCTCGTCATCGGGATCCTCAGCTCCGCGGCGATGGTGGAGATCTTTCTGCCGAAGTTCGGTCAAGATCTCGTCGGCATGCCGCCACTGTTGGCGGCTGTATTCGGCGTTAGCATCTCGGTCGGCTGGAGCTTCGTCCAGCTGTTCAGCGCGAGTATCGATGATTCTCGCACCGGCCGGAGGCTCATGACCCTCGGCCCCATCCTTGTGACCGCGGGGCTGGTCATCTACGCCGCGACGCAATTCGTCGACGCGGAGTGGATCGCTTGGGTCTGGGCCGTAAGTCTGGTGCTCGCCGGCTCCGGAATCGGCCTCGCCTTTCCGCACCTCAACGTCGCGGCGATGAGCAGCAGCGATGACCCCGTCGAAGGATCCAAGGCGGCCGCCGGGCTCGGCACCGCCGAGCTCATCAGCAACACGATCGCCTCAGCACTTGTCGGAGTGTTCGTCGCCGTCGGCGGTCCGGGCGCGACCGGTGCGATGACGATGGGTGCCGGCATCGCCGTCCTCGGCGGCATCGGCATCATCGGTACCGTGATGATCATGCGCGGCACCGAGGCGGCCGCCGCCGTTCCGTCAGATGTCTGAGCTCATGTTCCACCACTTGGATCTTCGGCGACACCGGCCCTGGCGCCTGACCATAATCGAGACATGAGCAATGGAGCCGAGACGACAGCACTGCAACAGCCGACCTTCCCGCTGAAGGCACCCGGAACAGCGGTGGTCCACGCGGGTCCACGGCAGAACCCCCGCATCGTCTCCGTTCCGACCCGCTGCACCGAGCACGTCCTCGAACTGCCGGAGGGCGCGGACCTGTTCAGCTCCCTCGAAGCATCCCTGAAAGACTTCGCAGTGAACGGCGTCATGGCCGAGTTCGTCTCCGGACAATTCGGTCACATCGACTATGTCCATCCGGCCTACGGCCCCGACGCCGAGCACCCGATGTCGTTCACCGAGGCATTCGCCGTCGACAGCCCCACGAAGCTTCGCCACGCATCTGCGACGATCGGCTTCCGTGAGGGCACACCGTTCTGCCACGTCCACGCCTCATGGACCGGTGCGGACGGCCAAACCAAAGGCGGACACCTGTTGTCGGGCACTCTGGCGGGGCCGGCAGGACTGACGATCCGACTCTTTACCCTTCACGATGCAAAGCTGATCAGTGAGGTCGACCCCGAGACCGGGTTCTCAGCTTTCGCCCCGACGCCCACCGACCGGGCAGTGACGAAGTCAGAACCGCCCGAGTCTTCGGGCTCCCCCGATGCCGTAGTTTCCCGCGTCCGTCCCGGTGAGATCCTCGACGAGGCGGTCCTCGCCGTCTGCCGCAACGCAAACTTCGACTCCGCCGAGGTTGTCGCGAGTCTCGGCAGCACGACCGGAGCCGTGTTCACCGATGGCACCGCCCCATGGCCGGCCGTCGAGTTCACCCATCTCACCGGGACCGTGACCGGCGCACGGTCCTCGGCTCCGCAGACCAACCTCTCCGGCGAGGTCGTCGACGTCGCCGGAGAGGTCAGCTCCGGCACTCTCAAGGCTCAAGCCAATCCCGTGGCGGTGACCTTCGAACTCTTCGTCCGCCGCACCGACTGACCGGACACGTCGCCCAGCCAGACAGGTCCGCAGAGACAACGATCCCCGCACCATCCTGAGGATGATGCGGGGATCGCCCGTTCGAGTTCAGAACACTCAAACGCTCACGACATCACGGCCCCGCCGTCGACGCGCAGAATCTGTCCGGTCGTGAATGCGGCACCGTCGGTAGCGAGGTAGGCGACCGCCTCGGCGATCTCATCAGGCTGGCCCATCCGATCGAGCGCCTGCCCGGATAAGTCGTACGACTGACCGACGGTGAGCGCTGATTCGACCGGTCCCGGTGCCACCGAATTGCAGCGGATGCCCTGGCATCCGTACTCCTTGGCCACCCATTTCGTCAGGGCGATAATCCCGCCCTTGCTCGCCGCATATGCCGGCCCCGACCGTGCCCCAGCCTCCCCGTCGGAGACCGCTCCGCCGTTGATGCCCGAGATCGATGAGATGTTGATGATCGACCCCTTTCCCGCCTCGATCATGTGCGGGTGCACGGCGGCCTTGATGAAGTTGAACGTCCCGCCGAGGTTGGTCTCGATATCGCGTTGCCACTGTTCGGCGGTGATCTCATCGATGCCGATGCGCGCGGCCGTGCCCGCATTGTTGACGAGGATATCGAGACCCCCGAAGGTCGACACGAACGATCCGACCGCAGCGGTCACCTCCTCGCCGTCGCGGACGTCGAGTGCGAACGCGGCGAACCGCTGATCCGGGTACTCCGAGGCCAACGACGCGGCAGCCTCTTCGGCACCCTTGAGATCGACGATGCCGACCGAGGCGCCTCGCTTGGCCAGCGCAGTGGCGATGGCCAGGCCGATGCCCTGGGCGGCGCCGGTGACCAGGGCCGTCTTGTTCGTGAGCAGATACGGTTCCATGTTTCTCCTTCGACAGAGTTGAGTGAGGCCCGAACTATCCGACCCCGAGCAGGTCGGGCAGCCAGTTCGAGATCGCCGGAATGTAGGTGATGAGCAGCAGGGCGACGATCGCGCAGATGAGGAACGGCATGATCCCGCGCACGACCTCTTCGAGCTTGACCTTCCCGATGCCCGCACCCACGTAGAGGTTGAGCCCGACCGGCGGCGTGAACAGGCCGATCGCAAGGTTGACGGTCATGAACACGCCGATCGTCGTCATGTCCACGCCCACGCCGATGAGGATCGGCACGAGGATCGGGATGAACAGGTAGAACGCGCTGATCGCGTCAACGAAGGCGCCGACGATGAGCAGGATGATCGTAATCGCCGCGAGGATTAGGTACTTGTTGTCCGTCACGCCCAGCACCGCCGCCGAGATCCGGTCGGCCACCCCTTCGACAGTGATGACATAGGAGAAGAGGCTGGCCACGCCGACGATGAACATGATGACCGCGGTCGAGACCCCGGATTCGAGGAACACCTTCGGCATGTCCTTCCAGGTCAGCTCCCGGTAGACGAACACCCCGACGATGAGCGCGTACACGGATGCGACGGCTCCCGCCTCGGTGGGGGTGAAGATTCCGCCGTAGATTCCGCCGAGGATGATCACCGGGATGAGCAGTCCGGGGATGGCTTTGACCAGCGCGGTCATGATCTCGCCGAACCCGCCTTCGGGGTTGACCGTGGCTGTCGGATCCGCGGTGCCGACGCCCGATCCGGTGGATCCGGAACTCGCCGAGGCGGCCTTCCCGTCCGCCGTCAGCAGCTGGGTCTTGCCCGCTGCCGCACCGTCACCCGAACCGCCGTTACCGGCGGAGTCGGTATCGGCGGAACGGGACGCAGACTTTCCGGTCGACGCGGACCCCGCGACCGCCTCGGTGCCGGTCTTCGTTCTCACCGGCAGGCCGGCGAGCTCACGCACCCGAGGGACGAACAGGGCCGCGATGAAGAACGCAACAGCCATGATGATGCCGGGCACGATGCCGGCGATGAACAGTCGGGAGATCGAGATCTTGCCGAACTCGGCGGCGACGACGGCGAAGATGATGAACGCGATCGACGGGGGCACGACGATGCCCATCGAACCGGAGGCCGCGACGAGGGAGACCGCGTGCTTCTTCTGGTACCCGTTGCGCACGAGCGCGGGGATGAGGATCGCACCGATCGCGGCCACGGTGGCCGGCCCGGAACCGGAGATCGCGGAGAAGAAGAACGCGGAGATGATCGTCACCGCGGCCAGGCCGTGGCGCAGGCGTCCGAAGATGAGGAACGCGAGGTCGACGAGTCGCTGCGAGATGCCCGTGTACTGCATGACGATGCCGGCGAGGATGAAGAACGGGATCGCCAGCAGCGTGCCCGAACTCATCGATGGGAACATCACCGAGGGCACGACGTCGAGGACCTGCACACCGTCGGTGGTCACCAGGGTGACGACGGCGGAGAGGCCGAGGGCGAAGGCGACGGGGATCCCGAGGCCGAGGAAGAGGAAGAAGCTGCCGAAGAGCAGGAGCGCGATCATTTCCGGCCTCCTTCGGAGTCGGTTGAGAATTCGGACGAGTCGATGGTCGGGGCGGCTTCGCTGGCGAGCCGCTCGACGACCGCCTCGGCGGAGGTGTCCTCATGCAGTGCCGTCCGCAGAGCCTGGAGGCTGCGGATGATTCCGAGCAGACCGGCCAAGGGAATCGACAGGGTGAACAGCCATTGCGGGATCCCCAGCGACGGGGTCGCCCGTCCGCGCAGCCCCTGCGCGATCGTCATCTCGCCGCCCCAGATGAGGAGGACGGCGAGGAAGACGACGATGAGGGTGGTGCCGGTGATGAGCAGCGTTCGGCGGACGCTGCCCTTCGCGTTCTCGACCAGGTAGGTGAACCCGAGATGCGCGCCGAGGCGGATCCCGACGACGGCTCCCATCATCGTGAGCACGACGAGGAGGTTGATGGTGATCTCCTCGGAGAAGGCCAGTGAGGCCTTGAAGATGTAGCGGGAGAGGACGTTGACGAAGGTGACGAGGACGATCACCATGAACGAGGCGATGACGACCCAGTCCTCGAAGAATCTGATGACTCTCATCTCACAGTCCTTTCGGGATGAACGCCTGGGACATGTCCGGTCCCCAGACCTTGCGGTATTCGCAGTAGATCGGACCCAGCTTGGCGCGGAAGGCGTCCTTCTCCTCATCGCTGAGTTCGTTGACCTCCATGCCGGAGTCGGCGAGTTCGGCGATGAGCTTCTCTTCGCCGTCCCTGTTCTTCTTGATCTGGAAGTCGTTGGCCTCGCCGGCCAGGAGGCTCACGAGCTTCTGGTCCTCCGGCGTCAGCGAATCGAAGAGGTCCTTGTTGATGCCGAGGACGAGCGGGTCGTAGGAATAGTTCCATAACGTCAGGTACGGCTGGACCTCCTGCAGGTTCGCCGAGTAGATGACGTCGATCGGGTTCTCCTGCCCATCGATGGCCCCCTGCTGCAGAGCGGTGAAGACCTCGCCGAAGGGCATCGTCGTCGGGTTCGCGCCGAGTCCGCGGTATAGGTCGGTGTACATGCCGAAGCCGGGGATGCGGAACTTCATGCCCTTCATGTCTTCGGGCGTGTGGATGGGCCGGTGCGTGTTCGTCAGCTGCCGCATTCCGGATTCGCCGAAGCCGAGCAGGTGCACTCCGCGTTCGGCGAGGTAGTCGCCGTAGACGTCCCCGCCTTTTCCGGCGAGCGCCTTCTGACCGTCCTCGACGGAGTCGAAGACGAAGGGGGCGGTGACGGCGCCGAAGCGCGGGTCGACGCCGGCGTAGATGATCGGCGAGTTGTAGGAGAAGTCCTTCGCCCCGTCCATGAGCTGTTCGACTCCGGCCGTGGCCTCACCGGCCGACAGCCGTTCGTTGGCGAAGACCTTCATGGTGATCCGTCCGTCGGTCTCCTCGTCGAGGTCCTTCGCGAACTTCTCCGCCGCGAGGTACCACGTCGAGGTCGACCCGGTCGTCACCGTCATCTTCCACCGGTAGCGCTGCTTTCCGTCGTCGGTGGTGCCGAAGTTCGTTCCGCACCCTGCCAGCAGCAGGGCGCACACCATCAGTACGGCGGACCAGACGAGCATGCTCCTCGTCGTCCGTGTTCTCGGCACCATTGCCTCCTTGATTTCCGTTATTTCACTGTCGTTGGGTTCGGTGGGGTCAGGCCCCGACCGCGGTGGATTCCCTCGCCGAGGCGGCACTCGGGTCTGCGTTCACGTGCCCTACCGCGATGGTTGGGCCCTCCCCCGCCGAGTCGACCGCCGCCGTCCGTGCGAACCGCAACCTCATCGTTTCGGCATCCCCGCGTAATGGGTCAGTCCCCCATCCACGGGGATGAGCGTGGAGTTGATATAAGCCGATTCGCTTGATGCGAGGAACACCGCGAGGTCCGCGACGTCCTCGGGCCGGCCCATCTTCCCCGTCGGCGACTGGGCATGCCGGGCGGCGAGCATCTCCTCGACCGAGCCATAGTGGCCCGAGATCGAGCGATGGATGAGCGGGGTCTCGATGAGGCCCGGGGCGATCGAGTTCGCACGGATGCCTTCGGAGGCATACTGCGCGCCGACGACCTTCGTCAGTTCGATGAGCCCGGACTTCGAGGCCGCATACGCCGGATAGTCATACCCCATGTACCGCATACCGCCGACCGAGGACACCGTGATGATCGACCCGTGTCCGGCCGCGCGCATATGCGGCAGGGCATGCTTGATCGCGGAGAACGCCCCGGTGAGGTTGATGTCGAGGGCGCGACGAAAGCCGTCGGTGGCGAGTTCGTCGACTCCCCCGTTGACGACGATGCCGACGTTGTAGTGGAGCACGGTCGGTCCACCGAGGCGGTCGGTGCAGTGCGCGAATGCCGCTGTTAGAGAGTCTTCGTCGCCGACATCGGCGACGACCGTGGTCAGCTGAGCGTCGAGATCAACCCCACCGAGGTGGCCCCGCCCGGCTGTGTCCGCCCCGTTCGAGTCGGCCTGGGCGAGGGCCCGTGTCGCTTCGTCAAGCGCCCTCGGGTCGCGGTCGACGATGCAGACCTTCGCCCCCTCGCGCAGGAATCCGATCGCCGCAGCGAAGCCGTTGTTCACCTCCCCGTCCGGAGTGCCGCAGCCGATGGCCATGATCGTCGTGCCGACTAACCTACCTGTCGGCACTGACACGGCTGCCGTCCCTGTCGTGTTCATCGTGCGCTGCCCCGTCCTTGGGAGTGTTCGGCCTTGAGTTCCTTGCGTGCGAGTTTGCCGTAGGCGGTGACCGGCATGGTCTCGACGAAGTGGATCTCCTTGGGCACCTTGTATTTCGCCAGCCCCGACTTGCAGAGCGCGGTCAGCCGCTCGGCCAGCTCGTCGGCATCGGCATCGGCAGCACCGGCACCTTCGTTCCCGGTCGACGGCGCGCGTTCGATGACGGCCACGCCGATCTCGCCCCACTGCGGGTCGGGCACGCCCACGACGACGGCCTGGGCCACCTCGGTGTCGGTGAGGAGGAGCTCCTCGATCTCGCGGGGGTAGACGTTCGAACCGCCGGAGATGTACATATCGGACTTGCGGCCGGTGAGGAAGAGGTACCCGCGTTCGTCGAGGTAGCCGACGTCGCCGGTGTGGAAGAGCCCTCCGGCGAAGGATTCGGCGTTCGCATCGGGGCGGCCGAGGTAGCCGGCGCACACAGTCGGTCCGGCCACGCAGACTTCGCCCTGCTCACCGGCGGACAGTTGTGCGCCGGTCTCGTCGACGATGACGATTTCGACCCCGGTGCGGGCGCGGCCGCAGGTGCCGATGCCGGCATCGTCGACGGGGATGGCTCCGTGGTCCTCGGGGCGGAGGATCGTGATCGCTCCGGTCACCTCGGCGAGTCCGAAGTACTGGACGAGGCATGGCCCGAGCCTCTCGAGCGCCCGGGCTTGGTCGGTCGCGAGCATCGGGGCTCCGGCGTAAATGACGCACTCGAGGGTGTGGTCCTCGGGTCCGCGGCCCGACGGGTAGCCGGCGGCGATGCGGTTGAGGATGGTCGGGACGGTGAAGGCGTTCGTGATCCCGTAGGCGTCGATGGCCGGCCACAGGGACTCCACGCTGGGCTTGCCGCCGGGGTGGATGATCGACGGAGTGCCGCCGAAGACCTGTCCGAGCATGTGGATGCCTGCACCGTGCGACAGCGGCGCGAGCACGAGGGACGCCCCGGTCTCATCCTCGTTGGGGAAGAGGTCGCAGCGGTGATTCATGAGCACCGCGCCGAGGTGGCGGTGCGTGAACGTCGCGGCCTTGGGCCGCCCGGTCGACCCGGAGGTGAAGAAGTACCAGCAGGGGTCGTCCTCGTCGACTGTCGAGTCGACGGCCTCTGCCGGTGCGGCTGCCGCCTGGGCCGTGGGCAGGTCGCCGATCCAGAAGACGGGGCCGGTGAAGCCGGTGTCTTTGAGGGCCGTGACGAAGTCGGTGTGGGCGCGGTCGGCGATGACGGCGGCGGGGGCCACCTCGGCGCTGATGCCGAGCAGCTCCTCGGTCGACAGGGCCGCGTTAGGTGGGGCGATGACGCCGCCGGAGCGCAGGATGCCCCAGAAGGATTGGATCACCTCGGCGTGGTTGGCCGAGACGAGGAGGACGGTGTCGCGCCGGTCCACGCCACCGGCCTGGAGGGCGGCGGCGAGCGCTTCGGCGCGGGCGTCGAGTTCGGCCCAGGTCCAGCGCTGCCCGTGATCGTCGTCGACGACGGCGAGGCGGTCGGGGATCCGGCGGGCGGTCTGGGTGAGGAAGTGGGAGACGTTGACCCCGCGCCGGGGCGTGGGCGTGAAGTCCTTGGCCGGGGACGTCTGGGAGATGGCGCGCATCAGCGGACGCGCTCGAGCACGGAGGCGAAGTTCGACACGGCGGCGCCGCCCATATTGAAGACTCCGGCGAGTTCCGGGGTCTCGATCTGGATGCCGGGCGAGCGGCCGGTCAGCTGTGCGGCGGCGAGGGCGTGCATGGACACACCGGTGGCACCGATGGGGTGGCCCTTGGCCTTGAGTCCGCCGGAGGGGTTGACGGGCAGGCGGCCGCCGACCTCGGTGGCACCGTCGTCGAGCAGGGTGTGGCCCTGCCCGGGGGCGGCGAGTCCGAAGGCTTCGTATTCGAGAAGTTCGGCGATGGTGAAGCAGTCGTGAGTCTCGAGGAAGTCGAGGTCGTCGATGCCGATGCCGGCGGCTGTGAGCGCCTGCTCCATGGCGGCGCGTGCGCCGGCCATCTCCAGCGGGTCACGCTGGGACAGCGGCAGGACGTCGTTGGCGTTGCCCATGCCTCTCCAGGACACGGCCTGCGGTGCAGAGGCGGCGACATCCTCGGCGGCCAGGACCAGGGCCGCGGCCCCGTCGGAGACCATCGAGCAGTCGGTGCGGCGCAGGGGTTCGGCGACGTACGGGTTCTTCTCGTTCACGGTGTTGCAGAACTCGAAGCCGAGGTCCTTCTGCATGTGCGCGAGTGGATTCTGCGATCCGTTGGCGTGGTTCTTCGCGGCGATCTTGGCCAGTGTCTCCGAGTGGTCGCCGTAGCGGTCGAAGTACTGGCGGGCGATCTCGCCGAAGACTCCGGCGAAGGATTTAAAGTGCTCCTCCTCTTCCCGGAAGCTGGCGCTGAGCAGCACTTCGTTGACGTCGTGGCCGGAAGCCTGGGTCATGCGTTCGGCGCCGATGACCAGGGCGGTCTTGTGGCGGCCGGCGGCGATGGAGTCGTGAGCTGCAAAGATCGCGGCAGACCCGGTGGCGCAGGCGTTCTCGTGGCGGTGAGCCGGTGTGCGCGCGAGTTCGGGGAACACGGTGCCCGGCAGTGCGGCTTCAAAGCCTTGGCGGGAGAGTCCGTTGTTGAAGACGCCGACGTGGATGACGTCGATGTCAGCCGGATCCAGTCCCGCCTCGGCGATGGCGTCGCGGGCGACGTCGGCCATCATCTGGGGCAGCGGTGATTCGGATCGTCCGAACTTGCCGTGGGACCAGCCGATGATCGCAGGTGAGGACATGGACACTCCTTTGGGTACCGGGCTCTGCGGAACGAGCACTGTCCTCTCATACTTTCCCGGTCCCACCAGCTGGTCAAAGAAAATCCACCATATGGAACATTGGTGTCGGCAGTGGTTCCGGTGCCAGTCCTCCGCACCTCACCGCCGAGAAACGCATGGAGCGTCGAGACACGGGTGTGCACCCCCGTTTCTCGACGCTCCGTGCGTTTATCGATGAACACCGGCCAAAGCGACTACTTGCCCACCCAAGCCCTGGCGGACGAGCCTGCCCGGCATCACCCCTTGAGGCGCGTCATCTCCGGGTCGAAGAGCGGCTCGGCGGTGACTGTGGCCGGCAGGCGGCGCCCGAGGTATTCGATCTCCACAGCGTCACCGACCGACAGAGTATTCGGCAGCCAGGCGTAGGCGATCGACTTCCCGATCGTGTACCCGTATGCCGCCGAGGTGACGTAGCCGTCCGCGACACCCGAACCTACCGATCCGTCCGACGTCGCCGAGGCGGCCCTGCCGTCCGCGACACCCGACCCACCGACCACGTACACCGGCTCCTTGCCGAGCACCACGTCAGACGGCACGTCGAGGGTGAGGCACGTCAGTTTCGTCGTCGCGGCTGCGGCCCTCGACTCCAACGCGGCCTTGCCGGTGAAATCGTCGGTCTTCGACGCCTTCACGGCGAATCCGAGTCCGGCCTGAACCGGTTCGTGTTCGCTGGTCATATCGGTGCCGACGGACCGGAAGCCCTTCTCCAGGCGCATCGAGTTGAAGGCTTCGCGACCTCCGGCGATGATGCCGAATTCCTCACCGGCCTCCCACAGCACGTCCCACAGTCGCGAACCGAGGTCCGCCGAGGTGTAGATCTCCCAGCCGAGTTCGCCGACATAGGACAGGCGCATCGCCGTGACCGGCACTCCCCCAAGCACCGCAGGCTTGGTTCGGAAGTATTTGAGTCCGGCGTCGCTGAAGTCCTCGTCGGTGACCTTGGAGATGACGTCCCTGGCCAGCGGCCCCCACAGTCCGATGCAGCAGGTTCCCGGCGTCGTTTCGCGCACGGTCACCCACTTCGACGGGTCGGCGGCCGACTGATGCCTGGCCGCCCGCGAGATGGCGGCGAGGTCGATGTTCGAGTTCGCTCCTACCTGGTAGGTCTGCTCGTCGAGGATCGCGACCGTGATGTCGCTCGTGATGCCGCCGGCTTCGTCGAGCAGCAGCGTGTAGCTGACCGCTCCCGGTTTGCGCAGCATCGACGAGGTGGTCATCCCGTGCAGCAGCTCGCCGGCACCGGGGCCGGTGACCTCGAAGCGCTTGAGCTGGGTCATGTCGAACATCGCCACCGAGGTGCGCGTCTTCCACGCTTCGGCTGCGGCGATGGGCGAGTGGAACTGATCCGCCCAGGCGTCCCGTTCCGGTGCCGCCCACTCGGACGGCATCTCCGACAGCAGAGCGGCGTTCGCGTCGAACCAGTGCGGCCGCTCCCAGCCGGAGGTCTCGAGGAAGAACGCACCGAGTTCCTCCTGCTGCCTCCGGAACGGGCTCGAGCGCAGATCACGCGGGGAGACCCGTGGCTGCAGAGGGTGGATGATGTCGTAGATCTCGACGAAATTCTGCTGCGAGGTCTCGCTGACGTAGTCCGCTGACGTCTGCACATCCTCGAAGCGGTTGAGATCGATTCCCGACAGGTCGGTCTTCGACCTTCCTTCGGCGATGAGCTCGGCCACGGCGCGGGCGATACCGGCACCATGGGTCACCCACACCGCCTCGGCGACGAAGAATCCGTCGACCTGACGTGACTGTCCGACCAGCGAACCGCCGTCCGGGGTGAACGAGAAGATGCCGTTGAAGCCGCGCTGGATCTGCGTCTGCGCGAGTTCGGGCAGCAGAGTCTTCGTCGCCTCCCACTCGGGCGCGAAGTCGTCCGGGGTGAAGTCGAGGCTCGAGGGCATCCGTTCGCTGGTGATCTCGTCGGGTGAGTAGGTCTGCAGCGTGTCGAGGTCGACGGGCATCGGCCGGTGCGCGTAGGAGCCGATGCCGATCCGCTCGCCCCATTCGCGGTAGTACAGGTCCTTGTCCTGGTAGCGCAGGATCGGAGCCTGCGCACCGGCGGGCTTCTCGTTCTTGCCCACCAAAGACGGCACCTCGGTGGTCCAGGCGAACTGGTGGCCCAGCGGCAGCAGCGGGATCGGAGTACCGACCATCTCACCGATCTTCGGTCCCCAGAATCCGGCGCAGGAGACGACGATATCGGCAGGAATCCGGTCATCGCCGCAGATCACAGCACTGACGCGACCGCCTGTGGTCTCGATGTCGGTCACCGTGGTGCGATCACGGAATTCGACCCCTGCGGCACGGGCACGGTCGATGACGATCTGAGTGCCCTTCGCCGCCAACGCGAGCCCGTCGCCCGGGGTGAGCAGACCGCCGTGGACCATGTCCCGGTTGAGCATGGGGAAGAGCTTCGCGCACTCGTCGGCGTCGATGACGTCGGCTTCGACGCCGTAGGAGCGGTTCCATCCGGCTCGACGGTGCAGATCCTGCAGTCGATCATCGGTGGTGGCGATCTCGAGGCCTCCGACGGGCAGGAATGATCCGCGCCCGTCGGTGTCCTTGAGCGAGGTGAGCTTCTCGATCGTGTACTGCGCGAATTCGGTCATCGACTTCGATGCATTCGATGAGAAGACGAGTCCCGGGGCGTGTGAGGTCGAACCGCCGGGGATGTTCAGCGGGCCCTGTTCGATGACGAGGGTGTTGGTCCAGCCCAGCTGCGCGAGTTCGTCGGCGAGGTTGGCGCCGACGATGCCGGCTCCGATGATAACGACTCGTGGTGATGAGGTCGGCACTGAGTACTCCTTGTTGTTAACGGTGGTAGAGGCTGTTGTCGCAGCAGACGCCGGAGCTGGGCTCAGTCGTCCAGTGCTGAGTATTTGGTTTCCGGTGCCCAGAAGAGCGAAGCGATGAACCCGACCAGGGGGAAGACCGCCGCGATGAGCAGGGTGCTCGAGACACCGAGGTGTTCGAGCGTGACCGGGAACAGATAGGTCGCTCCGGCCGCACCGACTCGGCTGAATGCCGCGGCGTAGCCGACGCCGGTGCTGCGGAACCGGGTGGTGAACATCTCCGGCGGATAGACATACTGAATGCTGTTCGACGCCGTGATGATGAGGACGAAAGCGCCGAAGACAATGAGCACGACCAATGACGGCAGCTCAGTCCAGCCGCCGAGGAAGACAAGCAGGACCACCATGAGCGCGAAGGTCCAGTTGACGAACGTGCGTCGGGGCAGCAGCCACAGCAGCCACAGTCCCACGCCGGCACCGAGGAGCTGGAGCCCGTTCATGAGCAGATCCGTGGAGAATCCGCTGTTGAGTCCAAGGTCTTCGAGCACCGGCACGATGAACGTGAAGATCGCGAACAGCGGACCAACCTGGCAGAACCAGAACAGTCCGGAGTAGATCACCGTGCGAACGTCGTTCTCGCGGAAGAAGTCGCGCAGGCGGGTCTTGACGACCTCGGTCGGCGCCGGCGGCAGTCCGTACTGCGGGCCATAGTGAGCGGCGACGATCGCCTGCGCCTCGGTCGTGCGTCCCTGAGCCTGCAGCCACCTCGGCGATTCGGGCAGGGCCATGCGCAGGATGAGCACGACCAGGGCCGGCACCGCACTGCTGGCCAGGAGCATTCGCCACGAATCCGCGTCCCAGACGTGGGCGACGACGAACGCCGAGATGAACCCGATGAACCAGAACGCCGCGATCGACCCGAGCAGGACGCTGCGGTGACGGCGCGGGGTGAATTCGGCCAGCAGAGCGGTGCCGACCGCGTATTCGACGCCGATGAGCAGGCCCAGCAGCAGCCGCATGGCCACGAGGTCCCATGTGCCGACGACGAAGAGCTGGGCCAGCGAGACGACGACGAAGCCGACGAGGTTCCAGAAGAACACCCGCTTGCGTCCATAGCGGTCGGCGATCCGTCCGAAGAACAGGCCGGAGACGAAGATGCCGATGAGCGCGCTCGCCGCAATCAGCCCCTGCCCCAGCGCCGACAGCCCCAGCTCCGCGGCCGCCGGAGCGACGGCACCGCCGATGACGCCGAGGATGTAGCCGTCGATGAAGATCCCACCGAAGGCCGCCACTGCGACGAGGAGCACGAGCCGGTTGAGCGGGGCCTCATCTATCGAGATCCGCCCGGCATCGGTCCGCTGCGCGAAAGCATCACGACGGACCGGCTCGATGCCGTCGATGTCCTTCTGCTGTGTCATGTGGTCTCCTTCGACTCACCGAACGAATATGGTAGTCAGCGCCCGGTTCAGGCGTCGATGACGAGGTCGGTCTTCGCCGTCGAACAGCACGGCAGGAACTTCCCCGCGTCGATCTCTCGGGCGCGGATGCCGCCCAGATGGTTCATCTCGACATCGCCGTCGAGTTTGACGACCTTGCAGGATCCGCACATGCCCTCCTGACAGTTCGCGGGGATCTTCACCCCCGCCTTCCGTGCGGCTTGGAGGACCGTTTCGTCCTCCCCGACGCAGACGTTGAGGCCGGTGCGCACGAACGACATCGTGTGCTCACCCTGCCCCACAGTAGGCAGTGCGGCCGGGTCGACGACGGCGATTTCGTCATCGTCGCCCGATTCCCCCGCCGAGGCGGCCGCCCCATCCCCGGCCGGGACCGCGGACCCAGCGTCGGACGCAGATCCGGGCTCTGCCTCGGCGAGGTTCTCATCGGTGACCCCGACGACCTCGATCTCAACCTCGTCCTCGACCGGCACGACCGCCTCGGCGTCGACCGCTTCGGTCGGTGCCCCGACGGCCTCGACCGGTCCGTCGGCGTCGTACTCGGGTTCGTACATGTCGAGCGCGGCCGGCTGGGACTCGAAGTACTCTTCGGTCGTCGCCGCGATCTCCTCGGCGATCTCACCGGCGATGGCGACTTCCTCGGCGTATTCGGCCCGGATCTCACGGTCGCCGGAGAAGAACTCCATGAACACCGAGGTGTCGTCGACTCCGACGGTGCGCAGCAGTTCGGTCGCGGAGTTGAGGTATCCCTCCGGACCGCAGGCGAAGACCTGCCGACCGTTGGCGTCGGGGACGAGCTCCTCGAGCAGCGACGTCGACAGGCGTCCCGTCCGTCCCTCCCATTCGTCGCCGCATTCCCGATCGCCGAGGCAGTAGATGACCTTGATCCGGAAATCCACGTTCGCGAGGAAGTCGAGTTCCTCGGAGAAGGCGAAGGAGTCAGGTGCGGCTCCGTGATAGAGGAGGACGACATCGGCCTGGCCAGGCAGCGAATGCACAGTCCTGATCATCGACATCAGCGGGGTGATCCCGGCTCCGGCCGCGAGCAGCAGGAACCGTGCCCGCCGGTCGTAATCGGCGAGGTGGAAGGCACCGACCGGGCCGAGCATGTCGAGGACGGTGCCGGGACGGAGGTGGTCATGCGCCCAAGGCGACACCTTTCCCCTGGAGTTGCGCTTGATCGTGATCGAGAACGTCCACGGCTCGGTCGGCGCCGACGAGATCGAATAGCTGCGCGACACCGGCTCGGCATTCGGTCCGTCGATGGGGAAGTCGATGTTGATGTACTGCCCCGACCGGAACGCCAGGGGCGCACCGTCCATGCGACGGAAGACGAAGACCATCATCCCTCCCGCCTCGGGGATGGTCTCCACGCATTCGGCGGCGAATTCCTGCGGATGCCACGGACCCAGCGCGGTGGCGGCTCCGGCCGGCTCCGAGGCGCTCGAGAGCACGCGGTTCCAAGGCATCTCCAGTCCGCGCACCCGCTGGGCCAGCGGCAGCGCGGGCACAGCGGAGGATCTCATCCGACGTGCTCCCGCATCCGCTGCACGTACCAGTTGATGAAGGCTTCGACCTGGTACTCGCTCTTCATATACGGACCCTGCTCATAGAACGGACTCGCCGCTCCCTGCTGGCAGAGTTCGACGAATGCTTTGTCCTGCAGGTTGGTCTGCTTCCACGTGTGCGTGAGGGTTTCAAGGTCATAGTCGACACCTTCGACAGCGTCGTCGGCGACGAGCCAGGTGGTGCGCACGAGGGTCTTCGAGGCACTGATCGGGAACGCCGCGAAGGTGATGACGTGATCGCCGAGGAGGTGGAACCACGAGTTCGGCTGCAGATGCATCGAGCAGCGACCGAGGCGGAAGTCCGGAAGATCGCCGAGCAGCTTCTTCGACAGCCGGCGCCCGTCTGCCGAGAAGGACTCCCCCGCCCCGTCGAGCGATTCGCGGGAGATGCGGATGCCGCCGACGCGGGTGTCGAGTTCTTCGACGACCTCATAGGGCAGGCCGTAGCGGCGGCAGCGGTATTCGAGGGAGGCCTGCGCCTGCTGATTGCGGTCCCAGACGTCTTCGAGGTGCGGCGGGATCGTCTCGTCGGTCAGCCCCCAGGTCGGGAACAGCGAGCACGCGAGCTCCGGGTGGCCGTCGCAGTGGTAGCACTCGCGGTTGTTCTCCATCACGAGCTTCCAGTTGCCCTCTTCGACGATATTCTGCTGAAAGGCGACCTTCGTCTTCGCCAGCTCGTGCGGGGCGACATAGGGTTCGAAGATCTTCGCGGTCTCGTGGAAGTCCGTCGGCGGCTCTTCGGCCAGGCAGATGAAGACGAGTCCGGCGGCGATCTTCCCGTGCGCGCGCTTGAGCGCGTAGCAGGACTTGTCGAAGGTCATCTCCCCCGGCGCCGAGGCGTGGATGAGGTCGCCCTCGGGAGAGTACGTCCACGAGTGGTAGCCGCAGACGAGGTTGCCCGTCGTTCCCTGCGGATCGGTGAGGACTCGTGCCCCGCGGTGGCGGCAGACGTTGTGGAGGACGTTGACGCCGCCATCGTCGTTGTGCAGGACGATGAGGGAGTACGGACCGTAGTCGAGCGTGACATAGTCACCCGGCTCGGGGATCTCGGCGACGCTGCACGCGAAGACCCAGTGCTGACCGAAGATGGCCTGCATGTCGAGGTTGAAGAGGTTCGGATCCGTGTAGAACGGAGCTTCGAGCGAGAAGCCTGTCCGACGCGTGTCGAGTCGGATGCGGGTCTCGTCGAGCTTCTCCTCGGTGAATCCCGCGGGGAAGCCCTTCTTCGTCGGTGCCAGGTTGGTAGCTGTCAATGCTCATCTCCCTTGATGTCTGCCTGCAGCGGTCCACCGGGGGAAGGGGCGAATTCCTCGGCGGAGACCGCGGAGACCGTGTGCTGCCGGAACGATCTCGACAGTCACACTAGCGAGGAACACCCTGCAGAAAAAGCGCGAGATTTCGTTACATATTCTGCGGATTCACTGCATAATTGTGCCCATGATCGATCCGCGCCTGACGACACTGCGCACCTTCGCCGCCTGCGGCACCGTCGCCGCCACCGCCGAGCTCACCGGCTACTCCGCGTCGGCGGTCTCCGGCCAGCTCAGAGAGCTGCAGCAGACCCTGGGCATGACCCTGCTCGTCAAGGACGGCCGCGGCCTGCGATTGACGTCGACCGGCCGCTATCTCGTCCGCCGCTCCGACGAGCTGACCGCCGCGTGGGAGGACATCCGCGCCGGTGCGCTGGGGGCCGGCGACCAGGCCCCGACGCATTTCGGCATCGGCGGCTTCTCCACCGCCTCGTCGAATCTGCTGGCGCCGTTGGCCGCCAAGCTGCGCACGACTCGTCCCGGGATCAGCGTCCACGTCATCGAAGCGAGCCCTACTCGCTGCTTCGAGCTCCTCATCGCCGAGCGCATCGACCTCGCCGTCATCGTCTCGATGCAGGGCAATGTCCAGGTCGAGGAGGATGACCGGTTCGAGAGCATCGACCTCCTCGACGACCCCCTCGACGTCATGGTGCCCTCCGATCACCCGGTTGCAGGCCGGGAGTCGGTGACGCTGAGCGAACTCGCGGGAGAGGAGTGGATCACAGCAGGCCCGGGATCGCCCTATCACTCACTTTTCATCGCTGCTTTCACAGCGGCGGGGGTGACACCATCGGTGGCACACGAGTCGGCCGAGTGGGAGACCTCGGCAGCCCTGGTCGGGGCAGGAATCGGAGTCAGCCTGTTGCCGCGACTGGCGAGTCTCGCCGGCGAAGACAACGTCAGCCGCGTTCGCCTGACAGGCTCCGGTCGACTGAGTCGAAAGATCATCGCCGCCATGCGGGCAGGCAGTCGCAGATCCCCGCTGATCAGGGATTCCCTTCAACATCTGCGCACGACCTCCCAGTACATCCTCTCCACCCGCCTGCGCGAAGACTCCTGAAACTACACCTCCGCCCGGCCACCAGCACGGGGCTTGACAGAGTTCGCCTGCGACGGCGAGACTGCATCTAAGTCTGATGTCAGACTGATATGTCAGAGCTGTCGACGAACCCCCGTTCGTCGCACTCGCATATCGAATTCCCACGCTTTCGCACCTATGGAGGCTCAACGATGAGCAATAAGGCAATCAGCTACGCAGGTCCCGGGAAGGTCGAGGTCATCGACACCGAGTACCCGGAATTCGTCCTCAAGGACGGGCCTGGAGTCAATCCCGCCAATATCGGCCGCAAGGTCGATCACGGTGTCATCCTCAAGACGGTGGCGACGAACATCTGCGGCTCCGACCAGCACATGGTCCGGGGCCGTACGACTGCCCCGGAGGGTCTCGTGCTCGGTCACGAGATCACCGGTGAGGTCGTCGAGGTGGGCCGAGACGTCGAATTCGTCAAGGTCGGCGATCTCGTGTCGGTGCCGTTCAACATCTCGTGCGGTCGCTGCCGCAACTGCAAGGAAGGCAAGACCGGCATCTGCCTCAACGTCAATCCCGATCGGCCCGGTTCGGCCTACGGCTATGTCGATATGGGCGGCTGGGTCGGCGGCCAGGCCGAGTACGTGCTCGTGCCGTATGCCGACTGGAACGTCCTGAAGTTCCCGGACAAGGATCAGGCGATGGAGAAGATCCTCGACCTCACGATGCTCTCCGACATCTTCCCCACCGGGTTCCACGGCGCCGTCAGCGCCGGCGTCGGGGTGGGTTCGACGGTCTACGTCGCCGGTGCGGGCCCGGTCGGAATCGCCGCGGCCACCTCGGCGCATCTGCTCGGTGCGGCCTGCGTCATCGTCGGCGATCTCAACGAGGATCGACTGGCTCAGGCCCGCGGATTCGGGTGCGAGACGGTCGACGTGTCCAAGGGCGACCCGAAGGACCAGATCGCGCAGATCCTCGGCGAGCCCGAGGTCGACTGCGGAATCGACGCCGTCGGCTTCGAGGCGCGCGGACACGGCAAGGACGCCAGCCACGAGGCGCCGGCAACGGTGCTCAACTCGCTCATGGACATCACCCGAGCCGGCGGCAGCCTCGGCATCCCCGGCCTCTATGTCACCGGCGATCCGGGCGCGCCCGATGAGGCGGCGAAGGAAGGGTCGCTGTCGATGCGGTTCGGGCTCGGCTTCGCGAAGTCGCATGTGTTCGTGACCGGCCAGTGCCCGGTGATGAAGTACAACCGGGGGCTGATGCAGGCGATCCTGTACGACAAGGTCTCGATCGCGAAGAACGTCAATGCGACCCCGATCCGCCTCGAGGATGCCCCGCAGGGCTATGCGGACTTCGACTCCGGTGTGGCGAAGAAGTTCGTCCTCGACCCGCACGGCCTCATCTCTGCCTGAGGCTCTCAGACCTCACGTTGAGCCCGCGCTTCTCATGGCCGAAAGCCGGGTGAAGCGGTGAGAAGTGGTCGCAATCGGATACTTTCAGGACCTCCTGAGTATCCGATTGCGACCACTGTTTTGTGTCAGCGCATCTCCTCATCTTCCAGTCGCGCGAACGCCAGGTGGGCGAGCGCCGCGGCCTGATCGCCGAGCAGTCCGTCGTCGAACTGCACTCGCGGCGAGTGGTTCGTCTCCGCGTCCGGATCGATGCCCTCCGGCGTCGCCCCGAGGAACACGAACGTGCCCGGCACCTTCTGCAAGACGAAGGAGAAGTCCTCCGACCCCATCCGCGGATGTTCCATCTCGACGACCCGCTCGGACCCGAATACTGAGCCCAGCCGCTCGAGCACGACCGTCGACTCGGCGGGGTTGTTCACGGTCACGGGGAATCCCACTTGGAAGTCCACCTCGGCGGTGCAGCGGTGCGCACGGGCGATGTTCTCGGCGATCTCCGTCACCCGCTCCTGCAGCAGGGCCACAGACTCGGCGGAGAGGAAGCGGATGGAAGCGGTGAGCTTCGCCGAATCCGGGATGACGTTGCTGGCCTGCGCGGCTTCGAGCTGGGTGACCGAGACGACGACGGGATCGAAGATGTTGAAGGACCGACCGGTCATCGTATTCAGGGCCAGCACCACCTCGGCGAGCGCCGGCACGGGGTCGCGGGTCGCCTGCGGTTGACTGCTGTGTCCGCCCGCCCCGTGGATGGTCAGGTTGAGGTCGGCGAAGCCGGCCATGAGCGGCCCGCCCTTCGTCGTGAAGCGACCTCGAACGTCGGCTTCGACGTGGATGCCGTAGGCCGCGACGACCGGGACACCGGCGGCTTCGAGCACGCCCTCGGCGATCATCGGCTCGGCCCCGCCTTCGACCTCCTCGGCGGGCTGGAACATGAAGATGATCGATCCGGGGATCTCCTCGCGGTGAGCGGCGAGCAAGCGTGCGGCGCCGACAAGCCCCGCCGTGTGCAGGTCGTGACCGCACGCGTGCATGTTCCCGTTCTCAGAGGCGAAGTCGAGGCCGGTGTCCTCGACGACCGGCAGCGCGTCCATGTCGCCGCGCAGTAGCACCGCGGGCCCGGGTTTCCCGCCCTTGAGGACGGCCACCACCGAGGTGAGCGACTCCCCCGTGGTGATCTCAAGTCCCAGCCCGGCGAGCTCATCGAGCACCGTCTGCTGCGTGAAGGGAAGGTCGAATCCCAGTTCGGGGTTCGCGTGCAGCTTGCGTCGCAGGGAAATGAGATCGCCGAGGTGGCCCTGAGCTTCGGTGCGGAAATCTGGGGTGGTCATGGGGCTCCTCATCGTGTGGGTGGCGTGCGGTTCGGTTCGACCGGTTCCGGTCGGCTGCTGTTACCAATCTATGCCCTCCGGTGGTCAACGCACCCTTGTTGCCGGTCTACACGGGCAAGTAGTGTTGATTACCCACGTCACTCAACGGGGAGACCGAGCGTGCGCATCATCATCACTCAGAACATCACCCTCGACGGTCGTGTCGAGATGCTCGACGACTGGTTCGATCCGCAGGCCCAGGACGAAGAGCTCTCGGCCGAACTCATGCGGCAGTCCGCGAACGAGGACGTGCTGCTGCTCGGTCGGCAGACCTTCGAGGACTTCCGCGGCTATTGGCCGAACGCCACCGATGACACCACCGGAGTCGCGGACCACCTCAATCAGGTCGACAAACGCGTCGTGTCTTCGACGTTGACCGAACCGGGCTGGCAGAACACACAGATCATCAGCTCCGATCCGCTGCGCGCGGTCGCTGACCTGCGCGAGGCACCGGGACGCGATGTCATCGTCACCGGCAGCATCACCCTGGCCCACGAACTCATCGCGGAGGGACTCGTCGATGAGTATCGGATGTTCACCTATCCGGTATGGCAGGGTCGCGGACGCGGTTACTTTCACGACGGCGCGCACTCGGCCAGACCGCCGCGCCTCAAGCTCATCGATGCGAAGTCCTTCCCGAGCGGCATCACCTACTCGGCCTACGAGCCGAGCGCCTGAGCGGCGGCGAACTCACACACAGCCGTAGAGCCGCCTCGCCTCACGCCGTGCCGAACATGACCTTCCGGCCATCAGGGTCCTCGACCGTGACGACGACATCGTCGACCGCCACGAGCGGAGTGCCCGCGTTCTTGATCCGCTCGAGGAACTCCGCCTGATCCGGAATCCGGAAGTACAGATGCGTGAGATTCGACTCGGCCACGGGCGGGAACGCATAGTCGGCGAACGCCTCCGCCGAATGCAGAGCCAACTGCACTCCCCCTGCCTCGACAGTGAAATACGTGTACTCCTCATCGCCCTCGGTCGTCAGCGGCAGGCCCGCGATCTCGCGATAGAAGGCGGCGGTCGCCTCGGCATCGGTGCAGGTGAGGAACACCCCGCGAAACGTCGATTCCATGGCCAACTCCCTTCGCTGCGGATGGCACGGACCGTGCTCCGTGCGATTCCGGTAGCCGCAGTGTACCCGCCGAGGCGGCCGACCGTCAGTGCCCCAACGACGAATCCGAGACGAACAGAAGACACCCGGGGCCTCCCCGACCCCAACCACCGCAATCACCCTTGCCAAGCGACGCACATACTCCACACATTCTTCGGGGAGTCGGCCCTGTTAGCCTGGCAGGCTGAAACCGATGAGCAGGAGTGAATGTGCGAACGAACCGGTGGCTGCTGGGCCTGGCCATGTCCGTCTCCGTGGTGGCGCTGGCCGCCTGCGGAAGTCAGGGCGACGAAGCGAAGCCGAAGGAGTCCTCTGCCGCGGCCGAACAGTCCCCCGGTGCCGACTCCGCTCAGGATCAACAAGGCCAGCAGGGCAAACCGAACACGAAGGACATTCCGAAGGTCGTCGCCGAGGTCAACGGCGAGAAGATCCTCAAGGGCGACTTCGTTCCCCTCTTCGAAACCCAGTATCAGCAGATGCAGATGCAGGCTCAGCAATCCGGCCAGCCGGTCGATGAGAAGAGCCTGAAGAAGCAGACTGTCGAGAACCTTGTGAGCACCGAAGTGCTCGTCCAGGAAGCCGACAAGCGCAAGATCGACGTCTCCGACAAGGACATCGACAAGGGGCTCAAGGAATCCGCGAAATCGGGACAGATGAGCGAGAAGGACTTCCTCAAGGCCATGAAGGACCAGGGCATGGATGAGGAGAACGTCCGCTCGGAACTGAAGAACCAGCTGAAGATCGAGGGCCTCATCGAGGACGAATACGGTGAGTTCGAGGTCAGCGGCGAAGAGATCGGACAGGCCTACGAACAGGCGAAGTCCCAGCAGGAGCAGATGGCGCAGCAGGGCGGCCAGGGCCAGCAGGAGATGCCGCCGATCGAGGACATGCGCCCCCAGCTCAAGGAACAGGTGAAGAACCAGAAGTCTCAGGAAGCAACGCAGAAGTACGCGAAGAAGCTGCGTAAGCAGGCTGACGTCACGATCCACCTCTGAGCCCCGAGGCCACGGACGACATCCCACTTGGCAAGAAATTGCCGCCTTTTCTCAAGAAAATGCTGAGTGTTCCTCGCATTTCTCTTGTGTGGAACTTACTCTGAGGTGGACTCTCCGGTCGGTCACCTGACCGCCCGCCGCACCTGCCGTCCGCTGACCGGTGTCGACGGTGACACGAGTTCCACTGCAGAAAAGGACTTCCCGTGGCTTCCATTCTCACGCGCTCGGCGATCGTCGCGCCGAAGAACTTCAACCGGTGGCTGATCCCACCGGCCGCTCTGGCCATCCACCTATGCATCGGCCAGGTCTACGCATTCAGCGTCTTCAAGATCCCATTCATGTCCCACTTCGACGCCGGTGAGGTCTCGATCGGCTGGATCTTCTCGATCGCGATCCTCATGCTCGGCATCTCCTCGGCCGTCTTCGGCCCCTGGGTGGAGAAGAACGGTCCCCGCGCCTCGATGGTCGCCGCCGGAACCTGCTGGGTCGTCGGCTTCTTCATCGCCTCGCTCGGCATCATGACCGGGCAGCTGTGGCTGGTCTACCTCGGCTACGGAGTCATCGGCGGAATCGGTCTGGGCATCGGCTACATCTCCCCGGTCTCGACACTGATGAAATGGTTCCCGGATCGTCCGGGCCTGGCCACGGGACTGGCCATCATGGGCTTCGGCGGCGGTGCCCTCATCGCCAGCCCGATGTCGAACCAGCTCATGGCCCTCTTCGGCGGCGGCTCCGACCCGGAACACCTCGTCGCCGGTCTGACGCCGACCTTCGTCACCCTCGGCATCGTCTATGCCGTCGTCATCGCCGCCGGCGCCTTCGTCATCCGCGTCCCCCACCCCGAATGGACCCCGAAGGGCTTCGACCCCTCGAAAGTCGAAGCGAAGCCGATGCAGACGAAGGGCAATGTCTCGGTCCGCAATGCCATCCGCACCCCGCAGTTCTGGCTGCTGTGGGTCGTCCTGTTCCTCAACGTCACCGCGGGCATCGGCATTCTCGAGAACGCCGCCCCGATGATCCAGTCCTACTTCGGCATCACCGCCGCAGCAGCAGCTGGCTTCGTCGGTCTGCTCTCGATCGGCAATATGGGCGGCCGATTCATCTGGTCGACGACCTCGGACTACCTGGGCCGAAAGAACAACTACATGATGTACCTCGGCGTCGGAGCGATCCTCTACCTCGTCGTCGCCCTGTTCGGAGGCGGCTCGATCTTCCTCTTCGTGCTGGCCACCCTCATCATCATCTCCTTCTACGGCGGCGGCTTCGCCACGATCCCCGCCTACCTCAAGGACCTCTTCGGCGTCTACCAGGTCGGAGCCATCCATGGCGCCCTGCTCACCGCCTGGTCGGCGGCCGGTGTGGCCGGTCCGCTCATCGTCAACTCCGTCGTCGAGGCCGGCGAGGCGGCAGGCAAGGAAGGCCCCGAGCTCTACACTCCGGGAATGTTCATCATGGTCGGTGCACTGGTCATCGGCTTCATCGCCAATGTGCTCGTCCGCCCGGTCAGCGAAAAATACTTCGAACGCGAAGAGGACGTCGCCGCCAAGCAGGCCGCCGCCCTCGAAGAGAACTGAAGGAAGGGTCAGATCATGAACGATTCCACCCCCGTCGCCCACGTCCCCGACTCCGGATCGCCGCAGTCCCCCGTCGGCGGCGCCTACAAGGCCGTCGGCTCCGTCCTCACCGTCGTCGTGGTCGGCGGCCTCCTCTGGGGCCTGTCCCTGACCGTGGTCAAGGCCGTCGCGATCTTCACCGGCTGACTCTCGCCGAGGCGGCCCCCACACAGCCGCCCACCCCCGTCCTCGACGCGGGCCCCCTTCCGATCCCCGGCAGAACCGACCATGGTTCTGCCGGGGATCGGCCATTTCCGGTCATGGTCCGACCAGCCGTGGCCAGACCTGTTGTGAACCCCCGGCTGACCCTCCCCCACAGCGAAGAATCTTCGCCGGACCCTTGCCACCCATTGACTTAAGCGCTTAACTTTCATCATGGATCTCGCTCATGAACTCCACGACCTGGTCCGCACACTCGATCGGTGGGCGGAGCAGATGCTGCGCCCCGAGGGACTGACCTACAACCAGTACGCCGCCCTCGTCATCCTCGGCCGCACCCCGGAATCACCGGCCGCACGCTCTCGAAATCGCTCGGGGTCACCGAGGCTGCCGGGTCCGGAATCGTCAAAGTCCTGCTGACCGATGGCCTCATCACCAACGATGCGGCACCGGGATCCGGCAATCGCCGGCAACTACGCCTCACCTCGGCGGGGGAAGACAAGAGCGGACACTGTGCACGCCCACTCGGACACTCCCTCGACGACAACGCCCGAGCGATCGGCATCGACCCGAGCTCTCTGGCCACCACGATCCGCGACCTCCACGACGAGGTCCGCACCATCCGCTCCGAGACCCCGAAGAACCACTCATGACTCTCATCCTCGTTGCACTCGCGGCCGTCTGCGGACTGGCCCGCCTCGCCCTCTTCGTCGCACTCCACCTCGTCAGGAGCGAGTACTCGATCGTCAGCCATGTCGTCAGCGACTATGCGGTCGGCTCCACCCGGCGCCTGAGCAGCGCGATGACCTGGGTGACGGTGCCGTTCTGGGGACTGATCGCCGCGGCTGTCGCTCTCGGTCTGCCTGACTGGGAGGATTCGACGTTCGTCAGCATCGCACTCGCGGTCCTCGTTCTCATCTTCCTCGCTTTGCCCTTCGTCCCCACCGATCTCGAAGGTGAGAAGCTGACGACGGTCGGGCGGCTGCACTACCTATGGCCATCGCCTGGTTCGCCCTCAGCTACGCCTGCATGGGCAACTTCGTCCGTCTGTTCACCGCCGAGGGGCCCGCACCTCTGGCGCAGATTCTCCAGGTGATCTCGTGGTTCGCGCTCGTGTCCCTCATCGTCAGCGTCGTCGTGCTCATCATCAAGTCCCTGCGCCCGAAGGTCTTCGGCATCGCCGAACGCATCTTCATCCTCTCCGTCAACCTCTTCTACATCGGTGCCGCCATCGTCATCGCCGCCTGATCGCCCCACCTACCGAGGCGCGAACCTCCCGTCTCCGGCACCGGCTTCCGATCGCGCACTCATGCACTATGCAGCCGACCATCGGCCAGATGAACGATTCTTTCGCAACTTGCAGCTACTAGTTCGCTGTGTGTCGCAACGATGAGACTCGTGCCCATGCTCTTCACGGTGTCGAAGACATCGAGGATGAGCTCCTCGGTTTCAGCGTCCAAGGCGCCGGTCGGTTCGTCAGCGAGCAGTACGCGAGGCTGTTTTGCCAGGGCACGCGCGATCGCAACCCTCTGCGACTCTCCGCCGGAGAGCCTGTTCACCCGCTTGCTCGCCAATGCGCTGATGCCAACACGTTCGAGGCACTCCCGAGACCGCGCCTTTGAACCTCGACGATCTGGGCATCCGAACATCACATTGCGCAGTACAGTCCGGTCCTGAAGGAGGTCGAAGTGCTGAGTGATGAACCCAATCGACCTCCATCTCAGTCGAGCCAGATTCACAGCATCGCGACCGAGCACTTCCCCATCGAAGAAATACGATCCCGAATAGTGAGGATCGAGACCTGCAATGATCCGGAGCAGAGATGTCTTCCCGGATCCGCTTCTGCCCATTATCGCAACAGAAGTCGGAGCATCACCCAGCCGGAACTCGAGGTCGTCAAAGAGTTCCCGCTTCTCTCCGTTGGCCTCCGTGATGTTCTTGTAGATAGATGTCAGCTCAATAGTCATGTTCTTTCCCGCCTGAATAGTCTGTGCGTGATCCAGTGTTTACGCAGTACCGTTTGGAGAGTAATGTCGCCGACCAGCACAGCAGAAGCTGTCAGGGTTACCGCGATCAGCCCGGATCTGCTGCCCTGAGGCACTTGGCCAGCCAAGAGAGCCAGGGCGAGAACCAAGACAACGTACTCGAAGACGGTGGCGAACACGGTTCTGGCACCTGTGATACGCGGGCTGACGCCCAGAATGAACTCGATCTCTTGCTGTTTCCATCGCCGACGTGCGAGATGAACACTGATCACACCGTTCGACACTGCTACACAGACTCCGAGCAGAATTCCCACCCCGATCAAGAGTCCGGCATTGTCCTGGATGAGCTGCCTGGTCAGCTGAAATTGCACTAAGTAGGTCGGCACGTTGAGAACGGTGTAGGCATCGAAACCGCTTTGTGACGCAATTGCTCCCAGCTTCTGCAACACGGACTCTGCTTCGGTCTTCTGGCTGACGGCAAGATCTCCAGAGATCATTGCGAACGACAGAATTCCGTAGAACCCCTGGCTTTCGTCAGAGACCGGTTTGAGAATCGGAGGGTATGGAACAACCACAGCGTCATCGAGGAAGGTGTTCAGTTCACCTTGGTAGTATATCGTCGAATCAGGGGAGAGGAACCCACCGACGACGAGTGTGAAGTCCTCGAAGTAGTACTGCACGTCGATGTTGTCCCCGACGTCGTAGATCGACGAGTAGTCGGCCCCCAAGAGGACCGGGATCGTCCGCGAGTCATAATCGACTTCTGCCCATTTGATTCCGGGGCCGCTGCTGACTTTCAGCGAGTTGAAATCGAACGCGTTCTCGTTCATCTGGAACGACCTGACGTCCGTGAGTCGCTGATCGGACTCCTCGTCGTAGTACTCTTCTGTCGGTGCCTCGCCAGTACTCGAGTCGCGAAGACCCTGCCCGCTGGGAAAGTCCACTATAGAAAGTGGTTGGTCGAATACCGACAGGAACCGCATATCGGTTTCGACGTTGAGCGTGTTGTAGAACCGGCCAACGGCATCAAGAGACTTCCCTGATTCGCGGAACGATGAGAATTCTTCAGGGTCCACCAAAGTGTCGGTGATCGCATACATATCAACCTCCGATTCGCCGGAGAAACTGCGCGATATCTCTTCTTTGCTGACCTGGGCGAATGCAGCAATCTGAGAGATCAACACTAGCAAGAGACCGAGGATGCAGATCTTCATCAGCATGAACGGCCAGTTCCGACTCAGGTCTCGGACTATCTCCATGACTTCACCCGCACCAGATCAAGAGTCAGCGAGACCAACATCGTCACTGCTGCGACGGCAACGGGAAGCACTGACGATGGCTCCACCATCGCAGGTAGTTCAGCGAACCGTTGTCGACCGATGAGGAAGCTGAGCACGACGGCACCAGTCGCGACAGCCAAGACGCTGGCAAGACTGATAGCCAGTTGCTCAGCGGTCCTGCGTCCGAGCAGATGCGCCACGTAGATCCTCCGCCTACTGAACGTCGCAGCGAGCAACCCTGTGAACATCGCGCAGACGACGATAACGACGTGAACCACCGTCCCGACCACCGGGGACACAAGATCGACGCTGGCTCGTCGGTTGACACTGGAGTCGGACCTCCTCACCCGCTCCGATGGGAGCGCAAGCGCCTGCTCTTCTATCGCAGGGCCATCGACGATGAGTTCGCGGTTGCTGCCCGAGGTCTCGATCAGGTCGCTATCGACGATGATGACATCGTTCTCGACAAGGCTGCGTGCCTGTCTGCCCAGAAGCCCGATGACTTCGTAATCCTCACCGTCGAATGAGTAGACCTCCTTCGTTCCCTCGTTTCGGATGGGCACTTGGGAACCGACAAGGGCAATATGGTGGTCTGTTCGCCGAAGTTGACGCCCCTCGTGGACAGGAAGTCTGAGGTCGTCAAGACGCGTACTTTCAACGGCCCTCACGAGGCCGGTGTCGTCCAGTTCTCGGTACATTGCATATGGGCCCAACGATTCGTCGAGATAACCGCGGATCTCATCGGCCGAGCCCGAGAAGGCAACTTTGTGCTGTGAGAACAGGTGGTTGCCCTCTCGGGTGATATCGGCCTGACGAGCATCGTAGACCCGGGCCCCGATGAGAGCAGAGTTCATCACTGCGAACATCACAGCGATCACGAAGAGTTGGTGCAGTCTCATGATCAAACCCCCATCCGTTCAAGCGATCCATCTGTCCTCACTTCCACGGGGACCGGAGTCTTCACGCAGATCATCTGCCGTAGTAGGTCTTCGCTTTTCCGTACCCGCTGCTCTTCTTATTGGGATTGAACGGCACCCACTTGGTTGTTGCCTCGGTACCGTTCTTGCCCCATTTTCTTCCCGAACTCGCGATGACGCCGCTGTTGGGCCAGTAGTGTTCGAGTCGTGCAGTCGTGTAGTGTTTCACGCCTTTCCAGGTTGTCCAACCGTGTGAACGCTTGTTCGTAGTTCCTTTGATAGTCTTCGACTCAGCCTTACCAGTGTGCTTCGCTTTTGCCGCGTGAGTGGTGATCGGGCGCTCAGGGTTCACTGGCGCAGTCGAGATTCCTTTGCCTTCTTCCCATCCTCCGAGGTAGCTGGACTCGGCCTCACTGGCCGAAACTCCACTCGAGGCGAAGACCGTCAATGCCGCTGTCAGAGCAGCCCCGGTCACGAATCTGTTGAAGGATCGCACAATTCCTACTTCCTTGAGAGTTCTGACAGACAGGTGCTCCGACGAAACGATAAAGAAGCACCTCCCAGCGGTATGGAACACGCTGCCGTCCAAAGACTAGCCAGGCGCCGCTCAACCGACTTCATCTGAATAGATGAGATTCTCGGCTCGACAATCGATCTGAGATGACGTGTCGAAGCCTTCGCCCGATGCGCACCTGTATCTCGTCCCCAGAAGTCGAAGCTTCGCTCCAGGTGCGCCACAGCCTGGCCACAGCCTCCGGGTACTGAATAGGAGTCAACAGGCACTCCCACTCAGCAGAGAAAGGCACAGACCATGAACGAGTCGAGGCGCACGAGGTCGGCACACGCACGGACCGGCGCTGGACACAGCGGTGAGAACGCATTCGGCACCGAGACGACGGCGGCAGCCGTCACCCGATCCCGCCCACGCAGGCGTCGACTCGCACTGGTTGTCACCGGAGCGGCGGCTGCCCTGGCGTTGAGCATCGGAACGGCTGCGGGTCTGCCCGCGGCCGCGGCAACACACGTCGGCACGGTCGCGGCCGGAACGGCCATCCCCTTCACGGGACAGCCGACCAGCCCCAGCCAGGGCGGCAGCGGACAGGGCGGATACTCCGGCGGGACCACTCCTGGTGGCAGCGGCTCCACCCCTGGAGGCAGCGGCAGCTATGGCGGCGGCACTCAATCTCCGGGCACCAGCCAAGGCGGCGACGGCTCGAGCCAGCAGGACGCCACCCCGGCGAGTGCGAAGGAGTCCACCGGAGTCGTGCTCATCGACACCCAGCTCGGCTATGAGAACGCCGAGGCGGCCGGCACCGGCATGGTGCTGAGCAAGGACGGTCTGGTGCTGACGAACAACCACGTCATCGCCGATTCCACGAAGATCGCCGTCACCGTGGCCACGACCGGCAAGACCTATGAGGCCAGCGTCGTCGGTTCGGATTCGACGAAGGACGTCGCCGTGCTCAAGCTCAAGGGCGCCAGCAATCTGACACCGGCGACGATCGACAACGACTCCGTCTCGGTCGGCGACGACGTCACCGCAGTCGGCAATTCCGAGGGCGGCGGACAGTTGCAGGCCGCCGACGGAGCGGTCACCGACCTCGGCGCTTCGGTCACCACGACCGCACAGGGCACCGAGGACGCTGAGACGCTCGACGGCATGATTCAGGTCCAGGCCGATATCGTCTCCGGCGACTCAGGCGGGGCGCTGCTCGATGACCAGGGCGAAGTCGTGGGCATGAACACAGCAGCCTCGTCTGGCAGCGCCATCGTCACCGGCTACGCCGTCCCCATCGAATCGGCGCTGTCGACGGCCGAATCGATCATCGCCGGTGAGCAGACAAGCACGAACACGCTCGGCTATCCGGCCTTCCTCGGCATCGGCGTCGGCCAGTCCGGTCAACAGGGTCAGTCGGGCCAGCAGGACCAGTCGGGCGGACAGAGCCAGTCCGGCAACGGCGGCGCGAGCGACCAGTACGGACAGTCCGGTGCCTCGTCGCAGACCGACGGTGCGACCGTCGCCGGAGTCTACGAAGACACTCCCGCCGCACAGGCGGGGCTCACCGCCGGGGACACGATCACCGCGATCGACTCGACGCCGATCACCGACGGCACCAGCCTCTCGAACGCGATCTCCGAGCACAAGCCCGGCGACACCGTGTCCCTGACCTGGACGGATACCAGCGGTCAGTCCCACACCGCGAAGGTGACCCTGACCGAGGGACCGGCCGCCTGAGTTCGGTTCCGAGCCATTCCGGTCCCCGCCTGCACTCGCTGCAGACGGGGGCCTGGCCACGATCCGGGGATTGCCGTCGCGCCCATGCCCCGACGTAGGATCGATCCATGCCCGGATATGACGACCCCTCAGCACCGAAGCGGAGATCCCGCTCCGAGCGTTCGCATGCCCGCGAATCCGACGACTTCCGCACCGGCGCAGCACCCGATGGCGAGGCACGCCCACGGCGGTCCCGTCTCGACTGGCCGACGATTCTGCGCAATATCGCCCTCGCCCTGGTGCTGCTGGCCGGAGTGTGGGCGGTCTTCAATGTCCGCCTGCCTTCCATCGACGTCATCCAAGACGATATCGCCGCCGCCGGTTTCTGGGGCTTCGCGGTCTTCATCCTCGTCTACCTGGTCGTCGCCGCCACCCCCATCCCGGTGACGATCATGGCCGTGGCCGGCGGCCTGATCTTCGGACTGTCCTTCGGCACGCTGCTGTCGATGATCGGCGTCGTGGCTGGCTGCTGGGGCGGATACTGGATCGCCCGGGGGCTCGGCCGCGACACCGTGATGCGACTGCTCGGATCACACGCCGAATCGGTTGAGTCCCGACTCACCGGCGGTGGCTTCTATGCGGTGTGCGCTCTGCGCCTCATGCCCGGATTCCCCTACTGGCCGGTGAACTACGGCAGCGGGGCATTGGGTATCGACAACCGCACGTTCCTCATCGCCACCACCGTCTCGGCCCTGCCCGGCCAGCTCTCACTCGTGGCCGTCGGCGCATTCATCGGCAATCCGACCGTCCTCAACGGAATCGCCGTGGCCATCTCCTGGGCCCTGGTCATCGTGCTCACGATCTTCACGGTGCGTCGCTGGAAACGCACTCGTGACCCCGAGGCCGGTTCCGGGTCCGACGCCCCAGATGCTCAGCAGTCCGCTGAAAGTGACTGATGAGCATGGGACAATATCTGTCGTGCCTCCGCGACCTTCCACGTCCCTGCTGACGAAGCCTTCAGACAGAGCTCTAACGCCCCTTCACGCCTGGAAATGGCTGCGTGGCCCTCGCTTCGTCGATCTACCTATTCGTGCAACCACGTTGGTTATCGGGCTTGCTGGCTTCCTGCCGAGTGCGCACGACTCAGGTGATACGACCTATGGCGTCTTTATGACGCTCGCCGCTCTGTTCGTCATTCTTTCCCCCTATGCACCACGGCTGATCGTCATTCTCTCGATTGTGCTCGGCTGCACGGTCACGTGGTTCTACCCCGCACTGCCCTCGTCATTCCCCGATGCTGGAATCTTCGCGACCGCGATCCTGGCCAGCCATTTCGCATGGGCAGCCTATGGACTCGGATGCCTGGGCCTGTTCGCACATCTGGGCCTGGCAACGTGGCTGCGCGCATTCGACGGTGGGCTCGACGGCTTGGTCGAGACGACTTTCGGCCTGTTGGTCGCAAGCATCCTCGGGCTGAGTGCAGGCGTCGTCGAACAGCGCATCAGAGCTGAAATCTCACACCGCGTCGCCGTTTCGCGCGAGCACGACAGAAGTCTCGCAAAGCTCCGCTTGAAGTTCTCCCTCGACACCCACGACGCCGTCTCCCATGGCCTGTCGACAGAGTCCTCGATCATCAAAATGCTCTCACGCGAACAGACCACCGAGGCAGTGGACCGCAAACTCGCCGAACTGACCTTGGTGAATTCCACGGCACAGAAACGGTTG
The DNA here is from genome assembly GCF_057766545.1 of Brevibacterium sp. MGP-B1. Classification (NCBI taxonomy): domain Bacteria; kingdom Bacillati; phylum Actinomycetota; class Actinomycetes; order Micrococcales; family Brevibacteriaceae; genus Brevibacterium; species Brevibacterium sp. MGP-B1. Next base: position 3,727,568 of record NZ_CM173407.1, on the reverse strand, counting down.
CGTACGCTGCTCTCCAGTTTGGACGCTGAGAGTCCCGACAAGAAGGATGTTGATCTCGACTTCGAAATCCGCACCCTGGGGTCGGCGATCAGGGCGGCCAGCTCAGCTGGGGGCATGTACCTTTCGGTAACGTCTCGTGATCTGCCCCGCTCGGCGCAGCATGCCTTAATGGACCATGCACGTTCCCTCATCATGGAACTCGCCACAAACATCATCCGCTACACAACGCTGCCCGATACTCCTGTGATCGCTGTGTCGCTGGTGGGGCGCCAACCGGGTTCAGCTCAACTCTGCTTTGAGTCCTACAACCGCTCCCAAGTGGCGCTCCCTGCTCCTCCTCGTTCTTTGAGCCGTCGGGCACAGTCTCTCAATGGTGATTGTCAGACCTTTTACAAGAATGACGGCACCCTGCAGATAGTCGTAAAGATTCCGGTCAAACTCACCCATTCGGATGAGAAGACACAGGTGGCAGAGCATGTTTCATTGAGAGATGAAGAGAATCATCTGCGCTGGCCTGAGCATCATGCTCATTACCACGACGATGCCCACACAATGGAACCCGGACGAGTCGGGGAGCAGGACCGGTGAGACTGTTCTTGTTATCAGCACTGAAAGCTTCGCTCCAGCCGCGGCACCGGTCAAACGTCCGCAGAATTGCTGGAGATGGAAATTCACAAACATAGTGAAATACCGGAAGCATTGTCGATGACTACACTCGACGACAACGACGCCAGGCCTCGCGTCCTCATCGTCGACGATGACTCGTGGACTGCCCGTGCTGTAGCGGCTGCCCTTGAGGATTCAGACGAATTCCAAGTACTCCCGCACGCGCATTCCGGCGAAGAGGCGGTTTCAGCGTACGCTATCCATCGTCCCGATATCGTCCTGATGGACGTCAATATGCCTCCAGGGATGAGCGGGGCGGACGCCACCTCGGCGATCATCGAAACAGATCCGGAAGCTGCCGTCATCCTTCTCACTACGGTGTCTCCGGGCCCTGGAATCTCCCGCGCTTTGGAAGCCGGAGCAATCGCCGTAGTGCAGAAGACGGCGACGGATGACGAACTCGTTGCCGTGGTTCGCGCCGCAACCACCGGCGAATCGCCCGCGCTGCTGCGGAACTTGGCCGAGGACATCATCATCAGCGGCGACATCCTCCCCGACGCACCCGCTGTCGCACCGTGCCTCACGCCTGCCGAAATGGCTTTGCTGCAACAGCTCTGTCGCGGATTGGATTATGCAGAGATCGCTTCAGAGCAACACGTCTCCATCAACACGTTGAAGTCACACGCCCAGAATCTTCGCGCCAAGCTGGATGCGACGAACCTCGCTCAGCTAATCGTCAGAGCCCTCCAATACAAGTTCTTCTCGCCTGAATAGACTTGCCTGAGTTGCCTACTCGTTTGCCAGATCAACAACACGATTTCATACGTGCTGGCGCTTTTGTCCTCGTGATTCGGCAAGCATCGGAGTCCTGCGCATGCCCGGATACTCACTGATTCGGGTGTGGTGGTCCCGCCTGGGACGACGAGGAGCCATCGCCTCCGTCACCGCGCTGATCTTGACCGTGTTTGTCCTGCTTGGGATTCCTGGCATGGGCTCGGCAATCTTCATCCGCATCCTGCTCTCACCGGTGGTTTGGATTGCGGGTCTCACGCTGCTCATGTCGCTTCTCAGCATCATCGTCATCAGCAGGGTGCGTGTCAGCGACTTAGTGAAGAGGCGATTCGCCTGAGCCGGGTAAGGTCAGGCACGAGCCTCACTCGAAGTTCGGCTTGCGGCGCTCCTGGAACGCGCGGAACCCTTCGGCATAGTCCGGGGTCTGCCGCGCCGATTCCTGCAGGGCCGCCTCTTGGGCGAGCACCTCGGCGAGGTTCGGGCGCTCGTCGGCGAGCTTCTGCACGAAGCCTTTCTCCATCGCGAAGGCCTCGGCTGGTCCGGTGACGATCTTCTCCAGCTTCGATTCGACGAAGTCGGTCAGCTCCGTGGCGGGGACCGCGCGGGAGACGATCCCGGTGGCGGCTGCCTCGGCGCCGGTCATGAAATCACCGGTGACGATGAGGTCCATCGTCCGGTGATAGCCGACCCGGTCGAGGAACACGTAGTGGGCGCCGGAATCGAGCATCGCACCGATCGCGGCGAACGGGGACCCGAACTTCGCATCATCGGCGGCAAAGATGATGTCTGCGGCCGCGGCGACCCCGTATCCCAGCCCGAGAGCCGCCCCCTGGACCTGCGCGATGACGGGAATCGGCAGCGCCCGGATCGCCTGGAAGACGGGGGCGAAGATCTCGGCGAGGAAGGCGTGGGCGTCATCCGTCTCGACGTCGACGTTCGCGATATCGCGACCGGAGCAGAAGACCTTGCCCTCTCCGCGGATGAGGAGCACGCGGACGTTCGGGACCGCCTCGGCGACCTTGGCCACGGCGGCCGCGATATCGCGGAGGTTGTCCGCGTCGAGGGCGTTGCGCGACTCGGGTCCGTCGAGGACGAGCTCGGCGATCGGGCCGCGGTTCTTCAGTTGGATCTCGGTCATGGATGCTCCTTTGCGTGTCCTTGCAGTGTCGGTGCCCGCGGTGACGGACGCGCTCGCGCCCGTCACCAGAGATGACAGGGGGTCACCATGTGTAGAAACCCTGTCCGGTCTTGCGGCCGAGTTCACCAGCGGCGACCTTGTCCTTGAGGATCTGCGGGGGTGTGAATCGCTCGCCGATCTCGGCTGCGAGGTGCTCGGCGATGCCGAGGCGCACATCGAGGCCGACGATGTCCGTCGTCTTCAGCGGCCCGGCCGGATGCCGGTAGCCCAGAGTCATGGCCCGGTCGATGTCCTCAGCGCTGGCGACGCCGTCTTCGACCATCCGCATCGCTTCCAAAGCGAGAGCCACGCCGAGGCGGGAGGAGGCGAATCCGGGCGAGTCCTTCACCGTGATCGCCGTCTTCCCCAGCCCCGTCACCCATCCCTTGGCGACGTCGACGAGCTTGGGATCGGTGTGGGTGCCGACGACGACCTCGACGAGTTCGGACACGGGCACCGGGTTGAAGAAGTGCAGGCCGATGAGCGCCTGCGGCCGCGGCAGGGCTGCGGCGAGCTCGTCGATCGACAGCGCCGAAGTGTTCGTGCCGATGCTCGCAGCAGGAGCGTGCTTCGCGATGCTCGCAAGCACTTCCTGCTTGAGTTCGACGATCTCGGGCACGGCTTCGACGACGAGGAGAGCCTCGTCGAGCAGGGTGGGGTCGCGGTCGACGACGACGGTTCCGGGCACGTCGATGCCTTTGGATCGTGACTTACTCGTCGACGCGTCGATGCGTTCCCGGGCTGCGGCCACGGTGTCGTCGGTGTTCTCGATGACGATGACGCGGGCACCGGCGGTGGCGAAGGCATGCGCGATTCCGGCCCCCATCCGACCTCCTCCATAGACGCCGACGACGTCGGGAACACGGGCGGTGGTGGCGGCCGCCTCGGTGGGGGTGTCTGTGGTGTCGCTCATGCGTTGTCGCCTTCTCCTCGGGTGCGCGAATCGCTCTGCTGGTCGATCGCTTCGGTGGTCACGGCCTCGGCGCGTGCGCGCTCGGCCGCTTCCTTTTCGGCTGCCTTCTTCGCCTTCTTGGCCTCGCGCTTGGACAGGAACGCATCCATGCGGGCGAACTTCTCCTCGGTTTCGAACAGCACGGCCTGGGCCACATTGTCGATGAGCGGATGCGCTTCACGCGGCGCGTGGAACGCCGATTTGCTCAGTCGCACGGCCAAGGGTGCGAAGCTCGCAATCCGGTCGGCCAGCGCCTGACCGGCGAGTTCGAGGTCCTCGGGGTCGACGACGTCGTTGAGCAGACCGATGGCCTTGGCCTCGTCGGCCTGCAGGGTGCGCCCGGCCAGGAGGATCTCCTTGGCACGGGGTTCGCCGACGAGTTCGCGCAGACGCCACGCGGCTCCGGCGGCGGCGAGGATGCCCAGACCGGTCTCAGGATTGCCGATCTTCGTCGACGGGGTGCCGATGCGGAAGTCCGCGGCGAAGGCGAGCTCGGCTCCGCCGCCGAGGGCGAATCCCTCGACGAGCGCGATGACCGGCATCGGCAGCTCCTGGATGCGGGAGAAGATCTTCGAGTTGATCCCGGCCAGGGCATCGTCGCGGCGACGATTGCGCAGCTGCGAGATATCGGCACCGGCGGCGAAGACTCCGGAGGTGCCGGTGAGGATCGCGACCTTCGGTTCGGCCTCGAGTTCGGCACACACCGCGTGGAGGGCATCGACCATCGACTGATCGATGGCGTTGCGGACCTCGGGCCGGTTGAGCCGGATGATCGTGCGGTCGGAATGGCGTTCGATGAGCAGCGGGGAGGCGGAATCGTTCACGCCGGCTGCGCCGTTCGTGTCCCCGCCGGTGCCGCCGGCGCTCACACGCGCTCCAACAGCAGCGCCGAACCCTGGCCGACGCCGACGCACATCGTCGCCAGTCCCTTCTTCGCCCCGGCCTGCTCCAGACGGTTGAGCAGGGTCAGGGTGATGCGGGTGCCCGAGCAGCCGAGCGGGTGGCCGAGCGCGATCGCTCCGCCGAATCCGTTGACGGTCTCCGGGTCGAGGCCGAGGTCGCCCATGCAGGCCAGCGACTGGGAGGCGAAGGCTTCGTTGAGTTCGACGGCTTCGAGTTCGCCGACCTTCCACCCGGTGCGCTCGAGCACCTTGCGGGTCGCGGGGACGGGGCCGATGCCCATGATCTCCGGGGAGACTCCAGCGTTGGCACCGGCGACGACGCGGGCGCGCGGGCTGAGCCCGTGCTTGTTCGCATAGTCCTCGGACACGAGCACGACGACGGCGGCTCCGTCGTTGAGCGAGGAGGAGTTTCCGGCGGTGATGACCCCGCCCTCCCCGTGGATGGGACGCAGCTTGCCGAGCTTCTCCAGCGTCGAATCGCGCGGGCCCTCATCGGCGGTGACTTCGCCGATGGGCAGGATCTCCGGATCGAAGCTGCCGGCCTTCTGCGCGGCCAGCGCCTTCTGATGGGACTGAAAGGCGAATTCGTCGAGGGCTTCGCGAGATAGCTGCCACTTCTCGGCAACGCGTTCGGCCGTCTGCGGCATCGACAGAGTCGTGTCCTCACCGAAGGCGGGGTTCGTGAACCGCCAGCCGATGGAGGTATCCCAGGTCCGTCCCGGCTTCGACCACGCACGCGAGGGCTTCTCGCTCACCCACGGGGCTCGAGTCATCGATTCGACTCCACCGGCCACGACCACATCGGCATCTCCCGCGGCGATCATCGCCCGCGCCGTCGTGATCGCGGTCATCCCCGAGGCGCACAGACGGTTGACGGTGAACCCGGGCACGGACTCGGGCAGTCCGGTCAGGAGCACGGCCATACGTGCGATGTTCCGGTTGTCCTCACCGGCCTGGTTCGCCGAGCCGAGGATGACCTCGTCGATATCGGTCGGGTCGATGCCCGCCCGCTCGACGACGGTCTTCATCGTGGTTGCCACGAGGTCGTCGGGCCGCTGGTCGGCCAGTGCACCCCCGTAGCGTCCGATGGGGGTGCGCAGTCCGTCCAGAATGAATGCCTCGGGCATGGGTCTCCTCGGTGATGTGGTGTGGGCTCACGCCCGCGTGGATGGAGCGGAGTCCCGGCCAGTGTACGGTTCGTCGGTGACCGGCCGGAAGACTCCGTGCCGGAGCGCCCCGATAGGGAGCGGCTCTCGGCGGGACGCTTACGAGTCGAAGTCGACCGTGACCTCGTCGCTGACGGGGAACGTCTGGCAGGTGAGGACGAAGTTCGCCTCCACCTCGGCGTCCTCGAGGGCGTAGTTGCGGACCATGTTGACTTCGCCGCCGCAGATCTTCGCGCGGCAGGTTCCGCAGACGCCGCCCTTGCAGGCGAACGGCAGATCGGACCGGGACTCCTGTGCGGAATCGAGGATGGTCTTGCCCTGCGACATCGCCGAGGTGGAGCGCTTCCCGTCGAGGATGACCGTGACCTCGCTCGTCGCACCTTCGACGACCTTGTCCGCGTGGACGACCTCCGGTGGGGGTTCGTCGACGTAGAAGAGCTCGAAGTGGATCCTCTCCTTCGGCACGTCGAATTCGGCGAGGACCTTGCGGGCGTCTTCGAGCATGCCGAAGGGTCCGCACAGCCACACATGGTCCATGCTGCCGATCGGGACGATGGCGGTGAGCAGATCCCGCAGCTTCTCCTCGTCGAGGCGGCCGGAGAAGAGCTCGACATCGCGGGGTTCGCGGGAGAGCACGTGGACGAGGTCGAGCTGCTGGTTGCGGGCGTCCTTGAGGTCGGCGAGCTCCTCGGCGAACATCACGGTGTTCGTGTGCCGGTTGCCGTAGAGCAGGGTCACCGATGCGGCCGGGTTCGACAGCACGGTCGAGGCGATGGAGAGCATCGGGGTGATTCCCGAACCCGCCGCGATGCACAGGTGCCTGCCGCCGGCCGAGGCGTCGGCGCGGAAGCTGCCCGAGGGCGGCTGCACCTCGATGACGTCGCCAGCTCGGACCTCGTTGACCAACCACAGGGAGAACAGACCTTCGGGGACTTCGCGGACTCCGATGCGCGGGGCGGTTCCGGCCGGAGCGCAGATCGAGTAGGTGCGGCGGTGCTCCTGGCCGTCGATGATGCGACGCAGGGTCAGGGACTGTCCCGCCGCGAAGTCGAAGAGTTCGCTGTATTCGGTCGGTACGTCGAAGGTCACGGCGGCCGAATCCTCGGTGAGGTGGTCGACGGACTTCACGGTCAGCGGGTAGAAAGCCGACCGGGAGTTCCCGTCGGTGGGCTCGGTGGCGGGAGTCGCCTCGGCGGTCTGATCGATCGTCTGTGTCATCAGATCTCCTTCACATGGTCGAACGGTTCGAGGCAGTCATTGCACTGGTACATCGCCTTGCACGCGGTCGCGCCGAACTCGGAGGACAGGCGGACTTTGTCCGATCCGCACAGCACGCAGGTCACGGCGCGGCGGGTGGGCATGAGGGTCAGCGCCACGGGGCCGGTGCGGACTGGGGCGGACCCGGGTGGGGAGATCCCGGCGTCCTTGAGTGCTTGTCTGCCGCGTTCGGTGATCCAGTCGCTCGTCCAGGCGGGTGTCAGGGACACGCGCACCTCGGCGTCGGGGAATCCGGCCTCGAGGAGCTCGCGCTGCAGGTCATCGCGCATCGTCGCCATCGCCGGGCAGCCCGAATAGGTGGGGGTGATGGTCGTGACGACGTGGCCGTTCTCGATCGTGACGTCACGCAGCACGCCGAGGTCGAGGAGGGTGAGCATCGGCATCTCGGGGTCGGTCACGCGTTCGGCGGCGTCCCAGGCACGGTCGATCGCCTCGGCGTCGTCGGCCGGGGTGTGAGCTGCGCGGGCGGCGGTCGGGTGCGTCTGAAGCATGGTGGTCACCACTGACCCTCCGGGTGCTCCCGGGCGACGACCTGCATCTCGGCGAGCAGCTTCGACAGGGCCTCGGTGTGGAGTCCGTCGCGGCCCTTACCGCCGTGGACACCGACTCCGGCCAGACCGCCGCGTTCGGGCCGGTCGATTCCGGCCGCGGCGAACACCTGGTCGAGGATGACGGATGCCTCATCGGCCACTGTCGCGGGGTCGACGCCGATTCCGGCCTCGGCCACGGACGCTTCGGCCGGATGGGTCTCGAAGAGTTCGGACCACAGCGGCCACAGGCCGTCGAGGGCTTTGACCAGGCGGGACTTCGATTCCTCGGTGCCGCGGGCCAGAGTCACGACCCAGCGTCCGGCGAAGTCGCGGTGGTAGGACATCTCCTTGACACCCTTGGCCGCGATGGCTGCGAGCACGGTGTCGCGGCTGTCTGCCAGCCGTTCGAAGATCGACAGGCGCCAGGTGGAGTAGATGAGGATCTTCGCGACCGCCTCGGCGAAGTCGCCGTTGGGCACCTCGGCGAGGCGGACATTGCGGAAGCCCAGGTCATTGCGGAAGTACGCGAGCCGGTCCTCATCGGGCACCGGGGAGCCAGCCGGCAGCTCGGGCACGAGCTCCGGATCGGCTGCGGCGGCGCGGGCGAGCAGGAGACGCGCCTGCCCGAGGAGGTCGAGCGCGATGTTCGCCAGCGCGATGTCCTCTTCGAGGTCAGGGGCGTTCGAGCACCATTCGGAGATCCGCTGGCTGAAGACGAGGGCGTCGTCGCCGAGCATGAGGCAGTACGCGCCGAGGTCCTTGGCATCGACGCCGTCGGGCACGGTCGTGTCGACGCCTGCCAAGGGGTCTTCGAAGTCGGTGCCGAAGGCCCAGTTCGCGTCGTTGACGAGCAGACCGGAGTAGGCGTTGTCGTGCGTATCGTGGTCGACGTTCGTGCCGGCTTCGTCGTGTTCGACGTGGATGGTGGGTTCGTTGTTCGCAGTCATTTCTCGCCCCTACTCACATATGGGGGACATCGGCGGGGATGTCGTAGAAGGTCGGGTGGCGGTAGACCTTGTCGCCGCTGGGGGCGAACATCGGGTCCTTCTCATCCGGACTCGAGGCCGTGATGTCGGCGGCGCGGACGACCCAGATGCTCACGCCTTCGTTCCGTCGGGTGTAGACGTCGCGGGCGTGATGGACGGCCATCTGGTCGTCGGCGGCGTGCAGGGAACCGACGTGGACGTGGTTGAGTCCGCGCTTGCCGCGCACGAAGACCTCGTACAGCGGCCATTCGCCGCGGGTCGAGCCCGCAGCGGATTCATCCTTCGCCGAGGCGGAGCCGGGGTTGGTCTCGGTCATTTCGCTGTCTCCTCGGGGGTGGTGGTGTCGACACCGGCGGCGGGGGTGTCCGCGGTTGCGGCCGGGGTGGCGGCCGCCTCGGCGGTCTGGTTCTCGGCGAAGGCGAGCGCTGCTTCGCGCACCCACGCTCCTTCGTCCCAAGCGCGCTTGCGGTGGGCGATTCGCTGAGTATTGCAGGGGCCATTGCCCTTGACGACGTCCCAGAACTCGTCCCAGTTCGGGGTGGAGAAGTCGTAGTGGCCACGCTCTTCGTTCCACTTGAGGTTCTCGTCGGGGAACGTCACGCCGAGGGCTTCGGCCTGCGGGACGGACATGTCGACGAACTTCTGCCGCAGCTCATCGTTGGTGTGGGTCTTGATGCCCCAGGCCATCGACTGCTCGGTGTTCGGCGAGTTGTCGTCGGGAGGTCCGAACATCATCAACGCCGGCCACCAGAAGCGGTTGACCGATTCCTGGACCATCGCGCGCTGAGCGTCGGTGCCGCGCATCATCGTCATCAGCAGCTCATAGCCCTGACGCTGGTGGAAGGACTCCTCCTTGCAGATGCGGATCATCGCGCGACCGTAGGGGCCGAAGGAGGTCCGGCACAGCGGCACCTGGTTGCAGATGGCCGCCCCGTCGACGAGCCAGCCGATCGTGCCGACATCCGTGTAGGACAGGGTCGGGTAGTTGAAGATCGAGGAGTACTTCTGCTTGCCGGCGACGAGCTTCTCGGTGAGTTCGTTGCGTGTGGCGCCCAGGGTCTCGGCGGCCGAGTAGAGGTAGAGGCCGTGTCCGGCTTCGTCCTGGACCTTCGCCAGCAGGATCGCCTTGCGACGCAGAGAAGGCGCACGGGAGATCCAGTTGCCTTCGGGCTGCATGCCGATGATCTCCGAGTGCGCGTGCTGCGCGACCTGGCGGATGAGCGTCTTGCGGTAGGCCTCGGGCATCCAGTCCCGGGGTTCGATCCGATCCTTGGCCTCGATCGTGGCGTCGAACTGCTCCTGCAGCTGCGCCTCGTCGAAGCGGTTGTCGTTCACTTGAGTTGTCATGACCACTCCACCCTTGGATGTGCCCTTGTCAGGACCCGGCTCGGCCAGCGGCTGCCGACCTCCTCATCGGTCCGACCATCGCAAGACCTCTGGCCCGAGGGCATCCATTTACTGACCATTTGTTCTGTATTGTTGCCACCAGTGTCGCACACCCCCGGCCCGGGTGCAATGCCGTGCCGCCCACGCGAAGGAGCCACTCAGCCCCGCCGCCTTGCCGCGCCGCCTGTCGGATCGCCGTGCCGCGCCGCCCACGACGGAGCCGCCGCGCGATGGAGCCGCCCCGCCGTGCCGTTCAGTGGATTGTTGGGTCGGTCCACGGCGTCACCGGCGACGAAACCACCGCGGATCGACCCAACATTCCGATTTCTGCCGCCGAGCAGCACTCCGGCTCGACCGATTTGCGGCGCATGACTTGACAGCGGCGACGATCGGAACGATATTTATTGACCAGATGGTCGTTAATTCTCCGGCGGGCTGACCGTCCGGAATCGCGGGGAACTCTCACCGTCGTCAATACGCAGCGGCGCAGGCACTCCTCGTGCACCAGCGCCTGAACCCGCGACTCGAGGAGGAGCCGACCATGGGACAGCCCGCCCACGATACGACGACCGCGAAGTCACAGACCCCGAACACCCCCACCGAGGCGGCGCCCGAGTCCCCCGCCGAGGCGGCTCCCCAGCCCGATCCCACAGGATCCACCGAGGCATCCACCGCCGGGGCAGCCCCACACGCTCCCGAACTCACCGGTGCGGCCGCGATGTTCGCCAATGATCGCGCCTCCCAGCATCTGGGCATCACCGTCGATGACCACGGGCCCGGGTGGGCGCAGTGCTCGATGACGGTCACCGAGATCATGACCAACGGCCACGACATCACCCACGGCGGCTATGTCTTCCTCTTCGCCGACACCACCTTCGCGATGGCCTGCAACTATCCCGGCTCGATCACCGTCGCCTCCGGCGGAGACATCGACTTCCTCAAACCCACATACCTCGGCGATCAGCTGGTCGCCCGCGGCCATGAGGTCATCAAGCAGGGTCGCTCGGGCATCTACGACGTCACCGTCACCCGCGGCGACGACATCATCGCCACCTACCGCGGCCGCTCCCGCACACTGCCCGCCCGCAAGTAGACCCGACCAACCCCACGACCGCCGGCTCCGCGACAGGCACCATGCCGCGCCGGACAAACCCCACCGAACCACCCGTCGACGACCGGACACCGAAGAACGGTGGACCACCTCGGCGGTCTTTGGATCTGACACACAGAAGAGATTCGCAAGGAGACGATGATGACTGAGACCGACCTCGACGCCGGCGAACGGATGAGCCTGGATGAGCTGCGCTCCGACCAGCTGAAGAACCTCCAGACGACGGTGAAATCGGTGTACGAGAACGTGCCGTTCTACCGGAAGGCCTTCGACGACCTCGGCGTGACCCCTGCGGACATCACGAGCCTCGATGACATTGCGAAACTACCGTTCACGACCAAACAGGACCTGCGCGACAACTACCCGTTCGGACTCTTCGCGGTCCCGCAGGACCAGGTCGCGCGGATCCACGCCTCCTCGGGAACGACGGGCCTGCCGACCGTCGTCGGCTACACCTTGGGCGATCTCGATCGGTGGGGCAGCCTCATCGCGCGGTCCATCCTCGGTGCCGGCGGCAAGCGCGGACAGATGATGCACAATGCCTACGGCTACGGGCTGTTCACCGGCGGACTCGGCGTCCACGGGGCGGAGCGCCACGGCTTCACCGTCGTCCCGATCTCCGGCGGTCAGACCCCGCGCCAGGTGCAGCTCATCCAGGACTTCAAGCCGGACATCATCACAGCCACCCCGACGTACCTGCTCACGATCCTCGACGAATTCCACAAGCAGGGCATCGACCCCACGAGCACGAGCCTGAAGACCGCGATCTGCGGCGCCGAGCCGTGGACGGACGAGATGCGCAAGGAGATCGAGAATTCCTTCAACATCGATGCCGTCGACATCTACGGCCTCTCCGAGGTCATGGGACCGGGTGTGGCCTGCGAATCCGCGGTAACGAAGGACGGCCCGACGATCTGGGAGGACCACTTCTACCCGGAGATCGTCGATCCCTTCACCGGCGAAGTGCTGCCTGACGGTGAGGAGGGCGAACTCGTCTTCACCTCGCTGACAAAGGAAGCGCTGCCCATCATCCGCTACCGCACGCACGATCTGGCAACGCTGCTGCCGGGCACCGCGCTGCCAAACTTCCGCCGCATCTCGCGCATCACCGGTCGCTCCGATGACCTCATGATCATCCGCGGCGTCAACGTCTACCCCGCGAACGTCGAGACCGTGCTCTTCGAGTTCGCGCCGCTGAGCCCCCACTTCCAGCTGATCCTCACCCGCCCGGGCCGGATGGATGAGATGACCGTCGAGGTCGAGGCTCGCGAAGGCGTCGGCGCCGTCGAACTCGAGGGCCTAGACAAGCTCGTGGCCGCCCGCATCAAGGAGCGCCTCGGCGTCTCCTGCGCCATCGACATCAAGCTGCCCGGCGATCTGCCGCGCTCGGTGGGCAAGATGAAGCGCATCATCGATCGCCGCGAGGGCGTGCGCTGAGATGAGGCGCGGGGCATGCGCTGAAGCCGCGCCGCGGACGAGTGCCGAGGTGAGTGCTGTGACCTGGGTCGCGGCACTCACCGAGGTGGCCGATTAGACTGATGCGCATGCCCGAATCGTCCTCACCCGCGTCGACATCCCCGGACTCGACGACGTCGTCCGCGGAATCGACGACCTCCGCGTCGACGCCCTCGACCACCCCCGCCGAGGCGTCCGCCCCCAAACGCTCGCGCCGCGGCCGTCCCGGCTACGACCGGGAGACGCTCATCAACAAAGCCACCGAGGTCTTCGTCTCCCGCGGCTACGACGGCACGTCGATGGACACGGTCGCCCGTGAGCTCGGCATCACGAAGTCCGCGATCTACCATCATGTGAAGTCGAAGGAAGAGCTGCTGCATCTCGCGATCAGCCGCGGCATCCGCGCCCTCGATTCCGCCGTCGAGACCGAGAGCCTGCGCGAGAATGTCACCGCGCTCGAACGCCTGCAGCTGGCCGTGCGCGCCAGCGTGGTCATCCTCATCGAATACCACCATTCGGTGACCCTGCTGCTGCGGGTGCGCGGAAACTCGCCGCTCGAGCGCAAGGCCCTCGAAGCCCGGCGCAACATCGATGCGAAGGTCCGTGCTCTCGTCGCGGCCGCCATCGCCGAAGGCGGTCTGCGCTCGGACTTCACCCCCGGGCTCATCACGCGCCTGCTCTTCGGCATGGTCAACTCGATCACCGAGTGGTACCGGCCCAGCTATCCCGTCGATCCCGACACCATCGCCGAGGCGGTCACGACGATGGCCTTCCAAGGCCTGGAGGCCTGAAGCCTGAGGGTCGGCGCCTCAGCCGAGATCGAAGCCGAGTGCCGACATTCCCGCAGCGACGACCCACTCCATCGTCCCGTCCATCTCGGACAGGAAATCGTCGCGCGGCGGCTGATAGCCGCTGATCACCCAGTCGACGACGAGCTGGATACCCGCACCCACGAGCACGTCCCCGAGGATGCGCTTGCGCTCCGCAGTCAGCTCCGGTCCGGAGAATGACGCAGAGAGCCGGTCGACCAATTCGTCGCCGATCGATCGCCCGTAGGAACGGTAGAGCTCGTCGACGCGCGGGCTCACCCCGAGGACCTCGAAGAGATGGACCCTCGCCTCCACCGGATGGTTCTGCGCCCATTCGAGGAAGGCCGCAACGAACCCGCGCAGCACCTCCGGGGCGGAATCGCCGCCCCCCGCGAGCACCGCGGAGCGCAGGTCGCCGACCACCCGCCCATAGACCTCGCAGAGCAGATCTTCGAGGGTGGCGAACGATTCGTAGAAGTAGCGCTTATTGAGTCCGGCTTTCGCACAGATCGCACCGACGGTCGTCGACCGATAGCCGATGGTCCCGAACAGCGCGGTCCCGGCGGCGACGACGAGCTCACGGCGAGCGCTCCTGCGCTCCTCGCGGCTCTCACCGGCATACGGACGTCCCTCTTCGCTCACACTGTGATCTTGACAACATCGGAGCGCGATTGCAAACTGGTACGAACTCGTACCAGAAAGGATTCCGATGGATTCCACTGCTTCAGGAGATTCCGCGCTCAATGCCGCTCGCCGTGAGCGGGAACTCGCAGAACTCACCGCCGGCGGCGAGGTCGACCTCGTCGTCATCGGCGGCGGATTCACCGGCGCCGGAGTCGCTCTCGACGCGGCGACCCGCGGGCTCAGCGTCGCACTCATCGAACGCGGCGATCTCGCCTCGGGCACCAGCAGCTGGTCATCGAAGCTCGCTCACGGCGGACTGCGCTACCTCGCGAAGGGCGATATCGGGATCGCATGGGAATCAGCCGTCGAACGCGGCCGGCTGATGAAGAACATCGCCCCGCACCTCATCCGGCCGCTGCCGATGGTCTTCCCGCTGCATCCGGGGATCGGCCGAGTCGAGGCTGCAGTGACGAACACCGGCTTCCACGCCGGCAACGTCCTCCGGATGCTCGCCCGCACCCCGAAGGAGATTCTCCCCCGCCCTCGTCGGGTCTCGGCCGAGGCAGTCCGACGGCTCGCCCCGACCACCGAGGCTGAGGGTCTGCGCGGCGGACTGCTCAGCTGGGACGGTCAGCTCATCGACGACGCCAGGCTCGTCGTCGCACTGGCTCGGACGGCCGCCGCCCACGGCGGACGCATCATCACCTACGCCGAGGCGACCGCCATCGAACCCGGCCTCGTGGACGTGAGGGACCGCCTCACCGGAGACGAGCACACGATCGGCGCCAAGCAGATCGTCAACGCCGCCGGGGTCTGGTCCGATACGCTCGCAGGCGACGTCGAACTGGCCCCCAGCAAGGGTTCGCACATCCTCGTACCGGCCGCCCGTCTGGGCAATCCCCGGGCCGCGATCACCGCGCCGGTGCCCGGTCACTTCGGTCGCTACGTCTTCGCCGTCCCGTGGCACAACGGCCTCGTGATGATCGGTCTCACCGACGATCCGCACCACGGGCCGATCCCGGATCGGGCCCACCCCGACGGCGACGAGGAGGCGTTCCTCCTCGACACGATCAACGCCGTCCTCGGCGACGAGCTGACACCTGAGGACATCATCGGCAGCTACTCGGGCTTCCGCCCGCTGATCAAGAGCAGCGGCGCCTCCACCAGCGCCGACCTCTCCCGCAAGCACGCGCTGCTGCGGGATTCGCGGACCGGAGCGCTGACCATCGTCGGCGGCAAACTCACCGCCTACCGGCGCATGGCCGAAGACGCTGTCGATGCCGCGATCGAATCCGGCGGCCTGCAGGCGGGACCGTGCCGGAGCACCGAACTCGGGCTCGTCGGCAAGGGCACCCCCGCGCCCGGCCTGCCCGAACACCTCGTCGCCGTCTTCGGAACCGAGGCCGCGACGGTGGCCGCTTACGGTGAGGCCGATCCCTCACTCGACGAACCCGTTCGCGAGGGAATCCCGCTGACCGGGGCGGAGGTCCGGTTCGCCGTCGAGCACGAACTGGCGCTGACGGTCGAGGACGTCATCGACCGGCGGACCCGCTGGGGCCTCGTCGGCGCCGATCGCCCCGATCTCTACGACGCTGTGGTCAGGCTCGCTCCGGAGCTCACCACCGAAACACGACACGAAGGATGACGAGCATGGACAACATTCAACCGCGTATGCGCTGGTGGGGCTGGGGCGAAGACGGCAATGACGGGCCCGTCAAGCCCGGCGCGAAGGTGATCCTGAGCAAGCACTGTGGCTGGCCGGCCGGCGTCGACAAGCCGCATGTGGCGCTCGAGGACGTCTCGCTGCCCGAGTCGGGACTCACCGATGAGGTGCGCGCCCGACTCGTCGAGACCGTGGGCGAGGAATTCGTCCGCGATGATCATGCCGTCCGCGTCTCCCATGCCGCCGGGCGCAGCCTGCCCGACCTCATCCGCCTGCGCAGCGGACGGCTCACCCACGCGCCCGATGCCGTGGTCTACCCCTCCTCCAGCGCCGAGGTGGACGCTCTGCTGGCCGTGTGTGCCGAGGAATCCGTGGCGGTCGTCCCCGTCGGCGGCGGCACCAGCGTCGTCGGCGGCATCGATGCCGTGCGCGGCGAGTTCTCCGCGGTCGTGAGCATCAGCCTCGCCCGTCTCGACCAGGTCATCGACATCGACGAGGAATCGCTGACGGCCACCGTCCAGGCCGGCGTCTTCGGACCCGACCTGGAGGAGACCCTGCAGGCTCAAGGTTTCACCCTCGCCCACTACCCCCAGTCCTTCGAGTTCAGCACCGTCGGCGGCTGGGTCGCGACCCGTTCTGCCGGTCAGCAGTCGACCGGTTACGGGCGCATCGACGAGAACGTGTACGGTCTGCGGTGTTCGACCCCGAGCGGCCCGGTCGAGCTGCGCACTACCCCGGCAACGGCGGCCGGCCCGAATCCGCGCCAGCTGTTCGTCGGCTCCGAGGGCACGCTGGGCGTCATCACCGAGGCGACGCTGCGGATCCGTCGCGTGCCGAAGTCGGTCCTGGCCGATTCGTGGTTCTTCCCCGACTTCGCTTCGGGCACCGCGGCACTGCGGGAGATGGAACAGTCGGGACTGCACCTCGACATCGCTCGCCTCTCCGATGTCAATGAGACCGCGTTCGGCCTCGCCCAGCTCGGCAGCGAGCTGCAGCGCAAGGGCGTCCTGGCCTATCTGCGCGCCCGCGGCATCACGACCCCCTGCCTGCTCGTCGTCCGCTACGACGGCGTCCGGTCCGATGTGCATTTGCGTCGGTCCCAAGGCCGTTCGATCGTGCGCCGACACAAGGGCGTCAATCTCGGTGCCGTTCCGGAGACCTCGTGGGAGAAGCACCGCTTCTCGACTCCGTATCTGCGCGATCAGCTGCTGCGGGAGGGGATGATCGTCGAGACGATGGAGACCTCGGCTCCTTGGTCGAAGGTGGAGGAGCTCCACGATGCAATCGGCGCCGGAATCGAGAAGGAGATGGCCGATCGCGGCACGCCCGCGTTCGTGCTCTGCCACGTCTCGCACCTCTACGCCTCCGGATGCTCGCTCTACTACACGGTCTTCGCCAAGCAGCAGGTCGGAGCGGAGATCGCGCAATGGAAGGCGCTGAAGTCGGCGGCCGGCGACGCCATCCTTGCCGGCGGGGGCACGATCACCCACCACCATGCCGTGGGCACCGATCACGCTCCGTGGCTGCCGACCGAAACCGGTGAGATGTGGCTGCGGATGCTGCGTGCGGCCAAGGCCGAGGTCGACCCGAGGGGCATCATGAACCCCGGCAAGCTGATGAACGGACCGGATCGGCTGTGAACGGCATCGAAGACAAGGACGCCTTCGGCACGGATCCCGCGGAACAGGGTTCGGCACGGCGGGTCGCCGACCCGGCAGTCGTGCCCGTGATCCTCAACCCCACAGCCCGCAGAGGAGCCGTACTCAAGCGCATCGACCCACTCATCGATGCCTTCGCAGCGCACGGGCTTGAAGCGCGGCTCGTGAGAAGCACGAGCGAGGAGCATGCGAAGGAACTCGCCGCCGAGTTCGCAGCTGAAGGTGCTCAAGTCGTCGGTGCGCTCGGCGGTGACGGGATGGCGCGCGCGGTCGCCGCCGGCCTCGTCGATACGAACACAGCACTGGGCGTCATCGCCGGCGGCCGCGGCAATGACCTCATCGGCAAACTCGGCATCCCGAAGGACGTCGACGACGCTGTGGCCACCATCGCCGACGGCCGCGATCGCGTCATCGACGTTCTCGACCTCGATGGCACGATCAGTCTCGGCAACGTCTGCCTCGGCCTCGACTCGGCTGTCCAGCGGTATGCGAACTCGGCCCGGTTCGTCCGGGGCCATTGGGTGTACCTGTACGGGATCCTGCGTGCGGTCCTGCCACCGAGGAGCATCGACCTCGAGCTGACCGTCGACGGCAGGCGCCTCGACTTTCGGGGCCTGACCGCGGGGTTCGCAAATTCGGGCCGCTACGGCGGCGGACTCAAGCTCTCCCCCGAGGCAGAGCTCGACGACGGACTCATCGATGTCGTCCTCCTCAAAGAGGCATTCCTGCCGAAGCTTGCCGTCGAGCTCGTCGCGTTCACGTCGGGCAGACATGACCGTCATCCGAACATCCACCTCAGCCGTGCTCGCGAGATCCGCATCGACACCCCTGCCAGTGCCGCTCCGGTCGAGATCGTCGCCGACGGCGACGCTGTGACGCAGACCCCGGCGACCGTGACGATCCGCCCGTCATCGCTCAAGGTCCGGGTCCCCCAGACCTCATGAACGAAATCGCCCCGCGCCGAGGATGTGCATCCTCGGCGCGGGGGCATCTACTCAATCGACATACTTGAGTCCTGCTGCTTCCAACGGTGCCCTCATCTCGTAGAGGTCGAGCCCCAATACTCCAGCCTCGAACTCCGCGCGTTTCTCCGCTTCGCGGTTTTCGCGACGTCGCGATGCTTCAGCAACGGTCTTCACTCGATCCTTTGGGACAACGACGACTCCGTCTGCATCCGCCATGACGACATCACCGGGATTGACCAAAGCATTGGCACAGACGACAGGAACGTTGACCGACCCGAGTGTTGCTTTGACCGTGCCTTTGGCGTGCACAGAGCGTGCGAACACAGGGAAGCCGAGTTCTTCGAGTTCCTGTGTATCGCGGCACCCACCGTCGATGACGAGCCCTTTGCCGCCTCGGGCCTTCATCGAGGTGGCGAGCAGTTCGCCGAAGAAGCCGTCGGTGCTTTCTGTCGTGCACCCGGCTACAACGACGTCACCTTCGCGAATCTGTTCGGCCGCAACGTGAAGCATCCAATTGTCTCCGGGCTGCAACAGCACTGTCACTGCGGGCCCGCACATCGAGGCCCCGGAATAGATCGGGCGAAGGTAGGGCCGCATCAACCCGACGCGCCCCATGGCTTCATGGACAGTCGCTACGCCGAATTCACTGAGCGCAGCAATGTCATCGGGATCGGGGCGGTCGATTGTGGTGTGGACGACTCCGAGATCATACATGGTGTGATGTTCTCCTGTTTGCGGATCTGAGTTCTGGGGATCGGGCTAGGCGAGGCGCCTGACGATTCACAGCCCCATGGATTCCAAGCGGCGGTGCAGCCTGGGATAGATGCGGCGCACGTTATCGCTGTAGATGGCCTTTCGCTGTCCGTCGGTAAGTTCTGCGGCTTCGATATATGCGACAGTGTCATCGAAGTAGCGGTCGGTCATCGGATCGATCCCACGTACCGCGCCGACCATCTCCGAAGCGAAGAGAACGTTCTTCGCGGGAATCACCGACAGCAATTCGTCGATACCCGGCTGGTGATAGACGCAGGTGTCGAAGGAGACGTTGCCGAGCAGGTGGTCGTCCAATGTCGGCTTGCCCATGGCTTGTGCCAGTCCTCGGAATCGTCCCCAGTGATACGGCACGGCTCCGCCTCCGTGGGGGATCACAAATTGCAGTTCAGGGAATCGGGAGAACAGATCTCCTTCGATGAGCTGCATGACTGCGGTCGTGTCGGCGTTGAGATAGTGAGCACCTGTCGTATGGAAGGCAGGATTCGCCGAGGTGGACACGTGGATCATCGCAGGAAGTCCGTGCTCGATCATGGCCTCGTAGACTGGGAACCACTGCTCATCGGTCAACGGCGGCGACGACCAGTACCCTCCGGACGGATCGGGGTTGAGATTGATCGCCACGACATCGTGTTCGTCAACTGCTCGGTTGATCTCACCGACACAGCTCGCTGGGTCGACTCCGGGCGACTGCGGCAGCATCGCTGCGGGGACGAATCGTTCCGGATAGAGGTCAGCGACTCTGGCACACAGGTCGTTGCAGATGCGGGCCCATTCCGAGGAAATCTCGAAGTCTCCCCGATGATGCGCCATGAATGAGGCCCGTGGCGAGAAGACGGTGAGGTCGATCCCTCGCTCATCCATCAGACGTAGCTGGTTGGCTTCCAAAGATTCGCGAATTTCATCATCGCTGATCGACGGTCGCTGAGGCTGCCCTGATGTGCCGTCCTCGAAGGCAGAGAGCTGTTGTTTCCGCCATTCGCCGAGCTGCCCGGGCGCGGTGGTGTAGTGCCCATGACAATCGATGATCATTCTTGTGCCTTTCGTTCGGTGGTGTGTCAGTGACCGGTCTGGCTGTGAAGGTGGAAATCGCCAGACATCAGCAGACGTGCGGTACGGGTGATTCCGGCACCGGTGATATTTCCGGCTGAGTCGCATTCCAACGCGACGTCGAATCCTCCGCTGGGATGTTCGATGGTGAGTACACGAGTTCCCCCACCGTCGATGGCCGTGCAGTCGGCATCGTCGGCAGGTGTGACCGCTGCGGCGACGGTTCCGTTGAGTCGTGCGGCAGTGGCTACGGTCAGTGCGGCCAGTACGCCGATCGACTCATGGACACGATGAGGGATGAAGCTTCGCGTGCAGATCGTTCCTCCATCTGCAGGTGCTGCGACCAGAGTCATCTTCGGGTAGCTGTGCTCGGTGACATCACCGAGTCCCATGAGGCGTCCGGCTTTCAGTCGAATGTCCTCGAGCTGGTGGCTGAGTTTATCGTCACCGTCCAGCTCGGCCACAGTCTCGTACCCAGTGCGTCCGAGGTCCGCGGCGCGGATAAGAACCAGTGGCTGGCCATTGTCGATCAAAGTCGTGTCGACGGTCTGCCCGGAATCGAGTGTGATCTGATCGACGAGCTTGCCAGAGGGAATCATTGAATCCGCCACCGAGCCTGCAGTGTCGACGAAGCGGATGTCTATTCCCGACCCGGCTCCCGGCACTCCGGCGATACTGACATCGCCGGAGTAGGCCACATACCGCTCGCCGCCGGGCAGCGCTTCCGGGGTACACACTGTGATCTTGGAAAGCAGGCCCGTGTTCAGCGACTTCACGACCGCAGTCGTCCAGTCGTCGTTGGCCGTGAGAAGTCCGGACTCGATGGCGAAGGGAACCACAGCGGCGAGCATGTTTCCGCAGTTCGCCGTGGTCTGCACTGAATCGGAGTCAGGAGTCAACTGCGCGAAAGTGAAGTCGAGGTCGATTCCCTCCTCATCTGAGACGGAGACGATGCCGGCCTTGCTGGTCAGCGGATGTCCGCCGCCGATGCCATCGACCTGCAGCGGGTGGGGACTGCCCAGAACAGCGGTCAGAATTCGGTTGCGTTCTGCCGGGTCACTCGGCAGATCCTCGGCACGGAAGAACGGTCCACGGGACGATCCGCCGCGCATGAGCATGCCCGGAATGCGCTGCTGCGGAGATCGAGCTTTCATGCGGGTACCTCTGCGCTGCTCGACGCTTCATCGGTCAGCCTCTGCTTCCTGGTCGATCGTCCGAGCACGGCCAGGACCAAGGCTCCGAAGAACCAGGTGCCCGCAATGAAGACGAACACCGACGAATAGCCGTTCGAGGTGTAGATCGCAGCGATGATCAGTGGCCCCGCTGCATTCGACAGACGTCCGATACCGTAGGTCAGTCCAGTGCCCAAGGACCGGGTTCGCGTGTCGAAAAGTTCCGGTGAGTAGGCATACGCCAAAGAGGTGTAGCCGCGCTCGAACATGTTGACGAGGAAACCGAAGACAACGATGAGGATCGGGTTGAAGGTCAAGCCATAGAGCAGACCGCAGATGCCGATGACGGTTCCGGCGATGACCAGCAGCCACCGGCGTTCGAATCGGTCTGTAAGCAGTGCCGCGAGGAGGGAGCCCAATGGTGCTCCAACGGTGGTGAGAGCCACGTAGAAGATCGATTTCTCGACGGCGAATCCCTGGTCGGCGAGCAGCGTCGGAGCCCAACTGGAGTAACCGAAGAAGCCGACGGTCTGAGTGATCCACAGCAGGCTGAGCACGATGAGCGGGATCGCGTATTTGCGCTGGAAGAGTGTTCGGAAGGGCGTTCCGTGCGAGGCCTTCACCTCGGCCACGGCCGGCGGTGCCGGAGCAATGGTCGCTCCGGTCGCTTCGATCCGCTTCTCCAGATCGGTGAGTACCGCAGCGGCCTGGGTGATCCGTCCCTTGCTCTCCAACCAAGCAGGAGACTCGATCAGTGTCCGGAACCCGAGAAAGACAACTCCTCCCAGTGCTCCCCACACATAGACGAGCCTCCAGCTCTCGTCGCTGAGTGGGACGATGAAGCTTGCGATGAAAGTTGTCACCGGTGTTCCGCAGATGCCGATCACCATTGCGTAGGCGAGGTACCGTCCGCGCACTTTGGCAGGGAACAGTTCATTGACGTAGATGACCGCGATGACTGTCATAGCGGACAATCCTGCCGAGGTCAGGAAACGCAGCACGCCCATCGACAGACCGTCCCAGGCGATGACGGTCAGCAGAGAGAAGAGCGAAAACCACCCCGTGGTCAACAAGAGGCCCGTCTTACGACCCCATTTGTCGCCGATCCACCCTCCGACGAGTGAACCGATGAACATACCGACGAAAGAGATCGAGGTGATGTAGGCGACCGAGTTGACGCTGAGGCCCCACACCCGTCTGATTTCCGGCGCTGTGGCCGCAAACGTGTTGATATCGGCGAACTCGAAGAAGTATGCGACGGCAATGAGGACGATGATTCGGATGTGGACCTTGGTCACGGGCAATCGGTTGATTCGATTGACCGGATTGGCTGTGGCGGCGTTCTGTTCTGTCATCGAGTCTCTCCCGTCCAGTAGAGAGCCTCCGGGTTGTCCACCAACAGCTGTGTCAGTTCCCGGGCGTTCTCTGTGATCTGCGATAGGTAGTTGAGCATGACGGCGTCGTCAGGCATATGGGATTTCAGGTTGGGGTGAGGCCAGTCCGTCCCCCACAGTGTTCTGTTTCCGAACTCGTCGATGACCTTGCGGGCGAAGGGCACGACATCGTCGTAGACGGCCTCGGCGTCGTCAAGGGCGAACGGGCCGGTCTTGGTCAACCGTTCCGGACAGCTGACCTTGACCCACGCTCGTGTCCGTTCAACGAACCGAAGGAAATCGGAGAAGGCCTGCGAGGCTGCGCCCAGGCCGACGTCGGGTCGTCCCATGTGGTCGATGACGAGAGGGATTCCGAGTGAGGCGAAGGTTGTCTCGAGCTCGGGGAAGTCCTGCGGTTCGAAGTAGAGGACGACGTGCCAGCCGAGGTCGCGGATCTTGTCGGCGACGGTCTTCAACTCATCGAGCGGCTGGTTCTGCACCAGTCGCCGCACGAAATTGAATCGGACTCCGCGTACCCCGCGCTCGTGCATCGATCTCAGCTCTGCATCGCTGACGTCCGGCCCGAGTGCGACTACGCCCCGAGCCGAATCGCCGAAGTGGTCGAGAGCATCGAGCAGAGCCGCATTGTCACGCCCATGGCAACTGGCCTGGACGATGACTCGGCGGTCGATACCGAGGTGCCGGTGCAGGTTCTCCAGATCGGCTTTGCCGGCATCACCCGGGGTGTATTTGCGGCTCGGCGAGAATGGGAAGTCGGCTGCGGGACCGAATACGTGGCAATGCGCGTCGACCGACGACTGCGGCAGTGACATCCTCGGGGCGGCCAGACCCCTCTTCCACTCCAGCCAGGAATCAGTAGTGACTTCCGTCAACGATGTACCTCCTTGTACCTGTTCAGGTCGGTGACGCCGAGTATTCGCTCGGCTTGGAACTGACGAAGCCGATCGTCTCGACGACCAACCGTGAGCGAGCTTACATGTTAATCATATTGTTGACAATCATGTAGACAATTTTGTCGTACAGATCAGATATCCTGAGCGGGAGTACCGAACGCTCGAGGAGAACAACCTCCTCTCGAGCGACAGAGCACGACGGACCACGAAAGGACCTTTCCCCTCCGTGACACCCTCAGCACAACAGGCTTCATCCCCGGAGAAACGCAAGTCCATCAGCGCCGAAAAACTTGCAGCTCATCTACGCGAATCGATCATGGAGGGTCGGCTCGTCCCCAATCAGCGCCTTGTGGAGACGGATATTGCGGAAGAGTACGGAGCCTCACGAGGGAATGTGCGCATTGCACTGTCCGAGCTGACTGCCGAAGGGCTCATCGAACGCATCCGTCACCGTGGCGCACGTGTCAGGGCGGTGTCCATCGAAGAGGCCGTCGAAATCATTGAGGTCCGCTCCGCAGTGGAGGGTCTCTGTGCCTCGAAGGCGGCCGAAAAAGCCAGCGATGCGCAGATCGAGCAGCTCCAAGCGATCGGAAACACTATGTCAGAGGCAGTTTCAACGGGCGCCCTGGACGTCTATGCCGACCAGAACCGACAGCTGCATGCACTGATCATTGAAATCAGCGGACAGTCCACTGCTGCCGATACCATCCGCAGACTGAGAGGTCAGGCTGTCCGACATCAATTCCGCCTCTCAGCTCGCGAGGGCCGTCCCACGGCGTCCCTGCCGCAGCACGTAGCGATCATTGATGCCATCTCGGACCGCGACCCCCAAGCCGCCGCGGCAGCGATGCACGACCACCTCAACAGCGTCGCCGAGGCGATCGCAGAGTCAGACTGAACGGCTCCGCGGCCGGTTCAGCACGCATCGAACTCTGATTCCACAGACGAATCGCCCCGCGCCGAGGATGTGCATCCTCGGCGCGGGGCGACTCTTACCCGCCTGTCCGGCCGACAGGCCCTCAACCCAACCGGGTCCTCAGTACTCCTTGGCGACGAGCGTGAGCACGTCGTAGTTCGCCACGGGTTCGTCGTTCTGGTTGACGACCTGCGCGTCCCAGCGGACCTCACCGTATTCGTCGGTCTCACGCGGGGTGATGCGCTTGGCGGTGAGCGTCACCTTGAGCTTGTCACCTGGGGAGACGGGCGTGATGAAGGTCAGACCCTCGAGTCCGTAGTTCGCGAGCACCGGGCCCGGGTCCGGCTGGACGAAGAGTCCGGCGGCGAAGGACACGATGAGGTAGCCGTGCGCCACGCGTCCCGGGAAGAACGGGTTCGCGGCGGCCGCCTCCTCGTTCATGTGGGCGTAGAAGGTGTCCCCGGTGAAGTTCGCGAAGTGCTCGATATCGTCGAGCGTGACCTCCCGCCATTCCGAATCGAGGGTGTCGCCGATGCGCAGGTCCTCAAGCGACTTCGTGAACGGATGATCGCCGAGGCGGCGCTCCGATCCGTTGACCCATTCCCCGCCGATCGCGGTGAGCATGTCCGGGGAGGCCTGGATCGCGGTGCGCTGCATGAAGTGCTCGACGCCGCGCAGTCCGCCCATCTCCTCACCGCCGCCGGCCCGTCCGGGGCCGCCGTGGATGAGGTTCGGCAGCGGCGAACCATGACCGGTCGACTCGTCGGCATCGTCGCGGTCGAGGACGAGCACACGGCCGTGCCATGGGGCGATCTTGCGGACGAATTCGGTGGCGAACTCACGGTCGTGGGTGACGACGGAGCCGACCAGCGATCCGCGGCCACGGGCGGCCAGGCGGACGGCATCCTCGGTGTCGGAATAGGTGATGATCGAGGTCACGGGCCCGAAGGCCTCGATGTCGTGGACGGCATCGGCCCAGGCGTCATCGGCCTGGAGGACGGTGGCCGCGACATAGGCTCCGCCGTGTTCGGCGGCCAGACGATCGGATTCCTCACGGCCGCCGACGAGCAGATGCGCTCCCCCGGAGATGATCTGGTCGACCGCGTCGAGGACGTCGGTGCGCTGCTTGTCGGAGACCACGGGGCCCAGGCGGGTGGACTTCTCACGCGGATCTCCGACGCCCTGGGTGGCGAGCTTCGCGATGATGGCCTCACCGACCGCCTCGGCGTGGGCTTCGGGGACGAAGGTGCGGCGGATCGCGGTGCACTTCTGTCCGGCCTTGACGGTCATCTCGGCGACGACGCCGGAGACGAAGAGATCGAATTCCTCCGTGCCGGGTCCGGCGTCGGGACCGAGCAGAGAGAAGTTCAGGGAGTCCGCCTCGGCGAAGAAGCGGGTGCCGCGCTCGGTCACGCAATCGAGCGCGGACAGCGTGCGGGCAGTGTTCGCGGAACCGGTGAACGCGATGGCATCCTGCTCGGCGAGGTGGTCGAACAGTGGGGTGACATCACCGCTGACCAGCTGAATCGCGCCGGCCGGGAGCAGACCGGATTCGATCATATCCGCGACCACGGCGCGGGTCAGGTGGGCGGTGTCGGTGGCAGGTTTGACGACGACGGGGACGCCAGCGACGAACATCGGCCCGAACTTCTCGAGCATGCCCCAGACGGGGAAGTTGAAGGCGTTGATCTGCAGCGCGAGGCCCTGCCGGGAGGTGAGGATGTGGCGGCCGACGAAGGTGCCGTTCTTCGACAGGCGCTCGACTCTGCCGTCGAGGTGAACGGTCGAATTCGGCATCTGGCGGCGGGCAACTCCGGAGTAGGTGAAGAGAGTGCCGATTCCGCCTTCGATGTCGACGAAGGCATCGCGTTTCGTGGTGCCGGTGGTGAAGGAGATCTCATGGTAGTCCTTCGTGCGCTCCATGAGGTAAGTCGCAAGCTTCTTGAGGATCACACCGCGCTGATGGAAGGTGAGATTCTGCAGCTGCTCGATTCCGGTGGTCCGGGCGTGGTCGGCGACGGCGGCGAAGTCGACTCCTGCCGAACTCACCGAGTGCAGGAGTTCCCCGGTGCCGGCGTCGCGGACGGGACGGGCGGACTCGGTCGCTGCCGGTGTGTGCCAGGATCCGGCCACATAGGAACTGAGGATTTCGGTCATGCTTTGCTCTCCCTGGTGAAACGACGTCTCCCGGTCCACGGCGGCCGTATTCGGCACCGCTGCCGATTCCTCAACATATACTAACCAATCGGTCGGTAATTGTCATGAAGAGTCGTCAGAGCAGGTCAGAAACGATCGAGCAGCTCACGCTCCGCATCGGGATGGATCTCACCCGTGTCCTTGTCCACGACCGGCTCGATGCGTCCCTGCTGCTCCCACTCGGCGGCGATGACACCGAGCTCGGCCTCGATGGCCTTTCGGCTGGCCCCGAAGTGCTCGGTATCGGAGATCTCAACCATGACTGTCCTCCATCGGATCCTCGACCGAATCGCCGGAGATCTTCGTCTTCACCTCATCGCCGACCTTCTTCGATTTCTCACCGACGGTCTTCCGCGCCTGTTCCGCCTTGTCCTGGACGACCGGAGCTTTCTCCTTGACCAAGTCCTCGACCTCCGAGACACGGCCCCGGACCCTGGGGTCACTCCACAGGTTCTGGGCGCATCGCTTGAGCGATTCATAGCTCTGTCGACCGGCGCGGGAGCCGAGGACGTATCCCACTCCGAAGCCTGCCGCCAAGAGAAGTCTGCCTTTCATCATGCCCCTCTTTCCTGTGTTTCACCCTTTGCCAGAAGCTCTTGCACTGCCGCGAACACTTCTGCACCCGATGCCTTGCCCGAATCGCTGCTCGTATCGATGCGCACGACCGGCCCGACGTCGAGCGGTGCACTTCGCTCCCACAGATCGACATCATTCGGATCGTCCTCGTGTATCCCGTGACGGTCTCGGTTCTCGTACCGCTCGACGGCCTCCTCCAGAGGTGCGTCGCACCACACTTCGACGACCGCCTCAGCCCTGGCGGTTCGCAGGCCCTCCCTGACACTGTCGAGATCACGTTCGAGAGCCCAGAACGACTCGACCACCACCGTGCCCTCGACCAGGGATGCCAGCCTCCATGCCACTCCGCCTGCGAGCTCATGGGCCGGATCCCGAGGGAAGCGGTAGTTCACGGAATCGACGAGCCGTTCGAGCACCTCGTCGACGGAGAGGAACGGGATGTCCGCAGCATCGGCGAGGTCAGAGGCGAGCGTGGACTTCCCGGAGGCGGGGAGGCCGTTGACCAGGATCACTGTGGTTGCCATCGTTCGGCCCCTTCCCTTGGATTCGCCGCAGAGACGCTCATCGCCCCTGCGCTCTGCAGCACGTGGCAGAGATGAGCCGTGGGGCCACGATAACCACACCGAGCAACGACTCGGAACCAGGTCGCTGACTCACCGATCTCCACCGCCAACGAGCACCCCGGAGGATCGGGCCGGATTCGGCCATCACGCAGGTGACATCGACCACCATCTGCAATATAGTCAGAGGCAATTACTGACCAGGCAGTCAGTCGAGGCAGACGTCCATCCGTCCGCCGCCAGACCCGAGGCACCGGCGATCACTCAGAGTCGAGGACCACCGCCTCCGGAGACGGCACCCGGCAAAGTCGCCCAGCAACCGAAAGATCTTCTGATGTCCACCACAGCACCCGGCCCCGCCGCATCACAGCCGACCGAGCCCCACTCGATCACTCGCGAGGAGCGCAAGGTCCTCGCCGGCACCCTCGTCGGCACCACCATCGAGTGGTACGACTTCTTCATCTACGCCCAGGCCGCCGGCCTCGTCCTCTCCGCCCAGTACTTCGGCCCGCTGGCCTCGGAGAATCCAGCGCTCGGCCAGATTATGGCGTGGGCGTCTCTGGGCATCTCGTTCCTCTTCCGTCCGCTGGGCGCGATCATCGCCGGCCACCTCGGCGATCGGATCGGACGCAAGAAGATGCTCGTGCTCACGCTCATCCTCATGGGGGCCGCGACCTCGCTCATCGGACTGCTCCCGAACTACGCGATGATCGGCGTCGGTGCCCCGATCCTGCTTACCCTGCTGCGGATCCTCCAGGGCTTCTCCGCCGGCGGCGAATGGGGTGGGGCCGCGCTGCTGTCGGTCGAACATGCCCCGATCTCCAAGCGCGGCATCTTCGGCGCGTACCCGCAGATCGGCGTGCCGGTCGGCATGATCCTGGCCACCGGCGTCATCTGGGTGCTCACCACGGTCCTCTCCGCCGAACAGTTCGCGAGCTTCGGATGGAGGATCCCGTTCCTCTTCTCAGTCGTCCTCGTCTTCATCGGCTATTACATCCGCCGGCAGGTCGAGGAGTCCCCGGTCTTCGCCGAGCTCGCCGAGCGCAAGGCCGAATCCTCGGCTCCTTTGGGCACCCTGTTCAAGAAGAACACGAAGGAAGTCGTCCTCTCCGCGCTCATCTTCATCGGCAACAACGCCGTGGGCTACATGATCATCGCGTTCTTCGCCGCCTACGCCTCGCGCCCCATCGCCGAGGGCGGATCGGTCGGCCTCGACCGGGCACCCGTGCTGTTGGCAACGACGCTCGCGAGCTTCGGCTGGCTGGTCTTCACGATGTGGGGCGGTGCGCTGTCGGACAAGCTCGGTCGCGTGCGGACCTTCCAGATCGGATACATCCTGCTCATCGTGTGGCTCATCCCGACGTTCCTCATGATCGATCAAGCCAATATCTGGCTGTACGGCATCGGCATCTTCGTCCTCACCGTCGGCATGGGCCTCTCCTACGGCCCGATGTCGGCGATGTATGCGGAGATGTTCCCTGTCGAGGTCCGCTACTCGGGAGTGTCGATCGGCTATGCGCTCGGTGCGATCCTCGGCGGCGCCTTCGCCCCGACCATCGCCGAGACCCTGCTCGCCGAGACCGGCTCATCGATCTCGATCGCGATCTACATGATCATCGTGTGCATCATCTCGCTCATCGGCGTCAGCCTCGTCAAGGAGACCAAGGGCAACGACCTCGGCCTGACGAAGCATCACTGAGGCTGCCGCGAACCCCTGGTTCGTCACCTGCACCTCGATTTCCTGGTCGATCCACGGTGATTCCTCCGCCTGAAACGCCGTGGATCGACCCAACAATCCACCGAGGCGGCGCACCCTCTCAGCAGCTCTCGCATAGGCTGATGAGATGACTGAGCTCACGTATCCCGACATCGAAGCCGCGTCTGCACGGATCGCCGGACAAGTGCGACCGGTGACCGTGGCCCCGGCCGACGAGGAAGGACACGTCTTCGCCCTCGAGTTCATGCAGCACACCGGCACGTTCAAGGCCCGCGGTGCGCAGAACTTCATCCAGGCTCACCTTGCCGAAGGCACCTTCCCCGAGGCGGGAGTGACGATCGCCTCGGGCGGGAACGCCGGACTTGCCTGTGCATGGGCTGCACGTGCCGCCGGTGTACCGGCGACCGTCTTCCTGCCGACCACCGCACCGAGCGTGAAGGTCGAACGGCTGCGTTCGTATGGCGCGCGAGTGGAGTTGGTCGGTTCCGAATTCGCCGAGGCGGCCGCCGCCTGCCAGGAATTCGTCGACTCATCGGGAGCGCTGGCCTCGCACGCCTACGACCACCCGCTTATCGCCGCCGGCGCGGGCACCTTGATGACCGAGATCCTCGAGCAGGTGCCCGATCTCGACACGGTCGTCGTCTCCGTCGGAGGCGGCGGACTTTTCGCAGGCGTCGCGACGGCCGCGACTCATCACCGGGTGCGCACTGTCGCGGTCGAGCCGGAGAACTGCCGAGCGTTGAATGCAGCGATTGAGGCGGGCGAACCGGTCGACGTCACGGTCGATTCAGTGGCAGCAGATTCGCTCGGTGCCAGGCGGGCGACATCCTTGGCGCTGGAGGCGGCACGGTCGGATCTGGTCACCTCGGTGCTGGTCAGCGACGACGCCATCATCGAAGCACGGCAGCGACTATGGGACGAGCACCGGCTGGCGGTCGAGCATGCGGCGGCCACGGCATTGGCAGGAGTCAGCGGTGTCGACGGCGAGTCTGCGAGCGACGGGAAAACTGCAGGCGGCTATGTGCCGGCCGAGGGAGAGAAAGTCTGCGTCGTCCTCTGCGGGGCGAACACGAGCCTCGGCGATCTCTGAGGCGAAGTCAGCGCGGTCGAAGGCAGGAATTCAGCGTGTTCGGTCGCGGTCCTTGGACTTCAGCGAGGCCTTGATGAGGCCGAAGATCGCGAGCGCCACGACGACGGTGATGATGGCCTTGACGAGGAACCACGCGATGGAGAACGCGACGTTGACCACCCACCACGCGATGATGATGGCGATGATCGCGCCGATGATGCTCCACACGGTACTCATCTTCATGCCTCAAGCCTAGGCCCGAGTGCACAGCCGTGCAATGCGCGCGGTGATCGTCCCAGCCGATCCTCAGCACGGACGCAGTTCGTCAGCCGAGCACCGCACCGGACCGGACTGCGCGGGCCGACCAGCGGCGATCGGCGAAGCCCACCTCGATCGGATGGTCGAAGGCGGCGGAGACCTGCTCGGAGGTGAGCACCTCGGCGATGGGGCCCGCCGCGGTCAACCGACCGTCGGAGATGAGCGCGGCATGCGTCGTGGTCTCCGGGATCTCCTCGAGATGATGGGTGACCAGCAGCGTCGACAACTCCGGCGAGCGCACCGACAGGGCGTCGATGGTCTCGAGCAGCTGTTCGCGGGCGGCCACGTCGAGGCCCGTGGTCGGTTCGTCGAAGAGCAGCAGCTGAGGGTCGGCGATGAGCGACCGGGCGACGAGCGCACGGCCCCGCTCCCCCTGTGACAGCACCTTCCACCCGGCGTCGGCGCGGGACTCCAGTCCCACCTCGGCGATCTGGGCATCGGCCTTCACGACATCCTCGGGTGAGGGTTCCCACCGCATGGGTCGTTCGACGGTGCCGGTCAGCCCGGTGAGGACGACCTCGCGGACGGTGAGGTTCGACCGCAGCGGATGGCGCGGGTTGACGTGTCCGATGAGGCGGCGCAGCGCTGCGAGCTCGACCCGGCCCATGCGTGATCCGAGGATATCCACGGTGCCCGAGGTCGGGAACACCTGCGCCGAGGCGAAACTCAGCAGGGTCGATTTCCCCGCCCCGTTCGGACCGATGAGCACCCAGTGCTCGCCGGCGGCGATGCGCAGATCGATGCCATGGAGGATCTGCGTCTGCCCACGCCGGAATGTCACATCAGCGATATCGAGGACCGTCTCGGCCACGTCTCACTCACCTCTCAAGATCGACGGCCCCACCGTCCGATGGGGCCGATCCGAGTCTAGGTCTCCCCTCGCCGAGGCGGCCGCCGAGTCAAGAGACCGCCGTTCCGCATCGTGGATCCGAGTTCGAGGTGGAGCCCGGCCGAATCGCGACCCGGTTGGACCGCAGCTCAGCGCGCGTTCATTTCAGCGCGTCCTCCGGTGCCGAGATCTCGCGGCGGAGGATCTTGCCGGTCGGTCCCTTGGGCAGCTCGTCGACGATCCACACATTGCGCGGGTACTTGTAGGCGGCGACCCGCGATTTCGCGAACGTCCGCAGCTCCTCGGCGTCGACGCTGCTGCCGGCTTTGAGGGCGACGGCGGCCCCGATCTCCTCACCGAGGTCGTCATTCGCGATGCCGATCACAGCCGCCTCGGCGACGGCTTCGTGCTCGTAGAGCGCTTCCTCGACCTCACGCGGATAGACGTTGTAGCCGCCGCGGATGATGAGGTCCTTCTTCCGGTCGACGATCGTGTAATAGCCGTCCTCGTCCTGCTCGGCGAGGTCGCCGGAGTGGAACCATCCGTCGCGGATGGCCACCTCTGTCGCCTCCGGTCGTCCCCAGTACCCCTTCATCACGGGTTCGCCCTTGATGGCGATCTCGCCGATCTCACCGACGGGAACGTCGTTGTCGTCATCGTCGACGAGCTTCATCTCGACTCCGCGCACGGGCACGCCGATGGTGCCGGTCTTGCGTTCCATGCCCGGCTGGTTGAAACAGGCGACCGGTGAGGTCTCGGATAGCCCGTAGCCTTCGAGGATGATGCAGTCGAAAGCGGATTCGAAGTTCTTCATCACCTCGACCGGCATCGCCGATCCGCCGGAGATGCATGAGCGCAGGCTGGAGACGTCGAAGTTCTCGCGCCCTTCGGCGTTGAGCATGCGCGCGTACATCGTCGGCACACCGATGAAGATGCTGACCTTCGCTTCCTGAATGGTCTCGAGGGCCTCGATCGGGTCGAAGCGCGGGATGAGGGCGAGGCAGGATCCGCTGAGCACGGAGGCGTTGAGTCCGCAGGTCAGGCCGAAGCAGTGGAACAGCGGCAGGCAGCCCATGACCATGTCGTCCTCGGTGAGGAAGGTGAGGGTCTCGGCGGTGACGGCCGCGTTCGTCATCATATTGAAGTGGGTGAGTTCCGCGCCCTTCGGCTGTCCGGTGGTGCCGGAGGTGTAGAGCAGCACGACGGTGTCGTCGTCGGCTCGGGACACCACCTCAGGCGTCGGGTCGAAGACGGACAGCTGATCGGCGAAATCGGCGGGATCGACTCGCACGCATTCGATGCCGACCGCGGCCGCCGCCTTCCCGGCCTCACCCGCCATATCCTTCCACGCGAAGACGATCTGGGCCCCGGAATCCTCGAGGTAGTACTGCACCTCGCGGTCCTTGAGCAGCGGGTTCATCGGCACGACGATGGCGCCGACGGACAGCGCCCCGTAGAAGAGTACGGGGAATTCGAGGACGTTGGGCAGGACGAGTCCGACGCGGTCGCCGGGCCCGATCCCCCTGTCCTTGAGCATCGTCGCCACCCGCTGCGCCTGGCCCTGCAGCTGCGCATACGTCAGCACGGAATCGCCGAGGCGGACGGCAGGTCGCTGCCCGTGCCGGCTCGCGGTGGCGGTGAGATTGTCGGCGAGGTTGGTCATGTCTTCCTCCAGGCTTGAATCGTTCGTCTTTGATCGGCTCGGTGCTGGCGCTGGAACCACCACTGGTTGTGGCCCCAACACAGGAGAAGAGTCGACTGAGCGGACGGGTCCGACTCCCGTTCGGCTCCCGCCGTCCGGCTCTATGAAGCCCACTCTGCCGTTGCCGGCAGGGTCGGGCAACGGGATGTGCAACAGAAACACGAGTCATCGATTGTGGTCGGACGACAAGGATGCCCGTAAGCTTCTGCCATGGTCGCCAATCCACTCGTCCTGCGCATCGTCGACCGTGTCCGAGCAACGCTGCCGGCCACGGTCCAACGTTCGGTCAGCCGCACCTGGCGGGAAGTGCCCGCTTATCCGGCCAGCCCGGACAAGAATCTCGCCGAGGATCTCACCGCACACACGTTCACCGTCTTCGAAGCCGCGCTCACCCCCTTGGAGGAGGGCCGCCGCGCCACCGCCGAGGACTTCCCGATCACCGCCTCCCAGGCCCGGCGGCGACTGCGGCAGGGAGTGACCCTGCCGGACTTCCTCACCGGTTTCCGGATCGGGCAGGAGACTCTGTGGGAGGCGATCGTCGATGCCTCGGATTCCGAACAGGAGACCCGCGACGAGGCGCTGCACATCGCCATCCACGTCATGAGCGTCATCGAGGTCGGCAGCTCCGTCGGGGCCGTCGCTTTCCTTGAGACCCAGCAGCTTGAGATGGCTGAGGGCGACCGGGTCCGCCGTGACCTCGTCGACGATCTGCTCTCCGGTCGCCGCTTGGCACCGGGGCCGAGCGCGGACCTCGCCGAGGTGTCCGACCTCCGCCCGGATTCGCGCGTGCTCGTCGCCACGGCCACCTCGCAGACTCCGTTGCGAGATGATCGAGGGATGCGGGAGGTCATCACCGCCCTGCGCTCGGTCTTCGACGTCGGCCGTCGCGGCATCGCCGTGGTCCTCCAGGATCAGATCGTCGGCATCACCCCGGTGACCTCCGACGGCACGACCACCCTGGCCGATCTCGAACGTGTCCACCGGGAGCTGTCCCGCCACGGCACCGACCTGTGCGTGGGCACCTCCACCGTCCACGAGGGGCTCGACCGTGTGCCCGAGGCATACCGCGAGGCTGTGCTCGCCCAGGAGAGTCTCAACGGTGTGCCGGGAGTGAGGTCGCTGCATGCCCTCACTCCGCTCGACTACCTCGTCACCCTCGACGATAAGGTCGCCCACCGCCTCATCCGCCCCGAACTGCGCCGCTTCGTCGAGGACGATCTCGCCGCCGGCGGTGTCCTCATCGAAACGCTGCTCGAATACGCGGCTTGTGACCTCAACGCCAAACTCGCCGCCGAGCACCTCCATGTCCACGTGAACACCGCGTACTACCGACTCGACACCGCAGCCGACCGCACCGGCCGCAACGTCCGCAGCTTCACCGACCTGCAGGAGACGATCATCGCCATCCGCATGCTCACCGCGCGCGGCACCGTCCCGATCTCGAATTGAACGATCCCCGCGCCGAGGCGGCCCATCCCCGGAACGGGAGAGTCGCCTCGGCGTGGGGATCGATGACCTCACGAACCGACGTCGGATCCTCAGGACCTGACGTCGGATCCTCAGGACCCGACGTCGGATGGTCAGGCCGGAACCGGAACCGGAACCTCGGCCGGCGCCGGCAGCACGAGAGCGTATCCGTGTTTGGCCCAGTCGGCGTCGAGGCTTTCCTGGACCGCCTTGACCTGGGTGTATTCGGCCAGGGCATCGGGGCCGAGCTCCCGGCCGATGCCGCTCTGCTTGTACCCGCCGAACGGGTTGAACGGGAAGCCCGCGTGCCAGTCGTTGACCCACACGGTTCCGGCTTCGAGTGAGTTCGCGACAGCGCGGGCACGCTCGGATGAGCCCCAGACTCCGGCGGAGAGCCCGTATTCGCTGTCGTTGGCGATCGCGACCGCCTCGGCTTCATCGTCGTAGCCGATGACGACGAGGACCGGACCGAACACCTCCTCGCGGGCGATGCGCATGTCGTTGGTGACATCGGTGAACACGATCGGCGGCACCCAGGCCCCGGTCTCGAACATCTCCCCCTCGGGAAGGGCCCCGCGGTAGGCCAGCGTCGCCCCCTCCTCGGCGGCGATCGCCAGGTAGCGTTCGACCCGGGCCTTCTGGTCCTGAGAGGCGACCGGGCCCATGTCCGAGGCGGGATCGGTCGGATCGCCGATCGTCACATCCTGCAAGCGGGTGATGAGGCGGTCGACGATCTCGTCCTTGCGCGAATTGGGCACGAGCAGTCGGGTGCCGGATTCGCACACCTGCCCGGAGTACATGAGGAAGGCGAAGATGGAACCGTCGATCGCGGCATCGAGGTTCGCATCGTCGAGGATGATGTTCGGGCCCTTGCCGCCGAGTTCGAGGGTCACCTTCTTGAGATTGTCGGCGGCTGCGCGTTGGACGCTCTTGCCGACCTCGGTGGATCCGGTGAAGCCGATCTTGCGGACGTCCGGGTGTTCGGCGAGCCGGGCTCCGACAGTCTCGCCGGGGCCGGTGATGATGTTGAGGACACCGGGCGGCAGGCCCGCCTCTTCGGCGGACCGGGCGAGTTCGAGCAGGGTCAGCGGGGTGTTCTCATCGGCTTTGAGCACGAAGGTATTGCCTGCCGCCAGGGCCGGTCCGAGCTTCCATCCGGCGAGAACGAGGGGGAAGTTGAAGGGCACGATGCCGGCGCAGACCCCGATGGGTTCGCGGCGGATGGTCGCTCGCGCCTCGCCGGTGGCCGGTGCCAGCGGATTGTCCTGTTCGGGGGTGAAGCCGCGGGCCATGCCTGCGAAGACGCGCAGGTTCGCCACACCGAGGCCGATGTGGAAGGCGCCGGCGGTGCGCACTGTGACTCCGTTCTCGGCAGTCGCCAGGGCGGACAGCCGCTCGGCCTTGGCCTCCATGCTCGCGGCGATCCGGTCGAGGATGTCCGCGCGCTGGTCAGGCGTCATGTTCCGCCACGTGCCCTCTTCGTGAGCGGCAACGGCAGCGGCGACCGCGGCATCGGCATGCTCGACTCCGCCGAAGGCGACTCGGGCGGCGGTCTGCCCGGTGGCCGGTGAGGTGATCGCGTGTTTCTCGGCGGTGTCGATCCATTGGCCGTCGATGAACATTCGGTAGGTGGGGATCTCGGTCATGCCGGAACCTCGTCTTTCTGTGTGATGGGGGTGGCCGCCTCGGTGGCGGTGGTGGGCTTCGCGGTGCGAGTGTCGGTGGTGCGGGATTCGGCGATGAGGTCGGCGGCCTTCTCGCCGATCATGATCGTCGGGGCGTTCGTATTGCCGCGCACGACGGTGGGCATCACCGAGGCGTCGGCGACGCGCAGCCCGTCGACGCCGATGACCTTGAGCTCGGGGTCGACGACGTGGCCGATCGAGCAGGTCGAGGTCGGGTGGTAGAGCGTCTGTCCGACCTGCCGGGCGAAGTCGAGCAGTTCCTCGTCGCTGAAGCCCTCGGGGACGATGAAGTCGTCCTTGATGACGGCCTGCATCGCCGGCTGGGAGGCGATGTCCAGCGCGATGCGCAGTCCGGCGAGGATGCTCTGCTTGTCCTCCTCGGATCCGAGGTAGTTGTGGAGGATCCGGGGCGCGACCTTCGGGTCGGGCGAGCGCAGGGTGAGCGTTCCGGTGCTCGTGGGTTTGAGAACGCAGGGACCGGCGGCCAGTCCTTGGACCGTCTGGGCGCCCAGCCCCTCCTCGGCGAAGAGGCAGGGGGTGGAGTGGAACTGCACATCGGGACCGTTCAGCCCTTCTCGAGTTTCGAAGAAGCCGCCGGCTTCGCCGATGTTCGAGGTCAGCGGGCCGCGGCCGGCGGTCTGCAACAGTTCGGCGTTGGCCGGGGAGACGGCGGTCTTGAGCGTTTCGAGGTCGGTCGTGTAGTTGAGCATGACCATGTAGTGGTCCTGCATGCGCTCACCGACGGGCAGGTCGGCGACCTTCTCGATGCCGAAGGCGTCGAGCTGGGCGGCCGGGCCGACGCCGGAGAGCAGGAGGAGGTGGGCGGAGCCGTAGGCGCCGGCCGAGAGCACGACCTCACGGTTCGCGCGGATCTGTTCGATCTCGCCGTAGCGTTCGATCTCGATTCCGACGGCGCGCTTGCCCTCGAAGACCACCTTGCGGGCGTGGGCGTCGGTGATGATGGTGAGGTTCTTCCGCTCCGCCACAGGGTGGAGGTAGGCCACGGCGGTGCTGCAGCGCATTCCGTCGCGTTGGGTGACTTGGAAGCGGCCGACCCCGAGCTGTTCACCGGAGTTGAAGTCCTCGTTGTGGTCGAATCCGGCTTCGACGGCACCGTCGACCCAGGCGTCGCACAGCGGATTCATCGACCGGGATTCGGAGACGGTCAGCGGGCCGTCGGCTCCGTGGAAGTCGTCCGCCCCGCGCTCATTGGATTCGGCTTTCCGGAAGTAGGGAAGGACGTCGTCATAGGACCAGCCGGTGGCACCGTCGGCGGCCCACTGATCGTAGTCGGCGCGGTTGCCGCGGATGTAGATCATCGCGTTCATCGAGCTCGATCCGCCGAGCATCTTGCCGCGGGGAAGGTAGGCACGGCGGCGGTGGAGTTCGGGTTCCGGTTCGGTGTCGAGGTCCCAGTCCCACTGGCTCTTGAACAGGGTGCTGAATGCTGCTGGGATGTGGATCTCGTCGGCGGTGTCGGCGGCTCCGGCTTCGATGAGCGCGACGTTGACGTCGGGATCTTCGCTCAGACGAGCGGCCAGCACACATCCGGCCGATCCTGCGCCTACCACGATGTAGTCGTACATGATGTCCTCACTGTTGCGTCATTGCTTCGGGGTGCAGTTCGAGTGTGGTGCAGGCCACAGCGAGGATGCTTCGTGAGTCGGCCCAGACTTCCTGGCGCTCGATTGTGAGTCGACCACAAATGGACCCCGAACTCCGGTTACGTTTTCCGCGGAAGGTGGATCGCCCCAGGTCAGCTCGCCGAGGCGGCCCGCCGTTGGTCGGTTCCGCAGAGTCCGCGGCCGCAATGCGAGGCGCACGGTCCATAATGGAGACATGCACAACGGCGCCGATTCGAATGAGGACCTCCGCGAGGAATATCGCATCAAGATGCGCGGTCGGCTCCTGCGCCGGTCCGCTTCGTTCAATGTCGCCCACGCCGTCGACAGCCTCGAACCGGGCACCGGCGCTCAGAGCATCCAACGCGCCCTGACCCTGCTCAACCTCGTCGGGCTCATCGCCGGGGAGCGGCGCGAGGGCGCGAGCCTGTCCGAGCTCGCTTCGATCAGCGGCCGCCCGAAGGCCAGCGTCCACCGCATGCTCCAGGCGCTCATCGCCATGGGCTACGTCGAACGCCTCGAAGAGGGTGGATACCGCCTCGGCGTGCAGTCGCAGATCCTCGGCCAGCTGGCCCAGAAATCGGTGGACCCCCTGGTCACGGAGTCCGAGTCGAGTCTGATGCGCTTGGCCGAGCTCAGTCAGGACACCGTGTTCCTCACTCTGCGCACGGGCAGCTATTCGATCTGCGCCCGCCGCGAGGAGGGCTTCGGTGAGATCTTCAACAACGCCCTGTCCGTGGGCGACCGCCACCCGCTGGGCATCGGTGCCGGATCGCTGGCGATCCTCTCCGAGCTCTCCCCCGCCGAGGTGGACGCCCAGTTCGAGGCCAACGCCGAGATCCTCGCCGAGAGGTATCCGAAGGTTTCCGTTCCGCACCTGCGCGACATCATCGATCAGGCCCGCATCGACGGCTTCGTCCACAATCCGGGGCTCTTCGCCAAGGGGTCGTGGGCGGTCGCGGTTCCGCTGCGCATCCGCGGCTCGCGCCCGCGTGCGGCCCTGTCGATCGCCTCGATCGCCGACCGTGTCACCGGTTCCCGGGTCGAACGCCTCGTCGCTCTGCTGCGCCGGGAAGCGAAGGCCATCGCCGAGGCGCTGAGCTCCCAAGCCGACCTCACCCCGGACTCCGGCGACCTCTGATCTGCCCTCCGATCCTCTCGCGCATGACTCGTGCGGGTGGATCCACCTCGAATTCCGCTGTTGGATCGAGACGGATTCACCCGCAGGAAGCACCTCCACCGTGAAAGCGACCAACTCGCATCTTCGTGGCAGCAACTTTAGTTACTAGTCACTAACTGATAATTTATTCCCATGGCACAGAGGATGAGCGGCGCAGATCGCCGCAGACAGGTTCTCGAACTCGCCGCGAAGGAGTTCGCCGAACACGGACTGCACGGCGCGTCGACTGACGCAATCGCCCGGGAGGCAGGGATCACGCAGGCGTACATCTTCCGCATGTTCGGCACGAAGAAGGCACTGTTCCTCGAACTCGTCGCCCAATCCTTCGACCGGGTCAGCGAGGCCATGCTCGCAGCTGCCGAGGGGAAGACCGGTCGACAGGCCCTCGAAGTCATGGGTTCTCAGTATTATGATCTGCTCACCGATCGGCATTCGCTGCTCCTCCAGCTGCAGGGACTCGCGGCCTGCGGAGACGCCGAGGTCAAGAGGGCAGTTCGCGAGAGATTCGCTTACATGTGGCAGGTCGTCGCCGACAGCACCGAGCTCGATCCGGTCACCGTCAAGACCTTCCTCGCCTTCGGTATGCTGCTCAACGTCGGAGCGGCTCTGGACATCAATGAGGTCGACGAAGACTGGGCCAGCGGCATCCGCACTCTGATTCGCCCCGGTCTGTTCGACCACATCGATGACCAGACGAACCGATGACCTCCCCGAACAGCAGCCCCACCGAAGGAACCCTTTCGCGTTCCATCATCGTCATCGCCCTCCTCGGCGCAGTCATCGGCGGAGTCGGTGCACCGCTCATCACCTCGGCGGCACTCGGTCTCAACGTGCCGCTCGAGATGGCGCAATGGACACTGACGATCACCCTCTTCACCGGCGCGGTCACGGCACCGGTGCTCGGCCGCCTCGGCGCTGGTCGACAACGTCGGGCGACGGTGCTCATCGCCTTGGGACTCGTCGCCCTCGGCGGTCTGCTGACCGCAGTTCCCGCCCATTTCGCCGTGCTCATCATCGGTCGCGGACTTCAGGGACTCGGTCTCGGAGTCACTCCGCTTCTCATGAGCATTGCACGCGATCACCTGAGTGCTTCTCGTACCGAGTCAACGATCGCGACGGTGTCGGTCGCGTCCACAGTGGGCATCGGCGTGGCGTACCCACTGATGGGTTTCGTCGATGAAGCGGCGGGCCTGCGCATCGCCTATGGCCTCGGTTTCCTGCTGTCCCTGACCGCCTTCGTCCTCGCTTGGTGCACCCTCCCGGGCAGCAACTCGCGGCAGAGAGTGCGCATCGATTCTGCGGGTGCGCTGCTCTTGGCGCTCGGCATCCTCGGCGTGCTCATGGTCGTCGCTCAGCCTTCGGTGTGGCAACAGCCGTGGATCGGCGCGCTGATCCTCATCTCAGCCACCGCCGCATTCGCCGGCTGGGCGGCAGTCGAGCGCAGAACGACATCACCGCTCGTCGACCTGCGTCTCTTCCTCACGGGCAATGTGCTGCGCGCCAACATCGCCATGCTCGCCTCCGCAGTCGCGATGTATCTGCTGTTCTCGCTGTTCACCCGCTATGTGCAGACTCCGGCGAATTCGGGATACGGTTTCGGCCTCACCGGACCCGCTGCCGGAGCTGCGCTCATTCCCTTCTCCGTACTCGGGTTCGTCGCGGGTCGGGCCACCCCGTCCCTGGCGCAGAAGACATCGGCGCGGTGGACCTTTGCGATCCATTCGGCAGCTGTCATCGCGGGGATGGCCGTATTCGCCTTCTCTCCGGATTCGCTCATCGTCGTACTGATTGCGATGAGCCTGCTCGGCTTCGGCGTGGGCGGCGTCTCAGCGATCATGCCGCGGCTCGTCCTCGACGGGGTGCCGAAATCCGAGACCTCAAGTGTCCTCTCGATCAATCAGATCGTTCGTGCCAGCGGTTTCAGTTTCGGCAGCGCTCTCGCCGGTCTGCTGTTGGCGACCGCAACCCCTGCTGACTCGCTGGTTCCCGACGAGTTCGGTTATACGGCCGCTGGATTCCTGACCATTCCGCTCGTTGCACTGAGCATCGCCGTTGTTGCGATTCGGCGGCGCCCGGCGAGCAGATGACACACTCCGTTCTTGGTGGCGGGCGCGGGAATTCGTGGCGGCTGATGAGCTGATGGACAATTCTGTCAACTGCGCGCGTCTTCCGGGAGCTCGCGCTGTACTTCACGGCAGTCCCGCATCACACTATTGTCATAGTGACACCTGCCGTAGCGGCGGAGGTCGCGGACGAGAGAAGAGGAGCGCCATGAAATTCGGTATGCGCAAGCCATCCCTGAAACGCTCACTGAAGGCACGAACCACCGGACGTGCCAAGCGCGCCGTCAAGAAGGCGGTCGTTCCCGGCTATGGTCAGCGCGGAATGGGCGTGGTGAAGAACCCCAAGCGTGCCGCACGCAACGCGGTCTACAAACGCACTACGTTCAGCATCTGGGATCTGTTCAGGTAGGCTGCTCGGCCAAGTGAGCCGCCCCGCTCCCATGCCAGACTGCTCCCCTTGAACACCCGAGCTCCGGTAGCGTGATGGGCATGCCGGAGACTCCTGACGCCGCGACCGTGTCCCTGACGATTCCCGAACTGCGTGACTTGTGCATCGCAGCGATCACCGCGGCAGGCGGATCACCAGCGCTGGCGCAATCCCTGGCCGATGCAACAGTGGCGGCCGAGCGACGGGGCAAGACGCAGGTGGGCACCGCGCACCTCATCGACTACCTCGATGGGCTCGAAGCCGGCCGGATCAACGGGCAGGCGCAGCCGCGAGTGACGAATCGCCTGCCCGCCGCACACCACGTCGACGCCGACCGCGGCACCGCGCAGCTCGCCTTCGACGCAGCCTTCGACGACTACGCCTCGTCTGTCGCAACGCTCGGCATCTCCGTCCTCAACATCGCCAACGCCTTCACCGCCGGAGAGCTCGGCCACTTTACGACGCGACTGGCCGAACGAGGCCTGGTGGCGTTTGCAGGGGCCAACTCACCGGCGCTGATGTCGCTGTTCGGCGCACCGGGATCGGCGACCGGAACGAACCCGTTCTCGTTCGCCGTTCCCCATTCCGATGGCCCGCGGATGTTCGATCAGGCGACCAGTGCTACCGCGTGGGTCAACGTCCGCGACGCCGCCGATCGAGGAGAGACGATCCCCGACGGATGGGCACTCGCACCCGACGGAGCGGCCACGAACGATGCCGAGGCCGCCCTCGCCGGTTCCTTGCTGCCATTCGGCGGGGTCAAGGGCAGCAATGTCGCTCTCATGATCGAACTCCTCGCCGTCCACGGCGGGGGCCGCTTCTCCGTCGACGCACCTGCCTTCGACTCGGGACAGGAGAGTCCGGGCACTGGCCTGTTCATCATCGCGATCGCGGCAGATGCTTTCGACCCTGACTATTCGCTGCGGGTCGCCGAGCATCTCGACCGTCTGCATGCACGGTTCGGCTTCGACTTCGGCCGCAAACGCAGCCTCGAGGTCGTCAAGCTGCCGGAGGAACTCCACTCTGCGCTGATCACTCGCAGCCGTAGTTGAGCTTCGCCGATCGCTCGAGTTACCGTCGACCGCGCATCGCATACCCTATTTGCCAGGATGGTCGTGAGACAGTCCTGGCAGGGGCGGGTAGGAGGTATGAGCACCATGATCACTGCCCAGCCCGGCATCTCCCCAACAGGACGCCGATCATTCAATAACGAGTTCAGGAGACAATTCCTCCGCGAGTGGGATGCTTGTATCGAACGCGGACAGAAGACGATGCTGCTTCGAGAGCATAACCTCGCGTACGGAACAGCGAAACGGTGGCTCGCGGCTCGTGATAACGGAAGGTTGGACGCAACGTTGAGAGAGCGATCGCGTAAAGGCTCGGATAAGGATCGTCTAGACGCGTCCGACCGAGCAGAAATAGTGCGATTGAGAGAGGAGAACGAGAGGCTTAAGAAGAAGGTCGCACAGGCCGAAGCGGCCCAGGACATCATGGGAAAAGCATACGAGCTCTTGGAGGGGATCACCACGAGTTCGGAACCGCAGACCACACCGATCCCGCCGTCGTTGATGAGCGCCGAGGAATATGCCAGCTGGCTCAAGCAGCACGGGGTGCGCTGATCGTCACGGTCACTGATTTGCACGTCGTCGGCATGAGTGTCAGCCGGGCCTGTGCGTTGGTCGGGTTGCCTCGGTCGACGTACTACAGGATTCATCGCGGATATCAGCATTACACTGCGGTCGCGGTGCCCGTTCCTGCAGCCGAGCGGGCCCAGCCGTCACGGTTAACGGACGCGGAGAAGGACACAATTTTCGAGGTCTTGGCCCGTGAGGACAATATCGATCTTTCCGTCCAACAGGTGTATTGGAAGAGCTTGGAAACCGAGGAGATTATGTGTTCTCAACGGACTTTCTATCGGGTCGCGAAGACTCGGGGGCTTGTTGGAGATCGTCGCCGCCAAGCGGCCCGTGGGCCTCGTCATGCACCTGTGGCTGCTGCGACGAAGGCCAACGAGTTGTGGTCGTGGGATACGACCC
Source organism: Brevibacterium sp. MGP-B1 (assembly GCF_057766545.1). Lineage (NCBI taxonomy): Bacteria > Bacillati > Actinomycetota > Actinomycetes > Micrococcales > Brevibacteriaceae > Brevibacterium > Brevibacterium sp. MGP-B1. Next base: position 3,683,865 of record NZ_CM173407.1, on the reverse strand, counting down.
TGTTGAAGGGGCCTGGCCGGCAGGAGTACAGGCTGATGTTGATCATCGATGTCTACTCGAGGTGTCCGGTCGGGTGGTGTCTTGACCGTGCGGAGACCGGTGAGCTCGCCGCAAAAATGTTCGCGACCGCGTTCGCCAGGCACGGTGTCCCGAAGGTTGTCCATTCGGATAATGGTGGGCCGATGCGTAGCCAACGAGTCCTCGACCTTCTGGAGACTCAAGGAGCGATTGCTTCGCATTCGCGACCACGTGTCAGCGACGACAACCCGTCTTCCGAATCGATGTTCAAAACGATCAAGTACTCGCCGACTGCCCCTGAACGGTTCGAGTCGCTCGACGACGCTCGGGCATGGACGGCGGAGTTCCTTGACGAGTATTCACGCAATCATCGGCACTCAGGAATCGGTCATTATCCACCCCAAGCGGTCTATGACGGCAGTGTCAATGAACTCATCGCAAAGCGACAAGCACATCTGGATCGAGCCCAGTTGCTTTATCCATCCCGTTTTCGGCGACGACCTCTGGCGGCACAAGTCCTGCCGACTGGCATCAATATCCACACAATGTCTCAAACAGGTTGACAATTTCCTCGGCACAGCGACGGCAACGTGAGCGGTCGGCATCAGTGGCTGAATCCGGAGCGAGAGCTCGACGCCGAGTTGAGCGGTCGGCGTCTGAGCTCACCCGCCGAGCTGTCCAGCGCCACCTTGATCCGCTCCCTCACGTCGGGGTCGGTGTCAGCCAGGGGCCGTCTCGGCGAGCCGACGGGGACGCCGCGCAGCTCGAGGCCGGTCTTGACCGCCTGGATGAACGGTTCGGAGATCATCGCGTCGATGACCGGGTAGAGAGTCTTCCACACTTCGCGCGCACCGTTGAGGTCTCCGGAGGCGATGAGCTTCGACACCGACACGATCTCAGCGGGGAGGACGTTCGCGGCTCCCGCGACCATGCCTGCCGCGCCCTCGACGAGACCCGAGTAGATAAAGCTGTCCCAGCCGATGTAGGTGGAGATGACGTCGCTGTGGTGGTGGATGAGCTGGAGTGCCTGTTCCCAGTTCGCGCTCGAGTCCTTGATGAAGCGGATGTTCGCGACACCCTCGGCGAGCTGCCTCACTGTGCCGGGGTCGAGGTTGACGCCGGTGGCCGCGGGGATGTTGTAGAGCATGACGTCGATGTCCACGGCAGCGGCGACAGCCTTGATGTAGTCGATCGTCTCGGCCAGCGTCAGGGGCTCGTAATAGGGTGTGACGATCATGAGAACATCGGCTCCGGATGCCTGCGCCGCCTGGGAGTGGCGAATGGCTTCCCGCGTCGAGGTGGCTCCGGTCTGCGCGACGATCGGCAAGCGCCCGGCTGTGCGTTCGATGACGAATTCGAGCACGGACTGACGTTCCTCGCCGGTCATGGTCGCGAATTCTGCGGTCGAACCGCCGACGACGAGTCCGTCGACTCCGCCGTCGATCGACCGATCGACGATGCGCCCGAGGGCGTCATAGTCGATGTTCTCCTCGGCGTCGAAGGGGGTGGTCAGTGCGGTGAGGACTCCGCGCAGCTGAATGTTCATGATGTCTCCATAAGGGTCTGTAAAGCGTTGGTTGACTGAGATGCAGTGTTTGCCTGAGGTGCGGTGTTGTGAGTATTCGCCTCATGTCGAGGCGGTTCGTTCTCGTTGGGGTGCTGGACGGGGTGGTGTCGGCGGGTCTGACGCGCTGTGACGAGGATGTTCGCGGCCTCTTGCGCGGCCGTAAAACCGGAGCTGATGGCGGTCTCCGTGTACAAGGTGCCCATGTAGTCGCCGGCGAGGAACACCCGGCCGGAGAGTTTGTTCAGCGTCGGCTGAAGTTTGCCGCGACCCGGGAAGCAGTAGGGTGCGCCGGTGCGCCACCGCTGCACCTGGGCCTCTTCGACGATGCCGGCGAACCCGGGCAGGACCTCGTCGAGGTCGCCGATGTAGGTGTCGAGAATGTCCTTGTCGTCCTGGTCGAGCAGCTTCCCGGCAAGGCTCGCCGGAGAGAAGGTCATGATGCTTCCGCCCGGCTGACGCTCCGATTCCGTGCCGCGGACAATGTTGCCCTGGTTCATCACCACGTTGAACGAGCGCTTCGGTGTGGCGATCCCGTAGGCCCGGTCCCAGGGCTGAGGTTCGGTCTCGTTGGTAAGGAACGCCGCGGAGACGTAGGGACCGTAGACGATCTGCCCGAGCGCCTCGCGCTTATCCTCCTGCAGGTCGACGGCGATCTTATGAGCCACGGTCGCCGGGGCGGCGAGGACGACAGAGAGCGCTTCGATCTCATGGTCGATGTCGTCCTGCCGATAGCGGATGACGACATGGTCCTTCTGATGGACGATCTCAAAGACCTTAGCGTCGAGCTGGATGTTCTCCTGCAGCGGAGCCGCGATCGACTCGACGAGGTTGGACGGCCCGCCGCCGATACTGCGGTTGAGACCCTGCCCGATGTTCCACACGAGGCTGAAGTAGCCGATGCCGGCACCGGCGGCGAGCTCATCGGGATCGGCGGCTGAACGGGTGATCGTCGGGCGGAACATCGCCTCGGCATCCTCGGAGAGTTCCCCGATGTAGTCGGCGAACGAGCGGTCGCTCTCGAAGTCATAGATCCTCTGCTGACGCATCTCCGAACTTTCGTTCGGGCGCAGTCGCACGGCATTGGCGTAGCGGAGGACGTCGGCGGAGACCTTGACCCCAGCCTTGATCATCGATGCGCGGTCCTTCAATGACATCGGGATCCGGAACGGATACGACTGGACGGGTCCGTCAATGAGCAACTTGCCGTTCATCGACACCGCAGACAGCGATCCGGGGATCTCCGACGAACGGGTCTGTGTCTCGGTGATGAGTGAATTCGTCGCTGTCTTGCCTCCGGCGAACATGTGTCCGCCCCAGTTGAGGAAGTAGCGTCCGCGGTTCTCCGAACGGATCCGACCGCCGACTCGGGAACCCGATTCCAACAGCGTCACATCCCAATTGCGCAGTCTCCACGCTGCTGACAGTCCGGCGAGTCCGCCGCCGACGATAACGGCATCTTTCATGGGGAGCACCCCCTCTACTCTGAGCGGCCGCGCACCTTCACGCGGATCGTCTGCACACAGAATAGAATGTGATCACATTTACTCGCAAGTGTCTGATCACACCCGATTTCATGCGATTTCTGTCAGGCGCCCAACCCGGCACGGATGCGGCGGACGGCGTCGTCGAAGGACTCCTCGGTCACCTCGGCGGCGGCCGCGGGGTCTCCCGCGTCGACGGCGTCCATGAGTCGGCGCTGGTGCTTGAGCAGCGGCGCCTTGGCGTCGGCCGCGATCTCCCGCCTGGCACCGACGAGTTTGTACGCCCGGCAGCGCAGCCACAGGGTCCGGATCGTCTCAACGAGGACGGGATTGTCCGAGGCGGAATAGATCGTCGAGAGCAGCTCTTCGTCGTGGTCGAGATACTCCGAGGCATCGCCGGAGTCGAGAGCCGCCTCCATCGACGCGAACTCCTCATCGAGGCGTGCCCGTCCTGCCGCGTCGAGCTTCTGCGTGCCCTGGACCGTCGCTTCGACCTCGAGGATGCGACGCACCGAATAGATCTGCAGCAGCTCCTCGGCGGTGAATTCCTTGACCACGGCCCCGCGGTGCGGGCTGGTCTCGACGAGTCCGACCTCCTCGAGCCGGGCCAGCGACTCCCGCACGGGCATGACGCTCGTACCCAGGGACGCCGCGAGCTGGCGTATCCGCAGTCGATCGCCGCTGCGATATTCGCCGGAGAGAATGCTCGCCTGCAGCGCTTCGAACACCTGGTCGCCGATGCGCGGGCCGATCTCGGTCTGGGTCTCGCTCATAGTCGACAGTCTATCCACGCCGAGGCGGCATGCAGCGGTTTCATGGCCTCCGTCCCCTCGGCACCGTGGATACGCCGACCGCTCAGGTTGCCTTCGACCGCTCGCCGCATAACGCGGTACAGCGACGGCAACCTGAGCGGTCGGCGCGAAAGCGGTTCTAGCGCAGGACGATAGTCCTCTTGCCCGAGAGGAACACACGCCCGTCGCAGTGCCACTTCACGGCGTTGGACAGCGCCTTGCACTCGGCATCGCGGCCGGCGGCCACGAGGTCCTCAGGCGTGAAGGCGTGGTCGACCTCGACGAGCTGCTGAGCGATGATCGGACCCTCGTCGAGTTCGCTGTTGACGAAGTGCGCGGTCGCCCCGACGGTCTTGACTCCGCGCTCCCATGCCTGGTGGTAGGGTTTCGCGCCCTTGAACGACGGCAGGAACGAGTGGTGGATGTTGATGGCGCGTCCGGTGAGTTCGCGCGCGAGGTCGTCGGAGAGGATCTGCATATAGCGGGCGAGCACCACGAGGTCGACCTCGAAGCGGTCGACGAGTTCGAGCAGCTTCGCCTCGGACTCGGGCTTCGTCTCCTTCGTCACCGGGATCCGGAAGAAGGGAATGTGGTGCCATTCGACGAGCTCCCGGTGGTCGGGGTGGTTCGAGACGACCGCGGCGATCTCGATCGGCAGTTCGCCGACCCGGGCGCGGAAGAGCAGGTCGTTGAGGCAGTGCTCGAACTTCGAGACCATGATGAGCACCCGCCGCTTCTCCCCCTGCGGCCACAGCTGCCAGGTCGCGCCGAACTCCTCGCCGATCGCTTCGAAGTCGGTCCGCAGAGCCTCGACACCATTGCCGGGCTCGTCGGAGACGCTGAAGTCGATGCGCAGGAACAGCTGTTGAGTCGACTGGTCATCGAACTGTTTGAGTTCCTTGATGTCTCCGCCGTGGGTGAGCAGGGCACCGGTCACGGCATGCGTGATTCCGGGGCGCTCGGCGCATTCGAGAGTGAAGATGTAGTCCTGCATGTCCGTGTCCTTCTGTCCGTGGGGCAAGATCTGTGTGGTGCAAGGTCGGGATGGTGCTCAGCATTCGACGACGTTGACGGCGAGGCCGCCGCGCGATGTCTCCTTGTACTTCGATTTCATATCGGCTCCAGTCTGCCGCATGGTCTCGATCGCCTGATCGAGGCTCACCCGGTGAGTGCCGTCGCCGTGCATGGCCAGCCGGGCCGCATTGATCGCCTTCACCGAGGCGATGGCATTGCGTTCGATGCACGGAACCTGGACGAGCCCGCCGACGGGATCGCAGGTCAGCCCGAGGTTGTGCTCGAGTCCGATCTCCGCGGCGTTCTCCACCTGTTCGGGAGTTCCGCCGAGTACGGCGCACAGGCCTGCGGCAGCCATCGCACAGGCCGATCCGACCTCGCCCTGGCAGCCCACCTCGGCGCCGGAGATCGACGCATTGCGTTTGAAGAGGATCCCGATCGCCCCGGCCGTGAGCAGGAATTGCACGACGGCATCGTCGGCAGCACTCGCACCAGCGGCGGCGCCTGCTCCGTCGCCGGAGCTCGCATCCCCGCCAGCCGTCCCGTCGCCGGTGACGAACCGGTCCATGTAATGGAGCACCGCGGGAATGATGCCCGCGGCCCCGTTCGTCGGGGCAGTGACGATCCGCCCGCCCGAGGCGTTCTCCTCGTTGACGGCCAAGGCAAAGAGGTTGACCCACTCGAGGGCATCGAGCGAACCCGATGCCCGGTAGTCCGCGTCCTCGAGCTTCGCCCGCAGTTCGGGGGCGCGCCTGCGGACCTTGAGCCCGCCGGGCAGCGTCGTCTCCTCCCGCGTGCATCCGTTGTGCACGCATTCGCGCATCACCGCCCAGATCGCCAAGAGCTTCTCCCGCAGCTGCTCATCACTGCGGGTCACGCGTTCGTTGACGGCCATGAGCTCGGCGATGCTCAGCCCATGCTCGCGGCAGCGGGCGAGGAGTTCATCGGCCGTCGCGAAATCAATCGTCCGACCGACTTCCTGCCCGGCCTGTTCAGAGGCCTCGATCGTCTCCGCAGCGTCCTTCTCAGCCGCGAGCTCCTCGGCGGTGACGACGAATCCCCCACCGACCGAGTAGTACTCGCGCTCGATGACCTCATCGTCGACCTCGGCGCGGATGAGCATCCCATTGGGATGGCCGGGAAGATTCTTCCGCATGTGCAGGACGAGATCCGTCTCCGGTTCGAATTCGATGACGAGACGCCCGCCGAGGTGGAGCTTGCGTTGGGTCTTCACCTCGGCGACCAGCGGGCCCACCTGGTCGGGGTCGAGCGTTTCGGGATCGAAACCGCTCAGACCCACGAGCACCGCCGAATCCGAACCGTGCCCGATGCCGGTCGCGGCCAGCGAACCATAGAGTCCGACCCGGACCCGACGCACCCGATGCAGGAGACCTTGCCCCTCGAGTTCGTCGACGAATCGCAAGGCTGCACGCATCGGCCCCACCGTGTGTGAGGAGGAGGGGCCGATGCCGATCGAGAACAGATCGAGGACCCCGAGTGCCATCAGCCGACGTCCTCTTCACGCGCCGAGGCACCGCTGGCATCGACGCTGTCGAGGAACTCCGACATTCCGTCGAGCAGCCAGCGGACCGTGAAGTCCGCGAAGCTCGCCCGCGGGTAGATGCGGTACGTGTCCTCACCGCTGTGGTGGAGAATGACCGGCACGGGACCCAGCGCCGTGACGATCGCGGACCCGACTCCGAAGGCGCGGGGATGGAGGTCGGCGCGGCAGCTCTTCTCGAGCACCTCGCGGGCCTTCTGCCCCGTCAGTTCGAGGATCGTGCGGTTGGCGGAGAGGTCGACGGCCTGTCCCGGCAGTCCTTCGAGTCCTGCCTCGGCGACGATCGTCTCACCCGGCTGCTGCTCGCGGGAGACGTCGACGGCGAGGAACTCGTCGGGGCTCAGCCACAGCACGTGCTGAGCCGCCGGATCACCGGTGACTTCGCCGACGCTGCGCGGCAGGCTGAGACCGAACGTATCCTCGAGCGACTTCCACGACGCCGAGTCAGGCTGTGCCCGCAGGCCGATCTGCACCGTGAAGGGCAGTTCGCGCAGGCCGACGCTGCGGCCGCCGGCGGCACTCGCCTCGGACATCAGCCCGGCCAGGTGCCCGGCCGGCGAGACCCGCAGGTCATCGAGTCCGCTCGACCCGGTGCCCGTGTGGGCGGTCCCTGCCGCGGCCGTCGTGGCGGAAAGTGTGGAATAGGTGGTGTCAGCCATCGCGGCGGTTTCCTTCCGGGTCGTAGAAGACGGGCGAGGTGATCTCGACGTCGACGAGGGTGTCGCCGAAGGGGGACTTGACGATCTCACCTTCGCGGTTGCGGCCGTTCTCGACGAGTGCGAGTCCGAACGGCCGGTCGAGGCTCGGCGAGATATAGGACGAGGTGACGTGCCCGATCATCGGCACCGGCCCGTCCTCCGGCGTGACGGGAGTGCCCGCCGCAATGAGCTGGGCGCCTTCGGCCAGGCGCGTCGTGCCGTCGATCGGCAGCACGCCGACGAGGTGCTTGCGGTCCTCGCGGGCCGTGTCGACCCGGGAGTAGGAGCGTTTGCCGATGAAGTCCTTGACCTTCGAGACGATCCACTCCATGCCCGCATCCTGCGGGGTCACGGTCCCGTCGGTGTCCTGCCCGACGATGATGAAGCCCTTCTCGGCACGCAGCACGTGCATGACCTCGGTGCCGTAGGGGGTGATGTCGAACTCGGCACCCGCCTCGGCGACGGCCTCCCACACGGCCAGCCCGTAGAACGTGTCGACGTTGATCTCGAAGGCGAGCTCACCGGAGAACGAGATCCGGCAGATGCGAGCCGGAATGCCGTTCGCCAGGGTGGTCTCACGGAAGCCCATGAACTCGAAGGCCTCGTTCGACACATCGAGGTTCGGTGCGACCCTGGCGATGACATCGCGCGACCGGGGTCCGGCCACGGCGACGGTCGACCACTGTTCGGTCACCGAGGTGAAGACGACGTCGAGTTCGGGCCACTCGGTCTGGTGCCATTCCTCGAGCCATTCGAGGACGGTCGCCGCCCCGCCGGTGGTCGTCGTCATGTAGTAGCGGTCCTCGGCCACGCGCAGTGTCACGCCGTCGTCGAAGATCATTCCGTCGGGCTTGCACATCAGCCCGTAGCGACCCTTGCCGACCTTGAGCTTCTTGAAGCCGTTGGTGTAGATCTGGCCGAGGAACTCTCCGGCGTCCTTCCCACGGATCTCGATCTTGCCGAGCGTCGAGGCGTCCTGGAAGCCGACGGACTCGCGCACGGCTTTGCCCTCGCGCAGCACCGCGGCCTCCATGTCCTCACCCGGCCGCGGGTAGTACCAGGGACGCTTCCACTGGCCGACGTCTTCGAATTCGGCTCCGTGGGCGACGTGCCAGGGGTGGATCGAGGTGACCCGGGCCGGGTCGAAGAGTTCGCCCTTGCGCCGTCCTGCCAGTGCCGCGAACGGCACCGGCGCGAACGGGGCGCGGAAGGTCGTGTGTCCGACCTGTCCGAGGTCCTCGGCTTTGCCCAGCACCGAGGCGATCGCGCCGATGGCGTTGACCGCTGAGGTCTTGCCCTGATCGTTGGCGGTCGAGATCGAGGTGTAGCGCTTGATGTGCTCGACCGAGCGCATGCCTGCGCTCATCGCCCGCTGCACGTCGGCGACGGTCTGGTCACGCTGGAAGTCGATGAAGTGCGTGCTCAGCGCGTCATGGTCGTCGGAAGCCGAGGTGACCAGCCACAGTGGGCGGGCCGGCGCGTAGGCCATCGGGGAGGCTGCCGGGACGCTCAGTGCGGCCGGGAAGCCGGTCCGGTTCGCAGCCTGGTTCCCGGCTTCCGCTCCTTGCCGCAGGGCCGCTTCCAGCGAGTAGTCTCCGGTCACGGATCCGACGGTGAATTGGTCGCGGACGGGGGCCGTGGGAACGAAGGCCGCGCTGTCGGCGTTCCAGTGGATCCGGCCCTTGCGCTGCCCGTGGAGGTGGATGACCGGCGAGTGACCGCCGGAGACGGCGAGCAGGTCGACGGCGATCTCTTCGCCTGCTCCGGCAACGACACCGTCGTCGTCGAGGGAGGCGACGGTGATGGCGCTGATACGTCCGGCCGGCCCGTCACCGGCGGTGCCGGTGACGGCGGAGCCGAGGATGAGGCGGGTGCCCGTGGCCGCGGTGACGGATTCAGCGATCGCCGAGGCGGTCGGACGGGAGTCGATGACCGCGGGGACGGTGATGCCTGCCGCGTGGAGGTCTGTGACGAGATCGTAGGCGGAGTCGTTCGTCGTCGCCACGGCCACGTTCTGCCCGGCGGCCACACCGTAGCGGCCGAGGTAGGTGCGCACGGCCGAGGCGAGCATGATGCCGGGGCGGTCGTTATCGGCGAAGACGATCGGGCGGTCGTGGGTGCCGGTGGCGAGCACGACCTGACCGGCGCGGACATGCCAGACCTTCTGGCGCACTCCGCGGCCATCGGCCGCGGCGACGGCGTCGGTGCGGTCTTCGAGGGCGACGAAGTAGTTCGAGTCGTAGCTGCCGAAGACCGTGGTGTTCGGCACGTACGTGAGCTCTTCATGCTCGGCGAATCCGGCGACGGTGGACTCGACCCACGCCAGGGCGTCGACGTCGTCGATGGTCTCGGTGGTGGCCGGTCCCGCGGCGAGCAGCGAGCCGCCGGGAATCGACTGATCGTCGAGGAGCAGGGTGCGGGCCCCGGACTTGCCGGCCTCCCGGGCGGCGGCGAGTCCGGCGGGGCCGGCGCCGACGATGAGGACGTCGGTGTGGACGTGTTTGTGCTCGTAGGTCAGTTCGTCCTGGCCGGGATCGAGGATGCCGAGCCCGGCGAGGTAGTCGGCCTCGAGACCATCGGCGAGGGCGACGCGGGTGGCGGGCAGCATCGACTCGGAGACGTCTCCGGGGAAACGGGGCTGCACGCGGACGAGCGCATTGGACTCTTCGACGCCCACGCCGAGGATGCCGCGGGCGCGTCCGAGGTACGTCGAGTTGCCGCAGTCGATGCGGCCCGCGGCGATGAGCGCGCTGGCGATCGTGTCACCGGCGAAGCCCGAGTAGGTCGCTCCGTCGACGGTGAAGTCGATCGGGCGGGTGGTGTCGATGCCGGTGGCACCGGGCAGACGAGACGCCGAGTGCAGGCGGGTGGTGTTCGTCATCGAACCTCTCCTTGCGTGTCGGGACGGGGCGAGCCGATCGGGTAGATGGCGGTGAAGTCGTAGGTGGCCGTATCGCGGATGGCGTTGAACCACTTCCGGCAGCCAGCGCTGTGGCTCCACATCTCGGCGTAGGCGCCGCGGCTGTTCTCACGGTAGAAGAGGTACTCGGCCCATTCCCTGTCGGTCAGGGCGTGCGGGTCTTCGGGGTAGGGAACGTGCGCCTGTCCGCCGTAGTGGAATTCGGTTTCGTCGCGTGGCCCGCAGTTCGGGCAGTCGATGAGCAGCATGTCGGTGTCTCTTTCCTTCCGCTCAGTGAGCCACGGCTGCGGCGCCGTGTTCGTCGATGAGGTGACCGGTTTCGAAGCGGTCGAGGGCGAACGGGGCGTTGAGCGGGTGGGGTTCGTCGTTCGCGATGGTGTGTGCGTAGGTGAAGCCCGCCGCGGGGGTGCCCTTGAAGCCGCCGGTGCCCCAGCCGCAGTTGGCGTAGAGTCCTTGGACTTCCGTCTTCGACACGATCGGTGAGGCGTCGAGGGTGACGTCGACGTTGCCGCCCCAGGTGCGCAGCACATGGGCGCGGGCGAAGATCGGGAACAGTTCGACCGCGGCGGCCAGCTGCTCCTCGATGACGTGGAAGCCGCCTCGTTGACCGTAGCCGTTGTAGGAGTCGACGCCGGCGCCCATGACGAGTTCGCCCTTGTGCGCTTGGGAGACGTAGACGTGGACGTGGTTGGACATGACCACGGTCGGGTGCACGGGTTCGAAGAGTTCGGAGACCAGCGCCTGCAGCGGGTGGGTCTGGATCGGCAGGCGGATCCCGGCCATGTCGGCGAGCACCGAGGAGTCGCCGGCCACGGCCAGAGCGACCTTCTCGGTGGCGATCGGTCCGCGGTTCGTCTGCACACCGACGACCTGATTGCCGATGCGTTCGATGCCGGTGACTTCGCAGTTCTGGATGATGTCGACGCCCATCTCATCGGCCTTGCGGGCGAAGGCCCAGGCGACGTGGTCGTGCTTGGCGATGCCGGCGCGCGGCTGATACGTCCCGCCCATCACTGGGTAGCGGAGGTCGTCGCCGATGTTGATGATCGGGCAGACTTCCTTGACCTGCTTGGGATCGAGCCATTCGGCGTCGACGCCGTTGAGCTTGTTCGCGTTCACCCGGCGCTGGGATTCGCGGACGTCCTGGAGGGTGTGGGCGAGGTTGAGCACGCCGCGCTGGGAGAAGAGGAAGTCGTACTCGAGCTCTTCGGGCAGCTGTTCCCAGAGCTTGAGGGACTTCTCGTAGATCGCGGCGGATTCGTCCCAGAGATAGTTCGAGCGGATGATCGTGGTGTTCCGGGCCATGTTGCCCCCGGCCAGCCATCCGCGCTCGAGGATGGCGATGTTCGTCATCCCGTGGTTCTTCGCCAGGTAGTAGGCGGTGGCCAGGCCGTGTCCGCCGCCGCCGATGATGACGGCTTCGTAGGACTTCTTCGGCTCGGGGTTGCGCCACAGGAAGTCGGGGTGTTCGGGAAGCTGGTCTGCCATCAGCGTGCTCCGATCTCTGAGATGGTGGGGTAGAGCGGGTGGTTCTGCGCGAGCGCGGTGACCCGGGCGCTCAGTTCGGCGATGATCTCCGGGCTCGCGCCGTCCGCCTCGGTGCCGGCCTTGAGCACCTCGGCGATGATGTCGGCGACCTCGGCGAAGGCCTCGGAGCCGAAGCCGCGGCTGGCGAGTGCCGGGGTGCCGATGCGCAGGCCCGAGGTGACCATCGGGGGACGCGGATCGTCGGGGACGGCGTTGCGATTGACGGTGATGCCGATCTGGGCGAGCAGATCTTCGGCCTGGGCTCCGTCGAGGGTTGAGTTGCGCAGATCGACGAGGACGAGGTGGACGTCGGTGCCGCCGGTGAGGACGGAGATTCCGCGTTCGGCGACATCGTCTTCGGTCAGCCGGCGGGCGAGTTCGCCGGCCCCGGCCAGGGTCCGCTTCTGCTTGTCGACGAATGTGTCGGTGGCGGCCAAGCCGAAGGCCACGGCCTTGCCGGCGATCACGTGCTCGAGGGGTCCACCCTGCTGTCCGGGGAAGACGGCGGAGTTGATCTTCTTCGCAATGTCCGCGTCATTGGTGAGGATGATGCCGCCTCGGGGGCCGCCGAGGGTCTTGTGCGTCGTCGACGATACGACGTGGGCGTGCGGGACCGGTGAGGGGTGAAGCCCGGCGGCGACGAGTCCGGCGAAGTGGGCCATGTCGACCATGAGGTAGGCACCGACGGAACCGGCGATGCGGCGGAACTCGGCGAAGTCGAGCTGCCGGGTGTAAGCCGACCAGCCTGCGACGATGAGCTTCGGCTGGTGCTCGTGAGCGAGGCGTTCGACCTCGGCCATGTCGACGCGTCCGGTCTCGGCATCGAGGCCGTAGGGGACGATCGAGTAGAGGCGGCCGGAGAAGTTGATCTTCATTCCGTGGGTGAGGTGGCCGCCGTGGGCGAGGTTGAGTCCGAGGACGGTGTCGCCGGGACGGATGAGTGCGTGCATGACCGAGGCGTTGGCCTGGGCGCCGGAGTGCGGCTGGACGTTCGCATACGCGGCTCCGAAGAGTGCCTTGACGCGGTCGATGGCGATGCGTTCGATCTCGTCGACGTGTTCGCAGCCGCCGTAGTAGCGGCGGCCCGGGTAGCCCTCGGCGTACTTGTTCGTGAGCACCGACCCTTGAGCTTCCATGACGGCCGAGGCGGTGTGGTTCTCCGAGGCGATCATCTCCAGGCCCTCGCGCTGCCGGGCCAGTTCGGCGTCGATGAATCCGGCGATCTGCGGATCGAGTTCAGCGATCGAGGTGCTCAGTTCGACGGGTTCACGGCTGGGGAAGGTCCCAGCGGAAGCGCTTGTCGGGGCACTGGCCGTGCCGGCTTCGGCGGGATTGGCGAGTTGCTCTGTCATGGATCTCCTTCGACCTGTCGCGATCAGCCCTTCCCGGCTGATCGGCAACTAATATATCAGATGCGTTCCTGTAGTGTAGGCAGAGAATTCCAGCCGATGCAATACGTTTGCCGCAGAGATTATGAAGGGGCTTCTCATGAGCACATCCGCCGACGCGACGTCACCGACGACGTCCTTGGCGAATCGCGCCTATGAGATCCTCCGCCACCGGCTCATCATGCTCGACATCGCTCCGGGCGATCCGATCAACGAGGCGGCCCTCAGCGCCGAGCTCGAGGTCGGTCGCACGCCGATCCGCGAGGCCCTCAAGCGACTCGAGCGCGATCACCTCGTCGTGTCGTATCCGCGGCGCGGGACCTTCGCCACGAATGTCGACCTCACCGATCTGTCGACGATCTCCGAGATGCGCGAAGCACTCGAGCCCATCGCCGCCCGGCGTGCGGCACGCAACCTCACCACGGAGCGTCGCGCGGATTTCACGGCCGCGATCGCCGACCTCAGGGCACTCGAATCGACCGACGAGCAGCGCACGCTGATGGAACGCGACCTCGACGTCCACCGCCTCATCTACAGCTCAGTGGACAATCCGCACCTGTCGGAGACGCTCATCCGCCTCGACGACCTGGCCACTCGCATCTGGTGCCTCGTCATCCCGGGGATCCCGGATCTCGTCACCCACATCCGCGAGCACATCGATCTGCTCGAGGCCATCCTCGACGGCGACGAGGAGACTGTCGCCGCCCGCGCCGCCGAGCACGTCCGCGAGTTCGACAAGACCGTCCGCACAACCCTGCGCTGAGGTCCCACTTCACCCGCTCACAGCCCCAGACCCCGCTGGAAGCCAGCCGCCACGGCCCGCGCCAACAACGACGCCGTCGCTGAACCCCAACACCCGTTGACGTGATCACAAACACACGCTAACGTGCTTGAATGTGATATATCAGTTGTCGACCTGACTCTGTCGACCACCTCATTCCCTCAACGACGAAGGACTTCCATGGCTGAGACCTCCACTGCCACCCATCTGGCCACGACCGAGAAGACCAGCATTCTGCGGGTCATCACCTATGCCGGGGCGATCATCGCATTCCTCATCGGCTCGGGCTTCGCCACCGGCCAAGAGATCCTCCAGTACTACGCGTCCTACGGCTTCTGGGGCGTCTTCGGCACCGGTCTTCTGGTGCTCGTGCTCATCTCCTACGTCGCCGTCGAGCTCTTCCTCACGGGCAGGCGGGAGCAGTTCGAGAAACCCTCACGCGTCTTCTACTACTACGGCGGAAAGTACCTCGGCACGTTCTTCGACTACTTCTCGATCCTCTTCGTCTTCCTGTCCTTCACCGTGATGATCGCTGGTGCCGGCGCAGTCTTCGAGGAGCACTACGGACTGTCGAAGTTCATCGGCGGGATCGCCCTGGCCGCTGTCGTCTGCGCCACCGTGTGGTTCGGGCTGACGAGCCTCGTCGACGTCATCGGCAAGATCGGCCCGGTCATCGTCGTCGTCGCGATCGCCCTCGGCGTCTACGGCATCGTGCGCGACCCCGCAGGCGTCTCCACCGGAGTTGAGATCCTGCCGAGCCTCGACGTCACTCAGGCGTCGTCGAACTGGTTCCTCTCCGGCCTGTCTTATGTCGGATTCTGCATGCTCTGGCTCGCGGCGTTCCTCGCCGCCCTCGGCAAGACCGTGAAGAACCGCCGCGAGGCCACGGCCGGCGGCTTCGTCGGAGGCATTGCCTTCTCCCTGGCCTGCATGGTCGTCGGACTCGGGCTGCTGGCCAACATCGGCGAGGTCTTCGACGCCGAGATCCCGATGCTCGTTCTCGCCAGCAGCCTCGGACCGTGGATCGGGGCGCTCATCTCCGTGATGATCCTCGCCGGAATCTACACGACGGCGATTCCGCTGCTGTGGACGGTGTCATCGCGCTTCTTCGACGACAAGACGAAGAAGTTCAAGTACGTGACGATCGCACTCCCCGTTCTCGGCACGATCATCGGCCTCGTCCTGCCGTTCTCGCAGATGGTCAACATCATCTACGTCATCAACGGCTACGTCGGCATCATCCTCCTGGCGCTGATGATCGTCCGCACGATCCGCCACGTGGCCACCCGCACCAAGAAATAGAACCTCGCCGAGGCGGCCCGATCCGTCCACGAGAAAGGCCCTGTCGGAATGAATGTCCGACTGGGCCTTGGAACTGTACTCACCGACACAGCGAAGCCCCGCACGACTTTTCGATCGTGCGGGGCTTCGCTGATGCGGGCGGCGTCGCCTACCTGCTCGAGACGCGTCCGAAGAGATTCGCGATCGGGGCGAGCAGCAGCGGCCTGGCGGCGAACCAACCGGCCACGACCACGACCATCGCGATGAGGAACCATACGAGTCCGGCCCAACCGAGCATCTCGGTTCCCGCGAACATGTAGCCGAGGTTGTGCCGCAGTCCGGTCGTGAAAACGAGGAACACGTGGACGAGTATGAAGAACACGAAGAACAGCATCGTCGGGAAGTGGATCGCCCGTGCCAGCGGCGCCGGGTAGATCTTGTTCAGCGTCGCGGCGTTCTTCGGCCACCATTCGCTCATCCGCACGCCCGTGATCGCAGCCAACGGGGCGGCGATGAACACGATGATGAAGTACATCAGCTGCTGGAGAGCGTTGTAGTTGACCCACGCATCTTCCATCGGCCATTCCATCGTGCCGTACTGCAGCGCCGCCGACAGCGCGTTCGGGAACACTTCCCAACTGGTCGGCACGATGCGCGCCCAGTGCCCGGAGACGAAGAGCAGCACGACGAAGACCACACCATTGGCCAGCCACAGCAGATCGAGACTCGTGTGCAGCCAGAGGTTGATGCTGATCTTCTTCCCACCCTTCTTCGGGGTGTAGAACGCCGGCGGCTTCTGCTGGTGACGCACCTGCAGACCCGAACGGATGATGAGCACCATGAAGAAGATGTTGAGGAAGTGCGTCCACCGCACCCAGCCCGGGAAGCCGGGTTCGACGAATTCCGGGATGTGATATTCGCCCGGGTAGCGTTCGAGGAACTCCGGCACGCCCGGCAGGGTCGTGACACCGCGCGCGGCGAGGATGAGGACCCCGGCCACAACGAGGAGTCCGCCGAGTCCCAGTCCGACGAGCTTGGACCACTGTCCCAGCGACTTCGAACCGATCATGACCGGTTCCTTCTTCGCTGCAGGCTTCGCCGAGGCGGTGCTGCCCGAACTCGACGATGTGGCCTTCGCAGCCGGTGCCGTCTTCGCGGCCGGCTTGTCCGCGGTGCGAGCCGCAGCCTTGTCGTCGGCCTTCGCTGCGGGCTTGGCCATCGGCTTGCGCTGGGCAGGCTTGCCCGCGGTCTTCGCCGCAGGCTTCGCCATCGGCTTGCGCTGGGCAGGCTTCTTCTCGGCTTCGCCGGATTTCTTCTCCGACGCCGAGGCGGCTCCCGCTGCTGCAGCACCTGCACCGGCGGCGGCTCCCGCACCTGCGGCTGCCGCACCGGCACCGACGCCGCCGATTCCGGTGCGTCGGCCTTGGGGCTTCTTCTCACCGGATTCGTCAGCTGCAGCCGGCTTCGCATCCTGCTTCGTCTCGGCCGGCGCCTGCGCTTCGTCGGCAGATTCGGCACCGGTCGACGTGGCGTCGGCGGCCTTCTCTTCAGCCGGAGCCGAAGCGGCAGCCGAACCTGCGGCAGGTTTGGCAGCGTGTGCTGGAGCAAAGCCTTCCGGCGGCCAGGGGTCTCCCCCGGGGGTGCGGGGAAGTCCGCGGCGCAGGGGTACATCGGAGAGTTCTCCGGAGCCCGAGCCGTTCGCGGCTGCTGCAGCCACACCGGCACCGGCAACGCCAGCACCAGCTGCGGCGGCCGCCGCAGGAGCAGCGGACGAGGATTCAGACGTGGAATCGGCTGACGTATCAGCCGAAGCGGTTTCAGCAGAGTCGGCCTGAGCAGCGGATTCCTCCGCAGTGCTGTCGTCAGGAGCGGATGCAGCCGCTACCGGAGCAGCAGCGCCGGCGGCGGATCCACCTGCGGCCTTGACTCCGGCAGGCGCGAAGCCTTCCGGCGGCCAAGGATCTCCTCCGACAACTCGCGGCAGACCACGACGCAAGGGAACCTCGGCGGCAGGAGCGGATTCCGCAGCGGGTGCGGCATCGGCGGCGGCAGGTTCTGCCGCTTCAGACTCATCGTCCGAACCGGAAGCGGCGACGGCGGCGCCGGCAGCCACTCCGGCACCAGCCGTCGCTGCAGCAGCTGGGGCAGCAGAGGACTGTTCGTCCGATTCAGCGGACGCCGCGTCCTCGGTCGAATCCTCGGCAGCGACATCCTCTTCGGCCGCAGGCTCTTCGGGAGCCGACGATTCAGCAGACGCGATAGGAGCAGCTGAGGCACCGGTGGCCTTCACTCCGGCCGGAGCAAGACCTTCCGGCGGCCAGGGCTCTCCGCCCTCGACGCGCGGCAGTCCACGGCGCAACGGCACCTCGGCCGCGGGAGCGGCTTCAGCAGGAGCGACATCGGCTGCATCATCGTCATCACCCGCCGTCGCAGAAGCAGCACCGGTCGACGAATCCTCGGCGGATTCCTCGTCCGAGTCGTCGACGATCCCCGTCGACTCCTCAGCCTCGGTCACATCGGATTCGGCCGCCTCGGCGGGGGAACCTTCATCCAGTTCCTCCGTCTCGGCAGTCTCCGGCAGCCACGACGCGCCCTCTTCCAAGGGTTCGCCGATGACGCCCTCCGGGGGCCAGGGGTCTCCGCCTTCGACCCGGGGCAGACCCGAACGCAGCGAACTGGAATAGGTTGCCATATCAGGACTTGTTCTCGTTCAGTGATTCGATGGCCTGGGGAACGACCTTGAACAGGTCGCCGACGACGCCGAAATCGGCGATGTCGAAGATCGGAGCTTCGGCGTCCTTGTTGACCGCGACAATGGTCTTCGAGGTCTGCATACCGGCCTTGTGCTGGATCGCGCCGGAGATGCCGAGAGCCACGTAGAGCTGCGGGGACACCGACACACCGGTCTGGCCGACCTGGTGCGACTGCGCGATGTAGCCGGCGTCGACGGCCGCACGGGAGGCACCGACGGCAGCGCCGAGAGTGTCGGCGAATTCGCCGACGAGCTCGAAGGACTCCTCCGAACCGACGCCGCGGCCACCGGAGACGACCTTCTGCGCGCCGCGCAGCTCGGGACGCGAGGAGGTTTCGACAACGGCCTCGAACGAGTCGATCGAAGCCGAGCGCTTACCGGAATCGGCGACCTCGAGGGCCTGCGTGTTCGCGGACTGCGCTTCTGCGCGAGCTTCGATCGAGCCCAGGCGCAGGGTCACGATGGGCGCACCGAAGGTCGGGGCCGAGGAGGCGGTGTAGCCGCCGCCGTAGACGGAGTGGTTGGCCACGATGCCCTCGGAGTCGCGTTCGAGTCCGGTGGCGTCGACGGACACGGCCGATCCGCTGCGCACGGCGTAGCGACCGGCGATGTCACGACCGTCGAGAGTATTGGGCACGAGAACAGCGTCGGGGGCGGTGAGCTCCGCGGCTGCGGCCACGGCGTCGACGGCCGCGGTGCCGAGGTTGCCCTCGGTGGCTGCGGCGGTCAGGGTCGCCACGGCGCCGAGTTCGGCGGCCTTCTCGGCAGCGGCGTCGGCGCTGCCGTCGGCGAGCACGAGGGCGACGGGCGAGCCGATCTCAGCGGCTCCGCCGAGCAGTTCGGCGGCCGGCTTCTCCAGCTGGCCTTCGGCATCGGCGGTGAGGACGACGAGAATGGAGTCCTGCGGGAATTCTGACATGACGATTCTCCTTAGGCCAGACGGTTCTTGGTGAGGTATTCGGCGAGTTCGACTCCGCCATTGCCTTCGTCGACGACCTTCTCGCCGGCTTCGCGCGGCGGCTTCTCGGCGACGGTGACCATGATCGAGCGGGCCACGGACTGGTCCTCGGCGTCGATGTCGAGATCGGACAGGCTGATGACCTCGAAGGGCTTCTTCTTCGCCGCCATGATGCCCTTGAAGTTCGGGAATCGGGCCTCGGGAAGCGCCTCGGTGATGGAGATGACGGCGGGCAGTTCGGCCGAGACCTGCTGCTTGCCGCCTTCGACCGCGCGGCTGCCGGAGACCTTGCCGTCGCCCAGTTCGACGGTCGTCAGACCGGTCACGTGCGGGTAGTCGAGGTGCTCGGCGAGCATCGCCGGCATCATGCCGCCGTTGCCGTCGGTGGAGACGTTGCCGGTGACGACGAGGTCGAACTCACCGCGGCGCAGAGCGGCGGCGAGCACTTCGGCGGTCAGGCCGAGATCGGCGCCGGCCAAACCTTCATCGGCCACGTGCACGGCATTGTCAGCACCCATGGCCAGACCCTTGCGGATCGTGGCGGTCGCGGTATCGGGCGCCATCGAAATGACGGTCACCTCGGTGTCGCCGTCGGAGTCCTTCTGCGTCAGGGCGACCTCGAGGGCACGCTCACCGATCTCATCGAGGACGGCTTCCGAGGCGCCGCGATCGGCGAGCCCGGTTTCCAAGTTCAACTTGCGGTCGCCGTACGTATCCGGGACCTCTTTGACCAACACCGCGATCTTCAAGGATGACTCCTTAGGTTCGTGAAGCAGTTCCAGCTGCGTGAGACTTTCGTCTCATAATCTACAGGTGGCTGATTTCCGTCCGTTGACCGGGTCCGGGTTAGAACCGATCATGTCCATCACCCATGGTACGTGGTAGGCACCACAGGTATCTCCGTTACTGTACGAACGATCGACAGAATTTGTCCAGTGCGTCGGACGCCGCAAACTCGCGGGCTCCCCTCGCCGAGGCGGCGCCCTTGTCGTCGACGACGGGACCTCGACGCGGGGGCATCCCCTCGCCGAGGCGGGGCCCTAGAATGGGAAGCAGACCGACCATTCCTCCCGGTGGCCATCGCCGCCCTCCGTGCGAGTGCATCCGGGCAGGCTGGACGCAGAGGTCGCAGGCAAGACGCAGACATCAACGGTGAAGGAGCGCCCCGTGGCATTCGACCTCGACGACATCGACCGCAGCATCATCGCCGCCCTCGTCGAGGACTCGCGCCTGAGCGTGCGCCAGCTGGCCGAACGCGTCCACATCTCCCGCTCCGCCGCGCATAAGCGCTTCACGACCCTCATCGAATCGGGTGCGATCAGGAAATTCACCGCCGAGGTGGACCGCGAGGCTCTCGGCATGACCGTGACCGCGGTCGTCGTCGTCAAGATCGGCGAGCGCCCCTGGCCGCAGGTCCGTGACGACCTGGCAGCCCTTCCGTTCGTGGAAAAGGTCCAAGCCGTCAGCGGGGACATCGACGCCTTGGTGACGGTCAACGCCCCGGATAACACTGCGCTGTCGCAGGTGATCCTGCGCCGCATCCACGAGGTCCCGGGCGTCGTGTCCTCCCGCTCGCTCCTCATCCTCGATGAGGCCGAGGGCCACAGGCCGGGCGCCGGCTGAGTCCTGCGGCTCAGTCCTTCTGGTATTCGGTGATGGCTTTCTCGGCAAGGTCGAGACCGTAATCCGCGTCGGCGTATCCGGCGATTGTGGCTTTGCCGATCGGATAGACGTGTCCGGCCCGGACAGCCGGGAGGTCTTTGAACACAGCGGAGTCCATGAGCGCCTTCGTCAACGAGTCATAGTCGCCGCGCAGGTCCGAGTTGACGAAGATGATGTCGGCATCGGACAGACTGCGGTCGAGGACTTCCAGCGAGATCTGAGCTTCGGGCTCGACGGTCCCGGACTTATTGCCTCCCTGTTCGGCCTTGCCGTACTTCTTCACCATGGCGTCTTCGTCGGCCGACCAATCGAACCCGAGCGGGGACAGAATCGTGCCGAGCATGTTCTCACTTCCCCACAGATATGCCGAGTTCTCCTCGAAGGAGGACACCACTCCGATCGTGGTGCCCTCGGTGACTTCGGAATGCTTTTCGCCGAGCTGCTTCTGCCGAGCCGTGAATTCTCTGTCGAGTTCGTCGAGCTGATCGGTCTTGTTGACGGCGTCTGCGACTTCCCCCACACGCTGCTGCCAGTTCGCGCGGTCTCCGCCGCGCAGGGTGAACTGGTAGACGGGTGCGATCTCCTCGAGCTGCTCGATCATCTCCGGCTCGAAGATGTTCGGGGACAGGATGAGGTCGGGTTCGGCCTCGGCGAGCTTCTCGAGGTCCGGCTCCTGCTGACTGACTGTGGGGATCCCCTCGAGTTCATCGAGCCACTCCTCGGGCACGGCCGGATCCTGGTACTCGCCCTGCGCCACGGGAGGCGCATCAAGATCCATGAGGGTCTCGGTGGCGGCATAGTGCAGTGTCGCGACGGCCTTCGGAGCCGCGGGCACTTCGACCTCCGCGCCGGTCGCATCGGTGACGGTGCGCGTCTCGGAGGCAGTGCCCGGGTTCGCTTCCTCACTGCCGCCTGCGCATCCGGCGAGGAGAGCGAGGCCGGTGGCTCCGGCGATGGCAGCAGCGGTCAGGCGCGTCAATGTCATACGTTTGTCCTTATTCTTCTTTGATCTGGTGAACGTCCGGGTGAGGCGGCCGGGCCCCGGAGAGGCAGTTCAGGAGCGTGAGGCGATCACGGCCGATCGGAACCGGCCGAACCCCCATCCGATGTCTCTCACCTGCACGTGCGCGGCTCCGAGCCTGTGCAGATCCGTGACGAGCTCGCCGCGGGTCAGCGACGGATTCCCGGTGGTGGCCAGGACCGTGATGAGCTCTTCGGCCTGATGGTCATCGGTCTCGGCATCGTCGGTGAAGGGTTCGACGATCACCACTGTCCGGCTCGCGGCGAGCATCCGGTCCAACAACGAGGTCACCTCTGTCCGCGATCGCCCCGTCAATCCGGCGATCACGAGGGTACAGTCGACGTCCGGCCAGGGTCGTCGACCGGACAGGCCCTGTGCGCCGGGAGTGTGGATCGTCCGCCCCGAATGCGAGGCCTTCCTCGTCAGGGCGGCGGCCGCCTCGGCGTCGACATCACCGACGACGGCGAGGCCCTCGGCCGAGGCCACGGGTTCGAGGTCGAGGATGAGATCGAGGACATACTGCAGGTGGTCGAGGCTGCGTCGCCGGTGGGCGGAGTCGAGTTCGGAATCGGCGTCGCGCTGGGCGTGCCAGGTGGGAGCCTGAATCGTCGAGGCGCGCGAAGTGCGGGAGGCGAACCCGCCTCTGAGCACGTCGATGAGGTCGACGAGGGAGAACAGGTCGAGCAGCGCCGCATCGCTCAGGTCGAGCCCGTCGGAGGCACCGTCGCCGGTGAGAACCGCCCCGGTCGGGGTGTTGCGGTAGTTCTCCTCCTCACGCGCAAGGAGTCCGAGGGAGCACATAGCCGTCAGCACCGGGCGCACACGGTCGGCATCGATATCGAGTTCGGCGGCGATCGCCTCGGCGGTGGCGACTCCGCCGGCGATGAGGTCGTTGATGCCGAGGGTGACGGCTGTCCGGGTGATGATCGCGGGGAGCAGTTCGGTCATTTCGTGGACCTGGTGGAGGACCTCGAGAGTTCCGTCCGGTTCGGCGCTGCCCTCGCTGCCGGCTGCTGCAGAAGGGGCCGAATCATCGGCCGGGGCGGACTCGGCCCCAGATCCCTCGAGCGTGGCCTCGGGCGTGGAGGCGACTGCCGCACTTGGCGCGGCGGGACGAGTCGGCATCTTCCGCCAGTAGCCGACGACCTCGACGTCCTCTTTGGGAAGGCCGATCTCCCGGCGCAGGTAGCGGCGGATGGGGGCGATGGTCAGTGTCTCGCCCGCGCACCAGGCGAAAGTGCGTCCTTCGGGCAGATCGAGATTCTTCACGGCGTCGAACATCAGGCGCGATTCGCCCGGTGCGGTGGATCCGCGGATGAGCCAGTCGATTTCGACATCGGCTTCGGTGGGGATGTCTTGAATGTCGTCGGAGGTGGGTACTTCGACGATGATGTGACCGCGGGTGCCAGCAGGTGCCTCTTCGAGCCAGCGCCCGACAGCGGGCAGCGCCGTCTCGTCGGCGACGAGGAGGTGGAAATCGATGTCGTCGGCCAGCCCGGCGCAGGTCTTCGGTCCGGCGAAGCTGATCCGATCACCGACCGCGACGCCGAAAGCCCAGTCAGAGGCCAGTCCGGAGTCATGGCGCACGATGTCGATGCTGAAGGAGTTCGTCTCGTGGTCGACGCTGCGAACGGTGTAGTCGCGGGCACGGTTGAGCGCTTCCCGATTCCAGTTGAAGCGGAACTCCTCCTGCTCGCCGATATCGAGGGATGAGCCGTCGGGCGGGGGAATGACGAGTTTCACGTGATCGTCGAAACCCTCGGAGCGGAATGCAGGCCGTGCAGCCTCGCCGACCCCACCGGCCGCCAATTGATCGCCTGCCACTGTCAGGCGTCGCATGTTCGGGGTGATGTCGACGATGCCGGTGACTTCCACTTCTCGCAGGATGATCGGCAGCACCTGCAGAGGCCTGGAAGTACGCGGCATGTATTCAGCTCCGAGGGTTCTTGACGTATGAAACAGCGAGAAACAGAGAAGCCGGACCCACAACTTCAAGCAGGTGTGTCAACTGCCTTAGGCAAGACCGATGTTCCCTATATCTCATAGGTGAGCCTAACCTGGGATCGCAGCAGGTGCAACCACTTATTTTCAACACCGACCAGAGGCCGCCACCTCAGTTCGCTCCGACACCCCTGGTCTCGCCTCGTCTTATTCGCGCGGTCCCGACAGCAGCATGAGCGCGGCACCGGCGACGATGCGCTTGTACACCGGCTCGACTGACAGCGTGTCTCCGTCGGCCGTGAGGAGCCCGAGCTCGGTGAGCTCCTGCAGTTCGTCCTCCAAGAGCGTGGAGAGCCGTTCGCTGCGCACCTCGCCGAGGTCGAGTTCGGGGCGTTCCGGTGCCGAGTCGGGAGTGAGGATCTCGATGAGGCGCTGGGCGATCGTGATCGCCGGGGCGCCGTAGTCCTCTCCGGGAACGAGGTTGATCACGTCGAGCAGCCGCTCGTAGATGAAGGCGCCGATGACCGGCAGTGCGGTATCCGCGCTCACCTCGCCCTTCTTCCACTCGTCGGCGGCGTTTCCCGGGCAGACCTTGGTGCCGGTGATCTCGGTGATCTCGGCGCTCTGCATCACGGCCCACATCGCTTCGAGGACGGGCACCTCGTCGGCGCTGCGCGCATAGTTCACGCCATGTTCGTACCGAGCGTTCGACGCGACTCCGACGGCGTTGATGCCGAACTTTCCGGCCGCCTCGGCGATATCGGCTCGCTTCACCCGCCCCGTACCGGTCAGCGGGCGGGAGTCGCCGATCCAATCGAGAGTGCCGACCACTCCCTCGACGAGGCGGTTGTGCGGCATCGGCGATGCGAGCTGTTCCTCACTCAGGGCATTGGCTTCGACGGCCGCCATCAGCGCCGAAGGCAGCGGGTCGGTGCGCATGCTCGCGGCCTCGGCGCGGGCCCGGGCGGCGCTCCAGCGCTCGGGGGCCTCGTCGGTGTCCATGCGGAAACGAAGATAGTTGTCGAGAGCTTCGAGGCTGTCGAGGAAGATCACCGTCGAAGGCGATTCGCCATCGGTCTTCTCGGCTTCCTCCTGTCCGTCGACGGCGAAGCTTTCAAGGACATCGAGGAGGTCGTCGATTCCCTCCGGTTCGTCGATATCTGCGCGGGAGGACACGGCGATGCAGAACAGGAGATGGGCGATGTCGAAGACCTCTGAGTCCTCGTCGACATCATCGTAGGTCTCGGCCAGCCAGTCGCGGAAGCGCTGGTATAGCGGCATCTCGTAGACGGTCTTCTCGACCTCGTCCATTCGTTCGTCGACGCCCTGCGGATCAGCGTGGGGGTTCGCCTGTGCACTCGCCTGGGCGCTCGATCCTCCGAGCCACTCCGGCAGGTCCTGTTCTGCAGCAGGGCCGTCCTGGGCTTCCTGGACGTCTTGGATCACGCGGCCGGTGGAGCCGTAGGTGCCGGCAACCGGCTCCGGATAACCGTCGAGTGGCATGATCTCGTCGACGACGTCCTGCTCCGAGACCTTGTTTCGCTTGGCCAACCGCACGACTGCGGCAGCTACGGCGAGCATGCCCCCTTCGAGGACGGGACGTCCGCTGTTGCCGGCGATGAGGCCGTCGAGGCTGTCGACGACGCGCCCCTTATGCGCCAGGGCCAGGATGTCACGGGCCACGGCGCGAGATTTCTTCGCCGACCACTTCGGTGCCAGCACTCCGCCGAGCTTCGGTCCGTGCACGTCGTCGGTGAACCACTCGTCGAGGAGGCCCATCGCCGCCCCGGTCACCTGCGCGACGCTCGGGCTGAAGTCCTCGGGGTCCGAGGGCAGGGAGGCCACAACAGCCTCGGCGCGCTTGATATCTCCTTCGGCGAAGGCAAGGGAGAAGGAGCGCAGCTTACCCAGAGCCAGTCCGCGGTGGGCACCGACCGGGGTGAATAGGCGGCGGTTGTATTCCACCTGCGCCTTCTCCATGGCAGCGTGGAAGTCAGCCTCGGTGAAGTCCGCATTCGGATCATCGATGTCGATTCCTTCGGCCTTGAGGAACGGCGCCAGCTCCCGCATCATCCGATCGCCCATGCCGGGGTTGCGGCTGATTTTGCCGCCCGCTGCCATACCGTGGAATTCGGGACTGTCGAAGAAAGAAGACACGCACTGCTCCTGCCGAGGATGAACTGAAGCAATAACGGTAACAAGTCAGACCTCGTCCGCCCCGCAACTGCCCCGGCATGGCCCCGCGGCTTTGCCGAGATCACACTCCGGGCGACCCCAGGGTCTTCCGCACCGCCCTGATGGTCAGTTCAAGGGATTGGGCGCGCGCGGTCGGATCGTCGACGCCGACGCTCACGCTGTAGAGGTGTCCGGAGCCGATGGTGAGGTAGACGAAGGCTGCCGCCCAGCCGATCGGCACGCCGTCATCGATGGACCCATCCGCCTGCCCCCTTGCGATGACAGCTTCGAGCGGATCGTCTTCGTCGCCTGCAGATTCAGCGCCCGCGCTGGGCTCAGCGCCTGCCGCGTCTCCAGCATCCGCACGGAACTCTGGGGTCGCCTCGGCGAAGGATTCATCGGTGATGATCGGGTTGTCGGCGAAGAGCAGGGTGAGCACATCGGGCAGAGTGAACAGCTCCGCACAGATCCGTTCGAGCGCAGCCAGCCCGGCCCCTTCGCCGGGACGGGCCTGCATGACCGCCTCACCGAATCGCCGGGCACCGAGCCTCGCCGCCGCGGCGACGAGCGCCTCGCGATCACCGAAATGCCGATAGAGGGTCGTACGGCCGACGCCGATTGACTGCGAGAGCTCGCTCATCGACGCCTGCGGGTTCGCGGCAAGGTGGGTCAGTGCCTCGCTAACCAGGGCCTCTCGGCCCAATCGACGCATGCCCTGCACCGGCACAACCCCTCCCAGATTCGTTGAACGATACAGAGCAGTCTACTTATGGAACACCAGTGTTCCACTTTGGTATCATGGAGTACCGACAACGACTTCGAGGATCGAGCACGTGATGGATCACCCCCAACAGAAGAACGACCCCACCGCCCGGCGGCCCCGCACCGCTGCGACGTTTGCGCTCAGTCGGACCGATGTCGTCGTCATCGGTCTCGTCTGCATCGGCATCGGCGTGGCTCTCGGCTTCTTCCTTCCGGCACTCGGGTCGTTTGCCGCGACGTTCCCCCTCCCTTTCGGCGACGTCATCGAGAAGCTCAGCCGCTTCGACCAGGCGTGGGTCGTCATCGCCCGACCGATCATCGGCGGAGCACTCGGACTCATCGCCGCCTTCTTCATCGCCGCCTCGACGACTCCCCTGCGCATCGACGAGCACGGAATCACCATCGGAAGAGACGACGACCACCCGCTGCGCATCTCCCGCGCCTCGTTTTCGACCGCATACTTCACCGACGGCAAGCTAATCGTCGTCACCGAAGGCGGGCATCAGGCCTTCAAAGGAGATGTCGAAGGCAAGAAGGCCGCGATCGCCGAGGCCTTCACCTCCCACGGATACCGGTGGGGCGAGATCTGAGGGCCGCGGCATCGAAGGTTAAGGCGCACATCGCCCCGCTCGGAGAGGACCTCTGCGCCGAGAGCTAATGCGATCAACGGGAGGAAGTTGTTCAGAAGCAGCCGGCCGGTGAGGGCGAAGTCGATGAGAGTTTTCACCGTCCTCGATGCAAGCAATGCCAACCCGGTGGTCGTCGTTCACGACCGCGACAACGGCGAATGCTGAGCCAAGCGGACACCGCTACTTTCTCGTCTGCGCGAATGGGAACCGGCCCCCGAATATCATTGTCCGAGGCCGGTTTAAAACGTGGGCAGGCAGGCACCCCCACGGCAATAAGCGCTATCTCTCATACGCGCCTACATGCCTCCTAGGGCACGTCTCCTCTATTTGAGGTCTTCGGACTGACACGCTGGATTGGTGACTACGCAGCAACGACACAGAGTCTTCACTGATGAGCAGTGGGCGAGAATCGAACCGCTATTGCCCTCGAACGTCAGCAAGAGAGCCCGACCGTTTGAGTACAACCGCCGAATAGTCGAAGGAATCGTCTACCGATACCGCGCCGACATTGGCTGGCGCGACCTGCCACGCGAGCACTTCGGCCCCTGGCAGACAGTATGGAAACGCCATCGCCGCTACGCCGCCGGCGGCACCTGGGACCGAGTCCTGGCCCAGATGCTCTCTGCTGCCGATGCCGCCGGTGACATCGATTGGAACATCTCCGTCGACGGCACCCTCAACCGTGCTCGCCAGCACGCAACGAACACGACACGCCCTGACCAGGACACAGGGGGCTACATCGAATTACAAGAATCTGCCCGATCGGGAGTGTGAGCCGGCCGGACATGGCATCGGTCGCTCACGTAGTGGGCTGACAACAAAGATCCACCATGCCGTCGACGGCCGCGGCCGTCCCCTGGCGGTGGTAGTCACTGGTGGACAACGCCATGACGGGGTGATCCTGCAACAGGTCCTGGCTGATATCCGAGTGCCACAGGCTGGTAGCGGTCGTCCTCGCACACGTCCGGACGCGATCTTGGCGGATCGTGCTTATGGTTCCAAAGGCAACCGCGAATACCTACGGTCGCGTGGCATTCGGGCGGTGATCCCGGAGAAGAATGACCAGATCGCGACTCGTAAGAAGCGCGGCAGCAAAGGCGGACGGCCACCGGCATTCGATGCGGCCGCGTATCGGGACCGCAATGTCGTTGAGCGTTCGTTTGCCTACGTCAAGCAATGGCGAGGTTTAGCGACGAGATACGACAAGCTCGCCATCACCTGTCGAGCGGCCATCGTGATCAGCGCAATAATGACATGGCTCCGCCGATAAAGGAGGCACGCCCTAGCCGGTACGGAGACGTCGTTGGTCGAAGCGACTACTTGTGTCGCTGCCGTGTGCCATCATCTCTTTGAGTGTTCGTGTGCCTGAACAGGAAGTGGTGTGCGATGGTCGATCAGCGTGGCCGTGCCCTGTGGCGCTGTTGGAACAATGGAGGCTCGTCGGCTGTGGCCGGAGTTCCATTGTGAAGAGGTCGGCCGGTCGTCGAGCCGAGCGATATCGCAGGATGCTGATGAGGGCTCCGGTGCCGTATACGGTCGTTACTCAATGGGTCGATGAGACGAAAGGGCTGTCGCCCGAGGGTGCTGACGGTCTCATCACCGGTCATTTGCAGACGCTGTGTACCCCTGAGTCGTTCGGGGTGTGGGCGAACGCATTCTCCGCGCTGCCTCCGCAGGAGGTTGAACCGTTCATCTCCGACGCCATTCGCTCCAGCTACCTGCAGGCGTCGTGGAAGCAGAGTGTCACCGGCATCGTCGCGGCACTTGGGTTGCCGAGAGTGCCGCCGATGTCCGACGAAGTGTGGGCTGCCGAGGTCATGTCGGTGCCGGTGATGTCGGCGATCTCCGATGCAGTCCTGAAAGCGTCGGCACCCAGTCAGCATCGCATCGGGCAGTGGCGGCGAGCGTTGGTGCTGCTGACACGCACCGACGACTTAGCGAAGGTGCCCGTCGAGG
Organism: Brevibacterium sp. MGP-B1; assembly: GCF_057766545.1. Classification (NCBI taxonomy): domain Bacteria; kingdom Bacillati; phylum Actinomycetota; class Actinomycetes; order Micrococcales; family Brevibacteriaceae; genus Brevibacterium; species Brevibacterium sp. MGP-B1. The sequence goes on along the minus strand of NZ_CM173407.1, from coordinate 3,654,982 downwards.
CCGATCCCGCCGGTCGCCCCTCCCCCACCGGCTCAGCCTCCGGTCGAGACCGTGCCGCCTGAGCAGAAGCAGGCTCAGCCGAAGAAGAAGGAGACTGCGGCGACTCAGCCGCGGCCTCCGCAATTGCAGCCTGCCGCAGCGATCGCTGTCCGGTCGCGGGAGTGTGCCGATGTGGAGAAGTATCTGGCGGCAGTCGGCAAGCGGGATCTGACCGTGGAGACGGTCTTCCTCGCCACGGCTTTGACCTGCCGGCCACAGTGTCGGCTTCTGTTCGAACAACCTGTGTCGGTGAAGTTCGGCTCGCGGCGGCAGTCCCTGTCGTCGGTGACGGCGATGATGCGGCAGGATTCCATCGCGCTGCGGTTTGTCACCATGGACAGTCGTCATGTGCTGCCCACGCACGTCGACGTCGACTTCCGTCAGCGCACATATATCTCCGGTGATGCCTCCCATGCGGCGCTTGTCCTGCTGGACTTGCTCTTCGCCCATGAAGGCAGGTTGACGGCCTCGCGGGCGGTCGGTGATCGGAAGTTCACGACGTCGAGATTGACCCCGGACGGGCAGGAGGCTGCGGCGGTGTACCGTCTCTCGGATCGACCTCGCTGGGTTGACGGCGGTCCTTCGGGGCACCTGGTGTCCACGGGTGCAACCGGCCCTCGCAGACCGCATGATGTGCGCGGCTACCGGCAGACACGGGACGGCAAGACGTATCGGGTGGGGCCGTACCACCGGTCGTCGTTGCCGGTCAGTCTTCGGTGGCCCGCGTAGCGGGCGAGGAATGAGCTGGCCCAATGGCAGGCTTTGAACTCGGCTGCGGCGGTTGGCTCAATGGGCCACCGATGCATGTGCGTAGGGACTGTCGATTGAGAAAGTCCCACGATTTCATCCTTTTAGAGGAGGCGCTTCACTAGGGCTGTCGTCTAGTGTCAGTTCTTGGTCGATCCTGACCGTTCACTGAATAATGATTGAAAGATATAGGAGAATGAAGTGAAGGCTTCGAAGACGATTGCGACAGTGGTTCTCGCGATTGCTCTATCGGCAACTGGTGCCACCGGTGCGATGGCTAGTGACGCAAGCTCCACCAGCCCTACCACTGCAAGCCAGGAGGCCACCTCCGGTGAGGTCGTTGTCCAGGATGAGGCGAGCGGAACGAGCATCACCGTCCAGGCAAAGAGGAGCCCAGGAGGCGGGACGTGGAACTTCGGCAGCGAGAAAGTGACGACTAAAGCTGGGAAGCAGAAGAAGTGCTATTCGCACTATTTCCATCGCACGAAGCGTCACTCCGGCACCGCAATCATCGGATCGGTGAACGTGACGAAGACTGCGAGCAAGGGCAAGTGGGCCAACGCGAACGCATACGGCAAGCGGTCGCACACGTGCAAGGCTAAGTGGAGCGCTAACGCGTAGTCGGCAGAGCTCGAACACTCGTCATTCGAGCTGGGGCGGATCGATCGACCGGTCCGCCCCAGCTCCTGCGACATACCGACAACGGCAGGAACTTTATGCGGAAACCTTCCACGTACGTCATCAAGACCATGGCGGCTTTTGGAATCAAGTCATGCGCTGCTGGGGTGCTCATTGCAATAGCCGTGTGCTTCTTCAGTGCCTTCAGCTTCTCCTCAGACAGTGCCTCGACGCTCAACAGCTGGAGCGACAGCACGGACTATGCGGTCTACTTCCCTCGAAGCAACGGCGACGACCTGGCGGCTATCGAAGATGGCAGCGACGGGATCTCAAAAGCGGTGGCCGAGCACGTCTACCCGGAGCTTGATAAGGGTGGAGGAATCTACGTCGAAGCCGCCGATATGGATGTGGTTGGGGATGACCCGAATCTTCCCTATGTTCAGATGAATGTGAACACCAACTACCTCGAGAAGTACCCTGTCCTCGACAGTGAGGGTAACAGGCTCGCGATTTCGGACGATGAAAAAGACTGGATTGTGGCCGTGCCAACCACCCTCAAAGATCGCGAGGGTCAGATCCGGGAGTACCTGCAAGACATGCGCAACGGTTCATCCGGCAGCGATGTCGAGTATGCGGAAGCCAACGGGTATACAGTCAGCGACGCAGTCCTTGAGCAGAAGGTTCGCATCGTCTGGACTCAACCCGGTCAGAACCTCTTTACGTTCAACACTCAGATTCGGCCTGATGAAGGCAACACGCTTCCTGACCCCATCGTGACAGTGATGACCCGGTCGAACACCATCGCCAGCGACTGGGAGAATGCGATCACCGGTGAGATTGACACCCCGATGAAGGTCAAAGTCGATGGCCACCCCGAACAGGTCTACCAGGACCTTCTCCCCCTGTTCGAACAGCACGATCTTGACGACAACTTCACCGCACTCGTCTACCCAGCGGACGCGATCAACGAGCAGTTCTCGCTTTCGTCCGAGGACGCTCGTTGGCTGACCGTCGCCGCCATCGGAGCTGTTGTCTTCACTTTGGCTTCGAGCATCGTGGCTGTTGCCGTCGTCTATGAAAGGTGGCGCGCCCATTCAGCGATCAGACGGCTTCACGGTTTCTCTCGGTTCAAGAGCTTTGAGGAAGTGTTCACCGGTCTAGCTACGTCGTGGCTCTTGCTGATCCCCGCCGCGGCAGTCGCGGTGGCAGGGATCTACATACTGAGCGGCTACGTAGAGATCCCCGAGTATTTCCACCCTCTCGTCCTTGTCGATGAGTGGCCGGCTCTGGTGGTGGCGACAGTCAGTGTCGCTGCGCTGGAGGCGCTCATCGCCGTCAGCGCAGTCATGTTCTTCGACCGCCGTCACCCCGTACTCCGCCTCAAGGAAATCTGACATGCCCAGTCACACGGAATCAACACCTCTCGACTTCGACCAGGTAACGAAAGCCTACGCTGGGCGGACGATACTCGACCACGTCGATCTTTCGGTAGGCCACGGTGAGATGGTCGCCTTCACAGGCCCGAGCGGATCGGGGAAGTCGACGATCCTCAACCTTGCCGGTCTTCTTGACGCTCCTGACAGCGGCGAAGTCCGACTCTTCGGCACCCCTGCACCACGCCCTCGTTCGCGAGCTTCGACGCTGCTATTGCGCCATCGCCTCGGATACCTATTCCAGAACTTTGCCCTCATAGACTCCGCGACTGTCAAAGAGAATCTGATGGTCGCCTTGACGTACTCAGCCGATGAGACCGATCGGACACAACAGATCGCCAGAGTTCTCAAACGGGTCGGTCTGGCCGGTTACGAGGATCGTTACGTGTACTCACTCTCAGGTGGGGAGCAGCAGCGGGTGGCTCTCGCCCGGCTGTGGCTCAAACCGTGTGAGCTCGTCCTGGCCGACGAACCCACTGGATCGCTGGATGAAGATAACCGCGATCACATCATCGCGCTGCTTCAGGAGATGAACGCTGACGGTCGCACAGTTCTCATCGCAACTCACGACGCTCGAGTAGCTGAGGCGTGCAGTCGAACAGTCACAGTGGAATCTCTACTCCCCCAGCCCGAGGCACAGCACCAGAGGGCAGGCTATGGAGGCCCATCCTTGTGAGGAACTTTGTTGCAGTCACGCTCTTGGTCACCTTTCTCATTTCGGCGGGACTGGGGCTGACCACCGAAATCCGGAAGGCCCAAGAGACAGCCACCTTCGAGGTCACTCGCGAAATGGACGTGTTCTCCTGGCCTCGCGACATACCGGTTCAAGACCCGCTGACGGCCGAACGCATCCTTGTCGGCGCTGCCGATGACAATGGCGTCAACCTCGTCAGGAGAACGGTGCGTCAGTCAAATGGAGACGGCATTGATGTCACCTACTACGTCCGGCTCAATCATCCGACGAAGATCTTCGACCGAATCCCACTTGCCGAAGGGCGTGAACTCACCAGAGCAGAGACTCAGGCTCACGGCGCCATGGTGTCGACCAAATCTGGCGCCACAGTGGGCACTCCGCGCAACCTCGCTGACAGCTACGACCTGACTGTCCGGCCCTTGACTGATGCGTTCGCAACGCTGCCAGTCATGGGAATCTACAGCGTTGAGGCTGACGACCGGGAGAGTTTTGCTGGCTTCCTCGAATCACTCAGTCAGCGGGTCAACGACGAGATGCACGAATCTGATCCGGATGCCGCACCGACGGCCCCGGACTCATTCGTCGACGACGAGAGTGTCCAGCTCGAGTCGTTCTCTTCGACTCCGCTGATGGCACTCAGCGCAGTTCTCTCGCTCGCGGTGCTCGGAGCCACCGCTGCGGCATTGGCCAGGGACGCGGCAACGCTGGGCATACTGAGACTGCACGGGCACTCGCTCCTGCGGATCTGGTGGACTCGCCTGGGACGCAGAGGTGCGATCTGTGTGGGGGCGGGCGCATTGCTGACAGCGATCGCTCTGCTGTGTGTGCCCAACATGGATTTGGGGACAGCGGCGCGCGTGCTTGCCGTGCCCATCATCGTCACGGGTGTGCTCACTGCAGCTGCGTCCTTCGTGGGTGTCATCGTCGTCGGAAGGGTGCGCATCAGCGATTTGGTCAAGAAGCGATTCGCATAGCGGGAGGCGTGTGATTCACCGAGCCCGTTGAGACTCGCTTTACCGTGAGCCCCGCTCATCGCGGCGGGCGAGGAATGAGCTGACCCAATGGCAGGCTTCGAACTCGGTGTCGGCGGCTTCACCGTGATATTTGTTGAGCCCGTACCCGAGTCTGCCTATGACGAGTGTGTTGCCATCGGCTTGGGCGCTCAGCCAGAAGTGGGCGGCCGGCTGCATCGTCGTGTAGAGGTCGACGAGCGCTTCGATCTCCGGTTGCATCGGGGCGATCTCCTCCGGCGCGGAGAGGTCGCCGCTCGCCGCCGAACACCCAGGGCCGACAATTGATATCTTGTGGGCCGAGATATTGGATTCCAGTTTTGCCGCAACGATCTTCCCATTGTCAGGATCGACTACTACGGTTCCAGGAGCTCTCGGCTCGTTGATCTCTTTGACCTTGTCAGGGTCGGTGGTCGCACCAGGCACAAGCTCCAGCGGGTCTGCTTCGGCACCGTCTTTCGGTAGCGAATCAACTCGAGCGACTTCATCTGCAGGCGAAGACGCCACCGGCAGGATGTCTTCACTCGAGGTTGCCGATGCTGGCCCCGATCCCCTTTTTGTTCAGTCTTGCGAATTTGGCTCGCTGCCAGTCTTCCCACCAACATTCCCCATACAATCCCGACCCGTCCGATAACGACTGTCGCTAAGTTGAACTGTGCTCTGCCCAGCGAGATAACCATGCACTGGACAAGTTCGACGGCTAGCGACAGCAGCGCTGCGATGGAGGCGGCCCCGACAATGTGGCGGAACCGAAGGAACAGTCCGCTAGCTACCCCTAATAGCGCAAAAGGCAACAGGTTCATCGACTGCCAATTGACCGAGAATAGCGCCCCTGGGTCCGGAAACGACCACGTCCAGACTCGGGTCGTCGTCAAATAATCGTTCAACCCCACCGCGTGCCCCGAAGGTGTCACAGTCGCAGCGATCACAACGGACACGCTCGCCATCCAGAAGAACACGATGACTGGATGCTCCCGAAGCCGTCGGCCAACAGGTTTTGCGATCACGGCTGCAACGATCGCACCACCTGCCATGACCGGAAGGGCGTAGGGCAGTGCGGTGAGATATCTCAGCATTCACAGCCCCGTGCAGAATGTCGTTCTCGTGTAACTGAGCATCTTCTTCACATGATTCCTCCCTGCTGGAACTGCGGTAGTTCTCAGCCGGTATCGAGGTTATGTTCTTACTCGGCCCCCGCACATCCTCCAAAAAGATGACATCGCACAAGAAATGTTGATGCGCTTCGCTGGTCTTGCAGGCACGCCTATAAGAAAGCCCCCTGACCGTCCAGCCAAACGTCCACTCGACCTGCCGGAACCGGCCCCTTCGTCCCGAGTTCGCGACACGTTTGGCCGCCCGTCCTCACCTGCACGTAAGCCATGGAATCGTGACTCGGCTCACGCCACCATGGGGCCATGACCATTGACGTTCCCACCACAGGCCGCTCACTGCCCCAGCTGCAGCCGATCAGCTTCATCGGCGCAGATGGCCGGCTCACCGACACTCCGACCGAAGGGCTGCGGATCCCCAGCGATGCCACCCTCACCGGTCTCTACCGGCAGATGGTCCTCGTCCGCCGGTTCGAAGCACAGGTCACGCACCTGACCCGCCAAGGCCGACTCGCGACCTATCCCTCCGCGGCAGGCCAGGAAGCCGCCGAGGTGGGGGCCACCACCGCGCTGGCCCCGAACGATTGGCTGTTCCCCACCTACCGCGACTCGGCAGCGCTGCTGACCCGCGGGGTGCCCGTCGCCGAGATCCTCGCCGCCTTCCGCGGGGACTGGCACTGCGGTTTCGATCCGCACGAGTATCACACCTCACCTGCGGCGACGCCCCTGGCGACGCAGACTCTGCATGCCACGGGATTCGCGATGGCCGCGAAGCTCAAGGGCGAAGACGCCGCGACTCTGACCTTCCTCGGCGACGGCGCCAGCAGCGAAGGCGACACCCACGAAGCCTTCAACTTCGCCTCCGTGTGGCAGACCCCGACGGTCTTCGTCCTGCAGAACAACCAGTATGCGATCTCCACTCCCCTGCGGGAGCAGACGAACGCGACGATGCTCGCCGATCGCGCCGCCGGCTACGGAATGCCGGGCCTGCGCGTCGACGGCAATGATGTCGCCGCCGTGTTCGCCGCCGTCGCCGCCGCCCTCGAACGCGGTCGGAACGGGGACGGTCCGACCCTCATCGAGTGCCTCACCTACCGGATGGAGTCGCACACGAACTCCGACGATCCGACGAAGTACCGTGACACCGAGGAGGTCGAGCACTGGAAGCAGTTCGATCCCATCGACCGTCTCGAGAAGTATCTGCGAACGACCGGTGCCCTCGACGATGCCGGCGTCGATGAGATCGCCGAGGCGGCCGAGACCCTGGCCGCGTCCGTCCGCGATGCCATGAACACCGAGGCCGAGATCGACCCGCGCGAACTCTTCGCCCACGTCTACGCGACCCCGCGCACGGCCCTTGCCGAACAGCAGCAGGTCCTCGAGGCCGAACTCGCCGCAGCAGGTCACGCATGAGCGTCGAGACGGGCACCGACCCAACCACCGAACCGACCGCCGATCCGACCGCAGTGAACGCCGAAACAGCCACGGCCACCTCGGCGAGCACCGAACCGGCGAGCAATGACAGAGCCGCCCGGTCATCGGTGACGATGACGAAGGCCCTCAACCAGGCGCTGCGGGATTCCCTGGCCGACGACGACACTGTGCTCGTCTTCGGTGAGGATGTCGGCCGCCTCGGCGGGGTCTTCCGTGTCACCGAAGCACTGCGGGCCGAATTCGGGTCGAATCGGGTCTGGGATTCCCCGCTTGCGGAGTCCGGCATCATCGGCACCGCGATCGGCATGGCGATGAACGGGATGCGCCCGGTGGTCGAGATGCAGTTCGACGCCTACGCCTACCCCGCGTTCGAGCAGATCGTGTCCCATGTGGCGAAGATGCGGAACCGGACGAAAGGCCGGGTCAGTCTGCCGATCACGATCCGGATTCCCTATGCCGGCGACATCGGCGGAGTCGAGCACCACTCGGATTCGTCCGAGGCCTATTGGACGTCGACGCCGGGTCTGACCGTCGTCACGCCGTCGAATCCGGCCGATGCGTATTCGCTGCTGCGCGAGTCGATCGCCTCCGATGATCCGGTCGTGTTCATGGAGCCGAAGTCCCGCTACTGGATGAAGGAGACGCTGAGTCTGCCGGTGACGACGGCGCCGATGAATCGGGCGCAGGTCATCCGCGAGGGCACCGACGTCACCCTGCTCGCCTATGGTCCGACGGTGCGGACGGCGCTCGATTCCGCCGAGGCCGGGGCCGAGCACGGATTGTCCATCGAGGTCATCGACCTGCGCACGCTGTCTCCGTTCGATGATGAGACGGTGTCTGAGTCGGTGCGCAAGACCTCGCGCGCGGCGATCATCCACGAGGCCGCGCAGTTCGGCGGATACGGCGCCGAGGTGGCCGCGCGCCTCACCGAGCGCAACTTCACGTACCTGTCGGCCCCGATCCTGAGGGTCGCTGGGTTCGATGTGCCCTACCCGTCGCCGAAGCTCGAGGAGTTCTACTTGCCCACCGTCGAACGCGTGCTCGATGCGCTCGAGTCCTGGGATTGGGAGCTGTGATGAGTGCTGATCTGAATACCGGGATGCGCGGGACTGGCACGCGCGAGTTCATCCTTCCCGACCTCGGCGAAGGCCTCACCGAGGCGGAGCTGATCTCCTGGAAGGTCGAGATCGGGGACGAGGTCCACGTCGATCAGATGGTCGTCGAGGTCGAATCCGCGAAGTCAGTCGTCGAACTCCCCTGCCCGTACGCCGGGCGGATCGTCAGCCTTCACGCCGCCGCTGGGGACACCGTCAGTGCAGGCCAGGCCCTGCTCTCTGTCGCCGAGGCGGAGAGCGCGGCGGCGAGCGCCAGCGCGAGCGCAGACGACAGCGCCGGCGAATCGAGCGGCGCGAATCTCATCGGCTACGGCACGTCGGAGCCGAAAACTCGGTCGGCGAAGCAGCGCTCGTTCGGCGGCAAGCACACGGCTGTTCCGGCCGCGACTTCCACCGTGACCCCGGGCGCCGCCCCAGCCGTCCCGACAGTCATCCCGGATGCTCCCCTGCAGCCGCCGACAGCGGCACAGACTCCCACCGATGACTCGTCGATGACTGCCATCGGAGAGTCGGCGACGGCCGCCGGCGAGCAGGTCTCCCCCGTGTCGTCTCCCCTCGTGCGCAAGCTGGCGAAGGATCACGGAATCAGCGCCAAGCACCTTCCCGGCAGCGGTCCCGGTGGGATCGTGACCAGGGCCGATGTCCTCGCTGCGATCGAGTCGGGCACGGCTGCGAACTTCGACGCGGCGAGCGCTCACGTCCCCGCGGGGACGTCACGAGCCGGCGAACCTCAGTCGATCACGGAACGCAGCACCACCTCGGCGGGGGCACTTTCGCCTGTCGGGCGGGCCGACCGCGATACCCGCACCCCGATCACGGGGCTTCGGAAGGTCGTCTCCGAACGCCTCACGAAGTCTCGGCAGGAGATCCCCGAGGCCACCATCTGGCTCGATGTCGATGCCACCGAGCTGCTGGGCACGAAGCGCGCGCTCGAGGCGCGCACCGGTGAGAGATATTCGCTGCTGTCCCTCGTCGCCCGCTTCGTCGTGGCCGGATTGAAGAAGTATCCGATCATCAACTCGTCGATCGATACAGCCGCCGGAGAGATCGTCACCCATGGTGACATCAACCTCGGCCTGGCCGCGCAGACCCCGCGCGGGCTCATGGTTCCCGTCGTCCACGGGGCCGGCGAGATGAGCCTGCGGCAGCTGCGCGATTCCGTGTCCGAGACCGTCGGGAAGGCCGCCTCGGGCAGGTTCGATCCTACGGAACTGTCCGGCGGCACGTTCACGCTGAACAACTACGGGGTGTTCGGCGTCGACGGTTCGGCCCCGATCATCAACCTCCCCGAGGTGGCCATGCTCGGCCTCGGTCGGATCAAGGACCGCCCATGGGTCGTCGACGGCGAGCTGACCGTGCGCAAGGTGATGTATCTGTCGTTCGTCTTCGACCACCGGGCGTGCGACGGTCAGGAGCCGAGCAAGTTCCTCACCTTCGTCGCCGACTGCATCGAGAACCCGATCTCGCTGCTGCCGGAGCTCTGACGAGCGAGGGCGAACTCACCCGTCGAGCAGCCCCAACGTCGTTCAAGCGGCAGCGCATTTGTCGCGAGGTATACGCCCCGACAAGTGCGCTGCGCCTTGAACGAGTACGACTGAGTTCAGCGTTGCCGGTAGTAGTCACGCGAAAAGGGAATCGCATATCGCAGTCTCCCGCGCGCTGGAGCTTCGATAACCCCCTGTGCCAGCAGCCTGAACCTGAACACCCCTGCGTGCTTCGAGCTGATGCCCATCCTGTCCGCGATGTCCCGCAAAGCAGAATCACTGTCATCGCGACTCATCGCGCCCATGAACTCCCGCTCCCGCTCGGACAATTCGGCAAACGCCGGACCGTGCACTTGGTCGAACATCAGAGAACGGGATCTCCTCACTGCCTTTGCAACATCCTGCTCAGTGAGCTCTGAACGATCAGAAGCATTCCGCCATGCCTGATCTCCGATGAGTTGAACCAAGTACGGATACTGTCCGGTCCCCTCGACGGCCAGTTTGAGCGCAGTCTCACCGATAGTCTTTCCATTGTCCTCGATTGGTGCCAACAATCCCCGTCGAACTCCATCGCGGCTGAGATTGCCCAACTCAACACGAGCAGATCTCCTCAGGTAAGTAGAGATCTCGTCGTTCACCAGTGAGTTGATCGTCGACGGCAGGCCAGCAGCGGCGAAGGCAACCGGCAGACCGTCGCTGAACGCTGCGGCAATCGTTCCAGTCAGCTCTCGCAGTTCGCTCAGCTGCGCATGGTGGACCTCGTCCAGTGTGATGAGCAGACCCGTGCCATGAGCCGCCAGGAGGGACAGAATTGAGATGACCTGGTGCTCGAAATCCTGGACGATCGAATGAGTGGGTTCAGTTGTGGTGGACACACCCCCAGCACCAAACGGCAGATTCACCCCCGAGAGGCGAGTCTTGGTCTTCGTTGCGATGTCGAGCTCGTCAAATGCTTCGGGGATCCTTGATTCTGCCAACCGACGAAGAAAACCGGGTCCGGCATCCGAGTGGACAGCAACCCATTGCCGTGATGCCGCCACTTCGCGAAATACTTTCAGCATCACACTCTTGCCCATACCTCTCTGACCTGTCACTAAGGTCGCTCGCCCCATGGCACCTGGCCCTGAGTCGAGAGCATAGGCAAAATCATTGATGTAGCCCTGCCGATCAGCGAGCAGCGGGGGAATCGTCCCGAACGACGGAGTGAACGGCGAGAGCGAGCTCTCGCCGGACGACACCGGCGGTATCTCAAACGGCAAGGACATCTTCGGCTCCTCGAAATGACTGCTCTGACTGCTGTTCGTCGGCTATGAGTCTTTGTTAGCCTTGTTAGTCATTGTAAGTCTTTGTACGCAGACGAGCCAGGCTCGCAACGACTCTCGTTCAAGCGTCAGCGCACTTGTCGCGAGGTACACTCCGCGACAGGTGCGCTTCGCCATGATTGAGAGTGCAAGAGCTCAGCGTCGCAGGCCCGAGACCGCTTTTGTCCCAATGTCGAGACGCGGCCAGTCCGCGAGATCCGCCAACATCTGCCGGTCGTGGGTGACGACGATGAGCGCCGCCGAGGCGGTCCCGAAGGACTCCGTGAGTTCGTCGACCAGCGAGGCGGACAGATGATTCGTCGGTTCATCGAGGATGAGCACGTCGGGTTCGACCGCCAGACACATCGCCAGCTGGAGTCTGCGCTGCTGACCCTGCGAAAGTCGGTGAACCGGTGTCGTCGAGTCATCCGCCGAGAGCAGCCCGAGGTTCTGCAGGGTAAGGTCGCCGGACAGCGACGACCGTAGTGCATAGTCCTCGAACACACGGGCGGCGGTGTCGGCGGCGTTCCATTCGGGAACCTCCTGACTGAGCAGCTCCGCCCGTGCCTGCGGATGTTTGCGAACCTCTCCGGAACTCGGATCGAGACGGCCGGTGAGCACGTCGAGAAGCGTCGACTTGCCGGTGCCGTTCGCGCCGGTGATGAGCAGGCGGTCGCCGGGAGCGATGCTCAGAGACACCGTCTGCCTCATCCGCCCTTCAACGGTGACCGATTCCGCTGCCAGCAGTGAGTCGCCTTCCGCTTCCCACCGCTCGTCATCGGATTCCGACACGTCCGGCCACTGCAGACGCAGGGGTGGTTCGGGCACTTCCACGGCGTGCCGTTCGAGGTCTTCGACGCGACGGTTGAAGGCCTGCACGACGCCGGCGGTCCTCGTCGCGCGAGTGTGCTTGCCGGTTCCCTTCGGTGGCCGCCATCCGTTGCCCAGCCGGGACCGGGCATCATCGGCGGCATCGGACAGTCGGGCGTGTTCGGCCACCTCGGCGAGGTAGTCCTGCTCCCACTTCTCACGGTCCCGACGTTTCCCCGCCACCCATCCGCGGTAGCCGCCGGAGTAGTTCCGGGGGCGTCCGTCGCGACTCGGGTCGAGATCGAGGAATTCGTCGGCGACATCGTGAAGCAGCGCCCTGTCGTGGCTGACCAGAGCGAATCCGCCGGGTCTGGTGTGAAGTCGCTCGGTGACGAACGCCAGTGACTGGGCGTCGAGGTGGTTCGTCGGCTCGTCGAGAAGGAGGATGTCCGTGCTCGAGCCGAGGACGACGGCCAAACGCACTCGGTACCGCTGGCCGACCGAGAGGCTCGCGAGGCTCCGCGTCCGGTCCGAGCACGCGGACAGCCCTGCCAGTGCCGTGTCGATGCGACGCTCACCGTCCCATGCGTCGAGGCGGGTCGCCCATTCGAGGGCGTGGGTGAAGGCCTCGTCTGCTCCGGGTTCGTCTCGTGCCATCGCCTCGCCGGCTGCGTCGAGAGCGGCCAATGCGGCCTTCTCCTGGCTCAGGGACTCATTGATGAGGTCGCCGACTGTGCGGTTGTTATCGGCGTCGAGCGCCTGTTCGAGCAGGGTGACGGTACCTGACCGCCTCAGCACTCCCCGGTCGGGAGGAAGCGTACCGGCGAGGACGTGGAGCAAGGTCGTCTTGCCGCTGCCGTTCTCGCCGACGACAGCCAGTCGCGAACCGGCGGAGACCGTCAGGTCGAGACCGGTGAGGATCTCGCGGTCGGCGCGCATGATGTGAATGCCTTCGGCGCGGATGTGTGCGGCAGATCCTGCGGACAGGTCGAGTTCGGGGGATGAAGATGTTGATTTCGGCATCGTGGTCTTTCAGCTCGTCGTGGAGCCGGACAGCATGAAGCCACCGTCCGGCGAGGGCCAGGACGGCGCACGAGAGTGATGTGGAGGTTCCCGCCGCCGTCAGCGGCGGCTGCGGAGCCTTCTGGAGGGCATACCGAAATTCATGGCACCAATTCTATCAATCACCGTCGCGCTGTACGACCGCGTACATCGGACCGTCAGCATGGCCGTCCGATTCCACACTTCGGACGGCCATTTCGTCTGTGACTCACGGCACTAACCTTGCCGAGGCTGCCGACCGGCTGCCGGTGTCGAGTGAAAGAAGGTCGCTCATGTCGCATGCTGACGATTCGGCCCCAACGTCAGGGCCGCCTCGGCGGCGGTATTCGCTGGTCCTCCTCATCGTTCCCGTCATCCTCTACGTCCTCACCCCGGTCGTGGCGAACTCGGTCGAGCCGCGCATCGCCGGTCTGCCGTTCATCCTCGCCTACACGATCGCGGTCACGATCCTCACCTGGTTCTTCGTGTGGATGACCGCCCGAGGCGACCGGTACTACCGGCACGATCTGCCCGAGCACATCCCCTCCGATGTCGCATTCGGTGAGGACCACGAGATCGAGGAGGCCGGGAAATGAGCACCTCCGCGATCATCGCCTGCATCATCTTCGGCCTCGCCATGCTCGCGACCATCGGCATCGGCATCTGGTCCGGCCGCGGCCGGGAGAAGTCGCTGGACGAATGGTCGGTGTCCGGACGCGGGCTGGGCTTCGTCTTCATCCTGCTGCTCATGGCAGGCAAAACATATACGAGCTTTTCGTTCCTCGGCACGGCCGGTTGGTCCTACTCCTACGGGGTGCCGATCCTCTACCTCATCGGCTACCTGAGCATCGGTCTCGTCGTCGCCTACCTCGTCGGCCCACTGTTCTGGACCTATGCCGCCCGGCACAAGCTCGTCAGTCTCTCCGACATCGTCGAACACCGGTTCCGCTCGCGTGGGTTGGCGATCCTCGTGGCCGTCCTCGCGACGATCTTCATCGTCCCCTACATCCAGCTGCAGATTCAGGGCATGGGTGCAGTCGTCAACGCCATGAGCTACGGCGCGATCGACCTCAAGGTCGCCGCCATCGTCTCCTTCATCGTCGCCGAGGCGTTCATCCTCTTCTCCGGACTGCGCGGTTCCGCCTGGGTCAGCGTCCTCAAGGACGGACTGGTCATCCTCGCTGTCGCGTTCCTTGCGATCTACGTACCGCTGCACTATTTCGACGGCCTGGCTCCTCTGCTTGACCGCGTCGTGAGTGAGAAATCTCAGTGGCTGACCTTCCCCGGCGCAGGCGATGGCATCTACGGGGGTGCATGGTTCATCTCGACGATCATCCTCAACGGTATCACGATCACCGTATTCCCCACGTCGATCGCCGGCTACCTGTCGGGCACCTCGGCGAATGCTCTGCGACGCAACTCGATCATCCTGCCGTGGTATCAGCTGCTGCTCCTCGTGCCGATGATGGTCGGTGTGGCTGCACTCTTCGTCGTCCCCGCCCTCAAAGACGCCGACCTGGCCCTGTTCTCCGTGGTCATCGATTCCCTGCCCGCGCCGATCGTCGCGATCATCGGCGTCGCAGGCGCGCTCTCGGCGATCGTGCCGATGAGCGTGTACATGCTCTCGATCGGTTCGATGTGGGGACGGACTGTCTTGGGCGGCGGCTTGGCCGGACCGAAGAACGCCGCCTCGATGACGCCTGAGCAGCTGAACGCACGGGGCCTGCGGCAGAAGACCCTGTCCCAGTGGGTGTGCCTGGCCGTCGGCATCATCGCCCTGATCATGAGCCTGCTCATGCCGGATGCGCTCGTCGAGCTCTCCGTGCTCAGCTACGAGGGCCTGGCACAGGTCGTGCCGGCCGCGCTGCTGTCCCTGTACTGGCCGCGCATGAGCAAGCAGGCGGCTGCGGCGGGCCTCATCGTCGGCTCGATCGTCATGGTTGGCCTCCACTACACCGGCCATGATCCGCTGCTCGGCATCAACGGCGGCCTGTGGGCGGTTGCGGCGAACCTCGTGGTGGTTGTTGCGGTGACGCTGGCAAAGCCGGACCCCCGGTGGGCGCCGACGAGCGAGCGGGAAGCGCAGGCGGTGAGCTGAGGACGATCGCGCTGAGAGCACCGCTCAGGCGGAATACACCTCGTCTCCGCCGACGTAGGTGGCGCGCACGGCGATGTCTGCGATCCCGTGCGGGTCGATGGTCAGCGGATTGTCCCCGAGAACGGTGAAGTCGGCGAGGTACCCGGGCGCTAGACGACCCTTAAACGCTTCCTCGCCAGACGCCTCGGCAGATCCCAGCGTGAAGATCGACAGCGCCTCCGCAGCCGACACTTTCTGGCTCGGCCCGACTTCCACGCCGTCGTCGACTCCGGTGCGGGTGACCAGCGACTGGAGGCCGAACAGCGGCTGGAAGGGGCCGCACGGATAGTCCGAGGATCCGGCCACGGTGACCCCGGAATCGAGGAATGACCGGTGGGCGAACATGCGTCCCATCCGCTCGGCCCCATACCAGGAGTTCAGCGCCCCACCGTGGTAGCCGGCGTATCCGGCGAAGGGAACGGCGATGGCACCAAGACGGCGCATCCGCGCGAGGATGTCATCCTCGATCAGGCTGCAGTGCTCGATCCGGTGGCGCAGACCGGGGCGAGCGGTCCGTGCCGACACGTCCTCGAATGCGTCGAGGACGATGCGGATCGCGGCATCGACGTTGGCGTGGACGCCGACGCGATTGCCGTCGGAATGGACGCGTTCGATGGCTGAGCGCAACTCCTCGGTCGAGGTGGTCTGCACCCCCTGATAGTTCGGGTCGGTGAATGGCTCGGACAGCAGGCAGGTCCGCCCACCGATCGCTCCGTCGAGGAAGGCCTTCACTCCGATCAGTCTGAGTCGGTCGTCGCCGAACCCGCTGCCGATGCCGAGATCAGCGGCCTTGTCGTAGTGGTCGATGGACAGGAGCATGCCGATCCGCAGTCCCAAACCGCCATCTTCACGAACGGCCGAGAGGATCCCGATGTCCTGAGGGCTGATGAGCGCGTCGCAGATCGAGGTCAGCCCGGCGGCGTTCCACTGGGCAATCGTCCTGGCAGCTCCGATCCGCAGATCGTCGACGGTGTCGCCGGAGATGAAGCGGCCACCACGCGCCGTGGCCGGCATCGACACGTTCATCAGCGCCCGTTCGACGAGGCGGCCGTTGAGTCTTCCGTCGGGGTACCGGTCATAACGTCCTCCGTCGGGATCGGTCGATGTCTCTTCGATGCCCAACCATTCGAGGCCGGCCGAGTTGACCACTGCCCAGTGCCCGGCCACGTGGGTGACGATCACCGGCACCTCGGCCGCAATACGGTCGAGGTCATCGCGGAGGACGGTCCCGGTCTTCTCATCGTCGTAGCGGCTGCCCTTGACCCAATCCCTCGCCGAGGCGGCTCCCACCTCGGCGGCGACCGTATCGAGAAGCCCGGTGACCGAACCGACGGCGGCGTGAGACAGGTCGAGATGAAGTGCGTCCCCGGCGGTCAGCGCGAGGTGGGTGTGGGCGTCATTGAGACCGGGGACGATCGTCGCATCACCGAAGTCGAGCACCTCGGCGCCGGGAAAACGATCGCGAAGCTCGCTGAGATCGCCCGTGGCGGTGATGGTCTCCCCGGTCACGGCGAACGCCTCGGGCTCGCGTCCACCCTGTGCATCGGTCCCGAGCCCGGCCTGCGCCACAATCGAATCGGCGCGGACGATCGTCGGTGTCATCTCCTCCATTGGAGCCTCCCCTCATATCTGTGGCGGCAGCTGCCGTCGCCGGAGCCAAACGCTCCGATCCACTCTCATCCTGGCACGCACCGAACCGACCGTCGACAGCGTCAGCGTATTCCTGCGGCGGCATTCTACGCCTGCCGAGGCCACGGCTCGCCAGTCGACAGCGCCCCTACCCGTCGAGCAGTGCAGCCGCGTACATGGGACGTGCCGCGTCGGCGCTCGGCGGGTGGAAGAGACCGGCCGCAGCGTCGCGGAAGAGGCGGGAGAGCTCATGTTTGTTGCCGAATCCGCTGCCGCTCGTGCACATCAGTGCGGTCTCGGCGCTGCGGCGGGCCGCCTCGGCGGACTTGATCCTCGCCCCCACCAGGCGCAGCGGCCACCCGGCGCCGTGGTCGATGACGTCGTCGAAGTCCCGAGCGTAGGCGTCGATCATCGCCGTCACCGGCATGAAGTCGAGGTGGGCATCGGCCAGGCGAGTCCGGGCCTCGGGCACCTCTGCGAAGGTGACGCCGGCCTTCGCGGACTTCCGCTTGTGCAGCCCGGCTGCGCCCAGCTCGAGCGCACGGGCCGCGACTCCGGCATAGACGGCGGCGATGAGCAGCTGGAAGTTGCTCGTGATCGCGAAGGTGAGCAGGTCCGGGTGCTTGCCGGCGGGGATGACGCGTGAGACCCGTTCGGGTTTCATCGGCACGTGGTCGAGGATCGTCGCCCGCGACTGCGAGGCCCGCATTCCCAGCACATCCCATTCGTCGGAAATCGTGATCCTGGGTGCATCGCGTTCGATGAATCCGTAGACGAGCTGACCTTCGGCCGGCTCGTCCGCATCGGGACCGGCGATCCCGTCGTCGTCGGAGGCCACGGCACCGTGGACGATGAGCCTGGTCCACACGGGAGACAGCGAGGTGAAGATCTTCACCCCGGTCAGTTCGTATCCGCCGTCGGCCGTCGGCACCGCCTCGGTGTTCGAGCCCTGCAGGACCCAGTCGTTCGACGGTTCCGAGATGCCGAAGGCGAAGATCTCACCGGCCCTGACCTCGTCGAACACCCAGTTCAAGCTGTCGTCCCCGCGGTCGTTCAATGCCTTGACCACGCCGGTGGTCATGAGGTGCATGTTGATCGCCAGAGCCGTTCCGGGCGCCGCCGCTGCCAGCCTCTGCTGGAGTCGGGAGACCTCGAACAGACTCAGCCCCGGCCCGCCATGCGACTGCGGGACGAACAGCTGAAGATAGCCGAGGTCCTTGAGTTCGGCGAGGTCTTCGTCGAAGAATCGGTTCTCGCGGTCATAGACATCGGCCCGTTCCCGGAATCGTTCGAGCACATCATCAGGTAGGTACCGCGCGGCGAGTTCGCTCACGCGTGTCTCACGGTCGGTCATCGTCTCTCCTTCGTCGAGGGGTCGTCTGCGACTGTCGAGGGGTCGGTCGCGTCTGCTGTGGGTGTCGCGGGCTGCGCGGTCCGGCGCAGAATGATCGCGCCATTGTGCCCGCCGAATCCGAACGACGTGGACAGCACAGTGTCGACGACCGCCTCGGCGAGATTCGATCCACCGCCCATCTCACGAGCCTGACCTGCGACGATATCCCAGTCGGGGAACTCATTGTCGTCGAGGTTGAGTGTCGGCGGCAGCATCTGGTCACGCATCGTCATGGTCGCGATGATCGCCTCGACGACCCCCGATGCGCCGAGGAGGTGCCCCGTCGTCGATTTCGTTGCCGAGATCGGGATCGTCCGTCCGGCCTCCCCCAGGGCCGCATCGAAGGCGGCGAGTTCGGCTCGGTCGCCGGCCGGTGTGCCCGTGGCGTGGGCGTTGATGTGGTCGATATCGCCGGGTTCCAGCCCCGCGTCTCTCACAGCCTGAACCACCGCCGAGGCGGCTCCCCGTCCCTGCGGATGCGGGTTCGTCGGGTGGTGGGCATCGCTGGCGGCGCCGAATCCGGCGAGCTCAGCCAACGGCATCGCCCCACGTGAGGCCGCCGAGTCGGCGGATTCGAGGAGGATCGCGGCCGCACCCTGGCTCATGACGAAGCCGTTGCGGGCCCGGTCGAAGGGGCGGCTGGCAGCGGTCGGATCGTCTTCGTATCCTGCGGCGAGCGCGCGCATGTTCGCGTTCGAGGCGAGATTGACCGGGCCGAGACAGTCCTCCATGCCGACGACGAGCACGGCATCGGCGTAGCCGTGGCGGATGCGGCGCATCGCCTCGCCGAGGCCGATCGCCCCGGAGGCACACGTCGCCGAGACTCCCTGACCGGGACCGCGCAGGTCGAAGCGCTGGCTGATGAGCGCCGCCGCAGAGTCCGGTGCTCCGTGAATGGACAGGGTCAGCGGAACGGACCGGGGGCCGTCCGCGTCGAGGCGGCGCGTGGCCTCCTGCATGGCGTCGACGGGTCCGGAGCCGGTGGCCGCGATGACGGCCGTGCGGTCGCGGTCCCAGGGCAGATCGTCGGCGGCGGTTTCGATTCCACCGGCGCGCAGCGCTTGGTCGGCTGCGGCGATGGCCCAATGTTGGACGGGACTGAGTCGGCGGGCGAGCGCTCGGGGCAGAACTGCCTCGGCGTCGAAGTCCTTGATCTGCCCGCCGATCCGCACGGCAAGGTCATCGAACTGCTCACCTGCGAGAACGTCGATGGCGCTGAGGCCGCCGCGCACAGACTGCCAAAGGGTTTCGGGGTCCTGGCCGCTCGGGGTGATGGCGCCGAGTCCGGTGATGACGACATCGCGCACGCCATCTGTCCGGTGCCGATTGCTCCGGGATGCGTTCACAGCCGCTGTGCCTTTCCGCTCATGACCAGGTCAACGGTTTCGTGGCGTCGAATCTTCCCGCCGACGGTCCGCGGCAGCCGGTCGAGTGAATAGAACCGTCTCGGCACGAACTGCGGGGCCAGTTCCGCCCGTGCGTGAGCGAGCAGTGATGCTTTGCCGGGCAGAGTCGAGTTCAGACCAGGCGTGCCCGAGTCCCTGGGTCCGTCGTCGGAGGCAGGTTCCCCAGGGCCCGGTTCGATGACGAGGGCGACGATGCTGCCGAGACCGTCGTCGGGCAGCGCGATCGCGCAGACCTCGCCGAGGCGGCCCTGCCCCGAGCGCCGATCACCGCGATCGAATCCCTCGAAGGCCCGTTCGACCTCGGGCAAGGACACCTTGTGGCCTCCGGTGATCGCGATGTCACCGGCCCGTCCGGCGAGTTGGAGGAGTCCGTTTTCGATCCGTCCCTGGTCACCGACCGTGGCCCAGCCGTCGGGGCGTCGCAGCTGAGCGTCGGTGGTGCCGGTGACATAGCCGTCGGAGCAGGCGGCGGCCCTGATCCAGACCGTGCCGATCTCTCCGTCCGGCAGGCGGGCACCGGAATCGTCGCGGACCTCGACGCCGATGGTGTCGTAAATCGAGATCCAGGTGCCGTCGCCGTCGCGACTGTCGCCGATGAACCCGATCTCCGCGGCACCGTAGTAGCTGATCAACCGCGTGTCGGGGAGGACGTCGGCGAGTGCCGAGCGGATGGAAGCAGGAAGGTTCGCTCCTCCGGTGACGACGAGGTCGAGACCGTGGAAGTTCTCAGGCTTTCGGCGGGCCGCCTCGGCGATGGCCTTGACTACGGCGGGCACGGCGACGACGCGGGTGATGGATTCGTCGGTGATGCGCGAGCCCATGGTGAACGGGTCGAAGTCGTCGGCGACGTGCACGCTGCCGCCGGTGGCGAGGCTTTCGACGACGGCATAGAGGGTGAGGCTGTAGGACACGGGGCCGGGAGCGAGGGTGGCCACTCCGGCGAAGGGGTCGAGATGGGCCGAGGACACGGCCACGTTGTCGCGGTACTGCTGGCGGGTCTTGATGAAGGCCTTCGGATTGCTCGTCGTGCCGGAGGAGAAGAGCATGAGGAACGGTTCGGACGCCGCGCGGACGGTCGGCGGTGAGGTGTCGGCAGGGTCGATAGCGGTTTCGCGGGCGCGGAAGTCGGTCGCGGTGATGACGGTTCCGGTCCATCCGGCGGCGGCAAGCGCCTCGGCGAGGCGGGTCGAGTCGGAGATGACGAGACCGATTCCGGTGGTCGTGATGACTCCGACCTGGTGGTCGAGCGGCCAGCGGGGGTCTATCGTGGCCGAGACTGCGCGGAAGCCGGCGAGGCCGGCGATGATGCGGGAGGTCTCGAACGCCGAGGTGAGGCTCACTGCCGTGATCGGAATGCCGTGGGTCTCGGGTGCCGGTGTCGGCGGGTCGGGCTGGGCACTGTGGAGGGCGTCGACGGCGGCGAACATCGTGGCCGAATCCCGGACGAGCTGCGCATAGGTGAGGGAACGTGGGGCTCGTACGTCCGCGGCGGGGTCGGTGCTCTCATCGGGGGCAGGGCTGCCAGAGTGGCCGCCGACGATGGCCAACTGGTCCGGATCGGTGGCCGCGACCTCGAGGATCCTCGACGTGATGGGCAATTCCGTCCTCCTCGAATTCGTTCCTCGCTGGCCCGTTCGCGGGCCGTCATGTGCCCGATCCTCGACTGGCATCGGCAGCCCCCGGGCACCGACCCTCAGTATAGGAGCGTCGTAGACGGCTGTGGTCTGCGGAGGGGGTCCGGCCCGTTTCCGCCAGTCCGGCCCGAATACTTTGCAGTATTCAAATACATTGCTGTATCTTGAAGTCATGAGTTCAGCACCGCAGCGCATGACGCGCAGGGAAAGTCAGGAAGCGACTCGCCAACGACTCATCGAATCGGCGATCTCGCTCTTCGCCGACCACGGTGTCGCCGAAACCTCGCTCGTCGCGGTGGCCGAGAACGCCAGCTTCAGCCGAGGCGCCGTCCACGGAAACTTCTCCGACAAGGAGGACCTGGCCGCAGCCGTCGTGCAGTCCATAGTCGGCGAACTCGGCCCCGAGCTCGGCCACGCACTGAATTCGACCAACAGCTCGAACGAACGGCTTGCGGAGTACATCTCGACGCATATCGCCTACTGCCGACGCCATCCCAAGCGGGCTGCGGCCATCATCGCCTCTGTCGGTCACCTTGCCAGGCGCGCACCGGGAGCAACCAGCTATGGCGAGCGCGCGGCCGAATCGGCCGCCGACCTCGTCGCGCTCTTCGAGGACGGACAGCGCCGAGGCGAGATGCGCAGCTTCGATCCCACGACGATGGCCCTGACCCTGCGCTCGGTGCTCGACACCGCGGTGCCCACCTACGGCGACATCGCAGCCGAAGAGATCGTCGCCATCTTCGATCACGCCACCCGTATCCAGGAGACCGCTCCATGACATGGAACTTTCGCATCACCGCCCGCGGCCGCTTTGCCGACCTCAACGACGAGCAGCGCCGCCGCCTCCGTGCGGCCCAGTCCGAGCACGACATGTTCGCCGCCCGCTTCACGCCCGAGGGGACCTTTCTCTACACGCCGGAGCTCGTGTTCTTCCAGCATCGGTTCCTCATCGACGTCGACGAGTCCGATCCCGATGACGCCGAGGTGCTGGCCAAGCTCAGAGGCGAAGAGCTCGCCGCCACCGACCTCGACCGCCGCGGCTTCGCAGGCGCGGTCACCGAGGTCTCGGCAGTGTGCGTCGAGGACATCAAGACACGGTCGGGACGGCGGTCATGAACTCGGCACCCAACCTCGAGGCAGCACTGACCGTCGCCTGGGCGAAGAGTGCGCTCGACACGGCAGTCGGCGCTGCCCTGGCACGCGTCGGCCTGTCGCTCGACGACCTGCGTCGACTGCGCATCATCGGGACACATCCGCAGGGGCTGACCAGGGAGGACCTCGCCGAGGCGATGGGCGAGACCCGATCGCAGACCATCCGCTCCAGCGGCCCACTCGTCAAGCTCGGCTGGCTCTCGCGCGCAGAGTCCGGTGAGTTCTCCCTCACCGACAGCGGACGCCACCTCGTCGATCAAGCCGAAGGCATCGCCGAGAAGGCGGCAGCTCGCTGGTTCACGGCGAATGGCATCGACCCCGCCACCCTCACGAGAATTCGCTGACGTCGTCCTCGCCCCGATCGTTCAGATCCCCACCGCCGAGGAGCGCGCCGCCCTCAAAGCCGCCCACAGCTGATCATCCGCTCCCAGCTCCTGCTCACGGCTCACGCTCACCCCGGTCCGGGACAATGAGAGCATGAGCGGAGCAGGGAGCCGGGACGTAGCAGTACAGAAGCGCTGGCGATACGGCGACCAGATCCTGTGGACCTACACCAACCCGGCACACCCGGGGCTGTACGACCAACGCCCCGTCACGGTCATCGCCGATGACGAGAACCACCTGGCCGTCTGGCTGGAGTCGGGGACGAGGATGCTCCACCATGTGCTCGCCGACGGCTCGGGAATCCGCACCGCTGACGGACCCGGCCGCTTCGGCGCCCCACGGGCACAAGGCCGCAAACGATGGCAGGGACCGGGCATCGTCGCCGTCTTCCAGCCGGGAGCTGACTATTCGGTGTGGTTCTTCGAGAACCGCGAGGGCCGGACCACCGAGGCAGCCCCCTCCGAGGCGGCTGCCGCCCCGGCCCGTCACGATTCCTTCTACGTCAACCTCGAGGAGCCCTTCACCCGCTTCGACCGTGGAATCCTCACCTCCGACCACGTCCTCGACATCGTTGTCGACTCAGATGGCACCTACCGGCTCAAGGACGAGGACGAACTCGAATTCGCGCGCGAAGCCGGAATGTTCTCCGACGAGAAGATCGCACGCATCCGCGCCGCTGCGAACTCAGCCATCGACGACATCCGCGCTTGGGCCTTCCCCTTCGACTCCGACTATCCGGACTTCCAACCGGACCCCGACTGGCCGATGCCGGACCTCCCCACCGAGGCGACCTGGGACTTCGACGCCAGCTGAGCCGCCCGGCGACCGTCACAACCCAGCCAACCGACCAACCTCACATCTCGAACTCGACGGCCTCCCCCGCCTCGGCGATGGCCCGGATCCGCTTCCGGCAGACGAACCAGCCGATGACCATGCACACCGAGGCGATGATCGTCACGACCAGGGTCGGCGGGGAATCGGCGAAGACCATGACGAGGATGACAGCGAGGAAGAGCAGCGTCGCATATCCGGTATAGGGGGCACCGATCATCCGGAAGGAGGGACGCTCAAGCAGTCCGCGGTCGGCCCACCGCTTGAGCCGCATCTGACACAGCACGATCATGCCCCACGTGAGGATGATCCCCACCGAGGAGACACTGAGCACGATCTCGAACGCCTCGCTGGGCAACAGGTAGTTGAGCGGCACGCCGAGGAGGGCGACCACTGCCGTGATGACGATCCCGCCGTAGGGCACGCCGCTGCGGTTCATCCGCTGCGCGAACTGCGGGGCCGACCCGGCCACCGACATCGACCTGAGGATTCGCCCGGTCGTGTAGAGCCCCGCGTTGAGTGAGGACAGGGCTGCCGTGAGCACAACGAGGTTCATCACAGTGTCCGCGCCCTTGACGCCGATGAAGGAGAAGAAGGTGACGAACGGGCTCTCTCCGTCGACGTAGTCGGTGAAGGGCAGGAGGAGGGCAAGCAGGGTGAGCGATCCGACGTAGAAGACCGCGATGCGCAGGATGACGGAGTTGATGGCCTTGGGCATCACCTTCTCCGGGTGCTCCGTCTCGCCGGCGGCCGTGCCCACGAACTCGATGGAGGCATAGGCGAAGACGACGCCCTGCATGAGGATGATCGCCGGCAGCGCACCGTTGGGGAAGAGTCCGCCGTTGTCGAGGATCATCGACAGTCCGGGATCGTGACCGGCCACGGGGGTGCCGAAGATGAGGAAACCGACCCCGACGACGAGGAAGATGATGAGGGCGGCGACCTTGATGAGCGCGAACCAGAACTCGAGCTCTCCGAAGACCTTGACGGAGATGACGTTGAGTCCGAGCACGAGGACGAGCGCGATGAGCGCCCACGCCCATTGCGGCACGGTCGCGATCCAGGCGACGTAGCGGCCGAAGAAGCCCATGTAGAGCGCGGCCGCGGTGATGTCGACGATCGCGGTCGTCGCCCACACCAGCCAATAGAACCACCCGGAGATGAACGCAGCCTTCTCGCCGAAGAACTCACGGGCATAGGAGACGAACGACCCGGTGGTCGGGCGGTGCAGGACGAGTTCGCCGAGCGCGCGGAGGATGAGGAACGCGAAGAACCCGCAGACCGCGTAGGAGAGCACGATGGACGGCCCCGCCTCGTGGAGGCGACCGCCGGCACCGAGGAATAGCCCGGTGCCGATCGCCCCGCCGATGGCGATCATCTGCACTTGGCGCGGGGCCAGGTTCTTCTGATACCCGGAGTCCTCGGCGGTGAGGTTCGGTCGGGTCGGGCCCGAACGCGGTTCTGCGGGTGCGACGGCGGCGCTGCGGTCGGAGCCGAGATTGTCAGTCATGAGTGTCCTCGTTCGTTGAGTACAGATGGTCTTGTCAGAAACAGGCGGTCAGGTGGTCAGGTAGTCGATGGCAGGCGGCCCGGAGCCGGTTCGCTCACACGGCCGTGAGGTTCGCCAGCCGTTCGGGTCGGAGCAGACGTTCGAGTTCGGAGGCGGTCATCAGCCCGTGTTCGAGCACGAGTTCGGCGACGCCGCGGCCGGTCTTCAGCGCCTCCTGGGCGATCATCGTCGCCGCCTGGTAACCGATGGTCGGGTTGAGTGCGGTGACGAGTCCGATGGAGTGTTCGACGGCAGCGCGGGTGAGTTCCGGATTGGCGGTGATGCCTGCGATGCAGCGGGTCGTCAGCGTCCGCGACGCCGATTCGAGGTGGGAGATCGACTTGTGCAGGCTGTGCAGGATGACGGGTTCGAAGGCGTTGAGCTGCAGCTGCCCGGATTCGGCGGCCGCGGTGATCGTGACATCGTTGCCGATGACTTCGAACGCGACCTGGTTGACCACCTCGGGGATGACGGGGTTGATCTTGCCCGGCATGATCGACGATCCCGACTGCACTGCGGGCAGGTTGATCTCGTTGAATCCGGCTCGCGGACCCGAGGACAGCAGCCGCAGATCGTTGCAGATCTTCGAGATCTTCACGGCGATGCGCTTGAGCACCCCGGACAGGTGGACGAAGGATCCGACGTCCTGGGTCGCCTCCACGAGGTCGGGCGCGGTGACCAGGGGCAGCCCGGTCAGCTGCGCGAGATGGTCGCGGACCGCCTCGGCGTATCCGGCGGGTGCATTGAGGCCGGTGCCGATGGCGGTGGCGCCGAGGTTGATCTCGTGCACCAGCGACTCGGCCTCCCCGAGGCGCTCGCGGTCCTCCCCGATCGTCACCGCGTAACTGCCGAAGGCCTGGCCGAGCGTCATCGGCACGGCGTCCTGCAGCTGGGTGCGTCCCATCGTGACGATGTCGTGGAATTCGGACGCCTTCACGGCGAACGCGTCCTGAAGTTCCCCGAGGGCGGTCAGCAGCCGTTTGATCGCGAAGATCGTACCGAGCTTGACGGCCGTCGGGTAGGCGTCGTTCGTCGACTGGCTGAGGTTGACGTGGTCGTTCGGGCTGATCCGCGTGTAGGTTCCGCGCGGCTGCCCGATGATCTCGAGCGCCCGGTTCGCGATCACCTCGTTGGCGTTCATATTCGACGAGGTGCCCGCCCCACCTTGGATGACGTCGATCGGGAACTGGTCGTACAGCTTCCCGTCGATGATCTCCCGGCAGGCTGAGACGATCGCGTCCCGCCGCTGCTCGTCGAGGAGGCCGAGGTCGTGGTTGGCCCTGGCTGCGGCGAGCTTGACCGCGGCGAGACCGCGGATGAGGTCGGGGTTGGACTGCAGGGTCTGCGCGGTGATCGGGAAGTTCTCGACCGCCCGCAGCGTATGGATGCCCCAGTAGGCATCGCCCGGGATCTCCCGGTCGCCGAGGAGGTCGTGCTCGATGCGTGTATCCGTGCTCATGGTTCTCGTGTCGCCTTTGTTCGTCGTTGTTGCTGATGCCTGTCGGTGCTGGTGGGTGGTTCGGCTGCGGAGGCTCAGGAGGCGACCGACCGGGTGCGTTCCCACTCGCCGAGGCGGTCCTCGACCTCGCGGGTCACGCGCAGTCCGCCGACTTCCCGCCCTCCGCCGAGGATGGGCGGACTGACGATGTCGCCAGCATTTTCGGTCGGTGCGGGCAGAGCGGAGAGGATCCGGGTGGCGATCGGCAGCCTGGCCCGATCCGAGCCGTCGGCGATCTTGACGGCGATGCCCATGCCGTCGATCCCGAGCAGCTGAACCGCTTCGGCGCCGTCCTTGGCGATGAGTCCGGGGACGGTGCGCATGAGCGCGGTGACGTCGCGCCCGGCACCGGCGACCATGTCCGGGTGGTCGCGCATGGCGGCGGCGACGAGCGCCGCACTCGTGCCGGTCGGGGCGGTGGACAGGCGGGCGAAAGCGCGGGCCATTCCGGTCAGCGAGATCGCCGGCAGCGGTGTTCCACATCCGTCGGTCGACACGGTCGCCGGCGTCTCGCCGGTGAGTTCGGCGATGGTGGCGCCGATGTGCCGCTGCAGAGGGTGGGTGGGATCGAGGTAGCCCGCGAGGTCCCAGCCGTTGATCCGGCAGGTCGCGACCATGGCCGCGTGTTTGCCCGAGCAGTTCTGGGCCAAGCGGCTGCGCTGCCCACCGGCGGCGAGGTGGGCTTCGCGCTCGGCAGTCCCATAGGGCAGGTCGATGACGTTGCCGAGGGCGGTCTCGTCGAGCTCGTACTGATGAAGGATCCGGCGGGCACCGTCGATGTGTTCGGGGGATCCCGAGTGGCTGGCCGCGGCGAGAGCGAGGAGCTCGGTCGGCAGATCGAGGCCGAGACGCAGCATCGCAAGCAGCTGCAGGGGCTTGAGGGTCGACCGAGGATAGAAGGGCGCATCGATATCACCGGCGGAGGTGAGCGGACGGCCCTCGGAGTCGACGACGGCGAAGGAACCGAAGTGCACGCCTTCGACGAGGTCGCTGCGAGTGACCTCGACGAGCAGGACATGAGCCGGGGCAGAGTTCGGGGCAGAGGCAGTGCGAGTCATGGTCTTCCTGGATTTCGGGCGAGGTCGGTGACGGCGACAGCGACCTGAGCGAGATGCACGGCCATAGCGTCGCGGGCGCGGGCACCGTCGCCGGCTTCGATCGCGCGGACGATCTCCGTATGCTCGACGTCGGAGTCCGGTTGGCGGCTGGCGGCGAGGTTGAGGAGCTCTGACTGGGCGGTCAGGGCACCGCGGAGTTCGGCGATGACGCTTTCGAAGACTCGGTTTCCGCTGGCTCGGGCGATGGCGATGTGCAGCTCTCCGTCGAGCTCGACCCAGCCGCGGGGACTCGGCTCGGCGCTCATCGACTGCAGCAGGGCGTGGAGACGGACGAGGTCGGCCTCGGTGCGCCGAGTGGCCGCGAGTTCGGCAGCGGGGACTTCGATATGCGGTCGGGCCTCGTGGAGATCCCGGGAGGAGTAGTCGCCGAGGTGCAGTCCGGTCTCCGGAGCGGAGGCGATGACGAAGGTTCCGCTGCCGGTCTTCGTCTCGGTCAGCCCGAGGGTCGCCAGCGAGCGCAGGGCTTCGCGGATGACGGGACGGCTGACGGCGTATCGGTCGGCGAGCTTCGCCTCGGAGGGAAGGCGGTTGCCGACGGGAAAGGTCCCGTCGGCGATCTCGGCACGCAGACTGCGCACGACGCCCTCGCCCGCGGACAGTCGTTCGACGGCTGTGCGTCTGGCGGTGGGTTCGGTCGGGCTGTTCGTCCCCATGACCACTCCTCCGATTCGATCCGATCATTGATCCGACACACAGCCCACCAGACAAACCTGTCAAGCTGTATGACAGGTTTGAGTGTAATCCCGCTCACCCAACGCGCGTCAACCCATCAGAGACGCGTTTCAGATTCTGAGATTCACGGTCGCTCGCGTCTCCACCCCGCGGGCCCACATGCAAGACAGTGAAAAACGGGCTGGGTGCCGAGAAACGCATGCGCACACGCGTTTCTCGACGCCCAACCCGTTTCTCGACGAAGGCTGAGGCCAAGCCCCGGTCAGTCAGCCACGTAGTACATGCGCTTGTTGACGAACTCGTCCATGCCGTAGGGGCCGAGCTCGCGGCCGAAGCCCGAGCGCTTCGTGCCGCCGAACGGGATCTCCGCACCCTCTCCGGCAGGGGTGTTGACGTTCGACATGCCGACATCGAGGCGCTGAGCGAGCTTCGCGGCACGCTCCTCGTCCTTGGCGAACACCGCGCCGCCGAGGCCGAAGCGCGAGTCATTGGCCAGGGCCAGTGCTTCGTCATCGCTGCTGACCTTGTACACGGTGGCCACGGGACCGAAGAGCTCCTCGCGGTAGGCGTCCATCTCCGAGGTGACTCCGGTGAGCACGGCCGGGGTGACATAGGCCGAGCCGTCGGTGGCGAGCTCGCCGCCGACGAGGGTCGCGCCCTGCTCGACGGCGCGGTCGAGCTGCTTGCGCAGGTTCTCGGCGGCTGACCGCGAGGACAGGGGCGAGTACTTGCCGTCGCCCGCCTCGGCGGGGGTGCCCTTCTCCCAGGACTGGGCACGCTCGGTCAGTCCGGACACGAAGTCGTCGTAGATGTCGTCCATGACGATCATCCGCTTGTTCGCGTTGCAGACCTGGCCGGTGTTGTACAGGCGGGTGCCCCAGGCGGTGTCGACGGCCTCGTTCATGTCATCGGTGTCGAGGATGATGTACGGGTCGGAGCCGCCGAGTTCGAGCACGGCCTTCTTCAGATGCTTGCCGGCGGTGGCGGCCACGGCCGATCCGGCGCGCTCGGAACCGGTCAGGGACACGCCTTCGACGCGGTCGTCGGCGATGATCGTCTCGATCTGCTCATGCGTGGCGTAGATGTTGGAGTACACGCCTTCGGGGATGCCGGCTTCCTTCATGATCTCGGCGATCTTCGCCGAGGAGCGGGGGCAGATCTCGGCATGCTTGAGGATGATCGTGTTGCCGAGCACGAGGTTCGGTGCGGCGAAGCGGGCGACCTGGTAGTAGGGGAAGTTCCAGGGCATGATGCCCAGCAGCGTGCCGACGGGGCGGCGCTGGATGAAGGCCTTGCCGCCGGACATCGATTCGATCGGCTCGTCGGCGGCGAACTTCGGGCCGTTGTCGGCGTAGTAGTTGAAGATCGCCTCGCAGAACTCGGCCTCTTCCTCGCCTTCGGCGGTGGGCTTGCCCATCTCCTCGGCGATGATCTTCGCGAGCTCTTCCTTGCGCTCGCCGAAGAGAGCGGCGACCTTGTTGACGATGGCGGCGCGTTCCTCGATCGTCTTCTCGCGCCAGCTCAGGTAGCCCTTGTGTGCGGATTCGAGGACCTGCTGGACCTCTTCGTCGGTGGCATTGTCGAACTTCTCGACGACCTCGCCCGTGGCCGGGTTCTCGACACGGTAGCCGCCTGCAGCACTGCCTACGTTGCTCATTCCAGACTCCTTTGACTTGTGCGCGCCTGTTGGCGCCGCTGAAGCAATTGCATACCTGTTTGCCGCCCGAATCGACGGAATGCGTATGCCTGCCACCCACGCTATCAATACGTGACCCGCGCAACAAGTGCCGAAACCTGGGGGAATCCTCAGTCCCCGATCGTCCGTGGTCCCCTCGCCGAGGTGGTGCGGATTCCGAATCGATCACGACGAAATCCGAACCGCGCTCGCGACGTGGGAACGCCGGCCTCGATCGGGGGCCTCCCGCCTCGGCGAGGGGGTCCGCTCCGGCCCCTGTTCATCGAACCAGAGGACCGAAACGATTCGCCTCCCGCCGAGAGCTCACCGCCCCACGAGGTCGAGTCCGGCGCGCACGATGGAGTCCGTATCGATCTCATGGATCGCATAGGCCTCCCCCACCGAGGATGCCTGACCGAATTCGGTGACCCCGAGGTTCCGTGTGCGGTCCCCGCGCACTCCGGAGAGGAACGCGAGAGTGTGCGGGTGCCCGTCGAGGACGGTGACCAGCGGTGCCGGATGCTCTGCAGGGAAGAGTTCGTCGGCGATGGCCGAGCGGACACTCGAGCGGACCCGAGACCGCGCCTGCACCGACCGGAACACCTTCGACGGCGAGCTCAGGCAGACGATTCCGGCCCGCACACCCAGGGATTCCAGTCGGGCCGCCGCCGCGATCACCTCGGTCATGATGGCCCCGGCACCGACGAGGGTGACTTCGTCCTCGGCGGCCGGTCTGGCCGAGAGCCGGTAGCCGCCGGCGATGACCTGGTCACGGCGGCGCTCCCGCAGCAACGGATCCTCGGGCACACTTGCGAGTTCCTGGGCCACGGGCCTCGTCGTCAGCCGAAAGTAGGCGGAGTCGCCATCCGGGTCGGTGAGTTCGCGCAGCGCTTCGAGCAGGGTCCATTCGAGGTCCTGGGCGAAGGCCGGCTCCCAGCTCGTCAGGCCCGGGATCTCCAGAGTCACCGAGGGTGTGTTGAACGACTGGTGGGCCCCGCCTTCGGGCGCAAGCGATACCCCCGAGGGCGTGCCGACCATGATCGAACGCCCACCCGCGTAGAGGCTGAAGGTCCAGGGTTCCAGGGCCCGGTTGATGAAGGGATCGTAGATCGTGGCGATCGGCAGCAGCGGCTGTCCCCAGCGCTGCCCGGTCGATCCGAGCTCTCCGGCCAGGGAGACTAGATTGACCTCGGCGATGCCGAGTTCGATGTGCTGTCCGCTCGTGCCCTCCTGCCACCGCAGCACCCGTTCCCGATCGTCGGAGAACCAGTCATGCCGGCCCGCCGGTGACCAGATTCCGGTCTTGTTGATCCATCCGCCGAGGTTCGTCGACGTCGCGACGTCCGGTGACAGGGTCACAACCCGCTGGGCCACCTCGGGGGCGACGTGCTTGAGGTCGGAGAGGAACCGGCCCAGCGCCGCCTGCGTGGAGATCTGCGGTCGCGGAGTGAATCCCAGTTCGGCAGGCACTGCGGCCACGGCATGGCCGGTCACCGGCTCCCGTCGCAGCCGCTGCGCGGTTTCGGCACAGAACCGGCCGGCCGGGGTGTCCGGAGCGAAGGCGACCCACGGATCGTCCAAGTCCATCCCCGAGGCGGCCGCGAGCTCGCGCATCTGCGCTTCGGTCAGCTGCGCGGCATGGTTGCCGGGATGGCCCTCCGTGGCCAGCCCTTTGCCTTTGATCGTGTAGGCGAAGACCACCGTCGGCCGGTCGTCGTCGATCGCGTCGAACGTCGACACGAGCTGGCCGAGGTCATGTCCACCCAGGTCACGGATGAGGGAGGCGAGACCGTCCGCGTCGAAGCCGTCGATGACCGCGGACAGGGCGGTCGCCTCGGTGTCGGTGAGACCCGAGAGCAGCCGGTCGTGGATCTCGGACGGATGGGCGCGCAGCAGCCGCTGGTATTCGGGATTGGGCATCTGCACGAGCCGCTTCTTGAGCGCCTCACCGCCGGGGGCCGCGAACACGGCTTCGAGTCGGCGCCCCCACGGGCAGGTGAGCACCTGCCACCCGGCGGCATCGAACATGCCCTGCAAACGGCGGATCTGGACATCGGGAATGACCCGGTCGAGCGACTGCCGGTTGAGGTCGACGATCCACACGATCTCGCCGAGGCTGCGCACCTCCGGATCGATGATCGCCTCCCACACCGCCCCTTCGTCCATCTCCGCGTCGCCGAGCAGGGAGTAGAACCGGCCGGCTTCCGGGGTCTCGGGGAACCGGTCGGAGACGTAGCGGTGGGACAGGGCTGCCCAGATGGGAGCGGTCGCGCCGATGCCCACGGATCCGGTGGAGAAGTCCACCGTGTCCGGGTCCTTCGTCCGCGACGGGTAGGGCTGGAGTCCCCCGCGGCTGCGCAGGGTGTCGAGGAATTCCTCGCCGAGGTCGCCGAGCAGATAGTTGATCGCGTGGAGGACGGGAGAGGCATGCGGTTTGACCGAGACGCGGTCGATGGCGCGCAGTCGGGTGAACCACAGCGCCGTCATGATCCCGGTCATCGAGGCCGACGAGGACTGATGGCCGCCGACCTTGACCCCGTCCGGGTTGACCCGGCCGCGGTTGGCACGGTCGATGATCGAGGTCGCCAGCCACAGCACGCGCTGGGCGATCTCGTCAAGGATCTCATCATCTCCCGAGGTCGAGGCGCGCAGCGGACGGTCATTCGTCCCGGGCGGGCTGACCTGCAGGGAGGTCTCGAATTGGTGGCGGTCCGTGTCCTGTGGTGTTGGCGCCTGAGCCGCCGATTCTTGTGCTGTCGACTCCTGTGCGGTGCTCATCGTCAGAAGATCGAGGAGTAGGCGTTGAGTGCGAGCTGTCCGCCGAGGTGGGCGTAGAGGACGGTGGAATCCCTGCCGATCGTGCCGTCTCCGACGAGGTCGAGGAGTCCGGCCATCGACTTGCCCTCGTAGACGGGGTCGAGGATGACGCCTTCGAGCTGGGCGGTGGTGCGGATCGCGTTCACGGTCGTCTCGTCGGGGATGCCGTAGGCCGGGCCTTCCCAACCAGTGCGGATATCGACGTCGTCGGCGGTGATCTCACGCCCGAGGCCGATGAGTTCGGCAGTGGTGTTCGCGATCCTCTTCACCTGGTCGCGGGTCTTCTCGATCGTGGCCGATGCATCGATGCCGATGACCTTGCGCTTCGGTCCGCCGGCGGCCTCGAGAGCTGCGAATCCAGCGATCATTCCGGCATGCGTCGAGCCGGTCACGGTGCACACGACGATGGTGTCGAAGAAGACGCCGAGCTCCTTCTCCTGGTCAGCGACCTCATACGCCCAATTCACAAATCCGAGTCCGCCGAACTTGTGCTCGGAGGCGCCAGCCGGGATCGGGTAGGGCTTGCCGCCTGATTCTTCGACCTCGGCCAGGGCGTTCTCCCAGCTCGAGCGGATGCCGATGTCGAATCCGGCCGAGTCGAGGCGGACGTCGGCTCCCATGATGCGCGACAGTTCGATATTGCCGACCTTGTCGTTGACCGGGTCCTCCCAGTCGACCCAGCGTTCCTGCACCAGGCGCGCCTTCAGTCCAAGGTGAGCGGCAACGGCGGCGACCTGGCGGGTGTGGTTGGACTGGTAGCCGCCGATGGACACGAGAGTGTCCGCACCCGAGGCGAGAACGTCGGGAACGATGTACTCGAGCTTGCGGGTCTTGTTGCCGCCGAAAGCGAGTCCTGAGTTGACGTCTTCCCGTTTGGCCCAGACACGGGCCCCGCCGAGGTGGTCGCTCAGTCGCGGGAGCTCGTGCACTGGGCTCGGCCCGAAGGTGAGTGGGTAGCGTTCGAAGTCGGTGATGGCCATGATGTCCTCTGTTCTCTGGGGCAGGTCTCTGGGCGTTCGTTCGCCATGCGTTGTGTCCTGGATCGCATCCAGTGATATGCAATATATTGCATTCTGCTGATGGTTACAATGGGTCAGAGTTCGAGTCCCATCCCGCGGGACGAGACCTACCCACTCAGAGACAAGGTGACCGAGCGTGCCGATCCCCACGGATTCCCCCGCCCCGCAGCGCAGCCTGCTGCGCGATGACGTCTATCGGTCGATCCGCGATGCCATCGTCCGCGGCCAGCTCGCCCCCGGGGAACAGCTGCGTGATCAGGAGCTCGGTGCCTGGCTCCAGGTGTCCAGAACGCCCGTGCGCGAGGCGCTTCAACGTTTGGCGCAGGCCGGACTCGTCGTGGCGGAGCCGGGTCGGATGACGCGCGTGGCACCGGAGGATCCGGAACTCATCCTCGCGGCCCGGCAGATCGCCGCCGAACTCCACGGCCTGGCGATCGACCTCGCCTTCCCCGCCCTCGATGAGGCGGCCCTGAATGAGATGGGGCAGGCGAACGACCGTTTGAGTGCGGCCCTCGCGGCCGGCGACGCCGAGGCGGCGATCGCTGCCGATGACGACTTCCACGAGGTAGCCCTCACCCGATCCGCCAATCCCCTCATTCCCGATCACCTCGAGGTCGTCACCGCCACTCTGCGCCGCGCGGAGTTCCTGCACTTCGAATCGGTGAAGGGGTCAGCCTCACCGGAGCAGCACACCGAGATCATCGCCGCCATCCGCGCCGGTGAGCATGCGCATGCCGTCGCACTGACGAAGGCGAACTGGTCGACCATCGAAGGGGATGCGCCCCAGATGGCCTGAGTCGAACACCTTCCAGCTGCGGGTTCCGGATCGGCAACACCGCTGCCACCTCGACGACGCCACCGTCATCGCCAACTCATTTAGTCATCTGATGACCTGTGCTAGAGTCCTCACCACGATCACCGACGATCAAAGGACTGACGATGTCATCAATGACGAAACGCATCTCGACCGCTCTGCTCGCGGCCGCCACGAGCGCCGCCCTGCTGACGGGCACCGCTGCGGCCTCAGGAATGGCCGCCACCGCACAGACCGCACCCGCGCATTCTGCCGCCGCTCACACCACCGGCGCGAAGGCATCGACGATACCGGCCGCCCCGTCGGCCGGCTGCGGCATCGAGCAGAAGCCCGGAAACGACGAGAAGACCATCGCCACGGCAGACGGCGAGCGCAGCTACCGGATCAACATCCCGCGCGACTACGAGATCGCGACTCCCCTGCCGCTCGTCCTCGGGTTCCACGGCAACGGGTCCGACGGCGCCGAATTCCAGAACTACACGGGGCTGCCGACACTGCCCGCGATCACCGTCTTCCCCGACGGTGACTTCAATGACGGCAAACGTTCCTGGCAGGGTGCTCCTTACGCCAGCGGTGCCGATGACGTCGCGTTCGTCGCCGAGCTGCTCGATTCGATCGAATCCGAGCACTGCATCGACCTCAATCGGGTCTATGCCACCGGCAAGTCGAACGGCGGCGGCATGGTCTCCGTCCTCGCTTGTCACCTGCGCGATCGCTTCTCCGCGTTCGCCCCCGTCGCCGGCGCCTACTATCCGCAGTCGACGGAGGGCTGTGATTACTCGACGCCCACACCGATGCTCGCGATCCACGGCACCGGGGACGCGACGATGCACTACGAGGGCGGCCACCGCCAGGGCGAGGACTACCCGGGAGTCCGCGAGTGGATCCAGCCGTGGGCGGAGGCCTCCGGCTGCGCGAGAACGAAGGAACGCCAGGTCGGGCGCAAGGGCGAAGACGTTGTGCGCACCCAGTGGACGCGGTGCGACGCCTCCGTCGAACTCTATTCCATCACCGACGGCGGCCACGTCTGGCCGGGTGAGGTCGTCTACAGCGGGGGCGGATACGTCACGAAGGACTTCTCGGCCACGGACACGGTCTGGGACTTCTTCCGCAGCCACCCGGGAGCAACGCAGGGGCCCACCCAGAAGTGACCGTTGACACACACCACTCAAAGTGATTAGATGACTTAAACACTTGAAGGAGAGCACCATGACGTCCACCGTCGGACTCGTCGAACGCCTCACTCGCGAAATCGTCGACACCATCCGCACCGAGAACCTCCAGCCCGGGCAGACCCTGCCCTCGGCGAAGGTCCTCGCCGCACGCTTCGAGGTCACCGTGCCCACCGTCCGGGAGGCCCTGCGCCGGCTCGAGGCCACGGGGTCGGTCGAGCTCAAGCACGGTTCGGGCACCTACGTCCGCGAAGCGATCAACCGTCGCATCCTCGACAACCCGCACTATGTGCCCGTCGATCTCGCAGCGGCCATCGAACTCCTCGACGCCCGCATCGCCATCGAGCCCGGAATCGCCGAGCTCGCCGCGGCCGTTCAGGCACCTGACGCCGTGTCCTCCATGGAATCCGCACTCGACAATGCCCTCCAGGTCGAGACCGCGGTCCCGGCCGGTCACTTCCACGTCGAACTCGCTCGCGCTTCGGGCAACCGCGCTCTGCACGAGATGCTCGTGTCCCTGCTGGCCATCCATTCGCGGACCCAGCAGGCGGCGCGCACGAGCTATGACCGCCTGCGCGACCACGACGAGCACGCGGACATCCTCGATGCGATCCGTCGCGGCGACGGCTTCGAAGCCTCCCACCGCACCCGCAAGCACCTCGAGGCGATCAAGGCCGCCGTCCTCGCCGACTGGGCTGACGATACAGACCAGACCGGTGACGCCGACACCGTCGAAGGACTCCAGCCGTGAGCCGCCCGACGATCTCCGAGATCCGCCCGCATATCCGCGACTACGCCGAACTCACCTCTTTGGAGGTCGAGCTCGCGAAGGATCGAAGCAGCCTGCTCGTCCTGCCCGTCGGCGCCTGCGAACAACATGGTGACGGACTGCCCCTGGGCACCGACAACATCCGTGCCGCTCACGTCGCACGCGCCGTCGTCGACCGGCTCCGCGACAGCGCCGACGGGAATCAGGTTCGGGCGGGCAGCGCCTTCGTCCTGCCGAGCATCGACTATGGGGTCTCCCCACACCACCGTTTCCTGCCCGGCACGATCAATATCGGTCCGCAGCTGTTCATCGACCTCGTCTCCTCGATCGTGCGTCAGCTCGCCGATGCCGGCTTCGACAGACTCCTCGTCATCACCGGTCACGGCGGCAACCTCGCCGCGCTCGGCGTGGTCCAGCAGTCCCTGCTCGCCACCCATCCGGACTTCGTCTTCGCCTATGCTCCGGTCTCCGCCTTGGCCACCGAGGCGACCGCCCAGCTGTCGCGTACCGAGGTCAGCGGCCACTGCGGAGAGTCCGAGACCTCGCAGATGCTTGCCATCGACGAATCCCTGGTCGACTCGGGCCACCTCAACCCCGGCGCCACCCGGCTCGACGATCTCGACCCGCGCGCCCGGCTATCACGAACGAAAACACCGTCAACAGCGGTGACATTCGACCGCTACGCCGACAACGGCGTCCTCGGCGATCCACGGACCGCCACGGCCGCGGCCGGGGAGGACATCCTCGGCGAGGTCGTCGACCGACTCGTCGCCTACTGTCAGGAGCTGCAGAGACTGTGACACCCGCTTCTCACTGACCGGCCGCCCGGCCCGCACCCCACCACAGATCACCCGATTCCAGCGCCGTAATCACCGTGCCCTGGTGGACCCTGCCCGAAAGACCTGACTGGACTCTCAGGAGCTCACAATGAAACCGACCCAGACCACCGATACCCCGCAGACCGACGAGCAGGAGAAGCTGCCGCTGGTCATCCGCGCCCTCAACGTCATCGAAGTCGTCGGCAACAAGCTGCCGAACCCCTTCTGGCTGTTCTGGATCCTCGCAGCGATCCTCGCCGTATTCAGCCTCGTCCTCTCCCTCGCCGGCGCGGGAGTCGAGGATCCCGGCACCGGGGACTGGACCCCGGTGAACAACCTCCTCAGCGGCGACGGCATCGCCATGGCCGTGAGCACCGCGCTCGACGCCTACGAGACCTTCCCACCGCTCATCACGATCATGGTCGTCATCATGGGCGTGGCCCTGGCCGAGCGCACCGGCCTGCTGTCGACGGCGATGAAGGTCTCGATCGCCCGCGTCCCGGCCGGACTCATCGTCTTCACGGTCGCGTTCATGGGCACGGTCTCCCACGTCGCCTCGGCGGCGGCCTATGTCATCCTCGTGCCGCTCGGCGGAATGGTGTTCAAGGCCGTGGGCCGCTCCCCCGTCCTCGGCGTCATCGTCGCGTACACCTCGATCGCCTCCGGCTACGATGCCAGCCCGATCCCGACGCCCAACGATGCGATCTTCGCGGGCATCACGACGGCTGCGGCGAACATCATCGACCCCGACTACATCGTCACTCCGATCGGCAACTGGTACTTCAACATCGCCAGCTCCATCCTGCTGGCCATCGTCATCACGATCGTCACCGAGCTCGTGCTCATGAAGCGCGACAACCTCAAAGCCGACGAGGATGCCGAACACGAAGACCTCGTCATCACCGACAAGGAACGCAAGGCCCTGCGCCTGGCCATGTTCGCCGTCATCGCAGCGGTCATCGCCATCGTCGTCCTCGTCGTCCCGGAGGGCGCGCCCCTGCGCGGTGACGGGCCCTTCGGGGAGTCGCCGTTCCTCACCGGAATCGCCTTCCTCATCGCCATGCTCTTCGGCATCGGCGGCATCGTGTACGGCTTCCGCGAGGGCACGATCGAGACCTGGTCGGACGTTCCGAAGCTCATGGGTCAGGGGCTCGCCTCGATCTCCGGGGTCCTCGTCCTCTTCTTCGCCATCGCCCAGTTCCTCGAGTACTTCGAGTGGACGAACATCGGCATGCTCGTCTCGGTCTCCGTGTCCGAACTCTTCACCGGCCTCGGCCTGCCGACGTGGGTGGTGTTCATCCTCGTCCTGCTCGTGCTCTCCGTCGTCAACGTGCTCATCACTTCCGGTTCGGCGATGTGGGCGATCATGGCCCCAGTCATCGTGCCGCTGCTCATGCTGCTCGAGGTGCCGCCGGAGACCTCGCAGGCGATCTTCCGCATCGCCGACTCGGGGTCGACGGCGATCACCCCGATGAGCCCGTACTTCATCCTCGCACTCGGCTTCATGCAGAAGTATCAGAAGAGCGCCGGCATCGGCACGCTCGCCTCGCACACCCTGCCCTTGGCCGTGTGCATGACGATCAGCTGGAGCCTGCTGTTCTTCCTGTGGTGGGGTCTGGGCATTCCGCTCGGTCCCGATGCGCCGGTGCGCTGAGTGCGTCGACTCCGGCATTCGCCGCAGCCGATTCCGTGCTGAGCAGGACGATGTGCGCGGACTCATCGAGTCCGAGGGCGCCCGGTCCGCCGGACGCGGTGAGCGCGGCTCTCAGCCCCGCCAACGAGGCGGCTCCACACGGGCCGACCGCCACACCGAGGTTATGGAGTTCGTCCTGGGCGGCGGCCGCCTCGGTGTCGGTGACCGTGACCGAATCGTCGAGTCCGGACTGGAGGACGGGCCAGGCCAGGGACGAGACGGTCCCGCAGTTGAGCCCGGCCATCGAGGTCGGCTGCGAGGTGTCGACGCTCACCGACCGTCCTGCCCGCATCGACGCGTTGATGCACGCAGCCGTGACCGGTTCGACGGCGATCACGCGGGCCTCCGGTCCGTGCCTGCCCTGGTGGACGACGGCGGCCTGGAGCAGGGAGCCGACCCCGCTGGGCACGAGGATGAGCGAAGCGGGTCCGCCCAGCTGCTCATCGACCTCGGCGAACAGCGTCGAATACCCGTCGACGATCCACCCGGGCACGTCCTCGTAGCCGTCCCATGCCGTGTCCTGAACGAGCAGCTCGCCGTCGCCGCAGCTCGCCGCCGCGTCCTCGACGGACCGGTCGTAGATGAGGCCGGTCTCCACGAGTTCGGCCCCTTCGCCGCGGATGGCCTCAAGCGTGCTGGCAGGCAGACCCGCGGGCACGTGGATGCGTGAGCGCAGCCCCAGGCGGGCGGCGATATGGGCGAGCGCCCGGCCGTGGTTGCCGTCGGAGGCGGTGACGAGGACGAGCTCGAGTCCCGCGGCGCGGTCACTGAGTTCGGAGAACGTCGCAGCCGGAGGCAGACCGAGGTGTGCGCTGATCACCCGATTGACTGCCCATGATGCTCCAAGTGCCTTGAATGCCGGCAGACCGAAGCGATCGGATTCGTCTTTCACCCGCACCGAGGCGGCCCCCACCTCGACGGCGAGACCGGGCAGATCGATGAGGTCGGTGACCCGATAACCGGGGATCGTGCGGTGGAATTCCTGCGGATGTGTGGATTCGCCGATCATGAGCTCAGCTCCTTCACTGCCGAAGCCAGGACCTCGACACCGGCGCGGCAGTCCTCGGGAGTCGAGTATTCGCGGGGGTTATGACTGATTCCGTGATGCTGACCGCGGACGAAAACCATGGCCGCCGGGGCGATCGCGGCCATCTCCTGCGCATCGTGACCGGCCCCGGACATCAGCCGCATCGAATCATAGCCGCGTTCCTTCGCTGCGGTCTCGAGCGTGTCCTGCACGGCTTCGCTGAAGGGCACGGCCTTGGTCCGCGCCATCTGCGCCGCCTCCACCCGCAGTCCGGGCTGGCTGTCGGGAAGACGTTCGAGGTAAGCGGCGAGGTCCGCCTCGGCGCGGGCCATGTGCTCATCGTCGGGATTGCGCAGGTCGACGGTGATCTCGGCCCGATCGGGCACGACGCTCGGCAGTCCCGGGAAGGTATCGATGCGACCGACCGTTGCACGCAGCCGTCCGTAGGCGCCGGAGTCAACCATACGTCGGACCTCGACGATGATCTGCGCGGCGGCCAGGCCGGCGTCGATGCGCAGTTCGGTCGGGGTGGTTCCAGCGTGGGCTGCACGGCCGTGAAGGGTCACCTTCTGCCAGGAGATCGACTGGACTCCGGTGACGATGCCGATCACGCGGTCCTCCTGAGCCAACACGGGCCCCTGCTCGATATGGCATTCGAGGTAGGCGTGCGGCGGGTCGATGTGCACGGGACGCTCGCCCTTGAAGCCGATGCGCCTCAGTTCGTCACCGAACCGCGCTCCGGTCTCATCGGTGAGTCCGTAGGCGTAATCGAGGCTCAGTCGCCCCGCCGCGACGGCGGATCCGAGCATATCGGTGCCGAAGCGCACTCCCTCCTCTTCGGTCCACGCGGCGACGACGATGGGGCGACGGGGCTGGAGGCCCGCCTCGGCGAAGGCGCGGATCACGGCCAGCCCGCCGAGCACACCGAGGCAGCCGTCGAAGGCGCCGGCGGTGGCCACGGTGTCGATGTGCGAACCGACGAGCACGGGCGCGAGCTCGGGGTCCAGACCTTCGCGTCGGCCGAAGATCGTACCCATCTCGTCGATCGTGACTTCAAGGCCGAGTTCCTCCATCAAGGAGATGAGCAGTTCGCGTCCTGCCCGGTCCTCATCCGTCAGCGACTGCCGGTTGACCCCCACGAGGCCGGTCGCCTCGTCGTCGTAGGAGCCGATCGCGGCGAGAGCCATGAGGTCGGCCCACAGTCGGTCACCGTCGATGTGGAGATCTGTGCTGTTCGAGCGCGTGGTCGGGGTCATTGAGCGTCCTTTCTCAAGTGTCTGATCTCGAGCCTACGAACGCTGACACATGAAATCGATAGACTGGCTTCCACCACTACTCATGAACTTCCTTCATGTTTTGAACTGCATCGTTCAAAGTTCACCTTGCACCGGAGGCACGATGTTCAGTCTCAGACGGCTCCGTCTGCTGCGAGAGGTCGCAGCCCGCGGCAGCCTGGCCGCGGCCGCGACCGCTCTGGGCCAGGACCCGTCCTCGGTCTCCCATCAGCTCAAGATCCTCGAGTCCGAGGTCGGCGCACAGCTGCTCGAACGCGTTGGTCGCGGGGTGCGCCTGACGGAGGAAGCGCAGATCCTCGTCGCCCGCACCGAGGCGGTCCTGCGTGAGCTTGAAGCCGCGGAGGCCGAGATCGCCGAGGTCCGGCACCGAGTGGGCGGCACCGTGCGCATCGCCGCCTTCCAGACGGCCTTGCACACTATCGTGCCCGGCGCGCTCGCCCGGCTGGCCCGGGACCATCCCGACCTCACGGTCATCACAACGCATATCCGCACCGAGGATGCCGTCCCCGCACTGCTCGCCCGGGACTACGATCTTGTCCTCCAGGAGGACTATCCGTCGCGTCCAGCACGCCGTGACGAGGGAGTCGAAACCGAGGTGCTCGGCGACGACGAGCTCTGCCTCATCACTCCCGCAGCCGCTGACTCCGGCTCTTCGGGCCCGCCTTCAGTCCCAAGCCTCGATGGGTGCGCCCACCATGCCTGGGCCATGGAGCCTGCCGATACACGCGCCGGGCACTGGTCGCGCTCCGAATGCCGAAGGGCAGGCTTCGAACCCGAGGTGCGCACCGAGTCCTCCGATATCCTCCTGCTCGTCCGGCTCGTCGCTCTCGGCCTCGCCTCGGCGCTGGTTCCGCGCTTGTCTCTGCAGGCGGCCGCAGCGAACGCCGGCATCGATTCCGCGACGATCTCAACGCACCGGCTGCCGGAACCTGCGAGCAGGCGGATCTCGACGGCGATCCGTCGCGGCAGCGCCCGGACTCCGCGGATCATCGCCCTGCGCGCTGCTCTCGCCGCTGAGTTCGCAACGCGCTGAGCGTGCCGATCCAGCTGAGTTTTGAAAGTTTTGTTCACGAACTGCTTTTCCTCGGATTCCGTCGTCTCGGGCGGGGCCGCCGGGGCATCACTCGCGATTCAGATCTCGCCCACGGTTGCCGCTGACGCATCGTCTGACCTGGGCCGATGATGAACGTGATGATCCGACAAGACTGCTTGGAACCGGGCCGCACGACCGCTCGCACCCGCGCCCTTGCGAGCCTCGTCGACAAAAGATGTTGACGCTCAAACTTCACCCGCGATACTGTCGGGTAACACCCCGTAGTAACTTACGTCACACGCTGATGCCCGCCGAACCTTCGGTGGTCAAGGAGGATCAATGAAGTTCCGCAATCCCAGCCTCATCCGCAGGCTCGTCTCATCCCATGCCGGTCGCATCGCCATGGTCGCAATTCCCACGGGTGTCGTCTCAGCCATGCTCATGGGCGGGGTGGCCCAGGGCGCGGTGCCGGTCTCGTTCGCCATCTCCGGCACTCAATTCAAGATCGCCTCGTCGCAGCTCGAGGGAACCGGATTCTCCCAATACAGCGGAGTCGCCAAGGACGCCGAGGGCGGCAAACACGCCATCGTCACCGCGAACATCAAGGATGCCACCCTGGAGAACCTCTGCCAGTCGGCAGTCCAGGAGACACCTCTGGGCAAGGTGGGCATCCTCATCAAGGCCGGCGGAAAGGGCACCCCCGCCTCGGCGAAGGATCTGCAGATCGGCATGACCGGACTCAAGGGCGATGCGGAATTCAAGAACATCCGCATCGGCGTCGATGCCTCCGACGTCAATACGAAGGCCAAGGGAAGCAAGGGCGACTTCGCCCAGGACTCCGACACCATCTCGATCAAGGACCTCAAGCAGGATTCCTGGTCGACCACGGCCTCGGTCTTCACCCTCAAGGACATGTCGCTGAAGCTCACCGACGGATCTGAGCAGTGCGACTGATGAGGGACTCAGCAGCCAACGGGCAGCCGACCGATGAACGGGGGGCCGCCGAACAGGAGGACACCGTGCAGAAGACGAGCCTGCTTGCGCTGTCCCGGCGGAGTCGACGCGCCAACGAACAGAGCGACCACACCGAATCCGGCGTCGAGACGGCAGAATTCGCAGTCCCGGCGCCGGAGACGGGGGATGCTGACAACAGCGAGGGAGCCGAGATGACCGAAGGCGCCGAGAAGAAGCGCCAGGGGTTCAAGCACTGGCGTCGGCAGCGGCCCTTCATCGGAGGCGTGCTTGCCGTCCTCGGCGGAATCGAGCTCTTCTTCTCCGGTCAGCTGGACCTCGGCAATATGCAGATCCAGTTCGGCATCGAGGGTCTGCAGGCGACGGTGGTTCCGATCGCCATCGTCGTCCTCGCTCTGCTGTCGATCTTCCGTCCCACGCATCATGTGTTCTACGGGATCATCGCTCTCGTCCTCGCAGTCTATTCACTCATCGGAGTGAACCTCGGCGGGTTCATCATCGGCATGCTGCTGTCCACCATCGGCGCGATCCTCATCGTCGCTTGGATGGGACCGCGCGGGCCGAAGGAGTCCGAAGCCGCTGAGGGGGAGACTGCATGAGGGCACCCAGCCGCCGCACGGCCTCAATCCTCGCGGCTGCTGTCCTGATCCTCCCGACGACTCTCGGGGCGGGTTCGGTTGCAGCCGCCCATTCGTCACCGCTGTGCTCACTCGTGGGCACCTGCGATGACGAGGATTCCGCAAAGGCCAAGGACTCCTCACCTGCGGGGAGCCTGTCGCCCGGAATGCCGGTGAAGCCCAGCGATCCACCGACATCGGATCCCTCGCTGCCCGCACCGGGCCCCACGGACGAACCGAGCGAGGAACCGACGGAGGAACCGTCCGACGAACCTACGGACCCGGGTGGTCTGGGACTC
The DNA here is from genome assembly GCF_057766545.1 of Brevibacterium sp. MGP-B1. Classification (NCBI taxonomy): domain Bacteria; kingdom Bacillati; phylum Actinomycetota; class Actinomycetes; order Micrococcales; family Brevibacteriaceae; genus Brevibacterium; species Brevibacterium sp. MGP-B1. The sequence continues at coordinate 3,610,724 of NZ_CM173407.1, read as the reverse complement.
GATGAGCCCAGCGACGACCCGACCGAGGACGAGGATGAAGACTCGGAGAAAGAGGGCAACGGTGAGTTCCCGTCCGATGCACAGATGGATGAGAACGCACCGGTCTTCACGAAGACTCCGGCTGCGATGGGTTCGGAAGGACTCTCGTTCAAGGGTCTGAAGGGCATTTCGTTCGTCTCGGTGCCCACCGCTGACGGCGGGTCCATCGTGACTCTGAAGCTGCAGGCCGAAGAGATCTCGATCGAAGGATTCTCGCTGACGGTGAAGCCGCCGGACGAGGAGTATGGACTGGTGACGACGGCCGACACGATGACGCTGAAGGGCGATGTCACTGTGTACATCGGCTCGATCACCGCCACGACGAAGGACGGCAAGTCGCTCACCCTGGGACCGGAGACGCCGCCGCCCATGGACGACGTCGAGCCCGGATTGCTGCGAGTGACGATGGGGCTCGTCGGCTCCACCGCCGATGGGATCTACTACACCAACACCGATCAGAAGCTCAAGAAGGCCGAAGACTGACCCACCATCGCCGAGGTGGTTCCTCCTTCACCGTGAGGAGGAACCACCCGACGGGGCCGGGTTCAGCCCAGAAAGGCCAGGTACGAAGGCCGCGGACTCAGTCCGCGGCCTTCGTGCTTTGCTGTCTGCATTCCAGCTTGCTTTCCCGGCCTGCCCGACGCCGGCCGTCCAGGAATTCCACGAAGGCACGAGCCAATCGCCTCCCATTGTCGACGAGAGCGGAATCGTCCACCTCGACCTCGGCGATGATCGAATCCTCGGTCTTGCCGGCCGGCAGGGCCAGGTCGTTGCCGTCCAGCCAGCGCGCGATCTGCGCGGCATCGGTTTCCGGGTGGAACTGAGTGCCCCACGCGAATTCGCCGAGGCGGAAGGCCTGGACCGGGGCGTCGGAACCGGTGATCAGGAGTTCGGCTCCGGGCGGCAGCGCCATCTCCTCCTGATGGAAGAGCACGGATGGCAGCGACTCCCCTTCAGTCGACCCAGTACCGGTTGACCCGCCACCGGCCAGCACCCCGAAGACCGGATCGGATGCCCCCGCCGAGGTGACACCCAGTTCGTAGATCCCGATCTGCGGGTGCGCCCGCCGAGCGATCGGAGCATCGCCTGCGACGGCAAGCATCTCCCCGCCGAGGCAGATGTTGAGGCTCGGGAACTCCCCCGCGATCGACCGGCGAAGCAGATCCCGAACCTCGGGGAACCAGGGATTCTCATCGTCCCCGGTGGGCCCTGCGGATCCGCCGAGGACGATGAGGGCGTCGAACGAACCGAGCTCCGGGATCACCTCGCCGAGATACGGACGGGTCACGACCACCTCGGCGCCGGCGTCGATCAGCCATTCACCGAACCTCTGCGGTCCGGTGCCACGTTCGTGTTCGATGGCGAGGATGCGCACCCGGCGCTGGGAATCACTGCTCATGGCACCATTGTCACCCAACAGCAGGACTTCGGGCCCGCACCACGACGGTGACGTCGTTGAGTGCGGACCCGAGCCCCGCCTCGGCGAAGGTGTCCCGGTCAGCGCGACAGCGAAGTCGTCTCCGCGCCTTCGGTCACAGCCTTGCCGGCCACGACCTTCTTGCGCAGGGCGAGGAAGAACAGGACGAGGCTGACGGACAGGGCGATGTGACCGAGGCCGGCGATTCCGGCGATCATGGCGTTCGACTCTTCGCCGAGGACGGTGAGCGAGCCGTGCCAGACCATCATTCCGCCCGTGAGGATCACGCCGACGTTGTAGAGCCAGAAGAACCACGAGAACAGCTTCGTGCCCGAGAGTCCGAACACCTTGTCGAGGGCGAGGACGATGAGCAGGACGATGAAGCCGAGTGTGAGCAGGTGGGTGTGGACGAGGCCGAGCTGCGTGAACTCACCGGAGGGGAAATCGTTGGCCTTGGTGAACTCGCGGTAGAACAGTCCCGAGAGGACGCCGATGATCATGTACGTGAAAGCTGCATTGAATATCTTCTTCATGCTTCCACTTCATCAGCACGCGGGCGCGGTTTCCTGACCCACAGGATTGAACTGCATCCCCAACTTTCGATTGATGTTCCATCACACAGGCACCTGAAGCCCCGAAAATCGGTTCCGGAGCTCGTGATCCCGCTAGCCTGGAGGCATGGCCATGGAGAACCTGCTTGCAAAGATCGACCGCCTCGCCGGCGGCAGGAAAGCCGGAATCGTCGTGCCCTCGGACGGCCTCGCGCACCCGAAGACGAAACGCGCCTTCGCGTGGATCACCTGGCTGCTCGTGTTCGAACTCGTGCTCGGCTTCGGAGCCGTGGTCTACGCGGTGCTCATCGCCAGGGCCGGCGAACCGGTGCCGTTCGCCGTGTGGATGCGCACGATCGTCGTCCTCGGCATGACCGTGACCCTCTTCTACTTCTTCTGGCGCGCAACGAAGGGCTTCTACTGGGGATACCAGCGCCTGCGCCTGTTCACGCAGATCTTCCCCGTCATCACCCTCGTCATGGCCGCGATCCCCGGCCTCTACCCGGTCTGGATGATCACCGAGCAGATCGTGTTCAGCCTGGTCATGATCGGCGTCGGCGACTTCCTCACCGGCGACCACCTGCGCGAGGTGTTCCGCAAGCCCGAGGACTGAGCCGCCGGCTGGCTGTCTGTGCCCCAGGCGCGGCCGGCTCCGATTCAGGATCGCCGAGGCGACCGCTGCCCCAGATCTCATCCCGCAACGAGGCGGCGCGCCTCCTCCTGATGCGCAGCGATGAGCGCTTCCTTGTCGAGCGCGTGCCCATCCGCGCCGATGGCGTGGCCGTCGACGACCCGCCACTGACCGCCGACCATCACGCGATCGGCCTTCTCCGCACCGCAGAGGACGAGCGCGGGGATCGGGTCGTGCGATCCGGAGAAAGCGAGGCCGTCGAGGCGGAACATTGCGAGGTCGGCCTGCTTGCCCGCTTCGATGGTGCCGAGATCGTCGCGTCCGAGTGCCGCCGCCGATCCCTTCGTCGCCCAGTCGAGGACGCGGCCGCAGGTGACCGCCTCGGCGCCGTAGCGCAGACGTTGGATGTAGAGCGCCTGCCGGACCTCGCGGATGAGGTTCGAGGCGTCATTCGACGCGGATCCGTCGACGCCGAGTCCGACGTTGACTCCGGCGTCCTCGAGTTCGACGGCGCGGGCGATTCCCGAGGCCAGCCGCATGTTCGAGGTCGGGCAGTGGGCGACGGAGACTCCGGCGGCGCCGAGCCGGCCGATCTCCGAATCGTCGAAGTGCACACCGTGCGCCAACCAGGTCCGCTCCCCCAGCCAGCCGACGGATTCGAGGTAGTCGACGGTGCGCAGGCCGAAGGTTTCGCGGCAGAAGTCCTCTTCGTCGATGGTCTCGGCCAGGTGGGTATGGAGGCGGACATCGAGTTCCGCAGCGAGTGCGGCGGATTCGCGCATGAGCTCGGTGGTCACGGAGAACGGGGAGCACGGGGCGAAGCCGATCTGGATCTGAGCGCCGGGCCCTCGCTGGTGGTAGGTCTCGACGAGGCGGCGGGAATCGTCGAGGATGACTTCCGAGTCCTGGACCGTCTGCTGAGGGGGCAGTCCGCCGTCGTCCTCGCCCAGGGACATCGACCCGCGAGTGAGCATGGCGCGCATGCCGAGTCTCCGGACGACGTCGACCTGGATGTCGATGGCCGCGTCCATGCCGGTGGGGAACAGGTAGTGGTGGTCGGCGGCTGTCGTGCAGCCGGATTCGAGGAGCTCGGCCATCGCCACGGTCGTGGCGAGCTCGAGTGCGCGCGGGGTCAGCCTGGCCCACACCGGGTAGAGGTTCTGCAGCCACCCGAACAGCGGCAGGTCGGCGACGGGCGCCCATGCACGGGTCAGCGTCTGGTAGAAGTGATGATGCGTATTGATCAGCCCGGGAGTGATGACATGCGCCGAGGCGTCGATGACTTCGAGGGCAGCCGCGTCACCGGCGGCACCGCCGGCCCCGGATGAGGTGGGTTCGCCACCGGCGGGAACGAGTTCCACGATAGTTCCCGTGGCTGGGTCGATGACGATTCCCCGCGTCGCCCGGTTCGGATCGACGCCGACACCGAGGTGGACGGCCAGCGGATCGCGCAGCCACAGTCGCGCGGTCGATGTGTTCCCGGGAGCCGAGAAGCTCTCTGCTGACGGTGTGCCGGTTCCATTGATGTCGGTCATCGTGTCGCCTTTCACTCTTGAACCGTGCGCGTCGAGCGCGCACTATTGGTCAGTGGCGACAGAACTGGGGCTGACGCCACCAGCTCAGGTTTTCCGGCGTCTGCTGCTCCGCCGGTCGGTATCCCATCCGGGATCCCCGACTGTACCCACCTATCGGTAAAACGGTACGATGATCCAAAACCTTCGAACTGAGCGAACGTTCAGTAGATCGTCAAGGGATGAGTACACGACTGCCGTGCACTCTAGCATGTGCCGCGGGTCACTAAAATGGCTTGCGGCGAAAATGGTATTCCTTTAGAGTTTTGCGATAAGGAAATTTCCTTTCGCATAACGGAATTATGCAACCGATCTCTCGGTCGATCTGATGCCCGCTCGCACGCTACACCGACCATTGAGGTCGGACAGTCACAGTGAGGTCTTCGCCCGAGGACGCACTCAATGGAGAGATAGATGTCGGTATCCCATCAGTCACCCAGCAACGACCGCAAGTCCGCGGTCGCGAGCAAGCCGGCCCGTCCGGAGGACGAACGGCTTCCTGTCGGCAGTTCCTTCGCCTACGGTCTGCAGCACGTGCTCACCATGTACGGCGGAATCATCGCGGTTCCCCTCATCATCGGCAATGCCGCCGGTCTCGACGGCAACGGCATCAGCCTCCTCATCGCCTCCTGTCTGTTCATGGGCGGTCTGGCCACGATCCTGCAGTCGGTCGGTGTGCCGTTCTTCGGCTCGCAGCTGCCGCTGGTCCAGGGTGTCTCGTTCGCCGGCGTCGCGACGATGACGTCCATTCTGGCCGGCGGCGACGGCCTGCCTGCGGTCTTCGGGTCGGTGCTGGTCGCCTCGGTGATCGGCCTGATCGTCGCCCCGGCCTTCGCGCTCATCGTGAAGTTCTTCCCTCCGGTGGTCACCGGCACGGTCATCACCACGATCGGTCTGTCACTCATGCCCGTGGCCGCAGGTTGGGCCATGGGCGGGGATGCCGAGGCTGCCGACTACGGCAGCATGCGCAATATCCTCATCGCCGTGGTCACCTTGGCCATCGTGCTCATCCTCAGCCGGATTCCCGTCGCGGTGATCTCCCGCCTGTCGATTCTGCTGGCCATCGTCATCGGCACCATCGGCTGCCTCATCTTCGGTTGGGCCGATTTCTCCCATGTGCTCGATCGCGGTGTCTTCGCGTTCCCCGAGCCGTTCGCCTTCGGTATGCCGACATTCTCGGCCGCGGCGATCATCTCGATGTTCATCGTCATCATCGTCACCTTCGCCGAGACCACAGCGGACATCATCGCCGTCGGAGAGATCGTCGATACTAAGGTCGATTCCAAGCGCATCGCATCGGGCCTGCGCGCTGACATGCTGTCGTCGGCGGTCTCGCCGATCTTCAACTCCTTCACCCAGTCGGCATTTGCGCAGAACGTCGGCCTGGTGGCGATCACCGGCGTGAAGTCGCGCTTCGTCGTCACTGCCGGTGGTGCGATCCTCGTCGTTCTCGGGCTGCTGCCTGTGATGGGCGGGGTCGTTGCCGCGGTTCCGACTCCTGTTCTCGGCGGCGCGGGCATCGTGCTGTTCGGCACGGTCGCCGCGTCGGGCATCCGTACGCTGTCGAAAGTCGAGTACGAGGGCAACCTCAATATGATCATCGTGGCGGTCTCGCTGGCCTTCGGCATCATCCCGGTCGTCGAGCCCGACTTCTACAACGCCTTCCCGGATTGGGTCGGCATCATCCTCCACTCGGGCATCTCCTCGGCCACTCTCATGGCCGTGCTGCTCAACCTCGTCTTCAACCACATCGGAGTGAAGACGAAGGATCGCTCCGATCGGTCGGTCTTCGTGGCCGGCACCGGACGAGTCATCCGCAAGGAAGAGCTGCAGCGACTCATCGACAACGAAGCCATCCTCTATGAAGGCGATACCGTCAAGGACGGCAAGATCGTCGACTGCAACGGAGAAGAGGTTCCCGTCGTCACCGAGGAGCAGCACGAGAAGGTCGTCGACGCCGCGCAAAAGGGCGAGGTTCGCACCCAGGAAGACGTCCGCCGCCTCATCGCCGAGGACGGAATCTAAGGCCAGCTAGGCCAACTGGACCCGGATACACCGAACGGGCCCCGGTCGCCGTCTGCGAAGGCGCGCGTCTGGGGCCTCGTGCGATTTCGGGCTGCCGTCAGATCGGACCCGCCGTCAGATCGGGCCCGCTGTCAGATCGGGCCCGCTGTCAGAACGGGGGCGGATCTCCGGAGTCCCAATAGTCGTTCCACGGGGGCTCCCGGCCGACGCTCGAGACGGGCTTGGCGCCAGCGGTCGGGACACACTCGTCCCCTCGTTCACTGGAGCCTGGTTCGGAGTCCCTTGGCTCGGAGGCTACTGGTACGGAGCCCCCTGCTGCGGTATGGCCCTCTGGTTCAGGAGGGCGAAATGCATCCGTATTGTCGAGTCGTCCGGCTGGGCCCAGATTTCCGACGTCGCCAAGCTGCTCCGCGTCCACGGCATTCTGACGGTCGAGCAGATTCGGCAGTTGGTCATAGTTCTCCACCTGTCGAGCGTGCTCGGCATTGATCGGGTTGTCCGGTGGATACATTGTTGCGACGACTCCACGAGTGAAGGAGTACTCCACCGCCCCGTCCTCGGTCATTCGGACCGCGAACCTGCGGTCAGTCTTGGCCTGGTGGTCGGGTTTGCACAGCGGGTGGAGGTTCTCGAACGTCGTCTGACCGCCTCGGGCCGGATCGGCATGGTCGAAGGGGATGATGTGATCGACTTCCGAGGTCTCCGCCCGTCGGGTGCACCCCGGAGCAGTGCAGGACTGCCATCTGCCGACCAGGGGAGCACGAACTTCCGCCGGGATGTAGTAGCTGCGCGAGCGGGCATCGATCGGCGTCCCGGTGGCGGGATCGGTGAGGATCCGGTGCCAAGTGGGGCTCTCACCTGCGAGAGCCCGTGCCGCGTCGGGCGGCACCGGGGTACCGTCGGAGAACGTCCCCGGCAGCTCCGACTTTCCCACCGCGGTGAGATACGGAACCGTTACCATCATCTTCGCCTGCTCTCGCACCCACTGCCCGTGGGTGGGCATGACGAGCTTGATGGTGGTCTTCACGTCGACGCCGGTGCCGGCGGCCGCTTCCGCTTCACTCTGCGCCTCCTGCACGGCACGATCGACCGCGGCTGCCGTGATCGGAGCCGTAGGGTACGATTCGTCAGCGACCGAGGAGTCCGAGCCGTCGGCAGCTTCGAGAGCGATCTCGTTCGTGGTGGTCTCTCCGGTCGTGGTGTCGTGCGTCGTCACTGCGATGGTCATCTGCGGGGTCGCTCGAGTGGCGATGTCGAACATGAGAGCAGCGATGCTGTCCTGGTCGGCGACCTCGAGGCCGGCGGTGCTCTCTTCGGAGAGCGCCGAGATGTTGCCGTTGCGGATCGCTCGGGCGAATGCTTCGATGCGCAGGTAGAAGGCGTTAAGTTCCACGGCGGGTCCGGACAAGGTCACCGAGGCGGTGCCGTCGGGGTAGTTCATGATGTCGACCCGGCGACGCTTCTCGGCCAGTTCGGTCCGGTCGTCGACCGGGACGAGTGCCGCGATCTTGAGGTTGAGCGACTTCTTGAAGGTCTCCATAGTGATATCGGCACGGCGGTCGCCCAGGTAGGCATCGAGACGGGGCAGATATTCGAAGGCGACGTCTTTGATGGCACGGGTCGCTGCAAGTACGTGTTCGATCGTGAATTCACCGGCGAGGCAGCGCTGCAGGAACTTCGGCAGTCCGAACGCCAGTGTCACGGCGTTCGTGATCTCGTTGTAGGCACCGTTGCTCGTCGAGCCGAGGACCGTGGTCAGCTCGGCGATCTCTTCGCGCGTGGCAAGGTCGTGGACCCAGCTGTTGAAGGATTTGTGCAGTCCGAACTTGGGGAAATTCGGAAGCGGGGCTGCCGGCGGAGCCAGTGGCTGCTCGACGATGCTCTCCCCGGTTTCGCTGTCGCCGGCGGCAGTGCCGGTGGAGGAATCAGCATCATCAGACCCGTCGAGAGCGCGGTCTTCGAGAACGAAGCCGGTGGATGTCCACGGGTCCACGAAGTCGTCCTTTTCAGGCAGCAGTCCGTCACGTGCCGTGATGAAGCGGCCGGCCGTTTCGGTGAACGTTGAGTGATAGTAGATCTTGTCGCCCTCGGCGTAACGGAGCTTCTCAATGACATCGGTCAGAAACAGGCCCGCGACGGCCTGGAATTCGGCGAGGCGAACTCCCGTGCTCAAATGAGCCAGACTGACGACCACGGCCATCGGCGAATCGGGTTCGACGTCGAGACGACGGGGTGAGTCGGGGCCGATCAGAGGAACCTGAGCTGATGAAGAGAGGTCTGCCGATGTCGCGGGTGAACCGGAGACTGATTCATTCGAGGCACGCTCGAGACCGTTGTTGCCCGGATCCTGAGGATCCTTCATCGATCTCGCCGCCTTTCACGTCGATGTGAATGCCTTGACTCTATTTTACTCCCAAGGAGAAGAAATGAATGTCACAATTCGATTACGAAAAGAATCTCTGCGAATTTGGGTGCGGTTTGATGTATTTTGATGATTCAGTTTCGCCGCAGCCGAGGTTCGGCGAGCCAGGCACCTACTCAGTCAGCAGGCCGGGCAGCTGGTCCATCGCGTTGAAGGTCTCGGCGGCACCCGCTGCCAACAGCGTTTCCGCGCTCTGATGAACCGGAGAATCCGGGCAGAACCCGAGCACACGGGATCCGGCCGCAGCGCCGGCGATCACGCCGGTGGGGGAATCTTCGATCACAGCCGCCTCGGCGGGGTCGATCTGCAAGGATTCGGCTGCTGCCAAATAGACGTCCGGGGCGGGCTTCGAGTTCGGCTGCTCCATGCCGGAGAAGATCCGACCCTCGAAGGCATCGAACAGGCCGATCTTGCGAAGCTGCAGTTCGATCTTCGGACGATCCGCTCCCGAAGCACAGGCGATCCTGCCCGGGTAGATCTCAGCGATGCGGTGAACGGCATCGACGACCCCCGGAATCGCTAAGAGGGACGCCTCGAGCTGGGCATTGCGCCGCCGCCGGAACTCCTGCATCCAGTGCTCGTCGATGCGGAATCCGGTGTGCTCCTCGATGACATCGGCCTCGTCGCGGAGCATCTTACCGACGAATCGCGCAATGCATTCCTCGGCGCTCAGCTGCCAACCGAGTTCCTGCAGCATCTGGTGGAGGACGCCGTTCGTGATGCTTTCGGAGTCGACGAGGACTCCGTCACAGTCGAAGAGGACAGCGGAGAATTTCGGAAGTGGGGCCATACTCTGATTCTGCCACCCGGCACTGACGCGGAATCACGGGCATCCACGCCGGCTCGTCCCTGAATCTCGCGGACCCGATACTGCCGCTGTCGCTCTGCGCCGAACGACACCGCCCCTGCTGCTCCAGCTCAGGAAACGAAGAGAGTCCCAATCACACCGCGCCGACCGACACCGCCGTATACAGCACCCGCGCGGTGGCGAGCGCGCAGACGATGATGACCAGCGCAAACAGCGTCAGCCAGGCACCGGCGGGCAAGGCCGAACCCTGCGCGAGGATGTAGGCATCGGACTGCTGCACATGGCGCCGGCGCGTGTGGACGCGGATGACCTTGACGAGGTCCTTGAGCGAACCGATCGTCAGCGCCGTGCCGAGCGCGGCGACGAAGACCGAGATCCACTCCAGCGGCAGGAACACGACGACGAGCTGGGCCGCGATCGCCGTGATCACGGCGATGACCGCGCCCGCGAGGTTCCGGATGAAGATGAGCGCGACCAACAGGATCAGCGCGCCCACAGACAGTGCCAAGGGGGCCCAACCGAAGACCGCCGAGGTGGCCAGGACGAGTCCGAGCACGCCCGGTGCCGGATATCCCCAGAAACCCGCCCATGTGGCGGAGAAGCCGACTCGGCCGAAGGAGTTCATCTGCCCCGAATGGTCGAAGTTCAGCGAGATCCCCTTGACCACGCGTCCCGTCATGAGCGCAGCGAATGCGTGGCCGAGCTCGTGGATGAAGGTCACGAACAGTCCGAAGAACCTCCAGATCCCCGGAGTCAGGGTCACGACCAGGGGCACTCCGATGACGAGCACGAGCCCGAGGACGTCGAGCTCGAGCCCGTCCTGCCGCCCGAAGCCCGAGGTGATGGCGTCCCACCACGTCGCCGTTGCCTGCTTGAAGTCCATAGCGGCCCAGTGTACGAACCGCTCCTGAGCGGGACCCTCAGGTCCTCCTCAGCGATTCGGGAGGTCGGGACTCCGACGACTCAGGCAGTCGGAGTGCCTATGGTTCGGGAGATCGGTCGCTTCGAAGGTTTGAAAAGCATCACCTAGTCGATTGCTCAAGTGACCTCATTGATTCGAGAACGCTGCATCGAACGAGGTCTCCGGTCGCTTCCACAGCAATTCGCGGATCCGGGCGACCGCTTCGGCGGCGCCGTGGAGACGGTCCATCCCAGCGTCCTCCCATTCGATGGAGATCGGACCGTCGTATCCGATCGAAGCGAGCGCCCGGAACGCGTCCTCCCAGTGCATATCGCCATGGCCGGTCGAGACGAAATCCCACCCTCGCCGAGGATCGCCCCAGGACAGATGAGAACCGAGGATTCCGCTTCTGCCGGTCGGCGGCCGCAGCCGGGTGTCTTTGCAATCGACGTGATAGATGCGATCGGCGAAATCCGTGATGAAGCCGACGGTGTCGATTCCCTGCCACAGCAGATGGCTGGGATCCCAGTTGAGACCGAACGCCTCGCGATGGTCGATCGCCTCCAACGCCCGGACTGTCGTCCAATAGTCATAGGCGATCTCCGAGGGATGGACCTCGTGGGCGAACCTGACCCCTTCACCGTCGAAGACGTCGAGGATCGGATTCCACCGATTCGCGAAGTCTTCATACCCCTCGTCGATGACCGACGCCGGAACAGGCGGGAACATCGCGACATAGGGCCATATCTTCGAACCGGTGAATCCGACGACCGTGTCGACTCCGAGACGCCGCGCCACACGGGCAGCGCGCTTCATGTCCTCGGCCGCTCTCTGCCGCACCCCCTCCGCCTCGCCGTCTCCCCACACGTACTCTCTGACGATCGCCTGATGCCGGAAGTCGATCGGATCATCGCAGACGGCTTGACCCGCGAGATGGTTCGATATCGCCCACGTCTTGAGCCCGTACCGATCGAGGACCTCGAGCCTCGACCTCAGATACGCGGGATCATCATCGGCCCGAACCAAGTCGAGATGGTCGCCGGAACAAGCGATCTCCAAGCCGTCATAGCCCCAGGAGGCGGCTAGCCGCGCCACCTCCTCGAACGGAAGATCGGCCCATTGCCCGGTGAAGAGAGTGACGGGATGAGGACTGTCGGTCATGGCTGCTCCTCTGCAGTGCCTGATGAGTGATCGCGCCCAGCTGGGTGGTCGAGTCTGGATGAGTTGTCGTGATCAGGTAAGTGGTCATCGTGGTGTGCTCCTGGCCGCGCCCGCTGCAGCGCGGTGAGAAACTCGGCGCTCGAACGCGCCAGTGCGTCCTGACTCTCTGCCAACGGCCGCCAGATCGAAGCAGCCACGGCAATTGTGTCGTTGTCACCGGTGAAGCTCTCCACCGTGAGCGGTCCGAGGTAGTCGATGTCGTCGAGTGCGTCGAAGAACGCCTCCCAATCCGTGTGATCGCCGCCCACCGGCCCACGGTCGTTGCCGCAGACCTGTACGACTCGACAATGCTGCCCGGCGGCTCGGATCGCAGCGGCCGGGGAACGTTCCTCGATATTGAGGTGGTAACTGTCCAGGGCGATGCCGACACCGTCTCCCAGCAGGGGCTCCAATGCATCGAGCCCCTGCTCGACGGTGTTGATGAGGCTCGTCTCGTAGCGGTTGAGAGGCTCCACTGCGATCGTCACGCCCCTTTCAGCCGCGAACGCAGCCACAGGGCGCAGAGCCTCCCGAAGTGTCCGAACCACAACTGTCCGTTCCCCGTTGTCCATCCGCCACACCCGGCCGGTCGCTGCCGTGAACGGTCCGGCCACGGTGGGCGAACCGACCTGGACGGCCACCTCGACGCAGTGACGCAGGTAGTCCTGTGTATCCGGCCGGAACCTCGGGTCGATGAGGTCCCGACCTGGCCCCATCGCCCCGACGATCCGCGCGCCCAGACCGAACTCGGCCACCGCCTCGGCGGCGGCACCGGGGTCCCAGTCCCCCGGCACCTCCACCGGAAGTTCGAGCAGGTCGAATCCGAAATCGCGGGCACGGCCGGCGAACTCACCGAGGCGGTCGGTCGTCAGCGGCGACGCCCACACCCAGGTGTTGATCCCGATCTCACGTGTCATGATCCGACTCGTCTCTCACGGATCAGGGAATGACCCTGTCCTGCCACACCTCAGGGAATCCGGACAGGTCCTCGCCGCCGAACTTCGCATAGTGCCCATCGGGCATTCCCTTGTTCCGATCGAGGTACTCATCGAGGTCCTCGGCCGTGACCGGGCTCTGCGGCAGCACCCATTCGGTCGGAACCTCTTCACCGTTGAAGATCATCTCGGCGGCGAGCAGAGGTGTCCGCCACTGGAAGTTCGAGTAAACGGGGGCCAGTGCCGTCATGTCCGTGTCCTTCCATTTGCGCAGGAAGCTGAGCTCGTCCTCGCCGGTCATGACGGGGTAGTCCTTCCCAGCGTCCTCGAAGGCTTCGACCGCGGAGACGGCACCATCGCCGGCGTCCATCCACACGCCCTGGACGTCGCCCTTGGCGAGTTCATCGGAGACGACCTTCTTGATCTCGGCAGGGTCTCCCTCGGTGAAGTAGTCAACGACCTCGATATCGGCTTCGCCGAAGAGCTTCTCAGCTGCCGCCCACCGCTGTTCGAGCACATCGACGCCGGGCAGAATCCGCAGTGCGACGACCTTGTCTCCCTTCTCCAGGTTGTCGATGAGGAACTGTGAGGTGTCAATGCCCCATGCGAAGCCGCCGATCGGATGGATGAAGGTCACCGCGCAATCGGTTTCCACACCTCGGTCGAAGACGATGACGGGTTTGTCGGTCTTGCAGGCGCGTTCAACGGCAGGGGTGATCGCCGAGGTCGAGTTCGGCGAGATGATGAAGCCGTCGCAGTCGCCTTCCGAGATGAAGTAGTCGATGTCGGCGATCTGGGTGTCGTCGTTGTCCTGTGCGTCGCGGGTCTCCATCTCGGTGATGACACCGTTCTTCTTGAGATCCTTCAGCTGTTCGTTCATGGTGATCCAGCCGGTCTGCCGCCAGGGGTTCGAGATCGAAGCATTGGCGAAGCACATCTTCTTCCCGCCCTCGGATTTGAATTCCGAGGTGTTGCCCATCTCGGGATTGATCATCTGCAGGTACGGCTTGTCCTCGGGCCCATCGGGGACGACGTCACGTTCTTCGAACTGACGATCGTAGAGCTTCTGATCGAACCACTCCTCAGAGGAGTCTTCGCCGCCGCCCTCCCCGCCGCCGGGTTCCACCGTGGGGTCGGTTGTGCACCCGGCCAAAGCGATGAGCGCGGAGGCACCGACCAGCGCGACCGCCGTCCTCAGCACTGGTTTCAGTCCTGTTCTCATGATGGTTTCTCCTCTGTCATTGCCGTACGGCACCATCGCCGCCGGCCGGTGGGGTCGACGGAGTGGTCTCCGCCGAGGTGGTCAATGTGTTCGTCGAGGCCGGGGCCCGACCGCGTCTGCGTCGTCGGGCGAAGACCACTCCCGAATAGGCGACTGCGGCGATGATGATCGCGCCTTGGATCGCATCGCGCATGGTTGCAGGAACCGTGGTGAAGTTCAGCAGAGTGAAGAGGGCTTCTAAGGTGAATGCACCTGTGAGAGCGCCGAGGACAGTGCCTCGGCCTCCGCCGAGGACCACTCCGCCGAGGACGACGGCAGTGATCGCTGTGAATTCGTAGCCCTGCCCGACCGAGGGATGCACTCCGGCGAAACCGACCAGCAGCACGCCGGCGACTGTGGCCGACAGCGACGAAAGCACGAAAGCCGAGGTCTTGGTCCACCACACCCGAGTGCCCGCGAAGGTCGCTGCCGCCGAATTGTCTCCGATCGCGACCAGAGTCCGACCGAAGGGACGACGCGAAAGCCACACTGCCAGAACAATCACAGCCGCCAGGATGAGCACCGCATAGGGAATGAAATCGATGAGCGGAATGTCTTCGATCCCGCCCCGGCCGATCTGTCGGAAGTTCTCAGCAGGATTGCTCGTCGCCACGCCTCCGGTCCACCACATGATCGCACCGTGGATGATGAGCATGGTGCCCAAGGTGACGATGAAGGAGGGCACGCGCAGCAGCGTCGTGGCCAATCCGTTGACGAGACCAACGAGGATGCCGATCCCGATGAGAACGAAGAGCACTGGCCCGGTTTTCGACTCATCGACTCCCACGAGATGGCCGACGGTCATCACCTGAGCTGTGACGACGGCTCCCATCGACAGGTCGAATTCACCGCTGACGATGACGAAGTACTGTCCGATCGCCACGATGGCGATGGGTGCGACCCGTTGGATGAATCGCATCAGCGATCCGGGCTCGGCGAAGCTCGGGTTGAGCACGACGATGGCCAGGAGGATGACGATGAGGAGGACCACGACGATCCCCTTCGGATCGAGTGCCCGCCGTCCCAGTTCGGCAATCCGTTCCCCGACACCGAGGCGGCCCCGCCCCGACCGTGAAAGCGCGGATTGTGCTTGCGCAGACTGTGGGTGCGCAGTTGAGGAGATCACGCCTTGCTCCCCTCTCCGGTGGCGGCCGCCCTCTCGCCGAGGTTGTCAGTCCGTGGAGTCTCGATGCCGGCGCGGTTCCCGGTGGCGATGTTCGGACCCTGCGATGCGTGGGCGAACCTGATGCGGCGGGCGATGATCCTGCGCCGCGCGTAGAGTGCGACGGCGACGATGATGACGAGCCCGCGGATGACGTCCTTGAGGAAGGGATTGAACTGCATGACGCTCATGAGGTTGTCGAGGACTGCGAAGATCGCGACTCCGCCGATGGTTCCCGAGATCGATCCTCGCCCACCCATGAGGACTGTGCCGCCGAGCACGACCGCGGCGATGGACAGCAGATCATAGGTTCCCTGTGAGCCGACGGTCGGACTGCCGACTCCCAGCCGACTGGCCAACAGCAGCCCCGCAAATCCTGCACAGACCGAACTGCCGATATGCGCCCCGATGATCGGCAGGCGTTCGCGGACTCCCGAGAGGCGAGCGACCTCAGCATTGCCTCCCGCAGCAAAGAGGTGGTGGCCGAAGGTCGTGCGGACGAGGATGAACGCAACGAGAGCGGCCAAGGCCAGCATGACGATCGTCGAAATCGGGACTGGACCGATGCCCGAGGCGCCGAAGAGCTGGAACGACCAGGGAACTTCGCCCTCGGTGCCCTGATAGTTCGTGTCCAAGTAACCCTTGAGCATCAACCCGGCTCCAAGGGTGGCGACGAAGCCGTGGATCTTGAGCACCGAGACGAAGAGTCCGTTGGCCAGCCCGATGAGTGCCGTGATGGCCACGGTGAGCAGCACTGCGGGGATTACCATCCCGTCTCTGCCGTCCATGGTCTGGGCAGCGACCAGGCTCGCCAGGCTCATGACGTAGGGGACTGACAAGTCGAGGGAGGCGCCGAGGATGACGAGCGTCTGTCCGATCGCCACGAAACCGAGCACGCTCATACCGGTGAGGATGTCGCGGATGTTTCCGGGACTGAAGAGATTGCGACCGGTTGTGGAGACGAGGATCGCAGCGACGATGAGCACGATGGCCAAGGCGATATAGACTAGAGCGGTGGTGTCGAGACGACGCAGTCGAGTTCTCAATGTTCTGTCACCACCTGGGCTTCGGTTCCGGTCGCCATCGACAGAACCTCCTCTTCACTCGAACCGGGAGGAAGCTCTCCGGCGATCCGCCCATCGGCCATCACCAGGATCCTGTCGGCCAACCCCAAGACCTCCGGAAGCTCACTCGACACGAGGATGATGCCCACTCCGCGGCGCGCCAGGCTTCTGATCAGTCGGTAGACGGCGACCTTGGCTCCGACGTCGATCCCGCGGGTCGGTTCGTCGAGGAGTACGATCCGGGGTGAGGTCGCCAGCCATTTCGCAAGGACGACCTTCTGCTGGTTGCCTCCGGACAGTGCCCGCACTTCCTGGTCGAGTCCCCGGCTGATGATTTCGAGCGATTCGAGTATCGCCGGGACTTCCGACTTCACCCGGGCAGTTCTCGACGGAAACACCGCACGAATGGCCAACAGCGCGTTGTCTGCGATCGATTGGGACAGCGCGAGACCTGTGCCCTTGCGATCTTCGGTGACCAGAGCCAGGCCCTGGCGGACACCCTGCCGTGCGGAACTGATCCGCCCGGTCTTTCCGGACAGTCGAACCGTGCCTCGTGTGAACGGCTGTGTGCCGAAGAGCGCTTCGAGCAGTTCGGTCCGGCCTGAACCTTGGAGACCGGAGACGCCGAGGATCTCCCCTTCACGCAGTTTGAGCTCGATGTCCTCAAGCTGTTCGTTTCCTCCGCCATTCACCTCCAGCAACGATTCTCCGATCGTCGTTCCCGCTTCGGGGTCCGGGAAGAAGGCGCTGATGGGTCGACCGACCATGGCCCGCACAAGGCTCGCATGATCGAACTCGTCTCGTGGTCTGCCGGCCACCAGGGAACCGTCCTTCAACACCGTGATCTCATCGCAGAGGTCGAAGATCTCCTGAAGTCGATGTGACACGTAGATGATCGCGACACCTTTGGCTTTGAGAGTGTCGATGACGCGATAGAGAACAGCCACCTCGTTGTCCGACAGCGCTGCGGTGGGTTCATCCATCGAGATGACCTTCGCATCGACAGACAGTGCTTTGATGATCTCGATGATCTGCTGTTCGGGCACCGTCAGCCAGCCGACTTTCGCTTCGGGGGTGATTCCGGTGACGTCGAGCTCGTCGAGGAGCTCTTGGGTCCGCCGCTTCGTCGCAGCGACATCGACGATTCCCCACTTGTGCGGTTCGCGTCCGAGGAAGACATTCTGGGCGACGGTGCGGTCCGGCAGCAGGTTGAACTCCTGGAACACGGTGGCGACTCCGGCTCGTTCGGCCTCGACCGGATGAGTGAAGTCGACGAGCTCGCCGTTGATCCGCAGGTCTCCGGAATCCGGCTGGTGGACGCCGGCGATGATCTTCATCAGAGTGGATTTTCCTGCTCCGTTCTCACCGACGAGACCGTGGACGGTGCCGGAGTGTACTTCCAGCGATACACCATGCAGAACTTCGACTCCGAAGAAGCCTTTCGTGATCCCGGTGGCCGAGAGCACCGGCTGGACCGACCCTGTTGTACTCATATCTGCGCTCTCACGGTGATCACGGCGACTCGACCTCGACCCACGAGCGCTGTTCGGCAGACTTCAGGACGGCTTCGGTGATGAGCAGGGCGCGCAGACCATCGGACAGCATGGGCACTCCTTCTCTCTGCTCGCCGGCGAAGAGCGCATAGGAGTCGGCGACGAAGGCATTGAACGCATCCTGGTATCCCTGTGGATGCCCGGCCGGGACCATGCACAGACGCGCGGCATCGGCGGACAGGGAGTCGGGGTCGCGGACGAGAAGCCGGCTGTCTGCACGCTGACCGAACCACAGCTGCTCGGGCCGCTCCTGCTCGAAGCGCATGCTCGCCTCGGTGCCGGCGATCTCCATTGTCAGCCCGTTCTTGCGTCCGGGAGCCAGCTGTGACACCAGCAGCGAACCGATGGCGCCGCCGGAGAACTCGACGGTCACGGCCACGGTGTCCTCCGTGGTCACTGCGGTGCCGCCTCGGCGAGGGTGAACGGTTCTCGTGGTCGCCACCAGGGACGATATCCGGTCGTCGACGATGAACTCGATGAGGTCGACGAGGTGGGAGCCGATATCGGCAAACGCCCGCGAGGGGCCGCCGCGCTCAGTCTCGACGCGCCAGTTCTCGTCGCCGGAGCCGAGCAGCCAGTCCTGCAGGTATCCGGCGTCAACGGTCAGCAGCGTGCCGGCCTGACCCTCGCGGAAGCGCGCACGGGCCTCGCGCACCATCGGGTGGTAGCGGTAGACGAATGGAACTGTCCCAAGCAGACCCGCCTCGTCGGCGCGGGCCAACACGGCACGCGCAGCGGCCGAATCAGTGGCCAGGGGCTTCTCGCAGATGATGTTCGATCCCGCGTCGAGAGCCTGCAGGGACTGTGCCGCGTGGACATCGTTGGGAGTGCAGATGTGGATCGCGTCGAGCGATCGCTCAAACAACTCGGCGCCCGACGCCGGCCGGCCGAATCGCAATTCGGCGGCGGCCTCGGCGCTTCTCGATGGGCTGGAGGCCGCGACGCTGTCGAGTACGGCTCCGGCAGACCGTGCAGCCCGACTGTGGACGCGCCCCATGAACCCGCCGCCGAGGAGGCCGATTCGAGGGACCTGCGAAATCGCATGAGCAACATTGGCCATGCACCATTATGTTGTGCGCATCACCCCTTTTGTCAATGCTTTTTCAAAAGCATTCAACTAGTCACTCGGAAGTCGCAATGTGGTTTACTGAATGGATGACATTGTCGACCGATCCGCACACTTTCGACCTGTCCCATGCGGGCGGGCTGTTTCAGCTGCTGCGTGACAGTCGACCGCGGACTCGTGCGGAACTGGTTCGCTCGACAGGCCTGTCTCGCCCGACAGTGGCGCACCGGATCGAACAGCTGCTGGGCCTGGGACTCATCGCCCCGGTCGATGATGCGGTCTCCACCGGCGGTCGGCCGAGCTCGCAGTTCGCTTTCAATCCGCGGGCCCGCGTCGTCGTCGCTGCTGATTTCGGGGCCTCACATGCGCGGATCGCGGTGACGAACCTGGCCGGTGAGCTGCTCGCCGATCATCGCGCCAAGCGAGCCATCTCCACTGGCCCCGAGGACGCCGTCGACTGGATGACCACCACTGCCCTCCAGCTGCTCGAGCAGACCGGGCGCAGCATCGGCGAGGTCGTCGGAATCGGAATCGGTCTGCCCGGTCCCGTCGAGTTCTCAACCGGCAGGCCGATCAATCCTCCGATCATGCCCGGCTGGGATCGCTTCGATCTCCCCGGAGCGCTGAAGATGACCTTCTCGGCGCCGGTCCTCGTCGACAATGACGTCAACATCATGGCATTGGGCGAACAGACTGCGGCCTGGCCCGACGCCTCGGACCTGATCTTCGTCAAGGTCGCCACGGGTATCGGGGCCGGAATCATCTCCGGCGGCTCCCTGCGCCGTGGCTCGCACGGTGCGGCAGGCGATATCGGGCATGTTGCGCTCTCCCGAGCTGCGGACATCCCCTGCGCGTGCGGCAACCGCGGATGCCTCGAAGCAGTCGCCTCCGGACGAGCGATCGCGCGGGACCTGACGAAGTCCGGGTTTCCCGCCGCTACGCCCGACGATGTCGTCCGTCTCGCCAAAGACGGGGACCTGCAGGCCATTCAGGCCGTCCGCCAAGCCGGACGCGACCTCGGCGAGGTGCTCACCACATGTGTGAGCCTGATGAATCCGGCACTCATCCTCATCGGCGGGACCATGGCGCAGGCCGCGGAACACCTGGTCGCAGGGGTAAGGGAGGTCGTCTACGCACGGTCGATTCCGCTGTCGACCGAGCACCTCACGATCGCACCTTCGCGTGCGGCCGGAGACGCCGCAATCCTCGGCGCGGCTCATCTGGCCATTGATGCAGCACTGTCGCCCGAGCGGATCTCCGCCGCCCTCCGCAGCTGACACCCCCGCGCCGCCGGGGGCCAATCCACCGACGCTCCGGCCTGGGCCTTTACACTGTGAGAAGCGCCCGCGCAATCCCCCGCTCGCAGCGTGGTCCGCAACTCGCGAAGGAGTGTCATTGTCACAGCACCGTCGTTTCGCCCAGGTCGATGTCTTCTCTGCCGTGCCCTTCCACGGCAACCCCGTAGCGGTCATCGTCGACGCCGATGGCCTCGATGAGGAGCAGATGGCCCGCATCGCGAACTGGACGAACCTGTCCGAAACCACCTTCGTCCTCCCGCCCGACAACCCCGCAGCCGACTACCGGTTGCGCATTTTCACCCCGCACCGAGAACTGCCCTTCGCCGGCCACCCCACGCTCGGTTCGGCCGCGGCCTGGCTCGACGCCGGCGGCGCCCCGAAGCACGAGGACCGTATCGTCCAGGAGTGCGGTGCCGGCCTCGTCGACATCCGCAGATCCCCTCGCCGAGGCGGCCCGACCAGCCCGACCGACCCGACCGGCGGGTCCTCCGAGACCCTCGCCTTCGCCGCCCCCGATCGCCTGCGCTCGGGACCGCTCGACGACGCGTACGTCGACCAGATCGCAACCGCCCTCGGCGTCGATCGTGCCGAGATCCTCGGCCACCAGTGGGCCGACAACGGCCCCGGTTGGGCGGCCGTGCGACTGTCCAGCGCCGACCAGGTGCTCGCGCTCACCCCCGACTTCTCGGCCATCCCCGATGCGAAGCTCGGCGTCCTGGGCGCCCACCCGGAAGGGTCAGAGCACGAGTATGAGATCCGGGCCTTCGTGCCCGGAGTCGGTGTCGCCGAGGATCCGGTGACCGGCAGCCTCAACGCCTCCGTCGCCCAATGGCTCATCGGTGAGAACCTGGCTCCGAACAGCTATACCGCGACCCAGGGGACCGCGCTCGGCCGCTCCGGAGTCGTCTCCATCACCGCCGAGGACGACGAGATCTGGGTCGGCGGAGACACGTCCATCTGCATCCGCGGGACGGTGCACACATGAATCGACATCTCACTGAAGTGAACAAACCGAAGAAACGACTGCGCATCTTCCACGGCCGCATGTACTTCGCCCTCCAGGCCCTCGCCGGAGCGGCATGGTGGCTGGGCACCGCGATGATTCCCGGGGTGGCGGACGCGACGCTCGGCGGCATCGACCCGCTGCTCATCGCGATCGTCGACATTCCGCTCTTCGTCATCGGTTCGGCCCTGGCCGCGCTCAACTTCCGCTGGGCGGTGTGGATCGCCACCGGGTGGACCGTGCTCGTGGCGCTGGGCATGGTCGTCTATGCGACCGCCACCACCGAGGCGGGGCTCGGTGCCGTCCTCATGATCCTCGCCGCGCTCGGCAGCCTCCTTGCCGGTGTGCTCATGATCGTCGGCCGCATCCCGTCCGAGAAGCTCCTGGTCGGACCCTTCGCGTTCCACAGTTCGCACACCCGCATCCGGTCCCGCCTGCTGGTGCGGACCACCATCCAGATCGTCGTGTTCTGGGGCGTGTTCCTCATCATCATCCCGGTCATCATCAATGCCTTCGAAGACCGCTGGAACCTCGCCTACAAGTTCCCGATCCTCCTGGTCGTCGTCGGCTTCGCCCTGCTCGCCATCTCCAGCGTCATCGGCGTCTGGTCGGCCCGAGCGATCGCGAACTTCGGCTCCGGCACCCCGCTGCCCTCGCAGATGGCCCACCACCTCGTCGCCCGCGGCCCCTACGCCTTCGTCCGCAATCCGATGGCCATCGCCGGCGTCGTCCAAGGCATGGCCATGGGCCTGCTCATCGGTTCGTGGCTCGTCGTCGTGTACGCGCTCATCGGCTCACTGCTGTGGAACTGGCTCATCCGCCCCCACGAGGAGACCGACCTGATCGAGCGCTTCGGCAACGAATACCGCGACTACGCCAAGCGCGTGCACTGCTGGTGGCCGACCTTCTCGACCGCCGAAACCGCTCCCGACCTTGTCGACGAGGACTGATCGGCCTACGCTCGGTCAAGACCATCCACTCACCGAGGAGGCCGCATGGTCACGTTCACCACTGAACTCCTGAAACTCGGCAACAACGTCGGCATCGAAGTTCCCGAGGACATCGTCCTCGGCTTCGGCGTGGGCAAGCGGGTCCCGGTCATCGTCACGATCGAAGGCTATTCCTATCCCTCCACGACCGCGGTGATGGGTGGGAAGTACCTGCTCCCGCTCGCCAAGGAACACCGGGAGAAGATCGGCGTCGCCGGCGGCGAGACCCACGAGGTGACGCTGACACACGACACCTCGAACCGGGAGACCCCGGTTCCCGATTCCCTCGCCGAGGCGCTCGCCGCCGCCGGTGTCCGCGCGGCTTTCGATGCGCTCGCACCGTCGAAGCGCAAGGAGCATGTGCGGCAGGTGACCTCGGCGAAGGCCGAGGAGACCCGCGATCGCCGGATCAAGAAGATCGTCGACTCGCTCGGCTGATCACCCTGCGTCGTGCAGGGTCACCGCATAGCCGTCGGGATCGGCGAAGGCGAAGGTCAGCCCGAAGGGGCTGGGAGCGGGCGCCCGGAGGATCTCCACCCCCGCCTCGGCGAGGGAATCATGCAGTGCCTGCGCATCATCGCACCTCAGCCACAGTGCCACCCCGTTGCCCGGACGGTCACCGGAGTCGAGGTCGACGCCGGGCAGCGGCTCGCGCACGGCGAAGGGGATCGGCGAAGTCGTGAAGACGACCGCTCCGGGAGGGGCAGCCGGGGCACGGGTGAGGCCGAGCCGCGATTCGTAGAACAGTGCGGCCGCTTCCACGTCTCGGACCTGCAAGGCGATGAAGTCCGGACCGCTCACTGAGCCGACCGGCTGTGCGGTGCCTGCCTCCACGCCGTCCGACTCCGGATTGACCGATTCAGCGCTGGTTGACGCATTCATGATGAACTCCTTCTCTTCCGGGACCCCGCCACCCGACGTGGATCCCACGACCATTCGATGTCAGCATCCTGACATCGATGACGATATGTCAGAATACTTACATGAGTCAAGAGAAGGATGCTGAAGACGTCGCTGGGGCAGACAGCCTCGAGTCGCTGCTCGGCTATCAGCTCAAGCATCTGCAGTCGGCGCTGCGGTCGACAATGGACGAGACGCTGCGGCCGTTGGAGCTGACCACCCCGCAGTACAACTGCCTCGAGCAGCTGCGCCGGAGGCCGGGAGCGTCGAATTCCGAGCTCGCGCGCGGCGCCTTCGTCACCCGGCAGACGATGAATACGCTGCTGCGCGGACTGCAGGAACGGGGACTGATCACGAGGCCGGCCACGGCCGAATCCGGTCGCATCCTGCCCACACGCCTCACCTCGGCGGGCGTCGAGGTGCTCGATCAGGCCGTCTCCCGCGTCGAGGCGGTCTCCGCTCGAATGGTCTCACCGCTCGATGATGAGACCCGGACGATGGTCACCGAGGCGCTCGGCCGGTGCATCGCGGCCCTCGAAGAAGCCGAGGACGGCTGAGGGCCGGGAGATCGAGCGGTCACCGAAAGGGCGACCGGAGAGCCAGCGGACAACTCGGCACCGGGACAGACGAGATCGGACCTACACCGGCGCGAGCCCCTTGTTTGATTCCCTCCTCCTCGACCGTTTCGGCCATGCGGCCAGGCAGCACAGGCCGAGGAGCGCGCCGATGCCGGCGCCGAGGGTGTTCGTGACGAGATCGCTGAGCGTGGCGAAGCGGGACTGAGTGAGCACGGTGCCTTGGAAGATCTCGATGGCGGCGCTGAAACCCGCGCCGAAGAGGAATCCGAGCCACCACCGTCGGCGCCCGAAGTGCAGGGCCGCGAGGAAGCCGAAGGGAATGAACATCGCCACATTGCCGAGCTTCTCGACCCGTTCATAGGTCAGCCACGCAGTCTCCCGGTGAGCGGCGAAGAGGTCGAGCGCGTGCCCGATGAGAGTGTCCGGGCCGGTGCCCATCTGCTGCGGGGTCAGCGTGATGGCGGCGATGAAGAGGGTGTAGAGGACGAGAAGGGCCAGCGGCGCACCGACTGTGCGCTGATCACGATCGGTCATCACCGACCAACATACGACCGAATCCTGGGCACATCCTCAGATGCGGATATGACCCTGCTCACCGGGCCCCAGGATCTCTCACCGGACCTCATGGTCGACGGGGACTCTGTCCATCCTCGGCGGCCAGATCCTCATGACGATGAGTCCGACCACAGCTCCGATGCCGGCACCGAGGCTGTTCGTCACGAGATCGCTGATCGTGGCGAAGCGCGTGGGAGAGAGCAGGGTCGCCTGAGTTCCCTCGATGAGGCACGTGAAAGCGATGCCCGCGACCCAGCCGACCCACCACCGGCTGCGGCCGCACTGGAGGGCCACAAGCAGGCCGAAGGGAATGAACATTCCGACGTTCGCGAGCTTCTCGAGGATGTCAAAGCTGATCCATGCGGTCACCCGGTGGGAGGCGAGGAACTCGAGCAGTCCTGCGATGAACGAGCCGGGGCCGGTGTCCAGCTGATTCGGCGTGAGCGTGACGAGGCCGATGAAGACCGTGTAGAGGATGAGCAGCGCCAGGGGCACCGTCCGCAGCTGTCGCCTCGTGCCCGTCATCACTCCCCTGTCCCTCGACCTCCAGACGCTCGACCCGGTCTCATTGTGCCCGCCTGCGGCATGAGGGTCGAGGGATTCCCGCACAGATTGCGGGAATCACCCCGACCATTGCGGTCTCACGCCCGGGATTCAGACGAGGTGAATCGGACGAGGCGGATCAGGCGACGGCCTCGACGTCATCGAAGCTCGCGGTGTCGATGACGACGCGGAACTGCACGTCTCCGGCCACGACTCGGTCGTAGGCGGCGTCCGCCTCGGTGACGGGGATCGTCTCGATCTTCGCGGCGCTGCCGTGTTCGGCGCAGAAGTCGAGCATTTCCTGGGTCTCGGCGATGCCGCCGATGTTCGATCCGGCGATGGCCTTGGCCCCGCCGATCACGGCACCGAAGGAGAACTCCTGCTTCTCCGGCGGCAGACCGACGACGGCCATGACCCCGCGCGGCCCCAGCAGTCGCAGGTATCGGTTGACGGGGATATCGGCACTGATCGTGTTGAGGATGAGGTCGAACTCGCCGGCATGGTCGGAGAAGAAGTTCTCGTCGGTTGTGGCGAGCATCCGCTTCGCACCGAGTTCCAGCGCCGCGGCTTCCTTCTTCAGCGTGCGGGACAGAACGGTGACCTCGGCGCCCATGGCCGCGGCGATCTGCACGCCCATGTGTCCGAGTCCGCCGAGTCCGAGCACGGCGACCTGCTTCGGAGCTCCGTTCTTCTTCTCACCGGCGCCCCAGCGGTTGAGCGGTGCATAGGTGGTGATGCCCGCGCACAGCAGCGGGGCGGCGACGTCGAAGTCGAGCGCATCGGGGATCCGGCAGACGAAGCCCTCGTTGACGACGACCTTCTGCGCGTATCCGCCCTGGGTGATCGTGCCGTCGACGTCTTCGACGTTGTACGTGCCGACGTTGCCGTTCAGGCAGTTCTGCTCCTGCCCGGCCCGGCATTCCTCGCACTCGCCGCACGAGTTCACCATGCAGCCCACGCCCACGCGGTCGCCGACCTTCCAATCGGTGACATCGGAACCGACGGCCTCGACGACGCCGGCGATCTCGTGGCCGACGGTGAGCGGGAAGTGCGCCTCGCCCCATTCGTTGCGGATGGTGTGGATGTCGCTGTGGCAGATGCCTGCGGCCTTGATGTCGATGACGACGTCATCGGGTCGGGGATCCCGGCGTTCGATGGTGGCCACGCGGAACGGCTGATCTGCTCCCGTCTTCTGCAGTGCCTTGACGCTGATGCTCATGTGATCTCCTTGGACTTGCGTATCCGTTGCTGGGCCACATCGTCCAGCGCTTGCGGCTCGCAGTCTATTCCATGCACATGGACTTATTCTTCGCGCCCCTTGCCGCCGCGCCGACGATCACCTTATTATCTAAGCATGTACGCAGATACTAAGAAATGCACTTTCGATGCGGAGAGCCAGTCCGCCGATCTCGCCGCCGAGGTATTCACTCTCCTCTCCGATGCCACTCGGGTGCGGATCATCCTGGCGCTGCGCGACGGCGAGAAGTCGGTCAATGACCTCGCCGAGGCGGTCGGAAAGTCCCCGACGGTCGTGTCCCAGCATCTCGCCAAGCTCCGCTGGGGCAAGATCGTCGCTGCCCGCCCCGAAGGCAACCGCGCGTTCTACACCCTCATCGACGAACACGCCCGCGAACTCGTCGCCCATGCGGTGTTCCAAGCTCAGCACGTCGTCTCCGGCGCGCCCGCCCACCATCGCAGCCCAGACGGCACGGTGACCGCCGACGTGCCGTCCTCGACGACGGCAGAGGTCGACGGAGGCGACCGGTGAGCACCGACAGCCGAGTCTCGGCGCCCACCGATTCGGCCACCCCCGGCACGGACCTGCTCTCCCGCATCGATCGCGGGGATCTCGTCCGGGCCCTCGCCGTCGCCGCCTGCGCCGTCGCGGTCGCCCTCGGTGTCACCGGGCCATGGCCGGCCGTGCCCGTCATCGCGGTCGTCGGCATCGTCCTCGGCTGCTGGCCGATCGCCGTCGAAGCCGCCGAGGATGTCATCCACCGCCGGATGAGCATGGAGGCGTCGATGCTCATCGCGATCGTCACGGCCGCTGCGATCGGCGAATGGACGACAGCCCTGGTCATCACCGCGTTCGTCCTCGCGGCCGAGATCCTCGAGGATCTGTCGATGGACCGCGGCCGCGATGCCCTCACCGATCTCATGTCGTTCCTGCCCGAAATCGTGCAGGTCCGCAGGAGCGGATCCGTCCTCGCCGTGCCCCTCGCCGAGGTGGTCGTCGGCGACACCGTCGTCATCGTTCCCGGCGAACGCGTCCCTGTCGACGGTCGGATCCTGCTCGGCACCTCGTCACTCGACCAGTCCCGCATCACCGGCGAACCTCTGCCCGTCGACGTCGCGGCTGGGGACGAGACCTTCGCCGGGTCTGTCAATCAGGTCGGTGCTCTCGAAGTCCGTGCGGAACGCGTCGGCGCCGAATCCTCGTTCGGGCGCATCATCTCGGCCGTCGAGGAGGCTCAGTCGTCCGAACCCCCTGCCCAGCGCCTGGCCGATCGGTTGGCGGCCTGGCTGGTCGGCTTCGCACTCATCGGAGCGGTTGTCACCTACCTCTTCACTCGCGACCTCACCGCGACGATCTCCGTGGTCGTGGTCGCCGGCGCCTGCGGAATCGCCGCCGGCACACCTCTGGCGGTCCTCGCCGCAATCGCCCGGATCGCCCGTTCCGGGGCGTTCGTCAAGGACGGGGCTCATCTCGAGGCGCTGTCGTCGATCGACACTGTCGTCTTCGACAAGACCGGCACTCTGACCACAGGGGCACCGGCCGTTGTCAGCATCAGCGTCCCGGACAGTGACGCGATACCCCGTTTCGACGTCGAGACGGTCCTCTCACTCGCCGCCACAGCCGAGTCGTACTCCGAGCATCCGCTCGGCAGGGCCATCGTCGCCCATGCACTCGATCACGGTCTCACACCCGGATCCGCGGAGGATTTCGCCTACCGACCCGGCCACGGCGTGACGGCGATCGTCGACGGGCACACGGTCTCCGTCGGCAGCACCAGACTCGTCCCCGATGCGCCGACCGGTGCCTCAGCTGACGATCCCACGGCGACTGAGATCCATGTCTCCGTCGATGGTGCCTATGCCGGTACGATCCACATCGCCGATGCGGTCCGAGAGTCCGCGGTCGACGCCGTCGCACAGCTGGCACGGATGGGGCTGAAGACGATGATGATCACCGGCGACCGTCCCGAGACGGCTCGCGCCGTCGCCGCTCGCATCGGCATCGACGATGTCAGGGCGGGTCTCCTTCCCGAGGAGAAGCTCGCGGCTGTCGATGCCGAACGTGCCGCCGGGGCCTCGATCACGATGGTCGGCGACGGTGTCAACGACGCTCCGGCACTCGCCCGCGCGGATGTCGGCATCGCGATGGGATCGGGCACCGATCTCGCCCGCGAATCGGCCGACGTCGTGCTCATCAGCTCCGACCTCGGCGATCTCGTCCGCACGGTCAGCGTCGCCCGCCGAGCCCGCCGCATCGTCATGGTCAATTTCATCGGAACGATCGCGATCGACCTCATCGGCATGGGCCTCGCGGCTTTCGGGCTGCTCAGTCCCGTCGCTGCCGCCTTCATCCACGTCGGCAGCGAGACCGCGTTCATCCTCAACTCGGCGCGACTCATTCCCGGCGGAACGACCGGGCGACGACGCTGAACAGGGGCGCTCTCAGTCCTTGATCGCCCGCTCACCGATGCTCAGGTCGAGGGGGAAGTCGACGGGGGCATCCCCGAAGAGCAATCGACCCGCCGAGGCGGCCGCCGCCCTGATCTCGTCCGCCGCCTGATCGGCCTGCTGCGCCGGGGCATGGACGATGACCTCGTCGTGGAGGAAGAAGACGAGGTGGGCACGGCGGGAGAAGACCGACCCCGAGGCGGGGGCCGGTGCCGCACCGATCTCCGGCAGCTCGGCCAGGCGCAGCCGCAGGTCGGCCAGCCAGGCCAGCGCCCATTCGGCCGCTGTGCCCTGAACGACGAAGTTGCGGGTGAATCGTCCCTGGTCGCCAGCGGCCCGCCTGGCCCGCTGCTCATCGGCACCGGTGGCGTCGAAGCGGTTCGCCGCCCTCTGCAGTCTCTGCCACCCCTCGCCAGGAGGTGGGGAGGTCCGGCCCAACCAGGTGGACACGACTCCTCCCTGTCGGCCCGCCTCGGCGGCGGAATCGACGAGGTGCATGGCGGCGGGGAAATTCTGCCGCAGACGCGGCACCAGGGCTCCGGCCTCCCCGGTCGTCGATCCGTACATCGCCCCGAGCACGGCGATCTTCGCCTCCTGCCGGGTAGCTACGACACCGGCGTCGACGAGTCCGGAGTAGAGATCGCGGCCGAATCCGGCCTCGGCCATCGCCCGGTCTCCGGACATGGCGGCGAGCGCCCGGGGTTCGAGCTGGGCGACATCGGCGGAGACGAGCCGCCATCCCTCGTCGGCACGCAGGGCCGGACGCAGCTGCCGCGGGATCTGCAGGGCCCCTCCCCCGCTGGCCGCCCACCTGCCGGTGACGACCCCGCCGGGCACGTACACGGGTCGGTACCGTCCGTCATCAACCCATTCGTCGAGCCAGTGCCAGCCGTTGGCCGACAGCAGTCGGGCCATCTTCTTGTACTCGAGCAGGGGCGCGATCGCCGGATGCTCGCTCGTCTGCAGCTCCCATTTCGAGGTCGAGGCGACGTTGATGCCGGCATTGCGCAGCGACGCAAGCAGCCGGTTCGGCGAATCGAGGTTGACCCGCGGATCCTCAAGGGCATCGCGGACCTCCTCGGCCTTGGCCAGCATCTTCTGGGGCTTCCCGTCGCGGATCGGCCGGGGACCGAGCAGTTCGGTCAGTATCCGATCATGTTCGGCTTCGTCCCAGGGCACGCCTGCCGCGCGCATCTCCGCGGCGACGAGTCCTCCCGCCGATTCGGCGGCGAGCAGCAGCCGCAGTCGGCCCGGATCGCCTGCGGTCTCGATCGCCGCGGTCTGACGGGCATATTCGGCCAGGGCCGCCTCGAGATCGTGCGGAACCTGTGGGATGAATCCGCGCCCGGCATCGACGTCGAACAGAGCGGCCGCCTGTTCGGGTGCGGCGGCGTCGGCGGGCGCGGCGTCCCATTCGGAGGCGACGCGCACCGCCTCCGGTGCGGTGACGAGCTCGGAGCGGGCAAGGATCGCATGAGCCAAGCGCAGATCGTGGCAGCGCTCGAGGCCGACCCCGGCCGCGAGCAGCGGGGGGCACCATTTCGCGGTGTCGCTGAGGACCCAGCGGGGGCGGGCCCCGCCCGGTTCGCTCGGATCTCCCCCGGCTCCGCCCTCACGGTCACGGACGACCTCGAGCAGGGCCTCCTCGGCGAGGTCGATCCGACCGATCTCCTCACCCGCGCTGTCGAGGTCGACGATCCCGATCCGCTGCCCCTCGAACCCGGTTCCGGGCACGGCTCCGAGCACGCAGGCGGCAGGCCGCTGAGCGGGGGCGGAGGTCATGGATCCAGCCTACGCCGCGGGCTCGCTCGGACGGTCTTCCGATCGCTCGTCCGCACCGTGACTGCCCGCCTGTCCGCAGCCTGAACCCGACCGCCTGCGGCGAACGTGATCCTGGTAACGTCGAGAGCGAACTCCGGGTGCCGAACTCCGCTCGAAAGGTCAGACACACAACATGGACGTTGTCTCCTCCCTCACCTCCGCTCTGCCGGCCGAAGCCGTCATCACCGATCCCGATTCGATGGACGCCTACCGCTGGGACCGTGCGAACGACCCCGATGCCGGGGTTCCTGCCGCCGTGGTCCGGGTGAGAACCACCGAGGAGGTGCAGACGGTGGTGCGCATCGCCGCCGAGGCGAAGGTCCCGATCGTGCCCCGCGGCGCCGGATCCGGCCTGTCGGGCGGCAGCTCCGCGATCGCCGGCGGAATCGTGCTGTCCCTGGACAAGATGCGCGAGATCAGCATCGATCCCGTCACCCGCATGGCCACGGTCCAGCCGGGCGCCTTCAATGCCGAGGTCAAGGCCGCCGCGGCCGAACACGGTCTGTGGTACCCGCCGGACCCCTCGTCCTTCGAGTTCTGCTCCATCGGCGGCAACATCGCCACGAACGCCGGCGGCCTGTGCTGCGTGAAATACGGTGTGACCACGGACTATGTCCTCGGCATGACCGTCGTCCTCGCCGATGGACGGGCGGTCAAGCTCGGCGGACCTCGGCTCAAGGACGTCGCCGGTCTGCCGCTGACGAAGCTGTTCGTCGGTTCCGAGGGGACCTTGGGCGTGATCACCGAGGTGACCCTGCGGCTCATTCCCGCCCAGCTGCCCCCGACGACCGTCGTCGCGATGTTCCCGAAGCTCGCCGATGCCACGAACGCCGTGCTCGAGATCGCGAAGGCCATGCGTCCCTCGATGCTCGAGTTCATGGACAGACCGTCGATCAACGCCGTCGAGGATGAGCTGAAGATGGGCCTCGACCGTGAGGCCGAGGGCATGCTCGTCATCCAGTCCGATGAGCCCGGCGAGCACTGCACTGTGCAGGCGAAGATCATCGAGGAGATCTGCAACAGCAACTCTGCCTCCGAGTGCTATCTCACTGCCGACCCCGACGAGGGCGAAGCCTTCGTCACGGCCCGCCGGATCGCGATCCCGGCCGTCGAGAAGAAGGGGGCGCTGCTGCTCGAGGATGTCGGGGTTCCGCTGCCGAAGCTCGGCGACCTGGTCCTCGGCATCGAGAAGATCGCGGCCGAACGCGGCGTGACGATCGCCGTCATCGCGCACGCCGGCGACGGCAACACGCATCCGCTGCTCGTCCTCGATCCCAAGGATGAGGAGCAGCAGAAGCGCGCGCAGATCGCCTACGGCGAGGTCATGGACCTGGCCACGGGGCTGGGCGGGACGATCACCGGTGAGCACGGCGTCGGCCGACTCAAGGCACCGTGGCTCGCGCCCTACCTCGGCGAGGACGTCATGGAGCTCAACCACCGGATCAAACAGGCCCTCGATCCTGACAACATCTTCAACCCGGGATCGGTCTACACCGGACTCGTCTGAGGCTCCGGCCGTCGGGACCGGCTCGGTTGGTTCGGGACCGCCTCGGCGGGCCGGACTGGGGTCACAGCCGCCTCGGCGGAGGGGATTCGTGGAAGAATTCTGCACAGCTGTCGAATCGGCGTCGATTCGATCGTCTTCTCTGTGAGCGACCGAAATCCGGCCGCCGCACACAGAACGGAGCGAACCATGCGCTATTCACTGATCTTCCACGCACCCGAGCCCGCAGCCGACGGCCCCGCCCCCACCGAAGAGGACTTCCAGGAGATGATGCGCCTCATGGACGACTTCGGCCAGGCGCTGACCTCGGCCGGGGTCTTCGTCGCCTGGGAGATGCTCGCACCCCACTCCGAGACGAAGACCGTGACCCGGCGGACCGGAGAGGTCGTCATCGAGGATGGGCCCTTCGCCGCGGCGAAAGAGGCCCTGGCCGGGGTCGTCGTCATCGACGTTCCCGACATCGAGGCGGCCCTGGCCTGGGCCGAGAAGTTCCCCGGCACGAGCTACGGCACCATCGAGGTCCGACCCGCGGCGACCTCGTACGTCGACGGCACCTGGTCCCGACCGGGCGACGAGCCGACCCGACCCGGCGACTGCCCGACCCGCCCGGACGGCTCCTCCTGATCGCTCGCCGATGACCGAATCCGCAGAGTCCGCTGATCCTGCCGATCGCGCGATGATCCTGTCCCAGGGCGGCTGGGGCAGGATCATCGCGCTCATCGCGGCCGCCGACGGTGATATCTCCGGCGCCGAGGATGCTCTTTCCAGCGCCCTCGAACGGGCCGTCACCGCGTGGCGGGCCCCCGGTCCCCCTTCCAATCCCGAGGGCTGGCTCTACCGGGTGGCGCTCAATGCCCGCCGGGACGTGTGGAGATCGGCGGCGGCACGGACCTCGATAGCCCTCGACGAGGAGACGATCGACCGCATCGAGAGCCGCTCCGACCCCGGTCCCGCTTTCGGCACCGATCCCGCCGACCACGATCCTGACGCTCTGCCCGACCGCCGGCTCGAACTCCTCGCCGCCTGCGCCCATCCGGACATCGAGCCTCCCACCCGGCCGCTGCTCATGCTCTCGGCGGTGATGGGGATGACGGCAAAACAGATCGCGGCGGCCATGGCCCTGCCCGCCGCCACCGTCTCTGCCCGTCTGGCCAGGGCGAAGAAGCGCGTCGCCGGTCTCGGTGTCGCCTTCGGCAGTCCCGACCGTCTCGACCTCGAGTCCCGTCTGCCCGATGTGCACGAGACGATCTACGGGGCATTCGCCATCGAATGGATTCAGGCGGCCGCGCAACCACGGGAGGGCATGATCGGCGAGGCCCTGTACCTGTCCCGCCTCGTGGCCGAACTCTGCCCCGGCGACGGCGAATCCCACGGACTGGCCGCCCTCATCCACCTCTCCGCCGCCCGATTCCCCGCTCGTCGCAGCGGCGACGGACGATTCGTCCCCCTGACCGACCAAGACCCGGACCGCTGGGACGGAACACTCACCGAGGCGGGCGAGCGCCACCTCGTCGAGGTCCACCGCTGCGGACACGTCGGCCGATTCGGGCTCGAGGCGGCCATCCAACTCCTCCATATGGCCGGAATTCGCACCGGATCCACGGACTGGCCGATGCTGCTGCGCATCCACGACGACCTCGATCGAATCGCCCCGAGCCTCGGCGGTGCGGTCTCCCGGGCGGCCGTCCTCGCCGAAGTCGACGGCCCCGAGGCGGGACTGGCTGCCCTTGACGCGCTGGGCTTCGACCCGGACGGCCAAGACGATAAGCGCGTCTCCGCCTTCCAACCTGCCTGGGTGCTGCGCGCTCATCTGCTCACCCGCCTCGGCCGCACTGACGAGGCGACCACCGCCCGTCGGCGGACCCTCGACCTGACCACCGACCCGGCCGAACGCGACTACCTCTCGGTAGGACTCACCTGAGACGGACGTCACCTCGTCTTCGGGATGGGCGGGGGTACGGCATATGATGGTGAAATCAATCCACAGACTCCGAAACCATCCTGCATGCACAATTCCTCTCAGACCGAACCCGCCCAGGGCACGTCCCAGGGCTTCGCCCACGCAAAGGCGATCCTGTTCGGCGAACACGCGGTTGTCTACGGCTCTCCGGCCGTCGCAGTGCCATTGCACGGGCTCGGAGTCCAGACCGACATCCGCCGGTCCCCGCATCAGGAGACCCGGATCGAGAGCCAGCTGTTCTCCGGAAATGCGCAGACCGCTCCGGAGCCGATGGGTCCCGTCGTCGCCGGTCTCAACGCCGCGCTGAAGGCCGTGGGAAATCCCGACGCCGAGGTGGAGCTGCTCATCCGTTCGGCGATCCCCCACAGCCGGGGCTTGGGTTCGAGTGCAGCCGTGGCCACCTCCGTGGCCCGCGCGGTCGCGAACCTGCATGCGACGGTCTTCGACGAGAACACCCTCCACGAGATCGTGCAGGCGGCCGAGACCGTCGCCCATGGCCGACCCAGCGGAATCGACGCCTGGGCCGTGGCCAAACCCGCCCCCATCCGCTTCCAGACCGGGTGCGCCCAGACCATCGACGTCGGTCAGCGCCTCGTCTTCGTCCTCGCGGACTCCGGTCATCACGGGTCCACCGCCGAGGCGGTCGGAGGGGTCCGTGCCCGCCGTGACGCCGATCCTGTGCGCATCGGCGGGATGATCGACCGTCTCGCCGAAATCACCGATTCCGCCGTTGACAACATCCGCTCCGGTGATCGTGGGGCGATCGGCACGCTGATGAATGAAGCCCATGGACTGCTCGGCAGCCTCGGCGTGTCGACCCCGACCCTCGATTCCCTCGTGGACGCCGCCACGGCGGCCGGAGCCCGGGGCGCCAAACTCACCGGCGGAGGACTCGGCGGTTGCGTGCTGGCCCTGGCCGAGGACGATGATTCGGCCGAGGAGCTCGCCGAGGCCCTGCGCAAGGCGGGAGCACCCCGCACCTGGACGACGGAGGTCAGACCGACATGAGAACGACGACGGCGCGGGCCTACCCGAACATCGCCCTGGTCAAGTACTGGGGCAAGGCCGATGAGGAGCTCATCCTGCCCGCTGCGGGCAGTCTGTCGCTGACCCTCGACCACTTCGAGACCACGACCACCGTGGTGCCCGCCCCGGACGCCGAGACCGATGTCCTCGAACTCGACGGCGCACTCGCCGATGCCGGTCAGACCGACCGCATCTCCACCTTCCTCGACCATGTCCGTGACCTGGCCGGACGCGATGATCGGGTCCTCGTCCGGTCCCGCAACTCCGTGCCCACGGGTGCCGGTCTGGCCTCCTCGGCGTCGGGCTTCGCCGCTCTGGCCACGGCCGCCGCCGCGGCCTTCGACCTCGACCTCGCACCCCGCGATCTCAGCCGGCTGGCCCGCCGCGGTTCGGGGTCGGCGTGCCGCTCGATTCCCGACGGCATCGCCGTCTGGCACGCCGGCGACGACGCCGCCTCCTTCGCCGAGGCCGTTCCCGCTCCGGATATGCGGATGATCATCGTCACCGTCA
This sequence comes from Brevibacterium sp. MGP-B1, assembly GCF_057766545.1. Taxonomy (NCBI): domain Bacteria; kingdom Bacillati; phylum Actinomycetota; class Actinomycetes; order Micrococcales; family Brevibacteriaceae; genus Brevibacterium; species Brevibacterium sp. MGP-B1. Next base: position 3,575,747 of record NZ_CM173407.1, on the reverse strand, counting down.
ACCGGGCGAGGAAGGCCGTGTCCTCCCGCGAGGCGATGCGCCTGACAGCCGCCACCTCCCCCTTCTACTCCGGTTGGGTGTCCTCGACCGAGGACTATCTCGAGCAGATGGTCGCCGCGTGCGCGGCCGGGGACTTCACCCGCATCGGCGAGATCACCGAATCCCACGCCCTGCGCATGCACGGACTCATCCAGTCCACCGTGCCGCCGATCCGGTTCCTCAATCCGACCAGCCACGCGATCTTCGACGCCGTGGCCGAAGCCCGCGAGTCGGGGATCGAAGCCTATTCGACCGCCGATGCCGGCCCGAACGTCGCCGTCATCGTCCGCCCCCATGACGCCGAGGCGCTGGCAGAGAAGCTCTCCGGCTTCGGCGACGTCCGCGTCGTCGGACCGGGACCGGGAGCTCACCTGCTCACCGCCGCTGACGCAGTCCCGCCCGCAGACGCAGTGAACCCGGCTGCGGGTGAGGGCAGCCGGGCATGATCGAGACCCGGGCACCCGGCAAGCTGTTCATCGCCGGCGAGTACGCCGTCGTCGAGCCCGGACAGCCCGCCGTGCTCATCGCCGTCGACCGGTGCATCACCGTCCGGCTGACCGAGAGCGAAGGCGCCGGCCGCATCCATTCGAGCGAATACGGTCAGGCTCCCGTAGTGTGGCGTCGCGAAGACGATGGTGAGCACATCATCGTCGACGAGCGTCCCTTCGACTATGTGCTCTCGGCGATCTCCACCGTCGAAGAGCTGCGCTCCGGCCGGGGTGCCAGCCCCCGCTACTTCGATCTCGAGATCTCCAGCGAACTCAATGACTCGGACGGCCGGAAGTTCGGTCTCGGCTCCTCGGCGGCGGTGACGGTGGCGACGATCGCCGCTCTCGATGAGTTCTATCGCCTCGGGCTGACCCTGACCGAACGCTTCAAACTCGCCGTCCTGGCGACCATCGCGATCTCCACGAAAGCCTCCGGCGGCGATCTCGCCGCGAGCACCTTCGGCGGCTGGATCCGCTACTCCTCCCCCGACCGTGCAGCCCTGCACGCTCACCGCGAGGCCCACGGGGTCGTCTCCGCCATGAGCTGCTCGGAATGGGCCGGCTGCTCGGCCAGGCGGGTCACACCACCGAGCTCGCTCGACCTCCTCGTCGGCTGGACCGGATCACCGGCGTCGACCGAACATCTCGTCACACGCGTCCACACTCCGCGTGAGCGGGCGGACGAATCCTCCACCGAAACGACCGCGGCAGCGCAGAAAGCGCGCCCGCTCGTGTCCTTCGCCGCCGAGTCGCACACGCTCGTCAACGACCTGGTGGCGGCCTTCGACGCCGACGATGCCGAGGCCAGCCTGACCACGATCCGCTCCGTGCGCGCCCTGCTGCGGCGACTGAGCGACTCCACGGGCAGCCTCATCGAAACCGAAGCCCTGCACGACCTGTGCGAGATCGCCGAAACCCACGGGGCCGCAGCGAAGCCCTCGGGAGCCGGCGGCGGCGACTGCGGAATCGCACTCGCCCACTCGCACACCGAAGCACAGACCATTCTCAGCGGCTGGGAAGCCGCCGGAATCCGACCCCTGGACCTCGGTGCCCACCGAGAGGAAGGCGAGATCGATGAGTTCTGAGACCCCGTCATCAGTTGAAACTGCGGAGACCAAGGCCTCACGGGCCTCCCGCAAGGACGACCACGTACGCCTCGCCTCGGCGCAGCAGACCGAAGGCCCCCGCCGCACCGACTTCGACGACCTCGAGTTCGTCCACCATGCGCTCTCGGGCACGAACCCCGAACTTGTCGACCTCAGCGTCGAACTAGGCGAGTGGACTTGGCCGACGCCCTTCTACGTCAACGGCATGACCGGCGGCACGGAGACCACGGCGAAGATCAACCGGGACCTGGCCATCGCCGCCGCCGAGACCGGTCTGCCCATGGCCTGCGGATCGATGAGCGTGGCACTCGACGACGCCGAGGCAGCGAAGGGCTTCACCGTCATCCGCGAGGAGAACCCGGACGGCTTCGTCATGGGCAACCTCGGTGCCGGTCGCAGCGCCGATGATGCCCGGCGGGCCGTCGAGCTGCTGAACGCCGATGCCCTCCAGCTGCACATCAACCCGGTGCAGGAGACCGCGATGCCCGAAGGCACCCGCGACTTCTCCACCTGGCTGTCCGGCCTCGAGGACATCGTCGCCGCCTGCCCCGTGCCCGTCGTCGTCAAGGAGGTCGGATTCGGACTCAGCCGCCGGACGCTGCGGCTGCTCGCCGATATCGGGGCCCAGTACGCCGACGTCTCCGGCGCCGGAGGCACGGACTTCCTGCGCATCGAGAACGATCGCTCACCGGCCGAGGACTTCTCCATGCTCACCGGCTTCGGTCAGTCCGCCCTGGCCTGCCTGCTCGACGCCCCATCCGAATGGACCACCGAGACGACGATGGACGACGGCGTCTCGAACCGCGTGCTCCTGGCCTCCGGCGGCGTGCGCAACCCCTATGATGTCGTGAAAGCACTGGCCTGCGGTGCTCGCGCCGTCGGCGTCGCCGGCACATTCCTGCAGACCGTGCTCGACCACGGTCCGGGGGGACTGGTCGAACTCGTGCGCACCTGGCAGACTCAGACCTCGGCTCTGTTCGCCCTGCTCGGGGCGCAGCGGTCCACGGACCTCACGGCCACGGACCTGCTCACGCGGGGCCGCCTCGGCGAGTTCGCCCGCCTGCGCGGAATCGACGTCACCGCGCTCTCGCACCGATCCGACGTCCTTTCGAGGAGGAATCAGCTGTGAATCAGCAGACCACGATCACCGGGATCCCCACCACGTGGGTCGGTCCCCTGCGGGTCAGCGGCGAAGCGCTGGCGCCGAGTGGCACCCACACCGAGGTGGCCGTGCCCCTGGCAACGTACGAGACCCCGCTGTGGCCCTCCGTCGGCCGTGGAGCATCGATCTCCCGTGAGATCGAGGGTGGGATCCGCACCGTCATCGTCGATGAGCGGATGACCCGATCCGTGCTGTTCGTGGCCGAATCCGCGATCGGCGCTTCAGCCGCCGCACAGGCCATCCGTCACCGCACCCGCGAACTCGAAGCCGTCGTCGAAGCCGGATCCGGCCATTGCCGGCTCATCGAGATCCACCCCGAAATCGTCGGGAACCTGCTCTTCATCCGCTTCGCCTTCCGCACCAACGACGCCTCGGGCCACAATATGGTCACCCAGGCCTCGGATTCGCTCATGGACACCATCCTGTCCTGGCAGCTGGGCCTCGACTACGGCTCGGTGTCCGGCAACTACTGCTCGGACAAGAAGGCCACCGCGGTCAACGGGATCCTCGGACGCGGACGCAATGTCGTCGCCGAGATCGTCCTGCCCCACGAGGTCGTCGAACGTCGCCTGCGCACGAGCGCTGAGAAGATGGTCGAACTCGTCGTGCGCAAGAACCTCGTCGGATCGACGATCGCCGGAGCCCTGCGTTCGGCGAACGCCCACTATGCGAACATGCTGCTCGCCTTCTACCTGGCCACCGGTCAGGATGCGGCGAACATCGTCGAAGGCTCGCAGGGCATCACCTATGCGGAGAACCGCCCCGAGGGCCTGTACTTCTCGACGACGCTGCCGCACCTCATCGTCGGCACCGTGGGCAACGGCAAGGATCTGCCGCATGTCGATGAGGCGCTGGAGCGTCTGGGCTGCCGGGAGGATCGTGAGCCGGGAGCGAATTCGCGTCGACTGGCCGCGCTCATGGCCGCGACGGTGCTCTGCGGTGAGCTCTCACTGCTCGCCGCTCAGACGAACCCCGGTGAGCTGATGGACACTCACCGTCAGATGGAACGCAAGGCTGATGAGCAGCGAGCTGCCGAGACTCCGACAGATTCAGCACACCGAGAGGACGGCGAGGCCGCATGACATCACACACTGCTGCGGGCACTGTACCGATCGGCATCGACGACATCGAACTGGCCACGAGCCATCATGTCGTCAGGCTCGATGACTACGCCGAGGCGAACGGCACCGATCCGAACAAGTTCCGCCTCGGCCTCGGCCAGGACGAGTTCAGCTTCCCGGCACCCGATGAGGATGTCGTGACCATGGCCGCCGCGGCCGCCGCGCCCATCATTCAGCGCAGCGGGACCGAGGGCATCCGCACGATGCTCTTCGCCACCGAATCGGGAATCGACCAGTCGAAGGCCGCCGGCATGGCCGTGCACTCACTGCTCGACCTGCCGTCGCAGATGCGCGTCGTCGAGGTCAAGGAAGCGTGCTATTCGGCGACCGCCGCCCTGCAGGCTGCCGTCGGCATCGTCACCCGGTCACCGGGTCAGCGCGTGCTCGTCATCGCCTCGGATGTCGCCCGCTACGAGCTCGACACCCCCGGTGAGCCCACTCAGGGCGCCGGTGCCGTGGCGATGCTCGTCTCGGCAGATCCGAAGCTGCTCGAGATCGAACCGATCTCGGGCCTGAACTCGGCCGATGTCGATGACTTCTGGCGCCCGAACAATTCGACGACCGCGATCGTCGACGGAGCCCTCTCGGTCACCGCCTACCTCGATGCGCTCACCGGAGCGTGGACCGATCTGGCCGCGCAGGGCGGACCGGCCATCGCCGAGATCGACCGCGTGCTCTACCACCAGCCGTTCACGAAGATGGCGAAGAAGGCACAGGTCCACCTCGCCGGACTCACGGGTGAGGATCTCGACACGGAGATCACCGCGGATGTCTCTGGCGCGGACGCCGGCGCGGACGCCGGCGCTGTCAGTCCCGGCACGGCTGCCGCCCACTCGGCCGCTGCCGGCGCTTCCGACAACTCCGTTGCCACCGGCCCGCGCGATACGGGGCTGGCCACGAGCACTCTGTACAACCGGCGCCTCGGCAACTCCTACACCGCTTCGCTCTATGCCGGACTGTGCTCACTGCTCGATCACGATGAGGATCTTGCCGGCAAGCGCATCGGGCTGTTCAGCTATGGGTCGGGCAGCGTCGGCGAGTTCTTCACCGCCCGCGTCGTCCCCGGCTACGCAGAGCATTCGCACCGACAGGCCGTCACCGAGGCCCTCGACGCCCGGGTTCCAGTGTCCATCGACGCCTACCGTGCCCTGCACGCGACCGAGCTGCCCAGCGCCGAGGACGTCTCGACCCCGAAGGTGACCGCGGGACCGTTCCGCTTCGCCGGGATCAAGGGCCGCGCCCGCCTCTACGAGCGCGCCTAGCTCCCGGTCCCAGCTCCTGAAGCTGGCTCCGTGTCAGCTCTGCGCCGCAAATGGTACTGGTTTCTCTGAACTGCTCACGTTCTTCCGTGTGCATCTCAGAGAAACCAGTACCATTTCGCGTTCGGCCCAGTTTGGGGCGAACAGCCCCTGTTTGAAACTGGGCTGCTCAACTCAAACTGGGCCTTTCGCGAGTTTTGGTACTGATCTCTTCGAAGGGCTCACTTTGCTCCCTGAGCCATTCGAAGAAACCTGTACCATTTCGCGTTCAGCCGCGGAACCCCATTTCAACCGACCGCAGGCACGAAGAAGCCCCTCACCTTGACCCTGTCGGGACCCGGTGAGGGGCTTCTCGTTCGCTGTGCGCGAGGGGGGACTTGAACCCCCACGACCTTGCGGCCACTGGCACCTGAAGCCAGCGCGTCTACCAATTCCGCCACTCGCGCGAACAAGGTAAAACTCTAGCATCGGAGTCGGTGAAACTGAAAACCGAGGAAGCCGAATCGACGCAAACGTGTCCACCTTCACATTTTCGCCCGGCGCGGTCACTCAACCTGTGCCGCCCGCGCGCACCACGTGCATCCCACGCGGCCACACATCTTCGCCCTTTGCAGCCCCACGCCCCTCGCCCGTCGCAGCCCTCGCCCTCGCCCCACGCGGCCGCACCCTCTCGCCCCACGCGGCCGCCCACGCTCGCCCCGCTCACGGGCCCGCCTGCACCGCGTGCACTGCCTCGATCTTCCCTGGACGCGCGCAGGGAATCCCGGCACAGCTTCGCCCCGCGAACACGCGTGACGTGAGTTGAGAGCGTCACCGCGTTAGGATTGGGTGTTGATGTGCCCAGAGTGCACGTGATCAGGACCACCTGGTCAGAGCACTCAAAGACGCTAGGCGAAGAGTTCGTCCGGCAACGGCAACACCTGATGAGGAGGTGCCATGGGGTTACTCGATCGCTTCGAGAAGGGGCTGGAGAACGTCGTCAACGGCGCCTTCGCCAAGGCTTTCAGATCCCAGGTCGAACCCGTCGAGCTCGCCGGAGCCCTGCGCCGTGAAGCCGACAACAAAGCCGCCGTGGTCTCCCGCGGTCGCACCCTGACGGCCAACCATTACGTCATCGAGCTCTCGCAGACCGACCACGACCGACTCTCCGGACTCGAGTCCGAGCTGCGCTCCGATCTGCGCCAAGTCGTCGGCGACCACGCCGTCGAACAGGCCTACAGCTTCGTCGGTCCCGTCTCCGTCGAATTCGCTCTCGCCGACGACCTCGACACGGGAATGTACCGCGTCGTGTCCTCGACCCAGCGCCCCGACGGGTCCCCTGCCGCTCAGCCGGCCAACCGCGGCGGCTACGATCCGATCTCGCGGGCGAATCCGATCGTCGGCGAGTCCCCGAACTCCGGTTCCCGGCCCACGACCCCGCGCCGCACCGCCGAACCTGCCCGTTCGGCTCCGGCACCCGCCGCGACCTCGCGACCGAACCCTGCCGCCCGGCCCACACCGGCGCCGGCACCGGCGCGCTCCATCGAAGCCAGCGTCACCATCGACGATCGCACGCAGATGCTGCGTCAGGGCACGAACACCTTCGGCCGATCCTCGTCGAGTTCGGACTTCGTCATCGACGATCCCGGCGTCTCGCGACGTCACTTCGAGATCGTCGTCGAGGGCGACCGTGCCGTGGCCAATGACCTCGGTTCGACGAACGGCACGCTTCTGCACGGACGCAAACTGACATCGGCGACCCTATCCGACGGCGATGTCCTCCTCGCCGGAGAGGCCGAGGTCCACTACAACGAGCGGGATGCCCAGTGAGCGAATTCACCGTCACCGTCTTCCGGTTGGCATTCTTCGTCGTCCTCTGGCTCTTCGTCCTCGGAGTCGCCGGAGTCCTCCGCCGCGACATCTTCGGCCCCCGGAAGGCCCGGGCCGGAAAGAAAGCTCGCCGAGGCGGCTCCAAGTCCGCACCGCCGCCACCGTCGCGGCCGGCTCCCGCACCTCGTCCGGCGGCCGCCCCGGTCGCCCACGCCCATCCGGGCACCATCCGCATCACCGACGGCCCCTTGGCCGGGCAGACGCTGATGCTCTCGGGAGCGCCCGTGACCTTCGGCCGAGCCCCCGACAATACGATCATCATCAATGACGACTTCGCCTCCAGCCATCATGCGCGGATCTCGGCGAAGAACGGAGCCTGGATGCTCGAAGACCTCGGATCGACGAACGGCACCATCGTCGACGGCTCGCGCATGACCGGGCCCATCCAGTTGGCCATCGGCACCCGGATCACCATCGGACATACGACCCTGGAGACCCAATCGTGACGACCGGCGGTACCATCACTCTCCGTTCGGCAGCCCGGTCTCATACCGGGCTGGTTCGTAAGAACAACCAGGACTCCGGCTATGCGGGACCCAATTTCCTGCTCATCGCCGACGGAATGGGCGGTCACGCCGGCGGAGACGTCGCCTCGGCGATCACCGTGTCCCGCTTGGCCGAACTCGATCACGAACCCGGAGGCGAGGACGCCCTCGAAATCCTGCGGACCTCGATCCTCGAGGCCAATGACCGCATCTGCCGCGGCGTCGGCGAACAGCCCGAACTCGCCGGAATGGGCACCACCGTCACCGCCGTGCTGCGCGCCCCCGGCAACCGCTTCGCTCTCGCTCATATCGGAGACTCCCGCGGCTATGTGCTCCGCGACGACAGACTCCAGCCGATCACACACGACCACACGTTCGTGCAGATGCTCGTCGACGAAGGCCGGATCACCGCCGAGGAGGCCGAGACCCACCCGCAGCGCTCGGTCGTGATGAAGGTCCTCGGCGACGTCGGGGCCTCTCCCGACCTCGACCTGTCCCTGCGTGAGGCCCAGGTCGGCGACCGTTGGATGCTGTGCTCGGACGGTCTGACCGGATTCGCCGATATCGACGACATCACCCGCGTGCTCAAAGAGGTGGCCGACCCCGACGAGGCCTGCCGTCAGCTCATCGACCTGGCCCTGGCCGGCGGCGGAGCCGACAATGTCACCGTCGTCGTCGGCGATGTCCTCGAAGGCGAAGTCGAGACCACCGAAGGCGTGTCCGTCGGCTCCGTCCACCTCAACCCCCGCTACGCCGCGATCGGTGCGAATCCCGACACCGAGGCGGCCGTGGACACCGAAGCCCATGCGACCTTCGCCGAGGACGACGTGTCCGCCGACACCGCACCGATCCAGGCCGTGGACGGCGAAGACGTCGAAGCTCGGGACGGAACCACTCAGCAGCTGCGGACGAACACCGCGGCAGACGAGGAGGCCGACCTCGACGATGAGGTCGAGAAAAGGTCCTACCTCGGATGGATCATCACCGCCATCGTGATCGTCGCGCTGGCCGTCGGCGGATTCTTCGCCTATAACTACGTCAGCCACCAGTACTATGTCGCCGACGACGACGGCAAGGTCTCCCTCTACAGGGGTCTCGACACGACGCTCGGGCCCATCGAACTCAGTCGCCTCGTCGACACCACGGACATCGAGGTCGGCAGCCTCAACAGCTACTCCCAGGACCGTCTGCGCGGATCGATTCCCGCCGGGTCACGCGATGAGGCCGATCGCATCATCGACAATCTGCGCAAGGAATCCGATCGCTCCTCCGGCATGTCCGGCGATGTCGAGGACTCGACGAGTCCGAGCGACCCGGCGCCCTCACCTCCGGATTCGAAGTCTGCCGACCCCAGTGACGCCATCACCCGGGAGTCGCAGTGATGAACCAGGCTCCCTCGCAGACCGCGCGCCCCAGAACCTATCGGCTGGCCGAGCTCGGTCTCCTGATCCTGGCTATTGCCGTCGCCACCAGTGCCTACGCCCTGGTCGGTCTCGGCGTCGAAGACACCATCCCGGCCAATGTCTACGGCTATGCCGCATGGCTGGCGGCCCTCGGCGTCATCCTCCACATCATCGTGTGGATCAAGGCGAAATACGCCGATCCCGTGCTCGTGCCGATTGCGGTGCTGCTCAACGGCCTCGGCCTGGCCATGATCTACCGCGTCGACCTCGGCCGCAAGGAATACCTCGGTTCAGGCATGACCCAGCTGGTGTGGATGACGCTCGGCGTGGGTCTGGCCATCGCCGTGATCTTCGTCGTCCGCGACCACCGCTGGCTGCGCCGCTACACCTATGTCTCGGGCTTCGCCGCCCTGGTCTTCCTCCTGTTGCCGCTCATTCCCGGCCTCGGCAAGACCATCAACGGTGCGCGTATCTGGATCGGGTTCGGCTCGATGTCCTTCCAGCCCGGCGAGATCGCGAAGATCCTGCTGGCCATCTTCTTCGCTGGCTACCTCGTCACCTACAAGGACCAGCTCGTCGCCGCCGGGCCCAAGATCCTCGGCATCCGCTTCCCCCGTCTGCGCGACTTCGGACCCATCGTCGTCGCCTGGGTCGCCAGCGTGGGCGTGCTCGTCTTCGAACGCGACCTCGGCACCTCGCTGCTCTTCTTCGGCCTCTTCGTCGCCATGCTCTACGTGGCCACCTCGAAGGTCTCGTGGATCATCCTCGGTCTTGGATTCTTCTCCGCCGGCGCGGTTGCGGCGACCTTCCTCTTCTCCCACGTGGGACAGCGTGTGTCCGGTTGGCTCAATGCGCTGACCGCCGAGGAGTACAACAAGACTCCCGGTGGTTCCTACCAACTTGTGCAGGGTCTGTTCGGCATGTCGAACGGCGGCCTCATCGGCACCGGCTTCGGCGAAGGCCGACCGAATATGGTCCCCTACGCCGAATCCGACTTCATCTACGCCAGCTTCGGTGAGGAGATCGGCCTGGCCGGACTCTTCGTCATCCTGCTGTGCTACCTCTTCATCTTCCAGCGCGGAATCCGCACCGCTCAGCAGCTGCGTGACGGCTTCGGCACTCTGCTGGCCACGGGTCTGTCGTTCACGATCGCCCTGCAGGTCTTCGTCGTCGTCGGCGGCGTCACGCGCCTCATCCCGCTGACGGGTCTGACCACGCCGTTCCTCGCACAGGGCGGTTCCTCGCTCATCGCGAACTGGATGATCATCGGCCTGCTGCTGCGGATCTCGGACAATGCCAGGCGCCCCGTGGAGGAATTCCACACCGGAGTGCTCAGAATCACCGAGGATCCCGAACCCGTTCCCGCGAGTGCTCGCGCCAACGATACGGCATCCTCGGCGCTCACCGTCGACGAGGATGCCCCCACGACGAACCTGCCGCCGGCGGACTCCCGCGTGTTCGATGACGAAGCCCCGACCACGAATCTGCCGCCCGCGGGCGCACGGCCCCGCGGCCAGGCACCGAACGACACCGATGCCACCGACCAACGACCCACCGGAGGTGAACGATGAAGAAGCCATTGACGCATATCGCCGTCGTCGGATTCGTCATGTTCGCGCTCCTGTTCGGGTCGACGAGCTGGGTGCAGTACGTGACTGCGGATTCGCTGAACAACAATCCGCTGAACAACCGGCGGATCCTCGACCAGCTGGCTCGTGATCGCGGTCCGATCCTCGTCGACGGCACCCCGATCGCCTATTCGGAGCCCGTCGACGACAAGTACAAGTACCAGCGCAAATACGGTTCGGACAACCTCGATCCGCGCGCCTACGCCTCGCTGACCGGCTACTATTCCGTCGTGTCCGGGGCCTCGGGGATGGAGCGCGCCTCCGGTGACTACCTCTCCGGCGATTCCGACGCCCTGTTCTATGACAAGGTCGGCAGCTTCTTCACCGGTGAGCAGCCGCGCGGCGCCGCCGTCGAGCTGACGATCGACCCGAAGGTGCAGCAGGCTGCGTGGGACGGGCTGGGCAACCAGAACGGCGCCGCCGTGGCTCTCGACCCGAAGACCGGGAAGATCCTGGCCATGGCCTCGACCCCGGGCTGGGACCCCAATGCCCTGGCCAGCCACGACTCGACCGAAGCCAGCCAGGCCTTCAAGAACCTCGAAGCCGCCGACGGCAAGCCCGCTTACAACCGCGCTATCGGCGGCAACCTGTACCCGCCCGGATCGACATTCAAGGTCCTCGTCGCCGCGGCCGCCCTGGAATCCGGCGACTACGAGCCCGATTCCCAGGTCAACGGACCCGCCACGCTCGATCTGCCGCAGACGACGGCGACGATCGGCAACTCGCATCCCGGTGCCTGCCGCAACGGGGGCAAGCCGACCCTGGCCGATTCGCTCGCCGAATCCTGCAACACCTCGTTCGCCTCCTTGGGAATGGACCTCGGAGAAGACGCAATCGCGAAGCAGGCCGAGAAGTTCGGCTTCGGCGAGGATCTCGAGATCCCTCTCAATGTCACCCCGTCCTCGTTCCCGTCCGACCTCAATCCGCCGCAGCTGGCTCAGTCCTCGCTCGGTCAGTACGAGGTCAGGTCGACTCCGCTGCAGATGGCGATGATGACTGCGGGAATCGCCAACGGCGGCAAGATGATGAAGCCCCAGCTCGTCGACAGGGTGCTCAATGCGAACACCCTCGAGCCGATCTCCGAGACCCGTCCGAGCCAGATGTCCCGCCCCGTGTCCGGAGATACGGCCGACAAGCTCACCGACATGATGACCGGTGTGGTCGAGAACGGCACCGCCTCGGTGGCGAAGATGGGCGATACGAAGGTCGCAGCGAAGACCGGCACCGCCCAGCACGCCAAGGGCGCGGCACCCCATGCCTGGTTCATCTCCTTCGCCCCCGCCGACGACCCTCAGGTCGCGGTCGCGGTCGTGGTCGAGAACGGTGGAAACGCGGGCAATGAAGCTTATGGTGCGACGGTCGCAGGACCGATCGCGAAGAACATGATGGAAGCGGTGGTCGAGAAATGAGACCCGTCGAAGGCACCCTGTTGGGCAACCGTTACAAACTCACCTCCCGCATCGCCGTCGGCGGCATGGGCGAGGTCTGGAAGGGTGTGGACTCCGTGCTCGGCCGCGAGGTCGCGGCGAAGATCCTCAAAGACGAGTACCTCTCCGAATCGACCTTCCTCGCCCGGTTCCGTGCCGAAGCCCAGAACATGGGCCGAGTCTCCGACCCGGGAATCGCCGGCGTCTACGACTACGGTGACGAGCAGGGTTCGCCCTACCTCGTCATGGAATACGTGCCCGGTGAGGCTCTGTCGGCCATCATCGAGCGCAGTGCTCCCCTGTCCGAGACCGATACGCTCTCCATCGTCACACAGGCCGCTCAGGCCCTCGGCGCCGCACACAAGGTGGGCGTCATCCACCGTGACATCAAGCCCGGCAACATCCTCATGACCCCGGACTTCCGGGTCAAGATCACGGACTTCGGCATCGCCCGAGTCACCGATCAGGCACCGCTGACGAAGACCGGGCAGGTCATGGGCACCGCCCAGTACCTCGCCCCCGAACAGGCCACCGGAAAGGGCTCGGGACCCGGTTCCGACCTCTATGCACTGGGCATCATCGCCTATGAGGCCCTGGCCGGCCAGCGTCCCTTCACGGGAGACTCGCAGGTGGCCATCGCCATCGCCCAGGTCAATCAGCAGCATCCGCCGCTGCCGGACACGGTCTCCGAACCGCTGCGCCGCTTCGTCGACTGCCTGCTGGAGAAGAAGCCCGAACGCCGTCCCTCGGATGCCTTCAAGGTCGCCAAGGCCGCCGAGGCGCTCTCGACCGGGGACATCGCCGGCGCCGAGGAGCTCGTGCCGCAGATGCGACACGGAGCCGCCGCGTCCGAAGCCCTGACCCAGGTCTTCAACAACCCGGAGCCGGCAGCCACGACGAAGACCCTGCCCGTCACCTCCTCGAACGATGCGACCCAGGTGTACTCGAACGGTGCCGCCGCCGGAATCGTCGGCGCTGGTGCCGCCGGTGCCGGAGCCGCCTCGACGAACACGGGACAGATCGATCCCAACGATCCGCAGAATCAGGATCTGGAAAAGGACAAGCAGTCGAACAAGGGCCGCGTCCTCATCTGGATCCTCGCGATCATCGCCCTCATCGCGGTCGGTTCCCTGCTGTGGTTCTTCCTCGGCGGAGGCAATGCCGAACCCGAACCGGAACCGTCGACCTCGGCCCCCACCTCGGAGGCGGCGAAGACGATCGAGATCGATAAGAACGATTACATCGGACTCACGGAATCCTCGGCGACGCAGAACCTCGAGAACAAGGGACTCGAGGTCGAAACGACCGACATCAACTCGGACCGGGCGGCCGGAACCGTCGCCGACGTCGGCGAGGGCGACAACGGTTACACCTTCGAAGAGGGTGACACCGTGACCCTCTACATCTCCGCCGGTCCCGCCGAGCAGCCCGAAGAGCCGGCCTCGGACTCCGGATCCGATTCGGGTCTGGGCAATGACTCGGAATCGAGCTCGGATTCCGGTTCCTCATCCGATTCGCAGGATCAGGGTTCGAACTCCGGTGACAACGGTTCGTCCTCCGATCAGGACTCCTCGAGCTCGTCGAGTTCGTCGTCGGACTCCGAGACCTCGAACGAATCGGACTCCACGTCGTCGACGGACACCTCCGGAGAATCGGATGCCTCGGGCTCCGGCGATTCGGCCGACACCTCCGGCAGCTCCAACCCGAACAGCGGCAACGACGGGGCGGGCAGCAATCAAAGCTCGTCGAGCGGTTCGAGCGCGGAGGCCGGCGGCAACCAGAACGGAAACAACGGCAATGAATAGACAGTGATCGATACAGAGCAGCGATTACGAGAAGCGAAGAGTTTGAGATACTGAAACTCGACCCGGTTCAGGTGAGAATGAAGCCTGAAGCTCGGGTGAGACAAGCGGAGGACATACATGAGTGAACCCAAGGTGCTGTCGGGGCGTTACGAAGTTCGTGCGCTCCTCGGCCGTGGGGGCATGGCAGAAGTGCATGAGGGCGTCGACAACCGTCTCGGCCGTCGCGTGGCCATCAAACTTCTGCGCTCCGATCTCGCCCGCGATCCGTCGTTCCACACCCGACTCAAGCGCGAGGCCCAATCCGCGGCCGGTCTCAACCATCCCGGAATCGTCTCCGTCTACGATTCGGGCGAAGAGGAATTCGTCGAATCCGGCGGCTCGTCGGTGTCCGTTCCGTTCATCGTCATGGAATACGTCGAGGGCCAGACCCTGCGCGAAGTCCTCAATGAGCACGGCACACTCACCGTCGACGAGGCCCTCAACGTCATTGCTGGGGTCCTGGCTCCGCTCGAATACTCCCACCGCAACGGCATCGTCCACCGCGATATCAAACCCGCGAACGTCATGCTCACCCCTGAGGGTGACATCAAGGTCATGGACTTCGGCATCGCCCGGGCGCTCAAGGACAATTCGGGACTGACGCAGACCCAGTCGGTGGTGGGCACCGCCCAGTACCTCTCCCCCGAGCAGGCCCGCGGCGAAGTCGTCGACGCCCGTTCCGACCTGTATTCGACAGCCTGCCTGCTCTACGAGCTGCTGGCCGGTCGTCCCCCGTTCGTCGGCGATTCCCAGTTGGCCGTGGCCTACCAGCACGTCGGGGAGACTCCGCAGCCGCCGAGCTTCTACAACTCGAACATCCCACCGGCCGTCGACCGGCTGCTCCTTCACGCTCTGCTCAAGGACCGCGACGCCCGCTACCAGGACGCCTACACCTTCCGCGAGGACGTGCTCGCCGCCCGCGACGGCCGTCCCATGAGCTTCGAGGACGATGTCGAGGCCACGCAGGCGTATCCGATGATGGCCCCGCCCATGACCGCTCCGATGGCTCATGCCAACGAGGCCGAACCCACTCCCGAAACCGGGCCCGTATCGGCGATCATGACCAATCAGGAGGAACGTCCGCCGCAGAAGCGGTCGCGCGCCTGGGTCTGGATCGGCAGCATCTTCGTCCTCCTCGCCCTGGCCGCCGTGGCCCTGTGGGTGTACGAGATCAACAAGCCGCCGGAGGTCATCGAGGTCCAGGTCACGGATGTGGCGAACATGGGCGCCGATGAGGCCGAATCCGCGCTCATCCAACAGGGCCTGCGAGTCGACCGCGACGAAAAATACAGCGCAGAAGTCGATGAGGGCAAGGCGATCGAGACCGATCCTCCCGGGGGACAGACCGTGGAGAAGGACAGCGTCGTCAAGCTGATCATCTCCTCGGGCCCCGAGTCGGTGAAGGTCCCCGACGTCTCCGGCAAGACCGAGGAGCAGGCACGGAAGATCATCAACGACGCGAAGCTGCAGGCCGGCACCCATATCTCCCAGAATTCCCCGGATGTGGAGAAGGGCGTCGTCATCGAGACCAAGCCCGGTGACGGTCAGGAAGTCGACGTCGATTCGAATGTCGATCTCGTCGTATCCTCGGGCATGGTCGAGGTCCCCGACGTCACGGGTCAGACCGCCGAGGAGGCCTGCCAGACCCTCGAGGGGGATGAGTACCAGCTCACGTGCAAGACCGAAGAGGTCGAGACCGCCGACCACGATGAGAAGAAGGTCTTCGAACAGTCCGCGACCGGCGGAAGCGAGGTCAAGCAGGGTTCGGAGATCACCGTGAAGGTGGCCAAGAAGCCGCCGGAGCCGTCGCCGTCGATCCCGTCCGTCCCCGGTGGCATCCCGACCGCTCCCGGCGATGACGGCGGAGACGACGACACGGATGATAAGGACAAGAAGGACAAGGATTCGATGGGTGGAGGGCTCTTCGACGACTGGTCCGAAGGCATCATCGGCAACTGAGCTCGCAGCGCACAGCGGCCGGGTCAGTCATCGACTGGCCCGGACGCTGTTCCTCACTCCAAGGTGAGGAACAGATCGGTGCGCATATCGGCGGGATCCGCCTCGGGGCTGGGTTCGGTGACATAGAGTTCGATGAATGGCAGTCCCGGACGATGCCCGGCCGCCACCGCGTCCTTGAGCAGCTGCGCCCATGACTCCCCGAGGCCGTCGTATCCGCCGAGGTGGCTGCGCACGGCCATGGAGCCGCCGGGCAGCTCCGCGGGGATGACGATATGACCGCCGGCGATCGGCTGCGCATTCGTCAGCCCCGCCGAGGTGGGGATCCCGACCTGCAGATCCACCGTTTCGCTCGGCTGTCGAGTGTAGAGGGCGAAAGCCGGTCCCGCGGGTTCGAGGCCCGCTTCGGAGAGCACGGGGAAGAGACCGGAGAACGTGGCATCGAAGAGTTCCGGCAGGTCTGACATGTGCACTTCACGCGCTTCGACGACCGCCGCCGGAGTGGCAGGGACCTCGATGACGGTGAGTTCGGTGAACGGTTCGTCGCGCAGATAGGTCGGTTCTGACATCGTCGCTGTCTCCTGTTCGTCGGCAGTGCACGGCCCTTGAGGTCGTACACGGATCCCGGCGCTGATTCGGATCATCTGAGCACAGGGACCACTGTGCTCACGATCATAACGATGGGCCGCCTCGGCGAGAACCCTGAGAACAGGGATCGGCGGGAATTCTCAGGCGATCGCGGTCGCCAGCGGCGACATGCCCGCCGCCGCCTGCGCAGCGCCTTCGAGACCGCACACCTCGAGCCAGTTGCCGAGCATGAGGTATCCGCACTCCGTGAGCACGGATTCGGGGTGGAACTGGACCCCGAACAGGGGCTTCTCCCGGTGTTCGATGGCCATGACGATGCCATCGTCGGTGCGGGCGGTGACGGCGAACTTCTCGAGGTCGAGGGTCTCGTCGACGATCGCCAGCGAATGGTAGCGGGTGACCGTCAGCGGGCTCGGGCAGCCGAAGAAGATGCCTTCGCCGTCGTGGGTGATGACCGAGGTCTTGCCGTGCATGAGCACGGGAGAATGGGTGACCTCGGCGCCGAACACCTCGCCGAGTGCCTGATGGCCCAGGCAGACGCCGAACACGGGCATGCCAGCTGTCTCCGCCCAGGACAGAAGGGGCGGGCAGACCCCGGATTCTGCGGGCACGCCGGGGCCCGGGGACAGGAGCACGCCGTCGTAGGCGCTCACGGTCTCCGCGATCGCGGAGGCAGGGATGTCGTCGTTGCGGACGACGTCGACCTCGGCGCCGAGCTCACGCAGATAGGACACGAGCGTGTAGACGAAGCTGTCGTAGTTGTCGATGACGAGGATCTTTGTCATTGTCCGCCTTCGGTTACGGTGGCGTTGTTGAAGGGCATGTACGGAGCGATCACGGGGAAGACGTACTGCATGAGCAGGAGGACGACCGCCGCGATGAGGATGAGGGCGAAGATGAGCTTGACCACCCAGTTGCCCGGAAGGATCCGCCAGATGAATGCGTACATATCAGGCACCGCCGTTCTTGCTGACCTTGTCATAGGCCTTCGAGTCCTTGATATTGTCCGGCGCTCCGTCACTGGCCGGCGTCCAGTCCGTGAGTTCGGCGTAGGCGACGTAGCGTTCCCGGGCGGAGAACATCGGGTTGCAGGCCGTCATCGTCAGGATCCGATCCTTGCCCTTGAAGTCGGGTGCGTCGGGCACGGGTGAGAGCACTTCGACGGCATCGGGGAGGATGATGTCGAAGTTGCGGAAGGTGTAGGTGTAGAAGCCGTCCTTCGTCTGGACGATGATCTCATCGCCCGGGCGCAGGTTCGCGATCTGGTTGAGCGGCTTGCCGTAGGTCACGCGGTGGCCGGCGATGGAGAAGTTCCCGACTTCGCCCGGCATCGCCGAGTTCGGGTAGCGGCCCACGCCCATCCGGTTGAGCACGGGTTCGAGGTCGACGCCCTCGGCGACGGTGCGGTAGTAGTCGTCGCCGAAGCGCGGGATGTAGAAGATGCCGAAGGCCTCGTTCTTGCCCACAGGGTCGGCGACCACGGGTTCGTCCGGATCGTCGGGCAGCTCGTTCGGGTCCTGGTTCGCCCAGTCCTGGGTGAGTTCGTCGGCGAGCACTTCGTTGTCGCGGTTGGCCTGGATGTCCGTCCACCACAGCTGCCAGACGACGAAGAGGATGAGGACGAGACCGGCCGTGATGCACAGTTCGCCGAAGGTGCGCACGGTCCCGCGGATCGGGCCGAGCGGTTCCTTCTCCACGGGCTGACGTCGCCGCTGGCGGCGGGTCTGAGGCCGGCCCTGAGGTTGGGGGGCGGCCTGCGGTTGGGGTGCGGCCTGCGGTTGGCGTTGATCCTCGCCGAGGCGGCCGTGCGTCTGCGGTCCACCGTGACCCTGCGGGACCGCGGGCATGGCCTGGGTGGCCTGAGCGTGCGTCGGGTGGGGCTGTTCGTAGACGGGCGGGGCATCGGAGTAGACGGCGGTCGGTTCTCCCTGGGCCGCAGCGGCTTCGGCTTCCCTGCGTCGCAGCTCGCGTCGGCTGGGCAGCGGCTGATCGCCGGCGGCACCGGAACCACCTGCAGACTGATCGGCGGAGTGACCGAGTTGCTGGTCACCGTAGTCAGATGGAGCCTGCCGTCTCTGAGCAGGACGGATAGTGGGTCGCGAGGGCGGATTCACGCCCGGCTCGTTACCCGAGGAGGAACTATTCACCACTTCTGCTCCGTGACTGTCACTGCATTGTCGGGGGCCGTCGAAGAAGACAGGCGGGGACACCCCTATGCACTTTATCCTATGGGAATCATCGTTCGGGGCGCGCTCGGGGCGCTTTCAGGGTAGTCGGAGTTTTTCACTGTGACCCCCGCCCCGAGTAGACTGGTCTGCGATCGTCCCCAACCATTCATTCGGCGACCCCAACGACGGTCGGCCGACAAAGGAGTACTTGTGGCCAAGTCCAAAGGACGCCCCCAGCGCACTTCTCGCACTTCGTCGGCGGCCAAGGCGAAGCAGGCCGAATCCGCAGAAGCGATCGAGGTGACCGAGGTCGACGAACTCGAGACCGAATCGCTCGACACCGATGTCGCCGAGGCTGCCGACACCGAGTCGGATGCGACGGAGTCTGCTGCGGATGATCTGAAGGACGATTCCGCGGATGAGGACGCAGAGGTCTCCGAGAAGGCTTCCGCGAAAGACTCAGCGACCGCGGCCGCCGGGAAGAAGACCAAGTCGTCGAAGGACGAGAAGTCGGCCACGAAGTCCGACTCGAACAAGGACGAGAAGTCGGCCAAGGATGCGAAGTCGTCGAAGACTTCGGACTCGAAGACCTCGGCTTCGAAGGCCTCTGATTCCAAATCATCGGCCTCCAAGACAGCCGGCTCGAAGGGTGCGGCTGCCAAGCGCACGTCCCGTTCGGGCAATCCCGCCAAGCGCCCGCAGGGTCGCAAGACGGCGAGCTACACCTCGACCTCGGGCCAGCAGACCATCAAGCCGAACCCGAGCTGGTTCCTGCCGGTCCTCATCGGCCTGCTGCTCATCGGTCTGATCTGGCTCGTCACCTTCTACATCACCCAGGGCGCTTTCCCCGTCGAAGCGTGGGGCAACTGGAACATCCTCATCGGCTTCGCCTTCTTCGTGGCGGGTCTGATCATGTCCACACGCTGGCGGTAGCCGACCCCGGCCGCAATCGCTTCGATTGTCTGGTCGATCCGCCGTGATTCTGAGCTCGGAATCACCGCGGATCGACCAGACAATCTGCATTCACCGGTCCACGCTCGCACCGACAGCGGCGCTCCACTCGCTCCGACAGCAGCGCCCCAGCATCGACAATCCACAAGCGCCGAGTTATACCCAAGCCGGGTGCGTCGCTTGTGGAAAACTTATTTTAGGCCTTTGACCAGCCTAAACACATGAGTGTAAGTTATCCACGTTGTGGATAGAGCTTGTGGACAAAGAATTTTCCACTGCAGAGTGCACACAAAACGGCTTTTGTCTGGTAAAAGCCTGATAGCTCCTGTGCGACTCCGCCCAGCAGACGAAAACGTCGCACTCTGCGACTGAATCCAGGGCCTCAGCCGAGTTCGGAACTCGAGCTCCGAGCTCCGAGCTCAGGGCAGAGCTGAGAGGCCGGCCAGCTTCCACGCTCCGCCGGCTGCCAGGAGCACCACCAGACCGACTGAGGTCGACGTGAACACGAGCGTCCGCGAGCGCTGGGGCCCGAGCAGCCCCGCACACCCAAGCACGAATCCGGTGAGCAGACCGCCGAGGTGGGACTCCCAGGACACGCCCGCGACGAGGAATCCATAGCCGAAGTTGAGCCCGACGAACACGAGCACCCCGGCGAGGTTCCGGTCGAGCCGACGGGTCGGGGCCAAGAGGACACCGACGATCGCGAACACCGCACCCGAAGCACCGATATGATGCGTCACCCAATCGACGCCGAGGGGATCGGCCAGCAGGAGCACCATGGCCGAACCACCCGCAGTGCCGATGATGTAGACGGCCAGGAACTTCCAATGCCCTAACGCCCTCTCGACGAAGGATCCGAAGAAGAACAGTCCGATCATGTTCGCCAGCAGATGGAACGGTGAGGGCTCCTCGTGGACGAGGGCGACCGTGAGCACCCGCCACGGCTGTTCGAGTGTGAGTGCGGGGACGAAGCTCAGTCGGCGCAGCAGGTCGAGGCCGGGAATGAGCTCCGCGAGGAACGCCGCGATGGTGACGATGAGGAGTGTGCGGGTGATCAGCGGCGGGGATGCAGAGAGGGCCCGGCCGGTTTCCCGTGCCGAGCCCTCCTCAGGTGTGTCCATCACACCATGGTACTCAGTGGTCCTCTACGGACAGTGACTCACTTCGCGGTGATGTCGACCTTCTCGATGACGACCGGCTCGACCGGCTTGTCCATTGCAGCGGTGCGGACACCCTCGATCTCATCGACGACCCGCTGCGATGCTTCGTCGGCAACCTCACCGAAGATGGTGTGCTTGCCGTTGAGCCAAGGGGTCTCGGCGGTGGTGATGAAGAACTGCGAGCCGTTGGTGCCGCGTCCCATCTGCTTGCCGGCGTTGGCCATGGCCAGCAGGTACTTGCGGTCGAACTGCAGTTCGGGGTGGATCTCGTCATCGAAGGTGTAGCCGGGTCCTCCGGTGCCGGTGCCCAGCGGGCAGCCGCCCTGGATCATGAAGTTCGAGATGATGCGGTGGAAGCCGAGTCCGTCGAAGAACGGGCGCTTGGTCGGCTCGCCGGTCGAGGGATCGGTGAACTCACGCTCACCCTGGGCGAGTTCGACGAAGTTGGCCACGGTCTTCGGAGCATGATTGCCGAAGAGGTTGATGGTGATGTCACCGTGGTTGGTGTGCAGGACTGCGGTATGCGTTGAGGCTGTAGTCATGCCTTCATTCTTCCACGCCGACGCGGCGAATGCAGTTTCGCACCAGGTCCATTGCCCAACCTGTCAGGCGATCCGCAGACAATTCGATGACATCCGCTGTCCACAGGTTTGCCCCTAGGCCGTAGACTGGTCAGTGATCACCTGACCACCGACATCTAAGGATTGGGAACTGTTTATGTCGAAGAAGCCCACTCGAGATCAGCTCACTTCGAAGCTCGATTCCGCGAAGCAGACGTCGCTCCGAGTCCTGGCAGATGCCAGCGAGAACGCGGCCCCGAAGCTGCGTGAGGCCGCAGACAAGGCTCGCCCTCAGGTCGAGGCGCTTGCCGGCAAGGCCGAAGAGTTCGCTGAGAAGGCTCGTCCGCAGGTCGAAGCTCTCGCCGACAAGGCCAATGATCGGGTCCATGACTGGGCCGACAAGCTCGAGTCCTACCGTCCAGAGGCCACCGAACGCGCCGGCAAGTTCGCATCGAACGCCGCGACTTCGCTGTCCGCTGCCGAGACCCCGAAGCTCATCGATGACCTGGCTGTCCGCCTCACCGGTGACAAGAAGGCCATGAAGAAGGCCCGCAAGGCTCTCGCCAACGCCGGCAAGCGCATCGAGAAGGACACCGCTCGCAAGTCCGGTGGCGGAAAGGCCGCACTTGTGTGGACCCTCGTCATCGGTTCGGCCGCCGGAATCGGCTACTACGTGTGGAAGAAGGCCCAGCCGGTCGAGGATCCCTGGTCGACCCCGCTGCCGAACAACCGTCCCGCCGATGCCCGTCCGGTCGGTTCCACCCCGGCTTCGCGCCAGGCTGCTGCCACCGAAGTCTCGCAGACCGCTGTGCCCTCGACCAAGGCTGAGGCCGCGGACGAGGTCCCCGCACCGAAGCCGGCTTCCCAGTCGGCTGAAGGCTCCGACGCCAAGCACTGAGTCACTGACGACTGTTCAGCGACGCTGATCAGTCACCAGGCGAATCCACGGATTCGCACGACCGTCACCGAGGCGGCCCACCGTTATGGTGGGCCGCCTCGGTGTTTCTGCGCGTGTCGACTCCTTCTTGCTACCTGACGGCGGCCCAGCAACCTGGCGCGAGGTTGCTGGGCCGCCGTCAGGTAGTAATTAGGGAGGGCGAGCCTATTCGGGGTCGAGGACCTCGCGTCCGCCGCGGGGGAAGCCTCCGGCTCGGCGGGCGGCCACGAGACCGGTGATCGTGAATGCGAGGGTGGCGGTGAGGATGAGCAGCAGCGGTGCCGTCCACCCGCCGGTCGCGGTGTTGAGCCAACCGGCGAACGGCGGGGCCAAGGTCGCCGCGAGGTAGCCGCCGAACTGCACGCGCGCCGATGCTGACGCGGTCTGGGCGTCGCTGCCGGCGGTGCGGGCGATGATCGAGAAGATCGCGGTGAACCCGCCGCCCTGGGCGATGCCGCCGGTGGTCGCCCACAGCCAGTACGAACCGGGTGCTGCCAGCAGGCCCACGGGCAGCGACAGCCAGAGGACTGCGACGATCGCCACGGGCACCCACGGCTTCGTCTTCACTGCCAGCAGCGGCACTCCGAATGCGCCGAGGATCGCCGCGATCTGGAACAGGGATGCCGTGCCTCCGGCGGCGGTCGGGGCGAGCCCGATCGTGTCGCCGAGGTAGCTCGGCAGCCAGGTCGTCGTCACGTAGTAAGCGGTCGACTGCCCGGAGAACGTGATGATGAGCAGGGCGATGATCACTCGGAAGGAGGCGGGAGCCTCGGCCCACGACTGCTTCGCAGCGGGGGCGGCCGCCTCGGCGAGGGACGGGTCAGTCGAATCGACGGCCTCCGCGGCAGCGCGGGCGGCTTCCCCCTCGCGGCGCACGCGCACGCGGATGAGCACCATCCAGAAACCGAGTCCTGCCAGGGCGAGAACGCCCCATGCCGCCAGCGCCCAGCGCCAGCCGAAGGCCGCGGCCAGCGGGCCGGTGCCGATGAGGGTGGCCATCGACCCGACGTTCATCATCGCCGAGTACAGGCCGGTGACCATCGACACCTGTTCCCACGGGACCTCGCGGCGGATGAGGACGGGCACGACGATATTGCCCAGGGTGATCGCAAGGCCGATGATCCCGGTGCCCACGAGCACGAGCCAGGGAGGGCCGACCGACCGCAGAACTGTGCCCAGCAGGACACCGGACAGACAGGCGAGAACCGTGGCTTCGGCCCCGAGGCGGGTGATGAACTTCCCCGCCAGCGGCGTGGCCAGCGCAAACAGCAGAACCGGCAGGCCGGTGAGGAGACCGAGTCCGGCCGCGCTGAATCCCGTGCCCTCCTGGATGTCGGTCAGGATCGCCGTCGGCGCGATGATCGGGGTGCGCAGGTTGAGGGCGAGGATGACGATGCCCAGAACGATCCAGGGCAGCATCCTCTTCGCGGAGGGCCGGTGAGGCGAACTCACATCCGCTCGGGAACGCGGATGCCGAGCACCCCGAGACCGGCCTGGAGGACCTCGAGCACGATCGCCGAGAGCCGCAGACGGGAGTCGCGCAGCTCTTCGGTCTCGGCGATGAGCACCGGGCACTGCTCGTAGAACGAGGTGAATGCCTGGGCGAGATCGAACAGGTAGGTGCACAGGCGGTGGGGCGTCGACCCGGCAGCCACCTCGGTGACCACATCGGCGAAGCCGAGGATCGACAGGGCCAGTTCACGCTCGGCCGTCTCACCGAGGCTGATCGCAGCGTTCGCGACCCGGGAGGCATCGACGCCTTCGGCCTCGGCCCTGCGGCCGATCGAGCGGATGCGGGCACCGGCGTACTGAAGGTACGGGGCGGTGTTGCCGATGGGGGCGAGCATCCGGTCGAGGTCGAAGGTGTACGAGGTGTCGTGGGCGACGGAGAGGTCGGCGTACTTGACCGCACCGATGCCGACGATGCGCGCAACCTCATCGGCCTCCTCGGTGCCGAAGTCCACGCTCGACTCTGCCAGAGTCGTCTTCGCTCGGGTCACGGCCTCTTCGAGGAGTTCGGCAAGGCGCAGCGGGGCACCGGAGCGGGTGCGCAGGATCTTGCCGTCGGGCCCGAGCACATTGCCGATCTTCACGTGCTCGGGACTGAAGGTCTCCGGCAGCCAGCCGGCCGCGCGGGCGACGGTGAAGACCATCTCGAAGTGCATGGCCTGCGGGGTGCCGACGACGTAGAGCGCCCGGTTCACACCGAGGTTGATCGCCCGATTGCGGACGGCCGCGAGGTCGGTCGTGGCGTAGCCGTAGCCGCCGTCGGACTTGCGGATGATGAGCGGCAGGGGTTCGCCCTCACGGCCGGTGAAGCCTTCGGGGAACACGCACAGCGCTCCGTCGGAGATCCTGGCCAGGCCCTTGGCCTCGAGCTCGTCGCAGACCTCGGCGAGCATATCGTTGTAGGTCGACTCTCCCGCGAGGTCGTCATCGGTGAGGGTGACGTCGAGGAGGGAGTAGATGCGATTGAAGTACTCGCGGGAGTAGCCGACGAGGGTCGTCCACAGTCCCAGAGTCTCTTCGTCGCCGCCCTGGAGCTTGACGACGCGGGACCGGGAGCGGGTGGCGAAGGCCTCGTCGGAGTCGAACTTCGCCCGGGCCGCCTGGTAGAAGGCGTTCGGGTTCTCGGACACTTCGGAGGCCTCGTCGGAGTCGACTCCCACATCGAGGAGGTGCTCGATGAGCATGCCGAAGGGGGTGCCCCAGTCACCGATGTGGTTCTGGCGGATGACCGTGTTGCCGAGGAATTCGTGGGTGCGGGCCAGGGCGTCACCGACGACGGTGGTGCGCAGGTGCCCGACGTGCATCTCCTTGGCCACGTTCGGGGCCGAGTAGTCGATGGCCACGGTCTGCGGGGCATCGTTGGCCGGTGCCGCGGCGGCGCCCCCAGCCTCGAGGGTGGAGGCGAGGAATTCAGGGAGGAAGGTGAGGTTGATGAACCCGGGTCCGGAGATCTCCGGTGCCTCGCACACGCCCTCCAGGTCGAGGTTCCGGGCGATCTGTCCGGCGATATCGCGCGGCTTCGACTTCAGCTCCTTGGCCAGCGGCAGGGCCACATTGGCCTGGAAGTCTGCAAACTGACTGCTGCGGATGACGGGGTCACGTCCGGCGAAGTCCTCACCGAAAGCCTGGGTGAGGGCGGCGGCGAAACGGTCCGTGAGCACAGAAGTCAGAGATGGCATGTGCCCATTCTATTGCCGGGTGCAAGTTGCCTGGGCATCGGTTCCGGCCCGCGGTCGCCGCACAGTCGAGCTTGTAATGTGGGTCACGTGACTTATCTTCGCTATCCCCATATCCAGTCCGATCTCATCACCTTCACCGCCGACGACGATGTCTGGTTGGTTCCGTCTGTCGGCGGCCGCGCCTGGCGGCTGACCTCCGATCATGCGCCGGTTCGGTCACCGAGGATCTCGCCCGATGCAGCGCACGTCGCGTTCGTGTCCTTCCGCACCGGCCAGCCGGAGCTCATGGTCGCCGAGGTGGCCACCGGGTCCCTGCGTCGGCTCACCTGGTTGGGGTCGAGCGCGATGACGATGCTCGGGTGGGCCGATGCCGCCCATGTCCTCGTCGGTGCGAATGCCGGGGAGTTCGAGGTCCGCAACCATGTCGTGAAGTCCGTGAGCCTCGACGGTGAGGTCGATCGGCTGTCGTTCGGTCGTGCTTCGGGTCTGGCCCGGCACCACACGGGAGTGACCGCTCTGTCGACGCCGTTCTCGCGTCCGCCCGCGCATTGGAAGCGCTACCGGGGTGGGACTGCGCCGAGGCTGTGGCTCGATCGGGTCGGCAACGCGAACGCTGCCGGCATCGGCGATGGGTCCGGGGCCCGGTGGCAGCGGCTGCTGCGCGAGGACGAGGCCTCTCTGACCGACCCGCTGTGGGTCGGCGATTCGCTCGTGTTCACCTCGGACCGGGCCGCGACCTTCCCTCACCATGCCGATGAGCAGGCGAACCTGTGGATCATCGACGGTCTGGCCACCTCGGCGAGTTCGGGTGATGACTCGGTCGAACCACGGCAGCTCACGCACCAGTCCGAGGCCGAGGGCTATGTCCGTGACGCCACGACCGACGGCACCCGCATCGTCTGGCACTCCCGTGGGGAGATCAGGATCCTCGACAGCCTCGACGCCGAGGCCCGCACCCTCGCAGTGACGCTGCCGGGCACCCAGGTGCAGCCGCTCAGCCTCGACCCGAAGACCGGGCTCAATCACATCAGCCCCGACAGAGAAGGCAATGCCTCGGTGGTGGAATGGCGGGGCAAGACCTTCTGGCTCGCCCACCGCGAGGGCCCGGCCCGGGCGCTGTGCGCGGATTCGTCGATCCGCACCCGCGAACCTCTCGTCCTCGGGGACACCGGGTCTGCCGCGTACATCACCGATGTCGAGGGGGAGGACGCGATCGAGGTCGCGTCCGTGACCGGGGACAAGCCGCCTCGGCGAATCGGGGCCGGAGCCCTGGGACGGGTCCTGCACCTGAAGGCGGATCCGGCGGGGAAGATGCTCGCCACGATCTCCCACGACGGGTCGATTCGGACCGTCGAGGTGGGCAATGGTCGGACGCGTCTGGTCGGGCATTCGGGACACGGCGAGGCGCGCGATCCGCGGTTCTCACCCGATGGGAAGTACCTCGTGTGGTCCCAGCCGACGCAGGGTGAGGAGCTGCTCGCGCAGCTGATGATCGCCGAGGTGAAGTCGGATCGCGAGGCCCAGCCGCTGACGACGGGTAAGTTCAATGATTTCTCGCCGACGTTCACCCGTGATGGGAAGTTCGTCGCCTTCCTCTCCGATCGCACCTTCGATCCTTCGTACAACCAGCATTCCTTCGATCTGTCGTTCAACGGCGTCACCCGACCGTGGCTGCTGCCCTTGGCCGCCGATGAGCCCGCGCCCTTCGGGCCGAGCGCCGGCGGATGGGCGATCGGCGAGGTCACCGAGGAGGCGAAGTCCGAGCGCGGTCGCGGTGACAAACCCGCCGCCACCGTCGAGGTCGAACTCGAGGGAGCCGAGGAGCGCATCGTGCCGTTCCCGGTCGCCTCGGGGGTCTTCCGGGATCTCGAATCCGCCGAGGGAGGTCTCGTCTGGCTGCGCACCGGCGACGTCGAAGCCGGTGAGCTCGGCACCGGACGGGCCGGAGATGCCGGTGAGAAACCCGCCGAGGTGGTCCAGTACTTCGACTTCGCCAAGCGGAAGGTCAGCACCGTCGTCGACAAGGCCGACGAGTATGAGATCTCCGGAGACGGCAAGCTGCTCGTCGTGCGCAGCGACGATGCGATCAGCGTGGTCCCGGCGAACCGGAAGGTCGAGGCCGACGATGATGACAACATCTCCGTCGATCTCTCGCGTCTGCGGTTCGAGCTCGACCGCCGGGCCGAGTGGCTGCAGATGTTCGAGGAGAACTCCCGGATCATGCGCGATCACTATTGGCGCGAGGACATGAACGGGGTCGATTGGGAGTCGGTGACGCTGCGCTGGCGTGCTGTGGCCGCCAAGGCGCTGACTCATGACGATCTCGTCGACGTGCTGTGGGAAACCGTGGGCGAGCTCAACACCTCGCACGCCTATGTCAGCCCGCCGTCTGGGCTCGGCGATGGGTCGAAGAAGCTCGGATTCCTCGGTGCGGATCTTGAGCGGAGCGCCGAGGGTTGGACGATCTCTCGTATCCTTCCCGGTGAGAGCAGTGAACCGGGGGCGAGGTCGCCGCTGCGCCAGGCCGGAGTCGGAGCGCAGCCCGGCGATGTCATCGTTGCTGTCAATGGTCAGCCCGTCGACGAGGCGGCCGGTCCTGCCGCTCATCTGCAGGGGGCCGCGGACACGATCGTCGAGCTGACTCTGCGCCGCGGACGCAAGGACCGCACGGTCGCCGTGATTCCACTGCCCACCGAGGAGAAGCTGCGCTATCAGGATTGGGTGCGCTCCCGCCGTGAGTATGTGGCCGAGAAGTCATCCGGCCGCATCGGCTATGTGCATGTCCCGGACATGACCTCCTACGGGTGGGCGCAGATGCACCGGGATCTGCGGCAGGCCATGGGCTGCGAGGGCGTCATCACCGATGTGCGTTTCAACCGAGGCGGGCACACGAGTGCCCTGGTGGCCGAACGCTTCGCCGACCAGGTGGTTGCCTGGGGTGCGGCTCGCAGCTATGACCAGATGGACCGGGACCCCGAGGATGCTCCGCGCGGCCCGGTGGTGTTCGTGGCCAACGAGTTCTCCGGCTCCGACGGCGACATCATCAACGCGCGCGTGCAGGCCAAGGGCATCGGCCCGGTGATCGGCGTGCGCACGTGGGGCGGAGTCGTCGGCATCGACGGTCGCTACGATCTCGTCGACGGCACCGGAGTGACGCAGCCGCGCTATGCCTTCTGGATCGAGGGCAAGGGCTGGAGTGTGGAGAACTACGGCGTCGACCCCGATATCGAGGTCGAGCACGATCCCGGTCAGCTCTTCGCCGCCGACGATCCGCAGCTCGATCGTGCCATCGCCGAGGTGTTCGCCGGGCTGGAGACCCGTCCCGCCGCCCAGGCTCCGGAGTTCCCACCGCCGCGCGTGCAGCCGCTGAAGAAGGACGGAACCGGCATCCCCGAAGCCCCCGCCGAGGACTGATCTCCCGCCCCGCCGAGTGGCCACGAGCGCACGCGAAGCGACGTGAGGGCCGCCCGGCCGGGCCACCTCGTGGGAAGTCATCGGGTTCTGATCCAGTCATCGGGAGAAAACTCGATGACTGGATCAGAACCCGATGACGAACCGAACGAAACTCGATGCGTGCCGGGCTCTACCGCTCGGTCGGGACCAGGGCCCACATGGCGAAGGCGAGTAGCACGAAGCCCGAGATGACGCCGCTGATGACCGGGATGAACGCCGGAGCCGCGGCGAAGAAGGCGATGAACCCGCCGATTCCGCAGAGTGTGACGACGGTGGCGAGCACGTGGAAGCGGTCGAGCCCGAACACGCGGCCGAGCGCGTAGAAATGAGTGCCGACGACCACGGCCACCCACGCCACTCCGAGCTCCGGATGGCCGAGGCTCGCCAACAGGCGGGTTCCGGCGAACAGGAGAACCGCCTCGATGAGCACGATGATCCAATAGGCGCGACCGAACGGCGGTTCCCGACGACCAGGTGTCCCCGATTCGCCGAGGCGGCCGCCTCCACCACGGTTCCGCCGCAGTCCGCGAACCGCGAGGACCGCGATGCCGGCGAAGACGATGACGCCGACCGCGATGACAAGTGTGCGACCGAGGGTCGAGAACTGGCCGGTGTTGATGATGAGAAACAGCAGCCCGAAGCCGGCGCCGATGAGCGCCCCGATCTCCGCACCGGCAGCTGTCTGCCTGCCCCTCGGTGACGTCGGGCCGTTCGGCCCAGGTTCTACAGTGGTCATCGTCGTCCGTCTCTCGTCGTCATCGTCAGTCACTCCCGACCCATTGCCGGGAGTTCGGATCGGCCGACACCTGAGCAGTGCATTCTGTCGGCACCCTTGCCGCCAATATTCTTCCACCAGTGCACCGTCGCTCCGATGCGGAGGGACGAAACTCGGCGAACTCACAAGAATCTTCCGGCACCGCGACTCTTGACCTCGTTCATGAACTGATGTTCACTGGGTGTGAACATAGATTCATTTTTCGTTCGAGGAGGCAACGATGCCAACATCCACCAGCCCGACTCAGCAGACCGCAGCCACGGATTTCGACGACATCCTCTACGTGGTGGAAGAGACCTTCGCGGTCATCACGATCAACCGGCCCGATTCCTTCAATTCATTCCGGTCGCAGACCGTCGACGAACTCATCGAAGCCTTCACTCTCGCCTGGGGCGACAACCGCGTCCGCTCGATCATCCTCACCGGTTCCGGGCAGAAGTCCTTCTGCGCCGGCGGCGACGTCAAACAGAAGGCGCAGACCGGCGACTACGGCCCCAGCCGTTACGGCATGTTCCGCATCTCCGAACTCCACAAGGTCATCCGCTCGGTGCCGAAACCGGTGATCTCCGCGGTCAACGGTGTAGCCATCGGCGGCGGAAACGTGCTCACCACCCTCTGCGACATCACGATCGCGGCCTCCCACGCGCGCTTCGGCCAGGCCGGCCCCAAGGTCGGATCCTTCGACGCCGGCTACGGCTCGGCCTTCCTCGCCCGCGTCATCGGCGAGAAGCGCGCCCGTGAGATGTGGTACTTCTGCGAACTCATCGACGCACAGAAGGCCGAATCCTGGGGTCTGGCCAACGAAGTCGTCGACGGCGAAGAGCTCATGCCCCGCGCCAAGGAACGCGCCCGAGCCCTCGGTCTCAAGGCTCCGACGGCGCTGCGCTTCCTCAAGCAGTCGTTCAACGCCGATTCCGAGATGCAGGCCGGCTTCACGAACCTCGCCATGAGCGCCCTCGACCTCTACGCCCACTCACCGGAATCACACGAAGGCGCGGCCGCCTTCGCGGAGAAGCGCGATCCGGACTTCAGCCGCTTCGACGGCGCGTACTGACCACCGGCGCCTCGCCGGCATAGATCCCACCCGCACAGACCCTGACAGCACAGAGGATTCCCGTGGACACGACTCTCACCCCCGATACCCAGACCCTGCTCGATGCGGCGGCCGGATTCGAGGAGCGGCTCATCAGCGAGGCCCGCGAACGCGAAGCTGCCGGCCGCATCGGTGCCGATATCACCCGGGAGATGGGCCGCGCCGGTCTCATTGCCCCGGAACTGCCGACCCACCTCGGCGGGGCCGGGCTGACCAAGGTCACCGCGGGTCTCGTCACCGAGGCCATCGCCCGCGGTGACCTCACCGTCGCCTATGTCCAAGTCGTCGGATCCCTCATCGGACAGGTCATCGCCCGCAATGCCAGCGCCGAGGTAGCCGCCCACTACTGCCGCCTCATCACAACCGGTGACGAAACGGTGGCCATCGGGCTGTCAGAGCCCGAGGCCGGCTCGGATGCCGGAAACCCCTCGACCACGGCACGCCGCGACGGGGATGACTGGATCATCAACGGCACGAAATCGATGTCGCTGGCCATGACCTCGACGGCCACGGTGATCTTCGCCCGAACCGACCTCGAGGCCGGGAGAGGGAAGGGCATCTCGGCATTCCTCGTCGACCTCGACGCCCCCGGGGTGGCCCGAAACCCCATCATCGACATGGGCCAGGCCGCGGTTGCCCGCGGCAGCGTGGACTTCACCGACGTCCGCGTGCCGGCCGACCACCTCCTCGGCGAGGTCGGCGGAGCATTCACCCAGGTCATGCAGGGCTTCGACTTCTCCCGCGCCCTCATCGGACTGCAGTGCACGGGGACTGCGACTCGCGCGATCGAGGACGCCTGGGCCTACGTCAAGGGACGTGAGGCCTTCGATCAGCCGCTGTCGAGGTTCCAAGGGGTCTCGTTCCCGCTGGCCGAAGCGGAGACGAAGATGACGGCGGCACGTCTGTTGTGCCTGGACACCCTGCGGCTCGGCGACGAGGGACTGGCGCACACCTCGCAGGCGGCGATGTGCAAGTGGTGGGCCCCGCTCGAGGCCTATCACGCCATCCACCAGTGCCTGCTTCTGCACGGCCAGAACGGCTACAAACAGGACCGTGACGTGGAGAAACGGCTGCGTGACGTGCTCGGCATGCAGATCGGCGACGGCACCGCCCAGATCATGAAACTCATCATCGCGCGCAACTCCGCCGGTCGTGAATACGCCCCCTGACCGGAAAGAACACGGGCCGGGCCCACCCATAGCTTCACCACCGACGCTCCTCTCACCCGGCTCACATTCCAACCGCAGCATCAGACTCACCACTGGAAGGACACCACCATGTCAGCACACATTCAGACCGAACCCCTGACCGATCGCATCATCATCGTCACCGGTGCCGCCTCCGGAATCGGCAAGGGCATCGCGAACCGGCTCGCCGCCGACGGCGCCACCGTCGTCGTCGCCGACCTCGACGCTCAGAAGGCCGCGGACACCGCCTCGGCGCTGGGACATGATTCGATCGGGCTCGCCGCCGATGTCACCGACCGTGCGGCCGTGGACGCCATGATCGCCGAGGTGGTCGAGCGCTTCGGACGCATCGACGTCCTCGTCAACAATGCCGGCTGGGACAAGGTCGAACCGTTCATGGAGTCGACGCCGGCGGCCTGGCAGCGGGTCATCGCGATCAACCTCCTCGGCACGCTCAACTGCACGCAGTCGGCGGCCGAACACATGATCGCAGCCGGATCGGGATCCGTCATCAGCATCGGCTCGGATGCCGGTCGAGTCGGGTCGAGCGGGGAGGCCGTGTACTCGGCGGCCAAGGGCGGGATCATCTCGTTCACGAAGACCTTCGCCCGCGAGGTCGCCCGTCACGGGATCTCAGCGAACTGCGTGTGCCCCGGACCGGCCGACACGCCGCTGTTCGCCGAGATCTCCGCGGACAATCCGAAGCTGCGCACCGCGCTGGAGAAGTCGATTCCGATGCGTCGGCTCGCCCAGCCCGAGGACCTCGCGAATGCCGTGGCCTTCTTCGCCCGTCCCGATTCCGCCTATGTCACGGGCCAGACTCTGTCCGTCTCCGGCGGACTGACGATGGCCTGAGCATCACGGCCGTCTCCCGGCGGCGACAGTTGTCAGCACGACCACCAGCTCCACCCGAGTCACAGGTACGACACCAGAGCAAAGGAGCCCTGCTATGCCCACCCGATTCGAGACCACCCTGACCGACTCCCTCATCGAGGAATTCACCTCATCCGGGAACTGGAAGAACCAGACCCTCCTCGACCACCTCGAGCACTGGAGTGCACAACGACCGGACGCGATCGTCACCCGCGATCCCTACGGTGCCCACACCTATGCCGAACTCAGCTCGGATGTCGACACCTGTGCCCAGGCGCTCGTCGACCTCGGGGTCGAACCCGGAGATGTGGTGGGTGTGCAGCTGCCGAACTGGTACGAATGGCTGGTCATCCACCTCGGCGCGACCAAGGCCGGCGCCGTGACCAACGGACTCATCCCGATCTATCGGGACCGCGAGATCGGGTATATGGCCAAGAAGGCGTCCGTCTCGGTGCTCTTCGTGCCCAATCGCTTCCGGAAGTTCGACTATCCCGATATGGTCGACCGGCTGCGTCCGAACCTGCCGGAGCTGCGGCACACGATCGTCCTCGACACCCCGGGCGAGGCGACCTTCGACAGTCGGGGCGGCTTCGAGAAGTGGACGGACTTCCTTGCTCGAGGGGAACGCGACTCAAGCTCGGACGCTTCACGGTCGACCGCCTCGGCGATCGAATCCATCGCTTGGGACGACCGGCGCCCGAACCCCGATGAGGTCGGACTCATCCTCTTCACCTCGGGGACGACGGGCAATCCCAAGGGCGTGATGCACACGCACAACAACGTGCTCGCGGCCTCGCTGCCGTGGCCGGATCACCTGGGATTGGACGAGGATTCGGTCATCCACATGGCTTCGACCTTCGGCCATCTCACCGGCTACATGTACGGAGTGTGTCTGCCCCTGCTCATCGGCGGCTCGGGCGTGTTCCAGGACGTGTGGAACGGCGAGGAATTCGCCCGTCTCGTCGCCGAGCACGGAATCCAGCACACATCGGGGGCGACTCCGTTCCTCCACGATCTGCTCGAGGTGGCGCAGTCGACGCAGCACGATCTGTCCTCCCTCAAGCACTTCTGCTGCATGGGCGCCCCGATTCCGCGTGTCATGGTCAACGAGGCGCGCACCCTGCTGCCGGAGCTCAACGTCTTCGGCGGCTGGGGACAGACGGAATGCGGGCTGGTGACGATGACGGCACCGGGCGATTCGGAGGAGAAGGTCACGAGCACCGACGGACGAGCACTGGGCTCGATGAAGGTGCGCATCGTCGACCCACTCGGGGAACCCGTGCCCGCGGGTGTCGAAGGAAAAGTCCAGGTCACGGGCCCATTCCTGTTCGTCGGCTACCTCGATGAACCGAAGCAGACGGCAGACGCCTTCGCGGGCTTTTGGCTCGATACCGGAGACCTCGCCGAAATGGACGCCGAAGGCTTCATCCGGATCGCAGGACGGTCGAAGGACATCATCATCCGCGGCGGTGAGAACATCCCCGTGGCCTATATCGAGAACGTCCTCTACGAACATCCCGCGGTCTCCCAAGTCGCGGTCGTCGCGGTGCCGCATCCCCGGCTGCAGGAGATCGCATACGCGGTCGTGACCCTCAACGAGGGCCACAGCCTGACGATGGACGAGCTGCAGGAGTTCTTCGACGCGAGGGGAGTGGCCAAGCAGTACTGGCCCGAGGCCCTGCAGTGCCTCGACGAATTCCCTCGCACGCCAAGCGGTAAGATTCAGAAGTTCAAGCTCAGAGAGGAAGTCGCCGCCGAGCATGTCAGCTGAATCCGAAGACCTCAACGCGATCGTCCGCGGTGCCCGCGCGGAATTCCGAGAGCGGCAGATCGTCGACGCCGCCGTGCGTCTGATGCAGGAGAAGGGCACTCATTCGGTGTCCATGCAGGCGATCGCGAGGTCCGGCGGGGTCAGTGTCGGACTGCTGTACAAGTACTTCTCGGACAAAGAGCAGATCGTGCTCGCCGCGATCACCCGCGTCCTCGAGGAGTTCCGTCTCCGTGTCCCCTCCGCCATCGCCGAGGCGGCCGAACCCGTGGATAAGGTCATCGCCGCGTTCACGGAGTTCTGCCGCATCGTCGGCGAGCAGAGACATGCGGTCGTGCTCACCTATCAGGTCTCCAGGGCACTGTCGAAGGACGGGCTGAAGTCGATCCAGGACCAGGAGCTCGAGACCCTCCAACCCCTCGTCGATGTCGTCACCGCCGCCGTCGAAGCAGGCGACCTGCGTGATGTCGATGCGCAGGTGCTCGGGCACGACCTCATGTCGATCGCCCACATGTGGGCGCTCAAGTACTGGTACTTCCAGCGGATCGGGCTCGACCTGGAGACCTATATCGACCGGCAGGTGCGCACGCTTGTGCTGAGCAACCTCAGCGAGGCTGCCCGGACGAAATAGGGGGAGTGCGGCTCGGACGAGGTAGGGGATGTCCGGCGCAGATGCGTCCCGCCCGCCGAGGTGGTGAGCTATCTCCACTAGGTGGTCGAAATGATCACGGAATACTGCGGCGGACGTGACCATTCATCCCACCCAAGCCCTCGGCAATGCGCTCAGAAGCCGGCAACTTTGCTCATTCCCGTCCAGTTCCTGCAGTTACAGCTGCTGCAGTCCCAACTTCTTCCGGACCTTCGCTTCCAGCTGCCTGTAGTCGGTCTTCCGGGTCACTTTCAGGACAGTCCATCCGGCATCGACAAGCGCTTCGTCGCGTTCGATGTCGCGCGTCCATTGCTTTGCCGACTCACGATGCAGCTCACTGTCGTATTCGAGAGCGAGCCTCGCATCCTCATAGCCCAGGTCCGGCTCTATGATTCCTCTGGCGAGGTCGCTTTCGATCTGGGGATGGACCGTCGGCTCGGGCAAACCCACCCTCAAAGCCCACAGGCGAAGACCCGTCTCCTGCGGGGAATCAACACCTGGACGGATCAAGCTCACCGCTTTCACCAGATTCTGCC
The DNA here is from genome assembly GCF_057766545.1 of Brevibacterium sp. MGP-B1. Lineage (NCBI taxonomy): Bacteria > Bacillati > Actinomycetota > Actinomycetes > Micrococcales > Brevibacteriaceae > Brevibacterium > Brevibacterium sp. MGP-B1. The sequence continues at coordinate 3,540,074 of NZ_CM173407.1, read as the reverse complement.
GTCCCCTCAGCCGAGAATGGGACTCAAGAGCAGCTGCGAGGTCGTCGATCGTTGTCTGCGGCGGCCCATGCCAATTGCCGATCGCCGCATCACCCACCTTCACAAGCTCAGCCACATCGAGATGAGCGCCGAGCCTGATGAAGACCTCCACCGGGGCGAGGACGGGCAAGTCGAGCCAGTGGGCGGGAGTCAGATGCTGCGTGCGGCGCAGAGTCACCTTCGCCAACCGAATCCGCAGATTTCTGTCGGCAGCACACAGGTACAGACGGTCATTCATCAACCTCGGGGGCAACGGCCAACCGAAGATTCGAGCCGCAGTGGCATCATCAGCCATCACGTGCGGAAACTTCAGGACAGCGGCGCGCAGCCTCAGCGAATCCCAGATCCAACTGTCATCAGCCCATCCTGGGGCGCGCAGTGATTCCTGGTTGCTGTGATCCATGCGGACTCCGGGCAGAACGATCGGGCACTGCTCCTCATCCAGCATGCGACGTCGTGAGATGCCGATCTTCTCGGCCTGCCTTACGCGAAACAGACGCGGAAAGTCACGTCTCTGCCATTTACGGCTGTTGTACATACCAGCAATGCTGGCGCATCATGCAGGAGAACAGGGAGAGCCGCGAACCTGGCTGTGGACAGACATTTTCGATCCACAGGAATCGGCGCTCGAGTCATTGCAGAAGAGCACGCCGAAATCGCAGAAAGCACGCTCCTAGGTGGTCGAAATGGTCACGAAATCCTGCGGCGGACGTGACCATTTCTCCCACCCAAGCGCCTGGCCCAGGACTGTGCAGCGCCCGCACTGCGGCTGCGGTGCCCACTGCGGCTTGCGCGGCGGCTCAGCGCGAGTCTCAGGCCACCGTGAGTTCCGGCTCAGCACAAGTCTCAGCCCACCGCGAGTTCCGCCTCACCGCGAGTTCCCGTTCGACCCGAGCTGCGCTCCGGAGTGCAGGGGACCCTGGACTCGTCGGTGAGGGCGAGGAATCCGGACGTCTCCTGCAGGTACAGGTCGCGCTCTGCCCCGAAGGCACCGATCATTGCCACCGCCGACCCCCGCGTTCCTGACCTCGGAGAATCGAGTCATCGGCAGATGTCCGCCCCATGAGCCCGCCTCTCGACCTACACTGGGAGCCAAGCAAGCGGAGGGAGTGAACGACCATGACCGCCTCGAAGGACGGATCGAAGAACCGTTCGACGTCCGCGGATGACGATCCTCGGATCCGGGTGCGCCGCATCTACGATGCCCCCGAGCCGTCCGACGGAGCCAGAGTGCTCGTCGACCGCGTATGGCCGCGCGGAGTGAGCAAGGACCACGCCCACCTCGACGAGTGGCTCAAGGACGTGGCCCCCTCGACCGAGCTGCGCCAGTGGTTCGGACACGATCCGGACAAGTACGCGGAGTTCGCGCACCGCTATCGAGAAGAGCTCAAGGACGGCACCCGAGCCGAGGCGTTCGATCAGCTCAAGGAGCTTGCGGAGAAGGGCACGCTCACGCTGCTCACCGCGTCGAAGCGCGATGACATCAGTCAGGCAGCGGTGCTCAAGAAATCCCTCGACAGCGGCAGGCACGGATGAGTCCGATCAAACCGGACACGAAGGATTGGGCCGAGGTCCTCGACACCGGCTGTGCCGAGTGCGGCTTCACCGGGCGCGAGGACGTCCTCGAACTGAGCGGTCCCATCGCCGAGGCGGCCGCCTCCTTCGCGCCCGCACTCACTCGTGCGGACGCCGCCGACCGTCCCCGCGACGACCGGTGGTCGAGCGTCGAATACGCCGCCCACCTGCGTGACGTCCTCACCGAGTTCCGCGCTCGCACCCTCCTCATGCTCGATGAGCAGACCCCAACTCTGCCGAACTTCGACGGCGATGCGGTGGCGCTCGAGTCCGACTACCGTCACCAGACCGCCGCCGAGGTGCTCGACGGACTGAACACGGCAGCAACCGCCTATGCGGACACGCTCTCCGGACTCGAAGACGGGCAGTGGCAACGCACGGGACTGCGCGCCGACGGTCGGGAGTTCACGATCGCCTCGCTCACCCGCTACGGCTGGCACGAAGTCCGCCACCACCTCGGCGACGTCGGGGTATGAGGCCCTGACCATCGGAAGGGGAGGCCATGTCATTGGAATGGGAGCAGATCGTCATCGATTCGCCCGACCCACTCACGCTCGGGCGCTGGTGGGCTCGAGCGCTCGGCTGGGTGATCGTCGACGAGAACGACACGGAGATCGAGATCCGGCAGAACCCCGATCGCCTGCCGGGAATCATCGTCGGCATCGATCGGGAAGAGAAGGTCGTGAAGAACCGACTCCACCTCGATTTCCGGCCCGATGACCGGGACGCCGAGGTGGCCCGCCTCCTCGAACTCGGAGCCCGCCGTGTCGATGTGGGTCAGACCGGAGACGAACCCTGGGTCGTCCTCGCCGACCCCGAAGGCAACGAGTTCTGCGTCCTCAACTCCTGATCGGACGGAAAACGGCCGGAACACAGACCGAAGCCGGGCCGGAGACCCGGGCAACGACATCGTGAACATGGTTTTACTGGACACTACTGTCCAAAATGCTTTAGTCTCGTCACATGGGCAGGAAGAAGAGCTTCGACGAGCAGTCCGTCATCGATGCCGCCATCGCCGTGTTCAGCGAGCATGGCTATGCGGGAACCGATGTCGGACTGGTCTGCGAACGCGCGAACATCGGCCGCTCGAGCTTCTACAACACCTTCGACAGCCTCGACGCCGTCTTCCTCCGCGCCCTGCGTGACTATACGGCCACGGGCATCCCGCTCAGGGAGGAACTCGAGCACAGCCTCGAACCCGCGCCCGTCCTGCTCATGCACCGTCTCGGCGGCGAGCTGAAGAAGCAGTGCGACGACGAAAACCGGACCGGGTGCCTGTCGGCGAACACGGCCGCCGAGCTCGGCCGCGAAGTCGATGCCGTGTGCTCGATCCTCGACCCCGACCGCAGCGCGTGGCTCGACACCTACTCAGGCATCATCGAGCGCGGTCAGACCGCGGGCCATATCCTCGCTGACATCGACCCCCGAATCCATGCCCCACTCATCCACAGCGTGCTCGCCGGCCTGCGCATCGCCGCCCGCGTCATGACCACAGAGGACGTCCTCGCCCCGGCTCGAGCCTTCGTCGCCGGACTGTGCACTCCGGCCGGCAAGGCCACCCTCGAAACCGGAGGTGCTCCAGGCGCCTCGACGAAAGGCAGCCCCATCCCATGACCACTTCAACACCGCCTTCACTCAAGCCTCGAGTCCCCGGTCAGGTCTATCTGCTGGCCGCCGTGATCTTCTGCCTCGGCACCAGCGAATTCATGATCGCCGGAATCCTCGAACCCTTGAGCGCTGACCTCAGTGTGACGATCCCGCAGGCGGGCCTGCTCATCACCGGTTTCGCCGTCGGCATGATCGTCGGGGCACCGGCCATGACGCTGCTGACGCTGACCCTGCCCAGACGGGCGACGATGATCGTCATGATCATCGGCTTCTCCGCCCTCCACGTCCTTGCGGCGCTGTCACCGAGCTACGGACTGCTCATGGTCTCCAGGGTGCTGTCGGCCTTCGCCTGCGGCGGGTTCTGGGCCGTCGCCGCCGTCCACACCTCGGCCATCGCTCCCGCCGCCGTGCAGGGCCGAGCACTCGCCAGCCTCGTCGGCGGACTCACCGTGGCCAATCTCGTCGGAGTGCCGATGGGAACGTGGATCGGCACCCAGTTCGGGTGGCGATCGACCTTCTGGGCGGTCGCCCTCGTCACCGCCCTGGCCGCCGTTCTCATCGCCGTGACCACCCGGTCGGACGCGAAGTCCGCCGACCCAGCGAAGTCCACAGACTCAGACGAAGCAGAATCGCCCGCTCCCGCCGAGGCGGCCCCCAGCCTGCGTACGCTGCTGCGTGCCGAGATCGCGGCGTTCAAGGGACCCCGAATCTGGTTGGCCCTGGGCACGACGGCGCTGTTCCAGGCTTCGGTGTTCGCGTCTTTCTCCTACTTCTCCCCGCTGCTCACTCGGGTGGCCGGCCTGTCCGCGGACCTCGTTCCCGCAGTCCTCGCGGCCTTCGGCGTCGGTGCCTTCGTCGGTGTCGTCGTCGGCGGGCGCTTGGCCGACAGGAACATCTTCGGCAATATCGTCAGCAGCCTCGCGGCACTGGCGCTCAGCCTCGGTGCCCTGTGGCTGGTCGCGGACAATGCGATCCTTGCCGTCATCATGATCGTCCTCGTCGGCGCCAGCGGTTTCTCCATCGCCGGGGCGCTCAATGCCCGCGTCTTCCAGATCGCGACTCAGGCGCCGACCCTGGCCGCCAGCGTCAACACTTCGGCCTTCAATGTCGGCAATGCGGTGGGACCTGCCGTCGGCGCCTGGGTCATCGCCGCCGGGTTCGGCTTCCCCTCCACGGTCATCGCCGCCATCGTCCTCGCGCTCGCTGCACTCGTCGTGGTGGCCGTGGCGATCCGCGTCGAACGGACGTGGGTACGGCGATCAGAGCCCATCCTCGCCGAGGCGGCCTGCTAGTCCCGGCGGACCGTACAGTCCGATCAGTGCTCAGCTCAGAGTCCCGGCCGGCTGCAGCCGTTCGCGGGTGTCCTTCCAGGGCTTGACCCAGGTCATCTGTTCGGGAACCAGAGTCTCGCCGCAGGCGCTGCACACCTCGCCCTGAGTCGTCTCCTGCCCGCAGGCTTCGTGGATGAGTCCCATATGGCCTCCGCCGGCAGGCCCCGCCTGGTGGGTCGCTGCAGTCGCCTTCATCGCCCTGCTCGCAGCCGCCGGATTCCTGGCTGCTCTCGGACACGGTCCACCCGAGCATGATCCTCTTCATCGTCGTCTACGGCCTCGACTGGGTCGCGACGGTCCCGCCGACGGCCGCTCTGTGCCGGGAGATCTTCGGCGACAACGGCACCATCGTCTTCGGCTGGGTCTTCGCCGCCCATCAGATCCGGGCCGCCGCCGCTGCCTTCGCCGCCGGAGCCGTCCGTGACGCCTTCGGTGAGTACACCTATGCCTGGTGGGGTGGGGCGGCCATGTGCGTCATCGCCGCGGTCCTGTCGTTCGCGGTCAGACGCCGTCTGATCGATGATCGCAGGGAACCCGCCACCGCCGAGGCGGCCGCGTAGTCCCAGCTCAACCGAGGTTCAGTCCTGTTCCTCCGGTTCCCACAGCTCGATCCGATTCCCTTCGGGATCGGTCACCCAACCGAAGCGACCGATTCCGTCCATCTGCTGGGTCTCGTCGTCCACCTCGGCGCCAGCAACGCGGAGCTGCGCGATCATCGCGTCGAGGTCGCCGACACGGAAGTTCAGCATCGTCTGCTGCCGGTCCTGACCCTCCGGCCGCGTCCCGAAGTAGTCGGTGTCGGCCTCGAAGAGTCCGATCAGGGTCGGTCCGGCCGGCTGCTGCCACAATCCGTGATCACCGAAGTCGACGCCGAGGACGTCGCGATACCAGGCCGTCATCGCCTCGGGGTCGGCCGCCCGCAGGAAGTATCCGCCGATTCCATTCACTCTCTCCATGGATGAATGGTAATCCCAGGGATGGACTCAAGTGTCGCGGAATGTCGGGAGACTGTAGTTTGTTACAGGGCACAGATCGTCAACCCGTGAAAGGACGTTCCATTGAGCAAGTTCGCTGTCACCAATGCCAACACCGGCGAAGTCGAGGAGGAGTTCGCCTCGGTTCCCAAAGAGGAGATCCCCGCCTACATCGATCGTGCCCACGAGGCACATCTGGCGTGGAAGGAGACACCGCTGCATGAGCGCGCGGCGATCCTGCGCAAGTTCGCCGATCTCGTCGATGAGAATGCCGATGAGATGACCGACATCATCGGCCGTGAGATGGGCAAGATCAAGAAGCAGGGCCTCGGCGAGGTCGACAAGGTCGCCCGCACCGCCCGCTGGATGGCCGACAACGCCGCCACCCATCTGTCCACGACCCACCTGGCCGCCGCCGGTGCCGCCAGCAGCTATGTCGAGCACCAGCCGCTTGGCGTGCTGCTGGGCATCATGCCGTGGAACTTCCCGTACAACCAGATCGCCCGCTTCGTGCTGCCCAACCTCATGGTCGGCAACACGATCATCATGAAGCAGGCGTCGATCTGTCCGAAGTCCTCGCAGTACTTCGAGGACCTCCTCACCGAGGCGGGACTGCCGAGGGGCGTGTACCAGAACATCTACCTCGATTCCTCCCACGCCGAGGAGGTCCTCAAGGACTTCCGCGTCAAGGGCTTCTCGCTCACCGGTTCCGAGGGTGCCGGTGCGTCGGTGGCCGCGATCGCCGCGAAGTACTACAAGCGTGCGGTCCTCGAGCTCGGCGGAAACGACCCGGCCGTCGTCCTCGACTCGAGGGACGTCGCCTCGGTGGCGCAGAAGCTCGTCGGGATTCGTCTGGCGAACGCCGGCCAGGTCTGCACCTCGCCGAAGCGCATGATCGTCGTCGATGAGCTCTACGACGAATTCGTCGCCGAAGCGGTCAAGGCCGCCGAAGCCATGAAGATCTCCGACTTCGACGACCCCGAGGTCGGCATGGGACCCGTGTCCTCCGAAGGTGCTCGCGACGAGATCATCGAGATGATCGAGAAGGCCGTGGCCGATGGTGCGACCCTGCACACCGGCGGCAAGAAGCTCGACCGCCCGGGCTGGTTCATGTCCCCGGCCGTGCTCACGGACATCGACCCGCACTCGGACCTCGGCTGCAACGAGCTCTTCGGACCGGCCGTGATGATCTACCGTGCCAAGGACGAAGAGGATGCTCTGCGTCTGGCCAATGATTCCGAGTACGGCCTCATGTCCTCGGTGTGGACCGACGATCTGGAGAAGGGTCAGGAGTTCGGCAAGAAGATCAACGCCGGCATGACGCTGATCAACAGCCACATGGAGTCCGGACCGGAGTACCCCTTCGGCGGCATCAACCGCTCCGGCTACGGCCGTGAGAACGCTCAGTGGGCGTTCCAGGCGTTCACCAACGAACACCTCATCCGCGTCCACGCCTGAGCTGATATGAGACCTCAGGTTCACACCTGAGAACTCAATCACCGAGGTGACCGGACGGTTTCACGACAGAACGAGCCCGCCGGGCAGCGAGATGATCGCTGTCCGGCGGGCTCGTCCTCGTCTCTGTGGTCCGATCATCTCACTCGAGTGAGATATCCCCATTGCCGGTGGTGACCTCGACGGAGTGCGGGCTGTCGGGATCTTCAGACAGCGAGTTCGACTCCGCGCCATTATCAGTTCTCAGTGATACGGCGTAGGTCCCACGAGGCAACGAGGTGCTCACAGCACCATTGTCGGTCGTCACCCTCAGACTCGATGGCGCTTCATCGAACGTCAGATCGACCGCCCCGTTCTCTGCCCGTGCCGAAACATTGTCTGAGCTCAGACCGCTGGCGTGCTGGTCACCATTCGTGCTCCTCAGCGTCAGATCGCCGGCAATGTCCGTCGCCGATATCCCGCCGTTCTCCGTCGCGATCGACACCGACTTGTCGAAATCCTTTACAGACACCTCTGCATTATCGGCTTGCAGTCTCACCGCCGCGGACTGCGGGATGAGCACTTGGTAGCGCACCTCGCACGAAGCGAGGAATCCGCAGTCCGTGGACAAGGTGAGCTCGTCGTCTGCGATCGCCCATGTCGCCTGCCCCGCCTTCCCGGTGAACCACCTCGTCACTTCGACTGCGTCGACATCGCCGGGCCGCAGAGCAATGTCACCCCCGGACTCCATGACGATACCCAGATCATCGCCGCCTATCCGAAAAGAGCGACTTTCGGGATCGACTGCGTCGAGCGAAGGTCCGCAGGAGCTCAGCCCGATCGCACCGAGAACCACCACGCTCGACAGTGCAATAGCCTTCGACCATCTCTGTACTTTCATTCCGACTCGCTCCTCGTCACGTGTCCTGCCACCGACACCATCGTCGTCAACTCCGCCGTTCGGATTCGGAGTGTGTGATCGCTTCGATCAGGGCGGCAATGGCCCGTTTGATCGCAGTCGAATCAACCTGCTCCGGGTCCGCCAGATGCTCCATCGACAGCCCGTTCGTCAGACAGTGCAGGACAAGAGCCGCCACACCGGGATCGATTGAGAGCTCCAGGCCGCTCCGTGCAGTGACCTCACGGACAGCACGCTCGGCGGCCTCTCGCTGTGTTCGCCGCGACGGCCCCCATGACTGTCTCGCTGCGGGGTCCCGTGCGGCTCGTGCCGCGAATTCGAGGCCGAGCCGACCCCGTTGCTCGTCCTCCGTGATGCTCTCTGCGACGACACCCGCCACGAAGGTCGCGACTTCATCTGCCGGTCTCGCGGGAGCCTGCAGCAGTCGGTCTCGTTCGCTGGTGGAGCGATCCTCGAGGACGGCAGCGAAGAGTCCCTGCTTGCTTCCGAAGTTCGAATAGACGGCGCCCTTGGTGAATCCGGCTCGCAGCGCGATGTCGTCTACGGTCGCATCGGAATAGCCGGACTCGGCGAATGCCTCCGCGGCCGCGGCGATGAGTCGCCGTCGGACCTCGGACCGCGGGATGCGTTTGGCGACTTCTCGGGCGTTCTGCGGCTGGTGCATGCCGACACATTACAATACTTTCAGTACTGAATACTAGAAGTATCCAGTTTGCCGACAGCTCACACAAGATACTCGCAGTCTCACAGCAAAGAGCCTTGGGCCGGGCTGCAGCCCATCATCGCTCAGACGACCGACTCGGCATAGAGCGCCGAGACCAGTGGCGCGAGTTCCGGCGTCTCACGGGCCTCGGCGAGAGCGGATTCGAGCACACTGTCATGCGTCGGATGGGCTTCGGCGAGCAGCGTCTCACCGGCAGGGGTTAGCTCGGTGTAGATGCCGCGACGGTCGTCGGCACAGAGCACACGAGTGAGCAGCCCACGGTCCTCGAGGCGAGTGACCAGCCGCGTCGTCGCGCTCGATGACAAGGCGGCGGCGCGGGCGAGCTGCCGCATGCGCATATGCCAGCCGTCCTGCCGGCTCAGCGCATCGAGGACGGTGAATTCGACCACGGAGAGGTCGTGCTCGCGCTGGAGACTGCGTTCGAGCTCGACCTCGATGAGTCCGTGCAGAGCAGCGAGCGTGCGCCAGCCCTTGGCCCGGATCTCCACCGCGTCGTCCCTGATACCCACGTCATTCTCCTTGTCCTCGACGTCTCTCAAGGATACACCACTTGCGCGGATAAAACGCGTGTGCAACTATATTCATTGCGTCTGCAACTACTGCATACGCGCCCTATTGCACACGCACGTGATTTCGCGACCGCGGAATCCGCTCCCCACCGAAAGGTCTGCACCACCATGCCGCTCGCACTGCTCGCTCTCGCCATCGGCGGGTTCGGAATCGGACTCACCGAGTTCGTCATCATGGGCCTTCTGCCCGAGGTGGCTGAAGATTTCGCGGTCTCCGAGACCGTCGCCGGCTACCTCATCTCCGGCTATGCCCTTGCCGTGGCGATCGGAGCCATCGCGATCACCGTGGCGCTGAGCCGGGTCAACCGGAAGACCGCTCTCATCGGCCTCATGGTCCTCTTCATCATCGGCAACGGACTCTCGGCTCTCGCCCCGAGCTACGAGATGATGATGCTCGGTCGCATCGTCGCAGCACTGTGCCACGGCGCCTTCTTCGGCATCGGCGCGGTCGTGGCCGCTTCCCTGGTGCCCGCGAACCGTCAGGCCGCAGCGATCTCCATGATGTTCGCGGGCCTGACCACGGCAAACGTCCTCGGAGTCCCCTTGGGCACCTTCCTCGGCCAGGCCGCCGGGTGGCGGTCGACCTTCTGGACCATCGCGGTCATCGGCATCATCGCCCTCATCGGCATCGCCGTCCTCGTCCCCTCGATTCCGGCACGATCGGATGCAGCCTCGGGCATCCTCGGCGAATTCCGCATCTTCGCGTCCGGTCAGGTGTGGGCGTCGATCCTCATCACGATCCTCGGCTACGGGGGCATGTTCGGAGCGTTCAGCTATATGGCGTTCACGCTCACCGGAGTGACCGGCTTCTCGAGCGCCGCCGTCCCATGGCTGCTCGTCCTCTTCGGGGTCGGCCTCTTCGTCGGCAACATCCTCGGCGGTCGGGCGGCCGATAAGAACCTCGGTGCGACGCTGCTCACCCTGCTCATCGGCCTCGTCGTCATCCTCGCCGTGTTCTCTCTGGTCGCCGAGAACAAGGTCGCCACGATCATCGCGCTGTTGTTCATGGGCGGGCTCGGCTTCGCCACGGTCCCGGCGATGCAGATGCGCATCATGCGCCACTCCGGCGACGCGCAGACGCTGGGATCGGGAGCGAACATCGCGGCCTTCAACGTCGGCAATGCCTTCGGCGCGTGGGTCGGCGGACTGACCATCGCCTCGGGTCTCGGCTATACCTCACCGCTGTGGGCGGGTGCGCTCGTCACCGTCGGCGGGCTCATCACCCTCCTCATCGCCGGACGCGCGCGGGGAGGGGAACTGCTCCGGAATGCAGCGAGCACCGAGGCCACCGCGGATCTCGAGCGGGAATCGCAGTCGGTCTGAGGCTCTGTCTGCCTCAGCCGAGGCCGGGTCCGACGCGGATCGCGTCGGCGGCGTCGAGGGCGAGTTCGATGCTCTCGTCGCCGACGCTGACCGCGATCGCCGAGGCGGCCGAGCTGATCGATCTCACCTGCAGCTTCGTGCCGATGACGATTCCGCGATCGGTGAGGTAACGCAGCAGTTCAGGCGACCGGTCGGAGACGCGCACGACCTCGACCTCGACGCCCGGGGCGGTCTCCTGCAGCCGCCTGCTGGGGAAGTCGGCGGTGTGCCCGTCGGCGTCGGGGATCGGATCCCCGTGCGGGTCCCGCTGCGGATTGCCCAACGCTGCATTCATCCGTTCGAGCACAAGGTCGGAGACGGCATGTTCGAGCCGGTCCGCCTCGTCGTGCACCTGATCCCAGGTCAGACCCAGGGCCTCGACGAGGTAGGACTCGACGATCCGGTGGCGTCGGACGATCTCGACGGCGATCTGTCGGCCCACATCGGTCAGCACGATCTGTCCGTAGGGTTCGTAGTCGATGTAGCCGTCGCGAGCGAGCTTCTTGAGGTTCGCCGACACCGTCGAGGCGGTCACTCCCAGCTGTTCGGCCATCTCGGTGGTGGCGGGGCGACCGCCCGGCCATTCGTAGGCCTTCCAGATGAGGGTGACGTAGTCCTCGACCATGCGAGTGACAGCGGGGCGCGGCATGATCGACATTCTACGCGCGGGTACCGGCCGACTTCGGGTCGGCGGACATGGTGACGGTCGATTCGTGCTCCGGATCGGTCGCCTCGGCGGGGTCTGCACCGTCATCATTGCGCTGCGGTCTGCGGAACGGGGCAGCGAGCGTGGGGAGGATGTCGCTGCGGTGGAGGATGAGGAAGACGAACGCCAGCACCGCTTGGATCGCGGAGAGGACATAGCGGCCGGACGTGTCCGTGACGAAGAACTGCAGGCCGAAGAGCGCGGCGAGTCCCAGCGCTGGTGCCCAGTGGAAGCGCAGGGCCAGGATGATCGCCACACCGAGGATGGTCTGCGTGGCCGTGAGCGTGAACTCCTCGATCTGCCGCCCGTCCAGGGGCAGCCCGAGACCGCCCCCACCCACGAAATGCGCAATCGGCAGGGAGCCGACGAGCAGGCTCCACTGGTTGACCTTCGAGGCGATGAGCGTGCCGATGGCGGCCCCGCCCATGCCGCGCAGGGCGAACATCGCGGCGATGATGAACTCGGGGGCCTCCGAGGCCAGCGGGGCCAGCCACTGGACGAGGAAGTAGCTGTCGATGCCCAACGCCGAACCCGAGGCCACGAGCGCCTCGGCGAACGGTTCGGCAGACGTGAGGATGATCGCTGCGGAGACGACGAACATCGTCACCACTGTGAGCCGACGGGCCCTCTGCGGCAGGGCGACGATGAGAGCCGCAGCGCCGACGAACTCCTCTTCGTCATCGCCCGCGGCCTGCCCGGCCCGCCACAGATACGCGACGAAGACGAGCACGAGGGCTGAGCCGAACCAGATGGGGATGCTGCCGAGCAGCGGAATGGCGAAGGCGATCACACCGAGGATGACGAGGAAGCCGATGTCCATCCGGCTGCCCGAGTCGATGCGCAGGGAATGCTGGACGGGGGACTTCGTCCGCTTGGCCATGCGGCGGGCGACGAGGAGGGCGATGATGACGACGAGCGGCCAGCCGAAGCCGAGCAGCAGTCGGTTCGATCCGGTCATATTCGCCGCTGCGAAGTGCAGGTAATCCGGATCCGTTCCGGATCGGAACGCGTAGTAGAGGTCCACGGCGTATTCCGGGAGGACCGCGATGAGGGCGAGCAGGGCGATCGCAAGAGCACCCGAGATGTCCTTCTGCGCCGCCTCGGCGGCCCAGGCCAGGAGGAAGGCGGCCGCGACGATGGCGGCGCCGAACGCGAGCAGCTCGAGAACCGGGGCGAGTTCGACACCGGTGACGCGAAACACCACGGCGGGTGCGGCGATGACGAGACAGATCGCGATGCGGCGAAGAATTGCGGTGGGCATGTCTCAAGACTTCCCGCCGCGAATCGGGTGTGTCTACGCACAACTGAGACTTAGACGTCTCCAACAATTCCGGCAGGCCCCGGGATCCGCTAATTTCCGCGGATCATGCGGCCCGCTGAGATGAAGTCGTGTGCCTCAGATCACCGGAGTTCGGAGAGTGCCGCGGCGAGGTATTTCGCGGAGGGGCCCGCTCCGACGTCGACGATGTCGGCGGGGGTTCCAGTCGCCACGACCCGGCCGCCGTCGTCACCGGCGCCGGGGCCGAGTTCGACGACGTGGTCTGCGACGGCCACGACGCGCATATCGAGTTCGACCATGACGACCGTGTTGCCGGCGTCGACGAGGGTCTGCAGGTGCGCGACGAGCCGGTCGGCATCCGCGCAGTGGAGTCCGGAGGTGGGTTCGTCGAGCACGTAGAGAGTGTCGCCGCGCTGGGAGCGCTGGAGCTCGCTGGCGAGTTTGACCCGCTGCGCCTCACCACCGGAGAGCTCGGTGGCGGGTTGGCCGAGACGCAGATAGCCGAGGCCGACGTCGATGAGTGCGGTCAGGGAGCGCATGATGTCGAATTCTCCGGTGAAGAAGTCGTGGGCCTCCTCGACGCTCATCCCTAAGATCTCGGCGATAGTGCGTCCGCGCCACAGGATCTCCATGGTGCTCGACTGGAAGCGGGTGCCGTGGCAGTCGGGGCATTCGGTGTAGACCGAGGGCAGGAACAGCAGTTCGACCATGACCGATCCTTCGCCTTCACAGGTGGGGCACCGCCCACCGGCGACGTTGAAGGAGAACCGGCCGGGCTTGTAACCGCGTTCCCTGGCCTCCGGGGTCTCGGCGAAGCGTCGGCGCACATGGTCGAACAGGCCCGTATAGGTGGCGACGTTGGACCGGGGTGTGCGGCCGATGGGCCTCTGATCGATGCTCACCACCCGTCGGATCCCGGTGAGTTCCCCGGTGACGGTGCCCTCAAGCTCCTCGGGTTCGTCGGTGAGCAGGAGCTCGTCATCATCGGACGTGGGTTCATCAGCAGTGGTGGAGGCGCCCAGTCGGTCACCGACGATTGCCGGGAGCACCTGGCTGACGAGGCTGGACTTGCCCGAACCCGATACTCCGGTCACGGCAATCAGTGAGCCCAGCGGCAGGTCGAGGGTGATGTCGTGGAGGTTGTTGCGGCGGATGTTCGTCAGTTTCATCCAGCCTCGCGGCTGTCGGGGTTCGTGGGGTTCGAGTCCGCGTCCGCCGAAGACATAGCCCATGGTCACGGATTCGGCGATCTCGGCAAGCCCTGCCGTAGGTCCGCTGTAGAGGACGTCGCCGCCGCGTTCGCCGGCGCCGGGCCCGATGTCGACGAGCCAGTCGGCATGGCGCATGATGTCCACGGAATGTTCGACGACGAAGAGGCTGTTCCCGCGGTCCTTCAACCCGTCGAGGATGCCCAGCAGGGCATCCACGTCCTGCGGGTGAAGGCCGGCAGACGGTTCGTCGAGCACGTAGACGACGCCGAAGAGGTCCGAGGTCAGCTGGGTGGCCAATCGCAGCCGCTGCAGCTCACCTCCGGACAGCGTCGGTGTGGTCCGATCGAGTGAGAGGTACCCGAGCCCGAGGTCGACGATCGGCCTGAGCCGATCGATGAGACCCTCGCCGAGGCGGACGAATGCGGCCAGCTTGTCCGCCGCCGGGTGGTCGTCTGCCTCCGCAGCCGCCTTCGCCGAGGCGACCTCATCGCGAAGAACGGACATGAGTTCATGCAGCGGCAGGGCGGAGAATTCGGCGATGTCGAGACCGGCGATCGTCACCGACAGAGCGTCGGGTCTGAGTTTCTTTCCGTGGCACACGGGGCAGGGACCGGCACTGAGGAATTCCGCAACCCGCCGCTTCATCGCGGTACTCTTCGTGTTCGCGAACGTGTCGAGTACGTATTTCCGGGCTCCGACGAAGGTTCCCGAATAGGTCGGTTCGTCGCCTGCTGCAATCGCTTCGCGCGCCTCGTCCAGCGTCAGCCGGGAGTGGACGGGCAGGTGCGGAGTCTCCTCCGTGTAGAGGATCCAATCACGGTGTTCGCGCGGCAGGTCCTGCCAGGGGACATCCACGTCGTAGCCGAGGGCGACGAGCACATCGCGCAGCTGGTGGCCGTGCCAGGCCTTCGGCCAGGAGGCGATCGCGCGCTCCCGGATCGTCAGCGTCGGATCCGGGACCATCTTGTCCTCGGGCACCTCGTAGACCCGCCCGATTCCGTGGCATTCCGGGCAGGCTCCTTCGACGGTGTTCGTCGAGAAATCCTCCGCCAGCAGCATCGACTGCCCTTCCGGGTACCGTCCCGCCCGTGAGTAGAGCATGCGCACGAGACTGGACACCGTGGTGATGCTGCCGACGCTCGAGCGCGCACTGCGCCCGCCGCGCTGCTGCTGCAGGGCGACTGCCGGCGGCATTCCCGTGATCGAATCGACGTCCGGGACCCCTGCCTGGTCGATGAGCCTGCGGGCGTACGGTGCGACGGACTCGAGGTAGCGGCGTTGGGACTCGGCATAGAGAGTGCCGAAGGCCAGGGAGGATTTGCCCGATCCGGACACTCCGGTGAACACGACGAGCGCATCCCGGGGCACGGTGAGATCGACGTTGCGCAGGTTGTGTTCCCTGGCCCCGCGGACCCGCACGTCCGGCTGGATCTCGGTCGAGGATGTCGGATCCGAGGGCACAGAGGAGGTCATGAGGTCACCGTACCAAGGTCGCGACCTCCGATCACCGAGGCGGCCGACGACAGAACCCCTCGTTCCGGGAAATTCGGAACGAGGGGTTCGATGTGCCTCAGTCGGCCACTGTGGTGGAGCCGACCATCATTCGGCGGGGCCGGCCGTCATTCGGCGGGGCTGGCCTCGGTCGGTTCGACCACCTCGGCGGGGTGGTCGTCCTGGTCCTCGGGCTTGCGGATGAAGAACGCGAGGACGATTGGGACGATCGCGATGACCGTCGCCAACAGGAACGCGGCGTGGCCGCCGGGGGCGCCCGCCTCGGGGATGGACTTGCCCTCCGCCTGGCCCGAGTGCAGGGCCGCGGAGTAGATCGAGATGAGCAGCGCGGTGCCCGCGGCTCCCGCGACCTGCTGCAGGGTGTTGAGCGCTGCCGAACCGTGCGAGTACAGGTGGCGCTCCAGCGATCCCAACGAGGCGGAGAACAGCGGGGTGAACGATGCGGCCAGGCCCAGCGACATGACGATCTGGACGATGATGAGCAGCCAGATCGGCGTTCCCACACCGGCCGTCGAATACGCGAACATCGAGGACGCGATCATGATCGTGCCGGGCACAAGCAGCGTCTTGGGTCCGCGGGCGTCGTAGATCCGACCCATCACCGGTCCGAGCAGACCCATGATCACCGAACCGGGCAGAAGCACGAGGCCGGACTGGGTGGCGCCGAGTCCGACGACGCTCTGCAGGTACAGCGGCAGCAGGGAGAACGTGCCGAACATGGACAGTGCGACGACGGCCATGATGATGACCGAGAAGACGTAGTTCCGCGAATTGAACACGCGCAGGTCGAGCAGGGCGCGATCACCCTTCTGCAGGACGAGCTGACGCCATACGAAGAGGGCGAGGAAGACGACTCCGCCGCCGATCGTCGCCCATGCCAGGGTGCTCGTCGATCCGCCGCCCGCCTCACCGCCGTGGCCTCCGCCGAACTGGCTGAGGCCATAGACGATGCCGCCGAAGGCGAACACGGACAGGACGATGGAGATGACATCGATCGGGGCGTGCGTCGACTCGCCGAGGTTGGTCATCCACTTCGCGCCGAGTGCCAGTGCGATGAGCGCGATGGGCAGGATGATGCCGAAGAGCCAGCGCCAGCCCAGCGAATCGAGGACGATGCCCGACATCGTCGGTCCGATGGCCGGGGCCAATGAGATGACAAGGCCGACTCGACCCATCATCCGACCGCGCGAATGCGCCGGGACCACGTTCATCATCGTGGTCATCAGCAGGGGCATCATGATGCCGGTTCCTGCAGCTTGGACGATCCGTCCGATGAGGAGCAGCAGGAAGCCCTGCGAAACGAGGCAGATGAGGGTACCCGCAGAGAACAGGATCATCGCGGCCAAGAAGATCTGGCGGGTGGTGAAACGCTGCAGGAGGAAACCAGTCGTCGGAATGACGACGGCCATGGTGAGCATGAAAGCGCTGGTCAGCCACTGGCCGAGCTCCGGAGGGATGTCGAGGGCCTTGTTGAGTTCGGGGATGGCGATGGCCATCGTCGTCTCATTGAGAATGGCCACGAAGGCAGCCACCAGCAGCAGCCAGATGACCTTCATACCGGCGGGGTCGATGGTGTCGTTATGCTGTGTCTGCGCGTGTGCGGGTGAGCTGTCGCTGGACAAGACGGTGCTCCGTTCGGATGTGTCTGAGGGGCCCGGGATGTGGGCGGAGGTCGCACGCAGATGCCGAATCGACGCGCAGACGAAAGTGTCAACAGCATCTCAGACTAACGTATTCCCGAATACCTCCGACAGTGGGGAGAACCCGAAATCGCGGCGATCTTCGTCACTGCTCGCTCGGTCTCCTCAGCAGGTGTCGTATCGGTGGCCACGATCGCCGGCTGCGACGAGATCGCGGTCGCGCAGGATCATCAGCGGCGGGCGATCCGGGACGGTGCAGACGTCGGCGAAGTCCAGCCCCGCCTCGGCGAGGGTGTCGGGATATTCGATGGCGAGGACACGGTCGCCGTAGATCTCGGTGTACGCAGTGCATTCGTCGAAGGCGGCGCATTCCTCGGCCACGGCGAAGTCGAAGCCGAGCTGAGAATGAGCGGTGTCGGCGAGCTCAGCGGCGTTCTTCTGTGCGACCGACAGACCATGGGCGTGGGCACGGTCGACATACGCGGCCGCGAGTTTCAGGGCACCGGTTCGGTCGATGTCGGGGAATCGGTCGGCCGTGTCGAGATTGTCGATCTCCACGGCGTCGAATCCGGATTCGGCGCAGCCGTCGATGACGGGGCCGATGACATCGAGGATCTGGGATCGTCGGTCTGCGGTCGAGGGGTCGAGGATGTGTTCGTCAGGCCAATCCGGGTCGACGACCAAGTCACCGACGGCATCGTGGAGCAGCAGGTCAGCGTGGTCGCGCCAGTCCGCAGCCTCGTCAGGTTGGGTCTGGAAGCCGTTGACGTAGCAGACGGAGTAGGCCCCGATCAGCGGCGCGGCACCCGCGTCGCGGACGACGATATCGATGCGGCCCCGCGAATCCGGCAGCGAATCATAGGTTCCGCCGAGCTGGTAGTCGAAGGTTCCTGACGTCGGCAGCAAGGGCGCTCCTGAGGTCGGCATCGTCGATGGCGGCGAAGCGTTCGCTGAACAGCCGCCCATTGTCACCGCAATGCCGATGGCGACCGCGGCCGCCATCCACCGCGGTGGGATCGGGCACAGCGGAGGTCTCATGGAAACACTGTAGACGGAGGCGGCCGGCATCGATGTCGCGGCGGAGTTCACACTCTCTTCGATTCGACGTATCGGATGTTCACTTAAGCGCTGTTAACGTCGGCAGAGGAGACGACCCGTCACCGCGGCGGATCGTCTCCTGGAAAGTCACTACCAGTCACACAGTCAAGCGGAACGAACGGATGAGAATGACTCTGAAGAACGTCACCACGAAGACCATGACAGCTGCGATGATCGCCGGAGCCGCCGTGCTCGGCTCCAGTTCGATCGCCGCCGCCGCCCAGCCGGCGGCACCGCCCGCCGCTTCCGCGGGACCCGCCTCCGCCGCAGCCGAGAACTCGGCTGCGGCTGCGGATTCCGGCACCGCCTCGGCGAGCCCGGAGGCGGAGAAGAAGTTCTCGAACATCGGAGACTTCCTCAAGCACTACAAAGGCCAGTCGCTGGCGAACTCACAGGGCGGCTATCAGGGAGAATGCGTCAGCCTCATCTCCCGGGCGCTCGAAGAGGTCCACGGCGTCGACCACGGAGCGTGGGGCAATGCCGTCGACTATCAGGCGGGCGGATCCGGCGGGGACAAGATGAAGGCGAACGGCTTCACCTGGCACACCGATCAGAAGTTCGAGAACGGCGACATCCTCGTCTGGGGCGATGGTGACAACACCACCGCCTATGGTCACATCGGCATCTACTACGAAGGCCAGGTGTGGCACCAGAACTTCAACGGCGACCGCAGCCTCCACACCTATGACGGCCTCATCGACGGCTACCTCGGCTACTGGCGCGCCTGATAGGTTTTCGCAACGACGAAGGCTCCGAACCACTGTGGTTCGGAGCCTTCGTGTCACGAGTGCTGTCTCAAAACTACTCGAGTGGAGGTAAGGGGACTCGAACCCCTAACCCTCTGCTTGCAAAGCATGTTGCGAACATGCATCATGCCTGGTCAGAGGCAGATTCCAGTTCGCGCGGGGCGCATCTGGGGCGCACTAGGTTAGAGAATCGGCCGGTAGAACCCATCCACGAACGCCGGCACGGAATGTACGGCATCGAGCAGCGCGGACGAGTACCCATCATCGCCTTCGATCTGATCGACGAGCCCGGCGAGCAGTGTGAGCGCCGCTGCCGGAGTCTTCGGCGAGAGATACTGTCGCTTCACTCGGAGCGCGACACCCGGAAGTGTCACGTGACCCTCGAACCTCCGGTTCCACAGGCGGCCATGGTGCGCAGCGATGTTCCGAAGGAACGCGAGATTCTGGACGGCCTGGAGGAGCTTGGGCTCGTCGTCGATGCCGACCGACTTCGCGACCGGAGCGAGGACACTCTTGTCCCGCAGTGCACGCAGGAACCGAGAGAAGGTCCCGATGGACACGACTTCGATCGCTGCCCAGAAGGGCACGGCCTCGCCCTTGGCGATGTGGTGCTGGATGAAGATCTCGTCGCGCATCTGGATCTCGGCGAAGGCGTCCAGCACCTTGTCCCGGTTCTTGATCTGGGCGGGACGGCGCTTGTCTGCTGGGTCCGGCTCCGTGTCCAGCGGGAGGTACAGGTCCTCGGCGAGGTACCCGTCTCCGCCAACCGCTTTCGAGACGTGGTACGCGACCCTGCTGCGAATCGTCGGCTCCACGACGCCGATGCCGTCGAGCACAAGGTTCCGCACTCGACGATCAAGGTCGTAGACATCCATGATCTGACGCGCAGTCGTGCCGGCGGCGTAGCGATCAGTCCCCGGCTCGTAGAAGCAACGCCCGTAGCCGCTGACCCTGTAATAGTTGCTCGAATAGAGGAAGAGCTTGAACTCTCGCTCGGTCGTGCCCTCCACATCGAGCCCTCGGGCGACGTGTTTCTTCAGCTGGGCGTCGAGATCGATCCAGTCCTTCATCAACTACCCCTGGATACGAAGAACCCACCCGGGTTGAACCGGGTGGGTCCGAATGTTGGGACCAGCCTACCCCGTGTCCGCGCCCGCGGCAAACCCGTGCGAGCGGCAGCACACAGCCCCTGACCGAGCATCAGGGCACCTTGACCAGCGGCGCGACCAGAGCGTCGATCTTGCCCATGAGCGGAGCCAGCCCTTTCTTGGACAAGTGCCCGTACTTGTCGAGCGTGATCGACGGCCGCGCGTGCCCCATCGCATGGGAGACGCTGAGCAGATCCGCCTCAGCCTCCGACAGCGAGACGGCGGCGAAGCTGTGCCTGAGCGCGTGCGCGCTGTGACGCGGGATCTTTTCCTCGCGGCCAACATTGGCAAGAGCCACCGCGCGGGTCAGTGCCTGATTCGGGAACTGCTCGGCGATCGACGCGCCCTTCTTCCGAGGGCTCGGGAACATCCACTCGCTCTTCGGCCTATCGCCAGCGAGCTCGGTCAGCCACGGCAGCAGCAGAGCCGGGACGGGAAGGACGCGCTTGCCGGCCCGCGTCTTCGTGGTGTCGGTACCGGAGCCGCTGTTCCTCACAGTCAAGTGGCCGTCGCGGAGGTCTCCGACGAGCAGAGACCGCGCCTCGCCTCGGCGCAGCCCCATGAGGCCGAGGACCCCGAGGAGGGTGCGCTCGAAATGCGTGGGAGAGGCGTCGAGGATGGCCATGAGCTGATCGGAGGAGTACGACGGCTGCTCGCGGTGGCCCAGCGAGACGACGATGCCCTCGGTGGGGTCGATGTCGACCAGCTTGTCGCGGATGCCGCGCTTGATCGCTGCTCGGAGGATCTCGACCTGCTTCTTGCGTGACTCGGCAGCGACGCCGCTCCGTGCGGCCCAGGTCTCGATCTCGGTCGTGTCGAGCGTCGAGACCACCCGGTCGCCGAACTGGGCACGGACACCCTCGGCACGGTAGTAGTAGTCACGGACCGTGCCCGGTGCCTTGTCCGCCTTCGCCGCCAAGTGACGGTCGAGGAGAGTGTTGATCGTGACCGACCCACGGGCGACAGAGCGAGCCTTGGGATTGCCCATCTGCGCGGCGTCGTCCTGGTAGGCCTGGGCCTTCTGGTGCTCCTTGTAGGACTGCTTGCGCTGCGGGACGTCTCTACCGGTTCCCTCGCGCCAGCGGCGCTGCCAGCGCGCTGCGTTCTTCGTCCGCCTCTCGGCGATTTCGGCCTTCGATAGCCCCTTCCACAAGTCGTAGACGGTCATCAGGTCTCCTTCTATTCGAATGCGCGGCGGCGATTGACCTCCGCCTCCAGCTCGTCGGTCGTGAAAACGCCCAAAACCTGCTTGGCCAGGGCTAGACGACCAGCAATGGCCGCGGGTGCCTCGAGGTCGACCGAAGCAGTCTCAACTTCGTCCATGATCGCCGCGGCACGGCCGCGCTTGAGGACGACAAGGACCTTGGGCGGGAGGCCGAGAACGCTGGCAAGCTTGGCCAAGGTCTCGTCCGGCGGGGCCGTCGGCTTGGCCTCGCCCTTGTAGTACCGGATCCCCGACAGCGCGATGCGCACGGCACCGACGCTGAGGCCTGTGGCCGCGGCGAGGTCGGCTGCCGTCAGCCCTGAGCGCTTGTACGCCCGGTTGAGCTCGACGGACTCCGCTGGGAGAGGGAGGCCGTTCTTGGTGGTGTCGTCTGATTGGTCGTCTGTCATGGCTTCCTTCTGGTCGTCGATGTGTAGAGAGTGCAAATCAACACTACACGGACTGCTACTCATTCGCCATGATCGTAGTACAATAATTGCATGACTATCGCCACGACATTGCACCGGATCAGCGAGGACGAGGCCCTGCTGACGACGAAGGAGACCGCCTCGGCCCTCGGCGTGACGCCCTGGTGGGTGAGACGCCTCATCGATTCCGGCGAGCTGCGGGCGATCAATGTCGGCGGCCCGGACAAGACCGCCCGGTGGCGCATCGACCCCGAGGACGTCGTCGCCTTCATGCACTCCCGCGAGAACCGAGCCCGCGACCTGATCGCGGGCTGAGACGAGGAGGCGGCACATGGCCAACGACGACGAGCAGGCACCGATGCTGACGTACGACGAGCTGATGACCGGGACCCCGTGCCGGGGTTGCGGGCAGCCCTGGATCGACGACGAACCGTGGGACTTCCACGGGACGGCCAACCTCACCGATGAGCAGCGGGAGCGCCACGACGTCGAGGAGGCGCGATTCCGCGCCCAGCACGGCGACTGCGGCGAGGGGAAGTACTCGATGGACGGCTCGTTGACCATGCACTGCCGCAGGTGCTGCCCACCCCCTCCCTTGTCGCCGGAGCAGAAGGCGGCGATCGGCAAGCTGTTCAGGCAGTCAACCCACGAGCGGCGGCGACGGGAGACGTGAGTCGGCGTCGACCGAGCAGACGACAAGCAGCCCCGGTGCGATTGCACCGGGGCTGCTTGTATTCCGAGTACGGCGACTCAGTCTGGCCGGCCTGGCGGCCGGCGAGCTACGTCCTCTCGGCGAGAGGCCCGCGCTCCGCGCGGGGGCCCCAGTGCTTGAGGTCCGGCTGGACCGCATAGAGGTCGAGCTGCTCGTCAGGGCAAAGGGCGCGCTGAGGCAGGAGAACCAGTCGGGTGGACAGGTAGGTCAAGTAGGTCAGGTAGGTTCCATATCCCACACATGGCGAGAAAACATACCTTTTCTTTCCCGACAGCCGTCGTTCACCGAGAAAGTTGTGTTATTTGCCCTTGGAGTACATCCCGGTCCTACTTGACCTACCTGTCCTACTTCTTGACGTGGAGCCGGACGTTCGTCACGGCAGCAAGCCCTGCTTCCGCGCACGGACGATCCAGTTCGTCGCCGTCCTCGTCTGGAGCCCGAGAGCCTCTGCCACGGCCTTCGCGGGCGGCTCCCGGACGACCTCCGCAAGGCGATAGACCGTCGCGGCATCCTTCAGGGAGGCTGACGAGTCACCGCCAGAGTCCTGCGGCACCCGACCTTCCGGGGTGACGAAGTTCGCCACCGAGGGACTGAATGTCGCGAGGGGCATGGTGAAGGTACGCGGCACGATCCATCTCATCAGGCTCAGTGGCGCGATCTGACGCAAGAGCGTGCCCGTAACCTCGGAGCCGCCGGCCGCCGTAACAGCAAGCCTGCGGAGTACATAACGGCCCTGCTGCTGATCGAAGACCGCCTCGATCTCGAGCACCGCCCGCTTCCCTTCGCCGTCGACACCGTCAGCCAGGCGCGCCGGAAGAGTGTCCACGGGCCCTTGGGCCTGGATGACGGCCGGTGCGCTCGCACCAGGGATCGGCTCGACCTTCTCTGGGGAGACCTCAAGCGACCAGCCGCGTTCGGTGACGTCGGCAGTGGAGGCGGCGATCTGCCTACTCAAGATGCTCATGGTCCGAGCCTAGTTCCTTGGGCTGACACAGCACAGAAGTGGCAGCTCGCGGCACAAGCGTTCCCTTTCTTGTCACAACTAGGAAGCATCGGGTAGAGTTGATGGCATTCCTACCACTGACAAGCGAAGGAATAATCATGGCGACCCAGACGAGCACCTTGTGCGCTGACGACCTTCTCACCGAGCCAGAGCTCGCGGAGATGCTCCGGATCACCCCGCGGACGCAGCGCCTCTATCGGGCTGAGGGCGACTGTCCCGACTACATCAAGATCGGGCGCAAGGTCCTGTACCGCCGCAGCGCGGTACTCGACTGGTTGGCCGCTCGTGAGCGTCCGGCAGGCGAGCTGGCATCCAGTTCATCCGCCGCCTGACGCACGAAAGCCCCGGTGGGGACCGGGGCTTTCGAGGAAGTTCATCCGCCTGACGAGTTAGCCGCTCTGGTTCAGGCGTATCCGACTGAAGGGATCGAACATGCCCATTCTACTCAAAGAAGACGGCGACGACCAGCGGGATGACTCGCTGTTCGTCCTGCACCACGGCGACGCCGACTGCCCGCATGCGTGGCTCGTCGTCGGGGATGACCAGGCGCGAGCTGCTGCCGAGTGCGAACCCGACGGCGTCGCTGTCTACGGCATCGACAAGCGCGCTCTGCTGTCGCTCTCCGCCATCACGGGGCTCGAAGCCCTCGAGGACAAGGCAGTCCTGATCTTCCCGCTCGGCGACGCGGCGACCGACCATGTCGTCTTCGAGCGCTCCGCCGCCCTCGGCCGGCGATGCGAGGACGAGGGCGCTTCCGCCGTCGAGTTCGTTTGGCTCAGCGCCGATCTTGGCTCCCATCTGGGCGATCGCGAGGGCGCTGCGCGACTGCAGCGCCTCCTCAAGGTCACCGCTCGCAAGGGCACGAAGCCCGCGAAGGCCAAGCCGAAAGCTCCGAGCGCCTCCGAACAGAAGGTCGAGGCGGACCTTGCCGAGCTTGAGGCAATCGCGCTCGAGGAGGGCCGTCCGGTCGTCGATGTCAACGACGACCGCCTCGTGGTGATCAATCGCCTCGTCGACGCTCTCCGCACCGGCAATGATTCCGAACGCATCTACAGCTTCGGCGGTCGCCTGGCGCATACGGTCACCGACCCCGAGACCGGGGGCACCGTCGCCGAGATCCTCAGCGACAAGAACGATCAGGGGCTGCTCAACCTGTTGAGCCGCAGCGCGCAGATGATCTCCGTGACACAACGTGGAGCGTCGGCCGCCTGGCCGGAGTCCAAGACGCTGTCGGCGCTGTACGGCCGGCACACCGACTTCCGCACGCTGCGGCGCATCGCGCTATCGCCGATCGTCCGGTCAGATCACACCATCGCTGCGACGGAGGGTTACGACGAGCAGTCCAAGGTCCTCCTCGATCTCGACGGGCTGGAGATCGACATTCCGGAGGACCCGTCCTCTGACGAGGTCGCCGCCGCCGTGACCCTCCTGATGGACGAGTGGCTCGGCGACTTCCCATTCGCGAGCGAGGTCGACAAGGCGAACACGCTCGGATTCATCCTCACCTACCCGCTGCGCGAGCTCGTCACGCTCGTCCCACTGGCGGTCGTCTCGGCGAAGTCGATGGGCACCGGCAAGTCCAAGCTGGTGAGCCTCGTGGTCCGTCTGTTCACCCGGAACGCGGCCCCCGAGATGGATTCGCTTCCCAGCACCGAGGAGGAGACGCGTAAACAGATCACGACCCTCCTGCAGAAGGCACCGCCGTACCTCATCTTCGACGAGAGCGCGGAGATCGGAGGCAAGTCGATCAATCGGCTGACGACGGCCCGGACCTGGAGCGATCGACTGCTCGGAGGCAATCAGCGGGCATCGCTGCCGAACGAGGCCGTGGCCGTCGCAACCGGCAACAACGTCGAGATCTATGGCGACACCATCCGGCGGTACTACCCGATCGAGCTGTTCTACGACGGAGAGAACCCCGAGGACCGCCCGGAGTCCGAGTTCCGCCATTCCGACATCGAGGCCTGGACAGACGAGCACCACAGCGAGCTTCTCACCGCTGTCTTCACGCTCATCCGGGCGTGGCAGGTCGCAGGCCGCCCGAAGCGCACCACGTCGTTCGGATCGTTCGAGCGCTGGGAAGCCGTCGTGGGCGGCGTCATCGAGAACGCCGGAGTCCAGGGGTTCCTCGGCAACCTGGCCGAGCACCGCAAATCGGCCGACTTCGAGGCAGGACTGTGGTCGGCGCACTGCGCATGGTTGGTGAAAAAGTTCCCCACGGGCAAGTTCACCACTCGCAGTGTCGTGTCCGAGATGACCCGCAGGGAGAGCAACCGCGTCTCGGTCCGTCCGGACGCCGATCTCCCGCCAGGTGTCGGCGCATCGCCGAGCGACCCGTCGTACCCCGCGCAGCTCGGCAAGCTCTACCACTCTCGCCAGGGCGGCTGGTTCGGGGGCTACCGCATCACCAAGGCCGAGGGGAAGACCGGCAACCAGACGAAGTGGGTGATCGAAATGTCGGCGACGGTCAAGCAGGAGCGTCTGCAGAATGACGTGGCTGTGCAGCGCGCTCTCCGGACCATTCCCGAACTGGAGGCCGACCTCGCTGAGGAGGAGCGCGTACACGGTGCCGATTCGGTCATCGCCGGGGACACGCGGGTCGATCTCGAGATGAGGCGGCAGCTCGAACGTTTGGCGAAGGCTTCGTGGGCCCGCGCAGACATTCCATCGCAGGAAACCCACGTCATCGGGGGACCCAAGAGCAACGAGGCCGCCCCGGCGGACGACGCTCCTACGTTCACGGGAGTGGCCTGAGATGACCATCTCAACCGAAAGCATCAACCCTCGGGCCCTGTTCCCCGCGTTCTACAGCAACTCTGCCATCGCAACACTGGCCGGAGCTGCCCGCTGGACCGTGTCCGGGCGTCTCGGCGAGGAGAGCAAGGGCAAAGCTCCAGTAGACATGCGCCATCTGCTCGACACCGGCGGCCGAATCCGCGGCGCGTGGGCCCGTGACAAGCAGTGCCTCGTCACACTCGAAGAGCTGACCGAGCGCCTTCCAGCCGCTGCGAATGCTGCGTTCTATCTGCAGGCCCTGACCGACGGGCTCATGGTCATCGACATCGAGCCGGACTGCCCGACGGAGATCGCAGAGCAGCTGCTCGCGCTGCCGGAGACGATCTACTCGGAGACGTCGATGTCGGGTCGCGGCTACCACCTCGTAACTCCGCTGCCGGAGAACTTCCGAGATCAAAAGGATGCGGTGGGCAGGAAGGTCTTGCGCCACGAGAAGGGGTGGTACGAGATCCTCCTCGAGCATTGGGCGACGTTCACGCGCAGGCCGATCGCCGAGGACGTATGGAAGCGCGTGCGCGCCGTACACAAGATCGATGAGCAGTACGCGTCGACTGCCGCCCTCTACCGCTCGTTGGCGAAGAGCATCCGGGCCAACAGCGCTTCCGTGACCGAGGTCCGCACAGCGGCCGAGGCACCAGAGATCACTGGTGGCGACGAGATCGTGAGCCGGACGTTGGATGGGGCGGACCCACGCTTCAAGACCCTCGACGACTTCGACGGTGACACGTCCCGCTGGGAGTTCTCGATCCTCGGGACGCTGCACTTGGAGATGCGGCGGCACCTTGTGTTGCAGCGCGCACTATCGGGTTCCGCCTACTCCGACAGCGATGTGGCCTGGCTGCTCTACGAAGCCGCACGCGAGGTCCTGCCCCCTCGGCCCAAGCATCGCGAGAAGCGCAACGGCCGCCCTTACCTACTCGATCGAGCAGCGGCGATGGTCGCTGCGAACCAGGAGAGGTGATCATGAAAGACCGAAGTCCCCGTCCCCCGCAGGACCTCCTCAACGCGATGATGCGCCGTCGAGACGTCAAGGAGTACGTCTTGGCGCTCTCGATTCAGACCGATGCTCCGGCGACACCGGCTCAGGTCCGGCGATTCCTCCAGACCGCCCCGCCGGAGGTGTTCGTGCTCCTCGACGAGCTGGTACCGAAGCCGACGGCGGGCGTCCGAAGTGAGTCCGTGTACGACAACCGCATCGTCCAGGGCTTCGTCGGAGCCGTCATCGAGCGAGGTCTGCTCGGCCGGGGACCAGGAGGTTCGCGATGACCACCAGCGCAAACGACCTGCGTGCCTGGGCGCGAGGCCTAGTGCCCCTCGAGGCGGGGGTCGAACTTCTCGTCACCGCCTGCGGCGGTGCGCTTCTCGCTGGCCCGTGGGTCCGTCGGGACGACCGCGAACGGTGCTGGTTCGACCCGACCGTCGCCGAGGCCGATGGCGGCTATCTCTCCGGCGGAGAGCGCCGCGTGCTCGCCATCGCCAGGAGCCTCGCCTCTGAGGAGCATCCGGTCGACCTCTCCGATGCCCTCACCGGCCTCGACCGGGATGGCACTCAGGCAGTGCTGGCCGCCGTCGCCCACGCGAGCGGATGGGACGTCGCATGAGCACGGTCGGATCCGGGACGACAGGGGTCATCCCCGGTCGAGTCATGACCACCGCCAACGTCGTCGGTCATCAACGGCCACCGAATGCCTCTCATACGCCCGGCTGTCGGCCGGGAGTGGTCAGCATCAACGAGCTGGTCATTCATGGCTCAGCTGAGGCCAAGATGTGCCAGATAATCGCCGAGTCCGGGTCATTCCTGACTGCGCTTCTCACGCTCGGGCATTACCGGCCGAATGCCGCTCATTCTCAGACCATGACGCGACCGGTAATGGCTGCGATCTGGGCGCTGGTCATCGACGTCGACGAAACGAGTACAACAGTCCCGCCAATGGCCACATCCTGTCCATTGCTGGCCGGAGAACTCCCTCTCTGTCCTCAGCCGGTAAAGATCTGCCCCGTGATGACCCGACCAGGACCATCTATGTCCACTCCTGGCAGCGCCGACGCACAGCAGACGCCTCAGTCCATGTCCTCGACGAGCCGGTCAGCTCTCCTGGAGACCCTGACCTCCCGCGCGCAGCGCGGACCCCTGACGATGGGAGCCGCTCCGTGCTCCCGCCTCAGCAGTGTCCCTTGCGTCGTCCTCGGCAGCGGTGCGGCGCATCAGCTCGGCACGCAGTTCGTCGGACGAGAACGCGGCCAGGACCTGGCGGCCAAGGCCTACTCTGCCCGCCGCATGAGCCTTGGCCTCTGCGTCAGAACCGAATGTGGCCGACAGGGTCTCATCGGACTCGCCGACCTCGGCCAGCAGCTCGGCTGCGCGATCCCGACCGACCTCGCGCAGGGCTGCGGGCTCGACTCCCAGAACCGCGCCGAGCTTGACGAGCGTGCGGTCAGGCGGCACCGCGACCTTGGCGACGCCGTCGCGGTAGCGGAAGCCGTTGAAGGCGATATGGATCGCGCTGACGCTCAGGCCAGAGGCCTTGGCGATGTCAGCGACCTTGACCCCGGACTGCTTGTAGATCGTGCGCAGGAGGACGGACTCCGCTGGGACATCGAGGTCCGGGGCCTCGTTGGTCGAGGGGTCGGGTGTGCTGGGCATGCGGCTCTTTCGACGGGCGGACAGGTAGCGAATCGGTACACGACTACCTTGCCACAGGCACCCTCCCGGCGGCATTCCACAACCCTGACGAGCACCGCCCCTCTCCACGGCAACCCCGCCCACTTGCGCGCGGAGCGCGGACCTCCCCGCTGACCTCCCGGCCGTCAGGCCGGGCGAGAAGGAACCCCAGTACAACACCAGGACGAAGGAGAAGATCATGACCACGTACACAACATCTAAGGCGGCTGAGCTCGCCCGCCGGCTGGCTGAAAAGGTGGCCGAACTCCAGCGTGAGCGCGACGCCATCCGCGCCGAGCAGGAGGCCGAGGACAAGGTTCTCGACGAGGCTCTGGCGAAGGCCGGTCGAGCGCGCGTCGCCCTCGTCGAGGACCTGCTCGACATGTTCAGCATCGAGCCCGCCGCGCCCGAGCCGCGCCGCAACAAGCGGACCGGAGAGATCCTCCGCGACCGTGAGGGGCGGCCGAAGACAATCGATCCCGACCCCGATGAGACTCTGCGAATGCAGCGTCTGCGCGCTGCCGTCGAGGAGCTGGTGGCAGCAGCTCGGGCCGAGCCCGAGATGACTGTGGCCAGCCACAGCGGGCCGACCGTCGATGACGTCGAGGGATCCGACGAAAACGGGATTCACGACGTTCTCCGGGCATCGTGACACCTCAGTCAACGAGGGCTCGAAGACCCCGATCACCGGATGGTGGTCGGGGTCTTCTGCGTCCGGCGGCAGCCCGCCATTCCTCCTTGCTGCGCGGCGTCATCGGAGCCGGATGCCACGCGTTCGAGGAGTCACCCGTCGCGTGTTCCTGGCCGAGCGCGGAGCGCGAGGAACGAGTACCGGGGGTCCACGGGGGCGTAGCCCCCTGGCCAGCACGCCACCGATTCAGACGAGCGCTTGCGCGAAGTCTGATATCGGGGGTGCTTGCTGGCTATGTCGCCGTACCGATGCCTCGTTTCTGTACGTACAGGAGTTGAGTCGGTACAATATTGAGAGAATGATACATAGACCTGTTCGTACAAATGCATCATGAGGGAGGCGGATCTCGATGGTCACGGTGACGCGGGCGGAGCCCAAGAGCAACTCGAAGTACGACGCCGCCGTCTTCACGCGTGTGACCGCGAAGCAGACGCAGCGTCTGGCCGAGGTGCAGGCCATGGAGCCGGCTCTGCCGAGCCGTGCGGACGCCGTGCGACGCCTCATCGACTCCCTTGAGGACGACGACCTTGTACGGGCCGACGCCGCCGAACGCAAGGAGGCCCTCGCGGGTGACGACGTCGCCGCGATCGTGGCAGCGCTGCAGGAGCGGACGCGTGCCTACAACGAGCTCATCAAGCAGGTCCACGCGATCGGCGTCAACGTCAATCAGCTCACGCGGCTCGGCCACCAGATGAATCTCGGCGCTCCGGGGACGATCCCGACAGCGGCGATCGAAGGGGCCGGGCGAGCGCTCGAGGAGGTCAAGGACCGCGCCTCGGTGCTGGCCCACCAGGACGCCTACGTCGAGTCGGTGGTGGCCGCATGTCTGCCACGGTGAAGCACATCCCTTCGACCTCGTCGAGCAACCTCGACGCGTATCTCGAGCGCGAGAAGGAAGGCAACGACCTGCCCCGCGTCCTCTACGAGTACGGCCAGCACTGCCGTCCGGAGACGGCCGCTCAAGAGTTCCGCGCGCTGCGCGAGGCCTATGGCCAGCAGGGCGCGGTACGCAGGGTCAGCGGCACGTACGTCGAGCCCGAACACCCGGCCGAGGCGACGCACATCAAGGTCGGGAAGAACTGGCGCGAGGCCAAGGCGGAAGAGACCGCCACCCACCTGCGGATCGCTCCCGAGGTGCCCTACGTCAAGCGCGATGAGGCGCACCATTTCGTCTTCAGCTTCGACCTCGCGACGGTGAACCCGGAGGACCCGGAGCAGACGCAGCGGGCCTTCGAGGCAGTCGTCGCATTCCGTGAGGAGTACACGCCGGGCACCCAGTCGAAGTTCGTCGCGCACGGCGACGCCCGTGGATCGAAGGCGGCGATCGAGCGCGGCGAGGGCGGGAAGTTCCACGTCCACGAGGCGATGAATGCCGTCGTCCACACAGACATGATCGTCGAAGGTCGTGAGTACCGCCGAGGGCAGCGGGTGGCCGGCGCGATCACCCATGTCGACACCTACCGCACCGCCTGGGACAACTTCCTCGAGCGGCGTGGCCACGAGTTCGGACTCGGCCCGCAGGACCGCTCGGTGCTGCCCGAGGTCGGCAGCCCCGAGTACCGCGCGGTGCACCGGACCGACCACGACCACTGGGCCAGGGAGCGCGGCGAGATCTCCGACCACGATCGAGCACGGCGCGGCATGGAATCGGCCTACGCGAAGCTCGCTGAGGACCCGACGCAGCTGGTCGGGCTCACCGACGCCGAGCGCGTCGAGCGCCTGGCCACCGAGGTCGCCGCGACTGGAGACGTCGAGCTCAAACTGCGGCGCACGAAAGCCGGAGATGTCAAGATCCGCTCGTTCGTTGTGCCGGGACGGAAGCAGTCGATCGGGAGCACGAAGCTCGGCGACCGCTACGCCAACACCACCGCGACCGTCGGCGGCGTCGGCGAGCAGCTCGACCGCATCGCGGCCGGTACCTGGGAGCCGCATACGCCCGGAGAAGTCGGCCCGCCGAAGGAGATCGAGAGGCTCCCGGAGCCGGCGGTTGCGAAGCTGCAGCAGGACGTCGACGACATCGCTGCGGAGGAACTCGAGGCGCAGTGGGCCGAGAGGGCCAGGAGCGAGCCGCTTCGACGGACGCGGCCCGCGCCGAAGCGGATCGCCAGTACGGCCGAGGTCCTCGAGCCCTTCGAGCGGGAGTACGGCCGGGAGCTGGTCACGGTGCGTCAGTCCTTGGTCGAGGACTACCTCCGACAGCACCCGGGCGCAGACCCGAAGGTGGCCAGGCAATTGGTGAACGGCCAGCTGTACGCGCATGCGATGGACGACTCGCTGGGTCCGGAACTCGACGCGGTGCGCGCCGATCTCGAGGCATCCGACTCGCGGTCGGCCGCTGAGGCTCAGCGCACCGACGAGCCAGCGATTACCGATCGGGCCAGCGACCCGATCGCCGAGCCCCAGCCGGCCGCGGCAGCCGAGTCGACGCCCACGACGAGCGCCCAGCGACGCATGGAGCGCCGGGCCACGCACCTCACGCCCGAGGAGCGCCGCAGCGCCGAGCTCATCGCCGTCGTGCGCAGTGAGCGGGCCGACGGCGGCGCGTACGTCGACTTCCAGCTCGCGGAGCCGGGCCCTGGCGCACGGGAGAGGGCGGGCCTGCACCTGCTCGCCGAGAAGAAGACGCGTAAGCGCGACGACGGCACCGAGCAGGAGTTCACGCGGACATGGACCCAGCTCACCCGCCAGCAGTACGAGCAGCTCAGGTTCGCCGCCGGTGACAACCGGGTCGAGACCGAGGGCAAGACCGTCTACGCGCTGGCCTCCGACATCGGGCCTCGGACGCCGATGGGGCACGTACCCAACCCGAACACGTTCCAGTCCTCGGCCCGGGAGCCGATCGGCGAGGACGTGCTGGCCAGGCAGCGTGCCGCCGAGGACCGGGGACGCGAAGCCGAGCGCGCCGAGAAGGAGCGCTTGAAGCACGAGCCAGTCCCGTTGAAGACGGTCTCGAAGGACCAGGGAGATCACGAACTCCAGCGGGGCGTCAGCCGTAGCCGAATGATCCTCGAGGGGAGGTGATGGACATGGACAGGATGACCGAGATCAAGGTCCAGGGCATGGAGAGACGGGCGGCTCTGCTCGAGCGACATGCGGCTGAGCGCGAGGCCCGGACCCCGCGGCTCAGCCGTCTGGGCGAACGCACGTACTTCGCTGCGCTCGAGAAGACGGACCAGGACCGGAACGAGGCGCGGAAGCTGCGCCTCGAGGCCAGCCGGCTGCGCCGGGCAAGCGCCTGAGTCACAACCAACACAGAAGTGAGGAAGAGAGGTCGCCGATCATGGCTACCGAGAAGGCAATCGACCAGGATGAGATCGACCAGGAGAAGGCGGACCACATCCGTCGGCTGCTGGCAGAGGGGAACGAGCAGGCCGTCGCCCAGCACTACGGCGAGGCCGAGCTGAGCTCGGCGGAGTTCCAGAAGGCCCAGAAGGACCTCGAGAACCGTCGCGGCTCCGAGTCCATGCGGATGAAGGA
Source organism: Brevibacterium sp. MGP-B1 (assembly GCF_057766545.1). NCBI lineage: Bacteria > Bacillati > Actinomycetota > Actinomycetes > Micrococcales > Brevibacteriaceae > Brevibacterium > Brevibacterium sp. MGP-B1. Next base: position 3,507,226 of record NZ_CM173407.1, on the reverse strand, counting down.
GGCGATGGCCGAGACCGAGCGCGCCGAGGATCTCGAGCAGGAGCGTCGGGCCGAACAGGAACAGGCCAAGCGCGAAGCCGAGGCCCAGGAGCGAGCCCAGCGAGAAGAAGAAGCCCAGCAGGCCCAGGAAGCCAAGGGGTCGGAGCAGGGGCGGACTAGGAAGCAGCACGACCCGACGCTCTCCCACTCCGAGAAGTCGGTCGACGGCTCCGGACAGGATCGGTCGCCCCGGTCCGCTCAGGAGCAGTCTGGGCCGAAGCAGCAGCTGCCGGAGCGGGGCGGAAGCGAGCGTGGGCCGGGTCCCGATCCCGCCGCACGGGGCGGCTCCCAGGACCGCGACTCCCAGGAGTCCGAGGCGCAGCAGCCGAAGCAGGAGACGACTCACGAGCGGATGATGCGTCGTCGGCAGGAACGCCAGGAGAGGGCCTCGCACGGAATCGACCGATGAGGTCGTGTGCGGCCGGGCGAGCCCGGTGAGCGGGTACGAGAAGACCCCTGGAGCGACGGTTCCAGGGGTCTTCTCGACTCTCTCGTCAGGCGGCGGGCTTCGTCCTGAACGGGATCATGCTGATGTCGGCCAGGGTCACCAGCAGTCCCTTCTCGTGGATGCCGTCGTGGTCGGCCTCGGACAGACCCGGGCGACGGCCGCGCAGGAGGCGTCCCTCGTTGCGCGTCTTGGGGAGGAAGTCCGAGCCCTGGAACGCCTCGACCCGCTCGGAGGTCTGGGACTGCTTGCCGAGGTGGTCGACCGTCGTCTTCTGCGCCTCGGTCTGGCCGTACCACCACGCGGCCTTCTCGAGGATCTCCTTCTCGGGAGCCCCGACGAGGCAGAGCACTGCGGGCCAAGTGTCGCGCAGCGCCGTCATGCCCGCCGAGCCGTAGCGCAGCTCGAACTGGCTGGTGGCCTGCACGGCGCAGAGCAGGTGGATGCCCATCGCCCGGGACTCGGTCACCACCGTCGGCAGGTCCTTCCACGGCATCGTGTTGCACAGCTCGTCGACGACCATGAGCAGGCGCGGCAGCTTCACCGCCTCGGTCTGGTTCGCCCGCCACCGCTTGGTGATGGCGCTGGCGGCACCGACGGCAGCGCCGGCAGCCACTCCCGTGGCCGGGGCCACGATGAACAGCGTCGCCCGCTTGTGCTCGAGCATCGCCGGCGTCAGGGCGGGAGTGCGACCATCGCCGCGAACGGTGGAACGCAGCCACGGCGCGACGGCGGCCTTCATCGTGATCATCACGTTCGAGACCTGCTTCTCGTCCTGCTCCGAAGCCGACTCGAGCTCCTCGGCGAGGATCGGCGAGGTCTCCTTGAGTCGGTCGATCGCGATCGACCAGCTCGGTGCGTCATCGTCCTCGGTCTCGCCCGTGAGCCGGACCACCGCCGCTCGGACCCAGGCCATGCCGTCGTCGCCAGCCGCCCGCAGGAGCGCGGCCAGCGGTGCGGTCGAGAGCGTCTCGAAGAATTCGGCCGTGCCGTCACCTCCGCTGCCCCCACCGGAGGCACCGCCGGCCCCGGCCGAGCCCGACTGCAGGAGGATCGTCGCGAGGTCGAGCGCGTCGTCGTCGCTGTGAACCAATGCGGCCGGGTCGACGACCACGCGCGTCACTCCCTCAGGCAGCTGCTCGTCGGGGACCTCCCCCGAGAGGTCGAGCACGTAGGTGCGGCCCTTGCCTCCTCGATCAAGGCGCATCTGCAGGCACAGTTCGATGAGGTCGGGCTTAGAGCTGACCGCGACGACCGGCCCGTTCCACATGAGGATGCCGGGGCCAAGAACCCTCCTGGACTTCCCGGACCCGCTCACTCCGGACACCAAGAGGTGCGGAGCTGTTTCGGCGGGTACGCCGTCGATGAATCCACCGAACGGGGTCGGCGGCCGTACGTAGGTCTGTTGCTGCGGCTGAGACTCCGCCACAGCCTTCTCCTTCTTACTGCTGAACATCGTCACTCCCCCTTTTCACTGCTCTTGTCGTCTTCTGCTCTCCAGCGCCGCGCGACGTTCGCCCGCCCGGCCGCGCTGATGCGCTCCCGCTCGTCGGCGACTTCCTCGGCGACGAGCTCGTCGAGCTCGTGCGCGTCGTCCCGCTGGAGGCCGTAGCGGAGGTATGCGCGAGCCAGGAGGCCGTTGCCCACACCTCGGGAGCGCGCCTGCCGATGGATCGACGCGTGGTCCTCCTTCGTCAGGGCGATCGTCTGCTTCGCGTCCAAGGACCTACCCATCGACGTCTCCTCTCTTCGTCGGTAGTTCCACACCCGAGTTGGGTATAGTATTATGGTACACGTTTCCATAGACCATTCACTTCAATTAAGGAGGATCCACGGTGGGCAAGTTCATCTTTCAGGCAGTCATCGGGCTGGTGATTCTCGGCGCGATCTTCGGCGTCGGAGTCGTGGTCGGCGGCGGCTTCGCCAACGACGCAGCTGAGTCGGGGGTCCAGAGCCGCATCGCGGATTGCCTGCCGCTCGAGAACGCATCCGAGCTCGAGGCGTGTCTCGCCGAGACCGAGGCCGCGCCGTGAGCACGACCCGGTGGGAGAAGGAGCGCTCGGCCTGGCTCAAGGCCCGAGCCGGGCACCGGCTCGGCGTGAGGCGTCGGGCCGAGCAGCTCGCGCTGACCGCCAGACAGCAGGAGCGCATCGAGGCTGGCGTCGGCGACAGCGCCTTCGGCGAGGTCACCACCCGCAACGTCTTCTACCGCAGCGTCCACCGCGAGGAGGGCGCGTCGAACCTCGCAGGCTGGTTCATCTGGACCGTGATCTGGATGTCGGCAACCTTCCTGCTCGTCGGACCGGCGCTGCTCATCGGCATGGCGGCCTATGGCGTCTGGTGGTGGAAGGTGTCGGAGTGGGGTCGACTGAAGTCGCTGCCTTACTACAAGATCGCGGGTCTCATCGCCGCCATCGGCATCGCAGTGGTCATCATCAACGCCCTGCTCGCGACCAATGGCGTGACCGGAGTTCTCATCGGCTCTTGGCGGGTGTGGCCGCTCGAAGGCGGAACGGGCTTCCTGACCACCCACCTCTGGCTCCAGCTCGTGCTCGGCTTCGTCCGGGCCGGGTGGCGCGTGCGGGCCTGGGGCTGGCCGGCAGTCGAGCAGGTGGAGCGGGCCGCGACCTCGTCGGTGCAGGCGGTCGAGCTCGAAGGCTCCGACCCCGATGAGCAGGACGAGGCACCTCAGCACCCCGCACCGGCCATCGCCCCCATCGAGATCGGCGTCGACGACGGCGACGAGCTCGAGAACTGGATGGTCGAGGACGCCCCCGTCTTCACCGATGACTACGCAGCACACAGGAAGGACTGATCATGAACCATTTCCTCGACCTCAGCACGCTGGTGGCACGCCTGCTGCTCGCCGTGCTCGCCGCCGCGACCTTCGCCCTGCTCGGCATGTGGCTCCGGGAGGGCGACGCCCTCGGGTTCGCCGCCACGCTCATGTCGGTGACCGTGACCTGGTACATGGTCAGCTCTCTGCGTGGGACGCGAGTGAGCGGACCGACTGCGGCCGCCGCCCGCCTCCAGCCGATCGTCGATGCTCTCGCCGAGTATCCCGGCGGCAAGATCCTCAGCGACACCGTCTTCAAGCGGGCCGTGAGCGCCTTCTTCGTCGGCCTCGTCGTCGCCACCGCCGAGGGGCTGCTCGGTAACTGGCTGCTCGCCGGGACGGGTCTGCCGCCCCTGTGGCGTGGGCTTATCGCCCTGGCGATCATCATGCTGCCCGTCTACATCCTCATGGAGTGGCTGGTCTCGAAGCAGAGTTACGCCGGGACGCGCTTCGCCTCGCACATGCTCGACGCCGTGTGGAAGGTCGTCCACCCGGATTCGACCACGACGCCGTGGGCAGGGACCTCGCAGCGGAAGCAGGTGATCGGCTTCGGGCTCGCCCGGACCGTGGTCACCCTCGGCGCGCGCATCGTCGCGCAGGTCGTGATCCCCATGGTCTTTACGAGCTGGGTGTCGATTGGCTTCGTCGTCGCCGTGATCGTCACCTCGATCGCCGGCTGGCCGCTCATCGCCGTCGCAGTCCGTGCCCTGCGCAAGGACAAGCGGATCGACCCGAGCGCTGAGACCGCATGAGCCGTCACCACGCACATTCCATCAGCAAGGAAGAGACCATGACTACGACCCTGACGGAGAAGGTGAGGCGCTCGACGCTCGGCCTCGGCGGGACGATCCTCCTCGGCGCTCTGCTCACCGGGTGCGTCACCGTCGAGACCGCACCGAAGGGCGAAGACGAGGGTGCCCAGTCCGCACCGAGCACCGAAGCGGCCTCGGAGCCGTCGGACCCGTCGAGCACCAAAGCTGCGGCGAGCCCGGCGACACCCCAGCTGCTCGACTCGGGTGCCGACTATGCCCGCGCCGTACAGGCTTTCAGCCCGCGGATCGAGCTCTGGACGATCGATGGCGATGCCATCACCCTCGTCGAGCGCAACTGCATTGGGCAGGAGTCCATCAACGCCACGGGCACGCTCGGCCTCGACTCCGGCGGCATCCGGACCGTCACCTGGGATCTCGAGGACGGCGAGCTCAACCCGCTGTCGGCTCACGGCGGGGGCTACGACACGAGCCCGGTGAACAAGCTCGAGATCGACGAGACGCACCTCGTCGAGAAGGACTTGCCGGCCGACCGCTACGCGACGCCCGACGTCGATGAGCAGGAAGCCGAGTTCATCGGGATGTGTCGGGACCTCGGCGAGACCGTCGTCGGGATCGGCTGACGGAGAGAAGGGGAAGACAGATGAAGACCACGGTGATGAAGGGGCTGGGCCTGGCGGGTGTCGTGCTCGCTGGCCTGGCGATGACCGGATGCGCCGGGCAGGAGCCCGAGAAGTCGGGCCTGGCGGCGGAGTACGTGCGACTGCTGGACGAGCCGAGCCCGTACATCCAGCAGTGGATGGTCGAGGGCAACCAGGTGACCTACACGGTCACGAACTGAAGCGCGAATCACATGATGTCCGACAGGACCGGCACGCTGGAGCGGGTGGATGACGGCGCGGCCGAGATCACCTGGGACGGCAGCGAGCGGCGCGAGGACATCGAGATTGACCGCGACCGCCTTGTGTGGAGGGGCGACATGTCGGAGGACCTGAGCGAAGTCGCCTGGTCGACGAACGCGGCCGAGCTGAAGAAGCGCTGCGAGGAGGCCGGGGAGATCACCGGCGGCAGCGACTGAGCGCCACGCAGCAGGCCCTGTCCACCAGGGTCTACCTCGAGAGACAGATGACTGACAGCCCCCGAGCCCGTCCAACGAAGTCGGGTCCGGGGGCATTCGACGCAAGTGAGGAGTTGGTCAAATGAGGTACGGCTACACGAGGACGTCAACGAAGGACAAGCAGCACGACGACCTCCAGCGCCAGGCGCTGATCGAGGCCGGCGTCAACGAGAGACGCATCTACTCAGACCAGATCTCCGGATCGAAGGAGACGAGGACTCGCTCAGGTTGGTCGTCCCTCGACGAGCGCCTCGAGGACGGTGACGAGCTCGTCGTCTGGCGCATCGACCGGATCGGACGGTCCATGATCGATGTCATCACCACCGTCAAGAGCCTGACCGACCGCGGGGTGCTGGTCCGGTCGCTGTCCGACCGCATCGACCCCTCGACCCGGGAGGGCAGGCTGATGCTCAACCTGATGGCGACCTTCGCCGAGTACGAGCGCGAGCTCATCCAGGAGCGCGTCCAGGCAGGCGTCGACGCGGCGAGGTCCCGTGGTGTCCGGTTCGGCCGACCAGCGCCGGATCCGGAGAAGGTGACGCGGAATCTCCGCATCGTCCAGCGCCTCGTCGAGGAGGACGGCCTCAGCGTCGTCGAGGCCGCGAAGACCATCGGGTGGTCGAAGGCCACCTACTACCGACACAGAAAGGAACACGCATGAACGACATCACGGAACAGATCGAGCGCTTCGACCGACTCGCGAAGGCGCTCGACGACACCGAGTTCGCTCAGCAGGTCGACCGGGAGGCCACCGACCTCATGCACACCCAGACGTTTACGTCGATGCTGTCGGAAGACCTGCGCATCGAGGCAGCTGCCGAGATCGGCCTTGACGGACGCGTGGAGTCCGTGACGGCCTACCGCGCGCTTGGATTCCGGCGCGCTGACCCGACCGAGGTTGAGCCGGACAGCGGGCTCTGGCGAGCGATGGAGATCTGGTGGGACCGCTTCCGGTCCACTTGGTCCGAGGACTGATCGTCTCGGAAAGTCCCTTCTGAAACTCGGACCTCTGAGACTGAGTTCTGAGACCTGATCACCAGCGCAGAGCCGGTGGTCGAGTCTCGTCTCGTATAGGAGATGTCCACGAGACTCACCTCGCTGAGCGGCGGCCTTGCCGGCCCCATCTCTGGCCACTCGCAGTATCTGACGCACTCTGGCCTCACCGGCCGGATGCTGCAACGGGAGAGTCATGGTCCGAGTCGTACGAGATGGTCGCGTACCAGCATTCAGACATCGCTGGTCACAGCCCACACCAGTTCCTGTCCGGACATCGCTCGCCGTCTGCTCACGGAGTCACCTCTACGACGGTGCGCCCGGTGCCCTGACCGGCGAGTAGCAACTCGGCGGCGGTCCTTGCCTCGGACAGTGGGACCGTGCGGATAAGGGAGTCAAGGTGGACAGAGTCGAGGTCGCGCGCCAGCCGCTCCCAGGCCGCCTGGCGCAGCGCTGGCTCGGTACGTACTGAATCGATGCCGAGCAGGGCGATGCCGCGAAGAATGAACGGCAGCACAGTAGTCGGCAGCTGGGAGCTCGCAGCAAGACCGAAGGCCGCTGCGACGCCACCGTGCTGCAGTGTGGCCAGGGCCCCTGCCAGTACGCTGCCGCCGGCGGAGTCGACGACGCCTGCCCATCGCTGCCCACCAAGCGGTCGAGTCTGCTGCTCGAGTTCAGCCCGGTCGATGACCTCGGCGGCCCCGAGGCCCGACAGGCGCTCGGCGAGCCGGTCGGGCCGACCGGTGGCGGCGACGACCCGATATCCGGAGCTTGCCAGGAGGGCGACGGCAATGCTCCCGGATCCACCCCCCGCTCCTGTGACAAGCACTGGCCCGTCTTGCGGGTCGAGGCCGTGTCGCTCCAACGCCAGTAGAGACAGCGCCGCGGTGAAGCCGGCGGTGCCGATGGCCGCGGTCTGGCGCGGAGTGAAGGCCTCGGTGACCGCGACGAGGTCGTCGCCGCAGACCCGGGCGATGCCGGCGAGACCGCCGTGGTGCTCTTCACCGAGACCTGCACCGTTGAGGGTCACCACGTCGCCAGCCTTCCACCGCGGATGGCTCGTCTGGACGATCTCGCCGGTCAGGTCGATCCCCGGAACGAGCGGGGTGTGGCGAACGACACCGGGACGACCGTGGAGTGCCAGGGCGTCCTTGTAGTTGATGCTGGTGAAGCGGACGCGGATCGTCGTGTCGCGGTCCTCGAGGATCGAGTCGTCGAGATCCTCAAGGGTGGCGGTGCTCGCACCATCGTGCTTGCGCACGATCCAGCCGGGGAATGTCGCGGTCATGGCAGCACCTCCGCGGCCTGCTCCTGCAGTGCATCACCGCTGAGGTCGCCGGTGAGAAACCGGTAAGGATCGGTGTCGGGGACGCCCAATGCCTCCACGACAGCGGCGTGGTTGGCTTCAAGCAGAGTGTTCAGACGCGCTTCGTCGCGTCGGCGGATCACGTCGGTGGTAATGAGCAGCATGTTTCAGACTCCTTCAGCGAGGCGGTCGATGACGGCGGCGGCGGGTCCGGTAACAGCACAGCGCCAACCGGTCCCGGCCCATAGGTGGAGCCGGTCGGCGTCGCCGGCCTTACCGGCGGCCTGGCGCAGGCCGCGGGTGAGATGGTGCACCGCCGGGTAGGCACTCAGGTCGGTCGCGTGGTGACGGTCGATGAAACCGTTGCGCAGGGCTCGTGCGGGCCTGCCGGTGAAGGCACGGGTGAGGATGGTCTCGGTGAATGAGTCGTCACCGAGAGCCCGCCGATGCGTGGGCGAGGTCCCCGCTTCGTCGGTGCGCAGCAGCAGAGTCCCGACAGCGACGGCCTGTGCGCCAGCGGAAAGGAGGGTGTGCACGGCATCGGGGCCGTCGACCCCGCCGGCGGCGATCACCGGCAGGTCCACTGACCGGATGACCTCGCCGACGAGGTCGACCGTCTCAACGTCCGCGACGGCGCGAGCCGGGTCGAAGGTCGCGCTGTGGCCACCAGCACCACAGCCCTGCACCACGAGCCCGTCGACGCCGGCTTCGCGGGCCTGGCGCGCCTCCCCCACAGTGGTCACGGTCGCCAGCACCCGAGTGCCCGCGCGCTGAAGGCCCGCAATGTCGGCGGAGTCGGGCAGCCCGAAGGTCAGCGACACGAGCGGCACCGGACGTTCGACAAGCAGCGCGAGCTTCTCCTCCCAGTGGTCATCATCGACGACCGGTGCCGGGTCCAGCATCACCCCGTAGGCTCCGGCTTCGTCCGCGAGTTCCTCGGCGTAGGCGGCGAACCTTTCCTCGTCGATGGGTTCAGTCGAAGGCACAAAGAGGTTGACCCCGAAGTCCTGGACGCTGTCTTGAAGCTCTTCGATCTCGGCTCTGAGGGTCTCAGCGGACTTATAGCCGCCGGCAAGGAATGGGAAGGCCCCGGCCGAGGCGACAGCCCGGGCAAGTGCCGTAGTCGACGGCCCACCGGCCATCGGGGCCGCGACGATCGGCAGGCGAGACCGGAGCAACGGTGTCATTGGCTGTACTTCTTCCTCATGGAGACGGTTCCGGTGCGCGTTCATCGGGCGAGCCATTCGGGGCGACTGCTGCCCAGAGCGGGGGTGGTGCGCTGCCAGGCAGGTGGGGTCTCGGACATGCCGATCACCGGGCCAAGACTCTTGAGATCGCCGTAGACCGTTCCTTCGTCGAGAACGGCGTAGCGCTCGAATTCCTCCGGCGTCAGCTGCCCGGGCGCATTGGTGAATCCGGCGATGAGGCCCTGTCGCTGCAACAGCATCGCCGCCCCTGCGAGAGAGACTTCCACGCGGTAGCTGCCGCCCTCGGTGGCACGGCGGCGCAGCGCGACCATCGCTCCGAAACTGGCCATGTACCCAGTGAGGAAATCGCACAGGTACACAGGTGTCAGCTTCGGCCGGCCCGTCCCTGACACCGTCCCTTGGATATCGGCTACCCCGGTGACGGCTTGAGCGACCTGGTCCCACCCGGCGCGGTCGCCGAACGGGCCGTCCGATCCGAAGCAGTTGACGGTGACGTAGATGAGGCCAGGCCGTTCCTGTGCGAGCTGATCGGGCCCGAAGCCGTGTGCGGCCAGCCGATGGGGGCGGTATCCCTCGACGAAGACGTCGGCATCGCGCACCAGGCTGTGAAGGGTCTGGGCCTGCTCAGGGTCGGTGATGTCGAGAAATGCGCTGCGCTTGCCGTGACTGGTGTCCCTCACGAAGGGGGTGACCTGGGGCAGGTGCGGGGCGGTGACCATGAGAACGTCCGCACCGTGCTCGGCGAGGCTCAACGACGCGGTCGGGCCGGCGAGGATGCGGGTGAGGTCGAGCACGCGGACGCCGGACAGGGGCTGCGACCCGGCGGGGAGGGGCTCGGGCTGGCCGTCGGCGATCTTGGTGATCCGCACAACTGGTTGCTCAGCCAAATGGGCTCCGTGTGGGTGTGCCAGCCATTCCTCGCGGGTACGTACGATGCCGCCCGCGGCATTCGCTTCCGCAATCGCGTCCTCAAGGTCTTGGGCGTCCCATCGGCTTACCGCAGCAGCTACCGACTCCGGCGTGGCCTCCGCCCTCAGTACATCCAGAACGCGGCGTTCGAGGTGAGGAAGATTGAAGTGCGGAACAAACCATCGACCGTCGCGTGTCAGCCACGGCTGCGTCAGGGCAACCATGTGCGCGACGTCCGAGGACACCGGGATCGGGTGATAGCGACCATCGCCAGAGCGCGCAAGCGTCATGTCCTCTCCACCCAGTGCGGTGGCTGCCGCTGCCCGGACGTCGATGCTGACCTTTTGCCGCCGGCCTGTCTTCAGCTCCCACAGGTCGTTCGCGGCGATAGCGCGTGCTGCCAGGGCATCGGCGAGGGTGGTGCCGATCCGGAACGGCGAGACGAACAACGGGTCGTCTCCCGTGCGCCTGACCTCGTCCGCGGCGACCGGGCCGCGCCCACGCACAGCGAGCAACTCTTCGAATGCTGATTCTGCAGATCCCGATATACCCATCGGATGACTCCCACTTTTCCGTTCGTTTTCGTTGACACTTCAACGCTAAGCACGGGGTGCGTAGAAGAGAATTGCCGCGTTTGCATGATCTATGCTTGGGGGTTATGGATGTGGAACTGAGGCACCTACGCGCCTTCGTAGCCGTCGCGGAGAACCTGTCGTTCACTGCGGCGAGCCGGCTGCTGATGGTCACCCAGCCCGCCCTGACCCGCACGATCCAACAACTAGAGCAGGGCCTCGAGGTCCGACTGCTCGAACGCACCTCCCGATCGGTGCGTCTCACCGACGTCGGACGTGCATTTCTGCGGCGCTCCCAAGTCCTCCTGCGCGACCTCGATCTGGCCGTGGCCGAGGCCCGCAATGAGCGCAGCCTCAAGATTGGGTTCTCCTGGGTGCTGCCGACCCCGTGGGTCACCGAGGTCGTCGAAGCGTTCGAGGACACGACAGGTGCATCGGCACGCCTCATGCGCCGCGATGACCTGGCAACGGCGCTCGAACGCGGAGAAGTCGACGTCGCACTCGCCCGGCACGAGCTCACCGTCCCAGGTGCGACGTCCCAAGTCCTGTTCAACGAGCCCCGAGTCGCCGCAGTCAGCAGCCGCTCCGCGCTAGCCGAGAATGAGCGGTACACCTGGAACGAACTCGCCAGACATCCCCTGGTCATCAACACGGCCAGCGGCAGCACACGGGTCGACCTGTGGGATCCCGCGTACCGACCGGAGAAGGTCGTCGAATGCGACAACTACGACGAGTGGATCGCCCTCATCGCCGCGGACCGCGGCGTTGGGGCCACCGCCCTGTCGGCGGCATCGGCCAATACCCCAGCGGGGGTCACCTTCATCGCGCTCGACGAAGCACCGCCTGCCAGCCTCCGCCTGGCCTGGCTGCCCAGCCGCACCGCAGCTCTCACTCGCCGCTTCATCGAAGCCGCCGCGGCACACAGCCGGCCCCGCTGAACCGATCAGTTGTGCACGGGACTGGTGAGTAAACAAGCAGGCAGCCGCGGCCTGCTATGACCGTGGACCAGCGACGCCTTGAGAGCCGAATACTCATCAGGTTCACGTGACACCGTACGGGAGACCTACCTCGGGGGCGTCCGCCTGTCCTTTGAACGATCGATGGCGTCAATTCCCAGGGGCAGCAGCACCTTGCACTGAGACTACGCCTCGGTCCTGTGCACATACGCTGATCCTTCTCGGCTCGCGGGCAGGGCCCCTCAAGCTTCACGCTCCCGTTACACCGGCCGCCGTGGGCCAACTGGTCGCGGCGGTGGCGAACTGATCGTGTTCTGATGAAGTGTCGAGCTACCGGCCTGCGACCGCAGAAGTCCGGAAGGAGAGTCGCGGGACCGATGCACTCGCGCCTCCGCCTACGCGAGGGATGCTGCGGCGTTCCTGATCCAGCTGCGGAACTCGATGGCGAGATGTTCGCAGTGGCCCTCGATGAGCGCATCCGGCGCTGCAGCTGGGTAGACCACTCGCACGACGACGTCGGCACCGTCGTCCGTGTCGCGAGCCTGGTGAACGCAATAGGCGAAAGGGGTTCCGTCGTCCAGGCTGAGAAGTGCGTTCATCAAGGTGATCGGGTATTCGGGCTGCCGGAACACAGCCACCTGAGGCGGGAGTTCGCGGGGGACGGAGACCTTGAATCTGGTGAGGTGTCCGCCGATCGTCTCGACCATGCCGCCTCGGTACGCTGGTGGCTCGACGTAGTGCTCCGGGTGAGCGTTGAGCAGCAACGACTTGTCGCCGAACTCGCCGGACCCAGCCTGAGCCTGGAACCAGTTCGCCAGTTGCGTTCCGGTCAGACCGCGCACGGTGAACTCCGTGCGCGACTCTCGGAACCTGCCGTCCGACTCCTCGATGATGCTCTTCTGGTAGCGGTCACCCTCGGCGACCTGCTCCGCGATCAGATCCATCATGATCTGTCCGCCCGCGATCGTCTTCAGATTGCGCAGCGCCCTGCGGGACGCCGCCAGCTCCCACTGGTCGACGGCGGTTTCGTCGAACTCGCGCCCCATCGTCTTCACGACGACTGTCGTCTTCATCTCCATAGTGATTCCTCTCCGCTTCTCCGGCTCGCGAAGTGACAGCCACCTCGCGAGTTCTTCGTGAACATACCATGTTAAGGTGCATGCATGCACCTTAACGAACAAGAGTCTCAGCCTGTTCGACGACGACGTGGAGAGACCCTCCGGTCCGCGATCCTGTCGGCAGCGTGGGAAGAGCTACTCGCGCGAGGGTATGACGGGTTCAGATTGTCGGAGGTCGCTCGGCGAGCCGGAACAAGCCGGCCCGGCCTGAACCGGCACTGGGACAAGAAGACCGGCCTGGTGAGGGATGCCATCCGCTACGCGAGCGATCGGTTCCTGCTCGTCGATCCTGACACCGGAACCCTCCGCGAGGACATCATCGGGCTGATGGTGCAGCTCAATGAATCTTTCGCGATGTTCGCCGCCTCATTGACCGCAGAGCTGTCCGCGTACTATGGCGCGACAGGGACGAGCCCGGCCCAACTGCGGCTTGGATTGGTCGAAAAGCGGTGGTCGATCATCGAAGGTGTGCTGTCGCGAGCGGTGGAGCGAGGCGAGATCGATCCCGATCGACTGACGGAGCGCACAGCCCGTCTGCCATTCGACCTCCTTCGGCACGAAACGCTCATGACGCTGAAGCCGTTGCCGCGCGAAGACATCGCCGCCATCGTCGATCTGATCTTCCTTCCGCTTGTTCTGCCGAGCACTGCCTGACTAACTGTATTGTCGTTGGATGCCATCCGATCCGGAGCCATTCCGATTGAAGTGGCCGTCTCGATACAACGTCGCCGAGATTAGTCGGATCCTTGCGCGCCGCGGATAGCTCGAGTCGTGACCGCATCGATGAACGCAGCATCGAAAGGTTCGCGGGAGAACCACCGACGGTAGAAGACTGGGCCTAGAACGGTAGATGCAAGCAGTGCTGTATCGGTTTCGGCAGGAAGCTCGCCGCGACCGATCGCGCGTTCGGCGATCTGACTCACCAGGGACGCGTGCCCCTTTTGTATCTGCGCATGCATATCGGCGAACGCGGCGTTGCGTTCCGCCGCATCGACAATCGAAGGCAGCACAGCAGCCCATCCCGCTTGCTCCACCATGCGCACGAGATCGGCGACGAACATCCTGAGGTCGCCATGAAGAGTCCCGGTGTCGGGGAGGTCGTAGCGATCATCGAGACCTGCACACGCATCGAGCACGAGGGCTTCTCGGGTCGGCCAATGTCGGTAGATCGTAGTCTTCGCCACGCCAGACCTGCGCGCAACCTCGTCGACGCTGAACCCGCCGACCCCAGTCGATTCCAGCAGGTCCGTTGCCGCGGCAAGGACGGTCGCACGCGAGCGCTGAGTCCGCGCGTCGATGATGGTGCCCGTACCAGCTGATGGGTCAGTCTGAGGCTGAGTAGGCATGAGTCGTCCTTTCCACGTTTCGCTACGATACTGTAGCGTAGCGTTGAACGCTGTAGTAGTGAAGGGAAACACTCATGGAACTCGCCTCCGTACGCATCATCACTGACGACCTCGACGAAATGGTCGGCTTCTACGAGCTCGTGACGGGCATCCGCGCTCAACGCCCCGCACCTGTCTTCGCCGAGCTGGTGACCCCGCTGGCGACTCTCGCGATCGGACACTCCAGCACCGTGCCACTGTTCGGCGAAGGTGTCGCTGAACCTCGCGCCAACCGCACCGCGATCATCGAATTGCGTGTCGCTGATGTCGATGCCATGCACCGTCGCCTTCAGGACCAGGTCGACTCCTGGGTGCAAGTACCTACCGACATGCCGTGGGGAAACCGCTCCGCACTGCTGCGCGACCCGGACGGGAACCTCGTCAACCTCTTCACCCCCGTCTCTGCCGAAGCGCGCGCCCGCTTCGCAGACCGAAACACCAGCACAAGGTCCTGACGCATAGTCAAAGAGGATGACTGCCTAGCGACGGACATGGCGGAATCGACGGACGAATACAGACCTCTGCGGGCCTGAGCACCTTCGACCACCGCTCCAAGTCCGCCCCGCTCCGAGCAAAGGAACGTACATGGCCCACATTCGCGCTTTCACAGCCGATGACTCCGACGCCGTCGTGGCTCTTTGGACCGATGCCGGGCTCACCCGGCCGTGGAACGATCCAGTGAAGGACATTTGGCGAAAGACAACGACGCAGCCGGAGATGTTCCTGATCGCCGAGGACGACGAGGGGCACGTGGTCGGCAGCGCTCTGGCTGGCTACGACGGCCACAGGGGGTGGATCCACTATCTCGCCGTCGCCGCCTCCCATCGCGGGACAGGACTCGGCACGGAGCTCGTCCGCCGCGCCGAATCCATGCTCGCTGCCCTGGGCTGCCCCAAGGTCCAGCTCCAAGTGCGCCCCGAGAACACAGGCGTTATCGAGTTCTACGAGAAGCTGGGTTACGCGACCTACCAAGCTGTGAGCATGGGCAAACGGTTGGAATCCGACGAGCTCGATCTCTGAACTGCAGCATCCTCCACCTCAGAGGTCTCGCACGCCGCCGAGACTGGATTCCGTGTAGGCAGATTGCCTCCGTCCGGGGCCCGAGGGGCATCGATCACCCGGTGAGCGCGACAGTGGCCGCGGCGACGACGAGCAACACCAGATACGCCCAACTATGCACCGCCTCCGGGATCCTCGGGGGTCGCCTGCGCAGGACGACGATGACCGGAACTGCTCCCGCCAACAGAGCGAAAGCCGATGCCACGTCGACCGTTCCGATCAACCCGGAACCCGAGGCCACTCCCCCGCCGAACGCGAACGCCACCAGCATGGCCGGCGCAGCAATCGCGATCGTCAGCGGATTGGCCAGAGACGTGGCTGTGCTCATCTCCATGCCGGACCGGCGCATCATGGGCACGGTCATCACGCTTCCCCCGACACCGAGGAACGACGCGATCGCTCCGACCGGGGCCCCGAGTGCGTCCGGAAGTCCACGGCCCGCAGTTTCATCGACGGGCCTCGCAGTCGCCCGTCGCGGAAGGAATCCCGGTCGGAGCAGAAGATCGACGACAGTGATGCCGATGTAGACGACGAATCCCCACCGCGTTACCGCGTCCGGGACGAACAGGGCCGCCCCTGCACCCGCCGCACCGCCGACGGCGAGGAGAACGAACAGTGCCCGGCGACCACGGAGATTCTCCAAGATGCTGCGCCTCGTGGAGAGGGTCGCAATGATCGCGTTGACGACCATAACCAGAGCCGATGTCGCCACCGCGATCCGTATCGCATCGCCGCCCCTTGACGCGTCGACGAGCAGGATGATCGGGACGGTGACGAAACCACCACCGAAGCCGAAGAGCACAGTGGTCACACCGACGGCGAGACCCACAAAGAACAGAACCAGGAGTGTCATGCCTCCATCTGATCGTGACACGCATGTGGCGGGCAATCGATTACGCATCAACTCCTTTTGAGTTTCGGCCATCATAACGATCGCGGACCCAACGTGGGCCTTCCGATCGACACACTGGAGCGGCGCTATCCGAGGAGACCATGCACTCCCGCCGCGTTCCCCGCCGCGTTCCCCGCCGCGCAGTTCGTGCGCGTCATGCTCGGCGAAGAATCTGAGGCGAGCTGCAACTCGTCGGTGGAACCCGGTATCGGCAACTGATCTGTCACCGACCGTGTGGCCGACTTCTGATCAAAGATCAGCGCACGGCACCTTGGCATGCCTGTCACCCAGTGATCTAGAGAACCCGGGAGAAGTAGACGCGGTCGAAGCCGTCTTCGTGTCGCCGCTCGACAACCGTGAACCCACGTTTCGGGTAGTAGTCAAGGTTTTCGGTCATAGCCGCGTTTGTATAGAGGCGCAGCTCGGTCAGGCCGAGTTCACGAGCTCGCTCTTCAGCGAACCTGAGGAGGGCAGCCCCGACGCCTTCGCGCTGCCGATCAGGATCGACCGCAATGTTCCCAATGTGCAGATAATCGTCGCGGGGTGAGAGAACGATGAGCCCGACGATGCAGCCATCGTTCCGCGTCACATAGGCCTCGCCATCAAGGATCCGCTGCCTGTAGTTGTCCGTCATCGGCGCGGGCCGCTTGCCGATCCGGGGTACGTAGCCACGGTAGGCGCGATCGACGAGGTCGTGGATCGCCTTCTGGTCTCCGACGGACGCTTGGCTGACAGCTACTCCTTGCATCAAAGATCGACCTTCCGCTTCGGCTCTGACATGCGAAGCCTGCTGATCGGGGCAACGACGAGACCATTGCCGGAACCGAACAGCACGATAGTTAACCCTACGGCGAGATCGCGAAGAACAGGACCAGCAGCTTCATACCTCCATCTGAACACGCGACACCCACGGCAGGCAATCGAATCCGCACCACTTTCCTTTGAGTCTCAGCCATTATGATGACCGAGTGCACAACGTCAATCTGTCTGAGGTGGACCATCTGCCGATCGACGTGCTGCCGATCGGCACCGACTACGCACCCGGCCATCTGCTCCCGCGGCACTCTCACCGCCGCGCTCAGCTGCTGTATGGCGCACGGGGCGTCATGCAGGTCGACACCGACGACGGGTCGTGGACTGTGCCCGCGCACCGGGCCGTGCTCATACCGGCCGGCACCACGCACGAGGTGGTCATGGACGCCGTGACGACGTGGAGCCTGTACATCGAACCGGACGCCGTACCCTGGTGGCCGACCCGATGCGTCGTTGCCGAGATCAGCCCGCTGCTTCGAGAGCTCTTGCGCACCGCGAACGCCTTCGCCGCGGACTACGATGCTGCGGGGCGCGACGGGGCGGTCATCGACCTCATTCTCCATGAGCTTCGCGGACTGACGCCCACACCGTTGTCGGTCTCTCTGCCACACGATGAGCCGTTCCGATCCTTGTGCCGTCGTTACCTGGCTGAGCCCGACCTTGCGGTGTCGAACGCCGATTGGGCGCGAACAGCAGCCATGAGCCTGCGGACGTTCGACCGCCGGTTCCTCGCCCAGACAGGGACGAGCCCGGCGGCCTGGCGATCTCGAGCGCGTTTGCTCGCCGGCCTCCGGATGCTCCCGTCGGCGTCGGTCACCGAGGTAGCCGTCCGGCTCGGGTACTCGTCCCCGGCAGCGTTTACCGCGGCGTTCACACGTGCGTTCGGGTCTCCCCCGACGCACTACGCGTGACTGAGTGATTCGATGCCAAGAGGCAGCATGGCGAGCGTTGTCGACATTGCCGGGGAGAGCTCGTAGTTACCGATCGCCGAGCAGGTATCGAGTGACCATGGCGACTAGCTCCGTTTCGAGCCTTTCGACCTGGTCGGGGTTGAGGGTTGCCATGAGTTTGTGGGTGTTCATCTCTAAGGTTCCCACGACGAGTTCTGCGGCCATGTCGAGATCTTTCACCTGGACGTCGGGATGACGGGCGAACACCTCGCGCACCTGGCTCACCCGGGCTTTGCCGTGCCGGTCGACCGCTTCGATCAGGTCACTGGAGACAGGCGCTACCTCGATCATGATCTGCAGGAGCTGGGGGTCGTCGCGGTGGTTGTCGATCGCGTCGCGTACCAGGGACCGGATGACGCCTTCGAGGCTGCCGGGAGCCATGTCCAGTTCTTCGGCTCCTGTCCATGAGCCGCGGTCGATGTGCCGGACCAGCAGCTCGGCGAGGATGGCGTCCTTGTTCGGGAAGTACTGGTACAGCGAGCCGATGGACATGCGGGCCCGTTCGGCGATGCGGTTGGTTGTGCCGGCCGCGTATCCGTACTCGGCGAAAACCTGAGCAGCTGCGGTGAGGACCCGCTCGCGGGTGAGTTCGGCGCGAACCTGCCGGGGCTTGCGACGTGGGGCGAGGCGGCGATCGCCGGGGGTCATCCGTTGTTCCTCCTGGCCGGTGAAAAGCGAGTAGCAAATAGCTGAGCTTTTACTCACAATAGTGTCATGAGCTATGAAAACACGAGGACCGACAATCTGGGAGTGTGGCGATGAGCCCCCGGGTCCGCCTCCCAAGAGAGCGCAAGATGCTCACGTTGGAGGTACGGCGCTGTCAGCCGGTCTCCGCCGGCTTCACCACAGTCACCCTGGGCGGGCCCGGCATACGGCACCTCGTTCCAGGAGAAGCTGACCAGGCTGTGCGACTCTTCTTCCCACGCGAGGGGCAACAAAAGCTGCAGATGCCGACCGCCTCGAACGAGGCGTGGATGGTTCAGGTCCTGCGGATGCCGAAAGCGACCCGTCCGTGGGTGCGCACTCTGACCGTCCGCAGCCTGCGCCCGGCGGAGCAGGAACTCGACATCGAGTTCGCTCTGCACGGCGACTCGCCCATGACCTCGTGGGTACGTCGGGTCCAGCCGGGAGACCCTGCCGGGATCTTCGATCTCGGTTCCATGTACGGTCCGCCTGAGCACACCCGAGGACGCCTGCTGGTGGGTGACGAAACTGCGTTGCCAGCCATCTTGTCGATCCTAGACAGGGATCCGAATCCGTCGCCCACAGAAGTCTTCGTGGAGGTGGCGACCAAGCACGACATCCGCGCCGTTTCCACACAGCCCGGCGTGCGTGTCCACTGGCTCAGCCGCGACAGCGAGAGTCTGCGTCCCGGCGTCCGCGCACTGGAGGCGGTTGCTGGTGCCGAACTGCCCGAAGGCCCCCTTTATGCGTGGGCGGCGGGCGAGGCCAAGCTGGCCACTGGCCTTCGGCGACTCCTAGTCAACGACCGTGGCATACCGAAACGGGACGTCTCCTTCTACGGGTACTGGCGACTTGGCCGGTCCGCCCCCGGCTGAAAGGAGGCCACCCACTCCAGCCACGGCGAGCTCCACCCACCGTTCGCCTCCCCGTTCCGGTCGCCGTCTTCGTCCTCGGCGTCTGGGCGCTGGGGTACGGTGGAAACCGCAAAGGCTTTAGCTCCTACCGTCTGGATGTGAGCAAGGCTGGCCCCCGGTGTAGCCACGGCAGCCGGGGGTTTGCTTTTCTGAGGAGAGATCGAGCTCTGAGAGCTCTGCTAGCTAAGTGTTGCCGCGGACCTGCTCGAACTCCATCTCCGCGGCCCGTGCCTCCTCACGGAGCAGGTCAACGAGCTGCCGCGCCGTCCGGACGGGGTCCTCGGCCAGCAGCTCAGCCGCACGACCAGCGGCGTACTTCCTACCGGCGTGGTTGAAACCGACGCTGAGTTCGCGGTCGGTGAAGAGCTCGTGAAGTGACGCGTCCATGTCCCAACGGTACGTCAGCACCCCGTCTCTCACATCGATGGCCCGTCGTGACGCCGCCTAGAATCGTGGCCATGGATCCCGAACCGGCCTGGACGGACGCTCTGACACCATCCGACCGAGAGGCCTGCCTTCTCGATCTCGAGGCGGCCGCGGGCACCGACCGCTTCGAGGAGGTGCAGCGCTCCTGGCGTGAGACAGCAGAGGCACTCTCAGCCGGGCTCGGGCGCGACAAGCCCGACTGGCTCGAGGACCCCACGCTCGTCGAGCGCCCCTGATTGTGGTCCACGACCGACTGCGACGGCCTCGGATCAGATCGTCGCGATCGGTCGTGCGAGTGCTGTGTCTACGAATCGCCGTCCGGCGCTCGGAGCACGTCGATGACGCCGGCGCTGGCCAGACGCTCCAAGGTCCCTATTGACGGTGGTACGTCCCCGCACTCGAGCCGGGCAACCTGCGGCTGGGACCAGCCGAGTGGGCGGCCGAAGCCGGTCTGCGTCAGGTCGCGCCCGCCGCGGTAGTCGACGACAGCCAGGCTCACGGCGCTGGCCAGCGCGAGGCGATCAGACTTCGCCGCGTACTTGGGGGGGCGGACTACCGGCGCTCACGGACGATCTGGTCGTGGTTTTTGAGCTCGGAGAGCTTCATGCCCCCTTCTAGCTCCTCCGTCGCTCGCGGATCCGCCAGAGCGTGACGACGCGTTCAGTAGGTCATCCGCACTGGCCAGTCGTCCACTCGTCCAGAAGTTGTTGCCCTTGCTCGGTGCTGGCCCCGACGTAGGCAGTGTTCTCGCCGTTACCGGTGTCGGTGATCGAGACCATGCCGACATCGGGCACATCGACGAGGAAGGGATTAGTTTCGTTGGACCTCGCGCCCGAGTCTTCACCCCACATGATCGTGGTGTTGGCCTCGTTGAGTCGTCCTTGCTTCGACGAGACGAAGTTGCTCCCGGTAAGGCGACCGTCCACCTTCTCCGCTTCCTGCTCCGGATCGAACCCGGTTGATTGGGCGGTCTCGATGAAGTCTTTGAACTCGTCGCAGGTCTCACCCACGTAGCCGACCTCTGCAATCTCGCCATCATGGAGCGTGAGAACGTTCTCGCCGTCGTCGATGGAGATGAATAGGGTCTCCTCAAGCGTCGCGGTAGTGTCGCCGACTCCCCCACCGCTGTCTCCTGCAGCGGCCTCGTCGCCCCCACCGCAGGCACTCAGGGCGAGCACCGCGCTCAGAGCCAGGGCCGCAGCGGAGGCGGCCCGCGTGGCGGTCCTGGTCGTCATGGTCGATTTCCTTTCGATCGGCCGGGTTCACCGGCGCTTGTTGCCATGGAGGATCGCGCCGAGCGTCGCGCCCTGGAGCGCAGCACCGATGACGGCTTGCCCCGCCTGCTGACGGCGAGCGAGTTGCTGCTCTTCGAGCATCCGCTCCTGAGTCTCCTCAAGCCGCTGCCGGTGCCTCTCGGTCTCGTAGAGGTTGATCGCCTGTCCGACGGTGTCGGCGCGGTGCTGCTGAACCGCGCCCAGACAGTAGGCAACCGCGTCGGAGTAGACGTAGGCCTCGGGGAACCCGGCCGCGAACCGAGTCGCGTAGATCCGGCCGGCCTTTTCGAGCTCAGCCTCGACTCCGGAGGTCGCTTCACGCATCCGCGCGCCCAACTCAAGATTGCTCTGCTTGCGCTGCGCGTTGCCTCTCGGGACCAGCACCTTGTTCCACACGATCGGGAAGCCGATGCCGACGGCCGGCCACAGTGGGAAGATCAGGTAGGACAAGATGCCGAGGTTGGACAACAAGCCGCTCAGCACGAGCAGCGAGACGACGATCGAGAGTGCGAACCCCTTCCACCCCCAGGGCTTGAGAGCTTGCTTCGGAGGAGGGAACTGCCCCTCGATCCGAGCCTTCTCGTCGTAGCTCTGCTCGATGTGGCGCACCAGACCAAGCAGCTCGGTCAGCCATGCGACCAGCGACGCGCGTTCTGCCGACCCGTGTGTCGTCATCGTCATCCCCCTGTGACTGCACACGCCGGCGCACCCATCTGCCAATGTGACTCATAGTCCGTGGACCTATAGTCATCGTACAGTTCTGCTAGATGGATGAGCAAAATTCCTGCGCATCGCCGTGCCTTCGGCGATCGCGTCCGCGAGCTGCGGAGCACCGGGGGCTACTCGCAGGAGACACTCGCGCACCTCATCGAGCTCGACCGCACCTATATCTCCGGCCTCGAGCGAGGCGTTCGGAACCCGACCTTGGACGTCATCGTCAAGGTCGCCCGTGGCCTCGGCGTGCACCCGACGGACCTGCTGTCGACGATCGAGGATGCGGGCGACTGACCGCCGACTTCAGCGCATCGCGGGGTCAGCCGTTGTCACTGCGATCGTGAACGCCGTCCGGGAACATCCGGTTGCCGATGTCGCGGAGGCGGGCCTCGCGCTTCCTGCTCCGATCGTCGCGGAGGACGTCGATGAGGAACTCGTCGATGGACGGATACCCCCGCTCGATGAGCAGCTCTCGTAAGGCTTGTGCCGCCTTGGTCGAGCGGTCGATGGCGAGGATGTCGTCAGCCGGAGGCGTGCGTTCGTTCATAGGTGTTCCTTTCGCGGTGCTGGACTTCGGGAATCGGCGACGGCTCACCAGCGGGCTTCGACGATCGACGCGCCCTCGGCGGCGAGCCGGCCACGGAGCTCGTCGAGGTCCGTAGCAGCGCCGTTGACCTCGAGTTCGACCGGCGTCAGGGCCGGATGCGACCTGCCTCTGCCACCGGGCAACCAGACGAGGTGCTGGGCCTTGTCCGTCAGCGGCTCCCACCGAGTGACGTGCGCGAGCAGATCGGTGCCGGGTATCGGCGACTCGATGTATTCGACGCCGTCCGGGAACGATTCCTCGCGCTGGAGCCAGGCCCACAGCTCGGGGTCGGCGCACAGGTGCGCGGTCGTGCCGCGCGGGTCGTCCTCGTCGACGATGAGGATGGCGAAACGTCTTGGGGCTGGTGTCTCCATGTGAAATCGGGTGCCCTGACGGCACCTGTCCTCTCGGATCGGGAGCAGGCGGTCATGGGCTGGAGACATGTGTGGGCCCGACCGCGACGCGTGATGCGCCCATCCGTGGTCGGGGTGGACCCGGCGGCGACATCCGACACCCGCGCCGAGCGGGAGAGCCTGAACCGCAAGCGCGGGCGGACGACCGCGCACTCAGGACTTGGACTCGTCTGGGATTCCCCGGGAGACACCCATATTGAGCCTATTGATGGCGGTCCGTCAGAGCAAATGCGGTCATCGACGAGCACGGCCTGACCCCACTGCTCAGCCTCATCGCGACAGACTCTCCAACCGCGCCTCCAAACGATCGACAACCGCCTGTCGGCGCGCGGCCTCCTCTGCGGCGAGCCTGGTGGCCGCTCTGGCGCTTGAGAGGGCAAAGCGGGTCTTCTCGATCAGAGCTTCGCGCGCGCTCACATCGCTGAGCAGCGACCCAAGCGGGATGTCAAGTGCCTCGGCGATAGCAACAGCCTCAACCAGTTTGACTCCGCGCGACCCGTTCTCGATTTTTGACACTGCGCTTGCATCAAGAGGATAGCCGAGCATTTCAGACGTCTTTTGCGCTAATGCAGCTTGACTCAGCCCGGCGAGGTGGCGTTCGTCGCACAACCTCTCGGCAAACAGTCCGGCGGACAGAGAAGACATAATCCCTCCTGAAATGAGCCAAGTCCCGTAGAGCGAAAGCCATCACCGATTGGCCACTTTTACCAAATGTGTTCCTTGAACTATTGCTCCAGATCATGGCTGACGTCTTCGAATGGCACGTCCATCCGTTCCACGGGGGTTCGACGGACCTCGTACTTGCATCGGTTGTGCCCAGCCGTCGTGTTGGTGTTGACGTGTCCGATCACCTGCGCCACTGCGAGAGATCGGCACCGGAGTCGAGCGGTCGACGAAACGGGCCGCGCAGGTTGTCCTCGTCGACGATGAGGATGGCGAAACGTCTTGGGTTGGTGTCTCCATGTGTAATCGGGTGCCGTCGCGGCATCTGTCCTCTCGGATCGGGAGCAGGCATACGCGGGCTGGGATCATCCGTGAGCTCGACCGCGACGCCGCAGCGCCCATCCAAGGCCGAGTACCCAGCGGCAACGCCCGGTCCGCCGATACGGGAGGGCTCGTAGCGCGAGCGCCAGAGGATGACCATGCGCTCGACCCGACTGCCCATCCGGACTCCCTGGGAGACACCCATGCCGAGCCTATGGGTTGATGCCGATCAGAGCAAATATGGTTATCGGGGAATAAGGCTTCGCGCAGCGTCGCGTTCAGAGTTAGGAAAACAGTCGGCCGCCCGGGCAGTTAAGCCCTCCGTGCGAGAATTCTGACTGGGTAGGAAGCTGACGATGCGCTGATTGGCCTACGCTGATCACGTGGACTATGACGAGATCGGCCACGTTGACGGCTTTCCGGTCCGCCTTCCCAGAGACGAATCGTACAGAACCTGATCGGTCTGCGGCCGCGACTGCGTTCCCGACCCAACTGCGGTCGACGACCTCGGAGTACGGATCGCCTGGGTCTGCACGGAGCATAGTGTTCAGTCGATCATCGATCCGTTCGAGCACCTTCGCTGAACTCATTTCCGCGTCCGATAGCCAGGGCGCGGATGAGACCGCGACGCGGTCAATCGGGTTGAAGCTGGCCTGGACGAACAAGAACCCCGCAGATCGGAATACGCGAGATCATTGCCAGTGAATGCCAGGTGAGATCAGTTGCGGTTCAATCCGTGTCTGCGGGTGTCGAGAGCGTTCTTGAAGTGGCTCTCGGCTTCGTCAATCTCTCGCGTCGGCGTCGCCGGATCGAACACGCGCAGGACCGAGAAACGGAAGCTCACGGGATTGAGGCCGCGCAGCTCGACGTTGCCGCCGTGGCCATTGGTCGCGTAAGCGCTCCAGCGCTGGCGTATGCTTTCCGCGCCGTCAGCCTTACCCACGTACTGACGACCGTCACGGGTGTCCGTAATGAGGTAGATGCCTACGACTGACGAGAGCGCTGTGCACCACGCGGCATAGCGGTGCTCGCGCATCACGGACTGCAGCCGGTCGTAGTCGAGGACGAGCCGATCGAAGCCGGGGAACGGCACCGGTTGCGCGTCGGCGATCTCCATGACTGGGTAGCCGGCAGCCGTCGGGCCGTTGAGACGCCAGGTGCGAGGCGATCGCCAGCCGATGACGAGCCGGCTCCGCAGGTCTGCCAAGTGCTCGGCGACGACGAGGTCGAAAGTGCGCAGTTCGCCGTCGTTGGAGACTTCGCCGCGGTTCTCGACCACGGACCAGAGGCGGGCCCGGTCGCCGCCCTCGCGGACGAACACCACCCAGAGCCTGGGCGGGTCCGCCGGGAATATCCTCGGCTTGGCCGACTGCCGTCTCGTGTACTCGAGGATCTCGTCGTCGGTCGAGTCGGCGTGGATGCCCGGAAGACCGCTGTCCTCGTGCTCGCGCACGAAGGCGTGGCGGATCGCCTGGGCATCGGCCTGGTCGATGCCCGCGCTGCGGAGGATCGCGCCAAGGGTCAGGGTCATGGGGCCCTGGTCTCCTCGGACTTGCCGAGCGCCTTCGTGGCATCTTTCACGATGTCCGGCAGTTGGGCGGAGTCCACGTCACCGGCGTGCTTGGCTGCATCACGGTGCGCGAACCGGGACAGAACGTTCTTGACGAGTACCGCATCGCCGACCTGCACCCGTGCGCTGAGCCTGACATCGTCGTCAGAGTTCGCGTAGAACGGGGCCAGCGCCTTGAGAGACAGAGCGACGTCCTCCGCCGTGTCCGCCTCACGGAAGTGGCGGCCGGACTCACGGAGCAAGAGCGCGCCGAAAGCACCGATCACGACGGCGACCGAGGCTCGCAGGATGCCGCCGCCGACCGAGATGTCGAAGTTGTTGGCGATGGCCTCACTGACGATGAAGTACCCGACGGCCCCGGCGAAGACGAACGCGGCCAGAGCGCCCGCCCGAATCCACTGGGCGGCACGTCGCTCGCGTTTCGCCCTCCCGTACCAATCTGCAGCGCTGAGGTCGCCTGCGGCGTGCTCGGCGAGGGCCTCGCCTGCTTTCGTGACAGCGGCGAGAGTACCGATGCTCTCCACCGCCTTGGCGTCGTGCTCTTCGTCGGTGCTTCTGCGTTCCTGATGCCAGGCCTCGAGCTTCTCCTCCCATGCCGCACGCATGTCAGCGTCGGCCGACTCGCTCAGCTGCTTGATGGCTTCCTGCTGAGTCTTGATCTCGCCTCGGAGCCGGTCGACCTCGGTCGAGACGGCGTCGAGCTCACCTTGCCGGTCCTGGAGGGACTTCTCGGTCTCCCTGACGCGCGCTTCAAGCTGGCCGAGGCGCTCGGTGCGGGCCTGGACCTCCTGGTCAAGCAGGTCGACATACGCGGCCTTCAGGTCCTTCGGAGGAGGCAGCGGCAATGCCCTCAGGGCCTGCTCGAGCAGCTGATAAGGCTGACCGCCGTGGCGACGGTTGGCGACGAACTGCTTGAACTGCGCAGTGTCAACCGGCAGCTGATTCAGAGCGTTGCTCAACTCATCCAATGCGCCCAGATACAGCGCAGGCTGGCGGGCGGCCTTCGTCTTCAGCGCTTCGTCGAGCCATTCGACGATATCGACACGGGCCTGTTCCGAGGCGGCATCGTCGAACCTAGCCGCGTTCAGCGATTCGCGCTTGAGCTGGAGGGTCTCCCAGACCGCGTGCTTGCTGTACCGCTCATAGCCCGTCGCCATCGACTGAATCCTCACTCTCCGCTCGTTGTGCGCCAGAACGCTTCAACTCGAGCTTCAGGCCGAGTACCCGCGCAACCTTCGCTATTGTCGCCGTCGTGACGTCGTTACCCGCTTCGATGCGAGCAACCGTGGGCCGGGACAAGCCCGAACTCTCAGCGAGCTCAGCCTGAGACCATCCGCGCCGTTTCCTGGCGTCACGGATGATTCCGCCGAAACCCGAGTTCACCGATACTGGCACCATCATCTCCACTCCTAACGGCAAGAAGACAGTCAGCTCATCGGCTTGACGCGTGACTCGATGAACTCGATCTCGTCATCGCCGAGCCCGTACTTCTCATAGAGCTGCTGATCAATCTCCGCGATCGATCTGCTCCAGTCAATGTCGGATGCTTGCGAAAAGTCCTGGAGCGGAACGTGCTTCCACACTTTCGCCGGATTATGCTGCGTGATCTTCAGGATGCCGAGCATGGCGCGAGCGAACTTCGTCTTCACGTACTTTAGGCATGCCTGAGCGTGGGCTTCGTCATCGAACGCCCCGATCGTAATGAAAGTCTGGGTGACGGCAACCTCCGGCTCAACGACAAGTGGGCTGGAGAGGACCTCACCGAAAGTGCCGGAACCGTTCGCCGCTGCGACAACCACCTTGAATGTGCTAAAGCTCGCAGGGCCAGCGATGTAGTCCTTACGAATCCAGCGCGAGAGTCGACGGTTCTTAACCAGACCCAGTACCCGTACGTACTCCAACCCATCCTGAGGCCGATCCGCGTCATAGAGGAATGAAAATTGCTCGAACGTGTTCGTGTTGACGAGCGCCGCGTTGCCATCCGGGCGGAGCACCCTAGCATCGGGGTGCTGCTCATACAGCACTTCGGTGTAGCGGAACGAGCGCGAGCTTGTGATCGTGGGAGCGATCGATGCATCGTGAGCGGCATTGACTTTGTGGAGGATCCCGTTGAGCTCCGGGAAACTGGTGAACGTGTCGATCGGCTCATCGTTACGCTCTTCGTCCCAGTAGGTGACTGCGATCCCACCCTTGATATCAGTACCCGGGAACAGGTCGTTGCTGTTGGGCACGTAGTGCGGGACGCTCAGGTGCCGGTCAGCGAGCATTTTTTCGTTCCACGCCTTCGGGGTAAACCCGGCGTTGAAGAGGAAGCGAGCCGGCGTGATGAGCACAGCCTTTCTTGCCACCTCGTATGCCGCGTCCATGAATTGGTGGTAGACGGGCGTGTCGCGAGTCCCGTCCCCTTGCGCCTCCTCTTGGTAGGGAGGATTACCGATCACGACATCGAACTTCTTACCCATGGTCAGTCGCCTTCCGTCAGCATGTCGTCGAGCATCTGAGCCCGCTGTGCGCTCGTCATCTTCGCGAGGCTGCCGACCGTGTAATGGCCGGATTCCTCGAGCAACCGCTTCCGCTCAGCCACCCCGCCGGAGACCGCCTCAAGGGTAATCTTGTGGAGGATCTCGTTATGGCTCATCTCGAACAATTGCGAGGTGAGGATGTGCTCGAGCCGCTCCTCCTGATCGGGGATCTGGTCGGCGAGGCCGGTGTCCAGGCGGCGCACGAGCTCCATCAGGAACAGCCCGGCGGTCGAGAACAAGTCGGCGAAAGTCTTCTCTGGATCCTCGAAGATTCCGGGGTTCTCGGTCTCGAGGATGTCGACCATCTGCTTGACGACCGGCTGCGGCGTGAAGACGAGCGAAGTCTTCTGCTGCGGGATGTACGCAAAGATGTTCTCCGTTTGCGCATCGTCGAAGTAGTCAGCGAGGGCTTCCTTCTTGTCGAGGAACTCCTGGACCGACTGGTCGAAAACCGACTCGTCGAAGAGCCCAGGGATCCTGGCGATAGTACCGTCCTCCTCCTCAACCTCCTGGCCGTCGCGTAGAAGGCAGAACTCCGCCTCGCTGATACCAGTGATCTCTTCGAACACGTCGTCGGGGGTGTATTCGTCGAAGTTCGACAAGCGAGTGTCCCGGTCACCGTAGGCCATGAGGAACATCGGGATAGTTCGAGCGAACCCGCGCAAGTGAGAACGTGCGTCATCCATAGTCTGGTCAGCGCGCTTCTGTTCCTTCTTCTTCTCCTCCCGCACGACGACCGTTTCGGTGATCGATTCGGTCGTCTCCGTAAGAATCTTGGCGACGCTCTCGTGGAAGGCCTTCTCCTGCTCGGCCTTCTTCGCGGCGATCGCCGCAGCGTCGTCCTCGGTGGCGGCCTCAGCCATCTCGTCAGAGAGATGCTTCGAGGCGATCTCGTGCTCAACACGCACTCGCTCGTACCTGCGCACGACCTCTGCTTCGGTGGCCCGCTCGTCGCGCTCGACTTGCTTCTTCGTCAGGCCGTACTCGGCCTGCAGTTTGTCCCGGGTATCGCGCGTCTTCTCGGTCGCGAGCTTCGCAAGCTTCTTTGCTACCTCTGCCGCAGGGGCCTGCGGGTCGGTAGTCGGGATGTCCTCGACGCTCCACACAGGAGCGCCCAGCTCGGCGACTTTCGGGTTGATGACGGTCTCGAGGTCGACCTCGGCATTGCCATCGCGGTCCACGCTCGGCATGGGCTCGGGAAGATCCAGCTCCTTCTTCTTGAGCTTGCCCTGCTCAGCTGTCGGGAGCTTGTCGAGGATCTTCTTGACGTGTTCGGAGTGGCGGAAGATCCCGGCGACGTTGGCGAACAGCAGGTTTGACAGGAACCCGCGGCGCACGACCTCGCGTGCCTTGAACACCTTCGGGAAGGTGAGAACCTGCGAGGCGTCGAGCTCGACCATCCGTCCCTCTGCATCCTCGCCGATCACGGGGAAGAAGTTCAGTAAGGTCCGGATGTTCTGCTGCCGCTGGACTGGGTCGCCCGAGGGGTTCGGGTGGAGATTGTTCGCGAACTCGTCGAAAATGGTAAGCGTACGCTCAGGCGCGAAATCGAAGATATAGGCGTTCTTCTTCTGAAAGACCTTGTCGCCGCGCTCGAAGGTACACGGGTTCTGCGCACGGAAGGCCGCCTGCATGTACATCGCCGGCGAGGTCACGTTCGAGAGCATGACAACTGCCGTCCACTCCGGGACCGTCACACCAGTGGTGAGCTGACCGACCGAGAGCGTGATTGTCTTGCCGCCAACCTTCTCGGCCTCGGCAATGGCGTCGCGGACCTTCGCCAGGGACGCCTTTGAGGCGACGAGGTCGCTGTCATCGTCCGCGCCACGCCCGTCGCCGGCAGCCAGGACGACCGTGTAGTCCTTGAACACCGGGTGCTTGTTCAACATGCGCTGCAGCGACTTCGCCGAGGCAACACGGTCCAGCAGCCAAAACGAGTGCCGGATCTCGTCGCGTAGCTCCGGGGTCGAGAAAGGGTACTTCTCGTTCACGGACAGCCGATCGAGGAACGCCTGCACGTCTGCCTCGTGCTCGAAGAACCCGTTGTCCTTCGTGCGGAAAAACTCGCCGAGATCGAAGGCGTAGTCGATGTTCGCCTCATCCTCGGCGATCGCCACCCCCTCGGCGAGACGGTCGCTGATCATCCGGGAGACCTGGTAGGTCAGCAGGTTGAGCGTGGGGAGTGCGTCGTAGGGGTTCTCCTGACTCGGGTCATTCCACTCGGTGCGCGCAGTCTGCTCGTCCTCGTACGTCCAGTTGAAGATTTGGTCCTGGTCGAATCTGCCCGAGGCGAGGGCCTTGAATGGCGTGCCCGACAGATGCAGTGTCCACTTTCGAGTGATCTGGTCGAAGGCGACATCGGTCTTCGTCGTGTCGACACCCTCGTGAGCCTCGTCAATGACAAGCAGATCCCAGTCGTACTTCGCGATGTGGCCGAGCTTCTCGTAGCCGCCTCCGAAGTACACCGATCCCTTGAGGTCCTGCAACGAGAGGAACTCGACGATGCGCGGATCCTCGTCGCTCGTGTGTGACACGTACGATGACCACTGCTGCCGGGTCATCGTCGGACGGCCGTTCAACGACGGGGACTCGGAAACGAATCGGTAAGTCGTCTGGTGGCCGACGAAGCGCAGGAAGTCGTCGAGCCACGAGTTCGCGATCGCCGGACGGTTGGTCACAATGAGCACCCGGCGCGCGTCGAGCTTGCTCATGAGGTCGTAGGTAGTAAGGGTCTTTCCGAAACGCGGCTTTGCGTTCCATAGCACCTCGGCCTTGCCATCACCGAACGCTTCTAGCGCCTGGCCGACGGCTGCCTTCTGCTCCGGGCGGAGCTCGTAGTCCTGCTCCACAACACCGGAACTGTCGATCTCGAAATTGCCTGAAGCGAAGTCGAGGAAGTACTCGCGCGAACTCTTTGGAACATCATCGAAGCGGTGCCACTCGGTCCGTTTGGGTCGGTCTTTGGTCGCCGGGACGCCGTCGCGCTGGATGCCCTGTTGCTTGAGGTAGGCGTGGAAGTCGTGATCGGTGAATCGCCCACCATCGGGCGTCATGTACGTAGCTTTGAAGACCCACTCGACCGTCTTGTTGATCGACAGCTGCGAAGCCTGCTGGGCGATGCGCGCCTGTGCGCCGCCGGCCTGTTCCGTGTAGCCGATCTTCTCCCAGCCGTCGTATTTGGGGAGGTCGGTGGTACTCCACGAGTAGATCTGCGGCGTGATCTCCCGGAATGTGCTGATCTTCGGGCTAGGCATCGGCGCTCGCTTTCTTATGGACGTGGTGGACCGGGCACGGCTCGAAGCGGTCGTAGACCGCGAAGTCGAAGGCATCGGTCTCCCGCAACGAATTGAACGTGAAGGGCTCCCGCTTGACCATCGATGGATCACCGATCTGCCGGATCCACCACGAGAACTCGATCTCCAGGCCATTCGGGGTCCGACCAGTGAGCGTGTCGCCGCGGACGATGTTCGTCTTAACGATGAAGACAGCAGCACGGTAGAGGTCAGTGCGAGGACTGCAACGCGTGCCGTGGGACTCGTGGAACGTCACGAACTCGTTGACGAGAGCGACCTGCGCGTCGCGGTGGTTGTCCTCGAGCAGTTCGATCGCGTAGATGGAAGCGAGAGCGAACAGGGACTCACGCAACCAGACTGACGAGTCGAATCGTTCCTCGATGGCGGCGAGCTTGCGTTGCAGGATCGCGACAAGAAAATTGCCGTCCCCGGCCGCCGGTTCCAGGAATGTCCTGTCGACGAAGCCCTCACCCCGCTCGAGATCGTCACTGACGAGATTGAGCATCTGGTCGACCATCGAGCGCGGCGTGAACACCTCTCCGTAGGTCTTGACACGGTGCCTTGACTTCACCGAGAGAGGTTCTGCATCAGAGTTGCTCATGGTGATCGTCCGTCGGTAGGAGGTCAGCCGAACTGGGGCTTGGCGACACGGCTGGGGTGCATCATCGTCGGTCATCGCGACGGAGTTGGAGTCACCGCTCAGGCCGGGCATGGCAGTGCGGGTCGACAGAGCTGTCGCGACTGCGACCGACGACTCGGCCATGCTCATCTGGTCCTCCCCAATCTCACACCATGTATCAGAGACTTTACATCGATCACTGCTTCAGAATCGCGCACTCTCGGCTCGTGTCCGAGGAGAACGGGCTCTCCTCGCACGTCAAGCGCAGAGGTGTCCACGCCTGATCTCGTAGTTGTGGCTCAGACCGCGCAGAGCGTGTGGATGAAGCCGATGGCCGACTCGACCCGAATGCGCAGCGCGCTCAACTGGGTGATCGTGAACCGACCGGCGTGCCCGTGGGTGCCGTCGTTGAACTCGCGGAAGAGCCCCAGGAGGTTGTTCATGTCTTCCTCGACGAGGTCCTCGATGGGGCTCTCGTCAATGCCCTTGCGCCGCAAGAGGAAGCCGATCTTGGCTCGCCGCGTCGGCAAACCCTTGTCGGTCCTAGCGCAGTCCGGGTCGTCTTCGGCCACGCGGGAGTCCGGCGCTGCGCCGTCGATCATCGCGATCAGCACCTCACGGGCACTGGTACAGAAGTGGCGTGCGGCGTCGGGGTTGCTGGGGCTGAGAGCGAACAGTGCCCCCGTCCATCGGTCGACGAGATCCTGTCCGAACGGGGCGAGCTCCTCCTGCATGCTCGGGCCACGGAGCTCGTCCTCCGTCGGGTCCTCTTCGGTCGCGCCGTCGCCGTCCATGGCGTTGAGCAAGTAGGCGCTGTTGGCGGCCTCCTCGCTGCCGCGGTCGAGGAGGTCCCTTCCGGCAGGGCTGACTGTCCGCCCGGCCAGGCTCTCCTCTGTCTCGGTGTAGGTGTGCGCGAGAGTTTCGACCGACGACCGGTAGGTGATGAAGGTCCGCGCCGCCGGCCGCGAGTTGAGTCGGCGGATCTCCTGGTCGAGACGACGGCGCTGGTTCCTGACGTGCGAGTTGTGCGCGCGAGCCCTGGCATTGTACGCGCGCACTTCGCGGTTGTAGTCGCCCACCGCCTTCTTGACGACCGCGTTGTGCCGACGGGCCTCGCGGTTGTACTTGTCGACCGCCTGCTTCTGCTGGCGCTGCATCTTGTTCACCGCGGCCTTGAACTGCGCGGGCGTCATCTTCCGGACCATGTTGACAGTATGTCGAGGGGCACTGACACGGCTAGCCGCTCCCCGGGGCGCACGGGGCGCACCCAGTCATACTGCCGGGTCGAACCCCGCGTGAAACCGCTGGTCGCGGAGACACACGAGGCGCACGCGAACCAACACGATTAACTACGGCATACCATCAATCTACTACGATCAGTTTGGAACCTGAGCACCACACCGAAAGACAATCAGAGGCCGCCTCTCTTGCGAGAAACGGCCTCTCACATGGTCTTTCGCCGAAGACGAAGCAAGCATACCCTCGAATACAAGAAGAGGCCCTGCGCGATGCAGGACCTCTTCAATCTGTGGAGGTAAGGGGACTCGAACCCCTAACCCTCTGCTTGCAAAGCAGATGCGCTACCAATTGCGCCATACCCCCGAAACGGGTTCACACCCTCACACCGAGTCGGTGTGTTCGGACCATTCGGCTTGGGCACTCTGGTTCTGGTGCCGCCACCCGAAGAACACTCCCAGTCCCACTAACGTGAGACCGCTGAGAATCCATCTTCTCATGATCCTCCTCGAAAGGAAATCCTGTTGTGACAGGACGTGGGCCTACCTGGACTTGAACCAGGGACCTCTTCGTTATCAGCGAAGCGCTCTAACCGCCTGAGCTATAGGCCCTCATCGGGTGAACCCGAAGTAAAACAATACCCATCGACCGCAGCTAAACACAAATCGACGCCCAGTGACCCCTCTCACACCCTCCCAGAACTACCTGACGGCGGCCCAGCAACCTTGCGCGAGGTTGCTGGGCCGCCGTCAGGTAGCAATTAGTCGTCGGTGAGGGTGAGACTGAATCCGCCGGCGATGAGGGAGCCGATGTTGTAGATGAAGGCCGCCAAGGTCGACAACGCCGTCATCAGCACGATGTTGATGACCGCGATGATGAAGCCGGCCGCGACGACTCGGCCGAAGCCGAAGATGCCGACGATCCGCTCGGCCGACTCTGCACCGGCGAGCTCGCTCATCGTCGATTCGAGGCCGCTCATCACACCGGTCGCCTGCAGCACGACCCACAGGACGATGAAGGCGACGATCGTGGCGATGCCGATCGCCACGGACATGAGGAACGACATCTTCATGACCGACCACGGGTCGACCGCGGAGACGGTCAGGCGGACGGTGCGGGGGCCCTTTTTCTTCTTGCCCTTCCCGCTGTCGACCATGTTCTTCACACCCATCTTCACGCTGCCGGAGCTCGCGCGGACGGTGTTCGCGGCATTTCCCATCACCGAGGTGGCGCTGCGGTTGCCGCCGCCCGATCCCTGGGAACCTGTTCCCTGTGAACCGGAAGTCGGTGCGCCGGATCCCTGGGGCCCGGTCTGAGCACCCGATCCCTGAGATCCGGTGTGTGCCGATGGCGTCGAGCCGGCCGAGGGCGCCCGGTTGGGCTTCGGCGAGGCCTTCGGAGCGGGAGGTGCGACGACGGTGGCGTTCTGGCTGTTCGGTCCCGAAGAGCCGCGACCGGAGCCGGATCCCTGTTTCGCGCCGGTTCCCGACCCGGCATTCGAACCTGAACCGCTTGCTGCAGCCGACTTGTCGTCCGACTTCGACGATCCGGCCGTCAGACGGGTCGAGCCGCTCGACGTGCGTATGATCTTGCCTGAGCCTGGCTGTTTGCTATCGCTCACTCTTCCACATCCTCGTTGCCGGTCTGAGGCTCTGCGACCTCACCTTCCGGGACTTCGGCATCGTCTTCGCTTTCGATCTCGTCTTCGACCTCGGCTTCGGGCCCACGGGTCACTGCGATAATACGATCTTTCTTGTCCGGTTTCGCGAACACCACACCCATGGTGTTGCGTCCCTTCGCCGGAACTTCATCGATGCTCGACCGAACGATCTTACCGCGCTCCATGACCACGAGGACCTCCTCACCGTCTTCGACGATGAGTCCGCCTACCAAGTCTCCGCGCTGTTCGGTGATCTTCGCAACCCGGATTCCGAGACCGCCGCGCCCCTGCAGACGGTACTCGTCGACCGGGGTGCGCTTGGCGAACCCGGCTTCCGTGACGACGAAGACGTAGGTGTCCGGCCGAACGACGTCCATCGTCAGCAGCTCGTCGTCGTCCTTGAACTTCATACCGGTGACGCCACCGGTGACTCGGCCCAGGGGACGGATCGACTCGTCATCGGCGGCGAAGCGGATCGACATGCCCTTGCGCGAGATCAGCAGCAGGTGATCCTCGGCACCGACGATGCGGGCGGAGACCAGCTCATCGGGCTGACCCTTGTATTCGCGCAGGTTGATGGCGATGACACCGCCGGTGCGGTTCGAGTCGTACTCGCTCAGGCGGGTCTTCTTCACCACACCGGAACGGGTGGCGAGGATGAGGAAGTCGGCTACCTCGTAGTCCCGGATCGACAGCACCTGTGCGATCGTCTCACCCGGCTGGAGGGCGAGCAGGTTCGCCACGTGCTGGCCCTTGGCGTCCCGTGAGCCCTCGGGCAGCTCATAGGCCTTCGCCCGGTACACGCGACCAGTGTTCGTGAAGAACAGCAGCCAGTTGTGGGTGGAGGTGACGAAGAACTGTTCGACGACGTCGTCGCCGCGCAGTGCTGCGCCCTTGATGCCCTTGCCGCCGCGGTGCTGGGCCCGGTAGAGGTGCGTCTGGGTCCGCTTCGCGTAACCGCCGCGGGTGATCGTGACGACGACCTCCTCCTCGGGGATGAGGTCCTCCATGGACACGTCTCCGTCGAATCCGGCGAGGATCTTCGTCCGGCGGTCGTCACCGTAGCGCTCGACGATCTCGTCGAGTTCCTCGGACACGATCTCGCGCTGACGAGACGGAGTGGCAAGGATGTGGTTGTACTCGGCGATCTGCTGCTCGATCTTCTCGGCCTCTTCCTGGATCTTCAGACGCTCCAGGGCTGCCAGTCGGCGCAGCTGCAGGTCGAGGATCGCGTTGGCCTGCAGTTCGTCGACCTCGAGCAGCTCCATCAGTCCGGTCCGCGCCTCGTCCGAGGACGGGGAGCGGCGGATCAGAGCGATGACCTCGTCGAGGGCGTCGAGGGCCTTGAGATAGCCGCGCAGGATATGAGCGCGTTCCTCGGCCTTGCGCAGACGGAACTGCGTGCGACGGACGATCACTTCGATCTGGTGCTTGACCCACAGACGCAGGAACGAGTCGATGCTCAGCGTACGCGGCACGCTGTCGACGAGGGCCAGCATGTTCGCGGAGAAGTTCTCCTGCAGCGACGTGTGCTTGTACAGGTTGTTGAGCACGACCTTGGCCACGGCATCGCGCTTGAGCACGATGACCAGGCGCTGACCGGTGCGGCCCGAGGACTCGTCGCGCAGATCGGCGATGCCGGCGACCTTGCCGTCCTTGACATACGAGGCGATCTTCGCGGCCAGGGTGTCCGGATTGACCATGTACGGCAGCTGGGTGACGACGAGGCAGGTGCGGCCCTGGATCTCTTCGACCTCGACGACGGCGCGCTGGGTGATCGATCCGCGACCGGTGCGATAGGTGTCCTCGATGCCCTTGCGGCCGAGGACCGTCGCGCCCATCGGGAAGTCGGGTCCCTTGACGATGCCGAGGAGGGCTTCGAGAGCCTCTTCCTTGCTCGCCTCCGGGTGGGACAGCAGCCACTGTGCGCCCTGGGCGACCTCACGCAGGTTGTGCGGAGGAATGTTCGTGGCCATACCCACGGCGATGCCGGCCGAGCCGTTGACCAGCAGGTTCGGGAACCTGGAGGGCAGAACCATGGGTTCCTGGTTGCGACCGTCGTAGTTGTCCTGGAAGTCGACGGTGCCTTCTTCGATGTCCCGGACCATCTCCATGGCCAGCGGCGCCATCTTGCACTCGGTATAACGCGGTGCGGCCGCTCCGTCGTCGCCCGGGGAGCCGAAGTTGCCCTGACCGGCCACGAGCGGGTAGCGCATCGTCCACGGCTGCACGAGGCGGACCATGGCGTCGTAGATCGCCGTGTCACCGTGCGGGTGGTACTGGCCCATCACGTCGCCGACGACGCGCGAGCACTTGGAGAAGTTGCGGTCGGGGCGGTACCCGCCGTCGAACATCGCGTAGAGCACACGACGATGGACGGGCTTGAGTCCGTCGCGGACGTCGGGCAGGGCACGGCCGACGATCACGCTCATCGCGTAATCGAGGTACGACCTCTGCATCTCGAGGTTGAGATCAACCTGTTCGATCCGGTTGTTTTCTGTTCCGATATCGTTCTCGTCGGCCAATGTGGGCTCTTCCCTTGTGTTCGAACCGTGTCCGGCTGGATCTCAGCCGTGTGCGGCGGCGATTGGTGCGTGCAAAGAATGGGTGCGATTCATCCGATCTCCCACCCCCACCGAGGCGGCTGCCCGGTGAGGACGGATGATCAGATATCGAGGAAGCGAACGTCCTTCGCGTTCTCCTGGATGAAGCGGCGACGCGAATCCACGTCATCGCCCATGAGGACGGTGAAGATCTCGTCGGCGACGATCGCATCGTCGAGCGACACCTGCTTGAGCAGCCGGTGATCGGGATCCATCGTCGTCTCCCACAGCTCCTCATAGTTCATCTCGCCCAGACCCTTGTAACGCTGGATCGCGAGATCCTTGGGCAGTCGCTTGCCGGCGGCCCGCCCGGTCTCGAGCAGTCCGTCGCGTTCCTTGTCGGTGTAGGCGAACTGGTGCGGGGCGTTCGACCACTTGATGCGATAGAGCGGCGGAGTGGCGAGGTAGACGTAGCCGTGTTCGATGAGCGGCTTCATGTACCGGAAGATCAGCGTCAGCAGCAGTGTCGTGATGTGCTGACCGTCGACATCGGCGTCGGCCATGAGGACGATCTTGTGATAGCGCAGCTTCTCGAGATCGAACTCCTCACCGATGCCGGTGCCGAAGGCCGTGATCATCGCCTGGACTTCGTTGTTGCCCAATGCGCGGTCGAGTCGAGCCTTTTCGACGTTGAGGATCTTTCCGCGCAGCGGCAGGATCGCCTGAGTGTTCGGATTGCGGCCCTGAGTCGCCGAGCCGCCGGCCGAGTCACCCTCGACGATGAAGACTTCGGAGATCGTCGGGTCCTTCGACTGGCAGTCCTTGAGCTTGCCGGGCATACCCGAGGACTCGAGCAGTCCCTTGCGGCGAGTGGCCTCACGCGCCTTGCGGGCGGCCAAGCGGGCCTGGGAGGCCTGCAGCGCCTTGCGCACGACGTCCTTGGCCTGAGCCGGGTTCGACTCGAACCAGTGTCCGAGTTCGTCGCGGACCACGCGCTGGACGAAGCCCTTGACCTCGGAGTTGCCGAGCTTCGTCTTCGTCTGCCCCTCGAACTGGGGATCGCCGAGCTTGACGGAGATGACGGCCGTGAGACCCTCGCGGATGTCGTCGCCGGTGAGGTTCGGGTCCTTGTCGCGCAACAGCTTCTGGTCTTTCGCATACGCATTGACCAGCGAGGTCAGAGCCGTCCGGAAGCCCTCTTCATGGGTGCCGCCCTCATGGGTGTTGATGACGTTGGCGTAGGTGTGGACCGACTCGTTGTACGACGTCGTCCACTGCATCGCGATCTCGAGTGCAAGGGTCTGTTCGCCCTCTTCGGCTTCGAAGACGATGACATCGGGGTGGACGAGATCGGCCTTCTTCGTCGAGTTGAGGTACTCGACATAGTCGAGCAGACCGTTCGCGTATTCGTAGGTGACGGTGCGCGGCTTCCACTCGGTCGCCTCGTCCTCGTCGATCTGGACATCGTCGTCATCGACTTCGTTGTGGCGCTCATCGGTGAGGCTGATCTTCAGACCCTTGTTGAGGAAGGCCATCTGCTGGAAGCGCGCACGGAGGTACTCGTAGGAGAAGTCCGTGGTCTCGAAGATCGAACCGTCCGGCCAGAAGGTCACGGTGGTGCCCGTCTCATCGGTGGCTTCGCCGCGCTGCAGCTCACCGGTGGGCACACCGCGGACGAAGTCCATCGTCCACACATAGCCATCGCGCCTGACCTCGACCTCGAGTCGTTCGGACAGTGCGTTGACGACGGTCGAACCCACACCGTGGAGACCGCCGGCCACGGCGTATCCGCCGCCGCCGAACTTACCGCCGGCGTGGAGGATCGTGAGGATCACCTCGACGGTAGGCTTGCCTTCAGTCGGGTGCATCGCCACCGGCATTCCACGGCCGTCATCGGCGACACGTACGCCTCCGTCGGCGAGGATGGTGACCTCGATATGATCGCAGTAGCCGGCCATCGCCTCATCGACTGAGTTGTCGACGATCTCCTGAACGAGGTGGTGGAGACCACGTTCCGAGGTCGAACCGATGTACATGCCGGGCCGTTTCCGGACTGCCTCGAGACCCTCGAGCACAGTGATGTCGCCGGCATCATAATGAGGCTGATCCTCGGTCGTCATATGACTCCTTGTTCGGATGGTCGCTATCAGCTCCCCATTCTACCGCGCCACACGCTGAAATGCCCGTAAGCGGCCTGTGAAGGCGTATTTCCCGAATTTTCGTGCCGCAGATGTACCCCCGGACAGGTGAGGGAGCGGCTATGGCCGTTTAAGGCCCTCTGTGTTCTTTTCAGAAATACAGGGAATCTTCCCGGAATTTCGCCGAGGCGGCTCCCGGTTTCACCCGAACGTGTCCCGAGGTCCGCGGCCGGACACCGATCGTCGACCGCGTTTGAAGCTGCGCCCCTGTGGCCCCTTGATCTCGATCTCGGTGATCGTCGCCGAGCCCAGCCCTTCCTCGAGTCTGCGCAGGATCGTCGGTTTGAGCACCCGCAGCTGGGTCGCCCAGGTCGTCGAGTCCGCGGCGATGACGAGCAGGGGAGGAGAGAAGTCGACGGGAGTCGCGTGCTGGGCCACCTGGGGTCCGACGAGGTCGGGCCACCGGCCGAGCACCTTGCCGATGTCGAGCGAGGACGACCAGCCGCGGTCCGTGATGAGCGACCCGAGCACGGATGACACGGTCTTCGGGTCTCGACCGTCTCGACCCGATCCGGAGTAGACGGCTTCGCCGCGCAGGCGGGAACGGCGACGGCTGCGGACGAACTTCGCTTCGGTGACCTCCATCCGCCTGACTCGGTCGAGTGCTTCGAGTGCGGCGACGGGAGTGGAGTAGTCCCGGTCGATGCCGCTCACGATGTGCCGCTCTGCAGGAGTCGGGACTGATCGATCCGGATTCCTTCGAGACCATCGGGCAGATCGGAGTCGACGGCCGCGGTGATGAAGACCTGTTCGGCCGAAGTCACTCTGGACGCCAGACGCTGACGCCGACCGGTGTCGAGTTCGGCGAAGACGTCATCGAGGACGAGGATCGGCTGTTCGGCGGCGCTTCCGGCATCGGCGGAGAGCAGGTCCCACCCTGCCAGCTGCATGGCCAACGCCAGCGACCAGGTCTCTCCATGAGAGGCATAGCCCTTCGCCGGATGTGTTCCGATCATCAGTGACAGATCATCGCGACCGGGTCCGTGCAGGGTCAGTCCGCGCTCGATCTCCGTCGTCCGGCGACGATCGAGGGCCGCCAGCAGCAGCTCCTTGCAGTCGGCAGCGGATGCGGCCTGCGAGTAGTCGATGCGCGAATCGTAGGCGATGTGAGCGCCTTGCCGTTCCAACCGGGCATCGGCTGCGATATAGGCGAAGTTCGCCTGCAGCGGTTCGACGATATCGGCGAGGATCCGCTGTCGCCCGAAGACGAGTTCGGCGGCGGAGTCCGCATAGGCCATATTCCAGATGTCGAGTGTCGCCTCGAGGCCGGGATCGCGGTCCTCGCGGAGCCGTTTGAGCAGAGCATTGCGCTGTTTGAGTGCCCGTTCGAAGTCCGTGATGATCGAGGCGAAGCGCGGATTGCGTGCCACGACGAGCGTGTCGATCCACGACCGTCGTTCGGCCGGTTCACCGCGCACCAGACTGAGGTCCTCGGGGGCGAAGACGACACAGGAGACGAGGCCGAGGATGTCCTTGAGCTTCACCGCATTGCGGTTGACCCGGGCCCGGTTGGCACCTTTGGCCTGAATGGTGACCTCGACGGTGGCATGCCGCTGATCCCGGTTGACCAGTGCGGACACCGTCGCAGCAGGTCGCCCCTCGTGGACGAGCGGAGCGTCGAAGGCCACCCGATGGGAGCGCTGATGAGCGAGGTACCCGATCGCCTCGACGATATTGGTCTTCCCGGTCCCGTTGTCGGCCACGAATGTGGTGACTCCCGGTGAGAACTCGAGGTCGAGCTCCGGATACGACCGATAGTCACGCAGGGAGAGTCGGGATATCCACATTCAGATGCGCGTGGGCATGAGCAGATAGCGATAGGACTCGTCGGCAGGACCGTCGAGTTCCTTCTGCCCGGAGATGATGACCGGCTTCATCGGCTGCGTGAAGGAGAAGTTCACGTACGGGCTCTCGACAGCGGCGAGACCTTCGGCGATGTAGTGCGGGTTGAAGCCGACGGTGATCTCATCGCCTTGGAGGGTGGCTTCGACGGCTTCGGAGGCCTGGGCATCGTCACCGGTGCCGGCGTGGAGGGTGAGCATGCCGTCGGTGACCTCGAAGCGCAGCGGGGTGTTGCGTTCTGCCACGAGTGAGACGCGGCGAACGGCTTCGCGCAGCACGGCGGTCTCGACGATGGCGTGGATCGGAACCGAATCCGGGAACAGCGACCGGACCTTCGGGTACTCGCCCTCGATGAGCAGCGACGTGGTGACTCGACCCGCCGAGGTGAAGGAGATGAGGTCCTTGCCGGCATCGGTGCTCAGACCGATGGTGACATCGCCGCCGAGTGATTTCGAGACATCGGAGAGCGTGCGTCCGCGCAGCAGGGCCACGGCCGAGACGTCGGGGCGCCCCGGATTCCAGGTGAATTCGCGAACGGCCAGACGGTAGCGGTCGGTGGCGAGCATAGTGACCTTCTCGCCCTCGATCTCGACACGCACGCTGGTGAGGATCGGCAGGGTGTCGTCCTTCGAGGTAGCGATCGTGACCTGTGAGACGGCGTTCTGGAACTCACCGGCCGAAACGGTGCCGGAGTCGTCGGGGATCTGCGGCAGCGCGGGGTATTCGGCCACGGGCATCGTCATGAGTGAGAAGCGCGAGGATCCGCAGGTCACGTCGACCTTCGCATCGATCTGTTCGAGGGTGACCTCTTGGTTCGGCAGAGCCTTGGAGATGTCGGCGAGCAGCCGTCCGGAGACGAGGACCGTTCCTGCGGAGGCGACATCGGCGACGATCTCGACGCGGGATGAGACTTCGTAGTCGAAGACGGCCAGACGCACTGTACCGCCGGCTTCGGCGGTGATGAGGATGCCGGTGAGGACCGGAGCGGAAGGACGGTTGGGCAGAGTCTTGGTCGCCCAGGCAACAGCGTCAGCGAGAACGTCGCGATTGACTTTGAACTTCAAGGGGGATGCTTCCGCGTTCACTTTACTCCTTCGGGGTGGCCACCCGACCTGCACTGGGCATCTGGCACGAGATTCCGGGTTGCGAGTCACAGGCTCGATACTGCTCGGAAAACTTTACACAGCCTATCCGATTTGTGCCCACCTCAGGAGTGCCGGCCGAAAAGGGATGCCAGGGGTGCTCAGTGAGTGAATCTCGCATTCGAGAATCAGCCGAGATCCTGTGTTCGAATATTCTGCAGGTCCATGACTCTCTCGACTTCGAGCTTGTGAGCTCGAAGCTCATCCACCGCAGCAGTCGGTGGCGGTCGCCCTCTTAAGAGTTGAATTCACTTGGTAGAAGTATCAGCACCTGTGGAGACTGTGGACAAGTGCCGCTTACCCCAGAGTAATCAAGGGTTCTGAGCCAGTATCAGCTTGTGGATGCCATGTGCACCGTGACCGAGGCGTCGGTGGGCGCTTGGGTAAACACAAGCATGTAGTTCACATCTTTCCACCCGTGGAACGGTTCTGTCCACTACTCTGTCCCCAGGCTGTGAGCAATTGTCCCCAGGGTTATCCACAGATGTGTATGACGTCTTCTATAGGCGGTGCTGTTGTTTAATGCGGTTTGTGAGTTCAGTGACCTGGGTGTAGACGGCCCGTCGTTCGGCCATCTGAGTTCGAATCTTCTTGTTCGCGTGCATCACGGTGGTGTGATCGCGTCCACCGAACGCCTGTCCGATCTTCGGCAGGGAGAGGTCGGTGAGCTCACGGCACAGATACATGGCGATCTGTCTGGCCGTCGTCAGAGTCCTGGACCGGGAGGTTCCGCACAGGTCATCGAGGGTGAGGCTGAAGTAGGCAGCGGTCTGGCCCATGATGTCCGCGGCCGTGACCGCAGGGGTGTCATCGGGGGTGATGAAGTCCTTGAGGACGGTCTCGGCCAAGGAGACGTCGATCTGCTGATCGTTGAGGTTGGCGAATGCCGTGACCCGGATGAGGGCGCCTTCGAGTTCGCGGATGTTCGAGGACACACGGGAGGCGATGTATTCGAGGACATCGTCGGGAACATCGAGCTGTTCGGCCGCGGCCTTGCGGCGCAGAATCGCGAACCGAGTCTCCATATCCGGCGGCTGCACGTCCGTGAGCAGACCCCATTCGAATCGGGAGCGCAGCCGCTCTTCGAAGCCCTTGAGCATCTTCGGCGGCTGATCGGAGGTGATGACGACCTGTTTGGCCTCATTGTGCAGAGCGTTGAACGTATGGAAGAACTCTTCGACGGTCGCATCCTTGCCCTGCAGGAACTGGATGTCGTCGATCATGAGGATGTCGACCTCACGGTAGCGGCGCTGGAAGGCCGGTCGCAGAGCATTCGAGGTCTTCGATGAGCCGATCGTATTGATGAAGTCGTTGACGAACTCTTCGCTGGAGACGTACTTCACTCGGATCTCCGGGAACAGCTGTGTCGCGTAGTAGCCGATCGCATGGAGCAGGTGGGTCTTGCCCAATCCCGAGTCCCCATAGATGAACAGAGGATTGTAGGCCTTGGCCGGTGCCTCGGCGACTGCGAAGGCCGCTGCATGGGCGAACCTGTTGGAAGCGCCGATGACGAAGGTGTCGAAGGTGTATTTCGGATTGAGCTGAGCGACGCCGGGAGCATCGACGGGCGGGCCCATCGGGGCGGCGGTCGCCTCGGCGATCTTCATCTCACGGTCGGTCATCCCGGAATCGTCGGGAGCCTGCGGCTGCGAGGCGGGCGTCTGCGTTGCCGGCGGTGCCGATGCCTGCGCCTGCGACATCTGGGTGTCCGAGGTCCGAGCGGCCGGTTGGCCCTGGTTCGGCTGGCCCTGAATCGGCTGGGCGGAATCGGGGATCGAATGGTCGGCGGGGACCGGCCGGACCGGTTCGGCCGCCTCGGTGGGGATGGGTTCCGGCGATTCCGTCGCCGAGGTGGAGGTGGCCGGATCGATGGGAACCTGAGTTCCCGGTGTCGGCTCTCCGATGAGTTCTTCGAAGCGGATCGGCACGTCGAGTTCGGGATCGACGACGAAGCCGAATGTCACTTCGAACCCGAGGACCTTGGAGAACTCCCTGGTCAGGGGGCCGAGCAGTCGAGTCTCGATGGTGCGGCGGGTGTGTTCTTCGCGCACGGCGAGAAGGATGAGGGCATTGTCGACGAGGGCCTTCGGCACGGCGAGGGAGAGGAATCCCTTCTGGTGCGACGAGAGGTCAGGGTCCTTTTCCAGGTTTGAGACCACCGTGTGCCAGCGGCTGATGAGCTCATTCTTGGAATTCGACACCGTCACATTTCCTCAGCTTTCAAAAAAATTCGTTCTGGCGTGATCCACACCTGTGCATGACTTCCACATAGTTTTCCACAGAATGTGGATCAGTGCCGACTCAGCCCAGTGAATCTCCACACTCGTGGATAAGCTTGTGGAAAACTACATGGTTGTGACTTGTGGACGAGGGTTGGTGACGGAAACGCGAACGGCGATGAATTTCGGGCGAGCGTGACGTGAAACATGCGGATCCCGTTTGACCGGTCCGATTCCGCCTCGCTAAGATGGAGTGTCCTGTGTACCGGGCTTCATCCGATTATCCTGATTATCTTTTGGCTCTTATGCACAGGAGTGCTCGGCGGTCGAGACTCGCACCGCCGTTTTTTGTGAGAACGCACCGGCGTTCACCCGCAACCTAGAAATCGGAGACTGAAGTGAGCAAGCGTACATTCCAGCCCAATAACCGTAAGCGCGCCAAGAAGCACGGCTTCCGTCTGCGTATGCGCACCCGCGCGGGCCGCTCGATCCTGGCTGCACGTCGTCGCAAGGGACGTTCCGACATTTCGGCCTGAGCATGCTTGACGCGGCACATCGGATCCGCATCGGCGAAGACTTCAGACGAATCTTCAGGGCCGGGGTCCGGGTGCGCACAGAGCATCTCATGGCGCACAGCCTGAGAGACACTGATGATACCCACGCTGCACGCGTGGGTTTCATCGTA
This sequence comes from Brevibacterium sp. MGP-B1, assembly GCF_057766545.1. Taxonomy (NCBI): domain Bacteria; kingdom Bacillati; phylum Actinomycetota; class Actinomycetes; order Micrococcales; family Brevibacteriaceae; genus Brevibacterium; species Brevibacterium sp. MGP-B1. The sequence continues at coordinate 3,462,334 of NZ_CM173407.1, read as the reverse complement.
TCCAAGGCCGTGGGGAATGCCGTGGTGCGCAACCGCACCAAACGCCGCCTGCGCGAGATCATGCGTGCGCGACTCGGTGAGCTGAAAGCAGGAGATCTGTTCGTCATCCGGGCACTGCCGCATGCCGGCCAGGCCGACTTCAGCGTTCTGTCCGCCGAGGTCGACGAGCTGCTGGTCAAGGCAGAGAAGAAGCTGGAACGTCGTGGACGCCGAGCATGATCTGAAGCATGTCTCCGAGGTGCCCCGCCGGCCGGCAGGTTTCTGGCCGACATTCGGCTGGATCGTCCTGATCGGACCGAGGATGCCGTTCGTCTGGTTCATCCGCGTCTATCGGATCGTGATCTCACCTCTCTACGGCCAAGTGTGTCGCTACTATCCCAGCTGCTCCATGTACGGTCTCGAGGCTTTCGAGATACACGGAGTTCTCAAGGGCGTGGTGTTAACTGGGTGGCGCATACTGCGCTGCAATCCGTGGTCGTACGGAGGTGTCGACCATGTGCCGGGCTCGGCGCGGGAGGCCAGGTCGAAGACCATCCACCGCGGTCAGGCACACAGTTAGAACATATTGAACTTGCAGTCCGCGCACGAGCGTGAAGATGCGGACTGCCTCGGGGCACACGTCGTGTCGCGCAGACCTGTGAACAATGGCAAAATGAACGATCGTGACGCATCGTTGTAACGAGGAGAACTGAATGGACTGGATGGACAAGCTGCTCTACCCGCTGCAGTGGGTAGTTGCTTGGATCCTCGCGATCTTCCACGAGATCTTCACCGCAATCGGTCTCCCGGCCGACAGCGGTTGGACCTGGGTGCTCTCGATCGCCGGACTGACCGTGGTCATCCGTGCTCTCCTCATCCCTCTCTTCGTCTACCAGATCAAGTCGCAGCGCAAGATGCAGTTGCTGCAGCCGGAGATCCAGCGCCTGCAGGCGAAGTACAAGGGCAAGAAGGACCAGTACTCTCGCCAGGCCATGGCCGAAGAGCAGATGGCGCTGTTCCGCGACAACAAGACGAGCCCGTGGGCATCGTGTCTGCCGCTGCTCGTGCAGATGCCGATCTTCTTCTCGCTCTTCCGCGTCATCCACAACATGCCGAAGGTCGCCTCCGGTGACATCGGAGCCATCGGCGGATTCACACAGCAGCTGGCGATCCAGGCCGAGCAGTCCTCGATCTTCGGCATCAGCCTTTCGGCGGTCTTCACCGACCCGGGCTTTGCGGTCAAGCTGCTGACAGGTGTCCTCATCGTCGTCATGGCCGCCACCATGTTCATCACCCAGAAGCAGATGATGGCGAAGAACATGTCGGAGTCGGCGATGGCCAATCCGATGATGCAGTCGCAGAAGATGCTGCTCTACGTGATGCCTCTCGTCTTCGGCATCGGCGGCATCTACTTCCCGCTCGGTGTCCTCATCTACTGGTTGGTCTCGAACACTTGGACGATGGCCCAGCAGCACATGGTCATCCGCAATATGCCCGCTCCCGGCTCGAAGGCCGAGAAGGAGATGCTTGAGCGCAAGGCTCGCAAGGGCAAGACTGTGAAGCAGGATGAGCTCAAGGGATCGACCGTCACCGAAGAGGCCCCGAAGAAGAGCGGCCAGCGGCAGCAGCCTGTGAGCAAGAACCGTAAGAAGAACAAGAAGCGCTGAGGACAGACATGACCGAAGAGAAGATCGACGAGACCTCCGAACAGACACCGGAAGAGACTCCGGAGGAGACCTCGCCGAAACCGAGCCGTGCCGAACTCCTCGAAGAAGAGGGCGAGATCGCCGCGGACTACCTCGAAGAGCTGATGGATCTGGCCGACATCGACGGCGATATCGATATCGATGTCGCTGACGGCCGTGCACAGCTGTCCATCGTCTGCGAGGACGACGAGGACTCTAACCTGGGCACCCTGGTCGGCCGCGAGGGCCGCACCCTCGGTGCACTGCAGGAACTCAGCCGTCTGGCGGTGCAGACGCAGACCGGCCAGCGGTCATGGCTGATGCTCGATATCGACGGTTTCCGCAACAGCCGTCGCGAAGAGCTGATCAAGAAGGCCAAGCGTGCGATCGCCGAAGTCAAGGACGGCGGCGAGGAATTCGCGTTCAAGCCGATGAACAGCTTCGAGCGCAAGATCATCCATGACCAAGCAGCTCGCGCCGGCCTGGTCTCGGAGTCCGAGGGTGAGGGCGACGGTCGTCATGTCGTCATCCGGCTCGCCGATGACTGATCAGCCCGAGACCGACCCCGAGCTCTCGAACGAGGCGGAGCTCTCGAACGAGACGACGACAGCGGAGATCGAGTCGCCTCCGGCTGGCACTGAAGAGTACTTCGGTGCGGCTTATCCTGCCGCGCAGCGGTATGCCGAGCACTTGGCCACGACCGGAATCGAGTGGGGACTCATCGGTCCGCGCGAGGTCGATCGGCTGTGGACCCGGCATATTCTCAACTGCGCTGTGGTTGCCGAATACATCAATGATGATGATGTCGTCGGTGATGTCGGCAGCGGCGCCGGACTGCCGGGTATTCCGATCGCACTGATGCGCCCCGAGGCGAAGATCGTCCTCATCGAACCGATGGAGCGCCGCGTCGAATGGCTGAACATGGTCGTCGCCGATCTGGGCCTTGAGAATGTGCGGATCGTGCGTGCACGTGTCGAGGAGCTTGTCGACGAGGAGATGTTCACGGTCGTCACCGCACGCGCGGTCAAGGCGATGACGACTCTCATCGAATGGACTCGCGAGGTGATCAGCCCCGGGGGCCGGATCCTCGCCCTCAAAGGAGCTTCCGTCGAAGGCGAACTGGTCAAGGCGAAGAAACTGATCAAGCGGTATCGACTGTCCCAACCTCAGATCCACGTCGTCGATGGCGGCGGCATCCTCGAGGTCCCGAGTCGTGTCGTCGAAATCGTCAAGAAATAGTACGAAGTAGAGTTGGTCTAGGCTGGATGAGAGCCTTGTGAAACCGATGGATGATGGAGTGCGCCCTATGCCGATCATGGATGAGTCGTCTCCCATTGGTGCCGCGATTGCACGGGACAACCGGCGTGCGGATCGACTGTCGCAGACAACCTTTCCACGGCCGGACTCGACCCGTATCTTCACGATCGCGAACCAGAAGGGTGGCGTCGGAAAGACCACGACGGCGGTGAACATCGCAGCGGCCCTGGCCAATCAGGGGCTCAACGTCCTGCTCATCGACATCGATCCGCAGGGAAACGCGAGCACCGCCCTGGGCATCGACCACTATTCCGAGGTCACGAGCATCTATGACGTCCTCATCGATGACGTTCCGATGCGCGAGGCGGTGGCGCAGTGTCCGGACTTCGACACTCTCAAGTGCGTACCGGCCACCATCGACCTCGCCGGCGCGGAGATCGAACTGGTGTCTCTCGTCGCGCGTGAACAGCGACTGCAACGTGCCTTGGGCATCTACCTCAAGGAGGAGGAAGCTGCGGAAGACCGTGTCGACTACATCATCATCGACTGCCCGCCCAGCCTCGGTCTGCTGACGGTGAACGCGTTCGTGGCCGCCCGCGAGGTCCTCATCCCGATCCAGTGTGAATACTATGCACTCGAGGGCCTCAGCCAGCTGCTGAAGAACATCCAGCTCATCCAGAAGCACCTCAATCCCGAATTGGCGATCACGACGATTCTGCTGACGATGTATGACGGACGGACGAACCTCAGTGCTCAGGTCGCTGAGGATGTGCGCACTCACTTCCCGGAGCAGGTCCTCGGTACTGCCATTCCGCGTTCGGTGAGGATTTCCGAAGCACCGAGCTATGGCCAGACCGTGATCTCATATGACCCACATTCCAGCGGCGCCCTGTCCTATCGGGAAGCCGCCGAAGAAATTGCGAATCGAGGAGTAAGTCGTGGTTGAACGCAAAAAGAGGGGCCTGGGGCGCGGGCTCGGAGCATTGATCCCCGACGCTAACTCCAATGATCGTCCGGTCGATGTGTTCTTCTCAGGCGGGAACTCGGAAGACGGCAACCGCGAGAGTGAGACGAAGACGTCGCGCACTGCTCGCACGGACCCAGCTGCGTCGATGCAGTCGTCCCGACGACGCAAGCCGAAGGCATCCGGGACAACTCGATCGACGTCTACGACAACTGCGGCTAACATCGAGACCAAGTCAACTGCCTCGAAGGCAGCGTCCTCGAAGGCAGGGTCCTCGGGGGCCGGGTCGACGAAATCGGGAACGACCAAGGCTGCGTCGTCCACATCGTCCAAGACCTCTGCGTCCAAGCCCGCGGGTTCGAAGCCGACCGCGTCTAAGTCGACCGGGACGAAGACGACCGGGACGAAGTCGACCGGGACGAAGACGACCGGGACGAAGACGACCGGGACGAAGACGACGGCTTCCAAGACGACGGGAACGAAGGCATCGACGGCGAAGTCGAGCGTTTCGAAGTCGAGTGCTCCGAAGGCAACCGGGAGCGGTTCCTCCAGAACTTCGGCTGCCGCCAATTCGACGTCGACTAAGTCGAAGGCTGGGTCTTCTGCTCAGCCGCGGTCGGGTTCCTCCTCTGCATCCCCAGTTGACAGCGCAGAGAAGGTGTCTGCAGCGCCGAAGAAGCACGCTCGGAAGACATCGTCCCCCGATGCGGTTTCTGACGCAGCAACGGGCTCAGGCGATGTCGAGACTCCGGCGGCGAGTTCGTCTGCTGAGTCCGCTTCGGTTCAAGTGGCTGACAATGAGGCTGTTGACGTGAGTTCTGACCTCGTCAATGACTCTCAGGCCCCAGAGGCCACTTCGGCAACTGCATCGGCTTCGTCGCCCGAGGATGATGTTCGAGAAACGCATCCTGGCGTATACACGTCATCTGGGCGAAGCCATGCTGACAACGAGGCGGATGAAGAAGGCCAGTCCGGTCTCGGCGGGGGTGACGAGCATGTTTCCACTACGAATGTAGTCGAATCAGAAGCAGTGGATGCCCAAGACGAGACCCGTCCGGCGGCGGCCTCGGAATCAGAACCTTCGACAGCTTCCGAATCCGATAACGGGGAGAGCAGTTCAGCTTCAATCGAACAGTCGGGTGACTCCGACACCGTGGAAACTGCCGATGAGGGCGAACTCGACGATTTCGATGGTGTCGAGTCGATTCCGGATACCGAATTCGGTGAGATCGATGTCGATCTCATCGATGCGAACCCCAGGCAGCCGCGAACGGTCTTTGATGAGGATCTGCTGGCGGAACTGGTCCATAGCATCCGTGAGATCGGTGTCCTTCAGCCTGTCGTAGTCAGGCAGAAGCCGAGCGACCGCTCGCGCTTCGAGCTCATCATGGGTGAGAGGCGTCTTCGCGCGACGAAAGACGCTGGTCTGTCGACGATTCCGGCAATCATCCGGTATGTCGAAGATACAGACCTTCTCCGAGATGCGCTTTTGGAGAACCTGCATCGTGCAGAGCTGAATCCGCTTGAAGAGGCAGCGGCTTATGGCCAGTTGCTCGAGGACTTCGGGTGTACGCAGGAAGAACTCTCCGAGCGTATCGGGCGTTCTCGTCCTCAGATCTCCAATACCCTGCGTCTGCTGCGACTTCCTCCTCTGGTGCAGAGGCGGGTCGCTGCCGGCGTCATCTCGGCCGGGCACGCTCGAGCGATTCTCGGCCTGCGCGATCCGGAGCATATGGAAGTGCTGGCGCAGCGGATCGTTGCTGAGGGTCTGTCCGTCAGGGCATCGGAAGAAGCTGTCGTCTTGCTCAACCGAGGCGACTCCATCAATGTTTCACGTGCAACGACGAAGGTGTCGCCTGAGTTCCTCGCTGTAGCTGAACGTTTGGGCGATCGACTCGACACCAAGGTGAACATCTCCGTTGGCAAACGCAAGGGCAGGCTGAGTGTGGAGTTCGCGAACCAAGAGGACCTCGACCGTATTCTCGGTCTTTTGGGTATCTCGAACGAGGACGCGCTCTGAACGGCCTGCTATAGGCGATGATGGGCTTCGGGATATTCGCCCCGAAGCCCATTTCTATTATCCGGAACTTGTTTGAGGCCGTCGTAAGAATTCAACGGGCCGGTATTCACCATTTCGCTATTGACGGTATTGGGCCACTTTCTCGCTTGTGCAATGGCGTTTTCACCGTTTCACGTGTAACGGCGCGACTGCAGGTTCGGCGCCGACTTTCCACCAGTTAAACGCGGTTGTTGGTGTAATTCGAGCTTCTTCTGGCCTACAGACTCGATGGATTCAGAAGGTAGTTAGTATAAACGTCAACCAGGGTAGCTCCTGCAGCCGCTATGTGTGCCTTGCTGAGCCAGCAGGTTCCGCAGTGTGGAGTCCAGGAAGGGATCTCCTCATTGGTGTGGGCATTTCGTCCGATACCGTGCGATGTGGTTTCTATTGCGGGTGGACCTTTCCTGAAGGCTTGTTTCACGTGAAACAGACGAGCCCTATCCGTTGCCGGAACCTCACCTGGAGCAGCCAGGTTTTGGTTGCTGACGGCTTGGATTACTTGCTGGAGGGTAGGCGTGGCGCGTGTACCCGTCCTTGTTTCACGTGAAACAGGCCGGTGTTATTGCTACGCAACAGGCAGCGCGACTATCCACAACCACATCGGTTTCCTACTGAATCTCCTTAGACTCAAACGGGGTATATTGTTTCTAATGTGTCCGCGTGAATCCCTGAAGGCGAACGGGCTGAATCTCTGTTTCACGTGAAACTATGCTTGATGCGCCCGGGAGTCTCGGGTGACTAGGTAGGTGAAGTGCGATCTGGAACGCTGCTAGGACTGTGAACGCATCCATCGGCTGACGGTGAATCGAGTGGTGATGTGGGATTTTCAGTCCACGCATGTCTCTTCTTGAGAGAACACATGTCGGAAGCATTGAGAGGCATTCAAAGCTCCCCTTCCGCTTCCGCCAGCCCCTTTTCCGGCTGTTGGAGTGCCGTTAACAGGCAGAGTATGGACCACTGTAGCCGCATATTCGGGTTGCGCGGGATAGAGAATCATCGTGAATAAGGATCCGACGGGGCGTTGGATATGATCCGGCAAGGTGATCGCGGGTATAGAGCACCAGGGCAGTGTGCGAGTGGTGTTTCACGTGAAACAGTTGTCAGTCGAATGGCAGTCATCAACACACACCGTGTCTTCGGGCCGGCTAGTTCAGACAAACACTTCTACAGTTCAAGGTTGCCGCGTGCGGTTTAGTGGCGAATCAATAGCTGACCACCAGTGGTCACCGTTCCACAAGGCACTGAAATACGTCAACGGCCCCTCCCTAAGGTGCCCACGTAGCCTCTATTCGCGGGAGTAGATGAGAGCAAATGGGAGGATTCGTTGAACTCAGGGGTTGTGACTTGGCGAGTACTCTCAACGACCTTCACGGAACCAGTGTAATTCGTCTTGTGATGGATTGGTTATATGGCGATGTTTCACGTGAAACCACGATTAAACCGATTAAGATCTAACGCGGTGCCTCTCGAAGTGTACCGAAAGAAATAGTCGGCACCAGAATCATTGTTACGACGTTCGGGTTGTTCATTCTTCGCCGTTGTCGAGTGTGTCGTAATCTCCCAAAGTTGGCATCATGCGAGGGCCGGTGCGGTTTCGCTTTGTGTTGCGTGGGAAGGCGTCGTATGGGTCGTGCGTGCTCAGTCCACTATCGGTGCGTTTACGAGATGATCACTCCCTACCGGTGATCAGCTCACGACTAGCTTCCGGTGTAGCGTGCGTTTCACGTGAAACACGTGCTGGCGAATACTATCGCACGGCTGGTTCGCGCATCTGCTCGACGCGAAGATAGCTGTTCTCCGCGTATTGAGGCATATTCGGGTGGGATAGGACTTCTGGTTGTTTCAGTCTGCTGGGCCGAGGCGGGAACGAGATCATGTTTTACGCACAGGTCATATCCCCAACTCAGGGCGTCATCGCCGAAGCTACGGTCTCTTTGCTTCGTTGTTTCACGTGAAACAACCGAGCATTGATAAGAGGCTCGCTGCTATTCAACCGGCGTTTTTGAGCTGAACGAACAGCCCTATTAGTTGTGGATGTAATGAGTATAGGGTCGGGGATCCTGTACGCCCCGATATGACATTTCGATGTGCCGAACGCGAGTACTGTCGACTACCGCTTCTGGCTGGTCCAGCGAAGCGCCCGTGCGAAGTGATGTCGCTGGCGGCGTGATTTGAGCCGGTGCCCCCGCAATTGCTTGAGCAGTGAAAGGGCGGGTCAGTTCGACGCCATAAGGATGCTGTGGTGTCAGCCGGGGTTTGTGGGTGTTGTTATTGTCGTCATTGGTCTTATGCCATCGGAGAGCTCGTCTGGTTTCACGTGAAACGGCGGAACTGGATTAGTCTCTTTCGTCGTCGGGTGAAAGCAACTCAGTTCGTGTGTATGGTCGTTGAGAGAGTACACGAGGTTGCGGCCGAGAGTTTCAATGAGCAGGCAGTCGTCCAGATGGCTTCGCTCCTCAAAGGAGGTCCATTGTGGTTCGGGCGCTGCGTCGGTTGATGCCTGCCTAGTATGTCGTTTCACATGAAACATATCTCGCCCTAGCCCATGTTGCGAGGTCGGATGCGTTCGGTACGCGCGCTGCGTCGGGGTAGGGGGTTGTCCGTTGTATGTGTTGTCTCTGAGCTGCATCAACCCGTCTTCGGTGCTTTTGGAGAGCGCCTCGTGTCTGTGGTTAGTCGTCTGGTGCTTTGTCTCCAGAGAGGCAAGTCTGAGGCGAGAAGAGCCGTGTCCCTACTCAAGGAACACGGCTCTGGAGGCAGCGAGGTTGAAGCTGGGTGACTAGTTCAGCGCCTTGATGGCATCGAGACTGAGTGTGCCAGTCTGCGGATCCTTGTCCTCCAGAATGTAGAGGCGCTGGAGTGCAGCGGCTATACCGTCGGCAATCGCGTCTCTGACGTGCGGATCCTGAAGATTCTCAAGATCGTCTGGATTGGTGAGGTAACCGCTGACGACGTGCACCTTCGGTGTCTTCAGTCGTTTGAGTGATGACCACGTGCGCGCATGCGTGCGGCAGTCGAGCATTCCGGTCCGGGCGACCAATTCGCCTTGGATGAGCTCCGCCAGCTTCTGCCCCGTCGGCGAGTTGAGGTCCGCCTGACGTTCATGACCGAAGTAAAAAGTTGCCAGTCCGTTGGCATCCTTGGATTTGCTGACATCTGCCGTGACGGTGATGACTGCAGATGCGCCGAGTGTATCTGCACGATTGACCTCGACAGCATCGCCTTCCAGGAGAAGAGCCCCCGCTCCGATGGCTTCCAAACGACCAACAAGGCGGCTTGCTATGTCCGAAGTGATCTGACGCTCGAGGGCAGATTGATCGTCGGTCATCGGCAACGTCTGGAAGTCTACAACTGTAGTTGCTGCCTCGATGACGAAAGTGCGGCCGACGAGGGACGTACCCGAAGCCGCCACGCGTGCACGCTCCTGCAGTGCGAAGAGATTGCCGGTGTCCTGGTTGCGGTCGATCGCGTTGAGTCCCCGCAGAGTCTGCGGCCCCGTCACACCGTCGACCTTCGTACCCAGACTCATCTGCAGTTCTTTGACCGCTGCCTCGGTCAGAGACGCGTACTCGGAATCGATACGACCCGGATAGAAGCCCAAGCCGGCGAGTTTGGTCTGGAGGTCGACGACGTCATCGCCTGTCAGCACTCTGACGGGGTCGAATCGGAGCACACGGTCGCCCAACTGATATCGAGCCTGCTCCAGCGCAGAAAACGTCTCGGGGCCCAACACACCGTCGCAGAGGATCCCGCGGTCCTGCTGGAACTGGCGGACACCCAGCTCAAATGCTCGATCGAAGTCCGCGGTCTCGGTATCACCGACATGGAGCCCCAAACGGGCCATCTGAGCTTTGATATTGGGCAGCATCTCGGAAATGTCGCCGCGCGAATAGCGCGGTAAGTTCGTGTTCGTCAATGCGGTGCCAATCGTCGGTGATGCGTTTCGAGGGTCAGTGTTCAGGGGCGCTCAGAAATGCCTAAGGCGCCCGTTGATACTACAACAGGCGCCTTAGAACTCGATCAGATGAAGTCGGAGAGCTCATCCTCGAGGGCGGGCTTCGGACGTGCGCCGATGATGGTCTTGGCGACTTCGCCGTCCTTGAAGACGTAGAGCGCCGGAATCGAGGTGATTCCATAGGTGCTTGCGGTCTCGAGGTTCTCGTCAGTGTTGACCTTGACCACGTTGAGCTTGTCTCCATGCTCTTCGGCGATCTGGTCTACGATGGGGCTGACCATACGGCAGGGGCCGCACCAAGGAGCCCAGAAATCGACGAGTACGGGCTTGTCGGACTTCAGTACGTTCTCTTCGAATGTGGCATCAGTGACTTCTGTCGACATGAGTAACCTTCCTTCACAACGAATGTCTCTAGCAGAACAGTGGAGCTGGATCTTTCATTCCCGGGCCTATTCGCTCGGCCCGATGTGCTGGCAAGTGCAGCGATACGAGCGGGCGAATCGGGGTCAGGAAGCGACTGAGGCTTCGGGCACTGCTGCCTCCGCCATGGCGGGCTTTGAAGCAGCCTCAAGATCACCGAGGTAGTGTTCGGCGTCGAGCGCGGCTGAGCAGCCCGAACCGGCAGCAGTGATGGCCTGACGGTAGACCGAGTCGATGACGTCGCCGGCTGCGAAGACGCCCTCGACAGACGTCTTCGAGGTGCGACCGTCGACGCTGAGGTATCCGTCGGCGCGCATCTCAAGCTGATCGGCGAACAAGCTTGTGCGCGGGTCGGAACCGATAGCCACGAACATGCCGGTCACAGGCAGTTCTGAGGTCTCCCCGGTCACCGTGTTGCGGACGGTCAGCCCGGTGAGGGAGTCTTCGCCGTGGACTTCGGCGACCTCGGAGTCGAGGAGAAATTCGAGCTTCTCATCGGCGTTCGCGCGGTCCTGCATAGCCTGCGAGGCACGCAGCTCCTGCCGGCGGTGGACCAAAGTCACCTTGGACGCGAAACGGGTGAGGAAGGTGGCCTCTTCAAGCGCGGAGTCGCCGCCGCCGATGACAGCGATGTGCTGGTCACGGAAGAAGAATCCGTCACAGGTGGCGCACCAGCTGACTCCGTGCCCGGAGAGCTTCTTCTCGTTGGGCAGTCCGAGCTCGCGGTACGCCGAGCCGGTTGCCAGGATCACGGCCTTGGCTGTGTAGCGCGCCCCGAGAGCGGTCTCGATCTCGTGAGCACCCGGGTTGAGTTTGAGGGTCTCGACATCGTCGTAGATGACCTCGGCACCGAACTTCTCAGCCTGCTCTCGCATGCTCTCCATGAGTTCGGGCCCCTGCACACCGGCGGGGAATCCAGGGAAGTTCTCGACGTCGGTGGTGTTCATCAGTTCGCCGCCTGCGGTCACCGATCCTGCGATGACGACCGGCGAGAGGTTCGCACGGGCCGCGTAGACGGCCGCGGTGTAGCCGGCCGGCCCCGATCCGATGATCACCAGTTGAGTATGAGTCATGTGAAAAGTTCCCTGCTTCTATCTGCTGTGCTCAGCGCGCCGCGGAGTGCCGCGCGAATTGACGTTCGTATCTATAACGGTACGGTGCCGCGGACTATTCCGCACCCGCATCCTGTCCGGCATCAGGTTACGAGGAACTGCTGGTCGGTTCAGAAGAACTTCACAGAGCTGATGGTGGCCTTATAGCCGCCATCGGTCTGCGGAAGTTCGGTGACCCAGAGGATGAGCTTGTCCGTCTCGACGTCTTCATCGAACTCCACGGTGACGGCGCCGTCCGCATCGAAGACGCCTTCGCCGATGACCTTTGCGTCCTCGGGGTCCTCCCCGTCACGGATCTCGAACTTGCCTCCGGAGTTCCCCGACGCCACCTTCACCTTGCTGATGGTGGACTCGTCCTCGAACTCGAACAGCAGACCGACGCCGGATTTGAGATTGCCGAAGCTCGCCGAGTTGTACCGGTCGGTGTTCCAGGACCCTTCGGTCTTGGGAATGACGTTCTCGGTTTCACTGTCGTGTTCCGATCCGTCGCCTTCGGGGTCGAGGGATTCGACCGTCTTGATCTTCGGAGGATCGGCTTTCGGAGTCTTCTTCTCTTCCTTCTTCGTCGGCTGCTCGCTCGCTGCGGACGTCTCGGAGACCGGAGTGGACTCCTCGTCTCCCGAGTTGAAGCCGATGATGACGATGCCGAGAACGATTGCGGCAACGACCGCGAGGCCGAGAACCAGCCACAGGAAGGGCTTCCGAGTGGCCGCGGGATCACGCTCGTCGGGGCCTGTTCCACCCGAACTGTTGCCTGAACCACTGGAAGCAGCACCACCGGAAGCAGCGCTGCCGCCCGCACCACCGGCGCCGGCACCTCCTGCCGCGGCCGAGGCAGCTGCGGGTGCGGAGCTCGCGGCCGATGAACCGGAGGACTTCGCTGCACCGCTGCCTGCACCGGCAACGCCTGCTGCTCCCGCGGCACCTGCTGCCCCGGCAGCCTTGTTTCGGTTCTTCACGGACGCAGCCTGGGCTGCACCGGGCGAATCGCTGTGCTGTTGGCGAGGTTTCCCGGCCTTGCGCTCAGCAGGACGCACAGCTGAGGAGTTCTCGGCCGCCTCGGCGGCTGAGGAGTTCTCGGCCGCCTCGGCGCGGGACTCACCACTGTTGTTCCGGTTGTCGACTGCACTGCGATCGTCAACGGAGTCCGGGGACAGCCGGCGCATCTCCTTCGGCGGTGCGGCAGCATTGGCTTCCTGCTGACGGGCAGCCGAGCTTGCCTCGAAGGCGGCAAGCCGCCTGCGCGCTTCGTCTTCCTTGGCCTTCGCGATCCGCCGTTCGCGTTCATACTCGCGTCGCTGATGCTCGCGCTGCTGTTCATTGGTTTCGAACATGCCGCCGAGGAACCAGGAACCGTCGTCCTCGTCCTCGCCGTCCATGATCACGCGAGTATCGTTCTCGTCGCCTTCGTCGTCGTTCTCGGGGACGATCTCAAGTGCCTGAGTGTCAGGATCCGAATCGTCTTCGCGGCTCATGATCGGAGTCGTGAGGTTCTCGTCGTATTCGTGTTCCGCGTATTCCGAATACTCCGAATACGTCTGCTCCGGCTGCCATTCCTCCCAGTCCTGGGCGGCGCTGTCGAGTTGTTCCTTCGCGATCGGGAAGCTTGAGGCCTCGCGCATCTGCATTCTGTCGGCATACCGGCCCGTGGTGCTTCCGACCACTCCGGCGGCCAGTCCCCGCGTTCCCGGACGAGTGATTCCGATGCGCACCAGGGCGGCCTGCACCTGATCTTCGCTGGCGCTGGTCGAACCGCCGGGGCCGGGTCCGATGGTCTTCGAACGTGGAGCGGGCAGGCTGGTGGCCTCATCGAAGCTGCGCGGCGACTGATCGAACAGATTCTCGTTTTCCGCCACCGGAGCACGATTGACGTAGCGCAGCAGTTCCGGGTCCCACTTGTCGATATAGCCGAGAACCTCGGCGACCGAACCCGGACCGGGATCCGAACCCGTGATGATTCCACTGACGAAGTCATCGAGTCTGTCAGGGACCTCGGGGTTGAGCGCCTGTGCCCGGGCGATCCGGGCGTTCTCCTTCTCCGCGGGAGGAATGCCGTCGAATGCCTCTTCGCCGGGCCAGTATCCGGTCAGTGCCGTGTAGAAGAGTTGGACGAGCGCGAGGGCGTCTCGACGTGAGGCCTTGGTCGGCGTGTAGTCCTTCTGCTCGACGAGCCCGGTGTCCAGCGCCAGTGCCGCATCGATGCCGATGCCTGCGATGACCACCGCACCCTTCGACGTCAGACCGACCAGACTCGGACGCAGGAACATGTGGAACAGTCCCCGCCTGGCCGAGGTCACGAGCGCCGAGCCGACCTCGCCGATGAGTGCGCAGGCGGCGTCGACGGGCAGCGGCGAACGCGGCAGGATCTGGTTGAACGGCGTCACCGCGATGCGCTTGATGACGATGTAGTCCAGCCCGTTGGAATGGCCGACGTCGAGGGTCGGGGCGATGCGCGGGTCACCGAGGATCGATACACGACGGGCGGCTTCGAGGACGTCGTTGGAACCGTCGGCATCGGCGACGAGGATGAGCACGGGTTCATCGAGGATCGCATCGAGTCCTGTGCAGACGGCACCGACCTCGGGTTTTTCGGGAAGCCATCGGCGGTCGACGGTCGATACGACATAACGGCCGGCCACCACCATGCCGGGTTCGATATCGATCAGGGCGACCACCTCCGGTGGGGATTGACGGGGCTCAGGCTGTTTTCCTTAGTTTTCCAGCTACCACGCCAATAATCGAATGCAACTCTCTGACTCTGAGCAAATAACAAGCTCCGATGAAGAACAGGAGCATCACAGTGCCGATGACGGCCGTGGTGATGAACGCCTGCCAGCGTCCTGCCAAGGCGAAGTCCGGGAAGAAGTAGAGCAGACCGAACCCTGCGCCTGCGGCGACGATCGCCGCGAGAAGGAACTTCATGTGCGAGGTGAGGATTCCGCGCAGGTCGATGGCGCCGAGGCGCTTCTTCAGGACCGCAAACGAGATGATCATCGCCATCAGATAGCCGAGGCTCATGACGAGACCGATGATCGCCACCGTCACCGACTTCGGGAAGATCGATACCGAGAGCACCGCCAGGGACTGGAAGATTATCTGCGGCAGCTGGATGAGGAACGGGGTCTTCGCATCCCCGTAGGCGTAGAACACCCGCTGCGCGAGGTAGTTCGCGCTGAAGGGCAGGAGGCCGAAGACCATTGTGATGATGACCAGACCGATGGCGGTGGCCTGTTCCCGTCCCTCACCGGCGATGATCATGGCCACCGGAGAAGCGAGCACGATGAAGGCCACGGCGGCGAAGGAATTGACGAAGCCGACCATCCGCACACCCATCGAGAAGTCGCCGACGACAGCTTCGGTGTCTTCATCGGCCGCGTTCTTGGCCAGAGAGGTGAACAGCGCTGTGGCCAGAGACACCGCGATGAGCGAATGCGGGAGCATGAACACAAGGTAGGCGGTCGTGTAGGCGGCGTTCGAGGCATTTCCGTCGCCGGGGATCGACGCCCCCGAGGCCACACGGGAGATGACGAGGAATCCGATCTGACCGACGAGCATGGCTGCGAACGTCCAGAACGCGACCTTGCCTGCCGAGCCGAGTCCGACTCCCCGGAATCCGAACGTCGGCTTGTACTTGAAGCCGATGCGCTTGAGCGGCCAGATGAGGATGAGCGCCTGAGCCGCGACGCCGAGGGTCGCCGTTCCGGCGATGAGGGCGATCTTGTCCGGGGTCCAGGTGTCGAGCCCGTGCGGAGAGGCATTGTTCGTGCCGAAGATGAGGATGAAGACGGCGAGTCCGGCGATCGCGACGACGTTGTTGAGCACCGGTGCCCACATATAGGGACCGAACGATGATTTCGCGTTGAGCACCTGGCCCAGCAGCGTATAGAGGCCGTAGAAGAACAGCTGCGGAAGGCACCAGAAGGCGAAAGCCGTGGCCAGCGCCATCTGCTCATCGCTCCACCCCGAAGAGTAGAGCCAGACGAGCAGCGGGGCAGCAGCGGTGGCGATGATGCTCACACCGGCAAGGAGCAGGAATGACAGCGTCAGCAACCGGTTCGTGAAGTCGGCACCGCCGTCTTCCCGTTTGGAGGCACGCACGATCTGCGGGACGAGGACGGCATTGACCACGCCGCCAGCCAGCAGCATGTAGAGGGTGTTCGGCACCTTGTTGGCAATATCGAAGGCATCGGCCTGGACCGCTGTTACGCCAATCGCCATGGCCAGCATCGAGGCTTTGACGAAACCGAGCACACGTGAGGTCATGGTGCCGGCGGTCATGATCGCCGAGGACCGGGCCAGGGATGAGAATCTGGACACGCTCTACCTCTTTTCGGGGTCGTCGGTCTTGGCGCGGGCCATCGCATCGGCCAGCTGCTGTTCGGGGATCTTCGGGCGCCCGCGGGAAATGGTCTTGATCAAGCCGATCACGAACACCACGGCCAGGGCCAATCCGATCACAGCGGTGCCGATGTTCTCCCAATCGGCGCGGACGCGAACCATGAGCGATTCCTGCTTGGGCAGGACCACCTCGTCGGCGGTGACCATCTCGATCGTCGTCGGCACATCGGCGTTGGCGAGGCCCTCGACGGGCACGTCCACACGCATCGTCTCCGCGGCCGGCACCTTCACGGTCTCCGTCTCCTGCGCCCGCAGCTGCGGAGTGTTCGGCTTCATCCGGATCCGCAGGGTCGCCTCGGCGGGGGAATCATTGACGATCGTGACCGGAATCGTCGTCTTCTCGCCGGTGACGAGGAGGACGGACGACCCCTTGCGCAGGTGCAGGCTGTCCATGAGGCTCTCGCTCTGCTCGCGGGCCTGACCGGCGCAGATGTTCGCGTTCCGGCCCAGGGTCCATGCCGCCGAGGTGCAGGTGAGGAGCTCGCGGTCGAGCCGGATATCGGCACTGTCACGGTCACTGAAGACGCTGTTGAAGTCCGCTTGGTTGGCCCGGGTCTCGGCCAGCGACTCCACGGCCCTCTTGCGGATGTGCGGAGCGTCGGAATCCGTCCGCAGCAGCCCGCGCGCCTCGGAACCGGAATCGAGGATCTTGTCGACCCCGGTGGGAGCGATCCACGGTGCCGAGCTCAGTTCCTCGACGGTCTGTTCCCAATTCGCCGAGGCGGCCGCGCGTGGGAGCGGAACGAACAGGCTGCGAGTGCGGTAGGGAGCCTCGGATTGGATCACCGCGGACTCCGCGACGAGCTCGGACAGTGCCCCGGCCGGGTTGTCCTCGGCGATCGCCTCGGCGCTCATGTCAGTGAGCTTCGTATCGGAGATGAGAGTGTCGATCGTCGACTCCCCGTCATCGGTGATCGTCGTCTGCGAATGCGCATCATCGTGGATGCCGGTGATCGAGGGCTGCTGACCATCGCTGATGATCGCGGTGGAATTGCCCGACTTCTTCAGCGCCCGAAGCCCGTTCTTCGTCGCACTTCCGGCAACCGGCCAAGCGATGTCCGTGCGGGCATCGGGGAAGACGTCCTTGACGATCTCGCGCTGCTTCTGAGCGAAGGTGCTCAGCCGGTCGATCTTCGTTCCGCGCAGGGCACTGAGATCGGGATCGCCATAGGGCAGAGCGACGACCGTGTGCTTCTGTGCCGCCTCCACGAAGTCCTGATACCAGGAATCGAGGCGTTTGCGCTGCTTCTCCGCGGCTTCGAGTTCGGCGCCGCTGGAATCGGAGTCATCGTTCTCCGGTGCCCCGACCGGTGGCGACTGGGTCTCCTCACCGTTTCCCCCGTCGGGCTCTTCGGTCTCCTCCGGTGCGTCGGCGGGAGGCGGTTCGGCAATCGCGGCTTCGAATGAGGCGATGATTCGCGGGTCGATCGCCAGAGCGAGCTCTTTGTGTTCCAGCAGCTTTGCGATCGTGTCGAGCGAACCGCCTTCGGCGATGGCGGCATCGAGCCGATCGGAAGGGATGAGTCCGCCCTCGGAGTGGCCGGGCAGGGTGACGGGAGCGAGCAGGCTGATCTTCGTCTGATCGAACTCCGGATCCGGGTACCACGTGGTGAAGCCGAGCGCAGAGGCTCGCAGACCGGTGTCGTCGCCGAGCTGAACCGCCAGCCCCCGCGGGCCCCAGGAACTCACGGGTGAGGACGTGCTCAGGTCGAGGTCATCGGCGGGCACGCGGAAGGTGAATTCCGCTGAGGTGCCGGGATCGATGGTGTCGTCGAACGAGGTGTCGAGGGTGATTCCCGAGCTGTCATCGGAATCCGCGTCCTTGTCCTTCTTCGCCTTCTTCCTGGCCTCGGTTCCATCATGTTCGAGATCGGCGACGGTGCGGTGCTGTGCCTGTCCCTGCTTCCAGGAGGTCAGGCGGGATTCGGAATCGAGCTTGCGAGTCGACATCTGCAGGCTCAGGCTCGGCTTCTCGACCGCCTTCTTCGTCGTGTTCGAGATCGTTCCCCGCACGGTCAGCGTGCCCTTGTCATCGATCCACGGAGTCACCTCGTCGAGGGTGATCGAGACTTCGTCCTTCTTCGCATCGGTGTCCGCGTCGGAATTCGCATCGGTGCTGGCAGCGGCCGGGGCGGCATCGAGCAGCGGGTATGCGAAAACCGGCCCTGCGAGCAGCAGGAGCGTGCTCAGCAGGGCGGTGAGGAATCGCAGTCGGCGGATGGGAATGGGTTTCACTGCTCCAGTCGGGACACCATCGGTCGGGCGGCGGCGACGATTCGGCGCTCATTGGCGAACGAGAGTCGCGAACGCAGGTCATTGAAGGGCACCCACGCCGCATCGATCGCTTCTTGGTCAGGATCATTATCCACTGTCAGAGTCCCCGACTGTGCACGCAGCAGGAAATGGTGGACGAGTTTGTGGATCCGGATTCCGGTCACGGTGAACCAGTAGTCGACGGTTCCCAGCGGGCAGATGATCTGCCCCGCGATCCCGGTCTCCTCTTCGACCTCACGGCGGGCCGCCTCGGCGGGGGTCTCCGTTCCTTCGAGATGCCCCTTGGGAAGGCACCATTCGATCCGGCCGGCGCGATTGATGCGCGCGATGACGGCCACGGTCAGCTTCGGATGAGAGAAGTCGACAACGATGCCACCGGCGGAGATCTCCTCCACTGTGGTGCGGCGGGACGTGCGGGGTCCCGGCTTGGGCATCGGTGTGGTCATTCTCCTACCTTAGTAGGCGAAGCTTGGAAGTTTCGTGTCATCTGCTCCCGGTAGGCTTATGGAGACCGGAACTCACGCCTGGACGCGGGAGACTCCCATGGGCAAGAGCAGAGATCTGAAGAATTGAAGGAGCTCGGTGGATCCGCAGACCGCGCACAACCGACTGCACGACAAGCTCGACGAACTCGAGCACATCCTCGGCCCTCTGGGTCAGAGGTTCTCCTCAGCCGGTTTCGAACTCGCCCTCGTCGGCGGTTCCGTCCGTGACGCGCTGCTCGGTCGCCCCATGCCCGACCTCGACTTCACCACCGACGCCCACCCCGACGACATCCTCGGGCTGATCTCCGACTGGGTCGACACGCACTGGGACATCGGACGCGAATTCGGCACCATCGGGGCTGTGAAGTCCGGTGTGCAGATCGAGATCACGACCTACCGTGCAGAAGCCTATGAAGAGGACTCGCGCAAACCTGTGGTCGCCTTCGGCACGGACCTCGACGCCGACCTCGTCCGCCGCGACTTCACGATCGGGGCGATGGCGATCCGGCTGCCCTCGAAGACGTTCGTCGACCCGCATCAGGGATTCGACGACCTCATCGCCGGTCGCATCCGCACCCCCGGGGCCGCCGCGGACTCGTTCTCCGATGATCCGCTGCGGATGATGCGCGCGGCCCGGTTCACCTCTCAGCTCGGGCTCGACCCCGTGCCTGAGGTTGAAGAGGCGATGACGGCGATGGCCGATCGGATCGAGATCATCTCCGCCGAACGCGTCCAGGTCGAACTCGTCAAGCTCATCACCGGCATCGATCCGGTCGCCGGAGTCGACCTGCTCGTGCGCACCGGAATCGCCGACCATGTTCTCCCCGAGGTGTCCGGACTGCAGCTCGAGACCGATGAGCATCATCGGCACAAGGACGTCTACCAGCATTCGCTGACCGTGTTGCGTCAGGCAGTCGAACTCGAGAGCCGATATGCCGCGGCTCAAGAGGAGGCCGGAATGGCCGATGACGATCCGCAGCGCCTGCGTGTGCCGGACTTCGTCGTGCGTTTCGCCGCGCTCATGCACGATGTCGGCAAACCCGCCACTCGACGCTTCCAGCCCGGCGGTGCCGTGACGTTCTACCATCACGACGCGGTAGGTGCGAAGCTCACGGCCAAGCGGATGAAGACGCTGCGCTTCGACAAGGACACGACGAAGGCGGTCGGCCGCCTCGTCGAACTGCATCTGCGCTTCTACGGCTACGGCGATGCCGGGTGGACGGATTCGGCGGTGCGCCGCTATGTCACCGACGCGGGACGGCTGCTCTCGCGGCTGCACATCCTCACCCGTGCGGACGTGACCACCCGGAACAAGCGGAAGGCCGATCGGCTCGCTTTCGCCTATGACGACCTGGAGGAGAGGATCGAGGCCCTCGCCGAGCAGGAGGAGCTCGCGGCGATCCGCCCGGACCTCGACGGCAAGCAGATCATGGCGATCCTCGATATCGAACCATCACCGCTGGTGGGCAAGGCGTACAAGCATCTGCTCGAGCTGCGGATGGAGCACGGGCCGCTCGGACCCGAACGCGCCGAGGCGGAGCTGCGCTCCTGGTGGGAGTCCCACGGTCAGTGACCGACCCCCGCCTGCTCACCGGCTGATCAGTGCTGAAAGCTTCGTAATCGTTTAGATTTGTGTGTGACGTCACATAATGTGACGGTGGCGAAAGGTGAGGAGACCACAATGACAGTGACCGAGGAGTTCCGCGCTGCCCGAGACAAGCTGATTGAGCTCCGCAGCGATTACGAGGCCGCGCGCGACAAATTCGAATGGCCGCGTCTCACCCACTTCAACTTCGCACTCGACTGGTTCGACAAGATCGCCGAGAACAACGACAAGCCGGCTCTGTGGATCGTCGAACAAGACGGAAGTGAGGGCAAGTGGAGCTTCGCGGAGCTGTCCGCGCGCTCGAACCAGGCGGCGAATCACTTTCGCCGTGCCGGGATCAAGCGCGGCGACCATGTCATGGTCATGCTCAACAACCAGGTCGAGCTGTGGGAGACGATGCTCGCCGGCATCAAGCTCGGTGCCGTGCTCATGCCGGCCACCACGCAGCTGGGCCCCATCGACCTCACCGACCGTGCCGAGCGCGGTCAGGCCGAGTTCGTCGTCGCCGGCGCCGAGGATGCCGCGAAGTTCGATGACGTCGATGTCGAAGTCGTCCGCATCGTCGTCGGCGGGGAGCCGACCCGCCAGCAGGACTACAGCTACTCCGATGCCGATGATGAGAGCACCGAGTTCGAGCCTCAGGGCAGCTCGCGCGCCGACGACCTGATGCTCCTCTACTTCACTTCGGGCACCACCTCGAAGGCCAAGATGGTCGCCCACACTCATGTCTCCTACCCGGTCGGTCATCTCTCGACGATGTACTGGATGGGACTGACACCCGGCGACGTCCACCTCAATGTCGCATCGCCCGGTTGGGCCAAGCACGCTTGGTCGAACATCTTCACCCCGTGGATCGCCGAGGCCTGCGTCTTCCTCTATAACTACTCACGCTTCGACGCCAACGCCCTCATGGAGACCATGGACCGCGTGGGAGTGACGAGCTTCTGCGCGCCGCCGACGGTGTGGCGCATGCTCATCCAGGCCGACCTGGGCCACCTGAAGAATCCTCCGACGAAGGCCCTCGGTGCCGGTGAACCGCTCAACCCCGAGATCATCGACCGCGTTCACAGCGAATGGGGTGTGCTCATCCGCGACGGCTTCGGTCAGACCGAGTCGACCCTGCAGATCGGCAACTCGCCCGATCAGGAGCTCAAATACGGTTCGATGGGCAAGGCCCTGCCCGGATTCGATGTCGTGCTCATCGACCCGGCGACCGGTGAGGAAGGCGACGAGGGCGAGATCTGCCTGCGCCTCGATCCCCGTCCCATCGGCCTGACCACCGGATACTGGAGCAACGAGGAGAAGACCGCAGAGGCCTTCGAAGGCGGCGTCTACCACACCGGTGACGTGGCCTCCCGGGATGAGGACGGCTACATCACCTACGTCGGTCGCGCCGATGACGTATTCAAGGCCAGCGACTACCGGCTCTCCCCCTTCGAGCTCGAAAGCGTGCTCATCGAACACGAGGCCGTCGCCGAGGCGGCCGTCGTGCCGTCGCCGGATCCGGTGCGACTGGCGGTGCCAAAGGCGTATGTCGTCGTGTCGAGCAAATTCGAGGCCGATGCCGAGACGGCGCGGTCGATCCTCGCCTACTGCCGTGAGAACCTGGCTCCGTACAAGCGCATCCGCCGACTCGAGTTCGCCGAACTGCCGAAGACGATCTCCGGAAAGATCCGTCGTGTCGAGCTGCGCGCCCGCGAAGACCAGCTGCATCCGTTCAGCGGCGAACCCGTCGTCGAGGGCAACGAGTACGCCGATACGGACTTCGACCTCAAGAGCTGAGCCGCGCCGTAGAGGCTCGTTCAAGCGGGAGCCCTCTTTTCGACTGTTACTCGGGCCGAAAAGCGGGCTCCCACTTGATCGAGGGTGGCACCGGTCGAAAAGTGAGCGCACGCTTGAATGTGAGCAAACACGCACCAGTGATGGTTGATTCTTCCGCAGTGAATTAAAATGCCTGGTGAGATGCCGAATGCGGGTTTACTCAGAGAACGGTTCGGTAACCTGGCGTGTCTGCAGGGCGTCAGGCTCAGCGCTTTTTCATCCTCTACTAATGAATGCGTGCGAGACTGATTGGCGTCTTTGACCTTTTTCGGACCTCGTCGCCACGCATTGCGGCAGGCTGACTGACCTGGAGGACCTTGGGTGGCTAAGGGACAACACACAGCCAAGAACATCGGCAGGAATACGAAGAACCTGCTCAACTACCCGCGAGCGGGTGTGAGCGGATGGACCCGTTTCCTGCCGAGCATTCGCGTACTCGTCGTCGGCGGGCTCAGCCTCGTCATCGCCCTGTGCGTGGCATTCGCCATCGGCTATGCCGCAACGGACATCCCCGAGCCGAACCTCGAGGCCACCGGTCAGACCTCGACGATCTACTACAGCGACGGCAAGACGCCGATCGGTCAGTACAAGGTCGAGGACCGCAAGTCAGTGGAGATCGACGAGATCTCCGAGCCGATGCAGAAGGCAGCGATCGCCGCCGAGGACACCTCGTTCTACGAGAACCGCGGCATCTCGATCAAAGGCCTCTCCCGCGCTGTCGTCGGCGTGGCCACCAATAAGTACGCGGGTGGCGGTTCGACGATCACTCAGCAGTACGTGAAGAACTTCTACCTCACGAACGAGCACTCACTTGATCGCAAGGTCAAGGAGATGTTCATCTCGCTCAAGATCGACCAGCAGCAGTCGAAGGACGAGATCCTCGCGAACTACCTCAACACCATCTACCTCGGTCGTCGTTCCTACGGCATCGAAGTGGCATCTCAGAACTATTTCGACAAACCGGCCTCAGAACTCAATGTCAGCGAGTCCGCTCTGCTGGCCGCGATGATCCAGCGCCCGGGTGCCGCCGATCCTTCGGACAATCCCGAGGCCTATCAGGACCGCTTCGACTACGTGGTCAAGAACATGGTCGACGAAGGCTTCATCACCGAGGAGCAGGCCGCCAAGGTCGAGATGCCCGAAGTGAAGAAGCAGAACAAGGAGTCCTCACTGTCGGGCCAGAAGGGCTACATGTGGGACTTCGTCCGCCGCGAGGCGCTGCGGAAGCTCGATATCGACGAAGCCCAGCTCGATCGCGGCGGCTACAACATCGTCACCACCTTCGACAAGGATCGGATGAAGGCGGCCGAGCAGGCCATCAAGACGCTCCCGCAGGACCAGCCCGAAGGAATGCAGGCCGGACTCGTCTCGATCGACCCGGACAACGGCGGAATCGAAGCCTTCTACGGCGGCAAGAACTACCTCGATCAGGCGTTCAACGCCTCGACGCAGAGTCATGTGCAGGCCGGATCGACATTCAAGCCCTTCGCTCTCGTCGCGGGTCTGGAGAACGGCGTTCGACTGACAGACTCGTATCCGGGTGCCAGCCCGACGACGCTGAACAACGACGGCACGCCGTGGACGGTCAACAACTTCGGCGGCTCGAGTTACGGGCCCGTCAGCCTGCTCAAGGCGACGCAGTCCTCGATCAACACCGCCTACGCGGCACTCAATGTGCAGGTCGGGCCGGACAAGACCGTCGACGTCGCCGAACGTGCGGGACTGAGTGAGAACTGCACCGACAAGGAGATGAAAGCCGGCGATACCGGCGGCTGCTCGATCGGGCTGACCCCGAACCCCTCCAATGTGCTCGGTACGCCCAGCGTCAAGCCCATCGATATGGCTTCGGCGTACGCGACCTTTGCGGCAAACGGCGTCCACCACGAGACCCACTCGATCAAGAAGGTCACGAAGGGTGCCGAGGACGAGGAAGTGTACAAGGCCGAAACCAAGGGCAAGCGCGTCTTCGACAAGGCAGTTGGTGCCGAGACCTCGTACGCCCTAAGCCAGGTCGTTCAGGGTGGTTCGGGCAGCTACGCCCAGAACCTCGGTCGTCCTGCCGCGGGCAAGACCGGTACGACGAACGAGAACAAGGCCGCATGGTTCTCCGGTTACACACCGAACCTCGCCACCTCGGTCGTGCTCTATCGCGAGGTCGACGGAAAGTCCGTGTCTATCGGCTCCTTCGGCGGGCGCGGTGAGGTCACCGGTGGATCGTTCCCGGTCCAGGTGTGGACCGACTACATGCAGAAGGCTCTCCAGGGTGAGAAGGTCGAACAGTTCCCGGCCCGCGGCGAGCTTCCCGATAAGCCCAAGCCGAAGAACTCCAACCCGGCCCCGGCTCCGAAGCCCGAACCCAAGGCACCGTCGGGCAGCAACGACGGCAGCGACGGGGACGAAGAAGAAGAGCCCAAGGCTCCGATCGAGACTCCGAAGGACGACGAGGACAAGAATAAGGACTCTGACGGCGACGAGAAGGGCAAGGAAGAAGGCTCGAAGGACGGATCGGACGATTCGAAGGACTCCGACGGCAAGGATTCGAAGAACGGTTCATCTGATGACGGTGGCGGAAGTGACTCCGGCGACGGCGGTGATGGATCCGGGAATGGTTCTAATGGCGGCGGGGGCGACTCCGGCGACGGCGGTGATGGATCCGGCAATGGTTCTAACGGCGGCGGCTCCGGCGACGAAGAAGGCCTTGGCGGCCTCGCGGGAGATACCGATGGCTTTAAGCCAGGTGGGTGAGCCTCATGGCCGTGAATACGGTGGCTGACCGGTAACCTCGAGTCATGCCCTCGAAGCCCAGTACCCGGATCGCCGAGCCTCTGCTCGGCGGTCCGGTCGGCATTCACCTGGGTGCCGCCGGTCGCCGGTTCCGCAGCGCGCAGGCCTCTGCGCTGGCTGCGGTCCTCGGCGTCACCACCTTCCTCGCTCTGGCTCTGCAGGGCCCGTGCCTGAGCTCGGGATACGAACAGCCGTCCGCCTCGGCGAGGATGTGCGCAGGGCCGCTGTCCACGGCCTCTCTCGGTGACACCAACCCCGACGTGCTCGGGCGCGCACACGGCGGAGCGGCGGCCCTGGTCCCGCTGGAAGCTCGCCTGGTCGACCTGTTCCAGCTGTTCACCAACGACGTCTCCCTCTTCATGGTCGTCGTGCTCCTGCTCAACACGGCAGGCATTGCGGCACTCGGCGCCGGACTCCTCGTCCTCGCCCGCTTCCGAGGGTGGCTGGTCGCGGTCTTCGCCTCCCCGCTCATCCTCTTCACCCTCGGCTCCACTCTCGACCCGATCGCCCTCGCACTGGCGGTGTGGGCGATGGTCATCTTCTTCGGAACCCCACCGCTGCGCCCGCGCGGGTGGTTGGCCGGAGTGCTGCTGGGCATCGCGACGTTCATCAACCCGCTCGCCCTCCTCGTGCTCCTCGCCCTGACCGTGGCCGGACCGAACCCGGCTCGCGGACTGGGGCCGCGCAATCCTCGGATGATGCTCGCCGCGGCCACGGTCACCTCGGCGGTGCTGCTCGTCGTCGACCTCAGCGCGATCGACCGGATCATCCACTGGTACTCCGATGCCGTCGACGGCGGCTCGTTCGCCTCGATCCTGCTCATGGCCGAACTCGGCGACGTCTCCGTCTGGGCACCGCTGTGGACCATCGTCAGCGCCGGAGTGGTCCTCGCCGTCGCCGTCTCTCTCTACATGGTCCGCCGCACAGGTCTCGATCCGGCCGTAGCCGCATGCCTGCTCATCGGCGGCTGCCTGCTGCTCGCACCGGGCCTCATGCCCTGGGACAGCCTGTGGCTGCTGCCCTTCATCGCCCTGTCAATCCGCCGCTGGTGGGTGCTCATCGTCTGGACCCTCGCCGAGGCGGTCTTCGCCGTCGCCGTCCAACTCGGTGATGTGTCCGGATTCGAAGTCGATGAGGGACTCGACTCCACCTTCGTCGCCCTGTTCACCCTGCTGCGGCTGCTCGCTCTCGTCCTCGTCGTGATCATGGCCGGTGAGAACCTCTACCGGCGCGGTATCCGCGGTCGCATGGCTGCGTCGGCGCCGCCTCGGCGAGAGGATATCGACGGTCCGGGCGACGCGCTGGAACATCGGGCTGCTGGACGTAAGGAAGAGCACGAATCCGGACATGACAGTCAGCGCACCGGTCGATTAGACTAGTGAGGTCTGTTCCCATTTCGTGACGATCACGACACCGGGAGCGGGCGTGCATATACCCTCCTGCCATGGACCGACCATGGCCGCAAAGACCAGAGGAGGTGGGTGACATATGCGTAAGTACGAGCTCATGCTCATTCTTGATAACGACCTCGAAGAGCGGACGCTGGCTGACACCGTGAACAACCTGATCAAGGTTGTCCCGGCTGAGAACGGCACCGTCGCCAACGTGGATATCTGGGGACGTCGTCGCTTCGCGTACGAGATCCAGAAGAAGTCCGAAGGCTACTACGTCGTGGTTGATTTCCACGCCGAGCCTGCAACGACCAAGGAACTCGATCGTCAGCTCGGACTCAACGAGTCCGTTCTGCGTACGAAGATCCTCCGCCCGGACGCCAAGTAAGGCATCTAAGCTACCTCGCTTCTAGGAGATTCAATGGCAGGCGAAACAGTCATCACGGTCGTCGGGAACCTCACCAGCGATCCCGAACTGCGCTTCACACCGAACGGTGCGGCAGTCGCAAACTTCACCGTGGCCTCGACGCCGCGTATCTTCGACCGTCAGGCCAACGAGTTCAAGGACGGAGAGACTCTCTTCCTCCGCTGCTCGGTGTGGCGTGAAATGGGAGAGAACGTCGCCGAATCTCTGCAGCGCGGTACTCGGGTCATCGTTCAGGGTCGACTGAAGTCCCGGTCCTTCGAAACCAAGGAAGGCGAGAAGCGCACGGTCATGGAGCTGGACGTCGACGAAGTCGGCCCCAGCCTGCGACGCGCCACCGCCCAGGTCTCGAAGAACAACCCCAGCGGCGGAGGAAACTTCGGCGGTGGCGGAGGCGGCAACTTCGGTGGCGGCAACCAGGGCGGAGGCGGCCAGCAGGGCGGCTTCGGCAACCAGCAGTCCTCCGGCTGGGGCAACAATCCTCAGCAGGGCGGCCAGCAGGGTGGTCAGCGCCAGGGCTACAGCCAGGGCGGCAACAACGCACCCGCCAATGACCCGTGGGCATCATCGAACCCGCAGAGCGGCAACGGCGGCTGGGGCAACCCCGGCGCCGATGAACCCCCGTTCTGATCCACGTCTTCACGACATTTCGAGACATTCGTTAACAGGAGATACTCATGGCAAAGCCAGAGATCCGGAAGCCTATCAAGAAGAAGGCTAATCCGCTCAAGAAGGGCGAAGCGGCGAACATCCACTACAAGGACACCGCTACGCTCCGTAAGTTCATTTCCGACCGCGGCAAGATCCGTGCACGTCGCGTCACCGGTGTGACCGTGCAGGAACAGCGCGTCATCGCAAAGGCCGTCAAGAACGCCCGCGAGATGGCACTTCTGCCCTACTCGAGCTCAGCTCGCTGATCGGAGGGAAAGAATAATGCCTAACCGCAAAGTGATTCTGAACCAGGAAGTCGACGGCCTCGGTGCCGCCGGCGACGTCGTCGAGGTTCGTGCCGGATACGCACGCAACCTGCTTCTGCCTCGTGGCTGGGCTTCGGCCTGGTCCGCCGGCGCTGAGAAGCACATCGACTCTCTGCGCAAGGCCCGTCAGGCCAAGCAGATCGCCGATCACGACGAAGCCATCAAGGTCAAGGGCGAACTCGAGTCGACCACGGCTCGCATCGACATGAAGGCCGGCAAGAACGGTCGCCTCTTCGGCGCCGTCACCCCTGCCCTCGTGGCCGAGGCCCTGCAGACCGCGACCGGACGCGAGTTCGATCGCCGTCAGGTCGCCCTGACCGGTCACGTCAAGACCCCCGGCAGCTACAACGCTGTTGTGCGCGTCGGCGACGAGATCACCGCGAAGATCAAGTTCGAGGTCATCGGCAAGGCCTGATCAAGGCCTTGTCCGGGCGTCCCAGTCCGGATGATTCGAACGTGGTGAGGGTCTGAACGGCCCCACCACACCACCGCCGAGGCGGCACCTGAGTTCAGGTGCCGCCTCGGCGTTTTCCGTGGGGTTGGGATTCGACTGTTCGAGCTGTGAGGGTGCGGCCGGCGGCGGCTCGGCGCTGATACTTGCTCACGGTGGGCACTGCCTCACGGTAGGCACTGAGCTGCGGACGACGTTGAGGGCTGCGGTCTGCACTGGAGGGCAGTCGAGCATCCATCCGGGTTCGCGGCAAAACGACGTGTCGCACCTAGAACCTCGCTACAGTTGCATAACATCCCGTTGCACCTGTGCGTTGTGCGGCTGCCGGTGACAGATGCATTTGCAGTCGTAGGTTGTGCCGCTTGCGGTGACGCATGCTCGTGGGTCGCAGATGGAGGACACGACGCTTGCGGTGCGCAACGTCGCTGGCGGTGTGGGATGCTGTGATGCCGCGCGGACGTTGCGGGACGATGGGAAGGGATGGGTCAGGTGAAGAGCTTCTGCCCGATCATCGTGTCGCCGGTGCCGATTCCGGGCGGGACGGCGAACAGCGCCGAGGCCTGATGCTGCAGGTACTCGGTGAGCAGGTCCTTCTGCGCCATGGTCTTGAGGATCGGATAGAAGTTCGTCCGCGGGTCCCGCACATAGGCGATGAAGAACAGACCCGCATCGAGGCGGCCGAGCGAATCATTGCCATCGGTGAAGTTGTACCCCCGGCGCAGCATCTTCGCCCCCTTGTGGTGCTCGGGAGCGACGATGGCGATATGCGACCGCGCATCGATCGCGGCTGCACCCTCCGCGTTCTTCGCGGAGAAGTCGATGGGGGTGAACTCTTCATCGGCGGTGGGTTCTGCCACGGACTGTGGGGCGCCATAGCGTTTGTCGCGGCCGATGATGTCTTCCTGTTCAGCCAAGGACACTCGGTCCCAGATCTCCAAGTACATGTGGATCTTGCGAGCCATGAAGTAGGTGCCACCGGCCAGCCAGCCATCGGATGCCGGATCATCACCGGACTGCACCCACAGGTGCTTGTCGAGTTCGCCGTCGGCGTCTTCGCTCTTGATGTTGTTCGTCCCGTCCTTGAACCCGAACAGGTTGCGTGGGGTCTCCTGCTCTGTCGACGTCGACGAGGTGCGGCCGTAGCCGATCTGCCCCCACTTGAGCTTCGCAGTGCCGAAAGCGATGCGAGTGAGGTTGCGGATCGCATGGACGGCGACCTGCGGATCGTTCGCGCAGGCCTGGACGAGCAGATCCCCATTGCTCTCGGAGGCATGGATGGCTTCATTCGCGAACTTCGGCACACCGTCCTTGAGCACCTGCGGCATTCTGCTCTTCAGGCCGAAACGATCCTTGCCCGACTCATCGACGAACAAGGTGGCACCGAAGCCGAAGGTGATCGTCAGCCCGCTGGCAGGATAGCCCCACACCTCACCGGAATCCTTCGGCGGCAGCTCGGCGTTCGCGTCCGGAGCGCCACCGACCAGGTCACCGGCACTCATCTGTTCCGCCGCGACCGTCCATTCCTCGAGGAGGCTGATGAGCGCTTGACGGCCCGTGGTCGTGACGTCGAAGGCCACCGTGTACATATTGTCCTGAGCGGGAGTGAGGATGCCCTGCTGCTTCTCAGCCCGGAAGGGATAGCTGAGATGGACGGCGGACTGCTTCTTCTCCTGCGCCCCGCGCACGGCATAGCCGGCCGCACCGCCCCCGACACCAGCGATGCCGAGAGCCCCGGCGGCCCCACCGAGGGCGAACAGCCGACGCCTCGGAATCCCGCGGACCTTGCCTTCGATGGAACCCGCCTCGATGGGATCGTCATTGCTCATGCTCGTACTCCGACAGACTTCAGCGCAGGATCGTGCCGCTGACCTGTGACAGGGGTTCGCTCAGGGCATTGACTGCGTCTGAGAGTTCCTGCTGGGCTTTGGTGTAGTCGGTGTCCTGCGGAGCTTCGCCGGCGTCCTTCTGCACTGCCGCGACCTTCGAATAGTCCTTGTAGAGGATGTTGCCCTCATCGTCCTTGCCGGTCTGGTACTTCTTGAGCACTGTCTTCACACCGTCGAGGTTCGTTGTGAT
The DNA here is from genome assembly GCF_057766545.1 of Brevibacterium sp. MGP-B1. Lineage (NCBI taxonomy): Bacteria > Bacillati > Actinomycetota > Actinomycetes > Micrococcales > Brevibacteriaceae > Brevibacterium > Brevibacterium sp. MGP-B1. The sequence continues at coordinate 3,432,216 of NZ_CM173407.1, read as the reverse complement.
CGTCTTGGCGAGCTCGGGATCCTGGGCTTCGACGAGCTTTTCGACATTGCCGTAGGCCACCTCAGCGCCTTCGACATTCGCGTGGAAGTCATAGAGGTCGGTGTGCGAGAAGGTCTCCTCTTCGCCGCCGATCTTCGACAGTGCGACCTCTTCGAGCAGCGCGGATGCACCCGTGGCGACATCGGAGAGTTTGAGTTCGAACGTGCCGCTGGCGCCGTCGACCTTGCCGTAGACGAGGTCGTAGAGGGTCTTCGTGTCCTCGTTGAGTTTGTCTGCGACCTTCTTCCGTTCAGCCTCGGACTCGAACTTATAGCCTTCGGACTTGTCCGTGAACAGATCGGCTTCGATCCGGTGCCACCCGGTCCAGTCGGCGAGCACCTCTGGGTCGTTGGGCTTCTTCCCGGCATCGGCCGAGAGGTCTTGGACTCGGGCGTCGAGCGCACCGTCGAGGTCTCCGGCCTCTTTGATGCCGAAGGACTCGGCGGTCGGTTCGATGCGTTCGTAGTGCTGACGCGCCAACGGATAGAGGGCCTTCGCCTTCTCGGTATCACCCGAGGTGTAAGCATCGGTGAAGTCCTTCGTCGCATCGACGAGCTGACCGACCTGATCCTTGACGTAGCCGGTGTAGTTCGTGATCGCCTTGTCCTCGGCGGCTTGGGTATCGCTGTCGACGGAGACTTCTTCGCCCTTCGTCACGGCGAATTTCGCCAGTCCCACGAAATCGCCGACCATATTCGGCTTGCATGCCGTGTAGTACGTGCCTTCTTCGAGTGCTGTGGTCACCGTAGTCGTCGTGCCCGGGCCGATGTTCTCCTTCTCGGACTCGATCTGGAGTTTGTTCTCGGCGAGGATCTCGAACTCGTTCGGCTTCGTGCCGTTGTTCGTTACGGAGAAGCTCACCTTGCCCGAAGGCAGAGTGGCGGGGCTGACATCGCAGGTGTCATCGGTAATCGTCACCGTGACGGTGTCGCCGGAGGCAGCGGCATCGTCCTTCTTGTTCTGCGGATTGTCGGTGCAGGCTGCCAGCGACAGAGCGAGCAGAGTGACCGTGGGCAGGGCGATGAGAGCGGAATGGCGTTTCATGGATGTCCTCGCAGATGAGATTGGTGAATCAGGATGGTGCTTTGGTGCGGCCGGGCCGCACCAGGGGCGGTGCGGCAGATCAGGGATGGGGCGTGGTCGCCGATGATCTCGGCTCAACCGTCGCCGAGGCGGGGGCCGCCTCGGCGAGGGTGTTCCCTTCCGTCGGGGTGGGGGTCGTCCCGCCCTTCTTGCCGGGCCTCTTCCCGCGGACCTGGCGGTAGAAGATGATCGCCACGGGGAAGATATAGACGATCCAGCCGATGGTCTGGAGCACCGTGGGTTGGACGTTGACCTGGAAGATCGCTTGGCCGACGACGTAGAGCCAGTAGATCGGCGACGTCGGTTCGGGCAGCAGATGGCTGAAGTTCCACGCATGGTTCATGATGCCGGGCAGGACTCCGGCCTCCTGCAGATCGCTGATGCCGTACGCGAAGATTCCGGCGGCGACGAGGATGAGGAAGTAGCCGGTGACGGAGAAGAAGAGCTTCATATTGATCTTGCGCGAACCGCGGTAGATGAGCCAGCCGAGGACGAGTGAGAGCAGCAGACCGGTGACGACGCCGGCGGTGGTGGCGATGACGTTGTTCTCCACCGAAGAGCGGACCGTGGCCCAGATGAACAGCGCGGATTCGGCGCCTTCACGGCCGACAGCGAGCACGGCGAGCCAGACGAGACCCCAGCCGGAGGAGCGCTTGTCCAACGAGGCGGCCATCGACGATTCGAGCTCACCTTTGAGTGCGCGGGCGTGCTTGCCCATCCAGAAGATCATGCCGGTCACCAGGGCCACGGTGATGATGGAGAGTACGCCGCCGATGATCTCCTGCGCCTGGTAAGTCAGGGTCTTCGGTCCCCAAGTCAGCAGGGCGCCGATGCCGAAGGGGATGAGTGCGGCGAGTCCGACACCGAGCCAGAGTTTGGGCAGGACGTCTCGGCGATCGGTTTTGACCAGGTAGCCCACGAGGATGCCGATGACCAAGGTGGCCTCGAGACCTTCGCGCAAGGCGATGAGGAGGTTCGCGACGAACATCTGACTCACTCTCGTCAGTTCGTCGAGGCGGGTGTTCGGGCCGTCTCGAAAGGGGATGAACGAATTTAGCCTAACCTAAGGTCGGCTGATTCAGTGTACATCCGCTTTCGGGCATTCTCTGACGATGAGAAGCGATGAAATCGCAGGAAAGCAGGGTCAGTTGTCGCTGGGGTAGGTGAGCATGCCGTCGCCGTCGACCTGGGCGCCCTCGCTCAGCTTCGCCGGATCGATGTGACCTTCACCGAGGATGTGCGTGACGGGGAGATCCCGGGCGAGCAGCTGATCGGCGATGATCCTCCGGTGACACCGCCACCACACGGCCTCCGAGCACATGATCGCGCAGCGTGCCTCCGTACTCCAGCCGATGAGAGTTTCGAGGTCGATGCGGAATGCCTCTGAGAGGCAGTGGTCGGCATAGTTGTGGAAGCTGCGGTTCTGCCACCATGCGTTGACGTCGAAGGGCACCGTCCGGCTGACCGGTCGGCGACCGGTCAGCCCTTCGAGGCGCCGCAATTCGATCCCTGCTTCGGCGAGGTCGCTCTCAAGGGTGTCGGCGTTGAACCAGGGGTTCTTCGTCGAACCGGGCAGTTTCCGGACGTCGACGACCGCCTCGGTGCCGGTATCCATGAGCAGTTCGATGAACTCGTTCAGTTCACGATTCGAATGCCCGACTGTCAGCAGACGCGGCAGACCGGCGTCGGCAGAGCCGACAGACGCGGCCCGGGATTTCGCGGTAGCCCGTCCCGTCATTCGTCGTCGATGAGATGCAGAGCGCTGCCTTTGTGGGCGGCGATGTGGTCGGTCTTGTCGCTCTTGATCTCGTATTGCGGGTCCTCTGCCGAGGCGCGGCGACGGTGTCCCTTGTAGTCGAAGTCGGCAGTGTGGATCTTCGTGATACGACCGGAAACTTGGCCGGCCTCGGAGTTCCAGCCCACGCGGTCACCGACCGAGTATTCAGTTGCCATGCTGCCTCCCTGTCTGGGTCTGTGATCCTATCTGCAGTGTACGACCCCTGAATCCGCCTCCTCAGCTCTCGGAGAGGCCGGAGATGAGGGCGTCGATGAACGATTCGCAGGCGGCGATCTGTTCGAGTTCGATGAACTCGTCGGGAGCGTGAGCCTGGGCGATGTCTCCGGGACCGCAGACGACGGTCGGGATGCCTGCTTCGGAGAACAGTCCCGCCTCGGTGCCGTAGGTGACTTTGTCATCGGTGGCGATTGCGCCCCAGTTCGCGGTGAGCGAGACGATGTCCGCGTCGGCCGGGGTCTCGCAGCCGGGAGCTTCGGCTTCGATCGTGAAATCGACTCCGGCGGTCTCGTTCTCGGCGGCCATCGCTCGACCGAGACGCTGCGCCTCGGCGCGGAAGCGTTCGATGAGCGCCTCGCGGTCCACGGAACCGAGCGATCGGAACTCGAACTGGACGGTCGCCTCGGCGGGGATGGTGTTCACGGCGATGCCGCCGGTGAACGTGTTCGCCGTGACCGAGGTGAAGGGCACGACATAGGCCTCGTCGAAGGGTCCCTCGGTGCGGAATTCGGCTGCGACGGCGTGGACGAAGGCGACGAATTCGGAGGCATAGGCGATGGCATTGACGCCGTCGGGGGTGAGCGAGGAGTGGGCGGCGACGCCATGGAAGTCGACGCGGAAGACGTTCATCGACTTGTGGCCGCGGATGGCGCGCATGCTCGAGGGTTCGCCGACGATGCAGCCGCGGGGCGCCAGGCCCTCCTCGGTGATGGCCTCGACGAGGGAGATGGCGCCCACGCAGCCGATCTCTTCGTCATAGGAGAAGGCGAGATGGATGGGTTCGCTGAGTTTCGCGGACTTGAGCGCTTCGAGGCGGGAGAGGATGACGCCGATGAAGGACTTCATGTCGGCGCTGCCGCGGGCATAGAACTTTCCGTCGCGGATCTCGGGGGTGAACGGGTCGGAGGACCAGTCCTGGCCGTCGACGGGGACGACGTCGGTGTGTCCGGACAGGACGATGCCTCCGGTGGTCGTGCCGTCGGCTGCAGGAATGGTTGCGAGCAGGTTCGCCTTCGTGCCCTCCGGGTTCGGGATCCGGCGTGATTCGATGCCGGCGGCATGGAGGCGGGCCTCGACGTGGTCGATGAGCGGGAGGTTCGTGTCCCGGCTCGTCGTGTCGAAGGTGATGAGATTCGTGATCTCGGTGATGGTGGCCTCGGCGGGTGTCGCTGACACGACTGCTCCTGACTCTCGGATGCGGGTGGTCTCGTTTCGGTCAGATCGCTGCGTCTGCGGGAGGGCCGCGGTGGTCCCAGCGGGGACGTCGGACGTCTCCGCGGAGTGGCGGTCCCAGCGCGGACGTGGTCCCCGTGCAGGACAGCGGTGACCATACGCCTTCACTCTACGGGTCGGACTCATGCCGTGTGGGACCGGCCCAGTGGGTGGGAACTGCTCAGCATTGAGCGCAGCTTTTCAACCATGAGTGTCCCATATTCAGGCCCCAGCGAGGACGAGAAGGGCCTCGTTCCGCGCATCGAGCCCGTCGTCGGGGATTTCGGCGGACATCTCTTCGCGCATGACCGCTCTCTTCACTGGATCCATCGTCAGCTGAGCCGAGTAGGTGAAGACCATCGACAGCCAATCGTGCTTCGAATAGTGAAGGTCCTCGACGAAAGTGGTCTCATTCGGGGTGAAACCGGCATCCCGCAGTTGCGTGAGCGCCGGATGTTCGACGGGTTCGACCGTCAGTGCGGGTTCAGTCGTACCGCTGCCCGCCCTCGCCTGTTGGCTCGCTTCGGTGCCCCAGCTCGCTCTCGAACCGAGACTCGCGGTCCTGCCGTCGGAATGAAAGCGAGCGATGACCGCATTGAGCCGGGTCTTCAGCTCACCGATGGGTTCGATATCGTTCCAGGCCAGAGCCAGAATTCCACCGGGGCGGAGCACCGTGCGAATCGTCGGGAGCGCCACCGCCGGGTCGACCCAGTGGAAGGACTGACCGAAGCTGACGAGATCGAAGTCTCGCCCTTGTGCATCCCAGTCCTCGAACGTCGAAACGTCCACATCGAGTCCTTTGGACCGAGCAACCGCAGCCATCTCGTCATCCGGTTCGACGGCGAGGATCTCAGCGCCTGCTGACCGGAGCTGGGACGCGAGAATGCCGGTACCGGAACCGACATCGAGGATGTGCGGGGCACCCGAGGTTCGACCGCTGGTGGGCGGCAGTGAGGCATGCGTTCGGGAGTCGGTGCCAACTGCGGCCGCTTCCATGATCGCTGCGACGAGGGCGGACGGGTACTTCGGTCGGAAGGCGTCGTACTCCTGGGCGACCTCGCCGAAGGATTCAGCACGTTCACGATTCTCGAAGTATTCCATCTACGAAGCCTAACGTTTCGCGGTCGGGCAGGGCCGCCTCGGCGAGGGGATGGAAATCCATCCGTACCGGATCAGATGGAGATCGTCTCCGGTTCGGGGAAATCGGTGAAACTCTGATCCTCGTCGATCGGCGCCAGCTCGAGATAGCTGGGATAGTCGTCGTCAATGAAGAGCAGCAGCATCGCGCCTGGTGAACCGGCTGTGAGGACGACGCGCTCCGACCAGTCCCCGTCTCCGCCCTGATCATCGCGATGCTCATCGTCGAGGCGATCCTGCGGACGCATTCCCACGCTTGGACAGGTTCCACAGTCGCAATGGCTGGTGACCATCACCTCGCCGAGGCGGCCCTCCCAGATCTGACGCTGTTCGTTCGAAATGGGCTCGGGTGGATCCCAACCCTGCCGCTGCTCAGGAGTGAAGTCGGCATAGTCTGCTTCGTCGGGAGACGTCGTAGCCGAGCGGATCATGCGCAGTGCGACGCTGTGTTCCCGGGCGTTCAGCGGGCGGACCATGGTCGAATTCTAGCTCGAGTACCTGGTCGAAAGGCTCATCCCTCATGAGTCGTGGCATCTCGACCCGGTGCACCGGGGAGTTATGAGAGGGAAGGGGTGGATAGCGAGCAACGCGGCGAAGTAAGAGTAACGGTGAGGGATGCTCGTGAGCGATGGGGCGGCCCGAGCGGTGGGGCTCTCCGCGGAATTCCCAGGTGCGAACCCGCCTGCGGATGCGTGTGGAGGGGCCGGGTTTCGCTAAAGTCGTGGAGCAGGGGGTAACGATGTCGATCGAGAAGACACCATCCGTACCGCGCTTCGGCGCCGGCAGCGGAAACGGCGGGCCGGCCGAGCTCACGCCGGAGGATCAAGAGCGCGCTCGCGGTCTGAAGAAGATGCGTACGCTCGCGCTCTCGCTGCTCATCCTCGCCACACTCATCTTCCTCTCCACCCATCTCTTCACCGACAACACCGGCGTCTGGGGGTTCGTCTCCCGCGCCTCGGAGGCCGCGATGATCGGCGCGATCGCCGACTGGTTCGCCGTCACCGCGCTGTTCCGCCACCCTCTCGGGCTGCCGATTCCGCACACCGCGATCATCCCGCGCAAGAAGGACACCCTCGGTGCGAGTCTGTCGGCCTTCGTCGCCGCGAATTTCCTCCACGCCGAGGCAGTGTCGACGAAGATCCGATCCGCCGAGATCTCGCATCGTGCCGGGAAATGGCTGGCCAAGCCCGCTAACCGAGATATCGTCGTCGACCGTGCTGCAGGAGGCCTCGAATATGTGCTCGCCCGTATCGATGACGACTCGATCAAGGCGCTGACCAGGAACGTCATCATTCCTCGGCTCGTGGCCACCCGGAAGACACCGGTGCTTGCGCAGCTGCTGCGTCAGATCGTCCTCGACGGTGCTCACCACAGACTCGTCGACCTCATCGTCGCGGAGGCCTACAGCTGGCTGGGTGACAATCCGCAGGTCATCGATGAGATCGTCCACAACCGGGCACCGTCCTGGGTCCCCGATTTCGTCAACGAACAGCTGGCCAACCGACTGCAGCGCGAAGTGCTCGGCTGGGTCGCCGATGTCCGCGACAATGAATACCACAAGGCCCGACAGGCGCTGGATGCGTGGCTCGTCGACCTCTCCGACGACCTCGAATCGGACTCGTCCCTGTCCCAGCGGGCCGAAGAGATCTTCAACGACCTGCTCAGCCAGGAGGGAGTCGTCGACTCCGTCCTCGAGATCTGGGGTTCGCTCAAACAGCTGCTGCGCGAGGCCATCATCGACGAAGGCGGCGAAGTCCGCGCCCGCATCTGGCAGCTCATCGGCGAATTCGCCGAACGGCTGCAGGCGGACTCGGACTTCTCCCGCCGCATCGATGACCGGATCGCCACCACCGCCGGCGATCTGGCCGAGAGCTTCGGCCCCGAGATCGCCAGCGTCATCTCCGACACCATCGAGCGCTGGGACGCGAAGGAAGCTGCCGAACGCATCGAGCTCTACGTCGGCCGCGACCTCCAGTACATCCGCATCAACGGCACTGTCATCGGCGCGCTGGTCGGTCTCGTGATCCACACCGTCATCGTGCTCCTGCCGGGATGAGCCTCACACTGAGCCGATGAGGTCGGCCGGTTTTCGTTCCCGCCGAGTGAGAGTCGAGACTGCGAGATCAGGCGGACTCAGTCTCCACGGGTTGTGAACACAGTGCCGGGATCAGTGTGGCGATCTGCTTCCTGATCCATTCGACCGCTCCCGCACGACCGGCGATGTGGTCGCGGAGCGCACTTTCGAAGATGCCGTCGAACATCGTGTAGGCCGCACGCGACTCGACCAGCGGTCGATTCCCAGCAAGGTCGGCATACTGGCTGACCACGCGCCAGATCATATCCTCGAGTCCACGGTCGATGTCGTAGACGTCCTCGCGAAGCACTTCCTGGAACATGCTCTGAGAGCGCAGGTCGTACCACAGGCGATGCATCGACGACTCCTCCGTCAGCGTCTGCACGAGCTTGTCCGCGAAGCCGGTGAGCAGATTCTCGGCGGTAGTCGACTCCTCGACGACCGAGTCGTAGCGGTGCATGCACTGGGTCTTGTAGTGCTTGACGCAGAAGACGATGAGTTCTGTCTTGTCACGGAAGTAGTAGTGGACGACCCCGTGACTGAACTCCGAATTGGCCGCGATCTCACGCAGGCTCGTTCGGGCATAGCCGAGCTCGCCGAGCGTCTGCAACGCGGATTCCGCGAGCTTGATCCGACGCTCGTCGTAGCTGCCCGTGCCCCGTCTGCTGCGGGCGGGCTTCTGCTGAGACTCGGTACTGGCCACATTTCGATGCTAGCTTCTCCGTCTGATCTGGGCAATCGGTCTGGACAATTGGTCTTGACAGGTGTCAAGAATGAATGTGACGCTGAACACCCAGCATGGAAACGACGGCAAAGGAGCCGCAATGTCTATCTATGATCTGACCGGACGTCGAGCATTGGTGACAGGTGGGGCGCAGGGACTCGGAGAGTCCTACGCCCGTGCACTGTCCGCCTCGGGGGCTAAGGTCGCGATTGCTGACCTGCAGGAACGCGGCGCAGAGGTGGCTGCCGAGCTCGGTGCCGGTCATCATTTCGCCAAGCTCGACGTCACCGACGACGCATCCTGGCAGACGGCGATCGAATCGACCGTCGGCGCACTGGGCGGTCTGGACATCATCGTCAACAACGCCGGAGTCGAGATCACCAGTCTGATCACCGATATCGACCCGACCGATGCGAGGACGATGCTCGATGTCAATGTTCTCGGTACGGTGCTCGGTCTCAAGCACGGATTGCGTGCGATGCGCCCTGGAGGCCCCGCCGAAGGCGGTGGAACGATCATCAACGTCGCTTCGGTGGCCGCCACGATCGCTTTTCCTGGCATCTCTGTGTACTCGGCAACGAAGTCGGCGATCGACCGGCTCACGCGGGTCGCAGCGATGGAGAGCGGAAAGCTCGGCTACGGGGTTCGGGTGAACTGCATCTTCCCCGGTCTTGTTCCCAACCAGATGGGTGCGGGGCTGGCCAACGATGTCTCCGAACTCGGTCTTTTCGAGAGCCCCGAGGCGGCCGTCGCGGCAGTCATCGACCTCACCCCGTCGGGGCGCCTCGCCGAGGAGAAAGACATCACCGATGCCCTGCTCTTCCTCGCCTCGGACCAGTCTCGATTCGTCAACGGCGCCGCACTCCAGGTCGACGGCGGCATGGGCATGTGAAGTCTGCCGAGGTGAGACCCGGTGACCGTCCCGCCACCCCAAATACCCGAACACTCGAAACAACGAAGAACTGCGAAGAAGGAGACAGAGATGTCAGCATCGAACAAACCCGTCATCGTCTACGGCGCCAGCGGCTTCACGGGCCGGATCGTCTGCGAATACCTCCGACAATATGGTGTTCCATTCATTGCCGCCGGACGCAATGAGCAGCGGCTGAAGGACTCGATGGCCACCAACGTCCCCGGAATCGAGACCGCCGACTTCGAGGTCAGGGCCGTTGAGAACGAAGTGGCAGCGCTCACCGAGCTCTTCTCCGGAGCCGAGGTCGTCATCAACACCGTCGGCCCCTTCAGCAAGTACGGGCCCACAGTCGTCCAGGCGGCTCTCGACGCCAAAGTCCACTACTCCGATACCTCGGGTGAGCAGGACTGGCTGATCACCTGCCAAGAGCAGTTCGGTGAGCAGTTCGCCGCAAAGGACAGGCTGCTCTCGCCCGGTCTGGCCCAGATGTACACGATCGGCGAGATCGCGGCGAACCTCTGCCTCGACAAGCCCGGCCTCGATACCTTGGATATCGCGGTGTTCTGGGGCGGCAGTCCGACGATTGCATCGACGCAGACGATCCTCGTCAACGCAGCGACCTCGAAGGCGTACTACCTCGAGCGCAATGCCTATACCGAATTCGACCCGAATGAAGGGCTCGTCCCGCTCGTCGTTCCCGGCCAGCACGAACTCGCGCAGTCGCTTCCCTGGGGCGGCACGAGCCACCCAGTGTGGTTCAAGAACGATCCGCGGGTTGCCAATGTCAAGGCACAGGGCGGGGTCTTCAACACGCCGCTCATGCGGGGTGTCCCGGTCATCGTGGCCAATGCCCTCGAGCAGACGAAGGACATGTCCGATGACGAACGTGACGCGGTCCTCACCGAGATGGCTGCGCAGGTGATGAGCGAGATGCCGCCGCGGGAGAATCCACTGGTGAACAAGTCACTCGACTCGGTCCACGCGAGCGGACCGCTCGGCAGAGCGCACTGCGTCATCCATGGCAACAGCAACTATCAGCAGACCGGGCTGCTCCAGGCCTATTTCGCGTATCACCTGCTTCAGCAGCCACCTCGGCGAGTGGGCTTCGCCTCGGGATGCCAGGCATTCGGGCACAAGGAGCTCCTCGGAGTGCTGAGGGAGTTCGGCCTCGTCGCCGAACCGGTGCTCACGGTGCAGAACTGAGTCAGGGGATCGAGAATCATGAGACTCGCGGACTTCCTCGACAAGGGAGCGACCATCGACCCCGACGCTCCGTGTCTGACCACGGACGGTCAGACTCGCAGCTATGCGCAGGTACAGGAGCTGTCGTTCGAGATCGCCGCCGGGCTCGCTGCGAGACACGTGGCGCCCGGTGACAAGGTGGCCATCATCTCGAGTAACGATCCCACGGCCTTCACCTGCGTATTCGGCATCAGCCGCCTCGGCGCGGTGTGGTGTCCGATCAACCCGCGCAACGAAGCTGCAGAGAATCGCGAGCTGTTGGAGCTTTCTGACTGTCGGGTCGTCATCTTCGCCGGTGCGTATGCGCAGCTCGTCGAGAAGATCAGAGCCGACCTGCCACTCGTCCACACCTGGGTGTGCCTCGATGGGGCAGCGGACGGGGCGCTGACATGGGAAGCCTTCCTCGGCAGTGGTGGAGACACTGCGGCCGAGGCAGAGCCTGTCGACGATCTCGCGATGGTCGTCGGCACCGGAGGCACGACGGGGCGGCCGAAGGGCGTCATGCTGTCCAATCGCAGTCTTGAGACGATGACGGCACTGACCCTGATGTCCTATCCGTTTACCGCGCGACCGGTGTATCTGGCGATGGCTCCGCTCACCCACGCCGCGGGAGTGCTGTGCTTCCCGATTCTGGCGCTTGGTGGGGAGATCGTCATCATGCGTACTGCCGACGTCGGGCAGTTCCTCGCGAACGTCGTGTCGCACCGGGTGACTCATTCGTTCCTGCCGCCGACGATCGTGTACATGATCCTTGCCGAGGAAGGACTCGATTCCACGGACCTCAGTTCGCTGGAATGCCTGTGGTACGGAGCCGCTCCGATGTCTCACGTGCGGCTGGAGGAAGCACTCGAGCGAATAGGCCCCGTCATGGCGCAGCTGTTCGGGCAGACGGAGGCTCCGATGATGGTCTCCACCCTGGCGCCACAGGACCACTTCCTCCCTGATGGGTCGGTGGCCACGGGCCGTCTGCGTTCTGCGGGCAGGCCCACGCCGCTGTGCACGGTGGCGATCATGGATGTCGACGGCGCACTCCTGCCCCGCGGTGAGCGCGGCGAGATCGTCGTCCGCGGCTCACTCGTCATGGACGGCTACTATAAGAATCCCGCAGCCACCAAGGAGGCCTCTCGCTTCGGATGGCACCACACCGGTGACATCGGCTACCTCGATGACGATGACTTCCTCTACGTCGTGGACCGGGCCAAGGACATGATCATCACCGGCGGGTTCAACGTCTACTCCACCGAAGTGGAGCAGGCACTGCTCTCGCACTCGGAGGTGCAGGACTGTGCCGTCATTGGTCTTCCCGATGACCACTGGGGTGAGAAGGTCGCCGCCGTCGTCCAGTTGCGCCGAGGCGGTGAGGTGACGATGGAGGAGCTGCGTGCCCACGTCAAAGCCCGGATCGGCAGTGTGAAGACCCCGAAGCACATCGAGGCCTGGTCGGATCTGCCGAGGTCCAAGGTAGGGAAGGTACTCAAGGTCGATATCCGCGACGAGCTGCTTCAGGAGGGTCAGCCGGTCACCCGTCCTGGTGGACGAGCTGAATGAGGGTGCCGACGGTGTCGTCGAGCACCGCCGTGGTGATCGGTCCCATCGTCGTGGGTACCTGAGTGGAGGTGACGCCGAGGCGGGCTCAGCCGCTCATACTCGGCTTGGACGTCATCGACGGTGAACTGATTCATCGGGATCCCAACGGCCACGAGCGCCTCGGTGAAGGGAACCACCGCAGGACGCGAATTGCGTTCGGGGACGATCCCTAGGCCATCGGGATCTTCCGGGGAGACCACAGTGTCGATGAGGTGGTGTCAGAAGACCATCGAGCCCGGTGCCCGAACTCGGTTTTCCGTCAACGGAGGTTGGGAAATCCCGCACCGGCTGACGGGCTGACCGCATAGTGCCAAGGTCCGTTGGGCGAAAACATGGAGACATGACTTCTTCACAGCATCCTGCCGCAGCGCAGCAGCCCGCCCACCAGCACCCCGCCATCATCACCGCCGGCAACGTCACGAAGCACTTCAACCAGACGTATGCTCTCGCCGGAGTCGACCTCACGATCGGCCTCGGCGAATCCCTGGCGATCATGGGACCCTCCGGTTCCGGCAAGACGACTCTTCTGCACTGCCTGGCCGGCATCATCAGTCCCGACAGCGGCCGCATCCGACTCTCGCCGACCGACCGCAGCGCCGCCGCCGAGATCACCTCCCTCAAGGAATCCGGCCGCACCGCTCTGCGCCGCGAGGTCTTCGGCTTCGTCTTCCAACAGGGACTGCTCCTGCCCGAACTCACCGCCATCGACAATGTCGCGCTCGCCGCCATGCTCGCAGGCATGAACCGCTCGGACGCCACCCAGCACGCCAGGGCCTGGCTCGACCGTCTCGGCCTGAGCGAGCACGGACACAAGCGGATCGGACAGCTCTCCGGCGGCCAGGCTCAGCGCGTGGCCATCGCCCGCGCCCAGGTCACCCAGCCTGTCGTCACCTTCGCCGACGAACCGACCGGCGCCCTCGACTCGCGCACCTCGAATGAGGTCCTCACCGAGCTGCTGGGCTCCACTGTCGGCCGCGGCTCCACTCTCGTCGTCGTCACCCACGATGAGAACGTCGCCGCCCGCTGCTCCCGTGTCGTCAGACTCGCCGACGGTCGCATCGTCGCCGACTCGGCAATGCAGGAAGCCGCACAGTGATGAAGATCCTTCCCATCCTCCTGTCCAAACAGTCCCTGACCTCGACGACGGCGCGGCTCGTCGGGATCGCCTTCTTCTCCTGCTCGACGATCTTCCTCACCGTGGCCGCCGGCGCCTGGGCATTCATCGACCGCCCCGACGTCTCCGGATACGCCGAGGTGGCCGAGCTGTACCAGCTCCTCGCCGTCCTCGCCACGGTCTTCCTCATCGTGCCCGCGACCAGCCTCGGGGTCGCCTCGGCGAAATTGAGCGCCCGCCGTCAGGACGAACGACTCTCGACCCTGTCCCTGCTCGGGGCGCAACGCGGCACGATCCGCCTCATCGCCGTCGCCGAACCCTTCATCCCCGCCTCGCTGGGCATCCTCGCCGGAATCGGCGGCTACCTGCTGGTCGCCTGGCCGCTCAGCTTCATCACCTTCGTCGGCGAACCCTTGGGCTACCAGGCACTGCTCATGCCGGTCTGGCTGCTCGCCGCGGTCGTCGCCGGCCTCCTTGCCGTCTGTCTGATCGCCTCGCTCATCGGCCTGCGCAAGATCCAGGTCTCCCCGCTGGGGGTGCGCACCCGGTCGCTGCCCCGGAGATTCCCCCTGGCCCGCATCATCACGGCCATCGTGCTCATCCTCATCGTGGCCATCGCGACCTATATCTCCACCCAGATGGAGCTGCCGATGGCGGTGACGATCATGTACAGCATCGCCACGATCGGCATCACACTCCTGCTCATCAGCGTCCTCGGCGTCCTGTGCATCCGCATCCACGCCGGCATCGCCGGCAGAATGGCCCGCGGTCCCGCCTCGGTTATGGCGGCGGGAATGATCGCCGATGCTCCCGGACAGTACTGGCGCCGGGTCGCCGGGCTGGCGATGATCACCTTCATCGCCGTCGTCGGCGGGGCGGGAACGGCGATGATGCGCAGCGGTCAGGAGGACTTCTCCGCCGAGGACCGCGCGGTCATGGGTCCGTACGTCCACCTCGGCGACGATATCTTCACCGGACTCATCCTCACCCTGGTCATCGCCTTCGTCCTCGTCATCGTCTCGGCCACGATCAACCAGGCCGCCGACATCCTCGACCGGGCGACGACCTACCGCGAGCTCCACGCCGCCGGAATGACCCAGCAGATGATGCACCGGGTGACCGTCAACGCCGTGATGTCGCCGATCCTGCTGGTCACCGTCGTCTCCCTGTTCCTCGGCGGAATCCTCGCCTGGCTCATGGCTTCGGTGAGTGACCTCGGCGATCCGTTCACCATCGGAACCGTCGCCGCCGTCCTCGTGGCCGGGGTTGTGATGGTGTGGCTGGGGCTGCAGGTCACCCGGCCGCTCGTCCGCCGGGTCACCGAGATCGATCCCCACAACCGCACCCTCGCCGAGGCGGCACCCGAGAACCGGGCCACCGCCGAGGCGACCATGGCCTGAGAGGAGACCCGATGTCCACGTCCTTCGCAGCAGTTCCCCTCGTCCTCGGACGGAGATCGCTGACCTCGGCGAGCTCCGTGCTCGTGGCCGCCGCGTTCTTCGCGTGTGCCACGCTGTTCCTCACCGTGGCGGGCGGGACCTGGATGTTCTTCCAGATCCCACCGAGCCCCGATCCCGCGGACCAGGGGCTCGACATCATGTACAAGACCCTCGCGGCCCTGGCCACGGCGCTGCTGATCATCCCCGCCTCCACCCTGGCATCGGCCTCGGCGACCCTGTCGGCACGTCGCCAGGACGAACGGCTGTCGACGATGTCGCTGCTCGGGGCCCGACGCTCCCAGATCACTGCGCTCGCCGTGGCCGAACCGCTGATCCCGGCCCTGGCCGGCATCGTCCTCGGGGTGTTCGGGTATCTCGGATTGGCGCTGCCGGTCAGCTTCATCCATTTCATGGGCGAACCCATCGGGTACGCGAACATGCTCATGCCCGCTTGGCTCATCCTCGTCGTGGTCGTCTTCCTGGCCCTGGTCTGCGCGGGCTCGGCCCTGCTGGGTCTGCGCAAGGTCGCGGTCTCTCCGTTGGGGGTGCGGACGAAGAGCTTGGAGCGGAAGTTCCCCGTGGTCAAGGTCATCGTCTCGGTGCTCGTGATCTGCCTGCTGCCGGTCGTCTTCGCGCTCACCCAGAGCGGCGGCCTCGGCGTGGGGATCGTGCTCGGCGCGATGGTCGGATTCTTCGCTCTCGGGCTGGTCGTCGTCGACCTCCTCGGCGGGCTCCTCGTCCGCTGGTTCGCCCACCTGTCCGGACGGCGGGCCGCCACCCCGGAGCGCCTCATCGCGGCCCGCCTGGTCTCCGACGAACCCAAACGGTTCTGGCGACGCGTGTCCGGACTCGCGATGGCTTCGTTCACCGCGGCCGTCTGCGGGTCGGGGGTGGCGCTGATGCAGCTCGGCCTCGACGCCGCCGAGGACGACCCGGCAACGATGGGCACCTCCGATATCAACCTCTTCCACGACCTGTTCACCGGGGTGCTGCTCGTCATGGGCATCGCGATCGTGCTCATCGCCGTGTCCGCGGTGATCAACCAGGTCGCCGACATCTACGACCGAGTCGACACCTTCTCCGACCTCTATGCCGCGGGCGCCGATACCCGGCTGCTGCACCGAGCGCTGGTGCGGGCCGTCATGGCCCCAGCGATCTGGGTGTCCCTGCTGGCCGGAGGGCTCGGGCTGCTGCTCGTCCTGCCCCTGGCCGGAGCGGCGCTCGTGTTCAAGCCGGTCACCTTCCTCACGATCCTGCTCACAGTGGTCGTCGGCATCGGCATCATCCGCGTCGGGCTGCAGCTGACGAAGCCGATTCTGCACTCCGCGGCCACAGCCGGGAGGACGCGGGACTGAAGCTTCTGCGTCAGTGCCGCGTCCTAGGATGGTCGGCACCGGTTCGGCGGGAGTGATCGGGCCGGTGGGACCCTCCGCGGGTCTCCGGGTACAGTTGGAGCGCACCATCTGCGGGTGCGTGTCGACGCGGCTGTGTAGGAAGAGGAACTGAAGTGAGCAACGACCAGGGCTATGACGGTCTGAGGACCCCTCCGCAGGACGTCGAAGCCGAGCAGAGCGTGCTCGGTGCGATGCTTCTGTCGAAGGACGCCATCGCCGACTGCGTCGAGACGATGAAGGGCGACGACTTCTACAAGCCCGCTCACGAAACCATCTACGAGGCGGTCCTCGACCTCTACTCCCGGGGTGAGCCCGCGGACTCGGTGACGGTGGCCAACTACCTGACGAAGACCGGCGACCTCGCCCGCGTCGGCGGTGCCGCCTACCTGCACACCCTCATCTCGTCGGTCCCGACCGCCGCCAACGCCGGCTACTATGCCGCGATCGTCAGCGAACAGGCCGTGCTGCGCCGCCTCGTCGAGGCCGGCACCCGCATCGTGCAGATGGGCTACGACGCCGAAGGCGATACCGATGACGTCGTGAACTCCGCTCAGGCGGAGATCTACAAGGTCACCGAACGCCATACGACAGAGGATTATGTCATCCTCTCCGACATCCTCGGCGAGGTGGCCCAGGAGATCGAACGCAACGGCAACACCGATGGGCAGACCGCAGGTGTGCCCACCGGATTCACCGAGTTCGACAACCTCACCAACGGTCTGCACCCGGGCACGATGATCGTCATCGCCGCGCGCCCTGGTGTCGGCAAGTCGACTCTGGCGCTCGACATCATCCGGTCGGCTGCAATTCACAATGATGCGGCAGCTGTGTTCTTCTCGCTCGAGATGGGCAAGAACGAACTCGTCATGCGTCTGCTCTCGGCGGAGTCCGAGATTCCGCTGCAGAACCTGCGCCGCGGCGAACTCAGCCCCCACGACTGGACGACGCTGGCCGCGACCGAAGCCCGGATCAACAATGCGCCGCTGTTCGTCGACGATTCGCCGAACATGGCGCTGACCGAGATCCGCGCGAAGTGCCGCCGGCTCAAGCAGCAGCACAATCTGCAGATGGTCTGCGTCGACTACCTGCAGCTGATGTCCTCGGGCAAGCGCGTCGAGTCTCGTCAGCAGGAGGTCTCGGAGTTCTCCCGTTCGCTCAAGCTGTTGGCCAAGGAGCTCGAAGTTCCGGTCATCGCACTGTCTCAGCTCAACCGCGGCAGCGAGCAGCGCACGGACAAGCGGCCGATGATCTCGGATCTGCGTGAGTCCGGTTCGATCGAGCAGGACGCGGATATGGTCCTCCTCATCCACCGTGAGGACATGTACGACAAGGAACACGAACGCGCCGGTGAAGCCGACATCATCGTCGCCAAGCACCGTGCCGGTCCGACGATGGACATCCCCGTGGCGTTCCAGGGCGCGAAGTCCCGCTTCGTCAACATGCCGCAGTGACGAGCGGGGCTTGAATGGACGCCTACTGGATGCGCGGCAAGTGGGGTGACGGCGGGAAGAGTGAGCGCCGCTGGAACCAGGGCAGCCGGAATCCGCTGACCATTATCATCACCGGTGCTGTATTCTTCGTCGGCACGGGTGCGGTCTTCACGATCGGATACCTGTATCCGGACCAACTGCTGTTCACGATCATCCTCGGATGCTTCGTGTTCCTCGGCGTCACTCTGGCGATGCGCAGGTTCATGGGACACACGCCGGCGTATTGGTACACCGGACCATTCGTGGCCATTGCGCTCATCGGCACTGTGATGCTCGGCGAGGATCTCGCTTTGTCGCAAGCCGGCGAACTCACCGAGGTGGTCGTCGCCGATCATCAAGTCGAGCAGAAGACCGTGCACAGTTCCAATCCGCCCAGGTCGCGGCAGGTCTATGTTCATACCTACAGACTTGAACGCACCGACGGCGCCCCCGTCGCCGAACCGCTGATCTACCGCGGCAAGGACGGATACGACGACTTCGATGAAGGCGACACGATCTCCGTCCTCATCGATCCGGAGGGGAAGGCACCGACCAAACCGGCCGAAGACGTGGATCTGCCTGCCGATATCGGCATCCTCGTCACCGGACTGGTCGCCTCGGGGATCGTGTTCCTCATCTGTCTCATCGTCGTGCTGCTGCGCTGGACGCGTTCGCCGTCGCAGCAGCACGTGCGCTGACGAGGCCGCGCTTGTTGCAGGTGTGCCACCATGGCTGACATGGACACCACTCCCAACGATCTGCTCGTGCTGCTGGCCGTCTCCCGCACCGCCAAGTTCACGACGGCGGCACATAACCTCGGGCTCACCCATTCGACGGTCTCCCGCCGCATCGCCGCCTTGGAGAAGTCCTTGGGCGGACGCGTGCTGGCTCGCTCGGATGACGGATGGGAGCTGACCGACCTCGGGGAACGAGCCGTTGCGGTGGCCGAACAGATGGAGACCGCGGTCGCCGAACTCGAGAGTCCCGGACAGGGCCCGGAGACGGTGTCCGGAGTGGTGCGGATGACCGCGACGGATGGGTTCAGCGCCTATATCGCCTCCCCGGCGGTCGCGAAGCTGCGACGTCGACATCCCGGGCTGAGTGTCGAGATCGTCACCGTCACCAGGCAGGCCCTGCAGCAGCGGTCCGGTCTCGACATCGAGATCGTCGTCGGCGAACCGCGCGTGCACCGAGCGGAGGCGATCGAGCTCGGTGACTACGAACTCGGACTCTACGCCTCGCGCGACTATCTCGCGGCCAACGGCACCCCCGCCTCGGTGGATGAAATCAGCGACCACCGGCTCGTCTATTTCGTCGATTCCATGCTCCAGGTCGACGACCTCGATGCGCCGAGGCGGCTGTTTCCCGAGATGAAGGATGCACTGACCTCGACGAACGTTTTCGTTCACGTCGAAGCGACGCGTGCGGGTGCCGGAATCGGCTTCCTCCCGTGTTTCATGGCCGACCGTCACCCCGACCTCGTGCGACTCTTCCCCGATTCGGTGGCCGAGCGACTGCCCTACTGGATGGTGCTCAGACCCGATTCGATGCGGCGACCGGCGATCGCCGCCGTCGTCCAGGGACTCAAGGATGAGATGCTCGCCCACCAGGCTGCTCTCGAAGGCCGGAAGTTGCCCCGGTGACGCGGCGCGACCAGGATGTGAGCATGAACCAGCCCCAAAATGACATCGGCGACGAGCTGGCCGGACGTCGCATCGTGCTCACAGCTCAGCGGCGCGCGGAGCAGCTTGCCTCCGCCCTCGAGCGTCACGGTGCCAAGATCGTGCACGCCCCGACCCTGTCCGTCATCCCGCATATCGACGACCCTGAACTCGTCACCCGCACCCGTGAACTCATCGAGGACCGGCCGGACATCGTCGTGGTCACGACCGGAGTCGGTTTCACCGGTTGGGGCGACGTGGCTGAAGCCGCGGGTCTGCGCGAGGAGTGGCATTCGATGCTCGCCGGAGCACGGATATACGCCCGCGGTCCCAAGGCACGCGGAGCGATACAGGCTGCCGGACTGAGAGCTCACTGGGTCGCCGAATCCGAGACGAGCGCAGAGATCCAGCAGGTCCTCCTCGGCGAGGGCGTGAATGGTCAGCGCATCGCCGTACAGCATCACGGTGCCGGCGCCGACGGACTCGATGAGGCCTTCGCCGCAGCAGGCGCCGATGTCCGCTCGCTAGTCATCTACCGGTGGGGCCCGGCCCCCGATCCGGCCGCCGTGGTCGACGCGGTCCGACTCGTCGCGGAGCGCAGGTGCGATGCCGTGGCCTTCACATCAGCACCCGGGGCGGCAGCATTTCTCACCGCGGCCGAGGAACACGGACTGCTGTCGGCCGTGATCGAGGCGTTCAACGAATCGGTGGTGGCGGCAGCAGTCGGCGACGTCACCGCGGCACCGCTGCATGAACAGGGCATCAGAACCGTGATTCCCGAGCGATTCCGACTCGGAGCCCTCGCTCGCGTGCTGATCAGCGAACTCGCCGAATGATCTCAGTCTGACGCGAATTCGATGTCGACGGCGTCTGCCTCGCGCAGTGCGCCGATCGCCTCTGCCTCAGCGGTCAGTGCGCTCTTCACCGACTTCGGGACGGTGCCGAAGGTTGCGATCGTCATGCTCAGTCGTCGATTCCGCTTCCGCGCCCTCCAGGTCCCCGCTATCCTGCCATCGACCAGCAGCGCTCCTGGATCGCCCACGGTCTTCCAGATCTCCCGATGGAACTCCTTGGACGCGATCGTCTCCCGATCCCGCATCTGCGTATAGGGATCGTGTGGGGGAAGCAGACGCACGCCGTGCGGAAGCTGCGCGCGATGCAGCTGATCGACATCCTCGGCGAGCATCCAGGTCCGTCGCCCGCGCTCGATTTCGGTGATCTCTCCGGCGATCAGGTCCCACCATGGTGTCGCCTCCGTGGACCGGATTCCGATCCACGCGGCGAAGTCGGCGCGTGTCGACGGTCCATAGCAGTGCAGATAACGCCGCAGCAGTTCGGACCTGGCCCGGTCGCGTTTGCCCTCGTCGGATGCGGTCGAGGGCAGCGAACGCGGATCGACCCATTCGTCGAGCAGAACGAACGGAGCCGTGTTTCCCTCGCGCGGGGCGAAGCAGAGGATCTGCCGCAGAGTGAGCAGTCGAATGCAGAAGTGGATCACGCCGGCACCGAGGCTCTGGCCCTTCGCATACGGGCCCTGAGATTCCCATGTGCTTCGCTGTTTCGTCGTCAGGGAGTTTGCGAGCACCTCGGCGAGTTCCTCGCCGAGCTCGGTGATCGTCATCCTCCGCCCTCTGAGCACCCCGGCGACCTCCTGCTCGACCCGATCGAGGATCTGGCTCAGCGGGATCCCGAGCGAATCGACCGACTGTTCGACTCCGAGGACGAAATGGCGCATCACCTTCTCATTCGTCGGTTCGACCCCGGTGGTGAAGACCGGGAGATCCGCAGCGGGAAAGAAATGGGGCGCCCCTCGCATGCACCAGCTCTGCAGCAGCGACTTCTCCTCTTCGACGGCCGAAGCAAACGCTGTCGCACTCATGTCCTCGACCCGCGCATGGAGCGAGGTCAGCGCGGATCCCGGTGGGCTGTTCTGGATGCCGCAGGCTCCCGCGGCCTCAGTGAGTGAGTTGCGGCTGAGTCGCTCATCGAGATGATGAGCGCGGAGGCGGAAGGCGATGATCTCGTCGCTCGTCGCGGAGCCGGCCATGTGCCCAGGCTAGCTCAGGACCCGTGTTTGAATGGGGCCACGTGCTCGGCCGGCATCTGGTGCGTGCACGACCACAATGAGAAAGGACGACGATGACGCGAACGATGCAGGTCAGCGACAGCATGGTGATCAAGGCCGACGCCGCCGCACTCTGGGAGCAGATCGCCGATCCGACCCAGATGGCCCGATGGAGCCCGGAGAACACCGGCGCAAGCACGCGCACGACTGCAGGTCCGCTGCAGACAGGCGACGTCTTCGAAGGGACGAACCGTCGCGGGCCGGCGACGTGGGTGACCGAATGCGTCGTCACCGAATCTGTGCCCGGCAAACGGTTCGCCTTCACCGTGCGCCGGATCGGACCCCGAACTCCGAGCATCGAAGGAGCGAACGCGAGTTGGGCATACGAGTTCGAGGACCTCGGTGAGGCGACTCGAGTGACGGAGTCGTGGACAGACGATCGTCGCGGTTGGCCCGACTGGCTGGCCTGGGTCTTCGACCACATCGTCACACGTGGGCGGAGCTTCGCGGACTTCCAGCGATTGAACATTCGGCGGACGCTCACGACCATGAAGGACGATTTCGAACGCGAAGGATGACTTCGACAATTGAAAGACGACGTCGCACAGCGGTGACGTGATCGAAACGAGGGCGAAACAACTCCTCGCTACTCTGATCGCATGACAGCGACGGCACAGCCCACAGAGAGCTCCGCCCGCCACGATGCGGACGGGATGAACTTCTATACCCGCAAATGGGTGCGGCCTGAGGACCTCAACGCCAACGGCTCCCTCTTCGGCGGTAGCCTGCTGAGGTGGATCGACGAGGAGGCCGCGATCTACGCGATCATCCAGCTCGGCAACCATCGAGTTGTCACGAAGCTGATCTCGGAGATCGACTTCCAGGCTTCGGCGAGGGAAGGCGATCTCATCGAGATGGGGCTCATCGCCACCCAGTTCGGGCGTACGTCGCTGACGATGAAGGCGAGGGTGCGCAATATGATCACCCGGAAGACGATCCTCAGCATCGAGAAGATCGTATTCGTCGGAGTCGACGAGGACGGCACACCGGTTCCACACGGGTACACGACGATCACCTACGATCGCGACCGAATGCCCCACCCACAACCGTAGACACGCTCGGTGCTGCGAGAGTGATGCGCAGAGGTGCCCTGACAGGGTATCCCTCTCAGATGAGAACGCGTCTAGCCTGGAGAATATGGACAACCGGGCCGAAGTACGCGAATTCCTCATGTCACGGCGGGCGAAGATCACCCCTGATCGGGTCGGCCTTCCCACCCACGGCACGAGGCGAGTGCCGGGCCTGCGTCGCAGCGAGGTCGCGGCCCTGGCCGGACTGAGCGTCGAGTACTACTCAAAACTCGAACGGGGCGCGATCGGAGGGGCTTCCGCGGCTGTCCTCGAAGCGCTCGCCGAGGCTCTGCTGCTCAACGACACCGAGCGGGGCCACCTCGTTGATCTCGCCCGAGCCGCCGACGGCATTCCGACCTCGGGTCGCAGACGACGTCCTGTGACCGCTCAACGTCCACCGCACGAGACGCTGTTCTGGATGCTCGATTCGATCAAGGAATCGATCGCCTTCGTCCGCAACGATATGCAGGACATGGTCGCCGTCAACGAACTCGGCCGAGCCTTCTACTCGCCGGTCATCGGCGATGGCGGACGGACACCGAACCTGGCGCGATTCCAGTTCCTCGATCCCGCATCGAAGGACTTCTATCCGGACTGGGACCTCTTTGCACAGATGTGCGTGGCGATCATCCGCAGCGCGGCAGGAAGGGATCCCCACAATCGCGGAATCCAGGACCTCGTCGGGGAACTGTCGACTCAGAGCGAGACGTTCCGAACCCTGTGGGCCCAACATGATGTCCGCACGCACGGGACGGGGATGAAGCGGTTCAACCATCCGGTCGTGGGCGAGCTCGTCCTCGCCTTCGAGGAGCTGCGGATCACCGCCGAAGACGGCCTCGTCCTCCTCATCTACACAGCAGAACCTGGCTCGGAATCGGAGCAGAAGCTGCGTCTGCTCGCCTCGTGGGCGGCGTCGAGCCCTACCGAGCACCCCCACGCAGATTCCGCCAGAGGCCGAACTGAGACCGACACCGAGGCGGGCCTGAACCGTCCGCGAGGCTGAGCCTCATGATCCGAACCGAACAGCAGCGAACAACCGAACTTTTCCAGGAGAGAACTATGCGCGGAGTGATCATGCACGGGCCCGGCGACGTCCGGGTCGAAGAACGACCCGATCCGACCATCGAGGCACCCACTGATGCCGTCATCCGGATCGTGGCCGCGTGCGTCTGCGGATCGGACCTGTGGCCCTACCGCGGTGCGGACGCACCGGATCAACAGCTGATGGGCCACGAATACGTCGGCATCGTCGAACAGGTCGGTGACGAGGTGCGCACCGTCGCGCCCGGTGACTTCGTCGTCGGATCATTCGTCATCTCCGACAACACCTGCCCGATCTGCACCGCCGGCTACCAGTCCCGCTGCGTCAACGGAATCTTCGTCGACGGCGGGATCGGCACCCAGGCCGAATTCGCTCGCATTCCCCATGCCGACGGCACCCTGGTCACCACGCCGGGACAGCCTGATGACGATCTCATCCCGTCGCTGCTGGCCGCATCCGATGTACTCAGCACCGGGTGGTTCGCTGCAGATGCCGCCGAGGTGGGCCCCGGTAAGTCGGTCGCCGTTATCGGCGACGGCGCTGTCGGACTGATGGGAGTCCTTGCCGCCAAGCAGATGGGAGCGGAGACGATCATCGCCATGAGCCGTCACGTCGACAGGCAGAACCTCGCCCGCGAATTCGGTGCCACCCATATCGTCGAAGAACGCGGCGACGAGGGCGTGGCGAAGATCAGAGAGCTCACCGACGGCCTCGGCGTCCACAGCGCCATCGAGGCAGTCGGCTCACAGGAATCGATGATGCAGGCGATCCGGTCGACCCGACCCGGCGGTCATGTCGGCTATGTCGGTGTCTCACACGATGTCGAGCTGCCCGGAGGAGAACTGTTCTTCGGTCTGGTTCATCTGCACGGCGGGCCCGCACCGGTTCGTCGCTTCCTGCCGGACCTCATCGAACTCATCTGGAACCGAGAGATCGACCCGGGTAAGGTCTTCGACCAGACGATGAGCCTCGACGACGCCGCGGCCGCCTATTCGGCCATGGACAGCCGCGAAGCCGTCAAGGTCCTGCTGCGGCCCTGATTTCTTCATCTGTCAGTACAGGAAAGGTGACACTGTGGACACAGCAGATCTGCTGAAAGCCCTCAACGCCGGAGAGACGATCACGGGCGGCTCGCCTCTTCATGAGGTCATGCATCGCACCAGCCAGGAAGCCCTGCGCATCACGGCGGAAATCAACGGCAGCTACCATGAACCCGATGAGGTTCGCGCGCTGCTGGCCGAGCTGACGGGACGCCCGGTCGATCCGACTGTGGCCATGTTTCCCCCGTTCCACACGGACTTTGGGAAGAACATCACTTTAGGGCAGCGGATCTTCATCAACTCCGGGTGCAGCTTTCAGGACCAGGGCGGGATCACGATCGGCGATGACACGCTCATCGGGCACAATACCGTTCTCGCCACCCTCAACCATGGGATGGAGCCGGACCGTCGTGCGGACATGCACCCGGCTCCGATCGTCATCGGACGCAATGTCTGGATCGGGTCGAACGTGACCGTCCTGCCCGGCATCACCATCGGTGATGAAGCCGTCGTCGCCGCGGCGTCTGTGGTGACCAGAGACGTTCCGGCTCGCGCCGTCGTCGTCGGCTCACCGGCACACGTCGTGCGCACGATCGACGAGTGAATCACCCGAGGAGGGAGCCTGCTGTCTCCGCGCGACAGATCACAGGCCACATGGAGACTGCTCGGGATCGGTGGTCGAAGTAGGTAGGCTCAGCCGCCGAGGTAGGACAAAGCCCCGACGACCTGCGCCTTCGTCGCGATCTCGAGAGTCGGGTCGAGTTCGGGGGCGAAGAACGGCGAATGATTGGCCGGAACATCCGTGAGTACGGTTCCGGCCTCCTCGGCGGCCTGGTACTTCTCTGCATCGAAGGACCCCACGAACCAGTAGGCGTAGGGAATGCCGAAGGCCTTCGGCAGTTCGCTGAAGTCCTCCGACGCGGTCGCGGGGGTCGCCTCGAGCACCGCCTCGGTGCCGAAGAACTCGGTGAGCGCCTCGGTGATGGTGTCACTGACGGCTTCACTGTTGTCCGTCAGCGGGAACTGGTCGAAATACTCGAACGTCGGTTCCTTCGGGGTTCCGGCGGCCTCGCATTCGCCGCGGACGATCCGCTCGATCGATGCGATCACCCGCCCCCGCACCGCGGTGTCGTAGGTGCGGACGTTGAGCAGCAGCTCGGCCCGATCGGGGATGATGTTCGACTTCGATCCGGCGTTCGACGCGCCGACCGTGACGACGGCGAACTCACCCGGTTCGGTCTCCCGGGACACGATGGTCTGCAGGCGCAGAACGATCGAGGCCGCGAGGACCACGGGGTCGACGGACAGGTGCGGCATGGACCCGTGGGCGCCGCGGCCGAAGACCGTGATCTTCACCGAATCCCCGGCCGACATCACCGGTCCGGCAGCGGTGAAGATCTTGCCGGCCGGCAGCGGCATGACGTGCTAGGCCAGGGCCACATCGGGGGTCGGAACCTTGTCCGTCAGCCCGTCGTCGATCATCGCCTTCGCTCCGGCCGCGTTCTCCTCTGCCGGTTGGAAGAGCGCGATATACGTGCCTGACCAGGCATCTTGGTTCTCTTTGAGCAGCCGGACCGCGCCGAGCAGAGCGGCGGCATGCATATCGTGACCGCAGGCGTGCATGACACCGTCGACCTCCGATGCGAAGTCGAGGCCGGTGTCCTCGGTGACGGGGAGAGCATCGATATCGGCTCGTGCGAGAACGGTCGGTCCGGTGCCGTTGTCGATGACGGCGACCAGACCGGTGTCGGAGATCCGGGTGACCTCGAGGCCGAGTCCCTCGAGTTCGGCCGCGATGCGGTCGGCGGTCTTGTGCTCGTCGAGGCTGACCTCAGGATTGCGGTGAAGGTCTTTGTAGACCTCGTGCTGCCAGTCGAGCTGGGAATCGATGGAGTCGAGGAATGAAGGTGTCGTCATCGTGTCTCCGGTTCAGGCGGCGGGTGGACTCTCCAGGCGCGGACATTTCTCACAGTATCAGCGGGGTGGCGCTTCGAACGGTACGAAATTTTCAGTTGTGCGAAACGTTGCGACAACTGCGGGTGGTGGGCGGAAGAGCTGCGCAGAGACGGACGGGAAGTTCGCAAGCATTGGCACCTGCCGGATCAAACGGTGCGCGGTTGGTGCCGAGAGGATCAACGCGGCACCAACCACGAGGTTACCGAGCGGCTACTCCTGGCCCCAGAGGCAGTCCCACGAGGTACCACAAGATGAAAAGGACCAGCCAGACGACGAGATTGACCAAGGCGATCGGAAGGACCAGCGACATCAATGTGCCGACACCAGCAGTGGGTCGATGTTGCCGGATGAAGCCTAGGGCAAGAACGAAGTACGGGCTCATCGGGGTCAAGCTGTTTGTCGGCGCATCAGCGATGCGGAACATCGCCTGAGTGGTCTCTGGTGCAATGTCGAGGAGCATGAGCATCGGCACGAGAACCGGTGCGACGAATGCGTACATTGCCGAACCCGAGGTGAGCACCAAATTGAGGCAGCTGATAAACAGCACGGCGACAACAAAAATGACAATTGGAGCTGCACCTATGCGGTCGAGGAGTCCTGCCCCCTCGATCGCGATGACCTGCCCCATATTCGTCCATTTGAAATAGGCCAAGAATTGTGAAGCGGCGAAGAAGAGGACCACGACTGGCACGAGAGCAGAGACGCCTGGAGCCATGAGTTCGGGGATGTCGCTGAACTTCTTGATTGAGCCGACGATGACACCGTAGACGATTCCCACAGTACTGAAGAACAACATCATGATGACGGCGATATTGTTCATCAGAGGTGAATCGACAACACTCCCACCCTCTCCGCGGAGGGGCGAACTCGCCGGTGCTGTTGCCAGGACAAGGAGGCCGAAGAAGAGAACAGTGGCGATTCCTGCGCCGATCATGCCACGTTGCTCAGAAAGCTTGAGCTTCATGTCCGGTAACGGATCAGCGTCTATTGAAGGTTCTGCCGCCTCAAGGGACGCGACTCGTTTGGCCACAACCAGTTCAACAACCAAAGTGATGGAGAGAGCCAGCACAATGGACGATGAAGCCGAGAAATAGTAGTTAGATAGCGGGTTGACGTTATAGCTCGGGTCGATCGTGTGGGCAGCGGCGGTCGTCAGACCGGCAAATACCGCGTCGGTTCCGGTGGGAATCAGTCCAACGCTGCTTGCTCCACCCACAGCAACATATGCCACGACAGCCCCGATGATCGGACTGCGCCCGACCGCGCGGTAGGCGATCATCGCCAACGGAATCATCACTGCAAAGGCGGCGTCGCCAGCAATTTGGGCGGCCATTGCGGTAATCGCGATCATGAAGGTCACGTAGCGAGGATTGACCTTGGAAAGCATCCCCCTCATCAGGGAAGGTAATAATCCTGTTGCGTCTGCAATAGACACTCCAAGTGCGACCACGACAATCAACCCCAGCGGGGGAAAGTTCACGAAGTTCTCGATCGCACCGTCGAGCATCATCTGAATGCCTTCGGACGTGAGCAAACTCTTGACGGCCACTGTTTTGCCGTCAGTGGGATTGACTGAAGAAAGATCCAAGCGAGCGAACAGTGCGCTGAGCAGGGCGACGATGACGGCAAGGCCCACAAAGATCCAGAATGGGTGAGGCAGTTTGTTGCCTGCACGGTCTACTGCTTCGAGGAGTTTCATCACTCCTCGGGACAAGCGACTTTGCCTGTCCTCGTCAGTGGGTGCTTGAACTGACATATCTCTCCTAATCAAGTAATCGTCAACTCCAGCTACCGGTTTCCCCGGGCTGGACGTTCACACGTGCGTGTATGTACCTGTGGAATCGAATGACCCGTAGAACATATCGCCGCTGTTGTACGCCGCGAGCCCCGTACCAGACGTCGGAATGACGATCATTCCTCCCATCCCGCCGCGAATTGCGATTCGGTCGAGGACTGCGACTGCCGCCTCATTTGGAGAGGCTCCTCCGAGAGAAACTCGATCGTGCACGCTGTGAGCTGCGACTTCAGTCATGAATACTTCTCCCGTGCCGGTGCAAGAGACAGCCACTGTTCCGTCGTCAGCGAATGTCCCGGCACCTACCAGCGGTGTGTCGCCTACCCTGCCTGGCTCCTGATTGACGATTCCACCGGTGGAAGTTGCTGCTGCCAGATTCCCGTCTGCATCGCGAGCGACGGCACCGACAGTGCCGTGCTGGAGCAAGGCGTCAGGCTGTTTCTGAAAGGCGGCGAGTTCCTCTCGCCTTTTCTCCGTGATGAAGTATTCGGGATCGACTGTTTCGACGTCCCACTTACTCAGCTGTTCGTGAGTCGGTGTCGCGAATAACAGGTGGTCGGTTTTGTCCATCACCGCGCGAGCAACCGAAATGGGGTTGCGAGCGGTAGATACACCGGTGACGGCCCCCGAGCGGCCGTCACCAGCCATGATCGAAGCGTCGAGTTCAACGGTTCCTGACGCAGTGAGTGCGGCCCCGTGGCCCGCATTGAAATCGGGGGCATCCTCGAGTTCGCGGACCGCGGCAACGACTGCGTCGACTGCAGAGCCGCCCGCGCTGAGTACTGAGTAGCCTGCTTCGAGAATTTTCTCCAACGCTGCATGCGCGCTGGCTGTACCATCCGAGGTAAGGGGAGTCGATCGATGTCCGGCACCGCCATGAACGATGAGAAGCGGCTCGGTACTCTGGCCAAACGATCGGAGGATGGTTTCAGTCATGTGATGTTCCTTTCATTTGTGCTGAGCGAGATCAGCTTGGCATAGTTGTTTCATAACTGCAATGTGGATCACATTTGAAATGTACGCTTCATTCTCGGGAGTCATACGATGGAAACAGTCGCGGAGACGGTCAGTTCGTCGATTGATTCGCTCAGTCCCGCCAGTCGCCGGATTGCTCGTGCTCTGCTGGCCGACTATCCGAGTGCTGGTTTGGGGACAACATCGTCACTAGCGGCCTTGGCTAGTTCGAGTTCTGCTTCGGTCGTGCGTTTCTGTACGCAGCTCGGATTCAACAGCTTCGTCGAAATGCAGGATCGTCTGCGGACCGAATTGACGACGAGATCGGCGAGTCCGCTTATACGGGCTGAGGCAGAGACGGCTGGGCGAGATTTTTCAGACGAGTTCTCCTCGAGCGGGACGGACCGGGCGGATCTCATCACTAGAACTTTTCAGCAGAATCCACGTTCGGAAATCGACCGCTTGGTGAAGATGCTGACAAAGGTATCGAATCGCGTGGTGGTTGTTGGGGGACACTACAGCGGGCTGGTTGGCCGCGTAGCTCAGCTGCAGCTATCGAAGGTGAGGCCGAACGTCTCGTTCTTGGAAGATCCGATGGGACGTGACCTTCATGTTGTCACCGATCTGCGGCGGCAAGACGTTTTGCTTGTTCTTGACGTCAGGCGATATCAGGAGCATCTTTTCCAGGTTTCTGAGGCCGCAAAGAGAAACTCTGCTTCGGTCGCGTTGATCACTGACCAATGGTTGTCGCCGGTCGCTGGTATTTCCGACGTCGTACTGCAGGCCGCCGTCGACGTTTCATTTTTTGATAGCCAAGTGGGATGCCTGGCGTTGGTTGAGGCGGTGGTTCACGAGGCCGCAACCAAGATAGAGGGTGCGCTAGAACGACTTCGGACGCTGGAAGACCTTCGACCTTCGCAGAGACTCAAGTGAAGGTTCGGATCTAAGACTGTCACCTCAGTCGGACTGAAAGTCCAACAAGTAACCGGACGCAATGTCTTAGTAAGACTTAAACAGACCGAGCTCGGACAGTTCCTCGCGCAGTGAGGCGGCTCCTGAGAAGACGTGGCCGATGAAGCCGAGTCGTTCAGCTGCCTCCACGTTGGCGGGTAGATCATCGACGAAGACCGTCCGGGCCGGGTCGAGGTCGAATCGGTCCCGGGTCAGTTCGAAGATCGCCGGATCGGGTTTGACCAGACCGACTCGACCGGAGACGACGATGTCTTCGAGTTCGCTGATCGCCGGGGCGACGACGGGGGCATGGTGGATGGTCTCAGCCGACCAGTTCGACAGCCCGAGCAGGCGGACGCCGGCGGTCTTGAGATCTGCGACGATCTTGGCCATGCCGTCGATCGGACCGGTCAGGGATTTGTCGAAGTTCTCGTAGTAGCCGGCGACGATCTCACCGTGGCGGGGGTCCGCCTCGGCGGCTCGGGCGACGATATCGGTGATCGAAACGCCGGAATCAGCTGCGGTATTGAGCGAGGGGAAGTCGGCCGCCTCGGCGAAGGAATGCCATTCATCGGCGCTCATGCGATCGGCCAGAGGCCCTGTCTGGTCCCAGCCGATGAGCACATTGCCGAGGTCGAAGACGACGGTCGTCGGGGTCGGGCGATCGGGTTCGGTCATGGGCCACCACCTGTTATCGGCATCCTGGAGTCGAACCCCACGCTACCTGGAGTCGTCGGACCATTGTGGATTCGGTCTGGCTGTCCTAGGTTGGTTTCATGATCGGCTACCCGCCATTGCAGATCCGGGTGAAGACTCCCCGACTCGAGCTCGTCGGTGCCGCCGATGAGATGCTCGCGGCGCTCGCCCCTCTTGTGCGGGACGGCAAGGTCTTCGCGGAACCCGCCCCCTACGACGATCCGATGTCGTTCTACGAATCCGACCCGGACGTGCGGGTGAGCAGGTGGCTCCAGAGCGTATGGCGTGGTCGGGGGCGGTTCTCTCCCTCTGATTTCCGGTTGGCCTTCGCCGTCCTCGTCGATGGTGAGGCCGTGGGGATGCAGGACCTCATAGCGGAGAAATTCGACTCCTGCGGGACGTTCGCGTCATTCTCCTGGCTGTCGACGGATGTGCGCGGTCGCGGCCTCGGCACCGAGATGCGCAGTGCTCTGCTCCATCTTGCGTTCGCGGGGCTCGGGGCGAGTGAGGCCGGTTCCGATGCGTTCGTCGACAACATCGGATCGAACAAGGTGTCCGAGGCCTTGGGGTATGAGCGCAACGGGGTCGACTGGGACATCCGCCGAGGCGAGCCGGGACGCATCCAGCGCTGGCGCCTGACCCGCTCGGCGTGGGAAACCAGTAGGCGGAACGACATCGAGCTCAGCGGAGTCGAGGATTTCTGCACTTTCCTAGCCCACCACTAATTGCTACCCGACGGCGGCCCAGCAACCTCGCGCGAGGTATCTGGGCCCCCGTCAGGTAGCAATTAGGGAGATCAGAGGTGGAGTGAGAATACCTCGTGGTCCGGGGACTTGTGTCGGAGTTCGGGGTTGCGCTGCATCCCGAGCTTCTCTGCCACTCGCTGCGACGGTCGATTGTCTCGGTGGATGATGGCGGTCAGTATTGCAGCCACGTCGAGCTCTCGAGCGTGATCGACGCAGGCCAGAGCCGCCTCGGTGGCGAACCCATTACCCTGGACGGACGGCTTCACATGAAAACCGACCTCAAGGTGAGGTGCGCCGTTGACGATCTGCCAAGTCAGGCCGCAGTCGCCGAGGAACTCACCTTTGTGCGTCTCCACGATCCACAGCCCGAACCCGTGCTCTGCGTAATTGCGTCGGTTCCACCGGATCCACGCAGCCGCCTCGGTGCGGTCTTTGGGGTGAGGGTAATACTCCATCACCTGTGGATCGCCGAGGAGGGCGGCCATATCGTCGAGATCGTCGTCGGTCATCTCCCGCAGGCGCAGATGAGGAGTGTCGCAGGGCGGCATGAGTTCAGGATAACCGGGCGGGCCGATGTGCGTGGAGCTGCCGGAGTGTTCAGCCAGATCGGCGTCGCCGGCGGTCACGAATGACCGCGAGAGTCGTGGCGGTGATCATGAGTACGAGGGCCAAGAACCACAGAAACGCGGCAAAGTCATGGAATGGTGCCGCCTGGGAACTCAGTATGCAGGCGGCGGCGAGCAGGATGAATGCGACGATCCAGCTGGTGAGTCGCGAGTGCTTCATCGCTCCTCCAACGTCAGGGTTCACGGCCGTTGGCACTGACTCTAAGTAGAGCAAGGGTGCCTGTCAACGCCGGTGACGGCGGCCCAGCAACCTGGCGCCAGGTTGCTGGGCCCCCGTCAGGTAGCAATTGGGGAAGAGACGACAGCGACCCTGCGTTCACGCCAAATGGGTGAACGCAGGGTCGCTGGTGAATCTCAGAAGTCTCTAGGTGAGACTCTCAAAGAGTCTCAGAGGCCGCGGACGCGAGTCGCCTGCAGGCCCTTGGAGCCCATCTCAGAGTCGAACTCGACGTTCTGACCCTCGGTGAGCTCGCGGTAGCCGGAGGCTTCGATCGCGGAGAAGTGAGTGAACACGTCAGCCGAACCGTCGTCAGGCTGGATGAATCCGAAACCCTTTTCCGCGTTGAACCATTTCACGGTACCTGTTGCCATAATCTTTGTATCCTTATTTTTTAACTGATGACCGCTGCTGCGATCGTGATGGTCGGACCCATTGCTGGATCCGGCTTTCCCGCTGGCTGGACTGGATCTTCAGACGCAGATCCAACGAAAATCTGTGGGTGAACCGAGGACTTGGAATCGCTGGTGAGGATGAGTTCTCTGATGTGAGGTCTCTGTCTCAGACGAAATCGTGGGGATTCTCGGTTTCGATCATGCACTCGAAGGTGCTGGACGGGAGTCGTCAGACGACTGAACTGGGAAAAATCATGAGGGGCGCGGAAGGCAGACACGCGCCGACGGGCAAACACATGGTGACGAGCGAATCTACCTGCTCTTCAGACACCATCTGCTCCGCACATTTCTGTGCGAGAACGATTCCAGCTTAACAGAGTGATCGCTCTGCGGGTGATTTCGGTCGAATGATTTCAGTCGAGAGATGGAACACAGCGATGTGCACTCGACCGCACGGGCATTTAGGATTGTATACATTCTGTTTTGTATGCAATCCGCCGTGACCCCGGACGCAGGAGCACCCGAACCGTGGACAACGAAGAATCGTCACCGCCGCCAGGACCCCGCCGACAGCGACGCCTCGCCGCGAAGTACCGGCGTCGGCGCACCTTCGTCGCCGTGGCTGCGGTCCTCATCATCGGCGCCCCCGTGACGATCGCGGTGGCGGTGCACAACCTCGGCGCGAACATCTCCTCCTCCCCGCTGCGCGCCCACGGCGGCGACGTCCCGGAGAAGCTGACCGACGAGACGAACGTCCTCATCATCGGATCCGACACTCGCGATCTCGACTCGGCGAAGGACGCCTCCGATGACTCGGGTACAGGTGAAGGCGCGAACTCCGGGGCCGCCTCGGGCCAAGGATTCGGCAGCGCTGAGGGTGCCCGCAGCGATGCGATGATCCTCGCTCACGTCGCCTCCGACGGCGGCCGCATCGACGCCGTGCAGATCCCACGTGACACGATCATGGACATTCCCGCCTGCGACGACACCGGCCACGGCGCGTCAGCGGCCACGCACGGGATGATCAACTCGGCCCTCAATGCGGGGCCGGCCTGCTCCGTATCAGCGGCGGAGGAACTCACCGGGGTGCGCGTCGACCACTTCATCAACGTCGACTTCGACGGATTCTCAGCGATCGTCGACGCGCTCGACGGGATCACCGTCGACCTCGACGAACCTCTCACCGACTCGAAGGCGAACCTCGACCTGCCTGCCGGCCACCAGACGATCGGCGGAGACGACGCCCTCGCCCTGGCCCGGACACGGCACGCCGTGGGCGATGGCAGCGACATCTCGCGGATGGGCAACCAGCAGATGGTCATGGAAGCCATCATCGACCGCGCCAAGAGCGGCCAGGTCCTCACCCGGCCCGACCGCCTGTACGGATTCCTCGACGCTGTGACCTCGACGATCGGCGTCGACGACGAACTCGACTCGATGCGTTCGCTGGCCTCCTTGGCCACGACGGTTGCCTCCGTGCCCGAGGACGACATCACCTTCGAGATCATGCCGTGGACACCCGCACCGGAAGACCCAAACCGGGTGGTCAAATCCGCCGAGGCGGACGCCGTGTTCACCGCCATCATCGACGACGAACCGATCACGGACCTCGTGGGCTGAGCATCGGGCGCCCGCCGAGTTGATCCCCGTCGTGGCGGTTGTCAGCTCCGTTTCGGCCGCCCCGTCGTTCCGGACATCGGCCCCGTCATGTGACCTCCGTCCAGGCGATATTCATCCGCGGCTCCTAGACTGGTCGGCATGTCTACGATCGAAATCACGCAAGACAACTTCGAGTCGACCATCAACGACAACGAGATCATCCTCCTCGACTTCTGGGCCGATTGGTGCGGCCCCTGCAAGCAGTTCGCCCCGGTCTTCGAACAGGCCGCCGAGGCCAACCCCGACATCGTCTTCGGCAAGATCGACACCGAAGCCCAGCAGCAGCTGGCTGGACTCTTCGCGATCTCCTCGATCCCGACCCTCGTCGCCTTCCGCCAGGGCATCGTCGTCTTCGCCCAGCCCGGCGCGCTCGCCGCCCCGCAGCTCGAACAGGTCATCACCGCCGTCAAGGGACTCGACATGGACGAGGTCCGTGCCGAACTGGCCAAACAGGAAGCCGCCGCTGCCGCAGAGAGCGACGGCGCGGACGGTGCCGCACCCGATTCGATCCCTGCCGACCCGGGCGTCGACAAGTGACCGCGACCAGCAGCAACGACCACACCCACGCAGACAGCACCGCCGCAGACGGTGCCGGCGTGCCCGATTCGGTGGCCGCCTGGGAAGAGCGCTACGCCGAGGCCGACGATGCCATTTGGTCCGGAAATCCAAACGAATCCCTCGTCGCCGTCGTCTCCGAGATGACCCCCGGCCGCGTCCTCGACGTCGGCTGCGGAGAAGGCGCCGACGTCCTCTGGATGGCCGAGAACGGCTGGGACGCCACCGGCATCGACCTGTCGACCACAGCCATCGACCGAGCCCGCCGGGCCGCCGAATCCCGCGGAATCTCCGCCGAATTCGCCGTCGCCGACGTCTCCACCTGGGAACCGGACGACCCCGATCGCCGAGGCGGCTTCGACCTCGTCACCGGATCCTTCCTCCACACCCGGTTGCCCGACACCCGGGAAGAGCTCCTCACCCGCGTCGCCGCGCACGTGGCACCGGGCGGGGCCCTCCTGCTCGTCTCCCATGCGACGATGCCGCCGTGGGCCGCCGAACACAGCGAGAAGTTCGAGCACGGCATGGACCACCACCATGAACTGGTCAGCCCGAACGGAGACTTCGCCCTCCTCATCGGCGCCAGCCCGCACCGCTGGGAGATCGAACTCGCCGACACCCGCACCCGAGAAGTGACCTCCCCGTCGGGCGAACCCGCCGAACTCGAGGACGCGATCCTCCTGGCCCGCCGGGTCTGAACTCGGCCAACCCAGAGACTCGAACCCGGTACCCAGCGCCGAGGCGGCTGCGCGGTCGATCATGACCGCGCAGCCGCCTCGGCGAACCGGGCGATTCCCAACCCCCTGAGATGGGGTCGAAAACCCGGTCTCACCTGGTGCATTTCCACCCTGTGAGGGGCTAAGGTGGTGCCATGGCTCGGTTCAGCTTCCTCGAGTGGCCGGTACTCCGGCAGCTGCGCACGTCGGATAAGACGGGACGCGGCGAATCCGTCGTGTCCCAGCAGACTCGGGACACCACTCCACGCACGGTCACGGCCGACAAGGTCGTCCAATCCGTGTGCCCCTATTGCGCCGTCGGCTGTGGGCAGAAGATCTTCGTCAAGGATGACAAGGTCGTGCAGATCGAAGGCGACCCGGACTCACCGATCTCACGCGGTCGCCTGTGCCCGAAGGGCGCAGCCAGCGAACAGCTCGTCAACGCTCCCGGCCGTGTCACCGACGTCCTCTACCGGGCCCCGAAGGCCAAGGACTGGACGAAGATCGACCGGTCGACCGCGATCGACATGATCGCCGACCGATTCATCGAAGCCCGCCGCAACCACTGGGAGGACTTCGACGACAAAGGCCACCCGCTGCGGCGGACGATGGGCATCGCCAGCCTCGGCGGGGCGACCATCGACAACGAGGAGAACTACCTCGCCAAGAAGCTCTACACCGCGGCCGGGGCGATACAGATCGAGAACCAGGCGCGTATTTGACACTCCGCCACCGTTCCCAGTTTGGGAACTTCGTTCGGGCGCGGCGGCGCCACACAACCCGTCCAGGATATGGCGAATGCGGACTGCATCATCATCCAGGGTTCCAATATGGCCGAGTGCCACCCCGTGGGCTTCCAATGGGTGAGTGAGGCCAAGGCCCGGGGTGCCCGCATCATCCACGTCGATCCTCGTTTCACGCGCACCACAGCGATCGCCGATAAGCACGTGCCCATTCGGGCCGGTTCCGACATCGTGCTGCTCGGTGCGCTCATCAACCGCGTCCTGTCTGAGGGCACATACTTCGAGGAGTACGTGCGCGCCTACACGAATGCGACGAACCTCATCAGCGAGGACTATGTCGACGCAGAGGACCTCGAGGGGCTGTTCTCCGGGTACGACCCGGAGACGAACTCGTATGACAATTCGACGTGGTCGTACCAGACCGACGAAGACGGTGCCCCGCGCACCGATCCGTCGATGGGTGATCCGCGCTCGGTGCTCCAGATCCTCAAACGGCACTACTCGCGCTACACCTCGGAGATGGTTGCCGAGAGCTGCGGCATCCGGCCTGACGACTTCGACTACCTCTACGAATCGGTGACCGAAAACTCGGGGCGGGAACGGACCACCTGCTTCGCCTACGCCGTGGGCTGGACTCAGCACAGCCTCGGCGCGCAATTCATCCGCACCGCCTCGATCCTCCAGCTGCTGCTCGGCAACATGGGCCGACCGGGCGGCGGAATCATGGCGCTGCGCGGGCACGCGACGATCCAGGGCTCGACGGACATTCCCACCCTCTTCAATCTGCTGCCCGGGTATCTGCCGATGCCGAGCGCGGGAGCCCACGACTCCTTCGACGACTATGTCGCGGCAGTGGGCACGCCCGAAACACACAAGGGCTTCTGGGCCAACGGGCGCAACTACGCCGTCAATCTGCTCAAGGCCTGGTGGGGTGACGCGGCCACGGAGGACAACGACTTCGCCTTCGATTACCTGCCGCGCATCAACGGTGCGCATGGGACGTACCAGAGCACAGAGCGGATGCTCGCCGACGGCGTCGACGGATACTTCCTGCTCGGACAGAACCCCGCCGTGGGCTCGGCGAACGGGCGGATGCAGCGGATGGCGATGAGCCACCTCAAGTGGATGGTTGTCCGCGACTTCAGCCTCATCGAATCGGCCACCTGGTGGAAGGACGGCCCGGAGATCGCCACGGGAGAGCTGAAGACCGAGGACATCGAAACGGAGATGTTCTTCATGCCGGCCGCCAACCACACCGAGAAGGCCGGTACCTTCACGCAGACTCAGCGGCTCGTGCAGTGGAGACACAAGGCCGTCGACCCGCCGGGAGATGCCCAGAGCGAGCTCGATTTCTTCTTCTTCCTGGGCAAGCGGATCAGAGAGAAACTCAAAGACTCCACCGATCCGCGCGATAGGCCGATCCTCGACCTCACCTGGGACTATCCAGTCGACGAGGAAGGCGAGGTCGACCCCGAATCCGTGCTCGCCGAGATCAACGGATATCACATCGGCGGTGAGCAGGACGGTCAGCCGCTGGCCACCTTCAACGAAATGACCGCGGACGGAACGACGGCGGGGGGCTGCTGGATCTACGCAGGCATCTATGCGGGAGGCGAGAACATGGCCGCCCGCAGGAAGCCGCGGGAGGAGCAGGACGAGACCGCGCTCGAATGGGCGTGGGCCTGGCCGCTCAACCGCCGCATCCTCTACAACCGCGCGTCTGCAGCTCCGGACGGGACGCCGTGGTCGGAGCGGAAGAAGTACGTGTGGTTCGATGAGGAGACGCAGCGTTGGGTCGGAGAAGACGTGCCCGACTTCCCCATCGACCGCGCGCCATCGGCTCGTTCCGATCAGGCGTACGGAGGACCGAGTCACCTCGACGGAGATGACCCGTTCATCATGCAGGCCGACGGCAAGGGGTGGCTGTTCGCTCCCAGCGGTATGGTCGACGGTCCGTTGCCCACGCATTACGAGCCGCAGGAATCGACTGTGGCCAACCCGCTCTACGATCAGCAGAACAGCCCGTCGCGGCTGACGATGAAGCGTGAGGACAACCTGTCCGCACCGGGCGCGGGCTATCCGGGTTCCGAGGTCTATCCGTACGTATTCACGACCTATCGGCTGACCGAGCATCACACGGCCGGCGGCATGTCCCGCTGGTTGCCGTACCTGTCCGAGCTGCAGCCGGAGATGTTCTGCGAGGTTTCGCCGGAGCTCGCCGCCGAAGTGGGGCTCGAACCCTATGGCTGGGCCACTCTGGTGTCGCCGCGCGCGGCGATCGAAGCCCGGGTACTCGTGACCAAGCGGATGACTCCTCTGACGATCGGCGGCAAGACAGTCCATCAGATCGGTCTGCCCTACCACTGGGGCGTGGGCGGCACAGGTGCCGTGGTCGAGGGCGATTCGGCTAACGACCTGCTCGGCGTGACCATGGACCCGAATGTTTTCATCCAGAACAGCAAGTACGTCGCCGGCGCGGTCGTTCCCGGTCGTCGTCCGAGAGG
Source organism: Brevibacterium sp. MGP-B1 (assembly GCF_057766545.1). Taxonomy (NCBI): domain Bacteria; kingdom Bacillati; phylum Actinomycetota; class Actinomycetes; order Micrococcales; family Brevibacteriaceae; genus Brevibacterium; species Brevibacterium sp. MGP-B1. The sequence continues at coordinate 3,393,324 of NZ_CM173407.1, read as the reverse complement.
CCCCGAGCTTGTCGACTTCGTCGAGAAGTACCAGGCCAGCGCCGGACTGAGCCCCGAGTCGGGTAACGCCCACGTCACGGTGTCCGAAGGCATCGTCGCCGAATCCTCCGGTGCCGACAGTTCGGCGCATTCAGGCGGCCACCACGACCGCGGGGGAGACTCTGCGGTCGGAGTGTCTCCGAGCCGCACCTATGGAAGGGGATCCGGTGATCGGGCCGGGTCTGACGACACCGAGGCCCCGGGTCACGCAGAGGAGGTCCCCGAAGTGCGTCTGCGTGACAGTGCCGAGGATCGTCGCGGACCCGTCGACATCCGACCGGCGGGGGCGACGAAGGAGGACCTGACTGCCAAACGGTCCTCCGATGACGGTTCCTCGCTGATCGCAGCGGACGACGGAACTCTTGACGGTGCCGACGGCACATCGGATGGCAGCGCCGACGGAGTCACCGGCGGCGCGAGTGCCGGCGATCATGCCCGAGGGGACGGCCCGGAGGCCGACGACGGCGAGTCCGGTACCGCCGAAGACAAGAACATCGGGGATGATGGCTCAAAGGGGAAGGAGGAATGATGTCGGCTCAGACACTCGACACCGCAGCCGGGCCAGACCCGTTCGACAGGGAGGCGCCGGCGGACGGGCACTGGCACGATTCGCCGCACAGCCGCAAGGGATTCTTCACCGACACCTCGATCTGCATCGGCTGCAAGGCCTGCGAGGTCGCGTGCAAGGAGTGGAACAACAACCCGCAGGACGGCACCTTCGAACTGCTCGGCTCCTCCTATGACAACACGGGCAGCCTCGGGGCGAACACCTGGCGGCACGTCGCGTTCATCGAACAGGACTCCGAACGCATCGAAAAGGCGCGGGAGTCCGGTCGCAAACTCGTCAACCTCGGCATGCCGACGATCCGCCCGCGCACCGATGAGTCATCGGGGGCCCAGCCACTCGACGGCGCCCTCGGGGCTGCTGCGGAGGGTCGGACCAGCGCGGGACTGCCGACAACACCCGAGCTCGGTGTCGACCTGTTGGCTCCCGGTGCGCTCGAACCGAGTGACCCTGCCGACTTCACCGGCGTCGATACGACACCGCCGGACACCGCCGACTTCCGCTGGCTGATGTCCTCTGACGTGTGCAAACACTGCACGCATGCCGGCTGCCTCGACGTCTGCCCGACCGGTGCGCTCTTCCGCACCGAATTCGACACCGTCGTCGTCCAGAACGACGTCTGCAACGGCTGCGGCACCTGCGTGGCCGGGTGTCCCTTCGGCGTCATCGAACGTCGCGACGACGGCACGATCAACACCCCCACCGACCGCGAAGACCGCAGAGCTGCGGACATGGATGTGCCGGACGCGGGCACCGCGAACAAGTGCACTCTCTGCTACGACCGCCTCGTCGAGGGCCAGGAACCGGCCTGCGCGCAGACGTGCCCGACCCAGTCGATCAAGTTCGGCGACCGGGACGACATGGTCGCCCAGGCGCATGAACGCGTGGCAGCACTGCATGCGAAGGGACTGACCGAGGCTCGCCTCTACGGAGCGAACCCGAACGACGGTGTCGGCGGTACAGGGTCCGTGTTCCTCCTCCTCGACGAGCCCGAGGTCTACGGACTGCCGCCGGATCCGCGAGTCGCGACGAAGGACCTGCCCGGCATGTACGCGAAGGCCGGCATGGCGGCGCTCGGCATGGCGGCGGCGGCCGGTCTCGCGTTCCTGGGGAGCAGGCGTTGAGCACATCCGAATTTGATTCCTACCGCCCACCCGAGCCGGAAGGCGGGCGGAAGAGGCGTCGCCGAGGCGGCCGCGGAGGTCCCAGCGGATCCGACGGCCCCGGTGGCCGACGGGGCCGTCGCGGCGGCGGATGGAAGAATCGCGGAGCCGACGGCAATCGTGAGATGCCGATGGTCGAGGACGTTGAGTTCACGTCCTACTACGGCCGACCGATCGTCAAGGCTCCACCATGGGGTGATGAGATCGGCCTTTACCTGTTCCTCGGTGGCCTGGCGGGCGGCTCCTCCCTGCTGGGTCTGGGTGCACAGTTGACCGATCGGCCCGGTCTGCGCATCGCTACGAGGCTGACAGCGATCACCGCGACGGGTGTGGGTGGCGCGGCCCTGGTGGCCGACCTCGGCCGACCGGAGCGCTTCATCAACATGATGCGCGTGTTCAAGGTCTCCTCGCCGATGAGTTTGGGCACCTGGATCCTCTCCGGCTTCGGCGTCGGCTCGGGAGTGCTCGCCGCCATCGAGGTCGATCGGCTGACAGGCGAGAAGCTGTTGCTGTTCGGTCCGTTGCGGCGCCTGCTCCACACTTTCGAGACGCCGGCCGCCATCGAGTCGGCCCTTTTCGCGACTCCTCTGGCCGCGTATACCGGTGTGCTCCTCGGCGCTACCGCGGTTCCGACCTGGAACGCGGCCGGTCGCAACGGACTGACGTACGTGTTTACGTCATCTGCTGCGCTGGCTGCTGGTGGTGCCGCTATGGGGCTGGCGCCGGTTCGCGAGGCGGGGCCCGCTCGTCTGCTCGCGCTGACCGGTGCCGCGAGTGAAGTGGTGGCGATGGACCGGATGAAGAAGGGGATGCATCCGGCCGAGGTCGATCCCATGGAAGAGGGCGAACCCGGTCACAAGCTCCATCGGGCCGAGAAGCTGCTCATCGCCGGAGCCATTGGCACCGCCGTCGCCGAGGTGGGCGCCAGGGTGTTCGCGAAGAAGCTGGCGCGCGGTGGTGGTGCAGCTGGTGGCGCGACTGGTGCGATTGCGGAAGCTGTGGGCAGCGCGAGCGAATCAGCCGGTATCGGCAAACGGAGTTGGAAGACCCGCGCTGTGTTGCGTGGGCTGTCCGTCGTCTCCGGTGCGGCACTTGCGGCCGCTTCGGCGTACACGCGTTTCGGTGTGTTGGAGGCCGGCATCGAATCGACGAAGGATCCGCGCCACGTGGTCGAGCCGCAGCGCGCTCGCCTCGAGGAGCGCCGCGCGGCCGGCGTCACCGACGATTCCATCACCACCGGCCGGTAGGCGCGCGGGCAAGGCATCACCGCTAAGCGCGAGCGCCCCTCACCGTGAGCATCGCTCACCGTTCGTGTTGCTGGGCACCGGCAGTGCCAACACCCACTCGCGAGTGGCTCTTCCTACAGTTCCTGCGACACCCCTCGCCTTTAGTGCCAAAACACCTCGGTGCAACGGGATGGTGTGCGAGGACCGATGAAGGATGCTCGAAATCGTCGCGAAATTTCTCTCTGCGAACGCCGATCGGTGTCAAAAACAGCCTCACCAGACACCGTATTCAGCAAAGCATCTTGCAAAATAGCCCTCTTTGGGTAGCGTGAGAGTTCTATGAAGAACTTGCTCAGAGACCGCAAGAGTCTGAGTAGTGCTGTGCTCGTAGCACTGCTCTTCCCACTGGTCTACTTCGGCATGCATCTGCTCGGCTGGGGCAACGAGTCATTCAACTGGTGGCAGACACTGTCGGCCGGCCTCTTCACCGGCGCTTTCTTCTGGTTCTTCACGTCCAGCTTCCGCCAGTTCCGCGACGAGGACGTCACTCCGCGTCGATAGTGCCCCTCACCTCACGTGCACGCCCGAGCCGGCGACAATCTCGCCGATGATCGGGTGACCGGGCAGTTCGCCGACGACGAGCAGCCCGCCCGAGGTCTGCGCATCGGCCAGAAGCAGCAGATCGTCCTCAGTCACGGAAGCATCCGCGGTCAGATGAGGCCGCACCCAGTCGAGGTTTCGCCTCGTCCCGCCGGACACATACCCGTCAGCGATCGACGCATCGACTCCGCCGAGGCGGGGCACCGCGGCCGCATCGATGACTGCTCCGACTCCTGAGGCCCGCGCCATCTTGAACAGGTGCCCGAGCAGACCGAAACCGGTGACGTCGGTGGCCGCTCGTACGCCTGCAGCCACGGCCGCCCGTGACGCTTCGGCATTGAGCGCGGTCATCGTGGCGATTGCCTCATCGAAGGTCTCACCAGTGACTTTGTGCCGATTGTTGAGGATCCCCACGCCGATCGGCTTGGTCAATGTCAGGGGCAGCCCCGCCTCGGCGGAATCATTGCGCATGAGTTCATCCGGGTGGGCCACACCGGTCACGGCCATCCCGTACTTCGGTTCGGGGTCGTCGATCGAATGCCCGCCGGCCACGGGGCAGTTCGCCTGTGCCGCAACGTCGAGCCCGCCGCGCAGAACCTCGGTGAGCAGCTCCATCGGCAGCTTCTCCCGCGGCCACCCGACGAGGTTGATCGCCGTGACGGGGGTTCCGCCCATCGCGTAGATGTCGGAGAGCGCATTGGCTGCGGCGATCCGCCCCCAGTCGTACGCGTCGTCGATGACGGGGGTGAAGAAGTCCGCGGTCGAGAGCACCGCAAGATCATCCCGGACTCGCACCGCCGAGGCATCATCACCGTCATCGAGGCCGACGAGGACATCCGGACCGGGCTGCCCGACCAATCCACGCACCGCGTCCTCGAGCTCGCCGGGAGGGATTTTGCAGGCGCATCCTCCACCGTGGGCGAACGAGGTCAGACGGTCCTGAATCGCAGTCATACTCGGAGACTAACATCGCAGGTCAAGAGGCGCGACGGGCGCCCGCCCGTGCCCGTGCCGCGCGGACGGCGATGATTCCGCCGATGACCAGCAACGCGCCGAGCAGTGCGGTGAGCAGAACCGGTCCGCCGGTGCGCGGCAGATCGCCGCCGCCATCGGAGGTGCCGCCCGAGGCACTCGACGATCCATCGATCGACGCTCCCGAACCGGATCCATCGGAGCCGCTGTCCGCAGAGGAATTCCGGTCGGTGCCGGCTGAGGCTCCGGAGGACGCTCCGTCATCGTCCGACCCGTCCGATGCGCCCTCTTCGCTTCCCGCGGAGGAAGCGTCGGAGCCACGCGTCGAAGCACCGCCGTCGGACTCGTCCGCCGAAGCGCCTCCGTCCTCAGCTCCCGCACTGTCGGCGGATCCGCCGCTGTCCTCAGATCCGTCGTCATCGCCGGGACCCGGAGGCGGTTCTTCCCCCGCGACCTCGACGGTGGCCTTCGCGGTCTTGCCGTTGACGGTGACCTCGAGCGTCGCGGTCCCCGGATTCTCCGCGGTGATCTGCCCCGTCGCCGGGTTGACGCGGACGACGTCGGAGGCCGCCTCGGGGGCACCGGATTTCACCGACCGGGCACTGACCTTCGCGCCCGTCGCCTGCTGCATGGCCACCTCGGCGCCGGAATCGACGACGACCCCGTCACCACCCCACTGAGCCGTCGCCGGCCACCCCACGGGAACGGTGCGCTCACCCTGAGTGAAGGACGCCGCGACGTCCGCGGACTGGCCCGGGGCCAGGGAGCCGGGTGCCTCGAGTGAGATCGAATCGACGCGCGGCTTCGTCTCCGCGGCCAGCCAACCGACCCGATCGGCCGTGGTCGGATCGTCACCGACGTCGCCGACGCCGGGATCGACGCCGAGCATCGTCCATCCGGTGAATCCACCGGTTGCCGGAGTGCCGGCCGGACCCTTCCCGGAGTTTCCGTTGATGAGGTAGCTCACGCCCTCGACCGCGGACCCGTGGAACGCCCCCACATGGCCGTTGATCACGGCCGCGGACTTGCCGCTGTCCTTGCGGAAGTCGCCGAGCTTCTTCTCCAGCTCCTCGGCCTCCCGCCGGTCCCCGAGCTGGCTCGTCTTCGACGGCAGCGGGTCCTGCGGGGGATGGTGGAAGAACACTGTGACGCCGGTGAGCTCGTCACGTTCGGCTACCTCGTCGAGGGCGTCTTCGAGCATGTTCAGCTGCTCATCATCGCTGCCGTTCAACGTTCCATCCGAGGAGTTGAGGGTCACGATCTTCGTCCGCCCCACTGTGCGTTCGCCGGTCGGCGACCCGAAGGCGGCCTCGAAGTTCTCGATCTCCCCGCCCATGATTTCGTGGTTGCCGGGCACGTAGACGTAGGGGATCGACTCATCCCATTCCTCATCGAGGATCGTCTTCGCCAGTTCGAAGTCCTCCGGAGAGGCCTCGTCGACGAGGTCACCGTTGATGACGAGCAGATCCGGCTTCGCGGCACGGATTTCCTTGAGCGTCCGCCGGGCACCCTTGACCGCTTCGGAATCCGGGTCGGTGGCGACGAACTGGGCGTCGCTCATCACGGCGATGTTCTGCGGGCGGTCATCGACGGTCCCGGTCGTCAGCAGGGCGGGATCATGCCGCGCCGAGGTGGCCGGATCGTCGGTCTCGGGCGTGGAGATCGCCTGGAGGTCCGAGATCGAAATGTCCCCTTTGTACTTCTCGGCAGATCGGGTCTCCATCATCCGGATCCGTTCGAGGGTGAGCGGTTGGGAGAGCCCTTCGGGGACGGTGAAGCGGACCTTCTGCCACCCGTCGAAGGTGATGTGGTCACCGTCGATGTTCGTCACCGTGCCGTCGGGAGTGCTCACCTGCAGCCTGGGCCAGGCCCCGGTGCCGTCGCCGCGGACCATCATCTCGAACGCCACCGTGTTGCCTTCCAGCTTCACCGGCTCCTTCGGGATGAGGTAGTAGCCGCGCGTCGCCGAGGAGGTAGAGAAGTCATATGAGAGGTCGATGCTCGGCTTGCCGTCGGGGCTGGGCTCACCGTCGGCGAAGGACCCGGTGGCCCGGTCCGCGCCGTCGGTGAACGCCGAGGTGTCGGAGAAGTCGAGGACCTCTGCCGACTCTGTGCCGACGGTCACCGGGATCGTCGTTGTCACGTCTCCGACGGTGAGCTTCACGTTCCCGGACGTCAGTTCGTCGTCGCGGGAGTCCTTGCCTTTCCCAGCCGTCGACGAATCGGCGGAGACGACGAGTTCGCCGAGGCTGTCGGTGTCGACCCTCAGCCCTTCGTCGGCGTCGACGTCGATGTCGCCGGTTTCGATGAGAGAACGCCTGCCCTCGGAGTCGAAGCCGGTCAGGGACAAGGTCTGCGAGTCCTGGGCGTCCTCGAGGTTGATGCTCCGCGCGCTCGGCCAGAGTCCGACCGGTTCGCCGAGCACATCGAGGTCCTGTCGCGCGGTGTGCCCGTCGACGGCATAGCTCACGCGACCCTTGCCGGTGGTCTCACCGGTCACGCGGGCGTTCGACTCATCGGAGTCGGCGAGCTTCACTCCGCCGTCGGCGGAGAACGTTCCGGAGGAGGCGATCGGTTCGAGATTCTTACCGAGCCCGGTGCCCCTCATCGATCGGCTCAGCCCCTTGAGCACGGTGGTCTGTCCGTCGAGTTCGGGTTCGATCTGCGCATCGGCCAGCTGCTCCGCGGGGGCATCTGAGTAGAAGACGAGGGCATTGGCGACGGTGCGCTGTTTACCGTCGGACGGGTCGTTCTGCAGTGCCGGAGCATCTGCGCCGGCTGTGCGGGCGAGCATCGTCGTCGACCCGCCGCCGTCGAGGTTGACCGCGTTGTAGGCGCCGATGTCAGAGAAGAACTCGCCCATGTCCTCGAGACTCATGCCTCCCGAGGACTCGCTGCGTCCGTCGATGGTGGTGACGAACAGCTCCGAACCGTCCTTGCTGATGCCCACCGCGGTGCGCGGGTGTTCGGTGTCTTCGAGGTCGCCGGCGGGGAGGTCGGGAACCGAGCCGTCGGCCAGGATCTGGTGGCTGCCCGCGATCCCCATGTCGACGTCCTCGCTCGGTCCGATCTCGACGTCGACGTCGTCGCCGACTTCGAGTTCCGACAGCGTCTTCGCCCCGGCATCGCGGCCGAGCAGGACCTGTCCGTCTGCCGGGATGTCCGGGTCGCCCGCTTCGTCCACCATGCCCGAGGTTTCGGTGACCTTTCCGTCGACGACAGTGACGCGGGCGACCTCGGCGGCTATGTCATCGGGGCCGCCGACCGGGCGGTCGAGCGTATGGTCTCCCCACGCCTCGTTGTACACACCGATGGTGTCGGGGCTCAGCTCCGGATTGTTCAATCCGCCGAGTTCTGTCTCCTGCCCGTCGTGGGTGAGCGTTCCCGCCGCGGAGAGCATCGACACGGCCGCATTTTTGTCCTCGAGAGTGAGCGCGGGTTTGGGCTCCTTCGAGCCGATGCGCATCCCGTCCTTCGACACCGACGTATAGATCGGAGCCCACGATTTGTTGATGTCGAAGAACGTGCCGTTGACGGCGGCCACGGCCTTCTTCCCATCGGGGCCGCCTGCCATGATCTCGCTGGTGGTGCCGGCGCCGGCGACCTTCCCGGTGTCGCGGACGTCCATCGACAGGGAGTCCGTGGTGAGGTCCGCGGTGAGCACATTGCCGTTGTTCCACCCGCCGTCTTCAAGGCGGGAGAAGTTCGTCAGCTCGAGCCCCGGAGCCACCCGCTTCGTCTCTGCCGAGCGCAGTGCTGAGCCGTCCTTGCCGAGGTCCTCATCGCTCGGCGGTGCCGCATAGGCCGGCGCCGAGGCGGGACCCGGCTGACCGGGAAGCGATCCCACCGGGGCGATGAGGGCGGCGAGGACCGCCAGAGTGGTGAGGACGGCGGGGACGAACGCGGGGGAGCGACGTGCGCCCGTGGGATTGGAATGGTGATGTGACCAGGCAGGATGAAGCGAGGAGGGCATGGCGACCTTCGAGCGGTGATGGCTGGGAACCTTGTCACCTTAAGTCGCGCTTGGAGAAGCCTGAGCGAATGGTGAGTGAACTCGGTCGGAAGATCGGTACCGGCGCGCTCGATACTGGTTCGATTGGTCAACCGAGCGCCGCCCCGACCACATCGGCCCTTCGTCTCAACTCGTCCACGCCCGCGATAGGATTCCTTATGGAGGCGTCCGTGTCCTGGTGGGCGCCCTGGTCTTCAAAACCAGTGAGACCGAGTATCTCGGTCTGGCGGGTTCGATTCCCGTCCGCCTCCGCCAACCGTTTCGCGGTCCCGCCGACCAAGCGGCGCCGCCGTGACCCCGCACAGAGGAGGAGGTCAGATGGTCGACCCCGACCCGCGTCGATCCATTCCGCGCACGGATCATCTCCTCGCCCTCCCCGAGGTCATCGCCGCAGGTGAGCGCCTCAACCAGGCGACCATCAAGGCCATCATCTCCGAGGTGCAGAACGCCGCCCGAGCCGGTGAGATCCCCGTCGCCGAGGTGGCCCCCGCCATCACCTCCAAGCTCAGCTCTCGTTCGGCTTCCTCCCTGACCCCAGTGCTCAATGCCACCGGCATCCTCGTCCACACGAACCTCGGCCGGGCACCGCTCTCACCTGCGGCAACCCAGGCAATCACCGAAGCCGCCGGATATGTCGACGTCGAAATGGACCTCGGCACCGGCAAACGCAGCAAGCGGGGCACCGGAGCGAAGGCCGCCCTGCTGCAGGCGAGCCCGGCTGCCGAGGATGCTCTCGTGGTCAACAACGGTGCGGCCGCCCTGCTGCTGGCCGTCACTGCGATGCGCGGTCGAGGTGCAGGTTCCGGTGAGATCATCATCAGCCGCGGCGAACTCATCGAGATCGGCGCCGGGTTCCGCCTCACCGACCTCATGACGACGACCGGCGCCAGGCTGCGCGAGGTCGGCACGACGAACCGCACCCACCTGGCCGACTACGCCGAGGCCATCAGCGACGACACGTCCTGCCTGCTCAAGGTGCACACGAGCAACTTCCGCGTCGAAGGATTCACCTCCTCCGTCGACGTGGCCGACCTGCGCGGACTCGCCGACGAGCACAACCTGCCGCTCATCGTCGACCTCGGCTCCGGACTCTTCACCCCCGACCCTGCCTTGCCCGACGAACCCGATATCGACACCGCCCTGCGCGCCGGCGCCGACCTCGTCATCGTCTCCGGCGACAAACTCCTCGGCGGCCCGCAGGCCGGCCTCATCCTCGGCCGCACCGAAGCAGTGCAGACACTGGCCAGCCACTCCCTGGCCAGAGCGCTGCGCACGGACAAACTCACCCTCGCCGCCCTCGAAGCCACGATCACGCACACGGCGAACCCGATCCACGACGCCCTCCACATCGACGCAGATCACCTGCGGAAACGCACCGAAACCCTCGCCGAGGCGGTCGGTGCCACGATCGTCGACCACGACGGACGAGTCGGCGGCGGGGGAGCCCCCGGAGTGCCCCTGTCCGGCTGGGCCGTCGAACTGCCCGAAGCCTTCGCCGAGCCGCTGCGCCTCGGCGATCCGGCGACCGTCGCCCGCGTCCACCAGGGTCGATGCCTCATCGACCTGCGCTGCGTACCCGAAAGCGAAGACAACCGCATCGCTGCCGCCATCAAACGAGTCCGTGCCTACAATGCCTGACACTTTCGTCATCGCCACCGCAGGCCACGTCGACCACGGGAAGTCGACACTGGTGGGTGCCCTGACCGGGATGGAACCCGACCGGTGGGCCGAAGAGAAGAAACGCGGACTGACCATCGACCTCGGTTTCGCCTGGACGACGCTGCCCTCGGGACGCGAACTCGCCTTCGTCGACGTTCCCGGACACGAGAAATTCCTCGCGAACATGCTCGCCGGGCTCGGCCCCGCCCCCATCGCCTGCTTCGTCATCGCCGCAGACAAGGGCTGGCAAGCCCAATCGACTGACCATCGCGACGCGATCAATGCGCTCGGCATCACCTGCGGCCTCGTCGTCATCACCCGGGCCGACCTCGCCCCCGACTCCGTCGAGACCACAAAGGCTCAGGTCAGAGCGCAGCTGCGTGGAACACCACTCGAAGCAGCGCCGATTGTCACTGTCTCGGCCACGACCGGGCAGGGCCTGCCCGAACTCATCAGCGTCCTCGACGAGGTCACGGCCACGGCCGAGCCTCCGACCACCTCGGGGAGGGTGCGTTTGTGGGTCGACCGGGCCTTCACCATCAAGGGAGCCGGCACCGTCGTCACCGGAACCCTCACGGCAGGCGCCCTGACCACGGGCGATACAGTCGAGGTGCGCGGAGAGACCATCGACCGGACCGTGGGTGTGCGGGGTCTGCAGTCCCGTAATTCCACCACCACCGAGGTGGTCCCGCAGGCCCGCGTGGCCGTCAACCTCCGCGACGTCCCCGCCGACGACCTCCACCGCGGCGACGCACTGCTTACGAGTGGGGCCTGGCCGATCGTCGACACGATCGACGTGCGCCGCACCATGGGCGAGACCCTCGACACCGGCATCCACGAACTCATGGCCCATATCGGCACCGCCGCCGTACCCGCACGATTGCGGGCCTTCGATGCCGAACACGCCCGGCTCACCCTCGACCGACCACTTCCCCTGCAGGTCAGCGACCGGATTGTGCTCCGTGCCCCGGGCAGCCGCAACGTCTTCGCAGGTCTCCTCGTGCTCGACGTCGACCCGCCCGAACTGTCCCGACGAGGCGACGGTGCCAGGCGAGCTCAAGAGCTTGCCGACCGTCCCATCGAGGGCGATATCCTCGACGAGGTGGCCCGCCGCGGAGCCGTCGAACGCTCCGTCCTTACCCGGTTCGGACTGCATGTGCCCGATGACGAGGGCCTGCCTGCCGACGTTGAGGACGTGGGCGGCTGGCTCGTCCACTCGCCGACTCTGACCTCCTGGGTCGAGGCGACGAAGTCCCTGGTCAACTGTGAACTCGCCGCCACGCCGATGGCCGCCGGAGTACCCGTCAAAGCCGTCGCCGAGGCACTTCGGCGAACTCCGGACTCAGGTCGCAGACCGAACGCCTCGTTGATCACCTCGTCGACATCGCACGCTGGGCCGACTCTGCCCCTGCCCAAAGGCACGGACGCTGCGACTCGCCGACTGCTCAACCAGGTCATCTCCCGCGCCGGGCTCGAAGCCGTCGACGGAATGGTCCGCCCGCCCGGACATACCGCGGGACTCGGCGCCGCCGAGGCCAGTATCGCCGAGATCGAGCGCCTGCTCGCAGCCGACCCGTTCGCCGCCCCGGAAGCCGATGACCTGCGCGAACTCGGTCTCGGAGCGCGGGAGCTCGCGGTCGCGGAGAAGGCGGGACGGATCCTGCGCCTCGGCGGCGGAATCATCGTGGCTCCGCGCACCCCCGCGCAGGCGATGCGGGTCCTCGCCGGTCTCGACCAGCCCTTCACCACAAGCCAGGCGCGGCAGGCGCTGGGGACGACCCGCCGCGTCGTCATCCCCCTGCTCGAACACCTCGACGGCCGGGGCTGGACGCGCCGACTCGACACCACACACCGCGAAGTCGTGCGCTGACAACGGTTATGGCATTACTGGACGGGTCGCCTCGACGACGAACCGATCGCCGGGTCGGTGGGCGGCCGCCTCGGCGAAACTCCGTGACCTGTATTACGATCAAGTCGGAATGATCGTTCGCGCCGATTCGGGCGCTTCCGTCGATGGTATGGGTGATAACTGACTGCGGTGATGGGGCCGCAGCGACGCCATTCATCGCCTCATGATCCCCATATCCGGGCGCGCTGCCCTGGTCGCAGCACTGACCGCCCACCAGAAATCCACACCATTGACCGTCTCCGGTCGCGCAGATGCGATTCCGACCCGAGACTGCGAAGGAGCAACCATGTCGAACTATCGTGTTCAGAATCCCGCCACGGGCGAGGTCGTCGAGACCTTCCCCGAGGCAATGAATGCCGAGATCGAGTCCACCGTGACTGCCGCCCACTCCACGTACCTGACGTGGAAGGACACCGACATTCAGGAGCGGGCGTCGATTGTGCGTCGGGCGGCGGAGATCTTCCATGAACGCAAGGACGAACTCGCCAGAACGATCTCGGTCGAGATGGGCAAGTCGTATGCCGAGTCCGTTGACGAGGTCGAGTTCGCCGCCGACATCATCGACTACTACGGCGTCCACGGACCCAGTCTGGTCACGGATTATCAGATCCCGTCGACCATCCCCGGTACCGCACGCATCGAATCCCTGCCGGTCGGTGCCCTGCTGGGCGTGATGCCGTGGAACTTCCCCTACTACCAAGTGGCCCGGTTCGCTGCCCCGAATCTGGTGCTGGGCAATACGATCATGCTCAAACATGCCGACATCTGTGGACGGTCGGCACTGTTGATCGAGGAGATCTTCCACGCCGCCGGGGTCCCCGCCGGCGGATACTCCCACCTGTTTGCCACTCATGATCAGATCGCTGCGCTCATCGCTGACCCTCGGGTTCAGGGTGTGTCCCTGACCGGGTCGGAGCGGGCGGGCGCGATCATCGGTGCCCAGGCCGGTCAGAACCTGAAGAAGGCCGTGCTCGAACTCGGCGGGATCGATCCGATGGTTGTTCTCGACGCCGACGATGTGGCGGCGGTGGCGCGTGAGGCGTGGGAGTTTCGGACGTATAACGCCGGACAGGTGTGCAACTCGAACAAACGCCTCATCGTTATGGACGACATCTATGACGACTTCGTTGCCGAACTCGTGAAGTTGGGGACCGGACTCGCTCCGGGGGATCCGCTGAATCTGGGTGAGGGTGAGTATGTGCCGTTGTCGAGTTGTGCCGCCGCGGAGACCGTTGATGCGCAGGTGAAGAAAGCCGTTGCTGAGGGGGCTCGGGTGCTCGTCGGTGGTGAGCTGGGCGAGGGCCCGGCTGCGTACTATTCGCCGACTGTGTTGGTTGATGTGCCCCGGGATTCCGAGTCGTATGGTGAGGAGCTCTTCGGACCGGTGGCGACTGTCTTCAAGGTCTCCAGCGACGAGGAAGCTCTCGAGTTGGCCAATGATTGTGCCCTTGGTTTGGGTGGGTCGGTGTTCTCGACTGATGAGGCGCGTGCTGATCGTGTGGCTGCTCGTCTCGAGGTGGGGATGACGCATGTGAACACGATTGCTGCTGAGGCGGCTGAGTTGCCGTTCGGTGGTGTGAAGCGGTCTGGTTTCGGTCGTGAGATGGGTCCGATCGGGATGGGTGAGTTCGTGAATAAGCGCCTCCACTTCATCGCGAAATAGGGGCAGTTCGGCTGACCCCAAGATCACCGCAACTGTCGTCGAGTTCCCGGCGGCCGCTCAACCCACCACGGTCGTCGATCAGCCGAGTGATGCGGTGATCATGTCCTCCATCGCCGAGGCGGTCAATGCCCGCCACTGTGCACGTGACGGTGCGGATGGGATCCGCGCGCCGCTCACCGTGGCCAGGGCCACCTCGGTGATGGGGGCATGCTGAGGGAATGCGTCCAATCCGTGGCGACCCGCTGCCTCCTTGCCGATGATCTCACCGGTCGCGAGCGTGCGATGCATGCGCGCGGGGCCGAGCACGCACCACGCAACCGTGCCGGCGCTCAGTCCCCGCGGTGACGTGAGGAGACGGTGGAACAGCGTGCGTGGAGTTCTCCGCGGTCGGTCGCGCAGCTGTGCGGCCAACGGAGTCCAGTACTCGCGCAAGTTCGTGCGGACCCATGGTCGAAGCGCCTCCGGCTGCGCATCGAGATCCCATGCAGCGATCGGTCGTCCCCGCACCGTGATGCCGCCGTCGACGAGCTCCTTCCAGATCACCGGATTGACGTCGAACGCCCCGTGCGCATCGAAGATCTCACCCGTATGGGAGGCGATCGGACTGATCTGGGTGACGGGGCGACTGGCCTCGGATTCGGCGATGAAGACGGTATTGCAGCACGCACTCACACCTCGCCCGCGCGCCGCCCCTACCACCAGGCGGGGCACCTGCGAGAGGTGGAGCAGCCGCAGCCGCCGAATGAGATCCGGACGGTCCAGCCACTCATCGGCGATGACCGCGACGAGGTCGATGTCGCTGCGGCCCGGACGATAGGCGCCGAGGGCGATCGATCCGGTGACTGCGCAGGCGATGATGCCGCCGGGCAGGATCCGATCGGCGGCACGCAGGTAGGACCTGATGGCGGTTGCGGCATCTGGCGGCAGCGGCGCGGACATGGGATCAGCGTACACAGGGGCAGGGACCTGGACTGAGGAACTGTCCTGTGGGTCCGACGTGCCTGCGCAACGACTTTCTCCCGCACTCTTGACCTTCAGTCAGGGTGAAAGTCGATGATGGGTCCATGGATCCCACCCGCGAACCCGACACCGCACGAGTGCCGCAGTCGACGAGCCGGTCGCTGCAGACGATCGGTGACTTCGCTCGTGCCGTCGGGCTCAGTGCCAGCGCCCTGCGCGGGTACGACAGCAGCGGTCTTCTGTCGCCCGCACATGTCGAGGACCGGACCGGCTATCGGTACTACGCGCTCGACCAGCAGCAGCGTGCGATCTGGATCCGACGCCTGCGTGACGCGGGTTTTCGGCTGAGCACGATCGGGACCATCCTCGACAGCGAACCGGCGATCGCCGAGGCCATCCTCGACGACTGGCTGGCCGAGGCCGTCGGACGAGCCGAGTCCGCCGCGGCGCTGGTCGACGACTTGAGATCGGTGCTCCGATCCCGGACCGAGACGACGACGCTCAGCCGCGCTCGGGTCGACTCCGCCGTGCTCGCCGCCGCGGTGCGCCAGCTGGCGCAGCCGAAGGGGACGGACCCCGCCGATTCGCCCTTCGACCACCTGAGTGTGGAGATCAAACCCGAGGCCCTCACCTTGGCCGTGACCGACGGCTATGTGCTGATGGCGCGCACGCACATCCCCGCCGAGATCGATGACCCGTCGCCAGCGGACGGTGCGGCGGGGTCGGTGGGTGCGTCGACGGTCGTCACCGCCTCGGCGCTGCTGTCGCTCCCGACCACGAGCTGCGAGGTGACCCTCACGATCGCTGTCACCGGAGGATCCGTCGACCACCCCGAACAGGTGCGCGTGTCGATCGAGCACTCCGAGGGAGAGTCGACGATCCTGTCGCAGTCCGACCGCCGGTTCCCCGACATCGGTCGCACCGTGGAGGCGGCCGCCGCGCGCCGCAGAGGCAGAAGCCGGTTCTCACGCCAAGAGATCCTGCGGCTCGTCGACGAAGCCACAGGCCGGTCCCCTGAATCCGGAGTGCGGCTGTCGAGGGACGCGTCGAGATTCGAACTCTCCGCCGGCTCCATGAAGTCCATCGTCGACGCGGGTATCGGCGACGAACTGATCTGCGACTGGGGCAACGAGGACGACCCCCTCATCTGGCGTGCTCCCAGCCAACCCGACTTCCTGGCGCTCCTCATGCCCCGCAGAGCCTGAGCCCCGTCGATATGGGAGTCTCAGGCGGGGACCGGGTCCCGCTGCCGAAGGGATTCAACGCCTGGGTGCTCACCTCGGTTGTCACCGAACTCGGCACCGGGATCCTCGCATTCGCTCTGACATGGGTGGCCTCCGGCCACGGCCCTCATCTCGCCGCCTGGGTATTCACGCTCACCGTCCTGCCTGCGGTGCTGCTCGGGCTACTCGGCGGCGCGGTCGCCGACAGATTCGGGCCGCGTCGGGTGATGCTCGCGTGCACACTCGCCTTCGTGCTCATCGGCTCGGGGATCGCACTCGCCGTTGCCGTCTGGTCGGCGGCTCCGCCGGTGCTGCTGGCGGCCGCCGTGCTCATCGGGTCGGCGGCGGCGTTCTATCGGCCCGCCGTCGGAGTCTTCCCACGGCTCTTCGTCCCCGAGAGATCATTGGGCACAGCCATGGCCCGATCGGGCATGGCCGGACAGTTAGCACGCACCATCGCCCCGCCGCTGGGCGGAATCCTCATCGGGATCATCAGCCTGTCCGGGGTGGCACTGCTCGATGTGCTCGGATGCCTGATCATGCTCATCGCCCTGCTTGCGATCCGACCGCCTCGGCGAGGGGATCACCTGCCCGACCCGGTCAGCGTGCGCGGAATCGTCGACGGGGTGCGAGCGGCGCGGACGACGCCGGGAGTGCCGGCGCTGCTGACCGGTGTGTCCCTCATGGCCGGAGCCGTGATCCCGTCGGTACTCCTCGGCATTCCCCCTGCCGCCCGCGAGCGCGGCTGGACCGCCGCCGAGGCGGGGCTCATCGAATCCGGATGGATCGCCGGGGGCCTGCTGACGAGCGCCGTGTTCGCATGGCGCGGCATTGCGAATCGGGTGTGGACTCCGATGGTCATCGGTCCGTGCGTCGTGGCACTGGGGCTCATCGTGCTGGCTGTGTCGGCCGACTGGCGAGTGGGTCTCGCAGCGACCGCCCTCGTCGGGGCCGGGGTCGTGGTCTTCACTGCGCATGTCTTCCCGGTCTATGTGCTGCTGGCACCTGCGTCCAAGGTATCGAGATTTCAGAGTCTGCTCATCGTCGTCCAGCAGGCCCCTCAGGTCATCGTCAATCCGCTCATCGGTCTCATCGTCGGACTGCTCGGCACCGGCGCCATGATTGCGGCAGCGAGTGTCATCGCAGTGGGTGCCTCCTTCGTCGTCGGGCGAGATCGGACGCTGCAGGGGTTCAGATCCGAGTGACCTGGTTCACGTGGTGTTGAACTCGTGTTGAGAACCCTGTGACGTGATGTTGAAACGGAGTTTGTTGAGGCCTCTCATCGGATCGGACAGTCTGGAGGACGTGAGCGAAACGACAGGATCGCTTGCGTGATCGATGCTGGTTTCCGATCGCTTCCCCACTCAGCTGGTCTCGAGTTCTCGCTCACGGCAACTGCCCCTCAAGAGAACAGGAAACCGATGAAACTCGTACGCAGAATCGCAGTGACAGCCCTTTCCGCGGCTGTCATCGCCGGCGGTGTCTCCATGGCGACCGCCGCGTCCGCAGAGCCGGCTGCCGTCTCAAAGGAGGCCGTTCCGTTCACGAGCAAAGCACTCGACGGCGGCAAGGTTCCGAGCGCTCAGGACGCCACTCAGCTCACCCAGGAGCAGATCGACAATGCGCGCACGATCATCGCCGTCGGCAAGGGCGCGGACCTGTCGACGCAGGCACAGAAGATCGCCGTGATGACTGCCCTGCAGGAGTCGAGCCTCTACAACCTCGACGGCGGAGACCGCGACTCCGCCGGACTGTTCCAGCAGCGTCCGTCCATGGGCTGGGGCACTCTGGCCCAGGTGACCGACCCGGTCTACGCCTCGAAGTCGTTCTATGGCGTCAACCCCGAAGGCTCGAACCTCGGCCTCATCCAGATCGAAGGATGGGAGACGATGGTTCCGGGAGCCGCAGCTCAGGCAGTGCAGGGCTCCGCCTTCCCCGCCGAGTACGACAAGTGGGATCCCTTGGCGACCGAGCTCGTCAACGGCAATCAGGATGTTGCCCCGATCAGCTGATCCGTCTCTGGCATGTACCCGACATCATTCATTCCGAAGCCAGAAGTGCACACGCGAGAAGCATCAGGAGAGAAGATGACAACTTCGCGCACACTCACGACCGCCGTCCTCGCCGCAGGAATCCTCGCCGGCGGCACCACGTTGGCCACCGCACCGGCACAGGCCGACCAGACACCCGCCGCTCAGGCCCCCACTGCGCAGTCCTCTGCCGCACAGGCAGAATCCGGCAGAACCGCCTCGGCGCAGGCCGATGATCGTCGCGATGAGATCATCAGCCGCGCTCAGACCTGGGTCGACCAGGGAGTGCCCTACAACTGGGACACCACCCATCCGGATCCACAGGGCAAGCAGTATCGCATGGACTGCTCGGGATTCGTCTCGATGGCCTGGGGACTCGACGACAGCCTCAACACCGTGACCCTGCCCGATGTCTCCCACAAGATCGACAAGGACGAACTCAAGCCCGGCGACGTCCTGATGAAGGGCGGCCCCGGCACCGAAGGCGCCAACGGCCACGTCGTGATCTTCAACGGTTGGGCCAACGACGACAAGACCGCCTACCACGCCCTCGAGGAGAACGGTACGCTCGGCTCGGTCGCCCACGAAGTCTCCTACCCGTACGACCAGGACGACAGCTTCGTCCCCTACCGTCTGAACGGTCTGTGATCTGAACCGCCCGTGATCCGGCACTGATCCGAAGCCGATCCGGCGGCACCGATCCGCTGGCCGTGCTCTGCGTACCTGAGCGCACATCGTCGCCGCGCCCCTCCCATGGGACGCGGCGTCGATGCATGTGACGAGGAGGGCCGCCTCGGGGAACAGGGCCGACCTCGAAGTGCAGGATCGCCGAGGATCGACCCCCATCGACCGCCGCCGGCGCCTGAATTTTCCCTGGTTCGCGCATGCGAACCGCCCGACGAGCGGATCGAGACCCCGGTCACGGGCGGGTGGGAGCACCGCTGGTGACCGCGCGGCGTTCAGCGAACTCTGATCGCATGCACACGGATCCGTGACGATTCGTTGCGGCGAGAATAAGTCATCTCGAAGTCTCTCTGCATTGAACAGGGCCCATCGGTCCGTCAGTGTTGTGTGGGGCGATTCCACGGCACCTTCTGCATTGGTGTTCCTGTGCCGACCACAGATCAAATGCCGCAGAACCCACCACGTGTGCCGCGCACCAGGAGTCGCCGACCGGGTCGAGCACCCGATCAAGAGAAAGTGAGAACAGATGAAACGTGCGCGCACACTTGCGGTGACTGCACTGTCCGCAGCCGTCCTCGCCGGGGGAGTCTCCCTGGCAACGGCGACCTCGGCCTCGGCCGACCCGATCTCCGGAGGCGTCAGCCAGGAGGGTGAAGCGGCCCAGTCCGACGCCGGCTCGACCGGAGGGATCGACGACCCCGATGAGCTGAGCGAGGAGCAGATCGACAACGCGCGCACCATCATCGGCGTCGGCAAGGGTGCGGACCTGTCGAAGGAGGCTCAGACGATCGCCGTGATGACCGCGCTGCAGGAATCGAGCCTCAACGACCTCGACGGAGGCGACCGCGATTCCGCCGGTGCCTTCCAGCAGCGTCCCTCGATGAACTGGGGATCAGCTGACGAAGTCACCGACACCGTGTACGCATCGAAAGCCTTCTACGGCGTCGACTCCGGAACCGACAATCCGGGGCTGACCCAGATCGACAACTGGGAGAGCATCGAACCCGGTGACGCCGCACAGGAAGTGCAGCACTCCGGCTACCCCGACGCCTACGACAAGTGGGAACCGCTGGCAGAGAAGCTCGTCGACGAGAACCAGGACGTCGACTCCATCGACTGATGACCGCGGGTCCGAGAGTCCTGTCCACTCGGCATCTGGCTATGGATTCGTCCGCAACCCCGAGATAGAATGTACCTACAGTAGTGACATTTCGGGAGGCGGGCGATGACCACGATGTCGAGTCGGGAATTCAACCGGGACGTCTCAGCGGCCAAACGTGCGGCCAAGCACGGACCGGTCACCATCACCGAACATGGTCGTCGCGCGCACGTTCTGCTGACTGCCGATGAGTACGATCAGCTCAGCGGCAGATCGGACCTCGTCGGAGATGCCCTCGTCATCCACGACGATGATCCGGACCTCGATCTGCCTCATCGTTCTCAGCGATCGCTGCGGGTGCCCGAACTGTGAGGTATCTGCTCGACACCAACATCGTCAGTGAAGCTCGCCGCGGCAACCGGACTCCCGTCGGATCCTGGATCGCGGCCCAGAGGATCGACGATCTGGCCATCAGCGCCATCACGGTCCTCGAACTCGACGTCGGCGTCCGACGGAAAGAGCGACGGGACCCCCACGCCGGATCCGTCCTTCGACAGTGGCTCGACGAGCAGGTCTCTGAGGTCTTCGCCAGAAGAATTCTTGCCGTCGATGCAGAAGTGGCTGTGCAGGCGTCGCAATTGCATGTCCCTGACCCGATGCCCGACATGGACAGTCTGATCGCGGGGACCGCACTCGCGCTCTCGCTGACTCTGGTGACGAGGAACATCGCTGACTTCGCGAATACGGGAGTCAGGTTGCTCAATCCCTGGGAGGACTGACCTCCTTCGCGGTCACTCTGCCAGCGCGCCGGCGGCGAGCCGGCGAACCACCGCGGTGAGGTGATGGAGACCTGAGACGAGATCCTCGTCCTTCGTGAACTCGGCCAGACTGTGCGAGACCCCGTCGACGCTGGGAATGAAGAGCATGACGGTGGGCACTTCGTCCTTCATGTTCGTCGAATCGTGCCCGGCCACGGTCATCACCTTCGCCGAGGTGAGTCCCAAGTCGTCCGCGACCGTGCGGGCCAGTTCGACCCCGTCCTCGGAGTACGGGTTCTGATCCCAGCTGTGCTCGGCGACGATCTCGATCTCCACACGATCATCGGCGCTGACCTGGGCGATCGTAGCCATGAGCTTCTCATGGGCGGCGGCGATCACCTCGGCGCTGGGAGAGCGCAGATCGAGCAGCAGGCTGACTTCGCTGGCGACGACGACCGGAGAATTCGGGTAGACGGTGAGCTGACCGCACGCGGTGTGCAGGGCACCGGGCTCGAAGCCGTCGACGAGCTCCCGTGCGGCCACGACCAGACGTGCCGCACCGAGCAGGGCATCCTGCCGATCGGCCATGAGCGTCGACCCGCTGTGCGCCTGTGCGCCGGTGACCTTGAACTCGTACTTGTGCGCCGCCCACGTGGCATTGACGAGCCCGATCGTCACCCCGTCCTCTTCCATGCTGCGGCCCTGCTGGACGTGGATCTCCGCATAGGAGGCGATCTCCGGGGCCGTGAAGTCTCCGCGTTCTCCCAACTCATCGAGCGCCTCGGCGACGGTGACTCCAGCAGCATCACGCGTGGTCAGGGCCGCTTCCAGCTCGGCCTTGCCGGTGAAGACATTCGATCCCATCATCGAGGGCTTGAACCGGGAACCCTCCTCGTTGAACCAGTTGACCACGGCGAGGTTGAACGTCGCCTTCGACGGGTCCGCCCGCATCTCATCGGCGATCGCGAAACATGCATGCGCCGAAGCCATCACCCCGTAGGCACCGTCGAAACGGCCGGCCGTCGGTTGCGAATCCATATGCGAACCAGTCAGCACATATGGGGCCCCGGGCGCGAGTTCGAGGAGCCCGAACTGATTGCCGATCGGATCCCGGTGCACGCTGAAACCGTGCTTGGTGAGCAGCTCTTCGAACCATTTCCGCTGCTGACCATCGGCGGCGCTCGCCGCCTGGCGGTCGACGCCGTTCGTGCCCTCGACGGCACCGAAACGCGAATGCACGGCCCAATCGGCGAGGAACTCGGCTTCGCGATCGGCGCTGATCAGAGAGGGTGAAACGGTCATAGCGGGTCCTTTCGAGAGGTGTCGCGGACGGGTGGGTTGCGACTATGCGGGGGAGGGGTGCGGCGCCGGCGGTGCCGGTGTCAGGTCGGTGGTGCCGGGTGGGCGCCCAGGATGGATCAGGCGGTTTCGTCGGCGGCCGGCGGCATCGTCGCCGGATCGATGAGCACATGGATGAGGGCGGGCCCGTCGTGGGCAAGCGCTCTGTCGAGCGCCGGCCCGAATTCCTCGGTCGTTTCGACGCGCTCCCCGTGCCCGGTCGGTCCGGTTACGGAGGCCCCGTCGCCGTTCATGGACGCTTTGCTCGCCGAGGCGGCCCCGGAACTGCTGAGATCGAATGCCGACATCCACGCCGCGAAGTTCGGATTGACCATGCGCGTGCCCGAGGGCCGTCCCGGATAGTGATTCTCCTGGTGAGACACGATTGTGCCGTACACGCCGTTGTCGACGACGATGATGAGCGGTGATCCGCCGTGGGCGAAGGCCGTGGCGATCTCCTGGCCGTTCATGAGGAAGTCCCCATCGCCGCAGACCGCGACCGAACGCCGCTCCGGGTACGCCAGAGAAGCCGCCACCGCGGCGGGAACGGCGAGACCCATCGCCCCGTTGCGGGCTCCGACGAGGCTGGCCGGGCGCTCATGCCGGATGAACCTGTGCCCCCAGATCGTCGCATTGCCCGCCCCGTAGGTGAGGATCGCATCCCCGCCGAGGCGGTCATCGAGAATCCCGAACGCCACCCCGAGGTCGACCCCGGCACGGCCCGGATTATCCGGTGCCGCCTCGGCGTCGGGGCGGTGAGCGGCGAACCGGGACTGCGCGTCCGCGCGTCCCTGCATCCACTCATCCGTCCGGTCACCGAGCAGCTGGCTCGCATCCCGAGCATCAGCGGCATCGGTCCTGGTCAGGGCGCGAGTGAAGGAGTCCGGGGAGGCGATGATGTGCTCATCGATGCGCCCTGCGTGCTGGGTGGCCTCCATATCGAGGGAGACGAGAACGGTCTCGGCGTCGAAGCCGATCGTGTAGCCGTCGCTTAAGACATCGGAGCGGGTGCAGCCGATGAAGACGACGAGGTCCGCCTCGGCGAAACCGGCCGCCACAGCATCGGCGCGACCGTAGCCGAGCCAACCCGCCCACGCCGGCGAGGAATGCGGAATCGCATCGTAGGCGCGCCAATCGCAGAAGATCGGCACCCCCGCCGAGGCGGCCAGACCGGCCAGCTCGGCTCCGCAGCCGTTGTGCCACCCGTCCCCGCCGAGGACGAAAGCGGGACGCTCGGCGGCCGCGATCCGCGAAGCCAGCCCATCGATGACGGCGGGGGCAGGGGTCGGTGGGGCCACCTCGGGGAGGGTCGGAGTGGGGGCCTCGGTGAGACGGACGAGGACATCCTCGGGCAGGCCGACGACGACGGGCCCGGGGCGACCGGATGCGGCGATGCGCAGGGCATCGGCGGTGATCTCACCGGCACGGTCCTCATCATCGATGGTGAGCACGCGCTTCGCCGTCGAGGAGAACCACTCGGGAAGGCTGAACTCCTGGAAGGATTCGCGGGAGCGATCGTTGAGCGGGACGAGGCCGACGAACAGGACGAGCGCGGTCGCGTCCTGCCAGGCGGTGTGGACGGAGATCATCGCATTCGCCGCCCCCGGACCGCGGGTGACCATGGCGATTCCGGGACGGCCGGTCAGCCGGGATTCGGCCAGCGCCATGAACCCCGCACCACCCTCCTGCCGGCACACGACGGTCTCGATGTTCGCGTCGTACAGCCCGTCGAGGACGTCGAGGTAGGACTCGCCGGGGACCGCGTAGACACGTTCGATGCCCGCCTTCTCCAGGGTGTCGACGATGAGGTGGCCGGCGGAACGCGACATGGTGGGGGTGTCCTTTCGAGGATCGAACGGTGAGGGTCCGGGGCTCCCGGCCCGGTGCTGCGCTGGGTTCTCAGCGCTGTGCGAGTCTCAGTGCTTGAAGCCGGGCAGGTCGACGCTCATGCGGGGAGCGACGTAGCCGGCGAACGCCGTGAACAGGGAGAGGAAGACGAGCATCGCGGCGGCCGGCCACCAGTGGTCTCCGGCGGAGGCGACGAAGCTCGTTGCCAGCAGCGGGATGAACCCGGAGAGCATGCCTGCGGCGTTCTGCGCCATGCCCACACCCGTGTAGCGGGTGGTGGCGGGGAACAGTCCGGTGAGCACGGTGCCCGATGCCGCGTAGGGCAGGGACAGAGTGGACACGGCCAGGGTCATGGCGATGACGACGAGGACCGGATTGCCGGACTCGAACATGAAGAACGCGGGAACGGCGACGACCGCCGAGGCGACACCGCCCCAGAGGATGACCTTCGAGGCTCCGAACTTCGTGCCCAGGGCACCGCCCCAGATCAGGGCGAGGATCTCGACGGCGGCGGCGACCATGCTGCCGAGCAGGAGGAGCGAATCGTCGTAGCCGAGGACGTTGACGCCGTACCAGACGCAGAATGCGGTGACGAGGTAGAAGCCGCCGACACCGAGCAGGGCGGCTGCCATGCCGATGATGATCTGCTTCCACGAGTCACGGAAGGTCGTGCGGATGGGACTCTTCTCGACCTCGCCGGACTCTTCGAGCTGACGGAAGACCGGGGACTCCTCGAGGCGGGAGCGGAGGTAGACGGCGACGACGAGCAGCGGCAGGGCCACGAGGAATGGGATCCTCCAGCCGAACGAGTCGAAGCTGTCCTGTGAGAACACCAGGGTCATGATGAAGAAGCCGCCGGAGGACAGGATCGTGCCGATCGGGGAGCCGATCTGCGGGATCGCTGCATAACGGGCACGCAGGTGGAGCGGGGCGTTCTCGACGACGAGGGTCATCGCGCCCGACCATTCGCCGCCGACGAAGAGACCTTGGAGGATGCGCAGGAGCACGAGCAGGGCGGGGGCGGCGAAGCCGATCGCGGCGTAGGTCGGCAGGAGGCCGATGAGTCCGGTGACGACGCCGATGCCGATGATCGTGATGAGCAGGACCTTGCGGCGTCCGATCTTGTCGCCCATGCGGCCGAAGATCAGACCGCCGATGGGACGAGCGGCCAGCCCGACACCGAAGGTGGCGAAGGAGGCCATGGCGGCGGCCGTGGCGTTCTCGCTGGTGAAGTACTGGACGTTGAAGACCAGGGCGGCCGCTGCCGAGAAGAGGAAGAAGTCGTACCACTCGAGGGCGGTGCCGATCAGGGCGCCGGCGGCGACCTTGTTCGCGTCCTTGATGCTCAGTTCCGTCGTGGCGTTGAGCTCGGCGGACGCCGTGGTGTTCTGCTCGCTCATGGATTCTCTCCGTCGAGTCCGGGGACCTGGGCCTGGTCGGCCGTGTCCGGGTGCGGGTGGTGCAGCGGTCGATCGTTGCGATCGACCGGCAGGTATCGACCTTACAGAGTGCCACATGTCCAGATCCAGGCACATTTGTCGCCGAAAAGCGAGCAGTGCTTGTGCAGATGCACATATTCTGGAATGTGTGATGGATGAACAGGATGGAATTGCGGGCACACGACAGCTTCGGGACCGTCCGGAGCCCGGAGACGAACGCCGGTGGCTCGAGCTCCTCGACGCTCTTGACCTCGACGAGCTGACCGATCGGTTCATGACCCGCGTCGTCACGGTCTCCGGCTACGATCCCGCACCGATTCCGGTCTCGGAGCTGCGGCGGACCGGTCGGCTCTCCTTCTCCACCCTCATCGAGGGACTGCGAGCCGGCGGATTCGACGGCCCTGTGGCGGTGTCGACGGAAGTCGGGGTCTCCCGGGCGCGGGCAGGAATTCCGCTCGAGGCGCTGATGACCGCGATCCGACACGACTTCAATGTGCTCTGGGAGGTGCTCACCCGGGTGGCGAACCAGGAGGACGCCGAACTCGTCATCAGGCACACCGGCATCGTCTTATCCACCGTCGACGAATACGTCTCGCAGGTCCAACAGGCCTATACCGCCGAGCGCACGCGGATGCGCGCGGAAGAGGACTCGGTGCATGCGGGCCTCATCGCAAGCCTCTTCGACGACCCCGATCCCACCGCGGAGCGCCTCTCGAGGATCGCGACCGGGCTCGGTCTCGATGTCGACTCTCCGCTACTCGTCATCGCTGCCACCGGGGACGATGTCCGGACGCTGCGGGTGATCATCTCCGATCATGTCCGCGCGGGCGGGACCATGTTCACGCACCACCTCGGCGAGGTGCTCATTGCGTTCACGCAGGTTCCAGGAGCTGCGGGCCATGCTTCCACTCCAATCGGGGGCGGAACCGGTCATTCGTTGGGGGCGCTGGCCGGCAAGATCGCCGAGGCCAGGGTGGGGTATGTCCGGGCGGACGGGATCGGCACCCTGCGGCGCTCGGCGCTGACCGCGCGTGACCTCGCCGATGTCATCGCCGCTGATGAGACGTCTGCGATGACGTGGCGCAGTGGGTGGGCGCGGTTGGCCGCACGGTCGCTCAATGCCGCCGGCAATCCGATCCTCGCCGATGTCGAGTCCGCGCTGGCCGCCTGTGGTCCGGTCGAGCGGGAGCGCCTCATCGAGGCGGTGCAGGTCTACCTCGCCTCGGGGAGCATCGGTGCGTCTGCCGCGCAGCTGTTCTGCCATCGCAATACTGTGGCGAATCGTCTGCGCCGCTTCGCCGAACTCACCGGAGTCGATCCGATGATCCCCGCCGAAGCGGCCCGCCTCGTCGTCGGTTGGGCGTGAGCGGCCTCAGCTGTCGGGGCGGCCGGGCTGCAGCGCGTCGACGAGGTGTCGATCAAGGCCGGGCCCCGATTTCGCGGAAACTTCGCGTCGATCAAGGCGGCGCGCACTTATCGAAAGTTGCACAGTCCGACATCCGCGTTGCGGCTTGAATGAGCGCATTGGAGCGTCGCGCACTCCGCTTGATTGAGACCACATGACTGCTCTTCAGGACGTCGGCAGTCCGGTGAAGCTCTGCCCGTGAGGACCAGTCAGGGCGAGAGCTCGGCCGTCGACGCTGAGCACGAATCGCCCATCGGGCTCGATCCCGAGTGTCTCGAGCTGCGCGCGAGTGTCGGGTAGGACTCCGGCTCCCTCATTGCTGATCCACACGACGTCGTCGCGCGATTGCATGAGCGAGGCGAAGCGGGCACGCGCCTCTGCGTCGACATAGGCGAGCACCGCACTGTGGAAGACGACTGGCTGGGTCCCGGCGGGCACCTCGGCGAGGAGGGACTCGACAGTGTCGAGAAGGTCTCCGCGGACGAGGTGCGGGGGATCGGCGACCGCGACCGAGGCAGCGGCGAGGAGGCGCTCCCGTCTCGACTCATGCTCGGGCCAGACCAGTGATGTCAGCCATTCCCTCTGGTCAGCATCGGTGATATCGAGAGGATTGAGATCGATTCCGGCGCGCCACGCGACCTCTGGAAGGTGGTCCGGTGCCGTGGTGTTCGTCAGTTCGCATTCGAGTGTGACCGCGCTCGGTCCATCCGCAGGATCGAGCGTCGTCGACTTCGAGAAATCTGAACCGGACGATCCGGCCGCCTCGGTGACGGTGAACCTGTAGCTGTATCGGTCGGGATATAGGCAGAGCCCGGCCGAGGCGCCGACCTCGATGAGCGCAAGCGGTCCGGGGATCTGTGCGAGCACGGGCAGAAGCGTCGCGCAGCGACCCGCCTCATTCGTCTGCGTCGACCGGGCGAGCATGAGCTCGCGCACCTTCGCCCAATGCTCGAGCAGCCACGTGCGTAGGTCAGCGTAGGACCCTGCACCGGCGCCGAGGTGGCGGGCCGCGGCGAAGAGAAGGTTAGCTTGGCGCTTCGGTCGGGGAAGCTCGAGGAGGAGGGCGATGACCTCATCGTCCGCGGCCACGCCCTCAGCCCACGAGGCGTAGATCGGGGAGGTCTCGGCCGCTTCGAGTCGGGCGAACTTGCCGTAGTAGTCGCGCAGGGTTTCGGCTTCGAGTTCCGTCATCGGCTGCATGTCGCCCCCTCGCAGTGGTATCCGCGCCTCAGTGACTTCATCGTACCGACCAGTTGCCCGACGGCGAGCGGGCAACCGAAACGTCGTTCAAGGCGGAACGCGGATGTCGAGTCGAGCACGGTTCGACATCCGCGCTACGGCTTGAACGAGCCGATTGAAGTCCCCGTCCCGGTATTCGGTACTTTTGCAGCGAACGCTAGGTCAGCCGCCCGCGCTGTCGTAATGTGTTGCCATCATGCGCCAACGACCATGTTCGCGGCGCATCCCAGCGCCACCACCGTGGCCCGACCTGATCGAAGGAGATCGCATGTCATCCGAGGTGAGCCCGCCTGTGAGCGGACAGACCCCCGCCGATTCGGTACTGGAGAAGAGGACCCTGCGCAAGGTCCTCATCCGTCTCATCCCGTTCGTCATCGCGATGTACTTCATCAACTACCTCGATCGGACGAACATCGGCATCGCCGGACCGGGCGGAATGAACGAAGACCTCGCGATGAACGCGACCCAGTTCGGGTTCGCCGCAGGCATCTTCTTCTTCGGCTACCTCATCCTCGAAGTGCCCTCGAACCTCGCTCTGCACAAGTTCGGCGCCCGCATCTGGCTCGCCCGCATCCTCATCAGCTGGGGCATCGTCGCCGCGGCCATGGCATTCGTGCCCAACCACGGCTGGCTCTACGTGCTGCGGTTCCTTCTCGGCGTCGCCGAGGCGGGATTCTTCCCCGGCATCATCCTCTACCTCACGTACTGGTTCCCGACCTCGATGCGCGCGCGGGCCACGGCCCTGTTCATGCTCGCCATCCCGCTCTCCAGCGTCGTGGGTTCGCCCCTGTCGTCGTGGCTGATCTCCAGCGGCAACTCGATCTTCGAGAGCTTCGCCGGCTGGCGCTTCATGTTCATCATCGAAGGCGTGCCCGCCGTTCTCCTGGGCATCATGTGCATCTTCTACCTCACTGACCGCCCGCGGGACGCGAAGTGGCTGAGCGCCGAAGAGCGCAACTGGCTGCAGTCGACGATGGACGCCGAGGAGAAGAGCAAGGAAGAGACCTTCCACTACCCGGTCCGCCGGTCGCTGCTCCAGCCCCGCGTCTGGGCCCTGTCCTTCGTCTATTTCGGCATGGTCTACGGCCTCTACGCCATGAGCTTCTTCCTCCCGACGATCATCGCCGGCTTCCAGGAGTCCTTCGGCGTCGAGTACTCGATCGTCGAGATCGGCCTCATCACGGCCATCCCCTATGTCTTCGGTGCCCTGGCCATGTACTTCTGGTCCCGGCACGGCGATCGCACGAGTGAGCGTGTGTGGCACGTGGCCATCCCGCTGTTCGTCGGCGGTGTGGCGATCCCCATCGCCCTCTACCTGTCCTCGCCGTTCACCACGATGATCGCCGTGACGATCACCTGCATGGCGATCTGCGCCGCCCTGCCGACCTTCTGGCCGCTGCCGCAGACCTTCCTCGCCGGTGCCGGTGCCGCCGCGGGACTCGCGCTCATCAATTCGCTCGGCAACTCCGCGGGCTTCTTCGCCCCCTACATCACCGGTTGGCTGGCCGATCTCACCGGCACCCAGAATGCCGGCATGTGGGTCGTCGGCGCGGCCATGGTCGCCGCCGGCATCGTCACCCTCATCCTCCGGGCCGCACCCGCCCCCGATAACCTGGACGTGATGAAGTAACGGCCCGCCGTCCGCCTTCGACCGACCGATCCGAGGAGCAGAATTGACGATCCCGACGTCCACCGCACCCGACTTCCCCGCCCTCGACCCGGTGGCGCTCGACGACCTCACAGCGAAACTGAGTCCGGGTGCGCTGACGACTGACCCGGATGTCATCGACGCCCACTCGAGCGATGAGGCCCTGTTCTGCCCGTGCGAGGGGGCGATCGCCCTGGTCAGGGCCGCCTCGGCGGAAGACGTCCAAGAGGTCATGGCCTTCGCCAGCGCACATCGGGTGCCGGTCGTCCCGCAGGGGGCGAGGTCCGGGATCTCGGGAGGCGCGAACGCCTCACCGGGAGCGATCCTGCTCAACGTGTCGAAGATGAAGGACGTCGTGGCCGTCAACGAGGCCGAACGTCTCGTCACCGTCCAACCTGGCATCATCAACCAGGACCTCAAGGACCACCTCGCCCCGTTCGGACTGTCCTACCCGCCGGATCCCGGATCGGTGGCACTGTCATCGATCGGTGGGAACATCGCAACGAATGCCGGCGGACTCTGCTGCGTGAAATACGGTGTGACCAGGGACTACGTGCGCTCACTCAAAGTCGTACTCGCCGACGGGACCATCACCACGCTCGGCCCGCAGACGGCCAAGGGCGTGGCCGGACTCGATATGCGCCATCTCTTCATCGGCTCCGAAGGCACCCTGGGCATCGTCGTCGAAGCGACGCTGCGCCTCGTGCCCGCCCTGCCCGAGCCGTTCACCGCGATCGCGACCTTCCCGGATGAGCGCAGCGGACTGCAGACCGTCGCCGACTTCATGGCCGGCGGCGGAGTGCCGAGCCTGTTCGAATTCCTCGACGGGGCCAGCCTGCGCATGCTCAACGACTACGGCGACTTCGGCCTCGACGGCGATGCCGGGTCGATGCTCATCATGCAGGTCGACGACAACCCGACCGATGCGGAGGCCGCGATGTCTGCCTTCACCGAGGTGGCCCAGCGCTGCGGTGCCCTCGACGTCGCGTACTCCGACGACCCGAGCGATTCCGCGGCTCTCATCACCGCACGGCGGATGATCCAGCCGGCCTACGAGAAATTCGCCAACGCACACGGCGGCGGTCAGCTGCTCGACGATGTATGCCTGCCGCGCACCGCCGTGCCCGAGTTCTGTGACCGTCTGGCCGAGCTGCGGTCATCATCCGGACTCGAGATCGCCCTCGTCGCGCACGCGGGCGACGGAAATATGCACCCATCGGTGTTCTTCGACTCCGGCGATGCGGCCGAGACGGCGAAGGCCGAAGGGGTGTTCGCTGAGATCATGCGCGTCGGCCTCGAACTCGGCGGAACGATCACCGGCGAACACGGGGTCGGGTTCCTCAAGCGCGCTTGGCTGCCGAAAGAACTCGACGAAGGATCACGACGGATCCAGCTGGCCGTGAAGAACGCGCTCGACCCGCTGGGCATCCTCAACCCGGGCAAGATGCTCGCCGAGATCTGAGCGCAGTCGGGCCGTCGGCATTGCACGCATGCTCCGTGGCGGCGCGCCCCCGAAGCAGGAGGCCGGCGGTCTTCCCATTGTCAGCCGGTGGCGAGCTCGCGCAGGGCTGTGACCGCATCCTCGATGAGTTCCTGCTGCGGGTGGCCCGGATCGCTGATCGCGTGGATGAAGCGGATCGGTTCGGGCGCCGCCAGACGGATGATGGCCACCCCGGGAGGCAGGGGTTCGACACCGAGCCGCGGGAGGATCGTCAGACCCAAACCCCGACTGACCATGTGCAGGGCCGTGGCGAAGCTGTGAGCCTCGTGCTTGAAGTGCACCGCCACCCCTGCACGTGCGCAGGCGTCGAAGAGGATCGTCCGACACGGACCGTCTCCGGTGTCGTTGTCGATCCAAGGATGAATCTCCAGCTCGTCGAGGCTGACCTCCGGACGCGAGGCCAGGGGGCGATCGTCGGGCACTGCGACCACATACGGATCCTCGGTGAGGAAGTGGCTCTCCACCTGCGATGGGAACACGGGATCCTCGGAATCTGCGATCACGACCTGGACATCGGAGTGGAATTCGTTCCAGGGGCCCTCTGCCAGGTTGAGCTGTACGGCGACATCGGGATGGCGGTTCTCGAGGTAGGACACGAGTTCGGGCATCCACTGGGTGCCGGCCGTGCCGAAGTACCCGATCGACAGGCGTCCGATCCGATTCTCATGCAGGTCCGAGATGCGCTGGCCCAATCGCCCCGAGCTCTCGAGCACTGAGTCGACGTCGGACATGATCGCCGAACCGGTGTCGGTCAGGCACAGGCCGCGTCCCTGTCGCTGAAACAGAGTCAGACCGGTCTCCTGTTCGAGAATTTTGAGGTGATGGCTGACCGCAGACGGAGAAAGACTGAGATGCTGTGCGGCGGACCGGACGGACCCGGTGAGTGCGACCGATTTGAACGACTTCAGGTGGGCAACGTTGTACACAGTCGAACCGTACGCACATCACGGACAGTTGTGCAATAGTGTGCGCTTTTCTTTCACGATCATGCGACGAATAATCGTTCCTATGAACAGATCAGCCCTCAGTCCCCGAGTCGCGAGTTCGAATCCTCACCAGATGACAGCGCCCCGCGTCCTGCCCTGGGTCGCTGCCCTGCTCACCATGACGTTCTGGGCGTCATCATTCGTCGTCATCCGCGATGCCGGCGAGTTCTTCTCACCTGGTCCGATGGCGCTGCTGCGCGGCGCGTCCGCGGCTGTGGTGCTCTCCGCGTGGATGCTCTTCCGCCGCCCCCGATTCCCCTCCGGCAAGGTCGTCTGGCTGATTCTCGTCCTGTGGGGAGTCGCCTGGTTCTCTGCCTACGTCGTCGTCCTCAACGCCGCGGAACGGTCGATCGATGCCGGAACTGCCTCGATGATCGTCAATATCGCACCGCTCATCATCGCCGTCTTCGCCGGCCTCGTCTTCGGAGAAGGGCTGCCGAAGCGCCTGCTCATCGGCATCATCGTCTCTCTGCTCGGAATCGGGTTGATCACGGCCGCCAGCTTCACTGGCTTCTTCACCGTCGGCGGTCTCGTCCTCAGCCTCGTCGCCGCAGTGCTCTACGCCGCCTGCGTGCTGCTGCAGAAGCACTTCCTGTCCGGAGAGGATTCGGTGACCGTGACCTGGGTGGGAATCCTCATCGGCGCAGTCGTCAGTCTCATCTTCGCCCCCGGCCTCATCGGCGAGGTGGCCACGGCGCCCATCGAGATGACGCTGCAGATCATCTACCTGGGGGTCGTACCGACCGCCATCGCCTTCAACCTGTGGGGATTTGCGCTGAAATCTCTGCCGGCAGGTCTGCTCAGCTCTTCGAGTCTCCTCGTCCCTGCCATTGTCGTCGTGATGGCCTGGGTCGTTCTCGGAGAGGTCCCGCCTCCGTTGGCCGCAGTGGGCGGCGTGCTCTGCCTGGCCGGGGCGGCTGCCGCGATCGGGCCGCAGATCATCGGAGCTCTGCGACGGTCGCCGGCTCAGCCCAGCAAGGTCTGAGAGCTCAGTCAGGCAGAGTCTGAAGGCTCGGTCGAGCTGAGTCGGCAGGCTCGGTCGAGCTGGGTCTGAGGGCTCAGCCCTCGGCCTTGCCCTGACGCCAGTAGCCCATGAACGCGATCTGCTTGCGATCGACCCCGACTTCCTGCACAAGGTAGCGGCGCAGGCGCTTGACCGGTCCGGCCTCTCCGGCGATCCACGCATAGAAGGGGCGGTCGTCCTTGTCCGTCGCACTCGAACTGCCCTGAGCCGCCTCGGTGAGGGCCGCGGGAACATCCCAGAGGATCTCTTCGTCGATGTTGACATCGTCGAGTTCCCGGACCTGACCATCCGGCCCGCCGGCCGACCCCGCCGCTCCGGCCCCGACGGGGATCCGGGTCTCCGACCGCACCGCCTCGCGGACGGCAGGTTCGAGCAGCTGACCGAAATCGGCCTCCCCGCGCGGCAGCCATTCGATCTCGAAGCCGGTGGGCGCGGTGATGTCGATGATGTCCTCGGCGCTCGGGACCTCGAGAACGGCCTTGCCCTGTGCCCGGCTGTCCTTGAGTGAATCGAGGATCGAGGCGATGGCGGGCACAGCGGTCTCGTCGCCGGCGAGCAGGATCTGGTGGGCATCTCCCGGGGCGAACTCGATCCCGGCGCACGGAGTCTCCGAGGCACGGGAGGGGCCGATGATATGGAGGCGGTGGCCCACCTCGGCGGCTTCGGCCCACTCGGCCGCCGGGCCCGAGTGGCCGTGCTCATCGGTGTGGAGGACCATGTCGATGACGAGTCTGCGCTTGGCATCGTCCCATTCGCGCACGGTGTAGGTGCGCATCGCGCCGCGCTCCTCGGGGCTGACCTGCAGCCATGCCTGGTACCAGGACACTCCAGCGGCTTCCTGCTCGGTGAGGAATGCCGGCAGATCGAACTGCGGCGAGGCGGCACGCTGAGGAGGGATGACGAGTTTGATCCGTAGATCACGAGGGTGGGTGTTCGGGCCGAATTCCCCGAGTCCCGCACCCCCGAAAGTCACCCGACGGAAGGACGGGCTGAGGTCTTCGACGGCGAGGACCTCTGCTTCGAAGGCACCGATGGGGGCTCGTGACACTGATTCTCCTTCGCATCCCCAGGACCATGTGGCCGTGAGGGCGTCCCCGCGGGGACGCGTTGTGTTCGTGTGTGCAGCTGTCGTGGATATGTCAACATCCGCAACGCTACTCTACTCTAATTTAGTAAGGCTAGCCTTTCCAAATAGTGCTACGGTGGTCCCGGCGTCACTACAGGCGCACCAGTTCCGTCCCTGCGGGGACGCCCACCGAAAGGCTCTCGATGCGTCGTCGTCAGCTCCTTGCCCTGTCCGTTCTCGCCCCGTTCGCCCTCGTCGGCTGCCGCGGCGAAGCCGATGGCGATGCGGGTGACGGCGCTTCCGGCGCTGCGGGCAGCGTCCCGAACTTCACGTATTCGCCCGAAGGCTATGACGGGCTGACGATCAAACTCAACCGCCCGGCGAAGCGCATCGCCGCGGACTTCTATTCGGCAGCCGGTCTCGCGCAGTACGGAATCACGCCGGTCGCGGTCTTCGGGTTCGGACAGAACGAGTCCCCGGGCAAGTCCTTCGACTCGGAAGGAGTCGAGGTCGTCGGCACCGATATGGAACTCGATATCGAGGCCCTCGCGGTCGCCGAGCCGGACATCCTCGTCGCCTACGGCAATGAGGCCGGCGACGGGTGGACTTGGTGGGACGAGAAGGTGAAAGGCCAGGTCAGCGAGCTCGTGCCGTTCGTCCCGGTCAAACTCGGCGGGCAGGGCCCCGACGCGATGTTCGCTCAGTATGCGGCCATCGCCGAGGCGCTGGGCAAGGACACAGACACCGGCGCCATCGCGGACAAGCGGAAGGCCTTCGGCGACGCTCGGGCACGCATCCGCAGCGTGGCGAAGAAGCAGGACCAGCTGACAGTGCTGCTGGCGAACTTCACCGGAGAGATCAACTACACCTCGAACTCCTTGGGCATCGCCGAGATGCTCAACGAGGACGGGCTCACCCTCGTCGGCCCCGACGCCACAGGAGAGAGCAGTTGGGCAGAAGTCTCCTGGGAGAAGATGTCGGACTACCCGGCCGACGTCGTCCTCGTCCACGACGCCTCGACCGACTACGAGGACAACCCGGTGTACAAGAGCCTGCCCGCAGTCAAGGAGGACCAGATCGGCACCTGGGACGACAAACGCGCCTACACCTATGACGGCTACGCGAAATGGCTGAACGAACTCGCCGACGTCCTCGAATCCGCGAAGAAGATCGTCAAGAGCTGAGGCCCGCACCCCGCCGGGCTACGATCGGTGCATGACCGACCTGCCTGACGAACTCAGCACCGACGAGATCATCCGATCCCTGGCATCGGGTGCCCCGACCACGTGGCTCCGCTCCACCGTCACCGAGGCGGCCCTGCCCGACCTCGGCGACGTGATGGATTCCGCGGCGGCCCGGTTCGACCGCTTCGCCCCCTGGTTCGCCGAGACCTTCCCGGAGACGGCGACCGTTCCAGCCGAGCTCGCATCGGCGTTCCCTGACGTCAGCGGCGGACTGATCGAATCGGCGCTGGTTCCGGCGCCTGCGGCGCAGCACCGCCTCGACGGTCTGTTCGGATCCGAGCTGGGCGGACGGCTGTGGCTCAAACGCGATGACTCCCTGCCGGTGAGCGGGTCGATCAAGGCCCGCGGCGGCTTCCACGAGGTGCTCGAATTCGCCGAGGCGGTCGCCGCCGACCACGGACTCGACGCTCTTGATCCCACCACCTATTCGACTCGTGAGTTTCGTGAGATCGCCGCGAACCACCGCATCGTCGTCGGCTCGACGGGCAACCTCGGGCTGTCGATCGGGATTCTGAGCGCTCGCCTCGGCTTCGCCGCCTCGGTGCACATGTCCGCCGATGCCCGGGGATGGAAGAAGTCGATGCTGCGCGACCACGGTGTCGACGTCATCGAACACACCGGCGACTTCGTCGAAGCCGTCGAGGCCGGCCGGGCCTCGGCGCTGGCCGCCGAGAACACGCACTTCGTCGACGACGAGGACTCGAAGAGCCTCTTCGCCGGATATTCGGTGGCTGCCCTGCGACTGGGGCGCCAGTTCGCGGCCGCCGGTGTGAGCATCGACGAGCGGAATCCGCTCACCGTCTACCTGCCGTGCGGAATCGGAGGCGGCCCCGGGGGAGTGACCTTCGGGCTCAAACGGGTCTTCGGCACTGCGGTGCGCTGCGTCTTCGTCGAACCGAGCCAGGCACCGGCGATGTTCCTCGGCGTGCGCACCGGCCGGCACAGCGGAATCTCCGTCCAGGACATCGGACTGTCCGGAGCCACCGCCGCCGACGGACTCGCGGTCGCCCGCCCGTCACGCTTCATCGGACCGACGATCGGGCCGCTCATCTCCGGCTTCGCCACGGTCCCCGACGAAGTCATCCGGGCAGGCGTCGGGGTGCTCCATGAGACCGAAGGCATCGATGTCGAACCCTCGGCGACCGCCGGGCTCACCATTCCGTGGCGGATGGGCGGGGCGGCGGCTCGGTCCCCGACCGGCGTCCACCTGGTGTGGCTCACCGGTGGGGCGATGGTCCCCGGCGACGAACGCGCCGCCTACGTCGACGACGGACTGGGAATCGTCGAACGGATCAGCAGCCCCGCCTCGGCGATCTTCGTCGACTGAACGGCGTGCCCCGGGCCGGGTCATGCTGCCTCTGTCACCAGTCCCAGGGGTCGTCGTTGACGGTGATGACGATCTTGCCGTCGACGATCTCGGCCGTGCCGTTGAGGTCGAAGGTCACGGTGTCATCGAAGGGTTCGGACTCGTCGAACATGTCGTAGCTGCCGGTCACGAGCGCCTCACCGGAGGTGTCGGAGGAGATCAGCCACGCCGGACCGCCGTTCGGACCGGTCGCGTCCTCGGGGTTCGAATACTGGTCGGCACCAATGGAGTCATCGGCGACGGTCACCGTCGGATACGACGAGATCGACCAGGTGAGGCCGGTGGCGTCATAGCTGTCGGCCAGCGAGGATCCGAACGGGCACCCGTCGGGCTGGGCGACCGTCTTCTTCGCGCAGCTGTCGATGAGGGTCTTGACCTGCTTGTCGACCTCGCTGCGGAACGCGTCCGAGGGATGGGCGGCGAGCAGCGGCGTGTCCTCACCCTCCATGTTCGCGTCATCGCCGAGGAACGCCCGCACCTCGACCGCGTCCGCGGTGATGAGATCGGACTTCTCGGCCAGGTCGATCGTGTAGAGACCGGGGAAGGCCGGCAGGGACAGTGTCGACCCGTCGCTGTCGACGTCGATCCCATTGACCTTGACCTTTTTGAGGCCGGGAGTATCGACGGTGAGAGTGAGCAGGTCGGGACTCTTGAGCGCCCAGTCGTCGAAGAACAGTGCCTTCTTTCCGGCTTTGTGCAGGGTCAGCGTGCTGTTGCCCTTGGAGCCGCCGACGTCATAGGTGACCGCGACCGTCGCCGTGTCTCCGGAGATCTCGGCATCCTCGACGGTGACATCGTCGGGCAGTGCCTTGGAGCCGCCGAGGACATCATTGGTCAAAAGGGTCCGTGACTCCTGCGGAACGTCGACGTCGGCGACCTCGAGGGCACCCTCGGCGTCACCGTCGGAGAGCTCCGAGAAGTACTTCTCCACCGTCGCCTCGGGACCGAACATGTGCCCGTTGAGCTGGGTGACGACGATGAGTGCGGCCACGAGGAGGAGGACGGCACCGCCGGCGACGACCGATACGAGCGTCGTCTTCTTCTTGTCGAAGGGTTTGGCCGGGCCCGCGTACGGCTGCGCGGCATACATTCCCTGCGGGGCCGAGTATGACTGCTGCCCGGCGGCACCCTGCGGGTAGGCATAAGGCTGCTGGTCGGACGGAGTCGGATGCTGCTGCGGGCCGACCGGAGCGGAGAACTGCTGCGGACCCTGCTGGGGATGGGGCGGTTGGCCCTGCGAGCCGAACGCATCCGGTGATGCGGGCGGGCCCTGATATCCGGCAGGCCCCTGTGGTCCGAGCCCACCCGCCCCGAATGGTCCGACTTCGCCGGGTCCGGGAGCGACCGGCGGTGGCGTCGGGGCGGCGGCTCGAGCCAGATCGGGATGGATGAACGCGAACTGCGGTTCGCTCATGCCCAGGTATGGTCCCCAGTGCGGGTGCACGGTCCGTCCGGCGGTGATCCGTGCCACGGCCGGGAAGGTGAGGGCGAGTCTCGGGCCGAGGGTGCGCGAGAGCACCTCGATGATCCCGCCCCAGACGGCGAAGATGAGGAACGTCCAGGCCAGGGGGCCGATCCCCGCACGGGCCGCACCGGAACCGCCGAAGAACATGGCCGCCTCGGCGGATCCGGACATCGACAGGTTCGCGGGGATGGCCAACAGCGACAGCAGACCCCAGACGAGGCAGAACGCCACAGGCAGCTTCCACGCGCTCGACCACTGCTGCTTGTCCTGCTCGATCACGGTCCAGGCCGGACGCCGGGTGACGGTGGCGACGATCGTTGCGATCAGCACGGCGGCCACGACGACGAGCAGGCCCAGCCACAGCAGCCCGGGAGCCTCGCGGCTGAACATGGTGAGGCTCTCGGAGAAGGTGTCCGAGTACAAGCCCAAGTCGCCTTGGGCGGTGGCGCTGATTCCGCCGAGGTGGGTCAGCGAGGTGAGGATGAGGCCCATGTTGACGAACGTCAGCGGCACCAGCTGACCCGGCATCTCGACTGACAGCGGCAGGACGAAGAGCGCGACGATCGAGAACACGGCCACGGTGAGGGCGAGGTGGATCCAGGTCACCAGCAGAGGCGGAACAGCCCAGCGCAGGAACGGTGCACCGATCGCCTCGGTGCCCTTGAAATGTCCGGCGACACGACCGGCGATGCTCGTGATGAGGATGACGAGCATCGGCAGGAAGAACGATCGGACGGTGACCGCCGAGAAGGTGAAGGTGAACGATCCTTCCTCTTCGAAGGCGGAGGCGCGAGCGGCGAAGATGACCTGGAGGAGGAAGAGCACGAGCGTCATCGCCAGGGTCGCGACCCCGATGCGGATCCACGTGGACACTCGGTTGGGTGCGGGGGAGCGGCGTTCGCTCAATTTCGTCATCCACCACAGCAGACCCACGGTGACGATGGTGACCACCAGGGGTGCGCCGGTGGTGAAGATGCCCAGTTGGGCGTTGAAGGTGTCAGGGACGTTGATGTCCAAACGCAGCGCCGCCGAACCGAACAGCGACAGAGCCATGAGGATGAACGGCAGGGCGTAGTTGAGGCTGTCGAGGTTGAGGCCGGTCTCCTCGGTCAGCGAGTCGAATTCCGACATCGACGTGAGGATGACGGTGAGGATGATGGAGACGATGATGCCGCCGAGGAGGGCGATCCCCGGCGGGATCAGGGCCGTTTTCCACGTCGCTCCCTTAGCCAGCGCCGAGGCGAATTTCGACTTCGGGGCATTCGCCGGGTAGCCCGGCGGTGCGGGGTAGGGCACTGGACCGGACTGGTAGGGACCTTGCTGGTGAGGGCGTTGCTGATAAGGCACTTGCTGGTAGGGGTCTTGTTGGTAGGGACTCGAGTCCTGCGGATAGACCCCTTGCGGGTAAGCACTCTGCTGGTATGGATCGGGTTGATTTGTCCCGGGCCATTGAGCGTATGGACCGGCGGCCTGAGGATACGGGCCCGAGCCTTGCGGGGCTGCGTTCGCCTCATGGGGCTGAGGGCCCTTGTTCGCAGAGTCGCTCTCGGTTGCGTTCTCATACGGGTCGACTGTCTGCTCGGTGGTGGGCGTGCCGTCTCCCGGCGGCGCCCAGCGAGCGGTCTCCTCGGTGGAATCATCTTCGCCTGAATCGGGTTCATCGGCGCCTGCAGATTCTGCTGAACCAGTCGTTTCGGAACTCTTGGCATCCGAGGAGACGGGGTCCATCACCTCGGTGGCCTCAGAATCCTGAGCTGCAGGATCATCCGAGGTCTCGGCGGCGTCCGGAACCTCGTCTTCGGGACTCTCCTGGTCCTCGGCGGTCTGATCCTTCGGATCCTCGGCGGCGGTCGGTTTCGTCTCGTCGGATTCGTCGTGCATACCCAGTCCTCAAGTGCAGTTGCCCGACAGCTCCGCAATGTCATTCAAATCGAAACAATCAACTGAGCAGATCAAGCATGTGTAGTTCACAACTTATATTAGGCTGTTAATGCAAGAGAAGTTCTATATTGGGACTTTTTCTGAAATACGGCGTGATCGATCTGGAGTGACGGATGAGTACGAACCCTCCCGGGCGCGGGGATGAGAACGAATGGGACGTCAACGACCGGTCGGGAAGCCAATGGTCCTCGCAGCCCGGATCCCAGCCGGGACCCCCGCCGAGTCCGCAGTCAGGGCCTCAGTCGGGCAATGGATGGGGCACACCTCCGCCGCCTCCTCAGTCACCTCAGCCGCAGCGCCCCTATATCCAGACCCCGCACTCGCAGAGCGGCCCGCCTCATCGCAACGGTCAGTCTCCTCACCAGCAGAGCGGACCCTCCCAGGCTCAGGTCTCCCAAGCCTTCCCGGCCGGCGGCCAAGCACCAGCCGCAGGAATGCCTCCGCAGCCCGGACAGCCCGCGCACCAGCAGCCCTACGGCTACGGTCCGGGACCGTATCAGCAGGCCGGACCGCCGGCGCAGAAGAAGCGCGGCGGGCTGATCGCGCTCCTCGTCATCGTCGGCATCGTACTCGCAGGGGGCATCGGATGGGGCGCGGCGACGTTTTTCTCGAAGGACTCCGAGGACCCCGCCAATGTCGCCTCCACCGATGAGCCGACGAACGCCGCCAGCGGTGACGGTTCGGCTGCGGCCAGCAATTCACCCGAACCCACCGAGACCGAATCGGCGCTTCCCGACGACCCGAAGAAGGCACTCGAACAGCTCGCCGACTCCGACGGACAGACAGCGAAGAGCGAACTCAACGGCAAATGGGTGCCGCAGCTGAGTTCGAAGAAGGTCGGCCTCGAAGCCGAGGGGAAGACCTGGGACGAAGAAGCGATCCTCGAAGAATTCGAAGGGCTGCGCGAAGAGTTCCCCCGCGTGAAGCTCATCTGGTCGGGCGACTTCGGCAGCTTCAAGGAAGACAATTTCTGGGTCACCGTCGTCGGCATCGGCTACGACGACCCCGAGGACGCCCTGTCGTGGTGCTCATCGCACGGACTCGGCCCCGACAGCTGCTACGCCAAACAGCTCAACACCTCCGGCGGGCACGAAGGAACGACCCGCCTGCAGGACTGAGACTCCCGAGCCGGTCCGTCCGGTCACACCCGCAACCGGCGGCTGAATGATGGGCCGCCGGACCGGCTCAGACGTGGGCGCGCCGCCGGTTGTTCACCGCGAACACGGCAATGCCGATGACGAGCCAGACCGCCCCGATGACCAGGGCCAGCGGGTTTGCGCTGACGAGCACTGCGATGAGTAGACCGCCGCCGATGACCGGAATGACGCCGTGGTTGAACCAGTTGGGAGTCTCGCTGCCCTGCTTCTTCACGAGGAAGTATCCGACCACCGAGGCCTGAAGGAAGATGAACGCCGTCAGCGCCCCGACGTTGACGATCGAGGTCAGCTGGTCGAGACCATCGGCACGGGTCGCCGCCCACCCGGCCACGATCACATTGCCGCCGGCGGCCACGAGTATTCCCTTCCACGGAACACCGGTCTTCGGGGCCACCTCGGCGAGGAATTTCGGCACCTGACGGGATCGTCCCATGTCCATGAGGATGCGGGAGCCTGCGGCCTGACCGATCATCGCGGAGAACGCCGCGCCCACGGCCTTGGCCAAGGCGAGCAGCCAGTGCAGCCACGGGCCGAGAGTCGAGTCGACGGCGTCGTAGTAGGCGGCTCCCTCGAGCGCGGGATCGGCCTGCAGGTTCGCCGGAGTCAACGGTGAGAGCAGACTGCCCACCCAGGTCTGCGCGACGAAGAAGACACCTGCGAGCACGAGGCAGATCAGCGTGGCACGGCCGACGATCCGCGGCCCGCCCTTGGCCTCCTCGGAGAATGTCGCGAGCGAATCGAAGCCGAGATACGACAGGACAGCCACGGACACGGCAGCGAGCACCGCTGTCACGGAGAACGCATCGACCCCGGTCAGCGGGGTCAACCATCCCCGCGTCGGCCCATGCTGGACGAGGTAGGCGATGCCGAGGACGAGGACCAGGGCGAGGACGGCCACCTCGGCGAGGACGACCCCGGTGATCACGCGGGAGGCGACCTTGACCCCGGCGAGATTGAGCCCGGTGGTGAGGATGACGGCCACGGCCACGAACACCCAGACGGGCAGCGCGGGGAAGATCGAGTTCAGAGCGATCCCGGTGAACAGATAGGCAACCGAGGGGATGAAGAGATAGTCGAGGAGGATCATCCAGCCGGCGACGAAACCGGCCGGTTTTCCGATTCCCGCCGAGGCGTAGGCGAACACCGTGCCCGCGCGGGGAACCTCCCGTGACATGCGCATATAGCTGACCGCGGTGAAGGCCATGACGATCGTCGCGACGATGTACACCAGGGCCACGGCCCCGCCCGAGCGAGCATCGAGGGTGCCGAACACACCGACTGCGGCCGCGGGACCGATGAAGACGAGTCCGAAGAAGACGAGCTCGCTCAGACCGATCGTCCGTTTGAGCGTCCCACCTCGCGCCGAGGCGGCCGTGTCCTCGGGTGCGGAAGCCCGAGTTTCGCTGTCGGACCGGTTGGACCGATCGTCGGCGGTCATATCGTCCATCGTGGTGCCTGTCTTTCGAGGTATGTGCTTCAACTCTACGCGCAGGTCATGGCGTGGTTTCGAGTCCCCGATAGGATCGGGGGAGACGAAGGAGGCCCGGATGACGTATCACCCGCAGATGATCCAGCCCGGAGGGGCCCCGCCGGGAGGCGTGCCTGCAAAGAAACCGTCCGTGGTGCCGGGAATCCTCCTCATCATCGCCGGAGTCCTCGGCCTCGGGGTGGGACTGTGCATCCTCGTCATCCCGATGTTCCTGTTCCTCCTCGGCGGCGGTGGCAACGTCGACGCCTTCGACGATTTCGCCTCCGGCCTCTACACCACCGGATTCGTAGTGGCTGTCATATCCGTTCTGGTGCTGATCGCCGGGATCGTTCTCACCACCGTCGTCGCGCGAAGGCGGCGAAAGCTGTACCCGCGGCAGATCTGGGTGGTCAGGCCTCCTGGTGGGCCGCAGTTTCAGCAGACTCCCGGAGGACCTCCAACGCCGAGGCGATGATCGGCTGAGCGCCCGAACCGCGGCGGATGCCCGAGAGGATCTTCCGCGACGGCACCGGATCACCGCGCAGCGCCACACGCACCACATCGAAGCCGTCCGGCAGGCGTGCCAGGCGAGGAATGAGCGCGACACCGAGTCCCGCCGAGACCAACGACGCCCCCGTCTCCCACTCCCGTGACTGATGGGCCTGTTCCGGTTGGAAGCCGGCAGCCGCGCACGCCGTACGCACCAGACGGTGATACGGCGAACCCGACCGGTCGAGGATCCAGGACTCCTCGGCGGCCTCGCTCAACGCCACCGTCGACTTCTCTGCCAGGCGATGTCCGACGGGAACCAGCAGATCGAGGCGATCGCTGAACAGCGCCGACTGCTCGAAGCGGGGATCGCTGCGCGGCGGCAGCGGGTCGGTGGCCACGACC
The DNA here is from genome assembly GCF_057766545.1 of Brevibacterium sp. MGP-B1. NCBI lineage: Bacteria > Bacillati > Actinomycetota > Actinomycetes > Micrococcales > Brevibacteriaceae > Brevibacterium > Brevibacterium sp. MGP-B1. Next base: position 3,349,733 of record NZ_CM173407.1, on the reverse strand, counting down.
ACGGCGACGTCGGCATGGTCGGAGAGGAGAAGGTCGAAGCACTCCTCGGGGTCGGCTTCGATGATCGTGACCTCGGCGCCCGGGAATCGCTCCATCACCGTCAGGGCTGTCGGTGGAAGCAGAGCCGCCGCGGCAGTGGAGAAGCCGCACAGGCGCAGCCGTCTGGTGCGTGTGTCGAGGCCGGTGCCGAGGCCGTCGAGCTCGCCTCGGATCTCCTCCCACCTGGTGAAGAGCTCCTGCGAGCGTTCGAGGAGGAGCTGACCGGCGCGAGTGAGGACGAGTCCGCGACCGCGCGGTTCGACGACGCGGACGCCGAGATCTTTCGACAGGCCTCTGAGCTGGTGCGATACGGCCGAAGGGGTGTATCCGAGGCGGTGTGCCGCCTCGGTGAGGGTGCCGACTTCGGCAAGGACCCGAAGGACGTGGAGACGCGGATCGATCATGCAATAGTATTGCACGTTTCGGATGAAGAAGATTCGCTTTTCTTCAGCAAACCTCTGGCGGACACTGGGGGCAGGAGCACGAACTCCACGGTCGCGGTCGGCGAAGGGGCCGACATCAGACGTGGCCGAGACACGACGAGGTGGTGGACGAATTGACTCTGGCACCAGAGCAGAAGCGGACCGGTTCCAGCACGAGCGGACCCGCCGGGTCGGGGGCCGGATCGGGCGGGCACGGCAGGGCCGATATCGACCGGCTCATCGACGAACGTGTGCCCGGCTATTCGCTGGCGGCACCGTTCTACATCAGCCCGGAGTTCTTCGCGCGTGATATCGAGGCGATCTTCGCCTCGACCTGGATCTTCGTCGCCTCTGCTGCAGAAGTGCCCGAAGCCGGTGACTATCTCACGGTCGACGTCGGTCCCTATTCCGTCATCGTCATCCGCGATGACGACGGTGAGATCCGCGCCCACCACAACGTCTGCCGTCACCGGGGGACTCGGCTGCTCAATGATCTGTCCGGCTCGGTGGGCAACATCGTGTGCGGCTACCACCAGTGGACATACACCCCTGCCGGAGAGCTCATCTCTGCAGGCGTTCAAGCTCCCGGCTTCGATCGGAGCTGCTTCTCTCTGCGTTCGGTGAACCTCCGCGTCATCGGCGGGCTCATCTTCATCTGCCTCAGTCCCACCCCGCCCGATGACATCGACGAGGTGGCTGAGGTCATCGAGCCCTATCTGACAGGGCATGACATCGCCGGGGCGAAGGTGGCCGCGCAGAGTGACCTCATCGAGGACTCGAACTGGAAGCTCGTCATGGAGAACAACCGTGAGTGCTACCACTGCGAAGCCGGCCATCCGGAGCTGACCTGCACGTTCTTCCCCACCTACGGCTATGAACCCGACGAGATTCCCAAACGCCTGCAGCCGGCCTACCAGCGGTACCTCGACGCCGAGGACCAGCTGCACGCTGACTGCGATCGCAACGGCCTGCCCTATGCCCTCGTCGAAGAGCTGAGCGGCCGGCCCACCGGATTCCGGATCGAACGGGCAGCTCTCGACGGAAAGGGCGAGTCGTACACGATGGACGGATCGGCCGCCTCGGCGAAATTATTGGGTGACCTCGACACCTTCGTACTGGGCCGGGCCTCGCTGCACGTGCAGCCGAACATGTGGTTCCACGCGATGGGCGACCACGTGGTGACGTTCAGCCTGCTGCCGCTCGCCGAGGACAAGACGCTGGTGCGCACGACCTGGCTCGTCCACGCCGATGCGGAGGAGGGCGTCGACTACGACCTCGACAACCTCACGACGGTGTGGCTCAAGACGAACGAACAGGACGCGACCTTCTGCGAACGCGGGCACCTGGGAATCTCGTCGCCGGCATATGTGCCTGGTCCCTACGCACCCACCGAATCGCAGGTCGATGACTTCGTCACCTGGTACATCGAACGGCTCAAGGCCCATAGAGAACAGCGGACCGTGCAGTTGGAAGGAGCTGAGCGACGATGAGGTACCGCCATTCGACATTCGCCCAGGCTGCATCCACGCCCGTGGGCAAGGCGACGTTCCGAGTGCCCACTCGGGGCAGGCGACCCGCAACCGCGGCCGCTGCCCCGCCGGTCTTCGATACGGCAGTCGAGCCCGCGCTCGCCGCGCCGATCGACCGGGTGTCGGCAGAATCAGCTGGTCCCGTGCTCGCCGAACTTCAGCTCGATCCCGAACTGCTCACCGGTCCCGTCGAGGTCACCGGCATCACCCAGGTGACCCACGACGTGAAGACCTTCGAGCTGCGGGCGGGATGGATGAACGCGGTTGACTTCGCGCCGGGTCAGTACGTGACGATGCGCATCCCCGAGCTCGGCCTCGAGCGCTGCTACTCGATCTCCTCTGCGCCCTTCGGCACGAACATCTTCACCATCACGGTCAAGCGCGTTCCCGGGGGAGTGGTGTCGACCCATCTGCATGACAATGTGCGGGTCGGCGATCGGCTGCACGTGGACGGGCCGTACGGGCTGTTCAGCACGAGCTTCCATCAGGCCGAACGTCACCTCTTCCTCTCAGCCGGCTCCGGAATCACTCCGATCATGTCGATGGTGCGCAGTCTGTTGGCCAGACAGGGAGGGTTCGGCACGGACATCGTCTTCGTCCACAGCGCCTCGTCGCCGATCGACATCATCTTCCGTGCCGAGCTCGAACAGCTCGCCGAGGTCGCCGGAGTCAGCGTCACCATTCTGTGCTCCAGGGATTCCGGGGCCGAGCCCTGGGCCGGTCGGCGGAATCGGATCGATGCGTCCACCCTCGCCGAGGTGGTCCCTGACGCGGCCGACCGTGAAGCCTTCGTGTGCGGGCCGGGTCCGTATATGGATGCGGTACGGCCCCTGCTCGCCGAGGCGGGGGTGGCATCGGCGCGGATGCATGAGGAGTCGTTCGTCTTCGCCACTTCACCTGCTGATCGTTTGGCCAAGGCCGGTGCGAGAGCCAAAGCTGCCGGAGTCGGCGTCGTCGGCGGCACTGGAATGAGCCATCTCGTCGAGTTCGCGGCCTCCGGGCGCGTGGTCGACTGCGATGAGTCCACGACCGTCCTCGATTCTGCTCTGGACGCCGGACTGTCCTTGCCCTCATCCTGCTCGGAAGGCGCGTGCGGAACCTGCAAGTCCGTGCTCGTCAGCGGCGAAGTCGAGATGAAGCATGCGGGCGGAATCCGGCCGAAGGAGATCGCCGCAGGAAAGTTCCTGCCCTGCTGCTCGACTCCGCTGACCGACATCGTCGTCGACAGGTGAGCTGCCTGCTCAGTGCTTGAGCTTCGTCTCCTTCAGCCCATAGGTGCCCAGCACGTAGGGTTCGAAGCCGACGACATCCCGGCTCATTCCGTACAGTGCTCGCTGGTAGGCGATCGGTACGATCGGGGCCTCGTCGGCGACCTGCTGCTGGATCTGGGCGTAGAGCTCGTTCTGCTTCTCCGGATCCTCTTCGGCCACGGCCTCCTCCGCCCATTTCTCCACCTTGGGATTCGCGTAGCCATATCGGACTCAGGAAGCAGCTCCATCACGTATTACTAGACGTACCAAAGTTGGTCGTGGTCGCCGATGTTTGCTCAAGTCGGCACTTTTGCGATGGCTCTTTGGTCTAAGAATGTTCTGGTGAATGCACCTTGGATAACGACACCCGAAAAGCTTGCGCCGCTACAAATCGATACTTTAAAAGTTTTGAAGTCTGTCGGGTAAGCTCAATTTTGAATTTTAAATCGCATCTAGGCGGCCCGCCAGGCGGGTGTTTCTATTAGCAGGCGCTCCGGATGTTGAAATTTAACCCAATCGCAGACGCGGAAGTGCTCGAATATGACAACAATGTTGATTTCTCGTTACCTGATCGTAATACGTTGAATACAGCAAGGGGTGTTACTTGATGTAGCGTGAACGTGTCCAAATGAATCGATCAACATTTGCCTCGAAGGGGGACGTGAGGATGCGTATTATTGGCAATAAGCTCGCCGCCGCCGTATTGGTTGCGGGATTGGCTGCAGGTGGTCTTGGGTCAGCGGTTGGCCCTGCCCAGGCGTCGACGGCTGGCGCTAACTCTAAGCAAGAAAATTGTGCTCAAGCCGGCTCCAGCGAGACCAGTACTGATATGAAACAGATGACTGGCAAGAGTGCCGAGGGGCTTATCGAGACCGTCTCTGAGGGAGTCGGTAATGGAACCTTCAATAGTCACGCAAAGTCATCGCTGTTGAATTTCAATAAGGGTAAAGTTTACAAAGTAACTTCCGGCGATAAGCAATTCACATCTGTCACGATTCCGGTGGAGGGAAAATACGCCACCACCAGTAATTTGACTGTATTGTTTGATGGCGATGGTAAGAAAGTCAATTATAGTGAGGTTCTCTACACCCAAGGCGATAATGGCAAATTTCACCTAGCCAAGTATGAGAATGGCAAAATTACTGAGGATCGAAACACGGATATTTCTTACAAGACGGATTCTCAGATTACCGCAGAGAGCAAGAAGGGTGTCTCGGGAGAGCTCTCTACCCAGAAGAGCACTGGAGACAAAGTAGCTTGCGTTGCGAGCGTCCTTGGCGTGTCTGGCACAGTTGGGTATCTGATTGTGGGTGCATGTGCTGGTGCTTGTGCGGCGGGTGAAACTGGTGTGACCATTCCTGTATGCGTGGCGTGCATCGGCGCGTACGCGACTGTCGGTGGTGCGTCAGTGACAGCGGTTGCCAACTGCTTTTGAACGAGAGCGAGAGTGGAATGTCGAAGCCATATGCGCTGGCAGGGCTGATATTTGGGCTGGCAGTGTCTGCAGGAGTCTTCATTGTATTGTTGCCCGGTCTGTTCGATAATGCCTCTTCGGGGCGAGTCTGGGTCACTTGGGTGATATTCGGTATTGCTGTGGTCTTCGGGTCAGGGTTGCTCTTGGCGCGACGGCGACTCGGATAGGCCCAGTTATAGATTCCGCTCTGGGGGTCAACATTTGTTATGTGGGGTGCGTGTGGGGATACTAGCGTGTCGCTCAGTGCCTGACCCGACTCGATCGTCCGCATCGATGTTCCTGTCGATGCGGACGATCGTTTTTATCGGTTATGTGTGCGGAGAAATCGGGGTGTTCGTCTTGGATAAGCAGACGCTCTGCTGAAATGCAGTTTGCCCAACAGCGGAATCTCTCAATAATCAGCAGCGGTCGTTCTCGATTCCGAAATGACGTAGTTGTTCACGCCACCTCACCGCAGCACGAAGCCGGGCACGAGATCATCGAGCGGGTCGACCTCGAACGTCGAGGTGGCCACCCGGTGGGCGCTGCCGGCGACGACCGGGACGACGCCGTCGATGGTCTCTTCGAGCACTCGCGCCCGGAATCGCGTGCCGACGATCGACTCATGGACGAGCGTCTGCCCCGGGCGAAGCTCACCGGCGGCATGGAGTGCGGCGACCCGAGCCGCCGTTCCCGAACCGCACGGAGAGCGGTCGACCTGACCGTCGGCGAAGACCGTGACATTGCGCTGATGCAGTTCGCCGCCGGGCAGAGTGCCGAACCGGTCGACGAAGATCGTGCCGTAGACACCGGAGAGCCTGTCATCCTCGGGGTGGGCGGTGTCCGGATGATTCGCGAGGCCCGCCTTGACCTCCCTGCCCAAGGCGATGAGCGCCGTGAGATTCTCGGGCACGACTTCGCAACTCACCTCACCGAGGCGGCCCACCTCGTCGGCCTGGGCGGAACCGGCGGCAGCACCCAACTGAGCGACATCGACGAGCGCATAGACCGCCCCACCCCACGCGAGATCGACCGACACCGGACCCAGGCTCGTATCCACAGTGATCCCAGAGGCGACGAGCCGGCTGGGCACGTTGACGAAGTCCACCGAGGTGGCCCTCCCCTCGGCGTCCGTGTGCACCTGCGCGCGCACTCGACCCGAGGGTACGTCGATCGTGACCTCCGTGGTCCCGGACGGATCGACGGCGACGATCCCGGAGGACACCGCCCATGCGCCGAGCGCCATCGCCCCGTGACCGCAGGCCGTGGAGAAGCCGTCCTTGTGCCAGAACAGAACCCCCAAATCGGCCCCGTCGTCATCGGGTTCGGTGATGAAACCGCCGTACATGTCCGGATGACCGCGCGGCTCGAAGCACAGCAACCTGCGCAGATCATCGGCCGCCGAACCGGGCACGGCCAGTTCCCGTCGTTCCGCCACACTGCGACCGGGGATCTCGACCGGGGGTTCGGCGACGATCCGGAACGGTTCGCCGGCGGTATGGAAGTCGACACTCGTGCAGATCGTCGTCACAGTCTCCGTCACAGCCCCATTCCCACTCTCAGTCCTTCCAGCACCGCCGCATGCACATTGCGGGAGGCGACAGCGTCACCGATCCGATACAGCGTGAACGGGTGCCCCGCCTCAGCGGAGGTGGTGGCGGACGTGGTCGTCGGTTCCGCGACTGCCGTCGCACCTGGGCGAGTGCTCGTCACACCGGCGTATTCCGGCTGCGGGCGTCCGTGGACCCACGCCTCGAGGTCCGTCGCCCCGTGGTTCGTCGACCGCGACTTGAGCTCGAAATAGACCTCATCGTTCGGCGTCGTCCCGAAATCGACGACCACGGCATCGGTGACGACCTCTGCCTCCCGATCCGAATAGTCGTTGCGCAGCACCGCCACGATCTCCTTCCCCTCGATCCGCGGCTTCCGGCTCAGGCGCTCGCCGAGGCGGACCTCGACTCCGAATTCGGAGAACACCTGAAGATAGGCGGGGGAGTTCATCGACCCCACGTCGATGCCGATCGTGCGTTCGGGACTGACGTAGGTGACCTGCTGGCCGGCTCGGGCCAGGCGTTCGACGGCGTCGAGCGCCGGATAGAACCCGTGGTCGTCGAAGACGAGCACCCGCTGCTTCGACTTGAGTCGGTCGTCCATGACGTCCCAGGCGTCGAAGCTCGGGCCCTGCTCACGGAAGGGATACCCGGCATCGGGAACCCCTCCGGTGGCGACGATGACGACGTCGGGGTCGAGTGCGAGGATGTCGTCCGCCTCGGCGAAGGTGTTCAGTCGCAGGTCGACGCCGTGCTTCCTGCACTGCTGGACACGCCAGTCGATGATGCCGATGAGATCGCGGCGGCGCTGCGAGCGAGCGGCGATGCGGACCTGCCCGCCGGGGGCGTCCTCGGCCTCGAGCAGGGTCACCCGGTGACCGCGCACGGCCGCGACACGGGCGGCTTCGAGCCCGGCCGGACCGGCGCCGATGATGACGACATGCTTGGGTCCGGTCGTGACGTCGTGGGGAACCTCCTGCGGCAGATCGGCCTCCCGGCCGGTAGCGGGATTGTGGATGCAGGTGGCCGAACCGGAGGTGTAGATGGAGTCGAGGCACATGTTGGCGCCGACGCAGGGACGGATATCGTCCTCACGTCCTTCGGCCACCTTGCGCGCCAGGTGAGGGTCGGCCAGCTGCGCCCGGGTCATCCCGACGAGGTCGAGGCAGCCATCGGCGATCGCGAACCGGGCGGTCGCGGCGTCGGAGATGCGTGCGGCGTGGAGGACGGGGATGTCGATGGCCTCGCGGATGCGACGGCAGGTCTCGAGCCAGGGGGCCGAGGGGGTGCCCATGCCGGGGATCGCCTCGGCGAGCTGACGGTCCGAGTTGATCATCCCGACGTTGAGGTTGAGGAAGTCGATGCCGTGATCGGTGTAGGTCCGGAGGATCTCGGTGGCCCTCGCTTCGTCCATGCCGTCTTCGCGGCGCTCGTCGACGGCCATGCGGATACCGAGGACGAAGTCGTTGGGAACTGATGCACGCACGGCGTCGATGATGCGCATCGGGAACTTGATGAGATTCTCCAGTTCGCCGGAGTACTCGTCGTCGCGGTCGTTGAGCCACGGGGCGAGGAAGGAATCGAGCAGGTGACCGGCGTGCATGACCTCAAGTCCGTCGAATCCGGCGGCGGCCACGCGTTCGGCGGCGGCTGCGAAGTCCGCGACGATGCGATCCATATCGAAGTCCTCGAGCGCCTTCGTGAATGACCGGTGCGCGGCCTCCCGGGTCCGAGAGGCCGATACCAGGGGCAGCCAGTCGCCGGCGAAGTTCGAGGATCGGTGGCCCAGGTGGGTCGCCTGGATCATGATGGCCGTACCCTCGTCGTGGCAGTCGTCAGCGATCGCGGACAGCCACGGAACCACCTCGTCGGTGGACAGGTCGATATTGCCGAACGCGGCAGGGGAGTCCTTCGACACGATGGCCGAACCGCCGATCATCGTCAGGCCGACACCGCCGCGGGCCTTCTCCCGGTGATAGAGGCGGTAGCGGTCCTTCGGCATGCCGAGTTCGGTGTACGCGGGCTCGTGCGAGGTCGAGACGATGCGGTTGCGCAGCGTGAGTCTGCCGAGTTCGAAGGGCTGGAGCAGCGGATCGGCGGACACGTCGGTCGCAGACGTGGTCGGTGCGGGTGTGCCGGTTGCGGGGTCGGCGGTCATGGGTTCCTCCTTCATTGCAGGAACGTCACTGTGGGTTCGACTCCGTGGGGAGTCCGGGTGGGTAATCGGTTACCGACTACTCAGTTCAATTGTGCGATCTCGCGGTTATGCTGTCAATAGTCGCCGACCACGATTCGAAGGGGAGTGTGCGATGGAGCGAGTGAGACCGCAGGCCGAATCGCTGCGCGAGCAGGCACTGGGCATCATCCGCGATGCCATCACCTCAGGTGAGCTCGCCGAGGATCGCATCTATTCGGCCGCGGGCCTGGCCAAGCAGCTCGGCATCTCACTCAGTCCGGTGCGCGAGGCGATGATGGCGCTCGTGACCGAAGGGACCGTCGAAGCCGTGCCCAATCGCGGCTTCCGCCTGGTCACCATCACCGAGGCGGACCTCGAGGAGATCATCGCCATCCGCGTTCTTCTCGCGGTCCCCGCCGCCCGCAGTCTGGCAGAGGCCGGCAGCGATGACATCGTCGGTCGCGGCCTGAATGCTGACGGCGTGCAGGCGGTGACGGACGGGTCGGTGACCGAGACCGGCGAGGCAACGACCAAATCCGAGGCGATCGTCCGACTGCGCGAACTCGCCGAGGCGACCGTGGACGCGGCCGAGGCCGGCGAATTCGCCGAGTTCTATACGCAGGACCGCAGGTTCCATGAGGCTCTGCTCGAGCACGGCCTCGGCGGGCGTGCCGCCGCGATCAGCCTGCGCCTGCGCGATCAGTCACGCCTCTACCGGCACCAGGATCAGATCGGGGCCATCGCGGTCGATTCCGCTCGCGAGCTGCCGAGGATCGTCGACCTCATCGAGTCCGGGAACGCCGCCGAGGCGGCCGACCTCGTCACGTCGAACCTCTACTTCTTCAAACGCGTCCCGGCCACGGCCGACGGCGAAGGTTGATTCGTCACTGTCGAGCTCTGCACCTTTCGACAGGCGCGCTGCGGCTTGAACGAGGCGATTGCGGCGCCGTTGCATCGAAGCGACCTGGCGAATCGGTACACCTTCTTCTCAACTGCACAGGGAGGAACGTGAGCAGTTCAGAGAAGACAGTGCCAAAAGACCCTTGACTGCCTGTCCACGCCCACGAACCGCACCGCGAAACGACGAAACGACGCTGGGCCGCCCCGAAACGGGATGGCCCAGCGTCGTTGCACTCGATCAGGCATCGCAGCCGATCAGGTTCTCACCTCGTTCAGGCGGGTGCCTTGTCCGGGTCGATGTCGACGATCGGCATGGACTCGATGTCCATGTCCGGGTTGTCGGCCTGGGTGCGAGCCAGCTCCTCGGCCTCCTCGTGGGTGTTCACCGTCGGGAACGAGCCCGGCAGCGGTCGGTGCGCCGATTCCTTCATGAGCAGCACGGCGACGAGTGCGACGACCGAGAAGAACATGATGTAGAACGCGGGCATGTACGAGTTGCCGGTGACATCGATGAGCGCCTGGGCGAACAGCGGCGTGGTGCCGCCGAACAGAGAGACGCCGAGGTTGAATGTCAGGCCCATCGCACCGTAGCGCGACGCGGTCGGGAACAGCGCCGGCAGCGTCGAGGCCAGGCAGGCGATGTAGAACCCGGCGGGCAGGGCGACCATGAACAGAGCCACCATCACTGCCCACATCTCACCGATCTGCATGACGGCGAACGCGGGAATGATGAGGACGATCGTCATGATGGCTGCTGCCAGGAAGACGAACTTGCGGCCCATCTTGTCGGAGAGCTTGCCGATGAGCGGCAGGCACAGCGACATGATGACGAGGACCGGGATCGTGGCCACGGCAGCCTGGACATTCGAGACCTTGACGGTCTCCTCCAGGTAGGTGGGCATGAAGCTCGTCAGCGCGTAGCCGACCGTCTGGGACCCTGCGACGACGGCGATGCCGATGAGGATCTCTTTCCAGAAGTGACGGATGACGCCGATGAGGCCGTGGCGGGCGTACTTGTCGTCCTTGATCTTGACGTCGCGGCCGGCTTCCTCGCTCGATTCGAAGCTCGGGGTCTCCGGGATCTTCAGACGGAACCAGATGGCGACGGCACCGAGCGGGATGGCGATGAGGAACGGGATCCTCCAGCCGCCGTCGAGCATAGCGTTCTCGCCGTTGATGGACGTGGTGATCACGGTCGTGAGAGCCACGGTTCCGGCACCGGCGGCGAAGCCCAGGTACGAGCCGACATCGAGCCAAGACGCCCAGTATCCGCGGGACTTGTCCGGAGCGAACTCCGAGACATAGGTGGTGGCACCGGCGTACTCGCCGCCGGTGGAGAAGCCCTGGATCATCTTGAGCAGGTAGAGGGGGACGATCACCCACAGGCCGACCTGGGCCGCGGTGGGCAGGACGCCGATGAGGGCGGTGGCGGTGGCCATCGTGGCCATCGTGAAGAACAGGACCTTCTGGCGGCCGATCTTGTCACCCAGCGGACCGAGCACCATGCCGCCGAGCGGGCGGACGAGGAAGGACACGGCGAAGCCGAGGAGGGTCACGAGCAGACCCATCTGTCGGTCCATGCCTTCGGTGAAGACGGAGGTCATCGTCACGGCCAGGTAGCCGTAGACGCCGAAGTCGAACCATTCCATGAAGTTGCCGACTGTGGTGCCGCCGATGGCGGTGCGGATCGATTTGGTTTCGACGACGATGCAGTCATCGGCCTCGAACCGCTTCTGTTTCTTTATTGCACGCCGTTCCTTGCGGGTCGGCTTCTTGTCTTTCTGCGCGGGTCTGTCGTGGCCTTCTGACATCAGTGGTTCCTCGTTTCAGCTGCTGCTAGGCAAGTTGCAGGGCCGAGTCGCCGGAATGGTGCGAACTCTGCGCGGCAGTTGCTGTCGGATTTCGACAATGCAGAACATCCTTGCTTGGTACTCAGGGAGTGTCAATAAAAATTGTGACACAGTTCACGAGGAATGCGCCGGATGGCAGATAGCTTCGTTGAAATTCGTCCAGTGGTCCAGAAAATACGCAAGAAAGATGTTGCCTAATTCGCAGCGTCACTTGTCCAGTGGCGTTGTCAGCTGAGGCCGGCAGGCACGGGGCGGACGGTGACTGCGCGGAGATCAGTTCCTGACGACGCGATAGGTCTCGAGGCCGGGATCGACGGCGCCGCGGACGTGGCCGGACGGACTCGCCGCCGCGGCCTGGAGGAAGTCGACGGTGTCGGCGGTGATCTCCTCGCCGGGCAAGACATTGGGGATGCCTGGCGGGTACGCGGCCAGCGAGCTCACGCTCACTCGTCCGACCGCCTCGGCGGCGGTGACGAGTTCGGAATCGGCGAAATACGCCTCACGCGGGGTCATCGCCAACCGGCCAGCCGTCGGCAGCGGCGGGAGGGCGGCGGCCGGGCTCGTTGCCGTGGCGGAGTCCGCGGTTTCGAGTCGCATGGTCTCCAAGGCATCGATGAGGCGGCCGATGTCCGGGGACTTGCCGATGCCGATGAGGGCGACGAGGGTGGTCGCCGTCGACATTTCGGGGAAGATGTCGAATTCCTCGGCCAGGCGTTTGCGCACCGTGTGACCGTCGAGTCCGGTCGCGGTGATGTCGATGGGCAGGCGGAACGGGTCGATGTCGACGACGTCAGCGTGGCCGAGGAACTCGCCGGACAGCAGGTGGTAGCGGTCGGTGGCTTCGATCTGCGCGCGGATGTGGCGGATGTTCTCCAGCGAGTCCGTGATCGCCTCGGTCGAGGTCATGAGTGCGCGGCGGGCGAGGTCGATCGAGGCCATGAGGTGGGCGTTCTCGCTCGTCGAGGCGGTCATCATGAAGGCCCGGGCCAGCGCCGGTTCGAGGCGATCGGCGAATTCGGTGTCGCCGAGGTGGAGGAGTGCGGACTGGGTGAGCGAGCCCGCGAGCTTGTGCGTGCTCATGATGACGATGTCGGCGCCCTGGGTGACGGGGGAGGCCGGCAGGTCAGGGTGGAAGCCGAAGTGGGCACCCCAGGCGGCGTCGATGATCAGTGCGGCACCTGCTTCGTGGGCCGCCTCGGCGAGGGCTTCGACGTCGGCGACGGCACCGAAGTAGCTCGGGGTCACGAGGTAGACGGCGATCACCGGCTCGGGATGATTGCGGATGGCCTGGCGCAGGGCATCGGGGGTGACGCCGTGGGCGATGCCGTTGACTTCGTCGACGTTGGGGTAGACGAAGCCGGGGTTGAGTCCGGCCAGCACGATGCCGTCGATGAAGCTCGAATGCGCGCTGCGCTGGGCGACGACACCGGACCCGAGGGTGCCGATGGCCAGGGCGGCCATGCGGTTGCCCTGCGAGGAGCCGTTGGTGAGGAACCAGGTGCGGCGGGCGCCCCAGGCCTCGGCGGCCAGTTGCAGTGCTTCGTCCTTCGGGGTGCCGACACCGAGGTCGATTCCGTCGAAGAGCGGGGGGATGTCCAGGGAGAGGGTGTGCTCGCCGAAGAATTCGGCTTGACCTGCAGAGATGCCCTCGGTCGTGCCTCCGTGCCCGGGGGTGGACAGGAACAGCGAATTGCGGTCGGCCGCGTGCGCCAGAGCTTCGGCATAGGGCGCGCGTGACTGCGTGAGGGCAGGATGCATCGGCGACCCCGAGGAGGAGTGCGGGGCCGGGGGCATGGGGGAGTCCTGGTGCACGGTCATGCGTCCAGATTAAGGAGGCGAGCAGGTACGAGAGAATAGCAACTTTCCTCTCTTGCTCTATAGTCAGTATTGAACTCAATGAGGGAGAGCAATGGAACCACTCGATACCCGCGGCCTCACCGCTCTGCGTGCCGTGGCTGACACCGGATCCGTCGCCGCGGCCGCCGCCGAGCTGGAGTGGAGCCAGCCGACGGTCAATCATCATCTGCGCAATCTCGAGCGGGCCCTCGGCGCAACTCTGCTCGATCGCACACCGCGCGGATCACAGCCGACGACCGTGGGCAGCCTCGTGGTGACCCGAGCCGTGGAGATCCTCGGACTGTGCCAGCGCCTCGGCGCCGAGGTGGCCCTCTGGCGGGAATCTCAGGCCGTGCCGGTGCGCATCGGGGCCGTGCCTACTGTCGGTGCTCGCGTCATCCCGCGTCTGCACGATCAGCTGCAGGCCCGCCCGAGGTGGCAGACCCGTGACGAGGCGGTCGCCGGCGACCGGACCGACGTGCTCACCGCGGCCCTGGACGTGACGATGGACGAGCACGCGAAGCTCGTCTCCCGGCTCGAGTCCGGGGACCTCGACCTCGCCCTGCTCGTATCGACCGACCTCGACCGGACGTGGATCCCGGCGACGCTGACCGCCGCCCACCTGTATTCGGAGCGGCTGTATCTGTGCGTGCCGAAGACCATCGGACCGATCGGTGTGGACGACCACGGTCTGCCGGACCTCACGGCACTCGTCTCACAGACCTGGGCGTTCAGCATCGACCCCGGTGACGCCATCGACGAGGTGGTCCGCTCCTTCTGTCTGTCCGCGGGCTTCGAGCCGCGGGTGGGGATGCGGATGGACGACTATGCGGCCATCAACCGGATGATTTCGGCCGGTTTGGCGGTGGCGATGATCCCCGAATCATCACTGTCGACCGACCCGGACATCACCGTCATCCCGATGCCGCTCAGCGACTGCCGCCGTGACGTTCTGCTCGTCTCCCGGTCCTCGCGGCCGCAGGGGCGCCCCCGTCACGATCCGATCGTCGATGCGCACAATTCCGCTATCGCCGAGGTGGTCGCCGACGTCCGTACCGTCACCCGGCAGTGGCGGTGATGCTGCGGTTTCAGAGCGGCGGTCAGAACGTGCCTCACAGCGCGAGGATCGCGGGCACGGTGAGCACCGCGACGTAGTAGCCCATGAACTGGACGCCGGCGTGCATGCCGATGAACCGGTTGAACAGTCCGCCGACGAGGCCGACGGTGAGCGTCACCCCCAGGGCGAGCAGTCCGCCTTCGTAGAGGCAGATGACGCAGATGAGAGCGGCGAAGCCGGCGATGATCGCCTCGTGGGAGACCGATCGCATCACCCAGGTCGCCGCTCGGTGAGCGTTCGTCATCACGAATGGGTAGGCGATGGCGACCGCGATGACCGCCGCGATCACGGAGAAGAGCGCGAACTGTCCGGTCGTGAGCAGGTCGTGGAGGTTGTTCGTCGTCCCTGCCTCGGCATCGAGTGTATAAACAGGAGGAGCGTTGAACAGCGGTCCTGCGGGACCGGCTGCCATCGGTGACAGGGGCAGGCCGATCGCGATGAGCGGGATGAGAGTCTCGGCGATATAGGTCGACTCTGTGGTTCCGTTGCGGACAGTGATGACGGTGGTGAGTCGTTCGTACCCGTTCTTGACCCGGCTTCCGACGATCTCGCCCATGAGCACAGCCATGGCCACGGGGGAGAAGACGAAGGTCGCGCTGGTGATCGCCGCTGAACCGCTGGTGTATGCCAGTTGCTTTCCGGTCAGCACCCTGAAGGGGTTCGGCATCCTCGATCCCCCTGCGGGCCGGACGTCGGGAGCAAGATTGAATTCCCGTTTGCCCGACTGCTGCATCGAGCGGCGTCCGGCGGGGGAGAGCGCAGCGAACAGGTCGAAGATGAGCGGCCCGGTGGCGATGCCGAGGAAGAAGGACGTCGTGAACGCCGCGTCCTTCTGTTCCATGATGAAGGCCTGCAGGCCGACGATGAGCAGGACGAATGGGACGAGCCCCGCAACCGCAGCGAGCTTTCCCTTCGAGGTGTAGGCGACGAGGACGGCCGCGGCGATGAAGATCCAGGGAGCGGCAGCGCCGATCGCCTCGGCGAAAGGGGTGAGTACGAGGGCGAACACGATCGACAGCGGAATGGCAATGGCAACTGAGACGACTCCACCGGAGATCGCCTTCTGCAGTGCGATATGCGGGATTCCGAGCGACCTCAGCAGCTGCGCCTCACGCAGCATCGGCACCGCTGTGGTGTCACCGGGGATCCCGAGGAGAGTCGTCGGTACGGCGTGGGAGATGTGCTTGGCAATGATCGCGGCAAGGAAGAACGCGAGCACCCCGGCAGGAGGCACCCCGATGAGGATGACAAGCAGCGCCAACGGTGCCACGATCGCCGTCTCGTCCGTGCCCGAGATCAGTCCGATTCCGGTGAAGAGCACCCCGGAGAGAAGCGCCATCCCGACGGCCCACAGGACTGGTTCGATGAGTTCCGCGGTCACTGGTGCCCGCCCTTCTCACGGATGCGCGCCTCATGGTTGTCGACGAGGGCGTCGAAGAGACCGAGGGCTCGGACTTCTGCCTGAACCCCCGGCCCGAGGTCGCGGGGGTCACCGAGATCCCCGTATTCCTCGACGACCTCGTCGATGATCTCCTGCCGGTTGCGGGTGTCGGCCGCCGAGGTGGTGATCACTCTCTTGGGTTTGAACAGAAGCCCGGAGATCACGGCGCCGACGATGCAGCCGACGATGCCGATGAGGAGCGCATAGGAGTGGCCCAGCGCTTCATCGCCTCCGGCAGCGAAGAGATGATCGGCGATGAGGTAGGCCGGGACTGCTGTCCCGACGGCTATGGCGATACCGCCGATGAGATGTCTGGGGTCGACGGTGTCATTCCACACCTCGAGCAATTGCGGCATCATTGCCTGCCTTCTGTCGGCCGACGGCTGTCGGGAACGTGAACGATGGAACTACCGGCCGAGGATGGCCGATGATGTTGCGGATGGAAGCGGAATGCCGAGCTGCTCGCCCAGCCACTGACTGATCGACGCCACGGCCTCGTTGTCGACGCCGGTGGAGATGCCCAGCCCCTGGAGCATCCAGAGAAGATCCTCAGTGGCGAGGTTTCCGGAAGCTGTGCGGGCGAAGGGGCAGCCACCGATCCCTCCTGCCGATGCGTCGAACTGACTGACACCTGCTTGAAGCGCGGAATAGACATTCGCAAGCGCCTGGCCATAGGTGTTGTGGGTGTGCAGGGCGATCCGATCGATCGGTATCCCGGCGCCGACCAGGCTATCAAGAACAGCGGTCACATGACCGGGAGTCGCGGTTCCGATGGTATCGCCGAGCGAGATTGTCAGGCAGCCGACATCGACGAGGCGACGCGCAGCCGTGGCGACGCGATCAGGATCGACCGCGCCTTCCCAAGGGTCCCCGAAGACCATCGACAGATAGCCGCGCACCCGCAGGCCCGCCGCAGTCGCTGCGCGTGCCACCTCGAGGCTGCGATCGGTGGTGTGCTGAAGGGAACCGCCGAGGTTGGCCTGCGCGAACGATTCTGTGACGCTGATGAAGACCGAGGCATCCTTCGTTCCCGCCGCAACGGCATCATCGAGACCCCGCTGGTTCGGGACGAGGACGGGGAACGAGACTTCGGAGTCCAGGTCGAGCCCGGCGAGCACCGATCGGGTGTCGGCCATCTGGGGAACGGCCCGCGGAGAGACGAAGCTTCCGGCTTCGATGGTCTTCAGGCCGGCTCCGGAGAGCCGCCGGATCAGTTCGAGCCGTGTTGAGACAGGAAGTGTGCGTGCTTGCGACTGCAGACCATCTCGAGCGCTGACTTCGCAGACACTGACCTCGGTCGGCAGGTTCGACGACGCGAACTGCTGTGGAAGCTGTGCCGTCATCGCGACACACCGGAGCGGAGTTCGTCGAGGATTGACTGGACCCTGTCGAACCGGAAGGCCCTCTCTTCGATCAGGCGGTCCACGATGATCGCTGTCTCCTCGGCGTTCGCTCCGGCAGAGGCCGCGAGGTTCTTCGCATGAAGTGACATGTGTCCGCGCTGCACGCCCTCGGTGGCGAGAACTCGCATTGCCGCGAGGTTCTGCGCCAAGCCGGCGGCGACGATCATCTCGGCGAGATCCTGTGCGCTGGCCACCTCGGCGATCTGCAGAGCTGTGCGCGCGGCGGGATGGACCTTGGTGGCGCCCCCGACAAGGCCGACCGGCATGGGCATCTCGAGGGTGCCGACCAGGTCACCGTCGGCATTCCTCTCAAACGTCGAGAGGGAAGAGTAGCGGCCGTCGACGAGTGCATGGGAGTGCGCTCCGGCCTCGACCGCGCGGGTGTCGTTCCCGGTGGCGAGGACGACTGCGGAGATTCCGTTCATGATGCCCTTGTTGTGAGTGGCCGCTCGATAGGGATCGGCTGCGGCGAGTTCGTAGGCGTGGAGGATGTTGTCGATGACCTCGTCTCCGCCGAGCAGATCCCTGTCGAAGACCGCCCGTGCCCGAGACAGTCGACGGTCTGCCTTGTTGGTGAGGATGCGCAGGAGTGCGTCACCTCCGGCGATGGCTGCCACGGTTCCGGAGACCGCCTCAGCCATCGTGTTGACCGCATTCGCCCCCATTGCGTCTCGAACATCGACGAGGAGGTGGACGAGAACATACGTCATCGTCCGTGCCTCGACGAGGCGGACCTCGACGCCTTTGACTCCGCCGCCGACCTCGACGAGCTTGGGGTCCTGCGCATTGGCCAGATCGATGATCTCTGCTTGGCGTTCGAGGACACGTGTGCGCGCGGCCTGCGGGTCCGCCACGTTGACGAGCTGGATCTGTGCCTGCATGACGGGCTCGGTCGAGCTTGTGAAGAAACCGCCGTGCGGACGTGCCATTCGTGCTGCGTTGCTGGCGGCGGCGATGACCGAGGCCTCTTCGGTCGCCATGGGTACGAGCACATCGGTGCCGTTGATCGTGAAGTTGGTGGCTGCGCCGAGCGGAAGCGAGAACACGCCGAAGATGTTCTCGCTGAGGTTGGCGGCGTCTTCGGGACCGAAAGCGTCCGCATCGAGCTGGCTGAACAGTTCGGCGTCGAGCCCAGTCGAGGCTGCGACGGCTTTCCTGCGATCATCGACCGACATATTTCGGAATTCGGCAATTCGGCTGTTCACTGCCATCGTGTATCTCCAGTCAGGTCGTCATTGGCCGACATCGGCTGTCGGTCGGAGTTCCTCCGCAGAGATCAGTCAAACAATGCACGCGCGAATCTGCCATGTCTTTTTCGGATGTGAATATCGCTCAGCTATGGCTGTTCCAGACATGGAGGCTTAGAAGGATGACTTCAGCTTGTCCAGGCGGAGCGCGACCTGGAGGCGGAACGCCCGCTCCGGTGTCCTCCATTCCTGACCGAGCACGAGATCGGCTCTCTCCAGCCGTTGCTTGACGGTGTTGACATGCACTGACATCTGAGTCGCGGTTCTGCGGATGTTCATGCCGGACTCGAAATACTCCCGCAGAGTCGAGAGCAGCTCGGCTGAATGGGTTCGGTCCCATCGGCGCAGCGGTTCGAGCAGCCGTTGCATGAATCTCTCCGTCTGCTCCGGCGCGGTGCCGAACATTGCGGTGTAAGGCGCGAAATCCTCCGTGGGAAAGATTCCTTCGCTGATGCCGAGTGAATTGAGGATGCGGATGCACGACCACATTTCGTCCTCGGCAGTGCGCAGCTGCTTCCTGTCGTAATCGGTCTCGGAGATGATCACCAGCGAACTGTCGAGGGCACCCGACTCTTCGAACAGGGTGTCCAGGGTGGGCCTGTCGCGGATCACGGCGCTGGGGAGGAGCACCGTGATTCCGGGGGATCGCTGCGTCATGAGAATGCGCGGCTCTACGCGGACCAGGCGAGCGGCGATGCGGTCATCGTTTTCGATGTCGCCCTGAATCGTCATGAGTCTCCAGGGTCCGGAGAGGCTGAAGCTGCCGGTTCGGGAACGGGCCTCGAGCTCACTGAGATCACGAGTGCCGGCAATGATGTCGACTGCGAGTTCTCCACGGACTCGGTTCTCGGCATCAGCCCGGGCTTGTTCGTTCATTCGGATGAGCGCGAGCGTCTGCGCCGCCTGGGCGACGATATTCGCGTCGCCGTCCGCCGGTTCGTCGTTGAAACGCACGAAGAGTGCGCTGTGCTGTCGGCGGTGGGACGCCACCGAAGCGACGTACATGTGCTGCGCACCAGCGACCTGCGCGCTTCGGCCTGTCGCCCGACTGTGACTCAGTGCCGTTCGGACGTCGGCATCGTCCACCGTGATGCCGTCGAAGAACGACTCATCGGCAGGGAAGCGCGGAGAGCCGAGACGTCCGCTGTCGACGACGATCACGTCAGCCTCGAGCAATTCGGAGATGGCGTCGAGAACTGCGGGGACTCCTTGTCCCTGCAGGACGAGTTGCGTCAGCTGCTCCTCGACCTCGACGAGCCGTTGGAGGGTGCTGGCCTGCGCGGCTGCCGTCTCCTCGGCTTCCGCGGAGGCGTGGGCCGCCTCTGCGAGGTCTCCCATCAGCTGCGCCGTCTTCAGCACCACGGAAGCGTGGTCCGCGAGAGCCGAGAGCAGGGTGATCTCGTCGGTGGTGAAGTCATGTGGGTAGCGGTTGGCCGCGAAGAGGGCGCCGAGGACTTCGCCGTCGACGACCATCGGCACTCCGAGGAGTGATTCCATGCGCTCGGCCTTCACCGCGGAGTCGACGCGTCTTTCGTGAGGCAGTCGGGTCAGATCGTAGTTCGACGTCCACTGTGCGGCGCGATCACGCACGACCTGTCCTGCCAGTCCGACGCCGGGAGGCACTCGCAGTTCTTTGAGATTCGCCGAGATCGCTCCGCGACTTGCCTGAACACGCAGGTCGTCGGTCTCCGGATAGTACTGGGAGAGGTAGGCGATATCGCATCCGATGAGTGTTCGGGCACGGTCGACGAGCTTCTGCAGCAGCTTCTCGGTGTCTCGCACACGGATGAGCTCCGAGGCGCTCTCCAGAAGAGCCGAACGCTCGCGATCTTTCTGCTTCCACCGGGTCATGGTCGCGGAGAGACCGGAGAAGGAGTCGATGAGGTCGGGGTGGTCCTCGAGACCACGGGATAGGGCCGACCGGTCGAGATCTATCCCGCGGGAGAGGGCTCTGACGATGTCGGCCACGGCGGTGGCGGACACGGTCCCCGACTCATCATCGATCTCTGTCATGAGACCAGTGTCGCAGGGGCTCGGTGCCTCCGCCGCACCCGGCATCGGGTGGGTGCTTCGCCTGAGCGGTCGTGGCCGTCAGCCGGCCGCAGGTGCTCCCGCGTGCTCGGTTTCGCGCACCACAGGCAGTTCGCACGTCGTCGGAGCGACCTGCCGGTAGCCGGAGAGGAACGTGTCGAGGCGTTCGATCGCCTCGGTGAGCACCTCGACGGACGGCAGGGTGACGAGTCGGAAGTGGTCGGGCTTGGGCCAGTTGAAGGCCGTGCCGTGGGAGACGAGGATCTTCTGTTCGCGCAGCAGGTCGAGGGCGAACTGCTCGTCATCGGTGATGCCGAACTTCTCGACATCGAGCTTTGCGAACATGTACAGCGCACCGTCGGCCCGGTGGGCCGAGACGCCGTCGATCGAATTGAGCCCCTCGTAGGCGACCTGCATCTGCGCGCCGAGGCGGCCGGTCGGCAGAACGAGGTCGTCGATCGACTGCTTTCCGCCCAGGGCCGCTTGGATGGCGTGCTGGGCCGGAACGTTCGAGCACATGCGCATATTCGCGAGCAGCTTGATGCCCTCGAGGTAGCTGTGCGCCTCGTCCAGCGGTCCGGTGATCGCCAACCAGCCGGAACGGTAGCCGGCGACCCGGTAGGCCTTCGACAGTCCGGAGAAGGTCAGGCACAGCACGTCGTCTCCGGTGAGCGTGGTCATATTGACCAGCTCGACGCCGTTGTAGGTGATCTTCTCGTAGATCTCGTCGGAGAAGACGATGAGACCGTGACGGCGGGCGATATCGGCGATCTTCTGCAGCGTCTCCTTCGAGTACACCGCCCCGGTCGGGTTGTTCGGGTTGATGACGACGATTCCGCGGGTGCGTTCGGTGATCCGGGATTCGAGGTCGTCCAGGTCCGGCTGCCAGGCGTCCTCTTCCGCACAGCGGTAGTGGACGGGGGTGCCGCCGGACAGCGCCACCGAGGCGGTCCACAGCGGATAGTCGGGCCCGGGCACGAGGATCTCGTCACCGGGGTTGCACAGGGCCTGCAGGCTGAGCGTGATGAGCTCACTGACGCCGTTGCCGAGGAAGACCTCGTCGGTGCCGAGATTGTGGATGCCGAGGGTCTCGTAGTACTGGACGACGGCGCGGCGGGCGGAGAGGATTCCCCGCGAGTCGGAGTAGCCCTGCGTCACCGGCAGGTTCGCAGCGATGTCCTGGACGATCGCCTCGGGAGCTTCGAATCCGAAGGGGGCAGGGTTGCCGATGTTGAGCTTGAGGATCGTGTGCCCGGCGGCTTCCATCGCCTGGGCCTCTTCGAGGACAGGTCCTCGAATGTCATAGAGGACATTGGCCAACTTCGACGACTGCCTGAACATGTGAACCGAAAAACCTTTCATACGACTGCTGCTACATCCACGCTAGGACCCCCGCCGAGGTGGTTCTGACCAAACAGAGGCCCGTTTCCCAGACCTTTGCTCGGTTCGGAGGACCGTTGTGCAGACCTTTTGCAACTGGGCCTCACGATACTCTGGGGAGCATGGCGGATGTGAAGCCGGGGCCCCGCCGGAGGGGACGCCCCCGTAAGGAAAGCGGCAATGATGCGCGGACAGCGATCACCGATGCCGCCTCGGCCGAATTCGCCGAGAAGGGCTACGACAAGGCGTCGATCCGTGGAATCGCCCGTCGCGCCCAGGTCGACTCCGCACTCGTCCACCACTATTTCGAGTCCAAGGCCGGCCTCTTCGCCGAGGTGGTCAAGCTTCCCGTGCGGCCGGACCGCATCATCCGCTCGGCCTTGGACGTCTCGGTCGACCGCCTCGGCGAATCACTCGTGCACACGGTGCTCAGTGCCTGGGAGCAGACAAGCGTGAAGTCGATCGGGGTGACCGTTCTGCGTTCTGCGGTGAGCGATTCGGCAGCCGGCCGACTGATCAGACAATTTCTCCTGCGCGAGCTCAAAGGAGCAGTGGCGGGAAGGATCGCGGACGGAGGCGTCGACCGCGCCGAAGCAGATCTGCGGGCCACGCTCGTCCTCACGCAGATGGCGGGTGCGCTCATGTTTCGCCATGTCCTCGAACTCGAACCGCTGGCATCGATGCCGGTCGACGACCTCACTGCGCGCCTGGCGCCGGCGGTGCAGGGCCATCTCGATGGAGTCGGCGACTCGATGTGAGCCCGAACGGCGGCCGTGCAGGTACCGCTCAACGGTGGCGGTACGGCAGTCATGAGATCTCTCCGTGAGAACCCTTGACCGGAGCATTCTCGGATGTCATATTCAGCACATGATGAATAAGTCGGTGGAAGCACGAGGGCTGACGGTTCGGAGGGGTCGACGGACCGTCATCGACTCACTGGATCTAGATGTGTCCAGGGGCGCGATCGTCGGTCTGCTGGGTCCCAGCGGCAGCGGGAAGACGACGCTGATGCGGGCCGTCGTCGGAGTGCAGATCGTCGCGGGCGGACGTGTGCAGGTGCTCGGTCGACCTGCCGGATCGGCGGATCTGCGGCATCGGGTCGGCTATATGACCCAGTCGGCGAGCATCTACGAGGATCTCAGCGTGCGGGCGAATCTGCGCTACTTCGCACGGGTGCAGGGAGCTCCGAAGTCCGATGTCGACCGGGTGCTCGAACGCACGGACCTCATCGGGCAGGCCGATCAGCTGGCCAGGACGCTCTCTGGTGGTCAGGCAAATCGGGTGTCCCTGGCCGCAGCAATGCTCGGGTCTCCGGACCTGCTCGTCCTCGATGAGCCGACGGTGGGACTCGACCCGGTGCTGCGCAATGATCTGTGGGATCTCTTCCGTGGGCTCGCGGAGGAGGGGACCACGCTGCTCGTTTCGAGTCACGTCATGGATGAGGCCACACGCTGTGACCGGCTGCTGCTCATGCGGGAGGGCGCGATCATCGCGGACACGACACCGCACGATCTGCTCGCCGGCATGGGGGCTGCCTCGGCGGAGGAGGCGTTCCTCGCCATCATCGAAAGGGACGCCGCCGGTCATGGATCGGCCGGGCGAGGGCGTTCGGAGACTCATCTGCTTTCGCGCGCTGCCGCGGGACCAGGGAAAAGGGGGCATGGGCGACGAAGCCATGCCCGGGGCAGAGGAGGCAGGCGATGAATCCGATGCGCACCCTGGCGACGACGGGACGCGTCCTCGCTCAGATCCGCAACGATCCCCGCACGATCGCCCTGCTGCTCATCGTGCCCAGCCTGCTCATCGGCCTCGTGGCGTGGATCTTCGACGAGACCGAAGTGTTCGCCGACATCGGGCCGGCGATGCTCGCGCTCTTCCCCTTCATCGTCATGTTCCTCGTCACGAGCATCGCCACCCTGCGCGAACGCCGCAGCGGAACGCTCGAACGTCTGCTGTCGATGCCCTTGGGCCGTGGCGACTTCATCCTCGGATACACCCTGGCGTTCGGTTTACTGGCCGTAGCGCAGACGGCCGTGGCGGTCGGCTACGCAACTCTGGTGTGCGGTCTCGAGATCGAAGGATCGGTCGGGCTGCTCTTTGTCGTCGCGATCGCCGATGCTCTGCTCGGCACGGCGTTGGGCCTCTTGGCCAGCGCCTTCGCCCGCACGGAGTTCCAGGTCGTGCAGTTCATGCCCGTGTTCGTCTTCCCTCAGATCCTGCTCGGCGGGATCTTCCTCCCGCGCGATCAGCTGCCCGATGTGCTCGAGGTGGTTGGTGACTGGCTGCCACTCTCGCACGCGATCGACGCGCTCGGGGCGGTCTCGACGGGAGATGAGGACAATGCCTATATCTGGCTGCGGGTGCTCTTCATCGGCTGCTGGATCATCGGCGCCGTCATCGTCGGCTCGCTCACTCTGCGGCGTCGGACGCCGTGAGGTTTGGTGGCGTTTGGTCGCTTAAGTCTTCAGCCAGCCGGTCCTATGTGGTCGCCCGTTTGCTGGCCAGATCGCAGTAAAGAGCGTATTAAGCAACGGCCCGCTACGTCGGGAGCGATACGCCCGGAGGCGGCCATCCGGTACCACGAGATCTGACGACGGACCCCGTCCGTCTTTGGTGAGATGTGCAGTGGCGCAGCGGCGACAGGGGTGCCAGTCTGGGCACATGGAGCAGGTGAATGAGGCACCGAGTCTTCTTCTGCTGGCCGCCGGCAGCGGAACTCGGATGGGCGGGCCGAAGGCCCTGTTGCGCCGCACGGACGGCACTGCGCTGCTGACTGACCAGGTCGAGAGGATGCTGACGGCGGCAGCCGCACGAGGACTCGCCTCGGACGTCATCGTCGTGCTCGGCCCGGTGTCGGCGCAGGCGTCCCTTCTGGTGCCCCGCAGCGCACGGATCGTCGAGAACTCAGACCACCGTCAGGGTCTGAGCAGCTCCCTGTGTGCCGGGCTGCGGGCTGTGCCGCACTCGGCCGCTGGTGTCGTCATCTCACTGCTCGACCTGCCCGACGTCCCGGCCGAAGCGCACGGTCGCCTGCTCGATGTGACAGCCCCCGAGACTCTCGCCCGAGCGCAGTGGAACTCGGTTCCCGGTCACCCCGTCGCCCTCGGTCGCGAGCACATCGCCGAAGCGCTCGCCTCCGCCGCCGGGGACGAGGGGCTGCGGGCCATGCTCAGACGCCACTCGGGAAGCGGCGGCGTCACCGGCGTCGAGTGCGCGGACCTGCTGCCGCCGGGTAGCGATGGGCTGGTCGACGTCGACACCCCGGAAGCCGCAGCCCAATTCGGATTGCACTTGGAAGGAACCCACTCATGACCCAGATCCCATCGAACAGAGCAGCCGAAGCGCGAAGGGTCGCCATCGTCTCCGGCACCGGGAAGACCGGGCGTGCAATCGGAGACGCAGTGAGTGCCGCAGGCCATGTACCGGTCCCTCTCGGGCGGAGGGACCTGGCCGATCCCACTGCCGCTCTGCGCGGCTGTCACGCCGCCTACCTCATGGCCCCGAACCTGCACAGCGACGAACTCGGGCTCATCGAGATGCTCCTCGATTCGTCACACAGAGCAGGCATCGAGCGCATCGTCTATCACTCGGTGGCTGCTCCCTACGCCCCCTCGATGCCGCACCACGTCGCGAAGGCCGAGGCCGAGGACCGAGTGCGCAGGAGCTCTCTGCCTTTCACGATCGTCCAACCCTGCGCCTATATGGAGAACCTCCTGCCCGGACTGCGCGAGGCTCCACCCGCCATCAGTGTCGCCTACAGCGCCGACACTCCCTTCGGGCTCATCGGTCTGCGCGATGTCGGTGAGGCGGCCGCCCGGCTGCTCACGACCGAGGACCACCTCGGCGCGACCCTTGAGCTCGGCGGACCGGAGCTCGTCAGCGTCCGGGACGTCGCTCGGGCCGCGGGAGAGGTCCTCGGCGTCAAGGTGGGCCTCGAGGTGACGAATCCAGCGGCCTGGGCCGCCGCCCAGGAAGCCCACGCCGATTCCGGCATTGACGCCCGTGAACGCGCATGGCTGACGGCGATGTTCGACTACTACGATCGCTACGGACTGCCCTGCGGCAGTGCCGGGATCCCGGCGATCCTCGGGCGCGAGGCCCGCAGCCTCGATGAGGTGCTCGCCGAGGAGCTGCGCACCAGCCTTGGCGAGAGCCTGTTGTGAACTCTCGCCAACAGACGCACTCGCGTTTGTCAGCTCTTGCCGGTTCAGTCAGCGTGGCTACCGGGAAAGATGGTGACAAATCCCACGCGACCTGGAAGGACGAAGATGTCGCCCCACGCTCCACGGATCCGCATCGGCATCGACACCGGCGGAACATTTACGGACATCGTCGCATTCGACGAATCCACCGGCACTCTGACGACGACGAAGACTCCGTCGACGCCGTCGAACCCAGCCGACGGGTTCATCAACGGCATCGACAAGGTGCTGGCCATGCTCGGCGACTCGGTCTCAGCGGAGCACATCAGCGCAGTCAGCCACGGCACGACCGTGGCGACGAACCAGCTGCTCGAGGGCAAGCTCGACCGTCTCGGCTTCATCACCACCGAAGGTTATGAGTTCGTCCTCGAGATCGCCCGTCAGGCCGTGCCCGACGGCTACGGCAACTCCTATTTCTGGGTCAAGCCCGAACGCATCGTCCCCGCCGACCTCGTCAAGACCGTGTCCGGTCGGCTCGACTTCGAAGGCGGCGAGGTCCGTCCCTTCGATGAGGCGCAGGCGCGCGAGGTCGCCCAGTGGTTCAAGGATCAGGGCGTGATGACGCTGGGCGTGAACTTCCTCCACGCCTACGCCAACCCAGCCCACGAGCAGAGGATGCGGGAGATCCTCACCGAGATCCACCCCGAGGCGACGGTCTCGCTGAGCTCCGAGGTGCTGCGCGAATACCGCGAGTACGAGCGGTCGATGACCACCCTCGTCGACGCGGCCGTCAAACCGAAGGTCTCGAAGTACGTGCACAACATCCACGAACGCCTCGACGCCTACACCGGCGTCGGCGAGGACTCCGCTCTGCCCTTCTACATCATGAAGTCCAACGGCGGGGTCCTCTCCGCCGAAGAGGTCGTCCACCAGCCCATCACCACCGTGCTCTCGGGGCCAGCCGCCGGTGCGCTCGGCGCCGGGCTCATCGCCCGGGAAGCGGGCTTCGACCAGGTGCTCACCTGCGACGGCGGCGGCACCTCGACCGACGTCACCGTCGTCATCGACGGAGAACCGGCCCTGACCACTGAGGGAACCGTCGGCGTTTACCCCTCGAAGATCCCGATGATCGACGTCGTCACCGTCGGCGCCGGCGGCGGCTCCATCGCCTGGACCACACCGGAGGGCCAGCTCAAGGTCGGCCCCCAGTCCGCGGGAGCCGATCCCGGCCCCATCTGCTACGGCAACGGCGGCACCGAGCCGACGATCACCGACGCCCACGTCTTCCTCGGAAGGATCCCGCCCCACCTCCTCGGTGGGGAGATCCCGCTCGACGTCGACGCGGCGAAGTCCGGCATCGTCCGGATTGCCGAACGCCTCGGACTGAACGCGGAGAAGGCGGCGACCGGCATCCTCGAGATCTCCGCCTGGAATCAGGCCAATGCCCTGCGCCAGATCTCCGTCCAGCGCGGACTCGACGTCCGCGACTTCATGCTCGCGACCTTCGGCGGCTCCGGCTCCCTGCTCGCCTGCACCCTCGTCGACGTCCTCGACCTCGCCGGCGTCGTCGTCCCGCACGACCCGGGCAACGTCTCGGCGTACGGTCTGCTCACCGTCGACGTGAAGAACGACTACGTGCAGACCCACGTCAGCCGCGACGACCGCCTCGAGATCGCCGAAGTGGCCGATCTCTTCACGGGACTCACAGACCGGGCCGCCGCCGCACTCGACGGTGAGGGCTTCCCCGCGTCGGCGCACCAGTTCGACCGTTCGGTCGACTTGCGCTACTTCGGACAGGCCTTCGAGGTCCGCGTCCCGGCACCGGCGGGCGCGATCACGAGGGAATGGGCCGACGAGGTAACCCGAGCCTTCCACGCCGAGCACCGCAAGCTCTACGGCTACGACTTCGCCGCCGCCGACGACCAGTTCGTCGAATGGGTCAACCTCCGTGTGTCCGGCATCGGACCGATCACGCGACCGGAGACTCGCAGCATCGCCTCGGCTGACGGTGCGCCCGCCCTCGACGAGAGGGCGAAGACCGGACACCGTCCCGTCTGCTTCGACGCCGCCGACGGCTTCGTCGACACCCCGGTCTACTGGCGCGAGGAGCTGCTGGCCGGTGACGAGATCGCGGGGCCCGCGATCATCGAGGAGTTCGGTTCGACGGTGCCTCTGCACCCCGAGTTCAGCGCGCGCATCGATCGCGCGGCCAACATCATCATCACCCGCACCACCGGTCAGGAGGACAGCAAGTGACCACCACAGCGAACACGAGCGCCGTCGATTCGGGTTCGATGCTGCGCACCGAACCCCTGACCGGCCAGGAGCTCGCCGACTACATCGCCGCCTCGCCGATCAACCCGGCCGGCCTGCCGACCGCCTACGAGCACGGCAATCGCCTCACCGCGGAAGGGTCGAGCGTCGACCCGATCATCGTCGAGATCGTCGAAGGCACCCTGGCCAGTGTGGAGATGGAGGTCGAGACCTCGATCTCGCGCACCTCACGCTCCCCGATGATCCGCGATGCCCACGACTTCCGCGCCGGCATCCACGACCGGCAGCTGCGCAAGCTCACCGGCCGTTCGTACTCCGCACTCGTCCACCCCGTCGTCCGGGACTTCCCCATCGAGGAGATGCGCGAAGGCGATGTGTTCTTCCACAACGACGTCTACGAATCCGAAGGCGGCATCGGCCACCTGCCGGACATGTGCGTGACCGTTCCCGTCTTCGCCGAGGGACGGGTCGTGTGCTTCGTCCAGGCTTTCGGCCACCACGACGACATCGGCGGGGCGTGCCCCGGTTCGATGCCCTCAGGGGCGACGAGCGTCTTCGAAGAGGGCCTCATGATCCCGCCGATCAAGTTGTGGTCCGAAGGGGTTCCGAACAGGTCCGCACTGCGGATCATGTCGCGCAACTCCAGGATGCCGGATTCGCTGTCGGCCGATCTCGACGCCGAGTGCTCGGCCTGCCTGATGGGCGCTCGTCGTCTCTCGGAACTCTTCACCCGCTACGGAGTCGAGACCGTCGAGACGGCCTTCGACGCGATTCTGCAGAACTCCACTGAGATCTACCGCCGTGAGATCCTGTCGAAGATCCCCGACGGCCAGTACGTCTGGGAGGACTATGCCGAGCACGACGGCGTCTCGGACCCAATGCTCCACACCCAGCGCATCACGCTGACGAAGACGCCGACCGGGGGACCGGACGACGGACCGCGGCTCATCGTCGACTTCACGGGCACCGCCGCCCAGGCCGCGGGACCGATCAACCACTGCGGTGACTATGTGGGCGGAAACTTCCTTAAGAAGTGGCTCGCCCCGATCCTGCGCAACCTCGCCGACACTCCCGAGCGGATGGGCGAACTCGACGTCAACGAGGGCATCGTGCCGCTCATCGAGATGCGCTTCCCGGAGAAGGGCACCCTGCTTACCCCCGAGTTCCCCGGACCGACGAACGCACGCACGTTCGTCATCCTCCGACTCCTCGGTGTCCTCGCCGGCGTAGTCGCGAAGGCCGTGGACGGCCGCATGCCCGCGGACCAGGAGACGATCCGCTACACCGGGGTCTATGGCAAGGACCGCGACGGCAAGGACTACCTCATGCGCGAGGTCCTCGGCGGAGGCTCCGGCGGACGCTACTACTCCGACGGCGAGGACACGATCCACGTCGTCCCCGATTCCCGGAACCTGCCCACCGAATTCACTGAGTCCCGGTTCCCGTTCCGCGTCGAACGCCTCGGTCTGGCCGTCGACTCAGGCGGTGCCGGTCGTTACCGCGGCGGTCTCGGCTACGAGAAGCACATCCGGATGCTGCGCGACGGACACTTCATGTCGATCGCCGACCGTTCGATCCTCGCGTGCTGGGGCGTCAAGGGCGGAAAGGCGGGCAAGCCGTTCGAAGTGACCATCGATCCGGGAGGCCCGAACGAACGTGAGATCGATGCGCTCGCCGATGCCGAGGTCATCAGCGCCGGTGAGGTCGTGCGGATCCGCACCACGGGCGGTGGAGGCTGGGGCGACCCCCTCGACCGTCCGATCGCCGAGGTGGTCCGAGACGTCAGCTGGGGCAAGGTGAGCATCGCCGGCGCTCGTGAGTCCTACGGAGTCGTCGTCACTGCCGATCCGAACGCATCCGTCGGCGCCGATGCCGCCGGAGTCGACGGTGCCGAGGCCGACGAGGCGGCCACGACCGCGCTGCGCGAGCAGATGCGGGCCGCCCGGGATGCGAACGAGCCCTTCTTCGACCGTGGACCAGGCTATGCCCAGCTCTCCGTCGACGGAGCCTCAGCTGCGGCGGTCGACTGGCTGTGAGAGTCCTCGTCGCTCTCGGCGGCAATGCGATGACCGGGCCCGACGGAGATCCGTCTCCGTCGGCCCAGCAACGCGCAATCGCCGCCGCGGCCGTGCATCTGGCCGATCTCGTCGCGGCCGGACACGAACTCGTCATCACCCACGGCAACGGGCCGCAGGTCGGCAACATCCTGCGCAAAAACGAACTCTCCGCTCACGAGCTGCCGCCCGTGAGCCTCGACTGGTGCGGAGCGCAGACCCAGGGCACCATCGGCTTCACGATCGTCAGCGCCCTCGAACGCGAACTCGCAGCCCGCGGGCTGGAGAACAAGGTCGCCGCCGTGGTCACCCGCACCGTCGTCGACCCCGACGACCCAGCGTTCGTCGACCCGGTCAAGCCGATCGGGTCCTATCAGGATGCGGACTTCGCCACGGAGATGACCGCTCACGGTCAGACCTGGAAGGACTTCGGCGACAAGGGGTGGCGTCGCGTTGTGGCCTCTCCGGGCCCCGTCGAGATCCTCGAGACCCCGATGATCTCCTTCCTCGCGGACTCCGGCTGGATCGTCGTCGCCGCCGGCGGGGGCGGTATTCCCGTCGTGCCCGGAGACGGGGGCTGTGCCGGGGTCTCCGCGGTCATCGACAAGGACCTCAGTGCCGCGAAGCTCGCCGCCTCGGTGGGCGCGGATCTGCTCATCATCGCCACCGATGTGCCCTGCGCGGTCGCCGGCTTCGGCACTCCGGACGCGAGCGATGTCGGTGCCGTCACCGCAGCCGAGCTCAAAGCCCTGCGTGCCACCGGCACCTTCGCTTCCGGTTCGATGGGACCGAAGGTCGACGCGCTGCTCGACTTCGTCGACAACGGCGGATCACGAGCCGTCATCGCCGAGCTCTCGCAGCTCGCCGCGGCGGTGACCGGGAGAGTCGGCACCGCCGTGAGTTCGCACGGTCAGACGCACTCGGATGACCGGGTGGCAGCGGACGTTCGAGAGAGCAGAGACGATCAGTAGACTCGACTCGGGAGGAGGCGACGCAGCCATGACGATCTTCGACGATCCCCGTGCCCTGGCACAGGAGCTGGAGCGCGTGGGGCACATCGTCGCACCCGAACTCGCGACCACCTGTGTGCTCGCCCACCGCCTCGGCAAACCCCTGCTGTGCGAGGGTTTCCCGGGCGTGGGCAAGACGAGTCTGGCCCGCGCGCTCGCCCGCGCCTCCGGCGGCCCCTTCATCCGGCTGCAGTGCCACGACGGGCTAGAGGCCAGCCAAGCGCTCTACGACTGGGACTTCGCGAAGCAGATCCTCCACGTGCGCACGATCGAGGCGGCGTCCGGCTCGGCGGGGGAGCGCATCGACGCGCTCCGCCTCGACGATGAGCTCCACGACCGGGCCTTCCTGCTCGCCCGTCCGATCCTGCGCGCGATCGAGGACTCGCGGGGACTCGGGCCCGACGAACCGCGACCAGTGCTGCTCATCGACGAGATCGATCGCGCCGGCGACGAATTCGACGCCCTGCTGCTCGAGGCGCTCGCCGACTGGTCGGTCACCGTGCCCGAACTCGGCACGATCTCGACGCAGACCCCGCCGCTGGTCATCCTCACCTCGAACCGCACCCGCGACCTCCACGACGCCCTGCGCAGACGCTGCCTCTACCAGTGGTTCGACCAGCCCGGCGCCGAGGCGGAATCACGGATCCTCTCCCTGCACGTCCCCGAGGCCGACGCGTCCCTGCGCCGGGCCGTCATCGCTGCGGCCAACCGACTCCGCAGCGCCGATCTGCTCAAACCTCCCGGCACCGCCGAGGCCATCGACTGGCTGCGCGCCCTGCACGCCCTCGGCCTCGGCGAACTCGACGACCCAGCGATCGCGGCGACGATTTCCGCCGTTCTCAAGGACGCCGACGACCTCGCCGCCGCCCGCACGGTTCTAAGCCCATCCGGAGGCGATGGAACGTGAGGACCCTGACGGACACCTTCCTGACCCTTGGCATCCGGCTGCGGGCCGCGGGACTGCCCGCAGAACCGGACGCGGTGCGGTCGCTCATCACGGCCGCGGCCTGCCTCGACCCGCTCGATCCGCAGCAGGTCCGAGCCGCGTCCCGTGCGCTGACCTGCACCCGACCCGAACATCTTCGCCTCCACGACGCGATCTTCGACGCCGTCTTCGGACTGGCAGGCAGACAGGATGCCGAGGAGCTGGGCATCGACGTCGAATACCCCCGGCCCGAGATGAGCACCGAGGGCGCAGGCGGGGAGGCCAGCGAGATCACCGAAGCGGGCCGGACCGAACATCTGCGTCATGTCGACCTCGGGTTCGAACACGGCAGTGAAGCTGCCGCCCTCATCGACGGCCTCGTTTTCCGACCACCGCGCGGGCCTGCACATCGGACTCGCCCGGGACACACCGGCATCATCGACGCCCCACGGATCCTGCGCAGGCTCATCCGCTCCGAGGAGATCTCCGCGATCCCGCGCAGGCGCAGCCTCCATCGCCGGCGTCCCGTCACCCTCGTCGCCGATGTGTCCGCCTCGATGACCGTATGGCGGGAGCCCGCACTGCGCTTCCTCGCCCGCGGTTCCGCAGTGCTCGGTGCCCGCTGCTTCACGGCGGGGACCCGCCTGACCAGAGTCGACGGACGCACACGAGCTGCGGCCGGGCACGGGCGAGGAGGCAACGGTGTCGCCTCGGCGCTGAGTGATGTCCTCGACGCGGGAGCCGGGACGCGCCTCGGCGATTCTCTGACCGAACTCCTCAGCGGGCGGATGAAGGACCTGGTCCGCGGCAGCATCCTCGTCGTCATCAGCGACGGTTGGGAACACGGGGACTGTGCGGAGCTCGACACCGCCTGCGCGCGGCTGGCCCGACTCAGTCATCGGTTCCTCTGGGTCAATCCCCGCGCCGGACGCGCAGGATTCGAAGCGCGCACTCGAGGCCTGGCCGTCGCGGCGGCACATACCGAGGCCGTGCTTCCGGCGACCACCGTCGCCCAGTGGCAGAACGTCGCCGACCTCATCGCTGCACCGGGATCGGCGCATGGCACCGGCGACGGAGGCGCGTTCGCGACTCCGCGAGCTGCCCGTGGGCCTGTGACCGCCGTGGACGCGACAGCGAGCGCCGTGCCGACAGCGACCGATCAGGGGGCGCACGCATGAACGAGGCCCACGCGATCCTCGCCTGGCTGGACGGAGGTCGGGACTTCGCACTCGCCGTGGTGACGAAGACCTGGTCATCGGCGCCGCGACCGGCGGGCGCGATGATGGCCGTCGCCGCGGACGGACAGGTCATCGGCAGCCTCTCGGGCGGGTGCGTCGAATCCGCCGTGCACGAACTCGCACTCGAGGTCCTCAGCACCGGTCGTGCCGCCTCGGCCCATTACGGAACGAGCGATGCGGAGGCGTTCGCAGTAGGACTGGCCTGTGGAGGACAGATCGACGTCCTCGTCACCCCCGTCCTCGAGCCCGCCGCTGTCTCCCGACTGCGGATCTACCTCGAGGCGGTCTCCGGATCCCGTGCGGCAGCACTGGCTCTCGAGCTGCCGGGAGCCACCGAGGAGGATGGCGCAGAACTTGATGGACCGAGCCGCATTCTCGCCCTCGACACGGAAGGGAGAGCGCACGGTGACTTCGCTCATGAGCGCCTCACCGGACACATCTCCACCGACGCCCGAGCGATGATCGCCGACGGCGCCACCGGGATCCTCGAATACGATGAGACGGGACGTCGCCTCGGCTCGGGCACTCGCGTCTTCGTCACCACCTCGACGCCTCCGCCGCGCCTGCTCATCTTCGGTGCCATCGACTATGCCGCGGCCCTGGCCGAGCTCGGCCGGTTCCTCGGTTACCGAGTCACGGTCTGCGACGCCCGGCAGGTGTTCACCACCGCAGAGCGCTTCCCCGCGGCCCACGAGGTCGTCGTCCGCTGGCCCCACCGCTACTTCGCCGCCGAGGCCGCAGCTGGTCGCATCGATGCCTCGACCGTGGTCGCCGTGCTCACCCACGACCTCAAGTTCGACGTCCCGGTCCTCCTCGAGGCCGTCCGGTCTGCGGCCGGATATGTCGGTGCCCTGGGGAGCCGGCGCACGCACACCCGACGCACCGAGGCTCTTCTCGAGTCCGGGGCGAGCGAGGAGGAGATCGCGCGGATCCACGGTCCCATCGGTCTCGACCTGGGCGCACGCTCTCCCGAGGCGACCGCGCTCTCGATCCTCGCCGAAGTGCTCGCCGAGAGGTCGCAGGGCACCGGGGCGCCCCTGAGCGCGACCACCGGAGCGATCCACCGCTGACGGCGGTCTGCCCCGATGGGCGCAGGGCATCAGCGCCGATGTGCGCTCAGGCCCTCGATTGCCGAGGTGAAGCATTCGGCCGGCGGCGTGACGAGTCCCGCGCCCACCTGGCCGACTCCGGCCACCTTCCCGGCCATACCGGTGTTGATCTGCGGCAGCACGTGCGTACGGACCACCTTCGCGAGGTCGATTCCGCTCGGCACCCCGCGGAACTCGAGGACGGGGATCTGATGCTGCGGATGCTCGCCGAGGGTGATCTCATACATCCGTCGGGTGGTGTCGACCGCGAAGGCGACATCCCCTCCGACGAGACGCACGACCGCGGGGGCTGCGGCCATCGCGAGGCCGCCGATGCCCGCGGTCTCCGTGATCGCGGAGTCGCCGATGTCGGGATTGGCGTCCTCGACGCCGTAGGAGCCTAGGTAGAGACCGTCGGCGATCTGCGCCGGGCCCGAGTACCACTGCTCACCGGTGCCGGCGAGCTGAATGCCGAAGTCCGTGCCGTTGCGGGCCATGGTGACGACGAGAGTTGAGCCGGGCACCCCCTTCGCTGCCGCCATGGCGAGCTTGCACGTGGGCATGACGAGGTTGAGCGCGAAGTAGTCGTTGGCCCCGAGGAAGCGCGCGACCTCGGCGAGGTCGTCATCGGGGAAGTCGAGGGTGAAGAGCTTCGGCATGATGTCACGGAGGAAGAGCAGGGTCGCCGTCCGATTGCGGTTGTGCCCCTCATCCCCGGACTGGAGCATCTGCGTGACGTAATTCTTCGTGTCCAGCGGCCCGGTGGCGGCCACGGCCGCGGCGAGCACGGGGCCGAGCACAACGCGCATCCAGTTCAGGCGAGTGAGCACTTCCTCGTTGTTCGCGCCGTAGCGCAGCACCTTGCCGAGGCCCTCGTTGAGAGAGCAGTAGGCGCGATTGCCGTGGACCGGGTCGACGAGCTCGAACATCCACATCGAGGGGCTGACCACGCCGGCCATCGGCCCGACCGCGTCACGGGAATGGCAGGGGGCGAAGGAGAAACGGCCATCGGCGAGACCAGCCTCCGCTGCCTCCAACGTCTCGGCGAGTCCTTCGAAGACGACGGCGCCGGCCAGAGCCCCGCGCATCGGGCCAGAGGCTCGGTCCCACTCGAGCGGAGGGCCGGAGTGAAGGAACTCGTCCTCGCGCAATCCGAGGCACTCGCGGGCCGGTCGAAGCCCCACGACTTCGGCCCCCGCGGCAAGCATGCGCTCAACCGCCTGGGCGTTCGCCTCACGGCGACGGGGGTCGGCCATCACCTGATAGAGCGCAGCCGGATCGCCGAGGGCGGGCTTCCACGGAACCTCCGTCACAGGCACAGCCTGGGCACGCAGCTCCTCGGCGAAGAGGCTCAGGCCCACGGAGACCACGGAGGGTGCGGTTTCGAGCAGGCCCGAGAGGCTCTGGGTGTCGGCTGAGTCGGTCGCTGCCTGTGCGCCGGAGGAATTCGGGCAGGCGCGCGACGGTGGCATCGAGGATTCGGCGACCGTACTCACCTGTGCCTCGTAGCCGAGGTGGGCGAGTGCACGGGCGCTCGCCTCAGCGTTCGAGAGGAACACCTCGGCGCCGGCGGCGACGAGCGCGCGGACGGCGGCAGAGAAGCCCTGCGGATCGGCACTCGTGCCGATGAGGCTGACCACGACGGGCAGGACTCGGCTTTCTTCGGCGGCCGCCGACTTGGCCTCGGTGATCGCTGCGGCCAGATCATCGGCGGGGTCCGCGTGGGCGCCGTGGCCGAGCACGAGGTCGAGCAGCAGCACACCGGCCCAAGGGCCGAGATCCCGGATCGCCTGCAGACGCAGCGAGGGGTCGATCATCGGGTGGGCCCGGCCTCGGGTCATCTCGTCGGCACCGAAGTCGATCACGGTGTGCGCGTCGGCGCTGACGGCCGTTCCGCTCACCAGTTCAGCTCCGGCCAGGGGGATGTTCGAAGAGATCGGGCCGAGCGCGGACCGCGCGATGAGCATCGCCTCATCGGCCATGGTCCCACCGCAGAACAGGCCGATGAGCGAACCGGTCAGCGCCCCGGCCGGCTCGGAGACTCCCCAGTGCGGCCATTCGGGCACAGTGAAGTCGGCTGTGCTGAGGGCGGTTTCGACCCCAGCCGTGAGACTCGGGGAATCAGGGCCGAGGATCGCCCAGCTCACACGCACTTCGAGTTCGGCGGCGAGGTCCTCGATCTCGGCGACCACCTCGGCGTCGGCGGGTTTCGAGACCACGATGATGTGCTCGGTCTCGTCGTCGACGGCGAGTGCCCGTAGGGCCTGTCGTGCACTGAGGCCGCCGACCTCGTGGGAGAGATCGCGTCCGCCCGTGCCGATGAGATGGCTGACCCCGGCCCCGGCGGCATCGAGGAGGACCGAGACTTGTTGGGCGCCCGTGCCCGAGGCCGCGATGATGCCGAAGGTCCCGCGGCGCACCTCATTGGCGAATCCCAGTCCGACCCCTGAGATGATCGCAGTGCCGCAGTCTGGGCCCATGACGATGAGGTCGCGCTCGCCGGCACGAGTTTTGAGTTCGACCTCGGTCGAGACATCGACATTGTCGCTGAAGAGAAGCACCGAGGACCCGGAATCGAGGGCCGCGAGGGTTTCGACTCCGGCGCTCTCGCCGGGCACCGAGACGAGAGTGAGCCCGGCGTCGGACCCGGCGAGCGCGGATTCGACGGTGAGCGCCGGCTGCACGGAGCCGCCCGGGCCAGTGGACTCGCGGGCGGCGGCGGTGAGCCTGTCGAAGGCGACGTCGACGGCGTCGCTGCCGTGTGACAGGGCCGCCTCCGACTGCGCGCGGATGGCGATGATGAGGTCGTTCGGAGTGACCTCTTCGGCGATGTCGAAACCGGCTCCACGGATGAGGTCGAGGTTGAGCTCCGAGGCCATCCCGATGAGGGCGTCGTCGACCCCGGGAGTGGTCTTGACCTCGGTCGAGACCTGCATGAGGGCGACCGAGTCGACGTAGACGCCGTGGCGGACGGTCAGTGAGCGTGGCATGGATGAGTCCCTTTCGATGAGTGCTGGGTCGGAGTCCGCGGGCCGTCGCCGCCCCGGATGCAGATCGTCGCCGCGGTTGGAGGCCGGGATGGTGACAGCGAACGGCTCGCTCCCGGCCGCGTTGGGCGGCTGCAGGTGAGAGCTGTGAGGGCGGCGAGGAACCCCGTGAACAGGTCGTGGCCGGAACTGTGTCCGATCCGGTCGAGCGGAGAGAGCACGGCGGGGAAACCCGCTGCCGGGGTTGCGAAGGCGGCTGACCGAGGCGGTGGTTCTCTCCTGTGCGTGGTGAGCAGCGTGTGAGCGGCTTCGATCGCCGTGGCGACCTCGGGCACGCAGTGACCGGCTACGGCCGCCCGGATGAGCGCTGCCGACAGTGCAGGAGTCGCTTGGGCGAGGTCAATAGGTTCGACTGTGCGCGAAAGCAGATCGAGCGGAGGGTTCCTGCCTGTGGATCGGAGCGCGAGGGCGATGCCGGACAGAGCGTCGTCACCGCTGGGGGTGCTGCCGGGTCCGGCGCCGATGAGAGCTTGCACCCCAGCCTCGGTGTCGGCGACGTCCTCGTCGAGGAGGGCGGAGGCGAGGTCACCGGCACGGGAGCCCAGATCCGACAGCCCGGGCCGCAGATGGCCGGCCAGGGCGGCGAGCGTTGTTGGGTCGATGCCCTTCCACGGTTGTGTCTTCACACGAAGCGGCCGGTGCGTGCGAACGATGTGGAGCGCAAAGTCAGGGAACCCGATCCACCGAGGTGAGGGAACATGGTGCTCGAAGATCGGCGGATGAGAGCCGAGTCGCATCGGTGAGACGGCGGGGATCACCCGTGCAATGGTTCCGACCCGCAGTGTTGCGAGGTGCGTGCTGTCGAGCTGCGGGACACTGACCCCGA
Source organism: Brevibacterium sp. MGP-B1 (assembly GCF_057766545.1). Lineage (NCBI taxonomy): Bacteria > Bacillati > Actinomycetota > Actinomycetes > Micrococcales > Brevibacteriaceae > Brevibacterium > Brevibacterium sp. MGP-B1. The sequence continues at coordinate 3,311,505 of NZ_CM173407.1, read as the reverse complement.
AGGGCAGCACCAGGGCGCCAGGCCCCATGATGGGCAGCAGGCGCCGGCCGGTACCTCGGGGACCTTCGCTGTTGCCGACTGCGAGGTAGAGCCCCGCGGCGAAAACATGGACCACCTCGGCGGGGATAGCGCCGACCCCGGCGGGAGCCAGGCGGGCTTCGGCGGGAGCGTGGCGGACTTCGGCGGGGGCCCGGCGGACTTCGGCGGGGTCGCGGGCGATCGGGGAATGCTCAGCGCCGCCGACCCGTGCCGCATCGATCCGGGGGACCGGCAGGAGGGAAGCGGTGGCGGGAAGAACCACGGACCGAGACCTCATTTCGACAGAGTATCCCGCCCTGTTATCGTCAATGCATGTCAAATGATGCCAAGGTTTCGGGATGTGGTCAGCAGGAATTGACATTCGACGGGGGAGAAGGACACGGTTTCTCCGCCGAATCCCTCACCGTGGCGGATGTGCTCAGCCTGCCGAGCATGCGTGGAGCCAGACTCATCGGCGGTGCCGCCGGTCTCGACAGAGTCGTCGAGTTGTCGAACGTCATGGAGGTTCCGGACATCCTGCCCTGGGTCAAGCCCGGGGAGCTGATGCTCACGACCGCGTATCCGATCCGTGACCGTCCCGAGGACCTCGCGGGTCTGCTCGAGACCTTCGACCGGCACGGACTGGCGGCCATCGGCCTCAAATCCGGGCGCTATCTCGAGCAGATCCCCGAGGCTGCCGTGAGAGCCGCGGATGCCCTCGGCCTGCCGCTCATCCACCTCGGCGAGGACGTCGGCTTCGACGAGATCATGCAGGAGGTGCTCACCGGCAATCTCGACCGGCGCGCTCAGGTCATCGCTCGCACGGAGGCGTCGATGCGCGAACTCGTCGACGTTGTGGTCGGCGGCGGGGACCTCGCGGACGTGTGCCGCATGCTCGCACAGTGGACGGGCGTGGCCGCTGCGGTGACGACGCTTGACGGCCGTGTGAGATGTCTGCGCACGGCCGATGCGGAGGTCTCGTCTGCCGAAGTCTCCGCTCTCGAGTGCTTCGACCGTTCCGGTCGGTTCCGTGTCGAGGACGAACCCGCCGGCTCCAGTCGACGCGGCGAACCCCGAGGCGGCAGCGGAGACGCGCGCAGTGCACGCACAGGGCCCGGCCGAGACGAAAACACTACCGCGAACGAGGCACTGAACTGGGGAAACGTCGTCATCGAGGGTGGTCGGCGGCCGGCGGACGAGACTCTGCCCGCCGCTTCGAACCTCGGCCGGATCGTCGCCTTCGGCGCCCGGACGCTGAGAGCGGGCGACTTCCGTCTGCTCGAGCAGGCCGCGGCCGCGGCCGCCCTCGTCATCACCCGCGAGCAGGCCATCACCGCTGTCGAGAGCAAGTACCGCACCGACTTCGTCCTCGAAGTGCTGCGCGGTCACATCGCCTCGAGTGACCGGGTGCTCTCCCACGCGCACTCGCTCGGCTGGGACCTCGATCGGCCGATCAGCATCGCGGTCGCCGAGGTGGATTCCGAAGCCGATTCCACGGACGCGAGCAATAAGCGCACAATGCAGTCGCTGTTCGCCGACGCTTGGACGAAGGTCGTCTCCCAGTTCGATCCTCGTGCGGCGGTAGTCGGCTCGGGCGATCAGGTGATCGTGCTCCTGGCAGCGGAACCACGAGAGAGGATAGTCCGTCGCTTGGAGGAGTTCGTCTCCTCGGTGAGGGGGCACGGGGGAGGCGGACGGCGACAGTTCTCCGTCGGGATCTCTCGCCCCGCCGAGGGCGTCTCGCGTCTGGCACCGGCCTATCAGGAGGCGATGCGGGCGCTCGAGGTCGGCCGGCAGCTCGCCCGCGGTCAGGGTCTGCGTCACTATGACTCTCTCGGCGTCTACCGACTGCTGCTCCAGGTCGGGGAGCGGAAGGAGCTGCGCAACTTCGCCGAAGAGGTCCTCGGACCATTGGCGACTGATGCCAAGGAGGAGTACGCGGGGCTGCGCGAGACCCTGCAGGAGCTGCTCGACCATAATCTCAACGTCGCCGAGACCGCGCGGGCGCTGTTCTTCCACTACAACACTCTGCGTTACCGGATCGGCAAGCTCGAGCAGATGGTCGGTCCCTTCACCGAGGACCCGGACCTGCGGCTCTCCCTCGCGCTCGCCCTGCAGATCGTCAAGCTGCCCTGAAGGCGCGCTTTTACCTGATTAACATGCTTGGCGGATAGTGATGATTATTAGTCGCACCTTTCGGCAGAAGATGACGTGAAGAACATCATTTCCTCGTCATAAAGTCGTTTGCTGAGCCGGGGTGAGACACCGTCGCTGAGGCGCCGTTTCAGGTGGCTCTGCTCCTCAGGCAAAGAATCACGGCCGGCATTTCTCAACGAGGAGGAGTGGCTTATATGTTGATGTTCAAATGGAAGCTGCATGGAGACGGCAAGACAATAGAACCGGGTGGCAGCGTGGCTCCCGGAGAGCGTCTCAACTGGGGGGCGGACTGTCGGACTCGGTGTCCAGCACGTAGTCGCCATGTTCGGGGGCACATTCGTATTCCCGATCGTGATGGGGCTCAATCCCCAGCTCGCTGTGATGATGTCCGGTGTCGGCACGATACTCTTCCTACTCGTGGTCAACGGGAAGGTGCCCAGCTATGTCGGCACTTCGGCGGCCTTCGTGGGCGGTGTCACCGCTGTCACCGCTCAAGGAGGCACTCCCGCCGAGGTCACCGGTGCGATCATGGTCTCCGGCGTCATCCTCGCCCTCGTCGGCGCCGTCATTCATTACATTGGCGCATCCGTGGTGATGAAGCTGCTTCCGCCTGTCATCACTGGTGGCGTGGTTATGCTCATCGGTTTCAAACTCGCGCCGGTGGTGGCCAGCACCTATTGGCCGCAGGATCAGTGGATAGCGATCATCGTCATGGTCTTCGTCGTCTCTGTGTCTGTATGGGTACGCGGCTTCCTCGGTCGCATCGCTGTATTCCTCGGCCTCGTGTTCGGATATGTGCTGTCGTGGGTCTTCGACCGGGTGTTCGGCCAGATCACCTCCTTCAGTGCGACTGCAGGGGAGGTGACGACCCACTTTCGGGTCGACTTCTCAGGGGTCGAGGCCGCTTCATGGATCGGCTTTCCGCCTCTGACCGATACCGCGGCCGGTATCGTCGGCGTCCATCTTCCCGTCTTCAATGCCGCCGCCATCATCGTGATGCTTCCGGGCATCATCGCCCTCGTCGCCGAGAACATCGGTCACGTCAAGGCTGTTGAAGAGGTGACGGGAGAGCGCTTGGACCGGTACATGGGGAGAGCGGTGATCGGCGATGCCGTGGCAACAGTCGCAGCAACGGCGATTGGAGGATCCCCGACAACGACGCACGCTGAGAACATTGGTGTGATGGCGGCGACGAAAGTGTACTCGACCGCGGCGTACTGGGTCGCATCCCTAACCGCCATACTCTTCGGCCTCTCGCCGAAGTTCGGTGCTCTGATAGCTGCGGTGCCAGGAGGAGTTCTCGGTGGAATCACCGTTGTCCTCTACGGGATGATCGGTCTGTTGGGTGCGAAGATCTGGATCGAGAATCGTGTGGACTTCAGCAATCCTCTGAACATCGTGCCGGTGGCAGCCGGCCTTGTGATGGCTATCGGCAACGTGAGCGTGAATTTTACGGATGATTTCGTCGTCTCAGGAATCGCACTGGGAACGATACTCATGTTGGCCATGTACCACCTGGCTCGGTGGCTAGCTCCGGCGTCTATGCGTGCGGCCGCAACAGACACCCGAGAGATATCCCGATCGGGCATGATCGGAGAAGACGATAACAAACGGCGATTTACTCTCGACGACAACCAGGAGCTGAACAACGAACGCATCGTCGATTAGCAGATGGTCGGTCCCTTCACCGAGGACCCGGACCTGCGGCTCTCCCTCGCGCTCGCCCTGCAGATCGTCAAGCTGCCCTGAAGGCGCGGGTTCGGGATCTGCGGAGCAGGAATGTTGCGAGCAGGGAAATTGGCGAAGACTGCCGAAGGTCCAGGACTTTCTTTGGCAGGAAATGACGTGATACAGGACTCGAGGGCGCAATAGAGTCGGTTCCTGAGTCGGAGTGGTCCGCAACCGTGCAGACATCGAGTCAAGCGGCCTATATCACTGATGAACCATGTATCGGAGCCGGCAATTCTCAACGATGAGGAGAGGCACATGTCGATGTTTTCCTGGAAGCTCCACGGCGACGGAAAAACCATAGCGCCTGGGCAGGCTGTTGCTCCGGACGAGCGCCTGACGTGGGGCAGAACCGTAGGGCTCGGCGTCCAGCACGTCGTTGCGATGTTCGGAGCGACCTTCGTCTTCCCGATCATTATGGGGCTCAATCCGCAACTGGCAGTAATGATGTCCGGAGTCGGCACGATCATCTTTTTGCTCATCGTCAAGGGCAAGGTGCCCAGCTATGTCGGCACCTCGGCCGCCTTCGTCGGGGGCGTCACAGCTGTCACCGCTCAGGGAGGTACTCCCGCAGAGGTCACCGGTGCGATCATGGTTTCGGGCGTCATCCTTGCCCTCGTCGGTACGTTCATCCACTACATCGGCTCTGCGGCTTTGATGAAAGTCCTTCCGCCCGTCGTCACCGGCGGCGTCGTCATGCTTATTGGCTTCAATCTCGCACCGGTGGTTGCGAACACCTATTGGCCTCAGGACCAGTGGATCGCCGTCATCGTCATGGTCTTCATCGTCTTCGTATCAGTATGGGTGCGCGGCTTCCTTGGTCGCATCGCTGTCTTCCTCGGCCTTGTGCTCGGTTATGTGCTGTCCTGGATCTTCGACCAGGTGTTCGGCCAGATCACCTCTTTCAGTGCTACCGCCGGTGAGGTGACGACCCACTTCCGTGTCGACTTCTCTGGTGTCGCTGCGGCGCCCTGGATCGGATTTCCGCCCATGACCGACACCGCGGCCGGAGTCGTCGGTGTCCATCTGCCCGTTTTCAATGCCGCGGCTATCATCGTCATGCTTCCTGGCATCATCGCCCTCGTCGCCGAGAATGCTGGTCACGTCAAAGCCGTGGAAGAGATGACGGGAGCCCCGCTCGACAAGTATATGGGGCGTGCCGTCATCGGCGATGGCGTCGCAACCGTCGTCGCCACTTCCGTGGGCGGTTCTCCGACGACGACTTACGCGGAAAACATCGGAGTCATGGCAGCGACTCGGGTCTATTCGACAGCTGCCTACTGGGTTGCCGCTCTGGTGGCGATCCTGTTCGGCCTCTCGCCGAAGTTCGGCGCCCTCATCTCAGCGGTACCCGGAGGTGTCCTAGGAGGCATCACCGTCGTCCTCTACGGCATGATCGGCATGCTGGGCGCGAAGATCTGGATCGAGAACCGCGTGAACTTCGCTAACCCGCTCAACATCGTGCCTGTCTCGGCGGGCCTGATCATTGCGATCGGCGATGTGAGCCTGAACTTCAGCGAGGATTTCGTCCTCTCGGGAATTGCCTTGGGAACGATATCTATGCTGGTCATGTACCATGTTGCCCGCCGGTTGGCACCTGCTGACATGCTTTCCGACTCCGACGGCGGTGCCGGTGGGGCTGGTCTCTCTGTCGGGCGGGAAGGGCACCAAGGACGTGTTGTCGATGGTGCGGAAAGCGACCGCGGCCGACGCGGTCAGGAATCGAGTGAATGAGACGATGAAGCCATCACCCCTGCGAATCCATCGACCGACGACAGTCGACGAGACTCTCGACCTCCTTGCCGCTCGAGGTGACACCGGAAAGATCCTCGCCGGAGGCCAGAGCCTCGTTCCCGTCCTCAACATGCGCCTGGCCGCTCCTAGCGATCTCTTCGACATCACTTCCGTGGTTGGTATCGACGAGCTCGAGGTCTCGGACGCCGACGGTTCGGAGGAGATCTGCGTGGGAGCGAGCGTCACGCATCGACGGGTCGAACGCAGCGCGGAAGTCACCAGGGCCAACCCTCTCCTCGGCGAGGCTCTGCGTTTCGTTGCGCACCCCGCGGTGCGCAATCGGGGCACGACCGTCGGCTCGATCGCCCATGCCGATCCCAACGGCGAGATGCCGATGGTCCTCGCGCTCACCGGTGGTCGCATCGAGGCGCGCAGCCGACGCGGTGAGAGGACATTGGGCGCCGAGGAACTCAACATCGGGCCGTTGGAGACCTCGCTGGAATCCGATGAGCTCATCACCCGTGCGATCTTCCCAGCGCTGCCTGCGGGTTCGCGCACAGGCTTCGACGAACTCGCCCGGCGCAGCGGGGACTACGCGCTTGCGGGAGTGGGGATGATCCTCGACGTCGACGGCGAGACTGTGACGGGGCTGCGTTGCGGATTCGTCTCCGTCACCGACGTTCCCGACATCCTCGACCTCGGCGAAGCCGTATCGGGCGCAAGGCTCAGCGATGCCTCCGAGGTTGCCGCCACGGTCGCCGAGGCGGCGCGCGACTTCATCGACCCCGGCGGAGACATTCATGCCTCGGCGGACTACCGGAGACACCTTGCCGGAGTGATCGCCTCCCGCCTGTTCCGGCGCCTGTGCCGCAGCGACGGCGCGAGCGGTCGCGGCACGGCCGCGGATTCGCGCGGCGAGGACAGCCCGGTCGTGACGACCGGTGACGACACGGAGAGAAGGCGAGCATGACCGAAGACATCGACACAGAACCGACATCGAACATCCGACTCGCAGTCAACGGCACCCTCTACGAGCTCGAGGTTCCCGACCGGAAGCTGCTCTCGGACGTGCTCCGGCAGGACCTGGAGCTGACGGGCACCCATGTGGGCTGCGAACACGGAGTCTGCGGGGCCTGCACGGTCCAGCTCGACGGTGAGCCCGTGCGCTCCTGCCTGATGTTCGCCGTCACGGCTCAGGGCCATGAGATCACAACGGTCGAGGGTATCGGCGACGATCCCGAGAACCCGTCTGACGTCCAACAGGCCTTCATCGACTGCCACGGTCTCCAGTGCGGCTTCTGCACCCCGGGCTTCGTCACGACCATCGACGCCTACATCTACGAGAATCCGAACCCCACCGAGGAGGAGGCCCGCGAGGCCGTATCCGGCAACCTCTGCCGCTGCACCGGCTACCAGAACATCGTCTCCGCAGTGTGTCGAGCCGCCGAACTGCGCGCAGAGGGGGCTTCGCAATGACCACTCGCCTCTTCGGCCAGAAGATCACCCGACGCGAAGACCCACGCCTGCTCACCGGCCACGGCCGCTATGTCGACGACGTCTCGGGAACGGCGATCGCAGCCGCATTCGTGCGCAGCCCTCACGCCCATGCCGACATTCTCGACATCGACGTCACTGGCGCCCTCGACGTCGGCGGCGTCATCGCGGTGTGGACGCACGAGGACCTGCCCGGACAGGCCGCGGAACGGTTGCCGATGCTCATTCCGCATCCCTCGATCGTCGCCCCGCACACCGGTTACGCCCTTGCCAAGGACCATGTGAACTTCGTCGGCGAGCCCATCGTCATGGTCATCGCCGAGAACCGCTACATCGCGGAGGACGCTGCGAACCGCATCGAGGTCGAGTACAGCTTCCGCGAGGCCGTCGTCGGCGTCGAAGCGTCCCGCGAGGGAACGCGAATCGTCCATGAGGGGATGGAGGACAACGTCGCCGCTCACATCGTGCAGGACGTCGGCGATGTCGATGCGGGTTTCGAGGACGCGCCCCATGTCCTCGAACTCGACCTCGAATTCGAGCGCAGCGCTTGCATGCCGATGGAGGGCAAGGGCGTCGTGGCGCGGTGGGATCCCGGCGAGGAGAGCCTGGAGGTTCACTCCTCGACGCAGACGAGCACAGGTCTGCGGGCCGTGCTCGCAGCCAAGCTCGAGATCCCGCTGACCCGGGTCGAGGTCATCACCCCCGATGTCGGCGGAGCCTTCGGCGTGAAGATCAACCACCCCTGGCCGGAGGAGCTCGCCGTGGCCTGCGCCGCGCGTTCGCTCGAGACCACGGTCAAATGGACCGAGGACCGTCGCGAGCACTTCATCTCCTCTGCACATGAGAGAGCGCAGACCCAGTGGGTCAAGGTCGGCTTCGACGACGAGGGTCGGATTCTCGGACTCGACGTGAAGTTCTGGCATGACAACGGCGCTTACCTGCCCTACGGCGTGATCGTCCCGCTCAACACCTCCACCCACATCATGGGCCCGTACGTGATCCCGGCGTTCCGCGTCGAGTACTGGTCGCTGTACACGAACACTGTCATGGTCACCCCGTATCGTGGTGCCGGTCGCGCCCATGCGGTGTTCATGATGGAGAGGACGATGGACGCGATCGCCGCCGAGCTCGGCCTCGATCGCACCGAGGTGCGTTTGCGCAACTTCGTCCGCGACTTCCCGCATCCCATGGGCCTGCGGATGCAGGACGGAGCCGAGGGCTGCATCGACTCGGGAGACTTCGTCACCTCGATGGACAAACTCAAGTCGATCGTCGGCTGGGACGAGTTCGAAACTTACCGTGAGCAGGCCCGCAGCGAGGGCCGCCGGGTGGGCATCGGTCTCGCCTGCTACATCGAGAGCACCGGTGCCGGGCCCTACGAAGGCGGACACATCGAGGTCGAGTCCTCCGGACGGGTGAATGTCTGGACCGGCCTGACGACCCACGGGCAGGCTCATGCGACGGTCTTCGCCCAGATCGTCACCGATGAGCTGGGAGTCCCGCTCGAGACAGTCCATGTCAAGACCGGCGATACGCGCAAGCTGCCCTATTCGGTGGGCACGTGGGGTTCGCGCGGAGCGGTCATGGCCGGTAACGCACTCCACCTCACCGCGAAGAAGGTGAAGCAGAAGGCTCTGCGGATCGCCGGTGAGTCCCTCGAGGCCGATCCTGAGGACCTTGAGATCGACGAGGGCATGATCCAGGTCAAGGGCGATCCCAGCGCGTCGATGCCGTTGGCGGCGGTGTCGGTGCTGTCGAACCCGCTGCGCTACGCCTTCGACGAGAGTGCACGGGCGGCCACCCAGTTCGCCAAGGACTCCGCCGAGGACGAGCCTTCGATCGGGCCGGGAGAGCAACCGGGGCTTGAGGAGCAGGAGTTCTTCTCGCCGCTGCGCTCAACCGTTGCCAACGGCATGCATGCCGCGATCGTCGAGACCGATCCGGAGACCGCGGACATCAGAATCCTCCGCTACTGTGTCGTCCACGACTGCGGACCGATGGTCAACCCGCTCGTCGTCGAAGGGCAGGTCCACGGAGGTGTGGCCCAAGGAGTCGGCGGGGCGCTGTACGAGAAGATGGCCTATGATGCCGACGGACAGCTGCTCAACGCCTCCTTCATGGACTTCCTCATGCCCTTCGCGTCCGAGGTCCCTCACGTCGAGACCGACCACCTCGAGACTCCGAGTCCGCTCAATCCGCTCGGCATCAAGGGGGCCGGCGAGGCCGGTACGATTCCCGCCGCCACTGCCATCGCCTCGGCGCTCGAGGACGCCGAAGGGATCCCCATCCGCTCGATGCCGCTGGACCCCTCGAGCCTGTGGCATATGAGAACGAACCATGCCGCGGGCGAGCTCAATCGCTCCCGCTGAATCCGACCGAAGGACATCCGAACCATGCTCATCTCCTCCACAGCCACGATGATCGCCGATCCGGCGACGGCCTATGCCGCATTCCACGACGAGTCGATCCTCGCCGCGACCATTCCGGGAGTCGAGAGCTTCACTCGGACCGGTGAGGGCAGCTTCGACGTCGTCCTCACCATGGGCGTCGCCGCCATCAAGGGCACATACAAGGGCACCGTCGTCTTCTCCGAGGAGGTCGAGGGCACGTCGTTCGTCCTCAGCGCCAAGGGTGCGGGCGGACCCGGCACTATCGGCGCTGACATCTCGGTGGCACTGGTTTCCGGAGCCGAGGGCGGCAGCGACATCACCTGGCAAGCCGATGCCGTGCTCGGCGGGCCGATCGGGGGAGTCGGACAGAGGATGCTCGGCGGAGTCGCCAAACGCATCGCGAAGAAGTTCTTCGCCGACATCGACGCGGCCATCCGCGACGGTGTGCCGGAGAAGGGTGCGCCTGCAGGTGCTTCGACCGGAGCGGAGGCGGACGGGCTGTCCGGTTCCGGTGCTGCCGCTCCTGTCACATCGGTCACCGCCGCCGCGGGCGCGCCGGCAGGTTCATCCGTCCCAGGAAATGCCGCGGTTCCCGCCGCCTGGACGGCCGGCAGCCACCGACCCTGCGGCGACGGCTTCGTCGTCGGCGCCGCCGTCGGTGCGGGGGCAGCGCTGCTCGGCGTCTGCCTCGGCCTCCTGGCCGGTCGTCGTTGACGGCGGATTCCCCGGCCTGGCTGTCCCTGGCCGAGCAGGCGGCCGCGCTCGCCAGCCGCGAGATCGGCAGCGTCGAGCTCGTGACCGCGCACCTCGACCGCATCGCTGAGGTCAACTCGGTGACGAATGCGATCGTCACCCTCGAACCCGAACGCGCGCTCGCTGCGGCACGTGAGGCGGACCGGCGGCGTGCGGCCGGCGAGAAGGGCCTGCCGCCACTCTGCGGAGTGCCCATGACCCACAAGGACACGCATGATACCGCAGGTATGCGCACGACCTACGGTAGCGAGCTCTTCGCCGATCATGTGCCGCAGCGGAGCAGCAGCGTGATCGCTCGGCTGCAGGCGGCAGGCGTGATCTCCACGGGTAAGTCGAACGTGCCCGAATTCGCGGCTGGGGCGCACACGACCAACCGCGTCTTCGGGACGACGAGGAACCCCTTCGATACCACTCGGTCGGCCGCCGGATCCTCGGGAGGCGCGGCCGCGGCCATCGCCTGCGGAGTCCAGGCTGCCGGGGACGGTTCCGACACCGGCGGCTCACTGCGCCTACCCGCCTCGTTCAACAACATCGTCGGGCTCCGGCCCTCGCACGGATGGATTCCCCGGACTTTCCCCGAGGATCCCTGGCATTGGCTGAGCCAGCCGGGCTTCATGGCGCGCACCGTCGACGACGTCGGCTGGCTCATGGAGCTGTGCAGCGGGACCGGCTCTGGGCCTGCCTCGCCGCGTTTCGGGCCTTGGCGCGGGGAGGCGACCGATCTCAGCGGAATCACCGCAGGGTTCTCCCTCGACCTCGATGGTCTACTCGAACTCGAGGCGGAAGTCCGCGACGTGGTCGCCGGCGCCGCTTCGGTGTTCGCCGACCTCGGCGCCCGACTGAGCGAGTCCGTGCCGGATCTCCGTGCGGCCCGCGACGTGTTCCGCACGGCCAGGGCCTATGAGTTCGCGGCGAACCTGCGGGAGGTGGATGCGGCCCACCCGGGGCGGTTGAAGGCCTCCCTGCAGGCCGATGTTGATGCCGGTCTCGCACTCACTGCTCCCGACCTCTTCGACTTCGACCGGGCACGCGCGGGGCTGTGGGCAGCAATGAATGACTATTTCTCCACTCACGACGTCCTGGTCACGGTGACCTCGCAGGTCCTCCCGTTCTCCGCGGAGGACGAATATCCCATTCGGATCAACTCTCGACCGGTCGAGGACTACATGGCGTGGGTCGACTCGACGACTCTCATCTCCGCCACAGGCTGTCCGGCACTGAGCTTGCCCGCCGGCTTCAGCTCGACCGGTCTGCCGATCGGTCTGCAGATCATCGGACCGGTCGGTGGTGATGCCACAGTGCTCCGCGTCGCCCGCGGCTTCGAGGCAGCCACCGGACATGCGCGGCGCCGTCCCGACCTGTGAGGACCGGGAAACTCAAGCCGGGAAGTCAGGCGGGGGAGGAGAGGAAGCGAACGGACCGAGAGGGGAGACAGAGATGAAGCGCAGCACAGCTGCTGACAGTGTTGCGGTCGGCGAGCGGTCGGGCACCGGCTGGACGCTGGGCGCGGCGACCTATGTGTTCGCGGTCGTCATGATCGGCACCACTCTGCCGACGCCGCTCTACCCGAGCTATCAGGTCGAGTTCGGGTTCGGCAGCACACAGACCACGCTGCTCTTCTCGATATACGCCGGAGCCGTCATCGCCGCGCTCGTCTTCTTCGGCAGGCTCTCGGAGGCCTGGGGCCGGAAGCCACTACTGGCCGCAGGCGTCCTCGTCTCCCTCGCCTCGGCGGGGCTGTTCATGGCCGGTGGTCATCTCGGTCTGCTCTACACCGGACGGGTGTTGTCCGGGATCGCAGCCGGCATCTTCACAGCCACCGGGACTGTCGCAGTGCTCGAGAATGCTCCGCCCGGCAGGCGCAGGCTCGCGACGTCACTGGCCACGGCGGCGAACATCGGCGGTCTCGGATTGGGCAACCTCATGTCGGGAACGGTCGCCGAGGCTTTGCCGCGCCCTCTGTTCACGCCGTTCCTCATTCACGCCGTCCTCCTTCTGCTCGCGGGAGCGGCGCTGCTGGGCGTCAGGGAGAGTGCGCTCTCGCGTTCCCATTCCCTGCGCCTGCAGCTGCCCGCTATCCCGCCAGAGTCCCGTGCGGTCTTTCTCCGTGCGGTGCCAGGAGCCGTCGCGAGCTTCGCGATCGCCGGGCTGTATTCCGCCGTGGCTCCGAGCTTCATGCAGCAGACCCTCGACATCGGCTCCGCCGCCGTCATCGGCGCAGTGGTCTTCGCACTCTTCGGTGCCTCGGCCGCGTGCCAGCTGCTGTTCCAGGGGCTGGCCGATCGGACTCTCGTCTTGTGCGGAGGGATCATTCAGATCGCCTGTATGGCGTTCCTGTCGCTCGCACTCCTGGCGGACTCGACCCTGCTGCTCGTCGTCTCGGCGATCCTCGGTGGGGCCGGGCAGGGCTTCCTCTTCACGACGGGCATGCGCGCCATCACCGCCGTCACCGAGGTGCGGAACAGGACTGCTGTGACGACCTCGTACTTCATTCTCGCCTACCTGGCCATGTCCGCGCCGATCATCGGCGTCGGCGCGCTCGCACTCTTGACAGGGCTCGTCACCTCGACGATCACTTTCGCCGTTGTGACAGTCCTGGTCGCCGGTCTCAGTCTTCTCGGGCTCGGGAGGTGGAGCAGTCAGCGTCGCGGCGTCGACGGGTGATACCCACCAATGTGCTCGGGGTGGTCGGCGACTGGCTGCCGCTCTCGCACGCGATCGATGCGCTGGACGCCGTGTCGACCGGAGATGAGGACAATGCCTATATCTTGCTGCGGGTGCTCTTCATCGCCTGCTGGATCATCGGCGCCGTCATCGTCGGCTCGCTCACTCTGCGGCGTCGGACGCCGTGACGGGTTCGGTGCGGTCGGTGAGCTCAAAGGGGCGGCGCCCCCGACCACGGACGAAGGCGAAATAGCACAGCCACAGCGCGACGACCCACAGCAGTCCGACCCACAGGGCCGGTCGTGAGTCGGGGACGATGCCGACCATGACGACGACGAAGACGATGAACGCGACGGTGATCCACGATCCCACCGGCCACAGCGGCATGGGGAATTCGCTGGGAAGGCGCGCCTCCTCGGCGATCACCTTCTTCATCCGGATATGGGAGGCGAGGATGATCAGCCACACCAGCACCGTGGCGAAGGTGGCCAATGCTCCGAGCAGGAACAGGGCCTGGTCGGGGTAGAGGTAGTTGAGGACGACGCCTGCCAGCAGCGCGACGATCATCGTCACCACGGTCATCACGGGCACGCCGCTGCGTGAGGTGCGGGCGAAGGACCGCGGAGCCTGCCCCTGTTCGGCGAGGCCGTGGAGCATCCTGCCGGCGCCGAAGATGTCGGCATTGATGGCCGACAGGGCCGCCGTGATGAGGACGACCTGGAGGATGGCGGCCGCTGCACTGAAGCCGACGGAGTCGAAGATTGCGACGAAAGGGCTGATCTCGGAGGTGATCTGGTTCCACGGCAGGATGCACATGATCACGCCGAGGGTGAGCACGTAGAAGAGGAGGATGCGCACCGGCACCGAGTTGATGGCGGCCGGCAGCACCTGTTTTGGATTCTGTGCCTCTCCGGCGGTGACGCCGATGATCTCGATGCCGCCGAAGGCGAACATCACGATGGTGAATGATGAGAGCAGACCCCAGAACCCGTTGGGGAAGAAGCCGCCGTGGTCGAACAGGGCCTGCGGGCCCATCTGATCGTGGTCGGCGATGCCGAAGCCGAAGATGATGATGGCCACGCCGGCGGCGATGAGGGCGATGATCGCGACGATCTTGATGAGCGCGAACCAGAATTCCAGCTCACCGAAGACCTTGACGCCGATCATGTTGATCGCGGCGATGAAGAAGACGACGGCGAGCACCCAGATCCAGCGGGGGACTCCCGGGAACCAGAAGCCCATGTACACGCCGATCGCGGTGGCGTCGAAGACGGCGACGAGGACCATCTCGAAGGCGAAGGTCCAGCCGACGAGGAAGCCGGCGAAGGGGTGGATGTAGCGGGAGGCATACTGGCCGAAGGAGCCGGAGACGGGATGGCGGACGACGAGTTCGCCGAGGGCGCGCATGACCATGAAGACGGCGGCACCGCCGATGATGTAAGCGAGCAGCACTGCTGGTCCTGCGGCTTGGATCGACTCCGAGGAGCCCATGAAGAGGCCGGTGCCGATGGCGGAGCCGAGGGCCATGAAGCGGATGTGTCTGGCGGTCAGGCCTCTTTTCAGGCCTGCGTTCTCTTCATGTCCGTCAGCGTTTGCGTCGCTGGGGAGCGCCTCGTTGCGGTCCTTGTCGGCTGGAGCCATCGGTGTCTGCTGTCCTCTTCTCTCGACTGACCGTGGTCGCCTCGGCCCCGATGCGATCGACGGACCCGGCTCCACGGCCACCTCAGATTCTCACACCGGGGCGGCGGGCGAATACGGAAGCTGGCACAAAGAGTCCGAGATCTCAGAAAATCGGGTCGGACCGGCGTCTGGAACGCAGCAGTCAGGCTGTCTGCCGATCGCTGGAAAGCATCCCGAAGATGAGGGTGTCGGTCCATTCGCCCTTCGACCACCAGTCCTTGCGCAGGTGCGCTTCCTCCCGCATCCCGATCCTGCGAGCCAGATTCGCCGAGGCGGTGTTCCGGGAATCCATCTGCGCGAAGACCCGGTGGAGGCCGTAGTGGTCGAAGGCGACGTTGAGGACCGCGATGGCCGCCTCGGTGGCGAACCCGTGGCCACTGGCGGCCGGATCGAGGATCCAGCCGATCTCGGCCTTCTGCTCACTGTCGTCGTCGAGCCAGATCGCGATGTCGCCGATGACGTGCGAGCCTTCAAGGGAGTCGAGACCGTCGGCCGTCTCGATGACCAGGGCCAGGGCACGGGATTCGGTCTCGAGCCCCGTGTGCTGCATGCGTTCTGAGACCTTGGTCCGGGCCACTTCGGCGGTCCAGGGATCTTCGAGGAGGAACCGGGAGACGTCCTCGCGGGAGAATATCCGCAGCTGCTCGTCGACGTCGGATTCGACATAGGTGCGCAGCCGCAGTCGGTCGGTGGTCAGCGGAAGTTCGATGGGTTCCATGGGCCCACTCTGCCAGGTCGACCTGTGGAGACGACGAACGATGCCGGACGCTTCGCTGGGAGCATCCGGCATCGTGCGCAGACGGGCTGTGGTCGGGCTGTTGTCAGGCGGGGAGGATTCCGCGGCGCTTGGCCATGCGGATCAGGGCCGATCCGCCGATGATCGCGGCCACGCCGAAGAAGATCGCGGCACCGATCTCAACGCCGGTGCGCGGCAGGGTTCCGCCGCCACCGCCGGCCAGACCGGGACCTTCGTCTCCGCCGCCGGTCGAGGCATTGCCTTCGCCGCCTTCGGAGCCGCCGTTGGCGCCGGCGCCGCCTCCGGTGGAATCGGAGGAGCCGTTGGAGTCCTCGGATGAGTTCGAGTCCTCGGTCCCTGCCCCACCGTCATTGCCACCGGCGTCGGACGAGCCCGCGGCATCGTCGGAACCGTTCGCATCATCGGAACCGGCCGAGTCGTCATCGCCGTTCGCATCGTCGCCCGGGTCGCCGGGCACTTCGGCGTCGGGGTCGAGTCCCAGACCGTCTGCGATCGTATAGTGCATGTCGGTCTGGTCGGTCAGCCCGACGACATTGGCCGCGCCCGGTCCGTAGGCCGCGATGCGCAGCTGCGTTCCGGTGTGGCCCTGCGACTCCTCTTCGTCGGCGGTCGCGTAGTTCATCGTCATCTCGCTGCCGTCGGCGGTGGTCAGGGTCCGGGTGAGACCCGGGGTGTCCGTACCGGTGCTGACGATCTGGCTGGTGTGAGCGTGATCGGCGGTGGTGATGACGAGAGTTTCGCCGTCTTCCTTCGCGAAGTCGAGGGCAGCCTTGACCGCCTCGTCGAGGTCGACGGTCTCACCGATCTGACCGCACGGGTTGGCCGCGTGGTCCTGCTTGTCGATGCTCGCTCCCTCGACCTGGAGGAAGAAGCCCTTGTCATTGTCGAGCAGATCGACGGCCTTGTTCGTCAGCTGATCGAGCTTCGGTACGTCCGAGGTGCGCTCCGGGTTGTTCTTGCACTTCACGGCCGGTTCGGTGCCGCCTCTGTGCGTGGCCTTCGGTCCCTCCCAGCGAACGGGGAAATTGCCCTCTGTGAAGAGACCGAGCACCGGTGCATCTTGGTTCGCCTCGGTGACGGAGTCGAGTGAGTCGGAGTCGTCGACGAGCTGGTAGCCACGTTCCTCCGCCTGCTCCCGCAGCGTCTTGTTCTTCCAATCGCCGGCGGTGGCCTTCTGTTCGAAGGATGCCGAACCGCCGCCGAGGGTGACATCGGCGCGAGCGTTGAGGATCTGCTCGCTGATCGAGCCGAGGCCGCCGTTCTCCAGGGTCTCGTCCGCGCAGTCCTTGGCCGTCTCCTCGGGGCCGTAGCAGCCGCGCTGGCTGATGTGGGCGAGCTGCGCGGCCGGAGTCGCGTCCTGGATCTCCGCGGTCGAGACGTCGCCGGTCTTCATGCCCTTGGCGCGGGCCATCTCGATGAGAGTCTTGTGCGGTTTGCCGGTCCGGTCGACGCCGAGTGCGCCATTGTAGGTCTTCGTTCCCGATGACCAGCCTGTGGCGCTGGCCGCGGAGTCGGTGACATAGTCCGGCTTGCCGGAGTCCTTGTCCACCGCGTACGTCGTGTACTGCCCGGTCAGCGGCAGTTCGTCGAGGCCGTCAAAGCGACCGTGGGCGCCCTTCGCATAGTTGCGGGCGGCGGTGATCTCCGAATCGCCCATGCCGTCGCCGATGAGGAGGATGACGTTCTTCGCACCGGAGTCCTCGACCGCGTCGCGGATGGCGTCGGTATTGTCGCTGTCGAGTTGGCGGGCTCCGCCGGGTTCGTCGATTCCTGCCGCCGAGGCGGAACTTGCGAATCCGAAGAGTGCGAGGCTGAGTGCGCCGGTTGCCGCGGCGAGACGCAGGGTTGTCCTGGCCATGTGCAGTCCTTTCGTTGAGGTGCACAGGCGCTCACCGAAGAGGAGGCGTCGGAACGATTCGAGCGGTGCCGGAGGCAGGGCTCGGACGAGTGCGTGAGCGTCGTGTGCGAGCAGACGGCCTCCAACCTACTCAGCATTCACACAAGGCGAGTGGAGGGAACGTGAAGCCTGAGTTAACTCGCAGTTCGGTCTCTGCGTCGCCGGACGATTGAGACGGCAAGGGCGCCGAGGAGCAGCAGGCCTGCGCCGACAAAGAGCACTGCTAACGATCCGAGTCCTGTTCGCGGCAGCGACCCGTCGGCATCGGAATCTGAGTCTGCGTTTGTGTCCGTGATTGAGTTCGCCCTGCCACGATCTGTGCCGCCGGCGTCCGAACTGCTTCCACTTCCCGCGTCCGAATCTGCGCCTGAACCTGAGCTGCCGTCGGCAGCGGTGCTCTTGTCACCATTCGACGTCGAATCTGAGGTGGCAGTGGCTTCGCTGCCGCCGTCTGCAGACGAGTCGTCATCCTGATCTGAGCCAGAGGCATCTGCATCGCTCGATGCACTGTCGTCGGAATCGGCTGTGGCGTCCTCCGGCGGAGTCGTGGGGCCGACGCCGTCGCCCTGAGCGGTGACGATGACGCGGAACCGCGCTTGTTCTTGCTTGGTGTCGTTCCCTGCAGATTCGGGGAGGCGAACGGAGATCGTGATTGATTCCTTGTCGCTCGGGGAGAGCGTGCCGAGCCAGACTGGGGATTCGGTATCAAGGGCTTCGCCGAGGGGTGAGGATACAGAGTCGCCGAAACCGCTGATCGTAACCTCGGCGGAATCATGGAGCGGACCGTGCGGTGAGGTGGATTCGAAGCGAATACCGGTCGTGACGTCCGCTTCGGTGGTCTGCGAGACGACAAGCTTCTCCGTCTTCGTGTCACCGGGCACGAAGGTGAGATCGGTGAAGAGCTTGCCGGGTGCGCTCCCGTCGGGCCGGGTGACGACGATCTGACCATCGGCGCTCGCCGAGGCGGGAGTCGTCATTGTGAAGATCAGGCCAAGGACGACGGCAACCGCCGAGATGATGGTGAGACGTGCGTTGGCGCGAGTCATCGCACGAACACCTCGAGAACCATGTCATTGCTCGGGGGTGTCGAACCCCACCATTCCATGACGACCCATTGGACCTGACGTCCGTCGGAGCTGGTGAGGTCGTTGCCGTAGCTGGAAAGGTTGACGGGATGCGCGGTGCTCGTGTCGTACTCGTCAGCATTCTTCCAATATCCTGCTCCCAGATATTCGACGCTGTTCGACGGGACCCTGCTTCCCGGCGTATCAGCGGCGAAACCGTTCGCAAATGTCGGGCCGTCTCCGACTCGGACGATTGCGCAACCAAGAAGACCGCAAGAGGCAGCCGCGGTCGGGTTGGCTTTAGTTCGGTCCGCTGACATGAGCCAGGTGTACCGTTGCCGGTCGCTGAGGGTGAGGTTCGGATTTCCGGCCGCGTTCGATCCGGTCCGGTGCAGTTTCTTGAACTGCGCGCCTAAGCCGTTTTCGGGGTCGAGACGACGTGATGGGAACCCGTTGCCATTGACCGGAGCCAGCCAATTGAGCGTCGCCGATTTATCCGTATTGCGCCAAGCTGTGACCTTCACTGTCGAATTCGAAGTCAAAGCCGAAGAGCTGCACGTCCACGCCCTTACGCCCAGTCGTCCGTCGCCGCCACCGGAACCGAACTCACCGTTGCGGACAACGGGAACGATGATCATCGATGAACCGCTCGATGAGTACGTGGGAAAGTCCTTCAGCCGATACACGTTCGGCTGTTCGGCGGGGTTCGGCACAGAGCACCAGCGGCCGAGCCCGCCGGCGGTCTGGCCAGCCGTCGCTCGGCTGATGAGGTAGGCCGTCGTTACGCCCACCGGGACGAGCAGCAGCAGTGCGGCCAGGATTGCCGTGACCATCCACGCTCTACGTTTTGTCGGTTTCGAAAAGTGATGCTTCAAAGCTTGCCTGCTTGTTTGAGCTGAAGCGAGTTTCTCATCGTAAAGATGGACTGGACGTCCAAGTTGGCGCTGCGGCGGTTGAGAAGTTCGACGGTGAGGTCGACTTTCTTCCCCGCCGAGTTCGTCGCAGTTGCCGGCATCGACAGATCGAGAGTGACGGTCGCAGTATCACCGGGCTTGAGAGCCTTGCCGAGATCGATTTTGTGGGAGAACCCGCTGGAGGTGAAAGCAGAGTTGGGTATGTCCTTCTTCGTTCCGTCGATGGTGGCGGAAGCGCGCAGGTAGGTTCGCATGGCCGCGTAGTCATTGGCGTTCGACGGAGACCCGACGATATCGAGAGTTCCCACTGCAGCGGTCGCCGACTTAGCGGAGTTCGTGACCGTGTACGTCCAGCGTTGAGCTTGGACTCCGGGAATGAGCCCCTTGCTCCCTGTGGGCACGATGATGTTCGGATTCGATCCGGTCGACACGTTGGTGGGACCGTTCTGTGCGATTGCGGCCGTCAGAGTCCCCGCCGTGACTGTTGAGGATTCGGATTCTGCGGAATCCGACCATGCCGCGTATGTCGCTCCGCCGCCGATGAGCAGTGCGCCGGCCGCAGCGGCGGCTGCGGCAGCGAACACTGCGCGACGGAGAGACATGTGTGTACTCCTCAGGTAGAGATGGGGATTGAGGAAGAGTCGAAGGGTGGGTCCGAATCAGCCGAACCCACCCTGAAGGTGATGTTGATCAGTTGCCGGGCACCTGGGTGAGGGTGTAGTCCACAGCGAAGTTGAGCGCACCGAGCTTGGCATCGTTGTACTGGCCCTCGGTGCCCCACGGGAAGGTGATCGTAGTCGTCACCTCGACGGTGCCTTCACCTTCACCGGTGAGAGTCTCGCCGTCGAGTGTGAGGTCGCCTGTTGCTCCGGTCAGACCAGTCGCCGCAAGATCTTCGGACTCGATGGCATCGGACAGCGCAGTATCGGCGGCCGCGTCAGTTGACGGAGTCACGTCGATATTGCCGTTGAACTCAGCCTTGATGTTCTCGCCTTCGAGGGTGACGGGAATCGACTGAGTGTAAGTGAGAATGTCGCCAGGGACGATCTGGTCAGAACCGGGGTTGAACGCCACCGGCTCAGTCGCGGTGCCGGAACCGTCGCCTTCGTGGCTGATCTCCCAGCCACCACCGGCGGGTGTGCCGAGGTCGAGAGTTCCAGAGGAGATGACTCCGTCGCCGCCTTCTGCTTCGTCGGTCCAGAATGAGACGGTGCTCGCTCCGCCGACGAGGAGAGCGACGCCGATGCCGCCTGCGATGAGTGCCTTCGTTGATTTCTTCACGTGTGATCCTGTGTGTACGGGAGGGGTGGTTGTCGACGCGTGAAGTCATCAAAGAGTCACTTACCGAACTTCACCTGCGTCATGGTGCAGATATTCAGCATCCGTGAATGATGGTAACCGTGAAAGTTACAACAGGCAATGTAGATTGCGCAAAAAAGAAGTGATCTTGACCGCAGAGTTCATTGTTTGTTATCAGGGTCGGGTGAAAGACGTTTCGTCCGTCGATGCTCGACGAAGCTGCGGACTAGCATGATGACTGCGTAGCCGAGGAGGCTGATTCCGACGATCGTTGCGATCGTCTGCCTGTTGCCCATCGGCACCAGCTGGCCGAGGTACCCGACTAGCGGAATATGGTAGGCGACGACTCCGCGGATCTGCTCGGGGCGGACCGGGAGGGGGTCCTCGGCGTTGTTCGCATCTCCCTGGGTCCGATAGCGAGTCTTGCCCTCGACGACATCCACCGCCACGACGCGGTGCGTCACCGTCAGAGGCTCTCCAGACTTCAGCTGATAGGTCACGACATCGCCGAAAGCGACCTCGCCAGCTTCGACATGCTTGGCCACGACGATCGAGCCGGTCGGAATGGTCGGCTCCATCGATCCGGAGATCACCGTGAACGGCTCTGCTCCGATGATTCTCGGCACCACAACCGTGAGCACGATGATGAGCGCGAAGATGCCGGCCAGTGTCCAGGCGATCACTTGCAGGGCGATGCTCAATCGGCGCTTCCAAGGGGAGCGGGAGTTCGCGGATTCTTCTTCACGGCGCTGTTGACGGCTGACCGGCGGCGGATCGACCTCCGGCGACCGGGCGTCATCAGAAGAATTATCGGACATGGTTCCAGTCTGCCAGTTTGTGACAGCCGATGTTGTCAGGATTGTTGATTGAGCAATTTTCTGCCGTGGCGTTTGTGACGCATTGTCGGAGACCAACCGATGACAAATGGCATCTGTACACACCGGCTCCGATTTCTAGTCTGTGGACATGACTTCACAGACAGCGACTCACACAGCCCCTCCGACCCGGACATCCGCCGCGACCCCTGCAGCTGTCAGCCTGAACCGCCTGACCAAGAGCTTCGGCGAACTGACAGCCGTCGACGGCCTCAACCTCGACATTCGCCCCGGCGAAGTCGTCGCCTTCCTCGGACCCAACGGGGCTGGTAAGACAACGACCATCGACATGCTCCTCGGACTCAGCCGACCAGATGACGGCTCTGTCGAGATCTTCGGGATGCCGCCTCGGCGAGCGGTCGCCCTCGGGCTCGTCAGTTCGGTGATGCAGACCGGTGGACTGCTCGATGACCTCACCGTCCGCGAAACCGTCGACTACACCTCGGCGATCTTCGCCTCCTCCCTCGACACGGACCTCGTCCTCGAACGCGCCGGGATCACCGACATCGCCGATTCGGTGGTGAAGAAATGCTCCGGCGGGCAGAAGCAGCGCCTGCGCTTCGCCATGGCCCTGCTGCCGGACCCCGCCCTCATCGTCCTCGACGAACCGACCACCGGAATGGACGTCACCGGCCGCCGCGACTTCTGGCACCAGATGCGCGCCGACGCACTGACCGGCAAGACAATCCTCTTCGCCACCCACTACCTCGAAGAGGCCGATGAATTCGCCGACCGCGTCGTCCTCGTCGCAGACGGCCGGGTCGTCGCCGACGGACCCGCCCACGAGATCCGCGGCATGACCGCCGCGAAGACCGTGAGCGCAACCCTGCCGATGACCGACGACACCACCGAATCGGGCGTCAATGACCTGCTCGACCGCCTCGGCGGATTGGCCGGTGTCGAATCCATCGACGTCGCTGCCAGACGTCTGAAGATGCGCACCACAGACTCGGATGCAGCCGCGAAGATGCTCTTCGACAACGCGTGCACCGACCTCGAGATCACCTCCCATTCCCTTGAAGACGCCTTTATCAGCCTTACCTCGAAAGGAGCCTGACATGTCCGTCCACCCCGAAACCACTCGCCCCGACACCGCTGCCCACACCGACTCGCTCACTGACACCGAAACCCGCACCGCCGCCTCGGCGGCGTTCCTCACCTCGCTGGAGAACCGACGGGTGCCCCGCCTCGGCGGATTCTCAGTAACCCTTCTGCGCCTCGAACTGCTGCGGAAGCTGCGCAACCGGCGCACATTGATCTTCACGATGATCATGCCCGCGGTCTTCTACCTCATCTTCGGCCTGACGAACAAGGACGAGATGCTCGGGAGCACGAATGCCGCGCTCTACATCTCGGTCTCCTTGGCCACGTATGGGGCGATGATTGCTACGACCACGGGTGGTGCGCAGGTCGCCATCGAACGCGCGCTCGGGTGGAGCCGGCAGCTCGCACTGACGCCGCTGCATCCGGCGGCCTACATTCTCATCAAGGTGATCGTGTCCATGGCTCTCGGCGCGGTGTCCGTCATCGTCGTCTTCGTTCTTGCCGCCGTCACCGGCGTTCACGCACCACTGGGCACACTCATCGCCTCCGGTCTCCTCGTCATCCTCACCTCCGGGGTCTTCGCCGCTTTCGGCGTCATGCTCGGCTACCTGCTGCCGGCCGAAAACGCGATCCAGGTCGCGAGCATGGTCCTCGGCATCCTCTCGCTCATCGGCGGACTCTTCGTTCCGCTCGAGATCTGGCCCGACACGCTGCAGACGATCGCCCGCTTCACCCCGGCGTATGGAGTCGGCGAAATCGCCCGCGCACCGCTCGGCGGGGGTTACGATCATTGGGCGATTGTCAGCGTGATCGTGTGGCTGGGGATCTTCGTGGCAGGTTCGGCCTGGGCCCTGCGCCGAGACACCGCAAGAGTGTGAGGCGAATGGTCGCGAACGGGCCACGACACTGCATACGTGAACGAAACGAGCACGACGACCAGCATGACGACCAGGGCAGAGTGACCGAGGAAGGACCACGGTGACCACGCACGACACCTCCGACGAGGCGAGGACAGAGTCCCCGCCTGTCGGGCTGCGTTCGCTCAACTTCATGAGTTGGTTCTTCCCGTTCTTCTGGCTCGTCTTCCTCGTCTACCCCCTGAGCGCATCGTTCCAGCTCGGCGGAGCACAGCGGATCTGGGGCGTGAGCCTCACCGTCGCATTCGCCGTCATCTTCTACGGCGGAATGATCGCCGGTGGGGTCGGTCTCGGCACCTTCGCCCGCACGATGCGCGATCCCCACGCCCGCCGCACCCGCCAGGCGCTCATCATCGTCAATGCTTCCATCGCCGGCATGGTCGTCATCACTGCGGTGGCCGTTCCCATCATTGGTGAGCAGGCGCTGGCATTCCTCGCCTATATCTCCGTCCTCTCCGTCGTCTCGATTCGTCGGGTGATTCCCGGCCTCATCATTGCGGCATCAACGCTCATCGTCGCCGAGGCGGCCCAACGTCTCGTCCCCGGGTGGACTCACGATTGGTCCTCCACCTTCGGGATCTCGATCTCGGGGTTCGCCATGGTCATGGCGCTCATGGCCGGCGACCGAGCCCGCGCGGCACGGGCGGCAGAAGAGGAGAACCGGCGACTCGAGCGAGAGGCCGAACGCTTGCGCGTGTCCCAAGTCGTTCATGATGTGCTCGGACATTCGCTCACCGTCATCGCGCTCAAGGCGCAACTGGCCTCGAAACTCGAAGCGGCCGGCTCGCCTGATGCGGCTCGGCATATCGCCGAGATCGAAGAACTCGCCCGTGGTGCGCTGGCCGATGTCCGGACCACGGTGCAGGGGACACGGACGATCTCCCTGGCCGAGGAGCTCGTCGAGGCGACTCGTGCGCTGCGCGCCGCCGACATCACGGTCGAGGCTCCCACCTCGGTCGATGTCGTCGACCCACGGCTGCGAGAACTCTTCGCCTGGAGCCTGCGGGAAGGCAGCACGAACATCCTCCGGCATGCCCGAGCCCGACGGGCCACCATCGTTCTCGAGAGGAATCGATTGACCATCAGCAACGACAACGGTCGCCGTGATGACCCCGCGCACCCGGTCACGGAGCTCAACCTCGGCGAGGTGGGTGCCGGGTCCGGTCTGCAGGGACTGCGGAGTCGGGCGCGCGCACTCGACGGGAGCCTGCGGACGCAGCAGACCGACGCTGGTTTCGAACTCATTGTCGAAGGACCGGATGCGGACCTCGCGCGTCCCCGCTGGGACGCAGGCGGCGACGAACTCGACGCGGGCGATGCCGATCTCAACGCAGAGAGGTGGGGTCGGTGACGACGCTGCTCATCGCTGACGATCAGACCATGGTCCGTGAGGCGCTCGCCGCCCTGCTCGGCATGGAATCCGACTTCGAGGTCGTCGCCCAGTGCGCTCGCGGTTCCGAGGTCGTTCCGGCGATCACCGCGATGCGGCCGGATGTGGCGCTGCTCGATGTCGATATGCCGGAACCCGATGGGCTCTCGGTCGCGGCCACGCTCAAGGACAAGTTTCCCGAGGTCAAAGTCATCATCGTTACGACCTACGGGCGGCCGGGTTGGGTCAAACGTGCCCTGGACTCCGGGGTCAGCGGGTTCATGGTGAAGGACGCTCCGGTCGATCACCTCGCCGAGGGGATCCGCCGGGTCATGGCCGGGATGTCGGTCATCGATCCCGAACTCGTCGTCGAATCGACGATGCACGGGGCGTCACCGCTGACCGCGCGGGAGACCGATGTGCTGCGCGCGGCCGCGGACGGGGCGAGCGTCGACGAGGTGGCCGCTCAGCTCTATCTGTCGGCCGGCACCGTGCGGAATCGACTGTCCTCGGCGATCGGGAAGACGAACGCCCGCAACCGTGCCGATGCCGCACGGATCGCCGCGGAGAACGGCTGGCTGTAAGTGCAGTCAGCCCCGGCAGGACGAGAGGGTGATGACCCATTTCGCTGCAGGTCGGGGCCGGGTTCACCAGCTGATGAGGTCCCGGACCGGACGCGGTGCGCGCGACCACTCGTCGAACAGGACACGGGAGCGCGGAGCACGATTGCGCAGCAGGACCAGACCGCACGGGACGAGCGCAAGAGCAAGACACAGACCGCCGATTCCGGGCTCATGTTCCTTGAGGATTCCCATGCCGAGCCAGCCGGCCGGAAGGATCAACAGGCTTCGCATCAATCCGAAAGTTCGAGACCGATAGGCGGCGACGGCGATGAGAACAGAGCCGAGAATGGTTCCGACGGAGATGACCACAGGAACTCGCCAGAACGCATAGGCGAGTTCTCCGTAGCCGTCGAGGAACAACGAGGACGCCGCGTCGCTTCCGAATCGTTCGACCAGGTTGAAAGCGGTGGCATCGACCCCCAGATAGAAGATCCGCGCGCTGAGTCCGAATGTCATCAGACAGGCTCCGAGCGCAGGGATCAGCGGAGCTCGGCGGGACGCGATGTGAGCGAGCGCGATCATCGCCGGTATCAGTACGAGGGCGCCGATGAGCTGGAGCGTCCACCCCGCGGTGGAGAGTCCTGGTGCTCGTTCATGGACCACGAGCAGCATTGGTGCGGCAAACGCATCCGCATCGAGTGCATCGAGCTCAGTCGGAGTCAGGGCCGCTGACTGCCTTGCCAGCCACTGCAGAAACAAGCCCGATGTCCACGCCAGAGGACCGACGATCAGCGTAAGACTGCCGAGAATCTGCCCGGGAAACGGGCTCCAACGGTCGAACGTCGAACCGGGCGCGAGGTGGTCGTCGGGAGTGCCCGGAGGAACCGACACTGTGATGCCTCCTGACTGACGATGAGAGTTCAGCGGCGCGATTTCGGCTGAGGACAAGGTGCACTGCCCCGTTGACGAGTCTAGGCGAGGAAATCCCCCGGTTCCAGAGTCGGACGCAGATCCGCCGAGTTCGGCTCTTCGGACGGTTCAGGACCGCTTCAGTGCCTGCCCCCAGGTCAGCTTCGGTCCCGACTTGAGGATTGAGCGTTCGAAGATCCGCGTGGCCAGCAGCAGCGCGAGCAGTGTGGTGACGATGAGGATGAGCAGGGACACCAGCGGTTCCCACCATTCGATGGTGCCGAGGAAGACTCGCATCGGCACTGCCACCGCCGCGGAGAACGGAATGTAGGACAGCACCGCCATGACCGTTTCGTTCGACGAGAAGATGATGACGCCCATGTAGGGCAGGAAGATGAGCATCATGATCGGCGTGCTCGTCGACGGCAGGTCCTCGGTGCGCGAGACCATCGAGGCGGCCGCCGCATAGAGGGCGGCGACCATGACGAAGCCGACGATGAAGAGCGGGACGAACCAGGCGATCGGTTCGGCGACCTTGCCCAGTACCAGGTCGTTTCCGCTGATGGCGGCACCCGCGAGGACCGCAATCGCGGTGAGTCCGATCTGTGCGAAAGCGAGGATCGTACAGGCGATGACCTTGCCGAACATGAGCACCCGCGCCGAGGTGGACGCGAGCAGGATCTCCACGATCCGCGACTGCTTCTCCTCCACCACGGACGAAGCGATCGTGTTCCCGAACGTCATCGCCGCCATGAAGAACACCAGGCCGAGGCCGAGCCCGATGAAGTACGTGAGCGCCGGGTCGGGGGCGTCGGGATCGAGGAGTTCGACCTCGGGAGTGAGGCTGAGTGCCCCGATGAGTGATTCCGGTGCCGAGCGCAGGGACAGCACCGAGACCCCGGTCGGCGAATCCTGCGATTCGACGACGGCGGATTCGACCTCCTCGGAAGTGATCAGGGCTTTTGCCTCGTCGACGTCAGCGACTTCGACGGTCTCGATATCGTCGATCCCCTCGACGGCTTTCGCCCCCGCCGAGGTGACCGCCACCTTGTCCGTGGAGGAGAACAAAGAGGGCAGCGCCCCGGAGACCCCAACGAGGACGCCGAAGAGGACGATGCTCAGGATCGTCGAAACCATGAACGCCTTCGACTTGATTCGCACCATGATCTCGCGTTCGATGACCAGGCCCATGGCAGTGGTGAAACCGGCTCGGTTCGTGCTGACTGGAGACTTGCGGGTGCTGTCGGCTGCGGCGGTCGTATCTGTGGTGCTCATGCCTGCGTGACCTCCTGGAAGAGACGGTTGAGGGCGACTTCGTGCGGACCGAAGGATGACACCGTCGAGACGGTGAGCGCTTTGCGCAGGACCGCCTCGGCAGTATCGGCGTTCGGGGCTGTGAACCGGGCCCAATTTCCGTCGAGTTCGACCACAGCGATATCGGGCAGACCACGCACCCAGCCGAGGTCCGCATCCGTCTGCAGCGTCCACTCGGGCAGGCTGCGCTGACGGCGCAGTTCCGCGGTGGTGCCAGCTGCGACGAGGCGGCCGTCATTGATGATGACGAGGTCGTCGACGAGACGTTCGACGAGGTCGAGCTGGTGACTGGAGAAGAGGACCTGGGCGCCGGAGGAGGCAAAGTCGGTGAGGACGCTCAGGGTGCGTTCGACGGCTACGGGGTCGAGGCCGGAGAACGGTTCGTCGAGGACGAGTGCCTGCGGGTCGTGGATGAGAGCCGCGGCGATCTGGACCTTCTGCTGATTGCCGAGGCTGACTGATTCAAGGGTGTCGGTGGGATTGCCTTTGAGGTCGAGCTGTTCGAGGAGTTCGAGTCCGCGCTTCTTCGCCGCATGGCGGGTGAGACCGTGGAAGCGGGCGAGGTAGACGAGCTGATCGATGATCGGCATCTTGGGGTAGAGGCCGCGTTCCTCGGGCATGTAGCCGATCGCGCTGCGATGGTTCGCGGTGATCGGTTCACCGTCGACGAGGATGCGCCCGGAATCGGCGGCCAGGACGCCGAGGATGATCCGCATGGTTGTGGTCTTGCCGGAGCCGTTCGAACCGACGAATCCGGTCATCCGGCCGTCGCCGATGTCGAAGCTGAGGTCGTGCAGCACCTGCTTGTCTCCGAAGCTGCGGTTGATGTTCTCCAAGGTGATCATGTCTCAACGCTATGCGGAGACCGGCGTGAGCGGATCAGTCTTGAGGGTGAATTCGGGACCCTGCGTGAGGGGGATCGCGGCTCTTCACCATCGAGGGTGCAAGTAGGGCCGGTCGGCGCTTGCGAAGACTCCGAATATCCCCTGTTGCGTGGTTCGGTACGCGAGTATCATTCAGCCCATGACGAGACCGAGTGAGATCCTCGGCAGCGTAGTCGCCGCCAGCGAGCGCGAGCAGCTTGAGACGTTCCTGGATTATCTGCGCGACGCCGTCGTGCGCAAAGTCAGCGGCCTGTCGGAGGAGGATGCTCGGCGCAGCCCAGTGCCGACCGGCACCAGCCTCGGCGGCTTGATCAAACACCTGCGTTGGGTGGAGTTGGGAGTGTTCGCTGAGCAGATCGGGCAGATCCCTGCCGCGGAGCTGCCCACGCCGCCCTGGACCGACGCGGAACCGGAGGCCGACTTGCGGCTGGAGCCGGACGAGAAGCTGGATGAAGTCATCGGTGCCTACCAGGCGGAGTGCGACCGTTCCCGAGAGATCGCCGCCCAGCACAGCCTCGACTACGTACCACCAGGCGGGGAGCTGACGTTGCGGTGGGTGTACCTGCACGTGATCCTGGAGACCAGCCGGCACGCGGGGCACGCGGACATCGTGCGCGAGATGATCGACCGCAACGTCGGCGACTGACTGCTTTCTGCGCGTCATCGGTCCGTGTTCTGGCGGTCGGACAGTTGTTTCAGTAATTGAAAGTCAAACTACTGAGTAGTCGAAACCGAAACTACTCAGGCGGCCTCGGACTACCTGTCTATTGCTGAAGAGCGGGGTCTGAGCAATGTAGTTGAGTCTGCAATTCCATAGCTTGGAGGAGTTCGACCAGCTCCTCTCTCCCCGTCCCCGAACTTGATCGCACTTAGTCGTGCGCGGTCAGGGATTCGAAGCGAGCTGAAACATCTTGCTCGACTTCGAAATGAGGAATGTATGACCCGGTTAGGTCTGCGCGTGCGCGCCTGGTGGGCTGCACTCACAGCTGTGCTCATGGTTGCTGCCGGCGGTGCCATTGTGCTTCCGGCCGCACCTGTCCAGGCAGCACCGGTATCGATCAGCTGCGAGCCAGGGATCGCGTATTCAGCGTCATCAGATGGACAGCTGCGAAAGGTGACGGCGGCCGGATCGACAGATGTCGCCGACAACGCCACAAAAAAGGAAAGGTATTGGACGCTCCTCGGATGGCGATATCGGGATGTTGACGTCACGTCGTTCAATGGCCTTGGGATCGGCAAGAACGGCTCCCCAATATATGCATACGAACGGACTGATTCTGCGCAGACTGTTGAGATCTATCAGTTCGACTCCTCGTTGGGTTCGTGGAAGTCAACCGAAGCCACTCAGTCGAAAAGCGGTGTCCAGTTCATCGGCGGTGCAGTCGATCTGTCCACCGGCGTCTTCTACTTCGGCGGGTTCAACGGCGGAGGTACGACGTTCAGCCTGTACTCTTACGATTCGTCCGACAACAGCATCTCGTTGAAGGGCACCATCGATACGAGCGCCGACTCCGGTGGCGCGGCCAACGGTGACATCGCCTTCGATACCAACGGCAACCTCTTCATCGTCAGGGGATCTGGAACCACAACGACCGTCTTCTCCGTGACCTCGGCCAACTTGGCAAAGGCAAACGGTGGCGCCATCGCCTCGGCGAAGTCCGCGGGCTTCACGACGAACTCCAACGTCAACGGTGTGTCATTCGACGCTGCCGGCAAAGCGTATCTCGGCACCGGTGACACCATTACGACCTACGACATGCCCAACTGGTCGAACAAACAGTCGTTCGCCAGCGGCTCGTGGTCGAGCACCGACCTCGCTTCATGCTCGTCCCCCGCGACCATCACGCTGCAGAAGGACGTCCAAGGCGGGCGTGCGAAGGCAGACGATCAGTTCGCTCTCTCCCTTAAGCAGGGAGGCACAGAACTGGGATCTGCTACGACCACAGGCTCGGCAACCGGAATTCAGGAAGAGATCGTCGGACCCCTGCCTGCCAAGCGGGGCGCGGCTATCACCTTCTCCGAAACGGCTGCGAGGGGTGCGACGCTGGATGACTACGGCATCACCTATACCTGCACAACCGACGGCAAACCTATGAACGGCGTCTCTGGAGAAGGTCGCTCAGGCTCAGTCACCATCCCGAACACCGGTGACGCCGTCGTCTGCACGATCACGAATGCCCCGCTGACTGCCAACGTCTCCATCCACAAGGACGTCGTCGACGAGAACGGTGAGAATAAGAAACCGGGCAAGGACTGGACAGTTGGCGCGAAAGCGACCGCCACCACCGACTCGGTGACTTCGGCTCCGACGGCAGCCACGCAGAAGACCGACGCGAACGGCAATGCGAAATGGGGGCTGAAGTTCTCGAAGAGCACCGGTCGGGCCACTGTTGCGATCTCTGAAACCCAGCAGGACGGCTTCGAGTTCAAGAGCGGCAGCTGCGATATCACTCGAATCGACGGGTCCAAGACCACGACGAAGCTCACGAGCGACAAGAGCACCGACCTCACCGGAATCAAGCCCGGCGACAACGTCGACTGCACCTACCTCAACAAGGTCAGCGACACCGCACTGACCCTGGTGAAGAAGGTCGACAACAAGGCCGCCGCCGGCACTGCCAAGGACACCGACTGGACGCTCAAGGCCGCCGGTGACGCAGCCTCGGGCAACAAGACGATCGAAGGCAAGACCGGATCGTCCGAAGTCACGAAGGCCAAAGTCAAGGCGGGCAAGTACTCGCTCTCCGAAGCCGGAACCCTAAAGGGCTACGAAGCCTCCGACTGGGTTTGCAAACCGAGCTCCGGCTCCGGAACAGTCACCTCCGATAAGAGTTCGGTGAATTTGAGACCCGGCGACGACGTCACCTGCACTATTACGAACACTGCAAAGACCGGTGCCGTGACCTGGGGCAAGACCGACGAATCCGGCGCCGCTCTCAAGGGATCGGTGTGGACTCTCACCGGACCCGACGGAGCCGAGCTCACGATCGAGGACTGCGCAGCCGCCTCGGCGAGCGAATGCACCGGAGCCGACAAGGACCCGACGGCAGGGAAATTCTCGGTCACCGGCCTCAAATGGGGCGACTACACGCTGACGGAGAAGAAAGCCCCGGCCGGATACATTCTCGACGACACACCACACACGTTCACGGTCTCCGGATCCGCACTCGACAAGTCGCTCGGGTCGTACACCAACGAGCAGAAGCCCCAGGTGGCGCTGCCGCTCACGGGTGGAACCGGAAGCCAGATCTACCTCATCGGCGGAGCAGCTCTGCTCGCAGCCGCCGGTGCCATCGCACTTCTCAAGGGCCTGCGCCGCAGGAACCGGAAGCACTGAAAGGGAAACAATGAAAACTAAGAAACTGGGTCTTCTGCGGCGTCTGACCGCGGTGGCCGCGATCGCCTCGCTGAGCGTGCTCGGCATGACGGGCACGGCGCAGGCCGACAGCAACGTCGGCAACATCGACACCGGACGCTCCGGCTCGATCATCGTCCACAAGTACGACGGCGCCTACGGCACCGACGGCGGTGACGGCTCGGTGAAGACCGACACCTCGAACCTCGGCACCCCACTCGACGGCGCCGAGTTCACGGTCAAGCAGGTCACGGCCAAGGGCGGCCAGGCCATCGACCTGAAGACTCCTGAAGGCTGGGACCTCATCAGCGGGCTCAAGGCCTCCGAGGTCAAGGCCGGCGGATTCTCGCTGGGCAACGGCGTCGCGAAGACCACCGCAAACGGCGGACTCGCGACCTTCGAAGGTCTGCCGCTCGGTCTCTACCTCGTGGAAGAGACCAAGACTCCGACGAACGCGACCTCGACCACGGATCCATTCCTCGTCACGCTGCCGCTCTCACAGTCGAACGGCAAATGGCTCTACGACGTCAACGTCTACCCGAAGAACTCGGTGAACAAGACGCAGCCGACGAAGGAAGTCTCCAACCCGACTGCGCCCGTCATCGGTTCGACTGTCGACTGGACGATTACGGCGCCGGTTCCTGCCGCGAACAACGGCTACAAAAAGTTCTCGATCGTCGACCAGCTCGACTCGCGCCTGGAATTCGTATCTGCCAAAGTCGCCGGTTTCACCGAAGGCACCGATTACGACATCGTCAGGGACGGTCAGACCGTGACGATCAACTTCACCAAGGTCGGACTCGGCAAGCTCACGGCCGGACAGAAGGTCGTTTCCACGATTACCACGAAGGTCACCTCTCAGGGTGACGGCACCATCGAGAACACTGCGCTCGTCAACACCAACGATTCGTCCGTCGAGACCCCGGCCGTGAGCACGAATTGGGGCTCGCTGCAGATCATCAAGCACGTCGCCGGCGACAAGGCACACACCCTCGCCGGAGCCGAGTTCGATATCTTCTCCGACAAGGACGGCCAGAACAAGGTGGCCTCGGTCAAGACTGCCGCTGACGGCACTGCAACGATCACCCTGTGGGTCGGCAACAACGACGACACCACCCAGAAGTACTGGGTCAAGGAGACGAAGGCTCCGACCGGTTATATCCTCGATGACTCCCTCAACGAGGTGACCGTGAGGGCCGGCGCCACCACCGCAGCCGTCAAGTACGAGTTCGCCAACACCCAGCAGGGCCACCCCGAACTGCCGCTGACCGGAGCCGACGGCAAGCTGCTCGCGATGATCGCCGGAATCGGCCTCATGCTCATCGCCGGCGGTGCAGGCATCGTCGCAGCCAACCGCCGCAAGAACCAGGTGTGACCCACTCACCTGAGGGCAGGCAGTCCACCGAGGCTGCCGTGCCGGGCACGTCCATGCGGCGTCCGTCCCCCGACGGGCGCCGCTGGCGCGTGCCGATTCTCTCCCTCGTCATCGCGCTCATCGCTCTGACCGGACTGGGCATCTGGACCTACCCGAGTGCGGCAGCGTGGTTCTCCCAGCTCGATCAGTCGAAGATCATCGGCAACTCGGCGACGACGACCGAGGGCGACAAAGCCGAAAACGCCCGTCAGATCGCGCTCGCCCACAAGTACAACCATGCCCTCGAGTCCGGTGCGCAGCTGGAGTCGAACCACCGTCTGCCTTCGGGGAAAGGGACCTCGGCCGAGGGCGCCCCGGCGTACGAGGATGTGCTCGACGACGGTGGACCCGGAGTGATGACCCGTCTGCGGATCCCCTCCATCGATGTGGACCTGCCCGTCTACCACGGCACCGACGACGCGACCCTGCTCAAAGGGCTCGGCCACCTCGAGGGCACGAGTCTGCCTGTCGGCGGGGACGGCACCCATTCGGTCATCACCGGCCACCGAGGTCTGGCCGACGCGACCATGTTCACCAACCTCGACAAGGTGGGCAAGGGTGACCGATTCACCCTGACGACGTTCGGACAGGTGCTCAGCTACCAGGTGGTGCGCACCCAAGTCGTCGACCCGGACGAGACTGAATCTCTGGGCACGATCTCCGACCGCGACCTCGTTACGCTCGTTACCTGCACGCCCTTGGGCATCAACTCCCAAAGGATCCTCGTCACCGCTGAACGCGTGTACCCGACCCCGGCCGCAGATCAGGAATCCGGGCTCGCCGAATCCGACTTGCCCGGCTTCCCTTGGTGGATCGTCATCATGGGTACGGGTCTCGTGGCAGCCGGAATCTACGTCTGGTGGTCAGGCCGTCCGGTCCGCCCGAAGGGCGAGAAACCGAAGACCGACACCCCCGCCGAGGCGGACGCTCAGTCCCGTTCGACGAGGGTTAGGCCTTCGCGCGGCCCACGGCATTGATCCGGCCGGTGTCGCGGAGCTTGAGCAAGTGTTTCGGGATGTCGCGGCGCCGTTCGGCACCGAGCTTCGCTCGAGCCTGCAGCACATGTGACTCGACAGTGCGCACCGACAGGACCAGACGTTGACTGATCTGCACATTCGTCAGTCCCTCGGCGACGAGTCGGCATACCTCGAGCTCCCGTTCAGTCAGGGTGACGGCCGGAGCCGCAGCATCGGAGATCGCGGTGTCCTCACGTGGCTGCGGATCTTCCGGAGGCGTGGCAGCCCGCTGTCGCAGCGCGTCGAGTGCTTCGCCGGCCACGCGTGCGCGGGAACTGAGACGTTGAGCGAGGAACAGAGCCCTGGACTCGGCGAAGGCGTGGCGGGCAGCACCCCGGTAGCCGACGGACCGCAGTTCCAGACCGGCGGCCAGGAGCGCCTCGGCGTCCTCAGCGGCCGAGGCATCGAGATGACGCCGCGCGGCACGCGGCCCGGGCAGATTCAGGTCCGTGGATTCATCCGGAAGACTCTGGACCGCCTCGGCGGCGGTGATGGTGCCGTCGAGGACTCGCGCATGAGCGAACACGGTATGCATCCACGCAGGCATCGGGCCGGGATTCGACGCCCCAGGACCCAGCAGGAAGGCGGCCAAGCCATCGTGGAAGCGATAGCCCTGGGCCGGAATCGAGCCATCGCCCGACGTCGGGCGATAGTACGGCGCATTGCTGCGTTGCCACCGTCCGAGGGTGTCGCGCAATCCCCATCCCACCGCCAGCAGTGCCGGGGTGACAGTGGCTGCGACGGCCGCATAGTCCCGTGCGGCCAGATCGGTCTCTCCATCAAGCAGGCGCTGGATGCCGATGCACCAGGATGCCGTCGCATTCAGCTGCCAGCCGCTGTGGGTGGAGGCTCCGCTCGCGGCTTCCAGCAGTTTGCGGGTGATGAGTTCAGATCGCTGTGGTTCGATTCCGGCCAACAGGCAATTCACCGTCGCTCCGACCATGAAGTACCAGGCCATGGTGTAGGTGAAACCGGTGAGTGACCTGGGGTTGGCGCCGGTGAGTCCGACGTAGTATTCGTAGCCTTCCTCAGCGGCTGCGATGAGTGCCTCTGCGTTGTCCGTCTTGAGGTGGTACTGGCACAGAGCCGCATATGCGGCGAACCGCAGAGCATGTGACGCCGACTGAGAATCGGCGACCGCGCGAGCGTCATCGAGGCGGGTCATGCCGCTCCCGGCGAACGAGGTGACGAGGTTCGCGATACCCGGAATGACCGGATCGACTTCGTCTCGCAGGTGATCGGTCCACCACTGAGGAAGCTCGGGTTCACCTGCGAGCGCCGCGGCCGCCGTGAAGAGCAGCTCGAACAGAACCGTTTCGCGGTCGCAGCCCAGAGGCCCGTGCTCGACACCGGTTCTGATGAGGGCGATCGCTCCGACCCGATCGCCGCTCAGCAGTCGGGCTGTGATCATCTGCAGCTCCCATTCGAGCAACATCGGCGGTTCGTCTCGAGCCTCGTCCTCGACCATGTGGAGCATGATCGTCGCCTCCATCGGATCGCCGAGGCGGTTGAGCGTGCGCGCCGCCTTGAGCAGAATCATTGCAACGGAGCGATCGATCTCGCGGCCCTCGCTGATGACGTCACGAGCCAGACCGATCTCAGCAGCTTCACCGACCGGATAGCCGGCCTGCCACAGGACCGCGAGCCGACGATTGAATTTCTCCTCGTCCGCGGAATCGGCCTCTCCGATGAGCTGGTTGGCCATGGCATCGATGTGCAGAGGTGGGACCGCCACGGACGGCTGACCGCTGACCTCGAACTCTCGGGCCAGACGCAGGTCGATAAGGCGGGAGATGACCGCTTCTCCGAAGAGCTGTTTGGCCGTGCGGGTGGGCATGGGGCTGAGATCGCCGAGGCGGCGAGCAGCGATGAGCGTGGAATCAGGCATCCGCGGATACAGCGGAGCAAGTCGCGACAGCACCCTGGTGCCGAAGAACGGCGTATCGAAGCTGGCGTGCGGGTAATGGCGGGGAACTCGATCTGGGTCCTCTTCCGCCCAGGCGACGAGGTCGGCTGCCACCAATGGCCTGCCCCCGCACAGCGCCGCCAAAGTGCGCAGCTGCAGGTCATCGAGTGGAGTCGTCGCAGACAGACCCGCTACGAGTGCCATGGATTCGCTGCCGGTGAGCGGCGCCAGATCGATGCGATCGACTTCACCGGCGCTCCAGCTCATGGCGATCTGCTTGAGTACACTGTTGCCGCCCTGATGGACCGTGCGCAGAAGATCACCATCGACGAGGTAGGCCACCGGTACTCGAGAGACGTGGAGAGCCTGGTCGATCACCGGCGCGGTGTCGTCCGTGAGCAGGTGGGCCCCGCTCATGATCCTCGGCCCCCCGGCGATCCTGCCGGCGTCGACGAACTCCGCGACCTCCTCGGTGGTGGTGTGGGCACTGATCCGCAGCAGGGACTGATCGGGACGACCAAGAGCAACGGCCAGCGACCGTCCGAAATCCAGGGCGCCGTCGCCGGTCAGACAGACCACGATGACGGAGCGACCGGAGCGGAGCAGATCGAGGATCTGGGTCGACTCTCTGCTGCGTGTGGGCGCGAGATGTACGAGGCGGTCGTAGGCGGGGTCGACTGGGACGAAACTGTCCACACTGTGCATGGAGGTGCAGCCTTTCCGGTCTGCGAAACGGAGCAGCCGTGCGGGCCGCAGTCCTGTTCGCCGGGGGTGACCGTGAATGGGAGGGTGGGTATCCGTGGGGAGGGACGAGTCGCTTTTCGGGACTCGACGCGAACAACATTACTCCCGTTGTCGATGGGGGAGTATTCTTTGCCCGAAATTGTTATGCGCTACCTCCGGCGAAAGGGACGATCCCCTCGCCGAGGCGGCTGACTCAGACCACCTCATCGCATTCGTTCCTGCTGACCGATGGCTATGACCCCGTTCTCATACGCCCAGATGACCGCGTGGATGCGATCGCGGATGCCGAGTTTCGACAGCAGGTTCGACACGTGTGTCTTCACAGTCGCCTCACCGACGAAGAGCTTCCCTGCGATCTCGGAATTGCTGGCCCCGGTAGCCACCAGCCGCAGTACCTCGAGCTCACGGTCGGTGAGGTACTCGAGTTCAGGCGCGCTTGGTGCCGCCGGTTCCGGGGTCGACACGGACCGTTCGATGACTCGGCGGGTGACCTCGGGGGAGAGCAGACCGTCGCCTGCCGCCAAAGCGGTCACTGCGTCAATGAGCTGTTCAGCCTCGGCGGTTTTGAGCAGAAATCCGCTGGCACCGGCATCGAGCGCGCGGAACAGGAAGTCGTCGCGGTCGAAGGTCGTGAGCATGAGGACGGCCCCGGCGGCGCCGCGGCGGACGATCTCCTCCGTCGCCTGGAGCCCGTCCATGACCGGCATCTGCACATCCATGCAGATGACATCCGGTGACAGCTCGAGCGCCTTATCGATGGCGATCTGCCCGTTCTCAGCCTCGCCGACGACAGCAATGCCGTCCTCGCTTTCGAGGATCGTGCGGAAACCGGTGCGAACCATCGACTGGTCGTCGACGAGGAGGGCTCGGATCATGTGGATGCCTTCGCTGGAGTATCGGGGGACGATTGCGCTGCGGTGCTGCGAGGGTAGGGGATCCGGGCGCGCACGATCCAGCCGCCGCGGGACTTCGGCCCTGCCTCGAGGCTGCCGCCGAGAGCATTCATACGTTCTCTCATGCCGACGATGCCGAGGCCGAGCCCTTCGCTCGTGGAACGAACTCCGGAGTCTGCCTGAACGCTGTCGGGTCCTGCTGATGTCGGTCTTCCGGCATACCGGGCATCGCTGACCTCCACCTCGAGATCGGTGCTGCCGTAACGCAGCCGCACATCCACTTCGGCGCCGGCGCCCGCGTAGCGGGAACAGTTGGTCAGGGATTCCTGAATCACGCGGTAGATCGACATCTCGGTGATCGGAGTGAGCGGGCGAGGGGCCCCGATCGTCGTGTACTCGACGGTTTGGTCGAATCGTCGGGCCGATTCGATGAGTTCCGGAAGGTCGCCGAGGCCGGGGTTGCCTTTCGTCGAAGCCGCCGTAGCAGTGTCGGCCGGTCTTTCAGCCGCATGGTCGCCAGACGCGGCGATGTTGTCCGTGGCGGCGGTGACGTCGGTCGACGAGTCCGTGTCGCGCAGCGTGTAGACGAGGGCTCGGAGTTCGTCGACGGTCTCGCGAGTCGAGGATTCGATGACCTGGAGCGATTCCTTGGCTTTGTCGGGGTTCCTCTCGAGGCTGCGACGTGCGGCGGCGGCGTGGATGCCGACCCCGGCGATATGGTGGGCGACTCCGTCGTGGAGTTCCCTCGCGATGCGCACGCGTTCGAGGTCGAGGGCTTGCCGAGTCAGCTGCTGTTCCTGCTCGCGGACTTCTTCGTTGGCCGCACGGAGTTCCTCGAGCAGTCGCCGCTGCTTCCATGCGCGGTTGCCGAAGAGCCACGCGCCGCCGAAGAAGACCGTGTTGATCAGGAAAGTCACCCCGGTAGCCGCGGCGAACTGGACGAAAGTCAGGTCGCCGAGATCCCGGAACTGCAGGGACGCCGAGACGATGACATAGATGAGGATGGCCAGGCACAGCAGACAGCGTGAGATGAAAGCCGCGCGTTGACTGTAGCGAAACGCGCCGATCGCGTAGACCGATGTGAAGAGGACGATCTGAGAGACACCAGGTTCCATCATCTGCAGGATCTGCGCGGTGACGTAGAGCGTGGTGATTGACCATGCGACGAAATTCGGGAAACGACGACGCCACAGCAGGGGAACGGTGACTGCGATTGAGAGCACGCAGACAACCCACAGCGGTGCTTTGAACTCCCAGAACCCGCTGCCCTCATAGAGGACGGCGAAGATGAGCGAGCCGACGGTGAGGGCGGCAACGAGCCAGAGGTCGGACCGGTTCGGCTTGCGAGCCGCGGCCGACAGGCGTGCCGAGGTCCGTGGTTCTCTCGTCCTGTCCTCCGTCATCCTTCCAGCTTAGACAGTGCCGTGCCCTGCCGGTATCCGCCGCAGTGGGGAAATCAGACGCCGTGGCTCCGACAATCGGTGGAGGAAGTGATCGGGCGGGATCGGATAGCTGCCCGAAGCCGGATCAGCCCATCCCCGTCGTGACGACACTGGCCAGTGCCGCGTCGATCGGATGCGGCTGCGGGCGCCCGGACTCATCGAGAGAGTTCCAGCGCTGACGATTGGTGAACACAGTCACCTGCCTGTCTGCGTCCGAACGGGTGAATGTGAGCGCTCCGCCTCCCCACACAGAACCGTCATGTCCCCACCAGACTGTTCCGTCGACGGTCTCGCGTCGGTGCAGGCCGAGCCCGTATTCGATCGTCGTGCCCTCGAACGAGATCACCGGAACTGTGCTCTGCATCTGTTCGAGCGATTCCGGTCGAAGCAGTCGACCGTCGATGAGGAGGCCGAAAAAGCGATTGAGATCGGCTGCGGTCGACACCAATGAAGCGGCGGGCCCCACCCACGACATGTCGAAGTCGGTGAGGTCGACCGGTGGATCGGCCATGCCGAACCATGATTCGTACAGACTTGTGTGCGGAGCCGCGAGCACGGATCCGTCGGGGAAGTATGTCTCGTCGAGACCGGCGGGTTCGATGACTTCGGTGCGGATGTGCTCTTCGGCAGCGGTGCCGGTGACGGACTCGATGAGTTCGGCAAGGAGCAGATAGTTCGTGTTCGAATACCTGCCGGGCAGACTGCCGGGCTCGCCTGCCGGTGGGGCTCCGACTCCGATGCCGATGAGTTCTCGTCGGTCGAAGCGGGTGAACTGAAGCTCGATGAGGCTGCGCGGGCTCGTCTGCGCAAGGTTCGGAAATGCTCGCAGCGAGTCGTAGATGACAGGCAGGTACTCGTTGAGTCCGCTCGTATGATTCGCGAGCATCCGCACGGTGATCGCCTCCCCGCTAACACCTGGCACAAGTACGGGAAGGTGCCGGCCGATCGGAGCATCGAGGTCGACGGTTCCCGCTTCTGCGAGCCGGAGCAGGGCCACCGTCGTGAAGGTCTTTGCGATGCTGCCGACCCGGTGGTGGAGATCGGGGGTCATCGGTACCTCCGTCCCGGTATCGGCGAAACCTGCGCATTCACGCATGGTCTCTCCATGGTCGACCACCTCGGCGATGATGCCGGGCATGCCTGCCCGGTGGACCTCGCGCACCGCCTCGGCCAGGTCGCGTTGGGTGTGAAGCTTGGAGCTGATAGGGCATGTCATGGGTCGTCCTTTCAGGCTGTTCGTGCGCGTGGTGAACGGTGCAGGGGTCGTGGATCGTTGTTCGCCGAGGTGGCTGCCTGGGTGAACATGAGGACGACCGCGACAAGCCCTGCCGCACAGGGGAGGAGCCCGATCGTGCCGATGAGCGGCGGCAGTCCGGTGTCTCCCGAAGTGTCACGGACGAGGAGAGCGAACATCGCAACTGCAGTGCCGGTGAGAGCGAGCACCACGGCCGCCCACCGGATCCAGCGGCTGCCCCGATGCGCTCGCCAGATCGTTGCGACCCAGCCGAGGACGCCGAGCACACCGACGACCGTCAAGGACGCGGCGTAGAAGTTCACGCCTGAGGAGATCTCATCCTGGGACATCGATGGGTAGCCGCTGCGGATGTGTTCGCCGATGAGCGGCCTGCCCAGCTGTGCGCTGACGATGGCCAGGACTGTGAGGACGAGTCCGACCCAGAGGGCGACGTAGGTCGAACGAGAATACTGCCTATTCATGATGGAGCCCTTTCTCTTGTGTTATACAGCGTAAAACGTGGTTCTCATGCTAGTTTTACGCTGTAGAGCAGGTCAATGGAGGAAAACCCGAGAGTTCGTGAGGGAGGCGGCCATGGTGAAGCGAAGTGATCGCGCAGCAGGTGCGACTTCGAGCGGCAGGCGGAGCGAGTCCGGCGCGGCGCGTACGCGGGGCCAGCATGCTGGTCTGAAGCCGGAATCGATCGTGAGGACCGCGATTGCCATCGCCGACGAAGAAGGTCTGGCCTCTGTGTCGATGCGCAGGATCGGCGCCGAACTCAAGGTCGAGGCGATGGCGCTCTACCACCATTTCCCGAACAAGGGTGCGCTGCTTGACGCCGTCGTCGAGCAGATATCGACTTCCGTGCCGCCAGTCGAAATCGCCGGATCACCGTGGGACGACGTTCTGAGGGGGTACGCCCGGTCGCAGCTGAACACTCTGTCCGAGCATCCGAACCTCGTCGATCTCGTCATGACCCGCCCGGCGGTGACCACCGGAAACCTTGCTCTGTTGGAGGCACTCGTCGACTTCCTCTGCGCCGCCGGGTTCTCAGCTCGCCGCGGGCTCGACATGATCTACACCATCCATGAGTTCGTTCTCATGCATGCCGCGCTCAATGCCGAGGTTGGAAAGGCCGCCCGCAGAGGCGCGGTGCGAGCCGAAGGCGGCGAACGGGGCGGAGGCATGAGCGGCGAGCTGCGCCAAGCGGCTCATCTCGAGGGAATCTCCGAGGCGGACTTCCCACGTCTCGTCGAGGCAGCAGGTAAGGCTGCGCGCCGTTCCCCGACTGCTCGCTTCGATTTCGCACTCGACGTCCTCATCGCCGGGTTCGGCGAGGTGCCCGAGAGCGATCGCTGAATCAATTGAATCGGATTCCGGCCCCGGCGAAGCCTAATCAGTCCTTCTGAGCGACGACGACGGCCAGATCCCGGTGCTGCCAGTGCACGTGGGTGGTCAGTCCTGCCTCGGCGAGCCAGGTCAGCTGCTCATCGAGTGAACTGGGGGTATCGTCGATCCAGTCGATCGGCGTGACGACGTTCGCCGGGTCGGCGGGTACGACGAGATCACCGAGGACGAACCGCCCGCCGGGCTCGAGCAACGACGCGATGCGGACGAAGAGGTCGGCCTTGCCGGAGCCGGCGAGGTGATGGACGGCGAGCATGGACATGACCAGATCGAACGGCCCGTCAGGCAGAGGTTCTTCCAGGCGACCCGACTGCAACTGGGCGCGATCCGGGTCAAGGGTCGCCTCGGCGGCCGCGAGCATCTCGGAACTCGCGTCGACGCCCAGCAGTTTCGCCTCCGGCAGGGCTTCGAGAACGCGCTGTGCGGTCAGCCCGCTGCCGATGCCCAGGTCGAGGATCGACGTCGGTGCTCCTGTTGCTGCCGCAGCCGCCACTTCCGTCTGCAGACGCGGGTAGTCGGGGATCTCTTCGGCCATGAGCGCCAGGTAGGTCTCCGGATCCCACTCGAAATCGGACATCACAGCTCCTTCGCCGCCGATGCCTGGAAGCCTACTCCCTACAGCTCTCAGAGGTCGATGGCGACAATCGGATCCGTGGTCGGCTGCTTCGAGCCTCCCTCGGGCTCGACGGTGATGCCGAAGACGCTGCCCGAGGCGAACGTCTCGCCCGCAATGGTCACCGGATCGTCCGACATCAGACCGGCGCTTTCCGGACCGTCGGCACCGATGACCCACATCTGCATCGACGTGGCCGACGTCGTCGACACCACATCACGGGGAGCGACGCGGATGAGCTGCTCGCTCTCGGAGGAGAGCACGGTGACGGACCCGCCCTCCGGCATGTCTGCGGTGCTCGTCTTCAGGTCACTGGCCTCCATGAGACGAGCGGAGTCATCGAGCTGCTGCTGAGTCGCGGCCAAGTCCTCTTCCAAGGAATTCTGTCGCTGATTCTGCTGCCAGACGGTGGCGCCGAGTCCTGCGGCGACGACGATCGCCGCCGCAGCTGCCGCCCAGGGCAGCCAGGAACTGCGGCCGGATTGCGGCTCACCTCGGCCCCCATCGCGGTTAACGGATCGGCGTGTCTCCCGATGTTCGGTGAGCGATGTCGGTGCAGGCGGTGCATCGGTGGCGGCAGGCGCGACCGATGAGCCTTCCGCCTCGGCGGCCGATGACGTTGCCGGAGCCGGTTCCTGTGCATGGCTCTCGGGGATCGACAGAATCGCCTCTTGAGTCGCCGAGCTGACCTCGACCGGTTCATCGGATTCGGCCGCGTCGGCCATCACGTCGGCATAGGCGGCGACTTCGGCGCGGAAGTCGGCGTCGGCATCGGCCAGCGCCTGAGCCTCGGTGAGTTCTGAGTCGCTGAGCCCGCCGAGGGCCAGCCCGGCAGCCAGATAGTCACGATCTGCGCTCATCGGCTTGCCTCCAACTCTTCTCGCAGCTTCTTCATTCCGTCCCTGATCCGTGACTTGATGGTACCCAGGGGCACCTGGAGATTCTCAGAGATCTGGGTGTGGGTCATGCCTTGGTAGAAGGCCATGACGATCGGTTCGGCCTGCTCATCCGGGAGGATCCGCAGAGCCGAGACGGTCCGGTCCGACTCTGCACGGGCGATGACGGTCTGCTCCACCTGGTCGCCTGCTTCGGCGGTGGTGCGGAGCCCGTCCGCATAGTCTCTGTCCTGTTGAGCCTGGACGCTGCGCACACAGTCGATGGCTCGCCTGCGGCACAGGGTGATCAGCCATGCCCGTCCGCTGCCGCGCCCCGGGTCGAAGCCCGAACACCGGGTCCACACCTCGGTAAAGCAGTCCTGGAGGACTTCCTCGGCCAGTGTTCGGCTCTTGACGATTCGCAGGATGACGGCCATGAGGATGCGGGAGTGAGTGGTGAACAGTTCTTCGAATGCGGACCGGTCACCCTCGGCGATGCGGATCAGCAGGGCACCGCCGGGATCGGCGGAATCCGCCGGCTGGTGATCAGAACTCATTGCCCAATCATGCCATGCATGCAGAAACCGATCACACCTTTCCCAGGTGAGCGAGTCGAGCGGGGTGGGCGCAGTGGTCGGAGCGTGTGCTGCAGAGGCGGTCAGTCGACGTTCGCCTGAAGCCGCACGAACCGGCGAGGAACCGAAGGCGGCCGGGAGCCGATCCTGTTGCTGCTGATCGGTTCCCGGCCACTGCATCGTGGTGTTCTCTCGCTGTGGACTTTCCGGTCACTTCTCCGGCATCATCACGGCGTCGACCATGTAGACCGTGGCGTTGGCGGTCTTGACTCCGCCGCAGACCAGTCCGGCGTCGTCGAACTTCATGTCCTCGCCCTCACCGGAGATCTTCACCTTCGAACCTTCGACGGTCTCGTGTTCACCGGCGATCTCATCGGGGGAGAGCTGTCCGGGGATGACGTGGTAGGTCAGCACCTTCGTCAGCTGGTCC
This sequence comes from Brevibacterium sp. MGP-B1, assembly GCF_057766545.1. Lineage (NCBI taxonomy): Bacteria > Bacillati > Actinomycetota > Actinomycetes > Micrococcales > Brevibacteriaceae > Brevibacterium > Brevibacterium sp. MGP-B1. The sequence goes on along the minus strand of NZ_CM173407.1, from coordinate 3,267,177 downwards.
GAGTCCTTGGCCAGGGCGTCGAGGTCGTCCTTCGGCACATCGGCGAAGGCGTCGTCGACCGGGGCGATGACCGTGAACTCGTCGCCGTTGAGGGTGTCGACGAGGTCGACATCGGGGTTGAGCTTGCCCGAGACAGCCTTGGTCAGGGTCGTGAGCATCGGGTTGTTCGAGGCGGCAGTGGCCACCGGGTCCTGGCCCATGCCCTCGACGGATCCGGCCCCGTCCGGGTTCGCCTCGGCGTAGGCCGAGCAGCCCTTGCCGACGAGGTCGGAATCGGCCATGGAGGAGTCGCCGGACTCGTCGGGCATCTCGGACTCGCCCGAGTCAGCGGGCTGAGATTCGGAGCTGCCCGATTCCGAACCGGACTCCTCCCCGCCGGAACCGGAATCCATTCCGCAGCCGCTCAGTGCCAGGAGGCCGATAGCGCCGGCCGAGAGGATGGTGGCGGTGCGTGTGCGAAGCAGTGTCTTCATTGTTCTTCTCCTAATCAACAGTGATGCGTATTCGCGCACAGCTGTGAAGTGATCTCCATTGCTCGCTGTGTACTGGGTATTCGGTGCGGTGCCCGGTTCGGATGGGTGGATGGGGAAGAAATCTTGAGAATCTCTTCGCCGAGGCGGCTACGGGCTCATTCGACGCGGAATTGGATGTGGTGGTGCCCGGTGGCCGAGTTCGGGATCGAATCCCGACGTTTCGACGTCTGCACGGTCCCGTCCTTGTCCGTGGCACGCACGGTGAGGGTATGTGAGCCCGCGGCCACCTCGGCGAATTCGGCCCGCCACTGTCGCCAGGTGTCGATCGTGACCTCCTCGGCCAGATCCGTCTTCGTCCATTCGCCGTCGTCGAGCTTGACCTCGACGCGGTCGATCCCTGAACGCTGCGCCCAGGCGGTGCCGCCGACCTGGATGTCCCCGGCAGGGACCTTGGCCAAGGGCCTCGGCACCTCGATGCGGGAAGCGACGAGGATGGGGGCCTTGGCATCCCACCCGCGGTCGGTCCAGTAGGCGGTCTTCTCATCGAAGCGGGTGACTTCGAGTTCGGTCACCCATTTCGTCGCGGAGACGAAACCGTAGAGTCCGGGCACGACGAGACGGGCGGGGGAGCCGTGGATCGGGGTGAGCGGTTCCCCGTTCATTCCCACCGCCAGTAGGGCAGCGCGGTCATCGGTCAGTGCACCGATCGGGGTCGAGGCGGTGAATCCGTCGAACGAGTGGGAGAGAACCATATCGGCTTGCGAACTCGGGCGGGCTCGGGCGAGCAGGTCGCGCACGGGATAGCCGAGCCAGGTCGCATTGCCGACGAGGTCCCCGCCGACGGGATTGGACACGCAGGTGAGAGTGATGTGGTGTTCTTCCAGCGGCAGGCCGAGGACGTCGTCCATCGTCAGGGTCACCTCCTCTTCGACCATGCCGTGGATGCGCAGGGACCACTGTTCCGGATCGATGACCGGTGGTGAGAGCACCGTGTCGATGCGGTAGAAGTCCTTCGCCTCGGTGACGAAGGGGACAGTCCCCTTGACGTCGGTGCTCGCGACGTCGGGGATCGCGGCCGCCTTCTTCGCAGGGGTGGGCAGAACCAGTTTGGCGATCGCAGCTCCGGCGTCCTGTGTCAGCGAGACAACGGTCTGACCAGCGGCGATGGTGACAGCCCCGATGGCACCGACGGCACCGGCGAGGCCGAAGAAACGGCGGCGGCTGAGCGGGTCTGAGGTTCGCGAACTGCGCGCGGTACTGCGCGCGACATCGGAACTGTCGGTCGCCTCGGCGGGGGAAGTCGGTACCCCGAAGCGCAGCAGAAGCAGGAAGACCGTGATGCCCACGGCGATGCCGATGAGCGTGGGAATGACGTCGATGGCACCCGCCTCGGGGCGGATGATGATGACAATGACTGGGACGAGCCCGGCGACGACCAGCAGCGTCGTGGCCAGACGCCGGCGGGAGACGGCCAGGGCTCCGATGAGACCGGCGAGGACGATCGCACCGAGGCCGGTGGAGAGGACGAGGACGAGTTTGTCGTTGTCGCCGAACAGGGCGATGACGGGTTTGATCGTAGCCGGGGGAGCCAGTGGGATGATCGCCTGACCGAGGGTGAGCAGGGGTGCGGCGCTCGGGGTGAAGGCACGCGCGATGAGGTCTGCGAGACCGAACATCATGACTGTGGCGACGATGCCTGCCACGACGCCGCGGAAACGGTGGGTTGCACGGGTTTTCCGATTCATAGTGATCATTCGGAGCCGCCTGGACGGCAGATGGGTCTGCGGGTTTTGTTACTGACCATTCACTGAAACGCCAGTGACCTTGTTGCGTGCCTGTCGTAGCATGGTGCAATGACTGAGAAACCCGGATACGCCCAGCCGCAGGCTCCGACCGGAGACGCGGATGAGCCGAAGAGCCCGAGTGCGCCGATCTACACCGCGAAGGTCGAGAACCTCGGCGGCACCTCTGGCGAGGTGCGCGTCGAAGACGGCCAGACCCTGTCCACCGCCCCGACCTCACGGGTCGAAGAGGGCAACAACCCGGAACAGTTCCTCGCCATGGCCTGGTCGACCTGCCTCGGCGAAACGCTCAAGGTCGTCCTCGCGGTCAATGAGATCGAGGCGCTCTCACGCGTGCGCGTCGAGGTCGAGCTGCACAATGAACCCTCCGGCAATGGCTTCTACTTCGCCCCGAAGGCGTTCATCTCCATCGAAGGGGTCTCGGACACCGACGCCGAGAAGTACGCTGCCCGCGCCCACGCTCGCTGCCCCATCTCCAAACTGCTCATGGGCAAGGGCACCCCGGTCGTCGAGATCGAACCGTACAAGAACCCGGACAACTTCCAGCTCAGCTGAACTCGGCTGAGCGGAAAAGGGGAGGCCCCGACTGTCAGGGTCGGGGCCTCTTCCGTCGGCACCTGCGCTTTACCTGTCGGACTCCGCGGCAACGTCGGCGGCGATCTGCGCCAACTGCACGGCCGCCTCGGCGGGGCGGATCAGCCATCCCACGTGGGACGACGCCAGCGTGCGCACCCGGTAGGGATTGTCCGGGGTGAGCGCATCACCTTCGCGGATGAGGCGATCCTGCATCGCGGTCGGCACGCTCCGATCCTCGCCGAGGCGGACGAACGTGCGCGGGATCGTCCCCCACGTGCCCGCCTGCGCCCGGTGTTCGGGGCCTCCCGCGTCGAGGTTCTCATCCGGCTGCAGTGAGTTCAGGAAGATGCGGAATTCGTCATCGCTGACGTCGGCGCAGAAGAGTGCTTTCAGGCCGTCGAGGACCTCCAGGTCGGCCTGGCGGAAATTGCAGCGCAGCAGCCCCAACTGCCCGGGATCACCGGCCAGGGCCCGAGCGAGAGCCGCATTGTCGACGGTCTTCATTTCGGGTTCGGCATTGTATTCGGCGGCCGGGAGGTCTACCGGTGCCCATGCGGAGACATAGACCATGTGGTCGATGAGCTCCGGATGCGCATTCGCCAAGGCGGTCAATGTGGCCCCACCGCGGCTGTGGGCGACGATGACCACCGGTCCGTGCTCCTTGGCACGGGCGGCCGCCTCGGCGAGAGCCCGGACATTGTCGTCGACGGTCACACCCCTGATCGATCCCGGTTCCGAGGTGAACCGGGCGAGATCCTGAGGTGCCTGATATCCGAGCGGGAAGGTGGCGGCGAAACCGTGACCCGGCAGGTCGACCGCAGCCGAGCGCACTCCGTGGAAGGCGAGTTCGGCCTGCAGCGGGGCGAAAGAGAAGGAAGTGGCGAAAGCGCCGTGGACGAGGATGAGCGTCGGCTGCGTCATCTCCTCAGCCTAGCGGCCGCCTCGGCGATGGGGAACGGAACACCAGACAATGGCTCACTGGATGCCGAAGCGGATTACAGTGGCTGGTAGGACGCTCGGCACCGGGCCGGGCACGGAGCGACGAGAGGGGCCGAGGTGGAGATGAACCTGCAGGAGATCCTGTTCCTCGCCCTCGACCTCACCGGCACCTTCGTCTTCGCAGTCTCCGGAGTGCTGCTGGCCGCGCGACGCAATTTCGACATCACCGGCGGGTTGGTGCTGGGCACGATGACGGGCATCGGCGGCGGCATGATCCGCGATGTGCTCCTCGACCGGGTGCCCAACGCCATCGGCCAACCGATCTACCTCGCCCCGCCGGTGATCGCGACCCTGCTCATCTACATCATCGGCTCCCACATCTCCCGGGCACGGATCTGGATCGTCGCCTTTGACGCGATGGGCCTCGGCCTGTTCAGCGTCACCGGCACGACGATCGCGCTCGCCGCCGGGACGAACTATCCGGCGGCGCTGCTCATGGGTGCGCTGACCGCGTGCGGCGGTGGGCTCATGCGCGATGCCGTGGCCAGTGAGGATCCGGCGATCTTCCGCGGCACCGACCTCTACCTCATCCCCGCCCTGTTCGGTTCGGGGCTGACGATCATCGCCGAGGTGACCGGACTGTTGGGTGCCATCGCCTCACTCATCATCGCGGCTGCCGCCTTCGGCTTCCGCATGCTCGCCTGGAAGCTGCAGTGGCGTGTGCCGCAGCCGATGCGGCAATGGTCGTACCGGGACACCGGGCAGCGGGTGAAGAAGAAGCTGCCGTCGGTGTTCCGGAAACCGGACTGAAGGCGTGGCCTGTGGGACGGCGACTGACCGGTTGAGGTCCGCGGTGGCGGATCTGAAACATCGCTGCCGGCATCAGTCGCCCGTGCTTGTGCGAGGATGAAATCATGAGTGAGACACCGCCCGGACCACCGCCACCGGGTCCGCTTCCGTTGCACGAGGAGGAACCGGTCCCGACGTGGACACGCGACTTTCTGCGCGTCCTCGGGATCTCGTTGTTCGGGGCACTGTTCTTCACTTTCTTCATCTGGCTCGCCTCGACGGGGCTGATGGTCGGCAACGACTTCGAAATCATCGAAGCGGATGCAATGTGGATGGGAATCTGCGCCGCAGGCCTGGCCTTCTTGTTCCCATTCCTGTTCATGGAGCACAAACGACCGGATGACGGGTTCCGGCGTGAGGGTCTCATCCCGCTGATTCTCCTCGGCGTGGTCGCCTCCGCAGTGCTCGTCTCGCTGGTGGCGCTGGTCTGGCCGTTCTTCCTCGGCGTGCGGGCCGTACCCGGAACGGCGGCGGCGGAACTCAACGCCGATCCGGCGAGCTTCTTCCTCGTTCTGCTCTTCTTCATCGGCGGCATGGCGTGGAGTACGTGCATGATGTTGCCGATGATGATCGGCGGCTACAAGGTCGCGCTGTGGCTGCTGCTGCCGTATCTCGGATTTGCCTTCCTTATCTTCTTCGCCGGTGTGCAGGTCTTCGAGAACCCGCCGAGCCTGCTCACCACGATGATCTGGGTGGCCGTGGCGCTGATCGGTCTGGCGGTGCTGACCGTGCTGGCAGCACTGCGGAATGTCATCGACAAGCCGAAGGCCCAGATGACCGCGGCGGAACGCGATGCGGCCTACCAGAGGTACTTGGATGACAGGCGTCGGCGTGGACTGACGAACGAGAACCCGCTGCCGGGCATCGACGGACCTCAGCCGCCTCGGCGGTGAGTTGTCGGTATAGACGCGGCCATCCTCACCTGGAAAGATGAATGCATGAGTGAGCCGACGAGCAACTGGACGACCGACCCCGCACCACTTCTGCGCGCCGGGGAGGGATTCCGCCTCGGCGAGGTCGATCCCGAATCCACCCCCGGCTACGACGGGGACAAGAAGAGCGGGAAGAAGGACCTCGAGGCGCTGTCCGCTGAACTCAACGACCTGCAGGAGCGCCTCTTCGCTGCTCACCATGACGAGGACTCCGGCCCCGCTGTCCTCCTCGTCCTGCAAGCCATGGACACCGCCGGCAAAGGCGGAATCGTTCGCCATGTCGTCGGCGCCGTCGATCCGCAGGGTGTCGAGCTCGCAGCCTTCAAGAAACCGACCGACGACGACCTCGCCCACGACTTCCTCTGGCGCATTCGCCCGCGCGTACCCGGGCCCGGCATGATCGGAGTCTTCGACCGCTCACACTACGAGGATGTGCTCATCGGGCGCGTTCGCAAACTCGCCGACGAGACCGAGATCGAGCGCCGCTATACCGCCATCAACGACTTCGAAGCTGAACTGGTCGCGGCGGGAGTGCGGATCGTCAAGGTCATGCTCCACATTTCCCGGGACGAGCAGAAGGAGCGCCTGGCCGAACGCCTCGACCGGCCGGACAAGTACTGGAAATACAACCCGGGTGACGTCGACGAACGACTCCTGTGGCCGGATTACATGGACGCCTATCAGGTCGTCTTCGATCGCACCTCCACCGAGGCGGCCCCGTGGTCCGTCGTGCCCGCGAACCGGAAATGGTACGCCCGGCTGGCCGTGCAGCGGCTGCTGCTCGATGCCTTGGTCGACATCGACCAGCAGTGGCCCGCCGCCGATTTCGACGTCGAGGTCGAGAAGAAGCGGTTGGCCGAGAGCTGAAGCTCACCTCCGTAACGAACGTCGGGCCGCCTCGGCGAAGGATCGGCCGTGACGAGTCGGAAGGTCAGTCTCGACGAATGCTGAAGTCGACCTTCGTGGGGTGTTCGACGGTGCGGGAGACCGTGCAGTACTTGTCGTGGGAGAGCCCGACGAGGCGTTCGACGCGGGCATCGGCCTTCCGGCCCTCCTCGTCGTCGGGGAACGCGAGGTCGAAATCGAGGTGGACGTTGTCCACACGGGAGGCCCCGTCCTCGTCGATCTTGTCTGCGGTCGCGGAGACGTCGAACTTCGTGGGTTCGGTGTGACGGCTGGTCACGGTGTCGACGTCGATCGACGAGCAGCCGGCAACAGCGGCCAGGAGCAGTTCGACTGGGGTCATGAGGCCCTCGCCGCGGCCGAATTCGATGCTTGCTCCGCTGGGGGCGGTGGCGCGGTAGTGGTTCTCGGCGATGCGGGTCAGTTCGATGCTGCGGATGTCTTCACTCATGGACTAATGATGGCAGACTCCGGGGTTGCAGGAGCAGGGGAGATCAGGGTTTGGTGAAGTCGACCTCGCTCGATTCCTGCACGCGAGCCTGCCGACCGGGACCGGATTCGAACTGCCAGTACAGGTTCGTGTGGGAGACGACCTGCTCCGGTGGGGGAGCACCCCACCCGGTGAGATCCTCGGTGGTGTGGGCGTCGGTGACGAGGGTGACGTCGTAGCCGCGAGCGAATCCGCCGTGGATGGTCGACCGTACGCAGGCGTCCGATTGGGCACCGGTGACGACGAGGTGGCCGACGTCCTTTCCGGCGAGCACCTCCTCGAAGTCCGTGTCCTCGAATGTATTGCCGTGGGTCTTCTCGATGATGGATTCGCCCTCAGCGGGGGAGAGCGTGTCGACGATCTGCCATTGCGGGGAATCGATCGGCAGCTCACCGGAGCTGTGCCGGACCCAGACCACCTCGGTGCCGGTGTTCCGGGCACGGTCGACGAGATCGGAGATCCTGGAGATGACCGATTCGGAGTTCCAACTAGCTTGCATGACGCCGTTTTGGACGTCGATGACGACAAGGGCGGAGTTCGGGCGGGTGGACGTCGGCGGTTGAGCTGTGGACATAGGATCCTCCTTGATCAAGGATCATTGTCCTCGCCTCGATCCCAGCAGACAAGAGGTCGGTGCCGGTCCGTTCCACGGGTGTGAGAATGGGGGAGTGAGCGATTTCTCCCAGAACCCCGGCGACGAGGCAGCCGCGGGCAGTGCGGCCGCCGGCGAGGCGGGTGGCGGCCAAGCGTCCGGTCCGCGCCGATTCAGCGTGCTGCGCAGCTGGAAGACCGCGCCCTATCTGATCGGATCGGGCACGGCGATGATGGGCGACAATATCGAGCACGTCATCACCTATTGGGTGCTGTGGCAGAAGTTCGAATCCCCGGCGCTCGTCGGATTCCAGCTCATCAGCCACTGGCTGCCCTTCCTTCTGCTGTCCGTCTATGCCGGGTCTCTGGCCGAACGCTTCGACTGCCGCCGCCTCATCCAGATCGGACAGATCATGTTCATGGTCGTGTCCCTGTGTTGGGGGATCCTCTTCCTCACGGACTCTCTGCAGCTGTGGCAGGCCTGCGTGCTGCTCGTCATCCATGGCCTGGCCGGATGTCTGTGGGGCCCGGCCGAGCAGATGATGCTGCATGACTTCGTCGATCGGAAAGAGCTGCCGAGCGCTGTCCGGCTCAATGCGACGTTCCGCAGCCTCGGCATCCTCTTCGGCCCCGTCGTCGGTTCCGCTCTGCTGCTCGGGGTCGGTGCCACGTGGGGCATCTTCATCAACATCGTCTTCTATCTGCCGCTGACGATCTTCCTCATCCGCACCCCCTTCACCGGACATCTGCGCAGCGGAGGAGTGCGCACCGCGCGGACGACCCTCATGCAGTCCCTGCGGGTGCTCATCGACGTCCGCCACAATCGCGCGATCGTCGGCATGCTGCTGCTGGCCGCGCTCGCCTCGACGACGATCGGGGCGGTGCTGCAGACGGCGATGCCGGTGTTCGGCGACATCCTCAACCCGGTCGGCGGGGACAGCGACTTCACCTATGGCGTGCTGCTCTTCGCCATGGGTGCCGGCGGGGTGCTCGGGGGCTTCGGGCTCGAGGCGACCGGGTGGATCAAGGCCGTCCCAGCGGCCGCGGCACTGGCCGCCGCAGCGATGGGCATCAGCTCTCTGTTCTTCGCCCTGACCTCGCACCTGTGGCTGGCTGTCATCATGCTCGTCATCGCCGGAGTCTCGAAGATCACCGCCGAATCGACCGAGATGGCGATCATCCAACTCGAAGCGCCGCCGGAGATCCGCGGCCGCGTCATCGGCTCCTATGCGACATTCGGGCCCGGGATGCAGACCTTCTCCGGAGTCACCGTGGGAGTGCTCGGCACGATCGCCACGATCCCCGGAGCCGTTATCATCGGCGGCACGGTCCTGGCCATCGGAGCTGTGGCCATCGGCACCTACGCCATCACAGGAAGGCGCAACCCCCATGCCCCAATTGCTACCTGACGGGGGCGCAGCAACCTGGCGCCAGGTTGCTGGGCCGCCGTCACCTGCTTCTGCGCGGGAATTCGGTGTCCCATCGCTCGGGTTCGCCCACGTCAAAGGCACACGACATGAGGCCCGACCGGGAGCAGCCGTCGACGCTCACGGTCCGGTCGGCGATCGTGTGTTCTGCTTCATCGATGTCGAGCGACGGCAGGTGCTCAAGACCGTGCAGAATCCTCGGCTCATCCGCATGACCACCTCACTCGACGACGGCACACTGACGATCACCCTGCCCGACGGGCGCTCTGCATCTGGGGTGCCAGTCGGCTCGGGTGAGCGCCTGATCTGCTCCTACTGGAAGCGACCGGTCGATCTCGAGCTCACTGACGGTCCGCATTCGGCGCTCGCCTCCGAGTGGCTGGGAAAGCCGGTTCGGCTGGCCCGCGCACATCGTGGAGACGTGGTCTACGGAGCTGGCCTGTCGATCGTCACGACTGCTTCGATGAGGGAACTCGCCGATCGGTCGGGTCACCACGAACTGCTTGATGAGGCTGCCCGCTTTCGTCCCACCCTCGTCCTCGACACGGACGAACCATTCATCGAAGAGACTTGGCGAGGCCGGGATGTGACGGTGAACGTGCCTTACGTCGGCGCCCTGCGAGTGCGGATCGGGGATCCGATTGCGCGGTGTGCCATCCTCGATCTCGACCCGATCACTGGGGAGCGGGGCAGCAATCTGCTCAAGACGCTTGTCGCCAGCCGCCCGCGAAATGAGGCGGGTGAACCGTACTTCGGAGTCAATGCCGAGGTCATCGAAACTTCTGCGGCTCCGGACACCTGAGCGGTCACGTCCCAACGCAGGTGACGGCGGCCCAGATACCTGGCGCCAGGTTGCTGCGCCGCCGTCGGGATCCTTCTATGTCTGTCAAGCGGCCTGGCCGATCGGTTTCGTGGCCTCGAGAATCCGATAAACAGAACGAGCCACGTGACGCTTCATGCACCGGATCGTCTCCTTCTTCGTCTTCCCCTCACCAAGCCGTTTAGCCATGTATGCCTGGGACTTCTCCTGGTGAGAAAGCCGCGTGATGGCCACCATGTACAACGCAGAATTCAACCGCCGATCGCCACTGCGGTTAAGCCTAAACCTCACCACGTTCCCCGACGACGCCGGTATCGGGCAGACCCCCGCCAACTTCGCGAACGCTGCCTCGGAACGCACCCGCCCATGATGCGACCAGGCCAGGTAGAACACAGCCGCGGTGATCGGCCCGATCCCCGGCTCAGCCAGCAACACCGCAGCTGGACTGTCCTTGACCATCGCCCCGATCCGGGTGGCGTAGTCCTTGATGTCCGCCTCGAGTTCGATGACGCGTTTGGCTAACCGGATGGCTTCCCGACGAGCCTCGGTCAGTTCCACAGCCTCGTTCCTGAGCCGCCACTTCGCCACCGTCTGGATCTTCACGACCGACAGTTTCCGACGCGCATCCATACCGAGGTCATGAGTCCGCAACAGCGCGGTGAGTGCGTTGATGGTGCGTGTCTTCTCCTGGGTCATGGACTCCCGCGCTTTGACCAGGATCCGCAGTCCCTGGCGCGGCCCATCAGCCTGCCGGGGAAACCGCAGCCGTGACTCGTCCAAAGGCAGGACCGTGCCAGCGATCCGTCGGGCATCGATCTGGTCGTCTTTGCCCGTGGCGTGCCGGTCGCGAGCATTCATGCTGGCGGCCTCGGCGACCGTATAGCCTGCGTCGGCGACATGGTCGGCCAGGATCGCCCCGTAAGTGCCGATGCCCTCGATGACCCACAGGGTATCGAGGTCGCCGCGAGTACGGCGGCCAGCCCACGCCAGGGCCCGTTTCAGGCCAGCTTTCGTGGTCGGGAATGCGGCCGTGTCGACGTGCTCGCCAGTGTTGGTCAGCACGCTGTAGACGTGGTTCTTCGCGTGGGTGTCGACGCCAACGACAAACGCGTATAAATGCGAGATGATAGTCATGACGGTTCGTGACTCTCCTGTGTCAGAGCGGATGAGGTCCGACCGTCAAAGCGGTCGGCTCCGGTCCGGGAGATAGTCACGTCGAAACACTACTGTGATGAGTCACGTTCGGTCAGGAACGGACAACCTTCTGATCAAGTTATCGATGTGGGCCGAGCCGGTGCCGACCGCCCACCAATCATCAGACAGATCCCGACGAGGACATCGTTCGAGTCAGTAGCAATAAGAGTCATGATGATCGATGGGACGGTCAGTTCCTACTCTGCCAGCCAGTCCCAGACCAGCCACCATCAATACTCACAGTAGCAATTAGGTGACTGCGCCGCGGACCTTGTGCGCCGGGGTGTCCCAGAGTCGGTTGTCGAGGATGTCACGCAGGGCCTCGACGGTGTCCCACACCTCGGTGAACCCGATGTAGAGCGGGGTCAATCCGAACCGCAGCACCTCCGGCTCACGGTAGTCGCCGATGATTCCGCGCTCGATGAGCGCGCTCATCACCGCAAAGCCCTCCGGATGCCGGATCGAGACCTGGGACCCGCGATGAGCGTGCTCACGTGGGGTGACGACCTCGACCGGGTGCTCGGCCAAACGCTCATCGACGAGGTCGATGAACAGGTCCGACAAGGCCAGGGACTTCTCCCGGACCTGTTCCATGTCCACCCGCGAGTGGATGTCGAGGCCGAGCTCCGCCACGGACATCGACAGGATTCCCTGAGTTCCGGTGAGGTAGCGGCGGATACCGTCGGCGGGCCGGTAGTCCGGGGCCATATCGAAGGGCTGCGCATGCGACCACCACCCCGACAGAGGTTGGCTGAATCGGTTCTGCAGCGCCTCGGCGACCCAGATGAATGCGGGAGAGCCGGGACCGCCGTTGAGGAACTTGTACGTGCAGCCGATCGCCATGTCCGCACCGGTTCCGGCCAGATCGATCGGCAGGGCGCCGGCCGAATGGCACAGATCCCAGATGACCATGGCTCCGCCGGAATGGATCGCCGAGGTCGTCGACTCCATGTCGAAGAGGCGTCCGGTGCGGTAGTTGACGTGGGTGAGGACGACGAAGGCCACCTCATCGGTCAGGGCCGTGGGGAACCCGGCGGTCACCTCGGCGTCGTCGACGAGACGGACCTCCCAGCCGTCGCCGAGCTGCTCGGCCAGCCCCTCGAGCATGTAGATGTCGGAGGGGAAGTTCTCCCTCTGGGTGAGGATGACGCGGCGTCCCGGGGCATCGGCGGTCTGGATCTTGCAGGCGGCCGAGGCGACCTTGAACAGGTTGATCGAGGTCGTGTCGGTGACGACGGTGGCTCCGGCTCCGCCCCCGACGAGGCCCGCGATCTTGTCGCCGAGCACGGCGGGCAGGTCGAACCAGCCGGCGTCGTTCCAGGAGCGGATCAATCCGGTGCCCCATTCCCGGGAGATGACGTCCTGGGCCCGCTCGGCGGCTCCCTTCGTCTGTGCGCCGAGGGAGTTGCCGTCGAGGTAGATCGTCTCCGGGGGGAGGACGAACTCGTCGCGGAATTCGCGGAGGGGATCGTCGGCGTCCCGCTGGGCACAGGCCGCGCGATCGAGCGCGCCGCCGGCACGGGCGGCGCGCTCGGAAGCGCGGGAGTCAGCGGAGTCAGTGATCGGTTCGGCGTCGCGTCCGTCGTCGAGAGTCGTCATGGTGTCGTCCTTTCGGTGCTGTTGTCGTTCAGTCTGGCAGGTTCGTCGGCGTCTGAGTCAGAAGCGGCCTCGCGAGCGGCGAGGATCTTGGCCACGGCCGGGTACCGGAGAGCCATTATGAGGACTCCGATCGCCAGCCACGCCGCCAGCGCGATCCACACCACCGGTGTGAAGTCGGCTGCGAGCAGGGTGATCTGGTAGAGGTTGACCGCCGTGCCGACCACCGTCAGCGCCCAATGCAGCCAGACGGGGATCGAGAAGGGTGCCCGGGCGAGGGCGTCGGGCATGACATAGCGCATGCGCAGGGAGACGATGAGGATGATGATGAGCATGACCTGCACCAGCGCCGAGGCGGCCGTGCCGATGATGGAGATGTCGAGACCGGCGATCGCGGGGACGATGCCGAGGACGAAGAGCGCGGTGAGGATCAGATGCGGAGTGCCGAACCGGGTATTGACCCGTCCGAACGCCGCCGGCAGCCAGCCGTCGTCCGTGGCGGCGACCAGACCCTTCGACCCCCACAGGAGCTGGGCGTTGAGCGTCGAGACGATCGCGACCATCGCTCCGCCGAGGATGAAGAACACCCACCAGCCGTGGGGCATGATCTCTTCGGCCACGACCGACAGGGGCTGATCGGCGACCTCGGCGATGGGAAGGACTCCGACGGCGGGGATCGCGATGAGCACATAGAGGAGCCCGACGACGAGGGTGCCGCCGATCATCGCCAGAGGGATGTCGCGAGAGGGGTTCTTCATCTCGCGCCCGAGCTCGGCGACGCCGAAGCTGCCCATCGTGGCGAAGGTGAGCAGCGCCGCCGCGGACAGGAGCTGGGTGAAGCCGTGCGGCAGCGGCTCGGGATAGGCGTTCCATTCGATGTGGCCGAAGCCGTTGACGATGAACACGGAGAAGCCGATGAGCATGAGGACCATGAGCCAGACCCCCACCCGCGAGGAGAAGGCGGCGCCCATGAGGTTCGCGACGTAGAAGATGCTGACGATGACGACCGCGACGATGACCGGATCGAAGGAGTCCGAGAGCGAGTGCAGATAGATTCCGGCGGACAGGCCGTAGAGGCTGAGCGCGCACTGCTGCATGAGCGCCATCCACATGTTGATGAAACCGAGTCGCGGGTCGACGACTCGTGCGGGCCAGGTGTAGGTCCCGCCGACCGCGGGAAGGGCAGAGGCCATCGCCGCATAGGGGATCGAGACGAGGATGATCGTGACCACTGCGATGATGTAGGCCCAGGGCGTTCCGCCGCCGGTGATGCCGATCGCCACGCCCGTGAGCGAGACGATGCCGCCGCCGATCACCTGATTGATCGTCACGCTCAGCGCACCGGGCAGTCCGATCGTGCGTTTGAGCTGGTCCTGATTGAGCTTGGCTGCCACGAGAGTCTCCCGAGTCGTCGTCTTCGCCGATCCGTTCCACCTCTGCGATGAGGGGCGCGGCGAGCATTCGCGTATGTGCCTCATCCTGGCACGGCGTTCGGATATGATGGGCAGAATCCGAACAGAACTAAGGCGAGGAGGGGAAACTTCGTGAATGATTCGATACTCATCGCCGATCATCGCCCCGATTCGGCGGATGTTCGGCTCGCCGAGGTGGATCTGGCGATTCTGCGTGAGCTCAGTGCCGACGCCCGGATCTCGAACAAGACCCTTGCCGCGCGCGTGGGGTTGGCGCCGTCGACCTGCTCGGGCCGCGTCAGCGCCCTGCGGCAGAGCGGGGTGCTGCGCGGCTTCCACGCCGACATCGACTACGAGAAGCTCGGACTCAGCGTGTTCGGGATGATCTCCGTGCGTGTGACCCCGGTCGGGCGTTCGCAGCTGCGCAGCGTCATCGACCGGCTGCTCGAGGCGGCCGAGACGCTCGAGGTGTATCAGGTGTCGGGAGAGCGGGATCTCCTCGTTCACGTCGCCTGCGACCATCCGACGGGCCTGCACCGATTCATCGAGCAGAACCTGTCCGATCCGACGATCGCGCACACGCAGACGAGTCTTGTGTTCGGCCATCATCGGAAATGACGGTCTCGCACATACTGATGACGGCGTAGACGAGGGCTCGTGTGTCGGCAGATGACACCGGATGACCCGAAGATGTCGGCGGGAGTCAGAAGCCGACGTAGTCAGGGCGGCCCGTCGGCGGAGATTCCTAGGCTGAGGGTCGGCAACCATCCAAGTAATCGCACCGACAAAGGGAGACCACCCTCATGACTGCAGCGACCACCGAGTTCGGCACGACCATCGCCATCAGCGACGAAGAACGCGCGACGCGACTGACCACGGCCGGTAACGCATGGAACGAACGACTGGCCGCCTCGGCGAAGAACGGGCAGCTGACGTTCTCGGCCTCGGGCACCGCTTGCGGTTCGGTGTCCTCGGTCATCACGGCTGGCCGACATACCTTCACCGTTGATGAACCGACCCCACTGGCCGGGGACGATGCCGCCCCGAACCCCGTCGAATACGCCCTCGGCGCACTCATCTCCTGCCAGGTCGTCGTCTACCGCCTCTACGCCCAGAATCTCGGACTGAAGATCGACGAACTCGATGTCAGTGCCGAAGGCGACCTGGATGTGCGGGGACTCTTCGGCGCCGATGAGACCGTGCGTCCTGGATTCTCCACGGTTCGCGTGAGCGTGAACATCGCCGGGCCGGACAGCGAAGAGGACTACCAGAAGCTGCAGGAGACCGTCGACGCTCACTGCCCCGTATTCGACATCTTCACCAACCCGACCCCGATCGACGTCACCGTCACGAAGACCAACTGAGGTCACCGGCCCCGCTCAACCCCTCCCAGAACTACCTGCCGGCGGCTCTGCTACCTGGCGCAAGGTTGCTGGGCCGCCGTCGGGTAGTAACAGGGGGCATGATTCTCAGCCGGCGTGCGCGGCGAGCACCTCGAGCACAGCATCCCCGTAGCGGTCGAGCTTCTTCAGGCCCACACCGCTGACCTGACCGAGTTCGCTGATCGTCGTCGGTTTGACCTCGACGATGCCGTAGAGCGTGGCATCGGGGAACACGACGTAGGCGGGCACGCCCTGCTCCTTCGCCTGCTCTCCTCGCCAGGAGCGCAGTGCCTCGAACAGGGAGGCATCGGCGGGGTCGAGTTCGACCTCGGGGCCGCCTCGGCGACTTGATCCGGCCCTCTTCGCTCCGGCCTTCTTCACCGGGTCGACGCGCAGTGAGATCTCTTCTTCTCCGCGCAGCACGGGGCCGGCGTTCTCGCCGACCACAAGCACACCGTAGTCACCATGGGATTCGAGGAGGCCGCGAGCGAGCACCTGCCGGATGACGGTCTTCCACTGGCTCTCGGACAGGTCCTCGCCGACGCCCCAGACGCTCAAGCTCTCATGGCCCGAGGCCCGGGACCGGTCATTGTCGTTGCCGCGCAGCACATCGATGACTTGGCCCGAACCGAAACGCTGCCCGCGTTCTCGGTCGAGTCGGATGACGGCCGACAGCAGCTTCTGCACGGCTACGGTCGCGTCCCAGGTCACCGGGGGTGTCATGCAGGTGTCACAGTTGCCGCACGGTGCGGATTCCTCATCGAAGTACCGCAGCAGCTGTACACGTCGGCAGTCGACGGTCTCGCAGAGGGCGAGCATCGAATCGAGGTGGCTCATCTGGCGGCGTTTGAACACCTGGTCGCCCTCGCCGGATTCGATGAGTCGACGTTGGGAGACGACATCGCCGAGGCCGTAGACCATCCACGCGTCTGCTGGCAGTCCGTCACGGCCGGCGCGACCGGTCTCCTGGTAGTAGCCCTCGACCGACCGGGGCAGATCGAGGTGGGCGACGAAGCGGACATCGGGTTTGTCGATGCCCATGCCGAAGGCGATCGTGGCGACCATGACGATGCCGTCCTCCCGGAGGAATCTCGCCTGATTCTCCGCCCGCACCTCAGAGGGCAGCCCTGCGTGGTACGGCAGGGCTGTGAGGCCGCGGGCGACGAGTGCTTCGGCCAGCTGATCGACCCCGCGCCGGGACAGGCAGTAGACGATGCCCGAATCCCCGGGGTGTTCGGTGGTGATGAAGTTGAGCAGCTGCGATCTCGCCGAGGCCTTCGGCTCGATCCGGTAGGTGATGTTGGGTCGGTCGAAGCTCGCGACGAAGTGCTCGGCATCCTGGAGGTGGAGTCGTTCGGTCAGTTCGGCGTGGGTGGCCGGCGTGGCCGTGGCCGTCAGTGCGATGCGCGGGACATCCGGGAATCGTTCGGCCAGGACACCGAGTCCCAGATAGTCGCTGCGGAAGTCATGTCCCCATTGGGACACGCAGTGGGCTTCGTCGATGGCGAACAGGGAGATCTGTGCCTGCTCGAGCAGCCGCATGGTCCGTGGCAGGACGAGGCGTTCGGGCGCGAGGTAGAGCAGGTCGATCTCTCCGGCGAGCAGCTGCTGTTCGACCTGCTGGGCGGTCTCGAAATCGAGGGAGGAGTTGAGATAGGCCGCCCGCACGCCGAGGTTCTCCAGTGCCGCGACCTGATCGGCCATGAGTGCGATGAGTGGGGAGATGACGACACCTGTACCGGGCCTGACCAGGGCAGGAATCTGATAGCACAGGGATTTTCCGCCGCCGGTGGGCATGAGTACGACCGCATCCCCGCCGCCGACGATCTGGTCGACGATGGCCGCCTGCTGACCCCGGAACTCTTCATAGCCGAAGACATCGTGGAGGACATCGAGGGCGGAGGTCGTGGCTGCGGAGGTCATGGCACCCACCCTAGTTCACGTCACTGACCCGAGCCTCCACCGGAGACAGCCCACAGCACCCGGCAATCCCATACTTAACGGCCCGCGAACCTCCGTGCCGCCACGAGGCCCAACACGCACACCACGGCCACAGCGACGGCGAAGACGACGGTCGCATTCGCCAGTCCCACCTCGGCGGCGAGGAATCCGGCACCGATCGCCGGAACCGACATGAACACATAGGCGAGGATGAAGTACGAGGTGGTCGCCTCGGTGCGGTGCTCGGGCGCAGTCACCGCGGTGATCGCGCGCATACCGGTCATGAAGACGAGACCCTGCCCGGCTCCTGCCAACGCTGCGGAGACGATGAGCACCGGCAGCGACCCCGCCATGAGTGCGAAGACGAGTGCACCCATGCTCACGATCATGGTCACGGTCCCGCCGACGATGAGCCGGCGGTCGCTGAACCCGCGCAACAGCACCTGCGCGGTCGCCGAGGCGCCGAAGAGGAGGAACACAACAGCGCCGGTGACCGCGGTCGACGTCACGTGCAGGGTCTGACCGATGAAGCTCGGCGCGATCGCCGAATACAGCCCGCACACCGCGAAGCCGGTGATCGCCCCAGGTGAGGCGGCCAGGAACATGCGCTTCGCCGAGGCGGGAACCCCCGGCAGCTGCAACCGCACAGCCGTCGCCCCGCCGCGCGTCCGGTCCCGCACGAGGATGAGCGCCACCCCGGCGATGATGAGCATGATCGCATTGACGATGAACGGCGTGAGCAGGGGAGCGGGAGCGAATCGGGCGAGCAGTCCGGAGGACAGGATCCCGAGTCCCAGCCCGCCCATATTCGCCGCCGTCGCCAGGGACCCGGCGAGTCGTTCGCGACCGGCCGGCGCGTTCTCGAGCACGGTGACGGTGGCGGTCGACGTGAAGATCCCCGCGGCCAGCCCGGACAGGACCCGGCCGGCCAACAGCAGGCCGATGTGGGAGCCGATGAGGAAGAGCACCGCCGAGCCGATCGAGAAGATCACCCCGAGGCTGAGCACCGGCCGACGCCCCAGTCCGTCGGAGAGGCGACCGAAGACGACGAGCGCGCCGATGACACCGACCGCGTAGATCGCGAAGAGCTGAGTGGTGAATGCGGTGCCGAACCCGAACCGCTCCTCATAGAGCGGGTAGAGGGGCGTGGGCAGGGTGGTGCCCATCATGACGACAGTGAACACGTACACCGAGGCGGCCAATCCCCATCCCGTCGCGATGCGCGCTTCCGGGTGCCGCCGGTGTGCCGCCGCCGTTTCGTCGGCCACTGCCGCACCCCTTTTCCGTCCGCAATCGTCGCTCGCCGAGGCGGCCCACCACACCCGTTGCCCCGATCGTCCGGGGACCGGTCCGGTGCCATTCGATCCTGACAGCTGTCTGCAGGCGGTGAACCGACTGCGATTGTACGCTGGAACTTACGAGTCCATGCCCGTTGACGGCATGGCGGATTGTGCGCACCCACGAGAAGGAGCAGATTCCGATGACGACGACCCCGAACAGCCCGGCCGACACCGACCCGACCGCAGCGGCGGATCCGACCCGGCGCCGCGTGATGAAGACAGCGGGCGTGGCCGGAACGGTGGCGGTCATCGGCGGCTCCGTGGCGGCCACCTCGGCGTGTTCGTCCGACGAGGAGGCGGAGCCGACGAAGGACTCGAGCCTGCCAGCCTCCGACGTGCCCGTCGGATCCGGCACCGTCATCGAGGACACCTACGTGATCACTCAGCCGAAGGAAGGCGAGTTCTTCGCGTTCTCATCGGTGTGCACCCACCAGGGCTGCCAGGTCACTCGCATCACCGAGGAGGCCATCATCTGCCCGTGCCATTCCTCGAACTTCTCGTTGACCACCGGAGAGGTGATCTCCGGTCCGGCCGAGGAACCGCTGCCGAAGTACGAGGTCTCCGAAAGCGGCGGCACACTGACCGTCAAGGGCAAGTAGAGCCCGACGCAGGTCGACGCTGCCCGACTCAGGCTGCCGTGGTTGGCCGTTCGCGGAGTCGGGCACTCTCCGTCAGAGAAAGAGCCCGGGGAGGACGAGGGCGCCGGCGATGAGGAGCGCGAGCAGGGCGGAGAAGCCGAGCCCGCTCGCCTCGTTCCGGCGTGCCTTCGCATCGTCGGATCGCCACGGCAGGTTCGACCAGACGAGAGCGGCCCGAAAGACGGAGACGACGATGGCGAGCATTCCGGCCAGCCAGACGTAGATGAACCAGCTCTCCCAGCCTCCGAACGGTGTGATGAGGCGGATGAGCAGCACGAATACGACCGCCGTGACCATCCCCGAGAGCAGCCCGATCCGGGACGCCGCGCGGGGAGCTCGCCACGCGGTGAACGCACCCCAGGCCACGATGAGGGCCCCGATGACTGTTGAGACGAGTTCGGGACTCATGAGCGTTCTCCCTTCGTCGAGACAAGACTCGCGGCCTCATCGACGTCGTTGGCTGAGTCGTTCAGGACGATGATGCCGCCACCGCTCTCCCTGTCGAAGCCGAGGAACGAGCCGTAGCCGCCGGTGCCGCCGTTGTGCCAGGTGATGGTCGAGTCGTCGTGCGTCGTCGTAAACCACGCCCAGCCGATGCGGTCGTCCTCGAATTCCGCTCGAGGTTCTGCCGCCTCGGCTCCAGGGGCGGTTCCATCGCGCACAGCTCGCAGCCAGATCGACAGGTCATGGGTCGTCGACCGGATGGACCCCGCGGGAGCCGATCCGCCCATCGTCCACGGCGCGGCCGGCAGCCCCGATGCCGTGAACCCATGGGACAGGCCGTCAGCGGAGTCGGGAACGAACGTCTCATTCATCCCCAAAGGTCCGGTGAGGCGGTCGCGAACGAGCTCGGAATAGTCCTGCCCGGCCACCTCGGCGAGGGCCTGGCCGAGGACGGCGAACCCGTAGTTCGAATACTCGGGTTCCGGCTCGCCCACCTCCACGTCGTTGAGGCTCGCCACGATGTCCCCGGCGTCCCCGCGGTACGGGTCGGTGTGCAGGTAGTTCGACAGCACGCTCATCACCCCGTCGCCGAAGCTCGGAGCGGGTTCCTGGGAGGGCAGCCCCGACCGCTGCATCGCAATCGACTCGAGCGTCACCTCGGCGACCTTCCCCTCCAGGTTCTGCCACACCTCGCCGAGGCGGGTGACCGCCTTCACCTCGCCCCGGTCGATCGCCTCGGCGAAGAGGGCGGCCGTGAACGTCTTCGTGATTGAGCCGATCTCGAACTCGGTGTGCTCATCGGCTCCGGTGCCCGCGAAGGTCACCTCGTCTCCGTCGATGTGGGCCGCGGCCACATGCTGCCAATGCTGGCTGCCGAGCGCGTCTTCGAGTTCGGTCATGAGCTCGGCGTCTCCTGTCGGCGTGCCCTGGAAGCCGCGCGGCCACGGGGTGATCGCCGCGAGCACGGCGGCTGTGACGGTTGCCGCGATCACGGCAATCAACACTCGCCGAGGCGGCCGTCCCGCAGCCGCAGATGTGCGGTTGAGATCGGAGTCAGTCATCGTTCCTCCTGGTCAGCAGGGTTGGAGTGTGTGGTGGTCGGGTCCGGGTCGCGCGGTGGGCGAGCGGCCCGTGGGCGAGAGGGGTTGTCAGTGCGTTCCGATGAGGACGAGGGTGAGCAGCGGAACGACTCGCTGAGCGGGCACGCGCCAGTGTCCGCGGCGGGCGCTCTCTAACCAGCCGGCGCCGGCGAGGGCATGCACATGGTGATAGATCTGCCCGGACGTGCCGAACCGTTCGTCCTTGCCCAGTTCGGCGACGGTGCTCGTGCCCTCATAGATCGCTTGGAGCAGCTGCAGGCGGACCGGGTGGCCGAGGGCCGCCAAGGATCCGGCCGCCTCGGCGAATTCGATCTGCGCCAGCCCTGCACTGCTCAGGCCCATCTGCCACGCCACGGGACCGCTGCCGCCCGGGGGAGTGGTGTACCCGGTGTAGGTCACTCCGCCGTCCTCGCCGAGGTGGTCGACGAGCCCATGCAGCGCCCAGAACGTCTCCGTGTCGCCCGGCAGGGCTGTGTTCCCGGCGGCGGGTTGGACTGACGATTCTGGGAAACCGGATGGCGCCGGTGATTCCGCTCCGGCCGACGAGGCTCCGTCCGCCTTCTGCTGCATCGCGCCAGGCTCCTGTGATGCAGAGGATTCTGCGGCCGCAGCCTCGAGTTCGGCGACTCGCTGTTCGAGAGCGGAGAGGCGATCTTCTGCCGACGGTGTTGGTTCCATGCTTCGACAGTACAGGAAATACGTAATTACGTAAATACATGAAACGTGAAGAAGCGGCTCTCACCAGACCCTGAACCGACACTGATCGGACAGACTCAGGCAGGCGACCTAGACTGGTGCCGTGATGAGTACCGAAGATCCGCGCACCGAATCCACAGCCCCGCGTAACGAAGCCGCCCCGCAGGCCATTGCCGCAGCGAGTCGACTCGGCTGGCCCATGGTCGTACGCGGAATCCTCGGCGTCGCCTTCGGCATCGTCACCGTCTTCTGGCCCCGCGATTCGAGCAATCCGCTGCAGCTGAGCCTGCCGACCGACGTCGTCGGCCACCTCGCGATCGGCTACCTCATCCTCTTCGCCGTGGCCCTGGTCTTCCAGGCCGTGCGCTCGCCGTTGAACGTGCGCACCGCGATCTTCGGGCAGGCCGTCATCGCGATCCCGGCCATCGTCTTCCTCTTCCTCGCCGACCAGCCCGCCGAGCTGCGCGCGGCCCTGAGCATCTGGGCCCTGCTGCACGGCGCACTCGAATTCTGGGCCTACCGGCAGCTGCGGTCCCAGCCCATGGCCTCGGACTTCCTCATCGCCTCCGGAGTCCACGTCCTGCTCGGCATCCTCCTCGTCTTCGGCGACGGCATGGAGGCCCTGTCGATCCTCGGCTTCACGGGAGCGGCGACCCTCATCGCCGGCGTGATCTTCATCATCGGCGGCTACTCCCGCCTGAGCAAGGGCCGTCAGCTGGCCAAGCTCGGTGCCCTGCCCGAACAGATCGACACCCCCGCCGAGGCGGCCGACCCCGCCGACGCCACCGACCGTTCCGGGGCCACCGCCTCTGATGCCGCCGACGAAGATTCCGACTCTGCCGCCACCTCCGGCTCGGTTGAGTCGGCCGACGCCGCCGGCGAAGCCGATCGCACGGCCGATTCCGGTGATCCGGACGATCCGGCCAGCGACACCCCAGTGAAGAAAGAACCCTGACCGGCACCCGAGCCAACCGAGACACCCGAGGTGAGATGAGCACTGTCGAATACGAGAGCGCAACCGAATCCCGATTGGCCACCATCGCCGCCTCGGTGAGGTCCTCCGAGCTGCTGGGCGACCTGGCCGAAGCGAGCCGAGCGCTCGATCCCGCCCTCTTCCGGCGCCTCTTCGAACTCTCCCGCTCCCCATCCCTGCTGGTGGCCACCGACTATGACGGGACGATTGCCCCCATCGTCGACATCCCCAGCCAAGCCTTTCCCTTGGAGAGCTCGGTCGACTCACTGCGCGCGCTTGCGCTTCTGCCGACCACCTCGGCGGGGGTCATCTCCGGTCGCAGTCTGCGCGATCTCGCGGCGATGTCGCGACTGCCCCGCGAGGTCCACCTCTTCGGATCTCACGGCGGCGAGACCGACACATTCACCATCGACGCCCTCACCGAAGAGCAGCGGGCGGTCCTGGCCGACTTCCGCGCCGATCTCACCCGCACCCTGCCGCGAGAAGTCATCGAGCACAAGACCACCGGCGCTGCCGTGCACCTGCGCGGACTCGACGAGGCGAATCGACGCGACATCGAAACCGCTGTCGAGAAGCTCGCCGCCGCCCATCCGATCCACCCCACCCGCGGCAAGCAGGTCATCGACCTGACCGTCGTGCCGTCGTCGAAGGCCGACGCGCTGACCCGACTGCGCAGCCAGACTGGAGCGGAAGCCGTCGTCTTCATCGGTGATGACACCGCCGACGAATTCGCCCTCGAAACCCTCAGGGCCGACGACCTCGGGCTCAAGGTCGGAACTCAGACCGCGCCCACTCACGCCGACTTCCGCCTGGACTCACCGGACGAGGTCTCCACCGTCCTCAGCGCGCTGTTCGAACTGCGCAAATCCTGGCTCTTCGGCCGCCGCGCCACCCCGATCCAGCGGCACAGTCTCATCGGCAACGGACAGTCGACCGCGCTCATCGACCCCACCGGCAGCATCTGCTGGATGCCGCACCCGATGCCGCACTCGGCGTCGATGTTCTCCGAGATCCTCGGCTCCGAGGCGGCCGGCTTCTTCGCTGTCGCCCCTGCCAACGGAGCCGCTCCGCTGACCCAGCGCTACCTCGGGAACTCGACCCTGCTCGAGACCCGGTGGGCCGGCCTGAGCTGTGTCGACTACCTCGCTCCCGTCGACGGGCACAGCGATGACACGATCGTCGTCCGGGTGCTCACCGGCGACGTCCCGACACGCATCCGCTTCGCACCCAGGCTCGACTACGCAACGATTCCTACCCGCATGACCAGGACCGATGATGGTGTGGCGCTGCTCGGCACAGCGGAGCCGATCGAACTCCACGCCCCCGGAATCGACTTCGAGATCGTCGAGAACGGCGACTCCCACACCGCCGAGGCGACCGTCGTCCCCTCACAGCAGCCCGGCGGATCCGTCGTCCTCGTCCTCGCCTGCGGAACCGGCACCGGCGACGCCGGATACATGGCCACCGGCGGGGAGCATCATGTGCGCGAACGTGCCCTGAACTTTTGGACGAACTGGGTCGATTCCCTCACCTTGCCGAGCCACCACCGCGAAGAGGTCATCCGCTCCGCGATCACCCTGCGCGCCCTGTGCCACGAGCCCACCGGCGGAGTCCTCGCCGCCCCCACGACCTCCCTGCCCGAGGGCATCGGCGGCGTCCGCAACTGGGACTACCGCTATACATGGCTGCGCGACGGATCGATGACCGTCCGCGCCCTGCTCGCCCTCGGCTCCACGGGGGAGGCCGAAGGATTTCTCGCATGGCTCTCGGGGGTGCTCGCGCGTACGGTCTCACCCGAACAGCTGCATCCGCTCTACGCCGTCGACGGCTCGGCCCTGACCACCGAGGCGGTGCTCAACCACCTGCCTGGGTACGCCGGATCACGGCCGGTGCGGGTCGGCAACGCCGCCGAACATCAGGTCCAACTCGATGTGTTCGGCCCGGTCACGGAGCTCCTCGACGAACTCAGCGACTACCTCGGCGAGCTGCCCGAGGACTATTGGACGCTCACGTGTCAGATGGTCGAAGCCGTGGGCAAACGGTGGTTCGAGGCCGATCACGGGATCTGGGAGGCGAGGCGTCCGCCGAAGCACAACGTGTACACGCGCGTGATGTGCTGGGTGACGGTCGATCGGGCGCTGCGGATCGCGGACCGGTTCGATCGGGAACCGCCCGGTGCGTGGCGGCAGCTGCGCGAGGAGATCGCCCACGACGTGCTCACGCATGGCTTCAACGAGGAGGTCGGAGCATTCACCGTCGCCTACGGTGAGACGGACCTGGACTCGGCCGCACTGTTCGTCGGACTCTCGGGACTGCTCGCCGCCGACGATCCGCGCTTCGTGTCCACCGTCGATGCGATCGAACGCGAGCTGCGGGTCGGCCAGACGGTGTTCCGCTACCGCTACGATGACGGGCTGCCCGGGCTGGAGGGCGGATTCCACATCTGCACGACCTGGCTCATCGAAGCCTTCATCAAGGTCGGTCGCATCGACGATGCCTGGGATCTGTTCCGGCAGGTCGACAACTTGCTCGGCCCCACCGGGCTGCTGTCGGAGGAATACGACCCCGTTGCCGAGATGCACCTGGGCAACCACCCGCAGGCGTACTCACACCTCGGCTACATCCGCGTCGCCCAGCAGCTCGATGCCCACCGCCCGAGCTGAGGCGGATCTTTTCTCGCGCGATAAGTGTGCGCAGATTGCCATTTTCAACGCGGATCTGTGCAATCTGCGCACACTTTTCTCCGCTTTCCTGTAGCGTGCGATCAGCGCCGAGAGCGGGCCGCGCAGCGCGGGTGTGGCGACTCAAACGTAGATAGCCTGTGGATAACTAGGCTCTGTCCACAAGCGTGAGATCACCACTGGCCCTCCTCGCAGCAGGTGGGGCAGTCTCTGCCTATGAACAATCAGGCACCAGCGCAGCAGTCTCCCGGCGCTGCTCAGCGCGCCAATCCGCGGAAGCTGCGGATTCGCTCCTGGACTGAGAAACCCCGCCAGCTCATGACCGCTGGGATTCCGTTCACCAGGGCACAGGCCATGTCGCGGGGAATCACCCGTCGCGCGCTGGACGATGGGAAGCGGTATCAGCAGCTCGTCTACGGCGTGTGGGTCGAGACCGCTCCCACCACTCGGGTCGTCGCTCCGACCTGGGCGGATTCCGAGTGGATCGACGAGCGAGTGAAGCTGACGGGGCTGGTGTGCATCGATCCTGATGTAGTCGCCTGCAACGTCACTGCGGCGCGGTTGTATGGATTGCCGGTGCCGTGGAACTCCGACACGCGGGTGCACGTGGCCCGCGAGGACAAGGGCTGGCCAAAGCGTCGGGAGCAGGTTGTCTTCCATCGGTACGAATGGCTTCGGTCAGAGATCTACTTCGGCCTGCCGCTCATCACGGCGGCACAGCTGTTCATCGAACTTGCGCGGGTGCTGACGGTGAGACAGTTGGTGGAGCTCGGTGATTCCGCCGTCGGCCGATGGCACGGCGGGCCGCTGACGACGATCGACGAGATCCGCTCTGAGCTTGCCGCCCGCCGCCGAGTGAAAGGACGCCTCACCGCAGAGCGTGCGCTCGACTTGGTGCGGGAGAATGTGGACTCTCCGCCGGAGACGAGGCTGCGGCTTCGGCTCATCGACGAAGGACTGCCTGAACCTGTGGTCCATCCGGCTGTCATGTGCTCACTCATCGGCGCGCTGCTTCACCCGGACATGGGCTATCCGTCCATCAGGCTCGCCATCGAGTACGAAGGCGATCACCATCGCAGCTCACCAGCCCAATTCGCCGAGGATAATCGGCGAATCTCGGCACTTCAGGCTGAAGGGTGGACGGTCATCCGAGTCTCGAAAGACTCGGATATAGCGGAGATCTGCCGTCTGATCGCTCACCACCTGCGTGCCGGTGGCGTGATCTGAGTATGCGCCGCGCCGCTTCTGCCGACTGGCCTGCGCGCGGCGCGGCCGCAGGCCCGCTCGACGAGAGATAAGTGTGCGCCGATTGCCAACTCCGAGCGGTGGGCTCAGGGTTCTAGTGCAACAGTGGGCTAGTCTCAGGCTACCTGCTCATGCAACAGATCAGCCAGGACCTCGGCCGGGGTCGCGAACCCGAGGACCTTCCGCGGCCTGCGGTTGAGCTGATCCTGCATCGCCTGGATCTCCTCGTCAGTAACCGACTCATCGAAGACCGTGCCCTTCGGGTAGTAGTCCCGGATAAGCCCGTTGGAATTCTCATTCGTCGGTCGTTGCCAGGGTGAGTGCGGGTCGCAGAAGTACACCTGGCAGTCGGTGGCGACAGTGATCCGCAGATGCTCAGCCATCTCCTGACCCTGGTCCCACGTGAGAGTCGAGAACAACGCCTCCGGCAGGGATGCGATCATGTCCTGGACTAGTCCGGTAACGGTGACCGATTCGCGGTTGTTCGGCAGTTTCCGGATCAAGGAGAACCGGGACCGGCGTTCGAAGACGGTCACCAGGCCACCGGTGTGGGAATCGACGACGAGATCACCCTCCCAGTGACCGGGAACGCTGCGGTCGGCAGCTTGTGGGGGACGGTCGGTCAACAGGGCACCATCGAGCCAGGGACGGTTGGACCGACGTGGCAGTTTCGATTGCGGCTTCCTTCCCGTCCGTCCCGATCGGAGGGCCTTGACCACGGACAGCTCGTGACGCAGGGATCCGCGTCCTTGGACGTAGAGAGCTTGGTAGACCGTTTCGTGGCTCACGTGCAGGTCCTTCCGGTCGGGGTAGTCACGCCGAAGCCTACCGGCGACCTGTTCGGGCGAGCACTTGTCGTTGAGCCCGTTGATCACGTGAGCCCGCAGCCACGGGTTATCCAGACGTTTGGGGCGGTGCTTCTTGCGTGCTTGCCGGGCATAGGTGCGGCCGTGGGCGCCGGCGGCACTGTAGACCGGGTGTGGGCTGATTCTGTCGTATTGGATGAGTCGGTTGCGGCGGATCTCTCGGGACACGGTTGACGGAGCAACACCGAGTTGGGTCGCGATGGTTCTCATCGACAAAGGCGGATCTGATTGCAGGCCAGCCTGGATTGTCATTCGGTCGGCGATCGTCAGGTGGCGGTAGGCGGCTGGCCGTGGTGGTGCCGGGGCAGCAACGATGGTGGTCGGCATGGACAGTATTCTGCCGGTCCTGCCTTTGGGCAGGCCGAGTCGCCGCGCCCACCGGGTGACGGTGTTGAGGTTGATGCCGAGGTGGTCAGCGATCGCTGATCGTGGTCTGCCTTCGAGGAGGAGCCAGAAGAGTTCGTCGAGGACGTCGAAGGGCAGTCGTGGACGTCTGTGGTGCGTGGTCATGGGGTGTTCCTTCGTTCAGTGGAAACACCCGGTCTGATAGTGCTGGTCAGACCGGGTGTTGCACTAGAACCTAGAAACCGCCAGCTGGAAACGGGCAATCTGCGCACACTTATCGTGCCGTCAGACGGCGGATACTCAGTAGTGCCAGCTGTCCTGTCGCGCTCAGCTCACTCGACGAGGAGGGTGACCACTTCGGCGACGCATGCGGGGCGATCCTGACCCTCGATCTCGATCGTGTGTTCGAGGATGACCTGCGTGCCCTTGTCACCGCGGATGACGTCCTTGACGCTGATCGTTCCGCGCAGGCGGGAGCCGACGACGACGGGCTGGAGGAAGCGGACCTTGTTCAGGCCGTAGTTGACGCGGATCGACACGCCTTCGATGGTGAAGACCTCCGTGGAGAACTTCGGGATGAGCGAGAGGGTGAAGAATCCGTGGACGATCGTCGCACCGTAGGGGCCTTCAGCCGCGCGCGCTTCGTCGACGTGGATCCACTGGTGGTCGCCGGTGACGTCGGCGAAGGTGTTGATGGCGTCCTGATCCATCGTCATCCACTCGGAGGAGCCGAGCCCCTGGCCGATGAGCGATTCGATCTCGTCGATGCCGTTGATTGTGCGCACGTGGTTCTCCTTTGATCCTGGCTCAGATGCTGAGCGGACATTCGATTGAGGTCCGCTGTTCTTGGCATCATACGTGGCCGTCCGGTCGACGCCACACAGCCGTCCGGACTGTGAGTCCCACGGTCCGAGTCCGTTAGGCTGACGGTCCGAGTCCGTTCGGTTGACGGTTCAAGTCCGTTAGGTTGGAGGCATGGCCGAACAATCACAGGAGCGCCCGCAGACACTGACGCATCCCCTCTCGCCGAGGTGGCTGGAGCGTCCCGACGGCTACCGTCACTACGAATCCGCGTACTTCGTCGGCCACGGGACAGACACGTTCGAGCGCTGCGCCGAAGAGCTCCTGCACTGGGAAGTCAAGACCCGCAGCGGGTTCGACATCGAGGTGGACGTCGACGCCGTCCTCGTCGGAAGTGCGGACACTGTCAGTCGAGCGGCTGGAGCGGAGTCGACGGCCGATGTCGACGCTCGCGCGGACGGAGTGGGTTCTGCTGGCCTGCCGCCTCGAGTGGAGCCGGGGCAGGAGCCGACGATCCGCGTGCGCCTCGGGCCCTTCCGACTGCCTGAGCCCTCACGAGTCATCGACGTCTTCGAAGAGGAGGACCGATGTGGCTTCACCTATGGCACGAAGCCGGGACATCCGATCACCGGAGAGGAGTCTTTCATCCTCATCCGCACCGCCGATGACCGGGTCTTCCTTGTCCTGAGGTCGGTCTCGCGGGCGGGGCTGGGCATCTGGAGGTTCGGCGAACCGTTCGTCCGGCTCGCTCAGATCATCTACCGTCGCCGCTACGGACGGGCACTGCGCAGCTGATCGATCACTTGCCGGGAATCGAGTCGCGGGCGGGAGTGTATTCCCAGTGCCACGGCTCGTACATGCTCGCCTTGGCCCAGTCGGGGTTCTCCCAGCCGTATTCGTCTCCGTGCTCGACGAGCCAGCTCCAGGCTCCGGTCTTGTTGGCGACTCCGCCGCCGAGGTCGAGGGCGATGCCCCAACCGTGCAGCGAGGTGCCCGGCTTGGCGGCCAGTCCCGGCTTCCTGCCGGCGACCGAGAGCTGTCCGGCCATGTCGCGGTAGGAGTCCGTGATCTCGAGCTCCTTGCCGGTGTCCTTCTTGTACGCGGCATTCATCTTCGCGAAGGAGACAGCGGCGTCGGCGCGGAGTCGGTGGTCTTCCTTGCCGAGGTCGCACAGCCACTCATCGGGCAGCTCGCCATTGCCGGCGGACTGATCGAAGTTCTGCTTCGCATCGCAGCCGGGCAGGGCGCTCTTCTCAACAGCGCGGGACGCGGCTTCGACCTTCTTCTGCTTGGCGCTCGGCACGCCGATCTCCATCGACGACTTCCCCTTGACCTCGGGGACGTCGGCGTTGACCTTCTCCGCGTTGATGGCGGCGGGCTCACCGGCCGCGGTCGGGTCGGTCTTGACCTCGGCACCTCCGCTGAGGTTGTTGACCAGCATGGTCACTGCAGTGGCGGCACCCGCCACTGAGACGGCAGCCAGAGTCGAGACGGTCCGCACTTTCTTCTTTTGCACGGACTTGAGCAGCGCACCATCGGACCCGCGGCTCTCGGCGGCTCCTGCGCTGACCCGACGGGCAGATGAGGCAGACGGTGAGCCGAAGGTCGTGGGGACCGCGGCGGCTTCACGTGCCATTGCGGCACGACGCGGAGACGTCTGAGCGGCCCGCGCCTCGGCGGCCATCGCTGCGCGCCTGGGCGACAGAGACTCGGCAGAAGAGTCAGGGGATGCAGGCGCGGTCGGTGCCCCGGTGCTGCGCGACGAGGTGCGTGCGCGTGAGAACGGGGACGATGAGCGACGCCTGTGCAGATCCCGTCGACGCACCGTTGGTTCTGTGGTCGATGATGACTCTGACATAACTCTCCGTGTGACTGTGACTCGTCGAAGACCGCCGAGGTTTCGACGACTTCAATACAACATCACAAAAGTGTAACGGGAATATATAGAACCTGTCATATTTGGGTGACGAGTCGCACTCGCGGGCGGTCAGCCGATGCCCAGGCCGAGTTCAGCGAAACCCCGGAATCCCGGTATCAGGCCAGGTCATCGCCCTGAACGGCGGTGAGGGGTCGCCTCGGCGAAATCATTCGGATCGGCTCTCGATGTACTCTCGGAGCGCACGATCCTGGGCTTCCTCGTCGGGGAAGATCACCTCGGTTCGCGCGCCTCCCGTTACGGGGTCGTTACTGAAGATCAGCGTGATGCCGAGCAGGCGAGCCTGCCCCTGAGCGATGACGAGACCGAGGCCCATTCCGCCGCCGCCGGCGGAGACGAAGCGGGTCGGGCCGGTGTTGACGATGTCCGGTGGGTAGCCGGAGCCGGAGTCGGTGACGACGATGCTGCGTGTGCTCGTCTCCAGGCGGATGGGATCTCCGCCGTGTTTGATCGCGTTGACGAGCAGGTTCGAGACGATGCGCTCGAAACGGCGGACATCGGTGACCAGCGTCGAATTCAGCGCCGCCAGATGAGTGTCGATCTGATGACCGGCGAGGGCGCCCGAGGCTTCCATCGTGCCGAGCAGGGACCGGATCGCCTGATCGACGTCGACGCGGGTGAACTCTGGGTTGGCGCGGCCGGCGTCGAGGCGGGAGACCTCGAGGAGATCTTCGACGAGGACCTGCATGCGCACGACCCGGTCCTTGACGAGTTCGGCAGGGCGGGAATCCTCTTCGAGCAGGTTGGCGGCGTTGACCAGACCGGTCAGCGGGGTGCGCATCTCGTGCGCGAGGTCGGCGGTGAAGCGCTGCTCGGAGTCGATGCGTTCGGTCAGTCGGGCCACCGCGGTGTCGACGGCCGTGGCGAAGGCCCACACCTCCTGATCGGATTCGTCGATGACATCGGCGATGCGCGTCGTCGTGTCACCGGCGGCGATCTTCCTGGCAGCCTGAGCGCCGAGGGTGAGCCTGCGGGAGATGCGGCCGGCGACGATCGATCCCACACCGCCGACGACGAGGGCGGAGCCGATCATGCCGACCAGCAGTGCCTGGTCGATGCGGCCGATGAGTTCCTGGCTGTCCTTCGTCGAGGCACGCACGGAGATCACCTGGGTGTGCGAGCCGACCTCGATCGGGGCGGCGGCCCACACGATCTCCTCACCGTCGACCTCGGACCGGATCGTCACGCTCTGGCCCTTGAGCGCGGACTTGCGCGCTTCCTTGGGCAGCTCCGGATCATCGATGCGGGCATTGAGGGTGAGCACCCCGGTTTCGGAGAAGATGGCCGTCGCGTTCGTCAACTGCTCCGTCACGGTCGAACGCATCCGGTCGTCCTCGGCCCGGGCCGCGGATTGGCGCAGCACGATCGAGCACGACAGCACGGCGATGATCACCGAGGCGACGATGAGCAGAGAGATCTTCCAGCGCAGCGACATGCGATCAGCCTGCGAAGCGGTAACCGAATCCGCGAACGGTTTCGATCATGTTCGCCCCGATCTTCTTCCGCAGGCGCTGGATATGGACGTCGACCACGCGGGAGTCGCCGGCCCATTCGTATCCCCATACCGTGAACGCGATCTTCTCCCGGGAGTACACATGTTCGGGCTGCTCGGTCAGCAGCAGGAGGACGCGCAGCTCGGTCGGGGTGAGGTGGACCTCCTCTCCGTCGACCTCGACGGTCAGCCGGCCGGTGTCGAGGACGAGGGAACCCAGTCGTGTGCGGAACGGACCCAGCCCGCCGTCGGAGCCGGATGGTTCCTGGGCCACCGTGGGCGAGCCGTTGGGGCGGGGTGGAACCGCGGTGCCGCCGATCGCCTCTTCGTCGTCCGCCTCGGGGGCGGTGGTGAATTTCCCACCGGCACCGAGGTAGGTGTCATCGGATTCGAGCTGCGCTCGCAGCCGATCCCTGGTGTCCATTCCGGGGCTGGCGCCGAGGACCTCGGGGATGCCGTCGCCGGTGACCATGCCGCCGGGACCGATGACGGTTTCGTGATGCTCATCCGCCTCGGGGGCGGGGGAATAGCCGAACCGGTCCGTGCCAGTGGTGATGAATCGACGGACGACCGCGCGGATGCGGGCGTTGAGCACCTGCATGTCGAAGGGTTTGGTGAGGTAGTCGTCGGCTCCGGCCTCGAGCGCCTGGACGATGTCGATGGCATCGGAACGGGCGGAGATGATGATGATCGGGATCGTCGAACGCTCGCGCACGGCGCGGCAGATGGACGCGCCGTTCATCGTCGGCAGCATGAGATCCAGAAGCAGGACGTCGGCGCCGTTGGCGGAGACGAACTCGTAGCCCTCGCGGCCGTCGGCAAATGCCGAGACCGTGTAATCGAAGCGTTCGAGTCCGATCTGCGTCGTTTCGCGGATGACCTCGTCATCCTCGACCAGAACTATGTGCATTACGTTTCTCCATTAAGCCGCGTGAAGCGTTGACCTGGTTCAAACCTACCGTCGTGCAGGCGGAACACCTGCACCGACCAGCCGGAGGGGCAGCATGCTTTGTCCCCGTCAGCGAACATGGCCTCCTGCACCACCAGTGTCCCATTTCTGCCGGGACTGACCTTGAGCTGATTGCCTGTGGCGATGAGCTCAAGGCGGGGTTCGCCCTTCTGTTCGCTGATGACAGCGCCGGCGATGATCTCATTCCGCTGTTTGGGGTTGGCCACCGTGACCAGCTGGAACTTCTGCTCGCCGCTGAGGAACGGCGACGCGAACTTCAGGCAGTCCTGGCAGTCGGCGACGACCTTGGCGGTCTCCGTGGCGCTGCCGGTGACGGCGATTCCCGAGGACGATTCGATGGCCTTGCGGACCTCGTCGAGCGAGAACGGTTCGTTCGCCTGGCCGGCTGCCTCGGTGTTGGGGGCGAAGAGCGAGGGTGAGGGGTTGCCCTCGGGGGAGACCTTGAGGCCGCGATCGGGGCCGCAGGCTGTGACGGTGAGAGCCATGACCGCTGCAAGGATGAGTGCGGTGAAGGTACGGAGGGTGCGACGGGGGGATGCCGAGTGGGGAATATCGAGGGGGCCGGGGCCGACGGCTGCGACGCCTGCGGCGGTGGTCGTCGGTGCAGTGGTGTCCGCGCATGATTCACGGCCAGGCGGGGCCTGGCTGGAGTGAAATGAGCACAGCGCCTCCCCGGAGGCGCGTCTGACAGTGACGGGCACATCCTCATTTTTGCCTGTTCCGAGCCTGTAGTCCACCTGATCATCGACGCAGGGGACTCAGCGCCGTCGTCGGATCCGCCCGCCGTCGTGTCTTCCGCCGGGTTCAAGGCGTCTTGTGGCCACCTAGGTGCTTGGGATGGACGGTCGGCGGGGCCCGCCTCGGTGCCGGTGGAATCGAAGTTCCAGTTGGGGTCGATCGAGATTTGATCTCGCCCACAGGATGGGACTGCTCTCAGGTCGGACCGGTAGAATGAGCGGCATGGCGCCCACGAACACCCCGAAGAAGAAGTCCACAGGCGGCAAGCCCACCAGCACGGTGTCCTACAAGGACGCGATCAAAGTCGGCGCCGTCTGCGGAATCGTCACTCTTGTCCTCGCGATCATCGTCACCCGAGCGTGGCAGGACGGCCGCGCCTTCGGCTACGCATTCATCTACGCGGGAGCGGCATTTGTGCTGGTGTCGGGCTTCACGAGCTACCTCAACTGGGTGATGCGCAAGGACACTCAGAACCAGAACCAGTCCTACCCGGTCATGCGGTAGGACGCCCCGCCACGCACAGAGACACGCCGGCCCTCCGCTGAGACGTTCACTGCGGCGCCGGCATCGACTTCCCTCTCGCGCCACCACCTCGCATGGCTGTCACTTCCTACAGCTGCTGAGGCATCAGACACCGAAAGCGCCATAAAGTCCTGCTCCTGCAGGGCGTTATGGCGCTTTCGGTGGGGGATGCTCACGGTCGAGGGGTGACGACTCGTCGGGTTCAGCTGCAACTCCGCCGCAGCTCCGTCGCGGTCCGCCCCGCCGTGCTTACCTGAAGCGCAGCAGGCGGAGGCTGTTGAGGATGACGAACACCGACGAGAACGCCATCGCTGCACCGGCGATCATCGGGTCGAGCAGACCGAACGCGGCGATCGGGATCGCTGCCGTGTTGTAGGCGAAGGCCCAGAACAGGTTGCCCTTGATGAGTCCCAAGGTCCGGCGCGAGAGTCGAATCGCCTGCGGGATCTGCTGCGGATCGGACTTGACCATGGTGACATCCGAAGCCGCCATCGCCGCGTCCGTGCCCGACCCCATCGCAATGCCGAGATCGGCACCGGCCAGTGCGGCGGCGTCGTTGACCCCGTCGCCCACCATGGCCACGGCCCGGCCCTGCCCCTGCAGTTCGCTGACCACGGAGACCTTGCCTTCCGGGCGGACATCCGCGCGGACCTCGGTGATCCCGAGAGCCTCGGCAACCACCTCGGCGGCTTGGGCATTGTCACCGGTCAGCAGCACGGTGCTCAATCCCAGCGAATGCAGTTCGTCGATCGCCGCCTTGGCCGTCGGCTTGGCTTCATCGGAGACGAAGCTCAGCCCGCGGAACTGACCGTCGATCGCCAATGCGACGATCGTGGCCCCACGCGGAACCGAACCGGTCGGGTAGTCGACCGCGATTCCGCGCTCTCGGAGCAGATCAGGGCGACCGGCGAGCACCTCGGCGCCGTCGATCGTGGCCCGCAGTCCGCCGCCGGCGATGTTCTCGAAATCCGTGACCGATGACCCGGCCGCGGTTTCGACCGGCCTCGCCGAGGCGGCCCTGGCCGATCCCTCGACCGATCCCATCGAATCGGGCACAGTCGAGACAGATCCGGTCGAGACAGTTCCGGTCGAGACAGTTCCGGTCGAGGCAGCACCCGCTGAACCCGTCCCGACGATCTCGGATGCGGCGTCGACGATGGCGCGGGCGATCGGGTGTTCGCTGCGCGATTCCAAACGAGCGAGCACATCGAAGTCCGCGGGTGAGAGTTCGGTTCCGGTCAGGCTCATCACGCCGGTGGTCAGGGTGCCGGTCTTGTCGAGGACGACCGTATCGATCGACCGCGTCGACTCCAACGCCTCGGGCCCGGAGACGAGGATGCCCAGCTGGGATCCGCGCCCCGACGAGACCGCGAGAGCCGTCGGCGTGGCCAGACCCAGGGCACAGGGGCAGGCGATGATGAGGACGGTGAGTGCGGCATGCAATCCCGCGGCCCAGTCTCCCGTGACGAAGCCCCAGATGAGCAGGGTGAGGATGGCGATGCCGAAGACGATCGGCACGAACACCGCCGAGATCCGATCGGCCAGTCGCTGTACGGCAGGTTTGCCGTTCTGCGCACGAGAGACGAGATCGGCCATGGCCGCCAGCGTCGTATCCGCACCCACTCGGGTGGCACGGACCTCGAGCACACCGGAGGTGTTGATCGTGGCTCCGGTGACGGAATCTCCGGGGCCGACCTCGACCGGCACGGATTCGCCGGTGAGCATCGCCTCGTCGATGGCCGAATGACCGGTCAGCACCTCGCCGTCGGTGGCGATCTTCTCGCCGGGACGGACGAGGAAGACATCGTCGACGGTCAGCTCGTCGATCGGCACCTGCACTTCGACACGGCCGCCATTCGCAGCAGCCTCGCCCGAAGCGGCCCCACTGTCCGCGGCGGCCCCACTGTCCGCGGCGGCACCCTCCCGCAGCACGGTCGCGGACTTCGCGCCGAGGTCGAGCAGCGCCTTGAGCGCTGCCGTCGCCCGGCTCTTCGCCCGGTCCTCGGTGAGCTTGCCGATGAGCAGGAACACCGTGATCGCCGCGGCCGCCTCGAACCACACGTGGTACTCGGCGGGAATCGCCCAGCCGTGACCGTCGGCGACGGCCCGGCCCAGCGTGAAGTACGAGTACAGGCTCGCGACGGTGATGCCGACGCTGACCAGGGTGTCCATGGTCGTCGATCCACCGCGGGCGGCCTTGTGCGCCGCCGAGTGGAACGGCCACGCACCCCAGGTGACGACGGGCAGGGCGAGGATCGCGACGATCCACTGCCATCCGGTGAAGTGCCAGCTCATGACCATCGAGATCGCGACGATCGGCACGGCCAGGATGAGCGAGCCGATGAAGCGCGGTCGCAGGTGGCGGGGATCGTAGTCGACGATCTCCGGACCGGCACCGCCCGCGCCGGGGCTGCGCACCGTGGCGCCGTAGCCGGCCTTCTCGACGGCGGCGGTGATGTCGTCGTCGCTGAGTTCGGAGTCGATGACCACATGCGCGGTCTCCAGCGGTAGGTTGACCTCCGCCGTGACCCCGTCGAGGCGGGTGAGCCTCTTCTCGATCCGCGCCGAGCACGACGCGCAGGTCATGCCCGTGATGTCGAGCTCGAGCTCGCGAGGCATCACTTCACCTCGTAGCCGGCCTCATCGACGGCGGCACGGATCGCCGCGTCGTCGAGTGCAGCCGACGAGGTGATCGTGACCGGGGAATCGCCCCCGGCGTTGAGGTCGACGGCGACGTCCGAGACGCCCGCAAGTGCGCCGAGCTCTTCCTTGACAGCGGCTTCGCAGTGTCCGCAGGTCATTCCCGAAACGGTGATGGTGGTGGTCGTCATTGTGCTCTCCTATCAGCTGTGAGTGATTCCCGATGTCAGAGCCTCAGGCGTCGTCGCACCCCAGTCGGGCGGACGCGGCCCTCCGCTCAGCTCTTGATGAGTCGGGAGATGGCGGCTGATGCCTCTTCGACCTTCTTCCGCGCTTCTTCGTCGTCGCCCGATGAGGCGGCGTCGACCACGCAGTGAGCGATGTGCTCTTCGAGGAGGTTGATGGAGACCGCGTGCAGCGCGGCTGTCGCGGCGGAGACCTGGGTGAGAATGTCGATGCAGTACTTGTCCTCATCGATCATCTTCCCGATTCCGCGGACCTGACCTTCGATCCGCTTCATCCTCCGTGCGAGAGCGTCCTTCTGCGGGGTGTATCCATGTTGCTCAGTCATGATCACACCGTATACCCCTATAGGGTATAAATCAAGGTCGATCCTCGCCGAGGCGGCTGTGCGTTTGCTCTCACCCTGACCCTGACGTGTTCTCCGGCTCCTACAATCGAATTATGCGTGCTGCCAGACTGTTCCGGTTCCCGGTCAAGGGATTCCCCGCCGAGGAGCTCACCGAGGCCCGAGTGGTCAAGGACCGCGGAATCCGCGGCGACCGGATCGCGGCGTTCACTAATGGCAGCCTCGACGTCCCCGCCGACGCTTGGCACTCGTACTCCGCCTTCACCGTGCTCAAGAACGACACCGACCTGCAGAAATGGCAGGTCGCAACGACCCTCCCCGAGGCGGTCGGCACCGAATCCGCAACCGCACCTGAATCGGATGGCCGCAGCGCCACCGCCGAGGCGGTCGACGATATTCCCGCGACCGTGACCCTCACGGCCCCGACGGGGGAGTCGACGACCTTCTCCACGAACGACGAAGAGGGCCGGGCCGCCTCGGCGAAGTTCCTCTCCGAGCGGATACCCCCTCAGGGTACATTCCCGCGCTGTCTGGCCGTCGCCGATCAGGGGATGTTCGACTCGCGGCGCTCCGGAATCTCGCTCATCAACCCCGCCACGGTCGCCGCGATCGCCGATACCGACGAGGGCCGCGCGGCCCTCGGGCTGAGCGCGGAGGAGGCGGAACGCACAGGCTCCGGCACGGGCGGCCCGGCCACTTCCGCGGCCGAGCTCGACCCGCTGCGGTTCCGCGGCAACATCCTCGTCGACGGACTCGCCCCGTTCGAGGAGTTCGCGCTCATCGGTTCGATCATCCGCCTCGGCGGCGTGCGCCTGGCGATCCGTTCGACGATCGAACGCTGCCCGGCGACGACCGTCAACCCGACGACCACCGAGGTCGACGTCAACGTCCTACGCCTGCTCAACTCCGCCTGCGGGCATCTGCACTGCGGAATCTACGGGCAGATCCTCGAGACCGGTGATGTCACGGCCGGCGACGAGATCACGGTCGAAGGCCCGGCCCCGCGCGAACTGGTCAAGGTCGCACGAACTCCGCGGTTCATGACCGTCGTCGGCCGCCGGCAGATCTGCAACGACATCGTCGAGGTGGCCCTGCGCGACGACCTCGGCTGGATCCGCGAATTCGACGAACCGGGCACGAACCTGCGCGTCCATCTCGACCTCGGCGCACCGTTCTGGCGGACCTATACGATCACCGACGTCGACGACGACATCGTCCGCATCGCCGTGCGCACCCAAGGCAAGGGCTCCCGCGCCGTGGCTTCGCTGGACGAGGGACAGCGGATCCTCACCTCCGGCCCGCACGGAACCATGACCGCCTCCCGAGTCTTCGGCGGCACAACGGCCCTGATCACCGCGGGAATCGGCATCACCCCGAGCCTCGGACTGCTGCGCAGCGATGGGCTGGCCGACCTGCCCGCCACCGACCGGATCCGACTCGTCCACGTCGACCGCGACCACCGCACCGCCTGCCTGTGGAACCGGCTGCAGGACCGTGCCCACTCGGGTGCCGTGCCCGTCGAGACCCACCACCGCGACACCGCGACGGCCGGTCGACCCGGCCATAGGGAGCTCGTCGACTGGGTGGCCGGCTGCGACAACGTCATGGTCTGCGGACCCCGCGACTTCACGGCGGCCGTGCTCGCCGCCGCTGACGAGGCCGGCGTTCCCGCCGTCCACCAGGAGACCTTCGCCTCTCCGAACACGGGGATGAGCGACGCCATCGCCGCGTGC
This sequence comes from Brevibacterium sp. MGP-B1, assembly GCF_057766545.1. Taxonomy (NCBI): domain Bacteria; kingdom Bacillati; phylum Actinomycetota; class Actinomycetes; order Micrococcales; family Brevibacteriaceae; genus Brevibacterium; species Brevibacterium sp. MGP-B1. Next base: position 3,228,101 of record NZ_CM173407.1, on the reverse strand, counting down.
TCGCCCGCCGAGGTGACACTGGAGGAATCGGGCACGAGCTTCGTCTGGCAGCCGCAGGAAGGCACCCTGCTCGAGTCCTTGGAAGCGCGCGGATTCCGCTCGCCGAGCTCCTGCCGAGGCGGATCCTGCGGAACCTGTTCGGTGTCCCTGGCCGCCGGGTCCGTGCTCTACCCGATCGAACCCGCCGCCCGCGTCGAGAGCGACGAGGTGCTCGTGTGCTCCGCGGTCCCCGCCGGACCCATCAGTCTGGCCCTCTGAACCCGGCAGGCTGACCGGCCGGAATGGCGCGGCTGACCGACTAGGCAGACTGACCCAGCAGGCCCTCTGAACCCGCCGAATGAGCTGCCGGCCCGATCAGACAGACGGCGGCTGGGCGGGTGGCACAATGGATTCCATGCCGAAGAAGAAGCGCACCGTGCTGTCGAAGGGGCCCGCCGGACCGGTGGGTCGCCTGAGTCGGTGGGTCCGCCTCTCCGCGGCCGGGCGGATCATGTTCGCGAACTCGATCATGCTCGTGGGCATCATGGTGCTCACGACGAGTCTGCTCTACCTCCAGCTCTCCCAGCTCAACACGAAGCGCGAACAGGACCTGCTGCGGTCGGCCGCGGACAACATCTCGATGTCACTGGGCCTCGTCGGCACCGGTGACGTCGGCCAGGACGACTACCTCGACTCCGAATCCCGCGACGACGTTCAGACGCTGCTGAACAACGTCATCAGCCAATACGGCTTCGACATCGCCGCGGTCGTGCCCATCGACTTCCTGCTCACCCCGCCGACCCTGGGCTCACCCGGACGCCAGCAGGCGCTGGAAGCGAAGACCGCCTCGGCGGATTCCGGGAAGATCCCCGAGGACTCCATCGACCAACTGGCCCAGGCCGTCGACGGACAGGCCCTGCAGAATGGCAGGTCGACCGTGCGCTTCATCAACGACGGCGGCCCGGCCGACGGCACCATGTACGTCGTCACCCCGGTCTATGCCGAACACGTCGGCGTCGACGGACTGAGGTCGGACACCGTGGTCGGGGCCGTCATCGTCGGCAGCTCCGCCGATTCGGTCCGCGAAGGCTTCCTGGCGCAGGGCAAATGGCTCATCGGCATCGCCGTCCTCACCCTCATCCTCGGCATCGGTTCGTCCTGGGTGACATCGCGGGGACTGCGCCGGGTCACCGGTGACTACGGTGCCGACGAGCTGCGCAGCATGCTCGATTTCTACTCCTCCGTGCTCACGGCCGTCTCCGAAGGACTGCTGCTCGTCGACCGAACCCGCGGGATCGTGCTCATCAACACCGAGGCCCGGGAACTGCTGGGCATGCCGCTCGCCGGCAACGATGCGGACTCGGGCCCCACCTCGGCGGAGGAGATGCCGCTGCGCGAACTCGACCTGCCCGAGGCGCTGCACGATCTGCTCGCTTCCGGACGGTGGGCTCGGGACGAGATCCACTACACCGACGACCGCGTCCTCGTCGTCAATCAGCAGCCCACCGAGGCGGCCAGCGACACGTGGGTCGTGACCATGCGCGATCACACTGAGCTGGCCGAACTCTCCGGCGAACTCGTCTCCGTGCGCTCCTTCTCCGATTCCCTGCGCGCGCAGACCCACGAATACGCGAACCGGCTGCACATGGTCGTGTCCCTGCTCGAGACCGGGCACGTCGACGAGGCCATCGACTTCGCCGCCAAGGACATCGACGATCTCAACCGGGTCAACGGTGACGGGTCGATGACCTTCGACCATCCCGTCCTCTCGGCCCTGCTGCTGTCGAAGATCGCCCAAGCCGCCGAGGCGGGCATCGAGATGACGGTGGACACCGCGGACCTCACGGGCAACCTCGGCGGGGATGATCGCGACCTCGCAACGATCCTCGGCAACCTCGTCGACAATGCCTTCGACGCCCTGAGCAGGCAGGACGTACTGCCCGAGGACAAAAGAGTCCACGTCGAGCTCTCCGGCTCCGGCGGTCCCGGCGGATTCACGATCGAGGTCAGCGATGACGGTCCGGGCATCGACGAGGAATACCTCGACGCGATCTTCGAGCGCGGCTGGTCGACGAAGCACGACGGCGTCGAGACCGACGAGGGACAGGGTCGCCAGCAGACGGGCACCCGCGGGGTCGGGCTGTCCCTGGTCGTGCAGGCGATCCGCCGCCTCGGGGGAGCCGTCGACGTGCAGGGCCGCGGGGAGGACTGCGACCGATTCAAGGGCGCAGTGCTCACGGTCTGGCTGCCCGACCCGGGGAATGCGGGTCAGACCGGGGCAGGTCAGACCGGGGCAGGCCAGTCGGGTTCCGGACCGTCCGGCGACGGGCAGGTCGGATAGGGCGGGTGATCGCCGGTGATGTCGGCACCGCTCAGGTGGACCGGAACCGGATGTGACGGGACTGCAACACGATCCGGGACGCTGTCAAACGGGTGAAGATAGACTGGCGGCATGTCGGACACAACTGCGCCTGAATCGAGCATCGGTGTGCTCGTCGTCGAGGATGAGGTGGTCGCCGCCCGTGCTCACGCGAAGTACATCGACCGCATCGACGGCTATCATGTCGCCGGAGTGGCGAAGAATGCCACTCAGGCGATGGCTGCTCTCACGGGACAGATCTACGGCCTCGATCCCTCCGGCGTCCATCTCGTCCTCCTCGATATGAACCTGCCCGACGGGCATGGGCTGCAGGTCTGCCGCGCTATCCGCGGCCAACGCGTCGACGTCGACATCATCGCGGTCACCGCTGCCCGGGATATGCAGATCGTGCAGGAAGCTCTGTCCTACGGCGTCGCCCAGTACATCATCAAGCCGTTCACCTTCCCCGTCTTCAAATCCAAACTCGAGGCGTATTCGTCCTTCCGCAACCGCCTCGGCGGGGATTCGAACGACGGCGAGGTCACCCAGACCGAGGTCGACAAAGCGATCTCGGCACTGCGCACGCACACCGTGGCGGCGACCGCGAAGGGCGTGCCCGATGCGGTCCAGGCCGAGGTGAAGAGCCTGCTCAATGAGAATCCCGGCCAGTCTGCCGCAGAGCTGGCCGAAGGCCTCGGGGTCTCGCGAGTCACCGCTCGTCGCTACCTCGAATCCATGGCCGACGCCGGCATGCTCGAACGCCGCCCCCGATACGGTTCGGCCGGTCGTCCCGTTCTCGAATACACAGTCGTCCCCGACGCCGGCTGACCGCGGATTACGTGCGCGAGCAGCCGACCGTGACCGACGCCGCGGGCTGATCGCTCTGTCACCGCGCCCGTGACCAACGCCGCAAGCATTGTTGGGTCGATCCGCGGCGTTCTGAACGCCGAAACCGCCGTGGATCGACCCAACAATCGGTCATGGGCCGACGTGTCGGTAGTTTCGGCGCAGAGCGATGGACATCGGGCGAACCCCGGTAGAGGATGGTTCCATGTCGAAGAAGTCCCGGGTCTGGCTGGCCATCGCCCTCGTCCTCGTGCTGCTCGCCGGAGCCGGAGTCTTCGCGCTCTTCCGGCTGCCGATGACGAAATCCTCCGCCGCCGAGGCAGCCGCCCACGACCTCGCCGAAGAACAGCTGAGCTCGGACATCTGGCATGAGAAGGACCTCGCTCAAGGACTGTTCGACCGCGTCACGAAGGCATTGGGTAAGAGAGTCGACCTGCGGTCGGTCACCGTCGACGACATCATCGAGGCCGACGGCCGAACCCTGGCCACACTCGATTGGACGTGGGCGAACAACGACGGAGAGGCCTGGGAATACAGTTCGCAGCTGCCCCTGGAGAAGAACGGGCTCTTCTGGTGGGCGGACCTCTCGGAGAAGGCCATCCACCCGAAGCTCGGCAAGGGCGGCAGCTTCGCACTGCGCGCGAATCCCGGCGGACGCGGGAAGATCCTCGGCGCCGACGATGAAGTGCTCATGGAGGAGGGGAAGGTCGTCGACATCGGCGTCCACCCGAACCGACTCGACCCCGACACCATCGGCCGACTCGTCAGCGGACTCAACGACGGCGTCGACTCCCTCGACCTCGACGCCGATGACCTCGAGAAGTCCGTCGATGACGCCGAAGGCAACCAGCTCGTGCCCGTCGTGACCCTGCGCGAAGACGACTACAAGTCGGTCAAGGACGCCATCCACGATCTGCCGGGAGTGCTGTTCACCGAGGATACCCAGACCCTGACCCGGTCCCGCGGGTTCGCCCAGGCCACCCTCGGTTCGGCCGGTCCCGCCAGCGCCGACGACATCGAGAAGTCCAAGGGGGAGATCATCGCCGGCGACATCGTCGGTCGCACCGGTCTGCAGAAGACCTTCAACTCCCGCCTCAGCGGACCGGGCAGCGTCGAAGTCTTCGCCAAGGGCGATTCGACGAACGACAAGGGCGGAAAGACGAAGCTGACGAGCCTGCACGCCTTCGAAGCGAAAGACGGCGAAGACGTCGAGACCACCCTCGACGTCGATATCCAGACCGCCGCGGACAAGGCGGCGGCGACCGCGAAGAAGCCGGCCGCCGTCGTCGCGATCCGCCCCAGCGACGGCCACGTGCTCGCCGTGGCCAACCACGACCCGGAAGGAGCGGCCTGGGACCGAGCGCTGAGCGGCCAGTACGCTCCCGGCTCGGTGTTCAAGATCGCTTCCGGTCTGGCACTCCTCGATTCTGGGGTTCGACCCGATGATGACATCGCCTGCCCGAAGACCGCGAACATCGGCGGCAAGAGCTTCAAGAACGCCGAAGACGAAGTGCTCGGCACCGTCAGCTTCGCCGACGACTTCGCCCACTCCTGCAACACCGCATTCGTCTCCTCCGGCGACAAGGTCACCGGCGACGAGGTGGCCGACGCAGCCGCCCAGCTCGGCATGCTCGGCGACGCCTCGGCCATCGGCGCGAAGATGGCCTCGGTGCCGGCCGACGATGACGAGGTCACCCACGCCGCCCAGATGATCGGTCAGGGCAAGGTGCAGTCGAGTCCGCTGGCCGTGGCGACGATGGCCGCCTCGGTGAAGGCGAGGGAGACCGTGGATCCGCAGCTCGTCCTCGGTGAGGCGCTCGACGAGGCGACGAACGGCGACGGAGGCCAGGGTGCAGGTAAGGGTAGCGGCGACGACAGCGACAGCGATGCCCCGACGCTCGACGCGGACGCGGCAAGGGAGATCTCGGAGATGATGCGAGCAGTCGTCACCGAGGGCACCGCCACCGATCTCAAGGACGTTCCTGGCGATCCCGTCCACGGGAAGACCGGAACGGCCGAATACGGCGACGAGACCCCGCCGCGCACCCATTCGTGGTTCGCCGGATTCCAAGGAGACCTGGCCGTGGCCGTGCTCGTCGAAGACGGCGGATTCGGCGCGGAGGCGGCCGTGCCGGTGGCGCACGAATTCTTCGACAACGTCAACTGAGTTCCACCGAGGCTGGGCCACCCAGGCGGCCCAACCGAGGGGAGTGACAACCGCAGTTCCCTGCAGTTGCCGCGCCTCGACTTAGACGTGCCCCCTACTTCATGCGCAGGGACCGCATGGCCTGCAGCGCCCCGGTCATGGCCTTCGCGAACTTCGCCTGATCGAGTGGCCCGGCCGGAGCGATCGGATGGAGGCGCTGTTCGGCGATCGTGTGCGAGTGCATGAACTGAAAGAGGCCCTCGGGTCCGTGCCGGTGGCCCATGCCCGAGGCCTTGACTCCGCCGGCCGGAGCGTCGATGGATCCCCAGCTGGCCGGGTATACCTCGTTGACGTTGACCATTCCGGCCTCGACCTGCCGCGCGATCTCCCGCCCGTGGGAGCGCGAGTACACCGATGCCGAGAGTCCGTAGTCGCTGTCATTGGCCGCAGCGATCGCCGCGGCATCGGACGGCACCGAATAGACGGAGACGACGGGTCCGAAGGTCTCCTCGCGATGCAGCTCCGCCGCCGCGGGAACATCCGTGAGCACGGTCGGGGCGTAGAAGTAAGGGCCGAGATCGGGCACCGGGTGTCCGCCGGCGAGAACCGTGGCACCGGCGCTGCGCGCCTGCTCGACATGGTTGGTGATCGTCTCGAGCTGCTTCGGTCCCGCCAAGGTGCCCATGTCCGGGCCGTACTCGAACGCGGAGCTGAGACGGTAGGCACGGGCCGCCTCGGCGAAATGGGCGCAGAAGGTCTCATAGAGGTCCTCGTGGACGTAGATGCGCTCGATGGAGATGCACAGCTGCCCGGCCGACGAGAACGAACCGCGTACGGCACCCTCGACGGCTTTCTCCAGGTCCGCATCGGCGGCCACGATCAGGGGGTTCTTGCCTCCGAGCTCGAGCGCGGCGGGGAGCAGACGCTGCCCCGCCTCGGCGGCGATCGACCGCCCAGCGGCCGTCGACCCGGTGAACGAGATTCCGTCGGCGCCGGCCATAAGCGCGGGTCCGACCTCGGCGGAGGGCCCGGGCACGAGCTGCCAGACCTCGGCGGGCAGGCCGGCGGCGATCGCCAGCCTGCGCATGAACACCGAGGTCAGCGTCGTCGTCGAATCGGGTTTGTGGACGACGGCGTTGCCGGCGGTCAGGGCCGCGAACAGGTCGGTCGCGCCCAGGGTCAGCGGGTAGTTCCACGGTGTGATGAAACCGATCACGCCCAGTGGGGTGCGCATGACCTCGGTGCGGGTGAGCACGGGGATGGCTCCGCGCCGACGTTCGGGGCGCAGATAGCGGGCGGCCATCACCCCGTAGTGGCGGAGCACATTGAAGGTATCGAGGATTTCGTCATAGGCGTGGATGCGGGCCTTGCCGGTCTCGTACTGGATGATGTCGAGGAGCAGATCCTCATTCCGGACCAGCGCGGAATGCAGTCGGGTGAGCACCTTCGCTCGGTGCTCGACCGACTGAGCGGCCCATGCGGGGCCTGCGATGCGTGCGGTGGCGTAGGCGGCCTCGATGTCGTCGGGAGTGTTCCGGGCGAACCGGTCGACCGCCTGGCCGGTGAACGGTTCGACTCCGCGCATCACCTCGCCCGAGCCGGAGGCGTCCGCGTACGGATCGGTGTCGAGGAAGTCCCGCAGCGCCGCGGTGACATGCGCGGATGGGGTCCCGGCAGCGTCTGCTTCGGAGGTGCGTGCGGTGGTCTCTGTACTCATCGGCTTCCTCTTTCTGTGACGTAGGTCATCGCAGGCTAGACTACCGAATATGGTTTCGAGTGATCTGCGGAGGGCGCTGAAGGGGACCGGCGCACCCACCGCCGTCCTCGATCTCGACGCCTTCGACGCGAACCTCGATGCCCTTGCCGAGCGGGCTCGCGGACTGCCGATCCGACTGGCCACGAAGTCGCTGCGCGTGCCTGCCGCCATCGACCGGGCGCTCGCCCATCCCGCATTTTCCGGGGTGCTCGCCTTTTCCGTCCCCGAGGCGCTGTTCCTCCACGCCCGCGGCGTCCGCGATATCGTGATCGGCTATCCCAGCCTCGACCGAGCTTCCCTGAGTCGGATGTTCGCCGAGGCGGGAGCGTGCACGAACATCACCCTGATGATCGATTCCGTGGACCACCTCGACATCATCGACGACGTCCGAGAGAACCTCGCCGAGGCGGGGCGGAAGTCCTCCTCGGACGGGACCGGTCCGCCAGGGGAGGGGAAGGACCTCGCCGAGGCGGGAGCCGCCTCGGTGCGGGTGTGCATCGATGTCGACTCCTCCTATCGACCTGCCGAATCCTGGTTGGGCGACCGCGTCCATATCGGGGCCAGGCGCTCGCCGATCCGTGACGGGCGAGCGGCCATTGCGCTTGCCCGGCAGGCCGCGGCGCGGCCCGGTTTCGACCTCGTCGGGATGATGTTCTACGAGGGGCAGATCGCCGGCACCGCCGATGCCGGACGCTCGGTGCGGCAGACGATCGTGCGCGCCATGCAGAAGGCCTCGATCGCCGAACTCGCCGAACGACGAGCAGCCGTCATCGCAGCAGTCCGCGAGGTCGCCGACCTCGAATTCGTCAACGGCGGCGGAACCGGCTCGTTCGAATCCAGCTCCGTCGAAGGCACTCTGACCGAACTCGCCGCCGGATCCGGTCTCTTCTCCCCAGGCCTCTTCGACGGCTATACGCACTTCCGGCATCGGCCGGCCGCATACTTCGTCACACCCGTCGTGCGCCGCCCTGCGCCCGGCTGGGTGACGGTCTTCAAAGGCGGATTCATCGCCTCGGGAGTTCCTGGTTCCGACCGGCTGCCGACCATCGCCTGGCCGCCGAGCCTCGAGTACTCCGGTCTCGAGGGTCCCGGCGAGGTGCAGACCCCACTCACCGGGCCCGGCACGGAAGTGCTGCGCATCGGGGATCTCGTGTGGTTCAGGCATGCGAAAGCAGGCGAGCTGGCCGAACATTTCAACGAATTCCTCGTCGTCTCGGGATCGACGATCATCGCCACCTGGTCGACTTACAGAGGAGAGGGACTGGTGCTGTGAGAGAAGTGCAGTCAGGGCGCGGCGAACGGATCGGTCACGGTGCGAAACGTGTCGCGGCGACGATTGCGGGCCGTGCATCGGGCAGATCTGCAGTGAATGGCCGGCACGCGTTCCGGAACTGGGCCGGGCACGTCCACGCACATCCGCACACCTTCTCAGGTCCCGCCTCGGCGGAGGAGCTAGCGGGAATCGTCACGGCCGCAGCGGCGGCCGGGGACCGTCTGCGGGTCGTCGGGGCCGGGCATTCCTTCACCCCCGTGGCCGCCGGCGATGACGTCATGGTCAGCCTCGACGGGCTGTCGGGGATCGTCGCCGTCGACGAGGCGGCCGGCCGGGTCAGCTTCCACGCCGGCACCCGGCTGCGGGACATTCCCGCACTCCTCGCACCCTTCGGCCTGGCCCTGGAGAACCAGGGTGACGTCAATCCGCAGGCCCTTGCCGGTGCGATCTCGACGAGCACACACGGCACCGGGATCGGGTTCACCGGGTTCGCCGGGACCGTCACCGGACTGAGCCTCATGGGCCCCGACGGCGAAGTCCGGGAGGTGTCGGCCGAGGCGGAACCGGAGGTCTTCGACCTCGCACGGGTCAGCCTCGGCGTCCTCGGAGTCATCACCGAGGTCGAACTCCAGTGCGTGCCGGCCTTCGACCTCATCGCCGAGGAGAAGGTCGCCGGATTCGACGAACTCCTCGACGGGCTGACCGAGCGGATGCGCGGGGCAGACCATTTCGAGTTCTACTGGTTCCCGCACACCGATTCGGTGCTGACGAAGACGAACACCCGGGTCGAGCCTGGGCAGGCCGGGCCGGGTCACCTCGCCGAGGCGGGGGTGCGCAACCGCTGGCTCAACCTCCTCGACAAAGAGGTGGTGGAGAACGGGGCGCTGCGACTGGCCGTCGAGCTCGGTGCCAAGGTCCCGGCCGTGGTGCCCTCGATCAATCGGATCGCTCAGTCCGTCGTGGCAGACCGGACGTACCGGGCGCCGGGTCACGATGTGTTCGTCACCCCACGGCGGGTGCGGTTCAACGAGATGGAATACGCGCTGCCCTTCGACTCCGGGTCCGAGGCGATTCGGGAGATCAGAGACGTCATCGAGGCCAAGGGGTGGGCGATCTCATTCCCCCTCGAGGTTCGGTGCGCCGCCGCCGATGATGTGCCGCTGTCGACGGCATCGGGGCGGGAGACGATGTACATCGCCGTCCACCGCTTCATCAAAGAAGACTTCGCCGAGTACTTCCGCGTCGTCGAGGAGATCCTGTGCCGCCACGGCGGCCGACCGCACTGGGGCAAGATCCACACTCGCACCGCCGCTGACCTGCACGAGCTCTATCCGCGATTCGCGGACTTCTGCGACCTGCGGACTCGACTGGATCCGGAGGCTATGTTCGGCAACCGCTTCACCGACTCGCTGTTCGGCGTCGCCCGCGGCTGAGGGGCGGTCAGTCGAAAAGTGGTCGCAAACGGACATTTCTGTGCGGACGGAAGATCTCCGGCAGTGACCTAGTCTTCGGCTGCTCGCGCGTCGAGCCAGTCGAGGATCTCCGGCCAGGCCGCCTCGGCGGTGGACCGGCGCATCAGGCCGTGATGTCCGATGCTGTTCACTCCGAGCTCCTCCGGAGCGAAGGTGCGACGAGTCACCGGGGCCAGTCGCAGCCGGTCGGTGATCGCATCGATGAACGCCTGTGTCGCCCAAGGATCGTCTGAGGTGCCGATGGCGAGCACAGGTGTGCGCAGCCGGGAGGCGCGCGCCTCGGCGTCGAAGCTCGGGTCATCGAAGAAGAAGTGGGGGCGGCGCAGCCATTTCGTCCACTCATAGAGAGCGGCAGCGGGAATGTCCTCACCAAGCCCCACTCGGCTGCCGGGCATGTACCCGAACACCCGAGTGATCGCTCTGCCGAAGACCCCGAGGCCGAATTCCACCCGAAACCGCTCGCTGCGGGGTGCGATTTGGCGCGCCGCCACCATCGCTGTGGCGACCGTGGCGATTCCGGACAGACGCTGACCGCCGTACCCCAGGAGCAGAGCGTGCCCGCCGACGCTGTGGCCCAACGCCGTATGCGGCAGATCAGGAAATCTCTCCTCTGCCCAGGCACCCGCTGCCGCCACATCTTCGGAGATCCAGTCGCGCATGCGGATGTGCCGATGGGCGCGAGCCTCCGTCCGATCGCCGACGCCGCGGAAGCCGTAGGTGATCACGGCGAACCCTCTTGCGGCGGCCGCCTCGGCGAAGGAGAAGTAGAAGCGTTCCGGAGTCGCGGTCGCCGGGTGGATCGTCAGCACCGCACGGGGGTCGGCCGTGGGGAGGAAGAGATGTCCCTCGAGTTCGCTGGATCCGTACCGGCTCGGCACCGGGATGCGTACGTCCTGCTTGAGAAGTGAGTCCATATCCTTCAGGGTAATCACCACGGCGTCAGTATGCTACTAGTCAGTAATATAATTCTGGCGCCGTCCTCTGCCGGCGGATTCGGCACCATCCTTGCCGACGTATTCGGCACCCGCCCACTGCAATCCCCGGCCTGCCCACTGCAATCCCCGGCCCGTCCCCGCCGCAATCATCGGCCGTATTCCACCGAAGTCCTTCGCGGGTTCCCATGTCCGAGCGTGCTGGTACGCTCAGGGAATGACCGCGTCGGATCGGAACCATCCCGCATCACCCACCCAGACGACCAGCCGCGAGCGGGAGAGAGGCCGGCGCAGGTCGATGTTCGTCGCCGCATTCGGCACCGTCGTCGAATGGTACGACTTCTCGATCTTCTTCTATGTCGCCACGACCCTCACGAAGGAGTTCTTCGGCGATCAGACGGATTCTCTGCTGCTGACCCTCGGGGTCGGTGCGGCCGGATTCCTCTTCCGGCCCTTGGGCGCGATGGTCTTCGGCCACCTCGGTGATCGGATCGGACGACGTTCCACGCTCATCATCTCCGCGGTCCTCATGGCGATCTCCATGCTCGGGATCGCGGTGATCCCGAACTACGACACGATCGGCATCTGGGCAGGCGTCCTCATGGTCGCCCTGCGCTGCCTGTCCGGATTCTCCGTCGGTGCGGAATACACGGGAATCATGGTCTTCCTCATGGAATCGGCGGGACCGGGAAAGCGCGGACTGGCCGCCAGCTGGGCTGCGGCCAACAGCGAAGTCGGCGCCCTCTTGGCGGTGGGATCCGGTGCGCTGCTGGCGAATACGCTCAGTCCCGAGGCAATGGATTCCTGGGGTTGGCGGCTGCTCTTCGTCCTCGGTGCTGTGCTCGCCATCCTCATGGTTCCGCTGCGGTCGATGATGGAGGAGACCGAGACCTTCAAACGGCTGCAGCAGGCGGAAAAGGAGAAGAAGGGCACGAAGGACACTGCTCTCGAACGCTCCCCGCTCATCACTGCGATCCTCGAACAGCCACGAGCGATCCTCGTGGCCTTCCTCATCTCCTCGATCGGCTCGGTCAGCTACTTCCTCAACATCACCTATGTGCCCACATACATCGAAGAGGTGGCGAAGGTCCCGAACTCCGGTTCCCTGGCCCTGGGCACAGTCGCGGCAGTCGTCGCCATCGTCGTCACCCCGTTCTTCGGCCTCGCCTCGGACAGATTCGGGCGCAAACCCGCCCTGGCCGTACTCATGGCTGTCTTCGTGTTCACGATCATCCCCGCATATGCTCTGCTGGGCGGCAGCTCCTCAAGTGGAGCGGTCTTCGGCGTTGCGTTCCTCGCAATTCCCGCGGCCGGGTGGAGCGCGGTGGCCGCCGCCATGGTGCCTGAGCAGTTCACCGGCACGAGCCGGTTCTCCGGCATGGCGATCGGCTACAACGTCGCCACCGTCCTCTTCGGCGGTCTCTCGCCGCTCATCGCCACGGCGCTGATGTCGTCGACCGGCATCACGCTGGCTCCGGCGATCTACGCGACCGTCATCATCGTCGTCGCCGGCGTTCCCACTTTGTTCCTCGCCCGCAGCATGGGGAAGAAGACCCTCGCCGAGGTGGACGCGGACAAGCATCTCGTGCCCGCTTGAGAACGTGGCCGGGGGCTGCGGCGGATCGGTGACAGGCGTTGCCGTTCTGCCACACTCTGCGCACATCTCGCGCTCGGTGAACTCATAGGTTGGTTTCAGAACACGCATTCGGGCGACCTGCTCCCGGGTGTGAGAGACCGATCAAGGAGTCATCATGAAACGCATGAAGCGTGCCACCTTCACCGCCGCGGCCCTGCTCAGCTGCACACTCGCCTTCTCGGGCTGCTCGCTCATCAGCCAGGCCGTCCAGCCCGAACAGGGCCAGACCGAAGAACAGTCGAACGCCGACGCTCAGGATCAGGGCAACCAGGATCAGAACGTTCAAGGTCAGGGCGACCAGAACGGCCAGGAATCGAGCGCCGACCAGAACGGCCAGGACCAGGCCGGACAGGACCAGACCGGCGGTCAGGACACGAGCTCCGATCAGTCGACTTCGAACTCCTCGTCATCGACCTCGTCGGCTGACGGGTCCACCGGTTCGGACTCGGGAGCGTCGTCCGGCAGCCAGGGACAGGTCAGCATCGGCGAAAGCTTCGAGGATCCGGAGATGCAGGACAAGATCGAGGTGCTCTCCGCTGTGCGGAACTTCGAGTCGTCCAAGAGGGCTTCGGCGATCGAACTCGGCGGCGAAGTCGTCCTCCTCGAAGTCAAGATCACCCCAGGGCAGAAGTACAGCGGACTCATCCAGTCCGGAGCATTCAAGATCTCCGAAGACGGCGGGGCGGACTACCGATACGACCAGACCGACGGCCTCGAAGCCGAAATGCGAGCTGCTGGCTACGAGCCCTTCGAAGACGTCCGACGTCGCGATGGCGGAACCCACCAGGGCTGGCTCGCGTATGTTCCGAACGAGAAGCAGGATGCTTACACGATCCGCTATGAACGCGGACCCGGCAAGGTGCTGGGAACCGACGAGAAGGTCCCGGAGTTCACGACGACCTTCGACATCCCCTCCGTCTGACTCTCGAGGCTGACTCGCGAGAGCGGCGGCTGCGAACCGCGAGCCATGTGGCCGCGACCCGCGAAGCCTGCGGCAGGGCGGCGTCGGCTGACCGGCGAAATGCGCGTCGAGGCCGGTCTCCGAATTCGGAGACCAGCCTCGACGCGTTGTCAGAGCCTGAGATCAGCCTTCGCTGAAGGCCTTCCAGTCCGAGACCTCGGACTCGGCGAGCTGAGCCGCGACACCGGTGTAGGTGGCAGGTGTCAGTGCCTTGAGCAGTTCGGCGCGCTCCTCGGGCAGCCCGAGACCGTCGACGAACGTCTGCAGATCGGTTTGGTTGATGCGCTTGCCGCGAGTGAGTTCTTTGAGCGTTTCGTACGGGTTGTCCATTCCCGGCACGCCCTGCAGTCCGGCGGCACGCATGACCGATTGGACGGCTTCACCGAGGACCTCCCAGTTTCCGTCGAGGTCGGCGGCCAGAGCCTCCTCGTTGATGGCAAGCGCACCGAGGCCCTTGACCAGGTTGTTGAGCGCGAGCACCGAGTGGCCGTAGGCGACACCGATGTTGCGCTGCGAGGTCGAGTCGGTGAGGTCGCGCTGCATCCGCGAGGTGATCAGCGTCGAGCCGAGGGAATCGAGCAGGGCGCAGGAGAGCTCGAGGTTCGCTTCGGCGTTCTCGAAGCGGATCGGGTTGACCTTGTGCGGCATCGTCGACGAACCGGTCGCACCGGCGACGGGGATCTGCTTGAAGTAGTTCATCGAGATATAGGTCCACATATCGGTGGCCAAGTTGTGTGCGATCCGGTTGAACCGAGCGATATCGGCGAACAGCTCGGAGTCCCAGTCGTGGGATTCGATCTGCGTGGTCAGAGAGTTGAAGGTCAGCCCGAGACGGTCTTCGACGAAGGTGCGGGCGATCTGCGGCCAATCCGCTCCCGGCACAGCGGCCAGATGGGCCGAATAGGTGCCCGTGGCGCCGTTGATCTTGCCGAGGAACTCGGTGGCGGCGATGCGTTCGTACTGACGGCGCAGGCGGTGGATGAAGACCGCGAGCTCCTTGCCCATCGTCGTCGGAGTGGCCGGCTGGCCGTGAGTGTGGGCGAGCATCGGAACTTCGGCCAGTTCCGCGGCGGACTCGGCGAGAGCGTCGATGAGGGCCTTCGCTCGCGGCAGCCACACCTGTTCGGTGGCACCCTTGATGCCCAACGCCCAGGACAGGTTGTTGATGTCTTCGGACGTGCAGCAGAAGTGGACGAGCTCGCCGAGGTCCTCGGCGCCGATCGTCACTAGGGCTTCTTTGATTGTGTATTCGACGGCCTTGACGTCATGGACGGTGACGGCTTCATGAGCGGCCAGCGTGGCGATGGTGTCGGCGTCGAAGTCGTCGGCGAAGGCACGCAGTCCGTCGACCTCATCGGGGGTGAGGGTGCGAACGCCCTCGATCACCGAGTTCTGTGCGAGGTGGATGAACCATTCGATCTCAACGATGATGCGGTTGCGGTTGAGCGCCGCCTCGGAGAGATGATCGACGAGGTCAGCGGTGTCTTTGCGGTAGCGACCATCTAGCGGTCCGAGAGCGATGGCGGGCGAGATTTCGGCAAGGGAAACAGTCGGCATGTCCTCATTTTCTCATGAGCGGCGAATCGGAGCGGCACCCGTCCGCGCCGACCGATCGCCAGGCGCCGGCGGAGGACGGGACTCGAGCATCGCCCCTTGTGGATTCGGTGGTGACTTCGACATCTGTGCCCTGTGGATGCTCAAGTCTCTTCCCCAGCCCTGAAATCGAGGCTTCCGCGCTCGAAGCGCTGCCTCCTACGGTCGAGTGAATCGGGCACGGATGCCGAACAGGCAGGCGGGAGGGCAGAGGCATGATCACTGACGAATTGGAGCGCAATCGCGAGCAGTGGAGACGGCGAGCGGAGGTGCTGCACTCCCTGGCGCAGAGCTGCCGACAGATCGACGGGTGGGATTCCCCGGCGGGCGCGCTGCTCGATGACCGCGTGGCCTCGTGCGCAGAATCGATCGACAAGCTGGGTGAGAGGGCGGAGAAGCTCGCCGAGGCGTATGACCTCCACCTGCAGGTCGTGTCGGTGGGCGGGCGGATCCAGCTGTGAACACTCACCCCGCCGAACGTGAGGGCGCCGGCATCGACAGTTGGATCGTCGTCGACCTCGACCGGATCAGCAAGCTGCCCGAACGGCTGCGTCGTCTCTGGCCGCCCGATCTGCTCCCTCACCGGGTCGACCGGGACTCCCGAGCCGCCTCGGCGGAGGAGGAGATCTCCGGCGCAGGTTCGCGGACTGCGGCCGCAACCTCGGGAATGGGCGAGGGCAGCGGGGGCGCGAAACGGGACCTCGATGTGCTCACCGCATGGCTGCGCGGCTTCGCCTCCGAACTCAACCGGGCGCGCACGCGCATCAGCGTCGTCGTGTCATCGGGAGTCGAAACCGTCCACCTGGCACTGTGCCTGGGGCCGGGCATCGCGCATGCGATCCTCGCGCTGCAGGGGGAGGGACTCGAAGACTTCGCGCGGCACCAGCTGCTGCGCCGGATCGAACCGGGACGGATCGGGCACGTCGTCGAGGATCTCACCGAGCTCGTCGACCAGGACTGTGTGCTCACGCTCAGCTGGGCGTCCGGACGGGGTGCGACAGGACTGGAATTCCTCCGCCGAGAGGGCGGGACATGGTACCGGCCGGTCATCGAGCGCGCCGGCGATTCCGTCACCGTCGACGATGAAGTCGACGCCGGCGAATCAGCGGTGCGAAAGCTGCTGAGCGCCGTGCTCACGCGGACGCTGACGGCAGGAACTCCGAGTTGACGGCGACAGCACTGACGGCGACAGCGGCTGAGGGCCGGGAGTTCGTGGCCCCGTGGGCTCGTGGTGCCAGGGACCGGCAGGGGACGGGGCATGAGGGCGGCAGCGACCGGGGAATGAGAGGAGACCCGCGATGATCGACTCGACGACCCGCGGAGGCGGTCGGATCACCGTCGACGAACGCGCCGACGGCAGCGGAGACGCACTGCAGACCGTCATCGCCGACATCGGTGATCTGTCCGTCGACGCCGCTGTCGGAGACTTCGACCTCGCGACCCTGCTCACCCAGGTCCCCGCCCCGGTGACGGCGCTCAACCTCGATGCCTGCCGGATCCGGTTCCACGCCCAGCTGACCGCCTCGGTGCTCGAACTCGAGGCGACACTGCTCGCCGTTCGAGCCGCTGCCTTCGCATACCGGCAGGCGGAGAAGGGCATCAGCGAAGTCTTCGGCGGACTGCTCGACGCTCTCGGCTACGCGACCGGCCGCATCATCGCACTCAGCCTGCCCGTCATCATTCCCGTTGCGCTCGTCGTCGGCGCTCAGGTCGTCGTGGTCACGAAGATCCTCGACGTCACCGGACTCGACGATGTCATCACCAAGCAGTTCGGCATCGACCTGGGCAAGACGAAGGCGAAAGCGAAGGAAGCGCTGATCACGTTCGCGTTCGAACAGTCCGACGTCACCGGGGCCGTCATCGAGCATGTGCTGCCGGGCTTCGTCGTCGGATTCTTCGGGCTGCCTCCATTCATCCTCGACTCCGACGGCGATCACGCGTTCTGGCCGCACGACTCGACGTCGATGACGATCTGGGTCCTGGCCGGTGCGAACGCGTTCGGACTGCTGCTGCCCTCCGATGTCGAGGTATGGAGGGCGAAAGGCCTGACTCCGCCGCACAAAGAGCCGCCGCGTGATGTCGAAGACCTCTTCATCCGCGAAGCGAACTGCCACCGCGGAGCCGATTCCGGGCAGGTCCGCATCGAAGAGGTCGTCGGACCCGATGGGACGAGCCGCTATATCGTCTACGTCCCGGCCACCACCGACTGGTCTCCGAAGTCGGGTGACAATACGACGGACCTGACGACGAACGTGCAGGGCATGGCCGGCAACGACACCGTGATGCGCGAAATGGTGCGCCAGGCGATCGCCGATGCCGGGATCGGCCGCGGCGCCGAGGTCATGCTCGTCGGATATTCGCAGGGAGGAATCACCGCAGGCTCTCTGGCCGCGGACCCGGCGTTCCTCGACGATGTCAACGTCACTGCCCTGATGACGGTCGGTGCTCCGGTCTCCGATTTCGCCATCGATTCGGGAATCGACGTGCTTTCGATCGAGCACGAACAGGACCTCGTCCCCGATCTCGACGGCAATGAGAACCCGGCGACGAAGAACTGGTCGACGATCACCGTCGACTATGACCCCGACGAATTGCGCAAGGTCCCCGAACTGGCGGACAAGACCGATGCCGAACTCGATGAGATGTTCGCCTCGGCCGGGGCGGCGCACTCCTCCGTCGCCTACGCGGCCTCGATCGGTCTGCTGCTGAAGGGCGGGAATTCCGCAGTCGACCGCTTCACCTCTAAGAACGCAGGCTTCTTCACCGGTGATCTCGGGAAGACGCGCGACTACCAGGGCAAGCGCAGACGCCACTGAACTCGGTCGCGCGGAACGGCACTCGGTATCGAAACGATGCGCCTCCTCGGCGCACCAACGGACCTCATGGAACCTGCCTCGATCTCCCGAAGATGGGCCGCCTCGGCGCGCGATGGGATCGTGCGAAACCCGCGCACGATCTCCCGCAGAAGCGCCGCCTCGGTGCTCGGATGTGCATTGGTCGGACGATGGAGCATGTCTGCCGTGATCGACAATTGTCCACGGAACGCTTTGGAACTCGGCCACATGTGTCGAGCTGGGGCCATAGTCTGTTCCTGACCTGCACTTTTGATACTCGAACCGCATGGGGAGAGTGGCAAGCAGTGAGTGGATTCGGTATTGTGATATCACCTGTGAATCAGATCACTCGAGGGCGAGTTCTCACATCCGAGGGCCTGCCCGACGGACACGGTCCACCACTGGTCACCTCCGGTGAAGATGGACCTCGAACAAAGGAGAACTGAAATGACCTCCAACATTTCAGTGGGAACCGGCGCTGCCCACAGTCAGTCCTCGGAGCCCAGAATGATCCAGATGCTCACCGAAGACGGAAACCGCGTCGAATCCGGTGAGTACGATGCCTTCGCCGCAGAACTCACCGATGAGGATCTGCGCGGCTTCTACCGGGATATGGTCCTGGTCCGCCGCATCGACGCCGAAGGAGCTGCCCTGCAGCGTCAGGGACAGTTGGGCCTGTGGGCGCCTCTGTTCGGACAGGAAGCAGCCCAGATCGGCATGGGACGGGCCGCGCGCCCCCAAGACTTCGTCTTCCCCACCTACCGCGAACACGGCCTCGCCTACACCCGCGGTGTCGAACCCGAAACCCTGCTCAGCATCTTCCGCGGTCAGAACCACGGCGGCTGGGATCCGCAGGAGCACCGCTTCCACACCTACACCATCGTCATCGGCTCGCAGGCCCTGCACGCCACCGGCTACGCCATGGGCATCTCCATGGACGGTGACGTCGGCACCGGCGACATCGAACGCGACACTGTCTCCATCGCCTGCTTCGGCGACGGTGCGACCTCGCAGGGCGACGTCTCCGAGGCGCTGACCTTCGCCGGAGCCTTCCACGCCCCGGTTCTGTTCTTCTGCCAGAACAACCAGTGGGCCATCTCCGAACCCACTCACGTCCAGTCCGCAGCCCCGCTGTCGACCCGCGGCGAAGGATTCGGAGTCCCCGGCATCCGCGTCGACGGCAACGACATCATCGCGATGTACTCCGTTGCCCGCGCCAGCCTCGACTCCGTGCGCGCCGGCCACGGCCCGATGCTCATCGAAGCCTTCACCTATCGTCGCGGCGCTCACACCACGGCGGATGATCCGACGAAGTACCGCGACAAGGCCGAAGAGGAGATCTGGGAGGACCGCGACCCGATCACCCGCCTCAAGGCCTACTTGGACAAGCACACCGAGACCAGCGACGAATTCTTCGCCGAGGTGGACGCCGAGGCCGACACCCTCGCCGCCCGCATCCGCCACAACTGCATGACCATGGAGAACCCCGACGGCGTCGAGATGTTCGCCCATGTCACTGCGGAACCCCACTCCCTCGTCGACGAGGAACGTGCCGAATTCCTGGCATACCAGGCCTCGTTCGCCGATGCGGGTGAGGCCTGATGGAGAAACTTCCCCTCTCGAAGGCGATCACCGCCGGAATGCGCAAGGCCATGGAGGACGACCCGAAGGTCGTCCTCATCGGTGAGGACATCGGCAAACTCGGCGGCGTCTTCCGCGTCACCGAGGGCCTGCAGAAGGATTTCGGCCCGCAGCGCGTCATCGATGCCCCGCTGGCCGAGTCCGGCATCGTCGGCACCTCGATCGGCATGGCCATCCGCGGCTACCGTCCCGTCATCGAGATCCAGTTCGACGCGTTCATCTTCCCTGCCTACGACCAGATCGTCACCCAGGTGGCGAAGCTGTACAACCGAACGCTGGGCAAAGAGAACATCCCGTTGGTCATCCGCGTGCCCTACGGTGGCGGCATCGGCTCGCCCGAGCACCATTCGGAGAGCCCCGAGACCGTGTTCGCCCACCATGCGGGACTGCGGCTCATCTCCCCGTCGAACGCTCATGACGCGTACTGGATGATCCAGGACGCGATCAAGAGCGAGGACCCGGTGATGTTCTTCGAGCCCAAGCGTCGCTACTGGATGCGCGGGGACGTCGACACGTCTGCCCGAGGTGAGCTGGGCATGCATGATGCCCGCGTGGTGTCCGAAGGCACCGACGTCACCCTCGTCGCCTACGGCCCACTGGTTCCGACTGCGCAGGACGTGGTCACAGCGGCCGCCGAGGAAGGCAAGAGCGTCGAACTCATCGACCTGCGCAGCCTCAACCCGATCGACTTCACCGCGATCGAGAAGTCCGTGACGAAGACCGGTCGACTGGTCGTCGCTCATGAGGCTCCGACCTTCCTTGGGCTCGGTTCGGAGATCGCCGCGCGTATCACCGAACGCTGCTTCTTCAACCTCGAAGCCCCGGTCATCCGGGTCGGCGGGTACCACACCCCGTACCCCGGTTCGCGAACGGAAGAGCACTACCTGCCCGACCTCGATCGCATCTTCGATGGTGTCGATCGGGCCCTGTCCTACTGATTTCGAGGGGAGTCAAGAATGTCATTCGAATTTCCTCTTCCCGACGTCGGTGAGGGCCTGACCGAGGCCGACATCGTCGCGTGGAAGGTCGCCCCCGGCGACACTGTCACCGTCAACCAGATCCTCGTCGAGATCGAGACCGCGAAGTCGCTCGTCGAGCTGCCCAGTCCGCAGGCCGGCACCGTCGGTGCCCTCTTGGTCGACGAGGGGCAGACCGTCGAGGTCGGCACCCCGATCATTCGGTTCGGCGGAGACGATTCCGGCGCCGAGGCGGCCCCCGCCTCCGCTGATGCGCAGGCTTCCGCTTCGGCTGAGCAGTCGGTCGACGCCTCAGGCGATGCCGACGGCGGAGCCACTCTCGTCGGTTATGGAGCGAAGGAGACGTCGTCGAAGCGGCGTCCGCGCAAGGGCGCTCCCGTGCCCGCTCCCGCCGCTGGCGTCGCTCCTGCCGCGCCCGCAGCGTCGGCTGCCCCAGCTGCGGAGGCGGCCGCGCCTGCACCCGCAACAGCTCCGGCGGCTCAAGCACAGTCGGCTTCGGCACCTGCTCCGGCAGAGCAGTCGCAGTCCGCTTCGGCTCCCGCTTCACCGAGCAAGCCGCTGGCGAAGCCGCCCGTGCGGAAGCTCGCGAAGGACCTGGGCGTCGACCTCTCCCAGGTGACCCCGACCGGTCCCCGTGGGGACGTCACGCGCGACGATGTGCACGCCGCCGCCAACCAGACCGCCGCTCCCACGGCGGGTGCGCCGGCACCCGCGGCCGCCTCGGCGAGTGATCAGGGAGCGCTCGAAGAGCGTATCCCGTTCAAGGGCGTGACGAAGATGATGGCCAAGGCCATGGTCGATTCGGCATTCACGATGCCGCACGTCACCGAGTTCCTCGACGTCGACGTCACCGAGACGATGGCGATGGTCCGCCGACTGAAGTCGACGAAGTTCCTGGGCGAGGACGTCAAGGTCTCACCGCTGCTCATCGTCGCCAAGGCGGTGGCGTGGGCCGTGGGACGCAATCCGCGGATCAACTCGTGCCTCGACGGTGACGAGATCGTCGTGAAGAAGTACGTCAACCTCGGCATCGCGGCCGCCACTCCGCGCGGACTGATCGTGCCGAACATCAAGAACGCGCAGGCCATGGGTCTGGGCGAACTGGCGCAGGGCATTCAGGATCTCACCGCTCTGGCGCGGTCGGGCAAGACGCCGCCGGCCGATCAGGCCGAGGGCACGATCACGATCACGAATGTCGGTGTCTTCGGAGTCGATGCCGGTACGCCGATCATCAATCCGGGTGAGGCCGCGATCCTCGCGTTCGGGCAGGTCCGGAAGAAGCCGTGGGTGGTGGGCGACGAGATCGTTCCGCGCGAGATCACCACGCTGTCGGTCAGCGCCGACCATCGTGTCGTCGACGGCGAGATCATCTCGAAGTTCCTCGCCGACGTCGGACGGGGTCTTGAGGACCCGACTCTGATGTTGGCCTGAGGCCTTTACCCTGATGTCGGCTATTCGCCGCCACAGGGGCCTTGAACGAGGCTAGAACGCCCCGGCTTCGCATAGTGCGAGGCTGGGGCGTTCTGTTCTCTTGGATAGTCGCGGCCCAGTTCGAGTCAGACAGCACATGTTCAAATATGGGCTAGCTGACTCAGACGGGGCCGTGAGCGGATGGAAGGACTGGGCCTGGCAGGGGCGCGGGGTGCTCGAGCGTTTCGCCGGCGCCAGGGCCGGCCCGACTGTTCGCCCTATTGGTCGAGGTAGGCGCTGTTGTCCTTGGGGCTGCCGTCTTTGACGAGTCGCTTGGCAATGCAGTGGTTGCGGTCGAGACCCCACGAGCGGCACTGGTCGAGGGCCTGCTCCGGATTGCTGTAGCCGGTGTCGACGACCGTGACCCAGTAGCTGCCGTCCTTGTACGAGGCCCAGTCGCCGCTGTGGATGAGGATAGCGCCCGGATATTTGACCTTGTTGGCCTCGTACTCGTTGAGGATGTCCTGCGCTGACCATGTCTTGCCGTCGGCCTTGAGGCCGACGTTCTTCGCACTCACCTGAGTCACCCACTCACCTTCGAGGTCAGCGGCTTTCTCGGTGCCTTCTTCGGTATAGGCGTCGAGCTGGTCTTCCGGACTCTTCGTCGGTTGGACTAGGTCATCTGAGGGGCTGGGCGATGGGCTGGCCGGCTCACTGGATCCGACATCGACGGGGACTGTTCCCGAGGACGGCGCGAGCCACCGGATGCCGAAGAAACCCACCAAGGCCAGAACCATGAGGATGGCGATGATGACGACGGCGATCTTCAGACCATTGCGCGAGGCAGAATCGTTTTGGACCGTGGGTGGAAATTGTGGGGGAGGAGGAGTCTGAGTTCCATTCCGTGCCGAGCCACCGACGCCATTGCCGGCACCACCGCCGGCAGGCCGCTGAGACTGCTGAGAATTCACAGGCTGGTGGGGACCGGCAGAGTGAGCGTCATCGAAGGGCGAACGTCCGGCAGGGGCGAAGACATTGCCGCTGCGAGCTTTCGAGATCGACTGTTCCCCCGTGTGCCGTTCGAGGTACTCGTAGTAGGTCGAGTTGTCGAAAACGGCAGACGAACGGTCCGCATCATTCCCGTACGACGGGGTCTGACCAGCGGATTCACCAGAACCCTTGTGCCAGTCGTCGCTAGTCGCCGGACGAATTCGCGGCCTCTGTGGAACGTCGCTCATCAGTCCTCCTGAATGCCAGATGTGGTGGCAATCATCTACTTACCTTGGCACGAGTCGAGCAGTCGTTCAACAGGATCGCCGACAGGACGCGTTGCCGACGAAAGCCTACTGCGGAATTCACCGAGTTGGCTTGGCCCCAGCTGTGTAAGTCGCTCCGGGCTTCGACGAAAGTCCCTCCGGGCATCGACGAAGGTCCCTCCGAGCATCGATGACGACCGTACAAGCCCCTCCAGGCGGGCGACGTCAGTGACGAAGACCCCACCGCAGAAACCAGGATGAATTTGCCCTTAGACCCGCCATCTCAGTAAGATTGATTCTTGTTGTGTCGTAGCAGCCAGGTCACCGATCGATCTGCTAGGACACGCATGGTGCTCACCCACCGCTGCACTCCAGCTTCGGCCATCTCTCACAGGCTACGGCTTCAGCGCTGGTGAGACATCTCGCCCGAACGGGCAGACCTGTTTTGGCGTACACAATTTTCACGGTGACAGTCGAGAAAATTTGTTGATGTCTTCCGACATCGGCGCAAGCAAGCGGAGAGAGCGCGCAAGCGCAAACCCGCAGGGGCTTGTTTCGAGAGTCGGTAACTTGTGAACTGGAGGAGAGACATGGCAGCAACCTGCCAGGTAACCGGGGCAGTCCCCGGTTTCGGACACAACGTGTCCCACTCGAAGCGCCGCACGAAGCGCCGCTTCAACCCGAACATTCAGAAAAAGCGCTACTACGTTCCGTCGCTGCGCCGCAACGTCACGCTGACCCTGTCCGCTAAGGGCATCAAGGTCATCGACGCTCGCGGAATCGACGCTGTGGTCAACGAACTCATCGCCAAGGGAGTGAAGCTCTGATGGCTAAGGCACAGGATGTTCGTCCCATCATCAAGCTCAAGTCGACGGCCGGCACCGGGTTCACCTACGTGACCCGCAAGAACCGCCGCAACACCCCGGACCGCATCGTGCTCAAGAAGTACGATCCCGTAGTCCGCAAGCACGTCGATTTCCGAGAGGAGCGCTGAGCGCACATGGCTAAGAAGTCAAAGATCGCAAAAGACAAGCAGCGTCGCGTCATCGTTGAACGCTATGCAGAGCGCCGCGCGACTCTCAAGCGTCAGCTGACCCACCCCGATTCCACCGATGAGCAGCGCGAGGAAGCACGTCTCGCACTGCAGAAGCTTCCCCGCGATGCTTCGCCGGTTCGCGTTCGCAACCGCGACCAGGTGGATGGCCGTCCGCGTGGCTACCTCCGGAAGTTCGGACTCTCGCGAGTTCGCTTCCGCGAAATGGCACACAACGGCGAGTTGCCCGGCGTTACCAAGTCGAGCTGGTAATCTCGAGGAAGTTCGTCATCGGAAAAACGGACCGGTGACCTACCGACTTGTCCTAAGGAGGACACTTTTATGGCTAAGAACCGCAGTGAGCTCGTTGCAGAAGTTGCCGAGAAGTCCGGCCTGACCCAGAAGCAGGTCTCGGACGTGCTCGATGGTGTCTTCGATGTCTTCTCCGACGTCGTGGCCAAGGGCGAAAAGCTCACCATCCCCGGCTGGCTCTCCGTTGAGCGCACCGAGCGTGCCGCTCGCAAGGGTCGCAACCCGCAGACCGGTGAAGAGATCCAGATCAAGGCCGGCTACTCCGTGAAGCTGTCCGCTGGTTCGAAGCTGAAGGGTGCCGCTGGCAGCCCGAACTGATCAACGCAGCAGCGTCGAATGGCCCGGATCGTACGATCCGGGCCATTTGCTGTCTCTGAGCGTCTTCAAGCGTCTCAGACCGCCTTCGAATGTGGAGGATCGTCGTCCCGTACGACTGAATTCATCCTCGCCGAGGCGGCTCCCCGAGATCTCGACCACGAAGAGATCTCCCGGTTGGCAGTGGCGCGACGCCGAACGATATCCTTGGGTCATGTCAGAAGGGGCGGTCCGCGCGCAGTGAGTTCTTCAGGTTTCGAGCCGATCACACGGTTCGTGCAACGTGCCACGGTGCCCATCGTCGTCTTCCTCGGGGTGATCGCCGGTCTGGCCGCACTCTTCTTCACGGGAGCAGCTAACCCGACTCTGCTCAATGACCCCGGCTCTGTCGTCCGTTTCGGTCTTCCCGCAGCGAAGTTCGTCTTCAATATTGCGATGTCGCTGACCGTCGGCGCCCTCATGTTCGCCGTCCTCATCCTCCCGCGCACGGCCGGAGGTCGCGCCCGCCGGCGCAAGGCCACGAACGACGACGTGCCTCTCGACCCGCTGTGGACGAAGGCCATTCAGATCGCCGAATACTCCTCGGTCGTGTGGACGCTGTCCGCGGTCGCCGTACTCGTCTTCTCATTCGTCGATACTGTGGGCGCCCAGGCCTATCTCGACTTCTCGAACCAACTCGGCGTGTTCGTCACTCAGATCGCCTACGGGCAGCTGTGGGTGCTCATCGTCGTCCTCATCGCTGTCGCCTCGACCCTGTGCTTCGGCACCCGCTCCCATATCGGCATCGCCGCCGCCGGAGTGCTCAGCGTCGCCGTGATCCTCCCCTTGGCTCTGATGGGCCACTCCGCAGAGGCCTCCGGGCACACGCAGGCCGTCAACAGCCTCGGTCTGCACATCCTCGGCGCGGTCCTCTGGCTCGGTGGACTCTTCGTCATCGCCCTGTTGGGCACCCGTCTGGCCGCTTCGAAGAACCTCAAGCCGACCGTCGAACGGTATTCGACGATCGCCCTCATTGCCTTCGGCCTCATCGTCTTCTCCGGAGTCGTCAACTCGCTCCTGCGCGTGCAGGGCTTCGATGACCTCATGACCACATACGGGCAGGTCATCCTCGCAAAGGCGTTCGCTACGGTCCTGCTCGGTCTGATCGGATTCTGGCACCGTCAGTTCGTCATTTCACGCTTGGGCACAGCCGCCTCGGCGACGGTGGAATTCTGGCGCCTCATCACCGTCGAATTCATCATCTTCGGGGTCACGATGGGATTGGCCGTGGCCTTGGCCCGGTCGCAGCCGCCCGTGCCGCAGGAGCCGGTGGGCGACCCCACCCCGGCCGAGATCCTCACCGGTGATCCGCTGCCGCCGAAGCCGAACCTGTCCCGCTACTTCAGCGAATGGTCGATGGATCCGCTGTGGATCGCGATCGCAGCGGGTGCCTCGATCGCCTACGTCGTGGCGTTCATCAACCTCCGCCGCCGAGGCGACAAATGGCCGGTGCTGCGCCTCATCAGCTGGCTGGTGGGCATGGTCTTCCTCGTCTACGTCACCTCGGGCGGACCTCGTGTATACGGCGAGGTGCAGTTCTCCGCGCACATGATCGAGCACATGCTCCTGGTCATGGTCGTGCCCCTGCCGCTCGTGCTCGGGGCACCGATCACGATGCTCATGCGCGGAACGAAGGCGCGCACGGACGGGTCCGTCGGCCTGCGCGAATGGGTGCTCTGGCTCGTCCATACTCCGTACCTGCGCTTCTTCGCGCACCCGATCGTGGCGAGTGTGAACTTCGCGGGTTCGCTGGTCGTCTTCTACTACTCGGGAATCATGTACTACGCGCTCGATACTCATATCGGGCACGAACTGATGATCGCGCACTTCCTCGGCGCCGGATACCTGTTCGCCCAGGCCCTCATCGGCATCGATCCGGGCGTCAAGCGCCCTGTCTTCCCGATGCGGCTCGTGATGCTGCTGGTGACGATGGCCTTCCACGCCTTCTTCGGCATCTCGATCATGAGTTCGAACGTGCTGATTGCCGGAGACTGGTTCGGCAACGTCGGCGCCGGATGGGGCTACACGGCGATCGACGACCAGCAGCTCGGAGGTTCCATCGCGTGGGGCATCGGCGAGTTCCCGACCCTGTTCATCGCGATCATGGTGTGCGTCCAATGGGCGAAGTCCTCGGACCGGGAGGCCAAGCGCATCGACCGCAGCGAAGACCGCACCGACGACGCCGAGCTGCGCGCCTACAATGCGATGCTCGCTTCGATGGCTGAACGCGATGCGAAGGCGCCTCCGCGCCGGCGGTGAGTTCGCGGATGCCGGTCTGGACTGTGCGGAGACGGTGGTGCTGTCAGTCCGTCTCGGTGCGGTGACTGCGGTGTTGCCTCGGTGGCTGGCGTGGGGATTCGACGCGAGGGTGCTGGCCTGGTGCGAAGGGGACAAATCGCGCCGCAAAGGGCCTTGCCGGCTCGCAGCAGTCACAACTGACTGCTGCACATCGGCTGTGCACGAATGTGCACCGGAAATTCTCGGATTATGGCCAGGTCGTTACCAAAAACTCCGTAACGTGGCGCACACTGATCCTTGGATGAGAAATATCCAAGCGCCCGAAACACTGCGCTGAAGCAGGGGTTCGCCGGCCGCGCCGATGCGGTCTGAGTGCCCGGACTGTCAGCCGGTCGGCGCCGGAGCAAGCCGATTCGCGCATTCAACGGTGACGCGGATTGTGGAAACGAAGGAGTCCCATGAGTTCTCAGAACAATGCTGAGAGGAAGTCGATCCGCGCTCAGCTGCGCAAGGTCGTCGCTGCCTCGATGGCCGGAACGGTCGTCGAATGGTACGAGTTCTTCCTCTACGGTTCGGCCGCCACGCTGGTGTTCAATCACATTCTGTTCCCGCCTTCCGACAATCCGCTGACCCCGATCCTGGCCGGCTTCGCCACCTACGCAGTCGGATTCATCGCCCGCCCCGTCGGCGGAATCGTCTTCGGTCACTTCGGCGACAAGTACGGACGCAAGAAGCTGCTGCAGCTCTCGATCGTTCTCGTCGGTGTGGCCACGTTCCTCATGGGCTGTCTGCCGACCTTCGGCCAGATCGGCTACCTCGCTCCGATCCTGCTCGTGCTGCTGCGCGTGGTCCAGGGCTTTGCGGTCGGCGGCGAATGGGGCGGAGCTGTCCTCCTCGTGGCCGAGCACGCTCCGAACAAAGAGCGCGGCTTCTGGGCGTCATTCCCGCAGTCCGGTGTTCCCTTGGGCAACCTGCTGGCCACCGCGGTTCTCTTCGTCCTCACGGCAACGCTGACCGAAGAGCACTTCCTGTCGTGGGGTTGGCGCATTTCGTTTTGGCTCTCGGCCGTCATCGTCCTCATCGGCTACTACATTCGCACCCGAGTCTCCGATGCGCCGATCTTCGACGAGGTTCAGGCCGAGGAGATCGAAGAAGGCGTCGACTACGGCATCAAGGCCGTATTCAAGCGCTATCCGCGGGAGGTCTTCGCCGCGATGGGCCTGCGCTTCGTCGAGAACATCCACTACTACCTCGTGGTGACCTTCTCGATCACCTACCTCGCCACTCAGGTGAAGATCGAATCCGCCGAGATCCTCGGTCTCCTCCTCGGCGCCCACGCGATCCACGCAGTCCTCGTTCCGCTCGTCGGTGCCGCCACCGACCGGATCGGACGCAAGATGCCCTACGCCGTGGGCATCATCCTGACCGCGACGTGGGGCTTCTTCGCCTTCCCGATGTACGACACCGGCAGTGCCGGCATGATCTTCCTCGCCCTCCTCATCGGTCTCGTCTTCCACGCACTGATGTACGCGGGCCAGCCGGCGATCATGTCCGAGATGTTCCCGACCCGCATGCGCAACTCGGGCGTCTCGACCGGCTACCAGGTGACGGCCATCGTCGCTGGATCCTTCGCGCCGATCATCGCCACCGCACTGCTCGACGCCTTCGGCTCCTCGTTGCCGATCGCGCTCTACCTGCTGGCCGCTGCGATCATCTCGTTCATCGCACTCATGTTCACCCGCGAGACCAAGGGGATCGACCTGCGCTCGCTCGACCATGCAGACAAGGTGCGCCGCGGAGTCGCCACGGCCAGCTGAGGCCGGATGGTGACCAGGTGACGGGGCGGTGTCGGTGAAAATCGGCACCGCCCCTTTGCCTGGCACCGAGCCGAGCTCACAGGTCGGAGTGCGACCTACTCTCGGCAGCCGCCTCGGCGCCCACCTCGATGAATCCTCGGCCTCCGCAGGGTGGAAGATGGATAAGTACCACAGACTCGAACCACGAAAGGCACATCTCATGGGAGACCTCACCGGCAAACGCGCCCTCGTCACAGGCGGAGCATCCGGGCTCGGAAAAGCGATCGCTCAGTCGTTCGCACGGGCCGGAGCCTCCGTCATCGTCGCCGATGTCGACGCCGACTCGGCACAGGCCGTTGCCGACGAGATCGGCGGCGAAGCGTGGGCAGTCAACCTGGCGGACACCTCGGCGCTGGACGGCACCGCCCTCGACGTCGACATCCTCGTCAACAACGCCGGCATCCAGCGGATCAACCCGATCACGGAATTTCCGCTCGAGGACTGGCGGCTGATCAATACGCTCATGCTCGAAGCGCCGTTCGTGCTCACCAAGGCGGTGCTGCCGAAGATGTACGAACGCGGCTGGGGGCGCATCATCAACCTCTCCTCCGTCCATGGTCTGCGTGCCTCGGTGAACAAGTCCGCCTACGTCGCGGCCAAGCACGGTCTCATGGGACTGACGAAGACGACCGCGCTCGAGGCCGGTCCGCACGGAGTGACGTGCAATGCGATCAATCCCGGCTACGTGCTCACGCCACTGGTCAAGGGACAGATCGCCGATCAGGCGAAGACTCACGGCATCAGCGAGGACGAGGTCCTCGAGCAGGTCTTCCTCGGCCATTCAGCAGTGCCCAAGCTCGCCGAACCCGAGGACGTCGCGGCCATCGCGACCTTCCTGGCCGGGGACCATGCCGCGGTCATCAACGGCAGCGCTCACAGCATCGACGGCGGCTGGGTGGCCGCCTGAACTATCCCGCAGCTCGCTCCCCCCCCCC
Organism: Brevibacterium sp. MGP-B1; assembly: GCF_057766545.1. NCBI lineage: Bacteria > Bacillati > Actinomycetota > Actinomycetes > Micrococcales > Brevibacteriaceae > Brevibacterium > Brevibacterium sp. MGP-B1. Next base: position 3,198,302 of record NZ_CM173407.1, on the reverse strand, counting down.
TCCCAGAACTACCTGACGGCGGCCCAGCAACCTCGCGCGAGGTTGCTGGGCCGCCGTCAGGTAGCAATTAGAGGGATTCTAGGACTTTGCGGACTCCGGCGTTGCGCAGGGACTCGTGGCGGACCGAGGCCCAATACGACACCTGCTTGGAGAACAGCTCCGGCAGCACCTGCACCAAGCGGGAGTTTCCGTGGGCGAGGAAGTCGGGCAGGATGCCGATCCCGGCCCCGTGCGAGGTCGCGAGCACATGTGCATGCACCGAAGTCGACCGGAAGAATCCCTTCCCGCGCGGAAGTGCGTCGGCCGCCTCGTCGAGATCATCGACCCGCAGCGAATTCTCGATGTAGTAGACCATCCGGTGGTCGGCCAGATCATCCAGCGTCTGCGGCATCGGATGCGAGGCGATGTAATCCTGCGAAGCATAGAGCTGCAGCCGGTAGTCGCGGATGTGCTTGGCGATCGAGCGCGGAGCATCCGGACGTCCGACGACGATCTCGATATCGACACCCGACCGATACTGCCGGGCCCGCTGCGTAGCGGTGATCAGTTCGATCTGCAGTCCCGGGTGCTGCCCCTGCAGTTCGGTAAGCGCCGGAACGGCGTACTCAAGGGCGAAGGCCTGCGGGCACGCCAGCCGGATCGTTCCGGACAGAGCAGAGTTCGAATGCGCATCGATGCGCCCCAGAGCGGCCTCGATGTCCTCGGCGATCGGCAGCAGCTGACGTCCGGCGGCGCTGAGCTCCCACCCGTCCGGGGAGGCCACGAGCACTCGATCTCCGTATGCCTTCTCGAGCGCGGCGATGCGCCTGGACACGGTCGTGTGGTTGAGGCCGAGGCTGTGTGCCGCGGCCGTGAACTTCCCCAGCCGGGCGACGGCGAGCAGAGTCAGCAGATCCTCGGGGGCGATCTGCGGACCGGAATTGCCAGGTGCATAGGAAGCCATAGTGGCCCCATTCTATCTGCGTACGCGCACATAACCGGTGCGGAAGAGGTGAGGCTCCCCGCCGGGCTTCCAGCGATCGACTGGCGTACTGTGAGAGGGAACACGTAAGAGTTGCTGAACATGATGCGAGGAGGCATATTATGTCGACGATTGGATGGGTTGGCCTGGGAAACATGGGCCGCCCGATGACTGCGAACCTGGTCAAGGCCGGTCACACCGTCAATGGTTTCGATCTCGTCCCCGAGGCCGTGGACGCAGCCGCGAAGAACGGGGTGAACCCCGTGAATTCCATCGCCGAGGCGGTCGCCGGTGCCGATATCGTCTTCACGATGCTGCCCAAGGGTGAGCACGCTCGCACCGCTTACCTCGAGCCCGACGGAGTCCTGGCCAACGCGGACCAGAAGACCCTCCTCATCGATTCCTCGACGATCGACTTCGATTCGGCCCGCCTCCTCCATTCCGAGGCGAAGAAGGCGGGCTTCCGCCTCATCGACGGTCCCGTCTCCGGCGGAGTCACCGGTGCCGAGGCCGGCACCCTGACCTTCATGCTCGGCGGCGCCGACGCGGATGTCGAAGAGGCCCGACCCGTCATCGAGGCAATGGCCGGGAACATCTTCCACGCCGGCGGTGACGCCGCAGGTCAGGCCGCGAAGATCGTCAACAACATGATGCTCTCGATCAGCCTTCAGGGTGTCGTCGAAGGCGCTGTGCTGGCCGATCGCTTCGGCCTCGATCCGAAGGTCTTCCACGATATTGCAAAGGTGTCCTCCGGTGACTCCTGGCCGCTGCGGACCTGGTATCCGGTGCCCGGCGTGACCACCACGGCCGCCGCGAACAACGAGTTCAAGCCCGGCTTCGCCACCGCGCTCATGCACAAGGACGTCGGCCTGGCCCTCGCCGGAGCCGAGACCCAGGGTGTCGACCTCCCGGCGGCCACCCTCGTCCATGCACAGCTGCAGAAGCTCATTGATGAAGACCTCGGCGGACTCGACACCTCCGCGCTGATCAAGAACATCGACCCGAACGCCGAGGGTCTGCCGAAGTAAGCACTGAATCGACGCCGGCGCGGTTGGAGCAAGCACAGCCCGCCGACCACGGCAGCGCCGAGCTGCGGACGATCCAGGTCGAGGAATCACGATGATTTCGACCCGGATCGTCCGCATTTCGTTTCCAGGCTGGAGAGCCCGGCAATGTTCCCGGCCCGGTGGACCGGATTCGGTCCCCGGCACAGAGGTGGGGCCGACTCCGTCCCCATACGTAGCGCGAAACACAGCAGTCCGGGCATCCTCGGCGACCTGAAACTTCGCGCGGCTCATGCAAGACTGGAGACATGAGTACGCCTGATTCCCCCTCACTGTCTGCCGACGACATCGCAGCCATCACCGGCAACCTCGACGAGGTGGCCGACCGTGCCCGCGCCGCCGCCGAATCCAGCGGTCGCCGCGGAGACGATGTGAGGGTGCTGCTGGCCACGAAGACGCAGCCGGCGGAGAAGATCCGCGTAGCCCTCGAACACGGATTCACCCTCATCGGCGAGAACAAGGTGCAGGAGATCACCGGCAAGGCCGAGGCTCTCGCCGACCTCAATCCCGAGACCCACCTCATCGGACCCCTTCAGAAGAACAAGGTCAACCACACCCTGCGGCACGCTCACTGCATCCAGTCCGTCGACAACCTCCCGCTGGCCGAGAAGATCAACAACCGCCTCGACGTCCTCGACGAGACCGTCGATTACTTCATCCAGGTCAACACCTCTCGCGAGGACTCGAAGTTCGGTGTCGCGCCCGAAGACGCTGAGGAGCTCATCGCCGCTACCAGGGAGTTCAGCCGGATGCGGCTGCGCGGACTCATGACGATCGGCCTGCCCGGCAGCAGCCCCGAAGAGATCCGGCCCAGCTATTCCGACCTGCGCGAACTCAGCGAGAAGCTGCGCGGGTCCGGGGTCATGCCCGCCGAGGCGACCGGGCTGTCGATGGGAATGAGCAACGACTTCGAACTCGCCATCGACGAAGGAGCGACGATCGTCCGCGTCGGTTCGAGCATCTTCGGCGCCCGCGACTACTCCTGAGCAGCAGACGCCGAAGCACCCCTGCCCGCGACTACTCCTGAGCCCCCATAGCCTGAGCCGCGTACGCCCGTCGGCGACGCCTCCGCCCGAGGCACGGACACCTATGACACGCGCACCTGCGAGGAGCCGACCCTGAGTCTCTGCCGCGTATCAATCCTGCGCGAACACTCTCCGCAGCCCGTCGATGAGCGCTCCGCGCCAGCAGGCGAAGTCGTGCCCGCCTTCGTAGACCGACAGTGAGGTGGAGTACCCGCGGCCATCGAGCACCTCGGACAGTCGGCGGGCACGGTCGACCATGAGTCCCTCCCGGCGACCCACGGCGAGATGGAACTCCCGCGCGCCCGCCCCCGCACCTGGCTCTAGAAACCGCCTGGTGGTCCAATCGTCCCCGTCGATGCTCGCCAGATCCGCTGGAGTCGCGGTCCCACCGGGGCTCCACCACAGCGAGGGGGAGTGGGCGAGCACCGCATCGAAAGCGTCCGGGCACGTCTGAGCCATGTGCAGGGCCGCAAGGCCGCCGAGGCTCTGCCCGCCGATGATCCGAACGGCAACCGACGGCAGCGCAGAGCCCCACACTGCCGCTTCGGCTTCGATTTCGGGAACGAGGTCTGCGGTGACGCTGCGAAGGAACTGTTCGTTGCCGGCCAGAGTGTGTATCCGCTCGGCCGTCGTGTATGTGCCGATGCCGATGATGATGAGTCCGGGAAGTCCGGCGGCCTCCACGGCCCGTTCGACGCCGAGGTGGTCGAACCACTGTCGGCCGTCGAAGAGCACGAGGACTCCGACCGCTGGGGAGGCCGGTAGCGACACCCGCACCGGGTACGTCCCGCCGCCGATCTCACGGTCGGCCGAGACCATGAGGGTCGGCGCAGCGATATGTACCCCGGGATCCTCGCCGAGGCGGGACCCACCTTCCTCGGCGGGAGTGACCTTGACAGCGTCCCTCGAAGCGGACGCGACTCGCGTTCCGACGAGCCGCCACATGCTGTGATCGGGGGCGAGCGGTCCGGAGAACACCGATGAGCCCTCACCGGGACCTGTCTGATCCGGTCGGGTGAGCGGAGGGTCTGGATTGAACGGGTCGATGAGCACAGGAGGCCCCGGCCGACCCGGACCGCCCAGCGGCGGGGCGATCTCCTCATGTGAGGGACTGAAGCCGTACGAGCAGCGTAGGTCGGCCGGCGGGCGCAGCGTCACACCCCAGATGCCGGTGCCTGGGACTCGGGACATGATGCCCGCTGCCTGCCGATCCTTGTCCGTGACCCGGTTCGCCACGAGCCGGACGCTGCGGACCTGCGCGTCGGTGGACCGATAGAGGAACGTGACATCACACAGAGCAGGATCGGAGACGCACGGATCGGTCAGCGGTGTGCCCCGCATGGCGATCTCATTCCAGAACCGACGTTCGCCCGCACTGCCGGGCTCCTCGGCGGCAGAAGCGGAGAAGTCATCCAGGATGTCGATGAAGCGCACGTCGTGATCCTTGCAGGTCGGCTGGTGAGGCGACGGGCCTCGTCTCGCAGCGAGGAACTGCGCCCCACCATGGGGGAGGAATATCGCATATCGGACAGTCGGGCAAGTCAATTGGACAAGCCGACTGTCAGCCTTGCTAGTCTAAACGATTAGGTTAGGCTTACCAATCAGTCGGAGGGAATTCCGGCCCGCCGACCTCGAACGCCACGTTGACTCGGGCCGAAACCCCTTCGGCCGCCGCACCGCCTCAAGGAGAGCAATGAGAAAAGTCCTGCCGTTCATCGGAGCCGCCTGCGCCTTGGCACTCGTCGGAGGATGCGGAGGGCCGTCCTCTGGAGCTGCGGATGACTCCGCTGCCGACCAGGGCTCGGGCTCCGAGCTCTCCGTGCCGCTTCCGGAAGGCTGGAAGCAGATCTCGGGAAAGAGCGACTTCTCCGCGATCGAGGCGAAGCCGAAGCTGCCCGTCACGGTCGAAGACGGCACGGGCACCGACGTCGAGGTCAAGGACATCGACAAGATCATCGTCGCCGGTGACGGCGTCGCCTCGACGCTGGGTGCGCTGGGCCTGGCCGACAAGATCGCGGCCGCCCCCGAGGACGCCGTCTCGCCCGAAGCCAAGGACGCCCCGGAACACTTCGAGTTCAGCAAGAGCACCGGCGTCGAGGGTCTGCTGGCGATGGACGGCTCGCTGTTCATCGGCGACAACGTCAAACGTCACGGTAACGTGGCCAAGCAGTTCCGGGACGCCGGGACCGACGCGGTCGTCATGGACGACCAGCAGTCGCAGGGCGACAAGCTCAAGGCCGTCGCCTCCTACGTCGGTGCGAAGGAGGCCGGAGAGGAGCTCGCGAAGACGGTCGACGACCAGCTCGCCGATGCGGCGAAGACCGCCGAGGAGACCGGGACGAAGGATCTCTCGATCATCGAGGTCACGGCCACCGGTGCGGGCGGTCAGAATGCCGTCGCCGGCACCGGAACCCCCGGCAACGAGATGATCGAAAGGCTCGGTTACACGAGCGTGGGTGCTGAATCCAAGCTGCGCGGGTACTCTCGCGAGTTCAGCAACGAGGGCATCGTCGCCTCGGCGCCGGACGTCATCGTCATGGCCGAATCGGACTACGAGAAGTGGGGCGGCGAAGACGGCCTGTGGAAGGCGTTCCCGACGCTCGACCAGACACCCGCCGGCCAGAACTCGTCGATCTTCGTCATGCCCGACGCTCAGCTGAAGTACTCGAGTCCTGAGATCGGCGTCGGCGCGCAGGCCCTCGCCGAGGCGGTCGCGCAGCTCTCGTGACATCGAAGGTTCTCAACCATACCCGGACGCCAGTGCCGGCACCGGCGACCAGCAGTGCTGCCGCGAAGGCGGAGAGACGGCACAGTGTCAGGAGGCTCCCGCTGCTGACCTGCGTGGTCATCGGACTCGCGGCCCTCGCCCTGCTCATGGTCGTCTCGGCCTCGGTCGGGCCGCTGCGGATCCCGCTCGGCGAGGTCACCCGCATCGTCGGGGCACAGCTGGGAATGGGCGACGGAGCCGGGCTGAGCCAGCGCGACGTATCCGTCGTGTGGCAGCTGCGCATTCCCCGCGTCCTCATGGGCGTGCTCGTGGGAGCCGCGCTCGCGATCTCCGGAGCGGCGCTGCAGAGTCTGTTCAACAACCCCTTGGCCGATCCGGGCATCATCGGCGTCAGCGGCGGGGCCTCGGCCGGTGCTGTCGGCGTCATCGTGCTCGCCGGCGGCAGCGTCACCTGGCTTCTGCCGCTGGGTGCCTTCCTCGCGGGACTGGCGGTGACCGGCCTCATCTACGTCCTCGCCCGCCCTGGGCGGAACACCGGCACCTCGCGGATGCTGCTCGTCGGCATCGCGGTCGGGTCCGGGTGTCAGGCACTGACGGGATTCTTCACCTTCATCGCCGACGATCAGCAGCTCCAGACCCTGACGTTCTGGCAGATGGGGTCGCTGGCGAAGGTGATCTGGCCGCAGTTCTGGGCGACCCTGCCGGTCTTCGTCGCCGGTCTCGTCATCGTGCTGTGCAACGCGCGCACCCTCGATGTCCTCACCCTCGGTGAGCGCGAAGCTCAGCACCTCGGCCTCAACGTCAAGCGCAGCCGACTGACCATCATCATCGCCACCGCGCTGCTGACCGGTGCGGCCGTGGCCTTCGCCGGCGCCATCGGCTTCGTCGGACTCGTCGTCCCGCACATCGTGCGCATCGTCGTCGGCCCCGGTCATCGCGGTCTTCTGCCGATCTCGGCGATCGCCGGCGCGATCCTCATCGTCGCGGCCGACTGCGCCTCCCGAGTCGTGGCCCCGCCCTCCGAGGTTCCGATCGGGCTCTTCACGGCCGCCGTCGGGGCGCCCTTCTTCCTGTTCCTGGTCGTGCGGATGAGGAAGAGTTCATGGTGAGATTGATACCCGAGAGCACGGCTGAGACCGGACCGACTCCCGCCGAGGCGGTGGTCCGGGCCCGTGACGTCACCTTCGCCGTCGACGGCCGCGAGCTCGTCTCCGGGGTGTCCTTCGACCTGCACGGAGGTGAGGTCGTCGCCCTCGTCGGGCCCAACGGCGCCGGCAAATCGACGATGCTCTCGCTGTTGGCCGGGGACGTGACCCCGACACGAGGGTCGGTGGAGATCGCCGGCACCGAGGCGGGGGAGTGGAAATCCGGACCGCTGGCTCGCATCCGGTCGGTGATGCTCCAGCACAACAGCTCGAACTTCGCCTTCAGCGTCGACGAAGCCGTGCACATGGGGCGCCTGCCCTGGGACCTCGACACCGACCATGATGCCGAACTCGTCGCCGAGGCGATCGCCGACGCCGATCTGGGCGGCTTCGAGCGCCGTGACATCACGACGCTCTCCGGCGGCGAGGCCGCACGGGTGTCCTTTGCGCGGACGAAGGTGCAGACCACCCCGATCGTCTTCCTCGACGAACCCACAGCCGCCCTCGACCTCAGGCATCAGGAATCGCTCTTGAGAACGGTTCGCCGCGTGCGCGGTGACGGGGCAACCGTCGTCGTCGTCCTCCACGACCTCAACCTCGCCCTGCGGTACTCCGACCGCGTCCTCGTGTTCGGAGACGGGAGGGTCGTCGCCGACGACCGGCCGGGTGAGGCACTGACGGAATCACTCGTCGAGGAGGTCTACGGGCAGCCCGTGCACCGTGTGCAGCCCGACGGAATCGACCACCCGATCCTCATCCCCGTGTGACGGCATCTGCACGACCGCCCGCTCCCAGCGCCCGCTGGGCGCCACGTACAACGACAGTCCACCGGCGCCACGTACAACGGCCGCCCACCGGCTCCCGGTGTGACAGCCGGGGCGAGGTGCCGGTCACATCATGACACCGGCCCGGCCGCAAGGCTCCAGGATCTGCGATCATTGAGGCATGAACACCAGCCCGGAAGAATCCACCGTCCCCGCTCCCTCCGCTGCCTCGGCGGCCGCCTCGGCGACGGGCGCACTCTCAGGTTCGACACCCGGGACCTCGACGCGCACGGCTTCGACACGGGACGTCAAGGTCCGTGCGCCCGAACTCGTCGGCCGCCGATGGATGAACTCCGGCGGCAAGGATCTGACCCTGGCCGACCTGCGCGGAAAGGTCGTTCTCCTCGACTTCTGGACCTTCTGCTGCATCAACTGCCTCCACGTCCTCGACGAACTGCGCCCGTTGGAGGAGAAGTACGCACAAGAGCTCGTCATCATCGGCGTGCACTCGCCGAAATTCGAGTTCGAACGCACCGTCGAAGCCGTCGACCAGGCCGTGGAACGGTACCAGGTCGAGCACCTCGTCCTCGACGACCCCGACCTCGTCACCTGGCAGGCCTACACCGCCCGCGCCTGGCCGACGTTGGCCGTCATCGACCCCGAGGGCTACCTTGTATCGACCATGTCCGGTGAAGGCCACGCGGCCGGTCTCACCGAGATCATCGAGGGCCTCATCGAGGAGCACTCGGCCAAAGGCACCCTTCACTCCGGCGACGGGCCCTACGTTCCGCCGCCGGCCCCGGAGACAGACCTGTTCTACCCCGGAAAGGCCACCCGGCTGCCCTCGGGCCACCTCATCGTCGCCGATTCCGGACACCACAGCCTCGTCGAATACGACGACGATGCGGCCACGATCATCCGCCGTATCGGCACCGGTGAGCGCGGCGCGGACGACGGCGACTTCGCCTCGGCGAGCTTCAGCGAACCCGGCGGAATCACCGTGCTGCCCGCCGGTCTGGCGGCTGAAGTCGGCTACGACCTCGTCGTCGCCGACACCGTCAACCACACCCTGCGCGGGATCGACCTGACGAACGAGACGGTCACGACCATCGCCGGCACCGGTGAACAGCACATGGTCGGCGCCATCGACAACGTCCGCGGCAAGCGCGGTGAGCTGGGACGCTACGACGGACCCGCGGTAGACGTGAAGCTGTCGTCGCCGTGGGATGTCCTCTTCGTCCCCTCCACCGCCGAGGTGGTCGTGGCGATGGCAGGCAACCACACCATCTGGTCTTTCGACCCGAAGGACGGCACGATCCGCATCCTCTCGGGCACGATGAACGAGGGCCTGGTCGACGGGGACGGCGAGTCAGCTTGGTTCGCCCAATCCTCCGGTCTCGACCTCGGGTCAGCGGGCGAGGTGTTCGTCGCCGACTCCGAGACCTCGGCGATCCGCCGCCTCGACCCCGCCACCGGTGAGGTGTCCTCGCTGGTGGGCGTCGGACTCTTCGACTTCGGCTTCCGCGACGGACCGGCCGCCGAAGCCCGCCTGCAGCACCCGCTGGGAGTGCGCAGCCTGCCTGACGGGTCGGTCGCGATCGCCGACACCTACAACGGTGCGATCCGCCGCTTCGACCCGAGGACCGAGGAAGTCACGACCCTGGCGCGCGGCCTGCGCGAACCCTCGGACATCGTCCTCATCGACAACGAAGGCACCCCCGATGACGCCGAACTCATCGTCGTCGAGTCCGCCGCACACGCACTCACCCGGGTGAAGCTGCCCAAGGACGCCCAGAAGGTCGACGAAGGCGCATTGACGACGAAGCGCCCTTCGACGGAGATCGCCTCCGGTCCGGTGTCGCTGACCGTGAGTTTCACTGTCCCAGCTGGTCAGAAGCTCGACGACCGGTGGGGTGATCCAACGTTCCTGCAGGTGTCTGCGACGCCGCCGGAACTCATCTCCTCAGGAGAAGGCGGAGCCGAGGGGCTCAGCAGAGATATCGTCATCAATCCCGAGTTCACCGAGGGAGTGCTGCACGTGACAGCGCGTGCTGCTGCCTGCGACGGTGAGCCCGGGGGAGAGATCCCTCTGCACGCGGCCTGCCACCTCTACCAGCAGGACTGGGGCATCCCCGTCGAGCTCGTGGATTCGGCTCCGAACGCACTCACCCTCGACCTCCGCGGCGCCTGAGCGCTCGGCCACCGGAGCGAGGGCCGCTGTCGATCAGGCGGACGGTAGTCGCAGAATCGCCCATGCACGCAGCTTGTTGGGTCGATCCACGGTGGTTTCGTCGCCCTGAACGCCGTGGATCGACCCAACAATCACTGTGGCGGGGCAAATTGCTGGAGGAGAGCCCGCTCAGGCGATGGTGACGTCGCCGAGACGGCGCGGTTCGAAGCTCACTTGCGAGGACTTGACGACCACCGAGCCGCCGAGGACGAAGGAGAGCTTCTCGTCGAAGTCGTGTTCGGCGGCGGTGACGATGTCCCGGTAGCGTCCCTTGACCCGCACCTCGACCGTCGAGGGAGTGAGTTCGAGATCGCTGCCGGACGAGGTCAGCCCGATCTGCGGACTGCGCTCGAGCGACCAGGAGACATCGCCGATGATCTCGTTGTCCGTGTCGTAGCCGAAGACGCAGCCGGCCGGCATGAGCGTCTTCGACTTCATGCAGTCCTGCAGATGGTCGGTGACCTGCTCCTCCACGGTCTGCTCGAGCTTGGCCGTGGGCTCGGGCGAGAGCTTCACGGTGGGGGAGTCGCCGGGGGCGGTCACCTCGGTGCGTTGGGATCGCGACTTCAGATACGTCGCATCGAAACCGACGAGGTAGCTCGCCGGGAACAGCACGGGCACACTCCCCGTGCTGACCCCGTATCCGTTGACCGTCGCCGTCGACGAACCGGAGACGTCCAGGGTCAAGGTCGGCCATTCTTCCTGTTCGATGGCCCAGCGGTTGAAGAGTCCCGCGCTGGCAGGCAGGCGGACCATGTTGAGATCGACGGTCTGCTCCCGCGAGGACAGGTTGTAGCTGAGGCTGACCTTCGCGTGATCGCCGTCGACGGAAACGGTCTCGGCCTCGGGCTCGCGCGGCAGGTCGGGAGCCGCGGAGAGCACCTCGTCACTGAGCGCCAAGGTCGATGTCGGAGTCGGCGTGGACAGGTAGGAGAAGGCACTCTGCGCATCACCGCGTTCGATCGCCGAGATATAGGATTCGGCGGCTCGCGCGGGCGTGTAGACGGTGACGTTGAGGAGGGGGACCGCTGCCACTGTGAGGACGACGACCGTCAGCGCTGAGATCAGAAGTCTGCGCGACGTTCGCATGGCGCTCCTGATTCGGTTGGGTACTTGAGGGGACTGGGCAGGTCTCAGTCTATCTGCCGCGGTTCACTCGACCGGGTAGGCATGCAGGGCAGAGGTGTCGACCTCGACGAAGACATGAGTGCCGACCTTGACGTTGGTGCGCAGTTCGGAGATCGTCGCGCCGAGTCCCGGGTGCAGGACCCCGAATCCGATGCTCGGATCCGGCTGCGCTTTCGGCACTCCGGCGAGGTCGGCGAGGTCGACGTCGAGCGCGAGGCCCATCTCCGTGTCGACCGGTGAGAGCTTCGCCTGCAGACAGGAACCGCGATCGCGCAGTCCCGTGACGATGGCTTCGAACACCGTCGCCGAGGTGAACGCCGGGTCGTGTTCGTCCAGTGACAGGAGGGCGGCACGCCACCCGAGGGTGACGAACACCTTCCCGTCGAGTTCGGTGCGGGCGCGCACGGCAGAATGGCCGATGGACAGCCACCCCTTCCGGGCCAGCCCGGAATAGACATTGACGCCGCTGAGCTCGGCCGGCAGCGAACCGCGCGGTTCGGTGACGATCTGCTCCAAGGAGCCGAGCGCGACGAGTTGGTCCTTTTCGATATCGGCCACCCCCGCCTCGGCGATGGTGTGGTCGGTCAGCGAATTCGAGCTGAAGACGACACCGCGGCCCTCTTGGGCGACGAGTTCGGCGAAGCGACCCCGCAGCCCGGTGCGCAGGTGGCCGGGGACCGAACCGAACGGGTCGATGAGAGCTAGCCACTTCGCGCCGCTCGCCCAGGCCGCGGCCAGGGCGAGGCGGGCACGATCGGTCGTGTCGAGGTCGTCGAGACGACTGCGCAGAACATCGGGACGCAGTCCGAATGATGTCAATGCAGCCGATGGATCCGCTGCCGATGCCGCCTCCCCAGATCCGGCATCGGCTTCGCGAAGATAGCTCTTCATCCAGCTGCGCACACGCAAGCGACCCGACCGGCGACCGGTCGGGAAGCGTGGTGGTGGTGCGACGTGGGGCAGGGCCGCCGCGGACAGCACCACCGAGGTGGTGCTGTCCGGGCTGCCCATGAGTCCGAGCATTGTCCCTGCTCGCAGACGTCCGAGGTCGATCTCGCGTCCGTCGAGCTGCAGCCCCGCGAGGGACAATTCATCGTTCAACGCGGCTTAGAACTCCGCGGGATCGTCGGAGGCGTTCATCCGCCGACGGGTGATGATGACAGCTGCTGCGCCGACTGCGAGCAGACCGACACCGAGTGCCAGTCCGGTCATCTCGGCACCGGTGCGCGGCAGGTCGCTGCCCGAATCGTTCGAGCCGCTGCCGTTCCCAGCCCCGGCCCCGTTTCCGCCTTCGTCGACGGCGGTGCCGTTGGTGAGCACGGTGAAGCTTCCGCCCTGGGGCTCATCGAAGCTCTCGGCCTGGGCACGCACGTTGTAGGTGCCGAGCACGGCCTTGACCTTGGCCTGGACACCGAACGTGACCTTGCCGTCGGAATCGGCTTCCTTGGACATCGTGTAGCGGTCGACCTTGCCCTGGGCATGCTCGACCGTGATCGAGACCTTCTCGCCGGGCTGAGCCCCGCTGACGCCGATCTTGATGCCGTCGTTCAGGAAGTCCTCGGAGCTGACCTCGGTGGGGTTGATGAACATGGACGCCTGTGCGGCTGCGGCAGGCTTCTTGTCCTCGGTGCCGGGGCTGGCCGGACCGGTGGACTCGGGAGCCTCGTCCTCGGCCTTCTTGTCGTCTTCGGCACCGTCGGTCTCATCGACCTTGGGCTCGTCGGACTTCGGCGCTTCGTCCTTCGGACCCTCGGCGGGTCCCGGCTTCACACCGTCGGCAGGAGCCTTGTCGTCCTTGTCCTCGGCCTTGTCGGTCTCCGACGGGCTCGGCTTCGGTGCCTCGGTGGTGGGCTCTTCGGTCTTCGTCTCCGACGGGCTCGGCTTCGGCGCCTCGGTAGTGGGCTCCTCGGTCTTGGTCTCCGTCGGCTCGGGAGCCTTCGTGGTCGGATCCTCGGTCTTCGTCTCCGAAGGCTTGGGCGCCTCGGTGGTGGGTTCCTCGGTCTTCGTCTCGGAGGGCTCCGGGGACTTCGTTTCGCTGGGAGTCTCGTCCGGAGTCTTGATGGGACCGGTGGCCGAGTCGCACTTATCGTCGTCGCCCTTGCCCGGTTCGTCGACCTCGGAGGCCTTGGAGACGACCTCGAAGGTCACCTTCGAGGACTTCTTCTCGGACTTGAGATCGGTGAGGTAGAGCGAGTACTCGCCGACGGGCACCTTGGCACCATCGGTGACGGTGAAGAAGTAGGTGCCGGAGACCTTTCCGTCTTCGTCGACCGTGAGCTTCTTGTCCGGCGAGTATTCGGTGCCATCGGTGCCGACGACGGTCACCGTGGCCTTCTGGTCCGGGCTGAATCCGGTGCCGGAGAAGCCGATTCCCTTTTTGTCGTCAGCGATGTCGGCGCGGGTCACCTGCGCCTGCGCAAGGGTCGCCTGCGGATCCGACTCGTCGGGAACCGAGGAATCCGATTCGGAGCTGCTCGATGACTGCTGATCACCCTGGGCGCACAGCGGTTGCTGAGGGACCGAAGCGGTGGACTCTGTCGCTGCGAACGCCGGGGCGCCAGCAAGACCTGTCAATGCAACGGCTACTGCGGGGGCAAGCACAAGACGCGAGGTCTTCACAGTAATGCCTTTCGATTGTTGTCTACCCACGAAAGACGATGGACTCCCGGCATTCCTTGGCTTAAGAAGGGGAAGGCACCATCGTGCGCGGGTCCGTACAGCTCATTACCCTAAAGCATTCATCCGCCGCTATGGGGAGACACACGGGTAAAAATCAGGAGAATTCCCGAAAATCGTTACCGTTTTGTGACATAGTTTCGGCGTGTCGGTGGACTTTGCCGACCGATTCTGCGTGCTCGACCCCATGGTTCGGTGGAGGGAGGAGAAGAGAACGCTCGAGCGTACGGGGCTCGCAACGACTACCATCGGAAGCGTGACTCTCCTTTCCGACCGCGACATCCGCGCCGAGCTCGACTCCGGACGCATCGCCCTCGACCCCTACGACCCGTCGCTGATCCAGCCGGCCAGCGTCGACGTGTGTCTCGACCGCTGCTTCCGGCTCTTCGACAACCACAAGTACGCGGTCATCGACCCGAGCCTCGAGCAGCCCGAGCTCACCCGTTTCGTCGAAGCCGCTCCGGGGGAGCCCTTCGTCCTCCACCCGGGGGAGTTCGTCCTCGCATCCACTCATGAGCTCGTGACTCTGCCCGTCGATGTCGCGGCCCGGCTCGAGGGCAAGTCCTCCCTCGGGCGTCTCGGTCTCCTGACCCACTCGACCGCCGGATTCATCGACCCCGGCTTCAGTGGCCACGTCACCCTGGAGCTGTCGAACGTCGCGACGCTGCCGATCACGCTGTGGCCGGGGATGAAGATCGGCCAGCTCTGCTTCTTCCGACTCAGCTCGGCGGCGGAGAACCCCTACGGTTCCCAAGCCACGGGCAACCGCTACCAGGGCCAGCGCGGCCCGACCGCTTCCCGTTCGCACCTCAATTTCTATCGGAGGGACATGTGATCACCCGCCGCGAACTGCGGCTGCAACGCGAAGCCGCTGAACTCGCCGCCCGGGAACAGGCCGACGCCGCGCGCTACCAGGTCCCCGACGCCGAAGCGACGGATGCCTCTGCCCCGACAGACGCCTCCGCCCCCGTGCCCCCTGCCTCCGACGCTCAGGCCGCGAGCCGGCGGCGGACCGGGATGCCGTCGACGGGACGGCCCGGATACGGCGGTGACACGTCCGCGCCCGAGGACACGGCCACCTCGGCGGATCTGCGCGGTTTCCACCTCATCCTCCTCGACGATGCGGTCGAGGTCTCCGACGTGCTCGCGCTCATCCACAACAAGCTGCCCGATCTGCGCCCCGTGCTCGACGAGCACGGGCAGCTGCGCCTGAGTCGGCACTCCCGACTGAGCTCCGGGGCTGCCCTCGACCCGGCCGATGCCGCCGCGCTCGAAGTCCCCGACTGGGCTCGTCATGCCATCGTCATCGACTGCCCCCGGGATCGGCAGCCGAGCCCGCCGCCGGACTGGTTCGCCGATGCCGACGGACTCCACGAGGCCTTTCCCAGCGGAATGCCGGACCGGGAGGAGGAGCGGATGCTCAGCCTCATTCTCTCCGTCGCCTCCCGCCTCCACACGGGCGTGCGTCTGGCCGACGAACCCGGACTGCCGACGCGGGTGATCATCCCCGACCCGGAGGCGAAGGTCGACCTCTACATCTACTCCTCGTACTGGATGGAGCCGTCGGTCGCGCTCGACTTCGTCCGCCGCCATGCCCCGCACGCCTTCCAGCAGGCCCTGCCCACCCCCGACGAGGATGTGCTGGCCCAAGCGAGCATCGACGATCCGCTCTTCGACCCTTCCGCCCCGGTCATCCTCGACGGCTATGCCCTGCTCGTCCCGCTCGGCGAGATCGATGAATCCGCCGGCAGCCTCGAGATCCGCGTGATGGAAGCCGAGTGGGTTCCGCCGATCGTCGCCGCCCACACCGACGCCCCGCAGATCGAATACCACGTGCACTGGATGGACGCCGAGTCGAAGCGCTATCAGCCGAACCAGGGGCGCCGCTTCCGACGGATGCGCGGTCGGGTGGCCGAACTGACCGACGCCATCGGAGCCGAGCTCCTCGTCGGCTCGGACGGCATCGGACTCGACGAGAACGGCTTCCTCGTGACCAGCAGACAGCTGCGTGCGTGACGAGCCGTCGGATACACGCGTGATCGGTGTCGTGCCGGGGCAGAGCCTGTCTCAGCTCACACCCAGCAATTGGGGAAACGACACCTGTTCGTGCGAAAATGACATGACGAACCTTTCTCACAAACAGGCATATGACGGAGGTGGCCGCCGGTGATAGTCATGACAGGGGCCTTCTTCGGGGCATCTGTCATCGCCTACCCTCTGGTTCGTCTGCTCGGCCGCAACGCCTTCTTCTTCCTCGCTCTCGTCCCCTTCGCGGGACTTCTGTGGAGCCTGTCGACGATTCCCGATATCTTCGGCCCCGCCGCCCAGCCGGTCGTGGAGAATCTCGACTGGCTGCCCGAGCTCGGCCTCGCCGGGGTCTTCCGCCTCGATGTGCTCTCCTGGATCATGACGCTGCTGGTCACCGGGGTCGGTGCCCTCGTCTTCGTCTACTGCGCACGTTACTTCCCGCCCGACGAGCCGGGACTGGCCCGATTCGCGGGAATCTTCATGGCCTTCGCCGGAATGATGTACGGGCTCGTCATCGCCGACGAACTGCTCATGCTCTACCTGTTCTGGGAAGGCACCACCGTCTTCTCCTACCTGCTCATCGGGCACAGCCAGTCCCGCCGTCGCTCCAGGCAGGCGGCACTGCAGGCCCTCATCGTCACCACTGCCGGCGGGCTGGCCATGCTCGTGGGCATGATCCTGCTCATCACCGCCACCGGCACCGGGCAGATCTCGACCCTGGTCGACCGAGCCCAGTCGGGCATGGACACCGGCGGCATCATCATCTCCGCCGTCATCCTCATCCTCGTCGGCGCGATCTCGAAGTCCGCGCTCATGCCGTTCCACTTCTGGCTGCCCGGCGCCATGGCCGCACCCACTCCGGTGAGCGCCTATCTGCACGCCGCGGCCATGGTCAAGGCGGGAATCTACCTCGTCCTGCGCCTGGCGCCGGGCTACAACAACATTCCCGGCTGGTCCGAGGTGCTGCTCACCCTGGGACTGCTGACGATGTTCATCGGCGGTTGGCAGGCGCTGAAGCAGACCGACCTCAAACTGCTGCTGGCCTTCGGTACGGTCTCGCAGCTCGGATTCCTCACCACCATGGCCTCGTTCGGCACCCCGGACATCACGAAGGCGGCCCTGGGTCTGCTCATCGCCCACGCCCTGTTCAAGTCGTGCCTGTTCCTGTGCGTCGGAATCATCGACCACCGTGCCGGCACCCGTGACCTGACGAAGCTCTCCGGCGGTTGGAAGGCCTTCCCCGTCGTCGCCGTGTGCGCGACGATCGCCGCCGCCTCGATGGCCGGACTGCCCCCGCTGCTCGGCTTCGCCGCGAAGGAAGCCGCGTACTCGACCCTGCTGTCCTCGCCGGACAAGGCCTCGGTTATCGCCTTCATCGGCATCATGATCGGCTCGATCCTCACCGTCGCCTACTCGGCCCGTTTCGTCTGGGGCGCGTTCTCCTCGAAGCCCGGAGTCGACGACATCGCCCGCCGCGACGAGAAGCTCACCCTCGTCGTCTCCCCGCTCATCCTCACCGCTCTGACTCTGGCGCTCGGCCCGGGAGTCGGACTGCTCGACGGCTACTTCTCAGCGTGGACCTCTGGGCTGCCGGCTGTGGCCGAAGGCGATGGGCACTACCACCTCGCGCTGTGGCACGGGTTCGAACCGGCGCTCGCCTTCACCGCCGTCACCGTCGCCGCAGGCCTCGCTCTGTTCATCTACCGCCGACCCTTCGCGAAGGTCCAGGCGACGTTGCCGTCGGGACTGGACTTCCACGAGCTCTACCGGATGCTCATCGGCTGGATGGAGGCCCTGGCGCTGTGGGTCACCGCCCGCACCCAGCGCGGTTCGCTGCCGTTCTACCAGGGCGTGGTCTACCTCGTCCTCGTCGCCGGGCTGGGGCTGGCGATCATCTCCAACGACACGTGGAACATCACGTTCCGGCTCTGGGACACCCCGCTGGATCTCATCGTCGCGGCCGTGCTCGTCATCGTCGCGATCGGTGCCACCCGAGCCAAGAAGCGTTTCACCGCCGTCGTCGTCACCGGCATCTCCGGCTACGCGATGGTCGCCTACTTCGCCTTCGTCGGCGCTCCCGACCTGGCCCTGACCCAGGTGCTCGTCGAGACCATCACGATCGTCGTCTTCGTCCTCGTCCTCCGCCGACTGCCGGCACGCATCGGCGAGTCGACCGGTCGACTCACCCCTGCCTGGCGGGCGATCATCGGAGGTGCCGTGGGCATCACCATGATGCTCGTGGTCCTCATCGCCTCCGGTGTGCGCATGGCCGATCCGATCTCCGTCGACTTCGGTCAGCTCGCCTACGAACTCGGTCACGGCAAGAACATCGTCAACGTCACCCTCGTCGATATCCGAGCGTGGGACACGATGGGCGAGATCTCGGTGCTCGTAGCCGCCGGAACCGGTATCGCAGGCCTCATCTTCGTCCGCGGTCGCGAAGGCCACCTGCACCGGTTCGAACGGAAGAAGGACGGCACCGAGGCGGCCGGTCGCATCCGCTTCCAACCCGTGGCCGAGGACGTCGTCGACCTCCACCACGCCGGCCGCGGGGAAGGGCTGTCGCAGAAGCGTGCGTCCTGGCTCATCGCCGGACGGACCCTGGCTCCGCGCAATCGGTCGATCATCCTCGAGGTCACTGCCCGCCTGATCTTCCACGCCGTCATCGTCTTCTCCGTCTACCTGCTCTTCGCCGGCCACAACGATCCGGGCGGCGGATTCGCCGGCGGCCTCGTCGCCGGGCTCGCGCTCGTCGTGCGCTACCTTGCCGGAGGCAAGTACGAACTCGCCGAAGCGGCCCCCTTCACCCCCTCGGGAATGCTGGGCACCGGTCTGGTCACCGCGATCCTCACCGTCATCGGCGGGTGGATCTGGGGTGGGACGGTCTTCGAGTCCGTCTACATCGAGGGTGATCTGCCGGTGCTGGGCCACCTGTCCTTCGGTACGTCGACGTTCTTCGACATCGGCGTCTACCTCATCGTCGTCGGCCTCATGCTCGACATCCTCCGCTCGCTGGGAGCCGAGGTCGATCTGCACCAGGAGCGCGACGAGGCGATGCTGACCAACCGCATCCACGACAATGTGAACTTCTCCGAGGACATGGGCGCCACAGCCGAACACCGGGCCGTGTCCGAGATCATCGACCGCGTCAACGAACTCGACGTCGACAACGGTGCGGAAGGTGGCCGCCTATGAGCGTCCCCTTCATCATGGTCCTGGCCATGGGCGTCCTCTTCGCCGCCGGCATCTACCTCATGCTCGAACGCTCCCTGACCCGCGTTCTGCTCGGCTTCATCCTGCTCGGCAACGGAGCGAACCTGCTCATCATCCTCACCGCCGGCCGCGGTTCCCCACCCCTGACCGACGGAGAGAACCTGTCGACCGAAGGCATGTCCGATCCGCTGCCGCATGCCCTCGTCCTCACAGCCATCGTCATCACCTTCTCCGTGACGGCGTTCCTGCTGGCGATGATCTACCGCTCTTGGAGGCTCATGCGCGCCGATTCGCTGCAGGACGACGACACCGACCTCCAGGTGGCGATCACGAAGCTCATCGACTCCGAGGCGGAGGCGAGCACCGACTACGACGACACCGAGTTCGGTGACGAAGCGGAGTCCCCGATCACCGGTGCCATCGACCTCGACGACGACGGCACGCCCGCAGAGCGAGAGGACCTCGCCGACGACATCGAGGACGCGTCGACACCGGCCGAGGCCGATGCCATCGCCGAGGAGGCCGCGGACTCGCAGACGGAAGCGCACAGCGCCGAGGAGGCCGAGGTCACCGAAGAGGCCAAAGATGCGAAACAGCAGGGAGACGACGCATGATCGATCTTCTGCCCGTGCTCGTTCCCCTGCCGGTTCTGCTGCCGCTCATCGGCGCCGGAATCGCGCTCATCCTGTCGAAGCACACGCGGGCGCAGAACATCGTGTCGATCGCGATCCTGGTCGCGGTCATGGTCATAGCCACGATGATCCTCTTCGGAGTCGATGCGCATGGGCCGCAGGTCGTGGCGATCGGCGGGTGGCAGCCTCCTGCGGGCATCGTGCTCGTCGCCGACCGGCTGTCGGCTCTCATGCTCATCGTGTCTGCACTGGTCACACTGTGCGTGCTCGTCTACGCCCTGAGTCAGGACGCCAACGACGATTCGAACGAGACTCCGATCTCCGTGTTCAACCCCAGCTATCTGGTGCTGTGCGGGGGCATTGCGAACTCGTTCCTCGCCGGAGACCTGTTCAATCTCTACGTCGGCTTCGAGATGTTCCTCGTCGCTTCCTATGTGCTGCTCACCCTCGGTGCCACGGCGGAGCGGATCCGGGCGGGAGTCACCTATGTGATCATCTCGCTTGTGTCCTCGGTGATCTTCCTCGCCGCCATCGGTGTCATCTACGCCGCATGCGGCACCGTGAACATGGCGCAGCTGTCCGAGAGGATCTCGGACCTGCCGGCCGATGTGCAGATGATCCTCCACGTCCTCCTGCTGCTGGGCTTCGGCATCAAGGCTGCGATCTTCCCGCTGTCGTTCTGGCTGCCCGACTCCTATCCGACGGCACCGGCCCCGGTGACAGCGGTCTTCGCGGGACTGCTGACCAAGGTCGGCATCTATGCGATCATCCGCACGGAGACCCTGCTGTTCGCCGAATCCTCCCTGCGGGTGCCGCTGCTCATCGCGGCCGGGCTGACGATGCTCGTGGGCATCTTCGGCGCCATCGCACAGTCGGAGATCAAGAGGATCGTGTCCTTCACCCTGGTCTCCCATATCGGCTATATGCTCTTCGGCGTGGCGCTGGGCACGAGTTTCGGGCTGTCTGCGGCGATCTACTACACGGTTCACCACATCATCGTCCAGACTGCGCTGTTCCTGGCCATCGGCCTCGTCGAAATGCGCGGCGGGTCCACCTCCACGAGGTCGCTCGGCGGTCTCATGGTGCTCTCGCCGGTGATCACGATCATCTTCTTCATCCCGGCTCTCAACCTCTCCGGCATTCCGCCGTTCTCCGGGTTCATCGGCAAGGTCGCACTCTTCCTTGCGGGCTTCGACGACCACGCGTGGCTGCCGACTGTTCTCATCGTCGCCGGCACCGTGACGAGTCTGCTCACTCTCTACGTCATCGGACGTACCTTCAACCTCGCATTCTGGCGTGATCCGGCCGATGCGGAGGAGCCGAACGAGGACCTCGTCGAGGAGTTCACGGAGCGGAAGAAGACGCTGCTGGCGGGGAAGAAGTGGAAATCTCAGATCGGCGTTCCCCCTGCCATGGTGGCGGCCACCTCGGTGGTGGTGATCGCCTCCATCGTGCTCACCGTCGCCGCCGAACCTCTGTGGGACATGTCGAACCGGGCGGCCGAGAACCTCTCGACACCGATCGACTACGTCACGAACGTGCTCGGAGGTGATGAGTGATGAGCCCTGACCGAGACCAGGGACAGACCCGAGCTGACGGCCAGGACCGAGTCCACGGCCAGGACCGGGTGCCGGCGAACCGGGCGCGGATGAGCCGGGGCCGCGGATTCATCCAGCAGCTCGTGCTGCTGGTCTCGCTGGTTCTGCTGTGGCTGATGCTGTGGGATTCGATCACGGTGGTCACCGTGGTCACCGGAATCGTGCTGGCCTTCGTCATCACGCGCGTTTTCTACCTCCCGCCCGTTGTGCTCTCCGGACGATTCAACGTCTGGCATGCGTTGGTGTTCGGTCTGTGGTTCCTCTATTCGGTCCTCCACGCCTCCATCGAAGTCGCCTGGTATGCGTTCCGTCGCAAAGCGGTCGGTGCCGGGTCCGTCGTCGCCTGCGATCTGCGCACGAGCTCGGACCTCGTGCTCACCCTCATCGCCGATACCGCCAGTCTCATCCCCGGGTCGATCATCATCGACAGCGATCGCGCCATGGGCATGCTCTACCTGCACTTCCTCGACTGCGATTCCGAGGAGAAGGTGCGCAAGGCGAAAGCGCAGGTCTACTACATCGAAGAGCTGCTCATTCGCACTCTCGGTTCGCACCGTGACCTCGCCGCCCTGCGGGCCAGACCGGATCCGCTGGCCGAGACCGAAGGAGGGCGCTCATGAGTGAGATCGTCCTTCACTCCCTCGTCGTCGCCGGTTCGGTGCTGTTGGCCGCCTCGGTGGTCATTGCGCTCTTCCGGATCGTCCGCGGTCCGTCGATCCTCGACCGCATGATCGGCACCGACGTCGTGCTGGCGGCGATCATGTGCGGCCTCGGCGGGTATATGGCTCTGTCCGACCGGACGGATCTGCTGCCCGTGCTCATCGTGCTCGCGATGCTCGGCTTCGTCGGTTCGGTGAGCGTGTCGCGGTATGTGTCGAAGTCCGATTCGATGACCCCCGGCGCCGAGGCTGGGGCCCTGTCCGAATTCAGCGCCTCTGACTGGCACATGCCCCGCGATGCGGACGAGCCGAGTCCCGGATCGACTTCTGTGCCCCAGTCTCGACCCAGCGACGACGTCACCGAGATCGCGGATCCCACCTACGATGCCCACGCCGACAGCGGCGGAGAGGGCGAGGGCACCGGTCCCGACCCGGGGCCCGATGACGCCGAGTACGTGTCGGATGGCGACGGGGAGGAGAGCAATCGTGGTTCTTGACATCATCTCGGCCGTGCTCATCTTCCTCGGCGCGGTCCTGTCCCTGGCCGCCGCGGTCGGTCTCGTCCGCTTCGGCGACCTTCTCTCGCGCATGCACGCGAGTGCGAAACCCCAGGTGCTGGGCCTGGTGCTCGTCGCCGTGGCGATCGCGATCCAGTTCCCGACGTGGGCGACGGTGACGACTCTGGCGATCATCATCTCCTTCCAGCTCGTGACGATTCCCGTCGCCACCCATATGGTCGGCCGCGCTGGATATCGCACCAAGCACCTGCGTCGATCTATGCTGTACCGAGATGAACTCGCCGAGGCGGTCGACCGTGCCGAGGCCCGAGAGATCGCCTGGGAACGCCAGAGAGGAACCGGAACAGACCACCATGACGGCTGACAATCACACCGAGCCCCAACCACTCGTCTTAGTCGCCGATGATGAGCCCGACGTCCTCGGCGCGGTCGTACCGTTCCTCGAGCGCTCCGGTTTCCGGGTGCTGCCTGCCAGCGACGGGCTGCTCGCTCTCGACGAGATCCATCGTCACAAACCCGATGTGTGCGTCCTCGACGTGCTCATGCCCGGAGCCGACGGTCGGCAGGTGCTGCGCCGCCTGCGCCAAGAGGAGAACTGGGTTCCGGTGCTGCTGCTGACCCAGGTCGGCGAGGGCGTCGAGCGGGCGATGGCGCTCGAAGAGGGCGCCGACGACTACCTCAACAAACCCTTCGATCCGCACGAACTCGTCGCGCGCATCCGTGCCGTGCTGCGCAGGACCCGCAATGACGGTCCGCCCTTGGCCACGGCACCGGTGCTCGTGTCCAGCTTCGGCCTGCGCGTCGACCGTGTCGGACGCCGGGCGTGGTTGGGGCAGCGTGAACTCGTCATCACCCCGAAGGGCTTCACCCTGCTCGAGTACCTCATGGTGCACAAGGACGAGCTCATCGAACGCTCCCGCCTGCTCGAAGTGCTGTGGGGATTCGAAGAGGCCGTGGGCACCCGTGCCGTGGACTCCCGGGTCGCCGAGCTGCGTCGTGTGCTCGGCGAGGACGCCGCAGAACCGCGGTGGATCGCCACTGTGCAGGGGCGAGGCTATCGTTTCGTCGGTGAGGTCCGCGGCGAGGACGGACAGAGCCGTCTATGACGAACTTCCTTGTCTTCGAGATCCAGGTCTGGCTGTTCCTGTTGCTGCTCGTCATCGTGCTCGGCGGTCTCGCCGTCGGTGCCTGGTTCGGCTGGCGGTATCTGCAGAGGCGTGAGGCCGCGCTGCGTGAATCCATCGAGACGGCCGCGGCCGAGGACTCGATGACGAAGCGCAATCGGATGCTCATCCGACTCGACCATGAGCTGAAGAATCCGCTGACGGCGCTGCGCACCTCGGCGGCGAGCATCCGGGAGGTCGTCCGTGACGGCGGCACGCTGAGCGAGGTCGAGCCGGCCGCCAAGCAGGTCGACGTGTCCTCGCGCCGGGTCGCCCGACTGCTGGCCGATCTGCGCAAGCTCGCCGACGTCGAGACCCGCATCATCGAATACGCCCGCGTCGATCTCGATGCGCTCATCCATCAGGCCGTCGAAGATGCATCGACGGCGCCGGGAGCCGAGGACCGGATGATCGTGGCGACTGTCGCCCGTGCTCCGTGGCGGCTGCCCGATGTCGCCGGTGAAGAGGATCTGCTGCTCACCGCGATCCTCAACCTGCTGGGCAATGCACTCAAATACTCGTCGCAGGCCGAAGTCGTCGAGCTGCGTGCCAATGAGCAGATCATCGACGGGCACCGCTGGGTCGTCGTCGAGGTCGCGGATACGGGCAGCGGCATCCCGCTGGCCGAACAGGAGAACGTCTGGGACGAGCTCTCTCGCGGTTCACGTGTGCGCGCGGTCGCCGGTTCGGGCATGGGCCTCTCGCTCGTGCGCGCCATCGTCACTCGGCACGGCGGATCCGTGCAGCTCTTCAGTCAGGAGGGTGTCGGCACCTCGGTGCGCATGGTTCTCCCCGTCCTCGCCGATGCCGCGCCCGTGACCGTTCCGCAGATGTCGGATCATATGGATCGGGTCGCTGCCGGTTCGCATGCGGTGCAGCCGGTGCAGCAGGCGGATTCGCGGCAGGCGCCCGGATTCCTGCCTCCGCGTCAGCCCAATGAGGCCGAACTGCAGGGACGGATCCTCGGCACTCCGCGGCGGACGTCGAAGCGTCGTCTCGAGAGGGTCGACGGGAACCTGGTCAATCGACGGACGGGAGAATCCGTCTCCGGTGGGCTCCCGCCGGACTCCGGTCAGCATTCGCAGTTCAAACCGCCGCGGCAGGCCCCGAACGCCGGCGGACAGAACTCGGGCTATGGGCGGCCGCCTGCTGGCAGCCAGCCGCACTCGGGTCCTCAGAGTTCCGGCCCGCAACAGCCCGGACAGCCTCCGGTCGGAAGTCAGCCGCACTCGGGTCAGCAGAGTTCCGGCCTGCAACAGACCGGGCAGCCTTCGGTCGGAAGTCAGCCGCACTCGGGTCAGCAGAACTTCGGGCAGACACCTGTGGGCAGTCAGCCCAATTCCGGTCCGCAGAACTTCGGCCAGCCCTACGCGGGCGGTCAGCCCAATTCGGGACCCCAGAACTTCGGCCAGCAGCCCGTCGGCAGCCAGCCCGGTGCTCCGTACAACGGTCAGCCGCCTGCGGGCAGTCAGCCCGCCAGCGGCCACCAGTCCACCGGTCAGCCACCTGTCGGAAGCCAGCCCGGATCCGGTCCGCAGATGCCTCAGCACGGGTACGGGCCGGCTCAGCCGAATCAGAACGGCCCGGAAGCGGGGTACCCAGACCGTCGCCGCCGAGGTGACCAGCAGTGAGACCAGTGACTGGGCGCACGGCATCGGATACCTCATCCGTGGGGATCTTCGCAGCGAAGAGACCCGTTTCGGGGAGTCGTGCCGCGGGGAGTCCCGACGCGGGCAGACCCGCCTCGGCGCGACGAGCCGCGGCCGCCGGCACACTCGCACTGACCGTCCTCCTCAGCGGATGCTCGGTCCTCCAGATCCGCACGGAAGACAAGTCCGCAAAGCCGGTGCGGATCGGCGTGGAGGAGACCGCCGGTCCCGAGCCTACGGGCAAGCCCACCGAAGCCGGCATCCCCGAGGGGATGACGAAGACTTCAGTGACGTTCGGCAGCAGCTGCCCGGTCGAACTCACCTTCGCAATCGGTGATGACTGGAGAGACAGCACCGGGAGCACCGAGCAGTTCCATGTCTTCAACCACGGCGAAGACACCACTCGCGGCGATACCATCCTCGTCAACTGCACCGACGAATACGGTGACAGTGCTCAGGAAGTCGTTGATCAGAAGAGGCGGTACAACTTCTCCGAACAGGACTCACAGGTGTTGGCCGAGCAGACAGGGTCTCTGGCCGCGGGCGAGTTCTGGAGCTATCAGGGTGAACTCGGTCCGACCGAGATCCTCGCTATCAACAACGAACCGACTTATGCCTTCGGGGTGCAGACGGGGTACAAGATCAACGGGCGCCTGGTGAATCTGTCCATCGAGATGCGCACACCGAAGACGAACACCGAAGTGGCGGAGGACTTCAAGAAGATGCTGCCGACGGTGACGATCGATGGTGAGAAAGTCCCGTCACCGAGCTTCCACTGACGTGCCAGTGAGCACCGAACGATGTCGCGGTCGGGCACCCGTGATGCGAAGGTCATGCGCCCGCGGTCCCGGTCGGCAGCTTCGGCGATCACGCCCCTGGGATCCGTCCGGCCGCCTCGGGGATCACGCCCTTGGGATCCGTCCAGCCACCTCGGCGATCAGGGGTTTCTCTGGATTTCACCCCGGAATCTGCGCGGGGATCTAGGATGGGAAGATGACGACCCACGACGCAGTGACCCGACTCCTCGACGCCCGCCGCCTGCAAGGCCTCTTGACGAATCAGAGCGGCCGCGTCATCGCCCAGTACTCGTTCCTCAATTCCGAGGGGAATTCCTCCCTCAGCCACCTCGCCGATATCAGCGGGGAGACGCCCCGACGCATCACTCGCGGCGATCAGTCCGTGGGACCGGCCGCACTGAGCGAGAACGGCACGATCGTCTTCGCCTCCAAACGCAAGGGCGAGGACGGCAAGGATGCCGAGTCCCCGAGCCTGTGGGCCCTGCCGGACAACGGTGAGGCCCGCAAGCTTGCCGATCATGAGGGCGGTTTCTCCCGAATCGAGGTCAAGGGCGAGACCATCATCGTCGAGTTTCCCGTCCATACATGGGCCGCCGACGAGAACGACCATCAGGAATTCACCTCCGAACGCAGCGACGCGAAGGTCAGCGGAATCCTCCACACCGGTTTCCCCGTCCGTCGCTGGGATCATGATCTGGGGCCGGGTCGGCAGACCCTGGCTGTGGCCACCCTCGATGAGGCGGCCGCCGACTTCCCCGAAGTCAGTGACGAGCTGAGCGCCCCGGCGGGCTTGGACTTCCAGTACCTGTCCCTGCCGTCTGGCCGACTTGTCGATTGGGCCGTCGACGATGGGGCCCGCTTCGCCCTCGTCCAGCTCGAGAAGCCGATCCCCGGACAGCTCGAGGCCAGTGAGATCTGGCGCGTGGACCTTGACGGGGAACCCGAACTGCACCGTCTGACGAAACCGGCTGCCGATCACAGCTTCGACATCGAGGCGATCAGCCCAGACGGGACGAAAGCACTGGTCACTCGCGTACAGAACTGGACTCCGCAGACAAACCTCGCGGCCGAACTCATGGTCCTCGATCTCGAGACCGCGGAACTGAATCCTGTGTGGCCGGATGCTGATTTCTGGTTCTCCCCGATCTGGGCGGACGATTCGACCATCGTGGCCACCTCGGATGATCACGGTCGCGGCAGCATCTTCATCGGTGACATCAATGATGCGCAGCCGCGGCGGCTCGTCGGGGGAACCGATCAGAAGTATTCGTTCTCGGGGCTGGCTCTGCGCGAGGACACGGTCGTGGCGACCGCCTCGGCGATCGATGTCGCACCGCTGCCGATCTCCGTCGACCTCGGAACCGGGGTCATCAGCGAGCTTGCCAACCCGGCGACGGTGCTCGAGGAAGAAGGCACCCTCACCGAGGTGGAGGTCCGTGCCGAGGACGGCACACAGATCCGCGCGTGGCTGGTGCTCCCGGAGGGGGAGGGGCCGCATCCGCTCGTCGTCTTCGCCCATGGCGGACCGTGGGGGTCGTGGAACGCGTGGACCTACCGGTGGAATCCGGGTCCCTTCGCGGCTGCCGGCTATGCGGTGCTGCTGCCGGACCCGGCGATCTCCACCGGCTACGGGCAGGCGATGATCGACCGCGGTCAGCAGCAGCTCGGCGGCACTCCCTTCACCGACATCATGGCGCTGACCGAGGCCGCAGGGGAGAGGGAGGACATCGATTCCGAACGCGTCGCCCTGGCCGGCGGGTCCTACGGCGGATACATGGCCAACTGGGTGGCCGGGCACACGGGCAGCGCGTTCAAGTGCATCGTCACCCATGCCTCTCTGTGGAACACCACGTCGATGGGGCGGACGACGGACAATTCGTCGTGGGATCAGGCGATGCGGGAGCAGTCGGCGCAGTATTCGCCGCACCTGTTCGCCGATGAGATCGAAGTCCCGATGCTCGTCATCCATGGCGACAAGGACTACCGGGTGCCGATCGGTCAGGGTCAAGAGCTGTGGCTGGACCTGCTCACTCGGGCGAAGACTCCGCTCGATGCCGATGGCGACACTCAGCATCGGTTCCTCTACTTCCCCGACGAGGGGCATTGGATCCTCGGCCGCGGGAACGCCGAGGTCTGGTACCGCACCGTCCTCGCGTTCCTCGACACGCATGTGCTCGACATCGACGCGAATCGAGTCCGCACCCTGGGGTGAGGGTTGCTCAGAGCGATGGAAGGACCCTGATGACACAGACCGAACAGATCCCCGCCGAGGCGGTCATCCACAATGCGTGCATCCTCGACGGCGATCGGGCCACGTTCACCGAGGAGGGCGCGGACACCTGGATCGCGGTCGCCGAGGGAACGGTCACTGCCCGGGGCCGCGGGGACGGCTGGAAGGACGGGGCCGCCTCGGCGAGAGGCGAGATCATCGACGCGGCAGGCGGATACGTGGCTCCCGCGTTCGTCGATATCCACTGTCATGGTGCGGGCGGTGCGAGCGCCGAGGACGGGGTCGAGGCGATCGATGCGATCCTTGACGTGCATCGAGCCCACGGCACCGGCAGGCTCGCGCTGTCCTACGTCTCGGACACGATCGAGGGGCTGTGTGAGTCCTTGCGCGCGGGGGCCGGGATCGTCCGTGACCGGGCCATGGTCATGGGCCTGCACGCCGAAGGCCCGTTCCTGTCCCCAGACTTCAAAGGTGCGCATGCGCCCGAAGTGCTCACATCGCCGACTCCGGAGGCAGTCGAAGCGATCCTCGAAGCGGCCGATGGAACTCTTGTGCAGATCACCATCGCGCCCGAAGTGCCCGGAGCTCTCGAGGCGATCGGCCGGTTCTCTGCGGCAGGGGTGCGTGTGGCTATCGGTCACACGGCTGCCGATTATGCGCTGACCGCGCAGGCCTTCGAAGCGGGCGCGAGCATCCTCACCCACGCGTTCAATGCGATGCCCGGAATCCATCACCGAGCTCCGGGGCCGGTCCTCGCCGCGGCCGAGGCCGAGCATGTCACCGTCGAACTCATCAATGACGGCGTCCACGTCGTCGCCCCGGTGGCGCGCATGCTCCACGAACTCGTGCCCGGGCGCATCGCTCTCATCACTGACGCCATGGCGGCGACCGGGCTGCACGATGGGAGTTATCACCTTGGTTCGCTCCCGGTCGTGGTCAAGGATTCGGTGGCGCGCCTGGTCACCGCGGATGGCACTCAGGGCGCCATCGCGGGGTCCACGCTGACGATGGACGAGGCTGTGAAGCGGGCAGTCGCCGAGGTGGGACTCAGCCCGTTCGATGCTGTGCAGTCCGCAGGATTCGTTCCATTGCGTGCAGTGGGCGGAGTGCCGGAGCCGGGTGATTCTCTGCAGGCGGCGGGCGGTGCCGCTGGTGCCGGCAGCCTGTTGGCTCCCGGAATGCCGGCTGACCTCCTGCTCCTCGATGAGGACATGAGCATCCGGGCTCGCGGTTCGGCGGCTTAACCCGCCTGAACCGGGCTGAATCGGGCCGAACCGGACTGCACCGAGTTGAATCGAGTTGAACCGGGCTGAACCCGGCTGAACCTGGAAAGTGGGCTGAACCCGGCCGAACCTGGAAAGTGGGCACAGCTGTCCCCTGAAAGGAGGGGCGGCTATTTGTCGAACAGAGAGTCGACGATATCGTCCGCGATGAAGCGGGCGTGGAGGATCGGCTTACGAGCCGGGTCCTTTGCGGCGGGCGGAATGTAGGCGGGTCGCCCGTCGAAGAGCATCACCGTGTCCCAGGCGGTGCGGTCGAGCAGGTGGTGATGATAGCTGCACAGCAGCGCGAGATTGTTGATCTCCGTCTTGCCGCCGAGCGACCATGGAAACACATGGTTGGCATCGCACCAACCGGGAGGGGCGTCACAGCCGGGGAAGGTGCAACCTCGGTCACGGGCGGTGATCACTGCCAGCTGTTTGCGATTGGCGAAGCGCTGTTCTGTGGCCACCTGCATCGTCTTGGCCCTGTCGCTCATGAGGTGGAAGAACAGCGAGCCGTTGAGGCCGTTTCTCATCAGTTCCTTGATGGGAATGGGATTGTCGGCGCCCGTGGTGCCGTGTCCTGTGCCTTTGGCCAGATCTTCGGCGGTGGCGTTGATGACGAGAGCATAAGGCGCTCCTGCTGCCGTCCGCTGCTTGTCGATCGTCGTAACGAGGCCGGCGAATCGTTCGTAGATCCATTCGCGTGCCGAGGGCTGTTCGGCGCTGACGTCGACGAAACCGCCGTCCTCACGAATGCCGACGCCGGGGACGGCAGCCGGATTCCCGCTCGTGCGGGCTGCATTGAGATCGGGTTCTGGAACTCGCTTCGCGTCATATCGGTCACCGGAGAGCACCGCATCGACGATCTCAAGCAGCTCTTTGTCAGGAAGCGGCGAGTTCGTTCCATCGGAAGCAGCGGTTACGGTGGCGGGATTGCCCGCGGCCGCGATCCCAGAGGCGCCGGTCGCCGAGTCGGCACCGGCCTTGTCGGCACCGGCCTTGTCGTCTTCTCCCGCAGACTGGATCCGCGAGGTCAGCAGTCCGTTGAGAGTGCCGCCGGTGACGGGGTCGAGCAGTCCACGCAGCTCCCAGTCGCCGTTGGTCTTGGCACGCATGGACATGTTGTACGCAGAGCGGTCGGCCGAGTCATTCGGCTCTGCGCCGTCCGGGTCGATATAGCCCATGAGCTTGCCGAAGATCTCGCGCAGATCCTTGAGACGGACCTTGGGTGCGTTGTCGACCAAGCGCGTCTCGACGTCGGTGCGGACCGTCTGACTGACCCACGTGGGCAGTTTGCGCATGCAGTCTTCGATGACAGACGCCTGGGCGGCGGAGATCGTGCCGGCATGGAGCGCATCTGCGACGACAGGGTAGAGAGGCGGCAGAGCCTGTCCGGCCATGTCGACGCGTCCGCCGAGGTTCTTGGCCATATCGGTGCGGCGATTCGCCTCCGCGCCGGTGAGGTTGAACCGGTTCTCGATGAGCGACTTCGTCGACTTGGCGCCGAAATCGCTGGGTGTTCCGACGCGTTCGCAGACGGAGAGCGCGAGCGTCGACAATGCATCGTTGATGCGTGTGATCGCCTCGACCCCATCGGCGAGCATGATGGCCTGATCCGGCCCCATGGGGCGATCGAACGAGCGCAGCTCATCTTTGAGGCCCATCAGCTGAGTGATCGAAGAGGTGACCTCGGGCGCAAAGCGGCTGAGATCTGCCCACTCCTCGTCGGCCAGCAGCGGGTGACCGCTGGTCTGCGGGGAGTTGTCGGAGTTCCGATCGGAATGATCGGAGCTGCGTTCGGGAGTGAGGGTCATGGGGATGAATTCCGTTCACCAACATCGTTGTTGTTGGAATCTAGTGTACGCTCATATTATGCGGAAAGCCATAGGTGATCGAAAAAAGTTTCGAACACAACTCCAGTGTTCGTCACAGTTCGAGAATAATGACGAAACTCTTTGAGTCCGTGCAGGTCAGGGTTGGTGTCGGTTGCGGCCGAGGTGAACCGGCTTCGAATGTGTCAGCCGGTCGTGGCACGATTGGAGTATGGATGCCCTGCTCCTCATTGACACCGACGACGCCAGCTACCCCAGCGATGACGCCATGGAGACCCTCGGCGATATCGTCACCCGCACCCGCGCTGTGGGCGGTGTGCTCATCTTCGCGTCGACGAAGGCCGACCTCGTCGACACTCCCGATGAGGAGCTGAGCATCTTCGTCCCGGATGAAGAGGATCTTGTGCTCCGGTCCGAGAGTCCGGATGTGTTCGAAGGCGTCGACGATCTGGCCGCAGGTCTGCATGACCTCTCCGTCGACCGGATCATCATCGCCGGCGCCGACGCCACCACAGGCGTGCCCCGCGCTGGAGCTGGCCAAGTCGCCACTGACCCTGCAGCCCGGGCGGGAGGCGATGCCGGCGCCGACGCGTCCTCGGCGGACACCCCCGGAGCCGTCTACGCCTCGGCGATGGCGGGTCTTGTGTGCAACTTCGACGTCGTCGTCCTCTCCGACTCCACCACTGACCCCGATGGCAACCTCGTCGCCTGGGGCGATGCTGCCGTTGATGCCGGTGCCATGGTCAAGAAGACCGCCGATACCTGGCTGCGGATGTAGGCTCAGCCGCCTTCCCGAAATAGTTCTACATTGAGTAGAATGTGGGAGCGAGCTGAGAGGAGGGCCCATGACCGGATGGACGAAATCCGTACGTGCGCTCTTCGCTGCCCTCTTCACGACTCTCCTCGCCCTGCTCATGCACCTCGGTGCCGGTGGCGGAGTCTCGATTCCGGGCACTGTGGTCGTCTTCGTCCTCGTCCTCTGGGCGGCGATGATCGTCGCCGGCAGGCGCCTGGGCTACCTCACTCTGGCCGGCTTGCTCGGCCTCGGACAGGTGCTCATGCACCTGACGATGAGTTGGTCCGCGCACACCTTCGCCCATGCGGGGTCCCACGCGGCAACCGCCCAATCCGGAAGCGGGCAGGCCGGGGCTGCAGGTGCCGGATCCACCTCCGCCGAGGCGGCCCTCTATGCCCACGCCGGACACATCGTCCCAGCCTCCGGCTCCCTTGACCTCGGTCCTGCCGCAACCGCGCTCGGACATACGAGTCACGGGGCAACCTCGGTGGGGATGGTCATCGCCCACGTCGTCGCCGTCCTCGTCACCGCCGTGATCCTCAAACGCGGTGAGGACATCGTCCTCAGCATTCTGCAGCTGGCACTGGGCCCAGTGATCGGCGCACTGCGAGCCCTCGCCGAGGCGGCCGGAATCCTGGCCGACGAACCGTTCCGCAAGCTCTGCGCTTCGTTCCGGGTGCCGCAGCCGGTCACATCAGCGGTGGTCGGCCCGAACTACCGCCGCGGCCCGCCCGCACTCGTCTGACATCCCATTCGGCGGTTGCACCGCCGACCCGCACCCGATTTCTCGGGTGACCATCCATCCTCGGGCGACCGCCTGGACAGCGGCGGGCCGCCCCTCGGTGACAGTCGAACACGTCCGCGCACACCGCTGCGCGCAGAGGACACGTGCCCCGCACCCTGGCCAGCACGTGCCCTGCGCACTTGCACCCGCACGAGCTGCGCGCAGGCCACTGTGACCTGCGCAAAGGCTCACGAAAGCGCTGCTGCCTGCGCCAACAGGCGACCGCGGCGCGCGCCGACATGTGCTCGACAGCACCTGAATGACGAAAGTGCAGACATCATGCGAAAGAACATCACCCTGGCCCTTGCCCTGCCCATCGCCGTCGCCATCGGCCTGGCAGGCTGCGGCCAAGACGACAGCAAGGCCGCCGGTTCGACACAGACCGATGGCAGCAGCACCACCTCGGCGGAATCCTCGGAAAGCGCGGTCGACGCCGAAGCGCTCAGCTTCGACGGCGCTTGGGTCAAGGCCGCCGACGACGGAATGACCGCAGTCTTCGGGGAGCTGAAGAACAACACCGACGCCGACATCAACCTCGTCGAGGCGAAATACGCGGACGCGGAGATGGTCCAACTCCACGAAACCGAAGGCGACGGCTCGGGCGGAATGTCCATGCAGGAGAAGAAGGGCGGCTTCGCCATCCCGGCCGGGGAGAGCCTCCGCTTCGAGCCCGGAGGCGATCACATCATGATCATGGGACTGAAGAAGGCGATCAAGCCGGGCGAGCAGATCAAGCTCGATCTCGTCACCGCCGATGACGAGACCGTCGAGGTCAGGGCCGTTGCCAAGGAGTACTCCGGAGCCCAGGAAGACTACGCACCGGGTGAGGCCGAAGGCTCCAGTGACGACCACGGCGACCATGGTGACCACGGCGACGACGGCAAACACACCGGTGCCGACAGCGAAGACCACGAGGACTCCGACCACGGAGACCACGGTGACCACTGAGCCCGGTCGCACCGGCTTCAGCCGCCGAGGTCTCCTGACCTCGGCGGCCGCGGCCGGCGGTGCAGGTGTCGTCGGTGCCACGGCCGGATTTGCGCTCGGCCGCGGTCCCGGATCTCAGGGCACGAGCGCCGGTGACGGCGGGCTGCCTCGGCGAGATCTGGATGGGGCGAACGGGCCGCAGACCGAGCCGTTCTACGGCACTCATCAATCCGGGGTCGAGACCCCGCCACAGGCCTTCGCACACTTCATCGCGTTCACGCTGGGGCCCGGTATCAAGGCCGCCGAGGCGGTGCGCTGGCTGCGCCTGCTCACCGCGGATGCAGCCGCGCTGACGCAGGGGCAGGCGCCGTTGGCCGACTCCGAATCCGAGCTCGCCGTCGACCCTGCCCGGCTGACGGTGACCTTCGGGTTCGGAGCCGGGCTGGTGGCGTTGGCCGGAAAGGAGCACGTCCCGGATTGGCTGAAGCCATTGGAGGCGTTCTCGATCGATCGCCTCGACGAGGATCGGTGCAAGGGCGACCTGCTCCTGCAGATCTGCGGCGACGACCCGCTGACCTTGGCACATGCCCGGCGCATGCTGTTCAAGGATTCGCGATCGTTCGCTGAGGTGGCCTGGCAGCGGGACGGATTCCGACGCGCCTACGGCAGCGCGGGGGAGGGGAAGACTCAGCGGAACCTCTTCGGTCAGCTCGACGGCACTGCGAATCCGGGGCCCGGATCCGAGGACTTCGCGCGGATCATCTGGGGGCAGGGCACCGAGACCGCGAACCCGGTGTTCTCCGCCCGCGGGGAGCCGCCGTCCGACCTCGGTGCGCATCTGCCGGTGTGGATGCGCGGGGGAACGACGCTGGTTCTGCGCGATATCGCGATGAACCTCGACACCTGGGATCAGGCCGATCGACCCGCACGGGAGTTCTCGGTCGGGCGGACCATGGATTCCGGGGCGCCGCTGTCGGGTGAGGACGAGTTCGACGTTCCGGACTTCACCGCTGTCGATAAGCGCGGACTGACGAAGATCTCGCAGGTCGCACATATCGCCCGGGCTCGCGACGGACTGGGTCCGGAGGTGCAGATCCACCGGCGCACGTTCAACTACGAGACCGGTGCGGGTGGGGATTCGGGACTGCTGTTCGCGTCTTTCCAGGCCGATATCGAACGGCAGTTCCTGCCGATCCAGCGCCGCCTCGCCGAGGTGGACCTGCTCAACGAATGGACGACCCCGATCGGGTCGACCGTGTGGGCGATCCCGCCCGGAGCGACCGAGGACGGGTACGTCGGGCAGGAGCTGTTCGACGGTTGAGGAAGCGGCGCGGCCGCCGGACCCGCAGGAATGGCCGCGTCCTCACCCCAAAGAGTGCGGCCGCCGATCCCGCAGAAGCGGGTGCGGCGGCCGCGCCGTATGTTCGCGCAGTGCCTCAGTCGGTGATCTCGGAGTCGAAGGCCTTCGGATTGTCCTTGACCCACTGGTCGACGGCGTCGCCCTCCTGGCCCTCTTTGTATTCGTTGACGATGAGGTCCTCGAGCTCTCCGTACGTCTTGTCGTCGAGCTTGATTCCCTTGATGAGCTCCGACGCCTCAGGGAACTCGTCGCTGAAGCCGTCGGTGCCGAGGAAGTGCATCTTCTCCGGATCGCCCATGGCGTTCTTCGGATCCTTGAGCTCCTTGACGTCGTAGGCGTTGTTCGCCCAGAACGGACGCCACAGGGTGACGACGATGTCGTCCTTCGCATCGATGGCATTGCCCAGCTCGGTGAGCATGGCTGGGGTCGAGGAGGTGACGAGTTCGAAGTCCTTCTCCAGGTCGTAGGCTGGCATCATCGAATCCTTCGTCACCTTGGTGAGACCGGCTCCGGGTTCGATGCCGACGATCTTGCCGTCGAACTTCTCGGCGTTGTCTTTGAGTTCATCGATCGAATCGATGTCGACATACTCGGGGACGACGATCGTGTTCTGCGCCTTGTCGTAATAGGTGCTGATGTCCTCGATCTTGTCGCCGTACTCATCCATGTACTGCTTGTGGGTCTTCTCCGGCCAGGCGGAGGGGTAGATGTCGATGTCGCCGTTCGCCACTCCCGCATAGAGGATCGCGGCCTCGGAGATCGTCTCCAGCTCGGGCTCGTATCCCAGCTTCTCGAGCTGGTCCTCGAGCAGGAACGCGGTGCTGCGGCTGTCGGACCACGAAGAGATGTAGCCGATCTTGATTGTGCCCTTGTCGCCGTCGGAGCCGGAGTCCTTACCGGCCTCCTGCGAGCACCCGGTCAGGGCGAGGCCCAGCGTCGCGCAGGCGGCGACGACGGTGGTGATTGTGCGTGACTTCATCAGTTTCCTCTTCGTGGTGGCTGCTCGAGCGTGGTGAAACCGCCGACTCTGGCAATTCCGATCGTCCGAGCAGGAACATGTGAATGCAGGATCATTTGTGATCACAAAAGTTGGTACGGCAATGTAATCACATTATTCGCGTAACTTCCAGTGGTGTCCTCCAGATCTGCCGTAGCCCCCGACCGGTGTCCGGAGAGCTCCGCCCGGCGGACAGCTGAATGCGGCAGACTACCGGCACGGAACGGGACCAAAACGAGCCCGGTGCGGGACCGAAGCGAGCCAGACGCGGTACCGAAGCGAGCCAGACGCGGGCCAAGAACGCTTCGGCAGCGTCAGAACAGCGGCTGCGGCAGGGCGTCTTCGAACTCGAGCAGGCGACGCTTGGTCTCGAGCTCGTGCCCGGGCAGCCCGCCCGAGTACCCGCCGAGCCCGTCACCGGCGACAACGCGATGGCAGGGAACAATGATCGGGATCGGATTGAGCCCCATGATCCCGCCGACAGCACGCGCCGGAATGCCGGTGCCGCTGGCTTCGGCGAGCTGTCCGTAGGTGACCGTGGTCCCCGCCGGGACCTCTTCGGCCAAGGTCGTCAGTACGGTCCTTGCGACGTCCGAGATCTGACCGAAGTCCACGGGCAGATCGAAATCGCCGAGGCGGCCGTCGAAGTATGCTCGCAACTGGGCAACCGCCTCGGCGAGGATCGGATCCGAGGTGGCGGCCGCCTCGGTGGGGATCGAAACAGTGGGTCGCGAGGCGGCGGCTGCCTCAGTGAGGATCGGATCGGCGGCGGCGGTCGCCTCGGCGGAAATGTGCCATTCGAGTCGGACGACTGACCGGCCGTCACTTGTCACAGTGAGCGGTCCGACGAAGGTGTCGACGGTTGCCGAATCGGTCGTCATGGGATGTCCTCCGTTCGGGCCGGCACACCGAAAACGGTGTCCACGGCGATTCCCAGCCGAGTCTACTCATACAGCTGTGCCCTCCCGACTCGTCCGAGTCGGGAGGGCACAGCATCTTCATGACCGCACGCCGGGCAACGGGGAAGCCCGCAGCTGAGCCGACGATGTCGTCCTCAGTGCGGCTGCTGCCGCGGCGGCAGGATCACTTCTCGTCCGGCAGCTCGCCTTCGTAGGCGTCGGGGTTGGCCTTCAGCCACTCCGCGATGGCCTTCTTGCCATCATCCTTGTGCTTGTTGACGACCAAGTCCTCGAGGTCTCCGTACTGCTTGTCATCGAGCTTGATCTTCCCGATGTAGTCGGCGGCATCGGAGAACTCTTCGCCGAAGCCCTTGGTCGCGGTGAAGTGGAGCTTCTCGGGGTCACCCATCGCGCCCTTCGGGTCCTCGAGGTCCTTGACCGGGTACTCGTTGTTGGCCCAGAACGGACGCCACAGGGTGACGACGATGTCCTTCTCCGCATCGGTCGCATTGCCGAGCTCGGTGAGCATGGCAGCGGTCGACGAGGTGACGAGTTCGTATTCGTCGTCGAGACCGTATTCGGGAATCATCGCCTTGGTGGCCTTCGTCAGACCGGCACCGGGCTCGATTCCGATGATCTCGCCGCCGAAGTCCTTGCCCTTGCCCTTGAGGTCCTCAATCGAGTTGATGTCCTTCATGTACTTCGGGACGGCGATCGTGAGGACGGCGTTGTCGTAGTAGGCGCCGAGGTCTTCGAGGTCGTCACCGTACTCATCGATGTACTGCTTATGCGTGACCTCGGGCCACGAGGACGGATACATGTCGATATCGCCGTTGGCGACACCGGCGTACAGGACGGCGGCGTCGTTGAAGGTCTGGGTCTCGACGTTGTAGCCCATCTTGCCCAGCTGGTCTTCGAGCAGGAGCGAGATGCTCTGGCCGTCGGTCCAGCCGGTGACGTAGCCGAGCTTGATGTCGCCCTTGTCGCCGCCTCCACCGTCGTCCTTCGCCGCTTCCTGCGAGCAACCGGTCAGAGCAAGGCCGAGGGCTGCGACTGCAGCGACGATCGGGGTGAGGAATCTTCTCTTCATTGTGTGTTCCTTTTCTCTAGTGATCGACAATTCAGACTGTGTGGTCCATCGCCTCAGGCGGCTGCCGCAGCCGCCTTGTTCTTCGCGCTGCGACGACGCATGCCCGCAACCAGTGAGTGCGGGTAGTCCTTCGCGTTGCCCAGGGCCGCGGTGACGCGATCGAGGTAGACCGCGATGATCACGACACCGAGTCCGGCTTCGACGCCGAGCGGCAGGTTCTGGGTGGCGATCGCTTCGACGACGTTCTTTCCGAGTCCGTCGGCGCCGACCATGCCGGCGATGACGGCCATCGCCAGTGCGAGCATGATGACCTGGTTGATGCCGGCCATGATCGTCGGGGTGGCCAAGGGCAGCTGGACTCCGCGGAGGATCTGGCCGGGGGTCGCACCGAAGGACTGTCCGGCTTCGACCGTCTCCGAATCGACCCCGCGGATGCCGAGCTCGGTGAACCGCACACCCGGGGGCAGAGCGAAGATCACCG
Source organism: Brevibacterium sp. MGP-B1 (assembly GCF_057766545.1). Taxonomy (NCBI): domain Bacteria; kingdom Bacillati; phylum Actinomycetota; class Actinomycetes; order Micrococcales; family Brevibacteriaceae; genus Brevibacterium; species Brevibacterium sp. MGP-B1. Next base: position 3,159,663 of record NZ_CM173407.1, on the reverse strand, counting down.
TTGCCACGAGGCCGGGAACGACGCCGATGCCGAAGAAGGTGACCGCCGGAATGAGGTAGACGAATGCCGGCATCGTCTGCATGAAGTCGAGGATCGGTTTGATGACCGTCGAGGCTCTGTTGCTGCGTGCGGCCAGAATTCCGACCGGGACGGCGATGATGATGGCGATGACAGCGGCGATGATGATCAGCGCCAGGGTCTGCATCGCGGCCACCCATTGGTCCATCGTCATGATGAAGAACAGGGTGATGAGTGTGCCCACCGCCATCTGCCACGAGCGGAAGATCCAGCCGATGAGCGCCAGCAGAATGATGATGACGAGCGGGTGGAGGTCGACGAGCACGTCGGTGAGGACTTCGATGAGGAAGTTGAACAGCCAGGTGACGGCGTCGAAGAACCATGCGACGTTGTCTTTGAGCCAGTCGAATACGGTGTCGACCCAGGCTCCGATCGGAATTCGGATGTTCTCCATCAGCGCTCACTCCTTTCACCGGTGGCCTGCGGTGCGACGGCATCATCACCTTCGGCGAGTACCTGGTCGATGATTCCGGTATCGACCGGCTCGGGCCAGTCTTCGACAGAGGCTTCCGCCGAGGCCTCGTCATTGCCGTTCTGCGTGCCGAGCGCGGCGAGCAGAGTGGCCCTGGGCACAACGCCGACGAGCTCACCGTCGGCGTCGGTGACGGGCACCGGCAGAGGCATCTCCGCGGTCGGCAGGAAGAGGTCGATGAGCAGGTCATCCGGAGAAGCGGGGTGGGCAACCGGCTTGATGATCTCGTCGAGAGTCGTGGCGCCGGTCCGGATGTGTTCGATGCAGTCGCGGTCGCTGACGAGGCCGAGGAACTTCCGGTCCCTGTTCGTGACGTACACGCCCGAGGCGCCGTTGTCGCGCATGGTGCGCAGTGCGACTCGGGGACCGTTCTGATTGCTCACGGTCTGCCGTGCCTTCTCCATGACGTTGTTCGCGGTGAGGACGCGTGCCCGGTCGACGTCGTGGACGAATTGTGCCACGTAGTCGTTGGCCGGGTCGGTGAGGATGTCCTCCGGGGTGCCGACCTGGACGATGCGCCCGTTGCGCATCACCGCGATCCGGTCACCGAGGAACATCGCCTCATTGAGGTCGTGGGTGATGAAGATGATGGTCTTCTTCAGCTCCCGCTGCAGTTCGACGAGCTGTTCCTGCATCTCGCGCCGGATCAGCGGGTCGAGGGCGGAGAAGGCTTCGTCCATGAGGAGGATGTCGGTCTCAGCCGCCAGCGCGCGGGCCAGGCCGACGCGCTGCTGCATACCGCCGGAGAGCTGCTCGGGGAACTTGTCGCCCCAGCCTTCGAGGCCGACGGCCTTGAGCCAACGGTCGGCGGCCTTGTCCCGCTCCGCCTTCGCGACTCCGCGGATCTCGAGCGCATAGGCGGCGTTGTCCCGGACGGTGCGGTGCGGGAGCAGTGCGAAGTGCTGGAACACCATCGAGATGTGTTCGCTGCGGACCTTGCGCAGTGCGGCCGGATCGATCTTCGCGATGTCGGTGCCCAGCACCTCGACGGATCCGGCGGTGGGTGCCCAGAGTCCGTTGAGAGTGCGGATCAGGGTCGACTTGCCCGAGCCTGACAGGCCCATGACGACGAAGATCTCGCCGGCCTCGACTTCGAAGCTCGCGTCGATGACGGCGGCCGTTCCGAGTTTCGTCAGATCATCTCGGTCGGCGCCCTCTTCGAGTCGTTTGACGACTTCGTTTTCGCGCTTTCCGAAAACTTTGTAGACGTGTGACGCTTTGACAACGCTCACGTGCTTCCTCCTTGCATTCTTGGCAGTCCGCAAGAACGAGAGGCTTCACCCCCGTTTGCACGGTTCGGTGCTCGCAGATCAGATCCGAATAGCTCAATTGCGCACGCGCCTCACCGCACACGGATATCTGATCCACCATTGTAGTTTTGTTCAGGGTTTTCGGTAGAGATCTTGTTGGGATTATGCGGCGCGTCACCCTTGACTACCGCTCTGACCTGGGCAAATAGATGGTCGTGCGTTACTTGATTGTTATAATCATCGATTGGAGCATGTAGTTATGCCGTTAATGGATTTGCTAACGGATGTGGGATTTTGATGCTGTAGGCGGCCTTGCCTTCAGGATTCCTGCCTTCAGGATTTCTGCAGCGATTCCGTGAGGAAGCAGACCACGGCCGGAGTGACCACCTCGGCGAATTCTTCGAAGAATCCGTGCCGGCCTTCCGGCAGAATTCGCAGCTGAGATCCGGGAATGCGCTCGTGGAGGATGCGGGCGTTGCCGACCGGGTTCATCCGATCGGCATCGCCGTGCATGATCAGCGTCGGGGCGGAGATCTCGGGCAGCCGGTCCCAGGCATTGTGGTTGGCGCTCACGCGCAGATGGGCGGATGACTCGGCGGCCGTCATCGTGTCGTCGCCGAGCATCTTGCTGTACTCCGCCGATACCGTCCATTCGGGGGTGTAGAAGAGGTCGAAGAGGTACTGCGTGTGCTCATCGCCGCGCAGCCTCGCCAGTGCCTGGCCGACCTCACGCGGACGCTTGACGGCATGCGGTCCGCCGGGCGAGGTGCACCCGAGGACCAGAGCGCTCACCCGCTTCGGATGGTTGAGTGCCAGCATCTGCGTGATCCGCCCGCCCATGGACGTGCCGTAGACCGCGGTCCGATCCACGCCGAGGTGGTCGAGCACGTCCGCGGCATCATCGGCGAAGCTCGCTGTCGACAGTTCCCCGAGCTCACCCCGGCTGCCGACCGTTCCGCGATAGTCGAACGTGATCGTGCGGAAGTCCGGTTCGAAGTCCCCGCGCAGATCGTCCCACCACTCGTGCGAATTCGACTGGCCCTGCAGGAGGAGCAGTGCAGGAGCGTCCTCCGGCCCGCTGACCTGGACCTCGAGGGGGAAGCCATCGCGTGCGCTGATCCTGTCCACCTGCATCGTCTCCACCCGTGTCCTCCTGCCCGCGCGCGCCTGGTCACCGCCTACGCTTGAGAAATGAAATCATTGCCGTTCCTCAATCCTGCCGCAGGATCGCCCGCGGTGCGCAATCCTGGGCGACCTGCCGTCATCGTGCCGACACAGGCGATCGATGCTGATGAGCTCACTGCCGAATGCGCCGCGGCCGCCGCGACCGGAATCGTCGACGCCGTCGAATGGCGCATCGATCCGCTGCTCGTCGTCGCCCCCGGTGCCGCGCAGGGTGGGGCGCACAGGAGTGCGCATAGCCTCGCCGAGGCGGCCCTTCGTCTGCTTCCGAGTGCACTCACAGCGGGGTTGCCGATCCTCCTGACCGTCCGCACCGGTTTCGAGGGCGGGCAGGTGGAGATCACGGAGGAGGACTACGCCGAAGTGGTGCGGGAACTCATCGCCGGGGTCTCCGACGTCGAGGCGGACGCCGGAACCGCTGCCGGCCCCGGTCCCACCGGCACCGCCTCCTCGGGAGTTTCCGGCAGCGCATCATGGGGCGTTCCCATGGCCATCGACGTCGAGATCGATCGGGCCGAGTCGGGCTCCCTCATCGCCTCGGCGCGGGAGGCCGGCGTGCCCGTCGTCGCTTCGCACCACAATTTCGAGTCCACGGACTCTGCCGAGCGCCTGCTGAAGACGTTCACTGCGATGAGCGAGGCCGGAGCTGATGTGGCCAAGGTGGCGATGATGCCGCAGGCACCGGCCGATGTTCTGCGTCTCCTGGGGGCGACTGCCGCGGCGGATGCCTCGCTGCCGGTTCCCGTGCTCGGAATCTCGATGGGATCGTTGGGGCGGACGAGCAGGATCATGGGTGCCGACTTCGGCAGCTGTGCCACTTTCGCGCAGATCGGACAGGCTTCGGCGCCGGGACAGATCGAGGCATCGGTCCTCGCCGAGATCCTCGACCGCATCACCGGCTGAACGCCAGAGAAGAAGCGGCCCGCGAAGCATGAGCTTCACGGGCCGCTTCGCTGCTGCAGAAGCAGCAGAAGATCAGTCGGTGACCTCTTCGATCTGCTTGCGGAACTTCTTCGGCAGGGCCTCATCACCGAAGTTGTTGCGCACGGTGTTCGCGGCGATGCGCTGAACCACGAGCTGAGCCACTGCCACACCGACACCGGAGACGATCGTCCAGGCCAGGGCCTCGGACATCGAGATCTCGTCATCGACGGGGTTCGACGGCGCCGGGCGCTTCGTCGACTTCTCCCACGCGAAGGTCAGGGTCTTGCGAGCGACGAATGCAGCTGCGATGGGCGCTCCCACGCCGATGATCTGCCAAGCGAGCTTTCCCATGCTCGTGTCCTTTCCTTTGAACATTGAGTCCCACGACTCTCACAAGTCGCGGGAACGTATTCCGTCGAAGTCAACACTAACGCAGGACGATGCGCGCGAGGCCACCCGCGATTGAACGAGGTCGAGAAAGTTCGCTCATTTCATACTTTTGGGGGATGTGCCGGGCCGACCGGGAGAGATAGCGTGAGAGCACGCTTCGATCGGGCAAGGGAAGGTCTGGGTCGAAACGTGAAGAGAAAGGCACACGATGCTGAGGAAGTGGAAGACGCGCGTCGTCACCGGACTGTTCGTCTGTGGCGCCCTCGGATTCCTGCTTGCGCTGCTGCCGGGAATGTCCGGCGTCTTCTGGCCGGTGTGGCTGATCAGCTGCGCCGCCTGCATCCTCGGGCTCGTTCTCGCCTTCACTCTCCCCTCGGCGAAACCCGCCGACGCTCTGCCCCGAGCCTGAGGGCTCGGGGCAGCGCATCCCCGAAGGCGCCCAGAGTCCGGCCACCCCAGAGCTGTGCATCCCCGAAGGCGCCTGCCGCCGCTCGGAGCCGGCGGCTCCCACGGCCTCACCGTCCGCGGATGATCTCCTGGAACCTGTCGGTCAGAGTCTGATCAACTGAGATCGCGTTCCCGTCGAGTTCGCGCAGCGCGACCGCCGTCCGCATCGACGAGACGTACCAAGCCCCATCCGCCGCCTTGACGTCGTCGAGGCTCAGGTCGGCATATTCGGCGCGCAGACCAAGATCCTCCGCATGATCGAAGATGAGGCGCTGCGTCGTTCCCGACAGCAGACCCGCCTCCGGATTCGGAGTGAGCAGGTGGTCGCCTCGGCGGATGATGAGATTCGCGGTCGGTCCTTCGAGCACGATTCCGTCATGGGAGACGAAAAGCGCCTCATCGGCGTCGTTGGCCGCGGCATACCGGCCGGCGGCCTGATTGACCGCATAGGACAGAGTCTTCGCGCCGATGAGCAGCCACGGGGCCTTGCTGCCGATATAGGCGTCGAAGCCGCGGTCGAGACTGACGGCGGTGACACCTTGCTCCCGAGCTGCACGGATGTGGTCGTCCACGGGCACGGGAAAGGCCCACCCGCGGCCCCGGAATGCGCCGTTCGCGTCCTGCTCCCCGCGGGAGAGGGCGTAGCGGATCCCGAACTCGACATTCTCGGGATCGGCGGCGGCCACCTCGGCGATGAGGGAATCGATGACCCGATCCCACAGTCCTTGGTCCGGATCGGGCAGATCCAGCGCCGATGCGGATGCGCGGAACCGGGTGAAGTGCCGTTCCCGCGACACCACGGTGGCACCGTGCGCGTCCACGCTCACCAGTACGGTTTCGAAGATCCCATCCCCGCGATGAGCGGAGAGGTCCGTGACGGGCAGTTGGGCAGCACGCAGGTCGGTGAGTTCGAACGTCGCTTCGGTGGGGTCGACGAGGATGAGCGGATCGGTCATGCGGTACCTCCGAAGAGCAGGCCGAGGGCGTAGGTGACGGCGGCGGCACCGAAGCCGATGCCGAGTTGGCGCAGGGCGCGGGGGCCGGGCGATTTCCCGGAGAGCAGTCCGACGATGCCGCCGGTGAACAGCAGCGCGATGCCGACGAGACCGGCGGACAGGAACACGGCGGGCAGCCCGGACATGCCGAAGATGTAGGGCAGGATCGGGATGAGCGCGCCGGAGGAGAAGAAGCAGAAGCTCGACAGGGCGGCGCCGAGGCCGGTGCCCAGTTCGTCACGGTCGACGTCGGAGTCGAGGTTCGGCAGCCTCGGTGCCTGTTTGTTCTTCGCAGCCGCGATCGTGCGGTTGGCGCGGGCCTCGGCTTCGCGGGCTTCCATTCCGCGGGCGCGGAAGACGAGGGCGAGCTCGTTGGCGTCGATGTTGAGATCGGCCAGAGCGTGCCGGGACTCGGGGTCCGGGGTGGAGGCGTCTAGGAGTTCACGCTGGGAGCGCACCGAGATGTATTCGCCGGCCCCCATCGACAGGGCACCGGCCAACAGGCCGGACACGCCGGTGAGCAGGATGACGGTGTTCGAGACTCCTGCCGCGCCGACGCCGAGGACGAGGGCGAGGTTCGAGACCAAGCCGTCGTTGGCACCGAAGACGGCGGCACGGAAGTTCCCCGACAGGCGAGCGCGGGAACGGGCGGCCAGGGCACGGACCACCTCGGCGTGAATGCGTTCGTCGGCGGCCATCTCCGCCGAGGCGGCTTCTTCCTCGTCATACGGCGAACTCGTCTCGGACTGCTGAGCTAGGGCCAGGATGAACACAGAGCCGAACATGCGGCCGAGGAACGCCAGGCAACGGGTGACGAGATCGGCGGAACGGCGCTTCTGGGCGTGTTCACCGAGGAGGGAGATCCAATGCTCCTGATGCCGGGATTCCGCTGTGGCGAGGCTGAGCAGGATCTCGCGGTCCTCGCCCTTGCGGCGTTCGGCGAGGTTGCGATACACCCGTTCCTCGAGCCGTTCGTTGGCGAGGTAGCGCTGCCAGCGGCGAATGGTCCGCCGGTCGGGCGCGGCGGGCGGAGTCCCTCCCGCGGAATCGTTGGTCGTCACTGGTCCAAGTCTAGTCGTGCGGTCTGATTCCGGCACTGGGTGGGCGGCGGTGAGGGGCTGCGACATCGGGCAGGGTTGCGCGGTGGGATGCGCGCGGGCGGGCAGCAGGTGAGGCCGGGGCGTCGTGGGAGCGCCCGGTGATGTGATCGCAGTCGCCGCAGAGAATCCGCATGTGAACCGCAGACAGTCCGCGCGTGCGAAATCAATCAGTGACCGGTTGTTATCAATTCGTAATACGAAAGCCCGCTGGGGTGCGTTAGATTAATGACCAATGTGAGTTGTGTCACCGTTTCGTTATAGAAGCATGTGATTCGTTACCAACGACGAATCATGGCGAAACGTCAGAATCGAGCTTCCCCGCAAGTGCAGCCGTAGATGGGCCGGCACCGGTATGGGCAAACAGTCATACCGTGGCGGTCACTTCCGGCGCGCCGTCATGTGCGATTCCTCTGGACACAGACAAAGGAGCGAAAGGAACTCCATGAAGTTGCGCACGAAGAGCTGGCGGGCGGTCACTGCCACGGCCGGACTGGTCCTCGGCGGCGTGAGCCCGGCACTGGCGGCGGGCACCGCGGGACCGACTGAACACACCGATATGGGCGTCAACGGCGACGCCGTGATGGAGCATCTGCAGAAGATCTCCGACATCTCCACCTCGCACGCGGACGAAGGATTCCGCGCGCTGGGCACGCCCGGCTACGAAGAAGCCGTGGAATATGTCGAATCCACCCTCGAAGCGACCGGTGCCTTCGATGTGAAGCGTCAGGCGTTCGAGCACGAACAGCAGAAGGACGGCACAGTCGAGGTTGTCGTCGACGGCGAGAAGGTCGATGTCAACACCGCAAGCTACACCGAGGCGACCGAAGAACCGCTGACTGGCATACCCGTGGTCCTGCCGGTCGACGATGACAACAGCGACCTTGCGGGCGGGCAGCTCGGCTGCTCTGCCGATGATTACGATGAGTCTGCTGAAGGCGCGCTCGTCCTCGCCTCCCGCGGAGAGTGCTCATTCGGCGAGAAGGCGCAGGCCGCCACCGATGCCGGTGCCGCCGCGCTCATCATCTACAACAATGACGCCGACAATCCCGACGAGGAGCTCAACGCCACCCTCGGCGAGCGGATTGAGAATGGCACCCCGACCGTGACGGTGACCTACAAGGTCGGCCAGGATCTCCTTTCCAAGGTCGAGGACGCAGCAGAGGCCGAGGGTGCGGCTGAGAACGACGGCACCGAGGCCGGCAGCGGCCTCGCCGGCGGAGGCGAGGCGAGTGAAGCCGACGACGCAGACGAGGCGACGGACGACGAAGCTGAGGCCGGCAATGATGCCGCAGCGGCCGCCGTGCTCACGGCCGACTTCACGCTCGAGACCGAGTATGTGACCTCGACGACATGGAACGTCATCGCCGAAACCAAGGCCGGCGACCACGATAACGTCCAGATGTTCGGTGCCCACCTCGACGGTGTCGAAGAAGGCCCTGGAGTCAACGACAATGGCTCGGGATCTGCGGCACTCCTCGCCTCGGCCGAAGCGCTCGCCGACCAGCCGACCGATGTCGACAATGCCATCCGTTTCGGCTGGTGGGGCGCGGAAGAGGTCGGACTCGTCGGTTCGACGGAGTATGTCGCGAGCCTCGACGATGCCGAGCTGGGCAAGATCAAGTCGTACATGAACTTCGACATGATCGGGTCCGACAACTACATCGTCGGCACGCTCGACTCCGACGGCTCAGATGTGCCGATTCCCGACGGCGTCAACGTCCCCGAAGGCTCGGCCGAGCTTGAGAAGGTCTTCACCGACTACTTCGCCGATATCGACCAGCCCAACGTCGGCACCGACTTCTCCGGACGTTCGGACTATCAGGCGTTCATCGACAACGGCATCCCGGCCAGCGGCCTGTTCTCCGGCGCCGACGGTACGAAGACCGCAGAGGAAGCTGAGATGTTCGGCGGCACCGTCGGTGAGAAGCACGACACGAACTACCACCAGTCCACGGACACGATCGACAACGTGAGCAAAGAGTCCATCGACATCTTCGCTCCCGCCATCGGCTTCGCCGTCCACACGCTGGCCTATGACCTCACCGACGCGCCGACGGATCCTCCGACCGATCCGACGACTCCGCCCACGGATCCCACTGATCCGCCCACGGAGACGCCGACCGAGGCTCCTGACGAACGAGCTCTGAGCATCGATCCGAAGACGATCGAGGCACCGGACTTCGTCAGCGAGAAGGGAGTCCAGGTTGCGGCCACCGGCTGCACCGCCGACTCCACCGCGACGATGACGGTGACCCCGAACAACGGGAAGATCGAGACGTTCGAGCAGACCGCCGAAGTCGGAGCTGACGGCACCGCTCGATTCGGAGTCCGCGGACTCGATGCGTCGATGGTCGACAGCTACATCGGCACCTACGACGTCACGGTCGACTGTGAAGGCGGGGATCCGCTGACGGGGTCATTCGAAGTCGTCGCCGAGGGCGACGGACCGGGGGCCGGTGACGGCGGCAACGGTGGCGGCGGAGGAGATCTGCCGCGCACCGGTAACGAAGCCCTGCCGCTGATTCTGTCGGCGGGAGCGCTCATCGTGCTCGGGCTGGCTATGACGCTGGGTTCACGCCGCCGCCGCAGCTGAGCGGCAGCCGAGACGACGTGCCCTGAACGGCACGGACGGTCCGACGTGGGCCGGTGACTGGAGACGGTCACCGGCCCGCATCGGGCCGTTCTCGTCTGCGAAGATGACCATGACCATGGCCATGGTGAGAATCAGATGGCGCATCGTGGACGGCGTCACAGGCGGAAAGGCAGGGGTATGAATCGTTTCGAGGGCAAGGTCGCGCTGGTCACCGGCGGCAGAACCGGAATCGGCCACGCTATCGCTGTTCGTCTGCGGATGGAAGGAGCCATTGTCTGCACCGCACAGCGCAGGGTGGACGACGAGTTCCCTTCGGTCGTCGTCGACCTCACCGATCCGTCCGGTGTCGAATCCGCAGTCGCTGAGGTGGTCGATCGTTGCGGTCGCCTCGATGTCCTCGTCAACTGCGCCGGGATGATGCAGGAAGCGACAGTCGAGGAGATGTCGCTCGAGGACTGGAAGTCCAACCTCGACGTGAATCTCACCGGCCCCTTCCTCATGATCAGAGCGTCACTGCAGCATCTGCGCCGGACCCACGGCACTATCGTCAACATCGGCTCGATCGAAGGGCTCGGTTCGAATCCCGGCCATGCGGCGTATTCGGCGGCGAAGTCCGGACTGCATGGGCTCACCCGAGCCGTGGCTGTCGACCACGGGCATGAGGGGATCAGGTGCAATGCGGTCGCACCCGGATGGATCGACACCGAGCTCAATGACCGCTTCATCGCGGCTTCGCCCGATCCGAGTCGCTTCCGGAGCGATATCGGAGGGATCCATCCGATCGGCAGAACAGGTCGGGCAGAGGAGGTCGCTGCCGTAGCGGCATTCCTCGCCGCCGAGGAGGCCGGATTCGTCACCGGTCAGGTCTATACGGTCGACGGCGGACGGATGACGCAGCTGAGTCTGCCCTGAACCGGATCTGAGATCGAGCGACTCATCTGTCGGCACTCCTCAGGGGTCGTTCACCTTGTCCGGGCACAATGGTCTTCTGTGACTCCCAAACGCTTCTTCACCTTCTTCGCCATCGCCGAGACCGTGACATGGACTCTGCTGCTGATCGGCATGTTCCTCAAATACGTCACCCACACCACCGAGGTGGGTGTGCGGATCGGCGGAGGCATCCACGGCTTCATCTTCATCTGCTTCGTCATCGCCGTGATCGGCGTCGGCACCTCGCAGCAGTGGAGCAAACGGCGCATCGCCACCGGACTGGGGTCGGCGATCGTTCCCTACGCCACGATTCCCTTCGAACGCTCCGTCGAGAAGACCGGATCTCTCGAAGGCGATTGGGGTCTGGGACGCAACGGCCGCACCCCGCAGACCTGGTTCGAGAAGCTCACCTCCTGGTGCATCCGCTCGCCTTGGCTGGCGATCGGGCTGGGTATCATCTTCGTCATCCTCGTCTTCTCGGGGCTGCTCCTGGTAGGCCCTCCAGGCGATTGGGGCAAGTGAACCTGATCACTGCAGCGGCGGGGTGAGGGCGGACTTCCACCGCACGGTTGACGGTCGGGACGGCCGCCTCGGCGAGATTCTGCCCTGTCGCGTGTCAGAGCGCTCGCATAGGATGGAGGGGATCGGCCGGCGATCGGTCGGTCGGCACACCCCACCGCGATGAAAGGCCCACTGATGGACCTGCTCTTCGGCGCCGGAGGAATCGGCGTCCTCGTCCTCATCATTCTGATCGCCCTGTTCGTGATCCTGCGCTCCTACAAGATCGCGTCACCGTCCGAGGCGCTCATCATCACCGGTCGGAACGCCTCGGGTGCGTCGGGTACCGGTCGCATCGTCATCGGGGGCCGCTCGGTCGTCTATCCGATCGTGCAGAAGGCGTTCATCCTTTCACTGTCCTCGCGGCAGATCTCCGTCGAGATCGACGGCATCTCCATCAACGGCATCGCCCTGCGTCTGCGCGGCGTCGCGCAGGTCAAGGTCGGCGGCACCGAAGACGACGTGCGCAAGGCCGCGCAGCGTTTCCTCGATCAGCAGGACCAGATCGACCACTACTCGAAGGAGATCCTCTCCGGCACCCTGCGCGCCGTGGTCGGCACGCTCACCGTCGAGCAGATCATCCAGGACCGCGCTTCCTTCGCCGCGCAGGTGCAGGAAGAGTCCGCGCACTCGATGAACAATCAGGGCCTCATCATCGACACGTTCCAGATCTCTGCGGTCGAGGACGAAGGCAGCTACCTGCGCGACTGGGGCCGTCCGCAGGCCGCGGAAGTGGCGAAGAACGCCGCCATCGCCGAGGCGAACGCCGGCCGCGCATCGGCCGTCGAGCAGGCGCAGCAGAACGAGGAAACCCAGAAGCAGCAGGCGCTGACCGACCAGGCCATCGCCGAACAGCAGCAGCAGCTGGCGCTGCGCCGGGCCGCGCTGAAGGAAGAGGCCGATCAGCGACAGGCCACGGCAGACAACGCCGGCCCGCTGGCCTCGGCAGCTGAGAAGCAGAAGCTGCTCGAGAAGGACCGGATCGTGGCGAAGGAAGCCGCGGAGCTGCGTGCCGAACAGCTCGACGCCGAGGTGCGCCGACCGGCCGACGCCGAACGCTACCGGCAGCAGGCCGAGGCCGATGCCCGCGCCTATGAGATCGAGGCGCAGGGCCGGGCCGAGGCCGCCGCCGAGCTCCACCGTCGGTCGAAGGACGCCGAGGCGATCCGCCTCGAAGGTGAAGCCGAGGCCGATGCGATTCGTGCCCGCGGTGAGGCCGAAGCCGAGGCGCTGCGTGCACAGGCCGAGGCCTACAAGCAGTTCAACGACGCGGCCGTGCTGTCGAAGGTGCTCGAGGTGCTGCCGAGCGTGGCAGGCGAACTCGTCGCTCCGTACGCGAACATCAAGGACCTCTCGATCGTGTCCACCGATGGCGAGTCGAAACTTGCGAACTCCGTGTCGAACAACCTCTCGCAGGTCCTCGAGGTCGTGCGCGGAACGACCGGTGTCGACCTCACCGACCTCGTGGCCAAGGCGAAGGGCTCCGGCGGAGCCGGCTCGAGTGGTGATGGTCCGGGCGAGCCCGGTGGAGACGGCGGCTCGGGCGGGCCTGGCGGGACTGCTCCCGATGGTTCATCTGGAGCGGACCGCGCCTCGGACGAGATCGTCGACGGGGTCGTCGCGGACGACGCGGCTGCCGGTCCGCGATCGACAGGCACGGGATTCGACCCGAAGGCTTTCCTCGATGACAGCGGCGTCGACCTCGACCGGATCGGCGACGAGGTGAAGAAGGCCACCGGCTTCGATGTGCAGGCCTATATCGACGAGGCGAAGCGTCGCCTCGACGAGAGCGGTTCAGGCGCGTCCGGGGCCGGCTCGGAGGCGGGTCCGGGCTCGGCTTCGAACTCGGGCGACGGCAGCGCCTCGCCCGACGGCGATGAGCCGGGCGACGGTCAGGACGACGACGGCAAGGGCTCCCAGGGCTGACCGCCGCCCTAGGCGAGGGGCGCCCAGCTCACGCAGGAATCGGCCGTCGAGGACATCCTCGGCGGCCGCTTCTTTCGTCGATTACGCCGAGGTGCCGACCGACCTGGCGGTGAAGTGCCCTGCGGGTGGATCCACCTCGATTTCCCGAACGATTTCGAGGTGGATCCACCTGCGGGAGACGCAGCCGGGATCTGGTGTGCTCCGATTCTTTGTCGAGGTCGATCAGATGCATAAACAAATGTGCATATGTTAATGTGTTGAGTCGAGGAGGTATCAATGGCTCACGATCATGCGCATGGTTCAGGTTCGCGGCGGCAGCTGCGGATCGTCTTCGGCATCGTCGCGACGATCTTCGTGTTTCAGCTCATCGGTTCGGTGGTCACGGGTAGTCTTGCGCTGCTCATCGACACCGGCCACAACGCCGTCGATCTCATCGGCATCGGCATCGCACTCTTCGCGGCGAGCTTGGTCAGCAAGCCGACGGGTGGACAGAAGACCTGGGGGTTCCGTCGGGCGGAAGTGCTCGCGGCCGGTGCCCAGGCGACCCTGCTGCTGGGGCTCGGCGTCTACAGCCTCATCGAAGGCATCCGGAGATTCTTCGTCCCGCCGGAGGTGCCCGGCCCGGGCCTGCTGCTCTTCGGTGCCATCGGCCTCGTGGGCAACCTCGTCTCCATCGTCATCCTCAGCTCATCGAAGGAAGACTCCCTCAACCTCAAGGCGGCGTTCCTCGAGGTCATCGCCGATGCACTCGGCTCGGTGGCCGTGATCTTTGCCGCCCTGGCAATCTGGCTCGTCGGTTGGGAGCGCGCTGACGCGGTGGCAGCTCTGGTCATCGCGGCGCTCATCGTTCCCAGAGCGTTCGCCATCCTGCGCGAGACCGGATCGATCCTGCTCGAAGAGGCGCCGAAGGAGCTCGACCTCGACAAGGTCCGCGAGCATCTCGAGGCGGTCGAGCATGTGCAGGAAGTCCACGACCTCCACATCACCCGGATCGACTCGAACCTGCCGGTGCTCACCGCTCATGTTGTTCTCGCGGATGAATGCTTCTATGACGGGCATGCTCCGCGCATCCTCAAGGCTCTGCAGGAATGCCTGACGGAGCACCACAAGATCGCGATCGAACACTCGACGTTCCAGTTCGATCGGGCGAAGGACGCCGCCGAGGAGACTCACACCCACGACTGAGGCGGCCTTCCCTGTACCGGTCAGTGACCGGCGAAGGGAGGGCCGCCTCGGCGAAGGTGGATCACTGTCCGGGCAGGATCTCCAGCGAATCCGTGCGGAAGCGTTCGAGCTTGGCCGGGTCGATGGAGACGCCGAAGCCGACGCCGGTGGGCACATCGACCTTGCCGTCGTACATGACGATCTCCTCGGTGATGTCCTCGTGGAAGAACCGATTCGACCCGGAGATATCGCCGGGCAGGGTGAAGCCCGGCAGTGAGGCCAGAGCCGCATTCGCCGCCCGCCCCAGACCGGTTTCGACCATTCCGCCGTGCCAGACGGCGACGCCGTGGGCGGCGGCGAGATCATGGATGTTCTTCGCCTCGATGAACCCGCCGACCCGTCCGGGCTTGATGTTGATCACCGAGGTGGCGCCCAACATGATCGCGTCCGCGGCAGCCTCGGCGGAGACGATCGACTCGTCGAGGCACATCGGGGTGTCCATGAGCTTCGCGAGTTCGGCGTGCTGGCGGATATCGGCCTCGCCGAGGGGCTGTTCGATGAGCAAGAGACCATACTCGTCGAGGCGACGCAGGTGTGCGGCGTCGACCAGGGTGTAAGCGGCGTTGGCATCGACCTGGAAGCCGAAATCGTCGCCGAAGGCCTTGCGCACCGCGGCCACCGGGGCGATGTCCTTGCCGGGTTTGATCTTCAGCTTGATCCGAGCGTAGCCCTCTTCGAGGTAGCCGCCGATGACCTTGACGGTCTCCTCGACGGAATCCTGAATGCCCACCGAAACTCCTGAAGGCACGGAGTCGACCACTCCGCCGAGGTAGTCCTTGAACGACTGGTTGTTGAGCTTGAGCTGAGCCTCGATGACGGCCATCTCCAGAGCCGACTTCGCCATCGGGTGGCCGATGACATGACGCAGGTGCCAGCCGACGGTCTCCGCAGTGAGGTTGTCGACGTCGAAGAGCAGCGGTGCCAGCCAGCGGCGAGTGACGTCGATGCCGGCGGCCACATATTCGGAGGAGTAGAGCGGAGAGATCATCGCCACGGACTCTCCCCACCCGGTGATCTCACCTTGCGGGGTGTCGAAGACAGCCTCGACGAGGTAGCAGTCCTTCTCCGTCTCCCGCATGAACGAGGTCTCGAACGGGGTGACGAGAGGAATCGAGACTTGGTGGAGGGTGACTGACTTGAGCTTCATATGCCGGGCTCCTGCTTCGCAACGGGGCGGATGGGTCTTCGCTTCCACCTTATGCCAGCGGTCCGCGAAGAGGCGGCGAGTATCGCGAATCAGGTCCGGAAGAACCCTGGAGCGGCGGTCCGGCGATTGATAGTGTGAACAAAAGTCTTCCTGTCAGCAAGGGGGCCACCGTCGTGAATGATCACCTGCGCACTTTCACCGCGCGCAGACAGTCCTGGTTCGGCCTCAAGCTGCCGATCAAGACGGCCCTTGCGCAACCGGCGCTCCATCCGCTGCTGCGAACGATCGCGCCCCGGATCAGAGGGCTGAAGATCGGTCGCCTCCCCGCCCCCATCGAACTCACCGAAATCCGCGGAAGAGCGGGCGGAGCGGACTTCATCCTCGTCGAGCCCTTCCGCTGCGAGATCGCCAAGGAGTTCTACTGGGGAAGGGGCAGACGCACCGAACCCGAAGACGCGTTCGCCCTCGACCTCATGGTCGCGCTCAGCGCCGATGCGGATGTCTTCCTCGACATCGGCGCCTACACCGGAGTGTTCACCATGGCCGTTCTCGCCGCGAACGAGAATGTGCGCGCCCACGTCTTCGAGATCATCCCCGCCGTCGTCGCGGGTGTGGAGAAGAACGTCGAACGCAATGGCGTCAACAGCCGCGTGACCGTCCACCCGACCGGAGTCGGCAGCCCCGACACCTGGATGAAGGTGCCCACCGAGGACGGAGGATCGGCGCTGCCGTCGTTCTACTCCTCCGATATGCACTTCGACTCCGACGCCGAGGTGCGCTTCACCTCCCTCGACGCGCTCCTGCCCGAGGTGCTGGCCGAGGCGTCGGGGCGCGACGCGCAGTTAGACGCCGGGGAAGGTGTTCCCGACGTTTCAGGTCGGGGCGAGGCGCCGCACGTGACGGTGAAGATCGACGTCGAAGGCGGTGAGAACGACGTCTTCGCCCACGGGCAGGATTTCCTCGCCGCGCTGCACCCGGACATCCTCTGCGAAGTCCTCGATGACCGCGCGAAGCCGCGGGAGCTCATGGGCCACCTCGGCGAGCACGGTTACCATTACTACCTCGTCGGCGAGGATCGACTGTACGCGCGGACAACGATTCGGCCGGATCCGCAGCTGCGCGACTGGCTGTTCACGCTGAAGTCACCGGATCAGATGCGCGCGGCGGGCTACCCCATCGACTGAAGCCCTGCTACCGACAGTTAAGTATGCGCAGATTGCACATTTTCTGCTCGAAACTGGCAATCTGCGCACATTTAACTGCGTAGGGGAGGCCCCGGCGCACTGTCGGCGTCTGGGAACTACGGCAGCAGCGAAAGGCAGCAGCTCGCCGCTCCGCTTCAGCCCTGCAGCTGATCGGCGATGAGAGCAGCCAGCAGAGCGGTGCGCGGGGCGATCTCGTCGATGACGGCGTGTTCGTGTTCGGCGTGCGCCCCATCGCCGACGGCGCCCAGACCGTCGAGTGTGGCGATGCCGTCACCGGCGGTGAAGTTCCCGTCCGAGGCGCCGCCCACGGACACTCCCTGCGGCGCGGGCAGTCCGAGTTCGCCGGCGAGAGCCGTCGCTCGCTCGAAGAGAGCAGCCGACTGTTCTGGTTCGAACGGAGGCCGGTTGATTCCACCGAGCACCTCCGTCGTCGAGCCCTCCACCTGCGGTTTCGCAGCCAACTCCCGGATCTGCGCATCCACGCGTTCGAGCTCAGCCGCAGTCCGGGCCCGCACATCGATGTCCATCCGGGCTTCGGCCGGTACGGTGTTCGACGTGGTCCCCGCGCTGATCACGGTCGGCACCACCGTCGTCCCCGCCTCGGCGTCGGCGAGTCCCGCCACCAACGGCAGAGTCAGGGCCAGGGCCATGCCCGCGTTGATGCCCTTCTCCGGTTCGAGGCCGGCGTGCGAGGCCCTGCCGGTGAACTTCAGCACGTAGTTGCTCGTGCCCTTCCGCTCGAGTTTGAGCGCCCCGCCGGCGCTCGCCTCCATGACGAGCACAGCCTTCGCCTCGGCCGCCTCGGCGCGGATGAGGTCCGACGAGGACACGGAGCCGATCTCCTCATCACCGGTGACGAGGATCGACAGACCGTCCAGCCCTCCTTCGCCGAGGTGGTCGGCCACCATCGCGGTCGCGTGCACGCTCATGATCGCCCCGGTGAGCATGTCGAAGCTGCCGGGACCACGGAGGATGCCGTCCTCGGTGGAGAACGGGATGCGTTCGAGGGTGCCGTGCGGCCACACCGTGTCCTGGTGGTTGAGCAGGACGACGCGGGCCGGCCCGGTGCCGAAGCGCAGGCGCAGGTGGGCGGTGCCGTCGACCTCGAGCAGTTCCGCCTCGGCACCGAGGCGGTCCCCCAGAAGCGCGGCGAAGTCCCGTGCTCCTGCGGCCACGGCCGCCTTGTCGTGTGAGGGGGTCTCGACGGAGATGACCCGTTCGATGTCGGCGAGCATGTCGGGCAGACGTCGCTTCGCCTGTTCGACGAAGTCAGCGGGCTGGGGCGAAGATGATGTGGTCGAAGTCATAGGGCGAGTCTACGGAAGGCCGGTTGCCGACAACGCAGGTGTCCGAATGATGCAGGACGGACCCGATGCGCAGCTCGTCCACACCGCGGCCGAATCGGTGCGCGGTGCGCCGTGGGAAGGATTGCGGTCTCCGTGCGGAATGGCCTGTGGACGGCGGCCGCGCACAAACCCGGCCGTCTGTGGTTTGCTAGTCCTATGGGTGAGGCAGTCAGCTCGAAGCGGTACACGCCGGAGGAACGCACACTGTATCGGGAGAAGCTCGCGGAGAACCTCGAGCTCTTCGATACCTACCTTCGTCATGCGGATTTCAAATCGGCGGGCACGATCGGGCTCGAACTCGAGCTCAACCTCGTCGGCGAGGACAATCAGCCGAGCCTGCGCAACAAGGAGGTGCTCGATCGACTCGATGACGAGTATCAGTCCGAGATCGGCGGCTTCAACCTCGAACTCAACCACCCGGTGCTCCAAGTGGCCGGGCGGGGGCTGAAGACCTTGGAGGCCGGTGTCGCCCATCGCTTGGAGAAAGCGCAGAAGGCCGCCGAGGAAGACGGACTCAAGGTGGTGTCGATCGGCACCCTGCCGACCCTGACCACCGAATTCCTCACCGACGAGAAGTGGATGACCGAGGAGAACCGCTACGAGGCGCTGAGCAACTCGGTCATCGACGCCCGCGGCGAGTACGTCCGCATCGAACTCGGCCGTGAAGAGCGGTACAAGGCGGAGTTCGCCGATATCGCTCCGGAGTCCTCCTGCACGTCGATGCAGCTGCACCTGCAGGTGGCGCCGAACCGTTTCGCCGACGCGTGGAACGCCTCGCAGGCGATCGCCGGGGCGCAGGTGGCGATGGCAGCGAACTCGCCGCTGTTCGTCGGCCGCAAGCTGTGGCACGAATCCCGAATCCCCATCTTCGCGCAGTCCATCGACACCCGCACACCCGAACTCGTCAACCAGGGCGTGCGTCCCCGCGTATGGTTCGGCGAACGGTGGATCACCAGCGTCTTCGACCTCTTCGAGGAGAACGTCCGCTACTTCCCGCCGCTGCTGCCCGAGATCAAGGACTTCGTCGAATTCCGTGCCGCCGACGCACCGAAGCTCTTCGAACTCAATCTGCACAACGGCACGGTGTGGCGTTGGAACCGTCCCATCTACAACTCCGGTGACGGCGGTGCCCACATCCGTGTCGAGAACCGACTGCTGCCGGCCGGTCCGACACCTGTCGACATGGTTGCCGACGCCGCCTTCTACTACGGTCTGGCCGAGTTCCTCGTCGGGGAGAACCGTCCCGTGTGGTCGCGGATGTCATTCGCCGAGGCGGAGGAGAACTTCAACGCCTGCGCCAAAGACGGGATCGAGGCCCGGGTGACCTGGCCGAAGATCGGACGCATCGGCGTGGCCGACCTCGTCACCGATGTGCTCGCACCGCAGGCCAGGCGCGGACTCTCGCGACTGAACATCGACAAGGACGTCATCGACGAATACATGTCGATCATCGAAGGCCGTGCGGAGAACCGCGTCAATGGTGCGACCTGGCAGCTGAAGGCCCTCGAGAGCCTCGCGCCCGGAAGCCGGCAGGACTCACCCGAACGCGCCGAGGGCATCACGGCGATGATGGACGCCTACCTCGCGAACCAGGCGACAGGGAAGCCCGTACACACCTGGGAGATTCCCACCCGCTGATGGCCGTTCGGAGCCAAATGCAGGTCACCATCGGATACTCAGCGCCAAAACTAGGTCACTATCGGATACTTCGCGACGCAGAAAGTATCCGATAGCGACCTATTCTCGGGCTCAGGCGACGAGCCTCAGAGGCGTTCGACCTCGACGAAGACGACGTCGGCGCCGCCTCCGGGGTTCGAGACCTCGTGCTCGGACCCCGCCGGGCGCGTGTAGGAGACGCCGGCCTCGAGTTCGGCGCGGATCTCTGTGCCGTCCGAATTGCGCACAAGCATCGTGTCCGTGACCATCGGCACGACGACGTATTCGTACTCGTGCTTGTGCATCGGGATGACGCCGTCGGGGCGGATCGTCCACTTCGTCACCCGGAACACTCCGTTGTCGAGCTGGACCTCGCCGGTCGAACCGGTGTCTGCTGCATTGTCTGCGGTCATGGTGATCTCCTTCGATACGCGAGCGGCCTGCGGCAGAAGCCGGGACGGACCTGACGCCCTCACTGTATCGCGCTGAACGGGCTCGACTTGAATCGATCCACCCGGGCTAGCATGAGTGATATGCGATACCCACTTGCTGACATCGACGATGTCGACGATGACATCCGCGCCCAGATCCTCGAGGTCGCCGAGAAGTCGGGCTTCGTGCCCAACGTCTTCCTCGCCCTGGCCCGCCGGCCGGACGAATTCCGCGCCTTCTTCGCCTACTATGACGCGCTCATGGAGAAGGAGACAGGGAACCTGACCAAGGCCGATCGGGAGATGATCGTCGTGGCCACCTCGGCGATCAATCACTGCCTCTACTGCGTCGTCGCGCACGGAGCGATGCTGCGGATCTTCCAGAAGGACGCGCTCATCGCCGATGTCGTCGCCACGAACTACCGCCAGGCCGATATCAGCCCACGTCAGATGGCCATGCTCGACTTCGCCGTCAAGGTCTGCGAAGAACCGTGGGCAGTGGGCGACGCCGACCACCAGAGGCTTGCCGACCACGGTTTCGACGCCGAAGATGCCTGGGACATCGCCGCGATCACCGGCTTCTTCGGCCTGTCCAACCGCATGGCCCACATCTCCGGAATGCTCCCGAACCCGGAGTTCTACACCCTCGGCCGCCTCCCGCGTGAGAAGAAGTGAACCGATGACCTCATCCACCCCCGCCGAGGCGGACCCCACCACCCGCGCCTTCGCCGTTTCCGGTCCGGCCGCCTCCGCCAAAACCATCCCGGCCGCCTCCGCCCGGTCCGGGCTCGTCAAACCGTTCGCCGCGATGGGCATCGTCGCCACAGTCGGGCAGATGCAGCGCGCCGGTCGTGACACCATCGCCATGTGCCTGGGCGAACCGACCCAGGGCGCGCCCGGTCCCGTGCTCGCCCGTGCCGCCGAGGTCATGACCGACGGCACTGGACTCGGATACTCGCCGATCTTCGGCATCCCCGAACTGCGCGAAGCCATCGCCTCCCACTACCGCGACTGGTACGGACTCGACATCGCACCCGACCGCATCGCCGTGACGACCGGATCCTCCGGCGCGTTTCAGACGACGTTCCTCACCTGCTTCGACGTCGGAGATCGGGTGGCTCTGGCCCGACCCGGGTATGGCGCGTACAAGAACATCCTCGCCGCACTCGGCTGCGAGGTCGTCGAACTCGACTGCGGTGCCGATGAAGGGTTCCAGCCCACCGTCGACCTCTTGGCCGCCGCCCATGCGAAGGCCCCGCTCAAAGGGCTCATGCTTGCCTCACCCGCGAACCCGACCGGCACGATGATCGGCCCCGAGGCGCTCGGCCGGATCGTCGACTGGTGCCGGGCCAACGGGGTGCAGGTGATCTCCGATGAGATCTACCACGGCATCAGCTATATCGGCACCCGCGGCGAATGCGCACTCGCCCACGACGACACTGCGATCGTCATCTCCTCGTTCTCCAAATACTGGGGCATGACCGGGTGGCGCCTCGGCTGGGCGATCCTGCCCGAAGCGCTCGTCGCCCCGGCCCAGAACGTCACCGGCAACCTCTCCCTATGCGCCCCGGTCCCGGCACAGTATGCGGCGGTCGCGGCCTTCACGGATGAGTCCTATGCCGAATGCGAGGCCGCCGTGGCCTCGTTCGCCGGTGCCCGCGAACACGTCCTGGGCGCACGTGACGACCTCGGCTTCGGCGAGATGGCCCCACCCGACGGCGCCTTCTACATGTACGCCGGAGTCGACGACATCCTCGACCGCGCGGGAATTGCCACCGCCGGCCAGTGGTGCGGGCAGGTGCTCGAGGCCACCGGTGTCGCGCTCGCCCCCGGTGACGACTTCGACTCCGTCGACGGCTCCCGTTCGGTGCGCCTGTCGCTGGCCGTCGGAGCGGACCGCACGGCCGAAGCCATCGACCGCATCCTCGACTTCATGGGATGAGCCCTGAACATCGTGGGATGAGCTCTGTGGAGGGGATCCGATGAGCGCCGAGGATGTGCGGGCGGGCGGGCCGCCTCCGACGCCGAAGGCCCTGCCGGTGCTCGGCATCATCCTGGCCGCAGTCCTGCTCGGATCGGCCGGACTGTTCGTCATCCTCGCCGAGGCGACCGCCCCCACCGCCGCCTTCCTGCGGTGTTGGATAGCGGTCATTGTGCTCGCCCCGTTGGCGGTGCTCGAGCTGCGCAGGTACGGGCGTTTCCCGCCGAAGGCGATCCTCATCGCCGCGGTCTCCGGAGCGGCGCTCGGAATCGACTATGTGCTGTGGGCGCAGAGCGTGCTCGACGCCGGTCTGGGCGTGTCCACGGTCCTCATCAGCGTTCAAGTGATCGTATTCCCGGCACTGGTGTGGGCGTTCGGCGGTTCCAGGCCGGGATGGCTGTTCATCGGCTGCGTGCCGATCATGATCATCGGCATGCTGCTGACCGGGGGAGTGTTCGGCACCGACGAGACGGCGGCGAATCCGACGCGGGGAGCGATCTTCGGTGTCCTGTCCGGTGTGCTCTACGGCGTCTACATCTTCGGCATCCGCCACAGCCGGAAGGTCGCCGGAGACTTCGTCGTCGCCCCGGTCCAGGTGGGCACGATCGCCGCCGGGGTGATGACCGCGGTCGCCGGGCTGACCCTCGGCGGACTCGACTTCGACCTCGGCTGGGCCGGTTGGGGCTGGATGATCGCCCTGGCCGTCTGCGGTCAGGCGCTGTCGTGGGTGCTGCTGAGCATCTCCAGCCCGCTGGTGCCGGTGCCGATGACCGCGGCGCTCATGCTGCTCCAACCGCTGTCCGCAGTGGTGCTCGGATCCCTCATCGCCGGGGAGCGGCTGCAGGCAGGTCAGTGGATCGGCGCCGTCCTGGTAGCCCTCATCGTCTGGGTCGTCGGTGGAGGACCCGAGGCTCTGACACGTCGGCGACGTCGGTAGTTCAGGAGTACTCGGCGAAGGATCGCCGCGGTGGGCTGGGAACGGTGGGCCGCCTCGGCGAAGGAATCGCTGCGGAAGCAGCGTCCCGGGTGGGACTCAGTGTTCGTGGGCTTCGATCGTGTGGGCGATGGCGTCGACGATGATGTGGGCGACGTGGTCGTCCTTGAGCGAATAGTAGGCTTCGCGGCCGATCCGATTGACTCCGACGAGGTGGAGTCCGCGGAGGAACTTCAGGTGCTGGGACACCAGCGGCTGGGACAGGCCGGTCGCCTCGACGATGTGGGTGACAGTGGCCTCGCCGTGGGTGAGGACGAGCAGCATCTTCAGCCGGGAGGGTGTGGCAAGTGCCTTGAAGAGGTCGGCGGTCTCGGTGATGGCTTCGAGATGGTCCTCGGGGTTGAGCAGGAGCTGCTCGACATCGTCATTGACGGGGACGGAATCGGGAATGGAAGCCATGAGTGCAGATTACCGGACAACCGGCGGGGTCATGCGATATCCGGCACCGTGGGGTGGTCGTGGCTGTCGCGGGGTTCGGGCGGTCGGGGCTGTCAGCGTCTCAGTCGAGGGCTTCGACGTCGGCCTGCGAGCCGAGGAGGTCGTCGGCCAAGGTCTCCCACTGACCGTAGGCATCCGGCAATGCTGAGCGCTGCACGGACTGTGCCGCTTCGGTCGGTGACATCGAATCCCAGCCGTCGATCTGGTTGAGGCCGGGGTTCTCGACCTCGGGGTTGATCCCATAGAACGCCTTGGCCGCGTAGATGGGATCGGTGAGCTGATGAGGTTCGCCCCAGCCTTGTGACGGGCGCTGCTGGAACAGGCCGACTGAATCACGGTCGCCGGAATCCAGGTTGCGCAGCGAGGACTCCTGCAGCGCTGTCATGAGGGCGATCCGGATCGCATGGTCGTCGAAGTTGCCCCCGCGGCCGACGCCGATGATGAGCCGAGCATTGTCGATCTGCTGTTCGCTGAGCTGGTTGACCGAAGCCATCTGCATCTGCCTGATCTTCGTGGAACCGAACGAAATGGGAGAATTGAGGATGATGACGGCGCCCACGACCAGTGCCATCACTGCTGCCCCGAGCCCGATGAGAGCACCAGTGAGCATGGACCGGCGGCCCTTGCGAGATGAGGTCAGACGAGGCATGAATATAACGATAATGCAACAAACTTAAGAGTGCATGGGGCAACGCCGAGGTTTTTATCACAGGAAGGTCACGGCCGGGCGGCGGTGAGGGTGCGAGCGGAGCCGAGTGCGGACCGATTTCGGATGACCCCGCACAGCTTAGGCTTGAACCATGGTGAGAATCGTTCGGCGCAACAACCGCCCGCCTCTGATGACCTGCCTCATTGTGGTCTTCTCCTTCGTCGCCGTCGGCATCCTGACCGTTGCCGGCATCCTCGTCGCCGTCATCTTCCTTTCCGCGGAATCGTCGTCGACGGGCTCATCGCCGACCTCGGACTCCTCGTCGGTCGGTTCCTCACCCTCCGATTCCGACTCGGACGGCGGCCCCGGTCCGAGCACCACTGCTCCGGTGTCCGGAGGCTGGACGAGCGGAGGCTGAGTTTCGGGCCGCGGCTGAGTCCCTGGTAGGACGGGCGAGCAGCATCGTCGGAACCCGTCCAGATCACCGATCCGGATCAGCCTCGGTGATCCTGCGGGGCCACCGGTTGCCGGAGGATCGTGCGCAGCTTCTCCGGCGCGGTCCGGCGAACATCGCTGAGGTAGATCTCGTGGTGCTTCCCCGCCATCGTCATCCCGGCGTCGGGAATGACATCGGTGTGCATGCGCTCGAGGACCGGCCCTTCGTCGTCGAAGGGACCGACATGCAGGGTCTGGACGCACGTTCCCTCCCGCAGAGCGTCGAATCGGATCTCGCCGAGGCGGGGCGCCGAACCCTTCGCCCGGACCGTGTCGATGACTCCGTCGACGTGGCCTGCATCCAACCAGTCCGGGACGAACAGCATGAGCGTGAAGTCCCACGCTGACTTGTCCCGAGCGCTCGTGAATGCCGTCATGTCATCGGCCCACCACAGGCCTTCGAGCGGAGGCACGACATAGTCGCGGCCGAGTTCGAGCTTGCTGAGGAACTTCAGCCCATAGGCGAGCGGATAGAGGGTCGTCAGCGCCGATGCGAAATCCGGCGAGGTGTTCGGGTTCCCGTGGCCATCGATCATGAGGTACTGCGATTCCGGCACCTCGATGAGGTCGAATCGTCCCTGCTTCGCGCGGAAACTCGGCAGCGATCTCTTGAAATCGATCTTGTCCATACGAGGCTCCGCTCCAGGGCTGGGAATGAGATGAGTCTGATCCGCTTGACCTTGACACGATGTCAGGGTCTTCACTGGGTGGCAAGGAGGTGGACACCATGACACATCCACTCGAACACCACCATATTTCCGAGCCGGCGCTTTCGACAGAGACCGACAGCCGCCGGAATGACTCCAGCGGCGGCAGGGGCGACACCAGCGATCGTCTGATCGAGCCAAGTGGCCGATGGAACGACACCGGCGCCCCCATGATCGACGCGCTGAGTTCGTCGACCCCGCAGCAGCGCCTGCAAGCGGCGATGGCCATCGGCACCCGGGCCGAGCCCCGTGACCTCGACGTGCTCATCGCCCGGTGCCGCATCGAACCGGACTTCTTCGTCCGCGACATGCTCACCTGGGCGCTCACTCGGCTGCCCGCCGACGACACCGTTGCCCGCCTCGTCGCCGAACTCGACTCGCCGCTGCCGCAGGCGATCAGCCAATCCCTGCACACCCTGTCGAAGATCGGTGACGTCCGC
This sequence comes from Brevibacterium sp. MGP-B1, assembly GCF_057766545.1. NCBI lineage: Bacteria > Bacillati > Actinomycetota > Actinomycetes > Micrococcales > Brevibacteriaceae > Brevibacterium > Brevibacterium sp. MGP-B1. Next base: position 3,134,105 of record NZ_CM173407.1, on the reverse strand, counting down.
GCCTGGCCGGCCATGGACCCGGCCCGGATCGGCACCGCATTCATCGCGCATGCCGACACCGAGGTGGCCCGCAGCGCGTGGAGAGCCGCCGTTGCCCTTGTGCCCGGTGAAGATCGTGAAGAATTGGCATCCGCCCTGGTGACACAGTTGGGACGAGGGGATCTCGAGATGCAGAAGAGCCTCAGCCGGGCGCTGGTGGCCCTCGGTGAGGATCTCGTGTCAGTGGTCGATGAGAGGCTTCACGCAGAGGACGACACAGTGCGGGCTCACGCCATGGCGACCCGGGACATGTTCGATGACCCGGATGCCGGCTTCGCCCACGCCTTGGACGCAGCCAAGCGGGTGGTCGCACTGGGGTCCGAGGCCACGGTCTAGATCGGCACAGGGAAGGTCCGATCGTGCGTGTGCCGACGGGTGGGGCAAGCCCGTCGGCACACGGCCGAGGTCTCGGATCCCTTCCTTCAACGAGCGGCAGCTACGGCATAAAGTGGCTGACAGCAGAGAAGAGGTGGCAATGCTCATCGGCGAAGTGGCGCGGCGCTCCGGTGTGAGCGCACGCATGCTGCGCCACTACGAATCATTGGGCCTCGTCTCGCCCAGCCAGCGGACGCCCGGCGGCTATCGCGAGTACTCCGATGCCGATATAGGGCGCATCTTCCACCTCGAGGGTCTGCGCAAACTCGGGATGTCTCTGACCGAAGTCGGTCGGGTGCTGTCCGAGCCGGGCTTCGACCCCGGCACAGTGCTCGGGGACCTCATCGACCAGGCACGTGAGCGGATCGCGGCCGAGCAACGTCTGCTCGACCACCTCCAGTCCGTCGCTCGGCTCGGTCGAGCCGACGGCGAGTCGCTCCTGTACACCATCGATCTCATGCGCTCTCTCGAATCCGGCGATGTCATCCAGCGGCACAAGGCCGCACTCGGCAGCGGAGTCGACGGAGGAATGCCGATCGAGGCCCTGTCGCAGGCGGTCCTGCAGGAGACCGTGCTCAACGCGGCCGGGGCCATGCGGTGGGCGCTCGCCCAGGCCGGTGCCGAGGCCGTGCCTCATGTGGTGGTCGGAATGGACGACGCATCTGCCCAAGTGCGTCGCAATGCACTGCTGGCCCTCGACGAGATCCGCAGGACCACACCGGATGCAAAACTCGACTCACGCTCGATTTCGATGATCCGGCAGGCGCTGGACAAGGGACTCGACGATGTCGACCCTGATATCCGCAGCATCGCCGCACTCACCCTCGGCCGCTCAGGTGATGAGAAAGCTGTGCCCGTGCTGCTCGACATGGCGATGAATGGACCGAAGGACATCGAGGCGGCCGAGACCCTCGGCTTCATCGTCGACGCGACCGGACCGACTGCCGACATCGGCGAACGGGTCCTCACCGAACTGCATAGACAAGCGGACTCACACGATCCCCAGATACGGTTCCGGGTGCTCCAAGTCCTCCTCGAGATCTCCGGCGACCGCAGCAGTGACCTCATTGCCGAGCTCAGCGACGATGACAGCCCGGAGCTCGCAGCCACCGCTCTCGCCGCACTCGACCGCCGCCGACGGGAGCAGACATCGGGCAAGCGACGAACCTGACCGAATCCGGTCGGGCCGCCTCGGTGAGGGGACGGTGGGAATCCGCGTTCCGACCGCCGCGGCGAAGGGATGTCGGGTCTTCCTCATTCCGGTGGCTGAGCACGGATCACTAAACTGGCCCTCATGACAACGGGCGGGACGACGGACGGAACGGATGCGGCCGGTGCGGCGGTCGGGCAGAAGCGGCGGCTGAGGCAGCCGTTCGTCTATCGGCGACACCACTTCACACCCACCGGGGTGCTCGACTACCTGTTCTTCCTGTTCGCCGGGGCGGCCTCGACTTGGCTGGCGCTGCTCATCCTGCTCAAGGGATTCAGCCTCGGCTGGTGGCAGGTGCTCACGCTGCTCGTGTTCTGGGGAGTCGTGTCCTATCTGGCTCTGCCCAGACTGCATCGCATCCTGTCTCAGATCTATGTGCCGAACTACTTCATCGGCCGCACTCGCACCTCCGATGGTCTGCTCGGCGATCCGGTCAATCTCGCCTGGCGCGGTGAGGAAGCCCAGATCCACCATGCGATGCGCGAAGCCGGGTGGATCCTCGCCGACGGCATCACTCCCGCATCGACGTGGGAGATCATCCGGTCGACGGTGACGAAGCGCAGCTACCCGCAGGCGCCGGTGCCCCCGCTGCTGCTGTTCGGTCGCCGTCAGGACTTCGCCTACCAGCAGGAAGTCGACGGCGATCCGGGCCAGCGTCACCATGTGCGGTTCTGGAAATGCCCGCGCGGATGGCTGCTGCCCGGCGGGCACCAAGCCGATTGGCTGGCCGCCGGAACCTATGACAAAGCCGTCGGCATCTCCCTGTTCACCCTCCAGTTCACCCACAAGATCGAAGAGAACACCGACGTCGAACGCGACCATATCGTCGACACGGTCACCGGTGCCAACGATGTGATCGCGGTCGATCGGATCAAGGACTTCTCCACGGGGTACCACTCCCGCAACGGCGGCGGCGATGCGATCGTCACCGACGGGCACCTGCCGATCGTCGACGTCACCGAGGTGGTCGCCGACGAAGCCGATCACCCCGAACGCCTGGAGCTGGCGCTCGACGCCACCCGCATCTACTCCGATTCGCGCAGCGTGTCCGAAGTGACGAAGACGCTGTGGCGTCAGCGCCCGCTGCAGACCGTCGTCGGAGCTGCCCTCGTGCTCGTTCTGCTGCTCTTCCAGGCGTGGGATGTGATCAGTATGCTCCTCGATTGGAACGGTCTGCGGTCCGAAGTCGTCGGCTACAGCTCGGACATCGCGGCCGTCAGCGATGACACGGCCACCCGCATCGTCGCGGGGTTACTCATCGGCGTCAGCCTTCTCATCGGGTGCCTGCAGGTCATCGCGTCGACTGCGGTGTTCCGCGGCAGCAACCGGGCCAGGCTGTGGATCCTCACGCTCTCGACGATCTCCGTGATCGTGTCGATGACGAACTACTTCACCGGAGACCGCGACCTGGCGACGAACATGTATGCGCTGACGACCATCGCCATGCAGGTGGCGGTGCTGCTGGCGCTGTCGAGCGACTCCTCCCGGATGTTCACCCGCTTCAGCACGGCAGCCCTGCGTGCCGAGCGACAGGACCGCGCCCTCGAGGACTGACGCGGAGGGCCCCACCTGGGAGGCCCGGGGCGGCGGGTCCGTGTATTCTGACCGTGTCCGATCCACTCCGCACTCCGCACTTCAGCTCGACGCCGAGACTGATTCACACACGAAGGCCGGACTCCATGACCGACCAGACTCCCGATGCTTCCGTCTTCGATTCGATCGACCCGGTCCTCAAGGTCGTCACCGCCGAGATCGAGATCTCAGCTCCCGCCGAGACGGTCTTCGAACTCATCGCCGACCCGCAGCGACAGCCGGAATGGGACGGCAATGACAACCTCGGCTCGGCCGTCGAGGGCCAGCGAGTGCAGGGGGCCGGGGGCTCGTTCGTCACGACTCTGACCAAGGGCGTGGACCGGGAGAACCACATCGTCGACTTCGCCGAAGGCAGGCTCATCGCCTGGAAGCCCTCCGAAGTGCGTGGAGAGCCGTTCGGTCAGAAGTGGGTGTGGGAGATCGAACCGACCGGGGACGACTCGGTCCTGGTTCGTCACACCTATGACTGGACCGAGCTGCGCGATCCGAAGCGTCTGTCGCGGGCGCAGTCGACGACCGCGGCGAATCTGCTCGCCTCGCTCAAGAGACTCAAACAGCTCGCCGAAGGCTGAGATCAGGCGCCTGGCAGACAGCCGCGGCCTGACTGCTTACCGCATCCGAGTGCCCGTCCCGCCGGGACAGCAGTCCGGTCAGAACAGTCCGGTCAGAACAGACGGACAGAGGCACTCACTTCGGCCAGGCGTCGGCGAGGCGCGTGAGCAGCGATGCCAGCTGTGCCCGTTCGTCCTCGGTGAATGTGCTCAATGCCTGATCGACGTTGTCACGCTGGGCGCCGCGGAATCTGTTGGTGATCGTGCGGCCCTTGTCCGTCAGCGCGATGAGGGTTCGCCGGGCATCATCCGGGTCTGCCTCGCGACGCAGGAGGCCGAGCTCGACGCCTTGGGATACGAGCCTGGACGCGCGCGGCTGATCGACGCCGATCGCATCGCCGAGTGCGCTGACTCCCAGCGCCGTGCCCGCCTGGACGAGTGAGATGAGCAGACGGATGAGCGCACGCCCACGGCCGTGTGCGGCGAACGGCCCACCGGGGTGACGCTTGCCGCCGAAGGGGAAGTCGTCTGAGTTCCGACCGCCGCCGAATCCACCACGGTCTCCGAACCCACCGCGTTCACCAAAGCCCCCGCGCTGGCCAGGGCCGCCGTGCTCACCGAACCCGCCGAAGGGGCCGAATCCGCGCGGACCGCCGGGCCCGCGCCGCCACTGCAGGCGGGTGAGCGCCTCGGCGATCGCCTGAATGTCATCGTTCGTGCTCATGATTCGATTTTACATGCCACTTGACATGCAATTGAATTGCATGTCATTCTGCATGTACATGTCAGATGACAACTAAGGAGATGACATGACTGAAAACAAAGACTTCAACGATGACAACGACGACTTCACCACTCCGACCGGAGGAGCCGGCGCAGCAGGTGCCGATGACCGGACGGACTCGCCGAACACCGACGAGAACACCGTCGCCGGCAGCGCCTCGAGCCTCGGCTCCGATCGCGAACAGCCGGGCGAAGCGGGCAAGACCGATGCGGCGGAGAATGATTCGGCCGCACGCACTGAGCCCGTGAACGATGCCGATTCCGGCGACGGCAAGGGCGAAGACACCGACGCCGATCTGCCGCAGCTGCTGCGCGAGTTCAGCCACGTGCTGCGTCGCGAATTCCGCTCGGTTGCGGTCGACTCCGGATTCGACCCTCGCGACTTCGGGCGTATGCGGCGAGGACGTCGCCGCTGGGATTCCGATGAGGTCGTCGCCGACGGTGCCGCCTACCCGGAAGAGCCTGTGACCTACGGTCCGCCGCGTGGCCGAGGTGGATGGGGACCGTCGAAGAACATCGATCCCGAAGAGCTGCGCCAGCGCTTCCGTGATATGCGCGACGGAGTCGGCGATCGCATCGAAGAGGTGCTCACCTCCGAAGAGTTCGAGAACCTCAAGGCCTCGCTGTCGAAGATCGTCGACAACTTCGGTCCCGACGGCTGCGGCGATGACTCGGCCCGCCATGACGGACCGCACGACCGCGAACACCCCCACGACCATGACGATCACCGAGGCGGCCCTGACCATCACGAGGCCCATGGACCCCGTGGTGGCAACGGCGACCGCGACCGCCGCCGCGCAGGAGGCCGCGGACGGCGCGGTTTCGGCCCGAACTTCGGTCCCGGCTTCGGTCCGGGCCGACGCGGATTCGACCCCTTCGGCTGGGCCGATGAGCGCCGCAGCCGCGAACAGGAGGTCCAAGAGGCCTTCGAGCGCGGATTCGCCGCGGGCTTCGAACAGGGGCGCAACTCATAAGTGACTCCGCCGGTGGAGTGCTCTCCGCCGGCGGCCGACCGTTGGGTCGTGCGAAGACACTCTCCCGACCACCCGAGAACGCGATGCCGGCCCGCACACCCGCGCTGTCCATCAACAGAACGGCACCGTGAACCATCGACGCGATCCGGTGCGCACCTCCACGGTTCGCACCGGATCGCGTCTGCGTCTGTGCGCCGAGACTCCCGGCGTGGTGCGCTTGCGTGTCCACGACATCGCCGCGGGCGCAGCGATCACGCGACAGTGCGGGCCGCTGACCGCTCAGCTGCGCGAGAGCACCGTCCCGAGATCATCGAGCACGCTGCGATCCTCGATCGTCGACGGCACTGCCGGGTCGTCGACGCCATCGGCGATCTGCCGCATCGTCTTGCGCAGGATCTTGCCCGATCGGGTCTTCGGCAGACCCGCGACGATGTCGACACGTTTGAACGCGGCGACCGGCCCGATCTCTTTGCGGACGAGCGCCACGAGTTCGTCGATGACAGTGTCCGGATCGGCCGCCTCGGCGGAATCCCCGAGCACGACCAGCGCACGTGGGATCTGCCCCTTCATGTCATCGTGGACGCCGATGACAGCGGCCTCGGCCACGGCCGGGTGGGAGGCGACGACCGCCTCGATGATGCCGGTGGACAGGCGGTGGCCGGCGACGTTGATGACATCGTCGGTGCGACCCATGACGAAGACGTATCCATCCTCATCGAGATAGCCGGAATCGCCGGTGAGGTAATAGCCGTCGAAGGCGGCGAGGTAGGAGGAGATGAACCGCTCGTCGTCACCCCACACCGTGGCCATGGTGCCCGGAGGCAGCGGCAGCCGGATGACGATGAGTCCTTCCTCCCCGGACGGAACGGGCTGACCGCCGGGGTCGACGACCTCGACGTGGAAGCCGGGAGTCGGCTTCGTCGAGGACCCCGCCTTGAGCGGGAACCGAGTCAGGCCCAGGGGATTCGCCGTGATCGGCCAGCCGGTCTCCGTCTGCCACCAATTGTCGACGACAGGGACGTCGCGTCCGGTCGCCTCGGCGAGGATCTTCGTCGTCCACTCATACGTGTCGGGATCGAGGCGCTCGCCGGCGAGGAACTCCGCGCGCAGACTCGACAGATCGTACTTCTTCATCAGCTCGCCGTTCGGGTCCTCCTTGCGCACCACGCGCATGGCGGTCGGGGCGGTGAAATGGACGTTGACCTTGTGCTGCTCGATGGCGCGGAAGAAGGCCCCGGCATCGGGTGTGCCCACGGGTTTGCCCTCATAGAGCACCGAGGTGACGCCGGCCAGCAGGGGTGCGTAGATGATGTATGTGTGCCCGACGACCCACCCGACGTCGGAGGCTGTGAACATCGTGTCGCCCGGGTGGAGGCCGAAGACGGTCGGCATTGAGAAGGCTCCGGCCACCGCATATCCGCCGGAGTCGCGGACGATTCCCTTCGGTTTGCCGGTGGTGCCCGAGGTGTAGAGGACGTAGAGCTCGTCGGTGGCTTTCACGGTCACCGGGTCGATGCCCTCGGGCGTCTGGGCGAGCAGTTCGGCGTAGTCGAGGTCGTTCTCGCCGAGTTCGCAGCGATGTTCGTCGCGCTGGACGATGACGGTGAAGTCAGGTTTGTTCTCAGCGATCTCGATGGCCTCATCGAGCATCGGCTTGTATTCGAGGACTCGGCTCTTCTCGACTCCGCAGGAAGTGGAGATGACGGCTTTCGGGGCGGTGTCGTCGATGCGCACGGCCAGCTCGTTCGGAGCGAAGCCGCCGAAGACGACCGAGTGGATCGCGCCGAGGCGGGCGCACGCGAGCATGGCCACGGCCGCCTCGGGGATCATCGGCATGTAGATGACGACGCGATCGCCCTTGGTCACCCCTCGGTCGGCCAGAGCCCGAGCGAAGCGGGAGACCTCGTCGAGAAGCTCGGCGTAAGTGATCGAACGGACGGTGTCGGTGACCGGCGAATCGTAGATGATGGCGGCCTGGTCGCCGCGGCCGTTCGCGACATGTCGGTCGAGCGCGTTGTAGCAGACGTTGAGCTCGCCGTCGGGGAACCAGCGATAGATCGGCGCATTCGAATCGTCGACGGCCTTCGTCGGTTCGGTGACCCAGTCGATGTGGTTCTTGGCCTGCTCGAGCCAGAAGCCGTGCGCGTCCTCGGCGATGCGGGCCACGATGCCTTCGTAGCTTTCTGCGGAGTTCTCGGTGGTGGTGTTCATGTTCCCATTGTGACGCATGGCACAGTTATATGCCGAGGTGGGGCACATCCTCGGGGATCGCCACCGGCACGAAAGTGGACCCATTTCCCTGCACTCGGACCAGGAGAGGGCACAATGGGGATATGAGATTCCTGGTTGCACTGATCCTCGGCCTCGCCGTCATGTTCGGTCTGAACGCCATCTTCGACTTCTTCGCGATGGCGCGACCGTGGGGTTCGATCCTCATGGGCGTCATCGTCGGGCTGACAATGCTCGTCGTCCTGCTCATCTGGGAGGCCGTGCGCCCGACCCAGCCGAAGGGCGAATCGGCGAAGGCCAAGGCGAAGGCGCAGAAGAGCGAAGACGAGCGGACGAAGGCCCGTGCCGAACGACGTGCCCGACTCGCCGCCGAGGCGGGAGTGAGCCTCGAAGGCATCGACGGTGCCCTGCCGGGGTCGACCGCCCGATCGTCCGAAGCGGCCTCGGCCGATGGGTCAGCCGAGGAGGCTTCCACCGAGGGGGCTTCCGCCGAGGGTGCATCGGCTCAGGCGACACCCACCGAGGCGGTTCCCACTGTGAGCGAGTCCGCTGACAGTGCGACAGCTGAGGGTTCGGACGCAGCCGAGGCCGCGGCGAAGACCGAGGGCGAGGAAACTGCTGAGACCAGCGCTGCTGCCGACGGCGCGGCGACCGCTGCGCCGGATGAGGCGACGACCGCCGGGTCGAAAGCGCCTGAGACCGACGCGGCCGAGCACGCAGCTGAGCAGAACAGCGAGACGGACTCGTCCCTGGAATCTGACGGAACCGAAGGCGACGAGGCTTCGAAAGATGAGGAACGCCCCGCCGATGCTGCGAAGCCCGCAGTGGTCGTGAAGCCCGCACAGCCGGCAGCACCCGTCGCTTCCGCGCAGCCACCGTCATCCGCACCGTTCGGCGGCTCCGAAGCCGCCAACGCTCACGCCGGAGAAACCGAAGCGGCCGGCACCCGCGTCGGTGAGACCGAATCCGGAGACACCGGCGCTGCTGACGTTGCACCCACGCGACCCGCTGGGAAGCCGGCCGAGCAGTCAGGGGAATCGTCCCAACTGCCCCCGCCTCCGCCGATGCCGCCGTCGTTCCCTGCTCAGCCCGCCGCCGCGCCACAGGCTGCAGATACGGCTGCGCCACAGGTCGCGGATACGACGAACGAGACCATGTCCGCAGCTCCGTCGCTGAACAAGGACGATGTCAGTGACAGCGGATCCGCCTCGGCGTCCGACCCCGAACTCGAGGGACCTGCCGAAGACCCGGCGACGCTCGACCCCGAGGAATTCGACGAATCCGCCAGCGGCTCCTCGCTCGAGGCACCGCCGACCGGTGAACCCGGAATGTCGGCCGATGCGCTCTCCGGCAAGATGCCGGACGAGGTCGAGGAGTCCGCGGACTCGGCCGAAGGAGAGCCTGCCGAAGACGAAACCGAGGAAGCCCAGGCTCCTGAACGCGAGGAACCGTCGGCCGAGGAGAACAACCAGTACCGGCTCTGAGCCGGCGTCGCCTTCGGGCAGACACACCCTCAGGTCAACGGCCCCTCAGGCGAGCAAACCCTCAGGCGTAGTGTGCGGCGAGGATCTGCAGGCCCTCTTCGATGCTGACGCGGGGAGTCCACCCGAGGACTTCCTGCGTCCGCCGCTGATCGAACCAATGCGCGGTCGACAGCTGTTCGGCGAGGAACCTCGTCAACGGCGGTTCGTCGTCATGCTCTCCGAACTCCCACACCTTTTCGACCACAGACCCTGCTGCCAGCGCCGGTGCCACCGGAATGCGCAGCTTCGGCTCCGCCGCACCGCCGGCGATCGCGATGCGTGACATCAGCTCACCGATCGGCCGAGGCTGACCGTTCGTCACCACCAACGCCTCACCATGGGTGGAATCGACTGCAGTCACCGCCGCGACGATCGCCTCCACTGCATTGTCGACGAACAGGGTGTCGACCAGCGCCGCTCCCGAACCGAGCACCGGCATCCGCCCCGATCGGGCACGGTCGATGACCCGTTCAGTGAGCTGGGTATCACCCGGACCCCACATGAGGTGCGGACGCAGGACGAGCACCCGGAAGTCGGACGAGTCCGCGCCCAGAGCAATCCGCTCACCGGCGCCCTTCGTCCGCGCATACTCGCCGCGCGCAGACTCCGGAGACGCCGGTTCGGCACCGTCGCCGATGATCGACTCACCGGTATGTGCCACCGACGGCGACGAGATATGGACCAGCCGCTGCACGCCGGCGGCCCGTGCCGCATCGACGAGTGTGCGAGTGCCGCCGATGTTCACGGCCTCGAAATCCTTGGGATCACCCATCATGGACACCTTCGCGGCCAAGTGCACGACCGCCTCGGCGCCGGTGGCGGCCTGATCGACGGCAGCCGCATCGGTTACCGAACCGATGACATCGACGGCGCCGTCGACCCCTGAGGGGCGACGCTGCAGAGTGGTGACCTCGTGACCGGCGGTGACGAGCGCACGCGCGACGGACGAACCGAGCAGCCCGGAGGCTCCGGTGACGGTGATTCTCACTTCAGCTCCTCGTGAACGGGGACGACGCAGATTCGGGGGTGGCGCAGATATCGGCGATGCCTCTAGACGCTTCCCCGCACCGGCCCACCGGCCAGGACGCTGCCGGCCCAGGCGGCGAGGCGGGAGCGGTCGATCTTCGAATTGTGGCGGATGTCGGTGGGGAACTCGGGTGCCACGAGCACCGCGGTCAGATCATGACCGACCGCCTCGGCGACCTTCTCCCGCAGGCGTGCTGTCAGATCCAAGGGTGCGAGACCGGGAGACAGCGAGGTGCACTCGGCATCGAGCACGGCCACAAGCGCCTGGGTGCCGACGGGACCGATGCCGACGACGGAGCTGCGGCTGACCTGGGCATCGGCGTCGATGAGCGCTTCAAGGCCTCCGGGCCCGACCGGTCCGCGCGGGGTCGTGACAACATGCTGCAGACGTCCCTCGAGCCACACGCGACCGTTCTCATCGATGTGGCCGATATCGTTCGTCCGATGCCAGGTCAGACCGTGCAGATCATCACGCGCCGAATCCGCAGTCGTGTGCCACAGATTGTCGTAGCCGGACTTGATGTGGGCGGCACTGACGACGAATTCGCCGAGGCGGCCCTGCGCGGCCGCGCCCTGCAGCAGCTCACCGGCCGAACGTCCCGACTCATCGATGGGGGCCAGAGCGAGTTCGACGCCGTCGATCGGCTGCCCCACGCAGACCCCGAGACCACCGGTGGCATCGGCGGCGGCCACGCCGTCACGGTCGATGTCGGTGAGCAGGAGCCCCTCGGTCATGCCATAGGGGGAGTGGATGGACGCGTTCGGGAATACCTCGGCAATGGCATCCATAAGCTCCAGCGGCACGGGCGCACCCGCCGAGAGCACGAGTTCGACCCCGGCGCACGCTTCCCGCTGCTGCTCGTCGAGCTCGCCGGCGGTCGCGGCGACATTCGTGTATGCGGCCGGGGAGGCGAAGACCATGGTGGCCCGTCCGGCGATGATCGCATCGGCGATCGCAGTGGCCGTGAGCGTCTTCGGTTTCGTCACCGACATGTCCGGTGTCACCGAGGTGGCTCCGATGGCCGGTCCCAACAGGGCGAACGGTGGGAACCCAGCCACCAGTCCGGTGCCTTCGGTGACGTTGAAGGTCCTGGTCAGCACGGCCGCCAGCGCGGAGATGTCCGCATGCGTATAGCGCACGCCCTTCGCCGGTCCCGTCGACCCGGAGGTGAAGAGGATCGCCGCGTCGGCATCCGGTGACGGGGCCGGCAGCTCGGCCCGGTGCGGGGTGCGGGAGAGTTCGGTCAGGCTCGTCTCTGCCTTGAACACGCGCGAGCGCACGGGTCCGAGCGGACGCACGGAGATCCGCCGGCCGGGCCAGCCGAAGGCGCGGGCCAGAGCGAGTCCGGGCAGCTCGCCGATGATCCACTGCGGATCGGCCGAGGTGATCGCCCTGGTCATTCCCTTCGGGCCGAGTCCGGCATCGGCGACGACGGCGACCGCACCGATCTTCAGGCACGCATAGAGAGCGGCGGTGAGATTGTTGCCCGGAGGCACAAGCATGGACACCCGGTCCCCGGGCTTCACCCCGAGGTCGAGCAACCCGTTCGCGATCGACGTGGTGACGTGCCACAGATGGCGCCACGTGATCTGCTGCGCCGGATTCTGCGCGAAGTCGACCGAGGCGATCGCCTCGTCGTCACGGCGGGCATCGAGGATCGCCGTCACCGCGCGGACCGCCGCGGATCCGTTGCCGGTGGCGGAGTCGTCCGCGACATCGGACGTCGATCCGCTCGCAGAGGAGGGCGTTCCCGACCGCTCGGACGCTGAGCCGGCGGCAGGGACCGATCCTCTCGCCGAGGCGGCCGTGCCCTTCCGCCCGGACGATCCTTTCGCGGGGGCCGCCTCGGTGGGGGTGTTCGCAGCGTCGGGCGCATCGAACTGCGCATCGAGCCAGTCGAGGACGAGACCGGGGACATCGTGGTCTTCGCTGACGAGGTGGGAGGCCGTTTCGAACCGGTGCACATCGGCCTGCGGCAGGCGCTGGCGCAGGTCCCGCAGGTAGCGTTCGAGGAACACCGGATCCTTCGGGCCCCAGACGAGCAGGGCCGACTTGTCGAAAGCAGCGATGTCCCGGCCGATGCGCTGGAGCTCGGGATCGGAGGCATGAGTGTCATCGACGGGGATATCGGCGACGAAGTTGCCGATCGCCCACCGGTCCTCTGCCCGCCGGTACGGGGCGTGGAATGCGTCCTTGGTCTCGGCATCGAGGTCACCGAGGCCCAGGGTCACGCGCAGGAACCAGTCGGTGAGAACGGTGGCCGTCGGCAGCATGGGCCCGGCCAGGGTCGCGCGCAGCGGTGCGGGCACCGGGGCGTCCTCGGGCTGGTGGACGGCCGTGTTGAGGCTGATGGCCGCGGACACCCGGTCGGTGTTCCGGGCAGCCCAGCCGAGTGAGAGGACTCCGCCCCAGTCGTGACCGATCGTCACGATCGGGTGGGTGGCGGATCCGGTGGCGGCCACCTCGGCGAACAGGTTTGAGACGACCGCATCGAAATCGTTGATGCGATCGGCGATGCGGCGCACCTCATCAGACTTCGGGGTCGGCATCGACGCGTGGGCGAGCCGTTCGGAGAAGCCCATCTCGAGCTGGTCGGGGGCGATGAGCCGCCAGGCGCGGCCGCCGTTCTGTGCGGCATCAACGGTGGCCTGTGCCAGCCTGCGCCACAGATACGACCAGGTCGGGTTGCCGTGGAGGGCGACGATCGTGCCCGCCGGCTCCACCCCGGCGGCGGTCAGGGCGGACAGCGTGTCGAGCACATGGAACGCATGGATCCCGTCGGAGGTTTCCGCCTCGACGATTCGGGACCAGGCGGGGTCCCACTCGGGCAGCTGCGGGGGAGTCGTGGCCGGCCGTGCAGGAAATCTCATGAAGTCTCTACCACTCGATCTCGGTCATGGCGGTGTTGAGGCCGGAGCCGACGCCCATGCACAGGATGCGGTCGCCGGGTTTGAGGTTCTCGGCCTCACGGGACAGGGTGATGGGCAGGGAGGCGGGGCCGACGTTGCCCAGCTCCGGATAGCTCACGGGGATCCGGTCGGGGTCGAGGTTCGCGGCCTTCGTGATCGAATTCGTGTGCACATCGGAGACCTGGTGCATGACGTAGCGGTCCATCTCCCGCCAGTCCCAACCGGTCTCGTGGGCTTCCTCCCACGCAGCGACGACGAGTTCCATGCCGCCGGAGAGCAGGCCCTTCGTGTCGGTGAACATTCCGTTGTGGTCGCCGACGCACAGCTCGTGATGCTGGGTGGCCGCACGGGTGATGCCGCCGAGGATGCGGTGGCCCTCCGGATGTTTGTCGGCAGGGCCGAGGACGGCGGCGGCAGCGCCGGAGCCCAGGGTCAGAGACGCGAATTCGTTGAGGTATTCCTCGCGGGTGATGCCCGGACGGTTGAGGCGACGCAGCGTCGCCTCCTGAACACGGGAGGCGTCTTCGCCGGCGACGATGAGGGCGTATTCGATCTGCCCGGCGTCGATCATGTTCGCGGCCAGGGTCATTCCGTTGACGAATCCGAGGCAGGCGTTGGCGATGTCGAAGTTCATCGCCTGGGGGCCGAGTCCGATGCCGGCGTGGACGCCGACGGCCACAGACGGTTCCAGGTGTTCGCGGGTCACGGAGGTGTTGACCATCAGTCCGATGGCGTCGGGAGGGACCCCCGCCTCGGCGAGGGCCTTCTTTCCGGCCGTGATCGCACCATCGGCGAACTGGTGGGGCTCATCCCAGTTGCGGCGGGCGTACACACCGGCGACGCGTTGGAGCAGACCCTGCGGCAGGTTGAGGGATGACAGCGTATCGGCGAGGCGCTCGTCGAATTCCTGCGAGGTCACTTCGTTCGGGGCCAGGGTCTCGGTCAGGCCGAGCAGGGCCACGTTCGAGTGCCGAAATGTTGCGTTGCCATTCGCCAATTGAAGTACTCATCCCTTTTCGGGTCGTTCGTCGGTGTCGATATCGGCCGCAGAGGCGCGCGCGTGACGCGTCACGACGGGGGAATTCCGGACCTATCTTACCGCCCGGTTTCTGAGATGTTCATCAGCGTGTGAACCAGGTGAAGCCGTCATAGAGCAATCCTGTGGCGGCGAGCACAGCGATGACGGCGAGAACGAGCGAGGTCACAGTGTGTGAGACCTTCGACGTCTGGAAGCGCACGGCACGCGAATACGACATGGGACGATCGGTGACGTTGTGGCCGAACTGGGCGAAGATCCGCCAGTCCATGACGTCGACGAGCGACTTCGCGGCGAGGGTGAAGACGATGATGCAGCCGATGCCCATGAACAGCAGGAACACGAAGCCGAAGAAGCCGAAGTCCTTGAAGAACGTCACCACCCGGTCGCCGATGGCCACGGCGAAGGCGGAGAAGCCGTCGCCGAAGGGCAGGGCGTCGAACGAGTCGGTGATCGTGGACAGGCTGATGTTGTCGCGCACCGTCTGCACGGACCCGATGTACATGAAGATCGACGCGGCCAGGGCGACGAGCAGGTTGATGATCGAGATCGTCGCATTGTCCGGCCAGAAGTCCAGGTGCTTGATCGTGTAGGTCGCCGACAGCGCCACGCAGATGATCGCGCCCGTCAGCGCGCCGATGGTGGCCGGCAGCAGCAGGTTGTTGAAGAACACGAAGGCGACGACGGCGATGAGAGCGGCGCCGAGGATGTAGGTGAACACTGCGACGGTGTCGCCGTTGGCCGCGGTGGCTGCCCGCCGGTTGGCCTCGATCATCTGGCCGGAGTGCTGGACGTTGGCGGCGAGTTCGTTCTTCGTCGCCCGCGGTAGATCGGCGTCGTCGTCGTAGCCCTGTGCGTTGTAGCCTTGCGCGTTGTTGGGAAGAACGCGGGTCTCGTCCTCGCTGCTCCACTGGCGACCGGACTGGTTGTAGCCGGGCTGGCCGTAGGGGTTCTGACCGTACTGAGTCTGCGGGTAGCCGCCCTGGGCGCCGCCTCCACTGGCGGAGTTCCTGGGCTGCCATCGTCCGAGCTTCGCTCCGATGAAGTAGATGACGAAGACGACGAGAGCCGCGAGGACTCCGATGGAGATGCCGGCGCCGAGCTCGTTCATAAGGGTGACTTCCTGGGGATGGACAATGGTGGTCTTCTTTTCAGTCTATGGACTCATGCCGCTCAGAGCACGTTCCGTGGCCCATGTGCGCGCGGTTCGGAGCGATTTGCTGGTCGATCCACGGTGTTCTGGACGTCGAAAACGATCTGGATCGACCAGGAAATCGTTCCGGCGGTCCGCTCCTGCCTGAGTTGGGTGCGGACACGGCCACCGCGCGATTGTTGGGTCGATCCACGGTGTTCTGAGCCGCGACATCACCGTGGATCGACCCAACATCTGTCGCGCTGCAGACCGTCTCGCGGCGCTCGGCCTCGGTGCTGGCGGTTCCTGGGTATGGTGGGGTCAGGATCCGCCCACCGACGTCCGAAGGAGACACGCGATGAGCAACCCACAGGCATTCACCTCCGAGGCCCTGCCTCTCGATGAGCAGGTCGTGCTCGTCACCGGATCCGGGCGCGGCCTGGGCGCTGCGATCGCGAAGGCCTTCGCTCCGGAAGGTGCGGCGCTGGTCATCAACTACCGGTACTCTGCCGAGACCGCGGATGAGCTCGCCGAGGCGGTCCGCGCTCGCGGTGGACGTGCAGTGGCCATCGAGGCCGATGTCACGGACTCCCGCGCCGTCGACGCCATGTTCGAAACCGCGGCCGCCGAGTTCGGTACTCCCGTATCCACTGTGGTCAACAACGCTCTCGCAGACTTCTCGTTCAACGGAGATGAGCGCCAACCGGCCGACGAGATCGACTATTCGGACTTCGCCGATCAGTTCCGCGGTTCGGTCGAGGGCGCGGTCAACACGATCCAAGCCGCGATGCACGGTTTCCGTGAGCTCGGTTCCGGTCGCGTCATCAACATCGGCACCAACCTGTTCCAGGACCCGGTCGTGCCGTACCACGACTACACAGCAGGCAAGGCGGCGCTGCTGTCGCTGACCAGGACGTTCGCGAAGGATCTCGGCCCGGCCGGGGTGCGGGTGAACATGGTCTCCGGCGGATTGCTGCGCACCACCGATGCATCCTCGGCGACGCCCGAAGAGGTCTTCGACCAGATCGCCGCCGCCAGTGCGCTGCGACGGGTGACGACTCCGGAGGACTTCGCCTCGGCGGTGGTGTTCTTCGCCTCTCCCGCTTCGCGTGCGGTGACCGGCCAGAACCTCATCGTCGACAACGGCCTCGTCATGGGGTGAGGCGGCCGACCGTGACATGGGCGGGCCGCGCCCGCCAGCGTCGACGAGGCTGGGCAACCGATGGCCTGCGTGCAAGGGTGGCCCCGGAGTCGGGGAATGGATTTCAGAACCGGTCGAGGAAAGCCAAAGCCCGTTCGTAGAGCAGTTCTGCGCTGTCTTCGCGGTAGTCCGGGGTGGTCGGGTCGCTGAACAGGTGGGTGCTGCCCGGGTAGAGGAAGTACTCCGCCTGCGCACCCGCCTTCGTCGCAGACTCCATGAGCGTCTCGATCGTTCCCGGGCTGCGCCAGGAGTCATCGACGGCGAAATGAGCCTGCACCGGAACCCCGGCCTGCCAGCGCGTCGGCTTCGGGAAGCCGCCGCCGTGGAAGAGCAGGACGCCGCGGGCGCGCGGATCGTTCTTGCCCATCTGCTGAGCGAGCGCGGCTCCGAGTGAGAATCCGCCGAAGACGAGATCGTCGCCGAGGTCCTCGCAGGCGTCCTTCACCCGATCGACGAGGGTCGAGAACCCGACCTCCTGGGAGTGAGCGACTCCCGATGCTGCGTCGTCGAAGGTCCTGCCCGCGTAGACGTCGGGAGTGTGGACGGCATGTCCGGCCAGGGCGAAGCGTTCGGCGATGGCATCCATCCCGGACGTCCGCCCCAATGCCGAGTGGAGAAGGACAAGGGTGGTCATAGGCGATCCTTTCGAGAGATGACGGGCCGATCAGGTGGTCGGCTCCGGAACAGATCAGGCGGCCGGTGCCGACCATTCGGTCGGCGCCGAGCGACCGCCTCGGCGGCTCAGCGGCTGTGTCCGCGGGGGATGGTGAAGGTGTCCGCGCGGGCCGTGGCCCAGTCGTCGGCCCACTCCGAGGGGGTGTCATCAAGGAGTTCGCCGGGCTTCAGCCAGTCGTAGAGGCGAGCATAGGACCAGGATTCGGAGGCCGAGACATTGCGTCGCAGCATCGTGGGCTCCAGCTCGTCCGGTGCGGCCGCACCCATCGATGCCATGAGGCGGACCGCCTCGGCGACGACTCCGTCGTGGTAGTTGCGCACACGTTCGGCCTTGGTGGGCACGTCGATGGCGCGCGCTCGCCTCGGATCCTGTGTGGCGACGCCGACGGGGCATTTGCCCGTGTGGCAGACCTGGGCCTGGATGCAGCCGACGGCCATCATCATCGCTCGGGCCGAGTTCGTGAAGTCGGCACCCTGGATGAGGCGTTTGACGATGTCGGTGCCGGTGGCGATCTTGCCCGAGGCGCCGACCTTGATCTTCTTCCGCAGGCCTGCGCCGACGAGCGCGTTGTGGACGATCATCAGCCCCTGGGTCAGAGGCAGACCGACATTGTCCTCGAACTCCAACGGTGCCGCACCGGTGCCGCCCTCGGAGCCGTCGACGATAATGAAGTCCGGCAGGATCTGGGTCTCCACCATGGCCTTGACGATCGAGAGGAACTCCGTGCGCGAGCCGATGCACAGCTTGAATCCGGCGGGTTTGCCGCCGGAGAGCTCACGCATCTGCCGGATGAATTCGAGCAGCTCGATCGGGGTCGAGAACACGCTGTGCCCGGGAGGGCTGATGCAGGTCTGGCCGACGGGGATGCCGCGGATCTCGGAGATCTCCTCGGTGACCTTCGGCCCGGGCAGCACGCCGCCGATGCCCGGCTTCGCACCCTGGGAGAGCTTGAGCGAGACCATCTTCACCTGCGGGTCCTGCGCCTTCTCGGCGAAGGTCTTGGGATCGAATCTGCCGTTTTCGCTGCGGGCGCCGAAGTATCCGGTGCCGAGCTCCCAGATGAGGTCGCCGCCGTGCTCACGGTGATACGGCGAGATCGATCCCTCACCGGTGTCGTGGGCGAATCCGCCCAGCGCCGCACCCTTGTTCAGGGCTCGGATGGCGTTGTTGCTCAGCGAGCCGAAGCTCATCGCCGAGACGTTGAGCAGCGATATGTCGTAGGGCTGAGTGCATTCGTCCCCGCCGATGCGCACGCGCGGTGGCCTGGGCGGATTGGGGATCGGCATGTTCGAGTGCATGAGCGCCTCGTAGCCGGCTCGGTCGACATCGTGCTCGGTGCCGAACGCGTGTTCGGAGTGAGTGCCTTTGGCTCGTTCGTAGATGGTGGTGCGGGTGTCGCGATTGAACGGGCGCCCGTCCCAGTTGCGTTCGATGAAATACTGCTGGATCTCCGGTCGGATCGACTCCAACAGGAACCGGGCGTGCCCGGCGATCGGATAGTTGCGCAGGATCGAGTGCTTCTTCTGCGTGAGATCCCATGCGGCGAGTGCGCCGAGTCCGAGCGCCGAGGCGGCCGCCGCCGCTCCGGCGATCTGCTTGCCTGCCGATTCGCCGGTGACCATCCGGACAATGGGGAATTGCCGTTTCATTGTGCCTCCTTGAACTGTCCTGATCTCGAGCCTAGACCGAGAACGTGCAGTTTTCAGGAAAGGCAGACCTGAGACTGTCGTGAAATGACGGCGAACCGTCTCAGAACAAGCTGCCGAGATGCGTCAGAACCGGAGGCTGAATCGTCTCAGAAGAGACCGCTGAGCAGCGTTGTCACGAGCTCGTCGACCTGCATCGAATAGGCGACGATGAGGGTGAATCCGGTGGCGATCCACGCGATCTCCTTGTCCTGCGCGTAACCGCGCAGCGGCTCCCGCCGATAGCGCAGGCCGCCGGCGAGGACGATGCCGAGATCGATGAGCCACCAGATCCCCAATCCGCCGAGGCTGAGCAGCTTGAGCGCGCCCGTGAGGTATCGGCCGGTGTAGAAACGATCAAGACCGAGGACCCCGAAGAGCATCGACAGCAGCCAGGTGATGACGAAGGAGCGGTTGCCGGGCACGTCCGCGGGCTGGCTTTCGGGCGGGGCCAGGGATTCCAGGGACGAGGTGGTGACACCGGGGGAGGGCGCTGCTGGGTTCTGTGGAGCAATGGGCGAGTCAGAGGGCACGGCAGGGCGGTTCGCGGGGTCTGCGCTGAGTGCGGGAATCTCGCTGGTCGCCGTCATCGCTGGCACGTCCATTCACTGCTCGTCGAACTTCTGGTCTTCAGCCTAGAAGTCGCAGGGCCGCCTCGACGATGGGGTTATCCTCCACATCCCCGCGGTGCCTTGCGATCGCGCAGGTACACGCGGGGGCACACCGGCGCCGCACGCCCACAGCCACCCGCGGTGTCCGGACTCACACGGTCGAGGTCCCGGAATCGTTTGAGCCGCGCTTATCGGAGGCATAGCGTAGGACTCATGAGCACAGGTGAGCCGAGTCCGACGAGCACTCGGCGTACCGTAGCGGCGGTCTTCCTCGCGGGAGTCTCCGTCTTCCTCGTCCTCTACGAGACCCAGGGTCTGCTGCCGGCGATCCGGGACGCCTACGGAATCGACGGTCCGACCGCAAGCCTGACTGTGTCCGCGACGAACGTGGCCATGGCCTGCTTCCTCATTCCGTTCTCCATGCTCGCCCCGCGCATCGGCCATGCCCGCCAGATCGGTGCGGGAGTGATCGTCGCGTCGATCCTCGCGCTCGTCCTTCCCTTCACTCCGACCCCGGAGCTGCTCATCGTCGTCCGGTTCCTCCAGGGCCTGGCGATCGCCTCGGTGCCGGCCACGGCCATGGCCTATCTCTCTTTGCGTCTGCCGCCGGCCGCGCTGCCCGGAGCGATCGGGGTCTACATCGCCGGAAACACGATCGGCGGGCTCTGCTCGAGGCTGCTCACCGGGCTGGCATCGGAATTCCTCGGCTGGCACGGCGGGCTTGCGTTCACTGCGGCCGTGTCACTGGTCTTCGGGCTCATCGTCGTCTGGCTGCTGCGCCACGATCTCTTCTCCACCGCCCGCAGCCGGGCCGTCCTCGACACGGACGACTCCGCTCCGTCCGACATGAATCCCACCCTCGCCGAGGCGGCCGACCCTGACGCTGTCACCGCAGGTGACGCCGCCGATGGGTCCGTCGACGACGATGCCAACTCTGCCGTCGACGCCGCCGACGACGGTGGGGCTGGGAGCGCGCAGCCGCCTCGGCGAGCGATTCCGCTGCGCGGAGGTCTGTGGCGGATCTACCTCACCGGGTTCCTGTGCATGATCGTCTTCGGCGGATCGTTCACGATGCTCGGCACCCGCCTGCAGCAGGATCCGTGGCACCTGAGCGAGGGCGCGGTCGCGCTGTTCTTCCTCATCTACCTCGTCGGCACCGTCGTGACCACGTATTACGGCCGTCTGGCCACGAAGTACTCACGCACTCGGATCACCCTGGCGGGAATGGTCATCGCGCTCGCCGGTGCGGGGCTGACGCTCGTCGATTCGCTCGTGGTGATCATCATCGGCATGTCGCTGCTCACCGCCGGGTTCTTCCTCGGACATACGGGTGCTTCCGCGGCGGCGAGTGCCGCCCGGCCGGGAGTCGACTCGACCCGTTCCGCGGCCATCTACCTCACCGTCTACTACCTGGGTACGAGCCTCGGCGCCTGGCTCTCGGCGGTCCTCTTCGTCGACTTCGCCTGGCCGGGAGTCGTCGCCATGTGCGCGAGCTCCCTCATCGTGGTCTTCGTCTTGACCCTGACCGGTGCTCCGCTAGGCTTCAAGAAACGCAGCTGATCGCTCGTTCAGTCTCGCCGGCGTCGGCGGCCTGTCGCCTGCGGTTTCGTCGTGTTGCTCATCCGCCGGTGGCTTCCGCGCCGGCATCGTCGTCGAAAGGCCAGTTCATGTCCGAGACCACCAACTCGACCGCCGTCTACGCGATCACCGACGGTGTCGCCCACGTCGAGATCGACCGTGCGGAGAAGCTCAATTCTCTCACCCGCGAGGTCTTCGAAGACCTCGTCGAGGCGGGTCTGGCACTGAAGGATTCGAGCGAGGTCAAGGCCGTGGTCCTGTCCGGTCGCGGTCGTGCCTTCAGCGCCGGACTCGACTTCACCGAGATGGCCCGGATCGCCGAGGCGGGAGCCGCGACCCGCTCATCCGCTGAGGAAGCGGCCGAGAAGGCTGAGGAAGCGGCCGAGCGTGATGCCGGTGAGTCGGGTGCGGCGGACTCCGTGGCCACCGCAGTCGACATCGGGAAGCGGCTCGGTTCGGCCCGGGCCGTGGCGCAGAAGGCCGTGCACGTGTGGTCGCTCGTCGAGGTTCCGGTCATCGCGGCGGTGCGCGGAGCGGCGCTCGGCGGCGGGCTGCAGATCGCTCTCGGTGCGGACATGCGTGTGGCCGGACCCGATGCGAAGCTCTCACTCATGGAACTCAATTGGGGGATCATCCCCGATATGTGCGGCACCCAGCTGCTGCCGCGACTCGTGGGACCGGCTCAGGCGAAGAAGCTCATCGTCACCGCCGACACGATCGGTGCCGAAGAAGCTCTGCGCATCGGCCTCGTCGAAGAGATCGCCGAGGACCCTCTGGCCCGTGCTCTCGAGTTGGCCGGGCAGATCGCGGGCCAGTCACGGTCGGCGCTGGTGTGGGCGAAGCGGCTCGTCGACCTGTCCTATGACTCCGACCTCACCACCGGCCTCGACGCCGAGCAGGAAGCACTCGCCGCGCTGTTGGGCACCGACGAGCAGAAGCAGGTCGTCGCTACTCGCCTGGCCGCGATGAAGGCTCGCGCCAAAGGGTGAGGTCGGGGCCGTCCGCGTCCTGCTGCGAACAGTGGGGGTGCTGGACTCAGGAGCGGGAAGCAGAACTCAGTCGAAGGGCCGGTTAAGAACCTCGATTGGAGGGGAACTCCGGGCGGACGGGATCGATGAGCCTCTCGGCGTTGACCGCCTCGGCGACGGTGGAGAACTCGGCGAGCTCACGCAGCAGCACGAACGTTGGGCGCATGAGCTTCAGCCGTCCGGCCCCCTCATCGGCGAGAATCCCGGTCACCGAACGCCACTCGCTCGTGTGCGCCTCCGTCGTCTGATGCTGGGCGGCGAGGAGCTCGGTGGCTGCGATCGTATAGAAGTACGTATCGAAGCGCTTGGGCCGACCCAATGGGGTCACCCAGTTCGCCCACGGTTTGAGCCCGGCCGGGTCGAGGACCGCACCTGTCTCCTCCTCGACCTCGCGCACAGCGGTGGCGAGGAGTACACGCCACCCTTCGGCATCCTCGGCGATGGTCGAATCGGACCATGCGGAGGTGTGCACCTGCGGATCGGGGACGGTGATGGTCGGTGCGATCGTGGAGTCGATGGGGTCGACGCGGCCGCCGGGGAAGACGACGACGCCGGCGGCGAAATCCATCGTCGACACACGATGCTGGACGAACACCTCGAGTCCCTCGTCCCCGTCACGGAGCATGAGCACGCTGACGGCGGGCCTGATCGGGACCGCCTCGGGGTCGGTGATATCGGGACCGCGGCTCGCGCTGTCGGCCCTGTCCGAACGGTCGGAACCCTCGGGGTTGATATCTCGGATCACGTTCAGCACCTTCGCTTTTGCCAATAGTCGTCGCCTCCCAGTATGCCCGCGCACCCTCGCCGAGGCGGAGCCGGGGTCGCGTGGGCAGGCCCGGACGGGCGATACCCGTGGTCAGAGGTCATGCGCCGGTCCGGGCGCGAACCCGATCAGGATACGATGGTGGGCGATGCAGAACCTCAACCTGAGGTGCAAGACCCAACCGGTGACGATCAAGGGCGGGACTGAACAGGCGATCTATGAGCAGCTTCGGGATCTATCCGTTCATCGACATCGATTCGGCATGGCCGAATTGGGTGATCATCACCCTTCTGCTGCTCGATCTCATCATCCGCATCATCGCGCTCGGCTGGATCCCGCACAACCGCAAGCCGTCGGTCGCACTCGGGTGGCTGCTCGCGATCTTCCTCATCCCCTATGTCGGCATCGCCGCGTTCCTGCTGCTCGGTTCGGCGAAGCTCCCGAAGCGGCGGCGAGACAAACAGGCGAAGATGAATGACCTCTTCCGCGATCAGATCCGCCACCAGGCGATCGTCGGGCGCTACGACCATATGCCCGAACCGCTGAGCACCGCCGCGCAGCTCAACTTCGACCTCGGCGCACTGCCGATGACCCATGGCAACTCCTTCGATCTCCACGTCGACAACCACGCCTGCATGGATGCGATGGCCGTGGCCGTCGACCGGGCACAGCGGTTCGTGCACTTCGAGTTCTACATCGTCGCCATCGATGACACGACGAGGCGGCTACTTGATTCGCTCCTGGCCGCGCACCGGCGCGGTGTGAGTGTGCGCATCCTCATCGACCACGTCGGATCGCTCGGCTATCCCGGGTATTCGGAACTCGTCAAGAGGCTCGACTCCTCGGGAGTGAGCTGGCGCCGGGCGCTGCCGATCCGGCCGTGGAGGGGTGAGTATCAGCGGCCTGACCTCCGCAATCACCGCAAGATCCTCATCGTCGACGGCGACGTCGCATTCACCGGTTCCCAAAACATCATCGATCGCTCCTACAACAAAGCACGCAATCGGCGGAAGGGCTTCCAGTGGAAGGACCTCTCGCTCGAATGTCGAGGGCCGGTCGTCGAAGAGCTCGATGCGGTGTTCATCACCGACTGGTATTCGGAGACCGACGAGATCCTCGACGAACCCGACAGCTTCGAACTCAATGCCCCCGAATCCGGCGGGATCCAAGCCCAGGTCGTGCCCTCGGGGCCGGGCTTCGAAGACGAGAACAATCTGCGGCTGTTCAACCACCTCATCTACAACGCGAACCGGAGCATCGTCGTGTGCTCGCCGTACTTCGTGCCCGACGAGTCGCTGCTACACGCGCTGACGACCGAAGCGCGCTCGGGTGTCGACGTGCGCCTCTACGTCGGTGAGACGAGTGACCATTCGCTCACTCACAAAGCACAGCAGTCCTACTACGACGACCTGGTGCGGGCCGGAGTGCGGATCTTCATGTACCACGCGCCGACGGTGCTGCATTCGAAGTTCCTCATCATCGATGACGACGTCTCGATCATCGGTTCGTCGAATATGGACGAACGGTCGTTTGCCATGAACCTCGAAGTCACGATGTTCATCGTCAACGAGGAGTTCGCGCAGCGCATGTACGAACTCGAAGCCGAACACTACGCCCCGAACTCCGTCGAGCTCAATGCCGAGGAGTGGCAGGCGCGGCCGCTGCTGAAGAAGTATCTGGAGAACGTGGCCCGCCTGACGAGCTCACTGCTGTAAGCGCGCGAGGGGACGCTGTCGTCGTGGCTGCCGGTGGGAGCGGTGGTACCCGCGAACTGGGGTGCTGTCGTCGTCGCTGCGGGTGGGAGCGGGTGGAAGCCGCGGACGTCGAAAGCAGTGGGATCCGCAAACAGCACAGAAAAAGGCGTATAGCCCAGTTTCAAAACCGGGCTATACGCCTATTTCTGGGCCGTAGCGAACTAGGACGGAGTCGCGCTGACCGAAGGGCGCGGCGACTCAGCAAGTCCGCCGACTCTCAGTCGTCGTCGGCGACTCCGGCCGGACCTTCGTCATCGAGGTGACGCTCGGGATCGGTGATCGAGTCCTTGGCCTTCGGCGACGACTTGTGCTTCGCCGTGGTGTTCGACTTCGCTGTTTCCTGCGCGGCCGTGGTGCTCTTCGCCGTCGTGTCTGCCTTCGCACCAGCCGAATCCTCGTCACCGTCGAATTCGGAGACGGGAGTGTTCGTGGCAGCGGCGGCATTGACCTTGTCGGCCGCGGTCTGCACGGCATCGGCGACGGCCGGGGACTTCTCGCGGATGGACTGGTTGGCCTTCTCGACGGTGTCCTGGACGCGCGGGTCGGTCCACAGATCCTGAGCCTGGGCCTTCAGCCGTTCGTAGCTCTGGCGCCCGGTGCGTGATCCCAGAATGAATCCGACTCCGAGACCGGCCAGGAGAATCAATCTCTTCTTCATGGTCTTGCTCCTCTTCGCAACTCGACGTCACCGTATTCGGCTCTGCTGTGCGGCACAGGTCCGGGCAGCGATGTGGCAGCGCACGGGCACTGTGCCCTCAAGATCCAGCTTATACCGAGTCGTGCTCGTACGGGTATGGATTCACCCGCGCCGTCATCGCAGATTCTCGACGATCCCGGGTTCGGCACGCGGGATCCCGGCTCGGCACGCGCGGCCCGGGGTTGGAAAGTGGGACCTGCAGCAGGTCCCAGCTCGACTCAGTCGAGGCTCGACTCAGCCGAGACTCGACTCAGCCGAGACTCGGCTGCTGCTGGGTGATGCAGTGGATTCCGCCGCCGCGGGCGAAGAGTTCGCGCGCATCGATCCCGACGACCTTCCGCCCCGGGTAGACGCGCTCAAGCACGGCGGCCGCCTCGGCGTCCATCGGATCGTCGAAGGTGCAGGCGATGACCCCGCCGTTGGTGACGAGGTGATTGACATACGAATAGTCGACCCAGCCCTCCTCGTCGCGCAGCACCTCGGGGGCCGGGATCGGCACCACTTCGAAGGGCGTGCCGTCGGCGGTGGTCTCGGCCGCAAACTGCTCCTTGAGCGCACGACTGAATTCGTAGTCCGGATGGTCGGGATTGCGCTGATCGTGGACGAGGACGACCCCGGGGCTCGGCATCGCGGCGACGATGTCGACGTGTCCCCGGGTGCCGAAAGTCTGATTGTCCCGGTGGAGTCCGCGGTCGAGCCAGATGACCTTCTTCGCCCCGATCGTGCGCGCGAATTCGGCTTCTACATCGGCTTCGGTCAGTCCCGGATTGCGGCCGGGATCGAGCTGGACGCTGCGCGTGGCGAGCACCGTGCCCTGACCGTCGACGTGGAATCCGCCGCCTTCGTTGCGCAGATCCGAGGACATCACGGGAGTCCCGGCGAGGCCCGCGACGAATTCTCCGATGTGCTCATCGTGATCCCAGCTCGCCCATTCCTGCGCACCCCACCCGTTGAACACCCAGTCCACAGCATGCAGCGCACCCGCCTCGTCGACGACGAAGCTCGGCCCGATATCGCGCATCCACGCATCGTCGAGTTCGGCGTTGACGATCGTGATCTCGTGGTTGATCCCCTCGCCGAGGTGGCGCTTGGCATGATCGCTCTGTGCACTGGTCACGACGACCGTGACAGGGGTGAATTCGCTGGTGGCGCGGGCAACGGCGGCCCACGTGGCGCGTGCCGCCTCGGCCTCGGCTTCCGTGTCGCCGAGCGCGTAGCCGGAGGACGGGAACGCCATCCAGACTCGGTCCTGGGCGGCGGTCTCCGCCGGCATGTGCAACGTCATCGTTCGTCCCTTCGCTGGTGGACTGTCGCTGAGCCGAGTGTAGCCAGAATCTCGCCGAGGCGGTCGACGGATTTCGTTGCCGCCCGCCCGGCTCTCGGCTCGTTTCCGCGGACGCTCACCCCACAGGCCAGGGCGGCCATGTCGATTCCGTATAGTCAGGCGAAGAACAGGCAAGCAGAACGTGCCAAAGGAGGCATCAAGTGTCAGCAGCAGACGCAGCATTCGGACGGCAGGGGACGGGGCCGCTGGCCGGAACCATCGTGGCCGATTTCTCCCGAGTCCTCGCCGGCCCCTACGCGACGATGATGCTTGCGGATCTGGGTGCCACGGTCATCAAGGTGGAGGGGAAGACCGGGGACGATACACGTCACTGGGCGCCGCCTCGGCGAGGGGATGATGCGACGTATTTCCTCACGGCGAACCGGAACAAGCACTCCGTGGTCCTCGATTTCAAGGACTCCGACGACCTCGCCTGCGCCCTGCAGCTCGCCGCTCGTGCGGACGTACTCGTGGAGAACTTCAAGGCCGGGGGACTGGCGAAGTACGGCCTCGACTATGAGACGGTCAGCGCGGTCAATCCGGGCATCGTCTACGCCTCGGTGACGGGTTTCGGCCGCGACAATCCGCAGCCGGGCTACGATCTGCTCATCCAGGGTCTGTCCGGATTCATGTCGGTCACCGGCTCCGAGGAGTCGGGCCCGGTGAAGGCGGGTGTTGCCGTCGTCGACGTGATCACGGGACTGCACACGGCAGTCGGCATCCTCGGCGCGCTCAATCATCGGAAGGACACCGGGGTCGGTCAGCTGGTCGAGACGAATCTGCTGTCCTCGGCGCTGTCCGGGCTGGCGAACCAGACCTCGGCGTACGTGGCCGGCGGCGTGGTTCCGCAGGCGATGGGCAACAAGCACCCGAGCCTCTACCCGTACCAGCCGATGCCCACTGCCGAGGGCCAGATCATCATCGCGTGTGGCAACGACAAACAGTTCGCCCGGCTGGCCGAGGTGCTCGGCCACCCCGAATGGGCGGCCGATGAACGGTTCGCGAACTTCGCCGACCGCAACGTCAACCGCGATGACCTCGAACCCGAGCTCATCGCCGCGCTGAGTGAGAAGACGAACCAGGAATGGTTCGACATCCTCACCGAGGCGGGGCTGCCCTGCGCGCCGATCAACTCGATCGCCCAAGGTGTGGACCTGGCATCGTCGCTGGGCCTCGAGCCCGTCGCCGAGGCGGGTCAGGGTGATCGCGTCATCCCCACGGTCCGCAACCCGATCCGGTTGTCCGAGACCCCGCCCAGCTACGAACTGGCACCGCCGACGCTCGGCGATTCCACGGAAGCGGTCAAGGCCTGGCTGCGGGCGGCCGAGTAGACCTCGGGCGTGCGCCGCGAATCGGCAAGTCGTCGTGCGGAAGTCATCGTGCGTCTGATGACCGCGAATGATTCTGCCGCTGCCCGGGCGGGCAGTGCCACAGCTGAAGTACCCTAGTCACTGTGCGTTGTCACCGAGAGATCTGCCAAGCGACCGATGAGGCGCGGGACCTGCGGTGACAGCAGTCGTATTCCCAAGAGAATTCCGGAACCGAGATGGACAATGAGCCGACCGAGGTCACACCTCGGAGACGTTCGGCGGTGAAACGGACCCTGATGGTCATCGCGATGGCGATCACAGGGTTCCATATCTTCGCCAGCTTTCTGTGGATCGCCCCTGCGTCGACGATGCGGGAGGTGATTCCCGGTGACCTGCTGTCCAAATACATGATCCCGCTGTGGGGGCAGTCGTGGAGCGTGTTCGCCCCCGAGCCGATCAACGGCGACTACTACTTCGACGTGCGCGCGGTGATCAAGACCGACAGCGGCGAAGAGATCACTCAGTGGGTGCGGGCCACCGATGTCGAACTCGACCACTCGACGTACAAGCTGTTCCCGCCACGGTCGGCAGGGCTGGGCATCGGAGTGGCCTCGGACATCAAGGGCTCGTGGGAAGAGCTGCCCGACGATCAGAAAGCGATCGTCAAACTCGACTACTTCAAGGGCGACGATTCCGTGGACCGGCTGGAGACGAAGCTCAAGGAGTACGACGACCCGGAGAACGCGATTCCCGCCTACCTGGAGAGCGAACATCTGGCCACCGCGTATGCGACGCAGGTGGCGAAGGCCATCTGGGGCGACGACGTCCAGCGCGTCCAATACCAGGCCGCCCGTCAGAACGTCGTGCCTTTCGCCGAACGCAACGACAAAGACGCCAAGCGTCCGAATATCCAACCCGTCCCCGTGGGATGGCGCGCACTCGTCGTCGAAGACCACCAGTCCCAAGAGGAATTCACGAAGTACTTCTGTGCCTCGGACGAAGTGAGGTGCGTCGGTGAACAGTGATGACACGACCCGCACAGGCGGGGACGACCGCGACGCAGAGGTCACTGACCAGCGGACCGGCACGGCCGCCTCGGCGAGTGATTCGGCTCCCGAGTTCGGGCTGGTCCCGGTGACGACCCTGGTGTGGACGAAGCTCGCGCAGGGGTGGAACTGGCTCGAGGAGATGCTCACCGGCCGGTACCACGCGACATATGGGCTGGCGGTGACGCGGATCCTCATCGGTTTCACCGGACTCGGCCTCATCCTCACGAACTTCAGCGCGCGGCACTACACCTTCGGTGTGGGATCGGCCTGGAACGGTGAGATCGCCGAACCCAAGAGCGACTTCCCGACCATCTGGCTCTTCTCCCTCTTCCACCGAGCGGTGACGATGCCGCCGCTGTTCACGGCGATGATGATCGGGCTCGCGCTGCTGGCGATCGTCATCATCCTCGGGTGGCGCACAAGGATCGTCCTGCCGATCTACCTCGTGCTGTGGGTGAGCTTCATCGAGCTCAACGACGGGGCCGGCGACCAGGGCGACAACGCCTACCGGATGTTCATGATCGCCATGCTCTTCGCCGATACGACTCGCAGATGGTCCCTCGACGCCAGGCGGCGCGCGCGGAACCCGGAATTCCCGGACAACGACGGCGGGCAGTGGCGCTGGGCGCTCATCATGGCCAATAATCTCGCCATCGTCGTGCTCGCGTTCCAGGTGTGCGCGATCTACATGTCCGGCGGTCTGTACAAGGCCGGAGGCGAGGCCTGGCAGCACGGATTCGCCGTGTACAACCCGCTGCACACTCAGCAGTTCGGCACGTGGCCGGTGCTGTCGGACCTGATGACGGCGTGGGGGCCGATGGTCGTGGCGATCTCGTGGGGATCGATCCTCTTCCAGTGCGCCTTCCCGTTCATGCTGTTCAACCGCTACACGCGCATCATCGCGCTGCTGGGCATCCTGTCCTTCCACTTGGGCATCGCGCTGCTCATGGGCCTGCCGTGGTTCTCGCTGACGATGATCGCCGTCGACGCGATCTTCATCCGCGACCGTTCTTTCGCGAAGGTCAGCGCCTACCTGCGGCATTGGTGGACGTCATCGGCACCGCGGGGTGCTGGTGGGGCTGGTGGCGGTTCCGCTGGTGGTCGCGGTGGTTCGGGTGCTCGCGGTGGTTCGGGTGCTGCCAAGGGCGGGTCTGCGAAGACTCGTGCGCGGTCGTCCGCAGGCTCTCGCGGCAAGTAACCGTCGCGCATAGCGCTCAGCAACCGGCAGATGCTGGAATGGGACACCCTGCTCTGAAATGCTCACCGAAGAAAGTGAGCGATCCAGAGCAGGGTGTCCCATTTCTGTGCTGTGCCGCGCTGCGGTCAGCGAAACAGCCCAGTTTGAGTTGAATAGCCCATGTTCAAACAGGAGCTATCCGACTCAAACTGGGCTGAATCCGCGCAACACGCCCCGGCGGTGAGCCTTACCGCTTGGGGCGCAGCTCCAGGCCGGTGGCCTCGGGGTCTTCGGGCAGGTCGACGACCACAGTGTCCCCGTCGACGATGTCCCCGGCGAGCAGAGCGCGGGCCAGCTTGTCGCCGATCTCGCGCTGGACCAGCCTGCGCAACGGCCGGGCACCGAACGCCGGATCGTAGCCTTCGAGCGCCAACCAGTCCTCGGCTCCCTGAGTGACCTCGAGCGAGACTCGACGGTCGGAGAGCCGGCGCGACATGTGCGAGATCTGCAGATCGACGATCGACGCGAGCTCGGTCTGGCTGAGCGCGTCGAAGAGCACGATGTCATCGAGACGGTTGAGGAACTCGGGCTTGAACGTCGCATGCACGACATCGAGCACCTTGGACCGCTGCTCCTCGGTCGACAGGCTCTTGTCGACGAGGAACTGCGAACCGAGGTTCGAGGTCAGGATCAGGATGGTGTTCCTGAAGTCGACCGTGCGTCCCTGACCGTCGGTGAGCCGTCCGTCATCGAGGACCTGCAGCAGGATGTCGAACACGGACGGGTGTGCCTTCTCCACCTCGTCGAGCAGGACGACGGAATACGGGCGACGGCGGACCGCCTCGGTGAGTTGACCGCCCTCGTCGTATCCGACGTAGCCCGGAGGGGCACCGACGAGGCGGGACACGGTGTGCTTCTCACCGTATTCGCTCATATCGATCCTGATCAGGGCCTTCTCGTCGTCGAAGAGGAAGTCCGCGAGAGACTTCGCGAGCTCCGTCTTGCCGACGCCGGTGGGTCCGAGGAACAGGAACGAACCGGTCGGACGATCCGGGTCCGCGACACCGGCCCGCGAACGGCGGATGGCATCGGAGACCGCGGCGACGGCGTTCTTCTGACCGATGAGACGCTCACCGAGGATGCCCTCGGCTCCCAGCAGCTTCTCGACTTCGCCCTGGACAAGGCGTCCGGCAGGGATGCCCGTCCACGAGGAGACCACCTCGGCGATGTCGTTGCTCGAGACCTTGTCCGAGACCATCTGATCGGATTCCGCTCCCGCCTCGGCCTGGGCCTCTGCGGCTTCGGCCTCGGCGATCTCCTTCTGCACGGCAGGGATCTCGCCGTAGAGCAGACGGGATGCGGTCTCGAGGTCCGTGTCGCGCTGAGCCTTCTCGGCGGCCGAACGCAGCTCGTCGAGCTTCGTTTTCAGCTCACCGACCCGGTTGAGGCCGGCACGCTGGGACTCCCACGTCGCCTCGAGTCCGCGCAGCTCCTCCTCCTTGTCGGCGAGATCGGCACGCAGGGCGCTCAACCTCTCGATCGACGCGGAGTCGGTCTCCTTCGCCAGCGCCATGTCCTCCATCTTCAGGCGGTCCACGGCACGGCGGAGCTCATCGATCTCGACCGGAGCCGAATCGATCTCCATGCGCAGGCGGGAAGCCGCCTCGTCGACGAGGTCGATGGCTTTGTCCGGCAGCTGCCTGCCGGTGATGTACCGGTTCGACATCGTCGCGGCCGCGACCAGGGCGCCGTCGTTGATCGAGACCTTGTGGTGAGCTTCGTAGCGTTCCTTGAGCCCGCGCAGGATCGCGATCGTGTCCTCGACACTGGGCTCACCGACGAAGACCTGCTGGAACCGCCGTTCCAGGGCGGGATCCTTCTCGATGTTCTCGCGGTATTCGTCCAGCGTGGTGGCACCGATCATCCGCAGCTCACCGCGGGCGAGCATCGGCTTGAGCATATTGCCTGCGTCCATCGAGGAGTCTCCGCCGGCACCGGCACCGACGATCGTGTGGAGCTCGTCGATGAAGGTGATGATCCGGCCGTCGGCGTTCTTGATCTCCTCGAGCACGGCCTTGAACCGCTCCTCGAACTCACCGCGGTACTTCGCGCCGGCGACCATGGCGGACAGGTCGAGGCTGATGAGCGTCTTGTCGCGCAGCGATTCGGGCACGTCTCCGGCCACGATCCGCTGGGCCAGGCCCTCGACGACGGAGGTTTTGCCGACGCCGGGTTCACCGATGAGGACGGGGTTGTTCTTCGTCCTGCGCGAGAGCACCTGGACGACGCGGCGAACCTCTTTGTCGCGGCCGATCACCGGGTCGAGCTTGCCTTCCCGGGCAACGGCGGTGAGATCGATGCCGAACTTCTCCAGCGACTGCATCGTCTCCTCCGGGTTCTCCGAGGTGACCTTCTTTCCGGCACGCAGTTCGGGCAGGGCCGCAAGCAGTGCGTCCCTGTTGGCCCCATTCGCGCGCAGCGCCTCACCGGCACCGTCCTTGCCGGCCGCAGCGGCCAGCAGCAGGTGCTCGGTCGAGACGAACTGGTCGCCGAGCGCCGTCATCTCCTCCTGTGCGAGGTTCATCATCTCCAGACCGGCGCGGGAGAGTCCCGGCTGGCTGACGGTGGAACCGCTGACGGTGGGGAATCCGCTGATCACGGATTCGATGGACCGTAGCACGGTCTGCGGGTCGGCACCGACCTTCGTCAGCAGGGTCGCGGCGAGCGAATCCGGCTGGCCGAGCAGGGCCGCGACGAGGTGAGCCGGTTCGATCTGATTGTTCTTCCGGGCGACGACGTCGTTGACCGCGGTCTGCAGCGCCTCCCGGGATTTGGTTGTCATCTGTGCGTCCATGTACGCATCTCCTTTTCAAATTCTGTGCTGACTCCAGCTCTCGAAAAGAACAACACCGACAAAGTTGAGTCTATTCCGCTCAACTTTGAAAATCGAGAAGTATTTCGCCGAGGCGGCCCGCCCGGATGCGTGTCCCGACCCAGCCGGGGCCGGCCCGGAAACCCAGCCGGGACCGGCCCGGAAACCCAGCCGGGACCGGCCCGGAAACCCAGCCGGGACCGGCCCGGAAACCCAGTCGGGACCGGCCCGGAAACCCAGCCGGGGCCGGCCCGGAAACCCAGCCGGGGCCGGCCCGCCCCTACCTCGTGATGACCGACTGGAGGTCGAAGCGGTGGAGCACGCGGTCGGCGATCTCCGGATCGGTCCCGCGTTCGCGCCGGGCCTTGAGCACCTCGGCACGGGCGGACTGCATGGCCTTCTTCTGCACGGCCAGCATCTGCTCCCGGTGTTCCTTGAATGCCATCGCCTGTTCCGAGCTCGCCTGGTCATCGGTGGTTCCGCTGAGCTGATCGTGCAGGACTTTGAACCTCGCCCGCAGGGGTTCGATGACGTCGTCGGGCAGACTGTCATCGTTCTTGATCTCGCGCATCGCAGCCTTGTAGGCACGCAGAGCAATGTCCCTGGTCGCCTGATGTTCCTTCTCCGCTTCGTCGTCGATGCCGAGGAGAGCGACGACGGTCGGAAAGCTCAGGCCCGCCAGCACCAGAGTGACCAGCAGGACCACCGCGGCCGCGACGACGACATAGGACCGACCGGGGAACGGGGCACCGGAACTCGTCGTGGCCGGGATCGACAGAGCCAAGGCGACCGTGGCGAGGCCGCGCATCCCGCCCCAGGTCATCAGCGTGGCATCGCGGACGCTCAACGGTGCGGCATCCGGATCCTCCTCGCGTCGCTTGCGTTCGATGACAGTGCCGAGCAGCAGCCATACGAAGCGGACGGCCACGACGATGAGAGCGATGAGCGCGCCGACGAGCAGCGCTCGCCCGAGGTCGGCATGCTCGGATTCGACGATGAGACGCAGATCGAGGCCGATGAGTCCGAAGGCGATTCCGGTGATGAGCATCTCGAGGACCTGCCAGGTCGAATTCTGCGTCACCCGCTCCGCCGAGTTCCCCTCGACATCGCGGCGGCGAACTTCGAGGGCGGCGACGACGACGGCGATGACCCCGCTGGCGTGGAAGTGCTCGGCCACGAGGTAGACGCCGAAGGGCAGGACGAGCATGAGGGAGGAGCGAGCGATCGTGTGATCGATCTTCTCCATCACCCACCAGGCGGCGAAGGACAGCACCAGGCCGACGATGATCGCCACGACGGCGGAGACGACGAACGACACGGCCAGATCTGCGTAGTCCACCTCGGTGCCGGCCAATACCGCGGCCATCGCGGTCTGGAAGATGACCAGGGAGGCAGCATCGTTGAACAGGCCCTCGCTCTGCAGGGTCGACATGATGCGGCGGGGGATCGACACGGTGCTGGCCACGGCTTCGACAGCGACCGGGTCGGGTGGGGCGAGCATGGCGCCGAGCGCGATGGCCGCGGCGATGGTGATTCCGGGGATGAGGAAGACCGCGGACCCGGCGACGGCGGCCACGGTCACACCGACGAGAGCCACGGACATACCGAGGATAGTGCGCCACCGGATCGCGAACAGCGCCCACGATGTCTTCTGTGCGGCGGCGAAGAGCAGGGGCGGCAGGAAGAGAGGGAGGACGAGCTCCGGATCGATGGCCACCTCGGCGAAGGTGGGGATGAACGCACCGGCGATGCCGATGAGGACCATGAGCGCCGGCCACGGAAGCTTGAGCTTCTGCCCCAATCCGACCACCACCGAGGTGGCGGCACCGAATCCGATGATCATCAGCAATGTGGTCATGCCAGTCCCTCCGAACCGCTCCCACCGGGGCGGATGTGTCCGGAGGCGGGCGGAAATCGTCTGCGCAGATTCCGCGCCGGCCCGGCGACCTTTGGCAGAATGAGGCTATGTCGGAATCAATTGTATTCGCGCAGCTCGACGACGGAGTCGCGTCCGTGACGATCAACCGGCCGTCCACGCGCAACGCACTGTCGCTGGCGGTCATGGAAGACCTCATCGACACCCTCACCGAGGTGGGGCAGCGCACCGATGTGCGCGCGGTCATCCTCATCACCGCCGGTCATGTGTTCAGCTCCGGTCATGACCTCACCGAGATCCGCGGGGCGGATCTGGAGACGCAGCAGACCACGTTCGACGCCTGTGCCCGACTGATGCAGCTCATCCAATCCATCCCGCAGCCGGTCATCGCGCAGGTGCAGGGTGTGGCCACGGCGGCCGGCTGCCAGCTGGTGGCGACCTGCGATCTGGCCGTTGCCGCCGAGTCCGCCAGATTCGCAACTCCGGGAGTGAAGATCGGTCTGTTCTGTTCGACTCCGATGGTGGCCCTGTCGCGTGCGGTGCCGGCGAAGCAGGCGATGCGGATGCTGCTGACCGGTGATTTCGTGACCGCCGAGGATGCGCTGAAGTTCGGTCTCGTCTCCGATGTCGTCGCCGACGCCGACCTCGAGTCCGCCACCTTGGAATTGGCTCTCAAAGTCGCGTCCGCCTCGTCGGCTACAGTTGCCCTAGGAAAGGCCGCGTTCTACGAACAGCGGGAGCTGCCTGTGGCCGACGCCTATGCGCGGATGTCGCAGGCGATGGCGGACAATGCCGTCGCGGCCGATGCGCAGGAAGGGATCGACGCCTTTCTGACGAAGAGGGAGCCGCAGTGGCAACACCGCCGCTGAGGCGGTGGGCGTGAAGATGAGAGAGGGAACCTCGTGGCGGTGATAGTGACCGGAGCCAGCGGCTTCATCGGTGGTGCCATTGCACGAGCGCTCGCCGAAAGGGACGAAACGGTCTACGCGCTGTCCCGGCGAGATCCCGAGATCCCCGGGGTGAACTTCCAGCACTGGGACATCACCGAACCCGCGTCCGCCTCGGTGACCTCGCTGGCCAAGAATGTGACCGCGGTCTTCCACTGTGCTGGAATCGCCTCCGTCAGCGCCGATGACGACGCTCTCTACAGCGTGAAGGTGACGGGCACACGTCATGTCCTCGATGCGTTTCCGAAGGCCCGCATCGTGCACGTGTCCTCGACGACGGTGTACTCCGAGTCCGAACCCCACGCCGAGCTGTGGGAGGAAGCCGGGCCGAAGGATCCCAACGACTTCGCCGACGCGTACTCTCGCACCCATGCTCTCGCCGAGCAGCTCGTGATGAGGCTCCGTCCCGATGCTGCGATCCTGCGTCCCGCGGCTGTCTACGGTCCGGGGGAGACGATGCTTATGCCGTTCCTGTCGCGGATGTCGAAGAAAGGTGTGCTGCGGCTGCCGGGCGGCGGACGACAGAAGATCACCCTCACCCACGTCGACAATGTGGTGCGGGCCGCGCTTGCCTGCCTCGACGTGCCTTCGGCAGCGGGGCCCTTCAATATCGGTGATCCGATTCCGTACCGGCTCAAAGAGGCCGTGGTCACTCACTTCGCTCGGATGGGCTATGACCAGGTCGTCATCGAGGGTGTCGCGAAGGACAAGGCGCTGGTGTCGGCGAAGCTGGGACTCAAGATCAAGGGCGTGTTCAAGCGCGGGGACCGAGCGAAGCTCTTCCTCGTCAGATACCTGCAGTCGGACCGGACATATAACCTGTCCCGGCAGCAGCGGGTGCTCGGCATCTCGACCACCCAGCACCTCGTCCCGTCCCGGTTCCAGTAGGGCGCCAGCGCTCAGAGGCGGTTCCGGTTCGAGCCGCAGGTGCACGTCTGCCCTGGGGCCAGGCCGCCGATCGTGTCAGTCTTGCCCGCAGCTCAGGCTGGGGTTGAGCCGGCTGCGGTTCCTGTCACCGCTTGAGGCCATGCTGGGCGGCGACGATCTTCGACACGAGTTCGCGCGGGAGCGCACGCTTGAGCAGGAACGGCAGCGGTGCTCTGCTGCCGACGGCGTAGAACTCCCGTGGCCTCGGCGCGATGATCGCATCGACGATCGTGGCCGCAACCTTGGCGGCCGGAATGCCGCCGCGCTCGTTGGCGTCGAGGTGCTCGAGCATCGTGGTCACGTCCTGCGTATAGGGCGACCCCTCTTCGAGGTACTTCGTCCGCCGCAGCCCGATACCTGTGGCGATCGATCCCGGTTCGACGGTGCTCACCCATATGCCGAAGGGTGAGAGCTCCTGCCGAGCCGCCGTGGCGAAAGCGCGCAGAGCCGCCTTCGCCGCAGAATACGAACTGCGGTGGGCCAAAGGGAAGCTGGCGAGCATCGACCCGACCATGATGATGCGTCCCGCCCGCCGCGCACGCATCCCGGGCAGGACGAGTTGGCTCAGTCGAACGGGTCCGAACACGTTCGTGCGGAAGAGCCGTTCGACGGCATCGGCCGGCAGCTCTTCGAACGGACCCGACTGGCTCTCACCGGCATTGTTGATGAGCACGTCGATGCCGTCGAGCAGGCCGAGCTCCTCGAGCTCTGCGGCCAGCCGGTCCGGACCATCCGGGTCGGTGAGGTCCAACGGAAGATAGCGGACACCGGGGATCCGATCGGCAGGGGAAGTGCGGTCCGGGTTCCGGCCGGTTGCCAGCACCGTGCAGCCTTTCGCCGCCAGCGCCTCGGCGACGGCCCTGCCGATTCCCGAGGTGCCGCCGGTGACTAAGGCGGTGAGGGCTGAACGCGCGCTGCCGGTCATGTGTGCGCTCCTCCGCCTTGTGCAGACCCGCTTTCCCGTCGCAAAGATGTCACCGCACGGCCCGCCTGCTCGGCGGCAGCGCGTCCGGCGCGCAGGCCGGAGAAGATGCACCCGCCGAGGAACGTTCCCTCGAGCGCGTTGTACCCGTGCATTCCGCCGCCCCCGAAACCGGTGACCTCGCCGGCGGCGTACAGGCCAGGGATCGGTGTGTTCGAGTCTCTGCCATCTGCGCTGTCACCAGTGACGGATCCCGCCAGCACCTGCCCGTCGAGGTTCGTCTCCAGCCCGCCGAGGGTCTTTCGTGACAGCAGGCTCAGACGCACCGCGATGAGCGGACCGTGTGCAGGGTCGAGGATCTTGTGCGGTTTGACCGCACGCACGATCTTGTCACCGAGGTAGGACCGCGCATTGTGGATGGCCTGGACCTGCGCGTCCTTCGAAAAAGCGTGCTCGGTCTGCCGGTCCCGCTGCCGGATCTGCTCAACGAGGTGGTCGTGATCGATGACCGGTCCGCGGGAGCGTTCGTTCATTCCCGCCACCAGTTCCTCGGTGGTCTCGGCCACGACGAAGTCGGAGCCGTACTTCTTGAAGGCCTCGATCGGTCCCGGAGCATCGGAGGAGCGCACGCGATCGAGCGTGATCCGAATGTCTTTCTCCGTGAGGTCCGGGTTCTGCTCCGAACCGGAGAGCGCGAATTCCTTGCGGATGATCGACTCATTGAGCACGAACCATGAATAGTCGTGCCCGGTCTCAAGGATCGTGCGCATCGTCCGATTCGTATCGAAGCCGGGATAGTTCGGCGCCGGGAACCGATTGCCCTCGGCATCGAACCACATCGACGACGGTCCCGGAATGATGCGGATTCCGTGCCTCGGCCAGATCGGATTCCAGTTCTCGATGCCCTCCGTATACGCCCAGATCCGGTCCCGGTTGATGAGGCTGGCTCCGGCATCCTCGGCGATCTGCAGCATCCGTCCGTCCACATGAGCGGGCACTCCGGCGAGCATTGGGTCCGGGAACTCGCCGAGGCGGTCGACCGGCCAGTACTTCTTCATCAGTTCGAAATTGTGACCGATGCCGCCGGTGGTGACGATGACTGCGGGCGCTCGGAGTTCGAAGTCGGCGAGTTCGTCGCGGTTCGATTCGACTCCGCGGGCGGTGTGGCTGGGGGCGAGTGTCCGCCCGCGGACCCCGACGACGGCTCCGCCGTCGGTGATGAGCTCGTCGACGCGGTGACGGAAGGCGAACTCGACGCGTCCGGCGGCCTCCGCGGTCTCGACGGGTTCACGGAAGACTCGGACCACCTCGGGGCCGGTGCCCCAGGTGAGGTGGAACCGGGGCACGGAATTGCCGTGGTCACCCGCACCGGACCCACCGCGTTCGGCCCAACCGACGATCGGTGTCAGGCGTAAGCCGAGGTCACGCAGGTACTGGCGCTTCTCCCCGGCCGCGAACTCGAGGTATGCCTCCGCCCACTTCCGCGGCCAATGATCCTCGTCGCGGTCGAATCCCGCCGAGGTGGCCCAGTCGTCCTTGGCGAGCTCGAGCGAATCGTGGACGCGCAGTCGCCGCTGCTCGGGAGAGTCGATGAGGAAGAGTCCGCCGAGGGACCAGAACGCCTGTCCGCCGAGGTTCGCGCGGTTCTCCTGGTCGAGGATGAGCACGCGCTTGCCGGCCTTGGTGAGTTCGTGGGCGGCGACGAGACCGGCGAGTCCGGCACCGACGATGATCGCATCTGGGGAGCGGCGATCCGGGGCGGAACGATCACCGGGTCCGGCGCTGTCTCCGCCGTCACCAGGTGCGTGGGACGAGCCCGTGCTGTCGAAAGAACTCATCGTCGACTCCTCTGTCGTCTCTGTCGGCCAGTGAACCGACGTCAAGTGTGCGCAGATTGCCCAGAACCGGCCGGATTCTGGCAATCTGCGCACACTTACCTACCAGTAAGTTTCAGTATTGCAGATTTTCCCGGTGTGAAGAGGCGCAAGCGGTCCGAAGTCAGGCGCAATTTCGGTCGGTGTCCATCAGCCTTCGAGGGTGCGTTCCAGCCAATCGGCGGCTGCGGCGAAGGACTCATCCGTCGTCGTCGGGTCGACCGGCACAACTGCTCCGTCGGAGCTCGGGTAGCTGCCGAGGAAGTGCAGCTTGAGGGCCGCCCGGTGGACACCCTGCAGGGCCTCGGCCATGCGTGCCTCGTGGATGTGTCCGAGCAGGTCGATCGAGAACTGGTAGAGGCCCAACCCGTCACCGGTCGGACGGGATTCGATGCGCGACATATTGATCCCGCGGCTGGAGAACTGTTCGAGCAGTTCGAGCAGCGAACCCGCCCGGTCCGAGCGCAGGGCCGCCACGACGGTCGTCTTGTCCGCGCCGGTCGGGGCGGGCAGAGGACCCGGGAGGGTGACCACGACGAATCGGGTGACGGCGTCCTTTCGGTCGCCGATGTCCTCGGCGACGATCTCGAGTCCATAGCGCTGCGCGGCCAGGGCCGGGCAGACGGCGGCCATATGGTCGCCGGCGTCATTGGCCAGGTCCCTGGCAGCCGCGGCAGTCGAGGACGTCGGCAGGTAGACGGCTTCGGGGAAGTTCTCGTTCATGAACGCCCGCACCTGCGCCTCGCCGTGCGGGTGCGAACCGAAGGAGGAGATCTCCTCCCTGGTGGTGCCGGGCTTGACGGCGAGGACGAAGCGGACGGGCACGACCACCTCGGCGATGATCTGCAGGCGTCCGTTCTCGGTGAGCGCATCGATCGTGGCGGGCACTCCGCCTTCCAGTGAGTTCTCGATCGGCACCACAGCAGCATCGCAGTCGCCCTCGAGCACCGCGTCGAGTGCCGAGGGGGCATTGCGCATCGGGTGCGTCGTGGCCTCGGCGCGCAGGTTCCGGGAGTCGAGGAAGCTGAGCAGAGCCGCCTCGGTGAAAGTGGCCTCAGGGCCGAGGTACGCGAAACGGTTGAGGTTCACTTGCCGGTCTCCTTGTGTGGATCGGAGGAATTCTGCGTGGATTCGGACGACCCGGAATCGGCGGGGGTGGAGGAGGCGCCGCCGCCCGGCGTCCCGCCATTCCGCTTCGCGCGGAGGCGGCGGACGAGGATCGCGCGGGCGACGTCGCGATACTGGGCGGCACGGTGCAGCTGCGCTTTCAGATCGCGGCCGGTGACGCGGTGGTGGAGGTCGCATTCGACCTCTTCCACGCGCAGTCCGGCGTTGACGACGTCGATGGTCATGGCCGCCTCGACGCCCCAGCCTGCGGCGAACGGCAGGGCCGCATCGAAGGCCTCTCTCGACAGGCAGCGCATGCCCGACAGGGGCTGGGTGGCTTCGAATCCGGAGAGCTCGGCGATGCCCTTCTTCGCCAGTCCGACGACGAAGCCGAAGCCCCCACCCTTGCGCTTCTGCGCGGGCAGGATCGCGATCGTCATGTCCGCCCGACCAGCGAGCACAGGCTCGGTCAGGGGAGCGGTGTTCATCGCTGAGTCCTCGAGGTCGCCGTCGATGAACAGCAGCGCCCGGTGGTGCGGGTCGACGCCCGGATCGGCGTCGGAGATCTCCCGATTGCGCAGAGCGAAGGCCCCGGTCATCATGGCCGCAGCCTTGCCCTTGTTCTTCGGGTGGGTGATGACCTCGGCACCGGCCCGGCGGGCCCGAGTCCCCGTGTCGTCAGCCGATCCGTCGTCGACGACGAGGACCATGTCGACCCCGGGGATCTGCTTGGCCGCAGCGACGGTGGCACCGATCCGCTGGGATTCGTTCATCGCGGGGATGATGGCGGCGACCGCCTCGGGGGCGGGGTGCGGCTGTGCGCTCATGTCGGTTCTCCTGTCCGTCACCATCACCGAGGCGGGGCACCGTTTTCGGGTCCCGCCTCGGTGATGGAGTGGTGACGGATATCAGTGGATGGTCAGCTGGCGGGACACGATGCCCGAGCGGACGCGGCGGGCCTCGGTGCTCATCGGCTCGGTCGTGTTCAGCGCTTCGTCGAGGCGCTTGCCGAACGCGGCGATGGTCTCTTCGACGTCGTCGACCTGGGTGCCGAACTCGAGTTCCCAGACGGGAACGATGATGCCGTGGGCGCGGAAGTAGCCGAGGAAGGTGCCGATTCCGCCGAGGTCGTTGGCGTTCTCTGCCTGCAGGCAGGCCATCGCATCGACGACGCGGTCCTCACCTTCGGGGCGGGCCCAGCGAACGTAGGTGCGGCCGGACATCTCGGTCCAGTAGGCGGAGTCGACGGAGGCGAGCTTCTCGGTCGGGGCCACGGAGTCGTTGGCCTGCTGGAGGGCGGCGGCGACGTCGGCGTCGGATTCGGCTTCGGGGAGGGCCCAGTAGTCGAAGTTCTCGAGCACGCGGACGTCGAACGGGTGAGAGGTGTCGAGGATGTCCTGCAGGCGCGGGCCCTCACCGGGTTCGGTCGTCGCCTCGATGGAGGTGCCGGGTTCGGCGTCGACGGCGGCCAGCAGGCCGCGGGCGACGTCGCGGGAGGCGTCGGTCGAGGATACGGGCACCTGCATTCCGGCCAGGATCTCACCGTCGTCGCGACGCCAGGCCTGCCATGCGGCAGGAAGCAGGGAGGTGATGGTCACTTCGTGGCCGCCGTATTCCTCGGTGAGCTTCGCGGTCGCGGTGGCCGCGGGCACGAGCTCACGCAGGCAGATGAGGTCGGCTTCGAACGGCAGGTCCGCGAACGGACGTGCGACGAATGCCGTGGCCTGCGCCCTGGCGAGGCGTTTGGCGATGAGTTCTTCCTTGGAGCGCTTCGACTTCTTTCCCATAGGACGCAAGTCTAGTCGGTGCAGCGCCTGCCGGGCTGTTGGGTTCGCAGGCGTGCCTGTGCCGGTGGGGTCAGATGCGTCGAACGCGACTGAGCGAAGCCGGTCCGGGCTGATGCGCCGCCGTTCAGCGGTCGTGGCCGACGGGGATGAAGTAGCGCGTGTTGTTCGACTCGTCCATGCGCACCTGCAGCTTGTCGCCCGGATGGGGGAACGCAGAGCGCTCCGGGTTGTCGGGAGTCAGCCCGAGCGTCTCCAAGCGGATGATGCCGTGGCGGCCCACCTCGTCGGCGGCGAGCACATAGGAGTGGTTGAGTTCGCGGATCGTGACCTCGATGGCCGGATCGGTCGGTTCGTCCGCCTCGGCGAAGGCTCGGGGCGGGGCGGAATTGCCCATGCCCAGATACGCGCCGACGTCATCGGCGATGTAGCCGGCCACGGAGTCGGCCTGCGCCAACAGCCCTGCGAGGATCACCGACAGCCGTTCCTGCTGGGCATCGGATCTCAGGGCCTGCCCGGGTTTGAAGAGGTGCTCCTCGGCGAGCACGCACCACGCGTCCTGCATGATCGTGCGCAGCTGGAGTTCGACGAGGACGGAAGGCTCGGAGTCGAAGGGAACCTCGACGATGAGGTGGCGGCCGCGGTATCCAGACGGCTTCGGGGTCGCGGAGTAGTCGCGCACCTCGGCGATGGAGAGGTTGGTGTCGTCACTCACCTCGGTGAGCAGGTCCCACAGAGCCGACTGTTCGCGTTCGGTGCGGCAGATGACGCGGGCGCCGACGACATCGATCACCTGGTTCTCGACCTCGACGGATTCGTGGATCTCGTCGTTGGCATCGGCGAGCTTGCGGCGCAGCTTCTCGCCCGTGCGCAGCCGATCCTTGATCCGACCGTCGACGACGCGCACTCGATCCCCGGAGAGCAGTGCGGATGGAGCGCGGACGGACTCGACCCAGTCGTTGACCGTCTCGAGGGCGGCCCTCCAGGTGGACTCACGC
The DNA here is from genome assembly GCF_057766545.1 of Brevibacterium sp. MGP-B1. Taxonomy (NCBI): domain Bacteria; kingdom Bacillati; phylum Actinomycetota; class Actinomycetes; order Micrococcales; family Brevibacteriaceae; genus Brevibacterium; species Brevibacterium sp. MGP-B1. The sequence continues at coordinate 3,090,564 of NZ_CM173407.1, read as the reverse complement.
CGGTCGTAGGCTTCGTCGACCAATTCGCGGACAGTTGCTGACATCCTCGTCACCTTCCTAGCTCCTGATTCAACTTCACCAGAAGAGAGGGGAGATGTCTATGGCTTCGACGCTGAAGTTGCGCCGGGGCGCCGAAAGGTGAGACGAAGGTGCCTCAGACGTCGTAGTCGACGATGACGGGAGCGTGATCGGACGCGCCTTTGCCCTTGCGCTCCTCACGGTCGATCTCGCCTGAGGTCGCTGTCTTCGCCAGCGCCTGCGAGGCGAGCTGGAAGTCGATGCGCATGCCCTGCTTCTTCGGGAAGCGCAGCTTCTGGTAGTCCCAGAAGGTGTAGACGCCGGGCCCGGGCGTGAACTGGCGGGTGACTTCGCTCAGGCCCGCGCCGAGGAGATCATCGAAAGCGGCACGTTCGGCATCGGAGACGTGGGTGGCGCCGTCGAACTCGGCCATGTCCCAGACGTCCTCGTCGAGCGGAGCGACGTTGAAGTCACCGCAGAGGACGAGCTTCTTCTCCGGTTCGGCGCTCAGCTGGGCGGCGATATCGGCTGTCAGCGCCTTGTACCACTCCAGCTTGTAGCCGTAGTGCGGGTGATCGAGTTCGCGGCCGTTGGGCACATAGAGCGAATAGACGCGCACATCGCTGCAGGTTACCGACAGCGACCGGGCTTCGACGACGGGTTCTTCCGAACCGAAGGCAGGGATGTCCTTGAACCCGATCTCGGTATCGGCCAGTCCGACGCGCGAGGCGATGGCCACACCGTTCCACTGGTTGAGGCCGTGATAGCTGACCTCGTAGCCGCGCTCGGTGAACAGCTCCTCGGGAAACTGCGAGTCCTTGCACTTGAGTTCCTGGATGGCCAGGACATCGACATCCGAACGATCCAGCCAGGCCCCGATGCGGTCGTGGCGGGCACGGATCGAGTTCACATTCCACGTAGCGATTCTCACCCTCCCACCCTAAGCCGTCCGCGCTGGAGGTGAAAGCGCGATGTCGACGGGTCGATAGGATTGGGACCATGCCTGAAGCTCCCAATGAACACCTCGGCCATGACGGCGGCGACTACCCGGACTCCTACTATGTGCGGCTGTCCGAGGACCGCCTCGTCTCGACTCTGCACAGCCAAGGTGCTTGGCAGCCCGGCGAGCAGCATCTCGCGCCCGCCTCGGGGATGGTGCTCGCCGAGATCGAACGTCGACTGCCCAGCGACAAGCTCATCTCCCGGGTGACCTTCGACGTCCTCGGCGTCATCCACTCCGGCGAGTTCACCATCGATGTCAACGTCGTCCGCCCCGGCCGCACCATCGAACTCGTCGAAGCGCATATGCGCCATGGTGAGCGCACCAGCGTGACCGCTCGAGTGTGGAGACTGCAGTCCTCCGACACCGAGGAGGTCGCCGGCGACGAATGGTCGGCGATGCCGCCCGTGTCCGAAATGCCCGAGATTCCTTTCACCAATCGTTGGGGCGGCGGCTACATCGCGTCTCTCGAGGGACGCCAGGGAGCGGACGCCCATCCCGGCTACGCACGGTCCTGGGTGCGCAGTCCCTATCCTCTCGTCGACGGTGAGGTCGACCCGCCGACCGCGGCTTTCGTCAAGTTCGTCGACACCGCCAACGGTCTGGCCGTCCGTGAGGATCCGAAGGCGACGTTCTTCCCGAACGTCGACCTCTCCATCCACCTCACTCGCGTGCCCGAGCCCGGCTGGGTCGGCTTCGACACCAAGGTGGCCTTCGGGCCGACCGGACTCGGGCAGACGACGAGCGTGCTCAGCGATGTCGACGGTCCCATCGGCACAGCAGTGCAGTCCCTGACCGTTCGTCGAGGTCAAGGCGCGGTATGAATCCGCGGCCGCGTGCCCTCATCACCGGGGCGAGCTCCGGGCTGGGGCGCGGCTATGCCCGCACCCTGGCCGCAGACGGCTACGGCCTCGTCCTGGTCGCCCGGGACGAGGCCCGGCTGAATCAGCTGGCCGAGCAGCTGCGAACCACGCAGAATATCCACGCCGAGGCGGTCGTGGCCGATCTGTCGACCCGTGACGGTGTCGACGCGGTCAACGAGATCATCGCGACGCAGCCGATCGATGTGCTCATCAACAATGCCGGCTTCGGTCTGCGCGGGACACTGCTGGATACCGATGCTGCTGAGCTCGATGCGCTCGATCGGGTGCTCTCCGGGGCGGTGAGAGAGTTGTCTCTGTCGGCGGCTCGGCGCATGCAGTCCCGCGGTCGCGGAGGGATCATCAACGTCTCCTCACTGGCGGCGGTGACGACGATGGGGCAGTATGCCGCGTCGAAAGCCTCGACTCTGGTCTTCACCGAGGCGCTCGCCGGGGAACTCAGGGGCGGCCCGGTGACGGTCACCGCCGTTCTGCCTGGCTTCATCCGGACGGAATTCCACAGCCGCCTCGGCGTGGAGCGTCCGGGACCCGGCCTGATCTGGCTCAGCGTCGATCAGGTGGTGCGGGAGTCGCTGCGTGATGCGCGGGCGGGGAAGGTCGTCTCGGTGCCGGGGTGGGGATACCGTCTGGCCGCGCTCGTCGCCCCTGCGGTGCCCCGTCGGCTCATGCGCTGGGGATCGACCGGATTCTCCTTCGCACGCACTTGCGGACGCTGATTCGGGATTCGTCACGTGCGCTCGTCGGCATGACGTGCGCCAGCGGTGAGCGCCCGCACTCGCGATCGCTGATTCGGGATCCGCGAGATGCGCCGGCGGTCATCGAATCGTGGTCGCATGCTCGCCGCGGGATGTGACCTATATGCAATTTTCGGCAGGGGCGGCACAACTGAGTTGAGGATTGAACTACCGGGGGCTGAGCCTGTGACCAGGGGTTTTATTCTGATCGCTTCTGTGCTATAGAGCCCGACAGGATTCAAGACGGAGCGTGAGATTCTTTACAAGCGATACGAAAGTGTGGTCAAATTAATGTGTTCGCCCGGTGGGGATCGGGTGGACATAACGGACGTATGGGGATGCGTCCGGGTACTCGAGGGGAGTGCTGCGAGGACCCCGGGATGTCGCGATTACGCGCCCCGGGGTTCTTGTCATTCACAGCAGTGTTTCGCGACCGCCCGCCTGACTTCAGGTCACTATCGGACATCCGAACTCGAATCTAGGTCACTATCGGATACTTCTGCCCGCAAGAAGTATCCGATAGTGACCTAGATTCGGAGGCCGCATCCGATAGTGACCTCGCCGCTGCCTGCTGCCTGCTGCTGAAGCAGAAGCTGCCGGCTTCTGCCGACTGCGGCGCCATCGGATGCGGGCTACTGGACGCTGACGCTGCGCTGGCGGCGCGAGCGAGTGCGGGCGATGCCGATCTCCAAAGCCACCGCGCTCAGCGGAGCACCGAGTGCCATTGCCGCATTGCCGGCGGCGCGCTCGGCGACTTCGGCGACGACGGCATCGATATCGGCCCGCTCATCGGCGTCGACGTGGATGAGCAGCTCCGGACTCCGCGCGGTGCCGCGCAGAATCACCGTGGCGTCGGAGACTCCGTCGGTGGATTCGAGGTCGGTGGCGACCGCCTCGGCGATGGCCTCCGCATTCACCGTGGTCAGACCCGTGCGGGCATCGGCTTGCATCCGGAAGGGCTTTGCGAAGTCCTTGCGCGGGACCTGCACGCTCAGCCAGCGGAGCCCGATGATCGCGAGGATGAGGGCCACGATCACGGCGATGAGCGCCGAATAGGGCAGCGCCAGCACCGAGGCGACCGGACCGAGATCCGCTCCCGCCTCCAGGGCAGGGCCGACCGGGGCGGTGAGACCGAACCCGATGGCGAGCACTGCCAGTCCGATGATCAGCGCGATGAGGCCGAGGATGATCAGTCCCGTGCGGTTGGCAGCGGCGGCCGTGCGTCTCATGACTGACTCCTTCTGGCCTGGACCTTCACCGTGGGGGTGCGGTCGAATGAGATCGAGGCGAAGCGGTCCCTGACGGTGGCTTCGACCTTGGCGCGGATCGGCTCAACGTCGCGGATCGGAGTCGAGAACGTCACGATCGTCGATCCCGCGTTCGACGAGGCTTTGACCCCGCTGACGCCGTCGACGCCATCGGCGGCCGCGGCAGCGATCTGCGACAGCGCCGAGGTGGGCAGGGCGACCTCGAAATCACCGATGTGTTCTGACCCAGCGGCTTTCACGCCGAGGATGCGGCGCGCTCCGGGGGAGACGCCGAGGATGAAGGCGATGAGTCCGAGCAGAGTCAGGACGATGCCGACCGCGACGACGACCGCGGAATTCCAGTGCAGGTTCCCGGCCGCCTCGGCGATGGCGGAATCCGGCGCCTCGATCAGTGCGGCTGCGACGGATCCGAAGCTCACGAATGCGGCGATGCCGGCCCAGCCGAGTCCCACGGCGAGGAGCAGCAGGATGAGGGCGACGACCACGGCCGGACCGATGCGGGAGGGCCGCTTGCGCAGCAGGCGTGTGCTCATTGCAGGCGATTCCTTCCTCGATTCGCACCGGAGGATTCCGGGGCGAGCCACCGCACGCTGATGTCGACCTGACGGACGGTGACACCGGTGAGGCGTTCGACTTCGTGACTCAGGGTGGAGCGGATGTGTTCGGTCGCCTCGGCGATGGGGGTGGGGTAGGCCAGGCCCAGCTGGACGGCGAGCGTGCAGCTGCGCCCGGACAGGGTGACATCCACGGACGGGCGCGTGTCCAGGCTGGAACTCGCTCCGATTCCGAAGAGGCCCGAGCTCGTGCCGCCGACGCCGGGCAGGTCTTTCAGCACCTGTCCGGCGGTGCGCTCCACGACCTTGTCCGCGATCGTCAGGCCGCCTCGGCGAGCTGGAGCGTCGTCGAGTATCGGGGCCACGGCGCTACCTCCGCGTGGTCGAGCGTGAGCTCAGCGCGGACAGGTCGAGGCGCCCGTCGAGGACGAGGCCGACGACCAGGCCGAGCCCGCCGCAGATGGCGACGACGAGGAACGCGAGGAAGCCGCCGAAGTAGGCGACGATTCCCAGCGTCAGGCCGACGAGGAGTCCGATGAGAGTTTTCGACATGGCATTCCTTCTGCCGAGGTGGTGCTGCGGATGAGGGTCAGTTGAGTTCCGGCGAATCCTTGGCCGGAGCCTCTTCGTCGTCCTCGGGCAGGTGGACGTCGGTGACGTCGATGTTGACCTCGACGACCTGGAGTCCGGTGCCCTGTTCGACGGCGCGGACGACGTTGCGGCGGATCGCCTCGGCGACGTCGACGATGGAGGTGCCGTATTCGACGACGATGGTGAGGTCGATGGCGGTCTGCTTCTCACCCTTCTCCACGGACACTCCGCCGGAGACGTTGGTCTGCGAGCCGGGGATGCGGTCGGTGAGGGTGTCGAAGGCGCGGCGTGCGGCATTGCCCATGCCGAAGACGCCGGGGACCTCGCGGGCGGCGATTCCGGTGAGCTTGGCGACGACGTTCTCGGCGATGGTGGTGGTGCCCATCTCGGTGACGAGTGGGCTGCGCACGTCATCGTTCTGGGTGGTCTGGACCTTCTGGTTCGAATCGGACTGCTTGAGTTCCGGCATCGTTCTTCCTTTTCGTTGGAGGGGCATGCGGTTCGCAAGTCCTTCGTCTGAAGGATGCTTACACAGGTACAGACGCAGCCTGATGAGAATCCTCACGCAGTGTTCGCAGAAATTTTTCGCCGGAGCGTATTTTTGACCGGGGCGGATTTTTCGCCGAGGCGGCAAGCCGGTTCCGCGGAACCGTGGCCTACGATGGGGATATGACAAGGGGAGATGATCGTTTCGACGTCGTCACCCTGGTTGTGCGCGCTCGCGAGGGCGATATCGCCTCGTTCGAGGCCCTCGTCGACGAATACGAGCGGAAGCTGCTGCGTTTCGCCTGGCGTGCGCTCGGGGATCGACAGGATGCCGAGGACGTCGTTCAGGACACGCTCGTCAGGGCCTGGAGATCGCTCGACGCCTTGGCCGAACCCGCTGCCTTCGGTACGTGGATCTACCGGATGGCCTCGAACCGCTGCACGGATGTGCTGCGTCGACGCACCTCCCGGCCCTCCGAAGCCTCGGATCCGGAGGACCTCGGCCATCACGTCGACGGTGCCGCCTCGGTCGAACGGTCCGTCGAGGCACGCACGGCGCTCGAGCATTTCTCCGAGATTCTGCAGACTCTGTCCTCGGAGCAGCGTGTAACGTGGGTGCTCCACCAGATGGAAGGTCTCAGCTACGCCGAGGTCGCCGAGACCTTGGGAATCAGCGAAGGCAGTGTGCGCGGACGCATCCACCGCGCCCGAACCGCCATCGCCGAGGGCATGGAAGGATGGGTATGAGCGACGAGTCCGTCAACGCCACGGACGCTCACCTGCGCGGCATCATCGACGAATACATGGGGGCCTTCGAACCGGACCCCGCGGAATCCGTCGGCCTGCGCGAACGCATCCTCCAGATCGTGCGCGAGGACGCGGTCCTGGCGCCGGCCACGAAGCTGACGACCGAGCGCGGCAACCCTTTCCGGATCTCGACGGCGGAGGTGCGTGGAATCATCCGCGAGGCCGTCGACTCCGTGCCCGGGATCCGCGCACGCAGCGTGAATCTGACCCCCGCGGGCGAGCCGGAGGGCAGCGCCGTCGAAGTTGCGCTGACCGTGACGATGAGCGCGGGGACGGCCTTCGTCTCCGCCGCCGAGGATGTCCGCCGCAGCGTCGCCGGTGCCCTGATCGCGCAGGTGGGGATCCCCGCAATGCGAGTCGACGTCACCGTCGAGGACGTCTTCGTCGATGAGGAGGCCGCCGATGACTGAGAAGCCGAGGGTTGAAAGCGGGACCTCACGCGGATTCGACGAGGCGGCGGTCTCGGCCCGCCTGACCGAATCCGTCACCGGAGTCGACGGCGTCACCGGCCTGGCGCCGGGGCTGCGCGACATGATCGCCAACGCGGCCGCGCGAGTGATGCGCCGAACCGGATCCGAACCGCTGCGCGTCGAGGTCTGGCGCACAGGCGAGGATCTCGGCGTCCGGATCGATGCGCATCTCGATGACAGTCGGCCCGTGACCGAGATCGTCGACGAGCTCTTCGCCGTCATCGCCGTCGACCTGCAGGCTGCAGTCGACGGGCCCATCGGGGAGATCGACATCGACGTGCACATCGTCAGCCGCAGCCGCTGAGGTCGCGCGGCGGGCGGCACTCAAGACGCGAACGGCACAGAAAAACGCGAACAGCACATGTTTGAAACTGAGCTGTTCGCCTTTTTCTGGGCTATTGCCGACGGTGCCGTCTGCGGTTGCTCGGTCAGTGGCGCAGTGCGGACGCGGTCTTATGCGGGTCGGTCGTGGTCCTGCGGAAGACCCCCAGTACCAGCGGATTCCGCTTTAGGTACACCTTTCTCTCAATTGCCCACTGAGGAAACTGGGCATTTCAGAGAAGGGTGCTCCATAAACCCGTTTCGGCCGTGACTGAAGCGGGTTCACATGCTTTCGGCACAGAAAAAGGTGGATAGCCCAGTTTCAAACTTGGGCTGTCCACCTTTTTCTGGGCTGTTGCCGACGCTGCCGTCTGCGGCTGTGTTTGGCCGCAACGGGGTGCCGCCGGGCAGTGGCTCTCTAGATGGCTGCAGTCCCTCAGTCGGCCTTGCTCTTCGAGCGTCCGGTGATGAGGCCCCAGATGATGAGCACGATCAGCGAGCCGCCGATCGCGCACAGCCACGACGACAGTGAGAAGAACTTGTCCATCTGGACGCCGAAGATCATGCCGCCGAGCCAGCCGCCCAGCATGGCTCCGATGACGCCGAGGATGAGCGTGGCGAAGAAGCCGCCGCCCTGTTTGCCGGGCAGGATCGCCTTAGCGATGGCTCCGGCGATGAGTCCGAGGATGAGGTATGCGATGAAACCCATGTTGCTCACGTCCCTTCTGAGACAGTTGACCGGCCGGGTTGCACGGTGCTTTTGCCACTGTACAACCGAAACGCCGGGTAAGTGCCAAGTCTTGTTGATCCTTTATGACATCTATACAGACGCAGGGCCAACCGGATCCTCATGCGGATCCTCACGCCCAGTGACAGCAGGCATCGTCAGTAGGGCGGCTGGGCTCTGAGGCGGGAGGTCTGCGAGAGGCCTTCTGGACGCTGAAAGGGAGCGCGCCCGGTCACTGAGACGGGGCTGAACGGGCATGGTCCGACCGCCCAGTAGACTGGAGTTCATGACCGACAGCGCTGACACTCGCCGACAACTGCTCGACCTCATCGACGAACTCGCCGTGGTGCGCGGCAGGGTGACCCTCTCCTCCGGCAAGGAGGCCGACTACTACCTCGATCTGCGTCGGGTCACCCTCGATCACCGCTCGGCACCGCTCGTCGGGGATGTCGTCCTCGACCTCCTCGAGGCTCATGATCTGCTCGACAAGGTCGATGCCGTCGGCGGCCTGACGATGGGCGCCGACCCGGTCGGCACCGCAGTCCTGCACCGGTCGGTGGTGCGCGGCACCCCGCTCGACTCCTTCGTCGTGCGCAAAGAGGCGAAGAAGCACGGAATGTCCCGTCGCGTCGAAGGCCCCGACGTCGCCGGCAAGCGCGTCGTCGCCGTCGAGGATACGTCGACCACGGGCGGTTCCGTGCTCACCGCCGTCGAAGCGCTCAAGGAGGCCGGCGCCGAGGTGGTCGCCGTGGCCGTGGTCATGGACCGCGACACCGGCGCCAAGGAACGGGTCCAAGCCACGGGAATTCCGTACCTGACCGCGCTGACGACCGCGGATCTCGGCCTCGACTGAGACCCGCCTCGGCGAGGTGGGGCGAGACGGTGCCGCCTCGGCGAATTCGGCTCACCGATCACGACCTGGGACTCGACTGGCAATTCTGTCGAAATCGAGGACGTGGTTTGAAACAAGTCTCTTATTTCAACACGATAGATGAGACACTCCCCAAGAACTGTTCGATGTAAAGGATGACGCGTGCTCACACTGAAAGAGGTTTCCCTGCGCAAAGGGAAGCGGACATATCTGGACGAGGTGAGTTTCACCGCCGAGGCGGGCCGGATCACCGCAATCGTGGGAACCCGCTCGGCGGGCCGCACCGAATTGGTGCGCATCATCATGGGCCTCATCGCCGCTGATGAGGGCACCATCGAACTCGAGGACTTCGAACTCGACTTCGGCGACCGGCAGAACTTCGGCTATCTGCCCGCCGAGCGCGGCGGATACCCGAACATGCGCGTGCTCGACCAGATCGTCTACCTCGCCCGCCTGCACGGGATCACCCTGGGCGCGGCCGAACGGAATGCGCTGACCCTGCTCGGCCATCTCGAGCTCGCCGACCGCGGCTACGCACCGCTGAAGAACCTCTCCGGCGCCGAGATCGCCCGCGTCGACATCGCCGCGACCCTGGCCGCCGACCCGGACGTCGTCGTCATCGACGATGCCTTCGCCGGCCTTGACGCCGCCTCGCTGCGCCTGGTCACGTCCCTGCTGCGGGCCCACGCATCCTCGGGCGTGCCTGTCGTCCTGGCCACCGACGACTGGGAGGCCGCACAAGCGTTCGCCGATGATGTCATCGTTCTGAACCAGGGCAAGGTGACCGCCTCGGGCAGCGTCGAGAAGCTGCTCGGTGACCCGCACTACCGCGTCGAGACGACTGACACCGAGGCGGCCGCCTCGGCGCTGAAATCCCGAACGGGAATCAGCGGCGTGAAGACCGTCCGACGCGAGGGCGTGAGCTTCCGCGCGAATGATGCGAAGTCGGCCGCCGCAGCCGTGGCCGAGCTGAAGAATGTGAAGAACTTCGAAAGTGTCCGCCCGACACTGGCCGAGCAGTACAAGGAGGCTCTGTAATGGCGCGCAAAGACAATGGTGCGAATGACGAGTCCCCGGAACCGCTCGTGTCCAAGGGCACGGCCGGCGAAGGCATCGACGACCTCGGTGTGCCCGTCGACGACGATGTGATCGAAGACGAGACCACGGCCGAGGAGGTCGACTCGAACGACGAGGCGACTGCCGCCGGTGCGACCAAGGGATCGGCCGCCTCGGCGAAGAAGGGCACCGAGGCGAAGGAAGCGGACGAGTCCGGTGCCACCGCCGGCCTCGACGACGTTCCCTTCGAGCTCGCCGAGGACACCCCCGACCCCGACGAACTGCCGGAGACCGGACTGGTCTCGGAATTCGTCGATGTCGGCAACCGCCAGGCCGCGTGGCTCGTGTCGAATCGTGAGTCCACCACGGCCATGCGCAGCCCCTACTTCCTGGTCACGGCCGCCGTGATCATCCTCGGCGTGCTGGCCGCGATCATCTCCGGAATCGTCGCCGACGTGCAGAAGGACTCGGGCACTCCGACCATGGCGATGGTCGGAGTCGGCGAACAGGCGGCGATGTATGAGCAGCAGCTGGGTGTGAAGATCACCGACGCCAAGGACGCCCCCGCCGCCGAGAAGCTCGTGCGTGAAGGCAAGGTCGACGCCGCATTCATCCAGGACCCGAGCGGTCAGGGACAGCCGACGATCATCGCCCTCGACAAGCAGCCCGACGCTCTGCTCGAGAAGCTCGCGCCGAAGACCGAGGCGACGCTGCTCGAGACCCCGGCCGTCGACGGCGCCGTGGCCACCCCGCTGCTGTGGGGCATGGTCGCGCTGTCGCTGCTCGTCGTCGCCACTCTGGGCACTGCGCTGTATCAGAACCTGCGCCTGGAGAAACGCAACCGGATCACCGAGATCATCGCAGCCACGATTCCGCCGCGCGCCTCGGCCTCGGGCCGAGTCACTGGCATGCTGACCCTGGTCGTCGTCCACCTCGTTGCGGCCGCCGTCATAACCGAGCTCGGACTTTCGCTGTCGGGCAAGACGTCCCTGGCATTCGCCATGCTGCCGGGCCTGGGCTGGTTCGCGCTGGCCCTGCTCCTCACCGCCTGGTCGGTGTTCGCGCTGCTCGTCTGGGCGTCGACCGTCGTCGGCTCCAAGGCACGCGCCACCTTCCTCACGATCATCGGCGTCATCACCGTGGCGGGCTTCTTCGCTCCGGTCATCATCGGACCCTCGGGCACCGTCGCGAAGGTGCTGTCGTGGACGCCGTTCACCTCGCCGCTGGGCATCGCCGGCCGCTCCTTCGCCGGTCAGGCCGAGTGGTGGGAGGGCCTCGTCGCCGCCGGCATCGCTCTGGTCCTCGCCGTCATCCTCCATGCTCTGGCCTCGGGCGCGTACGTGCGCTCGGTGCTGTCCGGTGGCGGACGCGGCGGTAAGACCGTGAAGATGAGCAAGCGCGCGCAGAAGGTCGGTGCCACCACCTCGGCGAAGGGCGCCGCGAAGTCCGACTCGAGCGCCGATGACGCGGATGATGCCGATTCGGACGAGGGCCTGAAGGCGGCGGACGACGCGGACTCGGACGACGCGAAGTCGGCGGCATCCTCGGCGAAGGAATCCGGCACGAAGAAGTCAGACGTGAAGTCCGGCGGAGAAGACGAAGAGGACGCGAAGTCGGCGGATGATTCCCGCGACGACAAGTGACCGAAAGCGCTGAACCGCAGGTGGGGGTCGGTCCGTGGACCGGCCCCTGGCCGGTGGGCGAGCACTTCGATCCGGAGCTGCTGGCTGAGGGTGATCGGCGCAATGTGGTCGATCAGTATCGGTACTGGAAGCACGATGCGATCGTGGCCGACCTCGATGCCACGCGGCACGATTTCCACGTCGGAGTCGAGAACTGGCAGCACGACCTCAACATCGGTTCGGTCGTGCGCACCGCCAACGCCTTCAACGCCGCAGCCGTGCACATCGTCGGCAAACGCCGCTGGAACCGGCGTGGAGCGATGGTCACCGACAAGTACCAGCACGTCATCCACCATCCGAGCGTGGACGACCTGCTCAGCTGGTGCGCCGAGAACGACGTGCCCCTGCTGGGCATCGACAACTTCCCGGACTCAGTGCCGCTGGAGACCTACGACCTGCCCAAGCGCTGCCTGCTGCTGTTCGGCCAGGAAGGACCGGGACTGAGCGAGGAAGCGCACCAGGCGAGCCGCGACGTGCTCTCGATCGCGCAGTACGGTTCGACACGGTCGATGAACGCCGCAGCCGCCGCCGCGATCACCATGCACTCCTGGATCCGCCGGCACGTGTACGACCAGCCCGTGAACTGAGTTCGCTGCCGGCAACGGAGGCCTCGCAGCGGAGGACTTGGTCTCCCTGAGGAAGTCCCGTCCTTCCCGTACAGGAGGCCGTAGTCTCGCCGAGGAGGCCCTGTCCTCCTTGCGCAGGTGCGGTTGACGGCATTGTTGGGTCGATCCACGGTGTTATACGCGCTCAGATCACCGCGGATCGCCCCAACAAACCGATTCCGCCGGGAGCAGCAGCGTATCTGCCCATGAAGTGCCGAGGGCGCCGTACCCTCGCCGGGGTTGGGCAGAGGAAACACGGACTGCGAAGTTGCGCAATGTGCGGACACGAAGAAGCGCCGAGGCGGCACGGCACGACGATGATCGTGCCGCCTCGGCGCTTCCGTGCTGCCGGGATCCGGCCGCCTCGGTGGGCGGTGATAGGCCCCGACGACGCAGCGCCGCACGCTCGGGGTCGAACGTGCGGCGCTGAAGTGCCGCTGCCTCAGCTGAGGTCGGCGGCGTGGGGTTCGATGAGTCCGCCGAGTTCGGCGAGCTCCGCGGTCAGCGAATCCGAGTCGTCGAAGGTGCGGGTCATGACCGTCAGACGCTTGGCGTAGTGACCGATGGGGTATTCCATGGTCATGCCGATGCCGCCGTGCATCTGGATCGACTCCTGGCTGATGTTGCGAGCAGCCCGGTCGACGATGATCTTCGCGGCGATGACGTCGCGGTGGCGGTCCTTCTCGGCGCCCGGAACTTCGGAAGTCACGGCCAGGCGAGAGTACAGAGCCATGCTGCGCGCGTACTCGAGTTCGGCGTAGAGGTCGGCGGCGCGGTGCTGCAGAGCCTGGTTCGCACCGATCGGAGCACCGAACTGCTCACGGGTCTTCAGGTACTCGGCAGTCATCGTCAGCGAGGCTTCGAGCGCACCGACGGCCTCAGCCATGATTGCAGCGTTGCCCAGGTCGAGGACCTCGGACAGCACGGCGTTGGCGTCGGCTGCGTCGAGGCGCTGGGCGGCGACCCCCTCGAGCTTGAGGTTCGCGCTTCCCAGACCATCGGCCTGGCGCTGAGCCACACGGGTCAGACCCTCGGCATCGGCGGCGACGAGGTAGAGGCCCAGCTCGCCGTTCTGCGTGGCGGTGACGACGAAGTGGTCGGCGACGTCTCCGCCGAGCACGTTGTTCTTCTCGCCGGTGAGGGTGAAGCTGCCGTCGGCACCGGAGACCTGAGTCTGCGGAGCGTCGACTGCGTAGCGCAGTCCGGGCTCGAGCGCTGCGAGAGCGAGGAAGGTCTGGCCCTCTGCCACACCGGGCAGGATGGCCTGCTTCTGCTCCTCGCTGCCGCCGAGCAGAACGGCATTGGCACCGAGGACTGCAGTAGCCAGGAACGGTTCGAGGACGAGTGAGCGACCGAACGCCTCGGCGACCACGGCCACCTCGTTGAAGGTCATGTCCGCGCCGCCGTAGGACTCGGGAATCGCAAGTCCGAGCAGTCCCATCTCGGCGAAGGCCTGCCACTTCTCGCGGGAGATGCCCTCGTCGCTGCGAAGGATCTCTTCGCGCTTGGCGATGTCGTACTCGCTGCGCAGGTACTTGTTCAGTGTGCTGGCGAGTTCTTGCTGAATGTCGTTGAGTTCAAGATCCATTGTTGTCCTTCTTGGGAGATCGAGTGAGCGTCGGTGTCTCAGAGACCGAGCAGTGCCTTCGAGATGATTCCGCGCTGCACCTCGGACGAACCGCCGTAGATGGTGACCTTGCGGGTGTTGAAGTAGCCGGGCAGAGCGTCGACAGCGCCGTTGGGCAGGTCGGACAGACCCTGGCCCTGCACACGGTCGGAAACGAAGTCGAGACCCTGCGGACCGAGCACGTCGACGAGGAGTTCGGAGATGTCCTCCTGCAGCTGGGAGCCCTTGAGCTTGAGCACCGAGGAACGCGGATCCGGCTTGTCGGACCCGGCGGCCTGGGTCGAGAGGATCCGCAGCTGGGTCATCTCGAGCGCGGTGAGTTCGGCTTCGATCTTCGTCAGACGGGCGGAGAACAGGGGATCGTCGAGCAGAGTGCCGCGAGCGGTCTTCGTCACCGCGGCATAGGCCTTGGCGCGGGCGAGGTTGACCTTCGAGCCGCCGATGCGGGCGATTCCGGTGCGCTCGTTGCCGAGGAGGAACTTCGCGTAGGTCCAGCCCTTGTTCTCTTCGCCGACGAGGTTCTCGACGGGGACCTCGACATTGTCGAAGAAGACTTCGTTGACCTCATGGCCGCCGTCGATGAGCTGGATCGGACGGACGGTGACGCCGGGGGTCTTCATGTCGATGAGCAGGAAGGAGATGCCGGCCTGCTTCTTCACGTCCGGGTCGGTGCGCACGAGGTTGAAGATCCAGTCGCCGTACTGGCCCAGGGTCGTCCAGGTCTTCTGGCCGTTGACGATGTACTTGTCGCCCTGGCGCACCGCGGTGGTCTTGAGCGAGGCGAGGTCCGAGCCGGCGTTGGGCTCGGAGAATCCCTGCGACCACCAGATGTCGATGTTCGCGGTGGCGGGCAGGAAGCGTTCCTTGATCTCCTGCGAGCCGAAGGTGGCGATGACGGGACCGACCATGGACACGTTGAACGGCAGCGGCTGCGGAACGCAGGCCAGCTGCATCTCTTCGAGCCAGATGTGACGCTGCACGGGGGTCCAGTCCTGGCCGCCCCATTCGACCGGCCAGTTCGGCACGGCGTAGCCGTGCTGGTTGAGGATCCGCTGCGAGGTGACCATGTCCTCCTTGCTCAGCTCCTGGCCGGTGGCGACCTTGAAGCGGAGTTCCTCGGGGATCTCCGTGCGGTAGAACTGACGCATCTGCTGCGCGAACTCGCGCTCTTCTGCATTCAGTAGGGTGTCCATGCGAACTCCTTATAGATCGTTCAGTAACTTTCCTCCAATGGTACGGTTCGGTGTTCGGGCTCACAAGTGGGAAACGACGGGGATCCTCGCCGAGGCGGCCCTTCCGTGGGACCGGATGTTAATGTCACAATCGCCTAACTTTATTTCAGAAATGTATTACTACACCTATTGCGGGTGGTAATAGTTATTCAGGAATTTCATCGTTGATTCCGAGACGTGAGCCTCTCCGGATTGAACCCCGCGCCGCTGGGCTCCGCATTCCCCGCTGCAGAAGATCCCCAGGGGTACGGAAAGCTGAGTGACGTGTCAGGCAGGACCACGCATATCCCCCCGGTCGCACCGTCGCGTCGGCTCTTCGGCTATGAGTCCGAGCTCTCGACGGTCGTCGACGCGATCTCAGGGCAGAGGCATCTGGGTGCACTCCTCATCGGCGCTGCGGGCATCGGGAAGACCGCGCTGGTGAATGCTTCGCTCTCTCGTCTCGACCCCGATCTTGCGGTCACCCGCCTGCGCGGCTCGGAGAACGCGCGGGTCCGGAACCTCGGAATCTTCGAAATCCTGCTGTCGCGGGAGGGCATCGACACAGGCCTCCCGCCCGGTCGAGCGCTGTCGGTGATCGGTGATCTGTTCGAGCGCAGAGCCGATGGCGGTGGCTCCCTGGTCGTCGTCGACAATGCCGATCTCGTCGACGACCATTCCCTCGCAGTGCTGGCTCAGCTGACGGATGCGCGCAGGATCAAACTCGTCATCGCCGCCGAATCGGCGCGTCCGCCGGTCGATCTCATCGCCGGACTGTGGCTGTCCGGAAGCGTTGTCAGGATCGATCTGGACGGTATCGACGAGGCGGATGCGGCTGCGATGATCAACAGCATCGGACTCATGGAGACCGAGACGAGATCGGTCTCGGAGCTGACCGCGCTCGCCCATGGCAATCCCCGGCTGCTCGAGAGGCTGCTGTTCGGGCGGAGCCGGACCAGCGGGGTCGAAACCGCGATCGCCCGGGCCGATCAGCCCAGCCGAGAGGTCATCGAAACCGTCGCTCTCATCGAAGCCGTGCCCTATGACGTGCTCGTCGGGTTCGCGAGTCCGCAGACGATCGACTCTCTGGCGGAGGATGGTCTGCTCTCGATCTCGAAGGGGCGAGGAGGAACGGTGAGCATGCACGAACCCGTCACGGCTGAGAACGTCCGAGCCATGGTCCCTCCCTCTCGCAGCCTCGAGCTGCTCACCCGGTTCGATGCCGGAGCGGATCTTTCGGCACTTCACGGCAGGACGCTCTTCGGCTACGCCGCGTGGTCGATCTCCTTGGGCCGGGTGCCGACTCCCAAACAGGTTCTGGATGCCGCCGGTTGGGGAAACGCGCGGGGCAGATACCTCGAAGCCGCAGAGATCATCCGCACCAGCGACTATCGCGGTCCCGAACTCGACCTCGAGCTCGCCCGCTGCGAGTGGGGAGCAGGCCGTCTCAGGCAAGCCAGGGAGATCATCGACCCGCTGGTATCCGAGGCGTGTCTGAACCCGGATACCTCAAAACAGGAGTATCTGTCCCGTCTTGCCTCGATGGAACTGAGGTTGGTTGACCCAAGGAGGCCCGAGGATCTGCGGCTGGACTGGGTCCGGGACACGCTTTCGCTGCCGATCGACGTCGGTCGGCTCGACGCGACGCGCGCCAGGTTCGACCTCAAGGGAGGTCGTATCGCCGCTGCCTGCGCTCTGGCCGAGAGCGTCTATCTCAACCATGCGAGCTCGGTGCGCCACCGTCTGCGCGCATGCGCGTTCCTCGGCGTGGCAGAAGTGATGGCTGGGCGCATCGAACTGGGACTGAGTTATATCGCGCAGGCTCGGCTGATGTTCGGACTTCCCGGGCCCGAATCGTTCGAACGGGAAGACGCCATACCGCAGTTCTTCGTAGCGAACTTCATCGCCGGCAAATGGGCCGAGGCGCGAGCGGCAATGGATGAATTGACCTCCAGTCGGAGGCTGACCAGGCTGACGAACGCGCTCATCGACCTGCGCACCGGCAACGCGGCGAAGGCCCACCGCATCCTCGGCGAACTCAATCTCGGCGCCGATCCCTGCGACATCGTCGATATCGCTGGAATGGCCAGGTCGGCCCTGTCTCTTTCCGCTGTGCTGACAGATCAGCGGACGGAGGTCGTCTCGATCGCTGTCGACGAGGAGGCCGAAGCCAGTCGGCATTCCTGGTGGGCGTCATTCGAAGCCAGGCTCTTCGATCTGCAGGCCCTGGCACAGACGTCGCCGGGGCCCGCGGCCCCGCAGCTGTATGAGCTCGGGGCTTGGGCAGACGAACATGGTGCGCACACCCTTGCCTGCCTCGCCTGGCTCGAGGCAGGTCGACTCGGGCATGAACAGGCAATCGGCGGATTGTCCGCCTCGGCCGGCAGGATCGATGGCGCCCTCGGTCGCCTGCTGCGCGCCGTGGCTCATGCCTTCAGCACTGACGATCTGCAGGCGCTCATCACCGCGGCCCGTGAGGCGCTGATCTTCGGCGCGGTCGTGCTCTGCGCCCAGCTGTCCGGCGAGGCCCGAAAACGCGCCGTTGCCTCAGGCGACGCCCCAGCCACCAAGGAAGCCCGGATCCTGCTGGGCCGGAGCCGGCGCGTGCTCGACTTCGATGCCGACGGGAAACAGTTCCACGCGAATCTGGGCGAGCTCGAGCAGTCGATCATCACGGGCATCGTCGAGGGCCGAACGAGCGCAGAGATCGGAGAAGAGCTGCACCTGTCGACCCGAACCGTCGAATGGCACCTCGGTCGCCTCTACCGTCGAGTGCATGTGGCCAATCGGCAGGAGCTACGAGAGGTGGTGACGGAATGGCTGAGGAACTGACCGCCGCCTCGAGTGCTCGTGACGGAGCAGAGATCTTCGGGCGCAAGGGCGAACTCGAACTGATTCGTCAGTCGCTGCGCTGCTCGGAATGCTCCGGAATCCTCATCGAAGGTGAGATCGGCGTCGGCAAGACCCTTTTGGCGAGAACGGCCTTCGAGGACGGAAACGACGGAATCTGGATCCGCGGGGACCGCGTGCACCAGAACACCGAGTTCGGCGTCTTCGGTCTGCTCATCGACCTCGACGGTGACCCGTCCACACTGCTGGGGCGAATCGTGTCCCGGCTCACCTCGACTCGAACCTCGCAGGCGGTCTTCGTCGACGATGCCCACCTGCTCGATTCCCGTTCGCAGGAGGTCCTGACCGACTTGGCCAGCGTCGGCTCGATCAGGCTCGTCGCGATGTCGCGGTCCAATCCCGAGAGTGGGGTCATGCCGTTCTCGACTATGGTCGAAGACCGTGTGCTCCAGCATCTCGTCCTCGGCCCTCTGCCGCGTGAGGACTATCGGTCGATGATCGAACACCGCCTCGGTCACATCGTGTCCCAAGCAGTGGTCGACATCGTCGACTTCCATTCGAAGCGCAATCCGGGAAAGCTCATCGAACTCCTCGAATACACCGCACGACGGTCGCGCTTCCTCATGCGCCGAGGAGTGTGGATCCTCGACGGACACGACACCGACTACGATGCGCGTGCCCGCGACTACGCACGGATCGGTCTCGCCGACCACTCGCCGCAGGAGACGGAGGCCCTCGAGCTGGTCGTCCTCGCGGGGGAGGTGGAGCTGGCGACACTGCTCGAGGCGGGGCTCGGAGAAGCCGCGGATGCGCTCGTGGCCGCCGGTGAACTGAAGATCGACGCGCAGAGACCCCATATCTATGAGGCAGTGGAGAACCACACCTCGGACACGATCAGGTACACGACCCCGACCGGTCGGAGTCGTGAGTGGTTCGACTTCATCGACTCCAGCGGAGATGCACCTGCGGAGTGGTCGCAGGTGGTCAGGGCCGAGTGGGGACTGATCTGCGGAGCGGAAGTCAGCGAGTCGAGGACCATCGACGCCGCACTGATCGCCGCTCGCCTCGGAGACTGGCATCGGGCCATGCGGCTGATCGCGGAGATCCCGACGGAGAAGATGAGTCCGCACGAGCTGCTCTCGGTCGCTCTGCTCTACTGCGGCTGCAACAAGATTCCCCTCGGACTCGACATCTTGGCCCATGCGGTTCGCACCGCATGCTGTGCTCCGCTGGTCGTCGATGCGCTCGTGGTCTGGATGAACCGCGCTTCTGCATCCATGTCTCCTGCCCTGCGGCTTGCGGACTTCCGCACCGCTCTGAATCGGCTGCACGAGGAAGGTGACGGACACCCCGGAGGGGGAGTGGACGCAGCGTTCGGACTCGAATTCCTCGACCGTGTCGCTGCCGTCGTGGCCGAAGAACGACCGATCACCGTGGACGTCTTCGACGGACTCACACCCGAGGGCGGGGCAACGGGCAACTTCCATCTGCTCGACACGATGCTGCACGCGACCGACATGCTCGACTCGGGACGCACCTTGGAAGCACTCGCGCTCCTCGAATCCGCTCGAGCCGACTTCAGCAGCGAAAGCACAGGTTCACTTCACCTGACCATGCTGCAGGGGCGCACACTTCTGCAGCTGGGACGAACCGCTGAGGCGAGAGAGCTGATGACGACACTGGCGACGCATGACATCGCGTACCTGTCGGCTCGTTCCGGGCCGATCGACCTGCTGTGGGCGAAGACTCACCTGCTCGAGGGCAATCTGCCGGGGGCCATGAACGCACTGAGGGCTGCGATCGAATCGCTCACCTACTGGAACATGGGCACCCAGCTGGCCATCGCATTGGCAGAGGCCGAATATGCGGTCTCACGAGTCGGAACCGTCGCTGACGCCGACGACCTGCACGCCCGCTTCGACGAACTGCCCGTCACCGCTCTCTTTCACGAATATCGACGTGCGCTTGTGCTGCGAGCCACTGCACGAGCGATACGCACCGGTGAGACTCGGTACGAGCACGAGCTGCGTCGGATGTTGGACGAAGCCGAAGCCGATGGGTCAGCAGCGATCGTCGTGCTCATCCGCCTGCACCTCTTCCTGCACTTCGACGAGATCGCGCCCGAGGCGATGTGTGAAGCCGCCGGGCACGGAACCGGGCGTGAGTTCGACATCGTCGGTCGCCTCGGCGCTGCATTGCGTGGTCGTGATCGTGCAGCCCTGACGTCTCTTGCGGAGGAATATGGAGCGTCGATGCCCGACCTGGCGGGTAAGTGCATCGCTCTGGCCGCGCGGTTCGGAGCTGGCCAGAGTAGTGGGCTGGGCAGGCAGAACATCGGACTGACCGCCCGGGAGAAGCAGATCAGCACGCTCATCGTCGCGGGCCGATCGAATGCGGAGATCGCGCTGGAATTGGGGGTGCGGGTGCGAACGGTCGAGGGGCACACCTACCGGCTGTTCCGCAAGCTCGGTGTCGAGCGCAGGGACCAGGTCGCCGAGGCGATGCGGGATACCGAAGGCCGACTGCGCGCCTGAGCGCGAACCGAGTATCACCGACTGCGGGATTTCGGACTCGGGTGAGTACTCACTGCGGTGCTCCGGTGGTGACCTGGCGGTGACTGAGTAGTGACCCGAAGGCGACTCCGGTATCGACCACCTGGTCCGAGACGGCTGCCGGCGAGCAGTATCTGAGTATGGACATCACGCCTCAGCCTCCTCAGCGAACCGATCCCCGCGCCGTGCGACCGGCGCCGTCCGTCTCCGGACCGGAAATCCTTCTCCGAACGAGCTCCCCGGACTCGACGACGGGAGGCGGATCATGCGTCAGGTGATTCGTCGCAAGGAAGTCGGCGACCTCCGCTCCCTCCTCTCGCGGCACCGCGCCGCCGCCCTCACCGGCGGCTTCGGGTCCGGGAGGCGATCGATCCTGCGGGCACTCGAGTCGGAGTGGGACGGAACGGTCATCAGGGTCGCATCGAGTCCGCTCGATGAGGACACGCCCTGGTCCGGGATAAGCGGCCTGCTCGCCGCAGTCAGCGCATCCGTGAACGGCCCCTCCGATCCGGCGGAGCTCGCCGATGATGAGATCGTGCCGAACATGATGACGGCTCTCCGATCGATTCCCGGCGATGAGGACACGCTCATCCTCGTGCCCAATGCCGACGAGATGGACATGGACTCGCAGCGGGTGCTCGGTCAGGCGCTGCGTCGGTTGAAGTCAGGGCGACTGCACATCGTCATCACGGCGCGGTCGATCGACGACGACGGTCCGTTCGCCTCGGTGCCGGAGATCGAACTTGCGGATCTCAGCATCGCCGAGCTCATCGAGCTCGCCCGTGACCTCGCCTTGGCTCGCTTCGGTCATACCAGGATCGCCGAGGAGGCAGCCCAGGTCGCCGCCCACGCCGCCTCGGGTCGTCCCTTGGCCCTCAGCCACATCCTCGAGGAGATGGCGCCCAGTGAGATGCGCGGGGAGATCGCTCTGTCGATCCCGGTGCGAGTGGGACCGGCCAGCCGTCCGATGATCGCCGACTATGTCGAGGGGCTGACGCCCAATGCCGAAGCGCTGCTCAGATGCCTGTCGCTGTCCCCACTGACTCCGCTGCGGCCTCTGGCCAGGAGACTGCCCGGATTCTGGGAAGCCGTCGACGAACTCGAATCGCGCGGAACGATCGAACGTCGGGGAGCCTTTCTGCGGATACCCCACGGATTCGTCCGTGCCATGGTGCAGCAGTCGATGGGGGCGAGCGAGCGACGCCGAACCCACCTCGTCCTGGCCGAAGACTGCGCCGACACGTGGCCGCAGGTCGAAGCCTGGCATGTCTCGTTCATCGACCCGGGTGAGGAGACCGCACAGCAGCTGGCGGCACACGCTCTCGGACTGGTGCGACGCGGACTCACTGCCGGAGGGGCCGAATTCGCCGAACGGGCCATCCGGGTCTGCAACGATCTCGAGGAGCTGCGCGGTCAGCTGGTCGAGATCGCCGAGACGCTGTCCGATCACGGGCAATTCGCCTTCTCCCGCCGCTATGTGCAGATCGCCTCTCGTTCGAACCGGGCCGCGGTCGTGGTCCGCGCTCGGACTCTCGAAGTCCGCAATGTCTTCCTCGAGACGCAGACCCTGCCGTCCTCACTGTTCACGTCGTGGAGCAGATACGAATCGGAGCAGGCACCCGTCGAAGTGGCGCGCCTGCAGCTGACGTTGGCACTCTGCCACTGTGAACGAGGCGAATTCGTCCGAGCGCAGGAGCTTCTGGCACTTGCCGAAGCCGCCGATGAGCATTGTCGCGACAGCGAGGCACAGCTTGTCCAGGCCGTGCGCATCCTGCTTGACGGCAACTGCGGAAAGGACGGGTCGGCGCTCGCCGGATTCGCGAGCCTGCAGGAACACCAGGATGCGATCAGGCCGAGCTTCGGACTCGCCGTCGCCCAGGGACTGGTGCTCACCGAGCATTATGAAGCCGCCTCGGCTGTGCTCGACCACATCGGTGAGACCTGTGCTGCGACCAGGGTCTGGAAGCGGCAGGTGGACTGTGTCCGTGCTGATCTGGAAATGCGCCTCGGCCGAGTCAGCCAGGCCGTCGACGTCATCGACAGGCTCATCGCGGAATCGGAGGCCGACAAGCGCAGAGGGCTCGTCGTCGTCCGGCAGGATCGGATCCTGCTGCTGCACGCCTGGAAGCTGCTGCTGACCGGACGCGCCGGTGAAGCGGGGCTCGTCGAGGAACAGGCCGCGGTCCGAGCTTCGGCGACGAACAACCACCGTCTGCTGGCCGAGCTGAATGCGCTCCAGGGCAGATACCTGCTGCGCGCCGACTGCGCAGCCGAAGCGATCGGACACCTTCGGCGCTGCGAACAGCTGTCCGAGGACGAGACCAACCCGAACGTGCGTCGTTTCGAGGGCGACCTCATCGAAGCCTTGGTGGGTATCGGCAGAAGAGAGCATGCGGCTCTTCTGCTCCAGAAGCTGCGTGACCGCGCGAGGGCCTGCCCTTCTCGGTGGACCGATCTTGTCGTCAGTCGGAGTGAAGCGCTTCTGGCCGCCGGGGAGACTGCCACCGACCTGTTCGGGCGAGTGCTGCGGCAGTCCAGCACCTCAGAGTTCGTCTTCGAGAAGGCGGTCACTCATGCGGCGTTTGCCTCTCGCCTGACCGACAACGGTTCGAACCTGAGAGCACGCGAACAGAGACTTGCCGCTGCGGCGCTGTTTCGCGAAGTCGGGGCCGGTCGTCTCGCCGACCATCTCCGCACCGGGCAGATCGTCGAAGAGCCGAAGGTGCCGACGATGCCTGAGCTGCCGCGCCTCGGCGAACTCAGCGACGAGGAGCTCAAGGTCGTCGAACTGGTTCGTGCGGGAATGAAGAATCGGGAGATCTCCGAGCGGATCTTCGTCTCCCTGCGCACCGTCGAACTCCGCCTCACCGCTGTCTATCGCAAGCTCGATGTCGGGTCACGCACAGAGCTCGTGTCTCGATTGGCGGGCAACCCTCGTCTCGCCGCGGTCTGAACCGACATCTTGTTGGAGCACCTGCCGCAGGCGGATCGGGCCGTCTGCGGCAGAACGCCCCGCGGACACCCGCACCGCGGTCGCGGATGACCGCAGTCTCCTCTCCGCAAGCACCAGAGCAGAGCCATCGCACCCATAGCGTGAAGTCGACGCATTCCGCAGTTGGAATCGCAGCATCGTCGGCTCTCACCGACGATGCCCGGCCGCCACAGTGACGGGGCCGGGAGAGTCGAACATGGGAGATCACGATGACTGTGTCAGAACATCCGAATCCACTCACCCGGGGGAGGGCTGGCGGTGTGGCTTCGCCACCTTCAGCGACTTCTGGACCGACGTGGCCGGCACGGCTGACAACGCGGATCTGGAAGGGCAAGACCAGGCTCCAGCTCGTCCTCGATCTCGTCGCTTGGACGGCTGCCGGCCTGCTCGCCTCGACAGTCATGGGTCCAGGAGTCGTCAGCGGAGTCGAACTCGGTTCCGCGCTTGGGGCGGCAGTGGTTCTGCAAGTGCTCCTCGGCCTGCTCACCGGTCTCTATCGCAGTCGCTATCACTACGGAAGTTTTGCCGAATACGGCCGTATCGCCGTCATCGCCCTGATCGTTGCGTGCGGACTGATGGCCGTCACCTTGGGGGATTCGCCGTTCGTCCTGCTCACTGTCTTCTCCGCAGTCATCTTCATGACCGGCAGCCGTTACCTCATCCGCTGGTCCCACCAGATCGCGACCCGTCCCCTGCGGGGCGAGCGAGTACTCGTCGTCGGCGCCGGCGACGCGGCTGAATCCCTGATCCGCCAGATGCTCTCGAACCCTGACGGTGAGTATCTGCCCGTCGGGCTCATCGATGATGATCCGCACAAACGTCATCTGAGCATCCACGGAGTTCGGGTCCGTGGGACGAGTAAGGACATCGCCGAGGCGGCCGAGTGGCTGAATGCAGCTGGAGTCATCGTCGCAATCGCTGATTCCGACGCGGAATTCCTGCAGAAATGTCGTGAGCGTCTGGAGCCGACAGGGAAATGGCTGAGGACGATCCCCCCGCTGGCCGAGATGGTCAATCGAAAGGTCGAGATCGGCGATATCCGCGATATCAAGGTCGAAGACCTCATCGGCCGTGCCCCGGTGCACACCGATCTGGCAGAGATCGCCAAGAAGGTGGCCGGCAAACGGGTTCTCGTCACGGGAGCGGGTGGATCGATCGGCAGCGAACTCTGCCGGCAGCTGTTCGCTCTCCATCCGGAGAGTCTCGTCATGCTCGATCGGGATGAGACGGCGCTGCATGGAGTCGAACTCACGCTCTACGGCTCGGCGCTGCTGATGTCGCCGAACACGGTGCTTGCCGACATCCGAGATCGGGCCGCACTTGATCATATCTTCGCCGAGGCGAAGCCGCAGATCGTCTTCCACGCGGCGGCGCTCAAACATCTGCCGATGCTGCAGCGGTTCCCCGAGGAGGCGTGGAAGACGAATGTCCACGGCACCCTCAATGTCCTCGAAGCAGCACGCGCAGTCGGAGTCGAAACCTTCGTCAACATCTCGACGGACAAGGCCGCCGCACCGACGAGCGAGCTCGGCCGGAGCAAACGGATCGCCGAAAGACTCGTCAGCGGATTCGCAGCGAAGTCGCCAGGCACTTACCTCTCGGTTCGCTTCGGCAATGTTCTGGGTTCCCGTGGTTCGGTGCTCCTGTCCTTCCAGGAGCAGATCCGACAGGGCGGTCCGATCACGGTCACCGATCCGGAGGTCCGACGCTTCTTCATGACCATCCCGGAGGCCTGTCAGCTGGTGCTGCAGGCGACGACGATCGGCGAGGACGGCTACGTCATGGTTCTCGACATGGGTGAACCTGTGCGCATCGTCGACATCGCCCGGAGCCTGGTTGCGATGTCGAATCAGAATACCGAGATCGTCTATACCGGTCTGCGTGAGGGTGAGAAGCTCGACGAGGAGCTCTTCGGTGACTATGAAGGCACCGTCATCCGCATCCACGACAAGATCAGCCGCGTTGAGGCACCGGTTCTCTCACCCGTCGATCTTCCTGAGTTCACGGCTGACCGCGGCGTCATCGACGTCTTCTGTGACCGCTCCTGTCGGCCTCAACGGGAAGTCGGGCGCCGAGAACCCGTCGGTGGACCCGCCTACCTGCCGGCGCCGGTCAAGCTGGTGAAGGATGAGGTCAGGCCATGACGATTTCGGATGCGGTGCCGACGAAGCCTCAGATGGCAGCTCCGACTCAGATCATCCAGGCTGCCAAGAGAATTCTGCTGTCGGGACCAGACGTCGGAGATCTCGAAGAAGAATACCTGCTCCGTGCCTTCCGTGGCGGATGGATCGCCCCCGTCGGCCCCGACCTCGAAGCCTTTGAGAAGGAACTGGCAGAAAGGGTCGGAGTCGCCTACGCGGTCGGACTGTCGTCTGGTACAGCCGCTCTGCATCTCGGTCTGCTGGGCCTCGGAGTGAAACCGGGAGACCGGGTGATCACTTCGACGATGACGTTCGCAGCGACGGCGAATGCCATCACCTACTGCGGGGCTGAACCCCTGTTCGTCGACTGCGTCGCCGACGGGAACATGGATCCGATTCAGCTCCATCGGGCACTGAAAGATTCGATCTTGAGCGGAACGAAGCCTGCGGCCATCGTCCCAGTCGACCTGTTGGGTCGGCCCGCGGACTATGACCGGATTCTTCCGATCGCTGCCGAATTCGACGTTCCGGTCCTCGTCGATGCCGCGGAATCGCTGGGATCCCGCTATCGCGACCACGCCTGCGGCGGCCTCGGCGAGGCTGCGGTGGTGTCCTTCAACGGGAACAAGATCATGACCACCTCGGGTGGGGGAGCGCTGCTCACGGATGATGAGCATTTGGCTGACTACGCCAGGTATCTGTCGACTCAGGCCAGAGAGCCAGTGGCACATTATGAACACAGGGCGATCGGCTTCAACTACCGTCTGAGCAATCTGCTTGCTGCACTCGGGCGGGCTCAGCTGGCTCGACTCGATGGTCTGGTCGAACGCCGTCGGGAGATCCGCGGCCGTTATCGCGACTCGATCGTCGCGGTGACTGACGGGGTCACTCTCTTCGGTGACGACAACGAACACCGTGACAACGCCTGGCTGTCGGCGATCCTCGTCGACGCTCAACGATCCGGTTTCAGCGCCCCCGAGCTGGGTGCGTGGCTGGCCGAGCACGATATCGAGACTCGGCCGCTGTGGAAGCCGATGCATCTGCAGCCGGTCTTCGCAGGAACTCAGATGTATGGGGGTGAGGTCTCCGAAGGCATCTTCGCCTCCGGGCTCAACCTGCCGAGCGGATCGACGATGAGTGATGCCGATGTCGAACGGGTCATCGCGACCGTCGAAGTGTTCCTCGACCGGCGAGCTCGTTGAGCCCCGCGATGAGTGTCGAACTGCCGAGCCAACAGTTCAAGGCTCGTTTCCTGTGGAGACGGCATAGCGAGAGTGGACATCCGCACTCCCTATGCGGGCCTCCGCAGGGCAAGGACCGGAATGGGCCGGGCAGGAACTATCGAAGATAGCGTGACTTCGAACTCGCCTCCGGGCTTCGACCACCGGGCGGGCAGTGCGGCATCGTTCTGCGAGCTGCCGCAAGGGAATCGCGCGCTTCGGTTCGGATCTGTCGCACGGATTCCATGGTCAAGGAGGGTACAGACATGGTGAACACCGATCGGGTGGAATCTGCGGTCGCGTATATGAGTTGCAGGCGGACGGTCAAGAGCTGATGTCGGAAGAATTCAATGTCCTCACGGTGTGCACGGGCAATCTCTGCCGGTCGCCCCTGGCAGAGCTCGCGCTTGCGCAGCGATTTGCCGAAGTCTGCGAGATCCGCGTTCATTCGGCCGGCACTCGTGCGGCCCTGGGGCATCGGACGCCGGAAGAAGTCTGGGAGATCGCTGGGTTCATGGGGGTCATCGAGGGAAGGGCCGAGCACGCTCGACAAGTGGACGAAGATCTGCTCGGCGCTGCTGATCTCGTTCTCACGATGACACGCGATCAAAGGCGTGAGGTCGTCGAGCTCAACCCTCGCATCGTTCGCAGAACTTTTACAATCCGAGAGCTTTCGAGTCTCGCGGCAGTCGCTCGAGATGAGGACATTGTGACTGAAGGTGCAGTTCCGACAGCTGACCGCGCAACCCGCTTGCGTGCTGCAGTCGAAGCAGCCGGTCGGCGTCGAAGTAGGAGACGGAATCTCACACTTCCGGCGCACGACGATGTCGTTGACCCGTACGGCTGCTCTCGGGACATCTATGCACTTTCAGCCCTCCAACTCGCCCCTGCCGTCGAAGGGGTATCGGTTCTGTTTCAAAGAGCGCTGAACCTCGGCGAGGGGGAACGATGTTGAAAGGTAGACGACAGTCGGCGGCAATGAGTACGCGACGTGCGCACACACCGGGCGGACGGAACTCTTATGACAATGTGAAACGAATTGCCGATATCTGCTTCAGCGTGGTCGGACTCATCTTGGCGTCCCCTGTGACCGCCGGAGTGGCCCTTGTCGTCCTGGCAGTCCACGGTCGACCGGTGCTTTTCCGGCAGCCTCGGCCCGGGCTGGGCGGCAAGGTCTTCGACATTCTGAAGTTCCGAACCATGGTGGAGCCCGACGGAGAGCGTGTGACTGACGGGCAGCGCCTGACGCGGCTCGGCCGGTTCCTACGCGCTTCGAGCCTCGACGAACTCCCTTCGCTGTGGAATGTCGTGTGCGGTGATATGAGCTTTGTCGGTCCGCGACCATTGATTGTCGAATATCTCGATCTCTATACGCTTGAGCAGGCTCGACGGCATGAGGTTCGTCCTGGCATCACCGGATTGGCACAGGTCAAGGGCCGCAACGATCTTGAGTGGGCAGACCGTTTCCGCCTCGACGTGGACTACGTCGACGGCAGATGTCTGCGACTCGACTTCTCAATCCTTCTGCAGACGGTGCGAACAGTCGTCAGTCGGCGAGGAATCAGCAAACACGGGCACGACACCATGCCTGTGTTCACTGGATGGGAGAACTCCAGTGATGTCAACCAGTGAAGGGCCGAGGGGCACGAAGATCGCCGCAGCAGTTTTGGTGGCAGCCCAGATCTTGGCGGCCGGTGGTGCAGTGGCAGTCAATCTGCTGGCCGCTGTCGTGTTGAGCCCGGCGGGGCGCGGAGACCTGGCATTTGCACTGCAATTGGCATACTTCCTTTCCGTGTTCGCGGTCATGGGACTCGAACGGCCCTTCATCGCTACGCGTTCTGGAGGATTTGGCACCGAATATCGTGTCTTTGCACGCATGGTGACGCCCGGCACTCTCTGTGTTCTGCCCATCGCCTTCATCGCAGCAGCGCTGTCACCGTTCAGCACCAGATGGATGTGGATGGGTGTGATCGCGATTGCCGCCTACGTTGCGCTCAATTCATTGGTGCATGCTCTGCGCGTCGCCTATGTGTGCAGCCGTGAGTGGAAATGGTTTGCCGTCAATGCGATCGTTACCCAGCTGATCATCGTCGTCGGAGCGGTATTGCTGGTGCTGATCGGTGTGAATGACCCAGTGGTGTGGATGTGGGCCTATGCGGCCTCCGCGGTACCGACCGCGGTCCTCTTGTTTGTCGCACCCCGCCCCTCGAAGCACTTGGAACCCAACCGAACTGAGAAGCGAGGGCTCCGCCGGCGGGGCTGGGTGCTGCTCCCATCCGAATTCAGCAATTCCGCCATGCTTCGATCCGATCGGCTGCTTCTTCCGATCTTGAGCAGTTCGGCCGCACTCGGTCTTTATGTCACTGTAGCCACTGTTCTCGAGATGGCCACCTGGCCGGTGCAGCAGTGGGTTGATGCTTCATTGCGGAATTGGTCTCAGGGCTTCTCTTCCCATTCCTTCCCGGTGGTGCGAATAATCGCCCGAAGCGTTCTGTTGCTGGTGGCTTCTGCCACGGTACTCGCAGCCGCAGCATACGCCATGATCGTCTTTGTTCTGCCGGACTCATATGCGCCAGCGGCGGCCGCTATCATCCCATTGGCTGTATCCGCCGTCATCTTCGGAGTAACACGCGTTCAACAGGGCCTCCTCATCGCAGCGGACTCCCCGGGAACGGTGTCGGTCGTCGAAATCATCGGCACCATGGCCTCGCTCATTGCATACATCATTCTGATTCCGCACTACGGAATGTTCGGCGCGGCCTACGGATCCATCATCGGATACGCCGTCTGCGCCGCTGCCGGTGCCTTCACGCTCGCACGGGTGGTCAGGCGCAAAGCAAAGCAGTCGTATGCAGATGAGCCGAGCGCTGCCGTTGCCGATGGTGGCGCGGACTTGTCAGACATCGCACCGTCGGCAGCAATGCCTGCAGGATCTGACGTCGAGCTCATAGACCGATATCCGGACCGGACAAGGAAGTGAAGTCATGGACGTATTGATGATCGCCCATTACACAGCAACTGGATGGCTGCCGAACGATCGCTTCGACAGCTTGGCGAGCATTCTTTCTCGCCGCGGTGCAGAAGTCGAGCTGGTCACGTCCTCGTTCCAGCACGCGTTCAAGACACAACGCGACACTTCGGTGGAACGGAACCCGCTGTACTCGACCACCTATGTGCATGAACCGCCGTATCGGAGCAACGTCTCTGCCGGTCGTCTGCGCAGTCACCGAGCCCTCGGCAGGAACCTTGCTGAATACCTGCGGCGGCGGAAGGTCCCGGACATCATCTACTGTTCCATGCCTTCTCTCGAGGTGGCGCATGCCGCAGCCGAATTCGCGGAGAAGAACGAAGTGAGATTCATCCTCGACGTGCAGGACCTATGGCCAGAGGCCTTTGAGATGGTTTTGCGACCACGCTGGATGGTGCGCCAGGCTCTGATCCCCATCCGCAGGCGTGCCGAGGCGATCTACCGGGCTGCGGATGCAGTTGTGACCGTCTCCGAAACCTATTCAGAACGAGTGAGTTCGGCACGTAGGGACGGTTCAACTGTCTCCACCGTGTACCTCGGGTCGGATCTGACGAAATTCGACACCTATCCGGTTCTGCGTCCTCCCCGAACAGGAATCGCAGAGCTCGCATATATCGGAACTCTGGGACACAGTTACGACCTGCCTTCGGTGTTCGGGGCGCTTCGCGAACTGAGAAAGGAAGGCATCCACATGCGCCTGCACGTAATGGGTACGGGTCCCTTCGAAGATCGATGGCGTGAGGAAGCAGGGGATCTGGATGAGGACGTAGTGTTCTACGGCAAGCTCGAATACCCGGAGATGGTCTCGCGTCTGCGGGGGTGCGATATTGCCATCAATCCCATTGTTGCGAACTCGGCGGCCAGCATCATCAACAAAGTCTGCGATTATGCAGCCGCAGGACTCCCCGTCGTCAACTCTCAGCAATGTGCCGAGTACCAAGATCTTCTCACCGAGTATGGAGCGGGTATCAGCTGCGAATCGACTCCGGCCGCATTCGCAGAGGCCCTCAAGAACACGGCCAATGACCGTCGACTGGCAGAGCGCGGCCGAGGATCCAGACGAATGGCCGAAGACCATTTCGACCGGTCAAAGACGTACGAACGCCTCGGAGGAGTGGTCCTTGATGCGCATTGATCGTGGATGCTCCCCGGGTGAGCATGTCCACCCACATGGGCAGTGCCGCGCACTTCTTTCTCACACCTCTCAGCCAACTGAACACTGCCGCGCAGGAAGTGAACGATCATGATTGTTCAGCACTATTTGACGATCCTCCGCGAACGGTGGGTCTACGCATTGTCGACCGCCTTCGTCGTGATAGCTGCGGTAGCCGGGATCACGGCGCTGCAGCCCCCTGTGTACGAGTCGTCCGCAAATGTCTTCGTCCGCACCGATCCCGGCAATTCGGTCACCGACCGTTCGGCCGCGGCTGATTACGCTCGGCAGCAGATCGACACCTATGCGGATCTCGTTACCACTCCTATCGTGCTTGATCCCGCCATCAGATCGCTCGACTTGGATGCCGACGCCGGACAGATCTCTGACAGGGTCTCAGCCGATGTCCCCGAAGACACTCTTCTCATCTCGATCACCGCAAAAGCAGACGGTTCCGAAGCGTCGGCGAAACTTGCGAATGCGGTGGCTGAAAGCCTGCAAGAGCAGGTCGCAGACCTCGAAACCACCAGCGGAAAGGCGACAGTTCAACTGACGGTCGTCACTCCGGCCACGGCGCCGAAAGCGCCGTCCTCGCCGAACCTCACACAGAACTTCGTGCTCGGTCTGATCGCCGCAATACTCGCAGGGATGTTGTCCGCCGTGCTCAGAGATCGACTGGACAACAAAGTGCGCAAAGCAGATCACATTGAGCAGCTGACCGACGCTGCGGTGATCGGGACGGTCCCGCTGATCACTGCAGGAGAGAACCACGTCTTCGTTTCAGAGCACGGATCGCAGAACGTTCAGGCTGAACCGTACCGGGAGCTGCGGTCGAATCTCCGCTTCCTTGAGCCGCGGGGCAGGAGCCGATCTCTGCTCGTGACGTCTTCCGTGAAAGGCGAAGGAAAATCGGTGACCTCCATCAACCTCGCTTCCGCCCTCGCCCGCGGCGGGGACCGCGTGCTTCTTGTCGATGCTGATCTACGCGATCCCTCGGTGCACCGGTATCTCGGAATAGAAGGGGGCGCAGGCTTGTCAACAGTGCTGATCGGGGATACTGAGTTGAAAGACGTCGTCCAGCCTATGGAACTCGCCAATCTGGCCGTTCTTGCGAGCGGACCAATACCCCCGAACCCGGCTGAACTGCTGGATAGCGAGCAGATGACAGTTTTCCTCGAAGAAGCCACCAAGCAGTACGACGCCGTTGTCCTGGACTCTGCACCAGTGCTAGCTGCGACAGACGCAATAGCGATGGCTACTCGAGTGTCTGGAACCGTCTTCGTCGCTCGAAACGGGGTTGTGCGTCGAACACAGATCACTCAAGCGCTGCGAAAGATCCAACTCGTGCGGGCGCGCCTTCTCGGACTCGTGCTCAATGGGGTACCCCGGACCACAGGCACAGCATATTCGCAGAGCTATGGCAGCAGCTATGCCGCGCATTCTATTCGGAAAGATCCCGACACTTGGGCGCACCACGCTGAGAAGGAGACCATCTATTCGAAGCAGCTGGCGGTCGGGCAGGTGGAGGCTCCGCCAGATTCCGACCGTGAGATCCCCCTCTCAGCTTCTGACAGTTCTCGTCGTCGGGATACGGGTGGTAGATCTGTATTCCCTGGGGCCTGGGCGATCAGCAATGATTGAGTTCTTGCAACGGGATGGAACCGCGAAATGTGGTGAGCCGCCGAGGAAGCTCGAAGGAGCGGTTCTGCGTGCGATCTGGATTTCGGTCAGCTTCGCAGAAGGCGAATGACTGTGCCGTCATCTGTCCGCACCCAGCAGAGCCCGTCCGTGCCCCGGACGGGTGCCCTCATGGACCCTGCTCATTCTGCGATCTTCGTGGCGTCATTGACCGCAGTCTGTGTGCTGATCGTCGTCGTTGCTCGCATATGGTTCTCTACGGACGTCGAAGCAGCCGCATCTTCGAGTGGGGTCATCGCCGCAATTTCCTTTGCCCACGGCATGACGCTTTTCGTGATCCTCGGACGGGATCGGATCACTATGCCGGGACTGTTCATGGCATCGAGTGCGGCAATCGTCGGAGTCAGCGGATTGCTCGTCATACCAGATCCGTCTTTTATCGTCGGCTCCCACCCTGAGGCCTACCTCAATACGGCTTTGTTCGGCAGCACGCTGACTCAGATCGGGATCGGAATGCTCTGCCTGAGATCCGATTCGATAGGACGTCCGGATGAGTTGGTGCTGCCTATCCGCTACGTGCGGTGGGCCCTCGGCGCCGGAGCCGTCACACTCGCGGCCACAGTTCTTCTAGGAGATCGGCTAGGGGTGCTGTCAGACGGATTCGGGTCATCAGCGATTCTGCTCATCTGCATTGCGATTCTGCTCAGCCCGCGCGGTCTGAAGAACCCCTGGAATACAGCGACCATCGCCGGTGCACTTCTGGTGTATCCGACCGCCATCATTTCGGGGACCGGCCGTCTGCGGGCCATTGCGCTCATCTTGGCTGCTGTCTACATCTTCTTCCTCAGGTATGGTCGTCAATGGCTGAAAGTCGTCGGAGTATTCCTTGCCCCGATGATTCTTGCGGTGTTGGGTGTATGGCGAAGGGAATACGAAACTTCGTTGAGCGGCGAGCACGGGAACGACACCGGCCTCTCGTCGATGTTTGTCGGCATCGGCAACTTCGGGTCACTGATACATGACTTCGACCTCGGAGGTCTCCCGACTCTCGGAGCATCGCTTCTGTCACCATTGCGGGCAGCGCTGCCCGATGGCTTTGCGCCTGACTGGATACCCGACGCTATCGGCTATCAACTCGCTGCTCTGACAGATCCGCAGCTGTATGAAACCGGATTCTCCACGGTGGCAACCGTCTATGGTGATCTCTGGTGGAATTTCGGAGCGCTGGGCTTGGTGGTCGGGGTCCCGCTTCTCGCTGTGATGCTTGATCGCATCGACTCATGGACGATCCGCAGCTACCGCCGTACTGTCCAGGGGCCACGCGACCTTCTGCTCTTGGTGTTCTTCGCAGCCCTATTGGGCGGAGTCGGGGACATAGTCTGGTCCGGATTCCACACATGGATAGTGCGAATGTACGCGCGAATTGCAGCACTCGTCGTCCTCTGGCTGCTCACCTTCTACGTTCCGCGGCGAGTCATTCCGCAATTCGTCTCCTTTCAGCCACGGGAGCAGACGAAACCCGCTGACAAAGAATACTCATCTGCCGATTCCCTCAGCCGCCGACGCCGGCGAACGGCCCACTATGTGAAATTCTCAACCGCAACGGGACCACGATGATCGTCGATCTCGGCCCGACTTCGGGTGAGAAGAGCAAAGCGTGCGTGCGTCGGCGCTTGCTGCTGTCTTCGTGCTCAGTCAGTACTGCCTGTTTCGATACAGTGATCCGAGTGGTCGGTGTGAATGTCGAAACGCACTCGAAGGAGGATTTCGGATGAAGAATTCGAACGGGCTGAAGGTTGTCATTGCCTCTGCCGCGCACCGGGCGCATTATGTGGAGTGGTTCAAGACGGCCTTGCGATCCGAGGGAACCCACGGCGAAATCATCGCGTTCGAGTATCGAGATACGGCACCGACCTTGTCTCTGGCAGACCGTGGCGTGGTGATGCCGGCATACAACTCTCCTGAGTATCGCGAAGAGGTATTGAGCTGGGTTCGGAGAGAATCGCCTGACCTCTTTGTCTCAGTCAATGACTACGAGCTTCAGGTATTGGCCGGCGGCCTGGCAGAAGAGCTGCGCAAGGGTGGCTGCACGGTCGCAGCACTCGACGCCGAGGCGCAGAACATCGTCCTCGACAAACATCTGATGGCTGCGAGACTGCGTGACCGAGGACTTCCCACCCCTGTAACCTGGCTCGGCAGTGAGGCTGACATGGCGCAGGCGACGAACTCGGGTGGCAGATTCATGGTCAAACACCGTTTCGGAAGCGGATCAGACGGGCTTCGCATTGCCACTGGTGAGACTCTGCAGGAAATGGTCATCGAATCGGCGAAGACGGCAAGAGACGCAGGCGGACGACCGACAACTCACGGCGACGACGCCGTCATCATCCAGACCCTCTTGCCTGGAACGGAGTTCGGCGTCGATGGTGTGTTTGCCCTCGACGGGACCGGCCGTCTGAATGGGGCACTTGCGCGGCGCAAGGACCGGATGAGAGGCGGAGACACCGACGTCGCTACAACTGTCGCGGCGAAGGGCTTCACCCGGGCACTGGTCGAACTCGGGGGCCTCCTCAGGCCAGTGGGGCCGATCGATGTCGACTTCAAAGAAGACGCCGACGGGTCCCCTCAGATCATCGATATCAATCCGCGGTTCGGTGGAGGGTACCCGTTCTGTCACCTTGCGGGATCGGATGTTCCCGCCTATCTGGTCCGTGAATTGGCGGGACTGGCCGATGCTCCGTCGCTGTTGGACTATGAAGTCGGGGTGACGACGGCGAGAAGAGACGAATTCTCCGTTCTCCGTTGATAGCGCCGACCAACGGCCAGCACGAGCCGATGAGGAGTTTCAGGGCCCTGCCTGAGGTTCTGTCAAGAACCAGCCGCGACCGGGGCGGGTACCGATGCCGTGGCATCGAGCCACGAATGTCCGCTCAGATAATCGGCCACGGAGCCCCTCCGCCTCACCAATTTCAGAGAATCGTCGTTCCGGACGAAGACAGCTGGAGGGAATTCGATGAAGGACGACTGGTAGGACATCGTGTAGGCGCCGACCCGGTAGAAGACGATCCGGTCACCTTCCGACAGCTGCGGCGCGTCTCTCAGGACTGTCAGGCGATCGTCCTCCATACAGGTGAATCCGCAGATAACCTGTTCTGGAAACGATTCCTCAGAAGCGGCATCGATTCGCACATCGAACTCCCGCTGCCTCCGAAAAAGGGGATCGATATCGGTACGGCTGGCATCGGTGACAACGTACCGGTGATCTCCGACGTCTTTGACGTCGACTACTTGTGAATGAAATTCCACAGGCACTGCGATGAGGGAACCGCCCGGTTCGACGATCAATTGAGTTCGATCGATATCGACCGCTCCCTCGAGTCCTCTGCGAATCGTCGACACATATTGGTCGAATGTCGGAGCTCCGACAGGACTGCCGAAGAACCCGCCGCCGATATCGATCCATTCGAGATCGAGGTCGAACTCGGAGATGAGCTCGGCAGCGAGTTCTGCCGACGCCTTATAGACTCCCAAACTCTGTGTGAGCGAATTCCGGTGCATATGGAGACCAGCCACCCTCACCCCTGCGGCCTTCAGCGTGGACATCGCTGCGCCGAGTTCACCGTTTTCCGCATTGAACCCGAAACGGCTGTGCTGTCCCGACGTCGTGCTCTCCCCGGGACATCTCTCTTCGAGATTCCAATTGACACGCAATCCCACTGAAAGCGTCTGCTCGGGCTCCTCCTTGGCAAACTCGGCGGCCCACCTGACCTCTCGTTTTGAATCCAGGTTGACGACTGACCCGTGGGCGAGGGCTTGCCGCAAGCGCTGCCGACTCTTGACCGGGCCATTGAATACGATGCGATCCGGGCGATATCCCACGGAAAGCGCAAGTTGGTACTCGGCATCCGATACCACCTCTGCCCAGACGCCTTGCGTATTCATGAAAGACAGAAGCCATGGCAGCGCATTCGTTTTGAAAGAATATGACAGCACTGAATTCGGCCATTGATTCAAAAGTGCTTGGCGAAATCTATCGATGAATTCTTCGAGGACTGATGAGTCCAAGACAAAAGCCGGCGTTTGGGGCTCGTGCTGCCGGGTCCCGTGCTGCGCCACTTCAATCACCCTCTTCTGTGTTTCATGTCGTGTATTCAAGCAGTCTACGGAGAGCAGTTGGGGTGCGGGTGCGTTCCGCTGTTTATTGCGGAGAACCGCATACTGCCATCGGGGCGTCCGATGATAGAAATAGAATCAAGTTAGCGCGGGCAGATCTGAATCTCAGTTTTCGCAGTAATCTCCTGCGTCCTGATGTTTGAATTCTGTAATTCATGATTTTGGTCCGGGTGAAATCCATCTATACAGAATTCGCTTGATGTACCCAGTGAGCGTGCTGACTCGTGTGGTCTCATTCGCGGTTGAAACGGAAGCTGGTTGCCAGTCGTGTCCAACCGAAGAAGCCGCCGACTGCACTCCCCGACGCCTTCCGGCCGGGGAGACTCAGACCAGACCGAGGAGGACGGTATGACAGCAAAGCAAGAGACGATCATCATCAGCTCAGCCGGGAG
The DNA here is from genome assembly GCF_057766545.1 of Brevibacterium sp. MGP-B1. NCBI lineage: Bacteria > Bacillati > Actinomycetota > Actinomycetes > Micrococcales > Brevibacteriaceae > Brevibacterium > Brevibacterium sp. MGP-B1. The sequence goes on along the minus strand of NZ_CM173407.1, from coordinate 3,053,516 downwards.
GCGTCTGTACCTCATCGACTGGTTTCGCGAGGCTTTCGAAGCTCTTGGCCTCGAAGGGCGAGTGATCGTTGCCGAAAACGATCCGACAAGCTCCTCCGCTTCCTACGGCGACGTCGGCCGGAGTCTGCCGAAATACGATGATCCGGACTATGGTCCAGAGCTGATGCGCCTGGTTGTCGAATTCGACGCCAAGATCTTCGTTTCGGCGAACGACTACGAGCTCATGCATGTCCATGTGAAGAGCGGACTTGCGAACTCTCTTCGGGAGAGCGGCGTGCTAGTGCCGGGAGTATCGGCAGCATGGCAGGCCGGCTGCGCAGACAAGCTGCGGATGGCGAAGATGCTCGCCTCCATCGAGGTTCCGACGCCGGCGACCGTCAGCGGCGCGGATGACCAAGGAATCGATGAGCTGAGTGCTCAGACCGACGAGTTCGTCGTCAAGCACAGATTCGGCAGCGGGTCCTCGGGCCTCCGGGTGGTCTCAACAGATCACGTTCGTCAGGCGGTGACAGAAGCCGCGCTTTCTGCCCCGTCGGCAGGTGGGCATTCGGGTACCCGGGATGATGTTGTAGTGCAGCCGAAGCTCCCGGGAACCGAATACGGTGTCGACATCATCGGGAGCCTCACAGACAGCGGAATGCTCAGCGGCGTGCTGGCGCGCCGCAAGGTTCGCATGAGGGCCGGAGAGACGGACAAAGCCGTGACCGTCGACCCCGCACCATTCACTCGAATCGCTGAGCGGATCGCCGGAGCGTCAGACCTGACAGGGCTCATCGACGTTGACGTGTTCGTCGATGACTTCGGCGAGGCTGCAGTGATCGACATCAACCCTCGGTTCGGCGGTGGATATCCATTCGTCCACCTTGCCGGTGCAGATGTGCCTCTCTATTATCTTGCACAGGCTTTTGGGGTAGACATCGGTGAAGGCTGGAGTCGATATGAACAGGACGTCGTCTCCGCAAAATATGAGAGCATTCGCGTCACGGGTTGACGAAGAGGACCCAGACGAGAACTCGGTGAGGTTGAGATGAAGCCCCTCTCAGCTGCCGACTTTCACGCTTCTGCGCGAATTTTCGCCGAGGCGGGTGGCGAAGTCACGCATCTTGTGCGTGGCATCCGATTGGACTAGGCCCCGAAGCGTCAGCAGCGAAGAGAATGCGGTGTAGATTCGCGGCCGCAGCGGCAGATCCCAGACGCCGATGTATTCGTGCGCATCGGCCCCCATGCCGGCTTTGAAGTGAATCAGGCCGGCAGTCGGAGCATCGGGGTCCAAGGTATCTTGGACTCCGCCGATATCGATGACTTCGACTCCGTCTGCGATAGCACGTCGGATGATCTTCCAATAGAGGGCATTTGACGGTCTCGCCTCGGGCCTGAGCGTGCTCGTTGCGGCAAATATGCCTTGCACCCTTCGACCGAGCTGCGCTGTGGCCTCAGCAGCAAGTATCTCGCCATTGTGTCTGGCGACGTCAAACGTGATTCGACCGGGGAAGTCCACTGCCAAGGTTGTCAGGACTGACTCGATGTAGCTTCGAGGCTTTGCAGTGAAATGGTTGCGGTCGGCTGTCTCCGCCAATATTCGGAGCACTTCATCGAGATCTGCCAGTTCGCCGGTCTGCGCTTGCACTCCCGCGCGCTCGGCCTTGCGGATGTTCTTCCGCCACGTCTTCGACATTCGTGACGAGACGGCCTCCTCTGAGCCGCCTTCCAGCGAAAGATGGAAATTGAACCTGGGCTGGCTGGCTTCGGCTTCTTTGTTGCCGCGGACTTCCTTCCATCCGAGTCGTGACAATTGCCGCGCGGTATTGGTTCCGACTGGATTGGTTTCGTCAGGGGTGAGATCGTCGAATCGTACAACGCCGGGATCCGCGAGTCCCTTTTTCACAGTGTCGGCATGCCAGCTTCGCAGCGGCAGCGGCGGAGCGATCCTGACGGCGAAGATGTTCTTTGCGCGTAGATGTGCGGTCAGGGCCTGCAGCTGCTCAAGCGCATCCGGGGCGGCCCAGTCGATAAGCGGCCCCTGCGGAATATATGCAAATCGGAGCCGAGTCCCAGGCAGATTTCTGAACTTGACGAGCGTCGCAGCGACCAGTGCTCCCGTACTGTCTCGGATACCCAATACCTCGTAGTCCCAGATCTGGCCGCGTGCGTTTCCCCATTGTGGAGTCTGCTGGTAGCTTGCGGTCTCGAAGTTTTCGAGGAACTGCTGGTACTCGGCGCTTTCAAGGCTTTCAACAGTATGCATGGAATCAGGGTACGGAGGTGCGAAGGGGGTAACCGCAGATCACGATGCAACTTTCGTGCATCCGCACTCCATTGGCGGATGACCGCATATCGCTCCAGTTGGTCGACATTTGCCGACGGATGACAGGCACATTGAGAGTCCGGACAGGTCAGCAAGCTGCGTGCTGGTTGTCCACTTGATGACGGCTGGACGTAAGAGGGGAGCTCACGTGTACGTCGATGAGCGTGACGCGGGTGTGATCCGCCGAGATGAAGGATGGGCGACCATGAGCTCGAATGCTGAAGGGAAAGCGCAAGATCCTCGCCTCAGTCTGGGAGATTTCATCGTCGAACTCGAATCCTCAGGCGTGGGCCCGGTCGACACCGAGCTCTGCCACCTGCTGTGGACGGAATGCGCCGGTCGTGCTCACTTCGCCGAGGCGGTCCTCCGTGCCGCAGCCACCGCAGGGGTCACGGTGGTCCCCGAATCCGTTTCCTTTGCCGATTGGGTCGTCGAGCTGTGTCCACGGCTGTCCCTAGAGCTGGGTCCTGGTGACACTGCAGCAGCCTCGGTGCTCGCTCAGCTCAGCGCTGTGTCCGAGATGACCGCCGTGCGGGCGCTGACCGCGGTGGCTGATGACCTCCTCGGCGGTATTGGGGTCAACGATCCTGAAGGAGTCCTGAACCGACTCCACTCCAGCGGGATACTCACTCGCGTTGAGGATTCGGTGCGGGGATCGCTGCTGCGAGTTCCAACCCTCATCGCGGCCAAGCTGCGATATGACCTCACCACCACACCCGATGCGGGGCCTGTGGTTGCCTCACTTCTCGAGGTGCTCATCGAACATATGGAATCGGCAGGCACCGTCGAGCCCGAACTCCTCAGCGACGTGCTGCTCTTGGCCCGACACGGCGGCTATTGGCCCCAGCTCCTGCGAGTGACCGAGGCAGTGGGCATACCGATGTTCCTGCTCACTCCGCGGACCGCCTGCACCGCGTTTCGTCTTCTGCCGCCCAAGACTCGTGCGAACTGGCCCGGACTCGAATTCTTCGGAACACTCGCCGAGGACATCGACGCCGATTCTGCTGCCGCCGATCCGACACGCATCCGTGCCGCCGCGATCAGGCATACCGGCCCGGGACTGCTGAGGCCACGACTGCCGCCGATCCTCGGCGACTCGGCACCGGGAGAAGATGAGAGCGGAGAAGTCCTGCTGGACGGATTGCCGGTGGATGTCATCGACACCGTTCGTCAGCTGATCGGTCTCGCCGATTCCGGCCGACACGGTGATGCCGCAGAATTGGGCATCCGTGCCGCGGCGAAGATGCCCAGTGTGCGTGGGCGTTCCGTCGTCCGACTCCTCACTGCGATCGCACTCCACCATGCAGCCAAGTCTCGCCGGGCACTGTCCCTGCTCAATGAGATCGAGGGGCCCGCTCGGGCCGGTCACATCGACGGCGACTTCCTGCTGCCGGCAATCATCGCGTGGACGGCTCTCATCTCGGCCGTCAGCGGCGACTGTGAACGAGCCGATATCCATCTCGCGTTGGCAACAGAGTCGTCCGAGCTCAGCCGAGTCGGTGCCGGAACCGGCTCTGTCGCAGGTCGTTCAGCGACACGGCCGAGCGTCATCATCGACGAGCTCGTCACTCCGCCGCTGCGTATCGCCGCGGCGCTGCGGGCCCTCGACCGTCTCGACCTGCAACGCGCTCAGACGGAATTCGATGCGTTGTCCGCATATCCCGAGCTGCGAACGCTGTGGGTCTATCTGCCTCTCATCGCTCGGACCTTGGCAGTGCTGTCCGCAAAGTCCGAATCAGGGTTGCTCTTCGTCAACGATGATGCCGAGCGGTATCGCGATTCCGGAGTCCTATCCGCAGCCGAGAAGGATCTGCTTGCGTTCGGACGCAGCATGGCCTTCATCGCACTCGGCCAGCTGCGGTGGGCCGAGCTCGACCGAGAGAGGCTCTCGCCGGCGTGTGATGCGCGCATCGTCCTCGACGTCCGCTCAAAGCTCGTGGCCGGGCGCAACGACGATGCGATCGCGTGCGCCGACACCTGGTTCTATCACCGTTCGCTCAGTCCGCGCAGCCGCGCAGAACTCGCCGCCATCAGAGCAGCAGCCAAACTGCGCACTGGGGACGAGGCTGCAGCGCAGACTGATTTCACGATGGCTGTGAGTCTTTCGACCTGGGTGGGCTCGCTTCTGCCGCTTGCACTATTGCCGCTGACCGATCGCAGTCGACTCGTCGACCTCACGGCTGACTCGCCCGTATGGGCGGAAGCTGCGAATGAGTTCTCCGTGACCTTCGCTTCACCGGCGCAGCTGATGGAGCGGCTGCGCCATATCGGCTCGGTCTCCGTGGACCTGGCAGAAGCGCCGCAGCTCAACGTCGGCGAAGCCCAACTCATCGACCTGCTGGCACGTGGCCTGTCCGTGGCTGAGATCGCCGGCGAACTGCAGCAGGTCACCGGAACCGTGAAGAACCGTCTCTCCGCTCTCTACCGCAAATTCGGAGTGTCGAACCGGGCGGACGTCCTCAGCCGCGCCCGGTCCTTGGGGTACCTCACGCCGTAACCAGGTCCCGCCTTCGGAACCCGACCATCCCGGCCCCGACGAGGACCACAGTAATGCCGACCAACCACAACACCGCCTCGGCGGAGAGATCCTGGGCCGGATATTGGCCGATATGGGTGAACAGGGACAAATCGAGGACCGCATCGTCGAGCTGCATCAGCCCGCCGAAGAGCGCGAGCACCGCCGAGGCGCCGAAGACGATCCAGCTCAGGCTCATCAGCCGCGGGGCGAGGCCGTAGAGCAGGTAGGCGAATCCGAGCAGCGCCCAGATCGACGGCGTCTGCGCGAGATGCCCGAGCAGGGTCGGCCACAGCAGGGACCAATCGTCCATCGACATCGCCGCTCCCACCCCTTCACCGAGGCCGGCCATGCCCATCAGCCAACCGGCCCCGACCAGAGTCACCACTGCCCAGGAAACCAACCACCCGCCGCGGGAGACCGCTGTCGCGAGCACCGGCTCCGTGTGGAAGGAGGACTCCTCCGACCGCAGCCCACCAGCAGCGATGACCGCATATGCGGCGACGATGATCGCGAAGTACAGGGCCATGTATCCGAGGTAGCCGTCGACGATTCCGGACCGTCCGCCCATGATCGACAGGATCTCCGGCGGCATCCCCGCCGCCCCTTCGTCCATGGGCCCGGTGAACGATCCGAACACCACACCCATGACCAGCATGCTCATCGACCACCAGATCAGGCTCGATGCCTGCAGGCGCAGCGCCAGACCCAGTGGCGTCGACAGCAGCGGTCCCGCCTGCGACCGGCCTAACCGTTCGGCGACGATCCCGGCTCCCAGGTCACGACGTGACTGAAAGACGACGGCCACGACGACGAGGACCGTGAACAATCCGGCCGAGTACAGCAGCGGCCACCAGCGGTCGAGTGTGAACGGTGCCGTCTGCTGCGCCCACCCCAAGGGCGAGAGCCACGACAGCCAATCGAGTCCACCCCCGGACACGTGCGACATATCGCCGATCCCGCGGAGGACGAAGCTGAGTGCGAGCACCGCTCCGGCCATCGACGAGGCGGCCCTGGCAAACGCGCTCAGCTGCACAGTGATCGCGGTGACGGCAGCGAAGACACAGCCCACCGCGCCGATTCCGACCGTGAACAGCACCGTCGCCGACCACGAATCCGGTTCGGCCTGAGAGAACCCGAACGCCGCCGCCATGCCCGCGCTGAGCATGAGATTCATGAACATCGTGAGCACAAGGGCAGCGATGAGCTGAGTGTGCCGACCGGTGACGCCGGCGCGAACGAGTTCGGCCCGCCCCGACTGCTCCTCGGCGCGCGTGTGGCGGGAGATGGTGAGGATCGACATCAGAGCCGCCCCGATCATGAGGAACACCCCGTACATGCCGACGATGAACCGCGGGATCGTCACCTGGTCGAGCCCGTAACCCGGCCCTGTGATGAGCGCCATCACCGGATTCTTCGCGAACGCCGTCATCGCCTGCAGCGAATCCGAATCCATGACCACGGCGATCGCATTCGCGAAGTACGCGGTGAGTGCAGAGAGAGCAAGCACCCAGATCGGCAGCCACAGGCGGTCCCGCCGCAGCATGAACCTCAGCAGATGCCCCAACCCTGCCAGGTTTCCCTCGCCGAGGCGGCCACGCCGAACACGTTCATGTGCACCATGATGATGCCCGGTTCGCGGTGAGTTCCCGGGACCTCCGTGGACAGTGCGATCCCCGTCGTCCGTGTATGCGGCCAGCAGATTCATGACTCCTCCTTGCCGTAGTGACGCAGCAGCAGCTGCTCGAGGGTCGGCGGGGTCGCGGTGAGCGATTCGACATCGTGTTCGCCGAGCGCCCGCATGATACGGGGTAGCTGCGCAGTATCGGCGCTGAAATGCAGTCGCGAACCTTCGCGGACGAGGTCGTGGACCCCGGTCATCTCGGACAGGGCGGGCACATCGTTTTCGAGTCCGACGGTGATCGTCGTCCGCGACAGGTGCCGCAGCTCGGACAGGGTCCCCGTCTCGACGATGCGACCGGAACGGATGATCGACACCCGATCGGCCAGGGCCTCGACCTGCGCGAGGATGTGGCTGGAGAGCAGCACCGTGCGACCGGCGTCCTTCGCCTGTCGGATGCAGTCCTGGAACACCGCTTCCATAAGCGGGTCGAGTCCGGCCGTCGGCTCGTCGAGGAGCAGCAGTTCGACATCCGACGCCAGAGCTGAGATGAGTGCGACCTTCTGCCGGTTGCCCTTCGAATAGGTCCGGCCTTTCTTCCGCGGGTCGAGGTCGAAGCGTTCGATGAGCTCATCGCGACGACGTCTGTCCACGCCTCCGCGCAACCGGGCGAACAGGTCGATCGCCTCACCGCCGGTCAGCCCCGGCCACAGCTCCACATCGCCGGGGACGTAGGCCAGGCGGCGGTGCAGGGGCACCGCCTTCGACCAGGGATCCTGGCCGAGGAGGCGCACCGTACCCGAGTTGTGTCGCAGGATTCCGAGCAGAATCCGGATCGTCGTCGACTTGCCGGCGCCGTTGGGGCCGAGGAAGCCGTGCACCTCGCCGCGGGCGACCTCGAGGTCGAGACCGTCGAGGGCGCGGACGCGTCCGTATGATTTCACGACGTCCCGCATCGAGATCGCCGCCGAGGCGGATGCGCGGCCGTCGTCGGTGCGACGGGTGCGGGTCAATGTGCTCATGGTTCCTCATCTCCTGGTTGAGAATTGTCGGGGACGGACTCGAGGGCACCGTGCAGGTAGAGGTCGAGCAGATGCGGGGCGAGTCTGGTCATCATCGACGTGGTGTCATCGGTGCCGAGGACCGAATGCAGGCGGTGCTCGAGCAGGGAGGGGGCCAGGGCCATGACCGCGATGGTCGCCGCCTGTCCACGGGAATCCTCGCTCTGTCGAAAGGTGTAGCCGGCGAATCCTTCGGTGATATAGGACTCGACGAGGTCGACGTAGTGGTCGAAGTAGCGCTGGCCATGCTCGCTGGGGTCGAGCAGGGACTTGACGAGGTAGTCCACAGCGGTGGACATCTCGGGGTCGTCGAACATCATCTGCACTGCCATGGTGGCGTAGCCGGCGTTCGCCGCCTTCGACTCAGCGATTCGCTCGAACACGTGTTCATCACATGCGCTGCGCAGCCCGTCCTTGGAACCGAAATGGTGGATGACCAGGCCGGGGGAAACCTCGGCGGCCGCGGCGATGCCGCGGACAGTCGTCTTCGTGAACCCGTGGCGGGCGAACTCGGCGACGGCGGCCGAGAGGATCCTCTGCGCCGTCTCCGGTGAGGTGTTGGGAGAGCGGCGCGAGTTGGAGTCGGGATTCGTTGAACGCATGTTTAATATTAAACGCGTGTTCAATGTCGAATGTCAACGGGTCGCGAAAATCATTGCCTGCACCTATTTACATACAACCATTCGGTTGTATGATTGATCGCATGAAAGGACTTCTCGATGACGAGGCGGATGCGCTGTTCCAGGCATTGGCCGACCGCACCCGGCGCGATATCGTGCGCCGAGTCGCAGGGGAAGGGCTTTCGGTGTCCGATCTGGCCGCCGACTACGACATGAGCTTCGCCGCAGTGCAGAAGCACGTCGCAGTTCTCGAACGTGCAGGACTGGTGACGAAGCGCCGAGTCGGCAAGCGGCAGATCGCTCACGCAGAGGTGGGTCCGCTTCGCACCATCAGGAGCATGCTCGCCGAACTCGAAGACCAGTGGGTCGAACGAGTGCAGAGAATCGACGACCTTCTGGCCGGGGACGAACAGGCCGGGTCGTGAGGCAAACCACCGCAATGCTTAAGGAGCAGCCATGCCGGTCATCGATACATTTCATGACGAAGAGACACTGACGCTGACGATCGTCGCCGAGTTCGCGGCGCCGCGCGAACGGGTGTGGGAAGTTTATGCCGATCCCCGCCAGCTCGAGCAGATCTGGGGTCCGCCGACGTATCCGGCCACGGTCGTCGACCATTCGCTCGAGCCCGGCGGCAGAGTCAAATACTTCATGACGAGTCCGGAGGGCGAGAAATTCTGCGGACTGTGGGAACTGACCGCCGTCGACCGTCCCACGCGCCTGGAGTTCCGCGACTACTTCGCCGATGAGGACTTCACCGTCGTCGAATCGATGCCCGGAAGCAGCTGCATCTACCGCTTCGAAACGACCGAGACCGGGACTCGTGCCACCTACGAATCGGTCTTCGACTCGGCCGAGGGACTGCGCACCGTGCTGGAGATGGGTGTCATCGAAGGCTCGACCGGAGCGATCAACCAGATCGACGGTCTGCTCGCCCGGCAGTGAGCTGGTGCGGCCAGCGCCCTGCCTCTCCGCAGTACTTCAGTTTTCCTCTCGGGCCTGCATGGAGTGCGCCGGGGCGTCGGGTCGGACGGGAATGATGAGCGCCAGGCCGACTGCCAGGACAATGAGAATGCCCAACGTCCCGGCGCGCTGGAAGCCGAAGATCTGGATCGCCAAGGCGAACATCGCCGGGCCCAGGAAGCTCACGGCCCGTCCCGTCGTGGCATAGAGCCCGAAGTTCTCCCCTGCCGATTCCGGCGGAGTGATGCGGGCCAGGAACGACCGGCTCGAAGCCTGGACCGGACCGACGCAGAAGCTGAGTATCAGGGCACAGGCCCAGAACACGGCCGCCTCGGCGCTGAAGAGAATCGGCAGCCCGCCGAGGATGATGACGATGAGCCCGGCGATGATGACGGGTTTCGGTCCGAGCCGATCATCGAACCACCCTGCGATCATCGCCCCGGCGCCGGCGGCGACGTTCGCGGCCACGCCGAGGATGATGATCTGGGAGGCGGAGAACCCGTAGCTGCCGGCGGCGAGGACGCCCGCGAAGGAGAAGATCGCGGCCAGGCCGTCCCGGAAGACCGCCGAGGCAATGAAGAACCGCAGCGTCTGATGCTCGGTCGACCACATCCGGATCAGACGGCGTGCGAGTGCGGCGTAGTCGGCGATGAATGCCCTGATCGGGTGTCCGCCCGAAGTGCCCTTGACCTTCGCCCCTGGTGCCGAGAACAGAGCGGGGATCGCGAAGATCGCAAACCACACGGCGGAGAGGACCGCGACGATGCGGAACCGCAGGCCCTCCTCGTCGCTGGCGCCGAGGAATCCGACCTCGGGTTGGATGACGAGGACGAGGAGGATGACGAGGAGGACCAGCCCTCCGACGTAGCCCATTCCCCAGCCGAATCCGGAGACCTTGCCGACGTTGTCAGGTGTGGTGATGCGGACCATGATGCCGTTGTAGGACACCTCGGCGAATTCGAAGAAGACGCTGCCGACGGCCAAGAGCAGAAGACCCAGCCACAGGTAGTCGGGGGAGTCGCGGACGAAGAACAGGCCGAACATCGTGAGCACGACGATTGCGGTGTGCACGCCCAGCCACAGGCGATGCCGGCCCCCGACATCGGCCCGGGTGCCGGCGGCCGGGGCGACGACGGCGATGACGAAGCCGGCCGCAGCCATCGACCAGCCCAATGCCGAGGATCCGGCCTCCTCGGTGGCGGCGACGGACTTTGTCAGATACGGGGCGAAGACGAAGGTGATGATCACGGCGTTGAAGGACGCCGAGCCCCAGTCCCACAGAGCCCAATTGAAGATGCGCAGGCGATTGCCCGAACCGGTGCCCGAACCGGGCGGAGTCAGCGTCGAGGCCATGAGGCCACTGTACTGAATGCCGCGGCCGAAACGAGGTCCGTGGCTTGGTCGGATTCTCTGGCTCAGGTCCCAATTCTGACAAGCTGTGTTTGCTGATGCAGTGCACAGTTCATTCCCGAGGTGACCAGGGATATCACCCCCGCTGCGAGGATGCTGGCTGAAAGTTGTCTTGAAGGACTCTGGGGAATCCGGCAGAGTGAAGCGGTAATCAAATCATTCGATCAGGAGGGCGAAATGAGCGACTCCGACACGAATTCCCAGTCGGGAACGAGGTTGGGTCCGGGTCCTGAAGAAGAGCTGCTCGTCGGTGACCCCGACCCCGTCGAACTGCATCTGCCAGAGAAACTCCACATCGGCGAATCCGATTCGGACGACGCGATCACCCAGAAGCTGCGTCGCCAGGGTGTGCGCATCGGCAAGGGCATGATCGCCCCGCGTGTCTTCTGGCCGGCACTGGTCATCATCGTTGCCATCGTCGTGTTCTCCGTGGCGCTGCCCGAGGGCACCGGCAATGTCATCTCGAGCATCCAGAACTGGATCGTCACCCAGCTCGGCTGGTACTACATGCTCGTCGTCGGACTCTTCGTCGCCTTCGCGATCGTCGTCGGCTTCTCGAAGTTCGGCAAGATCAAACTCGGCAAGGACGATGACGAACCGGAATTCGGCGTCCTGTCCTGGTTCGCCATGCTCTTCGCCGCCGGCATGGGCATCGGCCTCGTCTTCTACGGTGTGGCCGAACCGCTGACCTACGCGACCACCGGACCGAAACCCGGCTGGCCCGGCGGCGAGGTCGAGAACGCGCAGATGGGCATGGCGCAGACCTTCGTCCACTGGGGCCTGCACCCCTGGGCGCTCTACGCCGTGCTCGGCATGGCGTTGGCCTACGCCATCCACCGCCGCGGCCGTCCCCTGTCGATCCGCTGGGCGCTCGAACCGCTCCTCGGCAACAAGGTCAAGGGCTGGGCCGGTGACCTCATCGACGTCATCGCGATCTTCGGTACTGTCTTCGGCATCGCCACTTCGTTGGGCCTCGGCGTCCAGCAGATCTCCGCGGGTCTGAAGCATATCGGTCTCGTCGGCGAGTACGACGACACGTTCCTCATCATCCTCATCGTCATTATCACCTTCCTGGCCACCGCCTCGGTGGTCTCGGGAGTGGGCGCTGGAATCAAGTGGCTGTCGAACATCAATCTCACGATGGCAGGCGTCCTGCTCGTCACGGTTCTCGTGTTCGGTCCGACGCTCTTCCTGTTCCAGAACTTCGTCGAATCGCTCGGCGTCTGGCTGGCGAACGTGCTCAACATGACCTTCGACATCGGTGCCTACTCCGGCAAGGAAGGTGCCGAATGGAACTCGACCTGGACCCTGTTCTACTGGGGCTGGTGGATCTCCTGGGCGCCCTTCGTCGGTGTCTTCATCGCCCGCATCTCGCGCGGCCGCACCGTCCGCGAGTTCATCGCCGGTGTTCTGCTGGTCCCTTCGATCGTCGGATTCTTCTGGTTCTCCGTCCTCGGCGGAACCGGCATCCACAAGCAGATCTTCGGCTCCGGGGACCTCATCGATCCGGATGAGGGAGTCGTCGCCGAGCGCGTCCTCTTCGACGTTCTCGGCTCCCTTCCGCTGGGCTCGATCCTCTCGGTCCTCGCGATCATCCTCGTGGCGATCTTCTTCATCACGTCCTCGGATTCTGGCTCGCTCGTCGTCGACATGCTCGCCTCGGGTGGTCACCCGAACCCGCCGATCTGGTCGCGTGTGCTCTGGGCGCTGTTGGAGGGCGCGATCGCCATCGCGCTGCTCATGGCCGGCGGACTCGAAGCCCTGCAGGCAGGCTCGCTGATGACGGCGCTGCCGTTCTCGATCGTGCTGCTGCTCATCTGTGTGTCCACGATCAAGGCCTTCAGTATGGAGGCCAAACGGACCGCCGCAATCGAACGGGCCGCGAGGTTCCGCCAGGTCGGTGAACACCTTGCTGACGACTTCGACGAATACCTGGGCGAGAAGGTCGACGAACGCATCGACTACCGCCTCAAGAGTTCGCAGGGTCTGCTCGGCAAACAGCGTGCGAAGTCGGCCGGACGCACTGAGAAGCGCGGCGTCCGCGAGGTTCCGTCCAGAGAGTCGGAGACGCCTCCGGACACCGAGTCCTGACTTCCACATCAGGAGGGGTCCCTCACCGATGGGGCACGGCCGAGCAGCGCTGACTGCCCTCCACACGGGGCAGGGTCCCTCACCGTGGCGTCCCACCTCCGACGGAACCGCTCGACCATCCGGTCGGGCGGTTCCGTCATTCACGGCCGATGCCAGGGGAGAGCATCCTCGGCGACAGGATCCGAAATTGCGTTCCGGGACTTCTCCATGGGCGATGCCAGGGAGAGCATCCTCGGTGAAGCCGGCGTTGGGACCTCCTGCCATGGGCGGGACGGAACGAGTAGGCTGGTGGCAGCAGAAACGGCCGACCCCGACCAAGGAGCATGTATGCCCATCGCCAGCCCCGAAGTGTATGCCGAAATGATCGACCGCGCGAAGACCCAGGGCTTCGCCTACCCCGCGATCAACTGCACCTCCTCGCAGACGATCAACGCCGCCATCCGCGGTTTCGCCGAGGCCGGATCCGACGGCATTGTGCAGATCTCCACGGGCGGTGCCGAATACATGTCCGGCCCGACGGTCAAGGACCGCGTGCGGGGTGCCATCGCGTTCTCCGTCTTCGCTGCCGAGGTGGCCAAAAGCTACGACGTCAACATCGCGCTGCACACCGACCATGCACCGAAGGACGCCGTCGAAGCCTGGGTCAAGCCCCTGCTGGCCGCGTCGACCGAGCGCGTGAAGAACGGCGGTGAGCCCTACTTCCAGTCGCACATGTGGGACGGTTCCGCCGTTCCGCTCGACGAGAACCTCACCCTCGCCGAGGAGCTGCTCGAGCTCTCGACGGCAGCGCACTCGATCCTCGAGATCGAGGTCGGCGTCGTCGGCGGCGAAGAGGACGGCGTCGAGAACGAGATCAACGACAAGCTCTACACCACCGTCGAGGACGGGCTGGCCACCGCGCGAGCGCTGGGCACTGGCGAGAAGGGCCGCTACCTCACGGCGCTGACCTTCGGAAACGTCCACGGCGTGTACAAGCCCGGCAATGTGAAGCTGCGTCCCGAACTCCTCGGTGAGATCCAGGAGAAGGTCGGTGCCGAGGTCGGCAAGAAGGCTCCCTTCGACCTCGTCTTCCACGGCGGTTCGGGCTCGAGTGCTGAAGAGATCGCCGAGGCGGTCCGCCACGGAGTCGTGAAGATGAATATCGACACGGACACCCAGTACGCCTTCACCCGCCCCGTCGTCGAGCACATGTTCCGCAACTACGACGGAGTGCTCAAGATCGACGGCGAGGTCGGCGACAAGAAGCTCTATGACCCGCGCTCCTACGGCAAGGCCGCAGAGAAGGGCATGGCCGAGCGTATCGTCGAAGCCTGCCAGAACCTCGGCTCGGCAGGCACCAGCCTGAACAAGTGAGGCTCAGCCGGCTCAGCCGGCTGGGCCAGCACGGTCGGCTTAGCCAGCGCGGCTAGCTCGGCCAGTGCAGTCGGCTCAGCTAGCTCGGCCGGCTCAGCTAGCTCGGCCAGTGCAGTCGGCTCAGCTAGCTCGGCCGGCTCGGCTGGTGAGCCGGAGGGCGGCAGAGTCTGCCTCGCGAACCGACAGCGGCCGTCGCCCGATTCAGGGCGGCGGCCGCTTTGTGGGGGTGCTGCGCATGCTGAACCGTCGAGAAACGGGCTGAGTGTCGAGAAACGCACGCGCACACCCGTGTCTCGACACTCAGCCCGTTTCTCGGCGAGATTCCACTGTGAATGGCACGAGGCCCGGGACGCCATTGTCCCGGGCCTCGTATCGTCTCTCGGTTCGGCGGACGATGCATCAGCCGAACGACCTGCCTGCCTGCCTGCCTGCCGATCGGGCTGCTTGCCGTACGGCCGGCAGTCCGATCGTAGGGGGCATCAGCCTTCCGGCACCGCCTCGCCGGCCTTGAGCCGCGCCACGCGCTGATCCCAGAAGTCGGCATTGCGCACGCCGATCTTCTCGGGCTCGAACACCGGATCCAGGCCGTGCTTGGTCTGGCGTTCGAAGTCGCGCAGGAGCTTGAACGCCGGCTGCTGCAGGATGAGGATGCCGATGATGTTCAGCCAGGCCATGAGGCCCACGCCGATGTCACCGAGTGCCCAGGCGCTGCCTGCCGTCGACATTGCACCCACGGCGACGGCGATGAGGATGAGCAGCTGCAGCACGCGCTTGCCGATGGCGAGCACCAGGGTGTTCTTGGCCTTGCCCAGCAGGTACACGAGGTTCGTCTCGGCCATGTAGTAGTAAGCGACGATCGTGGTCAGGGCGAAGAGGAAGATCGAGATCGCGATGAAGCTGGCACCGAAGCCGTGGATCATCGAGTCGAGTCCCGCCTGGGGCCACTTCTCGCCCGGAGTTGCGGCGATCTCCTCGGCCATCTGTCCGCGGCCGGTGCCGATGATCGTCGTCTCGTCGGCGTCGAAGACCTTGTACATGCCGGTCGAGAGGATCATGAACGCGGTCGCCGAGCACACGAACAGGGTGTCGATGTAGACCGAGCCGGCCTGCACGAGTCCCTGCTTCGAGGGGTGTGAGACCTCGGCAGCCGAGGCTGCGTGCGGTCCGGTTCCCTGTCCTGCCTCGTTCGAGTAGATGCCGCGCTGGACGCCCCACTGGACCGCCATGCCGATGATTCCGCCGAAGGCCGCTTCCGGTCCGGCGTCGATGCCGAAGGCCGAGGTGAACATCAGCTGGAAGACCGGAACGATCTGGTCGGCGTTGATGATGGTCACGGCGATGGCCGCAACGATGTAGATGACGGCCATGAACGGCACGGCCAGCGAAGCGAAGTGCGCGATGCGCTTGATTCCGCCGACGACGATGAAGCCCATGATGATGACGAGCGCGATTGCGGTGCCCCAGGTGGGAACGCTCCAGGCGTTCTCGACGGCGCCGGAGATCGCATTGGACTGGATGCCCGGCAGCATGAAGGACATGGCGATGACGGTCACTGCCGCGAAGACCATGCCGTAGACCTTGAACAGGCCGCGGGCCTTGGTGTGGCGGTAGGCCTTCTCGAGGTAGAAGGCCGGGCCGCCGCGGTACTCACCGGTGCGGGGATCCTGTTCCTTGAAGATCTGTCCCAGGGTGGATTCGACGTAGGACGTCGAGGCGCCGAGGAGGGCCGAGATCCACATCCAGACGACGGCACCGGGGCCGCCGAAGCCGATGGCGGTGGCGACGCCGGCGATATTGCCGACGCCCACGCGACCTGCCAGAGAGATCGCCAGAGCCTGGAAGGACGAGACTCCCTCATTGGAGCTCTTGCCCTTGAACATCTGCGTGAAGATGGCAGGAATCTGACGGATCTGAACCGCGCGCGAGCGGATCGTGAAATAGACACCTGCGCCGAGGCACAGGTAGACGAGGGCGGAAGACCACACAACCCCGTTGAGCCAGTCGATGAAAGCGGACACGCTTCTCCATTCGTTCTTCCGAGCCGGGATCGCCGACACGGTGTTGCTTAACAAGCGTCTGTGCCAGAGCACCGGCCGGCGGGGGACCGGCCGGTTTCACGAGAGTTTCCCTAGCGTTCTCTGTGATGCACCTCATAAGTCAAGCCGATTGTCATCGGTGACGCAAATCGCATTCGCCGAGGCGGCTCCCCGTCGCGCTGTCGGCGTCGGAGCCGTGGGATTCGGTGAGTCGGGGAACGGTTCGCGGCAGGGGCGGGCGAGATGAGGGGCGATGCCGGAAGGGATCTCAGCCATTGCGGCAAGGGATGTTTCGCTGTGTCGTCAGGGCCGCCTCGGCGAATTGTTGCGAAGTCGTTGCGAACTGGATCACTTCATGTGCGTCAGTTCACTATTTGGGACGGGAACCGTAAGATGTGGTGCGGATCTCTTCGAGCAAAGAAGACACGAAGAGCACTTGTGAAAGACAGGAACACCATGAAACGACGAACTGGCGCAAAGGCCGTGGCCATCGCTGCGGCCGGCGCTCTGCTCCTCTCCGCCTGCTCGACCTCGACGACCGGAGGCGGCGGCGGGGACGACAAAGGCGGAATGCTCACGGTCGGAACCACGGACAAGGTCGTGGCTCTCGACCCGGCTGCTGCGTACGACAACGGAAGCTCGCTCGTCGAACAGCAGATCTACCCGTACATCCTCGCCTACAAGCCGGGTACGGCCGAGCTCAACCCTTCGATAGCCGAGTCCGCTGACTTCACCGAGCCGACGAAGTACGAGGTCAAGCTCAAGGACGGACTCAAGTACGCCAACGGCAACGAACTGACCTCCTCGGACGTGAAGTTCTCCTTCGATCGTCAGCTGAAGATCCAGGATCCCAACGGGCCCTCTTCGCTGCTCGGTGGTCTGAAGTCCGTGGAGACCCCGGATGAGAAGACCGTCGTCTTCAACCTCAAGCGCAAGAACGACCAGACCTGGCCCGGAGTCCTCGCCAGCGCCGCCGGACCGATCGTCGATGAAGACGTGTTCTCGGCCGACAAGGTCACGAAGGACCAGGAGATCGTCGACGGCAAGGCCTTCGCCGGCCCGTACACGATCGACGGCTTCAAGTTCAACGAGCTGATCACCTACAAGGCGAACCCGGACTACAAGGGCTTCATCGAGCCGGCGAAGACCGAGACCGTGCAGATGAAGTACTACTCGGACGCGAACAACATGAAGCTCGACGTCCAGGAGAACACCATCGACGTCGCGTGGCGTTCGCTCTCGGCCACCGACGTCGAGGACCTCGGCAAGAACGAGGACCTCAAGGTCCACAAGGGACCCGGCGGCGAGATCCGCTATATCGTGTTCAACTACGACACGATGCCCTTCGGTGCGAAGACCGATGACGCCGACGAGAAGAAGGCGCTCGCCGTCCGTCAGGCCATGGCCGACTCCGTCGACCGTCAGGCGATCGCCAGCCAGGTCTACAAGGACACCTTCACTCCGCTGTATTCGCATGTGCCCGACGGGCTTCCCGGCTCCGATGAACCGCTGAAGTCCGAATACGGCGACGGCAAGGGCGGCGCCGATGTCGAGAAGGCGAAGAAGGCGCTCAAGGACGCCGGAGTCAAGACCCCGGTCGAGCTCAAGCTCCAGTACAACCCTGACCACTACGGTCCCTCCTCGGGCGATGAATACGCCCTGGTCAAGGACCAGCTGGACAAGACCGGGCTGTTCAAGGTCAAGCTGCAGTCGACCGAGTGGGTGCAGTACTCGAAAGACCGCACCGATGACGTCTATCCGATGTATCAGCTGGGTTGGTTCCCGGACTACTCGGATGCCGACAACTATCTCGTGCCGTTCTTCTACGACACGGATGAGACCCCGTCGTTCCTCGCCAACCACTACCGCGACGAGGCGATGAACAAGGAACTCAACGCCCAGTCCTCGATCGCCGATGAGGGCAAGCGCGAAGAGGCTCTGAAGAAGATCCAGGGTCAGCTGGCCGACGAACTGCCGACCCTGCCGCTGCTGCAGGGCAACCAGATCGCCGTGTCCGGCAAGGACGTCAAGGGCGTCGACGACACCCTCGACCCTGCATTCCAGTTCCGTCTGGCACTGCTGAGCAAGTGATCACCCACACGAGGTGCAGGTGAGCCGATCAGGCCGCCTGCACCTCGTGGCGCGTCCGCGGCGAGGTCCGTACACCTGCAGTGACCCTCGCCGAGCTGTCCCTTGCCGCTGGCGCATCGAAACACATCCCATAAGGAACACATGTCTGCTGCCATCAGCGAACCAGGGGCTGAGGCCGCCGAGACTTCGGTCGCGGTCAAGAAGCCCTCGGGAGGCGGTCTGGGACGTTATGTCCTCATCCGCTTCCTGCTCATCATTCCCACCATCTTCATCCTCACCACTCTGGTGTTCTTCCTCATGCGCATCACCGGTGACCCGATCACCGCAGCGCTGGGCGGACGCCTGACGAAGGCCCAACTGGCCGAGCGCGTCCACGCCGCCGGCTACGACCGGCCCATCCTCGTCCAGTACTTCGAATACCTGGGCAATCTGCTCAAGGGCGACTTCGGCACCGCGGTCTCCGACGGGCAGCCGGTCTCGTCGATCCTGCTCAACTACGGAGCAGCGACCGTCGAACTGGTCTTCTACGCGCTCATCGTCGCGTTCATCCTCGGCATCCCGCTGGGCATGCTCGCCGCCTACCACCGCGACAAGGCCCCGGACGCGGCACTGCGTGTGCTCGCGATCCTCGGTTATGCGACGCCGGTGTTCTTCGCGGGCATGATCCTCAAGCTCGTCTTCGGTGTCTTCCTGCCGATCCTGCCCGTCGCCGGCCGCGGCACCACAGAGACCGAATACATCATGTCCGGTGTCGTCGGCCCGACGAGGTTCTACCTCATCGACGCACTGCGCATCGGCAACTTCTCGGTCCTCGGCGATGTGCTCGCCCATGCGGTGCTGCCGGCGATCGCGCTCGGCGTGCTCACCGCCGGAGTGTTCCTCCGGCTCGTGCGCACGAACCTCATCGGCACGCTCGAGCAGCAGTACGTCGACTCCGGCCGATCCCGCGGAATCTCCGAATACCGCCTGGTCACCAAGCACGCGTACCGTCCTGCGCTGATCCCGATCATCACGGTCATGGGTATGCAGATCGCGCTCATGCTCGCCGGCGCCGTACTCACCGAGACGACGTTCGAGTGGAAGGGGCTCGGCTTCAAACTCGCCGAGTACCTGACCGCCCGTGACTTCGTGGCAGTGCAGGGAATCGTCGTGTTCCTCGCCGTCATCGTCGCGGTCACGAACTTCCTCGTCGACGTCATCGCCGCGTTCATCGACCCGAGAGTGAGGTACTGATGTCCACTCCAGACTACCCGCAGAACCAGGGCCCGGCTGACGAGGCCCAGACCTTCGCCGAGGAAGCTCCCGGCTCCGGAGTGCCGGCAGTGGCGTTCGACGACCGGGCCAAGAGATCCTGGTTCTCTCGGCTGCCGATCATCTCGCATCTGCGCCAGTCCGTGGGGCTGCAGCGCGGAATGCTCATCACCGGACTGGTGCTGTGCGGGATCGTGCTCATCTGCGCGATCTTCGCACCGCTCATCGCCCCGTACGGCTTCAACCAGCTGGGCACGTCCGAGGGGAACTTCGGGTCGAAGCTGCCACCCGGCGGCACCCACATCTGGGGCACGACCGTCGGCGGCTACGATGTCTTCTCCCGTGTCGTCTGGGGCGCCCAGACCGCAGTGGCCGTCATCGTCGTGGCCGTGGTCATGTCGATCTTCGCCGGTGTCATCCTCGGTCTCGTCTCCGGCTACATCGGCGGCTGGCTCGACCGCATCCTCGTCGTCATCGCCGATGCCGTCTACGCCTTCCCGACCCTGCTGCTGGCGCTGGTCATGTCGATCGCGATCTCCGGCGGTCAGTCGAGCGCATGGGGCGGCATCGCCGCGGCCGCGTTCTCGATCACGGTCGTCTTCATCCCGCAGTACTTCCGCGTCGTCCGTGCCGAGACCCTGCGGCTGAAGGCCGAACCGTTCGTCGAATCGGCGATCGTCCTCGGCGCCTCGAAGACGCGGATCATCTCCAAGCACATCTTCCGCAATGCCACGCGGACCCTGCCGCTGATCTTCACACTCAACTCCTCCGAGGCGATCCTGACCTTGGCCGGACTCGGGTTCCTGGGCTTCGGAATCGAACCCACCTCGGCGTCGGAATGGGGATACGACCTCAACAAGGCACTGCCGGACGTCACCTCCGGCGTGTGGTGGACGGCGGTGTTCCCGGGCCTGGCCATCGTGCTCACGGTGCTGGGAATCACCCTGGTCGGTGAGTCGATGAACGACCTCAACGACCCGCGTCTGCGCGTGCGGCGCAAAGCCAAGGTCAAGAACGTCAAGCCCGCGGAGGTCACGGCATGAGCAAGCAGAAACACGAGCGGACCGCCTCGGCGACGGGCAGCATCCTCGATGTCGACAGCCTCGACGTCACCTTCTCCACCGATGGCGGGGACGTCCACGCCGTCAAGGACGTGTCGCTGAGCGTCTCGCCCGGTGAGGTGCTGGCGATCGTGGGGGAGTCGGGGTCCGGCAAGACCGTGACAGCCCGGTCCATCCTCGGTCTGCTGCCCGAGACGGCGCAGCGAACCGGGGCCATCGTCATCTCAGGTGCGAACGTGCTCAGCGTCTCCGCCGATGAGCTGCGTGCCATGCGCGGCCGGGATGTGGCGATGGTCTTCCAGGAGCCGTCGACGGCGCTCAACCCCGTCTTCACGGTCGGGTGGCAGATCGCCGAAGGTCTGCGCGCGCACGATAGGAAGGCGAGCAAGGCCGACCTCAAGGCGCGCGTCGTCAAGGCCATGCGGCAAGTCGGGATCCCCGATGCCGAAAGCCGTTTCGACTACTACCCGCACCAGTTCTCGGGCGGGCAGAAGCAGCGCATCGTCATCGCCATGGCCCTCGCTCTCGGGGCGAAGCTCATCGTCGCCGACGAGCCGACCACCGCACTCGACGTCACCGTGCAGGCGGAGATCCTCGACCTGCTGCGCGAGCTGCGTGACGAGACGGGCACGGCCATCGTTCTCATCACCCACAATATGGGCGTCGTCGCCGACCTCGCCGATCGAGTGGCCGTGATGCTGCGCGGCGACCTCGTCGAAGTCTCGACCGTCGAGCAGCTCTTCAACGATCCGCAGGAGCAGTACACGCGCGAACTCCTCGCCGCGGTGCCGCGGATCGGGTCGACCGTGGCCGGCAGCCGCAAGGCGGCCGCCGCCTCAGCGCGCACTGACTTGACGGGGGAGACCTCGGACGGGGTCGCATCGGCAGGGGAGACCTCGGACGGGGCTGCCTCGGCGAAGGAGGGAGTCGCCTCGGCGAAGAACGGGGACGCACGCGAATCGATCGTGACCGCGCGCGAGCTCGACATCGTCTATCCGGGCGGGATCGGCAAGTCGGACTTCCACGCGGTGAAGAAAGTCAGCTTCGACATCAAGGCCGGCGAGGTCTACGGGCTCGTCGGCGAGTCGGGGTCGGGTAAGACGACGATCGGGCGTGCGATCGCGGGCCTGACCAGGGCCAGCGGCGGCAGCCTCTCCGTTCTCGGGCACGAGATGGTCGGGTTCAAGGAGCGTGAGTTCTCGAAGATCCGGCGACGGATCGGGTTCGTGTTCCAGGACCCGGCGGCCTCGTTCAATCCGCATCTGTCGATCGGGGAGTGCATCGCCGAACCGTTCGCGATCCACCGTCGGGAGATGAGTGCGAACGACCGGTCGCAGCGAGTGCTCGAACTCCTCGATTCCGTGCAGCTGCCGAAGGCTTATGCGGCGCGGTATCCGCACGAACTCTCCGGCGGTCAGCGGCAGAGGGCCTCCCTGGCGCGAGGACTGGCGCTCGATCCGGAGCTGCTCATCGCCGATGAGCCGACCTCGGCGCTCGATGTGTCCGTGCAGGCGAAGGTGCTCGAGCTCTTCGTCGAGCTGCAGAACCGCTTCGACTTCGCGGCCCTGTTCATCAGTCACGATCTCGCCGTCGTCGATATGCTCTCCGACCGTATCGGGGTGCTCTTCCACGGCGAGCTGCTCGAAGAGGGCACGGGTGAGCAGGTGCTCGGTGCGCCGCAGGAGGACTACACGAAGCGCCTCATCGCCTCGTTGCCGGTCCCGGACCCGAAGGAGCAGGCGAAGCGCCGCGAGCTGGCAAGAACCCTCCGCCCCTAATTGCTACTGTGAGTATTGATGGTGGCTGGTCTGGGACTGGCTGGCAGAGTAGGAACTGACCGTCCCATCGATCATCATGACTCTTATTGCTACTGACTCGAACGATGTCCTCGTCGGGATCTGTCTGATGATTGGTGGGCGGTCGGCACCGGCTCGGCCCACATCGATAACTTGATCAGAAGGTTGTCCGTTCCTGACCGAACGTGACTCATCACAGTAGTGTTTCGACGTGACTATCTCCCGGACCGGAGCCGACCGCTTTGACGGTCGGACCTCATCCGCTCTGACACAGGAGAGTCACGAACCGTCATGACTATCATCTCGCATTTATACGCGTTTGTCGTTGGCGTCGACACCCACGCGAAGAACCACGTCTACAGCGTGCTGACCAACACTGGCGAGCACGTCGACACGGCCGCATTCCCGACCACGAAAGCTGGCCTGAAACGGGCCCTGGCGTGGGCTGGCCGCCGTACTCGCGGCGACCTCGATACCCTGTGGGTCATCGAGGGCATCGGCACTTACGGGGCGATCCTGGCCGACCATGTCGCCGACGCAGGCTATACGGTCGCCGAGGCCGCCAGCATGAATGCTCGCGACCGGCACGCCACGGGCAAAGACGACCAGATCGATGCCCGACGGATCGCTGGCACGGTCCTGCCTTTGGACGAGTCACGGCTGCGGTTTCCCCGGCAGGCTGATGGGCCGCGCCAGGGACTGCGGATCCTGGTCAAAGCGCGGGAGTCCATGACCCAGGAGAAGACACGCACCATCAACGCACTCACCGCGCTGTTGCGGACTCATGACCTCGGTATGGATGCGCGTCGGAAACTGTCGGTCGTGAAGATCCAGACGGTGGCGAAGTGGCGGCTCAGGAACGAGGCTGTGGAACTGACCGAGGCTCGTCGGGAAGCCATCCGGTTAGCCAAACGCGTCATCGAACTCGAGGCGGACATCAAGGACTACGCCACCCGGATCGGGGCGATGGTCAAGGACAGTCCAGCTGCGGTGTTGCTGGCTGAGCCGGGGATCGGGCCGATCACCGCGGCTGTGTTCTACCTGGCCTGGTCGCATCATGGGCGGGTGCGTTCCGAGGCAGCGTTCGCGAAGTTGGCGGGGGTCTGCCCGATACCGGCGTCGTCGGGGAACGTGGTGAGGTTTAGGCTTAACCGCAGTGGCGATCGGCGGTTGAATTCTGCGTTGTACATGGTGGCCATCACGCGGCTTTCTCACCAGGAGAAGTCCCAGGCATACATGGCTAAACGGCTTGGTGAGGGGAAGACGAAGAAGGAGACGATCCGGTGCATGAAGCGTCACGTGGCTCGTTCTGTTTATCGGATTCTCGAGGCCACGAAACCGATCGGCCAGGCCGCTTGACAGACATAGAAGGATCCTGACGGCGGCCCAGCAACCTCGCGCGAGGTTGCTGGGCCGCCGTCAGGTAGTAAGGGGGTCAGTTGGTGTCGGCGATGAAGTCGAGCATTCCGGCCTGGTTGACAGGCAGGGCCAGCAGGCGGTCGAGTTCGGCCTCGTCGGGGTCGATGCCGAGGATGCGCATCGAGTACTGAGTGAAGTCGCGCTCGATCATGTCAGGCGTCAGGTCACCCGTCGGCCGGTACCACAGCGAGAGCGAGTTGCAGATCGAGTGGATGGCGCGAGTGGCCAGAGCCGCACTGCTGACGTGGAACTTCCCTGAATCGATGCCGGCCTGGACGATATCGCCCATGATCTCGCGGGCCTCTCGCTGGAGTTCTTTGACGCGGATGGCGTTGTCGCCGGTGAGCCGCTCGGTGTCGCGCAGCAGCACGGTGGAGACCGAGACGTTCTCCATGCGATAGCGGGCGAGGTAGCGCACCGCCACGGCCAACTGATCGACGACATCGTCATCGACGTCGGCGATGACCGCTCGGCAGTGCTCGACGTACCAGGTATAGGCTGTGTGGACGAGCTCGTAGAGAGCTTCCTGCTTGGACGGGAAGTAGTAGTAGAGCGCTGAGAGGCTCAGACCTGCTGTCTGTGCGATATCGCGGATGGACGCGCCGTCGAATCCTTTGTCCGCGAAGGTGTCCCGGGCCGAGCGGAGAATATTGTTGCGGCCGTTGGTTGAGCGCACGATGACCGGACTCCTTGCCTTGTTTTCCGTTGAAGCCGACTTTTTAACGAACAGTCTTTCACTTGCCCAACGACCATACACGACAGGCGGTCTCTGCGGGCCTGATTTCGCGCGGAATTACGGTATCACCGTGTTCGGCGTCCGTTGCGACCGGTCGCGGACTTCGTATGGCCCCGTCACCGGAACAGTGATCGAGCAGTGCCTGGTCAGTGACCTGACTCAGTCTCAACCGGTGACCAGCGTCACTCTCTATCCGGGAATGATTGAGTGTTCAACAATGTTGGGCAGTGTGGAGTTGCAGCCGATCCGGTTCGCCGAGGTCGCAGGCTCCACCAGTGAACTCGACCGCCATGGCCGCCCGGCCGGTGGACACCGCTCAACGATTTGAGGACGCATATGCTCAACATTGCCATCATTCCCGGAACTTCCCGCCCGCAGGCGCTCAACCCGCAGATCGTGAACTGGGTCGAGCAGCAGCTGGCTTCCAATGATGACGTCCGCGCCGAGGTCGTCGACTTCGGCAGCTTCGACCTGCCCCTCCTCGACGAGGTGATCCCCGCCGGTGCGAAGATGTACGCCAACGACCACACGAAGGCTTGGGGCGCGAAGCTCGAAGAGTTCGACGCCTTCATCTTCGTCACTCCGGAGTACAACCACTCGATCTCGGGTTCGCTGAAGAACGCCCTCGACTTCGTCGCCACCGAGTTCAACCACAAGGTCGCCGGCATCGTGAACTACGGCGCCGACAAGGGAGTGCGCGCCGCTGAGCACCTGCGCCACATCCTCGCGAACTACAAGCTCGCCGTCGTCCGCGACCAGGCATCGTTCTCGATCTTCACCGACGTCGCCGACGGCACGTTCGCCCCGACCGAGGTCTCGGCCGCCCCGTTCGCCTCCATGGTCGACGACATCGTCGCCTGGGGCGAGGCCCTGAAGTCCGTGCGCGAAGCCGGTGCCGAGGAGCAGGCTGCCTGAGTCCGCCCTCGCAGCTGAGCTGAGACAGGCCCGCCGGTCACCCGACCGGCGGGCTTTGTCGTCCCCGTGTCGATTGACACCGTTCCGGTTGCGACCGGCGCCGCCGTCAGGGTGATCCCTCACCGAGGCGGCCCCACCCGACCGTGCACAGTGACTGTCCCCACATCTGCGTTAGAGTCGCAGTGATCAACTGTTCGCTCAGCGATGCAAAGGACACTCATGGATCTCACGAACACCGTCGCCCTCGTCACCGGCGGAGCCTCCGGACTCGGCCGCGCCACCACCGAACGCCTCTTGGCCGCCGGCGCCCAGGTCGTCATGGTCGACCTCAACGCCGAGGTGGGGCAACAGGTCGCCGCCGAACTCGGTGACTCCGCCCACTTCGTCACCGCTGACGTGACGAACGAAGAGCAGGTTCAGGCCGCCGTCGACACCGCGACCGGGCTCGGCGCTCTGCGCGTCGTCGTCAACTGCGCGGGCGTCGCGACCCCCGGAAAGCTCGTCTCCCGCAAGGGACCGCTGCCGCTCGAGGCATTCCAGAAGGTGCTGAACATCAACATCGTCGGCACCGTCAACGTCTGCCGCCTCGCCGTTGCGGCCATGCAGCAGCAGGAGCCGGACGGCGAAGACCGCGGAGTCATCGTCAACACCGCCTCCGTCGCGGCCTTCGACGGGCAGATCGGCCAGATCGCCTACTCGGCCTCCAAGGGAGCCGTGGCCGCGGTGACCCTGCCGATGGCCCGCGAACTCGCCGCCTCCCTCATCCGCGTCGTCACCATCGCCCCCGGAATCTTCGAGACCCCGATGATGGCCGGACTGCCCGCCGAGGCGCAGGAATCCCTCGGCAAGTCCGTGCCGCACCCGGCGCGGCTGGGCAAGCCCGCCGAGTACGCGCAGCTCGTCGAATCGATCGTCGCCAACCCGATGCTCAACGGTGAGACGATCCGCCTCGACGGCGCCATTCGCATGGCTCCGAAATGATCGATGAGGGAGGTTCAGCGGCGGGCGTTGACGAGCAGCGCCAGCTGCACTCGCGAGGTCACCTCGAGCTTGTCGAAGATGCGCGCCAGGTGAGTCTTCACCGTCGCCGTCGAGACGAAGAGCGAGCGCGCCACCTGCGCGTTCGTCAAACCCTGAGCGACCGCCTCGGCGATCTCCCGTTCCCTGGTCGACAGATTTGCCAGCGGATCCTGACCCTGCGCCGAGGCGGCCGGACGGGACGACATCAACGTGGCCAGGGCGGTCGCCGACAGGGTGCGGGTGCCGTCGGCTGCCGCGCGAACGGCGTTGATGAGCTCTTCCGGTGGGGTGTCCTTGAGGATGTAACCGGCAGCCCCGGACTGCAGGGCGCGGTGGATGAAATCGTCGGTGCCGAAGGCGGTGAGCATGAGCACCTGCGGATGTTCGGGATCGGACAGCAGCGTCTGCGCGGCCTCGAGACCGTCGAGACCGGGCATCCGGATGTCCATGAGCACGAGGTCGGGGCTCAGCCGACGGGCGAGGTCGATGGCTTCGACTCCGTCGACCGCCTCGGCGATGACCTCGATATCGGTCGCCGCGCCGAGGAGGAGCTTGAGACCCGAGCGCATGAGCGATTCGTCGTCGGCGATGAGTACCCGAATGCTCATGGCTATGTCTCCTGCTCGTCGCGGGGGTCGGTCGTTTCGGTC
Organism: Brevibacterium sp. MGP-B1; assembly: GCF_057766545.1. Taxonomy (NCBI): domain Bacteria; kingdom Bacillati; phylum Actinomycetota; class Actinomycetes; order Micrococcales; family Brevibacteriaceae; genus Brevibacterium; species Brevibacterium sp. MGP-B1. The sequence goes on along the minus strand of NZ_CM173407.1, from coordinate 3,026,602 downwards.
ATACCCAGGGCGTCGCCGTCTGTGAAGATGTCGGCGTCGACGGGGATGCGGGCTCGGAGGGTGAACTCCGGAGTGGTCGTTACGGTGAGATCGCCGCCCATGGCCTCCATTCTCTCCCGCAGACCGAGCAGTCCCAACCCGGATCCGGAGACGAGCTGCTGCGCTCCGGCGCGGAAGGCCGGGGCCAGACCTGTGTGCGGATTGCTGGCGACGAGCACGAGGTGACCGTCGGCCTCATCGAAGCCGACCTTGATCGTCACCGTCTGGCCTGGGGCGTGCTTCACCGCGTTCGTGATCGCCTCCTGGACGAAGCGGTAGATCGTCGTCTGCTCGAGCGCCCCACACCGGTGGAGCGACTCGGCTGTCACCGGTTCGAGGTATCGCAGTTCGGCGGTGTCGCCCCTGGCCGCGACGAGGCGGTCGATGTCGGGGTCGATGACCGTGCCCTGGTCATCACTGCGCAGCATCGTGAGCACCTCACGGAGTTCGACGCCGGAGCGGCGGGCGGCATCGGCGATGAGACGAGCACTTTCGCGGACCTCGTCGGGGTCGAGGTCCTGCCGCACTGACAGGGCACCGGAATACATGGCGATGACGGAGAGATGGTGGGACAGGGAATCGTGCATATCGCGGGCGATGCCGCGTCGCACCTCGGCGATGGCGCGGTCCTGCCGGGAACGTTCGCGCAGCAGGGTCTGTGCGGCGGAATCGATGAAGCCCTGTTCGCGGGCGCCGCGGATGACACCGACGATGACGATGATGGCGTACATCGTGCCGCCGAAGACGAACACGGGAAGATCGAAGGCTCCCGCCGCCTGTGGAGTGAGCACATAGGTCGCTGAGAAGGCTGCCAGTGTGGCGGCGAGTGCGACGAAGTCGAGGGCCCAGCTGCGTCGGGCCGACAGTGAGATGAGCATGAACGAAGCGGCGAAGGCGCCGAGGATGCTGACAGTGCCGAGGAGTATGCCGATGATCCCGACTGTGACGGGAATCCAGCCTCCCGGACGCCGCTGAAGCGATTCGACGGACCCGTCGGCGGCGAGGAACTCATCACCGCCGTGCCCGGTGACTGTGAGGAATTCGCGCAGCTTTTCTGAGGCAAGGACCTTCGGCCGCAGTTGTTTGCGCGGAATCCGGCGTCCGTCGAAGACGAGCACGATTGGCAGACAGACGAAGGATACGAGCCCGAAGACGATGTGTACGAAGATTTCGGCACTGAGCGCATCGGCCTCAGCACCGGTGGAATCAGGATTCGGCCATTGCTGTCCGATGACGATGAAGAGGATGAGCACGCCGACGACCGCGGAGATGCCGGTCCAGAGGAGGGCATGCGCGAGCGGGCGGCGGGCGGGGCGAGGTGTCACCCTTCGAGCCTACCGGTGAGACGGCGGATGGTCTGTCGCCCGAAAGGATGAATTCGGAGCGGACGCGAGGGCGCGGCAGCCCGGCCGGATGCGCCCTGACGTGCGCATTCATTCGATCGGATGACATGAATCATGCCCTTGACCGATGGTGGGCGGCCGCCGGTTTCGAAAGGGTGGAGACATGAGAAACCGACCCCACACTCTGCACTATCATCGTCAGTTCGCCGCACTGCCGGACAATCGGTGGTTCAAGCCGATCCTCGTGGCGCTCCTGACCGCGGTGTTCTACCTCATTGCAATCGTCGTCCTGTTCGTCGGCTTCTTCGTCTGGGCGCTGATCGCCCTCGGCGCCGACGGTGACGTCAACACGTGGTCGGAACGCCTCATCGACATGAACACGACCACGGGCGTCCTCTTCGGACTCGTCAGCGTCATCCTCATGTGGCCGGCCGCCGAGCTCGCGACCCTATGCATCTACCGGCGCTCGTTCTCCTCGATGATCTCGCTCCGCGGCGGCATGCGATGGGGGCAGCTCGGCCGGTATCTGCTGGTCGGGGCGGCCGTGTGGGTGGTCTGCGCGATCGTCATGGTCACCTTCTCCGACGGGGCGATGGGTAACCTGACCTCGGGAATCGTGTGGAACGGCCAAGTGCTCGCCATGCTCGTCGCAATCATCTTCCTCGTTCCGTTCCAGGCGACGGCCGAGGAGGTCGTCTTCCGCGGCTTGGCCATGAACATCATCGGCTCGTGGCTGCGTCATCCCGCATGGGCGGTGCTCATCCCCGCGCCGTTCTTCGTCGTCGGTCACGTCTACGACCTGCCGGGACTCATCGACGTCGGCATCTTCGCCGTCATCGTCGGCATCCTGACGATCATCACCGGCGGTCTCGAGGCCGGAATCGCCTTCCACATCGTCAACAACGTCTTTGCGTTCGGTCTGGGTGTGCTCGCCGGTGCCGACCTCAATGCGACGAGCGCCCCCACAGTCGAGGTCGTCATGTCGATCGCGGCTCCGATCGTCTTCGGCATCATCGTCGTTCTCGATCATCGCCGCCGAGGTGGATCGTCCTTTCGCCGAGGCGGCCCGACCGACCGTGAACCGCTGCGTCCCCGCGGGGATCGTTCCGAAAATTCGGACGCAGGTGCGGCCGGGGATGCGAATGCCGACACTGCAATGGAATCGAGTCGGTGATGAGCTACTACAGCGAGCTCGCCCAGAACCTGCGCAAGCGCGGGTGTGAAGAAGGCCAGGTCCTCACCGTCCTCCACGAGGTCAAGGAAACGACGCGGAAGGCAGGCACGACACCCGAGGCCGAGTTCGGCACGCCGAAACAGAAGGCCTCCGAATACACCGGACCACGTCATCGTTCCCGCGGCGGTACGACGCTCAACGTCTTCGGTTTCATCGGAGTGTGCTGTGTGGCGGTCTTTGCGATCTGGCCTGGGCTGTTCGATTTCACGAATCCCGTGTTCAGGGAAATCGGCGGCATCATCGCACTCATCGTCCTGCTCATCATCGGCGCTTTTGTCGCAGGGTTCATCGACACCCGTGTGCCCAAGGAGTTCGAGGACTCACGCGCGAACGACCGCTGACCGGCTCAGTGTCGTGGATGTTCGGACTGCGGCCCGGATGCGGAGTCGTCCGGCGGTGTCGAGTCGGCGGCCAGAAGACGATCGACGAGCTCGTCGACCGTGATGCCCTCGGCCCGCGCGGCGGCGTTGATGCGATCGAGCGTCGAAGGCGACAGGGCCGGCGCCGGTTGGGACGCCGGCTGGGACGACGACGGTTGAGTCGACCGGGCTGACGTCTCGCCGGCTCGGTCGGCGCCCGCAGGCTTCGACCCGGCCCTGAGCAGCAGCGAGGTCAGCGGCACGATGACGACTCCGAGCGCGGCGAGGATCCATACGATGCCGTTGAGGCGGGTCAGCCACTCGAGTTCCCACGCTGATTCCACCCAAATCGTGACGAGAACCAGGCTCGTGCCGAGCGCGAGGAGGCAGAGCGTGATCGGCAACCCGATCCGCACCACCCGGGACCGGGGCACCAGCAGCAGAATGAGCGAACTGACCGAAGCGACGGCGGTGACGAGCACGATCGACGCGAGCACCTGGTAGAGGATGTCGCCGATGGTCAGGCCGGTGGAGCCGGGGACGGGGTCGTCCCACACGTACGGATCGCCCCAGATGAACAGAATGCTCACCAGCAGGGTGATGAACGCCAGCAGGATTGTGGCGCTGCCGAACCATTGGGCTCGCCGACCGATGAGCGTCGCCCCGCAGAAGGCGGCGACGCTGCAGGCGCCGGTCACCGCCGTCGTGGCGATGACCTGGAACGTCGGTTCGGACTCGATATCGCCGAGCATGACGATGATCCCGCCGATCGCCGCCACGCTGAAGGCCACGACGATGATGACGGCGATCGTGCGCCGCAGGTCCCGGACGAACCGGGACTGCTCTCGCGCCGCGGGTTCCGGTGCCGGCGTCGAGGGGGCAGATGGCGTCGATGGGGATGAGTGAGTCACTGTTTCTGCACCTTTCGGAGGGGATTTCAGACAGCAGGGATCCCTGATCGATTATGTCATCGATCCGCAGGCACTCACTCCATCGGCAGCGACGCCCTGACCTCGAAACCACGGTGCTCGGTCGGCCCCACCCGCAGGCTTCCGCCCAAGGCTTCGACGCGTTCACGCATCCCCTTGATGCCGAAACCTCCGCCGAGGTGGCTGTGCCCAGCCGCATCCGCCCCGCCGTCGGGTTCCCCGTTGAGCACGGAGATCTCGAGCCGGGAGCCGATGGCCGTGACGGTGACCGCCACGGGGGCGCCGGCGGCATGCCGCAGCGCATTCGACAGACTCTCCTGCACCACGCGGAAGGCCGTGAGGCTCGTCGTCGGCGGCAGCGACATGGGTTCGGTGGGGAAGTCGAGATTGACGACCGCACCGGAGCCGCGCGTGACATCGACGAGAGCGGGAATGTCGTCGACGGTCGGCTGAGGAGCCAGGTCGGCATCCCGGCCACCGCGGAGGATCGCGAGCAATCCCCGCATCTCCGTCAGCGCCTGCCTGGCCGATGAGGCCATCGAATCGAACTCGCCGAGGCTGCGCTCATCGAGTCCGGGCAGCCGGTACTTCGCCGTCGTCGCCTGCACGCTGATGACCGACATGCTGTGCGCAACGACATCATGGAGTTCCTGAGCGATGCGGTTGCGCTCTTCCAGCTCTTGCCGTTTCGCCAGCTCCGCGGCACTGAGTTCGCGTTCGGATTCGAGCTGTCTGCGACCTTTGATGAGGAGGTTGCCGATGACGCCGATGACTCCGGCACCAGCGGCGACGGCCGCGGTGGTGATGACGTTCGACTGTGCCCCGGGCAGCTCGCCGGCATGAGGCAGGACCAGAGCGAGCACGCCGATGAGCGCACTGCCCGACCACAGTGCGACGAGGTGGATCCAGCGGTGCCGCAGACCGATGATGAGGTGGAGGAACACGAGAGCCAGCAGCGAGGTGACCGTGAACGGTCGTACCGCTCCCGAGACCTCCGCAGTGAGCAGAATGCCTGCCAGCTGAGCGACGAGGCCGAGGCCGATCGCCGGGATGGGCCATCGCACTGCCAGCAGGAGCGCGGCGCTGAGGGCGAAGGCGAGCAGCATCGCAAAGACCGTCGGGACACCGTAGAGGACGGTGGTCACCGGCCACGCGACCGCGACGAGCACGCCCCCGACGAACGCTGCGATGAGCCAGAACCACCCCTGACTCCCAGCGATGGTCGACAGTGCAGACGACTGCGCCGGATGAGTCGGGTGCGCCGACTGCGCCGACTGCATCGCAGCTTCCCCATCAGTCGACAGGGCAGCGCGGATCGAAACGATCTCGAGCAGTGCCATGGCGTGGAGGATGAAGGGGAACGTCAGCAGCAGGATGATCCCGACGATGAACTGGAAGGTCGCCTCGGCGGCGAATCCGAGGTCGGTGACCGGGGAGTTCGTCACCCAGGCGACGACCCAGTCGACGGTGTTTCCGCCTCCGTCCGGGACGAACGCGCCCCAGAAGAAGTGCGTGATCCCGCCAAGACCGCCTGCGAACCAGGCAAGGGAGACGGAGAACGTGAAGAGTCGGATCGGCAGTGCGAACACGGCTTCGTAGAGCAGATCCAACCACGCACGCGCATCGGAGAGCGGAGCCAACCACCAGCGGAGTCCGCGTCCACGGGGACGGGGAGCCGCCTCGGTGATGGCGGCACCCCACGCACGGGCACGGGCCCGGGAGAGGTTGCCGAACGCGCGGGCGACTGTGAGTGTCAGCGGCAGGAGGAGCACGCCGACCCAGACGATGACAGTGGCGATCGAGACGGAGAACAGGGCGATGAGCACCGGGAACGCGATGAGGGAGATGAGCAGGCTCGGGGCGACGAGGCCGGCATCACGGCCGAGATTGTGCCACAGCCGGGCCCACCGCGAACGCGGCGCGGCCGCGGCCTGAGAATCTGCGGCCGTCGCGGCGTTCTGACCGATCTGCGGAGGCTCTGCTGGGCGGGGCACATCTCCAGCGTACGTGTCGGCGGGTGCGGGGGAGGTGAGATCGGGGGAGTGGTTCACAGCGTGATTCCTTCCTGTGCTGTTTGCGAGGTCGAGTGCGCGGTGCCGACTGCAGTCTCAGTGCGAGCGGTCTTGCGGGATTCGAGGACCTTCGGGTGGAAGCGCGAGAGCATCCACACTCCGCCGATGCCGATGGCTGCGGAGACGAGCAGACCGAGGGTGGCCGGCGGAGTCAGGCCCGTGTACTCGCCGAAGAATGCGGCACCGATGATGACGGCGACGATCGGATCGATGACCGTGAGGCCGGCCAGCACGGTCTCGGCGGGGCCGCAGGCGTAAGCGGTCTGGACGAGCCAGAATCCCGCCGCCGAGGCCAGGCCGACCGCGCCCAACAGCGCCCACCAGCGCAGACCGAACGTATCGAGTCCGGGCAGCCCCGACATGACGACGGATCGGGCGAGGACGTGCGTGGCCGCGGCGACCGTGCCGAAGACGATCCCGGTCATGACGACCCGGGGGATGTGGCCGGCGGAGCTGAACGAGAACAGCCCCGCGAAGACGGTGAGGGCGATGAGCACGGCGAGCAGCCAGGTCACCGACTGTGCGTTCACGGAGATGTCGTGGGCGAACCTCGCCGAGGTGGCCACGAAGGAGAAGATTCCGAAGAGCGTGACCGCGATGCTGATGAGCAGCGGAGCACCGAGGAGGAGCCCGAAGTACCGCCGACCGATGAGGACGGCGAAGACGAGAGAAACCGCGCCGATGGGCTGGACGATGGCGACCGGGCCGAGTCCGAGCGCGATGACGTTGAGCACCGTGACCAGCCCCATGAGGCCGAGCCCGGTGGCCCAGGTGGCGCGACGGCGCAGGCCCGGAGCCATCGTGGCCACGGCATGCTGTTGGAAGTGGGTGCCCAAGGCCAGGCAGAACGCTGCTGCGGTGGCGAGGATGACGGCGGTGATGATCATGACTCGAACGTTAGGGAGCCGGTATGCGCCGGCACATCATACGCAGGAGTGAAATGAGTGCCGCACGTATCACCCATGAGGATGAGATCTGCGCGAAACCGGGCCCGAGCGGCGGATTCTCGGGGATTGCGAGGGTTCTGCGACCCCGCTGTCCGGTAGGTTTGGACCATGCCGGGATTTGAGGACGCGGGGAACGGAGACGGGGGAGCCGCCTCGGCGAGTGTGCCGCCTCCGTCGGAGACGACGATCAGGGTCGCCATCGTCGACGACCAGGCGATGGTGCGGCAGGGGTTCGGGGCACTGCTCGACGCGCAGTCGGACATGCAGGTCGTCGGCAGCGCCGATGACGGATCCGCTGTCGTCGACCTCGTTCGCCGCACGAGCCCCGATGTCATCCTCATGGACATTCGGATGCCGACACTCAACGGACTCGACGCCACCCGAGCGATCTTCAACATGCCCGGCGACCACCCGCGAGTCATCATGCTCACCACGTTCGACGCCGACGAATACGTGTTCTCCGCACTTCGGGCCGGTGCCAGCGGATTCCTCCTCAAGGACGCCACCGCCGAAGACATGATCACCGCGGTCCGGGTCGTCGCCGGCGGGGAATCGCTGCTCGCGCCCTCGGTGACCCGCCGCCTCATCGCCGAATACGTCGCCGGGCCCACCGTGGCCAAGGACACCGCGGTGCTCGGTCAGCTCACCGACCGGGAGATCGACGTGATGACCCTGGTGGCGAAGGGGCACGCCAACGCCGAGGTGGCCGAACAGCTGTACCTCGCCGAACAGACCGTGAAGACCCACGTCTCGAGGATCCTGTCGAAGCTCGGGTTGCGCGACCGCACCCAGATCGTCGTCGCCGCCTACGAGTCCGGGTTGGTCGTCGCCGGGAACTGAGCGGCGCGGTTCGGAGAGGGGCGTCTGCGGGGGACGCCGGCTCGCTGACTACTCGCGGGCGAAGCCGGCTCCGAGGTCCTTGACTATGGTCTCTGCGGATCCGTCCTGGGCGCTGCGGTATCCGGTTCCGGCCCACAGGTGCAGGCCGTGCGGGTCATCGGCCTTCTTCGCCGCGGCGCGGAACTCCTTCGTCAGATGGTGCACGGCCGGATAGGCGTCGACGGCGATCGGGTCGAACGTCCGCACGAAGTCATTGACCAGCGCACGCGCGGGGCGCCCGGTGAACGCCCTGGTCAGCTGGGTGTCCGTGAACTCGTCGTCGGCCAGTGCAGCCCGATGAGTGGGTGCCGTTCCTGCCTCGTCGGAGCGCAGAAGCAGGGTGCCGACGACGACTGAGCTCGCCCCCGCACCGAGGAGCTCTCCCACCATGGCCTCACCGTCGACTCCGCCGCCGGCTGCCACGGGCAGGTCCACCTCGGCGAGGATGTCACGGACGAGATCGACGGTCGCGCGGTCCTCGATGGTCCGCGTCGGATCGGCCGTACCCGAATGTCCGCCGGCGTGCGGACCTTGGACGATGAGCCCGTCGACCCCGACTTCGGCGGCCGCACGGGCCTCAGCAACCGAGGTCACCGTGGCGACGACCTGAGTGCCGACGGCGTGGAGGCGGTCGACCGCCTCGGCGGTGGGCAGATTGAAGGTCAGCGAGACCAGAGGAACGGGGTGCTCGGTGAGCCAGTCGAGCTTGTCGTCGAAGTTGTCGTCATCCTCGACCGGTTCGGGATCGAGCGTGATCCCGCGAGCGGCAGCGGCCGGTTCGAGCGCACTGACGAACCCGTCGAAAGCCTCGCGATCGACAGGGACGGGATTCGGAGCGAAGAGGTTGACGCCGAAGTTCGAGGTCGTCTCGCGCATCCGTGTGATAAGAGGGGCGAGAGCCTCGGCGGTGAGATACCCGCCGGCGACGAAGGGGAATCCGCCGGCCCGGGCGACAGCCTCGGTGAGTTCGGGCGTCGTCGTCCCACCGGCCATGGGTGCACCGATGATGGGCAGTGAGGTCTTCGCGAATGCGATCGTCACGGTTCTCTCCTATTATCGGCGGCCCGGGCTCGGCGTCTGTCGCCGAGCGAGGCGGCCGCGTGGTGGTGCGTGCTCATCGCCATTCTCACACGATCGGGTGCGGCGAGTATGAGGTGACCGGTCGAAGGTATCCCTCGGAAGTATCGGTCGGCGGGGGAGAGGTGGGCTCTCCGGCGTGATGTGCCGAGGCAGACGCGGTTCCTAACTTCGGTGTCATCGCCCCGATTCCCTGTGATCGGCACTGAACGACTCTGACAAGGAACTGCCATGACACTCATGCTCAACGACCCGGCCCCGCCCGCCGGCACCGAGGTCGGTCGAACCCCCGAGAGCACGGTCGCCCCGCCCGCCGAACCTCGGACTCGCGAACCCCACACCGCCGCCACACCCCACCGTGACCAGGCCATCGACCTCATCCGGTTCGGCTGCCTCGTCGTCGTGGTCATCCTCCACTCGATGATGAGCGCGGCCGTACTCGGTTCCGACGGCACAGTGGCGCCGACGGTCGCGCTGTCGACGACCGCCGGATTCGCCGCAGCGTCCTGGTTCTTCCAGGTCATGCCCCTGTTCTTCATCATCGGGGGATACGCGGGCATCACCGGATGGCGGCGCACCCGTGCTCGAGGCGGAATCTGGACCGACTATCTGCGCGCCCGACTGCGCCGCCTCGCCGTACCCACAGCAGCCCTCGTCGTCATCGCCGGACTCGGACTGTCCGCGGCCGCTGACATGGGCGTTTCCTCGGATCTCATCGTCGAGGCGAGCCGCCGCATCGGCCAACCGCTGTGGTTCCTCGCCGTCTACCTCGGCCTGTCCTCACTGGTGCCCGTGGCGGTCCATTTCCATGAAAGGGCGCCGAGGCGGTCCCTGGCAGTCCTCGCCGGTGCCGTCATCGTCGTCGACGCTCTCGCCCGAACGACAGGGATTGCGGGCCTCGGCTATCTCAACTTCGTCGTCGTCTGGCCGCTGATCCAACAGCTCGGGTTCTTCTTCGCCGATGCCGTTGACCGCCCGATCAGCCGTTCCGCGGTGTGGACGGCGCTTGTGGCCGCGCTGGGTCTCCTCGGCGGACTCGTGGCTGCCGGGGTGTACAGCCCGAATATGCTCGTCAACCTCAATCCGCCGACCGGCGCCCTCGTCCTGCTCGGCGTCGCACAGCTCTGCGTGCTGCGGCTGTGCCACGCCCGGCTGAATCGGGCGCTCAACGTCGATCAGCCGTCCGCAGAGTCGACGATGGTTCCAAGAGAAGCCGCCGCAGCCCTCGCCGAGGCGGCCCCCTCCTCCCGAATTCTGACCGCCCAGTTCTGGGCGCGGGTCATCGCCTGGGGCAATTCCTACGGAATGCAGGTCTACCTGTGGCATATGAGCGTCGTCGTCGTCCTCATCGGCGCTCTCGGATGGCTGGCGCAGACAGTCGTCGGCTTCCCGACGGGGATTCTGCTCGACCTGCCGACCGGCACCGTCGCCGAGTTCATCCTTCCCGAGATCGAGTCGGGATGGTGGTGGGCGACGCGTCTGCCGTGGCTGCTTGCAGTCATGGGACTCTCCGCGCTGGTCGCCATGGCGGCGGAGCGGATCCCGTTCCCCGCCGAACAGCGACTGGCCGCAGTCGGTCGCAGCCTCTCAGCGCTTGTCCGTGCTGTCCTTCCGCAGGGTTTCCCGGTCCAGGCATTCAGCTCGCGGGCGCGTGCCGTCGTCGCTGTCGGAGCGGCCACGATGGGCATTGCGATCGCCCTCCTCGTCGGAATCGCGCCGATGATCTGGACGGTCGTGGCGGCCGGCCTGCTGATGGGTTCGCTCATCCTGTCGGCCGGGCTCACTCCACCGCGGCAGCCAGCTGGTCGGTGACAGTGCCCCAGTCGTCGAAGAACCCGAGCTCCTCATGCCGGGCGCGCTGCTCCGGGCTGCCGTGCCGCACGATGGCGCGGTAGTCGGTGCCGTCGGGATGGTCGCCGAGGATGATCTCGGTGGTCATCGCCACCGGGTCCGGCAGCGACGGGTGCCAGGAGCTGCTGACGGCGTTCGTGAACACGAGGCGGCTGCCTTCCTCGATGACGAGGAACACCGCATCGACATGCGGATGCCATTCGGTGCCGTCCTCGCTCATCCGGGTGACGAAGGCACCGCCCGGAGCGAGCTCGAGCGAATCCACGCGCAGACTCAGGGGCGCCGGAATCCACCATTGGGCCAGCTGATCCGGCGTGGTCCAAGCGTCCCAGATGGCCTGCTTCGGGGCGCTGATGATCCGCTGGATGCTGAGGTCGAGGTCTGGATTCTGATTTCGTGTGCGAGAGAGCTGAGCGGTCATGATTCCTCCTTGGTGGGGGTGGGCCCGTCGGAGTCGTCGGAACCCGTGGTGACGAACTGTTCGAGCCGGTCGGTGGCGCGTTCCCAGATGCGCCGCTGTTCTTCGAGCCAGCCCGAGAGCAGATGGAACCGATCCTGGTTGAGCACACAGGTGCGCACGCGCCCGGACTTCTCGGTCCGGATGAGGCCGCACGATTCGAGGCTGCGCACATGTTTCATGAACGACGGCAGCGAGATCGACAACGGCTCGGCAAGCTCTCCGACGCTGGCCGGTCCCCGCCCGAGACGCGCGATCACGCTGCGGCGAGTGGGGTCGGCCAATGCTGAGAACATCGCATCGAGCTCATCCGAATACTTAACCATGAGGCTAAGTATTACACCCTAGGGCGGCGTATGGGAAGAGGGTGGCTGAAGGTTCTGTGACGAATGATGACGGTCGCCGTAAGAAACTATTGTTGAGCAATCGGGTTTACTGATACGGTGTGAATCGTCAACATTCCACGACATCACTTCAGCAGAGGGCATGATGATCGCTTTCAAGAATTCGCAGACCTGGGCGCTGTCCGCACGGTTCGAGGCTCTTGACTGTTGCATGACCATGCCGATGTTACGCCTCTTCAAAGGCTGATTTCTCGCCGACTCCGGGCGCCCGGGCTTTTCTGCGGCGGAGGCTGTCGGGTCTCGCTCGCCTCGCCTCGCCGGACGCTCCGCGTTCTCGCGTGATTCTGGGGCGCCGAACCGAAAGCGCTTGATCTTTCCGGCGATATGTTGAGCAATCACTGCCGAACGGTCGGCCCGTGATCGTCGCAACTCGCGCCGACACCTTCGCAACCACCTCTGATTCACATCCACCACTGACACCACCCAGGACACCCATGACCACCATCAGCTCTCCCGCCGCTCCGACCCGCTCGCCGCAGCGCCGCTCTCACTTCGCTCTCGCCGTGCTCGCAGCAGGTTCCCTCCTCCTCGCCGGGTGCTCCGGATCGGCACAGGCCGAGGACGAAAATGCCACACCTCAGGACGGCGGGACACTGAAGATCGCCTACGACGTCGATCCGACCTGCCTCGACGGACAGCAGCAGGGCACGAACGTCACCCTCAATGTCACTCGTCAGATCACGGACTCGCTCACCGATCAGGATCCGGAGACGCAGGAGATCAAGCCGTGGCTCGCCGAGAGCTGGGATGTCTCCGAAGATGCGAAGACCTTCACCTTCCACCTCCGTGACGGGGTGAAGTTCCAGGACGGCACGGACTTCACCTCCGCCTCGGTGAAGGAGAACTTCGAAGCGATCCAGGAACTCGGGGCGAAGGCTTCCCTGGGACAGACCTACCTCGACGGGCTGAAGTCGATCGAGACTCCCGACAAGCAGACCGTGACATTCACCTTCGACAAGTCCAACGCCCAGTTCCTCCAGGCGACGTCGACGATGTCGCTGGGCTTCTACTCCTCGGACACACTCGCGAAGTCCCCCGAGGAACGCTGCACCGGAGACATCGTCGGCACCGGCCCGTTCCAGGTGAAGTCCTTCGAACACAACAAGTCGATCGAGCTCGCCCGGTTCGACGACTACGACTGGCCGTCATCGATCGCCGAGCACGAAGGGCCGGCCCACCTCGACGGCATCGAATTCTCCATCGTCCCCGAGGCCTCGGTGCGCAACGGTTCACTGCTGTCGGGACAGGTAGATGTCGACTTCTCCGTCCAGTCCCAGGACGAGAAAACCCTCGAGGCGCAGGGACTGGGCATCGCCTCCCGCCCGAACCCGGGCGTCGTCTACAACCTCGTGCCCAAGCTCACCGGGAACATCGCCAAGGACAGGTCGGTGCGTCAGGCGCTCGTCAAGGGCATCGACCGCGACCAGCTGCAGAGCGTGATCTCGCAGCACCAGGCTCCGGCCACCTCGGTGCTGGCGAAGTCGACCCCTGAGTACGAGGACCTCTCCGATCTGCTCGCCTACGACCCGGACGGGGCGAAGAGACTCCTCGACGATGCCGGCTGGAAGACCGGCGACGACGGCATCCGGGTCAAGAACGGCAAGAAGCTGTCGACGACGCTGACCTACTGGCAGGACGCCCCATTCCTCGAGCTCGTCCAGCAGCAGCTGCGAGAGATCGGCTTCGACCTCAAACTCGAGAAGAAGACCACTGCCGAGGTGACCGCCCAGCAGGCCGAGGGCAAGGAAGAGCTGACCTTCGGCAACCTCACCCGTGCCGACGGCGATGTTCTGCGCAACTACTTCGGCGTCGACGAACAGAACGGCAACGCGAGGAAGAAGAAGGAGAAACTCGACGACATCCTCGCCCGCACGACCTCGACGCTCGACGAGAAGGAACGCACGGCGGACTTCACGAAGGCCGCGAAGATCCTCATCGACGAAGGCTACTCGATTCCGATCGTCGAACTCTCCGGAGTGATCGGCACCGGCAAGAATGTCCACGACTTCAAGTACGAGGCCTCCTCGCGCTTCCAGCTCTATGACACCTGGCTGGACGGTGAGCAGTGATGAGCCTGCGCTACCTGGCCTCCCGGCTGGCCCAAGGACTGCTCGTCCTGTGGATCGCGTTCACCTTCAGCTTCTTCCTCCTCTACTGGCTGCCCGGCGATCCGGTCATCACGATGCTCGGCGCCGGGGGAGAGCTGCAGAGCTTCGACCCCGCCGAGGTGGCCAGGCTTCGTGCCGAGTTCAACCTCGACCAGCCGCTGCCCATCCAGTACCTGCTCGCCCTCCTGGCCGTCGTCCGCCTTGATTTCGGCACCTCGATCCAGGCCGGCACCCCAGTCACCGAGGCGATCGCCGCCGCCCTGCCCTCGACGCTCGCGCTCGCCGCGTTGGCCTTAGGTCTCGCCTTCGCGGTGGGGGCCATCATCGCGGTTGCCGCGACCCTGACCCGCCGCCCGTGGCTGCGCGACACCCTCGCGGCTCTGCCGGGACTCGGGGTCGCACTGCCGACTTTCTGGGTCGGACTGATGCTGCTGCAGATCTTCTCCTTCCGCCTTCCGCTCTTCCCTGCGGTGGGCACCGGCACCCCTGCCGCGATCGTGCTGCCGGCCGTGACCCTGGCGATCCCGCTGTCGGCGATCATCGCCCAGGTCCTCTTCCGCTCGCTGCAGAACGCCTGGATCCAGCCCTTCGTCACGACCTTCCACGCATCGGGCTACACGCGGCTGCGGCTGCTGCTGCGCCAGGCCCTGCCCGTGGCGCTGCTGCCGGCGCTGACAATGGGCGGGGTGCTCTTCGGCCAGGCGCTCGCCGGGTCCGTCGTCGTCGAGAACGTGTTCTCCCGGCAGGGCCTCGGCCGGCTCGCGCAGACCGCCGTGACCGGGCAGGACATCCCGCTCGTCCAGGGCATCGTCCTTTTCGCCGCGGCCGTGTTCGTCCTCGTCAACCTCATCACCGACCTCACCTACCCGCTGCTCGATCCGCGGCTGCGCGCCGCCCGCCGGAAGCTCGAAACCAAGGCCAGGGACACCCTCGCCGAGGCGGCCGACCGTGAGGACGCACCCGCCGGTGCGAGCCCGGCCGGCTCGACGGCAGAGTCCGCATCGACGGAGACAGAAGGAGCGCGCGCATGAGCCTGGCCACCGAACTGCAGAAGAACGCCCAGATCGCACCGACCGGGCCCAGTGCGGGCCGGCGCCACGAGGACCGGGTCCCCGGCGGCGGCACGCCCGGTCGGCTGCGTCGCCTCACCTCGGCGGTGGGTTCCTCCCACATCGGGATCGTCGAAGTCATCGCGATCATCGTCCTCGGACTCGCAGCACTCGCCGCCGTCTGGCCGACCCTGCTCACCAGCGTCGATCCGCTCACCGGCGACCCGGCGAACCGGCTCCTGCCGCCCAGCGCCGAGCACATCTTCGGCACCGACCAACTCGGCCGCGACGTCTACGCCCGCACCATCCACGGTTCCGCGCAGACCCTGTCGGCCAGCCTCGCCGCCGTGCTCATCGGGGTCGGGGCAGGCGTCCTCATCGGCCTGCTCGCCGGCTTCTTCACCGGAGTCCTCGACGCGATCTTCATGCGCACCGTCGACGTCCTCCAGGCCGTGCCCGGCCTGCTGCTGTCGATGGCCGTGATCACCGCGCTCGGCCTCGGAACCCTCAACGTCGCCGTGGCCGTCGGCGTCGCGGCCGTGCCCTCGTTCGCCCGTCTCACCCGCGCCGAGGTGATCCGGTGGCGCTCGACCGAATTCGTCCGCGCCGCCCGCGCCGATGGACTTTCGGCCGCATCGGTCCTCGCCCGGCACATCCTGCCGCAGGTCAGAGGCCCGATCGGGGCGCTGCTCGCACTCGAATTCGGGTCGGCTGTGCTCGCCGTCTCGGCCCTGAGCTTCCTCGGCTTCGGTGCCCCGCCGCCGCAGCCCGAATGGGGTCTGCTCGTCTCCGAGGGGCGCGACTTCCTCGCCGCAGCCTGGTGGATGACGACCTTCCCCGGACTCGTCGTTGCGGCGGTGGTGCTCGCCGCCAACCGTCTCTCCCACGCCGTCAACTCCGAGAAGGAATTCCGATGATCAACACCGATCTCCTCTCCTGGCCTTCGGCCGGCGCCGGCACCGAACTCCTCGACGATGCCGGCCCGGAGACCACCGAGGCCCCGGAGACCCAGCCGCCCCAGGCCCAGCCGACCCCGACCGGGGGCCTGACCCAGGCCCAGCCGACCCCGTCGCCTCAGGCCTCCGCGGCCCTCGAGGTTGTGGGACTGAGCGTCACCTATCCCGGTGCTCCCACCCCGGCGATTGCGGACATCGACCTCAGTCTCGCCGCCGGCGATACGCTCGCCATTGTCGGCGAGTCCGGATCTGGCAAGTCCACGACGGCCGCGGCGCTGACCGGACTTCTCCCGGCTGGGACGAAGGTCCACGCTGACACGCACAGCCACCTCGGCGAGGATCTCACCTTGGCGAAGCCGCGCACGTGGCAGCGGATCCTCGGCACGGGGATCGCCTACGTGCCGCAGGACGCGGGTGCCGGGCTCAACCCGGTGCGCACGATCAGCTCCGCCCTGGCCGAGACGCTCACGGTCAACGGATTTGCGAAACCGCAGATCAGACCCCGCATCACAGAGGTGCTCACCGCCGTGGGACTCGATCCGGCGACCCACGGACGGCGGTATCCGCACGAGCTCTCCGGCGGGCAGCGGCAGCGCGTGCTCATCGCCAATGCGATCGCCGCCCGCCCGGCGCTTATCATCGCCGACGAACCCACCTCGGCGCTCGATGCGACCGTGGCCAAACAGGTACTCGATGTGCTGGGCGGCCTCGTCGCCGGGTCGCAGACCGCGCTCGTGCTCATCACCCACGACCTCGGCGTCGCGAAGGAACGCGCCGCAAAGCTGCTGGTCATGCAGGCCGGCCGCATCGTCGAGACAGGGCCCACCGAGGCCGTCCTCGCCGACCCTCAGCACACCTACACACAGTCGCTGCTCGCCGCGGCCCCGCACCTCGGGTGGGGTCGGCTGCGGCCGAGCGCAGACACAGCCGGCACGACCGCCTCGTCGAGCGCGTCCCCGACCCGGGGCGCCGACACCGCCGATTCCGGCACCGACGACGGCGCCGAGGCAGTCCTGGCAGGGCGCGGCATCGTACGGAACTTCGGCGGGGATCGTCCCGCCGTCGACGGTCTCGACATCAATCTGCGGGCCGGGTCGACGGTGGGAATCGTCGGCGAATCCGGGTCGGGGAAGACCACCTCGGCGAGGATCCTGCTCGCTGCCGACCGAGCGGATTCAGGCGAGATCACCCTCCACGGAAAACCCGTCAATGACTACCGGCGGAAGGACCTCGGACGGCGCATCCGCTACGTCCACCAGGACTCGAGCGCGGCTCTCGACCCGCACTACACGGTCGAGCGGATCCTCACCGAACCGCTGCGCGGCCACCGCATCGGCACCCGAGCCGACCGGCCGGGACGCGTGCGGGAGCTGCTCGACTCCGTCGCCCTCGATCACAGCCTCCTCCAGCGCACCCCGCGGGAGCTCTCGGGAGGTCAGAGGCAGCGGCTCGCGATCGCCCGCGCGCTGGCCGTCGATCCCGAGGTGATCATCCTCGACGAACCCGTCTCCGCACTCGACGTCGGCGTGCAGGCACAGATCCTCCAGCTGCTCGTCGACCTGCAGGCCCGCCTCGGCGTCGCCTACCTCTTCATCTCCCATGACCTCGCCGTCATCGAGCAGATCGCCGACGAGGTGATCGTGATGAAGGACGGTCGCGTCGTCGAATCCGGGCCGACCGCTCGTGTGCTGCACGAGAGCCGTGACGACTACACGCGGGCGCTCATCGACGCAGTGCCGTGCTTCGACGACTCGGCCGTGCGTACGGCCGTGCGCACGACCTCGACAGAGACCACTGACACCGACGTACGCGCGACCGCCACTGACACCGGCGACGCCTCGCCGACCCCGAACCCCACCGAACTGACAGGAGCATCCCATGCCTGACTTCGCCACCACCATCCCCGGCCAGCCGCGGCAGGTCCACCTCGCCGCTCACTTCCCGGGAGTGAACAACACGACCGTGTGGTCTGATCCCGCCTCGGGCAGCCACATCGAATTCGACTCCTTCGCCCACCTCGCACAGACCGCCGAGGCAGGACTCTTCGACTTCTTCTTCCTCGCCGAAGGCCTGCGCCTGCGCGAACATCAGGGAAAGATCTTCGACCTCGACGTCGTCGGTCGTCCGAACACCACGGCCGTGCTGTCCGCGCTCGCCGCTGTGACCAAGCGCATCGGCCTGGCAGGGACGCTGAGCTCGACGTTCAACGAACCCTTCGACATCGCCCGCCGGCTCGCGACGATCGACCACCTCTCGAACGGTCGCGCCGCCTGGAACGTCGTCACCACCTCCAACGTCTTCACCGGGGAGAACTTCCGCCGCGGCGGCTACCTCGACTACGCCGACCGCTACCGCCGAGCCGAAGACTTCATCGACGTGGCTCGGAGACTCTGGGACACCGCTGCCGGTGACGGGTCATTCGCCCATGCCAGCAACTTCTTCGACATCGCCGGACGCTTCCCCGCCGGTGCCCTGCCCGGTGGTCACCCCGTCGTCTTCCAGGCCGGGGACTCGGACTCCGGCCGTGACTTCGCCGTCGGTTCGGCCGACGTCATCTTCACCCGCCACTCCGACCCCGAATCCGGACGGAAGTTCTACGCGGAAGTGAAATCCCGGCTGGCCCGTTACGGCCGCACCGAAGACTCCCTGAAGATCTACCCGGGAATCTCCGTCATTCTCGGGGACACTCCCACCGAGGCGGTCGAACGTTCCCGTGAGGTCGCCGCCCAACAGGTCAGCGAGGCCGGTGCCATCGCGTTCCTCGAACGCGTGTGGGACCGCGACCTCTCCGCCTTCGACCCCAACGGACCCTTGCCCGATGTGCCGCCGGCCGCCGACTCGATCTCCCAGGGCAGGGTCAAACACATCAAGGACGCGGAGGCGACGATCGCATCCTGGCGGAAGATCGCCGAGGCCGAGAACCTCACCGCCCGTGAGCTCGTCATCCGGGTCTCGACCCGCCACTCCTACGTCGGGACCCCGCACCAGGTCGCGACCGACCTCGCCGAGGCGGTCCGCACCAAAGCCGCCGACGGCTTCATCCTCGTCCCCCACCTCACCCCGGGCGGACTCGACGAGGTCGTTGAGAAGGTCGTGCCCGAACTCCAGGAACTCGGGGTCTACCGCACCGAGTATCCGGACGGGTCCCTGCGCGAGAACATCGGACTGCCCGCCGCCCGCACCGCCGCCGACTGGGCCGACGCCCGTCGCGAAGCCCGCAGCACCGCCGCCGCAGAAACCGACACCACAGAGATCGGTGTCGCCGGCACCCCCGACGCTCCGACCCGCGAACTCAAGGAGGTGGGCTGACATGTCGCGTGTCGTCCTGCTCTCGGCCAGCCCCTCGGAGAACTCGAAGACCGAAGCGCTCCTCGAGTTCATCGCCCGCAGGCTCGGCCAGTACGGCCACCGTGCGGAATTCATCAAACTCCGCCACCTGCCCGCCGGCCCCCTCCTGGCCGGCGATGGAAGTGACGGTCTCATCGCCTCGGCGCAGGCCACGGTCGCCGCCGCCGACGCGGTGGTCGTCGGGTCCCCGGTCTTCAAGGCCACGTACACCGGACTGCTCAAGGTCTTCGTCGACCTGCTGCCGATGGACGCCCTGCACGGCAAACCCGTGCTGCCGCTGCTCACCGGCGGATCCGCCGCCCACGTCCTCGCCCTCGACTACGGCCTCAAACCGCTGCTGGCCACCCTCGGGGCGAGCTCGATCGGCCGCGGACGCTTCGTCGCATCGAGCAACATCCTCCCGGCCACGGACACGACCCCGCCGCGCATCGATCAGTCCGTCGAACGCGACGTCATCGACGCGATCGACCAGTTCGACTCGGAACTGACCGTCCGCGCACGGTCCTGCACCCACGCCGAGGCAACCGCCGCCGAATCCCTCATCACCGCCCCGATCACGACCGACAGGAACCCCTCATGAGCGTCATCATCGCCACCACGCTGACTCCCGACCCGACCACGGGCCCGGCGACCGCGAAGACCCTTGACGGACATGCGGACTTCGCCCTCGTCCCCGATGACTTCACCGGATACGACGCGCTCGAGTTCGCCTCCTGGCTCGGCCCGCTGACCAGCAGGCTCGGGATCGTCCCCGAGGTCCGCGCCACCCATCTCGAGCCCTTCCACCTCGCGACCGCCTCGGCGACGCTCGACTACGCGGCCCGGGCCCGTGCCGGACTCGCCGTGGGCATCTCATCCACCCCCGCCGAGGCGGCCCTCTTCGGTCGACGCGGCCCCGCCCCTGCACCCGCTGCCTGGGCCGAGGCCGCATCCGTCATCGACGTCATCCGCCGACTCTGGGACTCCTGGGACGACGACGCGATCATCCGCGACGAGGCCACCGACCGGTACATCGATCGCGACCGCCTCCACTACATCGAAGCGCAGGTCCAGGACTCGACGGGAGTCGACTACTCGGTGCTCGGCCCCTCGATCACGCCGCGCCCGCCGCAGGGCCACCCGCCGATCATCGTCCGCGCCGAGACCGGCAACGAGGCGGCCCGCGGCGCCGCCGACGTCGTCCTCGCCGACGAGGCCGCCGGCACCGTCTCGCTCGAGGATCTGCGCACCGAACTCGACCCCGGAGTGCCGGTGCTCACCGTCCTGCCGGCACCGACGACCCGCGCCGAGGTGGCCGAGCTCGTCGGCTCCGTGCGCATCCTCGTCGAACGCGGGGCCTCGGGGGTGTTGCTGACCGCGTCAGCTGAGAATCAACTCGACTTCAGCGTCCGCCTCGTCTCCGAGATCCTGCCAGCCCTGCACGCGGCGGGACTGCGGGACACCCCTGAGGTCGTCGCGGCACTGGGCGGCGGCAGCAACGCGAGCGATCTGCGCGGCCGCCTCGGACTCGTCCCGGCCGTGAGCCTCTATGCCGATGCGTAAGACGTCGGCTGCGGTGGACCTCACGACCGGCGGTGATGCGTCGACGGCATCCGATTCGGGCAGGCACCGCGCCGACCTCACCTTCATCGGGGCCGGTCCGAAGACCCTGGGCATCCTGCTTGCGATCGCCGCGTCCGCGAACGCCGGGGCAGGCCTGCGCATCCACCTCGTCGACCCGTACCCGGCCGGAGCCGGGCGGATCTGGCGGACCGAGCAGTCGCCGCACCTGTGGATGAACTCACGCACCGAGGACATCACGATCTTCCCGGACGAGTCCTGCCTGCTCGAGAATCCCGGCATCATGGGACCGACCCTGCATGAGTGGATTCACGGGCCCGGTCGGGAGCGCCTGACGCAGGTGGGCCTCGGCTGCGAGGCGGCAGGGCTCGACTCCCAATCGTTCGCCAGCCGCCGGGTCCAGGGCCACTACCTGTCGGCGGCCTTCGAACTCGCTCTCGATCGGCTCGGCGCCGAGGTGCACATCCACCGTGCCCGCGCCGAGGAGGTGCGCCGCGGCGATGACGACCGCGGCTTCGTGGTCACCACCTCTATCGGTAGGGAGATCGCCACCGATGTCCTGGTCTCGGCTCAGGGGCATCTCGATATGCACACCGCCGAGCAGGATGCGGTCCTGGCCGACCGTGCGGCCGCCTCGGCAGGACGTGACCTGTACTACCAGGCTCCCGGATACACGGCCGACCTCGACTTCAGCAGCATCCCGGCCGGCGCTGAGGTGCTCACCCGCGGTTTCGGACTCGCGTTCCTCGACTTCATGGTCATGGTCACCGAGGGTCGCGGCGGTGAGTTCGTCGACGACGGAGAACGGCTTCGCTACCGGCCCTCCGGCACCGAACCGGTGCTGTGGGTGGGATCCTCCCGTGGGGTCTCCTACAGTCCGAAGCTCGGCTACAGTCAGGCCGATGTTCCAGGCGCACCGGCGGTGGCACTGCGGTACTTGGACCGCGTGGCTGACGGAACCGGCGGCGTGGGAGGGGGCCGTCGCGGAGGTGGGCACCGCCTCGGCGAGAGTTTCCGGTTCATCGACTTCGATGCGGTGCTCGGTCCGCTGTTCGAACTCGAACTCACCTATGCCCACTACGAACACGTGCTGTGGAAGCGCGGCATCGACGCTCCCGAACTGCTCGAGCGCATCGACGCAACCGCCGAACGGGTCCGTTCAGGCCGCATCGGTGCGAACGGGGCCGAAGCCACCACCGGCGCCGTCTTCGAGACCATCGCCGAGGCCGCCCGCGACGTCATCACAGACGAGGCCGATCTGTTCGACCTGGACCGCATCAACCGTCCGCTGGCCGATCTGCGCTGCGATGATCTCTCTTCTGCAGAGGCGAGCGTGCGCAACCACATCTCCGGGCAACTCAAGCGCAGTGCCGATGTGCACCACTCTGCCGACCTCGCCGTCTTCACCGCTCTGGTCAAGGCATATGTGCAGATCAGGATGCTCGTCCGCGACGGTCGAGTCAGCAATGGCGATCGCACGGAGTCCGTCGAAGGCAGCTTTCATTCCCTGTTCTCGTTCATCGGCAGCGGCCCGCCGCCGAAGAGAGTCAGACAGATCCTCGCTCTCCACGAAGCGGGTCTCGTTCGGTTCTTCGGTCCCGGGTTGAGCATCGACGCCGATGCTGCCGGTTTCACCGCCCGCTCCACTGCTCACCCGGAGGCGAAGACCTTCACTCACCTCGTCGATGCCCGCCTGGCTCGGCAGAGTGCGGAGAAGGCAGCCGATCCGGTCCTCGAAGCACTGCGGGCGGACGGCCGACTGCTGCTCGAGACCGCGGCGCGCGCGAAGCTGCGCACCGACGGGGCCGGTCGCGCGCTCGACGCACACGGTCGGACACAAGGCGATCTGTTCCTGCTGGGTCCCGCGGTCTCCGGATCGACGGCCGAGGCCTTCACCCGCCCGCAGACGGGTGCCCCCGTGTTCGCTGACAATGAGCGCATTGCCGGGGCGATCCTCCACGCCGTGGCGGCAGGGTCCTACCGTCGGGAGCTCCTGGCCGGGTGACCGGCGACCGGCAGTGGGACTGCTCGATCGTCACAGAGAGCTGCCACGGTGGGAACGAACGACGATCACGTCGCGTGCGTACGAGTCGGCGGATCGCCTCGGCGAGGGATGCCGACCTTCTACGTCGAAAAATGACATTCATCGACGACATATGACGCGACGTGACCATCCGAGACGGCGCGTTCGCGCGAGCGCATCTGGGGCACTCACACTGAATCACACCGCAGATGCAGCGGTGCCCATCAGTGAAGGAAGGATCCGCCGTGAGTTCACCCCGTTTCGAACCCACCACACCCGCCGGAATCTCGACCCGATCGGTGCACTCGGGAGCCATGCCCGAGGCGCACACCGGTTCGGTCGTGGCCCCGATCTTCCAGACCTCCACCTTCATGATGGACACCCCGGGAGAGACCCGCGCCGGCTTCGACTACGCGCGCACGGGCACGCCGAACCGCAGCGACCTCGAGCAGGCGCTGTGCGAATTGGAAGGCGCGTCGTTCGCCGCGGCCGTCAACTCGGGAACCTCCGCCGAGGTGGCCGTGTTCTCTTCTCTGCTGCGTCCCGGTGACGAGGTCATCCTGCCCCGCGACGTCTACGGCGGGACCTTCCGGCTCCTGCAGAACGAGTACGTCCGCTGGGGCGTGGTCATCCGCACCGTCGACCTCACCGACACCGCGGCGCTCGCCGCCGCCATCAACGACAACACCGCGATCATCTGGGTCGAGACCCCGAGCAACCCCGGGCTCGACATCATCGATATCGCCGAGGCGGCCCGCCTCGCCCACCGAGCGAACGCGCTCCTGGCCGTGGACTCCACCTTCGCGACTCCGGTGCTCCAGCGTCCGCTCGAGCTCGGCGCCGATATCGTCGTCCACTCGACGACGAAGTTCATCAACGGGCACTCCGATGTCATCGGCGGGGCGGTCCTCACCGGTGACGGGACGAGCTGTCCCCGCGCCGCCGAGGTGGTCGACCGTCTCGAAGGCCACCTCGCGTCCGTCGGGCTGGGCATCTCCCCGTTCGACGCGTGGCTGACCAGGCGCGGGATCAAGACCCTGCCGGTGCGGATGAAAGCGCACTGTGCCAACGCGCAGGCGGTGGCCGAATGGCTCGAGACCCGCGACGAGGTGGCCGAAGTGATCTACCCGGGCCTGCCCTCGCACCCGGGGCACGAGGTGGCGAAGCGGCAGATGAGTGGGTTCGGAGGAGTGGTGTCCCTGCGCACCGACACCGAGGAGCGGGCGCTGTCCCTGGTGGCGAACACGAAGCTCGTCACTCTGGCCGAATCGCTCGGAGGAGTCGAGTCCCTCATCGACCACCCGGCGACGATGACGCACCTGTCCGTGGCCGGCAGCGAGGTGAGCGTCTCCGGCAGGTTCATCCGGCTGTCCGTCGGGATCGAAGACGTCGAAGACATCCTCGCCGATCTTGCGCAGGCGCTCGACGCCACGTCCGGTGATGCGGGCGCGAGTCCTGCCGACGGAGCCGCACATACCGCTTCTGCGGGACAGCGCCACGTCTCGTCTCGAGCGGCTGCGGTCCCCGTATAGCCGACGGCATCACGTACCGGGAGCGACACTTCCTCCCGGTGCTTCGGCGTCCCTCACCCTTCGCTGCACACCACCGCGTTGCAGCGAGGTGATTCGTCGCGAAGGGTGAGGGATGCTCAGACACGTCGCGCGCAGAGACGCGGCTGATGCGGTCCGGGGCTCCAGCGTCCACCTGGAGATCCAGTGGGGCCGGTCACAGGGTGTCGGGAAAACCCGACGTGGGGTCGGAGGTCTTCGTGCTGTTCGCGAGCCCGCGGCTCCCGTAGCGTATTTGCTATGAGTGAGAAGACCCCCGAGAACCCGCAGGATCAGGAGCCGCTCGGCCCCGATCCGCAGGAGCCTCAACCCCCACAGCGCAAAGAGTCAATCAGCGCCGAAGCGATCGTCAATGCACCGCCGACCACCGAAGTCGACGCAGCAGCCGTCGACGAACCGACCGCTCGCGAAGCAGGAGAGTTCCGGACGAAACCCGTCGACCTCGACGTGCCGTTCGCGACGGGCTCGACCCGAGTGATGGGGGCCGGTGACCAGGCCCAGCGTCCTGACCACCCGCCGATGAATCCCACGAGGCCGGTCACCTACACCCATCCGACGGCTCCTGCGAGGCCGGGCCCCCGCACCCATCCCTCGGCTCAGGCCGCATCATCCGGGTACGCGCCTTCGAGCAACCCGAACTACCCCACCGGCCGCGCCCCTCAACCCGGACCGCGCCCAGCACCACAACCCAGCCCGCAGTTCGGCGGGCACACTCCGCACGCACAACCCGCGCCGCATGCGCAGCCCATGCCGCATGCACAGTCCGCTCCGCACGCACAGCCCATGCCGATGGCACAGCCGATGCCACGCCCGCGGCCGCCTCGGCGGATGAAGCCCAAACGTGACCCCGTTGCCTACGCCCCGGTCACCGGCTCACTGCCGCTGAGCCGGGACGAGGTCACCGAGATCCCCGCCGACGGACCCATCACCTGGCCCAAACGCCCGACTGGAATCATCGGCGTCGCGAACCTCGTGCTCTCCGCCGTCCTCGCCCTGATCTGGGCGTGGATCCCGCTGGGTCTGCTGTTCACCGGAATCGGCGGCATCTTCGCCCTCGGGCTCGGCGTCCTCGCTCTCCTCGTCTGGGTCCTCGTCCAGCAGGGCGCGAACAATGCCGAACGCTACCGGGCCGAACTCATCTACTCCGATAAGATCCCCGTCCCGAAGATCGAAAGCAGCAATCGCGATCCCGGCATGGGCCGCTTCCTCCACAATCGCTGGCTGCAGGTGAAATCCGGTGCCTTCTGGCGCTCGACCGCCCACCACTACATCAAGATGCTCCTCGGCCTGATCGTCGTCGCCGGCACCATTGCGGCAATCTGCGGTTCCATCTTCGGCATCTTCGCGGCCATCAACCCCCATGGAGTCAACACCTTCTTCATCGGCGAAACCATCGACGGACCGGCCCGCATCGGTGTGGCCATCGGCTCCGTCATCGTCCTCGCCAGCTCCCTGGCCATCCTGTGGTTCGCCCCGCTGCTCGATCGCGCCCTCGACCGGGCGCTGCTCGCACCGGCCCGCACCGTGGCGCTGCAGGCCGAAGTCACCGAACTCGACCGGGCCCGCATGGCAGGCCTCGAGGCGGCCGCGGCGGAACGTCTGCGCATCGAACGCGACCTCCACGACGGAGCCCAGCCCCGCCTCGTCGCTCTGACCATGACCTTGGGCATGGCGAAGTCGAAGATCGACTCCGATCCGGAGAAGGCGAAGGAACTCGTGGCCGAAGCCCATACCGAAGCCAAGGGCATCGTCAACGAACTCCGCCAGTTGGCCCGCGGAATCCACCCCGCCGTCCTCACCGACCGCGGACTCGACGCCGCCGTCTCCGCCCTGGCCGGACGGTCGACGATCCCCGTCGACGTCGATGTCCGCCTCGAAGGTCGGATCGGGCGCGAAGCCGAGGCCGTGTCCTACTTCGTCGTCGCCGAATGCCTGACGAACATCGCCAAGCACTCCGGCGCCACCCGGGCGAGCGTGTTCATCGCCCCGACCGAGACCGGTGTGCAGATCGTCGTCACCGACAACGGCCACGGCGGTGCACGTGTCGACCGCACCGGGCGTCACACCGGGATCGCCGGTCTCATCGACCGGGTCGAAGCCGCTCGTGGCACACTGAACCTGACCAGCCCCGCAGGTGGGCCAACGACTGTAGTTGTGGAGGTGCCATGCGCATCGTAATCGCTGAAGACTCTGCCGTCCTGCGGGCCGGACTCGAAAGGCTGCTCGCCGACGCCGGACATGAGGTCATCGCCGCCGTGCCCGACGCCAACGAACTCCTCGCAGTCGTCCACAACGATCCGCCGGACCTCGCAGTCATCGACGTGCGCATGCCCCCGACGTTCACCGACGAAGGCATCCGCGCCGCCGTACTCATCCGCAAGCAGAACCCGGACGTCAAGGTCCTCGTGTTCAGCCAGTACGTGGAGGAGCAGTACGCGTCCGAACTCATCGCCGAGAACACCGGCGGCTTCGGCTACCTGCTCAAAGACCGTGTCGCCGACGTCGAAGACTTCCTCACCGCCGTCGACGAGGTCGCAGGCGGCGGCACCGTTCTCGACCCGGAGGTCGTGTCCCAGATCCTCGTGCGCACGCGCAAGAAGGACGGACTCTCGACCCTGAGCCCCCGCGAGATCGAAGTCCTCCAGCTCATGGCCGAAGGCAAGTCCAACGCCGCGATCGCCGGCACCCTCTACCTCAGTGCCGGTGCCGTAGAAAAGCACATCTCCTCGGTGTTCACGAAGTTCGGCCTCACCGCCGACACCTCGGAGAACCGCCGAGTCCTCGCCGTCCTCACATTCCTCGGAGCCTAGAATGCCTGCCACAGTGCGCATCAGCGAATCCGCTCGCGTCGGTCTGCGCGCGGTCCTGATCATCCTCGCCGCCGTCGTCCTCCTCGTCCCCGTCATCGTCAGCACCGCCCAAGGTGCTTCCCGCCTCGACTACGGGCGGATCGAATCGTCCGAACCGCTGCCGAAGGCGATGAAGGAACTCAAGATCGGCCTCGACTCCGGTGGTGCCGTCGAGATCAAGACCGCCGACGTCGCCGAGGCGACCGTGAAGCTCACCGGCACAGGTCCCCGTGACAGCTCCGCGAACCTTGAGGTCGACAGTCGAGCCGATACCGCCGAGGTGGCCGTGAAGAACGGCGGAAAACTCGAGAACACCCGGTTGACCGTCACCATCCCGACCAGTGAGGCGAAAGACCTTGCGCTGGACTTCGACGGCAACTACGGCCGTTTCGATGTCACCGGTGACTTCGCCGAGATCAACGCCGACACCGGCGGTGGAACCGCGAACGTGACCGGTTCGGCTGAGAAGGTGCGGACCACGAGCGATTGGGGTGCCACCTACCTGGA
Source organism: Brevibacterium sp. MGP-B1 (assembly GCF_057766545.1). Taxonomy (NCBI): domain Bacteria; kingdom Bacillati; phylum Actinomycetota; class Actinomycetes; order Micrococcales; family Brevibacteriaceae; genus Brevibacterium; species Brevibacterium sp. MGP-B1. The sequence goes on along the minus strand of NZ_CM173407.1, from coordinate 2,999,043 downwards.
CGGTGACTTCGGGACGGTGTCGGCCAAGACCGGGGTCGGTGCCATCGAAGGCGAGAACCTCACCGTCAGCGACCGCATCGACGTGGTCAGTTCGACGGGAACCGTCGACCTCGACTTCACCAATCAGGCGATGCCCACCGGCGGAATCATCGCGAAGACAGAAGAGGGCTCGATCGACATGCGAGTGCCGAATCTCAAGCTCACCTCAGAAGAGCTGGATAAGGACTTCTTCTACCGGATCAACGCGAAGTCCAATGACGGCACCGTCGACCTCGCCTCCGATCTGAAGAAGTACGACGTGGCGGACGACCCGAAGGAAGCCAAGGGCAAGATCCTCGTTCCGATCTCGGCCACAGCCGATACTGGTACCGTCACAGTCAACCAGAACTGAGAAACGACCGGCGCACGGGCGGGCTCGACTTCGGGCCCGCCCGTGCTTCGTCTGAGGGGCCGACGATCATGCAGATCACCGTCTATGGAGCCACCGGAACCTTCGGCGCGCAGTTGGTGCCCCAGCTGCGCGAACGCGGACACACTGTTATCGCCGCTCACCGCGGGAGCGGGGTCGACACGGTGACCGGGCAGGGAGTCGCCGAGGCGGCGGAAGGCAGCGACGTCCTCGTTGATTGCGTCAACCAGCTGACGACGAACGCCCAGAAGGCGATTGACTTCTTCTCACGCAGCTCCCGTTCGATCGCCGAGGCTGCTGCTGAGAGGCTCGGCACCTCCGTGGCCGTCCTGTCGATTGCGTTCCGCCCCGAGGCAGCCGAGTCGCGGCTGATGGGCTACTACCAGGGCAAAGCCATGCAGGAGCGCATCTTTCGCCGGCTCATCCCGGAGGAGCAGCTGCTGATGTTCCGGTCGGCTCAGTGGTTCGAACTCGTCGACACGATGACGATCAAGGCCGGGCCGCTGCGCTTCGTGCCGAAGATGCGCGTGCGGGCCCTGGCAGTCACCGAGGCGGCCCGCATGATGGCCGAAGCCATCGACGCGCGCGAGCGGGGCACCATCGAGGTCGCCGGTCCTGAGATCAGCGACTTCGCTGAGATCGCCCGCCGACTTGCCGAGGCACGTGCCCGGAAAGCCGGGACCAGGCGTTCGAAGATCGTGGGCATTCCCCTGCCCGGACCGATGGCCCGCGACGGACTCATCCCACCGTCACCGAGGATGTCCGACGTGACCGTCGACGAATGGCTGCGCTCGGTCTGAGGCCCAGACGAGGCGTTGAACCGGGTGCGAGGCACTGAACTTCAGGCGCAATGCAGAGCCCCGATTCCGGGGCAGGCGTATCATCCGTTCCGGAGGTTGTCATGGATTGGATGGAATACGGGCTCAACTGGGTCGACGCAGTCAGGATCGTCGTCTCATGCGTGGCCTTCTACTTCGGGATCATTCTGCTCTTGCGCATCTTCGGCCAGCGCACTCTGGCGAGCCTGTCGAGCTTCGACGTGGCCGCGATCATCGCGATGGGAGCGATCATCGGGCGGTCCATCCTCGGCGATACCCCGACCCTGGCGGCCGGAATCCTGGGTCTGGCGACCCTGCTGATCCTGCAGGCGCTCAGCGGATTCGGCCGACGCTTCGGGTTCGTGCGTAGCGTCGTCAACTCCCCGGCGGTGGTGCTCATGGCCGGTCGTGAGATCCTCACGGACAACCTGTCGAAGAGCCACGTCGACCACGACGAACTCATCGCCAAACTGCGATCTGCCGGCATCCGCAACCGCGATGAGGTGGCGTGCGTGATCCTCGAATCGACCGGTCAGATCAGCGTCATCCGACGCGGTGCACCTATCGCCGAGGAGATGCTCACCGGGGTCGTCGGCGCCGACCGAGTGCCCCGCGACGGCTGAGACTCAGCCGAGCCCGAGCACCTTCGCGCCGTTGGTCCACAGCACCGAGCGCATCCAATCATCGCCGAGACCCAGCCCTGCCAGTCCGGAGATCTGATCGACATAGGGATAGGGGATGTTCGGGAAATCAGAGCCGAGGATGACCTTGTCCTCAAGCCTGGCCAGTCGTTCGCGGTAGGCGGGGATCACCTCGGCGGGGGTGGAGAAATACCCGGACGCGAACATCGTCGTATCGAGATAGACGTTGTCGAAGCTCTCGGCGAGATCGGCGAACTCATCGTACTCGGGCATTCCCATATGGGCGATGACGAACTTCAACTGCGGGAACTTGGCCAGGACGTTCGCCACAGCCTGCGGCCCGGTGTACGTGCCCGGCAGGGGAGCGGATCCGGCGTGGATGACGATCGGCACTCGGGCCTCTTCGAGTGCCTTCCACGCAGGGTCGAGGACCTCGTCGTCGGGAGAGAACACACCGACCTGAACGTGGACCTTGAACAGCTTCGCCCCGGCGGCAAGCGTGGCCGGGACGTAATCGGCCGATTCGGGTTCGGCATAGAGGGTGCCGCAGTGGATGACATCGTCGTGGGCGGCGGCGAACTCGGCGTTCCATTCATTCAGCCACGCGGCCATTCCGGGTTTGTGCGGGTAGGTCAGGGCCGGGATTGCGCGCAGGCCGAGCTCGCGGACGATATCCAGACGAGTGTCCGTATCGTACCGGTAGGTGATCGGCCAGTCGCGGCCGTAGTTGTCCGAGGCGTTGTCGAAGTACTCCCACACCTTGTCGAGCACGTTCTGCGGAAGGAAGTGGACATGGATGTCGGCGAGTCCGGGCAGGCCGAGGGCGCGGACGTAGTCGGGCACCTCGGCATCGGTGCGTGGGGGAGCAGTCATCGTGTCCGGGACCTCGAAAGTCCGACCGATCGTCGTCCCCGGGGCGGGGTTCGCGGTCGGGAGAGTGGGTGCGGTCTGGGCGGCCGAGGGAGTCTGAGTCGCTGCGTCATCGGAGTCGTTCATGGCCCCACTCTATGACCTCGCCGCCCAGGTCTTCAGCGCTCGCCCATGCCCGACGCATAGACTGCCCGCATGAGCCTGCGCGATCCATTCACGATCCCCACTCCGTCCCAGGTCAGACCCGTGGGGAAGGCGCCGTACTGGACTCCGGGACAGACCGTGACCTGGACGTTCCGGCGTTTCGATTTTGACCGCGACCTCGCCGAGGTGGCCCGCCCGATGCGTGTCATCGCCGACGGGCCGTCCGGTTCTGTTCTGTGGTTGGCAGGGGGTACGCCGACGCAGGAGACCCGCATCGTCGGGTGGGAAGACACGAACGCCCACGATGTGCCGTTGAAGGCACGGTTTCGTCCCATCGCCGAGGCGCCGACGAGGATCAACGTCGAGGGCACGTGGCAGGGTCGTGGAGTGCTCAAGATCGTCCCGCCCGAAGCTCCGTTCTCCGTATGGGTGCTGCTCAAAGATGCTGGGGATGATGTCGATCGTCCAGAGTCCGGAGGCGTGCGGGTCGAGTGGTACATCAATCTTGAGACCACGCACCGCCGCAGCGATGATGCGCTGTTCACCAGCGATCACATCCTCGATATCACCTTCCCGATCGCCTCTATGCCACTGCATACCGAGGACGGCCGGCTCGATCCGACCGGTGCCGTGTTCAAGGACGTCGACGAACTCGCCGCGGCGGCGAACTTTGGCGCGTGGCCGAAGGAATGGTCGGAGATCATCCGGGACAATGGCAGCCATCTGCTCAACCACCTCGGCGATTTCGGGTGGGCCCTCGATCCCGATTGGGAGACGGTGGCTCGCGATCTGGTGGGGAAGGCTCGACTGGGTGCCGCCTCGGTGTCAGAAAAATCGTTCGATCAGGAACATCGGGCGATCCCGAATGGTTGTTATGACCGACAGCATCGGTGATCGTCGCGGATGCGCCTGTCACCTCAATGAAGCACACAAGTGAAGAATGATCTGCTGCTGAAAGGAACCGTCTCCATGACGACCAACCATCGGATTCGCCTGAACTCGCGCCCCGTGGGCGCTCCCACTGCAGAGAACTACCTGCTCGACGAGGTGCCTGTGCCGACCCCGGGCGAGGGGCAGGTGCTGCTGCGCACCCTCTACCTCTCGCTCGATCCGTACATGCGCGGTCGCATGTCGGACGCGAAGTCCTACGCCAAGCCCGTCGAGGTCGGCGATGTCATGGTCGGCGCCACCGTGTCCGAGGTCGTCGAATCCAATGCCGAGGGCTTCGCCGCCGGTGAGATCGTGCTCGGCTACGGCGGTTGGCAGGAGTATTCGGTGGAGTCGACCGGACACCTGCGCAAGATCGACCCGGAGCTCGCCCCGATCTCCACCCACCTCGGTGTGCTCGGCATGCCCGGGTTCACTGCGTATGCGGGCCTGCTCGAGATCGGTCAGCCCAAGGAGGGTGAGACCGTGGCCGTGGCCGCTGCGACCGGTCCCGTCGGATCCGTCGTCGGTCAGATCGCGAAGATCAAGGGAGCGACTGCCGTCGGCATCGCCGGCGGACCGGACAAGGTCGCTCACCTGCGAGAGCTCGGCTTCGACGTGGCACTTGACCACCGCACGGGGAACCTGCGGCAGGAGCTGAAGGAGGCGGTCCCGCAGGGCATCGACGTCTACTTTGAGAACGTCGGCGGGGAGGTCTTCGACGCTGTGCTGCCGCGGCTCAATACGTTCGCTCGCGTGCCCGTGTGCGGTCTCGTCGCCAACTACAACCTCACCTCGCTGCCCGAAGGGCCGGACCGTTCGGGAGCGCTCATGGGGAACATCCTGACGAAGTCGCTGCTCGTGCGCGGATTCATCCAGACCGAGTTCGCCGAGCGTCTGACCCCGCAGTTCCTTACGGACATGAGCGGCTGGCTCAAGGAGGGCAAGGTTCGCTTCCGCGAGGACATCCGTCCCGGTCTCGACAAGGCTCCCGAATACTTCAACGATCTGCTCACCGGCGGAAACTTCGGCAAGATGGTCGTCGCCGTGGGTGCCGAGAGCTGAGACTGTCAGTTCATCACTGAATCGGAAACGAGGAGGCGGCGTCGACCAGAATTGGTCGGCGCCGCCTCTTTCTTGCGTTGCGGTTCGTAACGCTGTTCAGTCAGGCAGGTATTCGGTGACGGCGAACGAGTTCCTCACGACCTGACGAAGCTCGTCCAAACTGCTGGTCGGATCGACCTGACCGACCGCTCGGGCCTGGATGAGCAGATTGCCGATCGCCGTCGCCTCGACGGGACCGGCGAGCACCTTCCGACCGGAGCGGTTCGCGGTGAGCTGGCAGAGCAGCGTGTTCTGCGAACCGCCGCCGACGATGTGGATCGTCTCCACACTCCGGCCCGTCAGCTTCTCGGCCTTTGCAATGGTCTGAGCATAAGCGGCAGCAAGCGATTCGAGGATGGACCTGACCACCTCGGCGCGGGTGTGCGGAGGGTCGATGCCGTGCTCACGGCACCAGTCGCGGATGCGGGTGGGCATGTCCCCGGGCGGGGTGAATCGGTCATCGGACGGGTCGAACACAGCCACAGGCGTCGTGATTGCGGCTGCCTCGGCGAGGAGGGTCTCGAGATCCGAGCTGCGCTGAGCGTCGGTGGCGTCGTGTTCCCACTGCCGCATCGATTCGCTGAGCAGCCACAGACCGGACACGTTCTTGAGGAACCGGATCGTTCCGTCGACTCCGCCTTCGTTCGTGAAGTTCGCTCGGCGCGCCTCTTCGGTCACGACCGGTTCGTCGATTTCGAGACCGACCAAGGACCAGGTGCCGCTGGAGATATAAGCAGAGCTCTGCCGTTCCATCGGCACGGCCACCACCGCAGAGGCGGTGTCATGGCTGCCCACGGCCGTGACCTGGATCGGGTCGGCCGCCCCGAGACGGGCAGCCACCGGTGCATTCAGTTCCCCGATGCTCTCGCCGGGGGAGATGAGGGCGGGCAGAAGATCGGCCGGCAGCCCGAGCCGTTCCATGAGATCGGCGTCCCAGTCTCCGTCGCGGATCGACAGCAGCCCAGTCGTCGAAGCATTCGTCAGCTCGGTGCGCATCTGCCCGGTCAGCCAGAAGCCGATGAGATCGGGAACGAGCAGTGCCGCCTCGGCGAGGTCGAGGAACCCGGATTCGGCTTCGACCGCGAACTGGAACACGGTGTTGAAATCAAGATGCTGCAACCCGTTGTGGGTGAAGAGCTCATCGGGGGCGACACGCTCGTGGACGAGCTCGACTCCACGAAGATTCCGTCCGTCCCGGTAGTGATGCGGAATCCCGAGCAATTCTCCGCCGCGGAGCAGCCCATAGTCGACGGCCCACGAGTCGATGCCGATGCTCACGAGTCCCGGACTTCTGAGGATGGCTTCCCGGAGGCCCGTGCTCAGTTCGGCGAAGAGCGACTGGATGTTCCAGTGCATTTTCTCGCGCAAGAGCTGCGGCACATTGGCGAACCGAGTCACGGGCTTCATCCGCAACACTCCATCGCTCACCCCGCCTAGGATGACGCGGCCGCTCGTGGCGCCGAGATCGACCGCGGCGAGAGTCAGGCCGACAGCGGAATCAGTGGTGTCCATTTGCGTGTGTTTCTCCGTTCGCACGTGGCTCAGCGCAGGAAGGCCGCGGCGACACCGGCGTCGACGGGTACGTGCAGGCCGGTCGTATGCGAGAAGTCGGAAGTGCACAGCGCGTAGACGGCGTTGGCCACATTCTCCGGAACGACCTCGCGGCCGAGAATGGTCCGCTGAGCATAGAACTTGCCCAGGTCCTTCTCCTCCACCCCATAGGTCTTCGCGCGCTGCGCACCCCAACCGCCGGCGAAGATTCCCGAACCGCGCACCACGCCGTCGGGGTTGATGCCGTTGACACGGATTCCGTGTTCGCCGAGTTCAGCCGCGAGCAGACGCACCTGATGAGCTTGATCGGCTTTCGTCGCCGAGTAGGCGATATTGTTCGGTCCGGCGAAGACGGAGTTCTTCGAGGAGATGTAGACGATGTCACCGCCGAGCCCTTGGTCGACGAGGATCCGGGCGGCATTCTTCGACACGAGGAACGACCCCTTGGCCATGACATTGTGCTGGAGGTCCCAATCGGCCTCGGTCGTGTCGAACAGCGACTTCGACAGGGACAGCCCGGCATTATTGACGATGAGGTCGAGACCGCCGAAGGCGAGCACCGCCTCATTCAAGGACGCCTGCACTCCGCCCTCATCGGAGACATCGGCGGCGACACCGATGGCGACATCGGTCGAGCCGAGCTCGGTCGCAACCTCCTGCGCCTTGGCCCGGTCGAGATCGGCGATGACGACGCACGCCCCCTCGGCGACGAGGCGAGTGGCGATCGCCTTGCCGATGCCGGACGCGGCACCGGTGACGAACGCGATGCGACCGGCCAGCGACTTGGGTGCAGGCCTGCGCTGCAGCTTGGCTTCCTCGAGGGCCCAGTATTCGATGCGGAACTTCTCCGCCTCGCTGATGGGAGCGTAGGTCGACAGCGCTTCGGCTCCGCGCATGACGTTGATGGCATTGACGTAGAACTCGCCAGCGACTCGCGCTGTCTGTTTGTCCGCGCCATAGGAGAACATGCCCACCCCCGGAACGAGGATGATCGCCGGATCAGCCCCGCGCATGGCGGGTGATTCAGCATCGGCGTGGCGGTCGTAATAGGCCGCATAATCGGCTCGGTAGGCCTCGTGCAGTGCCGGGAGTGCGGCGATGGTTTCTTCCACCGAGGTGGCCGCCGGCAGGTCGATGACCATCGGCTTCACCTTAGTGCGGAGGAAATGGTCCGGGCAGCTCGTGCCGAGTTCGGCCAGAGCGTTGAGCTTCTCCCCGGCGAGGAATTCGAGCACTGCCGGTTCATCGGTGAAGTGCCCGACCATCGTCTTGTCCGCCGAAGCGAGCCCGCGCAGGTGCGGAGCCAGGGCCGCGGCCTTGGCCCGCCGCTCATCGGCAGGCAGAGCCGCGAAGTCGGCGCGGCCCGCGCCGAAAGGCTCGGGACGGCCGTGTTCGGCGATATAGGCCGCCGCGGTGTCGATGATCCACCGTGAGTTGGCTTCGGATTCCGCCGAGGTGGCTCCCCACGCCGTGATCCCGTGACCTCCCAGGATGGTGCCGATGGCCTGCGGGTTCTCTGCCTTGATCGCTGCGATATCGAGGCCGAGCTGGAAACCGGGCCGACGCCACGGCACCCAGACGACCAAGCCGTCGAAGATCGTCTGTGTCAGTTCCTCACCGTCGGCCGCAGTGGCGATGGCGATTCCGGAATCCGGATGGAGGTGGTCGACGTGGGCGGCATCGACGAGTCCGTGCATGGCGGTGTCGATCGAGGGTGCGGCTCCGCCCTTGCCGTGCAGGGTGTAGTCGAAGGCCGCGACCATCTCGTCTTCGCGGTCGACACCGGGGTAGGTGTTCTCCATCGCCCGCAGCCGGTCGAGGCGGAGGACCGCGAGACCTTCGGGAGACAGCGTTCCGAGGTCTCCGCCGGAGCCTTTAACCCACATGAGTTCGACGTCTTCGCCGGTCACCGGGTCGACATCGGTGCCTTTGGCCGAGGTGTTGCCGCCGGCGTAGTTCGTATTGCGACGGTCGGCGCCGAGCGAATTCGAGCGGGTGATGAGTTCGTTGACGGTCGGATGGGTCATGGTTCTCCTCGAAAGAGATGGTGCGGGTGTCGAAGTGCGTGATGCAGCGAGGCGGGTCGAGACAGTGAGTGCCGCGATGTCGGTACGCCCACTGTCTCCGCGCTCAGGCGCCCCAGCCGGCTTGGGTGCCGCCGACGCGGTCGGCTGCGATCTGCTCCTGGTAGCCGGATTCGCGGAAGGCACGGATAGGGTCGGCCGGCAGTCCGCGGGAGACGCGCCAGTCAGCGAGGTCGCTGCGAACATCGGTGTAGAACGCATCCATGAAGATGTCGTTGGCGGTGATGACATCGCCTGTCCGCTGAGCCGCAGTGAGCGCCTCGGTGTCGATGAGGAGGGCTCGGGCGGTCATCTCCTGGACGTTGAGCACCGAGCGGATCTGTCCTTCGATCTTGTTCTCCACGTTGTGGCACTGGTCGAGCATGAACGCGATATCGGGACTGTTGAGGCCGCCTCCGCGAATCACTTCGTGGATGATGCGAAAGAGCTGGAATGGATCGGCGGCGCCGACCATGAGGTCGTCATCGGCGTAGAACCGGGAATTGAAGTCGAACGAGCCCAGCTTGCCCAGGCGCAGCAGCTGCATGACGATGAATTCGATGTTCGTGCCCGGAGCATGGTGGCCGGTGTCGAGGCAGACCAGCGCCTTGTCGCCGAGTGCTGCGACCTGGGTGTAGCTCGTACCCCAGTCGGGCACATCCGTGTGGTAGAACGAGGGCTCGAAGAACTTGTATTCGAGCACCATCCTCTGTTCCTCGCCGAGGCGGTCGTAGATCTGGGAAAGCGAATCGTGGAGGCGGTCCTGACGGTCCCGCATGTCCGCCTGACCCGGATAGTTCGATCCTTCGGCCAGCCAGATCTTGAGGTCCCTGGATCCCGTGCGATCCATGACGTCGATGCATTCGAGATGAGCGTCGATGGCCTTGGCGCGGATGCGCTCGTCCTCATGGGTGAGAGCACCGAACTTATAGTCGTCGTCCTGGAATGTGTTCGAGTTGACGGTGCCCAAACGCACCCCGAGTCCGGCGGCATGGGCAGCCAGCTCATCGAAATCGCAGAGGTCCCACGGAATGTGCAGGGCCACCTGTGGAGCGAGTCCGGTGAGTTCGTGGACCTTTGCAGCATCGGCGATCTTCTCGAACGGGTCCCGCGGTGTGCCCGGGGTGCCGAAGACCTTGAAGCGGGTGCCGGAGTTGCCGAACGCCCAGGAGGGCAGTTCGATCTCCTGTGCGGCGAGCTGATCGGTGATGTCGGCGAAGGTGGGGCGAGTGCTCATGGTCGGTGTTCCTTACTGTTGCGGTGGTGCTGGGTGCATTGTGGGGCTGAAGAATCAGCGGGGCGCTGGGAACCGATGCAGTGGTCAATCGGGGTGGACTGCCGCCCGGGTCGCGGTGAGCTGGTCTTCGAGATGGAAGACTTCGCGCAGCCGTTCAGGGCCGGCATCGAACGATCCTCCGGCAGCGAAGTACGGCGACATCGACTGCTGCCAAGCGGCGTTGATCTCGGTGAGCTCCATTCCCTTCTGCGCGGCTTCGTAGTCGTCTGTTTCGAGGTAACCGATGACCATGCCGGTCGGATCCGCGAAGAGCGAGTAGTTGCGCCAGCCCGTGGCTTCGAGAGCCTCGAGCATGTCCGGCCATACGGCTCGGTGGGCCGCGATGTACTCGTCGAGGCGGGCCGGATCGACCTGCATGCGGAAGCACACCCGCTCCATCTCAGCGTTCCTTGACTGCGGTGGAATCGGTCGAACCGGATGTTGCGGTTCCGTCGGTGCGGATATTGCCCGCGGCCACCTCGGTGGCGTGATCGGCATCGAGGAGTCGGCCGTAGCGTTCGATCTCGATCTCTTCGAGGGTCTTGTTCTGGGTGTTCGGGGCCCAGATCATGCCGATGAGCAGCGCGGCGACGAGAAGTCCGACGATGAGGAATCCGACTCCGTGGATGCCGGTCTTCTCGAGCATGAGCGGGAACCACAGGGACAGGACGCCGACCATGACGCGGACAATCATGAACATGAAGCCCTGGGCCGAGGCGCGGTAGCGGGTGGCGAAGAGCTCGGCCGCCCACAGTCCGTAGAAGGCCTGAGCGCCCAGTCCGGAGGAGATGCCCCAGCCGATGGCGAAGACGAGGAGGGAGAACCAACCGGCCGGTCCCCAGATGAGCACGGCCCAGGCGATGACGCCGAGTCCGGCGCCGAAGCCGTAGAGCCAGCGGCGGGAGACCTTGTCGCCGTAGCGCATGAAGCCGAAGAACGTTGCGGCGCTGGTCAGACCCCAGACGAGGACCTGCAGCAGGTACTGGGAGCGAGCATCGGTGAGCCCCGTGGCCTCGTAGATGCGGGGCTGGAAGATTCCGGCCTGACCGGCCACCGTGTTCCACAGACCATAGACGCCGATGAGGAAGAGGAGTGCTGTGATGTTCTTCTTCTTGGTGAACATCTCGAAGATTCCGCGGTAGGTGCCCACGGTGTTCGGGTTGGCCTGCTTCTCCGTCCAGCGACGCGATTCGCTCAGCCCGCGGCGGACCCACCAGGTGATGAAAGCGATGACGAAGAGGTGGGCGAAGATGATGCGGGAGCCGAGCAGGCCCATGGGTTCGAGCAGGGCTGCAAGGAGGAAGCCGATCATCGGCCCGATCGACCAGGCCAACTGGGCCACTCCGACGTGGCCGGCTCGACGGCCGTCGGGGGCCTCCTCGGCGATATAGGTCCAAGCGGCGGTGACACCGGCACCGACGGCGATGCCGGTGAGGACGAAGCCGATGAGCAGTGAGGCGAAGTTGAAGGCGAAGATGGCGAACAGGGTGCCGAACATGTACAGGAGCAGGTCGTAGGTGTAGATGAACTTCCGGCCGTAGCGGTCGCAGAGCGGTCCGCCGATGGCCGCTCCGATCGCGGCGCCGAAAGCGTTGGCGCTCAAAGCGGACAGCAGGCCGACGGCCATGCTGTCGAGGCCGAATTCGGTCTGCCACAGGCTGATGCTCGTGGCGATCGCGATGATCGAGCCGGCTTCGATGTAGTTCGACATAGCCACGGCGACCGTGGCCTTCCATTTGGACGACGTCGTTGTGTCCTTCATAGGTTCCTCCAGGATGGCTCGGTGATCGCGACTTCGCGAATCCGACGGGTTTGACGATGGTGACGGTGAAAGGTGTAAGTGTGAAAATCGATAGTATTGAAACGTTTCAATAGTGTTGCTCGGAACACTAGCATGTCGTTCAGGTCACATCAAGGCAGTTGTTGGCGGCTGTGTGGGTCGAGGAGGGCGCGACGGCCGGAGTGACGGTGCGTCAGGCACAATGAGACATGCCTGCCGACAATATTCCAGAGAGCCACGGTACTGATTGCGGGCACAGTGCGGACGGCTGAAGCAGTACGGATGACAAAGGGAGACCCATGGCGAAAGTGAGCATGCGCGAGGTCGCCGATCGCGCGGGAGTCTCGGTCGGCACGGTCTCCCACGTCGTCAACGGGTCGTCGAAGGTCGCCGAAGCGACGGCGCGGAAAGTCAATGAGGCAATCGAGGAACTTGGCTTCGTGCGCAATGCCGCCGCCAGGCAGCTGCGCTCGGGGCACAGCAACAGTCTCGGACTCGTCGTGCTCGATACGTCGAACCCTTTCTTCGCCTCTGTTGCGCATGGTGCCAGGCAGGCTTGTGACGAGGCCGGAATGGCGCTGCTCATCGGGGACTCCGGTACCGACGAACAGCGTGAGGGGAAGTACCTCGACCTCTTCGCCGAACAGCGAGTCAATGGTCTGCTCGTTACTCCGACCGCCTCGGATCTGTCGCGCCTCGAATCGATCGCGTCTCGGGGCACTCCCGTCATGCTCGTCGACCGTGACTCGAATGGCTACGGCCTGTCCTCGGTGACGGTGGACAATATCGCCGGAGGGCGGATGGCGCTCGACCACATCATTGCCGGAGGTTGCCGACGTCCGGCCTTCATCGGGGGACCGCAGTCGCTGCCGCAGGTCGCCGATCGCTTGGCCGGAGCTGCGGAGAGGGCGCATGAGTCCGGACTTGATCTGCCGGTGTACAGCACCCCGGAACTGACGATCCTGGCGGGGCGCGATGCGGGCGAGAAAGTCGTCGGTCTGCCGGCAGACCAGCGACCCGATGCGGTCTTCTGCGCCAATGATCTGCTGGCGGTCGGTTTCATGCAGGCCGTCATCATGTTCAGCGACCTGCGCATCCCTGATGGCATTGCGATCCTCGGCTATGACGACATCGACTATGCGTTCTCAACGATCGTGCCGCTGACATCGGTCAGGCAACCGGCCGCGCTGCTCGGACGGACAGCGGTGGAGACACTCCTGCAGGAGAACGCATCGGCGTCGGGCGATCATCACGATCGCCGGTTCACCCCGGAACTCGTGATTCGGGGGTCGACCCGACCGGTGTGAACCGGTGTCACGCGAAGTGAGCGAACACCTCTGCGGGGTCAAGGCCGAAGCTCAGTGCCAGATTGAGCACGATGCGGGCCTTGCGGGCATCGAGGATGCCAGCGGGAACGAGTCCCGCTTCGAGCAGGCCGATCTCTCCTCCCGGATAGCCGTAAGTGCGGCGCAGGCTCGCACCCGAACCGGTACGGGAAGCGAGGACGACCGGCATCACATCGGCAAGACGGGTCACCGCGGGCAGCAGCTCCTCGGGGACGTGGCCGCCGCCGACCCCGGAGAGCACGGCGCCGTCGAATCCGGAACCGGCGATGAGATCAACGGTCTCTTCCGGTTCGCCCATCCCCACCTCGGCGAGGGCGACCTTGCTCAGCTGAGACGGACGGGGAAGTCCGGCGAACGGTGATTTCGGAGGCTGGGGCGCGTGCGGGAGATGGAGATCGTCTTCGCTCAGCCATCCGATCGCGCCGAGGATGGGCCCGGAGGAGAACGCGGCCGTCGAGGTGGTGTGCGCCTTCGAAACGAACCTCGGATCGTGGACTTCGTCGTTGAACACAAGGGACGCAGGCAGGTTTCTGACCTGGTCGGACAGGGCAGTGAGCGCGGCGGCCCGGACATTCGCCGGCCCGTCGGCTCCGGGCAGGGTCGGATTGCGCATGGCCCCGGTGACAGCGATATGAGTGCTCGAGTCATTGAGCAGCCAGAGCCCGAACGCGGACTCTTCAAGAGTGTCGGTGCCTTGGGTGAGGACGATTCCATCGGCCCCGGACGTACGGGCGAGCTCGACGACGTCGAAGAGCATCTCGAGGGTGACATTCGCGCTCGAAACCTGAGCAACCTGAGTGAAATCGGCCTGCAGATCCGGCCAGACCTGATCGAGACCCGCGGCCGCAGCGATCTCCGCGCCGCTGAGCGCTGGAGCAACCCCACCTGCGGCATTGGCGGTCGACGCGATGGTCCCGCCGAGAGCGGCCAAGAGCAGGTGAGGGGCGGTGTGCGGTGAGGTCTCAGGCATGATTCGAGTCTAACGTCAGTTCCTACGTCAGTGGCCTTTGCTAGTCTCCACGCATGGACCCCGCCACCGTGCTCCGACTGTCCCACGACCAAGCCATGCAGTACCCCTCGGTCGAACTCGACCACCCGTTCGGACCGGACAATGCCGTGTACAAAGTGCGCGGGAAGATGTTCATGATGGCCTTCGAACTGCGCGGTATCCCCAGCCTCAACCTCAAGATCGATCCCCTCGACGGCGAAGTGCTGCGAGACGCCTATGCGGAGATCTCACCCGGCTATCACATGAACAAGAAGCACTGGATCACCGTCGCAGGGGAGGGAAGCGATGACGGCGGCGACCCCGGCGCCGCAGCGGTTGGCGTTCGTCTCGATCCCGATCTTCTCCACGACCTCGTGCTCGAGTCCTATTGTCTTGTCGTGGCCAAGATGCCCAAGAAGGACCGACCTGTTGACCCGGACACCTTCGGCGGGAGGAGCGACGGCCGTTGACCTCACTCGAGTCGCGAATTGGCGCGCACCCGCCCTGACGCAGAGAATAGTTCCTATGTCCGCCCTGTCATCCGCGCTCGCCTTTCGGCGACTGCTCGAATCGAATGCCACCCTGCGCATGCTCCGGGCCGACAACCTCGCTGTCATGGCCGGAACCCTCGACGCTCATCTCGGCAAGCCCGGCACCAGGATGAACACCGAGGATCTGCACGAAAGCATCGACGCCGACCTCGAAGAGCTCCGCGACCACTTCGACCTCTCGCTGCGGACGGCGAAGGCCTACTGCGATGACTGGCGTCGCGCCGAAATCCTCGTCCGCCGTCCCGCCACCGCCGCCAGGGGCGAAACCTACGAACTCTCCGCCGCCGGCTTCGATGCCATCCGCATGCTCGAGCAGCTGCGCACCCCACCACAGACCGCCACCGAATCCCGGCTGGTCAGCCTCGCCCAATCCGTGCGACAGCTGGCTATCGACACCGACCCGGACAGCTCCCGCCGCCTCGCCTCCTTGCGCGCCGAACGCGACCGCATCGACGCCGAGATCGCCCGTGTGCGCCGCGGCGATCCGCGCTCCGTCGTCCTCGACCGGCGCCGCGCGAACGAACGCGTCTCCGACATCCTCCAGCAGGCGCAGGGACTGCCCTCCGACTTCGCCCGCGTGCGCGCAAGGTTCGAAGAACTCAATCAGGAACTGCGGGTCTCGATCCTCGCCGCCGAGGACTCCCAGTCCCAAGTGCTCGACGAAGTGTTCCGCGGCGTCGACCTCATCGAGTCATCTGACGAAGGTCGGACGTTCTCGGCGTTCTCCGCCCTCGTCCGCGACCCCGAACAGTCCGCGGCCTTCGACGACGACATCGCCGCCATCCTCGACCGGGACTTCTCCGCCACCCTCTCTCTGGCCACCCGCCGTTCCCTGCGCACCCTGATGCGCCAGATGAAGGACGGGTCTCACGAGGTTTCGGACATCCTCACCGAGTTCGCCCGTGGACTGCGCCGCTACGTCCACTCCCACGAATTCCAACGCGACCGCGTCATGCGCACTCTCCTCCAGGAGGGTCTCGCCGCGGCCGCTCCCGTGTCGCAGGAGCTCAAACCCTACGACGAGATCGGCATCGACCTCGAACTCTCCAGCGTCTCACTCGGCAGCGTCGGTGAGGTCATCCTCCATGATCCCGAGGAGTTCGACGCCGGAGCGGAACTCGGCGAGGCCACGGACTCCGAGATCGACTTCGCCGAACTCATCGCAGTCGCCCGCGAATCCGAAATCGACTTCGCCGAACTCACCGAGAACATCAACTCCGTCGTCACTTCCGCCCACGAAGCCTCCGTCGCGGAAGTGCTTGAAACCTTCCCCGCCACACAGGGCCTCGCCAGCGTCGTCGGCCTGTTGTCCCTGGCCAGCACCTATGGCCACGTCGATGTCGGCAACCGCGAAATCCTCACCTGGGCCGGCATCGACGGCATCGTCCGCACCGCCGCGATCCGCCGCCACTACTTCACCGAAGGCATCACCCTATGAGCCCCACCCACCACGACAACGACACAGCTCCCGCCGAGGTGGGGGCCGCCTCGGCGATGGAATCCACCGATTCCGCGGACGACCTCAGCCGCAACCCCAGCGGTTTGTGGTCCGGCGACACCGGAACGCTGGGAGAGCGCACTCGCCGAGTGCTGCTCGAACTGCTCAAAGGGCCGTATGTGTCCGGGACGCAGGCCCCGCAGCTGTGGGCCGCTCTCGTCGCGGACGAGGGCCTCGTCCGTTCGCGCCTGCACGATCTGTTCCTCGACCTCGTCATCGACCGGGTCGACGAATTCGCATTCACCCGCAAGATCGTCACCGACGAGATCGACGCGCCCGCCGCGGTGCGCAGCGAACGACTCACCTTCCTCGACACGGCAATGCTGCTGGTGCTCCGGCAGCTGCTGTTGGCCGCGCCGGGGGAGAAGCGTGTCATCGTCGATCGCGAAGAGGTCTATGAACGACTCGCGATCTACCGCACAGGGGACGAATCGACCTTCCAGCGCAATCTCAACGGCGCGTGGTCGCGGATGAGCAACCGACTGCGTGTGCTCCACAAAGCCGGTGAAGACCGCTTCGAGATCTCTCCCATGGTGAAGTTCCTCATCGACGAGGATCGCGTGCGCGAGCTCATCGCCGTCTACGAACGCATCGCCGCCGGTGAAGCCGATGCTGGAGAAATCGACGCTGACGAGATCGATGACGGTGAGGACTCCATCGCCGAGGCGGTCGTCGACAATACCGCCACCGATGCATCCGATGCCGATAGCGACATCGACGCCGACACCGAGGAGGACGAAGCGTGACAGAGGCACTCTTCCCGCTCGATGCCGCCTTCGTCGCCGACCAGGCGCGTGCTCGCGGAGCGAACCGGCCCGACGTCGGCAGTCAGTGGCGCCTGAGCGAGATCCAGATCGCGAACTGGGGCACCTTCGACGCCGACATCCACCGCATCCCCGTCTCCCACAAGGGCCACCTCATCACCGGTCCCTCGGGCTCGGGCAAGTCCTCCCTCCTCGACGGAATCGCCGCAGTCCTCACCCCGGACAAGTGGCTGCGCTTCAACGTCGCCGCTCAGACCGCGGGCGCTCGCCTCGACCAGCGCAGCCTCGTCAGCTACGTCCGCGGGGCCTGGACTCGCACCGCGGATTCCGAAGAGGACCGGGTCGTCAGCAAATATCTGCGCCCGCGCGCCACCTGGAGCGGAATCATCCTCCGCTACGACAACGGCAGCGACAAGCCCCTGTCGTTGGCCCGACTCTTCTTCATCAAGGGTTCGGGCACGAAAACGACGGACCTTTCCGACGCTTGTGTCCTCGAGCGCGCGGACCTCGACCTCTCCGACCTGCAGCACTATGCGCGCTCCGGACTCGAGACCCGCAAACTCAAGGCCGACCATCCTGATGCGGTGGTCACCTCGAACGGCCACCACGGGAAGTTCTATGCACGGATGCGCAAGACCTTCGGCATGGCCGACGAGTCCGCACTCCAGCTGCTGCACAAGACACAATCGGCGAAGAGCCTGGACAGCCTCGACCGGCTCTTCCGAGACCATATGCTCGAAAGTCCGGTGACCTTCGACCTCGCCGAGACTGCCGTCGCACAGTTCGGTGACCTCAAGGACGCTCATGACCATGTCGTCGAACTGCGCAAACAGCGCGATCATCTGCTGCAGCTGCGCGAAGCCGCCTCCCGTTTCGAGACTGCCAACGACATCGCCGCGAAGTCGATCGCGCTCACCGAAGCTCTGCTGCCGTACCAGAAGCGGCGCGAGCTCGATATCCTCCGCGCCGACCTTTCGGCGCTGACCAGGCAGATCGTCGAACTCGAAGTCACCGCCGACCGCGCCAAACGTGAATTCGACGCCGCAGTCGACGAATACGACTTAGCCCGACGGGCCACTTTGGAACTCGGTGGTTCCGAGGCCGAACACCTTCAGCAGCGCATCGACACCGCCGAAACCGAACGCCGCGCCATCGCCGAACGTTGGTCTGGGCTGGCTCGCCAGCTTGAGCAGGCCGGCATCGAGCACGCCCCGACCACGGCCGCCGAATTCGCCGAACTGCAGGCTCAGATCGCCTCCAACCTCGACGACGACACGCAGGTCGCCGGACCCAGCCACGCCGATCACGACCGGTTCTCTCAGGCGCGGGCGAAGGTCCGCGAACTCGAAGGGGAGATCGAATCCCTGCGGCGGTCCGGATCGACCGTGCCGAACAACCTCATGACGATCAGGTCCGAGCTCGCCGCCGGCACCGGACTGAGCGAGAAGGCGCTGCCGTTCGCGGCCGAACTCATCGAAGTCGACCCCGACGAGGCCCGGTGGACGGGTGCCATCGAGAGGGTGCTGCGGCCCATGGCTCTGACCGTCCTCGTCCGTTCTGAGAACCTCTCGGCCGTGCGCACCTGGGTGGATTCCCACCGCATCCGCGGACGCCTCGTCTTCGAGGAGATCCCGCGCTCAGTGCCGAGCCCCCGCCCCGTGGGCAGTGAGAAGTCGCTGGTCAACAAGGTGAATGTCAGCGACACCGGCTTCGGCGACTGGGTCCGGACCACCTTGTCCGAACGCTTCGACTTCGCCTGTGTCGACCACCCGGACGAACTCGACGACCATCCGCGCGCCGTCACCGTCAAGGGCCAGGTCAAGACCTCACGGACCCGGTACGAGAAGGACGACCGGCGGGCCATCGACGATCGCAGCCAATGGGTCCTCGGCGACCGCGAAGCGAAACTCGAAGCCCTCGTCGAATCCCTCAAGGAGGCTCAGTCGGAACTGGCCGCGGCCGAACAGGTGGTCGCGGCTGCTGATGCCGAAACCGCACAGGCTCACCGTCGCCGCGGCATCCTCGCCGGTATTCGCGAACAGTCCTGGCGCGACGTCGACCGAGACGGGGCGGCCGAGAAGGTCGCGACTCTCGAGCGGCAGCTGGCCGAACTCGAAGATGCCGACGGCGACCTGCAGCAGGCGATCGGCGCCGAACGCGAAGCCAAGGCGGTCAAGGACGCGGCCGAGACAGCGAAGAACGAAGCCGACTATGCCCTTCGCCGGGCGAACGAGGAATCGACGGGTCTGCGCTCGAACATGACCCGGATCGAGGACGACGTCAACGCAGGTCGGGTGGCGGAAGTCGAGGGCCACCTCGGCGAACAATTGGACGAACGGTTCCGGAAGAACCAGCGCAGCATCAAGCGGGAGAACCTCGCCGAGGTGGGCCAGCAGGTCTCGCAGGTGCTGCAGGAGGAGAAGGACCGGGCGCAAGCCGATGCAAGTCGGTCGGGGCAGTCCGTGACTCGGTTGGCTGCCGAGTTCAAGGCCGCGTGGCCGTCGGTATCGTCCCAGCTCACCGCGGAAGTCGATGATCGTCGCGCCTACCTGTCGATGCTCGATGAGATCCTCGCACACGGCTTGCCCGATCATGAGAACCGTTTCCGGGATCTGCTGCAGCAGAGGTCCCGGGACCTCATAGGCGAACTCCTCAACGAGATCCATGCCGCCCCGCGTGAGATCGAGGACCGGGTCGCGCCGATCAACTCCTCCTTGCTGCGGTCGCAGTTCGACGAGGACCGGTACCTGCGGCTGAAGGTCAAGACCCGGCGGTCCGAGACCGTCAACGCCTTCATCGCCGATCTCCGCCTCGTGGCAAGCGGCAGCTGGGGTGAGGACGATATGGAGACTGCGGAGAGGAAGTACGACACCCTCGCCGAGGTGATGCGCCGATTCGCGTCCAGTGAGCACGTCGACAAGGTCTGGAAGACCCAATGTCTGGACACACGGCTGCACGTGAGCTTCCTCGCCGAAGAGATCGACGACCACGGGCGCGCACATGCCACCTACGATTCGGGTGCGGCGATGTCCGGCGGTCAGCAGCAGAAGCTCGTGATCTTCTGCCTGGCGGCAGCGTTGCGGTATCAGCTCGCCGACCCGGATGAGGCGATCTCGAAGTACGGCACGATCATCCTCGACGAGGCCTTCGACAAAGCAGATACGCGGTATACGCGTATGGCCTTGGACATCTTCATCGAGTTCGGATTCCACATGGTGCTGGCGACTCCGCAGAAGCTGCTGCAGACGATCGAACCCTATGTGGGAGCGGCGACCTCGATCGAGAATCCGAGCAGGCAGAAGACCCTGACCTCGACGATGGTGTGGGACGAGACAGAGCGCGGGGAGGCTTCTGGAGCGGAGTCGGACTCGGAGTCAGTATCGGCCGACGGTGCGGACGAGGAGCCGGCTGGATCTGGTGGGATCGGTGACTCCAAGGGTTCGGACAGTTCCGAGAGTGTCCGTGTGGCCGGTGAAGTCGAGCTTGAGTTCGAGGAGTCGGACGCCCGATGACGATGCTCCCCGTCGCCGAGGCTCGGACGAAGGCCCGTGCTCGCCTGAGTTCGTCCATGGCCTCGTGGGCGGCGGAGGCAACAGGCGAGGTGCGTGTTGAGATCGCCCTCAAACCACCGACGGAGAAGCAGGTGCTCTCCGATCAGGCTGCTGCCGCCGACTGGGCCGGCAGTTGGCGGACGGTCCGGGAGCATGCGGGGGCGGCAGCCGCGGGCGCACCTGCAGAACTCGAGATCGATTGGGAAGAACGCAGCTGGGCCCGCGTCGGCAGGCAACGCGTCCCGGTCCGACTGCGCCTGATGACCCCTGATGCAGTGGCCGCTTTCGTCGGCGGCGACACCGCTCGAGAATGGCGGAGACTGCGAGACCGTGCCGTCTGCATCCGGCAGCGATTCGGGTCCGTATCGAACGGCACCGCAGCGACTCGCGACGCAGACGCGGAGGCCAACTCGGACGGGGACTCCCTTGCCGCAGCGATACGTTCCCAGTCGAAGCGAATCCTCTCCTTGTCCGACGCCGCATTCGTTACTGTCATCGACGTCGTCGACTGGCTGAGTACCCATCCGCTGGGGTCGCTCCGGCCCAGACAGCTGCCCATCCGTGGGGTGGACTCGAAGTGGTTCGAGACCTACCGCGGCCTCGTCACTGCCCTGCTGATCGGGATCGGCCACGCCGGTGCCGTGACCGTCCTCGACGCCGAACCGCGACTGCGCATCCTCGACGCGACCCTGATCGGTAGCGCGGATCACGAGGTCATCGCCGATCGCACCTCGGTCAGAGCAGCCGCCGCGCCCCTCGACGACGTGACCGCTCCGATCTCCCAACTCGGTCGACTGCCCATATCGCCGAGGCTGGTCTTCGTCTTCGAGAACCTCGAATCCGTGCTCGCCATGCCGGAATGGCCGGGTGCCGTGGCCGTGCACGGCTCCGGCTATGCCGTCGACGGGGTCGCTCGACTGGACTGGATCGCCGGTGCGCGTGTGATCTATTGGGGCGACCTCGACTCCCATGGTTTCGCGATCCTCAACCGCCTGCGTAGCCACCTGCCGGAGGTCGAATCCGTGCTCATGGACGAAGCAACTCTGCTCGCACACCAGGATCTCTGGGTGCCGGAACCGAAGCCGAGCACCGGCACTTTCGCGCATCTCACCGGCACCGAAGCACGTGCCCTCGAACGACTACATGCTGAAGGAGGCGTCCGGCTCGAACAGGAACGCATCCCCTGGGATGCGGCTCTGAACCGTCTGCGGACCGCGGCCGAGGTGGAGACCTCGGGTCACCTCGGCGAAGGAACGGGACGTGGCGTGGGAACGGAGCACCGCCTCGGCGAGGGCCTCGATGACGACCGATAAGCCGCGCGGGGGACTGACCGCCCTCTGCGTCGCCGAACTGGTGTGCTGGGGCCTGCTCTACTATTCCCTGCCGGTGGCGGTCACTCCGATCTCAGACGATATGGGCTGGAGCCACACGACGGTGACGGCGGCGCTGACAGTCGGGCTCATCGTCTCAGCGCTCATGGGACCCAGCGTCGGGCGGATGCTCGACCGGCACGGGCCGCAGTTGATCATGGGCGCGGGCGCGGTAATCGGGGTCGTCGCACTCGGACTCGTCGCGGTCGCGCCGAACCTCTTCGTGTTCTTCGCCGCCTGGGTCCTCGCCGGATTCGCCCAGGCGGCGACGCTCTACCCACCGGCTTTCGCCGTCATCACCCGCTGGTACGGGGCGGAACGAACGAAGCCCCTGACGACGATCACGCTCGTCGGCGGGCTTGCCTCGACGGTCTTCGCCCCGATCATCGCGTGGCTCATCGACAGCCTCGGCTGGCGGGGAACCTACGGTGTGCTCGCCGGACTGCTCGCCGCACTCGCACTGCCGATGCACCTGTTCTTCCTCAATCGGACCTGGACCGACGAGGCGGCCGCATCCACGGTGAAGCCCAGTCGGGCCGAACTGCGCCGCGTCACTCAACACCCGCGCTTCATCACCCTGCAGATCGCCGTCGCGATCGCCACGTTCACCCTCTTCGCGGTGACGATCAACATCATCCCGCTCATCATCGAACGCGGTGCCGATTACAGTCTGGCGGCTGTCGCCCTCGGCCTCGTCGGCTTCGGTCAGGTGGCCGGTCGATTCGGCTACCCGAGTCTGGAACGGCACTCGTCGACACGGTCGCGGACGGTCATCCTCTTCGCCTCGGGCGCGGTCGGTCTGTGGCTGCTCGCCCTGGTTCCCGGCCCGATCTGGCTGCTCATCGGCATCGCCATGTTAGGCGGTGGAGTGCGCGGCTGCATGACATTGCTGCAGGCCACGGCGGTGTCCGACCGGTGGGGGACGAGGAACTTCGGGGCCGTCAACGGCGTCTTCGTTGCCCCGATCACCGCGGGCACGGCGCTCGCACCGGTCGCGGGTCCGGCGCTGGCCGGGGTACTCAGCGGGTACCCGATGATGGCGGTGACCATGGCCGGGCTGCTCACGCTGGCGACCCTGCTGTCGGCGCGGACGTGAGCGGTGGAGCGGTGCGTGGTGGGTCAGGAAGGTCGGGTCAGCGCCTTCAACAGTCGTGAGTTGATGAAGAGGCGGTCTCTGCCGACTTTGACGGTCTCCAGCATCGACTGGGATACGAGCTCGTTCAGCCATTTGGAGGCTGTCGGTCGAGAGACATCACTGCGTTCGATGACATCGACGATGCGGCAGTAAGGGCGTTCGAACAGCAGGTCGAGCACGTCGGAATTGGCGCCGACTGTCGTCTTCGCTCTCATCTCGTTTCGGAAATCTTCCTGCAGTGCTTGAATCTCGTCGATGAGACCGAGGGTCAACTCTGCCGTTTGCCGGACTCCTTCGAGCATGAAGAGTATCCACTCCTCCCACGCCGAATTCTTCGTGACTTCAAGCAGCAGCCGATAGTACTCGTTCTTGTTTTCGATGATGTACCGGGAGAGGTACAAGACCGGTTCTCTCAGAAGCTCGAACTCGATGAGCATGAGGATGTTGAGTATTCGCCCAGTGCGTCCGTTCCCATCGGGGAACGGGTGGATGGCTTCGAAGTGATAATGAGCTGCCGCCATGACTACCAGAGGATCGAGCTCGTGGTGCCCGTGGACGAAACGTTCCCAATCGTCGAGCATTTCGGCAATGACGACGGGGCCATCTGGTGGGGTGTACCGAACAGTGTGCGCGACGGGGTCTCCGATGAAAGTCCCCGGAAGATCGCGGATCTGCATGTCTCGACCATTGACGCTCGAACAGACCTGCGTGGCAGTGGTGGTGGACAGAGGCCGAGAATTCAGCGAAGCGATTCCTGTATACAGCGCGGTCCTGTATCGGAGCGTCTCTCGGGTAGCAGGGTTGGCATGAGTTCCCTCGACTGATGCGAGCTGAAAGAGTTCGTCTGTGGTCGTCACGATGTTCTCGATTTCCGAGCTCGCCTGTGCTTCGAGCAGTGTGACCGCGTTGAGCAGAATCGACGGATTGGGCAGACGATGCACCGCCTGGTCAAGTGCGGCCAATCCGGCTCGCGCCTCCGTTGTCGACTTGAGGACGTCCCTGGATTCGAGACTCTCAACGGGTGGGTTGCTCAGTTCGTTGTATGGCTCAGTCGGTGTCCACATGTGATAAGTCTATTGCCACGTTTACGAAACGTGTAAAAAAAACGGCGAATTTTTTACACGTTTCGGAGATATGGAAAATTGCTTGACACATCATCCGGGCACATCTGCGACCCTCCTGGCAAGCACCTCGTCGGAGGATTCCGTGCATGGGAACCCATCCGTCAGCGCCGCCTCGGCGAGGTTCTTCCCTGACCGAAAAGGAGGTTATTCCCGCACTGGAGGGTGAGGAATCGGACAGCCGCCCTGGTGGACTTCGGGGCTAGACTGAAAGCGCGGTCACGGCCCCGAGAGCGGGGCCGCCCCCTGCCGGGGCTGTGAATGCACCCCGGTGCCATGGTTCAACGGAAGGAAGTCAATGCCCACCGTCGCCAGAAACATCGTCGATACCCTCGTCGCGAGCGGAGTCAAGCGCGTCTACGGCATCCCGGGAGACTCGCTCAACGGATTCACCGATGCCCTCCGTGTGAACCCGCAGCTCGAATGGGTCCATGTCCGCCACGAGGAGGCCGCTTCCTTCGCCGCCAGCGGCGAGGCCGCCCTGACCGGTGAGCTCGCGGTCTGCGCCGGCAGCTGCGGGCCCGGCAACCTCCACCTCATCAACGGTCTCTTCGACGCCCAGCGTTCGCGAGTTCCCGTGCTGGCCATCGCGGCACAGATCCCCAGCGACGAAATCGGCTCGAACTACTTCCAGGAGACCCACCCGACCGAGCTGTTCCGTGACTGCAGCGTCTACGTCGAGAACGTCTCCTCGGCCGAGCAGATGCCCCGCCTGCTGCGCATCGCCATGCGAGAAGCCATCGAGAAGCGCGGCGTGGCCGTCCTCGTCATCCCCGGTGACGTCGGCCTGGCCGACATCGATGCCGCCGCCGAGGAGGTCCGGGCCTACCCGTCGCACATGATCCCCGCGGAGTCCCAGGTCGAAGCCGCGGCCAAGGCGCTCAACAAGGGCAAGAAGACGACGATCCTCGCCGGTGCCGGCACCGAAGGCGCCCATGATGAGCTGCTCGCCATCGCCGAGAAGCTCCAGGCCCCGATCGTCCATACGATGCGCGGCAAGGAATTCGTCGAACCCGACAATCCCTACGACGTTGGCATGACCGGCCTGCTCGGATTCTCCTCCGGCTACGCCGCGCTCAAGGACTGCGACACCCTGCTCATGCTCGGCACCGACCTGCCTTACCAGCAGTTCTATCCCGAGGACGCCACCGTCATCCAAGTCGATGTGCGCGGATCCCAGATCGGGCGGCGCACGAAGGTCGACATTCCGCTCGTGGGAACGGTCGCCGACACAGTTGCGGCGCTGCTGCCGAAGATCAAGGCCAACCGCAGCAGCACGCATCTGAAGTCCCTGACCAAGCACTATCAGAAGACCCGCAAGGACCTTGACGAGCTGGCCACACCGTCGAAGCGGACGATCCACCCGCAGTACCTGACCCGGCTCCTCGACGAGATGGCCGATGACGACGCCGTCTTCATCCCCGATGTCGGATCACCCGTGGTGTGGGCGGCCCGCTACCTGACGATGAATGGCAAACGCCGCCTCATCGGGTCCTTCAGCCACGGGTCGATGGCCAACGCCCTGTCGCAGAGCGTCGGCGTGCAGTCGGCGTTCGAGGACCGGCAGACCATTGCGCTCGCCGGTGACGGCGGACTGGCCATGCTGCTCGGTGAGCTCATCACGCTCACGCAGAACAAGCTGCCGGTCAAGACGGTCGTGTACAACAACTCCTCGCTCAACTTCGTCGAGCTCGAGATGAAGGCGGCCGGTTTCGTCACCTTCGGTACCGACCTCGACAATCCCGACTTCTCCACCATCGCCGAGGCGGTCGGGATCAAGGGATTCCGTGTCGAGAAGTCCAAGGACCTGCCGAAGGTCGTCAAGGAATTCCTCGCCTACCCTGGGCCTGCGGTGCTCGACGTCGTCACCGAACGTCAGGAGCTGTCGATGCCGCCGTCGATCACAGTCGAGCAGGCCAAGGGCTTCGCTCTCTACGCGATCCGCACAGTGCTCTCGGGCAAGGGCGACGAACTCATCGACCTCGCCCGGACGAACATCCGTCAGCTCTTCTGAGCTGAGTAAGGTCGCGGGGCCTGCGCCGCCGGCGCAACCTGCGGCACAGCACGATAAGTGTGCGCAGATTGCCATTTGGGACACCCAAACGGGCAATCTGCGCACACTTATCTGTGGGGAAGCAGGTTCTGCGGTCCGATCGGTCTGAGGAAGCCGGGGTCGGCCGACCCGCTCGCCCGAGGAGGCCCCCGCCGCTCAACCCAACGTGTAAGGCGCCAGTGCCTGAGCGGTGACGAGGGCTGCGGTCATCGCCTCATGGCCCTTGTCCTCGACCGAGCCCTCGAGC
Organism: Brevibacterium sp. MGP-B1; assembly: GCF_057766545.1. Classification (NCBI taxonomy): domain Bacteria; kingdom Bacillati; phylum Actinomycetota; class Actinomycetes; order Micrococcales; family Brevibacteriaceae; genus Brevibacterium; species Brevibacterium sp. MGP-B1. Next base: position 2,972,836 of record NZ_CM173407.1, on the reverse strand, counting down.
CCGGCACGGTCGAGTCCCTGCTGTTCGGTGTCGCAGGTCAGGACGCCGAATCCGACCGGCTTGCCGGAGTCGATGGCGACCCGGTTGAGGCCGTCGGTGGCGGCTTGGCAGACGTAGTCGAAGTGCGGGGTGCCGCCGCGGATGACGACTCCGAGGGCGACGACCGCGTCGAAGTGCGGTGCCAGGCGGGCCGCGGCGACGGGCAGTTCGAAGCTGCCGGGCACACGGATGAGCGTGGCGTCGGCTCCGCCCTCGGCGGCGGCGCGCTGGGCCCCGTCGACGAGCCCGTCCATGATCTGGGTGTGCCAGGAGGCGGCGACGATGGCGACGCGCAGGTCAGCGGCGTCGACGGTGAGTTCTGGTGCTCCGGAATGAGCCATGATCGTGTCCTTTGTTCGAAGGCTCCGCAGAGCCTGGTTCGTGTCTCTGTGTGGGGCCGAGGTTCAGCTGGCGACGGCCCCGGCTGTGCCCGAGCCAGTACCGGATGTGCCTGTGACCTCCGGCAGCGAGAGCACATGGTGCATGCGTTCGCGCTTCGTGGCCAGGTAGTGCGTGTTCTCCGGCCGCGCCGCGACCTCGAGCGGAACCACAGCTTCGACCGTGATGCCCAGCTCTTCGAGAGCCGAGGTCTTCGCCGGGTTGTTCGTGAGCAGGCGGATGCGAGTCAGCCCGAGTGAGCGCAGAATGGTCGCCGCGGCACGGTAGTCGCGGGCGTCGTCGGTGAACCCGAGCTCCCGGTTCGCATCCACGGTATCCCGCCCCTGATCCTGCAGAGCGTAGGCGCGCAGCTTGTTGCTCAGCCCGATTCCGCGACCCTCGTGTCCGGTCAGATAGAGCACCGCCCCGCCGTGTTCGGCGATGAGGCCGAGCGCCAGGTCGAGCTGCTCACCGCAGTCGCACCGGTGCGAACCGAAGACATCCCCGGTCAGGCACTCCGAATGCAGCCGCACGAGAGGTGCCGGACCCGCTGTGTCGTAACCCGGGGACCCCGCAAACACGCCGAGGTGGTCATGCCCGTTGATCGTGAACGCGCGGGCCCGCAGGCTACCGTGCTCCGACGGCAGAGCCACCTCCGCGGTCGCCTCAACCGGTTCGTCCCCACCAGGGACACCGGCGACGTTCACCGAGGCGGCCGCCTCAGTGCGGGAATCGTCCGAAGCCGACGACACGGCAGGGGCCGAAGACACGCCCGGGACCGCTGCAACGGCCGCCGCGGAGTCGTTCGACTCATCCGCGTCCCGCAACTCGAGGTATGCGATGAGCTGTTCGATCGAGACCATGACGAGGTCGTTGGCGTCGGCGAAGTCGCGGACCGCGTCGAAGCGCATCATCGACCCGTCGTCGTGGACCACCTCGGCGATCATCGCCACCGGCTGCGCACCGGCCAGGCGCGCGAACTCGACTCCCGCTTCAGTGTGACCTGGACGTTCCCGGACCCCGCCGTCCTTCGCGATGAGCGGGAAGATGTGGCCGGGCCGCGAGATCGCCGCCGGATCCGGATCGGCGGTGGCGAGGACTCGACCGGTCTCGGCGCGTTCGGCGGCGCTGATGCCCGTGGTCACCCCGACCGCGTCGCAGCTGACCGTGTAGGCGGTGCCCTTCGGATCCTCGTTGTCGGTGACCATCGGCGGCAGACGCAGGGCGGCGGCTCGGTCGGCGGTCATGGGTGCGCAGATGACGCCCGAGGTGTGCCGGACGAAGAAGCCCATCGTCGTGGGATCGGCGAACTCGGCGGCCATGATGAGGTCACCCTCGTTCTCCCGGTCCTCATCATCGACGACGAGGACGGGCCGGCCGGCGGCGACGGCTGTGATGGCTGCATCGATGGGATCGAGGCGGCTGGCGTGAGCGATGGGATCAGTCATGATCGACTCCTTGCTGGGTGTTGGTGCGGAAGGACAGGAGGCGTGCGGTGTACTTCGCGAGCACGTCGACCTCGACGTTCACGGCCGCGCCCACCGGCAGCTCGCCGAACGTCGTGTGCGCCAGGGTCGCCGGAATGAGGCCGACCTCCACCCACGCCGAGGATGCGCTCGGTTCGGACACGGCCGTCAGTGTCAGCGATACCCCGTTGAGGGCGATCGAGCCTTTGATCGCGGTCAGCGGTGCGAGGTCGTTCGGGATCCCGATGCGCAGGGTCGACCAGTCGGGTCGGTCGATGCGGTCGAGGAGTTCGCCGCGTCCGTCGACGTGTCCTTGGACGACATGGCCGTCGAAGCGCCCCGAGGCGGGCGTGCAGCGTTCCAGGTTGACGCGGTCGCCCGTGGTCAAGGTGCCGAGTCCGGTCAGGCGCAGGGTCTCGCCCATGACCTCGGCGGTGAAGAGGCCGGGACGCTGCTCGGTGGGCCGCCTCGTCGAGGTCAGGCAGACTCCGTTGACGGACAGTGAGCCGCCGAGGTCGAGGTCGGCGACGAGGGGGCCGGCGTCGATGGTGATCTCGGCCGAATCGTTCGTGTGCTCGATGGACTCGACGGTGCCGAGTTCTTCGATGATTCCGGTGAACATGTGACTCCAGATTCTGAGGCGGTGGTCGGTGATGGCTGGGGGAGGGTGGCGGCTATGTTCTTGATTCGGGGGAGCCGGTTGCGGCCGGCTCCGGATCCGCAGTTGCGAAGTGCAGCAGGAAGTCCGGGCCGAGCCGCGAGACCGCCGGCGTCTCCGTGTCGTCGGGGATCAGCTGCAGCGCATCGGACAGTGTGCCGATGTCCAAGCCGTCGACGCTGCTGCGGCCGGGGCCGATGAGCATCGGAGCCTGATAGCAGAAGACCTCGTCGACGACCCACGCGGCGAAGAACGCGCCCAGCACCGTCGGCCCGCCTTCGACGAGGAGGTGGCGCACTCCTGCGGCGTACAGTTCGTCCAGGGCCGCACGGACATCGTGGGTGCGCAGCTGCAGAGTGTTCGGATTGAGGGCGAGAAACGATGTGACAGGCAGCTCCGAGGTGCCGAGCACGACGGGCCGCGGCTGATCGTCGAGTGCGATTCCGTCCGGGCCGCGGGCATTGAGACGCGGATCGTCGGCCACGGCGGTGCCGATGCCGACGAGGATGGCGTCGACTCGGGCCCGGACCTCGTGAGCGTGTGCGCGAGACTCCGCGGAGGTGATCCACTGACTGGTTCCATCGGCGGCGGCGACGGCCCCGTCGAGGCTCTGTGCGATCTTCGCTGTGACGAACGGGCGGGCCTCGGCCGTCGACCGGACCCAGCGGGAATTGAGAGCGCGGGAGTCCTCTTCGTGCAGTCCCGAACGGACAGTCAGCCCCGCCTCGGCGAGGGTCTTTCCACCGCCCGCGGCCAAGGGGTTCGGATCGGGGGCGGCGAAGACGACGGAGGGGATCGCAGCGTTGATGATCGCCTCGGTGCAGGGGCCGGTCCGGCCGTGATGGGCGCAGGGCTCGAGCGTGACGAACAGCGTCGAGGTGGTCAGATCGATGTCGAGGTCGTGGGCGGTGGTGATCGCGTCCACCTCGGCGTGGGGCGTGCCCTCACCTCCGTGGTGACCGGTGACGATCTGCCCGTCGGCTGTCAGGATTGCCGCGCCCACCAGCGGATTCGCTCCGCGAACACCTTCGCGGGCCGCGTTGAGGGCAGCGGTCATCGCCGCGGATTCGAGGTCCGTGAATTCCGCTGCGTCGCCTGGCTGCGCGCCCATGAAAAAACCTCCCGAGCCTTCGCCGGGAGGGAGGATATTGCGGGTGCAACCATCAGGGCGTCTCAGTCGCGTGCGACGGTGCGGTCGAATGCACCAAACACAGCGGCCGAGGCCGCCATGCTCCTCCCATCCAGACTCTGACTGTCGGTTTCGGAATTTCACCGAATCAACCGCCTGCACGAATGCGGGCGGCTCGCGGACTATGACCGCCGGTACGGAATTTCACCGTCCCCGGAACATGTGAGGCCAGAGTAGCATGACCATCGCCGAGGCGTCCGTGAGATCCGTCACATTGTGAGATTTCGGCGGGGTGGCGCTCGCGGTGACCGTGATTTGCCGAAATGCATAACCTGGGTATATAAATAAGTTATGGATGATGTGGATTCGGCCGAACTCGTCTCTCGGCTCGTTGTCGTCTCGTCGCGCCTGACCAGAGCGTTTCGACGAGTGATCGGCAATGAGAACTCGCTGGCGGCGCTGCGTGCGCTCGCTGTCGTCGAGCAGTATCAGCCCGTACGGGTAGGCCATTTCGCGCAAGGATATCTGAGCTCTCAGCCCGCGGCGACGAAGCTCCTCGCCAAACTCGAAGAAGCCGGACTCGTCGTGCGCGAACCCAGTCCCACGGACGGCCGCGCGTCGCAGTTCTCTCTCACCGATGCCGGACGGGCGAGGCTGGCGGAGAACCGATCGATCATGATCGAGCAGATGCAGCCCTACTTCGAGTCGCTGAGTGTCGAGGAGCGCCAGAGCGTCGATCGTGCGCTCGGACTGGTCTCGGACTTCCTCAAGGACCGCCACCCGGTCGACGGCGTCGACGAACCCGCCGACGAATCGGATCCGGAATCGACTGCGGGCTAGCCGCAGCACACATTTCAGTTTTTCAATCACGTTTCCGAAGCGGACTTCGGAGCGGAACGCACCAGAGGAAAGGGGACGCGACCAGCAGATGAGAGCGTCAGCAGACAACGAAACAACAGGGGACGAAACACCCGGCGATTCCGGGGCGGGAGCGTCGATCCTTCGCCAGCCGCGTGCCGTCTGGGCGGTCGCGTTCGCCGCGGTCATCGCCTTCATGGGCATCGGCCTGGTCGATCCGATCCTGCCGGCCATCTCGGCCGAGCTCGACGCCACCCCCGCCCAATCGATGCTGCTGTTCACCAGCTATCTGTTCATCACCGGCGGAATGATGTTCTTCACGAGCTTCCTGTCATCCCGCATCGGTGCGAAGACCACGCTGCTCATCGGTCTCGTGCTCATCGTCGCGTTCGCGGCTCTGGCTGGATTCTCCGGTTCCGTCGACCAGATCATCGGCTTCCGTGCCGGTTGGGGTCTGGGCAACGCGCTGTTCATCTCCACCGCTCTGTCGACGATCGTCGGTGCTGCGTCCGGTGGTGCTGAGAAGGCGATCATCCTCTACGAGGCGGCTCTCGGCGTCGGCATCGCCACCGGCCCGCTGCTCGGCGGAATGCTGGGCGGCATCTCCTGGCGCGGACCGTTCTTCGGCACCGCAGTCCTCATGGCCATCGGCTTCATCGCCATCGTTGTGCTGCTGCCGGGAGGCACGAGCTCGCACGGGGCCTCGGCGGAGCCGATCAAGCTCAGCGCTACGTTCCGTGCACTGGCCCGTCCGGGGGTGGCCATCCTCGGCGTCTCCGCTCTGCTCTACAACTTCGGCTTCTTCATCCTGCTGGCCTACAGCCCGTTCCCCGTCGAGGCTGCCGCCGCGAAGCTGGGCATGGAGGACTTCGGCGCCATGGGCCTCGGCTACGTCTTCTTCGGTTGGGGCATCTGCGTGGCGATCACCTCGGTGTTCGGAGCTCCCGTGCTGACCAAGCGGATCGGGCGTCGTCGCAGCCTCATCGTCACCCTGGTCGCACTGGCCGTGCTGCTGGGCGTCATGTCCTTCCTCGTCGAATCGCTGGCCGGGATCATCGTCTGCATCATCGTGGCCGGCATGCTTCTGGGCGTGCTCAACACGGTGTTCACCGAATCGGCGATGGAGGTCAGCGACCTGCCTCGTCCGGTCGCCTCGGGGACCTATTCGGGTGTGCGCTTCATCGGCGGTGCCGTTGCGCCGATCGTCGCCGGTGCGGTGTCGGAATCGATCAGTGCGGGTTCTCCGTACCTCTTCGGCGCGGGGGCCGTGCTGCTGTCGGTCGTCGTCATCTCGCTCGGTTGGAAGAAGCTGCGTCGCGTCGACGGGCATATCGATGAGTCACCGGTCGACGAGGCCTATGCCCTCACCGGAGGCGATGCCTGAGGCGAACTCGCCTGCAGGCAGTGCCGATCGTCGACGAGGTCGAGCCTTTTCGAAGCGGCAGCGGCTCGCGGATCACGGCGTCCGAGGAATCATTCCTCGGGCGCCGTTTCCGTGTCCGGACCATGACAAATGAGTGAATCATGCGCTGTGTTGCAGATCTGAAACCGGTTCGACACATGATCGATGGAATGCCTGGTGCAGAATAGAGTGCGCGCTTCCTGAAGATCGGCTGAGCATTTTCGGCCCATCGACGTCGGAGCGCGATCGGAAACGTCACCTACAAATGAAGGTCATCATGTCCTACGACGCGAATGCAGCATACAACTCCGGCTCACCCGGTCAAGGAGCTCCCGGTGCCGCCGGCCAGGGCTATGGAGGGCAGGGCTTGGGTGGAGCGCCACGCGGTGCCGCCAGCCCCGATGACCTCTCACTGCCGCTCTACGGCGCTTCCTTCGGCCAGGCCGTCAAGCGCTTCTTCAAGAACTACGTCAACTTCAAGGGACGCGCCTCGCGCAGCGAGTACTGGTTCGCCTACTTGTTCGTTGGTCTGCTGATGATTGTTCCTGTCATCCTGTACTCCATCGGACTGGGGATGATGGGCGCCTCCGCATCGATGGCGGTGGCCGACCCATACGGTATGTCTGCGGCCGCAGGTCCCTCCGGCGGATCGATTGCTCTGACCGCCATCGGAGGAATCCTCATGGGCATCATCGGGCTGGCAGTCCTCTTGCCGCAGCTCGCTATCTCGTGGCGCCGGCTCCATGACGGGAACTTCCCTGGTCCCATGTGGTTCCTGGGGCTCATCCCAGGCGTTGGGGGGATCATCGTGCTCGTGCTGTACATTATGCCGCCCAAGCCCGAGGGTCAGCGCTTCGACGTCTGATTTCGAGGTCTGACTGCGGCGCCTGTGCTTGGCCGGAGCATCACCTACCGCTGCTGACACGTCCTACGGCTGCGCGGCCATCACGCCCCGTCAGTGTCATCTCGCACCATTGCAAGGGTGCGAGATGCCGCCGGCGGGGCGTTGTGCTGCTGGGAGGGTGCCTTGCGAGGACCGGGGCGAGGTGCGACGTGTGGCGCGAATTGAGCTCGGCGGTGCCTGATGCGCGACTGCAATCCCCTCGCCGAGGCAGCCCGACGTCGGCGCCGATTGCCGATTTTCTGACATGCCCGCCGAGGCGGGTTGACCGGTCAGGGCCGACGGAGGGTTCTGACGAATGAGGTGACCATGGCGACGAAGACGATCGCCCAGACGGTTAGGGCGATCCAGTACCAGTGGAGCCCGATCCATTCGATCGCCGGCACATGATCCGACCGGCCCAGGTAGATGCTCGCCACTGCGTACATGCCGACAGGGAACGCCATGCTCCACAGTCCGGCCGAATAGGTCATCGGCACCCGGCGGACGGCATGCCTCCAGACTCCTGCGGCGACGAGCGCCGGGACGAGCCACGTGGCGATCGCCCACAGCAGCGCCGAGGAAGCGCCGACCGGTACGCGTGTCGCCTCGAGCAGGGGGGCGTCGCTGAGATCGAGAATCCGCGAACCCGCAACGATCGTGATTGCCAGTGCCCCCATCGTCACCCAATACGGAGCATCGAGGTCCTTGGGTCCGAACCGATGTTGAAGCACGCGCACGCCGATCGCAATCACGCAGACGACGTAGAGCGCCAGTCCAACGGCCCACATGACCACCGCCGCGAGCGCGAGGAATGCGACCAGACCGGGCGCGAAATATGCGGTGTTCGGAAGCTCGATCCCCAGGCTCGCGGCGACCACCGCCACTGACTGAGCGGCCACCGCCCACACAAGCCACGTGCCGTTCACCCCTGCAGATACCGGCCGTGTGCTCGACCCGAGGATCGCAGTGAAGGGAATCCCGTACCCGAGCACCAGCCAGAGCAGACCGCCGAGAGCGAAGAAGGCGAGGGCAAGCGGGATCATGCCGAAACCGACGAGCCCCGTCGCCAGGACATTCGTGCCGGCCACAGCGGTGAAGAACCCGAACGCCCGGGAGGGATCATGCAGATCGGCGCGAACAGCTTCTGGATATAGGAGGATCCGCACCACGGTGAGTGCGGTGAAGAACACATACAGGGCGACGGCTAGCCAGAACAGACCCACGGACAGCGAGTGCAGCTCTTTGAGCTCGGCACCGATCGACACGATCCCGGTCGCCATCACCGAGGCGAAACATCCGGGAGCCAGCGTCGAAGGGCTCAGCCCCCACCGTCTGTGCAGTCCGGTGAGGTTGCGATCTGCCGTGCTCATCCGCTCCTCATTCTCGTCGTCGTGTGTCGAGGGACATCGACGTCTTCGATAGTACGACCCCACCCCTGAAACCGCGGTGCAGCCCCGCCTCCTGAACCGTGCCGCGGTCCCCATCGAGAGGCCGCCGAGAGGCCGCCCGAGGAGCCGCCCGATGGCCTCTGTGCAGAGAATCGATGTGCAATTCGTGACATCTGGGTCTTCTCGAGTCACTCTCGCGTCATTTTCATGAGAGAATTCACTGGTGTTACCAACCAGTAACTTCACGTGGAGTCGCCCGCTCCACACCCTCACGCGCCGGTGGTGGCGTAGTCTGCAGTCACCTGCGCGGTGCAGAATTCTCCGGCACTGACCGGATCGACGAGGGCACAGACGATTGGGAGCGATGGCTATGGAGAGCACAACGGACACTCTCGCCGAGGACGCCGACATCGACGCGCCAGCGGTCGCGCTGCGCGGTTGGTCGCTGTCCGGCAAACAAGGCGATGTGTTCACCGATATCGACCTCGAGGTGCCGACCGGGGCCATCGCTGTCGTCCGTGGACCCGCCGGCAGCGGAAAGACCTCTCTCCTCCTGTCCTTGGCTGGAAGGATGCGGGTCTCCGCGGGGGAGGGCCGCCTCGGCGATATCGATATCCGCAAGCAGGCCCGCACCGTGCGCGGGCAGGTTGCGGTCGGACATATTGGCGGGCTAACCGACCTTGAGGACGATTTCACGGTTGCGCAGCACGTCGCCGAACGACAGATCATGCTCCAGCCCTGGTACAAGCCGTGGGCGTCGAAATCGACTCTGCGTGAGGTCATCGGTCTCATCCGGGACACCTTCACCACGGCTACGGAGATCATCGACGAACTCCCGCCGGGGACGTTCTCGAAGCAGGACGCCCAGCGCGCCGACTTCCTCATCGACGATGACGGAGAGGTATTCGTCTCCGAGCTGAGTGAGCTGCAGAAATTCTTCCTCGAATTCGGGCTGGCGAGCCTCAGCCGTCCACCCGTCGTCGTCATCGACAACATCGACTACCTGCGCGAATCCGCCGACCGAGCCCGTGCTTGGGCCGGGATCCTCATCTACCAGCAGCTCCGCAGATCACGGGATCCCGAGAACCCGCTCACGGTCATCGTCTCCTGCGAGGACTCGAGCGAACTCGACATCGCCACCAGATCGCTCGGCTTTCGCGCGGAGCCGTCGCTGGTCGAACTCGAACTGCCGCCCCACCCTCCCGCTCATCGCGGGTCCAAACACTGAACTACCTGCCCCACGTATACGAATCCGAGGAGATTCCCGAATGTTCTCCCTGCCCTGGTTAGAACTCTCACGATTCAAACGCCACACGATCACGCGCTTGGCGATGATCGTCATCATCGTCATCCCGTCGATCTACGGCGGGCTGTACCTGGCCTCGAACTGGAACCCGACCGAGCACCTCGACAAGCTGCAGGCGGCAATCGTCAACGAGGATACCGGCGCGGAGAAGCCCGACTCGGACGGGGAGAAGCTCAACGCCGGTCAGGAACTCGTCGACGAGATCACGCCGAAGGGCGAAGGCGGATTCGACTGGCAGGAGACCAGCCAGAAAGAAGCCGACGAGGGACTGGCCGAAGGGAAGTACTTCGCGGTCCTCGAGATCCCCTCGGACTTCTCCGAGATGCTCGTGTCGACCGGAGGTGACGATCCGGAGCAGGCAGGGCTCAAGCTGCGCACCGACGACGCCCACAACTTCATCGTCGGACAGGTGGCAGGGACCATCCTCTCCGAGATCAAGGGCGGATTGAGCAAGACGACGACCGCCGAGTACGTCAACCAGGTGTATCTCGGATTCAACGACATCCATTCGGAGACTGAGAAAGCTGCAAACGGTGCGTCCGACCTGCACGACGGAGCAGGCCAGCTCCACGACGGCACCGGAGAGCTCGTCGACGGGGCGACGAAGCTCGACAAGGGCATCGGAACGCTGCACTCCGGACTCATCGACCTCGATAAGGGCGCGGGTGAGCTGAAGAAGGGCAGCGGCGACCTCGCCGACGGGGCCGATACCCTGGCGAAATCCACCACCGAGGCGAAGAACGGCTCGAAGAAACTCGCTGACGGCGCCGGGCAGGTCGCTGACGGCACCTCCGAGCTGCGCGATACCGCCGATGAGGCGACGAAGAAAGCCGAGGACGTCAAACGCAAGGCCGATGACGTCGTCGACGGAGCGCGACCGAAGCTCGAGCGCGCCGAAGGGGACTTCGACGATGCCCGGACCACCGTGCGCGGGGACATGGACGACCGGATCAAGCAGCTGCAGGAGGACTATCCGGACGACCCGAACGTCAAGAAGCTCGCCGAGGATGCCAACGGCCTCGGCGAGGACCTCGATTCCGCGCACAAGCGCGCCTCCGATGCCAAGGATGAAGCCAAGAGCCTCGAGGACAAGCTGACCGACGCGGTCGACGGCGTGATGGACAAGATCCGCACGGCCGATAAGAAGATCGGTCAGCTCGACGACGGAGCGCAGAAGGTCGCGACCGGTGCCGACGACCTCCACTCCGGACTGATCAAGCTCGACGACGGAGCGGGCAAGCTCGCCAAGGGTGCCGGTGACCTGCATGACGGGGCCGTCCAGCTCAAGGACGGCACGGCGAAGGCCAAGGACGGAGCCGGTGACCTCAAGGACGGATCGGAACAGCTCGTCGACGGGGCAACCGAACTCGATAAGGGTGCGGGCAAGCTTGATGACGGTTCCGGAGAACTCGCCGACGGGCTGGAGAAAGGACTCGAGCAGATCCCGACCTACGACAAGAAGGACCGGGAGAACCGTTCGGATGTCGTGGCGGTTCCCGTTGATGCAGACAAGGTCAAGGACAATGCCGTCGATGCCTATGGCGAAGGTCTGTCTGCGTTCTTCGTCTCCCTGGCTCTGTGGATCGGCGGAATGATCACCTACATGGTGCTCAACGCCATCCCATACCGAGCACTGTTCTCATCGGCCACCTCGTCGCGCATCGCATGGGCCGGCTACGTTCCCGGGCTGCTGTTCGGCATCGCCCAAGTTGCGGTCCTCTATGCGATCCTCGCCTTCACCTTGGACTTCTCGGCCGGATCGTGGTTGTGGACACTGCTGTTCTCGATGCTCGTGGCGGCCTGTTTCCACTCCGTGCACCAGTTGTGTGTCGCGGCCTTGGGCGGTGTCGGCAGGCTGATTGCCCTGGTTCTGCTGATGCTGCAGATCGCATCGGCAGGCGGAACCTATCCGGTGGAGACGGCGCCGAAGGTCTTCCAGATCATCTCGCCGTTCCTGCCGATGACGCACGCGGTCAGCGGCCTGCGCACACTGGTTGCCGGTGGTGACATGTTCATCGCCGCGCAGGCGGCAGTGGTGCTGCTGCTGATGACGGCAATCTGTCTGGTCGCCACAACCGTGGTCTGCAGCCGCAAGCGTATGGTCACGCTCACTCAGCTCCACCCGAGCCTGCAGCTGTAGGCCGGGCGGGTCGTGCCTTGGGTGCGGGCCGCAGAGTCGTTGCGGGGCACAGGGCTGCTGCGGACTACAGGCCTGATCGCAGCGCGGACATGGCCCATTGCGGGTGCCAGACGCTGTCGGCGCATTGTTTGGTCGATCCACGGCGTTTTCGCTGCTTGAAACGCCGTGGATCGACCCAACAATCTAGCGAAACGCAGTGGGGAGGTGCTCAAACAGGCGCCGCCGAGGTGTTGGGAACCTCCCGGGTGCAAGCTGCGGGTGTCACCAGAACTAGGAGTGGGGTCGTTGCCGGCGTCGCGAGCGTAGGCCGCACCTCCTCAGTCGTCGAGGTAGCGCAGGTACCTTTGCGGGTCGTGGAGAAAACGACGCCAGTGATCGACCATGTCGAGGTCTTCCCACGTGGATTCGCGCAAGCCCCAGTCGCCGACCTCGACGATCTTCGCCTTGTCGGCTCGGGCGAGGATGGGGGAGTGGGTGGCCATGACGGTCTGCAGGCCCTTCCGCTGGCGATCGCGGATGAGCTGAAGAAGAGTGAGCGAGGCCGTGAACGACAGCGCGCTCTCCGGCTCGTCAAGGATCCACAGCCCCAGCTCCATAAAACGGCTTGTGAGCATGTCGACGAACATCTCGCCGTGCGATCGCTGCGCATAGTGATGGCCGCGCATCGAGCCGACGCTCATGAGATAGGCCATGTTCTCGTGCATCGTCTCGGCGCGAAGGAAGAAGCCGCTGCGATTCGTCGTCGCTCCACGGACGATCTGCAGGTGTTCGCTCAGCTCGGGAGGAGCCTCGACGTGATCGCGCACCTCCCAGCCGGAGCCGCCGCCGTGCGGGAGGTCAAGAGCCGTAGCGATGGCCTCGATGATGGTCGACTTGCCCGAGCCGTTCTCGCCGACGAAGACGGTCGTCCGATCGAATTCGAAGCCGGACAGAACGTCGCGCGCGGCCGGCAGTTCGCGTAGCCAAGGGCTCAGCTCCGGAGGTGACAGGGCATGCTCGGCCACAGAACGCAGCGGCAGGTCGACTCGAGGATCCATGTCTGCGACGGTATCGATGGGCACTGACATCGGCGACGACGTCGGTCGCCTCGGCGCAGCGTCTTACCCCAGCGCCAGCCGCGCGGCCAGCAGCACGAGCACGACGGCGATGATGACGTCGAGGACCTGCCAGACCCTCGGCCGCCCTAGGTATCGGGAGAGTCCACGGGCGCCGTAGCCGATGACGAGGAACCAGCTGATCGAGCCGAGCATTGCCCCGAATGTGAACGGCCACACCCCGTCCGGACCCTGCTGATTCGCGAGATTGCCGAGCATAACGACGGTGTCGATGTAGACGCCGGGGTTGAGGAACGTCAACGCCAGAGTGGTGACGATGATGGACTTGAGGGACCGCTGATGAGTGTCAGCCTTCAGCCCGGTGGCTTCGCGCGCCGATTTCAGGCTCGTCCATGCGAACCACAGCAAGTAGGCCACGCCCAGCCACCGCAGGACTTCGAGCGCCCACGGCGCGAGCAGCACGATCGCCCCGATCCCCACCGTGCCCGCCGCGATGAGCAGGACGTCGGCGACGATGCAGATGGTGATGACGACGCCGAGGTGCTCGCGCCGGATTCCCTGCCGCAGCAGGAGTGCGTTCTGCGGGCCGACGGCGATGATGAGGGACCAGCCGGTGAGGAGTCCGGTGACGAGATGAGTGAGCACGGACTCAACAGTAGAGACTGACGGAACAGAAGAAAAACAACAGAATATGCATCTGATGCACAATTGCTTCATGAACATCGATCACGTCAAAGCGCTCGCCGCCGCTGTCGACGAAGGCACCGTCGAAGGGGCGGCCTTCGTCCTCGGCATCACCGCCTCGGCGGCGAGTCAGCGCATCCGCACACTCGAGTCCCGCCTCGGGCAGGTGCTCATCCGACGAACGAATCCGATCACCGTCACCGAGGCGGGGCAGGCGATCCTCCGCTACGCCCGGCAAGTTGAGCTGCTCGAGTCCGAAGCGCTCGACCGACTGCACGGCATCGACGCCGACTCCCTCGGGGCGGGCGGATCCGGTGACCGGGGTCGTGAGCCCACGGTGCTCCGGGTGGGGGTGAACGCCGATTCGATGGCGACGTGGTTTCGCCCGATCTTCGCCGAGGCGGCCGGCTGGGACGACGTCGTCCTCCGCATCGAGATGGTCGACCAGGACAAAGCGCTGCCGCTCTTGGCATCGGGGGAGGTGCTCGGCACGATCACCTCGACGGCGACCGGCGGATACGGGACAACGGTCGCGGAGCTCGGGGCGATGCGCTACACCGCCGTGGCCGAACGTTCCCTGTTCGGTCGGCATTCCACCGGCGCCGAGGCGGATCTGACCAGGTTGCCGATGGTAAATTTCGGGCAGGACGACGACCTGCAGTTTGAGTTCCTCCGCCGCTGCGGTGTCGACGGTCGGCCGCCGATGTCGGTCGTGCCGGGGTCAGCGGAGTTCGCGGCCGCAGTGGAGGCAGGCCTCGGGTGGGGGATGGTGCCGGTTATGCAGCTCGACGGGCTCGAAGCCGACCTCGTCGAGATCGGCGCGGAGCCGCATATCGACGTGCCGCTGTACTGGCACCACTGGACTTTGGCTTCGGACAAGCTCTCTCGTCTGACCGACGCGCTGCGTCGCGCGGCCGCCGTCATGCGGTGATTCGGGGGCGGAGCTGAACTGCCCTCTGTTGATCCGCTCAGGAGCTGAGGAGCTTGCTGATCGTCCACTTGACCTGCTCATGTGCGGCGTCGACGGTCATGGTTTCGGGCGAGATGATCGAATGCAAGGCGATGCCGTCGACGGTGGTGAAGAGCGCTGTGGCGGTCGATGCCACCTCAGTCGGGTCGAGATGCCCCTCCTCGGCGAGCAGATTCAGCCAGCGATGCAGGCTGTCGTAGGTGACGCGGTGACCGTGTTCGAGGAGGCGCCGGGACACTGCCCGCTTCTCAGCCCCAAGGGCATGCAGGTGCATGGAGAACCAGGTTTCGAGCTGCATGTCCCGATGCTCATGGGTCGGCAGGAACTGGGCGCTGCACTCATAGAGCCGGTCGGCCGGATCAATCGTCGCATCGGCGATGGAGAAGTCCTTGACGACGGTGTCGATGGAGCGCCTCGCGACTGCTTCGTGGAGGTCTGCCTGGGTGGGGAAGTAATGGCGCAGGGTCGACGGCCCGACTCCTGCTTCCTTGGCCACGGCGCGCACGCTGAGGTTCGCATGCCCCGGCTGTGACCCCTCAGCCAGGCGGATGGCTGCGGTGACGATCTCGTCTCGCTTCGACAACCGTGACTCCTCGCTTCATTGACAACGACGCTTTAACTCAGTGTATAGTACGTTGTACTAGTACGGTGTGCCAAAGCGTTGAAACGGCGCGGCAGGAACAGTGTGCTGACCCGACCAGAGGACCCGAACGGAAGAAGAGAGAGCCCTCATGATCGACAGTCTGCAGGAATTCGCCGGAAACATCCCCGACTGGCTGCAGTGGGCGGGCATTCTGCTCGTCTCGGCCATCCCCTTCGTCGAGTCGTATTTCGGCGCTGTCATCGGCGTCGCGATCGGACTCCACCCCGTGGTCGCCATCCTCATGGCCATCATCGGCAACGTCATCTCGATGCTCGCCTTCGTTTACGGCGCCGGTGCGATCCGCGACAAAGCCACAAAGAACAAACAGACCGAGGAGAAGCCGAAACGGCAGCGGCTCAAGCGCATGTTCGACAAATTCGGCGTGCCGGGTGTTTCGCTGCTCGGCCAGACACTCCTGCCTTCGCAGATCACCTCGTCCGCGATGGTCGGCTTCGGTGCGAACCGCAACGCCGTGGCGTTCTGGCAGGTCATCTCGATCATCCTCTGGGGCGTCCTCTTCGGAGTGCTCGCCACCCTGGGCATCGAGCTCGCGCTGCGCTGAGGAAGGGCCGCTCGGTCGGGCCGTGTCACACCCTCCACCTAGACTGGCACCATGACGGAATCCACCCCGACATCCCCACCCGTTGCCGAGTCGCCCGGAACCCCTGATGGCTTCGCGATCGAGGCGCAGCGCATCCTGGCCGAGCTCACCGCGAATACGGACGCGCAGTTCCGCGACGGCCAGCTCGAGTCCATCCGTGACCTCGTGCAGGCGAAGAAACGTGTCCTCGTCGTCCAGCGCACCGGGTGGGGCAAGTCCGCGGTGTACTTCGTGGCCACTCGGATGCTCCGGGCCTCGGGTACCGGGCCGAGCCTCATCATCTCCCCGCTGCTGGCGCTCATGCGCGACCAGATCGCCGCCGCCGAACGCGCCGGAGTCCGCGCGGCCAGCCTCAACTCCTCGAACGTCACCGAATGGGATTCCGTGCTCGAGGACCTCAAGGCCGGCAGCCTCGACGTCCTCCTCGTCTCCCCGGAGAGGCTGAACAACCCACAGTTCCGCGACGAAGTGCTGCCCCAGCTGCTGGCCTTCCTCGGACTCATCGTCGTCGACGAAGCCCACTGCATCTCCGACTGGGGCCACGATTTCCGCCCCGATTACCGCCGCATCGGCCACATCCTGTCCGAACTGCCCCAGAACACCCCGGTGCTCGCGACGACCGCGACCGCGAACTCCCGCGTCGTCACCGATGTCGCCGAGCAGCTCGGCGACGACACCACCGTCGTCCGCGGTGAACTCGCCCGTGATTCCCTGCGCCTCGGCGTCCTGCCCGGACTCGACGCGAGTGCCCGCATCGCCTGGCTGGCCTCGCACCTGAACGACTTCTCCGGATCCGGCATCGTCTACACACTCACCGTCTCCGCCGCCGAGGACATCACCCGGATGCTGCGGGAACAAGGCCACGAGGTCCGTGCCTACACCGGCCGGACCGACGCCGAAGAACGCGCCGAACTCGAGCAGCAGCTCAAGGACAACCGCCTCAAGGCACTCGTGGCCACCTCGGCGCTGGGCATGGGATTCGACAAGCCCGACCTCGGATTCGTCATCCACATCGGCGCGCCCTCCTCAGCCGTGGCCTACTACCAGCAGGTCGGTCGCGCCGGCCGCGCCACGGACTTTGCCGATGTCCTCCTGCTGCCCGGAGCGGAAGACGAACAGATCTGGGAGTACTTCGCGACTGCGTCGATGCCGAACCAGGCGGACGCGAACGCCGTACTCACAGCCCTCGCCGAGGCGGACGGCCCCCTGTCCGTGGCCCGCTTGGAGACCTTGGTCGGAACCAAACGCTCCCGACTCACCCTGCTGCTCAAGACCCTCGAAGTCGAAGACGCGGTGTCGAAGGTCAAGGGCGGGTACGTCTCGACCGGGTTCGGGTGGACGTATGACCGGGAACGCTATGAGAAGGTCGCGGCCGTCCGAGCCGAAGAGGCCCAGGCTATGCTCGATTATGAGGCGACCGGGCAGTGTCGGATGGAGTTCCTCATCCGCCAGCTCGACGATCCCGACCCGAAACCCTGCGGTCGCTGCGACAACTGTGCCGGCGTGTGGTTTTCTGTCGAGATCTCCGACGAACAGCGCCAAGTCGCGGCCGGGAACCTGCACAAGATCGGCCTGCCCATCGAGCCGCGCAGCACCTGGCCCAGCGGACTCGCCAACATCGGGGTTCCGCTCAAGGGCCGAATCCCGGCAGAAGAACTCGCCGAGGAGGGACGTGCCATCGCCCGCCTGTCCGACCTAGGTCAGGGGCAGAGTCTGCGCTCGTTTCTCGCCCCTGATGCTCCCGATGCAGAGGTGCCCGGCCAGATCGGCAAATGGTGCCTGGAAGTCCTGGCACAGTGGAATTGGAAAACACGGCCCGAGGTGGTCGTATCGATCCCGAGCAACCGCCGTCCAGTGACGGTGCGGTCTCTGGCCGCGAATCTCGCCGCGGCCGGCCGTCTTGTCGATGGGGGTGAGTTGCTGCAGGTCGGCGACCACGGCACCCCTGATGTCAACAGTGCCTTCCGCGTCAAGGACCTCTATGAGGCCTTCGTTGTTCCTCCGGAGGTCGAGGAGGCAGTGGCCGGGAAGTCAGTGTTGCTCGTCGACGACGAGGTCGTCTCGCGGTGGACGATGACGGTCTGTGCACGATTGCTGCGGCGGGCAGGAGCCACCTCGGTGCTGCCCTTCGCGCTGGCCCTCCGGGCCTGAGGTCAATTCGACGAGCCATCCCGGAGCTGACCCCAGCCGAATTCGGTCTCCGATATTTCATCTCGAAGATCTTCGAAGAATCGATCTCGCGCCTCATCCATGCTTTCGTGCATATAGGAATCTGAAACGATGACGCTGAGAGTCTCTCCGCATGCCTGAATAGACGCTACGAATCGATCGAGCCTAGACCCCTCAGATTCGATAGTAAGTTGTTCGAATTCGGCATCAGTGAGCAGCTTCTGAATCGCTGGAATTACTATGTATTCGATCCTGCCGTTCAGTTCCGTGCTGATGTCCAAATGGATCCGCCCTCTTTGACTTCCAGTCGTGCGACACTCTCGGCCGTCGGCTTGTTGGTTTCGAGCTTAAACGTCGGCGAATGAAGATGCCATAAATACAGAGACTGTCGCGATGTTCATTCTGAGACTATTCAGCGACCGCATGATTTCAAAGCTCACCATCAAGCGTGCTGGATGACTTGCAGCGGTAGCTCTAACTCCTCTGCAGGTCTCTGACCAGGCGCGGAGTTGACCGGCGGCCGACGTGACCTGCCCACTGCGACCACGGGTAGGAGAGTCGGACATGGAAATAGTTGATGTACTCGGCCACAGCGAACAGCCAGATGACGATGATGAGAACCGCGCTGAGCGAAACGCCGGGCCAAGCGATGACGATGCCGATGAGTGAGGCGAGAAGCACGAGCGGGTTGATGACTCGCAGAAACCGATAGATTCGAGCGACCGGTCTTGGAATCGGGGCCGGCAGATGATGTCGAGCGACCAGCCAATAGACTCCGGCCTGGACGAGGATGAAGAGCAGAGGGATCAGCGCTGACCACAGTGCGGCCTCGGCTCGATCGGCCGTGACGAAAGCGAGCCGCGTCGGAACGACAGCGAAGACCGCCGCGGCGACGATCTCCCCGAGCCCCAGGCTGAGGATTCGTCGCCGCAGCGGTGCAAAACGATCGGTGTCAGTCACAGCCGGATCAGCGACTGCCGAAGGGCAGTCGACCAGAACAGTGCCGGGCCGCCTCGGCGAGGCAGACGGTCACAGATTCTGCTGGAGCTGGAACGTCGCGCCTTCCGGGTCGGTGACCGTGACGATGCGTCCGTACGGGGAGTCTTCCGGACCGGCGAGCACCTTGCCGCCGAGCTCGGTCACCTTCGCTGCCGAGGCATCGGCGTCTTCGACGTTGAAGTAGGTGCGCCAATAGGAATTCTGTGCCCACTCGCTGGCGTCACAGATTCCGGCCACGGCATCGTCGCCGTCGCCGTGCGTCGAGTACGGGAAGCCCTCCATAGGGGTGATGTCGAATGAGAAGACCTTGGCGTAGAAATCATTCGCTGCCTGGTAGTTCGTCGTCATGAGTTCGAACCACACGGGAGTTCCCGGTGAGAGCGGAGTGTCGAAGCCGGAGAATTCACCGGGCTGCCACATGCCGATAGGTGATCCCGTCGGATCGACGACGACAGCCATCTGGCCGAGCGGGCCGACGGGCATGGGTCCGACGACGTCCGTCGCACCGGCACCCAACGCTGCCTGGTGAACTCCGGCGATGTCCCCAGTGTGCAAATAGGTCGACCAAGCCGTGGGCATCTCCGGGCTCGGAGCGCCGTCCATGTTCATGGCTCGCATGGCGCCGCCGACGTTGCCTCCGTCCTTCGTGATCATGTTGTAGTGGCCGAAGTCCTCACCCATGTCGGTGAATTCCCAGCCGAAGAGCTGATTGTAGAAGTTCTGGGCGGCCTCGAAGTCCTGGCAGACATAGTCGATCCAGATCGGCTGGCCTTCGCGGGGGTTGGCAGGCATTGCGTCTCCTCTTGTGATGGGTGGAGGTGAGTTGCAGTGAATGGTGCCGACGGCAGGGGGATGACCCTACTGCCAAGCGCGCGTGAAATCCGCGAAGCAGTCGGTCAGCGCCGCCTGCAGAAGCGGACCGAAGGTCACGCGCCCGACCCCGAGCTCAGCGAGCTGTGAGAGGTCGAGTTCTTCGGGTACCGCGCCCTTGATCGGGTGCGCGGTGACATTGAGCGGCAGAGTGATCTGCGCGAGGATCGACTTGAGGGTGCCCACATCGGGCAGACGGACAGGGTAGACGGAGTCCGCGCCGGCGTCGGTGCACAGACGCAGACGTCGGACCACCTCGGCGGTGGGATCCTCGAAGTCGCCGGGATATTTGAACACATCTGTCCGGGCGTTGATGACGACGTGGACCCTTTGAGCCTCGGCCGCTTGGCGCAGACTCCAGATGTATTCGGCATGCTCCTCGGGGCTGCGCATGCTGCCGCGACTGTGCACCGTGTCCTCGATATTCACGCCGACCGCTCCGGCATCGAGGAGACCGGCGATGAGCTCGGGAGCAGGGGTGTCGTATCCGGATTCGAGATCAGCGGTGACCGGAACATCCACCGCCGAGGTGATCCGTGAGATCCCCTCGAGCGCTTGCTCGAGCGTCATCTGCTCACCGTCGCCGTGGCCGAGTGAATCGGCCAAGGGGTGCGATCCGATGCTCAGAGCGTTGAAACCGACGTCGACCATCGCACGAGCCGACCAGGCATCCCAGACGGTCGGCAGCACGAGAGGTTCGTCCTGGTGATGTCCCTGTAGGAGGGTGAAAGCGCGTTCGGCGAGAACCGTGTAATCGACCATGGTCAATACTTTTCCACTGTTGTGCCTCGACACGCCAGGGGTCGGACTGGTTCACCAGAAGGTTTCAGGCGGGCGCAGTGATAGCGTGAACAACATCCGATGTCGCCGTACGGAGGAGCAGAGGTGGCCGGTTCGGGCGCCATCCGCGTTTCGCCCAAACCCGAGCGGGTATGGGCACTCCTCGCCGTGCTTGCCGGCATGGCCACGATCCTCATCGAGATTCCCGCGGCACTGATGTCCGAAGGCGGCTATTCGTTCACTCAGCAGCCCATCAGTCATCTGGGGATGACCGGATGCGGGGACTGGGGAGACGTCGGAACCCCGATCGAGGTCTGCTCACCGGCCCATCCCTTCGTCAACGGTGTTTCCATCATCGCCGGATCGATGCTCGCGATCATCGCCTTCATCTGGCACGACTGGATCGCCCCGAGTCGCTGGGGCAGGTGCGGATCCTTCCTGCTCGCCGCCGGCGGAATGCTGTTGGCCGGAACCGGGATGGTCCCCGCCGATATCGATCCGACTCTGCATGCTGTCTTCGGTTTCGGCGGATCCGGAATCCAGAATCTCGGTCTGCTCGCCGCAGGCATCGCCTTGACTCGTTGGACCGAGAAGCGCTGGATCGGTCCCGTCGAATTCGGCGGGCTCACGCTCGGACTGGGCGCGTTCGGTCTCGCCGGAGCACTGTTATTGGCTGCTCCCGAGACCTGGAACCTGCCCGTCGGCATTGTCGAGAGAGCCGCGTCCTACCCGTTCCTCATCTGGTTCATCCTCGCCGGATGGATGCAGCTGCGTGACGCCTCCAGGCGAAAGCGCGAACTCGCTTCCGGGCGCTGAGGCTCTACAGCCGCGGAGTCCGCGGCGGCACCTGGCGACGGTCGCCCGTCGCCTCGAACGCCGCGGCGATCTCGATGAGCGCGGAATCGTCCCAGCCCCGTCCGGCGATCGTCAGGCCCACGGGAATCCCGGTGTCTGACATGGTGCCCATCGGCACCGTCACCGAGGGAATGCCCAGATGCCTGGGCACGAGGTTGCCGTTTGCCACCCATGTGCCGTTGCGCCAACCGAGGTCGGCCGAAGCCTCATTGACATCCATATCGGCCGGTCCCACATCGGCCATCGCCGGGAAGATCACCGCATCGAGGCCGTGCTCGTCCATCCATTCCTCGAGGTCGACCCGGCGGGTCTCCTCGAGCCCGCGCACACCGGATTCGAGCTCCGGGATCTCCGTCACCGAGGCGTAGCGATTCGTGCGCACCTGCTCCGGGTAGGTTGCGATGTCATCGTCGAACCCGACGTAGCGATCCGGCAGCGCACCGGGTGGGTGGGGGAAGATCAAGGCTCCGTCCACCTCGGCGAGGGTGTTCAGTTTCGGGTCGCCGTTCGCGGCGAGGAAGTCATCCCACCCCCACGACGAGAGGTCGTTGATCTCCCGGTCGAGGTAGGCGGCGGTGACGAACCCCCGCGTCGCGATCGTCGGCGCACCGGGTCGGTCGCCCTCGTAGTTGCTCACGACCGGGAAGTCGGTCTCGACCACCTCGGCGCCTGCGGATTCGAGATCGGCTCGCGCCGCCTGCCAAGCCTCGATCACAGAGGCGCGCGTCTCGACTCGCTGTCCCGTGGGCCCGCCGATACCGCCGTCCGGGTTCGTTCCGGCCGCCTCATCGGCGTTGATGTACATCCGCGGCACCCCAAGGCGCTTGCCGGCCAACACCGATTGCGCCGCCGCAACCGATTCCGGCAGCAGCGCGGCATAGGAGTCAGGGCGCACCGCGCTCGCCTTCGGGATATCCACCCACGGCTGGACGCGCCAGAAGTCCCCGCGAGTCTGCTCGTTGTCGGCGACGATGACGTCGAGGACCTCGGCCAGGTCGGCCATCGTGCGAGTGTGGGGGACGACGACGTCCATGGTCGGCACGAGCGGCCAGTTTCCGCGCACGCTGATCACCCCGCGCGAGGGGGTGTAGGCGATGAGCGCATTGTGCGACGCCGGGGCTCGGCCCGATGACCAAGTCTCCTCGCCGAGGCCGAAGGCTGCGAAGCTCGCCGTCGTGGCCGTGCCCGATCCGTTCGAGGATCCGGAGGCGAAGGCGCTGGTCAGCCAGTCGGCGTTGTAGGGGCTTTCGGCCCGACCATAGAGTCCGCGCTGCATTCCGCCGTTGGCCATCGGCGGCATGTTCGTCAGGCCCAAGCAGATGGCGCCGCCGGCGCGCAGCCGTTCGATCGTGAACGCATCTTTCTGCGCGATGAGGTCAGCGAAGGCCGGTGCCCCGGAGGCAACGGTGAGGCCCGCGACCATGTAACTGTCTTTCGCGGTGTACGGAATCCCGTCGAGGGGGCCGAGCGTCTCACCGGCTGCACGTCGTTCGTCGGAGGCGGCCGCCTCGGCGAGGGCTTGCGGGTTCTTCACGATCACGGAGTTGAGTTTCGTGTCGGTGTCGGGGCCGTCGAATGCGGCGATCCGGTCCTGATAAGCTTCGACGAGCTCCACCGAGGTGGTGCGGCCGTCCTCGAGGGCGGCTCGCAGATCGGCGATGGACGCTTCGACGACATCGAACTTCGACATGATCTTCCTCCGGGCACTCGACGGTGCGTGCGCGATGTGGGTGTGTTCCTGCCCAGAGTAGCGCCGATTCGTCGAGGATGGGCTGCGGATTTCGTTGTTTGCCGGGCACTGAGCGCGGTATTCGCGGTCTGTACGATCGAGGCATGACAGTCAACGCGATCATTCTCACCGGCGGTCGTTCGCGACGCCTCGACGGCGTGCACAAACCCGGCGTCGAGGTCGACGGACGCTCGACGATCTCCCGGATCCTGCAGAGCATCCGCGGTGCGGCAGCCGACGCCGAGGTGTGGGTGGCCGGACCCGCAGACGGTCTCTCGGAGGCGGAGCAGAAAGGCGTCCGCGTCGTGCGGGAAGAACCCGAGTTCGCGGGCCCTTTGGCCGGGATTGCGGCCGCAGTCGCGGCGATGCAGATTGAGGTGGAATTCCCGGCCGAGACGGCCGATGTCACCCTTGTCCTGGCCGGGGACATGCCGCTGATCACGGCGGGCCACCTCGGTGAGCTCATCTCTACGTGCCGGGCCACCGGACGTCCGGCCACGGGCACCGACGATCGGGGGAAGACGCAGTTCCTCTGCGCGGCCTGGCCGACTCGACTGCTGCGTGCCCGTCTCGCTGAGATCGGCGACCCCACCGATGGGGCAGTGAAACTGCTGTTCGACGGTCTCGACCCGGTGGTGGTCGCCGTGGACCCGGAGGTAGTGAGCGACTTCGACACCGCAGCCGAGCTCGAAGCGATTCGAGCCCGGCTGCAGTAGGGGATGCCACGGTCGATCCGGCCCGCCTCGGCGATGGTGTCGAGGCGGACCGGAAACGGCCGTCACCGCGAATGGTGACGGCCGCCTCGGCGAGGGGATTCCTCAGTCGTCGATCTGGGTCTGTTCGACGGCTTCGACGGCCTCCTCGGGAGTCAGACGGCAGGCGATGCCGACGTAGAAGACGACGATCGAGAAGATCACGGTGACGACTTCGCCGACGATGAAGCCCATGAGATCGAGTCCGCCGCCGTAGTGGCCGATGAGGCTGAGGACGACGAGGCCTGCCATCCAGAGGATCATCCACCAGCCCGAACGCATCTTGAGATCCGGCAGGCGCGACTTGTCCTTGGCGAAGATGTGGTGGGCGATCATCACGACGTAGCCGATGGCGACGGCGAGGAAGAGTTTCCAGTTCGTCTCCCAGCCCGTCCAGTAGACGATGAGGTTCGCGCAGACGAAGCCGATGATCGGCAGCACGTCACCGCCGGGCAGTCGAAACGGGCGCTCCTGCTCGGGCAGCTGACGACGCAGGGCGGCGACGACGACGGGACCGGTGGCGAAGGAGAGCACAGTTCCCGAGGTGATGAAGCCGACGAGCTTCGCCCATGAGGGGAACGGCAGGAACATGATGCACGAGACGATGAAGACGACGAGCAGCGAGACCCACGGCACGCCGTGTCTGTTGAGCTTGGCCAGGGCGCGTGGAGCGTTGCCGACCTTCGCCTGCGAATACGACAGACGCGGAGCCAGAGCGGTGTAGATGAGGCCGGTGTCTGCGGGGGAGATGATCGCATCGCCATAGAGGATGATCGCCAGCCACACGGCGCCCAACAGGAGTGAGATCTCGGCCAGCGGCCCGGCATCGTTGGTGAACGCGAGGTTCGCCCAGCCGTCCTTGAGCAGGTCGCTGGGCAGAGCGCCGATGAAAGCGGCCTGCAGCAGGATGTAGATGAGGCCGGTGACGAGGATCGACCCGACGACGGCGAAGGGCACGTTCTTCTGCGGATTCGTCGTCTCACCGGCGAATTCCACACCCTGACGGAAGCCGAGATAGGAGAAGACGATGCCAGCTGCCGGCAGTGCGGCGAGGATCGGGGCGACCCCGTTCGGGGCGAAGCCGCCGAACTGCTGGGAAGCGAAGTGTCCGGGATTGAACGCCAGCGCGAAGAACACGACGATGACGAGCAGGATGACGGCGAGCTTCCACCACACGAGCACATTGTTGAAACGAGCGAACAGTGAGACGCCGTAGAGGTTGATGACGCTGAAGACGAGCATGAGCGCGATCGACACTGCGATGCCGGGACCGGTGAGGACGGCGACATCGTCGACGGTGTGCATGAGCCAGGGCAGGTAGCTCGAGGCGTACTGCACGGCGGCCATGACCTCGATCGGCACAGTCGCTGCGACCGACAGCCAGGTGATCCAGCCGGAGGTGAAGCTCGCGAAGGATCCGAAGGAGAAGTGCGGGAAGCGGATGACGCCGCCGGCGACGGGGAACATGACGCCGAGCTCGGCATAGTTGAGCGCCACGAAGATCATCATCACGGCACCCAGCGCCCACGAGATCAACGAGGCGGGGCCGACCATCACCGAGGCGTTGAAGGCACCGAAGAGCCACCCGGATCCGATGATCGAACCGACCCCGGTGAACAGCAGGCCGATCTTGCCGATATCTCTCTTGAGACCTTTGTCATTGCGGACGTCGACCCTCATCGGTCGGCCCGATCCGGAGGCCGCAGCTCCGGACGTCGGGGGATTCAAAACGGACATCATCGGCCTTTCGATTGCGAATTCAGTTTTCGACTGTTGAAGTGTGCGCCGCCGAAATAGTGATGTCAACGACCGTTCGGGGCTTCCGACGCCAAATCGGCTCGGTCCTATATACACTTGATGACCAGGGCAGATAGCCGCATCTCACAGTTTTGGAATGAGCCGGGAAGGATTGGATCCAATCGTGGTCACGCAGTTGATCCGAATGCAGGAAGAACGGTCAATCGAAACAAGGATGAATGGCTGATCGGATCCAATCCTCGGTTATGTTCACAGATTCTTTTCAGGGCCATTCGACCCGAAAGCTGCCGAATTCGGTTGGATTGCAATTGGGTTGCGATTTCTGGGACCTCCCGCGCGTCGCTGCTTCCGTCTATGCTTCACAGCGAAGGACGTTGTGCGCTGGGGGCCTGCGCAGCCATGGCGCGCTTGACCGCAGGCTGAGCAGCCACGGCGTACGGAACCGCGCAATGCACGACCGGGGCGGGGAGCCGCCTCGGTGAGATAGGGGAGTCAGACGATGTCGCATGATCCAGCGCGCAGCGGCGCCATCGCGGCCGAACTGCGCTCGCGCATCATCGCCGGTCAGCTGCAGCCGGGCGCCCGCATCCGACAGGAGGAGATCGCCGTCGAGTTCGGCGTCAGCCGGATCCCGATCCGCGAGGCTCTGCGCGCCCTTGCCGATGCGGGACTCGTCACACTCGTTCCGTCGACGGGTGCTTGGGTGACCGAGCTCAGCCTCGAGGAATGCCGCGAAGTCTATCTCATGCGCGAACGCCTCGAACCCCTTCTGCTGTCCCTGGCGATGCCCACGCACACTCGGGAATCGCTCACGGAATTCGTCGACCTCGCCGAGGCGGTCGAGGCCGCACGTTCGCCCGGTGAGTTCCTCGAGCGCGATCGGGACTTCCACCGCGCCATCATGGCTGGGGCCGGCGCGGGTCGGCTGAGCCGGACCGTCGACCACCTGTGGAACCTCAGTCACTATTACCGCCGCCGGCTGGTCACCCCGCACGTGAGCGGCCGGAGGGGCGACATCTTCGCCGAGCATCGGATGATTCTGCGGGCGATCGAGATCGGTGATGTCGAATCCGCCGAGGCGGTCATGGCCGCCCATATCCGCCACACCCGACTGCTCGTCGAATCCGCGCCGGAGCTGTTCGAGCGCGGTTGAGCGGCAGTGTTTGCGGCTCAGCCCTGGCGGGCCCTGAACCGAGGATTCTTCTTGTTGATGACGTAGACGCGGCCGCGGCGGCGGACCACCTGCGAACCGGGCTGGGACTTCAGTGAACGCAGCGAACGACGAACTTTCATGGGTGCGACTCCTTACTGAGAATGAGTATCATTAGATTCAATACTATGTTCTCGAGCGAAGGGAAGCGAATGCAGGGAGCAGATGAACGCGGCCGGAGTACCATCGTCGACGGCATCGAAGCGATCGCCGTCGTCGGACTCTGCGCTGCCGAGCGCAGGCGCTATGCGATGGGTCTGGCCAGAGATCGCGGTTTTGTCTTCGTGCCCGCGGAGCAGACGGAACAGGGAATCGAGGCGATCGACCGCCTCGTCGGACTCCTCTCTCTGACTTCCGGAGTCCGCGGCTTCGTCCTCGAGTATGCAGACGACGAGGTCTGCCCGGAGATCATCGGAGCCCTGAGTGCTCCCGAGACGCGAGCCGTGCTCACCGACCTCGTCTGCGTGCTCGACCTTGCCTGCCTGCATGCCGACCTTGCGGCCGAGGATCGCTGCGTCAGGCTGATCAACCAGGTCGAGTTCGCCTCGACTCTGGCTCTGCTGGCGCCGACCGGAGCAGGATCCGACGCCGGGAGCGGGGCCGACAGTGAGCACCTCCCCGACGAATTCGCCGAGGCAGTCGACCTCATCGCCCACCTCGCGCCCGAGGCCCACCGGTTCGTCCTCGATGGTGCCGCGGTCCACGAGCACATGTGTTGGGACTTCAGCCACCGACCGCCGTCGGCCGGGTGGGCGGCGCTGCTCAACCAGGAATTCCTTGCGCCGGCACGACCCGGAACCGCCTCCGGTTTCCGCTACGAGCAGGCTCGCCCCTTCCACCCGCAGCGGCTCCAGATGGTGTTGACTGCTGCGCTCGGCGAGGGCTGCTGGGGGCGCATCATCCGCTCGGCGGGGTTCGCGCGGCTGGCGTCGCGGCCGTACGTGACCGCCCACTGGGACCAGGCGGGCACCCGTCTCATGCTCGCGCCGCTGGCGGCCGGACCCTACCTCGGCGAAGGTGCCGAACTGCTGGCGCTGGGACAGGATCTCGCCTTCATCGGCATCGACCTCGATGAGGCGGGGCTGCGGGAGGCATTGGAGCGCGCGGTCCTCACCGATGCTGAGCTTCTGGCGGGGCCGATGGCCTGGCTGGAGTATCACGACGAGTTCCCCGCGTGGGACTCTGCGCACCGCGGATGACGCCTCACCGGCTCGGTGGCGAAATGTCGGCTTGGTGAACCGGCAGCAGTTCGGTCCCTGCGCCAGGCTGTTGCGGTTTCACCTGGCTGATAGCTGAAGCTGAGCTCAGCCGGTCGCCCGGCATTCGGCGCACAGGCCGAAGATCTCGAAGACGTGGTGGGTGATCTCGAAGCCGTTCGATGCCGCGATCCGACGCATCCAGTCCTCACTCGGCGGGTCGATCTCGACGGCGGTGCCGCAGCGTTCGCAGACGAGATGGTGATGGTGCTCGGTCTGTGCGCAGGCGCGGAAGAGCTGGGTCTCGGCGATGGTGATCGTATCGGCATCGCCGCCGCGTGCGAGAGCATTGAGCTGTCGGTAGACGGTGGCGAGGCCGACGCTGGCCCCTTCGTCCTCGAGGCGGCGGTGAAGCTGTTTGGCGGAGACGAAGCGGGTCTCCGTTTCCAAAGCAGAGCTGATGAGCGCCTTCTGCGCGGTGCTGCGCGTCTTCTTCTGCGGAGCTGCCATGGGAGTCCTCCCTTATCGTCTCTGTCGAACTCATCGTCGACGCCACAGGGGCACATGCATGAACGTGCATATGCAAGAGAAATAATGAAACACGTTACCATTAACGGGCGGTTCACCCACACCTCTACGATTGACCCCGTACCGAGAACGGGGCCCGCACGCACAGCGGAACCCGCGCTGTCGAGCCACCGAGCACGAAAAGCGAGCACGACCACCGAGGAGGCGCAATGAGCGGACCCGCCCGCAGACCGGCGATCCCGGTCATCCTGCTCACCGGCTACCTCGGTGCCGGAAAGACGAGCCTGCTCAACCACCTCCTGCGCCACCCTGACGCCCGCATCGGCGTCATCGTCAACGACTTCGGCGACCTCAACATCGACGCCGGACTCGTCGTCGGCCAAGTCGACGAACCGCTGTCGATCTCGGGCGGATGCGTGTGCTGCCTGACCGACGACTCCGAGCTCGAAGACGCGCTTGTGGCGATGACGAATCCCAAGCTGCGCCTCGACGCGATCATCGTCGAGGCTAGCGGATTCGCCGAGCCCCTGACCCTTGCTCGCATGATCACCCGCATGGGCCACCACCGATTCCACCTCGGCGGGGTCATCGACGTCGTCGACGCCACCATGTACTTCGACACCGTCGACACCTCGAATCTGCCACCCCTGCGCTTCGCCGCGACGACATTGGTGCTGGTCAACAAGCTCGATCAGGTGCCCGCCGCCGACCGTGAGAACACGGTCGAGGCCGTGCGCGCCCGCGTCCACGAACGCAATCCGCGCGTCATCGTCATCGGCTCCCACCGCGCCCGCCTCGACCCCACACTGATCTTCGACCCGGGCGAAGGAGAGCAGGACCCTCGCCGAGGCGGCTCCGACGCCGGTGACGACCCGATCCAACCTGAGCTGCCGATCCGGGAACTGCTGCGTCAGGCCTACGCCGAGGCGGCAGCCGACGAGCTCGGTGACGACGAGGCCGACGCGGAATCCCTGCCCCACCGCCATGCCCAGTCGGTGACCGTCACCGGAAGCGGCCCTGTCGATCCGGATGCGGTGATGGATTTCGTCGAGGACCTCCCGCCCGGGGTGTACCGAGTGAAAGGCACCGTGCTCGCGGCCGTGGGATCCCGCCGGCGCAGCTTCGATGTGCAGGCAGTGGGTCCGAACGTCTACGTCGCCGAGGCGGCCCGACCTGTCCCGAAGACCCCGTCTTTAAGCGCGGGGACTGGTGATGGGCCGGATGCCGACAGCGTCCTCGTCGTCATCGGCGAGGACTTCGACACCGAGGCGGCCGAAGCCACTCTGACCGCCGCCCTCAACAGCGACGCCGCGGACCGGACGGACCGCTCCGAACGCTTCCTCCACCACATCCGCCTCCACTCCTAATTGCTACCTGACGGCGGCCCAGCATCCTCGCGCGAGGTTGCTGGGCCGCCGTCAGGTAGTAAGGGAGGGGATCCTCCGGTTTCCCTCCGTGTTTCCTGAGGGTGGTCTGGGGGACAACTCCCGTGCCGGGTAAGCGTGACCGCTTCTAGGGTCGGAACGTGCCCCACCGAACGGCCGTGATCGACCTGCCGGAACAGCAGTGAGAAATCATCCTTTTGGGGGACACCGTTGCCTACTTTTGGGCGATCCGCTGAGGCGATCCGCTTGGAAGACTGACTGGAGCGCCCTGCTCACACCCCCGAACCCGGAGGAACCCCGTGCACCTGATCACTCGGATGAGTCTGAAGAACCGCCTCATCGTCGGATTGCTCACCCTCGTGATCGCCGTCTTCGGCATCGTCGCGACCACCTCGCTCAACCAGGAGACGATGCCCTCGGTCGACCTGCCCGGCACTTCGGTGCAGGCCACCGTCCCCGGCGCCTCACCGGAGGTGATCGAGGAGACCGTGACGAAGCCCCTCGAGACCGCGCTCGACGGGGTCGGAGAGCTCGAATCGGTGACCACCTCCACCTCATCGGGGATGATGACCGCCGAGGTGACTTGGCCCTTCGGCAAGGACTCCGAAGAGATGACCGACGCCGTCCGCTCGGCCGTCGACGGAGTGAAGTCCGACCTGCCCGCCGATGCCGAAGCCGAAGTGCTGTCGTATCAGATGGATGAGGTCCCGGTGACGATGTTCGCCGTCTCCGGCGGAGACTCCGCCACCCTCGGCGACCGTCTCGAGACCGACCTCGTCCCCGAACTCCGCGCTCTCGACGGAGTCTCGAACGTCGAGGTCACCGGCCAGGACGAGCAGCGAGTCTCCATCACGTTCCGCCCCGAGGACGTGGCGGAGAAGAACGTTGTCGAATCCTCCGTGCCCGATGAGCTCGAAGCCGCCGGCACCGTCGTTCCCGCTGGGCAGAGTTCACAGGGCGACACGTCGATGGCCGTCGAGGTCGGCACCGAGGTCGACGCCGTCGAGCAGATCGAGAAGACGCCACTGCGCACCACAGACGGCACCGTGCTGCTGGGTGAGGTCGCCGACGTCGACCTCGACTCGATCGAGAAGACCTCCCTGTCCCGTGCCGACGGCAAGGACTCCGTGACCGTGTCGGTGACCAAAGACCAGGACGCCAATGTCGTCGATGTCTCCCACAAGGTCGCCGACACCCTCGACAAGGTCGGTCCGAAGCTCGGCGAGGACACGGAATTCTCGACGATCTTCGATCAGGCCCCGGAGATCGAGAAGTCGATCCACGACCTCTCCGTCGAAGGCGGACTCGGCCTGATCTTCGCGATCTTCGTCATCCTCGCCTTCCTCGGCTCGTTCCGTTCGACCATCGTCGCCGCGATCTCGATCCCGATGTCGCTGCTCATCGCGATGATCGGCCTCATGGTCGGCGACTACACGCTCAACATCCTCACCTTGGGTGCCCTGACGATCGCCGTCGGCCGCGTCGTCGACGACTCCATCGTCGTCATCGAGAACATCCGGAGACGCCAGGGCACGAGCGACCTGACGGTCGAAGACATCGTCGCCAGCGTCAAACAGGTCGCCGGTGCCATCACTGCCTCGACCCTGACCACCGTCGCCGTGTTCCTGCCCATCGCGTTCGTCGACGGCATCGCCGGACAGCTGTTCCGGCCCTTCTCCGTCACCGTGTCCTTGGCACTGCTGGCCTCCCTCGTCGTGGCGCTGACGATCGTCCCCGTGTTCAGCTACTGGGTCCTACGCCGCAGCCCCAAACCGCTCTCGCCCAAGCGGCAAGCCGCCACCGACCGCAGCTATGAGCTGTGGGCCGCCAAGCAGCACCGCCGCTCGGTGGCCCGTGCCGAACGCCGCCAGAAGACGATCGAGAAGAAGAACGCCAAACGCGCAGCCAAGGGCAAGGACCCGCTGCCGGACGCGACCGTCGAACCCGTCGTCGCCCCTGCCCCTGGAAACGGTGAGGCTTCCGGCCGAGTCGATCGCCTCCAGCAGCGCAGCCTGCCGGCGATCATCTCCGCCCTGCACCACCCCTGGAGGACAATCGCCTTCTCCGTCGTCATCTTCATTGTCACGATGATGGGTGCGACCTTCCTCAAGACAGATCTTCTGGGCTCGGCCGGGCAGAACTCCGTGTACATCACGCAGACCCTTCCCGCCGGCGCTTCGCTCGAAGCCGGTGACAAGGCCGCGAAGCGTGTGGAGGCCGTGCTCGGCGATGATCCAGACGTCGACACCTACTCGACGACGGTCAACGGCCCGGAATCCGGAGCGGAGAACCAGTTCAACGTCACCCTGGCCGAAGACTCCGAGGCCGAGGTTGCGACGAACCGCATCCGCACCCAACTCGACGACCTCGGGAAGGACGCAGGCGAGATCGACGTCCAGGATGCCGGCGGCTCCGTCAGCGAGGATGTCGAGGTCACCCTCTCGGGCGCCGACCTGGGTGCGCTGCGAAAGGCCGCCGATGAGGTGACGAAGAAGATGGCGGACACCGACGGCGTCCAGTCCGCCCGCAACGACCTCGCCGCCGATCAGCCGGTCATCGAGGTCGACGTCGATCGGGAGAAAGCCGCCGACTACGGATTCAGCCAGGCCGAGGTCGGTCAGGCCATCGCCGCCGCACTCCACGGCGTCGAGGCCGGCACCATCACCCTCAACGGCCAGGAGCGCGACATCACCCTCGCCCCGACTCATCCGAATGCGACCCCGGACGAGATCCGTGCTCTCGAACTGCCCGTCACCGAGGTGCAGACGCAGAACGCCCAGGAGGATGCGACCGATCGGGTCGAGGAGAAGACCGATGCCCGCGCCGAGGAGGCCAAGCGCAAGGCCGCTGACGAATCGGCCGAGCAGCTCGAGTCTGCCCGTGAAGCTCGTGACAACGCGGCCGACCAGCTCGAACAGGCCCGCAAGGCCCTGCGCGATGCCGAGAATCCGCCGCCGGCTCCGAGCCCGGGCGACATGGCTGCCGACCAGGTGGAACAGGCCCGCGAAGGGGTCGAACAGGCAGAGAAGGGACTGAAGGAAGCCAACGACGCCATCGACGACCTCGTTGACGGCCAGCGTGAACAGGAGCAGAGCCAGGAGGAGGAAGAGGCGCTTGCCGATGAGCAGGCCGCCATCCCCGACATCAAGGGTGAGCCGATCACCGTCGACGAGATCGCAGAGGTGAAGAAGACCGAGACCCCGGCGACGATCGACCGTGCCGACGGCGACCGGAAGGTCACCGTGTTCGCAACCCCGTCCAGCGGCCAGCTCGAAACGGTCACCGCCGCGGCCACTGACCTGACCGAGACCATGGATCTGCCCGACGGAGTCAGCTTCGACGTCGGCGGTGCCAGCCAGGAGCAGGCGGAATCCTTCGGTCAGCTCGGAATGGCGATGGCCGTGGCGATCGTGCTCGTGTTCCTCGTGATGATCGCGACCTTCCGCAGCTTCGTCCAGCCGCTCATCCTGCTGGTGTCGATTCCTTTCGCCGCGACCGGAGCCGTGCTGCTCCTGCTGGCGACCGGCACACCATTGGGCATTCCCTCGCTCATCGGTCTGCTCATGCTCATCGGCATCGTCGTGACGAACGCGATCGTGCTCATCGACCTCATCAACAAGCTGCGGGAGGACGGACTCGACCTCATGGACGCGATCGTCCACGGCACCCGACTGCGCCTGCGCCCGATCCTCATGACCGCGGCCGCGACGATCTTCGCCCTCGTGCCGATGTCGCTGGGGCTGACCGGTGGTGGAGTGTTCATTTCGCAGCCCCTGGCGATCGTCGTCATCGGCGGGCTCACCTCGTCGACGGTGCTCACGCTCATCCTCGTCCCCGCTCTCTACCTCCTCGTCGAACGGCGCAAAGAGGTCCGGGCGGCACATAAGGAGGAGAAGCGCGCCAGGAAACGGGCCGAGAACCAAGCGCGGATCGAAGCGGAAACCGCCGAGGTGGCCCTGCACTCCGACGACCAGTAAGCCCCTCAATTACTACCTGACGGCGGCCCAGCAACCTCGCGCGAGGTTGCTGGGCCGCCGTCAGGTAGCAATTGGGGTGGGTTAGGTGTCGGAGAGGCCGGGTAAGCGGGTGGCGGCGAAGCGGATGTGCTCTTCGGTCAGGACCGCAGCTTCCTCAGCGTGACCGGCGGTGATGGCGTCCATGATCCCGTGGTGTTGGGCCTGCAGCTTCGCCATCAGCGCCTGCTGGTCGTCGACGCGGCTGAACGAGGAGAAGATCGACTTCCGCAGAGAGGTGCGGATGGCCCCGGTGAGGTCGGAGAACAGCTGATTTCCAGCCGCCTGAGCGATGGCGACGTGGAAGGCTGTGTCCGCGTCGTTGAAGGTCTCCAAGCTGATCCCGGGAGTGTCCATCATCGCCAGCTGCGCGTTCACCTCTGCCAGTGCGTCCTTATCGGCTCGGGTCGCCGCGAGGACCGCGCTCGAGCGTTCGAGCTGGATGCGCGTCTCCGTCACGTCATCGATGCTGAAGTTCGTGAGCGCAACATGAAGGCGGAGGAACCGGGTGAGCGCTGCCGAGGGCATGGCGGCGATGAACGTGCCGGCACCGCGGCCGGACCCGCCCGAGGACCGGACGACTCCGAGGCTGTCGAGCACGCGCAGCGCCTCGCGCACGCTGGCGCGACTGACACCGAGCTTCGTCGCCAGGTCGCGTTCGGCAGGCAGAGGATCTCCGACGCCCAGCGATCCGGTCATGATCTGCTCTTCGACGGCGTCGATGACGAGCTCATAGGTGCTCGCCCGGTTCACGGGTTTCCATTCGGGACCGGCGGCCGCCTCGGCGCTGCCTGTCTGTTCCGGGCGGACCTCGTTCGTGTCATCGTTCATGGTCGTCTCCACCGCGCCATCATGTCATGCCTCTCGTTGCTCATCGTCCTGCTCGTGGGGATGCGACCGGAACCGCCGCCGGAAGAAAACAGTTGACGCAGATCACACCCTCGTCCTATGCTCAGATTAATGGTCTGACCTCATAAAGGCCATACTGAACATTCTGATCGTTCGAGTTCGGAGCGCGTTCACAGGGGAACAGACCCGATGTGGGCAGGCCCGGCCGATTTGGAGAAGCCATGTACACACCTGAAATCGCACCGGTGGCCGACAGCCTGCTGTGGTCATCCCTGCTGGCGATCCTGCCGCTGTTGACGATCTTCGTCACCCTCGGCGCGCTCAAATGGAAGGCCCACTGGGCCGGACTGACCGCCGTCGGCGTCGCTCTCATCGTCGCGATCGCCGCCTACGGAATGCCGGTCGGACTCGCCGCGCTCTCGGCGACACAGGGGTTCGCCTTCGGACTGTTCCCGATCATGTGGATCGTCATCACCGCGATCTGGCTCTATGAACTGACCGTGCGCTCGGGCCACTTCGAGGACCTGCGGTTGGTCATCAATGTCATCTCCGATGATCCGCGCATCCAGGCCATCATCGTCGCCTTCTGCTTCGGCGGCCTCCTCGAAGCGCTCGCCGGATTCGGTGCCCCGGTGGCGATCACCGGTGTCATGCTCGTCGCCGTCGGCTTCACCGCAATGCGAGCGGCCGTCGTCGTCCTCGTTGCCAACACCGCGCCCGTGGCCTTCGGTGCCATCGCCATCCCGATCATCACCGCCGGCACTCTGACGGGAATCGACTACCAGGACATCGGCGCCATGGTCGGTCACCAGACCCCGTTCCTCGCCGCAGTCGTGCCGCTCTTCCTCGTCCTGCTCGTCGACGGGCGTCGCGGGCTGAAGCAGATCTGGCCGCTTGCCCTCGTCGTGGGAATCGCCTTCGGCCTCGCCCAGTGGGTCTCCGCCACGTTCCTCTCCGTCGAACTCACCGACATCATCGCCTCCCTCGTCGGCCTCGCAGCCGTCGTCATCATGCTGCGCTTCTGGAAGCCGAAGGGCGGTCAGGACGCACTCGACCGCATGGCCGATGAGCGCGAACACGAAGGCGCCGATGCTCCCGATGCCGGCGGTGCCTCTGCCGCCGTGGCCACCGATGTGAAGAAGGAGACCGCGCCGCTGACGGGGTCCCGAGTCTTCCTCGCTCTCTTCCCCTATCTGCTCGTCATCGTCATCTTCTCCGTGGCCAAACTCGTGCCGGTACTCAACAACTGGCTGGCTTCGACCGATGTGAAGATCTCCTGGCCTGGACTGGATGGAAACATCCTCAACGCCGCCGGCGAAGTCTCAACGAGCACGGTCTACAACTTCCAATGGCTGTCTTCCCCGGGCACCCTGCTGCTCATCTCCGGCATCATCGTCGCGATCGTATACAAGATGTCGCCGAAGGACGCCGTCGATGTCTTCATCGTCAACGTCGTGAAGATGAAGTTCTCGATCCTCACCGTCGGCTCCGTTCTCGCACTGGCCTATGTCATGAACCTCTCGGGCCAGACGATCACCATCGGCACCTGGATCGCAGGCACCGGAGCCTTCTTCGCCTTCCTCTCGCCGATCCTCGGCTGGCTGGGCACTGCTGTGACCGGTTCGGACACCTCGGCGAACGCACTGTTCGCGACCCTGCAGCAGACCGCCGCACACGAGGCCGGGCTCAACCCGCTGCTGCTCGTCGGCGCCAACAGCTCAGGCGGTGTCCTCGGCAAGATGGTCAGCCCGCAGAACCTCACCATCGCGGCCACCGCCGTCGGCCTGCTCGGCAAGGAGGCGTCGATCCTCCGCCGCGTCATCGGCTGGTCCCTGGGCATGCTCGTCGCCATGTGTCTGCTCGTCGGACTCCAGTCGACGGTGCTGTCCTGGATGGTCCCCGGCTCCTGAATCCGCGCGGCGCCGTCTTGCCGATCGGACCACCCGCACCAGCCACCACGCACTTCTCAACCACCGCCTAATCAAAGGAGCGAAAAACATGGTCAAGAGGCAGATTCCTCAGCCGGCCGAGATCTTCGAGCTGATGAAGTTCAAGAAGTTCGAACTCGACCCGAAGAAGCGCCGCTTGGAGAATGCGCTGACGATCGAGGACCTGCGCAAGATCGCGAAACGCCGGACCCCGGCCGCCGCGTTCGACTACACGGATGGTGCCGCCGAGGGTGAGATCTCGATGGAACGTTCGGTCCAGTCCTTCCGCGATATCGAGTTCCACCCCTCGATCCTCAAGGACGTCACGAACGTCGACACCTCGACCCAGATCATGGGCGGCAGCTCGGCCATGCCCTTCGGCATCGCGCCGACCGGCTTCACCCGACTCATGCAGACCGAGGGTGAGACCGCCGGCGCCGGAGCCGCCGGGGCTGCAGGAATCCCGTTCACGCTCTCGACGCTGGGCACGACCTCGATCGAGGACGTCAAGAAGACCAACCCGCACGGGCGCAATTGGTTCCAGCTCTATGTGATGAAGCAGCGCGACATCTCCTACGGCCTCGTCGAGCGGGCGAAGAACGCCGGATTCGACACCCTATTCTTCACCGTCGACGCCCCCGTCGCCGGTGCCCGACTGCGCGATACGCGCAACGGCTTCTCGATTCCACCGCAGCTGACCCCGCAGACGATCCTCAACGCGATCCCGCGTCCCTGGTGGTGGTGGGACTTCCTGACCACCCCGAAGCTCGAGTTCGCCTCCCTGTCTGAGACCGGCGGCACCGTCGGCGAGCTCCTCGATTCGGCGATGGACCCCTCCATCGACTTCGATGACCTCGCCGAAATCCGCGCCATGTGGCCCGGCAAGTTCTCCGTCAAGGGCGTGCAGACGCTCGAGGACGCGAAGAAGCTCGCCGACCTCGGCGTCGATTCGATCGTCCTGTCCAACCACGGCGGGCGCCAGCTCGATCGCGCGCCCGTACCCTTCGAACTCCTCCCCGAGGTGGCTCGTGAGATCGGCAAGGACGTGGAGATCATCATCGACACCGGAATCCGCAACGGCGCCGACATCGTCGCGTCGTTGGCGCTGGGCGCGGACTTCACACTCATCGGCCGCGCCTACCTCTTCGGCCTCATGGCCGGCGGTCGAGCAGGAGTGGACCGGACGATCGAGATCCTCGGCGAGCAGGTCGAGCGCACCATGCGCCTGCTCCAGGTCGCCGATGTCTCCGAGCTCAATCCGGCTCATGTGACCCAGCTGCGTCAATTCAACCGAGACGAGCGCGCGGAGATCATCAGCTCCCGTCCGGCCAAGGGCTGATTCGCCGAGGTGGCCCGGCGGAGGTCGATCTGCTCACCGAGGCGGCCCCGCCGGGGTCGCCCAGATGGCTCCATAGGCAGAGAACGGACGGCCGGCAGCGAGAAGTATCGTCGCTGCCGGCCGTCCGTTTCGTGTTCAGGTGTTCACTTGCCGAATTCGTCCTCGATGCGGTCGAGGACGTTCGTGGCGGAGTAGTAATCGAGGCGGAATGAGTCGAGGCCCATCGGATAGACGGCATCGTTCTTCACCGCCGGTGTGCTCTCGACCAGCGAGTTCTTCGCATATGACGCGGCGGTCTTCTCGTTCGCGTTGAACAGGAACACGGATTCGCCGGTGACGGCCTTCGACAGGTTCTCACCGGTGACTTCGACAATATCGGCACGTTTGCCCATTTCGCCTTGGCCGGCTGTGCCTTCGGGGACCTCGGCGAGTTCGAAGCCGACCTCTTGGAGGAGCTTGCCTTGAGCGGATTCCGGTGTCCAGATGTTCGCGCTGGCTCCGGATCCTCCGCCCTTGGCCTTCTCGTTGAAGATCATGCCGGTGACCGGCTGCTTCGGGGCGTCGATGGCGGACTTGACCTCCTCGGCGCGGGTGCCGAATTCGTCGTTGACCTTCTTCGCCTCATCCTCGTGGCCGGTGATCTCACCGAGCTTGGTGGTGACCTCCTGCCAGTCCTTGTCGCCGTAGTCGATGACGACGGTCGGAGCGATGTCACTGAGCTGATCGTAGATGGCGTTTGCCGAGTCCTGGCCGGTCTTCGAGACCACGATGAGGTCAGGTTCCTCGGCGAGCACGGCCTCGACATCGGGGTCGCCCTGGTAGAGGGCCTTGAGGTCCTTCTCCTTCGCGACGTCGCTCCACTGCGTGAAGAAGCCTTGGTCGTCGGCAACGGGGGAATTGGGCATGGTGGCACCGGAGGCGGTGACCGGTGCGTCGACGGCGAGGAGGCTGCCGGTGAGAGTCACCGAGGTGGAGACGATCGATTCGGGCGCTTCGTCGATGGTCACTTCGTGGCCGGCGTCGTCCGTGATCGTCAGGGGCCATTGACCGTCGGCGGCGGTGTCGCCATCGCCGGAGTCGGAAGAGCCGGACCCGCCGCAGGCGCTGAGGCTGAGAGCGGTGGCGAGGGTGATTGCGGCAAATACGCGTGTGCTGCCGGGTTTGACGCGGGACATAGGGGACCTTTCGAGAATGTTCGCTTGCGAAGATGAGCCTAACCTAAGTAGGCCCGGGAAACTGCATTCGTGGTGCGATTCAGCGGAAGGTTCGGCGTGTCGAGTGGGGGTGAACACTTAGGGTAGGCTCAACTTCGTGAAATCGACTCTGAAGAATCGGGCTGTCGTTGTGGCCGCCTCAGCTCTGACCATTGCCCTCCTCGCTGCCGGCTGTGCCGCTGAAGACGACAAGGGCGCCGATGGGGCCGCCGGCAACAAACACGTTGCGACCGGAGGCGAGGCCTTCGGGACTGCTGATGAGGAGACTGCGAAGCTCGGCAGCGATGCCGAGGCCGGGGTCTTCCCGCGGACGGTCAAGCATGCGAATGGCACCACGGAGATCGAGGCGAAGCCCGAGCGCGTCGTCGTCCTCGACACGGGAGAGCTCGACGATGTCCTGTCGCTGGGCATCACGCCCGTCGGCATGGTGACGACCGAAGGCACCAGCCCGGTGCCGAGCTACCTCGAAGACCAGGTCAAGGGAGTCGAGACGGTCGGCACGATTCAGGAGCTTGATCTCGAGAAGATCGCTTCACTCGAACCCGACCTCATCCTCGGCAGCCAGCTGCGCGCCGACAAACTCTATGACGAACTCGACTCCATTGCTCCGACGGTGTTCTCGATCCGTCCAGGGTTCCCGTGGAAGGAGAACTTCCGCCTCGTCGGTGAGGCGATGGGCATGGAAGACGAGACGACGAAGGAGCTTGAGGAATACGCTCGCGAGGTTGGAGAGCTCAAGGACTCCGTCGACGGCGATCCGACGATCTCGCTCGTGCGCTTCATGCCTGATCGCCTCCGCCTGTATGCGAATCAGTCGCTCATCGGAGTCATCCTCCACGATGCCGGGTTCAAACGTCCGAAGAACCAGGACGTCGACGAGCTCGCCGTCGAGATCTCTGCGGAGAACCTCGACCAGGCGGCCGGCGACTATGTCTTCTACACCAGCTACGGTGATCCGGAGGCGACTGGGGAGAAGAAGGCGCTCGAGTCGAGCCAATGGAAGGGTCTCGATGCGGTCAAGGACGAAAAGGCCATCCGCGTCAATGACGATGTCTGGTTCCTCGGACTCGGTCCGACCGGGGCCGGCCAGATCCTCGACGATCTGGAGGACCGCCTCGGCGAGTGATTCTCCGAGAGACTTCGCAGTGACGGCGAAGATTTCGCCTCTATGCTGACTCTCATCATCTGACTCGGAGAGGTCACCATGGGATCAGCAGCCCCTGCGAGAGGCGACGACGGGTGCGTCGGGGAACTCGACCGTAACGCAGGAGGGCGCGAATGCGGCGGCTCATCGGGCAGTGCTGGCGCGACTCCTCTCGTTGTCGTCGCCGGGGTTCCCGGGGCAGGTAAGACCGAAGCGCTCAGAGTATTACGGGGCCGATCGCCTCGGGTACGGTCGGCGGACCCGGAGGGCATGCGACGTCGGCTGCGTCAGCGGATGCCGTGGTTGCCGTACGCGCTCGTTCGACCGATTCTTCACACGATTGCCCACCTCCGCGTGCTTGCGCTCATGCTCAACAAGGGTCGCGGACCGCTGGTCGTCCATGATCCGGGCGCCCGCCGGTGGAGTCGCCGACTCATTGTGAGCCTTGCAGGAATTCTCGGATATCGACCGATGATCGTCTTCATCGATACGGATCGAGATTCCGCGCTTCGCGGTCAGGCACAGCGGAAGAGGGTCGTCAGACGACGCGCCTTCGACCGACATTGGAGGCGCTGGGTCGAACTGCGCGAACGCATCCTTCGTGGTGACAGCCTCGGTGACGGTGAACCCTGGGATCGTGTCGTGCTGTCGCGTCGGGACGCTGTTGTCGATGATGTTCTCGGCCTGCTCGATACCGCAGCAGCAGTCTGAAAAGAATAGTTTCTTTCCCGCCGGAATAAAACCATCCTCAGCAAAGTTGAGTCTGGTGTACGCAACTTTGATGAGGCCGACTTGACGGTCGGAACCTCGAAGAGAATACTTGAGTCCGGTTGGCTCAATGTGTGCGGTCGAGTGGTTCTGACTCAAGAACCGGAGCCGCCCGATCGCACACATTCGAGTCGCAGGAACTCACGATCTGTAAGGAGAGAAAACTATGGCACGTGCAGTCGGAATCGACCTCGGAACCACGAACTCCGTCGTCACCGTCCTCGAGGGCGGCGACCCGAAGGTCATCGCAAACGCGGAAGGCGGTCGCACCACCCCGTCCGTCGTCGCAGTCAACAAGAACGGCGACTCCCTCGTCGGTGAGATCGCCAAGCGCCAGGCCGTCACGAACATCAAGAACACCGTCGCTTCGGTCAAGCGCCACATGGGCACCGACTGGTCCACCGAGATCGGTGGCAAGAAGATGACGGCCCCCGAAGTTTCGGCCCGCATCCTCCAGAAGCTCAAGCACGACGCCGAGGAGTACCTGCAGGAGAAGGTCACCGACGCGGTGATCACCGTTCCCGCATACTTCAACGATGCTGAGCGCCAGGCAACCAAGGACGCCGGTGAGATCGCCGGCCTCAACGTCTCGCGCATCATCAACGAGCCCACCGCTGCCGCTCTGGCCTACGGCCTCGAGCGCGGCAAGGAAGACGAGCTCATCCTCGTCTTCGACCTCGGTGGCGGTACCTTCGACGTCTCCCTGCTGGAAGTCGGCAAGGACGAAGACGACTTCTCCACCATTCAGGTCCGTGCGACCTCCGGTGACAACCGCCTCGGCGGTGACGACTGGGATCAGCGCATCGTCGACTGGCTGGTCGAGCAGGTCAAGAACAACTACGGCGTGGACCTGACCAAGGATGCCACCGCTCTGCAGCGCCTCAAGGAAGCCGCAGAGCAGGCCAAGAAGGAACTGTCCTCGGCCACCAGCACGAACATCTCGCTGCAGTACCTGTCGATGAGCGAGAACGGACCCATCCACCTGGATGAGACCCTCACCCGTGCGAAGTTCGAGGACCTGACCAAGGACCTCCTCGAGCGCACCAAGGCTCCGTTCCACGCAGTCATGAAGGACGCCGGTGTCTCCGTCAGCGACATCGACCACGTCGTCCTCGTGGGCGGTTCGACCCGTATGCCCGGCGTCTCCGCCGTCGTC
Source organism: Brevibacterium sp. MGP-B1 (assembly GCF_057766545.1). Taxonomy (NCBI): domain Bacteria; kingdom Bacillati; phylum Actinomycetota; class Actinomycetes; order Micrococcales; family Brevibacteriaceae; genus Brevibacterium; species Brevibacterium sp. MGP-B1. The sequence goes on along the minus strand of NZ_CM173407.1, from coordinate 2,930,594 downwards.
ACCGAACTCACCGGTGGCAAGGAGCCCAACAAGGGCGTCAACCCCGATGAGGTCGTCGCCATCGGCGCCGCCGTTCAGGCCGGTGTCCTCGTGGGTGAGCGCAAGGACGTCCTGCTCATCGACGTCACCCCGCTCTCGCTCGGACTCGAGACCAAGGGCGGCGTGATGACCAAGCTGATCGAGCGCAACACCCCGATCCCGACCAAGCGTTCGGAGACCTTCACCACCGCTGAGGACAACCAGCCCTCCGTGTCGATCCAGGTCTTCCAGGGTGAGCGTGAGTTCACTCGCGACAACAAGAACCTCGGCACCTTCGAGCTGACCGGTATCGCTCCGGCTCCGCGCGGTGTGCCGCAGATCGAGGTCGCCTTCGACATCGACGCCAACGGCATCGTCCATGTGTCGGCCACCGACAAGGGCACCGGCACCGAGCAGTCGATGACGATCACCGGCGGTTCGGCACTGCCGAAGGAAGACATCGACCGCATGGTCCGCGAGGCCGAGGAGCACGCAGAAGAGGACAAGAAGCGCCGTGAGGCTGCCGACGTCCGCAACAATGCGGAGAACCTCGCCTACCAGACCGAGAAGCTGCTGACCGACAATGCCGACAAGCTGCCGGAAGAGCTCAAGACCGAGATGCAGGGCGATGTCGACGCCGTCAAGGAAGCCCTCAAGGGTGAAGACGACGACGCCGTGAAGAGCGCCTACGACAAGCTCGTGGAGAACCAGCAGAAGATCGGCGAAGCCATCTACAGCCAGCAGGGCGGTGCCGAAGGCGCCGAAGCTGCCGGTGAAGGCGCAGCCGATGCGAGCGCAGACGACGATGTCGTCGACGCCGAAGTTGTCGACGATGAGGATGAGGAGAAGAAGTAATGACTGCCGAGGGCAACGACAAGTCGTCCGAGGAGCCAGGCTTCACCTTCAGTGACAAGCGCCGGGTCGATCCGAACACCGGTGAGGTCCGTCCCGAGGCCGACGCCCAGTCGGCCTCGGCCGGGGCCGGCGAGGAGCCGACCGCGGACCCGAACGCCGAACAGGCTGCCGCAGCCGATGCCAGCGACCTCGGCGTGGACATCCCGTCCGATGCCTCGGGTCTCGAGGACATCGAGCCGGAGGCCGAGCCCGAACCGGGTTCGGAGGCTGCGGGATACCTGGCCGACCTCAAGCGCATCAACGCCGAATATGCGGCCTACCGGATGCGCGCCGACCGTGAACGTGAGCGTGCGGCGCTCGGCGGCACGATCAAGGTCGTCGAGGCCCTGATCCCCGTGCTCGACGAGGTCAAGCTCGCTCGCGACAACGGCGATGTCACCGGGCCTTTCGAGACCCACGTGAACAAGCTGGTCGAATCGCTGAACAAGCTCGGCGTCGAACAGTACGGAGAGGTCGGCGACGAGTTCGATCCGAACATCCACGAAGCGCTCATGCAGCAGCCTTCGGATGAGGTCGAGAATCCGACGCTCTTCCTGGTCATGCAGCCGGGCTACCGGATCGGGGAGCGCATCATCCGCGCCGCCCGCGTCGGTGTCCAGCAGCCGGAGGACTGAGCAGCGATCATGATCGCCGAGGCGGTCGCCCGCCCCGCACGCCGGTTCACCGACGTACGGGGCCGGGAACCGCCTCGGCGGCGGTCCGGATCTTCGGGGCATTGCCCCGGGGGTGCGGATTGTGAGAGGACAAGTGAATACCCTGATGACAGGATTGATTGGAAGGAAAGGAGGTGCCAGGTGAATACCGGACCTCAGAATGATTGGTTCGACAAGGACTTCTACAAAACCCTCGGCGTCTCCAAGGATGCTTCCGATGCCGAGATCAAAAAGGCTTATCGCAAGCTCGCGCGCAAGTATCACCCGGACGCCAACCCCGGTGATGAGAAGGCCGAGGAGAAGTTCAAGGAGATCGGCCAGGCCCACCAGGTGCTCTCCGACAAGGAATCCCGGGCCCAGTACGATCAGGTCCGCGCCATGGGCGGCGGTGCCAGGTTCAGCGCCGGTTCCGGCGGACCCGGCGGGGCTGCCGGCGGCGGATTCGACGACGTGTTCTCCGACCTCTTCGGAGGCGGCGGACGCACCCGGACCCGCACGACCTACGGCGGTGGGGGAGATGTTCCCCCGGACCTGGCGGATCTGCTCGGCGGATTCGGCGGAGGCTTCGGCGGTGGCGGCGGCTATGGCGGCTACCAGCCTCCGGTCAAGGGCGGCGACATCAAGTCGAGCACGACGCTGTCGTTCACCGAAGCCATCGACGGGGCCTCGGTGAAGCTGAACATGCCCGGCGGGAAGCCGCTGACCGTGCGCACCCCGATCGGGGTCAAGGACGGACAGAAGATCCGCCTGGCCGGCAAGGGCAAGACCAGCCCCAACGGAGGCGAGCCCGGTGACGTCATCCTCACCGTGCACGTGAGCCCGCACCCGGTCTTCACCCGCGATGGTGACAATCTGCGGATGGATCTGCCGATCAGCTTCGACGAGGCGGCCCTCGGCGCCGAGGTCAAGGTGCCGACCCTGGGCGGAATGCCCGTCAAGGTCAAGGTCGCACCGGGGACACCGTCGGGACGGACCCTGCGCGTGCGGGGCAAAGGTGTGAAGACGAAGAAGGGCACCGGCGATCTGCTGGCGACAGTCGAGATCGTGGCGCCGAAGAACCTGTCCAAAGAAGCCAAGCAAGCGGTCGAGTCGTTCAAGGCCGCCACCGAAGGTGAGGATCCACGCGCCGGCTTGCTGGACAAAGCCAAGGCCAGTTGAGGTGGTGAATCACAATGCACATTTCATCTAGTGCGGCGGTGTATGTCATCTCGGTGGCCGCGGATCTGGCGGGCATGCACCCGCAGACGCTGCGGCAGTATGACCGACTGGGTCTCGTCACTCCGGAACGCACTGCGGGCCGGGGCAGGCGTTATTCCGGGAAGGACATCGCCAAGCTGCGACTGATCCAGCAGCTGTCGCAGGACGAGGGAGTCAACCTCGTCGGGATCAAGAAGATCATCGACCTGCAGAATCAGGTCGATGCGCTCAGGAGCCGCAACGAGGAGCTTGAGGACGAGGTTCGGGCACGCCGGTCGGCACAGGAACGCGATGCGCGCGTCTTTGCAGCCGGCACCGTGGGCGGAGACGTCGTCTCGATCTCAAGGGGACGACGCCCACAGGGTCGCCCTGAACCGGGAGCCCTGGTGCTGTACAACCGGTACCGACGCGGCTGAGCCTGACGAGGCCTGACTGGGACGCTGAGAACGGCGCCGAGGCGGAGTGCGAACCGAACTTTCGGTGCGCACTCCGCCTTTTCGCGTTACTCGACGAATCCAGTTCATTGCGGCGCAGAAAAGTACAGGTGCTGTGCGACACTGACTCTGTGAACGAGAAAGAGATAGTTCGACAAGTCGCCGACAGTGCTGATTCGGCGGCTCAGGAAGCCGCGGACAGCCGCTGGTTCGAGCGGGTTGCCCGTGCGGGCTTCATTGCGAACGGACTGGTCCACGCCATCCTCGGTGCGACGGCCGTGACCATCGGACTGGGGCAGGGCGGCGGCGAAGCGGACCAGGCGGGAGCGGTCGGGCAGATCGCTTCACAGCCCTTCGGCATGGTGCTGATCGTCATCTGTTTCCTCGGCTGTGCGCTGATGGCGTTGTGGTGCTTGGTCAACGCGTTCTTCGGCTCGTCGTCGCTGCGCGGTGCCGGAACTCGCGACCCGCAGGAGAAGCACGGGAGGAAGCAGTGGATCGACTTCTTCTCAACGGTCGGTTCTGCCATTGCCTATGTGGTGGTTGCCGCGACTTTCTCCCAATTCGTCTTCGGCGGAGGACCGGACTCGGGCAAGGCGAGCTCTCAGGCCTCGACGACCGTGGCGAAGGCCCCGGGCGGACTGTATATCCTCATGGCTGTCGGCGCCGTGATTGCGATCATCGGCATCGTGTTCTGCATCAATGGTCTGCGCCGGAAGTGGAAAGATGAGCTTCGTCGGCCGCGTAGCGCGTTCACCCGCTTCCTCGTCGGGTTCACCGGTGTCGTCGGGTATCTGGGAAAAGGCGCGACGCTGCTGTCGGTGGGCACCCTCATCGTAGTGTCCGCGGCGGCCGGTGATCCGGAGGAATTCACCGGAATCGACGGTGCGCTCAAGGGTATGCGAGATCAGCCGTTCGGGCCGTATCTGCTGTTGGCAGTCGGCCTCGGCCTGGTCCTCTACGGAGTCTTCCTCGCTCTGCGCTCGAGGTACGACCGCATGGATTGAGCTGTAGTCTGCCCGGCTGCAGATGGTTGGCCGCTGATGTTTGGCCGCTGAGATACGAAGATGGGCGCGAACCCAACTGGGTTCGCGCCCTTCTTCGACTCACGCCCGGCTCAGTCGAGCCGGCACGCTCTCAGGTCAGTGGCTATCAGATCTCAGCGGGATCCTGGGCGACCTTCTTGCGACGCATGGTCATGGCGACTGCGACTCCACCGATGAGGAGGAGGCCGGCGCCGCCGACGAGGCCGGTCAGCTCGGTACCGGTGCGGGGCAGGTCGCCGCCGTTGCCGGCATCTCCGTTGTCGCCATCGTCGTTTCCGCCGTTGCCGTCTTCATTGCCGTCGCCGCCACCGGCGTTCGGATCTTCCTCGACCGAGAAGTCACCGGTGAGCTCGTCATCGCCGCAGGTGACGGTGACGTCGTAATCGCCGACGTAGGCCGAGGCGTTGGAGGCGCTGGTGCCGTAGACGTTGACGTTGGCCTTGCCTTCGTCGTCAGCCTGGACGGTCTTGTCGAAGGCGGTGACGCTCGACTCGCCCTTGGGGTTGACGAGGAAGCGGACATCTTCACCGGGTTCGCAGTTTTCGACGGCGAGGGTGACGCCCTTGTCTTCCTTGACGAAGTCAGCAGGCGTGATCGACTCGGGGGAGACGGTCAGCTTGGCTTCTTCAACCGGAGCGGTGGGCTCTTCGGTCTCGTCTTCGGTGATGACGAAGGCCTGGGCCGGGGAGTTGGTTTCGGACTCCTGGTCGACGCCCCAGACGGAGTAGTCGCCGGCCGGAAGCGCTTCGTCGCCCTCGAACTTCAGGGTTGCGGAGATCTTTCCTTCGTCGTCGGCTTCGACTTCCTTGGTCGCGAACGGCGACGTTGCGTTGCCGCCGACGACGGTGACCTTGCTGTTCGGGGTGAAGCCCTCACCGGTGACCTTGATGCCGTTCTTTGCGAACTCGCTCTCCGTGAACTTGTCGGCGTTGAGCGAGACCTTCGGGTCGACTTCGGGAGCCTCGGGCTCGTCGGTGTCGTCGACGACGGAGAAGCTCAGCCCGTCATAGGTGCGCTCCTCGCCATCGCGAGTGATCGTGACGGAGAAGTCAACCGTACCGTTCTCAATGTCCTCGGCGGGCTGAGTGGAGTAGATGTTGTATTCGAAGGTATCGCCCTCAGCCGTGCCGGCTTCGCCGGTGAGAGTGTCCGAAATCTTGTCGCCGGCTTCAAGGCCGGTGATCGTGACGACGATTCCCTTTTCCTTGTTGGCGAGATCTTCGGCGGTGATTTCCTTGGGAGAAGTCGTCACCTTTGCGTCGATAGCCTGCGCTTCAGCTTCAGGTGATTCAGACGGAGTGCTCTCCTGGGTGTCGCCGGAGTTCTTGACGACAGTCTGCGAGTAGCTGTCCGAACCGGGGGCAGCGATGACTGGGGATGCGGCCAGGCCGGTGATGGCGATGGCCACCGCGGGGGCGAGGGCGAGCTTCTTCATGTATTTCCTTAGAAAATTACAGCTGGGTGTGAAGTATTACGAATGTAACAGTAATGCAACATTCACCACACGCATAGTTGTGTTCGTTTTGTTCAGTGCTGGCTTCGGCCCTGTTGCAGAGTTCATTCTCCATTCATCCTGAACACCCGATTCGTCACAGACTGCAGAACAGAAGGAGGGGCGGCTCAGCGAGTGCTGAGCCGCCCCTCCCTTTCGATTCAGGCTGTCCGCCGGGCTCGGATCAGAAGCTCGTCGGAGTCTGTCCGAACTTGTTCTTGCGGCCGGTCAGCGCGATCGCGGCACCACCGACGAGGAGGAGCAGGGCTCCCGTCGTCAGTCCACCGAGGTCGGCACCGGTGCGAGGCAACTGGCTGCCGTCATCTCCGCCGCCGTTGCCGGCATTGCCGTTGTCTCCGCCGTCAGATCCGCCGCCGTTGGCGCCTTCAGTGACCGTGAAGGAGTCCTTCATGGTGTCATCGCCGCAGGTCGCGGTCGCAGTGTACGCACCGACGTAGGCCGAGACATCTGAGGAGGTGCCGAAGACGTTGACGGAGGCATTGCCTTCGTCGTCAGCCTTGACGGTGTTTTCGTAGGCCGTGACGTTGATGCCCTTCGGGTTGACCTCGAAGTGGACGTCTGCGCCGGGTTCGCAGTTCTCGACGGCGAGGGTGACGCCCTTCTTCTCGTTGGCGAAGTCCGCCGCCTCGATCGTCTTCGGTGAGACCTTGAAGGTCGCCTCGGCGGGAGCCTCGGTCTCACCGTCGTCTTCGCCGACAACGTTGATGTTGCCGTTGAGAGTCTCCGACTCGGTGCCTTCCCGGTCGATGGTGACGGTGAACGGAACCTTGCCGACCTCGAGGTTCGCGGGGTTGCCCTCGTACCAGAGGTGGAGCTTGTAGTCACCGTCAGCCTCTGCGGTCTCACTCTTGCCGGTGAGTGAGTCGGTGATCGTGTCGCCCTTCTTCACGCCGGAGACGGTGACTGTCACGCCCTTGTCCTTGTTGGCGAGGTCCTCGGCGGTGATCTCCTTAGGATCGACCTTGAGCGAAGCGTCGATCGGATCGACGGCGTCCTCGTCTTCGTCGGTGACGGTGACCTCGACGGAGTTGCTGGCGGTGCTGGTCTCATCGTCGATGAAGGTCAGCGAGTAGGTGCCGGCTTCGAGAGATTCGGGAGCGGTCACAACGCCATCGACATCACCGTTCTCGTCAGCGCGCAGTTCGTCAGCCTGCGGTGCGGCGGCACGCTGCGTTGAGACGGCCTCGCCCTGAACGCTGATGGTGCCTCCGGGAGAGAACCCGGATCCGCTGAACTTCAGCCCATCCTTCTTGAAATCCTCGAGGGAGATCTCCTTCGAGTCGACCTTGACGGTCGGGTCGACCTCTGAGTCTTCGGTGATAGTGAAGTCTTGAGCTGGGGAGTTGGTCTCGGACTCCTGGTCGACACCCCAGACCGAGTAGTCGCCGGCCGGAAGCGGTTCGTCGCCCTCGAACTTCAGGGTTGCGGAGATCTCACCGTCGGCGTTGGCTTCGACTTCCTTGGTCGCGAATGGCGACGTTGCGTTGCCGCCGACTACGGTGACCTTGCCATTCGGGGTGAAGCCCTCGCCGGAGACCTTGATGCCGTTCTCGGCGAAGTCGCTCTGCGAGATCTTGGCGGTGCTGAGCGAGACCTTCGGGTCGACCTCGGGCGCCGAGAGGAGGCTGACAGTACCGTTCTCGGTGGCCGACGGTGTGGCTGCACGCTGCACCTGGACTGCGAAGGAAACCGACTCCTGCGAGACCTCCGAGGAGGAGCGCAGCTTCAGAGTCGCGGTCGACCCCTGAGCGGTGACGGCCGGACCGGTCAGTCCGGACTTGGCGGCGACCTTGTCGCCCTTCTCGAGGCCGGTGACCTTGACGGTCACACCGTCCTCGTGGAGCTCCTCGGCGGTGACTTCACCCGAGGTGACCTGCACCGAGGCGTTGATGGGGTTGGCCTTGTCCTCGGACTTGTCGTCGTCGTTGGAGTCCTTGTCCTCGTCCTTGGGGGCAGGAGCGGGCTTCGGATCGACCTTCTTCGGAGGCGTCTTTGCCTCGTCCTTCTTATCCGCTTTCTCCTCGGCGGCCTTCTTCTCGTCCGCCTTCTTCTTGTCAGTGGCTTTCTTGGCAGCCTCGGCCTTTTCCTTGGCCTTCTTGTCGGCTGCCGCCTTCTCTGCAGCTGCCTTCTTCTCGGCTTCAGCCTTCTCAGCCGCGGCCTTCTTGGCCTCTTCCTTCTTCTTGGCTTCGGCCTTTTCGGCTTCAACCTTCTTCTGCTGGTCGGCCTTCTGCGTGGACGCCGCCTGGGCAGACGTCGATTCCGCAGCAGCGACCGGGCTGGCGACAAGCCCGGTGAACGCGAGCGCGACTGCCGGCGCGAGGATGATCTTCTTCATTGGAGTGCCTTCAATCTCTGTGGCGAGGGGTGTGATACGGCACTCATCCTAGGTTCTAAGGGTTTTCCAAACTATTTCTGTACGTTTTGTTCAGGTTTAAAAGCGGTAACACTTAGGTGAATTCCTTTAACCGTTTCGTGACCTACTCGTCGGTAAAAGAATGGCTGTCAGTGCCGCCTCGGCGAAAGGACGCGTCGGCCGCGCGAATTCAGCGGTTCCGAACTAGACCGGCCACGCCTCGGCGCGGATCTGCTTGCGCTGTTCGACGGTGGGCACGCGGACGGTCAGGGCGGAGGGGTCGACTTCCATCTCGAGGTAGGACGACTGTCCCAGCGGGTCCCCGTCGATCTGGATATCGACCTCGTCACCGGCTTCGATGACGACCTTTCGGCACTTCCGGATGTTCGTGTGCAGCCCGCGCGAGGCTCGGCGGCCGGCGATCGATGCGAGCACGCCGACCCACTGGCCGAGGTTCTTCGGGCTGACGATGAGCACGTCGAGCATGCCGTCGTCGATGACGGCCTGCGGCAGCAGCTGGATGCCTCCCTGCAATCGGCCGCAGTTGCCGCCGAGCACCGAACGCACCCTTGCCGAAATCCGATATTCGTCGTCGAACGTGACCTTGACATGACTGGGTTTGCCGGTGAGCTTCCGCGATCCCGCCTCGACGTAGGCGAGCCATCCGAGGCGGGCCTTGAGATCGTCGTTGGTATCGGCCATGACCGCGGCGTCGAAGCCGAGTCCGGTCATCACGGTGAAGACATGGGTATCGCCGTCGGGGGCGATCTTCGCCTTCCCCACGTCGATCTCCCGGTTGCGACCCCACAGGGCGATCCGCAGCGCCCACTCCGTCTTGTCGAGGACGAGATCGATATTGCGGGCGAGCAGATTCCCGGTCCCCAACGGCACGATCCCCAGCGGAGTGGAGGTTCCCGCCAGCGCCGAGGCGACCGCGCGGATGGTGCCGTCCCCGCCGGCGGCGATGACGACGTCGACCCCCTCGTCGAGGGCACGGACCGTGGCCCCCTCACCGGAATCCTCGGGGGTGGTCTCGAGCACGAGCGGAGGGTTCCATCCCTCGAAACGACAGATCGCCTCGGCGGTGGCGGCCAATTTGCGCACATCGGTCTTCGTGGGATTGACGATGAGCGCGGCACGGTATCTGGCCGCATCATCGACCGCCTCGTCGGAGAGGTTCGCCGGGTGGGCGTAGCGTCTCATCGTGTTGAGCGTGCGTCGCACGCCGTTGCGGCGGCCGATGAGGAACGCGGCCACGAGCACGGCGAGGGCACCGATGACGATGACCCATGTCATCAGGGGGTCCAACTCGATGATCATGTCCCAAATCTACAGTGCCCCGGTCGTGTGCAGGCTGAGTGCCGAATATCGAAAACACGCCCGGCCCGTTAAGCTGAGAGGGTGATCGATCTAGCGCTTCTCAGAGACAACCCGGCCCTGTTCAAGGCATCGCAGGAGGCTCGCGGGGCATCCGTCGAGCTCATCGACGAGGTCATCGCCGCCGATTCCGCTCGTCGTGCGGCCATCACCGCCTTCGAAGACGCACGTGCGGATCAGAAATCCTTCTCCTCTCAGATCGCGAAGGCGCCGAAGGAGGACAAGCCGGCACTCATCGCGGAGGGCAAGGCGAAGTCCGAGGCCGTGAAGTCGCTGTCCGCGGAATCCGAAGAAGCCACTTTCGCCTTCGACCAGCTCGTGTCGAAGGTCCCGAACCTCATCATCGACGGCATCCCTGCCGGCGGCGAAGAGAACTTCGTGACGCTCAAGACCGTGGGCGAACCCCGCGACTTCACCCCGGACGGCTTCGAACCGCTCGATCATCTCGAGATCGGTGAGAAGCTGAAGGCCATCGACACTCAGCGGGGAACGAAGGTTTCCGGATCGCGTTTCCACTACCTCACCGGTTTCGGCGCGAAGCTGGAGATGGCTCTGCTCAACCTCGCCCGCGACGTCGCCGAGGAGGCCGGGTTCAGCCCGACCATCACCCCGACCCTGGTCCGTCCCGAGGTCATGCGCGGCACCGGGTTCCTCGGTGAGCACGCCGATGAGGTGTACCGTCTCGAAGCCGACGATCTGTTCCTCGTCGGCACCTCCGAGGTGCCCCTGGCCGGCTACCACATGGACGAGATCATCGATCTCTCCGACGGTCCGCTGCGCTACGCCGGCATCTCCTCCTGCTACCGCCGCGAGGCCGGCTCCTACGGCAAGGACACCCGCGGAATCATCCGCGTCCACCAGTTCCAGAAGGTCGAAATGTTCGCCTACGTCCCAGTCGAGGATGCCGAAGCCGAACACGAGCGGATGCTGTCGCTGCAGGAGAAGATGCTCGGACTGTGCGAACTGCCGTACCGGGTCATCGACACAGCTGCCGGCGACCTCGGTGATTCGGCTGCCCGCAAGTTCGACTGCGAAGCCTGGGTGCCGACGCAGGGCACCTACCGGGAACTGACCTCGACGTCGAACTGCACGACGTTCCAGGCACGCCGCCTGCAGATCCGCGAACGCCGCGACGGATCGACCCGCCCCGTCGCCACCCTCAACGGAACCATGGCCAACACCCGCTGGCTGGTGCCGATCCTCGAGAACCATCAGCAGGCGGACGGTTCGGTCACGGTGCCCGAGGCACTGCGGCCCTACCTCGGCGGGATGACCGCACAGGGACCGGAAGGACCGCGCTACTGAGCCTGTGCCGGGACGCGGGGAACTGACCGTGCGGCGGAACTCGGCGGGACTCGGTTGGGTTCGGTCGCCTCGGCGCCGGGAAGAACGACGACAAGAAGATTCACGCATACGTTGGGAGACACATTGACCCCGCACCTCATCGCACTCGATGTCGACGGCACGATCGTCGGCTACGACGGAACCCTGTCGGAGTCGGTGAAGCAGGTGCTCGATCGGCTCGCCGAGGAGGACCACCATCTTGTGATCTCCACCGGCCGTGCCCTGCCGGGCGCGCTCGAGGTCGTCCATGCGCTCGACCTCAAACACGGTTTCGTCGTGTGCTCGAACGGATCCGTCGTCGTCCGCCTCGACCCGGAGCTGCCATTGGGGTGGGAGTTGCACCATGTCGTGTCCTTCGACCCGAAGGATGCGCTCGAGCAGATGCACGCGGCGCTGCCGACGGCGCTGTTCCTCGTCGAGGATCCGGACCTGCACCGATGGGCGTCCGGGGCGTTCCCGGTCGGCGAACTCGCCGAATCCGACACCCTCGACATCGTCGACTTCGACGAGCTGCTGACCAAGCGAGCCACCCGCATCGTCATGCGCGAAGTCAACGGCACCGCCGAGGAGTTCGCTGCCGCAGTGGACTCGCTCGGACTGCATGAGGTCAGCTACTCGGTGGGCTGGAGCAACTGGCTCGACATCGCCCCGGACGGGGTCTCGAAGGCCAGCGGTCTGGAGATCGTGGCCGAGGAACTCGGAGTCGAGCACGCCCACACTGTGGGGGCCGGAGACGGACTCAACGACCTCGAGATGATCGAATGGGTCGAACACGGCATCGTCATGGGGCAGTCGAAGGACGAACTCAAGGTGCTCGCGAGCGTGGTCACCGACTCGGTCGACGACGACGGACTGGCAGTAGCACTGGTCGATTACTTCAGCCTCGACTCAGCGCTCCTCGAGGCAGAGGGCACCACCAACACCCGCCCCTAATTACTACCTGACGGCGGCCCAGCAACCTCGCGCGAGGTAGCTGGGCCGCCGTCAGGTAGCAATTGGGACTAGTTGGCGCGGGTGTCCAAGACGGCGTCGAGGTAGCGGGCGACGCCATCGTCGTCGACCTCGTCGGTGACGGCCGCAGCGATCGCCTTGACCGATCCCAGCGCATTGCCCATCGCGACCCCGTGCCCGGCCCACGACAGCATCTCGATGTCATTGGGCATATCCCCGAACGCCATCACCTGCGACTGTGCCACCCCGAGGTGGTCGCACAGGTCGGACAGCGTCTTCGCTTTCGTGATCCCATGTGGTGCCAGTTCGACGAGGCCGTTGTCCGGTTCGGAGAACGAGGCATGACAGGTGCCGTCGACGAGCGGATCGATGAGGTTGTGCATCGCCTGCGAATCGCTCGTCTCCAGACGCACGAGCACCTTGACGACGTCCTCGCCGTCGAGTTCGGAGACATCGTCGATGATCCTGGCCTCACGCGGTCGGCCGGTGACGAACTCCCGGTCGATGAAGCCGCCGTTGAGCGTCTCGTAGGCGAACCGGGCCTCGGGATGATCGACGCGGACCGCCGCGGTGATCTCCGCCAGCGTCTGTGAGTCGATAGTGTGCGCATCGACGACGGACTGCGATGCGATGTCGTAGACGACCGCACCGTTGAGGCAGACGACTCGACCGAGGTCGGGGATTTGCTCAGCGATCGGCGCCAACCATCGGACGGGCCGTCCGGTGACGAGCACGAACGGGATTCCCGCATCCTGACAGCGGTGGATCGCATCGATCGTGGCCGTCGAGATCGGCTTCCAGTTCAGCAGCAGCGTGCCGTCGATATCGCTGGCGACGAGGCCGAGGTCGAAGTCATCCGGCGGCAGGATATCGGGGCTGATCGGAGGTCTCATGATACCTCCACCCTAGCGAGAATCTCCCGCGCCCGCCCCAGCAGCTCCTCGGCATCCGTGATGAACCGAACCGTGGCCTCCGCGCTCGAGTCGATCGACCGTCCCGACGACTCGTCCGACCGTGCCATCGATGCCGCGAGCACTGCCTCGCCGACCTTCGATGAGGCCTTCGTCAGCAGCTCCGGTGCGTCGCCGACGGCTTGCCGAGCGGGTCCGGGCACCACCTGACCGGTGACGGGGTGGCGGGCGTGGAGGGTCGCGGTGAGGTCGTCGACGACGTCGACGAGTGGGTTGAGCCGGTGGGTGCCGTCGACGATGACGTCGATCGGATCCTTCGCCGAGGCGGCCGTGACCGAGCCGTCGGATGATCCCGCCGAGGCGGCTCCCGAGGCGGTGCTGCCACCGGAGTCCCGTGCCTCGTGGAGGGCCACCGCGGTGGTGTAGTACCGGTCGACGGCGCGGATGAAGCGGTCGCGGTTGTGGCGCCACAGACCGGTGCCGAACCGGTCATCGTCCTTGACCGCGGTCGGAATCGCCTTCTTGCGCAGACCGGAGAAGAAGCGCTTCACAGATAGTTGCCGGTGCCGCGATCGTCGCGGTCCGACTCCTGCTTTTCGCCGGGCTGCCCGTCAGCCGGCGTCATTCCGGGCGGAACCATTCCCGGAGGCAGTTGGCCGCGACCGGCCATCTGCTGGGCCATGGCCGGCTGTGCCATGATCGCGGTCTGGATACCGTGGAAGAGACCTTCTAACCAACCGACGAGCTGAGCCTGGGCGATCCGCAGCTCCGAGGTCGTCGGGGGACCGTCGGCCGAGTCGAAGGGCAGGTCGAGGCGCTCGAGCTCCTCGATGAGGTCCTTCGACAACCCATCTTCGAGTTCGTCGATGGAGCGGCGATAGATCTCGGCGAGGCGCTCGCGTCCCTTCTCGTCGAGCTCGGTGCCGCGGACCTCCTCGAGCAGCTGTTTGACCATGGTGCCGATGCGCATCACCTTCGCCGGTGACGAGACATCCGCCTGATCGTGCTGCGCCTTGGCGAGTCCGGACTGCACACTGTCGGCGTTCGACGCACCGTCTGTGGTCGGTGCGTCCGCGGCGCTCGTCTCACCCGCGGAGTTCTGGACGCCGTCTGCGGACTCGGGAATCTCAGCCATTGCTCATGCACCTTCCTCATCGACGATGAGCAGAACCTTTCCGATGTTCGCCCCGTCCTCCAGCGTCTGATGAGCACGGACGACGTCGGTCAACGGCATGGCCTCGTGGATGATGGGGCGGATGTCGCCCGAGACCACGGCCGGCCAGAGACGGTCGGCCACCTCGGCGACGATGGCGATCTTCTGGTCCTTCGGCCGCGCCCGCAGGGTCGTGGCGGAGACTGACTTGCGCGGCTGCATGAGCCAGCCGAGGTTGATCTCGGTCTTCGTTCCGCCCTGCATGCCGATGATGACGAGACGGCCGTCGGTGCCCAGCGCCTTGATATTGCGCTCGAGGTACTTCGCGCCGATGATGTCGAGGATGACATCGGCTCCGGTCGACCCGTCGTCGTGGGTGCAGATCTCGCGGACGCGTTCGACGAAGTCCTCTTCGCGGTAGTTGATGACGGCATCGGCACCGAGTTCGCGGCAGAATTCGGCCTTCTTCTCTGAGCCGACGGTCACGACGATCTTCACGCCGAGGTGGCGCGCGATCTGGATCGCGGCCGTGCCGATTCCGGAGCCGCCGCCGTGGACGAGCAGCCATTCGCCGGCCTGCACCTGTCCGCGGCCGACGATGTTCGACCAGACGGTCGACAGCACCTCGGGCAGGGCGGCCGCCTCGGTGAGGTCGAAGCCGGCGGGGACGGGAAGCAGCTGACCAGCGGGAACGGGCACGTATTCGGCGTATCCGCCGCCTGAGAGCAGAGCCGCGACCCGGTCGCCGACGGACCAGCCGGTGACGTCGGCGCCGAGCTCTTCGATCGTCCCGGAGACCTCGAGACCAGGAATCGTGGTGGCCCCGGGCGGGGGATCGTAGAAGCCGCGGCGCTGCAGCAGGTCGGCCCTGTTGACGCCGGCGGCATGGACGCGGACGAGGACCTCGTCGGCGGCGATGTCTGGTGTGGGTTCGTCGGTGACCTGCAGGACCTCGGGCTCACCGGGGGAGGAGATCGTGATAGCGCGCATGCGTCCACTCTAGTAGCTGGGTGCGCGAGTGGGCAGGGGCATCCGCGCGGTGGGGGTTCGGTGAAGGGCAACTCGGGATGAGGGAGGGCGACAGCGACGCCGCTCAGGCGAAGAGGCGGAACATCGGCGAGTTCTGGTGGACGCGCTCGACCTCGATGTTCGAGGCCTCCATCCGCTCGAGCAGGTTCGGCAGGTCTTCGGCATAGCCGAGCTGAATGCCGACGAACGCCGGTCCGGTCTCCCGGTCGGAGCGTTTGACGTACTCGAACATCGCGATGTCGTCCTCGGGCCCGAGCACCTCGTTGAGGAACCGGCGCAGGGCACCGGGCTCCTGCGGGAAGTCGACGATGAAGTAGTGCTTGAGGCCCTCGTGGACGAGTGAGCGTTCGAGGATCTCCGGGTAGCGGGAGATGTCGTTGTTGCCGCCGGAGACCAGGCACACCACGGTCGAACCGGGTTCAATCGTGATCGGCTTGTCCGAGTCCGGGCCGCCGATCCCGGCCGAGGCCAGGGCGCCGGAGGGCTCGGCGATGATGCCGTCGACCTGGTACATATCGAGCATCTCGGTGGCCACCGCGCCCTCGGCGACGGGGCGGATGTCGAGGCCGAGGTCGGCGATGACGTCATAGGTGATGTTGCCGGCCCGGCGCACGGCGGTGCCGTCGGCGAAACGGTCGATGTTCTCCAAGGTCACGGGGTGGCCGGCCTTGAGCGCTGCGATCATCGAGGCGGCTCCGGCAGGTTCGGCGCCGATGACCTTCGTGTTCGGCATCCGTTCGGCCGCATAGGCGGCGATTCCCGCGAGCACTCCGCCGCCGCCGACGGGAACGATGATGTAATCCGGGTCGGTTTCCAGCTGAGCGTGGATCTCCGCGGCCACGGTGCCCTGACCGGCGATGGTGCGCATATCGTCGAAGGCCGAGACCAGGAGTGCCTCATTGCGTTCGGCGAACCGGTGGGCCAACGCCGAGGCGTCATCGTAGGTGGAGCCGGCGATCTCGATCGTCACCTGCTCCCCGCCGAAGTGACGGACGCGTTCGATCTTCTGCTTCGGCGTCGTCTTCGGCACGAAGATCGTGCCCTGGATGCCCAGTTCCTTGCAGGCGCGAGCGAAGCCCTGGGCGTGGTTGCCCGCCGAGGCGCAGACGACACCGCGGGCGCGTTCGTCGGCATCGAGCTGGAGCATGAAGTTGAAGGCGCCGCGGATCTTGTAGGACCGCACCATCTGCAGGTCCTCACGCTTGAGGTAGACCGTGGAACCGGTTGCGGCCGTCAGCCGCTCGCAGATCTGAAGTGGCGACAGGATGACGGAATCGGAAATTCGCAGCGCAGCCGCCTCGACCTCGCCGGCGAGTGTGAGCTTCTGGGGTGCCATATCTGTTTCAACCACCAGACTATTGTGCGCCCTTTGTCTTGCTATTTGGCAACTCGTATCGATATGAGGACAGCCGCGGGGCCGCTGAGAACCCGCCCCGGTCCGCCCCGCTATGACCGTCCCTAATCCCTCCCGTCCCCGCCTCGCATTTACCCGAACCCCGTGATTCGGCTCCCGACTTCGGGGTTTCGGGTGCGCCCTGGACCGCGAACACCCCATATCATGATTGGATGGAGGATGCCCGTAATCCCTTCTAGGAGACGTCATGGCCATCAGCAGTGAGCTCGAACAACTGTTAGCCAGCTGGATACCCCGACAGCCGTGGTTTCCCAAGCTCGCAGCAGATTTCGGGACCGACCCCGACATCACCCCCATGTCGGTGGCCCGCGCGTTCACTTACACCGCCGAGGAGCTCGGGGGCTTCGCCGGTCTCGTGACCGTCATCTCCGTCGGCGACGGCCCCACCCTGCGTCGCCTCAACATCCCCCTGACCCTGCGCGGTGCCGAGGACATGCACCTGCGCCACGCCCTCATCGGCCGCGTCGACGACCTCGCGCTCGGCACCGTCTACGTCTACGACGGCGCCGCCGATCCCGTCTTCGTCAACCTCATGGCCGACGCGATCACGAAGCGCAAGGTCTTCGACGGCGGGCAGCTGTCCACCGAGTCCCTGCGCCACAGCCAGGAGAAGACCGAGGCCCGGGACCGTGCGCCGATGCCGTTCCCGGTGACCGCGAACGGCGCGGCCGCCTCGGCGAATGGATCGACGAACACCGCCGCCGAGGCGGTCCCACCGAAGCCATCGATCGGAGACCTCACGGTGGGAGCGGAGGACGTCATGCCCGTCGAGATCCGCCCGATCGAGGTCTCGGACTCCGGGCAGCACAAGTCGACCGTCATCATCCACGACGAATACGAGCCGCTGGAGCTCTCGTTCTTCCGCGTCCTCGAGAACGGAATGCCGTCGTCGCTGACGATTCCGGTTCTGCTCACCGAGGCGGGTTCGCGCAGCGTGCCCGAGGTCATCGGCTGGGGTTCGGGCCGCTGGTACGACATGTTCGAGGTCCAGGAGATGGAGGCGCCGATGGCGCTGCTCTCCCACGTCGATGTCGACGCCGAACCCGCATGGCGAGAAGCCGTGAACACGGTGTGCGCCGTCGACTCCGGTTCGATCGGGGCCTACAACGCCCACGCCGCAGAGATGGGTCGGCGCATCGGCGAACTGCACACGGACATGGCCGCCGAGTTCGGAGTCGTCGAAGGCGCCGGCGAACCGACGAAGCAGCTGGTGCAGAAGTGGGTCGAACGCATCGACTGGGCGCTGGGCCGGGCACCCCTGGCCCTGGATTCGCTGGTGCCGGAGCTGCGCGGCCACCGTGCCAGGCTGCAGAGCATGGAGACCATCGGCACCCTGCAGAAGATCCACGGCGAGCTGACGCTCGACCATGTGATCAGCTCGTCCACCGACGGCTATTCGGTCGTGAAGTTCACGGACTCGACGGACTCGGACCCCAAGCCCGCCGCCTTCGACCTCGTGGCTCTGCTGCGCAGCATCGACTACGCTGCCGGTTTCGCTCGTCTGCAGCGCACCGACGCGCTCGACTCCGAGGACGGCTCGCTGGTCGTCAGCGGCTTCGGCAACGATCCGGGAGCGCTGCGCGCGATCTTCGATTCGCCCGAGTACCTGTGGGCCTCGCAGGTCCAGAACTCGCTGCTGTCCGGATATTCGCGGGCGCGCGGCGACAGCATCGGGCTGAGCGATCCCGTGCTGCGCGCGGCGCTGGTCGACCGGCTTCTCGTCGAGGTCGTCACCGAGCTGCGCAACCGCCCGAACTGGCTGTCCGTGCCGCTGGCCACGCTCACCCTCGTCCTCAAGGGCAAGCCCGCCCGCACCGAGGAGGCTGCTGAGGCCCGCCTCAACTGGTCTGATTCCGGCGAGGCGGGGTCCGATGCGGCCGAGGACTCTCCAGCTTCCGGCGATGCAGCCGGTGCTGACGGAGGTGCCGGTGCCGAGAGCTCGGATTCGGAAGTGGCGTCGAGCGATGCGTTCGCCGTGGCTCCACCCGCCGACGAGGCGACCGCCGCCGATTCAGAGTCGGTCTCTGCGGCGCCCCGTGGAACCTCCGGTGCCGTCGCGGCCGCAATCGCGAACTCAGACTCCGATGACTCAGGCTCCGAAGAGCCAGATGCGGCGAGCGGCACAGACGTACCAGTTGCGACGAGTGGAGCGGACGAATCTGCCTCGGCAGATTCCGAAGCTTCTGAGTCGCCCGGCATGGAGAGCGCGGCCGACGCAGTTTCTGCGGCAGAGTCCGCAGCCGATGGTTCCGCGACCAACGAGACCGGAGCCAGTGAAACCGAAGCCGACGAGGTCGAGGTCGCCGATACCGCGGAGAACACCGTTGACGCGGTCGCGGATCCCGACATCGACGATGTCGAGGACTCCACCGTGGTCCCGCCCCAGGACGATGCACCCGAAGCGGCTCCGGCTCCTGCAGAAGACGAAGAGTTCGTCGACGAGGAAGAGCCGGAAGCTCCGGTCCGACGAGTCCCGGCCTCGTTCGCGGCGCGCGGCGCCACCTCGGAGGACGCCGACAGCACCGGACACGAATCGCAGCCGGCCAAGCCTAAGGACGCACCGAAGCTCGGCCATACGTGGAGCGAACGTTCGCAGAACTCCGGCAGCGACCGCGGAACATTCGGCGAGCAGGTCTCCTACCGTTCAGACAAGAGCCGCGACGACGCCGCGGCACGGCCCGACGAATCATCAGACAAGTCCGGCGACGATTCGAAACCTGCCGGCGGTTCCGTGTTCGATGACCTCCTGGGCACCGAGCGCAAGCGGAACCGGATGAAGAAGCGCAAGAAGGACTGAGCGCCTCCGGGGACACTTCGCCTCGGCCTCGGCTGAGCCCCGAGGCGGTGACGTCCGTGCGCGCATCCGCCAATTGGCAGATGCTGTTGCGGTTGTGAGAAACTATGGTGGCTCGACCTCGCGTCGAGCAGGCCGGGTTCGCTCCATCGCTGTCACAGGCGTGGAGGAACCGAGGGAAGCGTGTCCGAGCGGCCGAAGGAGACGGTCTTGAAAACCGTTGTGCGGCAACCCCGCACCGTGGGTTCGAATCCCACCGCTTCCGCCAAATGACAAGCCCCCGAACTCATCGTCAACAGCGAAGAGTTCGGGGGCTTCTGCGTCGACGTCGACTCAGGCTATGATTCCCTCAATCACACGCATGCAACGGAGTCTGCGCCGAACGCAACAGGGGACGAGTAGTGAGAACCTACACCGCACAGACCCTGTCTACGGCCGAGGCGTCGCCGGACGACGCTGCCGAGGTGTGGACCGACCTCATCTGCGAGACCTTCGTCAAACTCTCCGCGCGACACCGGAACGACGCTCCGTTCCACGGTGAGATCAACCGGGAAGTCCTGGGTGAACTCGAGTTCTCGACCGTCTGCGCTTCCCCGCAGGACGTGGTCCGCACCCGCCGGTTCGCCGCCAGCGCCTCGGACGAATTCCTTCTCTTCTCGATCCAACGCGAGGGTGAAGGCTTCGTTGAACAGGACGGTCGCGTCGCTCGCCTCGTGCCCGGTGGAATCGCGCTGTACGACAGCGCCCGGCCCTACCGCCTGCGCTTCCCCGGCGAGTTCCGTCAACTCGTCGTCCAGCTCCCCAAGACCGCCGTCGGCGTCGACGACACTCGAGCGATCACTGCCGATGCTCACGGTCGCGGCAGCCCCGGAGGAGTCATCGCCCAGCTGCTGCTGACGATGAGCGACCAGCTGAGCGAGGGCGGATCAAGTCTCGACCCGATGGTCGACCACGTCCTCGGCGCCCTGTCGGAGATGCTGCATCCACACGCCCAAGGGTCCGAGACCCCTCTGCCCGACAGCTTCCTGCGTCAGCGCGTGGAGGCGGCGATGCGACGCGAACTCTCCGACCCTGCCTGGACTGTCGAACGTCTCGCCGCGGACGCGCATCTGTCAGTGCGCTCCCTCTATCGTCTGTTCCCCGAAGCTGGGGTTTCGAGCGTGATGCGCGGGATGCGCATCGAGGCCGCCAAGCAGCTCCTCCGCACAAATCCGCACGTCACCGTCGCAGCCGTAGCGGGGCGGTGTGGTTTCGACAGCGAATCCGGGTTCATTCGTGCCTTTCGCGCGGAGACGGGCACGACGCCGAGGCGGTTCCTCGCCGAAAACTGACCGTGGCCGCAGACAGTACTTGACGTTTCCGACCCAGGGTTGAAATTTCGACCTCACGCGTCGGCTAGGCTCGCACGCCAGCGCTGCGGAGGACCACCTCGGCGGGTCGGCAGATTTCGTCACTGACCGCGGCAGGTTTGGTCAGCACCGCACCCGCATCGGCTCAGAGACTGAAGTGGCATACATCACATCAGTTGAGGAGTCATTATGGAACGGACGATCACCGCCGCAGCAGTCCAGGCCGAACCGGTCTGGCTCGATCTCGATGCGACGGTCGAGAAAACCATCGCGCTCATCCGCGAGGCCGCGGCCAATGGAGCCGAACTCGTCGCCTTCCCCGAGACCTTCGTGCCCGGATATCCCTGGTGGATCTGGCTGGACTCGCCTGCCGACGGCATGCGATTCGTCCCCGGCTACGCGCAGAACTCGATGGACACGCACGGTCGCGAGATGGAGCGCATCCGCGCCGCCGCCCGTGAGGCGGGCGTATACGTCGTCCTCGGCTACAGTGCGAAGGCTGGGGGCAGCCTCTACATGGCACAAGCGTTCATCGACGCGGACGGCGAACTCCAGTCAGTCAGGCACAAACTCAAGCCCACCCACGTCGAGCGGACCGTTTTCGGAGAAGGCGACGGTTCCGACCTGCAGGTCCATGAAACGCCACTCGGTCGGATCGGAGCGCTGAACTGCTGGGAGCATCTCCAGCCGCTGACGAAATACTCGTTGTACGCCCAGAACGAGGAGATCCACGTCGGCGCCTGGCCGTCCTTCTCCATCTACGAGGGAGCTGCTGAGGCGCTCAGTCCAGAAGTGAACACTGCGGCCAGTCGCGTCTACGCTGCCGAAGGACAGGCTTTCGTGCTCGCTCCCTGCGCCGTCGTCGGACAGTCGGCGATCGAGACCTTCTGCGACACGGAGACGAAGCGGCATCTGCTCAATTCTGGCGGCGGCCACGCGAGGATCTACGGACCAGAGGGTTCCGAACTCGCCGCGCCGCTTCGTCCAGACGAAGAAGGCATCCTCTACGCCGAACTGGATCCGGCCCTCATCGCGATCGCGAAGTCCGCGGCCGACCCTGTCGGCCACTACTCGCGTCCCGATGTCTTCCGGCTCCTCATCAACCGCAACCCCCTGCCTCGGACTGTGGACGTAGCCACCCAGGCGGATGTGGAGCCGGCAGCGGACCTCTTTGCCGTGGAGGCCTGATCATGGTTGCCTTCGAATCGGCGATCCCCGAGCACCTCGTCCGCGAGCGGACGTGCCCGATGGCGATGAAGGAAGCGTGGCAGCCGCCCTACCCCTCCTACTCCGCGCGGTTCGATCCGTCACGAACCGACCTGACGCTGCTCATACTCGGTGTCCAGGCACCTGCGGCTTCGGCGTCGTCCGGTCAGGCACGCGGGCGGCAGACGACGAAGGCTGCTTTCGACAAGCACTGCACCGCCTTCTTGGAAGGAACCGACCGCGCCAAGGCGGTGGTGTTTCGGGATCAGTCGGAGTGTGTCGACGAGACTGGCGCGCTCAACCGGATGATCATCTGCTATCTCGACGGGTGGGCGGACGGAAGTGCCGATCGTCTCCGTCGCCGATGGTTGGAAGGTTCTGAATCCCGACCCGATTGGGGATTCTTCGTCGAAGAGATCCGCCCCTCGCTCGATCGGGTCGAGACTCTCTACTCCTCAGACTATGTGCAGGGAGTCGGACACCTAGCCGACGCTCTCAGTGGAGAGATCCGCGAACACGGGTATTGGGGGAGCGCCCGGGATAGGATGCCGGCCGCGCAGCGGGACCGACTCGATCCGAAACCCGGAGTCACCGATGTTTTGGCGGGAAGCCTCGTTGTCCATGAGGTCGAGAATCTCTGCCTGATCCGGTCGGGCCAGGACTGGTCCGAGACCTCCGGTAAGGAGCGAGAGATGTACCTCGATGAGGTCGAACCGACGTTGCGGGCGGGAATGGACTACCTTACTTCCGCAGGGACGGAGATCGGGTGCATCGCCAATCGGTATGCGAGGGTCCTCGACGATTCGGGGCGCGCAATTAACCAGAGCTTCGGGCTGAGCTGGTGGCGGAGCATGGCCGAGCTCGACGCCTGGGCGAAAGATCACCCGACGCACAAGGCAATTTTCGGGGTAGCGATGCGCTACCTCGGCGAGCACGGCGGTTCTGGCCACCTCAAACTCACCCATGAGGTATTCGTCATCGAGCGCGCTCGCGGGCGCTTCGAATACCGCAACTGCCACCCAGGGACCGGGCTACTTGCGGCTGGGCGCGTTTCCGACTCAGCCGCGGCCGGAGTCTCCGATGGGATCGATTAGGACCCCGTCATCAGACGGTGGTGAGCGGATGATGCGGCAAGGGTGGAAGCTCGACGGCGATCGAGTCACCCGGACGGACGACTCCGCCTCGGGCGACGATGCCCATGATTCCGGCAAGCCGGCGAACATGGCCATCGTCGTCCTTGAACACGAGGCGCTTCATCAGGCCAGGCTGCAGGCCATCGATCTGACGGCACGGGTTGCGCAGACCGGTGACGGTCACTGTTGCCTCACCGATTCTCAGTCGAGTGCCGACCGGCAGTTCGAACAGATCGACTCCGCGCGTGGTGATGTTCTCCCCGAGGCTGCCCGGCTCCACGGTGAACCCGACCTCGTCGAGGTGCTCGAAGAGTTCGCCGTGGATGAGGTGGACCTGTCGGAGGTTCGGTGCGCTCGGGTCCCTGGCCACTCTGCTGCGATGCTGAACGGTCGTGCCTGCATGAGCGTCACCGGAGACGCCGATACCTTCGACGAGCGTGATCGAGGGCATCGGCTCTTTGCTGAACTCATGCGTAGGGCTGGAGTGGACTGCGCGGACCGAGGACTCCATGGAACTGATTCTCCCATGGGGCCAGCCCCGCGACAGAGACTCTGCTTCCGCTCGTTCAAGGCTGAGCGCGCTTTTCGCTGGGCAGACCTACCGATAACCGCGCTTGGCCTTGAACGACGGAATTTCCGCGGTGCAGCGCTTGAACGACGGTCCGAGCGCTGCCGCCGCTGCCGCTGACCGAGTCGCGCGGCCTCAGTCCCGGACCTGCGCCCCCTGCTCAGGACTGCCGGAACCTCCGGGCGTCCCGACGCCGTCTCATTCCCGGACCGGCGCTCCCGGTTCGGGACCGCTGGAACCAGCGGGCGTCCCAGCGCCGTCCCCGGCCTCAGGCGCCTCTGGTTCGGACATCTCGGCGTCGGCCTCAGGGTCGTCGAAGCTGCGCACCGAGCGCTTGAATCCGCGGGTCAGCACGGCCAGGTAGATGATGCCGATCGCCAGCCACACGAGGCCGCCGACGAGCGCGGTCCCGTGCAGGCTCACCCACAGGATTCCTGTGAGGATCGCACCGATGGCGGGCATCACGACGTAGCTGAACGCCGACTTGAAGTCCTTGACCTGCTTGGTCCGGAAGGCGTAGTGCGCAATGACAGTGAGGTTGACGAAGGTGAAGGCGATGAGCGCACCGAAGTTGATGAGCGCCGAGATGAGCTCGAGGCTGAACGACATCGCCAGCAGGCACACCGCACCGACGAGCACGATGTTGAACACCGGAGTGTGCGTCTTCGGGTTGATGTATCCGAAGGCCTTGCGCGGCAGCACTCCGTTGCGGCCCATCACGAGCATCATCCGCGACACCGACGCATGCGAGGCCAGCCCCGAGGCGGCGGTCGCAGCGAATGCCGCAGCCACGAAGAACAGTTGGAACACGTGGCCGCCGGTGATCATGCCGATCTCCGGCAGCGGATCGTCGACGATGGTGAACTGCGAATTGTCGGGGAAGAGCAGCTGCGCGAAGTAGCCGGCGACGAGGAAGATGAGACCTCCGGCGAGAACGGTGAGCATGATCGCCTTCGGCATGAGACTGACGTGCTTCGCCTCATTCGTGTACATCGTCACCGCGTCGAAGCCGATGAACGAGAAGCACACGACGGTCGCACCGGTGAGAACCGCGCCGAGGTGGACGCCCTCATGGATGAACGGCTCCGGACTGAAGACGACTCCGGCCCCTTCGCCGGCGTTGAGCTGCATGACGGCGAGCACGCAGAACGTGGCAACGAGCACGACCGCGAAGACGAGGAGGACGCCGTTGAGGTTCGCCGTTCCCCGCATCGATGACAGGACGATGCCGGTCATGACGATTGTATAGAGAACGACCCACACCCACGGGGGAGCGTCGGGCACCATCGATTCCATATAGAGCCGAAGGATGAGGCAGTTGACCATCGGCAGCAGCAGATAGTCCAGGAGGGAGGTCCATCCGACGAGGAAGCCGAGCCCCGGAGACATCGTCTCCCGGGTATAGGTGTAGGCCGACCCCGCGGTCGGGAAGACCCTGACCATCTTGCCGTAGCTGAAGGCCGTGAAGATCATGACGATGAGAGCCACGAGGTACGCCGCCGGAACGGCTCCGTTCGTCTGTTCGGAGACGATTCCGAAAGTGTCGAAGACGACCGTCGGCGTCATGTAGCCGAGTCCGAGTCCGACGATGGACCACAGTCCGAGGTTGCGCTTCAGTGAGCCAGAGGCAGCCATATCAATCCTCCCCAATGAGTCTTGCCGCCAGCCGGGCCGTCGACGTCGCCATCGATGATCGGCCCGGAAGTGATGTGCGTCATGATCTTAACGCCCAAGGTACTGAAAACGAAACCATCGCCGAGGATCGGGACAGGTATCAGTGTGAAATCGTGACCTTTCCGATGAAAACCGTCAATATATGCAACGATATCGGTAGTCTCGGCGGACATCACGATGACCAGTTATCGAACGAACCGTCAGCGCCGACGCGAAACAGAGTAGATTGCAGTCAACGGACAATGTGGCCCCACGAGAGGTGTGAGAGCAGTATGGCGATCGAAACGCTCAGTTCCCGACAGTCGGCGGCATGGAAGGACCGAGTCCTGCCACCGGTCGAACAGGTCGTCGAAGGTGTCTGGGCCCTCCCGGTCCCGATCCCGAACAACCCTCTCGTCTACACCTACTGCTATGCCCTCGCCGACGGCTCCGGCGTCGTCCTCATCGACCCGGGCTGGGACGGCAAGGATCAGTACCTGGCGCTCACCTCGGCGCTGGCCGACCTCGGCTTCACGGTCGCCGACATCCACGGAATCGCGATCACCCACTACCACCGCGACCACATCGGGCTCGTGCCCGCACTCCTCGCGAAGAACCCCGACGCCTGGGTCGCCATGCACGGCGAGGACCTGCGCGCGATCAAACGCTTCTACACCAACGCCGTCGACCTCGGCACCGGAATCGACCCCAACCTCAATATCGCCCGCGCCTATGGTGTCCCCGAAGATCGCTGGGCCGAAGTCGAAAGCCTCCAGGTCGGATCGAGCAAGGGCGGGTCGAAGAGCGACTCGATGAGCCTGTACAGACAGGCGATGAGCCGGCTGCCCGAGAACATCCACGTCCTCGATGACGGCACAGAACTCCCGCTCGACGAAGGTCGAGTGACGGCCATGTGGACGCCGGGGCACACCTACGGACACTCCGCGTTCGTCCGCGACGAGGACAAACTGTTCTTCTCCGGCGACCATGTGCTGCCGACGATCACCCCGAACATCGGCCTCGATTCCGGGGCGATCACGCACAGCCTCGGCGATTATCTGCGTTCACTGGAGAAGATCGGCGAGCTCGACGAGGACGTGGCGGTGCTGCCGGCCCACGGCTTCCGCTTCCGCGGACTCCATGACCGCAAGGTCGAACTCGTCGAACACCATCACGAGCGCCTCGGCGAGATCCGCGCCCGCATGGAGGCCACCGACGACCACAGCGTCTACTCGATCGCGGCGGGCCTGCACTGGTCCCGCGGATTCGAGAGCCTGCACAACTTCAACCTCTTCGCCGCCCTTGCCGAAACCGCCGCGCACATGCATTATCTCGGTATCGACATCGGCGTCGGCTCTCTCGTCGGCAAGGATTGAGCCGGGCCCGGCCTGAAGAAGAGAGACAGCAAGGAGGAATCAGCATGAGCACCGAATTCGTTCCCGCCGCCGAGGTGCGGCCCGTGACCTTCGCCGTGCACGCGAGCGACCATGTCGAGCGCGGCCACCGCCGCGGTGAGGAGCTGCGCACAGGAATCGCCTCCACTGTGGACGCGTATCGCCGCTACTTCTCGCATCTGTCCATCACCGAGGCGGCCGTGGAATCCGCGGCCGTGTCGAGTTGGCAGCGACTCCAGCAATGGTGGCCGACCGGCGCAGAGGAGGTCGAAGCCGTCGCCGCCGGAGCGGGCATCGACGTCACGGAGCTCATGGAGATCGTCGCCCGGACCGAGATCATGACCCAGGCACCGGCCGCGCCGACCGAATGCTCGACCGTGAGCCACACCAGCCCGGGCGCCTCCGTGGCCGCGCAGAACTGGGATTGGGCGGCGGACTTCTCCACTCTGTGGCACTTCAACGATGTCGGTGCCGTGCCCGGGCAGCACCGGCATGTGGGCATCGCCGAGTTCGGAATGCTCGGCAAGATCGGTCTCAACGCGGGCGGCGTCGGCGTCCTGCTCAATATCCTCAAGCACACCGGCGACGCGGCCGGGGGAGTGCCCATCCACATGATCCTCGCCCGTGTCCTGGCCGAAGCGGGCACCCTCGCCGAGGCGCTCGACATCATCGGCTCCGCCCCGACGTCATCATCGTCGATCATCACCGTCATCACCGCCGAGGCGGCCGTCCAGGTCGAGATCGCCGGTGCACTCAAGCGCGAGCGACGGGCCCGCGCGGGCAGTGGGGCCGACGGGGAGACGGGGGAGGCCGGGTTCCTCCTCCACACGAACCATTTCCTGCACCCGGATCTGCTCGACGGTGCGCTCGAGCTGCGCCCCGATTCGACCTCGCAGGAACGATACCGTCACCTCGCCGAGGCGGTCGTGCGCTTCGAAGCCGAACGTGCGCTGGCGCGTGGCGGAGAGCCCCCTGCTGATGGTGCCGCCGAGTCCGACAGCGCCGCCCATACCGACGGTGCCGCTGAGCCCGACAGCGTCGCCTCGACCGACGGTGCGAAGAACGCGCCCGTCACGGTCGGAGATCTCACGAAGCTGCTGACGACGGGTCCGGGAGACGCACCTGTGTGCTGCACTCCGGCACCCGGCGCCGCCTATGGGGAACGTTCGGCGACCCTGGTGAGCGTGCGCATCGACCCCGCGCGCAAACAGATCGACCTCGCACCCGGGTCACCGGCCGACGGTCTGCACGGCAACCGCCGCTTCCAACTCTGAACCGGCAGCGGCCGCTCAGTCCTCGTCTGCTCCGTCCGCCGCACTGGCGGAATCATCGGAACTCTCGTCCGCCTCGGCGGCTTCCTGCTCGCGCATCTCGATGACCGCGTCGAGGGCAGACGCGATCGCATCGTCGTTCTCCAGTGCGGCTTGGATGAGTCGCCACGGCACGAGGTCGAGATTCTGATCGCCGATGACGAAGCGGATGAACGGCTGCTTGCTGCGCGGATCATCGGCTTCGAGTTCTGCGCCGTAGCGCCACTGGCCGAAGGCGATGCGGCGCACCGTCTCACCGATGAAGCGCATGGCGCCGGCGGTGAAGGGGGTCTCGTCCTCGGCGATCATGTCATCGGGGCCGTCGTAGCGGACCGCGACCTGCTTGCCCAGACGGGCGAGGCTCTCCCGGTCGAAGCCCCACGAACTCGGATCGGCCTGCTCCTGAGTCCAGGCGGCGATGCCCGGTTCGACGGTGCCGATGAAGCGGGTGAGGAATTCGACCTCCTCCTCGCTCGAGTTCTCGGCATTGAGCACGCCGAGGGAGAGTCCCGTGCACTTGCGGCGCGGTTGGCCGTCCCCGCCGAGGAGCTCCCTGGCCTTGTCGAGCACTGCGGTGAACACCTCGGCGCTGCGCTGATCGACGGCGGCCAGCACGATGCCCACCAGCGGGATCGGCTCACCGGCGGCCGGACCGTCGGCATTGTCGGGGCGGATGAATGGCATCCCGTTGCCCGTCGACTCGTCGTGGTCCCAGACGCCGCCGATCGCACGCAGATAGGTTTCGCCGAGGTAGCGGATGAGTCCTTCGAAGAAGCGGCGGTTCTCCGGCTTGAGGATCTCTTCGGTGTTCGGGAACTTCGAGAGCACGAAGAGTTCGAGCATCGGCAGTGATTTCGGCCCGAAGTCCTTCGGGAACTTCATGGTCTCCCCGTCCTCCTTCTCGAAGGTTTCGGGGAGGTCGGCGAGGACGAACGCGCCGAGGCGGACGTCCATATTGTTGATGAAAGCAGAGAATTCGCGCTGGAGTTCGTTCACGGGCACCACCTTAGTGCCTCGAACCGGTTCGTCGAGCGCGTTCAGACCTTGTCATAGGGGCAGAAGCATTCAGACCTCGGTATAGAGGCAGAAGTCTTCAACCATCGCTGTCGGGACAGAAGTCGATGAGGTGCATGAGGACCTCGACGATGAGGCTCGGATCGATGTCGACGTGCTCGTCCATCTTCTTCCCGGCCGCCGCAGTCAGGGCGATCCGGTTGAACACGGAGATGATGACCGTGAGGAAGTCGCCGATCGGCTGCTTCGTCGTGGCGCCGGCGACGTCGAGGGCCGTGGTCACGAGTGCGGCCAGCCGGTCGAGCTGAGTGGCGTTGAGTTCGACATAGCGGGCGTGGAGATGCGGAACCCGCAGGCAGTAGAGCTCGATCTCCTGTTCCGTGATCGTCTCGGCCACGGTCTGCTTCTTCTCATTGAAGACATCGTCGATGAACTGCGTCATCAGAGCTTTGATCTCCGGCACCTCGGCAGTGGCCATGAGCTGCTCAGACCACCGCTGGATCGTGTCGTCGAGGCGATCGAGGTTCTCGGAGGTGCGCATCTCGATGATCGCGAGCACCAGATCGTCACGGCTGGAGAAGTTCGAATAGAACGCCCCTCGGGTCAGGCCGCCGGCCTCGCAGATCTCCTCGATCGAGGCGCCGTCGATGCCGCGCACGGCGAAGACGGAGGTGCCGGCCTGAACGAGGGTGGATCGGGTCTGGCGTCTGCGTGGGCTGAGTTCGTCTGTGTTCATCGTCATTTCGTTGCGGTGTGGTCGGCGATGGCCAAGGTGGTGCAGTTCTCTGCGCCGGCATCGGAGCCGGCAGCGACGGCGGGGCGGAGAGCGAGGCGCCTGAGCATCTCATGGGAATCCCCGCTCAACCTGGGATCCATTTGCGTGGAGGGTGGGTATTGCACAACAATACAATACTGTATCCAATACACTTTTGTATCGAGGTTTTCGTGTCAACTTTCCTCTACGCCCTGGGTCGTCGTGCGTATCGGACCCCGTGGCGCTTCATCGCCGCGTGGCTGCTGATCTTCGTCCTCGTCGGAGCCGGAGTCGCCGCCTTCTCCAAGGACTTCGACAATGACTTCACACTCCCGGGTTCGGAGGCGCAGACGGCTCTGGACTCGATGAAGTCGACGTTCCCCGAAGCCGCCGGCGTCTCCGCCTCGGTGATCGTCGTCGCCGACGACGGCGATTCGGTCGAGGATGCGAAGTACAAGGACGCGATCGAAGACGAGATCGACCGCATCGAGGACCTCCCGCACGTTGACACGGTGACCTCCCCGTATTCCGACCTCGTCGAGGGCGCCATCAGCAAGGACGAGACGGCGGCCATGATCTCCGTCCAATACGACGGCACTCAGCAGGACGTCGGGGAGGACGCCGGCGACAACCTCATCGAGGCCCTCGACCCGCTGCGCGATGCCCTGCCCGGCGCGCAGGTCGAAGGCGGCGGTGAGCTCTTCCAGATCACCGGTGTCGAGATCTCCTGGGTCGAAGGCATCGGCGTCGTCATCGCCTTCATCGTCCTCCTGCTCACCCTCGGTTCCTTCCGCGCCGCGGGAATGCCGCTGATCACCGCGCTCATCGGCGTCGGCATCTCCGTGCTGCTCATCGTCGGCGGCACCGCATTCGCGACGATCAACTCCTCGTCGATCATGCTCGCGCTCATGCTCGGCCTGGCCGTGGGCATCGACTACGCACTCTTCATCGTCTCCCGCGCCCGCGACCTCCTCGCCGAAGGCCACGACCCCGTCGAGGCGGCCGGACGCGCCGTCGCGACGGCCGGGTCCGCCGTCGTCTTCGCGGGCATGACCGTGATGATCGCACTCCTCGGCCTGTCCCTGGCTGGCATCCCCTTCCTGACGATCATGGGCATCGGCGCCTCCGGCTCCGTCGCCGTGGCCGTGATGATCTCCCTGACGATGGTCCCCGCCCTGCTGGGACTCGTGAAGTCCAAGATCACCCCGAAGCCGACGAAGCGCTACCGGAAGGCCTACGCCGCGGCCGCTCAGCGGGCGACGACGGGCACGACCGCCTCGGCGAAGGGATCATCGTCCGGCACCGAGGTGGGCGACGGTTCCACAGGAACCCCCACTGAGGCGGCCGACCCGGCACTGCGGGAGAGGATCGCCGACGAGGCGCGCGCCGAGGGCGGCGACCCGTACCCGCCGACGGTCATGAACAAGTTCTTCGCCGGGTGGCTCAAGGTCGTCACGAAGATCCCGCTGCTGACGATCGTCGTCATCGTCGGCGGCCTCGCGCTCTTCGCGATCCCCGCCACCCAGCTCCAGCTGTCCCTGCCCACTGCAGGCGACCAGGAACAGGGCACTCCGGCGCGGGCGACCTACGACCTCATCGACGAGCACTTCGGGCCCGGCTACAACGGACCCCTGGTCATGACCAGCCAGATCGTGACAAGCGATGATCCGCTCGGAGACGTCGAGGAGATCGAGAAGCGCATCGAGAAGGTCGACGGCGTCGAACAGGTCATCATGGCCACCCCGAACCGGGATGCGACCGTCGGACTCTTCCAGATCATTCCGACGACCGCCTCCGACGACCCGGCGACCCTCGACACGGTGGATCGGCTGCGGGACCTGAGCACGGAGATCGAGGACGACTTCGACTTCGACACCGCCGTCACCGGTGCCACCGCGATCCAGATCGACGTCTCGGACCAGCTCGGCAAGGCTCTCGTGCCCTTCGGCATCTTCGTCGTCGGACTCTCCATCATCCTGCTCATGATGGTCTTCCGCTCCGTGGCGGTGCCGATCAAGGCCACCGGCGGGTTCCTCCTCTCCGTCTTCGCTTCCTTCGGCACGGTCGTCCTCGTCTTCCACGACGGACTCTTCGCCGGCCCTTTGGGCATCGACGGGACGGGACCGGTCATCAGCTTCCTGCCGATCATCGTCATGGGCATCCTCTTCGGCCTCGCGATGGACTACGAAGTGTTCCTCGTCTCCGGCATGCGCGAAGCCTATGTCCACGGCTCCTCGGCCAAGGACGCCATCAGGGCCGGCTTCGCCTCGTCTGCCCGCGTCGTCTCGGCCGCAGCGATCATCATGTTCTCCGTCTTCGCGGCCTTCGTGCCCGCCGGCGAACCGATCATCAAATCGATCGCGCTCGCCTTGGCCGCCGGCATCTTCGTCGACGCCTTCCTCGTGCGCATGTCGCTGGTGCCCGCGATCATGCAGCTGCTCGGCGACAAGGCCTGGTGGCTGCCGAAGTGGCTCGATCGGATCCTGCCGCGCCTTGACGTCGAAGGAGAGGGCCTCGCCCACGAAGTGGCCCTGCGCGACTGGCCGGAGCCGAACTCGGACTACCGGGTCTACGGACGCGGAATCGGCGTGTACTCCGGGGACCGCGGCTTCGCCCGCGTCGACATCTCCCTGCTGCCGGGCCAGATCCTCGTCGCCAGCGGCGATTCCCGCCGAGCCCTCCTGCTCGCCGTGTCCGGCCGCGTCGGACTCACGGCCGGGGAGATGAAGATCGGCCAGAACGTCCTGCCCGAACACGCCGGACAGGTCCGCCGACAGGTTCCCTACCTCGACCTCAACCGGGGTGAGGCCGACCGGATGATCAGTCCGCGCGACATCTCTCGGATGGCCGCCTCGGCGCCGGATCTGCTCGTCATCGACGGGGCGGAGAAGCTCGCGGCCGGGGCACGGGAATCGGCCGGACCGGCACGGGACCTGCGTGATCTGCTGCCGCAGCTCGTCGCCGACGGCACCACCGTCATCCTCGGCCTGCCCGACGGGGATGTGACAGGGATCTTCGATCCCGAAACGAACTACTTCCACCTCGACCTCGACGAGGCTCGACCCGATGAGCGGGGCGGAACCGACAGCGAATCAGACGGCGAACACACGCACGCCGTCGACAGCACCAACATGGAAGGTGTGCAGTCGTGAGACTCGAACGTGCGAACTCGAGGAAGCCGGTGAACTGGCTCTCCCTCCTCGGCCTGGTCCTCATCCCGATCATCGTGGCGGCCGGATTCATCCTCGCCACGTGGAAGAGCGGCGATCGGCTCGAGACCATCGAAGCCGCCATCGTCAACAATGACGACGGGGCGAAGGTCGACGGCAAGACCGTGCCGATCGGGCGACAGCTGACCAGCGGTCTGGTGGGCGAGGACGAGAACAACATCCACTGGGTCATCACCGACGAAGAGGATGCGCAGAACGGGCTGTCCGACGGCACATACGCTGCGAAGCTGACGATCCCCGAAGGGTTCTCCCGCGCTGTGACCTCGGTCGATGATGCGAAGTCGGCGACGCAGACGCAGCTCGACGTCGACGTGTCCGGGACCGCTCCTGCGCTCGATACGCAGATCTCCCGGTCCGTCGCCGAGGTGGCGCGGACGACCTTCAACACGCAGATGACCGAGACCTACCTCGACAACATCTACGTCGGCTTCAACAAGATGGGCGACCAGATGAAGGACCTCGGCGACGCTGCCGGGGAACTCGACAAGGGAGCCGAAGGCCTCAAGGAAGGCACCGGGCAATCGGCCGAAGGTGCCGGTGAACTCTCCAAGGGCATGAACCAGCTCAGTGACAACGGCGGCGAGCTCAAGTCCGGCGCCACTGAGCTGTCGAAGGGCGCCGGAGAATTGTCCAAGGGCGCCTCGGAGATGTCCGGGGGCCTGAACGAACTCGACAAGAAGACCTCGAAGCTGCCCGCGAGTACGCAGAAGCTGGCCGACGGTTCCGGTGAGCTCTCCGACGGTGTCGACGAGTACACGAAGTCCATCGACGAGATCATCAAGGGCTTCGCCGGATCCGGAGACTCGGGTGAAGGCGGTCTGGGTGACATCACCAAGGGCGGCAAGGAGCTCGAGAAGGGCGCCGACGGTGTGTCCGAGGGCGCCTCCGGCCTCTCCGACGGACTGCACCAGTACCGCGATGGGCTGAAAGAGGGCGCGGACAAGGCCGATCAGCTGGCCGGGACGAAGCCTGATCTCGACGCGCTCGTGGCTGCCGGCATCATGACAAAGGACGAGGCGGAGCAGGCACGGGCCGAGATGTGCCCGACCGGCACCCCCGATCAGGTCTGTAAGGGCATCGAGCAGGCCTATGCCCAGGGGCTGCTCAACGGCACCTCGGGTGGCCTGAACCAGGCCGTCGACGGGCTTGAGCAGGAGCAGAATGGCTCGTCCCTCCTCGGCGGGTCCGATGAACTCGCCAAGGGTGCTTCGGAGCTCTCCGATGGTGTGACCAAGTTCGTCAAGGGACTCGAGGACGGCCTCGGTGACCTCATGAAGGGCATGGAGGACATCTCGAAGAACGCTCCGAAGCTGCTCGAGGCCTCGAAGGGACTGCGTGACGGTGCCGCCGGGGTCGCCGACGGCAACCAGCAGCTCGCCGACGGAATGCCGGCCCTGTCCAAGGGCATCGGCAAGGTCGCCGACGGTTCCTCGGAGCTCTCCGACGGTGCCGGTCAGCTCAGCGATGGGCTGAGCGAATACAGCACCGGTGTCGGCAAGTACACCGACGGCGTCTCCGAGGCCGCGACCGGCACCTCCGAACTCTCAGCCGGCCTCGACAAGCTCGATGAGGGCACGGGCAAGTATGCGAAGGGCGTGAGCAAGTTCTCCGACGGCGTCAAGGACGGTGCGGACGAAGTGCCGTCCTACACGGCTCCGGAACGTGACCGCTTGGCCAAGGTCGCCTCGGCGAATATCGAATCCCCGGACACGGACAGCGTCACGGATGTGCTGGCGGGATCGACGATCGCGCTGCTCATCATGCTCGCCCTGTGGATCGGCGGACTGGTGACCTACACGGTGCTCAAGCCGATCCCGGCATGGGCTCTGCTCTCGACGAAGTCTTCGTTCGCTGTGTGGGCGCGCGGACTGCTGCCCGGCCTCGTCGTCGGCGTGCTGCAGGCGCTCGTGCTCTCGATCCTCGCGGTCACCGTGATGGACATCGACGCGATCCAAGGCTTCGACATCGCAGTGCTCACGTTCGTCTCAGCGATCGTGTTCATGATCCTGAACTTCGCTCTCGTGGCGTGGTTCGGGGGAGTGGGCCGGTTCCTCTCGGTCATCGCGGTCGTGCTGGCCGTGGCAGGTCGGACGATCGGGGCGGTGCCGCAGTTCTTCGACTTCGTCGCGCCGATCCTGCCGCTGACTCCGTCGATGA
This sequence comes from Brevibacterium sp. MGP-B1, assembly GCF_057766545.1. Lineage (NCBI taxonomy): Bacteria > Bacillati > Actinomycetota > Actinomycetes > Micrococcales > Brevibacteriaceae > Brevibacterium > Brevibacterium sp. MGP-B1. The sequence continues at coordinate 2,895,724 of NZ_CM173407.1, read as the reverse complement.
ACGGCTTCGCCGCGATCGCCGCGGGCACCAGCGGGCAGGCTGCCGCATACGGCGGACTGCTGGCCTGGGCGGTCATCGGCATTGTGATGTCGCTGCTGGCCATCGTCCGGGCCCGGACCACGAAGCCCGAAGCCGCCCTCGAAATGGCGTAGCCGCACTTCGCGGCCGCGGGGCTGCGCCGCGACGCCACGTTTCCGGCCTGGCGCCACGCACCACGGCGCCTCTGCGCGCGCAACACGTCGCACCACGGCGCCTCTGCGCGCCCAACACGTCGCACCACGGCGCCTCTGCGAACAGCCCAGTCTGAGTTGAATAGCCCATGTTCGAAACAGGGCTATTCACCCTAGACTGGGCTGTTCGCGTTCGGTGCTCGGCCGCCGAGTCCGCTTCGGTACATCCTTTTCTGAAATGCTCACTTTCCTCCATGTGCATTACAGAGAAGGGTGTACCGAAACTCGCCTCGTGCACTGGGCGGCGTAGAGTTCGGCACTTGCCCGCGGGTGGTGTGGTCCGCGGGTGGTGTGGGGCGCTGGCGGAACTGGGCCGTTGGCGTCCGTGGGGCCGCAGGTGGAGGTGGGCCGAGAGCCGTCGGCGTCTGGCCTCCGGGGAGAGCCTGCTGAGCTCTAGAGGAGGACGAGTACGCGGCCTCAGAGGAGGTCGAGGATCGCCTCGGCGGCGGCGTGCGAGTCGTTGAGCGTGGCCGCGTTCGTGCCCGGGTTTGCAGCGATCGCGAGGCCCCATTGCTTCGACGACAGTTGGATCGACAGCGCGAACCGGCGGGGGTGGACGTTGCCGTCGACATCGATCGTGCGATAGGGCCGAGACGTGAGGGCGAGTCCGTTGAGGAACTTCTCCCGGCCATCGTCCAAGGTCAGACGGGCCGCGGTGAGCTGCCCGCGTTCGAGCATCCCGTACAGCAGGACGTCGGCGGCACGCGAGACGGAATTCGTCGGGGACGCAGCATCGATGACGACGCTGCCCGTGATCGCTCCGGCGGCCTGCGCCGAGGTGACCGTGAAGATCTCCGGGCGCGGCCGCTGCGCCTCATCTGTGAGGCCCTGCGCTTCAGCAGCGGGGCTCTCGGACTCGACCGGGCGTGCGGCAATGCCGGAACTTGCGTTCTCTGCTTCGGCTTCGGGCGCCTCCGGGTTCTCGCGGAGTGCGTCCGGCATCGGCTCGCGGAGTGCGTCCGGATTCTCTTCGATGCGCATATCGGGGCCGATGAAGGACACGATTCCCGCCTCGGCGAGGGCGATGAGTTCCGCGATCCGCTGCGGGGGAGGCCCATCGCAGATACCGGAGACGAAGCCCTCGAACCAGCCGAGGATCTCCATGTCGATGCTCACGCGGTCGATGTGACCAGCGACGATGAGCTCCTTGAGCAGCAGCCGGGACTGCCACAGCACGGTGAAGAGCGCCTTCTCCGGGCTGCCGGTCGGACCCGCCAAGGAGTTGCGCAGGTCGGTGCGCAGGAAGTCGAGCATCCACTCGTGCAGGGAACCTGGCTCGCCGGGTTCGCGGCTGGTGAAGAGCTCGCCTTCGAGCGGGTTGAGCAGGGTGTGCAGTGACATGCGGTCGGCGGGATCGGGCACGAGTGCCTCTTCGATCTCCGACCAGGCGAAGGCCTCGCGGGTGACGCGGCCCTGACGGGCGGGATCCTCGGCGGTCGTGCCGCTGGCTGCTCGTGCAGCGCTGGGCGTGGTCGTGCCGCTGGCTGTTCGTGCAGCACTGGTCGCGCCCGTGGCGCTTGCCGCGGCGCGAGCGGGCGCAGCTGTCCGAGCCTCGCCGGCACCGACTTCGCCCGACTGCGGGTGAGTCTCCTGCCAGGTGCGTCGGGTCAGGTGGCGTGAGACGGCTTCGCCGATGGCCTCGCGCAGCTGGCCCGGGTCATCGGCGAACGCTTCGGGACGGACCTGGGAGAGCGTGTGATAGTACGCCAGACGCAGGTCGGCGAGGATGAGCGGCCACAGCTGATCATTGAATCGGGCACCGGCCTTGCGTTCCCCGCCGAGGTCCTCGATCCCGGCGAGCAGAGCGATATTGTCCTTCGTGAAATACCGCAGGGGCCAGTCCCGCCGAGGATGTTCGTGACAGATCGGTTTGCTGCGGTACGGGATTCCCCGTCGTGATCCCAGCGCCAGCCGCGGTTCGTCACCGCTGGGCACATACCGCAGCAGTCCGCCGGGCTGCGCCTCGTAGCGACCGCCGCGCTCATGAGTGAACAGAGTCTGCAGGTCGAAGTAGTTGAGCCCCATGCCACGGACGATGACCCGCTCACCCGGGGCCACCTCGGTGACGGGGGTTTCCGCGGGCAGACCCTGCGGCAGGTACAGCCCGCCGCCCAGTTCGGCGAAAGCGGCGAGGCGGGCGCGCTCCTCCGGCTGGGCGCTGGGGATGTGACCGACGGCGAGCACGACGGCGCTGGCGACGATCGTCGTGCCGTTCTGGCAGCGCACGAGCTGCTCGGGGACAGTTGCCCGTGAACTCTCTGCCACCGATTGGGGGAGGTCCATCGCTGGCAGGTCGATGACGGATTCGGCCTTCGTCGGGTGTTCGACGATCTCGATGAAGTCCGGTGCGCCCTCGCGGATGCGCCGGTAGGCGTCGCGGAGGTAGCGGCCGTAGAGGCTGCGGCTGGGGAAGGTCGAGTGCAGCGGTTCGGTGCCGCCGTTGGCAAGGTACCACTCGGCCATGGACGGTCCGGTCGGTGCTTCTTCGGGGCCGAGAAAGCTGCAGCTGGAGTCGGGGAAGACAGTCTGCTCGGCGATGGTGGTGTTCATCAGCAGAGACTCGGGCTGGTCGGTGCGCCACACGATTCCCGCGCCGGGCGGGTACGGGTCGATGAGGTGGATTGTCAGCGCGGTCTCGGTGGTGGCGTCAGCCGCGCTGCGGGACACGCCGACGGTGCCGGCGAATCGCTTCGCCGCCAGAGCCACGAGCCTCTCCAGAACGGTGAGACCCCGCGGTCCGACACCGATGATCGCGACCGCGGGGACAGGAGTCTGTGAAGCCTGACTCACCCCTGCTCGCCGGTTCCGCCGTTGGGCCCGGGGTAGCCGGGGAAGTCGTCACCGGGCTTGAAGCCCTTCGGGTAGCACTTGCCTTCGGCGTTGGGCTCACCCGGCGTTGCCGCTTCGGTGGCGTCCGCCTCGGCGCCGGCCTCATCTGTGGATCCATCCGCGGAATCGGCAGGTTCATCGGTGGCGGTGTCTTCGGTGCTGTCCTCGGTCGAGCCGGTGCTGTCCTCGGATTCCTGGGACTTGCTGCCGTCGTTCGTCGGCTTCGGTGTCTCCTCGCCGTCGGACGCACCCTTGACTTCGCCGAGGATCCACTTGTGGAGCACATCGTAATCGGGGTCGTAGGTCGGGGTGACGTCATTGTTGATCTGGACTGTGGTGACGTCGCCCTTCTGCATCATCATGGCGAGTTCGATGAAGGCCGGGATCTCGTTCTGTGGGATCGAAGTGGCGATGTTCCGCGTCGCTGAGTTCGCGAGCTTCGGATAGGCCGTGGCGATCTCCTGCGGGTCGATCTGCTCGAGAGTGGTCTTGAGCATCCGCTGCTGACGGCACATGCGGTCGTAGTTGTCGCTGCCTTCGCGGGAGCGGACGTACCAGAGTGCGTCCTTGCCCTTGAGCGTCTGCGGGCCCGGATCGACCCAGCCGTAGATCTCGTTCTTCACACCCGACATCGATTTTCCGCCGCCCATCGGGATCGGGCGTTCGACGTCGATCTTCACTCCGCCGATGGCGTCGACGACGTCTTCGAATCCGGCCATGTCGACCGAGGACCAATAGTCGAGCTTGAGACCCAACGAGCCTTCGACTGCCTGCATCGTCGCCCACATGCCCGGTTCGAGTCCGTGCGGGTTTCCGATCTTGTCGGGGTTCTGTTCGCCCCACTGCCATACGGCGTTGATGAGGTCCTCTGACGAGTCACCGGAGGGGCGGAATCCGTCGGGCCACGCCTTTTCGAGTTCGCTGCCTTCGGGGAAGACCGGGAACGCGAGGTTACGGGGCACGGAGATGAGCGCGGCGTTGCCGGTCTTCGTATCGATGGAGGCCACGAGCATTGTGTCCGGGCGGGTGCCCTCTCGGTCGTCGCCGTTGTCGCGGCCCATGAGGAAGACGTTGATATAGGGCTTGTCGGCCCAGAGTTCTTCGGCGCTGTGGGATTTGCCCGTGCTGTCGCCGAAGAGGCTGGCCACCGTGTCGGACTGCACGCGGGCGAAGACCGAGCCGACGCCGAGCGGAATGCCGATGATGAGGGCGAGGGAGACGACGAGGACGCCGGCCAATTTGTTCTGCCAGGGCCGGTATCGGTGCCCGCGGCGCAGCCCGAGGTGGGATACGACCATCACGAGGATCCAGATCACGGCCACGAGCACGGCGGCGATGGCGAGGAAGTTGAGCAGCGAGGGGCTGGCGACGATCGTGGCGATCGCACGCACCGGTCCCTTGACCAGCAGGTAGACGAGCCCGACGAGCAGAGTGAGGACGAAGAGACCGAAGACGATGAGCCCGGCGGGCCGGAAGCGTGTGCGCAGCAGTCCGACACCGGGCAGCAGGGTGCTCAGAGAGGTCCAGCCGACGAGGCTGGGGAACGATTCGCCGAGGCGGGAGGAATGGCGGCGGGCCCGTCCCGGTCCGTGACCGGTGGAATCTTCGTCGTGGGCGGAGCCGTTGTCGTCGGCTCCTCTCGCGGCAGACGATGCGCCTGCGGCGGCAGCTGTGCCGCCCGCGCCGACTGCTGCTGCAGCCGCGGCGTTGCGTGCGCCTCGTGTGCCGGAGGCCTTCTTCCGGCCCCGGCCGCGGGATTCGGCCGCGTGCCGTTCGCGGGCGTCGCGGCGAGTCGTCGGAGCGGTGTCCGTATCGGCGTCGTTGTCAGCATGGCTGTCACCGCGGGAATCCCTCGCCGAGGCGGCCGATTCGTCCCGTGCGAATGTGCGTGGGGCATCGTGGGCAGGATCGCGCCGTGAGCCGGCGCCCGGATCGTCCTGTGTGTTCGAGCTTGCTGCCGCGGCCACTCCGGCCGCGGAGGCTCCGCTGGCGGCGGCAGCTCGCAGCATGCGGGCTTCGCGGCGAGTGCGTGGGGCGACCGGGCGCGGAGGCGGTGCATGCGGCGAGCGGGTCGCTGATCCTGTGTCACGGGTGCTGTCGCCGAGTCGGTTGTCCGACTGCTCTCCGGATCCGCGAGAGCTTGTGCGGAACGAATAGTCGGATCGGGCGTCGGCGGACCGTGTGGAGTCCTGACCAGAATTCTGGTCGGGGTTGTGGTCCGAGTTCGTGCGGGACCGGCGAGGGCTCACCGCCGAGGTCGGCAGCTGCTGGGAGTCACGACGCTGGGACTCCGAGCGGCGAGGCTCAGAGGGTCGAGAATTCTGCAGAGGCGAGCTCGACTGCGGTGTCGAGTCGCTTTCACTGGCGGCGGTGTCGCCGCGGAACCGGGGGCGAGAGGAGGCACGGAGCCGACGACCTGTTGTCTGGGAATCGGGGTCGCTCCCATGCGTTCCGCGCTTGTCAGGGGGAAACTCTGGCAAGTTGTCTACTCCTCAAAAACTGTCTACTCGTGCAATACGGCCCGCTCGCCGTTCTCGTTTCCGGCACAGGGCACACCGCGGCCATCGGTTTTCCGACCGGTGTTTCTGCGAGGATCTGAGACCAGACCGCAAAGCACATCACGCCGATTTTACGCCTGGACATTGATGAATGCTGGAATTCCGGTGTGGGGGAGCGGTACAAAGGGGACGTTCGGCCCGGATTTGCGCCCGTCACGGGTCGGTTCGACTATGACGAAGCCCACTCTCCGCGGTTGCGCTTTGCCCTGGATGGCTCCTTTCCCTTAGGCTGTATCCCGTAGTGCTGGAGGGTCTGTCGGTATGCATTTCTCCGGAGCGGATCGCAGCATTGCGGATGGAGTCGTGGCTGAGCGGCCGAAAGCGTCACCCTGCTAAGGTGAAGTCCTCCAATAGGGGGACCGTGGGTTCAAATCCCACCGGCTCCGCAGAACGGGTAGCCCCCGCGTACCGCTGGAACAAGCGGAACGCGGGGGTTTTCTCATTCCCGGATAGTGTCCGCTGGGCACGTTTTGGGCACAATCTACTTCAACGCGGACAAGCGTGCCGCCTCCATAGCATCGGCCACGAGGTCGAGATCCGAGTCGAACAGATCGCTGTACACGTCCAGCGTCATCGCCGCCGACTTGTGCCCGAGCATCCGCTGCACAGCCTTCACGTGGGCGCCGGACTGCACAGCCAAAGACGCCGCCGTGTGTCGCAGATCGTGCGGAGTCACTTCGGGAATGCCGGCCTCGAGCACGGCGGTCCGCCACCACGACCGTTTCGACGTCGACGCCCGCGGCGACCGACGATAGTTGCCCTTGGCATCCGGGAAAGCGATCCCCGGCCCCTTGATCTTCTTCAGCGATGCGGCGAGGAACTTCGGCAGCGGCACAGTCCGCAGCTCGTGCGTCTTCGGAGTCCCAACCACGACGCGAGATCCCACCTGCACGGCATTACGATTCACCGAGATCCGCCGCCCCACCGGATCGATGTCGGGACCGTGCAGACCGGCAAGCTCACCCCACCGCAGCCCGGTGTAGGCGAGCACGTTGATAATCACACCCAGATCACCCGCAGCGGCCGCGAACGCCGCCACCTGCTCGTGAGACAGGTACAGGCGAGGCTTCGCGTCCTTCCGAGGCAGAGCCACCTTCCCGACATTGTTCGCCACGATCAGCCGCTTAGCCACCGCATCATCGAGAACCCCGTTGAGGATCGTTACACACCGAGAAGCCACCGATCGCGACCGACCCATGCTCGACACCCAGTCCTCGACGTCGACCCGGTTCACATCCGCGATCGCAGTCTGCCCCCACCGAGGCTCCACGTGCGTCCACCAAGTCGACCGCATCGTGTAGTCGTACGACTCCTTCCAGTCCGACTGCCGGCGAATCCACGCGAGACCCAGATCCCCGACCTTCGCACGGCCCAGAGCCTCGGGAATGAACGTGCCCTGCAGCTTCGACACCTCAACCGTCGACGCGAAGTCTCCCGCTTCACGCTTCGTCGTGAACCCGCGCTTCTTCGTCTGCTTCCCGTCCGGCTTCCGATACCGCACCATGTACCGCCGGCCAGCAGACGTCTCATACGCAATCACCTGCGCCATGGCTAGTCCTTCCAAGCACCACGAGGTGCAATCAGTCGGCGCCGCGCTCCCTGGCGCTCGCCTTGAGTTGTTCTACGGTTCGTCGTTCGTCGGGGGATAGGTGGTCGAGACGGTCGTGGAGCACCGCCGGCGTCACCCATAGGTTCTCGGCCCACTCCTCGATGCTCAGTGCGGCCTTCCACGCCCGGAACAGGAGCCGGGCGGGGATTAGTCGCTCTGCGGTGATCTGTCGCACCTGCGCCTCGATTCGGGAGTTCTGGCGGCAGGTGTGCCCATGTTCGATGTGGATCAGTTCGTGCTGCAAGGCGCACCGTCGTTCGACCTGCAGGAGATTCTTGGCCATCCAGATGATGTTCCGGCCGTTGGTGACAGCATGGACGGGAGGGGGAAGGTCATCACGCCACGAGACGGCAACAGTGTCGAGCTCGCGCAACGCCTTCCACGGGTGTGGAAACACGCTCATACATTCGGACAGTAGTTCGAATGTAGTCGGGAGTCGAATCTGTCGTCAGACCAGCGCGGACTCTAAACCGGTATTCACTGCAGCGCGAAGGGTCTGCTCAGGATCTCGCTCGAACACGACCTGAGAGACATCGGCAAGGTCTTCCGAGTACCCACCATCCCAGTCGTTCGCACCGCCTTGGAGCACAGATATCAGGCTATCGTGCGGAGCTTCTGCAATAGCGAAGGTTGAGAAACACTTCGCGAATGAGACGTCGATGTTCGACTGCGAAACCGCTTGGACGTAGACGGTCCGGTGATCGCGTGCGACGGTGGCGGTTACGTTTCGCGACCTCGACCGAGTCAGCGGCATTGGTTGTTGCTTGCGAACAGTCCCAGAGGAGCTGAAAAGGTTCGACAGGCGCTCCGTCACCGTGGTCGAGAACTTGCGAGGCGATCGCTCCTGCGTGAGTACCGAGAGCCCCTCGACTCTAATCGACGCAATTGCAACCTGATGCAACGCACAGCCAAGCTGTTCTGCCGAAACCAGAATGCTCAATTCCGAGTCGGAGCTTCCGATCTTGTCGGCCGAAATGGATCGCTGAATGCCGCGGAGGTAAGCGGCAGCATTGCCGGAAGTAATGTTCAGGCCCGCTTCCGACGCAAGGTCCGCCCCGTCGCCGCGGTCGGAAATTCTGTAGCCGTCGCCGACAGGCTCAACGAGTAGTCGAACTGAGTCACCGTCAAGTCGGGCATACGGAAGATCAACGAGGGTTGCCTCTCCGTATGCGTGCAGATGGGTGTTGTCGTTCAGGCAGCTCAGAAGGGCTGACCTGAGTTTTGTATCAGTCATTGTGTCCCTCCTGATCTAGTACGGATCTGTCCATTGGTAATCATCGCCGATTGCGATATTGCACTCGGCAATGAAGGCTTCCATGATCTCACGATAAGCTCCTGCGCGGACATAGGGCTGAAGCGGTATGAGCGGAATATCATCCGGCTCGTAGGCATCTTCTCCGCCGAGCGCAATCCGGTGTTTGTGGGTTCCCAAGATGTTTCCGTGGCTGCCGTTGACGCAGAGCCGCCTGACCCATCCACTGGCGTGCCGATAGACGACTCTCGGCTCGGACGGCTGCTTCTCAAGGACAGTCATTTCGATAACCGTGCCATCAGGGGCGCCCTCAACCGGGAGGGTGCACTTCTTCTTCGGGAGAGCCTGCTGGATCCACTTCACGCGGCTGTTGATCATTCGCAAGGGGCTCTTCACCATATGCTCCGCCAGTTTGAAGTCGTCCAAGCCGCCAGAGAGTTTCACGAATGGTGACAAGCTAATCACGCTCCCCGTCGTCTGAGGGCTCGTAAGCAGCGTGCTTCATGATCTCGTCGACCGATGCGTCGTCACCCTCGTCCTGAGCTGCGCTCGCCTCGGCAGAGGGTCCGCGGAGCTGGTGAACGTTGTCGCCGGCGCCGTCGTTGACCGATTCATGGTCGAGGTCTCCTCGGGCTCGGCCTCCGAATGCACCGAGCCCGTCGTCTGCTCCTGTGACCGGCGTCCCGCCGGCGTCTGTATGTGGGGTGGCTTTTCCATCGCCATCACCTGCCCTCTTGGCTAGTTCGCCAACCTGCTGGCCGAGGTCGCGGAACGTGTCCCGGACTGTCGGTGGGAGGTTGTCGAATCCTGGAATGCGGACCTGGTCTCGGTCGTCGTCGGACACGTTGATGCCGAGCGATCGTGCCGAGGCCTTGATGATGTCCAGCGGTGACACCTTGCATCCGCGGGCGAGCCCGTTGATGGTGTCGGGATCCGGGAACGTCCTCAGTGGCTTGGTTGCAAGCTGGTGGAGACGGCCGGCGCCGGGCACTCCGCCGCACGCCTTCGACATCGACTCATAGCTGTAGCCGAGTCGAGTCTTGGCGTCCGATATCAAATCGGCGAGCAGCGGGTTCATCATGTCTCCAGCTTCAGCGAGGGTGCAGGTGGTGGCAACTCCACAATCTTAGGCAGTGCCTAACCGCAAATCTCCCATATTGCGGCAGTAGATGCCTAACAACACGATTAAGTTTTTTCGTCTCCCGCGCCAGTACTGGGCGGCGGGCGCAACTTCGCTGTTGACATAGTGCCTAGGAATAGTAGATGATCTATCTATCAGCACTTGACGTAACTGCCTAGAGGGGGTTTCAATTGAGCTACCAAAGAACAGCCAGGAAGAGGTGGCCATCCGGAATGAGGATGAAACTAGTCGCCCGAGATTCGCTGATCGACCGCATGGAGAGAAAGGGATTCTCCAATCGACGATTGGCCAAATACTCGGAGGTCTCTCCGGGCACGATCGACAACCTCGTCGTGGGGCGAACGCAATCAGTGAACCGTGGCAGGACGGCGGAGCTGATCTGCGAAGCGCTCGATGTCCCAATCGACGTCTATTTTGTGCCCGAAATATCAAGCAGCGATAAACGAATCAACAAGTACCAGAGGACGGCGTCATGACTGACTATGCAGCGCTCGCAGAGTACCGCGACGACACCTACCGAGACGTCGCGATCATGCACGACCTCAGCGCCTACGACCTCAACCGATTCGAAGAACGCAGCCCTATCGACGACCCGTACCCGTTCGAAGTCTCCGGCGACGCGCTCGCCCGCTACAAGGCAACGCACTCATGACCGACTCGACCGTGATGAAGCGCGTCCTCAAACCCGCCGAGGCCGCCGAGTACATCGGAGTACCGGCCAACACACTCGCCTCGTGGCGATACCTCGACCGAGGCGACGGGGGAGGGCGCTCGCCGAAGTGGATCAAGTCGCGTAACGGTGCAGCGCAGAAGTGCATCGGATACCGGCTCGAAGCTCTCGACGCATGGCTCGAAGAGAGCGAGTCAGCATGACCGGCTACACCGCTACCGACCAGGACAGGAAGTGTTCAACGATGACCACACCCACCCCAGCCACCATCCGCAGGAACTCCACGATCAACCAGGCGATCACCGACGCTGAGCGCCTCGCCGCAGTCATCCGCCAGTACCGCGGCGCACAGCGCGACGGATTCCCAATGTCGCACCTGGCGCGCATCGAAGCCGTCCTCGAGCAGGTCACGAACAGTGTGTTCGACATGGTCGCCGGTGAACGCCGAGACCTCGTCGAGGCTGGCATCGCCGCCGAGGAGGACGAACGCCTCCGCCTGGCCGCAGCGTGGCCCCTCCGCCCGGTTGGGTTCCGACCGGAACCCACCCTGCCGGAATCGGCAGTGCTGCGTTCCGTCTCAACAGGAGACTGCGACTGATGCCCCGCGCCGAATTCCCCACCGAGCAAGAGCAGTCCCGCCTCGACGCACTGTTCAACATGAAGCTCGCCACGAAGCACCGCGTCGAAGCACTCTCCGCCGAGGTCATGGCCGCCCCGGTCTCCTACGACATGGACCCGGACAACATCGACCCCGTCGCCGACACGCTCCTCAACATCTACGACGAAGCAGACGCGAACATCGCGGCGCTCCGCCTGATCACTGAGGACGAGGTCGTGTCGAAGATCCGGCAGAAGCCGACCCCATGAACCGGGTGGGTCCCGGTGGAGGGGGAAGCCCCGGGGCCTGCTCGCAGCCATTGCACATGAAGAAGCCCCCAGCAGTGGAGTGCTGAGGGCCAGAGACACCAGGAAGGTGATCAACCAATGTCTACGAACATCGTATCAATCCCGTTCCACGAAACACAGATCATCGCGATCGAAGAAGACGGCACCCATTGGGTCAGCGTCCGCCACGTGTGCGAGTCCATCGGAATCGCCTTCTCGAAGCAGCTGCAGAAGCTCAAGACGAAGTCTTGGGCAGTCGTGTCCCTCAAGGACGCAACTGGCCGTGACGGTAAGACCTACGAGATCACCATGGTCGACCGGAAGACGTTCACCATGTGGCTCGCCACCATCGAAACCTCCCGAGTCAAAGACGACCGCGCTCGTGCCATGATCGAGCAGTTCCAGAACGAAGCCGCCGACGCACTGGACGCCTACTTCAACGACGGCGGCGCGGTGAACCCCCGCGTCAACGTCGAGCAGGCACAGCACCTCGGTGGAATGGCACTGGCGCAGGCGCAGCTGAACCTCATTCAGCAGGCCACCTCGATCGCTCAGCTCGACCCGGTGTACGTGACGACGATGACGACTCTCGCGTTGGAGAAGGGGCTGAACAACCGCCCCGACATCCCCTTCGAGCATCGGCCTCTCTATACGGAGGACTATCTCCGAGACCAGGGAGTCTCGGGCAAGGCGCTTAAGTCGATGCGCTCCACGTTCGGACGTGCCGTGTCTGCTGAGTACGAACGCCGGTACGGGGTGAAGCCGATGAAGGCGTTCGGCGAGGTGGGGCACCGCGCCCGCCAGATCAATTCCTATACCGAGCAGGACCGTGGCCTGTTCGACGACGTGTTCAATGCGAAGTTCGCAGAGCAAGGGGTGCTGGTATGAGCGCGGAGACCACGGTGCGCCGGTTCCCGCGTGAGGTGTACTTCCTCCGCCGGCTGCTCACCATCTACTTGCCGATGATCGTGATCGGCATGGCCGGCTACTTCTACTCGTACTCGATCACTCTCACTGCGAACGGTCTCTCCGTCCTCACCATGCTGTGGGTCATCGGGTGGGTCGGCATCGCCGCCAAAGACGGGAGCAGGCCATGAAGCGGATCACTCCGGCGCCGTTCCGCATTGTGCAGGAGAAACCGAAGGGCCATGTCCAGTTCCACCACCGGTACTGGGTGATCTGGGAGTGGAACGACGCAGAGGAGAAGTATGAGTACTACCTGTTCACCCTCACCCGTGACCGTGCGTTCTCGCTCATCGAAGAGGTGCTGCGCCGCCGTCGCATCCGTGAGCTCGAAGACTCCTTGGAGGTGCCCTGTTGACGAATACACCAGGGCAAATCGACATCTTCGAGATGATCCGCAAGCCCGCCGACAACAAGGAACGGAAGGTCATCGATGCCGCGTCCGGCCAGACCGGTCGCGTGATGATGAAGTGGCCGACCGGCCTGGCCGAATGGTACGAGGGCCACTCAACCGACTGGTGGTACGGCGAAGAGGAATGCATCGGATGCCGCCAGGTCGAACCCCGGAAGGCACTCACAATCGGCCACGGAGTGCAGTTCGACGAAGACGGCAAACAGTACTTGCCCGGCGGCCCCCGCATGGCCGAGCACGGCGTCTGCATGCTCATGTCGTTCGTCGCAATGCACGCATATTTCGCCAGGATGCTCGCCGAGCAGAACCCGCAATTCGCGGAGTGGCGACGCCAGTGCCACAAGCACGAGCACCCCACGAAACGGAAGAAGTGCCCGCAGTCCCACTTCGCCGAGGAAGCCGAGTATCGCGCTCGCCTCGCCACGAAGGTGTGGGGATCAGACGCATGGAAGGAACGAACATGGTGAAGAAGAACATCTGCAAGACCGACGGTTGCACACGCACAGTTCACGCGGCTGGCATGTGCCGGGTCTGCCGGAAAAAGCACCTCGACGCCACCATGCGGCCGATCGGTGACGCGAAGATCCGCGTGATCGACCTCGTCGCCCATTACGGCACGGTGAGTGCTGTCGCGAAGCGGGTCGGGGTCGCGGGGAACACGATCGCCCGCGTGTACCGGGGCGAGATCGCCTCCCGAATCACGAACACTGCCTACAACGCGATCATGAACCATCAGCCAGTTGGTGACCCGGTGCCGGCCCATCACAAACCGAACAGCGACCGTGCCTCCTGGGCTGACGCCGCCGAGTACGCACTCACCCCGGAAGGGCGTGCGTTCGTTGCCAACTGCATGGCACCGCCGAAGTATCGGGGGAAGGCGCCGGCATGACGATCCCGAAAGTCGAATCTGCCCGGGACAAATGGGGGCGCTGCACTTGCGGTGGCACTGCCGTCGCCTGCAAGGCCCTCACCCGAGACCGCGGCTACGGCTGCTGCCCGAATTGCACGCATAAGGAGAAGACCGATGCCACTGCTTAAGAACTGTTCCCACCGGTACTGCGACCACCCCGTGTTCCCCTGCCAGTCCTGCAACACCACACCGATGGCCTGCACGGCTGGGCAGAAGAACGGCCGCGGCTGGTGCTGCTCCAACTGCAACCACATCCGCAAGAAGGTGAACACCGGTGATTCTGTCTCTGCTTGAGAAGCTCCTCATCCTGCCCGCCCACCTGTGGGTGTGGGTCATCAACCACAACATCATCCCCACCAGTGTGTGGGACCGCCTCACGGATTGGAGGACCCGCAAATGAACGACCCCACCGTCCTCTCCGTGCTCGTCGTCGTGATGTTCATGGCGTTCCTCATCTCAGACCTCAAACGGCGTGACCACAAGCGCAAGGAGAAGGAGCTACAGAACAAGCTGGCGGCACACCAGCTGGCCGAGGAACTGCGGAAAGGGTTCGCCGCCCAACTGGCAGCGCGGGCTGGTGCTGACCTCGTTGAACCGATCCGGGTGGAGGACATCAAGTACGGCGACAAGGTGTGCTGGCGACAGACGGACGGGTCGAACCACCAGCACTACGTCGCCGGGTACGACGGCGACCCCGGCCCCTCCACTGACGGCATCCATGCTCGCAAGATCACCCCGAAAGGACTCTGATCGTGACCGAGGCGGAAGCGCTCACCGAGCTGGCTCGGCAGAAGCGGATCGAGAACATGATCCGCTTCCACGAAGCACTCGACTCCAAGAGCAGAAGAGCACGAAGCCTGCGCGATGACATCAGCAGAGAGCTCGAACAATCGTGATGCAATCCGGGCACGAGGAATGCCCACACGAGGCGATCACGGAGAAGGTCCTGTGCGAGGCAGAACCACGTCTTGTGTCGTTCCGATGCCACCACGAGCACAAGGACCCGATCTTCATCAATGAAGATCTGTCCCCGGAGACGGTCGGCTGGCACTGCCACTGCTGCGGCCGCGTCTGGGTCGACGAAACCTATGTGAAAGGACCACAACAGTGAGTAAGTATTCAGAAGCGGATTTCCGTGAGGCACAGTTCGCCAGAACGGAAGACGGCCTGGTCGCTATGCGTGCGTTCCCCGGCGAATACAAGTCGTGGATCTTCGTCACGACGAGAGGAACCACGGCGCTACGAACTGATAGTTCGATGCCAAGAGAAGACTGGGTTCCAGTCACCGGACGGGAGGTCACTGAATCGAACCCCACTAAGGCTGTGGGAAATCCTGCGCTTGACGGGTTCTCTGCGGGGTTCTTCGCCGGGTTTAGACATGCGGGTGGGCGTATCGTCCCGGACCCGGAGCCGACGATTCCTATCCCAACTGAACAGGGTGCGCGCTTCATCGCCTACAGCCCGAAGTGGTGCGACGGCGCAGAGGATCAGCGGGAGTTCATCGTCGCTGGGCCGTATTTCGTGCGGCTCGACGACGGGGAGCTGTTCAATCGCGACGTGTTTGGCGACTCCTTGATCGTGACCTCGATCGTGAAGGCACCAGAGGCTGGTGGCGACGATGAGTGACTACACGCCAGACGATAAGGCCGTCCTCGAAGCGTATCGGTTCCACGTGCGAACGATTGATAACGCCAGGTACTCAAAGTCTGGGCGAGAGTCGATGACAGGCGAAGAAATAACCGCCGAGTTCAACAGGTTCACGGCGAAGGTGAAGGCGGATGCGCTGAGGGAGTTCGGCAGTTCGCTGATTAGGAACTCAGATCCGGAAACAGACCAGCGCGTGTTCGACCCTTGGGACGTGGATTCGCTCGCGACTAACCGCGCCGACCGGATCGAGGGAGAAGCATGAGTAACGAGACGGAACTGCGAGACAGGATGGTGCCTCGGGCAGTCGCGACCACCCGAGGCAGATACTCACCACTTCGCGTCCGTGCACCATTTCAGGTTTTTCTAAGAGGACGAAACGAAAACCCCGCGAGGGGCATCGTTCAGGAAGTGGAGAGTAGCCCCACCGTACGCGCCCAACATGTGAAAAGGTCGGGCAAACCACAGACAGGACGAAAGCCATGAACCCGAACGAGCAGCCGACACGTCGACTCGTCCGCCCCGAACCGGGCCGGAAGTACTACAACCACCTCGCCAAGCACACGCGAGGCGAATGGCACCGGAACTGGTTGCTGTCCAGCGGAATGTACATCAAAACCAGCGACCCCGACGCCGGCCGCAAATACGGGTGGAAGATCGTCGGGGAGCCGGGACCGGAACTGGTGAAGCTGGGCAACCGCGCATACCCGCCACCACACCATCGAGGTTCAGCCGCCGACGTTGAACACCACTGGCCCGGATGCGGTCACGAATGATCGCGTTCATCATCGGCGTGCTCGTCATCATCGGAAGCAGTATCGGCATCATGCACGCACTCTTCCCGGCGGCCACCAGCTTCACTCCCGGCCGTCGCACACGAGGTATCGCACGCTGGTGGGGAAGATGCAACCGGTGGACTCACAGACTCCGCACTGAGCCAAGCAAGCCCGCACAGAGAACACTCCAGCCCGTGCCATGGGTGATGTCCCACGAACAAGTCATCACCGCTCGGCAGATGCAACAGATAGGTAGAGCAATGGCCAGGGTCGGCGATAGGCCCACCCCGGCAGAGTTCGCTGCGGCTCCACCTCTGACCATCGCCACAGTAGATCGCCTACTCACTGACCTAGAGGAGACCACATGAGACCACGAACACCACGCAGCCCAGACTGCCGAGACGGCAACCACCGAAAGTGCGACGGCCAAGCATGGGACGACACCACCGACGCGCTCGCCTCATGCGGCTGTACTTGCCACATCGAACCCACCCACTGACGAACAACACCACAGGAGACAACCCGGATGCCTTGGCTCAGGACTGGCGATACCGCCGCTAACCACCCCGTCGTCCTCCGCGTCCTCGAAGACACGAGGGTCGACGATCGCCTCGTTAACGAGGTATTCGGGTTCGTCCTCCGCTGCGCACTCCAATCCACCGCCCATCTCACCGACTACGTCATCAGCCACGGCACCGCCGTGCAGATGGCCGGCCACTCCCGGGCCGCTGAGCTCATCAGTGTCGCAATTGCCGCCGGCTACCTCTCCGAGGTGGCTGACGGGGAAGGCCGACGCGCCTACAAGCTCATCGAGGACGACACCTTCATCCACATGCGAACGAGAGAGGAGATCGAATGGGAACGCCAACGCAAGCTCGACAACTCGAACCCTGCACTCACGATCCCCGTGCGCCTCCGCGACGGTGACGCGTGCCGCTACTGCGGCCTCGTCGTCAACTTCCAAGGCGACCGGCGCGGCCAGAAGGCAGGAACGTACGACCATCTGGACAGGCAGGTGCAGTCACCAAAAGACATGGTGGTCGCCTGCGGCAGATGCAACGCGGCCCTGCTCGATGCGCCCAGGGCTCATCGCGAGAAGCAGATGATGCCCCCGCCGAAGAAGCCCTACTTCAAACCGAAGACGTTGGAGTGGTTGCGCACCCACGAGTACGTGATCACCCACAACATCGTCCTTCCCGACACTGCCGAAGCGGACGTGAGAGCTGGGCGTGTACCGCCCGGCCGTGACGCCGGCACAGCAGCACAGAGGACACCTGAGACACCTGCATCCCGGTCCGAGGGACAGCCCGCCACCCAGGCGGAGCGTGACCCCGCGGTAAACGTACACCGGCCCGAGGGACCGCACGGCAACCCGTCGTGTGATGACCCCGCGGTGAACACAGTCTGGTCCGAGGGACTATCCGCAACCCAGGCGGAGTCAGACCCCGCAGACACCGGCTCTGGTCCGAAGGGACCGCCCGACACCAACCAGTCGGAGTGTGACCCCGCAGAGCCACCAAGCAGGTCCCAGCAGGTTCCAGCAGGTCGCGTGCATCCAGGATCTGGATATGCCGGGTCGGGTCGGGACGGTAAGGGTCCGGTACGTGACGGTACTGGCAGGGCTGGGTCTGGACGGTCGGCGCCACCTGTTGCCCTTGTGGACTCTCCTGCTCAGAAGAAGCGGAAGAGGAGGAAGCGGTGAAGGTGCAGGATTACCGTGCTCTCCAAGCTAAGGCGATGTCGGAGAGACAACTGCAGGATCAGATCATCGAGCTATCGAAGCAGATGGGCTGGCTCAGCTATCACACCTTCGACTCGCGTCGGTCGACACCGGGGTTCCCCGATCTGGTGTTGGTGCATCCGAAGCAGCGGCGTGTGATCTGGCGTGAGTTGAAGTCGGAGACGGGCACGACATCGGCAGAGCAGAAGGTGTGGATCTCCACCCTGTTGCTGGTCGGTGAGGACGTGGATGTGTGGCGGCCCCGCGATTGGGTGAGTGGCCGTGTCGAGAAAGAACTGAGAGGACGTTGACGATGTGGGATGCCCGTGATGTTCGGTCTGCCTCACTGCCTGAGCTGGTGCACATGTGTGCTCCGATCGTGCAGCAGTTGGAGGTGACGAAGCTGAGGCAGGATGCCACCACACCGCAGGGTGAGCGCCGGTCGTCGGATGCTGTGCCGATGGTGTTCCGCATTGGTGCCGCCGAGGTGGCTGATCGGATCACCGAGGTGCTCAGGTCGATGCTTGCTGCTTGGGTGTCAGAGCAGGCGCGGCCATTGCATCGGATGCTGTCGGTGCCGCAGCTCGTGGCCAGCCTGGATCCGTTGCGTGACTGGGTGGTCAAGCATGCGCAGGCTGAAGCTTGGCATGATCATCTGCTCGAGCAGTGTCTCAAGGCATTGGAGCAGATCGACATTCCACCCGAGCGTGTGTTCGCTGGCTCGTGCCCGAGTGCCGGCTGTGGTGTGGAGCTGTGGCCGGTGATGGGTGAGGACGTGACCGTGTGCCCGAGGTGCAAGGCCCAGGTCGATGTGCGTGCCCGAAGGCGTGAAGGACTCAGGCGCATCGAAGCATACGAAGCACCACTGTCTCGCGTGGTCGACACACTGCGCGCAGCTGGTGAGCAGATCACCTATGAGCAAGCACGCAAGTGGACGAGTCGTCGCGATGCTCACGATCGCGTGATGCTCAACGCTGTTGGTCAGGACCAACGAGGCACGAAGCTGTATCGCCTCGGTGATGTTCGTGCAGTGTTGACGCGAACGACACGCCGCAAGGCGCGATCCTTGCGAGCGTAGACTTTCAGCCATCTGTCCCATACAATTCTCGTAGAGTCACCAGAGGTGGCGATGAAGGTCTGACACGGTTCATCCGGTCAGGCCTTCTGTCATGTTCGGAGGCAGTTAGTGAAGAAGCTCTGCTCGGTGGCCGGCTGTCCGGTCCTGTTCGAGGGCACCAAGTCACGGTGCCCGACCCATGAGCGTACCGCCGACCGTACTCGCGGCACGTCCCGCCAGCGGGGATATGACCGGGAGCATGAGGTCACCTTCCGTGCCAAGGTCCTCGCCCGCGATCGCATCTGCGTTATCTGCAAGCGCCGACCGTCGAGGGACGCCGACCACTTCCCGCGTTCTCGCCGCGAGCTCGTGGCAGCAGGACTCGACCCGAACGATCCGCAGTACGGTCGAGGCCTCTGCGGACCGTGTCACAAGAAGGAGACCGCCCGCCATCAGCCCGGTGGTTGGGCAGCAATATGACTTGCCTTCTCTGCACCCCCAGGGGGTGCAACCGAACCTGTCTTTATTCAGTACCGCTGGGGAGGCCTCAGAGAACCAAAACAGGTTCAAAACTTTCCAAATTCCCAGGTCAGAACCCATATTGACTCGCTGGTGACTGTCAGTGTTCGACCCTTCGATTTCATGCCTCGTGAGCGATTCGCGGGCTTTTCTCATCCCGGCGCGATGCCGAGAAATGGAGTAGAACAATGGTCAGTGGAGGACCCCGAAACCGTTCCGGTCCAGCTGCGAATCCGAAGTCTGGCCGCTCTGATCGTCGTGGGCTCGTGTTCAAGCAGCTCCCCGCCGAGGGGTACGCCGGCAATCCGCCTGAGTTTCCGCTGCCGAAGATGGTCCGCACATACGTCGAGGTCATCGACAAGGTCCGCACCGTCAAGCCGGACAACTCGGCGACGATCTCCCTGCGACGGCGAGAGATGAAGATCTGGCGCGAGGTGTGGGCGCTGCCGCAGGGCAAGGCCTGGTCAGCGCCGCGATACCAGTGGCTGTGGCCGTCCATCGCCGAGTACTGCCGGCTCAAGGCTCTCGTCGAGAAGGCCCCAGACGCGAACGCCACTCTCGTCGCGCAGCTGCACCGCTACCGGGATCAGATCGGTCTCACGAATGCGGGGATGCGCGAGCTCGGCTGGGACATTGCCGACGACGAGGTCGCCGACAAGAGGGCCGAGGCCGCAGCCGAGACCAAGGACAAGCCAGCGTCGTCGGCGCGAGACCGATTGAAGGCAGCCCGTGCCGGCTCCTGACCTGCTCCTGCCCACACCGCTTGAGATTGACTTCGACCCGAGGCACACTCTCGGGTTCCTCGGCACTGATTGGATCGAAGCTCACTGCCGAGTCCCCGGCGGCGTGTACGAGGGCGAGGCTCTGTCGTTCAACGGTTGGCAGCTGTACTGCACCGTCAACCATTACCGGATCAAGCCCACCGCGGTCGTCGACCGGCGCAGGCTGATCGCACCGTTCCATTACCGTCGCTCCATCGTCGTAGGGCCCCAGAAATCGGGAAAAGCCCGTGGGGCGCCGGCATCCTGCTCCTCGAGGCTGTCGGACCGTCCCTTTTCGACGGGTGGGCGACAGCCGGCGACGTGTACCGGTGCGAGGACCACGGTTGCGGATGCGGCTGGGAATACGTCTATGAGCCTGGTGAGGCGAAGGGCAGGCCGAGGAGCAAAGCACTCCTAGGCCTGGTGGCGTTCGCTGAGTCCCAGACGTTGAACGTCTACGAACCGTTACAGACGATGATCCTATCCGGCCCCTTGCAGGAGTTCGTGTTCGTCCGTGAGGGGTTCATCCGCCTCCCGAACCGCGGGAAGATCGTGCCACTGTCCTCGGCGGCGAAGTCGAAACTCGGCCAACCGCTCACCGGAGCGATCGGTGACGAGTCCGGCCTGTACACCGAGACGAACAAGATGCTCGACACCTGGGACACGATCAGCCGCGGCGTATTCGCCATGCAAGGTCGGACGATCGAGCTGACGAACCCATGGGACCCGATGGAGAACTCCGCCGCCCAGCGCGGCTTCCAGTCCCGCCAGACCGACATCTTCCGCTACTACCGGAAACCCCCGGTCGAGCTGGACTACAAGAAGAAACGCGACCGAGCAAAGATCCACCACTACGTCTACTTCGACTCCCCATGGGTCGACACAACGTCGGCAGTGGACCCACAAGCGGACGAAATGGTCGAGACAGACCCCACCCAAGCCGAACGTTTCTACGGCAACAGGCTCGTCCAAGGCCTCGGCTCCTACATGCTCGAAGCCCTTTGGGACGCGACCGAAGAAATCGTCTCAGTTCCCGACGGTGCGAAGATCGCGATCGCGTTCGACGGCAGCCGCTCGGGCGACTGGTCCGCACTCCGTGCCGAAACGATCGACGGACACCGGTTCACCCCGACCTACGGGCCCGACCGTCGCCCCACCTACTGGAACCCCGACGAGTGGGGTGGCCGCATCCCCCGCTCGGAAGTCACCTCAGCCGTCGACGAACTCATGGCCAGGTACAAGGTCAGCCGCTTCTACGTCGACCCCCGCCACTGGGAGACACAGGCCGATACGTGGGCGTCGAACTACGGCGACGACGTCGTCATCCTGTGGCCGACGAACCAGATCAACCGCATGTTCGACGCACTCGTCCGGTTCCTCGAGGACACCACCGAGCAACTGACCACCCACGACGACTGCGAGCAGACGAAACTCAACGCGCTCGCCGCCAGGAAGGTCGCCAAGCCTGGTGACAAGTACATTCTCGGGAAACCGTCCGAGCACCAGAAGATCGACCTCCTCATGGCGGACATCCTCGCTCACGAGGCCGCTGCCGATTCCCGCGCCGCCGGCTGGGATGACATTGACAATCGCATGTTCGTATACCGCTGACCACACCCGAGGGAGGTGACCAATGGCTGCTCCTGCCACCGCGAAGATCCTCTCGGATGACGAGAAGGCCGTGTTCGCCGAACTCCGCAACGAACACGAGAAGCACCGGTCCGTCATGATCAAGATGGACCGCTACTACGAGGGCGTGCAGAGACTCGAGCACATCGGTCTCGCCGTGCCCCCGGAACTGCGCCGATTCGAAACGGTCGTCAACCTCCCCAGAATCGCCGTCGACGAGGTCGAACGCCGCCTCGACGTGAAGTCCCTCATGCTCCCCGACGACCAGGTCGCGAACGAGGACCTCCGCGTCGGCTGGGAATACAACGACCTCGACGCCCAAGCCCCGCAGGCACACAAAGAAGCCATGATCTTCGGCCGGTCATTCGTCACCGTCGGAAGCAACGAGGAAGACCCCGACCAACCGCTGATGACCGTCGAATCACCGCGCCACATGTCGGTGAAGATCGACAACCGCCGCCGGCAAATGACCGCGGCCCTACGTCAGTACATCGACCCGGAACGCAAAACCGACTCAGCGACCCTGTACCTGCCGAACACCACGATCTGGCTCACCCGAAACAACGGTAGCCGGTGGGACGTCACCGACCGCGATGACCACAACATCGGCCGCGTCCCCGTCGTCATGTTCCTCAACCGCCAACGCACAGGCTCATGGTTCGGCACCAGCGAAATGCACGACGTCCTGCCTCTCACCGACGCGATCGCACGCTCGCTGACGAACTTGCAGATCGCCGCCGAAACCCACTCTGTCCCCCAGAAATACGTCCTCGGCATGACCAAGGGCGACTTCGTCGACCCGAACGGCGACCCGATCCCCGTCTGGGAGTCCTACTTCTCCGGCATCTGGGCACACGGTAACGACAAAGCCAAGGTCGGCCAGTTCTCACCCTCCGACCTCAAGAACTTCCACGACACCGTCAACCACTACATGGCGCTCGCCGCCGCGATCACCGGCCTGCCCGTCCGGTACATGGGCCAGCAGTCAGTGAACCCCGCCGCCGAGGGCGCTATCCGCGCCGACGAGGCCCGACTGGTGAAGAACACCGAACGCAAGCAGGTCAGCTTCGGTGCCTCCTGGGGATGGTCCATGTCGCTGCGCGAACGGTTCCGCACCGGCGAGTTCCCCCGCAACGGCCGCATCCGCCTCGAATGGTACGACGCCGGCACCCCAACCATGGCGCAACGTTCCGACTCCATCCAGAAGCTCTCCGGCGGCACCCCGATCCTCTCCCGCGAGGGCGCATGGGACGAGCTCGGCTGGTCCGAAGCACGCAAGGCGCGCGAACGTCAGTACTTCATTGCGCAGGAATCCGACCCGTACTTCCAACGGATCCAGGAGAAGGAGGAACTGAATGAACCTTCCATCCTCCGCGATCCAGTACAAGAGCCAGATCACGCGTGAGAACGCCGTAGCGCTCGCCTCGGTGAAGCGGCTGTGGTCTCAGATGGGTCTCGACTTCGACGCAGGATGGGCCAGGATTGGCCCGCAGGTGTTGCGGGTGATGCACCGTTCGCAGCTGTCGCTTGCCGAGGCGGCCGCCGAGTTCATTCCGACGGTGATGGATGAGACCGGGCAGGACCCGGACCTTGTCGCTGACCTGGTGCCGCAAGCGTTCGTCGGTATGAACGGTGACGGTAGGGACCTCGGGACCGCGCTGGCCATGTCGACGATTGTGTCGAAGGCCGCTGTCGCTGACGGTATGGCCCCGCCAGCTGCTCTGGCGAAAGGTGGACGCTGGTTGACGATGGCCGCCGGCACCGCGCTCTCTGACACCGGGCGCGCGGCTGAGCAGGCGGCGACCACAGCTTCGTCGGCGACAGGGTTCGTTCGGATGCTCACACCTCCGTCGTGCAGTCGGTGCGCGATCCTCGCCGGACGTTGGTACCGGTGGAACGCCGGATTCGATAGGCACCCGCGTTGCGATTGCCGGGGGATACCGGCGTCGGAGGCTGTGGCCGAGGACTTGACCGTTGACCCGTACGCCTACTTCGAGTCCCTGAATCCCGCCGAGCAGGCGAAGGCATTCGGGAAGAGCGAGGCCGAAGCGATCCGGGAAGGCGGCGACATCTTCCAGGTCGTCAATGCCCGACGGGGCATGACCCCCTCGGGCATGTGGACGTCGGAGGGCACGACCCGCCGAGGCTACTTCCGGTGGGGTTCCGAGGCCGGCGGCCGCGGTACCCGTACTCGCCGTCTGTCCGTCCCCGAGATCATCCGCCGATCCGGCGGCGACAAGGCCACAACCCGCAGGTTGTTACGCCAGTACGGCTACATCACCGAGCAGGGGCAGATCCCCACCGGTGCAATCGCGTTCGGCCGCTGACCGAACCCATCACAGACCACCCCGTTTGCGCGAGGCACACGGGCGTTTGCCACGCGACGTGGCACCACCAAGGAGGAACCATGAAGCACTCTCGTGTGCTCACTGCCTACAACCCGTACACCACCGACCCGTTCATCCGGTTCTTCGCCGCCCCCGCGGACGCTGAGACACCGGGATCTGACCCTGGCGATCAGGGACAGAACGACGACCCAGCGGGACAGGCCCCGGCCGCCGGCCAGTCTGCCCCGAAGGAGACCGCTGAGGATGAGGAACTCGGTGAGGGCGGGAAGAAGGCGCTGCAGTCCGAGCGCGAAGCTCGCAAGCAGCTCGAACGAGAGCTCGCTGATCTTCGGTCCAAGAACAAAGAGTACGAGGACGCCTCGAAGTCAGCGGAGGAGAAGCAGGCGGAACGTCTCGCCGAGCTCGAGGAGTCGAGCACGAAGAACGCTCTGCGCGTCATGCAGTACGAAGTCGCCGCTGCCAAGGGCCTGCCCCTTTCCGCAGCAACCAGGCTGACCGGTGACACGCAGGAAGCTCTCGAAGCCGATGCCGACGAACTGATGAAGCTCCTCGCCCCATCTGCTCCTGCCACGCCGAAACCCGACCCGTCACAAGGCTCCGGGTCGACCAAACCCAAACCCAAGAATCTCGCTGATGCAGTGAACCTGCATTACAGCTGACCACTGAAAGGACACCGCCATGCCAGTTTCTCTCGCTGAAGCGAAGAACAACGCGGTCGAAGACTACGATCCTGCGGTGATCGACGAGTTCCGCAAGGAATCCGCGATCCTAGACAGCCTCATCTTCGACGACGCCGTCAACCCAGCCGGAGGTGGGGCAACCCTCACCTACGGGTACCGCCGCCTCAAGACCCAGGCCGACGCTGCCACTCGTGCACTCAACACTGAGTACACTCCCGGCAACGTGGAGACCTCGAAGCACTCGACCGAACTCGCCGTCCTCGGTGGTTCGTTCACGGTCGACCGCGTCATCGCCTCCATCGGCCCGGCCGCGTCCAACGCTGTCATGCTCAACATGCAGCAGAAGATCAAGGCCGCGGTCACCAAGTTCCAGGACCTCGTCATCAACGGCGACACCGCCACCGACGAGAACGGATTCGACGGCCTCGACAAGGCCCTCACCGGATCGTCCACGGAACTCACCAGCACCGCCGACTGGACGGACTTCGATACCAATCCCCGAGCCGAACACAAGGCACTCGACCTCATCGACGAGTTCCTTGGCCTCCTCGACGGGACTCCCACCATCATCCTCGGCAACCGCCGCGCCCTGGCACGCCTCCGCGCAGCAGTCCGCCGAGCCGGTGAGTACGTGAAGAACCCCGTCGACGACCTCGTCGGAGCCGACGGCCGCCCCATCGTCCGTGAGACCTACGGCGGAATCCTCTTCGCAGACCCGGGCGCGAAGCCCGGCACCACCGACCCGATCATCCCGATCGAGGCCGACGGCACCACCTCCCTGTACGCATACCGCGTCGGACTCGACGGATTCCACGGTGTCACCACCGTCGGCTCCCAGATGGTTCGCACCTGGATGCCGAACTTCGAAGAGGCCGGCGCCGTGAAGAAGGGTGAGGTCGAACTCGGACCCGCAGGTGTCGCGCTCAAGGCCACCAAGTCCGCAGCTGTACTCCGCGGCCTCAAGGTCCAGGGCGCCTGATGCGAGTCACGACTCCTGTCAAGAATTTCTCCGGCACCGTCGTGGGCGTTCAGTTCAACGACGGTGCCGGCGACACCAACAACCCGACCGCGCTCGCCTACTTCGCCCGCCACGGCTACAACCTGACAGGCGAAGAGCACGAACCCGACAACGGCGACGTAGACACCCCGGAGACTCCTACCAGCGAGGCTTCCGGCGACGAAGAGCACACCGAGAACCCCGAAGAGGACACCCCAGCCGTGAAGCCGGCAGGCAACGCCTCGAAGCAGGCGTGGTACGAATACGCGCTCGCCAACGGGTTCAACGCCGATGAGCTCGACGGTCTCGACCGCAACGAGCTGCGCGACCTCGTCGCCGACTGACCGAAGGGACTGGATGGTATGGCTTACGCGAATCTCAACGACGTGCAGACTCGCCTCGGGCGTCCGATCACGGACGCTGCAGAGGTCGACCAGGTCAACGCGTGGATCAGTGACGTGGAGGCCACCATCCAGTCTCGGATCGAAGACCTTCCAGAACGTGTGACCTTGGATCCGGTGTATGCGGCACTGGTGAAGAAGATCGTCGCACAGATTGTCGGCCGGAAGGTCAAGAACCCAGACGGCAAGCAGAACGAACGCATCGACGACTATTCCTACGGTCTCGGGTCGGAAGCCGCGCGCGCGGACTTGAAGCCGACCGAAGACGAGTGGGAAGAGCTAGCGCCCGGCAGCTCAGCCGGGTCCGAGGCATTCACCATCCGGATGCCACTCACCCCTGGCTTCTCAGAGCGGTGGGTGTGGTGATGGACGCCGGAGCGTTGCTGGCCGGCCGTGCCCGAGCCGAGCAGATGATGAAGGACCAGTGCATCATCCGCCGCGTGGCCGGAGAGGTTACCGACCGGGAGACCGGGAAGGTGGTGCCGGCATACGTCGAGGTCTACACCGGGCGGTGCAAGCTGCAGTCCTACGAAGGATACGAGCAGGAGAAGAACACTGCCGGGACTGCTCTGACGGTCCAGCGCATGTCTGTTCACCTGCCCGTCGGTGCGTACCGGATCAACGTGGGCGACTTTGTCGAGATCACCGGCTCCCGCCTGGACCCGCTGCTCGTGGGTCGGAAATTCCGCATCACGCAGGAGGCACCGTTCAAGACGTTCGCCACTGCTTACCGCGTGTTCGTCGACTACATCGCTGACTGAGGAGGAACACCATGCCGTTGGACACCTCAGAAACACAGAAGCTCCTCGACGCGATCAGCAAGTTCGACACCGATGTGCGTTCGCAAGCGTCAGCCGTGCTGGTCAAAGGCGCTGTCGAGATCAAGAAGAATCTGCAGACCGAAGCTAGAAAATCAAAGCACTTCGGCCAGGTCGCCAAGTCGATCAGCTACGAAACGATCCGGCGCCGCGACACCACCGAGATCGAGATCGGACCCGACAAGGAACGCGCCTACGCCGGCGGTCGACCCGGCCGCCCAAACAAGCCAGGACCGATCGCGAACATCGCCTACTTCGGCGGCGCGAACGGTGGCGGCGGATCTCTCGACTTCGACGAACCAGTCGAACGTGAACTCACCGTCATCGACGAGCACTTGAAGAAGCTCGGAGACGCACTGTGAGCAGCATCCTCGCCCTCTCTGACGCAATCGAGCAGCTGTTCCCCACCGGAACACTGTTCGAGGCTGTGAAGCCGAATGAGAACGGCCAGTACGTCGAGGACGCGCTTCCCTGGACAGTCGCACGCATTCAAATCCCGAACACCCTCTCACGTTCCCTCGGTGGCACCCGCCACGCCCAACGCGTCCGCATCAGCGTCACCATCGCTGGCATCACGTTCACCTCGGTGCGCATCGTCGCCGACAAACTCGACCCGCTCCTCGAAGGCGCTCGCCCGATCGCGGACGGGTGGTCGGTGTCGCCGCTGCGTCGCCTCAACGTCCGCGACATCGTCGAGGACGACTCGATCACTCTGACTTCGGCGAACCGACACCCGGTCTACACCGTTGTCGAGTGGGATCTCACGGCCGCCAGGGCCTGATTCCGACCACACCCACAAGGCCTCACCGATCGGTGGGGCCTTTCGCATACCCGGAGGCGCTCATGCCCTATTTCGTCCGCGTGAAGGACAAATCGACTGGCCACCAGTTCGACGTGCCAGAGACCGATCCCCGGATCGGGAAGACCTTCACCTTGGTCAACTCCGACCGTTACCCGCGCGCTCGCAATCCGCGACCGCCGAAACATCACGTCCCTGCCCGGCCGGCGCCCGCCGTCGAGCAGGGTCCGTCTGAAACCACCGAGGTGGAAGACGCCCCGGCCAAGGCAACCGCTGAGGCCCATGCAATCCCTGAGTCGATGCCGGCTCGGGCCAACTCAAGAAAGTGAGGCCATGTCATGGCTGAAATTCCATCGACGCCGGCAGACGGCAACTTCAAGGTCGTCTGGGTCCCGGCTATCGCGGACACGAAGGCTCCGACCGTTGCTGAGCTCGAAGCCGCTGGTGCACTCGACATCAGCTGCTACCTGACTGGTGACGGCTGGAACCCCACGAAGGAGCAGGCGACGATCCCGGATCCGCGTCTGTGCTCCCGCCAGGAGTTCGGTCGCCCCGGCCGGAAGACTCCGGGCCTGTCGATCACCGTCATCGACAACACCAACTCGGAGAACGCCGCGGACTCCAACGAGGCTGTCGAAACGATCGTCGAGGGAGCCTCCGGCTACTTCGTCGAGCGCATCGGCGTCGCCTACGAGGAACCGTTCGCCGCCGATCAGAAGGTGTCCATCTACCCGGCCACTGCTGGTGAGAAGCAGGTGCTGGCACCTGAGGCGAACTCGGTCACCCGGTCCACGATTCCGCAGTTCATCTTCGCGGACGTGCAGACCGACGTGGCTCTGGCTGCCTGACGCATCCCCGACCCCTGGCTCCGCGTGGCTCATTCTCCTGTCCACGCGGGGCCAGGCCCCACCCCACCCATCACAGGAGAAAACAGGAGAAGAGAATCATGTCGAAGTTTGGTACCACTCGCCCCACGTCCGTCGTCGAACTCGTCACCAACCTCGGTCTGCTCGCTGAGCACCAGGCTGCCAGTGACGAGCTCGCCCACCTCAATCGCACTCAGTCTGCGGCTGACCGGATGAACAACCCGTACTCGAAGGAGATCCGCGCCGCCGCGAAGAAGGTGCAGGACATCGAGAAGCAGATGGAAGACTCCACCGTCTGCATCAAGCTGCAGGCCCTCAAACGCACTGAGTACGCCGAGATTACTGCGAAGCACCCGCCTCGTGAGGACAACGACGTCGATGCGGCGCTCGGCTTCAACACGGACACGTTCGGTGAAGAGGTCATCCCGAGGTCGATCGTCGCCGCTTGGTGGAAGAACTCGAAGGAGAAGATCGACTTCACCGGCGATGACTGGGAAGCCGAGTCCGCTGAGATCACGGACGCCCAGTACGCGGACTTCTCCACCGCGGTGCTCAACCTGAATCAGAGGGCCACGTCGGTCCCTTTTTCACAGAGCGCCTCCGCCGTGAGCCGGAGCTAAGAGCCGAGGTCGAAGCTGCTGAACGCCTCGGCGTCAGCGTCAAACGCTTCAACGGCTGGGAGCCGACCATCACCTATGTCTACGACGACGATGGTCGGCTTCTCTCGTCCCAGGCCGAACCCGAGTGGGACGAAGCGCAACGTAACTGGATGCTCTCCCTCGCCGAGTACCGGGCGGGTATCTGCCCGATCTGCGGGTATCCGAAGGAGATCTGCCAAGCAGCGGAGAACGCGAACCGGTTCGTCGCGAACCCACCGTCGAGGTGTCATGCCACGACCGCGCTCAAGCAGTTCCAGAAGGACAACGAGTACGAGCATCCGGAAGCGCTCGTGTGGTCCGCATCCATCAAACCCTGACCGTCGCAACCACTGAGGAGGTGCCCCTTGGCTGATCGTTCCGTAGCGTGGAAACTCACTCTCGATTCCAACGGAATCGTCACCGGGTCCCGCCAGGCACAGCGTGCCATGCAGGACCTCGAACGCAATGGCGTCTCCAAGGCGCGAGTGGGTCTCGCGAAGCTGGAAGCCTCAGCCAAGGCACATCCTCAGGCATGGTCAGCTCTCGGTGCTGCCGCTCTCGGGTTCGGCACCGCCGTGTCCGTCGGCTTTGGTATGGCTGGCAAGGCCGCCATGACGTGGGAGTCCGACTGGGCGGGTGTCACGAAGACCGTCGACGGCACACAGCGGCAGATGTCGGCGCTGGAAAGCGGTTTGCGTAGCCTCGCCCGAAACGAACTCCCCGCCTCCACTACGGAGCTCGCCGCCGTCGCAGAGGCCGCCGGCCAGTTGGGCATCAAGACCGGCAACGTTCTCGCGTTCACGAAGACCATGATCAACATGGGCGAGTCGACGAACCTCTCCGCAGAAGAGGCAGCCACCTCCCTCGCCCGGTTCTCGAACATCATGGGAACCAACCAGAAGGACATCGGCCGCCTCGGCGCCTCCGTCGTCGGTCTCGGCAACAACTTCGCCACCACGGAACGCGAAATCGTGGAAATGGGCATGCGCATCGCCGGCGCAGGCCGACAGGCAGGAATGACCGAAGGCGACGTCCTCGGCCTCGCCACCGCCCTCTCATCTGTCGGCATCGACGCCGAGGCCGGCGGTACCGCGATCTCCATGGTGATGAAGAAGATCGGCAACTCCGTCGCCGACGGCAGCAAGTCCGTCGACGAATTCGCACGCACCGCCGGCATGTCCTCCCAGGAGTTCTCCACCGCCTGGCGCGACGACGCAGCAGGAGCTCTCACCGAGTTCGTTGCCGGCCTCGGCAAAGCCCAGTCCTCCGGCGAGAACGTCAATAAGACCCTCTCCGACCTCGGCATCACCGGCATCCGCGAATCCGACGCACTCCTCCGCCTCTCCGGAGCATCCGACGTCCTCAAAGACGCGCTCGCCACCGGCAACGAGGAATACTCCCGCGGTATCGCCCTCATGGAGGAAGCGAACAAACGCTACGACACAGCAGAGTCCCGCGTCCGCATCGCCGGCAACGCAGTCAAGGACGCAGCGATCACGTTCGGCGACGAATTCCTCCCCAAGGTCGCAGACGCCGCCGACGGTGTCGCAGGCTTCGCCCGCTGGGTCGGAGACCTCCCGCAACCCGTCCGCGAACTCGGCGCCGGCCTCGGCATCATGGGCGGCACCGCCGCGCTCGCCGCGGGCGGGTTCCTCACCCTCGCCCCGCGCGTGTTCGACGTCATTGATGGGTTCAAGACGCTCAACAAGGAACATCCTCGCCTGTCTGGTGGTCTCAAGGACATTGCGAAGGCTGGCGGTATCGCGGTCGCCGTGATCGGTGGCACCGCGACTGTGCTGAACATGTTCGTTGATGACGCGGACAAGGCGGCCACGTCGTCGGAGAAGATGACGGCCGCGATCGTTGAGCTGCAGAACAGCACCCGGAAAGACCTCAAAGACACGATCCTCGACCCTTCGATCTGGCAGGGCGCCAATGAAGGGTTCGCGAAGTTCGACCAGTGGGGCAACAACGTCACTGGGTGGGGTGACGCGATCAGCGAAGCGAACTCGAAGTGGTTCGGGTTCAACAAGACGATGGACTTCTACGACGGGTCCCAGTTCGACATCATCGCCCAGAACATCGAGAACGCCGACCAGGCTCTCGTCGGCCTGTCCAGCGGTGGTGCCCTCGATTCGGCGCAGGACGGGTTCCGTGCGATCGCTGAGGAAGCCCACGCCGCCGGTACCGAGTTCGCGGACACGTTCGACCAGTTCCCGCAGTACAAGGACCACCTGACGAACATTGCGTCCGCTGCAGGCCTGGCCACGGACGAGGCGACGCTGCTCAAAATCGCCACGGGGGAGATCACCCCTGAAATGCTCGAGGCCGGTGCGACTACGGACGAGCAGGCCGAGAAGCTCAAGGGCCTCGGCGTGGAAGCGAAGACCACTGAGGACAAGATCAAGGACCTCGCTGACGAGATCCGCAACTTCGGCTCCACCGTCCTCGACGAACGATCGGCAGCACGTGAGTTCGAGCAGGCTCTCGACGACGCAGATGAGGCGTTGAAGAAGAACGGCAAGACCCTCGACATCACCACTCAGAAGGGCCGCGACAACGAGGCCGCCCTGGATGGTCTCACTTCGTCGGCCAGGGATTGGGCTGCCCAGATTGTCGAGTCCTCGGGGTCGGCGGAAGAAGCCCAGAAGAAGATCGACGACAAGCTCCGCCCTGCTGTCATCCGTTCCGCCCGCAACTTCGGAATGGGCAAGGACGAAGCCGAGCTCTACGCCGATTCGATCCTCAACGTTCCCGAAGACGCGAAGACTGACGTCAAGACCAACGCGGACTCCGCGACGAAGAAGACGAATAAGACGAAGAAGGCCGTCCGGGACCTCGACGGCGACAAGGCGAACGTGTCTGTCCACGCCGACACAGACCCGGCCAAGGACGACGTCAACGGGTTCGTGAAGTGGTTCCGGGAGCACTCGACCGTCACCATGACGGTGATCCAGAACATCAAGAAGGTCTTCGACCCCAAGGTCCCCAAGCAGTCCTCGAGCGGAAAGACCGACAGCAAGGGCAATAACTCCCGAAACCCCATGGGCCGCTACCACGGCGGCATCGACGTCAAAGGCATGGCCGCCGGCGGAGTCATGGACGTCGCCGAGATGGTCAAACCCGGACAGATCCGATTCGCCGGCGACCGCAACGACGTCGACGAAGCATGGATCCCACTCGACGGGTCTGCACGGTCGAAGAAGATCCTCTTCGAAGCACTCCGCCGCATGCCGAACCTCGCAATCGGCATGGCCAAGGGCGGCATCCCCTCCGCCCAGCGCAGCGTCGACCTCGCCTCCGACGACCTCCGCAACGCACGCCGCGCCAAGCAGGACGCACAATCGAAGTCCGCGAAAGCCTCCGCCTCGAAACGAGTCCGAGTCGCAGAAGATGCACTCGCCTCAGCGAAGAAGAACCTCAAAGCCGTCAAGGCCGAAGCGAAGGCCGCAGAGGAAGCAGCCAAGGCCGCGAAGCAACGCGCGAAGGAAGAACGGGAACGCCGCGCCCGCGTCGGAGAACTCCGCACCGACCTGCGCACCGACGTCCGCCGTGGTGACGTCATCGAACAGGTCAAGGGCGGCCTGTCGAGCTCGTACGGCGTAGTCGACCGTCTGCAGGGCCTCGCCGACAACACAGACCTCTCCCGCGGCGCTCGCCGCACTGCCGGCATCCAGGCTCGCCAGTACGAGAAGTCCCTCAAGTCGCTGTACGGCACCCTGGACCGGCTCGAGAAGAAGACGGAGAAGGCACAGGACAAGCTCGACGAGCTCAAGCAGATCCAGTCCTCGGTGTCGTCGTCGATCCAGAACAAAGCGTTCGAACTCGAGTCAGGCTCGTCGCTGGTCTCCACTGGTGACGGCAACTTCCAGCAGACCTCGGGCATCGGCCACATCCGTACCTCGGCGTCGACTGCGGCGGCGAAGGTCAAGGACTTCGCCCAGAAGCTCAAGCAGCTCGCGAAGAAGGGCTACTCGGGTGCGATCCTGCAGGAAGTCGCACAGGCCGGATCCATCGACGAAGGCCTGGCCCTGGCGCAGGAACTCCTCGCCGGCGGCAGTGGGGACGTGAAGTCCCTCAACGCCTCGTATAAGGACATCGCGAAGTACTCCGACCAGGCAGGCGCCTACGTCACTGAAGGCTTCTACTCAGGTGGAGTCAACGCCGCAGCCGGACTGGTGAAGGGACTCGAATCCCAGCAGAAAGCTGTCGAGAAGACGATCACGAAGATCGCCAAGGGCATGGAGAACGCGCTCAAGAAGGCGCTCGGCATCCACTCACCCTCCACCGTCATGTACGCCCGCGGCATCGACACCGTCGACGGACTCGACAACAGCCTCCTCGACGGCATCACCCGCATCCAGGACACCGCCGCGAAGCTCGGCCTCGCCGCAGTCCCACCCGTCACCGCGTTCGGACCCCTCAACGCCGAGTACAGCACCGAACCGGCTACCAGCTCCGCCACCGACTTCACCACACTCGACGACACCTCGGCGCTCGCCTCGTCGGGGTCGTTCGACATGAGTGCCGGTGACATGGGTGTTGCTGGTGGTTCGTGGGATGACACGCTCGCGACGACTGAGGAAGCGCTCACGTCGATGCAGGCTCTCACGCAGGCCGCGTATCTGCAGATGACTGCGGACACGGATGCGTCTCTGCTGGCCCGCCAGGAGGGCACTCTGGCCGCGATGACCGGCATGCAGGACACCATGACCACTGGTCTCACGGCTATGGGTCTGGATCTTGCGACTCAGATGTCGACGATGGGCACCACTCAGTCGACCGCTTTGTCGGGGATGGTTTCGAACCAGGTGAAGAACCTCGAGACCATGGCCGCCGATCAGTCGAAGAATCTGAAGTCGATGAAGGACACCCAGTCTTCGGAGTGGTCGTCGATTAAGACGAACACGGGCAAGACTGTCGGTGACATGCGCACGTCGGTCGATAAGACGATGGGCAACATGGACAAGGACGCCTCGTCGCGGCTGTCCACCCTCGGCAAGACCACGGACACCGGGTTCGGTGCCATTGAGAAGGGCGGCAAAGCCAACTTCTCCGGGCTGCGTTCCGGCATCGACAAGACGATGGAGAAGGTTCCCGGCGACGTCGGCAACTCCCTCGACAGCACTGCCGATGTGCTGAACTCGTTCGCGAAGGAGATCAACAAGTCCTTCGGCTCCGTCGGTGTGAAGCTCACCGGCGTCAAGAAGCCCAAGGGCGGTTTCGCTCGAGGCGGCATCCTCCCCGGCTTCACCCCGTACTCTGCCGGTGACGACCAGCTCACCCCGATGCGCTCCGGCGAAGGCGTGTACGTCTCCGAAGCCATGCGCGACCCCTACGAGCGCGAACGCCTCCACAAGGTCAACGCGGCCGCGCTGCGCGGTGAACCATTGCACCGGTTCCGCGACGAAGGCTACGCCGGCGGTGGCATCATCTCCGCCGGCAAGTGGTGGGAGGCGCGCGGCGCCCGAGTCGGAGAACACCCGCACTGGGGCCGAGTCGGCACTCACTCTCCGAACTCGCATCACTACAACGGCGACGCGATCGATGTGAACTACGGTCCCGGCGGCCAGAACGCTATCGAGACTCGGTTCTTCGACGCGAACGTGGCTGCGTTCAAGGCGGCATTCCCCTGGGCGTTCGTCCTGTGGAAAGCAGCCGGACACTTTGATCACCTCCACGCCGACAACCGCGGCAAGGCCGTCGGCGGCGGGGCCATGGACGAGGGCATCCTCGGCGACATCTCCTACTCCGGCGACATCGCGAAGGAACTCGAGAAGGCCGCACGCCGCAAGGGCAAGGAACTCATCGCGAAGTACTCCGAGAAGCTCGACGGGAACACCCTCACCGGGCAGCTCGGTGTCGGTGTCATGGAGAAGGTCGTCGCCGGGTCCGTCAAGCAGGCCAAGGAGTACGCGAAGACCTTCGCCGAAGGTGACGGCGACACCGGTGGTGCCGGCGTGGAGCGGTGGCGGCCGACGGTCATCTCGGCGCTGAACTTCATGAACCAGCCGCTCTCCAACGTCAACCGCACCCTGCGCCGCATGAACCAAGAGTCCGGCGGCAACCCGCGAGCAATCAACAACTGGGACTCCAACGCCCGCGCCGGCATGGCCTCACGAGGCCTCATGCAGGTCATCCCACCCACGTTCCGCGCCTACGCCCGCGCACCCTACAACAAAGACATCTGGGACCCGATGTCCAACATCGTCGCCTCAATGTCCTACGCCCTCGCACGGTACGGATCACTGGCCAAGGCATACGACCGCCGAGGCGGATACGCC
This sequence comes from Brevibacterium sp. MGP-B1, assembly GCF_057766545.1. Classification (NCBI taxonomy): domain Bacteria; kingdom Bacillati; phylum Actinomycetota; class Actinomycetes; order Micrococcales; family Brevibacteriaceae; genus Brevibacterium; species Brevibacterium sp. MGP-B1. The sequence continues at coordinate 2,860,328 of NZ_CM173407.1, read as the reverse complement.
AACGGCACGAAGTCGGCACGAAAGGGCGTGCACAAGGTCGGCGAGGCCGGCTGGGAGTACGTCGACTTCGGCGGCGGCGAGCAGGTCATCCCACACCAGCAATCCGTCTCCATCGAAAACCAGCTGCTCCGCCCAAAACAGCAACGCTCCATCGCCCTCGACGAAGCCTCAGCCAAGCTCATCACCCAAGCAACCGAGATCTCACCCGAGGCGCTCGCCTCGGCTCTGGATGGTGTGCCGGTGTCGTTGGTGGTGGATGGGAAACAGATGCAAGCACATATTTCTACGACCGTCAGCGGCATTGCTGTTGGTGCTGGGAGGGCTCACTGATGCCGATTGTTGTTGATCCGGGGTTCTCTTGGCCGCCGGAGGTTGACCCGGTGGTGTCTCCTGATGGGCGGCTGACGGCGATTGTGGATCCGGCGCATGCTGGGGTGCTTCTGCGGGCTGACTTCGATGATTCAGTCCCAGACACCCCAGCACAACCGGAGAAGGTACTACGACGGAATATGATCTCCAACCCGTCATTCGCTGATGGAATCGTCCCATGGGTTCGCGCACCGACAACGCACACACTGAACTCTGTGCAGGCCGATGGAACTCGCTGGAACGGTTACCAGGGACCGATGCTGGAAGTCACACCAGCCGCATCGACTGGCAACGGGGACATCGACGCACCAGCATTCGCGGTCGAACCTGGGCAGTGGGTGGCATTCGCCGCCCTTGTCGCCTCTAACGACAACAGCGATAGCCTGTTTCAGTTCCGGTGGAGTGTCCCCGGGCAGGGCTACAAATACAACACCGTGGGAGGTGTCGCTTCCTCGGCCGGAGAGAGGGTCTATGGCGCCTTTCCAGTCTGGGAAGGCGCTACGCTCATCACTCCAAGGTTTTCGTTCCGAGGGACTGCGGCCTCTGGGCGTAAATGGTGGATGACTCAGGCGATGGCCGTGGTCGCCAACTCGGAAGCCGAAGCGCTCGCCGCTATTGCCACCTACTTCGACGGATCTACGGGTGCTTCTGGAAAGAAGCGCTATCGCTATGCCAGCGACGGATCATCCGAGGAGTACACCCCGGCGAAACCGTTCGTCCCCGGACACGGCTCGACGGTGGCGAAGGTGCGTTTCGAACGGCAGGACAGCACCGTTGTCCGCTCTGGCAACCCAGCCTGGGCGCCAGGCGGGTACGCGCACGCCTACGACCACGAAGCCACACTCGGCGGCGGCACACTCTGGCGAGCCGTCCCCATCCGCTTCGACGGCACCGAAGGCACACCCTCCGAATACGTCGGCGCAGTCATCCCCGCACTCACCGACGGATGGGCATGGTTGAAACCCGTCACCGACCCCGACAAAGCCATGCTGCTGAAAGTCGAACCACCAGACCTGTCCTACGACGGCCGAGTCGACACCACCAGCATTGCAGGGGCACCCCGCCCCGCCGCAACCTGGGATGTGCTCGAAGGGTTCACCACCCAACTCAGGTCCCTCGTGCGAGAGAAGGACGTCGAAGAACAACTCAAGGCCCTGTTGGACGAAGGCCCAGTCCTCGCGCAATTCCCGGCCTGTGCAGGTCTGCCGGACTTCTACTTCATCCGCGGGAAACTCGACCTCGAACACGTCCACTGGGACGGATGGCCATGGCGGCGATACCAGTGGGACGTCATCCAGATCGACCGCCCCGACACCACCGATTCGCCGTTGCGTATCCCGGGCTTGTCGTACGACACGGTGGCCCGCGACTGGACCACCTACGACCAGCTGGCGGCCACCGTCGATTCGTACAATCAGCTGCTCGAACCATAAGGAGGCACCCATGTTCCCTGTCTCCCAACGATGGCTCGAAGCGCTCTCGCTGGCACGGTATGAACCCGTCGTGCAATGGTCACCTGATCGCGGAAACACCTGGCACGACCTGACCCTGCACGACGGGTCCATCACCGCCGCCTCCACCTCACAAGTCCGCTGGACCGCCCGTGGCCTCATCATCTCCGGAGCAGACATAGGCCGTCGGGGACTATCCCCATACGGTGCCCGGATCCGCGTGTTCATGCGTATGCACTACGACCGCCACACCGTCGAGACCGTGCCACTTGGTGTGTACCGAGTCGAAGAAGTCTCCCAGGCAGGACTCCGGCCCGGACGCGCACAGGTGGACGGACTGTCACTCGAGGCTCAGGTGCAGGACGAACGGTTCCACACACCCCGTTCCCTCGACATCGGCCCCGGCGAATACTGGGTGCGCAAACTCATCAAGGAAGTCCTACCCGAAATCGGCATCTCCTGGCGACTCGGTGACTCCCTCGTCCCGCAACTCGTCGAGGAAAAAGACCGGTGGGGCCTCATCGACGGACGCTCCCGCGACCCGTCCATTGCCAAGTCCCTCGGTGGTCGGGTGTTCTGCGACTCCCGCGGATCCTTCGTCGCAGCCCCCGTCCCCACCCTCGAAGACACACCAGTCTGGGCGCTCCAGGCCGGCCCCGGAGGTGCCCTGGTCGAACCACAGCAGACACTGTCGCGGGAGGGCGTGTACAACCAGATCGTTGCCTCCGGAGCTACCGAGAACGGGCAACCCCCAGTCGGTCCCGCGATCGCATCCGACGACGACCCAGTCAGCCCCACCTACTTCAAGGGGCCATTCGGTGCAGTGCCATTGTTCTACACGTCGAAACTGTTGACCACGTTCGCGCAATGCCAATCAGCAGCACTCGCACTCCTGGCACCCCGCCTCGGCCTAGCCCAGAAAGTGTCCGTGTCCACCCTGCTCAATTACGCCTTGGAACCTGACGACGTGATCACCGTGACCATGCCCGACGGGCACGACGAAAACCACATCATCGACTCCATCACCTACCCACTGACCGGCGGCACCATGGCCCTGCAAACCAGGGCCACCACCTCGCCCGCGGGCGGCCGGATCACGTTGGAAGCCGACGAAGACGACTACGGAGAAGGCACCTTTGACTAACGCAGAGAACGACCTCGCCGCCCTCATCCGCGCCGAAGTCGAACGACAAATGAGTCCCTTCCAAATCATGCAGGTCGACAGTGTGCAGGAATCGGGCACAGTCAACCTGCAGTGGGGTGAGGCGATCATCAACGATGTTCCCGCGAACGTCTCCTACAACCCTCGAGCTGAGGGGGACGTGGTGCTCGTCCTCAACCATGCAGCAGGGTGGCGGGTCATGGACAAAATCGGGGGACCCGTCGAACCCGAACAGCCAGAAACCGTTGACGTGTCCTTCGGCGACGGACTCCCTGCCGGTGATTTCGTGCAAGTGAACTCGATCTTCATGAAAGACGGCGCGATCTACGGACTCATCGGGGAAGGCCCCGCACCGGGTCCGGGTGACCCGCCGCGGAAGTCGAAACCGAAACCCGTCACCCTCGACCCATCAGGTCGGCAAGGGTACCGGTCGGGTCGGAAGGACTCGCAACGATTCGCCCAGGGGGCGTCCCCGGACTACCCGAAACCGTGGGCGGCGATCTGGACGTTCGGCAACCGCATCGCCGACGCCTGCGCCGGGAAAACTGTGGACACCATGCAGATCCGTGTGGCCCGCACCTCGAAGTATCACGGCACGTCGAAGAAGGTGAAACCGAAGCTCGGTTTGCACGACGAAACTTCCGCACCGAAGACCACACCGACCCTGACGAACAGGTGGGATGGTGCCGGGCTCGGTTTCGGGGCGTCGAAGTGGATGACGATCCCCGCCTCCCAGGCGGCCCGCCTCGCATCAGGTGCCTCGAAAGGTGTCGGCATCAGTGCTGGGGTGGCGAACTCCACGTACCTCATCGCCACCGCAGGGTGCGGCCAACTGAAAATCACGTTCCGCTGATCAGCACTTAACCCCACACACCCAATCACTCGAGCGTCCACCGTGTGGGCGCTCTTCTCATACCCACCGAGGAGCCCACCATGCCCAACACCCCGCTCTCGAAAATCCCGTACCCGTCCGGATCCGACGCACCAGCAGCGGCCGCGGACATGATGGCCCTCGTCATGAACATGGACCCGAAACTCATCCTGCCCGCCATCGACGAAGCTGACCGTGATTCGAAATACGCGGACGCCCCAGCTTCATCCCTGTGCGTGGCGGGACCGTCGAAGAAGATCTGGATGAAAACCGGACCCGGCCCCACCGAATGGGAGCAGGTGTACGGATCCACAGGGTGGGTGACGCAAGGATTCGTGGCGGCATCCGGGTGGACGATCGACCGTATCGGCGGCATCAACCGCAACGGTGTCATCGACATCCGTGCCCAAGTCACCCGCACCGGCGACGACATCACTGCCTCTGCGGGCGGGAACATCGCGGACGTGAAGATCCTCGACGTCCCACCACAATTCCGACCGCAACAGACTGACTTCAGCATCCCGGGAATTGCTCGTGCGTACCTCACCGCCGGCACAGCAGACCTCTACTACCACGGGGCGATCATGTTCACCGACCTCCACAGCCAGGCCACCGTGGCCAACGGACACTACGTACGACTCGCGTTCTCATTCATCCAGGAGTGACACATGGCCTACATCTTCTTCGGCAGTTCCCCCGCTGACGTCACCACTGATGACCAAGGCAACATTGTCGGCGGCATCACCCTGCAAGTGTGGTCCCAGCAGATCGGCGGAACCAGGATCACCGACCTCCGCGACAGTGGGGGCCAGCCCCTGCCCGGTGTCGTCGAATCCAATCCGAGCAGCGGTCCCGATCAAGGGCGGATCCGGTTCCAAGCCTCCGACCAATACACGGTCCTCTACCTCGATAGGGGATACGGCGACCGGTGGATGGTCACTTCCGATCGGCTCTCGGTCATCGTGGCAGAAGCAGTCGCCCGGTCACAGACCGCGATCACCCAGTCAGGGGACGCACTGGCGGCCTCCACTGAGGCCAAACAGTCCGCGGACCATGCGTTCAACACGGCGACGAAGATCCGCACCGACGTCACCGCGTTCGGGGCAGTAGGGGACGGCATCAAAGATGATCGTGAAGCATTCCAGGCCGCGATCGACTCCAACCCCTACGGTGCGCACGTCATCATCCCCAAAGGCACCTACCGGATCGGGGTTGGGAAACTGCTGCTGCGCGCCGGAACCTGGCTAGAAGCCGAACCCGGCGCCCACATCATCCGCTCATCCGACGACTACCTGCTGGCCAACGGAATCCAAGGCATCGACACCTCCACCGGCTACAACGGCGCAGGGAACATTCGCATCACCGGAGGCATCTGGGACGGCAACGGGGCCGAGTTCCCGTCGAAAGCCTCCATCATGCATCTCGCGCACTCATCGAACGTCGTCGTGGAACGCGCTGAATTCCGCGATGTCGCCCAATCCCACCACATCGAGCTCAATTCCACGCAACACGCACTCATCACCGACTGCATTTTCCGCGGCTACATTGATGCGACGGGCACCGCCGGCAACGAAGCGATCCAACTTGACATGGCTTATCCGGGGTCGACGATCATCGGTGCCGACGACGGTACACCCTGCCGTGACATCACGATCCGGTCATGCGTGTTCGGACGATCCGACAACCCGGCCGACATCGGCATCGGGTCCGCGATCGGGTCGCATACACAGTTGGCGGGGAAACGGCACACCGGAGTCCTCATCGACGGATGCACGTTCGACCAGTGCCGTGGCCCCGCAGTGAAGCTCCTCGCGTACACGGATGCGACCGTCCGCGACTGTGTGGCCACATCCTGCCTCATGATGATTTCCAGTGTAAGTGGGGACCGGATCACCCTTACGGGCAACCACCTCAAAGGAGCATCGAGTCACGGAATCGTCATCGATGCAGGTACGGGCACGATCATCACGGGAAACACGCTCAACTCCGTGCAAGGACTCGCCCCCAACGGCACCGACGCGTCATCAGCGATCACTGCAGTCTCCGGTGCAACACGCGTCCAAATATCCGCGAATGTCATCACCGACATGCGCCCGTCGAACACGAAACCCGCGATCTACGTAACGAGCTCGTGCGCTGCGGTGCGCGTCGCCGACAACATCATCCGGCCCAAGATCACGGGTGATCAGTCGATCTACAACGGCGCCACCGACTCCACTGTCGACGCCAACGGCAACATCGTCTAGGAGGGCAACCACGTGTGGATATCCCATCGTTCCTCACCACCTACGGCGGACCCGGCGGCATCGTCGCAGTCGCAGCGTGGTTCTTCCTCTCCGACCGCAAGTTCAACGCCGAACGCCGCGCAGAACTGCGCGAGGACATCGACCGCGAACAGAGAGACAACGCGGACCTACGGTCTGCGCTGCTCGATGAGAAAGCGAAACGTATCGCCGCTGAATCGGAACGCGACCAAGAGCGAGCTCGCCGTATCGCTCTCGAAGACCAGCTGCGAAACGTCCAACGGCGAGAGGACGGTGCACCGTGAAGAACAGACACGATAACCGCCGCGACCGAGAGTTCCCGCCCCGGTGGACAATCGCGGTCGGACTCCTGCTGCTGGTGTTCTTCGCCGCCTGGTCAATGTGGGCGCAGTACTCGACACGGCAGGAAGCCGAAGACGCATCACAGAACGCGAACGCCCTCGCCGACCAAGTGGCCGAAGCATGCGCGAATGGTGAGGTGAAGGTCAACGGACGCAACATCTGCACCAAAGCGAACCAGGTGAAGAAGGACGTAAAACCGTCCCTGCCTGGTCCAGCGGGTCCACCCGGGCCTCGCGGGGTGAAAGGCGAGCCTGGCCAAGACTCCACCGTGCCCGGCCCTGCAGGCAAACCCGGCCAGGACGGGGACGACTCCAACATTCCCGGACCGGCCGGCATCCCCGGCGGGCAGGGCAAGCCGGGTGAGGACTCAACTGTGCCCGGCCCTGCAGGCCAGGCTGGTGCGCCCGGCAAGGACTCGAAAGTGCCCGGCCCCGCCGGGGCGCCCGGGAGCAAGGGTGATCCCGGCAGCAAGGGAGAAAAGGGTGACACTGGCCCGCCCGGCCCCAAGGGCGACAAGGGAGACACAGGAAGCCCCGGCGCCGACGGCAAGGCAGGCCGAGGCATCCAGGACGTCACCTGCACCAGCTCCGGTGACTGGCTGTTCGAGTTCACCGACGGCACCTCGGTGACAGTCACCGGCCCATGTCGAGCTCAACAGGCGGCACCTACGACTGCACCAACCACAGCCCCGTAATCGCGGGGCTGTCCTCATTCAAGGAGACAGTAATGGCCATGATGCCCGGAGCCACGAATCGGCTCCTCGCAAACCAAGCGCGACAGGGTCTGATGAAGTCCTACCAGGGCGTGTGTCTGCACACCATGGTCGGAAGCCTCGCAGGCACCGACAGCATGTTCCAGAAGGACGGAACCGTCGGCACCGAATCCCACTTCGGAGTCGGCGAACACGGCGAGATCTACCAGTGGGTCGACACCGAGTACACCGCGGACGCTAACTACCTCGGATCCGGCCACGTCATCAGCATCGAGACCGCCGACTACGGCGGCTCGTTCGGCCGCTGGAACACCGCCGGCGACAACGTCCCGTACTGGAACTCGAAGCAGATCGCCGCGATCGTGAAGATCATCGTCTGGGCCTGTCAGACCCACGACATCCCCATCCAGCAGATGAAGACCGTCCGCGACCACGGCATCGGCTATCACGCCATGGGAGTCCCAGGAAACGAACTCCCCAACTCGCTACGAGGCACCCGTTACCAGTGGTCGAAGTACGCCGGGAAAGTCTGCCCCGGCAAGAAACGCATCTCCCAGATCCCCGAAATCGTGCGACTCGCACAAGGCGGAACCGCACCCCAACCCACCGAAACGAAAGGACTGTTTGGCATGGCACTCAAAACAGCTGACTCCCGCACCGAGAACCAGAAGGTCACCAAGGGCAAGGAGATCACACTCCGGACCCGGCAGAAGGACGCCAACAAGTTCCTCTGCTCAGTCAAGAAGGGAGAGACCGTCCTCGTCGACGAGCACCTTCGCGTCTCCGGTCTGAGAGAAGGCCAAGTCGCAGAGGTCTGGTTCCGCCTCGGCGAATACGTCAAGACCGCTCGCAAAACCTACTCCCGCTACAACTACCCCCGAGTCACAGTGCACGGCCGCGCCGGCGGTGCGGACGTGCACGTTGCCGTGCCGTTGGTCGACAAGATCGGGATGAGCCCGAAGCACAAAGGCGATCTCCGCCTCTACGTCGTCGTTAAGAACGTATCCGGCGACACCTGTGTCGTCGAATACACCAAACACCACGTCCTCGCAGACTGAAAGGCACCCACCATGAAGGTCATCACCACCGACAACGCCTCCGCCACCCAAACCGAACACCCCTGGCGGTCAGCACTGCGCACAGTCCTGCAGGTCGCACTATTCGCCTACCCCGTGTTCCTCGCCCTGCCCGAGATCCTCAACATCATCGACGAAGACCTCGGCGCGTTCCTCCCCGACGAAGCACGGACCAAGCTGCTCCTCGTGGCCACCGTCCTCGCCGCCGGTGCCGGCGCGATCGCACGCATCATGGCAATCCCCGCTGTCGAGAAGGCCCTCCGCAAGATCGGTGCAGGCGCAGCCCCCACCGAACTCACCTTCGGAGACTGGGCAGGGGCTGACGCTGACGAGGTGATCCCCGTCGACGACATCATGCAGGAGGAAGTCGCAGACGGAGACGACGCGGAACCCGAGGGCCTCGCGGATGAAGAGGACCCAGAACCTATCATCGTCTCGGAAGCGAACGACGACGCTGATCCCGAAGGGCCGGCAGATGATGAAACCCTCGACGCGCTCGCCGCCGCCGAAATCGATGACACTCCACCGCCGGACGGCTACCGGCCCCGGCACTGAACGGAGTATCATCGACCCCACCTAGTTCCCCGACTAGATGCGTCCCCGGACGCTCGACCCCGGTCTCACCTCATGGTGAGTCCGGGGTCGTTCGTCGTTTCTAGGCCTTGCACGGGCTCCCTGAGGCAGCGAGGATGCGTGCGCTGAGGTTTCCATGAGCCGTTGTGTACAAGCTCACCGATTCGGATTCATTCGTGATTGCCGAATTGTCGCTTGCGAGACGCACACGGTTGAAACTGCGTCCATGGACCAAGTCAATAGAAATATCGACGAGGCCCGGCGGAATGGCTGCGAGACGAGAGGTGGGAATCGCCGCATGCGCTCTGTGGCCAGCGAGTGTTGCGTGGACTCTGCCGAAGTAGGCACCGGCCCGGGAACTCCACGAGACAAACAGACTGTCGGGGGTTGCGTCCCCGATTCCATGCACGTTGATGTCCATGACTATCGAGTCATCTCTGACAGACGCTGAGGAGATACCCGCGTGCGAATTGTCCAGCTGAATGATCGGGTCGAAGGTTTTCTCGGCGAGGACTTCACCCCACCTCTGGACGATGGGCCGCTCAAAATAGTCAGCGGCTCGAGCGATAGCAGCGCGCCGCATCTTCTCGACCTCGCCTTCGCTCATGTCCGCGAAGCGCAGGATCGTAGCTGCACACGCCTCCGTGTCGCCAGGAGGGACAAGGAACCCGTTGACTCCATCCTCGATGATGTCTCCCGGACCGTAGGCAATGTCGTAGGCGATCGGAATGCACCCAGCAGACATGCTTTCGAGGATCACGAGGCCCTGACCCTCGAAGCGGCTCGTGAGGAGGCTGAACGAGGCTGTGTGGAAGGCCTGCTTTGCTCCCGGTGTGTGGCCGTGGAGGACCACAGAGCGTTTCACTCCGAGACCGTCGATGAGCTTCTCAAGCATTGTCCGGTCGGTTCCGTCGCCGTACACGTCGAGACGGATGCTCGGGTCTCTGGAAACGGCTGTGCTGATTGCCCGTACTGCGTCCTCGACACGCTTCTGCTCGGCGAGACGAGCGATCATGGCACCACGGTGCCGGTCGCGGGGAGCTGTCGGATCTCCGTGCAGGTCAGCGGTGAGGTTCGAGACGGTTCTCAATCGGCCCGCCGAAAGCCCAGCATTTGCCATGTCGATCTGCTGCTGCTCGGTCAGTGTGGTCACGAGGTCAAACGAATCGAGATGTTTGAGGAATTCCGACTTTCCCCGAGACAGTTCACCGTGGATATGGTCTCGTGGATCTTGTAGGAACGGGTTGTGCATCACCTGGCACAGGATGACGTTGTCGCGACGGTAGTCGTGGATGAGCGCCCCGGTGAACGAAGAGTCCGATATTAGGTAGGTGGGCTTCTCGTCGAAGACGACGTCAAGCCATGCATGATAGAACGCTCGGGCGGTCGGCCACTGGCCGATAATATTCTGCTGCCGATCGAACAGTGTGATCCGTCGCCCGCTGCGTTTCCCCCGCTTGCCCATGTCTAGTCTGTCTATGACGAGCAGGTGGCCACGGTCGTGGTAGCGGTCGGCTTGCAGAAGGACTCCGTCGTCTGTTTTACGGTACTCAGACCAATCGTCCTCGGTCCGAGGCATTGCGTCGTCGATCGCACCTTCCTCGACGTCGAGCGTGCCGACCATTCGCCGTAACTTCCGATCCGGCCAGCTCGTCAGGTCTTTCCACAGGTTGCGGATCTTCACCCGCCGGTCAATTCGCTTCTCTGCGTGGAGTTCCTTGTCCCGGTCCTGTGTTTTCATTTCCGGGCTCAATGTCAGGATCTCGACTCGCCGATTGTCTTGGCGTGCAAACGCTGAGCTTCTGTCCAGAACGACTGTTGTCATTCCACCGAATTCGTACGCGATGCCCCACGTCAAGGCATAGTGGCGGCCTTCCGGGAGGAGTCCTTTGTGGGGAAACTGACGCCGGATGCGTGGGGCGAGGGGATGTAGTTTCGAGGAGTCGAGCATGGTCATCAAGACTATTCGTGTGGTTGTCGAGAACCGGGAAATCCCACACCCCCGTGATGCTTTCGTTATGTCTGCGCATGCGGCGGAAGCGTCCTGTGTCACGCACTAGCTTCATAATCGAACTATGACTGAGGACTATGGAACCGCGACCTGGCGGTACTGGCAGAAGGTCCTCAATGACGCCGGTGCCCGCGGTTCGTTCCAGAGCCGTCCGACCGTCCCGGTACGTGCTCGTGTCGTGTTCGAACGAGACGGTGAAGTGTGGCTCGACGGTACGGCGACTCGGCTGGGGTTCGACGGGGCGATCTTCGTCGAGATCAAAGACCGCCGCGTGCAGACGATCGGTGTATGGCTGATGCCGAACGACGTGTGGTGGCAGGGGAAGTCGGTCTAGTGTTCGTGCCTATTTGAACTTCTTGTTTGGCTTGTAGTTGAAGACGGATTGTCCGTCTCGGTAGGCAGGCTGATTGCGGGCCTCCTGCTCTTTGCGTTCGTCGATCCGTGACCATCGCATGCCGACGCGCACGCCGGCGCCGATGACGAAGATGAGGATGACAAGGCTGAGCGCCCAGATGACGAGTGCTGCTATTGGTCCCATGGTTTCTCCTGTGCGGTGAAGTGTCGCCTTCCCGGATCCTAGGCCCGTCCGTGATACCCGAGCGCGCGACTACGTGGTTAGTTGCTGTTTCGTTATTGAGAAAGACGTGGGTGGGGGAGAGGGTGTGCCCATTCCGTGCCCACACTTTGCCCACATTCTGCCCAATCCACACAATCCCCACGTGCCAGGAATCCGCGAAAACTAGCGGATCGAGCCGCTGATATGGGGCGCTGAATCAGTTCGAGTCTGACAGGGGGGTGTAGCTATGGTGGCGGGCACTTCGTGGGCACAATTTGGGCACATCTGGGAATAGCCAGACCACCCGCCGATGTTGCCAAGCCCCGAGATTCCGCCGATCGCCTGCCGGTCTGGGCGTTCAATCGGGTTCAAATCCCACCGGCTCCGCGTGAGGCAGAACCCCTGCGATCCGATGAGAATTCGGGCGCAGGGGTTTTGGCGTTCCCACAGAATCGCGTTTGCCCGCGAGTGCCGACGCCTTTGTTCGTTTCGACTTACGTTCGATGTAGTGAAAGTTCACCTGTCCGGGGTAAGTTGATCCGCGTCCGACCCCGCGTCACCGGAGCTCACCAGCAGAGATGCTGCTCCGGCGAGTACTGAGGAGAACTCCCATCGCTATGCCCCTGATCCGCAGGACAGCTCTGTCCGCTGCCGCCGCCGCTCTGGCGCTGACCCTGACCGCCTGCTCGTCCGGAGATGACACAGAGGAGCAGAACGCCGAGGGCACCGAAACCCAAGGTGCCGCGCAGGAGTCAGGTGAGGCCGCAGGTTCGAAGGGTGAATCCGGATCCGCCGAGGCGGCCGGCCTCGACCCGAATGATCTCCCCGATCCTGTCGCCTCCCAGGAGATTCCCGCCGCCGTTGACGGCGACGAGAAAGCGACGATGACTGTCGAGCTGTTTCCTCTGAAACGTCAGGGCGAAACTGTCGTGGCGCAGTTCGCGTTCACCGTGAACTCTGATCAGAGCGACGAGGATGACGACGGCGACGATCTCTACGGCTATCTTGGTGGGAGCTGGGCACGTTCCTTGTGGACTCGCAGAACCTGCGCAAGCACAATGTGTTGGATAAGTTCCCGCAGCGAGCGCAGACGAATGTCCAACAGACGAAGTTCAAACCCGGCCAGACCCACTATGCCTTCGCCGTCTTCGCGGCCCCGCCGCCGGATGTCGACGAGGTTGAAGTCTCGGTCGTCGACGGTATGAACCTCGCCACCGGAGTGAAGATCTCGTGAAGCCGGCAGCCGTCGGTCCTGCAGCGGTGATTCTGGCTGCCGGCATTGTCGTCGCGGGCCCATCCGCATTCGCGTTCGCAGACTCAGTGACTTCGCATGACATCGCCAACCGAAATGCCCCGACGCCGGATGACTTCACCGGTCCCGACCAGTCGCAGATCGACAACAGCATCGTCGAACTCGAACCGGAAATCTATGATTTGGACAAAGGCATCGAGGATGTCGAAACGACCAAAGCCAGTGGCGGCGATACCGTGGTCACGCTCGACACCGATATCCTCTTCGACTTCGACTCGTCCGAACTGAGCGACACGGCGAAGAAGAAGATCAAGGAGCTCGTCACGGATCTGCCGACCGATTCCGAGATCACGGTCGGCGGGCATACGGATTCCAAGGGCGAAGACGACTACAACAAGAAGCTCTCCGAAGACCGCGCGAAGGCAGTCGCCGAGGTGCTCACCTCGGAGGACTCGGACCTTGACGTGACGGCAAAGGGTTTAGGCGAGTCCGAGCCCGTCGAGTCGAACGAGAAGAACGGCAAGGACGACCCCGAGGGCCGGGCGAAGAACCGTCGCGTCGAAATCCGCTACGAAGACTGACGTCGTCGCCGATCTCTCGTCGGCAGTCAGCCGGGCTGCCCGAGGGATCGGCCGGCGGAGAAGAGCAGCCGATTCCCTTAAGTTTCGCTTTGTCATACAATATTTGGGACGGTGTGCCGTCGTGCTCACCGAATCAGCTGAAGCGTTTTCCTGTTGTCGGCAAACGCCATGACTTCCGAAGGAGCCGAATTCAATGTCGAACTATCGTGTTCAGAATCCCGCCACGGGCGAGATCGTCGAGACCTTCCCCGAGGCAACGAATGCCGAGATCGAATCCACAGTGACTGCCGCCCACTCCACGTACCTGACGTGGAAGGACACCGACATTCAGGAGCGGGCGTCGATTGTGCGTCGGGCGGCGGAGATCTTCCATGAACGCAAGGACGAACTCGCCAGAACGATCTCGGTCGAGATGGGCAAGTCGTATGCCGAGTCCGTTGACGAGGTCGAGTTCGCCGCCGACATCATCGACTACTACGGCGTCCACGGACCCAGTCTGGTCACGGATTATCAGATCCCGTCGACCATCCCCGGTACCGCACGCATCGAATCCCTGCCGGTCGGTGCCCTGCTCGGTGTGATGCCGTGGAACTTCCCCTACTACCAAGTGGCCCGGTTCGCGGCCCCGAATCTGGTGCTGGGCAATACGATCATGCTCAAACATGCCGACATCTGTGGACGGTCGGCACTGTTGATCGAGGAGATCTTCCACGCCGCCGGGGTCCCCGCCGGCGGATACTCCCACCTGTTTGCCACTCATGATCAGATCGCTGCGCTCATCGCTGACCCTCGGGTTCAGGGTGTGTCCCTGACCGGGTCGGAGCGGGCGGGCGCGATCATCGGTGCCCAGGCCGGTCAGAACCTGAAGAAGGCCGTGCTCGAACTCGGCGGGATCGATCCGATGGTTGTTCTCGACGCCGACGATGTGGCGGCGGTGGCGCGTGAGGCGTGGGAGTTTCGGACGTATAACGCCGGACAGGTGTGCAACTCGAACAAACGCCTCATCGTTATGGACGACATCTATGACGACTTCGTTGCCGAACTCGTGAAGTTGGGGACCGGACTCGCTCCGGGGGATCCGCTGAATCTGGGTGAGGGTGAGTATGTGCCGTTGTCGAGTTGTGCCGCCGCGGAGACCGTTGATGCGCAGGTGAAGAAAGCCGTTGCTGAGGGGGCTCGGGTGCTCGTCGGTGGTGAGCTGGGCGAGGGCCCGGCTGCGTACTATTCGCCGACTGTGTTGGTTGATGTGCCCCGGGATTCCGAGTCGTATGGTGAGGAGCTCTTCGGACCGGTGGCGACTGTCTTCAAGGTCTCCAGCGACGAGGAAGCTCTCGAGTTGGCCAATGATTGTGCCCTTGGTTTGGGTGGGTCTGTGTTCTCGACTGATGAGGCGCGTGCTGATCGTGTGGCTGCTCGTCTCGAGGTGGGGATGACGCATGTGAACACGATTGCGGCGGAGGCGGCTGAGTTGCCGTTCGGTGGGGTGAAGCGGTCTGGTTTCGGTCGTGAGATGGGTCCGATCGGGATGGGTGAGTTCGTGAATAAGCGCCTCCACTTCATCGCGAAATAGCCTCCGGCGGCCGCCGCTCGGTCGGCAGCGTGCGCCCTGACCGGGCACAGGGGTGGTCGAACTACCAGGCTTCCCCTACACTCAGGATTGTCAGTCAATAGATCAATGTCTGACAAAGCATCGCATCGACCGCCCGGTTGATGAACCGTCCGAAACGAGCAAGGAGGTCAGGATGAAGATTCTGTTGGTGGGATCCGGCGGCCACGTCGGAGGCGTGGCACGCGACGAATTCGAGAAGCGCGGTCATGAGGTCATCAGCGCCACCAGGTCGACCGACCCTGGAGTCGACACATCGGATGCCTCATCGATCTCGAACCTGCTGCGGTCGGTCGGCACGGTCGACGCCATCGTCGTCGCCGTCGGTTCCGCGGCGTTCAAGCCGGTCACCGAACTCACCCGAGATGACTACAGCGCGGCATTCACCTCGAAGGCACTCGGTCAGATCGAGTTCGTCACTCAGGGTCTCGACCACCTCAGCGACGGCGGGTCGATCACCTTCGTCACCGGAGTGCTGAGCCGCGAGCCCATTCCGACGGCAGCCGCCGCGGCCATGGCCAACGGTGCAGTCGAATCATTCGTCGTGTCTGCGGCGCCCGAGCTTCCGCGCGGCATCCGCATCAACGCGGTCAGCCCGAACGTCCTCGCGAACTCACCGCATTATCATGACGCCTTCGCCGGCATGACTCCGGTGACGGACGAAGCCGTGGCGAACGCATTCGTGCGCTCCGTCGAAGGCAACGTCACCGGTCGGATCCTGACGGTCTGAGTCGTTCGGTCTCCTGCCGAAAGGGCATTGCACGCCCGATCTGCAGGCTCTTCTGACGGCGGCGAAGCGCCTCGGCGTCGTTGAGGCTGTCAGCCTCGGCGCCGGGGCGAATCCGTCGGCTCCCGTCCCTTCGACCGCGGGTTCAGTACAATTGAGACCGGGCGGTCAGACAATGTGTACGAACAGTCAGATCGGATGAGTCGAGCCGTTCTCCTGAGGCGAGACCAGCCCGAAGCCGGAACAGCCTTATCGAGAAAGCAGTCGAAGAGTGGAGCCGCTGGAGACAGAGAGAGGCGCGACAGAACGCGCCCCGTCGCGCCGTCCTGCGTCGAACACCGAGCGCCGGCAGCGTGTCATCGACGAGATCAAACGCCGCATCGTTCTCGGGGAACTCACTCCCGGTCAGAGGATCATCGAGGCCGATCTGACCTCATCGCTCGAGGTCAGCCGTCCTACTGCACGCGAGGCGCTCAATCAGATGGCCCGCGACGGTTTCCTCATCCAAGAGGCCTACCGGGGCCTGCGTGTGGCGAACATCGAGGTCGAATCGATGCTCGAGATCGCTCGCGTCCGAGTCGCCCTCGACACCGAAGCCATCGACGAGATCCTCGATGATCGCACGGGGCGGCGGATGGCTCGCCTCGAGGAGATCTGGAAGCGCTTCGAAAGCGAAAGCAGTGAAGCCGACCCACTCGCCGTCCATGAGGCTCACGTCCGTTTCCACCGCGGCATCTGGGAAGCCGCGGACAACTATCTGCTCATGCGCATCTGGCCGGTAGTCGAGGCTCAGATGACGATCATCCTCGCCTATGATCAGTTCACCCGACGAGATTCCGGGCGCGCCCACGCCATCCATGCGGCACTGATGCGCGCGATCCGCAGCGGCGACCGCGACCGCATCCGCACCGCGCTCGACGTCCACACGATGGACAGTGCACAGGAACTCGCACTCCTGGTCTCCGGAGCCGCCGACAAAGACTGACTCCTGACTGCGCGATCGCCCGTTTCCTGCCTCGGCGATCCGCGGCCTTTTCCTCCCGTTCCTTATCTCCTTACTGACGAATGGTTCGGCGCCAGCTCGCGCATACTCCACCGAGGAAACCCTCCTGCGCTCAGGTTGATCACCACCGCATGCTCTTCGCCGCCGGGCGGACGCCGGCCGCCAGTCGTCTTCCGAGGTGCACGGGAGTCACCCGAATAATGCCCATCATTCACAGAGGTAAGAGGGATTGACGCGGCTGTGAACTGTGCGTAGCGTATTCTTCAAGAGATTGTCATACAATAATGACGTAGGCAGTGTGGCTGGATGACAGCCAGGACACCAATGGAGGGAACCGGATGAGGACTGTCGTCGTCGGAGGAGGCGTGGTCGGGCTGACCACCGCCTATGAGCTGGCTCTGCGCGGCCATGAGGTCACGGTCATCGAAGCCGGACGCTGCGGTGCAGGCGCCTCCCACGGAAACGCCGCGAAGATCGCCATCGCCGAGAGCAGCCCTGTTCCGGCACCAGGAGTCCTGCTCCAAGGGATCAGGTGGATGCTCAAGCCCGACAGCCCACTGTCGATCCGGCCGTCGCTGGCGCCCGGCTACCTCAAGTTCCTGCTGCGGATGGCCACGCACTGCAACGCGCGTGACTTCGACGCCGGGCTCGATCTTCACCTCCGCCTCGGTGAGGACGCGAACGACCTCTTCGACGAGTACCAGATTCAAGGCATCGACTTCGAAATGCACGACCGCGGTGTGCTGCTCGCCTTCGAGACGCGGGAGCGTTTCGACGAGCACTGTGCCAGCCTGCCCGCGTTCGAGGCCGCAGGCCACCGACCTCAGCGACTTCACGATGACGAGGTCCGCGAGGCCGAACCGGCCCTGAGCGACCGCATCCGCCACGGTCTCTTCTTCTCTGCCGACCGGCAGATCGAACCCGATTCCCTGACCGCCGGCCTTCTCGCGAAACTCTCCGAGCTTGGCGTCGTTGTACGAGAGAACACTAGTGTCGGACGCTTCGTCCGCTCCGGCGATGCTGTGACTGCCGTTGTCACCGCAGACGCCGAGGTGATCAGCACCGACGCGCTCGTCATCGCGGCGGGCGTCCCAGCTGGGACCATGGCGGCCGAACTCGGTCAGAAGATCCCGATCTATTCGGGCAAGGGCTACAGCATCGATTACTCACCGGCCCCGATCAAGCTGCGCACATCGCTGACCCTCGAAGACGCCCGAGTCGCAGTCACTCCGTTGGACGGCATGCTCCGGCTGGCCGGAACCATGGAATTCGGCAGCAAGGACGACCGCGTCAATGACGTGCGAGTCGGCGCCATCCGCCGCTCCGCGCAGGAGGCATTCCGCGACTGGGGTGAGGGCGCAGGCGAGCAGACCCCGTGGGCAGGATCTCGTCCCATGACCCCGGACGGGCTTCCCGTCATCGGTCGGGTCGAATCCGTGAGCAATGCCTATATCAACTCCGGACATTCGATGCTCGGCCTGACACTGGCACCGGGATCTGCCCGGCTGCTCGCGGGACTCATGACAGACGGAAGCTCGACACTGCCTGACGACCTTCTCGCGCGGGTGTCACCGAACCGGTTCTGACTACTGGCCCGGCCGCCTCCTCGGCGACGTCGCTGCCGTCAGTGCCCAAACCCTGCATCACCCGAATCCAGCACCACACAATCCCGAACAGAGTAGGAAAGACCAATGACCACACAGCAGTTCACCGGCGTCCTCGCCGCCGTCGTCACTCCCTTCACCGCCGATGGATCCGCCGTCGATGTCGAGGGAATCCGCCGCCAGGTCGACCACATCGTCGGAGGAGGAGTCCACGGACTCGTGCCCGGCGGATCCACCGGAGAATTCACCTCCCTGACCATCGATGAGCGCAAGGCATCGAACCGGGCCTATGTCGAAGCAGCGGCCGGGCGCGTACCCGTCGTCGCCGGCACCGGGGCTCTGAGCACTGCTGAGACGATCGAACTCACCCGTGATGCGAAGGACGCCGGCGCCGACGCAGTGATGATCGTCCCTCCGTTCTACGATGCCCCCGATTTCGACGCGCTCATCGCCCACTACGCGGCCGTCACCGAGGCTGTCGACATCCCGATCATGTACTACAACATCCCGGCCGCGACCGGGGTGGAACTCAGCGCCGAACAGTTGGGCGAACTCGGCCGTCGCACCGGAGTGACCAGCTACAAGGACACCGGCGGAGACTTCCCGAAGTACACCGAAGTCCGATACGGCCAGGCCGATGACATCCAGGCGCTCAACGGATGGGACACACTGACCTTCGCCGCCTTCGCCCTGGGCGCAGAAGCGGGAGTCTGGGGAGCCGCGAGCGTCATCCCCGGCCTGTGCGCCGAGCTCTATGAGGCGGTCGCCGTCGCCAAGGACCTCGACCGAGGACGGGAACTGTGGGAGAAGATCAATCCGATCTGTGTCTTCCTCGAGTCGCACAACTATGCTGGCGCCATCAAGACAGGTACGGCACTCGTCGGCGTCGACGCTGGCCCGACCCGCTCGCCCATCCTGCCCTTGGCCGAGGAGTTCGTCGAAGAATTCCGTGGACTGCTCCGCAATGCCGGTGTCGAGGTCGTGGGCTGAGACCCGCACAGAGACGAGGAAACGTGAAGAACAGACAGCTCATCCAGGCCGTCGATGTCCACGCGGCCGGCGAACCCGGCCGCGTGCTCATCGGCTCGGGACTGCGGGTCAAAGGTGCGACGATGGCCGAGAAGCTCCGATACTGCGAAGAGCACCTCGACGACTTCCGGAACCTCATCCTCCACGAACCCCGCGGCTATCCCGGCCTGTGCTCGCCGATCGTCGTGCCTGCGACGGATCCGAGCTGCGATTTCGGAATGCTCGTCATGGAGCAGGGCGGGTTCAAGCCGATGTCCGGATCGAACCTCATCTGCACCGTCACGGCGCTGATCGAGACCGGGTCCGTCGATGTCAGCGAACCGGTCACCGAACTGCGGGTCGACACCGCCGCCGGTGTCGTCACGGTCCGAGCCGAAGTGGAGGCCGGCCGAGCGAAATCGGTGACCTTCGACAATGTCCCGGCTTTCGTCCACGGACTCGACCTGCCTCTCGAGGTGCCTGGGTACGGGACGATCCCCGTCGACATCGTCTTCGGCGGTCAGTTCTACGTACAGACTGCGGCGGACAACCTCGGCGTGGATCTTGATCCGGGCAATGCCAAGGAGATCATCCGGGCAGCCAGCGTGATGCGGCAGGCCGCAAATGAGACCTTTGACGTGCAGCACCCGCTCATCCCGGAGATCGACTCGATCGGTCTTCCGATGATCCACGGGCCCGCCCGAACAGCGGGCACCGACGGACGCAATGCGGTCGTCCTGCCCACCGGCATCGTCGACCTCGACGATCCGACCACGTGGACCGGGACCCTCGACCGCTCGCCCTGCGGCACCGGGACGAGCGGTCGAGTGGCGGCCAAGCACGCCCGCGGCGAACTGCCCGTCGGTCAGCGATTCGTCCACGAATCGATGATGGGCACGACCTTCACTGCAGTGGTGAAGGAGGAGACCGAAATCGGAGGACAGGCGGCAGTCACTCCATCGATCACAGGACGCGGATGGATCACAGGATTCCAGCAGCTCGTGCGCGAGGCCGATGATCCGTTCCCGGTCGGCTTCACCGTCGGCGACATCTGGAACGGCGGAACGAGCGCGGCGGAATTCGCAGACGAAGACTGAGGAGAGAACATGGAACTGCAAGGTCGACGAATCATCGTCACCGGTGCTGCCGGCGGCATCGGTTCGGCCATCGCCGTCGCCTGTGCTCGGCAGGGTGCCCGCGTCGCAGCGGTCGATCGGGTCGAAGCCGCGATCAGCCCCGAGGCAGATATCCCTGCCGAGTCGATCACCCCGTTCATTGCGGACCTCGCCGAGCCGCGGGCCTGCGCAGACCTCGTCGCGGAAGTGAACGAGAGCTTCGGAGAGATCGACGGACTGGTCAACTGCGCCGGAGTGATGCGCCGTGGCGACCTGCTCGAGATCGATGACGACGACTGGGCGGTGACTTTCGGGGTCAACGTCGACGCAGTGATGCGACTGTGCCAGGCTGCCCTGCCTTCGCTCATCGCTGCCGAGTCAGGTGCGATCGTCAACATCGCCTCGCAGTGGGGACTGCAGCCGGCTGTCGGCCATATCGCCTACAACAGCTCGAAGGCCGCAGTCGCGTCGCTGACTCGAAGTCTCGCCGTGGACTTCGGCTCCCGGGGCGTCCGGGCGAACTCGATCTGCCCCGGGGAGATCCTCACCCCGATGCTGCAACAGAAGCTCGATGACAACGGGATTGCCGAATCCGACCTGGCCTCGACGATCCCCCTGGGGCGTCTGGGCCGGCCCAGCGAGGTCGCCGAACTCACGACCTTCCTGCTCAGCGACCGGGCATCGTTCATCTCCGGTGCCGCGATCGAGATTGCCGGAGCTCAGCAGGTGGGATCATGAGCGAGTCGCCATTGACCGGTCGGCGCATCCTCGTCACCGGAGCGTCGAAGGGAATCGGAGCCGCGATCGCCCGTGCCATGCACCGGGACGGCGCTGAGGTGGCTGTCCATTTCAATTCCGACCGATCCGGCGCCGAGGCGCTCGCCGCCGAACTCGGTAATCGGGTCCACCTCGTCCACGGTGACCTGTCCGACCGGGAAGCCGCGGCCCATGTCTGGTCCGCAGCATCCTCGGCGATGGGCGAAGTCGACACCGTGGTCAACAATGCCGGGGCCTGGATCGCCTCGCCGCTCGAGGACGACGCTGGGCGAGCCGATGGGACGGATGCGTGGGCAGCGGGATGGGACGCGAACATGCAGCTCAACCTCATCTCTGCAGCCGACCTCTGCCGAGAGGCGCTGCTGGCGTTCCGCGAACAAGGTGGGGGAGCGATCATCAACATGACGAGCCGCTCCGCCCATCGCGGAGACGATGCCGAACACCTCGCCTATGGTGCGGCCAAGGCCGGTCTGCTCAGCCTGACGAAGGGAATTGCGCGCGGGTATGGCCACCTCGGCGTCTGTGCCTACGCCATCGCTCCAGGCTGGGTCGATACGGGACTGGCGGCCGGCGCCGTCTCGGACGAGGTGCTGGCGGGGCTGCCCCTGCGCGAAGTCACCCCGCCTGAGGACGTGGCCGAGCTCGTCGCCTTCCTCGCCTCGGGTCGAGCTCGCCACCTCACCGGTTCGACCATCGACGTCACTGGTGCGGACTACGTGCGGTGACCTCGACTCTTCACTGACCAGCGCGGCTGGAACGCTCTGCCAGGCTGTGACGACGGAGGCCCCCGGGACTGAATTGTCCCGGGGGCCTCCGTCGTCTGTTCAGAACCGCACCGCTTCGACGAACTTTTTCAGTTCGGGATCTTCGGTGTGGTTGAACGCCTCGTCCGGAGTGGCATTCACCGCGATCTCCCCCTCGTGGAAGAACACCACACGGTCCGCAGCCTTCGAGGCGAAGGCCATGTCGTGAGTGACCAGCGCGACCGCGATGCCCTCCTCCTCCTTGAGCCGGCGGAGGACATCGAGGACCTCGGCGGCGACCGGTGGATCGAGCGCCGAAGTGATCTCGTCGCAGAGCAGCAGCTTCGGCTGCATCATCAACGCTCTGGCGATCGCCACGCGCTGACGCTCGCCGCCGGAGAGCTGGACAGGCTTCGACCGGATGTGATCGGACATCCCCACCTCGGCAAGTGCCTTCTTAGCGCGCTCGAGAGCTTCGCTTTCGGCCATGCCGAGGCGCTTCCTCGGAGCCAGTGTGAGGTTCTTGAGCACATCCATATGCGGCCACAAGGTGTAGCTCTGGAAGATCATGCCCACATGGGAATCGACCTGCTTCCAGGCTGGTGTTCGCTTCTGGTCTGAGAAGACCACCTCCCCGTCGAAGGTCATCTCCCCGTCGTCCGGGTCGGTGAGCCCTGCGATCGCTCGGAGCAGAGTCGACTTTCCGGAACCGGAACGACCGATGATGACGGTGATATCACCCGCTCGCATGTCGAAATCGATGCTCTTCATCACCTCCCGCTCGCCGAAGCTCTTGCGCAGACCACGACAGGAGACGAGCACATCGCCGATGTTCGCGGAGATCGCTCGACCGGCGTTGGCACGAGAGCTGTTCGGCTGACTGCTGTCGCTCGGAGCCGAACCCACGTTTGCAGCTGTGGTGTCGTTCACGGCTTCACCTTCACTTTCCCGCCGGGCATCATCTGCACTGCGAGTCCCTTCTTCTTCCTGACACTGCTGCCGACCATGAGATTCCGTTCGATCTTGCTGAGGATGAGCGATGCCGGGAACGCGATGACGAAGTACATCAGCGCGGCCACGGTGAGGATCTCAAGAGCCCGGTACGACTCGGTCGAGATCTTGTTCGCCGTGAACATGAGATCGGCGACGGCGATGGTCGAGACCAGAGCCGTGTCCTTGAACAGCGAGATGTTGAGCGAGAGGATGACGGGCAGCTGCTGTTTGAGTGCCTGCGGCACGATGATGTACCGAATCTGTTGGAACCTGGAGAGCCGGAGCATCTTTCCCGCCTCGACCTGTTCGGGCGGTACCGCCTGGAACCCGCTTCGATAGGCCTCGGCCATAAAGGCGGTGAGGTTGAGGGTGAGAGCGATGACGGCCGAGATCGTCCCGGGGATGGTGATGCCGGTCAGCGTCGGAAGGGCGTAGTAGACCCAGAACAGCTGGACGAGCAGCGGCGTGCAGCGGAAGATCTCGATGTAGAGCTGGGCCAGCCAGCGCACCACTTCGATGTTCGACATCCGCAGGAAGGCCACCGGGATCGCCAAGATCATGCTCAAAGCGATGACGATGACAGCGATCTCGAGGGTGAGCACCAGACCATCGAGCAGTCGGGGGAAGTTGCTCGTGACGACGGTCCAGTCGAATTGGTAATTCATGATGACTCCTCGTCGAACCTGCTGATCACTTCATCTCAAGATCGCCGAGGTCGTTGGGGTCAACCACTCCGGCCTTGTCGAGAGCGGCTTGGAAGGAACCGTCGTTCTTCGCGTTCTGAATCGCGATGTTGATGACCTGCAGCGAACGGTTGTCGATGTCGGGGCTGACTCCGTAGTTCGAATCGCTCTTGAAGATGACCGGCTTCGGACGCACGATCTTCAGGGACTTGTTCTTCTGAGCGGCATCGGCGAGAGTCGGGAGATCTCCGAAAGCGGCGACTGCACGACCGGCTTCCATCGCCGTGATCGACTGCGGAATCGCTTCGGCGTTGACGATGTCCACGCCGAGGTCCTCGACCCGGCGCTCATAGGATGTGCCGGTGGCCACCGCGACGCCCTTGCCCGAATCGACGATGTCCTCGGTGGACTTGAGGCCGGAGTCGGCCTTGACGATCCAGACTCCCTCATAGGTGTAGACGGGATCGGTGAACTGAATGGCCAGTGACCTCTCAGAGGTGGCGTCGAGATACGCACCGACGTCGAAACGGTCGGCTTGGAGGCCGGAGACCATCTTCGACCACTCGGCGGCCACCGGGGTGAATTTCACGCCCATCTCTTTGGCGAGGTTCTGCAGCGGCAGAACATTCGGCCCGCCCATCTTCCCGTTCTTCTGCTCACCGGTCATCGGGGGAGCAGACGCGATCCCGACCCGCAGTTCGCCTTGATCTTTGATCTTCTGGATCCACGCACCATTTTCGGTGCCGCCGGCTCCGGAGCCCGAGCGGAAGCCGGCTCCGAAGTATCCGCCGACGAGTGCGAGGACTATGACCCCGACGATGGCGATGATGATCTGACTGGTTTTGGACATCGTTGTCTCTCTTTGTCATGCCCCGGTACGGTCACCGGACCGGGGTGCCGGATGTATCGACGGGACTCCGCGTCGGTGCGAAGCGACACCTCTGACCGTCAAGTGTCATACAATTCACTTTATAGCGAGTGTTCGTGATTTGCGACACGTATGGGACAATTTGTCGCAGAACAGTTATATTGACGGCGCTGCCCCGAATGTGTCGGCGCTTTGTCAGACAATCAACGATATGTGTGGCGACTTGGGAAGGGTGCTTGAATGAATGCCAGCGGAATGGACGGCGCGGCCGATGAGGCCTCAGCTGCCGATGCGATCTCCTTTGATGCTCTCGTCGATGCGATCAGAGCCGAGCTCATCGGAGCCGGTGCCTCTCCATCAGTCGCCGAAGTGCTGGCGACCAACTGTGCCACCTGCGAACGCGACGGCACTCTCAGCCACGGAGTCTTCAGGGTCGCCGGCTATCTCGATTCATTGAATCGAGGCTGGGCAGATGGGGCAGCAGAAGCGAGCATCGACGTCGTCGGCCCTTCCTATATCCGCATCGACGGTCACAATGGTTTCGCTCAACCTGCACTCGCCGAGGCGGGGCCGACGATCGACAAGGCGCTCGACGACACCGGTGTCGCCGTCATCGCTCTGCGCAACACCCATCACTTCAGTGCCCTGTGGCCCGACCTCGAGGCATTTGCACGCGACGGTCGGGTGGCGATGGGGATGATTGCCAGCGGCAAGCTCGCCGTTGTCCCCGAGGGGGCCACTCGTCCGGTCTTCAGTACCAATCCGTTCGGTTTCGCCACACCCGTGGCTGACGCGGACCCGATCGTCTTCGACTTCTCCACGTCGTCGATGTCCCACGGGGATCTGCAGCTGCTGCGGGCAGAAGGCCAGGACGTTCCGGTCGGGACCGGGGTCGACTCGACCGGCGCGGACACCACGGATCCGAACGCCATCCTCGACGGCGGCGGCATCCGCCCGATCGGCGGGCACAAGGGTGCGCTGCTGTCGTTCATGATCGAAACGCTCGCGGCAGGGCTGACCGGCGGTGCCTTCACCTATGAGGTCGACGCGGAGGCTCCCGAGGGCGCCCACACCTTCCGGACCGGTCAGCTCTTCATCGTCATCGACCCCGAACGCGGCGGCAACGACGCCTATCTGAGCCGCGTCCGCGAATTCGTCGACATGCTCCGCGACGCAGGCATGGATCGTCAGCCCGGTGATCGTCGCTATGCCAATCGCGCCGAGGCGGCCGAACGCGGAATCCCCGTCACCGACACGATTCGCGCTCTGTTGGCGTGATCCGCAGGCGGTGACGGGGCGTTCGAGGGGGAGCGTTCGTGCTCAGGAGTGGCAGCTCTCGAGCCGTCGCAGACCCTCGGTCAGCTGTGACGTCGGTGTGTTGATGGGTGGCATCAGTTTCACGACTTCGCTGTAGCGACCGCATCGTTCGACGATGACTCCCCGCCTGAGGGCGGCCTGCTGGAATTCTGCAGCGTTGGCCGTCCCGTCGGTGCCGAAGTCGATTCCTGCGATGAGACCGTGCTGTCGGCAAGCGACTACCGCCGGGTCCTCGGCGATCCGGGCGAGAGAGTCGGCGAGTGCTGCGGAGTTGTCGTCGATGAGGTCGAGGAATCCTTGATCTTGCCACAGCTGGAGAGCGATCCGTCCGGTGACGAACGCGAGTTGGTTGCCGCGAAAGGTGCCAGTGTGGTCGCCGGGGCTCCAGGCGTCGAGTTCTCTGCGGAACATGATCAGCGCCAACGGCAATCCGGATCCTCCGATCGATTTCGCTGTGGTGACGATGTCGGGCACGACTCCGGAGTCTTCGAAGGAGAAGAACCGGCCAGTGCGACCACACCCGGTCTGGACTTCATCGACGATGAGGAGGACACCGTTGCGCTGAGTCCATTCGCGAAGTCCGCCCAGCCATTCGGCTGAGGCAGCGTAGACGCCCGCTTGGATCTGGACTCCTTCGACGATGACGGCGGCCGGCAATTCTGCTCCACCACTCGGGTCAGCGAACTGACGCTCGAGATAGTCGATCGAGTCGAAGTCGCCATCGGGTCCCGATTCATAGGGGACGAAGGTGACCTCATGGAAGAGCTGTCCGCCTGCGGCACGGAGACGATTGCTGCCGCTGACGGACAGGGCACCAACCGACATTCCGTGGTACGAGCCGCGAAAGGCGACGATTCCCCGTCGTTTCGTCGTCAGCTGTGCGAGCTTGAGGGCGGCTTCATTGGCGTCAGTGCCCGTGGGGCCGGTGAACTGAACCTTGTAATCGAGTCCACGCGGGACCAACAGGCCGGACTCGATCGTCTCGAGGAACTCCCGCTTCGCCGAGGTGTGAAGATCGAGTCCGTGGAGAATCCCGTTGTGGTGGACATGCTCGATGATCGCTGCGGTCATGTCTGGATGATTGTGTCCGTAGTTCAATGCTCCGGCACCGGCGAAGAAGTCAAGATACTCAGCTCCGTCCTCCGTGGTCACGACTGAGCCCCGGGCGGTCGTGAAGACGGACGGAATGTCGCGGCAGTACGCACGGCAGTTCGTCTCCAGGTGTTCGAAGATGGCGGTGTTCGCCTCGTTGTTCTCGCTGCCGGGTGTGTTCGTGGTCATGGTTTGAGTCACGGTGGTCTCCTTATCGTTCGTGTTGGCCTGTTCCACTCTCAGCGGCACTGCGAACTTCGGTCAAGGTCTACTGGGACGTTAGACTATGACAGGGAGCGATTTCGGCACAGTCTGGAGGAATGGTGCTCACGACGGATGCGAGGTTCAGTCTTCGAGCGATGGTGACGCTTGCCAACAGTGTCGGCCCGCCGGATCGGCTGGTCACGCAAGCGCAGCTGCAGGATTTCTATGAGGAGTTCGGATTCTCCGGTCCGCACGCGGGCAGTCCGGGAGAGCTCGACGCGGTGCGGGCGCTGCGTGGGCCAGTGCGCAGTCTCCTCACCGCAGACGTGAAGAATGGGGCGGCGATGGCGAATCGTTGGCTGCGCAATACGCGTGCGATTCCACAGCTGACGAAGCATGACGGGCAGGACTGGCATGTTCATGCCGTGCCGGTGCAGAGGTCGTTGACTGATCGGATTCGCACTGAAGCGGCAATGGCGATGTTCGACCTCATCCGTGGGGACGAGATGCATCGGATCTCTGTATGCGAGGCCGCTGGGTGTTCGAAACTGGTGCTTGATCTGACGAAGAACCAATCACGGAGATTCTGCAGCACGCAGTGTGCCAATCGAGTCAATCAGGTTCTCTCGCGAAATCGACGACGGGCTGGCGTGCAACGGTGAGTCGGCGAAGGCGGTGAGGTGGGCCACCGGTCACCTCCGCGCCGCCCGGGCATTGGATCGCCATCGCCGAATACGTTCAATTGTAGGACAATAGTAAATTGTTCCGGCATCGATCCCGGCCCGCCTGGACGCGCCCTGATCGAGCTCTCGATCGATCGACCGTTCGCGTCGGGTGGTGTCGCGAATGGCTGCTTGTGGCATTCGGACGCAGGGTATCTTCCCCCTTCTGCTGCCTGAAATATCGACGACCTGTTCAGATCCGACCGAGGCCGAGGCTCGAAGAGTGCAGTCCCTCGGTGTGGTCGAGTACGTGCTCGCTCTGTGGTGGCCGGGTGGATGCTGGGTGATTCCTCCGCATTGCAGATTCCTCTCGCCTTCAAATTGATTGTATGACAAACTGTCTACCGGTTCCTTGACCTGGACGTCGGCAGCACTTGCCGTCGTCAGTGTTCGACGAAGAGACAGGGAGTGAACATGGAATCGATACTGGTCGGAGTCGACCACAGTCAGGACTCGGTCCGCGCGGCTCGATTCGCCATCGAGCGTGCGGCACTGACCGGAGGCCGAGTCGCCATCGCACACGTCGTCTACTGGTCGAAGTTCGCGTTTCCGACCACTGTCGAGAACGAAGCGCGTCCCGGACAGGTCGTCCTCGAGCGGGAGCGCGCGAAAGCGGAGACACTCGACCCGATCGCCGAATGGGCCGAGGTCGAAGGGCACCTGAACAAGATCGAACTCGTGTCCAAAGTCCTGCACGGGCGACCGTCAGAGGTGCTGACCGATCTGGCCGACAGCGGTGACTATGACATGCTCGTCGTCGCCCGCACCGGAGAGTCCCATCTGCGAAACGCGATCTTCGGCTCCACCGTTGACCGTCTCGTCCGCCACGCACCTGTGCCGGTGGTGGTGGTCCCGTGATACAGGCCTCCAGTGTTCCTCCCGCGGGGATCGATGCGTTCCTCGAGCAGTATTTCCGACCCTTCGCCGAGGCGGTCGAGTCGGTCGTGTTCTTCCCGCTGCCGCTCTTCGGCACCGAAGTCCCGATCATCGTGCTCTGGCTCGTGGCGCTCGGAGTGTTCTTCACGCTGTGGCTGAAGTTCCTCAACGTCCGCGGGATGAAGCACGCCATCGACCTCGTCCGCGGGCGCTACACCACGGCCGATGCGGTCGGCGAAGTCAGTCATTTCCAGGCCCTGGCCACCGCGCTGTCCTCGACAGTGGGCTTGGGCAACATTGCCGGTGTGGCCGTCGCGATCAGTATCGGCGGACCAGGCGCGGCCTTCTGGCTCATCGTCGCAGGATTCTTCGCGATGTCGACGAAGATGGCCGAGTGCTTCCTCGCGGTCAAATACCGCCGCGTCCACGCCGATGGAACCACCTCGGGCGGGCCGATGTACTACCTCCGGGACGGCCTTGCCGAGCTCGGCAAGGCCCGGCTGGGCAAGATCCTCGCCGCACTCTGGGCGTTCTTCATGATGATTGCAGCTCTGGGCACCAATGCCTTCCAGACGAACCAGGCCGTCGCCCAGCTCGTCGAGGTCTCCGGCACCGGAACCTTCGGCACATGGCTGTCGGACAACCGCTGGCTGCTCGGGGTCATCCTGGCCCTCATCACCGGACTCGTCATCATCGGCGGTATCCAGTCCCTGGCCAAGGTCACCGGAGTCCTCGTCCCAGCGATGGCTGTCCTGTACATCGTCGGCTGCCTCGTCGTCCTCGCCGTGAACTTCACTGCGATCCCACAGGCGATCGGCGAGATCCTAGCCGGCGCCTTCAACCCGCAAGGTGTTGCCGGAGGAGTCATCGGATCGCTCATCGTCGGCTTCCAGCGGGCGGCGTACTCGAATTCGGCAGGCGTGGGCGATGCTCCCATCGCGCACTCGACCGTACGGACGAACCGTCCGCAGACCGAAGGCTTCGTCGCCTCGCTCGAGCCCTTCGTCGATACCGTGATCGTGTGCACGATGACTTCGCTCGTCGTCGTCATCACCGGAGTCTGGAAGACGGCCGACCCGGATACCGTCAGCGGCGTCACCCTGACTTCGCAGTCCTTTGCGACAGTCGCCGATTGGTTCCCTTATGTGCTCGCCGTGGCCGTCGTCCTCTTCGCCTTCTCCACGGTGCTGAGCAACACTTTCTACGGAATGAAAGGATTCGGCTACCTCTTCGGCGATCGCAAGTCCGCGGAGAACGTCTACAAGATCGTCTTCCTCTGCTTCACCGTCATCGGAGCATCGGTGTCGCTGGGCCCGGTCATCGTCTTCACCGATTCGGTGTTCTTCCTGCCGGCGATCTGCAACGGCATCGGCCTCTACCTCCTCGCGAAGGTCATTCGCGGAGACTTTGACGACTACTGGCAGAAGCTGCACGCCGGTGATTTCGAACGAGTGGCCTGAGGCGCCTGCTCTGTCCCGAACGGCACACGACCCCGCTGGCGGGATTCGCCGACTCCGTCGAGTACGGTCCTCAGCCGTACATCCGCCACCACAGCAGCGCCACGTGCAGTGCCGTGCGTGACTCCGCATCGTCGAGTGAGACGCCGAGGCGGTCCTGCAGACGATTGATCCGTGCGTAGAGCGCGGGTCGGGACAGGTGCCCGGCCCGCGCCATCGCGGACTTGTTGCCGCCATGGGAGAGGTAGAGCTCAAGGAAGTCGAGCAGTCCGTCGTCTGCGGAGTCCGCGGTCGACGGCAGAACGCCGTCCCGACGCCTGTCTTCGCCGAGCAGCGGCCCCAGCTCTCCCTCGGCGAAGGCACGCAGCCGGGAGTCCTCGGCCAGCAGAGACAGCAGCCCGCGGATGCGCACGTCCGAGGAGCGGTAGAACGCACGCTCACGCACATCGAGCGTCGACGCGACCTCGGCGACGTGAGAAGCGGCTTCGAAACCGGCGACAGCGCGCAGCAGAGAAGTGCTGCCACGGCCGACCCCGACCACCCAGCTCGCAGCAAGCCCATCGAGCTCGGCGAGCAGACGGGTGAGCCGTTCATCGGCTTCCTCCGCACCGCGCAGACTCGGCTGCGATCGTCGGTTTCTCCCGTGACCGGGCCCCACAACGAACCCGAACACGCCTGACTGCAGGCTCGTCATGAGCAGACACAGATTGAGGCGTGAGGCGGCAGAGGCGATCTCCTGCGTCAGGCCGCGCTCCTGCAGCTGCACCCGAGTCGGATCGGTGTCGGCCTCACGATCGATGCGGACGACCACTGGGGTGAGCTCGGCTCCTTCCGCAGGAGTGAATCCCAGAGAGCGGGCGCGCTCCCTTGCCGAACGCTCGTCGATGCCCTCTGAGTCCGTGATCTCTCGGATCAGGCCGCTTTGGGCCTGCAGCAGCAGATCCTGCTCATCGCGATCGGCCATTCGAGTCAGCGTCAGGGCTTCACCCGCACGTTCGATGACCTGCTCGAGATCGGCGACGGACTCGGCGGCGCCGGGTACGACGAGCCGACCCCACCGGCGAGAACGCAGCCCCACCGGCGTCTGCCGCCACTGCGACGGCGCGTGACCGCCGGGTGTCGTACTCGCACCGCTGACGAGATCGACCCACTTCTGCGCGAGAGCCCGCGAACCACGGCCGGAATGAGCGAGAACCCGATGGGACACATCCTCGAGGACCACCGCAGTGCCCAACAGCTCGGCCGTACGATCGACGATCGTCTGCGCCACGGCCCGATCGAGGCTCAGCTGCGTGTACGTCTCGTGGATCTCCCGGGCATGCTCGAGCCGCGATATCTGCTGTGCGAGAAGGCTGCGGTGTGCGAGCTCGGTGATCCTGACGAACTTCACCCGACGCGGCAGGACGATGACAGGCAGTCCCCTCGCCGAGGCGGCCGCGGCCGCGATCTCGCGTGCCTGCTCATCGTGTGTCGAGTTCTCATCGACGAGTTCGATGATCGTCCCAGCGGCACCTGCGCGCTCGAGCTGGTCGAGGAACTCCGTCATCGCCTCAGGCGAATGGCGGAAGGCCGTGGCGGTGGTCAACACGAGTTCACCACCCTCGAGGAAGCGCTCGACATGCTCGGAATCGGCGATGTGGACCCAGCGGATCGCCCGGTCGAGGCCTGCCTCGCCGGCAAGTACCGCAGGCTCTGCAGCCTTGATCTCCTCGAACTCGAGCAGACCGGCGATGCTCAGCGATGCCCCGCTCGACTCCCGTGCAGTGTCCATTGACACAGTGTAAAGCCGAGGGTGAAGATTCTGACACTCTGACACTTCCGAGATCGGCAAAGCGGACAGAGGATGGACTCAACCGACGAACCGACGACGCAGAAGGACCCTTCATGCCAACGCTCTCCCATTGGATCAACGGACGGACCGTCACCGCGGACACCGACACCCGCCTCGGCGATATCACGAACCCGGCCACCGGAGTGGTCAGCGGCCAGGTGGCCCTGGGGTCGAAGGCCACCGTGGAATCGGCGATCGCCGCGGCCTCCGCCGCGTTCCCCGCCTGGCGCGACACGTCCCTGGCCAAGCGGACCGCTGTCCTCTTCAACTTCCGCGAACTGCTCAACTCTCGGAAGCAGGAACTGGCCGAGATCATCACCGCCGAACACGGCAAGGTCGTCTCCGACGCCCTCGGCGAGGTCGCCCGCGGCCAGGAGGTCGTCGAATTCGCGTGCGGCATCGCCGGCCACCTGCGCGGCGGTCATACGGAGAACGCCTCGACGAACATCGACGTCCACTCCCTGCGCCAGCCGATCGGCGTTTCCGCGATCATCTCTCCCTTCAACTTCCCGGCCATGGTCCCGATGTGGTTCTTCCCCGTGGCCATCGCGACCGGAAACACCGTCGTGCTCAAGCCCTCGGAGAAGGATCCGTCGGCCGCGAACTGGCTCGCCGAGCTGTGGAAGGAAGCCGGGCTGCCCGATGGCGTGTTCAACGTCGTCCACGGTGACAAGGAAGCCGTCGACACAATCCTCGAGAGCCCCGAGGTCGCCTCGGTGTCGTTCGTCGGGTCGACCCCGATCGCAAAATACGTCTACGAGAACGGCACCGCCGCCGGCAAACGCGTCCAGGCGCTCGGTGGAGCGAAGAACCATATGCTCGTCCTGCCCGATGCGGACCTCGACCTCGCCGCCGACGCCGCCGTCAACGCCGGCTACGGCGCCGCAGGTGAACGCTGCATGGCGATCTCCGTGGTCGTCGCTGTCGACTCCATCGCCGATGACCTGGTCGCGAAGATCGCCGAGCGCACCCGCACCCTGCGCGTGGGTGACGGGGCGACCGAGCCCGATATGGGACCGCTGGTCACCGCCGCCCACCGCGACAAGGTTGCCGGCTACATCGATGCCGGCGCCGAGGCGGGAGCCACCGTCGTCCTCGACGGCCGCGAGAACACCCCGGCCGAGGGATTCTTCCTCAACCCGACCCTCTTCGATGACGTCACCCCCGACATGTCGATCTACACCGATGAGATCTTCGGACCCGTCCTCGCCGTCGTCCGCGTCCCCGGCTACGACGAAGGCATCGACCTCATCAACTCCAACCCCTACGGCAACGGCACCGCGATCTTCACCAACGACGGCGGTGCTGCCCGCCGATACGAGAACGAGGTCGAGGTCGGCATGGTCGGCATCAACGTCCCGATCCCCGTTCCCGTGGGCTACTACTCCTTCGGCGGGTGGAAGAACTCGCTGTTCGGCGACACCCACGCCTACGGCGACGAAGGCGTCCACTTCTTCACCCGCGGGAAGGTCGTGACCTCACGCTGGCTCGATCCCAGCCACGGCGGACTCAACCTCGGCTTCCCCACCAACGACTGAACACACCACCACGGACGTCCGCCCCGACCAGGGGCGGACGTTCTCTCAACGACGAACCACCTCGGCGAAGGAGCAGAAATGACCACCACCGCAGATTCCCAGCTCACCGAATCGCACCTCGACGCTGATCGCTCGGGCGCTGATCGGATCGATGCGCAGCAGATCGAGGCCGGGCGACGTGCCCACGAATTCGACCGTGCGCACGTCTTCCACTCCTGGCAGGCTCAGGGGCCGTTCCAGCCGATGACGATCGTCGACGCCGAAGGTCCCTACGTCTGGGACGGTGAGGGCCGAAAGCTGCTCGACATGTCTTCGCAGCTGGTCAACACGAATATCGGCCATCAACACCCGGCCGTCGTTGCGGCCATCCAGGAGCAGGCCGGCCGCCTGTGCACGATCGCGCCGCAGCACGTCAACGACGCCCGCTCCGAGGCGGCCCGACTCATCACCGAACGCACCCCGGGCGACCTCGACCACGTGTTCTTCACGAACGGGGGAGCGGATGCGAACGAGCACGCGATCCGGATGGCCCGTCTGCACACCGGTCGGACGAAGGTGCTCTCGGCCTACCGCAGCTACCACGGCGGCACGCAGCTGGCCGTCAACGTCACCGGCGACCCGCGCAGGTTCGCCAACGACTATTCCGCTGAGGGCATCGTCCACTTCATGCCCGCCTACCCCTACCGGTCGTACTTCAACTCACCGTCCGAGGCCGAGGAGACGCAGCGGGCGCTGGCCCACCTCGAGGACATGATCACCCTCGAGGGGCCCGGCAACATCGCGGCCCTCATCCTCGAAACCGTTCCGGGCACCGCGGGGATCTACGCCCCGCCGGCCGGCTACCTCGCAGGCGTGCGCGAGCTGACGGCGAAGTACGGGATCGTCTTCATCGCCGACGAGGTGATGGCCGGGTTCGGCCGCACCGGTCGCTGGTTCGCCGTCGACCACTGGGACGTCACCCCGGACCTCATCACCTTCGCCAAAGGCGTGAACTCCGGATACGTCCCGCTCGGCGGAGTCGCGATCTCGGACGCGATCTTCGAGACCTTCCGCGATCGGGCCTACCCGGGCGGACTGACCTACTCGGGACATCCGCTCGCCTGCGCGGCAGCGGTCGCGACGATCACCGCGATGGAGGATGAGGGGATGATCGCCAATGCGGACCGCCTCGGCGAGGACATCATCGGTCCGGCTCTGCAGGACATGGCGCAGCGTCACCCCTCGGTTGGTGATGTCCGGGGTCTCGGCTGCTTCTGGGCCGTCGAGCTCGTGAAGGACCGGACGACGAAGGAGCCGCTGGCGGCCTACGGTGTCAGCTCACCGGAGATGAACAAGGTCATCGCAGCGCTCAAGGCCGACGGCGTGCTGCCGTTCGCGAACTTCAACCGCATCCACGTCGTGCCGCCGCTGAACACCCCGGATGAGGACGTCAGGTTCGGACTCGCCGCCCTGGATCGGGCACTCGACGTCGCGGATCGGTACGTCACGGAGTAGATTCGTCCCGCGTGAAGGAGGAGTCGCCTCGGCGATGTCCCGCCGCGGTTTCCGCGGGTGGGTCGGCCACGGTTTCCGCGGATGACTGCGTGAGGCGAGGAGCCGCCTCGGCGAGGGACTGCTGTTTTCGGGCCCCGTTCGGAATGTGAGTGCTATTGCACTCTCAGCCGGGCGGGGCCCGTTTGCGCACGTCAAAAGTGAACAAAAGGTGAACGAGGTGGAGTAGGGTCGAATTGCGGGTGAAGAGCGGTTGAATCTGTGGGTAGACTTCTGCGGGATAGTGATGGCTGGCCGTCAGCTGCATCATCCACGGTCCGAATAGTGTCTACACCCAAGGTCGATTAGTGGAAATCATCTTCGTCGTCGTGCTCGTCATCGCACTGGCACTGTTCTTCGACTTCACCAATGGCTTTCACGATACGGCCAATGCCATGGCCACACCGATCGCAACCGGGGCCATCAAACCGAAGACGGCAGTCACGCTTGCCGCGATCCTCAACCTCGTCGGTGCCTTCCTCTCCACCGAGGTGGCCAAGACCATCTCTGGCGGCATCATCAAGGAAGGCGGCGGGGGAGTCCAGATCACTCCCGACTTCATCCTCGCCGGCCTCATCGGAGCCATCATCTGGAACATGGCGACATGGCGCTTCGGCCTGCCATCATCCTC
Organism: Brevibacterium sp. MGP-B1; assembly: GCF_057766545.1. Classification (NCBI taxonomy): domain Bacteria; kingdom Bacillati; phylum Actinomycetota; class Actinomycetes; order Micrococcales; family Brevibacteriaceae; genus Brevibacterium; species Brevibacterium sp. MGP-B1. Next base: position 2,824,783 of record NZ_CM173407.1, on the reverse strand, counting down.
ATCCCACGCACTCTTCGGCGGCCTCATCGGTGCGGCCATCGTCGGTGCCGGACTCAACTCCGTCGACTACGGAGTGTTCCTGTCCAAGGTCGTCATCCCGGCTCTGGCCGCCCCGCTCATCGCCGGGTTCAGCGCCTATCTGTGCACGAAGATCGCCTACGCGATCACTCGCCGCAACGAGGAGGGAAAGACCGCTCGCCGAGCACCGTTCAAGTACGGGCAGATCTTCTCGTCCTCGCTGGTGGCGCTCGCGCATGGAACGAACGATGCGCAGAAGACGATGGGCGTCATCACCCTCGTGCTCGTCTCCGCCAACCTGCAGGAGCACGGCACCGGCCCCCATATCTGGGTGATCACCGCATGTGCTCTGGCGATCGCGCTGGGCACCTATGTCGGCGGATGGCGCATCATCGACACCCTCGGCACGAAGCTGACGACGGTCAAGCCCGCTCAGGGACTGTCGGCCGAGACGTCGACGGCGGCCGCCATCCTCGCCTCTTCCCACCTCGGCTTCGCTCTGTCGACGACGCAGGTCGCCTCCGGTTCCGTGCTCGGTTCGGGGCTGGGTCGCAAGGGCGCTGACGTCCAGTGGTCGACGGCCGGTCGGATCGCCTCCGGTTGGCTGCTGACGATTCCGGCCGCCGCGATCGTCGGTGGCATCGCCGCCGGCATCGCTCACCTGGGAACGGTCGGCGTCGTCGTCGACACAGTCATCGCCGTGGTCGTGGTGCTGTGGATCTACGTCAGCTCCCGCCGGGTCGAGGAGACGGATATCTCGAACTTCGACACCGTCGGCGAAGCCGTCAACATCCGCGGCCGCAAGCGCAAGCTGCGCAAGGACCGCAACCGCAAGCGTGCTCAGGAGAAGAGAGAAGCTCGCTACGAGGCCTGGGCGGAGAAGCAGGCGGCGAAGGAGAAACGCCGTGCTCACCGCGGTGCGAAGAAGAACGGGGCGGTTCCCGCCGAGGCTGCGAAGACGAGTTCATCGTCGACCGGATCTGCTTCCGGAGCCGATGCCGGCCGGGCAGATGCGAGCGATAAGGGAGACGCGAAATGATCGAGTGGAGTTCGTTCGCCATCGTTGCGGCCGCGACATGGGTCTCGGCCATCATCGTCATCACGCTGTTCTCCGTCGGAGTGCGGATGCGCGCCGCGCACCTCGACCGTGTCGAGGAGGGCCGCAGCAGCTCGGCTCTGCCGGTCGGCTACTGGGCGGTCTTCGGAATCTGCGGGGCAGTCGTGCTGCTCGGCGTCTACCTCATCGTCCCGGCCCTCCACGGCGCCTGACACTTCGAGTGCCGACCGCCTGTCGCCTCCGACGGCGCTTGACACCTCGGGCGGCGCTTGACGCTTCCGACGGCGCCTGACGCCTCCGTGCAGGCCACGTGTCGTTTCTGGAGTGCTCGCTTGAGCTCTCTGGGTGCTCACCGCGTGACGGCTCGGGCGGCGATCGCTTGCCGTCGGCAGCTGCTTTTGGGCGACCATCACTCACCGGTAGCGTCACGTACAACCTCTAGAGCACCATCCCTCGCCCTTAGTTGCTGTGCCTACAGCTGCAACGGTGCAACGTGCCGCTGCGACGGCGTTTTGCTCCCACCGGTGCCTAGCGACAGCAGCGGCGAGGGATGCTCGGGGGTATATGCACGGAACATTCCTGCGTCACGAGAGGAAGCGCCACTGCCAGGTGGTTATGCCGCTGACGGTGCGGGGTACCCCGGCGTTGGAAACGGGGGCGGCTCAGTGAATGCAGCTGCGGGTGGCTTTCCTGAGCCTCTGGCGCCTCGGCTTAGACTCGACATGTGAGCACTCGACCGCACAATCCGCGACATACCGCCGATCTGCAGAAGGAGATCGCCAAAGCCGATCGCCGGCGGATCGAACAATGGCATGCAACGATGCGGCGCGATGGACGCGTCGTGCTGCGGACGAACCTGTTCAAGACTTTCGCGGTTGCACTCGTCAGCTGGCTATTCGTCGGAGCGATCATCCTCACGTTCACCGTCACCCCCGCCTCGACCTGGAACCCGATGTCCCCTGGCTTCGGCGGGTGGCCGGCCTTCTTCCTCCTTGTGGTCTTCGCTGTCGGCTTGGTGCTCTTCGGCGCTGGCGCAGTGTTGTGGACGTTCGTCTTTCCCCTTTTGCGACCACAGTTGGTCATCTCGCGGTGGGGCGTGGAGTCCTCACGGTGGAGACCGGGCGGACGCCTCAGTCAGTTCGCAACGCCGTGGTCAGGCGTCGTCGACATCGGGGGAGAGTTCGAGTGGAGGAAATACCCGCTACCTGACGCCCTGTTCGTGACGATCACCGCCCGCGGCGCGACCGCTCATCAGAACGCACCGATCGGCAAGCCGAGGAAGCTTGAGAAGGTCACCTATCGCGTATTAAGGGAGCTCAAAGCGAAACCGCGTGATGTCTTGGTATTTCTCCGTGAGGTTCACGGGGCGCAGGCGGCGCATTACTGAGTCTGCGCGGCTTCGGCCCTATAGCCCGGAGGCACTGACGGATCAGCGGTGGGCCCAAACGGTCGAACGCGCACCCTCAACGAAATACGACAATCCCCCAACCACCTCGGCGGCGGTTGGGGGATTGTCGATGAACGGACGGCTCAGACTGTCAGCGGTGAAGCCAAACGACTCAGACTCGCCACACAGTTAAGCAACTCAGCCAAACGGCTCAGGCGAGGCCGAGGCGCTGGCGGAGGTTGTCGACCTCGGCGCGGAGTTCGGCCGGGACCGAATCGCCGAGCTCGGCGTACCATTCCTCGATGAGGCCGAGTTCGGTCTCCCACTCTTCGGGCTTGATGGCGAGAGCCTTGCGCAGCTGCTCGTCGGTGAAGTCGAGGCCCTCGGTGTCCAGGCCGCCTTCGACTGGGGTGAGGCCGAGCGGGGATTCCTGAGCATCGGCGGTGCCGGTGACGCGCTCGAAGACCCACTTGAGAACGCGCGAGTTCTCGGAGAATCCGGGCCACAGGAACGAGTTGTCGTCGTCGCGGCGGAACCAGTTGACGTAGAAGATCTTCGGCAGCTGGGCACCCTCGGTGTTGCCGATGTCGATCCAGTGCTGCAGGTAGTCATCGACGTTGTAGCCGATGAAGGGACGCATCGCCATGGGATCGCGGCGGACGACGCCGACGGCACCGGTGGCAGCTGCGGTGGTCTCCGAGGAGAGCACCGAGCCCATGAACACTCCGTGGGTCCAGTCCTTGGTCTCGGTCACGAGCGGCATCGTGGTCTTGCGGCGACCGCCGAAGAGGATGGCCGAGATCGGCACACCGTTCGGGTTGGTCCACTCGGGAGCCAGGGTCGGCACGTTCGCGATCGGGGTGCAGAAGCGCGAGTTCGGGTGAGCGGCCGGGGTGTCGGACTCGGGGGTCCAGTCGTTGCCCCTCCAGTCGGTGAGGTGGGCAGGTGCCTCGTCGGTCTTGCCTTCCCACCACACGTCACCGTCGTCGGTCAGCGCGACGTTGGTGAAGATGTTGCCGCCTGCCTCGATGGCGCGCATCGCGGTGGGGTTCGTGGTGTAACCGGTGCCCGGGGCGACTCCGAAGAGTCCGAATTCGGGGTTGACGGCGTAGAGCTGGCCGTCTTCGCCGAAGCGCATCCATGCGATGTCGTCACCGAGGGTCTCGGCCTTCCAGCCGGGGATGGTCGGTTCGATCATGGCGAGGTTCGTCTTGCCGCAGGCCGAGGGGAATGCGGCGGCGACGTACTTGACGACTCCTTCGGGGTTCGTCAGCTTGAGGATGAGCATGTGCTCGGCCAGCCAGCCTTCGTCGCGGGCGATTGCGGAGGCGATGCGCAGCGCGTAGCACTTTTTGCCCAGCAGCGCGTTGCCGCCGTAGCCGGAACCAAAGGACCAGATGGCGCGATCCTCGGGGAAGTGGGTGATGTACTTGGTGGTGTTGCAGGGCCAGGCGACGTCTTCCTGTCCCTCTTCCAGCGGAGCGCCGACGGAGTGGACGCACTCGACGAACTTCGCGTCCTGGGCATCGATCGCATCGAGGGCGTACTTGCCCGAGCGAGCCATGACGAGCATGGAGAGGACGACGTAGGCCGAATCGGTGACCTCGATGCCGAACATCGGCTGGTCCGCCTCGGCGTGGCCCATGACGAAGGGGATGACGTACATGGTGCGTCCGCGCATCGCGCCCTCGAACAGACCGTTGAGCGTCTCCTTCATCTCCGCGGGAGCGACCCAGTTGTTGAGCGGACCGGCATCCTTCTCGTCTTCGGAGCAGATGTAGGTCCGGCCCTCGACGCGGGCGACGTCCTCGGGGTCGGAGGCCGCGTAGTAGGAGTCCTTGGTGCCGTTGACGCGCTGGATGGTGCCGGCTTCGACGAGCTTCTCAGCGATCTCGTTCTTCTGTGCTTCGGAACCATCGATCCAGACGATGTCGTCCGGGGTGGTCAGGGCGGCGACCCGGCTGACGAACGAGAGCACTGACTTGTTCTCGGTCGGTGCGTTCTTCAGCTGGTCAGCGACGACATCATGGTCGAGGACAGTCATGAGTGGTCTCCTGGTCAATCGGGTGTGGGGTTTCGTCTCCGGCGGCTGGCGTCCGTCGAGCGGTTGGTACATATCCACCGTAGGATGGGAGCGGAAGCGAAAAACGCGCGTTTCGGTCACTCGAAGATGTGCATTGGATCACAGCCAGAGGGTCATTGACGTAAAAGCAGCAATCGGATGACGTATCGTTTCAAGTGATTGACGGTTTGTTTCGGCGATGATCGACGGCTGAAATCTGCGATTTCATCCCCTCTCGCCGAGGTGGCTCTGACCGTGAGTGCGAATGTGGCGAAGCGCACGTGGGTGCGATTTGAGCTTCAGTGAAACTGGTGTGTATAGTTGTTCGAGTTGCAGGGCGTGAGTCCGAGCGACATGCGCCACTAGCTCAACGGATAGAGCATCTGACTACGGATCAGAAGGTTGGGGGTTCGAATCCCTCGTGGCGCACAGAAGGAGAGTCCCTCACCTGGCAGGATTGCTGGTGAGGGACTTTTTCGTGTGCCTGGAGTCAGGCTGATCCGGGCGTCGATCCGAAGGTTGGGGGTCTGTTGGGTGCTGAGATGCGGAAAGCCCGTCGCCATCGTGAAGAACTCGGTGAGGTCATCGAGGTGTTCGCCGACCGCCCAGGGCCGAAGACGGTGTCGGGGTTCGTCCTCGGGTGGATGCTCTTCACAGCTCTGACATTCATCAACCCCGGGGAGACGCCGCTGCTGGCGATTGCTCCGGGCGTCATCTTCGCGGTGATGTTCGGTCTGATCCTTCTCTATCTCTCGGGTGAGCGGCTCATCGTCTGCGAACGAGGGATCCTTGTCGGCTCCATCGCCCCGGGGATTCGTCCCTACGCCATTCCCTATCAGCAGATCACGCCCGGCAGCATCGCCGGGGTCGCCGGTGCGAACAGATATCTCAAAGAGATCGGACTCCAGGGACAGATCGCTCAGTCGACTCTGCGAGCGTCGTGGTGGACGAAGAACGGTGTCCACTTCGTCGCCTGCTCGGCCGAGGACGCCAGGCGCGGACGCAGACGTTTCACACTGGCCCTCGACCCGATTCCACGGTCGATCGACGGCCGCTGGATCTGGTTCTCAGGGACCGGTCGGCAGTCCGCGAGGTCGGCGGTCGAGGCGATCGCTCGGGCCGCCTCGGCGGCGGGGTATCCGCAACTGGCCAAGGCCGCGCTCGATCGCGGAGTCGTCGAGCTGACCGGCAACCCCGAGGACGCGGCACGACAACTGCCCGGCCACCCTCCGGTCGGCAGGGGTGGAGACAGAGGGCGGTAGGCTGTCTGCCGATTGAACGATGAGGACAGCGAACGTGACGAACGTCGGAGTGGTGGTGGAGGAATGATGATCCGTCCAGCCAGCACTGTCCCCGCTGACTATGTGATCCCCGAGGACGTCCTCGAGCTGACCGAGTCCGACCCTACTCCGGTGTGGCTCAACCAGACGGGTGGGCTGACTGTGCGTTTCGAGACCGTCCACCGCACCAGGTACCTCAAACGCAACCTGCTGCCGAGCACCGAGGATCTTGCACTGGAAGCGGAGAAGCTGCGATGGCTTCACTGCCGACATCCGGTGCCGACGGTCGTCGAGCACATGCGTCGGAACTTCGATGGCAGGACCGTCGAATACCTCATCACCGAAGCGCTGTCCGGCACGAATGCCGTCCACCCGCGCAACAGCGCCGAGGCGAACCGGACCATCGTGGCGATCGCCCACGGTCTGCGTGCCCTGCACAGCCTTCCCATCGACGAATGCCCGTGGACGTGGTCGATCGAGGATCGACTACAGACCATCGACGCCGAGGCTGCTGCGACGGGACTAGCGACCTCGGCTTCCGAGTTCGGCCCAGTCGCGGCCGGCGAGCTCGGCCTCGCCCCGGACATCGATCGCCTCGTCGTGTGCCATGGGGACCCTTGCGCACCGAACACCCTGCTCAACGAGGACGGGAGCTTCCTCGCCAACGTCGACATGCAGAGATTGGGAGTCGCTGACCGCTGGGCCGACCTGGCAGTCGCCACGATGTCGTTCAACTGGAACTACGTCGACTACGACGAATCCCTGTTCTGGGAAACGTACGGAGTCGAACCTGACGCTGAGCGGATCCGGTACTACCGGGCACTGTGGAACGCGGAGTAGCGGTTTGCCGCGTCGCCCTTGAAGGACATGCCTGCCCGACTGATCAGCGTCCTGAGATGTGGGGCGAGGAAGCAGGGCAGGCCGGACGGTGGTCTCAGCCTTTGACGGCGAGGACCGGGACCGGAGAGTCGAGGAGCAGCCTCTGGCTGATCGATCCGATGAGCATCTTGCCGACCCGGGACCGGCGTCGCATTCCGATGACGAGCCGGTCGACGTCCGAACGGTCGTCGAGTTCGTCGAGGACCGCTTCGGCGGGATCACGATCGCCGCGGCCCTTGCGGGCGACGACGGTATAGCTGATTCCGCTGTCCTCGAGCGCGGACGTGTCGAAGTCTGCTGCGATGCCGAGGGGGACGATGACGAGGTCGGTGTCGAAGAGTTTCGCTTCGGCGATGGCGGCTGCGACGGCCGCCGCGCCTTCTGCGCGGTCAGTGACGGCGACGAGGATCGACATGATGGACTCCTTCATTGGAGAGGGTGGGCGATGGGATTGCTGCGGTCGTCGGGCAGAGCAGCGCCGGAAGCGGGGTGCAGAACAGGCTTCTCACGTCACTCACCGTACTTCGTGCGGAACTCGGCTTCGAGGTCCTCAAGGGTCTTGTTGCGTGTCTCGGGAACGAAGCAGTAGATGAAGATGAGCGCGAGCACTCCGAGCCCGGCGAAGAGGAAGAATGTGTTCGCGATACCCAACCCGCTGACCACGCTCGGAAAGAACTGTGCGACTGCGGCATTAGCCAGCCACAGGGCGAAGACGCAGATGCCCATGGCGAACGAGCGTATCTTCAGCGGGAAGATCTCGGCGAGCATGAGCCATACCAACGGTCCGAGCGTTCCCTGCATCGAGAAGACGAAGAGCACAACGAAGACGAGGATCGCATATGCCTTGAAGGTTCCCTCGGGCAGGAACACTGCGGAGAGGCCGATGAGCAGATGGAAGGAGCTTGTGAGCGTGAATCCGCCGAGGAGCATGAACCGGCGCGGCAGCTTGTTGATGAGCAAGATGCCGACCGTCACGCCGAGGACGGAGAACAGTCCGTTGAAGGTGTTCGCGATGATTGCGGATTCGGCGGAGAATCCGGCATCGGTGAGCAGTTGGGTGCCGTAGTACATCACCGAGTTGATTCCGGTCAGCTGCTGCGCGACGCCGAGACCGACACCGATGAGGACGAGTCGCAGCACCCACTTCGAGGCGAGATCGGTTACGCCGCCGGTCTTGGCGACTTCCTCCTGTTCGGCGAGGATCTCCACTTCGCGCATCTCCGCCTCGGCGCGTTCCTGCGAACGCACCTGTTTGAGCACGCCGAGGGCCTGCTCTTCGCGCTTCTTCGAGATCAGCCAGCGTGGGCTCTCCGGGAGGAAGAGCATGCCGATGAGCAGTGCGATGGCGGGCAGCACCGCGACGGAGAGCATATAGCGCCACACACCCTCGTGCTCGCCCCAGATGTTGAAGATGACGGCGTTGATGACGAAGGCCGCGAACTGTCCGACGACGATCATCACCTCGTTTCGGGTGACGAGAGATCCGCGCTTTTCGAAGGGGGCGAGTTCGGCGAGGTAGACGGGCACCGTCGTCGAGGCGGCTCCGACAGCCAGACCGAGGACGAAGCGTGCTCCGGCAAGGAACTGCCAGTTCGGTGACAGGGCGCAGGCCAGGGTGCCGACAATGAAGAAGCAGGCCAGCAGCAGGATATTCGAACGTCGGCCGAACGCATCCGAGAGGCGTCCGCCGATGACGGCGCCGAAGGCCGCTCCGATCGTGAGGAAGCTGACGACGAGTCCCTCCGTCCGCGGCGTCAGGCCGAAGTCGTGGGTGAGCGGCTCGAGCGCGCCGTTGACGACACCGGTGTCGTATCCGAACAGCAGGCCGCCGAACGTGGCGACGACGGCGATGATGCCCAGACGTGAGGTGTGCGGGCCTTTGGTGTCCGGTGGCAGATCCACCAGGGATTTGGGTTGACTGCTCATGGTTCACTCTCCTTTGAATGACTGATCGCCTCGGGGACGGGTTGATGCGATGTCTGATCGCGTCGGTGCCCGCTCGTCTCGATGGTTGATCGTCGAACTGTCCGAGGGCGCGTGAGCGCCGCGGTCCTCGTCGGTTGTCCTCCCCGGGGATTCGGGGCTGGTCTGGTGCGAAGAACTGGTGGAACGTAGTCGCCTGAAGAGCTGGCGGGGGTAGGGAATTGGGGCAGGGTCGGGGTGGTTCGCTCAGTCGGTGGTCAGTTCGCGCCACCTCCGCGCGCGGCGATGAGTTCGTCGATGCGCTGCTTCTGGAAGCGGCTGACCGCTTCGTTGTTCTCGTTCTCGGCGAAGACGTTTGACACGATGAGTCCGTCCTTACGTCCGAGGAATCCGGTCCGGTCGAGGACATCGAACAGTGCGTCGAAGTCGACGTCCCCGTCGCCGGCCTTGAGATGCTGATGCACCCGCGCCGAGGTGGTCGGCGGGTTCGCGATGTACCGCAGTCCGTGTGAAGCCCGGTGATCGTAGGCATCGGAGATGTAGACCGCCCGGAGGCGCTCGCCGAGTTCGTCGACGAGGGTCTCGAGGCAGTCACCGTAGTGGAACGTATGCGGGGCGACGTAGACGAAGCCGATGGATTCGGAGTCGAGTCCGCGCAGGACCCGCCATGCCTCGTGGCCGTCTTCGACGAAGTCGTCGGGATGCGGGTCGAAGTTGAGCCGCAGCCCTTCCTTCTCAACGACCGGAAGCAGCTCGTCCATCGACCGGTAGAACGATTCCTCGGAATCCTCGAACGCTTCCGGCCGGCCGCTGAACTCGGTGTTGATGCTGTCCACACCGAGATCGACGGCGATCTCGATGATGCGGCGGAAGTTCTTCACCGCTGCCACGCGCTTGGCTTCGTCGGGCCAGGAGATCCGCTGCACCGGCAGCAGGGCCGGCACTGTGATGCCTGCGGCGTCGACGGCCTGGGCGAATCGGCGGATGAGGCCGCGGTCCATCTTCGGGTAGCGGAAGTGGGTCGCGAAATCCGGGTGCGGTGTCAGCTGCAGGTGTTCGAACCCGAGGTCCGCCGTGGCGGCTGGGAAGTCGAGCAGTCGGTGCGTGTGATGCAGCGGGGTGGGATCGTAGGCGATCTTCATCGGTGCTCCAGGTGATCCAGTGGGCGGGTTGTCGGTCAGAGGTAGAAAGCGGGAGTCTCGGGGATGTCGAGCGTGCGGGGTTTGCCGTCGAGAAGAGAGGCGACACCTTCCTGGCAGGCCACGGCCACCCTGTAGCCGTCCCAGGCCGAAGGCCCGGCGATGGTTCCCTGCCTGGCCGCGTCGACCCAGGACTGCACCTGGTTGTCGTAGGCGGCGGCGAAGCGGGTGGTGAAGTCGGCGTGCTCGGCCAGGCCGGAGCGACCTTGGTGCCACAGCTGCAGACCGTGAGCCTCGCCGATCCTGGCGATTCCGGAGTCGAAGACCGCCTCGGTGGTCACCTGATAGCCGAACTGGATGCTCACGTTCATCTCGAGGTCGACGAGCACTCCGTTCTCAAGCTCCATGAGCACGAGGATCGGCTCCTTGAGACGTTCAGGCGTGAGCCGGTTGCGGCGAGCGTGCTTGACCTCGAGCGAGACGATGGGGGAGCCGGCCAACCAAGGAACGACATCGAACTCATGGACGACCGAGTCGTTGATGAGCATCTCCTGCACGTAGCTCTCCGGAACCGCTGGATTGCGGTGGGCGCAGCGGAGCATAAGGAGCTCGCCGGCGTCCGCAGTCTCGACGAGGTCGCGCAGCTGCCGGTACTCGGGGTCGAAGCGGCGCATGAAGCCGACCTGGATGAGGTGGCGTCCCGTGGCCTGTTCGGCCTCGAGGATCCGCCACGACGATTCCGGATCCGGCGTCAGGGGCTTCTCGCAGAGGATCGGCAGCCCGGCCTCGAGGCTGGGCAGGAGGACCTGCTCGTGGAGGAAGCCTGGGGTGGCGATGAGGACGCCGTCGACGGCACCTGCCTCAAGAGCATCTTCGATCCGCGTGTAGCCGACCGCGCCGGGAGCGTTCTCGAGAGCCGCGGCGAGCCGGGCATCATCGGGGTCGACGATCACCGAGACGCGGGCGCCGCTGATCGTCGAGGTGATGCGCTTGACGTGGTCAGCGCCCATCATTCCGGCGCCGACGACGCCGACTCTGAAGTCCTGCGGCTGGTCCGTAGCGGTCATTCTCACTCCTGTGTGTCTGTGGTGGTGTGTCTGTGTGCTGAGGTGCTGTGGGTGCTGTTCGTCGAGGAACGCTCAGTGGTCGACGACGGCTGCCTTCGTCGAACCGAGGATGGTCTCAAGGGTGCGCTGGGCGATCGGGAAGGGGGCATCGACGCTGCAGCCGAACATGTCCTGTTCGACGATGGCGAAGATGTTCTCATCGAGGGCGGCGACGGCGTCGATGATCGGGTCGAGCGGCGGAATGCCCTGATCGGGTTCGACCATGATCCCGTCGGCCACCGCGTCTCCGAACGGAGCATCGGATTTGAGCACGTCGAAGATCTTCACCGGATCGACCTGCTTGAGGTGGAGGTAGCCGATCCGGGACGGGTGGTCCTGGATGAGCTTCAGGTTGTCGCCTCCGTAGTAGGAGAAATGTCCGGTGTCGAGGCAGAGGTTCGTGAAGCGCTCATCGGTGAGCTCGAGGAAGCGTTCGACCTCGGAATGAGTGCCGACATGGGAGTCCGCGTGGGAATGGAACTGCTGGTGGAGACCGAACTCCTCCAGCAGTGCCTTGCCGAGGGCGTCGTGGCCGGCGGCCATGCGGGCCCACTGCTCGTCGTCGAGGGTGCGCGGTTCCAGTGCCTGCCCGGTCGTGTCCGAACGCCACAGGTCGGGGATGACGACGATGTGCTCGCCTCCGAGATCGGCGGTCAGAGCAGCGACTGCTTCGGCCTGCTTCCAGGCTCGGTCGAACTGGTCATCGGTTTTGTGGAACCCCGTGAACACGGTCCCGCCGGAGAGCTTGAGACCCCGGCTGCCGAGCTCCTCGCGCAACTGGTTCGGGTCAGTGGGCAGGTAGCCGTAGGGACCGAGTTCGATCCAGGTGTAGCCGGCTTCGACCACCTCGTCGAGGAAGCGCTGCCAGGGAACCTGGCCGGGGTGGTCGGGCAGCCAGACTCCCCAGGAGTCGGGGGCGGTGCCGATGCGAAGTGACTGCGTCGTCATGGGTGAATCCTTGGTGTCGGTGGTGTTGTTCTGAATCGAGGGCGGGGCCGCGTCGGGTTGCGTGATGTGCAGGTGATCTGAACGCGGTCAGAGCAGCGGACGCTGCGTGCTGCGCTCCTCCTCATAGGCGGTGCGGGCGTCCTGTGTCTCGTCCATCGTCGAGGTGGCAGCGACGGGCACGTCCCACCAGCCCTCGCCGTCCGGCGCGTAGACCAAGGGGTCGGAGTTGATGTGGATGAGCGTGGAGGACTCGGAGGCACGGGCGGCTTCGACCGCCTCGGCGAGTCGGGTGCTGGCCGAGTTTCCCGGCTCGATCTCGACGACATCGATGCCGTAGGAGCGGGCGTTCGCGGCGAGGTCGACGGGTAGGATCTCGTCGGTGCGGAACTCGGGGTCGTCGGCGTCGTACTTGCGGTACCAGGTGCCGAAGCGCGGCGCGCCGACCGTTTCGGACAGGTGCCCGATCGAGGCGTAGCCGTGGTTCTGGATGAGGACGACGATGAGCTTGAGCCCTTCGGCGACCGCGGTCAGCAGCTCGGTGTGCAGCATGAGGTAGGACCCGTCGCCGACCAAGACGACGACGTCCCGGTCATCCCCGGCGGCGTCGATGGCTCGCCGCACGCCGAGTCCGCCGGCGATCTCGTAGCCCATGCAGGAGAACGCGTATTCGACGTGATAGCCCAGCGCATCGCGGGTCCGCCAGAGTTTCTGCAGGTCACCGGGCAGTGAGCCCGCGGCCTGGACGACGACGTCGCGCGGTCCCGTGGCGCGGTTGACGGCGCCGATGATCTCGGGCTGACCGGGCAGTTCGACGTCGGTGGGCGCGGTGGAGGCGTCGACCTCGGCGGTCCAGTTCGCCTTCTCCGTCTCGGCCTTCCGTGTGAGCGCGTCATCGACACGGAAGCCGCCGAGGCGCTCGTGCAGTCCCAGCAGACCGGCCCGTGCATCGGCGATGAGCGGGTACCGGCTGCCGTGCTTGTAGGCGTCGAAACCGGCGACATTGAGATTGACGAAGCTGACGTCCGGGTTGTCGAAGGCGGTGCGGCTCGAGGTCGTGAAATCGCTGTACCGGGTGCCGATGCCGATGATCACGTCCGCCGAGGAGGCGATCCGGTTGGCGGCGGCCGATCCCGTGGCACCGACCCCGCCGAGGTTGAGCGGATGATCGTGGTCGAGGACTCCGCCGCCGGCTTGGGTGGTGGCCACGGGAATCCCGGTCGCCTCGGCGAAGGACTTGAGTTCGTTCTCGGCCTCGGAATAGAGGACTCCGCCGCCGGCGATGATGAGCGGTTCCTTCGCATTCCGGATCGCCTCGACCGCGCGGTCGAGCGGCCCGGGTTCGGGCAGGGGGCGGCGGATGTGCCATTCGCGTTCGGTGAGGAACTCCTCCGGGACATCGATGGTTTCGGCCTGGACGTCCTCGGGTAAGGCGATGGTCACGGCCCCGGTCTCGGCCGGGTCGGTGAGCACGCGCATCGCGGCCAGCGCGATGGAGAAGAGCTGCTCGGGACGGTCGACCCGGTCGAAGAACCGGGAGAGCGGCCGGAACGCATCCGTGACCTGCAGTGATGTGTCATGAGGGTGTTCGAGCTGCTGGAGGACCGGGTCGGAGACGCGGGTGGCAAAGGTGTCCGAAGGCAGGAGCAGGACCGGCATGCGGTTGGCCGTGGCCAGGGCCGCGCCGGTGAGCATATTGGCCGCGCCCGGCCCCACCGAGGCGGCCGCTGCGAAGGTCGAACGCCGGCGGTTCATCCGGGCGTAGCCCACGGCCTGGTGGACCATGGCCTGCTCGTTGCGGCCCTGGTGGTAGGGCATGGCGCCCGGTTCCTCATGGCTGAGCTGGCGCAGAGCCTGGCCGATGCCCGCAACATTGCCGTGGCCGAAGATGCCGAACATGCCGGCGATGGTCCGCTGGCGGACGTCGCCGTCGACCGTGTACTGGCGGGACAGAAACGTCGTGAGCGCCTGTGCAACCGTCATCGTTGTCGTCATGTCACTTCTCCTTCGAAGTCGCGGATGTCTCGGCCGTGTAGGGCAGGCGGGAGTCGAAGTCGAGGTTCTCCCATTCCTCGCGTACCCAGCCGTGGGCCGGATCGTCGCTGATGAGCCACACCCGTTCCTCATCGGGGCCGGCCATGACGTTGAGGTAGTAGTTGTCGTAGCCGGGGGCTGCGGCCAGCGGGCCGTGGTAGCCGTAGGGCACGAGCGCGATGTCGCCGGTGCGCACCGTCGCCGAGGTGGTGATCTCTCCCGCGGCCGAGGAGTAGGTCGAGAACAGGGAGAACGGATCGGCCTCTGCCGGAGCCTGGGAGTTCCTGGAGACGGCGGTCTCGAAGTAGTAGATCTCCTCGAGTCGGGATTCGGAGCCGGGGATCGCCTCGTCGTGCTTGTGCGGGGGATAGGACGACCAGTTGCCGCCGGGGGTGATCACCTCGCAGGCGATGATCTTCACACAGTCGAGTCCGGCCGGGGTCGCGAAGTTGTGGACCTGGCGGCTCGAGATCCCCGAGCCGCGCAGTTCGACGGGCACCTCGGCGGCGGGCAGGAACTGGACGGGGCGAGCCTCGGTGGTGGGCGCCTCGGCGACGGCGATCCGCCCGGTCGCGGAGGTCAGGGTGGCGCTCGCTCCGGTGGGCAGATAGAGGCAGTCGGCGGGGCCGTGGAAGACCGAGGTCCGGCCGGTCAGCGCCTGGCTGCCGGTGGTGCCGTCGGCCAGGGTGTAGTCGACGGTGAAGGACTCACCGGCGAGTGGGACGAGGACCCGTTCGACCGCGGCGGCCGGCAGGTCGATGGAGGTGGGGTGCTGGTCATTCGCCGAGGCAGCCGTGCGCGGTGCGGACGGGACGGCGAGGGCGGAGGCATCACCCAAGGTCACGGACCGGAATCCGGTGTGTGCCCAGCCGTCGATGTCGGCGTCGACGACGGAGTCGAAGCCCTCGCGGGCGAGGGAGCCTGCGGTGTGGAACCATTCGTTGATCATGATGTCAGATCCTCTCTTCTCCGTGGACGAGAGCGGCGGCGCGGTCGACGGCCGAGACGACATCGCCGTCGGCGGGGTAGATGATCGAGCGGCCGATGACGAGTCCGCGGACTCCGGGCAGGGCCAGGGCGTTCGCCCAGCTGCGGAAGGTCGCCTCGGGGTCGTTCGAGCGTTCGCCGCCGAGCAGCAGCGTGGGCAGCGTGGTCGCGGCCATGACCCGCTCCATGTCGTCGACGACGGGGATCTTCAGCCACGTGTGCGTCGACGTCGCGCCGAGGCCCTGGGCGATGCCGATCGAGTTGATGACCGCCTCTGGGGTCAGCTGGTTGCGGACCTTGCCGTCGACCCATTCGTTCATGAACGGCTCCAGCATGACCGGCAGGTTCGCCTCGGCGCAGGCATTGACGGCGTCGGCATTGGCTTCCAGCGCCGAGGCGGTCGCCGGGTCGCCGAGGTTGATCCGCAGCAGCGTCTTGGCCAGGTCGATCCCGTCGCGGGCCATCTGGTCGACGGTGTGGCCGGTGAAGCGGTCGTCGATCTCGAAGCTCGAACCGGCGAGTCCACCGCGGTTCATCGATCCGACGGCGAGCTTGTTCTCGAGGTGGCCGAGGAATGCGAGGTCGTCGAGGATCTCGGCGGTGGCGAGGACTCCGTCGACGCCCGGGCGCGAGAGCGCGGTGGCCAGGCGGGTGACGAGGTCGGCTCGGTCGGCCATCGCCAGGGCGTCGTCGCCGACCTTCATGGCTCCGCGGGCCGGGTGGTCGGCGGCGACGATGAAGAGTCGGGAGTCGTCACCGGCGATCGTGCGGCGGGAGCGGGACTGCCAGGCGCGGGTGATCGCACCGGGCTCGGTGAAGCGGGCCTCGCGGAGTGCGGCGATGGCGTCGGTGGTCACGATGGGGCTCGCTGTCGCCGAGGCGGAAGCCGAGGCCGAGGTCTGTGCCGTGGTGGCGTCGGTGGTCACGAGCGGTCTCCCTTCGCGCCGGCCGCGACGGCGGCGGAGTCGGTGGGTTCGCCGATGACGGCGGTGATCTCCTCGGTCGCGGGCATCGCGGTCGAGCATTCGCGGCGGGTGGCGACGATCGCGCCGGCGACATTGGCGAAGCGCAGCAGGTAGTCGAGGTCCCAGCCGGCCAGCAGTCCGCGGCACAGGGCGCCGCCGAATCCGTCTCCGGCGCCGAGGCCGTTGGTGACGTCGACCGGGTAGGGCGGAACTTCGACGCGTTCGTCGGCGGTCTTCGCGAGCACTCCCTTGGGGCCCTGTTTGACGATCGCGAGTTCGACGCCGCGTTCGAGGAGTGCGTCGGCGGCGCGTTCGGGTTCGGTCTCACCGACGGCGATTTCGCATTCCTCCTTGTTGCCCACGGCCACGGTGACGTGCTCGAGGGCACGGGCCACCTCGGCGCTGGCGATCTTGGGGGACTCCCAGAACATCGGGCGGTAGTCGAGGTCGAGGACGGTGTGTCCGGCGCGATTCCGCGCCGCCCACGCGGCATGGTGGGTGCCCCGGCTGGGTTCGACGCTCAGCCCGGTGACGGTGGCCCAGAAGATCTTCGCCGAGGCGATCTGCTCGGGGTCGAGGTCGGCCTCGGTGAGGTCGAGGTCGGGGGCCTTCGGATCGCGGTAGAAGTAGAGCGGGAAGTCATCGGGCGGGAAGATCTCGCAGAAGGTCACGGGGGTGTTGTAGTTCGGGTTCGTGGCGACCCAGCGGTTGTCGACGCCGAGGCGGGCGACCTCGTTGTGCAGGTAGCGGCCGAAGGGGTCGTCGCCGGTGGCGGTGATGACGGCAGCGTCGACGCCGTGCTTGGCTGCGGCGACGGCGACGTTCGTGGCCGACCCGCCGAGGTACTTGCCGAAGGTCTCGACCTCTTCGAGGCCGACCGAGTCCTGGAGCGGGTAGATGTCGACGCCGATGCGCCCGATGGTGATGAGGTCGAACGGTGAGGTCCGAGGAGCCGGAGTCGGCGAGGAGGTCATGGTGGAGCTTCCTTCTCTACGGCGGCGATGCCGTTGTGAGTATTTGTTAGGACAAAGTATTTGTCATGACAATAGCACTGTTCGTGTGCCCCGTCACCCCCTTGCGGGAGAAATTTCTCGGGCGCGGGCACAGCGGTGGCGGGTGGGTGTGAGGGTGCGACGCGGGTGTGCGGGTGGGGCGCCGATGGTGAACGTGACGACGAGGTTTTGAATCATCTGCGCCGGGACGCGGAGTGACTGAATGTCGCGGCCGCAGGCATCGCCGAGGCGCGGATCGGCAGGTCTCAGCGCGAGACGAGGGTCGTTTCGAAGGAGTAGAGGTCCGGCCGGTAGCAGTGGTCGCCCCATTCGACGATGGTGCCCGAATGGTCGAGTGCCGTGCGGTTCATCGTCAGCAGCGGTGAGCCTGTGTCGATGTCGAGCAGTTCCGCCTCGGCGGAATCGGCTGCCTTCGCGCCGATGCGCTGCTGAGCGACGGAGAAGACGACCCCGCGGGCCCGCAGGGTCTCGTAGAGACCGGTGCTCACGAGCTCGTCGGCGGTGATGTCGGTGAAGGGAGCCGGCAGCACATTGTGCAGCACCGCCAGCGGTGTCGACCCGACAAGACGGAGTCGCCGCAGGTGGAGGCTGGGTGTGCCGATGGGGACTCCGAGGTGTTCGGCCGCCTCGGCGTCGGCGGCTTCGACGCGATGCGAGAGCACGACAGTCGAGGGCGGATTGCCGGACTTCTCGAGGTCCTCATAAAGACTCGTGAGGTCGACCGGCCGGGCAACGGGGCGCTGGATCACCTGCGTGCCGATTCCGCGGCGGCGCACCAGCAGACCTTTGTCGACGAGGTCCTGGATCGCCTGGCGGATCGTCGGACGGGACAGCCCGATGCGTTTGGCCATCGCGACCTCGTTCTCGAGCCGGGTGCCGGCCACGAGCGTGCCGGCGGCGATGGCGCCTTCGAGCTTGCGTGCGATCTGGGTGTAGAGCGGCGCGGCACCGGGGGAGCGGTCGAGGGGACCGAAGAACTCCGCAGGGAGTTCGGTCTCGGGTTCGCGTGCCATGGGCTCCTGCCTCGTCGGGGAATCTGACTCGAGCTTACTCGGCCAGACGGGGTCCGGGGACGGTGACCCGCGCGGGTCGCGGTCCCCGAACTCTTCAGCCACGCAGTCGGCGCGGTCGCTGTGCCGCGGTCGGGCGCGTCGCACGCAGACTGCATGACCGTGTCGGTCAGACGGGGGACGGCACGGTGTGTGCGGCCGTGAGCAGCACCTCGGCGGCGGTCTGCAGTCCTTCGATCCGTCCGAGGGACTCGTCCTCGTGCTCGATGTGCACGGCCATGTTCGGATCGACTCGGGCCAGCGCGGCGACGAATCGGTTCCAGAAGTCCTGGTCGTGGCCTTTGCCGAGCGCCACGAAATCCCACGCGGAACCTTCGGGCCATGCGCTGATCGCCGCCCCGCCGCGGATGTTCGTGATCCGGTCCCCGGTGAAGCGGGTGTGGCGGTCGTCGAGGACGCCGTGGATCCTCGCGGCGTCGTTGATGCGCACGTCCTTGGCCGCGGCGTGGACAACGAGCTCGCCGAGGTGGTCGACCGCGGCGACCGGATCGATACCCTGCCAGAAGAGGTGGGAGGGATCCATCTCCGCACCGACGTTCGTCGCGCCGATGGTCTCGACGAGGCGTTCGAGGGTGGCGGGGTTGAACACGAGGTTGTGCGGGTGCATCTCGATGGCGATCTTCACACCGTTGTCGGCGGCGAGGCGGTCGAGGTTGCGCCAGATCGGGGTCGCGGCCTCCCATTGAGCGTCGCGGACGTCGAGGTAGGACGACTCCCACGGGTTGACGATCCAGGTCGGCACGGTGGCCGCGGACTCGGCGCCGGGCAGACCCGACATCGTCACCACGCGCGTCTGGCCCAGTCGATTCGCGACCTTGATGGCCCGCTCGATGTCGGCCAGAGTCGGCGGTCCGATCTCCGGATTCGGATGGAGGGGATTGCCGTTGGCGTTAAGACCCGCCAGCTCGACCCCCGCCTCGGTGAAGGTGCCGAGGTACTCGTCTCGGGCAGCGTCCGAGATGAGGATGTCATCGATCGTGGGCATGTGCACAGGCGGGAGGAACCCGCCGACGTTGATCTCGGCAGCATCGAGACCGAGTCCCTTGATCACGGACAGAGCTTCCGGCAGCGGGCGATCGTGGAGGATCGCCGTGTAGACGCCGTACTTCATGCTGTGACCTCTTTCGTGGTTCCGTTGTCATTGGCCGAGGCGATGACGGCATCGCGGACCTGCAGGGCGTGGAGGCCGTCGGAGAAGTGCGCGCAGCGCGGCAGCGATTCGGCTTCGGGACGGCCGACGACCTCGTCGAGGAACGCGCGAGCCTGGAAGGTGAAGCCGTCGTTCTGTCCGACTCCGACGCCGGGGGCGGCCATGGGCAGTCCGTCGGCGATGTAGGGGTGGTCGGGGCCGAGCTGGATCGTCGTCAGTCCGGTGGCGGCGGCGCCGTCGATGCTCTGGTTGAGCACGATCTGGCCGGGGAAACGGAAGTCGAAGCTGGCCGATCCGTTGGCGCAGAAGACCTCGACGCCGAGGCTGTTGGGGTGGCCGGCGGCGATGCGCGAGACCTGGATGACTCCCGAGCCGGTAGGGAATTCGACGCCGAAGCCCGCGTAGTCGTCGTTGCCGACGGGTTCGTATTCGTCGCTGACCTCGACGTGGTCGTGGCCGACGACGTGGCCCAGCGGCAGCGGGCGGGAGGTGATCGCGGTGTGGAAGCGTCCGCCGGAGACCGACTGGATGGGGCCGGCGAGGAATTCGACGGTGTCGGTGAGGTGGCTGCCGACATCGGCCAGGGCGCCGGTGCCGAGTTCGCCCTTGTAACGCCAGCTCATCGGAGCAGTGGGGGAGCAGGCGTAGTCAGTCCAGTACCACGCGTTGATGTGACTGACCGTTCCGAGTGTGCCGTCGTTGATGAGGTCGCGGATCGCGGCGAGGCCGGGCGCGCGACGGAAGGTGAAGCCGAGTCGGGCGATCGAGTCGGCGCTGTCGGCAGAGGCGACCATCGCACGGGCGTCGTCGACGGTGTCGGTCAGGGGCTTCTCGCAGAGGACGTGCTTGCCGGCGGCGAGCAGCGCCTCGACGATCTCCTTATGGAGGGAGTTCGCGACGACGACGCTGACGATGTCGACGTCGGTGGCGTTGACGATGTCGTGCCAGTCGGTGTCGTGACGGGAATAGCCGTACCGTGCTGCGGTCGCGGCGGCGAGGTCGCCGGCGATGTCGCAGACGGAGACGAGTTCGATGTCCGGCAGTTCGCCGGTGCCGACGGTGGGCGCGGCGCGCCAGGCCGAGGCGTGGGCGCGTCCGGCCATTCCGGCTCCGATGACAGCGATTCCGAGGCGCTGCGGCATGGTGATTCTCCTTCGAAGCATGAGGGGACGGTGTCGGGCATCGGTCGAGGTGCGCCTGACACGGTGGTCGTTGTGCTTCCTTCTGTCTGAAGCGCTCACCACATTACACTCAAATTTGTCATGTCAAAAGAGAATCTGCGCACCAATTTGTCATGACATTTAGATTCACGACAGAGCTGATGCGAGGCGTGCCATCGGTGCTCGGGGAATCTGCTCAGTCGTTCACCTGGCGTTGAGCACAGACTCCCTCTGTTCAGGTGAGAGCCGCTTGACCGCCTCGCGGATCGTCACCCCAGAGGCGCGGTGGGCGCGCGGGAGAATCCAGTCGAAGACGAGGTCGGGACGTTTGCGCGAGGTGTCGCGCAGTGCCCAGCCGATGGCCTTGCGGATGAAGAATTCCTTCTCCTCGAGCATCGCATCGGCGAATCGGGAGAACCGGTCGAAGTCTCCGCGGCCGAGCCGCAGCGGGACCAGATGTGCCAATAGTGCCGAGCGGCGAATCCAGAAATCCCCATCGCTCGCCCAGCGCTCGAGAACGGGGTCGAAGGCAGTATCCCGTTCGCTCAGCGGCCCGACAAGGTCCCCGGCCAGAGGGTCGACGAGCGCCCAAGTCTTCGCCTCGCGGAGCATACCCTCGATGAAATCCGCATCCCCGCCGCCGAGGCGGTCCTTCGACTGGATGAGCACCATCGCCGCCGCGGTGCGCCGTTCGTGGACTGGTGTGAGGTGGCTTGTCGCCCCTTCACCTGTGTCTGTCGGCCCGGCGCTCGCGGCCGAGGTATCTGGCGGAGTCGGCGCGGCCCAGAGGAGTCGGGCTAGTTCGATGACTTCATCGTGGCCCAGTGCCGTCCCGCGCAGCATTGCCCAAACGACGGCTCGGGTATACGGGACGCTCACCCCGTAATGGAGGAGTTCGCTCTTGAGGTAGGCCTTTTCCTTCTGGGCGCGTTCGCTGCCGCCACGGGCGCGCAGATCTCGGTCGACCGCCTCGGCGAGGGTATGGGCCTTGTTCCGGGAATCGGAATTCATGGAATGAATCATTCCATGGCCCCGCCACCAGTGGGTACAGGCGCTGTAGATCGCAGTGAATGCGAAACGGCCGACAGGCGGACTCCGTCGATCGTGATGATCGAGGAGCGCGCCTGTCGACCGTTTTCTGTTCTCAACCGGAGGCCGCGAGTCTCATGCTGCGCAGTGTCTCCGGAAGTTTTGGGGACCTTCGGTTCGGGCTGACCCCAGTCCGTCCGGGCCCCGTGTCCGGTCAGGACCTCAGTCCGACGCGGGACCTCAGTCCGTGCCGGCGTCGAAGGCCGAGGAGAGGTTGGCGAGGTCGCTGGCCTCGTCCACCTCGGCGTTGGAGTTCGCGATCTCCTCGGCTCCTCCGGCCTCCAGCGAGCCCACGAGCTCCGAGGTCGGACCGGACACGATGCCCATGGCCGCGTACTGCTCGAGGCGGGCACGCGAATCGGCGATGTCGAGATTGCGCATGGTCATCTGGCCGATGCGGTCCTCGGGGCCGAAGGCGGAGTCGCCCACACGCTCCATCGACAGCTTCTCCGGGTGGTAGGACAGGTTCGGGCCCTCGGTGTTGACGATCGTGTAGTCGTCGCCGCGGCGCAGGCGCAGGGTGACCTCGCCGGTGATCGCCGAGGCGACCCACCGCTGCATGGACTCGCGCAGCATGAGCGACTGCGGGTCGAGCCAGCGTCCCTCGTACATCCGGCGGCCGAGGCGGCGGCCCTCTTCGTGGTAGAGGGCGATGGTGTCTTCGTTGTGGATGGCGTTGAGCAGGCGTTCGTAGGTCACGTGCAGCAGGGCCATGCCCGGGGCCTCGTAGATGCCGCGGGACTTCGCCTCGATGATGCGGTTCTCGATCTGGTCGGAGACGCCGAGTCCGTGGCGGCCGCCGATCTCGTTGGCCTTGAAGACCAGGGCAACGGGATCGTCGAAGACTTCGCCGTTGATGGCGACGGGGCGGCCGGCTTCGAAGCGGACCGAGACCTCTTCCGACTTGACCTCGACGTCATCGCGCCAGGCGGCGACGCCCATGATCGGTTCGACGATGTCGAGTCCGGCGTCGAGGAACTCCAGGGTCTTCGCCTCATGAGTGGCTCCCCAGATGTTCGCATCCGTCGAGTAGGCCTTCTCGGCCGAATCGCGGTAGGGGTAGCCGTGTTCGACGAGCCATTCGCTCATCTCCTGCCGGCCGCCGAGCTCGTCGACGAACTCCGAGTCGAGCCAGGGCTTGTAGATGCGCAGCTTCGGGTTGGCCATGAGGCCGTACCGGTAGAACCGCTCGATGTCGTTGCCCTTGTAGGTCGAGCCGTCGCCCCAGATGTCGACGCCGTCCTCCTTCATGGCGCGGACCAGCATGGTTCCGGTGACGGCGCGGCCGAGGGGAGTGGTGTTGAAGTAGGTCTTGCCGCCGGAGCGGACGTTGAACGCACCGCACTGGAGTGCGACGAAGCCTTCTTCGACGAGCAGGCGCTTGGCGTCGACGAAGCGGGCGATTTCGGCACCGTATTCCTTGGCGCGATCGGTCACCGATTCGAGGTCGGGTTCGTCGTACTGGCCGATGTCGGCCGTGTACGTGCACGGAATGGCGCCCTTGTGGCGCATCCACGCGACCGCGCAGGAGGTGTCCAGTCCGCCGGAGAAGGCGATTCCAACGTGCTCACCGACTGGGAGCGAAGACAGTACTTTCGACATGTCACAAGCGTAACGTGAGTCTCTGCCGATTGTCGAATTGTTATGCATGGGAATGTATTTTTATGTGAATGAGATGGTTGAGGCGCTCGAGTCTCGCCGAGGCGGCCCCGCCGATTGCTATCGTGAGACGGTGACGAATCCTCCCGCACCTCAGTTCATCATCCGCCCCGAGAATTCCGGCGACATCGACGCGATCCACGCGCTGACCGCAGCCGCTTTCGGCCAGGTGGACGAAGCAGAGCTCGTCGACGCCGTCCGCGACTCGGGCAGCGGGATCGAGGGTCTGTCGTTCGTCGGCGTTCTCGACGGTGAAGTCATCGCCCACGCCATGCTCTCTCGGTGCTTCGTCGGTGAGGTTCCCGGGGTCTGCCTTGCGCCCTGTTCCGTGTGGCCCGAGCACCAGCGGACCGGCGCCGGCACCGCGGTCATCGACACGCTCCTCGCCGAGGCGGCCCGCCGTGGTGAGGCATTCGCCGTCGTCCTCGGCCACGCCGAGTACTATCCGCGCTTCGGGTTCACACCGGCCTCCGGCTTCGGCATCACCCTGCACGTCGACGTTCCCGACGAGGCGCTCATGGCGATGCCGCTGGCCGGCGAGGTGCCTGCGGGCGCCCTGGCCTTCGCGCCAGAGTTCGGGGTCTGATCCGGGGTCGCGCCCTGCCCGCGTGAGTTACTGCTTCGCGCGGTGTGCCCGGATCGCCTCGGCGACGGCGATGGCGTCGTCCTCCGGGGCATCGGACTTCCGATCGGGACGTGCCGTGAACAGGTAGATGAACCCGACCGCCAACACCACGACGAGGCCGATGAGCACGATCCAGTCTGTGAAGAACGACCCGGAGTCACCGGGCAGGGAGAGCAGGATCATCGCGAAGATGCCGTAGGCCAGTGCGGCGAAATTGACGATGATGCCCCAACCGCCCAGCGACCACGGACCCGCCGGCTTCCACCCGCGCAGCCGCTGCCGCAGTGCCCCGAGGACGACCATCTGGAATGCGAGGTAGATACCGAGGATCGCGAACGAGGTCACGGCGACGAGGATTCCGTCGTTGAACCAGATGAGTACGCAGATCAGTGCGGGTGCAGTGCAGGCGACGATGAGCGCATTGTGCGGGATCTTCGTCCCGTCGGTGACCTTCGACAGCCATGTGTGCCCGGGCATCATCCCGTCGCGGGCGAAGCTGAAGATCAACCTCGATGCGGCGGCCTGCAGACTGAGCACGCAGGAGATGAACGCGAGGACAGCGACGACGAGGAAGATCTTCGCCCCCACCGCACCGAGGCTGCCCTCGAGGATCGCGGGAATCGGGTCGGCGACCTCACCGGCGACGATCTCCTCGAGATTCGGTGCCGCGAGCACATAGCCGCCGAAGGAGAACAGGGCCGAGACCGCGCCGACGAAGATCGTCATGAGCATCGCCTTCGGGATGCCGCGGGCGGGGTTCGAGACCTCCTCAGCGACGTCACCGCAGGCTTCGAATCCGTAGAAGAGGAAGAGTCCGGCGACGGCGGCTCCCATGAACACGGGCAGGTAGCTGCCGTCACCGGCAGCGCCCATGGTGTCGAAGAAGACGGAGAAGCTGTGCTTGCGTTCGAAGATGAGCAGAAACAGGCCGAGTCCGATGACGCCGATGAGTTCGGCGAAGAGTCCGATGCGGGCGATGCGCGCCAACCACTTCGTGCCAGAGAAGTTGATCGCCAGCGCCAGCACGAGCAGGGCCAGCGCGAGGACGAGGGTGGTGTTGCGGCTGAGAGCGAACCCGAAGAGGCTCGCGAGGAATCCGGCCCCGAACTCCGACACCGAGGTGATCGTGACGATGAGGGCGCAGATGTAGACCCAGGCGGCCATCCACGCATACCGCTTGCTCCACAGTCGTCTGGCCCAGGGGTAGATCCCGCCGGCGATGGGGAACTGGGAGACGACTTCGCCGAAGACGAGGGCGACGAGCAGCTGCCCGCAGGCGACGATGACGATCCACCAGATAGAGGGCGGACCACCGGTTGAGAGCGCCACTGCCAGCAGCGAATACACACCGACGAGCGGGGAGAGGTAGGTGAAGCCGAGGGCGAAGTTCGCCCACGGACTCATCGACCGTTCGAAGGAGTCTTCGTAGCCGAGGACGGCCAGATGGTCGGAATCGGAGAGGTGGTCGCCGGCCAGGTTGCCGGTGGAGTTGTGAACGCCTGCGGGGTGGTGGGCGTCCGGGGGATATTCGGACATGGTGATGTTCCTTCATTCGAATCGTCGTTGATTCTGTGCTGTTCGCATCGTATCTCCGATTCTCACCTGCGGAAGCGTTCTCGCCCGCGCGGCTGATTGCTATTTCATCCGCACGGCGGAGGTGCCCGACGACGGCGAGTCATAGCGTGGAATCACAGGCACGGACCACCGCCGAACCGGTGGGCACAGTGCAGGAACGAGGAGGAACCGTGAACACGCAGACGCACAGTCAATCCGGATTCGCCGAGGCGACCGGCCCGGCCGAGCCATCACCTCAGCCCGCCATCCAACCCCACCCGCCCGGAACGACGGATTCCATGTCCGGTCCGACCGCCTCGGCGATGGATGGATCGCACACCCCCGCCGAGGATGTCGACGCGAAAGGACGGCCGCTCGCGGTCGTGCCCGCTCGGGTCCCGTGGCTCGAGATCGGAATCTTCGCCGTCACCGCATTCGGGCTCGCTTGGATTGCCTGCCTGCCGCTGTGGTTCTCCGCGGAGGGGATCGGCGATCCCGTTCTGCTTCTGGCCTGCGGCAGCGCCATGATGTTCACTCCGCTCATCGCGAGCATCATCGCCTCCATCGTCCAGCGCCGCCGCGCCCGTGCCAGGGGAGAGGTCCTGGCCAGTGCTCCGCGCTACTTCGGCTTCTGGCCGCTGCGCAGCTTCGGCCGAGTCATCGGGATGACCACCGCCGCCTTCTTCGGGATCATGGTGCTCGTCGTCCTCGGCTACCTGGTCAGCGCGGCCTTCGGATGGCTCGCCCTCGATCTCGACGGGCTGTCCGGGTTCAAGGCACAGTTGGAGACGATTCCCGGCACGGACTCATTGCCGACTGCCGCCGCCATCGCCATCTACCTGCTGCTCATGTTCGTCAGCTCGGTGGCCAATGTCGGTGTCACGATCGGCGAGGAATTCGGCTGGCGCGGATGGCTGCTCACCAGTCTGCGTCCCCTGGGCACCTGGCCCGCACTGCTCATCATCGGCGTCGTGTGGGGCCTGTGGCACTCACCGCTCATCCTGCTCGGCTACAACTTCGGCCGCCCCGACATCGCCGGTGTGGGTTTCATGGTCGGCGGCTGCATCATGGTCGGCATCCTCTTCGGCTGGCTGCGCCTGCGCACCGGATCCGTATGGCCGGCCGTGTTCGCCCATGCCGCACTCAACGGCTGCGGGGCCATGTTGTTGGGCCTGTTCGTCGATGCAGGTGCGCCGACTCCGGATCCGGCGCTTGTCGCGTTCCTCGGAGTCGCAGGCTGGATCGTCTCAGCGATCGTCATTGCCGTCCTCGTCTTCACCGGCCAGTTCCGCAAGCAACCGGAACTGGGCATCAAAGCGAAGGCCGGCCCCGAATCTTGAGGCTCGGCCCCGGCGTCGGCTAGGCTCAAAACCCGATCAACCGGAATCCCAAACCCACAGGAGCCTCATATGACCTTCGGACCTTCGCTGCTGCAGACCGCCGGACGCGTGTTCACCGCACCGATCTTCATCAGCGGCGGATACTCGGCCGTCACTGATCCGGCAGGCAAGGCAGCGATGGCCGAGTCGACCCTGGACGCCATCCGCGAATACGTGCCCGGGCTGCCCGACGACAACGAGCTGCTCGTGCGCATCAACGGCGGCGTCCAGATCCTCGCCGGCACCACCCTTCTGCTGGGCATCAAGCCGCGCCTCTCGGCACTCGCACTCGCCGGGTCCCTCATCCCGACCACGCTCGCCGGACACTCCTTCTGGGAGATGGAAGGCGGAGAGGCGAAGGCTCACCAGACCCAGTTCTCGAAGAACCTCGCCGCGCTCGGCGGACTGCTGCTCCTCATCGGCGCCGGTGAGAACCAGAAGGCCATCGACAAAGCGGCCGCCAAGGCTGCCAAGAAGGCCGCGAAGAAGGCCGAAAAGCACGCCCTCAAACAGGCCTGAGGCATGACACAGCCGTCCGCCGGTGATGCCTCCGCGCAGGAGGCCGCGGGCGGTGTGTCCGCCGATCCGATGTCAGCCGCGGTCGCTGACATCATCACCTTCAATGACGTCAAAGATCCCGAGCTCTGGACGCGACCGACCACGCCGCCGTCCGTGATCGCCATCGTCGACCACGACCCCGCCTGGACCGATCATTTCGCCGAGGCGGCCCACCGGATCCGTCGGGCACTGAGCCCGAGCGGTGCGTTCGTCAGCATCGACCACGTCGGGTCCACCTCGGTGCCGGGATTGCCTGCGAAACCGATCATCGACATCGCCCTCGTCGTCGCCGACCCCACGGCCGAAGACGACTATGCCCCCGCGCTCGCCGAAGCGGGATTCGATCTCACCCTCCGCGAACCCTCGTGGTACGAGCATCGGATGTTCAAACGACTCGACCCGGAACCTGGGCAGCCTGGGTGCAATCTCCACGTCTTCGGACCCCGGTGCGCGGAAGTGGCACGGATGCGGCTCTTCCGAGATCGGCTGCGGGAGCATGCGGTCGAGCGCGAGGCCTACGAGTCGGTGAAGCGGACATCGGCCGCGGAATCGAACGCGGTCGGGGAGACGGTCATGGGCTACAACGCCCGCAAGCAGGTAGTCGTCCGCGAGATCTACCACCGCATCTTCGAAGCCCGAGGCTGGGTCTGACCCACTCCACTGATGCACCAGTTCCGATGGATCTGATCCACTCCACATACACTCCCGTCTCGAAGCGTCTGATCCGTTGACTCACACCCCCGTCGCCGTTTGCTTAGGGTAGGCTAAGTAAAGACTTGCGAACGAGGGGTGGAGCGAATGGTCAACTGGCAACGCGGCGTGATGCGGCTGATGCGCATCACGAATCACGAAGTGGTCGTCACCGGGGTCACGGACTTCACCCCGACCTACCGTCGGATTCACTTCTCCGGTGCCGAACTGCTGGCCCAACTCGATGAGGTCTTCCCGACTCTGTGGACCCGGCTGTGGTTCCCGCACCCGGAGAAGGGCGAAGGCCACCTGAGTCAGCGCGGCTACACATTCTCGGCCATCGATCTTGAGGCCGGGACTTTCAGCCTCGACTTCGTCCTCCACGGTGACCTCGGGGAAGCCGATTCGGGCGGCCCGGCAAACCAGGCAATTCCGGCGGACCCGGCAGTTTCTGCGGGCCAGGCGGGCCCGGCAGCCTCGGTAAGCCCGATTGAGGCGGAATCCACGTCCGACATCGGTCCCGCGGCCCGCTGGGCGGCGCATGTCCGTCCAGGTGACACCATCGAAGCCGCCCTCACCCCTGCGCGCCTCGACCTGCCCGACGACACCTCCCACCTCCTCCTCGCGGGGGACCTCACCGCGCTCCCGGCCATCAATTCCTGCTGCGAAGCCGTCCCCGCCGACATTGCCATCACCGTGGCGATCACCGCCGACCCGGCCGAGGTGACAGGGCTCCCGCAGTCCGAGCACCCCAACGCGACGTGGCATTGGGCGAGTCAGGGTGTGAGCGCCGAGGCGGCCCCGCAGCATCGCACGGATCGATCCGTGGCCGATCGCCTGCGCGGACTCGACCTCGATACCGCCGGACTGTACGTCTGGGCGGCGGGGGAGAGGAACATGGTCAAAGAGGTCCGCCGCTTCGCCAAGGGCGATCTGGGGCTGGGGCGTTCGCAGCAGTTCTCCCAGTTCTACTGGTTCGCCGACAAACCCACCGGCTGAGCCGCGCCGACACGAATCGCTCGACCCTCCGACCCGCCACAGCACTGGATTTCCGTCCCCATTCGCCACACCCCTGGAATTCCGCGCAGAGACGCCTATGCTCGAGGTATGGCCAAGGCACTCCTCATCGTCGATGTCCAGAATGACTTCACCGAAGGCGGCGCGCTCGGAGTGACCGGCGGTGACGCCGTCGCCGAAGGCATCACCGCTCACCTCTCCGCCCATGTCGGAGACTACGACGCGATCATCGCTTCCCGCGACTGGCACGATGCCGACAATGACAACGGCGGCCACTTCAGTGACTCCCCGGACTTCGTCGATTCCTGGCCCGTCCACTGCGTCGCAGACACCGTCGGTGCGGCCTTCGACCCTCTCCTCGACACCGCGGCCATCACCCACGAGGTCCGCAAGGGCCAAGGCAAACCCGACTATTCGGCTTTCCAGGGGATCACGGACACGGGGAGCCGCCTCGGCGAGCTTCTTGGCGATCTCACCATCACCGAGGTGGACGTCGTCGGCATCGCCACCGACCACTGCGTACGCGCCTCCGCACTCGACGCGCTGAGCGCGGGATTGAGCGTTCGCGTGCTCACCGACCTCGTCGCGGGCGTCGGAGACGAGTCGAGCAGGGCCGCCCTCGCGGAGGTCGAGAAAGCGGGGGCCATACTCGCCTGAGTCGCCGACTCTCCGCGGAACCTCTACCCTCAAAAAGACTATCGCCCCAGGTCAGCGCGTTTTCTCCATCGAAAGTTGCAGATCGAATCCGAACTCACAGGCGATGTGTGTGACTCCGTAGATTGATGGACTGGAGTCATGAACTCACCACTGGCGAAAACCGCACATACGCTGACATCGAAGCGCGGTTCGTGGCTCGTCCTCGGCGGGATCGTCGTCCTCGTCGCTCTGCTCTTCGGACTCCTGTCCGGGGCAGGGGAAGACCGGGCCAACGAAACCGCGCCGGCCGATTCCGAATCGACTCAAGCACAGACAATCCTCGACAAATTCCCCGAGGCGGACAAGCAGTCCGTCATGGTCGTGGCCTCGAACGAGGACGGATCCGAACTGTCCGCCGACGACCAGGCCGAGCTGAAGAAGCTCGGCTCCTCGCTGGGCGACTCCGTCGGCGACGAATCCACCGAGACCGTCACCGGACCGATCCTCAGCGACGACAAGCAGGCCGCGCTGCTCATGGTGCCCATCACGGTCGGCCTGACGAACTCCGACACCGCCGAGACCGTCGACGGCCTGCGCACCGCCATCGCCGACGACCCGACAGCCACCGGACTCACTGATGATGGCATGTCCCTGCTGGTCACGGGCGGTCCCGCGATCGGCGCCGACATCGCCTCGGCATTCAACGGCGCGGACTTCACGCTGCTGATCGTCACCATCGTCATCGTCGCCCTCCTGCTCATCATCACCTACCGCTCACCGATCCTGTGGCTGCTGCCGCTCATCGTCATCGGCACCGCCGACGGACTCGCCTCGACCGTGACCGCGGCCGTCGGCGACTGGCTCGATCTGCAGTTCGACGCGGGCATCATCAGCGTCCTCGTCTTCGGCGCCGGAGCGAACTACGCGCTGCTGTTCATCTCCCGCTACCGTGAGGATCTGCGCCGATTCACCGACCACCGCCGCGCGCTCGCCGAAGCCTGGACGCACACCGCCACGACGATCCTCGCCTCGAACCTCACCGTCGTGCTGTCCCTGCTCAGCCTCGTCTTCGCGATCATCCCCGGCACCCGCGGCCTGGGCATCACCGCGGCCGTCGGCCTGCTCATCTCCGCAGCCGCCGTCCTCTTCGCGCTGCCGCCCGTACTCGCGATCTGCGGCAAGAAGATGTTCTGGCCCTTCATCCCGAAGGTCGAAGACACCGCCGACGAAGAGCTCACCCCCGCCGAGGCGGCCACCGTCGGCCGTGCCACCGCACCTGAGGGTGCGACCGCACGTGCGGGTGCGGCCAAGCCCTCGATCTGGCGGATCATCGCCACCCGCGTGGTCCGCAGACCGGGACTCCACCTCGGTGCCGGGATCGTCATCCTCGGTGTCATGGCCACCGGGTTCATCGGATCCTCGATCGGTCTCGATCAGACCGAGAAGTTCCGGGTCCAGTCCGAATCGGCGCAGGGACTCGACGTCCTCGCCGACCATTTCCCGCCCGGGGAATCCCAGCCGATCTGGATCGTCGCCGATACCGACCATGCCGATGAGGTCGCCGAATCGGTCAACGATATGAACGGCGTCGTCCGCGCCTCGGCGATCGAGGACACGAACATCGACGGCACCTCGGTCACGAAGATCATGGTCACCGGCGAGTATGCACCCGACAGCACGAAGGGACTCGACCTCGTTGAGGACATCCGCGGCGACGTCCACGCCATCGACGGAGCCGACGCTCAGGTCGGTGGTGCCGCGGCCACGGAGCTCGACGCCCGTGACGGCAACCAGACGGACTTCATGACCATTGTTCCGATGGTCTTGGCGATCAGCTTCATCATCCTGCTCGGCATCCTCCGCGCACCCATCGCGGCGTTCACCCTGCTGCTGGTCAACGTGGTCTCCTCCGCGGCGGCGATCGGGCTCGGTGCGTTCCTGTCACGGACGATCTTCGGTCAGTCCGCCCTCGATGCACAGGTGCCGATCCTCGCGTTCCTCTTCCTCGTGGCACTCGGCATCGACTACTCGATCTTCCTCGCCCACCGTGCGAAGAAGGAGTCCGTCCTCCACGGCGGACGCCAGGGCATGGTCGAGGCCGTCGCCCACACCGGCGGCGTCATCACGAGCGCCGGCATCGTCCTGGCCGGAGTGTTCGCGGCACTGGGCATGCTGCCGCTCATGGTGCTCGGCCAGCTCGGCCTCATCGTCGGAGTCGGCGTACTCGTCGACACGATCATCGTCCGCACCATCATCGTGCCCTCGATCTTCGGACTCGTCGGCGACAGGATGTGGTGGCCCAACAAGGCGATCACGCACTTCCACGAGCGTGCGGCATCCGGTGCGGCTGACGGTGACGAACACTCCACCCATCTGCTCGCCGAGAAGGAATTCGCGGACTCCGGTTCCGGGATTCACCACGGCAGGCACTGAGCCGTCACGCTGGGTGGGCTCGGGCGACGACGCAGATCGTCGCCCGGGCCCACTCGGTTTCCGCACCGGACGGTGCAGATGTCATACCACCGGGGTTCCGGATGTGATTGAGTTGGCAGGGAGATCATGACAGCACTGGATCACCGCTTCGGCCGCCTGGCCGCTGAGGCCGATCTGCAGGAAGGTGGCAGCGTGGGCGCACGCAAATGGACGGAACGCACGATGGAGTTCGGTCAGCACGCCATCGCGCTCGTCCTCATACTCATCTCCTGCTTCCGCTCGGTCTCTGCCGGTGCACCGATGCTCGCCGCCGTAGCTGTGAGTGTCGTCTTCCTCGCTTGGTACGCCCTCGGCGCCGTCCGCGCCGCTCGTTCCGGCGCACTGGTGTTGGCGAAATGGTGGCTCATCGTCCTCGCCGCCGCCTGGCTGTGCACCCTGCTCGTCTCCGCCGAGTTCATCTGGGTCGCCTTCCTCCTGTGGCTGCTCGCCGGTCACCTTTTCTCCCTGCGAATCGCGGTCGTCTTCACCGCACTCACCTACATCGCGACCATCGTCGCCCCGCTCGCGCACTACGGGCAGGTGCCGACCCCGAGCATCATCGGCTCCCTCATCGGTGCCGTGTTCGCTCTCGGGCTGTCCCGCGGTTATATCGAACTCCTGCGCGAGGGGCGCCGCCGTGAGGAACTGCTTCGCTCCCTCGAGCTTGCCCACCAGAATCTGCTCGATCTGCAGGACGAGCTCGCGCTCACCCAGCGGCATGCCGGCGAGATTCAGGAACGCACCCGCGTCTCTCGCGACATCCACGACACGATCGCACAGTCGATCTCGTCGATCCGCCTCATCGCCCACGCCGAGGCGGAGCGCACCACCGATGATCACGCTGGTCAGGTCCTCGCCCAGGTCGAGGATCTCGCCGCGCAGAGTTCCCGCGACGTCCGCCGCATCATCGCTGCGCTCGCCCCAGCCGAACTTGAGGACGGCGCACTGACCGCTGCCATCCGTCGGCTGCTCGCCCGCCTCGAGGAGGACAGTGCCATCAGGGGCCGCCTCGACGTCGACGAGACCCTGCCGACCCTGTCCGCCGAGGTGGAGGTCGCGCTGCTGCGGACCGCGCAGTCGGCGCTCGCCAACGTCCGCCAACACTCCCAGGCCACGCGCGTGATGGTCAGCCTTATGGACCATGACGGGGCAATCAGAATGGACATCGTCGACGACGGGGTGGGCATGGCCGATCCGCACAATCGGCAGCGGAACCCCGATTCGGGATTCGGTCTCGACTTCATCGGCTCCAGGATGCGCGAACTCGGCGGTGAACTCGTCATCGAATCGAGTCAGGGTTCTGGCTTCGCGATCTCCGCGACTCTGCCCAGCCAATCCCAGCTGCACACCCGGGGTGAGGGTCTCGGCACCGCTGATGAAGAAACGCGCACCGACACAGGAGAGAACGCATGAGCATCCGAGTCATCCTCGTCGACGATCACCCGGTCGTGCGGGCGGGTTTGAAGTCCGTCATCGACGCACCGGACCACATCGCCGTGATCGGTGAGGCCGGCAGCGGCGAGGAAGCGCTCGCCGTCGTCGACGAACTCGACCCCGACGTCGTCCTCTGCGACCTGCGGCTGGGGGAGGGGATCGACGGCATCGAGGTGACGAAGCGACTGCGGGCACGGCCGAACCCGCCGGCGGTGCTCATCCTCACCACCTTCGACCTCGACTCCGAGATCATCGCCGCGATCAACGCCGGGGCCTCGGGGTACCTGCTCAAGGACATCGATCCGGGAGACATCTCAACGGCGATCGAGAAAGCGGCGAAGGGTGAAACCTATATGCCTCCGGAGATCTCGTCGAAGGTCTTCGCCGCGATGCGCAACCCGAGTCCGAAGCTCACCCGGCGCGAACGCGACGTCGTCAGACTCTTGGCCACGGGGGCATCGAACGCGCAGATCGCCCAGGAGCTCTTCGTCACCGAGGCGACGGTGAAGAGCCACCTCGTCAACGTGTTCACGAAGCTCGGGGTGGACTCGCGGGCCCGCGCCATCCGCGTCGCCGAGGACCAAGGGCTGGTGTAGAGGCCGCGCTTCTCGCAGTCTCCGCCGAAAAACGGGCTGAGCGTCGAGAAACGCATGTGCACCCCCGTTTCTCGACACGCAGCCCGTTTTTCGGCGAGTGCGCGGTTCTATGCTCACCACACCCGAAGTGCCAATACGATTGCCGCCGCATATGATCAAGCTATGAATCGGGGTATGAGCAGGAGAAACGCGTCATGAAGCGGATGTGGGCGGCGGTCGTGGCAGCTGGCTTGGTCACCCTGAGCGGGTGCAGCAACGACGCGGGCCAGCCGGAGGGAACACCGTCGCCGACGACTACCCCGACCCTGGCTGAACCCGTCGAACTCGACTATTACGCCTCAGTGATCACCGACAACGGCTCGGATCTGGCGCTCGTCGGTGACTGGATGAGCCAGAAGCTGCGAGTCGTCGATGCCAAAGGCGACGAGAAGTGGAGCATCGACTCCAACGGCAATGAAGACGACGGCGGCGGCACCGAAGCCTATTCTGCGGGTGAGAACGTCATCGTTCACGACTACTCGGGTGCGACGACCGCCTACTCATGGGCCGACGGGCAGGAAGTCTGGTCCTTCGACCTCCCCAGCACCGCCGGTTCTTGTCGCCCAGCCCAATCATTCGGGTCACAGTCGACGAGTGGGAACAGCCGCCTCGGCGAGGGGGACCACATTCTGATCGAGAACATTTGGATGGACGCCGAGGAGAACTGCAAGCCCTCGGCCGACGGGAACACAGTCCTCTACGCCCTCGACCCGGACACAGGGAAGGAAGCGTGGCCGGCACTGTCGGTCGGCGAAGACGGCGAGACCTTCGGCGGTCGCCTTCTCGAACTGGCACCCGACCGCAAATCCGGGATCATGTCGTGGATGGACGGGGCCGAGTCGATGGTCACACGAGTGAATTTCAAGGACGGCTCGCACACGTCAATCCCCATCACCGAGGCGCGCGAGATCGATGACACCGGAGTCGATTACTTCACCGTGCTTCCGACCGCCGATCCCAGCAGTCTGACGTACGTGTACGGGTCGATGGACGGCGACGATCCGATGAGCTCGACAGTCACCCGGGCGGCCAAACTGAGTGTCCCCACGGACCTGAAGCCGTCCGATTCGGCGACATTGGCAGCCACCGGGCATTCTGTCGATGTGAGCATGAAAGACAGCTTCGATGACGTGTGCAGCGCCGAACTGCACTTCACCGCAGGCGGCAAGCCGGCGTGCCTGCAAACTCAGCTGTTCGCGTCAGCGGTGAAATACCAAGGGTCCGACGGGGCCGTCGACGGTTGGTATGCCGACGCCCCGGAGGCCGCGGTCGCCAGGATCGGCGGTCTTGGCGGTCCACAGTGGGAGCCCGTCGACCACGGAGATCAAACGCTCGTCGTCGTTCCCGCAGCCGAAAGTGGGATCGCTGCATTGGATGCTGCGAACGGCAAACCAGTGTGGACGACCAGCGGGACCAAACTGCGTGAGGAGGGCGAAACAGGAAGTTGGGGCGGCCAGGGTGTGTTGCCGGACCTCGGGTTGATCGTCGTCACTGACAACAAGAAGACGACGTTTTTCAATGCGAAGACCGGCAAGCCTGTCAGCGACCATCCGGCCGGGGACTACGCCGAACTGACTTCGAGCGGGAGATTCGCCATCGCGACGAACGAGGACACGAGCACGATGTGGGCCGTCGTTGACAGATGAAGAGTCGGGGCGACGGCTCGGTCGGGTAGCCAGCCGGTCGGACTGACCATGTCGGCTGGACCAGGACCCGAACCGGCCCCACCGACGCCCTGTCCGACTGTCAGGTGAATAACTGATTGGTAATCACCCTTACCGTCGCTCCAGGTGAGAGGCGCAGACGATCGGGACGGAGAACGCGGCACCGCCCGAATCGGCCCGCTTCGACTACGGAGTTTCACCTCCTACCGGTAGTCTGTTCCCTGCACATCGGGACGGCCGCGCGCATGCGCAGCGCAGTCCAGGTCGAGACAGCGGAGGTGACATGGCAGGCGAAGACGAGACGTTTCCGCCCCGCCCGGTGACCCCGCCGAACCGCCGCATCGGTGCACTGTCCGGCAATACCAAGGGCATCAGCACCTCCACGCACACCGCCACCGAGGCAGCTCCCGGCCAATCCGCGGACGCGGACTCCCAGCGGCCCCCGGTCTCCAAAGACCCTGTAACCGCTCAGTCCGGAGTCGATGATGTCGACGCCTCGGCGTTGGACATCACCCTGCCGCACGTCGGGGAACTCACCTCTGCCAGTGAAGACGCCATCGTCGACCCATCGGAAGCGGTGCTCGAGAGCATCGACCTCGACACCTGGAAATGGCCCGAGTTCTTCGCCTTCGCGCTCACCCGAATGCAGGAGATCTTCCCGACCGGCGGCATCCCGCGCGGCATCGGGCCGGTGCGCGAATACGTCACCGAAGACAACGACTTCCGGTCCTTGACGATCGACCGCGAGAAATGGCCGGCCGCCGACGAGGACTGGACCACCGTCGGCGACGTGCTGGCCAACACCCACACCGACGCCTGGCTCGTCACACGCAACGGAGTGGCGCTGGCCGAGGAATACGCCTGGCCGATGAAGCCCGCCCGCCAGCACATGCTCTTCTCCGTGAGCAAGTCCATCGTCGCCACCGTTATCGGTGCGCTCGCCGACGCCGGACTGCTGCGCCCCACCGACCTCGTCACCACGCATGTGCCCGCACTGGCTGAGAGCGGATACGCGGGAGCCACCATCCGCGATCTGCTCGACATGCGCTCGGGCATCAAGTTCTCCGAGGAATACCTCGAGGATGGCTCCGAGATCCGAGCCCTGTTCGAAGCGGTCGATTTCGCGCCCCGATCGGCCGCCTCGGCGAAGGGGATCAAGAACTTCCTCACCGGGCTGACCAGCGACCGCGAACACGGCTCTGCCTTCGTCTACCGCAGTTGCGAAACCGACGTGCTCGCCTGGATCGCCGAGACGGTCACCGGCCAGCCGTTCTCGATCGTCGCCAGCGAATACGTGTGGTCGCGGATCGGCGCCGCCCACGCCGCCCAGGTCTGCCAGGACCGGTGGGGCGGATCGATCGCCGACGGCGCCATCAGTGCCACCCTGCGCGACCTCGCCCGCTTCGGCGAGATGATCGCCCGAGGCGGCACCACTGACAACGGCGAACGCGTGCTCTCGGCGGAATGGGTCGACGACATCTTCACCGGTGCCGAGGACTCCGCTGAGGTCTTCGCCGCGTCCCCGTCCGGACGCTCCTACCCGGGCGGAATGTACCGCAGCCAGTTCTGGATGCCCTCGGCCGACCGCAACGTCGTCATCGGCATCGGCATCCACGGTCAGATGCTCTACATCGACCGCGCCACTCAGACCGTCGGCGTCAAGCTCTCGAGCGACCCGGAACCGGTGAGCCTCGCGGCCCAGCACGGCACCCTGGCCATGTTCGAGGCCATCGCCGAGGCGGTCCCGACCGCTGGTCAGACGCCTGCAGGTCCTGCCCCCACCGAGGCGGCTCCCCGGAACGCCGTACCTGGCCCCGCGTCTGCAGTGCCGAGCGCAGCTGCTCCCGCCGACCCGAGTATCGGCAGCCCCGAGGCGGAGAGCGCCGAGGCGCTGGCTGCGGAGTCGATTCCGGTGGCTGCGTCACCAGCCGAAGCGGTGCAGGCGGCTGCGGAATCCGTCGAATCGGTCCCTGCGCAGACCTTGCCCGCCGCGGCGGAAGATGCCCCCGTAGCGCCGGCTCCCGCGGACCCGACTCCGGCAGCCCCAGCAGCTGCAGACCTTGCATCTGCAGCGCCCGTGCCTCCGCTGAATGAAGCCGCGGTTGCACCTCGTGAGGCCCCGCCTGCCTCAGCCGCAACTGAGGAACCGCCTCTGCCGGGAGCGCAGCCTGCCCCACTCATCGGCCAGAACACTCTCTACTGAGGTCCAGCGGTTCGCGTGTCGCCTGCGAGCGGATCCACCTCGAAACAGCGCGGAATATCGAGGCGGATCCACCCGCAGGGAACAGTGGACGTCATGTTTAGACGAAACCCGTGCGGTCGAAGAGCGAGATCGGTAGCGTGAGGATCGGAATGACACCGATCACAGGAGATATGACCATGACCGACTTCTTCGACCGCGAGACCGACGGCAAGTACGACAGGGCCTACAAGGAAACCACTCCCGACATCCTCAAGGCCTTCGGCGAGTTCAACAACGCCGTCTTCGCCTCCGAAGGTCGTGAGATCCCGCTGAAGTACCGTGAGCTGATCGCCTACGCCGTCGGCTTGACCACCCAGTGTGCCTACTGCATCGATGCGCATTCGAATGCCGCCGTCAAGGCCGGCGCCACGGAGACCGAACTGGCTGAGACCGCCTGGACCGCCTCGGCGCTGCGTGCCGGTGGAGCCTATGCCCACGGTCGTCTGGGTTTCAAGCTCACCGGGGTCCACGAGCACTGAGTTCGCCCCGGGGCGAGTCCCGATTGCCTAGACTGAAAGGCGATCATGAGTGACGAGCCCCGCACCCTTCCGCGCAGAACACCCCGTTCCCGCCCGCACCGCATCCTCGTGCTGGCACTGGACGGGGTGTCTGCCATGGATCTCGGCGTCCCCGTCCAGGTCTTCGGCCGGGAGTCGAACGCAGCCACAGACCGCACCGAGGCGGCCCCACGCTCCCAGCCGAATCCGAGCGGTGAGGCGGCTTCCGCCGTTACCGGCGGACGGCCGACGATCGTGCCCGCAGGCAACTGGCCCTATGAAGTCGAAGTCTGCGGCATCACCGCAGGAAAGGTGACCGGTTCGGACGGGCTCGACTATTCCGTCGACCAGGGACTTCACGCCCTGGAGACCGCGGACACGATCATCCTGCCGGGTGCCACCTCGGCGGTGGCAGAAGAACCTCCGGCCTCGGTCATCGGGGCGCTCCTCTCGGCATTCGAACGCGGCGCGCGGATCGCTGCGATCTCCACCGGCACCTTCGTCCTCGCGCGCACGGGACTCCTCGTCGGGCGGCGCGCCACCACGCACTGGTCGACGGCGAAGGAGCTCGCCCGACGGTTCCCCTCGATCAAGGTCGACGAAAACGTCCTCTTCATCGACGAAGGGCAGCTGCTGACCTCCGCCGGAGCCGCCTCGGCGATCGATCTGTGCCTTCACCTCATCCGCAGCGATCACGGCGTCGGACTGTCCAACCAGGTCGCCCGGCGACTCGTTGCCGCCGCCTATCGCAGCGCCGGCCAGGCGCAGTACGTGCCGCGCAGCGTGCCTGACCCGCTCGGCGACGACTTCGCCGACACCCGCGAATGGGCGCTTCAGCACATCGGGGAGAAGATCACCCTGCGGGATCTCGCCGCCAATGCCGGAGTCTCCGTGCGCACCTTCTCCCGCCGCTTCGTCGAAGACACCGGCTACACGCCCATGCAGTGGGTGCTCAGAGCTCGAGTCGATGTCGCCCGGGAACTCTTGGAGAACTCCGACCTGGGCATCGAACAGATCGCTGACCAGGTGGGACTCGGAACGGGTGCGAATCTGCGGATGCATTTTCAGCGCATCCTCTCGACCTCCCCGAACGACTACCGTCACTCCTTCCAGGGCTGAAAGCGGGCGCTCGCCAGGGCGAGGATCTGACACTTCCGGGCCGAGCTAAGGCATTTTTCGGCACATTTCAGGGGCCCAGATCACACGAAGACAATGGTGGCCAGAAACTTTCGACCTTTGGCAATACGACTGGCGAGAACCTTGCGTAGATTGTCTGGCTGGCCACTGTTGGCGTTTGTGGAGATCGCCCATGATGGAGATATCAAGACGAATCCCGTGTTCAACATCTACAAGGAGTGACATTGACTCGCATCGCCATCAATGGTTTCGGTCGCATCGGACGCAGCACCCTGCGCGCGCTGATCGAGCGCGGCAGCGAGCTCGAGGTCGTGGCCATCAACGACCTGGGCCCCGTGGACGATCTCGCTCGGCTGCTGAAGTTCGACACCACCCTCGGGCGCTTCAACCATGACGTCGAGGCCACGGATGATGAGATCGTGATCGACGGCAAGGCCATCAAGGTCTTCGCCGAGAAGGATCCGGCCAAACTGCCCTGGGGTGAGCTCGACATCGACATCGCGCTCGAATCGACCGGCCGCTTCACCAAGGCCGAAAAGGCCAGCGCCCACATCACCGCCGGCGCGAAGAAGGTCCTCGTCTCCGCTCCCTCGAAGGGTGCCGACGTCACCCTCGCCTACGGAGTGAACAACGAGGCGTACAAGCCCGAGCACACCGTTATCTCCAACGCCTCCTGCACCACGAACGCCCTGGCCCCGCTGGCCAAGGTCCTCGACGACCTCGCCGGAATCGAGCAGGGCTTCATGACCACCGTCCACGCCTACACCGGTGACCAGATGGTCCAGGACGGCCCGCACAAGGACCCCCGTCGTGCCCGCGCCGCCGCCGAGAACATGATCCCCACCTCGACAGGTGCGGCCAAGGCCATCGGCCTCGTCCTCCCGCAGCTCGACGGTAAGCTGTCCGGCGATGCCATCCGCGTGCCCGTCCCGGTCGGATCGATCGTCGAGATCAACACGACCGTGTCCCGCGAGGTCACCCGCGACGAGGTGCTCGACGCCTACAAGAAGGCCGCCGAGGGCGAGCTCAAGGGCATCCTCGACTATGAGACCGAGCCCGTCGTCTCCTCCGATATCGTCGGTCAGCCCGCTTCGTCGATCTTCGACTCCGCGCTCACCCGCGTCGTCGGCAACCACGTCAAGGTCGTTGCCTGGTATGACAACGAGTGGGGCTTCTCCAATCGTGTCGTCGACAACCTCGAGTTCATCGGCAAGAACTGACGTTCTCCGCTGATACTCGCCTGATCTTCATCGGCGATATCCGCCGGTGACTTCGAACGTCGCCGAGGTGGTTGCTCGGCGCCGACGGATGCACCTGTGGCCTCGAATCCGCTCCGCGCGGATTCGAGGCCACAGTCGTCGCAACGGAATTCCCGGAAGTCACAAGGGGACTCCCTGGCAGGGCTTCGCCTCACCGAGGAGGCCCTGCGTCTGCGCGCGGCGCTCAGACGTCGTCGGCGCCGGGGGTGCCGCCTTCGTCTTCCCAGCGTTCGATGGCGCGGACCTTTGCGCGGCTGAACTTCAGGCGGATGCCGTAGCCGCCTTCCTTGCCGTCGGGAATGAACCGCGCGCCGTACTGTTCGAGGGCGAGGATGAGTCGACGCTCCTGCTCGGCGGTCAGGTCCGCTGTCCCCTTTTCGTAGTCCTTGAGTTCGGACTTGTCGATCTCAGCTTTGTCTGCCACGTGCTTGGCCGAGACCTGGCAGAGGATCCGCGTTGCGCGCGCCAGGGGGCCGTCGATGATGATCTCTTCTGTGCTCATGGCTCCACCTTGCCAGAGGCCATGATGGCTGCCAAGGACGGGCGACCGGCCTCTTGACCTGATTCGCCGCCGGCGGCGGATTGGGATCGCTGCGCACATCTCAGCCTGGTGCAGTGCGTAGAAGCAGGTGAAACTGCGGACCAATGGTGTTCTATTCATTCCCGAGCAAGTCATGTCAGTGCCGCGGTCTAATGTTCTGTCCACGCATCCGACATCGGAGTCGGAGGTGACGCGTCGCAGGGTGCGGCGCACGACGGAAGGTCAGAACAATGATGATCACGACCAACAGCGTCGCTCGTTTGGCGCAGAGGTGCGGAGAGTTCCTCGGCGACTTCGGCCAGACGATGACACCGAGCTACCCGGCGAGCCTCGCGCTGTGCATCCTCGACGCAATCTATTCGACGGGCTCCCACCCGACGGCGGTGGATAAAGTCGTCGCCCGGTACATCGCCCAGCACGGAGAAGCCCATGGAGCGAAGTCGCTGCGCTACTCGATCGCCGCCGCAGGTGGGGCACGTCCGTGGGCTGAGTTCGAGGCGTGCAACCTCAAACCGGCCAGCACCCGCCCGGGGGCGGTGCTCAAGGCCGAGGTCGTCGACGACGCCACCCGAGTCATGGCCGACTATGGGATCGATGATGTCGGTGATCTGCTTGAAGCGGTTGGCGAGGGAGTCGGCAACGATGCGTTCTCCAACGACGTCTCGAAGGCCTGGCGAGCTCTGCCCAGCCAGAGCTCGGGCATCACGTGGCTCCACCTGCTGATGCTCGCCGGGTGCCCTCAGTTCGAGGTCGACGACAAGGTGGTCGGATACCTCGCCGAGGTGGCCGACCCCGAAGCCGATCTCACCGTCGACTACGTGCACGATGAGATCCACGCAGTCGCCCGCGTGCTCGACACCGGGGTGTCAGCCGTCCGAAGGATCGTCTGGCAGGCTTCGCACGGCCGTATCCTCTCACTGCTCAAGGACGAGGACCTTCTGCCGGCTGACGGTCCGATCGAGGGTCCTGAGACGTCCAGTTCGGTCTGGGAGTTCAGCCCGGAACCGGTGGCGGGCAGGCCCTTCTGAACCGAGTCGAGCAGTGCGCTCGGCTCAGCGACCCACGTTGCGCCGGTGCTGTGCGGCCAGCCGCACCGGCGCGTTCGGGGCGCCGTATCCCTGGTAGTCATTGCGGCGTTCGACCATCTCGAAGAACACCGATCCGATCGTCGAGGTGTAGAAATGGAGGAACTCGCCGCTGCCGTCGCGGTCGTAGAGGATGTTGTTCGCCCGCAGCCGTTCGAGCAGATCGGGGGCGAGATCGAAACGAGCCTCGAGATCCTCGTAGTAGTTCTCGGGAACAGGCAGGAAGTCCAACCCTCGTGAGACCGCGGTCTCTGCGGCCGTGAAGATGTCATCGCAGGCGAGAGCGACGTGCTCGGGGTAGCCACCGGTCGTCGAAGTTTCGGCAGAACGCGGCGCGAGGTTGAGCGGCATGCGGATCGCCCCGTCGGAGCTTGCCATCACCTGCGACCGGACGAGACCCGAGGGGCTGGGCACATCGTTCGAGACCTGAGCGTGGAGCGCGAGAAGAGAGGTGTAGAAGAGCACCGCTTCGTCATAGTGGTGGGCCGGCTGTGCGAGGTTGACGTGGTCGATGGCCGAGCGGCGATCGTCGGGGACGTTTCCGAACTCCTCGGTCCACGTGGGGTCGATGCCGGTTCCGTTGCCGAAGAATACCTCGGACCCGTCGGGAGCGAAGACGCCGCGCAGGATCTCCTCGTCATGGGCCTGGTCGCGGGGGACCTCGGTCGCCTGGAGCAGAATCGCCCGATTGATCGCGGCGTCGGCATCGGCCACGGCGAAGCCGATGCCGTGCAGATGGGTTCCCGATCCGGTGGGTGCGCCAGAGGGCTCGGATTCCACGGGGTCGACACCAGCGGATTCGGTGACGACGATGCGTGCCTGTCCGCGACGCCACAGCTGGACGTGCGGCTTCGTGCGGTGGAATCCGACGAAGCGGAATCCGAGCTGGTGGATCTGCCGGGTCAGCGCCCCGAGGTCGTCGGTGCCGAGCTCGACGTAGTCGACGC
The DNA here is from genome assembly GCF_057766545.1 of Brevibacterium sp. MGP-B1. Taxonomy (NCBI): domain Bacteria; kingdom Bacillati; phylum Actinomycetota; class Actinomycetes; order Micrococcales; family Brevibacteriaceae; genus Brevibacterium; species Brevibacterium sp. MGP-B1. The sequence goes on along the minus strand of NZ_CM173407.1, from coordinate 2,781,488 downwards.
CGCGAGGTTCGGCGACCTCGGGCAGTCGCTGCAGGTCGAGACGCACTCGTCCCGCACCGGCGGCTGCAGGAGTGCCGCTGGCCGAACCCGGGTCATTGTCCTCAGACACCTGATCCGCGGTCGCCGCCTCGAGCCACCGCAGGGAACGCAGGCCGTCGACGGCTGTGCGCTGAGTGTCGGCCTGCCGAAAGGAGTCGTTGAAGACTTCGAGCGACACCGGTCCGGAATAACCGGTCCCGGCGACGCGAGCGAGGAAGTCAGTGAGGTCCCATGAGCCTTCGCCAGGGAAGACTCGGTGGTGGCGGGACCAGCTGAGCACGTCCATCGACAGATCCGGGGCGTCGGCGAGCTGGAGGAAGAAGATCTTCTCACCCGGAATCTCGGCAAGGCGCGAGAGGTCCGTGCCGCGCGAGAGGATGTGGAAGCTGTCGAGGCAGGTGCCGATTCGCGGATGGTCGGCGGCCTTGACGAGGTCCCAGGCGCGATCGTATTCGGAGACGAACCCACCCCATGCCAGTGCCTCATAGGCGACATTGATGCCGTATCTCTCAGCCAGATCGCCGAGGCGGCGCAGCTGATCGATGACGACTTCATCATCATCGACGGTTGCGGTGGCGACGTTCGAGCACAGCAGGATCGTGGTCATGCCCATTCGCTTCATCAGCTGGAACTTGGCCTCGGCCCGGGCCAGATTGGCGGCGAACTGCTCCTCCTCGACTCCTTCGAAATCGCGGAAGGGCTGATAGAGGTCAAGACTCAGTCCGAGCTCTGCGGCCAGTTCGGCAATCTTCTCGGGCGAGTTGGGCGAGACGATGAGATCCTGTTCGAAGATCTCGACCCCGTCGAATCCTGCCGTTGCGGCAGCCTGCAGCTTCTCCTCGAGCGTGCCCGACAGGCACACCGTGGCAATCGAAGTTCTCATCGTGACCTTTCCTCATGGACGACATCGATCTCTTCCAGGCTCAGTCCCTTCGTCTCCTTCGCCGTCATGGCGACCAGGCCGACGACGATGCAGACGCCCGCGGTGAACGCGGCGACCGAGACCCAATTCTCTCCTCCGGCGCCGGCGACAGCGGAAGCGAGGACCGGAGCCAGACCGCCGGAGACCGCGAATCCGACCTGTGTGCCCAGTGCCAGACCTGTCACTCGTGCCGTCGTCGGGAACATCTCGGCGTAGAACGAGGGCCAGATGGAATTGGCCAGCGAGTACGCACAGCCGGACATGATGGCGCCGAAGACGAAGATGAGCGGCCAGTTCCCGGCCGAGACCGCACCCAGGTACGGGAACATCATCAGACCCGAGCCGACGGCACCGGTGATGAAGACCGGCTTCCGGCCGAATCGGTCGGAGAGCAGTGCGGCCGCCGGGATCGCGAAGAGGGCGACACCGTTGGCGATGACCGAGACGAGCAGCATGGTCGAACGCTCGAGGCCGACGATCGACGTGGCGAACGACAGCGACCAGACGGTGAAGACCATATTCACGGTGTTGACCATGGCGCACACGGCCACGCGGACGACCGCGGCCTTGTGCCACCGGAAGACCTGCATGAGCGGTGGGTTCTCAACCCGCGACTCCTTGAATGCCGGCGGCTCCTCGAGCCCGCGACGGATGAGCCAGGCTGTGAGCACGACGAGTGCCGACAGCCAGAACGGTACACGCCAACCCCAGCTGAAGAGTGCTTCGTCAGGCAGGAAGGCAGTGAATGGAATGAACACGGCTGTGGCCAGCAGGGTGCCGGCCTGAGTGCCGTGCAAGGTCCAGCTCGTCGTCCACGACCGTTTCTCCTCGTCCGAATGTTCGAGGGAGACTGAGATTGCGCTCGCCTGTTCACCCGAAGCCGACAGGCCCTGGATGATGCGGCAGAGCACGAGCAGGATCGGAGCGAGCATTCCGACCTGGTCATAGGTCGGCAGGCAGCCGACGACGAACGTCGACACGCCCATCATGAACAGAGTGAGCATGAGGACGAACTTGCGACCGAAGCGGTCACCGAGCGGTCCCATGATGAGCGCACCCAGCGGACGCACGACATAGGCGACCCCGACCGTACCCATCGCCAGCAGAATGGCGATCCCCGGTGCGGTGGTCTCGGGGAAGAAAAGAGTGTTGAGCACCAGCGCTGCCGCGGTCCCGTAGACCGCGAAGTCGTAGTACTCCAGGGCCGAACCCGTCCAACTCGACAGGGCCGCGCGCAGCGGTGTCTTCTTCGTGGGGCGAGCTTCCTCGATCGCGTTGCTCATGCTTCCTCGCATTTCTCACTCTCAGGACTTATCAACGGCCTCGGCGCTGTCGCGCGTTCATCGGACCGACACTGCATTGCCATAGTGTGGCAATAATTGTTACATTGTGGTTTACAGTGTGATTGAGATGACATAGCCTGTCAACGTGGAACGCACGAATTCTGCTTTCCGGACTCACGAACCACCCGCACATACTGCCCCAGCACCACCGAACTGCCACAGCAACGCAAGGAGGCGAAGCATGCCGCCCAAGGGCTCGAACTCGGTGACGAAGACCTTCGAGATGCTCGAACTCCTCGGCGAATCACCCGAGGGGATCAGCGCCGCCCAGGCCGCCGAGACGACCGGCTACCCCTTCTCGACCGCTTACCGCCTTCTCGGCGGGCTCGTCGAATCCGGGTATGCCAGCTTCGATGCGCGCACGAAGATCTACACTCTCGGGATGGAGGTCTTCCGCCTCGCGCAGAAGGTCGCGCACCGGCAGGGACTGTCCGGAGCGACGAAGGATCTGCTGCAGGAACTGACGAAGTCCACCGGCGAATCGAGCATCCTCGCCATCCGCCGCGGCAATGCCGCACTGACCGTGCTCACCGTCGACGGTCCGCAGTTCCGCACGACTACCGACCCCGGAGACGAATCTCCGCTGCATACCTCGGCGATCGGTCAGGCTCTGCTCGCCCATGATCCGCATGTCGATGCCACGGTCGACGCGCTCGACCTCGTCGCTCGCACCCCGAACTCGATCACCGATCCGGCGCAGATGCACACACGCCTCGAACAGATACGCGCCGACGGCTGGGCGGGACAGTCCGAAGAGAACGACATCGGCATGAACGCCCTGGCTGTGCCCGTATTCGACCTCGACGGCCGTCTGCTGGCCTCACTGGCGCTAGCCGCGCCGGTCTTCCGCCGCAGTCTCGACGAACTGGTCGCGCTCGTCCCCCAGCTGACCGAGACCGCGGCCTCCATCGCAGCCCGATTCCCGAGGTGACCATGCCCGCAACCACTGCCGAAGCTGCACCTGACCCAATGACTCCCCGGCCCGAAATCCTCGTCCTCAACGGACCCAACCTCAACCTCCTCGGGGAACGCGAACCGGAGATCTACGGCCGCACCACGCTGGCCGATATCGAGGCCATGTGTGCCGACACCGCCGCCGAGGCGGGGCTGAGCGTTCGCTGCATCCAGAGCAACCATGAGGGTGGGCTCATCGATGCCGTCCATGCGGCCCGGCGCTCCACGGTCGGTGCGATCATCAACGCCGGAGCGTACACGCACACCTCCCTGGCCCTGCACGATGCGCTGAAATCCTATGACCACCCGATCATCGAGGTGCATCTGAGCAACCCGCATGCGCGGGAAGCCGTGCGCCACCACTCCTACCTCTCACCCGTGGCCGCAGCCGTCATCGCCGGAGCCGGTGCAAGAGGCTACGTCCACGCGGTCGAGATCCTCATCGACTACCTCACGAACGCGAAAGCGAGACTATGACCTCATCCCTCCTCCTCGGCCTCATCGGCGACGGCATCTCCGCCTCCCGCACCCCGCGGATGCACGAGAACGAAGGTGCCGCACATTCCATCCCCACGATCTACCGCACCATCGACATCAGCAGCCCCCGCCTCGCCGAGGCGACACTGACGGAGCTGCTCACCGCAGCGATCCGCCTCGGCTTCGACGGGCTCAACATCACCCACCCGTTCAAGCAGCAGGTCATCGGCCTCCTCGATGAGGTCGATCCCGTGGCCGCGCGCATCAATTCGGTCAACACCGTCGTCATCGACAGCGCCGGACGGACGACGGGATACAACACCGATGTCACCGGTTTCGCCGCCGGATTCCGTGCCGGACTGGACGGTGCGGCCACCGAGGAGGTCGTGCAGATCGGTGCGGGCGGTGCCGGGCGTGCGGTCGGGTTCGCCCTCGCCGAACTCGGGATCGGCGACCTCATCATCGCTGACACCGATGTGCAGCGTGCCGAAGGACTTGCCGCGGACATCGTCGAAACGTCATCGGTCGGAACCCGGGCGCGAGCGATCGGGCTCGATGAGCTGGAAGGGGCGGCCGCCTCGGCACAGGGGATCGTCAACGCCACCCCGGTGGGGATGAAGGCGTATCCGGGTACCCCTGTCGACACCTCGGTGTTCGGGTCGGAGACCTGGGTGGCCGACGTCGTGTACTTCCCACTCGAGACGCAGCTGCTCGCGGAAGCCAGGGCCAAGGGGTGTCGCACGCTCGACGGATCGGGGATGGCGGTCAATCAGGCCATCGACGCGTTCGAACTCTTCAGCGGACAGAAGGCCGACCCGCAGCGCATGCGCGAGACCTTCCTGTCCTTCGGTTCCTGATCCGAGGCCCCTGACTGGGATCCGAAGCGGCTTTCGGTCGGGTGCAAACGGTCAGTTCTCGGAGGTGCCGCCTGCAGCTTCGGCCTTCTTCTGCTTGCGGTACTCCTTGAAGAAGCTGATGGCGAAGATGCCGACGATCAGGGCCAGGGTCAGCCACAGGGCGTACTTGTCGATGACCTTGAGGATGTCGACGGCGGCCTCACCGAGCTGATAGCCCAGGAATGTCCAGATGAGCGTGAAGATGAGGCAGCCGAGGAGGTCGGCAACGAGGAACAGCGACAACCGCATCCGCGTCCACCCGGCGACGAGGTAGACGAGGGTGCCCGGGATTCCCGGGCAGCGCGAGATCAGCGTCATGAGGAACAGCGCCCAGTTCGGGATCTTCTTCAGCTGGTTGATGCGTTTGAGCTGGCGTTCGTTCTGCGCGAAGAGCCGCAGCACACCGTCGCCCCACCGGCGCCCGGCCAGCCAGAACGCCCAATCGAGTTTGGCCATGCCGACGAAGCCGGCGACGATGACCAGCCACAGCGGGATCTCACCGACCCGGGCATAGGCGGCGGCAGCGACGATCGAGGTCTTCGCGCCGTTGATGAATTCCTGGACGACCGGGACATTGACGAGCATCCACGGTCGCAGCGGCATGAGGCCGAGGTAGATGAGCGGGACGCCGATGATGATGAACAGCAGCAGCTTGTCGAGGCCGGCCGCCTTGCCCTGCCAGGGTTTGATCGCCGCCCACGGATTCTCCTTGGCCTCGGACTCGGAGGTGGCATCCGGCTCAGTGGTTGCGGAACCGTCTGCCTGCGCGGAACCATCGTCCGGCTCGGTGGACTCGGGCGTCGTCGATGAGGGGTCTGCGGATACGGGCTCAGCCTGGTCGCGGTCCGCGCGATCGTCGCTCATCGGTGGGCTCCTGCGGGTCGTCGTGGCGGTCGGCGCTTACGGTATCACAGGCGCCCGAACACTCCACCTAAGAAGACTCTCATCGCCTCCGGCTCGACTTTGCCGCAGGCCTTGGGCAATGTGGACGGTATGGGTGGACGATCGAAGATCATCGGCTGGATTGTGGCCGGTCTCGTCGTCATGCTCGCACTGCTGACCGTGCTCATCGTGCGCAACACCACCCAAACGGACCCGCCGGATCTCAGCCCGGTGGAAGTCACTCCCGAACCGACGGAGACGTCCAAGACGTCGGATGCAGACGCCGACAGCTCTGCCGACGAAGACTCGACTGGCGCCTCCGGTGCCGGCGCCTCCGCTGCCGAGGACTCAGGTGCCGCGGGCTCCGGAGGCGAGGATTCGCGAGAACCTGAGGAGATCGAGCACTCCTACGAACCGGTGCCCAACCCGCCTCGCGAAGTCCCCGACGACGATGATGACGGGGACGACGACGGCGACGATGATGATGACCGGGACGACGACGGCGACGAGGACGATGACGGGGACGACGATGACGACTGAACGGCGCGTCGGGCTGACCGTTCAGAACCGGCTGACCATCACCGTCGCCGCGCTGTCCGTGCTCACGCTCTCCATCGTCGGCCTCATCCTCTACACCGTGGAGTCGAACAACGTCTCCAGCCGGACCACCGCCTCGATGTCCCAAGAGGTCGACGAGATGCGGACGTTCTCCGAGAACGGGATCGATCCGCAGACCGGCAGACCATTCGCCTCCGTCGATGAGATCCTCAGCAATTTCCTCGCCCAGAACAGGCCGGACGAGGACGAGGTGCTGTTCGCGTTCCTCACCGACGGCCGCGTGCTCTATCAGGGTGAACCGAAGGACCTCCTCGGCAGTTCGAGCGACTTCGAGAAGGCCGTCGCCGGGGCGGCCGAGAAAGGCGGGGAGATCCGCCTGACCGTCGGTGACGTCGAATACGAAGGCTTCGTCCTGTCCATCGCCGGCACCGAGGCGGGAGCGGGCACGGCCACGGACACCCAGACCGCGCCCACCGATTCGACGTCCCGGACGAAGGGCGTCGGCGAGGTGGCGGGCGGAGCGGCCGCGACGAACGGGGCGGGAGCCTTCGTCGTCGTCCACAACGTCTCGGCCAGCCATGCCGACCTCGTGCAGATCATGCAGATCTATGTCGTCGTCGCGCTCGCCGCCACTCTGCTCATCGCCGGACTCTCCTCACTTCTGGCGCGCCGGCTGCTGTCACCGGTGACCGAGCTGAGGCAGACCGCGCAGTCGATCTCCGGCGGTGATCTCAGCAGTCGTCTGGAGACGAAGGGCCATGACGACATCGCCGAACTCGGGCACACCTTCAACGAGATGCTCGATCGCCTCGAGGCGGCTTTCGAAGCTCAGCGGCGCTTCCTCGACGACGTCGGGCACGAGCTGCGCACTCCACTGACCATCCTCGGCGGTCACCTCGAGACGATGAACGCCGAGGACGTCGGAGACGTCGAGGAGACTCGGGCGATGCTCCTCGACGAGACGGATCGGATGGGCCGCCTCGTCGAAGAGCTCCTCCTGCTGGCTCGTGCCCGACGCCCTGATTTCGTGCGTTTCGCGGAGGTGGACCTCAGCGGGGTCGTGTCCGATTCCCTGGCGAAGGCCAAAGGACTGGGCCACCGGGAATGGGGCCTCGAGGTGCCCGAATCGCTGAGCTTCCGCGGGGATCGACAGCGCCTGACGCAGGCGCTTCTGCAGCTGGCGTCCAATGCCGTCGAACACACCGAGGACGGTCAGAAGATCGTCTTCGGTGCCCGGGACGACGCCGAATCCGTGCACATCTGGGTCCGCGACCAAGGCAAGGGGGTGCCCGACGAGATCGCCGAGGATATCTTCGACCGTTTCTGCCGCGGGTCGACCGACGGGGCCGGGTTCGGGTTGGGACTGTCGATCATCTCCGCCATCGCCGAGGCGCACGGAGGCACGGTCGTGCTCGACCGGACCACCATCGGTGCACAGTTCCGCATGATCCTGCCGAAAGGACAGAAGTGAAGAGCATTCTCGTGATCGAGGACGAGGCGCGGATCTCCGCCTTCATCTCGAAGGGCCTGACCGCCGCCGGGTTCAGTCCTCAGACCGCCGCCGACGGCCTCACCGGGCGAGATCTGGCATTGACGGGAGACTTCGCGCTCGTCATCCTCGACATCGGTCTGCCCGTCCTCGACGGCTTCACCGTACTCGGACAGCTGCGTGAGCGGCGGCCCGAACTGCCGGTGCTCGTGCTCACCGCCCGGGACAACCCGGACGACACGATCTACGCTCTCGAGTCCGGGGCGGTCGACTATATGATCAAGCCCTTCCGGTTCGCGGAGCTGCTGGCTCGCGTTCGCCTGCGGCTCAAGGAGAGCCCGCAGGAGCAGGAGGTCACGGAGCTCATCCGCGATGAGGTGCGCATCGATCTGCTCAAGAGGCAGGTGTGGGTCAGAGACCGTCTCGTCGAACTCTCGGCTCGGGAACTGTCTTTGGCCGAGATCCTGTTGCGCAATCGCGGCAACGTCCTCTCACGTGAACAGCTGCTCTCTCACGTGTGGGGATTCGACTTCGACCCCGGCTCGAACGTCGTCGACGTCTATATCGGGTACCTGCGCAAGAAGCTCGGCTCCGATTTCGTCACTACGGTCCGCGGCTTCGGGTACCGCGTGGACTGAACCTAAGATCTTTCTCATCCGCGTCTTAACCTCATCTTAATCACAGCCGACAGGCTGAGATGTATGAGACGACGATTGAGAATCGCACTGTTCTCCCACGACTCGCTGGGACTGGGCCACATCCGCCGCAACAGGGCTCTGGCCTTTGCCCTGGCCCGGGACCTGCCGGCATTGACCGGCCGGGAGGTCTCCGGTCTGCTCATCGCCAGCAGTCCTGAGGCCACGCGATTCGACCTGCCGGATGGGTGGGACTGGGTGATCCTGCCCGGAGTCACCCCCGCCCCCGGCGGCTACGTGCCTCGGGCGCTCGCCTCCTCGATGCAGGGCCTGCGGGCACTGCGGGCGGCGGCGATTTCGGCGATCCTCGATCAGCAGCGACCTGAGCTCTTCATCGTCGACCGGCATCCCTTCGGCATCGGCGGCGAGCTCGCCGAGGCCATCGACCAGGTCCGCGGCTACGGCTGCCGTACGGTCCTCGGGCTGCGCGAAGTCCTCGACACCCCGTCCGTCATCGCTGCCGAATGGGAGAAGGTCGGCGGGCCCGCACGCGTGGCCGAATCCTTCGACGAAGTCTGGATCTACGGTGACCCGGACGTCTACGATCCCCGGTCCACAGGCGAAGTGCCAGCGACCTTGGCGGTCAAGGCCGTGACCACCGGCTACCTGTCACAGGACCGCCCCGATGACGGCGGCGTTCTGGCGGCGGGCACCGTGGCTGCGAGTCGCCTGACGGCAGACGTCGAGACGGCAGGGGGCGGAACCCAGCGCGTCGTTCTCACCTGCCTCGGCGGGGGATCCGACGGTGGCAGCCTCGCCTCGATCGCTGTGGACGCCGAACCGCCCGATGGCCACCGTCACCTCGTCGTCACCGGTCCGCAGATGGACACCGAGGAGTTCGAACGACTGCGTGCGCGTGCCGGTGCGGCCACTGCTGTCATCCGTCACTGCGATGACATCCCCGGACTCGTGGCCTCCGCCGAGGCGGTCGTGTGCATGGGCGGCTACAACACTCTGGCCGAAGTCATGGCCACCGATACCCCTGCTCTTGTCGTCCCCCGCAAGGGACACCGGGCCGAACAGCCCAGGCGGGCATTCGCCCTCGCCGCAGTCGGAGCGGTCGACGCTCTGACGATCGACAGCCTCGACGCCGATGTGCTCAGCGAATGGTTCGCCGGCCGGGTCGGGCGACCCACAGACCGCTCCCATATCGATCTCACGGGACTGGCCAACGTTCCCAGCCTGGCAGCCGAACTCATCGCTGATGTCCGCGCAGAGGCAACGGCACTCGGATCCGAAACCGCACCGACGCCGACAACCGCACCGGCGTCAACATCTGCGACGGCGACCGCGGCCGCCGGCACAGCACCGTCCGCCCGTCTGCCCATCACCCTGGAGGAGACCAGCCATGCTGTCTGAACAGACACCAAACCTTTCAACACCGGCCACACCGACACCGCGTCCACCGGCAGCCCCGACCGCTCCACCGGAAAGACATCCCGGCCGCCGCGCCTACGTGCTCAAGATGTACCCGCGGTTCTCCGAGACCTTCATCGTCTCCGAGATCCTCGCCCGCGAAGCCGCCGGAGAGGACCTCGTCATCTTCTCCCTCCGCCCGAGCACGGACACCCGCTTCCACCCCGAACTCGCCCGCGTCCGCGCCGAGGTCATCCACATCGACCGGCCCTCGAGTGCCCGCAGCTTCTGGCAGTCTTTCGCCGAGGCGGCAGCGGAACCGCGCGTGGCCGCGGCAGTGCCGGACCACCTCGGCGAACTTATGGAACTTGGCCACGATGATGCGATCCAAGCCCTCACCCTCGCCCGGTTGGCCCTCGACCACGAGGTCACCCACCTGCACGCGCACTTCGCGTCGGTGTCGACGACCGTGACTCGGGCCGCCTCGGCGCTGACGGGGATTCCCTACTCCTTCACCACGCATGCGAAGGACATCTTCCACGAGGATGTCGTGCTCACCGATCTGGCCCGCAAGACCGCGGACGCCGACCATGTCATCGCGATCAGCGATTACAACCGCCGCTACCTGTCGCGGGTGCTCGGCCCCGAGCTGGCCGACCGGATCGTCGTCGTGCGCAACGGCCTCGAAATCGACCGCTTCCCCTACCGGCCCAAGCAGGGCGCGACGGGAGACATGCCCGCGCTGCTGGCCGTCGGCCGCCTCGTCGAGAAGAAGGGATTCGCCCACCTCTTCGACGCGCTCGCCCGCCTCCGGGCCGAAGGCATGAGCTGCCGTCTGGACCTCGTGGGCACCGGCCCCCTCGAGGAGGTGCTGCGGTCCCGGTCCCACACACTCGGACTCGACGACCTCGTCACCTTCCACGGAGCGCTGACCCAGGCCGAGGTCCGCGACATGCTCACCGACCATGACATCCTCGTCTCCCCGTTCGTCATCGGCTCCGACGGCAACGCCGACGGCCTGCCCACCGTGCTGCTCGAGGGCATGGCCACAGGAATTCCCTGCATCGCCGGGGCCGTCACCGCCGTGCCCGAGGTCATCGACCACGGCCGGACCGGGTGGCTCGTCGACGGCACCGATGAGCAGAGCATCGCCTCCACCATCGCCGAGGTGGCCGCCGCCCTCCGCACGGATCCCGCCGGTATCCGTGCCGTCACCGATGCCGCCCGTGACCGGGTGTGCCGCCTGCACGACTCGGCCGTCCAGGCCGGGCAGCTCGCGAGCCTGGCCGACGCTGCGGCGGTGCCTGGGGCGGTCCCTGCCGTTCCGACAGTCCGTGAAATGGAGTCAGTGTCATGAGAATCGCCTATGTCCTTCTCGACCCCGGCATCGGAGTCTTCGGCACGAAAGGTGCCAGCGTCCACGTCCAGGAGGTCGTGCGCACCTTCCGAGCACTCGGCCATGAGGTCAGCGTCTTCTGCACCCGCACCGATGACGACGTGCCCTCCGACCTCGCCGACCTCGATATCACCCGACTCGAGGTGCCGCGCGGTCTCGACCGCTCCCAGCGTGAGATCGCACTGCTGCGACTCTCCGACATGCTCGCCGACCTGGTCACGGACACGGTGGCCGCCTCGGGGCAGGGGTTCGACCTCGTCTACGAACGGTATTCGCTGTTCTCCACGGCCGGTGCTCGGATCAGCCAGCGCCTCGACGTGCCTTTGATCATGGAGGTCAATGCGCCTCTGCTGGAGGAGCAGCGGACCCATCGCGGACTCGTCCACGCCGAACACGCCGCCCGTGCCACGGCGGTGAGTTTTGCCGGAGCCGAGCGCATCGTGTGCGTGAGCGAACTCGTCGCCGACTGGGTCCGCACCGACTACCCCGGCCTCGACGACGTGAGCGTCGTCCCGAACGGAGTGAACACGGAACGGATCACCCGACGGCCAGATCACGACCGCGTCGGCGGAGAAGGAATCGGGACACCCAGCGGTGACGCGATGTGTGAGGACCGCCTCGGTGGGGAACCTCCGAGTGTTCACGGTCCGGTGCAGATCGGGTTCGTCGGCACGCTCAAACCGTGGCACGGCACGGATCGGCTCATCGCCGCCTGCGCCGGACTTGTCGGGGACTTCCGCGTCGACATCGTCGGCCATGGCCCCGAGTCCGAGGCGCTCGAGAACCAGGTGCGCTCGCTCGGGTTGGGTGGGCGAGTGCGCTTCCACGGAGCGCTGGCACCCGAAGCCGTGCCGGAGGCGCTGCGCGAATTCGATATCGCTGTCGCCCCGTACCCGGCAGGGGAGAACTACTTCTCACCGCTCAAGGTCTACGAATACCTGGCCGCCGGACTGCCCGTCGTTGCATCGAGGGTCGGGGCGATCCCCGGCGTGCTCGCAGGAACCGGAGCCGCGATCCTCACCGACCCGGCCGACACCGCGGACCTCACCCGGGCCCTGCAGAGACTCATCGACGACGCCGAACTGCGCACGACGATGGGAGCACGCGCTCGCGTCGAGGCCCTGACCAACCACTCCTGGATGCGTCGATGCCAACAGATCCTCGCGCCGGTGACGGGAGCCGCCGGCGTCGGCACTAGTGCCGCACCCGTCGACAGGGGATCTGGCAGATCGGGACGGCGCCCCGCCTCGGCGGTGATCTCATGAGCGGCAAGAAGCTCACGGCGTCCGCGCTGCGGCGGACCCTGCGGATCATCCGCCCGCACCTGCGTCGGCACACGTGGCTGATCATCGGCGGGATGGCCGCACTGCTGGCCGACGTCGTCTTCCGCATCCTCGAACCGTGGCCGATCAAGATCGCCGTCGACGCCGTCACCGCGGCCCTGGGCGCCCAGATCGCCCCGACGTTCGGCCTCGACGCCGGAGTAGGTACGACTCTTGCGGTCGTGGCCATCGGCATGGCCGTCATCGTCGGCGGACGGGCAGCGGCGAACTACGCCTCGACGATCTGCTTCGCTCTCGTCGGTGCCCGTGTGGCCACCCGACTGCGCTCACGCGTGTTCGATCATGTCCAATCCCTGTCGCTGCGCTACCACTCGAAGGCCTCGATCGGAGACACCTCACAGCGACTCGTCGGTGACATCGGACGGCTGCAGGAAGTCGCCGTCACCGCAGGGCTGCCGCTGGTCGGCAACGTGATCACCCTCGCCGTCCTGCTCGTAGTCATGGTCGTCCTCGACCCCGTGCTCAGCGCCATCGTGCTCGTCACCGCCGCGGTCTACGGACTGCTGTCGAAGGTGGCGACCCCGAAGATCACGAAGGCCTCCCGGTCCACCCGCAAGGGCGAGGGCCGCCTGGTCGGATCCGCCGCCGAGGCGCTCGGTGCCATCCGCGTCGTCCAGGCCTATGGACTCGAGAAGACCGTGGCCCGCGACTTCGCCGATGGCAACGAACGCGCACTCAAAGCGGGAGTGAGGGCACGTCGCCTGGCCGCCGGGCTCGAGCGCTCCACGGATGTCCTCGTCGGCATCTCGCAGGCCCTCGTTCTCGCCTTCGGCGGGTGGCAGGTGCTGCGCGGGGCGATGTCCCCGGGCGACCTCGTCCTCTTCCTCCTCTATTTGAAGATCGCGATGAAGCCGCTGCGGGACATGGCCAAGTACACCGGCCGGATCGCGCGCGCGGCCGCCTCGGGGGAGAGGATCGCCGACCTCCTCGACGAACCCGTCGAGATCGCCGACGCCCCCGACGCCGTGTCGATGGGCCCGGTCTGCGGTGACGTCGTCTTCAACCGCATCACCTCGACCGATGGGCATGGCAGGCCCCTGTTCGACGAACTCGACCTGCTCATTCCGGCAGGACAGAAGGTCGGTATCCTCGGTGCCTCCGGAGCCGGAAAGTCGACCCTGATGAGCTACCTGCTGCGGCTGTCGCAGCCGGACTCCGGATCGATCTACCTCGACGGCTACGACACCCACAACGTCACCCGCGCCTCCCTGCGGCAGAACGTCTCCGTCCTCCTCCAGGAGTCCGTGCTCTTCGCCGCGAGCGTGCGCGAGAACATTCGCTACGGTCGGCTCGACGCCACCGACGCCGAGGTGGTCGCCGCCGCCCGTGCGGCCCGTGCCGATGAGTTCATCCGCTCTCTTCCCGACGGCTACGACACCGAGCTCGGCACACGAGGGGACACTCTCTCCGGCGGGCAGCGGCAGCGTTTGGCCATCGCCCGCGCCCTCGTCCGCCACGCCCCGGTCGTCGTCTTCGACGAAGCGACGACAGGACTCGATCCGCAGACCCGCGCCGAGGTGGCCGATTCAGTGTCCGCGCTGACGACGGGCCGCACGAGCATCGTCATCAGCCACGACGTGGCGATGATCCGCGGACTCGACCGCGTGGTGTGGCTCGAGGACGGGCGGATCGTCGAGGACGGAACACCGAGCGAGCTGGCCGCAGCCGCGGACTCGCGCTTCTCCCGGTGGATCCGTTCGCAGGCCGACGAAGCCGACAGCGTGCCGAACTGGTCCGTGAAGGCGGCGCCACGTCCGTCCGAACCGCCCACCGTCGGCAGCGCCCCCACCTATGCAGGAGCTTCATCATGACCGTCTCGATTTCCGACCCGGTGAACAACGTCGTGGACCAGCGATTCTCCCTGCTGCCCTATATCGACGAACTGCGATCGGCAGACGGTCTCTCCCGACGCCTCGGTTTTGCGGTCCGGCCCCGGCGTATCCGCGTCAAACCTGGTCAGAGCGCCATCGTCGCGTGGCAGCGGGAGGAGCCCGGTCACCTCGGCGAATTCGATGGTTGGGGATTCACCGCGGTGTTGACGAGCCCGGACAAGCTCGCCAACGCTCGGCGGCGGGCCGCCCGGCACGGGCAGGAGCTGATCGTCCACGCGGCTGCCGACCCGCGTTCGGCAGGTGCGACCGGTGCCGTGCTGGTCACCGGCGGTGTGCTGGCCGACCCCAGGATCGGCAAGCACGCCGCACGGACACTCGGCCACCTCGGCGGGGATCTGCGGATCATCGGATACAACCCCGCCAGGCGGCTGCTGCTCAAACACACCCCGGCCGATGGGGCGCCGGAATTCGTGCGGATCGCCGCCGACTCCCAGATCCACCTCGCCGAGGCGGCCGACCGTTGGCAGCGCACGCAGCTGCCGAGCTTGCCGGTCGAGTTCGTCGGCGGAAGTGAGACCGCCACGCGTTCGCCGTGGTGGGGGACCGGCGACCTGAGCGATCGACCGGATCCGAACGTCGCCGAAGAGGTCGGCGTGATCATCGCCGAACTGCACAGAAGCGGTGTGCCGGAGACCGACGGAGAACCGGCAGAGAATGTAAGCGCTTCGGCGAAGGCGGACCGCTCGCTCGCCTCTCCGCTCGACCAACTCGAGACCATCAGCCGGTCGCTGGTTCGTCTGCTCCCGGAACGAGAGGCGGACATCGCCGGCTTGCTCTCAGAACTGCGCCGACGCCTCGGGCCGAGCCGGGAACTGCGGGAGATCCACGGGGACCTCAGCCCCGACCAGGTGCTTCTGGCGAATTCCGAGTGCCGGATCATCGACCTGGATCGGTCAGGGTATGGGCCGATCGGGATGGATCTGGGGCGGTGGATCGCGGCCTGCCGCATCGATTCCCGGTTGCACGAGCTCGAGCGACCCTTCATCGACGGCTACCGTTCCGCCGGCGGCGAGGCGACCGACCTGGGCGTATGGACGGCGTGGGCGATGCTCGTGGCCGGACTGGAACCCTGGCGCGGCTGCTCCGAGAGCTGGAGGGACGAGACGATGCGAATCATCGACCTCGCGGGCTCCGCTCTGGAACGGAACGCCCCGACGACGGAGGTCGCACCATGGCCGTGACGAATCAGACCGTGACGAAGCCGATTGCGGCGACTAGGGCTGCAGCGAAGTGGGGCGGAGCCCTGCACATCCCCGACGCAGTCACAATCGACGGACAGGACTGGAACGTGCGCCGAGCCTGGCCCGCAGGAGACAGTCGAATCGCGTGGGAGGCTTCTCTTCCTGGCCAGGGGATCCGGGTCGGCTATCTCGACGAACGCGGCGTGACTGTCCTCGACGCTGACCGTGACCCGAAGTTGCCGGGTCTTGCCAGGCTGCTCGAGGACGGAGGCCGGTTGGTCTCCCATCGGCCGGGCAGACGCGCCGTCGTCCGCCTGCGCGACGGCAGCTTCGCCAAATGCGTGCGCGACGGAAAGGCCTCCAACGTCATCGCGGGACAACGCCGAGCGGTTGGGTTCCTTCCCGGTTTCGCCCTCCCGCAGGTGCTCAGTTCGGATTCTTCGACCGTCGTGCTCAGCGTGGTGCCCGGAGTCGAACTCCACGATCCGGCCGAACTCGGCGAAGAGTGGTCACGCGCCTGGGCCGAGTCCCTCGACGCCTGGGCTCAGGCAAAGGCACATCCGACCAATACCGTGCCAGCGACTGCGCCGAAACTGTCGACCGCGATGCCGTTTCATGGGGCCGCGGACGAAGTGAAGGTCCTCCATTTATGGCGTGAGCGCGCCCGTCCCCTGCTCGAAACCGCGCGGACTGCACAAGCGGAGACTCTGCTCGCCGACGTGGACGAACTCATCGCAGAGGTCGCGGCCGAACTCGACGAGGGGGCCGCCTCGGCGAGGGATGGATCGATCGGGCTCATCCACCGGGATCTGCACGATAAGCAGATCATGTGGGACCCGGTCTCCGGGCCGGGGCTGCTCGACGTCGATACGGCGTGCCGGGGTGAGTGGGCGCTCGACCTCGGCAACCTCCGCGCGCATGCCCGGTGGCGCACCGAGCAGGGACTGTGGACCCCCGCCGAGGCGGCCGCGGTCATCGATGAGATCGCCCGGGTCGTCTCGGCGGTGGGGATCGAACCGGCCAGGGTGAGTGTGTACGAACGAGCCACCCTCATTCGGCTCGCCTGCGTCTACGCTTTCCGCCCCGCGTGGAGCGACCGGATCGGATGGCTGCTCGAGGCGGCGCGCTAGATCTCACTCCGCGGTGCTGCGGCGAGCATCTCCCCAGATATCGACACCGGAATCGACGGCGAATTCATCGATTGCCGTGAGTTCTTCATCGCTCAACGGTGCCGCATCGAGAGCCGCGACATTGTGCTCGAGCTGTTCGACACGGCTTGCCCCGATGACCAGCGAGGACACTCGCTCATCTCGCAGCGCCCAGGCCAGGGCGAGCTGTGCCAACGACTGACCGCGCGCGGCGGCGATGTCGCCCAGCGACCGAATCCGGGCGAGGTTGTCTGCGCTTAGGAACCCGTCCTTGAACGATGGCTTCGCCTTGCCCGCGCGCGAATCTTCGGGCACTCCGCCGAGGTACTTGTCCGTGAGCAGGCCCTGCGCCAGCGGGGAGAAGCAGATGACGCCGAGCCCTTCGTCGTTCGTGGTCTCGAGCAGCCCGTCGTCTTCGATCCACCGGTTGAACATCGAGTACGACGGCTGGTGGATGAGCAGGGGAGTGCCGAGATCGCGGGCGATCTGCGAGGCCCGGGCCGTATCGGCGGCGGAGTATGAGGAGATCCCGGCGTAGAGCGCGCGACCGGAGCGCACGGCCGAGTCGAGCGCGCCGATGGTCTCCTCGAGAGGCGTCGAAGCATCGGGGCGGTGGGAGTAGAAGATGTCGACATAGTCGAGGCCGAGTCGGCGCAGGGACGCATCGAGGCTGGCCAGGAGGTATTTGCGGCTTCCTCCGGGGCCACCGTAAGGGCCGGGGTGCATGTTCCAACCGGCCTTCGTCGAGATGATGAGCTCATCGCGGTAGGGGTGGAGGTCTTCGCGCAGCAGCCGACCGAAGTTCGTCTCCGCCGAGCCCGGGGGAGGACCGTAGTTGTTCGCCAGGTCGAAGTGCGTGATGCCCATGTCGAAGGCGCGACGAACGATATCGCGCTGGTTCTGGAAGGCGACATCGTCGCCGAAGTTGTGCCACAGTCCCAGTGACAACGCAGGCAGGACGAGCCCGGATCGACCGACGGGGCGATAGGTCATCGAGTCGTAGCGGTTCTCGGCGGCTAGGTACACACGGACTCCTGGGCTGAGCGGATGAGGTCGAGTCCCAGCTTACGGGCGAGCGGCCAGCGTGCACACGCAGGCGCGATTGCCGTCGGCGTCGGCGAGGACGGTGAATGACGGTGCCTGAGACTCGTCGACGATCGTGCCTCCGGCGTCGACCGCGGCCCTGATCCGCTCCGGCGCGACCGCCGCGGGAACGGAGACGTCGACGTGCAGACGCTGGTGCGGCACCTCATGTTCCTCGCAGTCCTGGAACCACAGCAGCGGCATCTGTCCGGCAGGGTCGATGACATCGGGTCCGGAGACGTTGCTCGCATCCCCGGTCAGGAGCGCCGCCCAGAACGGGGCGATGGCGTCCTGGTTCGCGGTGTCGAGGCCGAGCTCGAGAAGTGCGGGAATGCTCGGGTCCGACTTCACCCCCGCCGAGGCGGCCGCCTCGCTGATCTGTCCCGCGAGGTTGAGATCACGTTCGGTCACGGCACCGGTGTCGTGGCTGGTCAGGCGGATGTCGACGTGCGGGAACGTCAGGGTGATATCCGGATGGTGGCCGGCCGCCTCGGCGAGGGACCCGATCTCAGCCACGAGATCGAGGCCGGTCGCGAAATCTCCGGTGAGGAAACGGGCGCCGATGCAGCCCGGCAGCCCCTGCCAGTCGCCGAGCCCTTGGGAGTCGAGTGCGTCGAGCAGCTTCTGTCCGGTATATGCAGTCATGGCTTCATGCTAGGGACTTCTCCGTCCTGAGTGAACCCCTCGCGTGCGAACCCCTCGTTCCCGGATCCAGCAGTCAGGGGCGTAACGTTGCCCCGGTGATTGGCTCAACCGCATACCTCGTGACGCTTCTCTTCGCGTCGATCGCGCTGCTCATCCTCCTCATCAACTGGAAGACGAAGCTGCACCCGTTCCTCGCTCTCCTCATCACCTCCGCCGTGACGGCCCTGGCCGCCGGAGAGGAGATCGGCAAGATTCCGGAGACGATCGCCGCCGGAGCCGGCGACACCCTCGGCGAGACCGGTGTCGTCGTCGCCCTCGGAGCGATGCTCGGACGGCTTCTGGCCGACAGCGGAGCCATCCAGCGGATCGCGAACCTCGTCATCGAGCACTCCTCGCCGAAAGCCGCGCCGTGGATCATGACGGGAGTCGCCTTCATCATCGGCATCCCGATGTTCTTCGAGGTCGGGCTCGTCGTCCTCATCCCCGTCATCTACGCGGTCGCCTCGCAGCTGGAGAAGAAGACCGGGCAGAAGAAGCTGTGGTACCTGCGCATCCTCGTTCCCGCGATCGCTGCGCTCGCCTGCCTCCACGGCATGGTTCCGCCCCATCCGGGACCGCTCATCGCCGTGTCCGGACTCGACGCGAACGTCGGAATGACCATCGGCCTCGGACTGGTCTGTGCGATTCCCACCGTCATCCTCGCCGGCCCGGTCTACGCCCGCTGGATCGCCCCACGGGTCAAACTCGAACCGACCGCAGACCTCATCGACCAGTACACCGGAGCCCGCGCCGAGGTGGACCAGAAGGAACTGCGAACGATTCCGGTCTGGCTCGCCTTCGTCACCGTCCTCGTCCCCGTCGTGCTCATGCTCGTGCACACCGTCGTTCAGCTCGTGGCGCCGGAGTCATCGTTCGAACCCATCGCCGAGGTGATCGGCAACCCGATCATCGCCATGCTGGCCGGAGTCATCTTCGCCGCCATCGCACTCGGATGGACCTCGGGAATGGGCGGCGAGCGGATCCGCAGCTCCTTCGGCGACAGCCTCAAGTCGATCGCCGGAGTCATCCTCATCATCGGCGGCGGTGGTGCCTTCAACGAGGTGCTCAAGGACTCGGGCATCGGCGACGCCGTCGTCGGCGCGACCTCTCATCTGGAGATGAATCTCATCCTGCTCGGCTGGTTCATCGGCATCCTGCTGTCGTTCGCCACGGGGTCGGCGACGGTGGGAATCACCTCGGCGACGGGAATCGTCGCACCGCTCATCGGTGATCACTCCGGGGCATACGTGTCTCTGGTCGTCATTGCGATCGGCTCGGGATCGATCGGTCTGAACTGGGTCAACCATGCGGGATTCTGGTTCGTCAAGGAGAGCTTCGGCATGACGATCGGTCAGGCGACCAAGACTCACATGATGGTCCAGACCCTCGTCAGCGTCTTCGGACTGATCTTCGCCTTCCTGCTCTCACTGCTCTTCGTCTGACGGGTCTCCGCCCGCCCGGTCTCCGTCCGCCCGACTTCAGCTCGCCCGGTTTCCGCCATTCAAGCCGGGGCGCGGATATGTCGTGGTCGACGACGCCATGTTCGCGGCCCCGCTTGATCGAGGGGAGGGAGCGCTTGAAAGCGAGGGAACGCTTGATCGAAGGCGCGAGTGAAACGCTGGCCGAGGGGCCGGGCACCACAAAATAGACCAGTGGTCTTGATTTCGCAGTGTGTCCTGTGCCTCAATGGTGGTGTGACGAAATTCCATGCCATCCGCGACCAGCTCCTCGACCGCCTCGAGGACATGGCCGCCGGTGAGCAGTTCCCTCCGGAACGACAGCTCGCCGAGACTCTCGGCATCTCGCGGATGACCCTGCGCCGCGCCATCGACGAACTCGTCGCCAAGGGCATGGTCCGCAGGCGTCACGGCACGGGCGTCTTCGCACTCGGGCCGAAACTCGACCAACCGCTGGCTGCGAGTTCCTTCTCCGAGGATATGCTCGCCCGCGGAATGCGTCCCGGGTCCCATATCCTCAGCTTCGACGTCGCCGAGGCGGGCGCGCACATCGCTCGTCGACTCCACATCTCCGAAGACGACGACGTCATCGCGATCCTGCGCCTGCGCCTGGCCGATGACGAACCGATCGCTCTCGAAGAACTCCACGTCCCCTCGGCTCTCGTCCCGGGGCTGAGCCCAGGCGACCTCGAGGACCAGTCCTTCTACGAACTGCTGCGCCGAAATTTCGGCATCCGCCTCAACCACAGCGTGCAGACGATCGAACCGACCCTCCTCGACGCCGGCGAGGCTCAACACCTCGGCGTCGAAGAGCTCTCACCGGCGCTGCTGTTCGAACGCATCTCCCGCGGTGCCGATGACCGCCCCTTCGAGTTCGTCCGCTCGGTCTACAGAGGCGACCGGTACAAGGTCCGCACCGAACTAACCGTCCCCGCCCCGGCGGCATCCGGAGCCGCCCCCACCGACACCGCTCCCACCACAGTTCCCGACCACACAGGAGGAGTGCAGCCATGATCATCGCCGGACTCATGACCGGAACCTCCGCCGACGGCCTCGACCTCGTCATCGCCGAGTTCCGACCCGACCCCATCAGCGACACGGAACCCACCCCCAGCTTCGACCTCGTCGGCGCGGACCCCACCACCCTGACCGTGCGGATCCTCGCCGAACGCGAAACCCCATTCGACGACCGGCTCTCCGCTGACATCCTTCGCCTCCTCGAACCGGCAGATCTGCCGTTGTCACTGGTCAGCAGCGTCGAAGCCCGGCTCGGACGCTTCTGCGCCGACGCCCTGTCCGAACTCTGCACCGACCACGATCTGGCTCCGGACCTCGTCGTCTCCCACGGACAGACCGTCCGCCACGACATCACCGACGGACAGGTCACTTCGACTCTCCAGCTGGGACAGCCGGCCTTCATCGCAGAACGACTCGGTGCGCCCGTCCTCTCCGACGTCCGCTCCCGTGACGTCGCTGCCGGGGGACAGGGCGCCCCGCTCGTCGGGCTGCTCGACTCCCTCCTGCTCTCCGACGCCGAGGCGCCGACCGCGGTGCTCAACCTCGGCGGAATCGCGAACATCACCGTCATCGCACCTGGCCACGATCCCATCGCCTTCGATACCGGCCCGGCCAACGCCCTCATCGACATCCTCGCCCGCCGCATCACCGACGGCCGGCAGGGCTATGACCGCGACGGTGCGCTCGCTTCTGCCGGCACCGTCGACGAGGACCTGCTCACCGCGCTCCTCACCGAACCCTTCTACACGCGCCCCGCCCCGAAATCGACGGGCAAGGAACTCTTCCACGCCTCCTACCTCGACTCATACCTCGAATCCCACCCCCACCTCGGCGAGCATGATCAGATCGCCACGGTCACCGCGCTGACCGCGCGCACCATCGCCGAGGCGGTCCGGGAGCACAATGTCACCACCGTCATCGCCTCGGGAGGTGGGACGAGGAATCCAGAGCTGATGCGCCGCCTCGGCGAGGAACTGGGCGAGGGCATCGCTTTCACGAGCACAGATGAGGCCTTCGGGCTGCCGGAAGGCAGCAAGGAAGCGCTGCTCATGGCGCTCCTCGGGTGGCTGAGCTGGCACGGACTCGACGGCACGCAGCCGAGTCTGACCGGGGCGATCGGACCGCGCATCGCGGGCCGGTTCACTCCCGGTGACGGGCCGCTCCGTCTGCCCGAACCCCTCCACCGACGACCCACCCGACTGAGACTGGCTGACTGAGACTGGCCGACTGAACCGCGGCCGCCACCCGCCGCGCCCGCCCGGCCACACAAACGAACGCACCTCCTGACCACCGACCACCCGACACACTTCACACCCCCAACAAGGAGAGACCAATGCAGATCATCGACCTCCTGGTGATCATCGCCTATCTCGTCGCAACGGCGTGGCTGGGACTGGCACTGAGCGGCAAACAGAGCAGCCTCAAGGGCTACTTCCTCGGCGGGCGCGACCTGCCGTGGTGGGCCGTCTGCCTGTCCGTCGTCGCCACCGAGACGAGCGCGCTCACCGTCATCGGCATCCCCGTCATGAGCTACCTCGGCGACCTCAACTACCTGCAGCTCGGACTCGGCTACATCCTCGGCCGCGTCATCGTCGCCTACTTCATGCTGCCGCGCTACTACGACGGTGAGATGATCACTGCGTACGCCTACCTGGGCAAACGTTTCGGCCAGTCGACGCAGACCACGGCTGGCGTGACCTTCCTCTTCACCCGACTGCTCGCCGACGGCATCCGCGTGCTCGCCGCGGCCATCCCGCTCAAGGTCATCCTCGACGGACTCGGCATCCACACGAACTACTTCGTCATCATCGTCGTCCTCTCGCTGGTGACGATCGTGTACACGTTCATCGGCGGCATCAAGGCTGTCGTCTGGGTCGATGTCGCGCAGATGATCCTCTACGTCCTCGGCGGGATCCTCGCGATCATCATCATCTCCGCATCGATCGGCGGCGGGTGGCTCGCCGAGGCGGTCGAGGCCGGAAAGACGAACATCTTCGTCTTCGAGGGCAACCCGATCTCCGCGGACACCTCGTTCATCCCGTCGGTTCTCGGCGGCGCAGTGTTCGCGATGGCCTCCCACGGTTCCGATCAGCTCATCGTTCAGCGCCTGCTGTCGTGCCGGTCGAAGCTCGAGGCGCAGAAGGCTCTCATCACCTCCGGATTCGTCGTGGTCGTCCAGTTCGCGATCTTCCTCGCCGTCGGTCTGGCTCTCTGGGCGTACTACGATCACGCGCTGCCCGCGGACCTCGGCCTGACCCGCGACGACGAGATCTTCCCGCTGTTCATCATCGAAGGACTGCCCACGGGAATCTCCGGACTGCTGCTGGCCGGCATCCTCGCCGCTGCGATGTCGACGCTGTCCTCGTCGCTGTCGGCCCTGTCGTCCTCGACGGTCAACGACGTCTACGCGAAGCTCAAGCGCACCCCGATGACCGACGAGCAGGGGTTCAGGGTCGGTCGCTGGGCGACGATCGGCTGGGGCATCGCGTTCATCCTGCCCGCCACGGTCTTCGAATCCGACTCCGGCAACATCGTCATCCTGGCGCTCGGCATCGCCGGCATCACGTACGGCGGTCTGCTCGGTGCGTTCGTCTTCGGCATCGTCAACAAGAGGGCCCGGGCCGTCGACGCGAACATCGCCTTCGCCCTGGCCGTGGCCGTCAACGCGTTCTTCTTCGTCATGGAGAAGTACGTCACCGGTGAGGTGTGGGTGGCGTGGCAGTGGTACCCGCTGCTCGGCGTCATCGTCACCTTCATCGTCGGCGGCCTGCTCGGTCTGCGCCACACGACCACAGTCGAAGAACCCACCATCGCCGAGGCGGAAGGAAGCCCCCGTCCATGACCTCCTCCCAGCCGGGCTCAGCCCACCCGACCTCGCCGACGTCGGAACCGACCCCGCCGACGTCTGAAACGGCACCGCTGGCGGCCGGCCGGCCGCTATCGCCGACCGAGCAGCGCAATTCGGCGAGCTCCGGACTCGACGACCTCGACACGCTTGGAGTCTTGCGGGTCCTCAACGCCGAAGACCACGCCGTCATCGATGCGGTCGCCGCGGTCCTGCCGCAGCTGGCCGAACTCGTCGACCTTGCCGCAGACCGCATGCGCCGAGGCGGCCGCGTCCACTATTTCGGCGCAGGTACCTCGGGGAGGTTGGGCGTCCTCGATGCGAGCGAGCTCCTGCCGACGTTCAACCTCGAGCCGGGTCGGGTCATCGGGCACATCGCCGGCGGACAGGCTGCGTTGGTCAATGCGGTGGAGAACGCCGAGGACTCCGGGGCCGACGGGTCCGCGGCCGGTGCCGAGCTCGGACTCGACGATGTGGCCATCGGCATCGCCGCGAGCGGGTCGACCCCGTACGTCGGCGGGGCGCTCGACGCGGCGCGAGCCAACGGCGCCCACGTTGTGCTCATCTCCAACAACCCGCACGCCTCTCTGGCCGACAAGGCCGATGACCACATCGTGCTCGACACCGGCCCCGAGGTGATTACCGGATCGACCAGGCTCAAGGCCGGCACCGCCCAGAAGCTCACGCTCAACGGATTCTCGACCGCGCTCATGGTCGCTCTCGGACGGACCTGGGACAACCTCATGGTCTCCGTCGTCGCGACGAACGCAAAGCTGCGCGAACGCACCGTGCGCATCCTCCGCGAGGCCGCCGACCTCGACGATGCCGACGCGCGAGCTCTGCTCGAGCGCTGCGAGGGCGATCTCAAGACCGCCATCGTCGTCTCCTTCACCGAGGCGGCCCCCGCCCTGGCCGGGTCGACTCTGGAGTCCCATGACGGATCGGTCAGAGCCGCGATCGCGGAGCTTGTCCGGGTGGGTGCATCGTCCGATGCTGGAGCCGGCTCCGGACCGGACGACTCCGCCCAGGACAACCCCGGGCCGGGTACCGTGGGCGCATGAGCCTGATCCTCGGCATCGACATCGGCGGCACCGGCAGCCGGGCCGCACTCGGTGACGTCGGCGATGCTGCTGACCATCGTGGCAATGCCGCCAGCAGACCGGGCATCGCTGACGGCGGGGGCTTCGTCCCACGCATCATCGACCAACTCACCGGCCCGCGGATCGAGATCGGGCCGAGCGGCAGCAACGTCCTTCATATCGTTCGCGATCTCGTGAAATCTGCCGCAGAGACGTGGCCCGATCGCTTCTCCGAGGTCGGCGGAATCGGCATCGGTGCGACCGGGATCGCCTCTCTCGCCGAGGATCCTGCCGAAATCCTCGCCGAGATCTCGGCCGAGTACGGCGTGCCGGCGGTCGCCGCCATCGATGCCGTGACGGCCCACCTCGGCGCCCTCGGCGGTACCGGAGGAGCGATCACCGTGCTCGGCACCGGAGCGATCGCCATCGCCCATCCGGGTCCGGACGAGGCCGGCCACTGGTCAGCCGAATGGTCACGAGCCGATGGGTGGGGGCACCTTTTCGGTGACCGCGGGGGAGGAGCGTGGTTGGGTCGCCATGGTCTCGAACTCGCTTTGCGCTCTCACGACGGAATCGACGAACACGGCCGTGCGCTGCTCGAGGCAGCCACCCGACGCTTCGGACCACCGGCCTCCTGGCCGGGACAGTTCTATACGCGCAATGACCGGGCAGGCCTGCTTGCCGAATTCGTCGTCGACATCGCCGAGACTGCTCGAACCGGCGACACAGCATCTGCCGACCTGCTCCGCGAAGCTGGTCAGGAAGCGGCCCGCAGCGCCGTCGCGGCTCGAGCAGCCCTCTGTGTCGACACTTCGTCGGCCTCGAACCCTGCCGACGGCACCCCATCCTCTGCCGTCAGATCTGAAGATAACCGGGCCACGGATAAGTCCGTGCGCATCGCACTCACCGGGGGAGTCGCGGCCGCGGGCGATCACCTCGTCGAAGGATTCCGCGCCGAAGCCGCACGACTGGATCCGACCATCACCATCGTCGAGCCCGCAGTCGGACCGTTGGATGGGGCACTCACGCTCGGTCACCTCGGTGCCGGTGGGAAACTCAGCGCGCAGGACCGGGTCATCTGGGCCTGACAGGCCATCAGGTGGCGCGATCCTCAGCCCGGTCCTCTCGCACCATCCGCACCTCGCGCACCCCGTCGTACTCGTCGGTCTTGACCGTGCCGTCGGCGACGAACCCGTTCTTTGAGTAGAACGCCTGGGCACGGGGATTCGGTTCCGCCACCCACAGCGCAGTCGTCACGGACGGATCGATGACGGCGTCGAAGAGGCCCTGGCCGGCGCCCGTGCCGTGCATGGATCGATAGGCGTAGAGAACGTAGAGGTGCCGGTCTTCGACGCTTCCGTCGGTTTCCGGGGGGCCCGCCATCGCAATGCCGACGATCCGACCATCGGATTCGGCGACGGCGCTGGTGTACTTCGACGGAGCCGCCTCGTCGAGGATCTGCGTCCACATCTGTCGGCGTCGGTCGATGAGGTCGGGAGCATCGAGGAGTTCGTCGGGCATGATCCCGCGGTAGGTCTCATTCCAGGTGTCGACGTGGACGCGCGCCATTCCGGCGACGTCGGCGATGACTGCGGGGCGGACTTCAAGTGTCATGAACCGACTCTACCCCCGGGTGCCGATCATTCGCCGGGCCTACGACCATTCACAACACATGCTGGAGGATCGGCCGCCGGCACGAAATATTCACCTGACCTGCACCTGCCGACAAACAGCTGTCCAGTCGAGGCACCCAGGATCGAGAGAGTGAGAGCGAACCGCGAACCAGTCACCGCCGTCGAATCACCAACCTCGGGCCACCCACTTCCGCAACCGCTCCGGCCGTCACCACCCGGTCCTCGGAGCTCCGGAGGGGGAGCCTTCTCGTTCGAGCCGATGGCACCACCGCCCGCTGACCTCGAACTGCCGATGGGCCCGCGTACCCGGCTGTATCGATTCTTCGAAGCCCTGCCGGCGGCGATCAGCTTCACCGCGGTCGGGCTCGTATTCATCCTCCCGTTCGTCGACGCGATGCTCGGAGCGGTCTATGTGCTCTCGATCGTCGGGCTGATGTTCGTCCGGGCGATGCTCGGCGCGATCGATGTCGCCCGCGGCTTCGTCCGCTACCGACGCAGCGCTCGCGTCGACTGGGCGGCACGCCTGACCGACCTCGAGCGGGCCCTGGACGGTCGCCCTTCCCTGGCGCATCCTCGGGGTGGGTTCCGTGCTGCCGACCACGCCGCTCTCGTCGCTCAAGTCAGCGCCGATCCGGCCTCGATCATGCGTCCATCGACCCTGCTCCACGCGGTCATCGTGGCCGCGTTCAACGAGCCCTATCCGGTCATCGCCGACACCATTCGGACCCTGCTGCACACCTCGACGAAGCCCGAACAGGTCCTCGTCTTCTTTGCTCATGAGGAACGCGGCGGCCCGGCCATGGCCGAGACGGCTCGGCGGCTCGAAGCCGAGTACGGCCACCGCTTCGGCGCCTTCGTCCTCGTCGAACATCCAGCCGGATTGCCCGACGAGATCGCCGGCAAGGGAGCGAACATCACGTACGCCGGTCACCGCCTGGCCGAATGGGTCCGTGACGAGGCCATCGACCCACGCCGGGTGATCGTCACGAGCCTCGACTGCGACAACATTCCGCACGAGTCCTACTTCGACTGTGTCGCCTACGAATATGCGACCGCGCCGGACCGAGAGCGTCTGTCGTTTCAGCCGATCAGCCTCTACATCACGAACATCTGGGACGTGCCCGCACCATCGCGAGTGGTCGCCAGCGCGAACTGCTTCTGGAATCTCACGACCACTGTCCGCAGGCTCGCTCTGCGCAACTTCGCTTCCCATGCGCAGCCGCTGACTGCTCTGGTCGAGATGGGCTTCTGGTCGAAGCGGACCATCGTCGAGGACGGTCACCAGTACTGGCGCAGCTGGTTCCACTTCGACGGGGACTACCGAGTCGTACCCATCCACGTCCCGATCTTCCAGGACGCTGTGCAGGCAGGAACGTTCAAGGCCACGATGGTCGCCCAGTTCAAACAGCTCAGCCGCTGGTCGTACGGTGCCTCCGACGTTCCCTATGTCGGTGTGCGCGTCTTCGCTCCCGGAGCCCGCGCATCGTTCTGGCCGGGCGTGCTGCGCTTCTTCTCCCTGCTCGAAGGGCACGTCAGCCTCGCTTCGATCTCAATCATCATCGCCATCGGCGGCTGGATCCCCTTCGTCGTGGCCACACAGACTGGGCAGGCCACCTCGTTGGTGGAGCGGATGCCGATGACCGTGGGCATCATTCAGCAGATCGGCATGATCGGACTCATCGTCTCGATCGTCGTGTTCAATGCGCTGCTGCCGCCGCGGCCGATCCACGTTCCGCGCGAACGCCGGGTGACGATGTGGCTGCAGTGGCTGCTCTATCCGCTCACTCTGCTCGTGTTCAACTCCTCGACGGCGCTGTATTCGCAGTGGTGCCTGCTCACCGGCCGCTACCGTGAGCGCTTCGACGTCACGGAGAAGATGGCCGGCGGACGGTCCAACTGACCCGTCGCCGAGGCAGTCAGCCGGGTGACCGGAGCACGTTCCCCATTTCCGTCGCCCGGTTCGAGGTCTACGCTGGGAACTGAGCCCCAGCGTTCACAGAGTCAACGGTGCCGCCGGTTCCCGGAGCCGCAGTGCCGTCGAGCCGAGGAGAGTGTCATGGCCGACACCGACAGAACACCCGCCGCCCGACACGACATCGAGCATTTCGACTGCATCATCAGCGGAGGCGGACCTGCCGGAATCGTGGCCGGCCTGCTGCTGGCCCGGGGTGGGGTGAGAGTCGTCGTTCTCGAGAAGCACGGGGACTTCTTCCGCGACTTCCGCGGCGACACCATCCACCCGTCCACTCTGCGCCTCCTCGACGAGCTGGGCCTCTACCATCGGTTCGCCCGCATCACCCACCGTCGAGTGAGCAATATCTGCCTCCAGGATCGGAAAGGTGAGGATTTCATCCTCGGCGACCTGTCGCGGCTGAACACCACGCACCCTTTCATGACCATCGCCCCGCAGTGGGACTTCCTCAACCTGCTCGCCGAGGCCGGAGAGGACGAACCGGGATTCGACCTGCGGATGGGCACAGAGATGTTGTCCCTGATCTGGGAGGGCGACCGTGTCATCGGCGTCCGCGCGGTCGGGGTCGACGGCGAGATCGAGTTCCGGGCGCCACTCGTCGTGGCCGCCGACGGTCGCTGGTCGAAGGCGCGGGAGGAGGCGCGACTGCCGGTCCGCGAACTGCATTCCGGGATCGACGTGTGGTGGTTCCGGATCGACACCGAGGCCGAGCTCCCCGATTCCGTGGCACCCCGCTCACACGACGGCAGCGTCTTCGTCGCGATTCCGCGGGACGGGCACGTGCAGATCGCCCGGCTCATTCCGAAGGGTGAGGACGCACGATTCCGGGCGGAGGGTGCCGAGGCGCTCCGCAGCGCTGTAGCCGGAACCTTCCCCGTCCTCGCCGAGGATGTCGCCGGAATCGAGATGGACGAGGTGAAGCTGCTCGACGTGCGTCGAAACGAGGCACCGAGGTGGTTCGTCGACGGTCTGCTGTGCATCGGCGACGCGGTGCACGCGATGAGTCCACTCGGCGGTGTCGGCGTCAATCTCGCCGTCCAGGACGGCGTGGCCACGGCTCGGCTGCTCGCCGACTCGCTGCGCACCGGTGAAGTGCCGATACGGCAGCTGAGACGGGTCCAGCGCAGACGCCTGTTGACGACGAAGGCCGTCGAACTGCTGCAGGGCGGCATCCACCGGATGATCGAACCCGTCGTCCACCACGGCGGCGACGTCCGCCCGCCGGCGCCGTTGGAATGGCTGCTGAGGACCTTTCCCGCGCTCACCGTGGTGCCGGCGCGTATCCTCGGCATGGGAATCACCGCAGAACACGCCCCGGATTTCGCGAGACGCGAGGAACCGGCATTCGAAGGAGCACGATGAGCCAGATCCTCCAACTGCGACCCTTGGCTCCCGCCGATGAAGCGGTGATGAGGGACTTCCATGAGCAGCTGCGCGCCGACGACTTCGCATTCCTTCAAGCCGAGGGCACGTGGGACGACATCATCGCCACCCACGAGCGCGAGGCCCGCGGAATCGATCTCCCACCGGGTCGAGTACGCGCGGAATTCCTCGTCGCCGAGGTGGACGGTCGACCCGTCGGTCGCACCTCCATCCGGTACGAACTCAACGACTTCCTGTTCGATCTCGGCGGGCACGTCGGATATGCGGTAGCCCCGGATTTTCGTCGCCGAGGATACGCCCGGCAGATTCTGTCACGTTCGGTCGAACGTCTGCGATCGGCCGGAGTCGAGAGCGTGCTCGTCACCTGCGATGACACGAACATTGCTTCGGCAAGTGTGATCGAACGGTGCGGGGGAGTCCTCGAGGACGTGCGCGAGAACAGTGATGGACCGCCGAAGCGGCGTTACTGGATCGGCGCGGATTCCGGTTTTCCTCAATCGGCCTCGACGGTCAGCACTAGTGCCGCGGTGACGGCGGATCCGTAGAGTCGAAGACATGAACTCACTATTCGACTCCATCCGCAGAATCGGTTTCCGTCGCGGTCCCGACCGCATCCTCGGGGGTATTGCCGGGGGCCTTGCCGAGGTGACCGGCATCAACGTCTGGATCATGCGGCTCATCGTCCTCGCTTCGTTCCTCCTCCCTGTGCTTGGGATCGGCGCTTACCTCGTCGCATGGATCCTCACACCGTGGCAGGACAATTCGATCCCGCTGCAGCAGGTCTTCGGCGGTCGCTCGATCGAGTGACAGCGGGTCGACGGTCGCTCGGTTGACTCCCTGACTGCGATCGCTCGATGCGCAAGAATGAGGGCATGGGCGAAAGCGAATCCTCCGCACCGGCTAACTGCTATCCAGCCGCCGACGAATGGCAGGCGGTCGACAGGTACTTCACTGACACTCTCGTCGGTGAAGACGACGCGCTCATCGCAGCGCGCAGGTCAGGTGCTGCGACGTCAATGCCCAATGCCGAGGTCACAGCCAACCAAGGAGCGTTCCTCGGGCTCATCATCGCGCGACGACGGTGAACCGTACCCTAGAGCCGGAACTACCAGACCTGCGGCGACCTGCGGTAGTAGACGTCGATCGGATCCAGATCGAACGTCGGGGCGTCGAGGATCGTCCAGATGAGGAGAACGACCGTGATCGGGAAGAACGCGACCGCTAGATAGCGGGTCATGCCCCTCCAGAATCCGACGCGTCTGCCGCTGTGCTTGAGCGTGACGACTCCGCACAGCGCCTGGCCGGGGGAGACAGTGCAGCGGTAGAGGACTCCGAACACCAATGCCATCAGCGGATAGCTGGCGAGAGCAACTCCAGTAGCAGCATCGAGCGAGATGATGTTGATCCCGGCGAGGGCAATGGCGACACCGACGACCGTACCGGTGCAGAAGAGGACGAAGATCGCGTCGAGGACCCTCGCCCACCAGCGCCTGCCGGACGGAGCCGGAGTCAGCGGACCGCGGTTGCGCCAGGTCCCGGGGCCGTGGACGGCAAGCCCAGCTTGGGCACGGTAGTTCGAACTCATTGTGTATATCTTTCTCGCTGCTGATCGGTCGACGACTCCGACTCTATGCGGTCGCCCGCCTGCAGGGGTGTTCGTCAGGAAACATCCTGTGTCAGTCCCGGTACAGCTCTCCCGACGGTCCGCGGTCGGAGGGAGAACTGAATCGTCTGCTGAAATTCTGTTGAAAATGATGCACCCCCGAAGCTTCGGGGGTGCTATGTATCATGCCTGGTCAGGCTAGGTGGGCCCCGTGGGGATCGAACCCACGACCCGCGGATTAAAAGTCCGCTGCTCTACCAACTGAGCTAGAGGCCCCGCCTCATCACAAACGCAGGACACAGGCCTGCTGACGCATGATGGAGACGAACCAATAGTAGAGGTTCGCGCCCGAATTACTCAAACCAGAACCCGCCGTCGGGAGGGAGTCCGTCGACTCCCTCCCGACGAAGCCCCGCGGCTCACTTCTCCAGGCCGCGCCGATCCTCAGCGGTGTAGGTACGAGGCAGACCGTCCGGAGCCTCAAGCTCCTCGGGATCCGTGGGTTCGATGACGGAGGATTCGACGGCCTTGTTCTTCTTGACCTTCCCGAGCAGAGCCGACACGTGCTTGAGGTTCGACAGCAGCTTCCGATCCTTCTTCGGCGCAACGTACTCGGGGTCTGTCTCGATGGGGAAGACCGTCGGCGCAGCGCCGAAGGCCTCCTTCGATTCCCCGGCGACCTTCCGCGCCATCTGTGCATTCACTACGGCACCGATGACCGCACCGACGCCGAAGGGCAGCAGCCGGCCGACCAGCGAACCGCCGGCACGGGCGGCGAACTTGCGGATGAATGTCTTGCGCAGCTTGCGCACGAGCAGATCGACCAGCGGGGCCGGCAGCTGCTTGGTCACGGTGGCGCCCCAGCTGCCGAACATCGACTCCACGCCGCCGTTCTGCTTGCCGAACTTCTGGATGAGGTTCTTCCCGTCCTTGCCCAGCATGAGGCCGAGGACTAGGGCGTTCGCCCGTTTGGCGTCGGCCACCGGCAGTCCGTGGATCTCTGCGATGGCCTGCGCAAACAGTGCAGTGCCTTCCAGGAAGCCCGCGGTCTCGACGCTGGCGACACCCAGCGCCGCCGTCGTGCCCAATCCCGGAACGGCCGCGGTCGCACCGACCGCGGCTCCGCCGGAGGTCGTCAGGGTCAGATAGTGCCGGCGAATGATCGTGATGAGCTCTTCGGGGGTCGCGTCCGGATGCCGGCGGCGCAGACTGCGCACATAAGCCAGGGAGACGGGCCGCTGCACGGACAGCAGACGCGACAACATCGACTGGGCGCGGGGATTGAGGGTCCCATCGTCATTGACTGCCAACTTCGCAGCCTTGTCGAGACCCTTCTTCGCCACTGATGATTTTGCCACGAGAGTTCCTCCTCGTTTCGGTCACTCGCGACTGCCGGTCGCAGTCACGAATCAGACCCAAGTTTAATAGCGTCCGTTGTGAGTCCCGGGAGCAGAACCTGACCGTGCGGCGAAAACCCGAATGTGCTCCACGTCCTAGTCCGCGCACCCTGACAGGGACTAAACTGCCCTGACCATGTCACAGCGCGCATTCCACCGTCCCGTTCCCCTGGCCGACCTCGACTCCGTCGGTGCCGTCGACGATCCTGTCGCCCGGTCGGAGACCTCGCACGCCACCGCGGCACTGCTGCTCGGCGATTCAGAGGGAAACCGCGACGAGGCTGCCACCAGTCGCTTCGTCGAACTCGCCGATGACATCGGCTTCGAGATCATCGCCGAGATGTGGTCGGCCGCTCCCGCCGTCTCCGCACCCGGCGCACTGTGGCGCCTCTACGCCCTGCGCCAATGGATCAAGTCCTCACCTCGCGAACTCGCCGAGATGTTCTCCGACGGCCAACGCCGCGTCACCGAGGGCATCGGCTATGACGAGATCCTTGCCGGCGTCGAACTGCCCGCCGGACCCGACGAGGTGGCCCACGCCATCGACGAGATCCTCGTCGGCGCCTTCCGCGGTGACGTCGTCATCGCGCTGCTGCGCGCCTCCGCCTTCGTCGGCATCTGCGCGGCAGGCACCGACGACCACGACACCGCCGTCCGCCTGCGCCAACTCTCCCAAGACCTGTCCGACGCCGCAGTCGCCCATCGCCGAGGCGGCCTCGACTGATCCCCAGCCCGCCGGCAATCCCCTCGCCGAGACGGCACCGCCCGACCGAATGAGCACGGTCCCCGTCGGGACGGGATATTCCCGCCCGACCACGACATCGACTGTGAGATTCTCAACGGACGAAGAGCCGCCTCGGCGGTGGATTCATGAGCATGAACGAGTATCGTAGGGGGTGGCCTTCGGGCCACCGGACGCTGGATCGCTGAAGCCCCGGGCTCCAAATTCAGCCGCTTCGAGCGGCCTTCCGCCGAGAGGCGCTCTCGGTTCAGCGTCCGGCACATATCATTGAGGCATCATGCATATTCGTCCGGCTTGTCCGGGCCCCGGGCAGGAGGAGCGCATGCGGCTCAAGCGGGTACCGCAGGACAAAGTGTTCTATGAGCGGTTGTCCGATCTCGTCTCACAGATGCGGCAGTGCAACCTGGTGCTCGCCGAACTCTCCGGAATCGAAATCAGCGAACGACGCGATGTTGCCGACCGCCTCCGCGAGATCGGGGACAGGGCCGATGAGGACATGGGCGCGATGCTCCGCGCACTGCGCGAGAACTACATCACCCCGTTCGACCGCAACGATCTCTACCTGCTCAGCCATCACATGCGCGATATCTGCCACCGGCTGCACGGAGTCGGATACGTTCTCGCCTCCGGAGCTTTCGACCCGCTGCCCTCCGGAGTCCCCGAGACCCTGGCCGTGCTGTCGAATCAGACTGACCACACCTCGCGGATGATCACCCGCCTGCCGGGCAAACTCGACCAGTGGGACTACGTCGACGCGATCAACCGGCTGACCTACCAGGTCGAGAGCCTGCAGTGGCGGATGTCGGACGCGGTGCCGAACTCCAAACGGGGACTGACCTATATGGCGGCCGTGTCCCAACTCGGGCAGGCCTTCGTCCGGGCCGCCCACGGGTTCACCGAACTCGGCAAGGTCGTCGCAGCCATCGCGATCAAGGAATCATAGTCCGTGGAGCTGCTCTTGGCGGCAGTCGTCATCGCCGCGGTGATCTTCGCCGGCTCGAACGGATTCCACGACGCCGCCCTGACCGTCGGCAACGCGATCGTCGGACGAGCGATGCGTCCGGGCTGGGCGCTCAGTTTGGCCGTCATCTTCAACTTCATCGGTGCGCTCCTCGGTGAGGGAATCGCCATCGTCGTGGCCAACCAGATCGTGCTCTTCTCCGGTTCGGCCGACCTCATCCTCACCAGCCTCATCATCGCCTTCGTTGCGGCGACGACATGGAGCCTGTTCACCTACTATCTCGCGCTGCCGGTGTCATCGACCCACTGTCTGATCGGCGGTCTGCTCGGCGCGGGAGTCGTGTTCGGGTTCTCCGTGAATACCGGTGAAGCAATGGACTCCGTGGTGTGGCCGCTGGTGCTCTCACCGATCCTCGGGTTCATTCTCGCGTGGGTGCTCACGCTCATCCTGTCGAAGTCGCTCGCGTCCACTCCGCCCAAGCCGCTGTTCCGGGGTGCGCGCATGGTGGACTCGGTGCTCACGGCGGCCCTGTCGCTCGTCCACGGCGTCCAGGACGCGCAGAAGATCGCGGCACTCGTCATGGTCGCCGTCCTCGCCGTCGACACGCAGCAGCACGATGTCCTCTCCGTGGTCGACATCTCCTGGCCGGTGCGCCTCCTCATCGCCGCGGCTCTGGCTCTGGGCACCGGATTGAGCGGGTGGCGAGTGGTCCAGACGCTGTCCGTGCGCATGGTCCGCCTCGATCCCCTCAAATCCTCCATCGCCGATGGCGCGGCCACGATCCTCATGTACACCGCAGCCCTGATCATGCGGGTTCCGGTGTCGCTGACCTTCGTCCTCGGATCATCGATCCTCGGCACCCAATACACCGGGCGCAAGGGCCACGCCAGAGCCCGGTACTTCGTGCCGATGTTCGCCGTCTGGCTCCTGACGATCCCGGCCGCTGCTCTGCTGGCGGTGGTGCTCGGGTGGATCGTCAAGGCCTCCGTCGGGCTCTGACTGCCACCCGGTTCCTGCTGTTCGCTGACGCCTGAGCCGAGTCCGAGAGCGCGGGGAGCCCGGGCTCGGCTCTGACGAAATCGCTGACCACGGGGCCGACGAATCAGCCCCGAGGCTTCCGCCCGAAGACGAAGCCGGTGGTGATCATGGCCGCGGCGAGGACGAAGTGCAGCCAGTTGTCGGCGGTGTTGAGTCCGACGAAGTTGCCCATCGACTCCATCGGAATCACCATTCCGTAGATCCACAGCACCGCGTAGATGATTCCGCCGACGACGAGGTAGTTCTTCGCCAGTGCACGTGAGCGGAGTCCGAGCATCCCGACGACTCCGAAGAGCAGGTGGACGATGTTGTGGAGCACCGTGACCTGGAAGAGGCCGAGCAGTGCCGCGTCGGTGTGGTGTCCGGCGAAGCTGATCGAGCCGAGATTCGCGGTGATGCCCGGGACGAAGCCGAGGATCCCCACGAGCAGGAACACTGCGCCGAAGAGCCCGGAGACTATCTGCACCTGCGAACGCGCACCGCGTGCAGCGGCGGGCGACTGTGACGACATCGAGATATTCATGACGATCCTTTCCCAAAGATGGCTTGTATCGGTGATTCGGAGCAGATGCCGATTCGGATGGCCGACGGGCGAAACTTTCCGGCCACCGTCTCATGTCGGCCCGCCGCTGTAGTCTGGTGGCGATGGGAGCTTGGGCGGCGAAGCTGTGGCGCAGACTGCTGGTCCTACTGATCGGCGGGGTCATCGCCGTGCCCTATATCGCGGTCATCATCTGGGCCGTCTCCGCGTGGAACGAGGTCAGCGACCGGTCTCTGGCGCTCAGCATGCTCGCCTTCAGCACCGTCGTCTTCGTGCTGTTGTGCATTCCCGCGTTCCTTGCCGTCATCCGCGCACTCGAACGGACCCTGGCCGAGCAGCTCCTCGAACTGTCCATCCCCACCCCGCCGAGGCGGCCGACCTGGTCCGATCGCCTCCGCGGTGCCCTGTTCTACTTCGGCCACGCCTTCGCGGGCGCCCTGGTCCTGATCACGGTCGTCGTGGTCCTTCCCTCCGTGCTGCTGATGGTCGCGGACCCACAACAGGCCTCGGAGCTGTCGAACGGACTCCTCGGCATTGCGGGCTCCCCAGCCGGGTCGACTGCTGGATCGCCGGCCGGAAATGCCGAAACGTCGGCCGGTACCGGTGCCGAGTCCGTCGTCGTCCTGTCCGCCGGGCTCGTCCAGATCCTCGCGCCCGTGGTCCTGCTTCTCCTCACGGCCATGATCATCGCCGAAGGCTACTTCCTGCCTCACTACGCACAGATCCTGCTCGGCCCTTCGGCAGCTGACCGGGCTGCGCTCGCCGGGGCCGAGCGCGTCCGTCGGTTCCGCCGCACCGTCCTCGCCCGCGAAGTCCACGACTCGATCGGTCACGCCCTGACCGTGACGACGATGCAGGCGGCCGTGGCCAAACGTGCCCTGCACCAGGATCAGAAACTCGCCGAGGCGGCCGTCGACGAAATCGCTCGCACCAGCCGTGAGGCGGTGGCCGAGTTGGACCACGTCCTCGCCCTGCTGCGCGCGGAGGCCGACGGCGCAGGCAGCGATGAAGACACCGCAGGCGACGTCGACGCCCTCGACGGCGCTGATGCCATCGCTGATGCCGAGGGCGAAGCCGTGGAGGGCGGAGCGCACGCGGGGGACGGTGACGGCGGAAGTGCGCGGTCGCCTCGGCGGACAATGCTCGACATCACCCGATTGGCCGAGGAGGCCGGTGCGATCGGGCACCCCACCCGACTGACGGTCAGCGGGGACGCCACCGGGCCGCCGCCGACCGTGGTCCACGAACTCCACCGGATCGTGCGCGAGGCGGTGACGAACTCGCTGCGGCACGCGACGACGCCCGGCCTCGAAGTGGCCATCGACATCGGCGCCGACTGCGTACAGGTGGTCACGCGCAATGCCGGCGCGGCCACCGGTCCGGTGCTCGGCTCATCGAAGAAGGGACGGACCGATGGGACGGTGGCGACTGATGCGAAGGTGGCGGGCGCTGCGAAGGGGGCGGCCGCCTCGGCGAGGAAGTCACGCGGACTCGTCGGGATCGGTGAGAGGGCCGCTCTGTTCGGCGGAAGCGCCGACTGGGGAATCGAGAACGGACAATGGATTCTGCAGGTGAGACTGCCGTATTCGGAGGGACAGATGCCATGACCATTTCGGTGATCCTCATCGACGACGAACCGCTCGTGCGTGCGGGTCTGGCCGCGATCATCGACTCCGACCCGGGACTCGAGGTCGTCGGGGAGGGCGATGACGGGGCGGAAGCGCTCGATCTGGTGACTCGGTCGGATCCTGACGTCGTGGTGATGGATGTGCACATGCCCCACCTCGACGGATTGGAGGCCACGCGGCTGCTCATGAGCAGGCAGGAGCCTCCTCGGGTGCTCATCCTCACGACCTTCGACAGCGATGATTACGTCTTCGAAGCTCTGCGCGTGGGCGCTGACGGCTTCGTCCTCAAACGCGCTCAGCCGTCCGAACTCGTCCGGGCGGTGCATACCGTGGCCGGAGGAGAGACGCTGCTCTACCCGCAGAAGATCCGGGACATGGCCGCACGATCGCACCGAGCCGTCGATCTGGTGAGCTCGGCTGAGCTGAGCAGCCGAGAACAGGAAGTCCTCACGCTCATGTCGAGGGGAATGAGCAACGCCGAGATCGCCGGGGCGATGTTCCTCGGGGCGGAGACGGTGAAGACCTACGTCAGTTCGCTGCTGTCGAAGCTCGGGGCAAGGGACCGAACCCAAGCCGTGATCAAGGCCTTCGAATCGGGGTTCGTCGAGACCTGATCCCAAAGTGAGCAGGCGGGAAGGCCGTTCACCCGCCCAGTGTGTGCATTCACTCTCTCGGGAGCCAGCTTCACCCTTGTGGGGGAGCCCCCGGCGGGCCTTCGGGGACGAGCCTGGAGTCATGACACGGAAACAGCTCACTCAAACCGCCCATCATCCATCACAGAACAAGTCCGTCGCCGTGCAGGCGGGGCTGACGGCCGCCTTGGCGTGGTCGCTCTTCCTTCTCGTCATGTCGGCCCTCTGGGGGTTGGGGTTCGTCACCTCACCCCTGGCCGGATCCGAGGAATGGACGTTCACGTCGATGATCGCCGCACTCCCGGGACCGTTCGCGGGGCTCATCATCGGTGCCGTCGCCCTGCTCAGCTTTGTCGGCTCGGCGGCCCTGCTCACCGCGCCCCGCCTGCGGCAGCGCCTTTTCGACAGAAGCGGGGCACGCGTTCTCGGGGTTGTCGTCCTGGCCTTCACCGCAGTGATCACGGTCTTCTTCACCGATACCCTGCTGCTGGCCTACCTCGGCTATGCGCTCAGCCTGCAGTTCCCACCGGTCCCGACTCCGGTGATCTGGCAGGGGGTCATGCTGCTTGGTCCGCTGCTGTGGATCATCGTGTGGGCCGGTGCGGAGAAGACCAGTCGTCGGATACATGAGGACAGTCATCGTCATCTGACCGAGACCGTTCAGGTTGAGGATTCCGCCGCCGGTCACAGGCGTGCAGACGGTGACAGTGCCGGACGCGTGGGGAGATCGCCGTCGGTCACCGCAAGCGCGAAGATCGCCGTCGCCGTGGCTGTCATCGTGCCGGGCTTCTATGCCCTGACGCGGATCCTCTGGGCCGTGGGAATTCCCTTCGGCCTGAGTTCCGGACTCTTCGATGAAGGGCAGCGCGTCGGACTCTGGCATTCGGGACTCGCGCTCGCCTTGGCCGCCATCGGTGGGATCCTGCTCACCCTCGGTCTCATTCAGAGATGGGGAGAGCAGCTGCCAACATGGCTGGGGCCTCTGGGCGGAAAGCGAGTGCCGATCACTCTGGCGACGATTCCCGCGACGATCGTGTCGCTGGCGATCTTCACCGGCGGAGTCGGCCTGGTGCGCACAATCTTCTCAGGGACCCCCGAAATCTTCGCCGACAGCTGGTGGGTGACGATCGGGCCGACGCTGCTCTTCCCGGTCTGGGGCATCGCGCTCGGCTGGGCGACCTACGCCTACCGGGAACGTCGGCTGGCAGCAGAGGCGGGTGCGCTCGCCGAGCCGCGCGGCTGACGCTGAGACCCGCGGAGTGCCGAGTCCATTGTGCACACAGGGGACTCGGCACTCCAGGATCAGCCGGGGAACGGTCCGTAGGTGGCCAGCAGGTTGCCCTTGCTGGTCCGCTGCACGTCCTTGAGCTCCAACCGTGTCGTCGTGCCACCCTCGAAGAGAGACCGTCCGGTGCCGGCGACGACCGGGTGGATGGCCACCGTCAGCTCGTCGACGAGGTTCGCTTCGACGAGCTGACGGACAATCGACATCGATCCCTCGACAGCGATCTTGCCGCCGTCACCGGCTTTGAGTTCGCGGACGAAGTCAACGAGTTCGCCCTGGATAAGCGTCGAGTTCTTCCACCCGAGGTCGGCCTGCGACAGCGTCGTCGAGGCGACGTGTTTGGGCGTCGAATTGATGAAATCGGCGAACGGGGCGTCCTCGCCTTCTGTGTGGTTCGGCCAGTAGCCCTCCCACTCCTGATAGGTGACACGGCCGAGGAGGCAGTCATCGACTCCTCCGATGGCAGTGGTCATCCACTCACCCATCTCTCGGTCGAAGGAATCGAATTGGAACTTGAACGGATCGGAGGCGATTCCGTCGAGTGACTGGAACATTGCGGCGATGACTGTGCGGGGCATGGTGATCTCCTCATTGAGCTGTCGTGCAGGCCGTTGCATTTCGTGCGGGCTGTGGTCCCGCAGCCGAAGTAAGTTCATAAAATGAACTATGGTTTTAATAGTGAACTGTTATTGCTATGCTGTCAACCATGAAGTCGTACGGGCAGTTCTGCGGTTTGGCTCGCGCAGCCGAGGTGCTGGGGGAGCGGTGGTCGCTCATCATCCTCCGGGACCTCTTGGTCGGGCCGAAGCGCTTCAACGAGCTTCGGCAAGGAAACCTCGGCATTCCGTCGAACCTGCTGGCCACACGGTTGCGCGAGCTCGAGGCCGCCGAGATCGTCGAGCGCAGCATCGACGGACGCAACGTCGTCTACTGCCTCAGCGACTACGGTTCGGATCTCGGGCCGGTGCTCATCGAGCTCGGCCGCTGGGGGGCACGTCGTCTGGACGCTCCGCGGGAAGGAGAAGTCCCGACCGACAGCTCCTTGGCCGCCGCACTTCTCACCTCCCGAACCGAGTCGAAGGTGCGTCCGTTCAGCGTGGAGGTGACGGCGGGCCCCGCGGTCGCACATGCCGAGGTGAACGAGTCGGGTGTGGATGTGGACGAAGGAGCCGACCCGACCGCACAGCTCTTCATCGGAGGTCCGGGGGTGCGAAGCCTCCTAGCAGATGGCGATGTGACCGCGGCCGCAAGGGCCGGAACGGTGACGGTCGACGGGGACAAGTCCCTGTTGTCGGAGTTCGTTCGCGCTTTCCGTGCGCCTCTCGACGTCAGCGTCGGCGACATGTCGCATGCAGAATAGGCCCAATCGTTCATTCCGCGGGCTGACCGAGCAGCGAAAAGTCCAGGAAGGCGGATTCTGTGGTCGCTCCGGAGTGATTCAGAAGCGTGAATCGCGTTGGATCGCCCAAACAATGACGCACCGCGGACGAATCCGCGTTCCCGACCGGTCACGCACACGCAAAGTGGTCGTTTTGGTCACGTTCTGCTGAGCAGAACGTGACCAAAACGACCACCGAGTGACGCGCATAGTCGCAGAGAGGAGCACCGTCGTGGCGACCCGCGTCGGCTGCCGCCGTGATGGCGCGGGTCGCCACGACGCGTGGCATCTCCCTGGGGCGAGACGAGAACAGCGTCCGCCCGCCGGCGAGTACTCAGATCAGCCGAAGCGACCGGAGATGTAGTTCTCGGTCTCTTCCTTGTCCGGGTTCGAGAAGATCGTCGAGGTCTCGTTGAACTCGATGAGCTTTCCGGGCTTGCCGGTGCCGGCGATGTTGAAGAACGCGGTCTTGTCGGACACACGAGCTGCCTGCTGCATGTTGTGCGTGACGATGACGACCGTGTACTTGTCCTTGAGGTCGTTGATGAGGTCCTCGATCGCCAGGGTCGAGATCGGGTCGAGAGCCGAGCACGGTTCGTCCATGAGCAGGACCTCGGGTTCGACGGCGATCGCGCGGGCGATGCACAGACGCTGCTGCTGACCGCCGGAGAGACCCGAACCGGGCAGGTTGAGGCGATCCTTGACCTCGTTCCAGAGGTTCGCGCCGCGCAGGGCACGTTCGGTGAGATCGTCGGCCTCGGTCTTCGACAGGCGGCGGTTGTTCAGGCGCACGCCGGCGAGCACGTTCTCCTTGATGCTCATCGTCGGGAACGGGTTCGCCCGCTGGAAGACCATGCCCACCTCGCGGCGGACGTTGACCGGGTCGACGCCGGCGCCGTAGATGTCATTGCCGTCCATGAGGACCTCACCGGAGACGCTGGCGCCGGGGATGACTTCGTGCATGCGGTTGAGGGTGCGCAGCACCGTGGACTTGCCGCAGCCCGAGGGGCCGATGAAGGCGGTGACGGAGCGCGGCTTGATCTGCATCTGCACTCCGTCGACGGCGCGGAAGTCGCCGTAGAAGATGTCGAGATCCTTGATGTCGATCTGCTTGGACATTGTGTTTCCTATCCGTGGAAATGGGTGAGTCTGGAGGTCTGTGGGCTGTCGCCGGTCAGCGGCCGGCCTTCGGTGCGAGCACCTTCGCGATGATGCGGGCGAGCAGGTTGAGCACCATGACGAGGGCGACGAGCACAAGGGCTGCGGCCCAGGCGCGTTCCGAACTGGCCAGGGCGGCGGCTCCCGGCGAGACCGGGCGCAGCTGCGAGTCGTAGATGAACGTCGGCAGCGTCGACATCCAGCCGGAGAAGAGGTTCCAGTTGAGTGTCTTGGCGAACCCGGCGGTGACCATGATGGGTGCCGTCTCACCGATGACGCGGGCGATGGCGATGGTGACGCCGGAGAGGATTCCCGACACCGAGGTGGGCAGAACGATCTTCACGATCGTCTTCCACTTCGGCACGCCCAGAGCGTAGGAGGCCTCGCGCAGGTCCATCGGCACCAGGCGGAGGATCTCCTCCGTGTTGCGCACGACGATCGGGATCATCAGCACCGACAGCGCCACGGCCGCGGTGAAGCCGGTCTTCGCGATTCCGGCTGCCCCGGGCAGCAGCACGTTGGCAATCGTGGAGAACAGAGCGAAGGCGAAGAGACCGGCGACGATCGAGGGGATACCGGTCATCACGTCGACGAGGAAGGTGATCGCCTTGCCCAGGCGGTTCTTGTTCGAGTACTCGACGAGGTAGATGGCGGTGAGGACGCCGATCGGAATCGAGATCACGCAGGCAGCGAGTGTGATGAGCACGGTGCCGACGATGGCGTGGTAGAAGCCGCCGGCCAGAGTGGCCTCACCGGCGACGTACTGCTGATCGAGGACGCCCTTCATTCCGAGCATGGTGCGGGTGAGCAGGTCACCGCTGATGGCGGCCCCGCCCTTGGACACGGTCAGCCACAGCAGCGAGATGAGGGGAACGCATGCGAGGACGAACGTCGAGGTGACGATGGTGGTCGCGATCCGGTCGACGGCCTTGCGGCGGCCTTCGTAGGACGCGGAGACCGCGAACACGGCGATTGCGTTGATGAGGCCGGCGAGGACGGCCACGACGGGGATGTTGAAGCCGCCGAAGGCGATGAAGCTGATGACGATCGCTACGATGATCGAGGCGACGGCGACGATCCACGGAGTGGCCTTCGGCAGCTGTTTGGAGGTGAGCTTCGCCGGTTTCGACACGGCCGCCTCGGTGGTGGTGTTCATGGTGGTCATTGGTCTCAACTTCCCTTCACCGAGGTGCGGGCGACAATGGCGCGGGCTCCCATGTTCACCAGCAGGGTGATGACGAAGAGCACAAGGCCGACGGTGATGAGCTCGGACAGGCGCAGTCCCGCGGCCTCGGGGAAGTTCTGCGCGATCTCGGAGGCGATGGTCTGGTTGCCGCTGACGACGAGCGAGGCGGTGAGAACGCCGGGCGAGAGGATCATGGCCACGGCCATGGTCTCACCGAGGGCGCGGCCGAGGCCGAGCATCGT
Organism: Brevibacterium sp. MGP-B1; assembly: GCF_057766545.1. Taxonomy (NCBI): domain Bacteria; kingdom Bacillati; phylum Actinomycetota; class Actinomycetes; order Micrococcales; family Brevibacteriaceae; genus Brevibacterium; species Brevibacterium sp. MGP-B1. The sequence continues at coordinate 2,737,972 of NZ_CM173407.1, read as the reverse complement.
GGCCGAGACGATTCCGGACTTGCCGAAGGGCAGCACGGCCATGCGGATCATCTCCCAGCGGGTGGCGCCGAGCGCCAGCGCCGCTTCTTCCTGCAGGCGCGGGGTCTGGAGGAAGATCTCGCGGGTCAGGGAGGTGATGATCGGCAGGATCATGATCGAGAGCACGAGCGAGGCGGTGAGCAGTGTGCGGCCCGTCTGCGACACGGATCCGTCGGCGGCCGGAGCGAAGATCGGAATCCAGCCGAACCACTTCGACAGCCACAGGTAGAAGCCGGTGAGGTTGCCGGCCAACGCGATGCCCCACAGGCCGTAGACGACCGAGGGGATGGCGGCGAGCAGGTCGATGACGTACCCGAGCACCGGAGCGAGCTTGCGCGGGGCCATGTGGGTGGTGAACAGTGCGATGCCCAGCGAGAAGGGAGTCGCAACGATCAGTGCGATGGCCGCGGAGATGAGCGTGCCGATGACCAGCGGCCAGACATAGGAGAAGAAGCCCTTGCCGCCGGTGATCTGGGAGGGGTCACTGATCTGCGCGGTGATGGTGTCCTTCGACTGTGCGAGAAGGAACAGGGCGACTCCGGCGAGGATCACCAGGATCAGGATGCCGGCGATGAGCGTGGCGGCGGAGAAGATGCGGTCGCCGGGTCGGACGACGGCCTTCTGCTGCCGAGCTGCCGGGCTCTGCGGCGGCTTCTGCCCGGATTCGGGCGTGGAGCCGGGCCCGGTGGGGCCTGACTCAGTGGTCTGTGTGCTGATCGGCACAAGTACTCCTCATGTGACTTGTGGTGAAACCGGGGTGGTTCCACAGGCGCGGAAAAGCGGCGCAGGGCTTCTGCGCCGCTCCCGACTGGCTATATCTCCAGGTCAGAGACTGAAATCAGCCTTCGACCTTGATCGAGTCGATGACTTCTTCGATCTGCTTGCGCAGGTCGTCCGACAGCGGTGCGGACCCGGCGGAATCGGCAGCGGACTTCTGTCCCTCTTCCGAGACCACGAACTTCTCCCAAGCCTTGACCATGTCAACGGTCTCCTGGTCCTTGTAGGACGAGCAGACGAGGTGGTAGGAGACGAGCACGATCGGGTAGGCGCCGGACTCGGTGGTGTCGCGAGCCAGGTCGAAGGCGAGGTCGCCTTCGCTGCGGCCTTCGACCTTCTCGGAGGCGTCGACGACCTTGGTCGCGGCTTCCGGGGAGAGCTCGACGAACTCGTCGCCGACCTTGACCTTGGCGGTGGAGAGCTCGCCGACGGCCGAGGCATCCGCGTAGCCGATGGCTCCGTCGGTGTCGGAGACGGTCTGGATGACACCGTCGGTGCCCTGCGCAGCCTCGCCGCCGTACTCCTTCGGGAAGTTGCCGTCGACCTCGGCGTCCCAGTCCTTCTCGGCGGTGGCCTTGAGGTACTCGGCGAAGTTCTCCGTGGTGCCCGAATCATCGGCGCGATGAACGGCGGTGATCTTGAGGTCAGGCAGCTCGGCATCCGGGTTGTCGGCCTTGATGGCCTTGTCGTTCCAGTTGGTGATGTCGCCCTTGAAGATCTTTGCGATCGTTTCGGGGGAGAGGTTGAGCTCGTCGACGCCCTTGACGTTGAAGGTCACGGCGATGGGGGAGATGTAGACGGGGAACTCGTAGGCTCCGTCGGCGCCGCAGGCTTCCTCTCCGGCCTTGACCTCGTCGTCGTCGAGGTGGGCGTCGGATCCGGCGAACTGCGCGTTGCCGGCGAGGAACTGTTCACGGCCGGCACCCGATCCGTCGGGGGAGTAGTTGACGGTCACGCCGGAGTTCTGCGAGGTGAAGTCCGCTGCCCAGGCATCCATGGCCGCCTTCTGCGAGGAGGCGCCGATGCCGGTCAGGGTGCCCTGCAGGTCACTGCTGCCGCCGGAGGCCTCTTCGCCGGTGGCGGACTGTCCGCCGCAAGCCGAGAGGGTGATGGCGCCGACCGCGAGGATCGCAGCGGAGGGGGCGAGATGCTTCATCTTCACGAAGATGCCTTTCATGTTTGTGGACACAGCTCGAGAGTTCTCGATTGCTCGTCATCCACGCTAAGGATCACGCGTGAAGTGCAAGGAGTTGAAACGTGAATGGAAGGTGAATGAGGGGCGAAGGGTTGGAACCGCTGTGAGTGCTCGATCACAGACTCCGTCGGTTTCATGAAAGGATCATTGTCGGGACCGGCATTCCCCCGCCGAGGCGGCCCGCCCAGTACGCGTCCAATTCCGCCGAGGCGGCCGCCCGATGCGCGTGTGCGCCCGTGAGGTTCGTCGATCCCTTGTTTCCGGTTGGTGCTGATTCTTAAGGTCTCCTCTACGACCAGACACGTGCCCCGACGGGGCGCCGTGAACCGACCTGCCGCTGGAGGCACACATGCTCGAACAGAATCGCTATGTCCTCGGAGAATCCGAGACCGAACACTCACGTTTGCGCGACCAATCCGTCGTTTTGGACCCATTGACCAGACAGCTGCTCATCGAAGCGGGAATCACCGAAGGCATGAGCGTGCTCGACATCGGCACGGGTGCCGGAGACGTCGCGGTCATCGCCGCCGACCTCGTCGGCCCGGACGGGCACGTGCTCGCTGTCGACCGCAATCCCGAGGCACTCGAGGGGGCCCGAAATCGGCTGGGTCACCGGCCGGAGATCGAATTCGCCGAGGCGGACCTCGGCGCACTCGACCTCGACGGAGAATTCGATGCGATCGTCGGCAGGGCCGTGCTCATGCACCTGCGCAGCCCCGTCGAGGTCCTGGAGCGACTCGGCCGGCATCTGCGCCCCGGTGGTCTGCTGGTCATGCACGAACTCGATACGACTCATGACTGGGCGAGTGTGGACACCCCGCTGTTGGAACGCGTGAGAAGCCTGATCCTGCAGACCTTCGAATCGCTCGGAGTCCACAGCCGGATGGGACGTGATCTCTTCGCGGCGTATCGTTCCGCTGGACTGCCCGACCCGCATCTGACAATGAGTGCCCCGGTGGGCGGAGGAGAGGAAGCGCCCAGCTTCGGTTGGGTGAATGCCCTGACCGCTCTGCTGCCGTACCTCGAGCAGCAGGGGATTGTGACCGCAGACGAGCTCGGAATCGACTCGCTCACGCAGCGGCTCAGCGACGAACTGGACGCCGAGGACGCCACGCTCCTCGGGCCGGTCATGTACGGCGCGTACTGCACCGTCGACTGAGAGCAGTCCCGTCAGCTGTCGATGGGGCGGACTCAGCTGTCGATGGGGCGGACGCGTTCGATCTCGACGATGCGCGGCACAGGTCCGGGGCGCACATAGGCGATGAGGACCTCACCTGGCTTGAGGTACGGATCGTCCTTCGGCAGCTTCGCTTCCACACGTTTCGGGGCATGAGCGGCATAGACGGAGAAGACCGTCGGCAGCACCGGCCGGTGCGTGCAGTAGATGACGGGTTTGCCCTTCGCCAGCAGCTTCTCGATATAGCGGGCGGTCTTGTCCGGGTTCGCAGCGGTGGCCTTCTCGCTGAGCGTCGACACCTTCTTGATCGACTTGCCCGTCGCCGCCGACAGCGGAGTCAGCGTCGCCACGCAGCGCTTCCACGGACTCGAGACGAGCTTGCGGGCGCCCCAGGCTCCCAGCAGCCCGGTCAGTGCCATGGCCTGTCGGGTGCCGAGTTTGAGCAGAGGCCGCACATGCTCGGTTTCGTACCACTTCGCACGCGGGAACGCCTTCCCGTGGCGGACGAGGATGAGCGGCCACGCCCGCAGCGCGTCCGTCTCGGCGAACTTCTCCAGCGCATCGAGCTGTTCCCGGTCCGCGAACGACGTCAGCTTCGAACGGGCCTTGTCGACAGGGAACCAGCCGGCGGTGTCGACCTCTCGCTTGTTCACCGGGGCGAATTCCGCTTCGTCCTTGACCTCGGCCGACCAGTAGAAGACCTTCTTCAGCGTGTTCTTGCCGACCGTGTACTCGGCCGACGGCAGAGGGATGCCGAGGTGGATGTCGAACCCCGTCTCCTCCTTGACCTCGCGGATCGCGGCCTCCGGCAGGGTCTCACCCGGATCGACCTTGCCCTTGGGCCACGACCAGTCGTTGTACTTCGGGCGGTGGATGAGCACCACCTCGAGACCTTTCGGACCGTGTCTCCAGCAGACGGCCCCGGCGGCAAGGACATCGGCGGTGACGCGCGATGACGCCTGTGCCGAGGCGACCTCGGACCGGCTCACGCCTCATCCCCGATTCGCCGACGCTTCCGGTGCCGACGGATGAGCTCCGTCTGATAGTCGGCGAGGATGCTGCCCTCGTCGTCGTGGGTCCGCCGGGTCCATCTCCCGTCCCCGGCCAGATCGAACGCCGAGGTGGTCGGGGCGAAGACGAGATCGAAGAGTTCGATGATCTCCGCCCGGTGCCCGTCATCGACGATCTGCACGAGCGCTTCGACCCGACGGTCGAGGTTGCGGTGCATCATGTCGGCCGAACCGATGTAGACGATCGGGTCGCCGTTGTTGCCGAAGACGAAGGAACGGGAGTGTTCGAGGAAGCGTCCGAGCACGGATCGCACCGTGATGTTCTCGCTCAGACCTTCGATGCCCGGGCGCAGGGCGCAGATTCCGCGGACGAAGACTTCGACGGCGACCCCGGCCCGGGATGCCCTGTAGAGGGCGTCGATGATGGCTTCGTCGACGATCGAGTTGACCTTGATCCGCACCTGCCCCTGCCCGCCGGACTGTGCGATCGCGATCTCGGAGTCGATGAGGTCGATGAGTCCGGTGCGCACTGTGCTGGGGGCGACGAGGAACCGTGAGTATTCGGACTTCGGCGCGTAGCCGGAGAGCTGGTTGAACAGCTTAGTCAGATCATCGGCGACGGCCCGATCACGTGTCAGCAGCCCGAAGTCCTCATAGCCGCGGGCGGTCTTCGGGTGATAGTTGCCGGTGCCGACGTGACAGTACCGGGCCAGACCGTCAGCTTCCTGACGGACGACGAGGGAGAGCTTCGCATGGGTCTTGAGGCCGACGATTCCGTAGACGACGTGGACGCCGGCGCGCTCGAGCTTACGAGCCCAGGTGATATTGGCCTCCTCGTCGAACCGGGCCTTGATCTCGACGACGGCGAGCACCTGGATGCCGGCCTGTGCGGCATCGACGAGGGCGTCGATGATCGGCGAATCCCCGGAGGTGCGGTAGAGCGTCTGCTTGATCGCCAGCACGTTCTTGTCCGACGCCGCCTGTTCGAGGAAGGCCTGCACGCTCGTGGAGAACGAATCGTAGGGGTGGTGCAGGAGGATGTCTCGGCTGGCCACCGCGTCGAAGACGTCGACCTGGTCGCTGGATTCCCGCAGCGACAGGTCCTTGTTCATCTGCGGAACCATCTTCGGATAGTGCAGGTCATCGCGCGGGACATCGGCGATATCGGACATGCCGGACAGGTCCAGCGGACTGGGCAGGTGGTAGATCTCCGAGTCGTGGATGCCCAGTTCGTCCTTGAGCATCTCGAGGACGCGGGGGTGGATGTTCTCTGTGATCTCCATCCGCACGGCCGGACCGAAACGCCTGCGCAGCAGCTCCTTCTCCAGAGCCTTGAGCAGGTTCTCCGCATCGTCCTCTTCGACCTCGAGGTCCTCGTTGCGGGTGACGCGGAAGGTCGAATGGTGGACGATCTCCATGCCGTCGAACAGAGTCCCGAGGTGTTCGGCGATGATGTCCTCGAGGGCGACGAAGCGGGCCGGGACGTCGCGTCCGGCGGGCCGGTCGGTCGCCTCGGCGACATTGAAGAACCGCGGCAGGCGCGGGGGAACCTTGACGCGGGCGAAGAACTCCTTGCCCGTCTCCGGCGACCGCAGGAGCACGCCGAGGTTGAGCGAGAGACCCGAGATATACGGGAACGGGTGGGCCGGATCGACGGCCAGTGGGGTGAGGACGGGATAGACGTGGCCGAAGAAGAATTCGTCGACGCGGTGCCGCTCATCCTCGGTGAGGTCCTCGACCTGGACCTTCGTGATCGATTCCGCGTCGAGGCGGGGACCGATATCGTCCTTGAGCAGGGCCGCATGCCGGCTCATCAGCTCGAATGCCCGCACCCCGATATCGTGCATGACCTGCGCGGGCATGCGGCCGGTGACGCTGGGGACGGCGAGACCGGTGTTGATGCGGCGTTTGAGACCGGCGACGCGGACCATGAAGAACTCGTCGAGGTTGGTCGCGAAGATCGAGAGGAACCGGACGCGTTCGAGCAGCGGGATCTCCGGATCCGAGGCGAGATCGAGGACGCGTTCGTTGAAGGCCAGCCAGCTGAGTTCACGATCGAGGAAGCGATCTGCCGGGTCGGGCAGTCCCAGCTCCTTACCCGAAGCCGCGATGTCGTACAACGCTCTACTCCTTCTCGTCCGTCGACGCCGTGCTCGCAGATTCAGTGCCGGCGACCTTTGCGGAGGCCGGTGCATAGGCCACGTGCGCGACCGCGACATGGAAACCCAGTCGCTCGTACAAGCCTAGCGCCGGGGCGTTGTCCGATTCGACGTAGAGTTCGATCGTTTCGGCACCGGCGGTCACCATCCGCCGCATTCCCTCGACCGTCAGCGCCTTGCCCACGCCCTTGGCGTGGATGCGCGGATCGACGCCGACGACATAGACCTCGCCGAGGCGGCCCTCATCATCCGTGTCCGTGATCTTCGTCTGGTGGAATCCGATGACCTTGCCATCGCGGGCGGCGATGATGAAGGTGGTCGGGTCGAAGTCCGCAGCGGTGACGACGGCTTCGATATCGGCGCGGGTCTGGCCGCCCTGTTCGGGATGCCAGTCGAAAGCGGCGTTGTTCACGGTCAGCCAGCCGTCCTCATCGCCGGGAGCGAAGGAGCGGATCTCGACTCCGTCGGGGCTCTGCGTCTCGGGGAGGCCGTCGAGGCGCAGACCGGTGTCGGTGCGCATCTGATAGAGCACTCGGTCGCGGCCGAGGCCGTGCTTCTGTGCGAGGTGAGCCGCGGCCGGATGGTCGCCGTGCGACCAGCACCAGGCTTCGGGCTCTTCGTCGAGGATCGTTCTCAGCAGCAGTTCGCCGAGGCCCTGACCGCGATGGTCGGGGGCGATGAGGAATTCGGCGGCGTGACGATCCCCCTGCAGGGCGCGGATTCCGAATCCGATGAGCTCGCCGGCCGCGTCTTTGCCGGCGGAGTCGGAACCGTCTGCGTCGTCGGCAAAGACGCGCCAGACGCTCGAGGCGGTCTGCGCCTCGTGGGCGGTGTCCTCACCGGTTGCGACGGCCATGAGCCCGCCGGAGATCTCGGGGGCGCCGTCGGTGGCCGCCACGTCGTCGAGGACCTTCAGCTCATCCTCGGTGAGGGTGTCGATCGGGGTGGAGGTGATTGCTCCGCTGGCCTGGATTCTCATACCGTCACGTCCTCTGAATCTGTGTCTGTGACGCTGTCGGCGCTGAACCGGTAGCCGACGTTGCGCACGGTGTGGATGGCGTTCTCAAGGTCTTTGCCGAGTTTCGCACGGAGGCGGCGAACATGCACGTCAACGGTGCGGGTGCCGCCGAAGTAGTCGTCGCCCCACACGGCGAGCAGGATGTCGTCGCGGGTGAAGACGCGTTCGGGGTGCATGGCGAAGAACTTCAGCAGGGCGAACTCGCGGTAGGTCAGGTCGAGGCTGCGACCGCCGAGCTCGGCGGTGAACGCTGTCTCGTCGATGCGCAGGTCCCCGGTGACGACGACCATCGGTTCGCCATCGGCATTCCACATTTCCTCGCCCGTGTCGCCGAGGCGGCCGGACGAACCGGGCCCGCCGCCTCGGGAGGTGCCGACGGGGCCGCGTCCGGTGCGAACCGGTCCCCAGCCCCCGGCGACGCCCTTCGCGCCGAGCCGGCCGGACCCGGCATGCAATCCGTCGGGGAATCCGCTGCCGGAATGAGCTGACGAGGATGCGGCGTGACGGTCACGGGCCACGCGCAGCCGCGCTTCCACCTCGGCGGGGCCCGCAGTGGTGAGGATGAGGTCGGACACGTTCCATTTCGCCGAGGCGGTCGCCAGTCCGCCCTCACCGAGGACGACGATGACGGGGGCGGTGATCCGCGCCTCGGCGAGGAGGTCGGAGATGCGCGGGGCCAGGGACAGATCGAGGCAGGCGTCGGCGATGACGACGTCGACCGCGGCGGATTCGGCCCGGCGGCTGGGCAGGTCCTCGGCGGCGCAGCGGTCGATCTGGTGACCGAGGTACTGCAGGGATTCGGGAGCCAGCGGGGCGTCGAGCCTGGCGGTGGGGCAGATGTGCAGAATCCGCATGTGCTGCCTCCACCTCCTCGGCGCCCGTCGTCTGAGGAAGATTATAGCGAGGCCCCGGCCGGGGCTGCTCCGACGCGCTGCCACCGGTGGTTACCGCGGGTGTCGCCGGATAAGGCACGATAGTGCTGTGATCAGATGGATTCGAGTTGCCGTCGCCCTGGTGCTGGTGTTGGCCCTCAGTGCCTCCGTGTACTGGGGCTATACGCTGTTCCTGCTGGCGACCGGACTCATCGTCTTCGGCGTCGCCTATGGCTGGCCGCGCCTGACGGACTCCCCGCAGCCGCGGGCGACGTCGATCATGCTCGCCCTCTTCGGCGTCGGCGGACTCTACGCCGCCTGGCACGACTCCACGGCTCCCTACCTCGACTGGCTGCCCGTGCTCGCGGGCCTCGGTCTGCTGTGGACCTTCGTGCAGAACCTCACCCGCGGAATCGGTGCCTCCTATGCGGTGGCGAACGTGTCCGCGCAGGTCTCCGGTCTCGTCATCGTCCTGTCCGCGAGCACCTGGGTTGCGGCGATCACGGTCCCCGGTGACAAGGAGGCCATCGTCATCGGCCTCGCCTCGCTCATCGTGGCGCAGTGCATGACCGCGCTGCCGTGGCCGGCGATCTACACCTCGCCCTTGGCCATCGCCATGTCCACGGCCGTGGCGGGGATCCTCTCGGTGCTCGTGTTCGCATCGGCGATCTCCCTGGCCACTGCGCTCATCCTCGGCGTCGTCATGGGGCTGCTCGTGGCGGCGGTCGACCGGATGCTCGGGCTCGTCGCCTATGCGAAGTTCCAGGCCGCCAACCTCGAGGCCTCACAGAACATCGAGGTGAAGAAGAACGTCGAGAAGGCCCGGAGCTTCGCCGTTCAGCTCGCACTCGGCGCCGCCCCGATCGCACTCGGCGGAGTCGTCGTCTACGCCCTCGAACGCGTCGCTTCCTGATCTGGGCTGAATGCACATCACTTTGTCAGGAACTGTAGACTGGGAGCATGGAAAATCTTGTTGCTCTCGAAATCGTCTTCTCCACCCTCGTCGGCATTGCCGCTCTCGGCGCCCTGGGTGTCGGGATCAAGGTCGTCACGGCGCTGTTCAAAGACAACCGCTGATCCCTGATGGTGATCGAACTCGATGTCTCGGTCCATCCCGAGCTCGTCCCTCTGTCCTGGCTGATCGGGTCGTGGGAAGGCGTCGGTGTCGTCGGCTATGCGGACACTCCTGAGAAGCAGTTCGGCCAGCGCATCGACTTCGTTGCCCATGAGGGCACGCCCTTCCTCCAGTACACCGCGCATGCGTGGCTGCTCAGCGAGTCCGGTGATCTCGAGTCGACCCTGACTCTCGAGACCGGAATCTGGCAGCTCGTGCGTCAGCACGACGACGGCGACGTCGGCCCGGGGATGATGGTGCCGACCGAACCGCAGTCCTTCACCTCGGCCGCAGCGGTCGAAACCCTGCGCACGAACGACGACGCCTTCGAGATCGAAGCCGAGATCGTTCACCCGCACGGAGTCATGGAACTCTACGCCGGAACCGTCAAAGGACCGCGCATCGATCTGGCCACCGACGTGGTGGCCAGGACCAAGACCGCGAAGGAGTACACCGCCTCGACGCGGATGTACGGCCTCGTCGGCGGCGAACTCATGTGGGCCTGGGACATGGCAGCCAAGGGCCACGAACTCGCCTCCCACTCCTCTGCCAGATTGAAGAAGCTGTCTTAAGATGACTGATCCCGTGTCGCCGAATTCTGACTTCAACGATTCGCCGTCGCCGGAGAACACCGACACCCCCACCGAGGCGGTTCGGCGCTCGTCGCTGGCCCGCGGGCTGAGCTCGACCGCGGTGCTCGGGGCCGGCGACCTCGCCGAGACGCCCATCCACTACGGAGCTCCACTGCGTGAGCAGCGCGTGCTCGCGGAGAAGGACGGTCTCGTCGACCTCGCTCATCTCCGCGTGCTGCGTCTGAGCGGACCCGACCGTCTGACCTGGCTGAACTCGATCACCACGCAGAAGATCGACACCCTGGCCCCCGGCGTGTCCACCGAAACCCTCGTGCTCGATCCGAACGGTCGCATCGAGGGCTGGCTGAAGCTCGTCGACGACGGTGAGGCGCTGTGGGCGATCAGCGACCTCAACACCGATGCGACTCTGGACTTCCTGCGCAAGATGGTCTTCATGATGCGCGTCGAGATCGAGGACCTCAGCGACGACTATCAGTGCTTCGGTGCCATCACCGCTCTGCCGGAGGCCCTGCCCGTCACCCGGACCTGGTCCGATCCGTGGCCGCATATCGGAAGCGGTTCGGCCTCCTACGCGCAGATCGACATCGGGCACGACGTCGCCGGAACCGACCACCCGGGTCTCGAGACTCCGTTCGTCATCGGCATCGTCAAGCGCTCTGACTTGCAGGGGCTGTCGGCGAACGGCTTCGACATGGCCGGCTTCGACGCCTGGGAGGCTCTGCGGATCGCCGCCTGGCGACCGGGTCGAAATGAAATCGATCACAAGGCCCTCGTCGGCGAACTCGACTTGCTGCGCACGGCCGTGCACCTGGCCAAGGGCTGCTACCGCGGTCAGGAAGCGGTGGCGCGCGTCCACAATCTCGGTCAGCCGCCCAGGCGCCTGACCTTCGTCCATCTCGACGGGTCCGGGCACATCGCCCCGGATCCCGGCACCGAGGTGCTTGCCGAGGTCCGCGGATCCGAACGATCTGTTGGCAGTCTGACCTCGGTGACCGTGCACTGGGAGCTCGGACCGATCGGTCTGGCCGTGGTCAAACGGAACCTGGCCCCCGAGGCGCAGCTGAGCTTCGAAATCGGCGACGGCGAACGCGTCATCGGTGCTCAGGAGACGATCGTCGTGCCGATGCGCGAGCACGAGCGCGTGCTTCCGGAACGGAACAGGGACGTCGACGCCCGCAGTCAGAACCGCTGATTACCGGGAGCGTCGGGTACGCTGCCGGTACCGTAGGTGGTCTTCGGTGTCGACGGTCTGACTAGGGGATTCGACGGTCGGTGAACGGCTGCGGATTTCGTACCCGAACTGGACCGAATCCGCGCGTTCGTCTCTCCATTGCGGGCGGTTCTGCTCAGCCCTCGGACGGCAAGTGACAAAAAGCGTCGATTGCCCCTATTCTTCCCCTTATGACAGCTTTGGAAATTGGCGGCGAAGCTCTGCCGCAGGAACGTAAGATCGTCACCGAGATTCCGGGACCGAAGTCCCGTGAGATCGAGGAACGTCGCAAGTCAGCCGTGGCGACCGGTGTCGGTTCGAGCCTGCCCGCCTACGTGGTTGCGGCCGGCGGCGGCATCCTCAAGGACGCCGACGGCAACCAGCTCATCGACCTCGGCTCGGGCATCGCCGTGACCACGGCCGGCAACGCGAACCCCCGAGTGGTCGAGGCCGCGAAAGCCCAGCTCGAGGCCTTCACCCACACCTGCTTCATGGTCAACCCCTACGAGAGCTACGTCGAGGTCGCCGAAGCCCTCAACCGCCTCACCCCGGGTGACCACGAGAAGCGCACCGTGCTGCTCAACTCCGGTGCCGAGGCCGTCGAGAACGCTGTGAAGATCGCTCGCGCCCACACCGGTCGCGACGCCGTCGTCGTCTTCGACCATGCCTACCACGGTCGGACCAACCTGACCATGGCGATGACTGCGAAGGCAGCGCCCTACAAGGCCGGCTTCGGTCCCTTCGCCGGTGAGGTCTACCGCGCACCTATGTCCTACCCGTACCGCGACAACGATGCGGCGGGCACGAAGATCAGCGGTGAGGACGCGGCCAAGCGCGTCATCACGATGATCGAGAAGCAGATCGGCTCCGAATACGTCGCCGCGATCGTCATCGAACCCATCCAGGGTGAGGGCGGCTTCATCGTCCCGGCCGAGGGCTTCCTGCCCACGCTCGTCGACTACGCCCGCGAGAAGGGCATCGTCTTCGTCGCCGACGAGGTGCAGGCCGGATTCGCCCGCACCGGCAAGATGTTCGCCTCCGAGTGGGAGGGCATCGTGCCCGACCTCATCACCACGGCCAAGGGCATCGCCGGCGGTCTGCCGCTGTCGGCCGTGACCGGTCGCGCGGACATCATGGACTCGGTCGGACCGGGCCGCCTCGGCGGAACCTACGGCGGCAACCCCGCCGCATGTGCCGCCGCACTCGGCGCCATCGCCTCGTACGAAGAGGACGGACTGCCCGAGCGTGCCCTGGCCATCGGCGAGACCATCGTCGACCGCCTGACGAAGCTGCAGTCGAAGTACCCCGAGGTCGGCGATATCCGCGGCCGCGGTGCCATGATCGCCGCAGAGTTCGTCGAACTCGATTCGATCGAGCCGAACCCGGATCTCGTGAAGAAGATCGCGGACTACTGCGCGAAGAACGGCGTCCTCGTGCTCACCACGGGAACCTTCAGCAACATCCTGCGCTTCCTGCCGCCGCTGACGATCTCCGACGAGCTGCTGAACGACGCATTCGATGTCATCGAGGCCGCCCTCGCCGAACTCCTCGGCTGACCCGACCCTCATCCCAATTACTACCTGACGGCGGCCCAGCAACCTCGCGCGAGGTTGCTGGGCCGCCGTCAGGTAGTTCGGGGGAGGCAGTTGTAGCACAATAGAAGCCATGACTTCAGAGATCGACAGCGCGACCGGCACGTCAGCGGGCGTCCCGGCCCGAGTGTGGCAATTCCTTCGAGGGCCTCGCTTCATCGATCTGCCGATCCGTCTGCTGGCCCTCATCATGGGGCTGACGATCCTCGTGCCCGGGTCCTTCGAGATCACCGAACCCCGCTACGCAGGCCTGCTCATCCTCGCCTACGGACTTATCGTCTTAGCCGGCTTCCTGCCGCTGAGCATCGTCATCGCGACGACCGGACTGGGCATCGCTTTCTCCATGCTTTACCCGGACCTGGAGAACATGTTCCCCGAGGCGCTCATCCTCGCCACCGCGGTCCTGATCAGCCGCCGCCGCTGGATCGGCTTCGCGCTGGGCACCGTCGGACTGGCCGTCTACCTCGGCGCATCGACCCGACTCGGATCCTATGACGCCGGCTTCGAAGGGTTCACCGACCTCGGCTACGGCTGGCTGACCTACTCGATCCTCGGCCTGTGTGCGTCCTTCGTCGAAGCTCGAATCCGCAGTGAGATCGACCGCCGCGAACGCGCCGCCGTCGACCACCAGAAGTCACTCGATGCCATGCGCGCCCGGTTCACCAGCGATATGCACGACACCATCTCGCACTCGCTGACCACCGAATCCGCGATCATCCGCACCCTGGCGAAGGAAACCGATTCCGAGACCGCGGACCGCCTCCTCGCCGAGTTGGCGCTGGTCAACGCCGAGGCCACGAAACGGCTCCGACAGCTGGTGACGAGCCTGAGCAGGTGGGAGACCGAGGCCTGCACCGGGGACTCCGCCACCTCTCGGGTCCGGTTCCGCGCCGAGGCGGAGCAGCTGACGACCGCGATCGAAGACGGGTGTGCGGCCGGTTCCGTTCCGCTGACCACTGAACTCTCCCCGCTGCCGACCCACGCGACCGGCACCTTGTCACACCATTTCCGGGCCGTGATGCTCGAGCTCGCCACGAACGTCATCCGCCACTCCGTTCCGGGCACCCCCGCCACCCTCGCCGTCGAAATGCGAGGTGAGCGCGGTGACCGGGCCGAACTGCTCTGCCGCAGCACGAACGAATCCCCGACGGTCCTGACCCAGGCGCCGCGGTCGCTGTCCCGCCGGGCCACGGCCGTGGGCGGCGTCTGCCGGGTGGACGAGGATGAACGGAGGAGAACCGTCGTCGAGGTGGCCCTGCCGATCCGTTTCGTCTCCCCGTCCGCGCCGGCTTCCTCGAAATCGGATACCGCGCGGTCTTCCTCGAACGCGGGCATGATCGACGTCGTCGATGACGACTTCGACACCAGCGCCGAGGCAACAGGTTCGTTGCCAACCTCTGCTGAGGCGGCCGCCACCGACGCCCCCGACCGACTCACGAGCACGGACTCCGCTGGTTCCGACCTCTCGGGCGTGGAGACCTACCGCCTCAGCAACGGCAGCCACAGCAACGGCAGCCGCACGAAGGGCGGCCGGGACAAGGTCGACGCCTGATGACGTCACACTCCCACGCGGCCCCGTCCCGGACCTCGGAGGCGCCCCCTCATGTGAGACCGGAAGCGACCACGCCGCAGGCCGGCCACGACATGACCCCTGACTTCGCCGCACGCACCTCCGTACTCGTCGTCGATGACGATTCGTGGACGACACGAGCGGTGGCGGCGGCGCTCGATGATTCGGGTTCCTTCCGTGTCCTCGACCCCGTCCACTCCGGGGAGGAGGCCATCGCCGCCTTCGACGCCGAACGTCCTGACCTCGTCCTCATGGACGTCAACATGCCGCCGGGAATGAGCGGCGTCGATGCGACGGCTGCGATCATGGACCTCGACCCCGAAGCCCGCGTCGTGCTCCTGACGACCGTGTCTCCCGGTCCGGGAATCGCCCGCGGGCTCGAAGCCGGCGCACTCGCCGTGATCAACAAGTCGGCCGGGGAGAGGGAACTCGTCTCGATCGTGCGGGCCGCCTCGGCGGGGGAGAGCCCCGAACTGCTCAGAGGGTTGGCCGAGGACATCGTCATCAGCGGTGACCCCCTGCCCGACGCCCCCGACGCGGCACCGCAGCTGACCGCCCGCGAGATGGAGCTGCTCACCCTGCTCTGCCAGGGCCACAGCTACGAGGAGATCGCCGCCGACCAATCGGTGGCCATGTCCACCATGAAGTCGCACGCCCGCAACCTGCGCCTCAAACTCGGGGCGCGCAATCTCGCCCAGCTCGTCGTCCGCGCCCTCCAGTTCAAATTCTTCTCCCCGGAATGATCCACCCCCGCCGAGGCGGCTGGCTGATTCGACTCACCCCCGCCGAGGCGGCTGACCCGTCCAGTTGATCCCACCCCGCCGAGGCGACCGGTTCCGTTGGCGCAGACCCTCCCGACCACGGTCGGTCGTTGACTACAGTGGGAGCATGACCGACACCGCGAGTCCGCGACTGTCCCGCCTGATCCGGGACACGGAGGGGTTCCTCCTGCCGCTGACGGAGGTGGCCGACGACGTCGCGGTCGCGCGAGTCGAATTCGGTTTCGACCTGCCAGCCGCTTCCACAGAGCCGTCGGCCGCAGCGCTCACTGCACCACGCGCCGATCAGCGCACCACTGCGCACACGTCCGCGCCTGCCGGGGCCGCCGACCACGGCTCCGTGAACGGGACCGTCGTCCTCGTCACCGAACCGGTGCGCAGCCCTGCCGGACTCGATTCCGTGCTGACCGACTATGCGGGAGCCGCCGCCCTCGTCGTCCCGCCCGGAACGCACAGTCACCTCGGTGACGGGGCCGACCTGCGGGGGAGTGTGGGCCGGGCTCCGGTCCTCCTCGAACGATCGCCGCATGTGACGTGGTCGGAGATCCTCGTCCATCTGCGACAGCTCATCGAAGGGGCGACGAGCGCCCTGGCCTGGCCTGATGTCGACGACCTCAGCGCCCTGGCCGCCGTCATCGCCGAAACCACGGGCGCGTCGATCACGATCGAGGACCCGGCCTCGCGAGTGCTCGCGCATGCGAACCTCGGCGACGAACTCGATGAGATCCGTCGCGAGACGATCCTGTCCGGGGCCATTCCCGACTGGCGGATCGCCGAACTCGAGGAATCCGGGTTCCTCGACACGATCCGTCGTTCCACCGATGTCGTCGAACGTCCCGCCGAAGGCACATCACCGGCTCGATCGGTCATCGCCCTGCGCAGCGAGGGCGAACTCATCGGGACGATCTGGGCGGCCTACCCGGCCGAGGTCGACCCCGAACCGCTGCGCGAGGTGCTGCGCGACGCCGCTCGCGCGGCCCTGCCCGTGATGCTGCGGACCCTGCGCCGGTCACCGTTCGAGAAGCGCATCCGCCGGGAGGCTCTCGGCGGGATCCTCGCCGGTTCGGCCGATCTCGGGCCGTCGGCGACCCTGTTGTCGCTGCCGTTCTCGGGCAGCTTCTGCGTCCTTGCCTTCACCGAGGTGGCCCCCGACCGAGAGCCCGTCCTGCGGTTCCATCTGCGGGCTGCCTTCGCCGATGCCGTGCTCGCGCACGTGAGCTCTGCCGGTGCCGCACACGCCGGACATGGTTCTGTCCCTGTCGGCCCGGCAGATGTCAGCATGGGTCGATCCGGAACCGGGGAGCGGGTCCACCTCGCGGCATTGGTGCAGATGAACGAGCCGATGAACGCCGAACAGGTGCGCGATCACGTCATCGCCGCTCTGCGCAGGTCCCTGCCGGCGACGGAGACCCTGTGCTTCGGGGTCGGCACTCCGGTCGATCGGCTCGATGCCGTGCACCGGTCGTGGACCGAAGCCGCATACGTCGTCGACGCCGTGCAGGCCGTCACCGAGGCGGGTCCTGGCGCGGACGACGATCAGGACGTGGACCCGACCCCACAGAAGAGCTCGGGTACGCGCGCAAGTCCGAGTGCTCACGGCCGAATCGTCGGGGCGACCATCCGCGACGTGGCAGCGAGGGTCGTGGGTCTGCAGGTCGCCGATACGCTGCTGGCCGCAGATGAGCGCGTGATCGGCGGAGGGCCCGGACCGGCCGACGGGCGAGCGCTCACCGGCCAGCGGACTCCGTCGGGCGCCGGAGTGCTTGGTCCGGCACAGGCGCTGGCCGCTCACGACGGTCAGCACAACGGCAGCCTGCTCGAGACCCTGCGGGTCTACTTCGCCACGGTCGGCAACTCGGCCGAGGCATCCCGCCGGCTTCATGTGCACACGAATTCGCTGCGACACCGCCTCGGCCGGATCGAGGAGATCACCGGACTCTCAACGGCGGAACCGGCCGAACGGCTCTGGCTCGAACTCTCCGTGCTCGCTCACGACCGGTCGTGAGAAACCTACAATCAGCCCCCGCGAACGTTGGCGAATTATCGTGCGTTCTTCGAGGTCAGCCGTCCTAAAGTGACAACAGATCTCGAACAAAGGACGTTATGCCCAGTCATCACCATGCGATTCCGAACCGTCGCGCCCGAGCAATCCGAACGATCGCGGAGAACAGCGTGTCGCCTCACCACTCAGCCGCTCCCGCACAGTCGGCACATGCCTCCACGCAGTCGGATTCGGCTCCTGCACAGTCGGATTCGGCGCCCACACTGCCGGCAAACGCCTCCGCGCAATCGGACTCCGTCCCCGCGCTGACCGATGAGGCGGCCGTGCTCGGACTCATGGACCTCGACTGGGTCGACACCGCCTTCGACCGGCTGACCTCGGCGTTCGAAACGGACCGCGAGGTGCTCCACGCAGTGGCGTGCAAGGCGGTGCCGCTGCCGTCGCTGCTGCGTCGGTTCGCCGAGGCGGGAGCCGGCTGCGAGGTCGCCAGCCCCGGCGAACTCGAGCTCGCCCTCTCGGCCGGGTTCGCCCCCGATCGCATCGTCTTCGACTCCCCGGCCAAGACCTGGGCCGAACTGTGCCGCGCCGTCGACCTCGGCGTCTCGATCAACGCCGACAACTTCGACGAACTCGCCCGCCTGGACACGATCTTGGCGGATCGAAACAGCACGGCCGCCACGGCCGCCTCGGCGAAGATCGGAATCCGCATCAATCCGCAGTCGGGCACGGGCGCGATCGGCGCCCTGAGCACCGCCACCGAAACCTCGAAATTCGGTATCGGACTCGCCGACCCGGGCGCCCGGGAGGCCCTCATCGAGGCCTACCTCGCTCGCCCATGGCTGAGCCAGATCCACGTCCACTCCGGCTCGCAGGGCATCAGCCTCGACAAGGCCGCCGTCGGAATCCGCGCCGCCGTCGACCTCGCCGAGGAGATCAACTCCCGTGCCTCGGCCCGCCGGATCACGCGCATCGACATCGGCGGGGGACTGTCGGTGAACTTCGACGGCGAGGACATCACCCCGACCTTCGCCGACTACCGCTCGGTGCTCGAAGAGGAGGTGCCGGGCCTGTTCGACTTCGACATCGTCACCGAATTCGGCCGCGCTCTCCTCGCCAAGGCCGGCACCATCCTCACCCGCGTCGAATACGCGAAGACCACCGGCGGGCGCCGGATCGTCATGACCCAGGCCGGTGTCCAGGTCGCCACCCGCACCGCCTATGCCCCGAACGACTGGCCCCTGCGGATCCTGCCGTTCACCCCGGACGGGAACCCCAAGATCGCCGAGGAGGCCGGCACCGAGATCGTCCCGACCGACGTCGCCGGGCCCGCCTGCTTCTCCGGCGACCTCCTGGCCCGGGATCGGATGCTGCCGCGTCTCGATGCAGGTGACCTCGTCGCCATACCGGAGACAGGCGCCTATTACTTCTCGAATCCGTTCTCCTACAATCTGCTCCCGCGGGTGCCGATCTTCGGCTACCGCACTGCTCCTGACGGCGGCATCGAGTTCAGCATCATCCGCCGCGGGCAGACGATCGCTGAAATCCTCGCCGAGGCGGGCGAGACCGAGCTGCGCCCGCTGAGTCCGGACAACCGTGCGCTCAGTCCGTACGACCGCGGGCTGAGCCAGGCGAGCCGCGGGCTGAGCTCGGACGGCCGTGCGCTGAGTTCGGATAACCGCGAAACCGCTGCCGAACCCCTTGCCCACGGCAGCTGATTTCGAGTCGCCTGTGGCATCTGCACAGTGACCGGCAGGCATATTTGTGTGTTGTTGTGCCGTTTTCACGTCACTTCGAACGTAGAGTGATGGAGAACACATCTGCTCTGACCCGGGAGAACACCCCGATTCACCTGGGTCAGGGGAGGACAAGTGAATCACCGCACGAGAAGAAAGACGAAGATGTTCACTTCACACTCACTGCGCAGAGGCTGGCAACGGTGCCTGGCCGGAGTCGCAGCACTCGCCCTTGCCGGATCGATGGCGACCTCCCCGGCGCAGGCCGCCACCTCGGAGGCTCCGGCCTCCGAGAACGTGCTGCGGATCGCCACCGACGGTTTCATCGACTCCTTCAACCCGTTCACGTCCTTCTACCTCGTGCCGACGAACACCTTCCGGTACATGTACGAGAACCTCGTGGCCAACGACGCCAAGGACGGTTCGATCACCGAGGGGCTCGCCACCGAATGGAACACGGACTCCGAGGGCAAGGTCTGGACCTACACGATCCGTCCGGACATGAAATGGTCCGACGGTGAACCGCTGACCTCGAAAGACGTCGCCTGGACCTACAACCAGATGATGGAGAAAGAAGAGATGGCGGTGGCCAACGGCAGCCTCGTCGAGAACTTCGACAAGGTCGAGGCCCCCGACGACGGCACCGTCAAGATCACTCTGAAGAAGCCGCAGGCGAACAACCCCGGCCAGGAGATCCCCGTCGTGCCCGAGCACGTTTGGTCGAAGATCGACAAGCCCGGCGAATTCAAGAACGACGAGAAGTCCGTCGGCTCGGGGCCCTTCCAGCTCGAGAGCTACGAGGCGAACAAGTCGATCACGCTCAAGGCGAACCCGAACTTCTGGCGCGGCAAGCCGAAGCTCGACGAGATCCAGTACCGCTACTACACGAACTCCGATGCGCAGGTGCAGGCGATCCGCTCCGGCGAAGTCGACTTCATCACCGGGCTCAGCCCCGACCAGTTCACGGCGCTGGAGAACGCGGACAACGTCGAACTCAACGACGGCAACGGCCGCCGCTTCAACGGAATCTCCATCAACTCGGGCGTCGCCGACGCCAAGGGCAAGGAGTTCGGCACCGGCCACGAGGCGCTGGGGGACAAGAAGGTCCGCCAGGCAATCCGCGCCGGCATCGACACCGAGACCCTGCGCAAGCAGGTCATGCAGGACTATGCGCAGCCGGCCACGAGCTTCATCCCCGCCGTCTACCCGGACTGGGCACTCAAGTCCGACAACTCCGTCATCAGCGGGTTCGACGTCGACAAGGCGAAGAAGCTCCTCGACGACGCCGGCTGGAAGGAAGGATCCGGCGGCATCCGCGAGAAGGACGGCGAGAAGCTGCAGCTGCGCTTCCTCACCGACGCCGACATCCCGACGGAGCAGAGCACCGCGAAGTTCCTCAAACCGTGGATGAAGGACATCGGAATCGACCTGAAGAACGAATCGACGGACGCCGACACCGAGTCCGAACGCACCACCAAGGGCGACTACGATATGTATTTCTCCGGCTGGTCGATCAACCCCGATCCCGACTACCAGCTGAGCATCAACACCTGCGGTCAGCGCCCTGATGCCGAAGGCAACGGCGGCACCAGCCAGGACGGCTGGTGCAACAAGGAATTCGACAAGCTCTATCAGGCTCAGCACGTCGAACTCGACCAGGCCAAGCGTCAGGACCTCGTGCAGAAGGCCCAGGCCATCCACTACGAGGAGGCTCCCTCGGTGACGCTGTGGTACCCGAACCAGCTCGAGGCCTACCGCTCCGACCGGTTCGACAACTTCACCAAACAGCCCAGCGACGGCGGTGCCATCGCCAACCAGGTCGGCTACTGGGGCTACTCCTCGGTCGAACCCGTCAGCGAAGAGGAAGCCACCGGCGGCGGAATGGGCGCAGGAGGGTGGATCGGCATCGCGGCAGCGGTCATCGTCGTCCTCGGCGGAGGCGGCTGGCTGCTCAGCCGTCGCAAGAAGTCCGACGACCGCGAATAGTCCCCACACCCACAGTCCGGGTGCCGCGCCATCCGCACCACCTGCGGCACCCGGACTCACGGGCCAGTCCGCACCACCCGCGGCACCCGGGCCCACGGGCCCGTCCCCACCACCTGGAGCACCACAGTGAGCACACCCACCCACGATCCCCAGTCCGGGGATCGCCCTGACCGAGGAACTGGCACGGCGAACCCGGGCACCGACCCCACGAACCCCAGCCCCGCCTCGGCGAGGGGAACCGCGGCAACCGCCGACGCGAATTCCGCCGACGCGGCGAACCCTGCCGACGCGAACCCCGCCGACGCGAACCCTGCCGACGCGAACCCCGCCACCGTCGATATGGACGAACCACCGGCCGGCGGATCGTTCACCCGCTACTTCCTGCGCAAGCTCGGCGGGGCCGCGACCTCGATGGTCCTCGTCATCGTGCTCGGCTTCTTCGCGTTCCGGATGCTGCCCGGCGATCCCGTGCTCAAGATCGCGAAGGAACGGCCGATGTCCCCGGCGCAGATCGCCGAACTGCGCAGCCAGTACGGACTCGACAAACCCGTGATCGTCCAGTTCTGGGACTACCTCGTCGGCATCGTCAGCGGCGACCTCGGCGAGTCCTACGTGTACCGGAAGTCCGTGTCGGCGCTCATCGGCGAATACCTCGGCCCGACCCTGCTGCTCACCGCCACCGCGGCCGTCATCGCCATCGTCCTGGGCCTGTGGCTCGGACAGATCTCGGCCTGGCGCCGCAACACCCTGTTCGACAAGCTCGCCTCCTCGACCTCGCTGATCTTCTGGTCCGTGCCGACGTTCTGGCTCGGCCTCATCCTGCTCATGATCTTCGGCGGCACCCTCCAATGGCTGCCCACCGGCGGCATGATCACCCCCGGCCTCGACCCGTGGTCACCGGCCGGAATCATCGACGTCATCAAACACCTCATCCTCCCCGTCGTCTCGCTCGTCGCCGTCGTCTATGCGCAGTTCCTCATGATCATGCGCGCCTCCCTGCTCGAGGAGATGAACGAGGACTACCTCACGACCGCCCGCGCAAAAGGACTCACCGAGGATGAGGTCCGCCGCCGTCACGCCGTGCCCAACGCGCTGCTGCCGACCGTCACCGTCGTCTTCCTCCACATCGGCGGACTCATCGCCGGCGCCGTCACCGTCGAAGCCGTGTTCTCGTGGCCGGGACTGGGCAAACTCACCTTCGAAGCCATCCGCGGCCCCGACCTGCCGCTGCTGCAGGGCACCTTCGTCGTATTCTCGGCGATCATCATCGTGATGAACCTCGCCGCCGACATCGTCTACCGATTCCTCGATCCCCGCGTCAGGAGGGCCTGATGAGCGCGAACACCCCCGCCGAGGCGGCCCCCGACCCCTCATCGAACGAACCGAATCCGCGTGGTTCGGAGACACGGGGATCCACCCCCGCCGTCGACGGCGCGAAGCTCGTCCGCGAACGCCGCCTGAACAACGCGAAGAAGAACTGGGCGCTCTTCCGCTCCGACGTCCCGGCGCTCATCGGCGCCGTCGTGCTCCTCTTCTTCATCGTCATCGCGATCGCCGCACCGCTCATCGCCCCGGCCTCGATGCTCGATGTCACGAAGCAGCTCGACGTGCCGCGCTATGCCCCGCCGAGCCTCGACCACCCCTTGGGCACCGATGACCTGGGACGGGAGCTGTGGGTGCGCATCCTCTGGGGAGCGCGCGTGTCGATCCTCGTCGGCGTCGCAGCGACCGTCATGTCGATGATCATCGGCACCATCATGGGCCTGGCCGCAGGTCACTTCACGGGACTGTTCGGCGGCATCATCATGCGCATCGTCGACTTCTTCATCGTCCTGCCGTCCCTGCTTCTCGCGATCGTGCTCTCCTCCGTTCTCGAGCGCGGAGTCTTCACGATCGTCGTCGCCATCGGACTGACCTCATGGGCGTCGACCGCACGGATCGTGCGCTCACAGACGTTGAGCGTCGAATCTCGGCTCTACATCGAAAGGGCGCGCATCCTCGGTGCCGGTCATTCCCATATCCTGTTCCGTCACCTGCTGCCGGCGGTGATGCCGCTCGTGCTCGCGAACACGACGCTGACCGTCGGTGGGGCGATCATCGCCGAATCGACGCTGTCGTTCCTCGGCCTCGGGGACACGTCGAAGGAATCGTGGGGGACGATCCTCAAGAACTCGATGGACGTGTCCGCGGCGACCTCCGGCTACTGGTGGTACGTGCTCACCCCGGGCATCGCGATTCTGCTCGTCGTGCTCGCCTTCACGATGGTCGGGCGCGCATTCGAGGCCATCATCAACCCTGCCCTGAGGAGCCGCTGATGACCGATCTGCAATTCGAGAATGTCTCGATCACCTACCGCTCCTCATCCGACCGCGGCGACGTCGTCGCCGTGGAAGACGTCAGCCTCGACCTGCCCGCCGGTGCCACCCTGGGCATTGCGGGGGAGTCCGGGTCGGGGAAATCGACCCTGATCATGTCGGCTCTGCGCCTGCTGCCGAAGTCGGCTCGCCTCGACGGGCGGGTCCTCCTCGGCGGGCAGGACATCCGGGAGCTGAGCTTCGGCCAGATCCGCGCGGTCCGGTGGGCGCAGGCCTCGATCGTGTTCCAAGGCGCCTTGCACTCTCTCAACCCCGTCCGCGAGGTGGGAAGCCAGATCATCGAAGCCCTCGAACACCACTCGAAAGGCACGTGGACGACCCCGCAGAAGCGCCGCGACCGGATGTTCGAACTCCTCGCCGAGGTCAACCTCGAGGCGGCGAAGTCGACTGCGTATCCGCACGAGCTCTCCGGCGGGCAGAAGCAGCGCATCATGATCGCCATGGCGCTCGCCTGCGAGCCCGATATCATCATCGCCGACGAACCGACGACTGCTCTCGACGTCATCGTGCAGAAGCAGATCCTGTCCGGCCTGGCCCGCCTCGTCGCCGAACGCGGAATCTCCCTGCTGATGATCAGCCACGACCTCGCCGTGCTCTCGGCCGTGTGCGCGAATCTCGCGATCATGCGCCACGGCCGCCTCGTCGAATACGGACCCAGCGACGAAGTGTGCCTGTCTCCGCAGGAGGACTACACGAAGCAGCTGGCCGGTGCGTTTCCGCAGATCGGGGACCCCGAATCCCGGCTGAATCCCCGGACGCAGCGGCCCGCCGAGGTGGCCCGGGCTGAACCGTTCACCATGACGGATGAGGTGGTGCTCGAGGCGAAGGACCTCAGTGTCGCCTTCGACACCCGGCGGGGTCGTGAACGTGCGGTGCGCGGTGTGGATCTGCAGCTGCGGAAGGCGGAGATCCTCGCCGTCGTCGGCCAGTCCGGTTCGGGGAAGACGACTCTGGCGCGGTCGCTGCTCGGTCTGCAGGAGGTGGAGGCGGGTTCCCAGCTGTCGTTCGCGGGCAAGGCTCTGCCGAAGAAGGCGAAGGCGCTGCGAGCATTCCGGCGGAAGGTGCAGATGATTCTGCAGGATCCGGCCGGATCGCTCAATCCCAAACGCAGCGTGTACGAGGCCGTGGTCGAGGGCCTGAAAGTGCAGGGGATCAGGGACCGGGAGTACGAGAGGGTCATCGGCGCGCTCGAAGCCGCCGAGCTCACCCCGGCCGAGGACTATCTCGAGTCGATTCCGCAGGAGCTCTCCGGCGGACAGCGGCAGCGCGTCGTCATCGCCGGCGCCCTGGCGCTCGACCCGCAGGTGCTCATCGCCGATGAACCCGTGGCGTCGCTGGACGCCTCGGTGCGCGGGGAGATCCTGTCGCTGTTCCTCGCGCTGAAGAAGAACTTCGGGATGAGTGCGCTCATCATCACCCACGACCTCGGCCTGGCCTGGAACATCGCGGATACGGTGGCGGTGATGAAGAGAGGGGAGATCGTCGAATACGGTGAGGTCGACAGGGTGCTGTCCGATCCGCAGCACGAGTACACGCAGGAGCTGCTCGCCGCGGTTCCCCGACTGGGAAGTCAGAGTCTGGTGAGGAATGAGTAAGTCGGAGTTCGTTGAGTCCAGGCGCGACGGTGCGTTCGGGTCTGTCGGCGCGGGGGAGCCGAGCCCATATCTCGATTCTGCGCCGCTGGCGCCTGGTGACACCGTTCGCCTCATCGCGCCGTCCGGGCCCACCGACGAGGAATCGCTGCAGCGAGCCATCGCCCAGCTCGAATCCTGGGGGCTGCGCGTTGTGCCCGGTGAGAACATCCGCGCCCGCCATCCAAGGGTGAAGTACCTCGCCGGCACGGATGCCGAGCGCCGGGCCGATCTCGTCGACGCGTGGTGCGATCCGGACACGGACGCGGTCATCGCGTTGCGTGGCGGCTTCGGAGCCATGCGCTTGCTCGACGGCATCGACTTCGACCTCATGCGCCGGCACATGCTGCGCCGCGACGGCCGTCCCAAGCTGCTCACCGGCTCCTCGGACATCACCGCACTCCACCAGGCCTGGGACCACCACCTCGGGGTCGCGACCCTGTTCTGCCCGATGGTCGGTAATGATCCGTTCAAGAACTCGACGGTCGTCCCCGACGAGGTGGCCTCGTGGCTGTTCCATCTCTGGGGCGGCCGCGAACTCGGCTTCCCCGCAGAGGCCTCGGCGGGGGCTGCCGCTGCGGCTGCGGCGGACAAAAATAGGTCACCATCGGATACTTTCGGCGCCGAAAAGTCTCCGAAAGCGACCACTTCTTTCTCGGAGGCCGTCGACCCGTCGCTTAGGTGGTCGAAATGGTCGCAGAAAACCGCTGGGGACGTGACCATTTCGACCACCCACGACTGTGCGGCTGAGGACACCGCCGAGGAAGAGGCGCCCCGCCCGCTCAGCCGGGCGCAGACGTTGGTTCCGGGGTCGGCGAAGGGCCGCCTCGGCGGGGGAAATCTCAGTCTCATCGCCGCTGGGATGGGCAGTCCCGAACTCATCGACGTGCGGGAACGACGCGACCGTCGGGGTCCGAGCATCCTCATGCTCGAAGACGTCGACGAAGAGCTGTACCGGCTCGACAATCTCATGGTGCAGCTGGTCCGCGGTGGGTGGTTCACCTCGGCGGATGCGGTGGTGCTCGGCTCGTGGGAGGACTGCGCTCCCGTCCACGAGGTGGAAGCGCTGATGATCGACTACCTCGGCGGTCTGGGAATACCGATCGTGTCGGAGATGGGCTTCGGCCACGATCCCGATGCGCCGAGTGCCCCACTCGGTGTCGACGTCACACTCGAGGCAGAGGCCGGGGAGCGCCCGCGGCTGTGGGTGGATCGCGCGGATGAGCAGGCATGACGGTGCCGACTCAAAGGGGTTCTCACCGCTTCGCGAGTAGGCAGACATGAACGAAACGAGATTGACAGGAGCACGCTGATGAGCGAACTGAAATTCGATGGACTGCCCGGAGTGCGCTTCAGCGCTCTGGCCTTCGACGTCGACAGCGGGGAACGGGTGTTCTCCCACAATGAGAACGACGAACTCGACACGGCCAGCATGGGCAAGGTCTTCCTGCTCCACACTGCCTTGCAGATGTCTAAGGACGGCACGCTTGACCTGGAAGAACGCCTGCATCGGCGGCCTTCGGAGAGGGTCGACGAGTCCGGGATCTGGTACCTCATGGAGCAGGACGACCTGAGCATCTTCGACGTCGCCCTGCTCATCGGGGCGTTCAGTGACAATTTCGCCACGAACGTGCTCATCCGCAGGGTCGGGCTGGAGAATGTTGCGGATCAGGTGGAGAAGCTCGGGTACCGGAGCTCCGGTCTGCACGACTTTCTGCGCTGGCCGCGTCCGGCCAAGGCACCGCGGACTCTGTCGACGGGAACGGCCGCGGAGCTCAGTGATTTCATGGCCAGGCATGCCAAGGACGAATTCTGGGATGAGTCGACGAACGAGGTCTTCCGGCGCTGGTTAGGAGCCGGCGCGGACACCTCGATGGTCGCCTCGGCGTTCGATCTCGACCCGCTCGCCCACTACAACTACCAGCGGGACGTGTGGGTGTGGAACAAGACCGGCACGAACGGGACGATCCGGGCCGATGCCGGGATCGTGATGACGCCTACGCGTCGCGTCGCCTATGCGGTGTTCGCGAACTGGGAACCGGGCACCGACCGCGTCGTCGACGTCATGCCGATCATGCGGCAGGCCGGCAACGCGATCCACCGGTTCCTCTGAGCCCGAGCGCGAATCGGCGCGGAGAGCCGTGGGGTAGTCTGGTGGGCGATGTCCGATACGATCTACCTCACAGGCGAAGCGAAGGCTCCGTCGAACAACCCGATCACCAACCAGTTCGGTCTGTTCTACGTGGCTTTCGAGATCCAGCCGGACACCCACCGAATCCTCGATGTGGACTGCACGGCGACGTTGGCTCTGACCCGGAACTTCATTCGGAGCCTGTTCGTCGATGTCGACATCACGGACCCTGGTCGACTGATCGAGCGCATCCAGCGCCGCTACCACGGATCCTCGCAGAAGGCGCTGATCACAGCAGTGAACAACGCCGCGAAGAAGTACCGCGAGGTCACCGCTTAGGCAGCACGTTCGACCACCCCGATTGCCCGGGCCCTCACCGGACCGGATCCGATCGACAACTGCACATTGCTCCATCCCGGAGGCATCCTCGGCGCCGCCCGTGGCTCTGCCGCTGGCTCACCCAGTGCTGCTGCCATCCGCGCCGTGCGGCGCAGCCAGCTGCGGCACCGTCTGCTCTGCCTCTGCCGGGATGGACGTTTTCAATGAGGAAGTGTCGTTAGTGATCACGGACGGTTTTCTATTCATCAGCCTGCTTCTGGCGATCTCCGCAGCGCTCGTCGTCGCGGACCGGAGCGGGCGCTTCAGGCTCTTCAAATATGTGCCCGGCTTCGTCATCCTCTATATCGTGGCGGCGCTGCTCAACACTTTCGGCGTCTTCGACCACGACGGCGGAGACATCACCGCGGTCGGTGACACCCTGCGCGAGGTGATGCTGCCCGCGATGATCCTGCTCATGCTGTTCAAGTGCGATATCCGGCAGATCATCAAGCTCGGGCCCAAACTGCTGCTCACCTTCGCGGTGACCGCGGCAAGCATCATCATCGGCTTCATCATCAGCTACCTCATCCTGCATTCCAGCCTCGACCCGGAAGCGTGGAAGGCCCTCGGCGCTCTCAACGCCTCGTGGACGGGCGGTTCGGCGAACATGGTCGCGGTGCAGGAGGTCCTCCAGGCGCCCGAGAACGTGTTCGGCTATGTCCTCATCGTCGACACGGTGCTCTACTCCTTCTGGCTGCTGCTCGTCTTCTCCTCTGTCACTGTCTCCGACAAGTTCGACAAGTGGACGAAGGCGGATATGTCCAAACTCGACTTCACCGACAGGGTCTCCGCCGAGGAGGAGAAGCCGATGACGCTGTCGTCGATCTTCGGGCTCATCGGTTTCGCACTTCTGGCTTCCGCACTGGCGATCCGCCTCGGCGAACTGCTGCCCGAGGTCGGAGCGGTCATCGACGGCACGGCGTGGACGATCCTCACCGTCAGCGTCCTCGGGCTGGCCATCGGATCGACTCGGTTCGGCAAGACCGCCGGATCCAATGAGCTCGCGACGATCCTGCTCTACCTCATCATCGGCATCATCGCCTCGGGCTCGGACTTCACCTCCCTGGCCGAGGCACCGCTCTACCTGGTGGCGGGCATCATCGTCCTCGTCGTCCACATCGCCATCATGCTCATCTACGCGAAGCTCACCCGCACCGAGCTCTTCAGCATCGCCGTGGCCAGCACCGCGAACATCGGCGGAATCGCCTCGGCGCCGGTCGTTGCGGGAGCCTTCAACCGACAGCTCGTCCCCGTCGGTGTGCTGTTCGCGCTGATGGGCACGTTCCTCGGCACGTTCCTCGGCCTGTGGTCGGCCCAGATCCTGTCCGGGCTGGCATGATGAACGAACCGACCCCACCTCGCCGAGGCGGCCGACCTCCCCATCGCGGACGTGCCGTTCCGCATCCGCCCACCCCTGCACCGACCCAATCCGCCCGACCGGAAGGACCCGACCATGACCGCACCCAACACAGCCTCTGCAGCCGGACCCGACACCGAATCCGCACCAGGCGCAGCATCCGCACCCGCTGTCGACGTCTTCGACGGACACAACGACCTCGCATGGTACCTGCGCGAGGAACGCGACTACAGCGTGGAGGGACTCAACGACCCCGCCGTCTCGCCGTTCACCACGATGGATCAGCTGGCTGCCGGACATGTGGCCGCGCAGTACTGGTCCGTCTACGTCCATTCCTCGATCACCGGAGCCGACGCGATCAAGGCCACATGGGAGCAGATCGACGCGGTCCAGCGCTTCGTCACCGCCTACCCCGAACGCCTCGCCTTCGCCCGCACCGCCGCCGACGTCCGTGCCGCCCGCGCAGCCGGCAAGGTGGCATCCCTCATGGGTGTCGAGGGCGGTCAGCAGATCGACGAATCCCTGGCCGTGCTGCGGTCGTACGCCCGCGCCGGGGCCCGCTATATGACTCTCACCTGGTCGACCACTCATTCCTGGGCCGACTCGGCCACGGACGAACCGGTCCACGGCGGCTTGAGCGCCTTCGGCCGTGAGGTCGTGGCGGAGATGAACCGGATCGGGATGATCCTCGACCTCTCCCACGTCGCGCCCACCGTCATGCACCAGTCGCTGGACGAGAGCACCCTGCCGGTGCTCTTCACCCACTCCTGCGCGTACGGACTCAACCCGCATCCGCGCAACATCCCCGACGATGTCCTCGACCGCGTGCCCGACAACGGGGGAGTGGCCATGATGACCTTCGTGCCGTCTTTCGTTTCGAACACCCGCCGCGAATGGGTCGATGCCGGAGAGCAGGGAACCGCCCCCGAGGTGACCGTGGCCCAAGTCGCCGACCACTGCGACTACGTGCGCGAGAGGATCGGGATCGACCACATCGGCCTCGGCGGCGACATCTGCGGAGTCGACGAGCTGCCGACCGGCCTCGGCGACGCCGGCCAGTATCCGAACCTGTTCGCCGAGCTCGCCTCGCGCGGATGGTCGCAGACCGAGCTGCGCAAGATCGGCTTCGACAATGCGATGCGCGTCCTCGACGCGCACGAGGATGCGTACACGGCGTTCCTCGGCTCGGCGGTCGATGCGCCGTCCGCGGCCAACGGCACCCCCGCCTCGGCGAAGGGGAACGGCGGCGGCACCGGCAACGCCGGGCCCGCGGCCAACGGCACGGCCGCCTCGGCGAAGGGGCACGGCGGCGGCACCGGCAACGCCGCGTCCGCAGGCAATGGTTCGGTCGCCTCGGCGGGGGCGGAATCATGACTCGGCTGCTTGTTATCGTCAATGACATCGAATCCCAGCCGGGGCTGCTGACACGGTGGACGATCAGCGAGAACGTCGAATTCGATCTGCGCATCGGCGGGGTCTCACCCCTGCCAGCGCCCTTGGAACTCGATGCCTATGACGGCCTCATCATGCTCGGCGGCGGGTACATGCCCGATGAGACGGATCGTGCCCCGTGGTTGGCCGATGAGGCCGAACTCGTCCGCCGTGCCCTGGCCACGGATCTGCCGCAGTTCGGGATCTGCCTCGGCGGGCAGCTCATCGCCCACGTCATCGGGGGCGATGTGCGGGCTCGGACCGGAGCGCCGGAGAAAGGATACACGCGGATCGACACCACCGCCGAGGCGGCCGCGGACCCGGTGTTCTCCGCGATCCGGCCACGGACCTCGTTCGTCGAAAGCCACGTCGACCGCATCGTCGCCCTCCCCGAGGAGGCGACGCTGCTGGCCAGGAGCGAGGCCTGCGAATTCCAGGCGTTCCGGGTCGGCAGGGCGTGGGGGACCCAGTTCCACCCGGAGTCGACGCGGGCGAACATCGAGCGCTGGGATGCGGAGAAACTGCAGACTTTGGGGTTCGATAAAGATACCCTGTTGGAAGAAGCGATGGAGCTCGGGCCGGAGAGCGAACGTGATTCGAAGGCACTGTTCTCCGCGTTTCTCACGGTGGTTCGGAACTGAAGCTTGTGTGTCAGGCTCGTGTCTGAGGCATACTAGGCGAGGCTCTGACCACAGTCAGGGTTGCCAGGTATGCGGCACAGCCGCCGCATTGGACACGGAGGAATCGTGAGCGACAAAGAACCCACGACGACAATCGGCCCCGGTGACGGACACCAGCCCGAGACCCTCAAGCGGGTCATGGGGCCGAAGCTGCTGCTTCTGTTCATCGTCGGTGACATCCTCGGAACCGGCGTCTATGCTCTGACGGGCAAGGTGGCCGGGCAGGTCGGCGGTGCCGGTTGGGCACCGGTGATCCTCGCCTTCCTCATCGCGCTGATCACCGCATTCTCCTATATGGAACTCGTGACGAAGTATCCGCAGGCCGCAGGTGCAGCGCTCTATACGCACAAGGCGTTCGGAATCCACTTCGTGACGTTCCTCGTCGCCTTCGCCGTCCTCAGCTCCGGAATCACCTCGGCATCGACGGCGTCGAATGTCTTCGCGGCGAACCTCGTGGCCGGCTTCGGTTGGGACGTCTCCGGCACAGGGGTGATGTGGATTGCGCTGGCGTTCCTCACCCTCATCGCGCTCATCAACCTCCGCGGAGTCGGCGAGAGCGTATGGTTCAACGTCGTCCTCACCCTCATCGAGCTGAGCGGTCTGCTGCTGGTCATCGTCGTCGGCTTCTTCGCACTCGGTTCGGGTGACGCCGACTTCTCACGTGTGATGATCTTCGAGACCGAGGGCGACAAGAGCGTCTTCCTCGCGGTCACCGGTGCCACTGCGCTCGCTTTCTTCTCCATGGTCGGCTTCGAGGATTCGGTCAACATGGTCGAGGAGACGAAAGATCCGCGGATCTTCCCGAAGATCATGCTCTCCGGCCTGACGATCACCGGCATCATCTACGTCCTCGTCTCCCTGGTCACCGTCGCAGCCGTGCCCATCGGCGTGCTCACCGAGAGCGAGACGCCGCTGCTCGAGGTCGTCCGCGAGGGTGCTCCGGGCCTGCCGATCGATACGATCTTCCCGTTCATGACGATGTTCGCCGTTGCGAACTCGGCCCTGATCAACATGCTCATGGCCAGCCGTCTGCTCTACGGAATGGCCAAGCAGAACGTGCTCCCGCCCGTGTTCGCCAAGGTCTTGGCCGGCCGCCGCTCGCCGTGGGTGTCGATCATCTTCACGACGCTGATCGCCTTCGCGCTCATCTTCTTCGTGTCCACGATCCTGCCCGAGACGGTGACCGCGTCCCTGGGCGGCACCACCTCGCTGCTGCTGTTGGCAGTGTTCGCCGTCGTCAACGTCGCCGTGCTCATCCTGCGCAAGGACAAGTCCGGCAATGCCGAACACTTCAAGGCACCGACGATTCTGCCGTGGATCGGCGTCATCACCTGCGTGTTCCTCGTCGGTCCGTGGGCCCGTCTCGATGAGCTCATCCAGTATCAGATCGCGGCGGCGCTCGTCGGCATCGGTGTCGTCCTGTGGGCCGTGACCTGGTTCTGGAACCGTTCGACGAAGGGCACGAGCACCCGATTCCGCAATCCCGAAGAGCTGTCGTGAGCTCATCCCCTCGCCGAGGCGGTGCGGCCGGGGCCGCCCGCCGACCCATGTCCGTATCGCTCGATATGCTGGGACGGTGGGTTCCCGGCCTGCGCGCTCGGTTCTGTACAGCTCAATCCAACGAAGGTGAAAAATGACAGTACTCGTCGGTTACGTCAACAATCCCGCCGGACACGCTGCTCTCGATGCCGGCATCGCGCAGGCGAAGAAGGACGGCAAGGAGCTCGTCGTCGTCAATGCGTCACGGTCGGCGCAGCGCAGCGACTCCTACCGCCTCGGCGAGGGGGAGCTCAAATCGGTCAACAACTACCTGACCAGAGCGGACGTCGAGTTTCGCGTGCTGACCTTGGGCAGCGAATACGACCCGGCCGAACAGATCCTCGACACCGCCAACGAGGTGGGAGCCGAACTGATCGTGCTCGGAACCCGGAAGCGCACCCCGGTCGGAAAATTCCTGCTCGGGTCGACGATTCAGAAGGTCATCCTCGACGCCGAGGCCCCGGTGCTGTGCGTCAAAGCCGCGCACTGAGGTCTTGACCGCGGCGGCGTGACCCGCGGCGGCGTGGCCCGCGGCTACGGGTCATGCTGTGCATGCGTGACGTCTGCGTGGCCAGCGGAAGTAGGCCGCGCCGCAATAGCGTGCATGTCTCAGCCGAGCCGCTCCATGATGAGATCGGCGTTGACATGAGCGCCGGCCATCACCCCGCTGGCTGTGCTGGCCACGACCATCGCAGACACGTCTGCGCTGTTGCCGACCGCCCAGACGCCGGGCACATCGGTCTGTCCGGCCATCTGCGTCGGAATATAGGTGCCCATCCCGCTCGGGTGAGCGACGACCTCGCCTCCGAGCTGGGCGAACAGGTCGGCATTTGCTCGACCATACGCGCCGACGGTGAGCGCATCGAAGGTAAGCGATTCCGCTCCGTCCGCGGATTCGGCGGCCGCCAGTGAAACGACGGTGTCGGACTCGGTGCGGGCCACCTCGGTGACGGTGGAATCGATGAACTCGATGCCGAGCGTATCGAGCATTGCCGTCTGTTCGGAATCAGGGGCGGGAGCGTTGTGCCGGATGAAGCTGACGTGGTCGCTGAGCTGGGAGAACAGCATCGCCTGGTGGTATGACATGGCCGTTGTGCCGATGACCCCGATGCGCTGCCCGCGCACCTCGAAGCCGTGGCAGTAGGGGCAGTGCAGGACGGTGTCGCCCCAGCCTTCCGCGAGACCTGGGATGTCCGGAAGTTCGTCGCTCAAACCGGTGGCGATGATGATGCGTCGGGCCTTGACATCGACCCCCGCCGAGGTGGTCAGTTCGAACCGATAATGCGGGGCCTCCTCGGCAGGGTGGGGTTCCGAATCGATCGTGCGTGCTTGCTGCACAGTCGCCTCGATGAAGGCAACACCGTATTCCTCGGCCTCGGCGCGGCCTTTCGCCACGAGATCCTGGGGCCTGATGCCTTCGTGGCCGAGGACGTTGTGCGCGTGTGCGCTTGAGGAATTGCGCAGCTGGCCTGCGTCGATGACGACGACGGATCGCAGAGACCTGGCCAGGGCGATCGATGCGGCGAGGCCGCCTGCCCCACCGCCGATGACGGCGACATCGAAGGAATCCTGCGCGGATTCGGCAGATGGGTCATGGGCAGTTGGTTGGTAGTTCGCTGATGGGGCGGGGGTAGTCATGATTCTCCTGTGGGCGGGTAAGTGGTCGGAACGTGGGTGGTGCTGTGATGGCACGCCGGTGCTGGACTGGCAGGAACCTCGGTGCCAGCCGTGCTCCGATTTCGGTGACTGTTCGAGTGTGCTCCCGATGTGCGCGGAGACGCAAATGGGTTTGCGGAAATAGCAAATTCTGTCATGCTGAGGGCATGGAAGAGCCAAGAGAGTCAGGAGAGCGTGCCGCTCATGCGACGGGTCGGATGTCGGAGATCCTCTCCGATGGGTCCGCCCCGGTCGAGGCGCAGGAGGCCATCAGGCAGTCCTTGGCCGGTGTCGGCGCTCGCCTGCGAGGGCTGCGGCAGGAGCAGGGGCGCACCCTCGACGAGGTGGCTGAGCTTGCCGGAATGTCGACGAGCACACTGTCGCGCCTGGAATCCGGGAAGCGCAAGCCGAGTTTGGAGCTGCTGCTGCCGCTGGCTGGGGTCTATGGGCTCCCGCTCGATGAGCTTGTGGGGACTCCGCCGATCGGGGATCCGCGCATTCATATCTCGCCGCGGAAGTTCCATGATCAGACGATCCTGCCGCTCAGCCGCGGAGCGATCGGAGTGCAGGCCTTCAAGCACATCGTCGACGGTCGGCAGACACCGAAGCTCGGTGCGCTGAAGACTCACCCAGGATTCGAATGGGTCTATGTGATCCGCGGCCGACTCACCCTTATCCTCGGTGATCGGACGATGGTTCTCAGTGCCGGAGAGGCTGCGGAGTTCGATACGCGCACTCCGCACTGGTTCGGGGGAGCCGATGACGGCGGGGTCGAGTATCTCAGCCTGTTCGGGCCCGAAGGACAGCGCGTTCATATGAAGAGCTGAGTGGAGCTGTGGGGCGGCGCAGGCGCTCGTGGATGCGACGGGGCGTCGGTTGCGCGCGCTTGATTGTGGCGGGATGCCTGCGTGACTGTGGCGCGATGTGAGTTCTGCTCGCGTGTCTGTGGCAGGGCCCTGGTCCTGCGTGATCGCGTCAGTGGCGAGAAGTAGTCTTGATCCACTTGGTCGACACCGAAGGTGAGAGGCCCTTCTGATAGTCGTCGCCGGCGATCATTGTCAAACACCGCACTCCGAGTGAAATCTCTATTTGACCAGCACAAATAGTATAAAATAGTACCTCAGGGAAAATATCTCAAATAAATAGTACAGAACTATCGACTCTGTTCTATTGTTGGATTAGAATAGAGCCAAGCCGAAGACATCAACGATGATGAACGGATAAAGAGAAGATGGCTCTCATCCCCGACCGAAGGTACGACGAGCACGATGATCGCGAAGCAGGAAAGGCTTCGCAGGCACCACCCCCTCAGGGTTCACCGCCCAGTGGCCTCTCTCCAACTGCAGGCGGCTCTTCTGCCCGGTCTGCCGACAGTGACTCCTCCAGGTCGACCTACCGGGAGCTGCTCGCTGAGGCCGGATTCGATCTGACCGGCCATCCTCTCGCCGACAGATTCGACGGGATCGCCGACAACCTGGCCGACGGCGAGGCGGTCGCCGACCAAGTTGGTGACGGACAGGATGACGCCGTCGAAGATGGCAGCGCTGCAGTCGTCGACGGAGTCGTAACCGCGGAAGACAGCAGTCAAGCAACTGCTATCGAGGCTGACGCATCGGCGCCTGCTCTTCCGGGCGGCGATATCAACGCCGGGCAGGGGCCCTGGTCGAGCAGGACGACGATGCCGGAGACCGAGGCAGAGGTCCAGGCATGCATCAAAGAGATCGAAGCACGCCAAAGCGCGTGGATGAAGGCAAAGCGCGAAGAACGTGAGGCACAGAGAGCTGCGGAGCGTGAGGAGTTCCTGAAGAAGAACCCGCAGGCCCGCGCAGAGGACGAAGAGCTCGCGCGTGAAAGAGCGGAGTGGAACGCCCACGTTGAGCGGTACGAGTCGAAGAAGCGAGCGCAGGAAGAAGCTGAACGTATCGCTGAGGCAGAACGCGCGGAGCGACACAAGGCACTCGCCGAACGCTATGACTCCGAAGCTGACGCGCATCCCCTGCTCGACGAGTTTCGCTGGTCAGACTTGAAGCACGCAGCCCCAGAAGTCACAGAAAGCATCTGCGCTCTGCAGGGTCTGCTCGACGGGCTCCACGACTTCACCCGCCCCATGGGGCCCGATGATGCGGTGACTCTTCTCGACGGTCTTGAGACCTTGAACCGTCTGACAGAGTCCCTGTCGGTTGTGACCCTCTCCGTGTTCGAACGTGTCGGCACGCCCCGCGACTACGGCGCGAAGACGACGAAGGCGCTGGTCCAGCATCGCCTCAACCTGTCTGCACAAGAGGCCTACCGCCGCACCCAGCTCGCTGAGTGCCTGGGAAAGCGGACCAGCATGAGCGGGGAATCGATCGAGGCGCAGTTTCCGATTCTCGCAGCGGCCCTTCGTGAAGGAGTGCTCTCGGCAAACCAGGCGTCGACGATCTCCAAATGCTTGAAGAACCTGCCTGTGAACGTATCGGAGGACGACAAGATCAAGGCTGAAAGTCTGCTTGTCGAAAAGGCTCAGGCGGTTCGCGTCTGCGATATCCATGCACTCTTCGAAGAGATCCTGGGCTGGATCGATCCCGACGGCCAGGAACCGAAAGAAGCGGCAGACCGGGACAGCTTCGCTGTCAACCTGCGCCAGGCGAAGGACGGAACGTGGACCCTCAAAGGTCGCCTCGACGAGGAGACCGGTGGGATCCTCAACGGCTTGCTGACTTCGCGCATCAAAACCGATTCTCAGTCGGACGAGGACAGGTGCGCGAATGCGGCCGGAATCGATGCCGCTCCCGCGGATGGCGAACGCCCGATCGACGGAGCGAGCGCCACCGACGACGCCCGCCCCGCAGCCGAAAGCGGCAGTGACAGTGTGAGCGACCTCGACCAGGAAGTCGTCGACGCCTATACGGAGGTTCTGCGCGGCGACCGCTCGGACTGTCTCGACCCCTCGCTCGACTTCACCCCGCCGCAGGTCGGCGCGAACGGTGAGATCCCGCAGGGAGCCGGGGTGAGGCAGGACGGCTCACTGGTGACGATGGCCGCTGAGCAGCCGAGTGTCCGGCGTCGCATCTACGAGCGCTTCTCCAGCGTCATCGGAAGCATCGAAATGAACCGCATCAAGGCCGGAGCCGCCTACGCACTGGTCGTCACAGCCAAGGCAGAAGACCTGGCGAACCGGACCGGCAAGGCCGTCACGGGGGCAGAAGCGCCGTTTCCGATCGATTCCGCTGCACTGGAAGGACTGAACGGATCGGTCTTCTTCCACCTCATGGGCGACAAGGCGAAATCGTTGGCACTGGCGACAGAACGACGGTTGGCCACAGAGAAACAGCTGGCAATTCTCGCCAGCCGTGACCAGGGATGCACGTTCCCCGGATGCGACACTCCTCCCGGCTGGTGCGAAGCGCACCACATCGTCCCATGGGCGCAGAACGGCAAGACCGACGTCAACAATCTCACTTTGGCCTGTTCAGCGCATCACCACCTGCTTGACTACACCGATTGGGACTGCAGAATGCTCGTTGACGGTCGGCCCGCGTGGGTGCCACCGGCGACCATCGACCCAGTACAAGAACCGGTGCTCCACGCACGGTTCATCGCGCGGGAAATCGGAGAGACTCTCTTCGGCTGACAAGCACTTAGGTTCGGCCGACAAACACCCCGGCAATGTGACTGCTTTTCGCAGGACACACGCCGTGACCGATGGTGCGGTTCATCGGCGGCATGAACAGCGGGAAACGGAATGTTCTTCTCACATGCACTGTTGCCTCGGTATGAAGCTTTCGATCCTTGACCTCGTCCCTGTCCGTACAGGACAGACGACTGCAGACTCCTTCGCCGCCTCAAAGCAGATCATCGACACGGCTGACACGCTCGGATTCACCCGCTATTGGGTCGCCGAGCATCACAACATGCCCTCGATCGCATCGACGATGCCTGGGCCCGAACTCATGCACCTCGGCCACGGAACACAGCAGATCCGCCTCGGTTCCGGTGGAGTCATGCTCCCCAACCACGCCCCGCTGGCGGTCGCAGAGCTGTTCGCTCTGCTCTCCGCTGTCTACGGCGACCGCATCGATCTGGGAATCGGTCGCGCACCGGGGACGGACCCGATCACCTCGGCGGCAATGCGGGGCCACCTCGGTGAAGGACGGATGGTCGACCGTGAAGGACGGGCAATCGATCCCGTCGAACAGTTCCCCCAGCACGTGATCGACACGCTCAGCCTCATACGGCCCGAGGGGATGCGAGTCCCGCTTCACGGCGGACGCGAACACGTGCTCAAGGCGACTCCAGCGGCAGTCCCGGGAACGCAACCGCTGCCGTGGCTGCTCGGTTCATCCGGTTACTCGGCCAGGCTGGCAGCTGAACTCGGCATGCCCTATGTCTTCGCCAATCACTTCGCATCGGGTGCCACCACCGGAATGAAGATCTACCGCGACAACTTCACACCCGGCGCCTATGGTGACAAACCACAGACCTTCGTCACGGCCAACGTCGTCGCCGCGCCCACCGAGGAAGAAGCGCGGCTGCGCTCGGAGCCGTTCATGCTGCAGATGGCCAGAATGCGCACCGGCGGACCGATGGAGAAGCTGCACCTGGCCGGCGATGACGTGCGATCGGTGATGACCGACCAAGAGCGCATGGTCGGCGAAGAGCTCTCCGGCAACTGGATCATCGGCGACACGAAATCCGTGTCCTCGCAGCTCGAGGAACTCGCCGAGCGCTTCGAAGTCGACGAGATCATGATCCAACCGATCGCCGGCGCCATGGAAGGCGAAGACGTGCGCGAAGACCCGGGACGGACTCAGACGATCGACCTGCTTGCCGCGGAATTCCTCGGCTCTGCCGGTGCTTCCGGCGTCGCTGATGCAGGCACTGATATGTGACACCTGACTGGAGACTGCCCCCGGAGCCGGTCGGGGCCGATATCGGCCACCGGCACCGGGCCGAAGTCTCAGCTCAGCATCGATTCGGGCAAGTGGACTTCAATCCACGACCAGTCCGCGTTATCCTGTCACAGTGTCATTAAAGCTGACAGTCGTGTGACAGCCGGTAGAATCGACACCGTGCAGAACCTCGTCTACGGCGAGACCGCTCCTTGCGGAGAGGTCGAAACGGAGGCGAATACTGTACGCCGAATGCGCTCGCGCACCTTCGGAGACTTCCCCCACGCGGGCCCCGGCCTGCAGACCGAAAGAGAAATAATGCGTACCAAAATTGCTGTTTCGGCAGCACTTGGGGTCGGACTGGTTTTCGGCGCCGGTGCTCCCGCACTGTCGAGCAATCTGTCGTCGACCGACGCCGCAAAAACGTCCGGCATCTCCGCTGATGTCGTGCCCGGCCAAGAACTCGAACGAATCACCGACGGCAAGATCGAAAAGGGCGAGACCGCCTACGTCGATGTCACGGTCGCGACACTGTGGACCGACCCGAAGGCCCCTCGCAAGGTCGACAAGCCCGCACTCCAGCACCCCGTCGACCTCAAGAAGTGGAACAAGAACCTCGAATCCACCGATGTGCGCCGAGGCCTGACTGGAAAAACCGAGACCCAGGCAACGTACGGTTCGGAAGTCTCAGTCCTCGAAACCAAGGGCAGCTGGGCCAAGGTCGCCGTGACCGACCAGAAGACCCCGAAGAACAAGAAGGGCTACCCGGGTTGGCTGCCCAAGAAGCAGTTGGTCGAAAACGACCGCTTCGGAAAGCTCGCTGAAGACCAGCCCCGCGCGGTGGTCACGAAGCCCAAGAGCGAACTCGAAGGCATCGAATTCACCAAGGACACGGGTGCCGACGTCAGCTTCAACGTCGACCTGCCGCTCATCGCCCAGGACGTCGACGATGTCCGCGTCGCACTCCCCGGAGGCGGAGCCGCCTGGATCGACATCGACGATGTGGATGTCTACGATGTCGGCGGCAAACCCGAGAAGCCCAGTGGCAAGGACCTCGTGAAGACCGCGAAGCAGTTCGAGGGTCTGCGCTACCTATGGGCCGGAGTCTCCGCCTACGGATTCGACTGCTCCGGATTCACCTACTCCATCTACAAAGCCCACGGCATCGATCTGCCTCGCGACTCGGGAGAGCAGGCGAAGGCCGGCAAGGCAGTTTCCTCGTCGAACCTCAAGCCCGGTGACCTGCTGTTCTTCTCGACCAGCTCGGGAACTGTCCACCACGTCGGAATGTACGTCGGCGACGGCAAGATGATCCACTCGCCGAACGCGTCGAAAGACGTCTACGTCACCGACTGGAAGAAGTGGGACACCGGAAACGAATTCTCCGGAGCTCGCCGCATCCTCTGATCTGAGCCGCGTCCTCTGATCTGGATCGAGTCAGATGGTCCCGGTTCCAACCAGGATCTGGCCACGTCAGTCGAGTGACCAGCCGACACACTGATGGCCGGTGCCCCAATAGGGGACCGGCCATCAGTGATTTCAGAAGGGCCTCGCTGGGAACATCGTCAAGGTCGCTGAGCACGGCTCTGGCAGGGGAGCCTCGCAAGGTTTGCTGAGCACGGCGATTGCCGCTAGGCCTGGCCAGGGGAGGGGTGCCCGCCGAGGCGGCTATCGAGCAGAGTCGACCGGAATGACCGGCGACCCGATTTCATCGAAACTCGCCCACCGAGGCGACCGCAGTATGGTTTCCCCGACGCGACCGTCGGTCAGTGCCGCGAGCTCTGAGTCGATTTCAGGAAGATGGCACGGGCCAGATCATCCCGACGTTCGATGACCAGCCGGCGCAGAGCCGCAGGTGCATCGTCGTTGGCGGCCAACCATGCGTCGGTCTTCTCGACCACGGCCTCCTCGTCGACGGACCATCGGGGATAGAGGCCGAGCACCAGGCGGCGGGCGATCTCAATCGAATTGTCCGTCCAGAACCCGAGCAGACCATCGAAGTACTCATCGACATACTCCTCGATGAGCGGCATCGCACTCGGCGCGATGAACCCGGCGATGATCGCCGACAGAACATCATTGCTCAGCGCTCCCGCCTCGCGGATCGCCTCCCAGGCACGGATCTTTACGATCGGCAGAGGCAGTGCGGCACTGGCCGTCTCGGCGTGAAGTCGACCCGAAGAGCTGGGATCCGAATGATTCTCCCGCGCGATATCCGTCTGATCCGCCCACCCGAGGCAGACGAGCGCCGTCAGCGCATTCCACCGCAGTGCATGATCATTGATGAGACCCCGGAACGGCAGCGTTGCAGTCGAATGCTCGGCGCCTCGACCCGTGCGGGCACCGCCGGAAGCTTCGGCCGACTGACTCACCGAACCGGCCTGCCCAGCAGAACCAGCTTGCCCAACCGACCCGGCCCGATCAGCCGAACCGGCCTGCCCGGGGGCTCCGGCATACATTCGGTCGATCTCCTCACCGACCGGCACCGTCAGGATCTGGCTGGCGAACCCACGCCCCATAGCCACCGCGGAGCTGCCGGCGGCACAGCGGGCCGTCCGCGACGTCAGCGCCAATACGAGATTGGCCAGATGCAGCTGCGCATCCGATCCCGCCTTCGCCGCCGCCAACGCATCCAACGCGGCTCCCAAAAGCCCCATGATCGCGGCATCGAAATTCCGGTCCGCCACCCACTGGTCGATGCAAGTCAGAGCGGTCTGACTGAGCCCCGCCATGATCCCGGCATGACTCTCCTTGCCCAGGCTGCGGGCATAGGCGGTGAGGTACTTCTGCACCGGCATGAGCCCATCGCGCACCGCATTGTCCAAGGCCGACCACACCAGGGCCCGTGACAGCGGGTCCGTGATCCGCGACGCCGAGGTGATCGCCGCCTCCGTCGACTCCGGATCGAGGCGCACCCGCGCATAGTCCAGGTCGTTGTAGTTGAGCAGAGTGATCACGCCGGCGCTGCGACCGATCAGCTGCTCGACGTCGGCCGACTCGGTCGAGAACTCGAAACGGAAGGAATCGAGGGGAACGATCGCCCGCCCCGACCGCCCGAACGTGGCGATCTCGATCGTGTGCGGCCGCAGCAGGGCCGTGCCGTCGGCCGAATCGGACTGAGTGATCGTGGCACCCGTGACCTGTTCCGAACCGGACCGTCGCCGAGGCGGGTCCACCCTGCCGCTCGACCTGGATCCTGCCTCGTGAGCGGCTCCGGCGATCCCGTGGAAACCGTCGCCGACGACATCCGGGCTGCGCAGCCTTGCGCCCGAGCTCGAAGCCACGAGCCTCCCTCGTCCCGCGCTCTGCGCGGAGACGTCGGAACCGGCAGAATCTCCGTCGGCTCCAATTCCGGTCCCACCCTGCGAGAACACGGCCGACCCGACCGTGGGCCCTGCCGCCCCGACCGTGGACCCAGACGAACCATTCGCGGACCCAGACGAACCGTCTGCCGTCGTCAGCTGCAGGGAAAGCTCCGAGACTCCGGACGTCCCCAGCCACGCGGCCGCCCAGTTCGCGATGTCCCGGTCGGGAGCCGCCTCGGCGAGGCATTCGAGGAAATCAGCCAACTCGGTATTGCCGTACTCGAAGCGCCTGAAATACAGCCGCGAACCGGCGAAGAACGCCTCCCGGCCGACGAACGCGACGAGCTGCTTGAGCACCGATGCGCCCTTGGCATAGGTGATGCCGTCGAAGTTGAGCTTCGCGGCCTCGACATCGGGGATGTCGGCGACGATCGGGTGCGTCGTCGGATACAGATCCTGCGTGTACGCCCACGCCTTGCGGCGCAGCGCGAAGGTCACCCACCCATCGGTGAACCGCGTCGCCTCGGCCAGCGCGAGCCCGCCCATGAAGTCGGCGAAGGACTCCTTGAGCCACAGGTCATCCCACCACTTCATCGTGACGAGATCGCCGAACCACATGTGCGCCATCTCGTGCAGGATGACATTGGCACGGGACTCGTAGTTCGCGTCCGTGACCTTGTCCCGGAAGATCAGATTGTCCGTGAACGTCACCAGACCGGGGTTCTCCATCGCCCCAAGGTTGTACTCGGGAACGAAGATCTGATCGTACTTGCCCCACGGGTAGGGGTAGTCGAATTCGGAGGTGAAGAAGTCGAGGCCGGCTTTCGTGACGCCGAAGATGTCCTCCGCGTCGAGGTGGTCGACGAGGCTCGCGCGCGTCCACGCGCCCAGCTGCACGGTCTGCCCGGTGCGCGGATCCGTCCACTCGTCCGTCGCCCCCTCGTAGGGGCCCGCGGTGATGCAGGTGATGTAGCTCGACTGCTTGAGCGTCGGTTCGAAGCAATGGGTGACCGCGGCAGACGACTCGTATCCGTTCGCAGGCTCGAAACCCGCCGAGGCGGCCCCCGCCGAACCATCGGCCGGTTCCGTCCGTGCCTCGGCCCGGTTCGACAGAACCTGGAAATGTGCGGGAGCGGTGACCGTGAAGATGAACTCGGCCTTGAGATCGGGCTGGTCGAAATTCGCGAAGACGCGACGGGCGTCGGTGGGTTCGTACTGTGTATAGAGATAGGTCTTGCCGTCGGCCGGATCCGTGAACCGGTGCAGACCCTCGCCCGAGGTGGAATAGCGGGCCT
This sequence comes from Brevibacterium sp. MGP-B1, assembly GCF_057766545.1. Taxonomy (NCBI): domain Bacteria; kingdom Bacillati; phylum Actinomycetota; class Actinomycetes; order Micrococcales; family Brevibacteriaceae; genus Brevibacterium; species Brevibacterium sp. MGP-B1. Next base: position 2,694,497 of record NZ_CM173407.1, on the reverse strand, counting down.
GCGCCTCGATCGTCAGGGAATTGCGGCCGGCGCGGACGGGGAACGTGACTCGGGCACCGTCGAAGACCTCGGCGGGGGAGAGGCTCTCACCATTGATCAGAACGGAGGTCACGGAGTCGGCGATGAGGTCGATGAATGTCGAATCGACGAAGCGGGCGGAGAAGTCGACGACAGTGCGAGACAGGTACGTGTCGGCATCGGTTTCGGCGTTGCTGACGTCGATATGGACTGAGTAGGAATCGACCTCGAGCAGCTGTGTTCGACTCTGGGCTTCGCTTCGGGTGAGATTCGTTGTCATTCAATAGCCTCCTCGGCGGACAGACTTTAGCATGCCACATTTCCGGTATTCTGAGTACAGCACCAGCGAGCGGCAGAGGGGACTGATGGCGGACAATCGGGTCAGCGAACTGCCTCGGCGGGGGTTCAACGTCGTCGCCCACCGCCTGCGCTTAGGGCTCAAGCGGGTGTGGGTGAACTCCGGTCAGCTGATCCAGATCCCCATCGCCGCGACGGCCGCCTACGCTTTCTGCGTCTACGTGCTCGGCCACCCGTATCCGTTCCTCGCCGCGGTCGCCTCCGCCGTCGGCATCGGCCCGGTCGTCGACCGTCGCCTGCGCCGCGCCCTCGAGATCGGCATCGGAGCGACGTTCGGGGTGCTCGTGGGCGAGATACTCGTCAACTTCTACGGCTCCGGCATCTGGCAGCTCGCCCTGACCCTGATCATCGGCCTGACGATCGGCACGATACTGAACTCCGGCGGCATCTTCATCACCCAGATCGCCGTCCAATCCGTCTACGTCGTCGTTGTCCCTACCAGCGCCACCACCATGCCGTTCCCGCGCACCCTCGACGCTCTCACCGGATCCGTCTGCGCGATCCTCCTGGCACTGCTGATCCCGCGCGACGCCCGAAAGGCTCCGCGTCGCCTGGCCGCGGACATGCTCGAGGAGGTCGACGCCGTTCTCAGGATGATGAAACGAGCCCTGCGCGAAGCCGATGTGACGATGGCCGGACGAGCCCTCGAACGTGCTCGCGAAACCCAGGACATCATCGATTCCTGGGGTTCATCCTTGCGGATCTCCCGTGAAGCCGCGAAGATCAATGCACGAGCCCGCCGGCATGCGGCCGAGGTCACCCGCCTGTCCCGCGCCCATACCTTCTCCGACCGCGCGATGCGGACCATGCGAGTCATCGCCCGCCGCGTCGTCGGCATCACCGAGCTCGGCGTCGCCAAACCCGTCATCGCCGACTACGTCGGATCCTTGGCCGACGGTGCGAAGAAGCTCGAGATCGCTCTGCGCCGCGGCACCGACCGTTCCCTCGCCGAGGCAGCCCTGTCCGAAGCGGCGGGCGCTTTGGATCCGCGAGCGAAACCCGATTGGGACATCCACGACGAGTCGATGGTCCTGCTCCTGCGGACAGTCGCCGTCGACCTGCTGCAGGCCGCGGGACTCACCCGTGAGGAAGCCCAGTCCCGGCTTCCACCGCTGGCCGTGAACGCCGATGAGGCCGATGAGGAAGACGGGCCGGCCGTCGAATAGCCGTCGAGGCGGTCAGCTGCTTTCGACGACGAAGACGGCGTTCGTGCCCGGTTCCAGAGCCGTGAACCGGTGAGGCTGATCGCCCGGATGGGTGAGGTAGTCGCCGACGCCCAGTTCGTAGGACTTGCCGAGCACTTCGATGCGTGCGGCCCCGCGGCCGAGGATGACATGTTCGATCGTGCCCTGCGGGTGCGGCTGAGACTCCCTGGGTTCACCCGGTTCGGCCTGGATGAAGTAGACGTCGCGTCGGGCATTCGTCGGCGACGGTGAGAGCAGGGTGGCCACATAGTTCGCGGTGGTCGAGGGCAGGCTGGGCATATCGCCGACGTGTTGGAAGGCGACCTCGTGCGGGGGCGGGTCGAGCAGGCGCGCGAGAGGGATGTCGAGCGCAGCGGCCAGAGCCCACATCGTCTCCAGGCTCGGATTTCCGCTTCCCGTCTCAAGCCCGGACATCGTCGACTTGCCGATGCCGGCGCGCCTGGCGACCTCGGAGAGGGAGAGTCCGGCGCGCAGTCGTTCGCGTTTCAGTGCCGCGGCGATCTGCTGACTCGGCGACAGCGACGGGCTGGGGGCGGAGCCGGAGCCGGAGCCGGTGGAAGCGGAGGCTGCGGCGTTATCGGAGACGAGCTCGCCGGCGGCCTCGGTGCTTGCATCAGGGGTGGGACCGCTTTGGGAGTCGTTCAGCGAATCGTCGTTGCTTCGAGAAGTCATGAGTTCACTATAGCGGTTAGGCCGTTCGGGTTGACGAACGATGACCGAGGGTGCACTGTATAGAACATGAGTTCATTATTTCGCACGGCTGATCGGGTGCTCCCCGGCTCGACCTACCGTGCGGTCGCCATCGTCACCATCACGATCATCGCAGTCGCCCTGTCGTACGGGGCGATCTCCGCGGTCTCCGGATTCGCCTGGTGGCAGACTCTGCTGCTGGCGATGTTCGCTCTCGGCGGCGCCGCCGAATTCACCTTCGTCGGCGTCATCGCCGCCGGCGGTGCCCCGATCCTCGCGGTGCTCGCGGGTCTCCTCGTCAATTCCCGGAACTTCGCCTTCGGAGTCGCGGTCGGCCCCTTCTTCCCACAGGACTGGCGAGCTCTCATCGCCTCCCACTGGATCAATGACGAATCCACCGCGATCTCGCGCCTCGGGCACAACGACCGGGCGAAATGGCATGCGTTTCTGCTCATGGGCGCCGCAATCGCCATCATGTGGCCCGGCGGTGCCATGGTCGGGCAGTGGCTGGGCAATGTCATCAACGCGGACCTGCTCGGACTCGACGCGGCCTTCCCGATCATCCTCTTCTGCCTCATCCGCGGGGACCTGAAGAACCGGGTCACACTCTCGCTGACCGTTATCGGCATCCTCATCGCCGTGGGCCTGACCCCGCTGCTGCCGCTCGGGCTGGGAGCAGTGACCTCACTGTCCGTCTTCGTCTTCGTCGCCGCCGGCTGGGCCGTGCGCTGGTTCATCCGTCGCCGCCGGTCCGGAACCAACGGTGCCGACCAGCACGGAGTCGATCACTCGCCACACACAACTCGAGAGGAGAGCCGCCGATGAGCGCCGTCAGCTTCCTCATCGCCCTTGCCGGGCTGAGCCTCGGGACCTATCTCATGCGCTTCGCCGGTGTGAAGGTGGGAGCGGCCATCGCCACGAAGGGGCGCCGGCGAGCCCCGGCGACCGCCTCGGCAGGGCCTGACTCCTCTGTGGGGGCTGACTCCTCCGCGGGTGTGGACGGAGGGGGCGCAACCGCCCCTGCAGGGGTCGACGGACAGGGTGCAGCCGCCTCGGCGGGGGCAGGTGATTCGGCCGACTCGACCGAGCGTGTGACGATGTGGATGGACCGGGCCACGGTCGTGCTCATCGGCGCCGTCTTCGCTACCACCGCGGTCTTCGACGGCACTGACATCGCCGATCCGGCCCGCCTCATCGGCGTTGGTGCCGGCGTTCTCGCCTCGATTCTGCGCGTGCCGATGCTGCTCGCCGTCGTCATCGGCATGGGCGTGTGCGCGCTCATCCGCACCACCGGGATCCTCTGAGCAGCGGCGGCACGCCCCCACTGTGAAAGCCGTGGGATGCGGGTGGGCAATTGCCGAGGATCTCCCGCCCGGAACTGCCCCGAAAGCCCGAGATTGCTAGGCTGGGACCATGGAATACATCGCGGGTTTTCAGCGTCTCGTCTTTCTTGCCCTGACGGTGGCCGCATTCGTCGTCCAGCTCTGGGCGTTCATCGACTGCCTCCGCTTCAAGGATGAGAACTACCGCGCCGTGGACAAACAGAGCAAGAAGTTCTGGGTCATCCTCCTCGGCGTCGGGCTCGCGCTCGCCCTCATCGCACTGCCCCCGATGGGCATGAGCATGATCTTCCTCAACATCATCGCCCTCGTCGCCGGCATCGTCTACCTCACCGATGTGCGCCCGAAGGTCCGGGCCGTCGACCCGCGCTACCGCAAACGCTGACCGGATTGACGCCGCACCAGCATTCGCGGACCCGGTCGGCAAGCGCCCAGCACACGCTGGCTAGACTCGCCCTATGAGCACCGACCTCAACCTGCCGGGTCCCGAATCCGGCTTCATCGCCACGTTCGGAAGCGGCGAGCCGCACACCCTCTTCGGCCACGGATTCGCCGGCGCGATCCGCGACACCCGCCCCTTCGGCACCGGCATCACCGGCACCCGCCACTTCCTCCACCTGCCCGGCCACGGCGGCCGCCCCTCACCCGGCCCCGGCTGGACCTACCCGCAGATCGCCGAGGTGCTCGCCGACGCCGTGAGCACCACCTCGGCGAGCCGAGCGCTGGGCGTCTCGATGTCCGCCGGAGGACTTCTCCACCTGCTGAGCATCGCCCACCCCGTGACCCGCGGTCTCGACAAGATCGCCCTCGTCCTCCCCGCCTCCTTCACCGGATTCCCCACCGAGGTGGCCGCCGCCAACCGCTCCCACCTGGAGAGACTGCGTCGCCTCGTCGCCGATGAGGACATCGACGGCATCGTCGAACTCATGCTCTCCCGCGAACCCGCCGAGGTGGCCCAAATGCTTCCCGCGCGAGCCTGGGCGAAGGCGAAGGCCGAGAACCTCGTCCACACGGACATGTCCGACGGACTCGGACTCGCCCTCGAAATCGCTGTCGCGGACACCGAAGAGGCAGCCGAGAACCTGCGCTCCTTCCCGGGCGACGTCCTCGTGCTCACCCACGAAGACGACCCGGCACATCCGGTCCCCGTCGCCGAAGACATCCACCGTGCGATTCCGAACTCCCGCCTCGAGGTGCTCCCCGCCGGATCGATCCTGTGGCGCGGCCGTCACGACGTGCGGCGCATCCTCGGCGAGTTCTTCGGTTAGTCACGTTCTTCGGCTGGGCACTGGCTTCGACTAGGTGCCGGCTTCGGTGAGGTTCTGGATTCGGTTCAGCGCTGGTTTCGGCTGGTCACCCGACCGAGGTCGTTGGCTAGACTGTCTCCGTGCGCATCTCCGTCCTCTCCCTCCACACCTCGCCCGTCGCCCAACCCGGCCAGGGCGACGCCGGAGGAATGAACGTCTACGTCGACCAATCCGTGCGCGCGCTCGCCGCCGCCGGACACCGAGTCGACGTGTTCACCGCCGACCCCGGCGGACTCGACGGCACGGGAGGCAGTGCAGAAGTCGCTTTCGACGGAGCCGGCGCTGACCGGGGACGCGGCGCGGGCCCCTCCGAGGGTCAGAGTGCGAGGCTGGAGATCACCGAATCCATCGCCCTCCACCACCTGCCGGTCGGCGCCGCGACGAAGGACGAACTCTCCGACGCGATCGACGAACTCGCCGACCTGCTCAATGCCCACCCCGACTTCCTCTCCGCCGATCTCATCTGGAGCCACTATTGGATCTCCGCCGAGGCGGCCCTGCGCGCTCGTGACAACGCCGTCGACAACGACGCCGAGTCCGGAGACAGCGGCACCGAATCCGGAGACAGCGGTGCCGACGCCGTTGCCGGGGCCGGGCAGGACCGTGCGGCGCAGGCTCCGATCGCGGTGAGCATGCACACGATCGGGGCCGTGAAGAACCGCGATTCCGACACCAGTCACGAACGACCCCAACGACTCGAAGCCGAAGAGCGCATCGCCGCCGAGGCCGACCTGCTCGTCGCCGCTACACCCGCCGAACGTCGCGATCTCGTGTCGGAACTCCACGCCGACCCCGACTCGGTCGTCGTCGCCCGACCGGGTGTCGATCACGCGCTCTACGCACCGGACTCACAGTCGGACGCGCGCAAGCGTCTGGGATTCGACTCGGACGAGGCGATCGTCCTCTACGTCGGACGTATGCAGTTCATCAAAGGCACGGACGTCGCCGTCGACGCCCTGGCCGAACTGCGGGAACGCAACCCGCACCTGGCCTCCCGAACCCGCGGTATCCTCCTCGGAGCCGCCTCGGGGGCAGGCGTCGAAGCAGGCGGGGGAGCGGTCCGACCGTCCTCGACGTATCTGCGGGAGCTGACCGCGGCGATCGCGAGCGAACCCAGCGTCGAGGTCCGCCCGCCCGTTCCCTCCCACATCCTCGTCGACTACTACCGGGCCGCTGACCTGCTCATCGTCCCCTCCCGCAGCGAATCCTTCGGACTCGTGGCCGCCGAAGCGGCCGCCTCCGGTCTGCCTGCGATCGCCTCGGCGGTGGGAGGACTCCCGGAGATCGTCGAACACGGACATTCGGGACTGCTCATCGCCGACCACAACCCGCACCACTGGGCGACGGCGATCGAAACGCTGCTCACTGACACGCAGCTGCGAGCCGAACTCGCCGGCCATGCCGTCGATCGTGCCGAACGCTTCGACTGGGGCCACACCGTCGCAGCCGTGCTCGACGCTGTGCCGGACACCTCCGGCATAACTGCGCGGCGCTCGGAAGCGCTGGGAGCGTGCTGAACGACTAGAGTCGGCGGTGAGCACGAGAGCCGAGCGAAAGGCGTGAGAGCATGAGCACCGACACCGAGGCGATCCTGTCCGGAGTGCGCACCTGGGCCGAGAACAACGACGTTCCCGTCGATTCGATCGAGGATGCCGAGATCGTCGTCACCCTGCCGGGGGAGAAGAAGCTTAAGACGAACGTGGCGATCAGCGTCTTCGCTCGCACCGCCCATCTGCAGGCGTTCGTCATCCGTCATCCCGACGAGAACTCGGCCGCATTCAATCGGTGGCTGCTGCAGAAGAACCTCAAACCCGGGCCGGTGGCATTTGCGATCGACAGCCTCGGCGATGTCTATCTGCGCGCGAGCGTGCCCCGAGAGCATCTGCTCGATGACCTCGACGGACTTCTCGGGGCGATGCTCGCCACGGCGGACTCCTCATTCAACGAACTCCTCCAGATCGGGTTCCTCACCGGAATGAAGAAGGAGTGGGCCTGGAGGGTCGGCCGAGGCGAGTCGACGCGCAACCTCGCGGCCTTCGAGAAGGTGCTCAGCGGGGATGACAACGAATTCCTCGGCACCTTCGGTGACGCCGATTCCGAACCCCCGGCGGTGTCGGCCGATCGGGAGAGCGATGGGGCTGGCCAGGCAGGTGATGCGTCCGAGCGGACGGGTGAGGGAACCGATGAGGAGGCCGATCAGCCTGGTGGAGGAGCAGGGGAAGAGTCCGTTCCGGGCGCTTCGCGGGGTTCTGCCGACGGTCCGAGCCAGGGCCCGCGCTCATGAGTGCGGCCGCCTCCAAGCCGGCGGGCGTCGACGAATACATCACCTCGTTCGACGACGAGCGACACCGAGCCTTCCTCACCCGGCTGCGCGAGCTCAGTCGTGCCGCCGCACCGCAGGCCGAGGAGAGCCTCAAATGGGGCAGCCCCGCCTACGCCCTCGGCTCGATCCTGTTCGTGTTCGCCGGGTACAAGAAGCACGCGAACGTCGTCTTCACTCCGAGTACGAAAGACGCCTTCGCCGACCGTCTGCAGGACTTCGACACCGGTAAGGGCTCGATCAAACTGCCCTATGACGGCGAGATTCCGACCGAGCTGCTGACCGAGATGATCGCCCACCGGATCCGCGAATTCGAGGTCGACGGAGTGAAGTGGATGTGAGGGCGCGCCGGTCTCAGTCGAGGGGCAGCTTCATTCCCTCGTGGCTGGCGACATAGCCGAGCCGATCGTAGAAACGCTGAGCACCGGTGCGCGACTTATCGGTGGTGAGCTGAACGAGTCCGGCGCCGAAGCGACGTCCGCACTCGTGAGCCCATTCGAAGACCGCCGTGCCGAGCCCGATGCCCTGAGCCGAGGGGCCGACTCGCACCGCCTCGATCTGCAGGCGGAGCGTGCCGCGGCGAGACAGGCTGGGCAGCAGACTCAGCTGCAGGGTCCCGACGACGGTCGAACCGTCGCGGGTCTGGCCAGCTGATCGGGACTGCTCGGCTGACTCGGACTGGTCTGCGATGTCGGCCTGGCCGGCGATGGCAGCCCGGCCCGTCGGGTCAGCCTGGCCCCTCGGGTCAGCCTGTCCTGCTGATTCGGTGATGGCGACGAGGAGCTGATTGGGATCGGCGTCGATGAGCGCGAACGCACGAGCATAGGGGGCCGCATCCTCGGCGTCGGGTATGGCAGGTGCAGCGCCGGCTGCGACAGCGCCCGCACGGTCGACCACTTCGACGGCGGCCTCACGGGCGGCACCGAGCATGTCGTCACGCAGGAGCGCAACCATGGCCGGCACATCGGCCTCGGTCGCGCGGCGGATGACGAACGTCCGGCCCGCCAGGTCCAGGGTCTGAGGGGAGAACCCGTCGAAGCCTCGGTCCGAATCGCCCTGGCCCGGTCTGACCTGACCCGGTCTGCCCTCGTCCGGGGCTGCCTCGGTGGTCATCGGCTTGCGGTCCCAGCGGAGGTCGCTCCGGCAGCTGCCGACTCACGGTTGGACGCAGCGACCGGCGGCTTGCCGTAGGGTCGACGAGCGAAGAGCGAGGCCAACAGGGCGCCGGAAACGTTGTGCCACACGCTGAAGACGGCTCCGGGCAGTGCTGCCAGCGGTGAGAAGTACGTGGTGGCCAGGGTCGATGCCAGACCGGAGTTCTGGAGTCCGACCTCGAACGACAGCGCGCGACGGGTCGGGGTGTCGAGACGGCAGGCCGCGGCCACACCGTAGCCGACGCCGAGCCCGAGCAGATTGTGCGTGACGACGGCGAGCAGAACGAGCACACCGGCAGTGGCGATCGAACTCGCGGATCCGGCCACGACGATCGAGACGATATAGGCGATGGCGATCGAGGCCAGCCATGGCAGCACCGGCGAGATCTTGTCGACGAACTTCGACTCGAACACGCGGACCAGGACGCCGACGATGACCGGAACGAGCACGGTCTGGCAGATCGAGACGAACATCGACCAGAACGGCACGTCCATATACGAACCAGCCAGCCACAGAGTCAGCAGCGGGGTGAGCACCGGAGCGAGCAGCGTCGACAGGGTCGTGATCGACACCGACAGCGCAGTGTCGCCCTTGGCCAGATAGGTCACGACATTCGACGCAGTGCCGCCGGGCGCGCAGCCGACGAGGATGACGCCGACAGCGATCTCGGTCGGAAGCGAGTACACGGTCACGACGAGGAGGCCGAGCAGCGGCATCGCCACGAACTGAGTGACGACTCCGAGCACCGCGATCCACGGCCGCTTCGCGATGCGGGCGAAGTCGGGCAGCGTCAGGGTCAGACCCATGAAGAACATGACCACGCCGAGCGCCCACGTGATCGACGGCGCCAGAGGAGTGAAGGCATCGGGCAGCAGGAACCCGAGCACTCCCGCAATGACGACGAGGACCGGCAGAGCCGTGACGGCGATGATCGAACTGCGATCGGCAGCGGGAGCGGCTGTGCCTCCGGAAGCCTGATGTGCTGGCGTTTGTGACATGGGTCCAGGCTACTCCGCGGATTTTGTCATTCGAGACACATGCCCAGAAATTGAGACCCGATCGGCGAGGAAGAGCGGCGGGGTGTTGGCGGGTCACCGCCGGAGGAGACCGGCAGTGATGACGGTCGTCGGCGCCCGCGGCTGAGTGGTCGTGTCAAAATGGAGCCATGACGTATAACCTCATCCTGCTGCGCCACGGCGAAAGCGAATGGAACCAGAAGAATCTGTTCACCGGATGGGTCGACGTGACCCTCACCGACAAAGGCCGTGCCGAAGGCAAGCGCGCCGGCGAGCTGCTGCGCGAGAAAGATCTCATCCCCGATGTCGTCTACACCTCGCGGCTCAAGCGTGCGATCCTGACCGCGAACATCGCACTCGAGGCAGCGGATCTGTCCTGGCTCGACGTCCACCGCAGCTGGCGCCTCAACGAACGCCACTACGGCGCATTGCAGGGCAAGAACAAGAAGGAGATCCGCGACGAGTTCGGCGAAGAGCAGTTCATGACCTGGCGCCGCTCCTTCGACACCCCGCCGCCGGCCCTGGCCGACAGCTCGGAATTCTCTCAGGCCGGTGAAGCCCGCTACGCCAACCTCGGCGATGCGCTGCCCCGCACCGAATGCCTCGCCGACGTCATCGATCGCCTGCTGCCCTACTGGTACGACACCCTCGTGCCCGAACTCACCGTCGGCAAGACCGTGCTCGTGGCCGCCCACGGCAACTCGCTGCGTGCACTGGTCAAGCACCTCGACGGGATCTCCGATGCCGACATCACGGGGCTGAATATCCCCACCGGCATTCCGCTGCACTACGAGCTCACCGAGGATTTCACCCCGGTCACCCCCGGCGGAACCTACCTCGACGCCGAGGCGGCCGCGGCCGCCATCGGCCAGGTCGCCAACCAGGGGCGCTGAGTCCCGGCCCCACCGCAGACGGGGCGGGGTCCGTTCGAGCTCGGGCGCCGAGACAGCACTCGGACGCCGAACCGCGGCCCCACTCATGCACCGATCGTGTCGGCCTTCCCGGCGATCGCCTTCATCTCTTCGAGCAGAAAGGCGATCGCAGGGGAGGCCGACATCGATTTCCGCCACACCAGTGAGATCGTGCGGGCAATGCTCGGATCGTCGAGCGGCACCGCCACGACATCGGCCGGCAGGTGCGGCCTGCCCAGCCGCGGCACGAGCGCCAACGCCCCGACAGCTCGGACGAACTCGACCTGCGTGTCGTACTCGATGGCCCAATAGTCGATCTGCGGCTTGCTGCCCAGCTCCTCGAACAGCGCCGTCAGCCATCGATGGCACACGGCATTGCGCGGAGCCGACACGAACATCTCGCCGAGCAGATCGCTGCGGGTCACCTCGGTGCAGGCGGCCAGATGATGATCCCGGGGCATGACGATATCGGCTCGATCCACAGTGATCGTCTCCGAGGTCAGCGTCGCGGGCAGGTGCAGCGAGGACGAATCCCAGCCGAAGACGAGCGAGGCATCGATCCTGCCGGCCGTGACCATCTCGATGAGCTCGTCCGGCTCCTCCTCGAAGTTCGACACCGTCAGCTCCGGCGCCGAGGCGGCCAATCGCGGCAGCGCGGGTACGAGCAGTCCGCGGATCCCCGTGGAGAACCCGCCGACCGTGATCCGCCCCCGCGGCTCACCCGACTGGGCCCGGGCCGCGGTCTCCAGACTCTCCAGCTCCTCCAGCAGTCCGGCCCCGCGTCGGCTGAGCTCCCGGCCCACCGGTGTCAGCGCAATGCCGCGGCCCGTCCGCTCCGTCACCGGTGCACCGAGATAGCGCGAGAGCTTCTGCAGCTGATGGCTCACCGCCGCCGGCGTATATCCCAGAGACTCGGCCGTCGCCGTGACCGAACCGAGCGAATCGAGGGCGACGAGGGTGCGCAGTGCAACAGTATCGATCATCAAATTATCTTAATGAAACAATGGACGGACTTTCAATGGAAATTTGACGACGAGACTGGAATGCTGGAGTCATGCGCTCGGTCCACTACATGCTCGCCCTCCTCGTCGTCGTTCTCTGGGGCGTCAACTTCATCTTCATCGACCTCGGTCTGCGCGACTGGCCGCCGCTGCTCCTCGTCGCCGCCCGATTCACCTTCGTCGTGGTGCCCGCCATCTTCTTCGTCCGCTTCCCCCGCGGCTCGTTCGGCCGCATCCTCCTCATCGGCACCTTCATGTCGGCCGGCCAGTTCGGCCTTCTCTACACCTCCATGGCGCTCGGCCTGCCCGCCGGTCTGACCTCGATCGTCATCCAGATCCAAGCCGCGTTCACCGTCATCGTCGCGGCCCTCGTGCTGCACGAGATCCCGAGTCGCCGCCAGATCATCGGCATCCTCATCGGACTCGTCGGCCTGGCCGTCATCGGTCTGAGCCTGCAGGCGAACGTGCCGATCGTCGCCTTCCTCGTCGCCGTCGGCGCCGCCCTGTCCTGGGCGACGGGCAACGTCATCGCCCGCGGCGTGAAACCCGGCACGAACGGAGTGCAGATGACCGTGTGGTCGGCTCTCGTCGTCCCGATTCCGATGGTCGCTTTGTCGACGCTCATCGACGGACCCGCCGAGGTGGCCCACGCACTCACGCACCCGACCTGGGGTGTCGTGGCCTCGGTCGTCTACACCGCCGGACTGGCGTCGCTGGTCGGCTATGTCATCTGGAACTCGCTGCTCGCCCGCTTCCCGGCCTCGCAGGTCGCGCCGTTCTCCCTGCTCGTCCCGCCGGGCGGTGTGGTCTCCGCTTGGATCGTGCTCGGGGACCGCCCGAGCATCGCCGAACTCATCGGCGGAGTTCTGCTGCTCCTCGGCGTCGCTGTGACGACGGGAGTGCTCAAGACCCTGGCCCGCGGCATCAGGAACGGGCCCAGGCGGCGACGAAAGGTCGTCGTCAGTCAGGCGTCGGAAGAGGTCTCGGCCTCCAGTTGAGGCTTCGGGCGCGTCAGTGAACCCCCGGCGCAGAATGCGCGAAGCGCCCCGACAGTGTCGGGGCGCTTCGCTGGATTCGTGCTTCGTCGAGCCCGATTCCTACTTCTTCGACAGGTAGGGTTCCCAGTTTCCGGTGAGCAGGTACTCGACCTTCTGCGACACGGACACTGCGTGGTCACCGAAGCGCTCGTAGTAGCGCGAGAGCAGGGTGACATCGGCGATATGACGGGGAGCCAGCGAGCCGGCCGGAGCTTCGCCGAGCTTCCCGAACACGCTCAGGTGGAGTTCGTCGAGCTCTTCGTCGATGGCGTTGATCGTGGGCACATCGGACAGGCCGGGATTCGAGAGCAGGCTCTGGGTCGCCTCGGCGATCTTCTCACCCGACTCGCCCATCCGCACGAATACGGGTCCGAAGAGATCGGGGATCGCCGACTCGGGATAGCGGATGCGCACCTGCTGGGCGATATGACGTGCGAGGTCGCCCATGCGCTCGAGCGACGCCGACATCCGCAGCGAGCCGATGACGGCACGCAGATCTGCGGCCACCGGAGCCTGGAGAGCGAGCATCTCGGCAGCCTGCTGATCGAGGGTGAACTGCATATTGTCGATGACGGAGTCGGCTTCGATGACCTGCTCGGCCAGCTCGAGATCATTCGAATGCAGCGACTGATTGGCCAGGCGGATGGCGTCGAGGACCTTGGTGGACATGCCGACCAGCTGGGTGGCCAGGTCGTCCAATTCGTTTCTGAAGACTTCGCGCATGAACTGCGGTTCCTTAACTCTCGATTGTGACAATCTGGAGTGACTGTCGGCGGTGCTGGGTGTCTTGAGGGGTGCCGGCGTTTCCGGTCCGCACCCTCAGCGGGGGAAAGCAGAAGGTGGGAACGACGGGGAACGCAGGCACACAGACGTCAGCATCGCACGATCGAGTGAACGACTCCAGACGGGAAGGTGAATTCCTCGGCAAATACTTCCAGCAGAAGTGAATTCGGTGCGCCGGGACGATGGACAGCGCCTAAGCTTGAGGCTGTGGATCTCTTAGTCGTGGCGGTCCTGACCGGCGTCGTCGGCCTGGGCCTGGGTATAGCGGGAATTCTTGCGTTCCGATTCAGCGAACGCTCCCGCGATGCTGCCGATCTGCATTCCGAGGACGATCTGCCCGAAGGCATCGCCGAGGTGCTGGCCGTCCTGCCCTCTGCCGCGATCGTCATCGATGCCGGTGACGACGTCGTCAAGGCGTCGCCGGCCGCGTACACGTTCGGCTTGGTCAGGGGGCATTCGCTGGCATCGCCCGAGATGCTGCGGGTCGTCGGCCGCGTCCGCGCGCGCGGTCTCATCGAAGAGATCGACCTCGAGCAGACACGGGAGAACTCCGATTCCGTGCTCCGCTTCCTCCACGCCCGCGTCGCTCCCTTGGGCACCTCCTTCGTCCTCGTCCTCTGCGACGATCAGACCGAATCCAAGCGCGTCGACGCCGTCCGCCGTGACTTCGTCGCCAACGTCTCCCACGAGCTCAAGACGCCGATCGGTGCGATGGCACTGCTCGCCGAGGCGGTCACCGACTTCGCCGACGACCCAGCCGCCGTCGAACGCTTCGGCGGGCGGATGCAGCGGGAGTCGAAGAGGCTGACCCAGCTCGTCCAGGAGATCATCGACCTCTCCCGCGTTCAGGACCACGCCGCTCCCGCGACGACCGAGAAGATCTCCGTCGCCGAGGTGGTCGACGACGCCGCTGACCGCGCCCGGACCGGGGCGGAAGGCAAGAACATCCACATCGAGGTCTCCCCGCCGAGCGATCTGCTCATCGAAGGCAATTACGAACTGCTCGTCAACGCGGTGCGCAACCTCATCGACAATGCCGTGAACTACTCGCCCGAGGGCACCCGCGTCGGCGTCGGAGTCGACCTCGTCGACGAGCGCATCGAGATCGCCGTGACCGATCAGGGCATCGGGATGACCGCCCAGGACACCGAGCGCGTCTTCGAACGCTTCTACCGAGTGGACCCGGCACGCTCCCGGATCACCGGCGGCACCGGACTGGGGCTGAGCATCGTCAAGCACATCGTCGCCACCCACGGCGGTGAAGTGCGTGTGTGGAGCCAGCTGAACAAGGGATCGACATTCACGATCGTGCTCCCGTTGGCCGGAACTGCGACGGAAGCCTCCGCTGCCGATTCGGCCCCGGCCGGTGTCCTCATCGAACATTCCGCGGATTCGACCGGGACCGCCTCGGCGGATGATGACGAACCGACCGGAGCCGCCTCGGCGACAGAGGGCGAGCCCACGGGGTCCGCCTCGGCGGATGACGACGGGCACGGAACCGCCGCGTCCGGCGCGGACGACCCGGCCGGCGACAACGACGAGCCCTCCGGTGATAATGGAGACGGCGGGGCGACCGCCGACCCACCCAAGGATCTGACCGAAGAAAGCGAACAAAGGAAGCTCACAACGTGACTCGTATTCTGCTTGTCGAGGACGAAGATTCGTTCTCGGACCCGCTGTCGTACCTGCTCGGCAAGGAAGGGTACGAGGTGACGGTCGCCGATGACGGGCTCAAGGCTCTGGCGGAGTTCGACCGCACCGGCGCCGATCTGGTCCTGCTCGACCTCATGCTGCCCGGTGCCTCCGGCACCGAGGTGTGCCGCGAGCTGCGGGCGAAGTCCAATGTGCCGATCATCATGCTCACGGCCAAGGATTCGGAGATCGACAAGGTCGTGGGACTCGAGCTCGGCGCCGATGACTATGTGACGAAGCCGTACTCCTCACGTGAGCTGCTGGCTCGCGTGCGGGCGGTGCTGCGCCGCAATGTCGAGACCGAGGAATTCGAGGACGAGTCCGTGCTCGAGGCCGGGGGAGTGCGCATCGACGTCGAACGCCACGTCGTGTCCGTGCGTGGTGAAGAGCAGTCCATGCCGCTCAAGGAGTTCGAACTGCTCGAGATCCTCGTGCGCAACTCCGGCCGCGTGATGACCCGTGGTCAGCTCATCGACCGGATCTGGGGCGAGGACTACGTGGGCGATACGAAGACTCTCGACGTCCACGTCAAGCGACTGCGTGCGAAGATCGAGGAGAACCCCTCGGAACCGCGTCTGCTCACCACGGTGCGCGGACTCGGGTACAAGTTCGAAGCCTGAGCTTCTGGGGCTGCGAGACCCGGCTCTGCTGACCGGCGAAGCCTGAGATTCTGTGCCGGCGAGGTCGGGCTCGCCTAGACGGTCAGACCGGGATCGGCTGACTGGACGTGAATGCAGAAGGAGCCGCTCATTTGATATGAGCGGCTCCTTCTGTGCTCTCGCGCGGGACTGGGCCCGGTGCTCGAGGGAGACGGATCAGCCGTTGGCCGTTGCGGTGCCTTCCGCGGCTCCGGCGTCCTCGGTCGGCATGTCCGACGGGGACTCGGACGGCGATTCCGACGGCACGTACTCGTTGTAATACGGCAGGGTGTCGGTGAGGAGCTGGGTTTCGATGACCTTCTCTTCGCCGCCGTTCTTGACGGTGATGTCGACGAGATCGCCGGGCTTCGCCTTGAGGCTGTCGACGGTGACGACTTCCTTGGACGAGGTCTCGGGGCTCTTCGGGTCCTGGACGAAGGTGTCGCCGGCCTTGATCGATTCGCTCACCGTGGTGCCCGCGACCTCGATGGACACCTTGGCGGTGGAGTCACCCTTGTTGATGAGGGTGAAGAACAGCTGAGCCGGACCGGAGCTCTCCTGATCCGTGATGAGCATGAGCCCACGGACCTCGACGTCGCCGACGGCTCCCGAGGCTCCATCGCCGCCGTTGTAGTGGTATTCGGCGGTCTGATGGGGAGACAGCAGGCTTGCACATCCGCTGACGGGGATAACGAGAGCGAGTGCGGCAACGGCGAGAGCCGCGCGGTTGTGCCGTTTCATTATGCTCCTTGAAGTGGCAATACAAGATCAGTCTGTATACTACCCGGTTTTTGACCCGCTGTAGAACCGGGTGGTCGGAGTGGTCGAGGTTCTGCGACGCTCGGGCGCGTCGCGGTTGAAGTTTCGGTGAAGAGGCAGCGAAGTTCGGCCTGCATCGCGGTCGGTCGAGGATCTCTGCCGAGCTTCTCGGCAATGCGCCCTCTCCCGATGTACTCGCTGGCAGAGGCGGCAGTCGGGCTCATCACGGTGTGCGGCAGAGGCGGAGCCTAGCATGAAGTTTCGCTGCCCTGAACGATTTCTGTGGCGAGCCTCATGGTAAACTGGTATTCCGCGAAAGGGGTTTGAAGAGAATATGAGTTTCCAGGTCGGCGACACTGTTGTCTATCCACATCACGGTGCAGCGACAATCCAAGAAATCAAGAAACGTGCCATCAAAGGTGAGGAGAAGCTGTATCTCAAGCTCCAGGTCGCCCATGGCGATCTCGTGATCGAAGTTCCGGCAGAGAATTGCGATCTGGTCGGTGTGCGAGATGTCGTCGGTGAAGAAGGCGTTGAAAAGGTCTTCAACGTCCTGCGTGCCGAATTCGTCGAAGAGCCCGCGAACTGGTCCCGTCGGTACAAGGCCAATGTCGAGAAGCTGCAGTCCGGTGACGTCATCAAGGTAGCCGAGGTCGTCCGTGACCTCTGGCGCCGAGAGCAGGACCGCGGCCTGTCGACCGGTGAGAAGCGCATGCTCTCGAAGGCTCGCCAGATCCTCGTTTCCGAACTCGCACTGGCCGAGAAGAAGGAAGAGTCCGAAGCAGAAGCTCTGCTGGACGAAGTGCTCGCATCCTGAGCACCTGTGTCATTATCCCGGCCGCAGGGTCGGGATCCCGTCTGGGTTGCAGCGAGCCGAAGGCCTTCGTCCGTGTGAACGGTCGAACCCTTCTGGCCCGCAGCCTCGAGATGATCATCTCCTCGGGAGTCGCCTCCGCAATCGTGGTGGCCGCTCCCGAGGATTTTCTTTTGCGGGCGCAAGAAGAAATCGCCGAAGCAGCCACGCGGATGAAATGCGAAATTTCAATTACAGCCGTAGCAGGTGGCGGTGATCGCAATTCTTCGGTGCAAACAGCCTTGAAACTTAACCGAGATGCGGAATACGTTCTCATCCATGATGCGGCGAGGTGTCTGACCCCGCCCGATGTGTTCACCCGAGTAGTCGCCGCGCTGCAATCCGGCGCCGAGGCAGTCGTTCCGGTTCTGCCGATGATCGACACCGTGCGGAGGGTCGTTCCGCACGGGGCTGTCGGTGCGGATTCGAGCTCAGGTGCAGGCACGGGTGCGGAGCGCGCTTCCGATGGGATTGTTTGGTCGATCCACGGTGTTTCTGGCGCTGAGATCACCGCGGATCGACCAGACAATCCGGATTCTGCCGTCGCTGTGGGCGCCGGCGGGCGTGCAGTGGTGCGGGGCGACCTCGACCGGGCCGAGCTGCGACGGGTCCAGACACCTCAGGGGTTCCGCGCCGAGGTGCTCCGGCGGGCCCATGACGAGTTTGCTGCCGACTGGGTCGGCGCGTCAGAAAGGGCTGGCTTGGCCGATGGCACTGTCCCGACCGATGACGCTTGCCCAACCGACGGGGCGGGCTCGACTGCAGAGGCAGATCCGACGCCCGGGGAAGGCCGGCAGGGCAGAGTGCTGCCGACGGACGATGCGGGGCTCGTCGAACGCCTCGGCGTTGAGGTTGTCGCCGTCGACGGTGACGAAGAGGCGCTGAAGATCACCTATCCGCTCGACCTCGTCCTCGCGGAACAGCTCGCCCGGATGCGTGACGGAGCTGTCGTCCCCGGACCGGGTGCGCCGGCTTCGGCGAAGGAGCCGCGATGAATCAGATCATTCCACGCATCGGCACTGGCGTCGATGTCCATGCCTTCGCCGCCGATCCCGCACGCGAACTGTGGGTCGCGGGACTGCTGTGGCCGGGCGAACGAGGACTCGAAGGGCACTCGGACTCCGATGTGGCCGCCCACGCCTGCTGCGACGCGCTGTTCTCCGCAGCGGGGCTCGGCGACCTCGGTGAGCACTTCGGCGTCGACCGTCCGGAGTTCGCCGGTGCCTCGGGTTCGGCGCTGCTCGCCGAGGCGGCCCGCATCGTCCGTGACGCAGGTTTCGAGATCGGGAACATCTCCGTCCAGGTGATCGGCAATCGTCCGAAGGTCGGCACACGCCGTGCTGAGGCTCAACAGGCGCTGTCGGCTGCTGCCGGCGCACCCGTGTCGGTCTCGGGCACCACCTCTGACGGACTCGGGCTGACCGGGCGAGGCGAAGGAATCGCCGCCATCGCCACCGCGCTGATTCATCCGAATTGAAGTATTCGAACTATCTCAAGAACTCCGAATCACCCGCACCTGTTCATTCGCAATGATCTGCTCGAACCGATTTACGAGAGTCGAGGAAGGAGCAAGCAGTGAGAGTCCTCTTCCAAGGGGCCGGAGCCATCGGCATCGCCGGGGCCGCGCTCTTCGTCGATGCTCATGAGGTCGCCGTCGTCTCCCGCACGGCTGGTCCCAATGGGCGGACGGCCTTTCCGAGGCGCGTGAGCACCTTCGACCCGACGTATTCGGGCCAGGTGGGTGTCGGACACGGCAGCTGCAGGGAAGGAAGCGGGCGAGCCGGGGGCAACAACGAGGGAGAAGCCGGGCGAGAAAACGGGGGAGCTGAAGGCAGACAAGCGAGCACGGGCAGTGGCTGGTCGGTGACTCGCGTGGCTGCGACTCGGCGGGTGACGATCACAGACTGGGATGATGCTGCCGCTGATGGCAGATGGGACCTCATCGTGCTCACGACTCGGCCGGGTGATCTCGACGCAGAGATGGTCTCGGCGATTCGGGATATCTCGCCTGCGTTCATTGCGACGACGAGCCAGGTCGAGGGAGACCTCGAGCGAGCACAAGCAGTCTTCCCTGGTACTCGGGCAGTCATATTCGGACCCGCGTTCCTCTCCGAACGCCTGGATTCGGGTGGGCCGGCGGAAGTTGTGTGCGCAGCCGGCAGCCGGGTCGAGGAGGCCGACAGTGGTGCGCTCAGCGCCGGCAGCCGAGTCGGGGAGGCCGACAGAGGTGTGCGCGCAGCCGGTGGTCACGGCAGTGGAGCCGACAGGGACGCCGAACCGGGGCGAGAAGTGAGGTTCTGGGCACCTGCAGGTGCGCCGCGGTTCTTCGTCGCAGGACCCTCGACCGCGGTGCGTTCGCTTGTCAGCAGGCTGGGTCGACTCGTTCTGGCAGTGCCGATGGAGGCCGTACTGCTGCCGCCGACGGTGTTCATTCCCTTCGTCGCCGAACTCAGCGTCCGCGACGGCAGCTGGGCCGCACTGAAATCACACCTTGATCCCCCCGCGAAGGCAGCGAGCGAAGCAGTGCGGACCCGCCTCGGGGTGCAGGTTCCCGTGTTCGGTTCCGCCGCGCACTTCGTGCTCGAAGCAGTCGAGAGGATCGTGCCGATCGACGTGACGAGCTATGCGGGCAGGCACTTCAACCGGCACGTGGGCCAGACCCGGGACATGCTCGCCGGCTGGGCGGAAACGGCAGATTCAGCCCACGCCCTGCGGGAGCTCGTTGCTGCATTGGACGCACTTGACGATTGAGGCTCGACGAGTCCGGATGCCCGCATTGGACGGAAGGCTGCGACTGAGCAACCGGCCGCGAGGGAGATCGCAACGGCCCGGTCGCGCGGGATCGCCACGGTCCGGCGGTGGGGGACTGCCGCGGGGACTGCCGCGGTCCGGGCGCGGAAGCCGACAGCCGCCGCGGTGGCGGTGAACGGCGGGCTCAGACCTTCGCGTTCGGGTGACGCTTCGTGACGATGACTCCGACGAGGTAGAGCGCGACGACGAAGATGAGCGTGCCGACGATCTGGAAGCGCACGGATTCGACAGTCAGGCCGAGCCCGATGATCACGGCGATTCCGGCCAAGGTGACATACGACAGCCACGGGTAGCCCCACATGCGCAGCGGCAGGGACTGACCGGCCGCCTCGGCGCGACGACGCAGAACGATCTGCGATACAAGGGTGGCGACCCAGGTGACGATGAGCGTCGAGCCGACGATGTTGAGCAGGACCCCGAGGACTTCGGCGGCCCAGAAATAGTTGAGTGCGACGGCGACGAAGCCGAATGCCGAGGTGGCCAGCACCGCTGCCACTGGCACCCCGCGGCGATTGGTGCGGCCGAGCCCGCGCGGCAGCATGGACCGCTGCGACATCGAGAACGACATTCGGGACGCTCCGTAGATGTTCGCGTTCATCGACGACAGCAGCGCGATGACGATGACCGCGGCCAGCAGCGAGGCGATGAACGGCAGCCCGGCGGTCTCGAGAACGGCCACGAAAGGTGACTCTGCCAGGCGGTCGTCCGTCCACGGCAGGACGAGGACGATGATCGCCACCGACCCGATGTAGAGGAACAGGATGCGCCACACGATCGTCTTGATCGCCTGGGAGACGCTGCGCTCGGGATTTGCGGTCTCGGCCGCGGCGACGGCAACGATCTCGATGCCGCCGAAGGCGAACGCGACGACGAGCAGGCCCGCGGCGATGCCGGAGATGCCGGTGGGCATGAACCCGTCGGCGAAGATCTGCGCGGGCGGTTCGGCCGGGGTCCATCCGAACAGGTATGCGGCACCGAGCACGACGAAGAGGACGACGAAAGCGACCTTGATGAGCGAGAACCAGAACTCGAACTCACCGAAGCTGCCCGACGTGGTGAGGTTGATGGCCGTGAAGACGAGCATGATCGCCAAAGCGATGACCCACTGGGGGATTGCCGGAATATAGGAAGCCGCGATCTGCGCGGCGGCCGTGGCCTCGGCGGCGACGACGAGGCACAGCTGGACCCACCACAGAGCACCGACGGCGAAGGCCGCAGCCGGGCCCATGGCCTTGCCCGCATAGTGCGAGAACGCACCCGGATTCGGGTCAGCGGCGACGAGTTCGCCCAGCGCCCGCATGACGAAGATGACGATGAGACCCGCGACGACGTAGGAGATGAGCACGGCGGGACCAGCCGCCTGCACTCCGGCGCCGGAGCCGACGAAGAGACCGGCGCCGATCGCCGAGCCGAGGCTCATCATCACCAGATGGCGGGGCTTCATCCCCACCTTGAGACCGTCGGACGAGGTATCAGAAGAACCGGAGGCCGAGGCGGACGCTGACTCGGCGGGCTGCGAAGACTGTGATTCAGGCACCCGACGAGTCTATCCGGCAGGGGCAGAAAGCGCAGACGCGGGTCGCGAACCCGTGTGGGTCGCGACCCGCGTCTGCGAGTTGCACTGGTCGGTCAGAGCCTGACCGTAGGCAGGTCGGCTATGCGATCTGCGTCTTCGCCGGCGAGCGGTCTGAGCCCGGCCTGCGGCGGCTCAGTGGCCGCGTTTGATCCAATCCTCGAGGGCCGGGCTCTCCGCGCCGATCGACGTGGAATCGCCGTGCCCGGTGAGCACGACGGTCGCCTCGGGCAGCGGGAAGAGCACGTCGCGGATCGATTCGATGATCGTCTCGAAGCTCGAATGCGACCGTCCCGTGGCTCCGGGACCGCCGTTGAACAGAGTGTCTCCCGAGAACAGCACCGGACCGACGGCCCGTCCCGCACCGGCCGATGCCGGAGCCGGCAGACCAGTCTCGACGAAGAAGCACGTCGAACCGGGGGAGTGGCCGGGAGTGTGCAGAGCCTTGAGCTTGATTCCGCCGACGGTCCAGGTGTCGCCGTGGGCGATCTGCCCGTCGGGACGGTAGTTCTCAAAGGTCATATCCCACAGCACATAGTCATCGGGATTGAGGTACACGGTGGGGTTGCCCACCCGCTGTGCGAAGTCGCGGACGACGCGCACATGATCGTCGTGACCGTGCGTGAGGAGAATGGCCTTGACGTCTCTGGATCCGACCGCCTCGGCGATCGCATCGACATCATGGGCCGGGTCGATGACGATGACCTCGGAATCATCGCCGATGATCCACACGTTGTTGTCGACGTCGTGCGTCTCTCCATCCAGGGAGAACGTGCCAGACGTGACGAGATGCTCAATAGCTGTCATTACAGTTCCACCACCGATCGTAGGACTTGGCCCTTGGCCATCTTCTCAAAAGCGGATTCGACATCGCCGATGCCGATGCGTTCGGACACGAACTTCTCGAGCGGGAAACGTCCCTGCTGGTAAAGGTCGACGAGCATCGGGAAGTCGCGGTCGGGCAGGCAATCACCGTACCAGGATGACTTGAGCTTGCCGCCGCGGCCGAACACATCGAGCAGCGGAACGGTCAGCTCCATCTCCGGGGTCGGCACACCGACGAGGACGACGGTGCCTGCGAGGTCACGGCCGTAGAAGGCCTGCCGCCAGGTGGCGGGAAGTCCGACGGCGTCGATGACGACATCGGCGCCGAAGCCTCCGGTGCGCTCCTGGATCGCCGCGACGACCTCGTCCTCGCTCATGCCCTTCGTCGACACCGTGTGCGTGGCACCGAAGTCGCTGGCCCAGGACAGCTTCTTCTCATCGATGTCGAGGGCGATGATCGTGTTCGCCCCGGCCAGAGCCGAACCGGCGATCGCCGCGCAGCCGACACCGCCGGCGCCGATCACGGCGACGGTCTTGCCGCGGGTGACCTCACCGGTGTTGATGGCCGCCCCGATACCGGCCATCATTCCGCAGCCGAGCAGACCCACGACTGCCGGGTCCGCCTCGGGCACCTTCGTGCACTGGCCTGCTGCGACGAGTGTCTTCTCGGCGAAGGATCCGATGCCCAGAGCGGCTTCGAGCTCGGTGCCGTCGGGCAGGGTCATCTTCTGCGAGGCATTGTGGGTGTCGAAGCAGTACCAGGGTTCGCCGCGCTTGCAGGCACGGCAGTCGCCGCAGATGGCGCGCCAGTTGAGGATGACGAAGTCGCCGACCGCGACCTCGGTGACCCCTTCGCCGATCTCGGAGACGACTCCGGCCGACTCGTGGCCGAGCAGGAACGGGTAGTCGTCGCTGATCCCGCCCTCGCGGTAGTGGAAGTCCGTGTGGCAGACGCCGCACGACTTCACATCGACGACGACCTCGCCCGGTCCCGGATCCGGGATGACGATGTCGGTGAGTTCGACCGGGGCTCCCTTGCTGCGGGAGATGACGCCCTTGACGGTCTGTGGCATTGCGTCTCCTAAATGTCTTCGGTGACGGATGTCCGCGGACGGGAACACCCGAAGTGGACTGAGTGCACCCTTGGACGGAGTGCTCACACCCCCACCCTAACCAGGCCGGACGTCTGCGACCAGCGGGCGGTTCGGGAGTGAGACGATGCGTTCGACATGGGCGGGGCAGGACCGGTGGTGGGCGGGCTGTCTGTGGGCGGAGTGAAACGAAGGTGGAACGACGAAGGCGGCCCGATGCACGGATGCATCGGGCCGCCTCGGCGAGGGTGAGCCGATCCACGTCGCCGAGGCGGCGCTGCGGATCCGACTCAGCCGGACGTGATCACGGGGTGGGGTTCACCCCGGACAGGTCATTCGGCCGCTTCCTCGTCGGGGTGCTTGCGCAGGTGGAGCAGCGATGCGATCAGACCGCCCCAGACCGTGACCATGGCGATGACCATCATGATGATTGCTGAAGTTCCCATCTCAGGCTCCCTTCTTCTCTTGTTCGACGGAGTCGGCGATTGCGGCTTCTGCCTCGACGAGCGTCTTCTTCGGCCACTTGATGAGCGTGAAGACGATTGCCAAGACGATGAGCACGCCGATCATGCCCCAACCGAAGACGCCGATGATGCTCGTCGGGTACTCCTCGTAGCCTTCGGTGGAGTAGGTGATGATCTGCGTGATGAGCATGTAGGCCAGCAGCAGTGTGGTGACGCCGCCGAGGATGATCATCCAGAACCAGCCCACCTTGAAGCTCGAGATCGCGTTGAGGTGATCACGCAGCACGGGCAGCTTGCGCGCGAACCAGGCGATGGCGATGAGTCCGACGACCGCGGCACCGACGATGCCGATGTTGTTGGCCCAGGCATCCATCGTGTCGAGCACATAGAGGCCGGTGATGGTGGTCAGCAGGAGGATCGAGATGATCGCCATGACCCCGCCGACGAGCAATGTCGAGGTCTTGTTGCTGAGGCGGAACTTCTCGCGCATCGCCTGAATGGGCACCTGCACGATCGAGATGAGCGAGGTCAGTCCGGCGAAGACGAGGCAGGCAAAGAACACGAAACCGAAGATTCCGCCGCCGGGCATCTCGGAGATGAGCGTCGGGAAGGCCATGAAGGCCAGACCGATGCCGCTGTCGGCGACTTCGGAGACCTGAGTGTTCTCGGCGGCTGCCATGAAGCCGAGTGCGGCGAAGACGCCGATGCCGGCGAGGATCTCGAATGCGGAGTTCGAGAAGCCGACGACGAGACCCGAACCGGTGAGGTTCGTCTTCTTCTTGAGGTACGAGGCGTAGGTGATCATGATGCCGAAGGCGATCGACAGCGAGAAGAAGATCTGACCGTAGGCCGCGATCCACACGCCTGGATCGGTCAGCGCTGCGAAATCCGGGGTGAACAGGGCGTCGAGGCCCTCGGCCGCACCGGGCAGGAACAGCGCCCTGACGACGAGCGCGAGGAAGAGGACGACGAGCAGCGGGATGAAGATCTTCGAGAAGCGGGCGATGCCGTTCTGCACACCTGCCAGCAGGATGCCCAGGGTGACGATCCAGACGATGATGACCGGGATGAGCACCCCGGGGACGAACTCGAACGAGACACCCGGGTCGCCGGCCTTGAGGAAGGAACCGGTGAAGAATCCGGCGGCATCGTCTCCCCACGCCTGATTGAGTGAGAAGAACATATAGCAACCGGCCCACGCGATGATCGCTGCGTAGTAGATGCCGATGACGAAGGCGATGCCGGTCTGGAACCAGCCGATCGGCTCGGTCACCTTCGAAGCCATGCGGAATGCCAAGGGGGCGGAACCGCGCGAACGGTGTCCCATCGCGTAGTCGAAGAACAGCAGCGGGATGCCTGCTGTCAGGAGTGCGACGAGGTAGGGGATGAGGAAGGCGCCGCCGCCGTTGTCATAGGTGATGTACGGGAAGCGCCAGATGTTGCCGAGGCCGACCGCCGAACCGATGGCAGCGAAGATGAACGCGCCGCGGGTGGCGAAGACCTCCCTCTGGGGTGTGGCTTTAGTCGACATGGTGTCCTTTCTTGTCCGGCCTGCTTGCTGTGAGGCCGAGTGCCGGAGCCTATCTCATCTGTGAGGCGGTCCGGCGGAATTGAAGTCGGCTGTGAGAGCATGGTTCTCATCTGCGTCTTCATTGCATGGCCCCACTTTACTGTGAAAATTCTGTGCAATGTGCCACGCGTCACGTGATGCGCATAACAGTCGCGTATCGAATATCGGGAAACGGGGAAATCGGCCGGGCCCGGTAGACTTGTGGGCGTGACTATCTCGCTCTATAACACCGCCAGCCGCACGACCGAAGAACTGCGCCCCGTCAACGACGGTCAGGTCGGTATCTACGTCTGTGGCGCCACGGTGCAGGGCGAGCCGCATATCGGCCACCTGCGGTCGGCCTCGGTGTTCGACACCCTGCGCCGCTGGCTGCTCTACAGCGGCTACCGGGTGACCATGATCCGCAACGTCACCGACATCGACGACAAGATCCTGTCGAAGTCCGTCGAAGAGGGGCGGGAGTGGTTCGCTCACGCGTACAAGTACGAACGCGCCTTCACCGCAGCCTACGACGCGCTCGACGTTCTGCCGCCGAGCAGCGAACCGCGCGCAACCGGGCACATCACGGAGATGATCGAGCTCATCTCCCGCCTCATCGAGGCCGGTCATGCCTACCCCGCGCTCGACGGCAGCGCCGATGTCTACTTCGACGCCGCCTCGTGGAGAGACTACGGGGCACTGACGAACCAGAAGCTCGACGACATGGAGCTGTCCGAGGGCGCCGAGCTGCGCGGGAAGAATGACGCCCGGGACTTCGCGCTGTGGAAGGCGCACAAGGACTCCGAGCCGATCACCGCCTCGTGGCCTTCGCCCTGGGGACGGGGCCGACCGGGCTGGCACATCGAGTG
Source organism: Brevibacterium sp. MGP-B1 (assembly GCF_057766545.1). Taxonomy (NCBI): domain Bacteria; kingdom Bacillati; phylum Actinomycetota; class Actinomycetes; order Micrococcales; family Brevibacteriaceae; genus Brevibacterium; species Brevibacterium sp. MGP-B1. The sequence goes on along the minus strand of NZ_CM173407.1, from coordinate 2,668,233 downwards.
CTCGGCCATGTCGACGAAGTACCTGGGGTCGAATTTCGACATCCACGGCGGCGGACTCGACCTGCGCTTCCCGCACCACGAGAACGAGCTGGCGCAGTCCCGTGCCGCCGGAGACCAGTTCGCGAACATCTGGATGCATTCCGGCCTGCTCAATGTGGGCGGGGACAAGATGTCGAAGTCTCTGGGCAATTCGGTCTTCGCCTCCGACCTGTTCGACACGTTCAGCCCGCTGGCCGTGCGCTATTTCCTCACCGGTGCCAGCTACCGGTCGATCCTCGACTTCTCGAACGAGGCGATGGAACGCTCCGCGGCCTCGCTCGAACGGCTGCAGAACTTCCTCCAGCGCGCCCGCCCGGCACTCGGCGCGGACGCGCCGGCGCTGCCGGATGTCACTGACTCCTACGCTTCACGCAGCGTCGACGTGCCCGCCGAATTCGCCGCTGCTCTCGACGACGACCTCGGTGTGCCTCGTGCCCTGTCCGTGGTCTTCGCCTCCGTGAGTGAGGGGGCGAAGCTCCTCGACTCCGGCAGCGACCGGGAGGGCCTGGCGCGGATCGTCGCCGAGGCGGAGCTCATGCTCGACATCCTCGGTGTCAATCCCAGTGCTGCGGTCTGGGCCGGTTCGGCGGCCGATGCCAAGGCGGAGTCGGCGCTCGACTCCCTCGTGGCCACCATGGCCGAGCGACGGGCCGAGGCGAAGGCGAAGAAGGACTTCGCCACCGCGGATGCCCTGCGCGACGAGCTGGCCGCAGCCGGCATCGTCATCGAGGACACGGCCGACGGATACCGCTACCACCTCGGCGAGGGCTGAGGGCGACGATTTTCGGTCACGGGCACGAGCTCGCGGCCCCAACGTATTTGAAGGAATCAGATGGCTTCCAATCCCCGCTCCGGCGGTTCGAAGAAGGGTCCGACCAAGGGGTCGGGCGGTAAGAACAAGCGTGGCCTGCGTGGCAAGGGGCCGACGCCGAAGGCCGAGGACCGCGTCTATCACAAGGCGCACAAGGCCGCGCAGCAGCGCAAGAGCTCGAACGCCTCGGCGCAGGCGAAGCGGAAGAAGAAGGAACTCGGACCGAATATGGTCGCCGGGCGCAATTCGGTCCTCGAGGCACTGCGCGAGGGCGTTCCGGCCACCGCGATGTACGTCTCCGGACGCATCGACTCCGACGATCGGGTCCGCGAGTCGATCACTCTCGCGACTCAGCGCGGCATTTCGATGCTCGAAGCGAGCAAGCCCGACCTCGACCGGCTCACCGATGATGCGATCCACCAGGGCATCGCCCTGCAGGTCCCGCCCTACGACTATGCCGATCCCTCCGATCTGCTCGAGTTCGCGGCCGAACGTGCCGAGACGCCGCTGCTCGTGGCCCTCGACGGGATCACGGATCCGCGCAATCTCGGTGCCATCGTCCGGTCGACGGCGGCCTTCGGCGGTCACGGTGTGATCATCCCCGAACGTCGCGCCGCCTCGATGACGGCCGCCGCGTGGAAGACCTCGGCCGGTGCCGCTTCGCGCATCCGCGTGGCACAGGTGGTCAACCTGGCCAGGGCGATCGACGAGCTGAAGAAGCAGAACGTCTTCGTCGTCGGCCTCGACATGGACGGAGACGTCGAGCTGCCCGAGCTGACCTTCACCCGCGACCCGCTGTGCATCGTCGTCGGCTCCGAAGGCAAGGGGCTATCGCGGCTCATCGCGGAGAAGTGCGATCAGATCGTGTCGATCCCGATCGCCGCGACCACCGAGTCGCTCAATGCAGGCATCGCCGCTGCCGTGTCCCTCTACGAGGTGGCAAGAGCCCGCCGCCCCTGACCCCTCTTACTACCTGACGGCGGCCCAGCAACCTCGCGAGGTTGCTGGGCCGCCGTCAGGTAGTAATCAGAGGGTGGTGCGGTAGGTCTGCTCGTCCAATGCCCCGACTCTTGAGTGGCGGCGGCTGTAGGTGAAGTAGACGATCGCGCCGACGACCATCCACGCCCCGAAGACGATCCAGGTCCGCCCGCCGAGGTTGACCATGAGGAACGCACACGCCACGGCTCCCAGCGCGGGCACGACCGGCCCGAACGGGACCTTGAATGAGCGCTCGAGGTCGGGGCGTTTGAACCGCAGGTAGATGACGGCGATGTTGACGAGGCAGAACGCGAACAGGGTGCCGATGCTCGTGGCGTCGGCGAGTTCGCCGAGCGGAATGAACGCCGCTGTGATGGCCACGAGGCCGCCGACGATGAGAGTGCCGATCAACGGAGTGCCGGTGCGCTGGGAGACGCGGCCGAAGATCTTCGGCACCATTCCGTCCCTGGCCATCGTCAGCAGGATCCGCGACTGTCCGTAGAGCACGGTGATGACGACGGAGAAGATCGCGAGCACCGCGGCCACCGCGAAGAGCAGCACCGCGATATTCGATCCGGTGATCTCCTCGACGATCTGGACCAGCGGGGCGTGAGCGCCGTCGAACCACTGCCACTGCCGTGCCCCGATCGCTGTGACGGCGACGAGGACGTACATCGAGGTGACGATGAGCATCGAAAAGATGATCGCCCGCGGCAGGTCACGGCGCGGATTCTTCGCTTCCTCACCGGCCGTGGACGCGGCATCGAAGCCGATATAGGAGAAGAACACGCTGGAGGCGGCCGCGGTGACACCGGCGGCCCCCATCGGCAGCATCGGCGCGAAGTTGCCGGCCTTGAACGCGGTGAACGCGACGATGGCGAAGAAGACGAGGATGCCGATCTTGACGAAGACGAGAATGGTGTTGACGACACCGGATTCGCGGGCGCCGCGCATGAGCAGCACGGTCGCCAGGGCCACGACGATGAGAGCCGAGACATTGATGATTCCGTCCGGATACTCGGCCAGGCCCGGCCCCGTGGTCAGGGACGCGGGCAGTTCGAGGCCGAAGACTCGCAGGGTCTCGTTGACGTAGTCGGCGGCGCCGACGGCGACCGCCGCGACCGAGACCGCGTATTCGAGGACGAGACACCAGCCGCAGACCCACGCGACGCCCTCACCCAGGGTGGCGTAGGAATACGAATAGCTCGACCCGGACACCGGCACCATTCCGGCCATCTCGGCGTAGCTGACCGCCGACAGCAGCGCGGTGATTCCGGCGAGGACGAAAGCGAGCCACACTGCGGGGCCGGCCACCGGCACCGCCTCGCCGAGGATGACGAGGATTCCCGTGCCCAAGGTGGCACCGACGCTGATCATCGTCAGCTGGAAGACGCCGAAGGTCCGCCGCAGCCCACCCTGCTGCGCGGTCTGCGCATCGGTGTGGGCCTCGGCGGTCATGGCGCTGATCGACTTGCGTCGCCCCAGCTGCCGCAGCACTCCTGTGGGAGTGTGCGCCGGCGGGGTGGGCGAAGTGTGCGAAACGGTCATCTGAATATTCTTGCATAATCATGAATATTGTCTCGCCGGGTCCCCGCGCGATCACTGGTCACTCCGCCCCGCAGCGTCGCGGATCTCACACGCCAGAGGTCTCACACGGCAGAGGTCCCACACGACAGAGGTCTCACACGGCGACAACGAGTCCACATGGCTGGCCGCCCGGAGGCAGCCGTGCTCACACGTCGGGGGTGAACCGGCCGTCCTGCGCCATCCAGCCGCCGTCGACGAGCTGCGAGTGCCCGGTGACATAGCTCGAGGCGTCCGAAGCGAGGAACAGGACGGGCCCGGCGATCTCGTGCAGGCGACCCCAGCGGCCCAGGGCGGTCTTGTCCGCATACGCGTCCCACCACTTGCCGTCGGTCTTGATCTGCTGCGTCAGGGGAGTGTCGAACGGGCCGGGCAGGATCGCATTGACGCGCACTCCTTGACCGCCGAGCTCGCTGGCCATCGTCTTCGTCAGCTGGACGACACCGGCTTTCGCTGCTGCATAGATTCCCTGGCCGGGTTCGATGGCGAGCGCCCGGAAAGATGCATAGGTGACGATCGACCCGCGACCGCGCTCACCCATCTCACGGCCGAACCCGCGCATCAGCCGGTACGTGCCCTTGAGGTTGATGTCGATGACCCGGTCGAACTCGTCGTCGGTGGTGTCGACGAGGCGTTTGCGCACGTTCGCCCCCGGTGTGATGACGAGGATCTCGGCATCGGCCCAGGCGTCCACGAGGGCATCGACGGAGGCCGTGTCCGTGATATCGACGGCTGCAGCCGTGGCCGTTCCGTCCGCTCCCGGCGCGGCCGATCCGTCCGCCGCCGTACCCTGCGCCGTGGAGTGGGCGGCTGACCCGCTGCCGCGAGCGGCGATGAGGGCGGCGGTCTCCTCGGCGCCGGTGAGGTTGAGGTCGGCGACGACGACGTGCGCCCCCGCATCGGCGAGCCCGATCGCGCTGGCCTGGCCCAGTCCGGAGCCGGCCCCGACGACGACGGCCGTGCGCCCGCTGAGGTCGAACAGGGACGGGATCGACGGGTTGTTCTCGTTCGTGGGCATCGGCTCGTTCGTCGACATCGGGAATCCTTCCGGGCGGGGTTCGGTTCCGGAGCGACACCGGTGTCGCTCCGTGGACTTCAAAGGTATGCCCGCCGAGGCGGCCCCGCGGTCCCCGTTTCACCTTGTGGAACATCGGCTGAGGTCAGGACCGCCTCGGGGAGGGTGTCAGAATTTCTTGCTGTCGACGTAGCGGATCTCGTCGGGGAGGTTCGCCAGGTAGTCGACGATGAAGTAGGCGATGGCCTCCATCGTGGGGATGTCGCGCTGGCGGGCGCGCGCCATGGTGCGGCGGTGCTCGGCGAACTCGTAGAAGATCTGCCCGGGTTCGAGCTTGCGGGTGAGGTTCTCCGGGATTGCCTGGATGAGGGGTTTGTACACCTCGTCGAGCCAGCGGCGGGCGGCTTGGGATTCGTCGAGTTCGTCGAATTCGGCGATCTCGGGAGCCGAACGGAACGAATCGAGGTCGTTGAGCATCGCTCGGGCCTGGTTCTCGTTCGCGCCGATCCCGGTCAGGCGAAGCAGACGCCGTGAGTGGTGGTTGGGTTCGACGACCTTCGGGGACACGAGGAGGCTGATGCCGTCGAGATCCGTCGTCACAGTCAGTTCCCCGAGGTCGAAGCCCAGGTCGTTGAGGCGGCGGATGCGTTCGTCGATGCGCCAGCGTTCGTTGACGCTGAATTCCTCGACCCGGGTCAGCTCCGCCCACAGCGCGTTGTACGACTCGCAGAGCCGTTCACCGGCCGCCAGCGGATCGGTCTCGGGGGCGATGAGTCCCGCGGCCTGCAGATCGAGGAAGTCCCCGGCGATGTTCATCCGCGCGATCCGCAGGTCCATGTTCCGCTGCCCGTCGGAGAGCTGGTCGTGCAGCTCGCCGGTCTCGGCATCGACGACATAGGCGGCGTAGGCATCGGCATCGCGGCGGAAGAGCGTGTTCGACAGGGACACGTCTCCCCAGTAGAAGCCGACGAGGTGGAGGCGAACGAGCAGCACGGCCAGAGCGTCGACGAGGCGCCCGCCGGTGTCCTCGGCCAGGTCCCGGGAGAACAGCGCACGGTAGGGCAGCGAGAATTCGAGATAGGCGGTGATGAGAGCGCCCTTGAGTGCCTGGCCCGATGAGGTCCTGCGCTTTCCGACGACGGCGCGGGCTTCGACGAGGGGGACGTCGAGGTTGCCGAGCGCGCCGAGGATGTCGAACTCACGCGTGGCCTGCGCGTCGTCAGTCTCCTTGATCGCGAGGACTTCGTCTCCGATCTCGACATAGCGCACGACGTGGCGGGAGATTCCGCGGGGCAGGCCGCCGAGCAGCTTCTCGGGCCATTCGGCCAGGGGCAGGTGCCAGGGGAGTTCGGCCAGGGCCGCATGATCGGCGTTCCGGACAGTGTGGATCTCCGGTGAGGGAGCGGCCGCGCCGACCGATGCGGCCGCGCTATTCGAAGTTGCAGTCGATGGTGAGGCCTGTGCTGACGGGTCCGGCGGGGGCAGGGTTCCCGGCACGGCTCAGGAGTCCGTGTCGGAGACCGAGGCCACGAGCGCCTCGGCGAGGTCGGGTGTCTCCACGCCGATGAGCCGCCCGCGATCGAGGAAGGCGATCCGGTCGCCGAGGACCTTCGCATCCTCGAGATCGGAAGTGGCGTAGATCGTCGTCAGCCCGAACTCCTGCTGCAGCTGCTTGATGAGCGCAAGAGTCTCCGCCTGCTGCTCGGGGACGAGATTGACCACGGGCTCGTCCATGATGAGCACCTTGGGTCGGCGCACCACGGCACGCGCCAGGGCCACGGTCTGGCGCTGCAGCTGGGTGAGGTCGCCGGGAACCGAATCGAGGATGTCGCTCAGCCCGATCTTGTCCATCACGGATTCGACGCGTTCTGTGATCTCGTCGGCGGGCAGGCCGTCGACGCGCAGCGCAAAGCCGAGATTGTCGCGCACGCTCATATGCGGGTAGAGCGCGTAGCTCTCCAACGCCAGGGTGACATCGCGGTCGTTGACGGCGGCGTGGGTGATATCCGCGCCGTCGATGAGGATCGTGCCGGACTTCGGGGTCTCAAGTCCGTGCAGCATCCGCAGGATCGTCGACTTGCCCGACCCGCTGGGTCCGTAGAGGACGAGGAACTCTCCGTCATCGACGAAGAGATTGAACGGGTGGACGGATTCGGACGTCGTGTTCTCGTAGACATGACTGAGGCCATTCAACGACACCGTTGACATAAGTCCTCCTAAAACTTCTGAATAACTCCGTGAGCAGCTGGTCGTCGGTGACCCGGCAGGGATGCTCAGTCACTCTCATCCTAAGGGGTGGATGGTTGGGGTACTCTGTGAATTCGACAAAGCGTAGAGTGATTCTCAGCACGATGGCTGTGCGCCGACGCATACCGCGGCGTCCACCCCGCCGGATGCGCCGACGCAGACCACGGCGCGAAAGTAGACTGATTCGTATGAAGGTCACGTTGGACGAGGTCGCTGCCAGGGCCGGAGTCTCCCTGGCCACGGTCTCCCGAGTGCTCGGTCGACGCGGTGCCGTCGCCGAGTCGACCCGGGCGAAGGTGCTGGAGGCGATGAGCGAGCTCGGCTATTCGCGCTCGACCCTGCTCCATGATGCGCCGAGGCGGCTCGTGGCCGTCAGCGCTCCCGGCAATCCCGAACATTGGCAGGTCCAGGTCTGCACCCGCGTGGCCAAGGCCCTGCAGGATCATGATCTCCTCGTTACCCGCCCGCTCGTCGAGACCGACCCGGAACCGCTGCAGACCGCGATCGACGCGGGCGCCGTGGCCCTGGTGACCACGACGATGACGAGTCTGAATACGGAGATCCCCTGCATCCGCGTCGCCGAACAGTCCGCCACCGAGGAGGTCTCCGAAGCCGGGACGGAGGTCATCGCCGCGCGCCTCGACCTCGGCGGTGGGATGACCACGGCTTTCGAACATCTGCGGGCGATCGGCCACCGGCGCATCGGGCTGATCTGCAACGACAGCGGTGAACTGGCCATCCAGCTGATCCGCCGCTTCCTCGCCGAACATCCGGCCAGAAACCTCGGGCTCAACCTCGAGGACTGGATCTCACGGGTGCCGAAGTCGTTCTCGGGCGGATCACGTGCGGTGCTCGAACTCAAGGATGCGACCTGCACAGCGGTGATCGTCCAGTCCGCGCTGCAGCTGCACGGCGCCCTCCACGGACTGCGGAATCGGCATCTGCAAGTGCCGCGGGACATGTCGGTCGTCGGATTCGGCGATTCCCCGACGATGAAGTTCACAGGCCCGCCGGCCACGGTGCTCGGCCTCGACGTCGAGGGGCTGTCGAATGCCCTCATCGATGCGACGCTGCAGACCCTGCGGATCTCGACGACGGGTCTGCCTTCGGTGCCTCCGGTGTTCCGTCCTCGACTCGTCGCCCGAACCTCGACGACGGCGGCCCGCCAATGAGGGAGCACCTGCCCGAGCACCGGCACGTCCGTCTCGCCGAGATCGCCGGCACCGCCGGAGTCTCGAAAGCCACCGCCTCACGAGCTCTGCGCGATCCCGAATCGGTGTCGGCCGCCTCGTTGGCGAAGGTGCGGCAGGCCCTGGCGATCCTCGGCGCTGCCGGGCAGGCCCCGTACGCCTCATCCGGGACACGGGAAGGATCAGGGGCTGGGGCCGGATCGGGTGCCGCCTCGTCGCTCATCGCGCTCATCAAACCCGCGGTGTCAGCAGGCAACGTGGACCCGTATTCGCGGCTTGCGGAGATCCTGACGAACCGGATGTTCGGGCTCGGCATCGCCGTCGTCCACATCGAGGCCATCGCCGAACGCAATGAGGCCCTGCTCGAGACCATCCTCGGCAGCGAACACGGCGGCCCCACGATCTCCGGAGCCATCGTCGTCGGCGGCGGTGCCGCCGGTGTGCTCGCAGGGATGCTCGCCGAACGCGGGCTGCCGCTCATCCGCATCTCGAATGCCCGCCACGACGACGGGATCTCGCGCATCTACCTCGACGCGACCGGCGGAATCGAGACCGCCGTGGCGCACCTCGTCCACCTCGGCCACAAACGGATCGGGCTCGCCGTGCTGCGCGATTCGGCGGCCCCGGCCCGCATCGCCGGCTTCCGCAGATCGATGGCAGGGATCCTCCACATTCCCGCCACCCGTGATCAGGCCCCCGTCGTCGAGGCCGCCGGCGGAGCGATGGCCGGAGTCGCCGCCGCCGAGGAGCTGCTCGATCTGCGCTGCACCGCCGTCATCGCCTGCGCCCCGTCCCTGTCCTTCGGCATGCTCGAGGCCGCCCAGCGGCTGCGGCTCGACGTGCCCCGGGACCTGTCACTGCTCACGGTCGGCGACGTCCCCGACGCCGATGTCGTCCAACCGCCCCTGTCCCAGGTCGTCTACGACTGGGCGACCGTGGCGCAGTCGGCGATCGATGAGATCCGCGCGATGATCGCCGCCGGTGATGCGCGCGTGCACGTCGATTACACGGTCGACCCGGACCTCGTCCTCCGGGCCAGCGCCGTGCCCCCGCAGCGCCGCTGATCTCGGTTTTCGATCACAATCATCCTCGCCGAGGCGGCCGTGCCGTGACGTGGACGGTGCGAAGGAAATCCGTGCGCTCGGCAACGAGGCGGCCGAGCAGTTCGGCCACGGCCGCAGGATCGGCGATCCGCCACGAAGCGCGAGTCGGGGCGGACCCGACCTTGACGGTGAGGCCGGCGTTCAGAGCGCGGGAGCCCGTGAGTTCGTCGAGGGCCGCGAAGGCGTCCTCATCGGTGACATCGTCGCCGAGGTAGCCCATCGCCGTCGGTTGGCCGGCACGGGCGAGCAGCCGGATGCCATCGCCTTTCGTCGCCTGTTTGACGGCGAGTTCGGTGATGTCGTGGCCTTCGATGACACGGATGTCCGGGAACTCCTCGACCACGTCGAGGGCGTGTTCGTGCAGTACCGCGGCGGCCTCGGGGGCGAGTCCGCGAGTGTGGACCGTCCGCGAATAGGGTTTGCGCTCGATGAGGAAATCCGCGGGGCCGTCGACATTGCACGAGTCGTTCGCGCCAATCGTTGCGGTCGAACCCATCGTTGCCGCCGAACCCGTCGTCGCCGCGGCCGAACCGGGGCGTTCATCAGCGCCCGGAAGAGTGTGTTCGAACGCGTCGAGGTGTGCGTCGATGGCGGCGAGCATCTCCGCCTCGGCCGGAGCGAGCCCGGGAGACCGGATCACGGCGGAGTCAGGATCGCGATCAGCGTCGCTGCCGAGCTCGGCCTCCGCGCCGTGCGAACCGATCAGCCACGCCGAGTCCGGCGCCTCGGACAGGCGTCGCAGGGTCGCGATATCGCGTCCGGACACCAGTGCCACCCGAGTGCGCGGCAGACCGGCAAGCGCCGCGATGGCCGAGGCCGAATCGGGGACCATCCGGGACGTCGACGGATCGTCCTGAAGAGGTGCGAGCACCCCATCGAAATCCAAGGCCAGCAGCAGCGAATCGGCGGTGGCGAGATCACGCAGGGCCACCTCGGCGGTGGCGGAGGGGGCAGGACCGAGCACGGTCGGCTTCGATGTCACTGTTCGTCTCCTAGCGGGCGGTGGAGATATCGTCTGTCCACTCGGCATCATCGGGTCTGTCGGCGCGATCGGACGGGGCCGCCGGCACATCCGGCGGCGGTGCGGTTCGGTTCTTCTGCACCACGGGCCGTTCCGGGACGATGACCTCGGGATTGTCCTTGATGTGCTCGAGTTCGGCGAGGAAGTTCTTCGACCACCGGCTCACGGTGTCCGTGGCGACCCTCTTGCGCATCTGCTTCATCCGTCGTGTGCGAGTCCTCTCGTCCATCTGCACGGCTTCGAGGATGCCCGCCTTGAGGTCGGCGATGTCGTGGGGATTGACCATCACCGCGCCCTTGAGCTGTTCGGCAGCCCCGGTGAATTCGGAGAGCACGAGGGCTCCGTCGTCCCGCCTTCGGCACGCCACATATTCCTTGGCAACGAGGTTCATTCCGTCCCGCAGAGCGGTCACCAGCATGACATCGGCGGCGAGGAAGAACGCCGTCATCTCGTCGCGCGGATAGGAATGGTGGAGGTAGCGCACGGGAATCGATCCGACATCGACCTGCTCACCGTTGATCCGCCCGACGGCCAGTTCGACGTCGTGGCGGATGATCTTGTACTGCTCGAGGCGTTCCCGCGACGGTGTCGCGATCTGAATGAGCACGACATCCTCGACATCGAGTCGGCCCTCGGCGAGCAGCTCCCCGAACGCCTTGAGCCGGTGGCGGATGCCCTTCGTATAGTCCATCCGATCGACGCCGAGCATGACCACCCGAGGATTGCCGACCTCCTCGCGGATCTGCTTCGCCCGCTCGAGGATCTTCGGATCGCGGGCGAGCTCCTCGAGATAAGGGGTGTCGATCGAGATCGGGAACGGCTCGGCGCGGACGAGGTGGGCCGGGAGGAAGTCACCCGGCGGGACCGAGACGGTCGACCCCTTCGTCGCGTATCCCAGACGCCCGCGGACGGCACGGCGGAAGTTCGCTGCGTCCGCCGGCCGTTGGAACCCGATGAGGTCGGCACCGAGGAGCCCGCGGAGGATCTCGTCGCGCCACGGCAGCTGAGCGAAGAGCTCGTAAGGCGGGAAGGGAATGTGGTTGAAGAACCCGATCGCGAGGTCAGGGCGCAGACGTCGGACCATCTGCGGAACCAACTGGAGCTGATAATCGTGAACCCACACGGTCGCGGACTGCGCAGCCACCTCGGCGACCTTGGCCGCGAAGCGCTCATTGACCCGCACATACGCATCCCACCAGGTGCGGTGGTACTCGGGAGGGACGATCACATCGTGATAGAGCGGCCACAGTGTGGCGTTGGAAAACCCTTCGTAGTACCTGAGGACATCCTCACTTGTCAGAGTCACCGGGGTCAGGTGCATGCCGTCGATGGTGAAGGGTTCGAAGTCCTCGTCGGCGACGCCCGTCCACCCGATCCAGGCGCCCTCCTGGGCCTTCATCACGGGAGCCACTGCAGTGACCAAACCCCCAGGTGAGGTGCGCCATCCGCGATTCTCGTCGTCGGGATCGCGGTCGACGGGCAGGCGGTTGGCCACGACGACGAAATCGCTGTCGCCGTAGGGGATTTCGGTGCTGGGCTCGGCAGAGTCGACGGTGCTCATCTGCGCCTCCTCCTGTGTCGGTCCTTGGAATGAACTGTACTCGCTCGACTAGGCTTGGCCAGGTGATGGATCAGGAACTGGGAGGCTACCGCCTCATCGAGGAGCTCGGCTCGGGCGGCATGGGTGTCGTCTACCTCGGTGTCGATGGCGGAAACAACCCGGTCGCGGTCAAGGTCCTCCATCCGCATATCGCCAATGACGAGACCGCCAGGAAGCGTCTCGCCCGCGAAACCCGCACCCTGCGCCGGATCCGACATCCCCGCATCGCCGAGGTGCTCGACGCCGAACTCGATTCCGCGCAGCCGTTCATCATCACCGAATTCGTCGACGGGCAGACCCTGTCCGATGACGTCCGCGACAACGGCCCCTTCGCCGAGGATGAGCTCGTCCACTTCGGCCACGCCCTCCTCGACGCTCTCAACGCCGTCCACGATGCCGGCGTCATCCACCGCGACCTCAAACCCGCCAATGTGATGATCATGGACGGTGAGCCGATGGTCATCGACTTCGGCATCGCCCAGGTCGCCGACGAAGTGCGCGTGACCGCCACCGGGCTGGTCATGGGCACCCCCGGCTATCTCTCCCCGGAGATCGCCGACGGCAAGACGTCGAGTGAGAAGACCGACTGGTGGGGGTGGGCCGCGACCATGGCGTTCGCCGCCACCGGCCGCAACCCCTATGGCTCCGGACCTCTGGAAGCCGTGCTCGGTCGTGTGGCCATGGGCAAATTCGACCTCGACGGGGCGCCGAAGAACTTCGCTCCGCTCATCTCCGCCTGCCTCGACCCGAAACCCGAACGTCGTCCATCGGGGCAGATGATCCTCGACGCTCTCGTCGACATCGAGTCCGGGCGGATGCCGCAGCTCGGTTCCGGTCCCAGCGGAGGGGGCGGCGCGGGTGGTCCGCAGCGGACATCGAGCGGGACCGCAGTCATGCCTGCCGTCGACGACGGTGGCAGCGGGCATGGCGGTTCCGGTCTTGGTGGTGCCGGTTTTGGTGGTGCCGGGGCCGCTGGGGCAGCGCTCGGGGGTGCGGCTCTGGGTGCGGGCACGGGGTACCCGGGAGCCGGCCCGTCCGGCAACGGGCAGCCGCAATATCCCGGATCCAGCCGACCGACCAATCATGCCGGGTCGGGTCACGGTGCCGGGCCCAGCCAGGGATCGGGCCATGGTCCCGGGCAGATGCACGGGCAGCCGCCGCAGCAGGCAACCGCACCGCCGATCAGCAATCCTAACGGCGGCATCCAAGCGGGGCCGGGCTCCCCGATGGCCGGTGCCGACCTCGGCCGTTCCGGCTTCGTCCAACCCGGTCACGGACAGAACCTCGTCGGACCGAGTGGTCCCGGCGGACAGCATGGCCAGGTCGCCCAAGGACAGTGGGGCGGCCAGTCTGGTCCCGACGGTCAGCTCATGGGGCCCGGCGGCCAGCCGATGCAGCAGGGCGGACAGCAGATGCAGCCCGGCGGTCAGCCGTGGGCGCCGATGGGATACCGACGAGTGCGGTCGGGCGGCTGGGTCGTCTTCGGACTCGTCGTCCTAGCCGTCGCCGTCATGCCTCTCGGCCCGCTGGTTATCAGCGTCGTCGCGCTGATCTGGTCGGTGCTCGCCCGCACCGGCACACGTCTGGATCGGAAGGTCCAGCGGTACCGGTTCGACCGCGGAACGGATTCGGGCGGATTCTTCCGGGCGCTCGCCTCGGCGCCGGGGGCCGTGCTGGCCTCGATCCTGACCTCGGTGGCTTCGCTCATCCTGCCGGCGATCGCGGCCGCTGCCGCGCTCGTGCTCACCCGGCTCGACATCGCCGGGATCGTGCCCAGCGGGTCTTCCGAACAATGGTCGGTGTGGGCGGCCGGCGCCGCAGGTTCGCTGGTGCTGTGGGTTGGACCGGGTGCCTCGAGCCTGCGCTTCGGCTCACGTCTGCTCGTCTCGGGAGCCACTCGCAATCAGCTCGGCCGTCTCATCGCCTTGGCCGTGATCGCGCTGCTCGTCATCCTCGCCGTCATGGTCATCCAGTCGGGGGCGGCCATGTCGTGGTGGCCGCTGACGATCAACCCCTTCGACTACCTGCCCGGACCGGTGTGAGCCGATCAGACTGATTGTTCGGTCTGGTGCGGGTCGGTCGGTTCGACGCGTGCGGGAATGTGAGAGTTCACCTGGGCGATCGTGCGCCTGGGCGACTGGGCGCCTGGGCGACTGGGCACCTGTTCAACCGTGCGATCGTGCGATTCGATCCGAACTGAGCGCCGGAAGAGCCCGAGGTAGTTGAACGTTGTAGTTGAACCTTGAATGTTTCTGGGAGTCGGCCAAGCACCTATTTCGGTACAGTGGTGCCGTCGGGTCGCGGAAGCCGTCCCGCACCGTTCGGGCCTCAGGCCGCACCGATGTCAGACGATCCAACGTGAGGAACAATGGCGAAGAACAACTCCGCGGACGACAAGCGGAACCGCGCACGCGAGAACGCCCGCCAGATCGCGGCGAATCAGGCGAAGAAGGAGAAGACGGCGAAGACGATCCTGTACACCGGGATCGCAGTGGTCGTCGTCGCCGTGCTCGCTGTGGTCGGTGTGCTCGTATTCCAGCAGAGCAAACCCGCTGTCAGCCCCTCGAACTATGTCTCCGACGGGATCACCGTGGGCAAGGACAACACGCTCGTGCAGCCGCTGAAGATGCCGGAAGGTGAGGAATCGGATCTGCCGGCTCCGACCGAGGCGGGTGCGAAGAAGGGCGCTGCCACGGTCACCGTCTACCTCGACTTCCAGTGCCCCGGCTGCAAGGCCTTCGAGGAAGGCAATGCGAGCATGCTGCGCAAGCTCGCCAACGAGGGGTCGATCGTCGTCAACTACAAGCCGGTGTCGTTCCTCGACCGCATGTCCAGCGGCAACGAGTACTCCACTCGCGCCGCCAACCTCGCCGCCTGTGTCGTCGACAGCCAGCCCGAGGTCGCCATGGACCTGTTCGACGCACTCTACGCTCAGCAGCCGGAAGAAGGCAGCGAGGGCCGCACCGATGAGGAGCTACTGAAGGTGGCCGAGGACGCCGGCGTCGACACTTCGAAGAAGCTCAAGGCCGATCCCGAGCAGACCGTGAAGTCCTGCGTCACGGACCGCACCTTCGACAAGTTCGTCGAACAGTCAAGCCAGACCGCTCTGGACGACGGTGTCGAAGCCACCCCGTGGGTGCTCATCAACGGCAAGCACACCGACAAGACCAGCGACTCGCAGGCCCTGGCCACCGAGATCCTCAAGGCCACCGGAGAGTTCAAGGGCTGATCGCCGGGGGTCCTGATCGGCTCCCAGTCGACGTCTGACCGGACATCGTCCGGGGCAGCGCTCGGCCCGGCAGTGCACGAATGAAGGCCGGACCCCGCCGAGGTGGGGCCCGGCCTTCGTCGTCCCCGCAGGATGGGCGGTGCCTATCGCATGGGAATTGCATACGGTGAGGTCGGGGCCGCCTCGGGGAGGGGACGGTACAGGTTGAGGCTGGGCCGCCTCGGTGAGAGATCCTGCGGACTCGTCTCCCACCGGTTTTGTGGCCGGACCCGGCCATGGACTACTATCGTGTAGGCGCGCACGCTCGGTGCGCACCACGCCTCCTTAGCTCAGTTGGTAGAGCACCGCTCTTGTAAAGCGAAGGTCGTCAGTTCGAGTCTGACAGGGGGCTCCACTCGGGACAGCCCCGCGCATCGCTGGAAACAGTGAGCGCGGGGCTTCTTCATGCCCGGGCCGTGCCGTGGCTGTGATCTGCGCTGCTGCGGGCGACGGGCCTTGGCCGCGCTCGTTCAAGCAAAAGCTTCTCGTTCAAGCGCAAACATCTCTCGTTCAAGGCGGAGCGCGGATATCGATGCGTACACGGCGCGAAAAGTGCGCTCAGCCTTGAACGAGGCAGCGGAGGCGGAGACGAGCGGCGGAGGCGAGCGGCGGAAGCGAGCCGTCGGGCGACCGGCTAGGTCTGGCCATCGCGTCTGAAAACGAGCATGAGGGAGCGCATGCTTAAGACGAAGCCGCCGAAGAGCAGCACGAAGCCGAAGAACGAGTACAAGTGGATGTCCTTCGTCAGCAGCGGACCCTCATCGCTGGTGATGAGCATGATCGCTCCCACCACGGCGGCCCCCGCGAGCACGGCCACGATGAGCTGCTGAAACAGACTGGTGAGGAAGCTGCGGTCGGAGGGATTCTCGAGCACACGCATGTTCATCGAGAACCGTCCCTGTTCGAGGTCCTCGGTGATCTTGTTGATCCGGCGCGGCATGCGGTCGATCATCGGCATCAGCTGCAGGGCCCGACGCTGCAGCTCATCGGTGATCTTCGTGCCCTTGAGCTTCGACCTCACGAGCCTGTTACCCTCCTGCCGGGACACGGCGACGACATCGAAGTGCGGATCGATCGTCAGCAGCGCACCCTCCACGGAAGCCATCGCCCGGAATGCGGCGCTGATCGGCGCCGGCACGGAGAACCGGTGCGCGAGCACGAGATTGAACAGATCGTCGAAGAGCTTCTGCCCCTGCGCCGCGCGAGTGCCGCCGCCGTAGCGCAGCAGGAGTTCACCGACAGCCCGTTCGACCTCCCGATCGTCGAGCCCGTCGGGACGACCGAGGAGTTCGATGAGGGCGTCGGTGGCCCCTGCGCTGTCGTTCTGGTCGATCGAGTAGAGCATGAGTCCCAGCGAGGTCTGCGTGCCCGGATCGAGTCGGCCGACCGCACCGAAGTCGAGCAGCCCCAGCTTCCCCTCGGGAGTGATGAAGATATTGCCGGCATGCAGATCGGCGTGGAAGATCCCATCACCGATGATCTGCTCGAGCGTGGCACCCAGCAGCGTGGTGGCCAGCCGAGACCGTTCGGCATCGCTGAGCCCGGTCAGCAGCGCCCCCGCACGTGAGACCGGCTGCCCGGACAACCGATCCATGACCAGCAGACGTTCGCCGCTGAGGCCCGGATAGCCGTGCGGAACGGTGACGTCGAACTTCCCCGACCGTTTGAGAGAGGCCTCGATGCTGGCCATATTGTCCAGCTCGATCCGATAGTCGAGTTCCTCCTCGAGCGTGTTCGCGAACCCCGCGGCCAGCGACCGCACACCCAGATCCCTGCCCCAGGTCGTGGTCTCGTTCAGCCAGCCCGCCAACCGCAGGATGATGTCGAGATCCTGAGTGACCTGATTGAGCGCCTTCGGCCGCTGCACCTTGACGATGACCTCCGTGCCGTCGAGCAAGGTCGCCTCATGGACCTGCGCCACCGAGGCGGCCGCCAGCGGCGTAGAGCCGATCCGTGCGAACACCTCCCCGATCGGTCGACCGAGCCGCTCGGCGATGGCCGGTTCGATGACCGACCAGGGCTCGGGCGTGACCTGCGTCTGGAGGGTTTCGAGCTCACGGACGAACACCGGCGGGAGGATGTCCCGGCGGGTCGAGAGCATCTGTCCGAGCTTGACGAAGGTCACCCCCGCCTCGGCGAGGGATTCCTTGAGCGCTCGTGCGGTCTTGACGTCGCGACCCGGCGAATCCCCTCCGAAACCGCGCAGCTGGGAGCCGAGCCCGTGCCGCACGGCGATGGACACGACCTGGGCATAGCGGCGGCCGCGGCGACGGCGGGACTTCCACCCGAAGAACAGCGACTGAGGGCTCGGCAGGGATCCGGTCGGAAAGGCCGCTTCGAGCATGACGAGAGCACCGACGCCCAGGGCGAAGATCCACCCGAGGGCGAGCACCATGAACAGCACCGCCACTCCGGGAGAGACGTCGAGACCGTCGACGTTCTGCCCGGTACCGGCCCGGTAGAGGTACTGGACGGTCACGGCAACGACGGCGCTCATAACGAGACCGACGGCCAGCGTGCGCGGCCAGCCGGTGGGTACGCCGACGACGCGACGGACCACTGTGGCGGCGAACCATGACTGCAGGAAGAGGAAGACGAGCGCAGCAAGGCTCACCAGCACATATCCGCCGACGTCCAGTGCTTCCATCGATGACTCTCCTGATCCTGTTCGGACTCTCAGCTGTCGGTCGACGCTGTCGGCCGGCCGCTGAGGGCCTTCAGCTTCGGGCTGTCAGCCGAACTTCGTCGATTCGGTCATCTCCAGCCTAGTCCGTCGAATCAGTCCGTGCGCGGCGGATCGAGGCGCCTCCGCCTTCCGGGCAGACCCACCTGACGGGCCCAGATGAGGATCCACACCGCACCGAGGAAGGCGAGCAGTCCCGGGAAGAGCACGCCGAAGCGCAGGGTGGTCACGGTGATGATGAGGGACAGCAGCGTCGGCCCGCCGAGTTTGCCGCCGTTGTTGAAGATCGCCCAGATGCCGAGGAACCGCGGCCTCCCGACCGCGGGAGAGAGGTCCGCCCCGATCGTCATATTCACTCCCGCGCCGAGGCCGTTGCCGAAGGCCATGACCGCGGCGGCGATGACCATCCCGGCGAGATCCGGTTTCGCGACCATGATGACGAACCCGGCGCCGAAGATGGACAGGCACGCGACGAGGGTCGCGACCCGACCGAGGTGATCCTTGATGTACGCGCCGAGGAACATGACGATGAGTTCGAGTCCCGCGCCGAAGGCGATGATGAGCGAGATCGAGGACTTGTGCAGACCGATCTCGACGCCCCACAGCTGGACGACGACCGGCTGGGCGGCGCGGGCGGCTGCCAGTGCGATGATCGTGACGCCGGTGAGGATGACCGATTTCCACCGCACGTCCAGCGGCGGTCGACGATTCTTCTTCTCCCGCTGAGGCTGGGTGACGTCTCCGTGTGCAGGCTCGGTCGCCGCGGTGGGGTCGGCCGCCGTGGCGGGGTTGGGAGCATCGGCGGGGGAGGGACCGTCATCGTTCGCAGGCGAGGTCGGGGCCGCCTCGGCGCGTCGGGGATGGTCGTCGAAATCGGGGATCTGCGCGATCGGTAGGGCCATGATCGCGATCGCGGCGACGGCGGTGAGGCCGGAGAAGATGAACACGGACCAGATCGGGAAGACGAGCATGAGGCCGGCGCCGATCATCGGCCCGACGAGGTTGCCGACCCGCTGCGTGCCGCCGAGCGCGGTCATCGCCTTCGCGAGGTCGGCCGGCGGCATCACCTCGGCGACGACGGCCTGCCGGGCCAGGCTCCACACGTCGGAGACCGGGCCGAAGACCATGAGCGCGACCGTGTAGACGAGCAGCGAGTACGGCGAATCCCAGATGAAGGCGGCGACGATGGAGCCGAGCACGATGATCGCCCCGCACGTGGCCACGAACATGGCCCGGAAATCGCCGAGGCGGTCGATGAGGATCCCGGCCGGCACCGTGGCCATCAGGGACACGGCCCCCATGATGCCGACGATGGCGGCGGCGAACGCCTGCGTCGACCCCAGCGAGAGTGCCCCGAGCACGAGGATCGGCATGATCGCACCCAGGCCGACGGCGAAGAGGGCGAACGGCACGAGCACCGGCCACAGGATGGGTTTGAGCACGTGACAAGCTTAGTTGAGGCGGGGCCGAGGCGTTCGCGGAGTCCGAGGTGAGAGCGGCTGTGCGGTATGCGGATCACCGGGCGTGACAGCACGGCGGGTATCGGAGTCGGCCGGGCGGCCATAGAATGTGCGAGCACTCAATCCGACCGTTGAGGATCCCATGACCGCACAGCACTCAGCCGCACCACGGTTCCGCCTCAGTCCGATGCAACCGCGAGATCCGGGTGAAGAGGGGCGGGCAGCCAGCACGCTCGAACTCTTCTTCGACCTCGTCTTCGTCATCGCCGTCTCGATCGCGTCCTCACACCTGCATGACACGATCACGGCGGGCCGCCTCGGCGATGGGGTGGTCAACTACCTGGTCGTGTTCTTCGGGATCTGGTGGGCGTGGATGAACTTCACGTGGTTCGCGACCTCCTTCGACACCGACGACTGGCTCTACCGAGTGCTCACGATCGTGCAGATGGGCGGGGTGCTCATCCTCGCCGCCGGCATCGGCCCCGTCTTCGAGAACGAGGACTACCGGCTGCTCATCGGCGGCTACGTGCTCATGCGCATCATCATGATCTCCCAATGGCTGCGGGCCTCCCGCGGTGCCGGGGCCGCACGGTGGACGACGATCATCTACGCGGCGGGGATCGGCCTGGCCCAGATCCTGTGGGTGATGTGGCTGGCCATCGACGACCCCATGATCCGGTCCGTGGGCCTCGTCGTGCTCATCCTCGCCGAGGTGGCTGTGCCGGTCATCGCCGAAGCCCGCGGCAAGACTCCGTGGCATCCGCACCACATCACCGAACGCTATGGCTGCTTCACGATCATCGTCCTCGGCGAGAGCCTCCTGGCCTCGGCGAACACTGTCTTCGACGCGTTGGGCGAAGTCGAGGACATCGTCCCGCTGATCTCACTGGGCGTTCTCTGCCTCATCGTCACTGCGGCGATGTGGTGGATCTACTTCTGGCCGCCGCATCACCGGGCGATCGGCAGCCTCGGCGGATCGCTCAAATACGGCTACGGCCACTACTTCATCTTCGCCGCCGCCGGAGCATTCTCGGCCGGGGTCGGCGTGGAGGCTGATTCCCAGCTCGGTGCCAGCGCTCTGAATCCGGTGCTGGCGACGTTCACGGTCTCGGTGCCGATCGCGGTGTTCGTCCTCGGGGTATGGGTGGTCGCCATCCGCGCCAACGCCAATGCCGTCGTCAACACCGTCGTCCCGGCCTGCGCGCTGCTCGTCCTCCTCGACCCGATCATCCCGGTCCCGACGTTCCTCACGACGTTCTTCATGGTCATCATCGTCATCACCCTCGTCGTGTTCCCTCCGCTTGACGACGACGGCAGGACCGGCGCCGAGGCGGTCGTGCGGTGAGCGTGCCCCGCTGAGGGGTGCGCGGCTCACCGACACCAGCGCACCGTCGATGGGCATCTGCAGGGGAGGGCCGGGCTCTTGAAGCCACCGCATGCCGCGCGACACTACCGCATCCGAGGTGAAAGTGGCACGCTGGAGTCATGGTCTCTCAGAGCGTCGTCCCATTTCACAGTGTCGTCCCGCCCTACCTTCTCGATGCGATCGCCGAGCGCGGCACCGAACGGTTCCCGAAGGCCGCGGCCGCCGCGGCAAGCTGCCGGATGTCCGATGAGAGCTGCCGGAACCTGCGCCTGGCCGGGCTGCGCTATACCCCTCCGGCCGATCTCGGCAAAGACGAATCCGCGCTCGCCGCATCCGCTCCTGCAGGACTGCAGCGTCTCGTCCACGATGCTCAGAACACCGAGGTGCTGCCCGGCGAACTCGTCCGCTCCGAGGGCGAAGAACCCGTCGACGATGAGCCGGTCAACGAAGCCTATGACGGGCTCGGTGCTTCGTATTCGCTGTTCTCCGAGGTGTTCGGGCGCGATTCGCTCGATGGCGCGGGAATGCCGCTCATGGCCAGCGTCCACTACGGCAAGGACTACGACAACGCCTTCTTCGACGGCCGCCTCATGGTCTTCGGCGACGGCGACGACGAAGTGTTCACCGGGTTCACCGGCTCGCTGTCGATCATCGGCCATGAACTCTCCCACGGCGTCATCAGCCACACCGCCGATCTCGAATACTTCGGCCAGCCGGGAGCGCTCAACGAGCACTGTGCCGATGTCTTCGGTGCCCTGACCCAACAGCACGACGCGGGACAGAATGCCGAGGACGCAGACTGGCTCATCGGTGCCGGAATCTTCACCCCCGAGGTGACCGGCCGTGCCCTGCGCTCCATGATCGAACCCGGCGCGGCTTATGACGACGACGTCCTCGGCAAGGATCCGCAGCCTGCGCATATGGATGACTTCGTCACCACCGATTCCGACAATGGCGGGGTCCACCTCAACTCCGGGATCCCGAACCGGGCCTTCGCGCTCGCCGCCATCGCCGTGGGCGGCCCGGCCTGGGAAAGCGTCGGACAGGTCTGGTACTCCGTCCTCACAGGGGCCGAGATCACGCAGCGCACCGAATTCGCGGAGTTCGCAGAACTCACCATCGCCGAGGCGGCCGACCAGTTCGGAGCCGGGTCCGACGTTCACGATGCGATCGTGTCCGGATGGGAAACCGTGGGCATCTCCCACGCCGGTTCGGCCCGCGGAAACCAGGGGAGCAGCTGGTGAACGAGCAGTCTGCCGATGGGTTCGGGCATCTGCTCGTGGAACGCTCGGGCGGGATCGGCGGGATGCTGCTCGTCTGGGAAGTCGACATCGACGCAAGCACCCGACGCGATGACCTCGGTCCGCGCATCGCCGAACTTCCCTGGTCCGACAGCGGGCAGAGCGATGGTGTGACTCAGCATGATGCTTCCCCGCAGACGACGGGGGCCGACCGTTTCGCCTACCTCATCGAGAGCCGGTACGGGCGAGTCCGCTTCGGCGAGTCTCAGATGCCGCCGGAGTGGAAGCAGCTGGTCGATGATGTGCGGGAAGTCGCCGAACCGCAGAGGCGGCAACCCAGCTGACCCCTATGCTGGAGGTCATGACCGACACCAACCATGACCCGAGCAGCGACGCTCGGACGACGGCCGAGAAGAACGAACGCGACCTCGAAGCCGGGGTCCATACCGACCTCAGGGAGTCGATGACCTACGGGTCGTATCTCGACCTCGACCGGCTCCTCGGAGCCCAGCATCCAGTCAGCAGTCCCGAACACCACGATGAGCTGCTCTTCATCATCCAGCACCAGACCACGGAGCTGTGGTTCCGGCTCGTCATCCACGAACTCCTCGACGCCCGGCGACTCATCGCCGCCGATGAGCTGCAGACCGCGCTCAAGCGCATCGCCCGCGTCAAACACATCCAGAAGACCCTGACCGAGCAGTGGTCTGTCCTCGCCACGCTGACGCCGAGCGAATATGTCGGCTTCCGCGATCAGCTCGGCCGTGCCTCCGGCTTCCAGTCCTGGCAGTATCGGGCCGTGGAGTTCCTGCTCGGCAACAAGAATCGGGCCATGCTCCCGGTCTTCGACGGTGAACCCGAGGCGCGTGCGGCCCTGGAACAGTACCTCGAGGAACCGAGCATCTACGACGAGTTCCTCGCCTGCCTGGCCCGGCGCGGTCTTCCGGTGCCGCAGCGGCTCCTCGACCGAGACAAATCGGTCGCCCACACCTTCGACGAGGAACTGTGCGATGTCTTCCGCATCATCTACGAGAACCCGCAGAAGTACTGGCAGGAATACGAGAGCTGCGAAGAGCTCGTCGACCTCGAGGAGAACTTCCAGATCTGGCGCTACCGGCACATGCGCACCGTGTTGCGGATCATCGGCATGAAACGCGGAACAGGCGGTTCGAGCGGAGTCGGATTCCTGCAGAAAGCGCTCGATCTCACGTTCTTTCCAGAACTCTTCGACATCCGCACCGGAATCGAGAACGGCCCCGGAATCAGCCCCGAAGGGGTCTGAGGCGCCTGCTCGAGGGCAGGCGGAGCCGCCGAGGCCTTCACCGGGGCGGCTCTTCTGCTGTGGAGCCGGCCCTCGGCCGAGCGGCAGGCTCTTCGGCTGAGCGGCAGGTTCCTCAGCCGAGCAGCAGGCTCTTCACCTGCGGGAAGAACGGGGAGTCGGGGTCGATGACATCGGCATGGTTCGCCCCCGGCAGTTCGGTCAGGGCGGCGGGGAAGACACGGGAGAATTCGACGTCGACGGTGGCATCGGCATCCCCGTGGATCGAATGCACGTCGACGCGAGCCGGGATGAGGGCGGCCCGTGAGCGCGGATCGTGGCGCAGGTAGGCTTCCAGACCGTCCTCGGGACGCACACCCATATAGTCAAGGACTGCTCCATCGCCGAGGTGGCCCTCGACTTCCCGCAGCAGATCGGTCACCGGTGCCAGTGGGCGCAGACGGATCCGCGGTCCCTCGTCGGGCAGGTGCGAAGCCCAGGCGAGGACGAGGCAGCCACCGGCCGAATGGCCCGAGACGATGAGATTGCCCTGTGCTCGTTCGCTCACACCCCAGCGCGGCAGTTCGGCGCACACCGATTCGATGGCCGCGGTGACATCGTCGAGCAGGAGCGGCTGACCGCCGAGGCGTCGATACTCGACGGAGGCGACGAGCACTCCCGACTCGGCCAGCGCCCGAGCCAACGGTCGGGCATGGGACAGATCGGTGCGGGGGCGGAAGTAGCCTCCGTGGACGAAGATGACTGTCGCCGAGGCGGTCGCCGGGTCACCATAGACCTCGACGAACTGCTCGGGGGCCTCCCCGTAGGCGTGCCGGAAGGACGGAGCCACGTCGGTCCCGGCGGCGGAGAATTCGGGAATGCGCACGGACTCGACGCTCATCCTTCGGAACCCCGAGGTGCGTTCACCTCACCGGCTTCACCTGCGTGAGCTTCGCCCGAGCCGGTCCGGTCGGCAGCGCCCGCTTCGCCGGCGGCGCCTGTCTCACCGTTCTCCCGGGCACGGTCGACCTCGCGCGAGCGTTCGACGAGGTCGCGGACGCGGGTGAGCTCCGCCAGCTTCGGGTCCAGAGTGTCACCTGAGGACTGCCCGCGCAGCCGGCGACCGACCCACGGGGCCAGGTACTCCCGGGCCCACCGCGACTCCTCACTCATCACCTCGCGGATCGCCCGCGTCGGACGGGCAGGAACACCGAAGCCCTTCACCGGCAGGGAGCGGCCGCTCTCCAGGGTTGCCAGAGCTTGCTCGGCGACGAGATGGTGGCCCTTCGTCGACAGATGGATGCGATCGTCGGCCCACATCTCCGCGGCGTAGAGCGAACGCAGCCCCCACAGGTCGACCATATGGCAGCCGTGCCGCTGCGCGATCGACCACAGGTGGGCGTTGTAGATTCCCACGCGCGGACGCACCGCACGGATGAGCGGGGTGCTGAACTCGGTATCGAAGCCATTGCACATGAGCACCTCGATACCGGCCTCACGCATCGCGATCACGGCGCGTTCGAACTTCGCGGCCAGGGCATCGATATCGGCCTTCGGGCGCAGGCAGTCATTGCCGCCGGCGCACAGGCTCACGAGGTCCGGCTTCATCTCGAGGACCTGCGGCACCTGGTCGTCGACGATGCGGTCGAGCAGCCGCCCCCGGATGGCCAGATTGGCATAGGACAGGTCCGGACTGCCCACCGACGATTCGGTGAGCATGAGCGCGAGCCGGTCCGTCCAGCCGCGGTACCGATCCTCGACCCGCGGGTCGCGATCCATCAGACCCTCACTGAACGAGTCTCCGATTGCGACGTATGAGGTGATCGGCTCAAGCATCAGGGATCCTTCTCTCTTCGTGCGATTCATCCAGACTATACGCCGGACCCGACGCGGGGACCCGTCCGCCCCCAATTGCTACCTGACGGCGGCCCAGCAACCTCGCGCGAGGTTGCTGGGCCGCCGTCAGGTAGCAATTGGGCGGGGCGAGGGCGGGAACTCGCCCCGTCGGAGGCCTCCCGCCAACGCGACGAACGGCCCCGAGGTCACCCAGCCGAAACCTCGAGTGGCGTAGACTCGACACCGCAGCCAGACGTCGTCGCCGACCCCCTCGCTAGGAGCAGAATGTATCGGTCAGTCCCGGTCCCCGCAGCCACAGATTTCATCATCACGAACGCGCGGATCGTGCCCGTGGCCGATGCGTCCGGGAACCGTGCCGAGACGATCGAATCCGGCACGCTGACGGTCAGAGACGGACGCATCACCGAGGTGGCCCCCGGCTCCGTTGACAACTCATCCCTCACAGCGGACACCGAGGTCATCGATGCCGGTGGACGCTGGGTCCTGCCCGGTTTCATCGAAGCCCACGGCCACCTCGGCGTGCATGAGGACGGTGAAGGCTGGTCCGGTGACGATACGAACGAGATGACCGATCCCAACGGTGCGGGCCTGCGCGCGCTCGACAGCATCGACCCCACCGATCTCGGATTCAAGGATGCCCTGCGTGGGGGTGTCACCTCGGCGCTCATCAAACCCGGTTCCGGCAATCCCATCGGCGGTCGCACCGCCTTCCTCAAGACCTGGGGTCGGATCGTCGACGAAATGCTCGTGACACAGGATCTGTCCGTGAAGTCCGCACTCGGTGAGAACCCGAAACGCGTGTACGGGGAGAAGAAGGTCACCCCATCGACGAGGATGGGCACCGTCAAGATCATCCGCGACGCCTTCGTCGAAGCGCGGAACTACCAGGCCAAACGTGCGCAAGCGGAAGCCGACGGCACCCCGTTCGACCGTGACCTGGTCAAGGAGACCCTGGCCGACGTCCTCGACGGCAAGCTCGCATGGGACCAGCACTGCCACCGCGCCGACGATATCGCCACTGCCATCCGCCTGTCCGAGGAATTCGGCTACCGCCTCGTCATCAACCACGGGACCGAGGGCCACAAGATCGCCGATTTCATCGCCGCCAAGGGCATCGACGTCATCCTCGGACCCCTGATGACATCTCGGTCGAAGGTCGAACTGCGCGACCGCACCCTGGCCACCGCGGCCTCCCTCGCCGAGGCGGGTGTGCGCATCGCGCTGACCACCGACCATCCGGTCATCCCGATCAACTTCCTCATCCACGAAGCCTCCCTGGCCGTGAAGGAAGGACTCGACCCGGTCGTCGCGATCGAAGCGCTGACGATCAATCCGGCTGCGATCTTCGGCCTCGACGACCGCCTCGGTTCCTTGGCTGTGGGCCGTGACGCCGATATCGTCATCTGGTCCGGCGATCCGCTCGATCTGGGGTCCCGCGCCGAGACCGTCTTCGTCTCCGGCCGTCGCGTCTTCGACTACGACGCCGCCTCAGGAACCGCGCACATCGCCGACCCGCTCGGCCCGACACTCATCAGCGAGCCGTGAGCGACAGAGAACTCGAAGACGCCACCACCACCGAGGTTCGGGTCGAGGATCCGGCTGAGCCGGGCCCTGTCCGCGGTTCGTCCCCGGCCCCGGCCTCCGGCGGCAATCCGGAGGCCGGATCCCAGGCCCTGCGCGAACTCCTCGAACGCACCCGCCTGCAGCGACTTGCCGAACTGAGGGACTCCTCACCGGAACCCCAGCCCGAAGATCTCGCTAGGGCCGCCGCGGCGAAGGCGGCGAAGGCCGAGCGCGGCGGCGGGCGGTCGAAGTCCCGCACCGACCACCTCGGTGCGTCTCAGCGCATCGCCCAGAAGGTCGCCCGGCGCACCGTGGGCAAACTCGTCTCCGGTACGACGGAGAACACGCAGCCGGTGCCGATCGTCACCGCGCTCAAGGGCACCCCGTACCAGGCGCCCGTCCAGGCGAATGAGCCGAGCGAAGACGAAGCCCGGATGATCCTCGACCTCGCCGCCGATATCGCGGCGATGATGATGCGTGCCGGTGCCGGCACCAGCGATGTCGAGGTCTCCGTCATCGCCGCGTGCACGGCGTGCGGTCTGGCCACCGTCGAGGTCGATCTGACATCGAACACTCTCGTCGTGCACTATTCGACTTCGGACGGGCGTCTGCTGACGGTGATGCGGGTCAACCGCGGTGAGTCCACGCATTTCGCGAAGCTCGCCTCGGTGCACAAGCTCGTCACCGACCTCGTCGACGGGCGTTTGGAATTCCATGAGGCACGCAGTCGTCTCGACGCGATTCGCACGCAGCGGCGACCGTTCCCCGAATGGTTCACCACCGGAGCCTGGGGTTTCATGGTCGGTGCCCTCGTCCTGCTGCTCGGGGGAGGCCCGGTCGCGATTCCCCTGGGCATCACGATGGCCATCGTCGTGTTCCAGTTCGGCAAGCTGCTCGGACGCACCCACCTGCCGTCGTTCTTCATCACCGCTCTGCAGGCCGCCTCGGCGACGCTCATCGCCACCATCGCCGGCGACGTCGGCATCATCAGCTCTCCGCAGTACCTTGTGGCTGCCGGAATCGTGCTGCTGCTGCCGACCCAGTCGCTGTACTCGGCGGTTCAGGACGCGCTGACGAACTTCCCGCTGACCGCGGCCGGACGGGTCGTCGGGGTGTTCATGACTCTGGCCGGCATCGTCTCCGGCATCGCCTTGGGCATCGTGTGCGGTCAGGCCATCGGGCTCAGCCATATCGAAGTGCTCGTGCCGAAGACGAGTCCGCATGTGGTCACGGCGATCCTGTCGATGGTCGCGGCGGCCGTGGTGTCGATGGCCGGCGCTGTGGCGATGTCGGCCAGGCGCCGGTTCATCCTGCCTGCGGCGCTCGTCGGCCTCGCCTCGCACATCACGATGATGTCGCTGACGCTGCTGGAGATCGACAATGTGCTCGCCAGTCTGCTGGCTGCCACCGTCACCGGTTTCCTGTCGCGGCCGCTCGCGCTGAGGCTGGGGGCCCCGGCGATCGTGCTCATGATTCCCGGCATCTACACCCTGCTGCAGGGGCTGTCGATCTTCACCGCCGTCTATCAGATCGCTTCGGATTCGGAGAATGTCACGTTCGCTGTGGGCCTGTCCTCACTGTTCACTGCGATCCTGGCGAATGCGGCCCTGGCCGTCGGCGCTGTGCTCGGGAGCTATCTGGCGCTGCCGCTGAAGAACCTCAAAAGCCAGAGTTCGGCCGAGGAGAAGGTCGAAGAGGTGCGCAGCGGCGAAACCTCGACCGCCGTCATCGACTCGGTGCAGCCGGGAGGCGCGAAGACGCAGTCGAGTGGGCCCGGAGGAGCGAAGGCGCAGTCGACCGAGACCGGAGCAGCGAAGCCTCAGCCGAGTGGGGCCGGAGGAACGGGATCCTCAGAGGAGACCGAGACCGGTCCGATTCAGATCTGATCCGGGCTCAGATCGGACCCGGACTCAGACCTGACCCGAGTTCAGATCTGATCCGGACTCAGACCTGATCCGGGCTCATCGGATCCGGGATCATGCCCTATCTTGCGGGCCTGAGCCGAGTTCAGACCTGATTCGGCAGGGCCCAATCGATCGGGTCGATGCCCTTCTGCGCGAGCAATTCATTCGTGCGCGAGAACGGTCGGGAGCCGAAGAATCCCCGCCGTGCCGACAGAGGTGAGGGATGTGCGGATTCGATGATGGCCACCTCGGCGGTTCCTGATGTCAGCAGGGGAGCGAGGTTCCGGGCGTCGCGGCCCCAGAGGATCGCGACAAGCGGCTGATCGCGTTCGATCAGCGCGGTGATCGCCCGTTCCGTGATCTCCTCCCAGCCTTTGCCGCGGTGGGATGCGGGTTCGCCGGGGGAGACGGTCAGCGCCCGGTTGAGCAGCATGACTCCCTGGCGCGACCAGGCACGCAGGTCCCCGTGCGCGGCCGGCGGAATCCCGAGGTCGGACTCGAGCTCCTTATAGATGTTGCCCAGCGACCGCGGCAGGGGGCGGACATCGGGGTCGACGGCGAATGACAGGCCGATGGCGTGGCCGGGCGTCGGATAGGGGTCCTGGCCGACGATGAGGACCTTGACCTCGGACAGCGGTTCGGCGAAGGCGCGGAACACGAAGTCCCCGGAAGGCAGGTAGGCGCGACCGGCGGCGATCTCATCGCGGAGGAAGCTGCCCATCGAGTGGATGCGCTCTTCCACTCCGGCCAGGGCGTTCGCCCAATCGGGGGACATGATCTCGGTCAGCGGAGGCGTCGACGTCATGGGCACGAGTGTATCGATGCTCGGCGGACGAGGTCGCGCTGGCACAGTGGTGTCAGCTGCCAAGGAATGGGCGTCAGCTGCCAAAGAATGGGCGGAGCAGGAACGGCGGCGCTGTCGCGAGCGGAGGGAAGCGGGGGCGGGAAGACGCCACGGACGTCATTGTTGGGTCGATCCACGGTGGTTTCCTCACTGATATCACCGTGGATCGACCCAACAATCCGCCATCCACCGCGCAGACGAGGGAAGGGCGAGCGTTGCGAACCCGGGCACCGCCTCGGCGACGGCAGACGATAACGTCAGCACCACCTCGGGGGAGGCGGACGATAACGTCGGCACCGCCTCGGCGAGGGTGGGAATCGACCTGCGTGCATGTGCACGGAGCGCAGATCGGGTGTGCGCGATCGCCTATCGAACCGGTGTATTGCCGTTCAGCGCCACGCGTTATGCTCGGCCTAAGGAGTTCATCGTTGAACGAAAGGACCGAAATGTCGGAATTCCCAGAGGCCAAGAACTGGAAGATGCTCATCGGCGGTCAGTGGGTCGACGCCGCTGACGGCGACACCACCGATGTCATCACCCCGATCGACCGCAACGTCGTCATCGCCAAGGTGCCCAACGGCAAAGAGGCCGACGCCGACCGCGCCGTCAAAGCCGCACGGAAAGCCTTCCCCGAGTGGGCGTCCCTGCCGTTCAAGGAACGCCAGAAGAAGCTTCTGGCCTGTGCCGATGCGCTCGAAGCCGCCTCGGAGGAGCTCGCCCAGCTGACCGCTCTCGACACCGGCAACGCGATCCGCACCCAGGCTCGCCCGGAGACGATCACCCTGGCCGACCTGTTCCGCTACATGGGCGGCGTCGCCGGTGAGGTCAAGGGCAACACCCTGCCCGCCGGAGACAAGCAGCTCCAGTACACCAAGCGCGTGCCGCTGGGTGTCGTCGCCGGCATCCTGCCCTGGAACTCGCCGCTGATGATCGCCGCCTTCAAGACCCCAGCCGCGATCGCCGCCGGCAACACGATCGTCCTCAAATGCGCCGAGGATGCACCGCTGACGATTCTCAAGATGGCCGAGATCATCGCCGACATCCTCCCTGCCGGTGTGCTCAACGTCGTCACCGGCAAGGGCTCGGTCATCGGTGAGGCCCTCAACGTCCACCCCGACGTCGACAAGGTCTCGTTCACCGGATCGACGAGCGTCGGCCGTCACGTCGCCGAGGTAGCCGGCGGTCGTCTCGCGCATTCGTCGATGGAGCTCGGCGGCAAGTCCCCGAACATCATCTTCCCGGACTCGAACGACGACGACACCCTCGAGCAGGTGCTGCTGTCGACCCGCTTCGCCCGCCAGGGCCAGTCGTGCACCATGGGTTCGCGTCTGTTCCTCCACGAGGACATCTACGACGACTTCCTGTCCAAGCTCGTCGACGCGGTGTCGAAGATGAAGGTCGGCGACCCCCGCGATGAGTCCACCGACATCGGCTGCATCATCAACGAGAAGCAGTACGACCAGGTCGCCAGCTACATCGAGATGGGCAAGTCGATGGACGGCGTCGAGATCGCCTACGACGGCTCCGATTCGCTGGAAGTCGGCGAACCCGGCTTCTACCACGCGCCCGTGATCTTCTCGAAGGCGAAGAACGACTGGCAGACCAGCCGTGAAGAGATCTTCGGCCCCGTCCTCTCGGTCATTCCGTGGAGGGACATCGACGAGGTCATCGACATGGCCAACGACTCCGACTTCGGTCTCGCGGCCTTCGTCTTCACCAAGGACGTCGACGCGGCCCTGACCATGGCCAACCGGATCGAATCCGGCTGGGTCCAGGTCAACCAGGGCGGCGGCCAGCTGGCCGGCCAGTCCTACGGCGGCATGAAGACCTCCGGCTTCGGCCGCGAGGCCTCGCTCGAGGGCATGCTCGAAGGCTTCACCCAGATCAAGCAGGTCAACATCCGCATCCGCTGATCCGATCCCGCCGAGGCGGGTCTGTCCTCGCGGTCGAATGTGGGGTCGATCCGATCCCCGAGATCGGGTCACCCGGTTCGCCGAGGCGGCCCCGCCTCGGCGAAGGTCGTTCCCTTCACCCCGTCGCAGTCGGCATCATTCCGATGACCTGCGGCGGGGTGATGCGCTTGCGGGCGCAGCAGCCGCCGGGCATGTGCGAGCTGTCGTCCCGCGAGCCGTGCCCCGGTCGGGACCGACCTCACATCCGCGACGGCGCGCCGAAAATTTCGGTACCGCCGATCCGGCGATAGGATAGAAGCACAGACACCTCTCGAAGGAGCACAACCTCTATGCCGCCGAACGACGACACCTCAGAACTGAGCGAGCTCGAGGTGGCCGTTTTGGAGTTCGAGCGGCGGTGGTGGAAATACGGAGGCGCCAAGGACCACGCGATCCGTGAGCGTTTCGACATGTCAGCCACCAGCTACTTCCAGATCCTCAACTCGCTTCTCGACAACCCTGCAGCTCTGGCCAGCGACCCCATGCTGGTCAAGCGCCTTCGCCGAATCCGCAGCACGCGGCAGAGCGAACGCGCCCAAGCCCGCGTCTCGAGGTAGACATGACCGACGAATTCGACGAGATCGAGCCCGGCCGGCGCAGCGGTGCCCATCGACAGGAGTCCGCGGCGTCGTCGAACATCGGGGCCATCTCGCTGGTCATCATCCTCGCCCTGGTCGCCGTCCTGCTGGTCGTGGCCGCCATCAACATCATCTTCTCCTCGATGGGCAACCCCGAGTCGAAGATCGCCGACCCTCCGGCCTCCGAATCGTCGTCGGCCGAACCCTCGCCGAGTGAGAGCGAAGTCAGCGTCGCAGACGACTCGATCACCGTCGACGTGCTCAACGGCTCCGGCGTCTCCGGTGCTGCGAAGAAGTTCTCCGAGGCGGTCGAAGAAAAGGGCTGGAAGCTCGGCCAGGTCGGCAACTACTCGACGAACCTCTCTGATTCGACCGTGTACTACAACGGCGAAGAGAACGCGTCCCAGGCCAAGCTCGTCGCGAAGTCGCTGGGGGTCTCTGCCACGGAAGCCTCGTCCGACTTCGAAGCCGACGTCACGGTCGTCATCTGTTCGGACATCGCCGATCGCGGACCTGAGCCCAGCGGAGGCGGGGGTTCGGAGTGATCCGAGGCGATTCGGCGGCGCGGCAGCGCGACTGAGTGAGTCGCCTCGGCGGCGGTGAGAGCATCAGACGGCGGGATCGGTTCGGCCTCGGTCGCCTCGGCGATGAGGGCATGACACGGCGGGACTGCTCGGCTGTGGTCGGGTCATAGGAGGGTCGGCCACCTCGGCGAATTCCTGACCGAACGGTCTGATTCCATTCGCCGCGATCCCCGCTGTGAACAGGGCAGAAACCCTTAGGTAACGAATCTATAACAGTATTGAACCGCTCTAGGTGGAATGCGCGCCTGCGGTAGAGTTGCAACAGCTAGGCAAGCACAGCACCTTGTGTTCTATTCGTGCTTCACCGAGATTATTCTCTAGAGGTCAATGAGAGAAGTCGCGGGGTCAGTTGAGTTTTACTAGCTTCCGTATCTCGGGTGAGGTCATCTGATCGCGGCTGCGATGCGGGATTTCAATGGCACTGCACTGTATGGAGAAGTAATGGCACAAGGTACCGTCAAGTGGTTCAACGCTGAAAAGGGCTATGGATTCATCACCCTCGAAGGCGATAACCAGGACGTGTTCGTTCACTGGAGCGCAATCCAGATGGACGGCTACCGCTCTCTCGAAGAGGGCCAGCAGGTTCAGTTCGAAGTTGGAGAAGGACAAAAGGGTCCTCAGGCGGAGTCCGTCACCCTCCTCTGAGACTGACTGCTGTCAGCACAGTTTTCTGATCCGCTGCGGCGGGACGTCGGAACGGCTTTCGGATCGACCGGCACCAACCGCACGGGGGAAGCGCCGAGCAGGCAACTGCTCGGCGCTTTTCAGTGCCCGCGGGCGGTAGTTGGCCCGCGGGTGGAGTGCCTGCAGGGGAGTGTCTGCGGGAGGAGTGCTCGCGGGAGTGCCCTCCCGCGGAGTGTCTGCGGAGCGGAGTGCTCGCGCGGGAGTGGCCTCTGGAACGTGACGATTTGATGCCTGCCACTTGCTGGTCGTGGATCAATCAGCGTAATTGACCACCGTGTTTCGTAATGCTCACTTTCCTCGGTGTGCTTTTCAGAGTAGGCATTACCGAATACCGAAAGTGCGGACGGGGAAGCCTCTGGAGTCGACCTGCGGGTCGCGGGCGGAGTCCGTTCGCAAGCTTGGGGCGCGAGCCGAGGGCCGGGTCTGAGGCCCGCACCACCCCGGGCGCGCCACCTGCGCCAACCGTTTCGCGCTGGGCCGAACTGCCCGCTGCGCCTCCATCGCGCGCCGACAACTCGCGGATCTGAACTGCCCTCGCCCATCTTGGCGGGCGACAAACATTTGCACTCGCATGGGGAGAGTGCTAAATCTAGTACTGGTGAAAACCGATGGGTTCCCACCAGTCGTCTCGAGAGCGTGGTCCATATGTGGAATGGAACATGCGGACACACTCTCTGCCGTCGCGGGCGTTGATGACTGCTCTGGATTCCCACTCCACTCCATCAGGGAGGATCTAAGCCACTATGGCAAAGATGATTGCATTCGACGAAGAAGCTCGTCGAGGACTCGAAGCTGGCCTCAACCAGCTTGCGGACGCGGTCAAGGTGACCCTTGGACCCCGCGGTCGCAATGTCGTGCTCGAAAAGCAGTGGGGCGCACCGACCATCACCAACGATGGCGTCTCCATTGCCAAGGAGATCGAACTCGAGGACCCCTACGAGAAGATCGGCGCCGAGCTCGTCAAGGAAGTCGCCAAGAAGACTGACGACGTCGCAGGCGACGGAACCACCACCGCTACCGTGCTCGCACAGGCTCTCGTCCGCGAAGGCCTGCGCAACGTGGCAGCCGGTGCTGATCCGCTCAGCCTCAAGCGCGGCATCGAGAAGGCCGTTGAGGCCGTCACGAACGTCCTGCTGAACAACGCCATCGACATCGAGACCAAGGAACAGATCGCCGCTACCGCTGGCATCTCCGCCGGAGATCCCGCAATCGGTGAACTGATCGCCGAGGCCATCGACAAGGTCGGCAAGGAAGGTGTCGTCACCGTCGAGGAGTCCAACACCTTCGGACTCGAGCTCGAACTGACCGAGGGTATGCGCTTCGACAAGGGCTACATCTCCGGTTACTTCGTGACCGACACCGACCGCCAGGAAGCTGTCCTTGAGGATCCCTACATCCTCATCGTCAACTCCAAGATCTCGAACGTGAAGGACCTGCTGCCCGTCCTCGAGAAGGTCCAGCAGTCCAACAAGCCGCTGTTCATCATCGCCGAAGACGTCGAGGGCGAAGCCCTGGCCGTCCTGGTGCTGAACAAGCTCAAGGGCACCTTCAAGTCCGTGGCCGTCAAGGCTCCGGGCTTCGGTGACCGTCGTAAGGCGCAGCTGGCCGACATCGCCATCCTCACCGGTGGCCAGGTCGTGTCCGAGGAAGTCGGGCTCAAGCTCGACAGCGTGACCACCGATCTGCTGGGCACCGCCCGCAAGGTCGTCATCACCAAGGACGAGACCACCATCGTCGAGGGCGCCGGAGACGCCGAGGAGATCGCCGGACGGGTCGCTCAGATCCGCGCCGAGATCGAGAACTCGGACTCCGACTACGACCGTGAGAAGCTGCAGGAACGTCTGGCCAAGCTGGCCGGCGGTGTTGCAGTCATCAAGGCCGGAGCCGCCACCGAGGTTGAGCTCAAGGAAACCAAGCACCGCATCGAAGATGCCGTGCGCAACGCCAAGGCTGCTGTGGAAGAGGGAATCGTCGCCGGTGGCGGCGTCTCGCTCATCCAGGCTGGCAAGGCCGCATTCGCCGACCTCGCACTCGAGGGAGACGAGGCCACCGGTGCCAACATCGTCAAGGTTGCCATCGAAGCCCCGCTGAAGCAGATCGCGACGAACGCCGGCCTCGAAGCCGGTGTGGTTGCCGACAAGGTCGCCAACCTCGAAGCCGGATTCGGTCTCAACGCCGCAACCGGTGAGTACGAGGACCTGCTGGCCGCCGGCATCAACGACCCGGTCAAGGTGACCCGCTCTGCTCTGCAGAACGCCGCCTCGATCGCCGGTCTGTTCCTCACCACCGAGTCGGTCGTCGCCGACAAGCCCGAAAAGGCCGCCGCAGGTGCAGACGCAGCTGCCGGTATGGACGGAATGGGTGGAATGGGCGGCATGGGCTTCTGATAGCCACCGCTTGTTCGATCGGCCGTGCCGGTGCCCGCAAGGGTGCCGGCACGGCCGTTTTCGTGCCCGGACTCTCGGGTCCCGGCCCGACGGTCAGATCGTTCACGCGGAAGTGTCCGCCCGTCGTGCGTCGGCGACCATCATCGCCGAGGCGGCCCGCCGACCCGTTGTTCCGCAACCTCGCCCCGCATAGGCTGGGCCCATGACTTTCACCGGAACCGATGCCTGCGGAAACAGTCCGAAGAACGTCTACGTTGCGACGTTCGAGGAGAATCTCTTCAACGGCGACAGAGAAGCACTCAACGAGGTGATCGCCGACGATTGCGTGCTGCAGATCGTCCACCCTTCCGACGTTGAAACCCACACGGGTCGGGAAGCCGTCGTCGAAGCGCTGTTGAAATTGTCCGGCCATTCTCACGAGGTCGGCCACCTCGAAGCCGCGATCACCCACGGCAAGGCCGCGGCCGCGTGGGGATACTGGCAGGCCGAGGCTGACGGCGACGACCTGCGGCACTTCTCGCACACCATGTGGTTCACCACGCACAAAGCACAGGAGTTCGGCCAGGTCCGGATCTTCCAAGTCTGAGACGGTTCCGGACGTGCCCGGTCTGAGTAGGAAACGGAGCTTCCGGGCCTGAAGAGGCCCAGACCCTGCAAGATTCGGAACGTAATCTCAGTCCCAGGGATTGTCGCGGTTATGGCGGCGGTGGGACCGGCGCCGGTCCCTCTCTTCCCGCCGTGAGTTCTGTCCGGGAGAGTACGGCGGATGGGACGGATGCGGCGGCTGCAGGCCCGTGCCGAAGTCCGCTTCATAATCCCGCTCGGGAGCCTCGCCCTCGTCGAGCTGTCGTTTGGCCTCAGCATCACCGAGCTGGGCCCGGGCCCGGCGAGTGAGCTCCTTCTTCCGGTTGCGGATGATCTCGTCCTTGCGTGCGATGTGTCCCAGTCCGCCGAGCAACGTGGGAATGATGACGAAGATCGGCCAGAAGAAGATGAAGTCACCGCGCGCGATCGACGTGATCGCCCAGATCGCCAGCACGATCCCGACCGGGCCCGCAACAGCACCGAGCAGTGCACGACGCACCCGGTCCCGGTAGTACTTCTGCGCCGCGGCATCGATCTGCTCCGGCGTGATCGGCACCCGGTCCGCCTCGAGGCGAGCCAATGCCTGCGCGCGGCCCGCATCATCGAGCTTGCCAGGTTCGACCTCGGCTGGATCGGCGAGGACGAGGTCCTCGATCAGCGCTGGGACTTCACCGAGCGTCTTGATCTTCGCAGCCGCCTCGGTGCGTTCATCGAATTCCTCCACATCGAGCTGACCGAGGGCATACCCCTCCGAGAGGACATCACTGACGACCGCGCGATCGGCATCAGAGGCCCGGACCTGCCCATACGATCGGGGATCTGCGCTGAACCGCGACCAGAGGGGACTGGCATTCATGGTGAATACTCTAACCCCGCGATCAGCGGTGAGACTGAGGATCAGCCGGGAATCGGGCTGGACTAAACTCGACCGAGTGGAACCCGTCGTCGTGCTCATCCTCTTCGCAGTGTTCCTCGGCGCCTTGTCCCAACGCGTCACCGGGATGGGATTCGGCCTGGTCAGCGGCCCCTTCCTTGTCCTCCTCCTCGATCCGTTCAGCGGCGTCGTCCTCGTCAACATCTGCGGAATCGTCGCCTCATTCTCCGTCTTCGTCCGCACCTTCGCCGAGGTGGAATGGCCGCCTTTCCGACATCTTGCCTTGGGCGCGGTGATCGGCACCATCCCCGGCGCACTCCTGTCGTCATCGTTGCCCACTCCACCGCTGCAGATCCTCATCGGCGCACTCATCATCGTCTCCCTCATCAGCTCGCTGACCTTGGGGAAGCTGGGGCGGACGATCCCCGCGAACATCGGCACACGCCTGACGGCCGGTCTCTTCTCCGGGGCGATGTCTGCCGCGGCAGGAGCCGGGGGACCGGCGGTGAGCGCCTACGCTGTGCTGACGAACTGGGAACAGCGGTCGTTCGCGGCCACCCTGCAGCCTTTCCTCGTGGTCGGGACCGCCTCGGCGGTGGTGATGAAGGTGATCCTCGACGGAGGGACCTGGCCGCATCTGGAGATCGGAGTCTGGATCGGACTCGGGCTCGTCCTTGTCGCGGGCCTCGCCGGAGGCGATTGGCTCTCCCGCCATATCGACGTGGGCGCAGCGCGGATCGGGATGCTCGTCCTCGCTTTCGGAGGCGGGATTGCGGCCTTGGTCAAAGGTCTCGTGGCCCTCGTCTGAGGCGGCGGGGGACTGGCCCGTCTGAGGCGGTGGCGCACTGGGCGAGCGACGGTGTTCGATGACCCGCGCGCAACGGCGTCGCGTGACCTGCATGCACCGGTCTTCCACCGCCGGGACTGAGCCGTCGTCGACGGCCGCGGACTGAGCAGATGTGGGGCACAGGCTCAGACGTCTTCCAGTTTCATCGGGCATACTGTTCGAGGACAAAGCTAGCCTGGGAGGCATGGATCGTGACTGAAGTATTTCTGTTGCTGCTCGTAGTTCTCGGGGCCGTTTTCTTCATCGGTCACCGCAAGGAGAAGAAGCGGCAGCGGGAATTGCACGCCGCTGAACTTCAGCAGGTGAAGAAGACCGCTGAAGAGGACGTCACCGCATTCGGTGAGGAAGTCGCCGAACTCGACGTCATCACCGCTGGCGTCGACCTCGACACCGGCGGAGCGCAGGACTACAAGCAGGCGCTCGACTCGTACGATGTCGCCAAGGAGACACTCGAGAAGGTCTCCGAACCCACTGACATCCGCCACGTCACCGAGGCGCTCGAAGACGGCCGCTATGCCGCAAAATGCGTTCGCGCCCGGGTCGAAGGCAAACCCCTGCCGGTGCGCCGTCCGCCCTGCTTCTTCAACCCGCAGCACGGTCCCTCGGTCGAAGACATCGATTGGGCACCGGCCGGCGGCCAGCTGCGCCCCGTGCCCGTGTGCGCCGCCGACGCCGAACGCGTCGCTGTCGGCGCCGATCCGCTGGTGCGCAAGGTCGTCACCGGTGACGGACACACCCGTCGCGCTTACTGGGAGGCCGGGCCGGCCTACGCCGAATACAACCGCGGCTACTTCAATTCCTACGCCGGCTCCGGCCTGCTGCCCGGCGTCCTCATGGGTGCCATGATGTTCGGCGGAATGGGCGGCGGCTGGGACGGCGCATACGGCGGCGACATGGGCGACGCCGGTGGCGATATGGGCGGAGACATGGGCGGCGGTGACGGCGGCGGCTTCTTCGGAGGCGACGGCGGTGACGGCGGCGGCCTGTTCGACGGATTCGGAGACATATTCTGATGGACACGATCGAGATCCGCGGCGAGTCGATCAGGCTCGGTCAGCTGCTCAAGCTCCACGGAATCGCCGAACACGGTGCCATGGCCAAGGACATGATCGCCGACGGTGAGGTCAGCGTCAACGGCGAGGTCGAGACCCGCCGCGGTGCCACGATCCGACCCGGCGACCGCATCGAAGCTCTCGGCGAAGTCATCGAGGTGGCTGCTGAAGAAGGCTGACAGCTTCAGTTATGAGTGGAGGGCGTCCCTGCGGGGACGCCCTCCATCAGTCTGTTCGGACTGAACTGCTTTCTATTCCGGCTGAACTGCCTACTGCAGTTCAGGAGCTCCCGGGGTGTCTTTCATGCCCGGGGCGTCCCACAGCGCCGACCAGTTCGACGTGTCCTCTTCGAACGGCAGCTCGTTCGAGAGGATGCCTTTGACCTGGATCTCCAGGGGATTGTCCCGCTGCTTCGGTCCCAACTGCACGAACGGATAGAAGGTTCCGCGCTTGTACTGGTAGACCAGCGCCATCCGACGCCCATCGGGATGGACGAAGTACACGGTTGTGCACAGCAGCATCGTGTCGAAGCCCTGATTGACCAGCGCCGAGTTCACGGCGTGGATGTTCGTGACGAGGTTGACCACCTCGGCGTTCTCATCGGCCACGACCTGCCACGTGAACCCGAAGCCGTCGTTCTCCTGCCTCACCGAGGCGGCCGGGTCGGAGCCGATGAGGGCGACGCTTTCGGACTCGGCGGATTGGAACGCGGCTCCCTCGACCTGACGGAAGGCGACGGCCCCGACACCGGTGGGGGTGAAGCCGGTCGCGGCCTGCAGAGTCAGTGCCGCCGGCGGCAGGGCGAAGAGGTCGTCGAGGTTGGCCCGTTTCGGTTTGGACCGGCCGAGCAGTGCGTCGAAGAATCCCATGGAGCTCCTATGTCGGTGGTGCGCAGTTCAAAAGGTGCGGTGGGCGCTCACTCGGGGCGGGAGAG
Organism: Brevibacterium sp. MGP-B1; assembly: GCF_057766545.1. NCBI lineage: Bacteria > Bacillati > Actinomycetota > Actinomycetes > Micrococcales > Brevibacteriaceae > Brevibacterium > Brevibacterium sp. MGP-B1. The sequence goes on along the minus strand of NZ_CM173407.1, from coordinate 2,628,724 downwards.
CTGGGCGGAGATCTGGGCCAGCTGCTCCAGTCGCTTCTCGAGTGAGGGGTGAGTGGAGAAGAGCTGGCCGAAGGCGGCCTTCCCGCTGATGGCGGGGATGAGCGCGAGGTGGTTCGCCGAGGCGGACGACCGCAGGTCCTTCTCCGGGATCTTGGCCATATCTCCGCTGAGCTTCGTCAGTGCCGACGCCAGTGTGGACGGTGCACCGGTGAGGATGGCTGCGGCGCGGTCGGCGGCCAACTCGCGATACCGGGAGAGGGCGCGGATGAGGACGAACGAGAGCCCGTAGACGACTGCTCCGACGAGGATGAAGAGCAGCTGGATCGGGATGCCGTTGTTATTGTTGTTCGACCGTCCGAAGCTCATGTAGTAACCGGCGCGCATCATCAGTGCGGCGACGACACCGGTGACTCCGGCAACGGTCATCACCGTGACATCGCGGTGGGCGACGTGTGAGAGCTCATGGGCGAGCACGACCTCGACCTCATCACGGTCGAGCTTCTCGAGCAGACCACGGGTCACGCACACCACCGAGCGCTCGGGGGAGCGGCCGGTGGCGAAGGCATTGGGGATCGGAGAGTTCGAGACCGCCACGCGGGGTTTCGTCGAATCGGCCAGCTGGCAGAGTCGGTCGACGATCGTATGCAGCTCCGGAGCCTCCTCGGGGGAGACCTCCCGTCCGCCCATGGCACGCATGGCGATCTTGTCGGAGAAGTACCACTGGAAGAAGAACGCGCCGGCGCTGATGAGGACGGCGATGATGACTCCGGGAATGTTCTGTCCGAAGATCCACCAGATCGCGAGGATGAGGACGACATAGATGAGGCCGTTGAGGAAGATCGTCCATCCCATCCGCATGGTCAGTCCGTTGTCTTTGACGAAGCGATTCTTCATCGGGGTTCCTCTCTGGCAGTGGCAGAACCGGCCCACTGTCGAAGACAATGGGCCGGGTGCATTTCGGTGCTCTGTGGTTTCAGGCCGGGTCCGGGATGAAACCCTCGCCGGTGAGCAGTTCGGCGATCTCGGCCAAGGTGGCGTCGACGAAGGGGATGACGACATCGGAGGATCCGAGGTAGTCATCGGCGACGGGCTGCCCGTTGGCCGTGACGTAGTCGTGGAGGGCGCTCAGCGCGGTGCGGGCGGCTTCCTCGTTGCCGGCGTTGACGGCATCTTCGACCTGGTTGTCGTACTTCTGGAGCAGGTCCTGGTCGACGTTCTCGACGTCGAACTGTCCTTCGCCCATGATGCGGATGATCATTGCTGATCCTCACCTTCGAGCGACTTCTGGTCCTGCTTCTCGGACCCGGCAGGCAGGGAGTCACGCATCCGCTGGAGTTCCATCTCGACGTCGTTCTCGCTGGAGAGGGAGTCGAGCTGGGCAGTGATGTCGTCCTTCTGGGTTCCCGTGACGTCGTCGAGGGCACCTGAAGCGAGGAGCTCATCGACGGCACCGGCCCGCGCCTGCAGCGACGCGGTCTTGTCTTCGGCGCGCTGGACGGCGAGTCCGACGTCACCGAGCTCTTCCGAGATGCCCGAGAACGCCTCGCCGATCTTGGTCTGTGCGTCGGCAGCGTTGTACGTGGCCTTCAGCGTCTCCTTCTTCGTGCGGAAGGCGTCGACCTTGGCCTGGAGACGCTGCGAGGCGAGAGTGAGCTTCTGCTCCTCACCCTGCAGTCCTTCGTGCTGGGTCTGCAGGTCGGTGATCTGCTGGGTCAGCCCCGACTTGCGGGTCAGTGCCTCGCGAGCGAGGTCTTCGCGACCGATCTGCATGGCTTTCTCGGCCTGACCGGAGAGCTTGTTCTGCTGCTGTTCGAGCTGGTTGATCTGCAGCTCGAGGCGCTTGCGGCTGGTGGCGACATCGGCAACACCACGACGGACCTTCTGCAGCAGCTCCAGCTGCTTCTGGTACGAATAGTCAAGGGTTTCGTTGGGGTTTTCGGCCTTGTCCAGAGCTTTGTTGGCCTTGGCACCGAAGATCGTCGCGATCCGTTGGAAGATACTCATCCGTAGTCGACTCCTGCATTGGTTTGACCCGACGCTGCCAACCCGATCCACTCCGGTCCGGAGATTCTTGGCCAACACCGCCGCGAACTATCGCTCTCAAGTCTACTGAGAAAGGCTGATAGTTTGCCAGACGCCGACTACGAGAACGAACAGATCCCGGCCGCGGAATCTCGGGTGCCCGCGGCGGGGGTCTGTGACGCTCGGCGAACGGGACTCGACAGGGCGTGCAGCGCGAGCAGATCCGGTCGGGACGCCCGACCGAGCAGGGACTCGACGAGGCGGAAAGGGAACTGCCCGTCACGAGCGCAAGCTCGATCGTGAGTGTGGAATCCGATCGGCTCAGGGGGCGAAGAGACGCGAGTTCGCCGCCTCGACTTCGGAGTACTGCCGGGCCGCGGTGTGGAGCGCTCCGTGGACTGAGTCGAGCGATTCCATGAGCTGCTTCTGCGCACGCTCCCACTGGTTGACCACGGCTTGGAAATTCTGGGCCGCACTGCCGCGCCAGCATTCCTGGAGGGCAAGCAGATTGCGCATCATCGTGTCGGATTCGGACACGAGATTGCGGGAGGTGTTCGCGGCGGCTGTGGCAGCGGACTGGACGCGTTCGGCGTCGACTTCGAAACTCATCATCACTCCTCTTGGTCAGAGACGTTCCGCCGCGGTCGGGCGAGACGACATCAGTGTCGGCGACTGTGGCCGAAGGGAGGAAGAGCACGGAAAGTGGGTGTGGACAGCGTTCGGCTGTCCACACCCTCCAGGTGGCTGAGTCACGACGGGATCCCCAAGCGCGGACGCTTGAGTGGTGGAAGTTAGGGCGGCTGACCGCTGAGCCGGCGGACCGCCTCGGCGACGTGCCTACTGCAGCACGAGCGTGACGTCGAGCTTCTGTTCCTTCCCGCCGCGGATCACGGTGACCTCGACCGGGGTGTTCACCGGCTGAGCACGGACGAGGGCACGCAGGGCGATGGCGTTGTTCACCTTGGTTCCGGCCACCTCGACGATGTCGTCTCCGTCCTTGACTCCGGCCTTGGCCGCGGGGGATCCGCCGGCCACGGACTGCACCTTGGCGCTGCCTCGGCTGATCCCGCCGCTGTTGATGTGCCCGTCGGTGAGAGTGATACCGAGGAACGGATGCTGGGCCTTGCCGGAGGAGATGAGCTGATCGGCGATCATCACAGCCTGGTTCGCGGGGATCGCGAATCCGATGCCGATCGACCCGGACTGACCTCCCTCGCCCTGGCTCAGCGATGCGGCCGCCGAGTTCACACCGATGAACTGGCCATCACCATTGACCAGCGGTCCACCCGAGTTGCCGGGGTTGATCGCCGCATCCGTCTGGATGGCGTTCGTGATCGTCATCTCCTTCTCCTGCGAGGAGGCATCGTCGCCGATGTTCTCCGTCGACACCGGACGGTCGAGCGCGGAGACGATGCCGGTGGTCACGGTGTTGGCCAGTCCGAGCGGGTTGCCCAGGGCCATCACCGGATCGCCCACGGTCAGCTTCTTCGAATCGCCGATGACCAGAGGTTTCACTCCGTCGGGCACCTGCTCGAGCTTGATGACGGCAATATCGGTCGAGGGATCGCGGCCGACGATCTTCGCCTCCGTCGTCTCACCGTTCTTCATGGTCACGGCGATCTCGCCGTCGGGGGTGTCCGCCGGCGCGACGACGTGGTTGTTCGTGATGACGTGGCCCTGATCGTCATACAGCGCACCCGAGCCGAGTCCCTGGACCTGGCCTCGAGTGCCGACCTGGATCGACATCACACTGTCCGAGGTCTTCTCTGCGACCTGCGTCCAATCGGGGGTTTCGATCGTCTCCTCGGCGACCTTGCGCGGTTCGTCCTGCTGCAGCGCCGAAAGCGCATAGTTTCCGCCGAACGCGAGAGCCCCACCGAGGAGCGCGGCCACCAGGCCGATCGCGATCGTCGCACCCCAACCGGGTCCTTTCTTCTCTCGCCGAGGCGGCTGCTGAGCTCCGTACGGACCGAACCCGTCCGGCCCGACCGGACCATCGGGGCCGTTGGGATTTCCCGGTCCACCGGACCCGGGCTGGGAACCGACGGCTGAGAATTCCGAGGAATAGGGGACAGAGCCGGGTGCCGCCGAATAGGCGTTGGAGCCGGTCGGCTGGCCGGGAGCGTTCTGTTGGTTCGAAGCGACCTGCTGACCGGAACCAGGCTGTTGGCCCGGAGCGTTCAGGTACCCGGGACCGTGCGGGTTCTGGGGATCGTTCGGGTTGCCGGGGCCGTTCGGGTTGCCAGGAGCGGCTGGATAGCCGGCGGAACCTGTCTGCTGTGAGTTCGCACCGGCGTGATAGGCACCAGCACCAGCACCAGCACCAGCGCCAGCAGCTGCCGCTCCGGCTCCTGCTGCTGCGCCGGCTCCTGCCGAGGGACCGGTTCCGTCAGCGGTCGAGCCGGTGCTGTTCTGTCCGGCGTTGTTCTGCCCCGGATACGACTGCGGACCATTCTGCTGGGGCTGCCCGTATGGAGATTGGTGCTGAGCCTGATTCGGCTGGACGTTCTGCCGATCCGGCTGCGATTGGCTGCCGTAGTTGCCGTGGGCGCTCTGGTGTCCCTGCTGGCCGCCCTGCTGTTGGCTGCCTGGCTGGTACGAAGAGTGCTGCTGCCCGTTCGGCTGATACGGCGACGGCTGCTGGGAGGGAGAGCCGCCTCGGTGAGGGGAACCGTCCACAGGGTTCTGTGCCTGAGTCGACGGAACGTCGGGGCGTCTCTCGGGCGGTGCGACCGGTGGACTGACGCGTGCAGGGCCGTTGGGTTGGGACGGGAAGGTGCGCGGAACCTCGGCTCCTGACCCGCGGTAGCCACCAGCCGATGGGCTGCGACGTCCCCCGGCGGCGGAACCGCTGCCCTGATTCCCCGACGGAGGCGGTGTCTGATCATCCGATCGGGAGCTGCGGGACACCTCATCCGGATTCTGAGGGTCGGTGTTCTCGTTCATCGCTCATCCTTTCGCGTGTCCGCAGTGGTTTCGCCGTTGTCGGAGATGGGCAGGTCGATGCGGAACGTCGCACCGCCGCCCGGAGTTTCGTGGACGGAGATCGCGCCATGGTGGTTCTCCACGATCGCCTTGACGATCGACAGCCCGAGCCCGGATCCGCCGGTGTCCCTCGTCCGGGACACGTCGAGGCGGTAGAAGCGCTCGAAGATGCGCGGAACCACCTCGGGGTCGATTCCGTCGCCGTGGTCCCTGACCTCGAAGCGGACCCTGCCGTTGGGGAATCCTCGCAGTGACTCATCGACCGTGATCGATCCGGCCGCCGTGACATCGGGGACGATGTTCGCCGGCTCGGGAGCCTTGGACTGAGGTCCCGACTGGGGCCCGGCTGATGATTCGGACTGCGACGCAGTCTGGGATTCGGCCGCTGCCCCATTCTGCGGTCCGGAATTCTGAGCACCGGTGGGTTGCGCCGACTGCGATCCGGACGGTGTCCTGAGCTGCCCGTTGTGCTGCCCCTCTCCCTGCTCCGCATTCGCGGGGGGACTCTCGGGACCCACCTGACGGTCGGGCTTGGTCGGGGACTGTGCAGCGGTCCGGGGAGTCGGCTGGGTGTCGGCTTGGTCGTGTCCGGCAGAGTCGCCTCGGCGGAAGATGCGGACCCCGCCGGTGACGAACCCGCGCTCACGGGGTTTGTCCTTCGCCCCGTTCTTCGCACCATTGCGACCGTTCTGGCCGCGGGCGCCGCCCTCACGGATCTCGCCGGTGTCTGCGGAATCGGGGTCGACGGAATCGGGGAGACCGACGACGCCGACGGCGAATTCGATCGCCGCATGCTCGGGGGTGTGGCGTACGGCGTTGCCGGCGAGGTTGACGATGACCTGGCGGATCTTCGATTCGGAGCCGCGGATCATCGGCACGGGTTGGGCGTCCTCACCATCGAGTCCGATGAAGCTGATATCGCGGTCCGGGGCCTGTGCCGCGGCATCGGCGGCGGCATCGCGGACGACCTTGTGCAGATCGACCGGACCGATCTCGGCGGCACGCTGCTCGTCGAGCCTGGCCAGGACGACGAGATCGTCGACGAGGACGCCCATGCGCTTGGCCTCGGACTCCATCCGCTCCATCGCATTGGCGACGTCCTCGGACTTCGTGATCGCACCCTGGCGGTACAGCTCCGCATAACCGCGGATCGTGACCAGGGGCGTGCGCAGCTCGTGCGAGGCGTCGGAGACGAACTGGCGGATGCGCTTCTCCGAGCGGGTCTGCCCGTCGAAGGAGTCCTCGATGCGTCCGAGCATCGTATTCAGTGCCGCCGACAGCCGCCCGAGCTCGGTGTTGCGCGGATAGCTGGGCACACGTTGGGACAGGTCTCCGGCGGCGATGCGCGAGGCGGTCTTCTCGATATCGCGCAGCGGCCGGAACGTGTTGTTGATCGCCCAATAGCCGACTCCTGCGACCATCGCCAGGGCCAACAGGCCGATGCCGATCATCGTGTTCCGGGCCCGCTCGTTGATGTTGTCGACTTCCCGGTCGAAAGGCACCGCGATGGACACGAGCACGTCGGTGTTCTTCACCTTCATCGCACGCGCTCGCCACTGCGAGCTCGTTCCGGCGACGGTGAAGGGCTCGCCGGCGCGGGAATAGACTTCCTTCTCATTGATCTTCGGCAGGATCGGATGGTTCTGCGGCTCCGGGGCGACGGGGTCGCGGATCGGATCCCCGTCCGTGTTGTAGAACTGCACGTAGAAGCCTCCCGGCAGGAGGCTCTTGAGCTGATCCCAGGAATTCGAATCGATCGTCGTCGACGACGGCGCATCCTCGGCGTCGTCGTCCCCGGACTGGAGTTCGGCCTTCTGGAACACATCTTGGTAGGCCTGCTTCGCCAGGGTCTCGGAGGCGCTGATGAGTCGTTCATCGGTGCGCTGGACGAGGCTGTCGCGCAGGTTCTCCAACACCCAAGCGCTCGTCCCCGTGAGGACGAGCAGCATGAGCAGCATCATGATGGCCAGCAGCTTGGTGGTCAGAGACCATTCTTCCCAGAAGCCGGGACGGGAGGGACGGGATTCTATTGCCACGTATGTAATCTATCGTCCTTGCATGGACGACTACTTGGATTCCGGTGTGCGCAGCATGTAGCCGACCCCGCGCTTGGTCTGAATCATCGGTGTCCACTCCATCTCGACGGGGTGGCCGGCGGCATCCGTCTCCGGAGTGACGTCGATCTTGCGGCGCAGGTAGGAGATATAGGACTCGACGATTCCGGTATCGCCGCCGAAGTCGTATTCCCACACGTGGTCGAGGATCTGCGACTTCGACAGGACGCGGTTCGTGTTGAGCATGAGGTAGCGCAGCAGCTTGAACTCGGTGGGGGAGAGGTCGATGAGGATGCCGGAGCGGCGGACCTCATGGGTATCGTCGTCGAGTTCGAGGTCGCCAGCCACGATGACGGCGTTTTCTTCGTCCTCGAGATTGCGGGTGCGGCGGAGGACGGCGCGGATGCGGGCGACGACCTCTTCGAGGCTGAAGGGCTTCGTCACATAGTCGTCACCGCCGACGGTCAGACCGGTGATCTTATCCGAGGTGTCGTCACGGGCGGTGAGGAACACGACGGGGGCGTTCATACCGATCTGGCGCAGACGGCGGGTGACGGTGAAGCCGTCCATGTCCGGGAGCATGACGTCGAGGACGAGGAGATCGACGTCGGTCTGCTCGGCGAGTCGCAGCGCCTCGGCGCCGTTGGCGGCGGAGACGACGTCGAAGCCGGCGAAGCGGAGACTGGTGGACAGGAGTTCGCGGATATTGGGTTCATCATCGACAACGAGCAGGGTGGCTTCGATGTCGGTGTCGTTCTGTGCTGTAGTCATGAATCCAGTCTGAGACCCATTTCTGGGAGTGGGCTGGAGGTCAGCTGAATACGAATGTGACATGCGTCACTTGAAAACTCGCAGGAAAGTCCTTTTGGGTCCTGGATCGGGTATTCGTTCTCAGGAACGAAGGCTCGATTTCAGTGAAAAATGTGGCCGCGCCCAGTTTGTTTTCAGATTTGCCCGCCGAGGTGGGTGTGCGAGGGCGCGTTCAGCTGAGTATGGGTGTTCGGCTCAGCGTGGGCGCGGCGGGCGAGGGTCAGGTGGCATCGGGAAGACGGTGCCCGACCGGGACGTCGGATTCTCTCGGATCTCACGCGGTGGGCGGAGGTCGAAGAGCTGCCGGGTGACGGCGAAGCGCCGAACCCGCTCAGGGCGGTGGCGGTCATAGATCACCTGGCCGACAGTGCCTCGTAGTGAAGGGTCCTGCTGGACGAGGTGACGGGCCCAGCGGTCCCGGCCCCGGTTGTCGACGAAGTGAACAACGGTCAGGCTCGGTGCTCTTGCCGAGGAGCCGGGCCAGTAATCGATGACGCTGCCTTCGGCCAAGGCTGCATTGGGGGAGGGAGGGCGGTCGAGAATCGGATACCGGGCCTTACGGAATGCGAGCAGGGAGACGGCGGTGAGTCCGGCGCCGGTGGCAATGGACACGACCCACCAGGCCGGCGCGGCGTCGGTCGCGGCGGGGACGAAGCCGAGGCCGAGTCCGCCGCCGCACCCGAGTGCTGCCAGCTGATACCGGAAGAAGCGAGTGAGACCGCCGCCGGTGCGGATGCGACCGAGAGCGGCGCGCATGAGTGCGTGGCTGAAGGCGACGGAGAAGATGGCCATGATGGTGGCAAGGGCGAGGAAGAAAGGCTTCTCGGTCAGCTCTCCGCCGACGCCGGTGGGGAGGAAGGCGAGCAGCACGATGGCGAAGCCCGACGCCAGTGTGGCCGACACGGTGATGATGCCTGCAAGGCCGGCGGCGAGCTTGCGTCCGGCGGTGATGCGCAAGGGCTGAAGCGACATGGGCGGCTCCTCGGGTCAGTTGTGGGAGTCGGCGTCGGAGTGGCGGGCGCGGAAGGCCGCGACGTGTGTGCGGGTGGCGCAGCTGCCGGTATCGCAGAAGCGCTTCGAGCGATTGCGGCTGAAGTCGGCGAGGTAGGCACGGCAGTCCTCGGCGGCGCAGCGCCCGAGCCGGTCGAGATCGCCGGAGCGGATGAGGTCGATGAGGACCAGAGCGACATCGGCGGCCACTCGGTCGGCCAGGCTGGCCTGAGTGCCGGTCGCGTGCAGGTGCCAGTCCCAGTGGTCGTGTTTGACCAATTGCGGCACTGACCCCGAGTCACTCAGTGTGAGATTGATCTCATCGACGACCGCGATCGTCCCCGCTTCGACCTCGTCGTCGGTCTCGGCGTCGATGCTCGCATCCAGTGCTGCGGCGAATCTGCGTCGCAGTTCCAATGTCTCGTCGACGTCGCTTCTGGTGGCGGTCAATGGTCCGGAGAAGTCGTGCCGGGCCGCGAATTCGCGGAGTTTCGCGGTTGTCGTCAGTTCGTCACCGCCGTCCGTGATGTCGCCGGAGGTGTTGAGGAGGTCGACGAGCATCGTGAGGTTCGCGCGAATGTCGTAGATGAAAGCCATGGTGAATAACATTCTGCCACAGGATGTAAGGACCAAAATGCACTTGACCCATTTCAGATTCAGGGTCGATACTGAAACCAGCAGCCGTCGGGCCGCCTCGGCGAGGGGATGATCCGCCACCGAGCCATCCGCTCAGCGTCGCACTGTCAACTCAACACCGCACCACCACCTCGGGGGACGTCTGTCCTCGTACGCCACTCAACGTTTCACCACATCAGGAGGTCAGGAATGAATCGCACCGTCATCGCAGGGTTCCTGCTCACTCTTGCCTCCGCGTTCTTCTTCGCGGTGTCGGGGCCGATCGCGAAGACGATGTACGCGATCGGGTGGACGCCGGGCGCGGTTGTGCTCATCCGCTTGGCCGGCTCCGCGGTCCTGCTGCTCATCCCCACCCTCATCGCCCTGCGCGGACGCTGGGGCGAAGTGCTCACGCACTGGCGCACCGTCGTCATCTACGGTCTGGTCTCGATGGCCGGCGTCCAGGGGTTCTACTTCGTCGCCGTCGAACACCTCACCGTGGCTGTGGCGCTGCTGCTGGAGATGACCGCGCCGATGCTCATCGTCTTCTGGATTTGGGCGCGAACGCGGACCCGGCCGGCGACCGTGACATTCATCGGGGTCGTCGTCTCGATGATCGGGCTCCTGCTCGTGCTCAACCTGCGCGGATCGTCGATCAGCATCTTCGGCGTGGTCATGGCGATGGCTGCCGCGGTCTGCCTGGCCAGCTACTTCCTTGTCTCAGCGAAGGACACGATCACGATCCCACCGGTCGCGCTGACCGGTCTGGGCATGGGCATCGGGGCGCTGGCGATGTCGGCCATCGTGCTCGCCGGCGTCATGCCGTGGAACGCGGTGACGGCGGACGTCGACTTCGGCGGGGTGTCGATGTCGTGGGTCGTGCCGATGGCGATGATCGTCGTGTTCACGGTCGGCGCCTACATCACCGGGATCCTCGGTCTGCGCTATGTCGGGGCGACGGTCGGATCGTTCGTCAATCTCGTCGAGGTCCCGTTCTCCGTCATCGTCGCCTGGCTGGTCCTCTTCGAGATGCCCGCCCCGATCCAGCTCTTCGGCGGAGTCTTCATCCTCGGCGGCGTCGGCTTCATCAAGTGGGGCGAGTCCCGCCTGGCCCGCCGCGTCGCCCGCCGCGAGGTCGTCGCCAAGTCCGAACCCTCCCTCATCACTACGTAATTGCTACCCGACGGCGGCCCAGCAACCTGGCGCCAGGTTGCTGGGCCCCCGTCAGGTAGCTCGAAGACATCTGCGATCGCAAGAGATGTTGATAGGTTGACCACATGGGCCATATCGAGATCAACGATGTCTCCTACACCCTCGCCGACGGCAGGCCTCTGCTCGGATCGGTGTCGTTTCGCGTCGGGGACGGGGCCAAGTCCGCGCTCATCGGTGCCAACGGTGCCGGCAAGACCACTCTGCTGAGGATCCTCACCGGTGAGCTCGTCCCTGATGAGGGAGCCGTTTCGCATACCGGCAGCATCGGATTGATGCGTCAGTTCATCTCCGCCGATACCATCGCCGAGGCGCTCGAGGAACTGGCTCCGAAGCCGATCCGTCGTGCGGCGGCGAATCTGCGTCGGGCCGAAGAGAAGCTGCTCGGACCCGAGAGCGAGTCGACGGCCGTGCAGATGGACTACGCCACGGCGATCAACGATTGGTCGGACGTGGGCGGATACGATGCCGAGGTGCTGTGGGACACCTGCACCACCTCGGCGCTGGGAATGTCGTACGACCGCTGCCGGGACCGTCAGATCACCACCCTGTCGGGAGGGGAGCAGAAGAAGCTCGTGCTCGAAGCGCTCCTGCGCGGACCCGATGACATCCTCATCCTCGACGAGCCCGACAACTACCTCGATGTCCCGGGAAAGCGATGGCTCGAAGCCGAGCTCAAGGACACGGACAAGAGCGTCCTCTTCGTGTCCCACGATCGTGAGCTGCTCGCTCAGGCGGCCACGCAGATCATCACCGTCGAGCTCTCTGCGGCGGGCAACACCGCGTGGGTGCACCCGGGCGGATTCGGCACCTACCACGCAGCCCGGTCGGACCGGTTCGAACGGCTCGAGGAGCTGCGCCGGCGATGGGACGAGGAACACGCGAAGCTGCGGTCGCTGGTGCAGATGTACAAGCAGAAGGCCGCCTACAACTCGGACATGACCTCGCGGTACCGAGCCGCGCAGACTCGTCTCGAGCGCTTCGAGACCGCCGGCCCGCCCGAAGCCATTCCGCGTGAACAGAACCTCGGAATGCGTCTGCGCGGCGGACGCACGGGCAAGATCGCGATCGTCGCCGATGCGCTCGAACTCACCGACCTCATGCTGCCGTTCGACCTCGAAGTCCATTACGGGGATCGGATCGCCGTACTCGGATCGAACGGGTCAGGAAAGTCGCACTTCCTGAGGCTGCTCGCAGCCGGCGGCAGCGACCCCGAACCCGAGCACCGCCCGGTCTCTGACATCGACATCGCACCCGTCGCCCACGACGGAACAGTGCGACTCGGAGCCCGCGTGCGTCCCGGCTGGTTCGCGCAGACGCACGGCCGCCCGGACTTGCGCGGGCGGACCCTGCTCGACATCCTCCACCACGGGGACGAACATCGAGCAGGCCTGCCGCGAGAACCGGCTTCGCGGGCACTTGCCCGCTACGAGCTGGCCGGAGCTGCAGAACAGTCCTTCGATTCGCTTTCGGGCGGACAGCAGGCGCGCTTTCAGATCCTGCTGCTCGAGCTCGCGGGCGCAACCCTTCTGCTGCTCGACGAACCCACCGACAACCTCGACCTCGTCTCCGCTGAGGCATTGCAGACTGCGCTGCAATCGTTTGATGGGACGGTACTGGCGGTCACTCACGACCGCTGGTTCGCTCGTGACTTCGACAGGTTCCTCGTCTTCGGGGCCGCCGGCGAAGTCTATGAGTCGACAACACCAGTCTGGAACGAAGGGCGTGTGGTTCGCGACCGCAGGTGAGTCTCCCCGAACTACCTGACGGGGGCCCAGCAACCTAGCGCCAGGTTGCTGGGCCCCCGTCAGGTAGCAATTGAGGGGAGAGTCAGCGGACTTCGATGCTGTAGCTGTAGCCCTGCTCGGTGAGGAACCGACGGCGCTGAGCGGCGAAGTGCTCATCGACGGTATCGGCGGCGACGACCGTGTAGAACGTGGCCGAACCCTTGTCTTCCTTCGGACGTAGGATCCGCCCGAGGCGCTGAGCCTCCTCCTGCCGGGACCCGAACGCTCCGGAGACCTGGATCGCCACCGAGGCGGCCGGCAGATCCACTGAGAAATTCGCGACCTTCGAGACGACGAGCACCGGAATCTCCCCGGACCGGAACTCGCGGAAGAGCTCCTGGCGCACCGATTCCGGGGTCTGCCCGGTGAGCACGGGCGCACCGAGTTCGGCTCCGATCTCCTCGAGCTGGTCGAGGTACTGACCGATGACGAGGATTTGGGCATCCGGATGATCGGCGACGAGCTCGGAGACGATCGGCAGCTTCGCATCCGATGTCGCGGCCAACCGGTACCGGTCCTCCCCGTCGGCGCGGGCATACGCGGTTCGGGTTCCGCCGTCGAGCCGGACGCGGACCTCATGACAGGCCGCCGAGGCGATATAGCCGAGCCGTTCGAGCTCCTTCCACGGCACCTCGTACTGCTTGGGGCCGATGAGGGAGAATACCTCGTCCTCGCGTCCGTCCTCACGGACCAGCGTCGCGGTCAGGCCGAGGCGACGGCGAGCCTGCAGACTTGCGGTCAGCCGGAAGATCGGCGCCGGCAGCAGGTGAACCTCGTCGTAGATGACCAGGCCCCAGTCCTTCGCGTCGAGGAGCTCGAGGTGGAGATACGAGCCCTTCCTGCGAGTCGTGAGCACCTGGTAGGTGGCGATGGTGATCGGGCGGATCTCCTTCGTCGATCCCGAATATTCGCCGACCTCGTCCTCGGTCAGGGTGGTGCGGCGCAGGATCTCGTCCTTCCACTGCTTGGCCGAGACCGAGTTCGTCACGAGGATGAGCGTCGTCGTCTGCACCCGAGACATGGTGGCCACGCCGACGATAGTCTTCCCCGCACCGCACGGCAGAACGACGACCCCGGACTCACCGGACAGCGACTGGTCGATCGCCTGCTTCTGGTAGTCGCGCAGGTGCCATTGACCGCCGTGGGCATCATCGGACAGGGAGATCTCGTGGGCTTCGCCGTCGACGTAGCCGGCGTGGTCGGAGACCGGGTGGCCCAGCTGCAGCAGGGCGTGTTTGAGTTCGCCGCGCTCGGAGGGGTGGACGAGGACGGATTCGGCGTCGATGCGTTTGCCGAACTTGCCGACGAGGTCGGGCTGACCGACGAGCTCATCGAGCAGTCCCGTCTCCGTCGAGGTCAGGGTCAAGCCGTGGATCGGGTGGTCGATGAGGGTGAGCACACCGAAGCGGTCCATGATGTCGACGATGTCGACGAGCAGCTCATGCGGGACCGGGTACTTCGCGAATTCGAGGAGCACATCGACGACGGATTCGGCATCATGGCCGCTGGCGCGAGCGTTCCACAGCCCCAGCGGAGTGATCTCATAGGTGTGGATGTACTCCGGGGTCCGTGACAGCTGCGCAAACGGGGCGATCGCCACGGCCGCCTCGACGGCCAGAGGATGTCCCGATTCCAGCAGCACAGTCCGATCGGACTGCACGATCAACGGACCATTCATTCAATACTTCCCTTCCCGAAGTGTGATGACACCAGAGGACACAACACGTCCATCACCCCGATTGTTCCCGCTCCGAGCTACCTGACGGGGGCCCAGCAACCTGGCGCCAGGTTGCTGGGCCCCCGTCAGGTAGCAATTAAGGGGAGGGGTCTACGGAGACGATGCGGGCGACGGACAGGGAGGCCTCGGCTCCGGTGGTCGTCACCACTCCGCGGACGCGGCCGGCGTTGAGGGTGGCCGGCAGCATCTCGATCGTCCGTTCCTTGCCGTGGGAATCCGCGATCCGGATGAGCACGCGCCGCTTCGCCTCCGCCGCTTCCCGCAGCCGATCCATATGCCCTAAAGGCTCATCCGTGCTCACCTGGGCGGCCGCCGCCGGTGCGGACCGCAGGATTCGAATATATTCGCCGAGGTGGCCGTCGCTGACCCGCGGACGTCGCCTCACGCTGACCTCGGGTTCCGATTCGGTGATCACCCGGCGCTTGCGCACCGGCCCGGCCGCCGAATGCAGCAGAGCATGGTGATCCCCGGCCTCGAGCAGATGCATCGTCCGCTCCGGGCCCAGCTGGGCGATCGCCACGGTCGGGGCCAGACGTTCGAGACCGGCCGGCATCATCGCCTGATCGGAGAGGATGACATCGAGGTCGACCGGGTCGTCGACGATGAGCACCGCCCGGGCCCCTGCCACCCGCACCCGGCGCAGCTTCGAGGCCGTGTTCTGCACGAGGAATTCCAAGGTCGACGGCAGCTCTTCGGCACTGATGCCTGCAAGTTCGGCCAAGGCCTCCTCCGGGGTGGTCCCGGACTGCATGGTGTCTTCGATGGTCTCGGCGTCGATGCGATAGACGGTGCCCTGGCCGCGTGCCTCGACGACGGCATACTTGCGCAGAATACGGTGGACCCGCGGTTCGATCGGGCCGGTGGCCACGGCGGTGAGATCGGACTGGATGAGCACTGTGTCGACCTCGGCCCCCAGCCCCTCGGCGACCGCGGCGATGACATCGCCGGGCACTGTCAGGGCCTCGACGGACACACCCAACGGCAGGATCGAGGGGTCCTGCTCGGCATGCTCGGCCATCGCCCGATCCAGCCCGGCGGCCAGTCGAAGACCGAACCGGCTCGGACCGAAATGATCCGGCTCCTGCAGCGGAGTCGTCGCCAACCCGAAGCTCACACAGGTGTGGAGAACGGCCTCGGTCATTGCGAATTCGTGCGCCGGCAGCAGCGGATGCCGACGCAGCACCTCGGCATGGATCCACCCGGCCGACCGTGCCGAGCCCAGACCGATGTCATGGAGGACGGAGAGCACGGCGATGCGCAGCAGCGGCATCGCCGGCACCGACAGCCCATAGCCCTTGAACAGGGACTTCTTCGGAGCCGCGAGCACCGTGAGGCGTTCGTTCTCGCTCGCCCCCGCCGCCAGCTGCGTGACGTCGAGCAGATCGCGCAGCCACGCCCCGACCAGCGCCGCCCACAGTTCGGCACGATCGCCGGCGAGGGCGGAGTCGGCATCGTCGGCGGCCGTCCACTGCGGATCGAGCGCATCGTCGAGGACCCCGATGAGGTGCAGCGATTTCGCCGCCTGCAGCAGGGTGATCGTCTGCTCGAGACCCAGGTCGAGGGTGCGGGCGAGTCGGGAGACGTCCCGTTTCGAGATGCCGCCGCTGGTCAGCCGGGAGATCGGGGAGGCGGCGAGCTCATCGACGAGGCCGCGCAGGGATGAGATGACCTCGGCCACGGCGGCCTGTTCGCTGTTGTGGATGAGCGGCTGGCCGATCGTGGCCGTGCTCGCATCGACCGACGAGGGATCGATCTGCCAGGGATAGGCTCGGGAGGATTCGGCCGCCGAGGTCGGCAGCAGGGTGATGGCCTCGGACTGGATCCGCCAGTTCCCGTCCCCACCGGCCGGCCATGCCAGGCCGAGGTCGCGCAGTCGGGGCAGGGCCGCCTCGGCGAGGGCGGGATCGATATGCGGATTGCCGGTGATCTTGATCTCCGGCGTCGTCCGGGCCGCCTTGGCCAAGGCGATGAAGACCTCGAGCGACTGCGCATCGAGAGCTTCGATGCCGCGGGAGACCCCGATGCGCGAGGACGCGGCCGCGGCCAGGGCCGCCATCGTCGGGGACTCGGGTTGGAGGAGGTCGCGTCGAGTCCGGACGAAGGACTCGAAGTCGGCATCTGCACTGTGGGACAGCCACTGGCTGAAGGTCATTGACATCGCAGATCAGTCTATCGCGAGGGGTACAATGGAGGCGCAGAGAAGGATCAGAGATCGGACGGAAGGACGCGCATTGTCAGCCACTCGAGTCGACACGACCATCGTCGTCGCCGCGGTTGCCGCCGCAGCCATCGGGGCGCTCGGCCTCATCGGCGTCCTCGGCCAGGCCTGGATGGGACTCACGCCCAGTCCGCTGCTGACCTACCTGCCCATGATCCTCGTGCCCATCGCCGTCATCCTCGCCTGCGTGGCCATGATCCGAGCCGCCATCCGACGCAGACAGACCGGGGTGGGCCACCGCTGAAACCATCACTCATGCCTCACCCCGCAGGTTCGGGTACGGGCATGAGCCACACCCGCACAGTGTGATCCAGGCGGTGCGGATCCCCACCTCGCCGAGGCGGCCGACCACCCAATCGCGCACGCCCCCGTGATCTTCCGCCGCGGACAAGGTGCTCACCGCCACCCTGCACGTGACCTCCACGGATAGCTGAGAGCCAGGGATCACAGCGCCGACGCGATGCCCTCGGTCCCGCAGTCGGCATGGTCCGACCGACGGCGATGAGGGCACACGAGCACAGCGACCACACCACCCGACCAGCTTCCCGGCCGCGGAATCCGACTCCGCAGCCGACCGACACACAGCCCGCACCTGCGGGCGCCGTACGATCAGCCCGCTTCAACGGGTACGAACAGACAGAAAGGACATCATGCCCACCGGACGCGTGAAATGGTTCGATGCCGACAAGGGCTTCGGCTTCGTCATCGCCGAGGACGGCTCGCAGGCCTTCCTCCATTCCTCCGTGCTGCCCGAGGGAGTCGAAGTCACCAAGGGCACCCGGCTCGAATACGATGTCGTCGATTCCCGCCGCGGAGCGCAGGTGCTCAAGGCCCGCCCGATCACCACTCCCGGCAAGGTCGCCAAGGCCCGCCGACGTCCGGCCGTGGACATGGCAGTTATGGTTGAAGATGTCATCAAAGTTTTGGATGACCTCAACAACGGACTGCAGCACGGCCGTTACCCGGACCCCACCCATGGGAACAAGGTCGCCAGCCTGCTGCGGGCGATTGCCGACGATTTGGAGTCCTGATGTCATCACTGTTCAGTGATTGGCTGGCCCGGCAGACCGCCGCGCCCGCCGAGAACGACGCCGAACAGACCACCGAGGCGGCCCCGGGCAACGATGTGCCCGCCGCTGCGGGCGAATCGACCGCCGCTGGAAGTGCGGTCGCCGCGGATTCCGGCACGACCGCCTCGGCGAAGGCAGCGAAGACCGGTCGTCCGCGATCGGGCACGGAGAAGGTCGTCCTCGACACCCAGCTGGCCGCGGCGATCGACATCGCCCGCACCGCCATCACCGAGGTGGCCGGCACTGCCGTCGTCGGCGAACACCTGGGCACGGTGGCCGAGGCGACCCGTCTCGTCACCCACTACTTCGTGTGCACCGACCCGACCTACCGCGGTTGGCGGTGGGTGGCCGTGCTCGCCCGCGCTCCGCGCGCGAAGAAGGTCACGGTCTGCGAAACCGCACTGCTGCCCGGGCCCGATGCCCTCGTCGCCCCCGAATGGGTGCCGTGGGAGGAACGACTTGAACCCGGCGACCTGGGCCCGCGTGACACCCTGCCGAAGCTCGACCAGGACCCGAACCTGCAGCCGGGCTTCCAGCAGACCGAGGACAATGCGGCGGACAACGTCGACCAGATCCAGAACTTCGAATTCGGTCTCGGTCGTGAACGCGTGCTCTCCTCCGACGGGCTGAGCGCGGCCGCAAGCCGATGGGCGGAATCCGATGCCGGACCCGACAGCGAGTTCGCCTCACGCGCGGCCGGACACTGCGGCAGCTGCGGCTACCTCATGCCGATCGCCGGATCGCTGCGCCAGAAGTTCGGGGTCTGCGCCAATGCGTGGTCGCCGTTCGACGGTCGCGTGGTCGGACTCGAATCCGGGTGCGGTGCGCATTCGGAGACCGATGTGAGACGGCCGAACAACGAGCCTGCTGAAGCGGTCGTCGACGACTACTCCGGCGAGCTCGAGTTCCAGGAGGGCTGAACCACTCGATGTCCCAGATGTTCCGGTCACTGTCGGAGCCGAACTACCGGCACTGGTTCGCCGGTGCCCTGATCTCCAACACCGGGACATGGATGCAGCGCACGGCGCAGGACTGGATCGTCCTGACCATGCTCACGGACAACAACGCTTCGGCGCTCGGCCTCACCATGGCGCTGCAGCTGGGACCGCAGCTGATCATGTTCCCGTTCGCGGGAAACCTCGTCGACAAGTTCGACAAACGGCGTCTGCTCATGGTCACTCAGGCGCTGCTGGGATTCATCGGACTCGTCCTCTTCGTCCTCACCATCACCGACGTCATCGTCCTCTGGCACGTCTACGTGCTCGCGTTCACGCTCGGGATGCTCACGACCCTGGACAACCCGGCCAGGCAGGCCTTCGTCTCCGAACTCGTCGGTGAGAAGCTGCTGCCGAACGCCGTCAGCCTCAACTCGGCGTCCTTCAACGGCGCCCGCATGATTGGTCCGGCAGTGGCAGGTGTGCTCACCGCCGTCATCGGCCCCGGTCCCGTCTTCCTCATCAGCGGACTCGGCTTCGCCGCGACGCTCACGGTGCTCCTCCGGCTCGACAAGTCGAAGCTGCACCCTTCCGGTCGGCGCGGCAAGGGCGGAGTCCTCGGCGGACTGAAATATCTGCGCAGGCGCCCGGACATCACTGTCGTGCTCGTCGTGCTGTTCATCGTCGCGACCTTCGGATTCAACTTCAACATCTACACGGCGACGATGGCGAAGATCGAGTTCGGCAAGGACGCCAGCGGCTTCGGCCTGCTCAACTCCGTCATGGCCATCGGCTCCGTGACCGGGGCGCTCGCCTCGGCCAGGCGGGAGAAGCCCCGCCTGCGCTTCATCTTCGGCGCCGCCGGCGGATTCGGTGTCGCCGTCGGCGTGGCATCGCTGATGCCCAACTACTATCTCTTCGCCGCCTCGCTGATGTTCGTCGGCTTCGCATCGCTGACGATGATGACCTCGGCGAACGCCTATGTGCAGACGACCACCGCGCCGAACTACCGCGGCCGAGTCATGGCCATCTACGCGGCCGTCGTCATGGGCGGTACCCCGATCGGGGCACCGCTGGCCGGCTGGGTCGCCGACGCCTTCGGACCGCGGATGGCGCTCGTCGTCGGAGCCGCCTCGGGGATCATCGCCTTCGCCGTGGGCCTGCTGTGGATGATCATGGCCAAGGACCTGCGCCTCCACCGGGATCCGAAGTCGCGGATCCGGCTGCACATGAGCTATCAGGGCAGGCCGCCCGGCGGCAGCGGACACTGACGGGTTCGAGCGGGCGGGGTCGACGTCCGCAGGTGGGAGTTCGACCTGGGGCGGTGTCGGGCGGAAGCCGGCAATCGGCGGGATTCGGCACTCGGCGGGTCCGGAGGTTCGTGTCATAGAATTTCGATCGACCGCCTCGGCGAGGGATTCGAGGGTCGAGCAAGGGAAACGGACGGACTGTGACAACTGACATCATCACCTCGGTGCTCGTCGGCCTGGCGATCCTCGTCGGCTGCCTGGGCATCATCGTGCCGGTGCTGCCCGGGTCGATCCTCATCGCCATCGCGGTTCTCATCTGGGCGATCATCATCGGCGGACCGACCACGTGGATCATCTTCGCCATCGTCGCCGTGTTCGTCGCGGCCGGGATGAGCGCCTCGCTCGTGCTCACCGGCCGCAAACTCAAATCCATGCAGGTGCCGAACTCGTCGGTGCTGCTGGGCGGGGTGCTCGCCGTCATCGGCTTCTTCGTCATTCCGGTGCTGGGCCTGCCGATCGGCTTCGTCGCCGGTCTGTATCTCGCCGAGTATTCCCGCCTCAAGGACGGAAAGACGGCGTGGAACTCCAGCTGGGAGTCGATCAAGGCGATCGGCCTCGGCGCGGGCATCGAGTTCATCCTCGCCATGCTCGCCGGCATCACCTTCGGCATCGGCGTGCTCATCCACTTCTTCGCCTGAGGCTCAGTGCGGAGCACGATTCGCGCCGAGACGCCTGTACGTCCCTCACACCTCACATGAGGGGGCGGCGTAAGCATTCCTCACCATTAGTGACAACTTGCACCCGTAGCGGCTTCTCCTACGGTTACTGGGGCATCTGTCACCTTGAGCGCCAAATCGCCTCGTTGCAGTGGGGTGTTTTGTCGCGAGGGGTGAGGGATGCCCCAAGTTCCGCCCGAGGCGCATGCATCCTTCACCGGTAGCGGCACTACGTCCTCTGAGCGGCTTCTTCTACCGCGGCCCACGCATCCGACACACTCAGTGCCATAACGCCCCTTTGCAACGGGGCGTTATGGCACTGAGTGTAGGAGTTGCGCGGCCGAGGCGCTGGTAGCTGGCGCTCGGCACCTGCGTATGCGTCGCGTCCGCAGCAGCCAGCCGCGGCTCCGCGCTACTTGAGGGCGTCGATGACGAAGTCGATGCAGTTAAGCAGTGCCCGCACATCGTCGGGGTCGACGGAGACGAAGGTCGCGATGCGCAGCTGATTGCGACCGAGCTTGCGGTAGGGCTCGACGTCGACGACGCCATTGGCCCGCAGCACCTTGGCCACAACAGCAGCATCCACCGACTCATCGAAATCGATGGTGGCCACGACCGACGAACGATCCGCAGCGTCTGCAACATAGGGGTGGGTCGCCTCGGCGGATTCCGCCCAGTCGTAGACGAGCCCGGAGGACTCAGCGGTCCGCTCGGCTGCCCAGGACAGACCGCCGTTGCCGTTGATCCACTCGATCTGTTCGGCGAGCAGGAGCAGGGTCGCCACGGCCGGGGTGTTGTAGGTCTGGTCCTTCGCCGAGTTCTCGATCGCGGTGACCAGGTCGAGCGAGGTCGGGATCCAGCGTCCGGAGTCCTTGATCTCCTGCGCGCGGGCGATCGCCCGCGGCGACATGATCGCCACCCACAGTCCGCCGTCGGAGCCCATGTTCTTCTGCGGGGCGAAGTAGTAGACATCGGTCTCGGCGATGTCGACGGCCAGTCCGCCTGCGCCGGAAGTGGCATCGATGACGACGAGGGCATCCTCGGCGATCCCGGCCGGGCGTGCGATCCGAGTGGCCACACCGGTCGAGGTCTCATTGTGGGGCCAGGCGAAGACGTCGGCGGCGTTCTCGCCGGTGGCCGCCTCGGCGGGGGAGTCCACGAGACCAGCGGCAGCCAGGGCCTCGGGAGTCGGGATCGCAGCGGTGCCGGGTTCGGCGCCCAGGATGAGGGAGGACTTCAGGTGCGGGGCGGTGTCGGTGGCCTTTGCGAACTTCTGTCCGAACTCGCCGAAGGTCGCGTGGGCTGCCCGTTCGCGGACGAGGCCGAAGGCCGCGACGTCCCAGAAGACGGTGGACCCGCCGTTGCCGAGCACCACTTCGTAGCCGTCGGGCAGGCTGAACAGCTCGGCCAGGCCGGAGCGGATACGGCCGACGAGGTTCTTCACCGGCGCCTGGCGGTGGCTGGTGCCGAGCACCTTCGCCGCATTGGCGTTGAGCGCCTCGATCTGGGCGGGACGGATGCGGGCCGGGCCGGACCCGAAGCGTCCGTCGGCGGGCAGGAAGTTCTTCGGGATCTCAATATTCGTCGCAGTCACGCTCGACATTCTACGGCGGGCCCGCCCGGCACCCGGGACCGGTCCGTCATGTGACGGACGTGCCGACTCGACATTCCCTGCCTCGGCCGCCCCACCGAGGCGGGACCTGACCTCCCCACCGAGGCGGGACCCGGCCGCCCCACCGAGGCGGGACCTGGCCGCCCCACCGAGGCGGGACCTGGCTGACTCGTGTCCGTGCCGCGTCGTAGAGTGAAGACATGAGTGAGCCCGTCGATCGTCTCCCGCAGACCCGGAAGTCCTATGACTCAGCCGTCTTCGAACACCCGGACACCGCACCCCTGGGCCTGCTGCGCCAGTGGTACGACGAGGCGGCCGACCATGTCCGCGAACCGAATGCGATGACCGTCTCGACCCTGGACGAATGGGGCCCGAGCTCGCGCATCGTCCTGCTCAAAGGCCTCGACGAGCGCGGACTGCTGTTCTTCACCGACTACGACTCCGCGAAGGGCCGGCAACTGCGGGCCGACCCCCGCATCGCCGTGAACTTCCCGTGGCAGGACATGGAACGACAGGTCCGCATCCGCGGTCTCGCCGAGGTGGCCGCCCCCGAGGACTCGGACGCGTACTTCGCCGTCCGCCCCCGTGGATCGCAGATCGGGGCGACCGTGTCCAAGCAGTCCCAGCCGGTGACGGGCCGCGAGCAGATGCAGGCCGAATACGATGCCGCGGCGGCCGAGCTCGAGGGGCAGGACGTGCCGCGGCCCGATCATTGGGGCGGATTCCGCGTGCGCGTCTTCGAGATCGAATTCTGGCAGGGCCAGCAGAACCGGTTCCACGACCGGTGGGTCTTCCGCCGCGCCGACGGCAGTCACGAAGCGGCTGACCTCGACGATGCCTCGGCCTGGGAGGTCGTCCGCCTCTACCCCTGAAGCTCTTCCTCAGGGCCCTGACCTTCCGTGTTGCAGAACGAATCAGCACAGGGCGCCGGCCTCCCGGCACGATGGTCACAACATGCGCACCGCAACCGGGCGCAGACGATGCAAAGGAGCACCCATGACACCCCCAGTACTCAGCACCCAGTACGGACCCGACGCCGTCTTCGACAACCTCATCGACGGCGCACGTGTGCCCAGTGACGACCGGTCGACGAATACGAACCCGTCCGACCCGTCCGATGTGATCGGCCGCTACGCCCGCGCGGATGCCGCCACGGTCGCCTCGGCGATCGATGCCGCTCGCGTTGCCGCCCCCGCCTGGGCGGACCTCGGCTCACAGCAGCGATTCGCGATCCTCGACAAGGCCGGCAGCCTCATCGCCGAACGCGCCGACGAACTCGGCGATCTGCTCGCCCGGGAAGAGGGCAAACAGCTCGCCGAAGCCAAGGGCGAGGTGCTGCGCGCCTCCCAGATCTTCAAGTTCTTCGCCGGCGAGACCATCCGCAACACCGGAGAGATCGTCGATTCGGTCCGCCCCGGACTCATCGCCGAGATGACGCACGAGCCCATCGGCGTCATCGGCATCATCACCCCGTGGAACTTCCCGATCGCCATCCCGGCATGGAAGATCGCCCCGGCTCTGGCCTTCGGCAACACGATCGTGTTCAAACCTGCCGAGCTCGTCCCCGCCAGTGCGTACGCGCTGGTCGATATCCTCGCCGCGGCGGGACTGCCCGATGGGGTCCTCAACCTCGTCATGGGGCCGGGCTCCGTGGTCGGGGACGCACTGACCACCTCGGCGAAGGTCGACGCCGTGACCTTCACCGGGTCCGTCGCCGTCGGACGGTCCGTCATCGCATCGTCTGCGGCCCACCAGATCAGGGTGCAGTGCGAAATGGGCGGGAAGAACCCCCTCGTCGTGCTCGGCGATGCCGACCTCGAAGCGGCCGCCGATGCGGCGATCAACGGAGCCTTCTTCTCCACCGGCCAGCGCTGCACCGCGTCCTCCCGCCTCATCGTCACCTCCGATGTCCACGACGAATTCGTCGCGCTGCTCAAGGAGAAGATGGCGGCCCTGACCGTCGGAGACGCCCGCGCCGAGGGCGTCGCCATCGGACCCGTGGTCTCCCGGACCCAGCTCGACCAGGACCTCGACTACATCGCCAAGGCCCGAGCCGAAGGCGGGGAGGTCACCGGCGGTGAGCTCATCGATGCGGACACGGACGGATACTTCCTCGCCCCCGCACTCGTCACGGGCACGAAGCCGGGCGACACGATCAACGTCGAAGAGGTGTTCGGTCCGGTCGCCTCGGTGATCGAGGTCGCCGACTACGACGAAGCGCTGGCCGTGGCCAACGACACCGAGTTCGGACTGTCCGCGGGCATCTTCACGACCTCCCTGAAATATTCGACCCACTTCAAGCGTTACGCCGATGCCGGGATGGTCATGGTCAATGCCCCGACGGCAGGAGTGGACTATCACGTGTCCTTCGGCGGACGGAAAGGGTCGAGCTATGGTCCCCGCGAACAGGCCCGGGCGGCACGCGAGTTCTTCACAGTGCACAAGACGGCCTACACGAATGCGGGCTGAGCAGGCCGGTGCGAATTCCTCCCGAGCGGGCAGATGCACACCCCGGCCGAGCCATCAGGCACCGGCTGATGCCGCGTCCGGGACGGGGCGATTGCTCGACTCACGGGATTTGCTGAACGCACGATAGGATTGGGGCAGATCGCAACGGCCGCGAACGGGTTCGCCTGTGCGGGGCGGGGCAGGGTCGGAACGACCCGAAATGGTGACAACGCCTGAAACGGTCGAAACGACCTGAAGACGAAGAGTGGAGTGGCTGGTCAGAAGTGAACGACCTCATTGATACAACCGAGATGTACCTCAAATCGATCATCGAGCTCGAGGAACAGTCGATCGTGCCCTTGCGTGCCCGCATCGCCGAGCGCCTGGATCACTCCGGCCCCACCGTGTCACAGACGGTGGCCCGGATGGAGCGCGACGGACTGCTCCACGTCGGCAACGACCGCCATCTCGAGCTCACTCCGGAAGGCCGACGGATCGCCACCGACGTCATGCGCAAGCACCGTCTGGCCGAGCGTCTCCTCTCCGATGTCGTCGGACTCGAGTGGGAACTCGTCCACGACGAGGCCTGCCGCTGGGAGCACGTGATGAGCGAGCAGGTCGAGCGCAAGCTCGTGACGCTGCTCTCGGAGACTTCCACCGGGCCCTACGGCAATCCGATCCCCGGCCTCGACGTTATCGGCGGCGAAGCCTCGAAGACCACCGACGTCATCGACCTCGCCACGGCAGTCGGCCGAGACGGCGCGAAGAAGCTGACGATCGCCTGGCTGGCCGAACCCCTGCAGGTCGATATCCACCTGCTTCAGCAGTTCCAGGTCGCCGGCGTCCTGCCGGGTAGCGATGTCGAGATCTCTCGCAACGGCGAATACATCACCGTGCAGGTGCCCGGTGCGCAGGACGTACTCGACCTGCCGGTCGAGACCGCCTCGCACGTCTTCGCCTACCGAAGCTGAGACGCCCAGAGGCCTCCGCCCGATAGCGACGAGACTGAGTCTCGGTAACGGGACGAGATCGTGTCTCGGTGACGGCAAGGCTGTGTCTCGATAACGGCGCGACCGAGCTACGGTAACGAAAGAGCGGGGGCCTGAACCCCGATTCGTTACAAATCAGTGTGATCTCTGGCCCAGGGAGTGGTTCTTCCACCCCTGGGTCACGTCGTATAACGAGAAAATGTTACGAATATTTCAAGCCATTTTGAGCCTCTGACCTGGGGTTTTATGGAAAACATCACGGTTTCCCTCCGGTGGTTGTGACAAAAACGTGACAATCAGTCACCGATTGGTTACAGTTGTGGAGGTCGTTCACGCAATGACGACTTCACAGCGAGATCCGAGCGCCACGCTCGCCGTGAGATACCAAGGACCGATAGTGGCGGTTGGCTGAGAGAAGCCAATAGGGACGAGAGGGAAAACGTGGCAACTAAGCAGCATGGCCGCCGCGCCGCCGATGCCAAGGTCAAGACTCCACTGACCGAACTCACTGAACTTCTGAACGCCAACTCAGGCGTCTTCGGCCGTCGTGCAGCGGTTGTCGCTGCCAGCGGTGGTCTGCTGACCGCCGCAGTGATGCCGGCCGCCGGTCAGGGAGCCGACGACCAGAGCAAGGTCTCCGCAGAAGCCGAGACCACCCAGAAGGTCGACTTCGAGAACCAGACCGTCACCATCGGCGACGACTCGAACAGCAAGAAGGACAAGAAGGACGACGAGAAGTCCGATTCCTTCGGTGTCGAGAGCAACGCCATCACCGCTGAGGCTGCTCCGAAGCCCAAGCCGAAGCCGACCCCCACCGAAACCTCCACTCCCGACTCGGCCGCCACCTCCGGCGACTCCGACGAGGACGCCAACAGCGGATCGTCCGATTCGGGCGAGTCCGACTCCAAGGACTCGGGATCCATCGACGGATCCAAGGCCGAGCAGGTCCTCGCCTGGGCCCAGAAGGGCGTCGGAACCCCCTACGTCATGGGTGGAACCAGCCAGAGCGGCTGGGACTGCTCCGGCTACACCTCGTGGGTCTACAGCCACGTCGGCGTGAACCTGCCCCGCACCTCCGGTGCTCAGAAGGGCGCAGGCCAGATCGTCTCGCAGTCCGAAGCCAAGCCCGGTGACCTCATCTGGCACCCCGGCCACGTCGGCATCTACGCCGGTGGCGGACAGATGTACGATGCCGGTTCGCCGAGTTCGGGAACCTCGAAGCGCAGCTACAGCTGGATGGGCAACGTCACCTTCATCCGCGTTCTCTGATCTTCTTTCCGATTGCTCCCCGTACGACTCGACGGTCCTCGAGTCGGACGGGGAGCTTTCGTATGCCCGGACACTTTGGGCGCACACTCGCGCATACCAGATTCGGTGAACGGAAACCGAAGTTTCCGTGACGCGAGCCGTATGAATTGGGTCACGGGCGCGCGCGGCGTTACTCTGGAGAAGATTGAGTTCCATAAATGGTGGGCGCCAAGTGGTGTCAACCGCTGATGCGAAGGAAAGCAGATGGGGCATAGTCGAATAATTCGAATAGCCGCTCCAGTCTCTGGTGCGGAGTACATATCTGTCTCCGTGCCCTCTTTCCCAGGCGTCGTGCCCATGAGCACGGCGCCTTTTGTGTTCCCTGGGGCCGGGGCAGCCGGTTTCGGCCCAGTAGAGAAGAAGATGAGGGGCGAGATATGAAGACTCTCGTGCTGAACGCCGGTTACGAACCGCTGTCGATCGTTCCGTTCACACGAGCCGTGGTGCTCGTGCTGACCGGAAAGGCGACAGTCCTGGCCGCAGAGGACATTCCGGTGAGATCCGAGCACATGAGTCTCGATCAGCCCTCCGTCATCCTGCTCACCCGCTATGTGCGCCCGCCGAGCAATCGTCGCGTCTCGCTCTCCCGTCGCGGAGTCCTGCGTCGAGACGGCCACCGCTGCGCCTACTGCTCGAAACCGGCGTACACCGTCGACCACGTCGTCCCACGGTCCCGCGGAGGAGCGAACACCTGGGAGAATCTCGTCGCGTGCTGCCGCGAATGCAACAATCGCAAGGGCAATCGCACTCTCAGCGAGATCGGATGGAAGCTCAGCTTCCTGCCGCAGGAGCCCCGCCTGGGTCAGCTGTGGATGCGTGGGATCGACAAGCCCGTCGAGAAGTGGCGACCATTCCTCGAATACTCCAGCGCCGCTTGACAACAACTCCAGCGCCGCCTGAAAACAGGGCATCGTCCCAGATAGGGGACCGTGTTGTCCATATGTTGGCGCAATTCGGATAACGATGTGACATAGGTGAAGTTCTCACCGTCAATGTGCTCTAGGGTGGACGAAACAGAAGTTCGCTTCGACCCAAGGAGCTTGCGATGAGTGAGCAGGATCGCCCACAGAACCCCGACCCGGCCCCGGCCGGTGAGCCCGAAGCTGTCATCGTCGGAATCGACGGTTCGCCGCCGAGCCGCAACGCCCTGGCCTGGGCGATCCAAGAGGCACGCTCCCTTGACCGTCCGATCCGCCTCGTCGGCGCCTACACGATCCCGAGCGTGGCCGCGGCCGCCATCGACGTGTCCTATGTGCCCATCGACGACAGCTCGATCCGTGCGGCCGTGACGAACACGCTCAAGGAGGCCGCCGCCGAGGTGAAGGCCGCCGGTGTTCCCGTCGAGGCGGTCATCGAGATCGGAGACGCCGCCGGTGTGCTCATCGACGAATCGAAGACCGGCTGCCTCACCGTCGTCGGGTCCCGCGGGCGCGGCGGCTTCGCCGGCCGTCTCCTCGGCACGGTCTCGAGCGCTCTGCCGGCGCACTCCGCGTGCCCGACGGTCGTCGTCCCCTCCTGCTGGGACAACCAGGCCGAACGCCCCGCGCACCCGACCTCGTCGCGGCCGATCCGACAGGACGGCGTCGAGGTCGAAACCCACGACCCCAATGCCGAATCGATCGAAGGGCTGCGCTTCGACGGGAAGGTCGTCGTCGGCGTCGACTCTCTGGGCGCCGAATCCCCGGCGCTGTGGAAGGCGGCCCGACTGGCTGTGCGCCGTGGATCACCGCTGCACATCGTCGCCGTGATCACCACAACGGTGATCGGTCCCGAGTGGCTGCCGAGCACCGCCGACCTCGAACGCCTCGTCAACGAGGGCGCGGACAAACTCGTCGTCGCCAAACAGCGCCTGGCCGAGGAGTTCCCTGATCTCGACGTCACGTGGACACTCTTCGACGGCCAGCCCGCCGAGGTGCTCGTTCGAGCCTCTGACACCGCCGAAGTCCTCGTCATCGGATCGCGTGGCCGCGGTGGATTCGCCGGCCTCCTGCTCGGTTCGACCTCGCAGTCGGTGCTGCCGTACTCGCAGTGCCCGACGATGGTCGTCCGCGTCGCCCGCGATCACGGTCGCCGCAAACAGAATGAGCCTCCGGCGGAGCCGGGTCTCTAGACCCCGCCTGAGTCCGTGAATCCCGATCACGAGGATCGGATCCTTCAGGTCGGAAGACAATCACCGAGGCGGCCGATCGATACGATCGGCCGCCTCGGTGATGGTGGGTCTGGGCGACATCCGCAAGTGGATCTTACTCGGACAGGTGGTTCTGGCGCCCCCGGGCAGATTCGAACTGCCGACACCGGCTTTAGGAGAGCCGTGCTCTATCCCCTGAGCTACGGGGGCCAGGTGGTCGTCCTCAACCACGATCACCCAGTGTAGCGTAGAAGAAACCTCACTGTTCCACGGTGTGCCAGCACCTATTATGGACAGTTTCTCGTTAGGGTCGAATTGTGTCGGATTCCGTTAGAGACGAACAGTTCCCAGAACTCGGAGATGTCTTCGCCGAGTGGAAGAAGCAGGCTGCCCATCTGGGCGGTCGCGACACCATGCTTCATTTCCGGGACTCCCGTGACGGAAGCATCGACCTCTCCGGCGCCCACCCCTCCGGCCTGGCACAGCTGCTGGCCGGTCGCGCCACCCGACTCTCCAGCCTCATCCGCGACCACGACATCCTCACGGATGCGCGTCGCCGTGCAAAATCCATCCGATCGAAGGCAGAGCAGCTCGACAACGAACGCGGCATCCGCACCGCCCACCTGGCACTCGGGTTCGCTTCGTGGACGGAAAAAGACGCGAAGTTCAAGTTCAACGCCCCCGTCGTCATGCGCCACATCACGCTGGTGCCCCGCGGTTCCCGCGTCGAAGACTACGAAATCGTGCTCGACAACGAGATCACGATCAACCCTGCGCTCGTCCAGCATCTGCGCGAGGAATATGACCTCGACGTGCCCGTCGACGAATGGGTCGACGCGACCGGCGGACCGCACGGATTCGACCCGGGCCCGGCTCTCGACCGTCTGCGCGATCTGGGGCAGAACGTGCCCGGCCTGCGGATCAACCACCGCCTGATCATTTCGACATTCGCCAACATTGCGAACCCGTTCTCCACCGACTACCTGCCCACCCAACACCCCGTTCTGCGGGCGCTGGCCGGCGACGAAGACGTGCGTGCCTCCCTCGGGGGTCCGTCCTACGTGCCGCAGCCGGGCGTCCTCCCGGACGAGAAGATCGCCGCCGCCGAGAAGGCCGAAGCCGAGCAGAAGCGAGCCGAAGCGAAGAGAGTCGCCGGTGTCGCTGCTGCCGCCGGATCCGAAGACACAGACACCGAACCCGCAGGCGACGAGAAGTCAGCGCCGGAAGCGACCTCCGCGGACGCAGCGAAGTCCGGAGCTGAGACAAAGACTGCGGAAACGGCAGAAGGCGACCCCGCCGAGGATGCCGCTGAGTCCGCCGAAGAGTCGGCAACCGGCGGCGATGAGGAGACCAGCGGCGACGAGGGGATCAGCGGCGTCGAGAAGACCGGTGAGAAGGCTGCGACCGAGAAGCCTTCGTCCGAGCCAGCTGCCGGTGCCGCTGATGCAGCGGATGCCGATGCCGATGTGGACGACGGTCAGCCGACCGTGCCGATCACCGACGAACCACTCGAGGTCGCAGAGCCGGTCACTGCCACTGATTCCGCCGTCGACACGTCCACCGACGACGAGAAGACGTCGACCGACGCCGAAGCCGTATCAGCGACCAAGTCTGAGAAGACAGCTGCCGCGGCTGACGCCGACGGTGAGGACGTCGTACCCGCTGCGCTGCAGGAGCCGATCACCCCGCTTCCCGACCGGAAGCCGCAGGAGGAATTCCTCGTCATCGATGTCGACGGTGACCAGCAGGCCGTCGTCGACGCTGCCGTGTCCGGTCACTCCGTCGTCGTCGACACCCCGCCCGGAACCGGCGCCACCCAGGTTGCCGTCGCCGTGGCGACCACACTGGCGCACACCGGCAAGAGCGTCCTCTTCCTCGCGCAGACCTCCGATGCGCTCGACGACTTCTCTGCCCGCCTCGGCGAGGTCGGACTCTCCGACTTCGCTGTCGACACCCGCGTCGGCTCCGAAGACATCCGCAAACAGCTCATCGGTCTCATCGCCTCGGCAGAGAAATCCGAACGCCCGGACCTGTCCCACCTGCTGACCGAACTCAACGAACAGCGCGCGACCCTGGCCGACCACGTCTCCTCCCTGCACCGCAGGCGCAAGCCGTGGGACGTCTCCGTCTACGAAACCATGCAGCACCTCGCCGAACTGACCTCCGGCGATGACTCCCCGCAGACCCCGGTGCGCTTCGACGACGATATCCTCGGCGCCAGTGACGACCGCCGGTACATCCTGCGTGGAAAACTCGGTGAACTCGCCGGACTGGGTGCTTTCACCCTCGATGTCGAAGACACCGTCTGGTTCGGAGCCGATCTCAAATCCGTCGAAGAAGCCGAAGCCGCACGCACCGTGGCCGAACGCATCGGTCGGATGATCCCCGACCTCGTCGCAGCCACCGAACCGGTGCTGCAGAAGGCGAAACTCAACCCGCGCCGAAATGTCGACGACTGGTCCCGCGCCATCCGCGTGCTCCTGCGCGTGCGCAAGACGCTCGACAACTTCGCACCGGACATCTACGACCACCGCCTCGATGACCTCATCGCCGCCACCGGCACACCCGAATACCGGGCCGATGTCGGCGTCGAGATGGGCATGATGCAGCGCCGGCGGCTGAAGAAGTCGGCCGCGGAGTTCCTCCGCCCCGGCGCCGAGGTGGCCGACCTCCACGAGGCCCTCATCGACGTCCGCGCCCAGCGAGTCATCCTCTCGGACCTCGCCGGACACGACGGCCGGCCGCAGATCCCGCGCGGCGTCCTCGAAGCCGACGAGATCCTCCAGAGCGTCGAAGCCGATATGGCCAAGCTCGCTCCGATCCTCGAGACGACCCCGGACGGCGGGGACCTCGGATCGATGCTCATCGAGGAACTCCAGGCACGTGCCGAAGCGATGGGCAGCGACTCGGAGAACCTCGCCGACCTGCCCGAACGCTCCCGCCTGCAGCGTGAACTCGACGGCGAGGGCCTCGGCGACCTCATGGCCGATCTGCGCCGACGCAAGGTCGACGAGTCACTCGTCGGCCCGGAATTCGACCTCGCCTACTGGGCCTCCGTACTGCAGACCATGGCCGGTGAAGACCCCGCGATCGGCCGCCACGACGGTGCCGCTCTCCACCAGGTCGCCGAAGGCTTCCGCGAGAACGACCGCGCCTTCGTCGCCGCCGGTGCCTCCCGACTGCGCTTCAACCATGCGCAGGCATGGAAGCGCGGAATCGAATCTGATCCGATCGCCGCCGGAGTCATCAAACAGGAGCTGCTGTCGAAGCACACTTCGACGAAGCGGATCTCCACCCAGGCACCCGAACTGCTGACGACTCTGGCCCCGGTGTGGATGGGCAGCCCGTACACGGTGCCCGAACTCTTCTCCGCTCTGCCTCTCTTCGACGCGGTCGTCATCGCCGATGCCGGACGACTCTCGGTCGCCGATGTCGTCCCCGGAATCACCCGGGCCCGCCAAGTCATCTCCCTCGGCGACTCCCGCCTGCTCGGACCGCGCCCGTTCTCGATCGCGGTCGATCGCTTCGGCATGGACGACGGGAAACATCCCCGCTCGGTGCAGGACCGCCTCGGCGAGTTCCTGCCGCGGATGCGACTGTCGAACTCCTACCGACTGTCCCCGGTCGGGCTCATCGACCTGGCCAATCGCCACTTCTACGATTCGACGATTTCGACGCTGCCGACCGCGCATACCGGTGAGGGCAGCGGCCTCGAATTCTCCTATGTCGCCGATGGCAGGGGCCCCACGGACATCGGGACCGGTCGGGTCGAGAGCCCCGATGCCGAGGTCAAACGCGTCGTCGATCTGGTGCTCAAGCACGCGCGGAATCGGTCGCGGGAGTCGCTGGCCGTCGTCGCGCTCACTCCGCATCATGCGCAGCGAGTGGCTACGGCGATCTCGCGGGCGATGAAGGATCTGCCGTATGTGGCGGCGTTCTTCAACGATTCTTCGAAGGAACCGTTCGTCGTCACCGACGCCGAACGCGTCCAGGGCATGTCGCGCGATGCCGTGATCTTCACCCTCGGATATGGCCGCACCGTCCACGGTCGCGTCATCCACGACTTCGGTCCGCTGTCCGGGCCGGATGGTCGTCGCATCCTCGCGGCCACGATGACGCGGGCCAGGAAGCGGCTGACCCTGGTCTCGAGCATCGAGGCCGAGGACTTCGACCGCAGCAAACTCAACGGGGGAGCGGTCATGCTCCCGCAGCTGCTCGAGGAGGTCGCGACCGGCGGCGTCCACCAGCCCGGACCGCACGGCGAGATCTACGATCCACTGTTCAACGACATCGCTGACCGGCTGCTGCAGCTCGGCGTCGTCGCTCACGAACACTACAACGGCATCGACCTGGCCGTGGCGAACTCCACCGAGGACGAGCACGGAATGATCATCGCCGTCGCCGGTGACGGACCCGAATACGCGTCGATGCGCAGCCTGCGCCAGCGGGACCGGGTGCTGCCCGAACAGCTGAGCCGCCGAGGCTGGAAGTTCATGCGAGTGTGGTCGACCGATGCATTCGTCGACCCGCAGACCGAGACCGAGAAGATCTTCGAGACCTGGCGTGCCACCGTGGAGACGATGAGTCCGCAGGCCGTGCTCAACGCGGCGCGTGCCGCCTCGGTGGTCGTCGGCCGTACCGGCAGCCGACCGAAGCTCGTGCCCGGTCTGCCGATGCACAAGTACACCGCCGAAGGCCTCGATCAGATGATCGACTGGATCCAGTCGGATGCGGTCGTGCGCGGCGACGGTGAGATCAAGGACCTGCTGCGCACCGCGCTGGCGCAGAAGGGCAACTCGAGCCGCGGCGATTCCCGGTTGCAGGCCGCCGTGGACCGTTACCGCGAACGCCATGCGCAGGCGAAGAAGGTCACGGGCGCTGAGGTGTTCATCCCACGGTCGAACTCGGCCGGCCCCGTCGAAAACGACATCCTGCCGACCTTCGACACCGGTAAGATCCGTGCCGATGAGCTCCGCTCCGCCGGCCTCGTGCAGACCGCAAGCAATGACCAGGTACCCGAGGCGGCCGACGAGCCCGCCCACGCTGATTCGGTCGGTGCGAGGACCGACAGCGCCGGTGACGACAGTGCAGGTTCGTCCGCAGAGGCAACTGGAACGCACGACGCCGAGGCCGCCAGCGCGGCTGGGGCCGAGTCCGCAGACGCGGGTTCCGCCGACGAGGATTCGACCGCCGCTGATTCCGACGGGTCGGCTTCGGCCGAGGCGGAGTCGGGTGATTCCGGGACGGACGGGACCACCTCGGCGAAGTCGGGGTTGAAGAACGACGATGCCTGACCGGCCCACCGGCGCCGAGGATGCTGATTGCGACCGAGGAACGGGCGGCAGCGACCGAGAATCGGGCGATGCCAGCGCCACGGGGGCCGGCGGGTCCGACGCTGAACTGGACGAGCCACCGCACGGGGACGGCGAGTCCGGCACTGAGCCGACAGAGCCACCACACGGCGACGGCGATGCCGAAACTGCTGAGTCTCGGAGGGCCCGGATCGAAGCGGCGAAGCGCCGATACCGAGCGACTCTGCGCAATGAAGCCGAATCCGGTGGCGGCGGTTTCAGCGAGGATTACTACCGTTCGCAGAAGCCCCCGCACTGGTCATAGCTCCTGTTCCGTCTAGTGGCTTCGATCTGTCCGGGCGTCGAACCCGCCCTATCCGGTTGGTCAATTGCGCCCGATCGGTCGCAGATAGCCCGATAGTTTTCCGACGGGTCGGTAGGTTTCAAGCGGGCTGGATAGGTCTCAGACATGAAGAAGGCCCGCTCTCGGATGAGAGCGGGCCTTCTTCGCGATCAGCTGGTGATCAGTGCCGCGGAGGCTGGTTCGGATCGATCGGACCGTCGGTGGCGGGACCCTCGGCGGGCCCGGCAGGCGAGGCAACCTGGTTGCGCAGGATCTCGCGGATGTCGCCGAGCAGATCCTCGGTGGTCGGAGGAACTTCTTCTTCGGGAGCTCCGCGCTTGCGCAGCTCGTTGAGCTTGTTCATCGGCACGATGATGATGAAGTAGACGATCGCGGCCACGATGAGGAAGTTGATGGCCGCAGTGATGACCGCACCGATATCAAGGGTTGCCTCGGGCACGCCCTCCTTGAGCGGGATCTGCAGGGCCGGTCCCTCAGCACCACCGACAGCGGCGATGAGCGGGTTGATGATCTTGTCGGAGAAGGCGGTGACGATGGCGGTGAAAGCGCCGCCGATGATGACCGCTGTTGCGAGTTCGACGACATTCCCCTGGAGAATGAAGTCTCTGAATCCCTTAAGCATTAGAGAAACCCTTTCGGTGTGTGTTCACTGAAATGCTGTTATCGAATAGCTCAATTACGTTCCAATAGTACACATGGGTAACTCATTGTCAGCAGAAATGTTCTGCGAGTCTGATCATCGTATTGACGCTCCGGGTAATCGCTGTGATGCTCCGGGTAATCGGTTTGCAGTGATGAGCGTCGGTCGGGTGAACGCAGACGTCTCCGACCCCCGCAGATCAGCAGGGCCAAAGGCCCGGCGATGACATGGTTCAGCGAGGGAGAATCGCAAAGCTGATGGGGAGTCCGGCGAATTCGGCGACACGCCCGGCATCATCGGCAGAGAGGATCACGGAAACAAGTTGTCCTGACTCCGCAGCTATTCCTTCGGGTTTGTCGACGAGGCGGGCGATCGTCACTTTCTCGACGACGACTTCAGACCCGCCGTCGGGCAGCGACGAGAAGAGACGGATCTTCTGCCCCGGTTGGAGCAGTGCCGCCGAGGCATCATCGGCCAACCGGATCGGCATGAGCAGATCACGACTGCCCTTCGGCAGCGCCTGCTGATCGAGCACGATCGACGAGGTCAGAGGTGACCCCTTCGATAACCCCGCCGAGGTGGCCCGCCCCTTCACCTCTTCAACGGACCTGAATGCCTTGTCGGGGACGAGGTCGGAAGGGAACTGAGTGAGAGTGAGGTCCTGGGCCTTGAGCTCGGTTCCGGGCGCCAGGTCCGACTTCGCGACGACGATCGCCGTTCCTGCGCTGCTCGGTGTGAGCACCCAGACGGCAAGAGCGCAGGCGCACGCGAGGCACACGGCGGCGAGTATGCGCTGCGGCCGAATGCGAGACGGCCGTGACCAGCCAGAAGACGAGGACCGGATGCGGTGGAAGATGCCCATGCACCGAGCCTGCGGCGCTGCGCGGCCAGCGGCAAGGGTTTGGAACTCACCTGTGGACAGTTCGTGCCGTCCACAGGTGATCGGTGTCTGAGTGACGAGAGCCGGATCGATGCAGTTTACGGTCGGCTGGCGGCTGAGGCGAATCACCTCGTGGGCAGAGGCGGCCAGCTGGCGGCTGGGAAGGTGCGCTGACGACCGGCGTCGCTCAGCTGGCGGCTGGAGTGCTCGCTGCCGAGGAGCTGCTCGATGACGAAGTCGTCGAGCTGGAGGATTCCTTCGACGACGAGCTCGAGGATTCCTTCGAGGAGGAGTCTGAACTCGAGGAGCTGACGGTGCTCGACTTGCTCGAGCGGGAGTCAGTGGCGTAGAAGCCGGATCCCTTGAAGCTGATGCCCACGGCGCCGAAGACCTTCTTCAGGCGGCCCTGGCATTCCGGGCAGACGGTGAGCGAGTCATCGCTGAAGTCCTGATGAATATCAAAGGCGTGACCACAGCTCTTGCAGGCGTAGGAGTAGACGGGCATTCGAGACCTTTCTTCGACGACAAAATTATAGTGCACGTCGGAACCTCCCCGGAGCACCGGTCCGGGATATGCACAAGGTTATCCACATATCAACACGCGCGAGTGGGCGCTGATTCCCGACGATCAGGCCGTGAAGATGTGAGTCCCATCGTCGGTGACGGCCTCCGGGATGCGCAGGTCCCAATCCTCTGCGGCGAGGCCCTTGAGGTTGAGCTCGTCGGCGAAGCACACCCCGACGATGCGGGGACCCGAACCAGATGTTGCCGAACCGAGAGGCTCCGCCCCGTGCGGGCCGAAGGTCCTGTCGTAGAAGCCGCCTCCGTTTCCCAGCCGAGCACCATCGGCGCCGAAGCCCAGGGCGGGGACGAAGACGAGGTCGAGGCCGATCGTGGGGGAGAGCAGCTGGGCGGCGGTGAGCAGCTCACCATCCCGGGCCGGTTCGCGGATTCCCCATCGGCCCTGCGGTCTCAGGCTGGCCATTGAACCAGTGACCTGGCCGAACATCAAAGGTTCGCCCACCTTGGTGACGACGGGCAGGTAGACGGCACCGCCGGCGGCAAGGAATCGATCGAGTGCAGGGTCGAGGTCCGGCTCTCCGGGCAGCGCCGCATAGGCAAGAAGGGAACGAACCGGTGTTTCTCGGATGAGGTCCCACGCAGCGGCCGCCACGGTCCCCGCAGCCGCCACGGTACCCGGAGCCGCCTCGGTGAGGGAGCGGTCTGCGCGAGCGGCGCGGATGCGGGACCGCAGCTGCGCCTTCGAAGTTTGTGAGTCCACGCATTTCAGACTAACCGGGCTCGGCGAATTCGTTAAGATGACTTCATGAGTGATGAAGCGCAGCGCACCGTTCGCAAGGCCGTGATCCCCGTCGCCGGTCTCGGAACTCGGTTCCTCCCCGCCACGAAGGCCACCCCCAAAGAGATGCTCCCCGTCGTCGACAAGCCGGCGATCCAGTACGTCATCGAGGAAGCCGTCGATGCCGGCCTGCAGGACGTTCTCATGATCACCGGTCGGAACAAGCGGCCGCTGGAGGATCATTTCGACCGGGTCGACGGGCTCGAGGCGGCGCTCGCGCAGAAGGGCGATGACAAGAAACTCGCCGCTGTGCGCCATCCCTCGGAACTCGCTGATATCCACTATGTCCGCCAGGGCGACCCCAAGGGACTCGGCCATGCCGTGCTCAAAGGACGTCAGCATGTGGGCAACGAGCCGTTCGCGGTCCTGCTCGGTGATGACCTCATCGATGAGCGCAGCCCGATCCTACCGAAGATGATCGAGGTCGCGGAGAAGACCGGCGGCAGCGTCGTCGCGCTCATGGAGGTTCCGCCCGAGGCGATCCACCTCTATGGCTGTGCCGCCGTCGAGGCCACTGCCGACGACGAAGTCGTCAAGGTCACCGACCTCGTGGAGAAGCCCGCCACCGAGGATGCTCCATCGAACCTCGCCATCATCGGCCGCTACGTGCTGGCGCCGGAGATCTTCGACGTCCTCGAGACGACGAAGCCGGGACGCGGCAACGAAATCCAGCTCACCGATGCGCTGCAGGAGCTCGCGGGAGACGACGAGGGCCACGGCGTCTACGGAGTCGTGTTCAAGGGCGCCCGCTACGACACGGGGGACAAGCTCGACTACCTCAAGGCCGTTGTGCAGATCGCGTGCGACCGGGAAGACCTCGGCGACGATCTCAAAGCGTGGCTGCGCGAGTTCGTGCCGACGCTGGGCTGAGCGCCGACACGGGTCCGAGCCGACCGTCCTGGTTCAGCCCATCCGGGCAGACCGACCTTGATCCCGAGAGCGAGGGCAGCCGCGTGTGGCCTGTCATCCTGACTGATCGACAGTCCGATATCGTGCTGCGACCGCTGCGCCGCCGCGACGAAGAGGCCTGGCGAGAGGTCCGCCGATTCAACCGCGACTGGCTGCGCCCGTGGGACGCGACCCTGCCTGCGCCGGGCCAGGAGCTGCCGGGCTTCCGCACGATGGTGCGGATGCAGGACAAACAGGCCAAACGCGGGCAGACCGTGCCGTTCGCCATCGAGGTCGACGGGAACTTCCGCGGACAGATCACCGTATCGGGACTGAGCTGGGGTTCGATCCTGTCCGGGCAGATCGGTTACTGGATCGACTCGCGCGTGGCCGGGCGCGGAATCACCCCGGTCGCCGTGGCGATGGCCGCCGACCACTGCTACTTCGCCCTCGGACTCCACCGCATCGAGATCAACATCCGCCCGGAGAACACCGCGAGCCTGCGCGTGGTCGAGAAGCTTGGCCTGCGCGACGAGGGGCTGCGCGAGAAGTACATGCACATCGATGGGCAGTGGTGCGACCACCGCACATTCGCCCTCCTCGCCGAGGAGGTCCCGCAGGGTCTGCTGACCGCATACCGGCACGGCACCGGCGGGTGGTAGGCGCGAACCGGGGACGTCCAGCCGCCACCTGGGAATTCGGTGAACTTCGCCCCAGTTTGACCGACACACCTCGCGTCTTCACGACTTCCCTGATGCCTGCAACTTAGGGTGGCATTGTGGACACCAGCATCATCGTCGTCATCGCCATCGTCGTGGTCTTCGCCGTTGCTGTGCCCGCAATGATTCGGAAGTCCGCGACGGATCTCTCGCGCGTCGAAATCGACACGGTTCCGGACAATGCGGCCGTCGTCTCCGCCGAGACAGCCATCCCCGGGCACGACCATTCGGAGCGCATCCAGGTCTTCCACGACAAACCTCGGAAGGTGCCGTCGGTTCCGACCCCGGACGTCTCACAGGAAGTCGAGGCCCCGAAGCTGAGTCTCTCGGCCTCCACTCCCGAGCTCGCCGTCATCGACGGTCACGCCGAAGCACACACCATCACCGAGGCTGCCGAGCACGCCCAGCTCAACGTCCTTCCCGTTGCGGTCGGTGAAACTTACTCCTCCCTGTCCGCCGACCATGCGGCCGTCGGTCGCGGTGTTGTCGTTTCCAGCGTAGGCGTCGGCACTGACACAGGTGTTCGTGCAGGCGCTGCCACTGACAATGTGCGACTGCTCCACCCCGCGGTCCATGCCGTCTTCAACGACAGCGGCCGCTCCGTCGGGCAGTCGGGCAGACAGGGCCGTTCGCCACAGGCCCATCCGCCGCACTCGACCGGCGCGGGGCACAAGGCGTCGACGAGCCGGATGGCTTCGGCCGGCGCCGGTCCAGCTCCTCACGGAGGCGGACCACGTGAAGGCCGGTCCCGGACGGGACGCGGCGGCCACCTCGGCGAGGGGATGGCCGGCACAGATGGACAGAACCGACAGATTTCCAATCCGACCATCGGAACCGATGAGGAACATGCGATGACCGAGCAAGCCACGACCCTGCGGGAGTCACTGAAGTCGCTGAACACCATGGTCAGGGGCTTCTCCCTGGTCTTCCTCGCCTCGGTCCTCGGCATCCTTGTGTCGAGTGTGCTCGCAGCCTTCTCGGTCGTGCACATCGCCCTGGCGGGTGTATTCCTCGGACTCGCGGTCGTCACTCTCTTCCTCGTGCGCACGCTCAATCTGCGCAAGCGGGAGACGAAGAAGAAGCTGCGACGTCTGCAGGAGACCGCACGGTCACGGTCAGTGGGCCAGCCGAAGCGTGCCACTGAGCCGGAGCGCGCCGCCGAGGTCGAGCGCGCCTCCGAGTCGAAGCCGGCCGAACCGTCGACAGCCACGGCGAGACAGACTGCCACGGCCAGGACGACGACTGATGCTCAGCCTGCAACTGGATCGCAGACTGCAGCTCATAAGGGCGCGAAGTCCGCGAAGTCGCAGACCGTTCCGGTCAATCAGCAGCCTCGCACAGCCCCTGCATCGACCTCGAGCGGGACTGCTGCCCGGATCGCCGCGGCCGCCCAGGGCACGAGCGCGGCGGCGAAGGCCGCGCAGGCTCGCGCAGCGATGAACCGCTCCGCCGAGGCGAAGAAGTCCCGCGAAGAGGCGGACACCGGAGAGATCCCGCTCGTGCGCATCCGCAAGGAAGCCACGGAGGGCCACACCACGCGCCAGGTCCTCCTCACCGGACCGATCCCGGTCGTGAAGGAGAACTCCACCGAAGACGGTGACGCGACTTCCGCCGAGGCGGCCGCCGACTCCGAGGCCGCCTCGACGTCGGGCACCGTCGCCACCGCGGAATCAACGTCGACGGCAGAGCCGAAGGCGACGGATACCACGGTCGACGGTGAGAACGATGCCGACGCCACATCGGCGACGCCTGCAGAGAAGTCCCGGACCGAATCCACCAAGGCTCCGGTCTCGCTCGGAGCCGACCTCCTCGCTGAGACCGACACGGCCTCAGATGCGGCCGGTCGAAAGGAAGTCGATGCGGATGTCCACGCTGCACTCGATGCGGCGGCTCGCACGGTCGATGACCCGTTCATGCAGCGTCTGAAATCGCGTGACGGCTGGTCGCCGACCCCGCTGCCGGTGCCCAGCTACGTCGACGCACCCGAGGCCGAGCATCCGGTGCCTTCGGCGTCGGCGGCCGATGCCAGCTCGTACGAAACCGAGGCACGCAGCCGTGAAGATATCGCGGCTGAGTTCGCCGAAGAGCTCGGCTACCGTCCGGAACTCAGCGACTCCGCCCGCGAGAACGGACCGCTCGGCCACGGACGCAAGGCGATCCGGACGACGAAGGCCGCCGACCTCGGCGCCGTCAACGACGTTCTCGCTCGCCGGCGCGCGTGATGCCCCGAAGCCGCTGAAACGAAGTCCGAAAGGATTTCGCGATGCCGACGCAGAACCCGCCATCCGTGCGGGGCTTCTGCGTGCCAGGGTTACGGTGTCCACGAGGGTTGGTCGCTGGCAGTCCAGTTCGATAGCACCCGTTTGAAAGCGTGCTGTCTGCCGTGGAGGGTGCCACCAGCGATCAGGCGCTGAAGACCGACCAGCAGATCGCATCGCGGCGTGCCTGATCTTCCAGTACGAGTTCGCGGACTTCATTCGGCAGCCGGTCACGCTGCCAGTCGCGTTCGGCACGACCGGCCGCAAGGTCCTTCCCTGACGCCCCTCGGGCCGCTTTGATCGCGTAGGCCACCGCCCCGAGGTCGTGTTCGGCGACGTGTCCGACACAGGCCGCCTGCCCCGCCGCATAGGCGGCGAACCGGGCTGGCCCACGCAGGGGTCGTGCCGCACCCATGGCATGACCGCCGAGGGCGCGAGCCTCCAGCATCGGCATTTCACCGGCTGCCCACGCCCGGGCGGCGGCAACGGCTTCGCGAGGTCGTTCATCCTCGGGACAGACGGATTCGAGGAACGGCAGGACGTGTTCGGCGCAGTCGGCGGCCCACAGCGCGAGAAGGCGGTGGTCGGCATCGGTGAGGGAGCCGCCTCGGCGAATCGTGATCATCCGCGGATATCGGACCTCCGGCAGGATCATGAATGAACCCGGAGAATCACCCTTGCGGTGGGGCAGCTGTTCGTCATTGGGAGCGCCCGCCGAAGTCCTCAGCGATCGACGCCGCGACGGCCTGTAGGCGTGGGACGACGTCGTCCTCGATCGAGAGCCCACGCAGATGGGACGCGTGCAATGAGACATTGAGCGCGGCCAAGGTGGTATCGCCGCGGCGGACGGGCACGGCCAATCCTCGCAGCCCCTCGTCGAGCTCCTGCGATACGAGGCACCATCCCTGTTCGCGGATGCGCTCGAGTTCCCCGCCGAGTTCCTCCCGGGAAGACACTGTCCTGTCGGTGAATGTGGAGATCTCGGTGCGGTCGAGGAAAGCCTGCCGATCCGTCGGCGGCAGCTCGGAGACGAGGATCCGGCCCATCGACGTCGCCCAGGCGGGCAGTCGATTGCCGAGATTGACGGTGACGGTGTGCAGCCGCGGGGCAGTGGCGCGGGCGATGTAGACGATATCGTCCTCATCGAGGATGCTCAGCGTCGCGGATTCGTCGAGATCGTTCGCGAGCCGGTTGAGGTGGGGCTGAGCGACCTTCGGAAGGTCGAGCCCGGCGAGGAAGCCCGCCCCGATGTCGAGCACACGCGGGGTGAGTGAGAACTGGGTGCCGTCGCTGCTGAGATACCCGAGATCGACGAGCGTGAGAAGGAACCTGCGGGCAGCGGCCCGAGTCAGACTCGTCGCCTCGGCAACCTGAGTGACCGTCCGTCGCGGATCGTCAGAAGTGAACGCCAACAGCACCGACAGCGTCTTTTCGGCAGACTTCACGTAATGGCCGCCGGTCGACGCATCTGCTCCTGAATTCTTCTCTGACTTCACCGTCCCAGGGTATCGGCAAGGTCCGATCCATTCTGCATTGTGCGCTATGTGCACACATGTACGTTTATCGCACATCGTGATACTGTGATCTGCGACAAGCACGAGCACGCCCTCATCGCGGAGGAACCGCGAGGCCATCATTCGAAGGGGAATGTCATGTCAGCACCGGACAGCACGCACGCGGGAGCCTCCGCGGAACTCAAGCGGGCCAGGCGGGCCGCCGCCGGGTCGTTCATCGGCGCAGTCGTCGAATGGTACGACTTCCTCCTCTACGGAATCGTCGCCGCACTGGTCTTCGGGGAGCTCTTCTTCCCCGACTACAGCTCCCATGCTGGAACGCTCGCCGCATTCGCGACCTTCGGCGTCGGTTTCATCTTCCGCCCGCTCGGCGGCATCATCTTCGGCCACTTCGGCGACCGCCTCGGGCGCAAGTCCATGCTCGTGTGGACGATGACGATCATGGGCGTGGCCACTGCTCTCATCGGATTCCTGCCGACCTACCAATCCGTCGGCTGGCTCGCTCCTGCCTTGCTGGTGCTGCTGCGTTGCATCCAGGGGATCGCCGTCGGCGGGGAATGGGGCGGTGCGGCGCTCATGGCCGTCGAAAGCGCACCGCCGAAGCTGCGGGCATTCTTCTCCAGTGGAGTGCAGATCGGATATTCTTTCGGTCTGCTGCTGGCCACCGGGCTC
Source organism: Brevibacterium sp. MGP-B1 (assembly GCF_057766545.1). NCBI lineage: Bacteria > Bacillati > Actinomycetota > Actinomycetes > Micrococcales > Brevibacteriaceae > Brevibacterium > Brevibacterium sp. MGP-B1. The sequence goes on along the minus strand of NZ_CM173407.1, from coordinate 2,585,254 downwards.
GTGGCACTGCTCAGCAGCAATTTCTCCGCTGAGGCATTCCTCGCCTGGGGTTGGCGCATTCCGTTCTTCTTCAGCGCCGTCCTCGTCCTCGTCGGGCTGTGGATCCGTGCAGGCGTCGAGGAATCCGAGGAGTACGTCGAGCGTGTGAAGAACGCGAAGACCGACAAGACCGCAAAACTGCCGATCCTCGAAGCCTTCAAACGCTATCCCGCACAGATCTTCCAGATCGTCGGGCTGCGCTTCATCGAACTGCTGACCATGTACATCGTCACGACCTTCGCTCTGTCGTATTCGACCGAGCAGCTCGGACTCGATCGACAGATCATGCTCAACATCACGCTCCTCGTCGGCGGTCTCGGCATCGTCACGATCCCTGCCTTCGCCTACCTCTCCGACCGCTACGGACGCCTGCGGGTCTACCTCACCGGCGGCGTCATCGGCCTCGTCAGCACCGTCCCGTTCTTCCTCTTCCTCGAGGCCGGCAACATCGTCGGCATCGTCATCTTCGCCGTGCTGCTCATCAACATCGCCCACGATGCCGTCGTCAGCGTCCAGCAGCCGCTGTTCGCCGAGATGTTCAGCCCCGAGTTCCGCTACAGCGGAGCGGGCGTCGGATACCAGCTCGCCAGCGCCATCGCCGGCGGCTTCACCCCCTTCATCGCGACATTCCTCGTCGGACTCGGCAACGGGACCTGGTACCTCGTGGCGGCCTACCTCGGGGGCGGCTGCCTCATCTCGATCTCGATCGCCATGCACCTCGTGCGCAAATGGCAGATGGGCCGCCGCGCCGAACGCTCGACTGTCGAATCCATTCAGGTCGTGTCCGCCTGATGGTTCGCAGCCCCTCTTCCGCCGCCGCCCTGCCGACCGGTGAGAAGCGCGTCGAAGCGAAGTCTGCCTCGAGCGGAGCGATCCGGTCTGTCGAGATCACCGCGCCCGGTCGCGTCGAGGTCCTCACTCGACCGGGACCGCCTGGGCGCCCTGCCTCCGGGCATGTGAGGGTGCGGATACTCGCGGTGGGAATCTGCGGCACCGATCTCAGCCTGGCCTCCGGTTCGCGGACGCCTCCCGAGCTGCCGTGGCGACTCGGACACGAAGGTATCGGAGAGGTCGTCGAGGTGGGGCGCGGGGCCGAGGAATGGGCGATCGGCGACAGAGTCGCGCTTGAACCCAACATCACCTGTGGGCGGTGCGAGTACTGTCTTCGGGGCGTGACCGCGGCATGTGTCTCCCGGCTGAGCGCCGGCGTGCTCACTCAGCCGGGATTCCTCGCCGAGGTGGTCGACCATCCCAGCAGATTCTGCCACCGCGTGCCGGCTGGGATACCTGTGGAGCGCGCCGTATGCGCCGAGCCGTTGACAGTAGCGGCATCGGCGATCCGCCGCACCGAACTGCAAGGTGGGGAAGACGTCCTCATCATCGGTGCCGGAGCTCAAGGACTGTTGGCACTACTCGTTCTCGTGGATCTCGGCTATCGTCCCTGGGTGAGTGAACCGGACGAGGCCCGGCTCCGATTGGCGGTCGAGCTCGGAGCCCGGGCATTCGTCCCCGGTGCCGGCCCGGCACCTCAGGTCGTCATCGATGCGGCCGGAGTCTCAGAGGGACTCGCGGCAGTCGTCGACCAGCTCTCTCCTTTCGCAAAGGTCACAATCGTCGGAGAGGATCAGGACCGCCTCGGCGCGTCGAGCTTCGACATCGTCCAGCGGCAGCTGAGCATTCGTGGCTCTTTCATCTACGAGCACCCGCAGGATATGGCGACCGCGGTCGCCATGCTCGAGACGCTGCCGACCGAGGCTATCGTCGGCCCGGCGCTCTCGCTCGACGAAGCACCCCATCTGCTCGGTATCAATGCCGGCCGTCGGCTCGGGGTCAAACAGTGGGTGAACCTGCGCGGCTGACTGTCCCGGGGAGCGCCGAGGGAGTCAGCCGCCGTCGAAGATCGCGCGCAGCAGCGGCTTTCCGGGCCTGGGTCAGCTGCGGGGCATCGCCACGTACTTGACCTCGAGGAACTCGTCGATGCCCACACGGCCGCCCTCCCTGCCGAGGCCGGACATCTTCACTCCGCCGAATGGCGCCGCCGGATTCGAAACCAGTCCGGTGTTGAGTCCGACCATGCCGACCTCCATCTTGTCGGCAAGGCCGAGGGCGCGTTCGACGTTCTCGCTGAACAGGTAGCCGACGAGCCCGAACTCCGTCTCATTGGCCAGAGCGATGCCCTCTTCGTCCGAGTCGAAAGTGACGATCGGTGCCACGGGGCCGAAGATCTCCGTGGTGCGGATCTCGGCGTCATCGGGAATGTCGGTCATCACCGTCGGGGTGTAGAAGAACCCATTGCCTTCGATCCGGGACCCTCCGGTGAGGACCTTTGCTCCCTTGGCCACGGCCTCATCGACGAGGCCGGCGACCTTGTCGAGGGAATCCTGATCGACGAGCGGGCCCATCTCGGTGTCCTCGTCGAGGCCGTTGCCGACCTTCATCGCGCCGATGCGTTCGGCCAACCGCGAGGAGAATTCCTCTGCCAGTGAGGAATGGACGAACATGCGGTTCGCCGCGGTGCAGGCCTCGCCGCCGTTGCGCATCTTCGCGACCACCGCGCCTTCGACAGCCTTTTCGATGTCGGCATCGGCGAAGACGACGAACGGAGCGTTGCCCCCGAGCTCCATCGAGGTCTTCATGACTGTGTCGGCAGCCTGCTTGAGCAGCCCCACCCCGACCTCGGTGGACCCGGTGAATGTGATCTTGCGGGCGATGCCTGACTCCATCCAGGGAGTGACGACACGGCGCGCAGACTCGGAAGTGACGAGGTTGAGCACCCCGGCGGGGAGGCCGGCTTCGACGAGGACGTCGACGAGCATGAGCGACGTCAGCGGGGTCAGCTTCGCAGGTTTGAACACCATGGTGCAGCCGGCGGCGATGGCGGGACCCATCTTGCGAGCGCCCATGGCAAGGGGGAAGTTCCACGGGGTGATGAGAATGCAGGGACCGACGGGTTCGCGGGAGATGAGCATGCGGTTCTTGCCGTCCGGCGACTGCGAGTAGTCGCCTTCGACGCGCACCGCCTCTTCGGAGAACCAGCGGAAGAATTCGGCGCCGTAGGTGACTTCGCCCTTGGACTCGGCGAAGGGCTTGCCCATCTCGGCGGTCATGACCGCGGCGATGTCGTCGGCACGATCGATGAGCAGTTCGAAGGTCCGCCGCAGGATCTCGGAGCGCTCTCGCGGCGAGGTGGCCGCCCAGCCTGACTGTGTGTCGCCGGCGACCTTGATGGCTTCTTCGGCATCGGCGGCAGAGCCGTCGGCCACGGTGGTGATGAGATCGCCTGTCGCGGGATTTCGAACCTCGATGGTCTTGCCGCCTTCGGCCTCTCGCCATCTGCCGCCGATGAACAGTCCGGTGCCCAGCTTGTCGATGATCGGGGTGATGTCCACGACGCGTCCTCCTTGAGTGTCGTCGGTGCAGAACCGCGTGGTCGGCGTGAGAACGTCCCCGCCGCAGTATCGGAACGCGGCCGCTTCCAGTCTAGTCCTCGTCGGGTCACTGCGCCTTGGGCATTTCGCTGGCGTCGCCTGTCAGGTGCCGGACCTGTCGGGCTCATCGCCTCCGGAACCGCCGTCGACCGCATCCGAAGCGCGGGCGATCATCGACAGTGACGCATGAGCCAGCGCGCTCGCAGCGATGAGCTGACGATTGGACATCGTGATGCCGCGGATCACGCTCAGGCAGACCCTGTCGCGACTGTGCTCGATGCTGATCGGGCGGACATGAGACTGAGCGATAGGGGCAATGGCCCGGCACTGGGCGACGATCGAATCGACGGTGACCGGATATCCACCCGCATCGACCATCGCGATGACACGGGCCAGTGCATTCCTCGCCGCCGATTCCTCATCGGGCCAGCCGAGGCGATCGATCACCTCGGAGACCAGATCATCGAAGCGGTCAGGGGTGGGGGAGACTGCGGTCGGATGTGCTCCAGAGGCCCGCAGGGTGAACGGCGGGGAACCCGGTGCGCGCTGCGCCGAGGCGGGCAGTCCGGAATTCCCGCGCAAGGCGAGCTCCTGGCATACGCCCATCAGCTCGATCGTCGGCAGCGATTCGTCGTCGATGGCGCGGGTGAGTTCAGCGATGTCGGCGATTGGAGTGGCCAGCTCCTCGCGCAGCCAGCGGATGAGCGCCAGCCGGTGCAGGTGCGCCTCGTCGTAGACGGCCGTCGTCGCATTCTTCTTCTGTCCCGGCGGCAGAAGCCCCTCGTGGATGTAGTACTTGATACTCGCCGCCGAGACGCCGGTGACATCGGCCAATGCGCTGAGCTTCACTGTGCCCCTCCTTCTGCGGGTTCCTTCGGCAGGTTTCGTCCTCGACGACGGTGAATGGATAGTGGAAGCGGCGTTCACTATCCACGTTGCCAATCTTAGTTAGTGACACTATCTTAATGACATGTTCTCACTCTTCATCGCCATCCATGCCATTGCCGCCACGGGTGTCGTCCTGCTGGGACCCATCCAGATCATCCGCCGCACCAAGGACCGCAAACACCGTTTCATCGGACGGTCCTGGGTCATCCTCATGTACTTCGTGTGCACGAGCGGAATGTTCATCTACTCACTCACCGGTTCGTTCACGCTCTTCCACGCCCTGGCGATCTGGACCTTCATCTCCACCACGCTCGGCGTCATCGCGATCCGCCGTGGCAATGTCCGCCGCCACATCGGAATGATGGTCGGCTCCTATCTGGGTGCACTGATCGCAGGCATCTTTGCCGCTGCAGTCCCCGGACGAGAGATCCCACAGCTGGCAGTCAGTGACCCAGGACTGCTGTGGTCACTCGTCGCCGCGGTCATCGTGGCAGTCACCGCCTGGGCGATCTTCGTCCTGCGCTTCGTCTCCGGACACGACCGCCAGCAGGAGGTCGTCGAGAGCGCGACCACCGTGGGCAATGCAGAAGAAAACGCCAGCGGCGAACCGCTGACGCCCACGAAATTGAGCGATGCAGGCCAAGTCACTGCGTAATGACGACTCTGGGATACGAGTTGACGTCCCCGGGTCGCGTAATGACGATCCCGGGCGTGATGCTCAGGCGACGAACTTGTCGAACTCGTCGTTCTTGGCCAGGAAATTCTGCACATAGGAGCACGTGGTCCGGAACTTCAGCCCCGCCTCGGCGCTGGTCTCCAGTGCATAGCGCACCAGCTTGGCTGCCAAGCCGCGACCGCCCCACTCGGGCGACACCTCGGTATGGGTGAAGATGCGCACCGGACCGTCGGCGGTGTCATCGGCACTCGCCTCACGGTCGATGTAATCGGCGAGACCGATGACCTTGCCCGCGTGGGAGACGGTGAAGCGTTTGGTCGCAGCATCCTCGGCGATGGTGAAGGTCTCTCCCGAGATGTCGATGTCCATAGTCATTCCTCCCGAATGTCCGTGCCGGCGGCACTGCGCGCTGGTCGTCGGCGATCGATCGACGATCGTCGCCATCCTGACAGTTGACACTATAGTTCTGTTTCTGAGGAAGCGACTAGCCTGGTCAGACGCAGCCGACCGGACGAACTTGAAGGAGTCCCACCTATGACCGCACACCCCTCGGCGACCCTGGTCGACGCGCACCGCGAGAGGCTGCGTGCAGCCGGATTCGAGGTCACCGAACTGACGTCCGCCGACATCCCCGACTACGTCGAGCTCGTGTCCTCGGCCTATCGCGGCGAAGGATCGAAACAGGGGTGGACCACCGAGGCGGACCTCCTCGGCGGACAACGGCTCGACGGTCCCATGGCCGAGGACATGCTCGCCGAGGCGGACTCCCAGATCCTGCTCGCCCGCGATGGGCAGGGTCGCGCCGTGGCCAGCGTCTATGTGCGAGAGCCCGAAGACGGAGCCGCCTACCTCGGGGTGCTCGCCGTCTCTCCGCTGGGACAGGGCAAAGGGGTGGGGTCCTTACTCATCGGCCTCGCCGAGGCATGGGTGGCCAAACACTGGGGTGCGACGTCGATGCGGATGAGCGTGATCAACAAGCGTGACGAACTCATCGCCTACTACGAGCGCCGCGGCTACGTGCGCACCGGCGAAATCGAGCCCTTCCCCTACGGTGACGAGCGCTTCGGTCTGCCGAAGGTCGACGACCTCGAATTCGTGCTCCTGGCCAAGCCCTTGAGCTGAGGGGCGGCAGAAGCGCGGCTGCAGCCGGAGAGCGGGGTGCAGCTGAAGAGCGAGGTGCAGCCGGAAAATAGGTCAGCATCGGACACTTCTGTTGGAGAAAAGTGTCCGATGCTGACCTATTCTTGGAGGCCCTGAGGCCCGGGCCCGCGAGCCTGGCCCGGGACCCAGCCTCAGAACATCATGGCGGGCACGACCAGGCCGCCGACGAGCGCGACCGGTCCGATGACGACCATCGACATGCCGAACTTCACGAGGATGCGAGTCAGGCGCGGCTTGTCCTCGACCGGGGCGGTCGCGACGACCGTGGCACCCAGCGTCGAGAACGGTGAGACGTCGACGACCGCCGAGCACACGCCCAGAGCCGCGATGAGTGCCCAGCCGGGCACCCCGCCCGCGGCGATGAGCGGCAGGGCCAGCGGCACGAGCGCAGCGAGGATGCCCGTCGTCGACGCGAAGGCCGAGACCAGGCCGCCGACGATGCAGAGGACGAAAGCGGCGATGAGCGGCGAACCGATCGACTCGGCGCCCTCGCCGAGCAGGTCGACGGCTCCCATGTTCTGCAGCACGCCGACGAAGGTGATGATGCCGCCGACGAGCAGCACGGTCGGCCAGTCGATCTTCGGGATCGCGGCCTTGCCCGTCTTCGGATCGACGAGTGCGAGGATCGCTCCGAACATGAAGCACAACAGACCGATGTCCGGTTCCTGGCCGAGCGCCGCGAGCACGACCACGGTGCCGATGAGGCCGACCATGAAGATCACGGTGAGGATCTGTACGAAGGTGAACGGCTTGGATTCTCCCGCCTCGTCGGTGGTGGAGGAATCGAAGAGCGCTTCGTCCTCATCGTCCTCACCGAAGGCGACGCTTGACGCCGAGGCGGAGCCGCGGGAGATCTTCGACTGGGCACTTCCGGTCGAGGCATGCTCGGCGGCCGCCACAGTCGTCTTCGAGAACAGCGACCGACCGTACATGAAGTAGGCGACGACGAGCATGACGAGGTAGACGGCCACGGCGATGCCGAAGAGCAGGAACGGGGAGAGGTCGATTCCGGCATCATGGGCGGTCGAGTACGTGACGATTCCGTAGAGGCTCGTCGGGGCGAAGCCTCCGGCGCCGATGGCGAAGCAGATCGCCAGTCCCATGAGCGCGTAGTCGACGTCGTACTTGCGGGCGACCTGCATTCCCACCGGCATCATCACCAGACCGGCCAGTGGGGCACCCATGGCCGCGATTCCGCCGGTGATGAGGAAGAACACGACAGGCAGCAGCACTGCCGAGGATCCGACGCGTTCGAGGGCCCAGTCGATGATCTTGTCGACGGTCCCGTTCTCCTGCGCGATCGCGAAGAAGTAGGTCACTCCCGCCAGCAGGATCATGATGCTCAGCGGGAATTCGGCGATGATGTCCTCGACTGCCATATCTGTGAAGAGGAGCCCGGTTCCGGCCGCGCCGACGAGCATGAGCACGCCGATCTGCACACCGCGGACGGCGCCGATGGCGAAGAGGGCGATGAATATGAGCAGAGCAATGATCTGAGTGAGCATGATGTCCTTGCGAAGGCTGAAGCGACACTGAGCATCGCTGGCTGATTCGCTGAGAGACTACCAGTGTTACCGGCGGGTACCGCTGAGGCGTGTCCGAACCGTCGGAAAGTCCCGATAGACGGAAAATCCTCGCCGAGGCAGCTTCAGAACTACCTGACGGCGGCCCAGCAACCTCGCGCGAGGTTGCTGGGCCGCCGTCAGGATCCTTCTATGTCTGTCAAGCGGCCTGGCCGATCGGTTTCGTGGCCTCGAGAATCCGATAAACAGAACGAGCCACGTGACGCTTCATGCACCGGATCGTCTCCTTCTTCGTCTTCCCCTCACCAAGCCGTTTAGCCATGTATGCCTGGGACTTCTCCTGGTGAGAAAGCCGCGTGATGGCCACCATGTACAACGCAGAATTCAACCGCCGATCGCCACTGCGGTTAAGCCTAAACCTCACCACGTTCCCCGACGACGCCGGTATCGGGCAGACCCCCGCCAACTTCGCGAGCGCTGCCTCGGAACGCACCCGCCCATGATGCGACCAGGCCAGGTAGAACACAGCCGCGGTGATCGGCCCGATCCCCGGCTCAGCCAGCAACACCGCAGCTGGACTGTCCTTGACCATCGCCCCGATCCGGGTGGCGTAGTCCTTGATGTCCGCCTCGAGTTCGATGACGCGTTTGGCTAACCGGATGGCTTCCCGACGAGCCTCGGTCAGTTCCACAGCCTCGTTCCTGAGCCGCCACTTCGCCACCGTCTGGATCTTCACGACCGACAGTTTCCGACGCGCATCCATACCGAGGTCATGAGTCCGCAACAGCGCGGTGAGTGCGTTGATGGTGCGTGTCTTCTCCTGGGTCATGGACTCCCGCGCTTTGACCAGGATCCGCAGTCCCTGGCGCGGCCCATCAGCCTGCCGGGGAAACCGCAGCCGTGACTCGTCCAAAGGCAGGACCGTGCCAGCGATCCGTCGGGCATCGATCTGGTCGTCTTTGCCCGTGGCGTGCCGGTCGCGAGCATTCATGCTGGCGGCCTCGGCGACCGTATAGCCTGCGTCGGCGACATGGTCGGCCAGGATCGCCCCGTAAGTGCCGATGCCCTCGATGACCCACAGGGTATCGAGGTCGCCGCGAGTACGGCGGCCAGCCCACGCCAGGGCCCGTTTCAGGCCAGCTTTCGTGGTCGGGAATGCGGCCGTGTCGACGTGCTCGCCAGTGTTGGTCAGCACGCTGTAGACGTGGTTCTTCGCGTGGGTGTCGACGCCAACGACAAACGCGTATAAATGCGAGATGATAGTCATGACGGTTCGTGACTCTCCTGTGTCAGAGCGGATGAGGTCCGACCGTCAAAGCGGTCGGCTCCGGTCCGGGAGATAGTCACGTCGAAACACTACTGTGATGAGTCACGTTCGGTCAGGAACGGACAACCTTCTGATCAAGTTATCGATGTGGGCCGAGCCGGTGCCGACCGCCCACCAATCATCAGACAGATCCCGACGAGGACATCGTTCGAGTCAGTAGCAATAAGAGTCATGATGATCGATGGGACGGTCAGTTCCTACTCTGCCAGCCAGTCCCAGACCAGCCACCATCAATACTCACAGTAGCAATTGGGGAGGGGATCAAGTGAGGAGGAGGGCTCCGCCGAGAGCGATGAGGGCGACGATGATCGTGACGAGTGCGGCAAGGGCGATCGGTCGGGCGCCGAGGTTCTTCAGCGATCGCCACTGCACTCCGCGGCCGAGGGCGAACATCGCCATCGCCAAGCACACGGTCTGGATCCAGTTGAGTCCGGTGACCGCGATCTCCGGCAGCAGGCCGAAGGTGCGCAGAGCCGCCATGATGAGGAAGCCGACAACGAAGAGCGGAACGATCGGCGGACGTTTGCCCTGAGCCGGAGTCTGCTTCGTCGCGGTCGACACCGCCCCCGCGGCCGACGCGCCCGGCCCACCGGTCGACACCGCCTCCGCAGCCGACGCGCCCGGCCCACCGGTCGACACCGCCTCCGCAGCCGATGCGCCCGGCCCACCGGTCGACACTGCCCCCGCGGCCGATGCGCCCGACCCCTTGCTCTCTCCACCCCGGCCTGCGGCTGCGGAGGTCTCGGCGGAACCGGCGGCCGCCTCGGTGCCGGTGTTCGTCAGTGCCTTGTCCTCGCTGCGGCGCACGGCGTAGCTGAACACGGCGACGGTGGGGGCGAGCATGATGACGCGGGCGAGTTTGACGAGGACCGCGATCTCGAGGGCCGCGGGCCCGATGATTCCGCCGATCGCCACGACCTGGGCGACCTCATGGGTGGCGGCACCGCCCCACATTCCAGCGGTGTCCGGGGACAGGCCCAGCGCGGTCGAGAGTCCGGGCACGATTGCGATCATCAGGGTTCCGAAGAGGACGACGAGGCCGATCGCTGCGGCCACATCCTCCTTCTTCGACTTCAGAGTCGACTCGACTCCGGCGACGGCGGCGGCACCGCAGATGCCGAATCCGCTGCCGATGAGCACGGCCAGGGGGCGGTCGACTTTGAGCGGTCCCGCCAGGGCCAGGGCCGAGAGGATTCCGGCGGCGACGATGACGGCGGCGAGCACGAGAACGAGCCACCCGAGGTCGAGGATGTCGCCGAGCACCACTTGCGCGCCGAGGGCGACGATGCCCAGGCGCAGCAGCGGTTTCGCGGCGAAGTTGAGTCCGGGCATGAACGCCTCGGGCAGGTTGGGCACGAGGTTGCCCAGAAGGATGCCGAGCACGATCGCCACGAGCAGCGGTGAGAGCACGGGGGCGAGCATGGAGATCGGCCACGCGACGGCCGTGGCCACAGCGGCGAAGGCGAGTCCGGGTAAGAGGGAGACGAAGCGGTTCATGACATCAGTCTGTCAACGCCTGCACGGTCGCAGTAGACGGTGATTTCTTCGCAACCCATATGGATCTGATATGTCATGATGAGCATATGCACGATCTCGGGAATATGAAGAACTGGCCCGAGCTCCAGGCTCTGGGGCTGCTGGTGGCCCTCAGCGGCAACGCCAGGTCGATCGGCCAGGCCGCGGCTAAACTCGATCTCGCCCAGCCGAATGCCTCCCGCAGCCTGCGCAACCTCGAACGGGATCTCAAGGTGCCGCTGCTGCGGCGCTCTCCGCGGGGTACCGAACTCACTGTCGAGGGCCGCGCCGTCGCCGAATGGGCGTCGAAGGTCATCGAAGCCTACGACACGCTCTACGCCGGGGCGCGCGCCATCCAGGACGCCCGCGCCGGAACCGTCAAGGTCAGCGCTTCGCTGACGGTCGCCGAATACCTCATGCCACACCACCTCACGACCTTCCGCGCCGCGCACCCGACAATCGACATCGGTCTGTCGGTGGAGAACTCCGCGACCGTCATCGACCGGGTGCGCCGGCAGACCAGCGATCTCGGGCTCATCGAATCCGTGTCCCTGCCGCAGGACCTCAACGCCGAGGTGGTCGGCCGTGACCGACTCATGATCGCCTGTGCCCCGGACTTCGCCCACGCCTGGACGAAGCCGATCACCGCCGAGGAGCTGGCGCAGGTGCCGCTGCTGGTGCGTGAGATCGGTTCGGGCACCAGGGAGGTCATCGACTCGGCACTGCTCGGCGCGGGGGGAGTGTGCGTGGCGGGGGAGTACGGATCGAACTCCGCCCTGCGCATCGCCGCCGCCACATCCGTGGCCCCGGCCGTTCTGTCCGAACTCGCCCTGCGTGATGACTTCCGAGCCGGACGTCTGGTGCCGCTGCCGGTGGCCGACGACGTCGACCTCACACGCGAACTCCACGCCGTATGGGCGCGGACCCGGCGACAGTCACCCGGGGCACGTCTGCTGCTCGAGCACATGATCAACAGCCTCGAGTGACGGGACTCGAGTGACGGGACTCGAGTGATGGGGCCCGAGTGACGGGGCTCGAGCTGGTCGAAGCCTCCGCGCCGTCCGAAGCAGCGGACACCGGGCGAACCCTTCAGAGTTACGGAAAAGTGTCCGAAATATCGCTGTCGATTCCGTGAGATGCGGTGAGGCATATATTGGGGGCATGACACAGCCTGAGCCAGCCTCCTCACCCGCCCCTCCTTCCGAGTTCGCTCCGGACACCGTTGTCGTCGAGACCGGACGACCTCAGCGCGCCGACGGCGCCTCGGTGAACCCGCCGATCGATCTGTCCTCGACCTTTGTGAGCGCGGGCGACATCTCGAACTCGCCCTATGCCTATGCCCGCTTCGACACTCCTGCATGGACGCCCTTCGAAGAGGCGCTCGGTCAGCTCGAACATGCGAGCCTGCCCGGACTGGTCTTCGGTTCGGGCCTGGCGGCGATCTCGGCCGTGATCAGCCTCGTGCCCGCCGGAGGCACCCTGATCATCCCCACCCACAGCTACCAGGGAGCGCTCGCCTCAGCCGGGCAGATCGCTGGGCGGCAGAACTTCCACCTCGTCACCGTCGATATCGCCGACACCGAGGCGGTCATCGCCGCCCTCGACGAAGCGGGACACGCGACGGCGGGCGAGGCCCCAGGGGTCGGGACGGCCGCCTCGGCGGGGGACGCTGACGGAAGGTCCGCCTCGGCGACGGCGGGCCAAGCCGCATCCCCGGGGATGCTGTGGATCGAATCGCCGACGAACCCGATGCTCGAGGTCGCCGACGTTCCCGCGCTGACCGCGGCAGGCAAGGACCGTGGATTCCTCGTCTCCGTCGACAACACCTTCGCCACCCCGCTGCTGCAGACCCCGCTCGACCTGGGCGCCGATATCGTCGTGCACTCGGTGACGAAATACCTCGCCGGGCACTCCGACGTCGTCCTCGGTGCGGTCGTGACCAGCAGCACCGGACTGCGCGAAGAACTGCACACGGAACGATCCATGCGGGGCGGAATCGCCGGTCCCTTCGAGGTCTGGCTGGCCCTGCGCGGACTGCGCACCCTGGCGGTGCGCCTCGACCGCGCGCAGGCCAACGCCCAGGTCATCGCCGAGCGCCTCGCCGCCCACCCGGCCGTCGTCGAAACCCGCTACCCGGGCCTGCCGAACGACCCCGGCCACGCCCGCGCGTCCGCGCAGATGAACGGATTCGGCGCGATCATCTCCTTCACCGTCGCGACCGCGGACAAGGCCACCGCCATCGCCGAGGCGGTCCGACTGTGGACGCCGGCGACCTCCCTGGGCGGGGTGGAATCCCTCATCGAACGGCGCCGCCGACACCCCTCGGAACCGGCGACAGTGCCCGAGGGGCTCATCCGGTTGAGCGTCGGCATCGAGAACCTCGACGACCTCTGGGCTGACCTCGAGGCGGCCCTTGCCTGATGAGGCAGACGCCCGACTATGTGCTCGACCGACCCAGCGCGGACGACCTCGACCAGTTCTTCTCCATCGACTCCGACCCGCGGGTCTGGACGCACCTGCCCAGCGGACGTCTGACCGATGAGGAAGAGGCCGAAGCGATCCTCGTCCGACTGGCCTCGCAGTGGGAACTCGACGGAATCGGGCCGTGGATGGTCAGGCAGAAACCGGGCGGGGACATCCTCGGCCATTGCGGCTGCTCCCTGCGCGGAGTCTTCGGCCCCGGTGCTTCACGCAACACGCCCGGAGCGTTCTGGAACCTCGGTTACCGGTTCCGGCCCGAAGCGCAGGGGCGTGGCTTGGCGACAGCGGTCTCGCGGGAGGCGATGGAGGCCGCGGCAGGCATCGACCCCGAACTGCCGGTCGTGGCGTATCTGCTCGAGGTCAATGCCGCCTCGGCGGAGGTCGCCCGCAGGCTCGGACTCGAACTCGTTCACCGCGCACCCGACGCCGGCAATCCCGACTTGACCGCCGTCCGCCTGGTCTTCGCCGACCGGGGACTCACCGCCGCCCAGCTCGACGCGACTTTGGCCTGAGCGCGACGCATTCCGCCGAGAAACGGGCTGCGTGTCGAGACACGGGTGTGCGCGGGCGTTTCTCGACGCTTGACCCGTTTCTCGGCGAAGAACGAAGCTGCTCGGGTCTGTGACGCAGATCAACTTAACGTACGTTAAAGTGACGGTAGGTGCCTCCGTTCGCCTCGACGGCGGATGGAAGCATTAGCCCCGAAAGCTACCCGGATCATCGGATTCGTACGAAGGAGTCGCATTGTCCACCAGCGTTCTCACCGAAGTCAGCGGCGATGTCACGACCGTGACCATCAACCGTCCGGAGAGCCTCAACGCGCTCAATGAGGAGACGTTCCAAACCATCGGCGCAGCCGTCACCGAGGCGGCCGCGAACTCCCGTGCCATCATCCTCACCGGCAGCGAACGGTCCTTCAGCTCCGGAGCGGACCTGCAGGGAGGAGTGGCGAAGCGCGAAGGCATCGACCTCGCCGGGGCGAATAAGATCATCGCCTCGATCCTCGACCTGCCCGTCCCCACGATCGCCGCAGTGTCCGGGCCGGCCGCTGGCATCGGATGTTCCCTCGCCCTGGCCTGCGATTATCTGGTGATGAGCGAGAAGTCCTATCTCATGCTGCCGTTCACGAAGATCGGGCTCATGCCCGACGGGGGCTCGACCGTCCTGGTCGCCGCCTCGGCCGGACGCCATCGGGCCCTGCGCCTGGCGCTGACCGGAGAGAAGCTGCAGGCCGCCGACGCCCTCGACTGGGGACTGGCCAGCGAGGTCGTTCCGGCTGGAAGCCACCTGGAACGTGCCGGAGAAGTCGCCGCGGTCTTCGCGCAGGGCCCCACCCGTGCCCTGGCAGCTTCGAAGCGAGCGATCAACCGAGCCAGCCTGGCCGAAATCGACGCGTCCTTCGCCCGCGAGGTCGAAGGACAGGATGCACTGCGCGCGAGCAAGGACTTCGCCGAGGGGGTCGCCGCCTTCCTCGACAAGAGGGCACCCGGCTTCACCGGGGAATGATTCTGGGTCGTCGCGGACCGGTTGATAACTGTTTGACCACGAATCAAGGCATCTGCATACGCGCCGCCTCCGCAGCTGATGTGATGGTGACGACCGCCCACCACGAAACCGGCGATCACGATTCTTCTCCCGTCGCGGCGACAGCTTCGCGGCAGGACCGGAGCACGAACGAAGGAGTCTCATGCTGACAGGAATTCCGTCCACCCTGGGCGACAGCTACCAGCTCAACACCACCAGCCTCATCCGCCATGCGGCCACCGTCTTCGGCGATGCCGAGGTCGTCTACCGCCGATCGGACGGCTCCTGGGGCCGGTCGAACTACGCCGACGAATTCAAACGGATGGCGCAGCTCGCCCACGGCCTCGCCGACCTCGGTGTCGGCGCCGGCTCCATGGTCGGAGTCCTCGACTGGAACTCCCGCCGCCACCTTGAGCTCTACTTCTCCGTCCCCGGTGTGGCCGCGACCATGCTCCAGCTCAACCTGCGCCTGGCTCCCGAGGACCTCGCCTACGTCGTCAGCCACTCGAAGTCGGACTGGATCTTCGTCGACGAATCGCTGCTGACCGTCGCCGAATCGCTGGCCCCGAAGCTCGACGTCAAGGGCTGGGTCGTCATGACCGACAAGCCGATCGCCGAGATCGAGACGAGCCTGACCAACGTCGTCTCCTACGAAGACCTCATCGCGGAGAAGTCCGAGACCTACGACTGGCCCGTCGTCGACGAGAAGACCGCCGCCTACGCCGGATACACCACCGGCACAACCGGCCGCCCCAAGGGTGTGTACTACTCGCACCGGTCGATCTACCTGCACACGATGGGCGGTCTGGCCGCACTCCACGCGAACTTCGACGACTGCGTCATGCCCATCACCCCGATGTTCCATGTGCTGTCGTGGGGCTTCCCGCAGAATGCTGTGGCCGCCGGCGCCAAGCTCGTCCTGCCCGGCAAGTTCGCCGCCGAGGAATTCGGTGCCATCGCCCAAGCCTTCGTCGAGGAGAAGGTCACCCTGGCCAACGGCGCCCCCGCCATCTTCGGGCCGATGCTGCAGATGATGAAGAAGATGCCGCAGGCCCCGGACCTCAGCGGTGTCCGTCTCGTCTCCGGGTCGTCCGAGCCGCCGCTGTCGATGATGCGCGGGTTCAAGGAGGTCACCGGGGCCGACGTCATCCACGGCTACGGTGCCACCGAAACCACCCCGCTGGCGTCGACGAACTGGAAGATCCGTCCCGGTCTAGACCTCGACGAGGAAGAGAAGTGGGACCTCAAGCGCTCGCAGGGCCTGCCGATCATCGGTGTCGAAATGAAGACCGTCGACCCCGAGGGCAATGAGCTGCCACGCGACGGAAAGTCCATGGGCGAGCTCCTCATGCGCGGACCCTGGATCACCGAGTCCTACTACCAGCTGCCCGACAACGCCGACCGGTTCCTCGACGGGTGGTGGCGCTCGGGCGATGTCGGCACCATCGATCAGTACGGCTACCTGAAGATCACCGACCGACTCAAGGACGTCATCAAGTCCGGAGGCGAGTGGATCTCGTCGATCGACATGGAGAACGCGATCCTCGACAACCCCGACGTCAGCGAGGCCGCCGTCATCGGCGTCCCCGACGAGAAGTGGGATGAGCGTCCCGTCGCCTACGTTGTGGCCAACCCCGGCGCCGAGGTGACCCGGGACTCGATCGTCGAAACGCTGAGTGCTCGTTTTGCCAAGTGGCAGATGCCCGACGAAGTCAGGGTCGTCGAGGAGATGCCGCGCACCTCGGTGGGCAAACTCGACAAGAAGCTGCTGCGCAAGGACTGGGAAGAGTCCTGATCGGAAGGCTGATCCGGGCTGTGATCGGCCGGGCCCCGGGCTTGAGCGATCACAGCAGCAGCCAGCCGAGCATCCCCGCCCCGATCACCGTCGCCCACGCCGGGACCTTCCACATGGTCCCGGCAACGAAGGCGGCGACGGCCAGCGCCAGGGTCGCGGGTGAGGTGATCCCCTCGACGAACACAGGATCGTAGAGCGCGGCACCCAGCAGGCCAACGACGGCGGCATTGACTCCGGTCAGTGCCGCCGTCGCCGGTTTCCAGGCACGCAGCCGTTCCCAGAACGGCAGGATCCCGACGACCAGCAGACCCGCCGGAAGGAAGATCGCCAGCAGGGCGATGCCGGCACCGAGGATGCCGCTGGGTCCCGTCGTCATCGACGCTCCGAGGAACGCCGCGAAGGTGAATAGGGGACCGGGAACGGCCTGTGCGGCACCGTAGCCGGCGAGGAACGTATCGTGGTCGACCAGCCCGGTGGGCACGAGTTCGGCCTCGAGCAGCGGCAGGACGACATGACCGCCGCCGAAGACCAGGGCCCCTGCCCGGTAGAAGATATCGATGAGGCGAATGGTCGCATCCCCGGTCGCCGCGGTGAGCGCCGGCAGTCCGAGGAGCAGAGCCGCGAAGGCGATGAGGGAGGCGATGCCCAACCGTCCGGCACCGCGTGAGGAGATGCGGCTCTCGAGGGAGTGGGGTCCGACCGCGGCAGCTGTTGATTCGGAGGCGGAAGCCGATTTTCGAGCGGTCGCAGATTCGGGAGCGGCCGCCTCGGCGGGGGACTCCTGCTCTTTCCCACCTTCGTCGGGCCGTTTCAGCCACACGAGGCCGAGAACTCCGCCGAGGACGATCGCGGCGATCTGGACGAGCGCCGTCGGAATGATCGAGCTCGGGACGACGAGCATGAGGATGAGGGCGGCAGCGGCGATGCTCGCCCGACGGGCATCCGGGGTCAGCGTCTTCGCCATCGACTGCACGGCACCGGCGACGACGGCCACCGCGGCGGCCTTGAGCCCGAGCAGCCACCCGGCATCTCCGAGGTCACCGAAGGCCGAGAGCCCGAGCGCGAAGAGGGTGAGCAGAATCGCCGACGGCAGAGTGAAGCTCACCCACGCGGCCACGAGCCCGGGCGGGCCAGCACGGCGCAGCCCGAGTCCCATTCCCACCTGGCTCGACGCGGGCCCGGGCAGCATCTGGCACAGGGCGACGAGGTCGGCGTATTCGCGGTCGTCGAGCCAGGAACGGCGGCCGACGAAGGTCTCGCGGAAGTACCCGAGGTGGGCGACGGGACCGCCGAACGATGTCAGGCCGAGGCGCAGAAACGTTCCGGCCACCTCGGCGAGGGGTGCCGGACCGGGCTGATGTGTGGCCGCCGCATCACTGTTCATCGGTCCTCCGCTTCGCTCAGGTGAACACCTCAGTGAACACGGATCAAGTGACGCCGAGGTGAACGGGACGGCTGCCGGCAGAGCGAACAGGCACGCTGGGCCGGGCGAACGGGCAGTGAAGGTGAACGCTCAAGGGTGGTGGAGGAGGTACGTGCCGCCCTTGAGGCAGGTGTCGACGACCCAGCCGTCGCCGACGAGACCGGTCAGCGCCGTGCGCAGCGCCAGTCGCCAGCGGCTGGCGAGATCGGCATCCTGGCCGCGCAGATCCTCGATATCGGAGGGGAAGTCGAGCGAGACGAACTCGGTCTCCTTCGGCACCTCGCTCAGCAGCGGCTCCCCGTCGTCATCGGCGCGCAGGCAGGGGAACGCCGATCCGGGATCGACGACCGAGGCCCGTGCCGGACGGTCGAGCGGCCAGGACACCATCATCCGGTCGCTGGCCTGGCCGGAGTTCACTCCATCGCGCATCTGCCCGTAGAAGTCCTCGAGGTACTCGACCATGCCGACACCCAGACGCTGGAAATTGAAGTACGCATTGCGGGCGATGAGCGGGTCGAAAGTCCAGGTCATCTCGGTGATGCCGAGGTTGAGGCACCACAGGCGCTGGTGCAGCTTCATCGCGGATCCGGCGCCGCGGCCGATGATCTGATGGCGGACTCCGGCGATATGCGAATGCATGACCGATCCCAAAGGCTGGCCGAAGAAGCCGATGGTCACACCGATCATCTCGTCGGGTTCGTCGATGCTGTACGCAGCGGAGACATAGTTGCCGGCGTGGGCGAAGGCGATGATGAGGCTGGGTTCGAACACGTTCGTGCCGGTCTCGTCGACGTTCCAGACTTCGTCGAGCAGCAGTGAGGCCTTGGCCGCCTCGTCGGCGGTGTGGATCTCGCGCACCTCGATGCGCGCGGTCTCGGCCGCGGCGGCGTATTCGTCCTCCGCCAGGGCGATGATCTCCGAGTCCACTGTTCTCAGTTCTGGGTTCGCGCTCATGGTGACATTGTGCCACCAGGACGCGACCTCGGCGGGAGGCGCACGGCAACGATTCGACTACGGCGAGCGGGCCGATGTCTGCCGGCGCATGCTTGGGTGAATGTCCCTCGCACGCTCGAGCCGACTCCGCCGCTCGAACAGGTGGGGCGGGTATAGCCTGGTCGCATGAGCCCAACAGTCGCCGTCATCGGCGCCGGAACCATCGGCCGGTCGTTCGCCTTCCTCTTCGCCCGCAGCGGGTACACGGTGCGGGTCTTCGACCCGCGTCCCGACCTCGCCGAGGTGGTCGCCGGCTTGCAGGCCGACGTCACCGCTGATGCCTCCGCCAGAGATGAGTTGGCTTCTGAAGTCGGCACTGTCGAACTCGCCGAATCCGTCGAGGCCGCGGTGACAGGTGTCATCTTCGTTCAGGAATCCGGTCCCGAGGATCCGGAATCGAAGCCCGTGCTGTTCTCTCAGATCGCCGAGGCAGCTCCGGCCGGGGCCGTGTTCGCCACGTCGTCGTCGACGATCCCGGCCTCAACGATCGCGGCCGCACTGCCCGAGTCCGCGGCCTCCCGCGTCATCGTCGGCCACCCGTTCAATCCGCCGCACCTCATGCCGCTCGTCGAGGTCGTGCCGTCGCCGCAGACCTCCCAGGAGACCGTGGACGCCACGGTCGAGTTCTACCGCAGCTGCGGGCGCGAGCCGGTGGTGCTCGGGCGTGAGATCCGCGGATTCGTCGGCAACCGGCTGCAGAACGCGCTGATGAAAGAGGCGATCTCGCTCGTGCAGAACGGGGTCGTCAGTGCCGAGGGGCTCGACACGGTGATGAAGAATTCGCTGGGTCTGCGCTGGTCGGCCATCGGCCAGTTCGAAGGCATGCACTTCGGCGGGGGAGAGGCTGGGATCCGGGGTTTCATGGACCATATCGGCCCGGCGTTCGCCGCCATCGAGGACCTGCCGGTCGATGTCGATCCCGCAGGTATGGAAGATGTCTTCCAACAGGTCGAGGAGGCTTATGGCCCGACCCCGACCCCACAGGCAGCAGCCGTCCGGGATCGGATCCAGAAGGCGGTGCTCGAGGCCCGCGTTCAGGGCCGCTGAGGCGACTGCCCGTGTGGTGGCCGTTGGCCCGTCTTGGTGACGAGACAGACACTCTCACCAGGATGAATGAGGAATCTTTGAGGTGACTCCCAGCGTTGTGCTGAGTACAAGTGCATTGGGACTCCGCGGCAACCTGCCCCGGACGCTGCAATGCGATCACCTCAGGAGGAAATCACCATGGGCGGATTCTTCACCGGCGTCGAATCGCCGGGAATGATCGATTGGGTCACGATGCCCACCTACAACACGATCATGTCAGTGGCGGTCGGAGCCGGACTGCTCGCCGTCGTCCTGTTCTACCGGGAACTGCGCTGTGCCGGAGGGGCGGCCGGAGTCGCTGACAGCGCAGGATCGAAATGGCGCGGAGGCAGACACGCGCTCAGCACCGACGGATGGGCGCTGATCTTCGGCGTGCTGGGACTCATCCTCACCCTGACCGGTCTGCACATGACGCTGACCTGGCCGCTGGCAGCGGGCGGATTCGCCTTCGACAACGTCATCTTCGGTGAGACGAGCCTCGCGTTCGGCGTACTCATGCTCGCCGCTGCCTGGTATCTGTGGAAGCGCGGGGCCGACCTCAAGGCCGATGCCGATCCGCTGGGCATGGCGGCAAGCACGGTGAAGCCGCTGTCGATCTTCATCGCCGCGCTCGGACTGGCGCTCTTCGCCATTGCGCTCGCGGGTACGGTCTATCAGCTCTTCGCCGCTCCGCCGCAGGAGCCGATCTCAGGTGCCTTTGCTGACTACCCGGTCATCGAAGCCACATTCATGTCACTGCTCTTCGCCCTGGTCGGTCTCGGAGCGGTGCTGTTCCCCTTCGCGGTGCGCAAGGTACTCAGCACCCCGGTCGACGCACCGGTCGGTGGAGCTGCGATCTCCGTGACCGGCGTGGTCTGGACGATCACCGGAATCGTGTTCGTCCTCTTCGGCGCGATGAACTTCTACACGCACATCGGACTGATCGTCAACACGATGTGATCAGCCGCAGCGGCTCAGACCGCTGCTTGGTAGAAGTACGTGGTGCGTTCGGCGATGAGGCCATCGGTGTCGAAGAGGAAGAAGTCCGCGAAGCCCACCGAGGTCTCAGAGCCGTCCTTGAGACGGCCGCTGAAGACGCCGCGGCTGGATGCGCGATCACCGTCGACGAGGATCTCCTGCAGCGAATGCGCACCGGATTCGATGACGCGTTCGCCATGGTAGAAGTCGGTGATCTGCCGGCCGACCATCGTCGGATAGCCGGGCCGATCATAGCTGGCGTCGGCGGCGAACAGCGCCGAGGTGGCGTCCGCATCGCCGGCATCGACGGTGGTGTAGTAGCGCTTCACGAGTTCAGTCACACTGGCCATGGGGTTACCGTAGCAGTCGTCTGTGCTCCGGGAGTGTCTCTGAGCCGCTTCCTCGGCCCCGTGTGCGCACCTCGGCAACGGATCCTCGGTGCAGGCGGACCACCTGATCCGCGGAGCGGGCCTGCGCCTCGTCGTGAGTGGCCAGGACGATTGTCGTCCCTTCGGAACGTGCCCCGTCGATGGCTCGATCGATGAGCGCGACGGCATGGGAGTCGACTCCCGCCAACGGTTCATCGAGGAGCAACAGGGGTGCGTCCTGGGCCAATCCTTGGGCGACGAGCGTACGCTGCCGCTGGCCACCCGAGAGGCCGCCGAGGAGACGGTCGGCAAGATCGGAGATGTGCAGCCGTTCGAGACAGTCGTCGACGATCAGGCGATCCCCCCGGCTGAGGCGACCGAAGGGGCCCGTAGTCCTCCAGCGGCCCATTTCGACCGTCTGCCTGACCGTGACCGGCAGATGGTCGGGAGCGCTGCTGTGCTGGGGGACGAAGGCGATATCGGCAGGGCAGCCCGCGATCGCTCCGGCGCTGGGCCGGAGCAGCCCGGCCAGGGCCATGAGCACGGTGGACTTGCCGGAGCCGTTGTGGCCGACGAGCGCGGTGACCGCCCCGGCCGGAATGTGCAGGTCGATGGCATCGACGGCGAGATGCCCGCCGTAGTGGCAGGTCAGGCCCGTGACGTCGACAGCGGGCGGCGATTTCTCCATTCAATAATGATAACGACTATCATCACAGGAATGGAATTCCTCCTCGAGCCCTTCGGTGTCTCCTTCGTCCTCCGCGCGCTCATCGCCGGCGTCCTCGCGGCCGTTCTCTGCGGCTGCATCGGCACCTGGGTGGTGCTGCGCGGCCTTGCGTTCTTCGGGGATGCGATGTCCCACGGCATGCTCCCCGGGGTTGCGATCGCCGCCCTGCTCGGTGGGCATCTGATGGTCGGCGCAGCGATCAGCGCCCTGCTCATGGCCGCGGGCATCACCTGGGTCGCACGTGAATCCAAGCTGTCCCAGGATGTGAGCATCGGGCTGCTGTTCGTCGGCATGCTCGCATTCGGCGTCGTCATCATCTCCCATTCGCAGTCCTTCGCCGTCGACCTCACCGCCTTCCTGTTCGGGGACGTGCTCGGCGTCCGCTGGGTCGATCTCGTCATCCTCGGCGTCGCGACCATCCTCGGCGTGCTCGCCTGCATCCTTCTGCGGCGGCCGTTCCTCGCCCTGGCCTTCGATGAGCGCAAGTCCGCCACCCTGGGTATGCGGCCAGGGTGGGCCCATGCGGCGCTGCTCGTCCTCACGGCCCTGGCGGTGGTCGCGTCGTTCCAGGTCGTCGGCACGCTGCTCGTCTTCGGGCTCCTCATCGGACCGCCGGCCACTGCATTCCTGCTGTTCAGGAGCGTCGGGACGATGATGGTCGCCGCGGCGGCCCTCGGTGCCTTCGCGACCTTCGCGGGTCTGTTGATCAGCTGGCATGCGGGAACCTCGGCCGGGGCGACGATCGCCCTCGTCGCCGTCGGGGCCTTCTTTCTCGTCCTCGTCGCGAAGCGACTCCGCAATGCGCTAGTATCTCACTAGTAATGAGAATGAATATCATTAGAAAGTCGTCATGAAGAACCTGCCACTCCCCGCCGCCGCATCGATCCTCGCGGCCGCCGCACTGCTCGTCGGATGTCAGAATGCCACTCCGGAAGCGGCCGAGTCCGACACCGATTCCGCCACCCCGCACGGCTACGTCGAAGGCGCCGAGGAGGCGAGCGAACCGCAGCTGCGCCTGAGCGTCAGCGACTCGGAATCAGGTGCCGTGCAGATCCTGGACCTTCTCAGCGAGGAGACCATGCTCGAGGTGCCTGCAGCCGCGGACACCACACTTGCCGCGGCCGACGCCCGCTTTCTCTACCTCGCCGATCAGGAGGCCGGGACCGTGACCCCCGTCGACACGGGAGTCTGGACCGTCGACCACGGCGACCACAAGCACTACTACCGTGCCGAACCGACAGCGCTCGACGCGGTCACCGGCGCCGACCCCGCCCATGTCGTCTCGGCCGGCACGGGCGTCGCCCTCTTCTTCGACGGGGAAGGCCGCGCGAAGCTCCTCGACCGCGGCGGACTCGGCGACGGGAACGTCGAGCAGCTCGGCACCATCAGGCCCGGCCCCCATCACGGTGTTGCGGTGCCCTATGAAGACCACCTGATCTCCACGGTCCCCGGCGAATCGTCGGAGGATCTGCCGTCCTCACTCGCCGTCTACGACGAGAATGGCAAAGCCGCGCCCGTCGATGAGGACTGCGCGGAGATCCACGGCGCCGGGGTCACCAGAGAGGGCCCCGCCTTCGCCTGCGCCGAGGGCCTGGTGACGTTCGATGACGAACTCTCCGCGAAGCTCGTGCCCTACCCCGACGAGGCCGACGGGTCGCGTGCCTGGTCTGTGGAGGTCGGCCGCGACCTCGCCGCCGCACCTCTCGATGACCACGGAATCGGCCTGTTCGATGCGAAGTCCGGTGAGTGGACGTATGCCGACACCGGCGCCGAGGTGGTCGCCGCCTCCGTGGCCGGCGACGACTCCGCCGTGGTCGCCCTCGACGCCGACGGCACCGCCTATTCGATCGATCCGGAATCGGGAGAGTCGGAGACGAAGGAGAACCTCGTCGACGTTCCGAAGACGGAGAGCGAGGGGCACGGGTCCGGTCCCGATGTCGTCGTCGACCGGGAGCGCACCTATGTCAGCGACCCGAGTTCCGGCACCGTCCTCGAACTCGACCAGGCCGACGGGCTACGCCAGGCGCGCAGCTTCGACGTCGGCGGAACTCCGGCCGCGCTCGCGGTCACCGGCCGATGAGCACGGGAGGCGCGAGGCGCGGACGCCGGAGAGATCCGCGCAGGCCCCGACCGTTCCCTTCGCTGTTCGCTGCGGCGCTCGCCCTCGGCCTCACCGCCGCGGTCACGGCCTGCTCGACCGGGCAGGAGACCCCGCGCATCGTCGTGACGACGAACATCCTCGGCGATGTCGTGCGCAATGTCGTCGGAGAATCCGCCGACGTCACGGTGCTGATGAAACCCAACGCCGATCCCCACTCCTTCGGCATCTCGGCGAAGGAAGCCGGGCAGATGGAGTCAGCGGATCTCATCGTGTCCAACGGCCTCGGACTCGAAGAGGGACTGAACGCCAACCTCGACAATGCCCGCAGCGAGGGCGTCGAGGTCCTCGAGGTCGGGGAACACATCGATCCGCTCGACTATCGCAGCGGGGAGAGCTCGGGTCAGGCGGATCCGCACTTCTGGACCGACCCGGAACGCATGCTCACCGCCGTCGACGCCATCGAAGACATCCTGGCAGAACAGGTCGAAAGTGAGATCGCCGATGCGGTCGCCGATTACGCAGACACCTACCGGGACCAGCTGAAAGACCTCGATGCCGAGATCGCGGACATCGCCGAGGCGATTCCTGCCGACCGGCGGAGGCTCGTGACCAACCACCACGTGTTCGGCTACTTCGCCGAGCGCTTCGACTTCGAGGTCATCGGTGCGGTCCTGCCCAGCGGCACGACGCTCGCCTCACCCTCGGCGGCCGACCTCGAGGATCTCGCCAGAACGGTCGAGGAAGCAGGTGTGCCGACGATCTTCGCCGACTCTTCCCAACCGCAGAAACTCGCCGAGGCGCTCTCCGGTGAGGTTGATACAGAGGTCGAGGTGGTGCCCCTGTACTCGGAATCCCTGACCGAGGCCGACGGGGGCGCCGCCACCTACATCGACATGCAGAAAGCCAACGCCGAGGCCATCGCCGCGGGACTGGCACCCGAAGATTGAGATCCACCACAGAGAAGAAGAGAGAACAGAAGAGATGAGAACACCACTGATGAGGCGACACCGCACGATCATCGGCTCCGCATCCGCGGCCCTCGCCGCGACCCTGCTGCTGTCTGCCTGCGGCACGAACGGAAGCGAAACGGACGGTCACGACGAACACAGCGGCGAACAGGCCGGGGCCGAGGACGCCGAGGAACTCGACGCACCCGCCCCGCGGCTGGTGACCACCTACGACGGTGGGATCATGACGCTCGACGCGCAGACCCTCGAGGTCATCGACGATACGAAGCTCGAAGGCTTCAATCGGGTCAACCCCGTCGGCGACTCCCGCCACGTCATGGTCTCCGTGGCCGAGGGGTTCCGGCTCTTCGACGCCGGGGTCTGGACCGAAGAGCACGGCGACCACACGCACAGCTACGCGGCGGCGCCGACCCTGACCGACACGGTCTACGAAACCGACACGCCCGGGCACGTCGTCCGGCACGGCGGGACGACCGTGCTCTTCGGCGACGGGGACGGCAAGATCCAGACCTTCGACACCGACTCCTTCGCCGAAGGCGCACCGGAACCTCAGGTGATTCAGGCTGAGGAACCGCATCACGGTGTCGCGGTCAGGCTCGAAGACGGCTCGACTCTGCACACCATCGGCACCGAGGAGGAGCGCTCCGGGGCGAAGGTCGTCGACGCCGAAGGCAAGGAGATCGCCCGCAGCGAGGACTGCCCCGGCGTCCACGGCGAGGCGGCGGCCGAGGACGAGGCCATCGCGCTCGGATGCGAGGACGGAATACTGCTGTACAAGGACGGCGAATTCAGCAAGGTCGATGCGGAGGATGACTACGGGCGCATCGGCAATCAGGCCGGCAGCGACGAGTCGCCAGTCGTTCTCGGCGACTACAAGGTCGACGAAGACGCCGAGCTCGAGCGTCCTGAGCGCGTCAGCCTCACCGACACCGAGGCGGGCACGATGAAGCTCGTCGACCTCGGCGCCTCGTACAGCTTCCGTTCGCTGGGTCGCGGCCCGGACGGTGAGGCCCTCGTCCTCGGCACCGATGGGACGCTGCGGGTCATCGACCCGAAGTCCGGTGACATCGATGAGGAATACCCCGTCATCGACGAATGGAAGGAACCGGTCGACTGGCAGCAGGCCCGACCGACCCTGTTCGTGCAGGGAGAGAAGGCCTATGTGTCCGAACCGGAGAAGTCCGAGATCCACATCGTCGATCTCGATACCGGGAAGGTGGAGAAGAGCGCTGAGCTGCCGCACGCCACCGATGAGATCACCGGTGTCACCGGATGAGGTGCTGCGTCGGTGAATGAGCGATGCCGACGGGTTCGTCGGCGGACCTGACCCGTCGACGAGCCCGCGCAGATGACAGCGGCGCCGGGGCACCGCCTCGGCGCCGGCTGACAAGATGCTCAAGAACTCGCCCAGGAGGTGAGACACGGATTGCCGGGGCCGGGCATCGGCCATAGGTTGGGAGGTGACCGACGTTCTGCCCCGAAGTGAAGAGAGAACCGTCATGACCACCACCATGTATCGCGTCACCGACCCGGCGACCGGCCAAGTCGCCGAAGAATTCCCCACCGCCACCGATGCCGAGATCCTCGCCGCCCTCGATCGTTCGGCGACGACATTCGACGAGTGGAGCCGGACCACGGTGGCCGAGCGCGCCGCCATCCTCACGCGCGTGTCCGAGATCTACGCCGAGCGCGCCGAGGAGCTCGCCGAAGTCATCAAGCTCGAAATGGGCAAGTCCGTGCCCGAGGGCAAGGGCGAGGTCCTGCTGAGCTCGATGATCTACAAGTACTTCGCCGACAACGCCGAAGCCTTCATGGCCGACGAACCACTGCGCGGACCCAAGGACGCCACCGCCATGATCCGCCGCAAGCCCGTCGGCTCGCTGCTGGGCATCATGCCGTGGAACTTCCCCTACTACCAGGTCGCCCGCTTCGCCGCCCCGAACCTGGCCCTGGGCAACACGATCCTGCTCAAGCACGCCCCGCAGTGCCCCCGCTCGGCACAGATCATGGAAGAGATCTTCATCGAGGCAGGCCTGCCCGAAGGCGCGTACATCAACATCTACGCCAGCAACGAGCAGGTCGCCGACATCATCCTGCCCGACCCGCGCAACCACGGAGTGTCCCTGACCGGATCCGAACGCGCCGGTGCCGCCGTCGCTGCCGAGGCCGGAAAGAACCTCAAGAAGGTCGTGCTCGAACTCGGCGGATCCGACCCCTATATCCTGCTCGACACGGACGACGTCCAGAAGTCCGCGAAGACCTTCTTCAACACCCGCATGGGCAACACCGGCCAGGCCTGCAACTCGCCCAAGCGGATGATCGTCATGGACGACATCTACGACGACTTCGTCTCCTCCATCACCGAGGCGGCCAAGAAGAACACCCCCGCCGTTCCCGGCGAGGAGGGTTCCCGACTGTCCCCGCTGTCGTCGGTGGCCGCCGCCGACCGCTTCGTTGAGCAGGTCCAGGACACCGTCAGCGAGGGCGCGACCCTGCTGGCCGGCGGTAAGAAGTACGACGGCGGCGGAGCCTACGTCGAACCCGTCGTCCTCACCGATGTCCAGAAGGGCATGCGCGGGTACTACGAAGAGCTCTTCGGACCCGCTGTCATCGTCTACAAGGTCAGCAGCGAGGAAGAAGCCGTCGAGCTCGCCAACGACACCCCCTTCGGCCTGGGCGCCGCAGTGTTCTCCAGTGACATCGCCCGTGCCGAACGCGTCGGTGACCAGATCGATTCCGGCATGGTCTTCCTCAACGCTCCGGAGGGCAGCCGCGAATACCTGCCCTTCGGCGGAGTCAAGCGCTCCGGCGTCGGTCGGGAACTCGGTCCGCTGGCGATGGACGAATTCGTCAACAAGCAGCTCGTGTACAAACAGGACTGACGTGTACAAACAGGACTGATCGGTCCGCGCGGAGCCCGAGAATCCGGGTTCCGATCGTGACCGGGTTGTGATCGCGCTCAGGGCGCTGTCTCTTACAGGGACAGCGCCCTGATTGTATGCTGAGACCACGCACAGCCAATTCTCATAATTCTCAGCGGGAGGTCTTCCCATGTCGGCACCGAAGCCGTCGACCCAGGTCAACGCCGCAGCCTCAAAAGGGATCATGCGGCCGGTCAACCGATTCCTCGAACAGTGGATTCCCTCGGCCCTGACCTTCGCCATCGTCCTCACCCTCATCGTCGCCGTCCTCGCGTTCATCTTCACCGATGCCGGCCCGACGGACGTCGTCACCGGCTGGGGTGAGGGACTGGCCGGTCTGCTCGAGTTCATGACGCAGATGTGTCTGATCCTCCTGCTCGGGCACATCCTCGCCAACACCGGGCCCGTGCGGAAGCTGCTGGCCCGGCTCGCCCGAGTTCCCGGGAACGCCACCTTCGCCTATGTCTTCGTCTTCGTCGTCGCCGCGCTCGCCAGCCTCATCACCTGGGGACTCGGCCTCGTCGTCGGCGCCCTGCTCGCCCGTGAGATCGCCGTGCAGTCACGCGAACGCGGCATCAAGGTCCACTTTCCGCTGCTCGTCGCCGCCGGCTACTCCGGATTCGTCGTCTGGCATATGGGGTATTCGGGATCGGGCCCGCTGACCGCGGCCACTCCGGACTCCTTCCTCTCCGAATCCCTCGGCGGACAGACGGTCCCGGTGTCGGAGACGATCTTCGCCGGCTGGAACCTGCTGGCTATCGCCGGTGTCATCATCGTCTGCGCGCTCCTGTTCTTCCTCGTCGCGCCCAAGGCCGGCGCCGCGGTCTACGAACTCCCCGCCTCGGTGAGTTCGGAGGGGCAGAGCGAGGTCGACGAGGAGATCGTCACTCCGGCCGACCGGATCGACGCCTCACGAGTGCTCACCCTCATCGTCGGTCTCGCTCTCGTCGCGTATCTCATCATCCACTTCGCCCAAGGCGGGGGACTGACCCTCGACATCGTCAACTGGTCGTTCCTCGCGCTCATCCTCCTGCTCGTGCGCAACCCGTTCGAGCTCATCCACCTGACGAAGGAGGCGGCGTCGAACGTCGGCGAGATCCTCCTGCAGTTCCCGCTCTACGCGGGAATCCTCGGCATCATGTCGACCACCGGACTCATCGCCGTGTTCTCCGACGCCTTCGTCTCGATCTCGAACACCACGACCTTCGGCGTCCTCGCTCTGCTCTCGGCCGGACTCGTCAACTTCTTCGTCCCCTCCGGCGGCGGACAGTTCGCCGTGCAGGGCCCGATCATGCTCGATGCGGCCAACCAGCTCGGCGTCGACCCGTCGATCGCGATCATGGCCGTGTCCTATGGCGACCAGTGGACGAACATGCTCCAGCCCTTCTGGGTGCTGCCGGTGCTCGCGATCGCGGGGCTGAAGATGCGGGACATCCTCGGCTACACCGTCATCACATTCCTCGGCTCCGGGGTGGTGATGGCTGCCGCGCTGTTCTTCGTCTCCCTCTGAGGCTCGATGTACGTTCTGCCGAGGCGGGTGGGGCTTCACCGACGACGACACGGTCGGTGAAGCCCCACCTCGGTGAGAGTGAGTCGCTGATCTGCAGATTCGCGTGGCATCACAGGATAAGTGACCGGAAGTGTCTATGTGGTAACCTCCGTTGTTGGCCGTCCCCGGGGATCCGGGGGATCGGCGATGACGGAAATTCTTGAAGCAACAGCCGTTGATCATGCTCGGTTGAGCACCCTGTTCGACCGGGTCCGATGCCACGACGCAACAGCGTCCGGATAAGGAGCACAACCATGTCAGCATCAGTCGACACCCCGCCGGGTGACCCGAGGGGAGAGGCGAAGGGCAAGGTGACGCCGTCGCTGCCTCCAGTGAATAAGAAGGTGTTCCTGGCGGCAGCACTGGTGGCGCTCGCCATCACCGTATGGGCCCTCATCTCACCGACCAACGCCGAGACGGTCCTCGGTGCAGTCGTCGGCTGGACCTCCGATTGGTTCGGTTGGTTCTACGTCCTCCTCGTCCTCGCCGTGCTCGTCTTCGTCATCTACTTGGCGGCCTCCCGCTATGGCAATACGAAGCTCGGCCCCGAACACTCGAAACCCGAATTCGGCCTCGTCGCCTGGGCATCGATGCTCTTCGCCGCCGGCATCAGCACCGACCTCATGTTCTTCGCCGTGGCCGAACCGGTCACGATGTACCTCACCCCGCCGAGCACCGAGGCCGAAACTGTGGACGCGGCCCGCGAATCCACTGTGTGGGCGCTCTTCCACTACGGCCTGAGCGGCTGGGGGCTCTACGCGCTCATGGGCATGGCCCTGGCCTACTTCGCCTACCGGATGAATATGCCGCTGGCGATCCGCTCGGCGCTGGCCCCGATCTTCGGCAAACGCGTCCATGGTGCTTTGGGCGAGACGGTCGACTTCGCTGCCCTGCTGGGCACGATCTTCGGTGTGGCCACCTCGTTGGGCATCGGCGTCGTCATGGTCAACGTCGGCCTCAACACTGTCTTCGGAATACCCATCGGCGTCGGCACCCAGGTCGGCATCGTCGTCGTCGGAGTCGGTGTCGCCACGCTCTCGGCAGTCTCCGGTGTGGACAAGGGAATCAAGTTCCTCTCCATCCTCAACGTCGTCCTCGCGATCGCTTTGAGCCTCTGGGTCCTCGTGGCCGGGAACACGAAGTTCCTGCTCAACGCCTTCGTCCTCAATGTCACCGACTTCGTTCGCCTGTTCCCGAACATGGCCGGTCAGACCTTCGCCTTCGAAGACACCGGCACGTGGATGACCGACTGGACCCTGTTCTTCTGGGCTTGGTGGATCGCCTTCGCCTCGTTCGTCGGACTCTTCCTCGCCCGGATCTCCCGCGGACGCACCATCCGCCAGTTCGTGCTGGGCACCCTGACGATTCCGTTCATCTACATCTTCATGTGGATCTCGATCTACGGAAACTCGGCTCTGGACATCATCCGCAGCGGTGACAAGAAGTTCGGTGAGTCGGTAATGCTCAGTCCTGAGGGCGGGTTCTACGATCTGCTCTCACGCTACCCGGCCTTCGCCGTCATCGCCGCTCTGGCCACGATCACGGCGCTGCTGTTCTACGTCACCACCGCTGACTCCGCGGCCCTGGTGATGGCGAACCTGTCGTCGAACCTGCGCAACCCCGCCGAGGACGGACGCGCCGGACTGCGCATCTTCTGGGCCCTGTCGACCGGTGCCCTGACGGTGGCGATGCTGCTCGTCGGGGGCATCGGCGCCCTGCAGAACGCGACGGTGATCATGGGCCTGCCCTTCGCCTTCGTCGTCATCCTCGTCATGATCGGCCTGTACAAGGCGCTGCGGGTCGAGGCGAACCGCGTCGACAGCGTCGATACGACCCTGCCCGGCTCTTTGGCCCGCCGCTCCCGAGGGCCCGGTCACGAGACCTGGCAGCGTCAGCTCGGGCGGGTGCTGTCCTTCCCGAACAAGGCGCGTGCCGAGGAGTTCGAGCAGAAGGTCCTCATCCCCACCCTCAACGAGGTGGCCGAAGAGATGGAGGGCCGCGGAATCTCGTCGCGCTGCGGTCGCGTCGATTCCGAAGGCGTGTTCGTCGACGACGGCGAACTCTTCCAGTTCGAGGTCGACGGAGACGGGGAATACCCGTTCCGCTATCAGGTGTGGCCGCACAAGGTCAGCGTGCCGTCATTCGGAGGAATGGTCCCACGCGGAACCGGCGAGGACTACTACCGGATGGAGGTCTACCTCGACGGCGGCACCGGTCAGGGCTACGACATCATGGGCTTCTCGAAGGAGCAGATCATCGATGACGTGCTCGACCAGTACGAACGTCACGTCGAATTCCTCCAGCTGCAGGAGAACATCATCCACCGCGATGACTGAATCGCGATGTCCGGATGACTGAATCCGGCGGGTGAGTGCGGCGCCCGGGATCTCTGGCCTGACGGTCGGCGGTCCCGGGCGCCGTCATATCTGTGCAAGCACGGTGCGCAGGGTGCGGGCGACGGACAGGGCCGTCAAACCGCTGGTGGCGGGGTTCTCCGGGCTCGGCGTCGACCGGATGTCGAACGCGAATTCCCCTGCGGACCCGGACGCCCGGATCCGGTGGGCGGAATGGGTCTGACCGGCGACCGCCTGGAGCACGACCCGCACCCGCTCCAACGAGGCACCGAGTAAGTCGGCATCGGTGCGTTCAGGTGCGGAGTCGGTCGACGCCGTTCTGGCTCCTGAGGCTGAAATGGGTGCGGCAGAACTCAGTCCGCGGGTGGCCCAGGCGAGGGCGACGGCGATATTGACGTTGGCGGGGAACTTCTCGATCGCCTCGGCGGGGTTGCCCGCGAACACCGTCAGGGGCCCGTCCTCAGGGCGGAGGCCGCGCAGACGCTCGGCTTCGGGCTCGGACATCCACGGTCGGATGAGTCCGCTCGCCTCCTTGGAGGTGGTGATTTCGACGCTGTCGAGGCCCTCGGACTGAGCCGCCGCCTCGAGCACATCGAGTCCGCCGATCGCCCCATTGGTCACATGCAGGCGGCCGGGTCCGGCGAGCAGACCCGCACGGGTGCCGGGATCGGCCATGGCTCCGACACTGGTGAGCACGAAGGGGCGACCGGCCGCGATGACGGCGGGGCCGAATCGGGCGGCAGCGGGAACCCCAGCGCATTCGACGATGACATCGAAGCGGTCGAACACCCTCGGCGACGGTGATTGCGACGACGGAGCAGGCAACGATGGGGCCGGCTCGTGAACTGGGGTGGTGAGCGTGGGGAGGTCGACCACCTCGGCGCCGTGATTCGGGCGACCTCTGTGCTTGGCTCGATCCGAGACCAGGGCGGTCAGGTTGAGCGCCCCGGACTCGAGCTCGGGAGAGAGCAGCCGGGCGACGTGACGGCCGATGGCACCGAAGCCGAGGAGGAGCACTGAAGTCATGGCCGCACCCTATCGGAGACGTCTGACACGAGGCTGGACCGGTGCCGCAGGAGGCCGGAGCGTGGGGGTGCGCGGGCAATGTCAGTGCCACGCGATACGGTTGCAGGATGGACGATGAATCACAGCCGAGCGCATCCGTAGGAGCCGTCACCGGCGACGACGGACTTGCCCGCACCCCGTGGGCGTACGGTGACCCGATGCTGCTGGACTACTACGACAGCGAGTGGGGTCTGCCCATCCACGACGAGGCGGGGCTGTTCGAGCGGATGAGCCTCGAAGGATTCCAAGCAGGACTGTCGTGGCTGACGATTCTGAAGAAGCGGGAACGGTTCCGTGAGGTCTTCGCCGGATTCGATCCCGATGCCGTCGCCCGCTTCGGCGAAAGCGAGATCGAGCAGCTGCTGTCCGATTCCGGGATCATCCGCCACCGCGGCAAGATCGAAGCCTGCATCAACAATGCCGCGCGCGTGATCGAACTGCGTGAAGACGGCGGACTCGATGCGTTCCTGTGGTCGTTCCAGCCTGCGCAGACCCCGCGACCGCGCACCATTGCCGAGATCCCGACGACCGGACCGGAATCCGTGGCGCTGTCGAAGGCACTGAAGAAGAAGGGGTTCCGCTTCGTCGGACCGACGACGATGTATGCGCTGATGGAGGCCATCGGCCTGGTCGACACACACCTGCTCGATTCCCACCGCCGAGGAGCGTCCGGAGTGTGGTCGGAATGAATGACATCCGCGTCTCCGCGCTCGTCCTCCTCCACCCGCAGCGTCGGGAACTGCTCATGGTGCGCAAGGCCGGGACCAGTTCCTTCATGCTGCCCGGCGGCAAACCCGAAGAGGGGGAGACCGCTGAGGACACCATCGTCCGTGAGATCGCCGAGGAGCTCGGACTCGACCTGGATCGTCACCGGCTGCACGCATTGGGCACTTTCGCTGCCGCGGCGGCGAACGAAGCCGATCACCGTGTCATCGGTGACGTGTTCTGCTATGACGGTCTGCCGGCGGCACTCGATGTGGAGAACATCGCGCATCTGGCCGAGATCGCCGAAGCCGGCTGGTTTCCCATCGACCCACTGCCCGCGGACAGTGAGGCACGCCAATTCGCACCGCTGACCCGCAATGAGGTCATCCCGGCACTGCAGGCCGCGGGGAGATCGGCCAGCTGAACGGGTGAAGCGCCGTCGTCTTGCGCGGTGCGACGCTGCTTTCACGCTGGGCGGCGCTGGTCTCATGCGGTGCGACGCTGGAACCCGAGGTCGAGGGTGAACAGGTGCAGGGAATGCACCACGGTGATCGCGGCGATGAGGAAGCTCAGTGAGATGTCGATGATGCCGAAGATCGTCAGCGCCGGTGGGCTGACATAGCCGGGTGCCTGCAGGAGGGTGCAGCCGATGACGATCGCGCCGGTGAGAATCGCGATCAGGACGGCGATTGTCGTGCGACCCACCGCTGCCAGGCACAGCAGCCCGGTGGTGAACAGCAGAGCGAAGAGTGCGAAGACGTCGACTCCCCGTCCGATGATGAGGACTTCCTGCCACAGGTTCCCGTACGTGACCGAACTGTCCGATTCGGGGGAGTAGTAGGGGAAGAACGATGCGGCGATCACCAGCACCACCAGCGGCCCATAGAGGCGGGCATAGATGATGTTCGTGCGGCGGATGCGCTCGGCGAGAACGTCAGCGCTGCGGAGATGCCCGGTCGTCATCGACCGTCCGTCGTCTGTTGCTGTCACTGCGGCCTGCCGTCGGAATCGAGGATGGCGGCACGAGGACTCGTTGCTGTGCCGAAGCACGGCGGAAGCATCTCATTTCTCCGATCAGAGGTTTAGGGATTATGGTCGGCAGCGGCCCGAATGGATTAGTCGCTATCAAGCGAACCGATACCTGAAACGTATCCAGGAAAGTTACCGCTCGGTGTTCTCGGGCGACAAGGAATGGACATGACTCACGGGGCAGGCCCGCGAAATTTCACATATTCGCACAAAGGCTTTTATGCCGGGTTGTGACCTTATTCCTATTTCGCTGCGCGGGGAGCCGCATTCTTCGCTCGGGAAGGTGCGAGGTCGGGTTCCGCATGGCCATCAGCGGCCCGACCGAGCTGGACCGAGAGTCGGTGGAGGCATTCGCGGAGGTCGGGACTGTCGATGACGGTGAAGTCGGTGTCCAAACGCGCCAGGGCCAGGGCCATCGTGGTCAGGCTCTGGCCGCCGACAGTGACGAGACAGCGGCTGTCCTCGAGTGCTTCGACCGTGCCTTCGGCGGACGCGAGCTTCTTCATCACCGAGGCCGCCGGGGCGTTGACGATGACTTGGGCCGAATGCCGCCACCTGGGTTCCGTGACGTGTCGTTCGACGAAGTCACCGATGTCGTCGGCCGGCAGCGGGCGCGGAGTGAAGCTGCGGCCGCTCGGGGTCTTCGGCACGATGCGTTCTGCGCTGAAGACTCGCCAGTCCTCGGCCCGGGGTTCGAAGGCCAGCAGGTGCCAGCGGTGCTGACGATTGACCAGTCGGTAAGCCTCGACTTCCAGATGGACCTCGTGTGCCGAGGGGCTGCTCGGGGCGTTCGGTAGGGGAGAGCCTCCGGTGTCTGGGTCGGCTGTGCCTGGGCCGGTGGCGCGTGAGTCACCTGTGCTGCCGGGCGAGCGGTCGGACGGTTCGCTGAGGTAGGTGAAGCGCAGGCGTTCGTGTCGGCGACAGTGGTCGATGAGAGTGACGATGAGGTTGGGGTCGACAATCGGCATCGGCTGATTGCCGACGACCGGAACAGTGAAGTGCGCGAGGCTCTGCACCCGTGCCCGGACTGCGGTGGGGAGAATGGTCTCGAGCTTCGCCAGTGCCAGTGCCGAAGTCTCTTCCATTCCGCCGATGATGCAGCTCAGCCCCGAGTGGAGGCCGACGGCGACCGCCACCGCTTCATCGGCGTCGAACATGAGCGGCGGGATGCCCACGCCGTTGGAGGAGAGACGATATCCGCCCTCGGTTCCGCGTGTGCCGTCGATCGAGTAGCCGATATCGCGGAGCGTACCGATATCGTTCCGGACGGTCCGCGGACTCACTTCCAGACGATCTGCCAATTCGGTTCCCGACCAGGTTCGGGGCACCATCAACAGTGACAATAGCCCGAGCAGCCGTGCTGCAGTCTGTGACATCTCTGCGTCTTCTGTCGTTTAGGAAGACCTCCTGCCTGAACTCAGAATAGCATCATGCAAATCGTTCCGGGGCAGAGCGAAAACAAAGAAGTGGCTTCCCCGAATTCGGAGGAACAAAGAAAATTGATGCACGATCAGCAGAATATTCAGAGTATTCCTTCCCCAGAGACAACTGAAGCAGAATTCGATGTCGATGACTATCTCGAGTTGTATTCGTCGGCGCGGAAGAAGGACAAAGGGTGGATCCTCGACGAGGTCATGATCCTCACCGGGTGGTCACGTGACCATGCGCGGCGCCGCTTGGCGGCCTTCCGCACCGGGGAAGACGATGACTACGACGATCCGCCCGCCGACCAGCAGGCGTCGAGGTGCTGCAAATACTCACCTGAATCGCGTGCATTCCTCGTTCGGATCTGGGAGTGGTCAGGGTTCCAGAGCGGAAAGTACCTGGCCGCCGTGATGCCGCAGCTGCTCGATGCGGCCGAACGCCACGGCGCCCTGGTGCCCGACCGAGACGGCTACAGCCTCGAGGTCCGGGCCGAGC
Organism: Brevibacterium sp. MGP-B1; assembly: GCF_057766545.1. NCBI lineage: Bacteria > Bacillati > Actinomycetota > Actinomycetes > Micrococcales > Brevibacteriaceae > Brevibacterium > Brevibacterium sp. MGP-B1. The sequence continues at coordinate 2,548,731 of NZ_CM173407.1, read as the reverse complement.
TGCTCGCCGTCAGTCCGGCATCGATCGACAGGTACCTGCGCACCGCGCGAGCCGAGGACTTCCGAGACCGTCGGGTGACGACGAAACGATTCACCAGTCCCAGCGAAGACTTCCTCGACTTCGCTTCGGGACCGAACGAGTACGAACCCGGATTCTTCCTCGTCGACACCATCGCCCACGCAGGACCGACTCGCGCGTCGAACTGTGTGTTCACGATCAGCGTCTCCTGCCTGCACACTGGTTGGGTCTTCACCTACAGCCTTGCCGGCAACGCACCGGACACCATAGTGGACGTGCTGCAGTGGTCACTCGATGAGGTGCAGGGGATTCCCTTCTGGGTCAATGCGATCGAGCTGAGCAATGCCGATGACACCGTCCACGAGGCGACCGACCGGTGGGCGCGGGGACTGGATATCCATTTCAGTCCGGTGCTCAAAGATCTCCGACGCGATCGGCTTCCGGAAGCGTCACGGCATCAGCATCTTGTCCACGAATACGGCAATATCCGCCGCTATGACACCGACGAGGCCCGGTCTGCACTCAACGGACTCTGGCGCGCGGTCGACGACCGGCTCAACTACTTCACTCCCACACGCAAACCGGCTGGCTGGGCCGATGAGGGTCACGGCGAGCAGCGGCGCATCTACGACGAACCGCGCACACCGTTCGATCGTCTGCGCGCAGCGGGAGTCATGTCACCGACGCAGGAGGACGAGCTCACCCGGTACGCGGATGGTCTGGACCCGGCCCGACTGACCGAGGAGATCGCGTTCTGGCAGAGGCGTCTGCAGGAGCTGGCCGCCTGAGAAAGATCCGTTCCCACGCCGCCGGCAGAGTATCGTGTCCGCTGGCTGTCGGCAGATCCGCCCCTTGGTGGTGAAGACCTCAGTCCCGTTCCTGCCGCGAATAGGCGATGAGGGCCCGGTATAGGTCGATCGGAGCGCAGGTGGCTCCCTTGGCCAGGGACTTCATGAGTTTGCGGTAGGTCTGATAGTCCATCTGGGCCGGATTGTCCGTGGGTACGAGAGCGAAATCGTGCAGAACGGTCAGCGCCCGGGAATCCATGATGGAGAATTTCTTGGGATTGACCACGGTGAGCAGGGTGCTGGCCATCGGGATTCCCACTCCGGGCAGCATCTGCAGCAAAGGCAGACGGAAGCGGTTGGGTGTGTCATCGTCGAGCGCGACGGCGGTGACGAAGTCGATGTCGTCGGACGAGATCTCCTCGAGGCTCGGCAGAACTCCGATGGCCTTCCACTCGGCGACCTTGAGGAAATGCTTGCGTTTGAACGATTCGCGGACCTTCGTCTTCAGGCCGATATCACTGAAGATCTCCGACTCGAGGTCCGTGAGGGTATAGAGCGGTTCGAATTTGAGGACGAATGCGGTGTCGATGGTGCCACTGGAAGCGTCGCGTTTGAGGTCCGAGCTGAGTTCCGATGAGTTCATGGACCGATGGTAGGCGATCATTCTGACGTGGAGGTGAACACTTCTGCGCCGGATGGACGGCAGATGGTGCGGGCACGGCAGATGCAGTGCCGATGTCGTAACCTCGGACTATGGACCCCGAACATCCGTCTCAGGCGACGTACACCCCGGCCCTGTTGGGTCTGGTGTGGACGGCGATGTTCGGGTTCTCCGCGTTCTTCTTCAGCTATTCGACGATGGTGACGATTGCAGCGACGGACGGACTGTCGACCGTCACCGGCGGGTCCGTGCTGACGACGATGATGATCGGTGTCATCGTCGCCCAGCCCTTCGCCCCGTGGGCCGGTCGCGTCTTCGGTTTCAAGGCCTCGCTCATGTTGGCTCTTGTGCTGCAGTTCCTCGGCCAGCTCCTCGGTCTCTTCGTCACCCCGCCCCTGTTGGCACTCGTCCTCGCCGGACTCTGCGGAGGCGTCGGGTTCGGGCTCTTCGTCGTCCTCGCCAATGCCGCGGTCCCGGGAACGACCGCGCCGGGACGGATCGGCAAGGCGCTGGGCTTCTTCGGTGGGATCACCTCCCTGGCTGCGGCCGTCGGAGCTCCGCTGGGACTGTGGCTGGTCGAGACGATCCCGATCTGGACCTTCCGCGTCATCGTCTGCGCCAGTCTCCTCTTGGCCATCCCCACTGTGCTCAGATACGTACCCGGTCGGCCGCCTCGGCGAGGGAATGACGACGCGGGAGAACCGGTCAGCGGCAACGAGATGGTCGGGGTTCGGTCCGGTCGCAACGAGAAGCGGAGCCTCCGAAAGGTGGGACGCTGGGCGGGGGAGGCCCTCGGGCTCGTCCTCATGCTGTCTCCATTCCTCGTCGGCATGATCGTCTTCGGGATCATCGTCGGCTTCGGTCCGGGTGAGGACGTCGGCGTGGCGGCCCTGTTCATCGCCGGGATGCAGATCTCGGCGGTCATCGGACGCTTCGTCGTCGGGGCCGTTTCGGACAGCTTCCCGCCGTTCGCCCTCAACATCTTGGGGCTCGTCCTGACGGCGATCGGGCTGGTCTGCGCTGTCGTCTCCTACGGTGGGACGCTGTTCGTCTCGATGCTCATCATCGGGCTGGGTTTGGGTGCCATGCAGTCGGCAAGCCTCGTCATGGCCTTCGCCGCGGTCAGTTCGCCGAGTCGGGCCAGCGTCGCCTGGAACATGAACTTCGACATCGGGCTGGCCATCGCCGGTGTGGTCGGCGGGCTCGGTTTCACCTATCTCGGGTCGTCGTCGACCTTCCTCGTGTGTGCTCTGCTTCTGCTCTTCGCAGGCGCCCTGTCGTGGATCGCCCGGACGCTGCAGATGCGGAACAACGGGCACGGCTGAACCGTCAGCGCGGGGCACGGCTGACCCGGAGACTGCGGGGTGCGACTGAGCCTGTGGTTGAAGGGCACAGCTGAACCGGGGTTGAAGGGCACGGCTGAACCGTCAGCGCGGGGAATCCTCATCGAGCTGCGCGAGCAGTCCGACTGCCGCACGCGTGTACTCACCGATCCAGCGATCGTGGATCCGTTTGATCGGGAGCGGTGCCAGTGCCAGCAGTCGGGTGCGTCCTTCCTTACGGCCGGTGACCAGCTCAGCGCCCTCGAGCACCCGAATGTGCTGCAGCACAGTCGTGCGATCGAGGTCGGGAAACGCCTCGCAGACCTCGCCGGTCGTCCGCGGTCGAGTCCGCAGCAGGTCGAGGACGCGTCGGCGGGTGGGGTTGGCCAGGGCTTTGAATACCGCATCGTCGGATTCATCCGACCCTGTTCCCAACTCCCGTGACATGTGGTAAAAATATCACATGACAGATGAGCAGGTCACCCAGAACACACCCGCCGAGCAGAACGATCAGTCCCGCCCGTTGGAGGAGCTGTCCTTCACGGTCACCGGCTACATTTCGAAGACTCCTCATGAGACCTATGAAGCGGTCGCCGATCCCGAGCAGCTCTCGCACTATTTCACGACCGGCGGCGCCCGCGGCCGTTTGGAGGCCGGAGCCGACGTGACGTGGGACTTCGCCGATTTCCCGGGCCGATTCCCGGTCGAGGTCGTTGAGAACATCCAGGACGAGAAGATCGTCATCCGCTGGGAGGGTTCCGACGACTCCGTGGAGAGTGACACGACAACGACCTTCGAGTTCGCTCCCGTTGATGACGGGGCTCGGACGCTCGTGACGATCACTGAGAAGTCTTGGAAGCTCACCGAGGGCGGAGCTCAGGGTGCCTTCGGCAACTGCATGGGCTGGACTGGAATGCTCTCGGCGCTCAAGGTTTGGATCGAGCACGGAATCAATCTCCGCGAGGGCTATTACAGATAAGCCCGGAAAGTCAGAGTGCGGACGGCTTCGACGTCGCGCCCGGCGCGTACTGCCTTCGCGCTCCTCGTTGTGTCCGGATCTCCGGAATGAGCACTGCGAGGACCGCGGCAAAGAAGACGGCCTGCATTACTGTGCGCGGCACCAGCTGGTCGTCCCACGGCAGATTCTCGCCGGTCAACGCCAGATGCACATTCGCCGGGAACATGAGGATGAGCATCAGCCCCAGCCCGCCGGCCGCCCACGGGCGAGTCTGGCGCAGCAGCAGGCCGATGGCTCCGAGCAGTTCGAGCACCCCGGTCACGGTGACGAGCGCGGCTGAGCCGGGAAGCCATGGCGGCACCATGTCGATGAGAGCCTCGCGCATGCCGACGAAATGGGAGATGCCGGTGACGACGAACATCACGGCCAGCCCGAACCTGATCGCCACCGGCCATGTAGCGAGGCCATGTTCGGCCGCCGCCGAGTTGAAGCGCCCGACGGCGTAGACGGCGAGAGTGGTGATGAGGAGAAAGAGTAAGGGTGCCATGAGAGGCTCCTCCGATGAGCGAGGCCTTGCGGCCGCGACGAATCTTTACAGTGAAAAGATAGATCGCCGACAAGTATCTTGTCAATGAAAAGTTTGCTCCGGTACGATCGGACTGTGACTTATCATCATGGGGATCTGCGTCGGACCCTGTTGGCGGAGACCGCCTCGGCGATTGCCGAAGACGGCGTGGCCAAACTGAGCATGCGTGCGCTGGCGAAACGGGCCGGAGTCTCCAACGCTGCTCCGACCTACCATTTCGGCGACAAATCCGGTCTGCTCACGGCCCTCGCGGCCGAAGGATACGACCGCCTGGCGGAGGCGATGACCGGAGTCGACGAAGGCGGCGGACTCATCGACCGCGGAGTCGCGTATGTCGAATTCGCGCTCGCCTGCCCATCCCACTTCACGGTGATGTTCCAACCCCGGCTGCTCCACGATGACGACGGCGAACTGACTGCGGCCCGTCAGCGGGCGTGGGCGGCGCTCTCGGTCGGAGTGGCGAAGACCAGATCGGGGCCGGACTCCGACTTCGGGGTGGCGGCATGGTCGCTCGTCCACGGTTACGCCACTCTGGTGCTCAGCGGAGCAGTGGAGCCCGAAGACGCACTGAGGCAGGCGCGCATCGTGGCGGGCCACCTCGTCGAGGGTGCCGACAGGAGCCGCTGAGGGGTCGGGGCGGATTTGAGGGGCTGGGCCGGATCCGCAGATGTGGCGGTGAGCCACCTGCGGTGCCCCGGAATCACTTGCCAGTGACCTTCTTCTGCCCCGGTTCGAGTCCGTGGGAGTTCTTGATGAAGAACGCGCCGATGACGCCGAGGATGCCGACGCAGGCGGCGACGAAGAAGGCGACGTTCGCGCCGTGCACCAGGCCTGCCATGCCGTAGGTCTCCGGGTTCCGTGCGGCCGAGACCATGATCGTCACGAGCGCCGCGGTGCCGACCGATGCGGCGATCTGTCGCAGTGTGTTGTTCAGGGCGGTGCCGTGGGGGATGAGGTGCGAGGGCAGCTGGTTGAGCGCGGCCGTGGTCACCGGCATCATCACCATGGCGACACCGAACATGCGGACCGTGTTGACCACGGCGAGGTAGACGAACGAGGTGTCCGGTTCCAGCCGGGCGAAGAGGAATGTGGTTCCGGTGAGCAGGACGAAGCCGGCGATCGCGAGCCATTTCGCGCCGATGGCGTCGAACACGCGACCGGTCACCGGCGACATCAGTCCCATCACCGCGGCGCCGGGAAGCAGGACCAGGCCCGACTCCATGGCCGAGAAGTCATTCATGTTCTGCATGTACAGCGGCAGGACCATCATGCCGCCGACCATGACGATGAACACGCACATGCCCAGCAGGGTGTTGAGCGTGAACATGCGGTAGCGGAGGATGCGGAACTCGAGGATCGGCTGTTCGAGCTTGAACTGACGGGTGATGAAGAGCGTCAGCGTGACCGCGCCGATGACCAGCGGGATGAGCACCTCGGCGCTGAGCCAGCCGGCATCACCGGCGGTGCCGAAGCCGAACAGCAGTCCGCCGAAGCCGAGGGTGGAGAGGATGATCGAGAGGACGTCGAGTCGGGGGAAGGTGCGTTCGGTGACGTTCTTAAGCAGGAAATAGGCGACGATGAGATCGATGATCGCGATCGGCAGCATCATGTAGAACAGCGTCTGCCACGGAAGGTGGTCGACGATCCAACCTGAGAGGCTGGGGCCGATGGCCGGGGCGAAGGCGATGACGAGGCCGAAGGTGCCCATAGCCGATCCGCGTTTCTCGACGGGGAAGATCGCGAAGAGAATCGTCTGCATGAGCGGCATGATGATGCCGCCGGCTGAGGCTTGGATGACGCGTCCTATGAGCATCACCGGATAGACCGGGGCGATCGCGCAGACGAGGGTGCCGATGATGAACAGACCCATCGCGGTGAAGAACAAGCCCCTCGTCGTGAACTTCTCGATGAGGAACGCGGTCACCGGAATCATGATGCCGTTGACGAGCATGAAACTTGTCGTCACCCACTGTGCGGCGCCGGAGGTGATGTCGAAGTAGTGCATGAACGCCGGCAGAGCGGTATTGAGCAGCGTCTGGTTGAGGATGATGACGAACGCGCCGGAGACGAGAACCGCAAGCACGAGGTTCCGGTTGACCGGGGTGCCTTCTGACGGTTCCTTCTGAATGTCGTCTCCGTTCGCCAATGGCATCCCCTCACCTGTTCGTCGTCTGTGTCTCTTCTCGTCTTCCAGCGTCAGCTCGCCCGGGGCGGTGTGCTGAATCGGCCCCTCTTCGCGCCCGGAAATAAATTCCTTGGTTATATAACCGCTTCATGCAGTTTAACCCACCACCCTCGCCGAGGCGGCCCCGGGTCGGTGTGAGATTCGTCGAGTTCATCTCCCGGTTGGGTGACGGACACCCGCCGCCGGGGAGCTTTTGTCGCCGGTGCGGAAGATTCCGACCGCGGCCCCACCAGGGGACCGCGGTCGGAATTCCTACGGGCGGTCGGCCGCCTCGGTGAAGGGTCAGGTCAGGCGGGCGGCCGGCGACTGGGTCTTGTTCGGGTCGGTCTCCGGCAGGTCGCCGAGGATGTCGTCGATGCGGGTGAGGACGTCCGCGTCGAGGGTGACCCCGGCCGCCTCGGCGTTCGAGGCGATCTGCTCGGGGCGGGAGGCGCCGACGAGGGCGCTGGCGACGTTGTCGTTGGCCAGCACCCAGGCGATCGCGAGCTGCGCCATCGTGATTCCGAGCTCGTCGGCGATCGGTTCGAGCTTCGCCACGGCCGTGAGCTTGTCGTCGTGGAGATAGCGGCTCCTGATCGACTCTGCGCCGCCGCCGTCCTCGTCGGTTGCCCGGGAACCGGCGGGGACCGGCTGGCCGGGCTTGTATTTGCCGGTCAGCGCGCCCTGAGCGATCGGGGACCAGACGATCTGCGAGATGCCGAGTTCCTTCGACGTCGGGACGACCCGTTCTTCGATGACGCGCCAGAGCATGTTGTACTGCGGTTGGTTCGATACGAGCTGGATGCCGAGGTCGCGGGCCAGGTGGTGGGCGGCGCGCAGCTGGTCGGCGTTCCATTCGCTCACGCCGATGTAGAGGGCTTTGCCGGAGCGGACGATATCGGCGAAGGCCTGCATCGTCTCTTCCAGTGGGGTTTCGTAGTCGTAGCGGTGGGCTTGGTAGAGGTCGACGTAGTCGGTGCCGAGTCGGCGCAGCGAACCGTTGATCGACTCCATCATGTGCTTGCGCGACAGGCCGGTGTCGTTGTGTCCCTTGGGTCCGGTGGGGAAGTAGACCTTCGTGAAGATTTCGAGCGATTCGCGCCTTTGGCCCTTGAGCGCGTCGCCGAGGACCTGTTCGGCGACGGTGTTCGCATAGACGTCGGCGGTGTCGAAGGTGGAGATGCCCGCGTCGAGGGCTGCGTGCACGCACTTCGTGGCGGTGTCGTTCTCCACCTGCGAACCGTGCGTGAGCCAGTTGCCGTAGGTGATCTCGGAGATCTTGAGTCCGCTGTTTCCCAGATATCTGTGCTCCATGACCTCAGCCTACGACCGGGCGTGGAAGTGGGGAACCCCTCGCCGAAGCTGGGGGTCAGAATCCCGCGGGCCCTGTCACTTGGTCAGGGTCGGGAAAATGGAATCAGGCTGGGCTAGGTCCACGATGACATGTCCAATGGCGCTGGACTCGACCTTGGCAGCCACGATCTCCCCGCTGTCGGGATTGACAACGACCGTGGCAGGAACAGCTGATTCTTCGATCTCTTTGATCTTAGCTGGATCGGTCGTCGCCCCAGGGACGAGGTCGAGCGGGTCGGCTTCCGCACCGTCTTCGAGCAGCGAATCGATGCGGTCTCTTTCTTCGGCAGGGGAGTTGGAAATCTGTCCAGCATCCGGATCGGGTATGGCCATCGCGGGTTGAGCAGAGACCAAGGTGCCGGCGGCCATCGCCAGTCCGCTGACAGGCAGCGCAAGCTTCTTCATGGTCATCCGTTCTGTAGGGGAAGTCCGGAACCAGACCATCGTACCCAGCTCCTCGCTCGGCCCTCTTGACCGACACGAGTTTTGGGCGATCGCCTAGTTCCGGCTGTCAGTCCTTATGCGGGCGCAGTCGCCCGGCTTCGACCGCGTCTGTACAGAGCTGAGACGAGAACACCCACTAGCACTCCAACTGTGATCCCGGTCCAACCGATGATCACCGTCGCCGAATTGAATTGCGCTCGGCCGAGTGGAATCAGCAGATACTGGACGACTTCGACCGCGAGTGAACTCAATAGGGCCAGCGAACCGAAAAGCATGACATTCCGTCGCCTGGAGTACAAGCCGCTCGCGAAACCTGCCGGTGCAAAGAGCAGCAGGTTCATCGACTGCCAATTCACATGGGTCAGCGCACCCGGAGAGGGCAGAGACCAGATCCACACCCGTGTGGTTCGCAGCCCCTCGTGAGCCTCGAACGCTTGGCTTGAAGGAGTGAGAGTCGCGGCAAGGATCAGCGACAGACTTGCTAACCACAGGAAGACGACTGCGGGATGTTCGTGGATCTGTCTCCCAAGGCGTCTCGAGACGATTCCGGCGATAGTGGCACCGAGGGCGAACGCAGGCAGCGCGAATGGCAGAGCAGCCAGATACCTGAGCATTCACATCCTCGCGCAGTTCGAATTGCCGGTCGGCATAGTCGTCCTGAATCGTATCGCCAATCTGTCCGACTGTTAGCCAGCGCTTCCGTGCTGACCCCTTCGCCGAGGCGGAGTTCAGTCCACGGGCGAGACGCGGATGAGATTCCCGTCGGGATCGGCGACGACGAAGGTGCGCCCGAAGACTGCGTCGTGGGGTTCGGAAATGACAACAACTTCCTTTGCGGTCCAGTCGGCGAAAACAGCATCGACTGCTTCTGCGGTTCCGGGCACCATGAGTCCGACTTCTGACGTGCGCACTGATGTTCTTGTAACTGACTCACTTGCACCGCTCCAGAGGGAGAACAGGACTCCCGGTGCGATTTCGAATGAGACGTAGCGGGGTGTGACCATCTCAGGTTCCATCTCGAAGAGGTTGCTGTAGAAGGCCGTCGAGGCGGCGGTGTCGGTGACGTAGGTGAGGAACAGGTTCGGTGCAGGCATGAGGTGCTCCTTCTCATTGCTTGTTTTCGACGATTTCGACGTTCGGTACCCTCCGTTTCGAGCACCGTGGTTCTACACTGACAGCAATAGATGACAACCCATGTCATGTTTGGAAGTGGGCTCGGAAAGTTTCCCTGCAGAGAGGAGTCGACGTGAAACGTCCGCAGCGATTGCTGTCGATAATCGTGGCTCTCCAGTCCGCTGGGCAGACGACGGCCGCTCGACTGTCCGAACAGTTCGGTGTTTCGGTGCGAACGATCCTGCGTGACATCGATGCGCTGGTCGAGGCGGAAGTGCCAGTCGCTGCGGAGCCCGGCCGCTACGGCGGAATCTCCCTGCAGGTCGGGTCTCAGATCGATGTGAGCCGACTGTCCGAGACGGAAGCAGAGGCGTTGGCGCTGGTGGGTCTGGATGCCAAGAGTGCGCGTCAGCTCGGTATCGAAGAGGGAATGCTGCGTGCTTTCCAACGATTGGACTCGCGGCGGCCAAAGCCATTCGAGCAGACCGACCGGCAGCGCATTCCCCTGCGCGAGGTTGTCGAGATCGACAGCTCGGGATGGTTCGCCGACGAAGCGGCATTCGACTTCGCTGACCTCATCGAGAGCCTCCGGTCGGCTCGGCGTTTGCGGATCGAGTATCGCTCAAGTGGGAAGGCCGAGACGCGAATTTATGAGGTCGACCCGTATGGCCTCTACCTGCGTGGCGGGCGGTGGTACCTCATTGCCGATGTTGATGGATATCCTCGCATGTTCGCCATGTCCCGAATGAGTGAGTGGATTTCTCTTGACTCTGACCGGACGCTCCGGCCGGAGGCGTCATTGCAAAACGTTGCACGACATCTGGTCGACCGTTTGGAGAGCCGGAATGATGTCGTTGTGACAGCGCACCTTGACGCAGGAGGAGAGGACATGGCGCGTCGGATCCTCGGCAGTCGGCTGCGGTTCGTCGAGCAAGTGCCGACTGATGATGCGAAAGTTCGGATCATCGTCGCTTACGACCAACTCGACGGAGTTAGGCAGCTCATGCAATTCACCGACCACATCGAAGTCATCGATCCACCGGCGGCGCGGGAGCTGGTCAGGAAGCTGGCCGGCGACATGGCGGCGCGACATTGAGGCATTCCTGATGCAAGGTGTGGTGCACGCCATCAGGATTATTCAGGCGATCTGGACTCGAGTTTCTCCGTATACGAAGTCGAGTGTCATATTTCCGCCGACTGCATCCAGGTAACGTCGAACAGTGCCGATCTTGGAGTTCTCAAGGTCTCCGTGTTCGATCTTGGAGACTTGGCGCTGTGAAACACCGATTCTGTCTGCAAGTTCCTGCTGTGTGAGGCCCGCGTTGGATCGCAGTTCTTTCAATTGGTAGGCGCGCACCTCAGCAAGCATCTTCTGCTTGTGTCGTTCGACGTTCTCGCGGTCGACCGGGTGATGGGCGAGGAACTCGCTCAGCGTGTCAGCCATACTTCTCACTTTCCTTTCAGTCACAGCATGTGTTGATCAAACAGTGCGTCTGCAATTGGGATGTTCTTTCGATACCGCTTGGTCCAATTGCCAGCCTTGTCGCCGGCGATGAGTAGAACCGCTTTCCTTTCGGGGCCGAAAGCGAACAGCATGCGAAGCGCTGAGCGTCCCGAGGAGCCAGGTCGGAGTTCTTTCATGTTTCGGTGTTTCGACGCGGACACTGTGTCGACTAGTGGTTGACCCAGCTGTGGGCCGAAGTCTTCGAGAAGTTCTAGTGCAGCCACGACCTGCTCCCTGGAGTCGGTGTCCAGAGATGCGAGCCACTCAGAAACCAATCGAATGTCCACCTGCCACATTCAAGAATTGCAGAACCTATAGGTTCTAAAATCAATGATGCATGATCGCGAGCGGAAAAGTACGTGGAGGGGCTTCTGGAGGTCGCGTCGGTGCGGCGTTCTGCGGCATTTCATCGTGGACGAGGCTGCAACGGTGCGGATGCATAGCGGCACCTTGTCAGTTCGGTACAACTTTCTCTGGATTGCACACTGAAGAAAGTGGTCACTTCAGAGAAGGGTGTACCGAAATGCGTGTTGGCAGAAAGGCCAGCGTCCATGCCTCAGCGCGCCGGGCCGGCGTTCTCCGCGATATGTCCCTGCAGGGTCGCCGCGAACGCTGCCGAATCGCCGGCGCGCAGATGTGCGACGAGTGCCTCGTGCTCGGCGATGAGCTCGTCGCTGCGGTCGAGGAGGTGTCGGCTGTTCATGAATAGGGTGAATCGGTGCCGGTCGGAGAGCAGCGAATACATCTCGAGCATCACCCGGTTGTCCCCGGCCTCGACGAAGCCGCGGTGGAACTCCAGGGTGAGCTCGATGAACCGGGCGATGTCCCCCTCGGCGAAAGCAGCCCGATGCTGCCTGATGAGACCATCGAGCTTCTCCGCCAACCGCTGCCGCAGGGGCTCGGATGCTCGCTCGACTGCGGTCGTCTCGAGCACAAGGCGAGCATCGGCGAGCTCGGCGACGGTGCGTTCGTCGATGCCTTGGACGATTGCTCCGCGCTTGGGGTAGATGCGGATCCAGCCTTCGTCCTGCAACCGGGCCATGGCCACGCGGACCGGGGTGCGGCTGACTCCGATCTCGGTGGCCAGAGCCGCCTCGCCGAGCATCGTTCCCGGCGGGTGCACGCCGTCGAGGATCTGGCTCCGAATGACCTGGTAGGCGCGTTCGGCCGCGCTCGGCGTCTCGGTCTGCGCACTCATTTCTCGGCTCCCCGACCCCTCGGAGGGCGTGCCTGTTCGCTCCCGGCTCCGCGTCGAGCGGGGTCGCTCGTGCCGTCGGCCGGCTGGTCGCTCGTGCCGTCGCCCGGCTGGTCGCTCGTGACCTCATCCGGCTGGGACGGCGCTGCCGGCGAACGATCGGCCGCCTCGGCGGGGGCAGGCCGACCGGGCCAGCTCATCAGCGGGATCGCCCGGATCGAGAACCCGACGGCGATGAGCAGGACGAACGTGGCCATGAGGTTGATCCACAGGAATCCGCCGGCGCCGAGGACGGTCCCGGCCATCGCCGCCATGAGCGCCCCGCCGAGATTCATAGCCGAGTCCGAAGCGCCCTGCAGCGGCACCTTCGCATGCGCGGGCACCGAGGCGGTGAGCAGGGACGAGCCGCCGATGAGGAACATCGACCACCCGATCCCGAGCAGCGACAGCGCGGTCGACAGCAGCATCATCGACGACTCCGGGGCCACCGCATCGATGACGCCGAGGGCGATCGTGAGAACGAAGATGCCGGCCCCACCTGCGATGACGACGCCCGAACCCCACCGGTCGGCCATCCAGCCGAACACGGGGGACAGGGCGTACATGCCGGCGATGTGGATGCTCACGACGATTCCGATCGCGCCGAGGCTGAACTCCTGGTGATCCATGTGCACCGGGGTCATGACCATGACGTTGGTCATCATCATCTGCCCCGCGATGATTGTGATCATCGCGAACAGCGGCACCGGGCGGGCCAGGGCGAAGCGCAGCGCTTCGCCGAGTTTCATCGGGGGAGGGGCGGCTGCCTCGGCGGTGGTGGACTTGTCGGTCGCGGCGGAATTCTTCGCCGAGGCGGCGCTGCCGTTGTCCTCGGTCGTGCCCTCACCGTCGTGGCCGGGATCGTCGAGCTCGGGTTCGCCCGGATGGTCGGTTCCGGCGGCCACCGACTTCGTCAGCGTCGAGGCCGACAGCGTGGCCAACGCGAACGCAACCATCGAGATGAGATACGGCCCGGCCAGTCCGTTCATGCCCAGAGTTTCGCCGAGGTGTGCGCCCGGGGCGGTGAAGCTGGGGCCGAGGACGGAGCCGACGGTCGTCGCCCACACCACCAGGGACATCGCGCGACCGGCGGCGGCCGGGTCGGCAAGATCGACGGCGGCGTAGCGGGCCTGCAGGCCCGAGGCGGTCGCGGATCCGCACATCATCATCCCGAGCATGAACAGGGGAAGGAACTGGAGGGCGACGCCGATGAGGACGACCACCGCGCCGAGCGTGCCGATGCCGAAGCCCAAGGTCAGCGCCTTGCGACGGCCGGAGCGAGCGGCGAGCACGGCGAGGGGATAGGCGATGAGACCGGCACCGAGGATGACGCTCATCTGCGCGAATCCGGCCATCGAGGTCTGTCCGGTGATCTCTTCGGCGAGCAGTCCGCCGACGGCATACCCAGAGGCGATGCCGGCCCCGGAGAGGAGCTGGGCGGTGATGAGTTTGGCCTGTTCGCGGATGTGGCTGGTCATGGTGGTCTCACGTCGTCGTGGTGGCTTGGACTCCATCACAGTAGCTTGCATCCATCTTGGATACAAGAGTCGGTCTGGCCGCACACCTCGGATCGGGTCAGCGAGCGGCGACCGTGAAGTGACGCTCGCCGCTCGGCACTTCGAGCTCATCGACCACGGCGTTGGCCAGATCTTCGGCACTGATCCAGGAGCGTCCGTCTCGTCCGATCAGGAGCGTCGTCGTTCCGCGCTGATAGTCGCCGAGGCGGTCGCCGGGTTCGAGGACGGCCGGAGGGCTGAGGTAGGTCCACCCGTCCGCCGAATGGTTCCGGCAGACCTCGAGCTGAGCGAGACTGGCCGCAGCGAGGTTCCTCCATTCCTCGGCGACGAATTCGGGATCGTCGAGGACGATGGAATCGGGATCATTCGGCGAACAGAGCGGACCAGCCCCGCCGACGATGAGCAGCGGAACCCGCGCGTGGGCGGTCACTGTCAGCGCCGCCTCGGTGAGGGCGAGGAATCGGTCCGTCTGTCCTGGTGCGGCCCGGACGGTGAGCACGGCAGCATCGGCGCCGGCCAGAGCCGTGTCGAGGTCGGAGGCGATGTGAGCGTCGGCCGTGATCGGCCTTACCCCGGGGCGGTTCGCTGCGGTGGGTCCGGTGGATGTGTGGTTCGGGCGGCGTGAGGCGGCGATGATGTCATGGCCGCGGTCGGCGGCCTCGGCGACGATGCGGGACCCGACCATGCCGGTGGCTCCGATGACGGTGATCTTCATGCTGCGGGCTCCTTCTCTGTGCGATTCGGTGTGCGTGCACGGGTGAATACGGTCGGGGTGAGCTGACCGCCGGCCAGTGCTGCCAGGGCGAGGACGAACCCAGCCATCTGAGCGAGGTTGAGGCTCTCGCCGGCGAAGACGATGCCGAGTCCGGCGGCCACGAGAGGGGAGAGCAGTCCGAGCAGGGCTGTGGCGGTGACCGGCAGACGTCCGAGGCCGCGGAACCACAGGGTGTACGCGAGCAGTCCGCCGATCCCGCCCAACCACAGGTATCCGGCGATGCCCGGAGCGTCGACATATGCGGGGACGCCTTCGATGAGCAGGGTGGGCAGGAGGAGGACGAGCCCACCGGCGCTCAGCTGCCAGCTCGCGAAGCCGACCGGCCCGATGCCGGGTGGCAGTCCCCATTTCTTGACGAGGATGACGCCGGTTCCCATCGAGGCGGCACCGAGGATGCCCGCTGCGATGCCGACCAGATCGAAACCGGCACCGGGGCCGAGCACGACGAGACCGACTCCGGCAACGCCGACGAAACCCCAGCCCAATCGCCACACCGACAGGCGCTCACCGAGGACGATGACCGCGAGGACGGTGACGAGAATCGGCTGCGCGGCGCCCAGAGTCGCAGCGACCCCGCCGGGCAGGCGAGCGGCTGCGACGAACAGCAGCGGAAAGAAGATCCCGATGTTGAGGGTCCCGAGTACCACTGCTTTCCACCACCAGGACCCGGTGGGCAGGCGGCGGGCGATGAGAAGACCGATGAGGCCGGCCGGCAGGGCGCGCATGAGGGCGGCGAAGAGCGGGTGGCCCGCGGGCAGGAATTCCGTGGTCACAAAGTACGTCGTGCCCCAAACCGCAGGGGCGAGGGCGGTGAGGACGGTGGTGCCGACCCGGGAGCTCGTCGGAGTCGGGGTGGATGCGGTGGGTGCGGTCGTCGTTGTCATGATTCCAGCGTCTGCCTGCGTCGTGCCATGAGTCCAACACATAGTTTTCATCGAATCAATGAACTGACATCATTGATAGATGGAGTTGCAGCAGCTGCGCTATGTTCTCGCCGTCGCCGAAGAACGCAATTTCACCCGAGCGGCGGTGAAGACTCACGTCGTCCAATCGGCGCTGAGCCATCAGATCAAGGCACTCGAGCGCGAGCTCGGCGTCAAGCTCTTCGCTCGGACCAGTCGACGCGTCGAACTCACCGAAGCCGGGCACGCCTTCGTCGCCGGCGCCCGCGTGACCCTCGACGCTGCGGATCGGACCGTCACCGAGACGGTCGCGGCAACCGGGCAGATGTGCGGAAGTCTGACGGTCGGGGCGATCCCGACGGTGACACGACTCGACCTCACCGCTGTACTCGGCCAGTTCCACCGCACGTATCCGCAGGTGAGCATCGGCATGAGTGTGGGCGGCAGTCTCGACTTCATCGAACGGATCCGTGCCGGGTCCCTCGACGCGGCAGTCCTCGGACTGCCGGAAGACGTGCAGCCGAACGGGGTGGCGAGCACCGTCATCGCACATGAGCGGCTCGTGGCCGTGCTCGGCCCGGGCCATCGGTTCGCCGGACGCAGACGGCTGCGGTTGGCAGATCTCGCCGATGAGTCGTTCGTCGACTTCCCCTCCGACAGCCCCGGCCGTTCACAGTCCGATCAGGCCTTCGCCGAGGCGGGGCTGACCCGCACGGTCGCGTTCGAATCGATGCTCGTCGACATGATGCTCGACCTCGTCGCACACGACCTCGGCATCGCGTTGCTGACCCCGGCGGTCGTGCCGGAGGGGCGGGGACTGATCACCGTGCCCGTGGCCGACGGGCCGAAGCGCGTCGAATATCTCGCGTGGAGCGAGTTCAACCCGAGCCCGGCCACGACGGTCTTCGTCGAGGAGGCTCTGGCGAGCCTCGAAGCAGAATATGGTTGTGGCAGAGTCACAGGCAGGAGCCCCGCATGATCAGGCACGACCGCACCGACGACGTCCTCACCATCACCATCGACAATCGGGACCAGGCGAACGCCCTGACCGAAGAGATGCTCGACCAACTCATTGACGCGTTCACCGCGGCGAGTGCTGACGAGGAACTGCGCGCGGTTCTCCTCACCTCGGCCGGCGCGCGGGGATTCTCTGCCGGGATGGACACGGCACAGTTCGCGCACACGAGTGCGTCGCAGGCGTACGAGACGATCAGCCGCCTCGGCGAGGTCTGCGAAGCCATCAAGAACTGCGCACTACCGGTCGCCGTGGCGATCGACGGCTACTGCATCGGCGGAGCCGCCGAGATCGCCGCGGCCGCAGATTTCCGCATCGGCAGCACCGACTCCTGGTACTCGATGCCTGAGGTGCGCATCGGCATCCCCTCGGTGCTCGAATCGGTCAACCTCTATCGCCTCATGGGCTGGACGAAAGCGACCGAATTCGTCCTCACCGGCAACCGGTTCACCGCCGAGGACATGCTGGCATGCGGGTTTCTCAACGACGTCGTCGCCGAGGCGGCCGCCTCGGCGAGTGAAGGAGCCGTAGTTGCCAGCTCGGGGAGTGGAAGGACCGCGCTTGAAGAGCACGCGCTCGCCCTGCTGCACGCCACCATGCAGTCCGATCGCGCGGTCATAGCGCAGCAGAAGCGGCTGCTGCGGACCTGGAAGAACACCTTCGAGCGTGAGGCGGTCGAGGACAGCAAGAAGGAGTTCGCGTTCGCCTTCGCCCGGAAGGGCGATTGACCGAAGAACGGTTGACTGGGCTCATCGGTACGTGGACGGAGCGCGGCCGATCTCGCGGGTGAAGGCGGCCGAGAACGCTGCCGGTGAGGAATATCCCAAGCGTTCGGAGACCTGGGTGATCGAATGGGTGCTCAGCAGGCGCAGACTCACCAGCACTCGTGCTCGTGTCCGCCACGCCGCGGGACTCATGCCGATCTGCGTCCTGAAAGCGCGGTCGAGGCTGCGTTCGCTCATCCGCAGCTCCTGTGCCCAGTCCCGATTGCTCAGTCTCAGGCTCGGGCTTTCGAGATAGTCCGTGCAGGCCCGGCGCAGAGCGGGATCGCGGGGGAGGGGGACCTCGAGCGGTACCGTCGAGGCACGCTGGAGTTCGAGCAGGGCGAGTGCGAAGACGTGGTGCTGGTGGGATGACATCGATTCTGCGAGTTCGAAGGAGTCAGCCGAACGCAGCAGCTCGCGCAGCAGGGGTGTGACCGTGATGACCGTACACCTGTCCGGCCACCAGGGAACGCTGGTCGGTTCGATGTAGAGGCTCCATGTCGTGACGTCGAGGAACCGCACGAGGTGGTCGGTCTCGGCGGGGATGAGCACAGCCTGGTGAGTGGGAACGGTCCACGAGCCCTCCTGCGTCTCGACGAGCATGACGCCGGTGGAGCCGTAGAGCAGCTGCGCCCGCCGATGCCGGTGATAAGGCAACACGGTGTCGGGCGGGTACCGGGTCCCGACCGGCAGCACCTGCCACGGGTGGGAGTCGACGGCATCGATCGCAGGAGTGCGCATGGCCCGATCATAGTGGCGAGGTCTCGCAAGAACACGACAGGCTGTCGATTGCCCGCCGAGGCGGTCGTGAGGTGAGATGGACGAGTGGAATTCCTCGGACTCGTCCTCATCGGCTGCCTCGTCGGTCTGACCACCGTGCTCTTCGGGTTCGGCGGCGGCTTCGTCACGGTCCCGATCATCACCCTCGTCGATGCGGACCTGGGGCATGACACGGCACGGGTGGCGGCGGCCACCTCGGCGCTGGTCATGCTCGTCAACGCGATCGTCGCGACGGTGTCGACGAAGCGATCCACGCTCGCCCACCTCAAGGGGCGATGGTGGCTGCTCGGACTGCTCGCGCTCGGAGGAGGGCTGGGCGCGTTCGCGGGACGGTTCGCCCCGGAAGCGCTGCTGCAGTGGGGGTTCGTAGCATACATCGCGGCCACGGCCATCGATCTGCTCGCCCGACCAGGGTTCTTCCGGCGCAAGACCGCTGTTGTCGATGAGGTCGGCGAAGTCAGCGAGGGAGGCCGCGGAATCGCCGCTGTCTGGGGAGTGCCGATCGGTGGGCTGGCGTCATTCCTCGGTGTCGGCGGGTCGGTGATGACGGTGCCGATGATGCGCCGGTCCGGTGCGACGATGACCGTGGCCACGACCCTGGCCAACCCGCTGACCTTGGTGATCATGAGCCCAGCCGTGCTCGTGACGATCCTGACCCCGGCGGCGATCGACGCTCCGGGCGTCGTCGGCTCGCTTGATTTGGTGGCGGCTGCGGCGCTGCTCATCGGCGGGTTGCCGATCATCGTGTTCCTGCGCCGCCGCGTGCCGAAGATCCCGGAGGTCCTCCACGCCTGGGGTTACTTCGTGCTGCTTGTGGCGGCCGGAGCGGTCGTTGCCGTGGCGTAAGGGGCAGGTGTCAATTGACGTCGACTTCGGCTGAGGCTCGACGATATTGGCTGGGGCGGATCCCGTACTCGCGATTGAACGCTGTGCTCAGTGAGTATCCGCTGGAGTAGCCGACTTCGAGTGCCACGGATTCGACTGTCGAGTCGCTCTGTTCAAGGAGGTCGGCGGCCAAGCACAGACGCCAGCTCGTCAGGTATGTCAGAGGGGGTTCTCCCAGCAGTTCGGTGAAGCGTCTCGCCAGCGTCGCACGCGAGACGTTGGACTGTTCGGCCAGTGTCGCGATGGTCCACGGGTGCTGTGGAGCATCATGGATGGCGCTGAGCGCGGCGCCCACGGTCGGGTCGGAACTCGCGCGGTACCAGCCTGGGGCCTGAATTTCGGGCATTGCGAACCAGTCCCGCAGCGCCGCAGCCAGCACGACGTCGAGCAGCCGATCGAGGATGACCTGTTGTCCGGGCTCTTCGCGCATGATCTCCGCCTCAAGAAGACCCAGCGTCTTCGTGCGCTGTGACTCGTGCGGCACGACGAAGACCCGGGGAAGTGTCGTCAGCAGGCGGTCGGCTACGCGACCGTTCACAGTGAATGCCCCGGTCAGCATCGTGTCAGCGGCATCCAACTGTGTGCCGCAGGTCCTGGTCCCCAACGCAATGCTGTCAGCCACACCTCCGTCTGCGGCACGGCAGACTCCCGACTCCGTCTGGACGTACATGGGATCAGGCGACATCCCGGGGTCACTGGTGACTTCGAAAGGGGTCTGTCCGACGACGACGGCGATGTCATGGGGCCCGAGTCGGTGAGACTGTCCACCATCGACGATCCACGCATCTCCCCGGATCATGGCGACGAGGGTAAGAGAGGACTTCTCCGCGAACACCGCAGACCACGGCGGATTCGCCAATGTCCTACCCAGCAGCGCGCCGGTCGACCGGATATGCGTGAGCACATGTGTCAGAGCATCCACGCCCTCATTTTAGACGATGGAGCATCATTTTGATCGTGTCACCTATTCTCCGTCTCGTGTGCCTCGTATGTAATTGAGTCATGAACTCATATCATGAACCAATCTCCGGTCGCGCCCACTGGGTCTACACTCATCCGCAGGCAGATTCGCTCAACAGGCACCTGCTCCAGGTCGGTCGTGCCGCCCTGGCTGAAGAATACGAGCTCACGGTGTCGGACCTCTATGCCGATCGCTTCAACCCGACGCTAGGTGAGCATGATCTCGGAAGTCTGTCCGGCGCCGGTGGGAACCTGGCGGAGCTGACTGGCGAAGCCTATGCTCGGGGTGAGGTCGAGCCTGAGGTGAGACGTGAACAGGAGCGGCTGGCGGCTTCCGAACTCCTGGTTCTCCAGTTTCCGCTGTGGTGGTATGGGCCTCCCGCGATGCTCAAAGGGTGGATCGACCGGGTGCTGCAGACCGGTTTCGCGCAAGGCGACGTCGATGACTCCACGGGTCTTCCGAGACGATACGGCGACGGTCGGCTCATGGGTAGGAAAGCACTGATCATCGTCACAGCCGGAGACGACAGTCGGACATTGGGCCCGCGCGGAATCAGCGGCGACCTCGAATCACTGCTCTTTCCGTTGACGCACGGTGCATTGTGGTACGTCGGGATCGAAACCCTCGACCTCCACGTCGTCTATGACGCGGACGGGCTCGGTGTCGACGGAAGAGAACAGGAGGCCGCGCGACTGACATCTCGGATCGCGGGGCTGCCCGAGGAACATGCGCGTCCCTACCGCCGAATGCTGGGAGGAGACTATGACCGGTCCACTCGGGCGCTGATCGACAGTGTCCATCCCGGACGCACGGACCTGACGATTCATCGGGCCGGTTGACCGAGGCCGTTCGACCGCTCGCCTCAGCCCAGTTCCTGGCCACCGACAGCTCGTTTGAGTGCCGAGCGATCGCCGCACAGTGTGAGCGCTCGACGCCAGCTCGAGCGGTCGGCGAGGGTGGGCCAGAGAATATGCTCAGCCGTCCCACCGGCGGTGGCGCAGGATAGGCGGCAAGCCGAAGTAGATCGGCGGGCGGGCCGAGGGTGTCAGCGGTGACGTCTCCGGAGTGCCCGTGCCGGTACTGGCACCATGCCCGTCATTCTCGACGGCGCCCAACGCCCATGCGCTCTCCCAGCTGATGAGCTCGCCGGCGTGGCAGACGGGGTCGCCGCCGCTCGACGGCGGCTCGGCCCACATCCACAGGTTGATCCCGTACTCCATGAGAATCATCTTGCTGCCTGCTTCCCGTGACGAGTTCTCCAGCGCCAATGCTGCCCGCACCTTCGTCGAGGCGTCCTCGAGTTCCGTCCACCCGTCCTGCCGATGCGGCAGAAACACCCACGTCCCCGCGGGGACGCTATCCGGCACGACCTCCTCGAAGGGCGCGGTCTCGATTGAGTCCCCGAAAGCATCGAGCATCTCCGCGAAGCACGCCCGGGCCACCTCGGGGGAAGTTGCGATGATGAGCAGTCGGGCCGCCTCGGTGCGCACCTCATCAGGGGAAAGATGCGTGAACAGATTCGCCCGCATCGACCCGAGCACCTGCGTCCAGTGTCCTGGCACCGTCCCGTCGGCCAGGAACCCGCTGGTGCGCGGGCGCTCCTCATCGTGTCGCATCGAAAATCCTCCTCGCCGAGGCTGCTCGCCGTTCCCTTCCATCATGCACCCACCCGCCGGTGGGTTCAGATGGGGTGGCCAGCGGGAGCTCCGATAGCAAGGTCGTCCGCGTATCTAACGAATGGGACACGTTCCCGCCGGTCCTGTGCCATCGACGCTCTGCCCGACCTACACTGATCGGAGTGGATCGAGCAGCGGCATTCGTGTCGGCTCGGTCCACGACCACGTCTGAACCACCTCGCGCCACCAGCGAGCCTGCACGCCCGAAAGTCCATTCCCTTGCTCTCTTCCTCACGCCGCACACTCGCGGCACTCGCAGCAGTCCTGTCCCTCGGTCTCCTGGCCGGATGCGCCGAGAATGCCCAACCGACCGTCGACCCTGCCTCATCCAGCGCCGCCGACCCCACACCCACACGTGGGGCATCGGAGGCAAGCGAGGATATCCCCTCGCCGTCGGATTCCGATGACACCGACGAAGCCGGCGAAGAGGACGAAGGCCGCGCGGGCAGCGCGGCGACGGGGACCGCCTCGGCGATGTTGGACGAACTCACGGTCAAGGGCCGGGCACCGAAGACCGGCTACGACGGTGACCTGTTCAAGTGGCGTTCGGACACCGACCACAATGGCTGCGACACCCGCAACGACGTGCTCCGCCGCGACCTCACGACCATCACCCTCAAGGCCGGAACCCACGGATGCATCGTGCTCGCCGGGACGCTAGACGACCCCTACGCCGGTGAGACCTACGACTTCGACCGCAGCGCGAACGCCGTCGACATCGACCATGTCGTCGCCCGATCGAACGCCTGGCAGACCGGGGCTTTCAAGTTCGACGACGAGACGCTGAAAGAGTTCGGCAACGACCCACTCAATCTGCTCGCCGTCCGTTCAAGACTCAACCGGCAGAAGGGCGACGGCGACGCCGCGACCTGGCTGCCGCCGCACAAGTCCTACCGCTGCGAATACGTCGCCCGACAGATCGCCGTGAAGCACAAATACGAGCTGTGGGTGGTCCCAGCGGAGAAGGCCGCCATGGAACGCATCCTCGACAACTGCGACGACGAACCGGCCTTCGCCGAGGATGTCGACTGGCCCGGCCCCGGTGACGGTGACAATGTCATCACAAAGGAAGAGACCCGCCCGGCGAAGCAGAAATCCTCGAGCTCGGGCACGTCGAGTTCATCGAGCTCGGGCTCGTCGTCGAACGGTTCATCAGGCAGTTCGTCGAGCGAATCACCAGGTGGCTCATCGAACTCGTCATCCTACTTCGAGAACTGCACGGCCGCCCGCGAAGCCGGTGCCGCACCCGTTCACCGAGGCGACCCCGGCTACGGGTCCCACCTCGACCGCGACGGCGACGGAGTCGGCTGCGAATAGCGGAGGCGTCGCGCTCACGTTCGCATAGAGCCGAAGCGCGGACAGGGTGCGGTCGCGCTCACGGCCGGCCGCCTCGGCGAGGGGCGGTGTGCACGGGGTCACAGCTGCTCGGTAATCTGAAGTCGAACACCGCCGCAGCTGCGCCTGCCGACGGCCGCCACGATCATCGACGATGAGGAGATCTGTCATGTCCGGACTCGATACCGCCCTGACCCCGCTGCGCTTCCTCGAGCGCTCGCTCGAGGCTCACCCAGACCGGGAGGCGATCGTCGACGGGCCCCGCCGCTTCACCTACCGGCAGATGGCTGAGATTGTCCAGAACCTCGCCGAAGGACTCGTCCGCCGTGGATTGAAGCCCGGGGACACGGTCGCGGTGCTCGCCCCCAACAGCGCCGAGGCGCTCATCGCCCACTACGCCATCCCGCTGGCCGGCGGCGTGCTCGTCATGCTCAACACCCGACTGGCGCCGCCCGAGGTCGAATACATCCTCGGCCACAGCGAGGTGAAGTTCCTCTTCGGCGACGCCGGACTCCTCCAGCCGGTCATCGATGCCGGGGCTGCGAACGCCGTCGAGACGATCGTCGTCCACCCCGACGAGGACGGCACTCCCGGCGAAGTGAACCCCGGGGATCTCAGCGTGGAAGCGTATGCCGACTGGACCGCCTCGGCGCCGGAATCACCGCGAGCCTATGAAGTCGACGACGAAACCGCGACGATCACCGTCAACTACACCTCGGGTACGACGGGGCGACCCAAGGGCGTCATGTACACCCACCGCGGGGCGTACCTGAACTCGCTCGGCGAGGTCATCACGCAGGACTTCCCGGCGCTGACCAAGTACCTGTGGACGCTGCCGATGTTCCACTGCAACGGCTGGTGCACGACCTGGGCGCTGACCGCGGTGTCGGGCACGCACGTGTGCATCCGAGCCGTGCGCGGGCCCGAAGCCTGGCGGCTCATCGACGAGGAGAAGGTCACGCGGATGGCCGGTGCTCCCGTCGTGCTCAACACCATCGCCGGGGCCAAGGAGGCCCACGACCTGGGTGGATCGCTGTCCATTACCACGGCCGGCGCCCCGCCGTCGCCGACGACGATCGCCCTCCTCGAGGGCCTCGGCATCGAGGTCATCCACGTCTACGGACTCACCGAATCCTACGGCCCGTACTCCTCGTGCGAACCGCAACCCGAATGGACCAACCTGCCGGTGGAGGAGCGCGCGAAGCTGAAGTCCCGACAGGGGATCGGCATGATCAGCGCCGAGCGCATGCGCGTGGTCGAGCTGCGCGACGACGACGTGCTCACCGATGTGCCCCGCGATGGGGCGACGATGGGCGAGATCGTCATGCGCGGCAACAACGTCATGAAGGGCTACCTCAACGCTCCCGAGGCCACCGCCGAGGCGTTCCGCGGCGGCTGGTTCCACACCGGTGACCTCGCCGTGATGCACGAGGACGAGTACGTCCAGATCCTCGACCGTGCCAAGGACATCGTCATCTCCGGCGGAGAGAACATCTCCACCATCGAGGTCGAGCAGGCCCTCGTCGCCCACGAATCCGTCGCCGAGGCGGCTGTGGTCGGAATGCCCGACGAGAAGTGGGGACAGCGACCGTTGGCCTATGTCGTCCTTGCGCCCGTCGCCGAGGTGGCCGAAGCCGATCTCATCGCCTTCGTCAAGACCCGCATCGCCTCGTACAAGGCACCGGCCGGCATCGAGTTCGTCGACGAACTGCCGACGACGTCGACCGGCAAGATCCGCAAGAACGCGCTGCGGGAGATGGCGGGGAACTGAAGAGCAAGAGCGGAAGATGCCTTTACGGTCGTATATCACGAATGATATAATTGACTATGGTCGAGTGGACGATCGAATTCTCTGACGAGGTTGAAAAATGGTTGGACTCACTGAACGACAAAGACTTCCGTATCGCGGATCGGCACTTACAGAACCTTGCGTTGCAGGGAATCGCGTTAGGTATGCCGCGTTCCAGAACGCTCGGTGGAGGACTCTACGAGCTCAGGTTTCAATGTGAACGTGTTGAAAGGCGCATCACCTATATGTTCGACCCTGGCCGGCGCGTCATCACGTTGACCACTTTTCGTAAGCAGCGAAACAGCGAGGGCAGGCAAATCGCCAGAGCTCGGAAAGCACTAAGGAGGCGGAAGGCAGAATGAAGACTTTGGAGCAGATGCGTGCGGAACGGCTCGGCCGGATGTCTGAAAAAGAGCGCACCGAATACGAAGCTGGTTATGAGGAGATCGATGCCGGCATTCGTATTGCTCAACTCTTCTACGACGAGCGGATGGCGCTCGGGCTGACCCAGGCTGAATTGGCCAAGCGTATGCACACGACCCAGGCTGCCATCGCCCGAATTGAAAACGGAGCTGTCATGCCTGGCACCGGAATGCTGGAGCGGCTGGCCCGCGTGGCGCACAAACGAGTCGCGCTGGTCTAGGGCCGGGGAACGTCACTTCCCCTCGGTCGGCAGCGGCACATTCTGCAGACGCAGCTGACCACGGGCGAGTACCTTCTCAGTTGCCGAGTCTGTGATGACGACGTCCCACAGCTGCTGGCTGCGACCCTGGTGGAGCGCCTCGGCGGTGACCGTGACCCGTGCCGCCGAGGTTGGGCGCAGGAAGTCCGTGGCGTTGTGGACGCCTACGGCGAACTGACCGCGCTCGGCCACGGCATGGCTCGCTCCGATGCTGCCGGCGCTTTCGACAATCGACGTGTAGACCCCGCCATGGACGACGCCCCACGGAGTGTGGTGGTTCTCGTCAAGATCGGCATGCCCCCGCACCGAGGTGGCGCTGACCTCATCGACGATGAGTCCGGTGGCAGCGACGAACCGGCTCGAACCTTCGAGCGAAACGTCGGGCAGTTCCGAATTCTGCTGTGGGGTCGGCGTCTGTTCGATCATCGAATCTCCTATGGTCGCTGAGTGAACGTTTGATCACCAGCGTACATGTCGGGTAACGGCGCGGTATCCTGTGGCGGTCAATGCGGCTTCTCGCGGATGCAGGAGCGGTTCCCTTATGCGAAGAGCGCGAGACCGAACACGACGAAGATGATGAGATGAGCGGCACCTTGGACGGCGGTGACCTTCTTGCCGGCGAACCCGATGATGGAGACCAGGAGCGTGATCGCCAGCAGTGCGAGGTTGATCGGTGACTCGGAGAGTACGATCTGCTGATCGGTGAGCATGCCGATGACCAACACCGTCGGTATCGTCAGTCCCACCGTGGAGACCTGTGCACCGTGGCAGAGGTTGCTCACTCGCTGGATCTCGCCGTTCCAAGCCGCCCGCAGAGAGGTGAGGGTCTCGGGAAGGAACACGATCATCGCAATGACCACCCCGGATAGTGCCACCGGAGCGCCGAGGCGGCCCAGGCCGTCATCGAGCAACGTGGCCATGTCGTGGGAGAGCAGCACGATGGGCAGCACCGTGGCGACGAGGAGGAGCAGCCGGAGGACGATCTCCAACCGGTGGGTCGAGAGGATCTCGACGATGCTCTGGGGTTCGTCGTCAGCCAGGTCGGCTGCCTCGGGCCGGCGTGATTCGGACAGGTCGGCCGCCTCGGCGGGGGAGGGCTGCGTCGTTTCCGAAGTCGACGAGGTGATCGCCTGCACGGCTTCGATGGGGGCAACCTCGGTGAATTCGTGGGCCTGCGGTCCCATCTGTCGGTAGAGGAAGAAGACGTAGGCGCCGACGGTGACCACGAGGATCGGGATCTCCTGCCAGATCTCGTAGGCACCGTCGGGGGTGCCGATGAGGGCGGGCACGGCGAAGGCGAGGGCGGCGAAGACGACGATCATGACCAGGTAGTTCGAGACGCCGGTGCGGTTGTGAGTGAGTGCACCATGGCGCAGTCCGCCGACGAGCAGGCAGAGGCCGATGACGGCATTGAGGATGATCATCGACACCGCCATCACCGAATCGCGGGCGATCGTCGCATGGTCGCCGGGGCCCAGCAGCACCGCGGCGATGAGGATGACCTCGATGAGGCAGATCGAGATCGTCAGCACGAGCGAGCCGTAGGGATCGCCGAGGCGGTTCGCTAAGTGCTCGGCCTCGGTGACGACTCCGAAGGCGCAGATGAGGATGACCGCGATGATGACCACGAGTGCGGTCACGAGCAGCGGCAAGGGGATCGGCGGAGCAAGTAGAGAGCCCATGAATTGCAGGGCGATGAAGACGCCCCATCCGAGGACGAGTCGAAGAATCGCGGTCGGCGTGATGATTGAGCGGAGGGCGGCGGTCATGAAAGGTCTTCCTGTCTCTGAGGCCGTCCTCATCGTGAGTCTCACTCAGCCGGGTCGTCCCGACCGGTTCCTTCCACTTTCAGGTTATCCATGCCCGCCTGGCCCGGCAAATCCGGTGACCTGGGGCACCGGAAGATCTGGGGCGCTGGTGCGGCTCGGGCGCGCCGTCGGCCACACGGGGAGCGTGTTGGAGAGCGGGTGCCGTTCGTCGGCCGGGAAAGGGACGCGGGGAGCGCAGAAGGAGCCCGAGCGTGCGGTGGGAGTCTCGCACCGCTGGCAGTTTCGGTACAGATTCTTCTGAAAGGACCACTTTCCTCGCTGTGAAATTCAGAGCAGGGTGTACCGATTCGGTGGATCGGGCAGCCGCTACGGCACTGTTGAAGTTGAGCAGCCCACGTTTGAAACAGTGCTGCTCGTCGTAAACCGTGCCCTAGCCAGCACGTTGCCGCTCACCGGTGTCGCACGCGGTCGACGAGCCCGCTCAGTGCTGATGTGTCGGAGTCGTTGTGCATCGCGTCGCGGTTGCTGAAGGGAATGCCCGACTGCAGACCCCGCCCGCCGCAGGTGATCGCTTCGCCGAGCAGGCTCAATCCGATGCTCAGGGTCATAGGCCGAACGGCTTCCTCGGCACCGATGAGCTGAGCTCCGAAATGCAGGCCCAACCCCGTCAGCAAGCTGCATGCCCAGACGATCATCGTCTTCACCGTGTATTTCTGGTGGAGAGTCCCGTCTCGTTCGAAGAGGACCGTGGAAGCTCCGCGCAGCATTCCGAAGCTGACACCGACCACCACCGAGGCGGTCAGGAAGGTGACGTTCTCCGGTGTCCAATGGCTGAACCCCCATAGTTCTTTGATGGCCAGTCCCAGCAGGATCAACGGTGGAATCGCGAGATCTTTTACGTCGACGGGCTCTCCGCGGAAGCGCCGAACGATGACGACGACGATGACGGCTACAACCCCGAGGGCGATGAGGAGGGGTGACATGGGCGATCTCCTTTGATGTTTTAGCAGGTGCGTGCCAAAACGATAGCACGTTGTGGCAGGTGTGTGCTATAAAAGATCTATGCCGAAATTCGTCGACCCTGTTCAACGCCGAGAGCTCATCGCCGATGCGCTCTTCGCCATCGTCCTCAGACAGGGACTCTCCAAGGTCTCGCTGCGGACGATCGCCGATGAAACCGGCTTGGCCATCGGCTCCATCCGGCACTACTTCTCCGGCACCGACGGGATCGTGCGTTTCGCGCTCGAGACCCTCGTCGAGCGTGTCGGAGATCGGCTGGAGGCACGACTGGCCGACATGCTTCCCAAACTCGATTCCGGGAGCATCGATCACGATCGGGCCAAAGAGCTGACGGTCGACTTCCTCTCCGAGCTGCTGCCGCTCGACGAGACCCGGCGGCGGGAGTCAGTGGTGTGGCTGGCCTTCGAAGAGGAGGCGCGCACGACGCCGGAGCTTGGCGGCGTCTTCGAGACTTCCGTGCGCGGCACCCGTGCTCTCATGGCCCGAGTCGTTGAGAGTATGAGTGCCCGCGGAGTCCTGCACGCGGGCCTCGACGCTCAAGCCGAAGCCGAGACCCTCGCTGCCCTCATCGACGGGTTGACCCTGCGCTCGGCGCTTCACCCCGAGGTTCTTGCCCCTGAGCGAGCCCGCGAGCTCCTCGCTGCGCATCTTGAGAAGCTGCGCGCCTGACCTTGGTCATGGGGCGCTGCACGCAGAGTTCGCATATTCAGACGGTGGGCGGACCATCGCTCTTGAACGATCAGAACCCGTAGGCTGCGTCCCGTTCCTCCCGGATCGAGGCGAACGTGCGGGTGAGTACGACGGTGTCCTCGACGAGACGGTCGAGGCGCTGGAGGACGTCGTGGCTGACGATCTCGCCGCGGTGCAGGTCGCTCTCGCCGACGAACACATACGGCTGGACGACCTGCGCCTTCATGTAGGTCAGGATCGGCAGCAGGTGATGGGCCGGAATGAGATAGTGCTTCGATGAACCGGCCGTGGCGATGACGCCGACGACCTTGTCGAGGAAGGCACTCGTCGGCAGCAGATCGAAGACGTTCTTCAGCGCCGCCGGGATCGACGCCTGGAAGATCGGGGTGCCGATGATGATTGCATCCGCGTCCATGAGTTCCCGGGCCACCCGACCGGTATCACCGGTGTACTCGGTGAAGTTCCGACCGTCGGCGAAGACCATGTCCACCTCGGCGAGATCGATGACGCTCAGCTCGATGGTCGGGTCGTAGGCGGCGACCGCCTCGGCGAGGTGATCGATAACGGTCCGAGTCTTCGTTCCGACGTTCGAGCCGGAGAGCAGGATCATCTTCACGTCAGCGCCTCCTCTGCGGTGTACTTCTTGACGGCGGGCAGGATCTCGGTGCCGATGATCTCGATCTGGTTCATCACGTCGGCATAGGCCATCCCGCCGAAGTCGACCTGTGCGAGGTAGCGCTGATGACCGAAGACCTCATGCTGGTGGAGGATCTTCTCGATGATCTGCTGCGGGCTGCCGATGTTCGCGATGCTCGCCGGGTGGACGCTCTGCGCGAAATGCTGCTTGGGCATGCCCTGCCCGTTCGTGCGCTTCATCCCCTCGTTGATGTGCGGATACATTCCCGCCAGGGCTTCCTGCGAGGTCTCCGCGGCGTGGAAGAATCCTGCGGTGGCGATCGGCAATATGGCCGGATCGAATCCGGCATGCGCGGCCGCGAGGCGGTAGGCATCGACGGTGCCCTTGAACACCGAGGTGGTCCCGCCGAGGTGGGCCATGACCATGGGAACCCCGGCCAGTCCCGCCTTCACCGCGCTCGCCGGTGCCCCGCCGACTGCGCGCCAGATGCGCAGCGCCTGGCCGGTGGGGCGGGGGAGGACCTCGGCGTCGTTGAGCGGTGCCCGGAACTGCCCGGACCAGGTCACCTGCTGTTCGCGATTGATTGTGAGCAGCAGATCGAGCTTCTCCTCGTACAGCTCTTCGTAGTCGCGCAGATCGTAGCCGAGGAGTTCGAACAGGCCGACTCGGGAGGCGCGGCCGGCGACGAGCTCGGCGCGGCCCCCGGAGATGAGATCGATCGTCGCGAAGTTCTCGAATACTCGGACCGGGTCCGAGGTCGAGAGGATCGTCGAGGAGCTGCCGATGCGGATCGTATCTGTGGCCTGGGCGATCGCGCCGAGGATGACGGCATGGGCCTGCGAGGCGAAGAACTCCTGGTGGCTCTCGCCGAGGCTGAAGAAGTCGAGTCCGGCGGCCTCGGCGGCTTGGGCATAGCCGATGAACTCGTGGATCCGCTGGCCTGCGTCGACGCGTGATCCGTCGTGCGGATCAGGCAGGTGATCGCCGAGGCTGTAGATGCCGAACTGCAGTCCCTGACCTCGGTCGAGACCGAATTCGTGCATATAGTTCGGCTGCAGTGACGGCTGGGAATCAGTCGTTTCGGAGTGTTGCTGTGGCGCGGTGTGCGGCTGCGCGGACTCGCTCAATGTGTCTCCTCGTGACGGCGCCGAAAATGTCATTTGCCATGTCAACTGAGACGGGGGTGGGATTATTCCCGCGGGTTCTCGCCGCGCTTCCGGCTGGTGTCGTAGAGCTTCTTCATCAGTGCGTGCAGCTGCACCTTCTCGTCCTCGGTCAGGGCGTCATCGAAAAGCGAGGACTGCTGCTCGAGCTGGGACGGGAAAGCGCGTTCAAGGACCTCGCGGCCCTTGGGTGCCAGCGAGATGTGTTTGGTCTTCCAGTCCTGTTCGCGAGAGATCAGGCCCTCGGACTCGAGTCGGGCGAGCATGCGGGAAATCCCGCCGCTGCTGACGGTCAGTCCTTCGGCGAGAGCGGACTGTGTGATCGGTTCGAAATTGCGGATATGGGCAAGAGCTTCGAACTGAGCGACGGTGAGCCCGAATCGGCGCAGGTGCTCATTGGAGAGCTGGTTGCTGTTCTGGACGAAGCGGGCCATGCGCAGCCAGATGAGCGTGCTCAGGCTCAGATCTTCCACCGCTTCTCCTTCTCCTGACTGCATAGTGGCCGCTGACGTCGTAGTCAACGCGATTCGTCCTCACATTACCTGCGCTGCGCAAGCCGGGGAGTGCGGCTCTAGAAGAAGGTGCCCGGCCATGGGGGTGAGGTGGTTGCGCTGGGTGGGTGAAATGGTCACGCTCCCCTGAGTCTTCTGTGACCATTTCACCCACCTATGACTGCGTCTCTGGATGCCAGGAGCCGCCGCAGGTTCGTCGCGCGCGCCGGCAATGCAAACAGTGGTCACCATCGGATGCTTGCCGGCGAGGGGAGGTATCCGATGGTGACCACGGTTTTGCTTAGGCGAAGAGTCCTGAACGGCTTCTCAGACGTCAGCGGCCACGGCGCGAGATGCGCTCGAGCGCTTACGTCCCTTGCCTGCTTTGCCGGCGAAGAGGAGGCGGTCGACGCTCAGGCGGCCCGGGCCTGAGGCTGCGATCAGCAGGGCGCCGGCGGCCAGGGAGGCGACGAGCTCCCAGCCTCCCTGATCGACGAACGGGGTCGGGGTGAGGTGGACGATGATCAGGGCACCGATGACGTTGGCAGCCAGCAGGAATCCGACGATGGGAGTAAGTGCGCCGAGGATGAGCAGTGCTCCGCCGATGAGTTCGACAAAGGTCGCGACCGGGGCCGCGATATCGGCCATCGGCACTCCCATCTGCGCAAACGAATCGCTCGTTCCGGCGATGGTCCACTCATTGAACTTCTGCCACCCGTGGGCGATGAAGATCGCGCCGAGGCCGATCCGGGCAATGAGAGTGATGATGTCGCGGGCAAAGGTCGGCAGTCCGGTCGTTGCGTACACGGTGATCTCCAAGATTGGTTGAAATTGCAATCACACGGTATGTGCCGAACATGGCAATACGCTGGCAACAACCGCCAACGAGGCAAAGCGGTGAGAGCAGCCCTCGACAATTCGCCCTTGAATTGCCTTCTCTTCCCGAGCCCCGGGGTCGTGCCGTCTCTGGCCATCCCCGATCGGAGTGGGACAATGGTGGCAAAGACCGTGCCTCGTGGGTGAGCGCAGGGATCGCGAGCAGGCGCACGTACCAGATGTGCTGCCTACGGGCGCGATTGAAACTGATTGGGAAGAGGACAAATAGGTGAGCGAAGAGAACGGCGAACTCCTCGGGGCGGGACGCAAAGCTGCGGTCATCATCGCTTCCACCTCGGCGGCCAGGGGAGAGGCCGCAGACACGACGGGTCCGATCCTCGTCGATTGGCTGCGCGGCCGCGGTTATGAGACTCCCGATGCCATCGTTGTCCGCGACGGAGAACCCGTCGGCGACGCACTCAAGCAACTCCTCATCGACACTCCGGAAGCCGACCGTCCTCGCGTCATCGTCACCAGCGGTGGCACCGGGCTCGCTCCCGACGATCGCACTCCTGAATTCACTGCCGAACTCCTCGAACGCCAGTCCCCGGGCCTCATCTATGCGATGTGGCGCAAGGGTCTCGAGTCGACCTCCTCGGCGGTAATGAGCCGCGGAGTCGCGGGAGTGCGGGGACGCAGCTTCGTCATCAACTTCCCTGGTTCGAAGGGCGGGGTCAAGGACGGAATCACCGTCATCGACGACCTCCTCGAGCACATTCAGACGTCCGTCGAGGACACCACCGACCACGGCCCCCGGGTCTGAGAGGGGAGAACTAGACCATGCAGATGCGTAAGGCCGTGCGAGCCCGGGTCTATAAGTTCGACGCCACTGGTGAGATCTCGGCCGGTCCGGATTCCCTGGCAGGCGAGGAGCCGCTGGAGATCCAGCTCAACGGTGAGCAGTACACCGTGACCATGCGCACCGCCGGACACGACGTCGAACTCATCGCTGGTTATCTGCTCTCCGAGGCAGTCGTGACCTCGATGGACGATATCGAAGAGGTGAACTTCTCCGCCGGACTCGCCCCCGATGGCAGCCGGAACTACAACGTCGCCCAAGTGCGTCTGGCTCCTGGGATCTGGAATCCCGAGACGGCGCCTGCACGCAACGTCTACACCTCATCGTCGTGTGGAATCTGCGGAACCGCGGCCGCCGATGCGGTGACGAAGACCTCCGCATTCCCGCTCATCCCCGCCGCCTTTCATGTCGAGGACCAGGGGGAGTACGAGTTTCCGCAGCTGCTCTCAGCCGCCCGGATCGGTGAGCTGCCCGATCGACTGCGGCAGACACAGGAGATCTTCGACAAGACCGGCGGAGTCCATGCCGCTGCGCTCTTCGCCGTCGGAGACGACCCGAACGCAGAACCTGAACTGCTCGTCGGTCGCGAGGACGTCGGCCGGCACAATGCTGTCGACAAGGTCATCGGCTGGGCCATGGCGAACCGTGGCCTGCCGCTGCGATCGACCGTTCTGCAGGTGTCCGCGCGGGCATCGTTCGAACTCGTCCAGAAATGCGCCATGGCCGGAATCCCGATGATGTCCGCCGTCAGCGCCCCCTCGGCGATGGCCGTCGACTACGGCAAGGACGTCGGCGTGAGCGTGATCGGCTTCAACCGCAAGGGCAAGTTCAACGCGTACTCGTATCCCGAGCGCGTGGCCTGAGTTCGCCGAGGTGGCCCCGCGGTTCCGGTGCTAGATTCGCTGGCATGGACATCAATGACGATCCCACCGGCTCCACCTCTTGTCTGACCATCGCGCAGGCCCGCACCGAATGGGACGTGCAGACGGCCTTCCTCGACTCCTGCTCCTACGGTCCGCCGCCTCGGCGCGGATGGGATGCGCTGCAACGATCCCTCGACGAGTGGCGGGCCGGCAGCGTGCCCTGGCCGCGGTGGGCGGAATCGGTCGACAACAGCCGCGAACTCTTCGGCCGCCTCGTCGGTGTTCCCGCAGCTCAAGTGGCCACCGGGGCCGCCGTATCCCAGTTGCTCGCCCCGATCGCCGCGGCGCTGCCCGACGGCGCGGAGGTCCTCATCCCCGACATCGAGTTCGCCTCCGGGGTCTACCCGTTCGCCGTCCACGCCGACCGTGGGGTGCGGGTCCGCACCGCGCCGTTGAACACCCTCGCCGAGGCGGTCGCCGAGTCCACGACGCTCGTGTCCTTCTCCGCCGCACAGTCCGCGACCGGCGAGGTCGCCGACATCCCCGCGATCACCCGCGCCGCACGCGAAGTCGGAGCGCTCACCGTCCTCGACGGCACTCAGGCGGCCGGATGGCTGCCGCTCAACGCCGCCGACGTCGACTTCCTCGCCGTCGCCGCCTACAAATGGCTGTGCGCCCCGCGCGGGACAGCGTTCCTCACGATGCCGTCGAAGTTGGCTGCCGCCGACGAATCCCACCCAGAACGTGCGCAGTACTTCGACCGACTCAAGCCTCTGGCGGCGGGGTGGTTCGCAGCCGGGGGAGCAGCCAGCTACGGGATGCCGATGCATCTGGACGACGGTGCCCGCGCCTTCGACATCTCACCGGCCTGGCACTCGTGGGTCGGTACGGCTCCAGCGCTCGAGTTGCTGCTCGACGTCGGCGTCGATCAGATCCACACTCACGACCTCGCCTTGGCCAACCGTTTCAGAACCGGGCTCGGCCTTGCAGAGTCGAACTCGGCGATCGTGTCGATCGACCTCGGGATCGTTGACCGGTCCTGGCCCGGTGCCACCGACCGACTCGACGCGGCCGGAGTCAGGTACTCGCGGGCCGGAGGAAATATGCGCTTCGGATTCCACCTCTTCAACGACGAGTTCGACGTCGATACGGCGCTCAACGCTGTGACGGACACTGCGTCCTCCTGAAGCCCGCCGTCCGAGAAGCGTGCGGTCACGATCGGCTGACGAGAACTCAGAGTGATTCGAGGATGCTTTCCAGCCTGCCCGCGGTCGCTTCGAGCTCCCTGGCCTGTGCCAGCAGCTTCTTGTGTTCGCGCTGCAGCGTCGCCACGGTGTCAGAAGACGCTGAACCATTCATGCACGGCAGAAGCTCTCGAATCACCTAAGTGCCGAGGCCGGCGTCGATGAGCCTGCGATAGAGAATGATCCGCTCGACAGCGTCAGCCTGATAGCGGCGCTGACCACCCTCGGTGCGCGTGGGCGCCAGGAGGCCCTGCTCCTCGTAGTAGCGGAGGGCGCGCGGACTGCTGCTGGCGCGACGTGCGGTCTCTCCGATCGACAACAGCGCCGACGACTGCGGATTCTGTGACATGTGTCTCTTTGCCTTGAAGCTGACGTCCACGTCAGATTTTAGCATCGAAACACCCGCCTGAATCGGTGGGAGATGCAAAAGGAAGTGCAGCTATGAAGATCAAGAACAGTGTCGTCATCGTCACCGGAGCCAACCGCGGACTGGGCAAGCAGTTCGCCGCGCAGCTGCTCGAGCGCGGTGCAGAAAGGGTCTATGCGGCAGCGCGCCGTCCGGAGCTCGTCGACCTGCCAGGAGCCGAAGCTATTCGTCTCGACGTCACCGACGGTCAGCAGGTCGCCGACGCGGCACGGACGGTCGGTCAAGCAGACATCGTCATCAACAACGCGGGATTCTCGTCCTTTGCCCGCCTCATCGACGGAGAACTGAGCGACATCAGGCGAGAGATCGAGGTCAACTATTTCGGTGCCCTGCGCATGGTCCGCGCCTTCGCGCCCGGCATGCGGGACCGCGGCCGAGGTGCCTTTCTCAACGTCTCCTCTGTCATGGCCTGGCTGGGCTTCGAGCACTCGAGCTCCTACGGAGCATCCAAGGCAGCGAACTGGGCGATGTCGAACGGGCTGCGAGAGGAAATGGCTGGAGCTGGCATTCAGGTCAGCTCACTGCTGCTTGGCAGCACCGACACCGACATGATGGCAGGAATCGACGTCCCGAAGAACCGGCCAGACAAGCTCGTCGCCGCGGCCCTCGACCAATTCGAAGATGGGGTGAACGAGATCCTGGCCGACGATGCGGCCAAAACACTCAAGGCGGCACTGTCGGTCGACCGTGGACGATTCGTCGAGTGACTCAGCCGACCGGCGACGGCTACTCCGGGCTCCCGGTCGCGCGGCGGGTCGCCTCGGCAGCGTGATCGAGGAACCCGGCTATCGTCTCCAAGGTTGCGTCGTCGAGCCCGGTCAACCCGGCGCCGAGTTCTTCGCCCAAAGGGGCCAACTGTGAGAACAGCTCGGGCAGACGAGTCGGATCAACGCGGACGACGACGGTGCGCCGGTCGGTCTCCGAGCGCTCGCGGACCACCCAACCCTGCTGCACGAGCCGATCGATGATGCCCGTCGTCGTCGCCGGCGGCAGCGCGAGCATCCGCGCGAGCTCACCGGTCGTCACAGCCTCGTGACGATGGATGAGGTTGAAGCACTGCAGATCGATGGGGCGCATCCCCAGCCGCGCACTGAGGTGCTGGCCGAAGATCGCCAGCTGGAGTTCGAGCTCCCGATAGCGGTCGAGGACGCGCCACATCGGGGAGTCACCCGAGTTGATCTCGGGGACCTCGGGAACGGGATCGCTCATGTCCACATCCTCTCAGTCTTCGGCAGGGAAGAAGTGCGCCGCCATCGCCAGACCCACATCTAGTCCAGACCCGCACGCAGCAAACTCTTTCGGTTTCAAGATATTTCGTTTATCGTAATAGTATGTCAGATGGTCTCGACGTCCGTGCCGCAGTCACCCGATCTATGCTCGGGTGGGGCGTCGTCGCGGGTCCCTTCTACATCGTGTTCGGCCTCATTCTTGCCCTGACCAGGGACGGATTCGACCTGCCCCGTCACTCGCTCAGTCTGCTCAGCCTCGGTGAGGGCGGCTGGCTCCAGATCCTCAACTTCGTCCTCACCGGCATCATGGTCATCGTCGCCGGGTGGGGACTGCTGCGCGCGCCCACCGACCGGTCAAGCGGCACCGGCATCGCCGTCATCATCGCCGGCGCCGCGCTCGTGCTCGCCGGGGTATTCCGCCCCGATCCCGTTGCAGATTTCCCTCCCGGCGCCGAGGCGACCGCCACCGCCGGTGGGATCCTGCACCTGGACATGGGCGCCGCCCAGTTCATCGGCCTGACCGTTGCGGCACTCATCCTGGCCGGCACCTTCGTCCGTCGCGGCGAGCGCGGCCGCGCCGCACTGTCACGCATCCTCGGCGTTGTCGTGGTCGTCGCGTTCCTCGCCGGGGCCGCGCTGTCTGCCTCTCCGATCGGGGTAGGTCTGCTGTGGTTGGCCGTCGTCGCCGGATTCGCCTGGCTGCTCGTCAGCTGCCTCTGGGTCTACCGGATCGTCCCGCACCCCGACCTGTCCCGGCGCTGATCCCCGAACCCTCAGCAATTCGGTAACACGGCCATAACAATCGCCCGGCCTCTCGACAGAGGCCGACAGCCAACCGGCCCAGCCGGTCGCGGTAGTACGGCTTTTGTGAAAATTCTGAAACATTCAACAATTTCTTCATGTGGCAATCCGAGCCCGCACTCGCAGGCTAATCTTGCTCTCGGTGCCTGTCCGGTGCGAACGGAATGGGCACGACTGACAGACCCCGGCGCATTCCGACCGCACCTCGCGGCGATGCCGACAACAAGATGGAGTGACGATGACCTACACGCTGCAGGCCGTTGAGAACTCAGATGAGAAGACGAACCTGATCAGGCGCCTCCGCGCCGGGGCCCTCATCGTCATCTTCGCTTCCGTACTGTGCGGGCTGCTGGCATGGAATGAACCGCACCCAGTCGCGGTGGCGCTCGCCGTCTTCGTCGGCGGTGCCGGCATCCTCGCCATCGACATCGCCCTGGCTTACCGGTCTTCGGTGCGCCGGTCGAAAGGCTGAGCAAGACCCGCACCCGTTCTGCCCTCGCAGCACTGTGTCACGGCAGTTGCGTCACTGTACCTGAGACACCGCAGCACCCGTTGTCGGCCTCCGGCTAGCATGCTGACTTGAAGCATGCCGGCGACAGGAGGTGAGCCATGGCCGACCACGGCCGGAAACCGGATCAGAAGCCCCCTGGCATCGGTCTGCTGAGTGTCCTCCTCGGCGCCGTGGCGGCGGGACCGATCCTGCTCTACGGGCTCAGTGCCACGAGCGATTCGATCATCGCCGAGCTCGGCATCTCCGAAGCCCACTTCGGACTGCTGGCCACCACCTGCTTCGGAGCCGCAGCCGTCGGCAGCGCCACCCTGGGAAGGCTCGCCGACAGGCACTCCGACCTCTCGCTCATGGCGTTCATCTTCGTCCTCGCCACCCTCGCCCTCGTGCTCGTGGCCGTGCCGGACGGGTTCTGGATGCTGCTGCTCGCCGCCGGCCTGTCCGGCATCGCCCAGTCCTTCCCCAACGGGGTGACCAACCGGATCCTGCTCGAACGCGTCCCCGACATCAAACGCATCGGCTGGGTCGGCATCAAACAGTCCGGAGTCCAGGTCAGCCAGCTCGTCGCCAGCCTCGCCTTCCCCGTCCTCGCGCTCGGCATCGGCTGGCGCGGCGCAGCCCTGACCGTCGCCGTCATCCCGCTCATCCTCCTTACCATCACCTGGCGTTCCCTGCGCACCACCCCGCTGCTGCCCAGTGCGCCGTCGAAGGTCGACATCGACACCTCGACCGAGGAGGCCGGCGCCAACGCTCCCAACAAAGAGACCGACACTCCCGCCGAGGCGGCCCGCCCCGAAGGACCGTCACCCACCCGTCCGGCCAGGCACCCCGGCATGGTGTGGGCCCTGGCGCTGTTCGGGCTGATCAACGGCATCGGCGTGCAGGCGACGAACGTGTACATGCCCCTCTTCGCCGTGCGCGAGATGGGCTTCAGCCTCGTCCTCGGCGGCGCCACGGCCGCACTGGCCGGCGTCATCGGCGTCATCGCCCGCGTCACTTGGGCCAGGCGCATGGCCAAAGGCGCCTCGGGCCCCCACCTGCTCTTGGTCCTCGCACTCATCGCCCTGGCCGGAGCGGTGCTGTTCCTCCTTGCCGACGCGGCTGGGTGGGCTCTGCTCGTCTGGGTCGCCGTGGCCTTCCACGGCATCTCCGCTCTCGGCGTCTCCGTGGTGCTCATGGCCGCACTCATGCGGGCTATTCCCGCTGCTTCGATGGCCTCGGCCAGCGGGATGGTGACGGCCGGAATGTTCTTCGGCTTCGCGCTCGGGCCGCTGCTCATGGGTGTCATCGTCGGCTCGCCCGGCGGGTTCGAACTCGGCTGGATCGCCGTAGGCGCCACCTATCTGCTGTGCACGCTGCTCGCCCTCGTGCTCATCCGCGTGAACTCTCGAGGCGGCCGGTGACACCCAGCGGGGATGCCGGGCGCTGAACACCACCCGTCGTCAGCGACCATTCGCCGGTACAGGGGGAGGAATGCAGCGTCCCGGGCCGTGCGAATCAGGTCAGTTGCAGATGCAGCAATGGGTATGGACGTCCGGCCTCGTCGGTTTCGCTGCGACGGAGAACCTGGAAACCGCGACGAGTGTAGAACTCCACGGCTTGCCGATTCTGTTCATTCACGTCGACGTTCGTGACGCCGTGGTCGTTGATTGCGTGGCTGAGAAGCCTCGAGCCGATACCGGTGCCGCGTTGCTTCGCGTCGATGAACAGCATCTCCAGGTTTCCGTCGAGGACGCCGGCGAATCCCACCGGTCGACCATTCAGCTCTGCGACAGTGAGTGAAACAGCGGGGAAATAGTCAGACTCCAGTCGGGATTCGATCTCATCGCGGTCCGACTCGGCGAGGAATTCGTGAGTCGCGTCGACCGCGCTTCGCCAGATGGCGACGAGGGGCGCAAAGTCGTCTGGTCCGCGTGACGGCCGAACGCTCAGTTCACCCGAGCTGAGGTCTGGCTGCTCATTCATGACTCCATTATCGCAGGCAACCAAAAGGCAGACGACGCGGCCCGGTGGCTTGCCGACGACACCTAGGGCGTCTCCGACCCCTCGGCAACGCGGTCGGTGGCCAGAAGTGTCCGATCGCCTGCTTGCACTATGCCCAGGCCCTCGGGTGTGAACGTTCCCGGCACGGCGACCACACCTGAACCGTCGGCCGGGTAGCCGCGGGCAAGGCTGCCGGTCGCGGCATTGTGGACGCGCAGTGTTCCGCCCTCGCGCAGATAGATCAGACCCCCGACGGCAGCTTCGAGCTCGACCGACTGCGGCACCGAGACCGGCAGTTCGTTCTTGCCGGTGTCGTCGATGACCGTCAGCCCCTGCTTGCCGAGTGTGACGATGGCTCCGGTGTTCGCATCTTGGGCGACTCCGCGGGCGTCGTCATCGAGCAGCTCGCCGGTCTCCCGGTCGAGCACCGGGCCGACTCCGTCTCCGGCGTCGAGGGCGATGACGTCCGATCCCGGGCCCGCCTCGGGGACGGCGCGCAGCTCCTCGGCGTTCCAGCCGTTGTCCGGCAGCGACAGCTCCCAGGGCTGCTCACCGCTGGCGCGCAGCTTCTCGCCGTCGGTGCTCAGTATCGTGCCCCGATACTCGCCGAGGCGGCGCACCTCAGAGGATCCGTCCTGCACCGCCTCGCCGGTGGCCGGATCGAGGGCGAGAGCCTCGGTGGGCTCGGCGTCCTCGGCGGCGAAGACCGTGCCCGGTCCGCGCATCGGTCCGGGCACGTCGACGGGTCCCCACTCCTGCTCGCCGGTCTCGAGGTCGAAGGCGCTCGCGGTGACGTCCTCGTCGCAGTCGGTCGACGAGTCGGAATCGGTGAGCACGGCCAGCGGGCTGCCGTCGGCATCGACGCTGACGGTGAATTCGGTGCATCCACTCGGCCGTTTGGCCTGCCACAATGTGGAGCCGTGGATGTCGACGGCGGAGAAGTCGAGGGTCTCGTCGCCGGCGCTCGCAGAGAGGAAGACCTCACCGAGGTGCTTAGGCGGCAGATCCCATCCGGGCTCGACGAGTTCGAGCGGCTCGATGATCAGCGGCAGCTGCAGATCGGAGGCGTCGACGGCATTGAGGTCCGTCGTGACCTGTTTCGGCGTCCGGTCGAAGTCGTCGGGGGCCTGGGAGCAGGCTGCGAGGACGACGACGCTGATGAGCGGTGCGGTGAGGGTGGAGACGAGTCTGCGGGTGCGCATGATTCAGTGCTTCGCCCTCGGCGACAGCGATGGATTCACCGACTCCGCAGCCGAGGCTGCACCGCCCTGGTCGGATGCCATGCCACCCTGAGCGGAAGCTGCGGTGCCCCGATCGGAGGCCGCGCCCTGGTCTGCGGCAGCGGCTCGCCGGGCGCGGCGACGCTCATGGCGGAACCACAGGGCGATCGCGAGCACCGCCAGCGCGCAGACGACGATGATGTCGGTCGTCGTCGAGGACCACGAGCTCACCCATTCCTGAGCATGGGCCAGAGTGGTTGTGGGCACCAGCGACGGCGCCGAGACAAGACCGTTCGTCGTCCAGAACACGATGCCGACGGCGATCATCAGGACACCGGTGACCATCGACATGATGGGCAGCCTGCGACCGAAGAGCGAGACCGAGCCTCCGCGCAGGACCGACCGGGTCCGGGCGCCCACACGGGTCCACAGCGCCGCGATGATGAACAGCGGCACGACCATCCCGGCACCGTAGACGGCGAGCATGATGCCGCCGAGAACGAAGCTGCCCTTGGTCGCGGCCAGAGTGAGCACCGCGCCGAGGATGGGCCCGGCACAGACTCCGGCGATCCCGCTCGTGGCGCCGAGGAGGAAGGTCTTCGTCCACCCGGTCGCCCGCGCGGAGCGCTGCCGGGCGGCGTCGGCTCCCGGCAGCACCTTGGCCGGGTCGAAGCCGAAGCCGAAGAACTGGACGATGCCCAAGACGATGAGGATGACCGAGGCGACGAGGACGATCGCGCCGCGGTGGGAGGTGAACAGGGCCCCGAGCGTGCCGGCGCCCATGCCCAAGGGGATGAGCACGAGCAGCATGCCCACATAGAAGATGAGGCCGTGGAGGATCAGGCGCGAACCCGCACCGACGGTGGAGCCGAAGAAGGCCGGCAGCAGGAGTGCGGCGCAGGGGCTGAGCAGAGCGAGGACTCCGCCGATGAAGGCGCTGATCAAGCTGATGTCCATCAGTTCTGTCCTTTCTTCGCCGTCTCGACGGCATCGACGAAGACGTCCGTGGGCTGAGCGCCGACGTACGGCTGCCCATCGAGGATGAACGTCGGGGTGGAGAACGCACCGAGGTCGGTGCCCATGGCGGCATTGTCCGCCACCGCCTCGGCGGTTTCCTGGGAATTCATATCCGTGGTGAATCGGTCGGTGTCGAGGCCGATCTCTTCGGCCACCGTGGTCAGGGCTTCGGGTGTGAGCTCATCGGGGGAGCGGGGCTTGCCGTCTGAGAACAGGGCGTTGTGGAATTCCCAGTGTTTGTCCTGCAGAGCCGCGGCATAGGCGGCCTTCGCAGCCTGCTCTGACGCGGAGCCGAACACATTGACCTCGCGCCATTCGATGCGCAGGTCCCCGGAGTCGACGTAGTCGAGCATTGTCGGCAGCGTGTCCTGCGACCAGGCGGCGCAGTAGGGGCACTGGTAGTCGGAGAAGACGACGAGAGTGACGGGTGCGTCGGCGGGACCGTCGGACATCGGATCCGATTCTTCGCCGGAGTCGACATCGCCGAGGTCGGACTGCTCGGGGTCGGCGACCTCGGTGACGACGACCTCGGATTCAGAACCGGCACCACCTGCCGTGGGCGTCGACTCGTCCTCGCCGCCTCGGTCGATGACGAGAATCATGAGCACGAGTGCCACGGCGATGGCACCCACCGTGGCGGGGATCCACCAGCGGTACTGCGGTCGTGGTGCCGCATGTTTGGCCATGCTCTCACTCCTGGGTTACTAAGATGCTTAGTAAACTATAGTTCATCGGTCTCGCGGGCCGAAAGCTGCGCATCGACTTCCGCCGGCATCGACGGCCGGTCATTTCTTCGCTGATCGGTCCGCAGGCGGGATGAGCAGGGGGCTTCCGGGGTCGCCGACGAGGCGGGCACCGGAGT
This sequence comes from Brevibacterium sp. MGP-B1, assembly GCF_057766545.1. NCBI lineage: Bacteria > Bacillati > Actinomycetota > Actinomycetes > Micrococcales > Brevibacteriaceae > Brevibacterium > Brevibacterium sp. MGP-B1. The sequence goes on along the minus strand of NZ_CM173407.1, from coordinate 2,505,906 downwards.
CGGCGATGTGGTGCGGTGCGCCGAAGTCCTCGGACTCGGGTGCCTCCTCGGCGGCACCGAGGAGCTGCCCGTCAGCGGCCGACCTCTTCTGCGTGCCCTCGTCGTCCGTGTCACCTCCGGCGCCTGCCTCGGTGACGACGAGTCCGGCCCCGACGGCGGCGAGTTCGGCATCCCCGTCCAGCGGTGCATCCCAGCGTTTCGTCCCGTCGAGGTCGAGCCCGTGCAGCTTCGAGTCACTGGTCACCAATGTGCGGCTGTGTGCGTCGAAGCCGGCGCCGTCGATACCGTCGGCGACGGTCTTGCCCGAACGCAGATCGATCAGGGTGCGCTGGTGGCCGCCGCTGCCGATGAGTGCGTGGGAGCCCCCGACGGCCTCCCAGGGGGTCTCACGAGCCTCGGTGGCCGTGAGTCCGAGGGCCGCGACGGGACGAGTCCACAGTCGTCGACCCTCGAGGTCTTCACCGATGAGCTCCTCACCGTCGGCGAGGACGAGGTAGCCGTCCAGCAGCGCGAGGATCCGCGGTGCGTCGTCGTCCTCGATGGCCAGTTCCGCACCGTTGGCGGGATCGAGGGCGGTGCGGGAGCCGCCGGCGCCGATGAAGTCCTCCGGCGGGCCGGCGAAGACGAGACCGCTGCCGAGCAGCGGTCCGGGCACCTCGACGGGCCCCCAGAGCTTCTCGCCGGTGTGCAGATCGAAGCCCGAGGCCGTCGTCTTAAGCTGGCCGCGCGATCCGGGCTGCTGGTCCATGAGCACGGCCACCGGCCCGTCTGCGGAGTCGCTGACGAGGAAGCCGGAGCACACGCGCGGACGCTGGGCCGACCACAGGATCGAGCCGTCCGAATCGACGGCGCGGAACTCGAGGTCGGACTCGGCCTCGTGCAGCGACAGGAACACGCCTTCGGCTTCCTGTGCGGCCACGTCCCAGCCGGGGTCGATGGCCCCGGTCCCGCTCTCCCCGGCACCGGCGGTCCCCGAGTCGTTCGTCTCGGCCGGGCGGAGTGTCTCGGCCGGCGAGTGCACCGGCCGGGGGTCGGCCGATTCGCTGTTCGCGTCGAGGCCCGAGCACGCGGTCAGCGAACCCAGGGTGAGCAGGCAGGCGGGCAGGATCATGGCGGCTGCCGCGCGGCGTTTCATGTCTCAGCTCTCGACTCGGGCGAGCGCCTCATCGACTGCGTCGGTGAACTGCCGGGTCGGCTGTGCGCCGAGCAGCGGTTTGCCGCCGATGACGAAGGCCGGTGTGCTCGAAACGCCGATCGACTGCCCCTCGGAGGCGACGGTCTCGAAGGCGTCGTGGGCCTCGGTCGAATTCATATCCTGTTTGAACTGCATCGGATCGAGGCCGAGGTCCTCGCCGAGGCCGACGAGCGAGTCGTCGTCGAGCTGAGACTTCGGACGATGATCACCGCCTTCGAACAAGGCGTTGTGATAGTCCCAGTACTCATCCTGCTTGCCTGCGGCGAAGACGGCACGCGCGGCCCGCTCGGACTCCTCGCCGAAGACGGCGAGATCCCGCATCTCGATGCGCAGATCCCCGGAATCGACGTAGTCCATCATCGCCGGCAGCGTGTCCTCGTTCCATGTAGCGCAGTAGGGGCACTGGTAGTCGGAGTACATGACGAGGGTGACCGGAGCGTCGACGTCACCGACCGCATTCGTCTCCTCGGAATCCCTGTGCTCGACGAAGGACAGGTCGACGTCTTCTTCGGCGGAACCGTTCTGCGAACTCGAACTCTCCTCCTGGGCATCGGCATCAGAGCCGCCTTGGCTGGCGATGACGATTCCGATGACCACGGTGGCGAGGATGATGACGGTCAGAGGGACGAGCCAGAACATGGGGCCGCGTTCGGTGCGAAGCACAAAAGCCTCCTGAAGGTGAAGTCGTTGGGGCGTGGCCGGGGCGATGTCGATCTATTTACTATGAAGCATAGTATACTAATGTGCATAGTAGACTCGTATCGGTTGTCGCATCGGAGGAGAGGCCTCATGCTCGTCAACGCTGTCAAGGACGCCTACCGGGGTCTCCGGCTCTGGGACCGCCGGCGGTTCGCTGCAGCGGCGGTCGCTGCGGCAGGATCTGCTGTGGTTATCGGTCTCGCGACAGTGCTCATTCCCAATTCCCTCTTCTCCCGCGACATTCCGCCCGCGTGGTGGGACTACCCGGTGTGGATCCTCACCGCGGTGCTGCTCGGAATGCTCATCGCCACCTATGTTCGCAGCCCCAGAGGCGAGGGAGGGTCGAGCAGCCGGGACTCCGCCTCCGTGGGAGGGCCGAGCGGCCACGGCTCCGCGACCGAGGGGCGTTCGGGCGGCCAGGAAGCCGCTTCCGAGAGGCGGACGGGTGTCCTCGGCGGCGTGGGCGGAGTGCTCGGATGGTTTGCCGTCGGATGTCCGGTATGCAACAAGATCGCCCTGCTTGCCCTGGGCTACACTGGCGCCTTGACCTACTTCGCACCCCTCCAGCCGGTCCTGGCTGCGGCTTCGGTCGTCCTCCTGCTGGTGGCTGTGATCATCCGCCTCAAGGGCCAGTACTCGTGCCCGCTTCCCTCGCTTGAAAGGAGCGTCCGCTCATGACTCACGATGACGATCGGGGCGGGGGCTCCGCGCCGATTCGCCTCGGCGCCCTCGAGAAGCAGGTTATGGGGCTGCTGTGGGACCATGAGCCGCTCACGGTTCGGCAGATCATCGAACTCTCGGAGGCCGAGCCCGCGTACACGACCATCGCCACCGTGCTGACGAACCTCGAGCGCAAGGGGCTTGTGAGTCGCGAGCGTCGCGGCCGCTCGGTTCTCCACGCTCCGGTCGTCAGCCGTGAGCAGCACACGGCGCGGACGATGCAGGCGGCTCTGATTGACGGCGGAGACCGTGCGGCGTCGATCCTCCACTTCGTCGAGGGCATCGATGCCGCCGACATCCGGCTGCTGCGCGACTACCTCGACGCGAAGGATGTCGCCGAATGAGCCTGCTGATCGGCGGTGCGTGCGTCGCCGCGCTCGCCTTCGTCCTCGCCTGGGTCGGTCCCGCCCTCGTTCGCTCTGCCGCGCCGGTCCTCATGCGTGTGCCGTGCATGGCGGTATTCGCTCTCCTGTCCCTGCCGATTCTGTCCTGGGCGGTGGTGTCTGCGCTCAGCCTCATGGCGGCATGGCTGCTCAAGGGCCCAGATGTGCTGCCGATGCCCATCGGCGATGTGTGTCAGCGCTGCCTCATTGCGGCGAACCCGTTCGGCGGTGCTCAGATCGACACGCTCATCCCCGTCGTTCTCTTCCTCCTCCTGCCTCTGGCCGTCACCCTCGGATTCCTTATCCGCGGCGGGTTTCTGGCCAGACGGCGACACCGCGAGAACGCTGCGACGGCTCGAATCCTCGGCCAGGAGGCCGTCGACGTCGAGCTGGCCGGACGGACCGTCAGGATGATCAGCGGCCACCGGCATCTGGCATTCTCCCTGCCGCGCAGGTACGGGGGAGTGGTGGTGTCTGAGAATCTGTGTTCGGTGCTGGAGTCCAGTGAGCTGACGGCAGTGCTCGAGCACGAGAGGGCTCATGTCGACCAGGGTCATCACGGGATCATGGCCCTGATGGAGACCTTCGTGCGGCCGCTGCGGTTCATCCCGCTCTTCGCTGAGGTCGCGGCCTCTGTCCCGCTCTATCTCGAGATCGCGGCCGATGATCGTGCGCGGAAGGTCGCAGGGACTCCCGCGCTGGCCAGTGCCCTGCTCAAAATCGGCCCGCAGGTGAGGGAGGGCGGTCAACTCGGCAGTTCTCATGCGCTGAGTATCGCCGGACCCGACCGGGTCAGGCAGCTCGTGGCTCCTGTGGGGATGTCCTCGGGGCTGCTTCCGACTGCTGCGCTGAGCAGCGCACTGACCGCATTCTGCGTCCTCTTCTCCTCGGTCATCGCCACCTACATCGGCGTTCTGCTCACCGGCTGCACCCTGCCCTGACAGCTGCGGCCCCGGGCGGATCAGTCTGGCTGCGGGTGGCCTTCCCCGTGTCGGCCGCCCGGCCTACAATAGAACGCATGTACGAAAATGAGGGTGCCGGGTCGGACGGTGAGTCGAAGTATCAGCCTCCGGCGTGGATGATCCGCTACCGGAACTTCAAAACGCTGTGCTCCTACGTCTGTGGTGAGTTCATCCGCTTCTATCTCACCACCGGCTGCGATCAGATCAGTTATACGCATTCGCAGATCACCGAGGGACTGCCGAACTATTCATGCCGACTGGACTCCGATGACGGTTCGGTTCTGCTGCTGCCGCTCGATGACTGGGTCGATCGTCTGGACGAGGTCATGCCGCTGGTGCGGACGTGGCTGGGCGAGCATTCGGATCTCAAAGGGTGCAAGCCGGAGAAGTCGCACTACCAGGGCGACCGTTATTGGTTCACCCGCTGGCAGGAGGCCAACCCGTGGTGACGGGCGACTCTGTGATGACGGTGGCCCGCAGTCGGGCGCCTTGGACATCCGGCGGGTGGGTCGCAGTAGAATCCGGAACATGCGCAAACGTGTGATCGTGATCGTCATCGCGGCCTTGGCGGTACTGGGGCTGATCGCCACCATGCTGGGCGGCGTGCCTGCCTGAGTCGCTTGCCGGCCTGACATCATCCGACGTGCCGGCAACTCGGCAATGCTATGTTGAGCGGCATGGGAAGCAACGACGATCTCAACCCACAGAAGAACGACGATCTCAGCCCACAGAAGCCGGACGTGACGAGTCACAAGCCGATCGTGAAGACCTTTCACGACGACATCGGTGTGCTCAACCAGTTGCAGAAACTCGCGTCGGAAGGCGTGCCGAAGACGGCCCTGCACGTCTTCGCCCACGATGCGGAGAGCACCGACGAGGTGGTCGGCACCGGCGGAACCCTGAAAGGCCTCGGAGAGCTCGTGGCCGAGCGGTACAACGAACGAGGCGACGAACTCAGGAACCGCTTTCAGCGGTACGGCTTCGACTCCGATGAGATAGAGAAGTTCGAAAGTGATCTCGACAACGGAGCGATTCTGCTTGTGATCGACGGCCCCGATCTCTGTGCGGATTATAAAGGCAATCGTCGGGCACCGTAAGGGGCTGGTCACGGACGTCGGTGTTTGGGACGGTGGAGTCTCGGTTCGGCAGAGGTCGCGGAGCGGAGACGATTGCTGCTGCGCAGAGCACCTTGACGACCCTCGAGGAAAGGAGAAGCCGTGACCGCGAAATTCAACACCACGAACCCGGCGACCGGAGAGGTCCTCAAGGAATTTCCCACAGCCAGCGACGAGGAGATCTCCGCCGTCATCGACGCCTCCGACGCGGCCTTCCAGACATGGCGGACGACCGATGTCCGGGAACGTTCTGCACCGCTCGCCCGAGCGGCGGATCTCATGGACGAGCGCAGGTGGGACCTCGCTGAGCTCCTCACACTCGAAATGGGCAAACTGCGCGCCGAGGCCGAAGCAGAGGTCGAACTGGCAGCGAGGATTCTGCGCTACTACGCCGAAGAGGGACCCCTGCTGCTCTCCGACGAAGTGCTCGCACCGTCCAGCGGAGGCAGCGCGGTGATGAAGTACGAACCCATCGGTCCGATACTCGGTGTCATGCCGTGGAACTTCCCCTACTACCAGGTGGTCCGCCTGGCTGCGCCGAACCTCGTGGCGGGCAACACCATCATCCTCAAGCACGCTTCGAACTGTCCGCAGTCGGCTCTGGCCTTCGAACAGGTCATGAACGATGCGCAGCTGCCGTCCGACTGCTATCGCAACGTCTTCGCCGACAACGATCAGATCCAGACGATCATCGCCGATGAGCGGGTGCGAGGCGCCTCGCTGACCGGTTCCGAAGGTGCCGGTGCGGCAGTGGCAGGGGGCGCCGGACACAATCTGAAGAAGTCCATCCTCGAACTCGGCGGCAGCGACCCGTTCATCGTCCTCGACTCCGCGGATCTGGACGCGACCGTCACCGCCGCCGTGAAAGGGCGGATGACGAACTCCGGTCAGAGCTGCATCGCCTCCAAGCGCCTCATCGTGGTCGCAGATCTCTACGACGAGTTCGTGGACCTGCTGACGGCGAAGATGTCGCAGTTCGTCGCCGGCGACCCTGCAGATTCCGTGACGACGATGGCACCTCTGTCCTCCGAACAGGCCGCCCGAGACCTCATGGAGCAGGTCGAGGACGCGATCAATCACGGTGCGAAGGTCCACACCGGCGGGCACCGAGTCGACCGACCGGGTGCCTTCGTCGAACCCACGGTGCTGACCGGGGTGACCGAACAGATGCGCGCCTACTCGGAGGAGCTGTTCGGACCCGTCGCAGCCGTCTACTCGGTCGCAGACGAGGACGAGGCCGTCGCTCTGGCCAACGACTCGTCCTTCGGCCTCGGCGGCACGGTCGTCAGCGACGACATCGAGAAGGCCCAACGCGTCGCTGACCGCATCGACACCGGAATGGTGTGGATCAACCAGGCCACCTGGACCGAACCCGACCTGCCCTTCGGGGGCACGAAGCGCTCGGGCGTCGGTCGGGAGCTCGGCGCAGAGGGCGTTCGCGAGTTCGTCAACAAGAAGCTCATCCGTACGCCCTGACACAGCAGACCGACAGCCGTCCGAGATACCGGAAGGAGACAGATGGATCTCAACATCCGCGACCGCAAAGCACTGGTGACGGGGGCGAGTTCGGGCATCGGACTGGAGACGGCCCGTCAGCTCCTCACCGAAGGAGCCGTCGTCGTGATGACCGGGCCCGAGCCCGACGAACTCAAAGCCGCAGTCGACGAACTCGCCGAATTCAAGGAGCGCATCTACGCCCACGACGCCGACATCGCCGATGACGAATCAGTCGACGAACTCGCCGCGTCCGTCGCCGCCGACGTCGGCGACCTCGACATCCTCGTCAACGTCGCCGGCATCCACGGGGCCGGCGGGCCGTTCCACGAGATCAGCCAGGAGGGCTGGGAACGAACCATCGACGTCGACCTCATGGGACCGGTCCGTGTCACTCGGGCGTTCCTTCCGGGACTTCGCCGAGGCGGCTGGGGCCGTATCGTGTTCGTGTCCTCCGAAGACGCGGTGCAGCCCTATGACGACGAGCTGCCGTACTGTGCGGCCAAAGCCGGCATGCTCTCCTTGGCCAAGGGACTCTCGCGCACCTACGCCTCCGAAGGACTGCTGGTCAACACCGTCTCTCCGGCGTTCATCGCGACCCCGATGACCGACGAGATGATGAATGAGCGAGCCCAGCAGAAGGGAACGAGCTTCGATGAGGCCATCGCCTCGTTCCTGCGCGAGGAGCGTCCGTTCATGGAACTCGGTCGTCGCGGCCGACCGGAGGAGGTGGCCAAGGTCATCGCATTCCTCTGCTCGGACGCCGCGAGCTTCGTCAACGGTTCGAACTATCGCGTGGACGCCGGATCGGTGGCCACGATCTAGTGCGCCAGAGCGTCCCGAACACCGAATACAGGCACAGCAGAGACGACAGGAAGAGGAGCATCCGACATGGCTGAGTTCCGATATGTGATCATCGGCGGCGGCATGGCCGCCGACTCCGCGGCCCAGGGGATACGGGAGATCGACGAGGAGGGTTCGATCGCCATCATCAGCGATGACGTCGACGAACCCTATACGCGTCCCGCGCTGAGCAAGCGACTGTGGACCGACGAGAGTTTCGACGAGAGCGACAACTACTTCGACACCGCCGAGGCGACCGGAGCCCGGATCAGCCTCCGCACGGAGGCGACCGCAGTCGACGTCGAAGCGAAATCCGTGAGGACGACCCTCGGCGACTTCACCTATGACAAGCTGCTCTTCGTCACCGGCGGGAGACCGAAGGGCATCGATCTGGACGAAGGTGAGCGGGTCATCTGCTTCCGCGAGTTCAACGACTACCGCCGTCTGCGGGATCTGTCGGGCCAGAACCTGAGCATCGCGGTCATCGGCGGCGGTTTCATCGGCACCGAACTCGCCGCCGCCCTGGTGCAGAACAAGACCCGAACGACTCTGATCTTCGACGACGACACCCTCGGCGGGTCCATATTTCCGCCGGACCTCGCCAAGCAGTTCCACGAACTCTATCGCAGCCACGGAGTGACTCTCGTGCCGGGTACGAAGGCCTCGGGTGGGCACGTCGACGGCGATCGAGTGGTGCTCGACTGCGACGGCGAGTCCCATGAGTTCGACGCAGTGGTCGTCGGCCTCGGCATCGAACCTGCGACCCAGCTCGCAGAGGACGCGGGGCTGGACACGGACGACGGGATCATCGTCGACCAATCGCTGCGGACCTCAAAGCCGGACGTCTTCGCAGCCGGAGACGTTGCTCGCTATCCCGACAGGATCCTCGGACGACAGCGTGTCGAACACGTCGACAACGCCACCCAGATGGGCAAGGCCGTCGGGCGGATCATGGCCGGCGCGGACGAGTCCTACACCCATACTCCGTACTTCTACACGAATGTCTTCGACTTCGGGTACCAGGCCGTCGGAGAGGCCGATCCGACACTGCGCACCGTCGAAGACTGGAAGAAGCCCCATACGGATGGAGTGGTGTACTACCTCGGCGAGGACGGACGCGTCCGCGGAGTCCTCATGGTGAATATGGAGGATCGTCTCGACGCCGCGCGGGAGATCCTGGCCGAAGACTGGGACCACACACCGGGTGACCTCGTGACCAGGATCTCGTGAACTGAGTCGCCGGGGAAAGGCTCACGTCACCGCTTCCCGTGGGTCTCCCGGGAGGGACCCACAGGAAGCGGTGAAGTGTGTGATCGAACGGCACACATGAGCAGAGGCGAGACTGTCACTGTCCCGGCCAGTCGCCAGTGAGTCGTTGGAACACGCGGGCGCCGCTGCGATCGACCGCCGCTTTGACGAGAGCGAAGAGCGCGCCCTGCAGGGCCGCGGCGAGGAGAACTTCGCTGAGCTTGAAGTCGGAGTTGAGAGCCTGCGGGGCATCCTCGCTGCGTTCGGGGGAGACCCGCTTCCAGATCTGTTTGAACACCACGCCTGCGAGGGCTCCGCTGATGATCCCGTTGAGCATGCCGAAGGGCCGGTACAGGAGTTTGGCCGATGTCGATTCCGTGTCCGAGGAGCGTTTCGCTGCAGTCATCTCTCGCCTTTCGTCGGTGCTGAGGACAGCACGGTCTCTCAACTGCCCAGATCCTGCCCGGTGCAGAACCCAGCCCATGTGGTCCATGGAACAAGCGAGACTACTGAGACTGAGTCGGTGACAACAGGGGTACCGTGCATGTTCGGATGCTGTTATGGTGCCGTGCTCGCGGAGAAGTGCGTGCGTCAGCGGAACCGATTGACGCTCACCGGGGCCCCGACGAGCATGAGAGGCGCTGCGGTCGCTCGACGAAGGTGGCCCGGCCCGGTATGCGAAGACACGCCCCTCCGACCACCGGGGGCCGGGCACTCGTGCGAGAGGAGCCGATGCATGGTTGATCGAATCGCGAACATCTGGGGAACGCGCATCCCATACGGACGCGGGCAGCAATGGCCGAGCCGCGTCGACCAGAAGCTCTCCTCCGAGCTCAGCGATTCCGACATCGACGAGTGGGTGCAGTCAGCTTGCGTGCTGTGCAGCAACGGCTGTGCCTGCGACATCGCTGTCAAAGACGGTGAGATGGTCGGCGTCCGGGGACGAGTGGCCGATGCGGTCAATCGCGGCAGGCTCGGTCCCAAAGGTCTCTTCGCAAGCTGGCAGGGGATGCGCAGCTCTGCGCGACTGACGCAGCCTCTCATCCGTGAGAACGGAGAACTGGTGCCCACCGATTGGGACACCGCGATGAGTCGCGTCGTCAGGCGCAGCACGCAGCTGCTCGACGAGGTCGGTCCCCTCAGCCACGGGTTCTACACCTCGGGTCAGCTCTATCTTGAGGAATACTATGCCCTCGGCGTGATCGGCAAGGCCGGCCTGGGAACTCCCCACATGGACGGGAATACCCGCCTGTGCACGGCCACCGCCGCCGCGGCGATGAAGGAGAGCTTCGGCTCCGACGGACAGCCGGGCTGCTATGAGGACATCGACTGCTGCGACGCGATCTTCCTCTACGGCCACAATATGGCCGAGACTCAGACGGTGCTGTGGGCGCGAGTGCTCGACCGGCTGGCAGGTCCGGACCGGCCCGAGATCGTGTGCATCGATCCTCGACGCACCGAGGTTGCCCAACATGCCGACGTCCACCTCGCAGTCCGCCCGGGAACGAACCTGGCACTGATGAACTCCCTGGTCCGCGAGCTCTTCGTCAACGACTGGATCGACCGTGACTACATCGAGGAGCACACGCTCGGAGTCGAGGAACTGCACCGGGCGGTCGAGGCGTGGACGCCGGAGAGAGCCGCCGAGGTCTGCGCCGTCGCGACCGAGGACATCCGTCGTGCCGCACGGATCTTCGGCACCTCGCAGCGCATCCTGTCGACCGTGCTGCAGGGCTTCTACCAGGCCTCGCAGGCAACTGCGTCCTCCTGCCAGGTCAACAACCTCCACCTGCTGCGCGGCAAGATCGGAACCCCGGGCAGCGGGGTGCTGCAGATGAACGGCCAGCCCACGGCACAGAACACCCGGGAGACCGGGGCCGACGGCGATCTGCCCGGCTTCAGGAATTGGGAGAACCCCGAGCACATCGCCGAACTCGCGGATCTGTGGGACGTCGACACCGATCGAATACCCCACTGGGCTCCTCCGACCCACGCGATGCAGATCTTCCGCTACGTCGAGCAGGGAAGCATCAAGCTCCTCTGGGTCTCGGCGACGAACCCGGCCGTGTCGATGTCCGACGCCGCACGGATCCGGAAGATCCTGGCCGAACCCGACCTCTTCCTCGTCGTCCAGGACCTGTACCTCACCGAGACCGCTCGATTCGCCGATGTGGTGCTCCCGGCCGCCGGCTGGGGCGAGAAGCAGGGAACATTCACCAACGTCGACCGCACCGTCCACCTCGCCGACAAAGCCGTCGACCCGCCAGGACAGGCCCGCAGCGATCTCGAGATCTTCCTCGACTATGCCTCGCGGATGGGGCTGTCGACGAAGAGCGGTGCACCGCTGCTCGACTGGTCGAGCCCGGAGGATGCCTTCGAAGCATGGAAGGAATGCTCCCGCGGTCGGCCCTGCGACTACACGGGGATCACCTATGACCGGCTGCGAGGCGGCAGCGGGATCCCCTGGCCCTGCAACGCGGAGTATCCCGAGGGGCGGCAGCGCCTCTATGAGGACGGTCGCTTCTCGACCGCCGTCGAGGAGTGCGAGACCTTCGGCCATGATCTGCTCACCGGAGCAACCGTGGGGCCCACCAGATACAAGGCGATGGATCCCTCGGGAAAGGCACTGCTCAAGACCGCCGATTTCGCTTCGGCACCGGAGATTCCCGATGAGAGCTACCCTCTCCGCTTCACCACCGGACGCACCGCTTATCATTTCCACACGCGCACGAAGACCGCGCGAACCTCTCAGCTGCAAGATGCCGCGCCTTCGGCTTGGGTCGAGATCTCCGAACGTGATGCGCAGCACTTCGACATCGCTGAGGGAGACCTGGTCCGGGTGGCCTCGCGACGCGGAGAGATCCGCGTCCCGGCGCGAATCGGGTCCGTCGGCGACGGCACCGTGTTCGCCCCCTTCCACTACGGCTACTGGGAGCGACAGCAGGCGGGGGAGACCCGGCCGGAGAACGAGCCCACGGCCGCCAATGAACTGACGCTCACGGAATGGGATCCCGTGTCGAAGCAGCCGCTGTTCAAGAATGCAGCGGTGCGCATCGAGAGACTCGCCGCCGGCCACGGCCCTGCGCCTGCACCGACGACGACGGCCTCCCGCCCGGTCGGGACGACGAAGATACGACCGACCGCGGGCGGCGAGGACGGCCAGGCCGAGGAGAGGTTCCCCGTCGACATCGCTCCTGGGACCAAGGAGGATGTGCTGTGAAGCTTCCTGTCTATCTCGGGATGGTCCGCTCTGCCGAGTCAGTTCTCGCCTCCTCGTTTCGCAAAATCGGCGACGGCCACGGAAGCGAACCGGACGTCTACTTCATCTGCCACACCCTCGCTGACCAGTGCGAGGCGCACGAGAGGCTGCTGGTGCCGATCGTCGAGCGCTACGGAGAGCAGCCTGACGACGAGCCGGAGCGGCTGTACGCCGCCGAACTCGATGACACCCGCAGCGGGCCGCTCGGACTGCTGCGCGACCTGCAGGACCTGCACCTACTCACGACCTTCGTCGATTTCACCTACACGCTGGTCAAGCAGGCCGCGGCAGCACTGCGCGATGAGGAGCTTCTCGACGTCGTCGCCACCTGCACGGACCAGTCCTCGACTCAAGCCGATTGGCTGAGGACTCGAGCCAAGCAGGCCGCGCCTCAGGCACTCATCGCAGCCGAATGAGCGCCTGCGGCTCGTGAGCGCGCTCACGCGCGACGTCCCTGAGGAAGTCACAGCCCCAGCGGTGAGCATCATGCTTCTCCACTGTCTCGGCCATTGCGTCGATCCGGTGCCGCGCCTCATCCTCGGACATGCCCAGTGCATCGGAGATCGCTTGGCCGAGCTTGTCGCCGTCGAAGGGATTGACCATGATGGCTTCGCCGAGCTCGGCGGTCGCACCAGCGAATTCGGAGAGCACCAGGACACCGCCTCGGTGACGTCGTGCCGCAACGTATTCCTTGGCGGTGAGGCTCATCCCCTCACGCAGGGGAGTGACGAGGAAGATGTCGGCGGCGGCATAGACCGTCGCCAGGGACGCACGCGAATAGGCACCGCAGTGGTAGTGGACAGCGGAGTTCTCCAACGACCCGAAGCGACCGTTGATGCGTCCGACGAGCTGTTCGGCCTCATCACGCAGCTGCCGATCGGGGTCGGCGTCGTCGGAGGACATGGCGAACTGCACGAGTCTGGTCGTCCGCGGGTCGACCGCGCCGTTCTCGAGGAGGGTCTCATAGGCACGCAGCTGGTTGAGCAGCCCCGTCGTGCAGTCGAGACGGTCGACGCTGGCGATGAGGGTCTGCGGAGCGCCGAGTTCACCGCGGAGCTCCTGAGCGGCCTGATGCGTCCCAGGCGTCGCAGCCAGAGACTCGAAAGCCGGGACGTCGATGGATTCCGGGTAGGCCCCCACCACTGTGCCCGTCTCGACCGGGTCGATGCCTGTGAAGCTGTACGCGGCCTCGCGAAAGTTCTTCACGTCGGAATCGAGCTGGAAGCCGATGGCATCGGCACCGAGCATGCCGTGGATGAGCTCCTCCCGCCATGGCAGCTGAGCGACGGCTTCTATTGCAGGGAAGGGAACGTGGTTGAAGAATCCGATGCGCACATCGGGACGCCTCCGACGGATCATCGCGGGAACCAGCTGCAGCTGGAAGCCGTGCACCCAGATGACTGCGCCGGGTGCGGCCAAGTCGACCGCCCGCTCGGCGATGCGCGCGTTGACCGCACAGAAGGAACTCCACGAACACCTCTCGGACTGCGCTCTTCCCGGCTGCCCATGGTAGACCGGGCGGAGGCGATCGGCGACAAGGGCCTCATACCCGGCGGCATCCGCACCCAGATCGACTGGTGCAACCGTCATATCGGCTGAGAACGCGGGTGGCTGCGAGGAGATCTCGGGGCCGGGTGGGCCGATCCACGCGCCGTGGTTGAGCCGGACGAACGGGGCCACTGCCGTCGTGAGCCGTTCGGCTTCTGCGCTTCGGCCTCCCCGCGCGTCCGCTGTCGGCAAGTGCGCAACGACAACGAGGAAAGGGTACGGCGCTTGGTTCGGCCTCATGAACACGGGTGTCCTCACTGGAATCGGAGGCCGACTTCTTGACCCGCCATCACCTTACGTCGTGGGTGAAGTATGCGGTGCGGTCCGATGCCGCAGAGACAGCACCCGCATGAGCTCGAGCGGGCGTAGGCTACTCGCCTTCGGGCGTTCGCACCATGCCTTGTCGGCCCCGCAGAGTGTGCTTAGACTTCCTGGCAATCAGAAGACTCTGTCCAGGAACTGTCCAGGAGGCGTGTGATGAGTGGGAAGATCGAACTCGGGACGATCAAGACCGATGTGCCGGCACGATTGGACCGGCTGCCGTGGGCCCGGTTCCACTGGATGGTCGTCGTGGGACTCGGCAGCGTGTGGATTCTCGACGGGCTCGAGGTCACGATGGTCGGCAATGTCGCGGCTCGGATGACCGAAGAGGGCAGCGGCATCGACATGACCGCGGGACAGATCGGCACGGCCGGAGCAATCTACGTGCTCGGTGCTTGTGTCGGCGCGATCGTCTTCGGTCAGCTCACCGACCGATTCGGTCGCCGCAGACTCTTCCTCATCACACTCGTGCTCTACCTCGTCGCCACGGTCGCCACCGCGTTCTCCTTCTCTCCCTGGTACTTCTTCCTCGTCCGCTTCCTCACCGGCGCCGGCATCGGCGGCGAGTACGCGGCCGTGAACTCGGCCATCGACGAACTCATCCCCGCCCGCGTCCGCGGACGCATCGACCTCATCATCAACGGCTCATACTGGCTCGGCGCCGCCGGTGGGGCGGCGACGACCCTGCTCCTGCTCAACACCGACATCCTGCCGAAGATGATCGGCTGGCGTCTGGCTTTCGCCGTCGGCATGCTGCTGGCGATCTTCGTCTTCGTCGTGCGCAAGAACGTGCCCGAAAGCCCGCGGTGGCTGTTCATCCACGGCCAGAACGACGAAGCCGAGCGCATCGTCGGTGAGATCGAAGACGGCATCGAGGCAGAGACCTCACAGACCCTGCCGCCGCCGAAGAAGACCATCACCGTCCGGCAGCGGAAGACGATCTCGTTCGTCGAGATCATGAAGGTCGCCTTCACGATCTACCCCAAACGCGCGTTCCTCTGCCTCCTCCTCTTCGTCGGACAGGCGTTCCTCTACAACGGGATCACCTTCAACCTGGGCACGCTGTTCAACGGCTTCTACGGAGTGGCCGAGGCCACGGTGCCGATCTTCATCATTCTGTGGTCGCTGAGCAACTTCGCCGGACCCGTGCTCCTGGGCAGATTCTTCGACACCATCGGCCGCAAGCCGATGATCTCCTTCAGCTACATCGGCTCGGCAGTCGTCGCCGTAATTCTCGCGGGCGTCTTCAACGCTGAGGTCGGCGGCGAATGGCTTTTCCTCATTATCCTCGTCGTCTGCTTCTTCCTCGCCTCATCCGGTGCCAGCGCGGCCTATCTCACGGTCAGCGAGATCTTCCCGATGGAGACACGTGCACTGGCGATCGCGTTCTTCTACGCCATCGGCACCGCCGCCGGAGGCATCGCCGGTCCGCTGCTCTTCGGCGGGATGATCGAGTCCGGAGACCGGTCGCTGGTCGCAATGGCGTTCTGCATCGGTGCTGGCGTCATGGCACTCGGCGGAGTGGCCGAACTGCTCTTCGGAGTCAAGGCGGAAGGTGCCGACCTCGAAGACATCGCCCGCCCCTTGACGGCCGAGGACGCTGAGAGTGCCGAAGGCGCCGCGGAGAGCGGTGCTGAGCAGACCGAGCGCAGTGAGCGGGCGGACTCCGCCGACGCATCCGAATCGTCGGCGAGACCCGAGGCTCGAAGCCGAGGAGATCGACTGCGTCCGGGGCCGGGATCGGTCGGCGTCTATGCACCGTGGCCTTCGGTATCCTCACGCGACGTTCCGCCTGAGGTCTCGGCCAACGAGGTCAACGGCATCATCGATTTCGTCCGCGACATGGAACCTGTCGGAGAGGTGGAACTCTACCGTGCGATCGGAGCTCGTCGATGGGGCCCAGGGCGCTTCCGTGCGGCGGTGCGTGAAGCGATCAGGCAGGGAGCCGTCCACCGCAACCGCCGCGGCAGGCTGGAATACCGAGGCGACCGGTTATAGACCGGGTTCGTCGGTCAGCGGGGCTCGCGGAGGCGGAGGAAGCATATCGATGAGTTCATTGACGGCCTCGGCCAGAATGTCGTGCTGATAGGGCTCCAGGAAGTAAGCCTCGTGGAGGTAGGCATCGAGCTCGTATTCGGTGAGTTCACCGCCCAGGCTGACATAGTGCAACCACGCTCCGGCAACCGATATGTTCCAGAAATCAACTGCCTCCGTGAGCTGCCTCCGCCTGATGATCGCGCGCTCGTCTGAGAACGAGTAACCGGAGTGGGTGTCGATGCGCTTCGGGTTCTGATCGTCCATACGTCTGCTGATTCGCCTCGTGACTTTCGCAGCAGGAGGTTCGTCCTGCCCGGTGTGCCAGCGATCCGGGACCCAACGCTCCTCGCTCATGTTCGTCTCGAATCTTCCCGAAGTGTATGTTCTGCTTCTCGAACAGGGCTAGGGGCTGTCGGCGATCGGTCTGCCGCTTCTAAATCGCCGCGAGCGCACACTGCCTGCACCTGCCGTAGGAGCCTCTCCGCAGGTATTTCAGTGAGGTCCCACATCTGCTGTCGCATCCGCGGCCGGTCCAATAGCGTGAGCGGGTCAGAAACGGAACGAGGTGACGATGAGCGAATTCGGCATCGAGGAGGAATTCCTCCTCGTCGATCGACATTCACTTCTGCCTGCTCGATCGAAGAGCAGCTTGCAGGAGGTCGAGGACGCGGTGAGTCCGAGCAGCGGAGAAGCCTGTGCCGAATGGCTGCCCGGGCAGATCGAGTTCGCCACTCCCGTCCTGACCACGGCTGACGAGGCGTTCGAATCGCTGCACGCTTTTCGCCGCAGCCTCTCGACAGCGTCTCGGGCGCGCGACCTGCTCGCTGTCGGCCTCGGCACAGCGCCTCAGATCTCAGGCGCCCCCACAGGAGTCAGTGATGGCAGTCGCTACCGTGAGTTCGCGGACTTGGCGCCCGGGATCGCAGCCGATCAGTACGTCAACGGCATGCATGTCCATGTCGACATCTCCGACCGGGAAGCAGGACTGAGGGCACTCAACGGCCTGCGCAGATGGATTCCCGTGCTCACCGCGTTGAGCGCGAATTCTCCTCTCTGGCGCGGAGCCGACAGCGGCTTCGCCAGCTGGCGTTCCATCCACTACCGGCGGTGGGTCGTCTTCGGTATTCCGCCTCACTTCCACGACCTCGACGACTACGATGCGCAGATCGCTGCTACGCTGCGATCGGACGTGGTGTTCGACGAGGCGACTCTGGGTTGGCTGGTCCGGCTCTCACCCACGCACAGGACCGTCGAAGTCCGGACCAGTGACGTGCAGCTGGACACCGCGGCCGCTGTGACCCTCGCACTGCTCATCCGTGCGCTCGCGGATGTCGCGATGGACGACCCGGAAACGGACGCGGTCTCTGCAAATCTGCTGAACATCGCTCATTGGCAGGCTGCACGTTTCGGTCTGACGGGAATGCTCATGGACCCCGACACACATACGAGTGTCCCGGCCGCAGAGGTAGTCCGAAAGGCGTTCCACCGCGCACGACCGGCCCTCACACGAACCCAGGACATTCCCCATATTCACCATGGACTCCGCCGTCTGCTCAACCAGGGCACCGGCTCCGAGGAGCAGCGCCGGATCGCAGCGAGAAAGGGGGTAGGAGGCCTGTTGGAATACGCCGCACACAGATTGACAGACAGTTCTCAGGATGAATTCGAGCAATCGCCAGTGGCCCCCTGAGGCGTTTCTGACCCCCCTTGACGGATCAGGGGTGGTTGAACAGATGATTGTGAAAAGGGCAGAGTGCTCTTGGCTTCCGCGACACAGGAAGCCCGCAGATGCGGTCAGGAATCTGCGACAGCCTCGGACGCCGGGCGGAGACGATTCCCGCCGTTGTCGTCATGAGGCGGTGACCCTCGAATCATTGATCAGCACAGTGGAGCTGTACCCCATGGAACGGCAATCCCGGCCAGGGGCAGTCTTCGAATTCCCATCTCGGTCCGTGCCCACCAGCGCGGAGACGGAGGCAATCATGAACAACAAGATGAAAATCACCGGCCTGATACTGGCGGGCTACATGCTCGGCAGAACCAAGAAGCTCGGCCTGGCGCTCACGGTCGCCTCGGCTGTCGCCGGGACGACCGCCGCAAAGAATCGCGATCAGCTTCTGGGCGGGCTCAAGGATTTCGCTGATTCTTCCCCCGAGCTCAAGAATCTCCAGGAGAAGATCACCGGTCGTCTCGCGGAGTCCGGCAAGAGCGCGGCGAAAGCCGTGGCAGCGAAGGGAGTCGATCAGCTCAGCGTCAAGCTCCAGGAGCAGACCGAGAAGATGAAGTCGACTCTCGATGACACCGCCGACTCGATCGATCCCAATGTCGATGACAGCGAGGGCGCGGACGACGAAGAGAACACGCCCGAGTCGGAGGACGAGAACGCTCCCGAGTCGTCGGAGGGTTCTGAGACCGACGAGGCGGAGACGGCCGACGAGCCGCAGGAGACCGACGAGGAGCCGCAGGCTGAGGAGGAAGCTCCGAAGAAGCCGGCAGCCAAGCGCTCGTCGAGTTCGAACCGCTCCGCGAAGGGCACGCGTTCGTCGAAGTCTTCGACCAGTTCGCGCGGCTCGCGCACGAAGTCGGGCTCCAAGCGCTCGACGACTGCGAAGAAGACATCATCCCGCGCCGCTGCCAAGCCCGAGGAGGCCGAAGATGAGTGATGATTCGATCTTCAGCGGCCTCAAGCAGCAGGCCGGAGACTTCGCCAAGACCGTCGGACGCAAGGCGGTCAACTCCGTCGGCGACAGGGTCGAGAAGTTCGCCGACCGCCTCGACGGTGTGGGCGATGGTGCAGCGCCCGCGGCCCAGGCCGGTGCGGAGGAGATCGCCGAGGGCAAGTCACCGGCGAAAGCGGCACTGTCTGCGGCGACGACCGGCGTCAAGGAGAAAGTCAAGGGTCTGTTCGGAGGCGGCTCGAGCGGTTCGGGCGGCTCCAGTGATTTCAAGTTCTCCAACATCGTGGAGACCGCAGAGGTCGGTGTCCCGCTGAACGTGGCCTACAACGCGTTCACGATGTTCGAGGACTGGCCCGATTTCATGAAGAAGGTCGAGAACGTCGAACGCACCGATGATGTCACCCTCAGCATCAAGGGACAGGCGGTCTGGTCGCATCGAACCTGGGAAGCCACGATCACCGAGCAGGTTCCCGACTCCCATATCGTGTGGGAATCGACCGGCGAGAAGGGCTATATCAGCGGCAGCATCTCCTTCCACGAAGTCGCACCCAGGCTGACCCGGATCATTGCGGTGGGCGAGTACCACAAGCAGGGCTTCATGGAAGGCGTCGGTGCCCTGTGGTTCACCGTTCCCCGCCGTTTCCGCCTCGAACTGAAGTTCTTCGTCCACCACGTGATGCGTCAGATCATGCTCGATCCCGACAGCGTCGAGGGCTGGCGCGGAGAGATCCGCGACGGTGAGCTCGTCACCTCCCACGAGGACGGCCTCGAGGAGGAGCAGGAGCAAGCTGAAGGCAGCGAGGATGAGTCCGCCGAGGATCAGGACGCGGATGTCGACTCCGGTGCGGACGAGACAGATCCCGACGATTCGGAGGCGGAGGAGTCCGATCTCGAGCCCGCGGAGGGCGAAGCCGAAGAGGAGTATGAGGAGGAACCGGCAGAGGAATTCGAGGACGAGGAACCGGCCGAAGTAGACGACGCGGAGCCCGCAGAGGACTTCGAGGAAGAGCCGGAAGCCGCTGACGAGTCCGAGGAGCCCGTGGAATACGAGGAATCCGAAGAACCCACCGAAGACGATGAGGGACGCGGCTGAGCGTCCTCCGATTGGGAAGTAGGCAAGGACAATGAGCACCAGCACAGTTGAACGTTCACGTGGCAGCTACGTCGACCGTCCGTCATCGAGTTCGCTTGCGGACGTCATCGAGATCATCCTCGACAAAGGCTTGGTCATCGATGCGTACGTACGCGTCTCATTGGTGGGGATCGAGGTCCTCACGATCGACGCTCGCATCGTCATCGCCAGCGTGGACACCTACCTGCGCTTCGCCGAGGCGACGAACCGCCTCGATCTGACCCAGCAGGGCGGACGCGACCTGCCGGAGATGATGGGCGGAATGATGGAGAACGGCTCCAAGGGCAAGACCCAGGGAGCTGTGGAAGGCATTAAGGACGCCCTCACCCCGGACGACTCCGATGACGACTCGGGCGAGAGCTCGAGTCAGGAGAAGACGCGTCGCCGGACCAAGCGCCCGGCACGCAGCTCGGAGTCCGAATGAGCGAAGAAGGTGCCCCCTCAGCAGACCGGTATCTGTATGGGATCGTGCTCGCCGATGCCGAGCTGCCGACCGGACCCGATGGAGTGCAGGGCAATGCGCTCACGCTCGTCGAGTCCGGGGCGGTGGCGGCAGTGGTGACCGATCTCGTGGATCCCGAGATACTGGGCACTCCCGAAGCTCTGCAGAACCACAGCGTCGTCCTCGACGAACTCGCCGATAAGCAGCCGGTGCTGCCGCTCGCATTCGGCACCGTCGTCCCCGGAGGGGCCGATATCGCCGAGCAGGTGCTGGCTCCGCAGGCGGACGTCTTCGCCGAGGCACTCGATCAGTTGGCCGGATGCACGCAGTTCACCCTGAGGATCAGCTTCGACCGCGACGCGATACTGCGTGAGATCGTGGGCAGCGACCCCGAGGTGGCCGAGCTGAGGGAGAGGATCAGCGGCACGAGCGAAGACGAGACCCGGAACGAGCGCATCCGGCTCGGAGAGATCGTCGTCAAGACGATGGAGAGCTGGCGAGCGACCGAAGCTCCTCCGATCCTCGAGCGGATCCGCACCGTGGCCGTCGAGACGGCGATTCGCGAAGTCGGCCAGGCCGAGGACGTCGCCGAAATGGCGGTGCTGGTACGCAAGGACGCGCTCGACGAGTTCGATTCCGTCATCGAAGGGTTCGCGGAGGCGAACCAGGAGCGGATGAGATTCCGGCTGGTCGGTCCCCAGGCACCCTACGACTTCGTCCCCGAGATGTAGGAGACGTCATGGGACTCCTGTCAGCAGTCTTCGGTGCTCCCTTGGCACCGCTCAAGGGAACCGTATGGGTCGCCGAGCAGGTCAGAGGAGAAGCCGAGAAACGCTATTTCGATCCCGGTGCCATCCGGCGTCAGCTGGAAGAGGTCGCTGAGGCACGCGAACGCGGATCGATCAGTGATGACGAAGCCGATGCCCTCGAGCGTGAGCTCGTCGGACGACTGCTCGAGGGCCGTCGGCGCAGAACCGAGGAGGACCGATGAGCGAAGAACCCAGAGCAGATGGGAAATCTGCAGGAGGCGCGAGTGAGAAGCGTGCCCGGAAACCGAGCGAGAACGTGACGGAGGGGTCGTCCCGCCGCTCGTCAGCCTCGGCATCAGCTGCACGTGAGAAGTCGGCATCGTCATCGCACGAGAAGTCGGCGCCATCGGCACGGGAGAAGCCGAAGGCGTCCTCGCGCTCGGAGAGCGGGTCTCAGGACGCGACCGGTAAGAGGATCTCTGCGGTCAGAGCGGTGAAGAAGGCGATCGAGCAGTTCAGCACCCTCACGGGCAGGCCTCCCGAGTCCGTGGTCGGCACGAGGTGGAAGGACGACCACTGGTCCGTGCGTCTGGAGGTCGTGGAATCGCGACGGATTCCCGACAGTGCGGATCTGCTGGCCGAATACGAGGTCGAGCTCGATGAGGACGGCGAGCTCATGGCCTATGACAGGAAGGACCGCTACGTCCGCGGCCGGCCGAGCGAGTGACCGAAAGGGCGATATGAGCATCATGAATCAGCCGAACGATGCGATGCAGCCGCAGCGCAGCCAGGAGGGCACGCTGCTGCACGTCGTGGAGACGCTGCTGGACAAAGGTCTGGTCCTCAACGCGGACATCATGGTCTCCGTGGCCGGTGTCGAGCTGCTGGGCATCCGGATCAGAGCCGCCCTCGCCTCCTTCGAAACCGCCGCCCGCTATGGACTGGACTTCCCCGCGGGCACGGATCGGGACACCG
Organism: Brevibacterium sp. MGP-B1; assembly: GCF_057766545.1. NCBI lineage: Bacteria > Bacillati > Actinomycetota > Actinomycetes > Micrococcales > Brevibacteriaceae > Brevibacterium > Brevibacterium sp. MGP-B1. The sequence continues at coordinate 2,484,106 of NZ_CM173407.1, read as the reverse complement.
TCGCGTGGAAGGAAGCGGTCGAGCAGAAGGACACCTGTCCGGAGTGCGGGAAGCGCTCCGAGCTCGCACAGCTGATGAACGACTACTGCCCCTGGTGCGGTTGGCAGAGCGCGCGGTCGAAGCGGATCGAGGCTGGGGAACCGGCTCAGTTGAACTCCGCGGACGACGATGACACCTCCGCAGAGGAAGACGCCGGCTCTTCCGCCGACGAAGCGGGCGCTCCCGCCGCAGGCTCATCCGCGAACGACCGCTGAGGCCACCATGACCGGAGACGCGATCATGCAGCCCACCCGCGACCCGCGGGCGACCCTGCCCGATCTCATCGAAGTGCTCCTCAACAAGGGGGTCCATCTCAACCTCGACCTCATCATCTCGGTCGCGGACATCCCGCTCATCGGAGTCAACCTGCGTGCCACGATCGCCGGCATCGAGACGATGCTCGAGTACGGGATGATGCGCCAGTGGGACAGCGACACCCGGGAATGGGTGCAGAAAGCGGTTCGCACGCACCTGCCGATCGCCGACGACGAGGAGATCCTGGCGAAGATGGCCGGCGGTCACTATCAGAACAACTTCTATCGGACCTGGCGGCCGGGCAGCGCCTATCTCACCTCGCAGCGTCTGATCATCCACCGGCGAGACCCCGCAGAGACTCTGTGGCAGGCACACCTGAACTCGATCGCCTCCGTCTCCGCGCTGCGTGAGTCCTCCATCGGAGGCGAAGAGCGCACACGCATCCTCGTCCGGCTCCGCGATGGCAGCGAGACGATCCTCTCGGCCCTCGAACCCGATCGCCTCATCTCCCTGGTGCAGGTCGAGCTCGACCGCGCCGACAAGTCGGCACCCTCGAGACCGGAGGCGAGGACGACAGCGGATCGGCCCCTGCGCGAGGGGAGGATGTGGTTCCTCGAGGAACTGTCGTCGGGGAGCACCTGGCGCGGCGGACAAGCATCGCTTTCGAAGACGGAGCTGACCTGGAGGTCGCCGATGGACGGGCGCGCGCGAGTGAGGATCTCACCCGAGCAGCTGCAGGACATCCGCCGGGAGGAGCGCAGCAACCCGACCGACGAACGGCGGGTCCTCATCCTTGAGACCGCGGACTCGACCATCACCCTGGCCGCAGACGACGCCGGCGCATGGTCCGCCGGACTCGACGACTGGCGGACCGCACCCGATGGCAGGCGTTCCGCGCCGCTCGAGGACACCATGTCACCAGGCCGCAACCCCGACGACCGTGTCGGAGAAGGAGCAGCATCATGGCGCTGAACGTCAACGAGGAGAGCCTCAAACACGGGGTGCTCACTCTCGTCGTCACCCTCGTCGAAGTGATCCAAGAGGCCCTCGAGACCCAAGCCGTGCGCCGGATGGAAGGCGGGGACCTCACCGAGGACGAGCAGAACCGCCTCGGCGAGGCCCTCCTCGAACTCGATGAGGCGATGGACCAGATCAAGGACCAGCACGGGATCACCGGATCCGTCGAGGATCTGCACCGCGGCCTCGACGACGTCGTCGACGAGGTCGTCGACAAGCTCATCAATCCGGCCAGGTGGGCCGAGGAGAACGGAAAGGGCGCCGAATGAGCGATGGGACCGAGATGCTCTACGTCTACGCCATCGTCCCCGGCGGCGACTTCGCCCCCGCTGTCACGGGAATCGACGGTTCCGCGCTGCACATGGTCGGCCGCGACGCGGGGCCCAAGGCCGTGGCCCACCGGCACACCGGGGGGCCTTTCAACGGTCCCGACGAGGATGTGCGCCGTTGGGTGCTCGAACACAGTGAGGTCATCGACGATGCCTGGAAGACCGCAGCCGCCGTCCTCCCGGTCTCGTTCAACGTCATCGTCCGTTCGGACCCCGACACCGAGGCGACCGCGACCGAACAGCTCGAAGGCTGGCTCGACGACTCCGCCGACACGCTCGACCAGCGGCTGGCGGAGCTGCGCGACACGTCCGAGCTGCGCGTCGAACTCTCCCTCGACAGAGCTCAGCTCGAGGAGGTCCACGCTGAGGTCTCCGGCATGAAGGAGGAGATGGACAGCCGACCCGCCGGAGTGCGCAGACTGCTCGAGAAACGTCTGCAGAAGACCGAGAAGGAGATCGTCGACCGGGTCGCCGACAGCATCTATCCGGAGGTCAGAGCCAGAATCGCCTCTCACTGCCTCGACATCGAGGAGTACCGCTCGACGGCCCGCGAAGCAGGGCTGACGCCTGTGCTCATGGCCTCCTGCCTGGTGAGAGACACAGATGTCACGGCGTTGGGAGCCGAGCTCACCGCGCTGCAGAAACAGCAGCCTGCTCTGTCCATCCGCTTCCTCGGTCCCTGGCCGCCGTATTCCTTCGCCGACGTCTCCGTCGGCGACGACAGGCCGCGCAGCGGAGCGGACACTGAACAATCAGCCGCGGACGCACCAACGAAACCACACGGGGAGAGACCATGAGAGTCGCAGTCATCGGAGCCACCGGGAACGTCGGTACGGCGATCCTCGACGTGCTCAGCCGGACTTCTGAAGTCACCTCGGTGCTGGGGATCTCCAGACGGATGCCCGACACCGAGGCCGAGCCCTATGCAGGCTGCGAATGGAGAGCGATCGACGTCGCCGCCGCGAGCAGTGAGGATACGGCCCATCGTGATCTCACGGAAGCGCTGACCGGCGCCGATGCCGTCATCCACCTGGCCTGGCTCATCCAGCCCAACAGCGACCGGGATCTGCTCCGGCGCGTCAACGTCGACGGCACGGCCCGGGTGGCCGCGGCAGCAGCGGCGGCGGGCGTGCCACATCTCATCGTGGCCTCTTCGGTCGGTGTCTACTCTCCCGATGACAGTCTGGACAAGCGCGACGAGGGGTGGCCGACCGAGGGTATCCGCTCCTCCCACTACAGCGTGGACAAGGCCGCCCAGGAGCGTGTACTCGACGTCTTCTGCGCCGACCATCCCGAAGTCACCGTGACCCGGCTGCGCCCTGCGCTCATCTTCGGCGCCCCGGCCGCCTCGGAGATCCAGCGCTACTTCCTCGGAACCTGGATGCCCGTGCAGCTGCTGCGAGCAGGCCGGCTGCCGTTCCTGCCGTTGCCTGCGGGACTGCGCGGCGTCCAGGCCGTCCACTCCACGGATGTGGCACGTGCCTATGTGGCCAGTGTTCTCCACCGCCGGGCAGGCGCCTTCAACATCTGCGCCGACGATGTGCTCTATCCGAAGGATCTGGCCGTACTGCTCGATCACGGCAGACACGTCCCGGTGCCGAACGGTGCAGTGCGTGCGGCTCTGAGCGTGGGCCACACCAGCTCATTGGTCGCCGCCGATGCAGGATGGCTCGACATGGGTCTCAACGTGCCGCTGATGGACAACGGCCGCGCACGACGAGAACTCGGCTGGGAGCCGGAGTACAGCGCCATGGACGCCGCGCGCGAACTGCTCAAAGGCATGGCCGACGGCGAGGGCGCCGCCTCCGTCCCGCTGCGTCCGCGCGACCCTGAGCAGCCGCAGCTGCGGGAGACAGACGACAGGAGCACCGGGCACGAAGCTTCGGATGCGGACGGGGAGCACAGCGGGGTCGACATGGACCTCCTGGGCCTCTATCTCAGCGACCATCTCACCGGCGCCACCGCCGGTGCGGAGAGGATCGAACGGATGGCGGCCGACTTCGCCGATACGCCGGTCTTCGCAGTCCTGTCCGAGTTGGCCGCGGAGATCCGCGGGGAGCATCTCTACGTCCAGCACCTCATCGGTCAGTTGGGTCTTCGACGCCGGCCTCTCGCCGAGGCTGTGTCGTGGGCGGGGGAGAGAGTCGGGCGGCTGAAGAGCAACGGCTCGCTGCTCCGACGTTCGCCCATGACCCTCGTGCTCGAAGCGGAGCTGATGCGCAGTGCGGTCATCGGCAAGCTCGGGATGTGGCAGACGCTTGAGGACAACGCCGAGGCGCTCGGCCTGGAGACCGCTCAATTCGGCGAATTGGTGCAGAAGGCAGAGGATCAACGCGGAGTGCTCGATGCAGTGCACGGCTACGCACGGAGCAGAGCATTCCGCCGGGATCTGGCCGTCTTTGATCAGGCCTCGGGAGTCAGCCCTGTGCGGGGCACCTGATAGTGCCATCGAGGGGCGACTCTGCAGTGTTTCAGGACCCGGGCACGTTCAGGCCCCGGAGCTCAGGACGCAGCGGAGCCGAAGCGGACCGAGACCGTCCGCAGAAGTACCTGCAGCGCCCGTTCCTGCGTCTGGGTGAGCACCTCGATGGGTTCGCCCGCGAAGTGGTGGAGTTCAGCGGTCACCTCATCGGCGACGAGCACCGCGATCCAGGTCGTACCCGGCTCCTCCCCGTCCTGGCCGTTCGGACCGCCCGCTCCCGTCGCGGCCAGAGCCACGTCGGCACCGAGAAGCCGAGCGACGGACCGCGCCATCGTCTCGGCTGAGGCCCGCGAGATCACCGACCCGCAGGGGACCTCGAGGAGCGTGTGTTTGACCTCGCTGGAGTAAGCCACGATGCCACCGGCGAACCAGTCCCCGGAAGCGGAGGCGGCAGCCAGCTGAGAGGCGATCCGGCCGCCGGTGAGCGATTCGGCGACGGCGACATGCAGACCGTGGCCCGTGCAGAGTTCGGACAGCTCCTCGGCCGACCGGGCGGCGTCCTGCTCATGTCCGTCCCTGCTGCTTCCTGTTCCGTCGGCTTCACTCATGGGCGAGCGTTCCTTTCGTGGTCTTCTCCCGCGGCGGGAGGTCCGGCTGTCGGCTGCAGATAGACGTCGGTGACGATCGGCACGTCCTGCCGGATCCGTTCTTCGATGCCTCCGAGCGCATCGACGAGCTGTGAGCCCTCCTCCCGGGCAAGGGCGACGCGCGCGGTGACGAGGAGCTGTTCCGGCCCGAGATGGAGCGTCTTGAGCTCGACCAGCCGTGCCGCTTCGCCGTGCTCGACGGCGGTGACGATCCGTCTGCGATTGTCGTCTGTGGCCGGCTCGCCCACGAGCAGAGACGTCGTCTCGAGAGCGAGGAAGACGGCCACGGTGATGAGGAGCAGACCGATGAGGGCGGTGCCTGCAGCGTCCCAGATGCCGTTGCCGGTGAGCAGGGTGGCGATAACGGCGGCGAGGGCGAAAGTCAGTCCCGTGATCGCCGCGCTGTCCTCGAGGAGGACCACGGGCAGCTCGGGTGACTTGGTCCCGCGAAGGAACCTCAGCCACCCGCGGGAGCGGACTCGATTCGACTGCCGGACCGCCGTGCGCAGAGACAGCGACTCGGAGACGATCGCCCCGAGGAGGATGACGATCGGCGCCCACCACCACTTATCATCCAGGGGCTGTGGATCGCGCCACTTCTCATAGGCCTCGTAGAGCGCGAAGAGCCCACCGAGGCTGAAGAGCATGACCGAGACGAGGAACGAATAGATGTAGCGTTCCTGACCGTAGCCGAACGGGTGGCGTTCGTCAGGCGGTCTGCGTGCCCGCTTGCCGCCGATGAGCAGGAGCACCTGATTGCCGGAATCGGCGAGCGAGTGGACGGCCTCGGCCAGCATCGAGGATGCTCCGGTGAGCAGGAACCCCGCGAACTTGAGCACGGCGATCGTGACATTCGCCGCGAGTGCCGCGAGGACTGCTCGCATGCTTCCTTCCGCCATGGTCACTTCCTCTCATCATCCGTGTCCACCCGCTGCCGCCGATGCCGTCATTCTTCAGCAACGGCGTGCAGTGGCTCAGACCTCGACCCGGGCCCAGGCCCGGTGCTCGCTGAGACCGTCCTGCAGCTGCGACAGCGCGGTATCGATGTCATCGACGCAGTAGACGCCGGGATCCTGAGACGCGATCCCGTACTTCTCCATCATGGCGCACGAGTCTCCGCTGGCGGCGATGAATTTGAGATGACGCCATGCTTCCGTGATCAGCAGGTCGGTCTCCGCCGTCAGATCCGCCCCATCGGCGAAGAAGAGGGCGTCGAGTTCGCTCGAGGCTGCGGTCATGTAGGTCCGCTCGACCGCTACGCTTCTCTCGCCGGACGTGATGCGTCCACCCACCGGAGCGATCGTGATGGGGACCATTCCCGCCTCGGCGATGCGGTCATAGGCCCGAATGACCTGCTCGGGGTCGGTCTCGCTGCCGGTGACGATGCCGACCTTGCGCCCTTCGACCGGCCAGCGCTTCCCCACCTGGGACAGAGCCGGGCTCGGTTCGACATCGCTGCGCGGCGGCGTCTCGGCCTTAGGGGCCTCGAGGCCCAGCCCCTCTGCGACCATGCGGGCCAGGTCCGAGTCTACGGAGGCGAGCACTGCGACCTCGCGCGCCCGGATCGTCTCCTCGTAGCACTTGCCGAGCTCGAAGGTGAAGGCATCGGCGAGATGCTCCTGTTCGATCGGTGTGAGGCTGAGCCAGAACATGCGCGGCTGCGAATAGTGGTCGTCGAACGACTCGGGCGAACGGCGCTCCTTCTGCGAGGCGGGGACCTCGTGTGGGAGCTCGACGAAGGTATGCTCGTCGGCTTTCTCGGCGGGGAACGGGTTGCCGCCGTCGAGTGAATTCGGCTTGTACGGTGCGGCACCGCGATGGTCGGCGGTCTGGTGCATCCCGTCGCGGAACATGTCGTTGACCGGGCAGTGCGGACGGTTGATGGGGATCTGGGAGAAGTTCGGGCCGCCGAGGCGAGTGATCTGAGTGTCGAGATAGGAGAACAGCCGGCCCTGCAGCAGCGGGTCGTCGGTGATGTCGATGCCCGGCACCAAGTGCCCAGGATGGAACGCCACCTGCTCGGTCTCGTCGAAGAAGTTGCTGGGATTGCGATCGAGTGTGAGCATTCCCAGCGGCTGCACGGGCGCGAGTTCCTCGGGCACGATCTTCGTGGGATCGAGCAGGTCGATCCCTTCGAAGGTCTCACCCGGGTCGTCCGGGAAGACCTGGACGCCGAGCTCCCACTGCGGACACGCTCCGGCTTCGATGGCATCTGCCAAGTCCCGACGGTGGAAGTCGGGGTCGACGCCGTTGACCATCTGCGCCTCCTCCCAGATGAGCGAGTGGACTCCGGCATTCGGCTTCCAGTGGAACTTCACCAGGGAGGTCTCTCCGGCGGCGTTCTCGACTCGGAACGTATGGATCCCGAAGCCCTCCATCATCCGGTAGGAGCGCGGGATTCCTCGATCGGACATCTGCCACATCGTATGATGGGTCGCCTCGGTGTGCAGGGACACGAAGTCCCAGAAGGTGTCATGAGCGCTCTGCGCCTGCGGGATCTCACGATCGGGGTGCGGTTTTGCCGCGTGGACGATGTCGGGGAACTTGATCGCGTCCTGGATGAAGAACACCGGAATGTTGTTGCCGACGAGGTCGAACACTCCGTCGGTCGTGTAGAACTTCGTTGCGAAGCCGCGGGTGTCACGGACGGCATCGGCCGATCCCCGTGATCCGACGACCGGAGAGAAGCGAGTGAAGACGTCCGTCTCGACGTCGGGGGCGAGGAATGAGGCCTTAGTGATGCTCGAGGCGGTGCCGTAGGAGACGAAGGTGCCGTGGGCTGCCGAACCGCGGGCGTGGACCACCCGTTCGGGGATGCGCTCATGGTCGAAGTGCGTGATCTTCTCCCGCAGGTGGTGATCTTGGAGCAGGGTCGGTCCCCGCGATCCCGCTTTGAGCGAATGGTCCGTGTCATAGAGCCGGGCGCCCTGGGCTGTGGTCAGCCAGCTGCCCTGCTGGGCCTGATCCTCCTGCTTGTCGCGACTGGGTGCCCCTGTCGGCGACGTCGGCTTCGGTCCGCTCTGATCGGGCTTCGGCGGCAACGGCTCTCGCGGCGTCGTCGGCTCATCGAAGTCCGGAGTGCGGGAACCGGGTTTGCCCGGAATGGTCGGTCGATCTTCTGTACTCATGGTGTCTCCTCACTGATGGCAGGACTCTCAGACGGTCCTGCGTTGGCGTGTTCTGACGCTAGAGGCGATCCGCGAACGCGTGGAGCCCCTTGTGCCGAAGCGGTTTATGATTCCGCGTTCGGATCGAGGACGACCTTGATGCAGCCGTCTGTCTTCTGCTGGAACATCTCGTAGGCCTCGGGAGCGGATTCGAGGGGGAGCCGGTGGGTGACGAGGTCGTCGACCCCCAGCGGATCCGCGGAATCCTCGACCAGGGGAAGGAGGTCATCGGTCCAGCTGCGGACATTGCACTGTCCCATCCGCAGTTGGATCTGCTTGTCGAAGAGAGTGAGCAGCGGCATGGGTGACAGCGCTCCTCCGTAGACTCCGCTGAGCGAGAGGGTGCCGCCGCGACGGACAAGATCGATTGCCGCGTGGAGGACCGCGGTCCTGTCGATTCCGCTGGTCTCCATGAGCTTGCGCGCGGCCGGCGGCGGAAGCAGACCGGTCGCCTGCTGTGCGGCTGAGGCCAGCGGGGACCCGTGGGCTTCCATCCCGACGGCGTCGACGACGGCGTCTGGTCCGCGCCCGGAGGTGGCCTCTCTGATGGCCGAATGTGCATCTTCGTCGAAGTCGAAGACCTCGATTCCGTGGCGAGCGGCCATGTCACGCCGTTCGGGGACCGGGTCGAGGCCGAAGACCTGCGCGCCGAGGTGTCTGCCGATGCGGGCGGCGAACTGTCCGACGGGCCCCAGGCCGTAGACGGCGAGTGAGTCTCCTTCCCTGATCCCGGCGTATTTCACCGCCTGCCATGCCGTGGGGAGGATGTCGCTGAGGAAGAGGTAGCGGTGGTCGGGAAGGTCGGCGCCGACCTTGATCGGCCCGACGTCGGCATAGGGGACACGGAGGTATTCTGCCTGCCCGCCGGGCACGGATCCGTAGAGTCGAGAGTAGCCGAACAGCTGTGCCCCGGACCCGTACTGCCTCACCTGTGTGGTTTCGCATTGGGAGTAGAGTCCCTGCTCGCACATCCAGCAGCGGCCGCAGGAGATGGGAAACGGCACGACCACTCGGTCGTCGGTGGACAAGCCGGATTCGGGGCCGGCCTCGACGACTCGACCCATCGTCTCGTGTCCGATGATGTCTCCGCGGTCCATGAATGGCCCCAGCACTTCGTAGAGATGGAGGTCGGAACCGCAGATGGCGGTGGAGGTGACTTCGATGATCGCGTCATTGGACTTGTGGCGGATCGGATCGTCGACCGTCTCCACCGAGATGTCTCGTTTGCCTTGCCAGGTGACTGCTCGCATTGCTCTCTCCTTCTCAATCGACAGTGTGTTCGTCTGCTCGGGCTATCCGTCTTCCGAGGAAGGTTCTGCTGCCGGCGGTGCGGGCGCACGGAAGCCGACCGCGCGATGGGAGCCGTCGCACAACGGAGGTATGCCGGTCTTGCCGCACCGGCACAGGGCGACCACCCGGCGATCGGATGCCGTCTCCTCCCGCCCCGGTGCTGTGAGGACGGCGAAGTCGCCGCGGACGAGCAGAGGCCCGTCGGGGCAGGGGGTGATGGTGGCGGGTTCAACGGGTTTCGACACGACTCGTCTCCTTCTCGAGGCTTCTCAGTGTGCGGAGGGAATGCGCGGAAGTCCGGAAACGTCGTCCCCGGTAAAGGGCACCGCCACGCAGAGCGCTGCCGAGCGCGATCCAGGAGCAGACTGCTCGTTCAGTCAGCCAGAGCGGCGCCCACAGCGCGCTGTCAGCGGAATAGACTGTGCGACCTGCTGCCCTGCGCCGCCCCGCCTCGGCAAGGACGACAGAGAGGACGGCGGCGAGCAGCAGTCGACGAGGCTTCCGAACGAGCAGCAGGATCAGCGGTGCGAGCGCGAGTTCGACGACCCACTTCTGCGGTTGAGCGCGGCTGTCATAGGCTTGGCGCACTCTCTGAGAGAGGAAGGCTCTCGCTGATGGAGGACGTCTGTCCACATAGCAGTCGGAGACGGAACGGACTCGGCCTCCGCGGGCCAGTACGGTGCGCATGAGCTCGAGGTTCTCGAACAGGACGTCGCCGTCGTATCCGAGAAGGAGGACGTCGGTGCGCACGGCAAGGGTGCCGGGGTAGTCGGCGGCGAAAGCGCGGTTGATGAGGCTCCTGGCTGTGTCCCACTTCGCGTGCCAGGGCAGGCGTCGGCGGTGCGCTGAGGTGAAGATGTTCTGCGGCACTGCGAGTTCGCATGTCTCGAGCGCGGTGAGGACGTGCCGGAGGTCTGCAGGGGAGTATCGGACGTCGTCGTCGGCGATGATGGTGTGCTTCCACCTCAGCAGCGGCAGCGCCGTGTGGATTCCCGCCACCTTGCCGTTGGGCGCGAGCGCAACGTTGCAGTCGATGACGGTGATGGGATGCGAGAAGCTCGACCTGTGCCGTGTTCGCAGCGGTTCTGGGGACCCATCGACGACTATGACGTCAACGAAGGGCGTGAGCGTATCGACGTAGTCGACCAGCTCCGACAGGTTCGCGTCATCGGTCCAGCTCATCGGCAGGATGTAGTGGGACCGCAGCACTGGGGCAGCGGAACTCGGGGACGCCCTCACCGCGGCGTCCTGCCTGCGACGGATCGCAGCGAACTGGCGCCGACCGACCAGGCTTCGAGCATGTGGGATCCGCTGATGTCGTCGAGGCGGAGGCAGGCGGCGGCACCGAAGAGGATGTCGGGGATGAGGCCGGGCTCATCATCGGCGGCTCCTCCCGCGAGGTCGTGCGCCGCGATCTGCTCGTGCACGGCGTCGGCCTCGACGTGCTCATCGAAATACCATGTGACGTCCCGGCCGAAGCCGTTCCTGCTGAAGGCGCGGGAGTAGAGGCCGTTGGGAATGGACGAGGTCATCTCGAATGCGGCCAGATGTCCGATGGCAGCACCTCGCAGGCGTCGGTTGAGACCGAAGAGATTCATCGCGTTCACCGAAGTGAGAGTGACCGCAGGGACCTCGTCGAGGTAATGGTCGGGCCAGTCGTCGAGACCGAATCCGCGCAGCGTCCCGGCGAAGATCTCGGCGTGGACGTGGTCGGGTCTGCCGCCTCCGTACTCGTCGGCCTGGATCTCGACGAGAGCTGCCTTCGCCCGACCGCGGAGTCGGGGGATCGCCCAGGAATGGGGATCTGCTTCGCGGAGGGTGTAGATCGACTTGTGGATGAGGAATTCTCGGAGCTGATCGATCGAGGCGTGCCGCGCCGCCCACGTGGCCAGTTCCGGCTGCGCCACTTCGCTCGTCATGGAGAACAGCGTCTCGGCCAGCTCTGCGCCGGAGCGCGGAACGCGGTCCGGCAACGGCGCGAGTGCTCGCAGCACGGTCTCGAAGCGGCGCTCGATCCTGCCGCGGATCCCGATCAGCGAAGGGTTCCACTCCCAGTCTCCACGCACGAAATCGGCAGGACCGGTGTGCAGGACGTAGAGAAGGTGGAGCGCCAGCTGCAGATCCTCGTCACGGAGCAGGTCCTCACTCGACACCAGCGCGGAAGACACCGCCGCGTCGAGTTCGGGCAGCAGTTCAGCGGCCTCTCCGCCGTCAGACGTGAGCACGCTGAGCAGCAGCGAGCTCACCTCGCCTCTCGGCCGAGGCCCGAGCCCGAGGCTTGGGGCGGCGCCCGGCACAGGGCTGTTCAGCTCGTCGATCGCACCTGTCTGTGTCATCCGCGGGCTCCTCATCGTCGGTGGTGGCTGAACTGACAGCGTGACAAAGTGCAGTGCCGGTGTCAGCGGCCGTACGAGACTCATACTTCATCGCCGCTGAGAACATGCGCAGCCGTGCGCAGAGCTTCGGCTCAAGGCCGAACGCCTGCGGTCCGGAACGGCAACGGTGTCTGAGGCACCCGTCCCGGGCGGCCGCCCCCTGGACACTCCTCGGGAGCAGTCAGCATGATGAGTGTCCCGCAGCCGGAGGGTCGGTCGTCCGACCGTCCCCGCTGTGGGAGAGAAACCACGCACACCGACACGAGGAGATGATGACGATGACGACAGCACGTGAACTGATGACTCCGGGCGCGAAGTGCGTCGGCGAGAACGAGACACTCGAGAAGGCCGCACAGCACATGCGCGAAGACGGTTTCGGGTCCCTTCCGATCTGCGGCGAGGACAACCGCCTCAAAGGCATGATCACCGATCGTGACATCGTCGTGAAGTGCATCGCCGAGGGCGGAGATCCGAAGACGGCGACAGCCGGAGATCTGGCCCAGGGCAAGCCGGTGACCATCGGTGCCGATGACAACGTCAGCGAGGCACTGCAGACCATGAAGGACCATCAGGTCCGCCGTCTTCCCGTCATCGACGGGCACGAGCTCGTGGGCATGCTCGCTCAGGCCGATGTGGCCCGCAGCGAGTGGGACACCCGCATCGGCGATCTTGTGGAGAAGATGTCCGAGTGAGATCGCAGGCAGCAGCCGCGAACAGGAACGAGAGGAGACGCTGTGACCGAAGCGAAGACGACGAGAGACCATGACGAGATCAGGAGATGGGCCGAAGCCCGCAACGGCGTTCCTGCCTCGGTGAAGGGCACTGAAGATGACGGACCGGGGGTCCTCCGGTTCGATTTCCCCGGCGGTGCCGGCGAGGACGAGCTCACTCACATCGAATGGGATGAATGGTTCGAGAAATTCGATGAGAAGGGTCTGTCTCTGCTCTATCAGGACACTGCCGCGAACGGCGACGAGAGCACCTTCTTCAAACTCGTCAACGACTGAATTGCAGGAGAGGCGAACATGACCATCGGGAATCTGATCAGGCGCGGCGGTGCCGGCGTCGGCAGCGGCATCGCGGCGACGACGGCGATGAGCGCCGCGCTCGCGGCCGCCGAAGTGACCGGTTTCGTGGATCGCCAGCCGCCGCGGCTCATCATCGAGAAGCTTCTTCCCGACCTTTCGGACCCGGCCACGAACTTCACTGCGGGCCTCGCTCATGTCGCCTACGGGGCCTCGGCGGGAGCCGCCTATTCGTCTCTCGTCCCTCTGCGATGGCAGAACCGGGGCACCGGTGTCGCCTACGGTACCGCGATCTGGGCGCTCGGCTATGAGGGATGGCTGCCCGCGCTGGGCGTCCTCCCGCCGGCGCATCGGGACAGGCCGAGCCGGGCCCTTGCGGTTTTCGCAGCCCACCTCGTCTATGGGTGGAGGCTCGGTTCGGACCGACGGGAGAGCTGAGCGAGACAATCGGTCCGGTCGCTGCCTCGACGGCGGCGGCCGGACCTCTTGCGTGTCCGCACAGGCTCAGTCCTGCTCGATTGGGACCGCGCCGAGGAGATCTCGCACATCCGTCTCCGTGCGCGGAGGCTGTTCCGGCGGATTCTCGAGAAAGGCGGAGACCAGGCGCGGATCGATATATGAGTTCCTCGCCACGGCCGTGGTGTCGGTGAGGAATGCAGCTGTGGCCTTGACCGCCTCTCTCAGCTGCGTCTGCCGAGCAGTCCGGGACGCTTCCTGTGCCTCGGCCCATGGCAGCTCGTGAGCGGCGACGACGGTCGCCCGCCACGTGCGCAGGTCCTTCGCGCTGAAGTCGTGTCCGGCGACGTCTCGGATATAGTCGTTGACGGCCGCAGCGGACAGTTGCTGCCAGCTTTCGGCCGCCGTGGTGGCGGGTGCTCGTGATCTCGCGGCCGGATAGGCGAGTAGTTCAGCTACGGCGTCCTGCTTGAGCATGGGGGAGAGAGCACGGGTGAGATCATGGTCCTCGACGGAGAGGTCCCACTGCTTTCCTCCCTTGCCCACGAAGCACAGGTGCAGATGCGAGCCCTTGATGCGTGCATGACGGACCTCGAGAGTCGTGACGCCGTATGTTCCGTTCTCTCGCGCGTATTCCCTGTTGCCGATGCGCAGACCGGCGATGTCGATGAGGCGGAAGGCCGCCGCCAGGGCCTTTCGGGGCCCATGCCCACGGGCGCGCAGATCGAGAGTCACGCGGCGCCGTGAGTTCGGCAGCGCCCACGCCAGCGACAGAGCCCGTTCGAACTTCTCGGTTCGGCGCTCGGTCGTCCAGTCCTCGTGATAGATGTACTGGCGTCGCCCGGCCGCGTCGACTCCGGTGGCCTGGATGTGTCCCCGTTCGACGGGGCTGATCCAGACCTCCTTCCAAGCGGGAGGAATGACCAGCGAGCGGATCCTGTCCAGCTCGGCCCCGGAGGTGACCCTGCTGCCGTCGGTTCTCGTATAGAAGAATCCTCTGCCGGCACCTTTCCTCCGGATGCCCTCGCCGCTGGGATCGACGCGCACGATGTTTCTCATGGCCCCAGAATGTCGATGCCGAGCCCGAGGCGAAAGGGGATTGACAGATGCGGCGGCATCGTCTGCGAAGCGGAGCAGATGCATGAGTCTCAGCCTTCCGTGGTCGCTGAACTGGGCCCCGCGTTACCGTGAGAATCCGTTGTGAAACCGAGGAGAGGTGGACAGATGAGCGTATCTCGTGAGTTCAGCGGCCTGTGCCGCACGTGCCTCCTCTTCCTGCTGACACTCGCGCTCCTGCTCCTCTCGGGCTGTGTCACCTCCGAAGGAGGGCCCGTCGGTGAGCTGCGGAGAGCGGCTGACCAGGCCCAGTCCGCGGTCGCTACCGTCGAAGACTCCTTCAGTCAGTACCGCCGCGGCGGAACTCTGGGCACAGTGGCAGAGACGACCACAGAGGACATGCTCAGTCAGCTCGAGAAGACGCAGAAACAGGTCTTCGAACTCAGTGTCGACGCCCCGGCCGAGGGTCGTCAGCGCTCGGCCGTCCTCGAGGAGATCACCGATGCCGCGAGAGCGATCACCGGCGCCGAGGACTTCATCGGCGACTCCAGCTCGCATTCCGCGGGGGAGGTGGAACGTACGCTCCGAGACAGTCGCGACCGCCTCGCGGCGCGCGTCGACTCTTTGGACCCGCCGCAATGAAGAAGATCGTCGGAGTCCTGCTGGGGCTGCTCACCGCGATCGGCGGGTTCGTCGACATCGGCGACCTCGTCGTCGAAGCCGAAGTCGGGTCCCGTTTCGGTCTGTCCCTGGTATGGGTGGTGGTTCTCGGACTCATCGGGGTCTGCGTCTTCACACAGATGTCGGGGCGAGTCAGCGCCGTGAGCAATCGAGCCACGTTCGACATCATCCGTGAACGGCTCGGGCCCCGAGCCGGCATTGCGAACCTCGGCGCCTCCTTCTTCATCAACCTGCTCACTCTCACCGCCGAGGTCGGCGGCATCGCCTTGGCCCTGCAGCTGGCGAGCAGCGTGAATTACCTCCTCTGGGTGCCGGTGGCCGCTGTGGCGGTGTGGCTCATCATCTGGCGGGTGAAGTTCTCGAAGATGGAGAAGCTCGTCCCCCTCTTCGGTCTCGCGCTCGTCGGATTCGCCGTCGCAGTCTTCCTGCTGGGACCCGATTGGAACGACCTGATGACGCAGGCGACAAAACCGAGCGTGCCCGAAGACGAGCATGTGTCGACCTACTGGTATTTCGCCATCTCCCTCTTCGGGTCCGCGATGACTCCCTACCAGGTGTTCTTCTACTCCTCGAGTGCGATCGAAGAGAAGTGGACGGTGAAGAAGATCGCGGATTCGCGGATGAATATCCTCATCGGCTATCCCATCGGAGGGCTGGTCGCGCTCTCGATCGCGGTCTGTGCGACCATCGTGCTCTTCCCGCAGGGCATCGCCGTCAGCTCGCTGACGCAGACGGTGCTGCCGGTCGCCGAGGCGGGCGGCAAACTGCTGCTGGCAGTCGTCATCCTCGGGATGGTCGCGGCCACGACGGGGGCCGCGCTCGAGACCACTCTGTCGACCGGGTATACGATCGCGCAGTTCTTCGGTTGGACCTGGGGCAAGACCCGCAAACCTGCCGAGGCCGCGCGCTTCCACGTGACGATCATCGTCTGCCTCGTCCTCGGCGTGGCGGTGCTCGCGACAGGAGTCGACCCCGTCCAGGTCACGGAGATCTCGGTGGTCTTCTCCGCCATCGCCCTGCCGTTGACGTATTTGCCGATCCTCATCGTCGCCAACGATCGCGAATACATGGGCAAGCACGTCAACGGACGCGTCACCAACGCAGTGGCGCTGGTCTATCTCGGCCTCGTCCTCATCGCCTCCGTTGCAGCCATCCCTCTGATGATCATCACAGGAGCAGGATCATGAACGACGACCGCACGAACTCCGAGAACCGTGGTGGGAACGACGGCAGCAGAACATTGGACGTGCGACTCCACCTTCTGGACCGCCAGATGCGTGACATCAACGACCGCACGATCGGGGTCGTCGACGACGTCGAACTCAGCGACGTCCCCTTCGACGAACCACTGGACCCGGACGCGGAGGCACCGACGGTCACTCACCTGCTGACCGGGCCGGTGCTGGCGACGCGGATCTTCGGCGGACGTCCGCCGAAGAGCCGCTGGCATCGGATCTCCTGGGAGGACGTCTCGGACGTCGACGTCGCTGTCGAACTCGGCGTCGACGGCGAGGAGCTCAGCGTGATGTGGGTCGAACAGTGGATGCGTCACCACATCGTCGCCCGGATCCCCGGAGGCCGCGATGATCCTCAGTGACCTGCTCGATTCGCGCGTGCTCGACTCCGCGGGAGAGCCTGTCGGCTGGGTCCTCGACGTCAGATTCGTCAAGGATGGGAGCCGGTTGAGGCTCGAATCGCTCATCGTCGGCCCCCACCGGAGGATGCCCTTCCTCGGCTATGAGCGCACGGGCATGGACCGACCGAAGCTCTTCGCTGGGCTGTTCCGTCGGATGCATGCCGGTTCGCTGGTCGTCCCCTGGGCGGCGGTCGAACGGATCGACGCGAACCAGGTCCGTCTGCGTCATGATTTCAGTGCTGAACAGCTCATCCCACGATGACGCGCTGTTCGGCAGGACAGAAACCCGTCACGGTCACTCGCCCTCTGTCTGCCCCCTGCGGTGAGCAGACGGCAGAGCCCCATCGGTCTGCTGTGCAGTCTCAGTCCGCTGTTTGTGCTTGGGCAGAACGGGCAGCTGTACTCGAATGTCCGAATCCTCGTCCATATGCTGGCGGGCGATGGGGCACGTGACCGTGATGGGGAGCCGCCGATTGAGTGTGTCCTCAAGGGCACGAGCCATCAGCTCCCGGCAGTGCTGCTCGCTGTCGATCGACTCGATGGCCTCGCAGTAGACGAACATGATCTCATCCGACGAGATCGTGTAGTGAAGAGAGGCGACGAGCTTCCCGGGAAGGTAGAGGTCGAATTTGGAAGCTTCGCTGTTGTTGAGCAGGGTGTACACAGTGATCCCCTTGAGTTCAGGAAAGAGGCCATCTGCTTGACCGGTTCTCAGCTTAGCCCACTGCTCAACTGAGTAACAAGTGATGTTCTGAGAAGATCGTCGACCGGGTGGCAACCTGCGTCAGTCGGTGATCATTCCCGGCAGCGAACCGGTCCGGACGAACTCTTCGGCCACCTCGCGCAGCTTCGTGTTCGTGTTCGAGCTGACCTTCGTCAGCAGCAGGAATGCCTCGTGCTCACTGATCTTGTGCCGCTCCATGAGTATCCCCTTGGCCTGACCGATGAGGTCCCGCGAGGCCACTGCTTCGTAGAGCTGACCCTGTTTCTGCGCGTTGGCCAGGGCCAACGAGGCGTGAGCGGCCAGTCCGCTCCCGATGTCCTCAGCCTCCTCGTCGAATGCGTGGGCGCTCGTCGAATAGAGGTTGAGGGCACCGAGACTGTCGACCTCGACGAAGAGCTGAAAGGCGAGCATGCTCTTCACCCCCTCGGCAATCGCACTGGAGGCGAATCGCGGCCAGGGAGTGGGAGCGGAAAGATCTGGGACGCGGACGATGCGGTGTTCGCGGATGGAGTCGAAGCATGGGCCCTCCTGCAGTTCCGACTGCAGGGCGTCAAGACGTTCGGGGACCATGTGGGAGGGAGCACGGGAACGAATGCAGTTGTCCCGACTGACGATGGACAGGGACGCGTAGTCGGCTTCGGGGATGACCCTGAGCGCCTCGGCCACCATCGCTCCGAGAACCAGGTCGTCCGGTTCCAGAGCGAGCGAGCGCGCCCATTCGCCGAGCTGCGCCGTCAGTCGATGCCCCTCTGGAACACGACCGGTCGGCCCCGTGCCCGCGGCTGCGTCCGGCAGCACTTCGCGGTTGTCCTCAGTCGATTCTGCTGACGTCTCGTCCATCAGAGATGCCGCTCCCATCGTGTCTCAGGTGTCGGCCCCACGGTGCTTTCCGCGACCGTGCGAACCGTGTTTTCAATGTTCGTTCGACCCGGGGTCCTCGTCAATGGGTTCCGGAAGGCGGCTATGCTCGTTCGTCGCCTTGCTCGGGCCGTCGGTGCGGTCGAGCAGTCCGTCGCTGCGGTCATGCACATCGTTGCTGTAGGGTGCGCGCGGAGGCTCCGGTCGAGCATCGATGAGCTCATTGATCGCCTGTGCGAGGATGTCGTGCTGCACGGGCGAGAGGGCATAGGACGAGTTGATGTAGGCATCGAGTTCGTACTCTCCCACGCTGCCGCCGATACTGAAGTAGTGAAGCCAGATCTCCTTGACCGACATCCGCCAGTAGCGAACGGCTTTGGCCAGCTGCCGTCTGAGCTGTTCGTCGGAGTCCATGTCTCCGGGCTCTCCGAAAGCGGGATTGTCAGGGGACGGACCGGTCATCTGTCTCTGTCATCTCCTCGCTGCGTCGAGGCGATGATGCCCTCGGCGCAGGAGAGCAGGCTCTGCCCGCCCGCACGCGCAAGCCCGATGAGCTGGGCCATCGCGGTGTCCGCGTCGAGGGCGCGCTCGGTCATGAGCACTCCCTTGGCGAGGTTGATGATGTCGCGTGTGGCCAGCGCCGACTGCAGTGACTCGCTGAGGCGGGCCGGCAGATCCGTCGACTGCACGTGTGCGAGCAGCGCCGAGGCCGGTCCTGCGAACAGCTCGAGCAGGCGGATGGTCTCATCGTCGAAGGCGCCCGCAGCTGCGGAATAGACTTTGATCGCCCCGAGCGCGGTCTCTTCATGGACGAGCGGCACGCTGAGCACCGAACGGATCGGCAGGTGGGCGACCGCGTTCGTCCAGCGCGGCCACCGTTCCTCGTCCCCGATGTCGTCGATGAGCATGGGCCTCTGGGCCGCCCAGGCGCTCAGGCATGGCCCTTCCCCGGTCGTGTACTGCTGGGCGTCGGCATCGCTGACGATCTCGTCGGTGCTGCCCGTGCTCATGGGGCGGCCGGCTGGGTCGAGGACAGTGGCACCGGCTCCGAGCGCATAGGGGATCGCCGCTTTGGCCGCCTCCGAGAGGAGGATGACCGCGTTGTCGACGGTCTTCTCGTCGAGGAGCATGGAATTCATCCGCGCGAACACCGTCGACAGTTCGTCCAACGGTAGGTCGACCATCAGACTCGCCTCCCTGGTCAGGGCACAGATTCCGGGGTCCTTGCCGGTACGGATACAGTAACATCGAAGCACCTGGAGCGGTCGCGGCTCATCGCTTCCGGTCCGGTCTGCCTCTCAGCGCAGAGTTGTCTTCAGCTCTTCGATGCGTGCGGTGAGCGCGGCGATGTCGAGCTCGCGGCTCGCCTCGCGCAGCTCCCGAGTCTGATCCGGGCACAGGATGCCGGATCTGACGAGCCGCGAGACCGGTGTGTCGGGCCGATCGTATTCGCGCCGACGTTCACCCGCCGGGGTCAGGCGCCACCCCACGGGGTTCTTCACGGGCATGAAGAAGTTGAGGCGATCGCCCAGAGCCGTCCACAGCTCGTTGACCCGCTCGACCGCAGCGCCGAGGTCGCTGTTCGAGCCCAGCGGAAGGTCGCGCTCGCTGAAAGTCCAATCGGGGACGCGCGCGCCTTGTCGCAGGTCGCTCATACTGTGGAATTCGATGAGGTTCTCGCTCGCCCATCCCTCGATGTCGTCGGCAGGCAGCGGGGGAGCCAGCAGGATGCCGGTGACGATGAACGGGACTGCGCGCACCATCTCTGCGAGCATGTCCACGACCGGCATATCGGGAGTGAAGGTCTGCGTGTGCACCCACCCGATCTCGACGTCGGTGAATGTCATGGTGGCGCAGTCCTGACCTGTCGGGGTCGTGACGGTCAGCAGCTCGACGATGAAGTATCCGGGTTCGGGCTCGAGGAGCGAGCGCATGCGCTGCCGCGGAAGCGAAGCACGCATCCCCGCCCCGGTGCCGGTCAGCCACGAATCGTCGTGGTCGCCGTTCTTGGCAGCGCGCAGGTACCGATCGATGGTCGCTGCTGAGATGTCGAGGAGCTCCTGCCGCACGGACGACGAGTAGCCGCGGTGTCCTTCGCGGAGGTGGCCGTGCCTCTCTAGGGAGTCGAGACAGTCCGACATCGCGGCCTCGAGGTATTTGCCGCAGGGACGGCCGGAGGACTTCCACACGAGTTCGAGGGCCCGCTGGGCGCGGGGGGAGAACTTCTTCGGCTTGAGTCGGCGGCGGTCGACGACGGAGTCGAGGGAGACGCCGGCCCGGATCTGGTGGATCTGACTGCGAAGCTGATGGCGCGCGTGGTCGCGTGTCCAGCCGGTCGCCTCGGTGAGCGTGTCGAGGATCGTGCCCTTGCCCTTGCGTGATGACGCCTCATAGGAGCGGGCGTAGGTGCGGGCCAGTTGGATGGGTGAAGTCATGATGTCATCCTCCGAATCGGGTCGAGGAGCCGCGGGAGCTCCCGTGTTGCCAATGACGCTATTGAGGGCGGAATGCGCGCGGAAGGGTCTTTACAGATCCGCAGATTTCGCCTAGGTGCGCCGTTCTGCGACAGCTGAAAGGGTCAATCGAGACACTCGCTCACCTCGCAGTCCCTCTCCGTCAGAGTCGTCGGCGACTCGAGATGCACAGCGCCGCTCGGGATGAGACCCGCTCCGCCGAAGCGGTTCATCACCTGCCGCTGGCAGTAGACGTCCTCTCCCACGTGGTCGGCCGGCAGCCGATCCCAGAAGTCGAAGCCGCCCGAGCGCAGGAGGCTGATCCTGTCGAAGAGCACACAGCCGCCGACCCAGTCGACGCGGTAGAGGCGGGGGTCGGAGACGGTGTATCCGCGCTCTGCGGCGATGTGGCTGAGGTTGGCCGCGTTGTGCAGCCGCCAGCGCTGAGACTCCTCGCTGCTATGCGGCGTCTCGGGCCCCACCGAGCCCTCCCATTCCGCGAAGCCGCCCCATTCGGCCGGGCGGCGATCATCGAGGAAGGACAGTCCCTGGACGGCGGATCCGACGAATCCGCAGCCGGCGGAGATCAGTGCCGCCTCCATTCGGGCGACGGTTCCGGGTTCGAGCCACACATCGTCATCGAGGCAGAGGACGGAATCGGCCCGGCTCAGCGTCAGCAGGCGGTGTCTCTGCTGGGCCATGCCCCGTTTGGGGAGGTTGCGTACGAGGCGGACCTCGCGTCCCTGGGCACGCAGCAGGCCGACCATGGCGCTGACCGCGGGTTCCTCGGCCGCGGGCCGCTGCGACTGGTCGCTGACGATTACGTCGAAGTCCGCATCGAGCTGAGCCGCCAGCCCGGAGAGGGTGACGGCGAGCTCGGCCGGGCGGTCACAGGTCGGGATGAGCACCTCGATCCGCGCGTTCGCGCCGCTGTCGGCGGGAGCCCGCCCCCATTCGTCACAGCGGCGGACCTGCGATGTTGCTGTGCCGCTGCCGGCTAGGCCGCAGTGGTCGAGTAACGCTGTCATGACGACACCGTGCCTGCCGGTGATGGCAGAGAATCCCTGTCGCGAACGTCGACGAGAGGGATCTGCCCGGTGGTGGGCAGGTCGATGCCTGGGCTGCCGCCGTTCGAATCGAAGGCGATGACGTCGGGGCACAGCGATTCGATGACCTCGGCGGCCGAGGCCGTATATTCGGCGACGAGATCGACACAGGGGTGGGTGCTGAGCTGCTGCATCCGCATGCGCAGACGTGCGCCCTCCTCTCCCGAATCCCGGTCGACGGCGACGACGAGATAGTCGCCGAGGCGGCGCGCCGCGGCGAGGAATGCGGAGTCTTGGGCCCGCAGAGGGTCGAAGTGTCCGAGCGCGAGCACCGTCCGGCGGGGGCCTCCGACGAGATGCAGCAGGTCGTCGGCCGCGCACAGGGACGTCCCTTCTGCGCAGATCGCGACGTTCGCGGCCATCTGGGCGAACTCGGCTGCCCGCGCGAGCTGCAGGCCGGCGAGCATCGCCATGGTCAGTCCGGCGACGAAGGTGTCTCCGGCACCGCTGGCCTGCCTCTCCGGCACCGGATGGGCCGTGGTGCGATGGACGGTCCCGCTCCCGTCAACGGCCACGGACCCGTCTTTGTCGAGGGTGATGACGGCGGACTCGGCGGCCATCGCCTCGCGCACCTGCGGAGCCAGCTGCTCGGCGATCTCCATCCGGTGCGGGCTGTTATGGAATGCAGTGCCGAGCAGCCGCTCGGTTTCGCCGACGTTCGGAGTCACGACGCTCGGCCGCAGCGCCTTCCACCGCTCGGGCTCGTGTGCGTCGACGACGGTGAGCCCGGGGCGCACCGCCTCGGTCAGCCCGTCGACCAGCCCTGCCGAGTGGACGGGCCCGCCGTAGTCGGCGATGACGAGTGCTTCGCTGCCGTCGAGCGCCCGCAGCGTCCGAACATGCAGCTCCTCGTCCCAGCTTTCGGCACCGGGGCTGTCATCCTTCCCGCCGAGGCGATCGAGCCGCAGCAGGATGTGGTCGTCGACGACGATCCGCGTCTTCTTCGGCGTCGTCGCCTGCGTCGAGGTGATGAGGCCGCTGACATCGACACCAGCGGCGGCAAGGAGGTCGCTGACCGTTCTGCCCGCCTCATCGTCCCCGATCACACCGACCATTCGCACCCGGGCACCGAGGGCCGCGAGGTTCATCGCGGTGTTGGCCGCTCCACCGGGCGCCAAGATCTCGCTGTCCTGTTCGACGACGGCGACCGGCGCCTCACGGGCCAGTCGCGAGGAGCATCCGGACAGCCACGCATCGAGGACGACGTCGCCGAGGACGGTGATGACCGGCGCTGCGGACACGATCTCCTGGACCTCCTCGCGGGTGAGCCCTGCGGTGCCCGGGCCGACATCGGATTCCGCGGCTGCAGTGCGCGGATGCCCGCTGTCGGCAGGGACGAGAGTCTGTTCCGTCTTCATCGGCCCTGCCCTCCTGCCGGTGCGACGTGGACGACCGAGGTCGTGGTCATCTCGTCGAGGAGTTCGGGGCCGAACCCGAAGCCCGAGCCGCTCTCGCCCCGCGGCTCCGCCGAACCGCCCGGAGCACCGCCGAACACGTCGTTGATCTTCACCGTTCCCACCCGCAGCGCGTCGACGGCTTCGAGGGTGTGGCCGATGTCGGCGGTCAGCACGGTCGCGGCCAGTCCGAAGGAGCCAGAGCGCGCCAGTGACAGAGCCTCAGCGAAATCGTCGGCGACGCAGACCGGAGCCACCGGTCCGAAGACCTCCCGGTCGACGACGGGCATTCCCGGGCGGCAGTCGACGAGCACCGTGGCCGGATAGTGGGCGCCGGGTCCGTTGGGCACCTCTGCGCCCGTGAGTGCTCGTGCTCCGGCATCGACCGACTCGCGCGCGAGCGAGTGGACAGTGCGTCGATGATTGCGGTCGACGAGGGGCTGGGGTGAGCGCTCGCCGTTGATCCGCTCGGCCTCGGTGACGAGGGCGGAGACGAAGTCCTCGGCAATCTCGCGGTGGACGATGATCCGCTCCACCGAGGTGCAGATCTGCCCGGCGTTCGCGAACGACCCGAGTGCCGCCTGCTGCCCCGCCCACTGCGGGTCGACGCCCGAATCGACGATGAGCGGGTCGTTGCCTCCGTTCTCCCGGATGACGTGCGCGCCGTGGGCGGCGGCCCGGAGGTGGATGTCGAGGCCCGCGCTGCTCGAGCCGACGTGGGCGCAGAGTGAGATCTGCTCGTTCTCGGTGAGCAGCCGACCCACGCTCTGGCCCCCGGTGACGGTGTGCATCACCGAGGACGGAAGCACGGAGGCGCAGATCTCACCGAGGCGGAGGCCGAGGTGAGGACAGCGCTCGCTCGGTTTGTGGACGACGGTGTTGCCGCTGACCAGCGCCGCCGAGACGAGTCCCATGGCGATCGCCACCGGATCGTTCCAGGGCGTGATCACTGCGGCCACGCCATGGGCTCGGTGCCGCGTATAGTCCGCCGCCTGGCGATCGCCGCGGAGGCTGTGTCCGCGGTGGACGGGGCCGAGTTCGGCATACTGGCGAAGAGTGCCGATGGCCGCCTCGATGCCGCCGCGGGCGTCGTCGAGGCTCTTGCCCGTCTCCTGCCGGTTGAGCCGGGCCAGTTCGTCGGTCGCTTCGGTCAGCCGATCGGCGAGGAGATGGAGAAGGCGGGCGCGTTCGACGATGGGAGTGGCCTCCCAGTCCGCCTGGGCTTCGGCAGCGGCGGAGACCGCTGCTGCGACCGCGCTGGGCGTATCGCAGCCGACCTCGCCGACAGCCGACCCGTCGGCAGGGTTCTGTATAGTGATCGTCGAGACGATGTCGGTGTCGATGGTCGTCACGTCAGTCATGAGATCCTCCTGGCGCTGTGTGAATGGTGCGAATGGAATGTGATGGGAACGGAGCGGCTGCGATGGTCGAAGATGTCTTTGCCGATGTCGAGCGGATCGCGGTGGTCCGCGGCGGAGGCCTCGGAGATCTGATGTTCGCCTATCCGGCGCTGACGGCACTGCAGGCCGCCTATCCTCAGGCCTCGATCACCCTCATCGGCAGCGAACTCCATCGCCGCCTGCTGGAAGGGCGCTCGGGTCCGATCTCCGAGGTGCTCGTGGCAGAGCCTCGGTGCGAGGGCACCGCGGAGCAGGAGGAGTTCTTCGCGCAGATGCGCAGCAGAGGATTCGACCTCGCCGTCCAGATGCACGGCGGCGGCAAGAACTCGAACCCGTTTCTCCTCGGCCTCGGCGCCCGACACACGGTGGGGACGAAGACGCCCGACGCACCCGCTCTCGAGCGCTTTCTGCCGTACGTGTACTACCAGCACGAGATGCTGCGGGCCCTCGAAGTCGTCGCTCTGGCCGGAGCGGTCGCCGCTGAGATCGAACCCGTCATCGCCGTCGCGGAGGCAGAGGCCGCCGCAGCCGAACGGATCATCGGGACCGGACCTCGGCCCCTCCTCATCGTCCATCCCGGCGCTACGGACCCGCGTCGCCGGTGGCCGACCGAGCACTTCGCCCATCTGGTCGCCGCCGCCGTCGAGGACGGTTGGCGCGTGGTCGTCGTCGGCGCCGAAGAGGATGTCGAGGATGCACAGGCGATCGTCGACGGTGTCAGAGCGGTCAATTCGGCCGAACTGGGCGACCGGGTGCAGTCGCTGGCCGGTCGCCTCAGCCTCGGCGAGCTGCTCGGCGCGTTCACCATCGCCGAGGTCGTCGTGGGCAACGACAGCGGTCCGCGACACCTCGCGGCGGCCGCCGGCGCGAGGACCGTGGGCATCTATTGGATCGGCAATGCGCTCAATGCCGCACCGCTGAGCCGCACCCGCCACAGGGTCCTCATGTCGTGGGTGACGAGGTGCCCGGTCTGCGGGATCGACGTCACCCAGGTCGGCTGGACGGCCGAACGCTGCTCCCACGACCCCTCGCTCGTAGCCGAGGTGTCGCCGGAGAGCGTGTATGCCGAGGTTCGGGCGCTCGCCGCAGGACAGTGAGGCTCGCGCAGGCAGAGCGGACCGT
Organism: Brevibacterium sp. MGP-B1; assembly: GCF_057766545.1. Taxonomy (NCBI): domain Bacteria; kingdom Bacillati; phylum Actinomycetota; class Actinomycetes; order Micrococcales; family Brevibacteriaceae; genus Brevibacterium; species Brevibacterium sp. MGP-B1. Next base: position 2,458,654 of record NZ_CM173407.1, on the reverse strand, counting down.
CCGCCGCCAGGCGGTGAGACCAGAGCTGTGCTCAGGGCCATGAGTCCTCACCCTCGTGGGCGACGAGGACTTCGCGGATCTCGACCCGCGGCGGCTGGGTGAGCGCGAAGACGACCGTCCGGGCGACATCGCGGGGATCGTTGAGCTGACTCCGGTCGCCGGGCGCGAAGCGTTCGTCCCGACCGTCGAAGAAGTTCGTGTTCATTCCGCCGGGGATGAGGTTCGTGACCCCGACCCGGCCGACCATCTCCGCCGCCAGAGCCTGGCTGAAGCCGCGGACGCCGAACTTCGAGGCGGCATACGCGGTGGCACCGCCGGCTCCGCGCAGCCCCAGCGTCGAACACACCGTGACGACGCGGCCGCGGTTGGCCTCGAGGTGAGGCAGGACGGCGCGGACCGTCGAGACGGTCCCCAGCAGATTGACGCCGATGACCTTCTCCCAGCGGTCCGGATCGACCTCGTCGAGGTCGCCGGGAATATCGATTCCGGCGGCCGTGACGACCCCGTCGATCCCGCCGACCGTTTCGGCCACCTCGGCGACGGCGTTCTCCACCGCCAGTCGGTCGGTGACGTCGACGCTCACGCCGCGATGGCTGCCGGAGGTGGGGTCGAGGTCGAAGACGATCGGTTCGCCTCCCGCCTCGGCGATGGCCTCGGCGGAGGCGGCTCCGAGTCCGGAACCGCCCCCGGTGACGATGATCCTGCTGTTCTCGAGATCCATGGATGTCATTCCTTTCTGCAGTGAGTCTGTGTGTGGGCGGAAGCGGCGGGCCGCTCTCAGACCGCCGCGGCGTCCAGCCGGCGCAGGGCCCCGGCGAGATCGGACGTCGAATGCATCGGGACGAAGGGCACGGTGACGATGCGTCCGTCCCACTGCGTGAGGACCTCCGCCTCCTCGAGGTCGGCGTGACGGTAGTCGTCGCTCTTGACCCAGATGTCGGGTCTGACCTGCTCGAGGGCGGACACGGGGGTGTCCTCGTCGAAGATGAGGACGTCGTCGACGCAGTCGAGGGCACGCAGCAGCTCGACGCGGTCGCTTGAACCGACGATCGGACGTTCGGCGCCCTTGAGTCGACGGACGGACTCGTCCGAGTTGAGCAGGACGATGAGGGTGTCTCCCATCCTCCTGGCTGCGCTCAGCGCCCTCACATGGCCGGCGTGGAGGAGGTCGAAGCATCCTCCCGTGGCGACGACGGTGCCTCCGCGAGCCCGCACGGCGCGTGCGCGCTGCACTGCCGGGTCCGCGGTGCCGGGAGCAGTCCCGAGCAGCGGGGGCTCGGGCCGGGTGAGTGCGTCGACGCCGCCGCGGGCGATGAACTCACCCGTCTCCGCGATCGCACGGTCGACGGCATCCACGAGGTCGGCTCCGGCCGCCAGTCCGGCGGTGAGGCAGCCTGCGAAGCAGTCGCCGGCTCCGCAGGCGTCGCCGGTGGTGGGGCTCAGAGTGGGGGAGAAGCGCGCACCTGCCCCGCTCTCCAGCGTGAGCGCCCCGCGTGCACCGAGGGTGACGACGATCGCCCGCGTCTGCCACCGTTCGAGGAGCCCCTCGGCCGCAGTGTGCGCCTCGGGCACGCTCGTCTCCGGGCCGTTCGGATTGTCGGTCAGAGTCAGCGCCTCAGCGAAGTTCGGGGTCGCCGCCATGGTGCCTTCGACAGGCGCCGCGCCCGCTGGGTGCGGATCCCAGACGACGGGGACCTTCGCGGCCGCCTCCGTGAGAGCGGCACGCAGTCGGACGTTCTCACTCAGGTGCCGACCGTAGTCGGAGACGAGCACGGCATCGGCGCTGTGGACGCGGGCGAGCATCTCGTCGGTGACCTCGACGGGCGTTGCGGAGCAGTTCTCGTCCATGCGGGTGACGAGCTGTCCCTCGGCCAGCAGCCGTCGTTTGACCGGGGTGGGGGCAGCGAGGCGGGCGGCGACGATCTCGACCGAGGGCAGTGCGGCTTCGATGCGCTCTGCGTTCTCGTCATCGCCGAGCACCGTCACGAGGGTCACCTCGTGACCGGCCGCGGCCAGCAGCAGGGTCGCCAGCCCCGCCCCGCCGGGACGGTGGTCGATGTGGTCGACGTCGACGACGGGCACGGGGTTGTCCGGCAGCAGACGACGAGCGCTGCCATGGACATCGGCGTCGAGGAGGGTGTCCCCGACCACTGTGATCTGCATGGTCTGTCCTCTCTCAGAGACGGGCGCCGATGGGCGCGACTCGGGGTGAGCGGGCGACCGGAGAGCGAGGCGCTCGGGCCGGCGCGGGAGTCTCGGCGGGGGCGGACACTGCTGCGGCGAGCCTGCCGACTCTCTCGTCGAAGGCCGCGCACAGGCAGTGGACCGCCATGAGATGGGCCTCCTGCACATGCGGCGCGGCGGCGTCGATCCGTACCGAGGAGTCGCAGACCTCAGTCAGGGGGCTGTCCCCGGGGCCGGTCAGCGCCCAGGTCGTCGCCCCGATCCGATTCGCCGCCTCGGCGGCTCTCACGAGGTTCGGACTGCGACCGCTGGTGCTCAGCAGGATGAGGATGTCGCCCGGCTTGGCATGAGCGTCGACCTGGCGTGCGAAAACGCTCTCGAACCCGTAGTCATTGCTGATCGCGGTCACTGCCGATGAGTCCGTGCTCAGCGCCATGGACGAGTACGCGGGACGGTCGGCGGAGAACCTGCCGACGAGTTCGGCGCTGAGATGCTGGGCCTCGGCCGCGGAGCCGCCGTTGCCGGCGCAGAAGAGGGTCCCACCGGCCGCGAGAGTCTGCGCGAGGGCCTCGCTCCACTGCCGCACCGTCGGCAGCTGTTCGCGCAGAGAGTCAACGGCGCACTCCACCCCTGACAGCTGCGACTCGACGACGTCCTCCGCGACGGTCGACATCCGGGGCCGACCCGCGACGACGAGGTCCCTCTCGTGCAGTTCGCCGACGCCGCGCGCTCGTCGATAGGCCGCCTCAGTCGCCTCTGCGACGCTGGCCCAGGTGTAGCTCTGCCGTACGCGCTCGATTCCGGCCGTGCCCAGGGACCGGGCGAAATCCGGGGAGGAGAGTATGCGTTCGGCGGCGGCGGCGAAGGCTGCGGGCTCACCCGGCGGGATGAGAAGGCCCGTGCCTTCGTCGACGACCGTGTTCTGCAGCCCGCCGACCGCGGCCGCGATGACGGGCACCCCGCAGGCCATCGCCTCGAGCGGGACGATGCCGAAGGGTTCGTACCAGGGGGTGCAGGCGACGATGGCGGCGCTGCGGATCGCGGCCGGGATCTCGGAGCGGTCCATGTGTCCGCGGAGGCGGACGTGTTCCTCGACTCCGAGTTCGGCGGCGAGGCGGCGCAGGCGCTTGACTTCGGGATCGGCGGCGAATTCGCCCCCATCGGCACTGCCGCCGATGACGTCGAGAACGACGTCGTCCCGCCCGGAGCGATGCAGCTGCGCGAGTCCGCGGATGACGAGGTCGACGCCCTTGCGAGGCACGAGCCTCCCGAGGCAGACGATGGTCGGCGGCGTGCTCGGACCATCGCCCGGTGTGAACTGGCGGAGGTCGACCCCGCACGGGATGACGTCCACCTTGCTCGGTTCGATGCCCAGGGCCCCGAGTTCGCCTCTTTCGTCCTCACAGGTGGAGACGATGCGAGTGGCATCTTCGCCGATGGTGCGCTCGAATCGGATGCGTTCGGCGGGACTGGTGTCGGCGCTGCCCTGATAGCGGCGTTTGACCGTGCCCAGCGCGTGGTACGTGTGCACGAGCGGCACCCCGCCGAGGTGGGCGGCCTCGAGCGCGGCTCGGGCGGCCAACGCCGACATCCAGAAGTGCGAGTGGACGACGTCCGGACGGGAATCGGCATAGTGCTGCCAGTAGTCGGCGATGCCGCGTCCGAGGGCCGGCATGTGATCGAGGAGTTCGTCCTTGGGCACATGCGAATCGGTGCCTGTGGAGATGTGGACGACGCGAGTGCCGGAATCCATGGTGACGACTTCGGCCGAATCGGGATCGTCACGTCGGGTGAAGACCGTGACGTCGTGGCCGCGGGCGGTGAGTTCGGCGGCGAGCTGGTCGACGTGGACGTTCTGTCCGCCGGCGTCGACGCTGCCGAGCGGGGCCAGCGGACTGGCATGTTCGGAGATCATCGAGATGCGCATTGGTCTCTCCTCTTCAGACGGTCTGGATGTGGCGGTCGGGGTGGGCGCCGGCGCGGACGCCGGCATGGCCTTCGGTGACGATCGCGTCGAGCAGTTCGTCCCAGTCGCGCAGGAACCTGTCGAGGCCGTAGCGCTCGAGGGCATGGGCTCGTCCCTGGCGACCCATGTCGGCCGCGAGCTCCGGATCGTCGATGAGGTGGACGGCCATGTCGATGAGCTCGCGCGGTCGGGTCGTGAGCATCCCCGCACTCGCGGGGACGGCCCGGATCGCTTCGGTCGTGGCGAGGGCGAGCACGGGCATGCCCATGTGCATGGCCTCGAGGAGCGAGAGCCCCAGCGAGGTCCAGCGCACGGGATGGAGGTAGGCCCGACGTTCGGCGACGAGCGGGTGGAGCTCGTGCGGCGGCAGATCCCCGTAGGGGATGATCGGCGCGCTGTCGACCTCGCCGAGGCGGCCTGTCGGTTCCGGAAGCCCTGTGCGCAGTTCTTCGGTGCCGATGCCGAAGGCGTCGACGGGCACATGGGAGGAGACCAGTTCGAGGATGTCCGTGCCGAGCACCCGGCGGCGGCGCACGGGTTCGTTGCCGACGAACGCCAGGCGCCGCAGCTGCCCGGTGTAGAGCGGACCGGGATCGTTGATCCCGTGTTCGATGACGGTCGTGGGAGTGAGCCCGCAGTCCCACATCAGGGCGTTGAAATGGGTGACGTGGGCGATGGGGACGTCCTGCTGGTCGGCGAGCGGATGCCGGCTGTCGGGCACTGCTGCTCGCGGGGTGTTGTGCTCGACGAAGACCGCGGGCACATCGACGCCGGGGACGACGCCGAACCGCGTGCGGATCTCGTCGATCTCTTCGGGCCGTTGGGCGATGACGACGTCGAAATCCGAGGCGTCCAGCGACTCGATCGCGACCTCTCGGGCGTTCGGCCAGTCGCGGCCGCCCCGGCCCAGACCCCATGCGGAGCGCTCCCGATCGACCGGGAGGAGGTAATCGTGGTCTCCTCTGACGAAGGCATCCGTCCACGATCCGTGGACGTGCCACAGCAGAATTCTCATGAGCTGCTCCTTACTGCGTGTGCTCGGCGGTTCAAAGGTTCCTTGTCTCGGACAGAGGCCCCGGGTTCGGGTTCATGCGGCCCGGGCCTGCGCGTGATCAGCCGGTGGACGGCGGAGACCGCGTCCTCGGCGCTGACGGAGTTCAGGCACGGATGGCCGGCGACGGGACAGTCCCGGGCGCGGGTGCCGCGGCAGGCGGCGGTCTGATCGCCGAGCATCTCGACGTCGACCCCGTAGGGAAGCCACCGGACCGGCGGCACGACGGGGGAGAAGAGGCTGACGACAGGGGTGCCGACTGCGGCCGCGAGGTGTGCAGGCCCGGTGTTGCCGACGATGACGGCCTCTGCCGCGGCGAGGAGATCGGCCAGACCGGCCACATCGAGTCGGCCGCCGAGGTCGATGCCCTCGGCTCCGGCGACGAACTCGGTGAGCCGACGCTCATCCGGGGTGCCCGTGACGACGACGGTCCATCCCTGTGCGGCGAGTTCGGCGACGGTCTCGCGCATATGCTCGGGCGACCAGCGTCGCGAGGGCACGCTCGCGCCCGGATGGGCGACGATGAGGCGCCCGCCGTCGAGCGTTCGGGGGCACTGTCGAGCGAACTCTCCCGCGATGCCGACGACCCGGGGGCGCTTGTCGTCATCGGCGGGCAGCTCGAAACCGGCGCGACCGGCGATCGCCAGCCCGCGTTCGACCTCGGGCAGATCGTCGGGCAGTTCCGAGACCGGACGGATCCGCTCATCGAGGAGGCTTCCGGGATAGTCGACGGAGACACCTGTGATCTGGGCGATCCCGGCCGCCCTGAGGAGCATCGCTGTGGGCAGCGCGGACTGGTGGAAGGAGGTGAAGATCACCGCCTCGTCGATGTCGGCGACGGTGAGGACGTCGACGATCCGCTGGATGTCCGCAGGATCGACGGCCGGAGCAGGAGAGACGATCCACGGGCAGGACCAGGTCTCGATCTCGTCGACCCCGGGCAGCAGCCGCGCAGTGGGTGCTGCGGCAGGACTGCACAGCAGGGTGAGCTTCGCGACCTCGTCCGAGGCGGCGATGGCGCGCAGGGCGGGACTCGTCACGAGAAGGTCACCCATGCTGTCGAGTCGGACCGCGAGGACGTGGCGGTTCACCATGAGCCTCCCGTCATCTCCGGTGCCGCTCCGGCACCGAAACCGGCATGGTTGGATGTCGTGCTGCAGCCGAGGACCGAGCGCACGGCCTCGAGCAGCGTCGTCGCGACCGCCTCGGCGGCCGAGACCTCCTCGACCAGCGTGCGTTCGGTCGGCACGAGGATGCCGCGACAGCCGGCGGCACGAGCGGCGAGGACGTCGGCACCGATATCGCCGATCATCACCGCCTCGGCGATGGGAACGCCGAGTTCGTCGACCGCCGACAGCAGCATCGCAGGCGCCGGCTTCCGGCACCGGCAGCCGTCTTCGGGCAGGTGCGGGCAGTGACGCCACACCTCGAAGGGGCCGAGCAGATCCTCCACGCGATTGTTGACGGCCGCCAGCTCGCGGGCGGAGATGAGCCCGCGGCCGATGCCGGACTGATTGCTGATGACTCCCACCGGAACCCCGCAGGCACGGGCGAGAGCCACCGCCGAGGCGGCCGTGTCGACCGGAACGACGCGATCGGGGTCGCCGTTGTACGGCACATCGCGGATGAGGGTATCGTCACGATCGAAGAGGATCGCGGACGGAAGGCGGAGCCCATGGACAGGGACGTCGTGGTGGCGCTGCGTGCTCTCGGAATCGGAGACCTGCTCGTGGCCGTCCCGGCGCTGCGAGGACTGCGAGCGGCGTTTCCGTCCTCCGACCTCGTCCTCGCCTGCCCCGAGCACCTGCGCCCGCTGGTCACCGCGATCGGATGTGTGGATGAGATCCTGCCGGTGGCCCCCGGCGACATCGCCGTTCCACCGGATCGTGGTGGGGTCCTGCTCGAGGCGGCTGTTCGCTGCGTCGTCAACCTCCATGGTCGCGGTCCGGCCAGCCATCGCTGGCTCGAGTCCTTCGGGGCGCCGCTGCAGTGGGGTCATGCGGAACCGGGCTGGGCCGGTCCGGAATGGGTCGAGGACATGCACGAGCGTCGCCGCTGGACGCAGATGCTCGCGCATGTCGGAGTCAGCGCTGATGCCGAGGATCTGCGGATCGATCCTGCGGGGCTTCCGGTCGGGCTGCCGTCTCCTGCCGTGATCGTGCACGTCGGGGCCGCTGAGCGAAGTCGACTGTGGCCGATCGAGCGCTTCGCCGAGGTCGGTGTCGAGCTGCTCGAGCGCGGACACGAGGTCGTCCTCACCGGCTCGGGAGCCGAACGGGCGCGTGCCCAAAGGGCTGCCGCGCTCATCGCCGCGCGGGCTGCGGGCGGCGCGGACCGACGCCTGCGCGTGGCGGCCGGCACCCAATCTCTCGGAGAGTTCTGTGCGAGCATCGCCGCCGCGGACCTCGTCGTCAGCGCCGACACGGGTGCGGCCCATCTGGCGAATGCCTTCGGCCGCCCCTCGGTGGTCCTCTTCGGACCGGCCCGCGTCCGCAGCTGGGGACCGCCGGAAGGGCCGCATATCGCACTCACTCATGAGGAGCTGCGACGCGGAGAGCCCTTCGCCTCGGATCCCGATCCGGCCCTGCTGGCCGTGACGGTCGCGGAGACGGTCGAGGCGCTCGACGCTCTCGGCCTGTGATCGGCTCATCTGCTGCTCCTCTCCTGGATTGACGAGAGATTCCCTGCTCTTCTCCCCGATCCGACGATCGAGGTCACCGATTCGGCAACCGTGGAGAAGTTCGATGTTCAATCGGTTTGACCTCGGCTTCTGTACCCAACCTGGAGCTGCTTCTGCTGCTCCACAAGAGGGGTTGTGGATCCTGGCATCTCGGCTTACCCTGCTCCTCGCTCGTCTACTGAAGTTCCTGGTCACAGCGCTGTCGAGGGGCCGGATGATCCCTTCACCCGGCGGACTGTGAGAGGCACGGGGCCGTCGTCACGCCGAGCCGGAAACGGCGGTCGAACATGAGGCCTCGGAGCCGTTTGCGTGCCGCGGTGCGACATTGTTTGGCTTCTGAGGGACAAGCCGTCGTCGACGTTGGGATACAGGTGTGAGAAAGAAGAATGTGTTCGTACCGGGACTGACAGATGTCCAGCGCAGGGAACTCGAGACGATCAGGGGAGCGGAGGAGATGAACTTCCGCGGTCTCCTCAGCTACGACGCCCTCGTCGATGTCGCGACGATCGACTTCGGCAGTCTGCTGTCAGCGGCGCGTGAAGAGCTCAGCGCCTTCCCCGACGAAGTCGACGCGATCATCCCGCACTGGGACTTCCCCGTGAGTGTGATCGCCCCGGTGCTGGCGGAAGAGCTCGGCCTGCCCGCGCCGAGCCTGGAGAGCATCCTCAAATGCGAGCACAAGTACTGGAGCAGGCTCGAGCAGCGGCGCTCCGTGCCCGAATGCACGCCCGGATTCGCCGCCTTCGATCCCTTCGACGACGATGCGCTCGATTCCATCGATCTCGCTTTCCCGTTCTGGGTCAAACCCGTGAAGTCCCACTCCTCCCAGCTCGGCTTCGAGATCCGGGATGCGGAGACGTTCTCCCGGGCTCTGCAGGAGATCAGAGAGGAGATCCGGAATGTCGGAGACGCCTTCGACGCCGTGCTCTCCCGTGTCGATCTGCCGCCGGAGCTCGAGGAGTTCGGCGGCAACGCCTGCATCGCCGAAGAGCTCGTCGTCGGCAGGCAGATCGCACCCGAGGGAAGCGTCCATCGCGGCCGATTCGCCGTGCACGGACTCTTCGACATGCGCAAGGACGCTGAGAACACGAGCTTCGATCGCCTCACCTATCCCGCCCAGAGCACGCCCGAGTCCGTCCGTGAGCGTGCGATCGACTACACCCGGCGCTACATGGAGCACATCGGCTTCGACAACGGCTGCTTCAACTCGGAGTTCATCTGGGACGAGGACAGCGACAGGCTGTGGCTCATCGAATTCAACACCCGCATCAGCCAATCCCACAGCGACCTCTTCGCGAAGGTCGACGGCGTGTCCAATCACCAGGTCGCCGTGGACATCGCCCTCGACATGGAACCGCGCATGCCCCGAGGAGAGGGCGAATTCGCCGTCGCCGGACAGTTCAAGATCTTCCATGACGAGGACGCGGTGGTGACGAAGGTGCCCGATGAGGATTCGCTTCTGAAGCTGCGCTCCCGCTACCCGGGAGCCGTCGCGACCCTCGACGTCGGACCGGGCGAACGGCTGTCGGAGATGACCGGGCAGGACAGCTACCGGTACGTGCTCGGCAAGCTCTACCTCGGCGCCTCCGATCTTGACGAACTCGACGAGAACTACGAGAACATCCTCGACGAGCTCGAGTTCGACTTCAGCTGAGAGCTCGTCCTGCGGCAGGAGTGCCGCGATGACAGTGACCGCGCCATCGAACGGAGGTTGGCATGAGGACCATCGAAGACTTCCCCTATGACGTCCGCACGATCGAGAACGTGTTCATCCCGATGCGCGACGGCGCGCGCCTGGCCGCGCGGATCTGGGTACCCGTCGAGGCGGAGAGCGCGCCTCTGCCGGCGGTGCTCGAATACATTCCCTACCGCAAACGCGACAACAGCCGCGGCCGCGACAGCCTCAACCACCCGTACATCGCCGGGCACGGCTATGTCAGCGTGCGTGTCGACCTGCGCGGCAGTGGGGACTCCGACGGGCTGCTGCTCGACGAGTACTGCTCCCAGGAGCAGGACGACGCGGAAGACGTCATCGCCTGGCTGGCAGAGCAGCCCTACTGCGACGGCAACGTCGGGATGATGGGCATCTCCTGGGGAGGTTTCAACAGTCTCCAGGTCGCCGCCCGCCGCCCGCCGGCCCTGGGGGCGATCATCTCCGCCTCAGCAACGGACGATCTCTACGTCGACAATATGCATTACATGGGCGGCGCCCTGCTCTCGGACAACCTCTCCGAGGCCACGGTGATGTTCGCGTTCAACAGTCTGCCGCCGGATCCGGAGATCGTCGGCGATCGGTGGCGTGAGATGTGGCTCGACCGGCTGTCGGGCAGCGGACTCTGGCTCGAGAACTGGCTGGGCCACCAGCGACGCGACGAGTACTGGCAGCACGCCTCGGTCTCCGAGGACTATTCGGCGATCGAGTGCCCTGTCATGGCCGTCGGCGGCTGGGCCGATGGCTATACGAACGCGATCTTCAGGCTCATGGAGCACCTCGATGTGCCGCGGCGCGGGCTGATCGGGCCCTGGGGACACAAATACCCGCATCTGGGCGTGCCCGGCCCGACCATCGGCTTCCTGCAAGAGGTCGTGCGCTGGTTCGACCACTGGCTCAAGGGGCAGGACACCGGCGTCATGGACGAGCCGATGCTGCGCCTGTGGATGCAGGACAGCATCACCCCCCGCTCCTCCTATTCCGAGCGCCCGGGACGCTGGGTGGGAGAATCCGAATGGCCCTCGAACCGGCTGCAGCCGTGGCGGCTGCGCCTGAGCGAGGGACGGCTCACCCCCAGCGAACGCGCAGCCGAGGACCCCGGGCATGAGGATCCCTCGGATGAGCTCTCGACGGAGCTGACGCTCCAATCGCCGCTGAGCGTCGGCCTCTTCGCCGGCAAATGGGCCTCCTATGCGGCCGCGCCCGATCTGCCCTTCGACCAGCGCGAGGAGGACGGCGGTGCTCTGGTCTTCGACACCGGGCCGCTGGAGGAGGACATCGAGATCTGCGGTCGCGGCGAATGTTCGTTCGTCGTCTCCTCCGACCGGCCGAATGCGCAGCTGGCCGTGCGCCTGTCCGACGTCTTCCCTGACGGTGAGGCGACTCGAGTGACCTACGGGATCCTCAACCTCACCCATCGGAACGGCAGCGAGGAGCCCGAGGCGCTCGAACCCGGCAGAAGGTATCGGATCACGATTCCGCTCAATGGGATCGCGCAGGTATTCCCTGCGGGGCATCGGATGCGGCTGTCCGTCTCGACCTCGTACTGGCCGCTGGTGTGGCCCTCGCCCGCCTCCGCCGCCGTGACCCTGCATCCCGGCCAGAGCACCCTCGAGCTGCCGGTCCGGCCCCCGCGCAGCGAGGACGAGCAGATAAGGGACTTCGGCAACGCCGAGGCGGCCGCGGAGCTCGAGACAACCGATCTGGAGGCCGGCGACCATCAGTGGCGGGTCATCCGTGACCTCGCCACCGATGTCTCGACGCTCGAGATCATCAACGACCAGGGTTCGTTCTGCCTCGATGAGACCGGAACGACGATCCGTCGCCGCACCGACGAGTGGTACCGATTCCGCTGGAACGAGGTCAACTCGGTTCAGGGTGAGACGAGCACCCTGCGTCGCATGGAGCGCGGCAGCTGGGGCATCGAGGTCCAGACTCGGACAGTGCTGACCTCGACCGCGCAGAACTTCCACATCGCCGCCGAACTCGACGCCTTCGAGCTCAACGGCGACCTCGGCTATCAGCGGATCTATTCGCAGAACTGGGACCGAGAGCTCCCGCGCGACCATCTCTGAGGTCACCGCGCCCGTGCCCTACGCCTGCCTCCGGGCGCGCACCTGCGGGTCTGTGCCCGTGCCAGGCGGGGGTTTGCATTGGGCACCGCAGGGTCTTGTCCCTGCCGAGACCGGGCACCTAGCGTGAACACATGGATAACGCACTCACAGCCACAGCACTCGTGTGCACTCTCAAGCCCTCCCCGTCCGACTCGAGCAGCGATGTCATCGCTGGCCAGGTCCTCGACGAACTGGGCCGACACGGAGTCGAGGGAGAGATGATCAGAGTCGTCGACTACGACGTGAGACCCGGCGTGAAGGCGGACATGGGCGACGGGGACCAATGGCCGCAGATCGCCGAGCGCATCCGCAACTCGGATGTGCTCGTGTTCGCCACTCCCACATGGCTGGGCCACATGTCGAGCGTGGCCCAACGCGTGCTCGAACGCCTCGACGCCGAACTGTCGAACACCGACGAACAGGGCAGGCCCGCGATGTTCGGCAAGATCGCGGTCGTGGCCGTAGTCGGCAACGAGGACGGGGCACACAAGATCATCGCCGATGCCCATCAGGCCCTCAACGACATCGGCTTCACCATCCCCGCGCAGGGTTCGACGTACTGGAACTCCGAGGCGATGAACCCACGGGACTTCAAGGACCTCGAGACCACCCCCGACGCAGTCGCCTCGACGACGAAGACGCTCGCCGCCAACGCCGCACATCTAGGCTCGCTCCTGGCCGCGCAGCAGTACCCTGCTGTCTGAGCAGCCATTGCCGTCTGTACTCCGACTCGAGGAAAGAAGCACATCATGATCGGTCGTCTCAACACCACCGCCATGGACTGCCCCGTGCCGATCGACACGGCCCGGTTCTACCGCAGGCTGCTCGGCGGCAGCGTATCACCGGACGAGGACGCAGACTGGGTCAACCTCTACGAGCCCTCGGGCCGGGAGATCCTCTCCTTCCAAAGAGCAGAGGACTATGTGGCCCCGACCTGGCCGGACAACTCCGTTCCGCTGCAGGTCCATATCGACATCCTCGTCTCCTCCTATGAGGACGCCGAACCCACGGTTTTCGACGCTGGCGGCAGGCTCCTCGACGATTCGGACGAGCACCCGACTTTCCGCGTTTACGCCGACCCGATCGGGCGTCCATTCTGCCTCGTCCTCGAGTGACACCGCGACGCCGCCCGAGCGGAGATTCGCTCCCCGGGCATTTCTTTAGCTAAGCTAACGAATATGACGCCGTTAAGCCGCACCGCAACCGATGAGCTCTACACGCGCACCGCCGAGGATGCGACCAGGGCCGTGATCGCGAGCTATTCGACCTCCTTCGGACTTGCGGTCAGGTTGCTCGGGGTCAGGAACCGGCACCATATCCGCAACATCTACGCCCTGGTCCGCATCGCCGATGAGATCGTCGACGGTCTGGCCGCCGAGGCGGGGCTTGCCGAGGCCGAGCAGCGGGAGATGCTGGGCCGCTTCGCCTCCGCCACTCATGCGGCGCTGAGCAGCGGCATCAGCGACAATCTCGTCATCCACGCCTTCGCCCGGACCGCTCGCGCCGCCGACATCGGCGCCGACCTCGTCGACCCCTTCTTCGCTTCGATGAGCGCAGACCTCGATCCCCCGGGCACTGGTTCCGGTCTTGGGACCGAGGACGGAACCTCGCCGCCGGTCCGCGGCTTCGATGCGAAGGAACATGCCGAGTACGTCTTCGGGTCTGCCGAGGTCGTCGGACTCATGTGCCTCAAGGTCTTCCTCATCGATCTCGACCGCACCCCCGCCGAGGTCGCACGGCTCGAGCACGGGGCACGGCAGCTGGGGGCGGCGTTCCAGAACGTCAACTTCCTGCGTGACCTGGCCGACGACGACCAGCGCCTCGGCCGCAGCTACCTCACCTCGGGACACCGACTCACCGAGGCCGAAAAGGCCGAGTGGGTGAACACGATCCGACAGCAGCTCGCCGCCGCCCGGGACGCCATCACCGGACTGCCGAAGGACGCGCGCACCGCGGTCCGCTGCGCCTGCGCGCTCTTCACCGCGCTGACCGACAGAATCGCCACGACCCCCGTTGCCGACCTCTACCAGCAGCGGGTGCGGGTCCCGAACGCCGTCAAGGCCCGACTGACAGCCCACGCACTCATGACTGCAGCGCGCGAAGGGCGGAAGTGAACCGGCGGAGCGGCTCCGGTGCCGGCAGCAGCCCGCGCACCGGCATCATCGGCGGGGGAGCCGCCGGGCTGGCCACGGCGATCCTCCTCGCCCGCGAAGGGCACTCGGTCGACCTGTTCGAGAAGAACTCCGAACTCGGCGGGCGTATCGGCGTGTTCGAGCGCGAGGGCTTCCGCTTCGACACCGGGCCCTCTTGGTATCTCATGCCCGAGGTCTTCGAACACTTTTTCGCTCTCGCCGGCACCAGCGCCGAGGCCGAACTCGACCTGCGCACGCTCGATCCCGGCTACACCGTGTTCAGCCCACCGGGTCCGGTCGATGCGAGCACGGGAGCCCCGGGACGCATGCGAGAACTGACGATCCCGCAGGGCAGGTCCCGGGTGCGAGCGACCTTCGACAGCGTCGAGCGCGGCACGGGAGACGCCCTCGATGACTACCTCGTCTCGGCCGAGCACACGAAGGAGCTCGCGCTCGCCCACTTCCTCTACAACCCCTTCACCTCACCACGGTCCCTGCTCCATCGGGACATCCTCGGCGCGCTTCCGAAACTCGCCCGGCAGCTGGGGACGTCACTGGTCGGCTTCGCCGAATCCTCGTTCCACGATCCGGTGCTGCGCCAGATCCTCCAGTACCCTGCGATCTTCCTCGGCACCGACCCGCGACGGGCACCGGCGATCTACCACCTCATGAGCACCCTCGACCTCGATCAAGGTGTCAGTTACCCCATGGGCGGGTTCCATACGATCACCGACGCCCTCGTCCGGTTGGCCGAACGCTCCGGGGTCCGCCTGCACACCGGCACAGCCGTCACACACATCCACACCGAGGCGGCACCTGACCGCGGCCGAACCGAACGGCGGGCCACGGGATTGAGCTGGACCGACGGCGCCGGACGCGCACACACGCATTCCGCCGATGTCGTCGTCTCCGCCGCTGACCTCCACCACACCGAGACGCAGCTGCTCGACCCCGAGGATCAGAGCTACCCCGAACGTTCCTGGACGTCGATGACGAGCGGCCCCGGGGCGGTGCTCGTCTTCCTCGGCATAGAAGGCGAACTCGAGGAGCTGGCGCATCATTCGCTGTTCTTCACCGAGGACTGGGAGACGAACTTCGACGCGATCTTCGGGTCCAAGCAGAAGATCCCCTCACCCGCCTCGATCTATGCCTGCCGGCCCAGCGCCACCGACCCCTCCGTCGCCCCGCCCGGGCACGAGAACCTCTTCCTCCTCATCCCCGTCCCCGCCGATGCAGGGCTCGGAGCCGGGGGAGACGACGGGGCAGGAGATCCGCGGATCGAGGCGGCCGCCGATCGTGCGATCGACCAGATCGCCCGATGGGCCGACATCCCCGACCTGCGCCGGCGCATCAGAGTGCGCAGGACGCTGGGACCGACGGACTTCGCCGAGGACTTCAACTCCTGGCTCGGCGGGATGCTGGGGCCCGCGCACACCCTGCGCCAGAGCGCGATGTTCCGACGGCAGAACTCTTCGAAAGCAGTCGACGGGCTGTTCTATGCCGGTGCCACGACGGCGCCCGGGGTCGGCGTGCCGATGTGCCTCATCAGCGCCGAACTCGTCCTCAAACGCCTCCGCGGAGACTCCAGCCCGGGACCATTGCCGACCTGAGTCGGTGAGGGGGCGTCGAGACCGGTGGTCAGCGCCCGGTGGCTGCTCCACGCCTGTGCCTCGTTGCCCTGCGTCCGCGCAGTGCGCCGAGGAGGCCCCGACGGAGCAGACCGCGCCGAGGCGGTGACCAGATCTCGGTTCCCTCCACCCGCCAACCGGCGAGCAGTTCGTTCGCGGCCATGAATCCCGTCGTCGCCGCGCGTTCCATGAGCGCCACAGGTGCCTCGCAGGCGACGGCGTCACCAGCCAGTACCAGCCCGGGAAACGCAGTCGTGACCCCGGGGCGGTCGTCGTGCAGTCGCGTGTCGGCCAGGGCGCAGTCATCGGCGATGAGCAGCTCCTGGGCGGTGATGGGGATGTCGGCCGTCTCGGGATAGACCTCGTGGAGGTCGGCCAGCAGTTGGCATGTCACGGCTTCCCGGTCGACGTCTTCGGACTCGAGCATCCCTCGCGCGCCGCCCCGATGCGCGGTGCCGAGCGCATAGGCGTGGAGTTCGACGACGGAGCCGCCGTGCGTGTGCCGCCATCTCTCGGCCCCGGCCTCGAAGCGTTCGAGGACCGAGATGTTGTCGAGCAGCGCATAGCCGGTCGTGCCGAGGAAGGCCGGGCGGCTCGGATCCACCTCGTCTTGCAACCACAGTCTGAGCACCGCGAACGGCGGCGCATTCCGCTGCGAGGTGACGCTGCTCAGCCACCGCTCTCGAGTTCCCCTGCCCGCGGCCGGTGAGCCGGCGGCCGTCGCATGTCCGAGAGCGTCGGCGTCGATCGAGTCCTCGAGTCCGGCCAGCAGCGTCCGAGTGCTTCGCGGATCGGCGGCGAGCACGAGCGCATCGGTCTCGAGCGTCCCGCTCGCCGTCTCGACGCGCCACCCGGTGCTGCCCGCACTGTCCTGTGGGCGGAGCGCGGTGACTGCGGTGTCGGTCTCGATCTGCACCCCCGCCTCGGCGAGGTATTCGCTCAGGGGCGACCACAGTGCGGTGTCGTAGTCGTCGTCGGGGACGTCGAAGAGCAGCCCTTCGGCGGAGCCTGTGAAGTACGTGTGGAACATCGCGACGAGCTCCCCGGCGGAGAAGTCCGCAGGGTGGGCGAAGAAAGAGCGGGCGAAGACCTCGAGCGCGAGATGCCGCGCCCCGACCGGGAACCGCAGCCGGTCGAGGAACTGCTCGGCCGACTCTCCGTCGTAGCGTCGATAGGAGTCCGGGAAGTCGACGTCGATGAGTTCGCACGCCGTCGTCAGGTCGACGTCGGCCAGACCACGCAGCGGGAAGGACGGGCTGGTGAGCACGAATCCCGCGAGACTGAGCGGGGGAGTCCGCGGAATCCGGGCGAAGGAGTCGCGCAGACCGTCCCGCCCCACGAGCGGATAGTCCGTGACCGGGACCAGACGGTCGAGGCCGGGATCGGCGCGTGCGAGCAGGCTGCGGAGATTGTAGTACTGGCGGAAGAAGGCATGGAATCCGCGGCTCATCGACCGGTCCCCGTCGAGGCTCCAGGCCCGGACCCGTCCGCCGAGGCTGGATTCGGCCTCGACCAGGTGCACACTGACGCCGTGCTCGGCGAGGACCGCGGCTGCGGCTAGTCCGGCGATGCCGCCGCCGACGACGGTCACCCGCTTGGGCCGCAGCAGACGCGGACGCCCCGGGTGGGAGGGTGTGAGGATCGCGTGCCGGTCACGGGGGCGCGGCTGGGAGGTTCGACGGTTCATGTGTTCTCTTCTCCGGCGGCCAGAGCGTGCCTGTTCAGGCGCCACTGCCAGAGCATGAGGACGGCGGTGGTCATGGCGAAGCCGAAGCCGAAGTCCTCGATTGGGATGTCCCACGGGAACCGGATGCCGCTCAGACCCTGCGGATTGTAGATGACGATGGGATCCGAAAGCTTCGTCAGCCAGCCGTCGACGAAGCATTGGAAGACGAGGCAGATGCCCAGCGCCGCCCAGTACTTCGCCCGGCGGAAGACGCCTGAGCGGAAGACGAACAGCTCGAGGCCGATGACGAGGATCATTCCGACGACGGTCATGATCGTGTACTCGGGCACGCTCATCGTTCGCCGCCTCCTTCGGAACGGCGCTTGCGTACAGCTGTAAGCACGGTGCCGACCGCCTCATAGCTGAGCAGGGCGCACAGGGGGATGACGATGAAGAACACGAGCTCCTCGAGCGGCAGGTTGCCGAGGTGGATGCCGGTGACGAATCGCGGGTTGTACACCCAATGGTCGCGGGCGATGGCGACGACGTCCCAGAGGCAGAAGACGACGATGACGGGCACGAGCGCCCACAGCACGGTTCTCCACCGGCGGTACACCCGAGCCCGGAAGAACAGCTCCAGGGGCAGGGTGATGAGGACGCAGGCACCCATGAGGAGCAGATACTCGAAGGCGCTCATGGCAGTCTCCTCTCCGGGCCGGAGCACTCGTCGAAGGCCAGTTGGAGTCCGCGCAGCCGGTAGCCTGAGATGACGCTGTCCCAGCCGATCTCCGGCTCGGCGACCAGGTGCGGACTGCGCTCGAGCAGGCGGTGGACGAGCGCATCGGTCTCGAACAGCGCCAGCGACTGCCCCGGGCACTTGTGCGCACCGTCGCTGAAGCTCATGCCGACCGCCGGGACGGCTTCTGCGGTGTGCCGCACGGGGCACAGGGAATGCGGCTCGGACCCCATCGCCTCTTCATCGGTGTTCGTCGCGCGGACGCAGACGTCGATGAGGTCCCCGGCGGGGATCGTCACGGTGCGATCCGGTGCCGTGACCTCGATGTCGGCCTGAGTGCGTCGAAAGAGGTGGCCGACGACCGGTTCGAGGCGGATGATCTCCTCGAGGATCTCCAACCGGCGAGGCCGGTCGGCCGCGAGGTACTCCGCCCCGAGCTCGCCGTCTGAGAGCAGATGCCAGCACGCCATGGTGATGAATTCGCGGGTGGTGACCATCCCGGCCGTGCCGTAGGTGACGCACTCGACGAGGATGTCCGACGTGCTGTGTCCGGCCCCGATGAGATGGGAAAGGACGTCATCGCGCTGCCTGCGGCGCCGAGCCCGAAGCGCCGGACGGACGTCGGCGAGGAAGAACCGAGCGATCGGGACAAGACCGTTGACCGCGGCCTGCAGCCACTGCTTCCGGGTCCGGCCCCAACCGGGAGCGGCGAGGTCGACCGGCGGCTGGGTGAAGAATCCCTCGAGCCGCCGCGACATGCCCGTGATGGAGGATTCGGTCAGTCCCACGACTTCGGAGGTCACGGCCACGGAGAAGTGCAGAGCCACCTCGTCGAGGCGGCACCGGCCGGCCGCGGCAACCCGGCCGACCGTGTCCCGCGCGAGAGCATCGATGCGCTCGCCGTACCTGTCGGCGATCACAGCGGGGGCGAAGAAGCGGGCGAGCTCTCGGCGCTGCGAGTCATGGGACTGCCCGTCGGAGATGAGGATCGGGTGGCGGCGGAAGACGCCGCGAGGGATCCTCTCCGCAGTGAATCCGGCCTGCGTCGTGAGGTGTCGGACCCGCAGCACCTGGCGGGCGGCGTCGAAAGAGCGGATGCGCCAGAGGTCGGGACCGTGTTCGAGGGGCACCTGCTCGACCGGGGGACCGGCCGGCTCGTCGCCGGGCACCGCTCGTCGGCTCCGACGGTGCCGATCGGCCCCGCTCATGCGCACCTCAGACTGCAGGCGGAGGTGAGGTCCGCGAGTCTGCCCGCAAGCGCCTGCGGCAGCTCCGCCTCGGCGATGAGCCCGGCGATGGTCTCGCAGTGCTCGGCGATCATCGATTCGACGTACGCCCTCGCCCCGGACTCCTCGATGACCTGCCGCAGCCGGAGGCCACCCTCGGCATCGAGGCCCCGATCGCCGAAGAGATGGGCGACCTCGGTCCAGGCAGGGTGGGCTCGGGCCGTGTTGATGAGCAGGGTCTCCTTGCCTTCTCGGAGGTCGCTGAGAACGGACTTGCCGGTCTCCTGCTCATCGCCGAAGACGCCGAGGACATCGTCCCTGAGCTGGTAGACGATGCCGATGCGGCGGCCGATGGCGCGCAGCCGCTCGACCAGGATGTCGTCGCTTCCGGCGAGGACCGCGGCGATGGACAGCGGGGCTTCGAACGAGTAGGAGGCGGTCTTGCGTCCGATCATCGTGAGCACGTCACCGGAGTCGGCTTCGTCGAGGTGGAGGCTCAGCCACACGTCGGACTGTTCTCCGGCGACGCTCTCGGCGATCGTCTCATCGAAGATGTCGAGCACGGCGATCCGGCGCGGGGTGTCGAGGTCGAGGCGCGCCAGGAGGGACTGGGCCTCGTTGAGCATGAGGTCACCGGCGAGCAGCGACGAGGAGATTCCCCACGTCTGCGCCGCGGCGCTCGTGGCTCCGAGGAGCATGGCCTCGGAGGAGAACTGACCGGTGATGTTCATCTCCCCTCGACGCACGGTGTCGTTGTCGATGACATCATCGTGGATGATCAGGCCGATGTGCAGCAGCTGCATCGCGCAGGCGGCGTCCATCGCGGCCTGCGCTGCCGTGCCTCCCAGGCCCTCATGGGAACCGATGAGCAGGCGGGGCCTGATCATCTTTCCGCCCAACGCCATCCTGGACAGCGCTTGCCAGAGCTGCTCGTACTGCTGAGTTCGGACTCGAGAGCGTCGCCGAGCAGCGGCGAGGACTTCGACGAGGCGGGATTCGACGGTCAGGACGCTCTCCAATTTCTTTAGCCAGGCGAGAGTTCAATCTAGCACGTCAGCGGTATGCTGTCAGCGTGCCGTCCGCAGACTCGAAGGCAGCTGGCCTGACTTATTTCTCGAATGAATCGGAGTTCTCCGATCGTTCGGCCCTGTCCGAATCCGAGGTCGCGGAATGCACCGCGCTGATGGAGGCCCTGCGGCAGTGGCACGAGGCCGAACGCGACCTCGCCGAGGCGTCGCGGCGGTATATGCAGCTCAACGACAGTGATATGCGCACCATCCGCCTGCTCATCCGCGCACAGCGGCAGGGGCTCATCGTCACTCCCAAGGACATCGCTGCTGCCGTCGGAATCTCCAGCGCCTCGACGACGAAGCTCGTCGATCGCCTCGTCGCCGGTGGGCACCTGATCCGGGTCCCCCACCCCCACGACAGGCGCACCACCAGCATCGAGGTGACAGAGGAGACCGCGCAGGCAGCGCACGAGTCGGTGGGGCGCCAGCATGCCCGTCGCTTCGACGTGATCGCGGCCCTGAACAGCCGGGAGCGCGAGACCGTGCTGCGGTTCCTCTCTGCCATGACCGAAGCCGACCGCCCGCAAGGCGTGCTGGCTGATGACGGGACCGGACGGTCGACGCAGGCCCGTGATTAGGACCGGACTGTTCCCGTTCCTCTCACCGTCCTTGAGTCTTCGCTGCGGTCGGATCAGCCGAAGACCCCGACGATATAGGCGACGAAGAAGAAGATCATGATCGCCAGCAGGCAGCTGATTCCGACGACCACCCATTTCGTCTTCGGGGGCCGCGACGCCGGAGGGTGTGGCGGCGAGGCGGTCGCCGAGTGCGACTCAGGAGGAGTCGCGCCTGGTCGCACGCTTCCGCCCTCATCGAGGTCGGGGTCACCGGCTGGGCCCGGATCGAGGTTGGGATTGCCGGTGCCGTGCCGTTCGGTGTTCGGTTTCGGCTGCTTGTCATCGTGTGAACTCATCAGGCCTCCTTCGGGGCGCGGGCCGCAGCGACCGTCCTGGAGCGGTTGCTCACGGGGTGGGCTGGCCGCCGTTGACGTTGAGGGTCTCACCGATCACGTAGCTCGACTCCGACGAGGTGAGGAAGACGTACGCGGGTGCGAGCTCTGTCGGCTGCCCTGCCCGTCCCAGCGGAGTGTTCTTGCCGAAGTGCGGCAGCGCCTCCTTCGGCTGACCGTCCGAGACCTGCAGCGGGGTCCAGATCGGCCCCGGTGCCACGGAATTCACTCGGATGCCCTTCGGAGCCAGCTGAGTTGCCAGCCCCTTCGTGAAGTTGTTGATCGCCGCTTTCGTCGACGCATAGTCGATGAGGTGGGCGGACGGCGAATAGGCCTGCACGGAGGTGCTGTTGACGATCGTCGATCCGGGCTCGAGATGCTCGAGCGCGGCCTGAGAGACCCGGAACATCGCGTGGATGTTCGTCCGGAACGTGTTCTCCCACTGCTCGTCCGTGAGGTCGGCGATGTCTTCGACGGCGATCTGTCGGCCGGCATTGTTGACCACCGCATCGAGTCCGCCCAGTTCTTCTGCCGCCCGGCGGACCACCTCGCGGCAGTACTCGGGATCGGACAGGTCTCCCGGCAGAGGCACGGCCTTGCGACCGGCCTGGCGGATGACTTCGCAGACGTGCTGGGCATCCTCCTCCTCGGCGGGCAGATAGGACAGAGCGACATCGGCTCCCTCACGGGCGAAGGCGATCGCGACGGCGGATCCGATGCCGGAGTCCGAGCCGGTGATCAGCGCCCTGCGGCCGCGGAGCCTGCCTGTGCCGGTGTAGCTGTCCTCACCGCGATCCGTGCCGGGGATGAGTTCCGCGTCGAGGCCCGGTTCGGGTTGATCCTGCTTCGGCGGTGAGATGTCGGGAAAGCGAGTGGTGGGGTCCTGGAAGGTCAGCTGGTCGCTCATCGTATTCCTCCTTTGTCGTCGGTGGCCTCTGTATGTCCTGCCTCGCGCGCACAGTGCGAGCAGCAGAACAGTGCTTGGCCGTCGTGGACTCCGTGGCCGAGGATGCGGCATCCGCAGTGTTCGCAGGTGGGTGCGGCCTTGTGGATCGCGCATTCGAAGCTGTCGAATGTCCACGAGCCGTTTCCGAATGACAGGGTGAATGTCTGTTCGTAGTCGTTTCCGCAGGTGTCGCAGACGGACATGGGAATCTCCTTGCTGGTGGGTGGCTCATCGGTACCGCTGGCCTGGCGGCTGTGCCTCCGCGGCGGGGGCGGTCTCAGCTCGGCCGGCGCGTCTCGGCGCTGATGAACCAGGCCTGCTGTTCGAGCTGGGTGATGTATTCGTGGAACAGATCCGCGGTCGTCGGGTCGGCGGAGTCGACTTCGTCGTGGCAGCCGCGCATGCTGCCGACAGTGGTCTCGATCGCGCTCACGACGTGGTCGATTGCATCGTGGGTGGTGGTCTCTCCGCTCGGGAACGTCTCCAGATCCGTCTGCGCGGCGATGACCGCGGGCCGTCCGTCGGGCGAACCGTGCAGCGCCCTCATCCGCTCGGCGAGGGCGTCGCTGCCGTTTCGGGCTACTGTCGTCACCTCATCGAGGTTGAGATGGAGATCTCGGAAGTTCGTGCCGACGATGTTCCAGTGAGCCTGTTTGGCGACCAGGCTGAGAGCGATGAAGTCGACGAGAACGTTCTGCAGGTTCTTCGTCAGCGATTCGGGAGCGACGAACCCCTTTTCGGCGTTCTCTCTCCGGGTGCTCTCTGATCCGTGCGGTTCGGGAACGGTGACTGTGTCTGTCATGGTGCTCCGATCTCTGGTGGTGGATTCCGGCGAACAGCGGGGCGGAGACCCTCACGCTAGTACCGGCGTTCGGCTGTCGGAAGATCTCTCCATGCCGCTTCGTTTTCGCCGTTTCGGGTCGGTGTCAGGAGTTCTGCTTCGTCTTCCGCTTGTTCTCCTTCTCGAGCGCGTCGATGAGTTCCTTCTTCGTCATCGACGAACGTCCCGAGATGTCGAGCTTCTTCGCCTGTTCGTAGAGGTGCTCTTTCGAGGCGTTCGCGTCGACTCCGCCGGCGGTCGTGCGGTCGGTGTTCTTGCCGCCGGAGCTCTGAGCGTCCGACGGGCCGGAGGAGTCCTTCGCCTCCCACTTGTCGCCGACCTTCTCATAGCTGTGTTTGAGGGCGGCGTAGGCGACCTGGTGGGCGCGCTTCTCGTCCCCGTATTCGTCGATGGCCGAGTCGTAGGCCTTGGCGAAGGTCCGCTGTGCCTTCTTGCTCGACTTCTCCAGCGTGGAGGGCAGCTCGTTCTCCTTCGGCTTTCCTGTCTTAGTCGTCTTCGGCATAGTGGAACAGCTCCTTCGTGGTCGGTTCGTCGTTTCGGTCAGACTGTTGGTGTGTCTCCGTCGGCGGGTCTCTGGTCGGATGCATGGGGTCTCCTCCTGCAGATTCCTCGTGCGAGTCTCCTCATCCGGTGCGTTTCTTCGCGACTGACGACTTCTTCGTTTCCGATTTCTTCGACGAGGTCTTCTTTGCGCTCGCCTTCGCGCTCGACTTCTTGCCTGAGGTCCCCTTCTTCGACGATCGAGAACTGTCCACGGATTTCCGCAGGGCCTCCATAAGGTCGATGACATCGCCTCCGGAGTCCTCCTCGGCGTCGTCCTCGGCGAAGGTCTTCTCGACATCGAAACTCTCGCCCGATTCGATCTTCGCGTCGATGAGTTTGCGCAGTTCGACCTGGTAGTCGTCGCTGAACTCCTCGGGGGTGAAGTCCTCGGAGTAGGACTCGACGAGTTTCTCCGACATCTCGAGTTCCTTGTCCGAGATCTTCGCCTTCGAGTTCACGCCCTTGAAGTCGACGTCGCGGATCTCATCAGCCCAGCGCAGGGTCTGGATCATGAGGACCTTTCCGCAGACCCGCAGCACGGCCAGACGCGTCCGGGTGCGCAGAGTGAGCTTGACGATCGCAGTCCGCTCGGTGTCCTCGAGCGTCTGACGCAACAGGAGGTAGGCCTTCGGCGTCTTCGACGTCGGCTCGAGGAAGTAGGCCTTCTCGAGCATGATGGGGTCGATCTCGTCGCTGGGAACGAATTGCAGGACGTCGATATCGTCGTTGTCCTCTGCCGGAAGAGCCTCGAAGTCCTCACTTGTGAGGACCACGCGGTGCTCGCCGTCGTCGAAAGCCTTATCGATGTCGTCGTACTCGACGGTCTTCCCGCATTCCTCGCAGCGATGCTGATTGCGGATCCGCCCTCCGTCCTTCGCATGGACCTGGTGCATTCGCACGTCGTGGTTCTCCGTGGCCGAGTACAGCTTCACGGGCACATTCACGAGGCCGAAGGCGATGGATCCGGTCCAGATAGCTCTCATGCCACCATTGAAACGCAGGTTTGGAACACTGGCTAGCCCCCTTGGCCGACCCCATGCCGATAGGCTGGCACGATTGACTACGATCAGTTTCGCTCGGAAGAGGACAATGGAACCACAGCAGCTAATAGCCTGGGCCCTCGTGGCGGTCATCGGCGCGGCCACACCTGGAGTTGACCTCATGATCGTCCTTCGGTCGACACTCTTCCACGGACGACGCTCAGGATTCGCCGCCGTCATCGGTGTCGAAGTCGGGCATGCCATCTGGGCAGTCGCCAGCCTTGTCGGCCTGACTGCGCTGCTTGCCGCCTCAACGATCGCATACGACGTGGTGCGGATTGCCGGAGCGTGCTATCTCGTGTGGTTGGGGTGCATGGCGATCTGGAAGTCCCTTCCGCGCAACCGTTCAACCGACACGGAGACCGCAGCACCGGCTCCTCAGAACCCGATCGATGCTGCTCGCAGCGGACTGATCAGCAATATGCTCAACCCCAAAGTCGGAGTCTTCTACATCAGCATCCTTCCCCAGTTCCTCCCGACTGAAGCGACAGCAGGCGGCTGGGGATTGCTGCTGGTCTCCATCGCCCTGGCCGTCGGCATCATCTGGCACTCGGCGATCGTCCTCGCCGCCACTCGAGCTCGAGGCGTGCTCACACGTGAACGCGTCAAGATCTGGCTCGATCGCACGAGTGCTGCCGTGATGATCGCTCTTGGAGTGCGCTTGGCAACCGAGCACTGACGGAGCGCGAGCAGACGTGCGCCGGAGACACACAGAATGGTGTGGCTGTTCACAAGGCAACGGGTGCCCGTGCTGTAGGGGGTAGACGGTCGAGCGCCCGTGATTCAGGATAAAAGAATGAGTTCAGAAGCGAAGGTTGTCGGACTGATGGCCGATTCCGGGGTGCCGCAGAAGATCGCTGAGTCGGTGGCGGGGTCGCTGAAGCGAGAATTGGCCGATCGTATCGAGGATGTCGAGTGGAACGTCGACGTCAGCAAGGAATCGTTCTCACTCACCCCTGACGGCGACATCCCTTTTATGCACGAGTCCGAAGATCTGAGAAATCGGTATGAGTGGGACTACATCGTGTATCTGACCGAGCTGCCCCGCCACCACGCCAAAGACCCGCTTCTGTGCGAAGTCAGCACCGCCAATCGGGCACTGCTGGTGTCGGTGCCGGCTCTGGGCGCCCATCGCCTTCTGGCGCAGACACGGAATCTGGTGGTTGCGCTCATCGCCGCGACGCAGCAGGGAACCGGGGAGAACTCATTGGAGGACTCCGTCCGATCGATTGCCAAGTTGAGAAGCGCGCGGGGCGACAGCGGCGAGGGACGAGACGACACTGCCTACATCGTGATGCCCGGATGGCACAACCGGCTGCGGCTGCTGTTGGGAATGGTGCGCAGCAATCGGCCCGGGCGGATGCTTCCTGCGCTGAGCACCTCCATCGCCGCGGCAGCGGCCGTGGGCACATTCGGTGTCTTCTACAGTTCGATCTGGACGTTGGCCGATGCCCTGCATCCGGCGCGTCTCCTCCTGATCGGTCTCCTCGTCGTCGCGGCGCTGACGTTCTGGCTGATCTTCCGCAATCACCTGTGGACCAAGCGACGCGACGCGGTGTACGCATGGCAGGGGGGATTGGACAACACCACCACGGTCATCATGGTGGGCACCAGTGTGGCCCTGATGTTCCTGGTCCTGTTCGCATTCCTGTTCATACTGGGACTGGTCGTCGTCGACGCCCGTCAGCTCAGTACCGAACTCATGCACCCTGCGAGCTTCTTCAATTACCCGCAGCTTGCGTGGTTGGCGGCATGCCTGGGCACACTCGCCGGAGCACTCGGCTCCAACTTCGACAGCGACGAGGAGATTCGGCGAGCAACGTACAGCAAACGCGAAAACGAACGTCGGCAACGCCGCGAAACCGAGGACGAAGAGACCTGAACTTCTCCGGCTCAGACTCTGGAGGCGGGAGACCCGTCTTCGAGCGCGTCGACGGCGCGGACGAAACCGAGATGGCTGAACGCCTGAGGGTAGTTCCCGGCTAGATGACCTGTGCCGGAATCGTATTCCTCGGCGAAGAGCCCCAGGTCAGAGGCGTAGCCGCACAGCCTGTCCATGAGCTTCTCGCCGTCCTCGTCCCGTCCGCTCTTCGCGTACTGCTCGACGAGCCAGAAGGAGCACATGAGAAACGAATGCTCCTTGCCGGGCAGACCGTCGAGGCCGGCTTCCGTGCGGTAGCGCCGGACCATATTCTGCTCGTCGAGGAGGTCCTCCTCGATCTTCTTCACGGTGCCGAGCATCTGCGGACCGTCTGCGGCGATCAGCCCGGTGGTCGGCAGCTGGAGCAGCGAGGCGTCGACCTCTTTGTTGCCGTAGGTCTGGGTGAACGAGTTGAGCTCTTCATCGAAGCCGTGCTCCATGATCTCCTCATACAGCCGGTCGCGCAGCGACCTCCACCGTCCCACCGGTCCCGACAGTCCGTGGTCTTCGACGGCACGAGCTCCTTGGTCGAATGCGGCATACATCATCGCGCGCCCTTGGGTGAAGTATTGGGCCGAGCCGCGCATCTCCCAGATCCCGTGGCCCCTTCGGTCGAGATTGCGTTCGACGAAGCTGAGCAGATTCTTCTGCAGCGCCCAGGAGAACTCGTCCTCCTGCACCCCCGCATCGCGCAGGGAGGACAGGGCCAGCATCACTTCGCCGACGACATCGGACTGATATTGGGAGTACGCCCCATTTCCCACTCGGACGGGGCGGGAGTTCTCATAGCCGCCGAGGTGGTCCAGTTCGTGTTCGTCGAGGTTGCGCTCACCCGCGATGCCGTACATGATCTGAACGTCGTCGGGGTCCCCGGCCACCGCCCGCAGCAGCCAGTTCCGCCAGTGCAGGGCCCCGTCGGTGAAGTCGTGGTCGACGAGGGTGCCGATCGTCAGCGAAGCGTCCCGCAGCCAGGTGAAGCGGTAGTCCCAGTTGCGCTGCCCGCCGAAGTCCTCGGGCAGCGAGGTCGTGGGAGCTGCGACGATGCCGCCGGTGGCCTCGTTCGTCAGCGCTCGCAGGACCAGCAGGGACCGGAGGACGAGTTCCTCCCGTCGGTTTCGGACGCTGATGTGGGACGCCCATTCCTCCCAGTCGGCGCTCGTGTCCTCGAGAGCCTGTGAGACGTCGATCGGCTCCGGCGCATCGAGGTGGGACCGGTGCCAGGTGAGCATCCATTCCAGCACGTCGCCTTCGGACATGTCGAAGTGTCCGACCAGCGCCGAGGCGGTCGCACCCTGAGCGTCGTCGGGTCGGCTCTGCCCGCTGGTCGTCTCTGTGCCCCCGTGGTCCCTGTCGCGCCGCCGCTGGGCATCGCTGTCCGGGTCGAGGTCCGGCCCGGTGAGGATGAGTGCGTCGGGTCCGGCGATCGACAGCAGCCCGGATTCTCCGGAGCCGACGCTCCCGACTTTCCGGATCCACGGTGTGGCACGTCCGTAGTCGAAGACGATGCGCAGGTCGTGTTCGACGACCGCAGTGCCTTGGACGCATTCGACTCGTCGGATGACGCGGGTCCGCCGGTCATGTTCCTTCACCTGTGTGTCCGACTCCGTAGAGAGGAAGTCCGTGACACGGATTCTGCCGACATCGGTCTCCCAGATGGTTTCGACGATGAAGGTGCGATCGAGGTATCGGCGCTCGACGACTGCCCCGTCTGGCACCGATATCAGCCAGCGACCGTCATCGGCGTCGCCGAGCAGGGCGGAGAAGACCGAGGGGGAGTCGAACCGGGGACAGCAGAGCCAGTCGATGCTGCCTTGTCGGGACAGCAGCGCGCCGGTCCGTTTGTCCGAGAGCAGCGCGTAGTCCTCGAGCGGTGTGCGGTTGCAATGGCGGCGATCTGTACCCATCAGGTCAGTGAAGCAGATCCTGGAGCGGTTTTTAAGGGGGGTCCCGCAAACCCGGGATCGGGCGTAGGGTCCCGACATGGATGCCATGAAGAATCTTGTGATCCTGGGGGCCTCGGGCGATCTCGCCTCCCGGCTCCTGCTGCCCGGCCTCGGCACGCTGCTGACGAACTCGACCGAGAGACGCGTCTCCGTCATCGGTTCGTCGCAGGAACCGGATGTCGATTTCCAGCAGATCGTGACCGATGCCTTCGATTCGGTCGACGCGCACGGCCCCGCTGTCACCTATGCTCGCGAGAACGCCGCGTACATTCAGTGCGATGTCACCGACGGTGAGAGCCTCGGAGATCTCCTCTCGAAGATCGACACTCCGGCTTGTCTGTACTGCGCGCTGCCTCCCCAGATCACCATGAAGGCGCTCGAGGCGATGGCCGCTCTCGAGCTTCCCGAGGATCTGCTGTTGGCCCTGGAGAAGCCGATCGGCTTCGATCTCGACTCGGCCGAGGAGATCAACGCCGCGGTCGCGCGCCTGGTTCCCGAGGAACAGACCTTCCGGGTCGACCATTTCCTCAATCTGCCCGCAGTCCTCGACTTCATCGGTCTGCGCTTTGCCAACCAGGTCGTCGAACCGCTGCTCAACCGTGAGAACGTCGCCTCGATCGAAATCGTCTTCGATGAGAGCCTCGGCCTCGAAGGCCGCGCCGCCTACTACGATCGGGCGGGGGCGTTCAGGGATATGATCCAATCCCATCTGCTCCAGGTCATGAGCCTGGTGATGATGGATCCGCCCTCGGTTTTCGACCACGTCGAACTGCCTGCGCTGACCGCCCACGTGCTGCGATCGACGAAGATCTGGGACGACGATCCGTCGACTGCGGTCGCCCGCGGCCGCTATACGGCAGGCGAGCTCGACGGGCGCAGCCTTCCGGCCTACACGAGCGAGGACGGCGTCGATCCCGCGAATGAGACCGAGACCTTCGCTCAGGTGACACTCGAGGTCGACACCTGGCGGTGGAGCGGCGTTCCCGTGACGTTGCGCTCGGGTAAGGCGATCGGCAGTCCGCGCCAGGAGATCGCTGTCACCTTCCGGCGACCGCCCCACACCTACTCCTGCTTCGGCGGGCCTTCTGCCCTGACTCCGAACATTCTGCGGATCGGCCTCGACGACGAATGCTTCGGGCTGGACATCAACCTCGGCGGCCCCTCTGACCAGAGGGGTCTTGCCACGGCAACGGCCCGTGCGGAAGTGGGGGAACCGGGACTCGAATCCTACGGGGGAGTTCTGCGGGGGATCCTCGACGGCGACCCGACCTTCAGCGTCCGCGGTGATGCCGCCGAGGAGGGCTGGCGAATCGTCGAGGACATCCTCGACGCCTTCGACTCCGGAGCGGTGCCCTTGCAGGACTACCGGGCCGGAAGCGCGGGGCCGACCGCCGAGAAGGAGCGGTCGGGCCACAACATTGTGAGCACAAGCGAAAGGCGGCAGAGATGAAGTTCCTCAACACGACCACGGAGAAGATCGAATCGGGGCGTGCCCTCGACCAGTTCTCCGCGCCACTGGCAAAGGCCGTGCGCAAGCTGACGGAGTTCGGGCCGGTGAAGGATGCGCTGTCGGGCTCGTGGCTCGGGCATCCGCTGCACCCGATGCTCACGGACGTCCCCATCGGAGCGTGGTCGATGGCCACACTGCTCGATCTCACCGGTGGGGAGGAGAGCGCAGCGGCCGCGAAGAGGCTCGTCGGGATCGGAGTGCTCTCGGCCGTGCCGACCGCCTTGTCGGGTGCCTCCGACTGGGGCGAGGCCCACGGCCCGGTACAACGAGTGGGCATCGTCCACGCAATGACCAATTCGATCGGCGCCTCCCTGCAGTCCGCCTCCTGGCTGGTCCGAGCGAAAGGGCATCGGAAGACGGGGGTCCTCTTGTCCCTCGTCGGACTCTCCGCAGTGGGAGTCGGCGGCTACCTGGGTGGGCACCTGACCTACGCCCAGGGAGCCGGCGTCAAGCGCACCGCCGTCAAGTGAACCGAAGCGCAGCGGTGCGAGAACTCGTCAGAGCTTCTGCTGCCCTGCTACGGTCCCAGTGCGCGTCAGCTCGTCCGCGATGTCGCGGAGCTTGCGATTCGACAGCGAGCTCGATCGAGTGAGGAGCATGAACGCTTCCTCGTCGGTGATCTTGAAGCGCTCCATGAGGATCCCCTTGGCCTGGCCGATCGTGTCACGGCTGAGGAGAGCCTCTCGCAGTTGCTTCTGCGTGCGGGACTCGGAGAAGTCCAGCTGGGCCTGCGACCTGAGGTCGAGTCCGGCACGTTCGGAGTCAGCGGTGAAGGCGTTCGGGCCGAAGGAGTACAAGCTCAGTGCTGCGAGCAGGTCATCTTCGGCGAAGAGTTCGATCGTGAGCATGCTGCCGACTCCTGCGCGCGTCGCCTGCTGGGCGAATGTCGGCCACCGGCCTTCGACGCTGACGTCGGGGAGGCTCACGATGCTCTGTTCGTGGATGGCATCGAGGCTCGGCCCCTCACCGAGGCGGACCTGCAGCCAGTCGAGGAGGAGGGGCAGAGGACCGGAGGATGCGACGGACTCGATCCTCTGCCGTCCGGTGATGAGGCTCAGTGAGGCGAAATCGGTCCCCTCGACCGATTCGATCGCCTTCGCAACGACCGTGGAGAGAGTGCGCGCCGCGGGGCCGCGGCGCGGGACCGTCGAACAGGCACCGTAGGTGCCGGGCTCTGTGAGGCCAGGGGAGCAGCGAGCATCGGCGCCGGGACGAGAGGGGTGCATGGGAAGTCTCCTCAGGATGCGCACGGTTGGGTCTGCAGCTCCAGCCGGAGCCTTCGAATGATTCTAGCCCCGCAGAGTGTGGGAGGGGTTCATTCCGTAGGCACTGCGGTAAGCGCTGGCGAACCGGCCGGCGTTGGCAAAGCCCCAGCGTTCGGCAATCGCGGAGACCGTATCGCCGCGGGTGGGATCGGCATGCTGCAGGTCCTGCCGGGCGTGTTCGAGCCGCACCTGCCGCAGGTAGCCCAGCGGCGTGGTATCGAGGTGGCGTCGGAAACCGTATTGGAGGGCGCGCACGCTGGTTCCCGCGACGGCTGCGATCTCACTCAGCTGCAGCGGCAGATGCGCGTGAGCCTCGATGTGCGCAGCCGCGCGGCGAACAGCGGCCGAGGTGATGCCGCCGGGGCCGGGCGTGTACTGGCGTGTCATCGTCGTGTTCGGAAAGGTGTGCAGCGCGGCGGTGGCGACGGTGCGAGCCAGATCCTCGGGCAACGATGATGACTGCAGCGGCGACTCGGGATCCATGAGGGCTGAGGCGGCGAAGTTCATCAGCGCATTCCAGTAGCGGCTCATCGCCGGCGAGACCGGTGTGACGTCGTGGAACTCCAGCGTGTCCGCGGGCACTCCCGCGATGTCCTCTGCGACCTGCTCGATGCGTCTTCCGGGCAGTCGCAGAGTCGTCACATCGAAGTCGCGCATGGAGAAGTCGATCGGCACTCCCAGCGGATAGAACGCGACATCACCTGGCGTCGACGAGGAACGGGTGCTGCGACCGCTGACCTCGACGCTGCCGCGGTGCACGGCGAAGAACAGGAAGTCTTCGAAGCCCTCGGCCGAGGTCCCGTGGTAGTCGATCGACGTGCGCACTCGGTCTGCGCCCAGGACGGGGGTGCGTCAGCGCCGAGAAGCGTGCCCGATCGCGAATCGAACCGAACTCCAACCGACTGTCGGCATACATCTGCCGGATGAAGTCGGTGATCTCCGCTTCATCGCGTGATGAGAACTGGGTGCGGTCCAGGGGTGCGCTGTGCGGGCGGGTGTCGTTCTGTTCACGGTTCGGCATCATGCCTCCTCGTCCTGCGAAGAACCGGCTTCGTCGACGACTGTCAGGACAGTCTACGCAGGAGCAGGCCGCAGAGCGAAGACTTCTTGCGCACAGACGTGACACTGATGCCTTCTATGGGTGACCGTGGGAACAGCGTCAGGTGGAAGCCCGGGATCCCACCGAGACGTAGCCCGGGCGGGTTGAGAACACGGCCCGCCCGGGCGCCTCCATCACTTCTGCTGAGCGTGGCGCCGGCCCCGCGGCGGACCTGCGCTTCAGTTGGATTCTCGGGCGCTGCGGGCCGAGGCGACGTCGTCGACGATGACGACGATGTGGCGCAGGCTCGTGATGAGAGAGCCATAGATCGGCCACGTGGTCTCCGGAAGCGACCGATCCTGGGAGATGTCGGTCGACAGCTGTTGGAGACGATCGAAGATCGGTTCGACTTCGGCATCGGGATCGGCGATGGAGCGTCCGGCGTCGGCGACGATCGACGCCCACTCGTCGCGGAACCAGGTGTTCCATTCTCTTTCGGACGAGGAGGCCTCCCGGAGAGTGCGGGCGAGGTTCCGCAGGTGGGAGATGCCTTCGTCGGCTCTGAACAGGATGCTCTCGTAGCTTTCCTTCTCCGCGGAGTCGGCTGTGTCTCCTCGGCGTCGCAGTCTCTTGGAGCGAATCGCTGTGCGGGGGTTGATGCGTCGGCTCTCACGGGCGAACCGCACGGTCTGCCAGGCCGAGTCGAGTTCTCGGCTCATGGCTTCAGTCCGCTCGAACCACTCCTGGGCGACATCGGTGTCCCACGTGTGGGAGAACTGGTCCGACATGTCTGTGAGCACTTCGCCCATCTGCCGGTTGATGCTGTCGATATAGCGTGCCGCCTGTCGATCCCGCAGAGGTGGGACCATGAGGAGGTTGACCGCGAGGCCGACTGCCACTCCGAGGGCGAGTTCGAGGAGACGGTCGACGAGCAGGGGCTGCTGAGAATCGAATCCGGAGCCGAGGACGAAGATCGCCGTCGTCGCGATCGCCACACCTTCGTCGCGGATCCACGACAGTCTGGCTCCGGCCAGACCGACGAGCATCGCCAGAGCGAAAGTCCAGAGGCTGACACCGAGGTAGTTCCCGATGAGGAAGGAGACTCCCACGCCGATCATCGACGCGATCGTCGTCTGCACCCCTCGAGAGAACGACCGGTAGACGGTGGCGTGGACCGTCAGCAGCGCGGTCCACGGTGCAAGGAACGGCATCTGACTCTCAAGCACGGTATCAGAGATCCACCAAGCGCCCGTGGCGGCGATCACGCCCTTGGCGATCTGTAGCAGGTCGGTGGCGAATTCCGGCCGCCGGAGATATTCCGCCGCTGAGCGTGTGTGGGGCATGGTCGGCTCCTCGCCTCGAATTCCGGTCAGAACAGTTGAGCTTCGGCAACAGTGTACGGGGGCGTTTCGCTCTCTCTTCCATTGGACTCTGCTTTCCGTGGGGACCGCTTCCGGTTCCACCTGCTGAGGCACCGTCACCGTCGTGCCAGGTCAGCGAAGCGGTGTTAGATTGGCGACTCGAAGGCGAACCGGCCGCCAGCAGGCGGCCTTCGCAATCATCGAATGAAGGAGTACCCATGGCTGTCATTCTCTGGATCATCGCAGCGCTGCTCGTCGTCTCGGGCATCGCTGCCCTCTTCAGGAAGCAGATTCTCTGGGGAGTCGTGCTCATCGTCGTCGGCTGCCTCGTCGGCCCCGGGGGAGTGAGCATCTTCACCTGACCGAGGCTGACCGGTGGCCGCTGAGGCAGTCCGTCAGGGTGGAAGGATACAGTGAGCGGATGTCTCCTCTGAGAATCCCGTCCCTCCACCACTTCGGTCGCCTGCGGCGAATCGTGCCGTGGGCGGTCGCCGGTGTTGCTGGTGTCGTGCCGGCGACCGTCGCCGCCTCGATGGTCGTCGACCTCATTCAGCAGCGGGGGCGGAAGTCGCGCCCTGCGCCGCGGCCGGGAACATTCAGTTCGACGGTCGAGCAGTCAGAACTCGACATCTACACCGATGGTGCCACTCTCTACGAGGACATGCTCGAAGCGATCGGCTCGGCACGTGAGTCGATCCTCATGGAGACGTTCATCTGGAAGAACGACGAGGTGGGGCAGAGGTTCATCGACGCGTTCAACGCGGCATCGGCCCGAGGCGTGGAGATCCATCTCATCTACGACGGCTTCGCCAACCTCTCGATCCCTCCCTCTTTCTACCACCAACTCTCGGCTGACATCCACGTGCTCCGGATGCCGACTGTGAGGCGCAAGTTCTGGAGAGGGCCACTGCGCCATTCGGGTTTCAACCATTCGAAGATTCTCGTCATCGACGACGATGTGGCCTTCGTCGGCGGGTTCAACATCGGTTCTCTCTACGCCCGTCACTGGCGTGACACCCACCTGCGTTCGGTCGGTCCCGGGGCTTGGGGTCTGCGGCAGACCATCGCACAGGTGTGGAACGAATTCCACGACACCGGTGAGCAGATCCCGTGGGTTCCGCCTGCGGCCTGGGAGTCGAAGCTGCGGGTCTCGGCGAACCTCCCGATCCACCTCGTCTATCCGATTCGCAGCATGTATCTCAACGCCTTCGCCCGTGCCCGGAAGCGGATCTGGCTGACGACTCCCTACTTCATCCCCGACCAGCAGCTGCTGCGGGCCCTCATCGAAGCTGCGGGGCGGGGAGTGGACGTGCGGGTCATGGTTCCGCAGGAGTCCAACCACATTCTCGGGGACTGGCTCTCGCGGGGATT
Organism: Brevibacterium sp. MGP-B1; assembly: GCF_057766545.1. NCBI lineage: Bacteria > Bacillati > Actinomycetota > Actinomycetes > Micrococcales > Brevibacteriaceae > Brevibacterium > Brevibacterium sp. MGP-B1. Next base: position 2,423,761 of record NZ_CM173407.1, on the reverse strand, counting down.
CTTCGAGCAGATGATCAACTCCGAGGTCACGGTTCTGCTCTATACAGCGAGCATGATCCATTCGAAGGTCGCGACTGTCGACGGCGAATGGTCGACGGTGGGCACGGCGAACATCGACCGGCTGTCGTTGACCTTCAACTATGAGACCAATGTCGAAGTCATCGACAGCGCATTCGCCGCTGAGATGGAGAAGGTGTTCGACAGCGACTCCGCGCACTGCATCGAACTCGGCTCAGGGTGGCTCAACCGCCACCGGCTGGCCAAGCTCGCCGAACGCGCCCTAGTGCCGATGCGCCCCTGGCTGTGACGCAGACTTTCCGCACTCTTCGCTCCTGTCCTCGTGCGCAGTCCCATCCCGATCATTTTCGGGGTAGCGTGGACGAGAGGACCTGCCAGCAGAGAGGGCCGATGCATGGACGCATCAGGAGCATTCACCGTCGAGACGTTCACCCCGGTCGATCTTCCGCGCGAAGAGACGCCGACCACGGCCACCCCGGTCGGTCTCGCGCGGATGGAGAAGCATTTCACCGGCGAAGTCAGCGGGCACTCGACGACGCTGTTCACCTACGCGGTGGACCATGCGACCGACGTCGGCGGCTATGTCGCCATGGAGTCGTTCGCAGGGAAGCTGCACGAACGCACGGGCACCTTCAACTTCTCGCATTCGGCGACGACATCCGGTGAGGACCGAGACAACGAATCGTTCGTCATCATCCCGTCGAGCGGCACCGGAGATCTGGCCGGGATCACTGGGACCGGTGGGCTGAGGAACGAAGACGACGGCACTCATCGTGTCTGGCTGACGTACGAACTGCCCGAATAGTCCGTTCGCGTCAAGACTCTGTCGGTGACGTTCCCGACGGTATAGTCTCGGCCCATGCTCGACGTTCTCTCCGCCGCTGCGACGCGGCTCTTCGACTCGCAAGAGCCGCAGAATGTCGCCGTCGCGACGGTCATCGCGACAGAGGGTTCGGTCCCGCGACCGGTGGGGACCTCGATGCTCGTCGATGCCGCCGGCGGAATCGTCGGATCGCTCACCGGAGGATGCGTCGAAGGAGCCGTGCTCGAGGCGTGCCGGGAGGCGCTCGCCACCGGGAACTCCTCGGTACAGAGGTTCGGCTACAGCGATGACGATGCCTTCGCCGTCGGTCTGATGTGCGGTGGCCGCATCGACGTGCTCATCCAGCCCTTCCGCTCAGGCTGTCCCGGTCTGCGATCGGACAGTGGACCGACAGCCGTGGTGATGCGCCTGCCTACCGCCGATGACGACTGTGCCCCAGCGGCAGCTGTCTCGGCCAGCGCTGTGGATGAGAGCACGGGGCCGAGCACCGAATCCTTGGCTGTCAGACTCGGTCCTCTGGTACCCGAAGACGTGGTCGAGACCGCCGCGCAGCGCGTCGGGGCCTTTATCCGCAGCGGCCGCACCGGCAGCATCCGCCTTGCGCCCCCGGAAGGCGGGAGCGAGCCGATCGAGCTCTTCGTCGAGACCCGCATCGAGCCGGCCCATCTGCTGGTCGTCGGAGCCAACGCCTTCAGTCTCGCCCTCGTCGAAGCGGCCAGACCCTTGGGACTGCGCATTACCGTCTGCGACCCCCGTCCGTCCTTCGCCGACCAGACATCGTTTCCCGGCGCCGAGGTGGTTCGGGCCTGGCCGCACCGATTCCTCACCGAAGCGGCCGCCACCGGTGAGTTCGACACCCGGAGCATGATCTGCGTCCTCAGCCACGACCCGAAGGTCGACATCCCCACCCTGGCCGTCGCACTCGACCTCGACGTGGCCTACGTCGGGGCGATGGGCTCGCGGCGCAGCGACCGCGACCGCCGCGCCGCGCTGCGCGAAGCGGGAGTGGCGAGCCCAGCACTGGCACGGTTGCATTCGCCGATCGGTCTCCATCTGGAGACGTTCGCCCCCGCCGAGGTGGCTGTGTCGATCCTCGCAGAGATCCTCGCTGTACGCGGTGGCCGCCGACAGGTCGTTCCCCTCAGCGACGAACGGGAAGATTCGCCTCTTCACTGAGGCGAAACGAGTCGCCAGTCGCTGGCTGCATCTTCGCATTCGACTTCGATATGTCAGTCATAGCATTCTGTTGTTCCTCATAGTGCCTGCCCCTGGCGTGCGACACGACCTCACCTTCAGGACTACAACTCATGACGAGCGCTAGGAAGCATTCATATGCGATGATCGCTCAGTCATGGGCGATGGCGGACTGTGGCAGTCTTGCCGATAAGTGCGCGAGCGAGTGCTCGAGCGTGCCAGGGCCAGACAATCAACAGTTTCTCCAAGAAGCTGACGAACATGTTCTCCTCGTTTCTCATCTCAACCGAACATGGTCTGGCCCCGGGGGATAGCCCGGGGCCAGAAGGGGAAGCCGTGGACGGGCCCGCATCACTTCGTCGTCATTGTGACGTCACTGCCGCGGATCTTGCGTCGAGCACACTGGTAGAAAGAATTGCGGACGCGACCACACGGCTGTGTAGCTCATCCTGGGTGCGGAAACGTCTCACCTCCTTTCATCGAAGATGTCAGCGCCGTTTGAACCGGGGAGGAGAGCGCTGACAAGCGAGGACTCGGTAGGCGATAACCTGGGCTGCTGAGAGACCGGGAGACCGGAACAGCAGCCACGGTGAGGAGTGCCTGAAGGTCCGGCACTCGCAATGACTCAAAGCCCGCGGTTCATCATCTGCGTGGTGACTCGTGTCGAGGCCGCGCAGTTCGCGGTCGCTGAGGATGATCGCCCAGAACGCAGCATCGATACCCAGCTGGACGTCTGGTGCACACGTCTGCATGGGAACACCCCACCAGTTGTAATTAGGCGCTGATGGCTGCCGGTTCAGCAGAGCCTGAGTTGATGGCGATCTTGCGGGGTTTCGCTGATTCCGCGACCGGGATGCTGAGTGTGAGCACTCCGGCGTCGTAGTTCGCCGTGATGTTGCTGGTATCGAGGTTGTCGCCGAGGACGAGTTGTCGGCTGAAGGTCCCGCGGGGCCGCTCGGCCGCGACTGAAGACTCCCCATGGTCGGGGGCGGGCCGTTCAGCTTTGACGGTGACGACGTTGTTCTCGACGTCGAGGTCGATGTTGTCGGGATCGATTCCTGGAAGGTCGAGTTCGACGCGGAAAGTATCGCCGTCGCGCCAGGCGTCCATGGGCATCATCACAGGGCGGGCCGTTGTGCCGGTGGCTCCGAAGATTTCTCTGCTCAGGCGTTCGACTTCGCGGAATGGGTCTGTGCGCATCATGATCATTGGTGAAACCTCCTTTGCTGGATGGTGGATTTGTGCAGATGATAGGATCTACATCATCTGATAGACATATGATTTAGTCGATCAGAGTGCGAATGTCAACACTGTTTCAGGAGGAATTTTGGGAGATAGTGAGACGGCGACTTCAGAGTCTGGGGGGCGCTTGTTCTCGATTTCGCGTGTTGCGGAGTTGACCGGTGTTGGGGTGCAGTCGTTGCGGCAGTACGAGGCACGTGGTCTCGTGACGCCTATGCGAAGTGAGGGTGGGACGCGGCGGTTCAGTCGCGGGGATATTGCTCGTCTGCGGCGTGTGCGCGAATTGGTTGACGTTGGTGCGAATCTCGCTAGCATCGGAATCATTCTTGATTTGCAGGATGAGAACACCTCGCTTCGGTACGAATTGAGGAGGATGCAATGATGGCAGACAGTGTCCGCCCCGGCGTCGAAGTGCCCGGGCCGGATTGGAACGAACAGCTCGTCGACGCCGCAACGCATATCGACGACGGTTACGAAGAGGCTGAGCCTCACTGGGGAGCAATCCGCGAAGCGGATGTGGGCGATGTTGCCGATCAATCCATCGTTGTAGAGGTTGATGATGAAGACGGGTGAGAAGCCGCGCTGATCTGATGGCGGCATATCGGGCTATAGGGGGAAGCTGCTGTGCTTCTTCCATCGGCCTTGCCGGCGTTCGAATGCGAACCGTTCCGCTCGCAACCGCCTCACCCGCTCCACAACGTCCGGGGCGTAACCGTATGCGGCGTCCGTATCCACGATCCCCTCGAGCACGATGGCGTACCTCTCTGCTGGAAGTTCGATTCGCTGGCACAACTCGTGTCGCCCCGCCGCAGTAGACGCAGTCTTCTCGAAGTCGAGGATCAACCGATCATGCTCGGACAGTTCGTGCACAGTGCCGGGGACCATGGAGACCATTGTGACACAGCAGAATTCGACACCGCGTATGTCGCTGCTCACTCTGTCTTGGTCACCTCGATTCAGGGGGACCGCTCGCCGGCCAGTCCGACGCAGTTGTCCGAGGCTGAGCTGGCGATAAAACTTCAGACAGCGAAGCCGACGTGTAGGACTACCCCATAGTGATTACGCTCACTAGACTTCGGAACCAGAACAATCTTCTATACAACTCGCTGGTCGAGTAGCGGAGGACTTTATGCCCACCACCTCATCCCAGGCCCTTCAAGTGCTGGTCGTAGCCGACCCAGGTCTGCCCAGCAGGCGAGCGGCTTCCATCCACTCCTCGTTAGAGCGATATCTGCGTGAGGCGTATGGGGTCACAACGACGCTGTACACTCGCACCGACACGGTCTATCTGACACCCGAGCGCGAGCTGGCTCTAGACGCAGTCGAAGATCTCCGCGCTGATTACCCCGACGTCAACATCATCCTCATCCTCACAGAGATCCCCCGGCACACCCAGGGCGACCCTCTGATCGCCGAAGTCTACTCGGACCGCAACCTTGCAGTCGTCTCATGCCCCACACTCGGCGCGTTGGCCACCAAGCGCCGCATCATCAAAGTCATGATGAGCTCGGTGAACAAGTTGGTTCCGTGGGACCCCGAAGCCACGACGCGCAAATTTCTGCTCGGATGGTCGAACTGGTCGAACAACGAAGACTCCAGCCATCAGTCCCTGCATGCCCACACCATCACCGGAGGCCCACGGCTGATTATGGGGATGACGATTGCCAACGAACCCTGGCGCACGGCTCCGAAGCTCTCAGGAGCCCTCGCGGCAGCCTCGGCAACCGGAGCTTTCGGCATCTTCTACAGTTCGATCTGGCAGATGTCGACCTACCTGTCCACCCTCCGGCTGCTCTCAATCGGCGCGCTCGCTGTCCTGGTGATGGTCGCCTGGTTGATCGCCAGTCACAAACTCTGGGATCGACCGGTCAACGAACGTCTGGCCACGGTAGTCATGTACTACAACCTCTCCACCGTCCTCACACTGCTGATCACTGTGATCGCTCTCTACGCGGCACTGGTCGTCCTCATTCTCCTGGGCGGCCTCGTCGTTATCGATCCGGCATTTATGACCCAACAGATTCAGCAAGAGGCGTCGTTCACCAACTACCTCGATATCGCATGGCTCAGCGCGGCCATGGGTGTGGTCGCCGGCGGCATCGGTGCCAGCTTCGACACTGATGCCGACGTGCAGAAACTGACTCATGGCCAGCGGATGCGGCAGCGAGTCTATACAGACAACAGCACAGATGCCGACGACACGGTGGAGAGCAGTTGACTGAGATCTGCCAAGCATGCCGCTAGTCTGCACATTGGGGTGATGTGGAAGAGCCGGCTGGAATTGGGTATCTGCACCCACCTGAGATATGAGCGTGTTCAGAGCCATCACCTCCGACTGCCTCCTGCGTGTTCACCACACACCGAGTTCCGACAAGATGTTCTGCCTGAAGGACGTGAAATGGAAACCCTGTTCGACTCAACCTCGTCTCGGATCATCCCCACACCGTTCGAACCGTGGTGGGAAACTCCAGACTTCAGGGATGATCTCTCCGAGGTCGTTACGAGCAGTGCGTCCACTGTCGACAAGATCACCGCCCTTGCCCGTCTTCTGCAGCTCACAGGGTGTTCACCTCAGATCGATCAATGGGAAAGGCTGCTTCAACTGGCTGCTATCGACATCGGCGTCGCTCGTATGCTTGAACCCCACGTCGACGCTCTGGGCATCCTTGCCGAGGCCGGACACGAAACACCTGACCCCGATTCGGCCTGGGGCGTGTACGCGGCTGACCTGCCCACACATCGCGTGAACGTGGTCGATGCCGGTGCGGAGAACCTCCTCACCGGCACGAAAGCGTGGTGCTCTTTGGCCGCGGAACTCACCGACGCGATCGTCATCGCCAGCGGCAGCGACGGGAACCGAGCCTACGCGGTGAATCTTCGGCACCCTCGTGTACGACCGCAGACAGGTGCTTGGCCGAGTCTGGGTCTCAGAGAAATCCCGAGCGGCTCAGTCGTCTTCGACCGAGCACCCGCGACGAGTGTCGGCCCCCCGAATTGGTACCTTGACCGCCCCTCTTTCGCTTGGGGTGGGATTCGCGTGGCAGCCTGCTGGTTCGGTGGAGCATTGGGACTGGCCCGGCGTGCAGCCCAAACCCACCTGAACAGGGCTGGGCGCTCGCCGATGGGAGAGATGCAGCTCGGGCAGCTTGATGCTGAGATCTTCGCGGTCCGCACCATGTTGGCGCAAACTGCTGCTGCAGCGGATGGGGATGAGGCGTTCTCGCGAGAACACGCGTGGAGACTGGCTCTGAGAGTTCGCAACAACATATACCGCAGTGCCCAACGGATCCAGCTTCTGAGCAGGGAGCTGGCCGGTCCCGCGGTCCTGACGAGTGATGCGGCATTTGCCAAAGCTGACGCTGATCTCACCGTCTACCTCAGTCAGCATCACGGGCCTCGGGACGAAGCTGCTTTGGGCGAGAATATCTGTGCGGTGCCAGATGTCGATGAGGTTTAGCCACCAAGACCGCAGCACCAGAGAAGATGCATGGGTGCAGGCGGGTGCCCTTGACCTTCCGGCGGTTCCGGAGAGCACAATCGCCACAGGCGGAACGATCATCGTCCTTGCCGCACACCCAGACGATGAAGCGCTGGGAGCCGCTGCGCTGCTCGCACGTGCTGATGAGTGGAGCTGCCAGCTGAAAGTCCTACTCTTCAGCGCAGGCGAGAAATCGCACCCTGAATCGCCGACGTATACCGGCGATCAGCTCAAAAGCATCCGTCTGGAGGAGTTCGATCGTGCGCTGAGCACCTTCGACAAGGCGCACTCCAGTCGTTTTCTCGATCTGCCCGACAGTCAGCTGCCCGAATATTCAAGCCAGATCAGAGACGTGATCCGACAGGAGATCGCACGATCAGATGGGCCGGTGACACTCGTTGCGCCTTACAGCCGGGATGGGCACTGTGACCACGAGGCGGTGGGCGCCGCGGCGCTGGACATCGGGCGATCACATCATGTCGTAGTACTCGAATATCCCATCTGGTTCTGGCACTGGGCTGCTCCCACAGACCCTCGGTGGCAGGCCTGGCAGGTCTTAGCCGACCCACAAGGCCTCGATCGAAATGCTCTGCTCGCGTGTTACCCGTCGCAGACAGAAGCGCTGTCGGATCAGCACGGGGACGAAGCGATCCTCACCAGCGTCCATTTGGAACACTTCATCCGGAGCCACGATACCTTCGTGATCACGGACTTCAGATCCGGTGAGGCATCGCCGAGCTCTGGTCAGGAGGGAATAGGCTCGCGGATCAATGATGCGTGCACTGCGTCGGCGGTGTTCGATGATGTGCACAGAGAACGGAGCGATCCGTGGACGGTATGGGACTCCGAATACGAAATCGCCAAACGCGAGACCCTTGTGTCCCACCTCCCGTCGACCTCGTTCTCCCACATTCTCGAGATCGGTTGCTCAGTCGGCGCTTTGACGCGGGAGCTTGCCGCTTACAGCGTCAGAGTGACAGCTGTCGATGCCAGCTGCGAGGCGCTGAAAACAGCGAAACGTCTGCAGACGACCACTGCAACCGAAATAGCCTTCCTGCACGCCACTGTCCCATACGAATGGCCCGAAGGGCATTTCGACTGCGTCGTCCTCTCAGAGTCCGGCTTCTATCTGACACGTGCACAGCTGCAACGAACGTTGGAACGCATTGATGAATCAACCCCATCTTGCTTTGTGCTCGTTCTGTGTCATTGGAAAGGTGACATCGAAGACTGGCCTTTGACCGCCGATGAAGTCCATGACGCGTGCCTGGACTACTGGCCCCGACTGCGGACCGATTTTCGCTCCGAGGCCGAGTATCGTCTCGATATCGTGACGGTGGACAAAACTGACGATTTCCTCCCTGCGGAAGCCGTTGAGTGATCACTCACTTGGGCATCGTCATCCCGGCTCACAATGAACAAGACGAGATCCTCGGCTGTCTCGACTCGGTGGCCCAAGCGTGTGCTCAGGTCCCTGACGGGCTCGGGCCATTCTCCACTCGAATCCTCGTCGTGGCCGACGCCTGTACCGACGAGACGGTGAGCCGCGTCGCAGACTTCGCCGAACAGCATCCACAAGTCACGATACTTGAGACGTCGTTCAAGAACGTGGGCAGTGCCCGGAATTTCGCCTGGAATCACTTCAAGCAGATGGCTGAAGCTGATCGTGATGTCAACTTCGACCTGACATGGATTGCGTTCACCGATGCGGACAGCAGAGTTCCCACCCACTGGCTGACGACGCATCTTGCCATGGCGGAAGCCGGAAGCGACTGCCTAGTCGGCACAGTGTCGCCTCGACCTGATACCGGGTCGGCAGCGCTGATCGCGAAATGGCACTCTCACCACACGTTACTTGAGGACCATCCCCACGTGTTCGGCGCGAACCTGGGCATTCGAGGCTCGTATCTCAACATCATCGGCGGCATGCCTCAGCTGCCACTTGGCGAAGATGCCGCAACCGTTGCTGCAGTGCTCGCCGCCGGAGGAAACGTGAGACGCACTGATACCTGCCGGGTTCTCACCTCGGCCCGTCTGGAGGGACGCGCGGAGGGAGGCTTCAGCAGCTTTATGCAGAGCCTTCTTTGAGACCCGACTCTGCTCACAGCACTTGAGGCCGCCTCCGGCCGAGTTGCTCCCGACAACCCAGAGCTAATCGCGAGAACTGACGACTGTCAGCCTGTGCAGGTCCTTGGGCACATCGACATCGGCCCCGTCGTCGAGGTCGGAGCAGTCGACGAGGTCGACGACAGCTCTGTGCGTCTCGAGCAGGTCGCGGGCACCGACGTCGCCGTGCGCGGCGGCCGCCGCCTGGCTCGTCCAGCTCTCGTCGAAGAGCACAGGGTGACCGCGGTGCAGCGACCCGTTCGCATCACAGTGGCCCGCAGCGGTGATCGCACGGGGACGATGGGCGGCGATGAGACGAGCGACTTCCGCCGCACAGATTCCGGGACGGTCCACAGGTGTGACCATGACATCGGGTCCGGGGCCGATCGCCTGCAGGCCGCGGCGCAGCGAGGAACCCATACCCGAAGACCAGTCAGGGTTGAACGCGACGGACACGCGGTCACACCCGGCCAGCAGGCTCGCGACCTGCTCGCTGCAGGCTCCGGTGACGACTGTGACGTCCCGGCAGCCACCGTCGAGCAGGGCGAGGACCATCGACTCCACCAGGGTGAGCCCGTCCCCCCGCGTCAGCAGCGCCTTCGACCCTCGGCCGAGGCGTCGTCCGGCTCCGGCGGCGAGGATGAGCCCTCTCGGGCGACGGGCTGTGCACCGATCGGGACGAGCCGTGGCGGACTCGCCGCTCACGTCGGCAGGAATGCGTCGCCGAAGACCGGCAGATCGCGGACCCGCACCCCGCTGGCGTTGAATGCGGCGTTCGCGATCGCCGCGGCGGCTCCGACGATGCCGATCTCGCCGATGCCGCGAGCACCGAGCGGCCCGGCGTGCGGGTCCTCCTCATCGAGCCAATCGGCCTCGATATCGGTGATGTCGGCATTGACAGGCACGTGATACTCCGCGAGGTCGTGGTTGACTACGTGACCGAACCGGGGATCGAGTTCGCCTTTCTCGTGCAGCGCCATCCCCACGCCCATGGTCATCCCGCCGATGAACTGTGAGCGGGCGGTGCTCGGATTGACGATGCGACCGGCGGAGAACATTCCGAACATGCGATTGAGCCGGATCTCTCCGGTGGCGGGGTGGATGCGGACCTCGGCGAACTGGGCCCCGAAGGAGTGCAGGGCGAACTTCTCCGCCGCCGGATTGGCTTCGGCCTCACCGCAGGCCTCGGCGCCGACGGCGGGGTCGGTGCCGTGTTCGGAGCGGAGCGCCTGCGCTGCGGCGACGATCGCGGTGCTCCAGCTGGCCAACCCTGTCGACCCGCCGGCCACGGTCGCATTCGGCAGCGCGGTGTCGCCGATGCGCAGCTCGACCTGATCGATGGGGACGCCGAGGCAGTCCGCGGCCGCCTGTGACAGGGCCGTCCATGTGCCGGTGCCCAGATCGGCGGCACCGATCGAGACTTCGAAGCCTTCGGGGGTGCGGCGGATCCGCGCGACGGAGCCCGGCTGCCGACCGGCCGGATATGTCGACGAGGCCACCCCCATGCCGATGAGCCAGCCGTTCTCCCGCCGGGCGCGCGGCTGCGGATTCCGCTTCTCCCAGCCGAAGCGGTCTGCGCCTTCTCGCAGACAGTCGACGAGGCGGCGCTGATTGAACGGCAGCCCGGTGTCCGGGTCCGTGGTCGGGTCATTGCGCACCCGCAGCTCGATGGGGTCGAGGCCGGCGGCGACGGCGAGCTCGTCCATGACGATCTCGAGCCCGACCATGCCCGGTGCCTCTCCGGGGGCGCGCATCCATGAGGGCACCGGAACGTCGAGCGGAACCACTCGTTGGGTGAGCCGGCGGTTGTCGCCGGCGTACATCATGCGGCCCGGCTTCGTGGCCTCCTCGGGGAACTCCTTGGTCTGTGAGGACATGGACACCGCATCGAAGGCGAAGGCGGTGATCGTGCCGTCGCTGCGTGCACCCAGACGAATGTGCTGGAGGGTGGGTGCCCGGTAACCGGTAATCGCGAACATCTGCTGTCGGGACACGGCGTACTTCACCGACCGGCGCGGCACTGCTTCGGCCGCGAGGGCAGTCAGCATCATCATATCGGCGTGGGGAACGCCCTTGGAGCCGAAGCCGCCGCCGACGTGCGGGGAGATGATGCGGATCGCCTCCGGGTCGAGGCCGAGGACCGGTGCCAGAGTCGACCGTGCGGGGTGCACCCCCTGCGTGGAGGTCCACAGGGTCAGTGAGTCTCCGTCCCAGCGGGCGACGGTGGTGTGCGGTTCCATGGGATTGTTGTGCTCCATGGGCGTGCTGTAGCGCTCATCGATGCTCACGGCCGCCTCGGCGAGGGCCGTGTCGACATCGCCTGTGCGCACATCCCCGCTGCCGGACTCCGGTTCTCGCGCGGCGGGGTGGTCCTCCCGCAGCTCGACATCGTGATCGTCCTGATCGTAGGTGATATCGACGAGTGAGGCCGCGTGGCGGGCCTGCTCGGGGGTGGTCGCGATGACAGCGCCGAGGTACTGGCCGCGGAATCCGATCTCAGCAGAGCGCAGGATCGCGAGTTCGCCGTCATCGGTGCTCGCCAGCTCGGGTGCGTTGTCGGCGGTGAGCACGTACACCACCCCCTCGGCTGCTTCCGCCGCGGAGACATCGATGTGCGCTGCGCGTCCGCGGGCGATCTCCGCCTGCAGGGGGTAGAGGTAGAGAGGATCGGTCAGGGGGTGTTCGTAGGCGTAGGGGGCGCGTCCACGCACCTTGTCGGGTCCGTCGAGGCGCACCTGGTGCGTGCCGACGGACGTGGTCGTGAGCAGGTCACTCATGAGCGTCCTCCGTGGTCGTCTCCGGCAGGGCTTCCGAGGCTCCGGTGAGCTCGGCGAGCACGGTGGTGATCGCGCCGCGGGTCATCGGAACCTTGAAGCTGTTGCCCTCGAGGGGCTCGGCGGCCTCGAGCTCGGCGTCGGCGGCTGCCAGGAACGTCTCGGCGGTCGGTTCCGCGCCACGCAGCACCGCCTCGGCGGCGCGTGCACGCCAGGGTTTGTGGGCGACTCCGCCGAGGGCGATCGAAGCCTCACGGATGATCGGTGCCGGTCCCGAGGCGTCGACGTCGACCCGGGCCGCGACGGAGACGAGAGCGAAAGCGTAGGACGCGCGATCGCGGATCTTCCGATACGTCGCGGCGCCGGGCCGCGGGGGAGGGAGCTCGAGCGCCGTGATGAGCTCCCCGTGTTCGAGGACCGTGTCCTGCTCGGGACGGTCGCCGGGCAACCGGTGGAGCTCGGTGACCGGGATCCGGCGCTCACCGGTCGGACCGAGGACGACGACCTCGGCGTCGAGTGCGGCCAGGGCGACCGCCATGTCGGAAGGGTGGGTCGCTACGCAGTCCGGTGAGGCGCCGAGGATGGCGTGGTAGCGGGTGTAGCCGCCGATGGCTGAGCAGCCGGAGCCGGGTTCGCGTTTGTTGCAGGGGGTCGTCGTGTCCTGGAAGTACACGCACCGGGTGCGCTGCAGCAGGTTGCCGCCCATCGTGGCCGCGTTGCGCAGCTGACCGGAGGCGCCGGAGAGCAGGGCGCGTGAGAGCATCGGGTAGTCGCGGCGGATGCGCGGATCGGCGGCGGCATCGCTGTTGCGCACCATCGCACCGATCCGCAGGCCCCCGTCCGCCAGCTCATCGATGTCGGTGAGATCGAGGCGATTGATGTCGACGACCAGGGCGGGCTCCGCGACCCCGAGCTTGAGATGGTCGACGAGGTTGGTTCCCCCGGCGAGAAATACAGCATCGGGTCTGACGGCGACACTGGCCACGGCACCGGCGGTGTCGGTTGCGCGTTCGAAGTCGAAGGGGTTCATCGTGACTCCTCTGCGGCTCGGCTCACGGCCGCGACGATGTTGACGTAGGCTCCGCAGCGACAGAGGTTGCCGCTCATCCGCTCGCGGATCTCCTCCTCGGACAGCTCCACGGGCCCTTCGAGGTCCTCGGTGACCACGCTCGGAGCGTCGTCGGCGGCCTCGGCCAGCATGCCGGCGGCCGAGCACACCTGCCCCGGGGTGCAGTACCCGCACTGGAACGCGTCGAGGGCGAGGAACGCCCGATGCAGGGTTGAGAGTTCGCCTTCGGGAGCCAGACCGTCGGCGGTCGTGACCTCGGCACCGTCGTGGGTGAGCGCGAGCGCGAGGCAGGAGTTGAGCCGACGGCCGTCGACGAGGACGGTGCAGGCCCCGCATTGGCCGTGGTCGCAGCCCTTCTTCGCAGACATCACCCCCAGCCTGTCCCGCAGGGCATCGAGAAGGGTGGTTCGGGAATCCACGACCAGGGTGTGCTCCTGGCCGTCGACGGTGAGGTGCAGCGAGTGTCCCATGAGGGCCCTCCAGACAGCGTTGTCGACGTCCGGCCAATCTAACCCCGTTCGGACACCCCGACAAGAGGGGTCAGCTTTCATCATCGCGGCGGCCGGACTCCCACAGCGGTGATGTTCGGGCGACCTCGCACCCCCTGTTGCCCACGGCAGTCTCCGACTACCGTGAAAGGACGATCTTGGGTATCAGCCCGAACGGTGCACAGGAGGAGGTGCCCAATGGCACGTCACGAGCAGAAGGTCACGGTCGAGGGCCATCGGCTGACATTGAGCAATCTGGACAAGGTCCTCTATCCGGAGACCGAGACGACCAAGGGTGAGATCCTCGACTACTGCGCCACGATCGCGCCGCATCTCATCCGTCATGCTCGGGACCGGATCGCCACACGCAAACGCTGGGTCGACGGGGTCGGCACTCCCGATGACCCCGGGGATGTGTTCTTCGAGAAGAACCTGCCCGAATCCGCCCCGTCCTGGATCCGCTCGCGGGCGATCCGACACAGCACCGGCACCAAACGCTACCCCTTGGTCAACGATCTCGCGACGCTGACGTACCTCACGCAGATGGCCGCGCTCGAGATCCATGTGCCCCAGTGGACGGTGAGGGCCGGGGCGAAGGATCCCGGCACGATCGATTCCGAAAGCAGATACCCCGACCGGATGGTCTTCGACCTCGACCCGGGCCCGGGACGCGAATTGGCCGACTGCATCGAGGTGGCTCAGCTCGTCCGCGAACTGCTCGAGGGCATGGGCCTCGACGCATACCCGGTGACCAGCGGTTCCAAAGGCGTCCACCTCTATGCACCGCTGGACGGGTCGGTGAGCTCGCAGCAGGTCTCCGATGTCGCCCATGAGCTCGCCCGCAGTCTGGAGGCCGACCACAAAGATCTCATCGTCTCGGCGATGAAGAAGACGCTGCGGGAGAACAAGGTGCTCATCGATTGGTCGCAGAACTCAGCGGCGAAGACCACGGTCGCCCCGTATTCGCTGCGCGGACGCTTCACCCCCATGGTCGCCGCTCCCCGCAGCTGGGACGAGTTCGATGATCCGGCCGCGGTCGAGCAGGTGCGTTTCGAGGAGGTCCTCGACCGCGTGGACGACCTCGGGGATCTTCTCGAACCCCTCGCCGAGGCGGTCGGAGGAACCGCCTCGGCGCCGGAGCCCGGAGCCGGTTCGGAGTCCCAATCCGACCCGATGTCGGACGAGGCCCCGGAGGTCGTTCGCGACCGACTGGAGGTCTACCGGTCCAAACGGGATCCGAAACGCACGAGCGAACCTGTGCCAGCGAAACAGGGAGCGAGCGGGGACGAACTGACCTTCGTCATCCAGGAACACCATGCGAGGAGCCTCCACTGGGACTTCCGACTCGAACACGACGGTGTGCTGGTCTCCTGGGCCCTGCCGAAGGGGCCGCCGACGGACCCGGGGAAGAACCACCTGGCGGTTCAGACCGAGGACCATCCCCTCGAATACGGCAGCTTCGAAGGCACGATCCCGAAAGGGGAGTACGGGGCCGGCGACGTGGAGATCTGGGACTCCGGAAGCTGCGACATCGAGAAGTGGCAGGAGGGCAAGGAGATCATCGCGGTCCTCCACGGGCGTGAGGACGGCGGCCTCGGGGGAGTGCGGCGGTTCGCCCTGTTCAACACCGGGGGCCACGGTCCGAACAAGGACCCGGAGAAGAACTGGATGATCCACCTCATGGAGGACCAGCCGAAGAAGCAGTCGGCGGCGGACCATTCCTCGAAGAAGGGTACGCCGACTGCTCGTTCCTCGAGCAAGCGAGCCTCGAAGAATTCGAAGAAGGAGGCTCTGCCGGCAGATCTGTCTCCGATGCTCGCGAGCATCGGAGACATCGATTCCGTGCGCAGGGGAGCCGAGGACTGGGCTTTCGAGATGAAGTGGGACGGCATCCGTGCCCTGGCGAGGGTGCAGCCGGGTGACGGGGACCGCAGCGGCAGCATCGAGCTGACCAGCCGCAACGGCCGTGACATGACGAGCACTTATCCGGAGCTTCGAGAACTGACCGACTGTGTCGATGTCGACTGCGTCCTCGACGGGGAGATCGTCGCCCTCGGGCAGGGCAGCAGACCGGATTTCGGGAGACTCCAACGCAGGATGGGACTGACCCGAGAGCGCGACGTCGAACAGGAGCGGCGACGCACCCCCGTGTACCTCATGCTCTTCGACATCCTCCACGCCGACGGGACCTCGTTACTGCGCGTCCCCTATACGGAACGGCGCGAACGGCTGTTCGAACTCGTCGCCGAGAGCGAGCACATCCATGTTCCCGACGCCTTCGAAGGAAGCGTCGACGCCGCCTTCGAGTCCAGCCGGAAGCTTCGACTCGAAGGGGTGATGGCGAAGCGGACCGACAGCGTCTATCTCCCCGGTAAACGCACCCGCACCTGGGCCAAGCTCAAGCACGCCTCGACGCGCGATGTCATCATTGTCGGCTGGCGGACCGGCGAAGGCGAACGCTCGGACAGCTTCGCCTCACTGCTGGTCGCCGCCCATGACGACGACGGGCTCCACTACCTCGGCCGCGTGGGCACCGGGTTCGACGAGGCGGCCCTGCGAAGTCTGCGCTCCAGTCTCGATCGCCGGTCTCGGAAGACTCCGGCGCTCACGGTGCCGGCTGCTGAGTCGCGAGATGCCCACTGGGTGCGACCCGACCTCGTCGGGGAGGTCCGGTTCTCGGGCCTGACCGAGGCCGGGCGCCTGCGGCACCCGGTCTGGCGCGGCCTGCGCGCCGACATCGACTCAGAGGATGTGCGGGTCTGAGCTTCCATCGGAAGGCGGACGGTCGCCTGAGACCGATCAGCTCTGCGAGGCGGATTCCGACCGAGTTTCGGCGGCGTATCGGAGCGGTGTGAGCTCCCAATAGGTGCCGCAGCGCCACAGCCATTCCAGGGGGCCGTAGCGGAAAAAGCGCAGCCACACCGTTGAGAAGGCGCACTGGGCGATGATGATGACGGCCCAGGCGATGAGCCCGGCAGCCGCGGAGACATGCCCGTGAGCGGTCAGGAGCGGGAGGACGAGCATGCAGATCACGGTCTGTCCCAGATAGTTCGAGAACGCCATCCGACCGTACAGACGCAGAAAGGACAGGCTCTTTCGGCCGAGTCGGGTGCGCAGCAGAAGGATGAGACCGGTGATGTACATGAGACCGGGAACCAAGGCGGTGCGGAAGGCGATCTCGTGAGCCTCGGTCGATCCGGTCCCGGCAGCGGTGGTCCAGATCCAGATCGGCACCGAGCCGAGGAGGCTGAGGACGAAGAATCCCGTGACCGGGATCCGAGTCGCTGCGGAGTACAGACCGAGACCGGTCAGCCAGAGCCCCAGCATCATGTGTCCCAGAGTCCGGACGTACGACAGGACGGGAAAGAGCAGCGACGGCGGGTCGAGATCGCCGAGGCTCGACGCCAGCTGCAGCACGTCGGGGACTGTCGCCGCCGCGACGCCGAGAATCACGAAGGCCCAGCGCGGCAGTCGAGTCAGCGGCAGAAGCAGGAGCGCGAGGACGCCGTAGGAGGCGAGCACATCGATTCCTCCGAGGGCTGAGTTGAGGATGCCGGCTGCGATGAGGATGATCATCCGTCGGACGTAGACCCAAGTCGAACGATGCTTCGCGCGCAACCTGCTCAGGAAGATGTGCACGCCGGTGCCGAAGAGGAAGGCGAAGATGAAATGGAACTTGCCCAGGGCGACGTCGTCGACGACCTGCCAGATCACCGCGTCTGTTCCGACGGGATCCTCCGTCTGCCCGGCCTGCGACAGGAAATAGCCTAGATTGATGAGCAGAATGCCGGCGATGGCGATGCCGCGGATGACGTCGATCGAGACGATGCGGTCTTTCGGATTCGATGGCTGCGTTCGATCGGTGGCCGAGTTCGCATGCGTGGTTTCGTGGATCACGCCGAGCCACGGTATCAGTTCACGTTCCTTGTCGGATAGAACCGCCGAATGCTGTGCTCAGACCGAACGGAACGTTCCCGGCAGCGAGCCTCCCGCTGGCACCGAGGCGACTCCGCCGTCTTCACTCCGTCGTCGGCCCCTGGGGAGCACTTGGGAAGTGAATAGGAAGAACATCAGCGCGAAGGCTGCGCGTCCTCGGTGTCGTCGTCGCCGTTGTCGTTGAAGCCGATGAGGTCGTAGCCCATCTCCGCGAGCTCTTCGTCCTCGGAACCGGGTGGAGTCGTGCCGTCGATGGGCCGACCGGCTGTCTCATTGAAGAAGTGGATGCCGATGAGTCCGATGACACCGGCGGCGACGAGGTAGACGGCGGGGAACAGCTCGAAGCCGGTCTTCTGGATGACGAAGGTGTTCACCGCCGCGGTCGTGCCGCCGAAGATCGCGGTGGAGATGTTGTAGCCGATGGCGAATCCGGAGAAGCGCACTTGTGTGGGGAAGATCGCCGGCAGGGTCGCCGAGACGCACGATTGGAGCATGACCTGCAGCAGGGCGATGATGCCCAATCCCAGGATCTGCAGGCCGCCGCCCTCGGCGCGCATGAGCAGGAACGCCGGCACGGAGAGGACGATGAAGCCGATCGCCGAGGTGTAGAGGACCGGTTTGCGCCCGATCGAATCGGTCAGCCGTCCCAGGGGAGTGATGACGACCATCATCGCCGCCAGCAGAATGACGAGCGTGAAGTTGCTCTCGACCTCTGAATGGCCCAAGGTGCTGCTGAGATAGGTGGGCATGTAGGTGAGCACCATGTACTGGCCGATGTTGAGCAGGACCACGAAGGCCATGAGCATGGTGATCTGCTTCGAGTAACCGCGGAAGAGAGCTCGGAAGGGCTTCTTCGTCGTCTGCTGCCGGCTCGTCGCCGCGGAGAAGGCTTCGGGCTCATCGAGTTTCATCCGCAGCCATAGGGCGATGCCGCCGAGCGGGAGTGTGAGCAGGAACGGCAGCCGCCACCAGCCGGCGTCCATGCCGTCGCTGCCGACGAGGACGAGCAGAATGGTGCAGACCAGGGCCGCCGAGGCGGTTCCGGCCAGAGTGCCGAGCTCGAGGAACGACCCGCAGAAGCCTCGGCGCTTGTCCGGTGCCGACTCTGCCATGTAGACAGCAGCGCCACCGTATTCTCCACCTGTGGAGAAGCCCTGGACCATCCGGCACAGCAGCAGGAGCACGGGAGCGAACGCACCGAGGGTGGCATACGTCGGCAGGATGCCGATCAGCGTCGTCGGGATGGTCATCATGATGATGGTGAGGACCATGATGTGTTGGCGCCCTACCTTGTCGCCCAGGGGACCGAGGACGAAGCCGCCCAAGGGCCGGAAGACGAAGGAGAGAGCGAGGAAGGCAAAAGTGAGCGCCACACCCCACTGGCCGGGGAAGAATGCGTTGGCGATGTAGACCGAGACGTATGAGTAGACGCCGTAGTCGAACCATTCGACGGCGTTGCCCAGTGCGGATCCGCTGATGGCTCGTCTGAGTGTGCGTCTGTCTCCGGGCGGCATCGTCTTGATGTCGATGCCGTCGGGTGTGGGGATCTTCTCATCGGATTCGCTCACGGCGTCTGTCCTCCCGTCTGCGGTCGTCTGTTCCATGGTGTCTCAACGGCTTCAGGCCGGCAGGTTAGCACTGCGACCAGGGCTTCTGCGCCCCCTTACGGGAACGCGGCAACTGCGTTAGTCTCGGGGGACCTGTGACGTCATCTGTGAGGAGAAGACAATGAACACACCGGAGAACATCGCCTACACGGCTCGTGCGGAGATCACCGGCGGCCGGGACGGACACGGTTCGACCGACGACGGAATGGTCGACGTCGACCTGCGCACGCCCAAGGAACAGGGCGGACCGGGCGGCGGGACCAACCCCGAGCAGCTCTTCGCCGTCGGCTACGGTGCCTGCTTCCAAGGCGCTCTCGGTCTGGCGGGCAAGGAACAGGGCGTCGACACCTCGAAGTCCGTCGTCAACTCGCAGGTCGGGATCGGCAAGGAGGGTGAGAGCTTCGGGCTGTCCGTGAAACTCGAGGTCAGCATTCCTGATGTCGACCGCGAGACCGCGCAGAAGCTCGTCGACCGCACTCATGAGCTCTGCCCCTATTCGAAGGCCACCCGCGGCAACATCCCCGTCGAGGTCGTCGCGGTCTGAGCCCGGCTGAGGACTTCAGCCCTCGTCGTCGTCCTCTTCGTCGAGGGTGCTGAAGTCCTCCACCTCGCGGGGAGCTCCCGCGACGAGGATCTCGTCGTTGGCGTAGAGAGTGACATCCTGATCAGCGATGTTCCAGCTGTCCTCACCGTCACGTCTGAACGCGACGACACTGATCCCGTACTCTCGTCTGATGTCGAATGACGCCAGCGGTGAATCCGAGATGCGCACCGGCGGGGCGGTGCGGGCCAGCACGAAATCTTCGCTGACGGGCATGAAATCGGACATGTGTCCGCGGATGAGATGCGCGGTCCGGCGCCCCATGTCGTTCTCCGGACGGATCACATTCTCGATCCCCAACTGTCCGAGGATGTCCGCATGAGTCTGGCTGACGGCCTTGGCCCAGATATGCTGATTCCCGATTTTGAGGACCTTCGAGGCGACGAGGATGCCGGCTTCGAGTTCGTTGCCGATGGCGATCACTACTCGACTGACCTCCTCGATGCCGAGCTGGCGCAGCACGGTCTCATCCGTCGCATCCGTGCGGGAGACGAAGGCCAGTTTGTCAGAATATTGGGCCACGACCGCCTCGTCGATGTCGATGCCGATGACGTCGACCCCGTAGGCGGCCAGTTCTGTGGCCAGTGATCCGCCGAAGCGACCCAGCCCGATGACGGCCACTGCCCCGTTCTTGGCCAGCGGGTGGGGGTTGCCCAAGAAGAACGCCGCGGGGCGCGTGCGCCACTTTCTGCTCTTCATCTCCGGTCTCCTTTCCTTAAGTGCGTGAGTGCTGCCTGGGAGGCAGCGATGCCGGTCGGGCGGTTCAGCCGATGAGCGGCCGTTCGACCGGAAGTTCGTAGCGGATGGCACGTGCCCGCAGCGCCAGTGCGGAAGCGACGGTGACCGGGCCCAGCCGTCCGAGGATCATCACTGCGATGAGGACGGCTTGACTCGTTCCGGGCAGGCCGGCGGTGATGCCGGTCGACAGGCCGACATTGGCGAAGCCGGAGATGACCTCGAAGAGGAGTCGATCGAGGCCGGGCCTCGGGTCGTCGAGCATGAGGACGATGGTGGCCGTGGCGATGAGCGCGAGAGCCAGAACGATGACCGTCGCTGCCTGTCGGTACGCTGATCGTGCCACGCGGGAGCCGAAGAGGTTCGACGCCGTGCCTCCGGAGATCTCGGCCCAGGTCATCGCCAGCAGCACGAGAACAGTGGTGATCTTCACCCCGCCTGCGGTCCCCGCCGGGCCTCCGCCGACGAACATGAGGATGTCCATCACGAACCAGGTGGCGGGGTGCAGCTGCGCGAAATCGACGGTGCTGAAGCCGGCGGTGCGCGTGGTCGTCGATTGGAATGCGGCCACCTGCAGTTTGTCCCACCAGTCGAATCGTCCCAGTGTGCCGGGATTGTTCCATTCGACTGCGGCGATAAACACCGTGCCGGCGAAAAGAAGAATCGGAGTGGCGACGACTACCGCACGCGTCGTCATGCTCCACGCCAGCGGAGTCCTGTATCGTCGGACGATCTCGATGAACACCGGATAGCCGAGTCCGCCGAGGATGATCGCCGCTGCCACGGGTGCGCAGACGAAGGGATCGGTGGCGTAGCCGGCGAGACTGTCGGATCTGAGTCCGAAGCCGGCGTTGTTGAAAGCCGAGACTGCATGGAAGACCGCGTCCCACGCGGCGTCGCCGGCTTCTTCGCTGTAGTGGAAGGCGAAGCGCAGGAACAGCATCGTTGCAACGACGGCCTCGGTGGCGATGGTGAGGCCGACGATCCGCAGCACCATGGGGCGGACACCTCCGATAGCGGAGCTCTTGGCCTCGGCAGCGGCCGACTCCCGAAGCCGGAGACCGGCCTTTCCCGCGACGAGCATGGCCAGAAGAGTCGTGAGCAGCAGGACGCCGAGACCGCCGATCTGGATGAGGCCGAGGATCACGGCCTGGCCGAAGAAGGTGTAGTCGCTGCCGGTCGAGAGCACCTCCAGGCCCGTGACGCTGATCGCGGAAGTGGCGGTGAAGAGCGCAGACAGCACTGAGATGCCGCCCGGCGTGGAGGTCGCGGCGGGCAGCATCAGCAGGCCTGTGCCGAGGAGCAGAGCCGCGAGGAAGGCCACGACCACCCGGTCGATGGCATTGCGATGCGGGTTACGCACTTTCGGCATGCCATCGACTCTGAATGAGCTCTGCCGTTGTCGTCATAGGCTCAACAGTACCGATGTTCCCCCCGGTCACAAGGGGGTCTGTTCGGCACTCGGCTTACGGGCGGATCGCCCGTTCCTCGGCGCTGTGTCCGGGGCTGAGGTCTCCCAGTTGTGAAGGGCGCAGCGATGCGAAGCCGCCCTTCGTCTCGGTCGCAAGCACACGGGCTGTGAGGCAGACGTGATCGCCTCCGTCGTCGAGCATCGTGATGCGTTCGACGATGAGGCGGTTCGGCAGGTCCGCGAGCAGCGGCACCCCATCCTCGGTGACGGTGAAGTCAAGACCGGCGAACTTGTCCGTCTCCGATCCGGAGCGCGACCCGAAAAGCCGGGCCAGCTCACTGTCCCCGGTGGTGGGGAAATGGACTGCGAAATGGTCCGAACGCAGCGCCACCCGGTAGGTGTGGTTGGCTTTCGACAGCCAGAAGCAGTAGTGCTCCGGATCGATGCTCGCCTGCGAATGGAAACCGACCAGACAGCCGGCCCGTTCACCCTCCGCCGAGGTGGTGACGACGATGAGCGGGGAATCGACCGACCCCATGAGGTCGTCGAGCCCGGGGGCACTCATGATCGTCCCTCCACCGTCGGCTTCGGTTCGTATCGGAGGAAAAGGGTGTCATCGGCGACCATCGTCGACTTCAGCGAGAACTGAGCGATGCCGGCACCTGACGGGGCCACGCTGACGGGCAGTGGGTCGCCGCCCATCATCGGTGAGATCGACAGGCACAGCTCGTCGAGGCGGTCTGCGGCGACGAGCTCCCCAAGCCACCGGGGTCCGCCTTCGCAGAGGACGACCTGGTAGCCGAGACCGGCGAGAGCCTGCAGAGCCTTCGCCGGTTCGACACGGTCCTCACCGGCGATGATGACCGTGGCCGCCTGTTCGGCGGCTGCCAGCCGCTCCGGATCGGCCATTGCGCACGTGATGACGATGGTCCGCGCGTGCTCAGGGGCTGCGGCGAAGACCTGAGAGGACCAGTCGAGGTCGAGGCTGCGACTGACGACCGCCACCGGCGGCATCTCGGACTGTCCCCGAGTTCGACGCTGCGCTCTGGCGGACTCGCTCAGCCGCATCGGAGCGTAGCCTTCGCTGCGGACCGTCTGCGCGCCGACCATGACGACATCGGCGATCTGCCGCATCCGTCGGAAGAGGTCCTGATCGGGTTCTGTCGATAGAGCACCGACGCGGCCGTGAATAGCCGCCGTGCCGTCGAGGCCGGCGACCATGTGACCGGTGACCCAGCATTCGTGCCGCGGCTGGGAGCGGTCGATCTCGAGATAGGGTGTCAGCGGGTCCGGGATCGGTGCGCCGCGTTCGAGTGGCTCCATCCATGCAGTCTACTGAACCTCGCCGGCACTCGCGGCGACGATTTTCCGACCATCACCGGGACCCCGCTGACTGTTCATCGACGCGAGAAAGTCAGTCCGTCCAGGCGTCGTCGGTGAAGTAGCCGTCGATGAAGCCCGGCAGGCGGTGCCCGTCCTTCGCGGTCGCCAGCGTGTACGGGGCGACGTGGAAGCCGGCCTTATCGAGTTCGCGCATCTTGTTCGTCGGCAGGTTCTTGCTCGGACCCACCCATTCGATGCCGGCGTCCTTGATCTCGGCCGGTGATTCCTTCGGCATGGTCGAGCCCATGAGGTAGAGCGAAGTGTAGCCGCGGTCGGCGATCGTCTTCGCCGCCTCGAAGTCGAAGGACTGGACGACGAGGGAGTCCTTCAGACCGCGGTCGTCGAACTCGTCGAGGACTCGGTCGACCTCCTCGGGGGTGGCCCCCGGCTTGATCTCGGGCACCATGACGACCTCGCCGCCCATCTCGTCGAGGAGTTCGTCGAGGGTAACGGTGGCGGCTTCTTCTCCGCCGGTCGGGTGCTTGATCGTGGCCGCGTCCCATTCCTCGCGGCTGAGGTCCCGGATGGGTCCGGTCGCGCCGTTGAGGGTGCGGTCGGCGGTGTCGTCGTGGATGAGGACGGGGGTGCCGTCTTCGAGGAACTGGATGTCCATCTCGGGGAGGAATCCGTCCTTCGCCGAGGCGGTGAATCCTTCCATGGATTCTTCCGGATAGACGTCGGCGCCGCCTCGGTGGGAGATCGTGGTCGGGAATTCGATGTCATCGACCTTGTCCGGGGCGGTGAAACCGCTGGGGGAACCGAGTCCCGGTGCGTCGCCGGCGGAGCCGAGCCCGGCGGCTGCCGCGGGGGCGAGGCCGGCGCCGAAAGTGGCCGAGGCCGCGAGAACTGCAGTGGCGAGAATCGTGAACGGACGGGTGCGTGTGGATGTCGCTTCTTCAGTATTCACGCTGGTGACGCTAACGACGGCAGGTGATCTTGCGGCAAAGGCGCCGTGAACGTCACCGGCAGGGCAGGCGAACAGGCAGGAAATGGGTTGGCGGTCCCTCGCCGAGGTGGCCGTGCACTGCCGTATGCCCGGTTTCGCAGGCATTGCGCTGAGTCACGAGCATCCCTGGTGCCGGGTCGGGCCCGAGCTCTACTCTTTGCGCTATGGTCACCGACCCCGCTCTCGGCAGCGTTCCGATGCGCCCTGACAGCAAGAGGGGGCGCCAGGATGAAGCGGTTCTGCGCGAATACGATCGTCCGGTTGCGTTCTATGTGTGGGCGACCGCGCTGCCCTGGGCGTTCTGGCGCGCCGCGGCTTATCTCAGTCATCTTCCGGAGCAGAGTCGAGCCGTTCTCATCGGCACGATGGTGCTGTCGTTGGCGAGGCTGTTTGCGCCTCTTTCTGTGGTCGTCGCCTTTTTCTGGCGCCGGCCGACGCTGCGAGCCGATATCGCCCGTCGATTGGCGTGGTCGAGTACTGCACGGTGGCCGTTTCTCGGCAAGGGCACAGCCGATTTTCTGAACTACTTTGCCGCTACTGCGCTGCTCTTAAAGACCCAAAAATGCGACTCGCTCCGATCGATGAGCCGCATATAGTCCCGAGACGAACAGAACGCCGCCTATTGGCCGTTAACATATGAAACCGGATGGTTATTCATTTCTCAATTTTTATCGCGTTGTAGAGTCATGTAGAGCTTTTTCGAATTGCTCACGAATGTTGTGCTGTAATGTTTCGAGAATATTCGGCAATTACTGGTCATGTTGGGTGCTGATTAATTGAGAGCATTTTCGGGCATATAGAAACCCCTTCTGTTCCGTAATAATTCATAAAGGGGTTTTTTATTCGGCTGTTGGTTATACGTCGATCCGTTCAATCTCCCACAGCTCCATAACGTCATAGTGTTTCACTCCGGTGTAATCGCCTGTCCATCTGACAGTAGCCGTTAGTGGAGCTCTCGAGTATTTCAGTTGGAAAAATTTCCGAGGGCGCGGGTCTGGATTATAATTTTTCGGGAGAGAGAAGTGATCTGAAGTCCGTATTTCATAGGGTCCGGTGAAATATCTTTCTGTTATATGATCATTCGCCATCATGGCGAGTTGTTCGGCGACTTCTTCCGCCTTAGGTTCGCTGGCGCGGAGCCATGAGTAATAATAACCCACTCTACTCGTTCCCATTTTTTCCTGAATGAATTCTCGAAGATCGAATCCGGTATCTTGGTAATTGTCCAGATAATCAGTGGGGGAAACGAGAAACGTCAATAACCCGAAGTCCTGATAACCGTCGACAACTAATGGTCTGCCGCTGTATGTCCAGTAGTTATACTTCTTCACCGATTGACCCTTCGGGATAGGGTGAGGGGTAATACGTGGCACGAAGTGCTCCTGCTCGTAGAGATTCTTCACTACTGTAGCTCTGGCGGTCTGGGTTGACAATACTGTTTCATAGGTTCTGGATGGTGGCTGTCGACGAGAAATGACCCTCCGGTGAGAGAGGGTCATTGTCAGTGGTGTTCAGTTGTGCGTTGTGGTGGTTCTGGCATCTGTCTCCTGGTTGTTGGGTTCTATATTTCGTAATATTTCTGATTGTG
Organism: Brevibacterium sp. MGP-B1; assembly: GCF_057766545.1. Classification (NCBI taxonomy): domain Bacteria; kingdom Bacillati; phylum Actinomycetota; class Actinomycetes; order Micrococcales; family Brevibacteriaceae; genus Brevibacterium; species Brevibacterium sp. MGP-B1. The sequence continues at coordinate 2,398,362 of NZ_CM173407.1, read as the reverse complement.
CGGCGGTGTCTGCTTCTTTGTAGGTCTGGTATCCGCTGTATCCGCGTCTGTATCCGTATTCGTTTATAACCATCCACTCTCTTCATATGATTGTGCGATGGTTGCGTTGAGAGTTCCACTTCGTGAACGTTTCTGAAAGTTGCGGTCGGTCTTTTTCAACACTGTGTAGCCCTCGTTGAATCTTTCCTCTCTGCTGATTTCGTGTAGTGCGTTCCTCGTGGCGGCAGTTTTCCTGGTGCCTGTCACCTTGATGGCGGCTCAGGGGCTCTCACTGTTCTTCGGATACGACCCGGGGCAGTTCAAGCTGCGGGGCGGGTTCACATTCTCGACCGGACTGTTGCCGGTTTGGGTGACTCTCATCGGGGCGGCAGTGATCGAAGAGCTCGCATGGCACAGCTACGGCACTGATACCTTGGTGCGGAAGATGCGAATGTTCTCGGCATCGATACTCTTCACCCTCATCTGGGCCCTGTGGCATGTGCCGCTGTCGTTCATCGACGGCTATACCAGAACGAGGTCGTCGAATCGGGTGTGCTGCAGACCTTGAACTTCCCGATCTCGATGATCGCGTTCGTCCTCGTGATGAAGTGGTTGTATTACCGGTGCGGGCGCAGCATCTTGGTCCCGGTGGTCTTCCACGCCTCGGCGAATATGTCGGCGGAGATCTTCATGACCGACCCGGATTCGAAGATCATCCAGACCGGCCTGATGCTCATCCTCTCCGCGATCATCCTCGTCAGGGAACGCCGACTGTTCTTCGATCGGCCGGCTGCGCAATGAACCGTCGTGTGCGTCCGAATCCGTAAAGGTCCCTCGTGAAATGCGCATCACTTTTCGGTTGTGGTGTGTCGACGGTGGCCGCTGGTGCGTTCGACTTATATTTCTGTAGTGAACAGCATCCCCGAAACATCCCCAAGGCGCCACCATCCCAACCGATTCCCTCATCGCGGCCTCCTGCCCGAAGGCAGTTACTTCACTCTGACCTGGGGGATCGGCTATGACTACGGCGGCATGACCACGGTTGCGCTGGAACGTAGCTCTGCGTTCGCCCGGCTCGACAACCGGCGCGTTGAGATTCTGACTCTGAGCCCGGAGATGAAAGGTCTGGATCGGGAGCGTGAGCTCCGCGAAGCGGGGACCATCGACCGCAAGGTGAAGGTCCGCAATCTTTGGCAGGACCTCACCTCGTGGCCGGACAGGAAGCTGCGTCGAATGGTCGGCACGGTCGATCCCGATCCAACAGCAGCCGATGACGCCATCAAACGGACTGGTCAGGAATGGACTGAGCTGAGGAAGGACTCCGGCAACCGACTACTCCAGGCTGACCGATATCACGATCGCGGGCATCTGCTTGTCACCGATCGTCAGGACATGAAGAAATTCGGTCGCCGAGGCGGGCGCCGGATCACACTGTTCGACCGTGACCAGAAGGTGATTGCCCAATGGGTCTCGGCTCGTGAGTTCTATCAGGCGTGGCTCGATGTCGTCATCGGAGAAAAGCCTGCTTATCTCATCTGCGACTCGGCCTTCGTCGGCAATTTCATCCACGAATATCGGCGCGACAATGTGATTCTTTGTATGGTCAACCACAATCACTTTCTTGCTGACGCGGATGATGAGCTCACGGGAGCACTAGCTGAGGACAGATTCGGCTCTCTACGTCACCTGGACGGGTTCGACTTGGCGACCACGCTCACCGATTCGCAGAGAGTCGCAATGGAAGGGTTGGACCTGTCGGCGGGAAAACTCACAACGGTGTCGAACCTGACGGACGACCTGCACGGAGATCCGTGCCGACCGCGGGCCCGCCACAAGGGCTCCATGATCGCTCGTCTGGCTCCTCAGAAACGCGTGGAAGACGCGATCGTTGCTGTTGCAGACGTCGCAGCCCGTGGACGGCAAGTAACGCTCGACATATTCGGCGACGGCGAGGACAGGCCGATGCTCAGCGAGCTTATCCAGAGCAAGAACGCAGTCGACCTAGTCCTATTGCACGGCCACGTTGAAGGTGCGAAATCAAACTTCCTCACCAGCTCGTTCAGCCTCTTGACCAGTCGATACGAGGGGCAAGGGCTGGTGGTGCTGGAGAGCATGTCGGCAGGCTGTATTCCTATCTGTTACGCGGTGGACTTTGGTCCGGCAGACATCATCGAGCACGGTGTCAATGGATTTCTCGTCGCCCCGGGCGACGTCGACGGACTGGCCGACGCGATCTCGACATTCCTTTCTCTGTCCGAAGACGAGGTTTCGGCGATGCGCCGAAATGCCGTATCCCGGGCAGCAGACTTCTTCGAACGTCCCATCATTCGACGGTGGGGAGAGGCACTGGCCACACAGTCGTTTGCTCCGATCGTCCGAGCCGAGGACGCGCGCGCCGAGGCCCAATCTGCCGAAGTGACTGCCAACGGAATTGCCATCACTCTGAGAGTCTCTGACCTGAGGGAGAGCACGCCCAGTCAGACGTTCGTCTCCTGGAAGACGCGGACTGGCACCTTCTATGGGCGAGTCGAAGCTCGCCGGAGTGGAGACCTGGTGACGGCGGAGATTCCTTTGTCTCGTTTCGAGTACATCACCGAAGAATACGTTGACTTCTCCCTTGACCTCGTATTCGAGAGAGGGTTTGAACGAGTGCGGATAGCCTGTGTCGAAGACTCCGCTATCAAATCTTCAGACAAGGTGCATCTCTATTCGACCAAGCACGGGAACTTCAGCGGCCGCCTAGTCCGAACGGATCTCACATCCACTTCTTGACGCGGAAGACGACGTAGAGCACAACACCCAGTCCGAGCATGAGTCCCAGCGCCATCGGGTAGCCGAATGCCCAATGGAGTTCAGGCATATCGTCGAAGTTCATGCCATAGATCGCTCCGACGAGAGTGGGCGCGAAGAGGATCGCCGCCCACCCGGAGATCTTCTTCATATCCTCGTTCTGACGCTGCGCGACGAGGGTGGAGTTGACGTTGAGGATCTGTGACAGGGATTCGCGCAGTTCTCCGGCTTCGGCGAGGACTCGCGTGAGGTGGTCGGTGACGTCATCGAGGTAGGCGCGTAGGTCGTCGGGAATCGCGTATTTGGCCGCCCCGTTCCCCAATGCCTGCGTCAATCGATTGAGGTGAGTGGAGTTGTGCAGGACATCGATGACCTCTTGGCTGAGGAGATAGATACGTTCGGCAGCGGCGGTGTCCCCGCTGAAGACCTGCCTCTCGATGCCGTCCTTGTCATCCTGGAGTCCGTCGAGGACAGGAAAGTACCCATCGACTGCAGTGTCGAGCAGACGATAGATGAGGGCCTCGGGGCCGAGCGCGAGAAGTTCACGGTCCTTCGTCCAGCTGCGTTTCTCGTTCGTGAAATACTCCTGGACTCCACGGGTGTCCGCAGGGATGGGCGTGCCGTCGATGAAGCGGTTACCGTGGCAGATGATGACGAGCGCGTCGTCTTTCATGAGCAGGTGGAATTCGTTGAACTCGACTTCTTCTTTCGCGTCGATATATACCGCTGATTTGAGGACGACGAAGAGCACATCATCGTAGCGTTCAACTTTGGCCCGCTGGTTCGCGTGGAAGAGGTCATCGACGAGGACCGGGTGCAGATCCCATGCTGAGGTGACCTCCTCGAGCAGCTCGGTAGCGGGCCTGGGGATAACGACCTGCGTGATCGAACCGGGAACGGAGGATCCGGAGTCTTCCAGATCATGTGCAGACAGCGCCTCTGCGAAAGACAGGGCCACGCTCATCTCCCGTGGCTCGCTGTCGATGATCCGGCGGCTCAAGAGCATTGGTTCCTCGGGGGCTGTCGTATTCGACACCGCCGACCGCTTGCGCAGTGACGGTCGCTCGGCCTTGTGTCTTCGTGATCTGCCCATGGTGCTCCTTTTCGTCCAACAGCTCTCTGACGATACTCGAGGCTGTGGCAGGCCGTGGAATCATTTACCCCCGTCGACCTGCAATCAGCTGGGGCCCGATGACCGGGACGCCGGTCGGTCCCGCGAGGATGGACAAGCGCTTCACAGGGGACATCAGTGGTCGTGCGACGACACTGTTCACCTACGCCATGGACCACTCGACCGATATCGGCACCGATCGCAGCGACGAATCATTCAGCATCATTCCCTCGAGCGGGGTGGCCGCAGTGGGTGGCGGCGAGAATAGAGACAAGCCCGAATTGTATCCCGGTCACTGAAATGAGGGGAGGGGTAGCGAAGCCCCTCATCGTTCTGGAATCGTGAGGCCACAGTCCGCATTCGTGGTCACCCAATGACATGACGAGGAGGAACTCCCAATGGACTACACGAGGCTCGGCAATTCTGGCCTGTATGTGTCACGGCTCGCCCTGGGTACTATTCCGTTCGGATCCGGTGGCGGATTCGAGAGGATCGCAGGCGTCTGCGGAGATGATGCTCGACGCCAGTTCCGCGAGGCTCTGGACCGTGGAGTGAACTTCCTCGATACAGCCAACCTCTACTCGGCTGGGGACGCGGAAAGAGTCCTCGGCGAGATCATGGGCGAAAAACGCGATGAAATCATCCTTACCTCCAAGGCGCGGATGCCCACCGGAGAGGGCCCGAACGATTCCGGGGCAAGCAGACAGCATCTGACGCGAGCAGTCGAGGACAGTCTGCAACGTCTGCGAACCGATCATCTCGATCTGCTCTACATCCACCAATGGGATGGGCAGACGCCGATCACGGAAACCATCGCCACCGTCAACGAGATGATCCGGGCCGGGAAGATCCGGTATTGGGGAGTCTCGAACTTCAGTGCCTGGCAGCTGACGAAGACCGTCTACGAAGCTCAGCTGGCGGGCCTCGAAGGCCCGATCTCACAGCAGGTGTACTACACGCCCGAGGCACGCGAGATCGAATACGAGATGATCCCGGCCGCTCGTGACCTGGGCGTGGCGACGTTCGGCTGGAGCCCGCTGGGAGAAGGTCTGCTCAACGGGAAGGTCAGGCGCGGCCGGCAGACGCCCTCGGACACCCGACAGGGAACCGGCTGGCCGGAACCCCACGTCACTGATGAGAAGCGGGCCTATGATCTCATCGAACTCTTCGCTCAGATTGCGAACGAGTTGGGCTGGTCGATCCCGCAGGTCGTGATCTCCTGGATCCTTGATCGGCCGGGCGTGGACGGCACGGTGATCGCGGCCCGGAAGTTCGATCACCTCACTGAAGACCTCGACGCCGTTGAGCTGACGCTTCCGGCAGACGCCCGGGATCGGATCACTGCGGCGTCTCAGCTGCCTGCCTTCTATCCGCATTGGCACAGAATGATGACAGCGCAGGACCGCCCCGAACCCGCCGAGGCCGAATTCCTGGCCGAGCAGCGCGGTCATGTCTTCGGCGATGACGCATAGACGAGGAAGAAGGTGTTTGAACATGCGCGGTGATGAGTTCCTCAAAAATGTCACCGAAACCGGCGGGCCCGGCGATCCGGAAAGCGCTGCCGTCGTGACCCGGACGGTATTGGATAACCTCGGCAAACAGCTCAAAGGCGGAGAGGCGGCAGATCTGGCCGCCCAGCTTCCCGCTGAACTGCAGGAGCCGCTCGACCGGCACGGCTCGGAAGCGCCGCTGACCGACGGCGTCGATGATTTCCTCCGTCGTCTGACTGATCAGCTGGGCGGGGGATCGATCCTGATACCGCCCGTGCCTACGCGCGTGCGGTGATCTCGACGCTTGACGCCGCAGTCTCCGAGGGCGAGGTCGATGATCTCCGCTCACAGTTGCCCGCAGGCTTCGCACCGCTGTTCGAAGGTTGATCTCTGCTTCGCCCCTCATTCTGGTGAAGGCACGGTCTGCGCCGGAGTGAGGGGCGATCTGTCTCTGGCAACATGGCCGCCCCTGCAACCGGCGCCGCGAACATCGTCGAGATGAATGAATCCGGGGGCCCACTGGCCGCCAACGGCACCCATCCGATCTTTCGAGGGCTACGAATACGAGAGTATGAACAGGGCCATTCAGTCAAGAGGGGCAAAGCTGGCCGAGGTGATCGACTACTGGAAGCTCTCCCTCGAAGGAGTCTGGCTGCACAGCGTCAGCTTGGGCAGTGAGCTGAGCGAGTTGGAAATCGATGCTTACCTCCACGGAGTCTTCGGACTCTCCGGCTATCAGCACGACATCATTGCGCAGGCCGTCAATGAACTTATCGACATGTTGCCGGATCCGCCTCGGGCGTCCTTCAGCAATGAGCCTGACTTCGACGAAGTTGAGCCTTTGGCGCCGGATGACGACTTCGGGATATAGCTTCACCCCGGTTCGTCGGAGCATTCCGTAGGGCAGCATGAGTTCTATTGCAGGTTCCCAGTGAGGACGAGTCGTTCGGACAGTTCATGAAGTTTCAAGTTCGAAGCATTGCTCACTTTGACCAGAAGCAGGAACGCGTGGTGCTCGTCGATGCCGCAGCGTTCGATGAGAACGCCCTTAGCCATGCCGATCGCATCGCGTGAGAGGAGAGCAGAGTGAAGCTGGGACACTTCCTGAGACCCGGCGAGGGCCACCGCAGCGTGGGCCGCGACGACGAGGCCTACGTGCTCCGATTCGTCGGAGAAGGCTTGAGGGCGAGTTGAGAAGATATTGAGGGCACCGAGGTTCTCGGCCTCGACGAAGAGCTGGAACGCCAACATGCTGCGGATCGGAGTCTCTTCCGCGGATCGCCGTGCGAAGACGGGCCATCGTGACTCGTTTCGCATGTCGGGAATTCGAACCGTCTTCTGCTCATAGACTGCGTCGAGGCACGGCCCTTGTCCTTCAGCCGTCTGGATCTCGTCGACTCTTCGAGGAAGTTCGCTCGTAGGTGCCTTTGCGGTGACAGTCCTGCGTCCTTCGACGAGGCTGATAGAGCTGTGTTCTGCCCCGGGAATGATTGACACGGCAGCGTCGGCGATGGCCATGAGGAGCTCGTGAGGGCTCTGATTCTGAAGCTCGCGCGCCATCTCTCCGAGGGAGATTGCGAGGATGTCTTCGCCGGCCTGTCCACCTTGATTGTGTGTGGACGGCAGACCTCGAGCCTTGTCGTCTGCATTCGTCATTACTCAATGTTCCAGCACTGACTCGGTCACTTCAATAGCTTGAGAGCTCTAGGAGCCGAGACCACCGCGCGAGCTCTCCAAGCGAATGCGTGACCGGAGGGGGCTATCAAACTGGGGAGCAGGCGCAATTCAGGGGGAGCACAGACGGACATGCACAATAGACTGCATGACCTTCCTACCGGCAGAACTGCCGCATACCGCAGTCCGTGGTGCCAATTTTGCGCAGTCAGTGGCCAAGCTCGCAGCGCAGAGACTGCGTGAGCGCGTGCGCGAATCTCGGCTGCCTGACGAGTTTCACCCACAGGACGACGACCAGTTCGTTGTGGCCGCTTACTTCGCAGGGGACCTCAGCTCGGTCTATCAACTGGAACAGTGGCTGTGGCCTTTCGAGCAGCTTGAGGCTCGACTCAAAGAGCTCGGTCACGGTGATCGACCCTTCGGCATCATGGTCCGGAATGCCTTGGTCGCCAAACATCTGAAGGGTGTCACCTCTTTTCCAGTTCGCTTCTCACGGCTGACAAAGGGGCTGGACGAGTTCATGCAGTCGCCAAGCCTGCGGGCGGTGTTCTACGTCAACCAGGGGACGAGTAACTTTCAGGCGCTGCGTTATCCTGAACCGGCTCATGTGCACCTCAGTCATGGTGAGAGCGAGAAGATCTCGATGATCTCCAATCAGCTCAAAGGCTATGACTACGTCTTCACCGCCGGTCAAGCCGCCAGACGGAGGATTGAGCAGACGCTCTACGGCCTGGGCGAAGATCGCATGTTCGATGTCGGTCGACCTCAACTGGATCGCCCGCGTTCCGTTCCTGGCGAGTGGGAAGAGTTCAAGTCGAAGAATCCTGATGGCAAAGCGGTCTTCTACGCGCCGACGTGGGAAGGTGATTCCCCGTCGATGGCCTACGGAACCATCGCTTACAACGGAGAACAGATCGTCACTTCGCTGCTGGAAGCTGGCTATCGGGTGATATTCCGACCGCATCCACGTACCGGAGTGATGCGTGATGATTTCGGTAAAGCCGTAGAAAATGTGGCGGAGATCGTCGAATCTGATCCGTGTGGATTCCTTGACGAAAGTTCGGACGTTTCTTGGCAATTGTATGAAGCCGATCTTGCCGTGGTCGAAATGTCGTCAGTGGCATTCGACTGGCTCGCGTCCGGGAAGCCGCTTGTGATGGTCAAGCCCCATGAGCCAGCAGCGGAAGTGCTCGAGGGAGGTCTTCTGGATCGTTGTCCGGCAGTCGACCCGATGAACAGGCAAGGAGTTGTCGACCTCATCGAAGAAGCCGAAGCGCGAAGTGGGTTGGCCGCTGAATTGGCTCAGTTCTATTTGGGCGACACAGCAGCCGGTGAGCAGACTTCACGGTTCATCCAGTCGAGTGAACAAGTGATCAGAAACCGTTCGGAAGAACGTCGTTTGAAGCACGCTGAGTGAGCCGTGTGACATTTTCTTAACTTGAAGTAACAGAATGATAAACTAACGCGGAACTAATTCTGCGGCTCACGATGTGAGCTTTGACCTCTGGACGGAATCAGCAATGAAACGAGTCATCACTTACGGAACTTTCGACCTGCTCCATTATGGGCACATTCGACTGCTCCAGCGATGCAAAGAGCAGGGCGACTACCTGGTCGTTGCACTGTCGAGCGATGAGTTCAACGCCGGGAAGGGGAAGAAATCGTACTTCTCCTATGAAGAGCGCAAGCACATGCTCGAGGCCATACGCTACGTTGACCTCGTCATTCCTGAAGACAACTGGGAACAGAAGTCGACTGACGTGGAGAAGTACCACATCGACACCTTTGTCATGGGTGACGATTGGGAAGGCGAGTTCGACTTCCTCAAGGACAAGTGCGAGGTCGTCTATCTGCCGCGCACTCCCGAGATCTCGACCACGCGGATCAAGAGCGAGCTGGGCAAGTCCTGACAGCAATGGCGCGAACTTCGCGCTATCGTTGCTGGACATCATCGATGGATCTGAGAGGAACGGACGTGCCCGAAAAGTCTTCGGCTAAACATCCGACGCTGTCGGAGCTTCGGGCCAAGGCACAGCCACCGGAAGTTCGCAGTCGGAAGAATGCCGAACACTGGACGGCGCAACTCTACCTCCGCCATATCTCGATCTACTTCACTATGCTGCTCGTGCGCACGCGGATCAGCGCAAATGGAGTCACCGGCCTGATGATTCTGGCCGGATGGTGCATCGCCTTCAGCCTTCTGATCCCGGGCATCTGGGGAGCGGTTCTTGCAGTCTTCTTCTCCCAAGTGCAGATGTACATCGACTGCTGTGACGGTGAGGTCGCCCGGTGGCGAGGAACCAGCGGAGCAAAAGGCGTGTTCCTCGACAAAGTGGGCCACTACACAACTGAAGGTCTGGTTGCGGTCGCACTCGGAATCCGGGCTGTAGGAGAGTGGAACAACTTCATCAACGATCCTGGAGGGACTTACCCACTTCTGCTCGCCGGAACGGTTCTCGCCGGATTGGTGCTTCTCAATAAAGCCCTCAACGACATGGTTCATGTCTCCCGCGCGTTCAACGGCCTCGATAAACTCGCGGATTCGAAGGAAGCCACCGCGCTGAACCCCGGAGTCGTTGCCTCTCTCAAACGAATCGCTCGGTTCGTGCCTTTCCACCGAATTTTCCACTCGGTAGAGATGTCATTGATGGCACTGGCTTCGAGCATCGTCACCGCGATAGCCGTATCGGCAGGAGCTGAGCCCCTGTTCGGCGAACGGTGGCTCGTCCTCATCTTGGCTCCGCTGTGCCTGCTCTCAGTCATCGGTCACTTCATGTCGATCATGGCATCGAGGAGGCTGTCATGAGCGAGTCATCGCGGATCCTCTCCCAGCGCTTCGAAGACAACAAGCGCTACACTTTCGGTGTTGTCGTTCTCAGCCAAGGCAAACGACTAAACGACCTCAACCGAGGATTCGAGTCACTGCTGGCGCAGAAGGGCGTCGATCTCGACATCGTCTGCGTGGGAAACGGTTGGGAGCCGGAAGGGATCCCGGAGCAGGTCAAGAAATTGGGACTGCCGGAGAACCTCGGAATCCCTGCAGGACGAAACGCAGGCGTCCCCCATGTCGACGGGGAATTCCTGTTCTTCCTGGACGACGACGCGTGGTTGCCGGATGACACGTCGCTGATGCGGATGGCTCAACTGATGCGCACGAAACCGCAGATCGGACTGATCCAGCCAAGGGTCGAAGAACCCGGTGGGCCGGATGCACCGAAACGGTGGATTCCCAGACTGAAGAAGGGAAGCGCCGACCACTCCTCAAACGTGTTCTCGGTGTGGGAAGGCGCAGTCTGCATGCAGCGTCGGGCCTTCGACGAATGCGGTGGCTGGCCGGCCCCATTCTGGTATGCGCACGAAGGCATCGAACTTGCATGGAGGGTCTGGGACGCCGGCTACATCGTCTGGTACATGGGCGACCTTGCCGTCGCCCACCCGGTGATCGACCCGAGACGTCACGACGAATACTTCTACATGAACGCGAGAAACCGAGTCTGGCTGGCGCGGCGCAATCTGCCGTGGCCCTTCAGTTGGGCCTACGTGGGTTCCTGGACTTTGATGCAATTCATCAAGTGGGCCAACAAGCCGCACCAGCTCAAAGCCTGGATGGAAGGATGGCGCGCCGGATGGCGTCTCGACCCGTGGGGTCAAGACGAAGACAGGCAAAAGCTGTCGAGGAGGGGCGTTCTTCGAATGTCCAGGCACGGTCGACCGCCGATCGTGTGACTTCACGCCGCCATGGCGAACGGTGCGCGTCGCAACAGCAGGAATCAGACCGGGGAGGCTCCGGAGAGCATGCTGTCTGCCGCGTACGACCGAAACGAGTAATGACAGGGACCGCAGTCGGGTCCGAACCAACCGACTGAGAAACTGAGTGGAACCGATTGATGCAGTCGACAGCCCCCGTCGCTGAAAACTCCCCGCAGAGGTCGAGCGTGCCCAAACCCTCGGGCTTTCGTTCCGATATCCAGGGGCTGCGAGCTCTGGCCGTGGGTATCGTTCTGCTCTATCACCTGTGGCCCGACCGATTCGTCGGCGGATTCGTCGGTGTTGACGTCTTCTTCGTCATCTCCGGCTTCCTGATCACCAGCCACCTCATCAAGACCCCTCCACGGAGTTGGGGCGACGTGGCGAAGTTCTGGGCACGACGGGTCCGGCGTCTGCTGCCGGCGTCGTTGCTCGTCCTCTTCCTCGTCGGCATCGCAACCTTCTTGGTTGCTCCACAATCGATCTGGGCCGATACCGGGCGCCAGATCCTCTCCGCAGGGCTTTACGTCGTCAACTGGGACTTTGCCGTATCCAGCGTCGACTACCTGGCTGCGGACAATGCTCCGTCGCCGGTCCAGCATTTCTGGTCGCTGTCCGTCGAAGAACAGTTCTACTTCGTCTGGCCGATGATCATCGGTTTGGCGTTCCTCGCAGGGACGAAGCTCGGCCGGTCCAAGAAGATCGTCGGTTTCACCGTACTCGGAATCTTTCTTGCCTCGTTCGTCTTCTCTATCTGGTACACGGCTGCCGAACCGGCGATGGCCTACTTCATCACTCCGACCAGGATGTGGGAACTGGCCGCGGGCGGTCTGGTTGCCGTATTCGTACTCTACGTTCGACCGGGGCGACTTCCGTTCAGCTCTCTGCTCGGGTGGATCGGTCTCGCCGGAATTGTGGCAGCCACTTTCCTCATCCGCGCAGACATGCCGTTCCCCGGCTACATCGCGCTGGTTCCGGTGGTGTCGACGGCGCTCGTCATTCTCGCCGACTCCCGGGGCAGGGCATCTGTGCTTCCGCTGCTGTCATTGCCACCAGTGCGATTCCTCGGCGACATCTCGTATTCCGTCTACCTCTGGCACTGGCCGCTCATTGTTCTCGTGCCTTATCTTTCGGCCAAGCTCGGACGCTCGGAGAGCCTCGGCGTGCTGGACAATATCGCCGTCATTCTGGTCTCGATCATCGCCGCGTGGGCTTCGACGACTTGGGTTGAGAACCGGTTCCGCAAGTCGTCGTTCTTCAGCAGCTCGAAGAAGACCTTCGCGTTCGCGACACTTGCTATGGCTCTCGTCGCGGCCCTGGGGCTCAGCCAGATGGTCGTCGCCAACACCATCGTCGAGCAGAACGAAGACAAACTGCAGGCTCAATTGGATGACCCCGACTCCTGTCTCGGTGCCGGGATTCTCCTCCCCAACGCGAAAGACAATCCCAACTGCGAAGATAAGGACTCGCTGCAGATGGAACCCGCTGCGGCGAAGAAGGACAAGTCCAAAGCTTATGCCGATGGCTGTTGGGCCAGCGCACCTTATGCGAGCAAACCGGAATGCACCTATGGAGATGGGTCGAAGCATGTCGCACTCGTCGGGAATTCGCATGCCGGGCATTGGCTGCCGACGCTCGAGCGCTTGGCCGAAAAGCATGATCTGACGATCACGACGTTCCTTGCCTCGAACTGCAGCATTTCGACTCTTCCTCAGGACCTGTCGACACCGGAGGAGACCAAGGGCTGTCAGGAATACGCCGATTGGGTCGCGAAGAGAACGACTGAAGGCGGCTTCGACGCAGTGATCACGTCGGAGCGGCAGTCGACGCCGTTGGAAGGCATGGACTGGGAAGAAACCGAGAAGAAGGCACCTGAAGGGCATCGTGAGATCCTGCAGCGCTGGGTAGACGCGGATCTCGATGTTGTGGTGATTCGGGATACTCCATACCCGGGCGGAGCGGATATCACGGTGCCGGATTGTGTTGCCAAGCATGAAGACGACCTCGAGCAGTGCTCCGGAACTCCGGAGTCATGGCACTGGATGGATCCGCTCGCGGCCTCTGCGAAGACCATTGATTCGAAGAAGCTGTCAGTCATCTATCCCCAGGACTGGTTCTGCCCTGACGGGCGCTGCGAGCCGGTCATCGGCGGAGTCATCACCTATTTTGACACCGCGCACATTACCGCGACCTATGCGCAGACTCTTGCCCCGCAATTCGACTCAAGTCTCCGCAAGACGGGCCTCGGCACCTTCGACTGAGACTGCTGCGGTTCATCGAACTGACAGTCAAGTCGGATAGCGTGTGCCTGATTGATCTTGACCACCGCCTGCTACGAACGACCGATCACCGAAACTTCTGCAAAGGACTGAACGAGTGACCACTGGACGAAACGCTGCCGACCGATACTTCAGCAAGGGACGCGAACTGGTGAAGCCAGTCGTCCACGGAATCGCCCGTAGAGCCCTGCCCGTGGTGGAACGTGCATCGGGGACGAAATACGTGCGTGAACGAGCCGCCGGGGGAAAAGGCAGCAAGAAGTCGGCCGCCGAGGCGCAGAAGAACGCAGCCGCGACCGCCCGGGCATATCGGAAGCTTGCCGTCGGGCTGAGAGGTGGATCTGCCGAAGACATCGATGGCTGGAACGTCGCACCGTCGTCGCAGGAGGTCGTTTCCAAGGAACGGCAGCTGGCACGACTGAAGGCGCATTCGACGCTGTCAGAGTCCCTGGCCAAGGGAGGGTCTTTCGGCCCCTCGAACATCGAAGCGGCGCGAGCGCTCATCGCCGCGGGCTTCCAGTCCGAAGTCGTGTCCATCGGACTCACCCTGTGCGCCCAGCCCAACCAAGAGGAGGTCGGCAGAGCACTCCTGGGAATGGCGTACCAGCGTTCCTCGGAGCCGGCAGTGGCATGGGCGGAATTCGCACAAGTCGGTGATCGGGATCTCATCATTGCGGCCGCCGAAGAGTACTACCCCACCGCCATCGACTCGCTCGGGCGTGAGGCACTGCCTCTGCTGGAACGATCGAATGAGTCCGGGGAGACTCAGCGGTGGAGTCAGAAAGCCGTGCTGCGCACCGCGGAATCTGCCTTCTGCATCGATGCCTTCGACCACGTCCGCACCCTCGTCGACTCACGCCTGAAGCAGGACGACCTCGACGAGGCGGTGCGCTACGAACTCACCCGCATGCTCGACTGGCTGCCCGGCGGCAAACACCTCGAACCACTTCCCACGACACCAGGGACGCGGAATTTCGGAGTGCTCAGCTACGATCAGCCGGGTATCCGCTCCCGCAACATCGGCGACTACATTCAGACGATCGCCTCGATCGGCCACCTCCTCCGTTATGAGAACCTGACGTTCTCCGGCGACGAAGGGCTGACCGCACTCTTCGCGAAGCTCCGGGAATCCGTCAAGGACGAACGGAAGTACACGGGCCCCGAAGCCGAGCTCAACCTCGTCGAGGTCTATCGCGACGGCAACGTCTACCAGGAGATCCCCGAAGACACCTGGTACATCGCCTTCGGCTGGTACATGCACGACATCTTCGGAAAATCTTTCAACATTCCGTTCCATCCGAACCTCCGTCCGATCCTGCTGTCGGTCTTCGTCCGCTATCCCGAGATGCTCACCCCTGAGGCCATCGCCTACCTGAAGAAGTACGGCCCGGTCGGCTGCCGTGACTGGCAGTCAGTGGCGGTACTCCGTGCCGTCGGCGTCCCCGCGTTCTTCTCCGGCTGCCTGACGACGACCGTCGATACGCTCTTCCCCGCACCGTCGGCCGACCACCGCACCGGAACCCTGCGCGTCGATTGGACGAAGGGCGGCAAGGGACCGACGAAGAAGCAGACTGTCACTGCCATCCGTGACAAATCGTTCCCTGAGAACCTCGAACTGGCCCGCAACTGGGTCGCCGACTATGCGTATAAGTACAAGCAGGTCCTCACGTCTCGCCTGCACGCCAACCTTCCCGCACGCTCGGTGGGCGCGGACGTCGAGTTCGAACCCAAGAACAAGTCCGATTCTCGTTTCGGCGGACTGATCGGCATCAATGAAGACGAATTCGACGCGATTCGCAATGGAATCCTCGACAAGCTCTCCGTGCTTCTTCCCCTCATCGCCACGGGAGCATCAGAAGACGAGATCTACAGCAAATGGGTCGAGATCACAGCAGATGATATGGTTGCCGCCGACGACTACCTGGCCACTGCACATTTGCCTGAAGCAGACAGCGCCGCAGTTGCGGCTGTGGTCGCGGCGGCCGAGAAGCCGACGCCGGAGAACAACGTCACGGACATCGTCATGACCGTCGACAAGGGCGAACAGGCGCTGGTCGCATCTGCGGTCAACGCCATCGACGGCCGCACATCGACGCGCTATCGGGTGTGGCTGCCGGCGGGCGCCCTCGACCCGACGCACATCGACGACATCGCGTCGCACCTGACCAATGGCACGATCCGCGCTCTCCCACCGGTGACGTTCCCCGGTGTCACGAACAGCAACGACCTGGTGCAGGCTCTGTTGCCGGAACTGTTCCCCGACCATGAGCGACTCGTCGTCATCCCCGCCGCGGCGGAGGTCAGGACCGACATCGCCGAGCTCGCGGCGACCGACCTCGACGAGGCGCTCCTCGCGGCGAAGCACGATGTGAGGAAGAACCGATCCAGCGGGCTCACCCTGATGCGTCGGACGGCCAGCGCATTCGGCGACGATCACGTCGCTGCGCTCAAGTACGTCTTCGCCAGCCATGCGGAAATGAACGACGACTTCGCTCCCTTCGACCCACAGATCGCCGTGCTCAATCCGAGCGCGCTGCGCGAAGACGGCGTCACCCAACGCGTCATCGGTCTGCTGTCCGAAGTCACCATCAGCTTTGTCGATGCCCTACTGACGGTGGTCCGTGGACGCTATGCGGATCTCGACGGCGACTGGAACGTCCGTGCGCAATGGGAGACCTCGGCGGACCCCAAGATCGTCAACTGGCGCGGCCAGACCCGACACTACGGTCACATGGCGTTGAGTCGGTGAGGCGCCGCCCTCGCCCTCTACATCGCCGATGTACTGAAGAAAGGCATCAGCAGTGAGTCTGAATGCTCGACCCAGCCGTGAGAACAACGGCAACCATCCTGACTCGGTCGACGCTGCTCGTCCTCTCGGCACCGACGCAGTGCACGTCTATAACGTCCTGTGGGGGATCCCCTCATCCATGGGCGGGATGACGACGGCCGCCCTCCGACGGATTCGCAGCTTTCAGAAGTACGGGCGCCCGCTGTCTCAGACGATTCTCACGTTCAGCCCGCGGATGGACACCAACGAGACCAGGGCACGTCTGGCCGCCCAGGGAAAGATCAGCGATGACGTCGAGCTGGTGAACATCTGGCAGGAACTGCGGTCCAGAACCGAATCGGGCCTGGCCGCGCTCAGGGGTGAAACTCTGAGAGCGCCGGTATCGCCGGAGGGCGGCGAGGCCGAAAACATCACCGCTTTCTACGATGTGTTCCGCAACACGCAGACCGGAGCGGTCATCCGACGCAACTACCGGCGAGCGGACGGAAGTCTGCTGCTTGCCGACATCGACGATTCGAAGCTCGGCCGACGGTTCGTCCTGCATTCGCCGGACGGACGGCCGATGACGGAATGGCGACGACCCCGAGACTTCTACAATGCTTGGGTCTCGGCAGTGGTGACGAAGGAACCTGCCGTCGTCATCGTCGATGAGAAGAAGGTCAGCGAGTTCATCCACGAGATCTCGGACCGGGCATTCCCCCTCATTCTGTTCCTCCACGGGACTCATCTTCGCCACCCGTGGAACGGGAACCATGGTCAGATCCTGCCGCGCCGGCTGGACACGATACGCAACCTCGACCGTTTCGACATCGTCGGGGTGCAGACCGAACAGCAGGCCGAGGCGGTCAGAGCCTTGGGATTCACGGAGGCGAACATCCGCCTGCTGACGGGGGAGCTTCCAGAATCGGCGGTGCTGCCGGAGGCTTCGTGCCGGCGACCACTGAACTCGGCCGTCATGATCGCCAATCTCATCGCGCTCAAACGCATCGACCATCCGATCCGTGCGGTGGCCGAATTGAGAGACCGCGGAATCGACGTCTCCTTGACCGTCCTTGGCGAGGGCAGCGAACGAGGCAGACTCGAGAAACTCATCGACGACCTCGACCTCGGTGACCGCGTCGGACTGCCCGGGTATGTCACCGATGTGTCAGAAAGACTGCAGTCAGCGTCGTTCTCGATGCTCACGAGTACGAGTGAGGGCCTGCCGCTGTCGATGATGGAATCCATGGGGGCCGGATGCATCCCCATCGTCTACGACATCACCTATGGCCCGCGAGATCTGATCGAGCACGGCCGCAACGGCTTAATCACACCGTGGAGCGACATCGACGCGCTGTCCGACCAGATCGACGCCTTCCTCACATTGGACGAGGACCGCGTCGAGGGCATGCGTCGGGAGGCACGGAAGACCGTCGAACGCTACCTTCCTGAAGCGGGTTACCAGCGTTGGCAGGACGCGCTGGAAGAAGTGGCGGTGGTGAACCTGCCCGATGACCGTGACGGGAAATCGGCACCGTCGATCGCCGCCAAGAAGCTCACTTGCGAGGCGACAACTCAGGGTTGCCGCATCGAGATCGAACTCGACCGGATCCATCCGGCGATTGCTGAGAGCCTGGAGCTGGTGGTTGCGGGCCGGAAGCTCAGCACCTTCTTCGTCAGCAGCAGTACGCAGATCTCAACCCGCAGATTCGGCAACAAAGTCGTTCTTACCTTCGACGTCGACTACGCGGGCTTCTCGGAGTCTCCCGACGAGACTTTCGACGTGTTCCTGCGCAGAGCCCACGACATGTGGACAGCCAAGCGGAGAATCAAGGCACCGAGGCGGTTCCGTGCTGTGCAAGCAGGGGACAGAGAATGGTATTCGACGAAGCATGGGAACCTGTCGGTTCGTCCACACTCGTGAGCTGAGATTGGGACCTCAGTCGTCGCTGGACTCCGCGTTGGTGCTCTCTGAGTGGAACTTTCTCAGTTCGACGGTGCGATCGGCGATGAGATCGGAGACGGCAGCGGTGAACAGGGCGGTCGACGTCCCTTTCTCACCTTCTCCGAAGTAGTGTCGCCTGAGTTCCTGCCTGGCAGCGGCGGCCGTGTCATCGGAGAACATCTCCAGCAACATCGATTCCACTCTGTCGACCGTCGTCTCGTCGATGATCGGGGTTGCTCGGCTGATGGGGGCTTCGGCATTGAGCTTGTTCGTGTCGGTGCGGCGGTCAGTCAGCGCCAAGGGCTTGTGCGGTTCGAGGTAGAGGTAGTCGAGTCCGACACTGGAGATGTCGGTGACAAGCAGGTCAACCGTGTCGAACATGGCGAGGATGTCACCCTGCATGAGCACCTGGTGCTGTTGCGTCGGGTCGTCGATGGCTTCGTTCGCGTGGTCGATGAGTGCGAGGATACGCGTGTTCGCCTCCGTCATAGCGGGGTCGTTGGAAGCTTCGACCCGGGGATGAGGCTTATAGATGAGTCGGGCGTTCGGGACCCTCAACGCGGCCTCGACGATCTGGGGGCCGTAGAGGTCGACCGAGGTGTAATTGTTCGACTCGTTCTCACCTTCCCACGTCGGCGCGTACATGATCGTCCGTGCTGACGACGGCTCGAGCTCCGGCGGCCTGTCGATGTCCAGCTGCGGGCGACCGACTTTGACCAGCGCCGATTCGTCGAAATCGATGAGCGCTCTGCGATGTCGTTCGATCGCAGCATCGCCGGCGACGAACACCTTGTCGTAGGATTTCGCCTGATTGGACACCATACTCAGCTTGTCAGACTCACCATGATTGACATGAACGTGAACCATCGGGGCGAAGGCCAGGGACTGGAAGTTCGTCACACCGTTATTGACGTAGAGCGCCAGCTTGAAATCGTTGGCATGGTAGAAGGTGTGGAGAGGGTCGAAGCGCCGTTTGAATACGACAGGTAGGTGGGTGGACTCGAGGGCTTGCAGCAGTGCCGATCCCTTGCGCAGGACAAGAACGACCCGGTGCTTTTTGTGGAGTTCTTCGAGGACGGGAAGCCACTGTTCGAGTTGATAGAACTTGGAACTGCGATCACCGAAATACACGACCACATCGCCCTGGGCGTAGCTGCCATCGAATTCGTCCTCGAGCCGGTTCCACCGCTCGGTGCCTCTGATCCATTTGCTCACATTTTTCCAAGCAGACGAGCGCACGGCCCATAGAGCCGGCTTTCGGATCAGGCTTCTCACGATGTTCCTTTCGATGTAGAGGCAAGCACTTGAATCCACACAGACGTGGCTTTTGAATCAATGGTACGGGCATCAAACGGTTGATTGTGAACTTGGTCAACGCTGGACAAGCTAGACGGATGCACTCGCTCGATCGGCGATTACTCAACAGTATGTCGGCGCAGCATACAAATGTTCTTCAACGCGTGCGGGAATTGCCAGGGCAGAACCGTGGATGGCGACGCGGTCGACGGCGAAGGCAGGCGGCGTCGCCGGAAGCGCGCAGTTTTCTGAACGCCCGGTGCGGCACCTCGTCCTATAGCCCAGCCGTTGCCACTGAGTGGATTCCACCTTCGTCATGGAACCCCGTTTGAAAAAAATCGAAGATTCTAGCTTCACAAGAGTTATATACGCGCGGGATGTGCAACCTGAAGTGTTGAGAAGATCACGACGCGGTGATTGGCGTAGACTTGTATACTCAAGAGTTGATTAGGGCGGATAGGTGCCAGTAATGAGACCCAACGGTGGCGAAAAGTTGAAACAGCAATTGAAGATCGCGCTGGGGCGCGATTTGCTCAATAAGGCCGTGAACGATTTAACTAAGATTCGTGAGTTCCTAACGGTAATCGCGAAAGACCGTCACCACATCACCGACGTCCAGCTAACTCGGGCCGAACGCCTTAACCTCGACACTTTACGGCTCGTGGCAATCGAGCCAATCTATGCAGAGCTCGAATCTTACGCCAGCAGCCACTTCCTAGGCTACGAAGAGACGATGAGGCGGCTTGCTACCCAAAAGGTCAGTTTCGCTCGTTTTGGAGACGGGGAGTTCAAGGTTATGCTCCGTCCTGACGGTAATCACGTCTTTCAAGACATCGTTCCGGAAATACAGTTGGAGCTTGAACAGGTATTGACGCACGGGTCCAGTTCCACAACACTGGTCGGAATGCCGACGGTCATCAAGGATCCCTTTTGGTCTAATGTGTGGGCGAACTACTATCCGCAGCTCAAGAAGCTCTACCCGGACGAAGCTAAATACGGCTGCACCCACGTTACTAGGCCAATCTACTTCCGACGATGGAAGCAGAGCGCCGTGGACGCCTGGAGAAAAGTCTGGGACGGAATGGACGCATGCGTGGTGACGGGTTCCCAGTCGCGCTTCGATCTCATCCCCGAATTGTTCGACACCCTGAACAGCGCCAAGTTCGTCTATGGAGCTAATCGCAACGCTTACTTCGATATTGATGAGCTTGAAAATGCGGCGTTGACGGCAAACTCTGACGTGGTGCTCATCAGCATGGGCCCAACGGGTACTGTTCTGGCGAACAGATTGGCAGCGAAAGGGCAATTGGCGCTGGACATTGGCCACATCGCCGCAAGTTACAAGAATGCCTTCCACGACGCCGCTCGACCCGAGGCCCAATAACGCTGACGTCTTCGTGCCCCCGCGGTTGCTGTCACGGGCGTGCGCTCGGGGTTGGAGAGGTTGGCATAACCCACGAGGTGGGTTGCGCGACCGTCATCGCTCCTGAGTTGCTTTACTTTAGTATCCCGGCTCTGGCCCGAAGTTTTCGACGTTTTCGATCAGTTGCGTGGCCGACGGCGGGAGTTCGGGTGAGAACACGAGCTCGTGTCCATCGATCTCGCCCACGAACTCACGAAGAGGCCGCAGCGTGGTGACGATCTTCTTCAATGACATCCCCGTCGCTTCCTGCATGGACCTCGATATGCCAATGCCGTGAACACAACTGTCAGGTGCGCCTCGATCACGAGTGCGATGAAAGATCGGACGGGCTCGAAGGTCAGTATTCCGAAAAGACTGCTCGACATGCCACAGGTCGTGATACGAACCAACGACGTCGGTCGCCGACATCGTTGCGAATCTTCTGCCAGTACCGTCAGGTGGCGGTGCCGTAATCCTCGGTTATAGTTCGATTATGAGGCGAGGACACGACACAGGGCGCATTCGGATGATGCGGCGATATAACGAAAGCATCACAGGCGCGTGGGATATTTCAGTTCTCGGCAACCACACGAGTAGTCTTGATGATCATGCTCGGTTCCTCGCAACGACACCCCCTCACCCCGCGCATCCGGCGTCGGTTTCCCCGCAAAGGACTCCTACCGGAAGGCCGCCACTACGCTTTGACATGGGGTATTGCGTACGAATTCGGCGGAATGACGACTGTCGTTCTGGACAGAAGTTCAGCGTTTGCGCGCCAAGACAACCGGCGGGTCGAGATCCTGACGTTGAGCCCGGAAATGAAAACACAGGACCGGGACAAGGAGCTGCACACAGAGAAGCGAATTGATCGGCGGGTCAAGATCCGCAACCTGTGGAAAGACCTCACGGCGTGCCCGGATCGGAAGCTGCGGCGAATGGTCGGCACCCTCGACGTCGAGGAACGTGCGATTGAAGACGTAGTGCCTAGCGCCGAGGACGGTTGGTCTGAGTACCGTAAAGCAGACGACGGAGTCCTTCTGCAGGTCGACCGCTACCACGACCTTGGCCACCTACTCGTCATAGATAGACTGGACATGGGCAAGCGGGGGAAACGCAGCGGTCGACGAATCACACTGTTCGATCGGGCACAGAACGTTATCGGCCAGTGGCCGACCGCTCGAGCGTTCTATCATGCATGGCTTGACGTTGTCTTCGATGAGAAGCCGACCTACCTAATATCGGACTCTTCATTCACCGGGGCGCTGATCCACGACTACCGTCGCGACAACGTGATCCTGTGCCAGGTGATGCACAACCCGTTCCTGCAAAATCCACGGGACCATATCCACGGTGAACTGTCCCGGGGGAAGTCGGAGTTCCTCAAACATCTCGATTCGTTTGACCTCGTGACCACGCTGACCGATCAGCAGCAGGTAGACATGACGGAGGCGGAGCTTTCGGCGGGCCGGTTGAGAACCGTCTCGAATCTCACCGATGACCTGCACGGAGATCCGACGGCTCCCCGTGACCGTCGCCGTGGTGCCATGATCGCTCGGCTCGCCGAGCAGAAACGTGTCGAGGATGCAGTACGAGCAATCGGCACAGCCGTTTCCAGCGACCCAGGTATCCGTCTCGACGTGTATGGCGACGGCACCGACCGACCAATGCTTGAGCGCCTCGTTGACGATCTCGGAGTGAAACGCTCTGCGATCCTCCACGGTCACACGCCGGGAGCAAAGCAGAACTTCCACACAGCCTCGTTCAGCCTCCTCACGAGCCGCTTCGAGGGGCAGGGTCTCGTGATCCTGGAAAGCATGTCTGCAGGATGCATTCCGATCGCCTATGACATTGCCTACGGCCCGGGTGACATCATCGAGGATGGAGTCAACGGGTTCCTTGTCCCTCCCGGTGACACGGAGGCTTGTGCAGCCACGATCCTGCGTACCGTGGCCATGAGGGAAGACGAGGTCGAGACAATGCGGCGAGCTGCCATCGCTCGAGCCGCTGACTACTTCGAGCGACCCATCGTCCAGAGATGGGGTGAAGTCCTCGCAGAGAAAACCTTCGACCCGATCATCAAGCTGGATAACCCGCACGCGACCATCTCCTCAGCATCCGTCAGAGACGACTCGATAGTCCTGGACATTCAGGTGCAGGGAATTGGGGACGACATCCCTGAAAGCGTGTTCGTGTCGTGGAGCTCCCGGGCCGGTGCCTTCTTCGGTAGAGTCCACGCAACGCTCGAAGGGCACAAAGTGCACGCGACGATTCCCACCTCTCGTCTCACAACCATCCCACCAGGACTCGTCGATATCTCTATCGACTTTGTCCACGGACGTAGCTTCAACCGTGCGCGCCTCGCAAGCGACAATTCGGCAATCACGAACGAATCCGAATCGGTGAGCTTGTACACAACGGCTCATGGAAACCTCAGTGCACGGATCCACGCTGCGTCGGGGAGCCCGCGCAGGGCGTAGGAACGACGAAAGGCCCCGACCCCACCGTGAGGTGAGGCCGGGGCCAATTTCATTCGCGAGCTCAGGCGTCGAGTGCTGCTCGGACTGCCGAGTCTTTAGACTCGAGCAGTTTGCGCAGAGCAGTCGACTTATCTGGACCGTCCTGAGTTGCTCTACTTTAGTGTCCCGGCTCTGGCCCGAAGTTTTCGACGTTTTCGATCAGTTGCGTGGCCGACGGCGGGAGTTCGGGTGGGAACACGAGCTCGTGTCCATCGATCTCGCCCACGAACTCACGAAGAGGCCGCAGCGTGGTGACGATCTTCTTCAATGACATCCCCGTCGCTTCCTGCATGGACCTCGATATGCCAATGCCGTGAACACAACTGTCAGGTGCGCCTCGATCACGAGTGCGATGAAAGATCGGACGGGCTCGAAGGTCAGTATTCCGAAAAGACTGCTCGACATGCCACAGGTCGTGATACGAACCAACGACGTCGTTCGCCGACATCACGTCAGCGGCGATGTTCGTCGATGCCCAAAATCGGCCCAGGTGAAGCAAGTCAGATTGCGCGACCGTCAAAGCTCGGCGCGAATCGACGGGCGAAGTCTGAAGAAGCTTGGGCCAACTGCGCGGAGCTGCCGTGGTCTTTGAGCGAGGGTACCGCCGCGAACAGTTCGAGCTGAGTCTTTAGCAGAGGACCTGATACATCCTTCTTGTGGTGGAAATGGAAACCTCGGAGGCTGTCTTCGCAATTTTTTGAGATCGTATGCGTGGCGCAAACATAGAGGAAAACAGACTCGAATCACTAAACTTAGCGCACCCAACCGGGAAGCTTCGCTGGCTTAGCGGAACCCCGCCTGTTGCGGAGCACCCTGAGCCTGTGACCTCTTCGGCTGTTGATTCTCGCGTTTGCACTGATCTGCGAGATGCACCCCAATCGTTCGCTACATCTTCTACGGATAGGCACTGCCAATGCAGGCGGCGATTCCGGACCATGCCGTTCTGCTAATCGGACAGACTGGGAGTAGCCCGAATCGAGCGCTCCGGCGATGGGCTAGCACTGACGAACCGGAAGTCGTGCTCTTTGATGTGGAAGCTGGACTATTTGTCTGTCTGTTCTGTGAAGAACACCTCGTCTACGACGCGACTTGCGGCACGGCCGTCGTCGTGAGGCGCATACTCTGCGGCGAACGCTGAGGAACGTGCGCTGAGCTCTGGCGACTGCCGGTCCAAGGTCGTGAGTGTGTCCCACAATTCGCTCTGGCTCGTCACGATGGGCCCAGGAAGGTCGGCCTCATAGTCGAGGTAGAAGCCTCTCAGCTGGTCCCGGTATTTCTCGAGGTCGTAAGCGTAGAAGATGATTGGTCGCTGCAGAATGGAATAGTCGAAGAACACCGATGAGTAGTCGGTGATCAGTGCGTCACTGACGAGATACAATTCGTTGATGTCATCGTGTGCTGAGACATTGCGAATCACATCGGTGAGGTGGTCAGGGATGGTGATTTTGCTCCTGACAACGACGTGCATCCGCAGCAGGAGAACATAATCGTCTCCGAATTCGGCGGCGAAAGACTCGAGATCGAACGGCAGGGTAAAGGCAAACCGATTCCCCGAGATGTTCTGATCGTCGCGAAATGTCGGTGCGTAGAGAAGAACCTTCTTCCCTTCAGGGAGGTCCAGCTTCAGTCGGACCTCTTCTCGTAGCTCTTGCAAATTAGGGCTGCTCAGCACATCGTTGCGCGGATAGCCCTTCTCGATGATGGCCGCATCGTGTCGGAAAGCCGTCGAGAACGCCGCTGTCGCGTATGGCGACGGGGACAGAAGATAGGACCATTGAGCGCTCGCCTGGGTCACTCTGTCCAGATAGCCGGCATCTCGTCCCTCGATCCTGTCGAGATCGTGCTGCATTCGCTTCAGAGGAGTACCATGCCAGGTCTGGAGGTAGACACCATTCTTCCGGCGCGTGATGTAGTAGGGGAAGTTCTGGTTGTTCACCCAGTGTTTCGCACGAGCTAGGTACCAGAAGTACTGAGGCGACAGGCGTTTGACGACGAGAGTGTGAGGATCGACGGTCGGGAGCTTCTTGTCGTAGACCCACACCTTGGTTCGCCCGTCGCCACGTCGAACGAGTTCTTCGTAGATCTTCCGCGGACTGTCAGCGAACTGCCGACCCAACCCGGATTCGAACACGATGACATCGTCGAGCATCGGAAGCTTCTTCGCGGCCGAGAACATCCGCTTCATCGCAGGGAAGTAGTGCTTGCTGCGGCGTAGTCGTTTCTGAAGCAGCTGCACGGGTTCCGAATGTGTGACGTTGTCGAGCGTGCTTCTCGGCGACGCAGTGAGAATAGCTTGGACGATTCGTTCTCTGTTGTTCTGGTCCCGGAACGGGTAGAGCAAGTCGGCTCGCGCGAAGTACTCAGAAAAGGATTGCTCGCCGGCTGTAATCAGGCGTTCGAGCTGACGGAGCAACCCGTTACGAGACCAACACACCGGTCCGGGCAGCTCACGTTCAAGGTCGAAGTGCGACCCGGACTTTCCGAAGAATCGCGTACGATCGAATTGGAAGTATAGTAGCGGCTTATGCAGAAAACTGAAGTCGAGTCCCGCGCTCGAATAGTCTGTGATCATAATGCCGCTCTGCTTGATCAGCGTCTGAACATTTACTTCGCCTTGGACGAAGATCCGAGCCGGGGAGTCCGAGAACTTCTCGATATGGTGCCGCATGTTCGGGTGGAGGCCGAAGACGATATCGAGATCAAATCTTCTGCACAGGTCGAGCAGTTCGGGGCTGTTGAGGAACCCGTGCCATTCTTCGAAGAACTTAGTCTCTTCGAAGGAATCTGTCGTAGTCAGCCAGTCTCTCCAAGTCGGGAGAATCAGCACCTGGTTGGGTTGAACTCGGACATCATCGTCGAATAGCGCGTCGAATCGCGACAGGCCGGTGACTTCGACTTCAGCAGGGGAATAACCGAAGTCTTCGACGATCATCTTCTTTTCCCGTTCAGAGCTGGTCAAGAACAGGTCCGTTGAAAACCCGGATGCGTCTTTGCCGTAAGTCTGAGTCATCCACTTCATGCCCATGACTCCGTGTTGCAGGAACACTTCAAGCCCTCTGCATGCCTTGACGAACTCTTTGCGCCGAGTCGGGTAGATGTAATCGGGATGGTGCGAGCCGATGATCCTGCTGGCGGCTAGTGACAACAGAACATGTTCTTCAGACCTGTGCCGAACGACATGTTCTTCATATCCGACAAGGTTGGAAAGCTCTGGAGAATCGAGGTCGATGACGTACCGAGCGTCGATCTCCGGATGATTGTCGATGAGATACTTAAATAGAGACAGTCCGGTGTCTTGTGCTTTAAAGGGCATTTCCCCTACCAGCCAGACAGGCCGATCGGAGAAGGCCTGTCGTGCAATGCTCCGGAACTTTCTCGGTCGACTGATCGCACCGTCAATGAGCTCCAATGCGCGACGGTCGAAATACTCCACTTGAAACGAGATGTTCTTCGCCTTCATGGTGAAATAGGGGACTACCGACACTGCTGATTCGCCGACCGCAGCAGTCCCCGGCGCGGCTTTTCGTCTCACGAGGTATCGGTTCTTTCCGACGCGCACACGGTGGCGTTCAGCTCTACCTGCCATCGCGGCGGTCAACCATGTATCGAAGATGTCGTCGGCGCGTCCGTCAAGAGCGAGGAACTCGGAGAGTGGAAGATCCGCTGTGAACCAGTACCGATTGAGGCCGAACCTCTGTTCGGTCTCCTCCTGGTTAAAAGTCAATGTTGCCGGAACCGTGATGACGTGTTCGGCCGTCCGCGCGGCCAGCTGAAGCTGGAGCTCGCTGATCGAGGAGTGACGGGTATAGATGCGGCCGTTCAGGAGCACTCGGCGCGAGTCGCCGACAGTCACCTCATCAACGTGAACGCGCATGAATGGGCGCAGATCATTATTGACTGCGACGGCGATGTTTCCCTTCTTGGTGACATATGGAGTCACCGTGTTGCCGTCAATCTCCACGGGTGTGAAGGTCGGAATCTCGGTATGGTGAAAGCGACCAAGCGGGACAAGGCCATGGACGACTGCCGGGTATTCGGCTTCGCTCCGCTTTGCCCCTTCGGCCGCAGGTTCTTGGCCGCAGCCGTTCGCCACGGCCTGTTGCCGGGCCGTCTCGGAGATCGCGTCTACTGGCCCGGTTACCTCCAGGTAGAACGTCATCCGTCCCTTGTTCTCGTCTGTATGGCGCAAGTCCTCTGACGAGCGAGAGTATTCAGCGACAAGGAGAGAGCTCACTTCGGCGAGTTCAATGGCAAGAACTGCTGCGCCTGCGCCGATATCCTGCGCTGCAGAATTCAGGACGTACCATTCGCCAGTGTCGAGGAACACCCACACGTTGACGATCGACAATTTATCCGAGACAGTAACATCGGCGGTGAGCTTAGTCTTGTGCTGTTCCATTCGAAGGGTTTTTTTGGACGCCGCGGTTGAAGCAGTGCCGTTGTCACCAGTGGCTCTTGCTGGGAAGAGAAGCTCTTTGAGATCGATACTCACTGCGGTAGTCAGTGCTCCTTGTGGATCGTTGTTCAGTCGACGCTGAAAACGTCTGGGCTTATTTGCCATGCGCAAGTCTAATCAGACGAGACTGTCGGAATGCGTGTCTTCATTTGCTGCAGGAATCCTCGGAGCTCCGAACTGACGGGTCTCTGGGATTCTCCGATGCTCAGGTCAACGGGCGAGCCCTCGACGTGCAATTCGACTAATTGACGAGTGCAGTCTTCCGGATGAAGGATCGACTGGTGTTCCGTTCGAATCTCCTGACGGTCGTCGGGTCGGAAGAAGCGCGGCAATCATTCCGGCCCGGGCGCTCTCTGCGTCTTCGCCAAATTCCGGAGATACAATCTCCGTCTGGAGCGGAAAATCGATGAGACGGTCGAAAAGCAATTCCGAACCGATGTGTGCCTCCACGCCGACAGCGTCAAAAGCACGCAGACGGTTGTTGATCCAGCGATCGTCCTCAGCCTCCCCGATATAGGCATGCCGCACATTGCGGTGAGTTAGTTCCCGCAGATTGAGGTTCGCCTGTTCGAACTGCAGGTGCAGATCGGGGTTCAGCGACGTGAAGACCTCTTCTGTCTCTGACGCCGACCGACCGATGTAGACCCGCAGCGTGGTCAGCTCTCGGAGCTTCTCGTACGTGCGATGATTGCCCGCCAGCAACGCCACGGAATGCGACTTGTTCAAGCGTTCCAGCGACGGCAGCCATTCGATGATCAGGTTGATGTCGTGCGGTCCAGCCATCGTGGAGACGAGGATCTCCGCCCCCCTTACAGTCATCGCGGAATCCGAGGAATTGATGAAGTGTGAATCCACGCGAGACTGCGCAGCCATGTTGGCGATTCCAGTCGCCGCGAAGTCAAAGCTACGTCCAATGAACGTGAGGCCTCTGGATGCCGACTTCAGCACGGACGGTCGTTGTCGGACAGTGGTCCCTCCTTTCGGCCGACCATTGAGCTGCTCACCCACGGGATCAGCGACTTTGACCGCCCGATCGCGTTCTTCGATGACCTGTTCCACGGCGTGAACGAAACGAGCAAGCGAAGCACCAGGAGTACGGTCGCCATAGTAAAAGTCGGCCCATTCAGACAATCTCTCGCGTTCCTCGTCGTCATTGAGGAGCGTCTCGAGCATTTCTGCTGTGTGCTTCGCCTCGTCGGCCGACAGCAACGGCATTTGCGGGATGAAACCGACGTCGGGCATGACGGCTTCGGGCTCCTGCGGAAGAGTGACGATCAATGGTTTCGCCGTAGTCAGCCAGTCATAGGCGACTGCTGAAATGTCGGTGATCATCGCGTCCGCCGCGTCGAGTTGCCAGCCGAATGGAGTGTCGTCGATAAAGTGCGGTCCGCCCTCGCCTGCATTGGCGCGAGTGATGAGACCGCGGATCTTCCTGTCGGCTTCGACAAACTCATCCTCATGGACGCCTGTGCGAGGATGCGGACGGTAGACCACCCGAAATCGATCGTCGCTGAGGAGGGATGAGACGATGTCTACACCATGAGAGGCTACCGATCCGTACCTCATGGTGAGTCGCCCGCCCTCCCACGTGGGGGAGTAGAGGACTGTAATTCGGTCGCGACATTCTTCCAATGGGGAACGGTGCTTGATGTCGATCTGCGGTCGCCCGATGGCAATGGTTCGGGCATCGACATCATAGTTTCTCACATGCGCGCGAAGACGTTCACGTGAGGCGTCTCCAGCGACGAAGAAGTAATTGAAGATTTTTACCCAATTGGATGCCATATAGATTTTGTCGGACTCGCCGTGGCAGATGAAGACGTGTTCCGCCGAAGTGAGACCGAGAATCCTATAGTTGGCGTAGTTCTGATTCGGGTAGAGGATGACCTTCGGTTTGAGTTCGTCTTCGACTTCGCTCAAGTCTGAGTAGCTGGGAGTGAGCACGACTTTGAGGCCCGTCTCTTGAACGACGAGCTCGGCAGTCGACGGCTGATAGCAGAGAATCGCGACCGTATGGGTCTTCGCCAGATGTTCGAGAGGGCCATACCACTGTCTGATTTGGTACATGTTGACAGGTTCGCCCGGAAAATTCAGGAGGACGTCGACCTCTCCTTCGGGGATCGGTCGATACTGCGCGAGAGCCCGCAACTGGGCCCGATGGCGAACCGTTTCGACAGATCTGCCCATCTTCTGGGCAATTCTGCTGATCAGATTCAGTGCTTCTGGCACATGCAACATTGATGTTTACCGCAAATTTCCCTACTGGTCATCATTTCCTTGCTTCCGAGTGTAGTCGTGATGGGTCGCGGCAAAGGAATCGTGTGGCGTGCGTCTTGTACTTCAGCAAAGCGCTCTGTCTCGATAGGGATGACGCCACGTAACCGAACCCGGTGAACGGCACAAGTGGAGTCAAGAAAACTCATCAATACTCCAGCAAACATTGCCAAAATCGCAACTTGTGTGCAGACTGTATAAGTGGTCGCGACGAGCAGAGATGCAGAGACCAGCGAGACGTCGCTGGAGACCCGAGTCCGTGATGCCATCAGAACAGCTGGAATCAACCACAGTGAAGTCGCCCGCAGGATCGGACTCGACGCCAGCAAACTCTCGAAATCCCTGGCTGGGACACGGAAGTTCCGGGTCGAGGAGATCTCACGCATCGCCGATCTCACCGAGGTCAGCACCGACTGGCTCACGACCGGGAGAACGGCAGGGCCGCCTCGGCGGGGAAGGGCCGCACCGACGCCGGGGATCGTTTCGGTCGGATCGACCCCCAACGACGCATCACCGGACGGCACAGATATCCCGACGATTCCCGGACAGAGCGACGGCGCAGAGCCACCCGCGTCCGCCCCCACGCAGGAGTGGATGTCGAAGGGCACCCGCAGCCGGGTGACGATCATCGCCGCCGCCTGGGAACTCTACGCCGACCTCGGCATCGACAAAGTGCGCACCGAGGACGTCGCCCGCGCAGCCGGCATGACCACCTCGGCGGTGAACTACCACTTCCGGACGAAGGACCAACTGCTCCAGGCGGCCCTGCGCTACTCGCTCGACATCATCGCGAAGACCCGCCACCTCAACGACTCCGTCGACGCCCTCTCCGTGCTCCGCCATTTCGCGCGCATCCACGCCGGCATCGATCCGAAGATCCGCCGCGTCTGGTCGATCTGGCTCCAATGCTGGGCCCGAGCGGCCACGGACACGGTGGCCCGCGAGAACCTCACCGCCGTCTACGGCGAATGGCTCGACATGATCGCCGCCCTCATCGACAACGGGCAGAAAGCCGGCCTCATCCGCGCCGGCGACACCACACTCATGGTCAAGTCACTGGCCATCTTCATCGACGGACTCGGCGTGGCCCGCAGCACCGGCCAGCTCGACATCACCAATGACGACGCGCTGACCATGCTCGAGATCTACCTGCGCGCCCACGTCCTCGCCGACGGTGACGCATCCACAGCCGAAGTCACCTCCACACCAGACACCCGAACCCCGAAGTCAGAGCGAGTCGCCGCAGCCGGCGGACCCGATTCGACGTCCTAGGAAGAAGGCACATGAACACACCGAACCGAAGACAAGCGCTGGGCGCGGGCCTTGCCGTGGCCGGCGTCGCGGGCTTGAGCGCCTGCGGCGGCGGGGAAGTCGGTGCCGCCGACGCCGGCAAGCCCGTCAAAGGCGGAACCCTGCGCGTCGGAGTCACCGGCGGCAACTCCGCGGACACCGTCGACGCCCACATCCCCGTCAACAACGGCGACGTCTGCCGAGCCGTCAACCTCTACAACGCCCTCTACGGCTGGGATGACGACTCCCAAGTCGTGCCGCTGCTGGCCGAATCGATCAAAGCCAACTCCGACTCCACCGTGTGGACGTGCACGCTGAAGGACGGCATCAAGTTCTCCGACGGCAAGCCGATCACCTCGGAAGACGTCGTGTTCACCTTCGAGCGGATCAACGACCCCGACGACCCGAAGACTGCGGCCGCAAACTTTTCCATGCTGGAGAAAGTCGTCGCCAAAGATGACCGCACCGTCGAATTCCGACTCAGCGAACCCAACGGCCTGTTCAAGGACGCCGTCGCCGAATACACCGCCGCCATCGTCCCTGTCGGCTACGACCCGGAGAACCCGGTGTGCTCGGGACCGTTCAAACTCAAATCGTTCACCGCCGCCCAGTCGACCGTGCTCGTGCCCAACGAGCACTATTTCGACTTCGACAAGATGTACCTCGACGAGGTTGAGGTGCTGAACTTCAACGATGACGACGCCCTCATCAACGCCCTCCTGTCGACCCAGGTGGACGCGATCGCCGGCATCCCACTCGCCCTCGTCGAAGTCATCGACGCCGATGAGCGCATGTCCATCCTCAACTCGAAGACCGGTATGTGGCTGCCCTTCACCATGCGCGTGGACAAGAAGCCCTTCGATGACGTCAAGGTCCGGCAGGCCTTCCGCCTCGTCGTCGACCGGGAGCAGATGATCGAACAGGTACTCTCCGGCTACGGCACACTGGGCAACGACATGTTCGGTCCGCTGAGTGAGAACTATCCGACATTCCCGCAGCGCAAACAGGACCTGGACAAAGCGAAGAAGCTCCTCGCCGAGGCAGGCTACCCCGACGGGCTCGACGTCGAACTCGTCACCGCCCCCATCCAATCCGGAGCCGTCGAAGCCGCCCAGGTCTTCGCCCAGCAGGCCGCCGACGCCGGAATCCGAGTCAAGATCCGCAAGGTCGATGCGACAACGTTCTTCGGCGACGGATACCTCCAATGGGATTTCGCTCAGGACTTCTGGTACACACGCGACTTCATGCCGCAGGTTATCTCCTGTTCCCTGGCGGAGTCGCCGTTCAACGAAACCCACTGGGACGACCCGCAGTTCAATAAGGTCTTCGACAAGGCCCGGGCCATCCCTGACGCCGGGGAGCGCCGGGACTTGGAGCACGAGCTGCAGAAGATGCTCTACGACGATGGCGGCTACATCGTCTGGGGCTTTGCCAACCAGGTCGACGCCTTCCAGAAGTACGTCGGAGGGCTCGTCCCCAACTCCACGGGACGTCCGCTGAGCGGTTGGAGATTCGACCGCGTATGGATCGGAGAGGTCTGACATGTTCGGAAAAGTCATCGGTAAGCGGCTGCTCTTCTCCGCATTCATCCTCATCGCAGTCTCCCTGCTCGTCTTCGGCGCCACCCTGCTGCTGCCCGGCGATGCCGCCCGGGCGATCCTTGGCCAACAGGCCACCCCGGAGCGCATTGCGGCCCTGAACGAACAGCTGGGACTCGACCAACCCGCTTGGCAGCGGTACTTCACCTGGCTGGGAGGACTGTTCGTCGGCGACTTCGGAACCTCCTCGGCGACGGGAGGATCCGTCGGCGCGCTGCTCGGTGATCGGATCGGTGCCTCGTTCATCCTCATGGGATTGGCTGCGATCATCTCCGTGCCCTTGGGCATCGGACTCGGCGTCTTTCAGGCGCTGCACCGCGGGAAGCGCCGCGACCAGGCGATGACCGGGGTCAGCCTCGTGCTGGCGGCCATGCCCGAGTTCGTCATCGGCATCGGCCTCATTGCCATCTTCGCCACTTCGGTGTTCCAGATCCTGCCGGCCGTCACCCTGGCCCCGCCGGGAGAACCCGTGTGGAACCGGCCGGAGCAGCTCATCCTGCCGACCCTGACACTCATCCTCGTCGTCACTCCCTACATCGTGCGGATGATGCGGGCGACGATGATCGAAGTCCTCGACTCCGGGTTCGTCGAGATGGCCAGGCTCAAGGGTGTCCCGGAGAAACGTGTGATCATGCGCCACGCCGTGCCCCACGCACTCGGACCGGTCGCTCAGGTCGTCGCGATCCAGCTGGCCTGGCTGGCCGGCGGTGTGGTCGTCGTCGAGTTCCTGTTCCGCTACCCGGGACTCGGCCAAGCACTCATCGATGCGGTGACCTACCGTGACGTGCAGGTCGTTCAGGCGATCTCCATGCTCGTCGCCGCCGTCTACGTCGTGGTGAACCTGGCGGCCGATGTCGTCGGCATCCTCACCAACCCGAAACTCAGGAGCGCAGCATGAGCACCGACGCCAACAGCCTTGATGACCTCAAGTCCGCGGCCACCGATGCCGCTGAGGTGCCCAAGGAATCCGCCACCACCTACGTTCCCTTCTACAAGCGGGTGCTCGCGCAGAAACAGGGCAAGATCGGCCTGATCATCACCGTGGTCGTCGTCGCGCTCGCCCTGTGCGGCCCGCTGCTGCTGCCCTGGGCGACCGGCAACACCGCCACCGAGTTCGTCACGAAGCCGTTCAGTCCCTACGGTCTGTTCGGCTCGGACAACCTCGGCCGCGATGTGTTCTCCCGGTTCCTCGCCGGCGGTGTGACACTCATCGTCTACGGTGTGCTCGCCACCGCTCTCGGCATGGTCGTCGGTGCGATCATCGGCATGCTCGCCGCCTATGTCGGAGGAACCTTCGACGCCGTGATCATGCGGCTCAACGACGTCATCCTCGCCATCCCGCAGCTCGTGTTCGCCCTCCTGGCGATCACAGTGTTGGGCCCGCAGGGATGGGTGCTCGTGACCGTCATCGGCCTCACCCACGCACCACGCATCGCCCGTGTCGCGAGATCTGCGACCCTGGGCGTCATCACCGAGGACTACATCAAGGCTGCGGAGATGTACGCGATGCCGCGGTGGAAGGTGCTCATCCGTGAGCTGCTGCCCAATATCACCGGCCCGTTGAGCGTGGAGGCGGGCCTGCGTCTGACCTACTCGATCGGCTACATCGCGTCGCTGTCGTTCCTCGGCCTCGGCCTGCAGCCGCCCGCGGCCGACTGGGGTCTGATGATCAACGAGAACCGAATCGCCCTGTCCATCCAACCCTGGGGTGTGCTGCTGCCGGTCATCGCGATCGCACTGCTGACGATCGGCACCAACCTGCTCGCGGACTCCTTCGCCCGAGCCACCGCATCGACATCCGTGGAGGCATGATGAGCCCGAAGACAGAGACCGTTCGCCACGATGATGCGAACGAACCGAACGAGAAGATCGTCCTGCGCGTCAGCGACCTGCGCGTGCTCACGAACGCCGGGGACGAGATCCTCCACGGCGTCGACTTCGCCCTGTCACGAGGCGAGATCCTCGGGTTGGTCGGCGAGTCCGGCTCCGGTAAGACCACGGCCGGTCTGGCCTGCATGGGGCACTTCCGGGAGGGCCTGAAGTTCGGATCCGGGTCCGTGAGCATCTGGCCGCGCGGCGACGCAATCCACCTTGAGGTTGGCGACCTCGACGAGGTGGCCCTGCGAGATCTGCGCGGATCCCGAATCGCGTACATCCCTCAGGACCCGGCACTCTCGCTCAATCCGGCCATGCGCGTGGGCGAGCAGATCCGGGAGGTCCTCGACATCCACGACTTCGGAGCCTCGGATCGTGAGCGAGCTGATCGCGTCGCCGAGGTGCTCGTCGACGTCGGACTCCCCGGGGATCGTGCCTATCAGCGACGTTGGCCCCATCAGCTGTCCGGCGGTCAGCAGCAGCGCATCGGCATCGCCATGGCCTTCGCGATGTATCCCGACGTGCTCATTCTCGACGAACCGACGACCGGGCTGGACGTGTCCACGCAGTCGGTCGTGCTCGACACGATCCGGCAGATGACGGTGGCGAACAACGTCGCCGGTCTCTACATCACCCACGATCTGGCGGTGATCAAGGACATCTCCGACCGAGTGGCCGTGATGCTGCGCGGCGACCTCGTCGAAGAGGGCCCGGTGTCGGCAGTGCTCGAACGTCCGCAGCATGAGTACACGAAGATGCTCATGGCGGCCGTGCCCGACCTTGCCGGACGCAAGACCATCGGCGACGGGGCCGCGGAAGCGAAGTCCGTCACTGAGGCCGACGAGAAGACACATATCCTCGTGTCGACGGGGGAGAAGTCAGGCGATACGGAACCGGATCGGTCCGATGCTGACGGAGCGGCCGCCTCGGCGGTTGATTCTGATGTCTCCGCTGTGGAGGGGAAGGGCAAGTCTGCCTCGGCGAACGCGCCTCTGCTCGAGGTCAAGGATGTGGCGCTCGCCTACGGGAAGGCGCAGATCCTCGACGGGATCAATATGGTCCTGGAGCCGGGGGAATGCACGATGCTGCTCGGCGAATCGGGGTCGGGAAAGACGACGCTGTCGCAGTGCGTGGCCGGGCTCAACGACGACTACCAAGGAGCGGTGAAGCTGCGGGGAACCGAGTTGGCTCGGTCGACGCGCAAACGCACGAACGAACAGCGCGTGGGCATCCAGTACGTGTTCCAGTCACCGTTCTCCTCGCTCAACCCGCGGCGGTCGATCGGTCAGTCGTTGACGGTGCCGTTGGAGATGAGCGGTAACGGTACGGCCGCGAGCAGGAAGGCCACCGTCGAGGAAGCACTCGATTCGGTGCGGCTGGGACGGTCGTTCTATCACCGACGCCCCGGCGACCTCTCCGGCGGTGAGCGGCAGAGGGCCGCGATTGCTCGAGCGCTGGTCAACGCGCCGTCGGTGATGGTCTGTGACGAGATCACCTCGGCACTCGACGTCAGCGTGCAGGCATCGATTGTCGCCCTGCTGCGCACCCTGCGGGAGGAACGTCAGCTGGCGATGCTCTTCGTCACCCACAATATTGCGCTGTCGCGGCATATCGCTGACAATCTTGCGGTGCTCAACAAGGGCAAGATCGTCGACTACGGACCGACTGCCTCGGTGCTCGAGGATCCATCGCACGAGTACACGCGGGCGCTGATCGCCGACGTGCCGAAGTTCTGAGGGGGACGTCCGGTAGGGGTGGGGCGATGTCAGTGACGGCAGATACAGTCGATCTATGTCACAGCAAAGACGCGTTGGCAGCGATTCGAGATG
Organism: Brevibacterium sp. MGP-B1; assembly: GCF_057766545.1. Lineage (NCBI taxonomy): Bacteria > Bacillati > Actinomycetota > Actinomycetes > Micrococcales > Brevibacteriaceae > Brevibacterium > Brevibacterium sp. MGP-B1. Next base: position 2,362,044 of record NZ_CM173407.1, on the reverse strand, counting down.
CTGCGTCCGGCAGGACCCTCCCTTAGTTTGGCGGGACTATGTGGATGATCTGCACCCGTCCGTTGTTGCAATGGACCGTTGGTTGGATGGTCTTGTTCCGTTCGAGAGATTCCATCAAGAAGGGGAGAATGCAGAGCTGATGGAAGCAGCTGCCGCCGGGGAGCTGTGGGACAGCGGCGATGAAACCACCCGAATCAAGCCGATCTACAGTGATCCTGATGTCTACGAATTGCGGAGACGAGCGCTGACCAAAGCTCTGCGCTTCTATCATGCTGAACCATTCGAACTGCCGACGTCATTGGTCTCACTGCACAGGCAAATCAAGTCAGATTCTCCAGGCCAGCAGCGTGAGATCGATTTTGCAGTAGAGCGCTACCGAACTGGTGCGACGCACGGTTGGAACCCAGACTCCTAGTCTCCTAACAACCTATGGGTTGTTTCTGTACAATGAAGGTTATGATTGCCGCGCAGGAGAATGCTTTGTCGACCCTGAATCCAGAACTCGTGCGGGCGCGCGCAAAAGTCCTTGCGCGAGAAGATCGGGAGCTCAAAGCCGAGTTGATCAAGATCCGCCAGGAGTCCGGTCTTACTCAGAAAGAGCTCGCTGACATCATGGGCGTGACGCAGCAGGCTATTCACAAACTTGAGCGCTACGACTCTGATCCGAAAGCGTCAACATTGCGACGATACGCGAATGCTCTTGGTGCATTCTATGAACACCAGGTGCATAAGGATCAGGGGCAGTCAGTGTGGCTCGCGGCCCGCCGCGAGTGGGAGACCGCGAAAACGACAACTGTTCCAGTGTCTTCGGCTGGTGTTGGAGGTGTGCCTGCCGCTAGTGAATCATGGCGCACCGTCAAACAGTCCGACTTCGGGCTTGCGAGGTGATCTTCCATGGCATTTGAAGGTGTCGACCCTCTGCATGAAGTCCGAGCTCTGGTTGACCAAGTGCAACTCGAATCAGTGGAGTTCCACGAAGTGTCTGCCCGCCGCTTCGATTCGGGGTCGGACGGCGAAGCCGGAGAGATCTCGATCGAAGTCCAGATCAGAGAAGGGACAGGCGGTTTCGGCGTTCGCTTGATAGCCACCGCAGAAGTGGCAATCGGCGAGGCTGTCGTCAGCGTAGCGGGCGAGTATTCGATGGCTGAGGGGGCCGACCCGAGCAGCCGGACGATTAAGCAGTTCGTCAATGAAGTTGCTGTTATGACTGTGTTGCCATACCTCCGTGAGGGGATGACCACGATCACCGCGAAAGTGTTCGGTAAGGCGCTGTATATTCCTATCATTCCGCGTGGCGATATTGCCGTGGAGCTGGACGACGATGACGTTGTAGAAGACGACGCTCGGGCGTAATCGGCTCATCTGAACGTCGATCCACCCCGGCATCGGTCATAAACTGCTGCTGTGATCTGGGCTGTGGGGCCAGTGGACCGCCGAGGTGTCAGTCACCCTGTGCGGGAGCCCGCGACCGCACCCGCCAGGTCGCCGGAGAGCTCTTCGCGGGTGAGGTGGGTGAGGCGACTGATCGCCCTGATGAGCCCATCGGATCCGAGGTAGCCGACGGATCGGGCAGCGGAGGCAACTGTGAATCCTGCGCGGATTCTGCGCAGAGCAAGGTTGAGTCGCTTCCGCGTCCTCCACTGCACGAAAGACATGCCCAGGTCGTCTTTGATGAGCCGTTCGACGTGCCGTGTGCTCATCGAATGTCGCTCGGCGACGGCGGTCAACGGCACTATCAGGCTCATGGGGTCGTTCACGATCGCTTGGACTGCGCGGTATTGCGGTTCCGGAATCGGGAAGTCATCGACGGCGAAGGTGCCCAGCTCTGCGTCGAGGGCTTCCCTGAGCGGCCGGCGCTCGGCCTCGCTTTTCGGAGACGAGGCGAGGATGAGCAGGGCGGTTTCACGGATGGCGGTTGAGCGGCGGATATGGAGGAACCCTTCGGGCGGTTCCGTCTGCGGTGACAATCGTGGGCCGAGCATGATGGAGTCCGATCTCGTCGTGACCGAGTGGTCGATGCCCGAGCCCAGCCACAGGTTGGACTCGGAGGCGAGGCTGTGATGCGTCAATTCGAACCCGCGCCCGCGCAGGTGGACGTCCACGGAGCCGCTGATGACATGGATGAGCAGAGGGTATGAATGGCTGTGCCAATCATGCCCGGTGAGGAGCACTGGTCGTTCCGTCCCGCTGTCGTCTCGTCGCAGGCGAGCATGTCGTGTTGGTCGGGTGATGATGTCGCCTTTGTCGTAAGTAAGCCGAGAAGTTTGGTTAGGCTGGGCTATGTTCTTCGAGTCTAGTCCGTACCCGTCAGTCGAGGTAGTCAATGTCCGTGCTCCGTCGAATCAGTGCGCTCTTCATGGGTGCAAGTCTTCTGCTCATCACCGCCTGTGCAGGTCCCACGAATACGTCCGAGACGGGTCCTTCGGCGAATGGATCCGAGGCCCGTACGGTCGCAACCGAACAGGGCGAGGTCGAGGTTCCGGCCGATCCGCAGCGGGTGGTTGTGCTCAACTACGCTCTCGCCGGTTATCTCTTCGACCTCGATGTGCCGGTCGTGGCCACGACTCCCGAGGTCACGGAAACCGACGGGAAGTTCTCGCCGTTCTGGACTGAGAAGGCTGAGGCGCAGGGGACTGAGTTCCTGCCGTGGAGCAACGATGGATTCGATCTCGAAGCCATCATCGAGGCCGAGCCCGACCTCATCATCGCCGGAGGGATCGGATTCCCACTCAAGCACGCGACCGACTCCTACGACAGACTGCAGGAAGTGGCGCCCACGGTACTCGTATCAGGAGACAAGCAGACCTGGCAGGACCAGTTCTCCTTCATTGCCTCCGACGTGTTGGGCCGACAGGCGGACTATGAGAAGTTCGAGTCAGCCTATGAGGACCGAGTTGCCGAGGTGAAGGACACCATCTCGATCCCCGAGGGAGAGATCTCCATCCTCACGCTCGACAGCAAGGACACTCCCTATATCCTCATCGAGGACAAGAGCCTGTCGGCGGAGCTGAAACCGCTCGGCTTCACGACTGCTCCGCTGTTCGACGAGAACGACATCGAACCCTACACTGCGGGCGGAGACATGTTCGGGCCCTCGCTCGAGGTGCTGCCTGATGTTCTTCGCTCCGAGACGGTCTTCGTGGTCGGCTTCAATAATGCGAGCATCGGCGTCGACGACCTCAAGGACGAAACGCCGTACGATCGCATCCCAGCTTTCGAATCCGGTCAGGTCCACGATCTCCCGTACTGGTCGATGCGCGGCGACTATGACGAGGCGATGGCTCTGCTCGACATCGTTGAGGAGATGTTCCCCGCGACGTAGTGACGACGAAGGCGATCAGCGATCTGTCGGCGGCGTATCAGCCGGCTCGTCCTCCTCGTCGGCGTTCTCCTCGTCCTCGCGATTCTCATCATCGCCGGTCTCGTCTTTCCGGCCGAAGTCATCGGTGTCCACCTTGTCGAGATACTCCGACGACGGTGCGCCTCCGGCCGCGTGGTCGAGATTCTCCGTTGCCTTGCGCATGCTGTCGGCGGTGCTGCCGTCGGTGCTGTTGTCGTCGGTTGACATTCGGATCACCTTTCGCTGGAGTGCGCGGATGGAAAACAGTCTACGTGGTGGCCTCGAGAGCGTCGACCGAACATTTCGATAATCCTCTGGACGGCCGGTCACTCACTCGGTGAACGGCGTGATCGGCTCGGGCTGACCGAGTGAGTCGACGAGATCACCGGCGAGCGTGCGCAGTTTGATATTGCGATGCGATGAGGCCCTCTTGAGAATGGCGACAGCTTCATCCTGGCTGCAGGCCGCCTGGGCCATCGTGATTCCGATGGCCACGTCGATGACGGTACGCGATTCCATCGCCCGCTGTCGGTGTTCGGCTGCCTCGGCGAAGCGGGCGGTTCGGACCGCCGCTCGCAACGACCCCTTCACCGGTTCCGCGAATCTCTGCACGGCCGACAGTGTCGGCTCCCCGAAGCTGTGGGGCTGCATGGCGTAGAAGGTCATGACCGCTTGCGCAGTGTCATCGATGTCGAGCGGGACCGCCACCAAGCTTCGCAGATCGTGAAGCACAGCGATCTCCATGAAGTCTCGCCAGCGCTTCTCTTCCTCGGCGTCCTCGACGCAGACGATCGCGCCGGTCTTCTTCGCCTCCACACGCGGTCCCGCTCCGAGGTAGGTGTGGATGTCTTCGAATCGTCTCGCTGCGTCGTCGCTGCCGCAGACAATGGTGCTGCGTCTGTTGCGGACCAGCATGATCCCGCACGAGACCGGAGAGTCCTGACCGATTTCGGCGGCGGCCATGATTGCGAGCTCATCCACGAAGCTGCCGAGCTCGTCTTCTGAGGCAAGGAGTCTGATGAGGAGTTCTGCGACCGATTCGCGGTGGGGGTCGGACGCAGCAACGGTGTCCTTCAACGTCTGCGGTTCAGTTCTGAGCCGCTGGCATGGATGGTCCGCGCGAGAATCTGCGGGTGAAGGGGAAGGCGATACACAATCAGGGGTCCTCACATCTGGAGGCCGCCTGCTTGACCTTGCAATATCTTACTCAAGGCTGGTGATATGCCCAAAATCGGTTCCGGGCAACTGTTCAGGCGGTCAGGCTGGGACACGATGACACGATCGGCATACCGGGCAACACCCCTACCGAGCCGCCTGAAACAGTGTCAGCATGGGTTCATACACTCGATGGAGGAAGGAAGATCGTGATGAGTGTTCACAGCGAAGACGAGAATGAACCGACAAAGGTCCCCGAGGAAGCCAAAGACGATGTTGCGGAAAAGCCCGGTACGGATTCCGCTTCGAAGCAGCACGAGGATGAATTGGTGGATGAGTGGGAGGAAGAATCGTTCCCCGCGAGCGACCCGCCCGCACACTACTGAGAGGTGAAAGTGAGGGCCCGAGACCTGATGACCAGGTGTCGGGCCTTCGCCGCTGAGGAATCCTCCTATGCGGGTTCCGAGTCCTCGGGACCCTTCTCCGCGTCGAAATTCCGCCGGTAGCGCTTCTCCGCTTCGTCGAGCAGCCTCGGGGAAAGGCGGGCGATCGGTTCTACCTCGACGAGCAGCGGTTCGCAGTCAGGACCACGCCCGACCTGCTCTCCGGTGAGTATCCAGGCGAAGCGGTCGGGGTTCTTCTCCTGGAGATGCTTGTACTGGCAGAGCTGGCGAGCCAGCCAATCGCCCAGCGGGCGGGTCCACCAGTCTTCAGGGGTCAGAGGATTGACGGCCAGGCCGGGCAGCTCGAGACCCGACTCGAAGTCGATGCTCCCGCCCTGAGTGTCACTCTCATAGCCTTCCGAATAGCGGACATAGAGCGGTCGTCCGGACGTTGCGAGCTCTTCGATCGTGTCCAGGCTGTCAAGCATGAGTCTCTCCGACATCAGTGCGAAACCTCTCTCACCTTGAGGGCCACCGGCCAGGTCACTGACACCGACATTCCTCGGCTTTTCACGGCTTCGGTTGCCGTTGTCAAGAGCACCCTGCAGTGTTGTGCGGTGGCCAGCGTCTCCTCGATCTCGCAGTAGACGAAGACGGCCTGCTGATTCTCTTCATCGAGTGTGTAGTGCAGCGCCGCAACCACGTCACCGGCGAGACGAAGCTCAAAAGCGGCTGCTTCCCGATCATCGATGACGGAGTAGGAGTCGGCTTCGTCCATTCCCGTCGGAAGTTCGGCGACTCGAAGACGGTCGACCGGCGTTTCGCTTCGACCGTCAAGACTATTGGACATACCCGTACCTCACAAAGGAGAGGGCCGACTTCTTGACCTGCTCGAACTATACGTACAGTGCGGTGACACGGCAATAGGACCGATGCCTCACCTGCCCGTGCGTTCGCGAACGAGAATCTGATGCACCGAACGATGAGTCTTTCGCGATGCGGCCTATGGACGAGGGACCGTCGCGCCAATATGGTCGAGTCACATCGGACCGGACGGTCCGAACACCGCCGGTTCCCCGGCGCCGCGGGTTGCGATGACGCCATCGCGCGGGTTGCCGAGGGGACATCTGACAGGGAGAAGGCACAATGACTCTCGCCGACACCAGCGGCACCGATGTCGTGGATATGCTCACAGCCGATCACAGGGACATGCTCGACCTACTTCGGCAGGTGGAGAGGACCGAGGATCTGGACGAGCGACGTGAAATCGCGGATACCGTCATCGCCGAGGTGATGCGGCATTCCGTGGCCGAAGAGATGATCGTCTACCCGTCGATCGAAGAGCACGTTCCGGGCGGAAAAGACGAGGTCGAGCACGACAAAGAAGAGCACGAAGAGCTTGTCCGAGTCATGAAGGAGCTCGAAGACCTCGACGTCACCGAGGGTGCTTTCCTCGAAAAGGTCATCGAGTTCGAGCAGTTGCTCGATCATCACGCGCGGGACGAAGAAGACGAGCAGTTCCCGAAACTCAGGGAGCACATTCCGCAGGATCAGCTCATCGACATGGGCAAGAGGGTGGTTTCGGCCAAGAAAGTGGCTCCGACCAGGCCCCACCCGAACGCGCCGCACTCGGAACTCTTCCACAAGAGTGTCGGCCCTGGTATCGGAATGGTCGACCGTCTGCGCGATAAGCTCACCGGACGCGAATCCTGACGGCTGCCGACGATTCAGCCCTCACGACGGGCCGCGGGCTTTAGCCGATCTCACCAGGCGTTCGACTCCGCCGGTCCACGGTTCGCCATGTCCGACGAGAACGGTGCGGGCGCCGGTCTCGGCGAGAGCATCGAGCGATTCCAGAGCCCTGTCGGGATCAGCGGTGGCAGCACTGGAGACGATCTGGGCCCCTGTTGTCCCGCGATACGGATTGAGCGTGACAAGTGAATCACCGGCGATGACCGTGTCCCTCTCGGGGAAGTGGAACGCGCAGTGGCCGAGCGTGTGTCCGGGCGTGAAGACGACCTGTGGCCGACCGGGCACGTCCAGCTCTGCGGTGCGAATGCGCGTGACCTCTTCGATGGGGCGCGGCCACCAGGCACGATTCTTCACGAAAGCTGTGACCATGGGCAGCGCCTTGAACTGGGTGAGCAGATACCACGTCAGCGGGCGGTCCCGGCCGTACTGACGCGGATGCCGGGTCAAGGGCACATCGTTGTCGTGCACGTACACGGGGACGGAGGCCTCCGAGCGCAGCTGCTCGGCGAAGCCGATGTGGTCGAAGTGTCCGTGCGTGAGCAGCAGAGCTCGGATGTCCTCCAGCCCGCGACCGAGTCGATCGAGGGCCCTCCTGAGCGAACGCCATGAGGTGGGAACACCGGCATCGACGACAGTCAGGCCTTCCTCGCCTTCGACGATGTACCAATTGACGTACGCGTCGTCGATGCGATGGATGCCTTCTGCAACCTCGGTGAGGGACATATCAGCGATCCTTGAAGCGTCGGCGGTTGAGAACGAGGGCGCTGCCGATCATCACGATCGCCAGACCGAAATGCAGCCAGTTGTCCGGAGTGTTGAGGGGAACGAAATTCGCAGCGGATTCCGCACCGATGACGAGCCCGTAGATCCACAGGACGGCGTAGACGATTCCGCCCCACAGCAGGTAATGGAACGACCCGGCGGGGGACCGACGGACGAGTGCCCCGACGATGCCGAACAGCAAGTGGACGATATTGTGCAGGATCGAGACCTGGAACAGGCCCAGAAGCAGCGCGGTCGAATGGTGGCCGGCGAATCGCATCGACATGAAGTTCGTCGTCGCTCCCGGGATGAACCCGAGAATGCCGGCTGCCAGGAAGAGTATGGTGACGATGAGAGCCGCCCACTGGATCGGGCGACCACGCTCATGGGGAACGTCTGGCCCTGGCTTTTCGGCGGTCATGATGCCTCCTCGACTGACGAAGTGATCAGATTGCTGACGAACTGGTCAGATTGCGGTCCACGTTAGATTGAGGCCCCACACCCCTCAACAGCTGCAGGTGACTCACAGACAACAGACGTGTGCACGAGTAGAGGGCCCGGACAGATAAAGCGACTGACACGGATTGTCAAGACTGTTTACAGGGGTCTCCGCACAATGCCAGGCTGAGAGGATCGCGCAGAACGCAGCGGAATCCATCGGGATTCCGACAGATGAACACTGATGCCGAGGAGGAACAAGGGATGAACCACAATCACTTGCGCACGGTCTACGAGAGCGGCGGTCCATATGCCACGGTCTACCTTGAGGGTCGAACTCCATCAGCCGATGCCGAGACGCAGCTGCGCCTGCGCTGGTCGGAGCTGCGAGACCAGCTGTCCGAAAGCGGGGCAGGGGAGTCTCTCCTCGAGTCCATCGATGCGATCATCCTCGTCGACGAACCCACCGAGGTGCACACAGACGGTCGGACCATCGTTGCGAACTCGGGGGGAGTTCTGCTGGACGAGCATTGGGACGCGGCGCTGGGAGATGGCGACGCGGCGCACTACGGACACGTCCCCGAACTCGGAGCCTACCTCCGCCAAGAGTGCCGACAGTTCGATGTCGTTCTCGTCATCGCCGGGCAGGATGGTGCGGCCGTCCGCGAACTGAGCGTGACTCCGGATCGAGAACACACCGAGAACGAGACGGCCCACGTGACCGGCGACAACGACGAAGACATCAACAAGCCGCGGCGAGGAGCATATTCGCACAACCAGATCCGCCGACGCGTCGACGAGATCATCAAAGCGAACGCTCGCAGTGTGTCCGACTTCGTCGATCGACTCATCACGGACAATGCGCCTGATGCGGTGGTTCTGGCAGGAGAAGTGCAGGGCAGAACGGTCGTCAAAGCCGAACTGTCAGTGAGGGCCGAAGAGCTGCTTCACGAGATCTCAGCGGGCGGCAACGACGATGACGGTGCCGAAGAGGCGATCGATGTGGCAGTGCGAACACTCGTGACGAGACTCGCCGGCGAACGCGAGGCCGAGAACTCCGAAAGACTGGCCGAGAGCAAGGCCCACGACCGTGCGGTCGAAGGCCACGCCGAAGTCGCGAAGGCAGTCGAGCGCGGTGCAGTGGCGACCTTGCTGCTCGACGATGCTGAGGCAGCAGAGGGCGAAGCAGGCATCATCGCCCAAGCTGTTCTGTCTTCAGCAGAGATCGGGCTCAGTCATGAGCCGATGCCCGAAGGCATCGCTGCGATCCTCCGCTACGATGTCGGCGCTGCGCTGGCGGACTGAGGAGTAAGTATCTGCCGGTAGATAGTAACCAGTGAGTTAATACAACGTGTAGGGTTGGTCCATGACAGCCGATCTCGGCAGGCCGGAAGGACCCTCTGATGAATCGACCGACGAATAGTCCGACCCCGCACCACTCGACCTCGCCAGGCGACGAAGTCATTCGGCAGGCCCGGCTCCCGCGCCGTGTCCTCGTGCTCGGGGCGACCGGTTATATCGGGGGACGCCTCGTACCGCGACTGCTGCAGGCCGGTCACGAGGTCCGAGTCGGAGTGCGGCGGCCGGAGAAGCTCAAGCAGGTCCCATGGGCAGCCGACGTCGACGTGAGAACTGTCGACCTCGACACCGGTCGCGGTCTCGAGGACAGCCTCAGTGGCATCGATACGGCCTATTACCTGGTGCATTCCATGGGGTCCGGCGGGGACTTCGAGGCTGCCGAGGCCGAAGCTGCCAAGCGTTTCGTTGGCGCTGCCGCGTCTGTCGGCGTGAGTCGTATCGTCTACCTCGGAGGGCTGCATCCGGAGGGGCGCAAGTTGTCGAAGCACATGCGTTCGCGGGCGACCGTCGGGCGCATCCTGCTCGACTCCGAGGTCGACGCGATCGTCTTCAACGCCGGCATCATCATCGGCTCCGGCTCTGCCTCGTTCGAGATGATCCGCCATCTCGCCCTGACGCTGAGGTGGATGCCGGCACCGGACTGGGTGGCCAACCGCGTCGAGCCGCTGTCGGTCCGCGACGCTCTCTACTACCTTCTCTCCGCCGCGGATGTGGAAGGAGCGGTCAACCGCTCGTTCGATATCGGCTCGCGGCAGATCCTCACCTACGCCGAAGTGATGCGCACCTTTGCCGCTGTCGCCGGCCTCAAACCCCGTCACGTCATCGCACTGCCGCTTCCCGCCCCGACCCTGTCAGGCATCTGGGTCGGACTGGTCACTCCGCTGCCGTTCGCTCTCACGCTGCCGCTCGTCCAGTCTCTGCAGGAGGATGCGGTGGCCTCGTCACACGACGTCGACGAAGTCATCCGGCCGCCCGAATCCGGTCTCATCGAATTCGGCGACGCCGTCCGACTCGCACTACGTCGTGAAGTCGAAGGCGCCGTAGATACGAACTGGGACGCCGACGCCGGAGGACTCGACGAGGCGGCCCAGCCGCTGCCGAACGACCCGCAGTGGGCGGGCCGACGCATCTTCACCGATGAACGGTCGGCGACGATCCCCGGTCTCTCGGCCGCCGATGTGTGGCCCGTGATCGAGGGCGTCGGCGGATCCACTGGTTGGTACTCCTGGCCGCTGGCGTGGAAGGTTCGTGGAGTCTGGGACAAAGCCGTCGGGGGTGCTGGCCTCAACCGAGGTCGACGGCTGCCGGACGCCCTGCGCATCGGCGACCCGGTCGATTGGTGGAGAGTCGAACGGCTGGAGCGGAACTCTCGCCTGCTGCTGCGCGCCGAGATGAAAGTCTCCGGTCACGCGTGGCTCGAATTCACACTGGCAGACTCCGACGATGGCTGCGAGTATCACCAGACAGCGACCTTCATCCCCACCGGGGCGCGCGGTCACATCTACTGGGCCCTCGTCGCCCCGTTCCATCGGTTCATCTTTCCCGCGATGGCGAAGAACATCGCCGCCGAGGCGCGCCGCAGGGTGCGAGCGTGAATGTTCCCCGGTCTTGTTCGTGATCAGGGCGCTGCCGGCAGCATCGAAGCGAAGCCGTCCCGGTAGGTGGGGTAGCCGAGGTCGCCCATGAGCGAGCCGAAGCGAGTTCCATCGATCCGTTTGCCGCCCGGCTTCGCATCCTCGACATGGCCGGGGACGGGCACGCCGAGGCGGTCGGCGATGAAGGCGGCGACGTCGCCCATCTGAGCAGGCAGGGAATCGACAGCGTGGACCAAGTCCGGCGGTTCCGAGTCAAGCGCCAAGCGCTCGAGGCCGTGGACCAGGTCGTCTCGGTGGATGCGGTTCGTCCACCGCTGATGGTTGAACTGCTGTCCGCGTCGCACGGAATCGATGAGACGGGTGCGGCCAGGTCCGTAGATACCAGCCGGGCGGACGATCGTGAGGTGGTCGAAGAGCTCGGCCGCCTCGGACTCGGCCGCAGCGAGGACCTCACCCGGCCCGGACCCTGGGGCGAGCGGAGCGTCTTCGGTGATCACACGCGTCGGGTCCTCAGCAAGGACACGCGTGGAGGAGACCAGGACGACTCGGCCCGGCTGTGACTTAAGCACGCGTGCGAGACCTCTCAGCCCGTGGAGGTAGGACCGTTCATATCCGGTCCGAGTCGGTTCGTCCGAAGTGAGAGTGATGACGACCGCGTCGAGTGCGTCCAGTCGCGAATCGCTGCGGACCGGGACATCGGCCCTATCGCAGTCGGGTGCTCCGAGGCGGGAGAGGTCCATGCTGATCGTCTCGAAGGCGTCGGGCAGTTCGGCGACGCGTCGGCGCAGCCCGATCACCTGGTGCCCTTGGTCGACCAGTCGCAGGCCCAGCCGAGTGCCCAGGTCTCCGCACCCGGCCATGAGAATCCTGCGTCCGTTCGTCGTGCTCATTTCGTCTCACTCTTCATCCGGTCATAGGCGGCCAATGCCGCCTGGCGCGATGCCTTGAGATCGACGATCGGCTCGCGATCACCGTGCGAGCGTTCCGCCCGGGTGAGACCGCCCGGACCGCGGCCCAACCACCTGCCCACGTACTCGTTGTTGGGATCGAAACGCTCACGTTGGCGTTCGGGATTGAAGATCCGAAAATACGGGGCCGCATCCGCTCCGCACCCTGCCACCCATTGCCACGAGACGGGGTTGTTGGCTTCATCGGCATCGACGAGCGTGTCCCAGAACCACTGCTCGCCGTGCCACCAGTGGATGAGCAGATTCTTCGTCAGGAGGCTCGCCGTAGCCATCCGCACCCGATTGTGCATCCATCCGGTCTGCCACAACTGAGCCATGCCGGCGTCGACGAGGTCGATCCCGGTCGTACCGCTGCGCCAATGGTCGAGTGCCTCAGGGTCATCCTCATAGGGGAAGGACGCGAATTCCGGCCGCATCGTCTCGGACTCGACGGCCGGCAGGTGATAGGTCAGGTGCCAGGAGAACTCCCGCCAGTAGAGCTGCCGGATCCATGCATGCCGGTCATCGGCGCTCATCTCCGGCATGTCCAGGGCCGCAGCCAGCAGCTGCCGCGGGGAGAGTTCGCCGAAGCGCAGTCGCGGCGACAGGCCGGACGTGCTGTCAGGGTCGGCGGGGACATCGTGCGAATCGGCGTAGCCGTCGACCCCGTTGCTCAAGCAGGTGAGCTCACGGGCCGCCTCCCGGCACCCGGGGTTCCAGTGCTCGGCCACGGTCGTCCGCCACCACTGCGGAGTCCTCGCCGAGGCGAAGCTGCCCGAACCCGTGTCGGTTCCGTCGAGGAGACCGAGATCGTCGAGGTCGCGGACCCAGGAGTGATTGTCCAGGTTCTTCCGGTCTGCCTCAGTCAGGGGGCTCTGTTCGTCGGGCGGCGGCAGGACCTCTCCGACCTCGCGATCGCGCACAGCGTTGAAGAACGGCGTGAAGACCTTGTAGAAGTCACCGCCCTGCGGGCTGACCGTCCAGGGCTCGACGAGCAGCGAGCCGGTATGAGAGTGCACGGCACGACCGGCATCCGCCAGGTCCGTCTTGATCTGCGCGTCGAGGCGACGTGCAGCCGGCGCATAGCGGCGCGACCAGCGCACAGCATCGACTTCCAAGTCCGCAGCCGCCTGCGGGACGATGTCGGCGGCGGGGCCTGCTGCGAAGAGCAGCGGGATACCGAGCTGTGCGAGTTCGGTCTCCAGGACGCGCAGCGATTCGTGCGCCCACCAGCGAGCGGCTCCTCCCAGCGGGCGTGGGCCCAGGCCGTCGTCGCCGCGGCACTCCCTGATCCAGAGGCCGATCACCTGCCCGTCGTCGCAGGCCGCTGTCAGGGCCTCGTGGTCCTCGACACGCAGGTCGTCGCGGAACCATACCAGGGTGAGGTGCTCAGGGTCTGTGCTCGCTGGGGGAGCCGCGATCACAGCTGGTTCGCCCAGTCAGCGTTGCTCAAGGACAGCTCATCGGCCATTCCGTCGAGGAAACGGATGACGGCATCGCGTTCGCGGTGGCTGAGGCGGGCGGCGGCGTAGATGCGTCTGGCTTGGGAACGCCCCACGGTCTCTCGTGCCGAGCGCGCCGTCTCCGCGGTGATCTCGATGGCGTAAGCTCGGCGATCACTGGGATGCAGCCTCCTGACGACATGCCCTTCACGCTCCAGGCGATTGATCAGCTTCGTCACCGAGGCCGCCGACATGGACATGTGAGCAGACAGCATCTTCGGCGTCACTACCGAATCCTGCCGCTCCGCAGCGAGGAGATAGTGCAGGGCGTGCATGTCCTGTTCGCTGAGCTTCATGAATCTGCGTGCAGCCTCGGAGAGTCTGCGCTCGGCCTCGCGCAGTCGGGCGAGTGAGTTCATGAGTCGAGCGATCTGCTCGCGGTCGGCATTCGACAGGTCGGAGGAGTCGATGAGGTCGCCGGGAAAACTGTTCTGCGATCCGTTGTACATGTTCTCTGTGATCGGGTCGTGAGCGCCCGCGGCCTCTGATGACTCCATGCCGCAATCCTACTGATTCCTGCCCCTTGAGCGTAGAAGAATAACCCTCCGTATATAGTACACCGAAGCGTAGTATATACGGAGGGTTATTACATCGTGAGGATGTCAGCTGCTGGTCGAGTAGACCTGCTCGGAGCCTCCGGTGCGCACCCGATTGCGGCGGCGGGTCTCCGGGCTCGTGCCGCGCGAATCGGATGAACGGCGGTTGGCCGGCTGACCGGAACGCGAAGCCGGACCCTGACCGCCGGAACGGCTGCCGCGAGCCGACTCGCGACGGCGGCTGCCCTCGCCGCCGCGACCGGAAGCATTGCTGCGACCGCCCTGGCCCGAACCGGTGCCACGGTTGTTCTGGCGGCTGGAATTGCCGTTGCGCTCTCCGCCGTTGCCACGGGACTTCTCTCGGCTGCGACCCGACTCGTCGGCGGTGCCATCGCGGCCCGCGCTTCCACCGCGTCCGCCACGGCCGCCTCGGCGACGGGACGACCGGCCAACGGACTTCGCCGGTTCGGTCTTCTTGCGCGGCTGGACGGGTTCCTTCGGTTGCGGGGCGACGTATTCGGCGATCTCACCGACGAGCTCGGTCACCTCGGGGGACTCTGCGGTGACCTTCTGCGGGGTCGCTTTGATGGCGGCCTTGCGCAGGAGGATCTGGGTGTCCTTGCGCTCTTCGGCAGTCATCACCGTGACGACGTCACCGGCGCTGCCGGCACGTGCGGTGCGACCGGAACGGTGCAGGTACGCCTTGTGTTCGGTCGGAGGATCGACGTGGACGACGAGCTCGACGGAATCGACGTGGACACCGCGGGCGGCGATGTCTGTGGCCACGAGCACCTTCGCCTCACCTTCGGTGAACGCGGCGAGGTTGCGATCGCGGGCACCCTGCGACAGGTTGCCGTGGAGGTCGACGGCGGGAATGCCCGCTGCCGTGAGCTGGCGGGCGAAGCGCTTGGCCCGGTGCTTCGTGCGAGTGAAGAGGATGCGGCGGCCCGTGCCGGAGGCGAGCTTGTGTACGAGTTCGTTCTTGTCGTCGACCGACACCTCGAACACGTGGTGGGACATGGCCGAAACGTGGGAGGTCGCCTCGTCGACGGAGTGGAGGACCTCGTTGTGGAGGAAACGACGGACGAGTTTGTCGACGTCGTTGTCCAAGGTGGCGGAGAAGAACATCCGCTGTCCCTCAGCAGGGGTCTGGTTGAGGATTCGGGTGACTCCGGGCAGGAACCCGAGGTCAGCCATGTGGTCGGCCTCGTCGAGGATGGTGACCTCGATGTTCTCGAGCGTGAGGATGTCCTGCTGGAGCAGGTCCTCGAGGCGGCCGGGGCAGGCCACGACGATGTCGACTCCGGCCTTGAGTGCGACCTCCTGTCGACGCTGCTTGACGCCGCCGAAGATCGTCGTCGTCCGCAAGCCCACGGCCTTGGCCAACGGGTCGATGACCTCGG
The DNA here is from genome assembly GCF_057766545.1 of Brevibacterium sp. MGP-B1. NCBI lineage: Bacteria > Bacillati > Actinomycetota > Actinomycetes > Micrococcales > Brevibacteriaceae > Brevibacterium > Brevibacterium sp. MGP-B1. The sequence goes on along the minus strand of NZ_CM173407.1, from coordinate 2,346,872 downwards.
TGATCTGCGTGGCGAGCTCACGGGTGGGAGCGAGCACGAGTCCGCGCGGATGGCGGAACTTCTGCGAACCCTTGCCGGATTCGGCCAGTCGGGCGACGAGCGGAATGGAGAATGCCAGGGTCTTGCCGGACCCGGTCTTTCCGCGGCCGAGCACATCTCGGCCGGTCAGCGTGTCGGGCAGAGTGTCCTGCTGGATCGGGAAGGCCTGGGTCTTGCCTTCCTTGCCCAGCGTGTCGACCAGCTTCTGGGGAACACCGAGCTCGGCGAACGAGGTGGGGGCTGGGGAGGCCTTCTTCGTGCGATTGCCCGAGGCGTTGGCGGCGGTTGTGGTGGTGTTTCTGTTGCTGCCTCCGCGGGTGCGGGGGCTGTGGGGATTGGTGTGAGTCTGTGACGTAGTGATGGGGTGGCCCTTCGACGTGCCGGAGGGCGTGCCGGTGCCGTGAATGGGTGGCAGGCAGCCGCTTCCGGTCATGGAATGAGCGCTGTCGGCGCTCTCGATCGCCGAGAGAAAACGGCTTCGGAAATGCGCGGGTGCTTTCACCCAGCTGCAGAGGCGAGGCGTCCTGACGACGCAGGGAACCCGAAAACGGGTTCGCAAGTACCTCAAGTATACCGCCGGCAGAGCTGGGAGCAGAATCCGCCGGTGCGCAGCCTGGCTCCGACCGGTCTAAGCCGGACGCTCGAGGCGCTCAGTCTCAGGCGACAGGTCGGGAGCGGGGTCCGGCGCGACGCCGAGGGCAGGGGCAGGTTCGGGCTCGGCGGTTGATGCAGGTTCGGCGACAGGTTCGGGCTTCGCGGCGGGCTCGGGATCGGCGACGTGGAGTGCGGAATCCATCTGTTCGAGGGCGGGCGCGACCGGCCGTGAACGGGTTCGGCGATGTCCTGTCACCCGAGCGGCGAGCATCACCGAAGCCCAGCCGATGCCGATGCCCGCGATGTCGTCGAGGATGTAATGCCATCCGAAGTAGAGGGTGGCCACGACCGTCACACCGAAGAAGATCCAGGTGAACACCTGGACGGCGCGATGCTGTTTCGTCAGCGTCATGAACAGAGCAGCGGCGAAAGTGACGGAGACGTGAAGCGATGCGAACGCGGCGACACCCTGGATGGAGTCACTGCCGATCGGGTTGCTCAGGTAGTCGAGGCGAGTGTCGATGAGTGACTCCTGGAGCTCGCTGACTCCGGTCTCGGGCAGCGCCCGGAAGACCTCTGGGTGGCTGAATACCGGACCGACCGACGGCAGGAGATAGTAGCTGACGGTGCCGAGCACCCAATTGAGACTCAACATCGTCGTATACCAAGCGCCGACGGCGTGTCTGCGATTGAGTACGAGGACCGCGCCGAGGCTGATCGGAATGAGCGGCAGGTAGGCGAGGTAGGCGATCGACAGGAGGTTCGCCGCGATGCCGGTGCCCAGGAGTTCGTGCAGGAGCACGGCCGGAGTGTTTCCGCCCATGAGCCAATGGTCGAGGCGGAACAGCTGCTGATCGAAGAGGGTGCCCTCGCGGTACACCGGCAGCACGCTCTTGAGATTGCGGTAGGCGACGTAGCAGACGTAGAAACTCAGCAGCCCGGCGCCGATGCACAGCAGACGGTGGGTGTTCCACTCTTTCTTGGCGATGTCGACGACAGACGTCGGCAGATTTCGCCACCCGTTTCGCCTCACCGTTTCCACGATCAGCCCGGCACCGATGAATCCGAGAACCAGCAGAGGCAGACGGATGTATGAGGGGCCGAGGAATCCGTCGGGGTCCCGCAACGGGAGATCGAGGAAGAGGGAGGAGAACACGGCGGCCGCTCCGACGAGGAGGGACAGCGCCATGGCAAAGGTGTAGGGCCAACGTCGCAATCTGGTCATCGGAACACCGTAGTAGTTCACTTTTAGTACATCTTCGGATTTCCCTCGGAGGCGGCTGACCGGAACCCCGTCTCGCCCGCGTCGGCGGGGCAGAACAGAATGGTTCACCCACTGTGCGGCTCGCGGCATTAGTGTTGGTTCATGACAGAAGGTCCATTGAACGCGCCCCCGAATCGCGATGACCCGATACCCGAGGGACTCAGACTCGGTGCCCGCTTCACCGGATACCTGCTGGTGATCATCGCGGGAATCACAGTCGCGATCTTCGTGGCACTGCAGGTCGCGCAGATCGTCGTTCCTTTCCTGGCCGGGCTCGTCCTCTCTGCCCTCCTGGTGCCCATGTCGACGTTCCTGCAGCGGCATCGGTGGCCGAAGTGGTTGGCGGTGGTCACCGTCTGGGTGGTCGTCCTCGGCCTGTTGGCCGGGCTCGTCCTCCTCATCACCTTTCAGATCAGAAGTGAGATACCTGAGATCCAGAAGCAGGTGGCGACGACCCTGGACGCGGCGAAGCAGCTCTTGGCCACGCAGCCGTTCGGAATCACCGAAGCCAAACTCAACGACCTCGTCGATTCCTCGGGGAAGTGGCTGCAGGACAACGCCGCCGGTCTCGGCTCCGGTGCCGCCGAGGTGGGCACGACGGCGGCTCATGTCATCGAAGGCGTGATCATCATCCTGTTCGTCACCCTCTTCGCGCTCATCGACGGACGCGGCATCTGGACCTGGGTCGTCAACATCTGGCCGAAGAAGGCGCATGCGCGGATCTCCGCGGCCGGTGAGGCCGGTTGGAAGACGCTGACGAACTTCATTCGGATCCAGCTCGTCGTCGCGGCCAGCGATGCGATCGGAATCGGAGTGGGTGCGCTGATCCTCGGCGTCCCCTTGGCGGTGCCGATCGCCATGGTGGTCTTCCTCGGTGCCTTCGTGCCGTTCGTCGGAGCGATCGTGGGCGGAGCGGTCGCAGTGGGCTTGGCACTGCTCTTCAACGGCTGGGTGCACGGCCTGATCATGCTCGGGATCGTCATCGTCGTCCAGCAGCTCGAAAGCCACGTCCTGCAGCCGTGGCTGACAGGACCCACAGTGAAGATCCACCCCTTGGCGGTGATCCTCGGTGTGACAGCGGGAGCAGCGGTGGCGGGCATCGCCGGGGCCTTCTTCTCCGTGCCGGTCATCGCGACTCTCAATGCGATGATCCACGCGGCCAAGGACTACAGAGTGGGACAGCGTTGAGACGGGCCGGGCCACGGCTGAATCGAGTGCGAATCGTCAAGGGCGCTCTTCGGCGTCTGCTCGACGACGAGTGCCTCGACAGAGCAGCCGGGCTGAGTTTCTACGCTCTGCTCTCCGCTGCCCCGGCGATCCTCGCCATGGTGTCGCTGCTCGGCGTGGTCGGGGAAGCCGAGTCGACCACGAAGGCGGTGCTCTCCCTGGTCCACGGAGTCTCGGCCGAGGCGGCCACGGCGATCCGCCCGTTCATCGTCGAACTCACCGAGTCGTCCTCGGCCGGAGCCACCCTCATCGGCAGCCTGCTGCTGGCGATCTGGTCGTCGTCGAAATACATCGGCGCATTCGGCCGTGCCCTGAACGCTGTCCACCGGGTCGAGGAGACTCGGCCGTACTGGAAGTTCAAACCGCTCATGCTCCTGATGACCGTGGTCACGCTCATCGTCCTGGCCGCTCTGGGGCTGCTGCTCGTGCTGTCCGGGCCCATCGCCGAAACGCTCGGCGAGCTCATCGGAATGGGCGCGGTCGCCCTGCTGATCTGGAACGTGGTCAGATGGCCGGTCTTCGTCTTCTTCGTCATGCTGCTCATCGCCCTGCTCTACTACGTGACCCCGAACGTCACGCAGCCGAAGTTCCGGTGGGTCAGCCTCGGTGCGTTCGTCGCGCTGCTCGTGCTGCTTACCGTGTCGGCCTGCTTCGTTCTCTACATCAACAACTTCAGCAGCTACAACGTCACCTATGGGTCGATCGGGGGAGTGATCGTCGGGCTCGCCTGGGTGTGGATGGTCAACCTCTCGCTGCTCCTCGGCGCCGAGTTCGACGCTGAGATCGAACGCGAGCGGCAACGGCAGTCCGATGGTGCCGCAGATGTGCTGTTCCGGCGGCCGACGCGAGGCAGCTATGCGCATCGGGACAGCCGTGGGGGCGTCGCGCCTGAATGACGAGGGACCACTACCCGACGGGCTACAGGACGAGGCATTCCCGCCAGCGACCCCTGGCCGTCAGCTGCCGCCGCGCAGCTCTCTGACGATACGCGTGCGTGCTGATCTGCCGACTGGGGTCGGCAGCAGCGGGAAGACGTGGACGGCACCGACCTGCTCGAGGAAGGTGACATCTGCTCCGGCGGCGCGAGCCTTATCCAGGAGAAGGTGCGCGTCGGGATTGAGGATGTCACGGGTACTCGAGCACAACACCATAGGTCCCATTCCGTGCATGTCACCGTTGAGGGGGCTGACCCTAGGGTCGGAAAGGGGGAGATCCCCTCGCCACTGGTCGGCCAACCAGCGGACACCGTCGACTCCGAGCCAGGGGTCATCGGGGAGCACCTGAGGGATGCGCGGGTTGGACAGTGTGAGGTCCAGCGCTGGGGAGATCAGAAGGGTCCGGAGGTCGTCGACCCCTCGGTCGCGAAGAGACACGGCTGCAGACAAAGCTACCTGCCCGCCTGCAGAGTCCCCGCCGACGATGATCTCCTGCCGCAGCGGCGTCAACATGTCGTGCAGGTGCAGCACAAGTTCATTGGCCTGCGTCGCGGAACCGTAGGGCAACAGCGTCCAGATGGGCACCGTGACTGCGAGGCGAGATTCTGCGGACAACTGGAAGAGCAGGGTCCAATGATGCGAGGTGATTTTGTGCACCCAGCCGCCTCCGTGCAAGTAGATGAGCTGCGCGGTGGCCCCGCCCGTTGTGGGAGTGATCGTGTAGACGGGTACACCGTTCTGGCGCTCGACGGTGACGGTCACATCCGGGCGGATCTTGGCGGGCGGGTTGTAGGAAGCAGGCCGCAGAGCCTGCTCTTCGACCGCCTTACGTGCGCCCGCGACGGTGCTGAATGGGGCGTTGGCTCGCGTCAGCCGAAGGTAGGCGGGAATGAGTGCGTCGGGAATGACCATCGGTTCGCTTTCGTCCAGGTGTCGGTGTCTCAGCTCAGCTGGTGGCCGGCGAATGCAGCGGCGTGGCGCAGCACATCGTTGGCGTCGTAGAGGACGCGGCCGAAGTGGAGGAACGAGTGGAGCACATGCGGGTACTCATCGAACTCGACTTCGTTGCCCGCCCGTTCCAAAGTCCTGGCCAGCGCGCGGCTGTCATCGCGCAGCGGGTCGAGCCCGGCGACCGCGACGAACACCGGAGGCAGACCGGACAGGTCAGCGGTGAGGTGTGCGACAAGCGGTGACTGTTCGTCCTTGGCGGTGGGGAAGTAGTCGTCCATGAAGTTGTTGAGGTCGTTGGCGCCCATGCCGTCCCAATCCCCGCCGAAGAGCCGACGGCTGGCGGAGTCGCTCAACCCGTGACTGCCGTAGATGGGCAGGAGCGCGCGAAGAGATTCAAACGCTGCCGGAGTCGCGTCGATCGTCTCCGGCTCATCGCGCAGCAGCAGTGCCACGCCCATGGTCAGGGCGGCGCCGGCCGAATCCCCAGCGACGGCAATCTGAGAACCGTCGATGTCGAAGTCGTGGCCGTGACGAGCGAGGTGGTCGACGACGCCGGCACACTCGTGTAGAGCCTGTGGGAACTTCGCTTCCGGTGAGAGCGAATAGTCGACCCCGATGACGGCGAACCCACCGGTGGAGGCGAGCACCCGCATGATCCGATCATGGGTGTCGAGGTCGCCGACGGTGAACCCGCCTCCGTGGAGGAACACGAGCCCGGGCAGGGCCGCCTCGGTGGTGGGGCGATGGATGCGGATCGGAACGTCGACCCCGGCGGTGCGGATGTGGTGATCATCGGTGCGGGCCATGGTCGGGCCACCTTCGTTCCACAGCGTGCGTTCGGTCCGGTATTCGGCGCGTTTGGCGGCCAAGGATCGAGCGGCAGGGGAGAGGTCACCGGCGGCAGCGGCGAAATCCTCGCCGGCTCGGCGGCACGCGTCGGCCCGAGAGGCCTGGACAGCCATGACCTCGCGCATCTGTGGCGACATCGATGCCACGATGTCGGCAGGAATAGTGGCCAGCAGCGCTTCGGTGAGCGCGGGGTCGACGGTCACGCCGGGAATCATCAGCCTCATTCTTGGTCGGCGGCATTGATTCCCAGCTTAGCGAGGCCAGCGTCGGCGGCCACGGTAGGACTCACCTGCGAAGATCCGGAATATCCGCCGATCGACGCTGTTATGCCAAGGGGATTGTGACACCAGCCCGTCACCGCCGAAGACACTGCAGGAGCGAACCCTTGACCGAACACATGCGTCGACACGAAACCGATCACGAAATCCCATGGTCACTGCCGATCGTCGTGCGCCGGTCCAAGACCGCCATCGCTCGCCACATCGACGTCCTCGAGGCCACCTCTCGTGCTGTCGTGACCTTCCTCGACGATCCGCGCTCACAGCCGGACGGGGACTGGAACGAGGCCGTCGAATACTGGCGCGACGGAGCGATCCGCAAGGTCGTGCGCCGCGGTGACGGGAAGAAGCTCGAGGACGCACGGGCACTCGGGTGCGTGAGCGTGACCCTCGGCGGCACCGACGATTTCGCTCCCGCCGAGGCGTTCGTCTTCGCACCCGGCCCCGTTGAACCCCTGCCACCGGAGCTGAAGAAGCTCCAGGTCGGCGGCACCGAGTTCCCGGATGAGGGCGAATCCTCGATCCCCGCCGCCGAGGCGGTCGTGACGATCGAACTCTCACCCGAGCTGACGCTGACGACCGGGAAGGCCGCCGCGCAATGCGGACACGCCGCGCAGCTCGCGTTCGAGCAGATGCCCGACGATGTGCGGGACCGTTGGCGTGAGTCGGGGTTCAGCCTGCGCGTGCAGACTGCGACGAAGGACGCGTGGGCGGCGAACGAGCAGCAGATCAGCGTCGTCGACGCCGGGTTCACCGAAGTCGATGGGCCGACGGAAACGGTGCGGGCCTCGTGGTGAGGCCGCTGTTCGCGAGGACAAGACACCCCCTTCTGTGCTGTTCCCGTTCGCCGGGAGACATGCCGCGGTGATGGTCGGTGAGGCCCGGGCGCCGGGGCTTCGGAGTCTTGACAGCTGACGGTGCCAGGACAAGCCTGGAGGGCCAGGCCGGGCCACGTCGCAGCACGTCGGCTGGGCACATTCGACAAGCGAGTATTCGTGAGGAGAAGGCACATGGCGACCTCCGTCAGCGACTTCATCATCGATCGGCTCATCGCCTGGGATCTGCACCACTGGTACGGATACCCCGGCGACGGCATCGGCGGCTTCGACGGGGCCATGGGCCGAGCGCAGGACGAGGGCAAGGACTTCACCTATGTGCGCCCCACCCACGAGGAGGAGGCGGCGTTCATGGCCACCGCCCACGCGAAATTCACCGGTGAGGTGGGCGTGTGCGTCTCGACCTCGGGCCCCGGCGCCATCCACCTCATGAACGCCCTCTACGACGCCAAGGGTGACAACGCCCCAGTCGTGGCCATCGTCGGGCAGCAGGCGCGAGTGTCGTTGGGTTCCGAATTCCAACAGGAGATCAACCTCGAACGACTCTTCGCCGACGCCGCGGTGTTCGTGCAGACAGTGGCCGCGCCGATGCACGCGCAGCTCGTCGTCGACAAAGCCGTCCGCATGGCCAAGGCCTACCGCGGTCCGGCCGTCGTCGTCCTGCCCGCCGACGTCCAAACGATGGACATGGAAGAGCCGGCGGTCGAGCATTTCGTCTCCCGCACCGGCATCGGCTACGCCGAGGACCGCCTGCGACCCGACGACGACGCGCTCGCCCGCGCGGCCGAAGTCCTCAACAGCGGTGAGAAGGTCGCCATGCTCGTCGGACAGGGCGCGATCGGAGCGACCGATGAGGTCATCGCCGTGGCGAAGCGCCTCGGTGCTGGTGTGATCACCACCCTGCTGGGCAAACAGGTGGTGCCCGGTGATGTCGACTTCCACACCCAGCAGCTGGGTCTGCTGGGATCGCGGCCGAGCTACGACATGATGCAGAAATGCGACACCCTGCTGATGGTCGGCACGAACTATCCCTACGGCGAATTCATGCCGCCGACCGGCCAGGCACGTGCCGTGCAGATCGACCTGTCGCCGCGTCACCTGGGAATCCGCTATCCCACCGAGGTCAACCTGTGGGGCGACGCGAAGACCACGCTGGCCGCGCTGCAGTCGCATCTGAGCCAGCACGAGACCGGGTGGCAGGAGAAGATCGCCGATGAGAACCGGGCGTGGATGAAGGAGAACACTCGGGTCGCCATGACCGAAGCCGACCCGATCAACCCCCGCCGGGTCTTCGTCTCCCTCAACGAACATCTGCCCGAGAACGCGATCATCACCTGCGACGCCGGCAGCACGGCCGACTGGTACGGCTTCCACATCGACCTGGGACCGAACCAGATGGGCAACCTCTCGGGCCGAATGGCGTCAATGCTCGCCGCGATGCCCTATGCGCTGGCCGGCAAGTTCGCGCACCCCGATCGCCCGGTGGTGTGCACAATCGGTGACGGAGCCTTCCAGATGATGGGAATGAACGGTCTGCTCACCGTCAAACGCCACTGGCGGGAATGGTCGAACTCCACCTTCGTCGTCCTCGTCATCAACAACGGCGACCTCAACCAGGTGTCCTGGGAGATGCGGGAGGCCGGCGACCCGAGGTGGGACACGGCCCAGCTGGTCGAGTCGATGGACTACGCCGGATATGCGGAGCTGCTCGGGCTCAAAGGCATCCGCGTCGACGATCCGGAGAAGATCGACGCGGCCTTCGATCAGGCATTCGCCGCCGACCGGCCGGTCGTCCTCGATATCCGCTGCGACCGCAACACGCCGCCGCTGCCGGCCCACATCGCCTTCGCGCAGGCCAAAGGACTCGCGGAGTCGCTGCTGGCCGGTGACCCCGAGCTCGGGCAGGTGGTCAAGCAGAGTTCACGGGCCACCGCCGCACGGCTGTTCGCACGCATGGGCCTGACCTCGGATGACTGAGGAGTTCTCTGCGCGCTGCGAGTACGCTGCCGAACCCATCGTGGGCGGCTGAGCAGCAGGTCTCCTGAACCACGACCGCGGACACCGGTGATCCGGTGTCCGCGGTGGCAGCTAATCTGGGTGGGTGGGCGCCGGTTCAGGTCTCGGGCGCCTCGTCGAGGTCTTCGAGCTCTTCTTCGGTCAGCGGCCGCGTCTTCGTGCCGTTGCCGAATTCATCGAGGTAGATGACGTGTTTGACCATCTCACCGGTCTCTTCGTCTTCGACTTCGATGATGTCACCAGGTTGGGTCGCTGGCTGGTAGAAATCCTCATTGACTCCGGTCATCGTGACCACCTCCTATAGGTATCTTCACCATACGATGCTGTGATCTGAGTCTCAAGGGTTCCTATTGCTACCTGACGGCGGCCCAGCAACCTCGCGCCAGGTTGCTGGGCCGCCGTCAGGTAGCAATAGAGGGTCTTCAGGGTGCGGACTCGGTAGTCTGAGTTCATGGAACGACAGAGATTTCACACCACCGGAGGTCGCGATCGCAATGTCGCCGAGGAGGCCCGTCCCGGAGAGGACGAGTTCCGCGTCGATATCGAACGGATCCGGTTCTCCCCGTTCTTCTCCCGCCTGGCCTCGGTCACCCAGGTCATTCCGCAGGCCGGATCCGGCACTGTCATCCACAACCGGCTGACGCATTCGCTCAAGGTCTCCGCGGTGGCCCGGTCGATCGCGATCACGTTGAACAACGCTGACGATGCGACCCGGGAAACGGTCAGCCGCCTCGGAGGGTGTGATCCGGTTGTCGTCCAGGCGGCCGCGGCCGCCCACGATCTGGGGCACCCGCCGTTCGGCCACCTCGGCGAGAAGGAACTCGATCGGGTGTCGCGGCAGGTGCTGCGCCTCGAGGACGGATTCGAGGGGAATGCGCAGACGTTTCGGATTCTCACCGCCCTCGACAGCTGCGAGGCCACGGCGCGCGGTCTCAACCTCACGCGCGCGATTCGGGCCGCGGTGCTCAAATATCCGTGGGAGCGCGGGGAATGGACCGGCGACCGGGCGTCGTCGGCGGCGCGGATGCCACGCGGGGTCGGCGACGATGTCAGTGAGGGAGCGATGAAGTTCTCCGCCTACGCCACCGAGGTCGAGGAGATGGCGGGCGTGCTCTCGGCGTTCCCGGCGATCGGGCAGTATCAGCAGACGCTCGAGTGCGCGGTCATGGACGTCGCCGACGATATTGCGTATGCGGTGCACGACCTGGACGATTTCTACCGGTCGAACGTGCTGCAGTACACGGCTGTGTCCGCTGAGCTCGGGCGGTGGCTGCGCGATCATCGCGAGTTGGCGGCCCTGGACTCTGCGGAGTTGGATCGGCGCCGTCCTGGCCATGCCCTCGAAGCAATCCGGCGACACATCGGGGAGAAGGATCCGTGGATTGCCTCGGAGGAGGCGTTCCGAGAGTCGGTGGAGCGAGTCAACCGGGACCTTGTCGAGGGACTTCTCGGCGTTCCCTACGACGGGGGACTGGAAGCCGACCGGGCGGTCACCGGATTCACCCGGCGGTGGATCGACCGGTTGCAGGCCTCCATCGTCGTCGACCCGGACCCGCATATCCGCAGCGGTCACGTGCGGCTGAGCCAGGAGGCTTGGCACGATGTCGTGGTGCTGAAATTCGTGCATTCGCGGTTCGTGCTCGAACGGTCTGACCTGGCCGTGTATCAGCGTGGGCAGACGCGGATCATCGCGTCCCTGGTCGAGGGATTCCATGAGTGGCTGCTCGATCCGGATGAGGCGACGCGGATTCCCAGGCGTCTGGTCGATTCCGTCGAGGCGGCCACGCAGGAGTATTCGGATCTGTACGCGCGCAACCCTGCTGCGTTGGGGGAAGAAGGCGCGGCCGGGATCGTAAGGCGTGGTCGAGCACGGGCGGTCGTGGACTACATCGCTTCGTTCACCGATGCGCAGGCGATGTCGGTCAACGCCCTGATCACCGGTGCCTCGGAAGAGCCGTGGGAGGCCGGGCGCGGGTTGTAGGTCTTGTGCGTCGGGGTCGGGGCTCACCGCGGTCCCTTGTCCGCGGTCCCTTGTCCGCGGTCGAGGCCGCGGCCTGTTGTCGGCGGTTAGGACCCGTTGTCAGCGGTTAGGAAACGACGGGCATGCAAACGGCGGGGCCGGAGTTCTCACTCCGACCCCGCCGTTGGCGGTTTCAGCTCAATGACTGAGCTGGGTCACCCTCAGTGCTTACCGGCCGAGGCGCGGTAACGGCGGGTTGCCCACACCGCTGCTGCGCCGCCGGCGAGGAGCAGTGCGGCGAATCCGACCATGGCCGGGAGGCCGTCGGCACCCGTCCGCGGCAGGTCGCCACCAGCATTGCCCGAGGCGTTCGTGCTCGAACCGGCCGAGGCGTTCGCTCCGGATCCGGCGTTGGCTGCCGAACCTGCGTTGGCCGATGCGGCCTGGTCCGAATCAGCCGAAGCCTCATTCGCATCGTCTGCCGACGAAGCGTTGGCCTCGTCGCCGTCGGCCGAGGCGTTCGCCTCTGCGCCTTCAGCGGCTGCGTCAGCCTCAGCGCCGTCTGCCGCTGCCGAAGCAGAAGCCTCCGAGGAGGAGTCCGCCGTCGACGCTGCCGAAGCGGCGGCACCGGCGTTGGCGTTGGACGCGGCCGAAGCCTCCGCATTGCTGTCATCCGAGTTATCGGCGTTTGCGGCGGCGTTGGCTGCCTGCTGCGCCGATGCGTTCGGATCCGATGTCGCATCCGCCGAGGTCTCCGAGGAGGCCTCTTCGTTGGCGGCGGACTCTGCGGCTGCCTCGGCGTTCTCATTCGCTGCTGCCGATGCCGTGTTGTTGGCATCGTTGTCGGCTGCTGCCTGAGCGGCTGCCTCGGCGACTGCATTGCTGTTGTCATCGGCATTGGCCGAAGCCGAGGCCGATGCGGCAGCGTTCACATTGGCGTTCGCGTCGGAATCATCCGAAGCGGTGGCCGCGGCTCCGTCATCAGCTCCGTCGGCATCCGCAGCGGCTTCAGCCGAAGCTGCAGTCGAGGAGTCGGCGTTCGCTGCCACCGAAGCGGCTACCGCTGCATTGGCATCGGCTTCCGCGGTGGTGTCTGCGGTCGCAGAGTCCTCATCGTTGCTGTCGGCCGTTGCCGTTGCTGCGGCCTGGGCTGCAGCGTTGGTCTCGGTCGTCGCGTCGGCTGAGGTCTCTGAGGTCGCCTCTTCGTTGGCGGCCGATTCGGCAGCTGCCTCGGCGTTCTCGTCCGCCGCTGCAGATGCTGTGTTGTTGGCATCTTCATCGGCCGCGGCTTCGGCTGCTGCCTGAGCAGCAGGGTCCGTGTCAGCGTCAGCCTGAGCGGATGCAGCGGCCGAGGCCGAAGCATTCGCGTTCGCGGTGGTCTCATTGCTGGCATCTGCGACCGTGGAATCATCCGCATCTGCTGCAGCCGAGGCCGAAGCTTCCGAAGAGGAGTCCGCCGTCGCTGCGGTGCTGGCTGCTGCCGCCGCGTTGGCATCGGCCGCAGCCGAGGTATCAGCGTTGGTCGAATCCGAGTTGTCGGCGTTCGCGGCGGCGTTGGCTGCCTGCTGCGCCGAGGCGTTCGGATCTGATGTCGCATCCGCCGAGGTCTCCGAGGAGGCCTCTTCGTTGGCGGCGGACTCTGCGGCTGCCTCGGCGTTCTCATTCGCTGCTGCCGAAGCCGTGTTGTTGGCATCGTTGTCGGCTGCTGCCTGAGCGGCTGCCTCGGCTGCCGGGTTGCCGTCGTCATCGGCGTTCGCCGAAGCAGAAGCTGATGCCGCGGCATTCACGTTCGCATCTGCTTCATCAGCTGCATCCGCGTTGGGATCGGCATCAGCCGATGGATCGGCGTCGGCGTCTGCCGCTGCGTTCTCCGATGCGGTGGCTGACGAATCTGCCGTCGAGGCCGCCGACGCAGCTGCCGCCGGGTCGGCGTTCGCTGCGGCGGAGGATTCCGCATTCGTGTTATCGGTGTTGTCGGCGTTCGCTGCGGCCTCGGACGCGGCTGTCGACGACGCGTTCTCGTCTGTCGTCGCGTCGGTTGAAGCGGTGGTTGATGCGTCTTCCGTCGCCGCAGCCTCAGCCGCAGCTTGTGCATCCTCGTCGGCGGCGGCCGAAGCGGTTGACGTGGCGTCGTCGTTGGCCGCGGCCTGCGAAGCTGCCTGGGCAGCTTCGTTGCCGTCGTCATCGGCGGTTGCCGATGCGGCAGCCGAAGCCGCTGCGTTTGCGTTCACATCATCGTCACCGGGCTCCTCCGGAGCATCCACGGTCGCACGAACCGAGGACGAGGCCAGATTGATGTCGATGGCACCGGGGCCGGGAAGCAGTTCCAGGCTCACGGCGTTGACTGTGAAACCGTCGCCGTTGACACCGTCGACGTAGCTGTTCTCAAGTGCAGACTGAGCGCTTGTACCTTCCTGCTTCGAGGGCACAGGCGACTGCTCGTTGACCGTGAGATCGACGACCTGGTTGAGAGCCTCGAATACCGGATCGAGCGAGGTGAGAATCGGATCGATGACTCCGGTGATACTCTTCGAGAGCTCGTCCGAGGTCGTACTGAGGATCCCGCCGATGAGTGGTTTGGTAATGCCGAGAACTGCATTGATCACCGGAGTGGTGATTGCGTTGAGAACTCGACCCACATCTATATTGGTTCCTCCGACGCTGATCTTGAGGTCAGTCGTGACGGTCGGCTTTGTGTTGTCTGTCCCCGCCAGTTGTCCAAGGGTTGCGTCGACCGTGACTTTACCTCCGGCTGTCTGCCCAAGCAGTGAAATCGAGGCTGGGAGGTCAATGACAAGGTGGACGTCGTTGAGCGCATCGGAGACAGTATTGGTGAGCTTCTCGGTCAGCGCGCCGAGCGCATCAGATACTGCGGTCGTGATCTTGGAGATCGTCTCCGAAGTCAGAACCTGAGTGTTCGGGTCCAGACCGTTGAGATCTTCGCCGTTTCCTCCCTCGACGACCTTGGCAAGATCGATCTTGATCTTTCCGGTCTCGAGATCGATGGAAACGATGCCGGACTTGTCTTCGAGCTCCTTGTTGATGAGGTTTTCGACGATGCCATTCAGGGCATCTCCGACCTCGACGGACACCTTGGTGTCAGATCCTCCGACTTTCACCGAAGCCAACAGCACGTCGAGATCGAGGCCGATGCCCGCCAAGGAATTGACCAGGCCCTCATCGCCGATAACCTCTTCGAGAGTGCCGCCTGCACCGTCGACGACCTCCGTCAGCGCACCGGAGATTCCTTCGACAGCCGGGCTCGAAACGGTCAGAACGCCATCAGCGACGACGTATTCCGGAGTGTAGTCAGTGCCGTTGCTGTCCGCGGTCGAAGCAATCGCGCCAAGCTCGAGACTGAGATCGTCCACGACTTGATCGGTGACACCGTCAAGGCCGAGCTGTTTGAGGACAGCGGTCAGATCGACATTGGCGTTGCCGAAGTCACCATTGTTGATGTCGTCGAGGTTGAGGGCACCGTCAGACCCCACGGCGCCGGCACTGGCCTTCGCGTTGTCGTACTTCGGTGCGTGCCCATAGGCATTGAGTGCACCGGCGTTGCCGAGGTGCAGCAGCCCGCCACCGTCAGCGTCGCTGACAAGCGGCAGTGAGACTCCGTCACCGAGGCTGACCTTGAGCGCATTGAGAGCTTCGACGTCGAGAGGAGTAGAGCTGGCCTCTGTGCTGTCCGGTGAGCTGCTGTATGCCGAGGCTGCGTCGGCGAGCTGTCCGCCGAAAAGCTCGGACTGGATCAGCTGACCCCACGCTTCGGCGTCTTGCTGGGGTCCGTTGTCTGGTCGGCCGGCGGCTGCCGCCGGGGACACGGTCATTGCTGTCAGCGCGAGCGCCGATGCCGCGGCGACAGACCCCACCGCGATCTTACGACCGGTTCCGGGCCGGCCTCTCAGTATTCTCATGGTTCTCCACATCGTTCGGATCCTGATCATTTCCAAGCACGGCCTGGACGGAAACGGGCAGTTTCCTGGCAGATCCCTCACAACATTACGGAGTAATGAAAAAGTAATCAGTGAATCACAAGAAAAGTTACCTCGTCGTTATAGTTACGCTCAGGTAGCTCTGCGACGCCGTTGCAGGTATCTGTCGACGACAGCATCGTGCGTGCCTCAACCAATAAACAACCAGGCGGCAGGCTTATGGACTCCAGGCGAATCTTACGGGTCAGAAAGCGTCACGGTCATAGTTGAGTCATTGAGACAGCTCCTGATTGTCACGGATTGAGACACAGAGGTCTGCGCTCGAGGTCGACCTGTGACCAAGCGGTGACCGGCAAGGTCACGACTTCCGTGGCGTGGACGGGCCACGACTGACGCCTTGCCAGCGTCTACAGTCGACTCAACCGGCAGGAACGACGGAGATCGACGAAGGAGTTGAGGCATGGCGAAGACAAAACGTTGGGCCGTGATCGGAGCAGGCATCATCGGAGCCGCGGCCGCCCGCGAGATCCTGGCCCGTCACGACTCCGCCGACGTCACCCTCTTCGAGAAGGAAGACCGTCCGGCAGCCCACCAGACCGGCCACAACTCCGGAGTGGTCCACGCCGGTCTCTATTACGAACCCGGCAGCCTCAAGGCCACGCTGTGCCGCCGCGGCGTCGACCTCATCCGCGAGTTCGCTCAGGAGCACGGAGTCGCCTATGACGAATGCGGCAAGGTCGTCGTCGCCACCAACGATGTCGAAGTCGACCGCCTCCACGCCATCCACGACCGTGCCCGAGCCAACGGCGTCCCCGACATCGCCCTGCTCGACCACGATGGCCTGCGCGAAATCGAACCGAATGCCGATGCCCTCGCAGCACTTCACTCACCCCACACCGCGATCATCGACTACTCCGGACTCACCGAAGCCCTCGTCGTCGACTTCCGCGGCCACGGCGGCCGCGTGCGATTCTCCACCCCGGTGAAGTCCGTCGAGCACCGAGGCGGCCCCACCGCCCGTGACACTGGCATCGTCCACACCCCGGTCGATGCCCAGGAATTCGACCACGTCATCGTCTGTGCTGGGCTCCAATCCGACCGCCTCGCAGCCCGTTCCGGGCAGGCCCGCACCCCGACCGTGGTGCCCTTCTTCGGCCAATACTTCATCCTCGATGCGGCACACAACGATGCCGTCAACGGGCTCATCTACCCCGTCCCGGACCCGAAGTATCCCTTCCTCGGCGTCCACGTCACCCGACGCATCGACGGCGGACTGATGATCGGGCCCAACGCTTTCCTCTCCTTCTCCCGCGAAGGCTACCGAGGGCTCGGCCTCAACATCCCCGATTCCCTGGCCGTGGCCGCCGACCCCGGATTCTGGCGCTTCGCCGCAGGCAATCTGGCCACCGCTGCCCGTGAGCTGCCCGGGGTGCTCTCCATCGAGAGATTCGTCGCCGAGGCGGCCCGCTATGTCCCCTCCCTCGCGGGAGTCGGCGGCCACCGCGCCACGCGCGGAATCCGCGCGCAGGCCATGAATCGGGACGGAACACTCGTTGATGACTTCGTCATCGATCGGGCGGGAGCCGCGATGTTCGTCAGGAATGCGCCGTCCCCAGGAGCCACTTCGGCGCTGGCCATTGCCGAACACCTCGTCGGCATCATCGACGGGCGATGATGCCGGTGCCGGGCGTCGACGACGAAGGGCCGCCTGCCCGACCGTGAGGACGGGGAGGCGGCCCGAAGACCAGAGTGGCTGCTCAGTCGCACCGACTCACTTGGGTGTGCGGGTCTCTGCGCTGATGAACCAGGCCTGCTGCTCGAGTTGGGCAATGTAGCTGTGGAAGATGTCGGCGGTCGTCGGGTCCGCCGAGTCGACCTCGTCATGGCAGTCACGCATCGATGCCACGGTTGCCTCGATCGACGCGACTATGTGGTCGATGGCGTCGTGGGTGCTGATCTCTCCGTTCGGGAACTCCGGCAACCCCGTCTGTTCGGCGATCACCGCGGGGCGACCGTCCGGAGAGGCGTGGAGGGCACGCATGCGTTCAGCGATCTCATCGCTGCCTGCACGGGCGATGTCCGTGACTTCGTCGAGGTTGAGGTGGAGGTCGCGGAAGTTCGTGCCCACGATATTCCAATGCGCCTGCTTGGCAGTCAGGCTCAGAGCGATGAAGTCAACCAGAACCGTTTGGAGGTTCTTGGTCAGGGCGTCGGAGGCGACGAAGCCGCGTTCGGCGTTCTCGCGAGTGGTCTTCTCTGAGCCATGGGGGTCGGGAACTGTCACTGACTGTGTCATGATTCTTGCTCCTATTCTCTCCGGTTTCGCGTTGACCCGGAGTCTGTGGCCACCATAACGCGGCCGCAGATGGTACGTAACCCCCGTCAGGATGTGCCTGACTCATCGTC
This sequence comes from Brevibacterium sp. MGP-B1, assembly GCF_057766545.1. NCBI lineage: Bacteria > Bacillati > Actinomycetota > Actinomycetes > Micrococcales > Brevibacteriaceae > Brevibacterium > Brevibacterium sp. MGP-B1. Next base: position 2,329,582 of record NZ_CM173407.1, on the reverse strand, counting down.
CTGGGCGATATAGACGCGGGAGCGCAGCCGCTGGGCGTGCGTGAGATTCTTGAGGTCGATGTCGCTGTCGAAGCTTGAGCCGAGTGCGCCGGCGACGACGCCCATCGCCGCACTCAGCCACGCGATGTCGAGGTAGTTCGTCAGCCGGGCTTCGGGCCGGTGGATCGTCTGGGCCATGAACTCGGGGTCGATGACGATGAGCCCTCCGGCGAGGATGCCGATGACCAGCAAAGCGTAGAGACCCGTCACGCAGATGATGAGTGTGAGTACGGTGGACAGGTTGTAGTAGAAGACGACCTGAGCCAGGCGTTCATTGACCGGGCGATCCCAGAGGCGATTGATCGTGATCAGCCAGCCGACCATGACTGCGATGGCGATGGCGCCGATCGAGATGAGGCGGGCGGTAGACAGATGGTGGGACATCTGCCAGATGGAGCTGTAGAAGATGCCGAATGCTCCTGTGGCAGCGGCTGCGGCCATGGCTCGTGAGAGCCTGCGGGCCATCCGCAGCGGCTCATTGGCCATGGTCATGCCCAGGACGAGGCGGGGTCCGCCGGTGAACGTATGAGCGTGAAGGGTGCGGCGCCCCGACTCGGAGCGGCTCGACCATCGGCCCCAGCGCGGCAGGCGATGCGTCTTCGCCGGCAGATGACCGTCGGGCAGGAGCTGATTGACGCAGCTCATATAGATCTTCAGCAGACGACTCTTCGTCGTCAGTGCGCCGAGGGTAGGGCAGGAGATCACGGCGATGTTGCGTGCCGGCAGCACCTCGGCGATCAGTGGTTTGCCCTGGGTGTGGCGCGGAATGTCCGTGAGCATGATGACGAGGTCCGCTGCGGCATAGCGGTCGACGATCGCGTCGAGAGTCGACAGCTCCAGTCGGTGGTCGGCCTGGACCCGGAGCGCCTCTGTGCACACATCGACAGTCACCTCCGACTCGAAATCCTGTCGGAGGAGTTCGGCAAACTCGTCCTTGAACGAGGCCACACGGCGGCTCGGAGGCCCGGGATCGCAGATAAGGAGGATGTGCATTTTCCCACTGTGGCAGGGCCGTCTGTTCCTGGCCAGGGCGACGGCGAATTCCGACGTATTCCCCACGGGGCTTTCAGACCGAATCTGAACTCGGACACCTGAACGCGTATTCTGATACCGACGTGGCGAAGAGACGAAGGAGGACGCGGTCAATGGCAGTTCTGGTGACCGGAGGGGCAGGCTACATCGGTTCGCACGTGGTGCGACTGCTCACCGAACGCGGCGACGACGTGCTCGTCGTCGATGACTTCTCCACCGGCATCGACGCTCGCGTCGAAGGCCTGCCCGTGGTCAACCTCGACCTGGCCGCAGCGGATGCCACCGACCGCCTCGTCGAGGCGATCAAGGAACACGGTGTGGACTCGATCATCCACTTCGCCGCGAAGAAGCAGGTCGGCGAATCCGTCGAGGAACCGGTCATGTATTACCGGCAGAACATCGGCGCGCTGACGAACATCCTCGCCGCCGTCGAAGCGACCGGTATCGAATCGCTCGTCTTCTCCTCCTCAGCAGCGACCTACGGCATGCCCGATGTCGACATGGTCGCCGAGGATCTCGACTGCCGTCCCATCAACCCCTACGGTCAGACGAAGCTCATCGGCGAGTGGATGATCGACAACCAGATCACTGCCTCGCAGATGCGGGGGACCACGTTCAACGCCGTGAAGCTGCGTTACTTCAACGTCGCTGGTGCCGGCTGGAACGAACTCGCCGACACCGCCGTCATGAACCTCATCCCAATCGTGCTCGGACGGCTGAAGGACGGCAAGGCACCGATCATCTTCGGCGACGACTACGACACCCCCGACGGCACGTGCATCCGCGACTACGTCCACGTCAAGGACCTCGCCGAGGCACATATCGCTGCCCTCGACTACATGAAGGCCGGCGGCACCACGGAGACCGTGTTCAACGTCGGCACCGGAACCGGCGCCTCGGTGAAGGAAGTCATCGACACCATCGCCGAGGTGACCGGCCGTGACATCGTCCCCGACATGGGCGAGCGTCGTGCCGGTGACCCGCCGGCGCTGGTCGCCGACGTCACCCGTATCTCGGCCCTGCTCAGCTGGAAAGCGGAGTTCGGTCTCGAGGAGATCGTCCGCAGCGCCGTCGAGGCCGCGGGGATGCTGCCGGACCAAAAGCGATGACGCAATCGGACCCAGCCGCCGCGGCGCTTCGCTGGGTCCGATCACGTTCCGTCACGGGACAGCACTTGCCCTTCCTGGCGCGGGTGGCACTGCATTTCAACCTTGAGGATGGTGCCTCGGAGGCCGGGGTGCTCGCGTCGATTCTCGATCACGGGCAGTACGTGTCCCAATTCGTCACAGGCACGAGCAATGGCGGTCTGACTGCCTTTCTCGGTGGCGACCGGTGGCACTGGGAGCAGAGAATCTTCGGTGGAGCCTATGACCATGCGGAGGTACACCACCGACCGGTCTATGGAGCTCTTGACCTCGACGGCGACCCCTATGGTCCAGCACCGCGATTCGGGTCGGCCTACCTGAGGCTTCGCCCGGAGACTCTGGTAAGAGCGACCTTTGCCTATCCCGATAGCACTTTCTGCCCGGAACTCTTCGGCGTCGCTGATCGCATGGGACTCATTGCTGACTTTCGTCGTGACGAGTTTGCGGACGACGGAGCTGCCGCTCAATCGGGCGGTATGTATCGCGACCGTCTCGACCATTACATCGAGGCTCATGTCCACGGAGGGGTGAAAGTGCCCGAAGACGTTGAAGCATTAGTCGTCGATCCCAGCTTCGCCGATCATCCGATGCTGGAGACGGCGGAACGCTGTGGTCTCGCCGTCGAGACTCATCCGGGCTATGTCGCCGAGGTTGCCGAAATCGCCGCGAATCCGGACTATCGGGGCCAGGACGTGGCGGATCTCGCGCACCGAGTCGCCGAGGTTATGGGGAATTCGGCGCAGCTGAGACCTATCGATATCGCACGCGCCCGCCGGGCGTGGGATCTCGACGGGCTACAGACCAAGAAGGTCTGGCACTGCCTCGCGCGATTCGGACGGGCCTGGTGAAGCCACGCTGTCACTCAGCGGATTTCATCTCGCTTTCGACGACCCATTTGTGGTTCGTCATCTCCATCTCATCTGTCTTCACGTCGACCATGTAGACGGTCTCGTCGGTCGCTGAGTCGATGGTCGCCTCGGCGCCTTTCATACCGGGCATATGGTCGGCATTGACGGTGGCCTTCGCCCCTTTCTCCAACGGTGCCGATCCCGGGTCCTCAAGCTCTTCGTGGACGACCCACTTATGGTCCTTGACCGGACTTCCACCGTCGGTCGGCGTGTAGCTGATCGAATAGGTTGTCGTGTCGAACGCGCCGGAGACAGTTGCCTCAGCTCCCTTCATCCCCGGCATGTGATCGGCAGAGAGAACGACTGTGTCGCCGACGTCGAATTCGGGGTCGGCGGCCTTCGCAATTCCCTCCGGTGGCGCACCGCCATCGGCTGCGTGCCCTTCGTGGCCGCCCGGCTCGTGGTCGGTATCGTTGTTGTTCATGTCTTCGTGATCGGATCCGCTGGATTCGTTCGACGCGGACTCGTGACTACCGTGGGAGCCTTCGCCGTCGGATCCTTGGGCATCGTCATTCGCAGCTGAACAGGCTGCTAGTACCAGTCCGAGTGCTGCGGTGACCGCAGCGAGGCGGGCGGCTGGATTGAGCTTCTTCATAAGTAGTTTCCTGATTCTGTGAGACGGTCGTGTCGGATTCGCTCGGCGGCAGACGTGAACCAATCAGGCCATCCCATCTTGTGAACCCGCCACGGTCACCCTATACCCCGGATGGGTATGATTTCCAAGACGACAGAGGTGCTCTGCACCAGTAGTGACATGGGGATATATATGAGAACGACGCGATTCGTGCTAGACGGTTTTCGTCTAGCACTTCCGTAAATTGATCTGATTTGCATCTTGCCTTGACCGGATCGCATTCATAGACTCGGCTGTCATGAACACAACCACAGTTGCTTGTGTCACGTGTAGTCCGGGAGCGCGCCGATGAGCGAAGTCAGTCTCAAGCAGTTGCGCTGTTTCCTCGCTGTGTACTCCGAAGGAAGCTTCACGAAAGCTGCCAAGTCCTTGCACATGGCACAGTCGCCGGTCAGCCAGTCTGTTGCCTCCTTGGAGCGGCACTTGGGTGAGAAACTCTTCGAGAGGAGGCCGCGTGAAGTCATCCCCACTGCCTCGGCTCGCGGGCTCTATCCCGAAGTGCTCGAGCTGCGACGCCGTGCCGATTCGCTCCCACAGCTTGCAACCGATATGCGTGACGGGAAGAAGACTCAGCGGATCCGCCTCGGCGGTGTCAGCTCCACTTTCCCGGCCATCATCACCGGAGTGCTTGCGGCTCTCGACGACCACTCGATCGTCGTCTCCGACGGCGCCAGTTCCGACCTCACACTTGCTGTCGACAACGGGGACATCGATGCATGCCTGGTGAGGGAGTTCAGCAGCCACCGGCCCGATGAGAAGATTGCGTTCCGGGAGAAGCTGTGCGTGGCTTTTCCAAATGGCCATCGGCTGGCCGGCCGCAGCGAAGTGCATGTCGGCGAGATCAGCGACGAGCCGGTCGTGTTGTTCCACCGTTCCTCTGCTCCCGTCGCATTCGACCTCGTCGCCAGCATCTTCATTGAGCACGGACGAACGATGCGCACGGTCGCACATGTGTCGAACGAGCAGGCCATCCTCGGGCTGGTCGCCGCCGGGGCGGGCATCAGCCTCGTGCCGGCATCGGTTGCCATCCAATCGTGGAGCGGTGTCGCATTCGCCTCTCTCGCCGAGGCACGGCACACGTATCCGCTGACGATTCGCACCGCGCCTGGAGACCCGTTGAAACTGTTGGACCCACTGACCGAAGTGCTCGGCAGATGGGCGGCAGAAAACGACCTTACGCCCTGACCTTCTATCCGCCCTCTCATCCACGAACCGCTTTCACAGGAGACTGCTCTCATGGAACCCACGGAATTCAGCCCCTCAGCGCTGCTCGTCGATGCCGGACTCATCGGCGGCCTGCTCGTCGTCGGCACGATCCTGCGAGCAAAGATTCCGGCGATCCAGACGATGATGATTCCTGCCGGAGTCATTGCCGGTGTGCTCGGTCTGGTGTTCGGCCCCAATGTTCTCGGCTGGCTGCCGTTTTCGGACCAGCTCGGCGAATACACCTCACTGCTCATCGTCCTGGTCTTCGCCTGCCTGGCAATGACCAGCGACTTCAACATCCTCAAAATCGGGCGATCGCTCGCAGGTTTCGCGAGCTACGGTGTCCTCATCTACGCCGCGCAGACGGCCATCGGCATGGGGCTGGTCCTGCTGGTCCTCGGTCCGCTGTTCGGGGCGCCTGATCATGTCGGGCTGCTGCTGTTCGCCGGCTGGGCCGGTGGCTTCGGTTCAGCAGCGGCGATCGGTACGGTATTCGCCGATTCCGGAGACCCTGCCGTGCAGTCCCTCGCGTTCACCGCAGCGACAGTCGGTCTGCTCGTCGGAGTCGTCGGCGGTATCATCCAGGCGAAGTACGGTGCAGTGCAGGGATACGCCCGTGAGTTCTCCGGCCTCGACACGGTGCCCGCCGAGTTGCGGACCGGAATCCTCGACGACAACGTCGAGCAGCCCGCGATCGGTACGCACAAATTCTCCGGCAGCGCCATCGAATCGCTGACGTTCCAAGCCGGAATCGTCGCCGGGGTGTCCGCGGCGGCCTACGGAATCAACGTCATCCTCGGCGAACTCATTCCTTCTGTGGCATTCCCACTGTTCTCAATCGCGTTCCTTGTCGGCCTCGTGCTCCGGGCGCTGTTGTCCGCGACGTCGACGACGAAGTTCATCGACAAGGACACCCAGAGTTCCATCTCCGGATCTGCGACTGACGTCCTCATGGTGTGCGGGATCGCCTCAGTAGTGCCGAGCTTCGTCGTCGACCAATGGCTCTCACTTCTCATTCTCTTCGTCGTCGGTCTGGCCCTGTGCCTGTTCCTGGGCCTGTGGGTCGCCCCGCGGGTAATGGAAGAAGGGTGGTTCGAACGGCAGCTCTTCACCTGGGGCTGGGCGACAGGGGCCGTCGCCACGGGCATCGCTTTGTTGCGCATCGTCGATCCGAAACTCAAATCTCGCACCCTTGAGGACTTCTCGCTGGCGTATCTCCCGGTCATCCCGGTAGAAGTCACCGCCGTGACGTTCGCTCCATTGCTGGTCATCGCCGGCGCCTCGTGGGCAGTTGTGGGAATCTGGGGTGCGATCACCGTCGTCGCTGTCGCCGCAGCGCTCGTCGTTGTCGCAGGTAACAGACGCAGCCGGATCCAGGTGTGACGCGCCCGCGGGAGAGACCAATCACCTAACCAGTTCTTGAGGAGAACAGCTTTGACTCACCACATCGTCATCGGAGCAGGGCTGGCCGGTGCCGCAGCCGCGTATTCGCTGACCGCGCGCGGCGAGGACGTCACTGTGCTCGAACGGCATACCCCGGCCAACGACCGTGGCAGCTCCCACGGTTCGGCCCGCATCTTCCGCTACGCCTATCCGGATCGCCTTTACACCGAACTCGTTGTGCATGCGTGTGAGCTGTGGGACGACCTCGAAGCGAAATCGGGAACTGAGCTGATCACTCGCACGGGAGCGCTCGACTTCGGCGACGCCCGGCACACTGATCTGCTCGCCGAGATCTTCGAAGAGGTCGGAGTTGAGTACGAGGTCCTCGATCCCGAGAGTGCCGCAGAACGGTGGCCGCAGTTCGCATTCGATACCGACGTGCTGTGGCACCCGGACGCCGGTGTGATCGATGCCGAGACCACGGTGACCACCATGCTCGACCGTGCGGTGGACACAGGGCGGGCTCGGGTCCTCAATGATTGGACGGTCACCGAGGTGGCCCGACGATCCGCAGGCGGCTTCAGTGCCACCTCGGCGAAGGGGGACGTTGTCGAAGGTGACCGCGTCATTGTCGCGGCGGGCGGGTGGCTGCCCGACCTCCTCGGCGATCTTGGTCTTCCGCAAGCGTTCCTCGAGGCGCTGCCGACATTCGAAGTGCGGCAGGAGCAGGCGTTCCACATGCCCTACCGCGATGCCGGTGCGGACGGTCGGCCGAGCACACCCTGGCCGACGTTCATCCACAAATCCGGGGAGATGTTCACCTACGGACTGCCCGGTGGACGGGATGCCGGTTTCGCGGGGCAGAAGTTCGCGCAGTTCAACGGCGGGAAGGTGATCGGTTCGGCCCTTGATCAGGACGGACACATCACCGAGGAGATGCGGGCTCGGATGATCGACTATGCGAAGCGGAACCTGCCGGGACTCATTCCGGAACCGTATGCGGAGACCACGTGCCTGTTCACGAACACCCCGAACGAGGATTTCGTCATCGACGAGGTCGACGGTCTCGTCATTGTCTCGGCCTGTTCGGGGCACGGCGCGAAGTTCGCGCCGCTGCTCGGCGAGTTCGTGGCCGACCTCGCTACGGGTTCAGGCGGCGTGCCGGAACGATTCCGGGTGGGCGGCGCTTCGACGATGTGATCGGGCGGCATGGTGTCTCAGCGTTCTGTCGCGATGAATTGCCTCAACGCTTTGACGCGATGATGAGTTGCCGCGTCGAATGGGCAACGAAGGGCTCGCCTCGACGCACCCGGGCATCGAGTTCACGCAGCTGCGGAAGATAGTCGGCAACCGAGAAATCGGGCACCCACCACAGACATTTGCGCAGGATCCACACGATCGCACCGACGTCGAAGAACTCCATGCGGCAGCGCGCGGTGCGCAGCGTTTCGACCGTGAGTCCGGCCGCCTCGGCGGCGTCGGATTCGGTCTGCGGGTGCCGTGAGCGGCGATTTTCCGGCAACGGTCCGAGGAAGAACTCGATGAGCTCGAACGCCGAGGCCGGACCGACGTGCTGGGCGAGATAGGTGCCTCCGGGGACGAGAACCCGGGAGATCTCCGACCAGGCGGGGCTCACGGGATGTCGGGAGGTGACGAGGTCGAAGCTGCCATTGGCGAAAGGCAGCCTGTGCGGGTCGGCTTCGACGACATCGACGCCACGCGGACCGAGCCGGTGCCGGGCCACGGCGATATTGGGGCGGTACGACTCGGTCACCGCCATGCGCGGCGGCAGCACCGGTGCCTCGTCGACGACCTCGCCGCCGCCGGTACCGATATCGAGGGCCGCCGTTGCCGTCGACAGTCTCCTGGCAAGAAGGCTTGCGTAACCCCAGGGCGGTCGCTCCTCGGTGGCGCGCCCATCGAGCCAGCCGAATCCCCACCCGGTGACATCGGCGGATTGTGCCTCGGTGACGAGCTCGTCGAATGCGCGCATACCGCCATCTTCGCGCACACGACTCTCACACGTCGAGCCAAGCGGTCACATCGACGAGCAGATCGTGCGGCGCCTCGAGCGGGACGAGGTGGCCCGAGTGCGGGAAGCGGGCCACGTGCGGGTTTCCGGGAAGCGCCTCGGCGAGGCGATCGGCCTGGGCGACCGGAATCCACGGATCGTCCTCACCCCACCCGATACGGACCGGGCAGCGCACCTCACCGAGGCGGTCGACGACGGGCGCCGTGTGCTCGGAGCGCAGCGCGGCGATCTGCCGGTAGAACGCAGCTTGACCGGCTTCGGTGCGCCAGGGGTCGCTGAGTTCAGTGATGTGGACATCGCTGAGGTTCGAGCGGACTTCGCCCGATGGCGATTCGTCGGCTGGTGTGGCCGCCGCCCCGGCGATGTATTCGCGGACCAGGGCGCGATGAAGTCGAGGTGGGAGGGCGGCGAAGACCTTTTCGTTCTCGGCGACGAGGCGGAAGAACGGTGAGCCCCACGGGTCGAGAGTGACGATGTCGAGCAGATACAACGACGCGAAATCGCAGCCCTCGAACAGGTGCGCGCCGAGTGCGACAGCGCCGCCGATGTCATGGGCGATGACGTGGGGATTCGACACGTCCCAGCAGTCGATGAGCTCGGCCAGTCGACGACGTTGGGTGATGAGATCGACGGCGGGAGCCGCCTCGGCGGGGTGATGGTCTGTCGGCTGTGCCGACGTGGTGGAGGGATCGGGGATGGAATCGCCGGAGGTGGCGGGAATCGAGTCGCCGTAGCCGGGCATGTCCCAGAGACGGACGCGGTTCGTCTGCGCGAGCTCGCGGGCAAGCGGCAGCCACATGCGCGATGACCACGGGGTTCCGTGGCAGATGATGACCTCGCCAAGGCGGTCATGGACGGTGTCGTGGGAGGTCGGTTCGAGGGTCGTTGTGGCCACCTCGGCGCCGTCGCTCAAGGTGATGCGATCGGTGGACATGCGGATAGCGGGGCTGCGATCGGTTGGCGTCATCATGGATCGACGGTAGAACTTCAGGTCAACCTGAAGTCAAGGTGTCATCATGGAGTCATGAAGATCGGGGATGCGGCTGCGCAGCTGGGAACGGCCGCGCATGTGCTCAGGCATTGGGAGGACGAAGGCGTCGTCGTGCCGGACCGGACTGCGGCCGGGCACCGTGAGTATTCGGATGAGCATCTGAGCCGGTGTCGGATCGTGCTGTCGTGTCAGAGTGTGGGCATGAGCCTTGCGGAGATCCGGGCGATCCTGCACCGTGGTGAGGCGGGACGTGCCTCGGTGATCGCGGCTCGCCTGTCGGCGATTCGGGCGCAGCGGACCTCGCTGGACTCGGCGGAGAGGTTTCTCCTCCATGTTCGCCATTGCCGGCACGACCTCATGACCCGGTGTCCGGAGTGCTCGGAGTACGCGGGGTGAGGCGGGTGTTGTGCGGCGGAATCGGGTCGCGAAATGCTCGGTCGGGCAGGTAACGGTCGGCCGCCTCGGCGGGGTCGATGTTGCGGTGGGCGGAACTCAGTGCACATTGCGCGAATTCTCGGGTCGGTGATGGTCACAAAATCTCGGAGAACGGGCATGATGGCCTTATGACCACAGATATGGATATTGCGCTCAGCGCCGAGCTCGATCCCATCGTCGATATCGCCGCTGGGCTGGGTCTCGACGCGAAGGACATCATTCCCCACGGATGGACGAAGGCGAAGGTGCCGATCGACGTCCTCGATCAGGCGGCCGAGACCGCCACGGACGGCAGGCTCATCCTCGTCACTGCAATGAGCCCGACCCCGGCCGGGGAGGGAAAGACCACGACGAGCATCGGTCTTGCTGATGGACTCAACGAACTTGCCCGATCGAAGCCCGAGGTCGGCAAGGCCGTGCTGGCATTGCGGGAGCCGAGCATGGGCCCGGTCTTCGGAATGAAGGGCGGGGCGGCGGGCGGCGGATACGCACAGGTCGTGCCGATGGAGGACATCAACCTCCACTTCACCGGCGACTTCGCGGCCATTGCAGCGGCGAACAACCTCGCCGCGACGATGCTCGACAACCACATCCACTTCGGCAACGAGCTCGACGTCGATCCGCGGCGCATCCACCTCCGCCGCGTCGTCGACCTCAATGACCGCGCCCTGCGCGGAGTCGTCGTCGGACTCGGCGGGCTCAACGGGGGAGTGCCCCGCGAGGACGCCTTCGACATCGTCGTCGCCAGCGAGGTCATGGCGGTGTTCTGCCTGGCCACCTCGTTGGCTGATCTCAAGGAACGGCTGGGACGGATCGTGCTCGCGCACAGTAGGGGGCGGGAACCGATCACAGTCGCGGACATCGGGGCGGCGGGCGCCATGACCGCGCTGCTGCGCAACGCTCTGGCGCCGAACCTAGTGCAGTCCTTGGAACATTCGCCGGCATTCATCCACGGCGGACCGTTCGCGAACATCGCCCACGGCTGCAACAGCCTGCTGGCCACGAAGGCTGGCCTGGCGCTGGGCGACTGGGTCGTCACGGAGGCCGGATTCGGTGCCGACCTCGGTGCCGAGAAGTTCCTCGACATCAAGTGCCGCACCGCTGGGATCTGGCCCTCGGCCGTGGTCGTCGTCGCAACGCTGAGGGCCCTGAAGTACCACGGGGGAGTTAACGTTGCCGATGTGAACTCTGCTGATGTTGGTGCGGTGCTGGAGGGCATGAGCAACCTCGAGCTGCATTGTCGGAACCTGCGCGAGATCTACGGACTGACGCCGGTCGTGTGCTTCAACCGGTTCCCAACGGACACCGACGAGGAGATGGCCGCGGCGATCAGCCATTTGGATGGTCTTGGGGTTGCGGCCGTGGAGTCTACGCACTGGGCCGACGGCGGTAAGGGCGCGCTCGCTCTGGCCGAGGCGGTCGTCGAGGCTGCGGGCGGGGCGCCTGAGGATCCGGTCGTCTCGGCGAGGTATTCGTACGAGCTCGGGGCACCACTGGAGGAGAAGATCCGCACGATCGCGCAGCGGATTTACCAGGCCAAGGACGTCGATCTGCCGGCCAAGGTGAAACGGAAGCTCAAGCAGTTCACGGATGAGGGCTTCGGCGATGCGCCCGTGTGCATCGCGAAGACGCAGTACTCACTGTCGACGGATGCGAGCCTGCGTGGGGCGCCGACCGACCACATCATCGAGGTCAAGGACGTGCGGCTGTCGGCAGGAGCCGGGTTCATCGTCGTGATCGCCGGCGACATCATGACGATGCCTGGCCTGCCGCGTGAACCTTCAGCGCTGAAGATCGACGTCACCGAGGACGGCAACATCACCGGCCTCTTCTGACCACCAATTACTACCTGACGGCGGCTCAGCAACCTCGCGCGAGGTTGCTGAGCCGCCGTCAGGTAGTTCTGAGAGGGCGGGGCGGGTCGCCAGCGCTGCGGGCGCCCCGTTTGCAGGTGCCCTAGCGTACTTCGATGACCTGCTTGATCGCTGCGAGAGTCTCGGGAATGCCGTTCCGCGCCGATGTGGTTCGTGCGGCGATCTCGTCGGCCGCTCGTGCACCGTATTTCTCTGCAAAGAAGTCCTGCCCGGCCGGCAGGAATTCCCACGATTCGGTGAGCAGTGTGCCGCCTTCGGCTTCCTCCACGCTGTAGGACCAGTTGACTCGCCCGGGTCCCACGCTCCAGCCGAAAGTCCGTCCCTCGTCGGCAATGACGACTTGGCTGCGAGTTTGCCACTCTCGGTCAGGGGTGACGTTGCGCCCGGTGAACCAAGCTCCTACCTGTGGGCCGTCACCCTCGTCCCACCAGCATTCTCGGCAGATCGGCGACCACTCTCCAGTTCGGGACACGTCTGCAACGGTCCTGTAGACCGTCATGGGGTCGGAGCTGATGAGTATGGAATCTGCGAAGGTGAGAGACTCGGTCATGCTGGTCATCCTATCGGCCTTCGGACGCGCGCGGGCGATCTCTCAAACGGTGGTCGGGCAGGCGCCTGACCAGTCGAGTCAGTCTCCGGCGTTGCCTGTGACGCGGTCGAACACGGCGTCGAGAGCTGCCGCCAGGGAGTTTCGGTTGGCCTCGTTCATCCACTCCTGGTTGAGCATTTCGTTGAGGCCGCCCGGGGTCTCGTGGGCTGCGACCAGGTCGTCGATGGGATCGGTGGTCTCGGCGAGGGTGGCGCCGAGGCCGACGAACTGGCCGCGGATGAAGTGGTCGGCATCCGCCTGGTCCCAGCCGCGGTCGACGAGCCACGCAGTGATCGTCTGGAGGAACGCGAAGTGCGCCGACATCGTCGCTGTCACTGCCGAGAGCGTGGAGAACATCCTCTCATCTGCCGCGGTCACCGACCCGCCAAGGTGACTCAATAGCCCTTCGACCGCGTCATCGGCCGGGAACAGGGCGGTGACTCCCTTGCGCTCGCGGACGGCGGGCAGGGGGATGACGCGCACGATCGTCGGGGAATGCGGAAGATGGTTCCCGAGCGTGGTCGTTGAGACTCCAGCGACGGCGCTGACCAGGGTCTTCTCGGTCGGAATGTCGAGATCGTCCAGGACTGCTCCGATCTGCTGCGGCAACACTGCGAGGACCACCAGATCGCTGCGGTCGATGACGTCCTGATTGCTCTGGCAGACCGTCGCGGACTCGATTGACTCAGCGAGTCTCGCCGCGCGTTCGGAATTGCGTGGGGAAAGCAAGAATTGCAGGTCGGCATTCGCCTCGCTGTAGGCAAGACCTTCGACCATCGCCGAGGCGATCTCTCCGACTCCGATGAAACCGATGCGTGTCATGTGCTCCTCCTCGAGTGAGTGTGTGCCTGTGTGCATTGTGTCATCGACTCAACCGTACGTGCGGGGGCCTCGAAAGGAATAGGAGGCGAGCTGCCGTGTGTCCAAACAACCTGACGGCGGCCCAGCAACCTCGCGAGGTTGCTGGGCCGCCGTCAGGTAGCAATTGGAGGGGGTCGGCGTCACTCGAATTCGGTAAGCACCACCTCGGCGACGGCAGCGACAAGGGCCGGGCCGTCCTCTGATTCGGGGTCATCGGTTTCTGTCATCACAGACATGACGATGGGCTTGCGATCGGGAGGCGTCACCACGGCGATGTCGTTCTGAATCGCATCCGAATGCCCCGATTTGTCTCTGACCACCCAGCTTTCGGGTGCGCCGGCACGGATGAGTGGGTCGCCGGTCTCGTTCCCCGACATCCAGTCGAAGAGCACCACGCGATCATCGTCCGACAACCGCTGCGGGTCGAGGAGACCCTGCAGATCGGTGGTGAATGCGGCCGGGGTGGTGGTGTTGTCCGTACTGCTCTCGTCGACATCGTTGAGCTCCGGCTCTTCGTCGGTGACCTCGGTCGTCGTGTCACCGTCCTTCTCCAGGGCGTCGTCGAGGCCGTCAGGCCCGCCGAGCTCGTCGAGCACAATGTTCATCGCTAGGTTGTCGCTGACCCTCAGTGCGCTCTCGGCGATGTCTTCGAGCGGCAATCCGTCGTCGACGTGCTTCTCCGTCACCGGTGTCCATCCGGCCTCATCGACCTCGGCCTGTGTCCAGGACACGTTCTTCTCGAGGTCTTTCGGCGTCGTGCGATCGAGGAGTTCGGCGACGGCGAATACCTTGAGCGAGGAAGCGAAGCCGAAGCGCTCATCTGCACGGTGGTCAACCGATTCATCCGACTCGGTATCGAGCGCGCTGACTCCGACTCTCGCGTCGTAGCGGTCCTCGAGCTTCTTGAGCTGCTTTTCGAGTCGCTGGTGGTCAGTGTCGTCCTTCGGACTGGTTGAGGTTTCGGTCAGAGGGCTGGACTGGTCCGACGACTGAGCCTCACTTGGAGCGCAGCCAGCCAGTGCAAGAGCGGTCAGTGTTGACGAGGCGAGAAGCTGCAGGGTTCGTGTGTTCATCGATTCGTTCCGTTCTCTCTGATGGGAGCCGATGTGAGGTGGATCGTCGAGGGAGCGCCGTCTCGCGTTCGACGTTCTCGCGATGCTCGGCGCTGACCAGTCTTCTCTGTCGCCGCCATGCGGTCGAAGACTGAAACATCCGCTCTCATATCGATAACGCATACCATGAGGTGATGGACCTGGTAGACGCCTGTCGGACATTCACCGCTGTCAGCGAACTTGGCAGCATGACACTCGGCGCTGCTGCGGACGGGATCCCTCAGCCGGTGGCCAGTCGACGCATCGCAGGACTGGAGAAGCAGCTCGGTGCACGACTCCTCGAACGGACCGGGCGAGGAGTGAGTCTCACACCGTTCGGCCGCGACATGCTCGTTCCGGCGACGCGCCTCGTCGAGTTGGCCGACGAGATGCTGCTTGGTGCCGACCGAGCGAAACTGCGGCCGGTCTCAATCGCTGTCCCGACGATCTGCTCCACTCGAAACCTTGCGGTGTTGGCAGCTTCGGTGAAGGACCGGGGACTGCGGGTCGACTTTCACTCGGGACCGCCGGGCCGGCGAGCCGACGACCTCGCCAGGAGACGAGTGCGCGCGTCGCTGCAGACTGTTCCGGCAGACGAAGGCACATGGGCTGTCGAGTTGGGATGTGCTCATCGTTCCCCGTTGACGGCTCCGATGCGGATCGCCGACCTGCGGAGATCCAGGTCGCAGGTCCCCGGCGATGACCTCGAACTCGCGGGTCGACGCCTGCGAGTGACGAGCGAGGACAACGTCCCGCACATCCGCGACCGGATCCGACGATCCGCCGAGACCGCAGGTCTGCTGCCGTACCAGGTCGTCGTGGACACCTCAGAACCCGACGCGGTGGCTGCGGTGCTCAGCGACGGTGACCTGATGCTCTGCAGTGAGGCGGAAGCCGCGGAACTGGATCTTCCCTGGACACCGCTCATCGATCCGGTCATCTCTCGGGGGTACACGCTGACGGCCGGCTCGGACGAAGACATTGCGCTGCTTGCCGACTTCGCCGAGGAATTCGCCGATTGCCTCGGCGGTTCGATCCGCGCAGACTCGAGACGGCAAAGCACCGCGGCAGTGAGGACGCACACGACGACGGATCGAGCCGCCTCGGCGAAGGGGTCGAGAATCGGACGATCGACTTGAGGGATGGAATGAGCGAGCGGAAGAAGGTCGTCGAAGCGGTCGGTGCGGAGCTTGAGAGCGCGGGCCTGCGTGCCAGGATCATCGCACGCGATCTCGACTCGCACGCAGAAGTCGCGCTGTCGCCCGAAGGGGCGACTCCGTTGGCCTCGTTGGTCAAGGTACCCATCGCTCTGGCGGTGCTCAACCGAATCGAGGCGGGTGAGTTCGCGGCCGACGAACAGGTTCGGGTCGATCCTGCTGCGACCGGCACTGCGAGCCCGACGGGGGCGGCACGATTTCGGCATCCGGCACGGATCGCAATCGAGGATCTGCTCACATTAGCAGTGTGCTTCAGTGACAATACTGCCGCAGACGCCTTGCTCGACCTCGTCCCTGTGCGCGACGTCCAGCGAGATCTCGATGCTCTGGGGCTGCGGGGCATCGATATCCGACACCGGCTCGACGCACTGGTGTCGACCCCGTTGGAGAGCCTCGACAGGTCTGAAGCACATCTTGCGTATGATCTTGCACAGACTCGGCCACCCTACGGAGACGGGCATCGGATCTGGCAGCTCGATGTCTCTCGGGCCAACTCCGGCACCGCCCGCAGTCTGATGGGCCTACTTGCCGAATTGTGGCGGCCCGAACGTGTCGATCCCGGCGTCGCCGCACGGCTGCAGGAACTCATGTCCGGAAATGTTGTGCGTCACCGCATCGCCCCTGACCTCATGTCCGATTCGGCGCAGTGGTCGTCGAAGACGGGCACACTGCTCCACCTCAGACACGAGATCGGCGTCGTCGACCATGCTGATGGTCAGTCGATCGCGGTCGTCGCGCTCAGCGAATCGAGCAATCCTGCTTCCGTGCAGCCAGCCGCCGAGGCGGCCCTCGGTGCCGCTGCCCGTGCCCTCCACGATCTGCTGAGGTGAGGACCGGCCGCGGCGGAGCAGCTCATCGGGCGCAGTCGCTGTGATCGAGACGACGAGTCAGATCCAGCCTTCGCGTCGGGCATTGCTCAGCGCTTCGGCACGATTGCGGGCACCGAGCTTGCCGATCGCACTCGACAGGTAGTTGCGGACCGTGCTCGGAGACAGATGCAGAGCCTCTGCCACATCCGCGATCGGAGCGCCCTCGTCCGAGGCGACGAGGACTTGGATTTCGCGCTCCGACAGCGGGTTCTCTCCCGAGCTGAGCGCCTGAGCCGCCAGGAGAGGATCGACAACCGTCTCTCCGCGCGCGACTTGACGAATCGCATCGGCGAGGGTCTCTACCGGGCCGTCCTTGACGAGAAATCCCCGTGCTCCTGCGTCCATCGCCCGACGCAGGTAGCCCGCCCGGCCGAAGGTCGTGACGATGACGACCGCAGGTCTCTCAGAGCCCGTCCCCTCGGTCGGTCTCGCAGGCTCACGGTCTTCGGAGAGCCTCAGCTCTTCGAGCGCTTCGAGCCCTGTCTTGCCCGGCAGCTCGATATCAAGAAGGAGCACGTCCGGGTTCGCGGTAGCGATCAATCCTGCGACTTCGGCACCGCTGCCGGCCTCGCCAATGACCGTGATGTCGTCTTCGAGATCGAGCAGGCTGATGAGAGCAGAACGCATCAGAACCTGATCCTCGACAACTGCGATTCTGATCATTGGGGTCCTCCTCAGGTCGGGGCATGAACGGTGAGGGTGAAGCCCCGCGGACCGGAGCGCGTGTGGACGTGCCCGCCGAGGCGCTCTGCCCGCTCACGCAGCCCGGCCAACCCTGCCCCTGCGGAGTTCTGACCCATACCGTTGCCATCATCGGTGATCTCAAGGGCGGCGGAAGCCTCATCGACGGACACTTTCACTGAGCACGTCGAGGCATGCGCATGGCGGAGGACATTCGTACCAGCCTCTCGGACAGCCCAGGCGAAGAGAGTGTCGACAGGACTGTTGAGATTCGGCACCGGCATCGTGCCGACCTTGATCCCGGCGTCCTCAAGGACAGTGACCGTACGGGCGAGTTCATCCGCGAAACGCATCTCCCGGTAGCCTGCGACAGCCTGCCTGACATCGGCTAAGGCTGTGCGCCCGATGTCCTCGACTTCCTGAGCATGAGAAATTGCTGTCGCAGAGTCGGTCGCGGCGAATCGACGGATGGCCTCAGCCTTGACCACGATCACCGACAAGGTGTGGCCGAGCAGGTCGTGGAGATCTCGGGAGAACCGCTGGCGTTCCTCCACTACGGCGAGTCCGGCCAGCCGCCGTCGGGTGGCGCGCAGATCCTCGACGGTAGTGGTGAGTCGGCGGATCAGGTAGGTGCTGGCACCCGCCATCACGGTAGCGAATCCGAACTGCAGCGCATTGCTCAGCGACATTGTTGCGAACCCCTCGGCGAAGGATCCGCTGACCGCCAGACCCATGACGATCCCAAGTGCTGCGCGGATCCGGACGGCGGTGGCGGCTGCAATGGCGAGCAACGGGTAGAGGAAGCCCTGACCTCCAAGAGTCACGATGAACTGTATGACGACCAACCCCATGAGTCCCGCAGTGCAGAGCTCTCCCACACGCTGCGGCAGGCCGCTGTGGACGACAAGGATCGTGATGACGTAGAGGGCTGTGATTGCCAGGTGGATCGTCAGCGCAGTGAGGTCGCCGTCGAGGATGGCTGTCAGGATCGGGGACAGCATGAGGACCGGCAGCCACACCAGCGCGAACCCAGGTCCGCGAGTCCGGTCGGCCCACTGCGAGACATAGTCGTCGTTGTCGGTGGAAATGGATTGCTTCGTCATTGTCGCCTCCGGTATTCCGATTCGTACATTACTCGGACGGTGCTGTCGATGGGTCCCAACCTGAGGACTCGGATCCGTGGTCGGATGCGCGACTCGTGCTGCCTGGGACGAGGATTCGGAGTCCGAGAATCGTTGTGGCACCGACGACCACGTGCATCAGCTCGAGTACGACCACGGCTGCGCCGTCGGCTCCTGACATCAGCGGCCCAACCATGGACACAGCGAGAACCGAGCATGCGAACACGGTCCACATCACCGTTCCGCCGCGGAATTGCTTCATGATGCTGTGGGAGATGCCGGCTGCGCATCCGCTTCCGAGAGAGACGAGCGCGACAGCAGCGGGGGAGACGGTCAGGCCCCCGGTGATCAGCGTGACGCCTGCGACCGGCACGGCGATTGCCCATATTGCAAGCGCAGCGAAGGCCGCGACAAGAGTCACGATGGCAACGACTGCCGATGTGTTTCGAAAGGGAGCCGTCCGTCGCTCAGCGGCTGAACGATGCTTTGGGCGTCGGGCGGGGGTGGTTGTCGGTGCAGGTTCTGATACGTGATTGGTTGAGTGGCTCATCGTGGTCGCCTCCTTGGTTGAAGCGTCGTTAATCTTTGACAGCTTCGACGCTACTGAGGCCGAAAGCGCAACAGTAGGGAGCACGATCCCGAATACACAGTGACAAATGTCCCGAAACCCACCCGGAACTACGTGACGGCGGCCCAGATACCTCGCGCGAGGTTGCTGGGCCGCCGTCGGGTAGTAATTGGGGTCAGAAGCTGGGGAGGACTGAGCCGTCGGCCCACTTCTTCTCGATGAACTTCTTCACCTCGGGGGAGTGGAGCAGCTCGTCGAGCTTCTTGACGTTCTCGTCATCCTTGTTCTCGGTGCGCACAGCGAGGAAATTGCCGTACGGGTTGTCCTCGGCGCTTTCGAGCAGGATGCCGTCCTTGGCCGGGCTCAGGCCGGCCTCGAGAGCGTTGTTGCCGTTGATCACCGAGGCGTCGACGTCTTCGAGGGTGCGAGCCAGCTGCGCGGCGTCGGCCTCGACGAACTTCACGTTCTTCGGGTTGTCCTCGACGTCGGAGAGCTTCGCGTCGATCGCGTCTACGCCGTCCTTGAGGGTGATGAGCTTCGCGTCTTCGAGCATCTTCAGCGCCCGGCCCTGGTTGGACGGGTCATTGTTGATGCCGATCTTCGCGTTCTTCGGGATGTCACCCACGTCCTTGATGTCCTTCGAGAACAGCGCGAAGGGTTCGAGGTTGATGGGTTCGAAGCCGGTGATCTCGTAGCCCTGGCCTTCGACCTCGGAGTCGAGGTACGGCTTGTGCTGGAAGTAGTTCGCGTCGATGTCGCCGTCGTTGAGCGCCTTGTTCGGCAGCGTGTAGTCCGTGTACTCGGTGACCTCGATGTCGAGGCCGGCATCCTCGGCGAGGTTCTCATCCACGTAGCGCAGGATGTCGCCCTGCGGCACCGGGGTCGCACCCACGGTGAGCTTCGTGATGTCGCCGTCCTTCTCACCGACGGAGTCGGTGCCGCCGCCGACGAGTCCGCAGCCCGAGAGCAGCAGAGTCGCGCTGGCCGCGATCGCAATGAGCTTGGTCTTCATGATTCTCCTTGATGTGTTCTGTGTGTTGTGCAAAGGGATGAGCAGTGGTGGCCATTAAGTGTGCGCAGATTGCCGGTTTCGTCGCCGATTCGGACAATCTGAGCACATTTAACTCGGAGTTCCGTCGCCGCGCCGGACGTGATCGACGCCGCCGAGGCGGCTCACCGGTGGTCGACCGTGCGGGCCAGCCGATCACCGATGAACTGGATGATCGTGACGATGAGGACGAGGACGATGATGCAGGCAATCATCGTGTCCGCCTGGTAGCGCTGATAGCCGTAGGAGATCGCCAGCGCACCCAGACCTCCGCCGCCCACGGCACCGGCCATCGCGGTGTAGGACACCAACGTCACCGAGGTGACCGTGGCGGCTCCGATGAGACCGGGCATCGCTTCGGGAACGTAAACCTGGCGGACGACCTGGCCATTTGAGGCGCCCATCATCAGCGCGGCTTCGATCTTGCCTTCGGAGACCTCGCGCAGCGAGTTCTCGACCAGGCGGGCATAGAAGGGGATCGCGCCGATCGTCAGCGACACCACGGTCGCCTGCCAGCCCAGCGCCGAACCGACGACGAATCGGGCGAAGGGGATGAGCGCGATGATGAGGATGATGAAGGGGATCGAACGAGTGATGTCGACGATGAAGGACAGCACCCGGTAGACGACCGGGTTCGAGTTCAGCCCGCCCTTCGAAGCAGTGAACAGCCAGATGCCCAAGGGCAGTCCGAAGAGCACGGCGAGCCCGGTCGACCATGCCGTCATCAGCAGAGTCTCGATGGTGGCCGGCCACATCTGATCGGTGATCGCCGGGTTGTCGAACCATGTGGGATCGTTCATCAGGCAGCCTCCTCCGCATAGATTCCATCGGCTTTCAGGGCGCTGATCAGGTCTTTCGCCTGCTCGGCCGAGGCGACGGAGAAGCGCAGCCGACCGACCTGGCGGCCTTCGATCGTCTCCACGGCTCCGGCGAGGATCGCCTCGGCGCTCGCTCCGGCATTCCGTGCGGCGGTGAGCACGGTGGGCAGGTCGGTGCCGGCCAGCGACACCTCGACGAGGCGGCTGGCCCCGTCATCGAGGCTGACCGGAGGCAAGGGGACGAGATCCTTGGCGAGAACCGATCCGGGCTCGGCGATGACCTCGGCGAGTTTCCCGGTCTTGGCCACGCGCCCGTCGGCGAGGAGCGTCACGGAGTCGCAGATCTCGCGGATGACAGACATCTCGTGGGTGATGATGAGGACGGTGATGCCCAGGCGGTCACGCAGTGAGCGGATGAGGCTGAGGATCTGGTCCGTCGTCGTCGAATCAAGCGCCGAGGTGGGCTCATCGCACAACAGGACCTTCGGCTCTGCGGCCAGGGCTCGGGCGATGCCGACGCGCTGCTTCTGGCCGCCCGAAAGCTGAGACGGATAGTTGTCGACGCGGTCGCCGAGGCCGACGAATTCGAGGAGTTCACGGGCCTTGGTCAGGCGTTCGGCCTTCGACACTCCGGCGATCTTGAGCGGGTGGGCGACGTTCTTGAGCGCTGTGCTCGAGTCGAGGAGGTTGACGTGCTGGAAGACCATGCCGATGCTGCGACGGGCTTCGCGCAGTCCGGCACCGGACTGGTTCGTGAGGTCGACGCCGTTGATCGACACCGTCCCGGAGGTGGGGGACTCGAGCCCGGTCAGGCAGCGGATGAGCGTGGACTTGCCGGCGCCGGAGCGGCCGACGATGCCGTGGATCTCTCCGGCGGGGACCGAGAGGTCGATCTCCTCCAGAGCGACGGTCTCTCCGAACACCTTCCGCAGTGCGCGCAGTTCGATCACAGGCGCCTCCTCGTGTGGTTGACGAATGCCGCGCACGGTGGTGGACGGCAGAGATTTGGGGATGGGCCGGTCTACGGTCCAGTAGGGCCGACGATTCAGGATGACAAGGAATCGCCTCGGCGGCGTCATGAGATGTCATAAAAAGACGCATTGGCGGCCCATCGTGACGAAGACCTCACGGCGGCGGGGAAGGGCGTTGTTGCTCGCTTCGGTGTCAACTGATCCCGACCGCCTCGGCGGCAGAGATGACGAGACGGTGAACGGCGGTCGAAGCCGGGGCAGAATCCAGCAGCATTTTCCTCCGACGTAACCCGATGTCCATGTCCGGGGCGTACCTGTGGTTGATCGACAGGTTCGCTTGCCCGGTGTACCGGCAGGCGGACGAGCTCCACGACGGGACCGGTGAATGTACGAAGAATCGAGCAGGATCGCGGCGATCGTTCCCTGCCACAACGAGGAGATCACCGTCGCCAAGGTCGTCGGCGACCTCAAGTCCGCAGTCCCCGGCATCACGGTCTACGTCTACGACAACTGCTCGAGCGATCGCACCTCCCAGCGCGCCGCCGAAGCCGGTGCCATCGTGCGCAAGGAGAACGTCCCCGGCAAGGGCAACGTCGTCCGCCGCGCCTTCGCCGACATCGACGCCGACATCTACGTGATGATCGACGGTGACGACACCTACGAAGCGGCCCACCTGCCCGAGATGATCGACACCCTGATCTCCGGGCCGTACGACCACGTTCTCGGCGTTCGTCAGGATAATCAGGAGACCACGTCCTACCGTCCCGGCCACGAAGCCGGGAACAAGATGTTCAACCGGCTGACCGGGTGGCTCTTCGGTTCGCAGGTGTCCGATATGCTCTCGGGCTACCGCGTCTTCTCCCGCCGTTTCGTCAAGTCGTTCCCCGCGATCAGCCGCCGGTTCGAGATCGAAACCGAGCTGACCGTGCACACGATGTCCCTGCGCCTTCCCACCACCGAGGTGGCCGTGGACTTCCGTGACCGACCCGACGGAAGCGAGTCGAAACTCTCGACCTTCAAAGACGGGTTCCGCATCCTCGGGCTCATCTCCGCGCTCGTCCGTCACGAGCGCCCCCGCCTGTTCTACGGCACGCTCACTGCCGTGCTCGCCGCATTGTCGCTGGTCTTCGGTCTGCCCGTGGTGTGGGAGTTCTGGCAGACCGGGCTCGTACCCCGGTTCCCGACTGCGATTCTCGCCACCGCGCTCATGGGGCTGGCGTTCCTGCTCGGCAGCGTCGGCCTGACCTTGGACGGTCTGCGCAGGGCTCGTCGCGAGACCTCCCGCCTGGTCTACCTCAGCCTGCCCGCCGTGACCGGACGCCCCGTCACTCAGCGTCAGACGCCGCGACAGACCGGTCCTGCGGACGAAAAGTTCTCGGCTTCGGAGGCTGAGATCTTTGCCGACGCAGCACGGATGAAGCCGAGCCGACAGGTGCGGGCACGCTTCGCTTCATGAGTCGTTCTGCTATTCACAGGTGGCTGACGTCCCCGCTGGCATGGGACCTGCTGCTTGCTCTCTTCACCGTCGCATGGTCGTCTATCTTCCTGCGCCTGTTCTGGCCCGGTCGGGTCAACGTCGATATCGCCAATCAGTACCTGCAGGCAACCGGAAAGATCCCGTACTCCGATTGGCATCCGCCGGTGATGAGCGCGATGTGGCGAATCCTCATCGACATCACCGGAGACCCGGGCAGTCTGCTCCTGCTGCAGGTCGGCCTGCTGGCCGCGGCCGCGTGGGGGATCGGGGTGCTCGTCCACCGATTCGGAGCGCCGAGGTGGGTGTCGCTCTTGGGACCGACCATCATGGCCACGCCCTGGGTCGTCTCCCAGATGACGACGCTGTGGAAGGATACGCAGATGGCCGTGGCCATCCTGCTCGCCGTCGTCCTCATCATGATCACCCGCTTCGTCCCGAAGACGTGGCTGCTGTGGCTTCCGGCGCTGGTCCTCCTCGTCTACGCGGTGGGGGTGCGCAAGAACGCGGTGTTCGCGGTCGTGCCGATCGCCGTGTACGGCGGATGGTGCCTGATGCAGCTGTGGCGCAACCGTCGAAGTCGACCTGGAGACTCAGCCACGTCTACAGGCTCCGCGTCACTGGAGACTTCAGAGCCGACCGCATCTTCCGCGAAGGAAGGACGCCCGCTTCTGCTGACGGCGGTCTCGTCGCTGATCGTGCTCGGACTCATCGGCGGAGGAGTCAAAGTCACCGATGCGGTCGTCGACTCGCAGAAGGGAGTGACGAAGACCGGGCAGATCTCACAGATCTTCCTCGACGACGTGATGTTCTCCGTCCCCGACGCCGAACTCAAGAAGTCCGGGGCACCGAAGGAACTCACCGAGCACATCAGTACTGCCCGCGAGAAGTGCCTGGAGAAGGGCGAGATCTGGGACTCGTACTGGAACTGCTACGGCAAAGGCGAGAGCGGAGAGAACTTCTCTCCGATCGCTCACCAGGACGCGCTCAAGCAGCTGTGGCTCGACCATGTCATCTCTCACCCGCTGCGCTACGCCGAGTACCGGGCTGCCGTATTCTCCTACTATTTCTTCACCTCCGGAGTCGAATACTGGCCCGCCGAATGGCATGGCGAGGCGACGAAAGCCGGTATCGAACAGGCCGATCCGAAGGCCGACTACATCGTTCGTCCCTATGTCGAGGACTTCGCCCTCGGCACGTTCCCGATGCTGTTCGCCCCCTGGTTCTGGACACTGGTGGCCGTCCTGCTGCTCGGCCTCGCGTATCGGTCGCACCGGCGGATGCGACGGGGATCGGAGCACAATCGATCCTTCCTTCCCGAGATCACGACGTTGGCCGCCTCGGCGCTGTGCTACGTTCTCGGGTACTTCCCGATCGTGCCGGCCAACCATTTCCGATACACGTTCTGGCCGGCCTTGGCCGTGACCATGGCCCTCGTGTTGGCGATAGCAATGTGGCGACGCCGACCGAGCGCGGCATCCAGCAAGTCCGAATCCTAGGGCCATAGACTGGTGCCAGTTATGAATGAGTCATTTTCGGACCGTCTCCGGCGCCTGGCGGTGGAAGCCTTCAAGTTCCTCACCGTCGGCGGGCTCGGCTATATCGTCGACGTCGGCCTGTCGAATCTGCTGGCCTACGGGTTCGGTCCGATCCCCGCCCTCCTCGAGGGCAGCCCGATCAAGTCGAAGATCATCTCGACGATCCTGTCGATGATCGTCGTGTGGATGGGCAACAAGCTCTGGACCTACGGCGACCGGACCACGAACTCGAACATGCGCGGTATCGTCCTGTTCGTCGCGGTCAACCTCGCCGGCATGATCATCACCGTCATCCCGCTCGGCGTGACCTGGTACCTGCTCGATATGCGCGACCAGCTCACCTACAACATCTCGACGAATGTCATCGGCATCGGACTGGCGATGATCTTCCGCTTCTACGCCTACCGCACCTGGGTGTTCAAGGACCAGGCCCCCGACACCGAGGTGGTCGTTCCCATGGAGGAGTCGAGCCGGGTCCCCGACGACAGGGGCTGAGGGTTGCGGCCTCTCGCGCCGCTAGCTTGCCTCTCACGCCGCCGGATAGGTGCTTGCCTGCCTCCTCGCACCTCAGCTTGGGTGGGATAAATGGTCACGCCCACCTGATTTTTCTGTGACCATTTGGACCACTTAGGGGCCCCGATGCGCAACTGCTCGCCGCTGGTCAAGAATCTAGGTCAGCATCGGATAGTCTCCGGCGCTGAAAGTATCCGATGCTGACCCATGTTTGGGCCCGAATGTCCGTTGGTGACCTATTCTCGGGGCGACAGGGGTCGGCAGTCAGCGGGTGCGGCGCAGCTTGCGGTAGGCGCTGACGACGGGGGCCGGGGTGACGGTGCGCAGCTCGGCTCGAATGAGCATCCGCTTCTGTTTGAACAGTGCCGAACGGCGGTTCGGCAGCTGACCGGCCCGAGCGCGGGTGGCCAACAGCCCGAGGTCTCGGCGCAGCTGTCCGTCTTGCGCGTGGAAGTAGTTCTCGGTCAGCCATTCCGGGTCAGGGAACCCGATCGATCCGGCGGCGACTTCGGCCAATGTGCCGGTGGCACCGGAGTCTGCGAAGACCTCGTTGAGAAGTGCGGCGTTGAAGTCGAAGTCCGAGATGAGCAGGGTCGGAATGCCCCGATCGATGGATTCGAGTGCCGCAGTCGAGGAGACAGTGACCAGTGCCGAGCCGTCGGTGAGGAAGTCGCTGAGGGGACCATACCCGAGCTCGATGCGTTCGGCCCCAGGCACTCGGCGGGTGCGGAAGTCGTCCAGGATCTCGAAGTAGGAGTGCTGCTCGTGATGGGTCTCGAACTCACCGGGACGCGACCGCATCTTGATGACCGCCGTCGAATCCGGGTGCCTGTCGGCGAACTCGGCCAGGGCTGCAATGATTGCCTCACGGTCGGCACGCTCGGCCGGAACTTTCGCCTGCGGGGCGAAGAGCAGAGTCCTTGGAGCCGCAGGGGCATCGGTTCGTGCGGCACCCGCCGAGGAAGGCGCGGCGGCGACGGATGGTGGGGTCACCTCGGCGAGGGATTCCGCTGGTGGCGGGAGCTGCGGAATGCCCTCCGAACGCAGCATCGGCAGGCGCGCCAACAGAACTTCGCAGGGCACCCGCGACCGGGCACTCGCCTCGGTGTAAGCGGCAACCTCGGCGGAGGAATGGGCGATGAACGCATCCATCAGACGGCGATAATTCATCCCCTTGCCGCTGGCAGGCAGACCCATTCCGGGCAGCCCAGAGACCAGGGCCGGACGGTCAGCGCGGGTGTGCGCGGTGAGGAAGACCTGGGCGACGATCGGGCCGGTGGCGGCACCGAGGACGATATCGGGGGAGTGATCGGCGATGACCTGCGCGAGGTCGGCCCGCGCGATGACGGGAACCTCGCGGTGCTCCCAATCGGTGCCGGCTACGGCGCTGGCGATCTGCTCATCGGTCGGCAGAATCGGATTGTCGACGAGGAACACGCGTCCCTCCACGTCGGGCAGGGACGACAGCAGCTGCGTCGCCCACTTGAGGTACGACTCGCTGTCGGAGACAGAGAGGATGCGGATGGGCGCAAGCCCGGCCGATCGCCGAGGCGGCAGCACAGGACCGTCCGGATAGGTCGATTGCGACGACTGACCGTCCGCGCGGGTGCGCTCGGTCAGGTGTGAGGGCCGCGGCGGCGCGTCGGAGAGGGGCGGCGGCATGATCGGCCCGCTGTAGTGGGGATCGCCTGGTTCAGGAATCGTCATCTGCCTTGACCGACTGGGCGTTGAGGGACTTTCGCAGACTATCGGGTGAGGCGCCGGTCCACCACTTCGCGGGGATCTCGGTGACGTCGATGGTCACATCCGGATTGAGTACGGCCAGGGACACCGCCGCCGTCGACGGCAGGCTGCGGATCGTCGAGTCCGGCGGCAGGTTGATCAGCCGCAGCTCGATGGGCAGGCCGAGATGCTTGATCCTCACTCGTTCGTCCTGGGCGAGATCGGCGAGGAACTCCTCGGTCTCACGTCGATGCGGATAGTAGGTGATCGATCCGTGAGTGTCGATGATGTCATCGACCCACGCCCGGTAGGCGAAGGCATCGATGAGGCCGTCGGCGGCCAGGGACGAACCAATGACCGGATTATCCCGCGGGTGGCTGCCGCCGGTGGGCAGAGTCTGCAGGTGTTCGAACTGGTGGCGGGTGATCTCGCCGCCGGATTTGAGGAAAGCCTTGCGCAGCTGTTTCGCCACCGGCAGCGCCGTGTGCCAGCGCAGCTTGCCCAGAGTGGCGAGGTGGCGAAGCCGGTCGGCGACGTGAGCGGCCATGACCGTGCGCGAGGCCTTGAGCTTCTGTCGGGGACGGACGAGGGGACCGCGCTTGGCGGTGAGGATCTCGATCGCCGAGTACGTGGCCAGGCCGTCGTCGAGGATGACGACCTCGGGCATGCGTCGCTCGAGATACGCCAGGGCCAGGGCCTTGTGGACCTCACCCGAACAGGCATCGCCGAGGTAGATCCGATCGAAGGTGTTCTTGCGCAGAAGCCCCGGCTTGGCTCCGTCCCGTTCGAGGCGGACGTTCTTCGGAAGCCAGGCCGGGTCGAAAGCATCGAGGAAGGACGTCATACCCTTCGCGCTCGCCCGAGCCCGAATGAGCAGATCCTCCGTAGGCTCATGGGATTCGAGCGCCGAGAGGAACTGCAGCGGGGATTCGACGAAGGCCACCGAGGTCATTCGGGTGCTCTTCTTGCCCGCGCCGCTCTCAGTGCTACCTCTCTTGGCCGCCTCGTTCTTGACGGCCTTGTCACCCGCCTTCTTCGCCTTCGTCGGGTTCGTCTTCGTCTTCTCAGCCATCAGCAATTCAGCCATTCTTTCTCAGCTTCGATGTATCGACGGTGATGCCGTAGTCCTTGAGCACATGTTGGGTGCGCTTTGCCCTCGAGACCAGCCGCTGCTTGGCGACACTGAGGGTCTTCCTGTGCAAGGGGATCTCCTGCTGTCCCGGCAGGTCGAGCTTGGTCAGCCGTTTGCGCTTGAAGTACTTCATATCGGGACCGCCGACCGCACCTGAAAGGAAATCGATCGCGTTCTGCCGCAGGTACGAGGCGGAGTCCGACTGCATGCAGTACGTGACCGCGTCGATGAGCGGATTGAGGTCCCGCGCCGTACCCGATGCTGACGTTCCCGCTGTCGCCGTTCCCGATGCGGACGTCCCCGCTGTCGCCGTTCCAGACCCGACAGTCCCACGGGACGACGTCCCCGCCTCGGCGAGGTCGCCCGGCAGGACATACCGACCCGAGTGGAGGGCATCGACGATGGTCAACGGGATGCGGTTGCTGTTCTGATACGGGGCGAGCGCGGCCAGCAGCTTCGTGGTCCCGACGGCCGCGGTCTCACAGCCGTAGAGGCCCTTTGCGGTTGCCAGCCCCGTCGAGAAGCAGGAGACGACGAGTTCGGGTCGGGTGGCGGAGGCGACGATCTCGGCAAGCAGGGGCACGTCGGCGAGGACGAAGTCGAGGCCGAGTTCCTCGCTGCGCTGACGCAGCGGCCCGGTCGTCGTCCGCGCCGAGGTGGGATGCGGTTTGAAGATCACCGTGGTCAGCCCTGCGGCCTTCACCTGATCGAGCATCTGCAGGTGCAGATCGAGCTCCTCCTCGGCCGTGATGAGGTCGAGCTGCGCGAGGTACTGACCGAGCACGAGCGCACTGCCCTCGATTGGGGCATCGAGGTGGGCGCTGGCCAGCTCATCGGCCACCTCGGCGGTCATCTCATCGATGACCCCGGCGAGATCGGCCGTCGGCAGGACCACCCGGTTCGGGTTGTGTTCGGCCAGCTGACGCGGGGTGATGCCGGGCAGCAGATCCGTAAAGTAGATCGACTTCAGCCGCTGCCACTGTGGCAGCGTGAGCGGATTGCGGATCGGCCCGTAGCTCATCAGCCCGTCGGAATGGACGCTGATATCGGCAGTGGCGAAGATCTGCGTAAGCGCCCCGGCGGGATGGCTGGGCAGGGACTCGACGATGAGTTCGAGCTTCTCGTGATCGTCGAGGTCCCATTCCCTGCGCAGGGCGCGTTCCATGATCGGGGCGCGCTCGCCGGAGATGCCGAAGGCTTTCGGATGGTTGGGCCAGATCGTGGCATTCCAATCCACGACCGCATCGAAATCGGCCAGCAGCCCGGCAGACCCGGGCATCGCATGGGCGGCCGGGGTGAGTTCGGGGGCGAAGGAATTGTTCGCCACGACGAGGATCCGACGCTCGTTCGGCTCGCCGAGGCGGCCCGCGCGGATGAGGGCGGAGATGTTCGCAAGCTGGTATTGGGTCGATATCTCGATGATCTGCGTCATCAGCGGGCCCTCCTGACGATCGGCTCGATCACGGGCAGTCGGCGTTCGCCGTAGTTCGTCAGCGCGAGGTCGATGACGTCGTTGCCGATGTTCTTCAAGGTGTTGACCGCGCCGAGGTTGAGCTGTTCGCGCACGGTCCGCGACATCGACGAGCCCCGGTTGAAGATCTGGAAGTAGAGGATGGAGAGGAAGTTGCGCACGGCCTTCTGCTCGAAGCGACGGAAGTCCGGGTTCGCCTCGAGCATCGCGAAGACCGAGCGGAAGGCAGGGATGAAGTCGAGCTGGCGTTCATCGAAGATCGCCGTCAACGAGCTGGTGCTGCCCTTCCGGTAGCACAGACCCGCCGTGTCGACGACGGCGAAGGAATCGGCCTCGAGATGGTGGCGCCACGTCCAGGGGCGGTCCTCGCAGGTGCGCAGCAGAGGGTTGAACTCGAGCAGTCCGCGATCGGCCATGGATCGGGAGTAGATGCCCGTCCAGCATTCCGGGAAATCGACCATCGTCGAGGCGTCGTGGGGCAGGATGTGGTCCCGCGGGTTGAGCGCAGTGTTGTGTTGTGCACATGGTGCGCGGCGCAGCTTCCGGTTGAAGCCGTTGACGATGAGGTAGTTCGTCTTCACGAAGTCGACGCCGAGTCCGGTGATGGCGTCGGTGAGTGAGCGCAGGTGGCCCGGGGCGTACCAGTCGTCGGCGTCGAGGTAGGTGATGTTCGCGCCGGTCGAGGCTTCGAGAGCCGCATTGCGGGCGGTGGAGACCCCACGCGATTCGGCATTGTGGATCTCGACGAGATTGAGCCGATCGGAATAGTCGGCGATCACCCCGGCCGTGTCATCGGTCGAACCGTCGTTGACGACGATGACCTCGAGTTCATTGGCGGCGAAGTTCTGGTTGACCAGACTCTTGAGGCTTCCGCCGATCGTCTCCTCGGCGTTCTTCGCCGCGATGACGACGCTGACGACTGGTTGGGGCATGTGGTCCTTCCGCGGTCTTCTCGGTTGCTGTGCGCGTCCGATCGATCGTAGGGGTGGGAGGAGAACAGAAAGTTGCGCGCAGGTGTCCGGGAATGTTCGCTGACGTTCATCTGGAGTTCGTCCGCCGCCTCTAGTCTTGGCCGATGCAGAGCCTGCGACTCTTCCACTTCGACATCCCGACCTGGGGCAACTTCGGCGACAAGGCACTGTTCCCTGTCGTCAGGGACGCCTTCCGCGTCCTGGGCGGTACGGGCTCGGAAGGTGCGGAGCCGAACTTCACGTTCGCCTCGGCGGCGGCGCTGCGGCGCGAAGTCGACGAGGCGGCTGTGGCCCGGATCAACGCCACCGCGGATGCCGTCGTGATCGGCGGGGGAGGGCTGTTCCTCCAGGACACGAACCCGAACCGCCTGTCGGGGTGGCAGTGGAAGATCTCGCCCGAGGCGCTCGCGGCCCTCGAGGTTCCTCTCATCGTCTATGCGCTCGGGGACAACAGATTCCCCGGACAGCCGGAGTTCGATGACCTCATGCGCTCCCATGTGAGCCAGGTGCTCGATCAGTCGGCGTTCTTCGGGCTGCGCAACACTGGGAGCATGTCGACGATCGGCGCGCTGCTGGGTGAACAGGAGCGCATCGCCTTCCAGCCATGTCCGACGACGATCCTCGATCATCTGTATGCGCCGCTGGCCGGCCGGCGACCGGACCCGAAGCAGAAGACCGTGGCCATCCAGATGCTCGTCCACCCCCGGCAGATCGCCGCCGGATTCGACGCCGACACCATCCATGAGGCGACCGTGCGCGCCGCTCGGATCCTCGTGGGCAAGGGGTGGAGGGTGCTGAGCACTCCGTTCCACCCCGATGATGCGGAGGTTTCCCGCCGCCTTGTCGCCGAGGTGGCCGGAGTCGAAGAGGTGCGACTGTACGGTCATGACGTCGGATTCTTCTCCGGCATCGAGTTCTTCGCGTCCGTGCCGTATGTGCTCGGCGGGCGCGGGCATGCGCAGATGATCCCATTCGGGGTCGGGTCGATTCCGATCTCCGTTGATCTGCACGCGAAGCTCGGCTATTTCGCAACCGATATCGGGCATCCGGAGTTCGTGGTGCCCGTCGGTGCGGAAGGCATGAGCCCTGACGCCGTCGAGGCTGCGCACCCCGGCGGTGACCGGGGGAGAGCAGCCGAGGCGGCCCATTCCGACGGTGATCGCAGCGAAGCGGCGGACGTAGTGGAATCCGACGGGGACCGCAGCCAAGCGGCCGCCGTCCTGGCGGACAGGATGGTCACGGCGCTCGAAGATGCGTATTCGCGCGGTGCCGAACTGCAGGCCGACCTGGCCGAGACCCGTGCCCGGTTCGCCGACATCACCGCGCAGAACCTCGCCGGCATCGGGGACTCGGTGCGGTCGCTGGCAGTTGCGAGTTCTGCGGGGGCGGGGTCCACTCTGCCAAGCTCTGCCGGGCCGACGATGGGCAATTCGGATTCGCTCTCGCGCACGGGCTCGACCAGTCCTCCAACCGATGACGGGGCCCGGAGAGCCGCCGGCACCGAACGCCGGACAGGGGACGAGCGTCTGCGCTCGGCCGAAGACGTCCGGGCCGAAGAGTTCCATGTCGCGGCCATCGCTGAATCCGAGGAAGTCGCGGCCCAACAGGCTCGTGCCCTGATTCGGGCCAGTCGGGATCTCACGGGGGCCCGTCGGGACCTGGCCCAAGCCCATCAGGACCACGATCGAGCCATCGGTGAGATCGAAGCGCGAGCAGAGACGAAGCTGAAGGCTCTCGAAACCCAGAGTGACGATGCACAGGCCGAGGCCGAACGGCAGCGCAGTGAAACTGCGGAGCGGGACGCACAGATCGCTCGGCTGTCGGATGAGACGGTACGAAGCGCTCGAGCGCTTGAGGCCGTGAACAACCGCACCGCCGTTGAGGAAGCGCGTGTGCTCGCCGACAAGGTTCGGCACGGAATCTGGTGGAGGATCCGTCGCCTCAAACGTCGTCGCTGACAGCGAAACGGCGCCACCACCTCGGTGAGGGTGCGGGAATCCGTGGCCCCGCCTCGATGCTGACAGCGAAACGGCGCCACCACCTCGGTGAGGTGATGGCGCCGAATCAACGCTCAGGTCCGGGACGGGCCCGGGGTCAATTGCGGATCAGGCTGTGACCTTGCGCAGGGAGTCGATCTTCGATTCTTCGCCCGGCATGACGCGCTTGACTCCGTCGCCGAATGCGGTTTCGAGGACGCGGACGCCCTTAACGAGGGAGGCGAATTCGCGCGGTTCCATCGAGGCGGACTGGTCGGATCCCCA
Organism: Brevibacterium sp. MGP-B1; assembly: GCF_057766545.1. Classification (NCBI taxonomy): domain Bacteria; kingdom Bacillati; phylum Actinomycetota; class Actinomycetes; order Micrococcales; family Brevibacteriaceae; genus Brevibacterium; species Brevibacterium sp. MGP-B1. Next base: position 2,296,987 of record NZ_CM173407.1, on the reverse strand, counting down.
CATGGAGGAGTCGAGGGTGATGTGGCGTTCGATGGTCGCAGCACCCAGTGCGGCTGCGGCGAACGAGATCTCCAGGCCGAGCTCGTGACCGGAGTAGCCGACGGGAACACCGTAGCGTTCGCGCATGGCCGGGATCGCCTTGAGGTTGACCTCTTCGGGCGGCAGCGGGTAGGTCGAGGTGGCGTGCATGAGCACGAGCCTGTCGCGGTCGAAGACCTCAACAGCCTTGTCCAGGGTCTCCCAATCGGACATGCCCGAGGAGCACAGGACCGGCTTGCCGGTGGCGTCGATCGCACGCAGCAGCTCGAAGTCCGTCAGTGAGGCCGATGCCACCTTGTAGGTCAGCGCATCGAATTCGTTCTCGAGGAAGTCGACGGAGTCGGTGTCCCACGGGGACGCGAACCACTGGAGCCCGACTTCCTTGGCGTAGCGGTCGATCTCGGAGTATTCGTCGATGCCGAACTCGACGCGGTGCTTGTAGTCGATGTAGGTCATCTCGCCCCACGGGGTCGAGCGCATCTTCGACTTCTGGTGTTCGGGAACGGCCACCTCGGGGTTGCGCTTCTGGAACTTCACTGCCTGCGCACCGGCGGTGACGGCGACATCCATGAGCTGCTTGGCGATGTCGACGTCGCCGTTGTGGTTGATGCCGATCTCACCGATCATGTACACGGGCTGGTTCGGGCCGACGAGGTGCTCTCCGATGGCCACGGGGGCGAGTTGATCAGTCATGAAACCTGCTTTCGGTTGGCACGCGAAATCTCCGCGCGGTTGGTGAACTGCGGCTGGTGCCGCGGGACGGGCGGTTGCTGGTCGGGGAAGGCGGACGCATGGCCGGACATGGCCGCCGACTGGTGGCCGGTCAGGTGTCCTGACTGGTGGTCGGCCAAGGTCGATGGATGCCCGGTGGGCGACCGCAGTGAGGTCAGGGTCGGAGTCGGCAGGGGTTCGGCCGCCTCGGCGGGGATGGGAATGAGGTCGCAGACCTCACGCACCGCACCCCGTCCGCCTGGCCGATCAAGGATGACGCGGGCGGCGGCGAGGACCCGCGGGTGGGCGTCGGCGACGGCGATGGGCCAGCCGACGACGTCGAAGGCCTCGAGGTCGTTGATGTCGTTGCCGACGTAGGCGACGCGGGCCGGGTCGAGGTCGTTGGCGGTGATCCATGCGTCGAGGATGCTGGCCTTGTTGTCGATGCCTTGGGCGACGTCGACGCGCAGCTTCTCCGCACGGCGAGTGACGACGGGGTTGCGTTCCTTCGACAGGATCATCACGGGCACGCCGGACTTCACGAGTCGGGAGATGCCCATACCGTCGCCGCGATGGACGCGGACCTGTTCGTTTCCGTCCTCGTCGACATAGGCGCCGTCGTCGGTGTGGACGCCGTCGAAGTCGGTGACGAGGGCGTCGACGTCGATGACCTGCGCGGTTTCCTGGGTCGAGGCGATGGCGCGGACGAGGGTGAGGTCGGACATGTCGTCGATCTCGCGGGCGTGCTCGGGCGGGACCTCTTCGATGCCGATGCGGCCGAAGAAGCGGTGCTCGTGCTCGATGAGGCCGGAGGTGCGCATGACGTAGAACGCGCCGGTTTCGTTGAAGTGCTTGGCGCGGTCCTGGCGGCGCGGCCGGAAGCTGGCTTCGTGTCCGACGGCCACGGCCTGGGTGTCGTCGTCGAGGCGCCACAGGAAGGAGTGGTCTTCGACGGCGGAGAAGACGACATCGGCGTCGTCGTCACGGACCGTGCGCACCGCGTTCTCGATCGAGGCGGAGTCGATGAAGGGGGAGGTGCACTGCATGAACACTGTGATGTCGAAGTCCTCGTCGAGGGTCGACAGTGTGTGGATGAGCGCGGATTCGCTGGTAGCGGTGTCGCCGGCGATCTCGGCGGGGCGGTGGGCCACCTCGGCGCCGGCGCGCAGGGCTTCGGCTGCGATTCCGTCGTGGTCGGTCGAGACGATCACGCGGTCGATGCTGGGGCTGGCCTGGGCGGCATTGATGGCGCGGGCGAGCAGGGAGATTCCTGCGACCTTCTGCAGGTTCTTCAGCGGGATGCCCTTGGAACCTCCGCGCGCGGGAATGATCGCGACGGTGCGGTGGGGAGTGGGGGAGGTGGTGCTGGTCGGTGCGGAGGTGCTTTCTGCCGCCTGGTTCGCGGCCACGGTGGTGCGCGCATCCGGTTTCATTTCCGACTGAAACTCGGTTGCGTTGGGCTCGTAGGTCGTCGATTGGTCATTCACAATGATTCGACGCTAACGACGGGGTGTTACCTCAAGGTGAACACGCCATGTCGCCGAGGCGACCCTTCGATGGCGAACCCGTGACGGATGCGCCGGTGGGCGGCGGGCGGGGCCGTGCGGCGACGTGCAAACTGGCCGCTGTGACCGCGGGCGGTGGCCGTCACATAGACAGTGCACGGGAGACAACTCGGCGTCAGTATGCTCAGGCGGTGGTCAGCCCTCTGAATGCCCGCTGCCTATGCCGGAGTCATCGCCTTTTGGGTAGGCCGGTGAATCGCTTCATCGACTTTTGGACGAATAATCCGGTTCGAACATGAGTATCTGGTCAAAAGGCGATGACGAGTGGGACAAAAGTCGATGACGCGCAGCCCGAAGCTGTCAGCGGCGTGATTCGACGGAATCAGTCCGGCGCGTGGGTGCACGCCAACGTCAGCCGGTCAGCGCCAGGTGATGTTCCACATGCGGTTGTTCCAGGCCGAGAACGGGATGACCTCACCGGTGTAGACGGGCCAAAAGTAGGCGAAGGCGAGGATCGCTGCGACGAGGATGAGTCCGACGCTCAGCCTCCTTGCGAACAGCGCCGCGGAGATCCGCGCGAAACGCTGCTTCACCGACGGCCCTGGCGTGGCTCGCCCGCCAACTGGCGCCCGACCCCAGACGAGGGTCAGACAGTACGTCACGGCCAGCACGACGAAGGGCACCATGACGATGGTGTAGAAGGTGAAGATCGTCCGCTCCTGGTAGGCGAACCATGGTAGCCAGGTCGCTGCGAGCCCGGCGAGGATGACGGCGGGGCGGACGTCCCGGCGGATGATCCACACGATGAGGCAGACGAGCACAGCCAAAGCGGCCGAGCCCCAGATCACAGGGTTGCCCACCGAGGTGATCGCCGAGGAGCACTTCGCGACCGTGCACCCCATATCGCCCCGGTCGTAGGACTCGTAGTAGAACGATGTCGGCCGCCACTGCACGATCCAACCCCACGGGTTCGACATGTACGGATGCTCCGAGTCCAGCCCGACATGGAACGAGTACGCCGTGTAGTGATAGTGCGCCAGCGACGGCAACCAGTCCAACCACTCCGGCAGCGCGCGCCACCAGCCGAAATTCTCCGCAGCCCACTGTCGGTCCCACGCGTCATCCGAGCGGATCCACCCGGTCCAGCACGCCACATAGGTCACGAGCGCGATCGGCACGAGCTTGAAGAACGAGGGAATGCTGTCGCGGATGAACATGCCCAGCCATGGATGCACGACCCCGGCCCGATATCGCGAATGCACATCCCACAAGACGAGCAGAATCCCGAACGCCGCCAGCGCATACAGACCCGACCATTTCACCCCCGTAGCCAGGCCGAGACTGATCCCCGCGGCGAAGATCCACGGACGCGCGCCGAGGCGGGGCCCGAAGTTGATCACGTCTCTGGACTTCGTCCGACGCCGACGTCGGGCTTCCGCGGTGGGCGGGGCCGCCTCGGGGAGGGGAGCAGCGGAGGTGATCGACTCGCTGAGTTCGGTCGGGAAGGTTCGGGGGACCTCATCGGGGTCGGATGGGGAGGAGGCGGCCGCCTCGGTGGTGGTCGATGTGGGAGTGGGGGCCGCCTCGGGGAGGGGATCCGGATTCTGTGGTGTGCGGGACGGAGCGGAGCTGTCGATCTCCGCGGTGCGCTGGGTCCAAGCAGCCAGACGCTTCGTCACCTGCTCGCGGTCGAGGAGGATGAAGAAGAAGGCGAGGAGGACGAAGGCCATGAGCACGATGTCGAGCAGGCTCGTGCGGGAGTGGACGAAGTGCTCGCCGTCGATGGCGAGCAGGCCGGCGGCGACGCAGGCGAAGAACGCCGAGCGGAAGAGCTTCCAGGCGATGACGCCGAGGAGGAAGATCGTCAGGGTGCCGATGATCGCCACGGTGAAGCGCCAGCCGAACGAATCGTCGGCGCCGAAGAGGTCGATGCCCCATCCGATGAGCCATTTGCCCAGCGGCGGGTGGACGACGTATTCGGGGGTGGGTTCGATGACGCTGGGGTCGCCGGCGTTGAAGGAGTCGTCGGCGTTCTCGGGCCAGGAGCGTTCGTAGCCGAAGTTGAAGACCGAATAGCCGTCCTTGACGTAGTAGGTCTCGTCGAATATCAGTCGGTGTGGGAAGTCGAGGCGGAAGAGTCGCAGGGCCGCGCCGATTCCGGTGATGACGAGCAGGGCGGGCCACATCCACAGCGGTGCGCGGGTGGCCCACATGCCGGCGTGGAAGGTTTCGCGGCGCATCGCAGCGGCGCCGGCACGCACCTTTTCACGTTTCCTCGCCAGGCGCTCGCGGGCGATGCGCCTGGTGGGGGCCGGGGAGTCTGCGGTGTGTGTCATCGGAGTCCAGTTTAGAGATCTCGGCGGGCGGGACTCTCATACGACCCGCAGGGAAGGGCGGGGCATTGGGAGTGATCGGTCCAGCCGGGCATGAGGTTCGGCACCTTGAGCAGGATTCTTGGGCATTCGCCACCGTGCATCACTAGAGTAGTGGGAGACAGTCGGAGTCAGAGCGAATGGTGCACAACGTGTCGAACAACCCCAACTACCGTCCGAGCGATCCTCCCCAGGTCGGCTCGCAGCAGTTCAACAACAACTATGGGTCCCAGCCGCAGTACGGTCAGGGACAGTCGGACCAGTACGGATCCGGTGCCGGACAATATGGATCCGGCGCTGGGCAGTATGGGGCCGGTGCCGGACAGTATTCGCAGGGACAGCCGTATGGGCAGCAGAACTCCTATGGTCAGTCCGGCGCCTACGGTCAGCAGAACTCGTACGGACAGTCAGGCGGATACAGCCAGCCCGGTGCCTACAGCCAGCCGAACGCCTACGACGCCTACAGCCAGCCCGGTGCCTACAGCCAGCCGATGACCTATGGCGCGCAGCCGGTCTTCGTGCGGCCCGCTCCCAACAAGATGGCCGTGTGGTCGATGTGGATGGGCATCGCCGGTATCGGCGGCGGATTCGTCTGCGGTCTGCTGTCGATGATCCCGGTTATCGGCATCATCTTCAGCATCATCGCGATGTTCCTGTGGATCGCACCGGTGCTCGCCGTCATCTTCGGCCACATCGGTCTCGGCCAGATCAAGCGCACAGGCGAAGAAGGTCGCGGACAGGCGATCGCCGGGCTCATCATCGGCTACGTGACCATCGCCCTGGGACTCATCATGGCGATCGTCATGATCGGCATCCTGGGCATCGGCTTCTTGGGCATGATGAGCAGCTACTGAGCAGCCCCGCGTGACCTCGGCGCCGACCCGCGTGGCCTCGGCGCCGCCCCGCGTGGCCTCGGACGACTGCCGCGGTCACGCTCGATTCGGACGGTCGGGCCGCTGTGCACGACCCCCGGGCTCGCCTGCCCGGGGCGTTGCGTGCACCTTGAGGTCACCCGAGTACGGGACGGTCGGGCCGCCTCGGCGAGGGGAACCTGCAACCTGTGGTGCAGGACTGCAACACGATTCGGCCGCTGCGCTCGCTGCACGTGGGTAGCGTTGATTTCAGACATCGGGACAACCGTCGAGGACGGCCCCGAACAGACTCGAAGATCAACGACAGCCAGCGGAACGGAACGGACATGAACACTCGCGTACTGCCCCTCGGGCACACTTACACCGGATCGAACGGTTCGGTCCACGCCCCCGTCGCAGTCCACACGCCCGCACCGGTTCGTGTTTCCGCACCGGCCCATACTCCGGCCCTGGTCCAGGCTCCCGTGACCTACGGAAACCGCGCACCGGTCGTCGTCTACCAGCAGGTGGCGCCGACGAATTCCTCGTCGATCGTCGCGCTGGTGCTCGGCCTCATCTCGTTCATCTCATCGTTCTTCTTCCTCGGCTTCGTCGGCATCATCTTCGGCCACATCGCCCGCTCTCAGATCAAAGCCCGCGGAGAGCGCGGCAACGGGATGGCTGTGGCCGGGCTGTGGCTGAGCTACCTGAGCGTGCTCTTCTGGATCGTGTTCTGGCTGCTCTACTTCGGAGTCATCGCACTCGTCATCGGCGCCTCGATCGCGGCCGGAAACGCAACCGTCAGCTGAGGCTCGGGATTCCGGGAAGCCCACCCCGGCAAGCGACCTGGCCCACAGCCTCAACCGCCGACACATGCGCCCGCACCGGCACCACATCGCAAGGTGGCCACCCCGCCAACTGTGACTGACCTGTAACCGCCCCGCCTTTTGCCGCCACCGACGACTCTGTACCGTTGAAGGCAACCACAAGGAGACTTCGCTATGAGCAGCCAGAACAACTGGAACAACCCGGACATGTACTACCAGCAGCCCCAGTCGAACGCCGGCGGCTCATACGGTGCACAGTCCTACAGCCAGAACAGCGCCTACGCGGCCAATGCGCAGTACGCCGGCGGCCCCGGCTACGTGTACCAACAGCTGCCCCCGACCAACGTGTTGGCCATCGTCGGCATGTGCGCCTCGATCTTCGGCGTCATCTCGTCCGTCTTCATCGGCGGCATCGCCGGCATCATCATGGGCCACATCGCCCGCAAGCAGATCCGCGAACGCGGAGAACGCGGCGACGGCATGGCGATCGCGGCCCTGTGGGTCGGCTACATCGGCACCATCCTCTGGATCCTCTTCTGGGTCTTCATGATCCTCCTCTACGTCGGGATGTTCGCCGTGCTCTTCGCGGCCGAAGGCGCTTCGTGACCGAGGATTCCTCGAATCCAAACTCTGAGCTCACCTCGGACCAGGACCTCGCCGAGGCGGCCGATCCCCGAGCCCACGACAACCTCGCCGAGGCAGTCGGCCACGGAGCCGCCGGCAACCTCGCCGAGGCGGCGCCGTCCGACGACATCGACCTGACCGAGGCGGCGCCGTCCGACGACATCGACCTGACCGATGACGCGGAGCTGAGTTCCGGTCCGAACCTCGCCGGCGGTCGACTGATCCTGGTCGGGACTCCGATCGGCAACCTCGGCGATGCGAGCCCGCGGATGCGGGAAGCCATCGAAACGGCCGATGTCATCGCCGCCGAGGACACGCGCAGGTTCCTGTCGCTGGCGCAGCGACTCAACCTCACGCACACGAAGCGGGTCATCAGCGTCTTCGACCACAACGAGGGCCATCGCGCTCCCGAACTCGTCGACATCATCGCCGCCGGTGAGACCGTTGTTCTGCTCTCCGACGCGGGAATGCCCGCCGTCTCCGACCCCGGCTACCGCGTGGTCAAGGCCTGCGCCGAGGCGGGACTTCCAGTCACTTCGACGCCGGGCCCGTCCGCGGTGCTCATGGCCCTCGCGGTCTCTGGGCTGCCGAGCGATCGGTTCAGCTTCGAAGGGTTCCTGCCGCGCAAGTCCGGGCAGCGCAAGACTCTGCTGACCGAACTCAAGGCCGAGAAGCGGACGATGGTCTTCTTCGAAAGCCCGCACCGCATCGCCGATGCGATGGGCGACTTCGCCGAGATCATCGGCGTCGACCGGCCCATGGCCATCAGCCGCGAGCTGACGAAGACCTACGAGGAGACTCTGCGCGGAACCGTCGGTTCGCTGCGCGATCAGGCCGCAGGAGGACTGCGCGGGGAGCTGACCTTGGTGCTCGCCGGCGCGACCGAGGCCGAAACGGCTCCGGAGGACCACCTCGGCGAGGTCAGCGCTCTGGTCGACTCCGGAGTACGCGCCAAGGACGCGGCCGGACAGGTGGCGAAGAAGTTCGGCCTGTCCAAGCGCGATGTCTACGAGGCCTGGCTCCACCGCGACTGAACCTGTGGCCCATAGCCCGGTCGCGACTCATTCGCTTTTCGTTGTGGATGGCTACGGCACACATGAAGTCAGAAAACACGGTTTCAAACAGGGGCCTTCCAGCTCAAACTGGGCCGCCAGCGATAAGGGCCAGGGCCCGACCCGCCTTAATGGGAAGACTTGGCGGCGGGGCGTCGTTACGACTCAAGCGCGGTGGGATTGAAAATCGCCGTATACTCGACCTCCTCACGTCTGTGGATGGTCAGTCCGTATCCACAGCCGCCGAAAGAGGTCTTGTCGCCGCTGGCTGCGTTTCGACATGGTGGCGAAATGAAGAGCAATGTTGTCTACTTTCAGGACCTTCGCAACGTCGGAGTCTCAACAACGGAGATCCGGGGAGCCTTGGACTGTTGTCTGAAGAGATTGTCTCGAGGCGTGTATTCGGTGATCCGCAGGTGCGATGTCAGAGCACACGAGCGGTTCTCCGCTTTCGTGACGGACATTCCCTGGCTCGAGCAGCATGAAGCGGGCCTGAGCAGCGAGCCTGCTCAGACCCGCATGTATGAAGAACATCTGAAACACCTGCAGATCGTCCACTATCCGCACTTCCGCCCGGACGACATCATCTGCGGAATCTCCGCTGCACGAATACACCGGATCGGGATGTTCAACGAGCCGGACCAACCAGTCTCGGTGTTCCACCCGGCGGCGAGTACGCGGACAAGCGAATTGGTGCGTCGGCGCAGGTCGATCGCGGACGAAGACATCTGCAATGTTGAGGGGCTGAGAGTGACGACGCCTGCGCGAACCGTGCTGGATCTTCGAAGCGAACTCGGCAATGCAGCCGGCTTTGCGGCGATGGAACAGGTGCTCCGTCGCCACATGCTCGGCGACGACGAGGACCGTATTTTCAAGCTCGGGTATCCGCCGTACCTGCTTGACGATGTACCCCAAGCGCAGATCGACCTATTCCTTTCGCCGATCAGACGGCTCGCCAAGGGAAAGAAGATTGCATCGCGACTGGCAAGACTCGCGTCACCTCTGTCCGAAAGCTACGCGGAAAGCCAAGCGGCGTTCAACCTGGATCTGCTCGGATTACACGACTTTGCCCAGCAGGTCGACATCATCGACAGAGGTCGACTGCTGACGAGACTCGATTTCCTTTTCCGGGAAGACAGAGTTGCTCTCTACGTGGATGGATCGCAGAAGTACGTCGATGGCGGCTTCGACGTCATGAACAAGGAGAGCCGACAGCACAATCGTCTGCTGGCGATGGGGTACAAAGTCGTGCGTTTCAAATTCAACGAAGTTCACGCGCCGAAGCAGTTCAACGAGAAACTGTTTCACCAGGCGCCCGAGCTGCGAAGCCGTTGCGGTAACAGGCTGATCCTCTGACTCCCTGCTGAACGAAGTTCCTCCTCGGTCCCACGCTGATGCTGCTCATTTGAGCAGAGAACGGTGGCGGCACGGTTTAAGGCGCGTAGCACATGTTCAAACAGGTGCTACTCGACTTAAACCGTGCCGTATCGGCTGGAAGACCCCGTTCCTCCCCACCCTCGCGCGTTCTCCGCCTGCGCCGTGTGCCCACACCGTCACCCACTCACCCGCACCGCGGCCGCACCCGCCCGCACCGCGCGCCCACCCGCTCACCGCCAGCGGACCCATGCGCGCCCGCCGCGCCGCGTCCCTTAGACTGAGTTCCCTATGGGTTACTACTTGACGACAGCGATTGCCTACCCCAACGGGGCCATTCACATCGGGCATGCCTATGAGTACATTGCGGCCGACACGATCGCCCGGTTCAAGCGACTGGACAATCACGATGTCTTCTTCTGCACCGGCACGGACGAGCACGGACTGAAGATGCTGCAGGCGGCGAACAAGCTCGGCATCACTCCCAAAGAACTCGCTGACGACAACGCGAAGAACTTCCGCGACACCCAGCTCGCCCTCGGCTCGACCTTCGACCGGTTCATCCGCACCACCGACGAAGACCACTACGCCGCCTCGCAGGCCATCTGGCGCAAGCTCGAAGAGGCCGGCGACATCTACCTCGACACGTACTCCGGCTGGTACTCCGTGCGCGACGAGGCCTTCTACACCGACGACGAGACCGAGGTCGTCGACGGCGTGCGCCTGTCCAAGGAGACCCGCACCGAGGTGACCTGGACGGAAGAGGAGTCCTACTTCTTCCGCCTCTCGAAGTACCAGGACAAGCTGCTCGAGCTGTACAAGAACCACCCTGAGTTCATCGGCCCGGACTCCCGCCGCAACGAGATCGCCTCGTTCGTCGCCTCCGGACTCAAGGACCTCTCGGTCTCCCGCACCACCTTCGACTGGGGTGTGCCGGTGCCCGGCAACGACAAACACGTGATGTACGTGTGGATCGATGCCCTGACAAACTACCTCACCGCCGCCGGCTACCCCGATGACCAGGAGCGCCTCAGTAAGTGGTGGCCCGCCGACGTCCACATCATCGGCAAGGACATCATCCGCTTCCACTCGGTCTACTGGCCCGCATTCCTCATGAGCGCCGGCATCGAGCTGCCGGGGCGCGTCCACGCCCACGGCTTCCTCTTCAACGCCGGTGAGAAGATGTCGAAGTCCGTCGGCAACGTCGTCGATCCGCTCGACCTCGTCGACGCCTTCGGCCTGGACACCCTGCGCTTCTTCCTCTTCCGCGAGTTCTCCTACGGCCACGACGGCTCGTACACGAAGGACTCGATCATCACTCGGAAGAACTCCGACCTCGCCAACGAGTACGGCAACCTCGCCCAGCGTTCGCTGTCGATGATCCAGAAGAACTGCGACGCCCAGGTCCCGCAGCCGGGCGAGCTCACCGAGGCGGACGAGAAACTCCTCGCTCTCGCCCGCGCCGTGCCCGACACCGCCCGACGCCACGTCGACTCCCAGGCCCTCCACCTCTATGTCGAGGCCTGCTGGAAGGTGTTGTCCGAGGCCAACCGCTACTTCTCCGCTCAGGAACCGTGGAAGCTGAAGAAGACCGATCCCGATCGCATGGCCACCGTGCTGTGGGTGACGATCGAAGTCGTGCGCATCATCTCCATCCTCATCCAGCCGGTCATGCCCGAGTCCGCGGGCAAGATCCTCGACCTCCTCGGTGTGCCCGCGGGCGTCGGGGAGGCCGGTGCGATGGTCCTGCCGACCGCCGTCGATTCCGGGTCCGGCGCCGAGGCGATGGGAGCCGTATCCGCGAGTGCGGCCATCGGAGTCGCCGCCGGTGCCGCCTATGCTTCGGCCGCCCTGGCACCGAATGTCGCCGAGGCCGCTGCCGACGGAATCGCCGCCGCCGAGGCGGATCCCCGGTCGTTCGCCGCCGTCGAGTTCCCGCTCGAGCCGGGCACACCCTTGCCGAAGCCCGAACCCGTGTTCCCGAAATTCGTGGAGGAGACCGAATAATGGCCTCGCGCGCCGCCGGAACCTATCCACCGGTGCCCGAACCACTCGCTCACCCCATCGTCGACACCCACACCCACCTCGACATCTGCACGGGTGTGCGGCTGCCATTGGGTGCCGGTGAGCCCGAACCCGAGGTGACCCCGGACGCGGACGAAGAGTTCCCGTCGCTGGACTTCTTCCATGACACCGCCGCCGAGGCGGGAGTCCGTCGCATCGTCCAGATCGGCTGCGACCTTCCGGCGGCCCGGTGGACGACCGCGCTCGTGGCTTCCCAGTATTCAGGCACCCCCGCCGAGGTGGCCACGGAGGTGGGATCCCTCGCCGAGGCGGCCGGCCGCCGAACCGTGCCCGCTCCTCCCGCGGGCGGTCGCACCTGGATGCTCGGGGGAGTGGCACTCCACCCGAACGAAGCCCCGCGGCTGGCCGAGCGCGGCCTGCTCGACGACGCCCTCACCGAGGTCGAATCGCTCGTGTCCTCGCATGAGCGTATGCGCGTGGTGGGGGAGACCGGTCTCGACTACTTCCGCACAGCAGAAGAGGGAGTTGCCGAACAGCAGCGCTCCTTCCGAGCTCATATCGAGATCGCCAAGCGCACCGGACGTGCACTGCAGATCCACGATCGGGAGGCACATGCCGATGTGCTGCGCATCCTCAAGGAGGAAGGCGCTCCCGAGGTCACGATCTTCCACTGCTACTCGGGTGACGAGGCGATGGCCCGCGAATGTGCGGCCGAGGGCTATTTCATGTCCTTCGCCGGCAACCTCACGTTCAAGAACGCCGACGAGCTGCGGAGGGCCGCGGCGGCCGCTCCACTGGAGCTGCTGCTGACGGAGACCGACGCACCTTTCCTCACTCCGCACCCGCATCGCGGTAAGCCGGGTGGTCCTTACCTCACGGCGATCACGGCGCGGAAACTCGCCGAAGTGCGCGGGATGAGCGAAGAGGATCTGTGCGCGGCCGTGTGGAACAACGCGGAGCGGGCCCTCGGCAGCTGGGACTGAGCCGGGCTCAGCCCTTCGTTCTGTGAGCGGGATAACGGGACGGAGCGCCGCCTCGGCGGGGAAATGTCACGAGCGGGAATGCCCCGGAAACACGGGGAACTCCAGGTCAGACACGCCTTCAGGAAACTCACACCGTTACATTTCCGTGATATTTTGCGAACCGTGTAACGAATCGGTTACAGTGAACAGGTCGATAAACTCTGCTCAGGGATATTTTTGTGATTGATTTTCTGAAGAACCGCAAGGTTCAGATCGCTGCACAGGCGGTCGTGATCACCGGACTCGTCGGTGGCACGGGCGCGGTTGTGACTATGAACAAGCCTGTGACCTTGGAGGTCAACGGACAGGCCGAAGAGATCCGAACCTTCGGTGGAACGGTCGGGGACATCCTCGACAGCCATGAAATCGATGTCGATAAGCGCGACCAGGTCAAGCCCGGTGTGGGCACCAAGGTCGACCGTGACATGACGATCACCGTCAACACGGCGAAGAAGGTTGCGCTGTCCGTCGATGGCAAAGAGACGAACGAATGGACCAACGCGAACACCGTGGGTCAGGCTCTGGCCGACCTGGGTGTGGACGCGAAGGGTGCCGATCTCAACGCGAAGGCCAGCCAGCGTCTGAAGGACGAAGGCAATGACATCGACGTGACCACGTCGAAGGATCTCACCGTGGTCGCCGACGGCAAGGACCACAAGGTCTCGGCCGCTGTGGGCACCGCGAAGGAAGCGCTCAAGGACACGGGCGTCAAGCTCGACAAGGACGACTTCCTGTCCGTGCCGATGTCCGCCGAGGTCTCCGACGGCCAGGTGCTGACCGTCAACCGCGTGAAGAACGACACCGTCAAGGACAAGCAGGCCATCAAGGCCAAGGTCGAGACCAAGAAGTCCGATTCCCTCTACGAGGGCGAGACCAAGGTCGAGTCCGAAGGCAAGGACGGCGAGAAGCAGGTCACCTACAAGGTCAAGACGATCAACGGCGAAGAGGTCAAGAAGGAGAAGAAGGACGAGAAGGTCCTCTCCGAACCCAAGACCAAGGTCGTCATCCAGGGCACCAAGAAGAAGGAAGAGCCGGCTGACACCGGCGGTTCAGACTCGGGTGACTCCGGCGATTCCGGTTCGGGCGACTCCGGTGACTCGAGCACCGGTGGCGGCTCCGGCGGCGGTTCCATGTCCACCGCTGAGATCAAGGCGATGCTGGGTGGGCCCGGATCCAAGTGGTACCAGGTCGTCGAATGCGAATCGAACTTCGATCCGAAGGCTTCGAACGGCACCCACTTCGGTCTGTTCCAGTTCCTCCCGCAGACTTGGCACTCCATGGGCGGCAGCGGAAACCCATCTGACGCAAGCCCGCAGGAGCAGTTCCAGCGTGCGAAGAAGCTGCAGGCCGAAGCCGGCTGGGGTCAGTGGACCTGCGCCTGATCTGAGATCAGGTTCGCAGCAGCCGGCTGGGGACAGTGGGCCTGCGCCTGATCTGAGATCAGGTTCGCAGCAGCCGACTGAGCGCCTGTATAGGCCATGAACTCTGGCCGCCATTGACAACAGATATCGACAACTGAGCTGAGGCGGTCAGCAAGGAGCGTGGGCCCCGAGGAGAGATCCTCGGGGCCCACGCTTTTCGGTGCCGGCACCACCTCCGCGCGGGGCCCAATCTGAACTTTCGCCCAGAGCAGGACGAATTGCTGGCACTCGAGTTGACCGAGTGCTAAGAGCGTTCTAGAGTCAGAATTAGCACTAGCACTCATTGAGTGCCAGTTTCATGAGACGGTCGAATCGCTCGGCACCCGCGACGACGAGAGGTTCATGGCATAAGCCGCCGTCTGACTCGATGAAATAGAACCCAGCGAAGGGAGAGGGCCCGATATGTCGGTCTCCATCAAGCCACTCGAAGATCGGATTGTCATCCGTCAGGTTGAAGCAGAACAGACTACCGCCAGTGGTCTGGTCATTCCCGAAACCGCCAAGGAAAAGCCTCAGGAAGGCGAAGTTGTCGCAGTGGGCCCGGGCCGCGTTGCTGACAACGGAAACCGCGTGCCGGTCGACGTTGCTGTCGGCGACAAGGTCATCTACTCCAAGTACGGAGGCACCGAAGTCAAGTACGCAGGCGAAGAGTTCCTCGTGCTCTCGGCTCGCGACGTGCTCGCCGTCATCGGCTGAATCCCCTGAACAACAACTTCACTGACAGGAGGACGAATGCCTAAATCATTGGAATTCAACGACGAAGCCCGTCGTGCACTCGAAAAGGGTGTCAACACCCTGGCCGACACCGTCAAGGTGACGCTGGGGCCCAAGGGCCGCAACGTCGTGCTCGACAAGAAGTGGGGCGCTCCCACGATCACGAACGATGGTGTGACCATCGCCCGTGAGGTCGAGGTCGACGATCCTTACGAGAACCTCGGCGCGCAGCTGGCCAAGGAAGTCGCCACCAAGACCAACGACATCGCCGGTGACGGAACCACCACCGCGACCGTTCTCGCTCAGGCCTTCGTCAACGAAGGACTGCGCAACGTTGCCGCAGGCGCCGCTCCCGGACAGCTCAAGCGCGGCATCGAGACCGCCGTCGAGGCCGTCTCGCAGCAGCTGGGCACCATCGCCCGCGACGTCGCCGACTCCTCGGAGATCGCACACGTCGCCGGTCTGTCGGCTCAGTCGCCTGAGATCGGCAAGCTCATCGCCGATGCCTTCGACAAAGTGGGCAAGGACGGCGTCATCACGATCGACGAGTCGCAGGCCGCGTCCGTCGAACTCGAGATCACCGAAGGAATGCAGTTCGACAAGGGCTTCCTGTCGCCGCACTTCGTGACCGATGCCGATCGCCAGGAGGCTGTGCTCTCCGACGCCCTCATCCTCATCAACCAGGGCAAGATCTCCAACATCCAGGAGCTCCTGCCCGTCCTCGAGAAGGTGCAGCAGGCAGGCAAGCCGCTGTTCATCATCGCCGAGGACATCGAGGGTGAAGCTCTGTCGACCCTGGTCGTCAACAAGCTGCGCGGAATCATCAACGTCGCCGCCGTCAAGGCCCCCGGCTTCGGTGACCGCCGCAAGGCCATCCTCGAGGACCTCGCCGTCCTCACCGGTGGCCAGGTCGTCACGCCGGACATGGGCATGAAGCTCGACCAGGTCACCCTGGAAGAGCTCGGCAACGCCCGCACCATCACCGTCACCAAGGACAACACCACCATCATCGATGGTGCCGGTGCCGACGAGGCTGTTGCCGGTCGTGTCGCTCAGATCCGCGCCGAGGTCGAGAACACCGACTCCGACTGGGACCGCGAGAAGCTGCAGGAGCGCTTGGCCAAGCTCTCCGGCGGAGTCGCCGTCATCAAGGTCGGCGCCGCCACCGAGGTGGAGCTCAAGGAGCGCAAGCACCGCGTCGAAGACGCAGTGTCCGCTACTCGCGCCGCCATCGAAGAGGGCGTCGTCGCCGGTGGTGGATCGGCTCTGATCCACGCTGCGAAGGTCCTCGACGGCAACGACCTCGGACTGTCCGGTGACGCACTCACCGGTGCCGAGATCGTCAAGCGCGGAGTCGTCCAGCCGCTGCGCTGGATCGCCGCCAACGCAGGCCAGGACGGCTACGTCGTCGTCGCCAAGGTGCAGGACCTCGAGTCCGGCCAGGGCTACAACGCCGCCATCGACGAATACGGCGACCTCATCGGCGCCGGAATCATCGACCCCGTCAAGGTCACCCGTTCGGCGCTGCGCAACGCCGCTTCGATCGCCGCCCTGGTTCTCACCACCGAGACCCTGGTCGTCGAGAAGAAGGACGAGGAGGACGAAGCCTGAGTCACTCGCTCGGACTGAGTCATCTCTGACCACGACAGTGGCCCGGAACATCACGTTCCGGGCCACTGCCGCATTCATCTGCGTAGTCACCCTCACCGAGGCGGCGCAGCGTCGCGACTGGACGCGGCACAGCGCCGCCACGGGGCGAGGCACAACGCCGCGGTGAGGTGGCAACGATGCAGTCGCGCAAGCAGGTCTGAGCGGGCCTCTGGCGCGCAGGATTCCACTTTCGACACACCCTGCTCTGAAATGCACACTGAAGAACCTGAGCAATTCAGAGACAGGTGTACAAAAAGCCTGATGCCACTGTGGCCCAGTCGTGTTTGCGCGCTTTGTGCCGTCTAGGGCGTGCTCGGGCGTGGGGGCGTGTTCAGGCGCGGTCGCTCTCGAGCTGAGTGCGCAGGCGAGCGAGGTCGGCACGAACCATGTCGGCATCGCGGTCGAACTCGGCGTCGTCGACACCTGGCAGACGGAACAGAGTGAAGACCGCCTCGGCGCCGGTGCCGTTGGCGAGCACCCGCAGGGGATTGTGCACGACCGTGCCGTCGGGGAAGATCACGTCGTGATCGAGGATGCCCAGCTCCGTGTGCGGGCCGAAGCGGACCTCGACCTCACCCACCGGGGAATCCGTGATCCAGAGGTCGCCCGCCTCGCGGATTCCATTGCTCAGTCCCGCCGCCCAGGCCGAAAGATTCGCGGGATCGCCGGCGAAGGTGGCCGCCTCGGCGGGGGAGGCGTCGATGGACGTCGATAGGTGGAGAGCTGGATTCGTCATCTCCCAAGTGGACCACAAGAGAAGCCGCGCGGCCAGGGAAAGGGAGCGGGCCATCGCACGCGGGCGGACCATGGCAGGCGGGACGGCCATCGCACGCGGGCCGGCCCAGAGTGCCCTCCCTCGTGCCGTTCGCAGCAGACCGTACACAGCTCGCTCACACCTACTGGCCAGTCGCTTTTCATGTTTCTGAGCGTCGATCCTCGTTAGTCTGGAAATGACAGCTTGCACCGACGCATGAGGAATCTATGACCACCGGCCCAACGATGCCCATCGCCCGACTCCGCGACGTTTCGAAGGTCTTCGATCCGAAAGGGGCCGCGGTCACGGCTCTCAGCGGGGTCAGCCTCGACATCGCACCGGCCAAGCTGACCGCGGTGATGGGGCCCTCGGGCTCGGGGAAATCAACACTCATGCACGTCCTCGCCGGACTCGATCGTCCCACCTCGGGCTCAGTCCACCTCGGCGAACAGGAGATCACGAAGCTGCGCGACGACGACCTCACCGCCCTGCGCCGCCGCCGGATCGGATTCGTCTTCCAAGCGTTCAACCTCGTGCCCACGCTCACCGTCAAAGAGAACATCCGCCTGCCCTTCGAACTCGACGACCGTCGGCCCAATGCCGACGAACGCGCCTGGATCACCACGGTCGTCCACCGTCTGGGGCTGGAAGACCGCCTCAAACACCGACCCAACGAGCTCTCCGGCGGTCAACAGCAGCGCACCGCCATCGCCCGGGCGCTCGCAACCCGCCCCGACATCCTCTTCGCAGACGAACCGACCGGCAACCTCGACGCGAAGTCCGGTCGCGAAGTCATGGCGATCATGGTCGAGGCCGTCCGCGACTTCGGCCAATCCATCGTGCTCGTCACCCACGACCCGATCGTCGCCGCCCACGCCGACCGCGTGATCTTCATCGCCGACGGCACCCCCGTGACGGAACTGAACGACACCATCACCGCCGAAGCGATCGCCTCGACCATGCTCGACATCGACGAACGCGCCGAATCCGCGGTGAGCCGATGAACCCGCTGCGCGAGATCCGAACCAACCCGCGGCAGTTCTTCCCCAGCGTCCTCGTCGTCTTCATCGCCGCCCTCTTCGGCACCGCAATCATGCAGGGCATCGCGATCCTGACCGCGTGGCTGTCGTCTGAGAAGATCATCGCCGAGTCCGAGACCGCGCAGAACTTCCTCTCGATGATCGGTGTCACCTTCTTCCTCATCGCTCTCTTCGTCTCCGCGATCGTCATCGCGAACACGTTCTCGATCATCATCGCCGGCCGCAGCCGCCAGCTGGCTCTGCTGCGCCTCATCGGGGCGTCGTCGAAACGGCTGCGCAGGGCCGCCTCGGTGGAGGGCCTGATCATCTCCGTCCCCGCCGCGGTGCTCGCCTTCGCGGCGTCAACCGGGTTGGCGAAAGCGGCCCAGAATTATCTGGGCAACGCCATCACCGAGGAGGTCGCCCTCCTCACCCCGGCCATGGCCGTTCCCGCGTTCGCCACGATCATCGTGACCTGGCTGTCGGCGTACCTGGGTGCGCGCCGCATCACGGGGATCTCACCGATCGAGGCGACCTCGCAGGCGGTGGAGGCCCGGCCCGAGGATGCCCGCGCCTCACTCGGCGGGCTCACCGCCTCGCTGATTCTGCTGTCCATGGGGGTGACGTTCCTCGTCAACTCCGTGATCGGGGCCGCCGATCATCGGATCAGCGTGATCAGCGTGGTGCTCACCGCATTCGGCTCGAGCCTGACCTTCCTCGGCATCATCATCGGCCACCCGTGGATACTGCCGCCCCTGCAGGCGGCGATGGGCTGGCTGTGCGGACGCACCGCAGTGTCCCGGTTGGCGGCCTCGACGATCGCGCGCCATCCCACCCGGAACGCGCGCACGGTCATCGGTCTCGTCATCGGCATCACGCTCATCGTCATGTTCGCCACCGCCATGACGACCTTCCGTGATCAGCTGCTGCGGTATGCCAGGTCGCTCGGCGAGGAAGGGTGGGGCGGTCTCGAGGACGCGCTGGCCACTGTCATCGACAAGTCGATGCTGTTCGCGCTCGCCCTCATCCTGTTCTCCGTGATCATTGCCGTCATCGGCGTCGCGAACACCCTCATGCTCTCCGTGCGTCAGCGCACTCAGGAGATCGGGCTGCTCATGGCGCTCGGCCAGACCCCAAAGCGCGTGCGCCGGATGATCACTGCCGAAGGCCTGCAGCTGAGCCTGACCGCCTGCCTGGTCGCCGTTCCGCTGGGAATCGGCTTCGGTTGGGTCGGCGCACTGACCCTGCTCTCGCCCCTGCTCGGCCTCTTCGCGCCGAGCGTGCCCTGGACGGTCGTCATCGCCGTCATCGTCGGCACCCTCACCGCCGTGTTCATCGCAAGCCGCGAACCCGCCCGCGCGGCCACCTCGATCAGTCCCGTCGAGGCGCTCGAAGCTGTGTGAAGTGCGGGTGCTGCGGATGGCTCCCGCCGAGGCGTAGGGCAACGCCGCGGCGATCAGCCCAGTTTGAGTTGAGCAGCCCGGTTTCAAACATGGGCTATTCAACTAAGACTGTGTAGAACTGTCGCCCGGGCCGAACCGGGTTCCGTACGTCAGTCGAGTTCGATGACGGTTCCGTTGGATCCGTCGACGCGGACGCGCTGGCCGGAGGTGAATCTGCTGGTCGCGTCGCGCACGGCCATGACGGCGGGCAGTCCGAGTTCACGGGCGGTGACCGCCCCGTGGGAGAGTGCTCCGCCGCTTTCGGTGATCACCCCGCCCGCCTGGTAGAACAGGGCGGTCCAGGCCGGGTTCGTGGTGCGTGCGACGAGGATCGCTCCGTCGGGGAATGACGAGAAGTCGGCGGGGGAGTGGACGACGAAGACTTCGCCTTCGACGGTCCCCGGGCTGCCCGCGGTGCCGGTGATGTGGTCGGTGTCAGCGTCGACTGCGGCTGTTGCTTTGCCGTACTCCCATTCGGGTGTGCGATCGACCGCGGCCTGGTAGGCGGCCTTGTTCTGTGCGGCGATCTCGGTCAGATCGGCCAAGGCGGATCCTGCTCCCGTAGAGCCCGCGGCAGAGGTGGTTGAGGTGCCGTTGGCGGTGTCCACCTCGCGGTTCGCGGCCGCGGCGTCGGTGGTGTCCACCTCGCGGTACGCGGCGTCGGCGCCCAGGTCACGGTTCTCGGCGTCGGCACGGATCGCCGTGTCGAGGTGCTCGAAGTCGATGAAGTACACGTCCGAGGCCTCAAGGAGGACCCCGGCATCGACGAGCCTGCCGCCGAGCTCCTTCAGCGCGCGCCGCATCGGCAGGGTCAGCCGCGTCGTCTGATAGTGCTCGAGGTCATCGAGTGCCGTGTAGGTGCGGGCCAGACGGATGACTTCCTGGACGAGATAGCGCAGCTTCTCAGGTGCCGCATTGACGACGACGAGTTCGGTCTCTGCCTGCACGATCTTGCGCTCCATGTCCGTCATCGGCGCGGACGGGGACGCTGTGCCCGGTCCCGTCATCGGCGCAGACGCTTCTGCCTCGGCCACGGTCCGTGCGGCGAGCAGACGGATCTGGTCGAGCACGATGTGCGGAGCCTCGACCCACGTCGGATGGTAGGCGTCGAAGTCGAGTTCACGGTGTCCGTGCTGCTCGAGGAACCGGTCGAAGGGTGCTTTGAACTGCGGGAACCTCTCCAGCTCCGTGACCCCGGCCTCACCATGGTGGGCCTCGAGCGCAGTGAGCAGATCAGCATCGGCGGCGACAAGCTGCGACAGCTCGCGCAGCTCGGCGTTGACCTGCGATGTCTTCGTCTCCGTCGACGCCATGAGGCGTTCGAAAACGACCTGTGCCTGATCCTCGTCGAGAGCGAGCGAGAGCATGTGCTGCAGAGCCGCATAGAGTGTGCCCTGGGTCAGCGAAATCGCGATGTTCGGCCGGAAATACTCGGTGCCGAGGTCACTGATCGCAATGACGTGATCCCACACCTGTGCCAGCGACTTATCTTCCAACACCTCGTTCGACAGGCGACCGATCCCGATGAGATACGTGTCGAGATCACGCATCCACTGCACCGGCAGCTCCTGCACCCACCCGAACTGCCGGGCGATCTGGGGCAGCGACTCGGTGATCGTCTCGACGCTGGAGAGCATGTTCGTCGGCAGCCGACCGGCGTAGAGATCGACCGCGGTGTGATTGCCGTAGATATAGAAATCGCGCATGACGAACCATTTGTCGTCGAACGGCGGCAGCCCCATGAGATCGAAACTGTGATTGAGCGAATGGTGGAACCCGGCCTCCACGAGATCCCAGGTCAGCGGTGTCACCGGGGTGGGGAATCGCTCCGCGGACTCATCGCGGGTCCACCGCGGAGCCACCCGCGTGATCGGCCGCGACTGCAGCAGGTAGAGATCGCCGTCGTGCAGCGCCCATTCGATGTCTTGAGCGAACCCGAAATGGTTCTCCGCAGCTACCGCGAGCTCAGCGACCTCTTTCGCCTGCGCCGTTGTCAGCGCCGGACGCGTGCGCTGCTCCGCGCCGAGGTCGACGACCGTCGTCCGCGCACCGTCGCCCTCAGCGAGGTGGTCGCCGCCCCGACCGTCACCCTCACCGAGGCCGTCACTATCGCCGGGGCGGTCGCCCCCGACGTCGTGGCCGCACCCGTCACCCTCACCGAGGCGGTCGCCAGCTCCGTTCCCACCGCCGCTCATGATGAGTGCGGTGGGCTTCTCGGCGATCTCGGCTGCGACCTGCTCGCCGGTGTCCCGGCGGACTCGGAATTCGTCGACGGGTTCCTCTCCGCCGACAACAGTCTCACCGAGGCCGAATGCTGCGTTGATGAGCACCTCATCGGTGTTGCCGCGCACCGGGTCGACGGAGAACGCGACGCCTGCGGCTTCGTCGGCGCCGACGGAGACCATGAGCTGGACGACGACGGCCATCTTCGCATCATTCTGATCGACGCCGAGCTGCCGGCGATAGCGGAAGGCGTGCTCGTTCCACAGGGAGGCATAGCAGTCGCGCACCGCCTCGGCGATGGCGTTGGTTCCACGCACACCGAGGTAGGTGTCGTGCTGCCCGGCGAACGCGGCACCCGGCAGGTCCTCCATCGTGCCCGAGGACCGTACGGCCACGGCCTGCCCGGTCAGGCCCTCCTCGGCGACGGCTTCGTCGAATTCGGATAGCCACGTATCGGGGATGGGGGTGGAGCGGATGAGGTCGGCGATCGACTCGGCGGGGGAGTCGGTGCCGATGAGCTCGGCGATGTGCGACTGCAGTGGTGCGATGAACTGGGAATAGGCGTCGGCGGTGACGATGAAGCCACCGGGCACAGGCAGGTTCTGCGCGGACTTGGCCAGGCTTGCCCCCTTGCCGCCGCTGCGGGCCAGCTCTGTGGCGAGGGGATCGGTGAAGCGGAGTGTGAGGCTCATCGGGGCTCCTTCGGATCTGCGGTTCACGAAACTGTTCATCGGGTGCGGTGCGGTGCGGTTCGTCGGGGGAGGTGGGGTTGAAGGGTCGATGCGGTTCGTCGAGCAAGGGCGGTTCACAGTCGGATGCGGCGGACCCCCAGCAGCAGCCAGCCGAGCACCCCGCTGAGGACGCCGACGCCGATGACCGCGGGCCAGAAGAACGCCGCGATGATCAGCACCGGTATCCAGACCATAACCGCTGCGAAGCCCGCGAGGATGCGAAAGAATGTGACAGTATTGCGACCGTCCGCGCGTGACCCGGCAACCGCGGCGGCCACAAGGATCGGGGCGAAGAGCCACAGAGCCATGAATCCGACCCACCGGATGAGAGGGTAGGTCCGCGGCCTGGCGACGGTGTTCGCGGAGGTGGTGCGGCCCTCGGCCTGGTCGGCCGAGGTGGCGCCGACTTCTCTGGGAGCGACCGAGCCGGCCGCGTTCTGCAGTTCGAGAAACGCCTGCGCATAGCTCGCCGAGCTGCCGGGAGTCCTCCGCGCCCGGTCGAGGGCACGGGCTTCGACAGCGGTGAACGTCGCTTCGTCCGGACAGTTCACCGACACATCGTCTAGAGCCGACCCCATCGCCGAGGCGACCGCCGCCTCCCATTCCTTGTCCTCCCTGCCGTCGCGGTCGGGAATCGTGACCGAGGGACCGCGGACCACCTCGGCGCGGGAGCGGAACCGATCCGGGGTCGAATAGAACAGGCCCACGGGGATGACCTCGACGTCGATGCCGTCGTCGATGAGGGCACACGCGATCCGGGCGGCGCCGGACTTGTACGGCTGCGGACGGTGGCCCCACTCGCTGCTGGCCTCGGGGAAGATGCCGAGGTCACCGCCTCGGCGCAGGTGGGCGAGTCCCGCCTCGACGGGGCTGGCCACAGAGGCGGGATCGAGTCCGTAGCGCTCGACGTCCTTGGGGCGGACGACGGGGATGCCGGCGATGAAGAGGCGGAGGAACCAGTGGCGCAGCAGCTGGATCGAGACGAGGAACTGAGCGTGCGGGAACGCTGCGAGCACCTGGTGGCCGTCGATCGCTCCGTTGCGATGGCTGGCGATGATGAGGCGCGGTCGCCGGGAGGGACCTTCACCGGGCGCGGAAGGAGAGTCAGCGGATGCGGTGGGACGGTCGGTGCCTGTGGTGGGGGCCGCCTCGGCGGGGGACGGGTTTGCCTCGGCTCGGGCAGAAGTGGGTGCCGACCGTCCCTGACTTCCGCTGAGGTCGAGCACGCGGATGCGGCCGAAGTACACGGTGCGCATGGCCGCGTTGATGATCCGGTGGCGCAGGCTCAGTGAGGCATCGCTCATGACACCAGTCCACCACAGGTTCGGGCGGGATGGGACGTCCTGGCCATGCAATCGGCGACCGGCCAGGACGTCCGCGGGTCTCGGTCTTTGCGGCGTAGTCCATTCGTTCCAGATTTTGTTATCGGTTTCTCTGGAATGCACAGCGAAGATAGTGGGTAATTCAGAGAGACCAGTCCCGATGTCCGTCTGCCGGCGGCTAGGGCGTGTGGGGGAGTGCGGCAGGCCTCGGGGAGCCTGTGATGTCAGCCGGCCGCACGGGGTGCACCGCGGCGAATGGCCCCGTTTGAGGTGCATAGCACGTGTTTGAAACTGGGCTATTCAGCTCAGACTGTGTAGTGCTCAGTCGCGGCGGTGAGCGGAGACGCAGCGGCGGCAGTCTGCAGCAAGAAGTCGCGACCACCGGGGCCAGCCGCGGCGGTGAGCGGAGACGCAGCAATCCGCAGAGAGTCCGGAGTCGGCAACCACCGTGTATGATACAAGATGCCTTGAAGTCAACGCAGTGGGAGAACGGAGATCCGATGCCGATGGTTGGAACAGTGGGAATGGTGAGTGCGGTGTCGATGGCCGTCTACGCATGCATCATGCTGCTGGTCTTGGCTGTGCTGATCGTCGGCCTCACGGTGTTGCTCAAGCTCAACCGTCGACTCGGCGAGGACAACCTCGAGCGGGCAAAGGCGAAGAAAGCCGCGGAGGATTCCGAGGCGAATGGCCCCGTTTGAGGCGCATAGCCCGTGTTTGAAACGGGGCTATTCGACTTCAACTGGGCCGCAGCGCATCCATTCCAGATTTCGGTACAGGTTTCTCTGGAATGCACAGCGAGGAAAGTGAGCATTTCAGAGAGACCAGTCCCGATGTCCGTCTGCCGGCGGCTAGGGCGTGTGGGGGAGTGCGGCAGGCCTCGGGGAGCCTGTGATGTCAGCCGGCCGCACGGGGTGCACCGCGGCGAATGGCCCCGTTTGAGGTGCATAGCACGTGTTTGAAACTGGGCTATTCAGCTCAGACTGTGTAGTGCTCAGTCGCGGCGGTGAGCGGAGACGCAGCGGCGGCGGTCGACGCGCATGACTCGGCCGCGATTGCGCAGGCGGCGCTGAACACAGTCCGGCGGTCCGTCGAAATCCGGTCGCGGAGTGCGAGAGACGACAGCAGGTTTGTGCTCGAGGGCGAATGAATCGGTTTCCCATTCCGGGGCGCGTCGCGCACCGAACTCAGAAGTTTCGATGAACGACCGGAACTCCGCGACCAGGCGCTCCTGCATGTCATAGAGGCTCTCATCGTTGCCTGGGTAATCGAGGAGGACTTCAACGGCCTCCCCGGCGACGACGATCCGCGCGAAGAGCCGACGCTCATCTTCGGTATCGCGGAGCATCGCGATGCTGTCCCACTCGTGATCGGCGAACATCGCGAGAACGATCGGAGTGACGACCTTCTCGCAGAGGACATCCTGCGTGAGTTCGATGCGGTCCATGTGTCCCACCATATGTGCTCAGTCGTCGGGAGTTCGAAGGCGTCTCGGAGTTTTGCGGAAACCGCGGCCGATCTGCGGTATGCGGCAGACTTCGTGCGGTTCCACGCCAATGCTTCCGCGACCGCGAAGACGAGGCACCGCAAAGACTGGGACGAAGACGGCACCGCAAAGACCGCGACGACGACGGCGCCGCATAGACTTGACCCCATGCCGCTCAGTCCGCTTCCGCCCCGAGAAGGAATCTCGGCGACCGCGCTGCGCGCCCCCGGCGGCAAGGCCACCCATGCGAAGAATCACCTGCCCGTTCCCGATTCGATCGGTCAGTGGCTCGAATCCGAATTCCCCGAGGCGGCCCCCGAATCCCGACAGGCGCTGCTGACAGATGGGGACATGCGCGACGAGGCGGGGCTCCCGGTGACCTGGGACGATCCGGTCATTCCCGGCGGGTTCTACTTCTTCCACCGTCCGGTCTCACCCGAAGAGCGAATCCCGTTCGAGGTCGGGATCGTGTTCGAAGACGAGGACCTGCTCGTCGTCGACAAACCCCATTTCCTCGCCAGCACCCCGAACGGACGATTCGTCCGCGAATGCGTCGTCACCCGTCTGCGCGTCGACCTCGACCAGCCCGATCTCGTCGCCATCCACCGCCTCGACCGGATCACCGCCGGACTGCTGGTCCTGTCGAAACGGCCCGAGACACGCGGCCGCTACCAGCGCCTGTTCCAAGACCGCCGGGTCAGCAAAACCTACCGCGCCCTGGCACCGGCCCCACCGCCGGAGCTCGAATTCCCGCTCGTCCGCGAATCGCGCCTGGTCAAACCCGTCGGCGGCCGGCAGGTCCTCGAAATCGCAGGGGAGCCGAATGCGGTCAGTCGGATCCGCCTCGTGCGCACGATCGGAGCAGCACAGGGACACAGCCCCGGCGGAACTCGAGCGGATACGGATATCTCGGCACCACCTCGGCGAGGGGGAGCTGACGGTTCCCCGTGCGAACGGACTGTGGACGGGAACGGAGCACCACCTCGGCGAGGGGGAGCTGACGGTTCCCCGTGCGAACGGACTGTGGACGGGAACGGAGCGTCGCCTCGGCGAATTGCCGCGATTGCCGAGTACGAACTTGCGCCGGTCACAGGCAAGACGCACCAGCTGCGGGTGCACATGAACGCGCTCGGTCTGCCCATCCTCGGTGATCCGGTCTATCCGGTCGACCTCGCCCCGGACCCCTACGACTTCTCATCACCGCTGCAGCTGTTGGCCGCGGAGATCGCATTCGATGATCCGCTGACGGGGCTGAGCCGGCGATTCGAGAGCGGACTCGAACTCGATCCCGCCGCGGTCAGCTCCGATCCAGGCGAAACCCGGTAGCCTGGTGTTATGAGTCCACACGCCCCCGGATGCACATCAGAGGCCATCGTCGCCCTTGTCCGCACCCGCATCACCGACGGTGAATACCCGGCAGGAAGTCCGGTCCGCGATGGTGCCTTGGCCAAGGAATTCAACGTTTCGCGCAACACCGCCCGCGAATCGCTGAGCCTGCTGCGCCACGCCGGGTTGCTCACTCAGGAACCCAACCGGGGCTTCTTCGTCTCCACCTTCGGTATCGACGAACTCAAGGACCTCTACCGTGCCCGCCGGGTCTTCGAGATCCGCGCGGTGCAGGAATCCCAAGATGCCACCGACGAGGCGATGGCCGCCGTCGAAGCCTCCGTGGTCCGGGCCGAAACCGCGCCGAAGAACGAAACCTGGGCCGATGCGCAGGAACACTCGGCATCGTTCCACCGCGCGATCGTCGGGCTGCTGGGCTCGCCGCTTCTCGACGAGTTCTACCTCAATCTCATGGCCCGACTGTCGACGACGTTCTCGCGCTCGCCCGAACCCGGCAAATACCACTCGCACTGGGCGAACCCGCACCGGGACATCCTCGAGAAGATGAAGTCCGGGGACCGGCAGGGCGCCGAAGGACTGCTGCGCATCCACCTCGACGACTCCGAAGCCTCGACCCTCGACCTCGCACGGTCAGTGGGGGAGGGGCGCTAGCGCTTCCGTGAGGATAGGGCGGCCGGCCACCTGCTTCGGTGAGGGATTGACGATGAGCCGCCTCGGTGAAGGTTTCGTGCACGAATCCGACAGCTATTCCTGTGTAGTCAGTCTCACAGTGCCCGGTGCTTGAACCCATAGCGGTCGACTCTCTCGCTCCGATAGCATTGAGCCACCGTATCTTCGCGTCGAAAGGCTGTCTTCATGGGAAACCCTGAGCAGGAATCACAGGCCGCAAACGATCCGTTCTCGCTGACGGGACTCACGTATGACGATGTCCTCCTCCTGCCAGGCGACACCGATGTCATCCCCTCCGAAGCCTCCACCGCCTCCCGGCTGACCAAGGAGATCGAGCTCAACATCCCGCTCGTCTCCGCGGCGATGGACACCGTGACCGAATCCCGAATGGCGATCGCCATGGCCCGCATCGGCGGCCTGGGCATCATCCACCGCAACCTCTCCGCCGAGGATCAGGCGAACCAGGTCGACTACGTCAAGCGCTCCGAATCGGGCATGATCAACGACCCGCTGACGATCACTCCGGACAAGACGCTGGAAGAGCTCGACGAGATCTGCGGCAAGTACCGCATCTCCGGACTGCCCGTCGTCGACGAGAACAATGTGCTCGTCGGCATCGTGACCAACCGCGACCTGCGCTTCGTCACCCGCAGCGAATTCCCCACACGCACTGTCGCCGAGACGATGACGAAGATGCCGCTGGTCACCGCACCTGTCGGCGTGGCTGCCGAGAAGGCGTTCGAGCTGCTCGCCGAACACAAGGTCGAGAAGCTGCCCCTCGTCGATGACAACAACGTCATCCAGGGCCTCATCACCGTCAAGGACTTCGTCAAGACCGAGGAATATCCGCTGGCGACCAAGGACGACGAAGGCCGCCTGCGCGTCGGTGCCGCCGTCGGGTTCTACGGAGATGCCTACGAGCGTGCAGGACTGCTCGCCGAGGCGGGAGCCGACGTCCTCGTCGTCGACACCGCGAACGGCCACGCCCGCGGAGTCACCGACATGATCAAGAAGATCAAGTCGGACCCGGCGTTCTCCGCCGTGCAGATCATCGGCGGTAACGTCGCCACGAAGGAAGGCGCGCAGGCGCTCGTCGAGGCCGGCGTCGATGCCGTCAAGGTCGGCGTGGGGCCCGGATCGATCTGCACCACCCGCGTCGTCGCCGGTGTCGGCGTCCCGCAGGTCACTGCCGTCCACCTTGCTGCTCAGGCCGCTCAGGCCGCCGGGGTGCCGGTCATCGCCGATGGCGGACTCCAGTACTCCGGTGACATCGGCAAGGCCCTGGTCGCCGGTGCCGATACCGTCATGCTCGGCTCCCTGCTGGCCGGATGCAACGAGTCGCCGGGCGACCTCATCTTCGTCAACGGCAAGCAGTACAAGGCCTACCGCGGCATGGGTTCGCTGGGCGCGATGGCTCCGCGCAAGGGCAAGTCGTATTCGAAGGACCGCTACTTCCAGGCCGATATCGCCACCGACACCGACCTCATCCCCGAGGGCATCGAAGGCCGAGTCGCCTATCGCGGTCACCTCAAGCAGGTCGCCCACCAGCTCACCGGTGGCCTGCGCCAGACGATGTTCTACGTCGGCGCACGCACCGTCGGCGAGCTCAAGGCAAAGGGCAAGTTCGTCCGCCTGACCACGGCAGGGCTGAAGGAAAGCCACCCGCACGATATCCAGATGACCGTCGAGGCCCCGAACTACGTCGTGAAGTGACGTAGGCAGGCACCTCTGGCTGAGATGCCTCTGGTCGATGAGAAGCCGCAGCTTCCGCGTTTGCGCGGAGGCTGCGGCTTCTTGCTTGTGTGGTCGGCTGAGGGCGCGGGGCGAATTCTTGGCTGTTCAACGGGAAGCTGTGACTCTGCAGTGCCTGAGCAAATTGTTGGGTCGCAGTGCCTGGGCGGAGCGGTGCCTGAGCAAATTGTTGGGTCGATCCACGGTGTTCTGCGGTCTGAAACCACCGTGGATCGACCCAACAATCCGCGATCACCGGGGTGCCCTTGGTCTCACGATGCTGGATGACACACCCCGATGTGACGAATGCCACTCGTTCATTTTCCGGCCGATGCACCCGTAGTGCGAACGGTCGCCTTGCCTTGGGAGCGCTGGGCAGCGGCGGTATCGGCCCTGGTCAGAGGTCTACATCCGTAGTCGTCGAATTCGGCCAGAGGCTCTTCGGAAACAAATGAACTTAGGGTAGGTTTCCCTAATGCGAGCCGCGCTTCGCGGTGCGCATCATCGAAGGAGGAAACCTCACAGTGACGACTTCTCTGCTCTACGACACCGAAGCGACACCCATCTCAGCACCCCTTCAGACCCCCGAAATCCCCCACACCGATGCCCTCCTCGGCGCCCACAGCGCAGACGAGTACACATCTCTCATGCACGACGTCGTCGACTCACTCGGCGATCGATTCCGCACAACTGAGCGGGCCGCCTCGGCGAAGGATCGCTCCGGACTCCAGACCGCCGTCGACGCCGTCGACCTCGACACCGCAGGCGTCGGCAACGCCGAAGCCCTGCGCGAAGTCGACGCCCTCTACGCCGACAATGCCGTGTGGTTCCACCACCCCAGCTACGTCGCCCACCTCAACTGCCCCGTCGCCGTGCCCGCCGTCGCCGCCGAAGCGATGCTCGCCGCCATCAACACCTCGGTCGACACCTACGACCAATCCGAGGTCGCCACCCTCATGGAACGCCGCCTCATCGACTGGACCTGCGGCCACCTCGGCTTCACCGGCGGCGATGGAATCTTCACCTCCGGAGGCACCCAGTCGAATCTCCAGGCACTGTTCCTCGCCCGCGAAAACGTCCTCGCCGAGGCGGCGGGACACGTTGAGGCCGATGACGCCGAATCTCGCCGAGGCGGCCCTGACCTGGGCGCGCCCAACCGCCGCGACCTGCTGTCCCGGCTGCGGATCCTCGCCACTGACCAGGCCCACTTCTCAGTGTCCCGTGCGGCATTCCTCCTCGGCCTCGACGCCGAGGCGGTCGTGACCGTCCCGACCGACCAGTCCGGCCGCATGAATGCCGAAGCACTCAATGCCAGCCTCCTCGCCATCGAGGCGAACGACCAGATCCCCATGGCCGTCGTCGCCACCGCCGGAACCACCGACCTCGGTGTCATCGACCCGCTCGAGACCATCGCCGAGGTCTGCGAATCAGCGAACGTGTGGCTGCACGTCGACGCCGCATACGGCGGCGGGCTGCTCTGGGCCCCGGCTCGTGCCCACCTGCTCGACGGGATCTCCAGGGCCACCTCGGTGACCATCGACTTCCATAAGACGTTCTTCCAGCCCGTGTCCTCATCGGCCCTGCTCATCAGGGACGCGAGCCTGTTCGCGCCGACGATCCACCACCACGACTACCTCAACCCCGAAGCCGAAGCGCAAGAAGCCGACGCCGAACCGAACCAGGTCGACAAGTCCCTGCAGACCACCCGCCGCTTCGACGCGCTCAAGCTCTGGACGACGCTGCGCGCCCGCGGGGCAGGCGAGATCGGATCGATGCTGGACACCGTCTGCAACCTCGCGACCGACGTCCGGGCGCTGCTCGAGGACCAGGCGGACTTCGAAGTGCTCGGCGCCTCGGACCTGTCCACGGTGCTGTTTCGATTCACGCCGGCGACCGCGGACCAGACCACCTGCGACGAACTCGTCCCACTCATCCGCCGCGTCCTGTTCCGCTCCGGCCGCGCCGCCATCGCCCGCACCGTCATCGACGGCAGACCGTGGCTCAAACTCACCCTGCTCAACCCCGACACCCGCATCGATGACGTCACCGCCGTGCTCGACCTCGTCCGCGCCACCGGGCACGGCATCCTCGCCGGCCGGGATCTCGAGGACGCAGCGACAGAAGGAGGCGCAGCATGAGCGCAGATTCCAGACACATCCATGACATCCTCGGCGTCGGCATCGGACCCTTCGGACTCGGCCTGGCCGCGCTGTCGGAACCACTCGACGACGTCGACGCGATCTTCCTCGACCAGCGCCCCGAATTCCGCTGGCACCCGGGCATGATGATCGAAGGCTCGACCATCCAGGTGCCGTTCCTGGCCGACCTCGTCACCATGGCCGACCCCACCTCGCCGTACTCATTCCTCAACTTCCTCAAGGAACGCAAGCGGCTCTACCCGTTCTACATCCGCGAATCCTTCTACCCCCTGCGCGCCGAATTCGACGAATACTGCCGGTGGGTAGCCGCCCAGTTGGATACGCTGCGATGGAACCGCCGCGTCGTGTCCGTGACCAGGGACGACGGTATATACATCGCCCTCGCCGAGGTGGTCGATGGCTCCGGTTCGATCCTGACGACCGAGACCTACCGCGCTCGGCATCTCGTCCTCGGGGTGGGAACGCAGCCGGTGCTGCCACCTGCGCTGCAGGGGCTTGGGGGCGATGTCGACGACTCGCCCGCTGCCGGCCCGGACGGTGCCGCCGGCTTGCCCGCTGCCGGCCCGCTCATCCACACCGCCGACTACCTCGAGAACCGGGAAGCGCTGCTCGACTCCGGGGCGATCACGATCATCGGCAGCGGCCAGTCCGCCGCTGAGATCTACCGTGACCTCATCGACGACGCAGAAGACCGCGGAGTGCGCCTGGACTGGGTGACCCGCTCGCCGCGGTTCTTCCCGATGGAGTATACGAAGCTCACCCTTGAGATGACCTCCCCGGAATACACCGACCACTTCCGGGCGCTGCCCGATGAGCTGCGCGAACGGGTCGGCCGGGAACAGCGCACGCTGTACAAGGGCATCTCCGCCGACCTCGTCGACGAAATCCACGACACTCTCTACCGACTCAGCCGTGGCGGGCGGCAGCTGCTGACGAACCTCGTCTCCGAAGCCGAACTCGAGACAGCCGACATTGATCCGATCAGCGGCGAATACCTGCTCGGCTTCCGCAACACGGCACTGGACAAGACATTTACTCGGCGATCGGGATCCGTGATTGCCGCCACCGGCTACAAGTCGCAGGTGCCGGACTTCCTCAGCCCTCTCGGCGGCGACATCCGTCTGGACTCCCGAGGCCGCCTCGATGTCAGCCGCCATTACACGATCAACGACGAAGGAACCATCCACGTCCTCAACGGCGAAGAGCACACCCACGGCGTGACCGCCCCCGACCTCGGCTTCGGCCCGTGGCGGGCCTCGGTGGTGCTGGCCGCAGTGACCGGTAGGGAACCCTATCCGATCGAACGGACCATCGCCTTCCAGACCTTCGGGGTGCCGGCCGACGAATCCGATGCCGTTCCCGATGCTGCCTTCGCACTCGACGACTCCAAGGAGATGTCACACGCATGACCACCGAACTCATCACCAGCCCGACCACCACCGAGGCGGACGAAACCGACCCGACCGATTCTGCGGTTGGTGCGAACGCCACCTGTACGCGCACGGACCGCAGTTCGGACGTGAAGCTCACGGCCGCCTCGGCGACAGTGACCATCCGTCCGCTCGACGTCGACCGGGACACCGCCCGGATCCACGAGTGGCTGACCCACCCGCGCGCCCACTACTGGATGATGACCGACCTCGAGGAGAACGAGGTCCGGACTTACTTGGAGGGCATTCGCGACTCCGCGGACGACGCCGGTTGGGTCGGCTCCGTCGACGACATCGACTGCTTCTACGTCGAGACCTACACTCCCGACAGCCTCATCCCGCAGAACGTCCTGGTCACCGGGTCTGCGGACGTCGGGATGCACCTGCTCGTCGCACCGCCGGCAGGACCGGCCGTGCACGGCCTCACCGACCGCATCATGGCGGAGGTCATCGACTTCTGCCTGAAGCCGGCCGACCAGGGAGGACGCGGAGGTGAACGTGTCATCGTCGAACCCGATGCCAGGAACGACGCGATCATCGAGAAGAACCGAGCTGCCGGTTTCACCCCCATCACCGAGGCGACAATCATGATGGGCGAGATCGAGAAACTGGCGCTCGTCAGTGTGTGCACCCGCGCGGATTTCGAGGCCAGTGCGCTGGCTCCGTTCGTCGCAGTCGGAGCCCGGGAATCGCGCGCGGCTGAGACCGGGGAACCGGACAGTGACCGGAGGTCCACCACATCTCGCACGCGTCGGACGTTCGCAACCCCACCGGCACCGTACGCCCACCTCAACGGGGATGCGTTCGCCGTCGTGCAGCGCCACCTCGTCGCCAAAGCCCTGTCCGAATTCGCACATGAACGACTCATCCGCCCGGTGAACCTCGGTGAAGATGGGGTACCCGTCGCGAACGGCACCGCCGATGTGAATGAGGGAGCCGCCTCGGCGAATGGCGAAGGCGAGACCTGGGAACTGAGCATCGACGGCGCCAGCCGATACACGTTCACCGCGCGCGTGCTGCCGCTCGAACACTGGGTGATCGACGAAGCGAGCATCACCCGGTGGCGCGACGGATCCGAGGTGCCGCTCGACGCGCAGGAACTCGTCGTCGAACTCCAAGACGAACTCTCCATCCCCGAGGACCTCATCTCCACCTACCTCGAGGAACTCGCCTCGACCCTGGCCGGGGCCGCGTACAAACTCGAGGACGCGCGAGCCGGGCGCAGGCCCGATGCACGTGCACTCGTCGAAGCGGATTTCCAGACCACCGAGGCGGCCATGACCGAAGGCCACCCCGGGTTCCTCGCGAACAACGGACGCATCGGCTTCGGTCTCAGCGACTTCCGCAAGTGGGCACCGGAGAACGGACAACTCAACCGCATCGAATGGGTGGCAGTGAGGCGCGAACTCAGCCATCTGTCCACGGGCATCGGACTCGACGAGGAGAGCCACCTCGGTGATGCTCTCAGCGAAGCCGAACGGGATCTCTTCGGGTCCCGGATCCGGGCGGCAGGACAGGATCCTGCGGACTTCCACCTCATGCCGATCCATCCCTGGCAGGCCGACCACCGCCTGGCGATCACCTTCGCCGCGGACATCGCTCGCGGTGATCTGCTGCCGCTCGGGGAAGGGCTCGATAAGCACCAGGCGCAGCAGTCCCTGCGCACGTTCTTCAACCATTCGCGGACCGGCGCGCCTTATGTCAAGGTTGCGCTCGCCGTGCAGAACATGGGATTCCTGCGCGGGCTGTCGCCGAAGTACATGCGCGACACTCCAGCCATCAACGACTGGGTTGCCGGCTTGGTCGGATCCGACCCCACCTTCGCCGAGGCGGGCTTCCGAGTGCTGCGGGAGCGTGCCGCGCTCGGGTACACGGGGGACGTCTACCACCGGACGAAGGAGACGAACCCGCACCGGAAGATGCTGGCCGCCCTGTGGCGGGAGAACCCCGTCGAGCAGATCGAACCAGGTCAGAAGCTCATCACCATGGCTGCCCTGCTGCACCGGGATCACCAGGGTGCGTCGCTGGCCGGCGAGCTCATCAGCGCATCTGGCCTGAGTGCCGCGGCATGGCTGCGCAGCTACCTGCGGGCGTACCTGAAGCCACTTATCCATGCGCTGCTGGCCCACGATCTCGTGTTCATGCCGCACGGGGAGAACCTCATCCTCATCCTCGACGAGCATGTGGTCACCGGGGCATTCATGAAGGACATCGGTGAGGAGGTCGCCGTGCTCGGCCACCGAGAACTGCCCGCCGACGTCGAACGCATCCGCGCAGTGGTGTCGGGGGAGGAGAAGGCCCTGTCGGTGTTCACCGATATGTTCGACGGGGTCCTGCGGCACCTGTCCGGCATACTCGACGCCGATGGTCTGCTGCCGGCCGAGAGGTTCTGGGCGATCGTCGCCGAGACCCTCGACGACTATGAAGCGGAGCACCCGGAGACGGCCCGCGGTGTCAGCGGCGACGTGGATCTGCGTGCCGACCACTTCGCTCATTCGTGCCTCAACCGGCTGCAGCTGAAGAATACGAAGCAGATGGTCGACATCGGCAACCAAGCCGAATCGCTGCTCTACGCGGGCACGATGCCCAACCCGGTGGCTCGCTGAGTCATAAGGGGCCACGCCGACCGCTCACCTGAGCGTCGACCGCTCGCCGCATCACTTGATACCGCGACGGTGACTCGAGCGCTCAGTGAAGGAGGACCGAGCCAATGCGTGCGCTCGCCGCTGCGCTGTGCTGTCGGTGAATCGACGCAGCAGAACACGCCACTCGCCGAGGCGGGGCACCGGAAGGGTGCCCCACCTCGGCGAGTACCATTCACAGTGAAACCGACCTTTGCTGCAGAGCCGACCGGAGACCATTGACATGACTCCCGAGCAGACATCACTCATCGAACGGATCCGTGCGCACATTGCCGAAGAGCCCGTGGTTCGCGAGGTCTCGATGTTCGGCGGCCGCGCGGTCATGGTCAACGAGAAGATGATCGTCAGTGCTGGTAAGACGGGTGATCTGCTGGCGCACATCGATCCTGACCGTCACGATGAGCTCCTCAAGCGACCCGAAGCTGCCCAAGCTGAGATGGGAACCGGTCGGGACATGGGACCCGGGTGGATCAACGTGAGCGCAGAGTCTGTCCGTGATGACGAACAACTGGCATTCTGGGTCGAGACCGCCCTGGACTTCAACCGAACGGTGACAGGCCAGCACAACTGAGTCCGCCGCGCGAGCGGTTAGTATCATTCCAACGGTTGCCTGTGCGTCGATGCGCAGAGTCACGAACCGGTTCTCAGACTCAAAGGTGTGCGCATGGCGAAGCAGAACGATCGGCCGACCCTGGCCACGGTCGCCGAACGCGCCGGTGTGAGCATCAAAACGGCCTCCCGCGTCCTCAACGGCGAGAAGCACGTCGCCGCGTCGACGGCGGAGAAGGTCGAAGCTGCCGCCGAAGACCTCGGATTCCGCCTCAACCCCACGGCCCGCCGACTCCGCGCCGGAGGCCGCTCACCCTATATCGGTGTTGTCCTCTCCGACGCCGGTGATGCCTTCCAAGCACGTGCCTTCGCCGCAGTGGAAGCCGAGCTCGCCGCCCTCGACCTGCGCCCGGTGGTGACCGTGGTCGGTGACGACCCGGACCGAGAGGAAGCCTTCCTCGACGAATGCCTCGCCAACGACCTGACCGGGATCATCGTCATCCGCGCCCACCCCGAGGCGGCCGAGACCTACGCGCGGGCCGCCTCGGCGCCGGGCACCCGAGTCGTCTCGCTCGACCCGGCTGTCGAGGGCCCAGGAATCAGCATCGTCGCAGGTGATGACCGTGAAGCGGGACGCCTCGCGGCCGAACAGCTGCTCGCTCATGGGCACATGGCGCTCGGCGTCATCGGCGATCATTCGCCGAGCCTCATCACCACCCGCCGACTACAGGGAATCCAGGACGCCATCGCCGGCCGCCGCGGCGTCGGCTGGCGCGCCTATATGCGTGAGGACGCCCACGACGAAGCCAGCGCGAAGAACGTCGTCGCCGCCTGGCTCGGATCCCGCAGCGCACCCGGAGCCCTCATCACCCTGTCCGCCACAGTGACCCAAGGTGCCATCGACGCCTGCCGCCGCCTCGGCGAATGGCCGGCCCTGGTCGGCATCGACGATTTCCCCACGGCCGAACTCCTCGACGTCACCGTCGTCGATCGCAACGTCGAATCCCTTGCCGCCGAGGCGGTCCGACGACTCCGGGCGGGTGCGGAACCCGGCGGGGCGGGGGTCGCACCCGACGGGGCCGGCACGGAACCCCGCGGTTCAGGGGTAGATGGGGACCGCCTCGGCGAAGGGGATGGCTCGATCGCGTGGGAGGCGAACGGACGCGATCGTGTCGAATACGGTGCGCCGGATTTCGACAATGCGCTGTGCGTCATCGCCCGTGGCAGCGGTGAAGAGCCGCCGGACACCCGCTGAAGATTTTTG
Source organism: Brevibacterium sp. MGP-B1 (assembly GCF_057766545.1). Taxonomy (NCBI): domain Bacteria; kingdom Bacillati; phylum Actinomycetota; class Actinomycetes; order Micrococcales; family Brevibacteriaceae; genus Brevibacterium; species Brevibacterium sp. MGP-B1. The sequence goes on along the minus strand of NZ_CM173407.1, from coordinate 2,260,032 downwards.
TCGAAACAGTTGACAGCAGGCGGCGTTCGGCGAATCATATTCAACAGCCTGACAACGTTGTCAGAAAGATTGAAAGGTTCACAATGAGGCACAACCTTAAGTCCCACAAGAAGCTGGCGCTGCTCGGTGCCTCCGTCGCGATCGGTGCTCTTGCACTCAGCGGCTGCGGCAATCAGAAAGGCCAGGGAAACGACGAGGCCGACAGCGGTTCGGGCGGCGATGGGGACGTCACCATCGCGCTGCTGCTGCCCGAGTCGAAGACCACTCGGTACGAGTCGCTCGACAAGCCGAACTTCGAAAAGTATCTCAAAGAGGCCAACCCAGACGCGAAAGTCGAATACCGCAATGCCAATCAGGATGCGACTCAGCAGCAGCAACAGGTTGAGGCAGCCGTGACCGAAGGCGTCGACGCGATCGTACTCGACCCCGTCGATGCTTCCGCAGTCTCCTCCGCGCTGTCGAAGGCCGAAGCGAAGAAGATCCCGGTCATCTCCTACGACCGCTTCTTCGAAGGCGCGGACTACTACACATCGTTCGACAACAAGAAGATCGGCAACCTGCAGGGCCAGGCCGTCCTCGACGGACTCAAGGACGCCGGGGTTGACCCGAAGTCGGGACCGGTCTGGATGGTCAACGGCGACCCGAAGGACCCGAACGCCGCGGACTTCAAGGCCGGAGCCGAGGAGACCCTCAAGGGCGCAGGCGTCGACATCGCCGCCAGCCACGACACCCTCGACTGGAACCCTGACGATGCCCGCCAGTGGGTCGAAGGTCAGCTGCAGGGCAAGGGCGAGAAGCCGATCGCGATCTACTCTGCCAACGACGGCACCGCCGGCGGCGTCATCGCTGCCACGAAGAAGGCCAAGGTCGAACCTGTCGTGACCGGCCAGGACGCCGAAGTCGACGGACTGCAGAACATCCTCAAGGGTGACCAGTTCGCCACGATCTACAAGTCCATCCCGCCGCAGGCCGAATTCGCGGCCAAGGCCGCCGTCGCTCTGGCCGCGGGCGAGGATGTCAACGCGGGAACGACCTATAAGGACACCCCCACTGACTTCGTCGAGGCCAAGGTCGTGACGAAGGACAATATCAAGGACATCGTCGGCGACCAGATCAAGGCCGAGGACATCTGCACCGGCAAGGTGGAGAAGCTCTGTGCCGATGCCGGTGTGAAGTGAGCGCGTACGCGTCCACAATCTGATGTGACCGACCTCGAGCCGGCGGCCGCCACCGGTCGCCGGCTGCCGGGGTCAACGACTGCGACAAGTAGGAACAGATGACACCAGAGACACCCGACCCGTCATCCGCAGCGACGCGGACGCCGGGCAGCGACAGCGAGCCTGTGCTCGAACTGCGCGGAATCAACAAACGGTTCGGTGCAGTCCAAGCCCTGACCGACATCCATCTCAGCGTCGGTCGCGGCGAAGTCGTCGGCCTCGTCGGCGACAACGGTGCCGGCAAATCGACCCTGATCAAGGTCATCGCCGGAGTCCACGCCGCCGATGACGGCGAGCTCATCATGAACGGGACGGCGCAGAGATTCTCCTCCCCGAAGGATGCACAGAAAGCCGGAGTGGCCACAGTGTTCCAGGATCTCTCCCTATGCGAGAACCTCGACGTGGTGGCCAACCTCTTCCTCGGACATGAGAAGACCCGCGGAGGCGTCCTCGACGAAGTGACGATGGAAGCCAAATCCTGGGAGCTGCTGCGCAGCCTCTCGGCAAAGATCCCGAGCGTGCGCGTACCGATCGCGGCCCTGTCCGGCGGTCAACGTCAGACGGTCGCCATCGCTCGGTCCCTCCTCGGCGAACCATCCCTGGTCATGCTCGACGAACCGACAGCGGCGCTCGGCGTCGCTCAGACGGCCGAGGTGCTCAACCTCATCGAACGGCTGAAGGAACGCGACCTCGGCGTGCTGCTCGTCAGCCACAATATGGCCGATGTGCAGGCCGTATGCGATCGGGTGCACGTGCTGCGGCTGGGCAAGGATGCCGGTGATTTCCCCGGTGACGAGCGCACCGATGTGCTGGTCGCCGCGATCACCGGAGCCAGCGACAATGTCGTGACCAAACGCGCCGCACGGAGGGGTGAGCGCCGATGACTCGCAATTCCTTCATCACCGATGAGCGGATCTCGTCCGAAGGCATCGTCGGCACCTTCGTCCGCCGGGTCAAAGAGGGGCAGCTGGGGTCGTTCCCCGTCATCCTCGCCCTCATCGTCATCGTCATCGTGTTCCAGTCGGCCGACTCGAACTTCATCTCTCCGGCCAACCTCGTCAACCTCTCTACTCAGGTCGCGTTCCTCGCGATCCTGGCTCTCGGCATCAACCTCATCCTGCTCCTCGGCGAGATCGATCTGTCACTGGCGCAATTGGGCGGTCTGGCCGCCTCGCTGCTCGGAGTCCTGGTGGTGAGACAAGGTGTGCCGCCGGCCTTGGCACTGATCATCATGCTGCTGCTCGGCCCGGTCGTCGGCGCGATTCAGGGCTGGTTCTTCGCCGTCGTCGGCATCCCGGCGTTCGTCGTCACTTTGGCCGGTCTGCTCGCGTTCACCGGTCTGACCCTGACGACCTTGGGTACGCAGAAGAATCTGTCGATGTCGGACACCTTCGCCTTCGACTTCGCCAGCTTCTACTTCCCTGCGATTTGGGCCTATATATTCGGAGCCGTCGCGATCATCGGCTTCGGCGGCGGCATCATCTATTCGAAGCTGCGTCGCCACCGGGAGGGCCTCAGCGCTCCGAGCTGGACCTCCGTGATCGTGCGGATCGTGCTGCTGGCCGCGATCGTGTTCGGGTTCCTCATCCTCGTCAATCAGGACTTCGGTCTGGCGATGCCGTTCTTCCTCATGATCGTCATTGCGATCATCATCGACCTCGTGCTGCGCAAGACCCGCTACGGCCGGTCCATCTACGCCGTCGGCGGCAAGGTCGAAGCCGCTCGGCGTGCCGGCATCCGCGTGACCTGGGTGCGCATCAGCGTGTTCATGGCCGCAGGAGTGTTGGCCGCGCTGTTCGGTTTCATCAAAACCGGAGTGACGACGAATGCGGGGTCGACGCTGGTGAGCACGCAGGACCTGCTCAACGCGATCGCTGCCGCGGTCATCGGCGGCACCTCGCTGTTCGGCGGTCGCGGAACCGCCTGGGCTGCCGTGCTCGGTGCCTTGGTCGTCGGTGCGATCAACAACGGTCTCTACCTCATCGGCTTCAACTCCGATGCACAGCAGATCATCACCGCACTTGTGCTGCTCACCGCAGTTGTCATCGATGCACTCAGCCGCCGTGGCCAGAGGTACGTCGGGCGGGGGTAGTGGGGCGGGAAGCTTCCTCTGCCGACCGCTCGCCTTAGCGTCGAGCGCGCAATGCATAGCTTGATACAGCGACGTTAAGTCGAGCGGTCGGTGCTGAGCATTCGAGCAGAGTATGGAGTCGCCCGTGTCCGACCGGGCTGATACAGTCGGAGCCAATGACATGGGGTGCCTCATGAGGATCCGTTCGCACCAAGACGCTGCGCACGGAGGACACCGAGGCTGAGAGAACACCCATCGAACCTGATCTGGGCCATACTAGCGAAGGGATCGTCATGGTTGACTTCGACCTGCGTTCTGCGAATGCGCGTCTGCGCGCGACCAACCCGCTCATCCAATGCATCACGAACACCGTCGTGCAGCAGTTCAGCGCCAACGTGCTCCTGGCCATCGGCGCCTCCCCGGCGATGCTCGACCACGAAGCTGACGCCGGTCAGTTCGCCGGGATCGCCAGCGGAGTCCTCGTCAACTTCGGAACCGCCTCGAACCACCAGCTGCTCGCCGCCGATGCCGCCATCGACGTCGCCAACACCGCCGGCAAGTCCTGGGTCCTCGACCCCGTGAGCGTCGGCGCCGTCGACTTCCGCACCTCCCGCATCCGCCGTGCCGCCGCCGATCACCCGACCGCCATCCGCGGCAACGCCTCCGAGATCGCCGCACTCGCCGGAGTCGGACTCGGTGGTCGTGGAGTCGACTCCACCGATGAAGTCGACGCCGTCCTGCCCGCTGCCGCGAAGCTGGCCCGAGAGACCGGTGCCGTCGTCGCCGTGTCCGGGCCCACCGATGCCGTCGTCGCCCACATCGACGGCACCGACCACGTTGCCCGCATCTCAGGTGGACATGAGTTCATGCCGTTGGTCATCGGCACCGGCTGCTCACTCGGTGCCGTCACCGTCGCCTACCTGGCCGCCGCCCGAGCCGGACTCGCCGACCCCGACGCCGACGTCTCAGCCGTCAACGCCACTGAGCAGTCCGCGAACGGTGGGGCCGCCTCGGCGAAGTTCGAAGCTGTCGTCGCCGCCCACGCCCACTTCGCGGTCGCCGGGGAACTCGCCGCCGATGGCGCGAAGGGTCCCGGCAGCTACTCGGTGAACTTCCTCGACGCGCTCCACACCGTCGACGGTGACCGACTCGCACAGGCGATAATCGGCCTCGACACGCTCACTTCTGCGAATGAAACCGCCGGCGAAGGCGTCCAGGCATGACCGCCGGATCCGCCCACATCGCTGACAACCCGGCTGACGACAGCGCGACCGTAAGCGACCTAGACGGCTCGGCCGACCGCTTCGCCGGAATCGACACGCGACTCTACCTCGTCACCGACTCCGCGCAATGCGAGGCCGCCGGCCGCAGCGTCGCCGAGACCGTGCAGGCCGCCGTCGCCGGGGGAGCGGGCATCGTCCAGGTCCGTGACAAAGACATCGACGACGGTGACTTCTACTCGCTGACCCGCCAGGTCATCGCCGCCGTCGACGCCGCGACCCGCGACACCGACCGCACGGTCCCCGTCGTCCTCAACGACCGCGTCGACGTGGCCCGCCGCCTCATCGACGAAGGCGAGAACGTGCACATCCACGTCGGCCAAACTGACACCACCGTCGCCGAGGTGCGCGCCGCACTGGGTGCGGAACCGCTCATCGGCCTCTCGGCCGCGAACAGCGACGAATTCGCCGCCGCCCGCGACTCCGGAGTCGTCGACCTCGTCGGCATCGGACCGGTCTTTGACACCTCCACGAAAGCCGACGCCCCCGACGGCATCGGACCGGACCGCCTCGGCGAACTGGTGGCAGAAGCGGGCATCCCCGCGGTCGCGATCGGCGGCATCAACGCCGGCCGTGCCCCTGACCTACAGGGACGCGGGCTGATCGGGATCTGCGTGGTCTCGGCAATCTGCATGGCCGACGACCCGAAGACGGCAGCCGAGGAACTGCTCGCCGCATTCGCCGGGAGCGCACAGTGACAACCCGCCCGCCGATCACCTTGTCCATCGCCGGCACCGATCCCTCCGGCGGTGCCGGAATCCATGCCGACCTCAAGACCTTCACCGCGCGGAAGACCATGGGCACGACCGTCATCACCGCCCTCGTCGCGCAGAACACGCACGGTGTGTCCCGCGTCTATCCGATCGACGTCGAATTCGTCGCCGATCAGTTCGACTCCGTGCTCGGCGACCTGCCCGTCGATGCGACGAAATCGGGGATGCTCGGCAGCCGTGACCTCGTCGAACTCGTCGTCGATCGCGCCGCCGAAGGCCGGCTCGGCTTCTATACCGTCGACCCGGTGATGATCGCGACCTCCGGCCACCGCCTCCTCGAGACCGATGCCGTCGACGCCGTACGCACCCACCTGCTGCCCGTCGCCGACCTCATCACCCCCAACCTCCCCGAGGCGGCCCTGCTGATCTCCGACGACGAACCCGAAGCGCAGACGACTGAAGCCATGCGTGACCAGGCACGGCGCCTGCTCGAACGCGGCCCCGGAGCGGTCCTGCTCAAGGGCGGGCACGGCAGCGATGACGAAGTCATCGACATCCTCGCCACCGCCGATGGCCAGGTTTGCGAGTTCACCCACCCCCGCGTGACGACGATGAACACGCACGGAACCGGGTGCACTCTGTCAGCCGCGATCACCGCCGAGGTGGCCGTCCTCGGCCGCGAACACACAGAGATCGGGTCGGACATCCTCGGCGAGGCCGTCGGCAATGCCCTCGATTATCTTGCTCGCGCTCTCACCTCGGCCGCGGACTGGCAGCTGAGCCTCAATCCGGAGGGCGCCCACGGACCCGTCGACCACCAGGTCGACATCGTCCGCGGTCGACCCGCCTGACATATCCATCCCGCCAGACCACCACGTCACCCGAACCGCCGACTCACTCGATCCACCACGTCATACGAACCACCACGTCACACGAGCACAAAGGAGTTCCCATGACCGTCACCTTTACCGCCGGCCCATTGACCACCCAGCTGTGGGACCGTGTCCGCCCCATCGTCAAGCAGATCGAAGAGCTGCCGTTCCTCGCCCAGCTCGCCGACGGCAGCCTCGATCCGAAGGCCTTCGTCAACTACATCTCGCAGGACAGCCTCTACCTCAACGGATACGCCAAGGCCATGTCGTTCCTGGCCGCGAAGACCGTCGACCGTGACGAATCCCGGTTCTGGGCCGGATCCGCCGCCGAGGCGATCACCGTCGAAGAGGAGATGCACGGAGAGCTGCTCGCCGACGCCCGACTCGCCTCGGCGCTGGAAGAGCTCACCGCGGAAGGCTCCCGTTTCAAGGCCTCCCCGACGACGCTGGGTTACGTGTCCTTCCTCGTCGCCACGGCCGCCAGCCGATCCTACGGCGAAGGCGTCGCCTCAGTGCTGCCCTGCTTCTGGGTGTACGCCCATATGGGCAAGGTGCTTGTCGACCGGGCCGGGCAGATGGCCGACGACCACCCCTACCGCACATGGGTGCAGACCTACGACTCACCCGACTTCGACGAATCGACCCACCACGCCGTGCAGATCCTCGAACAGGAACTCGCGAAGGCACCGAGCGAAGAAGCCGCCCGCATGCGCGCCGCCTTCGAGCAGGCCTGCGTCTTCGAACTCCACTTCTGGGCCTCAGCACACGCCATGCAGAACTGGGACGTGTCCGTGTTCCTGCCTCAGGAAGTCACCGTCTGATCCCAGGGACCATCGGATCCCCCTCGCCGAGGCGGCCCTGACCTTGAGTCGATCACCTCGGTGGGGTGAGCGGAAGCGTCCCCGCCTCTGCGGTCGGCATAGACCGTGCGGTCACCTCGGTGGGGTGAGCCTGCGGTAGAAACGCCAGACGGCGAGCCCCGTGGCGACGAGGAAGATGGCCGTCGGCACGAAAGTCAGCCATTCCGACATTGTCGCCGAACGCGCTGCCTCGGCGATGATGACGAGGATTGCCGCGACGAGCAGTGCGGTGAGTCCCGCTGTGATGCGCAGGAGCTCGATGAGGCAGCCGACGAGGTAGGTCTTCTCGCCGCGCTCGAGCCAGTACTCCCTGTGCGGGGCATTGATGAGCGTGACCGGCAGCTTCTCGAACAGCGGGCGGATCGACATGACAGCGGGCAGGCCGACGCCTATGGGCAGGAAGATCCACAGGAGGCCCGTCTTCGATGTCCAGTCATCGGGCTGACCACCGGAGTCGAAATGGGTGGCAACATTTTCGGGTGCCTGCACCCAGAACCAGACGCAGACCCCGAGGAAGACGAGGATCGAGGTGACCGCGAAGATGAGCGCGGCGGTCTCACTCGATGGGTTCCGGTGCGGCTGTGCAGAGGAAGGCATGGGTGCCACTCTAACCACTCCGGTGAGCGGCCCGACCGTGGCGATCGTCAGGCAGGATCGGTCCTACGGAGACGACGGAGGTTCGGACCGATCGAGGCGACGCAGTCTCAGGCGCGAGACGCTCCAGAAGGATCATCCGGGTAATGAGTGAGCGGACCGAAGGATCCGAGAGCATGCCAGCCGCGGCGCAGAGTCGTCCACAGAAGCACGTGATCGACCTCGATGAGGGGCACTCGGTCGTGCTTCGGGCAGGCGAACCGACCGATGAAGAACACAACGGTCGCAAACATCACTGCGATCATGAACAGAATCAAAAGATCCATGGCGGCCCCCTCACATCCTGATACGAATGCCTCTCTTTCAGTCTCGCCCCAAAATACAGAGAAAGATAGGGCTATCCCACCTGGTGAGCGTGAAGGTGATCAAAATCAATTCGGGTGTGAGACGCCGTTCACGTAAAGGACGAGGCGAGGCTCTCGGCAGCGCTGATGACGGCACGGGCGGCCGCTCGTCCCTGGTCGGGGGTGATCGAGGAAGGGAAGGTGAAGCGCACACTCGTCTGCGCGACCTCGGGCGCGACCCCTAAGGCCGTGAGCACATGGGAGGGCTCATCGGAGCCGACCGCACAGGCCGAACCGCTCGAGGCCGTCACCCCGAGGCGTTCGAGCTCGAGCAGCACCGCCTCGCCGGAGGTGGTCGAGAAGCAGAACGACGCGTGATTCGGAGTCCGAGTCGCCCGGCCATCAGGGCCGGCCGTGCCCGCCGCGCCCGTCAGAAACGACCCGGGGACATGGTTGAGCACTATGGAGATGAACTCATCGCGGATGGCCCGGACACGATCGGCGGCCTCATGCCGCTCCGCCTCGGCGAGTTCGAGTGCCGTGGCGAACGCGACGGCCAAAGCCACGTTCTCCGTGCCCGATCGTCGGCCCGACTCCTGACCGCCGCCGTGGATGAGGGGTTCGACAGGGACGCGGGCGCGGATCGCGGCCACACCGATGCCCTTCGGCGCCCCGACCTTGTGCCCGGCCAGGCTGAGCGCATCGACACCCAACCCGATCAGCGGCAGCCACCCGGCCGCCTGCACGGCGTCCGTGTGGAAGAGAGCACCGGCCTCATGGGCGATTCCGGCCAGGGTCGGAATGTCGGCAACGGTGCCGATCTCATTGTTCGCGTAACCCAGGCTCACAAGCACGGTGTCGGCCCGGATCGCCGCCGTGAGGGCTTCGGGGGTCACGGTCCCATCGGAGGTCGGGGCCGCCTCGGTGACGGTGAATCCGTGGACGCGGGCCAGGAACTCCACCGAGGCGAGCACCGCTTCGTGTTCGATGGGGGAGGTGACGATATGTCGCCGAGGCGGCACCGCGGTCCCGTCCCGACCCTCGGACTGAGCCCGACTCTGAGTCCGATCCTGAGTCTGAGCGCCGAGTGCCATGCCGATGATCGCGAGGTTGTCCGCCTCGGTGCCGCCGCTGGTGAACGTGATGTCCGTGGCGCGCATGCCAAGCACCTTCGCCACGCGAGCACGGGCATCGGCGAGGGCTTCGGCGGGTCCGCGCCCGAATTCGTGGTGGCTCGACGGATTGCCGAACGACCCGGCCAGATACGGCCACGCGGCTTCGAGGGCCTCCCTGCGCACGGGGGCCGCGGCCGCGGTGTCGAGGTAGAGGCGCCCGGCCATCTCAGGCCTCGAGGCTCAGGTCGAGACCGAGGTCGATCGCGCGGACGCTGTGGGTCAGCGCGCCGGATGAGATGACGTCGACGCCGGTGGCGGCGATCTCCGGGATCGTCTCCAGGGTGACGTTGCCACTGGCTTCGACGACGGCGCGGCCGCCCACGAGTTCGACGCCTTCGCGCAGCTGAGCCGGGGTGAAGTTGTCGAGCATGATGTTATCGGCGCCGCCGTCGAGCACCGCGGGCACCTGGTCGAGCCGGTCGACCTCGACCTCGATCATCGTTGTATGCGGCAGACGGGCACGCGCGGTGCGGATCGCCTCGGCGACGCTGAGCCCGGCACCGGTGAGCACGGCGAGGTGATTGTCCTTGGCCATGACCGCGTCGGAGAGCCCGAAACGGTGGTTGTGTCCGCCGCCGCAGACGACGGCGTGCTTCTCGAACGCGCGCAGACCGGGGGTGGTCTTGCGGGTGTCGACGATGCGCGCCCGCCCCGCGGCGGCATCGACATAGGCACGGGTCTGGGTGGCGATTCCGCTCATGCGCTGGCAGAAGTTCAACGCGATCCGTTCGGCCTGCAGCACCGCCCGAGCGGGACCGGCGACCGTGGCGAGCACCTGACCAGCGGTGAAAGAGTCTCTATCGGCGGCGGCGAGGTCGACCGCGACACTCTGGTCGACGAGTGTGAAGGCACGGGCGAAGACTTCGATTCCGGCGAGCACTCCGTCTTCGCGAGCACGCAGTTCGGCCTTCGCCGAGGCGGTGGCGGGGATGAAGGCTTCGCCGGTGATATCGCCCCAGGGAGCGTCTTCGTCGAGGGCTGTGCGCAGTGCGGAATCGATGGTTGAAGCGGTCAGCATGCGGTGGCCTCCTGAAGCAGAGCGGTGGGCGAAGTGGCGGTGGACGGCGCCGTCGTCGACGACGTGAGTGTCGTATCCGTGCGGGTATGCGCGCCGAGGCTGTGCTCGCGGGCCAGAGCATGCCGAGCCATATGTTCGGCGATGAGGGCGAGATTCGCGGTCTCGAGTGCGTCGGCTAGGGCCGCAGCTGGGGTGGTGGTTCGGTGGGCGTCGCGGGTGCCGTCGCCGCGGACACCGTCGTTGCGGTCACCGTCGTTGCGGGCACCGTCGCCGAGGCGGTCGAGCAGGGTCCGTAGACCTGCGGCCGTACGCTCCACACCCAGATGAGCCCAGGTCAGGTCCTGCAGCTCGGTTCGTGTCAGCGCCGTCTGGTGGAGTGAACGGGACTGGGGGAGTGGGAGTTCATGGTCTCTGTTGACCGGCAGTGCGTCGATCGCCGCGGCTGCGCGGGCGGCGAAGACCGCGCCCTCGAGCAGAGAGTTCGAGGCCAACCGATTGGCTCCGTGCACTCCGGTGCACGCGACCTCGCCGACCGCGAAGACTCCGTGGATGCTCGTGCGACCATCGCGATCCGTGGTCACCCCGCCCATGAAGTAGTGGGCGGCGGGAGTGACGGGGATGAGGTCCCGGGACAGATCGAGACCGTGAGCGGCCAGACCGGCGGTGATGCTCGGGAACGTCGCCTGCACATCCGGGACGGCCCGCGCATCGAGGAAGCACGGACGACCGTCCTGAACCGCCTGGCGACGGTGCAGGGCGAGTGCGACGACATCACGAGAAGCGAGCTCGGCACGATCATCGATGTCAGTCATGAACCGGTGGCCGTGCTCGTCGAGGATGAGAGCGCCGGCCCCGCGGACGGCCTCGGAGATGAGGAAACCGGGACCTGGAAGGGCGGTGGGATGGAACTGGAAGAACTCGAGATCGGAGACCTTAGCACCGGCGCGAATGGCAGCGGCCAAACCGTCTCCGGTGGCAGCCGCCGGGTTCGTCGTGTGTGCGAAGAGCTGCCCGGCACCGCCGGTGGCGAGCACGATCGCATCGGCAGTCAGGGTCTCGGCGCGGCCGTCGCGGAGCACGTTGACTCCGGTGGCTGTGGCGACTCCGGTGGCTCGAGTGGGGCGGCGATCGTCGTCGCTGGTGAGGATGTCGACGAGCATCGTGTCCTCGAGGAGGGTGACTCGTCCTGCGGCGACTTCGGTACGCAGCTTCTGCGCCAGGGCGGTGCTGATCGCCCGACCGGTCGCATCGCCTCCGGAATGGAAGATGCGCGGATAGGAATGCGCCCCTTCCAAACCCCTGGCCCAGGTTCCGGTCGGATCGGTGTCGAAATCCACCCCCGCCTCGGCGAGGGAGACGATCGCGTCCCCACCGGCTTCGCAGAGGGCACGCACGGCTTCCGGGTCACAGTGTCCGGCACCAGCGGTGAGCGTATCGGCGATATGGGAATCGACCGTGTCGTCGGGGCCGATGACACCGGCGATGCCGCCCTGCGCCCATTCGGTGTTCGATTCGCCGAGGCGGCCCTTCGTCACGAGCGTGACTGTGTGACGGCCGGACAGGCGCAGTGCCGCGGTCAGCCCCGCGATGCCGGAGCCTGCGACGATGACGCGGCTCATCAGATCCGCGGCTTCGCGGCGAGCATCCGCTCCAGGGACATGCGGGCAGGATCGGCCACCTCGGCGTCGACGGAGATCTGATTGACGACCTGTCCGTCGATGAGCGATTCGAGGACCCAGGCGATGTAGCCGGGGTGGATGCGGTACATCGTCGAGCACGGGCAGATGACGGGGTCGAGGCAGAAGATCTCGTGCTGAGGGTGTTCGGCGGCCAGCCTCTGGACCAGATTGATCTCGGTGCCGATGGCGAACGTCGTCGGTTCGGTCGCCTGTTCGATGGCCTTCGTGATGTACGCGGTCGATCCGGCCTCATCGGCGGCCTCGACGGTCTCACGCGGGCATTCGGGGTGGACGATGACGCGCACGTCCGGATGATCCGCGCGGGCTTTGTCGATCTGGGCGGGGGTGAAGCGCTTGTGCACGGAGCAGAATCCCTGCCACAGGATGACGCGGGCCTCACGCAGAGTCTGTTCGTCGTTGTTGCCCAGCGGCCTGGCGGGATTCCACAGCGGCATCTCGCCCAGACCGATGCCCATGTTGACCGCGGTGTTGCGGCCCAGATGCTGATCGGGGAAGAACAGGACCCGCTGCCCGCGTTCGAACGCCCATTCCAGAACCACCTCGGCGTTCGACGAGGTGCACACGATTCCGCCGTTGCGGCCGCAGAAGCCCTTGATCGCAGCCGAGGAGTTCATGTAGGTGACGGGGATGACCGGGACGCGACCGTCGGCATCGGGTTCGGCGCCGAAGACCTCGGCGAGCTGCTCCCAGCAGTCCTCGACCTGGTCGATGCTGGCCATATCGGCCATCGAACAGCCGGCGGCGAGGTTGGGCAGGATGACCGACTGCTCCGGCTTCGACAGCAGATCGGCGGTCTCGGCCATGAAGTGGACGCCGCAGAAGACGATGGCCTCGGCCTCCGGATGGTTCTGGGCGGCCTGGGCGAGCATGAACGAGTCGCCGATGTAGTCGGCGTGTTCGACGACCTCGACCCGCTGGTAGTGGTGGCCGAGCATGACGACACGATCGCCGAGGATGGCCTTGGCGGCGCGGATGCGGGTATCGAGCTCTTCAGGCGCGGCCTGCTTGTACTCCTCGGGGATATCGCCCTGACGTGGGGCGGCGACCGGAATCGGGTCGGCCATCGAGGAACCGGGACCGTAGCCGGGACGGTCGTCGACATCCCACGGGGCATCGAGCAGGTCCGTCGAGCACATTTCGTCGTTCGCTCCCGAGGCAGAGATGTCCTTGAGGGTGAGTTCGATCGAAGCTGTTGTGGTCATCATCGTCCTTCGCTCGGTGGGCGGGACCCGTGCCTGAAGTGCCTCGCACGTGGTGAGAGCCGCCCGAAATCTTTTGCGCAATTGTGCGTTTATTTCTTTGCGCAGATTTGAGCTTAATCCTGTGGGCGGGCAATGTGCAACTCGCGGGCGATGGCTCTGCGCCGGGGGATGCAATAGGCTGTGGTCTGGCTCGCAATCCGAGTCGATGCGCACTGCGGTGGGCGCCCCCGTGAGAGTCACCGAGGCTTCGGACCGAAGCGTCGGTCTCGCCCCGCCCGCGCCGGCACCGACGACATCGCATATCTGAAGGATTCTCATGCCCGAAGCGGCACACTCGAACCAGTTCACCTCCCCCTCCACCACCGGCATCGCGGGCAACGCTTCTGCCGGTGACAAGGCCCCGGCCGGCCCCGGCGCGACGGCCGGCCCCGACGCGACGGCGGGGGCCGCCTCGGCGGAACAACCCGCCCCGTACGGCGGTCCGGTGTCCGCACCGGCAGCGCCGCCTCGGCGAATCCGGACCCTCGATCTCATCAAAGCCAAGGCAGAAGGTCGGCGATGGGCGATGCTGACCAGCTACGACCAGTACACGGCGGCCCTGTTCGAACAGGCCGGGGTCGAGGCCCTGCTCATCGGCGACTCCGCGGCGAACAACGTCTATGGCCACGCGACCACCCTGCCGGTCACAGTCGACGAACTCATCCCGCTGGCCCGAGCAGTCGCCTCAGCGACGAGCCGGGCCCTCATCGTCGCCGACCTGCCCTTCGGCAGCTACGAGATCTCCGACGAGCAGGCCGTGGCCACGGCCGTGCGGTTCATGAAGGAAGCCGAAGTCCACGCGGTCAAACTCGAAGGCGGGGCGCGGATGGCCTCGCGGATCAAGGCGATTACGATGGCGGGCATCCCGGTCATGGCGCACATCGGCTTCACCCCGCAGGCGGAGCACAACCTCGGCGGCTACAAGGTCCAGGGCCGCGGCGACGCCGGCGGCGCCCTGCTCGACGATGCCCGCGCCGTGGCCGAGGCCGGAGCCTTCTCCGTGGTCATGGAGATGGTGCCCTCCGGGCTGGCCGGCCAGGTCACTGCCGAATTGACGATCCCCACCGTCGGGATCGGCGCCGGTGCGGACTGCGACGCCCAGGTCCTCGTATGGCAGGACATGGCGGGCCTGCGTACGGGGAAGGCCCCGCGCTTCGTCAAGCGCTACGCAGACCTGCATTCCGTGCTCACCGAGGCGGTCGGCACCTATGTCGACGAAGTGAAGTCCGGGGTCTTCCCCGAGCCCGAGAGGAGCTTCGACTGATGGAGGTCGGAGGCATCCAGGCACTGCGCCGGTGGCGAGCCGAACAGTCCGGCCGCGTCGGTCTCGTCCCGACGATGGGCGCCCTGCACTCCGGGCATCAGGCACTGATGACGCGTGCCCGCGCAGAGTCTGATCTCGTCGTGGCCTCGATCTTCGTCAATCCTCTCCAGTTCGGTGCCGACGAGGACTTCGTCCAGTACCCGCGGCCGATCGAAGAGGATCTGAGGAAGTGCGAAGAGGCCGGAGTCGACTTCGTCTTCGCCCCGGCGCTGGCCGAGATGTACCCGTCCGCACCCGAAGTGCGGGTCGTCGCCGGGCGCATGGGGGCCGTGTTCGAAGGCGCGGCCAGGCCTGGGCACTTCGACGGCGTGCTCACTGTCGTGGCGAAGCTCTTCACCCTCATCGCCCCCGACGTCACGGTATTCGGACTCAAGGACATCCAACAGTTCGTCCTGGTCAAACGCATGATCGCCGACCTCAACTTCGATATCGAACTCATCGGCCTACCCGTCGTCCGGGACGCCGACGGGCTGGCCATGTCGAGCCGCAACTCCTACCTGGCGCCGGACGACCGTGCCCGTGCTCTGGCGATTCCACGGGCTCTCACCGCCGCCTCCGAGGTGGCCGAGCGAGGCCGTGGGGCGGCGGAGTCCGGCATCGGTGGCGGTTCTGGCTCTGGGGCCGGCACCAGTGGTGTTTCTGCTGGCTTGCCCGCTGCCGTCGAGGCGGCCGCGCTCGCCGAGCTGGAGCCGGCTGCTGAACGTGGGGATCTCGAGATCGTCTACTGCAGTCTCGTCGAGGCCGCGACCCTGCGGCCGTGCCCACCGGCCTTCACGGGACCGGCTCTGCTGCTCGTCTCCGCGACGGTCGGTGGGACTCACCTCATCGACAATCTGCCGCTGGAATTCTGACGCGATATGCAATTGTGATGAGTTTGTGAAGATTCTGTTGAGCGATCGAGATCTGCATATGTAACCGATCGAGATCCATCGACAGCTGTGGTTTCAATCAACGGCTATCAGTCGCTGGACCCTTGTTCTCAGTGTTCGCTGAGAATAGACTCAAAATCAGCAAGAGAAAATGAAACTTGCCGATTCGCTGAGTTCGAAGGAGATAAGCGACATGCAAGATCTGGATATCTGGTCGGTCCTGACGAAAGTCGGACTGGCAATCGTCATTCTCATTGTCACCTGGATTCTCGCCGCCATCGTCAAATGGGCGATCGGCAAACTCGTCACCAAGGTTCCCGCACTTCAACGCGATGGAAGCAATGGTCAGCAGATCGGAAAGTCGGTCGGGCAGATCGCCGGTCTCGTCATCTGGCTGCTCGGACTCATCGCCGTACTCCAGCTGTTCAACCTCGATCAGGTGCTGACTCCGCTGCAGGGTCTGCTCGATGGAATCTTCGGGTTCCTGCCCAATATCATCGGCGCGGGATTCATCTTCTTCATCGGCTATGTCTTCGCGAAGATCGCCAAACAGCTCGTCCAGACCGCTCTCAACGCTGTGGATCTGACGAAGCTGACGTCGAAGTTCCGCTCGCTCGGCGACAAAGCCACCGGAATGGCCGAGGGCGCCGGAAATGCTCAACCGCATCCCGACGCCACTCAGCAGTACGCCGCACAGGGTCAGCAAGGCATGCCGCCGCAAGGTCAACAGGGCATGCCGCCGCAAGGCGGACACCCCGGTCACGCACCGAACCCGAACGCGGAGGCGAACGCGAAGATCTCGAACCTCATCGGCAACCTGGTGTTCGGAATCATCATCATCGTCGTTGCGATTTCGGCGCTGCAGGTCCTCGGCATCAAGGCGATCTCGGAGCCTGCCCAGCAGATGCTCCAGATCTTCCTCAACGCGATCCCGCTCATCATCGCCGCCGGCATCCTGCTGGCCATCGGCTTCGTCATCGCCAAGTTCCTCGGCAATCTGCTCGAACAGATCCTCCAGGGCATCGGCACCGACAGGGCTATCAACGAGATCGGGATCGTGCCCGAAGGCACCAGCGCCTCCAACGTGATCACCCGCCTCGTACAGGTGGCGATCATGATCTTCTTCGCGATCATGGCCGCCCGGATGCTCGGATTCCCCGAGATCACGAACATCCTCAACGAGATCCTCGACCTCGGCGGCAGCGTGCTCTTCGGCGCTGCGATCATCGCCGCAGGATTCCTCATTGCCGCGATCATCGGCAAGTTCATCACGAACAACCTGGCCAGCAAGGTGCTGCGCTACTCGGCGATCGCCCTGTTCATCGCCATGGGCCTGCGCTATATGGGCCTGGCCGATTCGATCATCAACCTCGCCTTCGGTGCCGTCGTCATCGGCGGTGCGGCGGCTGCCGCTCTGGCCTTCGGCCTGGGCGGACGTGAGGCGGCCGCGAAGATGCTCGACAAGGTCGACCTCGCCGAGGCGGCCGAGAAGACGAATCCCGACGCCGTGGACAGCGGTACCCCGGGATCCGGAACGCACACTCACGGCAGTGGCAGTGGCAGTGGCAGCGGAAACGGGGGAGCCTCCTCGGCGAATGAGAGCTGAGTGAGGGTCTGCCCACCGATTCGAAGGGGCGGGGCAGCCGAGGATCGACCTCGGTGCCCCGCCCCTCTCCTATGTTCCGGGCAATCGCGCTTCAGATGGGGATCGCGATGACGGCGATGCCGATGATGAGCAGGATGAGCGTCGAGGCGGCCTCGATGAAGAAGTCGGCGCTGCGGTGGGCCATCGCCGACGCCGCGAGGCTGGCCAGGCACGCGAGGACGAGCTGGTAGGACAGGAGCACGCCCAGGATCAGGGCGACGAGCACGGTGTAGTCGATGCCCGTCGGGGAAGCGGGGACGAGGGTCGGCAGGATCGCGAGGAAGAACAGGCCGACCTTCGGGTTGGACAGCGACGAGATGATGCCGCGGCGATAGGACACGAACGAGCGCAAGTGGCCCCGCGAGGTCGACTCCATGACGTGAGCGATCTCGGTCACGGGCCCGTCGGGGGAGTCGGGGCCGGTCGACGCGGACGGGATGGCGTTCGCGGTGGGGCGGTCGGTCGCCTCGGCGGCCTTCAGATCCCGACGGAGACGAAGCGCCTGCCGACCGGCGAGGACGCCGAGGAGGCACAGGTAGAGGCCGCCGCCGATCTTGAGGACTTGGACTGCGGCCGGGTAGACGGTGAGCAGTGCGGAGACGCCGGTGAGCGCGAGGACCATCCAGATCACGGTGCCCGTGGCCGTTCCGAGTGCATAGACGAGTCCGGCCTTGCGGCGCAGCGAGGACAGGCGGATCGTCAGGATCGTCTCGGGTCCGGGGGTGACGGCAAGCGCGGCCGCGGCTCCGGTGATGGTGAGGATCTCGGGTCCGGTCACGGCACTCCTTCGGGGTGATGGGAACGGTCAGCGGGGATGGTGCACGGGGGAGTCGGGGCATCGTTCGATGGCATCGGGAACGAACACCATTCTGCCGGAACCCATCAATCGGGAAAAGCAATTGATCATGAATGATCATCAGGTGATGCCTAACGATTTTATGTGCGCTCAGCGGCTACTCTTGAGGGCATGTGGGATCTCAATCGTCTGCGGGTCTGGCGGGCCGTCGCGGCCACCGGTTCCGTGGTCGCCGCGGCGAAGAACCTCAACTACACACCGGCGACCGTCAGTCAGCACATCACCACCCTGCAGAAGGCCGTCGGGGCGCCGCTCTACCGGCGGTCGGGCCGCGGCATCGAGATCACCGAGCTCGGCCGGCGTCTGGCCGATGATTCGGCGGAGGTCTTCACTGCGGTCGGCCGCCTCGACGATTTGGTCGAAGGCTTCCGCAGCGTCAGCAGGCCCCGGCTGCGGATCGCGGCGTTCACTTCGTTCAATGCGCGCCTGCTGCCGGGCATCATCGATGCTGTGGCCCAGGATCATCCGGATCTGCGTTTCGACATCCAGCTCAATGAGCCGGCGAAGAACCGGCGCGGGCACTGCCTCATCGAGATCCGCGCCGAGGCTCCGCAGGACGGGGAGAACCATCTGCCGGAGATGACGCGCATCCCGCTCTTCGACGACGACTATCGGGTGGTCGTCCCCGAGGGGCACCGGTTCGCGGGCCGTGAGTCCGTGCCGTTCATCGACCTCGAGGACGAGCACTGGGTCGACTACGACATGTGGGCCGGGCCCTCGAGCAAGGTCGTCGACCATGCGTGTGCCGCGGCCGGATACGAACGCAAGAGCTTCGCTGCCTGCGAGGACGACTTCGCGGCTTTGGCTCTCGTCGCCTCAGGCATGGGCATCACGGTCCTCCCGCGGCTCTCGACTCTGCAGCTGCCGCCCGGCCTCGTCGCTGTCGACCTCACCGACCCCGTCCCACAGCGCCGAGTCGTCATGCACGTCCGCGACAAAGACGCGCACTTACCCCACGTCCGCGCCTTCGCCGCCGCCACGTCGAAAGCGGTCGAGTCCCACCTCACCACCCCTTAATTGCTACCCGACGGCGGCCCAGCAACCTGGCGCCAGGTTGCTGGGCCGCCGTCGGGTAGTCCTGGGAGGGGAGATGCGCTGTTCCTCATAGTGGGCTGAGACCTTGTGCCAAGAGTGGTGGGATAGGCTGTTGGGGTGAGTTCTGAAATCGAAATCGGCAGAGGCAAGCGCGGCCGTCGCGCCTATTCGCTCGACGACATCGCCATCGTCCCCGCTCGGCGCACCCGTGATCCCGAAGACGTGTCCCTGAACTGGCAGATCGACGCCTACCAGTTCGAGCTGCCCTTCATCGGCGCCCCCATGGACTCGGCCATGTCCCCGGAGACCGTCATCGCGCTCGGCCGATTCGGCGGACTCGGCGTCCTCGACCTCGAAGGTCTGTGGACCCGGTACGAGGACCCCACACCGCAGCTGGCCGAAATCGCCCAGCTGCCGGCCGAGATGGCGACCTCCCGGATGCAGGAGCTCTACTCCGCACCCATCCAGGCCGAACTCATCACCGCTCGCCTCGAGCAGATCCGCGAAGCCGGAGTCACCGTCGCCGGTGCCCTGACCCCGCAGCGGACACAGGAGTTCTACAAGACGGTCGTCGATGCCGGAGTCGACATCTTCGTCATCCGCGGCACCACGGTCTCGGCCGAGCACGTCTCGACCCACACCGAACCGCTCAACCTCAAGCAGTTCATCTACGAACTCGATGTGCCCGTCATCGTCGGCGGAGCCGCCACCTACACCGCGGCCCTGCATCTCATGCGCACCGGTGCCGCCGGCGTCCTCGTCGGCTTCGGCGGGGGAGCGGCGGCCACGACCCGCAAGACTCTGGGCATCCACGCCCCGATGGCCACGGCCGTCGCTGACGTCCACGCGGCCCGGCGGGACTATATGGACGAATCCGGCGGCCGCTACGTCCATGTCATCGCCGATGGCGGACTCGGCACCAGCGGCGACATCGTCAAGGCCTTCGGGGTCGGCGCCGACGCCGTCATGCTCGGCACCGCCCTGGCCCGGTCGACCGAAGCACCAGGCCGCGGAATGCACTGGGGCGCCGAAGCTCATCACCCGGATCTGCCGCGCGGACACCGTGTGGAACTCGGCACCGTCGGCAGCCTCGAGCAGGTGCTCTTCGGCCCCGGCCGCACCGCGATCGGCGAACTCAACCTCGCCGGCGCTCTGCGTCGGGCACTGGCCACCACGGGCTACCTCGACCTCAAGGAATTCCAACGCGTCGACGTCACCGTCTCGCCCTACCAGACTGGTTCGGTGGTCTGAACTGTTCCGCCTGGCACTGACTCCCAAATGGCTGGGGTCCCTGCTCCTCGTCCTGGTGCTCGTCACCTGCTTCGTCGGACTCTCCGCGTGGCAGGTCGACCGGGCCCAGCACAAGAACGACGTCGCTGCGTCCTCCGGAGTCGATGAGCTCAAGGACTTCAACGACGTCATGGATGCCCAGGCCCCGATGCCCGGCATACTCGCCGACCAGCGGGTCAGCCTGTCAGGACACTGGATCCCCGATGCTCAGATCGTGATTCCCGGCCGCGTCCAGGACGGCGATACCGGGTATTGGGTCGTGACGATGTTCGCCCCGGACGGCGGCCACCTCGGTGAAGGCGTCGAGGCCGCGAACGCCGACGAGAAGACGATTGCGATCCCCGTCGTCCGCGGTTTCACCACCGACGAGGATACGGCGATGGCCTCGGAGGCCCGGGACGGTCAGGTCGAACTGACCGCGCGCATCGGACCCATCGAAGGCCCCGTCGAGGGCAATGATCTGCCCGAGGGGCAGGTGCGCACGGTCTCGACCTCGCAGATCATCAACCTGTTCCCCGACCTGCTCACCTACTCCGGATTCCTCATCCCGGAGGAGGCCACCGGTGCCGCCTCCTCGGTGGGCACCGACGGCCTCGAGCAGGTTCCGACCACGACGACCCGCGACGAGGGCGGATTCGATCTGCAGTCGGCGGTCTACGCCCTCGAATGGATCATCTTCGCGGCCATGGCCCTCTACATGTGGTTCCAGCTGCTGCGCGATGATTACCTCCGGCGCCGCCTCGGCGAGGACTCCCAGGATTCGGAGAAGAGCGTCGAGTATGTTGTCGTCAAGCCCGCGGGCGACGCGACCATCGACCCCGAGGTGATGTCCGGACTCACCGGACTGCCGGCCCACCGCCACGGAGGCACCAAGCCGGGCAAGCGGCGAAGCAGGAACGCCGAAGCCCGAAACACTGACACCCGCACGACCGGAGGAAACTGAGCGTGAGCGAAGAACACGAGTCCTTGGACTCCCGCCCCGACTTCGACGAGAACAACGTGTGGAGCGTCAAACGCTTCACCTCAGCCCGCAATGCGCTGAAGTTCTACCGCGTGATGGCGCTGATCACCGGTACGATGCTGCTCATCCTCACGGTTGAGATGATCTACAAGTACCTCATCGCCGCGGACGCCGAGACTGCCCTGAACTTCGGCGGCTTCAACCTCGCCGCGGCCATCGCGATCTGCCACGGCTGGTGCTACGTGGTCTACCTCATCGGCTGCTTCTGGCTCAACCAGCAGATGCGCTGGACGCTCGGCCGCTACCTCATCCTCGCCCTGGCCGGCGTCGTGCCCGTGATGTCGTTCATCCTCGAGCGCCGCATCCACCGTCAGGTCGACGCCGAACTCGAAGCCGCCGTCGTGGTCGCCCCCAAGTCCTGAAAGGGACCCCACCCTCGCCGAGGCGGCCCACCGACACGTGGTCAACCGCGGCGGCGGAACCGGCCCGGTCCACCTTCACCGAGGCGGCCCACCGACACGTGGTCAACCGCGGCGGCGGAACCGGCCCGGTCCACCTTCACCGAGGCGGCCCACCGACACGTGCGCATCCGCCCTGCGAAGGGAGCACGACCCGAATTCGGGCGTCCGGTCGCCGACGCTTAGAATTGGATCATGACGCAATCCCAGAGCACGCAGGTGCCCCCCGTCCTCGTCGTCGATTTCGGCGCCCAGTACGCCCAGCTCATCGCGCGCCGCATCCGCGAAGCCGGCCTGTACTCGGAGATCATCGCCCACGACGCCCCG
Source organism: Brevibacterium sp. MGP-B1 (assembly GCF_057766545.1). Classification (NCBI taxonomy): domain Bacteria; kingdom Bacillati; phylum Actinomycetota; class Actinomycetes; order Micrococcales; family Brevibacteriaceae; genus Brevibacterium; species Brevibacterium sp. MGP-B1. The sequence goes on along the minus strand of NZ_CM173407.1, from coordinate 2,238,182 downwards.
GCGTCCGAATTCGCCGCGAAGAACCCCGTGGCCATCGTGCTCTCCGGCGGACCCTCGAGCGTCAACGACGCCGGCGCCCCGAGCTTCGACACCTCCGTGTTCGACCTCGGCATCCCGACCATGGGCATCTGCTACGGCTTCCAGCTCATGTCGACTGCCCTCGGCGGTCGCGTGGCGAAGACGGACAAGCGCGAATACGGATCGACCCCGGTCTCCGTGTCCCAGACCGGCTCGCTGCTCGCCGAGACCCCTGAGAACTACAAGGTCTGGATGTCCCACGGGGACTCCGTCGCCGAGGCGCCCGACGGCTTCGACGTCCTCGCCTCCACCCCCGACACTCCCGTCGCGGCCTTCGAATGCGCGGCGAAGAGGTTCGCCGGCGTGCAGTGGCACCCCGAGGTTCTCCACTCGGAGAACGGGCAGAAAATCCTCGAGAACTTCCTCTACAACGTCGCCGGCCTCGAAGCCGACTGGACGAACGAATCCGTCATCGACGAGCAGGTCGACCTCATCCGCGCCCGCGTCGGCAACAAGAAGGTCATCTGCGGTCTGTCCGGCGGAGTCGACTCCTCCGTGGCCGCAGCGCTCGTCCACAAGGCCATCGGCGACCAGCTCACCTGCGTGTTCGTCGACCACGGTCTGCTGCGCCAGGACGAACGCGTCCAGGTCGAGAAGGACTACGTTGATTCGATCGGCGTCCGCCTGGTCACCGTCGATGCGCGTGAGCAGTTCCTCTCCCAGCTCGCCGGGGTCACCGACCCGGAGGAGAAGCGCAAGATCATCGGCCGCGAGTTCATCCGCACCTTCGAGACCGCTGCCGCCGACCTCGTGCTCGAGGCCCAGGAAGGTGAAGGCGAAGACATCGCGTTCCTCGTCCAGGGCACCCTCTACCCCGACGTCGTCGAATCCGGCGGCGGATCCGGCACCGCGAACATCAAAAGCCACCACAACGTCGGCGGCCTGCCCGATGACATTCAGTTCCAGCTCATCGAACCCCTGCGCGCCCTGTTCAAGGACGAGGTCCGCGCCATCGGCCGCGAACTCGGCGTGCCCGAGGTCATCGTCTCCCGCCAGCCGTTCCCCGGACCGGGGCTCGGCATCCGCATCATCGGTGAGGTCACCGAGGAGCGCCTGAACATCCTGCGCAAGGCCGACGCGATCGCCCGCGAAGAGCTGACGAAGGCCGGCCTCGACGGCGAGATCTGGCAGTGCCCGGTCGTCCTGCTTGCCGATGTCCGCTCCGTCGGCGTCCAGGGAGACGGTCGCACCTACGGCCACCCCGTCGTGCTGCGCCCGGTCTCGAGCGAGGACGCGATGACCGCCGACTGGACGCGCATCCCCTACGATGTGCTGTCCGTGATCTCCAACCGCATCACCAACGAGGTCGACGACATCAACCGCGTCGTCCTCGACGTCACATCGAAGCCTCCGGGCACGATCGAATGGGAGTGATCCTCCGCGACCGTTGAGGGGCACTGCGCACGTGAACGTGCGGACACCCTCGCCGAGGCGGCCTCGACCGCGACCCCGAATACCGCTCCTGAACACCGTTCAGTTAAAGTGGGAGGGTGCTCGGGGCCGCCTCGGGCGTCCCCGATCCTGGTCGGGGAGGATCACGACCAATGGAGTACTCATGACACCGACCCACAGCACCACCTCGGCAGGGATCACCCGTCCTCGCTCGGCCGGCAGCGATATCGCCCTCGTCGCGGTCTTCGCTGCGATGCTCGCTGCCTTTGCGATGATGCCTCCTGTCCCAGTGGGCCCCCTTGGTGTGCCTATCACTCTGCAGACCTTAGCGATCGCCCTGTGCGGGATGGTGCTCGGACCCTGGCGCGGATTCGCAGCCACCCTGCTATACGTCGCCCTCGGTCTCGTCGGACTCCCGATCTTCTCGGGAATGCGCGGCGGAATCGGCGTCCTCGCAGGCCCGAGCGCCGGCTACATCCTCTCCTTCGCGCTCTACGCTCTCCTCGCCGGACTCATCGCCCGCTGGGCAGTGCGCCGCTTCAGCGGAATGAAGCTCGGTGTGGTGCTGTTCCTCGGCGGCTTCGGCGGCAGCCTCCTGCTCAACCACCCGCTGGGCATCCTCGGCATGTCGATCAACGGCGATCTGCCGCTCGGCGTGGCTGCGGTCGCGGACCTCGCCTACTGGCCCGGTGACATTGTGAAGAACATGCTGGCCGCCTCGGTGGCGGTGCTCATCCACCGCGCATTCCCCGATGTGCTGCGCCGTCGCGGAATCAGCGTTGAATCGGTGTCGGCCGGGCAGGCACAGGGCGCGAAGTGACACGTGAGATCCGGTTGAGCGACGTCGGCGTCGGAGTCCTCGACGACGGACCCGACGGCGATGTCGTGCGCCCGATCCTCCAAGACGTCAATCTCACCCTCACCGAGGATGTCGTCGCCGTCATCGGTGCCAACGGCTCGGGGAAGTCGACCCTGCTGCAGCTGTTCAACGGGCTGGTCACCGCGAACGCCGGAGAGGTCCTCGTCGATGGTTTCGACCCGCGCCGGCAGGCGGCGAAGGTGCGCTCAATGGTCGGCTTCGTCTTCACCGATCCGGCCGCGCAGCTGGTCATGCCGACCCCGATCGAGGACATCGAACTGTCCCTGCGCAAGTCCGTGCCCAAACGCGAACGGCGGGCAGCGGCACTGGCGGTGCTCGACGAGCTCGGCATCGCCGACCTGGCTGAACGCAGCGTCTACGAACTCTCCGGCGGTCAGCGTCAGCTCGTGGCACTGGCCGCGGTGCTTGCGGTGGATCCGCAGATCCTCGTCCTCGACGAGCCGACGACCCTGCTCGACCTGCGCAACAAGGAGCGGCTGCGCGTGCATCTCCAGGAACTCGTGGCCAGGCGCGGGGTGCGCATCGTCCTCACCACCCATGACCTCGAGTTCGCGCAGATCGCCCAGCGCGCGATCGTCGTCGACGACGGTCGGATCGTGGCCGATGCCGCCCCCGCCGAGGCGGTCGCCGCCTACCGGAATCTCATCATGAGCGATACGCCATGAGTTGGAAACGTCCTGTCGGGGCCGGTCATACCGGCGTTGGTGCCGGTGACACCGGAACGACGTGGCGGAAGCACGCCGGCATCAAGGCCCGACCGCAGCTCTTCGGGAAGGTGGCGCATCCTCGGGGATGGCTGCATGCAGTGCCGACGGGAGTGAAGCTGGCGGTGATCGCCGTCATCGGGATCGTCGCGCTCATCTTCCGCGACGCGGCGATCAACTGGTCGATGTTCGCTGTCCTCGTGGTCCTCGGCTTCACGGCCCGGCTGCGGGTGAAGAACTTCCTGCGCACATGGATCTACGTGGCGGTGCTTGTGGCGATCGTCATGGGGCTGCAGTACTTCTTCGGGTCCATGGAGTCGGGGCTGGCTGTCGGCGGGACCGTGTTCGCCTGTGTACAGGCGGCCCTGATCCTCACCCTGACGACGTCTGTGGCGCAGCTGCTCGACACGTTCACGGTGCTGGTCTCGCCCTTGCGGTTCTTCGGCGCGAACGCCGAGGCGATCGCGCTGACAGCGAGCCTCATGGTCAGGGCGATCTCACATATCTCCGGTCTGCTCGGCGAAGCCGAACGCGCAGCCCGGGCCAGGGGACTGGACTCGAGCATCAAGGCCCGAGTGGTGCCGGCGATTCTGCGGTCGGTGAAATACGCACAGGACACGGGACGGGCGCTCGACGCCCGCGGCATCGTCGACTGAACCGCCTCCGTCGGTCGTGTCAGGACCGCCCCGTAGAGTGCTCGGCACATCATCGGATGAGAGCAATGCTGCTCGAGGAGAGCTGCGTTGCCGGATGAGAGCGGAGATATGTCGAGCCCAAACCTGCGGTCACCTGCACTGGAGAGGTTCTATCTCGCCGCTGCCCCGAACCCGATCGCGTTCATCGACGAGTCGATGAGGCAGCCGGCAGGCGCGGCGGAGGGCACCTTTTCTCGAACGCGGTTGGGTCCGGCGGAGGTCTCGTTATATCAGATGGCCGCGGTCATCTTCTCTCATGCGCGCTTGGATTCCATTCGCGAGCGATTGGTGGAAGTGGCCGACGGAACTTACTGGCATACGAACAAGAAGTTCCGCGGAAGCGACTTCGACCGCGGTGACATCGTCGAGATGATCGAGACGATCACCGAGGAATCGGTGTGGAATGTCATTGCTGTGAAGATGCCGTTGGCGGGCAGTTCTCAGGGCGACATTGCGAGGGCCAGGGCGCTGTGTCTCGACCGGCTCGTCCGTAACCTCACGAGCGGTACCGGAGATGGGGCTGTTCGGGGGATCGTCGCTGACAACAATAGGGATCAGAGACTCAACCGTGCAGATGAGCGGGTGGTCGATAGTCTGCGGAGGACGGGTGCGATTCACCCTGGTGTCGCCTTCACTCACGGCGGAATGGCGTTCGAACCGTTGTTGTGGTCAGCAGACGCGATCTCGTGGGCGGTGCAGCGTGACATCGCGCGCGATGATGTCAGATTCATTGAGCCGGTTCTGCAGGAAGGCAAGTTGACGGTCATCAATGCTGTCGACGGAAAGCTCTTGAATATGAAGCACCCCCTGGGTGCTTCCGCATTCGCCAGGGGGCCGTCTTCCCAAAGGCCGGGATTATCCGGTAGCCCGGGGCATGACGTTGCTTCCTCCTCATCATATCGATGCCGCCTTCGGCGGACAACGGCACTCCCCTGCTAGCCGTCGCTCCGGTCTCAGTCGGCATTGAGCCTCGACTCAGCGGACCAACTGGAGTCAGGAGTAACCTCGGCGGAAGAGGGGACGAGCCCCGCCCGAACCGAAGGAGACATGATGACCGGCACCGAGAACACAGTCCTGTTGGCCATGGACTTCCAAAACGGCATCGCCGGGGACGACGCCTTCGCCTCGACCGGCGTGCTCGAACGCGCACGTGACGCCGTCGCCGCAGCTCGCAGCCACGACATCCCCGTCGTCTGGGTGCGAGTGGCGCTGCGGGAGGGGCATCCGGAACTGGCGGCAACGGCATCGTTCGCGCAGATCGCCGCCCACGGCGACGTCGACGAGACCCATGCCTCGACAAGCATCCACGAAACCCTCGACCGGCATCAGGGCGAGCCGATTGTGACCAAGCGACGCATCAGCGCCTTCACCGGCAGCGATCTCGAGGTGCTGCTGCGCGGCTATGGGGCGTCGTCTCTCGTGCTCGCCGGAGTCGCCACGAGCGGAGTCGTGCTCTCGACCGTGCGTCAGGCCGCCGATCTCGACTTCGAACTCACGGTGCTCTCCGACGCCTGCGCCGACCGCGACCCCGAAGTCCACACGGTGCTCACCGAGAAGGTGTTCCCCAAACAGGCGACAGTGACGACCGTCGCCGACTGGACTGCTGGCGTGGGCTGAGCTCGGCAGCTGAAGGCTCGCGCGCCGACCGCTCACCTCAGCGTCCAGCGCTCGGCGTATGACGTGATACCGCGGCGGCAATTCGAGCGGTCGGCGAAAGGGACGGATGCTGACCTGCGCGATCGCCTCAGTAGGGCAGAGGATTCTCCAGTCCGGAGTTGACCATCGAGCTGAATCCGCGGCCGAGCACCTGTGGAGCAGGATTCTCGATCGCCCGCGAATAATGGCCGACGAGCTGTGAGCACACGCTCTTCCAGCTCCTGGCCTGCACCTGCTCACGACCGGCGACTCCGAAGGCCCGCCGTTTCGCCTCGTCGCCGAGGAGGTCCGCCGCATGCGCTCGCATGGCACCGAGATCCTTCGGGGTGTAGAGCCACCCGGTGCGCGAGGAATCGACGAGGTCGAGTGGGCCGCCTCGGGCGGGAGCGATGACCGGCACCTCGGAGGCCATGGCCTCCTGAATCGTCTGGCAGAAGGTCTCGAGCTCACCCGGGGCGACCATGAGGTCGAAGCTCGCCACAGCCTGAGCCAGGGCATCCCCGCCGAGGAACCCGGTGAAATGAGCCTCCGGCAGCAGCCGCTGCAGACGTGTCCGCCAGGGACCGTCACCGACGATGACGACCTTCGCCCCGGGCAGATCGGTGAGCGCGGCAAGGTCTTCGACCTGCTTCTCCGCGGCCAACCTGCCGACGAAGCCGATGATCTTCTCCCCATTCGGGGCAACGCTTCGACGCCAGGCCTCGGACCGGTGACCCGGGTCGAAGCGGGAGGAATCGACCCCACGGGCCCACAGGGCCACCTCGGCGACACCGAGGCCTTGCAGCTGATCGATCGTGTACGACGATGGGGCCAGCGTCAGAGAGGAATGCTGGTGGATGTTGCGGACGTGGTTCCAGAGCATGGCCTCGATGCCGTGCATTCCGTACCGGGCGGCATAGGCGGGAACCTCGGTCTGGTAGATCGCCACGGTCGGCAGGTTGAGCGCCTGGGCGGCGAGGACGCCGCGCCAACCGAGGACGAACGGACTGGCCAGATGGACTACGTCCGGGGCGAACCGCTGCAGCAGCCGACGGATGCGGGTGACGCCGCCGGGAGCGACTCGGATGCGCCGATACTTCGGCAAGGCGATCGAGGGAACCCGGACGATGCGGGCACCGGCGACCTCCTTCGGACCGTCCCTGCGCGTGCCCGGAGCGATGACGAGGACCTCGTCGCCGCGGTCGGCCAGATGGTCGAGGACCCGCAGGAGTGAGTGGGTGACCCCATTCATATTGGGGAGGAAGGATTCTGCAATGATCGCTACTCTCACGGCTTCCAGCTAAGGCCCGCCGAGTGACGAACGCATGACCCGAAGGCGACAGGTCGGCGACATCTGGCCGAAATCGGTCCGCGGTCTCTGCGGTGACCGCCGAATGCCAGAGCCGGTGTCCGGTCGCGGCCCTTCTCAGTGACTGCTCTCAGTCGCCTCGGTGTCGGGATGGTGACCTGTTCGCGACGAGTCTGAACCCCGCGTAAACTGAGGTGTCGGAAATGCTCGCGCAGCACATGGAACGAGGGGAATGGCCGTGGTCTGGTTCATCGTCGGCGGTTGCGTACTCGCCGCTCTCATCGTCCTCTTCGTCATCCTCACCGTCCTGCGCTTCAACCAGCTGTCCATGGCCCGGTCCCTGTGCGACGAAGCCAAGCGCCAGCTCATCGGCGAGATCCGGGCCCGCCACGCTCTCGTGCCCGCCTATATCGGCACCCTCCAGCAGATCGCCGGACAGGATCTGTCCCGGCTCGAACTCGCGCTCGCCTCAGCCGAACGAGCTCCCTTCGACCACCGCGGTGCCGCAGCCGAAAACGCCCTGACCGACGCCGTCGATGACGCCGCACTCATCCCCGCGGCGCTGACGGAGCGGTCCCTGACCTCGGACTCTGCCCGTTCCCAGCGGGCTGCGGTCAATGAGGAGATCGACACGACGATCCAGCTTCTGCACGGTCAGCTGCAGGTGCTCACCGAACGGATCCTCGCCGGCGCGCGTTTCTACAACACGAACGTCGAACGCTATCACCGGCAGCGGGCGCGACTGGTCTCCCGCCTCTTCGGCGGAGTCTTCAAGCCCCGCGCCCCATTCACCGAGGCGATCGACGACGATGGCGGACCCGGAACGGCGGGACCCGCCTCGGCGAGGATGACCCCATGACCCGCTTCCGCCTCGACCTGGGCTATCGCGGCACGGATTTCCACGGCTGGGCCAAGCAGCCGGGGCTGCGCACGGTCCAAGCCGCCGTCGAATCCGGACTCGAACGGATCACCGGCAGCGAGGTGGCCACCGTCGTCGCCGGCCGCACCGACTCCGGCGTCCACGCTCGCCGTCAGGTCGTGCACATCGATCTGGGCGTTGAGGCGATCGGCAAGCTCATCGGCCAGTCGAATCGATCCGCCGAGGCGGCTCTCCTGTCCCGCCTGCGCGGAGTCCTCATCGCCGGTGAGTTCCACGACATCGTCGTCCACGCGGTGGCCGAGGTGCCAGGGGACTTCGACGCGCGGTTCTCTGCGCTGTGGCGGTCGTATCAGTATCGGTTGGCCGATCACCGGTCCTTCATCGACCCGCTGCTGACACAGGTGACGCCGCGGCACAAGGGCGAACTCGACGCCGAAGCCATGGCCGAGGCCGCGAGCGAGGTGCAGGGACTCCATGACTTCCTGCCGTTCTGCAAACCCCGGGAGGGCGCGACGACGATCCGCACTCTCCATGAACTGCGAGTCTCGCGCGATCAGGATGCTGTGATCACCATCGATCTGCGCGCCGACGCTTTCTGCCATCACATGGTCCGTGCACTCGTCGGCGGACTGATCAAGGTCGGATCCGGAAATTGGGCAGTGACTCGCCCGGCCGAACTCATCGCCGAGGCCGACGCCGGGCTGACCCCGGATGTGCCCATGTTCGTCACGCCGGCCGAAGGACTCGTCCTCACCGAGGTCGGCTATCCGGCACCCGAGGACTATACGGCCCGCAACGCCCAGACGATGGCCCGTCGCGACCAGGAATAGGCTGACGGCGCGGAGGGCCGTCGGCAGAAGCATCAAGCCGCCTTTTGTCGCGCAAATCGCGATCATGTGAGAATTCCTCTTTCCAGTTGTGAGATTCCTGTGTAGATTCACACTTAAGTAACTTTCAGTTCGCATTGGCACTGCAGGATGGAATTCGTCTTCATCCCCACCAGCACGGTTGATGTGCGCCTCACTGAACGATCGAAGGAACCGAATACATGTCGAAACTTGTGACCAAAGTGCTGGCCACGGGCGCTGCGGTGTCAATGCTGACTCTGCCTGGCCTCGCGCCTGCCATCGGGGCACCCTCTCTGGGCAACGGAAACTCCACCGACGACAGCGCCACGGCACCGAGTGAAGCGGCTCCCGCGGACCCCGACGAGTCGTCGAACGATTCGACCGACGGCAAGTCCGCGCCGTCGGACGACGCCGGCGACGAACAGGATTCCGGCAGCGGTGCGCAGTCGGCGCCCGAAGGCACCAAGGTTCAGCTGCTCAATATCACCGACTTCCACGGACGCATCTCCGAGGCAGGCACTCAGGTCGCCTCGGTCGTCGAGGAGGAACGAGCGAAATTCGGCACCGGCGGCGACAACAGGGGTACTGCTCTGCTCTCGACCGGTGACAACATCGGTGCTTCGACCTACACCTCCTCATCGCAGAACGACAAGCCCACGCTCGATGTCCTCAACGCCATGGGAGTCGAGGCCTCTGCGGTCGGCAACCACGAATTCGACAAAGGCATCGATGACCTCACCGGACGGGTGAGCGACGAAGCCGACTTCCCGTACTCGGCGGCCAATGTCTACGACAAGGGAACCCAGAACGTCGTCGACGGCCTCGATGAGTACTCCATCGTCGACGTGGCGGGAGTCAAGATCGCCGTCATCGGCGTCGTCACCAAGGACACCGCCTCACTCGTCTCACCGGACGGCATCGCCGACCTCGACTTCGGCGACCCCACGGACGCAGTCAACCGCGTCGCCGACGATCTCGAGAACCTGCCCGAGGACGAACGACCGGATATGACCGTCGTCGAGGCCCACCTCGGCGCGTCGTCGACCGAGAGCCTCGAGGACGCGAAAGCGTCGAACACGGAGTTCAAGAAGCTCGTCACGGAGGCCGACGCCTCGGTCGACGCCATGTTCACCGGCCACACCCACATGCCGTACGCTTTCGAAGCGCCCGTGCCCGGAGAGCCCGATCGCACCCGTCCCGTCATCGAGGCCGGCAGCTACGGCGAATACGTCGGGCAGGTGACCATGAGAGTCGACGGCAACAGCGACTGGCAGGCCAGCGGCATCGATCTCATCGAGGCCGAGGACAAGAGCTATGACTCCGAGGTCGTCGACAAGGTCGCCGGCATCGTCAGCGACGCAGAGGAGAAGGCCAAGGAGCTCGGCTCCGAGGTCACCGGCACGATCAGCGAGGACATCACCCGCGCGAAGAGGGACGGCGAGGAGGACCGCGGTGCCGAGTCCACGCTCGGCAACCTCGTCGCCGATGCGCTCAAGGAAGGTGTCGAAGAGACTCAGCTGGAAGAAGCCGACTTCGGCATCACGAACCCGGGCGGACTGCGCACCGACCTGCTCTGCGATGACATCTACAACACCGAGGAGAAGTGCGAAGTCACCGTCGCCGAACTCAACAGCGTGTTGCCCTTCGCCAACGACCACGGTGTCGTGACGATGAAGGGGTCGGACGTCATCGGCCTCTTCGAAGAGCAGTGGCAGCCCGACGACGCGTCCCGGCCGTTCCTCCACCTGGGCATCTCCGAGGACCTCGACGTCGTCTATGACACTGATGCCGACAAGGGCGAGCACGTGAAGTCCGTCAAGGTCGATGGCAAGGACATCGACCCGAACAAGGACTACCGGGTTGCGACGCTGAGCTTCCTCGCTGCCGGTGGTGACAACTTCTCCTCCTTCGCCAAGGGCGATTTCGAACAGTCGGGGCTCACCGACTTCGAGACCTGGGAGAACTACTTCAACAAGCACCAGGCCGAAGGCAAAGACGTCACCCCGGACAAGAACGAGCGTCAGGCAGACGCAGCCAAAGACGTCATCGACAAGGGTGATCTGAGCGCCGAGCTGACCGGGCCGAAGGCCATCAAGCCCGGTGAGAGCGCTGAATTCGCGCTCAAGACGAACGCGAAGTCCGAGGTTTCGGGTCCCATCGACGTCACCATCGACCTGCCGGAGGGCTATACCGCCGAGGCGGCCGCGCAGTCCAAGGCCCAGTCGGCTTCCCGCGGCGCCACCAAGGACAAAGCCCCCGAGGTCAGCGCCGAGGCGGCTGCCAGGATGATCGCCCTCGACTCGATCCCGGCAGGGGAGTCCGAGACTCCCGTGACCGTGACCGCGCCGAAAGATGCCTCCGGTGAGGTGACCGTCAGGGCCAGCGTGCAGGCGAATGTCGATGGTCCGTGGTGGGATGACAACCCGCTGCCGCTGGCACATGAATTCGAAGCCACCGCGGCAGTCGGCGACGATGCGAATGCTTCGGCCGGCGATGACGGTTCGGCTGATGGAGGCAATGCCGATGGTGGTTCCGCTGATGGCGGCGCCGCTGACGGCGGAGACAGCGCAGCCGGCGGCAACGCCGATGGCGGAGACAACGCGGCCGGTGGGTCGGACGGTTCGTCGAATGCCGGCAGTGGAGCCGGTGGTGCGAACGCCTCGGCCGACGGTGGTTCGGCCGATGGAGCCGGGGCCGATGCGAACGGTTCGAAAGATGGAGGCGACCTGCCGCGTACCGGCTTCGAGACCGTCAACATCGTCGCCGCGGCCCTGGCGCTCATCGTCGCCGGCGGTACAGCGGTCACGATCGTCCGCCGTCGCAAGCTCAGCCTCCAGGACTGAGCCAGACTGTTCAGAAGCACCTGACACTCAGGCGAGATCATCGCCGAGACGGGCGGGGCCGGAGAGTTCTTCTCTCCGGCCCCGCCGCCGTTTCCAGACGCTGTCCGTGCGAACAACCCCTCACCGCTTGTTCTATCTCCACCACGTAGTTGCATAGTGCACCGGTGCACGAGTGCGAATTGCTGTTGCGGGGGTGTTTTGCGGGGAAGCGGCGGGGATGCCACTAACGGTGAGGGATGCCTCGGCGAAGGTCGTTCTCCGCGCAGCACCATGCGCCGTCAGTGCTGTTTCCTACAGGTAGGCGCAATGCGCACCGGTGCAAAGGTGCCTTTTGTCGCCACGGAGGTGTTCTGCGGCGAGCGATGGATGTTGAGACTAACGGTGTGTGACGCCGTCGACGGACCCGGACCCGGACTCAGACCCCGGCCCGGACTCAGACTCGGACTCAGACCCGGACTCGGCGTCAGCGGCATCGGCAGGGTTCGCATCGGCACTTGCGTCGGTGTCAGCGCCACCGGCGGTCTCGGCTGCCTCGGTGGCCTCGGCCGGTGGGACCGGCGGGCGACCGGCGCGGAAGGTCTCGAGGTGAGTGAGCACCGGAACGAGAAAGAGGATGCCGACAGCCGGCACGACGATGCCCGAGTCGTTGATGAGTGTGCCGACTCCCAGCAGGATCGCGAGGCTGATCATCGCCGCCCTCAGCAGTGGGATACGCCGATAAGTGTCCTGGAGTCCGTGCAGTCGGAAGCGCGCAGGGTCGAGCGCCATCCAGAACACACCGATGATGACCAGCGGCAGCACGAGAGTCATCCACGACTGGGTGAGGATGTCGATGTTCATCCCGATCTTTCGAGCCAGAACGCTGAGCGCCTGACCGCTGATGATCGAGTCGAAGAACCGTCCGAAGTGAGTGCGCTGATCGGCCGGGCGCAGCCAGTCGAGGAACAGCACGGTGAGCATGACGAACCCGGCGATGCCCACCGTCAGCCCCAGCCGTTTGAGCGAGAACCGGATGCTCGCCGCGGCCAGAACGAGGTAGGCGACTCCGATGATGAGGGTCGGCACGGACCCGAACTTCGTGCCCAGACCGGGTGCCGCGAGGATGACGCAGGAGACGAGCACGGGAACAGTGACGATGAGGACGCGATGCAGCGGCTTGGTCACCAGAGACGCGAACCCTGCGACCGCCAGCAGCAGCGCACAGCAGTACAGTGCCAGCGCCGAGTTCCCGATCCCGTAGAACCGGGAGGCGATGAGCAGGGGCTCACCCAACAGCGTCGACATCTGCAGCTGAGATCCGGTGACGACGTCGTAGGCGAGCACGGCGACGGTCACGGTGGACACGAAGAGCACCGGCCCGAACTTGTGCCGCCGCCAGGGGCCGAGCAGCGCCAGCACCCCGAGCAGCAGCGCCCACCCGGCCAAGGCCCCGAGCATCGCGATGTCCGGATTCGTCGCCCGCTCCCACGGCACGGTATTGACCAGATACGTCGAGATCGGCATCGCCGCGAATACGACACCGAGGCGGTACGCCCCGGAATGGACGAGCTCCCGGTGGTTCTTCCGCATGGACCACGCCAGCGCCAACAGCCCGATCATGAGCACGGCGACGACGGGGAAGAACCACGTCGACAGATCGTTCTGCGTCTTCACCGCCACCTGCCGGTCGAGCACCGCCTGATAGCGCGAGTGCCAATCGGACCCGTGCGCCCCCGAGGTCATCGGCGCCCCGGCCGCATTGTCCATCTCCTCGGCACCGGACAGTGCCACGAGCGTCGGTGCCAGGTCCGGCACCTGCACCAGTCCCGGCTGCCGCGTCGACGAGGAGGTGAGCAGTCCCGCCTGCTCGCCCGGAGCGACCATCATCGTCGCCTGCATCGACGACCCTTCATGCGCTCCGTCAGCAATCGATGAGAACACCACAGGAACGCGTCCCTCGCCGAGGCGGTTCGGCTGATCCGCGCTCATCCACCCGGTCGATTCGAGGATGTCCCCGACCTGAGCGTCGAGGCTCTTCAGCGAGTAGCCGTCGGCGGCGGTATTGCCGAGGTCGACGAGCGCAAGCTCGCCGTCTGCGGTCGATTTCGCGACGTCCGCGCCCAGGTCGGGTCCGACGGGCGACCAGTTCTCGACTCGGCCGGTGGGGGTGGCGGCGGCGATGGCGGCACCGTTGCCGAAGGCGCGGACATCGGGGACTGCCTCGGCCAGCGCCCCGAGGGAGGCATCGTAGTTGTCACCGCGTGCCACCTGCGCGTACACGTCCCAATCGGCGACCCAGCCGTCGAGCGGAGATGCCGGTTCGCGGCACTGTTCACGGGGTTCGTCGGCGGCCCGCCGCCCGGATCCGAGTCCCAGCCAGCCGTCGACCGGGCAGCTCGTCGAGCGCACGCTGCGCGGAGTGATCGTCCCGATCTGCCCGCCCTTCATCATCACCCACAGGTGCGGTGTGGTGCGCGGATCGAGATCCTCGAAGCTGAATCCGGAGACGTTGATCGACACGACCCCGGGATTCGCCGAGGCGGCCCCGCCGTCGTCGCCTTCCATGGCCGGAGCCGTGCTCCCGCTCCCGCCGGCCGCCTGGGCGTCGGCCCGTGCCGACGCGCCCGCAGCCGCAGCCGGACCCGCGCCCGGGACGGCCTGCCCGGCTTGGGGCAGGCCGAGGACGAACAGGGCGATGGCCAGGATCCCGAGCAGAACCCGAAAGGCGGGGGAGGTCACGGGGGCTCTCATCGGTGAGCCTCCTCGGCGTGCTCAGCACTGAGTGCCAGCAGGAAGGGCAGCAGGACCATGGCTCCGGTCGAGGGCACGGCGACCCCGGAATCGGTGAGCACGAGCCCGACGCCGAGGCCCGTGGCCGCAGCCAGGAAACCGAAGTGCAGGTCGGAATCGGTGAAGAGCTGGGGGAGCCGTCCCCGCCATTTGTTGACCAGGCGCCCGGTCCGGCTGCCGGCGTGGACGCGGGGGAAGTGGAGGAGGTAGCGGAGGAAGATGAGGACCGCGATGGCCGCAAGCGGGGTGACGATGGCCAGAGCCGGATTGACCTGGATGATGTGGAGGTTCGCGCCGAGCTTGCGGCCGACGACCTGCAGGGCCTCACCGGTGACGATCTGGTCGAAGAACGTGCCGAAATGCGAGCGTGCCCCGGCCGGGCGCAGCCAGTCGAGGAAGGCGATGCCGATGAGTACGGCCAGCGAAGACAGACCGATGAGGGCGAGGCGCAGCAGAGTCAGTCGGATCTTCGACAGCAGCGCCAACAGGACCATGAGACCGGCGAGGATGGCGATCGTGCCACCGAACTTCGCACCCCAGGAGGGATTGCCGGAGACGAACACGGCGGCCAGTCCGACGACGACCGGCACGATGATCACGGCATTTCGGTGGCCTCGCGCCCGCAGCCAGGACACCACTATTCCCAAGAAGACGAAGAGGCTGACGATGAAGATCGCCGCACCCTGGTTGCCGAGTCCGTAGTAGCGGCCGCCGACGATCGGGTTGTACCCGAGCAGCGAGTTCGCCTGCAGATGGGACCCGGTGGCCAGGTCGGCGGCGAGGATGAGCAGGTTCGCCCCGGCCAGGGCGCCGACCCGTCCTCGCCAGGTCCGACCCCATGGCGGGATGAGGGCGAGGACGAACAGAACGGCGGCTGTGCCGATGACCGAGAGGAACAGGCCGAGCCCGGGGTCGGCCATTCTCGACCAGGGGAGGAGGCCGGCGAGGAACGCTCCCATCGGCAGAGCAGCCACGCCCAGGGACACCCAGCCGAGGAAGCGGTGGACGTGGGACGCTCGGGTGGCACCGCCTCGGCGACCGAGGATGGAGCGGTTGAGCAGGACCGCGCACGCGATGAAGAGGACGTAGAAGATGACGTCGAGAGTGATGGAGAACGTCGAGAGATTCTGATGGATCGTCGTCGACTTCTGCGCCTCGGCGACGAGATCGTCGATGCGCTGCTGCGGATCATCATCGCTCGGGGTGGAGTCGAAGCCGACGGCGCGTGGGGAATCGGCATCGAGGACATCGAGGATGCCCGGCGCCAGATCGGTGATCTGCAGCAGTCCCGGGGTGCGGGTCGTCGCCGAGGACAGGGACCCGGGTTCGAAGCCGGGCCCGGACGCGATGAACGCGCGCAGCTGCGGCAGACCGGAACTGTCACCGAGGCCGGCGACGATGATCGTCGGATCCGCGGACCCGTCCTTCGCGTTCTCCCGCACTTCCTGCAGGCGCACGCCGAGGCGGCGGTCGGCTTCGGCGACGCGGGTCTCCCGGTCGTAGTTCGGCGGAACGGTATAGGAGTAGTTCGGGATCGGGTCGAACAGCCACGAGCGGATGCCGATCGCGCCGAGGTCGACGACGCCGAGGCGACAGTCCGTGGCCAACGCATCGTCCGTGAAGTTCGTCACCACCCCGTCTTCGTCCGCGGCGGCATAGGCGGCACCGGGTCCCTCGGCTGCGACGCAGGGTTCGAGCAGCGAGTCCGCATCGGTTGCGTCGGTGCCGGCGGGCACGGCGTTGCCGGCTTCGGCGACGGCGCGCGCGAGCATGCCGTAGTCGACGGAGTAGCCGGAGCCGATATTGGGCTCCTTGACCGCATCGAAGCCCTCGATCCGAGCCGTCGTCGTTACGGCCGCGGATTCGCCGCCATGAGCTTCATCACTGTTCGTCGTCTCCTTCGCCGAGACGGCCCCGTCGTCGGCGTCCACGGAACCGTCCGTGGTGGGGGCGATCATCGTCGGGCAGCGGGCCGAGTCATCGGGGTCGGCATCCTCGGCGATGGGGGAGGGCCCGGCCTGCGCGCGGGCGCCCGCGCCGAAGGACAGCCAGCCGGAGGCGGGGCAGGTGGCCGAGCCGATCGTGCGCACGTTGAGGTTCGCTGCCGCGCCCTCGGAGAGCAGATGAAAGAGGTTCGGAGTGCGCTCGGGGTCGATATCATCGATGGTCAGGCCCGGAATGCCGAAGACGACCGTCTGCCCGGCCGGGGGCCTGCCGGTGTCAGTGTACTGCGCGGAGGACGCATTCGCGTTGGCCGAACCGTCGGTCGGTGCCAGGCTGTCCGTTGATGCCGAGCCGTCGGTTGATGCCGACGCGGAGGCGGGGCCGAGTCCGAGGCCCGCCGTCAGGAGCCCGACCAGGAGACCCAGCATCAGGATTCTCAATGCGGGAAGTCGGAAGGGCAGGCTGGAGTGAGTCGGCACAGATCAATACTATCGGCTCGGGTTTCAGCTGGCCCTGAGACCGCTCTGGGCGTTTGCTCCCCGGGGCTGAGGGCATGTATATTTGATTGTCGTTGTGTGTGCTTGTCGCACTCCCTTACATAGCCTCATGCGTTGCAGGCCCGTAGGTGAGGGGAATGCGTCGATAGGTTCACCCGATTGAAGACAACCAGCGCTTGAGACCCATTGGACTCACGACCCGATGAGGATCCGGCGCTGCACTGAACACAGATACGAAAAGAAGGCTACTTTTGCGTACGTATACAGCTAAGCCCGGTGACGTTGAGCACCAGTGGCACGTCATCGACGCCACTGACCAGGTGCTCGGTCGCCTTGCTTCGCAGGTTGCACGCCTCCTGCGCGGCAAGCACAAGACCACGTTCACTCCGAACACCGACACCGGTGACTTCGTCATCATCATCAACGCCGACAAGGTCGCGCTGACAGGTGCGAAGCTCGAGAAGAAGCGCGCTTACCGCCACTCCGGATACCCCGGTGGCCTCAAGAGCGTGAACTACGCCGAGCTCCTCGCCACCCACCCCGAGCGTGCAGTCGAAAAGGCTGTCGCCGGTATGGTCCCGAAGACTCGTCTCGGACGTGCCCAGATGCAGAAGCTGAAGGTCTATGCAGGTGCCGAGCACCCGCACGCCGCTCAGAATCCGCAGCCGTACGAACTCAGCCAGGTCGCGCAGTAAGCGCCTGAGCTCTAGACATACCGAGGAGAACCGTGGCTGATACCACCAACGCGACAGAAACTGTCGAAGAAGAGATCACCGAATACACTTCCGAGACTCCCGCATCCGCTGGCCTGGGCGAAAGCACCGCCGGTGGACGTGGACAGTCCCTGACCGCCCCCGGCAACGGAGTCGGCCGCCGCAAGCAGGCAATTGCTCGTGTGCGCCTCGTCCCCGGCACCGGTGAGTGGACCATCAACGGACGTACTCTCGAAGAGTACTTCCCGAACAAGCTGCACCAGCAGCTCGTCAACGAGCCCTTCACCCTGCTGGACCTGGGCGGACGTTTCGACGTCATCGTCCGGATCTCCGGTGGAGGACCCTCCGGCCAGGCCGGCGCCGTCCGCCTGGGCGTGGCTCGTTCGCTCAACCAGATCGACGCGGAGTCCAACCGTGCCGAGCTGAAGAAGGCCGGATACCTCAGCCGCGATGCTCGCGTTCCTGAGCGCAAGAAGGCCGGTCTCAAGAAGGCCCGTAAGGCACCTCAGTTCTCGAAGCGCTGATCTCGCTGGCGAACCGACTGCGGCTGGTCTGCCACTGAGTCGCAGTCATCGACAGCTCAGCATCATGAACATGAGAATGCGGTCCCGAACCAGGTTCGGGGCCGCATTTCTCATATCCGGACTCATCTCACACGGTCACTGACGTGGCCGGCGTTGCGCGCGACCGCGGCTGCGGTCGGGTGTGCCGCCTCGGCGCATAGTCCGTCGTTCAAGCCTGAGCGCGAATATCGCATTGTGCACCGCACGATAAGCGCGCTCCGCCTTGAACGAACTGATCACCTTCCGCTCGTTCCCGTCGTTCAAGGCGACGCACATCTTTCGAGCTGGGCACCGCGCGATAAGCGCACTCGGCCTTGAACGGACACTCGCGACGCCGCGACCACAGCAACCACGGCCGCGGCCGTCCGCCTCGGCGAGGGTGCCGACCTCACGAGCGACACCCAGCGGATCGACTAAGATCGACTCCGACATTGACGAAAGGATCTCCACTATGTCTCGACTCTTCGGCACCGATGGAGTGCGCGGACTGGCCAATCGCGATATCTCGGCCAAACTCGCCCTCCAACTCTCGGTCGCAGGTTCACGCGTGCTCAGCCGCGGCTGGACGGGTGAGAAGCGCCCCTTCGCCGTGGTCGGACGTGATACGCGCGTGTCCGGCGAATTCCTCTCCGCCGCACTGAGCGCCGGAATCGCCTCGACGGGAGTCGACGTCCTCGACGCGGGCATGTTGCCGACGCCGGGCATCGCCCAGGTCGTCAAGGACACCGGCGCGGCATTCGGCGTCGTCATCTCCGCCTCCCACAACCCCATGCCCGACAACGGCATCAAGTTCTTCGCCGCGGGAGGCACGAAGCTCGACGACGCCGTCGAGGACGAGATCCTCGCGATCTTCGATGAGGATTGGGACCGTCCGACCGGCGCGGACGTCGGCCGCATCTCGCGCTACCCGGCCGCTGCCGACGAGTACACCGAACACCTTGTGCGCTGTGTCGACGCCGACAATGTGCGCCCGCTGTCGGGACTCAAGGTCGTCGTCGACTGCGCTCACGGCGCGGCGTCCATCGTCGGACCCGCCGCTCTGCGTCAGGCCGGTGCCGAAGTCATCGTCTCCGCCGCCGAACCCGACGGCTTCAACATCAACGACGGTGTGGGATCGACCCACCTCGGACCGCTGCAGCGCCTCGTCGTCGAGACCCAGTCCGATCTGGGCGTGGCATTCGACGGCGACGCCGACCGCTGCCTGGCCGTGGACTCCTTGGGTCGCGTCGTCAACGGCGACCAGGTCATGGGCATCCTGGCGATCGGGCTCAAGGAACTCGGTGAGCTCCGCGGCAACACCCTCATCACCACCGTCATGTCGAACCTGGGTCTGAAGCAGGCGATGGACAAATACGGCATCGAGACCGTGCAGACCGCTGTCGGCGACCGGTACGTGCTCGAGCGGATGCTCGCCGACGGGTATGCGCTCGGCGGGGAGCAGTCCGGACACGTGCTCATGCTCGACCACGGCACCACCGGCGACGGAGTGCAGACCGCCCTGCATCTGATGAAGCGGATGGCCGATGCCAAGCGCACCCTGGCCGACCTCGCCGCGGAGATCCCGCAGCTGCCGCAGGCGCTCGTCAACGTCAAGGGCGTGGACAAGAACAACGTCGATCACCCGCAGGTCGCCGCCGAGGTGGCGGCCGTCGAGGCGGAACTCGCGGACACCGGTCGCGTGCTGCTGCGCGCCTCGGGTACGGAGCCGCTCATCCGGGTCATGGTCGAAGCCGCCACCGAGGATGCCGCCTCCGCTCAGGCCGAGCGCCTGGCCGCGTCGGTCAAGGAGCACCTCGCGCTGTAAACGCCGAGTCACCGGCTCAGGCGTGCCTTGCGGGGCGCCCTCGGCCGACCGATCAAGGGCTCGCTCAGATATGCCGCGGTCTGCCGCAGCATATTCGGGCGGGCCCTTGATCGACGTTGAGAGGCGTAGGGTTTGCCGAGTGCGCAGTGCCGCGCCGATCGCCAGTTAAGTGGGGCCCTGCCGTGGCGACCGCGGGGCTCAACGACCTTCTGCCGCGGCGTTGGCCAGTTAACTGTGCGCAGATTGCACAATTTCGGCTCGAAACCGGCAATCTGCGCACACTTAACTCGACGAAGTCTCTGACCCTGCGGCGTCAGTGCGGGACTCGCACCGAGAGTGGTTCAGCGTCGCGCCCTCAGCTCGAGGCGAACTGGGTGGCGTAGAGCTCGGCGTAGCGGCCGCCGCGACCGACCAGCTCCTCGTGAGTGCCCTTCTCGATGATGCGACCGGCCTCGACGACGAGGATCGTGTCGGCCTGCCGGATCGTCGACAGACGGTGGGCGATGACCAAAGCCGTCCGCCCGTGCATCGCCTGGGCCAGGGCACGCTGGATCGCGGCCTCATTCGTCGAATCCAACGCCGAGGTGGCCTCATCGAGCACGACGATCTCCGGAGACGCCAGCAGCATCCGGGCGATGGTCAGGCGCTGACGCTCGCCTCCGGAGAGACGGTACCCGCGTTCGCCGACGACGGTGTCCAGTCCATCGGGAAGCGCATCGATGACGCCTTTCAGCTGTGCCCGTTCGATGGCATCGAGCATCTGCTCCTCGGTGGCATCGGGATTGACCAGCGCCAGGTTGGCGCGGATCGACTCGTGGAAGACATGACCGTCCTGGGTGACGACGCCGACGGCCTCGCGCAGATCGGCGAACGACAGATCGCGAACATCGACTCCGCCGATGGTGATCGTGCCGCCCGTGACGTCGTAGAGCCGCGGCAGCAGCGACGCGATCGTCGACTTTCCCGCACCCGAGGATCCGACGAGGGCAACGGTGTGCCCGGCGGGAATCGTGAAGCTCAGGTCATGGAGAACCTGATCGCCGCCGCGGGTGTCGAGCACGGAGACGTCTTCGAGGCTGGCCAAGCTGACCTGCGAGGCGCTGGGGTAGGCGAAGTCGACGTGTTCGAACTGCACATCCAACCCGCCGGCGGGCAGGGCCTTCGGCTGCGACGGCTCCTTGAAGTAGGGCACGAGATCGAGGATCTCGAACACCCGCTGGAACGACACCACGGCGCTCTGGATGTCCAGGCGTGCGTTGGCGAGCATCGTCAGCGGCGTGTAGAGCCTGGTCAGCAGCAGTGCCAGGGTCACGACCTGACCGGCGTTGAGGTTGCCGACGACCGCCTGTGCACCGCCGACGCCGTAGACCAGAGCCAGCGCCAGGGCAGAGACCAGAGTCAACGAGGACACGAACGTCGACTGCAGCATCGCGACCTTGACCCCGATATCGCGGACCTGGCCGGCGCGGTCGGCGAATTCCTCGTTCTCCTGGCCGGGATTGCCGAAGAGCTTGACCAGGGTGGCACCGGCGGCGGAGAAGCGCTCGGTCATGCGGGTCGACATGTCTGCGGAATTGTTCGCCGCTTCGAACTGCAGGGACGCGAGCTTCCCGCTGAGCATTCGGGTGGGGATGATGAACAGCGGCAGCAGCAGGATCGACAGCACGGTCACCTGCCAGGAGATCGTGACCATGACGCCGACGGTCAGGGCCAGGGAGACGAAGTTCGACACGATGCCGGACAGGGTGTTCGAAAACGCTCTCTGCGCACCGATGACGTCCGTGTTGAGCCGGGAGACCAGGGCGCCGGTGCGGGTGCGGTTGAAGAATGCGATCGGCATGGACTGGACGTGATCGTAGACGGCTGTGCGCAGATCGAAGATGAGTCCCTCGCCGATCCGTGAGGACAGGTACCGGTTCGTGATCGAGATGGCCGCATCGGCGATGGCCAACCCGCCGATGGCCACGGCCAGCCAGACGACCGTTGACACCGGCCCGCCGCCGGTGATCGCGTTGACGACGTCGCCGGCGAGGACCGGGTTGAGGACGCCGATGCCTGCGGTCAGCACGGACAGCAGCAGGAAGATGATGAGTTTGCGCTTGTGTCGGGTCGCATACCCGGCGATCCGCTTGTAGATGCCCGGTTGGATGCGCGTCTCGGGGGTCTTCTTGCTCTTGACCGAGGAGTACATGAGGTGATGTGCGGATGGCACGCTCATACTGGGTCCCTTTCTGCTGCCGAAACGACCGAGCATGCACGGGGGAGCCCGTGACGGCGCGAGGATCGCTCGCATCCGGCCGCCGCCGCGGGCGGGTGGCCTGCCGGCGGTGAGTAGTTCAGTGCACACTGTGCAACCGCCAGAGCGGTGAAACTATTTCCTCACCGCCCGGCGACTCCCATCACAGGTACTATCGCAAGCTCGCCGAGGCGGCCGCCCCGTCCGAGGTCCCAGACCCACCAGCGACTCCCGTCACAGCTTCCGCAGCTGCACCTTCCGGATGGTGTGGTCGGAGGATTTGTGGAGCACGAGGTCGGCTCGGCCGCGGCTGGGCTGGACGTTCTCGCGCAGGTTCGGGAAGTTGATGGAGTCCCAGATCTCCGTGGCCAAGGTGATCGCTTCGTCGTCGTCGAGCTGCGAGTAGCGGTGGAAGTAGGAGTCCTCGTCCTGGAACGCACCGTGCTTGAGTTTGAGGAACCGCGAGATGTACCACTGGCGGATGTCACGGGAGCGCGCATCGACGTAGACGGAGAAGTCGAAGTAGTCGCTGATGGCCAAGCCCACGGTCCCGTCCTGACGGGGGCGGGCGGGTTGGAGGACGTTGAGGCCCTCGACGATGAGGACATCGGGGGAGCGCACGACCACCTCGGCGCCGGGAACGATGTCATAGGTGTGGTGCGAGTACACAGGCGCACGGACCTCGGGAGCCCCGGATTTCACGGCGGAGATGAACTTGAGCAGCTTGCGCCGGTCGTAGGATTCGGGGAATCCCTTCCGCCCGTTGAGGCGGCGACGGTCGAGTTCGGCGTTGGGGTAGAGGAATCCGTCGGTGGTGATGAGCTCGACGCGCGGAGTGTCGGGCCAGCGGGCGAGCAGCTCGCGCAGCACACGTGCCGTCGTCGACTTGCCCACGGCCACCGATCCGGCCACGCCGATGACGAAGGGCGTGCGCTTGGCATCCTGCGGTTCCAGCCCGCGTTCGTGCAGCGGAGAGAAGAACTCCCTGGTCAGGTCGTGCTTCGCCCGCCGTGCGGAGACGTAGAGGTTGAGCAGCCGTGACAGGGGCAGATAGACCTGGGCCACCTCGTCGAGGTTGATCCGATCGCCGAGTCCGCGCAGCCGTTCGATGTCGCGCTGCTTCAGCGGCAGCGGCGTGGCCTGGGCGAGCGTACCCCACACCTCCCGATCGAACTCCCAGAACGGAGACGTCGTGTCCGGCTCGCTGCGCCGGGCGGTATTGAGGCCGGCGAGCTTGCGCGCACGGTCCAACTGAGGGTCGACATGGCTCATCCCACCATTGTGTCATGCGTCATGTTCGCCACCCGCCCCAGGTCGGCGAAAGCCCCCACCCCCACCGAGGCGGCCCCAGCCTCACCGCCCCTCCCGCGCCCGCGTGCGCGTGCAGTTCGTCACGTTGACCCGATCGTGACTCGCCGAAATACCCGAGATCGGCTATCAGTGCGTAAAATCTCCCTCATGTGTGGAATCGTTGGCTATGTATCCAAGGCCCCCGTTGACAATGCCGATCACTCGGCGCTCGATGTCGTGCTCGGCGGCCTGAAGAGGCTCGAGTACCGCGGCTACGACTCGGCCGGCGTCGCGCTCGTGACGCCCGAGGGTCAGCTCGCCTCGGCGAAGAAGGCCGGGAAGTTCTCCGCCCTGACCGAGGAGATCGAGGCCAACCCGCTGCCGGCTGCGCAGACCGGAATCGGCCACACCCGTTGGGCCACCCACGGTGGGCCCACCGACCTCAACGCCCACCCGCACCTGGCCGACGGCGGCAAGCTCGCGCTCATCCACAACGGGATCATCGAGAACTTCGCCCACCTGAAGAAGGACCTCGTCGCCGAGGGCGTCGAGTTCCTCTCCGAGACCGACACCGAGGTGGCCGCCGCCCAGCTGGCGAAGAACTACAAGGCGACCGGCGACCTCACCGCCGCGATGCGCAAGACCGCCACCGAACTCGAAGGTGCGTTCACCCTGCTCGCCGTCCACGCCGACGCTCCCGGCCAGGTCGTCGCCGCACGCCGGAACTCACCGCTGGTCATCGGCCTCGGCGAGGGCGAGAACTTCCTCGGCTCCGACGTCGCCGCGTTCATCGACTACACCCGCACAGCTGTCGAGATCGGCCAGGACGAAGTCGTCACCATCACCCCGGAGACGGTCACGATCACGGACACCGAAGGCAACCCCGTCGAGGGCGAGCAGTTCGAGGTCGACTGGGACACCGCCTCGGCGGAGAAGGGCGGCTTCGCGTCCTTCATGGACAAGGAGATCCACGATCAGCCGCAGGCCGTGGCCGATACGCTGCTCGGCCGCCTCGACACCGAGGGCCGCCTGACTTTGGACGAGATGCACATCGATGAGAACGTGCTCAAGTCCGTGGACAAGATCGTCGTCATCGCCTGCGGCACCGCCGCGTACGCCGGTCAGGTCGCGAAGTACGCGATCGAGCACTGGTGCCGCATCCCCACCGAGGTGGAGCTGGCCCACGAATTCCGCTACCGGGATCCGGTGGTCACGGAGAAGACGCTCGTCGTGGCGATCTCGCAGTCCGGAGAGACCATGGACACGATCATGGCCGTCCGCCACGCCCGTCAGCAGGGTGCGAAGGTCATCGCGATCTGCAACACCTTCGGCTCGACGATTCCGCGCGAATCCGATGCCGCCCTCTACACCCACGCCGGCCCGGAGATCGCCGTGGCCTCGACGAAAGCCTTCCTGTCGCAGGTCGTCGCCTGCTACCTGCTCGGCCTCTACCTCGCCCAGCTGCGGGGAAACAAGTTCCGCGATGAGATCGGCACGATCCTTAACGAGCTGCAGTCCATCCCGGAGAAGATCCAGCACATCCTCGACGAGACGAAGTCGCAGGTCCTCGCCCTGGCCGACCGCAACCAGGACGTCGGTTCGGTGCTGTTCCTCGGCCGTCACGTCGGCTACCCGGTCGCGATGGAGGGTGCGCTCAAGCTCAAAGAGCTCGCGTACATCCACGCCGAGGGCTTCGCCGCAGGTGAGCTCAAGCACGGACCGATCGCACTCATCGACGACGGTCAGCTCGTCATCATCGTCGTCCCGTCCAAGCGCGGCCGGGATTCGCTGCATGCGAAGGTGATCTCGAACATCCAGGAAGTCCGCGCCCGCGGTGCGAACACCGTCGTCATCGCCGAGGAGGGCGACGAAGAGGTCGATCAGTTCGCCTCCGAGGTCATCTACGTGCCCGAGACGACGACGCTCATGGCGCCGCTGCTGACGACGGTTCCGCTGCAGATCTTCGCGATGGAGCTGGCCACGGCCAAGGGCCTCGACGTCGACCAGCCGCGCAACCTCGCGAAGTCGGTCACGGTCGAATGATCCACCTCGGTGTCGGGCGCGACAACGGTCGGTCCGGCATCTGAGTCGGTCGGGTATCTGAGGAGGTTCGATTGTGGCGATTCTAGGGATCGGCACTGACATCGCCGACGTGCCGCGCTTCGCGGAGCACATCGAACGCGTGCCCGAACTCCTCGATCGTCTGCTCACTCCCGGTGAGCAGCTCAAACGCAACGGCAAACGCCGGACGGATGCCTCTTTGGCGGCGCGGTTCTCCGCGAAGGAGGCGCTGAAGAAAGCGATCGGCTTCCCCGGATGGCTGCCGTGGCAGTCCGCCGAGGTGGTCCCCGCGAGGTCCGGTGCGCCGAGTTTCCGTCTGCGCGGGCTTGTCCTCGAACACTTCCGTGCCATCGGCGGGACGAACATCCACCTGTCGATCACCCATGATGCGCACCTGACGATGACTTTCGTCATCGCCGAGGGCGAAGGGCCGTCGCTGAGCCCCGGAATCGAGGGAGCTGCGGAGCACTTCACCCACTCGATGTACGGGAAGGGCGCGCGCCTGGGCGAGCTGCCTGACAGTTAGGGCTTCGTTGCTTCATCCGCCTCAGGCTTCATGTGATCGGGACGCCTGATGTGATCGGGCAGCAGCTCGGGCCCTCTCACCTCAGCGAGAGTCGCAGCAGAAGCGAATCCCCGTGTACGGGGTCAGGCTCCCGCTCCCCGGAGAATTCGAACCCCAACTTGCCGAGTACTCTGAACGAAGCGGTGTTCCACTCGCGGACGGTGGAAGCCAGGTACCGATATCCGACGGTCTCGGCACGATCGATGATCACCCTTGAGGTTTCGGTGGCGAACCCCTGTCCCCAGAACTCCTGCAGGAACTCGAAAGCCAGCTCAGGTTCGTCGGGCTGACCCACGCTGTTGTCGACGAGTCCGCAATAGCCCATTGGGGCCTCCGTCAGTACATCGTCGACGACGAGCAGCCCCGGTTCCGGCGTCGAATCGTAGGTGCGAATCCACTCCTTCAGATCCACCTGAGTGGGGTGGCCGTCAGCCGAGATTCGCCGCCGTGCGGGAACGCGCTCGTCACGCTCCTCCCAGAGCTGGCGGTGAAACCCCGCATCCGACACCCTCCACGGACGCAGTCTCAGTCGCGAAGTGCGGATGCCGCCATCGTGGACCATGGCCACCAGTATGCCGCACCGGTCGTCGGGTCGAAGGATGTCGATTTCCGCCGACAGCCACCTGGAAGGGACAACTGACGACTGGAACAACAGACACGGTAATAGACTCAAGGCATGAGCTCACTTCCCAACGACACCGACAACACCGCCGCTGCCGAAAACACCGCCGACACCCCCACGATTCCGACCCCCGCCGAGGTGGCCGCCACCCAGGTCCACCTGCCCACCGCCGATGATGCGAACGACATCGCGCCGGGCTTAGTCACCCTGCGCCGGGCCCTGCATGAGAACGTCGAGGTCGGACTCGACCTGCCGGTGACGCAGAAGCTCGTCCTCGACGCCATCGAGGGCCTCGACGTCGAGGTCACCACAGGGGAGAGGCTGTCCTCGATCGTCGTCGTCCTGCGCGGCGGTGCCCGCAAGGAGGACTCGACCGGGGTCGTGCCTGCCGTGCTCCTGCGCGGGGATATGGATGGACTGCCCGTCACCGAGGCGACCGGATTCGACTTCGCAGCCACCTCGGGGAGGATGCACGCCTGCGGACACGACCTCCATACGGCCGGCCTCGTCGGCGCACTCAAACTCCTCCACCGTGACCGCGACTCCCTGCCCGGCGATGTCGTGTTCATGTTCCAACCCGGTGAAGAAGGCTTCGACGGGGCCGGGAAGATGATCGACGAAGGCGTCCTCGACGCCGCAGGCCCCCGCGTCAAGGCCGCCTTCGGCATCCATGTCTCCGCCGACGCCGACCTCGGCGTCGTCAGCTCCCGCCCAGGGTCGTACATGGCGGCGTTTTCAAAGATGACGATCACCGTCAACGGCAAGGGCACGCATGCCTCCCGCCCGGCCACCGGCAAGGACCCCATTCAGGTCGGCGCCACGCTCGTGGGCCAGCTGCAGGAATACGTCACCCGCCGCTTCGACATCTTCGACCCGCTCGTGGTCACCGTCGGCCAGTTCAACGGCGGAACCGCCCCCAACGTCGTCCCCGACTTCGCGACCTTGGTCGTCAGTGTGCGCACCTTCTCCGAACATGTGACCTCCCGCGCCGAGGCGGAGCTCCCTGAGCTCGTCCGTGACCTCGTCGCCGCCCACGGTCTGTCCGCCGAGGTCGAGTACGAACAGATCCTTCCCCCGACGATCAACGACGACGCCGAAGCCGAGTTCTTCCTGGCCACCTTCACCGACCTCTTCGGTGAGGAGCGGACCGTGCGAAAGGCGAATCCGCTGCCCGGTTCCGAGGACTTCTCCCGCGTGCTCGACGCTGTGCCCGGAGCCTACGGGCACTTCGGAGTCGCCCTGCCGAATCTGCCGGTCGAAGAACGCGAAGCCAATCATTCCCCTCGCGCCCGCCACAGCGACGACGGCCTCGCCGACCAGGCTCTGTTCCTCGCCCATCTGGCTGGGCGCCGGCTGGCGCAGTTGTCCGAGGGCTGATCCGCCCGACCCCTGGCCTGGACGGTGGAAACGGCATACGGTGCAGGGATAGGTCCCGTGCAGGGCGACGTCGTATCAGGAGCAGAGTTGTGAAGAGGAACAGTCGATGAGTGTGTTCGCCTACCCGAGTGAAACCATCAGGGAGGCCGAGAAGCCGCTGCTCGAGGCCGGCATCCCGCTCATGGCCCGGGCGGCCCGAGCACTGGCGAACAGTGCCGCCGCCATGCTGAAGGCCGACCACGGACAGGTCACCGGCACCCGGGTGAGCGTGTTGGCCGGGCCGGGCAACAACGCCGGGGACGCACTCTTCGCCGCGGCGACTCTGGGCAGGCGCGGTGCCGCCGTCACGGTCATCACCCTCTTCGATCGCACTCACGACGATGGACTGGCCGCGGCACGAAGCGCCGGTGCGCATGTCGTCGCGTTCACCTCGGCCGAGGCCGATGCGGCCCGGGCCGACGCTCTGCGCGAACTCTCCCGAGCCGATCTCGTCCTCGACGGCATCCTCGGCACGGGCGGTCGGCGCGGACTGCCTGACCACATCTCCTCACTCATCGCCGACTGGTCCCCGCACCGGACCGGCCGCCTCATCGCCGTCGACGTCCCCTCCGACCTCGACTCGAATCACACCGGGGCAGAGAAACGACTCCACGCCGACCACACTGTGACCTTCGGCGGGCTCAAGACCGAACTCATCGATCCGCGCGTGGACGAGTTCACTGGAACCATCGACGTCATCGACATCGGCCTCGGCCTCGATCCCAGCTTGGCCACCGCGGAGCTGCTTGATCGCGATGATCTCGTCTCCGGATTCCCCCGCCCCGATGAGACCGGGCACAAATACTCCCGCGGTGTCACCGGGGTCCTCGCCGGCTCCGAGGACTACCCCGGCGCGGGCGTGCTCACCACCACCTCGGCGGTGAACACCGGAGCCGGGATGGTCCGTTACCTCGGCTCCCCGCTCGTCGCCGAATACGTCCTCGGCCTCCACCCCGAGGTCGTCAACGCCTCCGGACGCATCGACTCCGTCGTCCTCGGCCCGGGCGACCCCGAACCCGAATTCGTGCAGGGCGTCGCCGAGGCGCTGGCCGGCAACCGCACACCGGTCGTCGTCGACGCAGGCGGCCTCGACATGATCGCCCGCGCCGAATCGATGTCAGGAACCTGGCTGGCCGACCGCCCGCTCATCATCACCCCGCACGCCGCCGAGCTGGCGCGGCTGCTCAGCCGCCTCCTCGGCGAGATCATCACGGCCGGTCGGATTGGGGCGAACCCGATGCGGTGGGCTCGGCGGGCCGCGGAGCTGACCGGCGCGATCGTCCTGCTCAAGGGCCATCACACGGTCATCGCCGCCCCCGACGGGCACGTCGTTCTGCCCACGCCCGGGCCGGGCACTCTCGCCACCGCGGGCTCCGGGGACGTGCTCGCCGGGGTCCTCGGCACGCTCGCGGCGATCACCGCCGCCCATGGCCGCTACGACAGCGAGGATCGGACGCGTCCACCCCGTGAGTGGGCTCGCCTGGCCGGACTCGGAGTGCTGCTGCACAACGAGGCCGGCCGGCGCGCGGTGACCGCGTCCGGGTTCGCCGATGTCCTCGCCGAGGTGGTCGGTGAACTCATCCACGGCACCGACTGAATCTGCTCACCCACCTCAGTGGATGAGGATCTGCGTCTTCGTCGAGCCCTCCCACTTCATCGCCTTGACGAGACTGGACTCGTACATCGACACACAGCCGGCGGTCTTCATCGACTCCGTGTTCGCATGCAGGAAGATCGCCGATCCCTTCCCCGGTGTGCGAGCCTCGTTGTAGCCGATGACCTGGGCATACTTGTACGGCTTCGGCTGGTAGAGGGATTCGCCCTCGTACCCTTCGGACTTCCGCTGCATCGTGTTGTAGCCCTCGGCCTTCGTCGCGTCACCGTCGACCCAGACATGATCGCGGGTGACCTTCGTCCACGGCTTGCCCAGCCCGGGATTCGCTGAGGTGCCGAAGCCGTCGCGCATCCAGAACACACCCTTCGGGGTCTTGCCGTCGCCTTCCCGTTTGTTCGAGGTGATGCCGTTAAAGCCGAGGCGGGCCTTGAACGGGCCGCTGTCGCGGACGTACCGGTCGCCGGATTTCTTGCACAGGTAGATATCGGCGGTGATCGTCGACCGCTGTTTGACCTCGATGGCCTTCGCGGCCGTGACCGAGCTGTTCGCCTCGACGCCGGTGCAGTACTTCGCGGCCGCCTCGGCGGGACCGGTCTGTCCGATCACGGTGAGGCCTGTCGCAAACAGGGCAGACGCGACCACCATTGCGAGGATACGGGCTGGTGTGGTGTGCATGATGTCTCCTTCTTCATCGAATGGCTACTCGAGCCGGTCTTCGCCGAACACCTCGTCGGCTGCGCCTGCGACACCGGCGCCAGAGCCGAATGTCGCGGGGGATCAGCGTAACGAAGGTGCTGGTCGGCGCGGGTCGGCGGTAGTCTTATCCAGTGACATCTTTCGACATCCCCGAGGCTCTCGTGCGGGCCGAGATCGACGAGGCGGCCCTGTGCGACAACGCCGCCGTCCTTGCCGATCGCCTCTCTCCCGCCCGCCTCAAATGCGTCGTCAAAGCCAACGCCTACGGCCACGGCATCGACCTCGTCGCACCTGCTCTCTTCTCGGCCGGGTGGCGCGAGTTCTGTGTGGCCACGATCCCCGAAGCCCTTCGCCTGCGCAGCCTGCTCGGCCCCGAAGCCCAGATCCTCGCCTGGCTCTACGGACCGACCACCGACCTCGACGAGGCGGTTCGCGCCGATATCGAACTGGGCATTTCGACGGTCGGCGCCCTCGACCGACTCGCCGAGGCGGCCCGCCGCACCGGCGTCACCGCCCGAGCCCATCTCAAGATCGACACCGGTCTCGGCCGCAACGGTCTGTCCCCGGAAGCGCTCGTCCGTGCCTTCGACTGGCTGCGCCGCCACGCCGAAGACAGCCACACTGACGACGCCGGGACACACGTTGCCGGAGCCGATATCCGCATCGTCGGGATCATGAGCCACTTCGCGGTCGCCGACGAGCCCGAACGCCCCGAGACCGCTGCGCAGAGCGCGGTCTTCTCCTCCGCCCACGGGCAGCTTCGGGCGGTGCTCGATGCCGCGGACGGCCGCCTCGGCGAATCGGATGACCTGGATGTGCACATCGCGAACTCACCGGGGGCGCTCACTCTGGGGCCGTGCCCGGGCACCTCGGCGAGGGTGGGGCTCGCTCTCTACGGTCTGTCTCCGCTCGAAGACGGGGATTCGTCAGCTCTCGGGCTCCGCCCGGTCATGCAGCTGACCTCCAGCGTCATCAATCTCAAGGACATTCCCGCAGGTCACGGCGCCTCCTACGGGCTGACGTTCACTGCCGCGACCGACACCCGGTTCGCGCTCGTGCCCGGTGGGTACGGGGACGGACTGCCGCGGGCGGCATCGAACCGCGCCGAGGTGGCCATCCGGGGTCGTCGTTACCCCGTCGTCGGGCGTATCGCCATGGATCAGATGATCATCGACATCGGTGCCGGCAACGATGAGGTGGCCATCGGCGACGAGGTCGTCATCTTCGGTCCCGGTGGGCCGAGTGCGGCCGAATGGGGGACCTGGGCGAATACGATCAGCTACGAGATCGTCACCCAGCTCAGCGCCCGCGTCGACCGGGTCGCCCGGAAGGGAGACGGGCGATGAGGGTCCATCTCGAGTCCTTGGAGCAGATGCGTACGTTCGCTGCGGCCCTGGCCGACCATCTGCACGCCGGCGACCTGCTCATCCTCACGGGCAACCTCGGTGCGGGGAAGACGACGTTCACGCAGTCACTGGGCAAAGCCCTCGATGTGGCCGGGCGGATCACCTCGCCGACATTCGTCATCGCTCGCGAACACCTGTCGCGCTCGGGCGGACCCGCCCTCGTTCACGTCGATGCGTATCGGTTGGCCGACGGGGAGGAGCTCGAAGATCTCGACCTCGACTCCGAGCTCGACGAGTCGATCACGGTCGTCGAGTGGGGAGCCGGCCTGGCCGAGCAGCTCAGCAGCGATCACCTCGACATCACCATCACCCCGGTATGGGACGAGGCCGCCGAGGGCAACGACTCGGTCGGTGTGGACGACGAGGACGAGGTGGAGGACGAACGACGCACCCTCGACCTCACCGGTCGCGGGGATGCATGGATCGAACGCATGCCGGCGGTTGAGGCCGCTGTCTCGGCGCTGGCAGGCGTGCGAGTCGACGACCCGGCCACTGCAGATCTGCCTGCCGAGGACTTCGCGGATGAGGGAGACGAATCATGATCATTCTGGCCATCGACACCTCGCAGTCGGCCTCTGTGGCCCTCGTGGATACGGACACCGGTTCGGTCATCGCCGCCGAACAGGCCGATGACCAACGTCGACACGTTGAGTTCATCGGTCCTGCACTCGCCAGCGTGCTCGCCGAGGATGCCCAACCCGAACTCGTCGTCGTCGGCATCGGACCCGGACCCTTCACCGGTCTGCGAGTAGGTATCGCCGCCGGAATCGCCGTCGGTCAGGCCCACGGGATTCCCGTCAAGGGACTGCTGTCCCAGGCCGCGATCGCCGAAGAGTTCGTCCGCAGGGCAGAAGGCTCCCCAGGGGCTGCGTCGGAGGTTGCGTCGCCCGCCGCGAGCGATTCATGCCTCCCCGTCCTCATCGCCTCGGATGCCCGCCGCAAAGAGGTCTATTTCAGCGTCTACGACTCCTCCGACGCCACATTGAGCGCCGGACCGT
Organism: Brevibacterium sp. MGP-B1; assembly: GCF_057766545.1. Lineage (NCBI taxonomy): Bacteria > Bacillati > Actinomycetota > Actinomycetes > Micrococcales > Brevibacteriaceae > Brevibacterium > Brevibacterium sp. MGP-B1. Next base: position 2,205,723 of record NZ_CM173407.1, on the reverse strand, counting down.
TCGTGGCGAAACCCGCCGAGGTCGCCGCGGTCCTCGCCGACAACGGCTACCGACTCGATACGATCGATCAGAAGCTCGGCCGAGGCTTCCTCCTCTATCCGGACGTCCTCGGAGCGTCGACCTCTGAGTCGATCACCGATCCGCGTGCCGAATACCTTGCCTTCGCCGCGGCACGGGAACTCGCCGCCGGCCGAGACCTAGTCGACCCGATCCCCGAATACCTGCGCGAACCCGATGCGAAAGCGACCCCGGTACGCGAGAGCTCATTGAAATGACCTCCCTGACCATCGCCGAGCTTCCCTGGTGGGACCTCGCCGAGGTGGCCGACCACGATGCGGCGATCTTCGGACCCACAGCCTGGACGCTCGGCTACTACTGGTCGGTCAAGGCGCAGAACGGCACGGTCATGCTCGCCGCCAGGACCGTCTCGGCGGGGAATTCGGACGAGGTCTTCCCGTCCGCAGAAAAGGACGCCCCCGCCTCGGCGGGGGGAACGGATGTGAACGGCACAGCCACGGACAGTGAGTTCACCGCCTCGGCGGGGGAGTTGGCCGGGTGGATCGTCATCTCGGGGGCCGGTGCGGAAGCCGATGTGATGACGATCGCCACCACCGAGGCTGCACGCGGCACAGGCATCGGTCGTGCCCTGCTGCAGGCCGGCATCGATTGGGCGAAGGAACGTGGTTCCGAGGTCGTCCACCTCGAGGTCGACGAACGCAATGCTGCGGCGCTGGGGATGTACGCATCCTTCGGGTTCGAGGAATGGGGGCGGCGCCCGGATTACTATCCGGGCGCCGCGGGAATTCTCATGCGTCTGCGGATCGGCGACTGATCCTTCTCAAGTCGCGCTCTAGGCGACGGGAACCGCGCGGTTATCGGTCGCCTCGGTGAGGTCGACGAGCAGCGCTCCGTTGAGTCGGAACGCTTCCATCGTCTCGTCGACGACGATCTGCTCGTCACCGCCGGTCGCTGCAACCTGGTCGAGGAGTCGGCGGTAGGCGTCCTTGTACGGCTTCGTCTTGCCGAGCTCGGCGAAATCCCACATCGTCAGCGAGGTCGCCGGCAGACTGTAGTGCCGGCCCATGAGGGTGCCGATCGCCTGACCACCGGAGAGGTCGCCGAGATAGCGCGTGTAGTGGTGGGCGATGACCTGCTCGGCCCGTTCGAGCCCCGCCAGGTGCGCAGCATAGGCAGTGGCACTGGGCATGACAGGCAACTCGGTGCCGTCGAGCGCGGCCAGGTCGGCGGCGATGCGGTCGGCCCGGAACAGATGGGCGTCGAAGAACGGCGCGAAGACCGGATCCTCGGCGAACTCCCGTGACTTCGACTCGAGCACGCCGTAGATGACGTCGTACTGCTTGAGCAGGAGAGCGTAGGCCCGCGAGTCGAGCCGTCCTTCCATGAGGTCGATCATGAACGTGGTGTGTTCGACCTCGTCGTGGATGGTGGCGGTGCTGGCCTTGAGGCGAGCGGAGAACGATTCAGACATGATGTTTCCTCGTTGAGAGATCGTCGATCCGAATGACGGTTCGCGATAGTGGGACTATGGGGGTGAGTCCGCCCCGGTTCGGAACTCTCGTGCCGAACCGGGACGGACTCGCTGGCTCACTACAGAACTTGTCTGAGGCCAGTCTAGCGCTTGCGCATCCGCGAGAACATAACAGAACCTGCGCCGAGGATGAGAAGACCGATCGCGATCGGCAGTGTCATCAGCTCGGCACCGGTACGCGGGAGGTTTCCTCCGTCGGAGCTGCCCGAGGCGGATCCTCCTGTGGACGATCCTGCGGAGCCCGAACCTGCGGACCCTGAACCGTCCGAATCCGAACCTGCGCTGTCGTCGGAGCCGGAAGCGTCTGCTTCGGAACCGTCGGCCGCACCCTCGGATGCGCTCGAACCACCATCGGAACCGGCCTCGGCACCATCGGCTGACCCGCCGTCCGAGCTGCCTTCGCTGCCGGCGTCGTCATCGGCGGCCTCGTCCTCGGTCACCGAGACGGTGAACTCGGCAGGGTCGGACGGCACACCGTCGACCGTGGCGATGGCCGAGTAGGCGTACGTGCCCTTCGCGCTCGGTGCCTTGGTGGAGAAGTTGCCCTCAGCGTCGGCAGTCACCGTGACGTTGTCCTCGGCCGGGATCTTCGCGGCGAAGGCCTTGATCTGGCTGTCCGCGTTCTTCTCGACCACGGGGGTCCAGGCGAGATTCACTTCTGCGTTCGGAGCGATCGTGCCCTTGACGAGTCGATCCTCGCCGACGGTCTGGTCCTTGACGACAGGCTTGGCAGGCTTGTCCTCGTCTCCGTCGGAGCCGCCATCGGAGTCATCACCGTCGGCGGAGCCGCCGGCGTCCGAGTCGGAACCGTCGGCCTTGCCGTCGGCGTCAGCGGCGGCCTTCGAGCCGTCGTCGTCACCTTCGGCGGCATCAGCTGCGCCCTTATCATCGGCCTCACCCTCGGCGGCGTCGGCAGCGCCGTCGTCGCTTCCTTCAGCGGCGTCGGCAGCGCCGTCATCGTTGCCTTCGGCAGCGTCGGCAGAACCATTGTCGTCGGACTCGGCGCCGTCGGTGTCGCTTTCGGCCGCATCGGCTGAACCTTTGTCGTCGGCTTCGCCTTCGGCGGCGTCAGCTGCACCGTCGTCACCGGCTTCAGCTCCGTCGGCCTCGCCCTCGGCGGCATCGGCTGCGCCGTCGTCACTGGCCTCGGCGCCGTCGGTCGCACCGTCGTCAGTGCCTTCGCTGTCGTTGTCGGACTCATCGTCGTCACCGGGGAACAGGGCGTTCTTCTGCTCGTCGGTCAGTTCGATGGGTTCGCGATAGAGCTCGGCATCTCCGGTGGGCAGGCCGTGGGCGACCCAGGTCAGCACGTCGTATTCCTTCGACTCGTCGAGGTCGACGGTCTTTGCGGTGACATCGACGTCGATCTTGCCGTCCTTGATCTGCGGCGGCATCACGTACTGCACAGCGGTCGTGTTGCCGGCCGTGACGTCCTTGCTGGCGAGGTCACGATCGACGATGGCGGCATACGCACCCGCCGAGGGCTTGCCGAGGCTGGAATCGGGGAGATTGTCGTAGCCATCGCCGGTGACGTTGACGGTGAGGCCGTCCTCGGCGCTTGCGGACTTCACGGAGTGTGACGTCGAGACGTCGGGGGCTGGGGCCTGAGCTGTGTACCCGACAGTGAGCGGATTCGTCTTCTTCCGCGGCTGGATCGATGTGCTCGCTCCCGCGGTGGTGTACCAGTAGGAGTCCTGACCCGTCTCGACGTTGAAGTCGATCCAGTCCTGCGGCATGGCGCCCCACCAGGACTCGTTCTCAGATGACTTCGGCGACTGCAGGTTGCGGCCGTCGGTGGCAGTCTCCACGCCGAGGTAGTCAGGGGTGAACTCGAAGCCCGAGTCGGTGACATCGACCTCGCCCTGCTGGATTTCGACGATGTCTCCGTCGCGGGCATCGAGCTTCTTCCAGATGCTCAGGTCGTCCATATCGGCGCCGTAACCGGAGTAGGTTCCGGTGATGGTGCCCTTGCCGTCCTTGACCTCGAGCTTCGGGTCCGAGATCGTCCAGTAGGTCATTCCGCCGTAGTACGCGAACGACCAGGAGCCCTCCCACTGGATGGAGGCATTGTCGTTGTCGGGATCGACCGTTCCGGTGCCGTTCTTGATCTCTACGTGGTCACCTGTGTGGTTGTTCGGCGCTTCGGCGTTGATCTTGCCGTTGACCTTGTTGCCCTCACCATCGGTGCAGCGGCTGTCGAAGTCCGACAGTTCGCCGTTCGTCTTGACGATCGAGGTGTTCCCATCGGTGAACTTCCCCGCGTCATCGACGGAATAGATCGATCCTGCGTCCTTGGCGGTCCAGATGCGAGCCATGCCCGTGTCTCCGGCTTCACCCGCTGCGAGGAAGTTGCACCCGCCGAAGTAGGCGCCGCCGGTGGACTCGTTGTTGACCGACCAGCTGAACACAGCATCGTCAACGGTCTTGTCGACCGCTCCGAATGCCGGGGCGCTCATGCCCATCCCCAGCAGTCCGGTGGCGGCTGCAATCGCCGCTCCGGCCGCCAGCGGCGAAGTCAAGCGTCGTGCCTTCGCGGCACGTGCGCGCGCACTCTTGTGCGTCATAGATTCTCCTCATTTTCAACGTCGCACACGGCGAAGACCGCGTGGTGCCAGGCCTCGGAAAAGATCCTGGATTCATCATCAGCAGAAGTTGTGGATTCGCTGAACGATAAATAGACTACACAGACATATCGTAAAAAGCCAAGGTTAGCCTTACTTATGAATGGGTAGCCTTGCCTTAACTAAATGACTTTCAGGGATGTTCGAGTAACTCATGCAGAAGTGGTCTTTGCGTAGGACTGTGCGCCGTCGATCGTTCCGCCGGACCGCGTGGCTCGCCGGCGGTCTGGTGCTGGCGGTCCTGCTGTGGAACAACGGGATCCACAACATCGGTTCGATCAACGCCCAAGGTGAGGCCGCATGTCAGCAGCCTCCCGCCCGGTCGACGCCGAATCTGCCCGACGTTCCCGATGTCGACCGGAAGGCTCTGCCCGACCCGACGGAGATCACGGGGCAGACGACTGCGTATACGCAGGCCGGCGAGATTCCGCCGGTCTCCGACACCGCCGCGCACGAAGCGAACCTGCCGGTGACGGTGAAGAGCAATGACGGTCCCGACCAGACGGTGAAGAAGACCGACCGAATCCTCGCAATGAACCAGAACGGCGGGATCGCCGCCGCCGTGGTCGGTCTCGGACTCGGCTGCAACCTCGTCGGCCGCGACATCGCCACTGACTTCACTCAGCTCGTTCCCGGTGCCGAGCAGCTGCCGCTGATCACTCAAGGCGGACATGAGATCAACGCCGAGGCGGTGCTCGCGCTCTCGCCCGACGTCGTCCTCACCGACACGACCATCGGCCCCTACGACGCGCAGCTGCAGCTGCGCAATGCCGGCATTCCCGTCATCTTCATCTCATCGTCGTATTCTGACGGCGTGCGCTCCGCGGGACCGCAGATCCGGGAGGTCGCGGATGCTCTCGGTGTGCCCGAACTCGGTGACAAGCTCGCCGAACGCACTGTCCGCGAGATCAACGACACGCAGAAAGCCGTTGCGAAGCTCGCTCCCGAGGATCCCGCCGATCGCCCGCGGACGGTCTTCCTCTATCTGCGCGGCAACATCTACTACTGGTTCGGCGTTGGCTCCGGCGCGGATTCGCTCATCCAATCCGTCTCCGCCCGGGATGTCGCCGCCGAGGTCGGATTCGAAGGCATGTCGCCGACGAATTCAGAAGCACTCATCAAGGCAGCCCCCGACGTCATCATCGTCATGACCCTGGGGCTCGCCTCGGTGGGAGGCATCGACAAGGCTCTCGAACTGCCCGGCATCAAACAGACTCCGGCAGGGAAGAATCGACGGCTCGTCGATATGAGCGACTACGAAGTGATGAGCTTCGGCCCGCGTTCGGCGCAGGTGCTCGCGGCTCTCGGCACCGCGATCTACGCGCCCGAGCTCGCCTATCACCCGGACCATCCGCCGAAGTCCATCGAGAAGCGTCTGAAAGAGATCAATGAGGAACTGGAAGAGGATGCGGCATGAGTGAGTCCACCGAGATTCGGGACACCTCGCTGCGCCGATCCCGCCGCACCGACCCGTCGAACCGCCCCGACCCGACGAGCCGTATCGAAGCCGTCCGCGAGGACGGCGGCCTCGACCTCGGACGCATCCGCGGCCAGCGCACCGCCAGAGCGGGAACCCTGTTCCTCGTCCTCACCATCGCCCTCATCGCCGCATGCGTGCTCTCTGCCGCAATCGGTCAGCTCTTCATCCCGCCGCTCGAGGTCATCGGCTCACTGCTGGGCAAAGTCGGACTCGACTGGCTGCCGGGACCGAGCCACGATTTCGGTGAGGAAGCACTGTGGCAGGTGCGCTTCCCCCGCGTGGTCATGACCGTCCTCGTCGGTGCCGCTCTCGCCGTGGCAGGAGCCATGATGCAGGGCGTCTTCGGCAACCCGCTGGCCGAACCCGGCGTCGTCGGAGTCTCCTCGGGTGCCGCGGTCGGCGCCAGTGCCTCGATCCTCTTCGGCTGGTCCTTCCTCGGTGCCTTCACCACCCCGACCTTCGCCTTCGTCAGCGGCCTGATCACGACCTTCATCGTCTACGCGGTCTCCCGCTCGGGAGGGCGGACAGAGGTGATCACCCTCGTGCTCACGGGTGTCGCGGTGAATGCCATCGCCGGGGCCGCGATCGCGTACATCACCTTCGCTGCTCCCACCTCGGCGCGGGAACAGATCGTGTTCTGGCAGATGGGCAGCTTCAACGGCAGCCTGTGGTCCCAGGTCGGGCTGATCCTCCCGCTCATCGTCTTCGGGATCATCATCGCTCAGACTCTCGCGCCGGGACTCGACATCCTGTCGCTGGGGGAGAAGAGCGCACGCCACGTCGGCATCAATGTCGAGCGGCTGCGCATCATCGTCATGGCCGTCGTCGCCCTGCTCGTCTCCGCAGCCGTGGCCTTCTGCGGGATCATCGCCTTCGTCGGCCTCGTCGTCCCACACATCATCCGCATGATCATCGGCCCCGGGCACCGGCTCCTGCTGCCGGCCAGCGTACTCGGCGGGGCCGTGCTGCTCTCGATCGCCGATCTTGCCGCTCGCACCCTCGTCGAGTTCGCCGATCTGCCGATCGGCATGCTCACCTCGCTGGTCGGCGGGCCGTTCTTCTTCTACCTCATCAGACGCAGCCGCAAGGAATCCGGAGGTTGGGCATGAGCATCATCACCGTGGGCAGGTCAGCAGTCCGCCGCCCGGGATTCCCCGTCGCCGGCAAGCCGATCATCTCCGTGCGCGGAGCCGAGGTCAGTTTCGGCGAACGCACCATCCTCGCCGGCATCGACCTCGACATCCGATGCGGGGAGGTGCTTGCCATCGTCGGCCCCAACGGCGCCGGCAAATCGACCCTGGTCAATGTCATCACCGCCGACGTCGAGCTCGACGCCGGGAAGGTGTTCATCGACGACGAAGTGGAGTACTCCTGGTCGACCCGCGAACTGGCGATGCGTCGAGCGGTCCTCCTCCAGGACATCGGGATGGCATTCCCATTCACCGTCCTCGAGGTCGTCGAAATGGGCCGGTCCCCGTGGGCGGGCATGCGTGAATCCCAGCACGACGACCTCATCGTCGCCGGATCGATGTCGCGGACGGAGACCGTGCAGTTCGCGGCCCGGAAGTTCACCTCCCTGTCCGGGGGCGAGAAGGCCCGGGTCGCGCTGGCCCGGGTGCTTGCGCAGGCGACCCCGGCGCTGCTCCTCGACGAGCCGACCGCACCGATGGACATCCGCCACCAGGAGCTCGTCCTCCAGCAGGCGCGCGACTATGCCTCGACCGGAGGCGCCGTGGTCATCATCGTCCACAACCTCGATCTCGCCGGTGCCTACGCCGACCGGATCGCGATGATCTCCGACGGCTCGATCATCGCCGACGGTCCACCCGCCGAGGTGCTCACCGCCGACCGCATCAGCGACGTCTACGACTATCCCGTATCCATCGTGGCCGACCCCAACACCGGAGCACCGTTGGTCGTGCCCGTGCGCGCCGGCCGAAAGGAAGACTGACCCATGTTGACGACTGCACTCCACCGGACCATCGCCTCGGTGCCGGTGAAGCGGATCCTCGCGCTCATCACGATCTCCGCGCTCTTGGCCGTCGCCGTGGGCGTGACGACGACGATGCTCAATCCGACCCCCGCCGAGGCGGCCCCGAAGGTGTCCGTGTCCGGCACTCCGAAGGCCGACGGTGAGTCGACGCTCAAACTCTCCGGGTCCGGTTTCCAATCCGTCGAAGGCGGATTCGGTGGCATCTACGTCCTCTTCGGCTGGGTCGACGATGCCTCCGGCGGATGGCGCCCGAGCAAGGGCGGAGTGACTGGGTCGAACTACCGCTACGTCTATGACGACGAGACCAAACCGGCCGGCTACCAGCTTTTCGTGACCTTTCCCGGATCGAGCACAGCGTATGCCGCCAACGGCGGCGAAGTCGCGGCGAACGGGACCTGGAGCGGAACCATCAAGGTCCCCGGTGAGAAATTCACGACCTATGACCGGTCGCAGAACGAGACCGAAGTCGACTGCGGCGAGGTCCAGTGCGGCATCATCACGATCGGCGCCCACGGTGTCGACAACGCGAACAACGAATCCTTCACTCCCGTCGACTTCTCTGCCTCCGGTGCCGCCGCAGGCAAGGACGCCGAGAAAGACGAGAAGAGCGAGAAGGGTGAGAAGACTGAGAAGTCCTCCGGCGATGAGAAGAGCGACGAATCAAGCGCTGGTTCCGGTGACGATGGAGGCGGAGCGGAAGCGAGCTCCGGCAGCGGCAACTCCGGCGGAGGGGACACCCAGACCGTTGACCCTGCACAGAATCCGAATGTGGCACCGGTGGCCAGCGAACCGCCGATGAGCACATCATGGCTGATCTTCTTCGCCATCCTCGCCGGAGTGCTCGTGCTCGGGTCGATCATCGCGATCGGTCTCGGGTTCGGCATCGGCGGCTACCTCGCGGTCAAGAGTCTGCTGCTGGGAGTCAGCCCGGCGGCGATGGAGAAGGAACGCGACCGACGCGAGCGGAAACGGATTCGGACCCAGCACAAGCTGGCCAAACGGCGGCTTGCGATGCAGCGGAAGAAGAAGCTGCAGCTGGCCAAGCTCGAACGCGGCTCCGAGCGTGCCGTGGCGCACGCGAACCACCAGAGCCTCGGTCCCGGCAACGGGAAACTCCCTCCGCAGGTCATCGCCTTCTTCGAGGACGAGGACCGGAAAGCCGCGGGCAGCCGCAGCGGAGGCGACGGTGTCGGTTCGGCGCCGAGCTTCTACACCGACAGTGTCATCGCCGCCGGGCCGGGCACCAGCCGCACAGATTCTGGGAACGGTGGAGCCGCCTCGGCGGGGGAGACCGACCCGGAGGATCACAAGGACACGCGTGTCCTCACGCGGGTGGCCGCATACGGCACCGACAACTCTGACGACACGACGACGCACTCATGACACACGAACGGATCGTCCTGCGGGACGAGAACGGACGAGGAACGACGATGCACACTCACACCTCCACCCGCAGGGGTCGGATTCTCACACGCACCGCGGCAGGGATCGCTGCCCTGGGGCTGCTCGGTTTCGGGCTCACCGGACCGGCGCAGGCGGTGACCGCGCCGTATTCGGTGCCGGGAGCCGCCTCGACGACTTCGCCTGAGGACGAAGCGACCGACTCGGGCAAGCAGGATATCGATGACGCGGTATTCAACTGGTCGGTCAATGACGAATCCACCGGCGGATCCTACTTCGGCGGATGCAACTACCTGGCCGCAGGTGAGGCCGGGGATTCGGGAATGGCACGCATCTGGACGGACAAGGACGCCGGCACTCTGTTCAAGACGAACAAGGATGGGAACTTCACCGACGGCAACGTCTCCATCGTCAAGGAGAACGGAAAGTACTCGACGTTCCAGTCGCGCTGTGAAACCGGGGACGGCGCGCTGGTCAACGGCAAGGTCAACGCCGAGGCAGAGAACAACCACACCGGCGATTCTGTGAGGATCACCAACGGTAAGGGAACCGTCGACCCGGAGACGAACAGTGCCTCGATCCAGTGGAAAGGTTCCTGGACCTTCGCCTATTACGGCGGGATGACCTACTGGACGATCTCAGACCCGAAGCTCGAGGTCGAGAACGGCAAGGGAACCATCACCGGAACGTACTCCGGCTTCGGCGCGGACATGGACGATCTGAGCATCTGGAAGAAGCTCAAGGCTCGCGACGGCACGATCGTCGAACTCCAGAACGGTTCGGTCGACATCTCCGACAAGGGGTTCGAATTCACTCCGGACTTCCTCGGAGTCAAGACGGGTGCAGACGGACGCAATCTGCAGACCCCGAAGACCGCGGAGAACAAGTCCTGGTGGGGTGCGATGCCGCAGGACTGGATCGACTTCAACCTGGAGACGGGCCAGGATTCCTACTGGTACACCACAGCTGGGGCGAAGACCTCGATCCAGCCGCGGAAGACGACCAATGAACTCGAGGTCACCTATTCCCAACCGGTCGACGACCCCGACGACGGCGACCACACCGAGAACCCTGACGACAACCCGAAGGAACCCGGCGAGCCAGGCGATGACGGCAAGGACGATGACGACAAGAAGAGCGCCGGCGACGGGTCCGCGACTCTGTATTGGTCATTGAACCGGGAAGCCAACGGCGGAGCTTTCTTCGGCGGCTGCAACTTCCTCTCCGCCGGCAAGGCCAAGGACTCCGGCGAGGCGACACTTTGGCCGACTAAGGACGGAGGCGGATTCTACAAGTCGAAGTCCGGGAACGTGACGATCCAGAAGCCGACCGGGTCGACGTTCAAGGAGGCCTCCTGGGACTCCCGGTGCCTCGATGCCGACGGTGAGGCCGTCTCCACATCGCGTAAGGACTCATGGACCCAGTCACGGGTGGCCATCAAGGACGGTGAGGTCAGCGAGACCGACAGCGGTGTCTCCGTGCAGTGGAAGGGCAGTTTCACGGTCGCCTTCTACGGCGGGATGACCTACTGGTCGGCGACCGACCCGAAGCTCGAGGTCGACAGCAGCGGGAACGGCCGCCTCGTGGCCGACCTCAGCGGCTACGGAGCCGACATGTTCGACTCGTCGAAGTGGGTCACTCTCAAACCCGAATCGATCACGATGGCGAACTTCAAGAATATCGACGTCGATGCACTCCTCGACGACGGCCACATCACGGCCACCCCGGACTACCTCGGCGTGAAATACGACAACAAGGGCAAGTCCGGCTCGTCCGGCAGTGCGGTCGGCGGTGCTGATGAGAACGCCTCGGCGCAGGCGGAGAAGACCGGTGAGAACAGCGACTACTGGGGTGCCTTCCCGCAGGACTTCATCGACTTCCAGCACAAGACAGGTCAGTACTCCTACTGGTTCACTTCCGACGGAGCGCGGGATCCCTACAAGCCGGCCCAGCCGATGACCATCTCGCTCGGAGACTACGAGCCGGGCGCTGGAGACTACGCTCCAGGTGCAGGCTCCGGCGCGCCCGGTCAGAACGCTGCGGGCGGCGGTAGTCAGCCGGGAACCGGGCAGGCCGGTGCCGGCGGAGCCGGAGCCGGCAGCGGAGCGGGCGCCGGCGCAGGCAAGGGGGCAGACGGCACGAAGTCGGAGAAGAACGGCGACATCGACGACGAGACAGTCTTCGCCCAGGAAGCCGAGGAAGCTCGAGCCGCCTCCGAGGTGCCCATCCGGGCCTGGATCGTCATGGGCACCGGGTTGGCCGTGGCGATCGTGGCCGGGTTCGGCATCCGGTCGGGAATCCGCCGCCACATCGGCCTCGATCCCTCGGACCTCGTCTGAGGGCGGGAGACCTGACCGAGCAGGGCTCGGTTCTCGGCGGATCTCACCGTGAACCGGGCCCTGCCCGGAATGTTTCGGAGGGTAGTCTGGAGGGTATGACACGTGTGCAATTGGCAGATACCGATCTCTTCGTTCACCCTCTTCAGCTGGGCGGCAACCCCTTCGGCTGGGGTGCGGATCGGGATCAGAGCTTCGCTGTCCTCGACGCCTATGCCGAGGCCGGCGGAAACTTCATCGACACCGCAGATGCGTATTCGGCCTGGGTCGAGGGGAACTCGGGCGGAGAATCCGAAACGATCATCGGCGAATGGATGAAGGCTCGCGGAAACCGCGACGAGATGGTCATCGCCACCAAGGTCGGCATGCACCCGAAGGGGCAGGGCCTCGACCCGGCGAACATCCGCAACTGCGTCGACGACTCGCTGCGCCGACTCGGCACTGACCACATCGACGTCTACTATGCCCACAAAGACGATGACGACGTCGACCAGGTCGCCGTCGCCGAGACCTTCGACGCGCTCGTCCGGTCCGGCAAGGTCAGCTACCTCGGGGCATCGAACTTCAGCCTCGAGCGACTGCAGAAAGCCCGGAAGATCTCGACGAAGTTCTCGCTTGCCTGCTATCGAGTCGTCCAGGACCGATTTAACCTCGTTTCCCGCACCGCCGTCGATCCGCAGAAGCAGGCGTACCTGCGATCTGAGGGCATCGCCGAACTCCCGTTCCACTCACTGGCCTCCGGGTTCCTCACCGGCAAGCACACCGGCGGCGACGCCACCGGCAGCGTCCGCGGTGACCGTGTCGCCGATTTCGTCGACGACCAGAAGGCCCTCGGTGCCCTCGAAATCCTCCACGATGTCGCCGCCAATCACGGAGTAACGATGACGGCCACGGCCATCGCGTGGCAGCTCACTCACGATTTCATCCCCTCGACGATCGCCTCGGCGCGTGTGCCCGAACAGCTCACCGAGCTGCTCGTCGGAACTGAGATGCAGCTGAGTCCTGATGAGAAGACGGCCCTCGACGGCGCCTGGGTGGAAGCATGAGTGGGACCAGCCCGCGCCTGGTCACCTGGGAGAACGGCACCGATCTCGTCATCGAGGTGCTCCTCGAGCGTGACGTCGAAACGGTGTGGAACGCACTGACCGATGCCGAGAGTGCACGGGCCTGGTTCGCGCCGTTCCGCCTCGGCGAGGAAACCGGGGCAGAGGAGTCCGGTACGGCTGACGAAGGTGATTCGGACGGATCCGCAGCCCGGCCGATCACGTTCGCGCTCGAGGACATCGATCTGAATGGATCTGTCCTCAGCTGTGAGGACTTCGATCACGTGCTGCTCGAACTCGACGACTTCGGAGTGCTCGGCATCCGCGTGCTGCCGATCGAGGGGGAGACCGGTCAGGAGACCCTGCTCGTGTTCACCCATACCGCTCCTGATGCAGAGACCGCCCGCGCTCAGGCCGCCGAGGTGGGGCCGATGTGGGACACGCATCTGCGCCTCTTCGCCCGCACCCTCGGTATGGACATCGCCGAGGTGACCGAACCCGAACTCGTGGCCATCTACTCCGATCTTGACCTCGAAGCCGCGGAGTCTGCCGACGCCCCGGAGGACGGATCATGAGCGACCCACTCGTGCTTGGCATCGAATCCTCGTGCGACGAAACCGGGGTCGGTATCGTCCGCGGCCGCACGCTGCTGACGAACACCGTGTCCTCGTCGATGGACGAACATGTGCGCTTCGGTGGGGTCGTGCCCGAAGTCGCCTCCCGCGCTCATGTGCAGGCCATCGGCCCGGCCATCGCCTCTGCCTGTGAGACCGCCGAGGTGGAGCTGTCCGATATCGACGCCGTCGCCGTGACCGCGGGGCCGGGGCTCTCCGGTGCACTCATGGTCGGAGTCGGCGCGGCCAAAGGGCTTGCCGTGGCACTGGGCAAACCGCTCTACGGAGTGAACCATCTGGCCGCGCACGTGGCCGTCGACCTCGTCGCCGAGGATGTCGACGGTTTGACCACTCCGACCATCGCCCTGCTCGTTTCCGGTGGGCACACCGAGATTCTGCGCATCGGCGACGTCGTCGAGGACATCGAACTCCTCGGCGCCACCATCGACGATGCCGCAGGTGAGGCCTTCGACAAGACCGCGCGTCTGCTGGGACTCAACTACCCCGGCGGACCGAACATCTCGAAGGCTGCTCTCGGCCTGCTCGACGGCACCGGGATCCCCGGGGACCGGAAGGCAGTGAGATTCCCACGCGGACTCGCGAAGAAGCAGGACCTGCGCGACCCCGAACGTCGGTATACCTTCTCGTTCTCCGGGCTGAAGACCGCAGCCCTGCGTGAGGTGACGAAGGCCGAGACTCTGGGCGCGGACCTGCGGGTGGCCGATATCGCCGCCGGGTTCGAAGACGCTGTCGTCGACGTGCTCGTGACCAAGACTCTGCTCGCTGCGGCCGACACCGGCATCAACCATGTCGTCCTCGGTGGGGGAGTGGCTGCGAACTCGCACCTGCGTGAAGTATTGGCAGACCGTTGCGCCGAGGCGGGCGTGACTCTGCGCGTGCCGCCCTTGACACTGTGCACGGACAATGGAGCCATGGTCGCAGCTCTCGGTGCGGAGCTCGTCTCCCGCGGAATCGGACCGAGTGACCTGTCCTTCGCCGCCGTCTCCTCTTTGGATGTCGATCATGTCCTCGTCTGAGAACGACCCGAACAGCGTCGCCGAACGGAACGCACAGGCGGCGAAGTCAACGCGCCTGCCTGCCGGTCGGCCGCCTCGGCGATCGGGTGATGGGTGGACGTACGGGTCCGATGGGAAGAAGCATTGGGGTCTCAACGGGGCCGCGGGGCTCATGCTCGTCGATCCCGAGCGCGGGGTGCTCATGCAGCACCGGGCGCTGTGGTCGGTCGAAGGCGGGACCTGGGGATTCCCCGGCGGCGCCCGCGATATGGGCGAGTCGGCGGTCGAGGCTGCGGTCCGGGAGTCCTGGGAAGAAGCCGGGGTGCCTGACCAGGACGGATCGGGCATCGAGATCCTCGAGACGCACGTCCTCGACCTGGACACCTGGTCGTACACGACGGTGATCGCGAAGACCCTGCGCCGCTTCGACGCTGTCATCAACGACCCCGAGAGCATCCAGCTGTCGTGGGTGCCGTTGGACGAGCTCAACGACTACGAACTGCATCCGGGAGTCGCCTCCGCACTGCCGACGCTCTTGGAGCTGCTCCGACCTCACCTGTGAGTTCGGCTCGCTCGCGAGAAACGGGCTGAGCGTCGAGAAACGCGTGTGCACGCACGTGTTTCGACGTTCCACCCGTTTCTCGGCGAAACGCTGGCCGCCCCGGAAACCTCAGCTGTAGGAGTTGCGGAGGTCGCCGATGAGCGAGCGGGTCACCTCGGTGAGCGAGCCCGTGGTCCCGAAGACCTTCTGCAGGCGCTGGTAGGGCACGCCTCGTTCGATGATCGAGGTGATCGAGTGCAGCTCGTCGACACAGCCGAGGCGTTCGGCGACGGGCGAGAGCCGCTCGATCTCATCGGCGAGGCATTCGGTGACGAGACGCTCGTCGGCCGCGGCGTTCTCGATGATGATCGCGTCCATGCCGTAGCGGGCGGCGCGCCACTTGTTCTCGTTGTGGAACCAATCGGGCATCGTCGGCAGGGTCTCACCGGCGTCGAGGCGCTCGGACATGTCATCGACGAGGCACTGGATGAACGCAGTGACCGCGAGGATCTCCTCGAGGGTCGGCAGTCCGTCGCAGACACGGACCTCGACGGTGCCCCAGTGCGGCGCGGGGCGGATGTCCCAGCGGATCTCGTTGATGTTGTCGATGATCCCGGTGGTGAGCATATCGTCGACGTACTTCTCGTAGTCCGCCCACTGATCGAATTGGAAGGGCAGACCGGCCGTCGGGAGCTGCTGGAACATCATCGCCCGGTTCGAGGCATAGCCGGTGTCCGTACCGCCCCAGAACGGAGACGACGCGGACAGTGCCTGCAGGTGCGGGACATAGGCGAGCAGTGCGTTGACGATCGGCAGCACCTTGTCGCGAGAGTTGATGCCGACGTGGACGTGGACGCCGAAGATCAGCATGTTCCGACCCCACCATTGGGTGCGGTCGACGAGTTCGAGGTAGCGGTCCTTCGCTCGGACCTCCTGCGACTGCCACTGCGCGAACGGGTGGGTGCCCGCCGACATCAGTTCGACACCGCGTGCCTCGGTCAGCTTCCGCAGCGCCCCGATCGAGGTGGCGAGATCCTCGGCGACGGTCGACACCTGTTTGTGCACGCCGGTGACGAGCTCGATCGTGTTCGTCAGCATCTCTCCGACGATGTGCTTTTCGTACTCGGGCGCATGCTCGGCCACATCCGCCAACAGAGTCTCGGCAGCCGGGGTCAGATCCAGGCTGCGAGAATCCAGCAGAGCCAGTTCCCACTCGACACCGAGGGTGGAGCGGGGAGAGCGTGCGAAATCGACCATGATCCGATCATAATCGCGCACGCCCGATTCCCCTGACTCGGCGGCGACTTTCGAGCTGTGTGATGCCCCGCATTCCCCCGCCGAGGCGGCGCCGCTGGTCACGCGGCCCGGCGTGGGTCCTCGGCCAATCGGCTGCCCGAATCGGTGTCGAAGAGGTGCAGGCGTGCGGCATCCGGAGCGACGCGCACGGTGTCCCCGCGGCGGATCGTCGACCGGCCGGCGACTCGAGCCACCACCGTCTTCTCGCCCGAGGCCAGGGCGGCTCGACCGTGGACAAAGGCATCGGCGCCGAGCTCCTCGACGAGATCGACGGTGACCTCGAGGCCTTGCGTCTCGGTGACCTGCAGATCCTCCGGACGGATGCCGACGGTGACCGTCTCACCGGTGACCTGCTCACGTTGCTGCGCAGTCAGGGACAGTTCGACATCGCCGAGGCGCAGCGACGTTCCCTCGACCGGCACGTCGATGAGGTTCATCGCCGGCGAGCCCATGAAGCCCGCGACGAAGAGGTTCGCCGGACGGTCGTAGAGGTTCGCGGGAGTGTCCACCTGCTGCAGCCGGCCGTCGGCGAGGACCGCAACCCGGTCGCCCATCGTCATCGCCTCCACCTGATCGTGGGTGACGTAGACGGTGGTGACGCCGAGGCGGCGGGTCAGGGAGGCGATCTGTGCGCGGGTCTGCACCCGCAGCTTCGCATCGAGGTTCGACAGCGGCTCGTCCATGAGGAAGACCTGCGGGGACCGGACGATGGCACGTCCCATCGCCACTCGCTGTCGCTGCCCGCCGGACAGCGCCTTCGGCTTGCGGTCGAGGTACGGTTCCAGGTCGAGCAGGCGGGCGGCCTCCTCGACGCGCTGATCGCGTTCCTGCTTGGCGACTCCCGCGATCTTCAGCGCAAAGGCCATGTTCTCGCGCACGCTCATATGCGGGTAGAGCGCATAGTTCTGGAACACCATCGCAATATCGCGTTCCCTGGAAGAGAGGTCCGTGACGTCGTGGTCGCCGATGCGGATGTGCCCGGAATCGACGGGTTCGAGCCCGGCGAGCATGCGCAGGGTCGTCGACTTCCCGCAGCCCGAGGGGCCGACGAGGACGAGGAACTCCCCGTCGGCGATGTCGAGGCTGACCTCGTCGACAGAGGGTTTGAGCGCCTCGGGGTATTGACGAAGTGCTTTGTCGAAGGTGACTGTGGCCATTGTTCTCAACCTTTCACGGATGCGTGCGCACCCGAAGATCCACGGTGATCGGTCAGTGATTGATCGGACGATGAGCGTTCGGACAGAGAGGGTTCTGATGAAGTCAGTTCCGACGTTGTGTGGCCCGGCGAGACGAGACTCGCCGTCTGCTGTGCAGCCGTCTGCGCTGCACAGGACCGGTACTGCTGCCGCACCCGCGATGGACGCGGATGCAGAGTGGCGACGAGCTCGACTGTCCAGTCCGGCAGGGTTCCCGACAATGTCCACGCCGCCTGCCGAGCCGCCCCGATGGCGACGTATTCGGCCTGTTCGGGCACATCGATGGGCACGGTGAAGATATCGCGGGCGACCTCCCGGACGGCAGGATTGCGTGCCGCCCCGCCGATGAGCAGCAGCCGTCCGGTCTGCAGGCCCTGCGCCTGCACCGCGTCGAGCCCGTCGGCCAGACCGCACAGCATTCCTTCGACGAAGGCGCGGGCGACGTTCTCCGCCGAGGAGTTCGCCAGGGTCATCCCCTCGAGCCGAGCGGTGGCATCGGGCAGGTTCGGGGTGCGCTCGCCCTCGAAATACGGGACGAGCGTGAGCCCGTCCGCTCCCGGCCGGGACGCCAGCGCCAGGGCCGCGAGTTCGTCGTGGCTGACCCGCAGCAGCTTCGCCGCCGAATCGAGGACGCGGGCGGCATTGAGCGTGGCGACCAGCGGCAGGCGCCCGCCGTCGGCCGAGGCGAACCCGGCGACCGTGCCGGACGAATCGGCGATGGGCAGGTCGGTGGTGCCGAAGACCGTACCGGACGTTCCGATCGAGATGACGAGATCCCCCGAGGTGACCCCGAGTCCCAGCGCCGCGGCCGCATTGTCCCCGGCCCCGGGGCCCACGACGATTCCCTCCGGGCTGTGCCCGGCCGCCTCGTCGGGGGCGAGGACGCGGGGAAGGACGATCGCCGAGGCGGCCTGCCCGTTCCCGCCCACGTCCAGTGAATCCGCCTCGACGTCCGTATCCGCGGCGCACGGCAGGCCCGCTGCCTCACAAGCGGACGCACCGAAGGCGATGCGGAAGAGATCGAGATCGTAGCGAGAAGCGGAGGGGTCGAAGTAGGCGGTGCCGCTGGCGTCGGACGCGTCGGTGACCAGGGCCTCGAGCACCGGACCGCGAACGGAGGAGTCGGCAGGGCCGTATCCGAGGAAGCGCCAGCTCAGCCAGTCATGCGGCAGGGCGACGGCGGCGACCCGGGCGGCATTGCCCGGTTCGGCATCGCGCAGCCACCGCAGTTTGGCGGCGGTGAAGGAGGCGACGGGCAGGACCCCGGTGCGTGCGACATACTCGGCGGCTCCGACCTCGGCGATGAGGTCTCTGGCCGCGGCCTTGCTGCGCAGATCGTTCCACAGCAGGGCATCGCGGATGACCCGGCCCTCGGCGTCGAGGGCGACGAGTCCATGCTGCTGACCGCTGATGCTCAGACCCGCGACATCGTCGAGTCCGCCGGCAGCCGCGATCGCCCCCTGCAGAGCCGTCCACCACGCTTCGGGGTCGACCTCGGTGCCGGGAGGGTGCGGAGCCGAACCGGTGCGGATGATGTCCCCGGAGTCCGGATCGGCGATGACGACCTTGCAGCTCTGGGTCGAGGAGTCGACACCGGCGACGAACCTGCGAGCTGTGCTCATCGGAACTCCTCCTCAGCTGGCGCGGCACCGGGGTCGGCCGCCTCGGTGAGGATCTCATCGGCCAAGGAGCGGTCGATGATCGCGATATCGAGGATCCCGGCGGCACAGGCGGCACGGACCGCGCGGGCGCGCTCGGCTCCACGGGCGACTCCCACGGTCGTCGCAGCCCGGCGAAGCTGATCGAGGGTGACGGCGATGACGCGATCGTCGATCGTGGTGACATCGGATCCGTCGGCGGCGAAGAGACGTCCGGACACCTCGGCGATGGCGCCGTCGTCGATGCCCGCCTGACGCTGGGCGGGGGAGCACTTCTCCCACACCGAGGACAGGCCTTCGGCCCAGGAAGCCACGGAGACCACGGCAAGATCGAGGTCATCGGCGGCGGCCAGGGTCCCGGAGATCTCGGGCAGTGCCCGCAGATCAGCGGCGGTTCCCGCTTCCGTGACGAGCAGCGGGGCGGGCAGGCGGACCATGCTCACGGCCGGATCCTGGCCCAGTCGAGTGAAGATCTCCGAGCTGGGACGATGCGATTCCAGGCGCAGCGCACCGGCGAGCTGGACGATCGTGCAGCGGGGCAGGGCCGGAGTGAACGCGGCAGCGGAATCCAAGGTGCGCGACCAGGACAGGCCGATGCGCATGCCCGCATGGGCGTGGCGGCCGACCAGCGACAGCGCGGCCCGACCCATCTGCTGGGAGGCCTGGGTCTCGTCGGGGATGTCGACGATGATGACCGAGTCGAGGCCGAGCGCTGCGGTGACCTGCTCGGCCAGACCGTCGGCTTCACAGGCATCGGCTTCGATGGTGATGGTCACGACTCCGGTGTCGACGGCCTCCTGGAGGAGGCGGGCGACCTGAAACCGGCTGAGTCCGTTCGCCTTGCCGATCTCGACCTTGGACCGCCCCTCGAGGTAGTGATCGCGGGCCAGCTGGGCGAGGAAGCGGCGGTGGCGGGCGGTGGGCACCGTGGACATGGTCCTCCCTTCGGCGTCGACGACTCTGTGTTCGCTCATATGTGAAGTGTTGCACATCTGATTGGTTCGTGACACAGTATTGCACATATGAGCACGGATGCTCATATGATTTTCTCGCAGCGAACCGACGGCGGGCTGCGATCCCGCAAGGACGAGGGAAGGCGCAACGATGAAACACCAGATCACAGGCCGGAGAGCCACCTGGGCGGCCATCGGCATGGTCGGAGCACTGGCATTGTCCGGCTGTGGTGGGGCCGGCGGCAACTCGGCCGGGGGCGGCGGCGATGAAGTCAACGTTCTCATGGTCAACAACCCGCAGATGCAGGACCTGCAGAAGTTCACGGCCGACCACTTCACCAAGGACACGGGCATCAAGGTCAACTACACCGTGCTGCCGGAGAACGAGGTGCGGGCGAAGATCGGCCAGGAGTTCGCCGCTCAGGCCGGCAACTACGACGTCGCCTCGATGTCGAACTACGAGATCCCGACCTACGCGAAGAACAAGTGGCTCACCCCCATGGACGAAGGCGTCGTCGATGCCGAGGGCTTCGACCAGGACGACATCCTCGCCCCGATGGCCGAGTCGATGACGGTCGACGACCAGGTCTACGGTGAGCCGTTCTACGGTGAGGGCTCGTTCCTCATGTACCGCACGGACATCTTCGACAAGGCCGGGGTGGAGATGCCGGAGAAGCCGACCTGGGAGGAAGTCGCGAAGCTCGCGGCGAAGGTCGACGGTGCGGAGAAGGGCACGAAGGGCATCTGCCTGCGCGGGCTGCCCGGCTGGGGCGAGATGTTCGCTCCGCTGACGACCGTGGTCAACACCTTCGGCGGAACCTGGTTCGACGAGGACTGGAACGCGCAGGTCGATTCCAAGGAATTCAAGGAAGCCACGAACTTCTACGTCGACCTCATCAAGGATCACGGCGAATCCGGTGCCCCGCAGGCCGGCTACACCGAGTGCCTGACGAACCTGCAGCAGGGCAAGGTCGCCATGTGGTACGACTCGACGGCCGCCACCGGAACCCTCGAGGCCGATGACTCTCCCGTCAAGGGCAAGATCGGCTACGTCGCGGCGCCAGTGAAGGAGACGGAGTCGAGCTCCTGGCTCTACACCTGGGCCTGGGGCATCCAGGCCGCAGGCAAGAACCAGGACGCGGCGAAGCAGTTCGTCGCCTGGGCCTCGTCGAAGGACTACGAGGAGACCGTCGCCGAGGAGCTCGGCTGGCAGCACGTGCCGGCCGGCAAGCGGACCTCGACCTATGAGAACCCCGAGTACCAGAAGGCCGCGAAGCCCTTCTATCAGCAGACCGAGGACGCCATCAACTCGGCCGATCCGGTCAGCCCAGGAGTCCAGCCGCGACCGACGCTGGGAGTCCAGTTCGTGACGATCCCCGAATTCGCGGACCTCGCCACGGGCATCTCCGAAGACGTCAGCTCCGCCATCGCCGGTCGGACGTCGGCTGACGCGGCCCTGAAGAAGGGCCAGAAGGAAGCCGAGAAGGTCGGAGACAAGTACAAGAAGTGATCGATCGCCTCGGGGTGGGTGATGATCGCCCTCCCCGAGGCGGCCCCGGCCCCATCCGCACCACCGCCTGACCCACCACCCGCCTGACGAAGGATGTTCGAAGTGTCAGCTCCAGCCGCCGAGCGTGCATCGCAGCCGATCACGCCGCCGAAACCCCGTGCCAAGGACCGATGGCTCAAGCGCGCGCCCATGCTGCCGGCGCTGATCTTCGTCATCCTCGTCACCCAGATCCCGTTCGCGATCACGATCATCATCTCGTTCATGAACTGGAACGCCGCCTACCCCGATGACATCAGCTTCGGCACCGTCCAGAACTACGTCACCGTCTTCACCGATGCGAACCTGCTCAAGGCCGTCATCGTCACCGTCGGGCTCACGGTCGGCGTCGTGCTGGCCTCGGCTCTGCTGGGCCTGGGCATCGCGCTGCTGCTCGATCGGAAGTTCATCGGCCGCGGATTCGTCCGCACCCTGATGATCACCCCGTTCCTCGTCGTCCCCGTCGCCGCCGCGCTGCTGTTCAAGCACGCGATCTTCAACCCTTCATACGGCCTCATCAACGGGCTGCTGACCACCATGTTCGGAGAGAACGCCCCACAGCCGGACCTCATGACCTCGAACCCGCTGCTGGGCATCGGGATCGTCCTCGTCTGGCAGTGGACGCCGTTCATGATGCTCATCATGCTCGCCGGACTGCAGTCACGACCCATGGACGTCTACGAGGCGGCCCTCGTCGACGGCGCCGGGCCCTGGCAGACTTTCCGTTTCATCACCCTGCCCCACCTGCGCCGATACATCGAACTCGCCGCACTGCTGGGCACCATCTACATCGTCCAGAACTTCGACATGGTCTTCACCATGACCTCCGGAGGGCTCGGCACCGCCACCCTGCCGTACGTCATCTACCAGGAGTTCTTCGTCGCCCAGGACTACGGAGTCGCCTCCGCCGTCGGCGTCATCGTCGTCATCGCCTCCCTCATCACTGCGACCTTCGCCCTGCGCACCGCATCGACCCTGCTCAAGGAGGAGAACTCATGAGCACTCCCGACCTCACCGTGGATAACCACCCCGCCCCCGGGGTGACCCCCACCCCGACCGAACCGGGCGGACCCGGATCCGCAGAGCCGCCTCGGCGAAAGGCGAACGCACCGAGGCGGCCCGGCCAGGGGCGGGCGGGCAAGATCCTGCTCGGCCTGTTGGCCTGGTTCGTCGGACTCCTGTTCGTCTCACCTCTGCTGTGGATGCTGCTGACCAGCCTGCACGCGGAGACCGACGCCTCGACGAACCCGCCGAGCTACTTCGCTCCGCTGACGCTGGAGTCCTTCGTCAACTTCTTCGGCGGCGGCAACGGCGCGAACCCGTGGCCGTTCCTCATCAACTCGGCGGTCGCCGCGATCGTCTCGACGCTCATCGTCCTCGTCCTCTCCACGATGGCCGCGTACTCACTGGCGATCCGCCGCATCGAACGCTGGTCGGACGTGCTGTTCTTCCTCCTGTCGACGAAGATGCTGCCGATGGTCGCCGGCCTCCTGCCCGTCTACCTCGTCGCGAAATCCTTCGGCATCCTCGACACCTGGCTGCTGCTCATCATCATCTACTCGGCGATGAATATGCCGATCGCGATATGGATGATGCGCTCCTTCCTCGCCGAGGTGCCCGTCGAAGTCCTCGAAGCCGCCGAACTCGATGGCGCCCGCCTGCCGCGCGTCTTTCTCCAGATCCTGCTGCCGCTGACCGCACCCGGACTGGCCGCGACCGCACTGATCTGCTTCATCTTCTCGTGGAACGAACTCCTCTTCGCCACCGTGCTCACCTCCACGGCGGCATCGACGGCACCCGTGTTCCTCACCAGCTTCGTCACCTCCCAGGGACTGTTCCTGTCACAGGTGTGCGCGGCCTCGCTCATCATCTCCGTGCCCGTGCTCGTGGCCGGAATCGCCGCCCAGGACAAACTCGTCCAGGGCCTGTCCATGGGAGCCGTCAAATGACCGCACCGACCACCGCGCTTTCCCTCAACACCCAGAACCTCGCCGAGGTGGCCGACCACGGCATCGCCGTCCCCACCTATGATCGGTCGGCCGTGAGCCCCGGCATCGTCCACTTCGGAGTGGGCGGATTCCACCGGGCGCACATGGCGATGGTCCTCGACGACCTGCTCGGGGCTGGGCTCGCCGCCGACTGGGGGATCGTCGGGGCCGGAGTTCTGCCCCACGATGTGGCCATGCGCGATGCTCTCGCCGACCAGGACCACCTGTACACACTGACTCTCAAACACGCCGACGGAACCAAGGAACGTCGGGTGATCGGGTCGATCATCGACTACCGATTCGGGCCCGATGACCCTGCCGGACTGCTCGATCTGCTCACCGATGAGACGATCCGGATCGTCTCCCTGACCGTCACCGAGGGCGGATACAACGTCAACCCCGTCACCGGGGAGTTCATCACCGATGAGCCGACGATCGCCGCCGACGCAGAGGCACTGCGGGCCGGTGAGCTGCCGGCCACCGTCTTCGGCTATGTCGTCTCCGCACTGCGGTTACGGCGTGAGGCCGGAATCGCACCGTTCACCGTGCAGTCGTGCGACAACATCTCGGAGAACGGCGATGTGGCGGCGAAGATGTTCTCTGCCTTCGCTCGCCTCGTCGATGCCGAACTCGCCGAGTGGATCGCCGAGTCAGTGGCCTTTCCGAACTCGATGGTCGACCGCATCACCCCGGCCACCACCGATGGCGACCGCGCCGATCTGGTGACCGACACGGGAGTGGCCGATGCCTGGCCGGTCGTCGCCGAGCCCTTCTTCCAGTGGGTGCTCGAGGACGATTTCACCTCTGGTCGTCCTCCCTATGAAGAGGCTCGAGTACAGGTCGTCGACGACGTGCAGCCCTATGAGCATATGAAGCTGCGCCTGCTCAACTCCGGGCACCAGGGGCTCGCGTACTTCGGCCTCCTCGGCGGATACACCTTCGCCCATGAAGCGATGGCGAACCCGGACATCCCCGTCTACCTGCGCCGATACATGGACGAGGAAGGCACACCGAGCCTGGCACCGCTGCCCGGAATCGACCTGGACGCCTACAAGGACTCACTCATCGAACGCTTCAGCAACCCGGAGATCCGCGACACGCTCGCCCGCCTCGGCGCAGAGTCCTCTGACCGGATCCCCAAATGGCTGCTGCCGGTCGTCAAGGACAACCTCGCCTCGGGCCACCCGATCGAGGTGGCCGCGGCGATCTGCGCCTCGTGGGCCCGGTATGCCGAAGGGCACGACGAATCCGGCGGTCGGTTCACCATCGTCGACCGCTATGCCGACGAACTGCAGGCAGTGGCCGCGACACAGGCAGAGGACCCGCTGGCTTTCGTCCGGCAGGAACAGTTCTTCGGACCGCTCGCCGAGGAGCCGAGGTTCACTGAACCGTATCTCAAGGCACTGACATCGCTGCACGTGCGGGGAGCGAAGGAGACTGCCCGCCGCCTGGCCGCTCACGAAGAACTCTGAACAGGCGTTGAGCAGGCGGGAACGTCTAGCATGGAGACATGTTGCGTTCTCGCCTGAGCCTCCTGGCCCTGACCACGACTCTCGCGCTCGTCGGCTGTTCCGGCGGAGCGTCAGCCCCCGAATCCTCCACGGCCGGACAGAAGTCCTCCGCCGATTCGGGTTCTCAGACCCAAGCGCAGTCTGAAGCCCAGACCGAATCGTCCCTGGATGACCCCGCCGACGCCGATCCGGCCGACTTCAAGGACGAGGCCGCGGACATCGTCGGAGACTTCTCCGACGAGGAACTCGCCGGGTCCCTCATCATCGGCACCTGGGAAGGCACCGACACGCAGACCCCGGTGGACATGGTCAAGCAGAACCACCTCGGCGGGGTCATCGTCATGGGCTACAACCTGCAGGAGAACCCGACGAAGGACCAGGTCACGGAACTGACTGATCAGATCTCCGGGGCCCGGACGAAGGGGCAGCCCGTATCGATCGGCGTCGACCAGGAAGGCGGACCGGTGTCACGCCTGGGCACCGCAGCGCTGCCGTTCCCGCCGCTCATGGGACTGGCCGCGACCGACGATTCCGATCTCATCACCGACGCCACGACCGTGCAGGGGCAGAACCTCACCGATCTGGGCTTCACCATCGACTTCGCTCCGGACTCCGACGTCACGGTCGGACCGAAGGACAAAGCGATCAACGTCCGCTCGGGCGGCACCGACCACGAGGATGTCGCCGAGGTCGTCGCCGACGCCGTCGACGGATACCGGTCCGGTGGAGTGTCGAGCTCGGCGAAGCATTTCCCGGGGCACGGCCGCCTCGGCGTGGATTCGCACGAGAGCCTGCCGGTGTCGGAGAAGTCGATCGAGGAGATGGAGGACACGGACCTCCTGCCGTTCAAATCCGCGGTCAAGGCCGGTGTGCCGATGGTGATGATGGGCCATATCGGGCTGCCCGATGCGAAGACGACGCCCGCGACGCTGAACAAGAAGGCCTACTCGGCGCTGCGCGAGACCCTCGACTATGACGGTGTCATCACCACGGATGCGCTGAACATGAAGGCCGTGCCGCAGAACCTCAAGGGCGGAGAGACCGTGAAGGCGCTCGCTGCTGGAGCCGATATCGCGCTCATGCCCCCGGATTCGGCGGCCGCGCAGAAGGCGATCGTCAAGGCGATGGGGGACGGGACGCTTGAGAAGAAGGACCTCGTCGAGAAGTCCGAACGCGTCGTCGCCGCCCAGCTGGCCACCGCCGAAGCCCAGAAGAGCGTGCAGGCCGGGGACTCGGATGCGAAGGATCCGAAGAAGGTCCTCACCGAGGTCGCCGACAAGTCGCTGACCGTGCTCAAGGGCGAATGCTCCTTCACCGGGACCGATTCGATCTCGATCGTCGGCGGCAGCGACAAGGAGAAGGCGGCACTGAAGGAAGCCGCCGAAGCCGAGGACCTCACCGTCGGATCCGGTGGAACCTCCGTGAGCCTGAGCCCGTCGACCTCCGCCGAGGTGGCCGTGGGCACCGCTGCTCCATGGACGATGCGCAGCACCTCGGCGAAGTCCGCCGTGACCGCGTACGACTCGAACCCGTACGCGCTGCGGGCCGTGGCGAAGTGGCTGAAAGGCGACCTCGAAGCATCGGGTCAGCTGCCTGCCGAATACGACGGCAGCGACAAGGCCCCCGACTGCGGGTGACTAGCAGGCTGCGCTCATGGTCGTGAACGAGCCAAGGTCGTGACCGAGCGGCGCACATAAGGAATCCCCTCGCCGGCACTGTGCCGACGAGGGGATCTCTGTGTATTCAGTTCTGAGTGGAGATCAGAGCACGCGGATGAACTGAGCACCCTGCTGGGTCATCCAGTCGACGCTGCGGTAGCTGGTGTTCACTCGAGTGTTGCCAGCGTCATACATCATGCCGTCACCGGCGTAGATGCCGACGTGGCCCGGTGACCAGATGATATCTCCGGCCTTCGCCTCGGAGGCCGAGACGATCTGCCCGGCACCCTTCTGCGCATCGGACGTGCGCGGCAGGTTCACGCCCACCTTGCCGTAGACGAATGAGGTGTAGCCGGAGCAGTCCCAGCCGCTGGTCGAAGTCCCGCCCAGCACATACGGCGTGCCCACGTACTGCTTCGCGATGGCGATGACCTGCTCGGCCTTCGATCCGTCCGGGACCTTGACGTCCCCGGAGCCCGAGTCCGCGCCGTCGTCCTTGCTCTTGTCGTCGCCCGAATCGGCCGGACCCTCATCGCTGGTGCCGGCGGAGTCATCGTCCGAGGACTCGCTCGGCTCCTCCTCCGGCTCCTCAGCGGGAGCCGGCTCGGCGACGGTCGTCTCCGGCTCCTCCTTCGGCTCGGGCTTCGGTTTGGGCTTCGGCTTGGGTGCGGCCTCGGCGGTGACGACGTCCGTGTCGACGGTGACTTCAGCCTCCTGATCACCCTTCTTCGACGCGCCGCCGGCATCGATGGTCGGTGTCTGGTTCTTGAACTCGACCGGTGCCTGCTTCTCGGACTCGGCTGCGACCTTCGCCTCATCGTCGGCTCCCTGCCCGGCGGCGGGGAGGACTGCTGCGGTGAGCAGTCCGCCGCTGGCGGCGACGACTGCGGCACGGCGGCCGAATGCGCCGGAGTTCGCTGCGAGCAGTTCGCTCAGCTCGGTCAGTGGTGTCTTGGCCTTGGCGTTCGCGGCGCGGCGGCCGTGCTGCTGAGATGCCACGATTTCCTCTCGTTGCCTGTCTGCGTGTGACGATGTCCTCCACTGTAACGAATTCGTGATCTTCTGTCACGTTTTTGTTACAAAAGGATTATCGGGCAGGTTCGAGGACATAATTGCAGGTCAGAGGGCTGAGTGTGGTGGGAGTGGCTGGTGGAGGGCCGCGATTCCGTCCGATTGCGACTGTGATTTAACGCGCAGTCTCAGTCTTGAATAACGTTTCGTGACATTCGCAAGACGCGATTCTTGGGTCGATCCGCGGCGTTTTGCGTGCCCAAACCACCGTGGATCGACCCAAGAATGCCGTCGGCGCGTGACCGCTGGCGCGTGACCGCTGGCGCGTGACCGCTGGCGCGTGACCGCGCATGCGGTGGTGTGCGCGGATGCGGTGGCGCGCACGTGCGGTGATGACTGAGCGTCAGGCTCCGGTTTCGACGGGTCGGTCGGGATCGGATGACCAGCCGGACCAGCTCGCGGGGTAGAGGCTGGCCTCGACGCCGAGGGTCGCCAGCGCCAGAGCGTTGTGGCAGGCGGTGACTCCCGAACCGCAGTACACGCCGACGGGACCATCGAGGGCACCCAGTTCATCGAAGCGTTCGCGCAGCAGCGCCTCGGGCAGGAACGTCCCCGCAGGGACGTTGTCCGTGGCCGGGGCGCTCTTCGCCCCGGGAATGTGTCCGGCCTGCGGATCGAGCGGTTCGGTCTCTCCGCGGAAGCGCTCGCCGGCGCGGGCGTCGAGCAGGACTCCATCGAAACCGGCTGCCGCCTCGGCGTCGATGACGGGCAGTCGACCCGGGCTGATCTCCACGGCACTCGGTGTGACCTCGGGGGAGTCGCCGGTCTCGAGCGTCCCGCCGGCGTCACGGAACGCGGCGAGTCCGCCGTCGAGGACCCGTGCGCTCAACCCGGCCCAGCACAGCAGCCACCAGGCCCGGGCCGCGCCGAGGGAGGAGTTGTCGTCATAGACCACGACCTCGGTGCCTTCGTCGATGCCCCAGGAGCGCACCGTCTCCTGAAATGCTTCGGGGCTCGGCAGCGGGTGGCGACCGGCCGTCGGATCGGTGGTGCCGTGGTCGGCGAGCTCCGTGTCGAGGTCGACATAGACAGCACCGGGGATGTGCCCGGCGGCGAAGTCCTCGCGGCCATCGGGCTTCGGCAGGGTCCAACGGACGTCGAGCAGCCTCGGCGCTGGGGAGTCGGCCATTCGGGTGAGCAGTTCAACGGCGCTGATGAGAACGTCGGAGCGGGACAATTCGATCTCCTTCATGGGCGGATTTCTTCACGGGCTGGTTGAAAGGTCACACCGGTTGGGTGAGGAGCACGACGTGCTTGTCGCCGAGCCGGGTGAATACGAGCGTGGCTCTGTCGCCTTTGGGCAGTTTGAGTTGGCGTCGGACCTGGTCGGGAATGATGTCGGCGCCGCGCTTTTTGATCACGACCGAGCCGATTCCGCGGGAGACGAGCTCCTTGCGCAGGCTCGGGACCTTCGCGGGCAGTACGTCGACGACTTCGTAGGCGGTGACGCCGGCGGAGGCCGGCCCGCTCGGTTCGACGTCGGTGGTCAGATACGCGATCTTCGGGTGGAGTCGGCGGGCCTGCAGCGGTGCGCACAATGCGGCGACGAGTCCGGCGCGCACGATCGCCCCGTCGGGTTCGAGCAGATACTTCCCGAGCTCCCCGATGCCCGACTCGTCCTCATCGGGCAGGTTGTCCTCGTGGACGAGGAGGGTGCGTTCGCCCATGACGAGGGCTCCACGGCCGGGGCGCTGCGTGGCCGCACCGAAGTAGAGGCAGACCTCGACGACCTCGCCGTTATGGGAGACCCACTGAGCTTCGGCATCGTCGGGAACGAGGTCGTGGTCGAGCGCCGGGCCGAGCTTCACCCCGGCTGCCTTCGCCGCGCTCGCCTGCTCGATCACCCATGACAGAGAGGGGGAGAACGCCTCGGGGTCGGTGATGCGGGCGGTCGATCCGCGCTTGTCGGCCTTGCCGACGGTCCGCCGGGCCGGATCGAACCAGAGGGCATCGAATCCATCCAGGTCGACAGCCTCGGCACGCGCATGTTCGACGGCGGCATCGGGCAGGTGGCGGAGGTTGAAAGCGGCGATGGCAGCGGTGACCTCGTCGGCGTCGACAGCCGAGACCTGCGCGCCCATTCCGGCGAAGGCGACCGAATCCGCGCCGATCCCGCACCCGAGGTCGGCGATGCGGAAGGACTCACCCTCGGCCACGTCGCCGATGAGGCGACGCGCATGATGAGCGGCGACCGGCAGCCGCGTGGCCTGGGCCAGACCGTCGCGAGTGAAGAGCATGTCCTCCGCGAAAGGTCCGAGCTTCGCTGCCGCCTCCTGACGCAGCCGAGCCTGAGTGAGCAGGGCCGCAGTCACCTCGGCGGAGTAGCCCTCCTTCCGCAGAGCCGTCGACCGGGCGAGCTCGTCGCCTTCGAGGTCATCGATGCGGTCGAGACGTTCGAGGACGGCGACGTCGAGCAGTTCGGTCAGTGTCTGCGGATCCATAGGCTTCACCCTATCGTCTGCGCGGTGAGGTCATTCCCTCGCCGAGGCGGTCCACCCGAACCGCCGGGCCGCTGCGGTGATTGTGCGAGCCGACCGTTGCGGTAAGTTGTTGGCTGTGACGTTATTGACCGCCCGCGATATCCGCGAATTAGCCGCTGACATCGGTCTGCGCCCGACGAAGCAGAAGGGCCAGAACTTCGTCATCGACCCCAATACCGTGCGCTCGATCGTCACCGCAGCAGGTCTCGAAGAGAACTCGAACGTCGTCGAGATCGGTCCGGGACTCGGTTCGCTCACCCTCGGCCTGCTCGAAGCCGGTCACAGGGTCACCGCGGTCGAGATCGACGAACTGCTCGCACAGAAGCTGCCGAGCACCGTCGACAGGTTCGCCGGCAGTGATGCCCCGTTCCACCTGGTCAACGCCGATGCCCTCCGCGTCACGACGCTGCCCACGCCGCAGCACACCACCAAAGCCGCGACCGACACGCCTGACTCTGCCGCAAGCCAGCCCGATGCGCTCGTGGCGAACCTGCCCTACAACGTCGCCGTGCCCGTGCTGCTGCACTTCCTCGAGACCTTCCCGAGCCTGACCACCGTCCTCGTCATGGTCCAGCTCGAAGTCGCCGAACGGCTCGCCGCCGCACCCGGCTCCCGCACGTACGGCGTCCCCAGCGTCAAAGCCCAGTGGTACGGAGACGTGCAGCTGGCGGGCAAGATCGGCAAGAACGTGTTCTGGCCGGCCCCGAACATCGACTCCGGACTCGTGCGCATCGACGTCACCCGCACCGACCGCGACCCGGACGTGCGCAGCCGCCTCTTCACCCTCATCGACTCAGCCTTCGCCCAGCGCCGCAAGACCCTGCGCGCAGCCCTGTCCGGGTGGGCCGGCAGCCCCCAGCGGTCCGAAGACCTGCTGACAGCTGCCGGAATCGACCCGAAGACCCGCGGCGAGGCCCTCACCGTCGCCGACTTCCAACGCCTCGCCGCCGTTGCCGTCGCCGACGGTGGCGCCTCCAACGGAGATGCCGCTGCACCGGCCCCGCCCGCCGAGGATCCCTCACCATGACCGTCCCGCTGCATCCGCGCATGACGATCCCGGCCCCGGTGAAAGTGCAGGCGCCGGGAAAGATCAACATCCACCTCGGTGTGGGTGCGGCGAAGGACGGGTATCACGAGCTCGCGACCGTATTCCAAGCGCTCAACCTCGGCGAGACCCTCACCCTCATTCCGGGCGGAACACGAACGATCATCGTCCAGGGCCGCTACGCGGATGCCGCGGTCCCACACGATGACTCGAACTTCGCCCGACGTGCCGTCGACCTCCTCATCGCCGCGCTCGAGGGCGACCGGGATGTCGATGTGCTGCGCGACCTCGACATCGTCATCGACAAACAGGTGCCCGTGGCCGGCGGAATGGGCGGGGGATCGGCCGACGCGGCCGCCGCCCTCGTCGGAGCCGCTCACCTCGTCGGCGGAGTCGATGAGGCGATCCTCCACGAATGCGCGGTCGCCGTCGGAGCCGACGTCGCTTTCCTCCTGCGCGGGGGCACGGCCATCGGCCACGGTCGCGGGGAGAAGCTGAGCCCCGTGCTCACCCGCGGAACCTTCCACTGGGTGATGGCCACCTCGGCGTCGCCCCTGCCCACCCCGGCCGTCTACGCCCGCTTCGACGAACTCAACCCCGACCCGGCACCCGCGACCGTCCCCGATCAGGTGCTCACGGCGCTCGCCGCCGGCGAACCGGACACGCTCGCCGAATTCGCGGCGAACGATCTCACCGAGGCGGCCGTGTCCTTCATGCCCGAAATCGCCGAGGTGATGGAGGCCGGCCGGGACGCCGGCGCCGTCCTGCCCCTGCTCAGCGGGTCAGGTCCGACGATCGGCTTCCTCGCCCGCGACGCCCACCACGCCCTCGACCTCGCCGTGCTCCTGCAGGCCACGAGAGGCGTCAACGAAGCGCTGCGCACCACCGGGCCCGCGCCCGGAGCGCATATCGTGGACGAAGGCTGACCGTGGGGGAGGAGAACCACACCCCCGCCGAGGCGGCCGACAGTCCGAAATCGGGCCCGGAGAACCGCGGCAACCTCCATGAAACGCTGCGCGACCAGGTCGGACAGGACATCGTCGCCGGGCGACTGGTCGCCGGGACGATCATCAAGGCCGAGGATCTGCGTGCCCGCTACGATGTGTCGCTGTCGGTGGTGCGCGAAGTCGTCCGAGTCCTCGAATCATTGGGCATGCTGCAGCCGATCCGTCGGGTCGGTCTCGTCGTGCTCGCGATGAGCGAATGGATGCTGCTCGACCCGCTCGTCATCCGCTGGAGGATGACCGAGGCACCGGCGCGGCAGCTGCGGTCGCTGACGGAACTGCGAGTGGCCATCGAACCCGAGGCGGCCGGGCTGGCCGCACTGCATGCCCCGGCGGAAGCCGCCGAGGAGATCATGGGTCTGGCCGCCCGGATGCGAGCCTCGGGTAGGCGGGGCGATGTCGAGGCATTCCTCGAAGCCGATGTGGAATTCCACCGGGCAGTGCTCGGCGCCGGAGGCAACGAGCTCTTCGCCGCCTTCGACACCGTCATCGGCGAGATCCTCGCCGGCCGCACCGGAGCGGGACTGATGCCGAAGTTCCCGCACCCGGATGCCCTGCAATGGCATTTCGACGTCGCCGATGCCATCGGCGGGCAGGACCCGGCCCGGGCGAAGGACGCGATGGCGAAGATCGTGGCCAAGGCCGATGCGGAGATGGGCAGCGTCTGGGCCGACGAACCCCGGCACCCCGGCAGCTGACGAATGTGCCGAGGCGCCCGGGCAGCTGAGTGCCCTGTCGAACGGGTAGCTGAGCACCCAAGCACCCAGGCACCTGAGCACCGGCTTCAGAACAGGCTGACGACTCCGTAGAGGGCGAGGCTGAGCAGGAATCCGACGGTGCCGAGCAGCGTCTCGGCGACGGTCCAGGTCTTCAGCGTCGTCTTCGTATCCATGCCGAAGAAGCGGGACACCAGCCAGAAGCCGGAGTCGTTGACGTGGCTGGCGAAGACCGAACCGGCGGCCAGAGACAGCACGATCGCCACGACCTGCAGGCTCGAGAAGTCCGGATTGCCGACGACGATCGGCTGGACGAGAGCCGCCGCGGTCGTCAGCGCCACCGTGGCCGAACCCTGTGCGATGCGCACGATCGCGGCGATGACGAAGCCGGCGACGATGACGGGCAGGCCGAGGGCGGCCAGCGAATCGGCCAGGGAATCGCCGATGCCGCTGGCACGCAGCACTCCGCCGAACATGCCGCCGGCACCGGTGATGAGGATGATCGAGCACACCGGGCCAAGCGCGGAGTCGACGACCGTCTCGATGAGCGACTGGTCCTTCTTCTGCTTCCAGCCGAGCAGCCACATGGCGATGACGACGGTGATGAGCAGGGCGATCGGAGTCTCACCGAGCAGTCGCAGCGAGCTGATGCCCACCGATTCGATATCGACCCACCCTGCTTCACCGGCAAAGTTCAGCCCGGTGTTGAGGAAGATGAGCACGAGAGGCAGGACGAGGAGGAAGATGACGTGGCCGAGCTTCGGGCGCGAGGCGAAATCCTTGAAACCATCGTCCTTCCCGGCAGAAAGAACCGTCGGGACCGGGACGTCGATGCGTTTGCCGATGATGAGCCCGAACAGATACCCGGTGAGGTACCAGGAGGGGATGGCGATGATGATTCCGCAGATGAGGACGAGGCCGACGTTCGCGCCGAGCAGCCCGGAGGCTGCGACCGGGCCGGGGTGCGGGGGGACGAAGATATGCATGGCGGAGAAGGCCATGGCCGCGGGCATCGCGTAGAGCAGCAGAGACCCGCCGAGGCGGCGCGCGATCGTGAAGATGATCGGCAGCATGACGACGAGGCCGGCGTCGAAGAAGAT
The DNA here is from genome assembly GCF_057766545.1 of Brevibacterium sp. MGP-B1. Taxonomy (NCBI): domain Bacteria; kingdom Bacillati; phylum Actinomycetota; class Actinomycetes; order Micrococcales; family Brevibacteriaceae; genus Brevibacterium; species Brevibacterium sp. MGP-B1. The sequence continues at coordinate 2,171,907 of NZ_CM173407.1, read as the reverse complement.
CGGGAAGCCGAAGAGCAGCGAGGTCACGCCGAGGGCGAAGGGCGCGCGCTTCTCACCGAAGAGGCGGATGAGGGCGTCGGTGAGCACCTCGGCGCCGCCGGAGAGTTCGAGCATCCGCCCGAGCATCGCACCGAGTCCGACGAGCAGGGCCACACTGGCCAGGGTGGATCCGAAGCCGTCGTAGAGGACGTCGATGAGGTCGCCGGGCATGATGCCGGCGGCCAGTGCTGTGATCACTGAGACGATGACGAGGGCGATGAAGGCGTGGACGTGTGCCTTGATGATGAGCAGGAGCAGCACGGCGATCGCCGCGGCTGCGATTCCCAACAGGGCCGGAGTCGGCAGAGTCCAGGCCAATTCGAGTTCGGTCATTGTTCCTCTTCCTTGAGGTCAGATGGATGGGCGGACGGTGGACGGGACGATCATGCGTTCAGCCGCTTCACGGATTCGAGGATCGCATTCAGGACCTCGGGAATCGACTGGTCGACGTCGACGGTGGCGTGAGCTTCCTCGGCAGCGAGCGGTTCGAGAGTGGCCAGCTGCGAATCGAGCAGAGCAGGAGACATGAACTCGTGGTCGCGGCGGGCCAGATGGTCGGCGATGACCTCGCGTGAACCGTCGAGGTGGATGAAGACGAGTGAGGGTGCCGACCTGCGCAGCAGGTCACGGTAGGTGCGCTTGAGTGCGGAGCACGCGATGACCGGGGCCGGGGTGCGGGCGGCCTCGACGGCGACGCTGTCGAGCCAGGGGGAGCGATCCTCATCCGTGAGAGGCACCCCGGAACTCATCTTCGCCTTGTTCGCCGCGGAGTGCAGATCGTCGGCGTCGACGAATCGACGGTCGAGGGCGTGCGCCACCTGCGCGCCGAGGACGGTTTTGCCGGTTCCCGAGACACCCATGATGACGAGCGGTGGAAGGAAAGGGCTGTGACCCATTACCGAAACCTCTCGATAAAATATGAAGAAATATCTATAATCAGTTATTAAAACAGATTTATTGCACCGTAGTGCTGGTGGGAAGCGGCTGTCAACACTGCAGATCACAGGGAAGAGGAGTGCTCATGAAGGCCGATGTCGCGGTGATCGGAACCGGCGTGATGGGGTCGAACCTCGCCCGCAACCTCGCCCGTGAGTCGGGCCGCCGAGTGGCCGTCTACGACCGCGACGTCGAGCGCGCCCAGCGCCTGGCTCAGGACTTCCCCGAGGCGGACTTCCTCGTCGCTGCCGACCCGACCGACCTGGCCGGAAAGCTCAACGAACCACGCGTGGCGATCCTCATGGTCAATGCCGGAGGCGCCACGGATGCGGCGATCGGCGATCTCGCCGAGGCGTTCGCCCCCGGTGACATCATCGTCGACGGCGGCAATTCCCACTTCCGGGACACGATCGCCCGCGGGGCCCGACTCGAGGGCACCGGAATCGAGTTCGCCGGGGTCGGCATCTCCGGGGGAGAGGTCGGCGCCCTGCTCGGACCCTCCCTCATGGTCGGCGGATCGGAGACCGCATGGCAGCGCCTGCGTCCCCTGCTCGAACCCATCGCCGCGAAAGCCGGAGACGGGGCCTGCGTCGATCACATCGGCACCGACGGGGCCGGGCACTTCGTCAAGATGGTCCACAACGGCATCGAATACGCCGATATGCAGCTCATCAGCGAGGCCTTCACCCTCCTGCGCGACGGCCTGGGCATGACACCGCCCGAGATCGCCGAGGTCTTCGCCGACTGGAACACCGGAGAGCTCGAGTCCTACCTCATCGAGATCACCGCCGACGTCCTCGCCCACGTCGATGAGGCGACGGGCCGGCCGTTCGTCGACATCGTCGCCGACGCCGCGAAGGCCAAGGGCACGGGTGCGTGGACGGCGCAGATCGGGCTCGATCTCGGGGTTCCGGTGCCCACCATCGCCGAGGCGGTCTTCTCCCGTTCGCTGTCATCCGCGGTCGATCTGCGCGCTCAAGGGCTCCGCTTGGCCGGTCCCCGTCCCGGCGCCGGATCGTCATCGTTGTCTCCGGACGAACGGGCGGCTCGCATCGAGGAGATCGGCAAGGCACTGCTGCTGGGCAAGGTGATGGCCTACGTCCAGGGATTCCACGAGATCGCGGTGGGGGCGGCCGAACACGGTTGGGACATCGACCTCGGGACGCTCGCGGGAATCTGGCGGGCCGGGTGCATCATCCGGGCCCGACTGCTCGACCGCATCGTCGAGGCCTTCGACAGCCCGACTCCGCCCGAGAACCTGCTCGCCGCCGACTTCGTCCACGAGGTCGCCAAGAGCTGCCAGGAATCCCTGCGGGCGACCGTGATCGAGGCCATCGGGCACGGAATCGCCGTGCCGGGACTGTCCTCGACGCTGGCCTACCTCGACGGGCTGCGCACCGAGGCGGGCAGTGCCGCCCTCATCCAGGCCCAACGCGATCGCTTCGGTTCGCACACCTACGCGCGCACCGACCGCCCCGGAATCTTCCATACCCTGTGGTCGGGGGATCGCAGCGAAGTCGATCTCTGAACGACGGGGCCGCCTCGGGGAGGGCCGACCGGAACGACGTAGCCGCCTCGGTGACGGGGGACTCCAACGATGGGACCGCGTCGGTGCGGGGCCAACCTGACATTCGGCCGCCTCGGCGAGGGCCGCTGCGATCTCACAAATCGACTCCGGTGGCCCGGACGGCGGACTGTCGATATGTTAGAGCCATGACTTTGCCACACGAAGATGTTGACCCAGACGGACTGCTCGAATACTCGGTGGTCTTCACCGACCGATCGCTCAACCACATGTCGCAGCGGTTCGTTTCCGTGATGCAGGAGATCAACCGGATCCTGCGCTCGGCCTACGACGCGGACTCCGCTGCCATCGTCCCCGGCGGCGGCAGCTACGCCATGGAATCCGTGGCCCGTCAGGTGGCCACCGGCAAGAAGGCGCTGATCGTGCGCAACGGTCTGTTCTCCTTCCGCTGGTCGCAGATCCTCGACGCCGGAGCCATCGCCTCGGAGACGACCGTGCTCAAGGCCTCCCCGGACAGTGCCGAGCACCAGTCGCCGTGGTCGCCGGCCCCCGTCGCCGAGGTGATCGCCGCCATCGAGCGCGAGAAGCCCGCTGTCGTGTTCGCTCCCCACGTCGAGACCGCCTCGGGGATGCTCCTGCCCGATGACTACGTCCGCCAGGTTGCCGATGCCGTGCACTCGGTCGGCGGAATCTTCGTTCTCGACTGCATCGCCTCGGGCGCGGTGTGGGCATCGATGACCGACCTCGGGGTCGATGTGCTCATCTCCGCTCCGCAGAAGGGCTGGAGCGGATCGCCGTGCGCCGGCTACGTCATGCTCAGCAATGCTGGCCGTGCCGCCGTGGAGGCGTCGACCTCGACGAGCTTCGCGATGGACCTGAAGAAGTGGCTGTTCATCGCCGACGAATACGAAGAGGGCCGTGCGCCCTACCATGCGACGATGCCCACCGATGCTCTCGCGCACAATGCCAAGCTCATGGTCGAAAGCGAGGAGCGCGGCTTCGACAAGCTCGCCGCCGCGCAGGCCGAACTCGGACAGCGCGTGCGCGCGGTCTTCGCCGAACGCGGACTGCCCTCGGTGGCTTCGGACGAGTTCGCCTCGCCGAGCGTGGTCGTCGTCCACACCGACAACCCGAAGCTCGCGACCGGTGCCAGCTTCAAGGAAGTCGGTGTGCAGATCGCTGCCGGAGTGCCGCTGCAGTGCGATGAGCCCGAGGACTTCTCGAGCTTCCGCATCGGCCTGTTCGGTCTCGACAAGCTCGGCGACATCGACGGCACGATCGCGCGCCTCGAGGCCGCTCTCGACTCGATCGGCGTGACCGCCGAAGCCTGAGGGGCTTCAGCAGCCACCGGTCGTCCTATCATGGTTGAGATTTAGTGGCCGCCGGCCTTGCACAGGTCGCCCAGAAGGTGAAGGACCTCGACGACGCGATTGCCGACAGTGCCGCCGATCGGATCTATTCCGAGATGGCCAGCTATGTCGACGTGCCGCGTAATCAGCTGCTCGCATCCGTGCGCACGAACGCGGCACGTGCGGTCGAGGTCCTCACCACCGGCGTCATCGCCGAGGCGGAGGAAGTGCCCGAATCGCGGGCGACCACGCGCGCCCGGATCGACCAGAATGTCCCCATCGAGGACATCATCCGGGCATATCGCATCAGCCTCAACGTCGTTCATGAGGCATTCATCGCCGAGGCGGCCGCCCAGGACCTCGAACCGCAGGTGACCTTGGAAGGGTCGACCCTGCTGTGGCAGCTCGGCGATTGGTTCACAACCGGAGCGGCCGCGGAGTTCCGCTATAGGGCGGGGGCCGCCGCGCTGCGCGAATCCTTCGCTGTCAGCTCCCTCATCCGTAGTCTCATGGAATCCGAGGACCCGGGACCAGAGACCCTGCTCAAAGCACGTCGCTACGGACTTGACTTTGATCGCGACTACGCCGTCATTATCTGCGCCGCGCCGGGTGAAGGCGGAAGCGTCCGCGGATTCGGTCATGGCGAGCCGAGCGTCGAATCCCTGCAAGCGGCGGGTTCGGACGGCAGGCGACCGGCAGTGGTCGCACAGATGGATGCGCGCATCATAGGTATCGTGGCTCGCACCCCTAGGACCGTCTCGGTGCCGGTGGCCATCGGTCCCTTCGTCCCGCTGTCACGGATCACGGAATCTGCCCGGATCTGCGAGAACGTGTGGACGATCGCCCACCGGGGAGCGCTGGGGGTCCACTCCTTGACCGATCTCACGTGGCAGGTGGCAATACCTGGGCAGGCTGACCTCAACAGTCACCTCATCGACCGTTTCGTCCTCCCGCTGCGCCCGGACACCGCAGTCGGTGCCGATGTGCTCGAAACGGTCCGCACGTGGATCAGGACGTTGATGAACGTGAAGAAGACGGCCGAGATGCTGCACGTGCACGAGAACACCGTGCGCTACCGGCTTCAGCGCTTCCACGACACGGTCGGCATCGCTGAACTCGGGACGAAAGAGCTGTTGGACATCACGTGGGCGCTGGCCGCGTTCGACATCGACGAATCTTGAACCTGATTCGAGTTTAGAGAGAACTCCAAAAGAGGGTCAGATCTTTCAGAGACCTCACCGTTCATTCGTGAGCTGACGCGTGCGACGATTGTCACATTCTGCAAATCAGACCACCGTCAATGACGACAACGGAGCTCACCAGTGACATCATCGCACCATTTCTCATCGGCTGAGAACGACTCGACTTTCGCACAGCTGTGGACGGCAGCTGTCCGTGAGGCGGCCGAGCGAGAGTTCCTCCTCTTTCGAGACAGGTCCGGCGAGGTCACCGCGTGGACATACCGCGAATTCGACTGGATCGTCGATCAGACGGCGGCCGCATTGACAGGTCACGGGGTTCATTCCGGCGCCGCGATCCACCTGTGCCTGAAGAATTGCCCGGGATTCATTGCGATCTGGCTGGCCGCAGCGCGAATCGGTGCCTGGATCGTCCCCGTCGACCCCGCTTCGGCGAAGAACGACATCAATACTCAGATCTCGAGGGTCGCCCCGGTACTCGGGATCTGCAGCGTGGAACGCGCTGATATCTACCGGCAAGGCTCCGCCGCCCAGCCCCAGTTGCCGATCCTTGAGCTCTCTGAAACCGCAGCCGATCTCGTACCCGGGACGCCGCTGTTGCAGACTCCGACCGCAACGACCGATCTGGACGAAGAACGGCCGAACGTTGATCTCGATGACGCCAATAGGGTTGAGCCTGCATCCGAGGACAGGCTCGCGGTGATGTTCACCTCAGGTACCACCTCGCAACCCAAGGGAGTCGTACTCACCCATGCGAACTACCTCGAGGTCGCCGAACGCATGGCCGCGGCCGCAGATCTGCAAGCCCACCACCGGTGGTACGTGACCCTGCCGTTGTTCCACGCGAACGCGCAATATTACTGTTTCTCCTCGGCCATCCGCGCGGGTGCCTCGGTGGCGCTGACCGCGGACTTCTCAGCCAGTCGCTGGGTCGAATGGGCGCGGGAACTCGAGGTCACTCACGCCAGCCTCTTCGCTGCTCCGATCCGGATGATCCTCGCCCGCACGCCCGCTGAGCAGACACCGGCCGAACTCGAACACGTCTGGTATGCACAGAATCTCGCTCCCGACCATCATAAGCAGTTCGCCGAGCTCGTCAGCGTCGCCGCTCGGCAACTGTACGGGATGACGGAGACAATCGCGATCGTCAGTTACGACCGATCGGTTCCACCGCGCTGCGATGTCATCGGACAGCCGCTCGAAGGCCGACGTGTCGACCTACTCGACCCACTCACCAGGCAGCCCGTCGATACGGGCGAGAGCGGCATGATCGCGGTCGCCGGCAATCGCGGGAAGGATCTGTTCCTCGAGTACCTCGACGACCCGGCGACCACAGACATGGCCTTCCACACAGGGGCTGACGGAACTGAATGGCTGCTCACAGGTGATCTCGCCCGACGTGACGAGGACGGAGTCCTCTCGTTCGTCGGCCGCGTCGACGACGTCATCAAGGTCTCGGGAGAGAACGTCAGCCTCACTGAGATCGAAGCCGCACTCGCTCAGGCCCCAGGCGTGCTAGAGGTCGCTGTCATCGCTGTGCCGGACCCGATCCGCGACGTGGTCCCACACGCCTACGTCGTCGCTGCCGATTCCAGTGCCGGAGTCGACCTCGGCAAGCTGGCGCATTGGGCAGAGGAGAACCTTGCCCCAGCCGCCCGACCTCGCGAGTGGCACGTTCTCGACGAGCTGCCGCGGACGAGCGTAGGCAAGATCCGCCGTTTCAAGATCGGAGCGCAGTCGAAGCACGCGTCCTGACCCCAGACCATATTTCGGTACCACGTGTGAAGAACCACCACGTGGAAACTAACACCACTAGTGACGCTCCACCGCTGTGTGTACAACGACGGCACACATCATTTCAGCGCAACGATGCGCGAGAGAAGGGAACAGCAATGGCTGAAATCACAATCACCGAGGCAGACGGGCTCCGTCGCAGGAGAGCTTTCGTCGGCGCCGTCACCGGACATGTGATCGAATGGTACGACTATGGGATCTACGGATTCCTCGCTGTGTACATGGGACAGCTCTTCTTCGCCTCGGAAGACCCGACGATCTCTCTGCTGAGCAGCTTCGCAGTATTTGCTCTCAGCTTCTTCATCCGGCCTCTCGGGGGATTGGTCTTCGGGCCGATGGCAGATCGCATCGGACGCAAGCAGACTCTGCTCATCGTGCTCATCTGCATGGCCGGCTCTACCTGCCTTATCGGCCTACTGCCCACCTACGCCACCATCGGTCTCGCCGCTCCAATCCTGCTGGTGCTGTTGCGCTGCATCCAAGGATTCTCCGCCGGCGGCGAAATCGGCACGGTGACGAGCTTCATCGCCGAATACGCCGGTCCCGGCAAGCGTGGCCACTCGACGAGTTGGCTTATGACCACGGCAGTCCTCGGGCTGCTGCTCGGCAGCCTTGTGGCCAATGGCATGTCGGCGGTCCTCGGGGAAGCGGCGATGCTGGCGTGGGGCTGGCGGATCCCATTCCTCTTCGCAGGTGTCTTGGGCATGATCGCCATCTACATCCGCCTCAAGCTCGAAGACAGCCCGGAGTTCCTCGCGATCGTCGCTGCCGGAGAGAGTTCGAAAGCACCACTTCGTGAAACCATGACCTGGGGTCGCGCGCTCATGCTCGTGTTCTGCATCATCACCGTCCACGCTTCGATCTTCTACCTCGTGCTCACCTACGCCTCGACGTTCCTTGGTGAGATGCTTCAGTTCTCCGGCACCGTGCGCTTCTGGTTCATCATCTCTGCGTGCGTGCTCGCAGCGGCTGTGATGCCGATCGGCGGAATCATGTCGGACAAATGGGGCCGCAAGCCCGTGCTGCTTGTTTCGGGAGTCGCGGCGACATTGTCGATGCTATGGTTCTTCCTGGCCGCTCCCGGTGCAACGCCGGTGAGCTTCTTCTTCCCACTCGTAGCGTGCGCACTGTCGTTCGGGTTCTACGCCTCGTCGACATACGCGACGATGACCGAGCTGTTGCCCACCAAGATCCGGTCGACCGGCATCGCTGTCGCCTACAATCTTCCCGTCGCGATCTTCGGTGGCAGCGCACCGCTCATCGCTGCCTGGTTCATCTCAGCGACAGGTGATATTACCTCGCCATGGTACTTCTTCGTCGGTACCGGTGTGGTGTCACTTGCGGCTTTGCTCGTCCTCCGCCGTGATGACTTTACAAAAGCTGAACAGGTGCAGGCGGTTTCTGCGAACCAAAAAGCAGTCACCGAGGTCGCTTGATCGCCGAGTACCACGCACCGCTAGCGCCATCGCCTCCGCGTAGTCGCACAGGATACAGTCAGCGCCGTAACCTCCCGTAGCGTCGAGAGGTTACGGCGCTGACTGTATGTATTGGCCCTAATGGTGAGCGATGCTCCAAGGCCTCAGGCAGTGTCTCCGAGGGCCACGACGTTGTCGGCGAGCCGTTCGTTGCTGCCGTACATGAAGTGGTTGGCCATGTTCTCGGAGAAGCGGCTCGCATCGGTGGTCAGTCCGACCGCCTCGGCGACCTCGCGGATGTGCATCGGGGTCGCGCCGCAGCACACTCCGATGTAGTTGACGCCCAGGTCGTAGGCTTCCTTGGCGAACGCGCCGATCTCGTAGCGGTTGGTCTGCAGGGGATCGAGAGCGGTGGGGAACGTGCGTCCGTGCGGGGAGGCCACCTCGGCGCGGGGGTCGGAGAGGTTGAAGAACGTCGGCTCGTCCTCCGTGGTGCGGTAGGGGATCGGCAGGGCGCCGACGTGACAGGACACGGCCGCGCGGATCTCCTTGAGCCACGGCAGCATCGTCGCCGGGCCGCGGAAGCAGTTGAGGCCGACGACGTCGACGCCGAGCTGTTCGAGGCGCTGCGCGGTCTCGACGATCCCGACCCCGTCGGCCATCTCCTGGAAGGCCATCGGGGCGAGGGTGAGGACGACGGGCAGTCCGCTGGCCTTGGCGGTCTCGGCGGCGGCGATGGCCTCACCGGCGAAGTAGAAGGTCTCGCCGATGATGAGGTCGGCACCTTCCTCGACCGCCCAGGCGACCATTTCGGCGAACATGGCCCGCACCTCGGCCTGCTTGGACTCGTCGGCCGGATCCCAGATGTTCGAGTTCGAGATGTTGCCGGCCATGAAGTTTCCGGGCTTGGCGTCGGCGACGGACCGGGCGATCTGGAGGGCGGCGCGGTTGAGCGGTTCGAGCAGGTCTTCCTTGCCGATCACGCGCATCTTCTCGCGGTGCCCGTTGTAGGTGAAGGCCTCGACGATGTCGGAGCCGGCTCGCTGGAAGTCGACGTGGAGGGAGCGCAGGGCGTCGGGGAACTCGAGGGCCACCTCGGGGACGAACTCGCCGGCGGACAGATATCCGCGCTTCTCGAGCTCGAAGAGGAAGCCTTCCGCGCAGATCACGGGGCCGGCATCGAGGCGTTGGGTCAGGGTGTTGGTCGCGGTCATGGATGCTCTCCGATTCGATGATGTGGCCGAGCCCGGGCAAACGGCCCGAACATTGTTATCACACCATCAATGGGCGCAGTGATGTCCGTCACATCGACATAATTCGACGCTGAAGGCCATGAGCTGATCGCCATGAAGGGACACGACCGTCGCCGAGGCGGCCCGACCGAAAGCCTGCAACGCTGTGCTCCGCTGCGGTCCGGTAGGAGAAGCGACCGCCGAGGCGGCCCGATCGTCAGCGGTCCTCGTCGCCGCTGAGATAGACCGGCAGCCGCCGGTAGCGCACTGCCCGTTGGGCGGCGCCGGCGGGAACTTCCTGAGTGGGTTCGTAGGTGGCGTTGTTCTGCGGAACCTCATGCGAACCCGGCAGCGGGTACGGCTCGCCGGCAACCTGGGCGGGGGAGGCGAAGGACTGCTGCTGACCGGGCTGCTGTTCGTAGCCGGGGGAGTGCTGGTAGCCGACTCCGGGGATGGGCTGCAGGCCGAGTCCCTGCCGGTCCGGTCCGTCACCCTCGCTGTAGGCGTCCCCGGGATGATAGGCGTCGCCGGGGTAGCCGACATCTCCACGGTGACCACGCTCTCCGCGATTTCGTCCGCTGCGACCTCGCTCTCCGCGACCTCGCCCGCTGCGACGGTCGGAGTCCTCCGGCCGGAGAAAGGGGAACGGTTTGAGCAGCAGGCCGGTGACGGTCGAGGACCACCAGCGCAGGGCGCGTTCGAAGGGCGACCAGGCGAGCAAGCCCGTCCAGACGACGGCCAGGGCCACACAGATGAGCAGGACGACGGCGTCGTGGAGGACGTTGCGGCTGTCGTCGAGGACCGGCTGCAGGGCGCGGACGACGAATCCGTGGAGGATGTAGACAGCGAGGCTGTTCTTGCCGATCGTCGCGATCGTGTCCTTCGTGTTGCTCAACCAGGACAGAAGGGCCAGCGTCAGCAGCACCGCTCCGATGTCGACGATGAGTCGCAGTCCCACGCCTTCGGGAACGCTGACGTCGAAGTGGGCGAAGTTGAGGCTGCCGTAGAGCCAGTTGTAGTCGACCTGGTCGAGGAAGAAATATCCGACGGCCGCGAGTGCAGCGGCACTGAAACAGAGTTTCTGCCAGATTGCGAGGCTGCCCGCCCAGTCGATGATCTGCTTGCCGTAGAGCTTGCCGATGACGAAGAACGGCCAGAACGCCATCGTCCGAGCCGCGGAGAGTTCGGTGTCGAGGATCGGCAGCAGTCCGCCGAAGAGACCGACGACCAGAGAAGCGACGAGCATCGTGCGCGGGAAGCGCTCGATGAAGGGGACCGTGATCATCCACCACGCCATCGATAGCAGGAACCACGTGTACCAGAACGGTCGGAGGAAGTCGTAGTCGGGATTAAGCCCGAAGAGCCACATCCACCCCCACATGAGCGGCAGCACCGTGGCGAGGAGGACGAAGTAGGTCAGAACCCGTTCGGCCAGCTTGTTCGACTTCGCCGTGATGCCGGCGAGGAAGACGAACGCCGGCATGTGGAACATGTAGATGAAGTACATCGGTGCGCCCAGGATCGGCGACTCCCATGGGGAGGTCCTGGCGAGGAGGTGGCCCAGAACCACCAGGAAGATGAGTATTCCTTTGGCGCGGTCGATGCGATAGTCCCGTGATGACACGCCGATACACTACCGCACCCGGCAGGATTTGGGGAAAGTTCAGACCGTCGCCGAGGCGGTCGCCAGGTCGTGTGCGACGGTGCACTCGTGCGTGCGAACAGGGATGGAAACGACTAGCCGCTGGCGGCGCAGTTCACGCATTTGGCCGCGTAGGGGCGGGCCTCCAGCCGCGCCTCGGCGATGGGTCTGCCGCAGTCGATGCAGGTGCCGAACGTGCCCGCGGCGAGGCGGTCGACCGCCTCGGCGATCTCTTCGAGGCGATTCTCGGACTGGTCGAGCAGGGTCGCGGCCTGCGACCGTTCGAAGGCGAGCGTCGCCCCTTCCGGATCGTGCTCGTCGTCGCTGTTGTCGCCCTCACGAGCGGCCGAGACCTCATCGATTCCCTGAGTCAGGCGGTCGATGAGCGCCTGCGTCTCCGCTCGCTCCGCCTCGAGCAGGTCTCGCATCGTCGCTTCGTCGATCACTCAGGCCTCGAGAGCTTCGGACGCTTCGAGCCAGCGCATCTCGAGTTCGTCGAGTTCGTCCTGGGACTCGCGGATCGCAGCCGTGAGCTTGGCCAGTCCCTCGAAATCGGTCTGGTCGTGGGCGGCCATCTCCTCGTGCTTCTTCGCGATCTGAGTACCCAGCTTGTCCATCCGCCGCTCGATCGACGACAGTTCCTTCTTCGCCGCCCGGGCTTCCGCACCGGACAGTTTCGGCGCCGATGCGGATCCCTCGCTCGCCGAGGCGGCCCCACCGGAACCGTTCCCGCCGGCTCCTGTCGATGCACCGTTCGAACCGCCGGAAGCCCTGTTCGAACCGGCAGCGCCGCGGCGTTCCTGTTCGGCCCGCAGCTGCAGATACTCCTCGACGCCGCCGGGAACATGGCGCAGACCGTTGTCGAGGATCGCGTACTGCTGATCGGTGACGCGCTCCAACAGGTATCGGTCGTGGGAGACGACGATGAGGGTGCCCGGCCAGGAATCGAGGAGATCCTCCATCGCCGCGAGCATGTCCGAGTCGACGTCGTTCGTCGGCTCGTCGAGGATGATGACAATGGGTTCGGCCATGAGCAGCAGCAGAAGCTGGAGTCGGCGCTTCTGCCCGCCGGAGAGCTCCTTGACCCGGGCGGACAGATGCTCCTTCGCGAAGCCGAGCCGTTCGAGCAGCTGGGCCGGAGTGAAGTCCTTGCCTTCGATGTTGAACGAGGTCTTCGACTCGGCGAGGACCTCGCGCACACGGGAATCGGCGATGCGGGCCAGATCCTTGAACTGCTGATCGAGCACACCGATCTGCACGGTCTTGCCGCGCTTGACCCGACCCGCATCGGGTTCGATCTCACCGGAGACCAGACCTAAGAGCGTCGACTTCCCAGCACCGTTCGGACCGAGGATCCCGGTGCGCTCACCGGGACCGATGCGCCACGTGACATCCTCGAGGATCGTGGTCTCGCCGAAGTGCTTCGACACGTCGAGCAGATCGACGACGTCCTTGCCCAGGCGGGCCGTGGCCATCTTCTTCAGCTCGATCGGATTGCGCACCTCCGGCACATCGGCGATGAGCTGGTTGGCGGCTTCGATGCGGAACTTCGGCTTCGACGTCCGGGCGGGAGCACCGCGTCGCAGCCACGCGAGTTCCTTGCGCATGAGATTCTGCCGCTTCGCCTCGGTGGCGGCGGCGATCCGGTCGCGCTCGACGCGCTGGAGGACATAGGCGGCATAACCGCCTTCGAAAGGCTCGACGATGCGGTCGTGGACCTCCCACGTCTTCGTGCACACCTCGTCGAGGAACCACCGGTCGTGGGTGACCAGCAGCAGGGCTCCGGCGTTCTTCGGCCACCGGCCGCGAATATGCTTCGCCAGCCACGCGATGCCGTCGACGTCGAGGTGGTTCGTCGGCTCGTCGAGGATGAGCATGTCCCAGTCGCCGATGAGCAGAGCCGCCAGGGCCACTCGGCGGCGCTGACCGCCGGAGAGCGAGGAGATCTGCGCATCCCAATCGAGATCGGCGATGAGACCGGAGATGATGTCACGGGCCTGCGGATCGGCAGCCCATTCGTGATCGGCGGCATCACCGACGACGGAGAAGCCGACGGTCGCCCCGTCATCGAGGTCATCGCGCTGGCCGAGCATGCCCAGACGCAGCCCGCCGCGATACGTCACGCGTCCGGAATCGGGTTCGATGGTGCCGGCGAGCATGCCGAGCAGGCTCGACTTGCCGTCGCCGTTGCGGCCGACGATGCCGATCATGTCGCCGGACTCGACGCCGAGAGTGACGGAGTCGAAGACGACGCGCGTGGGGTATTCGAGGTGGAGGGCTTCTGCCCCGAGGAGATGTGCCATAGCAGTCTCCAGCCTAGTTCACTGCGGTTCGCCCCATGACCGGACGGGCCCGATGGACGAGCCGCCGGCCGCATCGTTTGCCGCGCACTTCTGTCTCAAACACAAGGCGTTTTCTGTTCGCATTTCGGACCGATAACCCCACCGCATGACGGATTATTTCTTTTTCATATCGGTGTCTGCGATTGAGGTGCTAACGGACCTTTCCAAATGACCTCAGTGCATTAGACTGGCCGAAACTCATCAAAATATGACAGTTCGTCCAGTGGTTTCACATTTTCGGTAAGGGCAGACAGGGCCCTCATCCGTGTGCGCTGTCTGTATCAGAAAAGAGAAAACGTGAAGAAGCTCGCTTCAGCGGTGTCGATGATCGCCGCATCTGCCCTGGTCCTCTCGGCTTGCGGCTCAGGTGGAGAATCCGGCTCCGACTACCTGGCCTGCATGGTCTCCGACTCCGGCGGTTGGGACGACCAGTCCTTCAACCAGTCCGGCCGCGAGGGCATGGAGAGCGCGAAGAAGAACCTCGGCATCGAAGATAAGCTCGCCGAGTCGCAGGGTGATGCGGACTTCAAGCCGAACGTCGACAACATGGTGCAGCAGGGCTGCAACCTCACCTTCGGTGTCGGATTCCTCCTCGAGGACACGATCCAGGAAGCCGCAGAAGCGAACCCCGACCTCAACTTCGCACTCATCGACTCCACGTTCTCCGACGCCGACGGCAAGCCGGTGACCATCGACAACGCCAAGGCCGTCGTCTTCAACACCGCCGAGGCCGCGTACCTCGCCGGCTATGTTGCGGCCGCGACTTCGAAGTCGGGCAAGGTCGGCACCTTCGGCGGTATCCAGATTCCGTCCGTGACGATCTTCATGGACGGATTCGCCGACGGCGTGGACAAGTTCAATAAGGACAACAAGAAGGACGTCAAGCTGCTCGGCTGGAACAAGAAGAAGCAGGACGGATCGTTCTCCGGTGACTTCGAGAACCAGGGCCAGGGTCAGGAGCTGACCAAGCAGCTCATCTCGCAGGGCGCCGACGTCATCATGCCCGTGGCCGGCCCCGTCGGCCTCGGTGCCGCGGCCGCCGCGAAGGAAGCCGGCGACGTCAACCTCGTGTGGGTCGACTCCGACGGCTACGAGTCGACCGAATACGGCGACATCATCCTCACCTCGGTGGTCAAGCAGATCTCGCAGGCCGTCGAAGACACCATCAAGGAAGGCTCGGAGGACAAGTTCTCGAATGAGCCCTACGTCGGCACGCTCGAGAACGAGGGCGTGGGCCTCGCTCCGTACCACGACTTCGAAGACAAGGTTCCCGAGGACGTGAAGAAGAAGGTCGAGGATCTGAAGAAGCAGATCGTCGATGGCAGCCTGGTCGTCGAGTCTGAGAGCACACCGAAGTAAGCTCGTCGGTTAAACTGCAGGGCCGAGTTCTTTCGGCCCTGCAGTTTTCAAGTTTGTGAGGAGAACCGGAAGCAGTGAAACTCGAGCTTCGCGGGATGACCAAGGTGTTCGGATCGTTCGTGGCCAACGACCACATCGATCTCACCATCGAACCGGGCGAGATCCACGCCCTGTTGGGTGAGAACGGCGCCGGCAAGTCCACCATGATGAATGTCCTCTACGGACTCTACGACGCCGATGGGGGAGAGGTCCTCATCGACGACAAGCCGGTGAAGTTCTCCGGGCCGGGCGACGCCGTCGCCGCGGGCATCGGCATGGTCCACCAGCATTTCATGCTCGTGCCCGTGTTCACCGTCGCCGAATCCGTGGCGCTGGGCTACGAACCGACGAAGAGCCTCGGGCTCCTCGACATCAACGAGGCGCGCAAGAAGGTCAAGGAGATCTCTTCGCGCTTCAACTTCAACATCGATCCCGACGCCCTCATCGAGGATCTTCCGGTCGGCGCACAGCAGCGCGTGGAGATCATCAAGGCCCTCTCGCGCGATGCGGAGATCCTCATCCTCGACGAGCCCACGGCTGTGCTCACTCCGCAGGAGACCGACGAGCTGATCTCGATCATGCGCCAGCTCAAGGAGCAGGGCACGTCGATCGTCTTCATCACCCACAAACTCCGTGAGGTCCGTGCGATCGCCGATTCGATCACGGTCATCCGCCGCGGAAAGATCGTCGGGGAGGCTTCTCCGGAATCGACCGAAGCCGAGCTGGCCAGCCAGATGGTCGGCCGTGCCGTGTCTCTGACGACCGAGAAGGATGCCGCCGATCCCGGCGATGCCACCTTCCAGGTGCGCGGACTCACCGTCGTCGACAAGGCCGAGAACGTCGTCGTCGACGATGTGTCCTTCGATGTGCGTCGCGGCGAGATCCTCGCCGTCGCCGGCGTCCAGGGCAACGGGCAGACCGAATTGGCCGAGACGATCATCGGTCTCACCGAACCGCGGTTGGGCACGATCATCCTCGACGGGAAGAAACTCGTCGGGGACTCGGTCAAGGACCGCCTCGGTGCCGGTATCGGATTCGTTCCCGAAGATCGGTCCACCGACGGCATCATCGCGGAATTCGCGATCCGCGAGAACATGATCCTCGACGTCTACGATCGTGAGCCCTATGCCAAGGGCCTGAACATGCGGTCGAAGGTCATCAGCGAAGAGGCGAAGAAGAAGGTCGAGGAGTTCGACATCCGCCTCGGCAGCGTCTCCGACCCGATCTCGACCCTCTCCGGCGGAAACCAGCAGAAAGTGGTGCTCTCCCGCGAGCTCGGCCGCGATCTGCGACTGTTCATCGCCAGCCAGCCCACCCGCGGACTCGACGTCGGATCGATCGAATTCGTGCACAAGCGCGTCATCGCCGAACGCGATTCCGGCACCCCCTGCATCATCGTCTCGACCGAACTCGACGAGGTGTACGGCCTCGCCGACCGCATCGCCGTGATGTACGCCGGGCGCATCGTCGGCATCGTGGGACCCGAGACCTCCCGCGAGGCACTGGGCCTGATGATGGCCGGCGTTCCCGCCGACGAAGCCCTCGAGGCGACGGCCGGCAGCACAAGCACCGAAGGTGCCGCGAACCCGGCAGACAATACGGAATCAGCCGCAGCCTCGGCGAAACCCGCCTCCAGCGCGACCGAGCCCGCGGACGACGACTCAGCCACCACCTCGGCGGAGGAGACCAAATGACGACTGATATCTCACCGGCCGCTCCTTCCGCGGCACCGCCGCCGGAGTCCGAGACCGAGGACGGCAGGGAACAGACTCTGCTGCAGCAGATCATGTCGGGATCCTGGCTGGTCTCGCTGCTGGCGATCGTTCTCGCACTTCTGTTCGGCGGTGTCCTCATCGCCGTGTCGAACGCGGAGGTCGTCGCGGCGGCCGAGAACTTCTTCGCCGCTCCCGGCGAGTTCTTCGCCACGCTCTTCCAGACGGTCGGCAACGCCTATTCGGCGCTGTTCCGCGGAGCGGTCTTCGACTGGGACGCACGCACCACCGAACGCGCCATCCGCCCCCTGACCGAATCGATGGTCTCGGGCACCCCGCTCATCCTCACCGGTCTCGGCATCGCCTTGGCCTTCCGCTGCGGTCTGTTCAACATCGGCGGACAGGGCCAGGTCATCCTCGGCGCGACCATCGCCGGATTCCTCGGCTACGCGCTGCCGCTGCCTCCCGTCGTCCACATGCTCGTGGCCGCGATCGGCGGAATCATCGGCGGTGCGATCTGGGCCGGAATAGCCGGTGTCCTCAAGGCACGCACCGGTGCCAACGAGGTGATCGTGACGATCATGCTCAACTCGATCGCCGGCTACGCACTGGGCTACCTGCTCAAGCAGAACTGGTTCACGCACACGACCTCGGCGAACCCGCAGTCACGGGTCATCGACGACTCCTCGCAGATGTTCCTGCTGCTGCCGCCGCCGTTCCGTCTCCACTTCGGCTTCGTCATCGCCATCCTCGCCACGATCTTCGTGTGGTGGCTGCTCGAACGCTCGACGATCGGCTTCGAGTTCAAGGCCGTCGGCGCGAACCCGCACGCGGCCCGGACCGCAGGCATCTCCGTGTCGAAGGTGACTATCCTCGTCATGATCGTCGCCGGTGCCCTGGCCGGACTCGGCGGTGCCGCTCAGGTGCTCGGCACCGAATACAAACTCACCGGCGGAATCAGCGGGTCGATCGGCTTCGACGCCATCACCGTCGCCCTGCTGGGACGGTCGAAACCGCTGGGGACGTTCCTTGCTGGCCTGCTCTTCGGTGCGTTCAAGGCCGGCGGCTACCTCATGCAGTCCCAGACCGGTACGCCGATCGACATCGTCCTCGTCGTCCAGTCCGTCATCGTGCTGCTCATCGCGGCCCCGCCCCTGGTGAGGTCGATCTTCCGGTTGCCCACACCGGTGCTCAAGCGGAAGGAGGACTGAGATGACTGCTCAGACCATGGATAAGACACCTTCGACCCAGGTCAAGGCGCTTGCGCCGATCGCCTGGAAGTTCCCGATCGTCTATACGATCCTCGCCCTCGTCTCGCTTATCTTCTTCGGCTTCATCGGCCGGGACGGGGAGACGACCTTCCGGGTGGCCACCGGCGGAGACTTCTTCGCCATCCCCGACTTCGCCGTGTCCTCGACCGCGGCGGGGCTGACGCTGGGCATCCTGCTCATCATCATGGCCGCCGTGTCCATCTATGTGGCGATCAAACGCATCGACCTCGGCTCCTGGTTCCCGATGCTCTTCGGCGTCATCTTCGTTCTCTCCTTCCTCGCCTGGGCCGGCGGCGGATCCGGCGGCGTCATCCCGCTGACGACGCTGCTCGCCGGTGCCCTGGCACTGTCCGTGCCGCTGATCTTCGGCGCCATGTGCGGTCTCGTGGGAGAACGTTCGGGCATCATCAACATCGCCATCGAGGGCCAGCTGCTGGCCGGTGCGTTCCTCGCTGCGGTGGTCGCCTCGGTGGTGAAGAACCCGTACGCGGGACTGCTCGCCGCTCCCGTCGCCGGTGCCCTGGTCGCCGTGGTGCTCACCTTCTTCGCGGTGAAGTACTGGGTCAACCAGATCATCATCGGCGTGGTCCTCAACGTCCTCGTCGTCGGCATCACGAGCTTCCTCTACTCGACGGTGCTCACCCAGGACCCGGGACTGTGGAACTCCCGCCAGAAGCTGCCCAACCTCCCGATCCCGCTGCTTTCGGACATTCCGGTGCTCGGACGGGTCCTGTTCGACCAGAACATCCTCCTCTACATCATGTACGTCGTCGTCATCGCGCTGCAGATCTTCGTGTTCCGTTCGAAGTGGGGTCTGCGGATGCGCGCCGTCGGTGAGCACCCGAAGGCTGCGGACACCGTCGGCATCAAGGTCAACTTCACCCGCGTGCGCAATACGCTGCTCGCCGGTGCCATCGCCGGCCTCGGCGGTGCCTTCTTCACCGTCGGCTCCGGACTGGCGTTCGGCAAGGAGATGTCGGCCGGGCAGGGCTATATCGCCCTGGCCGCGATGATCCTGGGCAAGTGGAACCCGAAGGGTGCGCTGTTCGCGGCCCTGCTGTTCGGCTTCTCCAAGAGCCTCGGCAACACTCTGCAGTCCATCGGCACCCCGGTGGCCAACGAGCTGCTGCTCATGCTGCCCTACATCGTCACCGTCTTCGCTGTCGCCGGATTCGTCGGTCGGGTCCGCCCACCGGCCGCGGAAGGCGTGCCCTACGTGAAGTGAGCCCCGCCTCGGCGATGGATCTGCATTTCCCCTCGATCACCCCACAGTCACCACCCGAAGGAAGAGATATCCCCATGACTGCCCCCGAACCCCGCGCTTCCGCACCCGAGTCGACCGACCCGGTCTGGAGCGAGGAACCCACGGCGGTAAGCCCCGAAGACCTCAGCGAAGGCACCTGGGAGCTGCTGCGGGCCGAAGCGAAACGGGCGATGGCGAAGGCCTATGTGCCGTACTCGGACTACCCTGTCGGGGCCGCCGGTCTCGTCGACGACGGTCGCATCGTCAGCGGCTGCAATATCGAGAATGCCTCGTTCGGGGTGACGCTGTGCGCGGAATGCTCGCTCGTTTCCGAGCTGTTCATGACCGGCGGGGGCCGCCTCGTCGCCTTCGACTGCGTGGACGGAGAAGGCAACACCCTCGTCCCCTGCGGGCGATGCCGACAGCTGCTGTTCGAACACGGCGGCAACGACCTCGTCATCAACATGCCCAGCGGACGCGCCCCGATGTCCGTGGTCCTGCCCGAAGCCTTCGGACCCGACCACCTGGCCGGGGCGCACGACGGCTATGAGGCCAAACACTGACGAGCCTGTCCCTCGACGAGGCGGCCGCGGCCGGGAATGTCACCGCAGGGATTGATGACAACGAAGATTTCGACGACAACGCACGCATCGTCGACAACACAGAATTCGACGACAACGAAGGATTGAGACCGTGAGCGTAGAAGCATTCGACACCGTCGACGTCATCGCCGCCAAGCGTGACGGCCGAGCCCTGAGCAAGGAGCAGATCGACTGGGTTATCGACGCCTACACCCGCGGCGCTGTCGCCGACGAGCAGATGGCGGCCCTGGCCATGGCGATCTTCATCAATGACATGGCACCGGTTGAGATCGCGCATTGGACGCAGGCGATGATCGACTCCGGTGAGCGCATGGACTTCTCGTCCCTGTCCCGGCCCACCTCGGACAAGCATTCGACCGGGGGAGTCGGGGACAAGATCACCCTGCCGCTGGCTCCGCTCGTCGCGGTCTTCGACGTGGCCGTCCCGCAGCTCTCCGGCCGCGGTCTCGGCCACACCGGAGGCACCCTGGACAAGCTCGAATCGATTCCCGGCTGGCAGGCCGGACTGAGCAACGAGGCGATCGTCGACCAGCTCGAGTATGTCGGCGCCGTCATCTGCGCCGCCGGATCCGGGTTGGCGCCGGCCGATAAGAAGCTCTACGCTCTGCGCGACATCACCTCGACGGTCGACTGCATTCCTCTCATCGCCTCCTCGATCATGTCGAAGAAGATCGCCGAGGGCACCTCCGGGCTCGTCCTCGACGTCAAGGTCGGTTCCGGGGCGTTCATGAAGGACCTGGCGAAGGCTCGTACGCTGGCCCAGACGATGGTCGAGCTCGGCAAGGCCGCAGGTGTCAACACCTCGGCGCTGCTGACCGATATGTCCACACCACTGGGGCTGACCGTCGGCAATGCCCTCGAGGTCCGCGAATCTGTCGAGGTCCTCGCCGGCGGCGGACCCGCCGACGTCGTTGATCTCACCGTGGCTCTGGCAGAGGAGATGCTGCGTCTGGCAGGCAAGACCGATGTCGACGTCCGAGCCGCACTGGCCGACGGTCGGGCCATGGACAAGTGGAAGCAGATGATCCGCGCCCAGCACGGCGACCCGGACGCCGCTCTGACGGTCGCCGAGCACACCGAGGTGGTCACGGCGACGGACTCCGGGGTGCTGACGAAGCTCGACGCGCTGGGCGTCGGGGTGGCATCGTGGCGTCTCGGCGCCGGACGGGCACGGAAGGAAGACCCGGTCCAGAACGTTGCCGGAATCGAACTGCACGCCAAACCCGGGGACACGGTCACGGCCGGCCAGCCGCTCATGACACTGCACACGGCGACCCCGGAACGGTTCGAGCGCGCCATCGAGGCTTTGGAGTCCGCGGTCGAGATCGGCGGGGATGCCGCCTCGGTGCCGGAATCGATCGTTTTCGACACGATCACCTGAGCCGAATCGCACACTCTCAGCACTGCCGCGCGGCCGCTGGCCTCGCTACGCTGGACCTGATGACGCTGCGCGCAGCACCTGCACGCGCAACCATGCACGACCACGCAACCTTGCACGACCACTTCTGGAGGACCGAATGACCAGCCGCACCGATGTCGCGAACATCATCGACCACACCCTGCTCAAGCCCGAAGCGACCCGCGCCGACGTCGATGCCCTCGTGGCGGAGGCGAAGGAGCTGGGCGTGCTCGCGATCTGCGTGTCACCGTCCATGCTGCCGATCACCGATCCGGGTGAGCTCGTCGTGGCCACCGTCGTCGGATTCCCCTCCGGCCAGGTGAAGCCGGAGATCAAAGCCGCCGAGGCTGGTCGGGCCGTCGCCGATGGTGCCGCCGAGGTCGATATGGTCATCAACATCGGCCAGGCCGTCGCCGGGGACTTCAACGGACTCGAAGCCGATATCCGCGGCGTCGTCGAGGCCAGCGGGGACGCCCTCGTCAAGGTCATCATCGAGTCGGCTGCGCTCAACGACGAGCAGATCGTCGAGGCCTGCCGCCGCTCGGAGGCCGCCGGAGCCGGATTCGTCAAGACGTCGACCGGATTCCACCCGGCCGGAGGCGCCAGCGCTCATGCCGTGTCGCTCATGCGCGAGACCGTGGGCGACCGCCTGGGAGTGAAGGCCTCCGGCGGAATCCGCACCGCCGAAGCAGCCGAAGAGATGATCGCCGCCGGCGCGTCCCGCTTGGGCCTCTCCGGCAGCGCCGCAATCCTCAACTCCCTCTAATTGCTACCTGACGGCGGCCCAGCAACCTCGCGCGAGGTAGCTGGGCCGCCGTCAGGTAGTTCTGGGAGTGTCAGAGGGCGATGGCTTCCCGGATCTTAGTGACGGCCTTCTGCGCCGTTCGCTGTTTGATGAGGCCCTCTTTTGCATGGGCGGCGATCCCCAGGATCGACTCTCTCCGGTCGAGCACGACGATGACGTAGGCCGGATTCATCGACGCGAAGCCGGATCCGATGACACCGCGGATGGTGACGACAGGGTTGTCGGTCGCAGGAGTGTGTGCGGACACCAGCTGAGTCATCTGATTGAGAACGCGTTCGGTCTCATTCGGTGGAACTTCGATGACGGCGTGATGGGTTTCAGTCTTCAGCCGCTTCGCCGACCACTCGGCACCGAGTCGACCGGTACCGAAGACGCTGCTGCTTTCGCCCAGTGATCCCAGCAGGCTGGTCAGAACCGCGTCGACCTCTGGATCGTGAGGAACGTCCATCGTTACCTCCTCCTCATGACTACGGGCCCTAAATACTACGTGACGGCGGCCCAGCAACCTCACGCGAGGTTGCTGGGCCGCCGTGAGGTAGTAATTAGAGGGGGAAGAAGGATTTGAGCTCGGTGCTGATCGAGTTCAGGCGCTCCGTCAGGGCCGGTTTCAGCGAGGCGCTGGCCGAGGCGGTCGGCAGGCGCACTCCGGCGCTGGCCGCCGCGCGGGCGTCGGCCTCGGCGGCAGCTTGGATTTCCGAGGGTTCGGCGACGACCTCGAGGTAGCATTTCAGTTTCGGTTCGGTGCCCGAAGGACGCACGATGACCCGCGAGTTCGACTCCGAGAGGAGCAGGATTCCATCGGTCGGGGGCAGCCCCTCATATCCGGCAGACAGGTCGTGGACCTCTGCGACGGGTGAACCGGCGAGAGTGGCCGGGGGGTTCTCGCGCAGCTTCGCCATGGCCGTGGCGATGAGTGAGACATCGTCGAGGCGGAAGGACAGAGGAGCGGTGGCGAAGTATCCGTCGCGATTGCGGATGCGATCGAGCTCGGCGTCGATGCTCGACCCCTCGGCCTTGAGCCGTGAGGCCAGCGCTGCGAACGTCACAGCGGCAGAGATACCGTCCTTATCACGCACTGCAGCCGGGTCGACGCAGTAGCCGAGTGCCTCCTCATAGCCGAAGACGAGTCCGGCCACGCGGGAGATCCACTTGAAGCCGGTGAGCGTGCTCACCGCTCCGAACCCGTGGCTGGCAGCCGCTGCCGCCAGACCGCGGGAAGACACGATCGAGTTCGCGAAGACAGGGGCATCTGCACCCTCCGCGTGATGAGTTCCCTTAGCCAATCGGGTCGCGGCGTCCTCGCCCAACAGCAGCCCCACCTCGTCGCCGGAGAGCTGACGGTAGCCGATGGCCGCCGACTCATCCGGGATGGCCGCGGAGAACCGGTCGGCATCCGGATCGTTGGCGATGATGAGTTCGGCACCGACCTCACGGGCCAGGGCGAACGACTCATCGAGTGCCCCGGCTTCCTCCGGGTTCGGGAACGATACCGTCGGGAAGTCTGGATCCGGGGCCTGCTGGGAGGCCACCGGGTGGAGGCTCGTGAACCCGGTGCGGGTGAGGGCCGCCTCGGCGACTCCGGCACCGACACCGTGCAGCGAGGTGAGCACGATCGAGAGATCCGACTCCGCCCGCACGCCCAGATCGTCGATGCGCGACAGGTAGTTCTCAACGATCGACTCGTCGAGGTGCTCCCACCCGGACTCCGCACGTGACACAGACGCCACGGACTCGACTGCTGAGATCTTTTCGGCGATGAGCGCATCGGCCGGGCTGACGATCTGCGCTCCGGCACCGGCAAGGGCAGCAACAGGGTCTGACTCGATCGCTTGCAGAGGACGTTGTCCCAGGTAGACCTTGTAGCCGTTGTCAGCTGGTGGGTTGTGGCTGGCCGTGACCATGACTCCGGCGTCGGCGTCGAGATGCGACAGCGCGAAGGCGAGCAGCGGGGTCGGCAGCTGTTCAGGGAGCTGAATCGCGACACCGCCGGCGGCGGTGATGACGGCAGCAGTATCGGCCGCGAACTCCGAGGACTTGTACCGGGCATCGCAGCCGATGACGACCTGAAAACCCTCCCCGACGGTGTCTGCCAGGAATGCGGCCAGTCCGGCGGCGGCACGGATGACCACGGCCCGGTTCATCCGGTTCGGGCCGGCGGCGATCTCGCCGCGCAGACCGGCCGTGCCGAAGACGAGGGGACCTGAGAACCGGTCCTCGAGATCGGCGATCGCCGCCTCGTCGCCGCTCTCGGCCTCGGCGAGGATGTGCTCCAAGGAGATGGCCGTCTGCGGATCGGGGTCGTCGGCGATCCAGGCACGGACCACCTCGGCGTCGAATCCATTCGTGAAGCGGTCGGCTACGCGGGTCATATGAGGTCCTTTGCGAATTCGCGGTGGCGGGGCGGGGGAGTGCGGAGCGGGGCTGGCCGTCTCAGAGATTCGCGACGATGTCGGCGAGCAGTCGGGAGATGCGTGGGGCGGCCGCGGCTCCGGCTTCGATGACCTCTGCATGGGAGAGCGGGGTCTCCTGGATGCCGGCGGCGAGGTTCGTCACCAGCGAAATTCCCATGAGTTCGAGCCCGGCCTGACGTGCGGCGATGGCCTCCAACGTCGTCGACATGCCCACGAGATCCGCACCGAGGATCCCGGCCATGCGCACCTCGGCGGGGGTCTCATAATGAGGTCCGCGGAACTGTGCGTACACGCCCTCGTCGAGCGTCGGGTCGATCTCCTTGGCGATGGCCCGCATGCGTGGGGAGTACAGATCGGTGAGATCGACGAAGTTCGCGCCCTCGATCGGGGAGGTCCCGGTGAGGTTGATGTGATCGGAGATGAGCACCGGAGTGCCGGGCGCCCAGTTGCGATTGAGTCCGCCGCAGCCGTTCGTCAGCACGAGCGAGGAACAGCCGGCAGCCGCGGCGGTGCGCACACCGTGGGCGACCGCCCGCACACCTTTGCCCTCGTAGTAGTGGGTGCGCGATCCGAGGACGAGCGCATGCTTGCCGCTGGCTTCGATGCGCACCGTGCGCAACGTCGCACCGTGGCCTTCGACGGCCGGAGCGTGGAATCCGGGAACCTCTGCCGCGGAGATCTCGGCAACGGTTTCGCCGAGGAGGTCCGCCGCCCCGCCCCAACCGGAGCCGAGGACGAGCGCGATGTCATGCGATTCGATGCCCGCGTTCGCGTTGATGGTCGTGGCCGCGGCGTGCGCGGCGGCGGTAGGATCGCTTAAGTCAGTCATGACGCCAAGATTATCAAGTTCCCCACCGCCCAAGGAGCGAGCACATGCCGATTCGAGAGCTGAACGACGGTGACGATCTGCGCCTGAATGAGGTGTTCGCCGATGCGACCACCCCGGCCGGTCATATGGCCAGGTCCCTGTTCCGTCCGTCCTCGGATTCGCCGTTGACCCGCTCCGTCATCGTCGAGGTGGTCCCCGAGGTTCCCGTCGGAGCCGCCGCGATCGCCGAATCCCCGCTTCACCCCTACCGGGCGTGGGTCCACGTCGAGGTCGCCGCCGAGGAACAGGGACATGGTCAAGGGCGTGAACTCTTCGACGCAGTGTGCGCGGAGACGCGGGGAACCGCGCTCGAAGGCCTCGATCTGCGTGCCCGTGTGCACGCCGGCAGCCCGGGAGAGGGCTTCGCGCAGGCGCTCGGGTTCACTCCGCTGACAACGACCCGCGTGATCCGGGTCCCCGCTGGTGCTCTGCCTCCGGCCGGCGGCGGTCGGGCCGAGGACCTCGAGATCGTCGCCACCGGTTCGGTGAAGCTGACGAAGGCATTCCTCGCCTGGTACACCGCCGTCAACCGCGACGATGCCGTCGGCCCGCTGACCATCGGACAGGTGAATAGCGCTTTCCTCTCCGAAGCGGCCGGAGCTCATGGTGCTGCGCTGCTGAATGGCGCTGCCGGGACCGCCGAGGCGGGTGGACTCAGCGCTTTCGCCGTGTCCTATGCGCGGGAAGCCGATGAAACCGCCGGTGTTCTGCCCTCGGCCGGCGAACCGGGTGCCGGAGATACCGTCGGGGACGGCAGGGCCACCGTCGATCAGATCGACGAAGAACCGCCGACCGAGCTCATCCTCGGGTCGATGTTCGAGACTCGCGACGATGCCGCAGACACCACGGGGGAGGACTTCGCCGCGGCCGTCGCCGATGCCGAACTCCTGTTGGCCAGGCTGTCGGTCGACGCCGATGTCGTCATCGAGGTCACGAGCGGAATGCCCGTGATCTCCGCGCTCGCCGATCGACTGCTCGACTCCGGAACCGCCACCGAGCTCTACCGCTACGAGACTCTCTCAGGACCGCCTGCCGACGTCAGCTGACTCACGCTCGACTCCTGTCGGGGCGAAGAGTCGGATGGGGCGGGCCTGGTCCTCGGTGACGAACCAGCCCGTCCCCGGCAGCCCGTCGAGCGGGGCCCGTCGCAGCACTCCGAGCCCGGTGAGATCTTGCCTGGTATGTGCACCGAGCACGAGCAGCGGTCCGAGACTCTGTGCCTTGGCCAGAGAGGAACCATAGCCGGGAGTGAACCGTGTCGGCACAGTGAGCACATGGAATCGTCCGTCGAGCAGATCCCAGTCGGTTGGTTCCGATTCCATGTGCACATCATCGTGGACAGAGACCCCGCCGAGGCGGTCCACATACGTTGCGAATCCGGTCTTGCCGCTCTGCGGAGAACCGCGAACGGTGAGCACCGAACCGACCCGCCGCGGATCCCACACCACGAGGTCGTCGAAAGCATCAACGCCGACCGGGATGCAGCCCGGCATACCGCCGCAGGGTTCTTCGCCCACGCCCACGGGTTGGTCAAGCCCCCGCCAGCGTGGAGCGAACCCCTTGCGGGCCTCCGGAATGCCGGGTGGTCCGCTGAGAATGCTCGCGCCCGCCTCGGACATCGACGAATCAAATCGTGGCGCGTCACCGGGTACGAACTGCACATCGGCACCGCCCCCGCCAGCGGCCTGCGCGCGGGGACCGCGGATGACGGCGCGGAGATCCGGCCACGAACCGGCGAATCGCTGCCGGCTGAGCCCGACGCCCGTTCCGTCTTCGCCGGCCTCGGGCGGAAAGATGACCTGGGTGGAGAAACGAGCGCTTCTGCTCGTCATATTCCGGCACCCGGCGAGCAGGAACACGAGATCCGATTCGGCACCATGTCCAAGGAGACGTTCGGCCCGTTCGGCCCAATAGTGGTCGAGCGAGTCGACGAATTCGGCCCAATTGCTGCAGACGAGCAGGCTCGGTGGCTGTCGGCTCTGCCTCGGCCCAGTCGAGGATTCTAAGCTCTCACCGTCGTGCGAGAATCTGCTCGGGTCCCCACGGACCGCGAGATGGTCGAGAACCGCCTGAATCTGCCAGCCCGAGCTCAATCCGCAGCTGATCTCGGCCCAGTCGAGGACCGCGGCGATCCTGCCGATCGCGATGATCCGTCGGGTCGGAGCGGCAGCTCGTGCCATGGTCGCAAGCACGGATTCCACGGTGTCCGGGCTGCCGCCTGTGAGGATCGTGGAACCGTCCACGTCGGGGTCGAATGTCCACGTCTGCTGCCGTTGCTGACTGGGAACATCGATGATCCCCGTGACTGTCGGCGCGAGTTCACTACCTTCCGCCACCGGTCCCGCAGGGGAAGTGGCCAGCTCTTCAGGTTCCGGCAGGGGCGGCAGCACCACCTGCCGGTGAGTCGAAGCGTCCTCGGCCCCGGCAGTGTCGTGAGCCGCGGCGATGATGTTGTCGACGTGAACGCCGTGGGCGCCGCTGGCCAGGGACGGAATCGGCCCCGGGACCCAGGGACGAACGCGAGGGCGGAAGGCCGCCTCGGCGTGGGCGTCATTTCCGAACGGAACCGCCACGCGGAACTGGGTGACGCTGATCCCGGAGTCCAGACAGGCGGCGCCGGGCTTGTCCACGGGCAGGAACGCACCCGCCTCGGATCCGATGACGTCGAAGGAATCGGTCTCATCGCGCACTCGCAGGCACACGCGAATGTTGATGTTCGCCTTCATCTGCCCGGTCACGACGCCCATCGGGCGCTGAGTGGCGAGAATGAGGTGGACGCCGAGGGACCGACCGAGAGCTGTGAGGTGTTCGAGCAGGTCGGCGGCGCGGGGATGGGTGGCCATCAGCGCATGAAACTCGTCGATGACGACGACGAGTCGTGGTGGAGGGTCGGCGAGATCGGTGACATCGGCACACCCGTGGTCGGCCAACAGCCGCTCCCGATGGGTGATCTCGGCGCGCACGGAGACGAGAGCGCGAAAGGCGAGACCGGAGTCGAAATCGTCGAGCACACTGTCGGTGTGCGGCAGATCCTGCAGTGGTGAGAACGTGGCCCCGCCTTTGAAGTCGATGAGGACGAAACGCAGTCGCCGAGGCGGCTGTGCCAGGGCCATCGACAGCAGCCATGTCTGCAGGAGCAGGGATTTTCCGCTGCCCGTGGTGCCGGCGACGAGAGCGTGAGGACCGTCGGAGAACAGATCGATGCCGACGTCGCCGTCGGTTCCGCGCCCGATCGGCACCGGCCCCGAGGCGGGAGACCGCCACCGTTGTCGGATGGCCTCGGGCGCATCGTCGCAGAGCTCGCCGAGCCCGTGGTCGGGCCAGGTGCGGGGTCCGGTTTCGGTCGAACGGCCACAGTGCAGAGTGACGAATCGTGCGGCCGGCATGAGAGTAGCGACGAGTGCCCGTCCCGGCACCGGGCCGCCGGGTGCGGTCGACGACGTGGTGCGTGCCTGCGCGAGAGAGCCCACCGTCAGCGAGACCGCGGAGCCGGCATGCGGGGCGGTGAGCGTGAGCACGGCGGGGTGAACCGCCTCGTCGAGGGTGATCGAGATGGGATCGTCGATGTCGGCTTCTGAGCGGGACTCCGACCTGATCGTGGTCGATGCGTGCTCGGCGGAGAACTCGGTGCCTGCCAATTCCGGCAGCAGTGCGAGTTCGGGACTCGGTCGCCACCTGAATCGCCGGTCGGACAGCCAGGCGAAGGCCATGGTTCGCAGGACTGCGGGCGTTCCGCTGACGGTGACCGTGGTCGTACGTGGATCGATGCGGACCGGCATATCGGTGCAGACGACACGACCGTCGACGTGGTCTGTTCCATGCTGCAGCCGTTCGTCGATGGTGAGATCGCTGAAGACCGTCCCGAAACCCAGACACAGACCAGGGGACGAGAAGATCATGTGTCTGCGAGTCGCCTCGAGGCGGCTCAGCCTGGCCCGCGCCTCGGCCAACGCCTCGTCACGGTCAAGTCGGCATTGTGCGCTGTCGCGGGTGAAGCGCTTCTTCTCCACCACGTAGGCGACCCACCCGGAGAGCGGGGCCGAGACGCTGAAGAGCAGGAACCACCACATTCCGGTGGCCACGGCCAGCACCACGCCGATGCCGACGGGGATGAGGAACGTCCACCACTGTGGGGGTCTGGCCGGCCGAGGATCGTCGACCGTATTCGGGGCGATGTGGATGTCATTGCTGTGGTGCAGCGGCGGGGACCGGATCGGCGGAGCCGAACGGGCAGCCGAGGAAGAAGAGCCGGCCGACGAACCGTCTGCCGGGCCCGGTGCGAGCACAGTCGCACCCAGAGCTACGGCGGGCCCAGTCCCCGTGGCATCGAGTCGCAGCGGCTGAGGGGCGCGGGAAATGCTGGGGTCGATGATGGTCAGGCAATCGGGGTGGGGCAGTCGAGACAAGCGAGCCCGCCGTGGGTCGAGCGTCAGGGTGAATCCCGCATCCGGTCCTGCCAGGACGGACACGCTCGTCCGCGCGGAGTCGGCACAGTCGTCGGTGGTGCGCAGAACATTCGCTCCAACGACGGTGATGGGATTGAGTCTCTGCCAATGACCCCAGCTGATCGACTCGATTCTGTGGTTGTCGAGCCGGTTGCCGACGACCAAGTCCTGGGAAGTCAGCTCCGCTCCGAGGGCAGACCGGAAGACCTCGAAGGCCGGTTGGGCTGATTCGGCTTCGATGCTCATGCTCGTGACGGCTCCGTTCGTCTCAATGCAGTGGATGAGTCCCAGGGTTCTCATGCCCACAGACTCACCGCGAGCGCATGGCTTGGGCAAGAGCGAGAATGCGCCCTGTGGATACGCTTTGGGCATCCACAGCCTCAGGATGCGTAAGTGGAGCCTGTGCCCACAGAAATCGGCGTCGAAGTGGAGACGGCTCGGGTTGATCAGTCGAGACGCAAGGCGCCCCGGGCATAAGCGGTGGCATGGAGGTCGATGAGGCCGGGGACGAACGGTGAGAGCAACGCCGGAGAATAGCGGGCCTCGATGCGGATGCGCACCGAATGCGTCCCATCCGCATCGGCGCTCAACCGCAGATTGCCCATATCCTTCGGAGTCGGCACCGCGTCGAGGTACCGTCCGGCGGCGCGTTTGGCCGCCGGAGGTGAGAACACGAGACCGGGATCGTCACCGGGAGCCGGTTCGAACGAGTCCGAGGCCGCCAGCGCCGCAGAATCGGCCAG
The DNA here is from genome assembly GCF_057766545.1 of Brevibacterium sp. MGP-B1. NCBI lineage: Bacteria > Bacillati > Actinomycetota > Actinomycetes > Micrococcales > Brevibacteriaceae > Brevibacterium > Brevibacterium sp. MGP-B1. Next base: position 2,141,537 of record NZ_CM173407.1, on the reverse strand, counting down.
CCCCTGCAGCTCTCGGCGGGCCATGTGCAGGTCGGTCAGGGCAGCGATGAGGAAGGCGAGCAGCAAGGCGATGACGACGAAGCCGATCGCCAGCGGCGTTATCGACCCGGCATCCGAATCATGATCCGACTCCTGACCGCGCGTCGAATCCTCACATCGCTCCAAAATGTGCTCACCCGTGGTCGACATATCACTGATGTCCTGTGGCGACGACGTCGGTGTGGTTTGCGCGCAATGTGATGTGCGGAGACCGGTCGGAGCCGAAGAGGAGAGGGAACCCGGGCAGCGACACTTTCGTCTCGACTCGTGCGGTGACGAGAGAGCCGGCCTGTCCACAGGGTCCGGTGCACGAGTAGGTGATGGAAGTCGGCGCATCCCGCAGCCCAAAGTCCGCGAAATGCATCTTCGCGACGGCATGGGCGCGAGCCTCCGAGGGGTTCGCGTCGCGGGCGGCGATACGTGAGGCCGACATCGCTGCCGAGGTGGTCGCATAGCTGGCGGCCTGCAGCTGAGAGAGGGTGAGCATGAGGTAGATGACCGGAATGAGCAGGACGATCGAAGCGAAGATGAACTCGATGACCGCCGTTCCCTCGTCTCTGTCGTCGGTCGCGACTCCCTGAATGACCTCGGCTTCAGTCACGGTCGATGTCCTCGACGATGGATCGACCGCGCAGGTCCCAGACCTCGGCGGGCCCCCACAGCCCGAGGATCGGCAGTGGGGTCGTCACCCTCACTTCGACGATCTCGACAGCACCGCGCTGTGACCTCGAGACAGTGACCTTCTGGGCATAGCGCTCGCCCACGGACACTCGGATGAGGTCGCGGGTGAGCTTCTGCCCGTCGCGCGGAGTCTGATCGGCCAGGCTCGCCTGCCTCGCCCCGGCGATGGCGGAATCGATGACAGTGTTGCGGACGTGGATGACGAGACCGATCTGCAGGGCTCCGGCCAAGATGAGGGCCAGCAGCGAGGCGATGAGTGCGAACTCGGCGACGGCGGATCCCGAATCGCTGCGCTCGCCTGCCTCCGTCATCGAGGCAGCCCTCCTCCGACTTCCCGGTAGTGTCTCGTCGCCACTGGTCACAGCTGGGTCACCCGGCCCCGCGGACCTTGTTCATCGCGTCTTGGAACATCGAGGTGAAGGCCTCGCCGGCCAGAGCCCACAGCGCGACCACCAAACCCGCAGTCATCAGGGTGATGAGGACCCAGCCGGGAACGTCCCCGCGGTCTGGTCGGTCGACATCGGCGGTGAGATTTGAGTCGATGTCGGTCTCGGCCGCCTCGGTGATGGTGGTTCCTCCTCGCGGAGGAGGACCCGGGATGAGCCCGAGCATGAGCGGGACGAGGCGGTAGGTGAACTGGCGGAACATCGTGTCTCCTTCATCGGCGAGGTCGAGGTTTCGATGCGCGTGGTCGGTAGTGCGGGACTGGCTGTGGGAGCGGGCGTGGTCGGCGGTGCGGAGTGCGGTCGTTATGGACTGAGGTCGAGGACTGTCAGGGACGGGAAGACGGCGAAGATGACGGTGACGGGAAGCACGAATACGACAACCGGCACGAGCATTCCGATCTCTTTGCGACCGGACAGTTCGAGCAGCCGCCGTCGGGACTGTTCGCGCACGTCAGCGGCTTGGGAGCGGAGTACTTCGGCCAGCGGGGTGCCGCGGGTCATGGACACGGCGAGGCCGTCGACGAACTGGACGATCTCGGGGATGGCGATGCGCGTGGCCATCCCATCGAGCGCTTCGACCAACGGTGTCCCGGTGCGGGTGGCGGCCAGGGCTGCACGGAGTTCGTCGATGAGGTCGCCGGAGCAGGTGCGGCACACGCGTTCGAGAGCCTCCACGATTCCCTCACCGGCGGTGATGGACAGTGCGAGGAGTTCGGCGACGGTCGGGAATTCGGCGAGCACACGGGATTCGTGGCGGGCGATGGCTTGGCTGAGTCGCCAATCGTTGAAGACGTGACCGGCGATGCCGCCGCTGATGACGAGGATGACGGTGACGATGGGGGAGAAGCCGCGTTGCGCCGACAGTGCACCGCCGAGACCGCCGGCGACGATCATCCCGACGAGAATGCTCAGCACCTGGCTGATGCGGAAGCGTTCGATCGTGGCATTGCCGCCGAGGCGGTCGATGCGCAGCCGCAGAGTCGCATCCGTGGTGATGCGCGACGTCACCCACAGAGTCGAACCGATCAACCAGGACTTCAGCAGCCCCCAGAACCCCTCGGTGCGCGGGGTCGGCGGAGCATAGATGTCGACCAAGGATTCCTGATCCCGCAGATAGGGAGCGATCCGCGATGACAGAGTCGGTCTGCGCAGCGGCGGGAGGGAGAGGACGAAGACACACAGGGCGAAGCCGTTGAAGAGTCCGAGGGCCAGGACCGACAGGGGCTCGCCGAGGAGGCTCATGCCGCCCGTCCGTCCGCAGCGTCTTCGTCGTCGGCGGAGAATCCGCCACTCGCGCCGGCGCTGCCCGCGAAACGTCGGTGGGCGGCGCTGAGTGAGGATCCCTCGATGACTCTGGGTTCGGACGGGAGCCGACCGATGCGCTTCATCGCCTGATACGCCAACAGAGAGACGACGAAGCCCGCCGCCAGGAGGATCAGACCCGTTCGGGAGTTGTATGCCACCGCCGTTTCTGGTCGCGTGGAGAGGAACGCGAGCACCACCCACGGTGCGGCGACGGCCAGTCGGGCGCCGTTGACCGTCCATTGCTGCCGGGCGGAGAGCTCGTTGCGGGTGCGGGCATCGTCGCGGACGAACTGAGCCAAGGCTCGGAGCATGGTGCCCAGATCGCTGCCGCCGACCTGCCTGGTGACGCTGAGCGCGACGACGATGCGGTCGGCCACCGGGTCGGCGCTGACTTGCCGAAAGCGCTCCAGCGCCAATGCGAACGAGCCGCTGGCCCGATATTCCTCGGCGAAGACTTCGAACAGCGGTCGCAGCGGTTCGGGTCCGCGATGGGCCAGAGAGCTCAGGGCTTCAGGCAGGGACAGACCTGCACGGACACCGGAATTGAGATGGTCGAGAGTCTCGGGCCACAGCTCCCGCCGCATCACCTGTCGGCTCCGCGCCCGATGCTGCAGCGCCCGATGCGGCAGCCAGGAGGCGAACAGACCGAAGCACAGCGCGATCGCCCACGATCCGGTGAGCACTGTCGCGACGACCGCGACGACACAGAACGCTGCGACGGAGATGAGCAGCAAGTGGGCCGGCCGCAGTCTGGGGAATCCGGCCCCGGTGAGCATGTCATCGAGTTCGCGCACCCACCGCGACTGGGTCCGCTTGCCCTGCGGTCTCCGCCACAGCGACATCCAGATGAGGAACAGTCCTGCCCCGAGGCAGGTACCGATGAGCAGAGCGGACTGCGAATAGCTCATGCCGCCTCCAGAATGGCGTGAAGATCGCGGCCGATGGCCGCAAATCGCTCGCCGAGGTGGCCGAACCCCTGACCGCGAACGAGCTGTCCTCGTGGCGAATGGAAGATCGTGTCGAGTTCGACGACGTCGCCTTCGACTCCGCCTGGCACAGCGCAGATCTCATCGACTCGGCGCGCTCCGGACGGGTCCCTGCGCAGGTGGACGACGATGTCGAGGCTGACTGCGACGGTGGGCACGACGAACGACGAGGAGATGTTCGCCCCGGCCAGAAGGGGCAGAGTGCAGATCTTCGTGATCGCCGCCCGAGCGGAGTTTGCGTGCAGGGTCGACATTCCGGCCAGACCCGAGTTGAGCGCAATGAGCATGTCGAGGCTTTCGGCTTCACGGACCTCGCCGACGATGATGCGCGTCGGTCGCATGCGCAGCGCCTCTTTGACCAGGGCGCGGAGGGTGACTTCGCCAGTGCCTTCCAACGACGGCTGGCGGCACTGCATGGGAACCCAGTCGCGGCTGGGCAGATTGAGTTCGAAGACCTCTTCGCAGGAGATCGTGCGTTCGCGGGCCGGAATCGATCCGGCCAAGGCATTGAGCATGGTGGTTTTGCCGGCCTGAGTAGCCCCGGAGACGAGGATATTGGCACCGCACGCCACCGCCGCATCGAGGAACTCGGCGGCCCCGGGAGTCAGCGAGCCGTGAGCGACGAGGTTGGCGAGGTTGCGCGGCCGGGCGATGAACTTGCGGATATTCACGGCCGGGTGGATGCGAGTGATATCGGGCAGCACGACATGCAGCCGGGATCCGTCGGGCAGGATGGCGTCGACAAATGGCTGCGATAAGTCGACGCGGCGCCCCGAGGTGCGCAGCATCCGCTCGATGAGGTCGTCGAGTTCGCCCGAACTCAGCTTCGTTGTCGTCAGCTGGTGGATTCCGTCGACGGCGATGAAGACCTCACTCGGGGAGTTCACCCAAATCTCTTCGACGTGCGGATCATCGAAATAGTCCTGCAGGGCACCGAAACCCGACAGTTGATTGTCGATATGCCGAAACGTCGCCTCTTTGTCCTCGAGCACCGGGAGATCGGCGACGAGGCTCCGCTCATCGTATTCGGCGATGACGGTGCGAATGAGCTCGCGAGAGCGCTGAATATCGGCGCGGGGATCCACATCGAGATCTCTGATCCGCTTGTGAACCTCGCTGGTGATGACTTCGGTGGCTTCCACTTTGAACCTTTGCCCGATCATTCAATTGACAGCGTGATTTGCTGTTTAACCTATCTGTAGTCGAATGAAGAATCTAGTGAATTCCGAAATCTGTGGATAACCGGGATTGAGTTCTGCAAATGCTCACGGTGTAGTTTCACGAATGTCATTGTGGGGTGTTTTCGTCTTGCGCAAGGGTGGGTTTCGGTCTATATTTTCCTCACTGGTCTTCGTATGACGCGACGTGAGCCGCGCCGCCGGCGGGATGAATCAGATCTCCTGCCGGCGGCGCTTTTTGGGGCCGGGGCGACGGATCGGGGCTTGCCTCGACCGGTCGGCCCTCGATATCTCAACGATCGACCGCCTCGGCGCCGTTTCATGCTCGAGGGAGGGCATGCACTAGAATCGGATCATTATGGCCTCCACTGATTACTCTTCTGAAATCGCCAACCTCCGCCAGACGTACAAAGCGATTCTCGACGTGTCCGATCTGGACAACCTGCGCGACGAGGTCGCCGAGCTCACGGAGCAGGCGTCGTCGCCGACGTTCTGGGACGACCCTGATACGGCACAGAAGACCTCGGCCAAGCTCTCGCACAAGCAGGGCACCCTGGAGAAGCTCGAGAAGTTCGGCGAACGCATCGACGATGCCGAGCTGCTCGTCGAGATGTCCCAGGACGAAGGTGACTCGGACTCGCTCGAAGAGGCCGACCGTGACATCAGGAAGCTGCGCGATCAGCTGGCCGAACTCGAGATCTCGACCCTGCTCAGCCACGAATACGATGAGCGCTCCGCCGTCGTGACCGTGCGGTCGGGTGCCGGCGGCGACGACGCGACAGACTGGGCGCAGATGCTCACCCGCATGTACGTCCGGTGGGCGGAGAACCGCGGCTACAAGGTCCAGGAGCTCGACACCTCCTATGCCGAAGGTGCGGGCATCAAGTCCGCGACCATCCAGATCGACGCGCCCTACGCCTACGGCACGTTGTCGGTCGAGGCCGGCACACACCGCCTTGTGCGCATCAGCCCCTTCGACAATCAGGGCCGCCGCCAGACCTCCTTCGCCGCCGTCGAGGTGGTCCCGCTCATCGAATCGACCGACCATGTCGACATCGATGAGAACGATCTGCGCATCGACGTCTATCGGTCCTCGGGGCCCGGTGGGCAGTCGGTGAACACGACGGACTCGGCCGTGCGCATCACGCACATCCCCACCGGTGTGGTCGTGAGCATGCAGAACGAGAAGTCCCAGATCCAGAACCGTGAGGCCGCGATGCGTGTCCTTCAGTCGCGACTGCTCGACCTCAAACGCCAGGAAGAGGCCGCACAGAAGAAGGAGCTGGCCGGCGACATCAAGGCCAGCTGGGGCGATCAGATGCGCTCCTACGTCACCCATCCGTACCAGATGGTCAAGGATCTGCGCACCGGCTACGAGGTCAACAATCCCTCGGCCGTCTTCGACGGTGATCTCGACGGACTCATCGAGGCCGGCATCCGCTGGCGCAAGGAACAGGAGATGGCCGAAGAGGCCGAAGCCTGAGCCTGATCCTGCGGGCAACGGTCCTGATTCCTCGGGCAACGGTACCGAGCCGACTCACTCGGTCGATGGCCGACTGAGGGTCGGCCGCCTCGGCGAGGTTTCGACCATCACCGAGGCGACTGTGAACTTCATCAGATCGCAACACACGCCCGGCCGCCTCCGCGAACATCACGGAACTGTTACGTACAGTGGAATCGGCCGAGCCACCCGCAACATGATTGAAGACCGACTTGATCAGATTCGACTCCGTTTCGAAGTCCTACGACACACGTTCCCGCAAAGCACTCGATGACATCTCCTTCGAGGCTGACCGCGGGGAATTCGTGTTCCTCGTCGGGGCGTCCGGCTCGGGAAAGTCCACGGTCATCCGACTCATCCTGCGTGAAGAGGTCCCCAGCTCCGGTCGCATCCACATCGCCGGAAAATCCGTGGTGAAGATGCCCAGCTGGAAGGTGCCCTACCTGCGGCGGGGGATCGGAACCGTGTTCCAGGACTTCCGCCTGCTGCCGAACAAGACCGTGTTCGCGAATGTGGCCTTCGCTCTCCAGGTGATCGGAAAGTCCCGCGCGGCCATGTCGACTCTCGTCCCCGACGTCCTTGAGACCGTGGGCCTGGCAGGCAAGGAGAAGCGGTACCCCAGTGAGCTCTCCGGCGGTGAACAGCAGCGTGTGGCCATCGCCCGCGCCGTGGTCAACAAGCCCGGAATCCTGCTCGCCGACGAGCCGACGGGCAACCTCGACCCGGCGACGAGCGCTGACATCATGAACGTTCTCGAGAAGATCAACCGCAACGGCACCACGGTGCTCATGGCCACCCACGACGGAGAGATCGTCAACCGGATGCGCCGGAGAGTCATCGAACTGCGCGAAGGCGAAATCGTCCGCGACGTCGAAGAAGGCACCTACGGAGTCGCCTCATGAGGGCCGGTTTCATCCTCTCCGAAGTCTGGTCGGGTCTGCGCCGGAACTTCTCCATGGTCATCTCCGTCGTGCTCGTGACCTTCGTGTCCCTGCTCTTCGTCGGTGCCGCGATCCTGCTGCAGATGCAGGTCGGGCAGATGAAGGACTTCTGGTACGACCGCGTGCAGGTCTCAGTGTTCCTGTGCCCACCGGATTCAGAGGCGACGAACTGCGTCGACGGTGAAGTCACGGGCGACCAGAAGGATCAGATCCGGGCCGAACTCGAAAGCTCCGATCTGGCCCCCTATGTCGACAAGGTCTACTTCGAAGACAAGACCGAGGCCTACGAGCACTTCCAGGAGCAGTTCAAGGGCACCAGCCTCGAGGGCACCGTGCCCAAGGACGAGATGAACGAGTCCTTCCGGGTCAAACTCAAGGACGCCGAGAAGTACGACATCATCAAGGAGACGTTCTCGTCGACTCCCGGGGTGGAAGAGGTCGTCGACCAGAATCAGCTGCTCGACCGTCTGTTCGGGGTGCTGAACATCGCGACCATCGTGGCGATCGCGATCGCCGGCATCATGCTGCTGTGCGCGATGCTGCTCATCGCCACCACCATCCGACTCTCCGCGTTCTCGAGACGCCGGGAGACCGGCATCATGAGGCTCGTCGGCGCGTCGAACACCTTCATCCAGATGCCGTTCCTGCTCGAGGGCGTCATCGCCTCGGCCATCGGTGCGACCCTGTCCGCCGGTGCACTGGGGCTGCTCGTCCACTTCGGAGTCAGCGGCTGGCTGCAGTCGCAGGCCACGGGATTCAGCCTCATCTCCGGATGGGACGTTCTCATCATCACCCCCGTGCTCATCATCATCGGCGTGCTCATGGCCGGAGCGTCGTCGCTGATCACGCTGAACAAGTACACGAAGGTCTGAGATGAGACGCAGACTCGGACTCGTCCTCACGGCAGCTGCGCTGGCAGTGGTCATGCCGGTCACCTCGGTAGTGGCCGATCCTCGCGACGACAAGAGCGAGGTCGATGAACGCGTCAAGGAGCTCCAGCAGGAGTTCGAAGGTCTCGACGAAGACCTCGCCCGCGTCATCGCCGAACGCGATGCCGCGCAGGAGAAGCTGCCGGATGCCGAAGCCGAATCGAAGGCCGCCGACGATGCGCTGGCTGAGGCGATCGAGAAGGATGAGGACATGGCCGCGCGCCTCACCTCGGCGGAGAACGCGCAGAAGGATCTCAAGGACACGATCAAGTCCGGCACGGAGGAGATCGACAAGCACAAGACCTCGGCGGCGCGCATCGGACGACAGGCCTACCAGAACTCGGGCATCACCTCCGATCTGGCGATGCTGCTCCAGATGGCCGAGGGCACGAGCGCCGACGGCGGCATCGGCCGTGTCGACTCGGCGGTGCGGTCTCAGCAGCGCACGATCGACAAACTCTCCGAACAGCGGGCGCTGAACAAGAACAACGAAGAGCGGCTCTCAGGCGTGACGGAGAAGATCTCCGACCTCAAGGACGAAGCCGCCGAGGCGGTGCTGGCCAAAGAGGCCGCGCAGGTCGATGCGAAGAAGAAGGCCGACAGCCTCAACGACCTCATCTCCGCGAAGGACGATGCGGAGAAGACGATCTCCGACAACAAGGACAAGACCGAGAAGCAGCTGGCCGATGAGAAGGCCGAGCAGGACCGGTTGGCCGAGAAGGTCCGGGAATGGGAGAAAGAGCAGGAGAAGAAGGGCAAGTTCGTCTTCGGTGACGGAGTCCTGGCCAACCCGGCCAAGGGATACCCGACGACGTCTCCGTTCGGATACCGCGTCCACCCGATCACCGGTGCACGGAAGCTGCACACCGGAATGGACTTCGGCGTTCCCTGCGGAACCCCGATCAGGTCGGCCGGCGACGGAATCGTCGTCACCTCCGGCTGGACGGGCGGATACGGCAATCGCGTCGTCATCTCCCACGGCAAGATCAAGGGCAAATCGATCGCGTCGACGTACAACCACAATACGAAGCTCAAGGTCCACGACGGGCAGAGGGTCAAGAAGGGCGACATCATCTCGTACTCCGGTACGACGGGAGCGTCGACCGGCTGCCACCTGCACTTCGAGATCATGGAGAACGGCGGCTACGTCGACCCCAAACCCTTCATCTTCTAATTGCTACCTGGCGGCGGCCCAGCTACCTCGCGCGAGGTTGCTGGGCCGCCGTCAGGTAGTTCTGGGAGGGGACGGGCGTGCGGAAGGGCGCCGATGGGATAGAATTGATGGCTGTGCCCGCAAACGCGTGCACAGGTGATCGGGAGCAGAGAGGAGGCCGGTCATGCCGAAGGACACAGGCAAGAAAGTCATTGCGAGGAACCGCAAGGCGCGCCACGACTATCACATCGAAGACACGTGGGAGGCCGGGCTCGTACTCACCGGCACCGAGGTGAAGTCGCTGCGCGAAGGCCGAGCCTCGCTCACCGACGGCTTCGCCCTCATCTTCCAGAATGAGGCCTGGCTGGAGAACGTCTACATTCCCGAATACCTGCAGGGGACGTGGACGAATCACTCGGCCCGCCGCCGTCGTAAGCTGCTGCTCCACCGCGAGGAGATCCTCAAAATCTCGCAGAAGGTCAAGGAATCCGGCCGGACCCTGGTCCCGCTGGAGCTGTACTTCGACGGCTCGCGCGTCAAGATCGAGATCGCCCTGGCCCGCGGCAAGCGCGAATGGGATAAGCGACAGGCTCTGCGCGAAGCGCAGGACAAACGCGAAGCCGAACGCGCCATGAAGTCCAAGCAGTACCTGTAAGGGCCGGTCGATGGCGGGTGAGATCCCCGCCATCTCCACCGTCTCCCGGTTCCGTCGCCGAGGCGGTCCGAGCGCATCCGCGCACGCCCGGTCACATATTCGTGGAGTTCAGGGAATGCAATTGGCTCGGTCTGCGTTGTACGAGTATGCTGGATTATCTGATCGGCGCCAGCAGCCGCCTCGGCGGATGAAACAGCTGATCAGGATTGGTAACAGAATATGGGGATGATCGGTTTCGACGTTGGACACTGCGTCGGGAGAAGCGGGCCGAGAATGCAGAGTCACCTCGTTAATGTCCTCTGCAAAACAATAGGTGCTAAGTCTAACAACCGCACCGATTTCGCCCTCGCTGCCTGATAGAGCGCGAGCTGCGAATCCGTCAGCCTAGAGTTGCCTCTGCTCTAGATCCTGGCGTCGCTTAAGAGGCCACTGCTTCAGGCACATGTTGGGGGTGCCTGAGGGACTTTCACTCAACTCCGTTCGTTGGCTTACGTGTTCGTGCGATAGCCAGAACCTAAGACACTAATTCACGAACTGCGCCCGGAGAAGTCCTGACAATCTGCCGACGGACGCGGGTTCGATTCCCGCCATCTCCACGTGTCTAAGCCCCGGATTCCGCAAGGATCCGGGGCTTTTCGCTGTCCGGAGATCCCCAGACATGAAGTTTCACCACATCGACACCGGTGAACACCACCGCCGAGGCGGCCGGACAGTGCCGTTCCCACCTGTCCCTTGGAGAGCGGCTGAGTTCAGCCCCGATGAGATACGGTGGATCCGAGTTCAGAGAGGGGACCGGCACCGATGTTCTATCCGCCGCTGATCGGTTACCTGCTCCTCGCTGTTGTCTGCGTCGTTCTCGTATTGGTCATCCGCGGCGACCGTCTGCCCCGCAATCGTGCAATCGGAATCCGGTCGGCGCTGACGCTGCGGTCCGAGACTGCTTGGAAGGCTGGCCACCGTGCGGCGATTCCCATGCTCATCACCATCAGCATCATCGCCGTCGGGTTCTCGATTGCACTGTTGAGCGTTGAGAACCTCGCCTGGCCGAAGGCAGTCGGAACCGTTCTCGCGGTCTCGGGGTGGCTGCTCATCCTCGGCCTCTTTGTCAGAGTCTGGACGACGGCGAACCGCGCGGCGCGATCCGCGGACAGCTGACCTGCCACGGCGACGATCTCCCACGGCGACGACCGCCATACCGTCGTCTGGGCACCCACTTCGCGACGCCCTCATGAGACCCCGGAGTTCTGGCCACTCGGCCGATCACGATCAGCCAATCGGCCGAGGTCCGGCCTGCTCGAAACGGGAAGGATCGAGGGTGTCAGACAGCAGCCACGCGCCGGCCGTGAAACCCCGGCCCAGCACATTGACTGCTCACTCCGATCCGATAAGGACGCTCCACACTCATGAAGAAGGCACTCATCGCCCTCGGCATCATCGTCATCATCCTCATCGCCCTCATCGGCGGCCTCATCGTGGCTGAGAATCGTGCGAAAGTCGCACTCGAAGCCGACGTCGCCGACTACCTGGACGGCTGCGCGATCACCCCCGACACGATCGACGTCCACGGTCGCCCCTACCTCCTCTATGCCACACAGCACACCGCAGACCTCAGCTACGTCGATCTCGACCCAGCGAAGGGAACGAACAAGGATCAGGTCCTCGTCCACCACCTCGTCGACGGCCACGCCGACCGGCTCACCCGCTTCATCACCTTCGACTACCCGTCAGGCCAGGTCCGGCCGGTGAAGAATCCCGATGACTCCTACACCGAGGTGGCCACCATCGACGGCAAGAGGGTGACCTTCTCCGCCCGGGCGGAGGGCAACCGGCTCGATGTTCTTGCCGACGGGCGTTCCCTCACCGACCGCGCCCTGCCGCAGGCGGCCGAAGTGCGGAACGTGTCCGCGGGAGACGATGGCGTGGTTGTCGAGGTCGAATACTCTGACACCGACTGCCGCTGACACCGACTGCCGCCGATTTGGTCAGCGCAGCGCACGACACTGCCGATCCCGAGAAACCAGAACCTGGCATCCGGCGTTGACTAGACTGTGAGCAAATGAGACGACTCCTCACCTGGCTGTGGCTGATCCCGGTCCCGCTGACCTTCGCCTTCGAACTGCTCGTCGGCAGCGGGTGGCCGCTGATCCTCGGCAACATCATCGCCGTCGCCGTGGCCCTGCCCATTTTCATTCGAGCTCAGTTGCGTCCGGGACGGTCTGCACGGCTGGAGTGGGCCGTCCTCGGACTGCTCGGCGGCCTCGCCCTAGCCGCCGTCGCCGCCACGCTGAGTCTGACGACTCTGTGGCTGAGCTTGACGGTGCTGGCGATGCTTGCCCGAACGTCGTCGAGCCGGATGAGCATCGCCTCCATTGTCGTTCTCGCAGTCGCGAACATCGTCTGTCCCCTGGTCATGGCCGACGGTGCGACTTTCGCGCTCATGGTGTTCGCCCTGATCGTCGCCGCGATCGCGATCGGTCTGATGCTGCGATCGAATGACCGCACACTGATCGAGAGACAGGCCACCGCCACCGAGGCGGAACGACGTCGCATCGCCACCGAACTCCACGACCTCATCGCCCACGAGGTGACCGGAATCGTCGTCCTCGCCCAAGCCGCCGGGCGCAGCGACAACCCGGACCTGAGAACAACGGCCCTGGTGAAGATCGAAGATTCGGGGACCCGCGCGCTCGAGGAGATCCGCCGCCTCGTCTCCGATGCCCGCAGTGACACGCGAACCGATGCCTCACCCGTCACCGCTGAGGGAACGGTGTCCGGTCCTGGCCCGGAGACCGCTTCCCGCACCCCGATCGCTTCGGGCCCGCAGGCTCTGCGCGACCGGGTCGCGGCGTTCGGCGAGTCCGCGACGATCACAATCGACACCCCCACCGAGGTGGCCGCCCCGGTCTGGCCCGTCCTCGACCGTGTACTCGTCGAATCCCTGACGAACGTGCGCCGTCACGCCGGCGCCGATGTCCCGGTGACGGTCACCGTCATGACCGAGCCCACCACCCCGACTGACTCAGCCGAAAACCTCGCCGGGCCCGACGCTCTCGGCACTCTGACCATGACCGTGACCAACGGACCCGGTTCCGGTGGGGTCGGTGCCGGTAGCGGCACGGGACTGAACAGTCTGCGCGTGAGGGTGAGCCACCTCGGCGGGAGGATCGAGGCGGGACCCGAACCCGGGGGAGGATGGAGCGTGGTCGCGCGATTGCCGCTCAATCCAGTGAACGACCACCGAACAGGGGAGAGCCGATGATCACCGTCGCTGTCGTCGACGATCAGGAGATGGTGCGGATGGGATTCTCACTCATCCTTGACGCCGAAGCCGATATCCGTGTCATCGGGCAAGCCGCCGACGGAGTCGACGCGATCACTCTTGTCAAACGCGAACAGCCCGATGTGGTGCTGCTCGATATTCGCATGCCGCGCCTCGACGGTTTGGCTGCGCTTCCGCGACTGATTCCGTATTCGCAGGTCATCATGGTCACCACCTTCGACGATGATGACTATGTCGATGCGGCTCTCGCCGGGGGAGCCAGTGGCTTCCTGCTCAAGGACGCCGGAGCCGACCTCCTGCTCGCCGGAGTCCGAGCGGCGGCGAACGGCGATGCGCTCATCTCGCCCTCGCTCACTCTCGACCTGCTCCGACGGCGCACCACAGCACCCCGGTCGGAGACCGCGTACATCGACCGCCTCAGCGACCGGGAGGCCGAGATCGCGAAGCTCGTTGCCGTGGGGCGAACGAACCAGGAGATCTGTGCCGAGCTCTTCATCTCACTCGGCACCGTGAAGACCCACCTGGGCAGCATCCAGACCAGACTCGATGCCCGCAACCGCGTCGAGATCGCCGCCCGGATGTGGGAATCCGGGGTCATGAACTCCAACGGCTGAGGAGCGCGAACTCTTCTCCCACGGTGCAGTCGTCCCACTCACCTCAACCGCCGCACCCACCTCAACCGCCGCACCCACCTCATTCCGCCAGTCGTGCCGGGATCAGCCGAATGGCCGACCCCGTTCGTCGATTCTCGGTCGCACGGCCGATGCGCCAGATCTCCGATCCGGGAAGGATAATAGCCATGACACGACCTCAACCCGACACCACACGCCCTGCCGACAACGTGAGCCCTGCCGACACGGCGAGGCTCGCCGCCACCGCGAGCCCTGCCGATATCCGATCTCGACCCCGCATCGCCGCACTCGACGTCATCCGCGGGTTCGCCCTGTGCGGGATCCTGCTGGTCAACCTGCCGCCGATCTTCGGGCTCGGCGTCGAGGGTGGGGGCCTCGACTTCTACCGTTTCTACGAAGACTTCGTGCAGAACCGCTTCTTCCCGATCTTCTCGTTCCTCTTCGGAATCGGGTTCGGGCTCATGTGGCTGTCCGACCGGAACCGCAGCCACCGACCGCGCCTGGCTCTGCTGCGCCGGTTCGCCTTCCTCGGCATCCTCGGTGGGCTCCATCAGCTCCTCCAACCCGGCGAGGCGCTGCTTCCATATGCGCTCGCCGGGATCGTCTTCCTGCTGCCGGCCACGTGGATCGCCGACCGGTGGCGGAACGTCATCACTACGATCCTCGGCGTCGTTCTGCTCATCGCCGGAGTGGCCACCGGAGGCGGAATGGCCGTCATCCCCGGACTCTTCCTGCTCGGCTTCGCCATCGGCGGCAGCGATTTCCTCCGATCCGTGCTCAACCGCCCGGGACGAGTCGCGATCGCCGGTGGTCTCGCACTGATCGTGGCGGTCGTCGGCTTCGCCGTGACGGACTACACGACCCGTCAGGTCGACCAGTGGATCAATGCCGGCCTGGGCCTGTGTATGGCCCTGACCTATATCGTCGCCATCCTGTTGCTCCTGCGCACCCCCGCCGAGGCGGTCCTGAAGTCCGTATTCGCACCGCTGGGTCGGATGGCGCTGAGCAACTACATCGGCGCCACCGTCATCCTTGTCGCCGTTCGGCTGGCAGCGCCCGACCTCGCCCGGTTCGACGACCACGGAGGATACGTCGCCGGACTCGTCATCTGTGCCGCGATCATCATCGTCCAGGTCGTCGTCTCAACTCTGTGGCTGCGCCGGTTCGGACAGGGCCCGCTGGAGAAGCTGTGGCGCCTCGTCACCTGGGGCCGGTCGGCAGAGGGCCGAAATCAGAACCGCAAACAGCCGGGCACCCTCACGAGTTCACGCGAATGACCTCTTCTTGGTACGGTGCGATGATCTCGCCGGAGATCCGCAGGTCGAGGAGCAGGAAGGGCCGTTCGTCGACCGGGCGGGACCTCCACTCCTCGACCACGGCGAGATCGGATAGGGTGCGGACGGCGACGCCGAGCCCACCTGCGGCCGTCGCGAGGGCCGCGAAATCGATCTCGTCGATGAGCATGGGCGACTTCTCCAGCCCCTTGAGCCCGTACAGGTTGACTTCGGCGCCGTAGGCCGCGTCGTTGAAGACCACAGCCATACCGCGACCGCCGGCCACCCGGATCGCGGTGTCGAGGTCGGACAGTGCCATGGCTCCGCCGCCGTCACCGGTGGTGAGCACGATCGTCGAGCCCGGGTTTGCGCGGGCGGCCCCGGCGACGCTGTGCCAACCGAGTCCGATCGATTGGAAGGCGGTGCCGACCATCGCCAGCCGGTCCGGTGCGCTGGGCTCCCAGAACATGTTCGCCCACGCGATGAAATGTCCGCCGTCGGAGACGACGACCCGATCCTCGGGGAGAACCTCGCCGAGGCGGTTCGCCGCCGCACGCGGATCGAGCCGACCATCCTCGGCGAGCTCCGACCCGACGACGTAGGCACGGTCGGCAGCGGTGTCGACGGAATCGTGCCAGCGTGTGTCGGCGCTGTCCGAGCTCCCAGCACTGCCGGTGCCGGTCGCCGCCAGGCGCGCGATGAGTTCGGCGGCGGCGAGTTTCGCATCGGCGCGGATGAAGCCTCCGACGCGGGCGTTCGTGGCGCGGTCGTCGGTGTCGATCTGCCATACCGTCGTCGAGGGATGGAAGAGGTCTCCGAAACGCATGGTGAACTGATTGAGCGAGGCACCGAAGACCACGGCCACATCGGCTTCGCGGATCCGTTCCATCGCGGCCGGGGCACCGAATCCGCCGGCGACTCCCAAGTCGTGTTCGGCAGCCGGGAAGATGTTGCGGCCCAGCGCGGTCGTCACGGTGAGCGCTCCCGTGATGTCCACGAGTTCACCGAGTTCGGACTCGGCTCCGGCCAACCAGGCTCCGCGGCCGGCGAGCAGCAGGGGACGCTTCGCTCCAGCCAGATCTGTCGCGAGGCGTGCAAGAGCAGCATGAGCGAATTCGCCGGTCGGTGCCATCGGCGACGGGCGGCTGGGACCGGGCACGGCCGGGACCTCACCGAGGTCCAGAGTCGAGACATCGTAGGGGATGGCCAGGACAACGGGCACCCGGTATGTCAGCGCATGCTCGATCGCGGTCACGGTGGCTGCGGCGGCATCGCCCCGACCGACGGTGTAGGTGCGCACACCCACAGCCGAGGCCATCGCGATCTGGTCGACGTCCCAGGGGCGGGGACCGGACGTGGGCTCATCCCCGACGACGAGGACGAGGGGAACTCGGGCTTGTGCCGCCTCGGCGAGGGCGGTGAGCGTATTCGTGAACCCGGCACCATAGGTCGTGGTGGCCACGGCGATCCGCCCGGAGGTGCGGAAGTGAGCGTCGGCGGCGACGACGGCACCGGCTTCGTGCCGGACGGCGGTGTAGGTTGCCGAGGTGTCACGCAGCAGGGCGTCGAGGAAGTAGGCGTTGCCGTTGCCCATGAGGCCGAAGACCTCGTCTATGTGGGCGGCAAGGGTGTGCGCGACGTGCGCGGAGGTATGAGCCATGGCAGGCCTTTCGCGAATGAGATATGGAAATGAGGGATCCATATATGTCTCACACGCGCGGTTTGCGGCTTCGTGCTCCTTTTTCGAGCACCGGCTGATGTGTGCTCGCCCTGGGCGCCCATTTCTGGGGCTGCCGCGGGCGGCTCAGCCTGACTCTCCGAATATAAGTGACTGTGGTCTGAGACACCAAGTCGAGCGACGCCCAGTGCGCACCTCGCACCCATCAGAACTACCTGACGGCGGCCCAGATACCTCGCGCGAGGTTGCTGGGCCGCCGTCAGGTAGCAACTAGCGGGTGATGCGTTCCTTCCAGGCGGCCATGACCTCGGGCGAGGTCGGCTTCGACGCGAAGGACCCGATGAGGTAGCCGACCAGCGAGGCGATGAGACCGAGGTAGATGGCCTCGTTGGCGTAGATGCCCGCCACGATCATGACGACCACGGTGGTCACAGCGCCGAGGATCATGCCGGCCATGACGCCGACGATCGTTCCGCGCTTGAACACGAGACCGCCGAGGATCGGGATGAACAGACCGGCCACCAGCAGGTTGTAGGCCACGGTGAGCGCCTCGACGACGCTGGGCATGATCATCGCGAGCACCAGCGTGACGACGCCGAGCACGATGAGGTAGATGCGCGAGTCGCGCACCTCGTCACCGGTCTCGCGGACCAGCGACCGCACGAGCGTCGACTTCGCACCCGAGCCGGAAATGCCGGACGCACTCGCCGAGGTGTCCGATCCATCCGTCGCCGTATCCTTCGCACCGGCTCCCGCACCGACGCCGTCGCCGTCTTCAGGAACGATGTCCTTGCGGGCGAGGATCGGTTCGACGATGTCCTGACGACAGACGGTCGAAGCGGCCATGAGCGAACCCGATGCCGTCGACATCATCGCGGCCAGGGCCGCAGCGAGCACGATTCCGGCGAGCACCGGAGACATCGAAGCATCGACGACGGCGACGAACACATCGTCCTGGACCTCGATGCCGGGCACGATCTTCGTCGCGGCCATGCCGATGAGCGCACCGGCGACAGCGTAGAGCAGGCAGTAGACGCCGGCAGAGAAGCCGCCCCACCGGGCCACGCCCGGGCTGCGTGCGGTGAACACGCGCTGCCAGATGTCCTGGCCGATGAGCAGACCGAGGGTGTAGATGAGGATGTAGCCGAGGATCGCCTCCCAGCCGATGCCCACCGGTGAGGTGTGCGATTCGGGCAGCGAGGAGAACAGCTCGGAGATGCCTCCGGACTTCGAGAGCACGAGCGGCAGCATGATGAGGAAGATGCCGATCGTCTGGATGAAGAACTGCACGAAGTCCGTCAGCGTGATCGACCACATGCCGCCGAGCATCGAATAGAGGATGACGATGCCGCCGCCGATGAGCACCGACCACACCTTGTTGAGATCGAACAGGGCATGGAAGACCGTGGCATAGGCGACCGTCGACGTCGTCGAGATCATCAGACCGTAGGCGGTCATGATCGCTCCGGAGACGAAGCGGGAGCCCCTGCCGTAGCGGAGTTCGAGCATCTGCGAGACCGTGTAGATCTCGAGCTTCTGAATCTTCGGAGCGAAGAACAGCGAGAGCGCGATGATGCCCAAGCCGATCGCGAACACGAGCCACATTCCCGACAGCCCGGCCGTGTAGCCCAAGCCGACACCGCCGATCGTCGACGCGCCGCCGAGGACGACGGCCGACATCGTGCCGGTGTACAGCAGTCCGCCGAGGCGGCGCCCCGCGACCAGGAAGTCCTCCTGGTTATGGGCCTTGAAGCGGCCCCAGACTCCGAATCCCACCATCGCGGCGAGATAGATGATGACTACCAAAGAGTCCACAGCGACCCTTTCTGTTGGATCGGCTCAGTGACCGACGGTGATGTGAATGGCGGTGGGAACGGTACGATCGAGCGCTTCGGCAATGGCCTGCGGCAGAGCGGAATCGATGTCCGCCTCGGCGATCGTCACCCCGGCCCCGCCCATGGACTCGCCGAGTTTCGCGAAGTCCGGACGGGCGAGCCTGACAGCGAAGGGTTCGATGTCGCGGTCGACCATCTGACCTTCGATCTCCGCATATCCGCCGTTGTCGACGACGACGAAGGGGATGCCCAGTCCCAGCTCGGCCGCGGTCATGAGCTCCTGGATTGAGAACATGGCCGCTCCATCGCCGAGGATGCACACGACCGGTCGCGCAGGATCGGCGACCTTCGCTCCGAGGGCAGCGGGAATACCGTAGCCCAGGGTGGCGAATCCCGGCATATAGAGCAGCTGATCGGGTGTGCTCGCCGTCAGCGCGTGCACCGTGCCGTCGTAGGTGACCTGCGAAGAGTCACCGGAGATGACGACGGTCGATCCCGCTCCCTCTTCGACGAGCCGGGTGACCCGGGCGCCGATCGCATCGAAGTCGAAATCGGTGGCCCAGCCCTCCCGGATCCGGGCGACCCGAGTCGCCCCGGATTCCTTCGCCGAGGCGGCCGATCCGTGTCGTTCGGACGAATCCGTCCCGTCATCGTTCGCCGAGGCGGCGCCGTCGTTTCCGATTCCGAGCGCGCTCATGAGCGCGGCGAGGAACTCGGAAGTATCCGCGCAGGCGAGGATGTCCCCGGGCAGGTTCTTGTTCAGCTGGTCGGGGTCGATATCGCAGCGGATGACGGTCTGTCCGGCAGACTCATCACGCACACCGATGCTCGTCTGCGCTCCGATGACTCCGCCCCACAAGTCGGAATCGGCCAATTCGGAGCCGAGCACGATGAGCACATCTGCCGCCGCGGATTCGGCCTGCACGCTGGGGAAGCGCACATTCGAACCCAACGACAGCGGATGCGTCTCGGACACGATTCCCTTGCCGTTGGCCGTCGTCGCCAGCGGAGCGTCGAGGCCCTCGACGAGACGAGCCACCTCGGCGTGGGCGCCCCTGGCGCCGCCGCCGGCGATGACCAGCGGACGCTTCGCCGTACGGATCGCCTCGGCGGCGCGGGACACGACATGATCATCGAGTCCGGGACGGCGACCCGCGAACGGGACCGGAACGCTGCCGTTCCACGCGCCCTCGAGCACGTCGAGGGGAACCTCGATATGCACGGGTCCGGGACGAGCCGAGCCGAACATGGCGAACGCCTCGGCGACGGCCTGAGCTGCACCTTCGGCAGTGCGGGTGCGCTGGGAGGACACAAGGAGGTGGCCCACCGCACCGGAGGAGTCCTTCGTCTCGTGCAGCATGCCGACGTCGGCACGTTCGAACCCGGTGGGCACACCGGGGGAGAGGATGAGCATCGGGCGGGACTCGGCGTAGGCCGTCGCGGCGGCGGTGATGACATTCGTCAGCCCCGGTCCCGAGGTCGTGATGACGACCCCGGGTTTGCCGGAGACGAGGAAGTACCCGTCGGCACCGTAGCCGGCACCCTGCTCGTGGCGGGGAGTCACGGCGCGGATCCCGAACTCCGGCAGATGCCGATAGAACTCGAGATTGTGCGTGCCGGGGATGCCGAAGATGGTGTCGACTCCGTGGGCGGCCAGGGTCGCCACCACTGCACGGCCGCCGTTGCGGACATTCGTTTCGGTACTCATTCAGATACCGAGGGCGCTGCCGGACGGGCCGGAGGGAGCGGTGACTCCGTTGTTCTCCGCTGCCCAGAGGGACAGGACCTCGTAGCCGACATGGGCGGCGGCGAGTCCGGTGACCTCGGCATGATCGTAGGCCGGGGCGACTTCGACGATCTCGGCGCCGACGACATTGAGTCCCTGGAGCCCGCGGATCGAGTTGAGCAGCTCACGGCTGGTCATTCCACCCGCCTCGGGGGTGCCGGTGCCGGGTGCGGCGGCCGGATCGAGGACGTCGATGTCGACGGACAGGTAGACCGGAGCGTCGCCGAGGCGACCCCGCATCCGGGCGACGACGTCCTGGACGGAGGTGAACTGGTATTCGTCGCTGCGGATGATCTGGAAGCCGAGCACCTCATCATCCTCGAGATCCTTCTCCCCATAGAGGGGGCCGCGGATGCCGATGTGCATCGAAGCGGTCATGTCGATGAGGCCCTCTTCGCTGGCGCGACGGAAGGGAGTGCCGTGGGTGTAGGGCGCACCGAAGTAGGTGTCCCAGGTGTCCAGGTGCGCATCGAAGTGGAGGACGGCGATCTTGCCGTGAGTCTTGTGCAGGGAGCGCAGGTTCGGCAGGGCCAGGGTGTGATCCCCGCCGAGGGTGAGCAGCTTGGCCCCGTCGGCGCGCATCGCGTCGGCGTTGGCCTCGACGGTGGTGATGGCCTCTTCGATATCGAAGGGATTGACGCCGAGGTCACCGCAGTCGGCGACCTGCTGCCAGGTGAACGGGTGGACGTTCGTGGCCTGGTTGTATGGGCGCAGCAGCTTCGAGGACTGGCGGATGTGAGCGGGTCCGAAACGGGCACCCGGACGGTAGCTGACGCCGGCGTCGAAGGGGATGCCGATGACCTTGACGTCGACCTTCTCGCCGGGACGCTCGGCTTCGACTTCATCGATGCGCGGCAGCAGTCCGAACGTCGGGGGTCCTGCGTAGCGGGGTGTCTTGCTGTAGTCGGCTGGGCCGAGCGGCTGAGACGTCACTGGCTTGCTCCTTCGTCGTAGCGGCTGACCCGACCCGGACGGGCCGGAGGTGATGCCCTCAGCCTAGGACGTGGGTCACACAACACCGATATCCATAGGGGTGCATTTGGAACCAGTGCTGTCCGGCATGGATAGAATCGGGTGCATGGTCACCTTGGAACAGATCTGGTCACGCGCAGAACTCGCGCTCGAGGTCATCGTCGATTCGCCCACCGCAGCGGAGCAGAACGTCACGATCGTGCACTCCTCGGAGCTGCCGGAGGTCGACGAATGGCTCGCCGGCGGTGAGGTGCTGCTGACGATCGGGGTCGGTCAGGACCTCGGCGGGGACACGGTCGGGGACTATGTGCGCCGCCTCAAGTCTGTCGGCGTGCATGCGCTCGGCATCGGGCTGGGCTCCGACCTGCCGTGGCAGCAGGTTCCGCCGAAGCTCGTCGCCGCCGCGCAGGAGGCGGGGCTGGCGCTGTTCGGCGTGCCCGAGCCGGTTCCGTTCGTCGCCGTCGTCGATGCCTTCACCCGGATGCGTGAGGCCGAGACCAACCGGGAGCTGACCCGGGCGAGCAGCGCCGCCCGCCGTTTCGCAACCGCATTGGCCGGGGAGGGGCCCGCGGCGCTTGTGGCCGATCTGGCAGAGACGCTGGAGGCTCCGGTCCGGTTCGTCTCGCCGACCGGCAGGGCGTTGAGCGGGGACGATGCCGAGGAAGACGTGCGTTCGGCACTCATCGAGGAATCACTGAAACCGACGTCAGGGCCTCGCCTGATCCGCACCGGTTCGCGGATCGTCGAGGCCGTTCCGATCGGGGGTGATCATCCGCTCGGGTGGATCCTCACCCCCGCCGAGGCGGCCGGATCTCCGAAGACGCGTGCCCTGCTGCTGTCGACCGCCTCGGCGCTGTTGGCGATGTCGTTGGCGGATCTGCCCGTTCCCTCCGGTCGTGCGCTGCTCTTCGACGCCGATCTCAGCGACGAGGAAGCACGTGGGGAGTGGGCCCGGGTGACGGGGTTGGCGCCGGTGGCGACGGTGGGGATGCGCGTCTTCGGCGGTGTCCGTGGGGACTCCGCCGAACGCCTCATCGCCGATATCGTCGGTCGGAGCCTGCTCACCCGCACCGGTTCGCTGCTCGGGGTGGTCGGGGCGCAGGAACGCGGACTCGATGAGCTGGTGACGAGGGCCGCCGAGGTCACCGGCTTGGACATGCTCGCGGAGAAGAGGCTGCCGTTGGGTCAGCTCCATCACACGTGGATGCTGTGGCGGACCCAGCACGAGTCCGAGGCCTCCGAGGTCAGGGCGCTGCTGTCGGCGGTCGATGAGGAGGCGGCCGACCGGTTCGTCGATCGGGTTCTCGGCGAACTCTTTCGGGCACGCGGCGGTCAGGAGCTGTTGGAGACTCTCCGGGCCTTCATCGCCGCGTCCGGGGCACGCGAGCGCATTGCCGCCGAATTGGGAGTCCACCGGCATACTGTGCGGGCGCGGTTGGCGAAGATCGAGAAGCTGCTCGGCCGGGACCTCTCCCGTGCCGAAACGTTGCAGGCGGTGTCGTTGGCACTCGAACTCGCTGAACTCTAGGCACACCTCTCACCGGCCGCTCGGCACGGTGCTCCGCGCGGCGGTGCCCTCTGACTACTCCTCGAAGTGTTCGATGCGGAAGCGTTCGGCGATCTCAAGCACTCGGGCGAGGGCTTCGTCTTCGCCGATGCTGATGCGCACACCGGCGCCGAGGTTGCGCACTGCCACGGCCTGTTCGACGCAGGCATCTTCGAAGGCAGCTGATTTCTCGCCCAGCGGCAGCCAGACGTAGTTCGCCTGTGCTTCGGGCACATCCCAGCCCTGTTCGCGCAGTGCAGCTGCGAAGGCATCGCGGGTCTGTGCGATCTCGCCGGCCCGCTCGATGACCTCGTCCCAGTGCTTGAGGGATTCGAGCGCGGCGGCCTGACTGAGGTCGGTGACGCCGAAGGGGATGACGGCCTTGAGCAGCCCCGCGATGACAGGCGGGTGGGCGACGGCGTAGCCGACACGCAGCCCGGCGAGTCCGTGTGCCTTGGAGAAGGTGCGGAGCAGAACGAGATTCGGATAGTCGCGGACAAGACCGAGTCCATCGGCTCGTCCGGGCACGGTGGCGAACTCCCAGTACGCTTCGTCGAGGGCGACGAGGACGTGCTCAGGCACCTTGTCGAGGAAGGTGCGGACCTCGTCGTCGCGCAGCACCGGGCCGGTCGGGTTGTTCGGTGAGCACAGGATGATGAGGCTGGTGGCCTCCGTGATCGCCGCCGCCATCGCGTCGAGGTCGTGGCGGCCTTCTGCCGTCAGCGGTACTTCGCGGCGGGTGGACCCGACGAGCCCGGTGGTCTGCGGATACATCTCGAACGACGGCCACGGATAGATCGCCTCGGTGGTGACGTCCGAGGAGATCTGGGTCAGCGCGACGAGCAGTTCGCTGGCACCGGTGGTGACGACGAGCTGATCCAGTCCGACACCGAGGCGGTCGGCCAGTCCCTGACGCAGCGCCAGTGCCGCGTCGTCGGGGTAGAGCGCGGGGTTCGTCGCGTGAGCGATCATGGTCTCGAGGACTGCCGGCAGGGGCGGCAGGAAGTTCTCGTTCGAGGAGAGTTTGAACGACTCGAGTCCTTCGACCTGGCGAGGAGGTTTGCCCGGAATATAGGGCGGGAAGGTCTCCAGAGCTGCCCGCAGTCGCGGTGACGGTGCCGAGGGTGCAGACGCCGAAGCGGCGGAGCCGGATGCGCTCGAGGACGACGTCCCGGGCGCGGAGGAGGAAGCAGAATCTGAAGCAGCGGGGTCGGAGACGTTCATGGACTCATGATGTCACAGCGGATCAGCGCTGCCGCTAGTCGCCGGAGTGGTCAGATGGCCTCGACGACGATCACCAGGGTTTCTCCGGGGTCGACCGGCCCCCGTCGCCGCCGGGACCCTGCTGTTGCTGCTGCCGTTCGGAGTCCTCGCGGCGCTTCTCAAGCTCGTCCCGCTTCTTCTCACGTTCGGACTTGCCTGAGGAATCGTCCGGCTTCTCCTCATCTTCCCCGGGGTCCTGACTCTCATCTCCGGAGGATTTCTCGTCCCCGGAGTCCTTCTCCTGCGAATCCTCGTCCTCGGACTCGCTGTCGTCGGTTCCCTCGTCCTTGGCCTTCTCGCCCTGCTTTTTGTCCTCGACGCGTTCCTTCGCCTGGCGGCTCTTCTGCTTCTCTTCGCTTTTCTTCGGCTGGCATTCCGCAGGCGCGTCTTCGAGAGTCTTCAGCGACCGGTCGTAGAGTTCCTGCGACTGGTCGGGGTCCTGGGAGGCGATCTGATCTGCCTGCTTCTCATAGACGTAGGACAGGTTGATCCGCACCGCACATTCGGCCGAGGTCGGAGCGATCTCCAGAGCGGCTTCGAGATCGGTCTGGGCAGCGTCGTAGTCGCCGACGGCCGCCTCGGCAGTGCCGCGGTTGAAGTAGCCGATATGACGTTGGAACGGGCTGACCCGAAGGAACGCCGTCGCCGCCTTCTTGGCACCGGGGAAGTCATCCGAGGTGTATCTGACCTGCGAGGCGGTTCCGAAGTATGTGGCCATGGCGATATAGCCGAACACCAGGGCGAATATCGTGCCGAGGATGAGGTTGATCTTCGTGATCCGACGCAGCCGTGACCACAGTTTCTGCAGGCGGTTCATCGCTGACCTCCCTCGTAGGGCACCGGCTGGTAGGGAACCGATCCGCTGGGACCGGGTGGGCCTCCGGGACCAAACGGACCTCCGGGACCGGGTGGGCCGCCTCGGCGAGGTCGTTGGGGGGTGATCGCCTTGAGGCGAAGGTATTCGCGGACTCCGAAGACGAGTTCCACGGCGATCCACGCGAAGACGAGGATGAGCGGGACCCAATAGTATTCGTCGACGGTGACCCGGCCGTCCTTCTTCACCAGGGCTTGATCGTACTTCGGGGCGGTGTAGACGCTGGAGATCGCGCCGTTTCCGTCCCGGTGGTGGTAATCGACGCCGAGGTCCGAGGCGATCTGGCGCAGGTTGCCCTCGTCGATCTTCGAGATCCCCGGATTGCCGTTGCGGTCCTGGATGTACTCGGGAGGTGCCTGATCGTCATCTGGGTCATCGGGGTCGCCGATGCCGGGCGCATTGCCGGGATCACCGACACCGGACCCGTAGCCGAAAGGCTGGCTGTCGCGCATCTTCCCGCCTTGATCGGTGCCGTATCCGAAGACGGCGCCGCTGTCGATGCGGGAGGCGAAGGGCGACCACGACTCCGGATTCTCCGATACGGTCTGCTCACCGTCGCCGAAGTAGAACACGACGTTCTTGTTCTCCGGACGGTCCTCATCGTTCGAGGTCATCCGCTTATCGAGCTCCTCACCGGCCTCGGTGATCGATGAGCCTCTGGAATTCACGGATGATTCGGGTTCGAGGACGTCGACGGCGGAGGCGAAGGCGGCGTGGTCGGTCGTCAGCGGCATCACGGTGGCTGCGGTCGAAGCGAAGGTGATGATGCTCAGCCGGGTGCCGGGGAAGGCGTCGGCGAGTTCGAGCATGTCCTTCTTGACCCCCTCGAGGCGGGTGTCGTCCCCGTCGAAATCCTCGGCGGCCATCGACGTCGTGACGTCGACGACGAAGTACACATCGGCTCGTGCCTCGTACTCCTCGGTCGAGGATTTGATGGGGATCCCGGGGCGTGCCAGTGCGATTGCGAGCACGGCGACGACACCCATGCGGGCGAACCACTTCCAGCGTGCTCCGTCGCCGCGGATGGCGGGGATGATGCACACGGTGAGCAGGGCGAGGACGATGAAGCCCCAGCCGAACCAGGTGAAGACGGGATCGAAGATCATGATTTCGTCCTCCACGCCAGTACGAACACTCCGGCGAGGCCGAAGACGGCGAGTGCGAGCGGAACCACCGGCATATCGTGGACGATCGTGTACGAACGGCCGGGGGTGTTCGCCGCTTCCTGGCTCTGGATCTCCTCGACGATGCGGTCGATCGTCGAGGCCGAACCCATGTCGAACTGTTCGCCGCCGGTACGGTCGGACACGGATCGCAGCTCTTTCGTCTGAGTGGTCGTCAGTACCGAGGGAGGGGAGAGGCTGTAGACGCGGACCTTCGCGTCGACGGCGATATCGGCGGCTTCGTTGAGCTCGAAGAGCGGCTCACCGGCGAGCATATTGTCCGTGGCGAAGATGATCGACCGGGACCGGTCCTCGTCCTGCCGGTCGAAGTTGTCGACGCAGCTGACGAGTCCGTCGCCGATGAGTGAGGAGCCGCCGATGTTCGGGGGCGACGTCGACCACGAGTAGTCGGTGCCCTCTGCGCCCCAGGTGCGGAACCCCTCCTCGGCCTCGGCGAGGTAGTTCTGGACCATGTCGTAGTCGTCTGTGAGCGGGAATGCGGAGACCGCGGTGGCATTGAACACGGTCAGACCGATGCGTTCGCCGTCGAAGCGGTCGACGAGCTCCTGATAGGACTCGAGCAGATCGGCATCGTAGCCGAGCATCGACCCGGACACATCGAGGCAGAGCATGACATCGCGCATCTTCCGCTCCGGGTTGACCGTCTCCACCCAGGCCGGACGTGCCACTCCCGCCAGCGCGGACAGCCCGGTGAGGACGATGACGCCTAAGAGGGCGACCGTGGTCACCAATCGTCTGCGCATGGCCCTGCGGAAACTCGGCAGGCTCGTCATCCGTCCGCTGTGGGCCACGGCCAATGAGGACTCCGTCGATTTCGGACGGCGGAACCAGAAGACGGCGGCTGCGGCGAGGGCCAGCAGGATGAGCGCCAGCCACCAGAACATCAGGACCATCGCGCCACCAACTTCCGGGCCTCGGCGATCTGCGGCTGCAGACCGGGCGGTTCGGCTTCGGCGAACTCCGCCTCATAGAGGCCGAGCAGGCACTGCGCGAGATCGTCGAGACCGGCGACTGCCGCATCGCGGTATGTGAGGTGTTCGGCTTTGACGCCCCACGCGTCATGGGCGAATTCGCGGACGATCGTCGCCAGCTGCTGTGCCGATTCGCGCACGTCTGCCGATTCTGCGGTCAGCCCCGTCTCCACGGCGCTGATGCGGGAGAGGTAGGTGCTGCGCACGGGAATCGGGATGCGCGGTCCGTCCGCTGCGGTGACTCCGGCGGCGGCGCGGAAGAGCGGGGCGAAGAGGTTTCCGCACACCAGCAGCAGCACGAAGCAGGCTGCCACGTACCACGCCGGTGAGACCTCCAGGGGCCCGATGAGTTCAGCGGGGCCCACGGCGGTGCCTCAGCAGAAGAGTGTGCAGTCGGCCGAGGGCCGACTTCGGATGGTCGATTTCGATGTGGGCGATGCCCAGCTTGGCGAGAAGGTCGATGCGCTGCTGACGTCGGGCCGCCTCGGCGAGGGCGAATTCCTGTCGGACCTCGGGTTTCGCCATCACCGAGGTCGGCAGTCCATGGTCGGGTCGGGCGACGTCGAACGGCGCCGAGGCGGACGGCAGTCCTGCGAGGTCCGCGTCGGTGATCGTGATCCACAGGACCTCATGTTGGGCGCGCAGCCGACGGATCGTCGCTTCGGCCTCCGGTCCCAGCGGAGCCTGATCGGAGATGACGACCAGCAGCATCCGATGGTTGATATGGCTGGTGATCCACTGCAGCTGGGTGTTGATCGACCCGGGGGAGTCGCTGCCGGTCTCGGCGAGGATCTGCTGCAGGAGGTGCTCGAGGTGGGCCTCGCTGCCTTTCCGCGGGGAGGCGGTGGTGTGTCCGGCATGTCCGTGGATGAGCATGACGTCGTCGGCGTGGCGGACGGCGAGGTAGCCGACCATCCCGGCCATGAGGATGGCCAGGTGGCGTTTGTCGGCTCCGGCGGAGGTGACGGCGTCGAAGTTCCGGGAGGTGTCGACGACGAGGCCGAGGATGTGCCGACGGTGAGCTACATAGCGTTTGACCAGGGGCTCTGTGTGCCTGGCGGTGGCTTTCCAGTCGATATCGCGGATCTCGTCACCGGGGATGTAGTCGCGCAGATCGTCGAAGTCGAGGCTGTGACCGTGGAAGACCGAGGAGTAGTCGCCGTCGAGGAGGCGCCGGGTCCGCCGATGGGCGTGGATGGTCATCCGCGCCTTGATTCGGTTGAGCAGGACAGTCATCGCGGCGGCCGATCAGGGAGTGGGCACTGCCATGAGGAGGGCATCGACGATCTGGGCGCTCGTGATGTTCTCGGCGGCGGCTTCGAAGTTGAGTTGGACGCGGTGGGCCAGCACTCGGTGGGCGAGGTCCTTGATGTCTTCGGGGATGACGTAGTTGCGGCCGCGGATCATCGCCAGTGCCCGGCCGGCGTTCGTGAACGCGATGGAGGCACGTGGGCTGGCTCCGTATTCGATGAACGGGGCGAATCGGCCGAGGTACTTCGTCGTATTGCGGGTGGCGTGGACGAGTTCGACGAGGTAGCGGGTGATGGCAGGGTCGATGTAGACGGTGCGGGCGTAGCTCTGCATGGTCACGACATCGTCGAGCGAGCAGGCCGGATCGGGCACCGAGTCCTTGTCGAAGACCCCGGAATCGAGTCGGGAGAGGATCTCGACCTCTTCGCTGGGGTTCGGGTGGGTGAGCAGGTCCTTGATCATGAACCGATCGAGCTGGGCTTCGGGCAGCTGGTAGGTGCCCTCCTGCTCGATCGGGTTCTGCGTGGCCATGACGAGGAAGGGACGGGGGAGTTCGAAGCGTTTGCCGCCGATCGTCGTCTGCTTCTCCTGCATGGCCTCGAGCATCGCGGACTGGGTCTTCGCCGACGACCGGTTGATCTCATCGAGGAGGACGATGTTCGCATGTACGGGACCGAGCACGGTGTTGAACGACCCCTCGTGTGCGTTGTAGATCTGCGAACCGATGATGTCGGCCGGCAGCAGATCCGGGGTGCATTGGATGCGAGAGAACTGGCCGTCCACGGCATTGGCCAGAGCCGCGGCCGCCGTGGTCTTCGCCAGTCCCGGCACGCTCTCCAGCAGCAGGTGACCGCTGGAGAGAAGTCCGATGAGCAGGGATTCGCGCAACCGCTGCTGACCGACGACGAAATGGTCGAGGTAGGACTCCAGAGCATTGAGGATCGTCTGTGCGTGCGCGATCTCCTGCGTGTTCGCCGGTGCCGTTGCCGTCATGGTCCCTCAGTCTCTCGGTGTCACTGGTCGCTCGGTGTCACGTGTCTTCCGGTGTCACTGTGGTCGTTCAGCCACGCCGTCTGATGCGTTTCTGTGGTCTCCAGCATATTGGCTGGCACTGACACGCAACAGCCGAGAACGTTGCAGTGTTGACACACAGAGCAGTGCCATGCCCGACTTGCGTCCGTCCGCCACCTGCCATTCACAGCGCGGCCATCTCGTGTCAGGACCGGGCTGTAGCGTCGATGGAACCGACGGACGAATGTGAGGAGGCGCTGTGATGATTGCCGCCGCGCCGACGTGATCGGTGCCGCACGAAGGAGTTCGGAATCACCGGTCGTGGACTCCGCGACATGCCCACAGGCAAAAATTTTTCCTGTGGAAAGCGGTGGAAAACGGAGATGGAGAACGGGTCGAAAATCGGTCCTGAAGCCGCCGATCCCAGCGTCCGCGCAGGTGATCGAACTACATGACTGTCGTTCACAGCCTGTGGACGATTGTGGACGGTGATGACACAGGGTGTGGAACCTGCAAATGACACTGGTGTAACACTGGATATAGGGGTAAGGTCTAACCCGAACACAACATCTAGTGGTCACCCCTGAGCCTGCGCCTCGTGATATTCATCATGATCGAGCAGTTGACGGGACACGGTCACAGCCATCAGAATGCCGAACTGCACAGCAGAATGAAGGAGTCGTCATGATCACCGTGTACACCAAGCCAGCTTGCGTCCAGTGCAACGCCACCTACCGTGCTCTCGACGCCAAGGGCCTGAAGTACAAGTCGGTGGATCTCAGCGTCGACGAGAACGCCCTCGATGTCGTCAAGGCCATGGGCTACATGCAGGCTCCG
The DNA here is from genome assembly GCF_057766545.1 of Brevibacterium sp. MGP-B1. Taxonomy (NCBI): domain Bacteria; kingdom Bacillati; phylum Actinomycetota; class Actinomycetes; order Micrococcales; family Brevibacteriaceae; genus Brevibacterium; species Brevibacterium sp. MGP-B1. Next base: position 2,111,329 of record NZ_CM173407.1, on the reverse strand, counting down.
GTCGTCGTCACCGACAACGATCACTGGTCGGGCTTCCGTCCGGACAAGATCGCCACCCTGAGCGGCGAACAGTCTGCGTCCGTCGTGGCCTGACAATGCTGCTGGTCTACTTCTCCGCCAACTCCGAGTACACGCACCGCTTCGTCGCGAAGCTGCGTCACCCGGCAGTGCGGTTGCCGACGTTGACCAAGGAGCCGACGTTGCGAGTGGATGAGCCATTCGTTCTCGTCACCCCCACCTATGGGGCCGGTCGCAATCGTGGGGCTGTTCCCAAACAAGTCATCAAGTTCCTCAATGTCGAAGAGAACCGGCGCCATCTGGTCGGTGTCATCGGCGCCGGAAACACGAACTTCGGCATGGACTACTGCCGCGCGGCCTTCAAGGTCGCGGAAAAGTGTCAAGTACCCCTCATGTATCGAGTCGAACTCCTGGGCACTCAGGAAGATGTCGACGCTGTCAACCTAGGATTGGACAAACTGTGCGCGAGCTCGCTGAAGACCGCAATGTAGAGGACATCATCCGCGAAGAGACGGATCTGGATTACCACGCGCTCAACGCGATGCTGAACCTGTACGACGAAGACGGCAGGATCCAGTTCGAGCGGGACAAGCAGGCTGCCCGGCAGTACTTCCTGCAGCACGTGAACAACAACACCGTCTTCTTCCACAACCTCAAGGAGAAGCTCGACTACCTCGTCGAGAAGGACTACTACGAGCCCGAGGTCCTGGAGCAGTACTCGTTCGAGTTCATCGAGCAGCTCTCGACGCGCGCCTACGATCAGAAGTTCCGCTTCCAGACCTTCCTCGGCGCGTTCAAGTTCTACACCTCCTACACGCTGAAAACCTTCGACGGAAAGCGCTACCTCGAACGCTTCGAGGACCGCGTCGTCATGGTTGCCCTCTTCCTGGCACGCGGAGACGAGACTCTGGCCACCCAGCTCGTCGACGAGATCATCTCCGGTCGCTTCCAGCCGGCCACCCCGACGTTCCTCAACGCCGGCAAGAGGCAGCGCGGTGAGCTCGTCTCCTGCTTCCTGCTGCGCATCGAAGACAATATGGAGTCGATCGGCCGGTCCATCAACTCCGCTCTGCAGCTGTCCAAGCGCGGCGGCGGTGTGGCCTTCGCGCTGACGAACATCCGTGAGTCCGGTGCCCCGATCAAGAAGATCGAGAACCAGTCCTCGGGCGTCATCCCCGTCATGAAGCTGCTCGAGGACTCGTTCTCCTACGCCAACCAGCTCGGAGCCCGCCAGGGTGCCGGTGCTGTGTACCTGCACGCCCACCACCCCGACATCTACAAGTTCCTCGACACCAAGCGCGAGAACGCCGATGAGAAGATCAGGATCAAGACCCTGTCCCTGGGTGTCGTGATCCCGGACATCACCTTCGAACTGGCCAAGCGCAACGAGGACATGTACCTCTTCAGCCCCTATGACGTCGAGCGCGTCTACGGTGTGCCCTTCTCCGACATCAACGTCACCGAGAAGTACACCGAGCTCGTCGACAACGCGGCGATCAAGAAGAAGAAGATCAACGCCCGCGAGTTCTTCCAGACTCTGGCCGAGATCCAGTTCGAGTCCGGCTACCCGTACGTGATGTTCGAGGACACCGTCAACAAGGCGAACCCGATCGACGGCAAGATCATCATGTCCAACCTGTGCTCGGAGATCCTCCAGGTCTCCGAACCGAGCAAGTACGACGACGATCTCGGCTATGACGTCGTCGGCAAGGACATCTCCTGCAACCTCGGTTCGCTCAACATCGCTCTGACGATGGACTCGAGCAACTTCGGGCAGACCATCGAGACCGCGATCCGCGGACTCACCGCGGTCGCCGAGACCTCGAACATCCAGTCCGTGCCTTCGATCGCCCGCGGCAACGACATGTCGCATGCCATCGGCCTGGGGCAGATGAACCTCCACGGCTACCTCGCTCGTGAGCACATCTACTACGGTTCCGATGAGGGCCTGGACTTCACGAACATGTACTTCTACACCGTCGCCTACCACTGTGTGCGGGCGTCGATGGAAATCGCGAAGGAGCGCGGTGAGACCTTCGCCGGCTTCGAGCGGTCGAAGTACGCCACCGGCGAATACTTCGACAAGTACACCGATGAGGTCTGGCAGCCGCGGACCGCTCGCGTGACCGAGCTGTTCTCCGAAGCAGGCGTGCACATCCCGACCCAGGACGACTGGCGCGAGCTCAAGGCTCAAGTTGCCGAGCACGGCATTTACAACCAGAATCTCCAGGCCGTGCCGCCGACCGGTTCGATCTCGTACATCAACAACTCGACCTCGTCGATCCACCCGGTGGCCTCGAAGATCGAAATCCGCAAGGAGGGCAAGGTCGGCCGTGTGTACTACCCGGCTCCCTTCATGGACAATGACAATCTCGAGTACTACCAGGATGCCTACGAGATCGGCTACGAGAAGATCATCGACACGTATGCCGAGGCCACGAAGCACGTGGACCAGGGGCTGTCGCTGACACTGTTCTTCATGGACACCGCCACCACTCGTGACATCAACAAGGCGCAGATCTACGCGTGGCGCAAGGGCATCAAGACCATCTACTACATCCGGCTCCGGCAGCTCGCTCTGCAGGGCACTGAAGTCGATGGCTGCGTCTCCTGCATGCTCTGATGATGGAATGGGCGGACCGATGTGAATCGGTCCGCCGGCCTCGTGCGGGCCCCAAGCCGCCGGCTGGGCCCGAACACATGACTTTCGTCTGCCGCGCAGACAGCACGTACTTACGACGAACAGCACTTTGGGAAGAGAGAAAGCGTTGGAGAATCTGACTCTGGCATCGCATGTCGATGCCATCAACTGGAACCGCGTCGTCGATCCGATCGATGACGAGGTCTGGGATCGCCTGACCGGCAACTTCTGGCTGCCGGAGAAGGTCCCGCTGAGCAACGACATCCAGTCCTGGGCGACTCTCACCGACGATGAGAAGACGCTGACGATGCGCGTCTTCACCGGTCTGACCCTGCTCGACACGATCCAGGGCACCGTCGGTGCGATCTCGCTCATCCCGGATGCGGTCACCCCGCACGAAGAGGCGGTGCTGACGAACATCGCGTTCATGGAGAGCGTGCACGCGAAGTCGTACTCTTCGATCTTCTCGACCCTGTGCTCGACGAAGGAGATCGACGAGGCCTTCCGCTGGTCGCGTGAGAACAAGTACCTGCAGTCGAAGGCGGATATCATCCTCAGCTACTACCGGGGTGACGATCCGCTCAAGCGCAAGGTCGCCTCGACGCTGCTCGAGTCCTTCCTCTTCTACTCCGGCTTCTACTTGCCCATGTACTGGTCGGCACACGCCAAACTGACGAACACCGCTGACCTCATCCGTCTGATCATCCGCGATGAGGCTGTGCACGGCTACTACATCGGCTACAAGTACCAGAAGGGTCTGGAATCGCAGTCCGAAGAGCGCAAGCAGGAGCTCAAGGACTACACGATGAACCTCATGTTCGAGCTCTACGAGAACGAGGTCGCCTACACCCACGATCTCTACGATCCCGTGGGACTGTCCGAGGACTGCAAGATGTTCCTCCACTACAACGCCAACAAGGCGCTGATGAACCTCGGTTACGAAGCGATGTTCCCCAAGGAGGTCACGAAGGTCAACCCGGCCATCCTCGCGGCTCTCTCGCCCGGCAGCGACGAGAACCACGACTTCTTCTCAGGTTCGGGATCGTCCTACGTCATCGGCAAGGCCGAGAACACCGAAGACGACGACTGGGACTTCTGAGTCCTCAGCCCTGACCTGACTTTTCAGCATCGAGGCGGCCCATCCAGACGGAAAATGTTTGGATGGGCCGCCTCGCTGTTCGTGGACCGGGGCGGTTGTTCGATGAGCGTCAGGCGGAATGTTCGGAATGCGAGATTCTTTCCTCGTGGTTCGGGTACTATGACTCGGCTCAGATACGATCATCGGAATCAAGTCCGCCGAGGTCAGAGGTGATCGTCAGTGTCGAACGTACGTGGACGCCGAGTCGAATTCGATGATATCGACGAGAACGATCTTGTCATCAGCGAACCGAAGACCGCGGCAGCGGGACTCAAAGCTGTCGAGGTTGCCTTCGAACGCGGACTCAAACAGGGCGGCGCGAGCCGGACCGTACGGTCGATGTTCCGCGTCAATCAGCCTGACGGCGTCGACTGCCCAGGCTGTGCGTGGCCGGAATCGATCACCGGTGATCGGAAGAAGATCGAGTTCTGCGAAAACGGGGCGAAGGCGCTCGCTGAGGAGAACACGACCCGGGTGGCGACCCCCGGCTGGTGGGAGCAGCACCCCATCTCCGTGCTCGAGCAGAAGACGGAGTACTGGCTCGGCCAATCCGGCCGCATCACCCATCCGATGATCATCCGCGAAGGGGAGTCGCACTACTCACCAATCTCCTGGGCCGAGGCCTTCGAGACCATCGCCGAGCACCTCCGCGCCACCGAACCCGACCGGTCGGTCTTCTACACCTCCGGTCGCACTCCCAATGAGACAGCGTTCCTCTACCAGCTGTTTGCCCGCAGCCTGGGAACGAACAATCTTCCCGACTGTTCGAACATGTGCCACGAATCCTCCGGCACGGCACTGTCTCCGACGATCGGCATCGGCAAAGGAACCGTCTCACTTCAGGATCTCGAGAAAGCCGAACTGATCTTCGTCGTCGGGCAGAACCCGGGGACGAATCATCCGCGTATGCTCGGCACGCTCGCCGAGTGCCGGCGCAACGGCGGCAAGGTCGTCGCGGTCAATCCGCTGCCCGAGGCGGGGCTTCTCCGCTTCAAGGATCCGCAGACGCCAAAGGGCCTGCTGGCCGACGGGGAGCGGACCAGTGACGAAATCCTCCAGATCCGGGTCGGGGGAGACCAAGCGCTCTTCCAAGCGCTCGGACACCTGCTGTTGAAGAAGGAAGCAGAGACTCCGGGAACGGTCGTCGACCGGGACTTCATCGAATCCTCCACTGACGGTTTCGCCGCCTACTCGGAAGCCAGGCAGGAGCTCAACTGGGCGGAGACAGAGCTCGCCACCGGTCTCGAACGAGCCGAGATCGAACACGTCGCGGATCTGCTGGCGAAGTCGAGGGCAACGATCTTCTGCTGGGCATTGGGCATCACGCAGCAGCCTCATTCGGTCGACACGATCAAAGAGATCATCAACCTGCTCTTGCTCCAGGGCAATTTCGGTAAGCCCGGGGCAGGGGCCTGCCCGGTGCGGGGGCACTCGAATGTCCAGGGCGACCGCACCTTCGGGATCTGGGAGAAGCCGAAGGAGGACTTCCTACAGCGCCTGGATGCCGAATTCGGCATCAATGCGCCCCGGAGGCACGGCTATGACTCCACAGAGGCGATGCATGCCATGGCCCGCGGAGACGTCGACGTGTTCATGTCCTTGGGCGGGAACTTGGCCATGGCCAACTCCGACACCGCCGCAATGGAGGCCGGACTCAAACGCACAGGCCTCACCGTGCATATTTCCACGAAGCCCAACCGTTCCCATGTCGTCCACGGCAAGACGTCGATCATCCTCCCGACGCTCGGACGCACCGACAAGGATGACAAGCACCCCGGAGGAGCACAGTTCCTCTCGGTCGAGAACTCCATGTCGGTCGTCAGCCGCACCCAAGGTCGGCTCGAGCCGGTCTCCGACCACCTCCTTGCCGAACCGGTGCTGCTGGCCCGGATCGCCGAGGCGGTCTTCGGACCCGATCACGTTATCGACTGGAGGGCGATGGCCGAAGACTATGACGTCATCCGCGACCGCATCTCACGGGTCGTGGAAGGCACCGAGGACTTCAACCGCCGCGTGCGGGACAAATACGGCTTCGTTCTGCCCAATCCGCCCCGTGATACACGGACTTTCGCGACAGCCGAAGGACGGGCGCAGTTCAGCACGCGCGAACTCGAATATCTGCTGCCGCCGGAGGGACACCTGGTGCTGCAGACGATGCGCTCGCACGATCAATACAACACGACCTTCTACGGGCTCGACGATCGCTATCGGGGAATCTCGGGCGGGCGCAGGGTGATTCTCATCAATCCTGCCGATCTCGGCCCTGCCGGTGTCGACGACGGTCAGCTCGTCGATGTCGTCTCGGTCTTCAACGGGGAAGAGCGACGGGCGGAGAAATTCCGGATGGTCGCCTATCCGACGGCCCGCGGCTGTGTCGCTGCCTACTATCCGGAGGCGAACGCGTTGGTTCACCGGGACCTCGTGGCCAGAGAGTCGAACACTCCGGGATTCAAAGCCGTTATGGTGCGGTTCGAGCCACGCACCGATGACGAGGAACCTGCAGAGATCCACAGCCTCGTTGACGCGCATGGGTGAACGACAGACGCCCACCTGCTGCGTAAAACCCGGCAGCAAGTGGGCGTCTTCTCAATCAGTGAGGATCAGTCCGGCCCGGTCGGGCCATGCCGATCCCTGCAGATCAGGGCGACCGAGGTTCGGTCAGGCGGCGGCCATCGGCGTGATCTCACGCAGCGAGGTGCCGGTGAACAGCACAACTCGACCGGTCGCATCCTTGATCGTGATCTCACCAGGAGCCTGACGGCTGATCCGGGGATCGATCAATCCTGCGTGTGCGAGTCCGCGCTGGACCCACTGTGGGAACTCAGACATGGTTCCCTCCTTTCTTCAGTTGTGAATAGCAGGCAACGACGCGCGCTATTCTTCAGGTTCTCAATACGGCGATTGGGTGATCGCCATGGGGATCTGCGATTCGAAGAGACACAGTGTCCGGAACATTCATCTGCAAAGTCGAACCATGATCGGGGCCTACGACTTCAAAAGCTTGTCGTCAGGAGCAACGCAACGATCAGTTCGATGAATGCGGACAACTTCGAACGCAAGTTGTAAGCGTAACGCGTCTATGTCGACGTTGTCTAATTGAGGTCAGAACCCTAGGCTCAGGCCGACCTTACCTCCGGCCATCTCGCCGAGGCGGCACCGAACCTTACCGTTGATCCTCTCGCCGTGGTGGACCTGCAAATCGTTTTTGCCGGCCTCTGGCCGAGGAGGCTCTGAATGCCCCTATCGTCGGCCCTGCAACCGTGCCCGGAGTCGCAGCCACAGGATCACCGTGGCGATGAAGAGCACGACCCCACCCGCCAAGAGGACGAGCGCCAGGGGATTGTCCAGTGCTGCACCGACGGTCTGGGACGCCATGGATGACTCCGATTCATCGGACTTCTGGGACTCCGTCGTTCCGCTCGAATCCGATTCGGCGCCCCCGGCATCACTCGAGCTGCCAGTGGCGGTGGGGGCCGCCTCGGCGGTGGCCTGAACCCCGACGGGCACGGTCTGCAGCGATTTCGGGTCCTTCTGGGCGAAATCCCAGTCGAGCAGGTCCACGGCGACCTGGCGAGAGTTGTTGTCGATGCCGAGCATCGTCGCGACCACACGGTGCCCGTCGCGCTCGGCCACGGCCACGTACGAGCCCTTCGCCGCCCGAGTGAACCCGTTCTTCAGGCCCAGCCCGCCGTCGACCTGGCCGACGATCTTCGTATGGTTCTGGATCTCGTAGCCCTTGAACTTCTCTTTCGTCTGCGGGTTCTTTCCGCCCGGGAATTTGAACGTCTCCGTGCCGATGACCTTCATGAGGTATTCGTCTTCGCACACCGCCCACGCGAGCTTCATGAGGTCCTCAGCGGTCGTGTACTGGCCCTTTGCATCGAGTCCCGAGGTGTTCTTCGCCTGCGTATTCGACATGCCCAGCTCGGCGGCCTTCTCGTTCATCAGCTTCACTGCCTTGTCTTGCCCACCGGCTGCACGACCCAGAGCATTCGCCGCATCGTTGGCGCTCGACATCAGCATCGCGTGGAAGAGCAGATCGATGGAGTACTTGTTCGTCTGCATGAGACCGACCTTCGTCCCATCGACTTCCATGTCCTCGAACTCGGCGGTCACTTTCTTCTTCTTGTCGTCGAACTCGTCCACGAGCGCCAGAGCCGTGAGCAGCTTGATCGTCGACGCCGGAGCGTGCCGCTTCTCCACATTCTTCGCCACGTGCAGTTCTCCGGAGTCGAGGTCGCCCACCAACCAGGACGTGCCCGTCGGCTTCGGGGGCTTCGCGCCGTCACCGAGGTCCTCTGGACTGACATATGCCGGTGCTGTCGACTCCGCCGGCTGCGGCACCGCGTGTGCGGGGGCGGGGGAGTGGACGAGCTGCGCGGCGAGCATCAGCAGTGCGGCGGCGAAGCCGAGGATGCTCAGGGGCAGGCTGTGTAGTGAGGAAGCAGTCGAGCGGGTGAAACGCATGCGCACCAGTCTACTTTCGCCGCGAGCAGCTCGTCTTCAGGATTCCCTCACCGGGACGAACAATCACCGAGGCGTCCCTACTGAGTCGTCCCCACCGTGGTGACACCTCGCTCCGATGCATCTCCACCGGTGCGGCACCCACCGGCGCGGCACTCACCGAGGCGTCCCCACTGGTAGAGGTGCCCTCCCTGCGGCTCGAGTGAGCTTTTGGTACAGATTCTTTCGGACTGCTCAGGTGCCTCACTGTGCATTTGAGAGAACTGTGTACCGAAATCCGGCTGGAGCGCTGTCGAAGCGGCGGGGCCACTTCCGTAAAAGCACGGTTGAAGTCGAGTGGCACATGTTCAAATCAGTGCTCTCCGACTTCAACCGTGTATGTGAGGGAGTTGTCCCCGCCTCCCCGAGGCCGCACCTCCACAGAGGCTGCACCCCACCGAGGCCGCACCTCCACCGAGGCTGCACCCCACCCACCGAGGCCGCATCCCGACCGAGGTGGCACTCCACCCACCGAAGCAGCGCCCCACCCACCGAGGCGGGACAGACGAAAGCGGCCCCGCACCGTGTGGTGCGGGGCCGCTGCAGTCCGGATCAGGCTGGCGCGATCAGAAGGCGCGCTGCAGGATCGCCTGCTTCACCTCGGCGATGGCCTTGGTGATCTCGATGCCGCGAGGGCAGGCCTCGGTGCAGTTGAAGGTGGTGCGGCAGCGCCACACGCCTTCCTTGTCGTTGAGGACCTCGAGACGCATGTCTCCGCCTTCGTCACGCGAATCGAAGATGAAGCGGTGCGCGTTGACGATCGCGGCCGGACCGAAGTACTGGCCGTCGGTCCAGAACACGGGGCACGACGAGGTGCACGCAGCGCAGAGGATGCACTTCGTGGTGTCGTCGAAGGCCGCACGCTGTTCGGCCGACTGCAGACGCTCACGCGTGGGCTCGTGTCCCGAGGTGACGAGGAACGGCATGACCTCGCGGTACGACTGGAAGAAGGGCTCCATGTCGACGATCATGTCCTTCTCGAGCGGAAGGCCCTTGATCGCCTCGACGGTGATCGGCTTGGACGTGTCGAGGTCCTTGAGCAGAGTCTTGCAGGCCAGACGGTTGCGGCCGTTGATGCGCATCGCATCGGAACCGCAGACGCCGTGGGCGCATGACCGGCGGAAGGACAGCGAACCGTCGATCTCCCACTTGATCTTGTGGAGAGCATCCAGCACACGGTCGGTGCCGTACATCGTGATGCTGTATTCCTCCCAGTGCGGCTCGGAATCGACCTCGGGGTCGAAGCGAGCGATCCGGAAGGTGCAGTCGAAGGACGGGATGGACCCGCCTTCGCCTGACACGTGTGTCGGCAGGTCGATCTTCGACGCTGGCTCTGGGGTGGTATCGGTGCTCATCAGTACTTACGCTCCATCGGCTGGTAACGGGTGACGATGACGGGCTTCGTCTCAAGACGCATGCCCTTGATGCCGTCGGTCTCCGCTTCGGGATCGAGGTAGGTCATCGTGTGGTGCATGAAGTTCTCGTCGTCACGATCCGGGAAGTCTTCGCGGAAGTGTCCTCCACGCGATTCCTTGCGGTGGATGGCGGCGACAGAGATGACCTCGGCGAGCTCGAGCAGGAAGCCGAGCTCGACGGCCTCGAGCAGATCGAGGTTGTAGCGCTTGCCGCGGTCCTGGATGCCCACGTTGTTGTAGCGCTCGCGCAGTTTTGCGATCTCGTCGAGAGCGTCACGCAGAGTCTCGTCGGTGCGGAACACCTGCACGTTGGCGTCCATGATGTCCTGCAGATCCTTGCGGATCGCCGCGATGCGTTCGGTGCCGTCCGAGGTGCGCATCTTCTCGAGCATCTCGACGACGTCGTTCGCCGGGTTCTCGGGCAGTTCGACGGACTCGGCGGTCTTCGCGTATTCCGCAGCGGCGATGCCGGCGCGCTTGCCGAAGACGTTGATGTCGAGCAGCGAGTTCGTGCCCAGACGGTTCGAACCGTGCACCGACACGCAGGCGCATTCACCGGCGGCGTAGAGGCCGGGGATGACGGTGTCGTTGTCGGCGAGGACTTCGGCTTCGATGTTCGTCGGGATGCCGCCCATCGCGTAGTGTGCCGTCGGGAAGACCGGCACCGGCTCCGTGTAGGGCTCCACACCGAGGTAGGTGCGGGCGAACTCGGTGATGTCCGGCAGCTTCTCGTCGATGTGTGAGGGCTCGAGGTGAGTGAGGTCGAGCAGGACGTAGTCCTTGTTCGGTCCGCAGCCACGGCCTTCGCGCACCTCGTTGGCCATCGAACGGGCCACGATGTCACGCGGGGCGAGGTCCTTGATCGTCGGGGCGTAGCGCTCCATGAAGCGCTCACCCTCGGAGTTACGGAGGATTCCGCCCTCACCGCGAGCCGCCTCGGACAGCAGGATGCCCAGGCCGGCGAGGCCCGTCGGGTGGAACTGGAAGAACTCCATGTCCTCCAGCGGGATTCCGCGGTTGTAGGTCACGGCCATGCCGTCACCGGTCAGGGTGTGTGCATTCGAGGTGGTCTTGAAGACCTTGCCGACACCGCCGGTGGCGAAGACGACCGACTTGGCCTGGAAGACGTGGATCTCACCGGTGGCCAGTTCGTAGGACACGACGCCTGCGGGGCGCTTGACCCCGTCGACCTCGGTCATGAGGAGGTCGAGGACGTAGAACTCGTTGTAGAACTCCACGCCGTGCTTGACGCACTGTTGGTACAGGGTCTGGAGGATCATGTGACCGGTGCGGTCGGCGGCGTAGCAGGAGCGGCGCACGGCGGACTTGCCGTGGTCGCGGGTGTGACCGCCGAAACGACGCTGGTCGATCTTGCCTTCGGGGGTGCGGTTGAACGGCAGCCCCATCTTCTCGAGATCGAGGACGGCGTCGATGGCTTCCTTGGCCATCACCTCGGCGGCGTCCTGGTCGACCAGGTAGTCACCGCCCTTGACGGTGTCGAAGGTGTGCCATTCCCAGTTGTCCTCTTCCACGTTCGCCAGTGCGGCGCACATTCCGCCCTGGGCGGCACCGGTGTGCGAACGGGTGGGGTAGAGCTTGGTGAGAACGGCGGTGCGGGCACGCTGGCCCGACTCGATCGCCGCACGCATGCCGGCGCCGCCGGCACCGACGATGACGACGTCGTAATGATGTACCTGCATGTTTCTCCTTTAGGCCTTGCAGAACTCAGCCAGGACCGAGGGGTCCGCTCCGGCCGGGCAGGGATCGAACGTGAAGATGACGAGCGTGCCGAGCACGATGACGATGACCGAGGCGATGTAGAGGATCACCTGCAGGGACATGCGTGTGCCGGGCTTCTCGGAGTAGTCCATGATGATGGTGCGCAGACCGTTGGTGCCGTGCAGCATCGCCAGCCACAGCATGAGCAGATCCCAGATCTGCCAGAACGGGCTGGCCCACTTGCCTGCGACGAAGCCGAAGTCGATGGCCTGGACGCCGTCGCCGGCCCACAGGTTCACGAACAGGTGGCCGAAGATGAGGATGACGAGCACGACGCCGGAGATGCGCATGAACAGCCATGCGAACATCTCGAACTTCGAACGCGTCGACTTGTGCCGGGAGTAACCGGTCCGCGGAGCCGGAATGGATGTTGTGCTCATGTCAGCCTCCGAAGGTGTGCATCAGCTGGCGGGGAATGAAGGCGATCATGATGATGAGCCACACAACCATGACTCCCCAGAACAGCTTCTTCTGATTTTTCGGGCCACTCTTCGAGAAATCGACGAGAATGACGCGCAGACCGTTGAACGCATGGAATGCGATGGCGGCGACGAGCGCGATCTCACCGAATGCCATGACCGGTGTCTTGTAGGTTCCGATCACTGCGTTGTAGGCCTCGGGCGAGACGCGGACGAGTGCAGTATCGAGCACGTGGACCAGAAGGAAGAAGAAGATTCCGACGCCTGTGACGCGATGCGCGACCCAGGACCACATTCCTTCGTTTCCTCGGTACAGAGTGCCCGTAGACGCTTTGGCCACGGAGCATCCTCCATCTTGAATATTCGGGTGTGTACGTCTAGAAACTACGCCGAAGACCGCTTCCGTGCCAGTCGAGACACGGCTGAGCGTCCGGGATCACACCGCAACCCTGGCAATTCCCTCAAAACTGGGATTCACCGTCTCACGAAATTTCAATTACATCACAGTGGTGTGCTCTAAAGTGCTGCGGTCCCGTCCTGACCTGGGCGGCCCAGGAACTTGGGCACACCATCACCGAGGCGGTCCTGAGGTGGGGAGATCCCCACCGGAGCCTTGAGGATCGGCTCATCCGACACGGCGGGCAACCTCGGGGAAGGTGTGCCCGAACTCTGAGACACTGAATTCGTGAACACGCACTTCCACGCCATCATCCCCGCCGGCGGATCCGGAACGCGCCTGTGGCCGCTGTCTCGCCGGGCGACGCCGAAGTTCCTCCACGATGTCCTCGGCCTCGGTCGCAGCCTCATCCAGGCCACCTGGGACCGGGTCGCGCCGATCGTCGGCGAAGACAGGGTCTGGGTGGTCACCGGTGAGAGCCATTTCGATCAGGTCGCCGAGCAGCTGCCGCATATCGCCCGCGCCCAGATCATCACCGAACCCTCCCCGAAGGACTCTGCCGCCGCCATCGGGTTGGCGGCCATGATCATCGCCCGCGAGGACCCCGACGCCGTCGTCGGCTCGTTCTCCGCCGACCATTCGATCACGAACGTCGACGAATTCCGTCTCGTCATCGACCAGGCCGTCGCTGCCGCGGAGACCGGTGACATCGTCACGATCGGCATCATGCCCCGAAATCCCGCCACCGCCTACGGTTATATCGAGACCGGTGACCTGCTCGGACTCGACGGGGCGCCCACGGCCAGGCGGGCGCTGGCATTCGCGGAGAAGCCGGAGGCGAGCACCGCCCGTCGGTATGTGAATTCCGGACGCTACCGCTGGAACGCGGGCATGTTCATCGCCAAGGCGTCCTCCCTTCTCGACATCCTCGCCGAGGAGGACCCGCTCCTCTATTCGGGACTGGCCCGGATCGCCGAGGCCTGGGACACTCCTGACCATGACGAGGTCCTCAGTGCTGTGTGGCCCGGACTGGAGAAGCGAGCCATCGACTATGTGGTGGCCGAGCCCGCGGCCGCGGCCGGTCGTGTCATCGTCATCCCCGGTGACTTCGGCTGGGACGACGTCGGCGACTTCGACTCGGTGGCCCGACTGCGCCAGCCGGTTCCAGGGGAGCCGCGCGGAGTGATCTCGATCGGTGGGAACACCGATCTGCTCGAAGTCGATGCATCGGGAGTCGTGTTCTCCGAAGGACCGAGGACGGTGGCGATCGTCGGACTCGAAGACCTCGTCGTCGTCGACACCGACGATGTCCTGCTCATCACCTCCCGTTCACACGCCCAGGATGTGAAGAAGGCAGTGTCCGTCGCCGGTGAGCGCGGACTCGACGAACTGCTCTGATCCCGTCCGCCCGCCTCTGGGAGTGGACGGACCTGAACCTGGCCGGGCACGGCAAGTGCGGACGGACCTGAACCTGGTCGTGCGCGCCAGGGGTGGGCGGATCTGAAGGGGGCGGCCGCCTCGGCGAGGGTGGGAAGCAGGATGCGAAGTATGTCGAAATTGGTCGCAATGGGCACATTTATGACATCGAGTGCCTAGCATTGCTTGAAATGTTCGACATCGCCCATCCCCGACCTCCCCGCACTGAAGGACCCGACGTGATCAGCTCGACAATCGCTGAGATCGGTGCAGAACTCATCGATTTCCGCCGCGACATCCATGCCCATCCGGAACTGTCCTTCCAGGAGTTCGAGACCACCGACAAGATCGTCGCCCGCCTCGAGGCCGCAGGTCTGGGTCCCCAGCGCCTCGAAGGCACCGGCGTCGTCTGCGAGGTCGGCGAGGGGCCGGTGGCCGTGGGGCTGCGCGCCGATATCGACGCCCTGCCCGTCGATGACCTCATCGACGAGGAATTCCGTTCCACTGTTCCCGGCGTCGCCCATGCCTGCGGCCACGACGTTCACCTGACCTCCCTCATCGGTGCCGGCATCGCCCTGCAGAAGATCCACGAATCACGGCCCGGCGGCCTCGGCGGTCGCGTGCGGCTGATCTTCCAGCCCGGTGAGGAAGTCACCCCGGGTGGCGCGCTGCGCGTGATCTCACAGGGCGTCCTCGACGATGTGCCCGAGGTCTATGCCGTCCACTGCGACCCGAACGTCGACATCGGCAAGGTCGGTTCGCGCATCGGCGCCATCACCGCAGCTGGCGACACCGTCATCATCCGCCTCTCCGGTCATGGCGGGCACACCTCCCGTCCTCATCTGACCGAAGACCTCGTCTATGCGCTCGGCAAGCTCGCCACCGACCTGCCCTCGACGCTGGGTCGGCTGATCGATCCGCGGCACGCGATCTCCCTGGTGTGGGGCGAGATCAGCGCCGGTCACGCAGCGAACGTCGTTCCCAGCGAGGGGATTCTGCGCGGAACCCTGCGCTGCCTCGACGTGGACGGCTGGAACCAGGTCGCCGAGGTGCTGCCCGAGCTCGTCGACCGCATCGCCGGACCCTACGGAGTCGAGGTCGACCTCGAACACCGCCGAGGCGTCCCACCGGTGGTCAACACCGAAGACCAGGTCACCCTCATCGAATCCGCCGTCCGCGGTGAGCTCGGCGAGAACTCCGTGCAGCTGACCCCGCAGTCCATGGGAGGGGAGGACTTCGCGTGGTACCTCACCCACTGCCCGGGTGCGCTCATCCGCCTGGGCACCCGCACACCCGGCGGCATCACCTACGACATCCACCAGGGTGATCTGCTCATCGACGAACGCGCCGTGGAGATCGCCGCCCGCGTGTTCACCGCCACCGCGCTCAAGGTCCTCGACCGCGACCGCTGATCGACCAGTCACGGTCGGCGACCACTCGACAGCGATCGGTGGCTGCTCGGCTGCGCCGGCTGTCCACGCTGATTACCCGGCCGAGATGCCGGGCCGATAATCTTGATGTCATGAGTCTCCGAGCCCGCAGCACCTCCATTGCCGTCGTCGCCGCGGCGGGCACCGTGGTGCTGGCCGGCTGCTCCGTCACGACTCCCGAAGCCCTCGAAGAGGAACGGCTGGGCTGTCTCGTCTCGGCTCCGGCCGGCTTCGACGATCATTCCGCCGGTGCCCTCACCCTCGAGGAGGCGGAACTGGCTCGTGGGGCCGGGGTCTTCTCGGGCACCTCGAGTCAACGTGTCTCGGGTGGGTCGGCCACCTCGGCGGCATTGGATCGGATGCACAGAAACGACTGCGCTCTGACCACGGTCATCGGCCCCGGGGGAGCGGACGAGCTCGCGGACTTCGCTGCCGCCCACCCCGACGATCTGTTCCTCGGGGTCTCCAGCGGCACCGATGACCTGCCGAAGAACGTGCTGAGCATGGATTTCGACCTCGTCCCGCCGGCGTTCATCGCCGGATACACCGCGGCCACAGCCTCGGAGACGGGGAAGGTCGGGGTCGTCGTCGCGCACGGGTTCCCGCAGTCCGACCGCATCCTGGCCGCCTTCGACGCCGGGGTCGGCCTGTACAACAAGGAGAAGGACGAGGACCTGCCGAAGGCGGAGTCGTACCGTCCCTCCTCGGGTGGGGCCGCCTCGGCGAACGGTTCGCCTCGGGTGATCGACGATACCCGCGATGCCGGGAAGGACTACTTCGAACGGTCCTTCGATGCCGATGTCGATGTGCTCGTTCCCTTCGGATCGGCGGCCGCGATGGGGGTGGTCACCTCGGCGGATGAGAAGCGGACCGACCTGACCGCGGCCACACAGGGCCCCGAAGGCGACGACGAGGGACCGAGCCTGCCGAAGGTCGTCTGGTACGGCACCGCGGGCGGGTTCTCCAAGGCGATCGTGGCCACAGTGGAGCCGAACGTGCGCCGCGGACTGCGCACGATGTTCCCCGACTGGCCGCAGAGCAAGAACCCCGACGAGGTGGCCCCCGCCCCGAAGACCGGGCCCGAGGAGATCGGCGGGTTCCGCGTCGCCGACCGCCACTACTGGGGCACCCTCGACAACGGGGGAGTGCGCATCGTCGCCGAGGACGGATTCCTCTCCCGTGTCTCCGACGCCGGACGCGGAATCACGGACCTGCGTGAGCGGATCAAGAGCGGGGAGATCGACCCGGAGAAAGGATGAGGGGCGCGCGCCGCATCGGATAAGCTGAGACGGTGATGAATGTACCCGCCGGCGTCGCATCGGACGACCCCATCCTGCAGCTGCCCAAAGTCTCCCTCCACGATCACCTCGACGGCGGTCTGCGCCCGTCGACGATGCTCGAACTGGCCGACTCGATCGGTCACACTCTGCCCGCCTCCGACGCCGAATCGCTGCGCCGGTGGTACTCGGAATCCGCGAACTCCGGTGACCTGGTCCGCTACCTCGAGACGTTCTCGCACACCGTGGCGGTCATGCAGAGCGAGGACAACCTGCGCCGCGTGGCCAAGGAATGGGTCCTCGACCAGGTGGCCGACGGAGTCTTCTACGCCGAGGCCCGATGGGCTCCCGAACAGCACCTCGAAGGCGGACTCGAACTCGACGCCGTCGTCGAAGCCGTCCAGGACGGTCTGGAAGCCGGCGTCTCCGAGGCCGCGGCCGAGGGCAAGTACATCCGCGTCGGACAGCTCATCACGGCCATGCGCCAGGCCGACAACTCGCTGGCGATCGCCGAACTGGCCATTCGCCATCGTGAGAAGGGCGCGGATTCCGGTGTCGTCGGCTTCGACATCGCCGGACCCGAGAACGGCTTCCCGCCGTCTGCGCACCTCTCCGCCTTCAACGCTCTGCACCAGGCCTATGTGCCGGTGACGATCCATGCCGGTGAGGCTGCCGGCAAAGAATCCATCCACGAGGCGGTCACCATCTGCCACGCCCAGCGTCTGGGCCATGGTGCGCGCATCGTCGAGGACATGGACATCGTCGACGGCCAGGGGCAGCTCGGCAGCCTCGCCGCCTGGGTCCTCGACCAGCAGATCCCGCTCGAGCTGTGCCCGAGCTCCAATCTGCAGACCGACATCGGCGGCACCATCGCCAGTCACCCGATCACGGGGCTGAAAGACCTCGGATTCGCTGTCACTATCAACCCGGACAACCGACTCATGTCCGGCACTTCGGTGTCGCGTGAGATGCGTCTCCTCGTCGACGAGGCCGGCTGGAACCAGACCGACCTCGAATGGGCGACGGTCAATGCCATCACCGCTGCCTTCCTGCCGCTGGATGTGCGCGAGCGCATGCTCGACGAGATCCTCATCCCCGGATTCGCCCGGGTGACCATTTGAGCTCACACAATGACCGGGCCGCAGCGTCCGGTGCGTCACCGGAGCCTGAGGGGCACGGCGTTCCGACCCCGCGGGCGATGCTGCTGCCCGTGACCGTCCTCGGCATCCAGGCGCTGGCCCTGGTCGGTGCGGCGGTGTCGTTCGTCATCACCGCGATCACCGCCGGTCCCTTGGCGGCTTCGCTGATCGGTCTGGCCGTCATGTTCCTCATCTTCGCGGCCGGTGTCGGCGCCGCGGCCCGGGGCGCCTGGCGTCTGCATCGGTGGGCGCGTCCGGCGGCGATCGCCTTCGAGCTGCTCGTCATCGTCTTCGCCTTCAGCGTCATCGGCGGTTCCCTGTGGCTGGGGCTGGCCTGCCTGGTCACTGCCATCGCCGTGCTCTTGGGCTTCTTCCTGCCCGCCGTCGTCGACGCCTACAACCGAGCCCTGGCTGACTAGGCAGGTTTAAGCGGGTACTCGTCCGAATGTAGGTCGCAATCGAATACTTTCGAGCGAGAGAAGTATCCGATAGCGACCTGAGTTCTGCGCTGGGTATCCGATAGCGACCTGCGTTCTTTCGAATTCGAGCCGTTGCAACCACCCGCCACCGCTGGGAGAACGCGTTAACTGTGCGCAGATTGCCAAAATCCGGCGTCTGATGGGCAATCTGCGCACACTTAATTCATGTCAGCGGTGCTGGTTGGGCAGATTCCGACCGACAGCGCCGTCCGCAGTGCGCCAGTGGCTGCCGACAGGCGGCATCACATCGTCGGTGGTGACCATTTCTGGACGCTCGCGGCCTGAGCGGCGATGAGTCGCGACGGAACCGCTGAGAAGACGGCATTGCGCAGCCGCGCCAGCAGCTGCGATTCGAGTTGGAACACCTGCCCCATCAGCCGAGACTTCTGTGCGAGCGACTGCGTCCGCGGACGCCGCAGCGAGTCATAGCGGCTGAGTGCCGCAGCGAGGTCTGCCGGTGCTGAGGCGCGCGGGCCCGCGTCGTGGGCCGGGTTCACACCGGCGCGTGTGCCCACATCGTCGGCAGAGTTCGCACCTGCGCCCGCTCTGGCACCTGCGCCCGCTCCCGCACCTGCAGCGGAGACTGGTATCTCGGCTTGGTCCACCATCCGCCCCGGTCGATTCGCCTCGGGCCCCGGAGACTCACTGATCAGCGGGGCAAGCAGGACGGTGAGCGTCGCTGCGTCTTCGAGGGCCTGACCGCCACCCTGACCGAGGTTCGGCGTCATCGCGTGCGCGGCATCGCCGAGGAGGACGACTCGGCCGCGGTGATAACGACGCAACCGGCGGGAGAGGTCGGAGATCGCGGTGCGGCGGACCTCCTCGGCGGGGGTGGCGGCAATGAGCTCGGCGATGGGGGAGTGCCAGCCTGTGAACATCTGCTCGATCGTCGCCTTCTCATCGGCGAAGACCGCGTTCTGCGGCATATTCGCCACAGCGAACCAGTAGACGCGGCCGTCGGCCAGGGGAGCGATGCCGAAGCGGCGTCCGTGCCCGACAGACTCCCCGGCCTCGCCGGACAGATCCACAGGCACCGAGGTGATGCCCCGCCACGCGGAATACCCGGAGTAACGCGGTGCCACCGGTTCACCGTCGATGACGGTGCGGACCCGGCTGCGCAGACCGTCAGCGCCGGTGATGAGGTCGAAACGCTCTGCGATCGACTCCATCGTGCTCGAATCGTCGGCGGACCCGACCCTGATAGTCAGCGTCCCGTCGGTGCCGGTCGCCGTCGCCTCGGTGCCGGTGCGCACTGTCCCAGGAGCCAGAGCATCGAGGAGGATGCGGTGGAGGTCAGCCCGGTCGACGATGCGCAGCGCACCGACCGAATCATCGGGCACCTGAGCGATCCAGTGCCCGTCTGCGCGGCGCTGACCTGCGGCGAAGCCTTCGACGCTGGAGTCGGTCACGGCGTCGAACGCCTCGCGCAGACCGAGCGACTCCAGTGCGGCAAGCCCGTTGGCGAAGATCGACAGTCCCGAACCACCGGCCCTCACTTCGGGGGCACGTTCGAACACGGTGACCTCGGCGCCGGCCCTCTGCAGTCCCACGGCCGTCGAGAGTCCGCCGATCCCAGCTCCGATGACAGCGATCTTCATGAACTCATCGTCGCACGCAGAACGCCGGGTGGCGACGCCGCCGGTTGACCGTTGGTACGCGTTAAGTGTGCGCAGATTGCCCAAAACGGGCTTCAGAGTGGCAATCTGCGCACACTTAACACGCACCGAGGCGAGGCGAGGAGTGCCCAGAGACTACTGGAGGAACTCTCCGCAGGCTTCGGTGAGGTAGTCGCCGGCGACTCCGCCCTCTTCGCCGAGGCTGATAGCGGTCATCTGGATGCCCCACCACACGCGCGGCGAACCGCCCCACTGTTGGCGGAACTCCTCGCGACGACCGGGATCTTCGGCGAGGTCGTCGGCGGCCAGGCCGATGCGGTCCTGGGCATCATCGGCGGTGCAGCGCTTCTCGTCATCCGGGCCCTTCGGGTCGAGCTCGGGGATGTCTTCGTCATCGACGGTCTTGAGGGTGTAAGCCGAGTTGCCGATCTCTTCGACCTCGAAGGTGCCGTGGATGAGCAGGAACGGGGAGGCACCGTCGTCGACGTTCTTCGAGTCGACGGTGACGCTGACGCTGTCGGGGCTGTCGGCGGTCACGGTCGTCTCGCCGGAGTCGGGGACTTCCGGGTTGCCGGTGTGCACGTAGACCTTGAGGTAGGCCTCGGTCTTCTTCTCGGCCGCCTCGGCGAGGCCCTGCCACAGCGGGTCGGTGTCCTTCGCCCCACCCGGCGAGGAATCGACGATGGACACCTTCGGTGCATCGTCTGGCGTCTCGATCGGGGTGACCTCCTCCTTGCTCACCGAGGGGCGCGGCTGGGGTCGGGTCTCATCGGGAGTCGACACGCAGGCCGTCGTCGTGGCCAGCAGTGCTGCGGCGGACAGCAGGGCAAGGGGGCGAAGTCGCATGGTTCCTCGAGGTGTCTCAGCGTCCAAATGGTGTCGCTTCCAGCGTAATGCGCGGGACGGTCCGAGCCCGGGTGGACGCGCGGCGAGGCGGTGAAAGCAGCGCGGGTGCGAGACTTCTGCGCCCGGGTGGCGGGCACTGGCCCTGACGTCACAGGCCGGCCGCCCAACCGCGGCGCCCGACCCTGCTGCCTCAGCCGCGGCGTGGTGCGGCGATGAGTTCGCGCAGGCTCTGCCGCTGGCCGCCCGCGGCATCGAAGTTCGCTTCGTCGAGCCACTGCTCATACGCCGATCGCAGCGCCGGCCATTCGCTGTCGATGATCGAGAACCACGCGGTGTCGCGGTTGCGGCCCTTGTACACGACGTGCTGTCGGAACACTCCTTCGAAGGTGAACCCGAAGCGTTCGGCGGCCGCTTTCGATGGGGCGTTCGCGTCATCGCACTTCCACTCGAACCGGCGGAAACCGGAGGCGAAGGCGAGATCGGCGCAGAGGAAGAGCGCCTCGGTGGCTGCTCGCGTCCGCCGCAGCGCCGGACCCCAGAGGATGTGCCCGATCTCCATGACCCCGTTGGCGGTGTCGATGCGCATCAGTGCCTGCCGCCCCTCGGCTCGACCGGTGGATCGGTCCACGACGGCGAAGAAGAGGGGATCGGAAGAGGCGGCCGCCTCGGCGATCCAGGTGTCGAAGTCGCTGCGTTCGGTCTGCGGGGACTGCGGCAGGTAGCGGAACCGCTCCTCGATCCCGTCAGCAACTGAGACCGCAGCGAACAGATCATCGCTGTGGACGGCAGGATCGAGGGGTTCGAGATCGACGTAATGACCGTGGATGGGCTCGCGCCGAGGCGGCTGTGCGCCGGTGAAATTCGTGAGGTCGTCGTTCATGGCTGGGTCCTCGTCGTCGGGGTTCGGGTGGGGTTCGTGCGTCCGTGCCTGTGGTTGGGCAGGTGTGACTGTGCTCGGGGTGGGTTCAGTCTTCGCTGCCGTCGAAGCCGGTGGACAGCTCGCGCAGAAGTCCGGCGAGCTTGCGGCTGCCGGCGGGGGTGAGGCCGCTGAGGATCTCGCGCTCCTTCACGAGCAGGTCCGCCAGAGCGGAGTCGACGGTGGCGCGGCCGCTGTCGGTGAGGTGGACGAGCACTCCGCGGCGATCACCCGGATCGGGGCGACGCTCCACCCATCCGCGGGCGACGAGACGGTCGATGCGATTGGTCATGGTGCCGCTCGTGACAAGCGTCTCCTGCAGCAGGGTCGAGGGAGAGAGCTGATAGGGCTCACCGGCTCGGCGGAGGGCGGAGAGCACGTCGAAGGCCCATCCCTCGATTCCGTAATCGGAGAAGCTCGACTTCCGTGCCAGGTCCAACTGCCTGGCCAGCCGCGAGACTCGGGAGAGGATCTCCATCGGGGAGACGTCGAGATCCGGACGCTCACGTCGCCAGGCTGCGACTATTCGATCCACTTCGTCCATGAATCGATTTTACGTCCATATCAAGAATCTTGAGCGCAAAGATACTTTTTGACGAGAGATTCCTTACTCTCAGGGTCCGTTTAACCTGCAGGTTTGGATGGACGGGTGCGTTTGGGAATATGGTTGTCCTTGGTTGTTGCATCCGTCAACGAACCTGCAGGGGCCAACCACCCGGCAGCAGAAACGAAGGAAAACACGTGGATCTTTTCGAGTATCAAGCACGTGACCTGTTCGAGAAGCACGGAGTGCCCGTGCTCAAGGCCCAGGTCGCGACGACGCCAGAAGCAGCGAAGAAGGCAGCCGAAGATCTTGGCGGCGGTGTCGTCGTCGTCAAGTCGCAGGTCAAGATCGGCGGCCGTGGAAAGGCCGGCGGCGTCAAGGTCGCCAAGAACCCCGATGAGGCCGAGGCTCGCGCCAAGGACATCCTGGGACTCGACATCAAGGGCCACATCACCGAAAAGGTGATGATCGCCGAGGGTGCCGACATTGCTGAGGAGTACTACTTCTCCGTCCTCCTCGATCGGTCCAACCGCACCTATCTGGCCATGTGCTCGAAGGAAGGCGGCATGGAGATCGAGCAGCTGGCCGTGGAACGTCCGGAAGCGCTCGCCAAGATCCCCGTCTCCGCCATCGACGGCATCAACGCTGCCAAGGCAGCAGAGATCGCCGAGGCGGCCGGCTTCGATGCCGACACCGCCGCGAAGGTCGCCCCCGTGCTGACCAGCCTGTGGACCGTCTTCGAGAAGGAAGACGCCACCCTGGTCGAGGTCAACCCACTGGTCAAGACCGGTGCCGGCGACATCATCGCCCTCGACGGCAAGGTCTCGCTCGACGACAACGCCGACTTCCGCCAGAAGGAGCACGAGGAGCTGCGCGACATCAGCGCAGAGAACCCGCTCGAGCTCAAGGCCAAGAAGCTCGACCTCAACTACGTCAAGCTCGACGGTGAGGTCGGAATCATCGGCAACGGCGCAGGACTGGTCATGTCGACCCTCGACGTCGTCGCCTACGCAGGTGAGAACCACAACGGCGTCAAGCCCGCGAACTTCCTCGACATCGGAGGCGGCGCCTCGGCTGAGGTCATGGCCAACGGACTCGACGTCATCCTCGGCGATGATCAGGTGAAGTCCGTCTTCGTCAACGTCTTCGGCGGAATCACCGCCTGTGACGCCGTGGCCGACGGCATCGTCAAGGCCCTCGAGATCCTCGGCGACCAGGCCACCAAGCCGCTCGTCGTCCGCCTCGACGGCAACAACGTGGAAGAGGGACGCGCCATCCTGCAGAAGGCCGCGCACCCGCTCGTCACGCTCACTGACACGATGGACGGTGGAGCCGACAAGGCCGCCGAACTGGCTGCTGCCAAGTAAGGAAAGGTCTTTACAACAATGTCTATCTTCCTGAATTCCGATTCGAAGATTATCGTCCAGGGCATCACCGGCGGAGAGGGCTCGAAGCACACCGCCCGCATGCTCGCCGCCGGATCGAACGTCGTCGGCGGTGTCAACGCCCGCAAGGCCGGCACCACTGTGAAGCACAACGACCAGGCCGGCAACGAGGTCGAACTCCCCGTCTTCGGGTCCGTCGCCGAGGCGATGGAAGCCACCGGTGCCGACGTGTCCGTGGCCTTCGTGCCGCCGGCGTTCTCCAAGGACGCCGCGATCGAGGCCATCGACGCCAAGATCGGTCTGCTCGTCATCATCACCGAGGGCATCCCGGTGCAGGACTCGGCAGAGGTCTGGGCCCGTGCGCAGGCGGCCGGAAACGCCACCCACATCATCGGACCCAACTGCCCCGGCATCATCACCCCCGGTGAGTCGCTGGCCGGCATCATCCCGGCCAACATCACGAAGAAGGGCAAGCTGGGCCTCGTCTCGAAGTCCGGCACCCTGACCTATCAGATGATGTACGAACTGCGTGACCTCGGCTTCTCGACCGCCATCGGCATCGGCGGAGACCCGGTCATCGGCACCACACACATCGATGCGCTCGAAGCATTCGAGGCCGATCCGGAGACCGAAGCCATCGTCATGATCGGCGAGATCGGCGGAGACGCCGAAGAGCGCGCAGCCGCCTTCATCAAGGAGAACGTGACGAAGCCGGTCGTCGGCTACGTCGCAGGCTTCACCGCTCCCGAGGGCAAGACAATGGGCCACGCCGGTGCCATCGTCTCCGGCTCCTCGGGAACCGCTCAGGCCAAGAAGGAAGCCCTCGAGGCTGCAGGCGTCAAGGTCGGCAAGACCCCGACCGAGACCGCCGAGCTCATGCGCGGACTCCTCGGCTGAAGGTGCTGAGTATCTGAGTCGCTGATTCGTGGAGCCGCTGAGACTCTGGGTTTCTGAGACTCTGGCGTCGGGCCGGGACTGTTCAAACAGTCCTGGCCCGACGTCTTTCTGTTTTTCAGCCACGACGTACTGTTGCCGGCTGCTTCTATAGGTGCTTCGGCATCAGGCACCCTCTCTGGCTTCTCCTACAGGTGCTGCACTATCCATCACCGTCAGTGGCAAAACACACCGGTGCAAAGGTGCAGTGTGAAGCTAAAGGTGTGGGATGGTGCTCAGAGCCTCGCGCAGTCGATGCGCACGCCCGAATCCTCGAGGCGCTTCCGGTCAGGCTCGGACAGACGGTCGTCGGTGATGATGAGATCGAGCTCGTCGAGCGCCACTGCCTTGAACCGAGCATGGGTGTCGAACTTCGTCGAGTCGGCCACGAGGATCGTGCGTTGGGCGGCCTGCCGCGCTGCGCGTTTGAGCGTGAGCTTGTCGGTCTCCGAGGTGGTCAGGCCGTGGTCCAGATCCCAAGCACCGGCGCTGAGGAACGCAGTGTCGATCGAAAGCGAGGCCAGGGTCGCCGCGGCAAGAGGCCCGCTCGAGGACCCGCTGTTGATGTCGACTGTTCCGCCGGTGTGGATCGCCGGAATCTTCTCGTCCATGAGCCTCGTCGCCGAGAGGAAGTCATTGGTCACCACGGTGATGTCGGCGATGGTCGTGAGGTGTTCGACGATCGCCTCGCAGGTGGTGCCCGCGTCGAGGAAGACGGTCGAACCCGAACGGACATGAGCGGCCGAGGCGCGTGCGATCGCCCGCTTGGCCCGGGTTTCCAGCTCTGTGCGGGGAGCGCGTTCGACAGGGGTCTCCTGGCCACGCGTGCCGAGCAGTCGCACCCCGCCGTGAACGGACTCGACCTGACCGGCCTCTTCGAGCGCACTGATGTCTCGGCGCACCGTCATATGCGAGACCTGCAGCCTGTCGGTGAGCTCTCGAACGCTGAGCACCCGCGAAGCGCGGAGCAGTTCGACGATCTCCTGCTGTCTCTGGTCAGGGATGAGCGGAGTGGCGGGCTTCGAAAGTGGGGGCACGAGACCAGCGTACCAATGGTGCACACGGATTCACATCGAAGATCACAGAATGTGAATCCGTGTGATACGGTGCGTGAATATGTTAACGAAGTTCGAGGCTCTCAGAGCCATCCACGACACCGGTGCAGTCCTCATCGTCCGTCTCGACTCGGAGGACGACGCCCTCGCGGTCTCCCGCGCCGCAATCGCCGGAGGCATCCGCGCCCTCGAAATCACTCTGTCCGTGCCGGGCGCAAAGCGCGTCATCAGTGCGCTGAGCGAGGAGTTTGCCTCCCAGGGAGTCGTCATCGGAGCCGGTACCGTGCTTGATGCGCAGGCTGCCTACTCCTGCATCGAGGCAGGCGCGCAGCTGCTCGTGAGTCCCAACCTCGACCGCGGAATGCTCGAGGTCGCCAACCGCTACCAGGCCGTGAGTATCAGTGGGGCGTTCACCCCCACCGAGGTGGTCGATTCGCTGAGCGCAGGTGCTGACATCGTCAAACTCTTCCCCACGGAGATCTCCGGCCCCGGGTACCTCAAGACTGTCCGGGCGCCGCTGGCCCAGGCACCGATCCTGCCGGCCGGCAGTGCCAATCCGGACAACGTCGGTGAGTGGATTGACGCGGGTGCTGCCGCGATCGGCATCGGCAGCTATGTCACCAAGGCGGCCAAGTCCGGCGGTGACTACCGAGACGTTACCCAAGCCGCGCGGACAATGCTCGAGGCGATCGCCGATGCACGTGAAAAAGGAGCTCAAGGATGAGCACGACTGCAAAAACGACGGGTGCTGCGAAGTCGACCAACCCACGCAGAATCAGGTGGATCTTCGTCGCCCTCCTCGTCATCGGCGGAATCGTCAACTATCTCGACCGGTCGACGCTGAGCATCGGCAACTCCACCATCGCCGAGGAGTTCGATCTCAGTGCCACCCAGATGGGTCTGCTGCTCTCGGCGTTCTCTTGGCCGTATGCGATCGCCAATCTTCCGGCCGGCTACCTCGTGGACAAGTTCGGGGCGAAGAGAATGTTCGCCTTCGCCTCCGGGGCCTGGTCGCTCGTCGGTATGGTCACTGCGGCCGCGAACTCCTTCGGCCTGCTCTACGCACTTCGAGTCGCGCTCGGCGTCGCCGAGTCTCCGTTCTTCACTGCCGGCCTCAAGGTCAACGAACGGTGGTTCTCTGCCAAGGAACGCGCATTCCCCATCGCCCTCGTCAACACCGGTTCCCAGATCGCCAATGCCCTGGCTCCGCCGCTGCTGACCTTCCTGCTGCTCACCATGTCTTGGCGCGGAATGTTCATCGTCGTCGGTGCCCTGGGCATCATCGTCATGCTCATCTGGCTGCGCATCTACCGGGATCCGACACTTCGTGAGGAGCACATCCTCAAGGGCGACGACTCCGCAGACGCCTCCGCCGATGAGATCGCCGAACAGCTCGACGAGGCCACAACAGCCGAGGCGGACACAGTCGTTGAAGGAGCCGAGAAAGTCGGTTGGGGAACGCTGTTCACCAAACCGAACACCTACTTCATGATCATCGGCGCCTTCGGCATCTTCTACACGGTTTGGGTCTACCTCACCTGGTTGCCGAGCTACATCGAGACCGACCTCGGATTCAGCTTGCAGGAGACCGGATGGCTCGCCGCACTGCCTTTCCTCATGGGTGTCCTCGGCGTGCTCACCGGCGGGTGGTTCTCCGGCGTCCTCATCCGTCGGGGCCGTCCCGCAATCGTGGCCAGGAAGGTGCCGATCGTCGGCGGAGCGGTCCTCGCGGCCGCCTCGGTGTTCCCAACGGCCTACGTCGACAACGTGCCGCTGATCATCGCGCTCCTCAGCCTCGGCTACTTCTTCTCCCAGGTGCCCATCGGCTGCCTGTGGACGCTGGCCTCGGATGTGGCTCCGAGCGAACAGGTCGCCTCCCTCGGTGCGATCCAGAACTTCGGCGGCTTCATCGGCGCCGCTCTTGCCCCGGTCGTCACCGGTTGGCTAGTCGACACGACGGGGAACTTCAACTCGGTCTTCCTCGTCGGCGCGATTCTGCTCATCGTCGGTGCGATCTCCTATGGCTTCTTCGTCAAGGATCGCAGCCGGGAGGCGCATTGAGACAGGCACAGCGGCCGCAGGTCTTCATCGTCATCGGTCCCGCCGGCAGTGGGAAGTCGAGCGTGAGCAAGGCGCTTGCCGCCGAATTCGGGGCGGTCTTCCTTGATAAGGACGTGGTCTGCGGGCCACTGACCGAGGCGCTGCTCGAGATCGCAGGCACTGATCCGGCAGGACGCGACGACAACCCTGTCTATCAAGACCGGGTGATGGACCTCGAATACCAGACGCTGCTGGCGATTGCCGGGGACAATCTGCGTCTGGGGCGCAGCGTCGTCCTGGATGCTCCTTTCGGCCGCTACCTGCCCGAGGCTGACTTCCTCACGGCCAACGCCAGTGCACACGGGTGGCCGGACGCGGAGTGGATCGTCGTGCGAGTCGCCGTCGACGGAGAGTCTGTGCGCCGGCGGGTGGAGGCCCGCGGACTCTCGCGTGATCGTTGGAAGCTCGAGAACTGGGACGAATTCTGGACTCGAGCATCGGCGGTCGACTGCCGGTGGACCGGTGCGACGGTGGTGCACGTCGACAACGGGGGCCACGGGTTCCACCGGGCCGAAGTCATCGCCCAGGTCGAGAGACAGCGGATGATGACGACGACCGACGGTGACGAGTGCAATCCCCGGTGTTGAGTACGACTGCCAGTGGCACAGGGCCGCAGGTCCCGGACCCCAATGTTGAGTACGTTCACTGAGGAGGGTCTAATCTGAGAATGTGAACTCTCAGAAAACTGATCAGACAGCGCAGTCGACGAACCCCGCGGACATACTCTCCGACACCGGCACCGCTGCCCCACCCGTCGACACCAGCCCCGAGGCGCACCCGCGCAACTTCGGGTCCGACAACTGGGCCGGGGTCCACCCCGAGGCCATCGCCGCCATCGCCGAGGCCAACGTCGGCCATACGCCCGGCTATGGCGGAGATCCGTGGACACAGCGTTTCCAAGACATCATGGCCCACCACTTCGGGCCCGAGGCTCAGGCGTTTCCTGTCTTCAACGGCACCGGCGCGAACGTGCTCGCCCTGCAGTCGGCGCTGCCGCGGTGGGCAGCGGTGATCACGGCCGCCTCGGCGCATATCAACTACGACGAAACCGGCGCCCCGGAGAAGGTCGGCGGACTCAAGATCATCGGTGCTGCCACCGAGAATGGCAAACTCACTCCCGAGGCCATCACGGGTGCGATCATCGGCCGCGGCAGCGAACACAATGCGCAGCCGCTGGCCGTGAGCATCTCACAGTCCACCGAATGGGGCACGACCTACACTCCCGACGAGATCGCGGCGATCGCGTCCACCGCGCACGAGAACGACATGATCCTCCACGTCGACGGGTCCCGACTCGGCAATGCGGCCGCCCACCTCGCCGTCGGCCTCGGCGACATCACCACCGCGGCCGGAGTCGACATCGTCAGCCTCGGCGGAACGAAGAACGGCTTGCTCGGCGCCGAGGCGGTCGTCGTCCTCAACCCGGAGATCGGCCAGGGACTGCGGTTCCTGCGCAAGATGAACCTGCAGCTGGCCTCGAAGATGCGCTTCCTCTCCGCCCAGCTGAACGCCCTGTACGAGGGCGACCTGTGGCGGAACTCCGCCACCCGGTCCAATGAGATGGCCCGGTACCTTGCCGACACTCTCGCCGAGGCGGCCGGGCGGGGGCGTGTCCCCGGACTCGAAATCGTGCAGAAGGTCGAATCGAATGTCGTGTTCGTCCGGATGCCCGCCGAGGTGGCCGCTCGTGCTCGGCAGAAATTCGCCTTCGCGGGCTGGCCCTTGGAGAAGGACATCGTCCGCCTTATGTGCGCCTTCGACACGACACGAGAGGACGTCGACGCCCTCGTTGCCGCCATCGTCGGTGACTGAGAGAGCTGCCGCCGGCCAGCGAGGACAGCCGTTGAAGAACAGATTTCTGCTGAATAACTGACACCACTGAAGAAAGAAGATGGATGAAGAAGGCGCTCGTTCCTGCCCTGACAGTTCTGCTCGTGCTCATCATCGGAGTCGTCGGATACATTCTCAATTCGGGTCCGAGCACCGGGGAGAATACTGCTGAGTCTTCGGACGACTGCGACGTCTCGAAATACACCATGGGTGTGAAATGGCAGCAGCAGAGCGCCGAAGCCATAGCTCTGCAGGGGCAGACCTACGAGATGGCAACACGCCAGCTCGACAGAGCGGTCGCTGCTGCTTCAGATGATGAGGATCTGGCCATCATGACCGATCTCGACGAGACTGCCATCGACAATTCGAAACTGCTGGCTCGCGACATCGCCAAGTGCCACGACTTCAGCGGATGGGACACCTGGGACGACTGGGAGAAAAACGGGGAGCCGCACATGATCCCCGGGGCTCTGGAATTCTTCCAGCACGCCGATGAGCTCGACGTCGACATCTACTACGTGTCGGACCGGACAGAAGACAATCGTGCCGAGAACGTCGCGGCTCTTGAAGAGCTCGGACTCCCGCAGATCGACGACGAGCATGTGATGCTGCTGGGGCCACCGAAGGACGAACGCCGCGCGAAGGTGGAATCGAACCACACGCTGCTCATGCAGCTCGGAGACACCCTCCACGATTTCGACGGTGCCTTCGAAGACACGTCGGTCGACGAGCAGCGTGATCTTATCGAGAAGAATCGTGCGAAGTTCGGGACCGAATGGATCATCCTGCCGAACCCGACCTACGGCGACTGGAGCGAATCCGACCTCGACGAATGGGACGCCCCGGTACGTTCGGACGGTTGAGGACGCGCCGATCCGCACGGAGGGCCGAGGACGAGCGTCGCCACGAAGCGGAATCAAGCCCGGAACCGGACGCTCGGTCGGGCCCCGGTCCGACCTCAAACGCGGCGCCGGACCCGGGCGAGCGTGATCGCACCGGCGACGAGGAAGACCGCGACCGGAAAGATCGCGCGAGGACCTGATGAGATGAGGGACCACGCCATGAGCGGGACAAGCGCCAGATTGGCCACACTCCACACCCGCGGTCCGACGGTGCGGATGTAGGCGACGATGCACATGATGTAGATAATGACGAAGACGCCGCTGGCCGCAACGATCATATCGACGACGAGATCCGGCCTCACCAGGAGAATCACCAGCGACACCGTGAATCCGGCGCTGAGCACCAGAATGGCGCGACGCGGTGTCTCACCGGAGCTGACGGCCAAGGACTGCGACAGAATCCGCTCGTTCGCCGCCGCAGAGATGATGGTGGCCACGCCCCTGGTCCAGGCGACGGCATTGAGCGCAATCGCCAGGATCCCCATGACCGCCAGGATGCCTGCGGCCGCTGCTCCCCACGGCGTCGACTCCAGAGCGTCGACGATTCCGGTGACCGGATCGACCTGGCCCGACTGAGCCTGAACGGCGAAGGTCAGCGCGAGCACGAGCACCAGCAGAAGTGCCAGCGAGATGATCGCCACCGGGGCGAAGTCACGCCGTGGATCCGGCAACTCTCGGGCGAGGAAGGTGAGATTCTCGAAACCGATGAACGCCCAGAACGCTATGAGCGCACCGGCAGGGATGAGCGCCAGTTCGGACACGTCGGGGACGACGTCCGGCGTTCTGCTCGGGTGGATGAGAGACCAGGCGACGACTGTGACGATGGCGATGACGAGGACCACCGCCCCGACGCGCTCGACAGTGCTGCCGAGCGACCGACTACGCAGATTGACGACGACGGCAAAGGCCATGAGGCTGGAGGCGATCGCGATCTCTGGAACGTCGACGTCGATGATGGCTGCGAGGTTCCGCGCCGCCATCACGGACCCCGAGGGCAGTCCGACGACCACAACCATCGAGAACATGAGGGGGACCATCGCCGCGGGATGACGTCCCAGCCCGGTCCTGATCGTCTCGCGAAGAGGGTCGGCGCTGTGCCCGGAGACGACGACGGTGTCGCGGAAGAGCATGAGCATGGGCAGGCAGACGAGTGCCGCGATGATCCAGGTGAGAGCGGCCGCGGCCCCCGACTCATGAAGGACAGCGGCCGGCACAGCAATGAGACCGGCGCCGACGACGGATGCCAGACCTGCGGCAACGCCCGGCCCGAGCGACCGGATTCTGGCCCATCCCGTCGGCTGCCCGCCGGGGGACCGCGACGCAGACGATTGCGATGCTGCGACCGAGGTCGAAGAGGGGCGTCGTGAAGTCATGAGTCCACTCAACCGCCGATTACCGAAAACCACGAGTGGCTGAAACGACACATTTCACCGGTTTTCGGCCATACTGGACAGATGTTCACTGCAGCAGTGTTCGTCCGGGACGGTCTCTCCCTCTTCGAATTCGGCGTCACGGCTGAGGTCTTCGGGATCGATCGCACGGAGGTCGGGGCGCCGCCGATCGACTTCCGTGTGTGTTCGGCGGACGGACCTCGCTGGCTGGAGACGAAGCACGTCTCCGCAGTGCGGATCGAATCCACGCACGGACTCGACGGCCTCATCGGAGCCGATGTCGTCATCGTCAGCGCCAGTCTGCCTCACACCGGCACCGAGGCGGAACGGGCAGCCCTCCGTCGAGCCCATACGGAGGGAGCAGTCATCGTCTCACTGTGCAGCGGTGCTTTCCTGCTTGCCGGCGCGGGCCTGCTCGACGGGCGTCAGGCGAGCACCCACTGGCTGTTCGCCGACCAACTGGCACACGAGTTCCCCCGCATCGACGTCGTCGAAGCCAACCTGTTCACCGACGCGGGACAGATCGTCACCGCCGCAGGCACCGCCGCCGCCATCGACACCTGTCTGCACATCGTCCGACGTGAGATCGGAGCGACGACCGCGCGATTGATTTCGCGGAGGATGGTCGCGGCTCCCACACGTCATGGAAACCAGCTGCAGTTCGTCGACCGGCCGCTGCCGGAAGCGGGGGCGACGGGATTGTCGGCCACGCTCGAGTGGGCGGCGAGCCGCCTCGGAGACAACATCGACGCGGCGGCCCTGGCCCGCCACGCGAACGTCTCCGTGCGGCAGCTGGGACGTCGCTTCAGGCAGGAGCTCGGAACGACCCCGCTGCAGTGGATCACTCAGGAGCGGACCCGTGCGGCGCAGGAGCTGCTGGAGGTCAGCGATCTGTCGATCGAGACGATCGGTCGGAAAGTCGGCTACTCTTCGGCGACCCAACTGCGCGAGCACTTCCATCGCCTCGTCGGGACGAGCCCCTCGCAGTACCGGGAGTCCTTCGCCGCGGTTACTTCTTCTTCCGTCGATCGACCTTGACGGAGACGACGGGGACGTCGGAGTCGAGGATGATGCGCTGCGCCGTCGACCCCATGATGAGCTTGCCGACGGGGGAGCGGCGACGCGAACCGATGACGATCATGCGTGTGTCGGCGGTTGCCTCGGCGAGGGCCAGGAGCTCTTCGACGGGATCATTGCCGCGGAGGAACTGAAGGATCTCGTGGGAGACCTCGGAAGACTTCAGCGTCTCCTTGAGCTCCTCGATGTCTTTGCTGGTGGCGACGCCGCGCTCGTCGGGGGTCTCACCGATTCCGGCATTGAGCACGACGAGGACATCGTCGAATGCGCGGGCCTGCTCGATGCCGAATTCGACAGCGGCCTTGCCTTCGGGCGAGGGGGAATAACCGACGAGGATTGTCATGATCTCTCCTGGTGCGACATTGGACGAAGCTCTCTCAATTAGTAGCATATCCGCCCTGTTCGGACGGGCGGCAGCTCACTCTGCGACGAGGGAAACGGGGAGCTTCGGCTGAGATCTTCCTCACTTCGCCAGAAGCGGGACCGTCACCATCGAACGATTTCTGCTCCGTATCCGCGCGAGAACTGCCCGGGAACCGCGCGGAATCGGGCCTCCGACCCCAGATCTCAATTACCGACCGAATCGTCGGTTCCGTCGATGCGGCAGTAAGGTGACCTGGGCGCTCCCGGCGCCGCGTAAGAGTGAGAAAGAAGAAGCATTGACAGATCAGAACACGCACCTCGGCCAGGCGGAAGCCGGTGAGAGCCACACGCAGAAGAAGTCGGAATGGAAGACGGTCAAGGCCATCATGGCGGCATCGTCGGGCAACCTCGTCGAATGGTTCGACTTCTACATCTACGCCTTCTTCAGCGTCTACTTCGCCGACCAGTTCTTCGTCGCTGACAACCAAGCACTGTCCCTCATGCAGGCCGCCGGAGTCTTCTTCGTCGGCTTCCTCATGCGTCCCATCGGCGGCTACATCTTCGGCCGCGCCGCCGACCGCCTCGGGCGCAAGAACTCGATGCTCATCTCCATTCTGCTCATGTGCGCCGGCTCGCTGATGATGGCGCTGCTGCCCACGAGCGCGGTCGTCGGCTCTTGGGCCGCGATTCTGCTGCTCATCGTGCGCATGATCCAGGGCCTGGCCGTCGGCGGCGAATACGGCGCCACCGCCACCTACATGTCCGAGGTCGCCACCGAAGGCAAACGCGGCTTCTACTCCTCCTTCCAGTACGTCACCCTCATCGGCGGCCAATTGCTGGCCAGCCTGCTGGCCGTCGTCATGACCCACACTCTGGGCACCGACCAGATCGAAGCCGGCTGGTGGCGACTGCCCTTCGTCATCGGCGCCGCCGCCGCTATCGTCTCCCTGTGGCTGCGTCGCGGACTCGAGGAGACCACCTCGGCGGACACCCGCAAGGACGAGAATTCCGGCAGCTTCCGCGAAGTGCTGCGCCACCCGCGCGCCTTCTTCGTCGTCCTCGGCATCACCAGCGTCGGATCGCTCGTCTTCTACGTCTTCACCACTTACATGCAGAAGTTCCTGCTGCTGCAGAACGAAGGCACCCCGGGCGAAGCCGTGTTCAACAAGGGCTCCATCGCTGACCTCATGACCATCTGCCTGCTCATCTTCGTCGTCATGCAGCCCATCGCCGGCAAGATCTCGGACAAGATCGGCCGCAAGAACAACATGCTCATCTTCGTCATCGGCATGATCGCGCTGCCCATTCCGCTGCTGGGCATGATCGGCAGGGCCGATTCCGTCGTCACGGCCGGCATTCTCATCGTCATCGCCATGGCGTTCATCAGCATGTACACCTCGATCTCCGGAATCGTGAAGGCCGAGATGTTCCCCGCCCACATCCGCGGAATCGGCGTCGGCTTCACCTACGCGATCGGCAACTCGCTGTTCGGCGGCTCCGCCGAATACGTCGCCCTGTGGTTCCGCAGCGCCGGAATCGGCACCTGGTTCGCCGTCTACGTCGTCGTCATCGCGATCGTCGGCTTCGTCGCCGTGGCCTTCATGCACGACAACCGCAAACACTCGACGATCGACAACGCCGATTCCTCGGCGTACAAACGCATCGGCAGCTGAATGACCGACGGCTGATCCCATCACCGAGGCGGCTTACCCGGTCCGCTGATCCCTTCGCCGAGGTGGCCCACCCCGACCGCGAATGACGAGTGCCCCAGAACGCTGAGTTTTGGGGCACTCGTCATTCATCGGCCCCGCCGCCTCGGTTGAGCCGCCTTGCTCGGTCGACCACACCTCGATGTGGGAATTAGTGGATATATGTTGGAATGTGATTGACGATATGTGAATGGAGTCCTAAGATCGGTCAAACCAACAGATAGCCACGCGACTGTTCGTCTGTATCGACGATGAGCCGCGCGAAGGAAAGGGCCGGACGTGTTCGCTGAAGAACGGCAACGACGCATCGCTGAGCTCGTCAGCGAAGCGGGCCGGGTCAATGTCACCGATCTGGCCGCCGATTTCGACATCACGACGGAAACCGTTCGACGCGACCTCGCCGCCCTCGAAAAGGCCGGAGCCCTCCAGCGCGTCCACGGGGGAGCAGTGCCGTGCCGTCCCCACAGCCTCGAAGAGCCGGCCTTCGACGACCGCGAGATCCACAACCTCGATGAGAAGACATCGATCGCCCGGTCCGCGCTGAGCCTGCTGGAGGAGACGATGAGCATCTCCGTGGACGGCGGCACGACCTGTGCGGCCTTCGCCCGCGCGATCGCCGACGAAGCCCATGACCGCCTCGTCGCCGGACAGACCCCGCGACAGCTGCGCGTCATCACGAACTCCCTGTCCGCCATCGACAGCCTGGCCGGTGCGCCCGGCATCGAGATCTTCGTCCTTCCGGGCCGATTCCGCCCGGTCACCCGGGCCATGGTCGGACCACAGACGATCACGGCAATCGAGGGCCACCGGGTCGATCTCGCGGTGCTCGGCACCAACGGTCTCAGTGGCGACGGTGTCTCCACGCCCGACCATGACGAGGCGGCGACGAAGTCAGCGTTCGTGCACTCGGGACGCAGAGTTGCCGTGCTCGCCGACTCCGCGAAGTTCGATGCCGTCTCCCTGGTGCGATTCGCCGAACTCGACCAGATCGACATCCTCATCACCGACGACGCGCCGGAACAGCCGTTGTCGGCCGATCTGGAGACTGCGGAAGTCGAGGTCGTCACTCCATGATCCTCACCCTTACAGCCAACCCCAGCCTCGACCGCACCATCGAATTGTCCGGTCCGGTACTCCGAGGACAGGTGCAGCGCGCCGTCTGGGCCGGACAGCAGCCCGGCGGCAAGGGAGTCAACGTCTCCCGCGCCGTGGCGGCCGCCGACCGTGACACCCTTGCGGTCCTGCCCGGAGACGTCGATGACCCGGTGCTCACCGGACTCGACGCGATCGGACTGGCTCATCGCTCGGTTCCCACCGGCACACCGCTGCGGTCCAATATCACCGTTACCGAACCCGACGGCACGACGACGAAGATCAACGAACCAGGCTCGCCTCTGAGCCCGCGGACTCAGGACGAACTGCTCGACCTCGTGGCCGAACAGGCAGTCGGTGCGAGCTGGGTCGTCCTGGCCGGTTCGCTGCCTCCAGGAGTCGACGATGACTTCTACGCCCGCGCGATCGAACGTATCCGCCAGCTTGATCGTCCGCCGCTGATCGCCGTCGACACCTCCGGTGCTCCTCTGGCTGCAGCCCTGAGAGCCTCACCGGATCTCATCAAACCCAACGCCGAAGAGCTCGCCGAGCTCCTCTGCGCCGCCGGCCTCCTGCACAGCTCCGGCCTCCGCGACGATTCTGATCCAAGCGAGGCCGCCGAGCCGCACCAACCCGCCGGCCTTCGCGACGCCACCGAAGCTCTTGGGACCGCAGAACCCCTCGACACCGCCGAACTGCACACGATCGCCGACCGACTGGAATCCTCACCGCAGCTCACGGCTCGCGCCACATCGACCCTGCTCAACGCGCGCGGCCCCCGCCCACGATCGATCCTTGCGACCCTGGGCGCCGGCGGCGCAGTGCTCGCCCAGCCGGACGCTGCCTGGCATGCCCAGCATCCGCCGATGGACGTCGTGAGCACCGTGGGCGCGGGCGACTCCACCCTTGCCGGGTACCTGCTGGGTCTGACCGGCGGCCGTGAACCTGTTGCGGCCCTGGCCCGAGCCGTCGCCTACGGAGCCGCAGCCGCCCGGCTGCGCGGCACCGGGGTGCCGAGCCCGGCGGACGCCCGGACCGACGCGGTGACCGTGACGCTGCTTGAGACACCCGCAGCACCGCTGACAGGTAGTCCCTCAGCACATACAGACACGTACACCGACGACACTTCCCACCGACATGAGGGCACAGCCCCCGAAGCCGAGGAGGCACGATGACTTCGCTCATCACAACAGAACTGGTGATCCTCGACGCGGATCAGGGGACGGAGTCGTCCGCTGTCATCCGCGCTCTGGCCGCCACGATCGCCGAACAGGGCCGCGCGAACTCCGCAGACGGATTGGCGGCCGCGGCGATCGCCCGCGAAGAGAAGACCCCGACCGGCGTTCCCGGCGGCATCGCCATCCCGCACGCCCGCACCGAGGCGGTCACCGAACCGAGCCTCGCAATGGCTCGTCTGAACCCGCCTGTCGACTTCGGTGCCAAGGACGGCCCCGCCGACCTCGTGTTCATGATCGCCGCCACCGAGGGCGCCGGGAAGGACCACCTCAAGCTCCTGTCGAAACTCGCGCGGTCGCTGGTGAAGAAGGACTTCGTCGCCTCCCTGCGTGCGGCGTCGACCGAGCAGGAAGTCGTCGACCTCGTCGAGACCGCACTCGGCCTACGTGAGACGCCCGAAGAGCAGACCAGCACCGAGGCGGCCCCCACCGGCGCAACCACCGCCGGTGCCGCTTCGACCCCCACCGCAGCAGCCGCCTCCTCGACCGACCACCCCCGCCGCGTCGTCGCCGTCACGGCCTGCCCGACGGGAATCGCTCACACCTATATGGCTGCCGACGCCCTCGCCCAGGCCGGAGCCGAGATGGGCGTCGACGTCGTCACCGAGACCCAGGGATCGAGCGGCACGACTCCGATCGACCAGTCCGTCATCGATGCCGCCGATGCTGTCGTCTTCGCTGTCGACGTCGACGTCCGCGACAAGCCGCGGTTCGCCGGCAAACCCTATGTGCAGGTGCCGGTGAAGGCCGGAATCGATGATCCGCAGGGCCTCATTCGCAACGCCCTCGCCGAGGCGGACGCCCCCAACGGCCGCAGGCTGGCCGCCGCTCACGCCGCCGACGACTCCTCCGAAACACAGTCCGGCTCTCGCGAAAGCATCGGCGCCCACCTCAAGCGCGTGCTGCTGACCGGTGTCAGCTACATGATCCCCTTCGTCGCCGCCGGCGGTCTGCTCATGGCACTGGGGTTCCTCCTCGGCGGATTCGACATCCCCGACTACGCCGAGGACATCGTCCTCGGCAGTTCCCTGTGGAACCTGCCCACCGAATACGGTGACCTGGCACTCGGGCCTGTCGGCGCCTACCTGGGCGCCGTGGCCTTCCAGATCGGCAACCTGTCGATGAGCTTCCTCGTCGCCGCCCTGGCCGGATACATCGCCTACGGCATCGCCGACCGCCCCGGAATCGCTCCCGGCTTCACCGTCGGCGCCGTCGCCGTGCTCATGGGCGCCGGGTTCATCGGCGGCATCATCGGCGGACTCCTCGCCGGCTATATCGCGCACTGGATCGGCTCCTTCGCCGCACCGAGGTGGCTGCGCGGACTCATGCCCGTCGTCATCATCCCGCTGGTGGCCTCCCTCGTCTCCTCGGGCCTGATGCTCATGGTCCTCGGCGGACCGATCAGTGCCCTGACCAAGGGTCTCGACAGCTGGCTAAGCTCGATGACCGGAACCGCCGCTGTCGTCCTCGGGCTCATCCTCGGCGCCATGATGGCCGTCGATCTGGGCGGCCCCGTCAACAAGGTCGCGTACTCGTTCGCCGTCGCCGGCCTCGCCGCCGGCTCCGTCGACAACCCCGTGCCGTGGGAGATCATGGCTACGGTGATGGCCGCCGGAATGGTTCCGCCCCTGGCCATGGCACTGGCCACCGCCGTCCGCCCCCGCATCTTCTCCCAGGCGGAGAAGGAGAATGGAAAAGCCGCCTGGCTGCTCGGCGCCGCGTTCATCTCCGAAGGCGCGATTCCCTTCGCCGCCTCCGATCCGCTGCGCGTGATCCCTGCCTCGGTTATCGGTGCCGGCGTCACGGGCGGCATGACGATGGCCTTCTCCGTCACCAGCCAGGCCCCGCACGGCGGAGTGTTCGTCTTCTTCGCCATCGACTCGTTCCTGCTGTTCCTGTTCTCCGTCGTCGTCGGCACGATCATCAGCGCCGTGCTGGTGCTCGCGCTCAAGATCCTTGTCCGCAAGGGCGGAGCGGCAGGCCTCGCCGAGGCGGCCGACCGGTCCGCACCGGCGACAACCGCAGCCGCGTCGACCGGTTCGACCACCGGATCCGGTCCGGCCGGTGAGGCTCAGCGGGACGAACCGGTATCGTCGAACGCTGACGCCACACGAGTCTGAACGCTCTCACCGAAGAGGCAAGACAGGAAGGAATGGGGATGTCCGCAGAATTCTCAGGCATCGGAGTCGTACCCGGACGGGTCATCGCCCCGGCGCTGACTATGCCCGACCCCGTGTCCGCACCCGTGGCGAAGCCCGCCCCGGTTGATCCCGAGGCGGAGGCGAACAGGATCCGGGAGGCCTCGGCCGCCGTCCACGCCGAACTGCGTGAGCGCGCCGAATCCGTCACCGGGGACGCCCGCGACGTGCTCAAGGCCACCGCCCTCATGGCCAAGGACCCCACTCTGGTGAAGACGGCGATCAAACGCCTGCCTGAGACCGATGCGGAGACCGCGATCTGGACGGTGGCCGCGGAGACCGCTGCACAGTTCGAGAAGCTCGGCGGCTATATGGCCGAACGCGCGGCCGACGTCCTCGATGTCCGCGCCCGCCTCGTCGCCCATCTGCGTGGAGTGCCGGCCCCCGGCATTCGACACGCGGCCGAGCCCTTCGTGCTCATCGCCACGGATCTCGCTCCCGCCGACACCGCAACTCTGGATCCTGAGCTTGTCGTCGGACTCGTCTGCGCAGAGGGTGGACCGCAGAGCCATACGGCCATCCTCGCCCGGTCGTTGGGCATTCCCGCCGTGGTCGCAGCCGCCGGCGTCCGCGAGATCACTGACGGCACACCCGTCTTCGTCGACGGCGGTGCCGGAGTCCTGCGCACCGAACCTGGTGCGTTGGAGACCGGCCTCGTCAAGGCATGGGCGGAGACGGCTGGCCGTCTGCAGTCGTTCACCGGACCCTGTCTCCTGAGCGACGGCACCCGGATTCCGCTGCGTGCGAATGTCGGCGACGGCGCTCAGGCACGGGCAGCGGCAGCCGCCGGTGCCGAAGGCGTCGGTCTGCTGCGCACCGAGTTCTGCTTCCTCGATCGTGATACCGAACCCAGCGTCGAGGAGCAGGCGGAGGCCTATGGGCAGGTGTTCGCAGCCTTCGATGATCACAAGGTTGTCGTGCGCACCCTCGATGCCGGAGCCGACAAGCCTCTGCCGTTCCTCACCGACGCCGATGAACCGAACCCGGCCCTGGGCGTACGCGGATTCCGGACCAGCCGCAGGGCTCAGGGAGTCCTCGAACGTCAGCTCGAGGCGATCGCGCTCGCCACCTCAAGGCATGCGGTGACCGTCCACGTCATGGCTCCGATGATCGCCACCGCCGAGGAGGCCCGACAGTTCGCAGACCTCGTCCGTGCGGCAGGACTCCCCACCGCCGGTGTCATGGTCGAGGTCCCCTCGGCGGCGCTGCAGGCGGCCACGATCCTCGAGGAAGTCGAGTTCGCGTCCCTCGGCACGAATGATCTCACCCAGTACGTCATGGCCTCCGACCGCATGCTCGGCGGCCTGGCCGAACTCAGCGACTCGTGGCAGCCGGCAGTCCTGCAGCTCATCGGCATGGCCGCCGCCCAGGGTGCTGAGGCGGAGAAGTCGGTGGGCGTGTGCGGAGAGTCTGCGGCCGATCCGGCATTGGCCGTCGTGCTGGTCGGCCTCGGAGTCACCAGCCTGTCCATGGCGCCCCGAGCTCTGCCTGCCGTCGCCGAGGTGCTGTCCGGTGTCTCCCTGGAGCGGGCACAGCAGATCGCCCGCAGTGCAATTGCGGCGCGCAGCCCGAGTGAGGCGAAGGCCGCGGTCCGAGCCGAGCTGCCGATCCTCGACGAGCTCGGCCTCTGAGCCCGGCCGTCGGGCGAGTGACCCCGTGACATACTCAGCACCACCACAGACTCCACCAACAGGAAATGTCGAAACACCGGGCAGGTCGAACCACGGCCGGTCTGATCAGGAAGGACAACTCATGGCAGAGACCATCGCAACAGTCGGAAGCACCGTCGGCCTGCACGCCCGTCCAGCAGCACTGCTGGCCGAGGCCGCCGCAGACTATGACCTCGAGATCACCATCGCCCTGGAGGGCGAACCGGCCGAGGATGCCCTCGACGCGGCCAGCGTGCTCTCCCTCATGGGCCTCGGCGCGGAATACGGTCAGAAGGTCGTTCTGCGCGCCGAGGGTGACGGAGCCGACGAAGCATTGGCCAACCTCAAGCAGCTCATCGAGACCGACCACGACGCCGAAGGCTGAGCGGCACACCCTCGAGGAGGCGGCGACCGGTCCGCTCGGATTAGACTGATCGAATGTCCGCCTCCCTGCTGCCCTCTGACTCTGCCGCCGCCCACCGCAGCCGGGATCTGCTGGCGGAATTGCCCCAGCTGAGCGACTTGCCCGGCCTGCCCCAGGCGCGCATGCTCATCGACTACGTCATCGGACGCCGGCTCGGAGCCCTCGACGTCTCGGGCCGAGACACCGAAGGCACCTTCGTCACCGCCGAACTCTCCGCCGAGGTCCCCGAGAACCTCATCCTCGTCGACGATGCGCACGGTCTGCAGGCGACCCTGCTCAGCCGGCTGACGCAGGTATGCACATACAACGACCGGCTCGACGAGGCGCGGACCTTGGCCGCAGCGGTCGAGTCCCTGGCCGGAGCCGGCGAATCCGCCGGAGTCGCCGGAGAGGCCGGTGCCGAAGCGGCCCCCGTACTGGCGGTGAGCGAGCTCAATGAGATCGCGGGGCTGGCCGAACTCGGTGTGGGGGAGATGTGGGCAGTCGTCAACGCTCCGAAGGCGATGAATGCGCTCACCGAGACGATCGCGGTGCTGCAGCCGTTGGCGAGCACCATCATCGTCATCGGCCGCAGCGATGCGATGAGCCGGGGCGTCAACAAGGAGCTCGCCCGCGGATTCGGCCGAGTCGATGTCTCTCCCGGGGTCGGCAAGCACCGGATGATCATCGGCAGCCGCCCCCTGTCCTCGCCGAGCCTGCCGGAATTCCCGCGCCGTGGGGTGATCACCCAAGGCGGTGTCGGTGAGCTCGAAGTCCGCGCTCATGGGGCCTGCTTCTCCGGGACGAAGAGCGATGAGGGCGCGGAGCTGCTCATCGACTCACTGCTGGGACTGCTCCCAGGCGGGGCGCCGGAATCTGTGCTCGACCTCGGCTGCGGCAACGGCTGGCTGCTCACCGCGGCCATGCGAGGCTCGGGGGCGAATACGGGGCTCGGCGTCGATGTGTCAAAGGCGGCGGTCGCCTCGGCGAGGGCCACAGCGGAGGCGAACGGAGTCGGAGTCGACATCATCCTCGGTGATGCCGCAGATCCGGGAGAGCCGGCGCTCGCGAACCTGGGCGAATTCGATGTCATCCTGCTCAATCCGCCGTTCCATCAGGGAACGGCCATCGAGACCGAGACGGCCGCGGCGCTCATGGCCACGGCCGCCGAGCATCTGGCGCCGGGCGGGCAGGTGCTCACGGTGTTCAACTCGCACCTGCGCTACCGGGATCGTCTCGAATCGATCATCGGACCGAGTCGGCAGCTGGCCCGGAA
Organism: Brevibacterium sp. MGP-B1; assembly: GCF_057766545.1. NCBI lineage: Bacteria > Bacillati > Actinomycetota > Actinomycetes > Micrococcales > Brevibacteriaceae > Brevibacterium > Brevibacterium sp. MGP-B1. The sequence continues at coordinate 2,068,758 of NZ_CM173407.1, read as the reverse complement.
CAAGAAGTTCACGGTCATCGCCAGCCGCCGCGACTGAGATCTCTCAGCAGCTGTGCGATCGGGTCGGCTGGTGGCCGTCCCGATCGCACAACTTCACCGACGATTGCGGCGATAGATCCGCCAGGTGCTCACCTGATCCCAGACGGTGATGATCCAGATCGCGATGACCGTGATGATCTGCTGGAAGTCGGCGTTCCCGGTGTTCGTGAGCTCGGGGTGGAGGACCGGCTGAGTCAGCAGCGCGATGGTGAGGAAGACGGCCATGGCGATGTCGACGATCCCGCCGATGATGGCCACGGTCGGTTTCGCCGAGGCGGTCGTGAACTTGATGATCTCGACTGCGGCCATGAGCGCGAGGAAGGCCCAGTAGCCGAGCAGCCAGCCGACGCCGAGGTCGGGGTTGACGAACGTCTCCCCATCGTTGAGGTGGCCGACGTAGAGCAGGGTCGTCGGGATGAGCGGGACCGTTGCCAGGGCGACGATGAAGACCAGCCCGAGCCCCGCCTCGGCGCGGATCTGCTTGCCGTGGGAATCACGTCGGTCGAGATCATCGACCGTCCACGTGCCCGGTTTCCGCTTCCGGAGCGAATCGGATGCGCCGCCGTCCATTCCACGATCGCCGAGACCGATGATGATCGTGATAACGGCGAATGCGGTCAGCAGGGCGATGACCGTGTTGCCGGCCGTCTTGCCGATGATCTCTCCGATCTGGACTCCGGGGGAGACGGCGACGGTGGTCACGATGTTTGTGAGCACGGCGAGCAGACCCACGATGGGCAGGACCCAACGCAGCGCCCAGATATAGAGCGGGTAGGAATTCGGGCCGATGAGGTGCTGCGGAGAGTTCGAGTACTCCCGCGACAGCGCGACGGGATCGCCGAGCTCTTCGAGGACTTCGCGTTCGACGGTCGCCGTGTGATCCGGGGACGCGTCCGCATCCTCGCCGAGGCGGGCGTCGACCATGTCGTCGATCGTGGCGGTGATCTCGGCGGCGATGTCGGGCCGGGAGTCTTCGGGGAGGTGGCGGGTGACGTTGTCGACGTAGATTTCTGTGAGCGCACTCATGGTGTGCCGTCCTTCCAGAGCTTGGTGATGCTGGAGTTGAGTTCGAGCCAGTGGCTGTGCAGTGCGGCGGCGACTTCGGCGCCGCTGTCGGTGAGTGTGTAGTACTTGCGCGGGCGGGCTTGTTCGGTATTCCACTCCGCCGTGAGCAGGCCCTGCTTCTCGAGCCGTCGCAGCAGGGGGTAGAGGGTGTTGGCCTCGGTGGCGATGCCTGCTTCGGTCAGCGTCGTCAGCAGCGAGTAGCCGTACTGCGGCCGTCGACAGGCGACGAGGCTGGCGAAGACCACGGTGCCGCGTCGCAGCTCCTGCTCGTGGGTGGCCAGTGCCTTGTCTTCATCCTCGTTCATGCATCACACGATAGTGTGTGTCACACACTATTACAAGAGGCGGGGTATTTTTGTTGCGGCACGGTGCGCGGCACGGTTTAGGGTGAGCAGCCCACGTTGGAACATGGGCTATTCGCCTCAACCTGGGCTTTCCGGCACACGCGTAGCGCGAGCATCGGTAGGTAGTCTTGCCTCATGAGTTTGAGGAAGTGGGTGCTCTTCGATATCGGGGGAGTGCTGGAGGTCGTTGATGATGACACCTGGGGACAGCTTTTCGTTCGCCGGTGGCAGGAGCGCTCTGGATTCTCAGCGGAGGAGTATCGGGCGCGCATTCTGGCGGCGGACTTGCCGGTCATCGACCGTAGAGCGGACACGCGGGACGTGTACTGGTCGAAGCTGGGTCGAGCGCTCGAGATGGATTCGAACCTGATCGAGGCTATGCAGGCCAACATGTGGGGCGAGTGCTGCGGGAGTCTCAATGCAGAGTTGTTTGAGTTTGCAGCTGCGCTGAGGCCACGCGCCGGTGTGGCGATTCTGTCGAACTCAGTGGACGGGGCGCGGCGCGAGGAAGAACGGCGGTTCGGGTTCAGTGAAGTCTTTGACCCGATTCTCTACAGTCACGAGACCGGTCTGCTCAAGCCGGAACCGGAGGCCTATGAGAATGCGATTGAGCGGATGGCTGCTGACGCCGGAGACGTGTTCTTCATTGATGACCACGAAGTCTGTGCTGAAGGCGCCCGTGCCGTCGGCATGGATGCGATCGTGCACCGTGACAATCGGTCGACGATTGATGAGATAGAGCAGTTTCTTCTTTAGGCGGCTTGACTGAACAGGAGTGAATGAAATGGCGAACAACAGTGCTTTGGCTGGTTTCATCCTCGGGCTGGCAGTGTCTGCTGGGGTGTTGATGCTGTTGATTCCTGGGCTTCTTGAAGGGCCTGAGGCATGGCAGGTGTGGGTAGCTTGGATGGCTGCCGGATGTGCCATCGCCTGCGCGCTCGGGACGGTATTGTCTCGAGCCCGCGGGCGATGATCGAAGCGCATCCTCTTCAGGCTTTTGCCACGGATCCCGGCTGATCTGAGTCGGCCGAGTCAACGGCGAGCTCGGACGGTTGGGTGCGGAAGCCCTTCGTTGTCACCGCGAGGATGACTGCGCCGATGACAAGCCAGATCGTGCCGAGGGTGATCGCGTGCACGTCGAGCTGGGTGAGCAGGAAACCGATGACGATGACTCCGATGATCGGGCAGACCAAGTAGAGGAACACGTTGAGTGAACGGCCGCCTCGGCGCTCGCGCACCCAATAGACGATGACCGAGACGTTGACCATGATGAAGGCGAGGAACGCGCCGAAATTGATGAACGACGTCGAGGTGGCCACGTTCATGAAGATCGCGATGAGCCCGATGACGGCAATGGCCAGCAGGGACAGCACCGGAGTGTGGAAGCGGGGGCTGAGCTTGCCGAAGAAGCCGCGCGGCAACACTCCGTCGCGTCCCATCGCATAGAGCAGACGGCTGCCTGCGGCCTGGGCCGCGATGCCGGACGTGAACTGAGCGATGACAAGGGCGGCGAGGAAGATCGCGCCGAAGAAGTGCCCGCCGATGCTCTTGGCGATCTCGAACGCCGCGGCGTCGGAATTCTCGAACACTCCACCGGGGTGGACGAGCTGAACCGCGTAGGCCACGACGACGAAGATGCCGCCGCCGATGAGGGCGATGAGCATAATGGCCTTCGGCACGGTGCGACGGGGATCGATGGTCTCCTCGGTGAAGGTTGTGACGGCATCGAATCCGAGGAACGAATACGCGGCGACCGCGGCACCGCCGCCGATGGCCACGAGAGTCGAGTCGATACCGGTGAACGGGGCCGCGCTGATCAGTCCGGCACCGCCTTCCGAGCCGAACACATCGGCCAGCGACAGGGCGACGAAGAAGACGATGACAAGGATCTGGAACGACATCAGGATGAGGTTGACCCGATCGGCGACCTTGATGCCCAAGATATTGAGCACCGTGGTGAGGACGATGAAGCCGATGATCCACACGGCCATCGGCACCGCTGGGAACTGCGCCTGCAGGTAGGAGCCGCCGATGAGCCAGATGACCATGGGCAGAAACAGGTAGTCGAGCATCGTCGCCCACCCGACAAGGAATCCGATGCGACCGTCGATCGTTCTGCGCACATAGGTGTAGGCCGATCCGGCGACCGGATAGGCCGCGGCCATGCGACCGTAGCTGTTGGCAGTGAAGAGCATCGCCCCGAGCGCGATCAGATAGGCGCTCGCGCTCGCACCGTTCGTCTGGGAGGCGATGACGCCGAAGATGCCGAGGACGATGAGCGGGGTGAGGTAGGCGAGGCCGAAGATGACCAGGGACGGCAGTTTCAGGGTGCGATTGAGTGTGACGGTGTCTGACATGATCACTCCATTGTCGATGTCATTGTTGATTCAGATTTCCGGATGGCAGAAGTGCCTGCTCTGATTGATTGTGGTGCGGCTGTCGCCGGCAGCCGGTGGTGGCTCGGAATCGACGGTCGCGTCAGCGGGTGTCGTGGCCAGGTGACCAGCGGCTCGGATCGAGACAGCCTCCGTAGAGCGGGAGGGGAATAGGGTCGTCGTCGCGGTTGAACTGCGACCACACTCGGTTCGTTCCCGCGGTCCCGACCTTGCGGACTCGAGCGACCCGCTGGGGGTCGACCCGCACGATGATCGTGTCTTCGCCCAGCCCAGCCTCGCCGAGGACGAGGCCTTCGGGATCGACGGCGATGGACCGACCGCGGCCGATGGGTTCGGCGCAGTTGACGCTGAGCACGTAGACCTGGTTGACGATTGCGTTTGCCCGCGCCAGGACCAGTTCCTGTTCGCGGTCCTGGCTGGTCGTCTTGACGATATTGAGGATCGCGTCTGCGCCCATCCAGCTCAGGTGCCGTGAATGTTCGGGAAACCAGGCGTCGTAGCAGATCGAGAGGCCGAAGGCGCCGTGATCGGGAGTCTGGGCGACGACGAATTCGGTGCCCGGGCGGTGTGGTTCGAATGGTCGCCATGGGAACATCTTGCGGTAGGTGGAGACGAGTTCGCCGGTGGGGGAGAAGAGCAGCTGAGTGTTGAAGAAGCTCCCGTCGTCGGCGATCTCACCGATGCTGCCCGGGCACAGCCAGATGTTGTGCTCGGCGGCGATGCGGCCGATCTCGGCAACGAACTCCGAGTCGAGTCGCTCAGCCTTCTCGCGCAGCGCGGCGGGGCGGTCGTCGATCGGCAGGTCGTCGGTGCTGTGCAGGTGAAGCTCGGGATAGATGATCATTCCGAGTTCGGGAAACCTCGCCGAGGTGGCCGCGACGTCCGTGCGGAAGCCGGATAACGGGTCCGGTCCGGTCAGGGGTGCACGCTGGGCCAGCCCGACTGCCATTTCGCTGGTGTCCACTTCGGTCCCTTCGCCGCCGTCGACAGCGGTTCTTCCCGCCGTCGCTTTAATTGATCAGTTTGATCACTATAGGTCGATGTGACGTTAGACTCAACACATGGCAGTGAGAAATTCTTCGACACCCGATCCTGCGGGCGTGGATTCTGAGCGGAGCGGGATGGACTCTGCGCAGGCACGCGAAGTCGATCGAACGCTGTTCGCTGCCCCCGGAGCCGCAGAACTCACCCGGCTTTCTGCTGTCGATACCGTCCGAGCCCGAGTTCTGCTCTCCATCGAGCACGCTCTCCTCGCGCCGGGCAGCAGGTTGCCGAAGACCGAACTGTTGGCGGCGGGCCTCGAGGTCAGCGTCATCACCGCCCGTCGGGGACTCGAAAGCCTTGTCGAGGACGGAGTCCTCGTGCGCAGGCGGGGCCGTGGAGGTGGAACGTTCGTTGCCGACGACCCGCCGCATCTCAATGACTCCGCCGTCACCGCCTACCGGGCAGACTCCGACGCGATCCATCGGCTCATCGACCAGCGCAGTCTGATGGAATCGGCCATTGTGGCTGAGGCGGCGATGCGTGCCACTCCCGAGCAGTGTGATGAGCTCGATGCTCTCATCCAAGCGTCGGCCGATGCCGAGGACTGGCATGAGCACCATATTCCTGACACTCGTTTCCACCGATTCATCGCAGAGATCAGCGGTTTGCCCGAGGCTCAGACTTACCTGGCCTGCTATGGCGGTCTGACGAAGTACTTCGTGCCCTACCCGCAGGAGCAGCTCGAGGAGGGGCGTGATCATCACCGTCGGCTCGTGGCGGCTTTGCGGAATCAGGACCCTCTCGCCGCCATCGAGGTGACGCGTGTTCATGTCGATGCCTTGCGGCGTGAGATGTTCGTCGGACTTGAGGAGAATGACGGATGAGCGGCGCAGATCCCGGCAGCGGCGACCTCGGCGCCTTTTGGTCGACGGCGAGAAGCTGCATCCCAGACCTGCCAGAGGTGATTCCTGAAGCATGGGCCTTCGGCGCGACTCCCGGGCATGCGGACGACCTCCTCGCTCTCGTGCTGGCTGGGACGAAGACGGGCACCGCCTCGGCGCTGTGGGACATCCAAGCCGACGGCGAATCCGTCCCCGAGGTGGGCGAACTGAGCATCATCCTCGACGGGCGAGGCCGGCCGAGAGCCCTCATCGAAACCACGGCGATCGACATCGTCCCGTTCTCCGAGGTGACCGCCGAGCATGCCCATGCGGAAGGGGAGGGCGACCAGACCCTGGCCGCCTGGCGCGAGATCCATGAGCGCTTTTGGCAAGAACATGGTCAACGTGGATTCGCGCCCGAGATGCCGGTCGTCTGCGAACGCTTCCGATTGCTGTTCGACGTCGAAGAAGCGCGCGTCAGCGTCTCCGGCGACGAATCACGGGGGACGAGCAGATGAACGAGACCGAATACTGGGACCTCATCCACACGGAACGCGCGCGCCTGGCCGATCTGCTCACCACACTCGAACCAGAGCAGTGGGCGCTCGCCACTCTGTGCGCAGACTGGACGGTCGAGCAGGTCGTCGCCCACCTGACCGCCGCGGCCGACACCGGGAAATGGGCCTGGATCCGCAGCATTATCCGAGCGAAATTCGACCCTGCCAAACACAACGCGCGACTGCTCGAGCGCCGCCTCGGTGACTCACCAGAGGAGACCCTTGCGAAGTTCCACGGCTCGATCCCACTGACTGTCGCCCCGACCAAAGACCTCCCGGCCTTCCTCGGCGAAGTCATCGTCCACGGACAGGACATCGCACGACCACTGGAACGCGACCTGACCCCCGACGCCGAGGCGACAGTCGAGGTGGCCCGATACTTCGCCTCCAAGGACTTCGCGGTGAACTCGAAGACACTGGTCAAAGGGCTGAAGCTCAGTGCTGTCGATGCCGACTTCGAATCCGGAAGCGGGCCGGAGGTGACCGGTCGTGTCCTCGACCTCGTCCTGGCCATGGCCGGCCGACCGGAAGCACTGACAGATCTGACCGGGAGCGGAGTCGCCGAACTTCGGCAGCGGATGGACTGAAGCCTCAGCGGTCGGAGTGCTGTGACGCGCGTGCCGGAACATCCCTGACGACGAGATGAACGATGACGGGTGCTCAGCCGAATCCGACGACTCCGACCGCGATAAGAACGAATCCGAGCAGCTGCAGCGAAGCGCGCACGATCTGGAAGACGTCCCATCGTCTGCGCATGGCGATGAATCCCTCGGGGGCGGTCGCCTCGGTGATTCGTCCCGTCCGGGAGTTGATCGGCACGTTCCCGACGATCGTCACGACCAGAGCGACGCCGAGGCTGATTGCTGCCGAGACCAACCATGCGTTGGGCTCATCGATGGCAATGATGATGGCCAGCGCTGTCGCCGCGGTCATTCCCACCGGCATCACCCGGCCGAACGTCTTCAGTAGGCCCCTCTCCATGATCAGCTGATCGTCCGTCCTCAGCTGACGGATCACCGGATGAACCAAGGCGGCCGATCCGAATTCCGCTGAGCCGACGAAGCCGGTGACGAGGACCGCAGCTAACGCGAGGGTATCCATGATTCCTGCTCCCAATAGGTAGTTCAACTATCCATAATAGATAGTAGAGGTATCTGCTAGGGTCGAGCAAGATCAGTCACCGAACATTGCTGACAGTGCCGGGAGGAGATGACGATGCAGGAATCAGCGGAGAAGTCGGGGATGAGGATGGCGGAGCTGTCCCGTCGTTCGGAGCTCAGCGTGCCGACCATCAAGTACTACCTGCGCGAAGGACTGCTGCAGCCGGGACGACGGACAAGCGTGAATCAAGCCGTCTACGATCGCACTCATCTCGAGCGGCTGCGCCTCATCGGAGCGCTGACGTCGGTGGCCGGACTGCCGTTGGCGAAGGTGCGAGCCGTCGTTGATGCGGTGGACGGGCAGGCCTCGGAAGTCGAAGCGATGGGCGTCGTCCAGGACGCGCTCATCGACGAGGCCGAGACGGACGATACAGCCGCCTCGGCGATACTCGACCGCGCGATCACGGCGCGGGGGTGGCGCTGCGCGACCTCGTCACCGGCCTATCGGGCTGCTGTGAACGCGGTTGCCATGTTGACCACGGAGAACCTGACTCCGATCCTCGACCGGCTCGACGCCTATGTCGAGGCCGCTGAAGACGTCGGTCGCACCGACCTCGACGCGATCGGCGACGCAGTCAGCCTGGAGGAGCGGATCCGCGGAGTCGTCCTCGGCAGCGTGCTGCGCCGACCGCTGCTCGAGGCGCTGGTCCTGCTCGCACAGCAGCACTTCGCACAGGACCTCACTCGCTCGGAAGAAAGCTGACCGGGAACAGCTCCGTCCTGGCGATGACGCGATCGCGTTCGGCGGCCTGCGCCTGACGTTGCGGATCTGCCAGGTAGGAATCGAGCGCTTCCGTGGATTCGAACCGATAGAACTGCACCTCGTCGGGATGCCCCTGTGCCCCGTCGCTCTTGGCACGATTGACGACGCGCCCTCCGTGCTCGGAGATGAGCGCGAGAACACCGTTCTCGTAGGCTGTCAGTGCCTCGGCCTGTCCTTCGCGCGCCCACAGCAGGCAGCACAACAGCACCTCGCGGTCAGCACCGGCGTTCGCTGAGCTTGCCTGTTCTTCCGGCTCCACCGAGCTCGGCCTCTCCTCATTCGGCAACTCAGTGCTCACGACTCCGTCGGCTTCGCGTCGTAGGTGAGCCAGTTCGTCTTCGCTGCGACATCGTCATAGAGCACCTGAGCCTGAGCGTTGTCATCGGCGGTGATCCACCGGACCACCGAACAGCCTTCGGCCGCGGCGATCGACTGCAGCCGGGAGATCAATGCACGACCGACACCTCGACCGCGTGCCTCGGGATCGGTGAAGAGATCGTCGAGCCAGATGCCGACGCTGCCTGTCGAGGGACGGGAGAAACGACGGTAGTCGGCGATTCCGACGATCGTTCCGTTCGCCTCGGCGACGAGTCCCTGGCACTCGTGTGCGGGGTCGGTCAGCCACGACCACACGCGGGAGACGATCTCCTCGGAGGGCTCCAGTCGGTAGAACTCGCGGTAGGCGCGGAAGAGCTCTTTCCACCGGGCCTCGTCGGCAGGAGCGGTGGGGCGGATCAACGGGGCCGGGGACGTCGTCATCGGCAGTCCTCTCACTAGGTTCGGTACACCAATGACCACATTACGTTCTCCGCATCTGTTCCGTGTACAGATGTGAGGACGAAAAAGTCCCCGGTGCGGAAGCCTGTCGACTTCCGCGCCGGGGACCGTGGTACGCGAGAGGGGACTTGAACCCCTACGTCCGAAGACACTGGAACCTAAATCCAGCGCGTCTACCAATTCCGCCACTCGCGCTGAAGCGGCCACCCTCGCGGCCACAACGTCCTCAAGATTAGCAGGGGCGGCCCGAGTTGTTGAAAACTCGGACCGCCCCGGTGTTCACGTTGAGCGCGGGCAGTTCAGCCCGCCCGACGCTCAAGTTGCGGCAGGCTCAGGCAGCGTCGATGCCGAGCTCCTTGCGCACGCGGGCGACGTGCCCGGTGGCCTTGACGTTGTACTGGGCGAGTTCGACCTTGCCCTCGGCATCGACGACGACGGTCGAGCGGATGACGCCCTGAACGACCTTGCCGTAGTTCTTCTTCTCGCCGAAGGCACCCCACTCGGTCATCATCGTCTTGTCCTCATCGGAGAGGAGGTCGAAGTTGAGACCTTCCTTCTCGATGAACTGCTGCAGCTTCTCCGGCTTGTCCGGGGAGATGCCGACGACGGCGATTCCGGCGGCCTTGAGTGCCGACAGCGAGTCCCGGAAATCGCAGGCCTCGGTCGTGCAGCCCGGGGTCATAGCGGCGGGGTAGAAGTACACGACGACCCGCTGACCTCGGAAATCGCTGAGGCTGACGGACTTCCCGTCCTGATTGACGAGGGTGAACTCCGGGGCGGTGTCGCCGACCGACAGACGTGACATGAATGCTCCTCCTGATTGGGGTGGTCTCCATGATGGACAACCATTGCTGACTACCACTCTATTCCGTTGCCGAGCCCGATGCCTCGAGCGATGCACACAGTCACCTCGACCGATCCTTTCGCCGAGGCGGCCCGCCGTCTCAGCCGATCCGTGCGATGGCCTGCCCGACCGCCACGACGTCGCCCACCGCTGCGACCTGGCGCAGCGTTCCCGCGACCGGGGCTTCGACCCGGGTCTCCATCTTCATCGCCGAGAGCACCGCGACCTCGTCGCCGGCCGCCACCTGCGCACCGTCCTCGACGAGGAAGTCAACAAGGCTGCCCGGCACAGGTGCGGTGACATCCCCGGCACTCGCCGAGGCGGCTCCACCGTTCCCGGCGCCACCGGCCTCGCCGTCCTGACCGGCCCCACCGACCGAGCCGAGGCTCGCGAGCAGTCCGGCGGGCAGTCCGATCGTGGTGAGCTTCCCGTCGATCTCGATCGACATGCGCTGCATCTCGCCATCGGCGACCGGGGCCGGGCGGTCCTGAGTCTCGAAGCGCGGCAGCAGCTCGGCTTCGATCCACTGCGTGTGGATGCCGTCGACACCGTCGACGCCGAGACCGGTGAACGCCTCATCGGTGAGGATCGCCAGGGAGCACGGCACCACTGTGGCCGGACCCTCGACATGGAGCTCCTTCGCCGCTGTCACGGTGCGCGCGATCGCCTGCTCACGGTCGGGACCGTGGACGATGAGCTTCGCGAAGAGGGAATCGAAGGCCGGCTGCACGGTGTCACCTGCACGCACACCGGAATCCCAGCGCACGCCGAGACCCCCGGGCACGTCGAGGACATCGATGCGTCCCGGAGTCGGCAGGAAGCCGCGGCCGGGATCCTCGGCGTTGATGCGCAGCTCGATCGCGTGACCGATCGGCTGCGGGGTCGACTCCAGCGACAGTCCCTGTCCGAAGGCGATGCGGAACTGCTCGGCGACGAGATCGACCCCGGAGGTCACCTCGGTGACGGGATGCTCGACCTGCAGTCGGGTGTTGACCTCGAGGAACGTCATGGTGCCATCGGCGGCGAGCAGGAACTCGACGGTGCCGGCACCGCGGTAGTCCACCTCGGCGCAGATGGCTTCGGCCGAACGGTGCAGGCGCTCACGCTGCTCTGCCGTCAGTCCCGGGGCGGGTGCTTCCTCGATGAGCTTCTGATTGCGCCGCTGAGCGGAGCAGTCGCGGTCACCGACGGCCACGACCCGGCCCCGACCGTCGCCGACGATCTGGACCTCGACATGGCGGGGACGTTCGAGGAACTTCTCGACGAAGCACTCGGGCCGACCGAACGCCTCGACGGCCTCACGGGTCGCCGATTCGAAGGCACCGGCGACCTCGGTCAGCTCGTGGACGATCTTCATTCCGCGTCCGCCGCCACCGTGGGCGGCTTTGATGATGATCGGCAGTCCCGCCTCGGCGGCGAAGGACTCGACCTCGACCGCGTTCTCCAGGGGACGGTCGATGCCCGGTGCCAGGGGAGCGCCGACCTTCTGCGCGAGCTGACGGGCCGTGACCTTGTCGCCGAGGGCCGTGATCGTGTCCGCGTTCGGACCGATCCAGATGAGGCCGGCGGCTTCGACGGCGGCGGCGAAATCGGCGTTTTCGGACAGGAATCCGTAACCGGGGTGGACGGCATCGGCACCGGAGGACTTCGCTGCGGAGAGGATCGCATCGATGTTGAGGTACGTGTCACCCGCTGTCGTCCCAGGCAGAGCGAACGCTTCGTCGGCGAGCCGGGCATGCAGGGCGTCGGCGTCCTGATCAGCGTAGACAGCCACCGAGGTGTGTCCGTGCTGGGCGCAGGCACGGATGATGCGGACGGCGATCTCGCCGCGGTTGGCGATGAGGATTCTCGACATTGTTCAGCCTTCGTTCTCGTTGGTGCGGGATCCTGCTGCGGTACGGGACGCCTCGGCCGGGTGGGCGTTCGACGTCGGTCGGGCAGAGGTGGTGAAGCGCAGCTTCACGCCGGGAGGCAGCTGCGCGGCGAGGTCGACATCATCGACGCTGGCGATGATCGGATAGCCGCCGGTGAGCGGATGGTCGGGCCCGAAGAGCACCGGCTGACCGTTCGGCGGAACCTGCAGGGCACCGGTGACCGCGCCTTCGCTGGGCAGCTCGCCCGTGCGGGCACGTTCGAGCGGAACCTCACCGTTCAGGCGCAGTCCGACCCGGTCGGATTCGTGGGTGACCGTCCACTCCTGTGACAGCAGAGTCTCGATCCCGGCCTCGGTGAACCAGTCCTCGCGCGGTCCCAGCGTCACGCTCAGCATCACGGTCTCACCCGCCTGCGGAAGATCCCTTGGCTGCGTGGGATTGGGATCGACGAGGTGGGGCGCCGTCCGCGGATCGTGCACTCCCACCGTGGTGCCTTTGTCCACAGCGGCCGGACCGAGCCCGGCCAGGGTGTCGGCGGAGCTGCTGTCGAGAGCCGTCTCGACAGCGATTCCACCGCGCACGGCGAGGTAGCGGCGGACTCCGCGCTCGGTTGGTCCGAGCTCGAGTTCGTCCCCGTCGGCCAGGGCGAAGGCCTCGCCGAGGCGGGGCGTGAGGACCGTGCCATCGGCAGCGGTCACGGTGATCGCTCCGGTGGCCCCGGTAACGGCGGCCACGCCGTCACCCGTGGAGCGCAGGAGCACTGCGCCCCCGAAGCTCTCCAACCCGGCAGCGCTTTCGGCGTTTCCGACAAGACGGTTGGCGGTGGTCAACGCGGTGCGGTCGGCGGCACCGGCGGCGGAGACTCCCATCGAAGCGAAACCGGGCCGCCCGAGATCCTGGACGAGAAGCTGCAGCCCGGGACGCAGCACCTCGAGGAAGGGGGAGGCCGCTGTCGCCGAATCGGATGCCGGATCCGCTGCTGATTCCACCGCAGAATCAGACGCCGCACCTGGCGAACCTGAGAAATCTGACGAACCCGAGAAACCTGCCGAACCTGACGCCGCACTCGAGCTCGCGACCTCCACGGTCTCGCGCCCCGCCTCGGCGAATTTCACGATCGTGCCGGGTACGAACAGGGCCGGCGGTTCCCGGTCCAGGTCCCACAGCTTCGCATCGGTGCGTCCGATGAGCTGCCAGCCGCCGGGGGAGGAGCGAGGGTAGACGCCGGTGAACTCGCCGGCCAGAGCCACCGACCCCACGGGCACACGCGTGCGTGGGGACGAGCGGCGGGGAACGTTGAAGAGTTCGTCGTCGCCGGCGAGGTAGCCGAAGCCGGGGGCGAACCCGGCGAACGCGACCTGCCAGGTCGCGGCCTGGTGGCGTTTGACCACCTCGGCGGGGGAGACGGAGAGGAGGTCGGCCACCTCGGCGAGGTCGTCCCCGTCGTAGTGGACATCGATCGTCACCTCCCTGGCCGCATCCGAGACCGACTCGGTGTGACCGAGCCCGCGAACTGCCTCGGCGAGGATCTCGGCGTTCGTGCGTGCCGGATCGAAACTGATCAGCACTGTGCGTGCGGCAGGGATGAGTTCGGTGACGCCGGGCAGATCGGCGGCTTCGAGACTGTGGTGCAGGGCCATCGTCGCGCCCAGGTCGGCGCATTCGACGAGGAGGTGGCGCCTGGAGGCGGTGTGGAAGGTCAGGGAGTCGGCCCGCGGTGTCGAGGTCATTGGCGGTAGGTGTCTTCCGGTTCGTCAGTGATGAACATCTTCCCAGGTGAGTGCGTGATCGCGAAGGGGATTCCCGACGCCTGGATGGCTGCCTGCGGGGTGACTCCGCAGGCCCAGAAGACGGGAATGTCGCCGTCTTCGATGGCCGGGGCATCACCGAAATCCGGGGCGCCGAGGTCGTCGATGCCGATCTGGGAGGGCTCGCCGATGTGGATCGGGGCACCGTGGACGGCGGGGAAGCGGTCGGTGATGCGCACCGCCTCAGCGACCTGGGAGGCCGGGATCGGGCGCATGGACACGACCATGTCTCCGCTGATCCGGCCGGCGGGACGGCAGGCCGTCGACGTGCGGTACATCGGCACGTTGTGACCGGTCTCCTGGTGGCGGATCGGGATGCCCGCTTCGGTCAGGCCGTTCTCGAAGGTGAACGAGCAGCCGATGAGGAAGGACACGAGATCCGGATGCTGCTTCCACGCCTCGGTGGCGTCGGTGACCTCGTCGATCAGGGCGCCGTTCTCCCAGATCCGGTATCCGGGAATGTCCGTTCGGATATCGCTGCCGGGGGCCAGTGCGGATGCCAGCTGTCCGGGTTCGAGGACGTCGACGACCGGGCACGGCTTCGGGTTCCGCTGGGTGAACAGGAGAACGTCGAAGGCCCAGTCCGCGGGGACGGAGATGAGGTTCGCCTGGACGAGTCCCGGTGCCATCCCCGAGGTGGGACCGTCGAATCCTGCCCGGATGCGTGCACGGGCTTCCGCACCCGCAGCCCGCATCGTGTCCATGGCGGATGTGCCGGTGGGGGTGACAGTGTTCATCGTCCGGCTCCGGCGAAGGCGGCGATCGTGACGCCTTCGGATTCGAGTAGATCACGGGCGGCCCGGGCCATGTCGATGGATCCCTGGCTGTCGCCGTGGAAGCAGATCGACTGGGCGTCGACGTCCACGAGGCTGCCGTCGACGGCTTCGACCTGTCCGGTCTGGACGAGGCGCAGGACGCGCGCAGCCACGGCTTCGGGGTCGTGGAGGACAGCATTCGGTTCCGACCGGGAGACCAGGGAGCCGTCGGGGTTGTAGGACCGGTCGGCGAAGGCCTCGGCGGCGACGGTCAGTCCGGCGTCGGCGGCGACGCGGTTGGCCACGCTGCCGGCGAGTCCGAGGAAGACCAACGAGTCGTCGACGGCCCTGACGGCGTCGACGACGACCTTCGCCTGCGCCTCATCATGGACGATCGCGTTGTAGAGACCGCCGTGGGGTTTGACGTAGGAGACGATTCCGCCGACGGCAGTGGTCAGGCCGATGAGCGCGCCGATCTGGTATTCGACCTGGGCTTGCAGAGTGGCGGCGGGCACGTCGAGGGCGCGGCGGCCGAAGCCCTCGTAGTCGTCGTATCCGGGGTGGGCCCCGATGACGACTCCGCCCTTCGTGGCGGCGTCGACGGTGGCGCGGATGCCTTCCGGATTGCCCGCATGGAACCCGCAGGAGACGTTGGCGCTGGTGACGAGGCCGAGCATGGCGGCATCGTCGCTGACGACACGGTCGGGGACGTTCTCCCCGAGGTCAGAGTTGAGGTCGATTCTCAGTTCGCTGTTGACAGACAATGTCACCCTCCGATTCCGATCATGGCGAAGATGGGGCCGATGGACTGTGTGGCCGTGTACCACGTGACCAGTGTTGCCGCGGTGCCGATGATGAGCAACCACTTCGGGTACGAATCAGTGCGCAGCAGGCGCGGTCTGAACCAGCCGATGTACATGAAGATCGTCAGACCGATCGGCAGGATGAGGCCGTTGAAGCCGCCGACGAAGACGAGCAGCGTGGCAGGCGCCGTGCCGAGGACGAGGTAGACGACGAGCGAGACGACGATGAAGGTCACGGTCGCCAGCTGCAGCGGCCAGCCGCCTTCGAGGCGTTTGGAGAACGCCGAGAGGAACGTCGCCGAGGTGTAGGCGGCACCGATGACCGAGCTCAGAGCCGCGGCCCAGAAGATCGCACCGAAGATGCGCATTCCCGCATCGCCGAGGACGGCGGCGAAGGCCTGACCGGCGGGGTTGGCCACGCTCGAGTCGAGATCGAGAGCGACGCCGGAGGCGACGACGCCGAGGATGGCGAGGAAGAGGACGTAGCGCATGACACCGGTGACGAGGATCCCCGACAGAGCCGAGCGCATGACCGAGCCGGCATTCTCCGGGCCGGTCTTGCCCGAGTCGAGATAGCGGTGGGCACCGGAGTAGGTGATGTAGCCGCCGACGGTGCCGCCGACGATCGTCGTCACGGTGGCGAAGTTGATGGTGTCGGGCACGAACGACTGTCTGATCGCCTCACCGACCGGCGGGTTCGAGACGATGGCGACGATACAGGTGAGGATGATCATTCCGACGCCGAGGACGAGGACGACGGCGTCGACGACCTTTCCGGCGCGTTTGAACAGGAAGATGCCGATCGCCAGGACGCCGGTGAGCAGTCCGCCGAGCTTCGGGTCGATGCCCAGCAGCGCATTGAGGCCGAGGCCGCCACCGGCGATATTGCCGATGTTGAAGGCCAGTCCGCCGACGACGATGAGGACGGACAGGAGGATGCCCGAACCCGGCACGGCCGAGGAGGCCAGCTGGGCTGCGCGTTTGCCCGAGGACGTCACCATCCGCCAGATATTGAGCTGGATGGCGATGTCGATGAGGATCGACGCGAAGATCGCGAAGGCGAAGGCCGCACCCATCTGAGCCGTGAATGTGGCTGTCTGGGTGATGAAGCCCGGACCGATCGCCGAGGTGGCCATGAGGAAGATGGCGCCGATGATGGCGCTGCGGCTGATCTTGGATCCGATTTCGCTCTTGGCATTGTCAAGGCCCGTGGCGGCCCCATCCGTAGAAGAGGATTCCGGCGGTTGGGATTCCGGTGCGTGTGACATGGGAGTCTCCGACTGTCTGGTGGTCAATTGTTCCTTCGTGTGCGCCGATGGGGTGAGGACAGCGACGTCTGTGTCCTGGCACACGTGAAGTGGTAAACAATCTAGCACTCATTGTTCAACAAACATAGATGGGGGTCACACTTTTCTTCGTCGCTTTGTCGACGGACGGATGGGAGTTCGGGGAGCTGATTCAGTAGGATGGAGAGGTGAATCACGATTCGTCCCTGGTCAACAGGCTCACCGACCGTCTCATCGCTGGAGAGCTGCGCCCCGGTGAGCGGCTGTCCGAAACTGCGCTGGCGAAGGAATTCGATGTTTCGCGCAATACTCTGCGTGAGGCGTTCCGGGTCCTCGGGGAGCAGGGCCTGGTCACACATATCCCGCACCGAGGCGTCTCCGTGGCGTCACCGAGCACCGCCGATGTCGTCGACATCTACCGGGTGCGCCATCATGTCGAGTGCTCGGTGCTCGAGCACGCTCCGCGCAATCACCCGAACGCCGTGAGGATGGAGGCGGCCGTCGAAGCCGCGGAGAAGTTCGCTGCCGAAGAGAACTGGCTGGAGGTCGGCACGGCGAACATGGAGTTCCACAATGCCGTCGTCTCGCTCTCGGACAGCAGGCGGCTGATGCAGTCGTTCTCCAATGTGCTCGCCGAGCTGCGGCTGGCTTTCCTCAAGGTCGAGGTCCTCGACTTCCTCCATGCGCCGTTCATCGGCCGCAACAAGGAAGTCGTCGAGGTCTATCGCACGGAGGGGCCGGTGGCTGCGGCGAAGATCCT
This sequence comes from Brevibacterium sp. MGP-B1, assembly GCF_057766545.1. Lineage (NCBI taxonomy): Bacteria > Bacillati > Actinomycetota > Actinomycetes > Micrococcales > Brevibacteriaceae > Brevibacterium > Brevibacterium sp. MGP-B1. The sequence continues at coordinate 2,051,662 of NZ_CM173407.1, read as the reverse complement.
CGGCGCCTACCTCGGTGATTCCGAGCGTCAGGTGCTCGGCGCCTACGCCCGCGCCGGACAGGATTGAGCCGTACTCGGGCCGGCCCGGGCCGAGAGCCGCTCGTCCTGCCTCTGACCGGTGCCGAATCTGCTGGCAGCCCACTCTGAGTCAGAAAGCACTGTTTCAAACGTGGGCTTTTCGACTCAAACGGTGTCGCCGCCATCCTAGGGCCGGACTTTGCGGCCCGCGAGTGGTCCCCGGTACAGCCTGCGAGTGGTTCCCGACCAAGACGCCGCCTGCGAGCGGTCCCCAACCAGGACGCCGCCTGCGAGCGGTTCCCAGTGCCGCCTGCGAGCAGTCCCCAACTGAGACGCCGCCGCAACAGGTCCAAACCGGTGATTCGGTACACCTTGTTCTGGATTGCACAGGGAGGAACCTGATGACTTGAGAACAAGGTGAGCCGAAACAGCGGGCCGGCAGGGGTGAATGCGAAAGAACCGCCTCCGACCGAAGTCGGAAGCGGTTCTCTCTGTGCTGTGCACCCCCCGGGACTTGAACCCGGAACCCACTGATTAAGAGTCAGTTGCTCTGCCAATTGAGCTAGAGGTGCTTGCCGCACATGCTGTGCAACGAGAATTAATATTACTCAGGTGTCGACCGATCATGCAAACCGAGATCGGCCCATATTCAGTTTTGTGATGAAGGTCGCAAGCCCCTGGTCAGAGTCCCCATGCCGGCGATTCCGGCGACCCGGAACCCACTGTATAAGAGTCAGGCCACCGCACCGTTTTCGTCCCCGATGCCCGGCGGAACCTCAGAGATACATTCCGGAACTCGACTGTTCGGCCGGTTCGGAGATCGCGTGGACGTCGCGCTCGCGCAGCAGCACATACGCACGTCCCTCGAGCTCCACCTCGGCGAGTTCCTCGGGATCGTAGAGGACGGTATCGCCGAGGTTGGCCTGCCTCACATGCGGGCCCGCCGCTACGACCTTGCCCCACACGAGGCGTCTGCCCATGCTGGCGGTGGCGGGAATGACGATGCCCGCCGAGGATTTGCGTTCCCCGGCTTCCGCGCTGGGTTCGAGCAGGATCCGGTCATGGAGCATCCGGATCGGTAGTGCGGCATCAGCCACGCTTGCGACCGGAGAGTCCGACGATGAGGGCGGCCACACCGAGGACGGCACCGGCACCGAGTGCGATGATCTCGGGCTTGGGAGAGCCGTCTTCCTCGACGACCTCGGACTTCGCCTTGTTGACTGCCCGCGTCGCCAGCACCTTCGGGTGGATGCGGCCGACGAGCTCGTCGATGTTCTCGGCGATGCGCTCCTCGCGCAGTCGGATCGACTCCGCAAGCTGTGCGGTTGTCGCCTGGTCGACGGTCACATCTGAGGTGTAGACGTTGTCAGTCATCGGGTCGAGTCCTCCCGGTCGAGAATGCATTGCTGCGTCTGTGACCTTGTGCCACAGTGCTTCGCTGTCCAGCTTAGCGGCTGGGCACTGCGAGTGTCAGATATCGGCCGCGGTTCGACGGAATCTTACGATCTCGACGTTCGCGTCCGCGGGCATGTTCGGGTAGTGACTGCGGACATTGGTGATATACCGATCCAATCCGCACGGGCGGGTGAGGCCGAGATCCTCGGGCGCTAGTTCGTCGATTCGCTTCACCATCACCGAGGCGACTTCCACGGGAAGCGTGCCATGCGCGGTGTTCTCGAAGTACGCCAGAGCCGGACCCGTGCGGTGGCCTTCGTTCCACCGCACCGTCAGCGTCTTCGTCTCATCCGCGATTGCGTCGAAGTAGCGAGCGTGGAACCTCAGCAGCCGTTTGGGAGCAGAATCCGGATGCCGATAGGAGTGGGGGAGCAGGGCGGGGATCGGGGCGATCGACGTCCGGCCCGTGGTTGCATCCGGTACGACGACGAGCGCATCAGGATGGAGGTCGAGGATGACCTGACGGCAGCGTCCGCACGGGGCCAGCACACCCCGGTTCCGGTCGCCGACCGCAGCGATCGTGACCAAGGGTCCGGCGTTCGCGGCCGCGGCGGCACCGATCACGGCGAGTTCCGCGCAGGGTCCGCCAGTGAAGTGAAAGACGTTGACGCCGGTGTGGATGCGACCGGAGGTGTCCATCGCGGCAGCGGCAACGGTGTGGTTGTCATCGCTGCCGAGTCCGCTGACGAGCTGCTCGGCGGCGTCGATGACACGCAGTTCGGAGTCGAAGAGGTCCACGCGGCCTCACTCCTGTTTTCCGCGGCGTCCCATGAGATAGATGATGAACCCGACCGCGGCCATACCGGAGGCGGCGAGGACGAAGATGGGCCAGGAGCTGACGATCGTGGAGATGATGGATTCGCCGAACGAGGTCGCCGGATTCTGATTGGCCCGCGGGGACGGCTGATCGCCACCCGTGATGAGGTCCGTATCGTCTTTGGGCGCAGGCTCGTCGGGGTTGCGAGGCACCGGGTCCGAGTAGTCGGGGGTTTCGGTATCCTCGTCATCTCCGGGCAGCCATTCATCACCAGCATTGCCGGGAATGGTCTCGCGTTCGTCATCGGGGGAGCCGTTGCCGTTCGACGGGTCCGGGGTGGTGCCGTCGGCGTCAGAGGCGCCGATCGGCGAACCGGAACCATCCTTGTCCGAATCCTTCTCGTCATCCTCGCCGGAATCCGAGTCGGAGCCTGAGCTGTCGGAATCGCTGCCGCGTGAGCCGTCCGAACCTGAGCCGGTGTCGGCGTCAGATTCTCGGCCGTCGGAGTCCTTGTCACCCGAGGTGTTCGCACGATCCTTCGATCCCGAATCCGACGAGGTGGAGCCATCGGTCGAAGTGGTGCTGTCGTCAGAGGCTTCGCTGGCCGAGGAAGAGCCGTCCTTGCCGGCCTCGCGGTCGCTTCCGGAGCCGTCATCGGTGGTGGCGCCGTCCTTGCTGGCGGTCTTGCCGCCGTCCGGGTCACTGTCGGCGGTGGCGCCGTCAGACGAGTCCGACCCATCTGCTGATGCGGAGGGATCGCTGTCTGCCGTCCCGTCCTGTTCGGTGTCGGTTTCTGAATCGTTAGAAGTGGATCCGTCCGAGCCGCTGGAAGCTTCGGCGTCATCTCCCGCGTCGTCATCGGGGTAAGGCTGCCCATCGGCCACGGCGATCTGGCCATCGTCGTTGAGCGCGAACGTCCAGGCAGGGTCGGGCCCTTCAAGGGCATCAAAGTTCTCGAACTTGACTGGACCGGAACCGTCGGCGTCGACGATCACCCCGTCTTCGTTGAACTCAACAGTATCCGGGATAGAGGCCTGTTCGGTCGCTTCGGCAACGGACTGACCGCTGTCATCGGTGCCCGAACCGTTCTCGACCGAACCAGTGTCGTGGTCGGCGGACGCCTGTGCCGGAATGCGCTTCATTGCCTGTTTCGGGGCTTTGAACGGCTTTCCGACCCAGCTCTCCGGCAGTGTCCCGGAACCTTTTTTCTGATCGTTCGGCGGAACAGCCAGTTGCTTGCCGATCCTCTGCCACTTGGCGGTGAGTTCACCCTCGATCGCGCACGGTTCGTCCGAGGTCCACTCCTGATCCTTGCAGGCCTTGTCACCGTCCTCATCGGGATCCGGATCGGTGTCGCCCTCTTTTCCGGCTTCGACTTCGGTTACGCCGTTATCGGCGCTGCTCGAATCCGCGTCGGCACCGCCGGCACCGTCTGTGCCGTCTGCTGTCGAATCTGCGTCATCGCCGGAAGTGGAGTCGGCCCCGGCGGAAGCGCTGGCCTCCGCGTTCGAATCGGCTTCGGCTGTGGGGGTGGGGCTCGGCTGCGCGAATGCAGGTGTAAACGTCGCCGAGATAGGTAGTGCTGCCAGGGCAAGCGCGGCGCCGATTGCGGCGGCTCTGCGGCTGAACCTGTGTGAGACTGGCACTACGTTCCTTCGCGGTGGGGATTCCGACTTCATTGGGTCAAGGGGACATGACGTTCAGACACATCGGGCACTATCTTAATGTCTCGGCCAGATGTGTTAAAGCCATAGGCGTGTTTCGCCGTGGCGCGGAATCAGCGATCCTGCGTCTCTGACTTCTTCGGATATGCCCGCACTGTCGAGTCGTCGCCCAGCACCAGGGCCTCGTTGCCCTTGTCGACGACCGCCAGCAGATCGGTATCGGTCTTGAACGCATGTTTGCCGGCAAGCAGGCACGACGTGTTCGTGTCCATCGTGCAGGGCACGATGGATCCGCGCGGCTCGGAGAGATGGATGTCACGGCTGGAGACGTCCATCAGCAGCAGACCCGACTCCAAATCGAAGAGATACGGACCGATATAGGCGCGTTCTCCCGCCTGCCCGCGCACCCAGGACTTCTCGCCGACGATGTCGGTCGTCGTCGTCACGGTCGAGAGGATCGACCCGTCGTCGAGGGAATGGACGACGAGCTGGATCCTGTGACCGGAGTTCGTCGAAGCGCCCTGTTCGCCCCACAGCGTGATCGCCTTGCCGTGGCCGGCGGAGATCCAGTCGATGATCTTCAGTTCGTCGCCGGGACTTTCGAGCTTGATGCTGCGTTCGTCGCCGGACTTGATGTTCTTCGCTTTGACCGGCCCGTTCCAGTCCGAGCTGAAGATCTCATCGTCATCGATGGCCATCGGCGTCGAACCGGCCTGCGGGGTGGGCACGTCTTCCAGGCCTTCGGCGCCGAAGGTCGAGAGCTTGTTGCCCGACTTGATGAGCACGCTCTTACCGGCAGAGGTGATGCGTGCCTTCTCCGGCAGCTGGTAGGTCTTCGGCTTCGATTCCCCGTCGAAGAGCGCCTCGGCGGTGTTGCCCGACTGCCACAGCAGGGCGGGCCGCCCGTCGATGACGGTATCGACGGCAAAGGTCGGGGACTGATCGATCTTGGCTTTGTACCGGGACTTGCCGGTGTCGGCGTCGAGGACTTCGAGGCGGTTGTCGTTGACGAGCAGGACACCACGATCGGATGCCGTCACCGAGGCGCGCTTGGGCACCTCGGCTTCCCATGTGGGGGAATTGTCGTAGCTGGGAACAATGTCCTGGGTCTTGTCGACGGAGAGTTCGGAAGCGGGGTTGACCTGCTGCTCCGAACCGATCGTCTGCGGGGTATCGGGGGAGTCGACGGGGACGATGTTGGGAACGACGAAAGCGCCGATCATAAGGATCGCCAGACCGATGAGCACGAGTCCTGGGATGGTGATCTTCTTCAGCCGCTGCGGGCGGTTGCGTGCCGACCGCTTGCGCACCGGTGTCTTCTTCACCGTCGGCGCGGCCGGCGCAGCCGGTCCGGAGAACGGCGTGCCCATCGGGTAGCTGTCGCCGTTCGACCCTGATGAGTCGTCTTGGGCCGCGAAGCCGTTCTGCCCGTTGGCGGACTGGCCGTTCGTGTTCTCGCCGCCCGTGTTCTGGTCGGCGTCGTCCGGTTGTCCGGCCGTCTCAGCCGAACCATGCGCGGACGACGCGGTCGACGAATCGTCCGCGACCTCCTCGGCGCCGGTGTCATATTTGGGAACCGCCCCGACTCGGCCATTCTCATCGATGCCGATCTCGGTCGTCTTCGTACCGTCGTTGATCGTCACGGTCAGGGGAGTCGCGGTCTCCTTGGCATAGTCGCCGAGGTAGGAGATGGCCTGTCCGGTGTCCGAGTAGCGACTCGTCGCCCCGTTTAGGGTGGTGTAGGTGAACCCGTCATCGGAGACGGAGATCAACGCACGAGGCATGTACAGGGTTCCTTGACAGCTATCGAGGACAGGGCCGAGTCAATACTAATGAATGTCGAGGGTCGCTCCTACCAGTTTTCCGAAACCGTTATAGATCGCTACTGAATCGTTGCATGTAATGAGATCTGCGTCTCATCGGGCTCGAGGGGCGGTTCTGGTTTGCCCGGGTCAGGCGGGTGCGGTTAAGATGTATCTTGCTGTCTGCGCCTGAAGGTGCAGCGCATGTGGTGGGTATAGCTCAGCTGGTAGAGCGCCGCGTTGTGGTCGCGGATGTCGCGGGTTCAAGTCCCGTTACTCACCCCGATCGGGAAGCCCCGTGATCTGTGCAGATGGATCACGGGGCTTCTCTCATGTCCGCTGCGTGCCCACGTTTTGCCCACACCCGCCCGACCCCGATCGCCGACAATCGTCGTCGATTTGCCCTCATTCGATCGTCGATAATGGGGCCATGACCATCGACTGCTCCCTGACGGTCGTCGGCAGCATCAACGCCGATATCACCGCCACCACTTCCCGACTTCCCGCCGCCGGCGAGACCGTAGGAGGAGGCAGACTGTCCCGTTCTCCCGGCGGAAAGGGGGCGAACCAGGCCGCCGCTGCTGCCCGCCTCGGTGAGCGGACCCGCATGATCGGTGCGGTCGGCCCAGACTCCGACGGCAGGGCAATGCTCGAGGCCCTCCGGATTGCCGGAGTCCGGACCGATGACATCGCCGAGGCGACCGCCGAGACCGGGACCGCGCTCATCATGGTCGACGCGCACGGTGAGAATCAGATCGCCGTCTGCGAAGGAGCGAATGCCGAGGTCAGCCTCGATGGAATCGAATTCCGGGCCGACGAGGCCGTGCTCACCCAACTCGAGATCTCCCTCGATCTCATCGTCGAGCTCGCCGACCGCGTGCCCGGGTTCCTCGCCGTCAATGCGGCTCCCGCCCTTCAGCTGCCCGCCGAGGTGGTCGACCGTGCCGACCTCATCATCGTCAACGAATACGAGTACTCCCAGCTGCCGCAGCTGCAGACCGCGCAGCTCGTGGCCGTCACCTACGGGGCGGAAGGGTCGGCACTGCTGCAGAGAGGTGAGCAGATCGCCTTCGCCGAGGCGGTCCCCGCGAACCCCGTGAGCACCGTCGGTGCCGGAGACGCCTACTGCGCGGCGCTGACCATCGGCCTGACCAGCGGACTCGAACCGGAACGCGCACTGCGGGCGGCCAACGCCGTCGGTGCGGCGGCTGTGGAAGTCGCCTCGGCGCAACCGGAGTTCGATCCGTTCGAGACGTACCTGCCTACTCTCGATTGACCTGGCAGACTGAACGCAAGCGGACCCATCCGCTGCTGCCGACCGCGTTTCGTCGCGGCCACCCGAGGTTCGCGCCATCGGTGGCCCACGTCCACCCGAGGAGGATCATTGACGAACACCCCCGACCCGTCCCTGTTCACCGGGCTGAGTGCCTTTCCGCTGACCCCGCTGAAGGACGATTCCCTCGACGAGGATGCCTTCGTCGGGCTCATCGAACGTCTCGTCCTTGCCGGAGTCGACTCGATCACGGCCCTCGGATCGACCGGTTCGTACGCTTATCTCGACACCGACGAACGCGCCCGGGTGGCGCAGCTGAGCGTCGAATCTGCCCTGGACATCCCCGTCTTCATCGGAGTCGGGGCACTGCGGACGAGAGACGTTCTGGCCAATGTCGCCTCCGCCGAAGCTGCCGGAGCGCAGGGGCTGCTGCTGGCACCGGTGAGCTATCAGCCGTTGACCGAGGATGAGGTGTTCGCACTCTTCAGCACCGTCACCGAGTCCACCGACCTGCCCGTCGTCGTCTACGACAACCCCGGCACCACGCACTTCACGTTCACCACCGAGCTCTACTCGCGCCTGGCCGGGCTCGACGGTGTGGCCTCGATCAAGATCCCCGGAACACCGGCCTCGCCCGCCGGATGGGACGAGCGCATCGGAGAGATCCGTGCGGCCATCGGCAGTGAGGTGACGATCGGCATCTCCGGCGATGCTCACGGTGCCGAGGGCCTCATCGCCGGCTGTGATGCCTGGTACACGGCAGTCGGCGGCACCATCCCCGAGCCGATGCTCGCGATCACGCGGGCTGCGGAACTCGGCAATGCGCAGCTCGCCCGCGAACTCTCGGCCGAGCTGCAGCCGCTGTGGGATCTGTTCACCGAATTCGGCGGAAGCCTGCGCGTCACCGCCGCCATCGCCGAACATCTCGGGCTCGTGGGTGCAGACAGCCTGCCTCTGCCGGTCCGCGATCTCGATGACGCGGCGAAGCGCAAGGTCGTCGAGGTGGCCGACAACCTCGATCTCGGCTGAGTTTTCCCTGGCGACGTCACCGACCGCTCGCCTCAGCGCCGAGCGCTCACTGTATAACATATAACGTGAGGGGTCGCCGTTAACTGAAGCAGTCGCTGAGTGTGTTCACCATCCGTCCATCTGCGGTTCGGAACCGGTCCATTCCGGGTGCCTATGAATAGGTGTTTGCGGGTTCAGTCGGCCCGCGACGCCCAATCGATCCCGGAGAACCGATGACGATCCCACTGTCCGCGAAGACGCTCACGGCCTCGGCGGCCGCCCTCCTGTTGGCCACCGGTTTCACCGTCGGCGGCACGGCGCCGAGCACGAGTCCCGCTCACGCCGCGGAAGTGGACGATCCCATCAGTTCCTCGGCTTCGGACGCACAGATCGAGATGGGCTTCCTCGGATCCCACGAGACCGGACAGTTCGACGAATCCGCCGCCGAGATCACCGCCGTCCACGGCGACACGGTCTTCACCGTCAACGCCCAGGCGGCCACCGTCGACGTCATCGACGCCTCCGGCCCGACCAACCCGCAGAAGGTCTCCGAGATCACCGGCACCGGGGTCGCGAACTCGATCTCCATCCGTGAGGACGGCCTCGGCGTCATCGCCCTCGAGGACGAGGACAAGACGCAACCGGGAACCGTGATGTTCTTCGACGCGAACGACCCCGAGGCGGACATCCTCGGCGAGGTTCCCGTCGGGTCCCTGACCGACATGGTCACCGTCACCCCGGACGGCAGCCATGCCCTGGTCGCGAACGAGGGCGAACCGGCCGATGATTTCTCGACCGATCCCGAAGGGTCGGTGTCCGTCATCGACCTCCCCGCCGAGGTGGCCGCGCCGTCGGACTCGGACGTGCACACTGCGGACTTCCACGAGTTCGAGGATGGCGGAGCGAAGACACTGCCCGAGGATGTGCGGATCTTCGGACCGACACCCGAAGAGGACCTGCCGATCTCGCGCAATCTCGAACCCGAGTACATCACTGTCGCCGGGGACAGGGCCTACGCGACCCTGCAGGAAGCGAACGCGATCGCGGTCGTCGACATCGCCTCGGCGTCGGTCGAGAAGATCCTCCCGTTGGGTCTCAAAGATCATGGCCAGGCCGGCAACGGACTCGACGCGTCGGACCGGGATCCCGAGGATGCTCCGACCGTGAACATCACGGAATACGAGGGGCTCAAGGGCGCCTATATGCCGGATACGATTTCGACGTTCACCTCCGGCGGCACCGACTACCTGGTCACCGCGAACGAGGGCGACTCCCGCGAATGGGGCGACTTCGTCGATGCGGCGCGAGTCAAGGACCTCGGCGAGGACGATCTGGCTCCAGTGTGCGAGACCTCGCCGCTGGCTGACAGACTCGGCGACGCGGACCTCGGACGGCTGAACATCATCACCGACATGGGTCTCAACGACGCCGGCGACTGCTACGAGGAGCTCGTGGCTTTCGGCGCCCGCTCATTCTCCGTGTGGACCACCGACGGGAAGCTCGTCGCCGATTCCGGGGACGAGTTCGAGAAGCTGACCGCCGAGGCGGTGCCCGAGTTCTTCAACTCCAACCATTCCGAGTCGAACCTCGAAGGACGCAGCGACGACAAGGGCCCAGAGCCCGAGGCGCTGACCATCGGCGAGGTGGGGGAGACGACCTACGCGTTCGTCGGCTTCGAACGCATCGGCGGAATCGCGGCCTTCGACCTCAGCGACCCGAGCGCCCCGAAGTTCGCGACCTACTTCAACAATCGGGCCTTCTCGGTCTCCGTCGAGGACGAGATCGAAGATGCCTCGGATCCTGCTGCGCTGCTCGCGAGCGCCGGAGACCTCGGACCGGAGGGCATTACGTTCCTCGGCTCCGATGAGTCGCCGACGGGTGAGGCTGCGCTCGTCGTCGGCAATGAGGTCTCGGGCACGACGAGCCTCTACTCGGTGGCCGATCTCGCGAACGGTGGAGACGACGGCGACGATGAGAACGCCGGCAGTGACGAGGATGCCGGCAGTGACGAGGACGCCGGAGTCGACGACAACACGGGTGCCGACGACAACGCGAACGAGGATGCTCAGGCTGACGCGGCCGGCAGTGAGTCCGACTCCGAGGCCGGTGCGAACAACAACGCTCGGGCCGATGCGGGCAGCGAAGCGGACTCGCGCGCTGACGGTGCGGTTGCTGACGGGGCGGAGTCGGATAGCGAAGCTGGCTCGAGTGCAGACGGTTCCGAATCTTCCAACGACGCCGACGGTGACGGTGACCCGCTGCCGCGCACCGGTGCCGACCTCGGTCAATACCTCATCCTCGGCGGCATCGCTGTCGGTCTCATCGCCATCGGCACTGCGGCCTTCTTCCTCGCCCGCCGCCGCAGCTGACACCCAGCCGCACGCGACCGCCGACCGCTCACCCTATGGCGTGAGCGGTCGCTGTGACCAGGCAGGGAAATCAGTCGATCTGGCCGATGGGCTCGCGCTTCTCGGCCTGGAACTGGTCCTCGGCACGGCCGCGGGCCCAATACGCCGAGATCGACAGCGACTCCCGCGGCACTTCGCGGTCCTTGAGGATCTTGCGGATCGCCTTGATCGTCTCGCGCTCGCCGTGGGCGAAGACCTGCGGAGTGCCCGCACGCCACTCGAGCCCCTCAACTGCGGCAATGAGCTCGTCGTCCGAGTCCACCCATCTCACCTCGACGCCTTCCGGCGCCTCGGGCAGAACGCGATCGGCGTCGTCGGCGACATAGGCCAGGACGACCCCGGTGGCTCCGGTGGGCATGGCCTCGATGGCCGAACTCACCGCGGGGATCGCGGAATGGTCGGCGATGAGCAGGTGCCAGTCGGACTCGGCGGCAGGGGCGTACTTGCCGCCCGCGCCGGAGAGGACCAGCGTGTCTCCCGGCTTCGCGCTCTTCGCCCACGGTCCGGCGATTCCGTCATCGTCGTGGATGACGAAGTCGATGCTCAGCCACTTCTCGTCCAGGTTGATCTCGCGCACCGTGTAGGTACGTCGACTCGGCAGCTTCTCGGGGGATTGCTCGCGCAGCTCCATCAGATCGTAGGGTGGGACGAGCCCGTGTGCCGGATCGGCGAAGAGGAGCTTGACGTACTTGTCGGTCGCGTCGTTCGAATCGATGTTGTCGAAGGTGTCCCCGCCGAGGCGGATCCGCACCAGGTGCGGGCTGACTTCGGTCGTCTCGAGCACGGTGAGAACAGCCTGCTGGCGGGCGGGTCGTGTGGTGCGTTCGGGGGTGTTGGGTGCGGTCGTCACAGGCGGCCTTTCTCAAACGGGGCGCCCCTGGAAGCTCACGGTCGGCCTTGAAGTGTGGAGCCGCCTCGGCGCAGGGGTTCAGTAAGGCTCACCTTATCAAATCTCTGTCGACCACCCACCGGCCCCAAGCCCAGAGGGCGGGCCCACCGGCCCCCGTCAGTTGGAGCGGTCGGCCATCTCCCGACGACGATCGTCGCGGATGCGTTTGAGTCCTTTGACCGATTTGAGCGAATCGAGGATCTGCACGCCCGGAAGCGCGGAGTTCGGCCCCTTGCACTGCATCATGTCGTCGGGGTCGAGCAGGACCACGCGGATCCCATCGTCCTTCATTCGTGACAGCGCCTCGGTGAGCATACTCCGGGCGACGGAGTTGATCTCGTTGACGCGGCGCAGGTCGAGGACGAAGGTGTTCGTGGTGGAACCGGGTTCGTCCATCGTGCGCAGGACGTTCTCCGAACCGCTCCACTGGATGAGTCCCTGCAGGCTGCAGATGCGGACCATCTTGCCCTCCGAGTCGACGAAGCGACGGTCACGGCGGATGATCGAGCGGGCCGGTTCCGGAGCATCCATGATGTGCAGGCTCAGCCGATCTGAGAGGTCCTGGAAGATCTTCGCTCCGCGGACGCTCGTGCCGTGCCTGTCCAGCCGCGGAGAGAACGTGGCGATGCCGACCTGACCGGGCATGACACCGAAGACACCGCCGGAGACTCCGCTCTTGGCGGGGATCCCGATCTCTGTCATCCAGTCGCCGGCCGCGTCGTACATGCCGCAGGTCATCATGACTGCGAGCACCTGCCGATTGACCCTGGGGGAGAGCACCTGTTCGCCGGTCAGCGGGTTGATGCCGCCGCCGGCCAGCGTCGAGGCCATGATGGCGAGGTCTTTGACGGTGACGGTGATCGCGCACTGTTCGATATAGCCGCGGACCACCTCGTCGGGGTCGTCATAGAAGATGTCGTAGGACCGGAGCATGTTCGCGATGGCGACGTTGCGGTAGGCCTCCCGCCATTCGCCGTCGGCCACCGATTCGTCGATCGACAGCTCTCGGCCGGCGAAGCGGGAGAGCCCGGCGCGCACGATCTCCGTGCGTTCGGCCAAGCTTGCACCCGGATCGCCGAGGATGGAGTGAATGGTCATGGCCCCGGCGTTGATCATCGGGTTGAGCGGCCGTCCCGACTTCTTGTCCAGGGAGAGTTCGTTGAACTTCTCACCGCTGGGTTCGACGCCGACCATCTCGAGGACCCCGGCCAGGCCTTCCTGTTCGAGGGCGAGGCCGTAGATGAAGGGCTTCGACATCGACTGGATCGAGAACTCGAAGTCGGCATCGCCGGAGGTATATTCGACCCCGTCGAGGGTGGAGATGCAGATCGCGAGCTTCTCCGGATCCGCTGAGGCGAGGTCCGGGATGTAGTCCGCATTCTCGCCGGACCGATCCGGTCGGAATCGGTCGAGCGTCTCATCGAGGAAATCCGGGATAGGCGATCGCATGGCACCTCCTGCTGCAGTCGTGGTCGGTGGGCACAGCGTAGCTTGACGCAGACTGCCATTCTCACACACTCTCCCGCCGGCTGCCGTTCGTCGGCAGCAGAGCCACCGGGTCGGCCGAACGGGGCCGGTGCGGCGGTACTTCGATGACGCACTCAGCGGCACAGCCCCAGCGCCGCACCCAGCGATTGTTCCAGGTCTGGCACCGGAAGTGCAGCTCCTGTGACGGGACCCGGCCATAGTGTGAAGTCATGACCCGCCCCAAGCTGCTCCTCCTCATCGGCATCGCGTTCACTGTCGCCGTCATCGGCGTGATCATGACCGCGCTGGTGCTGCGGTACTCGGCTCCCCACCCTGAGACCAACAGTCTGCCCGAGCATGCGCTGACCCCGCAGGAGACCATCACCGAGGTGGACCCGAACAGAGACGGGACCGTGCAGATCCGCCAAAGGCTGATCTTCGAGAGCCCGCCTGAAGGCGGAAAACCGGTCGGTCTGTGGATCAGTGATGTCGGCGTGGGCAGAGATCCACGGACCGGCAACAGGCTGGCGATGATGCCGAAGCTGTCGTCGTTGAGCGCGGTCGAGCTGAGCACAGCCGACGGCTCGACTCAGGACTCACCGAAGTCCCTCGGAGAGCTGCACATCGACGTCGAAGAGACGAAGCAGGAGGGCTTCGACCACCCGCGGGTTCTCTTCGAGTTCACCCCGCAGGATTCCGACGGAAAGGCCGTGCCGTGGAGCGAAGGCCGTCATGTCGTCGAGCTCGAATACGTCCTCGACGATGTGTTCATCACCGTGGCCGGCGAGGAATTCTTCGCCGTGCCCGTCCCCGTGATCGGGAATGGTCAGCGCACACAGACGACGCACACTTTGGACATCGACACCGACGGGCCGGTGTACTGTCCGGCCGACAACGTCGACTTCGATCTTGGTGACGGGTGTGACGCTGAGGCATTCTCGCGAGTCGATGACAGCGATGCGATCAACAGCGGCGACGCGGCCGAAGACGGAACCCATATGCTCTGGCGGGAGTCCCTGACGGACAGTCATGAAATCATCGCCTTCACTCCTCCCACGGGAATGACAGTATCCCCGATCCCTGCAGAGGAGAGGCAGTGATGAGCGAGACGAAGAGAGGATTCGGAACCCGGGGAGCGTTCTCCATTATGGCGGCGATCGCCGTGACTGCGGTGATCACGACTGTGATCGCAGCGCCCGGCGGAGTGGATGCAGCGCCGAACCCGCTGCGAGACAAGACTGCTGAGCACACGGTCAGCATCGCCGCCGATGGCAGCTACTCGGTGCGGATGGATACGAAACTCGAGCTGGCGCTGGAGACAGCATGGGGATTCGGTGGTGACATCCATGACGGATTCCGCCTGCCCGACTCCGAGTCTCTGCTGCCGCCGTACCTGCGTGCGCGCTATTCGAATCCGCAGGGAACCATCGATTCGGCTCCCGCCGAGGCGACTATCGAGGAAGAGCTGCATTCCGTCGATATCGGATTCTCCACAGACAGGCTCACTGCAGGAGCTCATCGAGGGGTCCTCAACTACGAGGTGGCGGGGGCAGCGGTGCCTGCAGCAGACATGAACGGCGATCAGGACAATGGCGTCGTCGTGTATGTCCGTCCCTTGGACCGAGGAGACCTCGTCATCGAGTCCGCGGCACCGATCTCTGCCGTCGACTGTGAGGTCTTCTCTCCCCGTGGCGAGTCATGCGGAGAGAAGACGGGGGACTCGTGGACTGTACCGGCCGAGGATCTCCTGCACGATCGTGCTGTCATCGACGCAGTGCGGATCACGATCGACGCCGATCCGAAGGGTGTGCCGGCCCCGGACATCGATTCCTGAGCCAGGATTGTCTGCACAGTCGCATATCTGACCCTGCTGGCCGCACCGTCAGCCGCACCGCTGCGTCCGCTTAAGACCGCCGAACAGAGATCGAGCCCCTGCCGCAGTCGGCAGGGGCTCGATCAGGTGACGCAGATGATCAGCGGTTTCCGGCAGGTCCGTTGCCGCCGTCGAGACCGTTGTCGCCACGATCATCTCCGCGGACATCGTTCCCACGAACGTCGTCGCCGCGGTTCGCACCGCCGGGCTGATCGTCGCTGCGATTCGCTCCACCGGTCTGATCACGGTCATTGCCGATGGCATTGTCGGCGGCGTCCCGGGCCTTCTTGATCTTGTCCGAGTGCTTGCCTCCGGTCAGGGAGTCAGCGACACCGGCGGCCTTGTCGAGGACCGAGTCGGTGACCTTCTCAGCTTTGTCAGAATTGAGCTTGTCCTTGATCTTGGGATCGTTGGCGAGGTTCTTGGCCTTGTCGAGGAATTTGTCGAATGCCATGGCACGGTCCTTCTCAGTTGGTCGAATACACTGTCGATGCTGATCGTGGGGATGAACACGGACGATTCGAAGCCTAGTGCGGCTGTCTGTGACGGAACTGGCAATCGCCCGGTGCGGATTCGCTGGTCACCGACGGACCACATGCCCGTGACCGTCTTCCTTATACGCCTGAGGCGGACTGCTTTCGCTCCTGAAGCAGTCGACGATAGTGGGCATTCCTCACAGCGAGGATGAGCGCGGCGAATACGGCCGAGAACAGAGAGGCACTGAGAACGGCGACCTTCGCCACATCGTGTTCGACCGAACCGGCGGTGAAGCTGAGCTCGGCGACGAGGAGCGAGACGGTGAAGCCGATGCCGGCAAGCAGCCCGATGCCGGTGAGGTCGGCCCAACGCAGACCAGGATTCAACCCACCGGTGAACCGGGTGACCAACCAGGTGGAGACGAGGATGCCGACAGGCTTGCCCACGATCAGTGCCGTCACGATCCCGTAGGTCAACGGGTGGGAGAACGCCGAGGCCAGACCGTGGGTTCCGCCGATATCGACACCGGCGGCGAAGAACGCGAAGACCGGGACGGCGAAACCGGCCGACACCGGTCGAAGGCGGTGTTCGAGCGCCTCGGCAAGGTCGATTCCGGACCTACTGTCGGCATCCGGATCGAGGTCGCTGGAGGCACAGTGGTCGGTGCCGATCGCGCGGTTCGAACCACGACCGACGACGGCGGGAATCGTGAAGCCCAGCAGCACTCCGGCGATGGTCGCGTGGACGCCGGAAGCGTGCATGAACGCCCAGGCGGCGAGTCCGAGGGGGAGGAGGATGACCCACGCGGCCCAGGTACGGTCGACGAAGAAGCGACGGAAACGGCTCGCGATGAGCCCGTAGACGATGACGATTCCGAGCGCCGCGACAAGGGGGAGAACCGCGATGGACTCGGTATAGAAGATCGCGATGATGGTGATCGCCAACAGGTCGTCGACCGCGGCCAGGGTCAGCAGGAAGAGGCGCAGCGCTTTCGGCAGGTGGGAGCCGACGATCGCGAGGACGGCGACGGCGAAGGCGATGTCGGTTGCCGTGGGGATGGCCCAGCCGCGCAGCAGCTCCGGGCGGGTGAGCAGGAAGGCCGCGCAGAGGAGGGCGGGGACGAGGACGCCGCCGGCCGCCGCGGTGATCGGGACGACGGCGGTGCGGAGCCGACGCAGGTCACCGCGGGTGAATTCGGCCTTGAGCTCGATGCCGACGAGGAAGAAGAAGATTGCGAGCAGTCCGTCGGCGGCCCATTGCCCGATGCTCAGCTGCAGATGCCAGGGTTCAAAACCGAACTCGATATCGCGAAGTGCGAAGTATCCGGCCGATGCCGGTGAGTTCGCCCAGATCAGAGCGGCAGATGCGGCGATGAGGAGAAGGGCGCCGCCGACGGTGTCGCTGCGGAGCGCCTGGAACAAGCGCTGTCCCAGAGGGGTCGGTGAGGCGGATGGCGAAGCGATTGCAGAAGTGATGGTCACAGTGATCCTGTTCGTGGTCGGCAGAGAAGATGGCTCGACCCGAAGAGTGGATGTGCAGACAGTGCTCAGTTCGTCGACGCTGAGCGTCCGCGCGTGATTCGAGCGGACGTCGCCGGCTCGGCCGATGAAATCTGTCGGAGAATCACACCAGGGGTCGGAGCGGATGATCTCCGCGCGTGAACGGCTGTGTGCCTGACTGCATTTCGCCCCAAGTGGTGATGTAGCCGTTGGTGCCCGAGTGCGGAAGAACCCACACTTTCGGGCAGAAGGCGGCATCCGGGGCTGACTGTGACATTGCGGACAGTCTACCTCAGCGGATCGCGCGTCTGCCCGACTTCACCGGGCAGTTATCCCAGCCCGCCGGAGAGCCGCGTATGCAGAGTCTCGGTGTACGCGTTCATTCCGGTGATCTCCACACTCGTGCCCAGTGCTTCGTACTTCGTCACGATCGCATCGAGGGCGGCCACTGTCGACGCATCCCAGACATGCGATTCCGTCATATCGATGACGACCTGATCGGGATCATGTGTGTATCGGAACTGAGTGGTGAGGTCATTCGAGGAGGCGAAGAAGAGCTCGCCGCGGACCACATACCGGGCGACCGCCTCGGTGACCGTGCGCTCGACGGTGACGAAGTGGGCGACCCTCCGAACGAAGAGCACACTGGCCACGAACACTCCGACGACGACGCCGATGGCCAGGTTGCCGGTGGCGACGACGACGGCGACGGTGGCGATCATGACGAAGCTCTCGGACTTCGGCAGCATCTTAAGCGTCGACGGGCGGATCGAATGCCAGTCGAAGGTGTCGACGCAGACCATCATCATGATTGCAGCGAGTGCGACCATCGGGATCATGCCGACGATATCGCCGAGCACGACGACGAGGATGAGCAGGAACGCTCCGGCCATGAACGTCGAGATCCGAGTCCTCGCCCCCGAGGCGCGGACATTGATCATCGTCTGTCCGATCATCGCGCAGCCGCCCATCCCGCCGAAGAGTCCGGAGATCATGTTCGCAGCCCCTTGACCCCAGGACTCACGGGTCTTGTTCGAGTGCGTGTCGGTGAGCTCGTCGACGAGCTTGGCCGTCATGAGCGACTCCATCAGCCCGACCAGTGCCATGGCCAGCGAGTAGGGTGCGATCGTCGTGAAGGTCTGCCAGGTCAGCGGCACGTGCGGGATGAAGAGTTCGGGCAGGCTGCGCGGCAGTTCGCCCTGGTCGCTGACGGTGGGGACATCGATGGCGAACACGACGACGATGCCGGTGATGATCACGATCGTGATCAGCGGTGCCGGCACGATCTTCGTCAGCTTCGGCATGAACACGAGCACGACGATGGCGATGGCCAGCAGCGGGTAGACCATCCACGGCACTCCGATGACGTGCGGGACCTGTGCTGCGAAGACGAGGATCGACAGGGCGTTGACGAAGCCGACCATAACGCTGCGGGGGATGAACCGGATGAGCTTCGCGACTCCGGCCACGGCCAGCAGGATCTGGAACACACCGGCGAGCATGACTGTGGCGATGAACATGTCCATCCCGTGCTCACGGGCGACGGGGGCGATGACAAGCGCCACCGCTCCCGTCGCCGCGGAGATCATGGCCGGGCGCCCGCCGAGGAACGCGATCGAGGTAGCCATGATGAACGCGGAGAACAGCCCGACCTTCGGATCGACCCCGGCGATGATCGAGAACGCGATCGCCTCGGGAATGAGGGCCAGCCCCACGACGAGCCCGGCCAGGACCTCACGGGTGAGCAGCCTCGGTGAGGTCAGTGCGGTGAGGACGGTCGGATCGGGGCGGTAGCGGCGGGCATCGTCGGCGGTCTCGGCGGGAATGGGAGTCGTCACGACCGGAACATTACCCGCCCCCGCGGTCAGCCGCGACTGCGGCGGTCGATGCGCAGAATGGTTTCGAGCAGGACAGAGATGCCGGGCATGATGTCGGCATAGTCGGTGAACTCTTCGGGACAATGGCTGCGGCCGTCGGCAGACGGAACGAAGATCATTCCCACCTGGGTCTTTGCGGCGATGATTCCAGCATCATGACCGGCACCCGAGAACATGGTTGCGCGCGTGAGACCGAAATCGTCGGCCACCTCGGTGATTGTGGAAGTGATCGGCTCATGCAGGGGGACCGGCGCATCATCGGTGGTCCATTCGATTTCGACCTCGACTCCGCGCTTCTCGGCCTCGTTCCCCGCCGCCGCAGTGAGGCGGCGCTGAGCTTCGTTGAGCCAGGAGCCTTCGGGGCCTCGGAACTCTCCTTCGAAGCTTGCGATCTGCGAAACGACGTTGACTGCCTCGGGAGTGAAGCTGATCTGTCCGCTGGTGCCTCGAGTATTCAATCCGGACTCGGCGATCGATTCTACGGCGAGCACCGTTCCAGCCGCCGCGCAGCCGGCATCGGCCCGCACGTCCATCGGAGTCGTACCCGCATGGTCCTGGCGGCCGGTGAAGAGGGCCCGGAAGTGGTTGATCCCAGTGATGGTCTCGACGACGCCGATCTGCCGACCCGCCCGTTCGAGCTCTGGGCCCTGCTCGACGTGGAGTTCGAGGAAGGCCGTGACCGGATTGAAATCGTAGGCGGCGGAGAGGAAATCGTCGGGGTCGATGCGGGAATCAGGCAGTGCGTCTGCCAGAGAACGTCCGGTGGGATCCGTCATGGCTAAGGTCTGACGGTCGACCTGACCGGTCATCGCTCGGGAACCGACGCAGAAGAGGCCGAAGTCATTGGGCTCCTCGTTGAAGAACACCACGACCACAAGATCGTGATCGACGCGGATGTCGTGCTCCCGAATGAGCCGCACTGCCTCGATTGCGCCGAGCACTCCGATGATCCCATCGAAACGCCCGCCTCCGTCGACGGTGTCGGTATGCGATCCGAGCATGATCTGACGACCACCGAGGCGGCCGGGCAGCACTCCGATGACATTGCCGGCGCCGTCGATGCGGGTGTCCATCCCGGACTGTCGCATGAGTCTGCGGGCGAATTCGCGACCCGAAACGTCGAATTCGCTCAGGGCGCGCCTCGTCCAACCAGGACGATCGGAGTCGGTCAATGTCGACAGCTCGGTGAGTTCGGAGGCGACGCGTTCGCGTGCGGGAGTGATCATGCTCATCATTGAGTCCTCTCATAAGTCGGTGCCGGAGCTTCCGCGAACCCGAATCTTCACGCAGGTTCTGTTGGGTTCGTCTATAGCAGGCTGACTCCGGATCCGTGGAGGCGGACCTGCAGTCCCGAGTCGGTGGCGGTGATGTCGGTGAGCTCGAGTCCGGCGGGCAGGAAGTCGAGATCGATGACGATATCGGAGATCTCCGAGGTGAGGAAGCCAGGCAGGCGATCGAGGGAGAACTCCGTCGAACCCAGTTTGATCGTCGTCGCGTCGACGACGGCCCGCCTGCTGTCGGCCTTCGGGTCGATGCCCACAAGCAGATCCTGACCGAGCATCGATCCCTTGAGGAAGAGCTCACCGTCGACGGTTGTGAACGACATCCCCTCGGGCAGGTTCGCGTGTTCGGCGGCGAGCTCGTCGAGGGTCGAGTGGGGGAGCACCGCAGTGCCGTCGACGGTGCCGATCGGCTTCGACCCGCCGGTGGGAACGTCATAGAGCTTCGCATCGACATCGGTGAAGTCGACGCCCTCATAGGTGGCCTCATCGGCGGTGACGTGCACCGAGTTCAGCTCTCTGGAAGCCAGCTGCGTGAGGATGGGGAAGCCTTCGACGGAGACCTCGGCTTCACCGTAGTCGGCAAGCCCGTCGGCGATGCGCTGCTCCGTGGTGTAGTCGACGATGCGGTCGGCCGCGACACTGCCGACGATGAGGGTGAGGACGATGACGACCGCGGAGACGATGAACGTCGTCCGCCGACTGCGACGACGAGGCCGGTCATCCGGCCGCGGGTACTGAAGGGTCTGCGCCGTGGTCATGGGTTCCATTGTTCCGCACTCGACGGTCCGTGCGCATTCGCCGGTCCGAGTGCGCTCGCCGGCTCGGCAGAGTCGAAGGACCTCGCTGCGCTCATCCGTTGAGGATGATGACGTCGAGGGTGCGCGGTCCGTGCACTCCTTCGACCCGGCTGAGCTCGATATCGCTCGTGGCCGAGGGCCCGGAGATGAACGTCAGCGGCGCGTGCGCGTCGAGCCGGGCGATTCCCTCGGGGACGATGTCGACGATGTCGTCCGTCCGGACGATGCACACATGATGGTCGGGCACCAGCGTGATCGCCCTCCGCCCGCACTCCTCCGATCCGTCGAGGACGATGGTGCCCGTCTGTGCGATCGCCACCGCCGAGGCGGTCACCACCGCCCCCTGAGCGTCCAGTTCGTCGACGCTGAGCTCCTCACCCGGTACATCGACCCGCACCTCACCGGAGTACCCCGCCAGCCAGGACGAGTCGAGACCGCGGGGGACGACGACCGAGGAATGGTCGCCGATGAGTTCGGCGATCGTCGCGCTCGGGTCGCCGTCGGCGCGGTGGACGTTGGCTTTGTAGTCGACGAGGCGGTCGATGAGCAGCTCGACGAGGTCCTCTCCCGTGTGCGTGCCCTCATGGTGGTATCCGGCGTCGGCGGCCGTGGCGGCAGTGTTCGCCGAGGCGACCCCACCGGATACTGCATGTGCCGTGCCGCCGGTGCCCGGTACCGCCGTCCGCGGTGACGACGACACGTATTCCCCGCCGCCGCGGCGACCGAGTGCTTCGCTGATGCGGGCGAGGATCTCCTCGCGGGCAGTATCGGTCATCACTGTCCCTCCTCGTCGCGGTTGTCTGCTTCCTCTTCGGCCCACAGCTGTCGGAAGCTCTTCTCGGGCAGGGCCGGGATGTCCCGGCTCGAGGTCCAGGCGCCGGCGATTCCGGGCAGGGCGTTGATCTGCTCACCGCCGGTGACCTTGTGCGCGAGAGGCAGTCCCTTCTCCGCCGCGGCCATCCGCTTCCCGTCGCCCATCATCCACGACGCACCGGTGAGGGCGGCGTCGAGCTGGGAGGACACGGGGGAGTGGTTGGCCTTGACGTCTTCGCTCCGCAGATGGACGAGGATCTCCGGGATGTTGATCTTCACCGGGCACACGTCGTAGCAGGCGCCGCACAGGCTCGACGCGTACGGCAGCGAACCGTTGCCCTGCTCTTCGACTCCCGTGAGCAGCGGGGACAGGATCGCTCCGATCGGCCCCGGGTACGTCGAGCCGTAGGCGTGGCCGCCGGTGCGTTCGTAGACGGGGCAGACATTCATGCAGGCCGAGCAGCGGATGCAGTTGAGCGCGGTGCGCCCGTGTTCATCGGCCAGGGCCCTGGTGCGTCCGTTGTCGAGGAGGACGAGGTGGACGTTCTGCGGACCGTCGCCTTCGGACCGACCCGTCCAGAACGAGGTGTACGGGTTCATCCGCTCACCGGTGGACGACCGCGGCAGCAGCTGCAGGAACACCTCGAGATCGGCGAACCGCGGCAGCAGCTTCTCGATGCCCATGACGGTGATGAGCGTCTCCGGCAGGGTCAGGCACATGCGTCCGTTGCCCTCGGACTCCACCACACCGAGGGTGCCGGTCTCCGCGATGCCGAAGTTCGCTCCGGAGATCGCGACCTTCGTGGTGAGGAATTTGTGGCGCAGGTGTCGACGGGCCGCCTCGGCGAGGACGGCCGGTTCATTCGTCAGCTCCCCTGCGTCGGGCATCTTGTCCATGAAGATCTCACGGATCTCATCCCTGTTGCGGTGGATGGCGGGAACGAGGATGTGGCTGGGTTTGTCCTCGCCGAGCTGGACGATGAGTTCGGCCAGATCCGTCTCGAACGCATCGATGCCTTCGGCCTCGAGGTGCTCGTTGAGACCGATCTCCTGGGTGGCCATCGACTTGACCTTGATGACCTCGCGACGACCGGTCTCGAGCACCGGCGCATTGTCCTCGACGAGTTCGGTGACGATGGCATTGGCTTCATCGGCATCGCGGGCCCAGTGGATGATGCCGCCGGCGGCGGTGAATGCCTCTTCGAACTGTGCGAGGTACTCGGGCAGGTTCGCCATCACTTCGTTCTTCGTGGCCTCACCGGCGTCGCGCAGGGCTTCCCAGTCGTCGAGCTCGGAGACGACCTCGGCGCGCTTGGACCGAATCGTCGAGGTGGCGTGGCCGATGTTGTTGCGCAGCTGCTGGTTGCTCAGATGTTCGTGCGAGACCTCGGGAAAGGCCTCGGCTTCGATGATGTTGCCCTGCCCGCCGGGCAGATCGCTGCGTCGCTTCGACGGCAGCAGCGGCATTCCCAGAAAGGTCATCGCAGGCTCCCTCCGCTCACTTCTGCTCCTTCGCTCGGCACCCGCAGCGGGTCCTCCTTCGTCGACGCGAGGATCCGGGCCAGATGGACCGCGGCCTGACCGACGCGGAACCCGGATTGGGTGCGGCTCGGTTCGGCCGGAGAGGTGCCCCGATGGCCTGGGGTGAGGTGGTCGTCATCGTCGGCACCGACGACCGTCGTCAGCGTCTCGGTCGTGTGCCCCCGCTCATCGGTCGAACTCGTCTCCTTGACGTGGACGGCGGTGACGTCCGGGGCGCCGTCGAAGCTTCCGGTGCGTTCGAACCGCGACATGCCCCCGCCGATGTGCAGCAGACAGGAGGCATCGCCGCCGGTGCAGACATCGGCTTCGGTCGCCTGGATCGTGCGCACCTTGTCGGCGAGCATCGCCGAGGACACCTCCGGGTTCTTCACGGAGAAAGTGCCGCCGAAGCCGCAGCAGGAATCGGCCAGAGGCAGTTCGACGAAGTCGATGCCCTCGACGGACCGGACGAGGGAGGACTGCCGATCGCCGAGGCGCAGCAGCCGCATTCCGTGGCACGACGGGTGATACGTCACACGGTGCGGGAAATAGGAACCGAGATCGGCCGCAGCATCCGTGACGCCTTGGACGTCGGTGAGGAACTGGGTGAGCTCATAGGTGCGGCCGGCCACCTCGGCGGCCTCGGAAGCCAAGGCATCATTGCCCACTCGGGTGGCGACCATCGGCTGCTGGTGGCCGAGCGAGGCCACGCAGGAAGCGGACGGGGCGACGGCGACATCCCATTCGGTGCTCGTGAAGGCGCGGACGTGATTGGCGATGACCGGTTCGGCCTGCGCGAACTTGCCGGAGTTGATGTGCATCTGCCCGCAGCACGACTGGCCTTCGGGGAAGATCACCTCATGGCCGAGTCGGCGCAGAATTCTCACGGTTGCCTGCGCAACCTCGGGATACATCGCATCGACGATGCAGGTGGCGAACAGTGCGATCCTCATCTGACCTCCAAGCCGGATGCTGTGCTGATGCGGTTGGCGGGATCGGCTTCCGACCGGGACGATGCCGTGGTCGCAAACGGTCCGTTTCACTCAATGCTCAGACCGTAGCACCGGGTCCTGACGCGGCAAATGGACACGACCGGAGGGGCGCGCCGGTGCGCGGATCGACGCGGAAGTCCGGCCGCCTCGGGGGAGGGGCAAGCGATTTAGGTCCTATGGGACTGCGCTAATCTCCTGCGCCGATCAGAGCGGCGACGATGCACGCGCAGAACCATTTACCTGGGGCGGGACCGCCCATAGGATGACGATATGGAATCCCAGCGCACACAGAACATCAGAACTGTCTCGGCCCGCATCAACTCCTTCCACTCGTCGATCTACTTCTCACAGACGGTCGGCGCCGAGTACGCCGAGTACGGACTCGAACCCGGAGTCGAAGGCAATATGGCCGCCCGTTCGGCCCCGCTGGGACGGGTGAATCCCGGAGTCGTGTCCGCCGCGTACTACAACTACTCCCCGAATTTCGTCGCCGGAATGCTGCCGCGCCTGTGGGAGACGGTGAGTCCGGAGCAGATGGTCCAGGCCCGCTTCGACGCCGTGAGCGCGTACATGGCCGAACTCTTCGGTGACCGTGACGACATCGCCCTGCTCACCGAGGCGGCCACCCAGATGACGGAGACGCTGGCACCCGTGCTCGCCGCCATGGACTTCTCCGGCCGCACCCTGGCCGCGGCCACCGCCGACGTCATCGGCGGCCATGAGGCGGCCACCGCATTCGAGAAGATGTGGGACGTGGCGACCGTGGCCCGCGAATTCCGCGGCGACGGCCATGTCGCCTCCCTCGTCACCGCCGGTGTGCCCGGAATCGACGCCCTTATGCTCGACGTTGCGACCGGTGCCGGATTCCGCCCGCGAGCGGCACAGAAGACCCGCGGCTACACGGATGAGGAATGGCGGACCGCGCAGTCCAGGCTCGCCGAGGCGGGGCTGATCACCGTGGACAAGGACGACCGCGGACACGACCTCCCCACCATCACCGAGGCGGGACGTGACCTGAAGGAACAGGTCGAAGCCCTCACCGACGGCACCGTTGCGGCCGCGTGGTCGGTCCTTGACGACCAGACGATCGAATCGC
The DNA here is from genome assembly GCF_057766545.1 of Brevibacterium sp. MGP-B1. Classification (NCBI taxonomy): domain Bacteria; kingdom Bacillati; phylum Actinomycetota; class Actinomycetes; order Micrococcales; family Brevibacteriaceae; genus Brevibacterium; species Brevibacterium sp. MGP-B1. The sequence continues at coordinate 2,026,693 of NZ_CM173407.1, read as the reverse complement.
TGCTCTCGCCGAGCCGGGACCTGCTGCGCGTCATCGCGAAGTCAGGTGCCTTCCCGTCGAACATCTTCGCCCGTCCCGAGAAGAAGGCCGGCTGAGGAACGCTCAGCTCTGCCGTGCCCGCTCCACATGCGAGCGGGCATGGGCGAGGGCAGCCGGAAGCTCATCGAAGAGATGCTTGTGGTGACGCAGCGCGGCGAGCACCCCGACCTGTTCGAACAGCCCGGCCTGGCTGTCTCTGACGCCCTTGATGAGCACCGTGATCCCGCGGCGTTCGAAGGCTGTGACCATATCGGTGAGGATGTGGGCTCCGGTGGCGTCGACGAGTTCGAGCTGGGACATCCGCAGCACGACGACCTCGACTCCCCGCAGCCCCAGGACCTCATCGGAGATGCGATCGGCGGAGGCGAAGAACAGCGGTCCGTGGAAGTGGACGATCGCGATCCTCTCATCATCTGGATCCGCGGACTCTGATTCCGAGAGTCTTTCGATGCGCACCGAGGTGGTCGAGGACAGCTTCCGCAGAGCGAAGACCGCAGCAGCGACGACACCGATGCCCACGGCGACGATGAGGTCGAAGGAGACGGTGATGAGCGCGGTGATGACGAACCCGAAGGCGTCGGACTTCGTCGAGCGCAGAATCGACCGCATCGTCTTGAGATCGATCATCCGCACCGCCGTGACGAAGAGGACTCCGCCGAGGGCCGCCAACGGAATCCGACTCACCGGTCCCGCAGCCACCAGCACGATGAGCAGCAGCACGGCCGCGTGGACGATCGAGGCCAGGCGCGTGCGCCCGCCGGCACGGATGTTCACGGAGGTGCGCGCGATGGCACCGGTGGCAGGGATGCCGCCGAAGAGCGACGAACCGATCGAGGCGACGCCCTGACCGACGAGCTCACGGTCGGGCTGGTAGGCGCCGGCATCGGACATCGACGAGGCGACCCTGGCCGAAAGCAGCGACTCGATGGCCGCGAGCGCGGCGATCGTGCCCGCCGCCGGCAGCAGGGTCGGCAGGACGGCCGGGTCGATGGCCGGCAGACTGGGGGTCGGAAGCGACTGCGGGATCTCTTCGATCGTGGCCAGGGGATTGGGCACGATTCCGGCGAGCACGGTGACGACGATGATGCCGACGAGGGATCCGGGAATCGACTCATGGATCTTCGGAGCCAGCAGCATGCAGACGGCGACGATCGCGACCGCGCCCAGCGAATACGGCAGATACGACCAGTCCGCCGACGAAACGAGCTGCACGGCGGCGGCCAAGGCATTCGTGCTCACCTCGCCCGGAGCCAGATCATCGGGGGTCGTTACGAACGGCGCCTGTTGGAGGAAGATGATCGCAGCGATGCCGACGGTGAAGCCTTCGATGACCGGCCAGGGGATGAAGGACACCGTCCGGCCGAGCCGCAGCAGTCCGGCCACGACGACGATGAGTCCGGCGATGAGGGTGACGGCGATGACGGCCTCGGCGCCGTGGCTGGCGACGATCGGCACGAGGACGACGGCCATGGCACCGGTGGGACCGGAGATCTGCAGGTGGGATCCGCCGAAGACCGCGGCGAGGAAGCCCGCGACGATTGCGGTGATGAGTCCCTGTTCGGCAGTGAGCCCGGAGCTGACTCCGAAGCCCAGAGCGAGGGGCAGGGCGACGATGCCGACGGTGGCACCGGCGAGGAGGTCCTTCGGCCAGGAGCGGCGGGTCTCACGGTAGTCGGCGACCGACGGCAGCAGAGACCGGGTGCGGCGCAGCAGCGATGTCGGGCTCATGCGGTATCCGCGCCCGGGATCTTCGGCAGCGAACGGGCTTCGGCGAGTCGCTGCTCATCGTCTTCGAGCATCGTCAGCAGCAGGCTCCTGGCCACCGCGAGCAGCTCGGCGGTGCGCCGGTCGGCGAGGCGGTAGTAGACATGGCTGGCCCGACGTTCGGATTCGACGAGACGGTGGCGCCGCAGCACCGCGAGATGCTGCGAGAGGTGCGAGGCCTCGAGCGCAGTCTCGGCCTGCAGATCGGCCACACTGACCTCGTCGTTGCCGGACAGCAGCTCGAGGATGCGGATGCGGAAGGGGTGGGCGAGGCCCTTGAAGAGGTTCGCCTTGACTTCGTACAGGGGTCGCTGAAGCTGATTCAATGGCATGATGAAACCATCATATCGATTGCTCGGGTTCAGACCCGGCTGGTCTCAGAGAATGAACAGCCCGGTTCCGCAGCTGCGGAACCGGGCTGTGCTCACGATCGCCTCGGCAGGCGGCGGTCAGTCCTCGTCGGTCGCCTTCGGGTAGGCCTCGGCCACCTCGGCGGCAATCGATTTCGCCTCATCGGAACTCGGCCCCTCGGCGGAGAACACGGCCTTCCGGTAGTACTGGAGCTCGATGATCGAGTCGATGATGTCTCCGAGCGCGCGGTGGCCGCCGTGCTTGGCCGGTGCCTGGAAGTAGGCGCGTGGGAACCACTGCTTGGACAGTTCCTTGATCGAGGAGACGTCGATGATCCGGTAGTGCAGGTGCTCGACGAGTTCGGGCATCTGTTTGGTGAGGAACACCTTGTCGGTGCCGACCGAGTTCCCTCCCAGCGGTGCCTTGCCGGCCTCGGGGACATGTTTCTTCACGTATTCGAGGACCCGGGTCTGCGCCTCGGCGACGGTGGCGCCCGCATCGAGTTCGGTGATCAGACCCGAGGTGGTGTGCATGTTCGTGACGAATTCATTCATGTTCGCCCGTGCATCCGCCGAGGGCTTGATGACGATGTCGATTCCGTCGTCGAGGGGGTTGAGCTCGAAGTCGGTGACGATCGCAGCCACCTCGATGAGTTCGTCCCGCACCTCGTCGAGGCCGGTCATTTCGCAGTCGATCCACACAATTCTGTTGTTGCTCACCCGCCCAGCTTAGGGCAGACGGCAGGGAACGGGACATTCCGGGGTGCAATCGGCGCCGCTGCGCGGCTTGGACGTGTGAACGTCGACACACACTGAGCGTGCGCACAAAGGCGATGTCCGGGATGTGACTTAAACTTGGAGAGTCCCCGTACCAGGGGTGCCATTTTTGCTCGGCTGAGGGAAGGTTCGCACGTGCGTTACACATTCGCTGTGATTCTCATGGTGGTGGGTGTCGTCGTCGGTGGCCTCGGCATCCTGCAGAAGACCCTGTGGGCGCCGGAGGATACGATCACTGCCACCGCACAGATCGACGCCGACAAACCGGCGGTCATCGTCGACCCCGGAATGCTCAACCTCTACGAAACCCCGACCACACTCACGGTCAAGGGCAGCGGTGACCTCACGATCGCCCAAGCTCCGATCGAGAACGTCGAAGCCTGGGCGGGACAGTCCGCCTATGACCGCGTCACCGGACTCGCCGAAGGCGGCAAGCTCACGACCAAGGCGACCGATGGTGAGGGCAAGGTTCCCAATCCCGCCGGGGCCGATCTGTGGCAGTCGGAAGTCACTGGCACCGATTCGGTGGAACTGGAGTGGAACGACGATGCCAACCGCACCGGATTCCTCATCGCCGGTGACGGCGAAGCCGGAGCCGTCAAATCCGTGACCCTCACCTGGCCCAACCATGCCGAGACTCCCTGGGCGCTCCCGCTGATGATCATCGGCGGTGTCCTCTTCATCGGCGGCGTCGTCCTCCTCTTCCTCGGCGCGAACAATTCGAAGAAGGAAGCGAACCGCCGCAAGGCGCGCCAGGAGCGCCGCCGCAAGCTCGCCGAATACGGCACCGCCTTCGCCGTCGTCCCCGTGCTCGCCCTGAGCGCCTGCGGGCCTGAAGAGCTGCCGAAGCCCGAGCCCTCCGAAGCTCCGAGCTCCGCGGCCGCGGGAGTCACCGACGACCAGGCCAAGCGGATCCTCGACTCCGTGGCCGCCGACGTCAAGGCCGCGGACAAGAAGACCGACAAGAAGGCACTGGCCGAACGTGCCGCCGGTCCCGCGCTCAAACAGCGTGAAGACCTGTACAAGGTGAAAGACGACGTCGAAGACCAGAAGATGGCGCCGGAGGTGGCCAGCGAAGAGATCGTCGCCAACTACACCTCGGCCACCGATGCCTGGCCGCGCGTGACCAGCCTGATCACCTCCGCCGGAGGGAATTCGCAGCTGCTCGTGCTGACCCAGGAGGATCCGCGCAGCAATTACAAGCTGTGGTCGCAGACCCAGCTGACGGCCGGCACGAAGCTGCCTGAGCTGCCCGACTCACGTCAGGGCGCGAAGATGCTCGAACCCGGATCCAAGGACTTCGTCACCACTCCGGAGAAGGCCGTCGCCGACTATGCGAAGGCCCTCGGCAGCGGAGCGGACTCGAAGGAGGCGAAGAAGTTCGAGTCCGATGACTTCTCGAAGTCCATCTGGAAGAACCAGAAGGACCAGAAGGCCAGTGCCGAAGAAGGCAAGGCCGAGGTGAAGTACAAGTACACTCCGGGCAAGGAGCTCGTCGCCCAGGGCACCGCCGGGGACGCCGCTATCGTCACCGGAGTCATCGACGCCGAGTCGACGATCAGCCCCGAGTCGAAGGAAGGTCGCACCGGCACCCTGTCGCTGTCGTCGCCGCAGAAGGAACTCGTCGGTTCCGCGACGACCAAGGAACCGGTGACGACGAAGACCACCCAGGTGCTCACCTTCCTCGTTCCCAAGGACGGCAAGGTCAAGCTCATCGGCGGTCTCGAGACTCTCGCCGGAGCCGAAGCAGGCTGAGGCGGAAGGGTCGGCACCGTGGTGTTCCTTCCCTGACGGCTGAGGAAATAGTCGTGGGCGCACCGGTGTTGATACGTTCTGTTGGATAAGCAAGGACCAGGTGCGTCACGGTTTGCGCCGAGCCCACCGACCGCGTCACAAAGGAGACCACGTGTCAATGGATCCCTCGCAGGAGAGCACGCAGCCCAATCAGGGACTCGACCTGTCGGCGGTGCGCAGCAAGAACATGCCCGCCGAACAGGCCGGTCAGACCGGTCAGGGCGGTCACGCCGCCGGTGCGGGAGCCGGAGCTGCCGGTGCTGCCGGCGGCCAGGCCGGTGGGGACCCGAATGCGGTCGCCGTTCCGGGACTGGTCTTCGACGTCGACGAATCGACCTTCACCAGCCTGGTGGCGATCTCCGACCGCGTGCCCGTCGTCATCGACCTGTGGGCCGAATGGTGCGAACCCTGCAAACAGCTCTCGCCGATCCTCGAACGCGTCGTCACCTCCTACGGGGGACGTCTGGTCCTGGCCAAGGTCGACGTCGATGCGAACCCGCGTCTGCAGCAGGCCTTCGGCGTTCAGTCGATCCCGACGGTCGTCGCCCTCATCAAGGGGCAGCCCGTGCCGCTGTTCCAGACTGCTCTGCCCGAGCCGCAGGTCCAGGCGTACTTCGACGAGCTGCTCAAGCTCGCCGGTGAGAACGGTGTGACCGGTCATGCAGCCGTCGGGGGAGCCGAGCCCGAACCGGCCGGCCCCGCCCACCCGGAGGCCGAAGAGGCACTCGCCAAGGGCGACTTCGACACCGCCGAGAACCTGTTCAAGGCCGCGCTGGCGAACTCTCCTGCCGATGAAGAGGCGAAGTTCGGCCTCGCCCGGGCAGGCCTCGGCCGCCGCCTCATCGACCAGGAACCGGCCGATCTCATCGCCGCCGCCGATGCGGACCCCAAAGACGTCGAGGCGGCGAAGGCCGCGGCCGACGCCGAAGTGGTCAGCGGCAATGCCGGCAGCGCCTTCAACCGACTCATCTCTCTCATCCGCACCACCGCCGGCGATGAGAAGGAATCCCTGCGCCTGCGGGTCCTCGATCTCTTCGAAGTCCTCGGCGCCGACGACCCAGCCGTGACCAAGGCACGGACCGCACTCATGAGGGCACTGTTCTGATCCAGCGAATCCGACTCATCACCGCCATCCTCTTCGGCGTAGCGGCACTCACGCTCGCCGGACTGGTCATCTCTGCGCTCTCGGTCGTCGGGACCGACGAGATCACCGAGACGCCGGCCTTCAAGGTCAAGGACGGTGCCTACGCCGTCGTTCTCGACGAGGCGATCGTGCCCTATTCGGGTTCGAGCGTGACCGTGACGGCGAAGAACTCGAAGGGCACGGAGCTGTTCGTCGGCACCGCCAGCGGGGTCGACGCCGACAGCTACCTCGACGGGGTGGCGCAGGAGCAGATCAGTGATGTGTCGTTCCCGAACTCCGCCTCCCACCGGTTCACTCCCGGTGATGCGAAGCCGGAGGCCGATATCACCGATCGCGACTGGTGGATCAGCCAGGACACGGGAAAGACGGTCGCGAAGACCTTTGACCTCGATGCCGAACCGCAGGTGCTCGTCATCGCTCCTGCGAACTCCGATGACAGTCTCGACGGAACGACGGTGAGTCTCCAGATGCGCGTCAAGGGCGTATTCGCACTCAGCCTGCTCGGCATTGCCGGCACGATCATCCTCGCCGGATTCTCGGTGTTCTTCTTCATGCGCTGGTGGGCCTCGCGCATCCGCCCGCCGAAGAAGGACGTCGGACGCCCGAACGGCAGCGGGCCCGACAGCAGCGGCAGCGGACCGGACAGCAACGACAGCGGACCCGGACCCGGCAGCGGCTCTGGCCGCGGCGGCCGGGAACCGGCCGCAGACCGCACGGTCAAAGGCGAGCCGGGGCCGGCGACCCAGCCGATCTCGACAGTGCAGCCGGACACGGCCGGCCAGGCGCCGCCTCGGCGACGGGATCTGCGGAACCGGCGGTCCTTCCGCGCGGTGACGGCCTCCGTCTTGGGCACCGGACTCGTGCTCAGCGGCTGTGCGAACATGCCGATCGCCAAACCCAGCAGCCCGGACACCACTCCGTACGAGCGCACGGCGGTGCGTGCCGGAGAGGCCGGGAAGTTCATGACGAACTACACGGAATCGCTGGACAAGACCCTCGGCGACAAGGGCTCCGACCTCGACAAGATCCAGGCGGCACCGCTCATCGACCACACCCGCGCGCAGATCCAGATCGCGGACAAGGCGAAGCAGAAGCTGCGCGCACCGAACTTCACCGAGGTCGTCGCCGGCAGCCCGAACTTCACCGAATATCCGATGTGGTTCTACGCCTTCGGAACCGCGGACAAGAAGTCCACGGATGGGGACAAGCAGCTGACCCAGGTGATGCTGGTGACGCGGGAATCGGCGTCGACCGATCCGCTCGTGCGTTCGGCGTCCTATATCCCCACCGACCAGATGCCCACCCTCATGGCCGATGACAGCGGCGCCGTGGAGAAGGGACCGGAGGACTTCTCCGAGGATCTGACGACCGCGTCGGGTGACGTCTCGTCGTTCCTCGTCGACGGCAAGGCGAAGTCCGGGGGTCCCGAGGGCCTCAAGGAAGGCGGATTCAAGGGATTCCGCGACTATCTGGGTGACCTGCGGGACAAGGACTCCGGCTTCGACAAGGTCGACGTCGACTGCAAGCCCTATGAGGACCTCAAGTTCGAGGACATGACCCTGAGCACCGAGAACGGCGCGATCGGAATGGGCGAGGTGCGCTGCACCCTGACGATCAAGGCACCGTCGGACTACGCACTCGACCTCGGCGACACCGTCGAAGCCGTGAAGACGAACGACAAAGAGGGCGACACCATCAAGGTCGACACCGCGCACCCCTATGTGCTCATGAAGACCGGTGACGAACTCACCGCCGTCGCCACCGACTGGAACGTCCTGTCCTCCAAGGTGGAGTGACTCGCGCTCAGCCGCGGTTCGCGTTGTTTGTCATCCGCGGCTGGCGCGGCGGCCGACGCGCAGCAGCCACCACAGGCCGATGAGCGGCAGGAGCAGCGGAATATAGCCGTATCCGCTGCCGAAGTTCGACCACACGGACGGCTTCGCGAAGTCCTCGGGGTGGGTGTGGCTGAGGACGCCGACGACGATGACGCCGACGAACTCGATCGCACAGGCCGCGACGGCGATCCGGTGTGAGACGCGATTGCCGATGACCAGGCAGACCGTGGCGAGGATGTAGATCACCGCGGCCAGCGCCGACAGCGAGTACGCGATCGGCGCGACATCGAATTCGCGGATGAGCTGGTAGCCCGCCCGGGCCGTGGCCGAGAGAGCGAAGACCCCGTACACCGCCGTCAGCGCCCGTCCCGGTCCGGTATGCATCGCCGAGAACGGCGACCGTCCCGTCTTTCCCCTCGCCGAGGCGGCCGAGGAGTCCGCGTCGCCCACTGACTTCGCATTGCCTGCCGTGTTCGCGCTGTCTGCTGAGTTCGCATCGTCGGCGGAATCTCCGCCGAACCGATTGCGCCTGGTCACTGCCAAATCTGGTCCAATCTCTCGATCATCACGATCACCGTCAGTCCTGCCGCGGCCAGCACACCCGGCCCCCAGCGGCTCAGTTCCGCAAACGCCCAGAACCCGGCCAGCGCCATGACCATGATCGCCGTGATGATGTAGCCGAAGTAGAGCAGCGGGTCGACATCATGCGTGGAGCCGAAGGTCGCAATCGAGATGATCAGCTGCACGATGAGCAGCAGCAGAAGCAGAGCGGCACCGCCGAGCAGGGCCTTGCCGGCCGGACGGTTGCGGATGGTCTCGATGATCGACCACAGGGTCAGGATGCCGGTGGCGGCATAGAGGACGATGGTGAAAACGGTGAACACGGAGACCAGTTTAGTCGGCCACACCGGCGGGCAACTCGTCCGGATGTGCCGCTGCGCAGGTGAGATGCCGCACGGATCCTGGCCGTAGCCTGGCTCACGCCCTAAAATTGCAGGGTGCCCATCTATCTCGATCACGCAGCCACCTCGCCGATGCCCGCCGAGGTGCTCGAGGTGTACACGAAGGAGCTGGCCCGTCGGGCCAATCCCTCGGCCCTGCACGCGGTCGGACAGGCGGCGCGGATGCGCATCGAAGAAGCACGCGAAGGAATTGCCCGCGCGGTTGGTGCGGCCACCTCGTCGGAGGTGATCTTCACCTCCGGAGGCACCGAGGCGGACAATTTCGCTCTCAAGGGCCTCTACCTTTCCCGCAACAACGGAACGTTCACGGAGCCTGCGCGCCCACGGGTGCTGACGACGACGATCGAACATCCTGCGATCCTCGAGACCGTGGAGTGGCTGGAGAGCCTCGGCGCCGAAGCCGTCTACCTGGACGTCGACTCGGCAGGACGTCTCGATCTGGACGCGGCGACCGCCGAACTGCGCCGCGAACCCGAACGCACCGCGCTCATCAGCGTGATGGCCGCGAACAACGAGATCGGCACTCTGCAGCCGATCGCCGAGATCGGTGAGATCGCCGCCGAACTCGGCATTCCCTTCCACGTCGACGCCGTGCAGGCGCTCGGACAGATTCCGCTCGACTTCGCGGCACTCAAGGCGACGGCCATGACGATCACCGCGCACAAGATCGGCGGTCCCGTCGGCATCGGCGCACTCCTGCTCGACCGCGCAGCGAGCCCGACGCCCATCCTTCACGGCGGGGGACAGGAGCGCAGCGTGCGCTCGGGCACCCTCGACGTCGCCGGTGCCGTGGCCTTCGCCGCCGCCGTCGACCTCGTCACGACAGACCTTGAGTCCCGGTCGACCCGACTGTCGGGGCTGCGCGACCGCCTTATCGCGGGAATCGAATCGAGCATCGACGGTGCCGTGCTCTCCGGTCCGCGCGGAGCGGACCGCCTGCCGGCCAACGCCCACTTCACGTTCCCGGGCTGCGAAGGGGACTCGCTGCTGTTCGGCCTCGACGCCAGGGGATTGGCCACCTCGACGGGATCGGCCTGCTCTGCCGGTGTCTCCCGTCCCTCCCATGTGCTCTTGGCCTGCGGACTGGATGAGGACAGCGCCCGCACCACCCAACGCTTCACGCTCGGTCACGACACGACCGAATCCGATGTCGATGCCCTGCTCACGGCCCTTCCCGCGGTCGTCGACCAGGCACGCCGAGCCGGGATGGTCTCGGCAACACCCCGATGGATGCAAGGAGCATCATGAGAGTACTCGTCGCCATGTCCGGCGGAGTCGATTCCTCCGTCGCAGCCGCCCGTGCCGTCGACGCCGGACACGAAGTCGTCGGCGTTCACCTCGCCCTGTCCCGGATGCCCGGGACCCTGCGCACCGGATCGCGCGGCTGCTGCACGATCGAAGATTCCCGCGACGCCCACCGCGTGGCGGGAATGCTCGACATCCCCTTCTACGTCTGGGACTTCTCCGAGAGGTTCAAGGAAGACATCGTCGATGACTTCATCGCCGAATACGCCGCCGGACGCACCCCGAACCCGTGCATGCGCTGCAATGAGCGCATCAAGTTCGCCGCCCTCCTCGACCGGGCCCTGGCGCTCGGCTTCGACGCCATCGCCACCGGCCACTACGCCGAAGTGTTGCGTGACGACGAGGGCCGGCCCGAACTGCACCGCGGTGAGGATCTGGCCAAGGACCAGTCCTACGTCCTCGGTGTGCTCACCTCTGACCAGCTCGAGCACTGCTACTTCCCGATCGGTGCGACGGCGTCGAAGGCCGAAGTGCGCGCCGAGGCGGCCGAGCGCGGATTCTCCGTAGCGAACAAGCCCGACTCCTACGACGTCTGCTTCATCCCCGACGGGGACACGAAGGCCTGGCTGGCCGATAAGATCCCGATGCGACCCGGACTCATCAAGGACTCCGAGGGTGAGGTGCTTGGGCGTCACGACGGGGCGATGACGTACACGATCGGTCAGCGCAAGGGCCTCGGTATCGAGAAGCCCGCTCGTGATGGCAAGCCGCGTTTCGTCACCGGCCTCGACCCGGCCACGAACACCGTCACCGTCGGGTCGCGCGCCGACCTCGCGGTCTCGCATCTGACCGGAATCCGCACCTCCTGGGCCGGAGCCGCACCCTCGGACATGGGTTCGACTCCGGAGACCGGGATCGACTGCGAAGTGCAGATCCGTGCCCACGCCGATCCGGTGCCGGCCCGTGCGTGGCTCGGCGAATTCGTCGCCGAGGCGCCCGAACACGAAGTCAACCCCATCGTCGACGAGGTCGAGGTGCCTGCCGCACGTCCGGCCGGGCAGCTCATGCACGTCGACGTCGATGAGGAGCTGTCCGGAGTGGCCCCGGGGCAGACCATGGTCATCTACCGCGGCACCCGTGTCCTCGGCCAGGCCACCATCGACTCCACGGCCAAGGACCGCATCACCCCGGCACCCGAATTTGCTGGCGCCTGAGCAGTCTCGACGCAGGGGCCTGAGGCGCCGCACCTAACCGAGGTGACGGATTCGGGCCCGATGTCTGCCACTGACGATACTCTGGGGGCATGAAGGAAAGTCCCCAAGATGTCGTCACGGCACCTTATGGAACCTGGTCCTCACCTCTGGGCGCAGCCGAGGTGGCCGCCGGTGCCGCTCCGATCTTCGACGCCGCCTTCAGGGGAGACGAGATCTTCTATTCGACGAAGATCCCCGCCGAGAAAGCCCGCACCGGACTCGTTCGCACCTCACTGTCGCGTCCGGGAGAGCGTGAGCAGGTCATTCCGACCGGGTTCAACATCCGCTCCGCCGTCCACGAATACGGGGGAGCCTCGTGGGCTCTCGACCAGAACAGCGAGGTCATCTACTTCGTCAACGCCGCTGATCAGCGCGTCTGGCAGATCATTCCCGGGCGAGCCCCGCATGCCCTGACCCCGGACACCTCGGGGCGGATCCGCTACGGAGATCTGCGCATGAGTCCGTGGGGACTGCTGTGCGTGCGCGAGGACTGCCGGTCCACCCGTCGTGAACGCGCGATCGTGCTGCTGACCAAGCACGGGACGACGAATGTGCTCTCGACGCACTCTCATTTCATGGCCTGGCCAAGACTCTCACCCGACGGCAGCACCTTGGCGTTCATCGGCTGGGAGCACCCGAACATGCCCTGGGACGGAACCACCCTGTGGCTGGTCGATGTGCGCACGCCGGCCACACCTGCGGTCGCCGTGCTCAGCGGCGACGGCGTCGAACGACCACGCAGATCCGATCCGGGAATGCCGAGCCCTGCCGATCCGGGCATCTCCCTGCTCCAGCCTGAGTTCACCTCCGATTCCTCCCTTCACGTCATCTCCGACCATCACGGGCACTGGTCGTTATACGGGCTCGACATCGACCCCGTCGCCTCGCGTCCCCTGGTCACCGACGACCGTCAGGCGCCGGCGCCCGAAGGAATCGGATTCGACCGGCTGCGACCGGTCATCGACACCGGCGAGGAGATCGGCGGCGCCCTCTGGCAGCTGGGCACAAGGTGGCACCTCAACGACGGAGATGAGGTGTGGGCGCATTCGCAGGCGGCCACCGCGACGCTCGTGCGCCGTCGGCTGAGACTTTCCGACACAACGCTGAGCCCTTCCTCCCCGACCTGGGAGACCATCGACACGACGGGGGAGACCTTCGGCACGATCGAACTCCTCGACCTCGGACGCACCCACCTGCTGCTGACGGCGAAGTCGACCAGGCGCCCCGGAGTCCTCTATGCCGTCGACCGGGTGACCGGACTGTTCACCGAGATCGCCGGCGAACGCCTCGACACCCACCAGGGCTACTACTCCCGCCCGCAGGTCAGCGAGCTCGGGGGAGTGCCCGTCGTCATCCACCCGCCCCACAACCCGCGCTTCGCAGCTCCCGTCGACGAACTCCCGCCCTTCGTGGTCTCGATCCACGGCGGACCGACGGGACAGGCGACCCCGGAGATGACGGCCCGCACGAGCTTCTTCACCTCCCAGGGCATCGGCGTCCTCGAGGTCAACTACGGCGGGTCGACCGGATTCGGTCGCGCCTGGCGTGACCGGCTGCGCGGCGGGTGGGGAGTCGTCGACGTCCAGGACACCGTCGCCGCTGTCCACGGACTCGTCGCAGCCGGACTCGCCGATCCGAATCGCATCGCCATCTCCGGAGCCTCCTCGGGCGGATGGACGGTGCTGTCCGCCCTGGCCTCGACGAACGTGTTCGCCTGCGGCACCTCGTATTTCGGAGTCACCGACCTCATGCGCTTCGTCGTCGACACCCACGACTTCGAATCCCACTACATCGACGGCCTCGTCGGTCCCTGGCCCGCAGCCCAGGACGAATACATCACTCGGTCGCCGATCCGCCGGACCAGCGATATCACGGTGCCCGTGGCCGTCATGCAAGGCGATCGCGACCCGATCGTCCCACCCTCACAGGCCCAGGAATTCGTCGATACACTCGAACTGGCCGGAGTGGAGTACATTTACCGTCTGTACAAGGGCGAATCCCACGGCTTCGTCCGCGCCGAAACCATCATCGATTCCCTGGAAAGCGAGTTCGGATTCTATGTCGACGTCTTCGGAATCCCCCGCGCCCACCAGCATGGCTGAACCCCGAACTTCCGACCGCGAAAGCTCCGACCGTGACCGTCCCGGTGCCACCCCCACCGAGGCGGCCGTCCCCGACGTCCCGACGTCCGTTCTGCCCGCCGCCACGACTACGGGAATCTGGCTGCCCGGAGCCCGCGATCCGCGCCGCGGCTATATCGCGACAAGTCCGGTCCGGGAGGCCGCGGCCTCCGGCTTCGATCTCCTCGCCGACCAGCTTCCGCCGGTGCCACTGACCGCTCACCAGGCAGAGGGCAGATGGGGTGCCGACGCCATCGGTCGCGCCGTCGGCCTGCTCACCGAACTCCACGTCGACCGCACATCCTACGGATGGCGGCTGACCGCCTCGGCGGGCAAAGACGAACGGCTCGAGGACTCGGCATTGATCGAAGCCTTCGACGCGATCGCCGAATACGGTGGGTCCCGGCCCGGGCAGGTCCAGATCAGCCTGCCGGGACCGTGGACGCTCGTGACCGCGCTGAGCCTGAGCTCCGGCGCTCGTGTGCTCGGCGATTATGGGGCACGCCGCGACGTCGTCCAGGCCTACGCCTTCGGCATCGCCGCCTTCACCGACCGCATCGCGAGCCTGGGTATGCAGCCGACCGTCCGCCTCGTCGAATCCCGTCTGAACCCGGTCCTCACCGGCACCTGGCCGACTGTGTCCGGGTGGGCGAGCCTGCCCGCCATCAGCGAAACCCAGGTGTGGGCGGCGCTCGAATCCACGCTGCGCCACCTCCCGCCCACCGTGCTCGCCCTGCCGGACCTCGATTCTCTGCACCTGCAGGGCAAGGAGATTCCCGCCGCCGAGGCGGTCCGCCGCACCGGCGCCCGATCCGTGTCAGTGCCGTTGGCTAGCCTGAGACCACACAGCTGGGAGCAGCTGGCGATCCTCGCCGAGGCGGGGCTCGGCACCTGGATCCACCTGCCGCCAACGGCCGGTGGGCGATCGGACGCGGTCAACCACTGGTGCGAGCGGATCCGCACCCCCTGGTCGCGCATCGGCATGGGGGTCGCGAGTCTGCGCGAATTCGGGATCATCGCCGGACCCGAACTGCCGCTGACCTACCCGCCGCTGCTGGCAGACCAGCCGGGGATCGGACCCGAGCACAATCGGGGAACCATGACCATCGCCGCCGGTCTGCGGCGGGCTCTTGAGGAGATCGAATGACCACGACACCGGAGAACGCCGACTCGTCGACGCCCGAGCAGCAGACCTCGGATTCGACCACACCCGACCTGCAGGGCGTCGACCTCACCGACGCGACCGCTCGCGCTCAGGCCCATGCTCAGCTGACCGAGAGGATCGAGGAGCTGCGGGCCGCCTACTATCAGGACTCCCTGCTCGTCTCCGATGCGGAATACGACGAACTCGTCCATCGCCTCGAAGACCTCGAAGCGCAGTTCCCCGAACTCGTCACCGACTCCTCGCCGACGCAGACCGTCGGCGGCGTCGTCGACACCTCGACCTTCGACCCGGTCGAACACATCGGTCCGATGTACAGCCTCGACAACGTCTTCGACTACGACGAATTACGTGCCTGGTACGAACGGGTGCGGTCGGCCACCTCGGTGAAGTCGAAGTTCCTGTGCGAACTCAAGATCGACGGACTTGCCGTCAATCTGCTCTACCGGAACGGCGAACTCGTGCGGGCCGCGACCCGCGGCGACGGACGCATCGGTGAGGACATCACCGCGAATGTGCGCACGATCTCCGATATCCCGCACCGCCTCGACACCGAGCACCCGCCGGCCGAGGTCGAGATCCGCGGTGAGGTGTTCTTCCCCGTCGAGGACTTCGCCGAACTCAACGCCTCCCTCGTCGCCGAGGGCAAGGCCCCGTTCGCGAACCCGCGGAACTCCGCTGCCGGTTCGCTGCGGCAGAAGGATCCGGCCGTCACAGCGCGTCGGCCCCTGCACATGCTCGTCCACGGAATCGCCGTGTGGACCCCGACCGATGATTCGCATCCGGAGCCTGCCCACCAGTCCGAGGTCTACGAGCAGTTCCGGTCGTGGGGTCTGCCGATCAGCGACTACTTCAAGGTCCTCGACACCGTCGACGAGATCGAAGACTTCATCTCCTACTACGGCGAACACCGTCACGATGTCACCCACGAGATCGACGGAATCGTCATCAAGATCGACGATATCGCCGTGCAGGAGACGATGGGCTACACGTCTCGCGCACCGAGGTGGGCGACCGCCTTCAAATACCCGCCCGAGGAAGTCACGACGAAGCTCATCGACATCCAGGTGCAGGTGGGTCGGACCGGGCGCGTGACCCCATTCGCCGTGATGGAACCGGTCACCGTGGCCGGATCGACCGTCGAGCGGGCGACCCTGCATAACGGGTACGAGGTCAAACGCAAGGGCGTGCTCATCGGCGACACCGTCACCCTGCGCAAGGCCGGCGACGTCATCCCCGAGGTGCTCGGCCCGGTCGCGGCGCTGCGGGACGGAACCGAGCACGACTTCGTCATGCCCACCCACTGCCCGTCCTGCGGGACCGAGCTCGGTGAGCAGAAGGAGGGCGACAAGGACCTGCGGTGCCCGAATTCTCGATCGTGCCCGGCGCAGCTGGCCAACCGCATCTTCTACTTGGCCTCCCGTGCGGCCTTCGACATCGAAGCCCTCGGCGAGGAGGCTGCACTGGCGCTGACGGCGCCGGCCGAACCGGACACGCCCCCGCTGACCTCGGAGGCCTTCCTCTTCGACCTCACCCCGGAGGATCTGGGTGATGTCAAGATCTGGCGGAACAAGAAGTCCAAGGGAGTGGAGACCGGTGAGCGAGAGCTTGTGCCGTATTTCTACACCCGTGGAACCGCGAAGAAGCCGAGCGCTCCGAGCGCGAACACGAAGAAGCTCTTCGACGAGCTGGAGAAGGCGAAGGATCAGGATCTGTGGCGGGTGCTCGTCGCCTTGTCGATCCGCCATGTCGGACCGACCGCGGCACGGACCCTTGCCGCGAAGTTCCGCACCCTTGAGGCCATCCGTGAGGCAAGCCTTGAGGAGCTGTCGGCCGTCGAGAGCATCGGTCCGACGATCGCACAGAGCATCCGCGATTGGTTCGAGATCGACTGGCACGTCGAGATCGTCGAGACCTGGGCGGCCGCCGGGGTGCGAATGGAAGACGACGAGGTCGAGGCCGCCGCGCAGACCCTCGAGGGGCTGACGATCGTGGCGACCGGTTCGCTGAGCTCGTTCACCCGCGATGGCATCAAGGAGGCCATCCTCGGTGCCGGCGGCAAGGCGGCGGGATCGGTGTCGAAGAAGACCGACTACGTCGTCGCCGGTGAGAATGCCGGGTCGAAGTTGGAGAAGGCGGAGTCGCTGGGCGTGCCCGTCCTCGACGAGGACCAGTTCAGGGTTCTGCTGGAGACCGGCAGCCTCGACTGAGGTGTGCCCGGGCCTCGTGCCTGGTCCCTGGTGCCTCGCTGGCGGAGGGAATACATCCCGGTTCCGGGAGGTTCCATGGTGCGGCTGTGATTCGTTCGTGACCGAACTCGAAGTCGGGGTTCAGACTCAGCCAAGCTCAGAGACAGCTTCGAGTGGAAGAGTGTGGGACATGAGATGGATCCCCAAAGTCCTCGCCGGTACCTGCGTGGTTGTCGCCGCGGCCCTGACAGCGGTGCCGGTGACGGCAGGCCTGGCGGACCTGGTGCTGGGGCCGGGACCGAACAGCACCAAACGCAATGCGCAGCCGGCACTGACCTCGATGCGCACTCCGGCCACTCCGGTCACCGCGCGGACCGAGGAGACGACGAATACGTCCGACGGCGTCTCGACGGACGCGCACGAGGTCATCGAAGGCACCATCGTCGACGATTCTGCAGTCGGCGCATTCTCAGCCGGCACGGAACTCGTCGCCGCCACCGCGGCCGACGCCCGGACCCGCATCGCCGATCTCGCCGCCGACCTCCAGGCCGGAGTCTCGGCCGGAGAGTTCACCCAGGCCGACGCCGACCGCGTCGTGGCCGACATGGCCGGATACATCCACGGCACCCGCACCTGGCCCGAACGCCTCCCCGCCTAGTAATTACTACCTGACGGCGGCCCAGCAACCTCGCGCGAGGTTGCTGGGCCGCCGTCAGGTAGTTCTGGGGGAAGGTCACAGTGCAACGGCGGGGGCGGGTCGGCTGAAGAGACTAGACTGGTGGCGAGTGAAAACGACGATGAAAGGCAGGGAATGACGGAGTCTTCCGCAATCACCCCCGAACAGGTGGAGCATCTGGCTTCACTGTCTCGGATCGCCATGAGCGAAGATGAGCTGAAATCGCTCGCCGGTGATCTGAGCACAATTCTGGGAAACGTCGCCAGGGTCAACGAAGTGGCCGGCGACGATGTGCCCGCAACCAGCCACCCCATCCCGCTGACGAACGTCATGCGCCCCGACGTCGTGGGCGAGACGCTCTCCAGCGAACAGGCACTGGCCTCGGCCCCGGCCGCCGAGGACGACAAGTTCCTCGTCCCGCAGATCCTCGGGGAGGAATGAGATGACCGAACTGACGAACAAGAGCGCCCTCGAACTCGCCGCAGGACTGAAATCCGGCGAGTTCTCCTCCGTCGACGTCACACAGGCGCACCTCGACCGCATCTCCGCCACCGAGGATGACTTCAACTCCTTCATCACCGTCACCGACGAACTCGCCCTGGAGACCGCGAAGGCCATCGACGCCAAGCGCTCCGCCGGTGAGGACCTCCACGCCCTGGCCGGTGTTCCCGTGGCGCTGAAAGACCTCGTCGTCACCGAGGGCACGCGTACGACCGCCGGGTCGAAGATGCTGGAGAACTGGGTTCCGCCCTACGAATCGACCGTGCACAACAAGGTCAAGGCCGCAGGACTGCCGGTGCTCGGCAAGACCAACCTCGACGAATTCGCCATGGGCTCGACGACCGAGCACTCGGCCTTCGGCAACACCCGCAATCCGTGGAACCTCGACCACGTGCCCGGAGGATCGTCGGGAGGCGCGGCCGCAGTGCTGGCCGGATTCCAGGCCCCGCTGTCCGTGGGCACCGACACCGGCGGATCCGTCCGCCAGCCCGCCGCGTTCACCGGCACCGTCGGCGTCAAGCCGACCTACGGGTCGATCTCGCGCTTCGGCATCATCGCCATGGCCTCGAGCCTCGACCAGGTCGGACCGATGGGCCGCAACGTCGCCGACGCCGCAGCCCTGCACGAACTGCTGGCCGGACACGATCCGCTCGACTCGACCTCGCTGCCCGATGAGGTCGGCGGATTCCTGAGCGCCGTCCAGACCAGCGAGCTCAAGGGCAAGAAGCTCGGCGTCATCAAGCAGCTGACCGGTGAGGGATACCAGGACGGAGTCCGCACCGCGTTCACAGCAGCGCTGGAAACCGCTGCCGCTGCCGGAGCCGAGATCGTCGAAGTCGACTGCCCGTCGATCTCCTACGCCCTCGACGCCTACTACCTCATCATGCCCTCCGAGGTGTCTTCGAACCTCGCTCGCTATGACGGCATGCGCTACGGCCTGCGCGTCGAACCGGAATCCGGTCCCGTCACCGCCGAGACCGTCATGTCGGCCACTCGTGCCGCAGGCTTCGGATCGGAGGTCAAGCGCCGCATCATCCTCGGCACCTACGCTCTGTCGGCCGGCTACTACGATGCCTACTACGGTTCGGCGCAGAAGATCCGCACCCTGGTCCAGAACGACTTCGCGAAGGCCTTCGCGGCCTGCGACGTCCTCGTGTCCCCGACGACCCCGACGACCGCGCTGAAGTTCGGTGCGGAGAAGGCCGCTGACCCGATGGCCCTCTACCTCGGTGACGTGGCGACGATCCCGGCGAACCTCGCCGGCATCCCCGGACTGTCCCTGCCCGCGGGCCTGGCCGATGGTCTGCCCGTCGGCTTCCAGATCCTGGCTCCGGCCCGTGAGGACATCAAGCTCTACGAGGTGGCCGGACCCCTGGAAGCCGCACTCGAATCCGCCGGCGGACGCGTGCTCGACACTCTCGCGGAAGGACTGAACGCCAAGTGAAATACGAAGACGCGATCAAGAAATACGATCCGGTCATCGGCATCGAGGTCCACGTCGAACTCGGCACCGCGACCAAGATGTTCGACGCCGCCCCCAACACCTTCGGCGGGGGACCGAACACCAACGTGACCCCCACCTCCCTCGGGCTGCCCGGGTCCCTGCCCGTGGTCAACGAGAAGGGTGTGGAGTACGCGATCAAGATCGGTCTGGCGCTCGGCTGCGAGATCGCCGAAACCTGCCGGTTCGCCCGCAAGAACTACTTCTACCCGGACGTGCCCAAGGACTTCCAGACCAGCCAGTCCGATGAGCCGATCGCGGCCGAAGGCCAGGTCGAGGTCGAGCTCGAGGACGGCACCATCGTGACCGTCCCCGTCGAGCGGGCCCACATGGAGGAAGACGCCGGCAAGAACACGCACGTGGGAGGGGCCACCGGCCGCATCCAGGGCGCCGACCATTCTCTCGTCGACTACAACCGCGCCGGTGTGCCGCTCGTGGAGATCGTCACCCACCCGATCACCGGGACAGGGGAACGGGCCGCCGAGGTGGCCGCCGCCTATGTGCGGACGCTTCGTGACATCTTCCGCGCTCTCGACGTCTCCGAAGCCCGCATGGAACAGGGCAACGTCCGCGCCGACGTCAACGTGTCCCTGCGGGAGAGCCCCGAGGCACCGCTGGGCACCCGCACGGAGACGAAGAACGTCAACTCCTTCCGATCGATCGAACGCGCCGTGCGCTTCGAGATCGCCCGCCAGGCGACCCTTCTCGAGGCGGGGGAGAAGGTCGTCCAGGAGACCCGTCACTTCCACGAGGAGACCGGAGAGACCTCCTCGGGGCGTCCGAAGTCCGACGCCGACGACTACCGCTACTTCCCCGAGCCCGACCTCGTCCCGCTGCAGCCGTCCCGCGAATGGGTCGAGGAGCTGCGGGCGAGCTTGCCCGAGCTTCCGGCGCAGAAGCGGCGCCGCCTCCTCGGGGAATGGAAGTTCTCCGACCTGGAGATGCGCGACATCGTCAACGCCGGACTCCTCGAAGCCATCGAGGACACGGTCACCGCCGGTGCGAAGCCGGCAGCGGCACGCAAGTGGTGGACCGGTGAGGTCGCCCGCCTGGCCAACCAGGAGGACAAGCACCCCACCGAGATCGTCACACCCGCCCAGGTGGCAGGACTCGTCGATCTCATCAGCGAGGGCAAGCTCAATGACAAGCTGGCCAAGGATGTGCTCACCGGAGTCGTCGCCGGCGAAGGCGAGCCCGCCGAGGTGATGAAGGCCCGCGACCTCGAAATCGTCGAGGACACCGGTGCACTCGAAGCCGCCGTCGAGGAGGCCATCGCGGCCAACCCCGATGTGGTCGAGAAGATCAAGGGCGGGAAGATGCAGGCCATCGGCGCGCTCATGGGCCCGATCATGAAGGCCACCCGCGGACAGGCCGATGCCGGAAAGGCCAAAGACCTCATCCTCGCCAAGATCAATGGCTGAGTACAGGTCCGAACCGATCCTGGTCGACGCCGACGCCTGACAGTGCCGAGCAGGACTCAGGATTGATCCAGCCACACCCTCTAGACTGTGCGTCCAAGGGAGCCGACCGGTTTCCCGAGCACAGCGGAGGGTGTGGCTGTTCGCATTCCCGCAGCCGATGGCCCGCAGGGACAGGGCCGAGTGCGTGACCCACACGCGTGGAGGTGAAGCGGTGTCTGAGTGGAAATCGCTGTGGAAGAGCGAATGCGGGAAGTCCGCGCCGATCTATCGGGTGCTCGTGCCCGACAGCGTCAACGAGGCGGTGCTGCGAGCCTGGAGTGCCCGCGGATACCGCTACACGGCCGGATCTCCGAGCGCGATCATGCTCACCGGCGGGATGAGCCGGAACTTCTTCCGCTCCAGCGTCCTGTTCAAGGGCGGCACGGCCGCCGGCACCGCCGTGACCGCGGGATTCGCGGCCCCCGGAGGACTTGCTCTGGTCTCGGGATTCGCCGATGCCGCACTGACCTTCGGCGGAATGGGTGCGGCCACCGCCCTGGGCACCGGAATCTTCGCCGCCGTCACCGGCCCCAAATACCTGCGTGATCCGAAGCGACTGAGCCGCAAGAATCGGCGCAAGGTCGCCGGCGCCCAGTGGGTGACTCCGGCCAGTCTCGGCTATCTGCCGGGGCGCAAGGAAGGCCGGGACACCGACGAGCAGCGTCTGTTCCATCTCGCTGTCACGATCGCTCGCAAGATCGTGCGCACCCGTGCCTGGACACACCCGATACTCAAAGACCACGTCTCCCGCGTCGACCTCGACCATGCAGTGGCCTCCATCGGAGTGCGGCTGCAGGAACTCGTCAGCCTGCGCGAGGAGATCGAAGGCATCCGCGATGCGGGAACCGCGAAGTCGGTGGAGACCTATCTGTCGAAGCTGGCCGTCGCATTCTCGTCGATGGCGCGCCGCGTGGAGTCGATGCACGAATACTACGAGCGGCTGCTCGAACTCGACCAGCAGCTGATGCTGCTGCACAACTCCGAACGCTCCCGTGAGCTCGGCGATCGAGTGCTCGATGTGCTGTCTCGCACCGCCGCGGACGATTCCGCCGATTGGCAGTTCAGGGAGCTGCGCATCGATGCGGATTCGCAGTCGTCGATCATCTCCGGGCTCGTCGCCGAACTCGACCAGACTGCCGATGATTTCGACGACTTCGACTCCCGCCTGGCTGCGGCTCAGAAGTCCGTGGACGAACTCGAAGCCTGAGCTCGACCCCGGCTCAGTGACCGAAGGGGTCGGGGTCGACTCCCGGCATCCATGACAGGCCCGGCTGATTATAGCCGTGAGCCTCCTGGGCTTTCTTCCACTTCTTCGACCACCGCTTGTCGAGACGGTCGACGTAGAGGGTTCCCTGCAGGTGGTCGTATTCGTGCTGCATGATGCGCGCGAACCACCCGTCAGCGCTCAGCGTCACCGGTTCGCCTTTCTCATCGAAGCCGTTGACGGTGACCCTGTCGGCACGTTTGAGGGGGAAATCGAGACTCGGCACCGACAGGCAACCTTCGGTCTCATCGTCGGGATCGGGACGGGTATCGGGAACCTTCGAGGCAATGAGCACGGGATTGACGAAGGTGCCGCGACGACGCACACCATAGTCATCGTCGGCGTTGAACACGAAGATGGACTTGCCGACACCGATCTGCGGTGCGGCCAGTCCGACACCGTTGCTGGCGTCGAGCGTCTCGTGCATGTCTGCGACGAGTTCGGCAAGGTCCTCGTCGAACTCCGTGATCTTCTCGGCACGACGATGCAGAACGGGCTCGCCGTAGACGACGATGGGATGAATAGCCATGAGGACAATCGTATCGGTCACCTGAGACCGTCTCAGACTCCGCCCGATCGCAGCGCTCGGGCGCGATCTCGGGGGAGGGCCGCCTCGGTGATCGTGTCCACTGATTGCTCAGCGGTTGTTCGTATCCCGCGCTCGATCAGGTGGATGGATATGCGGCCATCTCGGGTATGTGATAGGGGCCGTCATAAAGTTTCGCCCCCAGCGAACACAGATTGTTGAGCAACATATCTGGGAGCACGTTCAGGGTCGGCGTGGTTATGATGAGGGCAAGCCGTCTCGGACCACGAGATGCAAGCTGTCGCTCCACCCGTTCAGGTGCACGTCCGCCGAACGGCGAGTGGCCGTCGACGGCGGTGCACAAAGAATCGTGAAAGGACTTACTTTGACCATCTTCAACAATGTCTCCGAACTCGTCGGCCGCACGCCGCTGGTCCGCATCAACAAGGCCAGTGACCGGTCAGGCGCCGAGATCGTGGCGAAGCTCGAATCCTCGAACCCCGGCAACTCCGTCAAGGATCGCATCGGCGTGGCGATGATCGACGCCGCCGAAAAATCCGGCGAACTCAAGCCCGGCGGAACCATCGTCGAGGCGACTTCGGGCAATACCGGCATTGCGCTGGCCATGGTCGGCACCTCCCGCGGCTACAAGGTCGTCCTCACGATGCCCGAATCGATGTCGAAGGAGCGCCGTGCTCTGCTGCGCGCCTTCGGAGCCGAGCTCGTTCTGACCGACAAGGCTGCGGGTATGAAGGGTGCCGTGGCGAAGGCGGAAGAGGTCGCCGCCGAGGGTGCCGTGCTCGTCCGTCAGTTCGAGAACAAAGCGAATGCTGAGATCCATCAGGCCACGACCGGCCCCGAGATCCTCGCCGACACCGATAACAAGGTCGACATCTTCGTTGCCGGCATCGGCACCGGCGGCACCATCTCCGGCGCAGGCGCCGCTCTGCGTGAGGCGCTGCCTGAGGTCAAGATCGTCGCCGTCGAACCCTCCGCCTCGCCGCTGCTGACCGAGGGCACTGCCGGACCGCATGCGATCCAGGGTCTGGGTGCGAACTTCGTGCCGGGCATCCTCAACACTGAGATCTACGACGAGGTCGTCGACATCGACAACGAGGTCGCCATCGAGCGGGCCCGCGAGGTCGCCAAGGAAGAGGGTCTGCTCGTTGGAATCTCTTCGGGTGCTGCCCTTGTTGCGGCTGAGCAGGTCGCTTCGCGTCCCGAGAACGCCGGCAAACGCGTCGTCGTCATCCTCCCCGACTTCGGTGAGCGCTACCTGTCGACACCGCTGTTCTCGGAATACCTCGACTGAGCGCGAGTGAACAGCGTGAGGGCGTCAGACTTCGGTTTGGCGCCCTCGCTGTCTGAGAAGTTCCCTGTCGGATGGTCGCGGGAATTCTTCCGACCGGATCCGACTTGCACGAGATAGACCGAGACTACTGAGCAAGGGAGTCAATGATGAAGGCACTGTGGGCAGCGGCCACGGCGGCTGTGGGGGCGGCCGCCTATGGGCTGAGCCGACCCGGTGTGCGCGAGACGTTGAGAGAAGACCTCGAGACGGTGAAGCGACGCGATCCGGCGGCGCGCAATGATTTCGTCTCCCTGGTCTCCTACCCCGGGATGCATGCCATCTGGGCGCACCGCGGACTCCACCGGCTGTGGCAGCATGACGCCGGAAAGGTTCCGGCGCGACTGATGTCCCAGCTCGTGCGGACGCTGACCGGGGTGGAGATCCACCCGGGAGCTCGGATCGGGCGGCGGTTCTTCATTGACCACGCCAACGGCGTCGTGATCGGGGAGACCTCGGAAGTCGGCGACGATGTCATGCTCTACCATCAGGTCACCCTCGGCGGTACGTCGATGGCGCAGACGAAGCGCCACCCGACGATCGGCAACCACGTGCTCGTCGGAGCCGGGGCGAAGATCCTCGGCCCGGTCGTCGTCGGCGACAACTCCGCGGTCGGGGCCAATGCCGTCGTCGTCAAGGACGTGCCGGCCGACTCGAGCGCTGTCGGCATCCCCGCGACCGTGCGCTCGAAGCAGAAGGACGGCGCCGCCTCGGCGAAGGCGGGAGCCGAGTCGTCGACGATGCACCCGGACTTCGTCCTCGAGGACCCGGCCCTCTGGATCTGAGCTCACCGCCGCGGCCATGCTCCGATTCGCTGCTGTGCTCAGCGAACCAGTCCCGGCGAACAGACACGAAAAGCGGTTCCTGCCTACGGGCGGGAGCCGCTTTTCGTGCATTGTTGGGGCGATCCACGGTGAGAATCGGGCTGGAAACACCGTGGATCGACCCAGCAATCGACCGTTTGCGGTCATGGCCTCGCGTCCCACCCAGACGCCTGCTCTGGGGCCGGGAATACTTTCGCGACCACTTCTGTTAAGATTTCAACTAATTACTTCAAAATTGAAGTTAGTCCAATCAGCAGGGCGGACGCGAGAACCGCAGCAGCCCAGATGCAGGAGGCGTCATGGAATTCGGAATCTTCACCATCGGCGATGTCACCACCGACCCCACCGACGGGACCACCGTCAGCGAACACCAGCGGATCAAGAACACCGTCGAGATCGCCAAGAAGGCCGAGGAGGTCGGACTCGACGTCTTCGCCACCGGGCAGCACCACAACCCGCCCTTCGTGGCCCCGGCGAACCCGCCGGTCCTGCTGGCCAACATCGCCGCACAGACGGAGAAGCTCGAACTCTCCACGGCGACCACGCTCATCACCACGACCGATCCCGTGCGCATCGCCGAGGACTACTCGTACGCGCAGCACCTCTCCGACGGTCGCATCAGCCTGATCATGGGCCGCGGCAACACCGGCCCCGTCTACCCGTGGTTCGGCAAGGACATCCGTGCCGGCATCCCGCTGGCCGTGGAGAACTACAACCTGCTCTACCGTCTGTGGCGTGAGAAGAACCTCGACTGGGAAGGCAAGTTCCGCACACCGCTCAACGGCTTCACCGTCACCCCGACCCCGCTGGACGAGGTGCCGCCGTTCGTCTGGCACGGATCGATCCGCAGCCCCGAGATCGCCGAACAGGCCGCCTACTACGGCGACGGGTTCTTCCACAACAACATCTTCTGGCCGACCTCGCACACCGCGCGGATGGTTCAGCTCTACCGTCAGCGCTATGAGTACTACGGCCACGGCACGGCCAGCCAGGCGGTCGTCGGCCTCGGCGGTCAGGTATTCATGCGCAAGAACTCGCAGGACGCCGTCCGCGAGTTCCGTCCCTACTTCGACAACGCCCCGGTCTACGGCCACGGACCCAGCCTCGAGGACTTCTCGACGCAGACTCCGCTGACCGTCGGCTCGCCGCAGCAGGTCATCGAGCGGACCCTGAGCTTCCGTGACTGGGCCGGGGACTACCAGCGCCAGCTCTTCCTCATCGATCATGCGGGACTGCCGCAGAAGACGGTGCTCGAACAGCTCGACCTCCTCGGCGAAGAGGTCATCCCCGTTCTCCGCGAGGAGTTCGCGAAGGGCCGCCCGGCCGATGTCCCCGGCGCCCCGACCCACGAATCCCTCGTCATCCGGCACCGCGAAGGCCGCGACCCGATCCCCGGCGGCGGAGAAGGATCACGCGCCTACGAGGACCGCCAGGCACGCGCCGCCGAAGCGGCCCAGAATACGACACAGGAAGGAGCCGACCGCTGATGAGCACGAACACGATGAACATCGTGGCCGTGACCACCTCGCTGAGCGAGGACTCGACCACGCTCAAGCTCACGAACCGGATCCTCGGCCAGGCCGCCTCGGCGGGGGAATCGGTGGGCATCGACGTGACCACGGACGTCATCAACGTCCGCAGTCTCGCCACCGCGCTCACCGATATGACCCTGACCGGATTCCGCTCCGAAGCACTAGAGGCGGCCTTCGCGACCATCGCCGCCGCCGATGCGATCGTCACCGTCGCACCGGTGTACAAGGCAGCCCCCGTCGGCCTGCACACCCTGTTCTGGCAGCTCATCGACGACAAGGCGCTGAGCCGCAAGCCCGTGCTCATCGCCTCCACCGGCGGCACCGCCCGCCATTCGCTGGCCGGGGACGCGGTGCTGCGGCCGATGCTGTCCTACCTCAAGGGCATCGTCGTGCCCACCACGGTGTTCGCCGCGACCGACGACTGGGGAACCGTTGAAGGCGGCCGCGCGCTGACCGCCCGCATCCGCCAGGCGGGGGAGGAACTCGTGTCCCTGACCGCAACGATCATCGGCGCCGGAAATGACGACCTCGCCGAGGTGGCCAACCCCGATTCGCACGCAGGTGCAGGGGCGGGCGCGACCCGGGGCACCTCCTCGGCGAATCGCGGAATCGCCGACGAATTCGACCCGGCGAACGTCACTCCGTTCGCGCAGCTGCTCGAGGGCTGAGATGACGGAGATCAGATTCGGGCTCGGAAGGGAGGCGCTGGCGCAGAACGCGTGGCGGACCTATTTCGAGACCTCGCAGCGCATCCGTCAGGCCCTCGAGGTCCAGCTCAAGGACGACGCAGGGCTCGACGTCAGCGACTACAACACGCTGCTCCTGCTGTGGGAAGCGCCGGAGCGGACGCTGACGATGAGCGCCCTGGCGAAGAAGCTCGTCTTCTCGCCGTCGCGGCTGAACTATCGGATCAAGGTCCTCGTCGACGCGGGACTGGTGACGAAGACCCAGTGTCTCGATGACGGGCGTGCCCACAATGTCGCTCTCACCGAGGCGGGGGCGCGGGCATTCCTGTCCGCCGGGTCCCAGCACAAGAGCTATGTCGACGAGATCTTCTTCGACCATGTCAGCGATGCCGAACTCGAGGTGCTCGAGGCCGTGTTCACGCGGATCGGGAAAGAGCTGCCCGAGTGACGAGGCCCGTCATCTCAGAGTGACGAAGCCCTCGGCACCGGGCCGGGCCGCGTGCCACAATGAGGGCATGTCCATCACCACAATCGCCTTCCCGAACTCCGAGCTCCGCAACCGTGTGATCGCTCGGATCCCCGCTCACCAGCGCGCGAACGTCGACCTCGTCGTCTTCTCCGATGCCGAACGATCGGCCAAGCTCAGTCGTGACGATGTCGACGTCGTCATCCTGCCGTACATGGATTCCGGGCCGACGATCGAGCTGCTCGACGAGCTGCCCAACCTGCGCATGGTCATCACCCAGACGACCGGATTCGATCCCGTCGCCCACCTGCCCGAACGCGGAATCCAGGTGGCGACCGCCTCCGGCGTGCACACCGGAGGCACTGCCGAGCTCGCCCTGGCGCTGACCCTGGCCAGCCTGCGCGGAATCGACGACGCCGTGCGCTCGCAGGTTTCGCGGGTGTGGGAGCACCAGCGCTACCGCTCACTGCAGGACCGGCGCGTGATGATCATCGGCGTCGGTGAGATCGGCTCGGCCATCGCCGACCGCTTCGACCCCTTCGAAGTCCAGCTCACCCGAGTGGCCTCGACCGCACGTGAGGACGAGCGCGGGAAGATCCACGGCGTCGACGAGCTGCCGGAACTTCTGCCCCACACCGAGGTCGTCGTGCTCATCACTCCGCTCAACGAGGGGACCCACCGCCTCGTCGACGAGAAGTTCCTCAGCCGGCTTCCCGACAATGCGCTCATCGTCAACGTCGCCCGCGGCAAGGTCGTCGACACGGATGCGCTTGTGGCGGAGCTCGCCACGGGCCGGCTCCATGCCGCCCTCGACGTCACCGATCCGGAGCCGCTGCCGCGCAACCACGCGCTGTGGGGCACCCCGAACACCCTCATCACGCCCCACGTCGGAGGCGACACCTCGGCGTTCGAACCACGGGTCGTGAAGATCCTCGCCGAGCAGGTCAGGCGGATCAACGACGGTGAGCAGCCGGTCAATCTCATCAAGACCTGAGATGCCGTGAACGGCCGGCTTGGGACGCAGTAGATCCGCCGGCAATAGGTCACGCGAATCTGACCTAAGCAGGGCCGGAACATGGCCCCGCGGTCGGACTCTCGCATGGTTCCCACAAGAGGTTCCACCATGCGAGAGTCCGGCATGCGGATGCTGAAATCGGGCGTAGCATGCCTGCATGAGCATCGATACAGACAACACCACTCCCGACATCAAACCCCGTTCGCGCGATGTCACGGACGGCCTCGAGGCCACCGCCGCACGCGGAATGCTGCGCGCCGTCGGCATGGGCGACGACGACTGGGTGAAGCCGCAGGTCGCGATCGCGACCTCGTGGAATGAGATCACTCCCTGCAACATGTCGCTGCAGCGTCTCGGTTCGGCCGCCAAGGAAGGCGTCCACGAGGCCGGTGGCTTCCCGCTGGAATTCGGCACCATCTCCGTCTCGGACGGGATCTCGATGGGCCACGAGGGAATGCACTACTCGCTGGTCTCCCGTGAGGTCATCACGGACTCCGTGGAGACCGTGATGAGTGCCGAACGGCTCGACGGCTCCGTGCTCATGGCCGGCTGCGACAAGTCGATCCCCGGAATGCTCATGGCCTCCGCCCGCCTCGGGCTCTCGAGCGTCTTCCTCTACAACGGTTCGATCATGCCCGGAACCGCGAAGATGGAGGACGGCTCGGAGAGGGAAGTCACCCTCATCGACGCCTTCGAAGCCGTCGGCGCCTGCCGCGCGGGCACCATGTCCCAGAAGGACGTCGACGCCATCGAGCGCGCCGTCTGCCCCGGTGAGGGTGCCTGCGGCGGAATGTACACCGCGAACACGATGGCTTCGGCCGCCGAGGCCATGGGCATGTCCCTGCCGGGTTCGGCCGCTCCGCCGGCCATCCACCGCAACCGCACGATGTTCGCCCGCAAGTCCGGCGAGGCAGTTGTCAATATGCTGCGCCAGGGCATCACCACGAAGGACATCATCACCCGCGAATCGCTGCACAATGCGATCGCCGTGGTCATGGCCTTCGGCGGTTCGACGAACGCGGTGCTCCATCTGCTCGCGATCGCCCACGAAGCCGGCGTCGAGCTGCAGCTCGATGACTTCAACCGCATCGGCGACAAGGTTCCGCACCTGGGCAACGTCAAGCCATTCGGCCAGTACGTGATGAACGACGTCTTCAAGATCGGCGGCGTGCCCGTGATCATGAAGGCTCTCCTCGATGCGGGTCTGCTCAACGGCGACTGCCTGACCGTGACCGGCAAGACCGTGGCCGAGAACCTCGAGTCGATCAACCCGCCGGACCCGGACGGGAAGATCCTGCGCGCGCTCAACAACCCGATCCACGCCACCGGCGGCCTCACCGTGCTGCAGGGATCTTTGGCACCCGAAGGTGCGGTCGTGAAGTCCGCGGGCTTCGATGCCGATGTCTTCGAGGGCACGGCTCGTGTGTTCAACCAGGAGCAGCCGGCCATGGACGCCGTGCTCAATGGAGAACTGAAGAAGGGCGACGTCGTCGTCATCCGCTACGAAGGACCCAAGGGCGGACCCGGAATGCGCGAGATGCTCGCGATCACCGGCGCCATCAAGGGCGCGGGCATCGGCAAGGACGTCCTGCTGCTCACCGACGGTCGCTTCTCCGGAGGTTCGACCGGGCTGTGCATCGGCCACATCGCCCCCGAGGCGGTCGACGGCGGTCCGATCGCGCTCGTCGAAGACGGGGACAAGATCACAGTCGACATCGCGGCTCGCTCGATCGAGCTCCACGTCGACGAAGAGGTGCTGGCCGAGCGTCGCAAGTCCTGGACGCTGCCCGAGAACCACCGCCTCACCGGTGTGCTCGGCAAGTACGCAAAGCTCGTGCAGTCGGCATCGAAGGGCGCGGTGTGCTTCTGATCCACCTCAAGTTCCGTTGCTGATTCGGCACACCTTCGGGTGACGCTCAGCGATACGGTCCGGTTCCACCATCGCCGAGGCGGTGCAGACCTGAGTCTGCACCGCCTCGGCGATTTCGGTGGGCAACGTTCCTGAACGCAGCACGGACCGTTCCGACCCGGCGACACGAGACTACAGTTACCGAAAAGTTACTTCGGCGTGTCGCGCGGATTTCCGGGGGACACGGAGCCTTGTCGCAATCAATACTGCAAGGGAAGTTTGTGCAGCAGGTCACATGGGGATACAGTGCGAATTACGTTCAGTCTTCTGTGATGAACCATTGATGATTCACTCATAGTGGCTGATCAGAGGAAAATTCGCGCAAAGGAACCTTGATCGTTGATGATTCGCACCGCTTACCCGATTCGCCGTGAGATCTACTCCCAGCTGCCGGGTCCCATGCACCATTCCTCGACGTCCAGTGAGGCCCGGCTGATCCCTGTGTCGTAGTCGGCGCCATGGGAAAGTACGTCCTGCGGCGGTTCATCAACTACTTCATCCTCGCGTTCATAGCGACGGTCACCGCCTACATCACTTCCAGCTCATTCATGGATCCGGCCTCCCGATACCGTGGCCAGAATCCGCCGCTGTCAGAAGATTCGATTCGGTCCATCCTCAACGGCCACGGCACGAACCCCGAAGTCCCGATCCTCGAGAGGACCTGGCACTGGCTGACGAACATCTTCCTCCACGGAGATTTCGGCACGACGGTCCACAACTCGCCTGTGCTGCAGGAGATCCTCGTTCGGGCAGGTGTCAGCCTCAAGCTCCTGCTCATCGGATCGATCATCGGAGCCATTCTCGGTGTGATCCTCGGCGTCTGGGGAGCCGTCAAGCAGTACAAGGCATCCGACCAGGTCGTGACCTACGCGTCCTATCTCATCATCGCCACTCCGACGTTCGTCATCGGCGTGATCCTCATGATCATCGCCACCGGATTCAACAATGCCCTCGGCACGACCCTCATCCGCTTCTCGGGTGACTACTCGGCGAATATCGACCCTGGCTTCATCCCGTGGTTCACCGACCAGGTGTCACATATGCTGCTGCCGACCCTGGCGCTCGTGCTCATGGGCGCCGCGACGTACTCGCGCTACCAGCGTTCGGTCATGCTCGACGTGCTTGCATCGGATTTCATCCGCACCGCCAGGTCCAAAGGGCGCACCCGCAGAACCGCGTTGGTCAAGCACGGCGTGCGCGTCGCACTCATTCCGATGTCGACATACTTCGCCTACGCGTTCGGCACCCTGGTCGCCGGCTCCTCGATGCTCGAGGTCGTCTTCTCGTGGAACGGCATGGGCCAGTTCACCATCAACTCGATCCTGCAGTCCGATATCAACGCGGCCGCAGGCTCCGTTCTCTTCGTCGCTGTGCTCACGCTTCTGGCCTCGACCCTGTCCGAGGTTCTCTATGCCGCACTCGACCCGAGAGTGAGGATCTGACATGGCAACAGATATTCCGATCTCCACAGAGCCCGACACCGAGATGGTGACGAAGCGTTCGAAGCCGACCTCCCGGGCGATGCTCATCTGGCGCCGCCTGCGCTCGACCCCACGTTTCTGGGTCGGCGGGATCCTGCTCGCATTCTTCGTTCTCTTCGCTCTGTTCGGCAATACCATCAACATCTACTCGCCGACCGACCAGGATGTCTTCGCACTCAATGAGGGCCCGAGCGCCCAGCACTGGTTCGGTACGAACACGATCGGCCAGGACATCTACGCTCAGACCGTCGTGGGACTGCAGAAATCCCTGCTCATCGGCATCATCGCCGGGCCGTGTGCGAGCATTCTGGCCGCCATCATCGGATCGACGGCAGGCTATTTCGGTGGTCGAGTCGAGACGATCATCGTCTGGTTCATCAACCTGCTGCTCGTGCTGCCGTCCTTCTTCATCCTTGTGCTCATGGCGCCTCTCCTGAGGCAGCTGTCGTGGACGGCCATCGTCGTCTTCCTCGTGCTCTTCGGCTGGATGATCATGGCTCAAGTCGTGCGCAACCAGACCAAGGCGATCAAGGATCGCGACTTCGTCCGAGCCGCCCGCTACATGGGGGTTTCGACACCGAAGATCCTCAGCCGTCACATCATTCCCAACGTGGCCTCGATCCTCATCGTCGATGCGACGCTCGGCGTCGTCTCCGCGATCCTTGCCGAGACGTCCCTGAGCTACTTCAACCTGGGCATTCAGAAACCCGACGTGTCGATCGGCACACTGCTGGCTGAAGGCTCCGGAGCGGCGGCCACGCGTCCCTGGCTGTTCGTCTTCCCCGCAGGAGTGCTCGTGCTCATGCTCTTCGCGATCAGTCTCATGGCCGATGCCCTGCGGGATGCGATCGATCCGACCTCAGGAGTCAACCGTGACTGAAACCCTCGATATCGACCTCGCCCCCGTCGCCGCGGCAGAACCCATCCTTGAGGTCAGAGACCTGACGGTGACCTTTCCCAACCCCAAGGGCGACGTTCAAGCAGTGCGCGGGGTCAACTACGAGGTCAGACCGGGCGAGTTCCTCGGCATCGTCGGCGAATCCGGGTCAGGCAAATCCGTGTCCTCGATGGCTGTGATGGGTCTGCTTCCCTCCACCGCTCAGATCGCCGGCTCCATCCTGTATCGCGGGCAGTCTCTTCTCGACATGAACGACCACCAGATGTCGAAGCTGCGTGGCCGCGAGATCGCCATGGTCTTCCAAGATCCGCTGTCGGCACTGACGCCCGTCTATACGATCGGAGAACAGATCTCCGAGGGTCTGATCATCCATGACCCGAGCCTGTCGAAAGAGGCGGCGAACGACCGGGCGATCGAACTGCTCAGAATCGTCGGCATCCCAGGGGCGGAACGGCGGGTGAAGTCATACCCGCACGAGTTCTCCGGAGGCATGCGGCAGCGAGCCATGATCGCTATTGCGATCGCCAACGATCCGGACCTCATCATCGCCGACGAGCCGACGACGGCATTGGACGTGACGATTCAGGCTCAGATCCTCGACGTGCTGCAGAAGGCACGCGAGATCACCGGTGCCGCGATCGTGCTGATCACTCACGACCTCGGTGTAGTGGCCGGAAACGCCGACCGAATCGCTGTCATGTACGCCGGCCGCCTCGTCGAGACCGGGGGAGTGGAGCAGGTCTTCCACAGCCCGCAGATGCCCTATACGACAGGACTGCTGCGTTCGGTGCCCAACCTTGCCACAGCGGGAACCCAGAGACTCGTTCCGCTCGAGGGCAAACCGCCGTCGCTGTCGAATCTTGCGCCGGGGTGCCCATTCGCACCGCGTTGTCCGATCGCGGTCGACAGATGCCGCGAGGTCGAGCCCGAACTCGTCGAACACGGAATCGCCGGCGTGCAGGCCGCCTGCCATCGTGCCGACGAGATCGCCCGCGGCGATCTGGAAGCCAAGGACATCTACCCGCGCCCCGACCCGGTGGCGACTCGGGTGAAAGACGACGCAGCCCCGAACATCCTTGAAGTCACCGGTCTGCAGAAGCACTTCCCTCTGCTCAAAGGTGCCGTGTTCAAGCGACAGATCGGCACGGTGAAAGCCGTCGACGGAATCGATCTCGAGATCAAGGCCGGCCAGACCCTCGGACTGGTGGGCGAATCGGGCTGCGGGAAGTCGACGACGATCGGCGAAGTCCTGGAGATGGTCGCTCCGCAGAAGGGGCGGCTGGTCATCAACGGCATCGACGTCGCGGACCTGAACAAGCGTGAACGTCTGGCCATGCGCAAAGACGTCCAGGTCGTCTTCCAGGATCCGATGGCCGCAATCGACCCCCGGCTGCCGGTCGGTGAAGTGATCGCCGAACCGCTGACCGTGCACAAAGTGCCGGCTCAGGAGCGCAACGACAAGGTTGCCGAGATGCTCGAACTCGTCGGCCTCGACGCGTCGATGGCCGAACGCTATCCGCATGAGTTCTCCGGTGGGCAGCGTCAGCGCATCGGCATCGCTCGGGCCTTGGTGACGAACCCGAAGCTGCTCGTCCTCGACGAACCCGTCTCGGCTCTCGACGTCTCAGTCCAAGCAGGTGTCATCAATCTGCTCGAAGACCTGCGTGACACCTTGGGACTGTCCTATCTGTTCGTCGCTCACGACCTCGCAGTCGTCCGACAGATTTCGGACTATGTCGCCGTGATGTATCTCGGCCGGATCGTCGAGTACGGCGAGTCCGACGCGCTCTATCGGCAGCCGCGGCACCCCTATACACGTGCACTGATGTCAGCGATCCCCGTCCCCGACCCAGAAGTCGAACGGTCTCGGGAACGGGTGCTGCTCACCGGAGATCTGCCGAGCCCGACCGATGAGATCTCCGGCTGCAACTTCCGCACCAGGTGCCCGCTGTTCAACCTGCTGCCGGACGGGAACAGGCAGATGTGCCTGACCGATGACCCCCGTCCGCGGTCACTGGACGGCGACCTCGTCGCCTGCCACCATGCGGAGCGGATCACGGACCTCGACACCGCGACCTGAAGCCGCACCCATAGCCCACCTCGAGGAACACCACACTAGAAATGAGGAACTCATGAGAATGAGGAAGAAGGCGACAATGGTCGTCGCCGCGACCGCTGCGCTGGGTCTGGCACTGTCCGGCTGCCAGCAGGCGAACAAGGACTCCGGCGGAGTCGACAGCGACAAGGCGGACAAGGAGATCTCCGGGCTCCCCACCACCGACTACCAGAAGGCCGGATACGACGAGGTCAAGGACGGCGGCACGCTGACCTACCCGATCACCGAGATCCCCGCGAGCCTCAACTACTACCACGCCGACGGCGCCCATGTGGACAACAACAACATCTACGGCACCACCTTGGGCGGACCGGTCAAGATCAAGGACGACGGCACCTGGGAAGTCGACAAGAACTACGCCGAGAGCGTCGAGATCGCCAGTGAGGATCCCCTGGTCATCGACGTCAAGCTCAACAAGGACGCCGTCTGGGAGGACGGCACACCGATCGACGTCGACGACTACAAGGCGTTCTGGCAGACTCGCGACGGCAAACACGACGAGTTCGAGGTCGCTTCGACCAAGGGCTACGAGGACATCGAGAAGATCGAATCCGGCGAGGACAAGCACGACGTCAAGGTCACCTTCAAGACTCCGAACATCGACTGGCCGAACTACATCGGCGCCTTCCTGCCCAATGAGATCACCGAGGATGCCGACTCCTTCAACAAGGACTACACGAAGAAAGTCCTGCCTTCGAACGGTCCCTACAAGGCCGACAAGGTCGACACGAAGTCCGGCGTCATCACCATGGTCAAGAACGACAAATGGTGGGGACAGGAACCCAAGCTCGACAAGGTGATCTTCAAGGTCGTCTCTCAGGCACAGCAGGCTCAGGCCTATGCCAACAAGGAGATCGACCTTGTCGATGTCGGCACCGATGGCGACTCCTACAAGACCGCCGGCAAGCGCGAAGACGGAAAGATGTACAAGTCGCAGGGCATGGAATACACACACCTGACGATGAATGCGAAGAAGGGTGCGCTCAAGGAGCAGGAAGTCCGTGACGCGATCGGTCATGCGATCAACCGCGAAGCCATCGCCCAGGCTGCGATCGGCCCCGTCGAAGCACCGGTGACTCTCATCAACAACGTCACATTCATGCCCGGCCAGGAAGGCTACCAGGACAACACCGACGGCAGCCTCGACTTCGACCAGGAGAAGGCGAAGAAGATCCTCGACGACGCCGGCTGGAATGAAGGCGATGGGGGTGTCCGCGAGAAGGACGGAGAGAAGCTCCAGTTCAAGATCGTCGTTCCCGCCGATACCGCTTCGAATGCCCAGCGTGCCGAACAGGTGATGAAGGACCTCAACGAGATCGGCTTCAAGGTCGAAATCGAAACCGTTCCGGTCGCCGCGTACTTCGCCGACCACGTGCTCAACGGCAACTTCGAGATGGCGACGTTCACCTGGCAGGGCACGGCCTTCCCGATCTCCTCGGGATCGAACCTGTTCTACCCGGCGGACTCCGCGCAGAACCACTCGAAGATCTCCAGCGATGCGATCGGCGAGAAGTTCAAGGCTGCGACGAAGACACTCGATCCGGCCGAGGCGAAGAAGCTGGCGAACGAGGGCGATGCCGAGGTGCTGAAGCTCAAGCCGCTCATTCCCTTCTACCCGACACCATATGTGTGGGGCGTCAGGAATGACGTCCTCAACCTCGGACCGCGACAGCTCGAAACACCCGACTGGACCGAGATCGGCTTCAAGAAGTGATGCACTGATCGATTGAAGCCTTCCGAGACTGCCGGCCCCGTGGGATCACGTTCCCCACGGGGCCGGTCCTTCTGTGTTCAGACGAGTCCGACTGCCACCAGGAGCACCAGCACCAGAGTCACCCTGATGACGCCCCGGCTCCATCGAGTGCTGACGTCCTCGGCAACGCCGGACGGACCTCTTCGCACAGCCGTTCCAGGGGCATGGGCCTGAGCATGCTCCCATCGACGAAGCAGCTCGAACGCGGGGTGATTGTCCAGAGACTCCGGTCGCGTTCCGCCGGTCAGTCCGGAATCGATCTTCCGTCGCGGCATTCCGGGGGCGTTCCACGGTCGAATGGTGCGTTCGACCCCATCCGCCGAGTCGGTTTCGATCGTCACGACAGAACCCAGCCGAATATCACGGATTCGGGTGAACGGCACCGTCGTCGTACGCAGGATCTCCCTGACCTCCACCTCGTCGGTTCCGACGACGAGAGCCGGCCGCCAGAGGACGATGAACGCGAGCCAGCCGATGAGTACGAGTCCTGGACCGAAACGGCCGACGGTGTCCCACGCCCCGCGCAGCAGCGCGTCGCCGAGGAGGAAAGCGAGGAACGCCCACACGATGACCGTGATGATGGGGCCGCTGCGTTGTCTCAGGATGATCGGTGCACTCACCAGCCCAGCCTATCGGCTCTAGGATGTAGGTCACACGACTTCAGGAGAGGAACACAATGCGCATCGTCGTTCTCGATGACTATCAGCAGGTGGCAGGCAAGTTCGCGGACTGGAGCGGTCTCGACGCCGAGGTCGAGTTCATCGATCGTCACATCGTCGACGACGATGACCTGGTGCAGGTCCTCTCCGGCGCCGAGGTGGCTGTGGCGATGCGGGAGCGAACCGCCTTCACCGCCGGCCGGCTGGAACGGCTGCCGGACCTCCGTCTGCTCGTGACCACGGGACGGGTCAACGCCTCCATCGACGTGGAGGCGGCGCGTGCGCAGGGGATCGTGGTCTGCGGAACCGAGTCGACCACCTCGGCGACACCGGAGCTGACCTGGGGACTCATCCTTTCCGTTCTGCGCAGCATCCCGGCCGAGGACGCCGCTGTCCGAGGCGGCGGCTGGCAGTCGACCGTCGGGGGAGACCTCGATGGGCACCGCCTCGGCGTGGTCGGTCTGGGACGTCTGGGAACGAAGGTCGCGCGGGTCGGTGCTGCCTTCGGCATGGACGTCGTGGCGTGGAGCCAGAACCTCGACGCGGAACGGGCAGACGGCCTGGGCGTGCGCGCGGTGAGCAAGGACGAGCTGTTCTCCACCGCGGACGTGGTGACGATCCACTACAAACTCAGCGACCGCAGCCGAGGACTCGTGGGAGCCGCCGAACTTGAGACGATGAAGCCCGACAGCATCCTCGTCAACACCTCGCGCGCCGGACTCGTCGACACCGACGCACTCATCACCGTGCTGGAAGCAGGTGGGATCCGGGGCGCGGGACTCGACGTCCACGACGAAGAGCCGCTGCCGGTCGACCATCGCCTGCGCAGCACACCGCGCACCGTGCTCACCCCGCACCTGGGATACGTCACCGAAGACACCTATCGGGTCTTCTTCACCCAGGCAGTCGAGGACATCGCAGCCTGGATCGCGGGAGAGCCGATCCGCGTGCTGGGCTGATGCGCCAACGGATATGGTGAGGCGAGAGAGGCGCCACACAACCCGGCCCCTCCGCGAGCGCACCACGAACGAAAGCAGAGGCACAATGGCCGACCAATCCGACAGAGACGACGGAGAGAAGACAGTCCTCGACGCGAGTCTGGAAGTCTTCCGCGCCCACGGGATGACGACGATCTTCGGAAATCCGGGCTCGAACGAACTGCCGTTCCTCGCAGGACTGGGCACCGACTTCCGGTTCGTCCTCGGTCTGCACGAGCAGGTCGTCGTCGGTATGGCCGAAGGATTTGCACGGGCCACGGGAGGGCCGGCGCTGGTGAATCTGCACGCCGCCTCGGGGTCGGGCAATGGCATGGGTGCGTTGACGAACGCCCACTACGGCCACGTTCCGCTGGTCGTCCTCGCAGGTCAGCAGGTGCGCCGCACCGTCGGTCAGGAGACGATGCTCGCCAGCGTCGATGCCTCGACGCTGCCCGCCCCGCTGGTGAAGTACTCACACGAGCCGCTGTCGGCCACCGACGTGCCGCGCACGCTGTCGCAGGCGGCACTCGAGGCAACCACCCAGCCGAGTGGTCCCGTCTATGTGTCCGTTCCGCTCGATGACTGGGACGAACCGGCACTACCCGACGACGCACTGTTGGCGAAGCGTTCGGTGACGACGGCGGGAACCATGCCGGAGTCGCTGCGCCGCGAACTCACGGGCGTCCTCGACGGGGCACAGAACCCTGCCCTCGTCCTCGGCCCGCAGGTCGATGCCGCCGCAGTGGGTGATCCGACGGTCTACGAGGACGCAATGGTGCTGGCCGAACGCCTGAACGCCTCCGTCTACGTCGCACCCTCACCGACGCGGTGCCCGTTCCCGACGACTCATCCGAACTTCGAAGGCGTCCTGGTTCCGGGCATCCGATCGGTGCGCGACCGGCTCTCCGGCCACGACGTCGTGCTCGTCATGGGAGCCGCCACGTTCCGGTACCACCGCTGGGAGCCGGCGAACTATCTGGAGCCGGGCACCGAGGTCATCCAGATCACCCAGGACCCGCGGGAGGCGACACGGGCACCGTTCGGCCGCGCCGTCGTCGCGGACGTCGCGACCGCGCTCGCCGACCTCGCGGCAGCGACGACGGATCGAGGAACTCGCCGAGGCGACCGTGGGTCTCGAATCGTCACCTCCCCGCCGCGGTCAGAGCAGGGAATGACCGGCACCGAGGTGCTCGCCGTGCTCAACGATCATGTCGACGACAGCGTCGTGTACGTCAATGAGACGACCACCCTCGACCTCGACTACCTCGAGCGGATCGTCATCGACAGGCCAGGAATGTACCACTTCCCGGCTTCGGGAGGGCTCGGCTTCGGGCTGCCGGTCGCGCTGGGTTTGGCGATCGGCGATCCGGAGAAGACCATTGTCGCCACCGTCGGCGACGGCTCCGCGAACTACGGACTCACCGCTCTGTACACGGCCGCCCAGTTGGGCACGAAGACGATCTTCGTCATCGTCAACAACTCCGGCTACGGTGCGCTCTCCGGATTCGCCGAACGGATGGGCGTCCCTGACACCCCGGGGCTGACTCTGGGCACGATCGACTTCGTGTCGCTGGCGCAGGGGTACGGAGTCCCGGCCAGCCGGACCACGACCCGAGAGGAGTTCGAGACCGCCTACCGTGAAGCGCTGCAGGCCGGCGGACCGGTGCTCATCGACGCCGTCGTCCTCGGCGTCGACGGCCGGACGGTGGCGTGACAGAACGACGAAGCCGCCGGAGAGTCGGAACTCTCCGGCGGCTTCGTCATTGGTCGACCTGACTGCCCAACCGGCCACGTCGGTCACGATCGTTGGTCGGGGTGGGCCGCCTCGGCGAGGTTTTGGTCGAACCTGAACGGGTCAGTTCACCTCGGCGGGATCGGCCGAGACGCGGCCGCCGTTTTCGAGCGCGTCGATGGCTGCCACCTCGGCGTCGGTGAGTTCGAAGTCGAAGACGTCGAAGTTCTGCTCCATGCGGTCGCGGTTGTTCGACTTCGGGAAGACGACGTGACCCTTCTGCAGGTGCCAGCGGATGATCGCCTGAGCCCAGGACTTCTCATGGGCGGCGGCGATCTCACCGATGACGGTGTTCGCGTAGTCGACCTTGCCCTGGCCCAGCGGACCCCAGGCTTCGATCTTGATGTCGTGCTCGGCGAGCAGCGGACGGGTCTCGACCTGCTGGAACTGCGGGTGGACCTCGATCTGGTCGACGGCCGGGATGATGCCCGTGTCGAGGATCTCCGGCAGGAAGCGGTGGTCGAAGTTCGACACGCCGATCGAGGTGGTCAGGCCCTGATCGCGGTAGCCGGGGAAGGCCTCCCAGGTCTCGACCGAGTTCCTGTTCGCAGGGGTCGGCCAATGGATGAGGTAGAGGTCGACGCGGTCGAGGCCGAGCTTCTCCAGGGATTCGCCGAGGGCCCGCTTGGATTCTTCCGCACCGTGGCGATCGTTCCACAGCTTGGTCGTCACGAAGAGTTCATCGCGGGCGATCCCGGACTTCGCGATGGCCCGTCCCACGCCTTCCTCATTGCCGTAGACGGCAGCGGTGTCGATGTGGCGGTAGCCGACCTCGAGGGCGTCGGTGACGATGCGTTCGGTCTCGTCGGGATCGACCTTGAAGACGCCGAATCCCAGCTGCGGGATCGTCTTGCCGTCGTTGAGAGTGAGTGTGGGAACCGTCATGGTGCCGCCTTTCGTCACGGGGCTGGAATGATCTGCGGGACGTCCTTGTTGGATGTCTCCGCGAAGTCGGGAATCTGAAGGTGATCCCCGAGCGACTCTATAACGACAGGGTCGTTGGCGATCATTCCCTATTTCTCTCTGTTTCTTCATTTTTCGATGCCGCCACGAGCGATCGGTGTCGAGACTGGCACACGTTGTGACCGTGGAAGCGAGCGTGTGACCGATAGGTTCGAGGCATGGGGGAACGAAGAGCGCATTATCGCCGCCGGATCGCGTCTGTCGCTGCCGTCATTGTTGCGGCGGTCGGGCTGTCTGGGTGTTTCGGACCAGATCTCAGCGACCGTGCGCATGACATCGGCGCGGTGCTGTCGACGAAGGCGGGGGTCGAAGATGTCAGCACTGTTTACCAGAACGGCTTCGATTCGGGTCGGTTGCTGGCGCACACCGTCACAATGTCCACCGATGCGACACACAATCAAGCCCTCGAGGTGGCCGCCACGTTCGATCAGGAGACCGGCCCGGAATTCGATCGTTATGACCAGGAGCTCACGCTCCTGGTTTCGGATCAGGAACTTGATATCAGAGATAACACGAGTAGTGACATCATGGCGGAGCGAA
Organism: Brevibacterium sp. MGP-B1; assembly: GCF_057766545.1. NCBI lineage: Bacteria > Bacillati > Actinomycetota > Actinomycetes > Micrococcales > Brevibacteriaceae > Brevibacterium > Brevibacterium sp. MGP-B1. The sequence goes on along the minus strand of NZ_CM173407.1, from coordinate 1,985,172 downwards.
CGTCGCATCTTCTTATGCTCGCTACATTACTGTCCGCCGATCGAATCGAATGGATTGAACAGTCGGAGCAGAGTACCTTCGAAGACTCGTTGGAACTGAGAGATGCGCAGGCTGACCCCTTCCGGACGTTCAGTGCGGTACGGACAGAGCTCGGCGCCGAGGACTTCCAGCTGAGGACCAGAGCTCCGTCCCAGGCTGAGTGGAATGTGGACTTCCCGTTCTCAGAGCAGGCGCAGAATCGTCTGGAGACTGCAATCAGCCCGATCCTTGACCAGAATGATGAGATCAGGATCGAAGACGACCAGGTGTCGAGCTATTTTGTTGAAATCCCTGACGGACCAGAAGCGGTCAGTCAGCTGAGAGGCAAAATCGAACGCATTGACGTTGTCAACACTCAGTCTTGGGATTTCCACTGGACTCTCAACGCGGGGCCGAACAATCAGTGGAATCCAGGGTGGGTCAATGTGGGCGGATGCGACTATGGCGATGAACCAGACTCGCAGTCCACCACAGGGGCGCAGACGGTTGAGGATCAGCTGCGAGCTCTGTACGACACGTGCCAGTGAGTGTCAGCTCCGCCCTTCGTCCTGTGCGCGCTTCTTGCCCGTGGATTCCTCGGCGGCGATCTGGGCTTCGTCGAAGACCGAAGGAGCACCGGTGCCGGTGTCGGTCTCGTCCTCGCGGCCCGGGGTGTGCAGATTGAACTTGATGATCGCCCACCGGAACAGGAAGTAGTAGATGACGGCATAGGCCAGGCCGATGACCAGCAGAAGCAGGACCGGCCCGATGCCGCCGGACAGTTCCGACGCTCGTCCGAGGTTGAGCAGATAGTCCAGCGCACCGGCCGAGAAGCCGAATCCGGATTTGATGCCGAGCGCATTCACCAACGCCAGTGATGTGCCGGTGAGCACGGCGTGGACCGCGTAGAGCGGGAATGCGACATAGGCGAAGGCGTATTCGAGCGGTTCCGTGATTCCGGTGATGAAGGCGGTCAGCGCCACTGAGAGCATGATGCCGCCGACGACCTTGCGGCGCTTCGGGTGGGCGGTGCGATAGATCGCCAGGGCCGCGGCCGGCAGCGCGAACATCATGATCGGGAAGAAGCCGGTCATGAATGACCCCGTCCAGTTGGCCGTGCCGTCCACACCGGAGAAGAAGCAGGTGATGTCGCCGTGTGCGGTGTCCCCCGAGGAGGTGGTGCACGAACCCAGTTGGAACCAGGGCAGGTTGTTCAGCAGATGGTGCAGTCCGAAGGGGATGAGGAGACGGTTGATGGTGCCGAAGACGAAGCCTGTGCCCGGGTTGGCTCCGTGCTCCATGAGGAAGCCGCCCACGCCCTTGTTGATGAGGGCGTCGAAGACGGGGTAGATGAGAGCCATGATCACGGCGATGACCATCGACGCGACCGCAGTCACGATCGGGACGAAACGGCGACCGCCGAAGAAGCCCAGGTAGGTCGGCAGCTTGATCCGGTGATAGCGCTGATAGAGCAGCGCGGTGATGATGCCGACGACGATTCCGCCGAGCACTCCGAAGTTGATGACGTTCTCGCCCTCACCGTTGTCCGAGCCGAAGCCCGGAGCCATGGCGGTGAAGACTCCGGTGAGGACCATATAGCCGACGACGGCTGCCAGTGCCGTGGAGCCGTCGGCCTTCTTCGCGAAGCCGATGGCCACACCGACGGCGAAGATCAGCGGTAAGTTGTCGAACAGAGCCGAACCTGCGGCCGCGAAGACCGTCGCCACCGGCAGCAGCCAGTCCGCGAACTGGCCGAGTCCGTCGGCGCCGAGCATGTCCGGCTGGCCGAAGCGCATGAGCAGGGCCGCGGCCGGAAGCACGGCGATCGGGAGCATGAGGGAGCGTCCGACGCGTTGGAGCTGGGCGAACCCTGGTATCGCCTTCTTGCGCTTCTTCGGTGCCTCAGCGGATGCGGTGGTCATCGGTTTCCTCCTCGGAAATGGGGCTGTCGGTCACGAGTCGCCGTAGACTTGTGACGCAGATCGCAGAACGTGAAATCGACGCCGGCGCGTGGTCGCCGGAGATGAAGGTGACAGACATGGACAAAGCAGCACAGATCCTCGCCGGACTGGGCGGTGCCGACAACATCGACGACATCGAAGCGTGCATCACTCGCCTGCGCGTCGAGGTCGACGATGACTCTCTCGTCAACGAACAGGCGCTCACGGCAGCCGGTGCCTTCGGCGTGGTGGTGCAGGGAAGCGCGGTCCAGGTCGTCGTCGGTCCGGAGGCCGACAACCTCGTCGATGACATCGAAGACCTCATGGGCTGAGTCACGTCTTCGTCTCCTCTGCTCGCCGATGAGCATCTGCTGGTCGACAGTGATCCTTGTCTGTAGTCTGAGGTCAGTCTAGGCGAAGTACAACTGATTGTGGAGAAAGGCGGCCTGCTGACTATGGCAGTCACGATCGCTGCACCCATCACCGGCACGGTGATCCCATTGACGGAGGTTCCCGACCCCGTCTTCGCAAAAGCGCTCGTCGGCCCCGGAGCGGCCATCGACCCCGGCGAGGCCGCGACCCTGACGGTCACGGCTCCTGTCGCGGGAAAGTTGACGAGTCTCAAGCCCCACGCCTTCGTCATCTCCCACCGACCCGATCAGGGTGTGCTCGTTCACCTGGGCATCGACACCGTTCACCTGAAGGGAGCGGGTTTCACGCTCCGTGCCGAGGCCGGGCAGCAGGTCGAGGCCGGCGAAGAGATCGTCGTCTGGGACTTGGCCGCCGCCCGGGAGGCGGAGAAGTCCGTGGTCGTTCCGGTCGTCGTCCTCGAAGCCGACGCCGAAAACCTGACCCTCACCGAGGCGGGGCCGATCGATGCCGGCGACGCTCTCATCCGAATCGGCTGAGGCGCCTCACTCCGTGAAGAGAGTATGAACCTCGCCCGTATGCTCGCGTCCGCCGAGCGCGGTGAGCTCAAGGACGACGGCTGAGCCGATGACTTCGGCGCCGAGATCCGCGACCAGGGACTGAGCGGCGGTGAGCGTCCCGCCGGTGGCGAGGATGTCATCGATGAGGAGGACGCGCTCGCCCTTCTCCAGGACATCAGGCCCTTCGATCGTGGCAGTGCCGTATTCGAGCGTGTACGACACAGCAGCCGCCGGCCGAGGGAGCTTTCCGGCCTTGCGGATCGGCAGGATTCCGACTCCCGTCATCGCTGAGATGGCACCCGCGAAGAGGAAGCCACGGGCCTCGAGCCCGCCGACGATATCGAACTGACCCGCGAAAGGTTCGATGAGCGCCTCGGTGACTGCCCGCATCGCCGGACCATCGGCGAGCAGCGGGGAGATATCGCGGAAGACGACTCCCGGTTCGGGATAGTCGGGAATCGAAGTGATGAGGCCCTGGGCGCGGCTGAGATCAGATTGAGTCACGGCACAACGATACTCGGTGGCGCCATTGTGCCCTCAGCGCGGATCGGCACAATGGGAAGGTAACGAAGACCGTGGTAGAACGGAGGAGCAATGACATCGGATGCGACGCACGACCGAATCGCCGAGGCGTTCGCCCGGGTTCCGCGCGAACCCTTCCTGCCGGTGGCGGAACGACAGAATGCCTCCGACAACGTGCCCCTGTCGATCGGGCGCGGGCAGACGAATTCGCAGCCGAGCACCGTCGCTGACATGCTCCGACTCCTCGATCCGCAGCCGGGGGACACCGTCCTCGACCTCGGATCAGGATCCGGATGGACCTCGATGCTGCTCGCCGTCCTCGTCGGGCCGACCGGGCAGGTGCTCGGGGTCGAACGGCATTCCGAGCTCGTCGAATCCTCGCGGGCGGCACTGAAATCCGTCACCGCTGAGTTCGAAAACCGGGAAACCCTCGCCGAGGTGGCCATCCACGAAGCCGTTACAGGTGCCCTCGGCCTCCCGGCTGAATCACCGTTCGACCGGATCCTCGTCTCCGCCGGGGCAGAATCACTGCCCGACCAGCTCGTCGATCAGCTGACCGTCGGCGCCACCATGGTCATTCCCGTCGCAGGGGAGATGCTCCGCGTCGTTCGAGACGGTCCTGACTCCGACGAGCTGACGATCACTCGTCACGGCCGGTACCGGTTCGTGCCGCTCGTCGTCGGCGAATGAGCCAGGAGACAGTGATGGCCAAGCCGGCAAAGGCCATCGGCATAACCATGTACAAGTCCTCCGAGTCGTAGAGGGGAGTCCTCCACGACCACGGCAGCAGGGGGTGGCCGATTTTCGCCTCGGCCACGATGAGTCCGCAGAGGGCGGGGAAGAAGACCACTCCGATGATCAACCCGAACCAGGACGTCTTCTCGGTCTCATCAATGGAAGGAACGTCCAGCTCGATTCCACGCTTGCGCGCATAGCCTTGGACCGCGTGGCGTGGCAGATCGAATGTCGTTGCGACCATCACAAGCATTCCTGCCCACCACAGTCCCGAGGCAATCAAGAGCAGGGCGATGATCGCCGCGGTCCACCTCGTCACCTGACCGCCACGGGCAATGGCGTCGCCGATGATCCGACGCTCCTCCGTTCGGCTGCTCATCTCGGCATCGCTGTCGATCCCGACCACATCGTCGATGTCGGCCGCTGCTTCGGTCTCGTTCTGTGCCTCGGAGTTCACGGGTGTCCTCCTCGTCGATTCGACTCGTCTTATATACAGCAACATACTTTGCTGGAACTGCTGAGTCGACCAAGCTGGTGACGACGAGCGGCAGGAGGACGGGAGGACCTCACACGAGTGAGTCGCGCCAGGCCTGATGCAGCTGTGCGAACTTCCCTGTGCCGGAGATGAGTTCGTCGGGTGTGCCGTCCTCGATGATCCGACCGGATTCCATGACGAGCACGCGATCGGCGATCTCGACAGTGGACAGGCGGTGGGCGATGATGATCGCTGTCCGGCCCTCGAGCACCGTGGCCAGAGCGTTCTGCACCAGCCGCTCGGACGGGATGTCGAGGTGCGCAGTCGCCTCGTCGAGGACGACGACGTCCGGATCGGCGAGGAATACCCGTGCGAAGGACACGAGCTGACGCTGGCCCGAACTCAAGCGGCCGCCGCGCTTCTTCACATCCGTGGCATAGCCCTCGGGCAGTCGGCGGATGTACGCATCCAAGCCGACTGCGGTCGCAGCCGCCACGACTTCGTCATCGCCGGCACTTGGATTGCCGATGCGGATGTTGTCGGCGATGGTGCCGGCGAAGAGGAACGCCTCCTGGGTGACCATGACGACCGACGATCGCAGCTGTGCATCGTCGAGGTCACGCAGATCCACCTCGTCGAGGGTGATTCGTCCAACGCTTGGATCGTAGAAGCGGGTGACGAGCTTGACCAGGGTCGACTTGCCCGCGCCAGTGGCACCGACGAGCGCGACGATCTGCCCCGCGGGGATGCGGAGATCGAAGCGGGGGAGGACGTCGGGACCGTCGGCGTAGGCGAAGCGGACCTCGTCGAGGTCGAGGGCGCGACCGCTGGCAGCCGCGTCACCGTTCGCGTGCGCAGGCAGAGCCTGCGGCTGGGTCGGTTCGACCACCTCGGGGTCGGTGTCGAGCACCGCCGCGATCTTCTCCAACGCCGCCGAGGCGGACTGGTAGAGATTGAACGCCTGTACGAGTTCATCAAGAGGGCCGTAGAAACGACGCAGGTAGAGGATGAACGCCGCGAGCACGCCGATCTGCGTCCACCCCTCGATGACGAGCCACGCACCGATGACGATGATCACCGTCTGCGTGACGTTGCCGATCAGCCGCGTCCACCCGGCGAACCAGGCCACCCCGCGCAGGGCATCCGTGTTCGCATCCCGGTAGCGGGAATCCTGATCGCTCAGCGTCCCGCGCCGCTCGGGCTGACGCCGGTACGCCTGCACAGCCCGGATGCCGCCCATCGTCTCGACGAAGTGGACGATGACCTTCGCGATCGATGTCCGCGTGCGCCGGTAGGCGCTGCGCTGAGTCGAATGCGCGGCCTTCGTGATGAAGAACAGCGGCACGAATCCAGCGAAGACGACGATCGCCAGCGGCACATCGAGGACGACGAGCGTGACGGCGATGAAGAGCATCTGCAGCACCGCCAGCGCCGTGTCGAAGAGCGAATACGACAGGAACTGCTGCACCGATTCCATGTCCGAGGTCTGCCGGGACACGAGCCGACCCGAGGTCGACTTCTCGTGATAACCCAGGTCAAGACGCTGCACATGGGTGAAGACCCGCTCGCGCAGGGTGAAGAGGATCCGCTGAGCGGTGATCCCGACGAGCCTGGTCGACGTGAACGCCAAGATCGCCGAGGCGATAGCGGAGACCACGAAGAGCGTGACCGCCCGGATCAGGGGATCCATATCGCCGTCGATGGCTGCGGGCACACCTCGATCGAGGGCATCAGCGATGAACACCGGCCCGATGACCATCAGCGCAGCCGTGAGTACGACGATGACGGCGAGGAAGACGGCCATCGCCAGATGCGGCCTGACCAGCGACATCAGCAGGGCGCGGGCCTTCTTCGCAATGTCCGGCGGCAGCGACTCGATCTCGTCGTCGCTGTCGAGACGCGGCATGCTCATGGTGTCCCTCCTTCCTTCGCCGGGGCGGCCGCCCCCGGATACGTGTGCGCATCGGCTTTCGCGCTCGCCCCCATGAGTTCGCGGTAGAGCTTCGAGGACTCGAGCAGCTCTTCGTGGGTGCCGAGCGCTGCGATCCGGCCCTCGTCGAGCACCGCCACCACATCGGCCAATGCCGCTGTGGACGGGCGGTGGGCGATGATGAGTGTCGTCGAATCCGGCAGGATCTCCCGCAGGGCCCGCTGCACCCGATCCTCGGTGTCGACGTCGACGGCCGAGAGCGGATCGTCGAAGACGAGGATGCGCGGACGCCCGATGACAGCACGAGCCAGAGCGAGGCGCTGACGCTGACCGCCGGACAGAGACAGTCCCTGTTCGCCGACCTGCGTGTCCAGACCATCGGGCAGTCGGGAGACGAAATCCTTCGCCGCCGCGATCTCGAGTGCCTCCCAGATCTCTTCCTCGCCCGCGCCCGGGGAACCCATCTCGACGTTCTCGGCCACGGAAGTCGAGAACAGGATCGGATCCTCGAAGGATACGGACACGAGGTGACGCAGCTCGTTGACCGGCATGTCTCGGATATCGACGTCGTCGATGCTCACCGTGCCGGCGGAGACGTCCTGAAGCCTGGGCACCAGAGACGCCAGAGTCGTCTTCCCCGAGCCGGTTGCCCCGACGAGAGCGAGAGTCTGACCGGGCTCGATGGTGAGATCGAGACCGCGCAGGGTCAGTCGCTCGGTATCAGAGAAATGGAAATCGACGTTGTCGAAGCACAGCTTCCCGCGGTAGTGCCCGACTTCGGGAGCATCGTCGACACCGCCGTCGGTATCGGTGATGTCATGGCGGATGTCGATGACCTCCCAGTACCGTCCTGCGGCGGTCAGCGCCATGAGCGCATCGGCGAGCAGGAAGCCGAGCATCTCGATGGGCATCCGCAGCACCATCGAGATCGTCACGGCCGCCACGACCGTGCCGATCGTCGTCCAGCCCTCGATGACACCCAACGTGCCGACGGCGACGATCGCGGCCTGAGCCAGGGTCGGCAGCAGCAGGAGCACACTCCACAGCCACGAGTCGAGCTTCGCTTTGCGGATCTCCAAGGATTTCAGCCGGGACGAGATCTGGGAGAAGCGCTCGGCGGCCCAGGGGGAGCGGCCGAAGGACTTGAGGATCCGGATGCCCTGGATGGACTCCTCGACGTCGGTGGTCAGTTCGCCCATGGTGTCCTGCGACCGGCGGGAGGTCTCCCGATAGTGCTTCTCGAAGACGGCGACCGCGATGATCGCCGGCACCGCCATGATGATCATGATGAGACCGAACACGGGCTGCATGATCACGAGCATCACCGTCCCGACGGCGAGCACGATCGGGGTGGAGAGGAGGAACGGCAGCCCGAACGCGAAGAAGCGACGCAGCTGAGACAGATCATTCACCGCGCGGGAGAGGAGCTGGCCGGACTCCCACGAATCGTGGATCGCCACTGAGGTGTACTGCAGACGATCGAACAGGCGCGACCGCCACGTCACTTCCCAATGGGAGACGACGGGAGCGACGACCATGCGCCTGGCCCACATTCCGACCGCCTCGGCGATGCCGATGAGCAGCACCCCGAGGACGGGCAGCCACAAGCCCGACAGATCGCGGTGGGCGATGGGCCCGTCGACGATGTAACCGGTGATCACGGGGACGATGAGCTGGATTCCGTTGGCCAGGAGAGTGAGGACGAGCACGAGGACGTACACGCCGATGCGGGAGCGGAGGTCAGGCCAGAAACGGAGGAGGGGGCGCACGAGAATCCAGCCTAGTCGCAGACTGTGATCTATTCCACGAATCCGGCAAACAGGCTTCCCTTTTCTCTGTGCGCTGAATATCGAGGTCGTGCGGAACGGCGGTGGGGAATGGGGACGCTCGGCCGCCTCGGCGAGTCTCGCCTGGCAACCATCATCGGTCTCGAATGTCGGGACGAACGTTTGCGAGGTTTGACACCCTCGAGTGCTGCGGGGAACTATTGAGGCATGACTCACCTTCTTGTCGTCGTTATTACCCAGCGCGCGGATCTTCCGTAGCCTGTCGAGACGACACGTTCCGCGCGCCCCTACCGAATCCGGAGGGGCTTTTTTAATGCGGAGATGAGAAGGAAACCCAGGAAGGATAGGAATCGATGGCAGCCAAGCCCTCGACCGCGAAGGACACGGGCACTCAACCCGCGTCCGCACCGGTCACAGCCACACCGTCCAGCATTCGCCGCAACACCGGGCCGGAAATCCTCACCGGCGCACAGGCGATCGTCCGCAGCCTCGAGAAGCTCGAGGTCGACACGGTATTCGGGCTTCCCGGCGGCACCATCCTTCCCACCTACGACCCGCTGTTCGAGACGGACAAGATCCGTCACATCCTCGTCCGTCACGAGCAGGGCGCCGGCCACGCGGCCGAAGGCTATGCGGCCGCATCGGGCAAGCTCGGCGTGTGCATCGCCACCTCGGGCCCGGGGGCGACGAACCTCATCACGGCCCTGGCCGATGCGCACATGGACTCCGTGCCGATGCTCGCAATCACCGGTCAGCAGGCCTCATCGCTGCTCGGCACCGACGCCTTCCAGGAAGCCGATATCGTCGGCATGACGATGCCGGTGACCAAGCACAGCTTCCTCGTCACCCGTGCCGAGGACATTCCGGCGGCGCTCGTCAACGCCCACCACATCGCGACCACCGGCCGTCCCGGCCCCGTGCTCGTCGACATCACCAAGGATGCGCAGACCGGCACCGCCCCGTTCGTCTGGCCGGAAGAGCCGGTGCTGCCCGGCTACCGCCCCATCCTCAAGCCGCACGCCAAGCAGATCCGCGAGGCCGCACGCCTGATGTCCGAGGCTCAGCGCCCGGTGTTCTACATCGGCGGCGGAGTCATCCGCTCGGAAGCCGAGAAGGAGCTGCTCCGCCTGGCAGAGGCCACGAACATCCCCGTGGTCACCACGCTCATGGCGCGCGGAGCCTTCCCCGACTCGCACCAGCTGCACCTGGGCATGCCCGGAATGCACGGCAGCGTACCTGCCGTCACTGCATTCCAGAAGGCCGACCTGCTCATCGCCATCGGTGCCCGCTTCGACGACCGCGTGACGGGCAAGCTGGACTCGTTCGCCCCGAACGCCCAAGTCATCCACGCCGATATCGACCCGGCCGAGATCGGCAAGAACCGAGAGGTCGATGTCGCCATCGTCGGCGATGCCCGCGAAGTGCTCGCCGAGATGCTCGCAGAGATGCGCAGCAAGTTCCCCAAGGCTCTGGAGCGCCAGCGCGAACCGTGGTGGCGCTTCCTCAACCGTCTCAAGCAGACCTACCCGCTCGGCTATGAGACGCACGGCGAACTGTGCGATCCGCAGTACGTCATCTCCCGGATCTCCGCGCTCACCGGCCCCGAGGCGGTCTATGCCGCAGGCGTGGGGCAGCACCAGATGTGGGCGGCTCAGTTCATCGAATTCGAACGCCCCAAGTCCTGGCTGAACTCCGGCGGACTCGGCACCATGGGCTACTCCGTGCCCGCGGCCATGGGTGCGAAGGTCAGCCAGCCCGACCGTGTGGTGTGGGCGATCGACGGTGACGGCTGCTTCCAGATGACGAATCAGGAACTGGCCACCTGCGCGCTCAACAACATTCCGATCAAGGTCGCGATCATCAACAACTCGTCGCTGGGCATGGTCCGCCAGTGGCAGACCCTGTTCTACGACGGCCGCTACTCGAACACCGACCTCAACACCGGTCACGAGACGATCCGCATCCCCGACTTCGCCAAACTGGCCGAAGCCTACGGCTGTGAGGCGATCCGCGTGGACCGCAACGAGGATGTCGACGCCGCGATCGAGAAGGCGCTGTCGATCAATGACCGACCGGTCGTCCTCGACTTCACGGTCCCACCGGATGCGATGGTGTGGCCGATGGTCGCGGCAGGCGTGTCGAACGATGAGATCGAGTATGCCCGCGGCATCCGTCCCGAGTTCGACGGAGAGGGCGAAGAGGAGGCCGAGGCCGCCATCGCCGAGGCCGGAGCGAACGAAGACGGCACGGTGCGTTCCGTGGCTCAGATCGAAGGAGGCCTGGAATGAACAGCAGCCGACACACACTCTCTGTCCTGGTCGAGAACAAACCCGGCGTGCTCACTCGGTTCACCGGGCTCATCGCCCGCCGCGGCTTCAACATCCACAGCCTCGCCGTCGGTGTGACCGAGCATGAGGAGCTGAGCCGGATCACCGTCGTCGTCGACGTCAACGACGTTCCGCTGGAACAGGTGACGAAGCAGCTGAACAAGCTCGTCAACGTCATCAAGATCGTCGAACTCGAACCCGAGTCCTCGGTGCGCCGAGCGCACATCATCTACAAGGTCAAGGCGAACGCGGCGACACGGCCGCAGGTCGCCTCGGCGGTGGAGATGTTCCGGGCGAAGATCGTCGACGTCGGACCCGACTCCGTGAGCATCGAGGCCACCGGTGAGCTCGGCAAGGTCGAAGCCCTGCGCGAGGTCCTCGAACCCTTCGGGATCAAGGAGATCGTGCAGTCGGGAACCGTGGCCATCGGCCGCGGGGCGAAGTCGATCACTGACCGCGCACTGCGTGGCTGATTTCGCGTTCCAACTTGTGGAACCCCGCTCATCTCAATACGTGAACAGCAGTACCGAACTGTGAAACAATGGGGACATCACCCCGTAATCTGAAGGAGCTAGAACTATGGCAGCAGAACGCTATTACGACGACAATGCAGACCTGTCGATCATCCAGGGCAAGAAGGTCGCCGTCATCGGCTACGGCAGCCAGGGCCACGCCCACTCGCTGAGCCTGCGCGACTCCGGCGCCGAAGTCCGCATCGGCCTCAAGGAAGGCTCGGCCAGCCGCGACAAGGCCACGGCCGAGGGCCTCGAGGTCGGCACCCCCGCCGAGGTGGCCGCATGGGCCGATGTCATCACGATCGCCGCTCCCGACCAGGTTCAGGCCGAGATCTTCAACAACGAGATCAAGGATCAGCTGGCTCCCGGCAAGACCCTCGTGTTCATCCACGGCTTCAACATCCGCTACGACTACATCAAGGCTCCCGAGGGCGTCGACGTCATCATGGTCGCCCCGAAGGGCCCCGGCCACGTGGTTCGTCGTGAGTTCGTCGACGGCCGCGGTGTGCCCGTGCTCGTCGCCGTCGAGGTCGACGCCTCCGGCAAGGCCTGGGACACCGTGCTGTCCTACGCCAAGGGCATCGGCGGCCTGCGCGCCGGCGGCATCAAGACCACCTTCACCGAGGAGACCGAGACCGATCTGTTCGGTGAGCAGACCGTGCTCTGCGGCGGTGTCTCGCACCTCGTCCAGTACGGCTTCGAGACCCTGACCGAGGCCGGCTACCAGCCCGAGATCGCCTACTTCGAGGTCCTCCACGAGCTCAAGCTCATCGTCGACCTCATGGTCGAGGGCGGCATCGCCAAGCAGCGTTGGTCCTGCTCCGACACCGCTGAGTACGGCGACTACGTCTCCGGCCCGCGGGTCATCACCCCCGAGGTGAAGGAGAACATGAAGGGCGTCCTCGACGACATCCAGAACGGAAAGTTCGCCGAGCGCTTCATGAACGACCAAAAGAACGGCGCACCGGAGTTCAAGGAGCTGCGCGCCAAGGAAGAGCAGCACCCGATCGAGTCCACCGGTCGCGAGCTGCGAAAGATGTTCGCATGGCTCAAGGACTCCGACGACGACTACACCGAGGGCACTGCCGCTCGCTGAGTCTGAATCATCGGCTGAGTCTCAACCTCGCCGAGGCGGCCCCAACGCTGCGATGCTGTGACCGCCCCAGCCGGGAGAGCTGAGAGAAGGAGCCCTGGACACCATTCGGTGTCCAGGGCTCCTTCACTCAGCAATCCCAAGGCACCAGACTTCGATCGATCGGGAGAATCTACCGACGGCGGCACCGATCTGGACTACTGTGGATGTGTGACGAATTACAGATTCGAAGACTTCGAGCCCACCATCGACGAAGCCACCGGCGAGCCGGATGAGCGCACCAAGGCGTACTTCGCCTCGACGAGTGTGGGCTTCCACGACCCGCGTTCGACGGATGCGGCCCTGGTGGGCAGGGTGAAGCGGGCGATCGCCGATGGGCGCAAGCTCACTGCCGTCTACGCCGACCAGGAGTTCGGCCACGGATTGGATTCGTCGATCCCGGTCGCGACCTTCGCCTGGTTCGAAAAACTCGTCAACGTCGGCGGCGGTCGGCTGGTCCCGGGTCACCTCATCACCTGGATCACGGTGCGACCGACCCACCGCCGGCGCGGTCTGCTGCGGTTGCTGATGACAACGGACCTCGCCGAGGCGAAGGCGAGCGGCTACCCGTTCGCCGCGCTGACCGCGACCGAAGGCGGAATCTACTCGCGCTTCGGCTTCGGCGTGGCCACCTGGCTGCGTTCGATCGAGGTCGACACCTCGCCCGGGTTCAAAATGGTCCGCGAACCCGATCGCCGGGTCGAGATGTGCCTGCCCAGCGAGCTGCGCGAACTGGCTCCGAAGATCTACGACCGTTTCATGCGCACCTCGCCCGGAGCGATGGAGCGTCAGCAGACCTACATCGAACGCGCCACCGGCGCCCTCAACACTGAGACCGGTGAAGAGGACCGCGGCGTCCGCGCGGCCCTGCACTTCGACGAACAGGGCGAGCCCGACGGCTATGTGTCCTACAAGTTCGCCGGCTGGTCGAAGACCCCGCCGACCGTCGACATCATCGACTTCGTGGCCGTCACCGATGCGGCCTACGCCTCCCTGTGGTCGTTCCTCGCCGCCATCGATCTGTCGACCCGCGTGACCTTCGGCGAGTCCGCCGAATACTCCCCGCTGCCGTGGCTGCTCACCGATTCCAGGCGTGTGAAGACCGTCGCGAGCGAGGACAATATCTGGATCCGCATCCTCGACGTCAAGGCCGCACTCGAAGCCCGGCCCTGGTACGTGCCCGGAACGCTGACGATCGACATCGACGATTCCCTCGACCTCGCCGGGGGGCGCTTCACGATCACCTCTGATGGTGAGAGCGCCGAGGTGACCCCTGCCTCCGACTCGACGCCGGCAGACCTGGGGCTCGGCATCGCTGAGCTCGGGTCCCTGTACCTCGGCGGGGCCGATCCCGTCATCCTCGCGCGGGCCGGACGCATCGATGAGCAGACGCCGGGATCCGCCGTACTCGCCAGCGCAATGTTCAGCCTGGGGCGCGCGCCGTATTCGCCGAACGGATTCTGAGCACGCCACGGATTCTGAGCCTGCAGCACGGTCTGTTGAGCGATTCTTCCCAGAATCTGAGACCTTGTGAAGGAATCCTGAAAGTCTCATAAGGTGGACGCGTCCCGGACGCAACAGGAGGAAATCAGTGCCCAAGCCCGTCGTGCTCATCGCCGAAGAACTGTCACCGGCCACCATCGAAGCTCTCGGAGGAGACTTCGAGATCCGTCACACCGAGGGCGCCGACCGATCCCAGCTCCTGCCCGCCATCGCCGACGCCGATGCGATCCTCGTCCGGTCTGCCACGCAGGTCGACGCCGAAGCCATCAACGCTGCGAAGAACCTCAAGGTGATCGCCCGCGCCGGAGTCGGACTCGACAATGTCGATGTCCCCGCAGCCACCTCGGCGGGTGTCATGGTCGTCAACGCACCCACGTCGAACATTATCTCCGCAGCCGAGCTGACGATGGCACACATCCTCGGTTCGGCTCGCTACTTCGGAGCCGGAAACACCTCGCTGAAGGCGGGGGAGTGGAACCGGAAGAAGTACACCGGCGTCGAACTCTACGAGAAGACCCTGGGCATCGTCGGCCTCGGCCGCATCGGCGGACTCGTCGCCGAACGCGCGAAGGCCTTCGGCATGCGACTCGTCGGCTACGACCCCTACATCACTCAGGCCCGAGCGGCTCAGATGGGCGTCGAGGTCCTCGACCTGCCCGGCCTGCTCGCCGTGTCCGACTTCGTCACCGTGCACATGCCCAAGACGCCGGAGACGGTCGGCATGATCAGCACCGAGGAGCTCAAGGCGGCCAAGCCCGGAGCGCGGTTCATCAACGTCGCCCGCGGCGGCATCATCGACGAGGCGGCCCTGGCCGAGGCCGTGGCCAACGGCGAGGTCGGCGGTGCCGGAATCGATGTCTGGAACGTCGAACCGCCGGAGCACTCGGCACTCATGGACCTCGATGCCGTCAATGTCACCCCGCATCTGGGCGCCTCGACTCATGAGGCCCAGGAGAAGGCCGGCGTCGCCGTGGCGAAGTCCGTGCGCAAGGCCCTGGCCGGGGAACTCGTCCCCGATGCGGTCAACGTCGCAGGCGGCGCCATCCACGAGGATGTGCGTCCGGGCATTCCGCTGGCCGAGCGTCTGGGCAGGGTCGTCAACGCTCTGGCCGACTCCTCGGTCACGCACTTCAAGGTCGAGGTCAACGGCGAGATCGCCGACAAGGACGTCTCCGTCCTCAAGCTCTCCGCGCTCAAGGGCCTGTTCAAGGACGTCGTGTCCGATCAGGTCTCCTATGTCAACGCTCCGCTGCTGGCCGAAGAGCGCGGAATCGGCGTCGAGCTCGTCACCGATCCGTACTGCGAATCGTTCCGCAACATCACCCGTCTGACCGCGACGACGAGCACCGGGCAGCGCATCTCCGTGTCCGGCACCGTGACCGGTCCGAAGCTCGTGCAGAAGCTCACCGAGGTCGACGGGTACTCCCTCGAGATCGAACTGACCGACAACCTGCTGATCTTCCGCTATGAGGACCGTCCGGGAATCATCGGTCAGCTGGGTCTGGCGCTCGGTGCGAACAACGTCAACATCGCCGGAATGCAGGTTTCGCCCGCGTCGACGAGCAACGAGGCGCTGTCCGTGCTCGCCGTGGATTCGGTCGTCTCGGACGAGGTCGTCAAGGCTGTGGCCGGTGCCGTAAACGCCTCGGCCTTCACCGGCGTCTCACTCCAGGAGGACTGAGCCCCTCAGCAGCTGGACCCGTTCACCCCGCAAGCCACAGAGCGAAGCGGGGTGAACGGGTCCTCTGCGCTGTCAGGGTCCAGAATTCGTCGACGAGAACGGCGACGGCGATGCCGATGAAGGCACCGGCGATCGTGTCGGTGAGCCAATGGACCTGAAGTGCGGTCCGCGACCACATCATGCCGAGGATCCAGATCCCGGCGAGGATGAACGACCAATGGAAGCCCATCCTCGGTGCTTGTGCTTGTACTTCTTCTGCTACTTCTTCTGCCTGGGCTGCCGATCCGCGCAGCTGATGACGGCGGCAGGCGATGATGGCCAGACTCATGGCCAGTGCGGCCGCGCCCATCGAATGTCCCGAGGGATAGGAGAATCCCAAGGATTCGTAGAGCTGGTCGCCGGGGCGCAGCCGGGTGACGATGGCCTTGAGGATCTCCGAGGCGGCGATGCCGGCGAGCATCGTGGTGACGAGGAAGAGCGCCGAGCGCAGGCGTCTGCGCAACACGAAGATGCCCGTGAGCAGTGCGGTGCAGATGACCACACCGGTACCGCCGCCGACCTCGGCGAGGACGACGGCGATCCAATACGGCACCGAGCCCCTATCGAGGCCGACGAACTCCAACCAGGATTGATCGACCGGCGTGGGGCCGATGCGGTCGAGGTGCAGCCACAGCCCGAAGGCGATGACGAGCAGGACGGCGGGCAGTGTTGCCCACAGCAGCCAAGGCGGCTGTCGGCTCAAGCGTTCCAGAGACCGTAGGCGTCGGCCATGGACGCGATCTTCTTGGCGCGGGCCAGGCGCGGCAGGTAGGAGCCGTCGGTGATCTCGGATCCGCCTTCGGCGGCTTCGAGCATCTGGCGGGCCCAATCGCGTTCGTCTTCGCTCGGGCTCATAGCCTCGTTGAGGGTGTTGACCTGGTCGACGGTGAGGACGAGCTTTCCGGTCATGCCCATCATGTGCGTGATTTCGGCATCGGCCCAGACCTTCTCATCATCGGCATCGGCGGCCGAAGGGCCGTCGATGGGTCCGGGCAGGCCGCCCATGCGGGAGGCGATCGTCAGACGTGAGCGGGCATAGGCCAGAGCCATCGGATCGCCGGAGAAGCCGGTGTCCTTGCGGAAGTCATTGGTGCCGAAGGCGAGGCGGAAGGTGCCGGGCGCCTCGGCGATGCGGGTGGCGTTCTCCACTCCGCGGGCCGATTCCAGGAGGGCGAGGACGGGCAGGCCGGCCTTCGCACGCATCGCGGTGTAGGACACCTGCTCGGGGCGTTCGGTCTCGGGCAGCATGACTCCGCGCAGGCCCGGAAGCATGGCGACAGCGGCGAGGTCGTCGGCCCAGAACTCGGATTCCATCTTGTTGATCCGCACCCAGGCGGACATTCCCGAATCGAGGGCGCGCACGACATTGTCGCGGGCGTCGATCTTCTTGTCATCGGCGACAGAGGCCTCGAGGTCGAAGATGACGGAATCCGCTTCCGAGGTCTGCGCGGGAGTGAAAAGCTCCTCCCTCGCAGCATTGACGAGCAGCCAGGACCGGGAGAGTTTGGCGGGCAGAGCTGCGGCGCGGGCGTTGCGGATGATTTCGGTCAATGATCGACTTTCTCTCGGGGCTGATTGCGTGCGGCCCCCACGGGGTTTGGGGTGCTGTCTCCATTTTCGTCCCTGCGGCGTCGGATGTGTAGCCGAGAACAGTGATTGAGACGTGAATTTGTTCATGTCGGCACACGGAGCGCGGGGCAGCGGCGGGTGCGGCGGTCATCGTCCGATGTGTTCGCGCCGCTGTTGCGCCGACGTCGCTGCGCCTCCGCGCCTCTGTGACGGCGCAGACGACGGTTCACATTGTAAGACGCTGTAGTTGTATCGTGAGATTGAGTCTTATTCTGTGAGCATGAAGTTCTCAATCGCAGTCATGCCCGGAGATGGAATCGGCAACGAGGTCGTCCCTGAAGGCCTCAAAGTCCTCAAGCGCGCCATCGAGGTGTCAGGCGAACCCGTCGAGCTCGAACTCACCGATTACAAGGTCGGTGCTCAGCGCTATCACGAGACCGGTGAGACGCTCACCGACGAAGAGCTCGAATCGCTGCGTGAACATGATGCCATCTTCTTCGGCGCCTGCGGAGATCCGTCCGTGCCTTCCGGCGTGCTCGAGCGCGGGGTCATCCTCAAGATGCGCTTCGGGCTGGGCCACGCGGTGAATCTGCGTCCCTCGAAGCTGTTCGCCGGAGTCACCAGCCCGCTGGCCGAGCCCGGGAAGATCGACTTCGTCGTCGTCCGTGAGGGCACCGAGGGCTCGTACACCGGATCCGGCGGTTCCGTGCGCACGGACACTCCGCAGGAAGTTGCGACCGAGGTCTCGGTCAACACCTGGTACGGCGTCGAGCGCGCCGTCCGCGATGCCTTCGCCCGCGCTCAGGCGCGGAACAAGAAGCTCACCTACGTGCACAAGCACAATGTCATGGTCCACGCCGGTCACCTGTGGCGTCGCGTGGTCGAGAAGGTCGGGCAGGAATTCCCCGAGGTGGCCGTCAACTACGAGCACACCGATGCGTGCACGATCTACATGGTCACGAATCCCGAGCGCTACGACGTCATCGTCACCGACAACCTCTTCGGTGACATCCTCACCGACCTCGCAGCCGCGGTCACCGGCGGAATCGGTCTGGCCGCCTCGGGGAACCTCAACGTCGAAGGAACGGCGCCGAGCCTGTTCGAACCGATCCACGGATCCGCTCCGGACATCGCCGGGCAGCAGATCGCCGACCCGACCGCCTCGATCCTCTCGGGGGCGCTCATGGCCTCCCAGCTGGGGCTCGAGACAGTGGCCAAGGCGATCGAGACGGCCGTGGAGGCCGACCTCGCCGAGCGCGACGGAACGAAGCGGTCCACCGCCGAGGTGGGCGACGCGATCGCGGCGCGCCTCGGCTGACCGGACCGACCGCCTCGGCGGAGGGGCGGGTGGGTAGCCATAAGGTCACCTCTGCGAGGATGAACCCAACCGAGCGACGCCCGATCTCAGGATTGACGACATCACCCCGGTGCGACGAGCGCCGGGGTGATGGACTACCCTGAAAGTGTCACTCATCACAAGTGAGAAAAGAGTTTTCATGACAGATTTCACCGTTCTTAAGAACCTCCAGCCGCAACCCGAGCTGGTGCGCGAGAACATCAAGAAGGATCCCGGCTTCGGCCAGTACTTCACCGACCACATGGCGCACATCCGCTATACGATCGATGACGGTTGGCAGGGACACGAGGTCCGGCCGTATGGTCCGCTGCTGCTCGACCCGGCAGCCGCCGTCCTCCACTACGCCCAGGAGATCTTCGAGGGGCTCAAGGCCTACCGTCATGCCGACGGATCGGTATGGACGTTCCGACCCGAGCGCAATGCCGCGCGCATCAACAAGTCCGCCGAGCGTCTCGCGCTGCCGCAGCTGCCCGAAGAGGACTTCATCAACTCGCTCAAGCACCTGGTCAGCCTCGACCAGGCATGGGTTCCGACGCCGGAGTCGGACGCCGATGAGTCGAGTCTCTACCTGCGACCGTTCATGATCGCCACGGAGCGGTTCCTCGGCGTGCGGGCCAGCCACGAAGTCGACTACTACGCCATCGCCTCACCGGCCGGACCTTACTTCTCCGGCGGCATCAAACCGGTGTCGATCTGGCTCTCGCCGAAGCTCAAGCGCGCCGGCGCGGGCGGCACGGGATTCGCCAAGTGCGGCGGCAACTATGCATCGTCGCTGGTGGCGACCAACGAAGCTGCAGCAAAGGGATGCCAGCAGGTGCTATTCACCGACTCGGTGGAGAACAAGTACATCGACGAGCTCGGCGGCATGAACCTCATGCTCGTGACGAAGAGCGGCAAGCTGCTCACCCCGGCGCTGAGCGATTCGATCCTCGACGGCGTCACCCGCCGTTCGCTGCTCGAACTGGCTCCTCAGCTCGGACTCGAGGCCGAAGAGCGTCAGATCTCCATCGAGGAGTGGCGCGAGGGCGCGGCCAGCGGCGAAATCGTCGAGGCGTTCGCCTGCGGCACCGCTGCGGTCATCACGCCGATCAGCAAGCTCGTCAGCGAAGACTTCACCATCGACCACGGTGAAGAGGCC
Organism: Brevibacterium sp. MGP-B1; assembly: GCF_057766545.1. Taxonomy (NCBI): domain Bacteria; kingdom Bacillati; phylum Actinomycetota; class Actinomycetes; order Micrococcales; family Brevibacteriaceae; genus Brevibacterium; species Brevibacterium sp. MGP-B1. The sequence continues at coordinate 1,965,575 of NZ_CM173407.1, read as the reverse complement.
GGTGAGACGACCATGGAGCTGCGCAAGACGCTGCTCGGCATCCAGTACGGACGCGTCGAGGACAAGAACAACTGGCTCGTGCGACTGGCCTGAGGGTCGGGGCTCTGGAGGGCCGGGCGTCGCGATGATCGCGGAGTCCGGCCCTTTGTGTCTGTCCGTCTACTGTTGCGGAGCCGTTGATTTCGGGGTGACCGGTCGGCAGTTATTTTACTCAGCCGTGCGTTAAATGGGGTACTGTGGCCTCGTGCACACGACCACCTCGGCGTCGGTACCGACAGCCTCCGAAGTCATCGCTCACCTGCCATGGAAGTGGCGCACTCAAGGTGCCATCTTCATCATCGGAGGGCTCGGTTTCATGTTCGACGCATGGGACGTCGCGCTCAATGGATTCCTCATTCCGCTGCTCAGCGACTATTGGAGTCTCTCCGTCGGCCAGGCAGCCTGGATCGCGACCGCCAACCTCATCGGCATGGCACTTGGTGCCTTCATCTGGGGCGGCATCGCCGACGTCATCGGGCGGAAGAAGGCATTCACTCTCACGCTCCTCGTGTTCTCGGTCTTCACCGTCGCCGGAGCCTTCGCGCCCGCATTTGGATGGTTCATCCTCTTCCGCTTCCTCGCCGGATTCGGGCTCGGCGGATGCATCCCCGTCGACTACGCCCTCGTCGGGGAGTTCACTCCCAGCCGTCACCGCGGACGCGTGCTCACGGCTATGGACGGCTGGTGGCCGATCGGTGCCTCGCTCTGTGCGTTCGTGTCGGCTTACCTCCTCGGCTTCGGGGACTGGCGCCTGATCATGCTCGTCATGATCGTGCCGGCTCTGTTGACGGTGGCGGTGCGTTTCGGGATTCCTGAATCACCTCTCTATCTGGCCTCGGTCGGACGCTACGCAGAGGCCGATGCGATCATCAAGCGACTGGTCGAGCGCACCGGCGCCGACGTCACCGAATGGACCCACGAACCAGTCAGCGGGACTGCTGCGACGCCGACCTCGGGCACAGGACCGAAGGTCAGTGGGCAGCTGCGTGCGGCCAGTGGTCAGCTGGTGCAGCTGTGGCAGCATTCCGCGAGGACGACTCTCGTCGCCTGGTCGCTGTTCGTCTCCGTCCTTCTTGTCTACTACGCGGCACTGACATGGCTGCCAGGGATCCTCAAGAAGCAGGGGCTGGCCGATCAGGCGGCATTCCTCGTCACCGGGTCGATGACCGCGGTGGGCATCCTCGGCGTGATCGTCTCCGCGCTCATCGTCGAACGATTCGGTCGCAAACGGGTGCTCGGGGTCTCGTCGATCGTGGCCGCCATCCTCCTCGTCGGATCGGCCGTATTCATCGAAGCCTCCGGCGCCGACCTCACCTGGACCGCGAAGGCCGCAATCATCGGTTTCGGCTTCGTCATCCAGATCGCCATCCCGACGCTCTACACCTACGTCTCCGAGCTCTATCCCACCCGACTGCGCGGATCCGGTTTCGGGTGGGCTTCGGCAGCGTCTCGACTGGCGACAGGAATCGCTCCGATCGTCTTCGGTGCGTTCATGTGGCCCGTGCTCGGACTGACGCTGACGTTCGTCCTCACCGGAGCGCTCGTCGTTGTCGCCGTGCTGCTCATGGGCTTCCTCGCCCGAGAGACGACCGGTGAAGAACTGAGCTGAGGCAGTCGCGAAAGCAGCGGGGCAATTCCGCTTCGGGTCGCTTGGCAACGGAATTGGTTCCATGAGGCGGTGACCTGCACAGATGGTCGCGCGAAGTCTCGTGTCAGTGGCGAACGATAGTGTTCTGGACATGGAGGCAAAGCAGGTTCCAGACGTACCCACCGAGATCGCTCGGTGGTGTGAGAGCCTGGCCGATATGCCTCCTGCCGCGACCGAGGAAGAAGCGATCGATCGCATCACGGCTCTCGAGGAGCTGACCTCCGCCTGCGCCGCCGCGCAGGCCCGCGAAACCCTGACGTTCGATATGCACCGCAGGAATCGGGAAGCCGAAGACGGAGTCCCGAGCAAGAAGCAGGGCCTCGGAGTCGGTGCGGAGATCGGCTTGGCCAGAAAGGTCTCCCGGCACCGTGGCAACGCGCTGCTCAAATTCTCTCGGACCCTGCTCTTGGATCTGCCCAATGTCTACACGGCGATGAAGGGCGGCGACATCTCGGAGGAGAAGGCCCGCACAGTCGCAAAGGAATCCGACTGGCTTCCCCGGGAGAAGAAGCACGAGCTCGACGAGCGGATGGCCGGACGCCTGGCCGAGGTGGGTGTGAGGCGACTGGGCAACGAAGTGAGGGCTCTCGCGCAGAGACTCGATCAGAAGGCTGCAGTCGACCACCTCGAGCGCTGTGTCGAAGAGCGCTCGGTGAGTGTGCGTCCGGCACCGGGAAATATGGCTTATCTGACCGCTCTGCTGCCGATGCCGCAGGCTGTCGCCGCATTCGCCAACCTCAAGAAGTCGGCGCAGACTGTCATCGCCACCGGCAGAGCCGACGGTCGAGGTCAGAATCAGATCGCTGCGGATCTCTTGGTCGAGCGACTGACCGGGCAGGCTGCTGCTGCGGCAGTGCCCACCGAAGTCCACCTCATCATGCAGGACAGCAGTCTGTTCGGGCCCGGGGAAGAATCGGCGTGGTTCCCCGGAGTCGGCCCGATCCCGGCGCAAGCCGCCAGGGCCGTCGTTGCCGAGAACGAAGCCGCCACCTTCATCCGCAGGCTCTACACGCGGCCCGAAGACGGGCAGCTCGTGAGGATGGACTCGCGCCGCAGGGAATTCTCCGGGCTGCTTCGACGCATGGTCGTCTTCCGCGACGACGTCTGCCGCTCGCCCTGGTGCGAGGCCCCCATCCAGCACGCCGATCATGCCGACGCGGCCGCCGGCGGCGGCGAAACCGATTGGGACAACGCCTCTGGACTGTGCGCGGCCTGCAACTATCTCAAAGAACTCGGCGGTTGGCGCCACAAGGCAACTGCCGACGCCCTCGAGGTCGTCACACCGACCGGTCACCACTACAAAACCCGCACCAGACCACTCAGCGACCCCGATCCCGGATTCGCCTCCGTTCAGGACGGGGGACTCGGTGCGAGGCATGGCCCCGGCCAACAGGATTCTCCTGATCAGCAGCACGATCGGGAACGGCAGCAACTTCCCGGCCGACAGCATGGCCCCGAACCGGGACGAGGCCATGGCGCAGGAACCGGACGAGGCCATGGCGCCGAAACAGGACGCGGGCACGCTCAAGCAGCGGAGGCGACGGCGTCGACCGATGACGGAGATCGTGCCGCGCCGCCCGGCGACGGAACCCGTGCCGCGCCGCCCGGCGACGGAACCCGTGCCGCGCCGCCGGGCGACAGAGCTCGTGCCATTTCTCCAAGCGACCGTGACGGTGCTTCACCAGATGAAGCCGAACACGCGTTTTCGGTGCTGATCCCATGGCGGTACGTTCGCCGGACCTCGCACTCGGCAACCGTCGAAGTCGGCGGGTCGACCATCGGAATCGACATCTTCGATGCCGACGAACGCCCGATGAGCCCCACCGAAGAACTCCTGTGCGCCGCAATCCTCGAACACCGAGGCAGGCTGTGAACCGAGTCTGCCGAAGCGATGACAAGTGGTCACCGAAAGTTCAACTGCCCGCTCCATCACGGGACTATGGTGATAGTCATGAACGACCTCAACGGGCAGCCGTCGCCCGCTGACTACATCGCGCCCTCCGGCCACGCAGACGATCCCGCGGTCGAAATCGTGTGGGGGATGCCGACGGGAATGGGCCCGTTGTGGCAGGGCATGCCCTCGGAGCCGGGAATCGCCGGAGTCCTCCCGCCCCGCAACGAGGTCGAAGCAGTCTATGGGGCCGCTGCCGCCGAGCCGCCGCTGAACGAGGACCCGAGGTTCGCGGCAGTGTTCGCCGACGTCTACGAAGTCTCCGTCCGCAACGGACAGGTCCTCATGACATTGACGCGGACCCAGCCCGACGGACGGCTGAGCTCATTCGCCTACGGACACCATTGGAAATGGGAAGAACAGAAATATCCGTGGGCATTCGAACTGCAGCGCCGCCTCGGCGAGGCTTCGACCGAACTCGAAGCGACCTTCGCTCTCAACCTGCTCGCCCGTGATCCGAACCGGCGCGAACGAGGACTGGGACGGCGCACTCTCGAAGCGTGGATCGGGGAGGCCGGACGCTTCGGCTGCTGGCTGCAGACTGACGATATCGACAGCCCGGCACGACGGCTCTACGAGGAACTCGGCTTCATCGAACTCGGCCACGGGCCTGAGGCTCCCAACGGGCACCCCGGCTTGGTCATGTTCCGCAGCCCGCGGTGAGAAATCCTCGTCTGAACAGTTCCTCGTCAGCGGCACCGAGCGGCTGAGTCAGCGGCGGTCACTAGGATGGGGTCATGCGTGAAGAAGACTCCTCAAAGACGGCCTCGACGGTGAACGCCGAACTGCCCGACGACGAAAACATCTGGCTCGAAGACATCTACGGCGAGGAGCAGATCGCCTGGGTGAAGGACCAGAACGCGAAGACCCTCGAACGTTTTCACGATGGACTCTTCGACGATATCTCCGATGATCTGCGCACTGCGCTGGACTCCGACGACCGCATCCCGATGGTCGCCAAACGCGGGGATCACTTCTATAACTTCTGGCGGGACAAGACGAACCCGAAGGGCTTGTGGCGACGCACCTTCTGGGACAGCTACCGCACGGCCACCCCCGACTGGGAGGTGCTGCTCGACCTCGACGAACTGGCCGCAGAGGAAGACACCGCCTGGGTCTGGTCAGGAGCGATAGTGCGCCGCAGCGACAACCGCCGCGCACTCGTCCTCCTGTCCCCGGACGGAGGCGACTCACACCGAGTCCGCGAATTCGACCTCGACGACCGCGCCTTCGTCGACGGCGGCTTCGACATCCCCGCCGCCAAGACGCGGTTGGCCTGGCTCGACGACGACACCGTGCTCGTCGCCACCGAAACCGACGCCGACTCACTGACGACCTCGTCCTACCCACGCCAAGCCCGAGCGCTCCGCCGCGGTCAGAGCCTCGACGACGCCCCGATCGTCGCCGAAGTGCCGCGCGACCATGTGGCGATCTTCGTCGGCAGCGACATCCGCCCCGACACCGAGGCCACCGACCGCGCCGTCATCATCGACGCCATCGACTTCTTCAACTCGACGATGAGCTTCCTCGACCTCGCCGACATCACGGGCGCAGACGGTTCGCTGTCAGTCGAACCGACGGCATGGGCCGACGCGCTCAACAGGGTCGACGTCCCCACCGACGTCGAGGTCGGCTTCGAGCGCGACCTCGTGCTCTTCCGACCCCAGTCGACGTGGACGTCCGCCACCACCGAGGTGGCCGCCGGCGGCCTCGCCATCGCCGATATCGATGTGGTCAAGGCAGGCGAGATCGCTCCGCGCGTGATCTTCACCCCCGACGCCCGCACCTCCCTGCAGTCCTTCACCTTCACCCGGGACTACCTCGTGCTCGAGCTGCTCGCCGACGTGCAGTCGAAGCTCACGGTCCTCGACCTGAATAACGACTTCGCCGAATCCGCTCTGCCCGGAGTCCCGGCCAACCATATGGTCGGCCTCGGCGCGGTCGACAAGTACGATCCGGCCACCGCCAACGACTTCTGGATGGTCAGCACCGGCTTCCTCACGCCCTCGACATTGTCGTACGGCACCCTGGGCCCCTCGGACGAAGCTGCGGGAACGAACGAGTCCACCATCGAGGTGATCAAGTCAGCACCGGCGATGTTCGGTGCCGAAGGGCTGAGCGTCGAGCAGCACTTCGCCACCAGCGCCGACGGAACGAAGATCCCGTACTTCCAGATCGGAGCCGACGACCTCGCACTCGACGGAGAGAATCCCACCCTGCTCGACGGCTACGGCGGCTTCGAAGTCAGCCGCACTCCCGGATACTCACCCGTCGTCGGCATCGGCTGGCTCAGCCGCAGCACCACCGGCAACACCCTCCCGGCAGGTCGCCGAGGCGTCTATGTCCTCGCGAACATCCGCGGCGGAGGCGAATACGGACCCGAATGGCACACCTCGGCGATGCGGGAGAACCGCATGCGCTGCTATGAGGACCACTCGGCCGTGGCACGCGATCTCATCGCCCGCGGCGTGACGAGCCCGCAGACTCTCGCCTGCGCCGGCGGATCCAACGGGGGCCTGCTGGTGGGCAATATGCTCACCCAATATCCCGAGCTCTTCGGTGCTGTGTCCTGCGGAGTGCCGCTGCTGGACATGGCCCGATACACGAAGCTCAGCGCCGGCTATTCGTGGAAGGCCGAGTACGGAGACCCGGACGTGGCCGAGGACTGGGCGTTCATCAGAGAGTTCTCTCCCTACCACCTCCTCGAGGACGGACAGGCCTATCCGCCGGTGCTGTTCTGGACGGCCACGTCGGATGATCGGGTGGGGCCGGTGCAGGCCCGGAAGATGGCCGCCCGGATGCAGGCGCACGGAATCGAGAACGTGTGGTTCTTCGAAGACACCGAAGGCGGACATTCCGCCGCTTCGGACAATGAACAGACCGCGTTCACCCGGGCGCTGAGCTACCGGTTCATGTGGAACGCACTGACAGGGGAGTAGGTTGGGAGACATGACGAACGAGACGCAGCACTTCCACGGCGAGTACAAGGTCATCGGCGGCAAACTCGTCGTCGCCGATGTCACCACCGACGGTCAGACCATCACCGAGGTGAAGATCTCCGGGGACTTCTTCCTCGAACCCGAGGAAGCCTATTTCGACCTTGCACCGGCCCTCGTCGGCGCCAGCGTCACTGCCGATAATGCGGCGCTGCGCAACCGCCTCGACGAGGCACTGGCCGGCTACGGTTCGGAACTGGCGATGCACGGCTTCTCCACCGCCGATATCGCCACCGTCGTGCGTCGGGCGTTGGGATCGGCGGCGAACTTCACTGACTTCGACTGGCAGGTCATTCGCGGCGAGGTGCTGCCCACTCAGCTCAATGTCGCCCTCGATCAGGTCCTGCTCGAAGAAGTCGCAGCAGGTCGCAGGCAGCCGACCCTGCGGTTCTGGGAATGGGAGGACACGGCCACCGTCATCGGGGCCTTCCAATCCTACGTCAACGAGCTGCGGCCCGAAGGCGTGGAGAAGTACGACGTTCAGGTCGTGCGTCGCATCTCGGGCGGAGGTGCGATGTTCATGGAAGGCGGCAACTGCATCACCTATTCGATGTTCGTCCCGCCTGCTCTCGTCGCCGGCCTCGACTATGAGGAGTCATATGTGTTCCTCGACCAGTGGGTGCTCGCGGCTCTGAAGACTCTCGGCGTGGAAGCGTTCTACAAGCCGATCAACGACATCTCCTCGACCGGAGGCAAAATCGGCGGTGCCGCACAGAAGCGCAATCGCGACGGCACACTGCTCCACCACGCGACGATGAGCTACGACATCGACGCGGACAAGATGGTCGAAGTTCTGCGCATCGGCGAAGCGAAGATCTCCGACAAGGGAGTGGCGAGCGCGAAGAAACGCGTCGATCCGCTGCGGAGTCAGACCGGTGAGGCGCGCAAGGACATCATCGATGTCATGGCGGACACCTTCGCCACCCGCTACGGGGCCACTTACGGCACCTACACAGATGAGGAGCTCAAGCGGGCGCAGGAACTCGTCGATGAGAAGTTCGGGACCGAGAAGTGGACGCACCGAGTGCCGTGAGCACCTCTGAATCCACCGCTTTCCGGGGCACGATCGTGGCCCTCGGCGGTGGTGGATTCTCGATGTCCGACACCGGGGAATCGGCCATTGACGACGAGCTTCTGCAGATGGCGACTCGACGAGCCCATGCCGCCCATCGGGAAGGCACAGGCACAGCCCTCCGCATCCCACACGTCTGCTTCGTCCCGACGGCATCCGGTGACAGCCGCGATTACATCGAGAGGTTCGAAGCGGCATTCGCGGCGCGGGCACGAACCCATGTCCTCTCCCTGTTCGGGCAGAGTCCGTGGGACTACCAGGATCCGGCGATGCTGCTCGACATGGACCTCATCTACGTCGGCGGCGGCTCCACGGCGAACCTGCTCAGCCTCTGGCGGAGGCATGGCGTCGACCAACGGATGAGAGAAGCAGCCGCCGGAGGAACGATCCTCGCCGGCATCAGCGCCGGTGCGAACTGCTGGTTCGAAGCATCCTCGACGGACTCGTTCGGTCCGCTGGCACCGCTGAACGACGGGCTCGGATTCCTGCGGGGGAGTGCCTGCCCGCACTTCCATGGAGAACCCGGACGGAAGGAATCCTTCCGGGAATGGATCGCACAGGGCCGGCTTCCCGGCCCCGGAATCGCCATCGATGATCATGCCGCGGCCGTATACGTCGACGGTGCGGCCACCTCGGTGATGGTGGAATCCGCAGGGGCGCAGGCGTTCGTCGTCGATGCGGGCGGTCGCCTGCACAACCTCGACGTACAGGGCCCCGTCGCACCTGTCAGCCAAGACGGTTGAGGCGAGGAGAATTTCGGTGCGGACCGGTCGCTGAAACCAGCCGGGCTGTCTGTAGGATTGGGAATCAATCACGTCCCCTTCACTAGGAGAGCCATGCGCCAGGTCGAACCGTCCGTTGAACTGCTCGCCAAGCCCAATATCGATTGGGAAGCGATGAGGACTTACCTCGACGAGGTGGGCGGTACCTCCTGGGCGGACCGGGTCGAAGATGCGGAATCTCCCGACGCCGAGGATCTCCTCGAGTTCTCCGGACGTATGTGCTACCGCTCGTGGGAGCCGGGACTCAACCCGAACGTCTCGCGCGTGCGCACCGACTCCGCGCAGTACCTCGGCAACGTCGTGAAGTCCCAGCACGGATCCGTGCTCGAACACGCGAACTTCACCTTCGTCCTCCACAACGTCTCGCGCGTGCTCACCCACGAACTGATCCGCCACCGCGCGGGATCGGCGTTCTCGCAGGAATCGCTGCGCTACGTCCGCCTCACGGACATCCCGTTCTGGTTCCCCGAGTGGGCACGCGAAGATCCCGAACTCATGGAACGCAGCCTCAAGGTCCTCGACACCCTCGAGGAGCACCAGCAGTGGATGGCCGATCATTTCGAGCTTGACGAGGAGGGCACGAAGTTCTCCCACAAGAAGCACATGACCTCGTTCATGCGCCGCTTCGCGCCCGAGGGCCTGGCCACCGGCATCGTCTACACCGCGAACCTGCGTTCTCTGCGCCACGTCATCGAAATGCGCACTGCAAAGGGCGCTGAAGAGGAGATCCGCCTCATCTTCAACAAGATCGGCGAGGTCATGCGCGAAGAGGCCCCGGCAGTCTTCGCCGACTACGAAGTCGTTGACGGAGAATGGATCCCCGGCACCCGTAAGGCCTGAGACCACGCAAGGCCTGAGACCGCGCAAGGCCTGATGCGAAGCTTTCGGAGACCTTCGAGCGCCTCGCACCTACAGACACCTGACACGCCCAGCCACACCTGACGCCGATGTCAGACAGATTTCAGGAGGAACCGTCATGGCAGATATCTACGCAGCTCAGCTCAACCCCGGCAAGCTCGACGTCGTCACCGACTGGGTAGCCAAGCAGGACTGGGCCGCCGAGCTCGACCTCGCGGCGAACCCGCTCGAGGCAGTCACCGCGTACCGCTTCGACGACCCCGCCGGCGAAGTGGGCATCGAGATCCACATCGTGAAGAGCGGCGACCAGCTGCTGCAGGTGCCTCTGACCTACCGCGGAGCACCGCTCGAGGGCGCCGACGAAGCATTCGTGGCGAATATGGAGCATTCGGTGCTCGGCAAGCGGTGGGTCTACGCCGGCATGGGTGATCCTCTGTTCCGGCAGCGCCTCGACCACACCATCGCCACCGCATCGACCGCGGCGAAGCAGTACCGCGTCGACGCTGAGGGCAACCGGGTCGAAGAGATCACCGAGGTGGCCCACGCCTTCGGGACGGGACCTCTCCCGGGCGCCGGCGACGTCGAGATCCTCTACCGTCTGTCACCCGAGTCTCCGGCGGAGAAGTCCGACGCCGGTCTGCTGTTGGGCCGCTGGGACGGTCAGGACACGAACGTCGCCCTCGCCATCATGGTCTGAGGGACTTGCCGGCACGATCTGAGGGACTCGACCCAGCACCGAACTGGACAATTGACTGACAGCAGGGGAGGAATCGGAACTCATGAGCAGCGACTGCATCTTCTGCCAGATCGTCGCAGGTGACGCGCCGAGTGCGCCGATCGCCGGGACCGAATCGACCTTCGCGTTCATGGACATCCAGCCCGGGTCGGACGGGCATCTGCTCGTCGTGCCGAAACGGCACAGCACGGACCTGCGGGACATCCCGGCCGAGGATCTGTCTGCCGTGGTGCTCGAATCCCAGCGCATCGCCAAGCACGTTTTCGACGTGTGGGGCGCCGACGGCGTCAATCTCCTCAACTGCTGTGGTGCCGATGCCTGGCAGACGGTCTTCCACTTCCATATGCATGTCATTCCGCGCTACCGGGACAAGGACAAGGACCGCCTGCGGCTGCCGTTCGAACCCGGTATCCGCGGAGATCAGGAGCTCATCGGATCGCTGGCCGCGAGCATGCGGGAGTCACTCGGCGACGAGTGAGGCATTGCCGTGATCGCCGCCGTTGTGCTCGACCTCGCCGAGGTGAGGTACAGTGCCCGGGCCGTCGGCCGTCTCACCTGGTCAGGTCGATGATCGTCATCCCCGCCGAGGCGGAGGGCGCCCCCATCGCCTCCATCGCCGCGGGTGCCTCGTCGAAGCCGATGACAGTGCTGACGAGGTCCTGCGGTCGCAGCCGTCCCTGAACGACAAGATCGACGAGCTCTGGGTACTCGGCTGCAGCCATTCCGTGAGAGCCGAGCACACTGAGTTCGAGAGCGATCACCCGCGGCAGATCGACGACCGGATCGGCAGGCAGCAGCCCGATCTGCACATGCCGACCCAGGGGTGCCAGAGCACCGATCGCCGCCCGGATCGTGTCCTCCCTGCCCAGAGCATCGACGGTCACAGCCACCCCGTCCGGATCGGTCGACGCGAACTGCGCGACCACCTCTGCGCTCAGCTCCTCAGGGCCGAGATCGCGAGCGTTGACGGTCCGTGCGGCACCGAACTCACGGGCGGATTCCAAGGCCGCATCGCTGACGTCGATGGCGACCACCTTCGCGCCGAGGGCCCTCGCGATCATGATCGTCGACAGCCCCACCCCGCCGCAGCCGAAGACGGCGACAGTCTCGTCCGCGGCAAGGCGAGCCCGCACTCGCAGACCATGGAAGGCCGTGGCGAATCGACACCCGAGCCCGACGATGGCCGCGGCCGGCAGATCCTCGGGCACGGCCACGAGGTTGGCATCGGCATTGTGGATGACGACCTGATCCGCCCACGATCCGAAATGTGTGAATCCCGGCTGCGTCTGATCGGGGCACACCTGCGCATTGCCGGAGACGCACCACCGGCAGCTGCCGCACCCGCACACAAAAGGAACGGTCACACGCTGGCCGACACGGAAGTCCTGTATGCCCACACCCGCCGAGGCGACCCGACCGACCAGCTCATGCCCGGGCACGTGGGGCAGAGTGATCGTCGAATCGTGGCCGGCCCACGCGTGATGGTCGCTGCGGCACACTCCGGTGGCTTCGACATCGATGACGACTCCCGCACCAGGTGCGGTCGGGGCGGGAATGTCCGTGAGTTCGGGACGGACGGAGAACTGGTCGAAGAGGACGGCGCGCATACCGCCGATCGTAGGCTCGGCAGTGCCGCGACCGCGAAGACGTCCACGAAATGGCGCAGCCGCAGCGGTTCGCCAGTGCAGCGGGCCCGGCGCAGCCGCAGCGGCTAGCCAGCGCAGCCCCCAGGCGACTCAGCGCGGATGAACTCCGGCGGACGCCAAAGCATCGAGCAGTCGACCCCGCAGTGCCTGTGCCCGCGCCGAGAACGACTTCTGTCGCTCCATGTACTCGGCCTTGCCCGTTGCGGTCTCGATGGCGACGACCCCGTAGCCCCATCCGCGCAGGTCATAGGGGGAGGCCTCCATGTCCAGGGTGCGGATGTCGAGGGCGAGGTCGAAGCAGTCGACGACGAGATCCGAATCAGCGATCGGCGAGATCTTCATCGCCCATTTGTACAGATCCATCCCCGCGTGCAGGCACCCGGGCTGCTCGTTGGCGATCATGCCCTCGCGGCTCGGCTGCAAGGTGTTGAGGGGCCGCGCGGGTTCGGTGAAGAAGCGGAACGCGTCATGATGCGAACACTGGATGCGGTGGCCTTCGACCACAGCGTCGGTCTCGGCGGGGCTCAGCCGCAGCGGCACCTGCTGATGGCGGCGCTGCTCGTCGGTGAGACGGTAGACCATTGCCCATTCGTGGATGCCGAAGCACCCGAAGTTCGCTTCCCGACCCAAGGTCGACGACAGCAGGGAGGCGATGAACTTCGCCCCGTCCCCACGGTCGGTGTGCCAGGACTCGAGGTCCACCTCGGCGACATTCTTCGCATCGTCGATGCGATACCATCGACGGTCGAAATACCGACGATCAGCGGCCGTCTCAAGCGTGACGCGCACACCCGGCCCGGGATGCCACTTCTTCAGCTGCCCGACCTTGAACGGGTAGTAGGTGAAGAGGAAGTCCTCGACCGGGTGGGTCTCCTGTCGCATCCGCCGTTCGATATGCGCATCGGTGCGCTCGGCGATCCGATGCTCGTGTTCGTCACGCAGCTCGCGCCAGATCTCGGCAGGGATGACACCGTCACCGAGGCGGCCCGACGATGCGTCGGCATGCTCGGTCGCCGCCATCGCTGGGGCGAGAGTCGTGGTCGAGGGTGCGGAAGTCACCGCACCATTGTCCCAGACGGTCGAGTCGGGCTCCAGCTCAGCGACCCGAGCGCTTCGTGCCCTTCGCAGCAGGTGCGGTGAGTGGATCCTCAGGCCACGGATGCTTCGGGTAACGGCCCCGGTTCTCGGCCCTCACATGGGCATACGCGTTCGCCCAGAACGACGCGAGATCACTGGTCACCGCCAGGGGCCGCCTGGCGGGGGAGAGCAGATGCACGGTGACCGCCACCCGGCCGTCACAGATGCGAGGCACATCGGTCCAGCCGAAGCACTCCTGGAGTTTGACCGCGAGGATCGGGGTCGGCTCGAGGAGATCGGGATCCGGATACTCGAGGCGGACGTGTGATCCGCTGGGGACTGTGATGTGGGTCGGCACAAGCTCATCGAGCCGAGCCGCCTCGGGCCACGGCAGCAGGCCGCGCAGCGCGGAGACGAGGTCCACGCGAGCTGGATCGGAGCCCTTCGCGATCCGGTCGAGCGCATCAGGACACCACTGATCGAGCGTCTCAGAGAGGTGCTCCCACGTGACGTCCGGCCATGGGTCCCCGAAGACCGCGCGGAGCAGTCCCAGCCTGGCGCACAGAGATTCGAAAGCCTCGGAGGGACGCAGAACCTCGCGGGCTCCTCGTTCGCGCACCGATTCGGCGATGGCACGGCGGGCGAGTTCGCGACCGGCCTGGATCGGGGTGGAGGTCAGTTCGATTCCGCCGAGGCGGCTGCGCCGTACCGCACGGACCTTCCCGGACTCGAACGTCGCCGTCTCCTCCGTGTGCAGCAGCCCGGCTCCGGCGAGTTCCGCGGTGTCGACGTCGATGGGCACAGCAGATCGGATGATCGCCCGCGATCCGGCCAGGCTCACCTCGGCGATGGCCAACCATGGGCTGCCCTGCAATGAGGAGTCTCGGGGCAGGCTCGCCGCCGTGCCTGAGGCGAGCAGGTATTCGGAATCGGAGGCGCTGCGCAGACGCGCGATCTGCAGAGGATACGACAGCGCCGTGACGAGCCCGAGGTCCTCGGGAGTCAGCGCAGTGCCGGAACCGCCGGTGACTTCAGTGCGGTCGCCGATTCCACCGTTCCCGGTGTCGTCTCCCGTGTCGCCGCCATCGCGGTCCGAGGCGAATTCGCGTGCGATCGACGCCAACCGTTTGCGGTCCTGAGCGAAGCGGGTATCCCTGCTGCGTTGCAGCTGCCGCAGCAGCGCGGAGAGATCGGCGCCGGGAGCCCTCTGATCGGATTCGATGACGGCGACCGCTTCTGCCGCACGCGCGGGTGAGAGCAGGGCGGCCCCGTCGAGGAGACCACGTGCCGACCACACCGAGGCGGGAACCGCCGCGATCGCCCGCCCTGTCTGGGTGACGTGCAGTGCTGATGTCGGGAACTCGGCAGTGTCGGGGCGCTCACCGGTTTGGCGCCCATCGGCGGAGCGCTCGCCTCCTGCACCGTCCATTGCCGCCGCCGAGATCTCCACGGCTCCCAAGGCGACCAGGTTGTCGACCGCCTGCCGTTTCGGTCCGGCCTGCAGCGGATCAGGCAGCAGGGTATCGTCGCCGCCCCACACGGCCAGCGCGAGCACTGCCGAGGTGAGATCGGAGGTCGCGACCTCGGGAGGAGTGTGCTCGGGCAGGCTCGCCCAATCCGCCTCTGACATGCACCGATACGCAACACCCGGTCCCTGCCGGGCGGCACGACCGGAACGCTGTGTTCCCGAAGCCTTCGACTCCCGCATCGTGACCAGCCCGGACATGCGCCGCCGCGTATCCAGCCGTGGTCCCCGGGAGAGCCCGGAGTCGACGACGATGCGGACCCCGTCGATCGTCAGCGCCGACTCCGCCACCGAGGTCGAGACGATGACACGTCGGTTCCGACCCTGGTCGGTGCGTGGGCGCAGGATCGCGTCCTGCTCCTTCGCGGGGGTCCGCCCCGTGAGAGTGTGCACCTCGATCGTGCCACCGGTCCCCGAACCACCAGAGCCGATCGGTCCACCACTGGCTCCCGAACCGCCATCTGATTCCACACGGCGCCGCACGCGGGAGGCCACCTCGTCGACTTCGCGTGCACCGGGAGCGAAGACGAGGACGTCGCCCTCGCCGGTCTCAGTCAGCGCACGCACCGTCGTCGCCGCCAGATGATCAAGGAAATCCCAGGTCACACCCCGCGCATCGAGCGGCCGCTCCTTGGCCGGTGCCCACCGGACCTCCAGAGGATGAGTATCTGCAGCCACCGACACCAGGGTCGCCGGTGCCTGCGGCCCGTCGCCGAGGCGCGCGGCCCACAGCTGCGCATCCAAGGTCGCCGACATGACGACGACGGACAGATCCTCGCGCAGATCCGCCAATTCCCGGCACATCGCGAACGCGAGATCCGTATCCAGCTGCCGCTCATGCACCTCGTCGAGAATGACGCCGTCGACACCGGTCAGCTCCGGATCGCGCAGCAGCCGGGACAGCAGCACACCCGTGGTGACGAACTCGATCCGTGTGGCCTGCGAAGTCCGCGATTCACCGCGGACGGTGAACCCCACCACCTCGCCGAGGCGGGTCCCCGTCAACGACGCGAGCCGCCTGGCCGCGGCGCGGGCCGCCATCCGCCGGGGCTGGGTGACGATGATGCGTCCCGGACCAGTCAGGTGCTCAGCGATCATCGGCGGCACCACGGTGGTCTTACCGGTTCCGGGAGGAGCCTCCACGACCACTCTCGGGGCGGGGGTCGCCTCGGCGAGGCCCAGCTCATCGATGAGCGCGGCGGCAGGCAAGCCGGCCCCGATACGGGCGAGATCGAAGGTGTGCGGGAGGTGCGGATCGGGCATGCCACCAGTCTCTCAGCAGGGCGGCCCCGCCCGCACACGGGACACAGCGGGGGATCTGTGGAGACCCGATCGCGGATCGATGAGCACCGACGCGCGGAAGGCACCAGGCACTGACTAGACTGTGACACATGCGTATCGCCAGATTTGTACATCAGGACGAACCCAAATACGGAGTCGTCGAGGGTGAAGTGCCGCCGATCACCGACGGAAGCTGGGACACATCGGGACTCGAACTCGCCGTTCTCGACTCGGACCCATTCTTCTCTCCGGCCCAATCGACGGGGGAGAGGCTGAAGATCGACGATGTGCGTCTGGTCAGCCCCATCCTGCCGCGTTCGAAGGTCATCGGCGTGGGCCGCAACTTCGCTGCACACGCAGCCGAACTCGGCAATGAGGTTCCCGTGACCCCGGTGACCTTCTTCAAGCCGAACACCGCGGTCATCGGCCCCGGCGACCCCATCCGCCTGCCCGCCATCAGCGAATACGTCTCCTATGAGGCCGAACTCGCCGTCGTCATCGGCCGTGTGGCCAAGGGTGTGAAGGCGGAGAACGCCTTCGACCATGTCCTCGGCTATACCGCGAGCAACGATGTCACCCTGCGCGACCTCCAGAAGTCCGACAAGCAGTGGACTCGGGCGAAGGGCTTCGACACCTCGGCCCCGCTGGGTCCCTGGATCGAAACCGAACTCGACGTCGACGACCTCGGCATCCGGTCCTGGGTCGACGGGGATCTCAAGCAGGACGGCACCACCGCCGACTTCATCTTCGATATCCCGACCATCATCGAACACCTGTCGGAGACGATCACCCTGCTGCCCGGCGATGTCATCCTCACCGGAACCCCGGAGGGGGTCGGCCAGATCGTGTCCGGCAACCGCGTCGACATCGCCATCGAAGGACTCGGTGTCCTGTCGAACCCGGTCATGGACGCCTGAGCCGCCACACCACCAGCGCCACCGCGCACACCACAGACTCACACCCGAGAAGATCACGCAAAGGACAATCGTGAGCGTCAAAGTTCGTTTCTGCCCATCACCCACCGGCACCCCGCACGTCGGTATGGTCCGCACAGCCCTGTTCAACTGGGCCTACGCCAAGCACACCGGCGGCAAATTCGTCTTCCGCATCGAGGACACCGACGCGGCACGTGACTCCGAGGAGAGCTTCGGCCAGGTCGTCGAGGCGCTGAAATGGCTGGGCCTGGACTGGGACGAAGGCATCGAGGTCGGCGGCGACAACGGACCCTACCGCCAGTCGCAGCGCGGCGAGATCTACGCCGACGTCATCGAGAAGCTCAAGGCCGGCGGCCACATCTACGAGTCCTACTCGACCAACGAGGAAGTCGAAGCCCGGCACAAGGCCGCAGGCCGTGATCCGAAGCTCGGCTACGACGGCTACGACCGCGACCTCACCGACGAGCAGAAGGCCGCCTTCCGCGCCGAGGGCCGCGAACCCGTATGGCGCGTGCGCATGCCCGATGAGGACATCACCTTCACTGACCTCGTGCGCGGCGACATCACCTTCAAGGCCGGCACCGTTCCCGACTTCGTCGTCGTCCGTGCCAATGGCCAGCCGCTGTACACCCTGGTCAACCCCGTCGACGACGCGCTCATGGGCATAACCCATGTGCTCCGCGGCGAGGACATCCTGTCCTCGACCCCGCGTCAGATCGCTCTCTACGAACACCTCAAGGCCATCGGCATCGCCGAGGCGACCCCCGAGTTCGGCCACCTGCCCTACGTCATGGGCGAAGGCAACAAGAAGCTTTCGAAGCGCGACCCCGAATCGAACCTGTTCCTCCACCGCGAGAACGGATTCATCCCCGAGGGACTCATCAACTACCTCGCCCTGCTCGGCTGGTCCATCGGACCCGACCGCGACGTGTTCAGCGTCAAGGAATTCACCGAGGCATTCGACATCCACGATGTCCTGCCCAACCCGGCCCGCTTCGACGTGAAGAAGGCCACCGCCATCAACGCCGACCACATCCGCCTCCTCGAGCCGGATGACTTCCGTGACCGTCTGGTGCCGTATCTCCAGGCCGCCGAGGTGCTCCCGGAGTCCCCGACCGAAGCTCAGCTGCAGATCCTCGACGAGGCGGCTCCGCTCGTGCAGACCCGCATGAAGCTGCTCGGAGAGGCTCCCGACCTGCTCGCGTTCCTCTTCACCTCCGACGACGACCTCGTCATGGCCGAAGACGGACTGAAGACGCTCAAGGACTCTGCACCCGAGGTGCTCGCCGCCTCCATCGAGGTCCTCGAAGGGCTCGACGACTGGACCACGGCGAAGCTCGAAGAGGTGCTGTCGGCGAAACTCGTCGACGAGATGGAGATCAAACCGCGCCTGGCCTACGGACCCCTGCGTGTTGCCGTGTCCGGCCGCAAGGTCTCACCACCGCTGTTCGAGTCGATGGAGATCCTCGGCAAGGACTCCTCGCTGAAGCGCCTCAAGGCACTCGCGGCGCAGCTGTGACCATGGTCGAGCAGAAGAACTGGACCCGTGGGGGACTGCACTTCCGTGACGTGACGGTCACCGTGCCCTTCGACCATTTCGGACGGTCGGGGGATGTCGCCTCGGCGGGGGAGAACGCCGCGTCTGCCGCCTCGGGGAAGGTGAATCTGCCGGACACGATGGACGTGTTCGCCCGGATCATCGCCACCGAGGCGGACAGTCAGAAGCCCTACCTCGTGTACCTGCAGGGCGGGCCCGGCGTGGGAGCCCCGCGCCCGGGCATCGTCGGCGGTCCCGGCGGCTGGGTGAAGCGTGCCCTCGAGGAATTCCAGGTCGTCATGCTCGATCAGCGTGGAACCGGAAGATCGAATCCGATCGGCTCTGTTGATGGGGCCATCACCGGACTGAAGACGGTAGGGGGCGACCCGGCCGCGATCGCCGAGGCGCTGTCCTTCTTCCGTGCCGATTCGATCGTCGAGGACGCGGAGATCCTGCGCCGCCACCTCGGCGCGGAGACCTGGTCCCTGCTGGGGCAGTCCTTCGGCGGCTTCACGACTCTGCGCTACATCTCCGCGCATTCGAATGCCCTTCACGAGGTCTACTTCACCGGCGGTCTGCCGGCGATCGGCCTCGACCCGGTGACCGTCTACGGACGCACGTGGGAGGGCATGATCCGCAAGTCCGAGCAGTATTACGCAGCGTTCCCCGGCGACCGTGAGAAGATGCGGCGCCTCGTCGACCTTGCGTCTGTCGGTGACGGTCTCGCCCTGCCCGGGGGCGCGCGGGCGACGCCGGAGCGGATCCGTCTGCTCGGGCACTTCCTCGGCGCCTCGGATGGTCCGGAGAAGCTGCATTATCTGCTCGACCTCGACTTCTCTTCGGGGGCATTCCGGCATGACCTTGCCGCGTCCCTGCCGTTCTCGGGGCGCAATCCGCTCTATGCCGTCATCCACGAATCCTGCTGGGCCGACGGCACGGTGACGAACTGGGCGGCCAGGCGGGCGATGCCCGATGCCGTGGTCAAGGATCCGACGCTGCTGGCCGGCGAGCATGCCGGTCCGGAGTCGCTGCATGAGGATCCCGAACTCACGCCCTTCGCCGAGGTGGCCGAGCTCGTCGCCGCACGTCAGTGGCCCGGTCTCTACGATGTCGACGCTCTGCGGGCCGCCTCGGTGCGCGGTGCGGCGGCAGTGTACTTCGAAGACGCCTACGTGCCGGTGGAGTATTCGCTGGCCACGGCCGAGCATCTTTCCGGGGTGCAGCCGTGGGTGACGAACGAGTACGAACACAACGGTCTGCGCGCCGACGGCTACCGGGTCTTCGACCGGCTCATCGGCCTCGCCCGCGGGTGAGGCCAGGGCCTGTCGGGGCAGGCAGACCGAGCCTGCGCGCGCGGGACTACTGGCCTGTCGGCGGGACAGGTGCGGGGAGCCCGTTGTGTTAAGAAGGTCACACTGAAAAGGAGCCTCTCGGATTTGTCGGGAGGCGGGGTGCTTGTGTAGAGTTATATCTCGTTGCTCAGGGAAATCTCCTCGGGGATATCCTTGAAAAACATTGGGCTATGGTGTAATTGGCAGCACGAGTGATTCTGGTTCATTTAGTCTAGGTTCAAGTCCTGGTAGCCCAGCGGACACAGTCTGGATCAGTCCAGGAGTGTTGTTCTAGCCCCCGTCGTCTAGTGGCCTAGGACGCCGCCCTCTCAAGGCGGTAACGGCAGTTCGAATCTGCTCGGGGGTACGGTTGAGCCCCGCATCGAATTTCGGTGCGGGGCTCACTCTAATTCACGGGCGTTTTCCCTCGTTCGCCAGTCCGCGGATCCGATCATAGAGCCCATGGGAAGCACGGGTGTGGGGAGGCTGTAGGTGGCGGGACTCACTCGCCCCAAATAGTGGTCACTATCGGATGCTTCCGCCAAAACGTAGGTCACTATCGGATGCTTCCGCCAAACTTTAGGTCGCCATCGGATACTTTCTTGCGCGAAAAGTATCCGATAGCGACCTATTCTTCTGATGCAGTGAGTCAGCGGCCGACGGAATCGGCGATGCGCTTCGTATGTTCGGCCGTTTTGATGTTGGAGACGATGAGTTCGAGCACGAGACGCACGCCGATGACCCACAGAGCCGGGATGATCCAGCCGAAGATGATCGACAGGATCAGCGGCAGCACGCTGAAGCTCGGGCCGCCGTTGAGGTAGCTCGACGCCGAACCCGCGGCGATTCCCGTGGTGATGCCTGCCACGATGGTCCCGAGGTAGGACAGGACCGCGACCACGATCGCGATGATGTAGATGAAGCCCGCCCACTTCACTGCGATGAAGTTGTCGAAGCGGATGTCGAACAGCGACTTGAAGAACCCGGCTTGCTGAGGCGCCGACTGCGGAGCCTGACCATACGCAGGCTGACCGTAGGCGGGCTGGCCGTACGCCTGCTGCTGGGCTGCACCCTGCGAGTATGCGCCCTGCTGATAGGGATCCTGCTGATAAGCGCCGGGCTGCGAATATCCGCCCTGCTGGTACTGCTGTCCCTGTGCCTGGTAGGCATTGGGATCGTAGGTGCCCTGCTGATAGGTGGGCTGATCGGGCTGGAACTGTGCGTCCTGGCCGTGCTGCGATGCCGGTGCATCCTGGCTGGGCTGGAACTGGGTGTCCTGAGGGTTCTGCGCTGACTGGTCCGAGGCTGACTGGGCACTCTCCGGCTGGTCGCTCGCGCCGGGGTTCTGGCCGTCGAGATTCTGCTCAGCCGAGCTGCTGTTCGGGTCGTTCGGGTTCTGCGGTGTCGACATGGTGTCCCCTTCGAGAATGGAACGTACCCAGGGCAGGGCACGCTCGCCTGATATCTGCCTGTAGTCGCAACCTATCAGGATGCGCCGACTCGCGGCAGGGCGACTGTCATTGTGGAAGGAACAGCGAAGTGTTGACTTGGCTCGCAGCCCGCAGCCCGCAGCCCGCAGCCCGCAGCCCGCAGGTCCAGGCTGAGGCGGGAGATGCTAGGCGTCGGAGTCAACGGAAGCATCGTCAGGGTCAGACGAAGCCTCTTCGGAGTCAGCGGAAGCATTGTCGGAGACGGACGAGCCCGAATCGGCAATCCCGCCGCCGTCGACCCCGGTCAGAGCGATGCTCCACTCGACGACAAGCTCGTCACCCGGGGCGACGACGTCGAAGTCCTCGCCTGCCTCGCCCGCTGCGAACGCGTTCGGGGGACACGTCATCGGCTCGATCGCAATCGCCCGCCGAGCCAGATCCTCATCGAGCCCGTCGCCCGTACACGCCTGCCAGGTGCGGAACCCGGGCCCCATCCCGACGATGACCTCGCGCAGATCTGCACCCTTCAGCCGTGCCCGCGACCAACCGTCGTCACCGCACCGAGGCGAGCCGTACGCATCATCGAGGATCGTGCCGCCGATGAGGCGCAGCGCCCGGAAGTCCTTGCACACCATGCATGCGGAATCATCGGAGGCATGATCGGCCGGGACGGCAGTGCCGTCATCGAAGGGACGAACAGCCGTGGGGATGAGCCGCTCATCGGTCTCGTACCAGCGCGCAGCGGGAATGACGAGCTGTGCCTCATCGACAAGGGCACCGTCAACGGGGTCGGTTGCACCCGATGCGGCGGCGCCCGGGGAGAGCCACGGATGAAATCCGAAACCGAACGGTGCAGGAGCCGACCCCGTGTTCAGGGCACGTGCGCGCATGCGCAGCTCCGCCTCGGCGAGTTCGAAATCCACCTGCAGATCGAACGCGAACGGATATCCCTCGGTCGGCTCCAACGTGTATTCGAGACTGACCGTCGACTCGGTGCGCTCGACCACGGACCACGGCACATCGGCGACGAGGCCATGCAGTGCAGTATCCCGCTCGGGCTCGGTGATCGGCAGCCGGTGGCTGTCTCCGGCGAAGTCGTAACGACCCCCATCGATCCGATTCGGCCAGGGGGCGAGCACGGCTCCGTCGAAGGCGTTCATCGGCACCACGACCGGACGATCGCCGACGCTGAAGCGAACCAGGCTCGCGCCGATGGGGGAGATGACCGCCGCTGACTCGTCACAGGCGAGTTCGATGGTGGCGGTCATGGGTCTCCAGGGTGCTCGAGCGCGGGAAGAACAGTTGCAGATATTCTACGCTGTCCGCACGCATCCGGGCCGCCAGATGTTAGCATTATGATCGAAAATGATAACTTTTGGGAGGTCTGATGCCAGCGTCGCATCGCCGGGCGAACCTGTCCGATGGTCGTGAGATCCTATTCTTCCAGGACCCCGACTCACCTGCACCGACGATCGCCGCCGACCCCCGGCCACACGATTCGCGCCCCGACAGCGGAACCCTGCGCTTCGACGTCCTCACCGGCGAATGGGTCGCCGTGGCCACTCACCGACAGACCCGCACCCACCTGCCCGCCGCCGCCGAGTGCCCGCTGTGCCCGTCGACGACGGACCGTCCTACAGAGATCCCGGCAGTGGACTTCGACGTCGCCGTCTTCGAGAACCGCTTCCCCTCCCTCGGCCCCGGCCTCGGTGATGTTCCGTCCGCTCAGAGCGTGGACACCACCTTCGCCGAGACGGCCGCCGACTCCGCCGAAACCGTGACCTCCGCGCTGTCGGGACCGGGATACGGCCGCTGCGAAGTCGTCGTCTTCTCCTCGGAGCACACCGGCTCCTTCGCATGCCTCGGCACCGCCCGCGCCCGCACCGTCATCGACGCCTGGGCCAATCGGACCGCCGAACTCTCTGCCCTGCCGGGCATCGAACAGGTATTCATTTTCGAGAACCGCGGGGAGGAGATCGGTGTGACGATGAACCACCCGCACGGTCAGATTTATGCTTACCCCTATGTCACCCCGCACACCGCGATCACCTCGGCCCGGGCGCATGAACACCTGCGCCGGACCGGTCGGCCGCTGCTCGGCGATGTGCTCGCCTTCGAACGCGAGGCAGGAGAGCGAATGATTCTTGAGACCGACCACTTCTCCGCTTTCGTGCCCTTCGCGGCCCGCTGGCCGATCGAGGTCCACCTCGTTCCGCACCGCCAGGTGGGAAGCGTCGACGAGCTCGACGAGTCCGAACGTGACGACCTGGCCCGCGTCTATCCGGAGGTGCTGCGCCGCATCGACGGCCTCTACCCGAGCCCCACCCCGTATATCGCGGCCTGGCACCAGGCACCGGTCAACAGTGCCGACCGCCGCGCCGACTGGCTCCACCTCGAGATCACGAGCCCCCGTCGTGCGGAGAACAAGCTGAAGTTCCTCGCCGGTTCGGAGGCCGCCATGGGTGCCTTCGTCGGCGACGTCTCCGCCGAGGAGACTGCAGCCAGACTGCGTGCCGTGACCCTGGAACCCCTCGCCGAGGAGGCCGTACCCGTGAGCGCGAACGCGAGCACGGCTTCGGCGTTCGACCCGGAAGACGATCGTCCATGACCACAGAGACCCCCGAGGCCGTATCCACACCGACCCCCGAACACCTCGCCGAGGAGTTCGAGTCCCTGTTCGGATACCGTCCGATCGGTTCCTTCCGTGCTCCAGGCAGGGTGAACTTCATCGGCGAACACACCGACTACAACGCCGGCTTCGTCCTGCCGATCGCCATTGATCGGGCGGTGTACGTCGCCATCGGTCGGCGACCCGACAACGGCGCTGCCGGGCGAGGCGGGGACGCCGCAGAGCGGCAGGTCGATGACGCAGAGAACCCGGGGACTGTGCAGCCGCCTCGGCGTGGGGAGAGCATTCGCATCGTCTCCGACCATCGCGATGACACCGGCCAGAGAATGTCCGGCCAGTTCGCGGCCGCGGACCTCGTGCCCGGAACCCTGCCCGGATGGCTGAGCCATCCTGCCGGAGTCGTCGATGAGATCGCGAAGACCACCGGCACGGTGGTCGGCGGAGTCGACCTCTATATCGAATCCACCGTGCCCGTCGGTGCCGGACTGTCCTCATCGCACGCACTCGAAGTCGCGGTGCTCATCGCCCTCGACGAGGTGTATGGCCTCGGTCTCGACGACCGGGAGAAAGTCCTGCTGACTCAGCGAGCCGAGAACGACTTCGTCGGTGCACCGACAGGAATCGTCGACCAGGCCGCGTCGATCATGACCGAGGCCGGGCATGCGCTCTTCCTCGACTGCCGCGACCTCAGCGCCCGCCAGATTCCCTTCGACCTCGACGCCGAGGGGCTCAGACTCCTCGTCATCGACTCGAAAGTCTCTCACTCGCACAGCGAAAGCGGGTACGGCGCCCGGCGGAGGACCTGTGAGGAATCCGCTGCGATCTTCGGAGTCGACAGTCTGCGGGAACTCGCCGACGACGTCGACCTGAGCGGTCTGACAGAGGAGCAGCGCAAGCGGGTGCGCCATGTCATCGCCGAAAACGCCCGGGTCCGCGCCACCGTCGAACTGCTCGAGGACAATGAACGATCAACCGGCGACGACCATGACGCGCGTATCAGAGCAATCGGCGACCTGTTGGTGGCTTCCCACGAATCGCTGCAGCACGACTACGAGGTCTCCTGTGTCGAACTCGATGTGGCGGTGGCTGCCGCGATGGGCGCCGGGGCGCTCGGCGCGCGGATGATCGGCGGCGGCTTCGGCGGTTCCGCGATCGCCCTCATCCACGCAGACCAGGTTGTTCAAGTTGGCGACGCCGTCACCTCGGCATTCGCCGAGCACGGCTACGGGGAGCCGGACATCTTCGCCGTCAGCGCGGGCAGGGGCGCTGCTCGGTTCGACTGAGCTCCTGATTCGGCCGGCTAGGCTGGCGTTGACCTCCCGAGCCTTCGCAGTTCATGCTTGAACCTCAGATGACGACGAACTCGGAGCGGGGGAGCGGCATGGGTATCTGCGTCAATGGAGTGAGCCTCGGTGTCGACGAGTTCGGTGAGACGGGCGCGCCGCTGGTTCTCTGCCTCGGCGCCCCGACGATGCTGTCCTGGCCCGATGCCCTGTGCGAGCAGCTGGCAGAGCAGGGACGTCACGTTGTGCGCTGCGATCTCCGCGATGCCGGAGCCTCGAGCCACGGTGATCTCGAATCACCGGACTACACTCTGCGAGACCTCGCAGCTGACGCCGCCGAACTCGCACGGACCTTCGACGGTCTGCCTACTCATCTCGCGGGAATCGGTATCAGCGGGATGGTCGCGCAGGTCGCGGCTCTTGACCATCCGGAGGCGTTTTCGGCACTCACTCTCGTCGGCACCCGACCGGTCGCTCCCGGACCCGTCGACGATGACCTGCCGGATCATGATCAGGCGACGATGGGTGCGTTGTTCTCCCGTCCGCAGCCGGACTGGACGGACGTCGGCTCGGTGGCCGACTATATGGCCGAAGGTGCACGGATCCTCGGCGACGACCCTGAAGAGGCACGGGCAGTCGCCGCGCGGATCTGGGCACGTACGCAGAGCTCTGATTCAGAACAGGCCCCAGATCCGACACAGAACTCAGATCCGGAAGCTTACCTGGCCGATCAGCTGGGAATGGTGTTCTCCCGCCTCGACTGCCGGCCACGCTGGCGAGAACGACTGCCGCAGCTGACGGTGCCGACTCTCGTCGTGCACGGCAGGCGTGACCCGTTCTTCCCCGTGGGCAATGCGGAGGCGCTCGCCCGGGAGATTCCCGGTGCCCGGCTGCTGACCCTCGAGGAGGCCTCGACGGCCGTACCGGTCGCGGACTTCCCCGAGGTTGCGGCGGCGATGGCAGCGCTCTGAGCGGATCGACGCAGACTGAGGCGATCAGTCGGTGCCGGCCGCGCCTGCGGCGTCGTCGGGAGTTTCGACGATGCGGATCGGGCGCAGCTTCGCCCAGATGAGGAAGACGGCCGCGGCGATGATGAGGCCGATCCCGGTCCACAGGTTCGCATCCACCCCGCCGGTGCGCTCGGCTTCGTCGGGAGTGAAGCCGACGATTCCGGCGATCGTGAGGATGACGCCGAAGATCGCCAGCAGCGCACCGATGAAGTTGCGGACGTCGAAGGCGCCTGCGGTCTTGGTCAGTTCGTTGGAATTGCTCATGGGTCTCACTGGCTCCTTCAGCCGAATGTCACGTTGAGGATGATGACGAGCACCAGAGCGACACCCGCGACGGGCACGGGGCGCTTCCAGAACGGTGCCTTCGGTTCGCTGAGGTCCTCGAAATCGGACTTCGGTGTCTCCGAGTAGACGAGTCCGCGCAGCTCCGCGGCGGGCTTCGGGGTGGTGAACAGGGTGACGATCACCGACAGGACGATGTCGACGACGAACGCCGTGCTGGCCGCGAGGAACGCGGCACCCTGACCGGGCAGATCGAGGCCTCCGGTCTCGGCGAGGATGAACACGAACACGGCCGAGAGCGTGCCGCCGACGAGGCCGACCCAACCGGCGGTCGCCGACATCCGCTTCCAGAACATACCGAGGATGAACGTGGCGAACAGCGGGGCGTTGAAGAAGCCGAACAGCGTCTGCAGGTAATCCATGAGGTTGGAGAAGTTGCCCGCGATGAGCGCCGTGAAGATCGCGACGACACAGGCACCGATCGTCGCCCAGCGGCCGATCTTCAGGTAGTAGTCGTCCTCGCGGTCCTTGACCACGTACTGCTGCCACAGGTCATAGCTGAAGACCGTGTTGAACGCGGAGATGTTCGCGGCCATACCGGCCATGAACGCGGCGAGGAGGCCGGCGATCGCCACACCGAGGAGACCGTTGGGCAGGACCTCGCGCATGAGCAGCAGGAGCGCATCGTTGTACGTCACGCCCGTCTGCTCCAGCGCGGTCGCCTCGTCGATGGAGGCCGAGATCTCCTTGAACTGCGTCATCTGCGGTACGAGGACCGCGGCGATCATGCCGGGGACGACGACGATGAAGGGGATGAGCATCTTCGGGAATGCGCCGATGATCGGCGTCAGGCGCGCGGCATTGATCGACTTCGACGCCATGGCGCGCTGGACCTCGACGAAGTTCGTCGTCCAGTAGCCGAAGGAGAGGACGAAGCCGAGGCCGAAGACGATGCCGACGACCGAGAGCACGGGGTTGGAGAAGCCGGAGAGCTGCTCGCCGGGCCAGCTGCTCAGCTGTTCGGCGCCGAGCATTCCGTCATTGCTCACTCGGTCGACCAGCCCGTCCCAGCCGCCGACGCGGTTGAGGCCGATGAGGGTGAGCGGCAGGAGGGCTGCGACGATGACGAAGAACTGCAGCACCTCGTTGTAGATGGCCGCGCTCAACCCGCCGAGGGTGATGTAGGACAGGACGATGGCGGCGGCGACGATGAGGGTGATCCACAGCGGCCAGCCGAGCAGTCGATTGACGATCGTGCCGAGCAGGAACAGATTGACGCCGGCGATGAGCAGCTGTGCGACCGCGAAGGACAGCGCGTTGACGAGGTGGGCGCCCGTGCCGAAGCGCTTGCGCATGAACTCCGGAACCGACCGGACCTTCGATCCGTAGTAGAACGGCATCATCACGACGCCGAGGAACAGCATCGCCGGGACCGCGCCGATCCAGAAGTAGTGCATCGTCGGCATGCCGTACTGGGCGCCCGTGGCGGACATGCCCATGATCTCCACGGCGCCGAGGTTGGCCGAGACGAACGCGAGAGCCGTGACCCAAGCAGGCAGGTTCCGTCCGGAGAGGAGGAACTCGATGCTCGAGGAGATCCCGCGCTTGGCGAACCACCCGATGCCGAGGACGAAGATGAAGTAGATCGCTATCAGCAGATAGTCGATCCACTGTGCGTCCAAGCGGATTGCTTCCAAGGTTCCTCCATATGCGTCAGTGCATCGCTTCGTAATGCGTCAGTGCATGGCTGCGTGTGGTGTATGACACCCGAGTGGACACTTTAGAGGATTGTGAGCCTGATCGCTAGTGATCGAACCTGAACAGTTTTGATCGTTTGCTGGCGGGAGTCAGACGACCTCGACCTCAACCCCCGCCTCGCGCAGGGAAGCGAGTTCGGATTCCTCGCTCTTCGAATCGGTGATGAGCTGCTGGATCTGCTCGGTCGGAACAGTGAGCACCGACGAGCGGAGACCGACCTTCGTGTGATCGACGAGTGCAGTGACGCGCCCTGCCCCGGCGGCCATGGCCCGATCTGTATCGGCGACAGGAAAGGCGGGAGTCGAGAGCCCGAAGTCCGCGGCCAGTCCGTTCCCGGAGAGGAAGACGGTGTCGGCGCGCAGGCCGAGCAGCTGAGACACCGTGCCGCCGCCGACGAAGGCCCGGATCGAATGGCGCAGCAGACCGCCGACGACGATGACTTCATTGTCGGGGGAGGAGACCATGGCCTCGGCGACGAGCAGCGAATTCGTCACCACGCGCAGACCCGAACGCGTCACGAGCTCCTTGGCCAACAGTTCGGTCGTCGTTCCCGGCCCCAGGGCCACGACGTCGCCGTTGCGCACCTGGGTCGCTGCAGCACGCGCGATCGCCGTCTTCTCGGCCAGAGCCTGCTCGAGCTTCTCCGCATAGCTCGACTCCCGCGCGCTCGAGGCGAGAACGGCGCCGCCGTGGGTGCGGATGAGCCTGCCCTCCTCGGCGAGCTGATCGAGGTCACGGCGGATGGTCACGGCCGAAGTATCGAGCTTCTCCGACAGGGAGGTGATGGAGACGGCGCCGTCTCTCTCGATCGTATCGACGATGATGTTGCGTCTCTGAGCGGCGATCATGGGGCCATAGTACAAGCCCGGAGGCCGGGCCGACTTCAAGGACGATGCACGACCGCGGGCCCGGAGGGATGATCCTCAGGGCCCGCGGTCAGACCGTTCGCAGCCGGGCGGGGTGCGATGGGAGCAGAGTCGGACTCAGCCGCGCACGAGTGCTTCGGTCAGCGCACGCGCGGCGTCGATGACCGACTTCGCGTGCAGGCGGCCGGGCTGGCGGGTGAGCCGGTCGACCGGTCCGGAGATCGAGACGGCTGCGACCACCCGATTGCTCGGACCGCGCACGGGAGCCGACACCGAGGCGACCCCCCGTTCGCGTTCGGCGATGGACTGGGCCCAGCCTCGGCGGCGGACCCCGGAGAGCATGGTTGCGGAGAATCGGGCACCGCGCAGACCCGTGTGCAGACGGTCCGGCTCCTCCCAAGCCAGCAGCACCTGAGCCGCAGAACCGGCGCGCATCGACAGTGTCGCGCCGATCGGCACGGAGTCGCGCAGACCCACGGGGCGCTCGGCCGCGGCCACGCACAGGCGCAGATCGCCCTGACGGCGGAAGAGCTGAGCGGACTCACCCGTCTGATCGCGCAGCTGACCGAGCACCGGCCCGGCCGCGGCCAACAGGCGGTCCTCGCCGGCGGCCGACGACAGCTCGGCCAGACGCGGCCCGAGGACGAAACGTCCCTGCAGGTCGCGACCGACGATGCGGTGGAATTCGAGGGCAACAGCCAGGCGGTGGGCAGTGGGGCGTGCCAGTCCGGTCAGCGTCACCAATTCGGCGAGAGAGGCGGGTCCGGCCTCAAGTGCGGAGAGAACCATTGCGGCCTTGTCGATGACCCCGACGCCGCTACCATTGCTTGTCATAGGCACCATTGTGCGCGTCTCAGTGGGCGAGATGCAAGTTCGCATTGCGATACGGGCGAGTAGATTTCGAATACGCACTCACTCCAGTGCGCACATCGCAGTTCATCGACGCGCCGTACCTCGGCCCGTCAGGTCTACATCGGGTGCAGAGATCCCTGCACCGGCGGGAGGAACCATGCCACGCACATTGGCCGAGAAGGTCTGGGCCGATCACGTCGTCTCACGAGGTGTTGACGGTGCGCCGGACCTTATCTACATCGACCTCCACCTCGTCCACGAGGTGACCAGCCCGCAGGCCTTCGACGGACTCCGACTCGCCGGGCGCCCCGTGCGCCGCCCCGACCTCACCATCGCCACCGAGGACCACAACACCCCGACGTGGGACATCGACAAGCCGATCGCCGAACCGACCTCGGCCACGCAGATCAACACCCTGCGCAAGAATGCCGAGGAATTCGGCATCCGCCTGCACAGCCTCGGCGACGCCGATCAGGGCATCGTCCACGTCGTGGGACCGCAGCTGGGCTTGACCCAGCCGGGCACCACGGTGGTCTGCGGCGACTCGCACACCTCCACCCACGGCGCCTTCGGAGCGCTCGCCTTCGGCATCGGCACCTCCGAGGTCGAGCACGTGCTCGCCACGCAGACGCTCAGCCTCAAACCCTTCAAGACGATGTCGATCACCGTCGACGGCGACCTGCCCGAAGGCTCGAGCGCCAAGGACATCATCCTCGCCATCATCGCGAAGATCGGCACCGGCGGGGGACAGGGCTACGTGCTCGAATACCGCGGCTCGGCCATCCGCCAGCTGTCGATGGAAGCCCGGATGACGATCTGCAATATGTCGATCGAAGCCGGCGCCCGCGCCGGAATGGTCGCCCCCGACGAGACGACCTTCGAATACGTCAAGGGCCGTCCCCACGCCCCCGAAGGCGAAGACTGGGACGCGGCCGTCGAGTACTGGAAGACCCTCTACACCGACGAAGGCGCGGAATTCGACGCCGAGGTGGTCCTCAAGGCCGAAGACATCGAACCCTTCGTCACCTGGGGAACGAACCCCGGCCAGGGCCTGCCGCTGTCGGCGAGCGTGCCCAGCCCCGACGACTTCACCGACGAGAACGACAAGGCCGCGGCCGCCAATGCGCTGGCCTATATGGGCCTGACCCCGGGCACGCCGCTGCGCGAGATCGACGTCGACACCGTCTTCCTCGGGTCCTGCACGAACTCCCGGATCGAAGATCTCCGGGCCGCCGCCGAGGTGGTCCGCGGCCGCAAGAAGGCCGACAACGTCCGCTTCATGGTCGTCCCCGGCTCCGCGAAGGTCCGCCTCCAGGCCGAAGAAGAGGGCCTCGACATCATCTTCAAGGACTTCGGCGGCGAATGGCGCTTCGCCGGCTGCTCGATGTGCTTAGGGATGAACCCGGACCAGCTGGCCGAAGGCGAACGCTGCGCCTCGACGTCGAACCGCAACTTCGAAGGCCGCCAGGGCAAGGGCGGGCGCACCCACCTCGTCTCACCGCTCGTGGCCGCGGCCACCGCGGTGCGCGGCACGCTGTCCTCACCGGGCGACGTCGCCGACCTGCCGCGGGATGCCGAACCCGTGGAATGGGCCGACAACCGCCTGTCCCTCAACCTGACACCCGTCTCGGCGAACGACTGACAAAGGAGGACGAGCCATGGAAGCTTTCACCACCCACACCGGCATCGGCGTTCCTCTGCGCCGATCCAATATCGACACCGACCAGATCATCCCCGCGAAGTTCCTCAAGCGGGTCACCCGCACCGGCTTCGAGGACGCCCTGTTCTACCGGTGGCGGACCAACGACGATTTCGTCCTCAACGACCCCGATTTCGCATCCGGCTCCGTCCTCGTCGCCGGCCCCGACTTCGGCACCGGCTCCTCCCGCGAGCACGCCGTCTGGGCGCTCAAGGACTATGGCTTCCGCGTCGTCCTGTCCTCCCGCTTCGGCGATATCTTCCGCGGCAACTCCGGCAAAGAGGGCCTGCTGGCCGCCCAGCTCGAACAGGCCGATATCGAACTGATCTGGAAGATCCTCGAGAACCATCCCGGCACCTCGATCACCGTCGACCTGAACGAGAAGACCGTGACGTGCGACACCGTCACCGTGTCCTTCCAGATCGACGACTACACGCGCTGGCGCCTGCTCGAAGGCCACGACGACATCAGCCTCACCCTGGCCAAGGAAGACGAGATCGTCGCCTACGAATCCTCCCGCTTCGCCTTCAAACCGACGACCCTGCCCGCCAAGGTCTGACCCTCACCTAAGCCGGCACCCTGCACCGATCCACCCTCGCCGAGGCGGCCCACCGTCACGTTCGAACGTGACCTCGGGGCCGCCTCGGCGAATCGGTGCGATACCGTCGGCTGGGTTAGTCTAGGACGGTGCCCGCGGCAATCGTGGGGCACCGTCTCCGGGTGGCATCCCGCCCGGATCCGATCATCGGAATCAGGGAGGAACATGCTCGAAGTACGTGGGGGAAATCCGCTGGACGGCATCGTCCGAGTCCGCGGCGCCAAGAACCTGGTGCCCAAGGCGATGGTGGCCTCTCTGCTCGGTGAGACCCCGTCCGTGCTGCGCGGCGTGCCCAACATCCGCGATGTCGAGATCGTCACCGGACTCCTCGAACTCCACGGAGTCCGCGTCACCTCCGGCCCCGACGGGGACCAGCCCGACGGCGAACTCCACCTCGACCCGGCCGATGTGGCTCAGGGCTCCATCGTCGACATCGACGCCCACGCCGGATCCTCCCGCATCCCGATCCTCTTCTGCGGACCTCTCCTGCACAGCCTCGGTCAGGCGTTCATCCCCGACCTCGGCGGCTGCCATATCGGCGACCGCCCCATCAACTTCCACCTCGATGTGCTCCGCAAGTTCGGAGCCGAGGTCGACAAGACCCCCGGCGGGATCATGCTCAAGGCGCACAGCCGCCTGCAGGGCACCAAGGTCGAACTGCCCTACCCCTCCGTCGGGGCCACCGAGCAGGTGCTGCTGACCGCGGTCCGCGCCGAAGGCGTGACCGAGCTGCGGGGTGCGGCCATCGAACCGGAGATCATGGACCTCATCGCGCTGCTGCAGAAGATGGGCGCGATCATCACCGTCGACACCGACCGCGTGGTGCGCATCGAAGGCGTCGACACCCTCCGCGGGTTCATCCATCGCGCCCTGCCCGACCGCAACGAGACCGCATCCTGGGCCTCGGCGGCACTGGCCACCGGCGGAGACATCTTCGTCGAAGGCGCCAGCCAGCCGGAGCTCATCACGTTCCTCAACGTGTTCCGCAAGATCGGCGGCGAATTCGATGTGCAGGAGAACGGCATCCGCTTCCGCCACCCCGGCGGCAAACTCCGATCCTTCGCCCTCGAGACCGACGTCCACCCCGGCTTCATGACCGACTGGCAGCAGCCGCTGGTCGTCGCGATGACTCAGGCCGAAGGTCTGTCGATCATCCATGAGACCGTGTATGAGAACCGGTTCGGCTTCACCGACGCCCTGCGCGATATGGGTGCACAGATTCAGCTCTACCGCGAATGCCTCGGCGGCACTCCCTGCCGCTTCGGACGACGGAACTACCAGCACTCGGCCGTGATCTCCGGACCCACCGACCTCAAGGGCACCCGCATCGACGTTCCCGACCTGCGCGGCGGCTTCAGCCACCTCATCGCCGCACTGGCGGCCCAGGGCACGAGCGAAGTCCACGGCATCGAACTCATCAACCGCGGCTACGAGAACTTCCTCGACAAACTCACCGGACTCGGTGCCGAGGTCTCCGCATGAGCGCCGACACCGAACCGGACGCGAACGACCACGATCTCGTCTCCTTCGATCCCGCCTCGGTGCGCTCCCAGAACCGGGCTGGCACCGTCGCCGCCACTGCGGCCTTCGGGCTCATGCGCACGGCCACGAAGATGAGCGTGCGGGGGACCGAGCACCTGCCGCCGGCCGGCACGGGCATCATCGCCGCCGCCTACCATTCCAACCATCTCGACCCGATCCTCGTGGGGCTGGCACTCAAGCGCAACGGCCGGATGCCGCACTTCCTCGCGAAGTCGACGCTGTTCACCGGGGTGCTCGGCAAGATCCTCAAGACCATCGGCCAGATCCCCGTGCTGCGCGCCTCGGCCTCGGCCGGCGACTCCCTCGAATACGCGAAGGACGCCCTGGCGAACGGCCAGACCGTCGTCATCTACCCCGAGGGCACGCTGACGAAGGATCCGGAGCTGTGGCCCCAGCACTTCAAGACCGGCACCGCCCGACTGGCGCTGGAGACCGGAGCCCCGATCATCCCCGTCGCCCACTGGGGACTGGACACGGTCTACCCGCGTGGGCAGAAGAAGGTCCGCTTCCGCCCCTTCAGCCATGACTCCGTCGTGGCCTTCGGCCCCGCCATCGACTATTCGGACCTGTGGGAGCACCGGGATGAGAAGAAGACGATGGGAGACCTCTCCCAACGTGTGAAGAACACCGTGGCGGCGATGGTGGCCGAACTGTCCGAACGCGAACTGCCGCAGCGTTTCACAGCTAAGGAGACAGGCGAATGAGCGTCGACAAGATCACCGTCCTCGGAGCCGGATCGTGGGGAACCACCTACGCCGCGGTCATCGCCGACGCCGGATTCCCCGTCACCCTGTGGGCCCGCCGTCCCGAGGTCGCCGAAGAGATCAACTCCACGCACACCAATGAGCGCTACCTGGGCGAGCGAGTCCTGCCCGAGGGACTGAGCGCGACCTCTGACGATATCGCTGCGGTCACCGACGCCGAGGTCATCGTCCTCGCCGTCCCCGCCCAGACCCTGCGGGAGAACCTCACCAGGTGGAAGCCGCATCTGCGTGAGGGTGTGAAGCTCGTGAGCCTGATGAAGGGCATCGAGGTCGACACCGGCAAGCGCATGTCCGAGGTCATCGCCGAGGTCGCCGAGGTCGACGAATCCCAGATCGCCGTCGTCTCCGGACCCAATCTGGCGCGTGAGATCGCCGACCGGCAGCCCACCGCCACCGTCGTCGCATCCTCCGACATCACCACCGCCGAGGTGGTCGCGGAGATCAGCGCGAACGCGTACTTCCGCCCGTATACGAACACCGACGTCGTCGGCGTCGAGATCGGCGGTGCGATCAAGAACATCATCGCCCTGTCCGTGGGCATCGCCGACGGGCAGAAGCTCGGCGACAACTCGAAGGCGTCGATCATCACCCGCGGGCTCGCCGAAACCTCTCGCCTGGCCGCGGCCATGGGCGCCGAGGCGCACACTCTGTCCGGACTCGCCGGGCTCGGCGACCTCGTGGCCACCTGCGCCTCGCCCCTGTCGCGCAATCGCACCTTCGGACGCCACCTCGGTGAGGGGATGAGCCTCGAGGACGTCATCGCCCACACCTCACAGACGGCCGAAGGCGTGAAATCGGCTCCTGCCGTCCTCGCCCTGGGTCGCCGCAACGGCGTCGACCTGCCCATCACCGAGGCGGTCTGTGCGGTTCTCGCCGGAAAACTGCAGGTTGACGAACTCGCCGGATTGCTGTTGTCTCGGAAGCGTAAGCACGAAGGACCACCCGCCTGATTCACACCGAATCTCAGTCACCCGCTGGAAAACTAGGAGCACTCATGAGCGCCAACTCACCGTTCTTCAACCTTCCCGAACTTCCCACCTTCACGCTGACGAGCACCGACATCGAAGACGGTGGGGTGCTCACCGGCCCCCAGCTCTCCGGCGCCATGGGCGTGCCCGGCGGTGAGGACGTCTCACCGCAGCTGTCCTGGTCCGGGTTCCCCGAAGAGACCAAGGCCTTCGCCGTGACCTGCTACGATCCTGACGCTCCCACCGGTTCGGGCTTCTGGCACTGGGTCGTCACGGACCTCGACGCCTCGGTGACGAGCCTGGAGGCCAACGCCGGCGACCCGGCCGCCGACCTCCTGCCCAGCGGAGCCGTGACCCTGCGCAACGACGCCGGCGAACCCCGCTTCGTCGGTGCCGCCCCACCGGAGGGCCACGGACCGCACCGCTATTTCTTCATCGTCACCGCTCTGGCCGAACCGCTGGGCATCGACGAATCCGCAACACCTGCCTTCGCCGGCTTCAACATGTTCTTCAAGGGCATCGGCCGGGCGTGGCTGGAATGCACGTACGAGGCCAAGTGAGCTAAAGTCTTTCAGTCCGCGCACACCTGACCCGCTGTGCGCACCCGTGTCCGGTCCGAGTGCACGGGAGTACCACTTCAGCAAGGAAACTCATGGCAGACAACGATCACCGGCCTCTTGTCGCAGTCCTCTTCGGAGGCCGTTCGAGCGAGCACTCCGTCAGCTGCGTCACCGCGGCCGGTGTGATCGGTGCCATCGACGCCGATGCCTTCGACGTACTGCCGATCGGCATCACGAAGACCGGTGTGTGGCGGGTCGTCGACGACTGGGCGAGCATGCGCTTCGACCCGGAGAACATGCCCGAGGTCGCGGACAACGACACCGAGGTGATCCCCCCGGTCTCCGCCGACGGGTCATCGCTGCTGCACCGTGATGCCGAGGGCAATTACACCGAACTGGGTGCGGTCGACGTATTCTTCCCGCTCCTGCACGGCCGCTTCGGTGAGGACGGAACGCTGCAGGGACTGTTCGAACTCAGCGACACCGCGTTCGTCGGCTCCGGAGTGTTCTCCTCCGCCGCGAGCATGGACAAGCACTATACGAAGTCACTCATGGCCCACGCCGGAATCCCCACCTGCCCGTGGGAGCTCGTGACCGAGACGATGTGGGCCGCAGACCGCGCGGAGGCGGAGAGGCGAGTGGCCGCGCTCGGCCTGCCCGTGTTCGTCAAACCCGCCCGTGCCGGATCGTCCATGGGAGTCAGCCGGGTCTCCGAGGCGGCCGACCTCGAAGCCGCCCTGCTCGGCGCCTTCGAGCATGACTCCAAGGTCATCGTCGAACCCGAGGTCAGCGGTCGTGAGGTCGAATGCGCCGTGCTCGGTTCCGTCTATGACACGGAGCTGCGAGTGTCCTCTCCCGGAGAGATCCGAGTGAGCGGAGACCACTCCTTCTACGATTTCGACGCCAAGTACCTCGACCTCGCCGCCGCAGAGGTCACCTGTCCGGCCGATCTCGACGAGACGGTGACCGCCCGCCTTCAGGAGTTGGCCGCTTCGGTGTTCCGTCTCTTCGACTGCACCGGTCTGGCCCGCGTCGACACCTTCGTCACGGAGACCGGCGAGGTCGTCATCAACGAACTCAACACCCTCCCCGGGTTCACCCCCACCTCGGCGTACCCGTTCATGTGGGCACAGTCGGGACTCGAATACTCCGAACTCATCGGCGAACTCATCTCGATCGCCCTGATCGACCACGCCCGCGCAAAGTAGGCACTCGGGCCGCGGAGCTATCGCGTCCGCGGAGCAGCCGCGTCTTCGGCGGGCGCTCTAGCCGGCGATGTCCTCGGCCCCGACGCACTCGTTCTCCGGAGGGAACTTCGACAGGGTCGGTGAGATCGCGGCGAGCACATCGTTGCCGGACTCGGCCTTGCGATTGACGAGCACCTCGACAGCAGGGGTGCGCCCGTAGCTGGTGAACCTCCACGTCGAATCATCGTCCTCGACCGGCTTCGAGATCCAATCGACCCCGGACACGCTCACGCACTGATCCGTCGTCGGGCCGGGAGGAGTGACTCCGCAGCGCAGCACCGCGACGTTGGGATCTCCCCAGGCCTTCGTGCCCTGCGAGGAGGTGGTGCGTGCCTTCTCGCCCGAGATCTCATCGGGCAGGGTGAGCAGGATGTCGGCACACTTCGGATTCGCCGCATCCTTGGCCGGTTCGACGATGACGGTGCGCGAACACCCGGTCACTGCCAGACCGGTGAGCACCGTGGCCAGAGCGATGAAGGCGAGAGAACGACGACGGTGCGCGGGCCGGGCGTTGCGGCGCGTCGAAGCAGGGCGAGATCTCATAGGACTACCGTATCGCCCGATAACCTGGAGCCATGACCCGACTGTCCGAACTTGGCGAATCACACATCATCTCCCGCGTGCTGGGCCGCAACCCCAGCAGCACGCATGTGATCGTCGGACCCGGGGACGACGCGGCCGTGACCGCACCGGAGGGGCGACTCGTCTCGACCGCGGACATGCTCGTGGAGAACGAGGACTTCACTCGTGAGTGGTTGGACTGGGAGAAGCTCGGAGTCAAGGCGGCGGCTCAGAACCTCGCCGACGTCTGTGCCATGGGCGCGACCCCGCACGGATTGCTCGTCTCCGTCGCCGTTCCGGATGACACGGACATCGCCTGCCTCGAAGCCCTCTACTCTGGGCTCTTCGACGAAGCGGAACGAGCAGGGACGGCTTTGGACTGCACGGTGCCGATCATCGGCGGGGATCTGTCGTCCTCGGGTCTCATCGTCATCGCCATCACCGCACTCGGGACCGTGGGGGAGGAGTCCGCAATTCTGCGCTCCGGCGCCCGGCCAGGAGATTCGCTCTTTCTGGCCGGAACGGTCGGGCGAGCCGCCGCCGGGCTCGACCTGCTCTTCGCCGGAGCGCGACCTGACACCGCCGGACCGGAACTGCGCTCGCTCATCGACATCCAGCTGGCGCCACAGCCTGACTACGGTGCGCTGCGCACGGTCGGGGCCTCTGCGATGATCGACGTCTCCGACGGACTCAGCCTCGACCTCGCCCGGGTGGCGACCGCCTCGGGGGTGGGCATCGACCTTGACCCTTCCCTGTTGCGCGACCTCATCGACCCGCTGCTGCCCGCAGCCGAATTCGTGCTCGATGCCCGAGCGACTGGAGGGTCAGGCGACGGGGTCGGTGAAATCGAGGTGGCCACGACGGCAGAGGATCTGGCGCTGTCCTGGGTGCTCGACGGGGGAGAGGACCACGGCTTCGCCGCGTCTGCGCCGCCTGCCGCCGTGCCTGGAGTAGGCTGGCGGAGAATCGGTGAGATCCGCACCGGACACGATGTCAGCCTCGACGGCACACCCGTGCCGGCGAGCGGTTTCAGCCATTTCGGGAAGTGACATGAGCAACGCCATCAGCCTCAACGGTCGTCTGGCCGCCCGCTGGGCCCGCCGTGCGGTCGACCGGCTGCGCAAGGAACGCACCGAGATCGACGAGCTCAACGTCTTCCCCGTCCCCGACGGCGACACCGGCACGAACATGTACCACACCCTGCGCGCCGCCTATCTCGCCGTCGAAGAGCTCACCGGCCCCGTCACCCTCCCACAGGTCGTCGCCGCACTGGCCGCCGGAGCCGGACGCGGTGCCCGCGGCAACTCCGGACTCATCCTCGCCGTCGCTCTGCAGGGCGTCGCCGATGCCTTGGCCGGAGTCACCGTGGCCACCGCCGACGCCATGGCCACCGCCCTGGAGACCGCGTCCGACCGGGCGCGGGCCGCTGTCGCCCGACCCGTCGACGGCACCATGCTCACCGTGCTCGACGCCATGGCCACCGAGGCCCGCGAACGCGCCGACGACGGAGCCTCTCTGATCGACGTCATCGCGGCCGTGCGGGAACGCTCCCGGTCGGCGCTGCGTGAGACCACCGGACAGCTCACCGTGCTGCGCGAAGCCGAGGTCGTCGACGCCGGATCGACGGGCATCGTCGAACTCTTCGACCTCCTCTACGCCACCGTCACCGGCCGCACTCCTCAGGATTCGATGCTCGCCGAGGTGGCCCGTGCCCCGAAGATCATCCACGAAGCCACCGCCGACGAACTCGAGATCGTCGCCATCCTCTCCGACACCCCCGCGGATGCACTCGCCGCGGATCTCGACCGCCTCGGCGGGACCTCGATCGTCATCAACGCGGCCAAGGTCCACGTCCACGTCGCCGACGAAACGACCGCCGCGACCGTCATCGACCGCCTCGGCGAATATGGGATCGCCCGGCTCGATATGGAAGACCTGCGGATGCACGAGGAAGAGGGCGAGACGAAGCTCATCGCCCTGGTCAAGGGCACGGGACTGCTCATGCACACCGCGCTCAACGGGGCCACGGCGCTGACTCCGGAGGTGGGGGACCTGTTCGAGACGATGACCGAACTCATCGCCGCCGAGGACCGGGAGGTCATCGTCATCCCCAGTTCCACCTCGGCGCTGAAGTCCCTGGCCGGGCTGGGGGCGCACGTCGTGCGCTCTCGCAACGTCGGCACCCTGCTCTCGGCCTTGGCCGTCTACGATCCCTTCGCTCCGGCGGGGGAGATCTTCGCGGATATGACCGAAGCGGCCGCGGGGACCAGGGTGGGCACCATCTATTCGGCCGATCAGCTCGCCACCGACCCGCCGACGGGGATGCTGCCGGTGATCCGCGAGGACGAAGGATCGACCGCGGGCGGCGTTCCGGGTGTGGCCACGGATGATCGTCCGAGCGGGGGCACGGCAGTGGCGGCTCATCCGGCACAGTTCTACCGGGTCTTCATCGAAGGCCGCGCGAAGACCCAGAGCACGGAGCTGCGGACCCTGGTCGAGAAGCTCGCCGATCGGCTGCTCGGGGCCGGGGGAGAGCTGCTCACCGTCGTCCACGGACCCGACTGCGCACCGGAGGTGCTCGACCACCTGCGTGACTGGATCCAGAAGTCACATGAGACCGTCCACTTCCAGGACATCGCTGCCAGAGACTCCGGGGTGCTCGTGATCATGGGGGTCGAATGACGACCCGGCTCGAAGACAACTTCCGGCCGGCCGATCGGAAGAACTTGGCCCAGCGCGGGGTGCATTCGGTCACCGACCTCTTTCGCTTCTTCCCTCGGCGCTACCTCGTCCCCGGGGAGCGCACGGAACTCGGGGATCTGCCCCTGGGGGAGACCGCGATCATCCAGGCTGAAGTCATTCGGGTGGAGACCCGGCGGATGAAGCAGCGGAAAGGCACCATCACCGAAGTCATCGTCCATGACGGAACACAGTCGATGAAGATCGCTTTCTTCAACCAGCACTGGTTGGAGAAAGCGCTGAAGCCGGGACTGACCGTCGTCTTCGGCGGCAAGGTGGAATCGTTCCGCGGGCAGCTGACGCTGGCGTCTCCGGTGTGGCTCAACCGCACCGAGGATGACCATGAGTGGACACCCGAGGACCTCAACTCGCCGTTCCCCATCTACCCGGCTGTGAAGAAGATCGCGCAGTCCCGGCTGTGGAGTTCGATCAAGACCCTGCTCACCGTCGCTGGGCCCGAGGAGTTCGAGGACCCGCTGCCGAAGGGACTGCGGGAGGCACATGAACTGCCGGATCTGCGCACAGCGCTGGAGGACATGCACCGGCCGCGGAAGATCGAGGACGTCGAACGGGCCCGGCTGAGGTGGAAATGGGAAGAGGCACTCGCCCTGCAGACCGAATTCGCCGCCCGCAAAGCGAAGCTGGCCGACGAAAAGGCGACGCCGCTGCTCACGCAGGGGACGAAGAGCCGCCGATTCGACGAAGACCTGCCCTTCACCCTCACCGCATCCCAGGTCAGGGTCGGTGAGGAGATCGCCGAGGACATGGCCGCAGACCGGCCGATGCACCGGCTCCTGCACGGTGACGTTGGTTCCGGTAAGACCCTCGTGGCACTGCGGGCCATGCTCACTGCGGTCGACTCCGGTGCCCAGGCCGCCATGCTCGCCCCCACCGAAGTGCTCGCCACTCAGCATTTCCATTCGATCCAGACATTCCTCGACGAGCAGATGGCGCTGTCGCCGCTGCTGGCCGATGACGACCAGGTGACGGTGGCGCTGATGACCGGGTCGATGCCGGCGAAGGACCGTCGCGAACTCGCCCTCGACCTCGTCGCCGGCAACATCGACATCGTCGTCGG
This sequence comes from Brevibacterium sp. MGP-B1, assembly GCF_057766545.1. Lineage (NCBI taxonomy): Bacteria > Bacillati > Actinomycetota > Actinomycetes > Micrococcales > Brevibacteriaceae > Brevibacterium > Brevibacterium sp. MGP-B1. The sequence continues at coordinate 1,924,295 of NZ_CM173407.1, read as the reverse complement.
GACGCATGCGCTGCTGTCGGAGTCGACGATGTTCTCAGATCTCGGTCTCATCGTCGTCGATGAACAGCACCGCTTCGGTGTCGAACAGCGGGAAGCGCTGCGCGCGAAGGGCGGGGACACCACCCCGCACACTCTCGTGATGTCGGCGACGCCGATCCCGCGCACCGTGGCGATGACCGTCTTCGCCGACCTCGATATCTCGACCTTGAACGAAATGCCGGCCGGGCCGAAGGACATCGCCACTCATGTGGTGCCGATCGTCGACCATCCTGCGTGGTACGTCCGGGTGCGGGAGCGCATGCGGCAGACCGCCGAGGCTGGGAAGGGAGTCTTCGTCGTCTTCCCGCGGATCGAACCGACGGACATCGAAGATCCGGAATCCGGGGACGTCGTCGGACAGAAGCAGGGTATCGAGGACATCACACGGAAGCTGTCTGAGACCCCGGAACTGGCTGGTCTGAAGTTCGGTCTGCTGCACGGTCGGATGTCGACGGCGGAGAAGGACCGGGTGCTCGCGGACTTCGTCAGAGGCGACATCGAGATCCTCGTCTCGACGACGGTCATCGAGGTCGGCGTCGACGTGGCGAGGGCGACGATGATGGTCATCATCGAAGCCGAGAACTTCGGTGTCGCACAGCTGCACCAGCTGCGCGGACGCGTCGGCCGTGACGGCAGCTCGGCCCTGTGCTTTCTGCTCACCGAGATGAGTGCTGAGGACGAGAGCTATGGACGGCTGCAGGCGGTGGCCGAGACGCTCGACGGTTTCGCTCTGGCCGAATACGACCTCGACGCCCGAGGCGAAGGCGATGTGCTCAGCGGTTCCCAGTGGGGTGGGTCGTCGCTGCGGCATCTGTCGATCCTCCGCGACTCCGAGATGGTCGCCGAAGCGAAGACGATCGCTGAGCAGATCGTCGCCATCGACCCCACTCTCGAGGCGGTGCCCGCGCTCAAGGCCTTCATCAGGCGCGTCCTGCCCGAGGACGACGCCCACTTCATCGAGGCAGGCTGAGGGAGCAGATATGAGAATCATCGCCGGCGCACACAAAGGCGCCAAACTGGCCTCCCCCTCGGGGGCGAACACCCGGCCGACGTCCGACCGGGTCAAGGAGTCCCTGTTCTCCATGCTCGACGGCTACGGGGTGCTGCACGCAGCGAACGTCCTCGACCTCTTCGCCGGTTCCGGTGGACTCGGCTTCGAGGCGATGTCGCGGGGCGCAGCACAAGTCGACTTCGTCGATTCCTCCCTGGCGGCGACCCGTGCTCTGGAATCCAATGCGGACAAGCTCGGTCTCGACCATTCGGCCGAAGTCCACACTGGGGACGTGCTCCACTTTCTCGGCGGACTGCCGGGACCGGAGAATCCGGAGTCACGTGTCTTCGACCTCGTGTTCATGGACCCGCCCTATCCGTTGGGGGAGGACGCTGTCACGCAGATCCTCAGGCGTCTGCGAACGCACTTGGACATGGAGTCCATCGTCGTCGTCGAACGTGCCGCGCGTTCGCCGGAGCCGACGATGCCCGACGGGCTCGAGGTATTTCGGGCGAAGACCTTCGGCGAGACCGCGATCCACTTCGTCCAGCTCGTCGGGGAGGACGTTGCTGACGACTCAGAAGAGGCGTGAAGCCGCAGAGGACTAGAGCACGCTGGAGAGGAATTTGCGCGTGCGCTCGTGCTGCGGGTTGTTGAAGATCTGATCCGGCGGGCCCTCTTCGAGCACCTGACCGCCGTCGAACATCATCACCCGGTGCGAGACGTCGCGGGCGAACTGCATCTCGTGGGTGACCAGCAGCATCGTGATGTCCGTGGTCTCGGCGATATCGCGCAGAACCCCGAGCACATCCCCGACGAGCTCGGGGTCAAGGGCGGAGGTGACCTCGTCGAGGAGGAGGATCTCCGGGTTCATCGCCAGCGCGCGGGCGATCGCCACACGCTGTTGCTGACCGCCGGAGAGACGAGTCGGGTGAGCGTCGGCCTTGTCGGCCAATCCCACCCGTTCGAGCAGTTCCTTGGCTTCCTTGGTCGCTTCTGCCTTGGACTTGCCGAGCACATGGACGGGAGCTTCGATGATGTTCTCGAGCACGGTCATGTTCGGGAACAGGTTGAATTGCTGGAAGACCATCCCGATGCGCGTGGTCATCTCACGCGTGCGCTTCTTCGGCAGTTCCACGCGTTTGCCGCCGCGGTCCTCGTGAGTCAGCGGCTGACCGTCGACGAAGATGTATCCGCCGGTGAGCTCTTCGAGCGTCATCACCAGGCGCAGGATCGTCGTCTTGCCCGAACCGCTGGGCCCGATGAGGGTGACGCGTTCGCCGGGAGCCACCGTGAAGTTGAGGTCCTTGAGCACGGTGGTCGGTCCGAAGCTCTTCTCCACATCCTTGAACTCGATCGCCGGTGTGCCTGCGCCGGGAGTGGAGGAATTGGCTGGGGTGTTATCAGTACTGGGCAAGGCGTCGGTCCAATCTCTGAATGAGCAGTGAGGTCGGGTAACTGGCGACGAGGAAGATGATTCCGGCCAGAGTGAAGGCTTCGGTATAGGCGAATTTCGCTGCTCCGAACTGCTGCGCCGAGGTGACGAGCTCGACCACGGAAATCGCGAACAGGAACGGTGTGTCCTTGAACATCGCGACTGCGTAGTTTCCCAGCGAGGGGATGGTCGCACGCAGAGCCTGCGGCAGCACGACCGCGGTGAAGGTCCTCACCGGCGGCAGGGACAGTGCGGTGGCAGCCTCGAACTGGCCCGGCGGCACCGAATCGATCCCGGCACGGTAGCTTTCGGACATGTACGTCGAATAGTGGATGCCGATGACGATGAAGCCGATGACGAGCGCCGGAACATCGACCAGGCCCGGTATGCCCGCGAAGATGTAGTAGACGAAGATCAGCTGCACGACCAGCGGCGTGTTGCGGACGAAGGCGACGAGCAGTCGGACAATCCAATTGATCCAGCGCGGCAGTCCGCGGATGGCCACGGCGATGATGAGACCGAGGACCGTGGCGATGATCGTGCCCACGACGGTCGCGATGAGCGTGTTGACGAAGCCGCGGAGCAGGATCGGCAGTGCTTCGGCGGCGAATTCCCAGTTCCAGATCACAGGCGGCCCCCTTGTCCCGAAGCGGGTCCAGACTCCGGACCTGTCCCGAGTCCGTCGCCGCCGCCGTCATCCGCGACAGCGTGTGAGGTCAAGCGGTCCTTGCGCACGGCATCTGCGCGAGCGAGGCGACGGGCTTCACGACGATCGGTGCGCGAGTTCGGCCGCCTGCGTCCCAGAGCGGCCGTGGCTCTGCGTTCGAGGAAGTTCATGAACTCCTGGATCAGCCAGGCGATGACGAAATAGATGATGAGGCCGACGGTGAAGGCGAAGTACGTGTCGTTCGTGGACTGACGCAGCTGCGTGATCTTGTCGGTGAGGTCCTGGAGAGTGATGAATGAGACGACCGCGGTGCCCTTGAGCAGCTGAATGAGCAGTGTGGCCAGCGACGGGATCATCAGGGCCCAGGCCTGCGGGAAGATCACGCGGATCATCCGCCGGGTGGGGGAGAGGCTCAGGGCGATGGCGGCCTCCCACTGCCCTTTGTCGACGGTGGTGATCGAGGAACGGACCACCTCGGCGGAATAGGCGCCGTAGTTGAGCGCCAGCGCCCCGATGCCGCAGATCATAGGATCGAGCTCGACGCCGAGGAGCGGGAAGACGTAGAACAGCCAGAACAGCTGCACGAGCAGGGAAGTGCCGCGGAAGAATTCGACGATGATCCGGGCAGGAACTCGCAGCCACGCGTGTGTGGACGTCATCGCGAGCCCGAGAGCGAGCGCTATGATGACGGCGCCGAGGCTTCCGACGACCGTGAGGATGATCGTCACCCGAACTCCCTCCCACAATTGTGGGAGGAAGTTCAGCAACGTCGTGAGGTTTTCGGTCATGGTGCTTCAGTTCGCGTCGGCTCAGGAGTCAGCGGTGGGGAGTTCGCCCTTGCAGAGCTGATCGGTCGTGATCGAACCGTCGGGACGCTCCTCCTTAGTGAAGCCGTAGTCCCCGACGATGTCGAGGTAGGACTTCTCGTCGGAGACGATCTTCTCCAGGGCCTTGTTCCATTCGTCGCGCAGCTCGTCGTCACCGGTACGGAACACAGTGGCACCCGCTCCGACCTGCGGGACTCCATCGATCTCCTGGACGAAGGATTCGCTGACTTCGACGTCGGCGTCCTTGTTGTTCTTCGCCATCCAGTTGAGCGAGATCCCCGTGAGGGCGAAGACATCGGCGCGCCCGGTCGTCACAGCGTCCATGCCGTCCTGTGGGGTGCCGACCTGCTGAGCCTTGATGCCCAGGCTCTCCGCGTAGTCGGACTCGATGGCACCGGTCATGGTGGCGAGCTTGAGGCCCTTCTCCTTGACGTCGTCGAGGGTCTTCATCCCTTCCTGCTTGCCCTTCTTCGTCATCAGAGCCGTGGTGTACATGAACTCGGGGTCGCCGAAGGCGGCCTGTTCGCAACGGTCGGGAAGAATCGACATGCCCGCAGAGATCGCGTCGAAGCGCTCGGCGTTGAGACCTGGGATGAGGGAGCCGAACTCAGTGTTGACGCCTTCGACGTCGTCGACGCCGAGCTCCTTGAACACGGCCTTGGCCAGAGCCACGGACGCTCCCTGGAGTTCACCGCCCTCTTCGAAGCTGTACGGGGCTTCACCGGCGAAGCCGACGGAGATCTTTCCATCGTCGATGGCCTTCTGCAGAGTCGACTTGTCGGAGTCGCTTCCACCGCAGGCACCGAGGGTCAGCGTCAGCGCGAGAATCGATGTCGCGGCGGCCAGTCCTTTGAGTTTCATGTGCTGTTCCTTCCTTGAACGTCGACACATCATCGTGACGTGCGTCTCTGAAACAGTATTCAATACTCATGTTGTCCGAATGTCACACTGTCTGACAACGTTATATGATCGTGACCGTGACGAATCCTCCGACTTCCGAGCTGCCGGTGCTGCGCAAAGTGGTCCGCTCTTCGACGATCGACCTCATCGTCGATCAGATCCGCAACGCCATCTACTCCGGTTCGCTCGAGCCCGGTCAGTCGATCAGCGAAGTGCGCACGGCCGAGCTGCTTGAAGTCTCACGGCCGTCTCTGCGGGAGGCCCTGCAGCGTCTCATCAGCGAAGGAGTGATGACGCATGCTCCCGGACGCGGTGTGCATGTGAGACGGATGCGCACGGCCGATATCGACGATGTCTATGCCGTGCGCGAGGCGATCGAATCGCAGGCGGTCAAGCTCGTCATTCGGCGTGGTTTCGCTACCTCCCGGATCAGCCGCGCGCTGAGGGAGCTCGAGCGTGCGATCGAGGAGAACGTCGCGCGCTCGATCGGCGACGCCGACCTCAACTTCCATCACTCGATCGTCGCGTGCTCCGGATCGGCACGGCTGACCGACCTCATGAAGGTCTCGATGGTTCACACCCGTCTGCTGTCGCTGTCGGAGACGCGCGGCTACGAGGTCCGCTGCGATGTCCTGGACAGTCACAAGAACCTGGCCGAGGCGGTCGCCGCCGGTGACGAACCCCGCTCCCTTGCCATCGTCGCCCGGATCATGGCCGAGGCGGCCTCCCGTCTGCACGGGCCCGGCGACGGTTTCGACGCCCAGCTCGTCAGAGGCCACGACGATGAGTCGGCCGCCGATGACCAGTGGCTGCGACTGCGTGAGCAGGCGCACTGACGGTTGTGGCCCCTCGAGTGTCCGTCACCCGGATCTGCCCGCCTCTGATCGGGGCAGACGATACGATGAGGGCATGAAGGTCGTCTGTCCCGGTTCCTATGACCCGATCACCATGGGTCATCTCGATATCATCGCCCGCAGCTCTCGGATGTTCGAAGAAGTCGTCGTGGCAGTGGTCCACAATCCTTCGAAGTCCGGTCGCTTCGACCCGGAGGTCCGTGCCGACCTCATCCGCCGGTCCCTGGCCGAAGACGAACGCACCCGGGATGCTCAGAACATCACGATCGACCTCGTCTCCGGGGGCCTCCTCGTCGACTACTGCACCAGCATCGGCGCTCCCGCCGTCGTCAAGGGCCTGCGGTCGGGCACCGACTTCGCCTACGAACTGCCGATGGCGCTGATGAACAAGCACCTGTCCGAACTCGAGACGATCTTCGTCCCCGGTGATCCGAAGTTCGAGCATGTCTCCTCCTCACTCATCAAGGAAGTCCACGCAGGCGGCGGGAACATCGAAGGCCTCGTCCCCACCTCGGTGCTGGAGGCATTGGGCGGCCGCGGACCCGCGGACGCGATCGACGACAGCGTCGTCTGAGGGATGAGCGCAGCGACTCCAGCCAACCGGGCCTGGTTCCCGGGCCTCGTCATCCACACCGTCATCGCGCACGCGACGTACAACGGCGTCCGCGTCCTCATCTCCTACCGCACTCTGGAGCTCGGCGGATCAGGAGTCGTCCTCGGACTCATGACCGCGGTGTACTCACTCGTCCCGCTGCTCACCGCGCTCTTCGTCGGCCGTCTTGTCGACCGCGGGTACGCCACAGCGGTGCTGTGGGTCGGCACCGCTCTGTCGATCCTGCCCGTCGCGCTCGCGGCCACCGCACCCAACCTCGGCGTGCTCCTCGTCGCCACGATGAGCCTGGGCTTCGGCCAGCTGCTCACCACGGTCGCCTCCCAGGCGCTCATCCCGCAGAGCTTCCCCGCCTCGAAGCTCACCGCGAAGTTCGGCCACCTCACCCTCGGGGTCTCGATCGGACAGACCATCGGACTGCCCCTGGCCGGCATGGTCGCCGACGCCACCTCGGGGGATGCCGCGATCACGAACGCGCTGTGGTTCATGACCGCACTGTCCGCGCTCACCCTCATCGCCGCCGTCATCGTCATGCTGCGGGGCCGCACACCCCACGTCTCCCGCGCCGAGGCGGCCGAAGGCGCCATCGCCCCGCTGGCTCTGCTGTCGGTGCGGGGGATGAAGCCCGCGATCTTCGCCTCCATGGCCACGCTCGCCGCCGTGGACCTGATGACCGCCTACCTGCCGCTCATCGGTCAGCAGAACGGACTGTCGGTGACGACGGTGACGTGGCTGCTCGCGGCACGGACCTTCGCCTCGGTGATCTCCCGGCTCTTCATCGGTGTCCTCACACGGAAGTGGCGGAATCTCTCGCTGCTGTGGACCGCCTCGGCGGCGGCTGGGCTCTGTGTGGTCCTCATCCCCGTGCTCAGCCAACCGTGGACGCTGGCGATCCTGCTCACGATCGCAGGCTTCTGCTTCGGTCTCACCCAGCCGCTGACGATGACCTGGGTGTCGACGCTCTCGGATCCGGCGAACCGGGCCGCGGTGCTGTCGATCCGACTGGCGGGCAACCGACTCAGCCAGGTCGCGATCCCATCGGCCGCCTCGGCGCTCACTGTCATCGCCGGTTCCGGGATCGTGTTCACGATCTCCGGCGCACTGCTCCTCCTGGCCGGCGGCGTCACCTGGCGCAACCAACACGAGAAATGGTGAGCAGGAACACCTGCGCGGCGGGACGGGCCCGATTGGTAATGGCCGCTGACAATGATTAGAATGGTGAGTCGCGTGTGAACGCAGGAGCGACATCCTCAAACGCACCAGGAGGACAGGGCATGAAGAACAGATCTGAATTCGTCTATGATCTCAGATCCATGGGACTGCTCGGTCATCCGGGTGAGTGGGAACGGGTGAACACCACCTTGTCGGCTCCAGCGGATCTCAAGATCGAAGTGATCGGGGTTGCGGAAGGTTCACCACTGACGCTCGAGCTCATGTTCGAGAGTGTGTCGGAGGGAATCTACGTGTCGGGCACAGTCTCGGCGACGGCCCGCGGCGAAGACGCGAGGACGCTCGAACCCATCGAGCTGCCTATAGATGTGGACATCCAGGAGATGTACGTCTATGAGCAGGCCGAAGGGGACGAGGACTCCTACGTCATCGACCGGGATCAGCTCGACCTCGAGCCCGCGATCAGAGACGCCGTCGTGATGGCTCTGCCGTTCAATCCCTCGCGGGATGAGAGCGAGGAGTTCAGCTACACCTTGGGGGAGGACCTCGAGGTGGACGAGGACGAATCCGAATCGCCGTTCGCATCATTGAAGAATCTGTTGGAAGAGAAGAAAGAGAGCTAGACGTGGCTGTTCCGAAGCGTAAATTGTCGCGCAGCAACACCCGCCACCGTCGTTCGCAGTGGAAGGCCAAGGCTCCGAACCTGGTCAAGACTGTGGAGAACGGTCGCGTTGTGTACTCGCGCCCCCACCAGGCCAAGGTCGTCGAAGACGCAGCCGGCACCCCGCTGTACCTCGAGTACAAGGGCCGCAAAGTCGCTGACGTCTGAGACTGTGGACACTGATACCACAGCAGCACTGCAGAAGAGTCTCGGGATCGATATTGATCCCGAGACTTTTCGTCTCGCGCTCACGCACCGCTCCTTCGCCTTCGAGGCCGGTGGCATCCCCACCAACGAGCGCCTCGAGTTCCTCGGCGACTCCGTTCTCGGCCTCGTCGCCACCGAGTCGCTGTTCTACGACAACCCGGACCTGCCCGAAGGCCAGCTGGCCAAGATGCGCTCGGCCGTCGTCAACACGCGTGCCCTCGCGTCGATCGCCCGCCGGTACGGCATCGGCGAGCACATTCTGCTGGGCAAGGGTGAGGAGCTGACCGGAGGCCGGAACAAGGACTCGATCCTCGCCGACACGGTCGAAGCGCTCATCGGCGCGACCTTCGTCTCCCGCGGACGCGAAGAGGCCTTCGCCTTCGTCCACCGTCTCATCGACGGAATGCTCGACGACGCGGTCAATCTCGGCGCCGGGATGGACTTCAAGACCACCCTGCAGGAGGCGGCTGCCGACCTCGACCTCGGTGCCGTGAGCTACGAGATCACCTCGGCGGGTCCCGACCACGCGATGGTCTTCACCGCCACCGCGATGCTCGGGGCGAACAACTGGGGCGCCGGCGACGGTTCCTCGAAGAAGGCCGCAGAAGCCGCGGCCGCCGAGGTGGCAGTCAAAGCCATCCGCACCATCTACCCGGACTACCGGCGCTGAGCCTCACCGTGCTCTCTTTGTGCGCTCACGGGCGCATGCCTGATCGAATCGAGGGTCACTGATGCCTGAGCTTCCCGAGGTCGAAAGCGTCCGTCGCGGCGTCGACGAATGGACGGCCGGGACCACGATCACCGGCGCCGAGGTGGCCGACCCCCGAATCCTGGGCACGACGTCCCAGCGGCGCATCGATCCGTCCGCGGTCTCCGGGTTCGCTTCGGCCGTGACCGGGGCGCACATCCTTAGGGCCGAACGGCGCGGGAAGTTCATGTGGCTGAGCCTGGGAGACGGGACTGATCTCTCCACTTCGGACTCGGTCGCTTCATCTGTGCCGAGGCCCGAACTCGGCATCCTCGTGCATCTGGGCATGAGCGGACAGCTGCGCATCCACTCGCCCGGCGATGAGATCCACCGCCACACACGGGCGATTCTGCATCTCTCGGACGGTGGAGGACAGCCACGCGAACTGCGGTTCGTCGACCAACGGATCTTCGGCCATATCGGCGTCCAACCTCTCGTCCACGGGTACGGACGGCTCGTCCCCGCCTCGGCGATCCACATCGCCCCGGATCCGCTGGAGCCCGCATTCGATCCGGAACTGGTGGTTGCGGACCTTGCGAGGAAGCGCACGGCGATCAAGGCAGCGTTGCTCGACCAGACGCTGGTCAGCGGAATCGGGAACATCTACGCAGATGAGGCCCTGTTTCGGGCCGGGGTGCATCCCTTGGCGACACCCGCGCGGACACGGAAGAGCCGCCTCGTCGCGGTCCTCGAATCCGCGACGAAAGTCATGAGCGATGCCCTGGCCGTGGGCGGGACGAGCTTCGACGCTCTCTACGTCAACGTCAACGGCGAATCCGGATACTTCGATCGCGCCCTGCTCGTCTACGGGCGCGGGGGACAGGAATGCGTGCGCTGCGGGACCGAGATCGTCAAGATCACCGTCAGCGGGCGCGGAACTCACTACTGTCTTGTGTGCCAGAAGCCCCCGCGGTACCGTCTGCGGTGACGACGCTGGGGTGATCCGGCCTCCGTGTCTCCGGCACGGTGCACTCCAGCTGCCGAGAGCATCCTGCACCGTTGCTCGCAGTCCCTCGCCTTCGCCGCAAGTCCTACAGTGAACGGTCCATCGGTCATCGGCAGAGGCATTATGCACCGTTGCAACGCGGTGAGATGAAACTCAGGGTGAGGGATGCCGGGCAGGAGAGGCTGTCGAGACCTCTGGCCTCAATGCAGTGAAGCGTAGACTCGGACGAGAGATCGCCAACTCGGCGCTCAGGCGGAGAGGAATGCTCATGTTCACGGTTCCAACGATCGCTGCAGCGATAGTACTCCTGCTCGTCAGGGCGGTTCTGACGGTGGCTTTCGTCCGCGAGTTCATGGTCAAGGCCAAGGATATTCCGCAGTTCGCCAAAGCGGATGGGCTCAACGTCCCGACCGCATGGTTCGTCACCATCGCCGAGCTCGCCGCCGCAGTCTCATTCGCCACCGGCGTCCTCGCCCAATGGGCCGGTCTCGGCGTCGTCGTGCTCATGCTCATCACGACGAGCCTGCACGTCTTCAAATGGCACTCGAAGTACTGGGCCTCGGCGGGCGGTCCCGAATACGACCTGCTCCTGCTGGTGCTGGCCGCCGTCATCACCGCATTCGGCACCGGACCGATCGCCATTCCGACGCTGTTCGGAATGTAGCCGAGACTGGGTTCGGCCGGCTCAGGACGAACGTGTCAGTCGGCGGATGAAGACGAGGGTCGCCACCGTGAGCAGGCCGGGGATGACGAGGCCGAAGACGATGAACGCCGGCAGGCTGCCCAGACGATCGAGCATCCACTGGAAGTTCATTCCGAAGAATCCCGTCGCCAGAGTCAGCGGCAGGAAGATCGTCGCCACCAGAGTCAGCCGTTCGGACACGACGGAGTCCTGCTCGTTGAGGATGTCGCCGAGCATCGCATACAGACGCGTGGTCATCGACTGGTTCGCCCCGAACGCCGCTGCAGCACGGGCGAGCAGCCGCTGATGGTCCTCGCCGAGACTCTGCGCGAGCTCTTCCTCGTTCGACAGCAGCCTCTGCTGGGCCGCCTGAGTCTCACCGATCCGGAAGAGCTCGGCTCGCAGTCTCCCCATCGTCCGCCGCCGCGGTGAAGACGCGTAGCCGACTGCTTGTGACTCGAGTTCCTGGCACCGATCATCGATCTCGTCGAGCGCCTCTTCGCAGCGGCGTGCCACGATGAGAATGAGGTCGACGAGCGCTGTCCACGTATCGTCGGCATCGGCAGGAAGCTTTCCCGCTATGGAGTCCAGGGCCTTCCTCTCGCCGATGACGAGCAGGCCGCGTTCACGGGCGTGGAGCTGCAGCGCATGGTGGGCACGATCCTTGTCGAGGACCTGCAGCACGAGGTTGATCTGGTCGTCGACGACCGCAGCCATCGGCCGCCTCGGCGCAGGATGATGTGTGCCGTGCAGCTTCAGGTCGAGGACTTTCGACGCCTCATCCGTCAGCTCTCGGTCTTCGGGGGTGGCGAGAACGCAGCGTTTGTCGGCAGTGTGCTCACGCAGCGCCTCGATGCTGTCGACCACGATCACCAGTCTCGCCCTCCGTCTCTCGCCTTCAGCAGTGCCGCCTGCGAACACAGTATCAAGACGTCAGTGTCAGAATGCTCTCGCGAGATACGCTTTGTGGCCGTCGATGAGGGCCCTTTGCGCCTGGGTGTGGTCGGGCGGGGAGAGAATGTTCGCGGGGTTCGTCGGAGACAACCACAGTGAGTCGATTTCGACGATCCGACCGTTTCTCAGGCGCGCTGCCGCAGCCAGTCGATAACGTGAACCGGGAGCCGGGATGAGAATGCGGTCGAGATCCCGCCAGGCTATTCGATGAGGTCTGCCGGTGAAGCCGCACCAGATGAACTCCTCAGGAGTGATCTCCAACCGGGCCCGTGACCCCATGTGGAAATTCACCCACGCGCCGATGAGGAGGATGACCGGGCCGAAGAGGAAGAAAAGAAAAAACGGTTCGGCGAAGATCGCCAGGATGATCACCGTGATGAACGCGAGAATCGCCATGACGACGAGCATCCAGCCGACGAATGTCGAGATGTTTCCCTCGCGTCTGATGACTCTGTTCATCTTTCGACTTCCTTTCCTTCAAACCACCTGACGGCGGCCCAGCAACCTCGCGCGAGGTTGCTGGGCCGCCGTCAGGTAGCAATTGGGGTTAGTTCTTTGCCGAGGTGCCCTTTTCCGTGGACTTTGCGGCATCCTCCGAAGACTCGGCCGGTTCGTCCTCGATCTGGAGTTCCGAGGTCTCGAGGCCGAACATCTCGCCGTCGTACTCGTCGACCGCGGTGGCCACCGAGGTCTCGAGCACGTGTGCGGCCAGCTGCTCCTGGATGATGAGCGGGTCCTTCGACAGGTCCTTCCACACCGCCACGCACAGCAGCAGCATGACGATGACGAACGGCAGGGCGGAGACGATGGTGATGTTCTTCAGCCCGTCGAGCGCCTCGGCGGGATCGGAACCGCCCGCCAACAGCATGACCGCAGCCACGGCACCGGTCGCGGTGCCCCAGAAGATGACGAGGCCCTTGCCCGGCTCCTGCATGCCGTTGGCCGACAGGGTGCCCATGACGATCGACGCGGAATCCGCGCCGGTGACGAAGAAGATCGCGATGAGGATGACCGTGACGATCATGAGGATGATCGCGATGAGGTTCGGCAGCGGCAGAGCGCCGAGGAGGTCGAACAGAACCGTGTCCATGTTGATGTCCGGTTCTCCGTCGACGATGCTCGCCAATGCCTTGACCGTGCCTTCGCCGCGTTCGGCGCGTTCCTGGATGCCGATGGCACCGCCGCCGAAGATCGCGAACCAGATGGTCGAGACGACGGATGGGACGATGAGCACGCCGGTGACGAACTGACGGACGGTGCGACCGCGCGAGATGCGGGCGATGAACAGGCCGACGAACGGCGACCATGACACCCACCATGCCCAGTAGAAGACAGTCCACGACGACAGCCATTCATTGACACCCTGCCCGTCGGCAGCGGTACGCGAAGCCAGCTGCGGCAGATCCTGGATGAACGCACCCACCGAGGAGGGGATGACGTTGAGGATGAACAGCGTCGGACCGCCGATGAAGACGATGAGGGCGACGATGACGGCGAGCACCATGTTGATGTTCGACAGCCACTGGATGCCCTTCTCCACGCCCGAGACCGCGGAGGCGACGAATGCGGCCGTGAGGATCGCGATGATGATGACGAGCACCGGTGAAGTGACCTCGGACATGATGCCTGCGGACTCGATGCCGCCGCCGATCTGGATGGCACCCAGACCCAGCGAGCAGGCCGAACCGAAAAGGGTCGCGAGGATCGCGAGGATGTTGATGACCTTGCCGCCGAAACCGTTGACGGCGCGCTCACCGAACAGCGGAGTGAACATCGACGAGAACAGCTGCGAGCGTCCCAGACGGAACGAACCATAGGCCACGCCGAGACCGACGATGGCGTACATCGCCCACGGGTAGAGCGTCCAGTGGAACAGAGTCGTTCCCATGGACGTGCCCATCGCCTCGGCAGTGGAGCCGTCGACGGTGTTCGGAGGAGGGGACATATAGAAGAACAGGGGTTCGCCGACCGCGGAGAACACGAGTCCGATGCCCATGCCCGTGGCGAACATCATCGCGATCCACGAGGAGGTCTTGAACTCCGGCTTCTCATCGTCCTTGCCCAGCGGGATCCGGCCGAATCGGCTGACGGCGACGACGATGACGAAGATCGTGAAGATCGTGGCGGCGATGACGAAGAGCCAGCCGAAGTTGTCCATCACTCCGGTCAGCAGCGTGCCAGCCACATTGCCGAGGCTGTCGGGAGAGACGAAGCCCCAGACGACGAAAGCGACGGCAAGGAGGCCGGCCGCGAAGAAGACCACCTTGTCCAGACCCTCACGTTTGAAGGGCCGGAGCGCGGTCGTCGGATTCTTCAGGTGCTCGATGAGCTCCTGAATCTTGGTATGTTCACTGCTCATAGTGATCGGGCCGATCGGGGGCGGGTCCTCGGTGACACGAATGAGAACGAGCTGCCGCCTCGGCGTTCCTTCCTTGAATGGACTGCATCGGACAGGTGGCCGAAGGGATCCGAGCCGAGTGCACCCGAACACCTCTCACACATGATCATGACAGACCACGGGCGATGATGGTCGGAATTCCCTCATCTCGGACCACCATCGGTCGCCTTTCGCTGTGCTTCACCGTCACACAGGTGCGGTGAATAGTGAGGGACCCTGCCGCGCACGACAGGGCCCCTTCCAGCTCCCCCGGCTGGGCTCGAACCAGCGACCCTTCGATTAACAGTCGAATGCTCTGCCAACTGAGCTACGGAGGAAAACGGCGCAGTCGTCTACGCACGAGGAGAAACTCTACCAAAAGATTCGGGATCTCGCCGCCGCCTGCGGATATGCTGGTGCCCAATATGCATCTCAAAAGCCTGACACTGCGGGGATTCAAGTCCTTCGCCTCGGCGACGACCCTCCGATTCGAGCCGGGAATCACCTGCGTCGTCGGACCCAACGGCTCGGGCAAGTCCAACGTCGTCGACGCTCTGTCCTGGGTGATGGGCGAACAGGGTGCGAAGAATCTGCGCGGCGGAAAGATGGACGACGTCATCTTCGCCGGAACCTCGAAACGGCAGGCCCTGGGACGCGCCGAGGTGACCCTGACCATCGACAACACCGACGGAGTCATCCCCGTCGACTACACCGAGGTGACCATCTCGCGGACCCTGTTCCGCACCGGCGGATCCGAATACGCCGTCAACGGGGCACCGGCGAGGCTGCTCGACATCCAAGAGCTGCTCAACGACTCCGGCCTGGGCAAGGAGATGCACGTTATCGTCGGCCAGGGCCGTCTCGACGCGATCCTCCATGCCGACCCGCTGGAGAGGCGCAGCTTCATCGAAGAGGCCGCCGGGGTGCTCAAGCACCGACGTCGCAAGGACAAAGCGGTCCGCAAACTCACCGGACTGCAGACGAACCTCGACCGGCTCACCGATCTGCGCACCGAACTCAACCGGCAGCTGGGGCCCTTGGGACGGCAGGCCGAAGCGGCCGCGAAGGCAGCGACCGTGCAGGCGACGCTGCGTGACGCCACCGCCAGGCTGCTCGCTGACGACGCTGTGAGGATGCAGTCCTCCCTGGCATCGACGAGCGAGGGCGAAGACCACAGCGACCGCATCGCCGAACTTGACCACCGCCGCACCCGCACCGAGGCGCGGCTGTCGGAGATCGAAGCCCGGCTGTCCGAACTCGACAGCGAACTCGAAGTCCAACGCACCGCCGAATCGCGGACACAGACACAGGTCGTGCGTGCTCAGGGTCTGAGCCAACGTGCCGAGGACAAACGCTCCCACCTGCTCTCGGAGATCACGAGCCTGGGGCAGAGGGAAGCGAAGTCACCCGAGGAGCTGCGCGCCCAGGCCGAACGCAACCGCTCCGAACTCAGCGACGCCGAGGCGGCCGTGACCGAGAAGACGAACGCACTCGAGGCCAGCCAGGAGCGGAAGGAAGAGCTCACCCAAGCCCTGCGCACCGCCGAAGACGAGGTCAAGGCCGCACAGATCGCCATCACCGAAGCGGTGAAGAACCGCTCGGCGCTGCAGTCGAAGCAGACCCAGGCGGCCGAGCGGATCACTGACCTCAAGTCCCGGATCGAAGCCAACCGCGCGGAGATCGACACCGTCACCGCCCGCATCGCCGAACGCAGCAGGGAACTCGAATCGGCCGAGACCGGTGTCGAGGACGTCGAAGCCGGTGAGACCGAACTCGACTCCGCGTACGAGGCGGCGCAGGCCAGCCTCGAGAAGCTGGAGACCGAACGCACTGAGCTGCAGGAGCAGCGGGCGCAGGTGGCGTCCGAACTGTCATCGGCGAAAGCCCGCGCGGAGGCCCTGGCATTGGGCACCGCCCTGGAAGCCGACCTCGAAGACATCGTCAATGCGGACCTGCCGGGAGTGCGCACGGCCGTGACCGAACGGCTCAGTGTCGACCATGGGTTCGAAATGGCCGCGGCAGCGGCTCTGTCGACGACGGTCTCCGGTGTCATCGTCGATGACAGCGCAGCGGCGCTGGCAGTGCTCGACCACCTCGGCGAGGACACGAACGTGTCGCTGACGATCCCCGCCGGGGTCGAACCAGCGGCCGGGAAGGGCGGTGGGAGCGCCCTTGAGACTCTTCCCGAGCTGCCTGCGCTGGACGGCCTGCGATGGCTCTCCGACGTCGTCGACAGCGACGTCCCCGAACTGCGCGCTCTGCTGGCCCGGGCCCTGCACGGTGTCGTCTGCGTCCCCGATGCGCGCACCGGAATCGAACTCACCGTGGCCCGGCCCGAACTCACCGCCGTCACCGTCCACGGTGAAGTGCTCACCGCGACCCGCATCAGCCGGGCCCGCACTGCCTCGGGCACACGGCTGGCCTCACAGACCGCGCTCGAGGACACCCATTCCCTCATTGCCGACCTCGACGACCGGGCGGGGAAGCTCGACGCCTCCTTGACCGAACTCGAACCGCGCCTGACCGCGGCACGTGAGGAATCAGCCGCAGCCCTCGATGCTCTCCACTCCTCGGACGCGAAGATCATGGCCGCGGCCGAAGAAGTCTCGCGCATCACCGGCGAGATCGGTGTGGCTCGCACTCGCCTGCAGCGCGCGCAGGAGAACGCGACCGAACTCGAATCCCGCCTCGCCGCCGCCGAACGCGACTCTCAGTCGGCCGCGGCAGCACTGGCCGGAGCCGCCGAGGTCGACGAAGTCGTCGATACCGCCGCTCGGGACGAACTCAGCGCACAGGTCGCCCAAGCTTCGGAAGACCTCGTCGAAGCCCGTATCAGCCACCGGTCGGCTGCCGACCGGGCGCGGTTCCTCAGCGACCGGGTGGACTCCCTCCTGCGGGCGGCGAAGGCCGAAGAAGCGGCGCGGGAGCAGACGCAGCGCACGATCGCGAAGAAGAAGCGGGCGGCCGCCTCGGTGCAGCTCATCGCCGAAACCGCAGCCGAAGCCGCGGAGCTGGCCGCCTCGACGGTGGCCGAACTCGGTGAGGCGATCCAGGTCCTCGTCGATGAACGCGGCGGTCTGCGCGAAGAGAAGGGCCGCCTCGGCGAGGAACTGGGATCGACGCGTACCCAGCTGCAGAAGCTCAAGGACGCCGCGGCCGAAGCCGAACTGGCGAAGGAGCGTTTCCGACTTCGGCTCGAGGAGATCGCGCACCGATCGGAGGAGGAGACGGGGCTGGGAATCGACCGCCTCATCGACGAATTCGGGCCGCATCTGCCCGTTCCGTCGTTCGAGGAGGACGTCGAGGACCGGCCGTATGTGCGCGCCGAAATGGAGAAGCGGCAGAAGCAGGCGGCGTCGCAGCTCAAGCGCATCGGCACGGTCAATCCGCTCGCGCTCGAGGAGTATGAGGCGCTGAAGGAACGGCATCAGTTCCTCGAGAAGCAGATCGCGGACATCGAATCCTCCCGCAAGGACCTCATGCAGCTCGTCGAGGAGGTCGACCGGCACGTCGAACGCGTCTTCGCCGAAGCCTATGCGGATACGGCGCGGGAGTTCGAGGACATCTTCTCCCGCCTCTTCCCCGGCGGTGAGGGCGCACTGAGCCTGACCGATCCGAACGACATGCTCACCACCGGCGTCGACGTGCACGCCCGCCCGGCCGGCAAGAAGGTCAAACGTCTGTCTCTGCTCTCCGGAGGGGAGCGGTCGCTGGTGGCCGTGGCCATGCTGGTCGCGATCTTCAAGGCCCGGCCGAGCCCGTTCTACGTCATGGACGAGGTCGAAGCAGCCCTCGACGATCTCAACCTCTCGCGCCTGCTCACGGTGTTCAAAGAACTGCAGGACTCCTCGCAGCTCATCGTCATCACACACCAGAAGCGGACGATGGAGATCGCCGATGCCCTCTACGGAGTGACGATGCACGGCGACGGGGTGTCGAAAGTCATATCGCAGCGGATTCCGTGATCGGCAGTCCGCTCTTCGGCCGGCGCGCCCGAGGTGACAGGCCCGCCGCTGGGGCACAAGGCCATTTGACGGTGATGCCCAGGACAGTCCCAGGGAATTTTGCAACTGCCGTACGGCGGGCGAGCACAATTGTCGTGGCCGGGGACTATAGACTTGGGCCGAGACACAGGTATTCGAAGAATGTGAGGAGCGGGACGTCCATGGCCGAGGCTGCTGTACTGCGAGGTGGCTCGAGGGCATGAACTCGGTACTTGTCGTCATCGTCGGACTCGCGATCTCCTTCGCCCTGGCACTCGTCGTCGTCCTCCTCGTGGCTCTGCCCGGCCTGCGCGCCGAAGGACGCCTGCGATACTCCTCCGACGTGCAGCGATTCCGTCTGCCGCCCGAGTGGACCGGCTACGACGACGAAGTCCACGAATTCTTCGGGCACGATGACGGCACCTCGCACCTGGCGACCAGGGAACAGGCGGCGGTGACCGCGATCCGCGATCACTCCTATGTGCTCCGCCCCCAGCCCCGACGCCATGCGGCGCCCTCACTCATCACGGTCCGCCCGCGCACCCGCCACTGGAAGATCCCCGAGTCGGGAACCGGGTGGAAGACCACCGCCGGGCTGCTCTTCGGTAGCCGCGGATCCTGACCTGAGACTCATGCGGCCTCGAGCGGTCGAGGCCCGCGACAATGGAGACCGCGCCGACTGATTCCGGCGCGCTCACCGACACACTGACACCACCGGAAGAGTCCGGGAACTCGAGTGCCGGCGGCCCTAACGGCGGCACTCAAAGGAGGACGGAAGAACCATGGATCAGCCGATCATCTTGCTCATCGTCGCGGCGATCGTGTTCGCTCTCGTCGTCGGCGTGGGCATCTCGCTGCGCGTCAACGCGCGCAAGAAGGGCCTCGACGACAAGCGCGGCATCGATGCGGAGGTCACCGGTGAGCTGAGCATCGATGACGTCGCCGAGGCGGTCGAGAAGGACAAAGCCGAAGCGCGCGGTTCCGAGGTCCCCACCGAACCGGCCAGCCGCCTCGTCCGCCTGCGTGAACGCCTGGCGAAGTCGAACAGCGGGCTCGGACGCGGACTGCTCAACCTCCTCTCCCGTGACAATCTCGACGAGTCCGCCTGGGAGGAGATCGAGGATACGCTCATCCTCGCCGACGTCGGCGTCGAACCGACGACCGAGCTCGTCGACCGCCTGCGCGAACGCGTCAAGGTGCTCGGCACCCGGGATCCCGAAGAGGTCCGCGGGCTGCTGCGAGAAGAGCTCATCAAACTCGTCGATCCGACGATGGACCGCTCGCTCGCCGATACCGGCAAGGACGGTGACCCCTCCGTCATCCTCGTCGTCGGGGTCAACGGTGCCGGGAAGACGACGACGGTGGGCAAGATCGCCCGCGTGCTCGTCGCCGAGGACAAGTCCGTGCTGCTCGGCGCCGCGGACACCTTCCGCGCCGCCGCGGCCGAACAGCTGTCCACATGGGGTGAACGCGTCGGCGTCGAAACCGTGCGCAAGGAAGAAGGCGCCGATCCCGCCTCGGTGGCCTACTCTGCCGTCGAGAAGGGACAGGCCGACGGTTCCGACGTCGTCCTCATCGACACCGCCGGACGTCTGCAGAACAAACGCGGACTCATGGACGAACTCGGCAAGGTCAAGCGTGTGGCCACCCGACCGCTGGGGGAGGGCCACGAGATCGACGAGGTGCTCCTCGTCCTCGACGCCACCACCGGACAGAACGGCATGCAGCAGGCGAAGGTCTTCGCCGAGGCGGTCGACATCACCGGAATCGTTCTCACCAAGCTCGACGGCACCGCGAAAGGCGGAATCGTCGTCGCCGTCCAGCGTGAACTCGGGGTGCCGGTCAAGCTCATCGGCCTCGGCGAAGGCGCGGACGACCTGGCGCCATTCACCGCCGAAGGGTTCGTCGACGCACTGCTCGACTGATTTCGCACACCGAATCTGCGGATGGATTCTGCCGGGTCTCACCCTTGTAAATGCTGGGAGAGACCCGGCTTGTCATAATCACGAAACATAGCCGAATCATCACTGTGACATGCGTCATGGAAACTGTCTCTGCGCGGTTCGATCCGGAACCGGCTTCGACAGATGAGAGACGACATGGAACTCGATGCAGTGAACGTATGGATGATGGTCGCGGCAGGGCTGGTCCTGCTCATGACCCCCGGGGTGGCGTTCTTCTACGGCGGGATGACGCGCATCACCTCGGCCATCAACATGATGATGATGGTCTTCTCCGCAATGGCCGTCGGCGGGCTCGTCTGGGTGCTCTACGGATACGGGCTGAGCTCGGGTGATTCGATCGCCGGGCTCGTCGGCAATCCGCTGTCCCAGCTCGGACTCACCGGTGCCGTCGCCGACGATCCCGCCTCGCTGATCTCGATCGGCTACGGTTCGACGTTCGCGATGATCGCGATCGCACTCATCGCCGGTGCCGTCGCCGACCGAGCGAAATTCTCCACCTGGCTGGTCTTCTCGGCCGCCTGGGTGACGCTCGTGTACTGCCCGCTGGCGTTCATGGTCTGGGGCGACGGACTGCTCAGCGAATCCGGTGCGATCGGCAGCTTGTTCGGACCCGCCATCGACTTCGCCGGCGGCACCGTCGTTCATATCAATGCCGGCATCTCGGCGCTCGTCCTCGTCGTCGTCATGGGTCGCCGCGCCCGCTTCTCGACCCCGCACAAACCGCACAACATTCCTATCACCGTGCTCGGAGCGGCCCTGCTGTGGTTCGGCTGGTTCGGCTTCAACGGCGGTGCCGCCTCGACGATCGAACAGGGTGGGCTCATCTGGATCAACACCCTGGCAGCACCGGCCGCCGGCATGATCACCTGGATCATGATCGAACGGCTGCGGGCCTCGCGACCGTCCAGCATCGGCAGCGTCTCGGGCGCGATCGCCGGCCTCGTCGCCATCACCCCGGCGTGCGCCAACGTCGATCCCTACGCCGCCGTGCTCATCGGCATCGCCGCAGGAGCGGGAGCGATCTTCGCCGTCGAAGCGAAGAACCGTCTGCGCTACGACGATGCGCTCGATGTGGTGGCCGTCCACCTAGTCGCAGGAATCATCGGCACCGTGATGATCGGCTTCTTCGCCTTCCCGCACGAGGACGGACCGGCCGGTCTCTTCTACGGCGGCGGACTCGAACTGCTCATCGCGCAGGTGCTCGCCTGCCTCGTGGCCATCGTCTTCGCCGGACTCGTCACCCTGGCCATCTCGCTGGTGCTGCGGCGGACGATGGGGCTGCGGATCGACCCGCGCGAGGAACTCGAGGGCATCGACACCTACGAACACGCGGAGCAGGCTTACTCCTTCCGGTGATCGCGGCCGCCGGCGCTGGCTTCCCCGGTCACCGGTCGGCTGCTGAATTTCGGCCACTACCTCGCAGGTGGCCGCTTCCCCGACCGCTGCTGGCCGCCTGGCACCGTTGGCGGCAACTCTTCCCCACGCGGTCGCTTCCTACAGGTACTGACGCATCCCTCACTGGTCCTCACACACCACCCCGCTGCATCAGGGTGGTGTGTGACTACCGGTGGGGGATGCCCGTTTCTGGCCGCAGAAATACCCCACGCGCAGGCGAGTCTTCGCCGCGACGGCACCCCTCGAAGCCACTTTTCGCCTTATTGCGATCACCTCTGCGGCGAGCAGCATCCCTCACCGCTTGTTCTATCTCCTACAGCCAGTCGGGCACCCCTCACCACTCCTCGCAACCCGCCCTGGTGGAACGAGAGGTTTTGCGACCACCGGCGCCATTTGCGCAGAAGGGTAGGGGGTGAAAGGAAGGGCGAACGATGCTCAGCGGAGAATGCGAACGGTGGGCCGCCTCGGCGAAGGAATTGAGAAGTTTCCGCAGGATTCCTGCGGGCGACCCAGTGATCTGGTCGGAGCGGCTCCTGTCCCCGAGGCAGGCTCACTGTGACTCACCGGGGCTCACCGGGGTTTGCCAGCATGCGCGGTTTCAGCCGGACCCGGGTGAGTTGCTAGTCTAGAGAGTCGACCAAACCATCGTGAAGAAGGCTTGTACGTGTTTAACTCTCTGTCCGACAGGCTCACCGCGACTTTCAAGAATCTGCGCGGGAAGGGCCGGCTGTCCGAAGCCGACGTCGATGCCACCATCCGTGAGATCAGACGTGCCCTGCTCGACGCCGACGTCGCCCTGCCTGTCGTGCGTGCCTTCACCGGCCGGATCCGTGAACGCGCCCTGTCCGAGGAAGTCTCGGGCGCACTCAATCCCGGCCAGCAGGTCGTCAAGATCGTCAACGACGAACTCGTCGGCATCCTCGGCGGTCAGACCCGTCGACTCAACTTCGCCAAGCGGCCGCCGACGGTCATCATGCTCGCCGGCCTCCAGGGTGCAGGTAAGACCACCTTGGCCGGAAAGCTCGCGCACTGGCTGAAGTCCGAGGGCCACCGGCCGATGCTCGTCGCGGCCGACCTGCAGCGCCCCAACGCCGTCAACCAGCTCCAGATCGTCGGCGAGCGTGCCGGTGCCGTGGTCTACGCCCCGGAACCGGGCAATGGTGTCGGTGATCCGATCCAGGTCGCCACCGACTCGATCGAGGTCGCGAAGTCCAAACTCCACGACGTCGTCATCGTCGATACGGCCGGGCGTCTCGGCATCGACGAGGAGCTCATGCGGCAGGCCGCGGACATCCGCAGCGCGGTCAACCCCGACGAGGTCCTCTTCGTCATCGACGCGATGATCGGTCAGGACGCGGTGAAGACCGCCGAGGCGTTCCTCGACGGCGTCGACTTCACCGGCGTCGTGCTCTCGAAGCTCGACGGTGACTCCCGCGGCGGTGCCGCGCTGTCCGTCGCCGAGGTGACCGGAAAGCCGATCATGTTCGCCTCCACGGGCGAATCGATGAAGGACTTCGAGCAGTTCCACCCGGACCGGATGGCCGACCGGATCCTCGACATGGGCGACATCATGACGCTCATCGAGCAGGCCGAGAAGAACTTCGACGAAAAAGAGACCGAGAAGCTCAAGAAGAAGGTCGAATCCGGCGAGGACTTCGACCTCAACGACTTCCTCACGCAGATGGCGGGCCTGAAGAAGATGGGCTCGATGAAGAAGATGCTGGGCATGATGCCCGGCATGAGCCAGTACAAGGAGCAGCTGGCGAACTTCGACGAGCGTGAGGTCGACCGGGTCGAAGCGATTGTGAGATCGATGACACCCCAGGAGCGCTCCAACCCGAAGATCCTCAACGGCTCCCGCCGTGCCCGCATCGCCAAGGGTGCCGGCACCACGGTCACCGCGGTCAACCAGCTCATGGAGCGCTTCACCCAGGCTCAGAAGATGATGCGGTCGATGACCCGCGGCGGCGGAATGCCCGGCATGCCCGGTGGCGGAGGTATGCCGCAGATGCCCGGAATGGGCGGAATGCCTGGTGCCGCCGGTGGTAAGAAGAAGAAACCCGCAGGGAAGAAGAAGGGCCGCAAGGGCGGTCAGTCGGGCAACCCGGCCAAGCGTGCGCAGGAGGCGCAGGCGCTGGCGGACAAGAAGGCGGGCAAGACCCAGGACCCGGTCGGCTCGGCCTTCGGCGGAGTCGATCTGGGCAAGGACGAGGAATTCGATCCGGCGAACCTGCCCAAGGGCTTCGGCGGAATCTTCCCAGGTGGCAAGAAGTAGAGCCTTCTGGCACAATTGACTCTTGTACTTTTGCTCTCGGTCCGGGCCCTCTCATCCGCGCCGAAGTGATAGTCCGAGCCGCGGCTTCCAGCAGATCAACCCCACGATTCTTCTGGTACAGCTGTGCACACAGAACACAAAAGGAGACACCACTAAAGTGGCAGTCAAAATTCGTCTGACCCGCATGGGCAAGATCCGTGCACCCTTCTACCGCGTCGTCGTCGCTGACTCGAAGACCCGTCGTGACGGTAAGGCCATCGAACAGATCGGCATCTACCACCCGACCCGTGAGCCTTCGGTCATCGAGATCGACTCCGAGCGCGCGCAGTACTGGCTCGGCGTCGGCGCACAGCCGAGCGACCAGGTCAAGGCTCTGCTCAAGCTCACCGGCGACTGGCAGAAGTTCAAGGGCGAAGGTGAAGCGGTCAACACCGTGAAGCCGCAGCCTGAGAAGGAAGCCTATGTGGCCCCGAACGCCGAATCGGTGATCAAGGAAGCCATCACGCAGAAGGGCGGCAAGTCCGCTGAAGCTGCCGAGGCTCCGGCCGAGGAAGCAGCCGAAGCCGCACCTGAGGCCGCTGAAGAAAGCGCTGAAGCCTGAGATGTTGCCTGATTCGCTCGAACATCTGGTCCGCGGAATCGTCGATCATCCCGACGACGTCTCCGTTCGTTCGCGTTCTTCGCAGCGCGGCACGACCCTCGAGGTCCGGGTTCACCCCGAAGACCTCGGCCGGGTCATCGGCCGTGCAGGCAGGACCGCCAAGGCCCTGCGCACCGTGATGAACTCGCTGGCCGGCCGTGAGTCGGTGCGAGTGGACCTCATCGAGGCGTAATTCCAACATCCGAGAGGGGATGCAGTGCACGTGCGCTGCATCCCCTCTCGTGCATTCACTTAACCGTCGCCGACTACACTGGTGCCTGAACACGGCGGCCCGCCGTGCGACCGCAGAAGCGCAGTCACCTCAGTGCAGGGCCGGCCGAACAGACAGCGACAGCAGACTTCGAGGAGCAGTATGGACACGGTGATCGCCCGGCTGGGCAAGCCGCACGGAATCAAGGGCGAATTCACCGTCGAGGTGCGCACCGACCGACCCGAGGACCGGCTCAATCCAGGGGCGACCTTCGTCACGGATCCCGATATCGGACTGCTGACGCTGAAGTCGGCGAGGTGGCACCGCGATCGCCTGCTCCTGGCTTTCGATGAGGTCCCCGACCGCAACCGCGCCGAGGAGATCCGCAACACCCTCATCCTCGCCGAGGCGGATGAGGACGAAGACGAAACCGACGCCTGGTACCTCGACGACCTCATCGGCCTCAAGGTCTATGAGAACGACGCCCTCGTCGGCGAGATCGTCGACGTCACGAACGGGACCGCTCAGGATCTGCTCCACATGAAGCACACCGCCGGTCACGTTGTGCTCATCCCCTTCGTCACCGAGATCGTGCCCGATGTCGACATCGACTCAGGACGCGTCACCGTCACCCCGCCCGCCGGCCTCTTCGACGCCGAATGAGCGAACCGTTCCCGATGACCGAATCGTCCCTGATGATTGGCGGCGACACCCCCGCCGAGGCGACCGGAACGGACTCGGTGCCCCAGGGTGCGCCACCCGCCGAGGCGGTCGGACCGCAGATGTCGATCGATGTCGTGTCGATCTTCCCCGAATATCTCGCCGGACTGCAGCTCTCGCTCATCGGCAAGGCCGTCGATCGTGGTCAGCTGAGCCTCGGCGTCCATGACCTCCGGGACTTCACCTTCGACCGGCACAACACCGTCGACGACTCACCCTATGGCGGGGGAGCGGGAATGGTCATGAAGGCCGAACCCTGGGCGTTGGCTCTCGAGCACATCCTCGCGGAACGCGGCAGCGCTGCGGTGGGCGAAGGTGCGGACGGTGCTCGGACCGCCGGTCCGACAGCCGGAGGCAAGCCGACGCTCATCGTGCCCAGCCCCGCCGGGCAGGTGTTCGACCAGCGCATCGCCGAGGATCTCGCCGCCCGCGACCACCTCGTCTTCGCCTGCGGACGCTACGAAGGAATCGACCAGCGCGTCATCGATTGGGCCGGGGAGCACTTCGACCTGCTGCCCATGAGCATCGGCGACTACGTCCTCAACGGCGGTGAAGTCGCCTCGATGGTGATGATCGAAGCGGTCACCCGCCTCATCCCCGGCGTCATCGGAAACCCCGAGTCGCTGACCGAGGAGAGCCACGAAGACGGACTGCTCGAATACCCGATCTATACGAAGCCGGCGTCCTGGCGCGGACGCGAAGTGCCCGAGATCCTGCTCAGCGGCAACCACGCCGCGATCGCCAGGTGGCGACGTGACCGACGTCTCGAACGCACCGCGGATGTCAGACCGGATCTGCTTGAGAAGCTCGATGACCTGAGCAAAGACGACCTGGCGGCGCTCGAGCGGTTTGAGTCTGAGCGCTCAACCGTGACAGAATAGAGCGTCGCGTTTGTTGGCACTCACCTGCTTCAGGGGGATGAGTGCCCACGGTGGCCCGTCGCATCGAATCGGCGGGTCGACGGGGAGAGATCCCGACAGACGATCCAGTTACCGGAACACCGGTCCGATATGCGTGTCCTCGACCTGAAGCAGAGGCCACAGGAGAAACCACAATGCAGAAGCTCGATGTTGTAGATGCAGCCTCGCTGAAGTCTGACGTTCCCGAATTCCGTCCGGGCGACACCCTCAACGTTCACGTCAAGGTGATCGAAGGTTCGCGCTCGCGTATCCAGGTCTTCAAGGGAATCGTCATCCGTCGCCAGGGCGACGGCGTTCGCGAGACCTTCACCGTCCGTAAGATCAGCTTCGGCGTCGGTGTGGAGCGTACCTTCCCGGTGCACTCGCCCAACGTCGACAAGATCGAGGTCCTCACCCGCGGCGCCGTGCGTCGTGCGAAGCTGTACTACCTGCGCGAACTGCGCGGCAAGGCTGCTCGCATCCGCGAAAAGGCCTGATTTGCCCGGCACTGTGGGCGATGATCACACGGTGACGAACAGACATGAAGACGCGACCTTCGGGTCGCGTCTTCTGTCTTCGGCACGGTTCTGGAAGGCGATCGCGGCGATCGTCGTCATCATCATCGTGCTCGGCGGATCGATCCGCGGATTCGTCATTCAGCGCTTCACCATTCCGAGTGCCTCGATGGAGCCGACGCTCAAGGTCGATGATTCGATCACGGTGTGGCGTCCCGACGCCCTGCGCGGAGACCTCCAACGCGGAGACATCGTCGTCTTCGACGGCCGCGGATCGTTCGTCGACGATGCGTTGCCCACTCCTCTGCAGAAGATCGGTTCCTGGGTCGGACTCGGCCCTCGGGACGTCTACTACGTCAAACGCGTCATCGCCGTCGGCGGTGACAGCCTCGAATGCTGCGACGCGAAGGGCCGTCTGCTGCTTAACGGCAAGCCTCTGAGCGAAGACTATGCGCCGACCCCCGCCTCGGCGGTGGAATTCTCCGTCGAGGTCCCCGAGGGCACCATGTGGGTGATGGGCGACAACCGCAACGACTCCGCTGACTCCAGGTCGCTGCTGGGACGGCCAGGTGGGGGATTCATCCCCACCGACCGGATCATCGGCCCCGTGATCGGGCACGGCTCCTCGATCGACTGAGCGCCGCCTCGGTGCGAGGAACCGTCGTCCACAGAATGCCGCCTCGGTGCGGGCAATCGTCGTCGACTGAGTATTTGCACGGACGGCTGAGCGTTCGCACGGAACTGCACTGCGGCTGAGTGTGCGGCGAGAGTCGTGCTGATACGCTCGGTTCAGTCCACAGCCGCAGCCCTGGTCCGATGTGAAAGCGAACGAATGACAAGCGAATCCGAAGCTTCCCCGCCGCCCGCCTCGAAACGGTTCGCGCGCGGTCTGCTGGAGACCCTGGCGATCATCGTCGTCGCCCTGCTCATCTCGACGGCCCTGAAGACGTGGGTCGTCCGTTCTTTCTACATCCCGTCCGAATCCATGATGACGACCCTCCAGGTCGATGACCGGGTGCTCGTCAACCAGCTGGCTCACCGCTTCGGACCCGCCGACCGCGGCGACATCATCGTCTTCGACGACCCGGACCATTGGCTCTCGGCCGCCGAGACCGCCGAATACACGCCCAACCCGGTACTCGAATTCATCGGCTTGGCCCCCGCGGACTCGGGCAATCAGCTGATCAAACGGGTTATCGGCGTCGGCGGCGACACGATCAAGTGCTGTGACGCCGAAGGACGCCTGCTGGTCAACGGCGAACCGATCGACGAAACCTATCTCGATGAGGGCACCGCCCCCTCGGAGGTCGAATTCGAAGTCACCGTGCCCGAAGGACACTACTGGGTGATGGGCGACAACCGCAGCAACTCCGCTGACTCGCGATACCACATGGACACCGACCCGTTCGTGTCCGAAGACGACGTCGTCGGCACCGTGTTCCTCATCAACTGGCCGTTCAAGCATTTCAGCTGGGTCTCCACCCCCGACGAAGTCTTCGCGCAGGTGCCGGACACCGCCGAGGGACTCAGCGGGAACTGATGGCCGCACGTGGACTGACCGACCTCAGCGTCGAACGGGAACTGCTGAGCGCGGGATTCGACTACGTCATCGGTGTCGACGAGGTGGGCCGTGGCGCCCTGGCCGGGCCCGTCAGCGTCGGTGTCGCCCTGTTCGATCTGCGTGTACTCACCGCAGCCGAGGTGCCCGCCGGCATCCATGATTCGAAGCAGCTGAGTGCGCAGTCGAGGCAGGAAGCCACCGACCGCGTGCGGTCGTGGGCAACTACTACGGCAGTGGGGTCGACGACGCCTGCCGAACTCGACGAGGTGGGGATGACGATGGCGCTCAACCTCGCCGGACGTCGCGCCATGATCTCGATGCTGCGCGAATGGGCGGACGCTCGTTCCGATGGGCACGGTTCGGGCGGTTCCGAAAGGAACGGTTCGGTCGGTGTCGATGTCAACGGAACGGCCGCCTCGGCGGGGGATTTCCCGGGCCGGACGATGGTGCTCCTCGACGGTCGACACGATTGGCTTTCGGCCCCACTCACCCTCGATTGCCTGGGGATATTCGGTGACTGTGTCGACCTCGAACTGCCGCCTGTGCGCACCGTGATCAAGGGGGACGGCTCCGTTCCGGCGATCGCGGCGGCGAGCATCGTGGCGAAAGTGGCACGCGACGAGACGATGATCGCGCTCGCGGAGGCCCATCCGCACTATGGTTGGGAATCGAACGTGGGATACGGGACGGTGAAGCACCGACAGGGCATCATCGAACTCGGACCCAGCATCCACCACCGGAGAAGCTTCCGCCTGACCGCGGACTCAGGAGCGAAGGAGGGCCTGTTATGAGCGCCGATGATCTTGACGACTACGAAGCACAACTCGAGCTTGCGCTGTACAAGGAGTACCGGGACGTCGTCGGTCTCTTCGCCTATGTCGTCGAGACCGAGCGCCGGTTCTACCTCGCCAACCACGTCGACCTCAAAGCTCACAACGATGCCGGCGACGTGTACTTCGAACTCACCCTGCGCGACGCGTGGGTGTGGGACAGCTACCGGTCGGCGCGGTTCATCAAGACCGTGCACGTGCTGACGTTCAAGGACGTCAATATCGAAGAGATCGCGAAGTCCGATCTCGAGCCGCCGACGGCGATCCGCGGCTGAGACGGGGCGCCGGGGCCACCGACGAACCCTGGGCTCACTCACTCCGGCACCGATTGCTGTTGACGAGACACTGACTCGACCGTCCTCGGCCTGTGGATGAGGCAGCCTCGTCCACAGACCCTTTTTCTGCTCTTCCCTGAAGTATTGCCGGCATGGTCATCTGACCGGTATGGGACGAATACCAACACCCGGTCGGACACGAGCGTCGAAGAGCACGCGGACCGTGAAGGGCCTTCGCAAGCAGGCGCTCGGGAGCAGGGGAGAGGACCTCGCTGCTGCGTTCCTCGAAGACGCTGGACTCGTCGTTCTCGAACGCAACTTCCGGTGCCCCCGTGGTGAGCTCGACATCATCGCCCGCGACGGTCACACTGCGGTCTTCGTCGAGGTCAAGACGCGTCGCACCGCCATGCTGGGCTCACCGCTGGAAGCCGTGACCCGAACCAAACTGGCCCGCATCCGCACACTTGCGGGGATCTGGCTGAGCGGACAGGACGAATATTTTCCCTCAACGCGCATCGACGCACTCGGGATCATCATGGAACCGCGCGTCCAGTACTTCCACTGCCCGAACATCCAGGTCGACTCGTGAACGATGAGACCCTGGGACGGGAGGAACCGCCGGGCGATCCGGTCGAACCGCCAGAGCCGGTCGATCCGCCGGAGCTGGTCGCGCCGGCCGAGGCCGACGACGTCGAACCGACATCCTCGGCGCACATCATCGGGCGGGCCTCCGCCGTGGCTCTGTGGGGACTGACCGGGAAGATCGTGTCGATCGAAGCCAGCGTGAGCGCCGGTCTGCCGGGAATCGACATCGTCGGATTGCCGGATGCCTCGGTGAGCGAATCACGGAAACGGCTTCGTGCGGCCCTGTCCTACCTCGGCAAACCCGTCGCCACAGAACACCTGACGATCAACCTCACCCCGGGAACCGTGCCGAAGATCGGCACCGGATTCGACCTCGGCATCGCCGTCGCCGTGCTCCGAGCACTCTCGCTGATCACCAACGACGACACCGGCAGCGTCATCCACTGCGGCGAGATCGGGCTCGACGGCAGAATCCGTCCCGTCACCGGGGTGCTGCCGTCCCTGCACACAGCGCTGCAAGCCGGGTTCGACCGATTCGTCGTCCCCATCGGCAATGCCGATGAAGCGGGACTCATCGGACAGGCACGAGTCCTCCCGGTCGCCTCGCTGGCCGAAGTGGTCAATGCCTACGGAGGATCGATGGCCGTACCGGCACTGCCGGCGGTCCTCGAGATGGATCGGCCCGTCCCGGTCACCCCGGAACTCCACGACCTCAGCGAAGTCCAAGGCCAGGCCGAAGGGCGCTTCGGACTCGAGGTCGCCGCAGCAGGGGGTCACAACCTGCTCATGCGCGGCACACCCGGAGCGGGCAAGACCCTGCTGGCCCAATGCCTGCCCGGAATCCTGCCGCCGCTGAACGACGACGAAGCCGTCGAAGTCGCCACGGTCCGTTCCCTGCGCGGAGAACTCGACGGCAGCGACGGACTCGATCACCGCCCACCGTTCGAGGCACCTCATCACCGCAGCACCGCCTCGGCGCTCATCGGCGGACGCCGCCCCGGAACGGTCGGAGTCCTCAGCCGCGCCCACCGAGGGGTGCTGTTCATGGATGAGGCACCCGAATTCTCACGCGATGTGCTCGAAGCCCTGCGACAGCCGATGGAATCCCGTCGCGTTCACATCCACCGTGCGTGGGGATCGATGGTGCTTCCGGCATCCTTCCAGCTCATCATGGCCGCAAACCCCTGCCCCTGCGGAGTCGGGATGGCCGGTGCCGGCGGGGATTGTCGGTGCACCCCTCTGGACAAACGCCGCTATCGCAATCGGCTCTCCGGACCGCTGCTCGACCGCGTCGACCTGCAGCTAGAGCTCTTCCCGGTCTCTCCCGCCGACATTCGGCTCGGCGGGGACCAGGAGACCAGCACCACGGTGGCCGCCCGCGTACTCGACGCACGGAAGCGACAGTCGGAACGCTTCGCCGAATGCGACTGGAGGCTCAACGCCGAAGCGCCCGGAACCTGGCTGCGCGAACATTTCGCACTCACACCGACAGACCTGACGGACCTGGACCGGGCACTCGACACCGGCCGGATCACCATGCGCGGCTATGACAGGGTGCTGCGTGTCGCAACCACTCTGGCCGACCTGGCGGGAAAGCAGGGTCCCGATCCCGACACGATGAGAATGGCGCTCGCCCTGAGGACACAGGAGTCATGACCGTGAACACACATGAGGACGTACGCATGGCCATCGCCTCACTGCTGCGCATCGGCGAGCCCGGCGACGGACTGCTCAAACGGCTCGTCGACGGAATCGGCCCGGTCGCCGCGCTGGCGATCATCACGGCCGTCGGTCGCGGTGAGACCACCGCTCACGATGTCGTCCACGGTCTGGCCGACACCGGCACCGAGGCGGCCGAACACGGTCAGATGCCAGCGGCCATCGACCGGTGGGCGGTTCGAGCCGGGGAAACCGACGCGGTCGGGAGCGATCTGGACAAGATCGCGAGAATCGGCGGCCGACTGGTCATTCCCGATGACGATGAGTGGCCCCGAATGCTCGACGACCTCGGCCCTGAAGCACCGCTGGGCCTATGGGTGAGAGGAGCAGCTTCCCTCAGTGCCGCACTGACTCGTGCCGTTGCCGTGGTCGGGGCCAGAGCAGCCAGCAACTACGGAACCAAATGCGCCTCTGACCTTGCGTGGGATCTTGCCGCTCGCGGAATCACCGTCGTATCCGGCGGTGCGTTCGGCATCGACGCTGCCGCCCACCGTGCCGCCATCGCCCGAGAAGCACCGACCGTGGCATTCATGGCCGGGGGAGTCGACCGCTTCTATCCGGCAGCGAACGCCGACCTGTTCGAACAGATCCTCGCCACCGGTGCCATCGTGTCCGAGACTGCACCCGGAATGACGCCGATGCGCCACCGGTTCCTGCTGCGCAACCGACTCATCGCCGCCTCGTCGCAGGTGAGCGTCATCGTCGAAGCCGGGTGGCGCAGCGGGGCGCTCAACACCGCCCGGCATGCTCTCGAACTCTCCCGGCAGGTAGCGGCCTTCCCCGGATCCGTGTACTCGGCGTCCTCGACCGGAGCACACAAACTCCTGCGCGAGCACGAAGCGGAACTCGTCACCTGCAGTGACGATGTCATCGCGCTCATGGACGATGACACCCCGGCACTCTTCGACACGGCCGTGCTCAGTGCTGCCTCGGGGAGTGGAGAACGCCCGCCGTCTCTCGATCCCCGCGAAGGGCTCGACGAGAGGGAGAAGATCTGTCTGAATGCGCTGACCGTGTCGAAGCCGCTCGATGTCGGCACCATCGCCTCCCGGGCAGGGCTGACGATCGCGGATGCGCTCAACTCTCTCACCGCGCTCGACCTGGCCGGATTGGCCGCACGCCGTGACACCGGTTGGGTGAAGCTGCGCAGACCGCGCCCCTGATGCCGGCGACGACCGTTAGTCCGCCGCGGAGGCCGCGTACCCTGAGAACGTGAGCACAGACTCTCCCGCCGACCATTTCTCTCAGGGCTGGACGGCATTGCTGAGAACCATCGCCGAACTGCCCGACGGCGACTTCGAACGAGCCTCCGGCTGTGCCGGGTGGCGCGTCCAAGACCTCGTGTGCCACCTCATCATCGATGCCCAGGACGTCCTCATCACCCTCGTGACACCGAGCGAGGGCGCACCGACCCACGACGCAGCGAGCTACTGGACTGTCACGGACTCACCGCCGACCGGGGATGATCCCCTCGACGCGTTCATCCCGCGACTGGCCGCAGCCTACGAGGATCCGCAGCTGCTGAAGTTCCACCTCGACGATGTGGGCACAGCCGCCGACCGGGCCGCTCGGCTCGCCGATCCCGAACGACGGGTGGAGACCCAGCACATGGTGCTCACGATCGGAGACTTCCTCAACGCGTATGTCCTCGAGTGGACCCTTCACCACTTCGACCTCATCGCACACCTGCCGGATGCGCCGACTCCGCCGACAGGCTGCGTCGCTCGAAGCCGGACGACGTTCGAGGACGCTATCGGGTTGACGATCCCCGCGGAACTGACCGATGCCGAAGCGCTGCTCATCGGCACGGGACGACGACCACCGAACGCGGCGCACCGAACGGTCCTCGGCGACGACATAGGCGACCGGCTGCCGTTCATCCTCAGCTGAGGCCTGACGGCCGACGCCTGACGCCTGATGGCCGACGGAAAACGGCGGCGTCCTTCGGCGCCGCGTATCCTGGGGACGTGAGCACATCATCGACCGTCGCCGAGGTGGTGTCCGGCTATGCCGGCCATCTGCGGTCTCGTGACGTCTCCGAACACACTGCTCGAGCCTACGTCTCCGACGTCACTGACTTCCTCGAACACGCTGTGCATTCGACGAAGCTCCGACGGGGGAGCGGAGAAGGGCACCTCGCGACGGCATCTGGCGCACGCATCGACATTGAAACCGTCGAACTCGATGATCTGCGGTCCTGGCTCATCGCCCTCGACGATGCCGGTGCCGCGAAATCGACGGTGGCTCGCAAGATCGCTGCTGTGCGCTCCTTCTTCGCCTACGGTGTGAGCAATCTGGGACTGCCGAACAACCCGGCCGCGCGGCTGCGGACTCCGAAGAAGGACTCCCGCCTGCCCACGGTGCTCAAACCTCAGCAGGCCGCCGACCTCATCTCCGCAGCTGAGAAGCACCGAACCGGAGTCACCGGCGTGGGGCGGAGACGGAAAGGGGGAATCGCCGACAACGGCATGGATACGAGTGGCTTGATGGCAGACGACTCCTCGACGAGCGACCCGGCGGCAGACGACTCCACGAGGGGTGATTCCGCACAGCACGGCAAGAACGATCCACTCGATGCGGCCAAACGCATCCGCGATGCCGCAATCCTGGAAATGCTCTACGCCACTGCGGTGCGCGTCTCGGAGCTGACCGGACTCGACCGCAGCGATATCGATCACCGCGCATCGATGATCACCGTGCTCGGCAAGGGCAACAAAGAACGTCGCGTCCCGTTCGGGACCCCGGCACGCAGAGCCCTCGACGACTGGCTCGCCGCCCGCGAACTGTTCACCGGTCCCCACAGCGGCGACGCACTGTTCCTCGGCGTTCGTGGAGGACGCATCGGCGCCAGGCAGGTGCGCGAACTCGTTCACCGCTACGGCTCCGGCGACCCCAGCGCGCCAGACATCGGACCACACGGACTGCGACACTCTGCGGCCACACACATGCTCGACCGCGGTGCCGACCTGCGTCAGATCCAAGAGCTGCTCGGCCACTCCACGATGAGCAGCACCCAGATCTACACTCAGGTATCCATGCAGCGTCTGCAG
The DNA here is from genome assembly GCF_057766545.1 of Brevibacterium sp. MGP-B1. Classification (NCBI taxonomy): domain Bacteria; kingdom Bacillati; phylum Actinomycetota; class Actinomycetes; order Micrococcales; family Brevibacteriaceae; genus Brevibacterium; species Brevibacterium sp. MGP-B1. The sequence goes on along the minus strand of NZ_CM173407.1, from coordinate 1,889,605 downwards.
GACACCTACCGGCGAGCACACCCGCGAGCCTGAGACTCACAGAGACGGACTTGGCCGGCAGAGTCATGGCGGAAGCGTCGGCCTGGCCGAGGCCTCCTACTTCCGGAATTCCCAGTGCCAGGGCTCGGGCAGGGACCCTGTCTGCCGTGCCCAACCGGGATGAATCCACCCGAACTTCGGCGCATTCGCCCGCATCCACTGATGCTGCGCGGTGCCGAAGGAATTGATCCCGCTGCCGAGGTCGACGGCCAGCGCCCACCCGTGATTCGACGTTCCCGGTGTCGCCGCCATCCGCCCCTTTCGCCGTTTGAGGATCACCTGCGTGGCGTAGTCCCGGTAAGCATCGGTGACCGAGATCGGGGCGCCGAACCGAGCCTCGAACGCCGACGAGAGCCGATCGAAAGCCGCTTGAGCATCGCAGCGCAGCATCTGCCCGGGGGCCGACTCCAACTGGCACATCGCCGAGGCGGGAATCTGCCCATTGCTGTGACCGCCCCACGCTCCGGCACCGGAGGTGGCCGAATCTCCGCCGCCTTTCGGTTCCTTCGCGGGCTTCCGTGACAGAGGCAGAAGCGCCGACTGCTCCTGGCCGAAGAACTTGCCCGGATCGACGTACCTCTGATCGCTCGCGGCCGGCCATGCTCCTATATGCAGGCACGAACGCTGACAGTGGCCACCGCTGCCCACCGTGCCGATCTTCTCGCCGGCGGCAAATCCCTCACCCTTCTTCAACGACGTCGCGGCCGGTTGGAACGTGAGCACATGATCGGACTCGGTGAGGATGCTGACGGTCGCAGTCCCCGCCACCGTGCCGGCAAAGCGGATCGTCCCTTCCGTCGGTGCCCGCAGCGGTTCGCCAACGACAGCGAGCACGTCGATTCCGCGATGCCCCTTGAGCCACGGCTTGTCCGGAGGATCAAAGGCTTCGATGATCTCCATCGCCGGCACTGGGGTGACCCAGTTCGTCGGTGCGCTCCTCTGAAGGCTGACCTGTGTCCGTGTCGACGCAGCCCCGGAGGCGGCGCTCGCCGTTGGGGGAGTGGTCGTGAGTACAAGTGCCGCTGCGATGATCACGGCAAGGAGCAGTGACTGCGGTGAGCCCAGGCTTGAGCGTCTCGCTCGGAAGTGGAACAGCAGGCGGAGGCGGTCGCGCGCAAAGAGAGTCATGGGAGCATGCAAACCCCTAGTGCACGGTCGTGTCACCCGTGAGTATCACCCCTGTGGACGAGCCGCCTCCATCCACAAGTCAACGACGCTCGAGTGAGGCATCCGTCCACAGGAAGCGATGGTCGAGTGCAACGAATCGACGGCGATCCGGCTCCCCACGCCCGACGGGACCCTGCGTTCCGGCGCTCGCCCACACCCATCGATCCACACCGGCCGACGCACGAGTCGATGCGACGATACGGGCCGGTGGGCCGCCTCGGCGGGGGATCGATCTCGATTGGAAATGACTTGCCCAACCGGGATAGACTTGGGCCCAGCAGAAGCGTGTCTTCTGACTACGCGTATCCGAATTCTTCTCCTTCCCATGGTGCAGGCAGCCGTCAGGTGTGCCTGTGGGGCGGACGAACCGGGTACCAGGAATCAACCGAAAATGTCATCGACGCATCCCGTCGATCGAATCGATGCGGACCTTTCAGGGTTCGTTTTGAGGACGATCGACGCGCGCGTGACGTAAAAGCACCCTGAGGGTGCACAGAAAGGAGGGCGTCGGCATGGCCGTCGTCACCATCCGCCAGCTGCTCGACAGCGGCGTTCACTTTGGACACCAGACCCGTCGTTGGAACCCGAAGATGAAGCGCTTCATCTTCACCGAGCGCAACGGCATCTACATCATCGACCTGCAGAAGTCGCTGGGCTACATCGACAACGCCTTCGAATTCGTCAAGGAGACTGTGGCCCACGGCGGCTCGATCCTCTTCGTCGGCACCAAGAAGCAGGCCCAGGAATCCATCGCTGAGCAGGCTCAGCGCGTGGGTCAGCCCTACGTCAACCAGCGTTGGCTCGGCGGTATGCTCACGAACTTCCAGACCATCTCGATGCGTCTGCGCCGCCTCAAGGAACTCGAAGAGATCGACTTCGACGACGTTGCAGGTTCCTCCCACACCAAGAAGGAACTGCTCATCCTGCGTCGCGAGAAGGACAAGCTCGAGAAGACCCTCGGCGGCATCCGCGACATGCAGCGCACCCCGTCGGCCGTCTGGATCGTCGACACCAAGAAGGAACACCTCGCGGTCGACGAAGCCAAGAAGCTGGGCATCCCGGTCATCGGCATCCTCGACACCAACTGCGACCCGGACGACGTCAACTACCCGATCCCGGGCAACGACGACGCCATCCGCTCCGTCTCGCTGCTGACCCGCGTGGTCGCCGACGCCGTGGCCGAGGGCCTCATCGCCCGCCACTCCTCGGACGACGCCAGCGGTGAGAAGAACGTCTCCGCCGTCGAGCCCATGCCCGAGTGGGAGCGTGAGCTCCTCGAAGGCAAGACCGAAGAGAACGGCACCGAGGCTGCTGCCCCGGCCGAAGAAGCCGCTCCTGCCGCTGAGGCTGCCCCTGCGGCCGACGCTGCGCCCGCGGCTGACGCCGATACCGCTGAAGCTGCTCCGGCCGCTGAAGCCGCCGACTCCACCGAGTCGACCGAGTCCTGATTTCGTTTAACTCCACCATCCTGAGGAGAAGGAATGGCAAACTACACTGCCGCTGATATCAAGGCACTGCGCGAGAAGACCGGCGCCGGAATGATGGACGTCAAGAAGGCTCTCGACGAGTCCGACGGCGACCAGACGAAGGCCATGGAGGCCCTGCGCATCAAGGGCCTCAAGGGCGCCACCAAGCGCGAAGGTCGCTCGACCTCCGACGGTCTGGTCGCGACCTCCGTCGAAGGCGGAGTCGGCACCATGATCGAGCTCAACTCGGAAACCGACTTCGTCGCGAAGTCCGAACCGTTCGTCAAGCTCTCCGAAGAGGTCCTCGAGCTGGCCGTGGCCAACAAGGCCGATTCGGCCGAGGCACTCCTCGCCGCTGAGACCGACGGCAAGCCCGTCTCCCAGTTCATCACCGAATCCGGTGCCTCGCTGGGCGAGAAGGTCGAACTGCGTCGCGTGGGCCGTGTCGAAGGCGCCAAGATCGCCTCCTACCTGCACCGCACCAACAAGGACCTGCCCCCGCAGGTCGGCGTGCTGCTGGCATTCGAAGGTGACGACGAGACCGTGGCCCACGATGTCGCCGTGCACATCGCCGCTATGGCCCCGAAGTACTTCTCCCGTGAAGACGTTCCCGCCGACCTCGTCGAGAACGAGCGTCGCATCGCCGAAGACACCGCGAAGAACGAAGGCAAGCCCGAACAGGCTCTGCCGAAGATCATCGAGGGCCGCGTCAACGGCTTCTTCAAGGAGAACTGCCTGCTCGACCAGGGATTCGCCAAGGATCCCAAGCAGTCCGTGGCCAAGGTGCTCGAGGCTGCCGGCGTCAAGGCCACCGGCTTCCTGCGCTACCGCGTCGGAGCCTGATTCACCACTGACCGTGAAGCAGACAGATCTCTGCTTCCCAGGTTCATCGAGTGAGTGAGAACTCACCCGAGGAGCGGGGTCGGACCAATCGGTCCGGCCCCGTTCTTCGCTAAACTGACCCAGACGCCCGATCACAGTGACGATCCCACTGGGTACAGACCTGCCCGCACGGAAGAAGGACTCCATGACAAGCACCCCTGTTCACGAATCCAGCTACGCCAGCCGCGCGGTGCGCACCCATCGGCGCCGCGTCCTGCTCAAGCTCTCCGGCGAGGTCTTCGGCGGCGGCAAGATCGGCGTCGATCCCGACGTCGTGGCCGCAGTCGCCCGCGAGGTCGCCCCCACCACCGAGGACGTCGAGGTCAGTATCGTCGTCGGCGGCGGCAACTTCTTCCGCGGAGCCGAGCTCTCGCAGCGCGGCATGGACCGCACCCGTGCCGACTACATGGGCATGCTCGGCACCGTGATGAATTGCCTGGCACTGCAGGACTTCCTCGAACAGACGGGTGTCGACACCCGCGTGCAGACCGCGATCCCCATGTCACAGGTCGCCGAATCGTATATTCCCCGCCGCGCCATGCGGCACATGGAGAAGAACCGCGTCGTCATCTTCGGCGCCGGCGCCGGACTCCCGTACTTCTCCACCGACACCGTCGCCGCCCAGCGAGCACTCGAAGTGCATGCCGATGAGGTCCTCATCGCCAAGAACGGCGTCGACGGCGTCTACACCGCCGACCCCAAGGTCGACCCGAAGGCCGAGAAGATCTCCGAGATCAGCTACCAAGACGCCCTGCAGCGCGGCCTCAAGGTCGTCGACGCGACCGCTTTCAGCCTGTGCATGGACAACAAGCTGCCGATGCACGTCTTCGGAATGGAAGGCGAGGGCAACCTGCGCAAAGCCATCATCGGTGAGAAGATCGGCACGGTCGTCCACTGAGACCCACCCCACCGAGGTGGCCTGACGCTGAACGCGGGAGGGTCCTCACAGCGTGGGACCGTCTCCACCGAGGCGGTCGGCCGCCTGGCATCCACGCAGGTGAGAACACCCCTGCGATGATTCGGTGCGGCATTTTTCAGTGATGACCCATAGAATGAACCCAAAGCTTTAAGAAGAGGGAAAGAGGCAACCGTGATTGAAGAGACACTGGCCGAAGCCAGAGAGAAGATGGACAAGGCCGTCGAATTCACGCAGGAGGACTTCGCGTCGATCCGCACCGGCCGTGCCAACCCCGCACTGTTCGCCGATATCGAGATCGACTACTACGGCGCTCCGACACCGCTGCAGCAGCTCGCCTCGTTCCAGACGCCCGAGGCACGCACGATTCTCGTGACCCCCTACGACAAGGGCACGCTGACCGATATCGAGAACGCTCTGCGCAACTCCGACATCGGCGCGAACCCCGCCAACGACGGCAACGTCATTCGTGTCGTCCTCCCGGACCTCACCGAGGAACGCCGCAAGGAATACGTCAAGATCGTCAAGGGCAAGGCCGAAGACGGCAAGGTCTCCATCCGCAACATCCGTCGTCACGCCAAGGAGACGCTCGAACGCATCAAGAAGGACGGCGAAGCCGGCGAGGACGAGGTCACTCGCAGCATCTCCGAGCTCGACGATCTGACGAAGAGCAAGGTGGAAAACGTCGACAAGCTGCTTGCGCAGAAGGAAGCTGAGCTGCTCGAGGTCTGATGATCGCCGTGACAGGGTCCGACAGCCCCGCGACAGATCCGGCTCCCCTCGGGGAGCCGGATCCGTCAGGCGAGGCCGCGCGGGTTGAGACCCCTTTCCCGAAACGTCGAGACCTGCGCAACTCGGACAAGCCGTATTCGCCTGACGACCCGGAATCGAATCCGACCGCCGAGGCGGCTGCGACCGATTCCGAACCTGAACAGAAGGATTACGGTCGAGCCGGACGCAACCTGCCGGCCGCGATCGGCATGGGACTGCTCATCGGCGGCGTGGTGCTCGCGTCCCTGATCTTCCTGCCGATCTCGTTCCTCTTCATCGTCCTCGTCGGCATCGTCGCCGCAATGTGGGAGCTGGCGAACGCTCTGTCACGTTCCGGCTCCCTCGTCTCCCGCGTGCCCACCATGGTGTCGGCGGCCTGTATGGTCGTGGCCACGTTCATCGGGGGCCGCGAAGCGCTCTGGGTGACCTTCGCCGCCAGCGCCGGAGCAGTCATGCTCTTCACGATGGTCGAGCGCCGGAAGAACGCAGTCAAAGACGTCTCGCTCTCCCTCTTCGCTCTCACCTATGTCGGCCTCATGGCCTGCTTCATCGTCTACATCCTCACCCAGCCGGACGGCAACTTCTACGTCATCATCTTCCTCGCCGCGGTCGTCGCCTCCGACACCGGCGGCTACGTCTTCGGCGTGCTGTGGGGCAAGCATCCCATCGCCCCGCGGATCTCTCCGAAGAAGTCCTGGGAAGGCTACCTCGGCTCGACCGTCTTCGCCGCCGTGGTCGCAACGGTCCTCGCCGTCACCGTCGTCGATGCTCCGTTCTGGACCGGTCTGGTCATCGGTGCCGTCATCCCCGCTTTCGCCACTCTCGGCGACTTCAGCGAATCGATGATCAAGCGCGACCTCGAACTCAAGGACATGGGCACCCTGCTGCCCGGCCACGGCGGTGTCATGGATCGACTCGACTCGATCCTGCCGACCGCTCCCGTCGCGCTCGTGCTCTTCTCGGTCCTGCCCGGCTACCTCTGACCGGCCCGCCGACTCGGTTACCCGGCTGCCTCTGACCCTGTCCGGTTCGCACCTGCCCGACGTGGCGGCTCACACACGACAGCTGTGCAGCGAACATGAGACAATGGCGGTGTGAGTTCTCAAGCAGGCAGAAGGCAGACCAGGCCCGTCGTCGAACATGCCGACGGCACGACATCGAAGACCCCGATGCGCGATGGCCGTCCCCTTCTCAACTTCAAGTCCGCACGGGTCAAGCAGCCGCCTCAGCATCTGGCCGATATGACGATGGACGAACGCATCGACGCGGTCAAGGAGATGGGACTGCCCGCTTTCCGGGCCAAGCAGATCTCCACCCACTACTTCAGCCACTATGTCACCGACACCGAGGCGATGACGGACCTGCCCAAGGACAAGCGGGCAGAGATCCAGGAACGGTTCTTTCCGCACCTGCTCACCGAAGTGCGCCGCCTGCGCACCGAGAACGGCGACACCATCAAGTTCCTGTGGCGCCTCTTCGACGGAGCTCTCGTCGAGTCCGTGCTCATGCGCTACCGCAACAGGGTCACCCTGTGCGTGTCCAGCCAGTGCGGCTGTGGAATGAACTGCCCGTTCTGCGCCACCGGCCAGCAGGGCCTGACCAGGAACATGTCCACGGCCGAAATCGTCGAACAGGTCGTGCGCGCCAACCAGGTCATCGCCGCCGGCGAACTCGCCGAAGCCCCGAAGTCGGATATGCCCGGTGCCGGAGAGACCGCGCTCGGCGCGGAAGCCGATGATGACGAAGCGGCGGGAGAAGCCGCATTCGACGGGGAGGCCACGGCCGCCTCGGCGAATGGCCCCGAACGGGTCTCGAACATCGTCTTCATGGGCATGGGCGAACCCCTGGCCAACTACAAGCGAGTGATGAACGCGGTGCGCCGGTTCGTCGGACCGAGCCCCGAAGGACTGGGCATGTCGGCCAGGCGGATCACGATCTCCACGGTCGGACTCGTGCCCGGCATCAACAAACTCGCCGCCGAAGACATCCCCGTCACGTTCGCCCTCAGCCTCCACGCACCCGATGACGAACTGCGCGATGAGATGATCCCGGTCAACACGCGGTGGAAGGCCGACGAGGCCATCGACGCCGCCTATAACTACTACCAGGTGACCGGACGCCGGGTGAGCATTGAATACGCGCTCATCAAGGACATGAACGACCACGCGTGGCGTGCGGAACTGCTGGCCAAGAAGCTCAACGCCCGCGGACGCGGCTGGGTCCATGTCAACCCGATCCCGCTCAACCCGACCCCGGGCTCGGTGTGGACGGCCTCGGAACCGGAGGTCGCCGACGAATTCGTCCGCCGCCTCATCGATCAGGGCATTCCGACGACGATCCGCGACACCCGCGGATCCGATATCGACGGCGCCTGCGGACAGCTCGCCGCAGCCGACTGATCGACGCCCGTTCGGCAACTGCGGACCGCGGCAACGCAATTGCTGCGGCTTCCATCTATTATGGTGGAAACACCACAGCCACTTGCTTCTGGAGGAGACATGGCGGACACGACTTTCCCTCGAATGTCCGGTTGGAAGAACGGATACGACCCCAAGCAGGTCGACAGCTTCTTCAAGCGTGCACGTGAGTCCTTCGAACGGCCGACGCCGCAGCCCGGCGACCTCGACTCCCGGGCGGTGCGCACGGTCGGATTCGACCTCGTCCGCAAGGGCTATCACGTCGCCGTCGTCGACGCCGCGCTCGACCGTCTCGAGGACGCATTCGCCAAGCAGGCCCGCGACCGCCTGATCGCGCAGTCCGGTCAGGACGCCTGGGTCTCCGAGCTCACCCGTGTGGCCGCGTCCCTGCGGGGACGCCTGGTCCGTGAGCCCGGTGAGCGCTTCGACAATCCTCCTCCCGGAGTCATCGGTTACGACATCACCCAGGTCGACGACATGTGCGACAAGGTCAACTCGTACTTCACGCAGGGCGTGGCGATGAGTGTCGACCAAGTCCGCCGCGTGCTGTTCAAGACCGCAAAAGGCAAGAAGGCGTACAACGAGGACCAGGTCGATGCGTTCATCGACCGCGTCGTCGAAGTGATGGCCTCCGTTGACTGATTTCCACTACTTCGCGGTCCCGACCGCGACCGATCCCGGCACGCTCAACCCGGTGTACGAACTCCTCGACTTTCCGATCGCGATGGGCAAGGCCGAAGACATCGTGCTGACCGGACCCGCTCCGGAGAAACCTCTCGTCGACGGCCGGGAAGTCACGGATCCCCGCCTGGTCAAGGCCCTGTCCGTTCCAGTCGAGCTCGACCGCGCCGAGGTGCTCGACCGCAGTTCGAAGCTCGCCGGAGTGCTCCGCGCCATGGGCGTGGTTCCCGAATCCGGTGCCCGGCTCACCTTCGCCGAGGATGTCCCGCCGTTGGCGCGGGCGCTCGGTGTGTTGGCTGCCGCCCGGATCGGGCTCGTTGTGGATCTGCGATCAGGGGCTGCGTCTGACTCTGCTTCAGACTTAGTGGTTCTCCACGCCATCGCAGCCGAACCGATCGAGCCGGGGCGTGCCTCTGTTCGGGTCACCCGTTCGCGTTTCGAAGGCGTCGGCGTGACGATCGGCTCCGAGACCGCGAACCTCGACCAGGCGATGCGCGACTCCCGCGTCGAATTCGCCGCAGTAGTGCCGTTCGACCCGCAGCGCACCCTGGTGCTCACCGATGACGGTGATCTTGAGGCGGGTACGAGCCTCGACTGGTACCGCACCGAGGTACTCTCTGCCTCCTGAGCCCCGGACTTCTGGGGGTGCTGGGAAATCCGGGGGCTTCGACGCCGATGCTGGTGTCGACGTTCCGGCTTCTGCGGACCCGCGGACTGCTGATCCGCGTTCGGCTGAGACGGTGTCTGCTCTGCGCGCGGCCGGCTGTGTCTTCGCCGAGGACGAGGCGGCGATCCTGCTGGAGTCTGCAGCTGGCTCTGCGCCGAAACTCGATGAGCTCGTTGCACGACGAGTGGCCGGTGAACCCCTCGAGCAGATCGTCGGCTGGGTCGACTTCTCCGGAATGCGTTTGAGTGTCCGGCCGGGAGTGTTCGTACCACGGCAGCGAACGGCTCTGCTCGCCGCGCATACGGTGTCCGCGGCCCGACGTATGACGGACTCGCGAGGGCACAGGGCGGAGACGGACTCACGACGGAACGGCACAGAGGCAGACGCTGGCGTCGCGAAAGCACGACTCGTTGTGCTCGAAGCATTCTGCGGGGTCGGGCCGGTCGCCTCGGCGGTGGCGGGCACGGTGCCGGGGGTGGAGATCCACGTCGGCGATGCTCAGGCGGAGGCCGTGCGGTGTGCGGTGGAGAATGTCGAACGCTGCATCCAGTCGGGGGACTCAGCGCACGCGGGGGAGTCTACGCAGGCAGGCGGGTCCGAACAGGCAAATGAGTCCGGCACCACCGTGACGGGGCATGCCCTCGACTGCCTGCACGGACTGCCCGACACACTGCGGCGATCAATCTCTGTCATCGCGGCCGTGCCGCCGTACGTTCCTGAAACGGCAGCCGATTTTCTGCCGCATGAGGCCCTCGACTTCGAACCGAGCAGCGCGCTCTTCGGCGGCTCCGACGGACTCGACCTCGTCCGCCGACTCATCACGGAGTCGTTGGACTGGCTGGCCCCGGATGGTGTGCTGCTCATCGAACTCGGGCGAGGTCAGGTTGCAGAGGCCACCGGGCACGCAGCCGAGCGAGGGCTGGAAGCCCGGAGCCACCTCGGCGAGGATGTCCAGACGGTCGTGCTCGAACTGAGTCGTGGAAACTGACAACGTCCGGCTGCGTACCGACTGACTGTGTCACCTCTTCACTAAAGTGAGCAGGGAGTCCCTGTCAGCGCTCGTCGAGAACGATCGCTATATCGTTGACCTCGTCCTGAAGCCAACGGATCAGACGGTCGCCCTCGGCGTCGAAGGCAGTTTCGTTTTCGCTGGTGTCCCAACCGTAGTCGTCGCCGATTTCAATGAAGTGCTCATTCCAGAATTGTGTGTAACTGCGCAGTGCTTCGCCAAGCTCTGATGACAGACCAAGATCCCACGGCTCCACGACGTATTTGTCCGTGCCGCTTTCCCACAACGGGTATTTCGGACCCCAGTCCAAGAAGAACCGTATTTCACGCATCAGGAAACTCCGATGTATTCGGTCGTGATTCTAGACAAGCTGACATGTCTATTGTCTATGAAGACGCGAAACGCCCGCCGAACCTCAGCAGGATCGGCGGGCGCTGACTGTGTTCAGCGGAGGGCGGGTGCCCTGCGCACTGGTTCAGTTCGCGAAGGCGTTGATTCCGGTCATCGTCCGACCCAGGGTCAGCTGGTGCACCTCGTGCGTGCCTTCGTAGGTGACCACGGTCTCGAGATTGACCGCGTGACGCAGCGGCGGGTACTCGCTCGTGATGCCCGACCCGCCGAACAGGGCGCGCAGGTCACGGCACACGTTCATCGCGGTATCGACGTTGACCATCTTGCCCAGGCTGATCTGCTCCGGACGGACACCTTTCTCGGAGTCCTTGAGCTTGCCCAGGTGAGCGGCGAGCAGAGTGATCTGCGAGTACTGGCCGAAGGCCTTCGCCAGCTTCTGCTGAGTGATCTGGAACGATGCCAGCGGGCGATCGAACTGGACACGGGTGCCGGTGTACTCCAGTGCGGAGAGCAGCGCGTCTCGGGCTGCGCCGGTGACACCGAAGACGATGCCGTAGCGGGCCTCGGACAGGCAGGACAGGGGGCCCTTGAGTCCCTTGGCCTTCGGCAGCATCGCATCCTCGGGCAGGCGGACGTTGTCGAGGACGATCTCACCGGTGATCGACGCACGCAGCGAGATCTTGCGGTGGATCTCCGGGGTCTGCACACCCTCGGTGTTCGAGGGGACGACGAAGCCGCGGACGACGTTCTTGCCCTTGTCGTCGACCTCTTCGGTCTTGGCCCACACGACCATGACATCGGAGACCGGGGAGTTCGTGATCCACATCTTCGCGCCGTTGAGGATCCAGTCGGATCCGTCCTTCTTCGCGGTCGTCTTCATCCCCGACGGGTCGGAGCCGACATCGGGTTCGGTCAGACCGAAGCAGCCGATGGCCTTTCCGGCGGCCATCTTCGGCAGCCATTCTTCCTTCTGTGCTTCCGACCCCCAGTGGTGGATGGCGAACATCGCCAGCGAACCCTGCACGGAGACGAGGGAGCGCAGACCGGAATCGACGGCTTCGAGTTCGCGGCAGGCCAGTCCGTACTGAGTCGCCGTCGATCCGCCGCAGCCGTAGCCGTCGAGGTGCATGCCCAGCAGACCGAGCTCGCCGAGTCCTTCGGCCAGTTCTCGGGCGGGGATGGTGGCGTCGAGGAAATAGTCGCCGATCTTCTCCCGGACGTTCTCGTCCAGCCATTTCTTCACGATCGATGCGAATTCGAGGTCATCGGGTTCGAAGACCGAATCCAGTCCAAGAATGTCGTCGGGGCTCAGCGTCTTGCTCATATCCATCTCTTTCGCCATTGATTGTCTTCATTCACTTCTTTTACCGGAACCCGGTGGAAGATCGGTGTCCCGAAGCACTACAGATGACCAGGCCCCGCTAGGCGACACACGAGTCCGTGTCGAGTCATTTCCCAGAGAACTTTGGCATCATCGGTTGGCGTGAGTAAACGTGGTTTCATTGTAGTCGGCTCAACCGGTTCGGTCGGCACCCAGGCCCTTGATGTCCTCGCCGAACACCGGGACGAGCACGCGATCATCGGCTTGGCCGCCGGGTCACAGCTCGACCTTCTGCTCGAGCAGGCCCTCGATTTCCACGTCCCCGTCATCGGGCTCACGACCCCACCCGCCGGAGGCGAGGCCGAGGTGCGTGCGCGACTGACCGAGCTGGCTGCCCAGCGGGGGACCGCCGATCCCGTCGAAGCCATCCACCTCGGGGACGACGCCGCCGAGGCGGTCGCGGGCTTGGCCGCCGATATGGTCCTCAACGCGATCACCGGTGCCGCCGGTCTCGGCGCGACCCTGGCCGCCCTCGAACGCGGCACGGACGTGGCCCTGGCGAACAAGGAATCCCTCATCATCGGCGGGTCCATCGTCCTCGACGCAGCTCGTGCCTCCGGGGCCCGGCTGGTGCCGGTTGACAGTGAGCACTCCGCCATCGCCCAGGCGCTGCGTGCCGGCACGCACGGTGAAGTCAGCAAGCTCATCATCACCGCGTCGGGCGGTCCCTTCCGGGGCATGACCCGTGATGCCCTGCGTCGAGTCACCCCCGCCCAGGCGCTCAACCATCCCACCTGGTCGATGGGGTCGATGATCACCATCAACTCTGCGACCCTGGTCAACAAGGGCCTCGAAGTCATCGAAGCCCACCTGCTCTTCGACATCGACTTCGACCACATCGAAGTCGTCGTGCATCCGCAGTCGCAGATCCATTCGATGGTCGAGTTCACCGATGCCTCGACGATCGCGCAGATCTCCCCACCGGATATGCGCCTGCCGATCTCCTATGCGCTGGGCACCCAGGACGATGGTACGACGAAGCGACTGGCCTCGGGGGCCGTTCCGCACAATTGGGGCCAGCCCATGCACTGGTCGTTCGAACCGGTCAACCATCTCGCCTTTCCCGCTCTCGGTCTGGCCATCGACGCCGGCAAGAAAGGCCGCAGCTACCCGGCCGTGCTCAACGCCGCCAATGAGGAACTCGTCGCCGCATTCATCGCCGGAGACATCGCCTTCACCGGAATCGACAAAGGTCTCGCCCGAGCACTGGCCGCCCACGAACCGGCGGCCGAACACACAGTAGAGACCGTGCTGGCCGCCGACGCCTGGGCCAGAGACTTCGCGCGCGCCGACGTCGCCGAACAGAACGGGGGCCGCCGATGACAGTTGTGCTCTACATCGTCGGGATCATCCTGTTCCTCATCGGCATCTCGATCTCGATTGCGCTGCACGAACTCGGCCACCTCACCCCGGCGAAGAAGTTCGGGGTGAAAGTCACGCACTATATGGTCGGCTTCGGGCCGACCCTGTTCTCCTTCCGCCGCGGTGAGACCGAGTACGGCATCAAAGCGTTCCCCCTCGGTGGGTTCATCGCGATGCCGGGAATGTATCCGCCCGAGGAGGCGACGAAGTCCCGCTATGAGACCGCCGCCGCTGCGCAGAAGGGCGGCACGGCCGCCGGCGCCGACGGCGAGATCGACGGCGGGGTCGACGGCACGTCGGGCCGCCTCGGTGAACCGGGCGCTGCACTCGACTCGACGGGCAGCGAAACGTCGGGCCGCCTCGGCGAGGGGATGGATGACGGTGATGACGCTCCGCTGCGCCGGGACCGGAAGAAGCAGAAGGGGCGGCTGTTCGAAGACACGATGGCCGATGCCCGGGAGTTCTCGAACCAGGAGATCGAGCCGGGGGAGGAGCACCGGACGTTCTATGCGCTCAGCGTGCCCAAACGCCTCGTCGTCATGTTCTCCGGTCCCTTCGTCAACCTCGTCCTGGGCATCCTCATCATGGGGATCTCGCTGCTGGGCATCGGTGTGGTCACTCCGACGACAACCGTCCAGACCGTCGTCGAATGTGCGGTGCCCGCGTCCGAAGCGCAGCAGCGTCCCGCCTCGGAGCAGAACACCTGCCGTCCCGACGATCAGCTCACCCCCGCGTGGGAGGCTGGGATCGAACCGGGTGACGAGATCACCTCGATCGCCGGCGTCGAGACGAAGGACTGGGATCAGCTGTCCTCGGTCATCAAGGAACATGCAGGCGAACGCGTCGAGGTCGACTTCATCCGCGATGGTCAGGCCCAAACGGTGACCGTGCCGATCATCGCCACCGAACGGCCGAAGGTCGACGACACAGGCAAGGCCGTGCTCAACCCGGACGGAACCCCGCAGACCGAGACCCAAGGATTCTTCGGCGTCGGACCCGTCCAGGAACGTCAGTCCCTGCCGCTCGAGGAATTCCGCGGCGCCGTGTGGGACCAAGTCTCCGGAGTCTTCCACGCGATCATCACCCTGCCGGTCAAACTCGTCGACATCGGCGAGGTGGCCGTCGGCACGAAGGACCGCGACGCCGAAGGACTCGTCGGCATGGTCGGTGTTGGCCGCATCGCGGGCGAGATCGTGTCGACCGACCAGATCGACGTCGTCGACAAGGCGCAGATGGGACTGGGCATGCTCGGCTCGCTCAACATCTTCCTCTTCGCGTTCAACATGATCCCGCTGCTGCCCCTCGACGGCGGACACATCGCCGTGGGCCTCTACGAAGGTGCGCGCCGCCGCATCAACCGGTGGCGCGGCCGCGGACTGGTCGGCCCCTTCGACACCGCGAAGCTGCTGCCGCTGACGTACGTGTGCATCGGACTGATGCTGTGCATGACGGCGCTGCTCGTCTACGTCGACCTCGTCAAACCCATCACCCTCGACGCGATCTTCAACTCCGGTGGGTAGGTCTGGCTGGGCTCTGGCAAGTAGACCGGACATGCAGTGTGGGCGATCTCAGCTAGGGTGGTGCGAGTGGAGAATACTGAGACCAAGCCACGTGAGCGTTTCTTCTCGCGAACGGAATGGACGTTCATCGGATTCCTTGCGCTCGCCTTCGTGCTGACTCCGCTCTTCTACGGGCTGCCCTTGCTCAGCCCGCTGTTCGCTATGGGGACGCGGGTCCGCGGGCACAGGGCGAAGATGATCTGGCTGTGGACGGTCGCCTCACTGCTCGTCCTGATGTCGATCGCACCGTTCATTCTCAAATTCGCAGGGCTGAGTAACTTCGTCGTGGAATGAAGGCATGAGCCATCTGCGGTTGAGCGTGATCAGTCCGTTCAGTGGCGGACCCGTTCAGGAGCTGAGGGTGATCGCCTGCGCCTCGCCGAGGTGATTGAGGCCGACCGTGATCGTGGCGGTCTCATCTGCTGTGCTCGGCACTGTGACCACTCCGCGCAACGGGGAGACCATCTCGAGGTCCGCCTCGGTGAGAGGACGGTCGATCTGCTTCTCCGCCCGCCACCGGGCGAAGCGCTCCCGCCTCTCTTCGCGGGGTTCGTCGAGGTCCATGTTCATGGAGAAGATCGCCTCGGCGACGGTGTCGTCGAATTCGTTGACGAGGTTCGCCGCGGCCATCACGGCATCGATCTGGGGTTGGGCGGCGGGATAACGGGGCACCGGCACCGAGGTGGCCTGACGTTCCAGCCGGGTGTCCTGTCGTCCCGTGGCCGCCGCCCATCCGAGATCGAGCGCGTCCTGGACGACGCGCTGCGCCGGATAGTAGGTCGTATTGCCGAGCACGACGATGCTGAGCCCCAGATCGGGGAACCAGCGCATATGTGAGCCGTATCCTGGATAGCCGCCGGAATGGCAGACGATGCGGCCGAAACGTGTGTCCAGACGAGTCTCGAGACCGTATCCGTAGCTGAGTGTCTCCGCATGGTGGTCGCTCTTCTGGATCTCCATGGTCCGTCGTGGCTGCTGGTTGTCGGTCAGTATCCGCGACCAGGACCTGGGTGCACAGGTGTCCATGCGTTCGAGGGCGTCGAGATGCGCGTCCATCCATGTGCCGATGTCGTTCACCGTGGAGATGACCCCGCCGATGGGGGAGAAGACTCCTGGGCCGGTGAGTTCGGCCGGGTGGAGGCCGCCGTTGAGGTCGACGCGGAACCCGGTCGCCAGGTCCGGGAAGTCCGTGTGATCGAAACCGGTGCGCGTGAGCTTCAGGGGATCGAAGATCTCCGTGGACACGAGTTCGGTGAACGCCCTGCCTGTGACCGCCTCGGCGACCATGCCGAGAAGCGCATAGCCGAGGTTCGAATACTCATAGCCGGTGTCGACGGGCGCGCAGGCGATGGCGCCGCGGTGCAGCCAGTCGGTGAGCTCGGCTGGAGTCATCGCCTCCATCCGGTCCGCCCACGGGTCGTCCTTGGTGAAACTGGTACTCATAGTCAAGGCCTGTCGGCAGGTGCGGTCGGCGATGGCCGTATCGGCCAGTTCGGGGAGCAGGGTGCCAAAGGGAGCGTCGAGATCGAGCCCGTCGGCGGCGAGGAACCCGGTGGCTGCGGCGGTGAAGGACTTCGTCATCGAAGCGATTCGGTACGGAACCTCGCCGTTCACGGTTCGGGCGGGGCCGCCTCGGCGAAAGATTCCCCATGCCAAAGATCCACCCTGGTCGTCGAGCTTCTGTGCTGCGGCCTCGAGAGCCGCAGTCATCGCCTCGACATCGGGTTCGACGAATCCGGGTGTGCTCACAGGGCTGCTCCTTCGCGCAGACGTCAGGTCACCTTCACACTACCGTCAGCCGGTGACACCGGATCGGGACCAGTGGGCCGTGGCGTGGTGCGGGTGGAGCCGAGGTCGCGCGGGGGGCCGCCCGGGGCGCGCCGGTTAACTGTCCGGGGTACGCCCTGCGGACGGACAGTTCTGTGTCAGTGGGAGGTCCTACAATAGTGATGGTTCGCACAATCCGGGTCCCGCATCGGCGCCGGCTCGGACATTGTGGCTGGTCACCAGCCTGACTGAAGGGATCCTTCGTGACATCGGTCAATCTCGGAATGCCCGCACCGCCGCCTCCCGTGCTCGCTCCGCGAAGGAAGACGAGGCAGATCAACGTCGGAAAGGTGGGGGTCGGATCCGATTCCCCGGTGAGCGTGCAGTCGATGACGACGACGCAGACGACCGACATCAACGGGACCCTGCAGCAGATCGCCGAACTCACCGCCGCCGGCTGCGATATCGTGCGCGTGGCCTGCCCGACCGCCGATGATGCCGCGGCTCTGCCGATCATCGCCGGCAAATCCCAGATCCCCGTCATCGCCGATATCCACTTCCAACCCAAATACGTCTTCGCCGCCATCGACGCTGGCTGTGCGGGAGTGCGCGTCAACCCCGGCAACATCCGCAAGTTCGACGACCAGGTCAAGGAGATCTCGAAGGCCGCCGCCGAGGCGGGCGTGTCCATCCGCATCGGCGTCAACGCCGGCTCCCTGGACAAACGGCTGATGGAGAAATACGGCAAAGCCACGCCCGAGGCGCTCGTCGAATCCGCGCTGTGGGAGGCCTCCCTGTTCGAAGAGCACGGATTCTACGACTTCAAGATCTCTGTCAAACACCATGACCCGGTGATCATGGTCCGCGCGTACGAGCTGCTCGCCGAGCGCGGCGATTGGCCGCTCCATCTCGGCGTCACCGAGGCGGGACCCGCGTTCCAGGGCACGATCAAATCCGCCACCGCCTTCGGACACCTGCTGGCCGAGGGTATCGGAGACACCATCCGAGTCTCCCTGTCCGCGCCTCCCGCCGAGGAGGTCAAGGTCGGCAACCAGATCCTCGAATCCCTCAACCTGCGGCCCCGAAAGCTCGAAATCGTCTCCTGCCCGTCCTGTGGTCGTGCCCAGGTCGACGTGTACACGCTGGCCGAGCGCGTCACCGCCGGACTCGAAGGCATGGAGGTGCCGCTGCGGGTGGCTGTCATGGGGTGCGTCGTCAACGGCCCCGGTGAGGCCCGCGACGCCGACCTCGGCGTGGCCAGCGGCAACGGCAAGGGCCAGATCTTCGTCAAGGGCGAGGTCATCCGAACCGTGCCCGAATCCGAGATCGTCGAGACGCTCATCCATGAGGCAAACCGCATCGCCGAGGAGGCCGCGGGGCAGCCATCGGGCGCTGCATCGGGGCCGCCTGAAGTGACCGTCGGCTAGGTGCGATACCTTGTGAGGACGAAGAGTTTCATGGTCCAGTCATTGGCCCATGCTGACGGCTGAGAAAGAGTTCAGGGGCACATGGCGCTGAGGATCGCACGACTGGAACATCAGCACACCCGGTGGCTGACGGACCTGCTTGCGCGCAACCCCTGCGAGAACGTCTACCTCATCTCCCTGCTCGAAGTCACGGGCACCGCCCGTCTGGGATCCCCGGCAGGCACCCTGTACGGAATCTTCGATGGTGACCGACCCGTCGCCGCCTACTGGGTGGGCGGCAATATCATCCCGGTCGCGGCGACCCCGGCGACGAATGAGGTGCTTGCCCGGAAACTCAATGCCGACGGTCGCGTGTCCTGCTCACTCATCGGCAGCCGGTCCGTCATCCTCGACCTGCAGCAGCGGCTCAATTGGGGCCGAGCGCGTGGAGTGCGCGAACGGCAGCCGCTGCTGGCCATCAGCTCGGATCCGCTGGTCACCCCCGATGAGCATGTGCACCGGGTGACCCTCGATGACCTCGGTGCGGTATTTCCCGCCAGTGTGGACATGTTCACCAAAGAGGTCGGATTCTCACCGATCGAGGACGGCACCGCCGGGTACCTGGCGCGGGTGCGCGGGATCATCCGCGGCAAGAACTGCTATGCCCGGATCTCCTCCACCCTCCCCCAGGGAGGTGCGGTGCCGCGGTGGCCGGCCGAAGAGCAGGACGAACAGGTGCTGTTCAAGGCCGATATCGGCATCCGTGCTCGCCGCATCGTCCAGGTCCAAGGAGTATGGGTCCATCCCGCAGTGCGCAATCAGGGTCTCGGGGCAGCGGGCATGGCCGCTGTCGTCCAGCGCACCCGTGACAAGGGCCATTCCACGGTGAGCCTGTATGCCAATGACTACAACGAGACGGCGCTGCGCATGTATGCCCGCGTCGGCTTCGAGCAGGTCGGCACCTTCGCCACCGTCATGTACTGAGCGCCCGAGCGCTCAGGCACTGGAAGATTTCACTGACCGCTCGAGTTACCGTCGCTGTATCAAGCTCTGCGGTGAGCGGTCGGCGGATCAGTCGCGGCGGTTGCGCGACTGAGGTTTGGCCATATCGCCGAGGAACTTCTCCATCTCCCGGCGGTCCTTCTTCGTCGGACGCCCCAGCCCTTTGTCTCGCCTGGGCACGAATCCGCGCAGCGCGGGATCGGGCGGGGGAGTGAGGTCCTCATAGCACTGGACGGCGATGGAGGCCTGCATCCTCGTGGGGATGAATCCGGTGATCTTCCAGATGAACTCGGACCCGGCCTTGCGCACGCGCACCTCTTGGCCGATGCTCACCTTCTGCGCGGCCTTGACGCGTTGCCCGTCGACCTGCACATGCCCGCCGCGGCAGGCCTGAGTGGCGAGGTTGCGGGTCTTGAACATCCGCGCCGTCCACAGCCACACGTCGACGCGCATGTGCTTTCCGGCATCGCGGTTGATCTCAGTCATCAGCGACGGCCATCCGGGGAATACGTGCCGGTGGTGTGCGTGCCGGCATCGGCACCATCGGGGTCCTGTATCCGGGAGTCGGCGCGCAGTGCCAGTGCCGAGCGCCGGGTGAACGTCTGCGCGGGACGACCTCGCCCCTGGCTGACGGCCTCCCCGGTGGGATCGAGCAGCGGCAGCATGGTGCGGCGGAACGTATCGGCCTGCAGGCTCTCCCCGGCGACGATCTCGTGGAGCTCGCGCAGCTGCCGCAGCGAGAACTCCTTCTCCAAGAGTCCGAAGGGATCCGGAGTGCGTTCGTGGAACGCCCGCAGTCGGTGCACGGCCACGCGCACGATCTCCTGATGCTCGGCGCTGAGCTCGCCGACATCGTGGACGGGCACGAGCTTCCGCCGGTGGACGGGGGAGTCCGGGTGATCGGAATCCGATTCGGTAGGATCAAAGTCGGCCGCCTCGGGGAGGACCTCCTCGGCGGGGGACGATTCCGTCCCCTGCACCGGAGCATCCGGCACGGCCGCCTCGGTGGGATCGCCCTCCTCGGCGAGTCCGACATCGGAGGCGGAGAGAACATCGAGGTGAGCCACGGAGATCACCCAGCCGCGATCATCGCGGTCGGGCTGGTCGAACACGTGCAACTGGACGGGGGCGCGGTCGACCAACCGCGCCTTTTCGCGCAGACAGCGGGCGACCGCCTCGGCGAGGCGTTCCTGCGGACGCAGGATCGACCCGGGCAGCTGCCACACCCCGTCTCCTGGATGGGTCATGAGAACATGCAGGCCACGGCCGGGCACGGGGCAGAGGACCGCGGTGTCGACCGCGACCGAGGGCCGCGGGAACTGCGTGAGTTGGCTGGGATCAGGCATGCTCTTCGTATCGTTCGGACTCGTCATTTCAGCGGGGACCGGGCGGGGGACCGGACGGCCCCGACCGATGCCGGGCTTCGGTGCTGCAGCCACCAGTCTAATTCTCTTCCCGCAGGTGACGAATCCGCGCCCGCTCCGATTCCCTCCGGCTCGCCCGCGTGCGATAGTGTTCGATCTGAGTCTTGACAAGTTGAGGAGATTTACCCATGGCCCTGCGCATGTCGTCCCTGTTCGTGCGAACCCAGAAGGAAGACCCGGTCGGCGCCGAGGTGGCCAGCCACAAACTGCTCCACCGTGCCGGATACATCCGCAGGTCAGCACCGGGAATCTACACGTGGCTGCCGCTGGGACTGGCCGTGCTCGGCAAGATCGAAGCCATCGTGCGCGAAGAGATGGCGCTCGCCGGCTCCCAGGAGGTCCACTTCCCGGGCCTGCTGCCCGCCGATCCGTACAAGAAGTCCGGCCGTTGGGAGGCCTTCGGGCCCGACCTCTTCCATCTCAAGGACCGCCGCGAGAACGACTACATCCTCGCTCCCACACATGAGGAGGTCTTCACCCTTCTGGTCAAGGACCTCTACTCCTCGTACAAAGACCTGCCGCTGTCGATCTACCAGATCCAGACCAAATACCGCGACGAAGCTCGCCCCCGCGCCGGACTGCTGCGCGGACGCGAGTTCATCATGAAGGACGCCTACTCCTTCGACATCGACGACGCCGGACTCGACGCCTCCTACGAGGCCATGCGCGTGGCCTATCTGCGAGCCTTCGCCCGCCTCGGCCTGCCGTGCCTGCCGGTCAAGGCGACCCCGGGTGCCATGGGCGGCTCCGGAACAGAGGAGTTCATCTACCCCTCCGAGGTCGGGGAGGACACGTTCGTGAAGTCGCCCGGCGGATATGCCGCGAACGTCGAGGCCGTGACCTCGATCGTGCCCGAGGCGATTCCCTACTCGCAGTCGCCTGCCGCGCATGTCGAGGACACCCCCGACACCCCGACGATCGAGACCCTCGTGGCAGCCGCGAACGCCGCGCACCCGCGCTCCGATCGCGAGTGGACCGCCGCGGACACGCTGAAGAACGTCGTCTGCGCCGTCACCCACCCCGACGGCACCCGCGAGATCATCGTCATCGGCCTGCCCGGAGACCGCGAAGTCGACCTCGACCGCGCCGCCGGCACCGGCATGCTCGGCGACGGTGAGGTCGACCTCGAAGCCGCGACGGCTGAGGACCTCGCCACCCATCCGGAGCTCGTCAAGGGCTACATCGGCCCCGGCAACTCCCTTGATGCGCCGGTTCTCGGCCTCGAATCGCCCTCGAAGATCCGCTACCTCCTCGACCCCCGCGTCGTCGACGGCACCCGCTGGATCACCGGAGCCAATGAGCCCGGACGCCACGTCTTCGACCTCGTCGCCGGACGGGACTTCACTGCCGACGGCACCATCGAAGCCGCCCAGGTCGTCCTCGGCGATCCGGCACCGGACGGCTCCGGTCCGCTGGAGCTGGCCCGCGGTGTCGAGATCGGTCAGATCTTCAAGCTCGGCCGCAAGTACGCCGAGTCCCTCGACCTCAAGGTGCTCGACCAGAACGGCAAGGCGACGACCGTGACCATGGGCTCCTACGGCCTCGGCGTCACCCGCGTCATGGCCTGCATCGCCGAGGAATACCATTCCGAGGACGGACTCCTGTGGCCTCAGCACCTGGCCCCGGCCGATGTGCACATCATCGTCGCCGGTAAGGGTGAGGAGATCGCCGAAGCAGCCGAGAAGGTGACGACCGAACTCGAGGCCGAAGG
Source organism: Brevibacterium sp. MGP-B1 (assembly GCF_057766545.1). NCBI lineage: Bacteria > Bacillati > Actinomycetota > Actinomycetes > Micrococcales > Brevibacteriaceae > Brevibacterium > Brevibacterium sp. MGP-B1. The sequence goes on along the minus strand of NZ_CM173407.1, from coordinate 1,867,627 downwards.
TGTCAGCGTCCTGCTCGATGACCGCAACAAGGTCTCACCCGGATTCAAGTTCGCCGATGCCGAGCTCATCGGCATTCCCACCGTCATCGTCGTCGGCCGCGGTCTGGCCGACGGCGTCGTCGAGGTCCGCGACCGTCTGGCCGGGGAGAAGTCCGACCAGCCCGTTGCCGAGGTGGTTCCTGCCACCGTGGCACGTGTGCGTGAGGCGTACGCGAAGGCTGCAGCCGCAGCCGACGCGGCGATCAGCGCCGACCAGAACGCCTGAGCCGCCTCGGTGTTCGAAGCCCTCGCCGGAGGCATCGATGTCACCTGGACGATGGTCCTGTGGCTGCTCGCCGCGGGAGTCCTGGCCGGGTGGATCGATGCCGTCGTCGGTGGGGGCGGACTGATCCAGCTGCCCGCGCTGCTGCTCGTGCCGGGGATGAGCCCCGTCCAAGCTGTCGCGACGAACAAGATCGGGTCGATTGCGGGCACGACCGCCTCGGCGGTCACCTATCTGCGCAAGATCACTCCGGACCGGTCGGCGACGATCCCGGCCGCGGCCTCGGCGTTCTTGGGTGCCGTGCTCGGGGCGAAGCTCGCGACCTTGGTGCCGAGCGGGGCGTTCACCCCGATCATTCTGCTCGCGCTCATCGGGGTCGGGATCTTCACCGTGCTCAACCCGAGCCTCGGCGCCGATGCCACGCTGCGGTTCGGGGAAACGTCGAAACGCCACCACGCGCTGTCGTGGCTGATCGGGCTCGTTATCGGCATCTACGACGGAGTGCTCGGGCCGGGGACGGGATCGTTCCTCGTCATCGCCTTCGTCTCGATCATCGGATTCTCGTTCCTGCAGGCCTCGGCCACGGCGAAGGTGATCAACTGGGCGACGAACTTCGGGGCGCTCGTCTACTTCATCCCCGACGGTCAGGTCGTCTGGCTACTGGGTGTGATCATGGCCGTCGGCAATGTCACCGGCGGGATCTTCGGTGCGCGCACCGCGCTGGCGAAGGGCTCAGGGTTCGTCCGCGTCGTCTTCGTCATCGTCGTCTCCGCTCTGATCCTCAAACTCGGCTTCGACTTCATCTCCACCCTCATCCACTAATTGCTACCTGACGGCGGCCCAGCAACCTCGCGCGAGGTTGCTGGGCCGCCGTCGGGTAGCAATAAGGGGTTAGCCGATGGGTTTGAGGGCGTGGGCGTTGACTCCGGCGACATCGGCGCCGGACAGCGCGCGGGCCACCCACAGGGAGCGGGCAGCATCGGCCAGGCTCGAATTCGACCCGCCGGAGGCCGCGCGCAGATACCAGAACATGTTCGTGATCTCCCTGGCCACGGTCGCACCCATCCCGTACTGCGGATCGACCCCGGCGCACAGCGCCAGGTCCGTGGCGAAGCCACGCAGCCACGCCGCCTGCGCCTGCGGATGGTCCGAGGGGATCTCGGCCAGACGGTTCCACAGCACCGGGGCCAAGGTGTACGCGGTCGGACCGGCCAGAGGCTGCGGATCGATGGCCTTCCACGTCGAGATGCCCGTCGGATCGGGGTTGCCGGCGAGGATGTTGTAGTAGTGCAGGTCGGCATGGATGAGCCAGTTCTCATCCGAGGACGCCAGAGTCTGCATCCAATTGCGGGCGAACGACAGCAGCAGAGAATCGTGCGGACCCGCCTCCGACCACCCGGTCAACAGCGCGGCATCGGCATCGAACGAATTCAGCCACCCGGCCACGACATCCTGGACCCGCAGGAACTCCGAGGTCGCCGGAATCTCCAAGGACCTCTGGAGCGCACCCCACACCGGAGGCACATCGGCCAATGGCAGCACGGACAGGTTGTCCTTCGTGCGCAGCCGCTCCTGCAGAGTGACCCGGAAGCTGCGATCATCCCGGATGACCCGCACCGCTCCGTGCCCGTTCCACATCTTCAGTGCCCGCAGCACCTGCGCATGCGCGGCCGTATGCGCCGAGGTGGGAGCCGCGAACCGCAGCACCCCCTGATAGTTCTCCTGCGTGAGCACCGGAATCACCAGGGACTCGCATCCGGCCCACGGTGCCCCGGGCACATCGTCGAAGCGCAGCTTCCACCGGTCGAGGAGCTCGTTGGCCATATAGTCGAGCGCGGCAACCCACGAATCGGTGCGATATTCGCCGATGATCTCGCGCGTCGCGCGGTAGAGAACCGGTGGGACCTTCACTCCTGCACCTCCGCCTGCCCGGGTTCGTCATAGGTGAAACGCAGCGGCTGCGGAGCGGCGAAGACCATCCGGGTCCGGGCCGATTCCCAGAGCCGGAGAATCGCCGAGGCGTCCGCCTCCAACCAGGGCAGAAGCGCGGAAGCGATGCCGTCTTCCAATGACAGCGCCAGCTCCTTCGCGGAGTCCGCATCCGTCGGGGTGGGATCGAGCTTCCACGCCGAGGCGGCCGGATCGGCTGCGTCCTCACCGAGGCGTTCGAGCATCTCCCCGGACAGGGCACCCAAGGATTCGAGCCTGGCCAGGGCGGCCTTGCGTTCACGCGACTTCGAATCGAAGTTCACGGCCAGCCGTTCAAAGCCGTAGGCGGCAGCCCGCGACTGATTGAGGATCGCGTTGAACATCTCCGCCCGACCCTTCGGATCCTGGCTTCCGGAGTTGTTCGTCCCGGCATCCGCGTCGGCCCCACCGGTGGCACTGGGGGACGCCGACGCATCATCGCCGCCGTCCCTGGTCTGGTCGAGTTCCTCACGGCCGGCGCGGATGAGTTCGTCGGCGGTGGTGATGATCTCCGGGTTCTTCGTTCCGGCGACCAGGGCCAGACCCGTGGCCACATCGGCCAGGACGGGGATGAGGTCCGAACCCAAGGACGCTGAGGCTTCGAACACGGCACGGGAAGCCACCTCGGCGGCCTGGACGAAGGTGCGGTCCTCCTCGGTCGGAGGTGCCTCGGTGGCGAATTCGGTCGGTGGATTCCATTCGGGACCGATCGCCGCAACGAAGTCAGCAAGGTCCTCACCCGCGGTTTCGGGATCACCGGCGCCGGGAGAAGCGGAGTCCAAGATGCGGGCCAGACGATTGCGCAGCTGCTGGGTCGCATCAAGAGTGGGGATCTCGGGATCCTGATCGAGTCGCAGGCCGCAGGCGGTGAGCAGGCCCAGGCTCAACCCGCCGACGCCGGCAGTCAACAGGCCGCGGCGACTGACGGGAAAATGCATACGGCAATCCTATCGGATGCCCCGCCACCGCCGAGGAACACCCGCCATCGCCGAGGGGCACCCGACAGCGCCGAGGGGCACCGACCGTCGCCCGCCCGACCGCAGAATGAGACTAGACACCCGGCAGAACCGCGACGAAGGCTTAACCTCGACGGCGGCTGTCGCTTAGGGTGGGTGAGAACACTGCGGTCGCGCACGTGCACGGTGCGCCGACCCCCTCGCGCCGCCTCGGCGAAGGGGACGCACAAGGATATGGAGGAGAAATGGACGAAGACGTCGAGCGGATCACAGGCCTGCTCGCCCCGCCCCTGCAGGATGCGGGATTCCACCTCGAGACCGTCAAAGCGGTGGCGGCCGGTCCGCGGCGCACGCTCACCGTCGTCGTCGACCTCGACGAATCGAGCACCGATCCGATGTCGATGGAGAAGATCGCCGAATCGACGAAGATCGTCGGCGACGCCCTCGACGAGGTCGAGATCTTCCGGGACAAGCCGTACCAGCTCGAGGTCACGAGCCCCGGTGCCACCCGAAAACTCGAGACCCCACGCCACTTCCGACGCGTCATCGGCCGTCGCCTGGAGATCACGACGAAGAAGGACACCTTCAAGCTCGACCTCGCCGAGGTGGGGGAGAGTTCGATCACGGGCACGGACCCCCAGCGCAAGGAGTCGAAGACGGTCGATCTCGGCGAGATCCGCAAGGCCCAGGTGGAATTGAAGTTCCGCTGAGGCGAACCTCACGCTCCGTCGGAGGTGAGGCGCCCCCTTCGCAGACAGAGTGCGGGCGCGGACTGGGATAGACTGTTACGCCTGCATAAGTGAACACAGACAATTCAATGCTCGGTTGAGCGAGAGAGGACTTAGACATGGACATCGACCTCAATGTTCTGCGCGTCATCGAACGAGAGCGTGAGATTCCGCTGGAAACCCTCATCGAACTCATCGAACAGGCGCTCTTCCTCGCCTACCAGAAGACCGAAGGGGCCTGGCCCGACGCCCGCGCCGAACTCGACAAGTCCACCGGCGAGGTGCGCATCCTCGCCGTGGAGTTCGACAACGACGACAACCCGATCGGCGAATTCGACGACACTCCCACCGGCTTCGGCCGGATTGCCGCCCAGACTGCTCGGCAGGTCATCCACCAGCGGCTGCGCGATGTCGAGGACGAGACGCTGCTCGGCACTTTCAAGGGCCGTGAAGGCGAGATCGTCTCGGGCATCATCCAGCAGGGCCGCGACCCGCAGATGGTCCAGGTCGACATCGGAGACGTCGAAGCTGTGCTGCCCCCGCACGAACAGGTCCCCGGCGAGACCTACGCCCACGGCACCCGACTGCGCGTCTACATCGCCGACGTGCACAAGGGCACGAAGGGCACCTCGGTCACCGTCTCACGCACCCACCCGAACCTCGTGCGCCGACTCTTCGCCCATGAGGCTCCGGAGATCGCCGACGGCACCGTCGAGATCGTGTCTCTGGCCCGCGAGGCCGGCCACCGCACGAAGCTCGCCGTGCGCGCCACGAAGCCGGGAGTCAATGCGAAGGGATCGTGCATCGGCGAACTCGGCTCCCGTGTGCGTGCGGTGATGAACGAACTCGGCCAGGAGAAGATCGACATCGTCGACTACTCCGATGACCCGGCGAAGTTCATCGCCCACGCACTGTCCCCGGCCAAGGCCAAGAGCGTCGAGATTCTCGACGCCGCCGCTCAGGAATCCCGCGCAGTCGTCCCCAACGACCAGCTGTCCCTGGCCATCGGCAAGGAAGGGCAGAACGCCCGCCTGGCAGCCAAGCTCACCGGCTGGAAGATCGACATCGTCGCAGGCGAATAGCCTCGTGCAGTGATTCGCACCACTGGCCCCCTTGGCGCGAGCGGGGGTGCCGGTGCTGTAGAATCATTCATTGTGAATGTTGGTGATGGACCCGTAAGGACGTGCATCGCCTGTAGGCAGAAGGCCGGTCGGGACGAGCTGACACGCTTCGTGTTCCGCCCCGATCAGCACCCCGCCGTCGTCCGCGATGTGTCAGCGACACTGCCTGGACGTGGTGCATGGGTGCATCCTGATGCGAAGTGCCTGGACAAGGCCCTGACCACTGCCGCCTTCGCTCGATCCTTTCGAACGAAGATCACCGCCTCGGACCTCCCGAGGCCGGACACCGAACCCAAAGAGAACGGGTAGCCGAATGGATGACAAGTTGTGAGTGTCGCACGATGACACCCAAACGGAATTCGAGAGAGCAGTGAAATGAGTACTGCTCTTCATTGATGAGGTTCTTTCCTGACCGGGAAAGAACCCGGACAGGAGAACTGTGGCAAAGCCCCGTGTCCATGAGCTCGCGAAAGAGCTCGGCACAACAAGTAAGAACGTCCTCGAAAAGCTCCAGGACATGGGCGAATTCGTTCGCTCCGCCTCTTCGACGCTCGAAGCGCCCGTCGTGCGCCGCGTGAAGGAGGCATTCGCCGATTCCTCTTCCGCCGATGGTGAGAAGTCCACCGGCGCGAAGAAGGCCGCCAAGCCGGCCGCGAAGCCCGGAGCCCCGAAACCCGGTGCGAAGCCCGCACCCAAGCCCGCCGCGAAGTCGGCCGCCAAGCCGGGTGCTGCGAAGTCCGCCGGTGCGGCGAAATCGGCCCCCGCCGAGGATGCCGCCCCCGCTGCGAAGTCCGCACCGAAGCCTGCCGCTGAGCCGGCGACCCCGGCTGCCCCGAAGGCAGCCGAATCGACCGAGGCCCCCGCAGCCAAGCCGGCTGCCTCCTCGGCGCCGAAGCCCGGAGCCCCGAAGCCAGCTGCCGCGCCCAAGCCCGGTGCCCCGAAACCCGGTGCACCCAAGCCGGGTGCTGCCGGTAAGCCCGGCGGGCGTGGCGCCGCCCGTCCCGGAAACAACCCCTTCGCGTCCTCGCAGGGAATGCCGAAGCCCGGTCGTGGGCCCAAGCCCGGCGGTCGTTCCGGCGGCCAGGGTGGCCAGGGCGGTCAAGGCGGTCAGGGTGGCCAGGGCGGACGCCCCGGCAACAACCCGTTTGCGCCTTCGCAGGGAATGCCGAAGCCCGGCCAGAAGCAGCGCGGATCCGGTGAGGAATCCTCGGGCGGTCCCCGTCCGGCACCTCGCCCGGGCGCACCACGCCCGAACCCGTCGATGCTGAAGAACTCGGCACTGAACAAGCCCGCTCCCGGCCGCGGTCGCGGCGGCGGACGCGGAAACGCTCCAGGCGGCGGCGCACCCGGTGCCCCGGGCGGCGCTCCCGGCGGTCCTCGTCGTGGACCCGGCGGCGGTCCCGGTGGTCGCGGTTCAGGTCGCGGTCGCGGAAGCACGCAGGGTGCATTCGGTCGCGGCGGCGGTCCCCGTCAGAAGGGACGCAAGTCGAAGCGGGCGAAGCGCGCAGAGCTCGAGCAGATGCAGGCTCCCTCGGTCGGTGGCGTCACCGTTCCGCGCGGAGACGGCAACACGCCGCTGCGTCTGCGTCGCGGCTCCTCGCTGGCCGACTTCGCCGAGAAGATCAACACCGATCCGACGAACCTCGTGACCGTGCTCTTCCACCTCGGTGAGATGGCCACGATCACCCAGTCCCTCGACGAGGCGACCTTCGAGGTCCTCGGCGAAGAGCTCGGCTACAAGATCGAGATCGTCTCGCCCGAAGACGAAGACCGTGAGCTGCTGGAGACCTTCGACATCGACCTCGATGCCGAAGCCGCAGAAGAGGACGACGAGGATCTGCAGGCACGTCCGCCGGTCGTCACCGTCATGGGTCACGTCGACCACGGTAAGACCAAGCTGCTCGACGCGATCCGCTCGGCGAATGTCGCTTCGCGCGAAGCCGGCGGAATCACCCAGCACATCGGTGCCTATCAGGCCGAGGTCGAGCACGAGGGACAGGATCGCAAGATCACCTTCCTCGATACCCCCGGTCACGAGGCGTTCACCGCCATGCGTGCCCGTGGTGCGAAGTCGACGGACCTCGCGATCCTCGTGGTCGCCGCCGACGACGGCGTCATGCCGCAGACGATCGAAGCTCTCAACCATGCTCAGGCGGCCGATGTGCCGATCGTCGTGGCCGTGAACAAGGTCGACAAGGAAGGCGCCAACCCCGCCAAGGTCATGCAGCAGCTGACCGAATACAACCTCGTGGCCGAAGAATACGGCGGCGAGACCATGTTCGTGCCGATCTCCGCGCTCAAGCGCGAGGGCATCGACCAGCTGCTCGAATCCGTCCTGCTGACCACTGATGCGGCCCTGGACCTGCGGGCGAACCCCGACAAGTCCGCTCGCGGCATCGCGATCGAAGCCAAGCTCGACAAGGGCCGCGGTGCGGTTGCCACCGTCCTCGTCGAGTCCGGCACCCTGCGTCAGGGCGACGCCATCGTCTGCGGCACCGCCTACGGACGTGTGCGTGCGATGTTCGACGAGAACGGAAACGTCGTCGAGGAGGCCGGACCCTCCCGCCCCGTGCAGGTGCTCGGTCTGTCGTCCGTCCCGCGTGCCGGTGACTCGTTCATCTCCACCGATGACGATCGCACGGCTCGTCAGATCGCTGAGAAGCGTGACGCCATCGAGCGCAACGCCGCTCAGGCCCGCGGTCGCAAGCGCATCAGCCTCGAGGACTTCACGAAGGCTCTGGCTGAGGGCAAGGTCGACATGCTCAACCTCATCCTCAAGGGTGACGTCTCCGGTGCTGTCGAAGCGCTCGAGGATTCGCTGCTCAAGATCGATGTGGGCGACGACGTCGACCTGCGGATCATCCACCGCGGCGTCGGTGCGATCACGGAGAACGACATCAACCTGGCCACGGTCGACAACGCGATCGTCCTCGGCTTCAACGTCCGTCCGGAAGCGAAGGCTCGCGACCTGGCAGACCGCGAAGGCGTCGACGTCCGCTACTACTCGGTCATCTACCAGGCGATCGACGACATCGAGTCCTCGCTCAAGGGCATGCTCAAGCCCGAGTACGAAGAGGTCCAGACCGGAACCGCGGAGATCCGCGAGGTCTTCCGTTCCTCGAAGTTCGGCAACATCGCCGGTTCGATCGTCCGCGACGGCCTCATCAAGCGGAACTCGACCGCTCGCGTCACCCGCGACGGAATCGTCATCGGCGACAACGTCCACATCGAATCGCTGCGCCGGTTCAAGGACGATGCGACCGAGGTCCGCGAAGGCTACGAGTGCGGTATCGGACTCGGCAAGTTCAACGACCTGCGCGTCGGCGACATCATCGAGACCTTCGAGATGCAGGAGAAGCCGCGCGACTGATCGGTCGCACAGTGAGTTCCACCCGCTGATTCGACAGCGCAGCAGCGCAGCCGAAGAGGATGGGACTCACATCGTGAGTCGACGGCTCCGGTCGGCCCCTGAACGGGGGACCGGCCGGAGCCGGTTCGATTCCACAGCTAATATAGGGCCGGAGAGAAGCTCCGGCCCCGAACAGAAGGACACGCACCATGGCAGACTCGACACGGGCCCGCAAGATCGCCGACCAGATCAAGGTCATCGTCGCCAGCACCATCGAGCGCAAGCTCAAGGATCCCCGCCTCGGCTTCGTCACCGTCACCGATGTCCGGGTGACCGGCGATCTGCAGCACGCCACCATCTTCTACACCGTCTACGGCGACGACCAGGATCTCGTCGGCACCGGTCATGCGCTCGAATCGGCCAAGGGGTTCATCCGCTCCGAGGTCGGCAAGGGGCTGACGATCCGTCTGACCCCGAGCCTCGAATTCATCGCCGATGCCGTCCCCGAGGCGGCCGCCCGTCTCGACGGACTGCTCGCTCAGGCTGCCGCGGACGACGCTCGAGTGGCCGGGTTGGCCAAGAACGCGCAGCATGCAGGTGAATCCGACCCGTACAAGAAGCCCGACGACGCCGACGAAGAGTGATCGTCGCATTCCAGCAAACAGAGTGCATCGCGCCTGGTCATCGGGTGGAGAGCGGCGGAATGGCCGCTCCGGGCCCGATTTGAGCTTCGTCACGTCGCGAAAAAAAGTTCTCGTAACAGTTTTGTTATCTTTCCGAGATGTCGTAGACTTTTTGCGGTAACGAAATGATTACGACTCTGTTAAGGGAATTCTGCATTGGGTAAGCACTCCTCACCGAAGCCGTCGTTCGCGAAGCAGCTGATCCGGGACCTGACTCCCGGCAAGCGCCCCGCCGGCCGACGCGCAGCGAATGCGCCGTCCTCGGCGACTTCCGTGCTGGCGACCGTCAAGCAGCGTCCCGTCGTCGCCGCGATCGCCGTTCCTGCAGCCGCGACCGCCGCCGTCGTCGGTTCGACCGTCGTTATGGGCCCGCCCGAGTCCGGCAACGTCACCACCGAGGCCGCGTCGACGACCCCCGAGGAGTCGACCACCGCTTCGACCCCGAGCCAGAAAGAGCTCGACGCCGAACGCAAGAAGGCCGGCGAAGAGTACCTGGAGAAGGTCAAGGACGACCCGAAGTACAAGAACAAGACCTCGAAGACCGATCTCGAGGTCAAGGCTCCGCCGAAGCCCAAGCCGACCGCTGAATCCTCGGCTGCCTCGGAGAAGAGCGACGATTCGTCCTCCGGTGATAAGTCTTCCGATGAGAAGTCCTCCGGCGAAGGCACCTCTTCGGATACCTCGGCGCCGCCGTGCAGCGTGTCCTCCTCGATCGAGTCGGGCCTGCTGCCGAACGCCGTCAACGGCTACCGCGCTGTCTGCGCGAAGTTCCCCGAGGTCAAGACGTTCGGCGGACGTCGTCCCGGCACCGGTTCGGACCACAACACCGGTGAAGCCGTCGACATCATGATCACCGGATCCACCGGCGACCGCATCGCCGACTACCTCATCCAGAACCAGGGCAGCCTCAACGTCAAGTACGTCATCTGGAAGCAGCGCATCTGGATGCCCGGACAGGGCTGGAAGGGCATGGACGATCGCGGCTCGGCGACCGCGAATCACTTCGATCACGTGCACGTGTCCTTCAACTGATCGCCGCACCCAGTGAGCGATTCTTCCCCGCAGGGCGTCCTCGTCTGCGACAAACCGCAGGGCCTGAGCTCCCACGGCGTTGTCTCCCGCATCCGCCGCTGGTTCGGCACGAAGAAGGTCGGCCACGCCGGCACTCTCGACCCGATGGCCACGGGTGTCCTCGTGCTCGGCCTCGGCCGCGGCACCAAGCTGCTCACCTACATCACCGGGGTCTCGAAGACCTACTTCGCCACCATCCGCCTGGGGTCGTCGACCCCGACCGATGATGCCGATTCCGAGCCCGATCGCTTCGCCGACCCGTCCGATCTCGCTCGTGTCGACGCTCCGGCCCTCGAAGCCGCCGTGGCCAAGCTGCGCGGCCCCATCGATCAGGTGCCCAGTGCCGTCTCGGCGATCAAGGTCGACGGCAAGCGCTCCTACGCCCGCGTCCGTGCCGGTGAGGATGTCGAACTCAAGGCCCGTCGCGTCAAGGTCTCGGGGTTCCAGATCATCGACATCCGCTTCGCCGCCGAGGACGGGCATATCGACGTCGATGTCGAGGTCGACTGCTCGTCGGGCACGTATGTGCGCGCCTTGGCCCGCGACATCGGCACCGACCTCGGCGTCTTCGGCCACCTCACCGCGCTCAGGCGGACGCGTGTCGGCGATTTCCACATCGACCAGGCTGTGACCCTGCCCGAGGACCTCGACGTCCCCGCGCCCACCCTCATCTCGCTCGCCGAGGCGGCCCGCACCCTCCTGCCCGTCGTCACCGTCGATGTCGATCGGGCCCGCGCCCTCATGCAGGGCAAGACCGTTGCTGCGGGTGATTGGCATACCGACCCCGGGGTCGACGACACGGGGAGCCGAGAGGTCGCCGTCGTCTGCGATGATGCCCTCGTCTCCGTGGCCGAGGTGCGTCGGAACGGCGGTCTGAAGTCGCTGACCGCCTTTGCCATCGACCTCGCCTGAAGGGTCCAGCCCCACGCCCGGAAACAACGAATTCGGTTGTATCTGTCAAATACAACCGAAACTCTTGTATCCGATGCAATCATCTGGTCTACTTGTCCTATGTTCGTCTTGACCATCGACCAGCAGGATTCGCGGTCGACCGCCGACGCGGTGCCCCGCATCCTCGATGCTCTCTCTCCGATCGACACGGTCGTTCCCTTCGCCCGCACCATCGGAGACGAGGTCCAAGGGGTCCTCGACGATCCCGATGCCGTCGCCGAGGCGGTGCGCCGTATCGGCATCGACTCCGGTTGGCATATCGGCCTCGGAATCGGCGAGGTCGAACGGCCGCTGCCCGAGACGACCACCGAAGGCAGGGGAGAGGCCTTCTACTCCGCCCGCCGGGCGGTCGAAGCGGCCAAATCCGCACCCGCCCACCTCGTCGTCAGTGCCGATCCGGACAGCGACCATCGTGGGCTGGCCGAGGCGGCTCTGCGGCTCCTCATCAGCACACTGACCGAGCTGCGCGGACACTCCCGCGGCTACGTCGGATATCGACTCGACCATCCGGACGCCACGCAAGTCGAGATCGCCGCGGAATTCGACGTCTCCCAACAAGCGGTCTCTCGGGTGCTGGCGGCCGGTCCCGCCGAGATCATCGCCGGAGCCGAGCATCTGGCCGGGCATCACCTCGACGGGCTCCAACGAGCCCTGTCGGAAGGAGACGCACATGTGGACTGACGTGCTCGTCGCCATCGCCGCCGCCATCATCGCGGCCCTCATCGGCTGGCCGCTCGTCCCGCTCCTCCTCCGCCTGACCCATGCAGGCCCGGGCTCCAAACCCGAACGCACAGGGGCCGAAGACGTCGAGGTCCTGCGCGGCGGACGGTGGATCGGCATCGTCGAACGCGCGCTCATCGCCGGAGCGATCGTGCTCGGCCGACCCGAACTCATGGCCGTGGTCATCGCGGTCAAAGGGCTCGGACGCTTCGCGGAGATCAAGTCCTCGGCGGCCGCGGGGGAGCGGTTCATCATCGGCACCTTCGTCTCCATCGCCCTGGCCTCCCTCCTCGGCGTCATCGGGTGGGCGATCATCGCCTGAACCCGTCCTTCCGCCTCGGCGAGGTCCGGGTTAGGAGGCGGAAGATCTCTGCGATAATCTGAATCGGTGCACGGAAGGAGCGAATGTCTGGTGGAGCTGTATCACGGACTCGGTGAGGTCGAGGTCGACGCTGTCGGCACCGTCGTCACCCTCGGCAACTTCGACGGCGTGCACCGCGGACACGAAACGGTCCTGACCACCGTCGCCGCCCTGGCCAGGCAAGAGGGCCTGCGCTCGATCGCAATGACCTTCGACCCGCACCCGCGCACGGTCCACCGCCCCGACGAGCCGACCGTGATGATCAACTCGACCCGGCAGCGCGCCGACCTCATCGCCGCCACCGGAATCGACGGCCTCCTCATCCAGCCCTACGACCTCGACTTCGCCGCCCAGTCGGCCGAGGAATTCGTGCGCCGGTACTTCGTCGAAGCCCTGCGCGCGAAGATCGTCGTCGTCGGCGACGATGTCCGGTTCGGCAAGGACAACGAAGGCACGATCGAGACTCTGCGCCGCCTCGGCGAGAAATGCGGGTTCCGTGTCGAAACGATCGACGAAGTCGGGCGCGGGGGTCGGTATTCGTCCTCCCGGATCCGGGAGCAGCTCACTGCCGGTGATGTCGCCGAGGCGGCCGACCAGCTCGGGCGCTACCACGCACTCCACGGCACCGTCGTTCACGGCGATGCCCGCGGACGCGACCTGGGATTTCCGACAGCGAACCTCTCGGACTATCCCGACGGACTCGTCCCCGCCGACGGCGTCTACGCCGGCTGGGCGACGTTCTCGGGTGAGGATCAGGCGTACCCGGCCGCGATCTCCGTGGGCACGAACCCGACCTTCCAGGGACAGGTCCGACGGGTCGAGGCCTACGTGCTCGACAAGGAATTCGGCGAATTCGACGTCTACGACCGTGAGATGACTCTCGAATTCGTCTCGCGCATCCGCGGGCAGGTCGCGTTCACCGGGATGGACGACCTCATCGTGCAGATGCATGAGGATATCGCCGATGTGCGCGAGGTCCTGCACACCTGATAAGCTGATCTCTGCCGTTTTCACCGGCCGCGGTCCCATAGGGCAGAGACTTCAGGTCCCTGCGCCGCGCAACGACACGAAGGAGAACTCCATGGCTCTCGATACCGCTGTGAAGCAAGAGATCATCAAGGAATATGCAACTCATGAGGGCGACACCGGTTCTCCCGAGGTCCAGGTTGCACTGCTGACCCGCCGGATCACTGACCTGACCGAGCACTTCAAGGATCACAAGCACGACCACCACTCGCGTCGTGGACTGCTGCTCCTCGTCGGCCAGCGTCGCCGCATGCTCAAGTACCTCGCGAAGGTCGACATCGAGCGTTACCGTTCGCTCATCAAGCGCCTCGGCCTGCGCCGCTGATTCGAGTCTGCTGATCAGCACCGTCTGATCGGACCGTCTCGAACTGTTCGGAAGCGTCCCACCTCTCGGTGGGGCGCTTCCGTGCTTCTGCGGTAGACTCATGCGTGGACGCACATGCCATGGACGTTTCGGTCTTCGGTAGTGGCCTCCGGAGGAACGCGCGCTGACACAGGCTTGCAGATGCAAGTGGCTGCCGGCACCGGTTCCGTGGGCCCCGATCGATGACCGGCGTGGATCCATGCATCGTCCACTGCCAATATCCCGCCGGAAGGGCGCGGGGCTTCGCACTGTGCAATGCAGAGCGCTGCCTCTTCGCGCCGAGGGGCCTCCCTCGAGCGTTGCAGGTCTTGCGATGACCGCCGCGCACCGGCACAAACTAGGAGACTACGTGGGACTCAACCCTGAATCCGCCGTTGCCCATATCGACAACGGCAGCTTCGGCAAACACACCATTCGCTTCGAAACCGGACGACTTGCCCAGCAGGCCGCCGGATCCGCCGTCGCCTACCTCGACGACGACACCATGCTGTTCTCGGCCACCTCGGCCGGAAAGAACCCCCGTGAGGGCTTCGACTTCTTCCCGCTGACAGTCGACGTCGAAGAGCGCATGTACGCCGCCGGCCGCATCCCCGGCTCGTTCTTCCGCCGTGAGGGACGCCCCTCGACCGATGCGATCCTCACCTGCCGCCTCATCGACCGTCCGCTGCGCCCCTCGTTCGTCAAGGGCCTGCGCAACGAGGTTCAGGTCGTCGTCACCGTGATGTCGGTCAATCCCGACCACATCTACGACGCTCTGGCCATCAACGCCGCGTCGATGTCGACTCAGCTCTCGGGTCTGCCGTTCTCCGGCCCCATCGGCGGTGTGCGCATCGCGCTCATCGACGGCCAGTGGGTCGCCTTCCCGAACCACTCGCAGCTCGAGGACGCCGTGTTCAACATGGTCGTCGCCGGTCGTGTCGTCGGTGACGACGTCGCCATCATGATGGTCGAGGCCGAAGCCACCGACAACGCCATCGACAAGATCAAGACCGGTGCCGCGGCCCCCACCGAGGAGGTCGTGTCCGAAGGTCTCGAAGCCGCGAAGCCGTTCATCGCCGAGCTCTGCCGCGCGCAGTCCGAGCTCGCCGATCGCGCCGCGAAGCCGACCGTCGAATTCCCCGTCTTCCGCGACTACGAGGACGACGTCTTCGAAGCGGTGAAGGAACTCGCCGAGGCGAAGCAGACCGAGAACTTCACGATCGCCGACAAGCAGGAGCGCGAAGCCGCCGGTGCCGCCCTCCTCGACGAGCTCTTCGAGAAGCTCGGAGAGCGCTTCGAAGGCCGTGAGAAGGAGATCGCGAACGCTCTCAACGCCCTGACCAAGCAGGTCGTGCGCAAGCGCATCCTCACCGAGCAGGTCCGCATCGACGGCCGTGGGCTCAAGGACATCCGTCCGCTCACCGCCGAGACGAACGTCATCCCGCGCGTGCACGGTTCGGCGATCTTCGAACGCGGCGAGACCCAGATCTTGGGTGTCACCACCCTGAATATGCTCAAGCTCGAGCAGACCATCGACTCGCTCTCACCCGAGACGTCGAAGCGCTACATGCACCACTACAACTTCCCGCCTTATTCGGTCGGTGAGACCGGCCGCGTGGGCAGCCCGAAGCGCCGCGAGATCGGCCACGGCGCACTCGCCGAACGCGCCCTCGTGCCTGTTCTGCCCAAGCGTGAGGACTTCCCGTACGCGATCCGTGAGGTCTCCGAGGCCCTCGGTTCGAACGGTTCGACCTCGATGGGCTCGGTCTGCGCCTCGACGCTGGCCATGCTCTCGGCCGGTGTGCCGCTGCAGGCGCCCGTCGCCGGCATCGCCATGGGTCTCGTCTCCGACGTCATCTCCACCGACCAGGGTGAGCAGACCGCCTACGCGGCTCTGACCGACATCCTCGGTGCCGAAGACGCCTTCGGCGACATGGACTTCAAGGTCGCCGGTACGCGTGACTTCATCACCGCGATCCAGCTCGACACCAAGCTCGACGGCCTTCCCGCCTCGGTGCTCGGTGCCGCCCTCAAGCAGGCCCGCGAAGCACGCATGGTCATCCTCGACGTCATCGCAGAGGCCATCGACGCCCCGGCCGAGATGGCACCGACGGCACCGCGGATCATCTCCGTGAACATCCCCGTCGACAAGATCGGTGAGGTCATCGGGCCCAAGGGCAAGATGATCAACCAGATCCAGGAGGACACCGGCGCGGACATCAGCATCGAAGACGACGGAACCGTCCTCATCGGTGCCACCGACGGACCGGCCGCTGAGGCCGCCCGGTCGATGATCAACGCGATCGCGAACCCGCAGGTTCCCGAGGTCGGCGAACGTTACCTGGGTACCGTGGTCAAGACGATGAGCTTCGGCGCATTCGTCTCCCTGACCCCGGGCAAGGACGGCCTGCTGCACATCTCCGAGCTGCGTAAGCTCAACGACGGCAAGCGCGTCGAGGACGTCGAAGACGTCGTCGGTGTGGGCCAGAAGGTCCAGGTCGAGATCACGAAGATCGATGACCGCGGCAAGCTCTCGCTGGCTCCGGTCACCGACGAAGACGAGAAATCGGACGAAGAGGGATCAGACAACTGATACTGAGCAGTTCGCACACCGGGGAGGGCAGCCGAATCGATCGGTCTGTCCTCCCCGGTGGTTTGACGCTGACCACCGAACACATGCCGGGTCTGGCCTCGGAGACGATCGGGATCTGGGTCGCGGCCGGGTCCCGTGACGAATCCGCCGAGACCGCCGGCTCGACGCATTTCCTCGAGCACATGCTGTTCAAGGGCACCGGCAGCCGCGATGCGAAGACTATCGCCGCGGCCTTCGACCGCACCGGCGGGGATTCGAATGCGATCACCGCCAAGGAGCTCACCTGCTACTACTCCCGGTGCCTCGTGACGGATCTGCCGAACATCACCGGGCTGCTCGTCGATATGGTCTCGAACTCCCAGCTCGACGTCGAGGAGTTCGAACGCGAGCGCGGTGTCATCATCGAAGAGCTCGCCATGTCCGCCGATGACCCCGGAGACGTCCTCTTCGACGACTTCGATTCGCTGGTCTTCGGTTCGCATTCGCTGGCCCGGCCCGTGGGTGCGACGAAGGATCAGATCCGCGTGCTCGGCCACCACACGGTCATCGACCACTATCAGTCGACGTATATCCCGCCTCGTCTGGTCATCGCTGCCGCAGGCGGGGCGACCCATGAAGAGGTCCTCGCGATGGTTGAGGATGCCCTCGCCGAGGCGGGGCTCGGGTCCCGCGCCGACGTCTGGTCGGGCGCGGGGACCGGCGATCACGGTGCGGGCTCGGTGGATGCGGGCAAGGCCGATGGCGGGGCCGCCTCGGTGCGCACGGGTGACGCCGACGGCGGAGCCGCCTCGGTGGCGAAAGGCTCGCACCTCGGTGGGGCCGCACGGGTGCGTCCGGAGTTCCATTCCGGGAAGTCGCACACCGTCAAAGACATCGAGCAGCTGGGCATTATGCTCGGCTGCGAAGGCCTGCCCGAAGGCGACGACGACCGGTTCATCTACTCGGTGATGCTCACGATGCTCGGCGGCGGAATGTCGTCGCGGCTGTTCCAGAGCGTGCGCGAGGAGCGCGGACTGGCCTATGCCGTGAACTGTGTGGCCAGTCAGTTCACGGATACCGGCACCTTCGGCATCTATGCCGGATGCACGGCCGAGAACGCTCAGGCCGTCGTCGATCTGGCGGTGAGCGAATGGGATCGGCTGGCGCAGGAGACGCCGAGTCAGTTCGAGCTCGACGAGATCGTGTCCCAACTGTCGGGGTCGATGGTGCTCGGACTCGAGTCCTCTGCGGCGCGGATGAATCGTCTCGCCCGGTCGGAGATCTTCGGGCTGCCGCTCGAATCGCCGATGGACCTCATCGAACGCGTCCGCTCGGTCACGGCCGAGGACGTCAGTGAGATGGCCGGGCGGCTGCTGTCGCGGCCCAAGGCTCTGGCGCTGGTCGGACCGGCCGCCGAGGTCGAACTGCCCTGAGTGCGTCGCCGCATTCGGGGCGTCGAGCCTCGGGCGCGGGATACCGTCCGGCTGGAACGTGAAAGGAGACAGGCGAGATGGCGAGGAAGAGCGCAGCGGTCCGCCGGGAGGAGATCCTGGTGGCCACGGTCGAGGAGATCGAGGCGACGGGTCTTCGCGCGCTGCGGGTCTCCGACGTCGCCGCGCGTCTGGGCTTGAGCGCCAGTCTTGTCATCTACCACTTCGAGACGAAGGAAGCCCTCGTCGCCGAGGCCTTCGACTTCGCCGGTCGCCAGGACATCGACCGTGCCCGGGAGCTGGCGGCCGGGACTGCATCGGCGGGGACGGACGCACCACACGATGGCGGTGGAGATGCCACGACGGGAGCCGCCTCGGCGAGGGGGAGTGGATCCGCACTCCAGCGACTGCGGGGCGTCGTCGGCTGGTACCTGCCAAGCGGCTCCTCGCGCAGTTGGAAGATCTGGATCGACGCTTGGTCGGCCGGACTCTTCGATGCTGGTCTGAGAGCAACATTCGCCGCTCTCGACCGGGAGTGGAAGTCGATTCTCGTGCACCTCATGGACGAGGCCATCGCGGCGGGGGAGTGCACGGAACCTGAAGGCGGCACCGCGTCGGGCGCGACCCGGGTTCTCGCCTTCCTCGACGGCCTGGCTATCCAGGTGATGGTCAATTCGGAGACCGTTGACACAGAGGCGCTGAGCACCTGGGTCGACGACTTCCTCACCCGCGAACTCGGCTGAGGGTGATTGTTGGGTCGATCCACGGTGTTCTGCACGTCCAGAACGCCGCGGATCGACCCAACAATGCTTCCGTGCGGTCATGTGGTCGACTGCCGTGCGCTCCCATCAGTAGCGAGCGGAGAACCCTCCGTCGGCAGACATCAGCTGGCCGCTGATCCACCGGCCCTCAGCAGAGAGCAGAAATGCAGTGACCCCGGCGATGTCGCGAGGAGTGCCCATACGGCCGAGTGGCTGATAAGGGATCAGCCCGGTCCTCGTCTCTTCGTCCATCCAACCCGTGTCGATCGGCCCAGGATTGACGACGTTCGCAGAGATCCCCTTCGGTCCGAGTTCCCGCGCAGCGGAGATGACGATTCGATCGAGCGCGCCTTTCGATGCTCCATAGGGCAGATTGCCCGTGGCGTGATCGCTGGTGAAGGCGACGATCGCGCCTCCCGACTCGCCGATCTGCTTCGCGAACGCCGCGACGAGGAGCAGCGATGCGCGTGCGTTGACAGCCATGTGGCGGTCGAAGCTGTCGGCGGTGGTGTCGAGGATCCCGGACTCTTCGCCGTGATCGTGGCTGAGCACCAATCCGTCGATGGTGCCGTGATTCCTGCTCACCCGGCCGACCAGCTCCTGCGCTTCGTGAGCAGACGAGAGGTCGCATGGGTAGTCTCCGCGATCGAGATCGCTCGTGCACACGGTCCAGCCGTCGGACGACAGTCGTGCGGCCACTCCCGCGGCGATGCTGTTCTCTCGTCCGGCTCCGGTGATGAGTACTGTCGGCATGCCTCGATCCTAGCGGCCTTGACGTGGCGGCCCTCACCCGGACAGACTGGAGTCACACCTCTTACTGAATAGCGGTTCAGTAAAAGTCTTGAGACGCCGATCTTTTGGGAGCCCCATGTTCATGGACATCACTTGGCAGGATCCGGACACTGGTGCACTCGGGTATGTCGTTATCGACACCCTTGTGCGCGGCACTGCTTCGGGCGGTCTGCGCATGCGCAAAGGCTGCACCCTCGAGGAGGTGCGCGGACTCGCCCAGGGGATGACCCGCAAGGAAGCGATCCATCTGCGCGAGGGCCGACACTATGTGCCCGTCGGCGGAGCGAAGGGCGGAATCGACTTCGACCCCCGCGCACCCGGAGCCAAGGACGTCCTCGAACGCTTCCTCGTCGATATCAACCCGATCATGCACGCCTACTGGGCCCTCGGCGAAGACCTCGGCGTTCGCCAGGACGACATCGACGAGATCCTCTCCCGCCGCGAACTCGGCTCGGGGCTCTCCGCCGTCAACAAGCTCGTCGACGATCCGGTCGCCGTCGAGGCCCGCGCGGAGAAGGCCTTCTCCGCCATCGTCGACGGCGTCGCCCAGGACGAACTCGTCGGCGGCCTCGGTGTGGCCACCTCGGTGATCGCGGCCCTGCACGACGCCGGCCGTGACCCCAGCGAATCCACCGCCGTCATCCAAGGATTCGGCTCCATGGGCGGTGCCACCGCCCGGTATCTCGCCGAGGCGGGACTGCGCATCGTCGGCATCGCCGACGCCGACGGGTTCGTGTCCAACCCCGCTGGGCTCGACGTCGAAGCTCTGTTGGTCACCCGCGACCAGTTCGGCGGAATCGACCGCGAAGCGCTGCGCCCGGAGGACCGCATCGGCGATCGCGACGACTGGCTCGCCGCCGACGCCGATGTCCTCGTCCCCGCGGCCGTGAGCTACTCGATCAGGCCGGACAACTGCGACCGCATCACCGCTTCACTCATCGTCGAGGCCGCGAACATGCCCGTCCTGCCCGCGGCCGAAGAGACGCTGCTGGCTCGCGGCGTCACCGTCGTCCCGGACTTCCTCGCGAACTCGGCGACGAACGCCTGGTGGTGGTGGGTGACCTTCGGCGACGTCGACGGCAGCTGGGACGACAGCCGGGCCATCGTCACCTCGACCCTGCGCGATCTCACCACCGAAGTCCTCACCGCTGCCCGTGACCAGGACATCAGTCCCCGGGCGGCCGCTCAGGCGAAGGTCGATGCGAATCTCGCAGCCTTGGGCGATCGCACTGCCGCTGCCACGTCGGTGCCGGAAAGCTAGCGACATGGATGCGTTCTTCGATCCCGGCAGCGTCGCCGTCCTCGGAGCATCGAACGACTCCAGCAAATGGGGTTTCTGGCTTGCAGCCGGTGCCCTGCGCGGAGCCGAGCGCCGCCGCGTCTACCTCATCAACGCCAAAGCCGGCTCGATCCAGGGCCAGCCGACGTACGCTCGCCTGAGAGACCTGCCGGAGACGCCCGAGCTGCTCGTCATCTCCGTGCCCGGCCCCACCGTCGCGGGAGTCGTCGCCGAAGCACTCGAGAACGGAGTGCGCGCCTTCCTCATCATCTCCGCCCGCGTCCCCGACGCCGACGGACTGGCTGCCACTATCCGTGAGACCGGCGGCCGCCTCATCGGCCCGAACTCGCTCGGGCTCGTCGACTCACACACCGATCTGCTCCTGGCCTGGGGCAACTTCATTCCCGGAAGTCTCGCCGTGGTCACCCAGAGCGGCCAGCTCGGCACGGAGATCGCCACCCTCTCGGCACGCAGCGGACTCGGCGTCTCCCGGTTCGCTTCGATCGGAGGACAGTCCGACGTCCGCGCCGCCGAAGTGCTCACCACCCTCGTCGACGACCCCGCCACCGCTCAGGTCGCGCTCTACCTCGAATCCTTCACCGGCGGAGCCGGCCTCGTCTCAGCCCTCAAAGCCCTGCGCGCCGCCGGGAAGCCGACGATGATCCTCACCACCGGAGCATCAACAGCCGGAGCACGGCTGGCGAAATCGCACACCGGATCGATGACCTCGGCCATGGACACCGTCGATGCCGCCTGCCGAGCCGCAGGCGCCATCCGCCTCACCACCCCCGGCCAGCTCGTCGAACTCGCCGGATTCTTCGCCTCCGCCTGGCTGCCGAACGGCCGGCGCATCGGTGTGCTCTCCGACTCCGGCGGGCAGGGAGCGATCGCCGCCGACACAGCCGAGAGCTGGGGCCTGCACGTCACCGATCTGACACCGACAGCTCGTCAGCGTGCCGCCGGAGTCCTCATCGACGCCGACCATGTCGACAATCCCATCGACCTCGACGGTGCAGGAGAGAAGAACCTCGATGTCTATGCGGACCTCGCCGAGGTGCTGCTGACCGATGCGGACATCGACGCCGTCGTCGTGTCCGGTTACTTCGGCTGCTACGGCGAGGACGTCCCCGACCTCCGCGACCGAGAGCTGGCTGTCGTCGACCGTCTGGGCGAGCTCGTCGCCGAGGCGAAGAAGCCCGTCATCGTCCACTCGATGAGCGCATCGTCGCCTGCCGTCACCCGCCTCTGGGAGCTCGGCATCCCCGCCTACACCTCCATCGAGGCGGCCATGCGCGTGCTCGCCCGCGCCGGCTTCTACGCCGCCCATTCGGGCCGGCTCACCGAATCCCTCGAACTCACCGGCCCCGTCACCCCGTGGGGCACCGGATACGCGGCCGCCCGAGCGGTGATCGAGGGCGCTGGGATTCCCGTCCCTGCCGCTGTGACTGTGGGCAGCGTGGGCCCCGGGGAGTCCCGTGCACTCGCCGAGGCGGCCGCGTCATCCGATCTCAGACCGCCGTTTGCGCTCAAGGCCGGATGGCCCGCCCACAAGACCGAGGCCGGCGGCATTGTTCTGGGTCTGAACGACTTCCACGCAGTCGAAACGGCATACGCGGACATGGTGGGTCGCCTCGGCGAGGGTGAGTACATCCTCGAGGAGATGGACACACGTGATCACGTTGTCGAGATCCTCGTCGGGGGTCGGCAGGACGAGAACTTCGGGCCGCTCGTCGTCGTGGCCGCCGGCGGGACGGAGACCGAACTCTTCGCCGACACGTGGCTCGAACTCGCCCCCGTCACCCACACCGAAGCCTTGGACATGATCTCGCGGCTGAGCTGCTCGCGGCTGCTCACCGGATGGCGGGGGCGTCCCGCCGCCGATATCGACGGGCTCGCCGAGATCATCGTCGCGGTATCCAGACTGGTGGCCGGGAACAACGCCTTCGCCGAAATCGAGATCAACCCGGTGCGAGTCGCCCAGGACGGCGCCTTGGCCGTCGACGCACTCGTCGTGGCGACGGAGAACCCGACAGCAGAGAACGTGCCAGCAGAGACCCCGAACAGCGAGGAATGAGAATGGACCAGACGACCATCACCGGCGGAGCACACCTGGCTCGTGCGCTCCAGGCAGAAGGGATCACCCGCGTCTTCGGAATCCCCGGCACCCACAACCTCGAGATCTTCGCGCAGCTGAGCGCCGCAGGCATCGACATCGTCTCACCTCGCCACGAGCAGGGCGCGGGCTACATGGCCGACGGAGCTGCCCGCGCCACCGGCGAGGTGCAGGTCATCGTCACGACCACCGGGCCGGCCGCGCTCAACGCACTCACCGCCCTGCTGCAGTCCTTCACCGATTCCGTGCCCGTCCTTCTCATCACCCCCGGCATGCCGTTGACCCACCCCGGCCGCGGGAACGGACTCCTCCACGAAGTCCGCAACCAGTCCGCGGCGCTGTCTGCCGTCCTCACCGAGGTCATGCGGGTCACGAGCCCCGGCGAGGTGTCGCTGGCAGTCGGGCAGACGCTGTCGGCGATGCGCTCCGGCCGAACCCGCCCGGCCGCCATTGAGATCCCTCTCGATCTCATCGAAACCGCCGGCCCGAGACAGCTCCATCCGTCCGTGACCCGGTCGCTGCCGGCTCCCGTGCGCTCGGAGATCGATGCTGCCGCCGAGGCGATCGCCGGCTCGAAGCGTCCGCTCATCATCGCCGGGGCCGGAGCACACGGAGCAGGAGCGGAGGTCGCAGCTCTGGCCGAGTCTCTCGGAGCGGGAATCGTCCTGTCCTCGAACGCGAAGGGACTCGTCGATGACCGCGCCGAGACCACCATCGGCGCCGTCGGGGTCCTCGAGCTGCTTCCAGAACTCACAAGCGATGCCGATGCGGTCATCGCGATCGGTACGGAACTGGCACCCAGTGACTTCTGGCCGGAACCCCTGCCGCTGCCCGACACCGTGGTGCGCATCGACATCGACGAAGTGCAGATGCTCACGAACGCGGCCGTCACCCATCCGATCCTCGCCGCCGCGAAGAACGCGACAGCGGCACTGAACGAACAAGTGTCAGCGCTGCGGACGGAGTCCGCGACCGCCGCCGCACGGAACTGGACGGCCGAATGGAAGTCAAGGGCCGCCTCGGCGATGGAAACCGACGGCCGACCTTGGGCCGATCTGTCGGCCGCACTCACAGCGTTCGCGGAGGCCGACGACTCGCCGCTCATCGTCGCAGCGGACTCGACGATGGCCTGCTACTACGGGGTGCAGACCGGGTGGAAGGCTCGCCCGGGCGACCGGTTCCTCTACCCGGCGGGGGCGGGCACGCTCGGTTACGGCCTACCCGCCGGCATCGGTGCGAAACTCGCGTACCCCGATGCCAGGATCGTCGCGATCGAAGGGGACGGGGGATCGATGTTCACGATCCCCGAACTCGCCGCGGCCGTGCAGGCGGGCGTGCGGATGAGTCTCATCGTCGTCGACAACGGCGGGTACGGGGAGATCCGCAACGAGATGGAGGACCGCGGGGACACACCGTCCGGGGTGAAGCTCACCGGGCCGGATTTCCCGGCACTCGCGCAGGCGATGGGGGCGCGCGGAGTCCACGTCGACGGCGCGGACGCGCTGCTGGCCGCGCTCACCGAGGCGGAGGCAGCGGATGGTCCGACGCTCATCCACATCACCGAGGATTCCCGGGCCGGAGCGGACATGCTCGGCTGACCGGGGACGAGGGACGTCGGCCGGGCGCAATGAGGCGCCCGACCTCCACTGACACTTCGAAGGAGAACTGATGAGCTACACACCTTGGCCGCTGAGCGATGAACAGCACGACATCCTCGACCTCGTGCGCGGATTCGCCCACGACACGATCCGTCCGGCCGGTCGCCGCGTCGACGAGGCCGACACCGAATCGCCGGTCGACATCTTTGCGGCGGCAGCCCGGCTCGGGATCACTGACTTCATGATTCCCGAGGAATTCGGCGGCGGCGGATTCACCGATGTCTTCACTCAGTGCCTTGTCCAGGAACAGCTGTGCTTCGGGGATCCGGGCATCGGGAACTTCGTGTGCTCGAACGGCTTCTTCGCCGACCCGATCCTCGCATTGGGCACCCCGGAGCAGAAGGAGGAGTGGCTGCGCCCGCTGACTGGAGCAGACCCGAAGATCACGGCGCTGGCGACGACCGAACCCGGCTCCGGATCGGACTCGGCTTCGATCATCACCCGTGCGGATGCCGTCGACGGTGGGTACAAGCTCAACGGGCAGAAAGCCTGGATCTCGAACGCGGGGCTCGCCGATTTCTACGTCGTCTTCGCCAAGACGGACTCGAGCCGTCGCTCCCGCGGAATCAGCGCATTCCTGCTGCCCAGGGAGACCGAGGGGATGGGGTTCGGTGCGCCGATGAAGAAGATGGGACAGCGGGCCATCGTGTGTCGGGAGGTCTTCTTCTCCGACGCATTCGTGCCCACGTCGAGCCGCCTCGGCGAGGAGGGGCAGGGCTTCTACGGACTCATGCGTACCTTCGACATCTCACGGGTGGTGCTCGGTGCTGCGGCGCTCGG
Organism: Brevibacterium sp. MGP-B1; assembly: GCF_057766545.1. Taxonomy (NCBI): domain Bacteria; kingdom Bacillati; phylum Actinomycetota; class Actinomycetes; order Micrococcales; family Brevibacteriaceae; genus Brevibacterium; species Brevibacterium sp. MGP-B1. Next base: position 1,842,703 of record NZ_CM173407.1, on the reverse strand, counting down.
CACGGCCCGGGCGGCCTTCGAATATGCGCGTGACTATGCGCGGGAGCGCACGCAGTTCGGGACGAAGATCATCGATCATCAGGCCGTGGCGTTCCGGCTGGCGGATATGTCCTCGCGGATCGATGCGGCGTGGCTGCAGGTGCTCAATGCGGCGCGGATGCTCGACGCCGGAGATGTCGTGGATCGGCAGCGGATGACGGCCGCGGCGGCGATGGCGAAGCTGAACGCCTCCGAGACGGCTATGTTCTGCACCTGGGCGGCCGTGCAGACCCTCGGCGGATGGGGGTATTCGCGAGAGCATCCCGTCGAGCAGTGGATGCGCGATGCCAAGCTCGAGGAGATCGAGGAGGGCACCTCGGACATCATGCGGCTGCTCATCTCACGCAACCTCGGGTGAGGTCACTCGGCGTCATATGGAATAGACCCGACGGACCCCTTGTTGTCCGAGATGAGACCCTGGGATAGGGTCGAAATGAAGCCACCGATGTGGTGGTCATCAAATCTGATCAGGAGGAATCTCATGGCTGAGCAGTACACACTTCCGGAACTGCCCTACGACTACTCCGCTCTTGAGCCGCATATCTCGGCTCGCATCATGGAGCTGCACCACGACAAGCACCACGCCACCTACGTCAAGGGCGCCAACACCGCCGTTGAGCAGCTGGCCGAAGCCCGCGAATCCGGCAACCTCGCCAATGTGCCGAAGCTGACCCGCGACCTCGCCTTCAACCTGGGCGGTCACGTCAACCACTCGATCTTCTGGAACAACATGTCCCCGGACGGTGGAGACAAGCCGGTCGGTGAACTCGCTGCAGCCATCGACGACCAGTTCGGTTCGTTCGACAAGTTCCGCGAGCACTTCACCACCGCGGCCACCACGATCCAGGGCTCCGGCTGGGCCGTCCTCGTCTACGACCAGCTCGGCGGGAACCTCTTCATCGAGCAGCTCAAGGACCAGCAGTCCGACATCCAGCTCGGCGGCACCCCGGTTCTGCAGCTCGACATGTGGGAGCACGCCTTCTACCTCGACTACCAGAACGTGAAGCCCGACTACGTCAAGGCTTGGTGGAACATCGTCAACTGGGCCGACGCCGGTGCACGCTTCGACCGCGCAGTCGCTCAGACGAAGGGCCTCCTCCTCGGCTGAGACCCCATAATTGCTACCTGACTGCGGCCCAGCAACCTCGCGCGAGGTTGCTGGGCCGCAGTCAGGTTGTTTGAGAACTCGGAGCGGGCGCTGGCGGACCGGCGACTGCGGATAAGGTGGCCGGATGAGCGCAATTATCCGACCCTGGCGGTCAGGCGACGCAGGCGCCTCGGGTGATGCCGAGGCGTTGGCTGAGGTGTATGAGCGGGCCGATGACGCACTGCTGAGCAACATCCCCGACGACCGTACGATCGATGGTGCCCGGACATGGCTGGAGACCATCACCGACGCCGAGGCAGCCGGTGACCTCTGCGCTCGGGCGATCATTGATGACGGTGACCGTTCAGAGCGACGAATCCTTGGAAACGTCATGGCCTCCGGGATCGAACGCCGGCACTCGAGCGCGTGGATCTCCTATTGGTCCGTGGCCGAAGCCCGCGGCCAGGGCCTGGTGTCGGCAGCGCTGCGCAGCCTCGTCGACCTCCTCCACGACGAACTCGGGATCTACCGGCTCGAACTCGGCTACCGGGTGAACAACCCGGCTTCGGCGGCAGTCGCGAGGAACGCAGGTTTCATCGTCGAAGGCCGCGAACGAGAGAAACTCCTTTACGACGGCATCAGATACGACACCGAGGTCTGCGCTCGGCTGAGTGGAGACCCGCGGCATCGTGGACCGCGCATACCGTTCGCCCCACCTCGCTGACCCCGCACCGTCCCCTCCCGAACTACCTGACGGGGGCCCAGATACCTGGCGCCAGGTTGCAGGGCCGCCGTCAGGTAGTAATTGGGGAGTGTTTGGATTGTCACTGGATGTGAAGAGATCTGTCGAGGGTCGCTAGACTGGCTGGCGGAGATCGTCCCGGTCGTCTCGCCTCGTCCCGGTCGTCACACCTCCCAGGGATCATCACACAAGGAGTCACAGCATATGAGCATTCGCGTAGCCGTCATCGGAGCCAAGGGGCGGATGGGATCCCACGCCGTCGATGCGATCAACGACGCCGATGGACTCGAACTCGTCGCCGCACTCGGCAGCAGCGATTCCCTGGAGACCCTGCTCGAGCAGAACATCGACGTCGCCGTCGAACTCACCGTGCCGAAGTCCACCGAGGACAATGTCACCTTCCTCGTCGAGAACGGCATCGATACCGTCGTCGGCACCACCGGCTGGGACAACGACCGTCTGGCCCGGCTCGAAGCCACGCTTAAGAACCACCCGAAGACCGCGGTGCTCATCGCCCCGAACTTCTCGATCGGTGCCGTCCTGGCCATGCGCTTCGCCGAACTCGCGGCCCCCTACTTCGACTCGGCCGAGGTTGTCGAAATCCACCACACCCGCAAACTTGACGCCCCGTCGGGAACCGCGAACCACACGGCCCAGCGCATCGCTGCAGCCCGCAACGCCGCCGGACTGCCGGCCGTGCCCGACTCCACGGAATCCGATCCGCAGGGTGCCCGCGGTGCCGTCATCGACGGAATCCACGTCCACGCGATCCGTCAGCAGGGCATGAACGCCCACGAGGAGATCCTCTTCGGCTCCGACGGCGAAGCCCTGACCATCCGCACGGACTCGCACTCCACCTCGGCGTTCATGCCCGGCATCGTCACCGCCGTGCGGTCGATCGCCGATTACGCGGGGCTCATCCACGGCCTCGAGAACATGCTCGACCTCTGATGTCGAAGGCCAAGATCGGAGCGATCATCGTCTCCGTCGTCCTCGTCTTCTACTTCGTCCTCATGGGACAGCGGGCGTGGATCCTCGTGCGCGAGCCCGCGATGATCCCCAAGATCATGGGCATCGCCCTGTTCGTCCTGCCCGTCATCGGTGCGTGGACGCTCATCGTCGAACTCGTCTTCGGCGCCCGCACAGAGAAGCTCGCGCGCATCCTCGGGGAGGAAGGCGGACTGCCCATCGACGACCTGCCCCGGACGCCGGGTGGGAAGATCATCCGCGAGGCCGCCGACAGGGAATTCGTGAAATACCAGGCCGAAGCCGAGGCTGCCCCCGAGGACTGGCGGTCCTGGTTCCGCCTCTCGTGCGCCTACGACGCCAGCGGCGACAGGAAGCGGGCGCGCGCCACGCTGCGCAAATCGATCAGTCTGTTCCGGGAAGGTCAGACGCAGGGCGCTTAGGTCCCGGCGACGCCACCCTGATGACGCCCGCGATTCCGCCTTCCAACGGTCCGCGGGCGCTGACAAATGCTTTCCACAGCAGAGGCAGCAGCACGAACGTGAGAGCGTGGATGACGAACTCGAGAGTCTGCTCGCCCGTCGTTGCGGATTCCTCCATCGGATTGCCGACGATCTGAGACCTCGTGATCTCCAACAGCACGACGTGCGCCGAATACACGCTCAACGGCATCGATCCCGGCGCCGACAGCGGCGCGAGCACCCATGACTGGCGACCCAAGAGCACTGCAGCGGCCTGGCCGGCGGCGATCGTCATCACCGCGGTTCCACCCGTGGAGAGCAGATCGAACGGCGTCCCCGAATGCGGTCCCGCGATCGCCAGCCACCACCACGACGTCGCCGGAGTCACCCCGTAGCTGCCGGTGAACAGGGCTGCCGTGAGATCCGTGCCCCACATCTGCGAAACCTCCACGAGCGCGGCATCACCGCCGAAGGCATTGAGCAGAAGCCACGAAGCACCGCGACCGACGACGAAGAGCCCGAGTCCGGCGGTGAACAGCGCGAGTAGGTGGCGTCCGATGTCGAGCTTCGCCACGGCCATGCCGAGCAGAATGTACGACAGCCACTGGAGCACCGGGTAATAGCCGGTGAGGAAGAGGTCGGCGAGCATCGTCCCCGGCGTCGCGAAGTCGAAGAAGCCCATCGGCAGGTAGCTCGGTTCGAGGAGGAACGTCGAGCGCACCCACATCGACACGACGGGGGAGAGGACCATCCAGACCCCGGCGATCGCGAACAGCGCCCCCGCGCGCAGACGCAGGAAGAACAGTGCGAGGGCGAACATGATCCCGTAGTTGACGAGGATGACCGCGAGCAGTCCGGAGATCGACCCCAGGCACAGTCCGATGAGGACGATGGCCGCCGCCCGGATGAGCACGCTCGGTGCCGCATCGCGCAACCGCCCCGACACCGCCATCCGCGATCGGGTCGAGAGGACCAGGGAACAGCCAGCGAGGACCGCGAACAGCGCCGAGGCGCGCCCGGCGAAGACCGCCGCCCAGGTCGGCATCCCCGTCTCGTCGCCGAGCGCGAAGATGTGCGTGACCATCATCGTCAAGAGCGCGATCCCGCGGGCGACATCGAGTCCGACGAGTCGACCATCGGGGCTGAGCCGACGCGCAACCCTCGCCGAGGTGGCCGTGGAGTCCGCGTCGTGCGCTCGGTGAGGTTCCGCCGGGTGAGAGCTCATGGAACGATTCTCACACGACTTCACTTCTGCGCGCCCTCCCACGTACTCTCCCGGGGTATCTTTATGCCATGACCTTCAACCCGAACGCCGATATCAGCGGCAACAGGACGAGCAAACGCGGTCGCAACACCGCGATCGTCGGCGGTGGCGGCGTGGGCATCGTCGGCCTGCTCGTCTTCCTCATCGGACCGCTGCTCGGCGTTGATGTCACCGGACTGATGGGCGGAATCACCCCTGACGACGGCGGCCAGAACCAATCGAGCGGGACGAGCATGTCCCATTGCGATACGGGTGAGGACGCGAACACGAACATCGACTGCCGAATGGCCGGAGCACAGGTCGTTCTCGACGACTACTGGGCACAGAAGGTCGACGGCTACGAACCGCCGGCGATGACACTGGTCGACGGTCAGACCTCGACCGGCTGCGGGACCGCATCGAACCAGGTCGGGCCCTTCTACTGCCCGGCCGATCAGGGCGTCTACATCGATCCGAGCTTCTTCGACATTCTGCGCCAGCAGTACGGTGCCTCGGCCGATGAACTCGCCCAGCTCTACATCGTCGGCCACGAATGGGGCCACCACATCCAGAACATCACCGGCGTGATGAGCGAGCACCCCAACAACGGCACCGGTCCGGAGAGCAACGGCGTGCGCACCGAACTCCAAGCCGACTGCTACGCAGGCGCCTGGCTGGGCAAGGTCACCACTCTCACCGACGACAACGGCACCCCGTACCTCGAAGAGCCTTCGAAGGAACAGCTCGACGACGCCCTCAACGCGGCCTTCGTCGTCGGCGACGACCACATCCAGGAGCAGTCCGGCTTCGTCAATCCGGAATCCTTCACCCACGGCTCGAGCAAGCAGCGCCAGAAATGGTTCACCACCGGATACAACGAGGGGCTGAACAGCTGCGACACCTTCGCGGTCTCCGGCGATCAGCTGTGATGCGCAGATTTGCGAAGTGTGACGATCCGAATGTCACTGTCGGAATCATCAGGAACCGGCCGTGGCGATGAACAGCCATCCGCGGCCGGGAGCGTAGGGGAGATCGTGCACCTCGACCTTGGTGAATCCTGTTTCCGATAAAGTCTGTTCGAGCACAGATTTTGGTCTGAACCGCAGTGTGGACGTCGAATCGATGCGTTCCCCGTCAAGGTGGAAGATCGTTGGTGAAACGAAGGTGACGAACTCACCTACCACATTCCTCGTCTCGATCCATTCCTCGACCACGCCCACATCCCCGAGTTCGACTGTGCGGTGAGTGGCTTCTTTGGTCCACCGCTCCCAGGCCCGGTCCGCTGGATTGCGTATTTCGAACACCAGCCTTCCACCGGTACGAAGGCACAACCGGATTGCTCGCAGTGTGGAAAGCCACTCTTCGTCGTCGAGGAAGACCTGTGCGACATTCGCGGTCATCGTCGCCATATCGAAGGAGTGCCTCCGGGCGTTGTCGTCGGCCAAGTCGGAAGCTGTACCGATGACAAGCTCTGCCGAACCGGGTTTCAGTTTTGACTGTGCGACCTGCAAGGATGCTGCAGCCGGATCGACGCCGAGAGCACTGACTTCCATGTCGACGAGCCGAGCGATGAACTCCCCGGTGCCGCACCCCACGTCGAGCACAGTTTTCGCTCCGAATTCGGTTGCCAGGTTCACATACATGTCCAGGTCCGATCGGTCAGGATCAAGTGGGTCATAGACCTGGGCTAGCCGGGGATGTGAAAAACAGGCGTCAGGCATAGCTTCAGGGTAACTGCAGAAAGCCAGCGAGGCAGTCGATTGACCTGAGCCACCCTTGCCGCCGTTCGTCATACGGTGATATGAATAACTGAGGCAGCCCCATCGAGGGGCGGCCGCCCAGCCCCATCCGACGATCTGATCAAGGACGATCATGTCTCAGTTGTTCCCGCACCTCTTCGAACCCATCACCATCGGCTCCACAACGATCCGCAACCGCATCGTCTCCTCCGGACATGACACCGTCCTCGACGATCACGGCCACATCGGCGACGACCTCGTCGCCTACCATGAGGCCCGCGCGAAAGGCGGAGCCGGACTCATCGTCCTCCAGGTCTCCGGCGTCCACGAAACCGCCCGCTACACCAGCCACGTCCTCATGGCCACCGACGAATCCTCCGTCCCCGGTTACCAAAACGTCGCCGAGGCGGTCCACCGCCACGGAGCAACGATCTTCGCCCAGCTCTTCCACCCCGGCCGAGAAGTCATGGACGGCGAGCGCGGCATGGCACCACGGGCCAAGGCCCCGAGCGACGAACCGCAGGAACGCTTCAAAGTCGTCCCCGAGTCTCTGACCACCGCTGAGGTCAGAGACATCATCGCCGGCTACGGACATGCCGCGAAACGCATCGCCGACTCCGGAATCGACGGCGTCGAGATCGTCGCCAGCCACGGCTACCTGCCCATCCAATTCTTCAACCCCTCCGTCAACACCCGCACCGACGACTACGGCGGCAGCCCGGAGAACCGTCGCCGTTTCCTCACCGAGGTGGCCCAGACCGTCCGTCAGTCAGTCGGCCCTGACGTCGTGGTGGGCGTGCGGATCTCCGGTGAGGAGAAGACCGAGGACGGCCTCGTCGCCACCGAGATCCTCGACCTCATCGAACACCTCGACTCCCTGACCACCGACGGCGTCGACTGCCTCGACTACTTCTCGATTACCGCCGGCGATTCCTCAACCCTGCAGGGCGCCGTCCACATCGTGCCCTCGATGCAGATCGACCCCGGCTACGCCGCGAACCTGTCCGAGCAGGTCAAGAAGATCACCGACAAGACCGTCATGGTCGCCGGCCGCATCAACCAACCCCACGAAGCCGAAGTCGCGATCGCCGAGGGCCGCACCGATATGGCGATCATGACCCGCGCGATGATCTGCGATCCCGAAATCGCGAACAAGTCCGAATCCGACAAGGTCGACGAGATCCGCGCCTGCATCGGCTGCAACCAAGCCTGCATCGGCCACTTCCAACAGGGCGTGCCGATCTCGTGCATCCAATACCCCGAATCCGGCAGGGAACTCACCTTCCTGCCCAGACCGACGGTGCGCACCCGACGCAAGATCCTCGTCATCGGCGGGGGACCGGCCGGACTCAAGGCTGCCGCGGTCGCTGCCGAACAGGGCGATGACGTCGTTCTGTGCGAGAAGGAGCCCCACCTCGGCGGGGCGGTGCTGCTGGCCCAGGAATTGCCGTATCGGTCCGAATTCGGGGGAGCGGCGACGAATCTTTCCGCCGAGGCGGCCCGCGCCGGCGTGGACATCCGCACCTCCGTACCTGCCACCCAGGACCTCATCACCGAGGTGGCCCCCGACCACGTCATCATCGCCGCGGGAGCCGAACAGCGCATGCCCGCCCTCGAGATCGCCGACGAGGCGCTCGTCATCGGGGCTCGCGACTATCTGCGGGAGTCCCCGGACCTGCCGGCCGGCCGCGTGCTCGTCACGGACTGGAAGGGCGATTGGATCGGACTCGGCATCGCACTGCGGCTGGCCGAGGCCGGGCGGCACGTGAGCTTGGCGACGGCGGCGAACTTCGCCGGTGCCGCGATCCAGCAGTACACGCGCACCCTGCTCGTGTCCCAAGCGCTGCGGACCGGTCGGATCGAGTTCGTCAACGACGTGCGCCTCGTCGGGGTCGATGTCGATACCGGGTACCTGCAGTCCACTCTCTGCGAAGTCGTCCACGAGGTCGACGGTGTCGCCGCGACGATCGTCTCCGGAGCACCACGCTCTGTTCCGATCGACCTCGACTTCGGGGCCGCCTCGGTGACGGTGATCGGCGACGCCCTGGCCCCGCGCACGGTCGAAGAGGCCGTGTACGAAGGGCTGACCGCGGCCACCGCTCTGGCCGAACGACGAACACCGGGCACGGCGTGAGCCCGCGTCCGGCCCAACCGCCCGAGCAAGCCGAGGCGAAGAAGGCGGCGATCATCGCGGCCACCCTCGACCAGATCGTCGACCGAGGCCCCACGGCTGTGCGCATGGCCGATGTGGCGAAAGCGGTCGGCATGTCGGTCGGGACGGTGCAGTACTACTTCGGGTCACGCGATGCCCTGCTCGCCGAGGCGTTCACTACCCACAGCAATGCCGTGCTCAAGGACATCGCGGACATGGCGAACCATAATGCCAGGACCACAGGCGAAGGGACAGACGCCAGTTCGCCTCGGTCCCGCCTGCACGCGGCCTTCACCGCTGTCCACGAGGTCGGCAACCACGCACAGCGGTCGCGGATCTGGATCGAGCTCGTCACCGCGGCACGCACTCACGCGAGCCTGAAGGTTTGCGTCGATTCCGTCTTCGAAGGGTGGCGCAGCCTGTTCTCACGCATCATCGACGACGGCATCAGGACCGGAGACTTCACCCTCTACGGGCTCACCGTCACCGAGGTGGTCGATACGTTCATTGCCATCATCGACGGCTTCGACCTCGCCGCCGTCGCCGGACACGGACCCGAGCCGACGACGATGGCACGCATCCTCGGCGCGACTGCGGACGGCCTGTTGAGCGGTGGGAGTCCGGGCGCCGCTGCGACGCATTCGGGTCCGCACAATCCGGTCCGGTCATAGCCCGGCCCGCCTCACAGCCGCGCGATCGCCTCCACGTCCTCGCCGAACTCCCGAGCCGTCTCCTCGGACACTGTCGCCCGCGTCGCCCGCAGCGCCTCGAGATAGTCGTCGGTCGAGAGCACATCGGTCCGCGAAGCGATGTCGACGTGCTGCTGTCGCAGCGATGACGCCAGAGCTTCCTGCGAAGCACGCCGGGCCGCGTATTCGATATCGGCCGGGGTCAGACCGTCACTGGCATCGACGAGCACATCGAGATCGACACCGTTGATCGTGTGCTCGGGAATGTAGCGCGACCAGATCGCCTCCCTGGCGGTGGCATCGGGCAGCCCGATGGGGATGACGTAGTCGAAGCGCCCATGACGCAGGAACGCCGCATCGAGGGCACGGACGAAGTTCGTTGCGCAGATGAGCAGCCGGCCCTCCCGGTCCCGGAACTCCGCAACCTGCTTGAGCAGCTCATTCGTCACCCCCTGCGTCGGCGACGGCGGCTCACCTCCGCGCTTCGACGCGATCTCCTCGACCTCATCGATGAACACCACAGCATGCTCGAGTTCATTGATCTGCTCGAACGTTGTGCGCAGACCCGCGGCCACACCGCCGGGCTCACCGGACAGACGCGACGGGAACACCTCGACGAACGGCCAGTCCAACCGCGACGCCACTGCCTTCGCGAACGTCGTCTTCCCCGTCCCCGGCGGACCGAAGAGCATCACCGCCCGAGGCGGCACGACCCCGAAATGATCGGCGAGGTCCGGTTCGGCCAAGGGCACGACGAGGCGGTCCTCGAGCATGTCCTTCTCCTCCTGCATTCCGCTCACCCCATCCCAGAGGTGGCGGGGCAGAATCCGTCCCCCGACCGTTTTGAGCCGGTCGAGCTCACGACGTTGGACGGGCAAGTGCCGCTCGACGTACTTCAGCCCGGACCGGGTCTCGAAACCGTTGGCCACCAGACCATCGCAGGCCGAGGTGCCGGCGGGAATGAGCATCGACAGCTTCTCCAAGCCCAGCGGCATGAGGCGTCGTTCGAGCGCATCCAGCAGTCCCGCCTCGGCGCGGGTGCCCTGCTCAGGATCGGCTCGCACAGCCTCCAGGACGTGGAAGAACACGAGAACTCCCTGACCGTGGGCGGCGCGGCCGACGGCGGCACCGACGATCTCCTCATCGCGGACGGCCACGACGGCCTGATTGCGCTGGCAGGCGGCCAACACCTCGGAGAGCGGATAGAGCGGGGGAGCGGCCTCGGATTCTGGGACGGCGGCTTCGAAGAGACGGATGATTCCGTCGAGGTCATCATCATGGAAATCGCGGATGCGGGTGCGGGTCATCGAAAACTCCTTTGTTTCGGTGGCGGGCAGGGCTCAAGAGTAGACGATCGAGCGGCTGCAGGTGTGATCCGTCTCTCAACATGACCGCACGGGCACCGCAGGCGAGGCGAACGACACCCGCAACGCGGGTGGACCACTGCACTCATGGGAGGACGTGGGCGCTATCCTGGTTCTATGGCGATTCTCGGTGACCAGGCAGCAGCGACTGCCATTGACGCGTTCGGTTCCGTCGGCACGGCAATGGTGACTCCATTCAAGCGCGACGGCAGCATCGACTATGCGTCCGTGGAGAAGGTGGCGAACCACCTCGTCGAACTCGGCAACGACATGCTCGTCGTCTCCGGCACCACCGGCGAATCTCCCACGACGACCGACGATGAGAAGGTCGAACTCATCCGCGTCGTCCGCGGTGTCATCGGCAAGCGGGCGAAGATCGTCGCCGGCACCGGCAACAACGTCACCGCACACACCATCGACCTCTCCCGCCGTTCGGCCGATGCCGGAGCCGACGGGATCCTGCTCGTCACCCCGTACTATTCGAAGCCGACCCAACCGGCGATCGAAGCCCATATGCGCGCGGCCGCCGACTCCACCGACCTGCCGGTCATGCTCTATGACATTCCCGGCCGTGCCGGTGCCCCGATCATCACGGACACCCTGCTGCGACTCTCGGACCACCCGAACATCCTCGCGGTCAAGGACGCCAAGGGCGACCTTTTCGCCTCCTCGTTCGTGATGAACAACTCCTCGCTCGTGTACTACTCCGGCGAGGACGCCCTCAACCTGCCGCTGCTGTCCCTCGGCGCGCTCGGACTCGTGTCCGTGGCCGGACATGTCTGCTCGGACCGGTTCGCCGCCATGGTCTCCGCAGTGGCGAACAACGACCTCAACACCGCACGCACCCTTTCCCGCGACACCGCGGACGTGGTGGATGCGCTCATGAACCACATGCCGGGAGTGATCTCGGCGAAGGCCGCTCTGCAGGCCCAAGGAATACTCGACAACCGCGACGTGCGTATGCCGCTGCTCCCAGCTGATGAGGAGCAGATGGCGTTCGTCGCCGCCCAATTGACCAGGAGTGGTTACCTCAGTGAATAATGCATTGACCCAAGAACTGTCCCTCCCGCCGAAGATGGACAAAGAAGCCGTCCGCATCGTCGCGCTCGGCGGACTCGGCGAAGTCGGCCGCAATATGACCGTCTTCGAATACCACGGCAAACTCCTCATCGTCGACTGCGGTGTGCTCTTCCCAGAAGAGGACCAGCCCGGCGTCGACCTCATCCTCCCCGACTTCTCCTATCTGGATGACCGCCTCGATGACATCATCGGCCTCGTGCTCACCCACGGCCACGAAGACCACATCGGTGCCGTTCCCTACCTGCTGCGTCGCAAGGGCGACATCCCGATCCTCGGTTCGCAGCTGACGATCGCGCTCATCGAAGCCAAGCTCAAAGAGCACCGCATCAAGCCCATCACCCGCGTGGTGAAGGAAGACGACGTCGACCAGCTCGGTCCCTTCGACCTCGAATTCGTCGCCGTCAACCACTCGATCCCCGACGCCCTGGCCGTGTTCATCCGCACCGGCGCCGGAAACATCCTGCACACCGGTGACTTCAAGATGGACCAGCTGCCGCTCGACGGCCGCATCACCGACCTCCGCGCCTTCGCCCGCCTCGGCGAAGAGGGCGTGGACCTGTTCATGACGGACTCGACGAACGCCGAGGTCCCCGGCTTCACCGCGCTGGAGAAGGACATCGGGCCCGTGCTCGAGAACCTCTTCGGCACCGCCGAACGGCGCATCATCGTCGCCTCGTTCTCCTCCCACGTCCACCGTGTGCAGCAGGTGCTCAACGCCGCCACCGCCCATGGTCGCAAGGTAGCCCTCGTCGGCCGCTCCATGGTGCGCAATATGAAGATCGCCGAGGATCTCGGCTACCTCAACGTGCCGGCCGGAACGCTCATCGACATCAAGAAGGTCGACGACTACCCCGAGGACCAGATCGTCCTCATGTGCACCGGCTCCCAGGGGGAGCCGATGGCCGCCCTGTCCCGCATGGCCAACCGCAGCCACCGCGTCGACGTCGGCGACGGCGACACCGTCATCCTCGCCTCCTCGCTCATCCCCGGCAACGAGAACTCCGTGTTCAAGGTCATCAACGGCCTGATGAAGCTCGGCGCTCGTGTCATCTCGAAGGCCGACGCGAAGATCCACGTGTCCGGCCACGCCTCCGGCGGCGAGCTGCTCTACTGCTACAACATCGTCAAGCCCCGCGGCGTCATGCCCGTCCACGGCGAATGGCGCCACCTGCTGGCCAACGCCCGCCACGCCGAGGCGACCGGAGTCGACCCGAACAACATCGTCCTGGCCGATGACGGCTGGGTCGTCGACCTCAAGGACGGTCACGCCGAGGTCGTCGGCGCCGTCGACTGCAACTACGTCTTCGTCGACGGTTCCTCGGTCGGTGAGATCACCGAGGCGGACCTCAAGGATCGCTTGGTCCTGTCCGGTGAGGGCTTCGTGACGATCTTCATGGCCGTGAACTCGCAGACGAAGTCGCTCATCGCCGGTCCCGAGATCCACGCCCGCGGTGTGGCCGAGTCCGATGACGTCTTCGACTCGATCGTCCCGAAGGTCCAGAAGGCCGTCGAGGATGCCCTGCGTGACGGCACCACCGATCAGTACCAGCTCCAGCAGGTGGTGCGCCGCACCATCGGCCGCTGGGTGTCGTCGAAGCTGCGCCGTAAGCCGATGATCGTCCCCATGGTCGTCATCGTCTGAGACTCCGCTTTCGAGCGGCTCCGTCGTCGGTCTCTTGCCCGACGAAACTGCGAACGCCCGCAGATGCCTCCTCGTGAGGCTCTGCGGGCGTTGTCGCGTTCTGAGCGAATCGCCTTTTGATCGGCACATCGGGTTTGAACCCAATGCGTGGATCAAAAGGCGATGACTCCCGCGCAAAAAGGCGATGACACCTGGCGCGGGGGACAATTCGCGCGGGCGGGAGCGTCAAGCGCGAGCGGTGGGCTCCGGTTCGTCATCGTCGATGTCAGAGCCGCCGCCGCGAGCCGAGTGCCCGTCGGCGCCTTCGGCAATCCCGTCGGCCATGGCTGCGCCGCCAGCTCCTGCCTCAAGGCCCGGCAGCGGCTTGCCCGGCGAGCGGCGGACCATCACCACGACGACGGCGAGCCCGATGATGATCGCAGTGAGGACGACGGTGCCCGCGTTGAAGCCCAGCCCGTTGAGTCCGATGAACGCCAGGGCACCCGCGGCCAGCGAATACACGAGCATCGGGATCGAGGTCCGCCGGATGAGCTCGCCTTCCCGACCGATGAGTCCCACCGTCGCCGAGGCGGCTACGACGTTGTGCACGGCCACCATATTTCCAGCGGCGCCGCCGACCGCCTGAGCCGCGACCACGGTCTCAGGGCTGGCGGCACCGATCGCGGTGCCGGTGGAGAACTGGAACTGCGAGAACATGACGTTCGAGACGGTGTTCGACCCGGCGACGAAGGCACCCAGGGCCCCGACGAACGGGGCGAACAACGGCCAGGCGTCGCCCACGGAACTGGCAGCCGCCTCGGCGAGGGTGACCGGCATCGACTCCAAGCCGGCGCCGTTGTAGTCGGCGCCGGAGTTGATGAACACGCGCACCAGCGGCAGGGAACACAGCAGGGCAACGGCCGCGCCGGCGATCTGCGAACCGGCGATCTGCCACGAGCCTGCGATCTGCTTCTTCGTCATCCGGTGGATGAAGTACGTCAGCCCGCAGGCGAGGACGAAGATCGCTCCGGGCGACCACAGCAGATCCATGTTCTGGCTGATCGGGGTGCCGAAGATGTTGTCGATCTTGATCACGGCCGGACCGTTGAGGAACTCCTTAATCGCGGGCACATTGCGCGTGATGAGCAGCAGGGCGACGACGATGAGATAGGGCGACCACGCCCGGGGCAGCGACATCTTCTTGGTCAGCTGCGCCTTCTCCTTGTTCGGGTCGACGGTGCCCATCCAGAAGGCCGGCCACTTCTCGCGCGGTGCGAAGTCCCAGGTCTTCTTCGGCATGAGGAAGCCCATCCGCGAGGTCGTCACGACGATGGCCAGACCGATGAGCCCGCCGAGCAGAGACGGGAACTCCGGTCCGAGCACATTGGCCACGATGAGGTAGGGCACGATCATCGCCAGGGCCGCATAGATCGCGAACGGGGCGATGGCCAGGCCGTCGGCGAAGCGCCGGTTGGCACCGAAGAATCCCGTCATCAGGCACGAGAGCAGCAGCGGGATGAGGATGCCGCAGCAGGCGTGGATGAGCGCGACCTGCGTGGCGGTGTGAGCGACGAATTCGGCCTGGCCGAGGCCGAGCTGACCGGCACGTTCGGCGACGTCGGCCGACATCGACCCGTCCTCCTGCGCCAGACCGGAGCCGATGCCCAGCACCATCGGAGTGCCGACGGCGCCGAAGCTCACCGGCGTCGACTGGATGATGAGACCGGCGAGCACCGCGGCGATCGCGGGGAAGCCGAGGGCCAGCATGAGCGGGGCGACCACGGCGGCCGGAGTGCCGAAGCCAGCGGCGCCCTCGATGAACGAGCCGAAGAGCCAGGCGACGATGATGACCTGCACCCGCCGGTCCGGGGAGATCGCGATGAAGCCGGCGCGGATCGTCTCGATCGCTCCGGACCGGGTGATCGTGGCCAACAGCAGAAGCGCCCCGAAGACGATCCACAGCAGGCCGATCGCGACGAGGAGGCCCTGGACGACCGAGGCGCCGATCGTCACCCACTCGATCTTCCACGCGAAATTCGCCACGAGCGCCGCGGCTATCAGTCCGACAGGCATGGCGTATTTCGCGGGCCAGCGGAATCCGATGAGAAGGATTCCGGCCAAGAGGATGGGGGAGAGGGCCAGGAGAGCTGCAACAGCGAGGTTGTCCACCATGAGTCCGATCCGCGGCGTCCTTGCCGCATCGTTCCAAGAAACCGACCTGGTGCGACGATCTTCCTCAGCCGACCGAGAACCAGCGGTGGTCGGTGACGATGGGCCGCCTCGGCGAGTCCATGAGAGATGTTCCCCTTATCCTCCCCAGCCGCCTGATCAGAGTCAATGACCACACCGTCTCGAATGCAGGATATGGTTTGACGAGACGTGCATCACCTCATATTCTTTCGTTGTGTGAACAAACATTTTCACAATGTGAAAGTTTCGCAGTCAAAACCCCGTTGACCAGCGAACATATCGCATCACCAGATGTGGATAAGGACGCAGCACCGATGTGCTGACTAAGGAGAACCATCGATGACCGCTCATATCGAAAACCTGGACATCCCCGCCGGGATGGAGATCACCGGTGAGCTGCCGGACGGGGCTGAGAAGGTCCTCACGCCCAAGGCGCTTGAGCTCATCGTCGATCTGCACCGGAAGTTCAACGGCGACCGCCTCGAGCGCCTCGAGGCTCGCAAGGAACGCCAGGCCGAAATCGCCGCGGGCAAGGACCTCGACTTCCTCCCCGAGACCGCGGAGATCCGCAACGATCCCTCCTGGCAGGTCGCACCCCCGGCACCCGGTCTCGAAGACCGCCGCGTCGAGGTCACCGGCCCCACCTACAAGAAGATGACGATCAACGCGCTCAACTCCGGCGCGAAGGTGTGGCTGGCCGACCAGGAAGACGCGAACACCCCGCAGTGGGACTCGGTCATCGAGGGCCAGATCAACCTGCTCGACTCGCTCAACCGCGACATCGACTTCACCTCGCCCGAGGGCAAGGAATACAAGCTCGCCCCCGACGAGGAGCTGCCGACCATCGTCGTGCGTCCCCGCGGCTGGCACATGCCGGAGAAGCACATCCTCATCGACGGTGAGGAGACCTCCGGTTCGCTCGTCGACTTCGCGCTCTACTTCTCGACCGCCGGTCAGATCCAGATCGAGAAGGGCCGCGGCCCCTACTTCTACCTCGCGAAGATGGAGTCCCATCTCGAGGCCCGCCTGTGGAACCAGGTCTTCGAACACGCCGAGGATGCCTTCGGCCTGGCCCGCGGCACCATCCGCGCCACCGTGCTCATCGAGACCTACACCGCGGCTTTCGAGATGGAGGAGATCCTCTACGAGCTGCGCGAGCACTCCGCCGGACTCAACGCCGGCCGCTGGGACTACATCTTCTCCGTGATCAAGAACTTCCGCTCCCGCGGCTCCGACTTCCTGCTGCCGGACCGTTCGGACGTGACGATGACGGTGCCGTTCATGCGCGCCTACACCGAACTGCTCGTGCGCACCTGCCACAAGCGCGGGGCGCATGCCATCGGCGGAATGTCCGCATTCGTCCCCTCGAAGGACGAAGCCGCGAACAAGGCCGCCTTCGACAAGGTGCGTGAGGACAAGTCGCGTGAGGCCTCCAACGGCTTCGACGGCTCCTGGGTCGCTCACCCCGGAATGGTCGCCCTCTGCAAGGAGGTCTTCACCGAGACCCTCGGCGACAAGCCGAACCAGATCGACAACAAGCGCGAAGACGTCAATGTCACCGCTGCCGATCTGCTCGACGTGAAGTCGACTCCGGGTGCGATGACCGAGGCGGGCCTGCGCACCAACGTGTCCGTCGGCATCCAGTACCTGCGCGCCTGGCTCGAAGGCAACGGTGCTGTCGCCATCAACGGACTCATGGAGGACGCCGCGACCGCCGAGATCTCGCGCTCCCAGGTGTGGCAGTGGCTGGACGCCGGAATCACCCTGGACTCCGGTGAGAAGGTGACGAAGGAGCTCGTGGAGCGCATCGTCGCCGAGGAGGTCGCCAAGCTGCCCGGTGACGACGCAGGCTGGAAGGACGCCACCGACACCTTCGTCTCGGTCGCCCTCGATCCCGAGTACGTCGACTTCCTCACCCTGCCGGCCTACGCCCGCATGCCGTGATCGGCACTCGCTGACGAAGCCGAACGCCCCCGAAATCTGTGCCTTGAGCACCGATTTCGGGGGCGTTCTTCGCTAAGCTCGACATACACACCCACGTGAGGGCTCCAGCTCGACCCGCAGGTGGGAGGCGCCGACGACGGATGGATCTACGGAGGTGGGGATGAGCCTGACCACAGACGAACTGCCCCGACTGGCCAGCCCCTCAAGCATTGCCGAACTCTCCGAACTCATGGCCCGTGCCCATGCCGAGCACCGCACCGTGGCCGTGTTCGGCGGCGGCACCGCCTTCGACGATCATCCGCCCGCGTCCACTCCGGGACTCCTCATCGACCTGACATCCATCGCCGAGGCGGCCGACCCTCGCGGCGGCACCATCCGTGCCGGAGCCGGCACCCGGATCAGCGCCCTGACCAGGTTCGCCGCACAGTCGGGTCGGGAGCTCCTCGGCGACCTTCCCGCCGACCGCATCGAAGCCGGCGCCACCCTGGGCGGAATGATCTCCACCGCGGCCACCGGCCCCCGCAGTGTGCGCCGCCCTCGCCTGGCCGAGACCGTGGAATCCGTGACCGTCGTCGGAGCCGACGGGACCATCGCCCGCACTTCTCACGGGCTCCACCGGGACCTGGGCGACCGCGATCTGCCCGGACTCGTCACCGGATCCTGGGGAACCCGAGCGATCATCGCCGAGGCCGAGATCCGTCTGACCGAGCGTCCCGCAGCGCAGAGATTCGTATGGATCCCCGGCACCGAGGCGGCCGCTGCTCTCCTCATCGCCCGCAGAGCCCCGGACGCGGTCGTCATCGAGCGCCCACCCGGTTCGCCAGCGGCGACGGTGGTCCTCATCGAAGGGCAGACCGACGAAGTCGAGGCCGAGGCGGGCCACCTCGTCGATCGGATCCCTGGTTCGACCCTGTGCGGGGAGCCGGAATGGTGGAGTCGCCGAACGCGGCTGGCCGCGACCATCGGGCTGTCCGTGGCGCCGAGTTTCATTCCGACGCTCATCGATGCCGTCGCCCGACTGGAGACGACGATCGGCTATCCGCTGCAGCTGCGCGGCAGTGCGACGGGCACGTTCGAACTGGGCATCGGCGCACCGGAATCCGAACCGGGAGTGGCCACCCGCGTGGTCCTCGAACATCTGCGCACCTTCGGCCTGCATGTCATCGCCGCCCGGCTGATCCACGCACCCGCACCTGTCTGGGACGAGGTGGACGCTTGGGGTCCGCAGCCGGGGCAGGCGGGTCTGCGCGAGATCAAGAAACTGGTCGACCCGCGAGGAATCCTGGCTCCGGGCCGCGGGATCGCCGGAATCTAGCGTCGCGGCACCGGGGCCGCGCCACCGGGGCCGCGCGGCTGGCGACGGCTCCGATCTTCTACTTGACCAACAGCACCGGGCACTCGGCCTCGAGGATGACCTGCTGCGCACTTGAGCCGAGCAGCAGCTTCACCACAGGGGAACGTCGCTTCGTGCTCATGACGATGAGCGCGGCATCGTGATCGTCGGCGAGACCGAGGATCTGCTCGGCCGGATCGGGACCGGAGCGGTGGACGGCATACTCGAGCCCCGCCTCGGCGAGGGCGGCCCCCAACCGGGTGCACTCGGCCAGTGTAGTTGTTATATGCAGGAATTGGAGGCTGGCACTGATTTCCAACTTCCGAGAATAGCCCATTGCGGACATAGGAATGAGGTTTCTTGGGTTTCCTGATCCTGGCTAACCTGAAGCAAGAATTGCCAAAGTTGAAGCCCACAAGCCAGCTGAGTTTGCCGCAAAAGTCATCACTTCAGCAAGCGTCGCCTTAGCGTTCTCCCATTCGGATCGTTTCGCGTATAGCTCTAGCTGTCTCGCGAAGTCTTCCGCTGTCAATGCCAAGGGGTGGTCCGGCACCAGGGCTTTGGAATCACTGCGCAATGCCTCTGCGACGTCATAGACCAATTGGGGGCTGAATTCCACACTGGTGTTTTGGGTGGAATGTGGACTGCGGGACATCACCCCGGCGCCAGGGGAATCCTGCACAACGATGGCTCCCTTGCCTGCTACGATCCCGGGTGAAGTTCCAGTGGCAAGCTTGGTCCAATGTTGGTCGCTAAGTCGTACGTAGCTCACCGGGCGATTTAACCAATCCCAGCGCAGTGACTGGAAGAACGAGATGACCTTGTCGTTCGAATAGGCTCGGTAAAACACTTGACGTTGAAGCAGATCATCGAGGACTACAAACTTCTGGGCTGAAGTCAGGCCCCTATCTTTCCAGAACCCGCGCAATGAGACGTGTGCTCCTTGCGTCTGGGAAGCCACACCGACAGCGTCGACGAGTTCCTCTCTCAAAGTGGCGAGTTCGGGCGCAGGAAGCGCACCCTTTGCTCGGGTCCGGCTTCTGCCAATTCTGGACCACACCATGCAAATGATGAGCAGTCCGATAATGCACGCCCCGGCAATGAGGAGCACTATCGTCACACGGCTGAAGAATAGTTCGGGACTCGTAGTGCTTAACGACAACAGTTGGTTGGCTCCGATGGGATCGGACATCGCCACTCCTCCGGGCTAGCTGCAGAACAGAAATGCAACCGTGCAATTTGAAAGATCCAAACCAGAGTTTTAGGTCTGTAGTACGGTGCCAGTCTGGTACTTTCTTTCAAGTTTAACTGCTAAGACCCCCTGCTGGAATCGGAAATCGATGTCGTGTGTCCTTTGGGCCCGCGGCCAGCCCGAAAACGGTGATGAAAGTTCATGGTGTTCCGACAAACAAATCAAAAAGCGCCTGTCCAGGCTCGACATGGGCGCAGGCCAACGGCTCAGTCTAGAACCATTAGTTTGGACTGTTTAGCAGGCGAAATGCACAGCTTACGCGTATCCGCTTTGACGCTCGCTTGATCGAAGCGCCGGCTCCGGTCTGGGACGAGGTTGATGCGTGGGGTCCGCAGCCGGGCAGGCGAGGGCTGCGCGAGCTCAAAGAACTCGTCGACCCCCGCGACTGGAGGCGAGCACCACCGTGTCCGGTCCCGTACTTCTACTTGACCAACAGCACCGGGCACTCGGCCTCGAGGATGACCTGCTGCGCACTCGACCCGAGCAGCAGCTTCACCACGGGCGAGCGTCGCTTTGTGCTCATGACGATGAGTGCGGCATCGTGATCCTCGGCGAGACTGAGGATCTGCTCGGCCGGATCGGGACCGGAGCGGTGCACGGCATACTCGAGCCCCGCCTCGGCGAGGGCAGCACCCAACTTGGTGCATTCGGACAGGGACGACGTCGACGGAGCCGTCGTCGTATCCGTGCCGAACACGACCGCCTGCACCGCGGCGTTCTCACGGCGGGCCGCGGCGATCGCCTGCTCGAGCACCTGGACCGAGGCATCCGGACGCAGCGCCAGGACCACGGTCGCCGAGGCCGAATCGATGCCCGGTGAGGCAGTGACCTGCAGGGACGGGGCGGGGAAGCGAGGGCGTGAGGTCGAATAGAGGTCAGTCATCGCAGTCCTCCGCTCAGCCGATTCCGATGACGCCGACGGCGACACCCACGGCGAGCATGACGAGGGCGACGATGAGCGCGCGCCACAGCACCTTCTTGTGGTGGTCGCCGAGCTCGACGCCGGACAGGGACACAAGCAGCAGGATCGCGGGCACGAGAGGCGACTGCATGTGCACGGGCTGGCCGGTGATCGAGGCGCGGGCCATATCTGCCGCTGAGATGCCGAAGTGGGAGGCGGTCTCGGCGAGGACGGGCAGGATGCCGAAGTAGAAGGCGTCGTTGCTCATGAAGAACGTCATCGGGATCGACAGCAGGCCGGTGATGACGGCCATATAGGGTCCCATCGAGTTCGGGATGACCTCGACGAGCCATTCGGCCATCGCGTCGACCATTCCGGTGCCGGACATGATGCCGGTGAGCACGCCCGCGGCCATCACCATGGCCACGACGGAGATGATCGCGGTCGCATGGGAGGCGAGCTCCTCCTGCTGGTCCTTCATCTTCGGGAAGTTGACCATGAGCGCGATGACGGTGCCGATCATGAACAGGTACGGCAGCGGCAGGATGTCGATGATGAGCAGGACCATCACGGCCACGGTCAGGGCCAGGTTGAACCAGAACAGCTTCGGACGCAGGGTCGCGCGGTTGGGATCGAGCGCGGTGTTCGACAGACCTGTGCCGGAACCGGCGGATCCGTCTGTGTCGTTCGCGGAGGCGGGGGCCGCCTCGGTGGTGGTGCCGTCATTCGCCGAGGCGGCCGAGTTGGATCCGTGTCCGTGCCCAGCCACGGTCGCACCGTTCCCGGTGCCCGCGGACGAACCCGCGGTCGTGCTGGCTCCGGCCACGGCACCGACGAGGTCCCTGCGACGGTTCGAACCGCGGTCCTCGACCCAGGCGACGCCGTTCTTGGCCAGGCGGCGGCGTTCGGAGATGCCGAGCACGTAGGCGAAGATGAGGCACACGAGCAGGCCCGCCACCAGGGAGGGGACCATGGGGACGAAGATCTCGTTCGCGTCGATCTGCAGCGCCGAGGAGGCTCGGGCCGTCGGGCCGCCCCACGGGACGATGTTGAGGGTGCCGTTGATGAGACCGGCGACGCAGGTGAGCACCACGGGTGACATCTCGAGGCGCTGGTAGATCGGCAGCATGGCCGCGGTGACGACGATGAACGTCGTCGATCCGTCACCGTCGAGAGACACGGCACCGGTGAGCAGCGCGGTGCCGAGGACGACCTTGACGGGGTCGTTGCCGGCGACCTTGAGGATGAACTCGACGAGCTTGTCGAAGAGGCCGACGTCGATCATGATGCCGAAGTAGATGATGGCGAAGAGCAGCAACGCTGCCGTCGACGACATCGAGGCGATCGCGTCCATGACCATGTCCCCGATGCCCAGTCCGGCCCCGGCGAAGAGGCCGAAGATCGTGGGCACGAGGATGAGCGCGAGGATCGGCGAGAGTCGTTTGGTCATGATCAGCGTCATGAAGACGAGGATCATGGCAAAACCGAGAATGACAAGCACGAGCTTCTCCTTCGAAGGCGAATGTGAGGCTCGAAACACCGTAGGGCCCAGATCACGGGCCGCGCGCGCTTGTGTGCACTGATGGCGTTTAGATCGTTGCGCGCCTTTTGCGCATTGCGCTCAAACGCGGCTACGCTGAGCGCGTGCCCCGGCCCCATCGTTCGTTCTCCCGTCGTGTGCTGATCTCTCAGCTCGCGCTCGTCATCGTGATCCTCGCCCTGGTCACCGGAGTGTTCGCGTGGATGGGTGCGCGCACCGTCACCGAGGTGACCGAGACGAAGGCGCTGGCCACTGCCCGCACGCTGGCGATCGATCCGGACGTCCGTGCCGCCGCCACCCAGGCTTCGGCCGAGCATGCTGAGAAACCCGATGAGCAGCTCGTGACCTCGATGTTGGCGATCACCGATGATCTGCGCGACCGCTCGGGCATCAGCTTCGCCGTCATCACCGACGACCGCGGCATCCGACTCACCCACCCCGACCGGTCGAAGATCGGACACAGGGTCTCCACGTCGCCGGAGGAGGCGCTGGCCGGACGCGAGAACGTCTCCCACGAATCAGGAACCCTGGGCGAGACGGTGCGGGCGAAGGTTCCGATCTATTCGAATGAGGACGGCAGGACCGTCGTCGGTGAGGTCTCGGTGGGCATCTTCGCCTCCGTGCTCGACGCCGATGTCCGCCGCGAACTCATCCTGCTCGGCACCGTCGCGGTGCTCGCCCTGGCGCTCGGCGGTGTCGTATCGGTCATGCTCGGGCGCCGGCTGCGGAGGGAGACGCTCGGCGTCGGACCCGAAGAGCTGGCCGAGATGGCTCGCGACCAAGGGGCCGTGCTCCACGGCCTCGACGACGGGGTGCTCGGATTCGATACGAACGGGAAGCTGACCCTGAGCAATTCGAACGCGAAAGAGCTGCTCCGTGCCGCCTCGGCGGGGGATTCCGACCGCGAACTGGCCGCCGTGTCCGACGACGAACTCGTCAATGTGCCCGATGAGATCACCGTGCTCATGGCCGACGCCCCGGCGGACGGAGCGCTGCGGCGGCGGATCACGATCGACGATCGGATCCTGCTGGCCACGGCCGTGCGGGTCCAGCGCGACGGGGTGTCCGTCGGCGGGGTCGTGACCCTGCGGGACGAGACTCAGATGCTCACGATGGCTCGCCAGCTCGAATCCGTCACAGCGATGGCTCGGGCGCTGCGGACCCAGCGGCACGAGTTCGCCAACCGGCTGCATACCGTGCTCGGTCTCGTCGACACGGGCGCCACCGACGAGGCACACACCTACCTGTCCTCCCTCCTGGGCACAGGGCCGATCACGACCCCGGTCGAAGACATCGACCTCGTGTTCGACCCGTACCTGCGGGCCGTTCTGGAAGCGAAGGGCACGACCGCCGCCGAGGCGGGAGTGGCCCTGGCCGTGACACCGGACTCCCTGGCCGTCGGTGCAGTCCGCGACCCGGAAGCGGTCACGCTCATCCTCGGCAACCTCATCGACAATGCCGTCCGTGCGGCCGTTGCAGGCCAGCGGTACGCCGAGGCCGGGGGCCGGGTCGAAGTGCAGGTGCTCAGCTCCGGGACGGAGCTCCACGCGGTCGTCACGGACACCGGCGACGGGATCGACGATGAGGTGGCGGGGAAGATCTTCGATGAGGGATTCTCGACCTCGACGGCCGCCTCGGCGCCGGATTTCGGGATCGGACTGACGTCGGGAACCGGCACTGGGGACGGTCACGGACTCGGCATCGGCCTTGCGCTCAGCCGCCGGGTCGCGGAGAAAGGCGGGGGAACGGTGTGGCTCATCGACGGCCACGACCCGGACCTCGGCGGGGCGAGCTTCGGAATGCACCTGCCCGATGCCCTCGACGATCCTGCCGACCCTGCCAACGCGGGCGAAGACGGCGATTTTGGCGATGGCGGCAGCACAGCTTCTGGCCTGAGATGACGACGTGTTTTCAACGAATCTGCGGTGATGATGATTTTCAGCGAAACTGAGGAGAGATGATGGTCAACGTTCTCGTGCTCGATGACGATTTCTTCGTCGGGCAGATCCACGCCCGGTACGTCGACGAGGTGCCCGGCTTCACGGCACTCGAACCCGTCCGCGACCTGAAGACGGCCCGCGAGGTCATCGCCGAGAACGAGGTCGACCTGCTCCTCGTCGACTATGTGCTGCCCGAGGGCACCGGGGTCGAACTCATCCGCGAGACCGATATCGATGCGATCGTGCTCTCGGCGGTCACTGATCCGCAAGTGGTCCGCTCGTCGCTGCGTGCGGGGGCGATGACGTACATCGTCAAGCCCTTCGCCGCCGAGGTGCTGCAGAACTTCCTGCGCCGCTACGCTCGTTTCCTCCGCTACTGGGAGCGGGAGAAGGTCGGGCAGAACGATCTCGAGCGGCAGCTGCGCAACCTCCACGATGCCGCGGCCGTCGGCGGGACCGGAGCGAGCCCGGCGGGATCGTCGACGACGACCCGGATTCTCGCCGCACTCGAGGAGGCGAGCGGTCCGATGACGGCTCTCGAGGTCGCCGAGGCGGTTGGTGCCTCCCGTGCGACCGCGCAGCGACATCTGGCGAAACTTGCCGAGGCCCGCACGATCACGGTGTCCCTCCAGTACGGCAACACCGGCCGGCCCGAACACCTCTACGCCACCCGCTGAGGTGGCGCGGGCTCGCCTCGGTCACTCTCGATCTCTTTCGATCGACGGCTTCGGCGCTGCCTGGCCGCAGTGATTCTGCCGCCAGCGGCAAGTTAAGTGTGCGCAGATTGCCAAATAGGCGAGGCGGTTTCTAGGTTCTAGTGCAACACCCGGTCTGACCAGCACTATCAGACCGGGTGTTTCCACTGAACGAAGGAACACCCCATGACCACGCACCACAGACGTCCACGACTGCCCTTCGACGTCCTCGACGAACTCTTCTGGCTCCTCCTCGAAGGCAGACCACGATCAGCGATCGCTGACCACCTCGGCATCAACCTCAACACCGTCACCCGGTGGGCGCGGCGACTCGGCCTGCCCAAAGGCAGGACCGGCAGAATACTGTCCATGCCGACCACCATCGTTGCTGCCCCGGCACCACCACGGCCAGCCGCCTACCGCCACCTGACGATCGCCGACCGAATGACAATCCAGGCTGGCCTGCAATCAGATCCGCCTTTGTCGATGAGAACCATCGCGACCCAACTCGGTGTTGCTCCGTCAACCGTGTCCCGAGAGATCCGCCGCAACCGACTCATCCAATACGACAGAATCAGCCCACACCCGGTCTACAGTGCCGCCGGCGCCCACGGCCGCACCTATGCCCGGCAAGCACGCAAGAAGCACCGCCCCAAACGTCTGGATAACCCGTGGCTGCGGGCTCACGTGATCAACGGGCTCAACGACAAGTGCTCGCCCGAACAGGTCGCCGGTAGGCTTCGGCGTGACTACCCCGACCGGAAGGACCTGCACGTGAGCCACGAAACGGTCTACCAAGCTCTCTACGTCCAAGGACGCGGATCCCTGCGTCACGAGCTGTCCGTGGTCAAGGCCCTCCGATCGGGACGGACGGGAAGGAAGCCGCAATCGAAACTGCCACGTCGGTCCAACCGTCCCTGGCTCGATGGTGCCCTGTTGACCGACCGTCCCCCACAAGCTGCCGACCGCAGCGTTCCCGGTCACTGGGAGGGTGATCTCGTCGTCGATTCCCACACCGGTGGCCTGGTGACCGTCTTCGAACGCCGGTCCCGGTTCTCCTTGATCCGGAAACTGCCGAACAACCGCGAATCGGTCACCGTTACCGGACTAGTCCAGGACATGATCGCATCCCTGCCGGAGGCGTTGTTCTCGACTCTCACGTGGGACCAGGGTCAGGAGATGGCTGAGCATCTGCGGATCACTGTCGCCACCGACTGCCAGGTGTACTTCTGCGACCCGCACTCACCCTGGCAACGACCGACGAATGAGAATTCCAACGGGCTTATCCGGGACTACTACCCGAAGGGCACGGTCTTCGATGAGTCGGTTACTGACGAGGAGATCCAGGCGATGCAGGATCAGCTCAACCGCAGGCCGCGGAAGGTCCTCGGGTTCGCGACCCCGGCCGAGGTCCTGGCTGATCTGTTGCATGAGCAGGTAGCCTGAGACTAGCCCACTGTTGCACTAGAACCCTGAGCCCACCCGAGGAAAACGTGCAATCTGAGCACACTTATCTCGCTGTTGGCAGGAGAGCTCAACCGCGGTCTTCGGCCTCCGCCGACGGTGAGATCGGGTCGGTCGCCTCGGCGAGCAGATCAAGTTCGCGGGGGAGCTCGCGCATCCGCAGCAGGCGGGAGGCGAGCACCGGCAGTGAGCCGAGCAGCGCGCAGACTGCCAGGATCCACATCGTCGTCGTCACCCCGAGCCGGTCACCGAGGATGCCGGCCAGGAAGGCGCCCAAGGGCATCGGCCCCCACACGAGGAAGCGGATGGAGGCGTTCATCCGGCCCAGCAACGGCTTCGGGCACAGGCGCTGGCGGAAGCTCACCTGCGCAATGTTGTAGACGACGACTGCCCAGGTCACAAGGAACCAGCTGATCAGCAGGGTCGGCAGCGCTGGCAGGACGGAGGCGAGCGGCACACCGAGGAAGCAGAGGCCGCCGATCAGCGCGGACACAGCGATGCTCGTTCCTTCGCCGAGGATCTTCTGCACCCACGCCGCAGTGAGCGCGCCGAGGATGCCACCGGCCGAGGCGACGGACATGATGATTCCGAGTTCGACCTGGTGAAGACCGAGCGTGGTGAGTGCGTACAGCACGAGAAGCGCGAAGATGCCCGACGACGCGAAGTTCGTCAGACCTGTGCAGGCAGTGATCCGGCGCAGCAGCGGGTGACCGAGGACGAAGCCGAGTCCCTCCCGAATCTCGGCGACGAATCCGGCCCGGCCCTCGGCCGGTCGTGGGGTTTCGCGGTGTTTGATGAGTCCGACGAGGATGCTGGAGAGACCCATGCAGATGCTGGTCAGTCCGATGGTCAGCGGGGCACCGATCGCGGTGACCAGCCCGGAGGCCAGAGTGGGGCCGGCAACTCCGGCAGTCTGCTGGCTGGCTTGGAGCTTGCCGTTGCCGTCCGAGATCGCGTCGCCGTCGACGAGTTCGGGCAGGTAGGACTGGTTGGCGATGTCGAAGAAGACGCTGACGATTCCGACCCCGGCCGCGACGAGATAGAGCTGGACCATGCTCAGGGCATCGAACGCCCAGGTCAGCGGGATGGTCAGGAGGATGGCGGCGCGGATGATGTCGCCGGAGACGATGACGAGTCTCTTCGGCAGGCGGTCGACCCAGGCCCCGGCGGGCAGGCTGATGAGCAGGAAAGCCGCGGATTCCAGGGTTGCGAGCACTCCCATTTCGAAGGCGTCGGCGTGGAGGAGCTGCACGGCGATGAGGGGGAGAGCGAAGAGGACGAGCTGGGAGCCGAACACGGAGACCGTGTCGCCTGCCCATAACTTCATGAAGTCGCGGTGTCTCCACAGGGAGACGTGTTTCGGCCGCTGCGATGAGGCGGGACCGTGCTGCGGTTGTGGTTCGCTCGACGGCGGTTGGTCGGCTGCTGCCATGGCTCTTCCTCGCGACGGCGGGTGGAGGATCGGTGATTGAGAGTCAGTGATTGAGGGTTGTCAATCAGTAATGCTCCACGAGCGATTGAGGGAAGTCAATCACTTTGGACGATTGATTGACTTCTCCCGATCACTCGCTAGCGTTGAGGCATGAGCGATGACACACCTGCCGCGGCCGCCCTTGCCCGAGCCGTGGAGCGCAGGGATGCCACCGATGCCGAGGCCAAGGCGCTGGCGTCGAGCATTCGGATTCGGATCCTGCGGCTGTGTCTGGACGAGGCCTTAAGCAATCGGGAGATCGCCGAGGCGACCTGCCTCAATCCCGCGACCTCACTTCATCATGTGCGGATGCTCGCCGACACCGGATTCCTCGAACCTCAGGAGGCGCGGCGCGGCAAGCGCGGGTCCAGGGAGATCCCGTACCTCGCCACGGGCAAGAGTTGGTTCCTCAACACCGGCGATATGACGACCGAGATGATCGAGGCCTTCACCGCTGAGTTCACCGCCGCACCGTATGAGGAGCGGACGATGGGTCGGATGGCGGCGATGCTCACCGAGGATGAGGTCGAGGAGTTCCGGGCTCGTATCGATGAGCTGTTCGAAGAGTTCCGCAGTCGCCGCAACGAGGACGGTGCCACCCAATGGGGTCTGTTCATCGCAATGCACCCGAGCGATCCACATGACCGCTGACAGCGCCGGGGAATGGGAAGCCGACGCCGGGGACAGCTATGTCGACGCGCGATGCGCTGCCGCGAACGGCAAGTTAAGTGTACTCAGAATGCCAAAATGTCTAGGAAAACGGGCAATCTGAGCACACTTAACTCGCTCACGACCGCGAAATCGCATGTTCCGGGCTAGCGCAACCGCAGTGACACGCGGGGCCGAACATCGCCCCTGGTGGCACGCCGAAACCTGCGGATTTGCTGGGCAGGAGCGCAATATCGTCCTAAGATGAGAGACATGGCGACCAGAACGACTTCCCCCGCTTCTGGTTCCGGGAAACGCACAGCGCGCAAAAACGCTGGTCGGTCCGGTCAAGCGGGGACCGAAGAACCCGGGACAAACGTTGTCACCGGTGCATGGAGGGGAGTGGCCCACATGGCCGGAAACCGTGCGCGTAAGACTCTCAGCGACGAACCGACCGATCAATCACCGACGAAGCGGGACGGCACAGCCTTCTTCCTCATCGGACTCTCGATCATCATCGCCGCATTCGAATGGTGGAACATCCCCGGCGCGATCAGCGACGGCGTCCGCGGAATCGTCGAAGGCACCTTCGGCCGGGTGGCACTCGCCCTGCCGGTGGTCTTCACCTGCTACGCGATCCGCCTGTTCCTGCGCGGCGACGACAACCGCGGCAACAACCGCATCCTCATCGGGATGATCTTCGGCCTGCTCGCCGCATCGGGCCTGGCCCATATCGCCGCCGGCAACCCGACCTTCACGAACTCCCGCGAGGCCATGGCCAACGGGGGCGGCGCGCTCGGATTCGTCGTGTCCTCACCGCTGGTCGTTGCGACCACCGTGTACGTGGCGGTGCCGCTGCTCGTCCTCCTCGGGCTGTTCTCCCTGCTCGTGGTCACCGCAACCCCGGTGCGCGCGATTCCCCGTCGCCTCACCGACCTCTACTACCGCCTCACCGGCGGTGCCCGACCGGAAACCGACGCCGAGGCGGCCGAGACCAAACAGTCCGACCTCGTTGCGGAGAACGGTCGCACCTCCGACCTCAAGCCCGTGATGGGCGCCAAGCGCCGCAGCCGGAAGAAGAAGACCGAGATCCCGGATCTCGACGCCGAATCCGCTGACGACGACACCGCGACGAAGGCCTACGACAAGGCCTATATCCACGAGGATGACGTCAGCGACGAAGACGCCGACACCACCCGCATCGAAACCAGTCCGGAGCCGAAGCTCAAGCCCGGCCAGCGCCGGCCCACCAAGGCCGAACGCGAGATGGCCGAGCTGAAGAAGACCATCGGGATGGACGACGACGCCGCGAACCAGGCGAAGAAGTCCGAGCCCGCTGCCGCCTCGGCGCCGGTGCCGATCACGAACGCACCCGCACCTCCGCCCACGGAGCAGCTGCCCGAACGCGTCGAACAGCTCACCCTCGCCGGCGACGTCACCTACACCCTGCCCGCCTCCGACAACCTCCAGCCCGGGCCTCCCGCGAAGGAACGCTCCGAGGCCAACGACCGTGTCGTCGAAGCCCTGCGCGATGTGCTCGAGCAGTTCAAGATCGACGCCGAGGTCACCGGCTTCTCCCGCGGACCGACGGTCACCCGCTACGAGGTGGAGCTCGGCGCCGGTACGAAGGTCGAGAAGGTCACGGCCCTGTCGAAGAACATCGCCTATGCCGTGGCCAGCGCCGATGTCCGCATCCTCTCGCCGATCCCCGGCAAGAAGGCCATCGGCATCGAGATCCCGAACACCGACCGTGAGAACGTCGCCCTCGGTGATGTGCTGCGCTCGAAGGCCGCCCGCAAGACCGACCACCCCATGGTCATGGGTGTGGGCAAGGACGTCGAAGGCGGCTTCGTCGTCGCCGACCTCTCGAAGATGCCCCACCTCCTCGTGGCCGGTGCCACCGGTGCCGGTAAGTCGAGCTTCGTGAACTCCATGATCACCTCGATCATGATGCGCGCGACCCCCGACGAGGTCCGCATGATCCTCGTCGACCCCAAGCGCGTCGAGCTCACGATCTACGAAGGCATCCCGCACCTCATCACCCCGATCATCACGAACCCGAAGAAGGCCGCCGAGGCGCTCGAATGGGTCGTGCGCGAAATGGACGCCCGCTACGACGACCTCGCGAACTACGGGTTCAAACACGTCAAGGAGTTCAACAAGGCCGTCCGCGAGGGCCGCATCCAGCCGCCCGCCGGATCCGAACGCGTCCTCCAGCCCTACCCGTACCTGCTGGTCGTCGTCGACGAGCTCGCCGACCTCATGATGGTCGCCCCGCGCGACGTCGAAGCCTCGATCCAGCGCATCACGCAGCTGGCCCGTGCCGCCGGCATCCACCTGGTGCTCGCCACCCAGCGCCCCAGCGTCGACGTCGTCACCGGCCTCATCAAGGCCAACGTGCCCTCCCGTCTGGCATTCGCGACCTCGTCGCTGGCCGACTCGCGAGTCGTGCTCGACCAGCCCGGCGCGGAGAAGCTCATCGGTCAGGGTGACGCCCTGTTCCTGCCGATGGGTGCGGCCAAGCCGATGCGTGTCCAGGGCGCCTGGGTCAACGAGTCAGAGATCGAGAAGGTCGTCGAACACGTCAAGGGCCAGCTCACCCCGAACTACCGCGAAGACGTGGCCGTCGAAGCGCCGAAGAAGCAGATCGACGAGGACATCGGAGACGACCTCGAACTGCTGCTCCAGGCGATCGAGCAGGTCGTCACCACGCAGTTCGGCTCGACCTCGATGCTGCAGCGCAAGCTGCGCGTCGGCTTCGCCAAGGCCGGTCGCCTCATGGATCTCATGGAGTCCCGCGGAATCGTCGGACCCTCCGAGGGCTCGAAGGCCCGCGACGTGCTCGTGCGCCCCGACGATCTGCCGGGCACCCTGGCCATCATCAAGGGCGAGACCCCGCCCGAGGATTCCGGAGGCGCCGTTGCCGACGTCCCGGCCGACGGAGGCCACGGCCAGTCCGGACAGACCGGATCCGGGCACGCCTCGGCGGCCGGGGACTATGACGAGGAGTTCGACGACGACTACGGCGAGACCTCCCAAGGTTCGGCGTCGTCGTACAGCTCGGCATCGTTCGACCGCTACGCAAACGGGGTCGGCCATGCCGGCGACCTCACCGTCGGTGACGTTGATCCGGAGACCGGGCTCGAGGTCGTCGAAGCCAGCGGAGAGGACGCCTGGCAGCTCACCGGCCGCTGATCCGATCCGAACCCCACCCCTCGCCGAGGCGGCGCACCGTACCGACGGTGCGCCGCCTCGGCGATTGTCGTTGAGATGGCCCTGGTTGGAATGATCTGCTCAGCTCACTCCGATAGGCTGGTTGCGTGAACGATCGAGTCGAGGCCGGAGCCTCTCAGCAGCCCTCTGCGGAACCGAGTCCGTGGAATGTCCCGAACGCACTCACGGTGCTGCGCATCCTCATGGTGCCCCTGTTTCTCGTGCTTCTGCTGGCAGACGGCGGCAACGATGTGACACTGCGCTGGTGGGCGCTCATCGTGTTCCTGCTGGCCATGTTCACCGACTTCGTCGACGGCTATCTGGCCAGGCGGAACAACCTCATCACGAACTTCGGCAAGATCGCCGATCCCATCGCCGACAAGTCGCTCATGGCGGCCGCGCTCATCGGTCTGGCGATCATCGTCGAACTGACGTGGTGGGTGCCCGTGATCATCCTCGTCCGCGAATTCGGAATCACCGTGCTGCGGTTCTTCATGATCCGCATCGCCGTCATGCCCGCCTCACGAGGCGGCAAGATCAAGACCGTGCTGCAGACCGCGGCGATCGGCCTGTTCCTGTTGGTCTTCCCGCTCTCGGACGTGGTTCCCTCCGTCGTCTACGTCATCCTGCTCGTCTTCGCCTGGATCATCATGACCGCGGCCATCGTCGTCACCATCGTCACCGGTGTTGACTACTGCGTGCAGGCGGCGAAGCTGTACAAGGACGCGAAGAGCGGTGGGAGCACGCAGACTGGCGGGGACGCGCAGCGTGGCTGAGTCCGAGCTGATGGAGACCGCGCGTCGCATCATCTCCACCTGTACTCGATTGGGGATTTCGCTGGCGTCGGCGGAGTCGCTGACCGGGGGACGCTTCGTCGCCTCGCTCGTCGATGTGCCGGGTGCCTCGGCCGTGGTGCGCGGGGGACTGGTCACCTACGCCACCGACCTCAAAGCGAGCCTGGCCGGAGTCGATGCCGACCACCTCGAGGAGGCCGGGCCGATCGACCCGGTCGTCGCCGCGCAGATGGCCGTCGGCACGGCCGTGCAGTGCGTCGCCGACATCGGGATCTCCTGCACCGGAGTCGCCGGCCCCGACCCGCAGGACGACAAGCCCGTCGGACTCGTCTACACGGCGATCGCCTTCGGCGGGAAGGCGAAGGTCTTCGAACACGAGTTCACCGGCGACCGTGATGCCATCCGCAGCCAGACGGTGCAGGCGATGGCCGTCAACCTCGACGAATTCGTCGGCGAACTCGCCTTCGGGCCCGAGGCCGGGCAGGCGTCGAATACTGGCGAGGACGCCACGGAATAAGTTCGTCTGCTGTGGGGTTGACCGGGTGATGACCATCGGACGAAAATTCTCCAAAGTCTTCGAATGGACTGGCAATACCATCCGCTCGGGGCACCAGGTTGGTGCTGTGTCACGGCCAGGTTGTAAGGTTGTTGGAACTACATTGACGGGACGCGCTGACAAAGGGAGGGCCGCGTTATGTTACTGAGAGTCGAAATCGGCGACGCACTTCGTTCCGCCCGCCGTCGTCAAGGACGCACCCTTCGCGATGTCTCGACCGGGGCCAGCGTTTCGCTCGGCTACCTCAGCGAAATCGAGCGCGGACAGAAGGAAGCCTCCTCGGAGCTGCTGTCGGCGATCTGCGAAGCACTCGACCTGCCGCTGTCGGCACTGCTGTCGTCTGTGTCTGATCGCTTCGCTCTCGAAGAAGGCGTGCAGATCCCCGATACCATTCCGCAGGAGCTCTCGGACAAGATCCTCGGTCACCCCGAGGGGTACTCTGCTCCGCGGCTGGCCGCCAAGCCCTGATGCGGCACACGCTCTACTGGATCCTCATGAACGAGGAGTTCGGTGAGGCTCGCGCCGCCTCCCTGCACACCGACCTCACTCTGAGCTCCTTGGGTTCGCGGGCCGCGGCCCAGGCATTCGAAGCCGGAGTCGAACCCCGCGACATCTGGACCGCCGTCTGCGATTCCATGGGTGTTCCCGAATCTCGGCGTCTCGGCAAGGAGAAGCCGCGCTCGACGCCGTTCTGACCGAGGCTCGACGTCGTTCTGCTGGATCGGAGCTGCCTCGCACCGTCTGTGACTCTGTCTGGTCGGAGCAGCGCCGGTCATTCTCTGTCGGCGCCGTGTCGGCCGAGTGTAGACTGACCGCATGAATCAGGCCGTTCCGTTCATCACCTTTCAGCCCAGCCGTGGCCAGAGTGCTGCCGAGGCCATGGACACCTACGTCGAGCTCTTCGCCGACGGGCGAGTGATCCTCGACAATCGGTACGGTCCCGACGGTCCGGGCGCCGAGGGTACGGTCATCATGTCCGAGATCGAGATCGCCGGCCAGAGACTGCGCTTCAGTGACAGCTTCGTCGCACACGAGTGGGACATCACCCCTGGCGTGTCACTCATGGTCGACTGCGATTCGGCCGAGGAGCTCGAACGCCTCTTCACGGCACTGAGCGCAGACGGAACTGTGTTCATGCCGTTCGACGACTACGGATTCGGCCCGTTCGGGTGGGTGGGGGACCGCTTCGGTCTCACCTGGCAGCTGGGTCTGGCCCAGGCCTGACTCTCGCGGAGACACGCGACACACCCGAATATATAGAACACCTGTTCCCATGTGGGTTATCCTGGTGAGGAATCACGGGACCTGTGACCATGAGTGGCTGGTTATCCACGGGGGAATCGCTTCCTCTGTCGTTATGTCAGTGCCATCTTCTAGCCTTGGTCTCAACGGAAAAGCAACGAAGAGGAGACGTCATGGCACGTACACCCAAGAACCTTCAGGTTCCCACCGGCGGAGACAAGTCGAAGGCACTCGAAGCCGCAATGGGCCAGATCGATCGCAACTACGGCAAGGGCGCGATCATGCGCCTCGGTGACGGTGTGCGTGAGCCCATCGCCTCCATCCCGACCGGTTCGGTAGCACTCGACATCGCTTTGGGCATCGGCGGTCTGCCACGCGGTCGCGTCGTCGAGATCTACGGTCCGGAATCCTCCGGTAAGACGACCGTGGCTCTCCACGCCGTGGCGAATGCTCAGAAGGCCGGCGGAATCGCCGGGTTCATCGATGCTGAGCACGCACTCGACCCGGAGTATGCGAAGAAGCTCGGCGTCGACACCGATCAGCTCCTCGTCTCCCAGCCGGACACCGGTGAGCAGGCACTCGAGATCGCCGATATGCTCATCCGCTCCGGTGCCCTCGACATCATCGTCATCGACTCCGTCGCCGCCCTCGTGCCCAAGGCCGAAATCGAAGGCGAGATGGGCGACAGCCACGTCGGCCTGCAGGCTCGCCTGATGTCGCAGGCACTGCGTAAGATCACCGGTGCCCTGGCCCAGTCGAAGACCACCGCGATCTTCATCAACCAGCTGCGTGAGAAGGTCGGCGTCTTCTTCGGTTCCCCGGAGACCACCTCGGGCGGTAAGGCGCTGAAGTTCTACGCCTCCGTGCGCATCGACGTCCGCCGCATCGAGACCCTCAAGGAAGGTCAGGACGCGGTCGGCAACCGGACCCGTGCGAAGATCGTGAAGAACAAGGTCGCTCCGCCGTTCAAGCAGGCCGAGTTCGACATCCTCTACGGCCACGGCATCTCCCGCGAAGGCAGCCTCATCGATATGGGCGTCGACAACGGCATCGTGCGCAAGTCCGGATCCTGGTTCACCTACGACGGCGATCAGCTGGGTCAGGGCAAGGAGAACGTCCGCAACTTCCTCCGCGACAACCCGGGCCTGGCCGAAGAGATCGAGCTGAAGATCAAGCACAAGCTGGGCCTGATCCAGGTCGACGAACCCGAGGAAGGCGCCGAGGCGGCCGGAGAAGCACAGACGGATGACGTCGAAGTCTCCTGACGCCTCGTCGACCGACGACGAATTCCCGGGCCGCGAGCCCGCCGCATCGACCGAGACGGTCGGTGCGGGGGACTCGGGTCGGAGCGATTCGTCTCAGACCGAGACGCTCTCGCAGCTGCGCAGTGCGATCTCGGAGATCGACCAACGTCATGCCGAAGGAGAGGCCGGGTTCTTCGCCGGCCTCTCCGGACTCGACGACGATGATGTCACCGGCGGCAACGGTCGAACCGACAAACGAAACAGCTCGGGTTCGAAGCGCAAGAATAACTCCAGCGGCTGGAAGCGACAGCAGAAGGAACCGGACAACGGGTGGGTCGAAGGCGGTGCCGACTCGACTCCGGATTTCATCGATGTCCCTGATTTCCTTGCAGCCGAGAATGATGGTCCAGATTTCCTGGCGAGCGATGGCAATGCCGGGCCCGACTTCCTGGATGACAGCGACGGTCCACCTGACTTCGCTGCCGGTCCCGGGCTGAGCTTCGACGACGACGAAGACGACGCTCCCGACTTCGACGCGGACTACGCTCAGGCGAAGAAGACGGCGATGAACATGCTCGCCATGCGTGATCACTCCAGCGACGAACTGCGCAAGAAGCTGCTCAAGCGCAACCTCATGCCCGAAGCGATCGATGTCCTCATCGAGAAGCTGCAGAACTCGCGTCTGCTCAACGACGAAGAGTTCGCCCACCGCTTCGCACGGGCACAGCGCGAGAACCGGAAACTGTCCCGATCCGTGCTCAAACGCGAACTGAGCAAGAAGGGCATCAGCCCCGAACTGGCCGCCGACGCAGTGGCCGAGATCGACGGTGAGGAAGAACTCGCCCGCGAAGTCGCCGAGAAGAAAGCTGCCTCCACCAGGCGCCTCGACTATGCGGTGCGAGAGCGCAGAATCCTCGGCATGCTCGCCCGCCGAGGCTTCCCCTCGGCGATCTGCATCAAGGTCACACGGGAAGTGCTCGCAGAAGACTGAAACGGTAGGTGGGGAACGGCTAGAATGGGTGCGCCATGACTGAACTGATTGAATCCCCGACGACATCCGGAACCACCCCTCGCAGCTACGAGGTCAAGACCTACGGATGTCAGATGAACGTGCACGATTCCGAGCGTCTGTCCGGACTGCTCGACGATGCCGGCTACGTTCAGGCGAACACCGACAACCAGGCCGACGTCGTCGTCTTCAACACCTGCGCCGTCCGCGAAAACGCCGACAACCGCCTCTACGGCAACCTCGGCCAGCTCGCGAAGGTCAAAGAGAACCACCCCGGCCTCCAGATCGCCGTCGGCGGATGCATGGCACAGAAAGACCGGGACACGATCGTGAAGAAGGCCCCCTGGGTCGACGTGGTCTTCGGCACCCACAACATGGGATCACTGCCGGCGCTGCTCGAACGCGCCCGCCACAACGAGGAAGCCCAGGTCGAGATCCTCGAAAGCCTCGACGTCTTCCCCTCCACCCTGCCCAGCCGCCGCGAATCCCAGCACTCCGGATGGGTATCGATCTCGGTCGGCTGCAACAACACGTGCACCTTCTGCATCGTGCCCAGCCTGCGCGGCAAAGAGAAGGACCGCCGCCCCGGCGACATCCTCGCCGAGGTCGAAGCCCTCGTCGCCGACGGAGTCGTCGAAGTCACCCTGCTCGGCCAGAACGTCAACTCCTACGGAGCCGAATTCCGCGACAAAGGCGCATTCGCAAAACTGCTGCGCGCCGTCGGCAACGTCGACGGAATCGAACGGGTCCGCTTCACCAGCCCGCACCCGGCCGCCTTCTCCGACGACGTCATCGACGCCATGGCCGAGACCCCGACCGTCATGCCGCAGCTGCACATGCCGCTGCAGTCCGGTTCGGACACGATCCTCAAATCAATGCGGCGGTCCTACCGGACAAAACGGTTCATGAACATCCTCGACTCCGTGCGCGAACGCATCCCGCACGCTGCCATCACCACCGACATCATCGTCGGCTTCCCCGGAGAGACCGAAGAGGACTTCCAAGGGACGATGGACATCGTCCGCCGTGCCCGCTTCTCCCAGGCCTTCACCTTCCAGTACTCCATCCGCCCCGGCACACCGGCGGCCACGATGGACAACCAGGTCCCGAAGGACGTCGTGCAGGAGCGGTTCGAACGCCTCACCGCACTCCAGGATGAGATCGCCTGGGACGAGAACAAAGCCCAGATCGGCCGTGAGGTCGAGGTGCTCGTGACCAAGCTGCCCCATGACGATTCCCCACGACTGAGCGGTCGCGCCGCCGACAACCGCCTCGTCCACGTCGGAATCCCCGAGGGCGCTCAGATGCCGCGACCCGGTGATTTCGTCACCGCCACCGTCACCGAGGCGAAACCCTACTTCCTCCTCGCCGACTCCGGATTCTCCGTACGCCCGTCCCGAGCCGGTGACGCCTACGACCGGGCACAGGCCGACAGCTGCGGCGCACCGAGCCCCGGTCAGGGTGCCGCCGGTGCAACGAACCTCGGCATGCCGACGATCCGCCCCCGCGGCTGAGATGGGCGCCTTCGCCATCATCCCGGCAGCCCCCGTGCTGCTCGAGAACATCGACCGCAGCGAGACGGCGCGAATGGCCGAACTGCGGACCGCCATCCGCGATACCGTGAGGACGCGGACCGATTGGGCCCTGCCCATCGAGACCCTGCCTCCCGTGGCCGGGCTCGGCGGCTGGGGAATCGATCGCGGCGTCGATACTCGCACCGGTCGGCTGCTGTCCCGGTCCGACTGGGTCGAAACCGTTGACACCCTGACGACGGATGAACGCAGACTCGCCGAGGCGGCCGACTCCGCCGTCATCGTCGCGATCCTTCACGCTCACGCCGCCGGCGTCGACATCGGCCCGCTCGGATCGAGCGAGAACCTTCTGCTGCCGATCGACCTGTCCGGAGCCGCAACAGAGGACGCACCCCTGGCCCCGATCGACGGTGCCTCGGAATTCGACTGTGCCGTCAGCGAGACACTCACCTCCGGGACGTCGATCGACACCGAAAGACTGCTCGACCTCTGCGACCAGGCAGAGGCCATGGCCGCCAACCTCGGTGTGCTGGCTGCAGGCTTCCGCCACGCCGTCGACCAGGTCGCGCGAGTCTCGACTCTGGAGCCGGTCATCGACGAACGTGTCCACGAAGTGCGGACACTCTGCGGCACCGGACTCTGGGAGTGATCGCTGATGGTTGAGGACACTTCGCCGATCATCACCGTCGTCGGAGCCACCGCCACCGGGAAATCGGACCTTGCGCTGGATCTGGCCGGCCGCCTCGGCGGGGAGATCATCAACACGGATTCGATGCAGTTCTACCGAGGGATGGACATCGGCACGGCGAAGTTGCCGATCGATGAGCGTCGGGGGATTCCGCATCACCTCATCGATATCCTCGACGTCACCGAAGAGACGAACGTGCAGGACTTTCAGGCACGTGCGCGGGCAGCGATTGCGGACATCCGGGGGCGCGGTCTGCGGCCGATCCTCGTCGGCGGGTCCGGGCTCTACGTTCGTGCTGCGGTCGATCATATGGAGTTTCCCGGCACCGCCCCCGAGGTGCGGGCTCGCCTCGAGGCCGAGGTCGCAGCAGACCGGTGGGCGCTGCATCAGAAGCTGCGCGAACTCGACCCGAAAGCGGCCGAGAAGATCACCGTCAACGACCAACGACGTATCGCACGAGCGCTCGAAGTCATCGAACTCACGGGACGTCCCTTCAGCGCCCAACTGCCGGACTACCAGGAGATCGAACCGACCATCCACCTGGGCTTGAGCATGGACCGGGCCATTCTGCACGAGCGCATCGCCACCCGCGTCGACCTCATGTGGGAGCACGGATGGGTCGACGAAGTGACGCGTCTGCTCGGCGTTGGGCTGGCCGAAGGCAAAACAGCATCACGTGCCATCGGATACGCACAGATCCAACGCCTTCTGGCCGGAGAGCTCACTGCCGCCGAGGCGAAGGAAGAGACGACGATCCGCACCCGGCAGTTCGCACGCCGACAGGACACCTGGTTCCGCCGCGACCCGCGCATCCGCTGGATCGACGGCAGCGCCGCCGACGCCGAACAGAATCTGGCGACTGCACTCGATGTGCTGAATGATCGCTGAGGAAGTGGCGACTCCGCTCGATGTGCTGGGCGATCGCTGACGATATGGCGGCGGCATTCGACGTCCTGAACGGGCACTGAAGACCCGACTGGACGCTCACCGATAAGATGGAGCCATGAGCACTTCGGATACCCCGTTCGCCGCCTGGACCGATGTCAGCTTCGTCAAGGGGCACGGCACCCAGAACGACTTCGTTCTGCTCTCCGACGACGACAGCACACTGGAGATGCACCCCGAAACCGTGGCCACACTCGCCGACCGACGCGCCGGACTCGGCGCAGACGGCATCATCCGCATCGTCCGCTCCGCAGCCAGCGGCATCCCTGGAGCCGCCGAACAGGCCGACGCCGGTGCCGAATGGTTCATGGACTACTACAACAACGACGGCAGCCTCTCCGAGATGTGCGGCAACGGAGTTCGCGTCTTCGCCCACGCACTTGTGACCAGCGGTCGCGTCCCCGCCGATGCCCGCGAGATCCTCGTCGGCACCCGTGACGGCATCAAAGCCGTGCGCTCCACCCTCAATCCGGCCCTCGGCGTCCAGACCGGAGACGATGTCGTCGACACCGGTACAGCCGGACCCGGATCCGCCAGCGACGCCTGGTACACCATCGACATGGGCGAATGGTCACTCGACCCCGCGAGCAGCGTGCTCGTGACCACCGGCGGCATCGACGTCGCCCGTCCCGGACTGCGCGTGGCCACCGGCAACCCGCACACCGTCGTCGCCCTGGCCGAGAACGCCGAACTCGCCGCAGCCGAACTGCGCGATGCACCCGTCCTCGACCCCGTCCCGGCACAGGGATCGAATGTCGAATACATCGTCATGGAACCGGCCCGATCCGATGTGGCCGGGGGAGAAGGCGCCCTGCGCATGCGCGTATTCGAACGCGGCGTCGGCGAGACCCGCTCCTGCGGAACCGGAGCCTGCGCGGCAGCGATCGCAGCCCACCACTGGGCCGGCGAGAAGTCGCCTCTGCAATGGAGAGTCGACGTGCCCGGCGGTCAGCTGCGCATCGAAATCGAACCCGATGCCGAAGGCACGAGCGGACGCGTCAGCCTCGCCGGCCCCGCAGTTCTCGTCGCCAGCGGCACGATCAGCTGAGCCGAAGCCGGGAAGAGTCTCTCAGTCGCGCTCGACCGTGAGCACGCGGAAGCCCTTCGACGAACCTGTGCGCACGACCTCGAATTCGTCACCGAGCATCCCGGCGATCCACTTCTGCAGGGAATCGGCACCGAGGTTCTTCGACACGACGAGATCGGCGCGACCACCCGGGGCCAGACGCGGCAGCCACGTCTCCAAGAGCTCGTGCAGCGCTTCTTTGCCGATGCGGATCGGCGGATTCGACCGGATCGCTGCGAACTGCAGGCCGGCGGGAACATCTGCGGCGGTGACGGTGTTGATCGTATCGAGACCCAGCCTGCGCGCATTCGCCGCGGTGGCCTCCAGGGACCGGGAGTTGACGTCGAGTGCCCACACTCGCACATCCACCTCGGCGTCCTGGGCGTCCAAGGCCGTGTGCAGGGCGATCGGACCCCAACCGCACCCGAGATCGAGGATATCGCCGGCCGGCGGCTGAGGCAGGTGCCGCAGCAGCACAGCCGTGCCGAGGTCGAGGCGAGTCGGCGAGAACGTGCCGGATACGGTTTCGACGGTGACGGCGCGGCCGGCCAGATCGAGGTTGAGTACCCGCGACTTGGCCTCGCTGCTCGGCGATTCGGTGAAATAGTGCTCTGACACCGTTTCAGTCTAGACGGCTGTGGGAGAATTGATGGACACCACCGTCGGTGCGAATCGCCGCGACCGGTGGCAAGCATGACGACGTCCGCACGAGAAGCACCGTGCGGACGGCAGAGAACAAAGGAATGAATGACGTCTGAAGACAAAGAGCGTCGCAACGCGATGCTCGATCGTGTGCTTTCCCGAGGCGCCCAAGCCCTCGATGATCACGACACCACCCCGGGCGATGACCAGTTCGACCTCGCCGAGCGCGCCGCCCTCACCCGCGTCGCCGGACTCTCCACCGAGCTCGAAGACATCACCGAGGTCGAATACCGTCAGGTCCGCCTCGAACGCGTCGTCCTCGCCGGCATCTGGAACACCACTCAGGCCGAAGCCGAGAACTCGATCCGCGAACTCGCCGCACTCGCCGAAACCGCCGGTTCCGAAGTCCTCGACGCGCTCATCCAGCGTCGCGACAAGCCCGACCCAGGCACTTACCTCGGCAAGGGCAAGGCCGCCGAGCTCGCCGAGGTCGTCGCCTCCGTCGGCGCCGATACCGTGATCATCGACTCCGAACTCGCCCCCAGCCAGAGGCGCGGACTCGAGGACGTCATCAAGGTCAAGGTCGTCGACCGTGTCGCGCTCATCCTCGACATCTTCGCCCAGCATGCGAAATCCCGTGAAGGCAAGGCCCAGGTCGAACTCGCCCAACTCGAATACCTGCTGCCGCGACTGCGCGGTTGGGGTGAGTCGCTGTCCCGTCAGGCCGGCGGCCGAGTCGCCGGCGGTGCCGGAATCGGCTCCCGCGGACCCGGTGAGACCAAGATCGAACTCGACCGTCGCCGCATCCGTACGCGCATGTCGAAGCTGCGCCGCGAGATCAACGCCATGGCGCCCTCCCGGGAGACCAAGCGGAAGAACCGCGCCCGCCACCACGTGCCCTCCGTCGCGATCGTCGGCTACACGAACGCGGGCAAGTCCTCACTGCTCAACCTGCTCACCGACGCCGAGGTGATGGTGCAGAACGCCCTGTTCGCCACCCTCGACCCGACCGTCCGGCAGGCCAAGACCGCCGACGGCCTCGTCTTCACCTACACGGACACCGTCGGGTTCGTCCGCAACCTGCCCCACCAGCTCGTCGAGGCCTTCCGCTCGACCCTGGAGGAAGCCGCCGGCTCGGATCTGCTCCTCCACGTCGTCGATGCCTCCCACCCGGATCCGCACGGTCAGATCCAGGCAGTGCGCGACGTCCTCAAGGACGTCGAGACCGGGGACATCCCCGAACTCCTTGTGTTCAACAAGGCTGATATCGCCGAGGAGGCCGTGATCACCGGCCTGCGCGCGGAGTATCCCGACGCCCAGTTCGTCTCCGCCGTCTCGAAGGAAGGAATCGATGACCTCATCGAGGCCATCGAGGACCGCCTTCCCGTCCCGGACATCGACATGACCGTGCTCATTCCCTATGAACGCGGTGACCTCGTGTCGAAGATCTACGCCCTCGGCACGGTCGAACACGAATCGCACGGCACGGAGGGCACCAGCCTGCAGGCCAAGGTGCCGACCGAACTCGTCGACGAACTGCGCGAATTCCAACGTCCGGACCTGGTCATCGACGAGTGAAGGCTGTCGACACCCTCCTCGAATCCGCTGTCGGCGCCATCGGCGGATCGCCACGTGAGGGTCAGCAGGAGATGGCGCAGGCGGTCGCCTCGTCGCTGGACAAGGGAATCCATCTGCTCGTGCAGGCGGGAACCGGCACCGGCAAATCGCTGGCCTACCTCGTGCCGGCGGCCGAGTACGTCACCCGCACCGGCGGGAAGGTCGTCGTGTCCACGGCGACCTTGGCCCTGCAGACGCAGATCATCCACCGCGACCTGCCGCGGCTGTTCAAGGCCGTGAAGAAGGACCTCGATCCGTTGCCCCGGGCGGCACTGCTCAAGGGGCGCCGGAACTATGTGTGCAAGCACAAGCTCGCCGGCGGGTACCCCGACGAGGGCGAGGGCATGCTCTTCGACCTCGGTGCCGACGCCGAGGCGGGACGCAAACCCACAGAACGCTCCGGCCTGGGAGAGGAGATCCAGCGGATCCGCACCTGGGAGAAGACCACCGACACCGGCGACCGGGACGACCTCCTGCCCGGCGTCAGCGATCGTGCCTGGTCACAGGTGTCCGTCAACGCCTTCGACTGCCTCGGTTCGA
The DNA here is from genome assembly GCF_057766545.1 of Brevibacterium sp. MGP-B1. Classification (NCBI taxonomy): domain Bacteria; kingdom Bacillati; phylum Actinomycetota; class Actinomycetes; order Micrococcales; family Brevibacteriaceae; genus Brevibacterium; species Brevibacterium sp. MGP-B1. Next base: position 1,799,054 of record NZ_CM173407.1, on the reverse strand, counting down.
ACTGTCCGCTGTTCACCGAATGCTTCGCCGAAATCGCCCGGAACAAAGCCGCCGAAGCCGATATCGTCGTGACGAACCATGCCCTGTTGGCCATCGACGCCTTCGGGGAATCGAACGTGCTGCCCGAACACGATGTCATCATCATCGACGAGGCCCATGAGCTCAAGGACCGGGTGACCAGCGCCCTGTCCGGGCAGATCAACACGAGCATGCTCTCGGCCGCGACGAGCTCCGTACGCAAACACACCACCGTCCAGGACGGGGTCGTGTCCCTGCTCGACTCCGCCGCGGCGGCACTCGAACGTGCGCAGACCTCGGTACCCGAGGGGCTCATCCTGCACATGAGCGAGGCGCTCGGACTGGCCCTGGCACAGATCCGCGACTCCGCCCGCCAGATCATCAACGACATCGGCGGCAAGACCGAGGACGCCGATGCCGGCCGGCAGATGGCCAAGGCGCGCTGCCAGGAGATCTTCGAACTCGCCGAACGCTTCTGCGATCCGGGCAAGAACGACGTCATCTGGCTGTCGCGCTCGACCTTCCGGGAGAAAGAGACGACGAATCTCGTCGTCGCGCCCTTGAGCGTGGCCGGCACCATGCGCAACGGCATCTTCGAAGAATCCACAGTCGTGGCCACCTCGGCGACCCTGTCCCTCGGTGGCAACTTCGACGCGGTGGCAGCCTCATTGGGACTCTTCGGACCCGACGCCCCGAAATGGGACAGCCTCGATGTCGGATCTCCCTTCGACTACGGCAGACAGGGAATCCTCTATGTCGCTTCCCACCTGCCCAAACCCGGACGCAGCGGACTGAGCGAAGAAGCGCTGACCGAACTCGAGGAACTCGTCGAATCCTCGAACGGCGGGGCACTGGGCCTGTTCTCCTCCCGAGCTGCGGCCAATGCGGCGGCCGAACACCTGCGGAAGAAGTTCGATTTCCCGATCCTGCTCCAAGGCGAAGACGGCCTGCCGGCACTGGTCTCTCAGTTCACCGCCGACGACCAGACCTGCCTGTTCGGAACCATGTCACTGTGGCAGGGAGTCGATGTGCCGGGACGGACGAACCGACTGGTCATCATCGACCGTCTGCCGTTCCCACGTCCGGACGACCCGCTCATGCAAGCGCGGGCACGCGATGCCGACCAGCGGGGAGTCAACGGATTCATGGCCGTATCGGCCACGCATGCCGCCCTGCGTCTGGCTCAGGGAGCCGGACGACTCATCCGGTCGACCAAGGACAGGGGAGTGGTGGCCGTGCTCGACTCGCGGCTGCGCTCGGCCCGGTATGCCGGGTTCCTCGTCAATTCGATGCCGAGGATGTGGCCGACGACGAATTCCGGTCTCGTCCGCAAGAGCCTGGCGAGGCTGGCCGAAACCGACGAAGGATGACGCAACGGCCCGCGACCGATTCGGTCGCGGGCCTTTGCGTTTCGGCAGCGGAGAGCCGACAGAGGGTCAGAGGCGGCGGATGACGGCGACGACGAGGCCCATGATCTGCGCGTAGGTGCCGTCGATGGGTTCGTAGTTCTCGTTCTGCGGCATCAGCCACTGCTGACCGGCCTTGCGCTTGAGGGTCTTCACCGTGGCCTCGCCGTCGAGGAGGGCGGCGACGATCTGACCGTTGTCCGCGGTGTGCTGCTTGCGCACGACCACCCAGTCGTCGTGGCAGATGGCGGCTTCGATCATCGAATCGCCGACGACCTTGAGCAGGAACATCTCACCGGAGCCGACGACCTGGGTCGGCAGGGAGAAGACATCATCGACTTCCTGCTCGGCCAGGATCGGGCCACCGGCGGCGATGCGTCCGACGACCGGCACCTGCACAGTGTTGTTGGCCAGCTCCTCGTACTTCGCGCGCTCGGCCTCTTCCTCTTCGAACGGATTGACCACTTCGATGGCACGCGGGCGCTTCGGGTCACGGCGGACATAGCCGAGGCGTTCGAGCTGGGAGAGCTGATGGGCGACGCTGGAGAGGGAGGCCAGCCCGGCGGCCTTGCCGATCTCGCGCATGCTCGGCGGGTAGCCGTTGGTCACGACCGCGCGTTCGATGGTTTCGAGCACGAGACGCTGACGGGGAGTGAGGCGGAAGTCGCCCTCACCGGATGACCCCTCAGGGATCTGGACGACGTCGTCATCTGTGCGAGCGGCAGCGATCTCGCTGGCAACATCTTCGTTGCGAGGCCTGCCTCTGCCTCGTTTGTTCTGAACCATTGCTCGTTCCCCTTCGTTCTATTCCCTGCCGCTGAACACCGTGATCTCCGCTTCGGAAATTCTCGTGTCAGTGCCGACTGAGATGGTTCTGACAGATCAATCAACAACGCTGGTTCCCTCTCATTGTCGCATAGATGTTCGAGTTGGACTGGACATTTGTTCGATTGGCATGTTGAATAGAACAGACGTTCTACCGATTACTGGTGGAATCGTACGAATGAAAGAGGTAATGCGATGTCTGCACAGAACACCGAGCTGCACCTGACCCCTCGTGGACGCCAGGCTGTGCGCCTTCTCCGGACCCTGCTCGTCGCTCTCGTCGTCATCGGCGGGGCGGTCCTCCTCGCCACCCAGTCGTTCTCGGCCGCTGCCGTCGCCGAATCGGAGACGGAGAGCATCGGCATCGACGCCGAGGCAGTCGTCGTCGGTGAGGGTGAATCGCTGTGGACCGTGGCTTCGAATCTCGGCATCGACCGCGACACCCGCGATGTCGTTGCCGATATCGTCGAGATCAACCACCTGGACACACCGACGGTTCACCCCGGACAGACCCTCGACGTCCCCGTCCGCTGAGGCCGAACCCGGCTCGACCGGCAGCAGCCGGGCCCGTCCGGCAGTGCGCTGACCCGTTCGATCGGGTGAGCCGACCGGCGTATCTCGATGCCCGACCCGCCGCCCGGGCGGCGGGGGCCTCTCGGTAGAATGATCGCCGTGGGAAACATCGACTCTCTGCCAGTGCGTTCAGACCTCGTCGGCCTCAAGCCGTACGGGGCGCCGCACCTCAATGTGCCGGTCCAGCTCAACGTCAACGAGAACGCCTATCCGCTTCCGGATGTCGTCGTCGACAGCATGCGCGCAGCCGTCGACGATCATTTCGCCGGACTCAATCGATATCCCGATCGCGAATTCACCGCACTGCGCGAACACCTTGTCACCTATCTGGACGGTGTGAACGAACGCGCCGGTGACTCCGTCGACCTCGACCCCTCCATGATCTGGGCCGCCAATGGTTCGAACGAAGTGCTCAGCCATATCGTCCAGGCCTTCGGTGGCCCGGGCCGCACAGTCCTCGGCTTCACCCCCTCGTATTCGATGCACCCGCTCATCACCACGGGCACGGGTGCCGAATGGCAGCACGTCGAACGCAAGGACGACTTCACTCTCGACGCCGAGACGGTCGCCGCCGAGGTGGCTCGTGCGAATCCGGACATCGTCTTCCTGTGTACCCCGAACAATCCGACCGGCACCTCGATCGGCCTCGACGTCATCGAAGCCGCATACGACAACTGCGCAGGGATAGTCATCGTCGACGAGGCATATGCGGAATTCTCCCGCCCCGCCAAGCCCTCGGCGATGACTCTGCTTGAGGGCCGGCCCCGCCTCGTCGTCTCCCGCACCATGAGCAAGGCCTTCGCCTGTGCCGGACTGCGCCTCGGCTACGCCATCGCCGCCCCCGTACTCATCGACGTCCTCCGCCTCGTCCGTCTGCCCTACCACCTGTCCGAGATCACTCAGGTGCTGGCCTGCACGGCACTCGAACATGCCGAACTGCTGCTGGGCAATGTCGACCGTCTCATCGACTCGCGCAACCGCATGTCGTGCCACCTCGCCGAGGCGGGCTTCACCGTCCACGACAGCGATTCGAACTTCGTGCTCTTCGGCAACATCGCCTCACCGGCCGACCTGTGGCAGAAGCTCCTCGACCGCGGAGTCCTCATCCGCGATATCGGCATCACCGGCCACGCCCGCGTCAACGCCGGCACCGAGGCAGAGACCGAAGCGTTCCTGACCGCCATCGACGATATCCTCGCCGAATCACCGGACATCCTCGCGGACCGTCCGCAGTCTCCGACCCCGTCATCAGCCGCCCCGACGAAAGGCACTCCATGAGGCAGGCCCAGAACTCACGCACCACGTCCGAGTCCACGGTGTCCGTGTCCGTCAACCTCGACGGCACCGGCACCTCGAACATCTCGACTTCCGTGCCGTTCTTCGACCATATGCTCACCGCCCTGTCGAAGCACTCGATGATCGACCTCGACATCACCGCGACCGGTGACACGCACATCGACGTCCACCACACCGTCGAGGACACCTCGATCGTGCTCGGCCAGACCCTGCGCGAAGCGCTCGGCGACAAGGTCGGCATCCGCCGCTACGGCTTCGCCGCCGTGCCGCTGGACGAGGCCCTGGCACAGTGCGTCGTCGACGTCTCCGGCCGCCCCTACTTCGTCCACGAAGGCGAGCCCGAGGGCCAGCAGTACCACCTCATCGGCGGTCACTTCACCGGTTCGATGACCTCCCACTCGCTGGAATCGATCGCCTTCAACGGCGGCCTGACCGTCCACCTCGACCTGGTGCGCGGTCGCGACCCGCACCACATCGTCGAAGCCGAGTTCAAGGCCTTCGCCCGCGCGCTGCGCGAGGCCGTCGAAACCGATCCGCGCAGCGATTCCGTTCCCAGCACCAAGGGAGTCCTGTGAGCACGACCGTCATCGTGACCCCGTTCGGGGTCGCCCAACAGCTGGCCGCCGCCTGCGTGCTATCGAACATCTCCGGCACCATCGTGCCGATCGGCGAGTTCAGCGGAATCGTGCTCGCCGACACGGATGTCAAAGCCGGCAACGAGGCGGCCGCCGCGATCTCGAAGCTCGCGGGCAAACATGAGGTCCTCCTCCTCGTGCGCAGCGAAGAGCAGATCGACGCCGGCCATTTCCGCCACGGCGCCCGGGAGTCCGATGTGCCGGCCGGGCTGGCGCTGAAGAACCTGCCCGATGTGCTCGAAGGTCTGCTGCTCGAAACCGTTGCAGCAGAGGACGTCGAAGGCAATATCCCGACCTCGTCGATGACGAAGCTGCAGGCCAGTGCGGCCACGATGAGCCCGGGTCGGGCCGCCATGGCACGCACGGCACTGCTGTGGATCATCGCCGCCGTCCTCGCCGGACTCGTCATGGCCTTCGGCATCGCCCTGGCCCTCGGCGGGAACACCATCGCCTGGGTCGTCGCCGCACTCGGTGCCGTCGTCCTCGGGTTCTCCCTGTGGAGGATCTGGTCGGTGCTGAGCAAGGGGGCGAAGCGATGACGACTGTTGCCGTCCTCGACTACGGTGCCGGAAACGTCCGCTCCGCCGTGCGTGCGGTCGCCGCAGCCGGCGCCGAGGTCACGCTCACGGCCGATCACGATGTCATCAACGACTCCGACGGACTGCTGGTCCCCGGCGTCGGCGCGTTTTCGGCCGTCATGGCCGGACTGGAGAACGTCGGGGGAGTCGACCTTATCCGGGACCGCCACGAACAGGGGCGACCGCTGCTCGGCATCTGCGTCGGCCTCCAGGTGTTCTTCGCCCGCGGCGTCGAACACGGAGTCAAGACCGAGGGCATCGGTCTGTGGCCCGGAGCTGTCACCGGCCTCGAGGCACCGGTCATCCCGCATATGGGATGGTCGAAGGTCAACGCTCCCGCAGACTCGGCCATGTTCGCCGGCATCGGAGACGAACGCTTCTACTTCGTCCACTCCTACGCCGCAACCGAGCCCCCGGCGAACGCGACGGTGACGACCGCCCGCCACGGCAATGACTTCATCGCCGCTGTCGAAGACGGAACCACCTGGGCAGCACAGTTCCATCCCGAGAAATCCGCCGAGGCGGGTGCCAAGCTCCTGCGCAACTGGCTCGCCTCGTTCGCCGCCGACAGCAACCCGGGCAGCGGTTCCGGCAGCACCGGCAGTACCGGCACCAACCCCACAGACTCACTCAGCTCCTGACCGAGCACACCGACTATGGTTGCCTCAAACCCCGTGGCACCCTGGCAGAAAGGTCACAATGACAGACAGTTCGAACAAGCTGGTCCTCCTCCCGGCCGTCGACGTCGCTGACGGCAAGGCCGTCCGCCTCGTCCAGGGCGAAGCCGGAACCGAAACCGACTACGGTTCACCCATCGACGCCGCTCAGGACTTCGAGAGCCGCGGCGCCGAATGGATCCACCTCGTCGACCTCGATGCCGCCTTCGGGCGCGGATCGAACTCGGATCTGCTCAACCAGGTCGTCAAGGCCGTGGGGATCAAGGTCGAACTCTCTGGCGGCATCCGTGACACCGAAAGCCTCGAGCGCGCACTCGACACCGGAGCCGAGCGCGTCAACATCGGCACCGCTGCTCTCGAGAACCCCGAGTGGACGGCCGAGATGATCTCGCGCTTCGGCGATCAGGTCGCCATCGGCCTCGACGTGCGCGGAACCACCCTGGCCGCCCGCGGCTGGACGAAGGACGGCGGCGACCTCTACGAAGTCCTCGCCACCCTCGAAGCCGCCGGCTGCTCCCGCTACGTCGTCACCGATGTGCGCAAGGACGGCACCCTGCAGGGCCCCAATGTCGACCTGCTCAAGGATCTCGCGCAGAAGACCGACTCCCCGATCGTCGCCTCCGGCGGAGTCTCGAGCCTCGACGACCTGCGAGCCCTCCGTGAGCTCGTGCCCTTCGGCGTCGACTCGGCGATCGTGGGCAAGGCACTCTACGCCGGCAAGTTCACTCTGGAAGAAGCCCTCGACGTCGCAGGACGGTGAGTCTGTGAGCACGCACGAGCCGGACCAGCCGCATGGGCCGGACCAGCCGCATGGGCCGGGCGAGCCCCGGTCCGCCGCGTCTGATGCCCCGGCAGGCGACGCCCACGCCCCGACGGATTCCGCCGGACAGGCGTGGGAGGGCCGGGCTCTCAAACCCAACCCGTTCTCCGGTGATACCGGGCTGGCGGATGCGGCCTTGCTGGAGGCCATGAACCAGGTCGCTCAGACACCCCTGGACCCGGCCGCACACCAGCAGGTCGTCACGGCTCTGTCCGGGGCCAGGCTCTATGCCCCGATCGTGCCGATGGTTCTCGACCAGGAGGTCGGAGAGAACGGGCTCATGGCCGACAACTCCTCGGAGATGGCGATGGTCCGCCTCCAAGCCGAGGACGGCCGCGAGTGCACCCCCGGATTCACCGGAATCCCACCGCTGACTGCGTGGCATTCCGATGCCAGACCCGTCCCGATCGAGTCCGAACGGCTCGTCCTCGGGGCGATCGAGGCCGAGTCCCAGCTCGTCGTCCTCGACCCCGGAGCCGAGTCCTCATTCCTGCTGCGCCGCCCCGCCATGTTCGCGTTCGTGCAGTCCCAGCCCTGGACTCCGTCCTGGGCCGACGCCGAGGTGGCCCAGCGTCTGCGTGCCATCGCCGAGTCCTTCCCGTGGCTGGCTCGGATCGGTGTGAGCCCCGGCAGCAACAGCGTCCACCTCGGTGGGCCGGAGCTCGGCATCACGCTCGGTGTCGAGTCCGAGGTGCCGTCGGAAGAGGTGCGCCGGTTCCAGGAAACCGTCGCCGGTGACGAGGACCTCGTCGCGAAGATCGACTCCCTGGCCATCCGCCTCGTCGAAGTCTGACCGTTCCGGGCGTGTCAGATCGGCGGGGCACCTATGCTTATGACCCATGAGCGAAATCCGTGACCTCGGCCACTCGACCGCACCGGACGACAGCTACCTCGATGAGATGGCTCGACAGACCCGGGCTCGGGCCGAGCAGGCCGCCGAGTGGGCCTCCGACTTCACCGGTGCCCCCGAGGCGGGCCGGTCCGGCATCGCCGCGGGCCTCGACACTGCGGAAGGCGACCTCACGAGTCTGCTCCACACCATCCATGACCTCGCCGAGACCGCATTCGAAGAGTTCGATTCGGTCGCCGCGATCGCCTCGGTGCTGGAGAATCACGGAGTCGACGTCGAGACCGGCCTCTACGGTGTGAAGACCACATTGCGGGCGACGACGGGATCCGGACACGGTCGCACGATCGCGATCCTCGCCGAATACGATGCCCTGCCCGAGATCGGGCATGCGTGCGGACACAACATCATCGCCACCGCCGGAATCGGTGCCTTCCTGGCCCTCCACGCCCTGTGCGAGAAAGACCCCGACGCCGTGCCGGGCACCGTCGTCCTGCTGGGCACACCAGCCGAAGAAGGCCATTCGGGCAAAGAGGTCATGGCCCGGGCCGGTGCCTTCGACGGCATCGACGCGGCCATCATGGTCCATGGTTACGGATACGACTGCGCCGACCAGGTGTGGCTGGGACGCCGCCTGCTCAAGGTCACATACTCAGGGGTCGCCGCCCACGCCTCCGCGCAGCCCTTCATGGGGCGCAACGCCCTCGACGCGGCGAACCTCTTCTACCAGGGGCTCGGGTTGATGCGGCAGCAAATGCCGCCGATCTCACGCCTGCACGCGGTCATCACCGACGGCGGAACGAGGCCGTCGATCATCACCGAAACCGCCACCGTGCAGTGCTACGTCCGTTCGAAGTTCCCCGAGACGCTCAAAGAGCTCTCCGACCGGGTCGAGGACGCGGCGAAAGGCGCCGCGCTCATGACCGGCACCGGAGTCACCGTCGACTGGGACGAACATCCGCCGTCGCTGCCCGTGCGCACGAATTCGACGCTGACCGCCCGTTGGGCCGAACACGAACAGGCGCGCGGTCGCCAGCCGCTTCCTGCCGGGGTCCTCGACGAATCGATTGCCGCGTCGACGGACTTCGGCAACGTCTCCTACCGGATTCCCGGCATCCATCCGCTCATCAAGACCGCCGACGCCGAGGTGGCGCTGCACACCCGAGAATTCGCCGCAGCCGCCAAGACCCCTGCCGCCGAATCCGCGGCACTCGACGGTGCCTACGGTCTTGCGTGCACCGCCCTGGATTTCCTCGTCGACGATGCCCTCGCCGCCGAGGTGACCGAAGAGTTCGCCCGCGACGGGGGAGCCATCGACGTCGAGCACTTCTTCGACTGAGATCGTCCCGCCGCACCCAGACCCGCGCCATCGAAGAGAAGGACCGCTCATGTCGACGACGACAGATGGGAAAGTCGGTTTCGGCCAGCGCACGCTGGACTGGATCGAACGCATCGGAAACAAGCTGCCCGAACCGTTCACACTGTTCCTCGGGCTCTTCATCATCACCGGCCTCGTCTCCACGGCGATGGCCATGGCCGATGTCACCGTGGCCATTCCCGGCGGCGACGAGACCATCGCGATCAAGGGCCTGTTCACCGGGGAGGGCCTGGCGTGGCTGACCACGACGATGGGCGACAACTACATCGGGTTCCCGCCCTTGGCGACGGTGCTGCCGATTCTGCTGGCCGTCGGTGTGGCAGAGAAGTCGGGAATGCTCGCCGCGGCCGTGCGCATCGCCTTCGGCAAGAGCCCGAAGTGGCTGCTGCCCTATGCCGTCGGCTTCGTCGGGGTGGTCGGGTCGATCATGGCCGACTCGGCGTTCGTCATCATCCCGCCTCTGGCTGCGCTCGTATTCAAAGCCGCAGGACGGCATCCGATGGCCGGTCTCATCGGCGGGTTCGCCGCCACCGGTGCGGGCTATTCGACCTCGATCGTCCCTACGAGCCTCGACGCTCTGTTCGCCGGGATCACCACCTCGGTGATGGAGACCCTGCCGAACACCGACTACACCGCGGTCAACCCGGTATCGAACTACTACTTCAATATCGCCTCGTCGATCGTGCTCGCGATCATCGCCGGATTCATCATCGACCGGCTCATCGAACCGAACATGGTGCGCAAGGGAGTGCCCCGCGAATACGCGAATGCCTCGTCGAGCGGACTGGCCCGCGAATACCAGTCGCCCGACAGCCCCTATGGGGATGCCTCGGCGACATCGGATGGATCCTCTGAGTCTTCGGACGATGAGTCGTCCACAGAGATCAAGGCCGAACTCGAACCGGAGGAGAAGAAAGGGCTGATCTGGGCGGTCGTCTCGGGGCTCGTCCTCACCGCGGTCTTCCTCTTCGCTTTCCTTCTCCCCGCTTCACCCTGGCGGAACGAGGACGGCGGATTCCTCCCGGAGTCCCCGCTGCTGTCGTCGATCGTGTTCATCGTCTTCGCCTACTTCATGCTCATGGGCGTCGTCTACGGCATCGTCGTGCACACCGTGAGATCGATGAACGACCTCGTGAAGATGATGAGCCAGTCGATCATCGACATGATGTCGTTCCTCATTCTCGCGTTCATCCTCGGCCAGTTCATCGCCCTGTTCAACTGGACGGGAATCGGTTCGTGGATCGCCGTCGCAGGTGCGTCTGGGCTCGAGGCGATCGGGCTGACCGGGTTCGCCGCGGTCATCGGCTTCATGCTCCTGGCCAGCGTGCTCAACCTGTTCATCGTGTCCGGGTCGTCGATGTGGACACTCATGGCCGCCGTGTTCGTCCCGCTCTTCGCCCTGCTCGGCTACGAACCGGCGTTCATCCAAGCCGGTTTCCGCGTCGGAGACTCGGCCACTCAGGTCATCACCCCGCTCAACCCGTACATGATCGTCCTCCTCGGCCTCGTCCGCCGTTATGAGCCGAACGCCGGGCTGGGCACGGTCATCTCTCGGATGTTCCCCTTCGTCATCCCGTTCTGGTTGGCCTGGGCCCTGCTGCTGGGCATCTGGTTCGTCTTCGACCTGCCGTTGGGCCCGGGCAATGGGATCCGATTGTGAGGTTCGATTGCCGATGGTGAGCCGAATCAGCGATCTTATCGTCAAAACCCCGGACCCGGCTCGGCTGAGCCGATTCTGGTGCGAAGCACTGGGGTACGAGGTGACGGCCACAGACGAAACCGGAGTCGCGATCTCCGGGGCGTCGAATGCACCGACTATTCTCTTCGAGCGTTCGAGCGATTCGTTTGGGGACAATAGTCTGCATCTCGACCTCTGTCCGACTGACCGCAGCCAGGCGGACGAACTCGAAAGACTTATGGCTTTGGGTGCCACGAAGACTGATGTCGTGCCGTCCGGAAGCTGGCATGTCCTCGCGGATCCGGACGGCAACAAGTTCTGTCTCATGGCGAAGCGCATTCCCGCAGAGCCGGACGACTTCCATGGCTGAGTCCCAACCCAATCGGTGACAGAAGCAGGAAACGACCATGCAGTTCTGCGGATTACTGTCGGAATTCCGCGGTCAGAGGTCGTTCGCGACCTTTATGCCTCCGAGCATCTGCCGTACGCCCTCGCGCCAGTCGGTTGTTCCGACTGTTTCGGCCAAATCGCTGGAGGCGATGACGCAGGGTTCGTACCAGATCGGTGCCAACTGGTTGAGCTCATAGAAGGAGCGTTCGAAAGCACCGATGGCACGGGTCGCCCAGCGTGGGACTGAGAGCGGACGCTTGTGCTTCTGCCCAAGAGTGTCCGCGGTGAAGTCGGCGATCTCGGCCAGTGTCGGATTTGATGCCGGTGCGATCCGCAGCTGATGCGTCCCCGCGGAGACGTCCTTCAGATCCTCTGCCGCCTGGATCATCGCGGCGGCGTGATCGGCGATGACGGTGATTCCGTGCGGGACATCAGTCCGTGCCGGCACCATGGCTCGGCGCCCGTGAGAGATCGGTTCGGTGATGCACATGCGCACGACGGATGACCATTTCTCTGCGGTTCTGCCGAGCAGATCCCCGGCGATGACGCTCGCACTGGTCGCTGCGTGAGCCTCACGGGCTTCGATGAGTCGCTGCCGAATTCGTCCCTTTTCCTCCACCGGAGCGAACAGGGAGGTCTCAGTGATCGGGGTGCGCAGTCCGGCGAAGGCATAGACGGACTCAGGGAAGACGACGGGGATGCCGAGTTCTGCGGCGGTATCGAGGATCGCCGCATCGAGGCGGGGGAGAAGCTGCTCCCATGTGCGGCTGTCGTACGCGGCATGAGCACATGCGAAGATCGCATCGACTCCCGCCGCCGCCTCGGCCAACTGGGCCCGATTACTCGCATCGGCCCTGATATGGGTGGGAGCGCTGACTGTCGTCGTGCCGGTCGTAGACGACGTTTCCGACGGGGCGGTCGCGTTGCTCGCGCCGGCCCCGGCACTGGAGGAACCACTGCCGGAGCGGGTGGCGATGCGGACATCTGTGCCTGAAGCGATGAGTTGAGCCGCGATCTCCGAACCGATCTGACCATTGCCGATGACGAGTGCTGTTTTCATGACGGAACCCTTCCGATGTCTCCGAGTAGCAAATGAGAGCAGTGCTCTCTCGAATCAGCGTAGGCCTCATGCGTCGACAATTCAAGAGCAGTGCTCACTGTTGTTATCTTTGCTCTCGGATCGTATGGTGAAAGCATGACGGAGACGACCCCACGACAGCGCGCCCGGATCGAGACGGAAGCCCAGATCACCGCGATCGGCAACCGGATGGTCGACGATGACGGTGTCGACGGACTGTCGCTGAGAGCGATCGCTCGAGAGCTCGGAGTCGTCTCCAGTGCTGTGTACCGGTACGTGAAGAGTCGTGATGAACTGCTGACGATCCTCATCCGCGATGCCTTCACTCAGATCGCCGACGCGGTCGACGAGGCCATGGAGGAGGAGCGGAGCGTAGAGGCTCTTGCTCTGAGGATGCTCGAGTGGTCGCGCACCTACCCGAACCGATGGGCGCTCATCTACGGCACGCCGATCGCTGACTATGAGGCTCCGCGTGAGCAGACTGTGGTGCCGGGAACGCGGATCATGGTGACGCTCGCGGGGCTGGTTGCGGAAGCTCGGAACGACGCCGAGGCGGCACCTGAGAGTGGTGCGAAACCGAGAGGATCAGTGGCGAACAGTTCACCCCGCAGCAAGGGATTGCGAGGCGCGGAGTCCGCGCTTCAACCTTTGCGGGACGGGCTTGCGGAGTTGGGGCTTGAGTATGACGATCGCGTGATCTTGGAAACCGTGACCATCTGGGTCGCGGTCATCGGCCTCATCAACGGTCTGCGGTTCGGCCAATTCGGGCCGGGATTCGACGACGTCGAAGACGATCTGATGTCCGGAGTGGTGAGCCGCCTCGGCGAGTAAGCCGGCGGGAGTCCGTGTGGAACTGCCTGGCCACCTCGGCGAATGAGGATATGACAACGGCCCTCGATCGTTGGTCGAGGGCCGTTGTGCGAATGGGCAGTGGGGGAGTGTCAGCGGACGGGGCCGGTGAACTTCTCTCCGGGGCCTTCGCCGGGGGCGTCGGGGTATTCCGAGGCTTCGCGGAAGGCCAGCTGCAGGCTGCGCAGTCCATCGCGCAGCGGGCGGGCATGGTGGTCGCCGATCACGGTGGCGGCGCCGGTGACGAAGCCGGCCAGTGCGGTGATGAGCTTGCGGGCCTCATCGAGGTCCTGGAGGTCGGCGCCGCGACCTTCGGCGGTGTCCTCGGCCAGGCCGCACTTGACGGCGGCGGCGGACATGAGGTGGACGGCGCTGGAGGTGATGACCTCGACAGCGGGGACCTCGGCGATGTCGCGCGTAACGTCGGCGATCGCCTCGGCGGGAACAGATTCTTCAGAACTCATGCCATAAGCTTGACATATAAATCAATGCGGCGATCACACCAGAGCCTCGATGTGCGAAGAGTCATGAAGCGTAGTACACTGGTAGCTGGTGCGAAGCGGAGTCTGTCTCCCACCTTGATCGCGAAGAGCGATCGGGTCCAAAGATCTGTCCGTCAGGCATAGTCTGATCGGGTCCAGATCGAGGTGTATTCACTGAACGTACGTCTACCGTACTGCTCGTGTGTGCAGGCTCCCTTGGCATGTGTCAACGGGAGCCTTTTTCGTTGTCACGACCACATTTGAGCAAAAGGAGTGAACACATCAGCGAGACGCGCATCAATGACCGGATTCGGGTTCCCGAGGTCCGGTTGGTCGGACCCAATGGTGAACAGGTCGGTATCGTTGCCATTCGCAAGGCACTCGATCTCGCCGGTGAAGCCGGCCTCGACCTCGTCGAGGTAGCCCCACAGGCGAAGCCACCCGTAGCCAAGCTCATGGACTACGGAAAATTCAAATATGAATCTGCCCAGAAAGCCAGAGAAGCCCGGAAGAACCAGGCGAACACTGCGCTGAAGGAGATCCGCTTCCGTCTCAAGATCGACGAACACGATTACGAGACGAAGAAGGGCCACGTCACCCGCTTCCTCGAAGGCGGCGACAAGGTCAAGGTCATGATCATGTTCCGCGGACGTGAGCAGTCCCGTCCCGAGATGGGCATCAAGCTGCTCAACCGCTTGGCCGAAGATGTGTCCGACCTCGGCTCCGTCGAATCCTCACCGCGAGTCGACGGACGCAACATGGTGATGGTCATCGCCCCGCACAAGTCAAAGTCTGACGCCAAGGCGGAGGCCCGGAAGGCATCGGCAGATGCCAAGGGCAAGTCCGCTGAGGTGAAGTCCCGTCGCGATCGGGTCGCTGCAGAGAAGAACGCAGCTCGCCCGGACGCGTGAGAAATTAAGTACGTCGCGTTCCAGGTCCGTCCTGGTCTGTGCGTGTGAAGTAGTTGCCGGCGGTTGACGCGGGCAACGAATTGCAAAGGAGAACGGCACTATGCCGAAGCAGAAGACGAACAGCAGCGCCAAGAAGCGTATGCGCGTGACTGGCAGTGGCAAGATCATGCGTGAAGGCGTGAACAACCAGCACAAGTTCGAGGGCAAGTCCTCGGCTCGTAAGCGCCGCGTGTCCACCGACCAGGAACTCACCGGCGGCGACCGCGCCATGGCCCGCAAGCTTCTGGGCAAGCTCAAGGGCAGGTGAGACCCCTTTCGGGTCTTTCTTTCCCGGACAGTCTCCGGGATCTCCCACGGGCAGTCGAAAGCGGCTCCCAGAGCTTGAACCAGAGTCCGGCACCGCCGGCAGATACGAACTTTCTAAAGGAGTAACACGTGGCACGTGTGAAGAGAGCGGTCAACGCTCACAAGAAGCGCCGGGTCATCCTCGACCGGGCAAGCGGCTACCGCGGACAGCGCTCGCGCCTGTACCGCAAGGCCAAAGAACAGGTCATCCACTCGCTGGTCTACAGCTACCGTGACCGTCGCAAGCGCAAGGGCGACTTCCGTCGTCTCTGGATCCAGCGCATCAACGCCGGCGCCCGCGCCAACGGTATGACCTACAACCGTTTCATCCAGGGCCTCAAGGCCGCTGGAGTCGAGGTCGACCGTCGCATGCTCGCCGAGCTCGCCGTGAACGACTCGGCCACCTTCGCGCACCTGGTCAAGGTCGCCAAGGAAGCTCTTCCTGCTGACGTCAACGCAGCGAAGACCGACGCCGCTTGAGCAGCGTTTTATCTAAACTCCGGTCACTTAAGTGACTGACCGATCGCTTCGGTGATCGACGACGGCCCCGAACTGCAGGTTCGGGGCCGTCGGTCTTTTGACCAGGATTCGCCTGGCTCTCAGCTCAGCTTCCGCCTCTTCAGCTCGCACCTTTTCCTCTTCAGCATTCAACGGATCGAGAACACGGTTTCATGAAACTCCCTGACGTCATCTCCTCACCTCAGTCGAAGCGGATCAAGAACGCCGCGAAGCTGCTCAAGCGCCGAGACCGCAAGGCCACGGGGCAGTTCCTCGTCGAGGGTCCGCAGGCCGTCCGTGAGGCACTGGCGCGCAAGGGCTCCGTTGTCGAGCTGTTCATCACCGAGGAGGCCGCTGAGGAGCACCCCGCGTTCGTCTCCGCGGCAAAGCACGGTCGCATGCAGTGCAGCATCGTCACCCCCGAGGTGCTCACCGAGCTCGCATCGACCGTGAACTCTCAGGGTGTCGTGGCCGTGTGCAACGCCCTCGATCTGGAACTGACCTCCGTGCTCGACAAGGACGCGCAGCTCGTCGTCGTCCTGTCACAGGTGCGCGACCCGGGCAACGCCGGCACGATCATTCGCCTGGCCGATGCCGCAGGGGCCGATGCCGTGGTGCTGACGTCGTCGTCGGTGGATGTCTACAACGACAAGGTCGTGCGGTCGACCGCCGGTTCGCTCTTCCACATTCCTGTTGTCACCGGAGTCGGCCTGTCCGAGGTGACAGAGCTGGCGCGGGCCCGTGGTCTGCAGGTGCTTGCCGCCGATGCCAACGACGAGGCGCACGATCTGCACCACCCGTGGGATACGGGGTTGGATCTGACCGCACGGACTGCGTGGGTCTTCGGCAATGAGGCGTGGGGGATGAGCGCCGAGGATCTGGAGCTGTGCGATTCGTCCGTGGCCGTGCCGATCTACGGTTCGGCCGAAAGCCTCAACCTCGGCACCGCCGCCGGCGTGTGCATCTACGAGAGTGCTCGCAACCAGCGGATGTGAGGCGATTTTCGCTTTTGCAAACTGGCGAACGCTGACGTCCGGGGTGACTTTGACCTTGCAATTTGCGGCCTATCTCTAAGTCAGTAGGTGAACGCAGCGTAGGTGATGACCTCGAGCAACCGTATAGTGGGTCATATGATTCAGGCTTTGCTCAAAGAGTCACTCGAACAGTTCGGGGTACCGAACTGGTTGTTGAACGAGTTACCCGTATTCCCAGATGACACATGTGGAGTAGTTCTCTATGGGAGTCGCGCTCGGAAAGATGAATTGCCTAGTTCTGATCTCGACCTATTGGCTCTAGCGGGGACTGCTCATCGTGCAATTCATTCAGGTAGCGTGAGTGTGAGCTTCTACACTCCAAAACAGCTCAGCACAGGGATCGGTACTCTATTTGGGGCACATTTGAGGCGGGATGGGCGCATTCTCTTTGACTCCGATGGGTCTCTTGAGAAAGCTTTGAAATCGATGGGTGCTGTAGATACGAAGCGACTCTTTCAGCGAGTTCGTAATATGTCGCAACTATTCACAACGCCTGAGTTTGACGTCCCGAACTATTTGCCTGGTCTCCTTCGAGAAGCTCGATATCTCTTGAGGAGTAGCTTATACGCAAAGGCGATTGAGGAGGGTCGCCCATGTTTTTCTGTGCGAGAGATCGCGCGTAGACATAAAGATCCGCGACTTAGTTCGCTTTTAGCTTCCCGCCACGACAGTGAGCCTAGTGTGGAGGACTACACAATGTGTGTTGAAAGATTGCCTCAATTAGTTGGGCCACTGATGTCGAGTAAACACGGCTCGCTTGAGGCCACGGTGGTGAACGAGTGGACCGCCAATTCAGACCTTCTATCTATGGCCTTTATGGCAATAGGCTCATTCGGTGGCGGCTCGGATTATGCTGAAGTTGAGAAGATATTGTTATGAGCAAACGAATCGCATTTATTGGGGATATACACGGCGACGTCGGTGCCCTGAATGACCTTCTCGTATCCCTCGACCGGGAGGGTGTCGGTGAGAAAGTATTTCTGGGCGATTATATAAACAAGGGATCGTCGTCTCGGGAAGTCATAGATACGCTACTAATATTAAACGAGGCTCCCGAAGTAACGTTGCTGTCAGGTAATCACGAGGTTGAATTACTTAACGCACTCGAATCTCGCAACTTGGGGCCGTTCTTGAAAATGGGCGGCGCCAGTACTATCCGATCTTATACAGAAGGTCCTGTATCCGCCGACGTGCTCTCTGACCTTGTTGAAAAGATTCCAAAGTCACATATTCACGGTTTAAAATCTATGGCTTCAAAATGGGAGTCGAGCGAGGTGATCGCCAGCCATGAGCCCATTCAAAATGCTCGTGGGAAGTTTTCAGTTTCGGCACACGTTCCGGTCGGATTGATGCCTAAAATAGACAATGAATCTGCTCATATAGATACTAGCTCTATTTCTGGTGGCAATTTGGGCCGATTGACTGCGTTCTTGTGGCCTGATCGCAGTGTCCTGCAGGTTGATAGGACTAGGATCTGACATTGCCTAATGGGCGGAACGATGTCTCACAACTGAAATTCGCGTCGAAGCGGCGATCTAAGAAGATTTCTACTCGGATGTGTAGTATACGTTCTTTAGGTGATTAATTTGCCAATGTGCTTTTTGCTCACCAAGTTCATTCCCTATCTCTTGGTTGATGCTTCGGGACGATTTGAAGCAGGTCATCGCTTCGTCAATTTCGCCGGTATCGCGTAGGCATTGGCCGAGTACTAGCAGAGATATCGCAATTCCGGTCTTGTGGCCGGTCTGTCTATTTAAGCTGAGCGCCTGTCTCGCGACTTCTATACCGTCGTACGGTCTCTGTTGCCGCCTACGTAATTGCGCTATCGCAGTCCACGCGTTTGCATGAAGATCGGATGGAGTCGTCCGTCGTAAAGAGTCCTGCAAACTTTCTGCGTAGGTATTGGCACCGTCAAGATCTTCGAGCTTGACGCTGAGCCTGAGGAGATTTAATAGTGATTGAGCTATGTCAACGTTTCGACCGGAGTCTGTACGGAGACGGAACGCTTCGTCGAAATCTGCTTTCGCCTCTTCGAGTCGTCCAACGCGGTGATTTGCAAGTCCTCTTTGATCGTAGATTCGGGCTCGGAGTTCTAGCAACTCTTGGCCTTGTCCGTCGAGTCCACCGAGGATGATCCCAAGGCGATTAATTGCTTCTAAATCTGATCCCTGCTTGCGTAATAGTTCCGCTTCTGTGGTAAAAACATCTCCAACCAGTTCTGAATTTAGTTGGATAGAATCATTAAGCACTTGAGAAATTGCGACGGCCACGGTGTCTAGAGCTTCTGTGAACTGGCCTCGTCTTCCGAGCGCTCGAGCGTAAGTTATGTGTTCCCGCGGGCCCCCTATTTCCGTTGCCAACTTCAATTTCTGAATCCCGGCCTCTACTTGTCCAAGGCTTATCAATAGCTCACCATTGGCTCGGTTTTGAGCTGCGCCTATGACGTCTTTGCCTGATCGTGGAACAAGTCCTATCCATTTTACTGTCTTCTGGCCGGACGTTTGCTGCCAATCCCGGAGTCTTTCAGTCAATTTCGTATCTAGATCGCCCTCTATGACGTCGTATAGCAGTGCGTGTTGATTTTGGATCTGAGACTTTAGGGCGAGAACTTCTTCGCTTGGCGAGTGCGCTGATACAAAGCCGACCCAAATGTCCTGAAGGGGTCTATCCTTCGTACCCAACGCCAGTAGCCCGGTAAAGAGTTCCTCTTCAGTTCCCGAAGTGTAGCCAAGTGGTCCACCTGGTTCGCTGCCCCACGCTTCCTTAAAGAGAACGACCATGAAGTCGACATTTCCTATGAGTTGATTGATTTCTTCTTGGGGACGGTTTGCTGTTCCTCGAGTACGTTCCCAACCGACAACCTCAAAGGGGCGATCGTCCCGATTGCGCAATAATGAGTTGTATCGTTCGACGGTTGCCTTGACACTATCGCGCTCTGCAGTGAGATCCGACGGGGAAGCTAGGAAGATTCTGAGTGGAAGTTCGTTGCTCATACATTGAGTCTATTGGGTAAGTTCAGCTGATACTCGGCCGATCTGATCTGAAGGCGGTGCTGTCGCAGATTTTCCTTCAGTGAGCTGGAGCTGGCGTGCTGAAGTTGACCTGGCCGCACCAGTTGGGGCGGGGTTAAGACGGAAAATGTATCTGTTCGTGCTCTTTCGCGGCGGCGGCAGTGGTCATGTTTCCACGTGTGATTTGCTGATTGGAAGCACCTGGTCTAGGCCGTAATAGCAGGAGCTGATGTCGCTTGGATCGGCTTTTGGAGTGGTTTACGCGGTGGGGCAGATCGATTGATGATATGAAAATTTGCGCACTCCATTCTTGATGGTTGGTTTTGCCCTAGAAGACTAGGGTTCTGAGAATGTGCATTCTGTACCGACGTGGGCGGGCTTGTGGTGGCTGATTTTCTGCGCCATCAGCTAGTTGTACGGAAGCGGTATTCGGTAGCACCTGTGTAATGAAGTGGTGGGTAACCTCGTTACATCGTGGACACTGAACCTCACCACTTCACGGACAACCGGTCTCAGAGACCACTTCGTTCCACGTCCGCTACTGAATGCCGCTTCCCCACAGTTAGTTACTTTAACGAGGCGCAGCTCGTCGTCGTCCTGTCGCAGGTGTGCGACCCGGGCAATGCCGGCACCATCATCCGCCTCGCCGATGCCGCGGGTGCGGATGCTGTGGTGCTGACGTCGTCGGTCGATGTCTACAACGACAAAGTGGTACGGTCGACCGCCGGTTCGCTCTTCCACATTCCTGTTGTCACCGGAGTCGGCCTGTCCGAGGTGACAGAGCTGGCGCGGGCCCGTGGTCTGCAGGTGCTTGCCGCCGATGCCAACGACGAGGCGCACGATCTGCACCACCCGTGGGATACAGGGTTGGATCTGACCGCACGGACTGCGTGGGTCTTCGGCAATGAGGCGTGGGGGATGAGCGCCGAGGATCTGGAGCTGTGCGATTCGTCCGTGGCCGTGCCGATCTGCGGTTCGGCCGAAAGCCTCAACCTCGGCACCGCCGCCGGCGTGTGCATCTACGAGAGTGCGCGCAACCAGCGGATGTGAGGACTAGCCGGTCCCTAACTGGTCCCAGCGGCCCAAGCCGTCTGCTCATTGGCGACGAGTTCCCAGATGTATCCGTCGAGGTCAGCGAAGTAGCCCATGTACGATCCATCGACGTCCTGGCCTCCATCGGCTGATCCGCCAGCGGCGACAGCACGGTCGAGCACCTCGTCGATCTCGGCTCGGGTGGCGAACGCACAGGAGATGATGCTGGCGCCCGGGACAGGGTTCTTCGAGCCGGGCCGGCCCGAGAGTTCGAGGTACTGGCCGTATTCGTCTGCGGTGATGAAGAAGATCGACAGATTGGGCAGTTCGAAGGCGACGATGCCGTCTTCCACTCCGTCGGTTTCGAGTCCGAGTCCATCGGCGTAGAAGTTCGCTGTGGCCTGCGGGTCGGCGACGGGCAATGACAGGATCGTTGTCAGTGGCTTCATGCCTGCAGTCTAGTGGTGACGAACACGGTTGGGCAGGGGCCGCCGTGTCACCAGCAGCAGTTAAGGTGGGCGCATGGTGACTTCAGCCCCACGCCCACCGAAGCTCAACCTCGGCGATCTGGTTGGGGGTTACCTCGGCGATATCGGTCCAGAGGAATTCCTCGAAGGCATGGAGTTCACCGACCTCAACCTCGCCGAGGCGGACGCCACCCAAGCAACGTTCCTCGACTGCCGATGGTCAAACGTCAATTTTGGTGATGCCGTGGCTCCGATCGCCCTCAACGGAGCCAGGATCTCCGGTACGGAGATCACGGACTGCCGCGCCGACACCTGGAGCATGCCCCGGGGAAGCCTGCTGCACACCGAGATCTCCGGAACCCGGATCGGGGCCGGCGTCGTCTATGACAGTGTGTGGGAGAAGGTGCGATTCATCAATTGCCGGATCTCCTACCTCAACCTGCGTGAGTCGAGGCTCACCGACGTCGAGTTCCGCGACTGCAAGATCGACGAGATCGACCTCGACCGTGCGAAGGTCAGCCGGGTCGCATTTCCGGGAAGCAGCGTAGGAGTCTTCCAATGCGAAGGCGCCACTCTCGGCAATTTCGATATCCGGGGACTGGAACCGCACAGAATCTCTGGTGTGCACTCATTGCGTGGAGCGACCATCGACGATACCCAGCTCATGCTCTTCGCCGACCTCTTCGCCTCCGAACTCGGCATCTCCGTCGAATGAGAGTGCGCCGCCTAGCGGAGAGGCAGGCTCTCTGACCAGGTGAGAGACCCATTGCGCAGATCACACTTCGGTGAAAGACTCACAGCATCGCGGCATTCGCCCGCAGCGAGTCCGCGTTCTCATTTTCGAATCGACGGAGGATGCGCAAGATGGCCAAGGAGATTTTCGTTTCACTCGGTATCGACATCGATGCGGTGTCAGGCTGGCTCGGTTCCTACGGTGGGGAAGACTCACCCTCGGACATTCAGCGGGGCATCTTCGCCGGCAAAATCGGAGTTCCCCGGCTCTTGAAGATGCTCAAACGCCGCGACCTCAAGGCAAGCTGGTTCATCCCCGGTCATTCGCTCGAGACCTTCCCTGACCAATGCAAGATGGTGCACGACGACGGACATGAGATCGGCGCCCACGGCTATAGCCACGAGAATCCCGTCGCAATGACGAACCGTCAGGAAGACATCGTCATGGAGAAGTCCGTCGAGCTCATCACGAACCTCACCGGCAGCCAGCCGCGTGGTTACGTCGCCCCATGGTGGGAGCTGAGCGCATACACGCCTGAGCTGCTGAAGAAGTTCGGTTTCGAATACGACCACAGCCAGAGCCATAAGGATTTCGTGCCTTATTACTCCATCGCCGGCGACGAATGGACGCCGATCGACTATTCTCAGTCGCCTGAAACGTGGATGAAGCCGCTTAAACACGGTCAGGAGATCGACCTCGTCGAGATCGCCGCGAACTGGTACGTTGACGACTTGCCGCCGATGCTGTTCGTGAAGAGCAGCCCGAACAGCCACGGCTTCGTCAATCCGCGCGATATCGAGACCCTGTGGCGCGACCAGTTCGATTGGGTCTACCGCGAACTCGACTATGCGATCTTCCCGATCACGATCCACCCGGACGTGTCCGGCCGTCCGCAGGTGCTGCTCATGCTCGAACGGCTGCTGGACTACATCGGCGGACACGACGGAGTGAAGATCGTGACAATGGGCGAAATCGCCGACGACTTCCGCGCTCGCTACCCGTTTGAGTCGCCTGAACGTCCACCGGCATACTGATAAAGCGAAATGTCGAACGCGCCAATCGCATGGATAGAGAGTCTGACTGGCTCTATTAGTATCTCCACCTAAGGTTCGTCGAATGGTAGGCGACTGGTCGGTTAGTGGCATCGTTCCATCCCAAACTGAATTTGCAAATGGAACTTTCGACGAGCTCACCGCCGCGTTTCTTGATTTGATGAATCTTCTTGTCGGTCGCCGCCATACAATTTCCCTTGGGGCCCGGAACTGAGGTCCCCCAATAATAGGTAGGTGCAGCTGCTGCCGGAGCAGCGATGAGCAGAGACGCTGAAGTGGCGAGGGCAACCATCGTCGCCGAAATCTTCTTTGGCATGCGATTCGGCATGTTTCCTCCTGCATAATTGCTGTTTTCGGTGGGCCACTTTCACTCTAGGAAATGACGAAGTGGGGCGGATGGGTCCGACGTTCCTGATCTGTAGCAAGGGTGTCAGACCAGTTACTCAGGCCGGCATGCCGACTCGCTGTGGGCACAATGACAACTCAAACGCACGCAATGCGCGAACAACCAATGCAGTGATATAGACGTACAGAGCCCCTGCCGAGATCGCGTCGGCAGGGGCTCTGTACTTGTCTCAGGCCTTATTTCACTGTGAGTGAGTCGAGCACCTCACCGCTTGCCCAACTCGTCGATGAGCACGCGCTTGTTCTCCGAGTAGTCGATCGGCACGACTACGACGTGCACTCCTCCGGACTCGAACGCATCCTCCAGGGCATCGCTGATGCTGTCGACATCATCGACGCGGGTGCCGGTGGCCCCATACGACTCCGCGTACTTGACGAAGTCGGGGTTGCCGTAGGTCAGCCCGAAGTCGGGGAACCCGTCCGCGGCCTGCTTCCAGCGGATCATGCCGTAGGCGTTGTCCTCGAGGATGACCACGACGAGGTCCAGCCCGAGCCTGACAGCGGTCTCCATCTCCTGGCTGTTCATCATGAACCCGCCGTCGCCGACCACGGCCATGACCCGACGCTCCGGGTAGGTCAGCTTCGCCCCGATAGCCGACGGCAGCCCAGCGCCCATCGTCGCCAGAGCATTGTCGAGCAGCAGTGTATTCGCCCGGGTCGTGCGGTAGTTACGGGCGAACCAGATCTTGTACATTCCGTTGTCCAGGGCCACGATCCCATCGGTCGGCACGACATCGCGGACCTCCTGGACGATGCGCTGCGGGATGAACCGATCCTCATCGGCTCCCTCGTGGATCTTGATGAGGATCTCATCGCGCATCGGCAGGAGCGCCTCGGCGGTGGGCACGGGACCACCGAGCGCCTCGGCGAGCTTGTCCAAGGACGGACCCAGGTCACCGATGACCTCGAACTGCGGGAAATACACCTGCTCGACGATCGCAGGACGGTACCCGATGTGCACGACGGTCGGCCCGTCCTCATCCATCGTGAACGGCGGCTTCTCCGTCGTATCGTGACCGATGGTGACGATGACATCGGCGGCATCGATCGCGTCGTGGACGTAGTCACCGGACGTCAGCGCCGCCGTGCCCATGTACAGATCCGACGCCCCTGTCACCGAGCCTTTGCCCATCTGCGTGGTGACATAGGGGATGCGCATCTCGGCGACGAAACGCGACAGCGCCTCACTGCAGGAAGCACGGGAGGCATCCGCACCGAGCATGAGCAGCGGGTTCTTCGCCTCTTTGATGACGTTCGCGGCGTTCGCAATCGCCGTATCCCCGGCGACGGGCCGAGTGTTCGTATGTGGTTCGATGAGCTCGAATCCGTCGACCGGCATCCCGGCGATGTCCTCGGGCAGCTCAAGGTGCACCGGTCCCGGACGCTCGGCCTGAGCGGCGCGGAACGCCTCCCTGACCATCGTCGGGATCATCGCCGCCGAGGTGATCTGCTTGCTCACCTTCGTCAGCGGATCCATCGTCGCGACCGTATTGACCATCTGGAACGCCGCCTGCTCGGCCGTGCGGATGCCCTTCTGGCCGGTGATCATGATGACCGGCATCCCGCCGAGGTGGGCGTACGCAGCCCCGGTCGCCAGGTTGAGTGCCCCCGGCCCCAAGGTCGTGAGCACCACACCGGGCTTGCCCGTCAGCCGGCCGTAGGTGGCTGCCATGAACGCGGCTGCCTGCTCGTGGCGGGTGAGGATGAGTTCGATCGATGAGTTCCGCAGGGAGTCGACGAAGTCGAGGTTCTCCTCACCGGGAATGCCGAAGATCCGCTCGACGCCCTCGTTCTCCAGGGCTCTGACCATGACATCTGATGCACGTTGTGTCGTCATGTGCCCGACCCTACGCTTCTCACGATTCGATCCCAATGATCCAGAACACACCCTCGCACCCAGGTGAGATCCCACCCGCACCGAGGCCGCCCACCTGACCAGCGGACGTACGCAACCGTGGGGCCGCCTCGGCGAAGGGAACGCCCACCGAGGTGGCCCACCCACCCAGCGGACGCCGCCCCAGGCCCCGGCAGGGGAGACGATAGACTGGCACGCGAAGAAGAATGACGTCCCCACAGCTACGGGCAAGTACGGACAAAAGGACATTGATGACAGACCAACTCGACCCCTTGGACGAGTCGGCCGTGAAGCAGGCCGTCGACGCGGCACTCAAGGCTTTCGCGGATGCGACGACTCTCGACGAGCTCAAGCAGGCGAAGATCGACCACACCGGCGACAAAGCCCCGCTGGCGCTCGCCAACCGAGCCATCGGCTCACTGGAGAAGGCCGATAAGGCCGCCGCCGGCAAGATCGTCGGCAAGTCCAGGGGACAGGTCAAGCAGGCCCACGACGCGCGCCTGGCCGAGCTCGAAGCCGAACGCGATGCGGCCGTGCTCATCGAAGAGGCCATCGACGTCACCCTGCCCACCGATCGTCGCCGCCTCGGCGCCCGCCACCCGCTGAGCCTCATCCAGGAACAGGCCGCGGACTACTTCGTCGGCCTCGGCTGGGAGGTCGCCGAAGGCCCCGAGATCGAATCCGAGTGGCTGAACTTCGATGCGCTCAACTTCGGCCCCGACCATCCGGCCCGCCAGATGCAGGACACGTTCTTCGTCGACCCTGCCGATGCCGGCCTCGTCCTGCGCACCCACACCTCACCGGTGCAGTCTCGCTCCCTGCTGCAGCGCGGCGTTCCGCTCTACGTCGTGTGCCCGGGCAAGACCTTCCGCACCGATGAGCTCGACGCCACCCACACCCCGGTCTTCCACCAGATCGAAGGCATCGCCATCGACAAGGGCCTGACCATGGCCAACCTGCAGGGCACCCTCGACGGCTTCGCCCGCGAAATGTTCGGCCCGGAGTCGAAGACCCGCCTGCGCCCGAGCTTCTTCCCCTTCACCGAACCGAGCGCCGAGATGGACTTCTGGTTCCCCAACAAGGTCGGCGGCCCCGGCTGGATCGAATGGGGCGGCTGCGGAATGGTCCACCCCAACGTGCTGCGCGCCGCCGGCATCGACCCCGACGTCTACCAGGGCTTCGCCTTCGGCATGGGCATCGAGCGCACCCTGATGCTGCGCGAGGGAATCAACGATATGCACGACATGGTCGAAGGCGATGTGCGCTTCTCGGCCCGTTTCGGAATGAAGGCTTGATATGCGCGTCCCACTGAACTGGCTGGCCGACTATGTCGATCTCCCAGCCGAGACCGATCCCCATGCCCTCGCCGCCGAATTCGCGGCCGTCGGTCTCGAGGAAGAAGACTTCTTCGGACCCGAGATCACCGGCCCCCTCGTCGTTGGACGGGTGCTCGAACTCGTCAAGGAAGAGCACTCGAACGGCAAGACCGTCAACTGGTGCCGCGTCGACGTCGGCCCCGAACACAACGAGGACCTCGACGACCCGAAGGACCCGCAGCCCGGACCCGAGGTGCCCAGCCGCGGCATCATCTGCGGTGCGCACAACTTCGTGCCCGGCGACCTCATCGTCGCCTGCCTGCCCGGAGCCGTCCTGCCCGGCGACTTCGCCATCGCCGCGCGCAAGACCTACGGTCACAAGTCCGACGGCATGATCTGCTCGGCCAAGGAGCTCGGCCTCGGCGAGGATCACTCCGGCATCATCGTCCTTTCCGACCTTGGGCTGACCGGTGAGCCCGGCGACGACGCGATCAAGCTGCTCGGCCTCGACCAGGTCACCCTCGACGTCAACGTCACCCCCGACCGCGGCTACCAGCTGTCGATGCGCGGCATCGGACGCGAATACGCGCAGATGAAGGGGCAGACCTTCGCCGATATCGGATCCGCCGAGGTGGCCCCCACCAACGCGGCCACCGACGATGGTTTCCCGGTATCGATCGAGGACAACAACCCCATCAACGAGGTGGCCGGCTGTGACCAGTTCACGGCCCTTCAGGTCACCGGGCTGGATCCTCAGGCGACAACCCCGTTCTGGATGCAGCGTCGTCTGCAACAGGCGGGAATGCGTCCGATCAGCCTGACCGTGGACGTCACGAACTACGTCATGCTCGAACTCGGCCAGCCTCTGCATGCCTACGACACTTCGCTGCTCGGCGACGAGATCGTCGTGCGCCGTGCGAGTGCGGGGGAGAAATTCACGACTCTCGACGATGTCGAGCGCAAGCTCGATCCCGAGGATCTGCTCATCACCGACCGCGGCGCTGGTGCGACTGGCAAGGGCGGGAAGATCATCGGTCTGGCCGGCGTCATGGGCGGCGCCGACGTCGAGGTCAACGACCAGACGACCGACGTCGTCATCGAGGCCGCTCACTTCGATCCGATCTCGATTGCCCGCACCTCGCGTCGCCACAAGCTGTCCTCGGAGGCCTCGCGTCGTTTCGAACGCGGAGTCGACCCGAAACTCGCTCCCGTGGCGGCCCGACGTTGCGCGGATCTGCTCGTCGAACTCGGCGGCGGCACGCTCAGCCCTGCCACCACCCAGGTCGGACAGGCTCCCGAGCCGATGGTGCTCGACCTCAAGGTCGCCCGTGTGGCCTCGCTGGTCGGCATCGATTACTCGATCGACGAGGTGACCTCACTTCTTGAGGGCATCGGCGCAACCGTAACGGCCAAGGACGAGGAGACGGTGTCCGTGACCGTGCCCAGCTGGCGCACGGACATCACCGATGACGTCGACCTCATCGAGGAAGTCGCCCGCACCGGCGGCTACGACCGCATCCCCTCCGTTCAGCCCGCCGCTCGGGCCGGCAACGGACTGACTGTCGCGCAGAAGACGCGCCGTCGGATCTCGAACCTGTTGGCTGCCGACGGGTTCACCGAGGTGCTGTCCTACCCGTTCACGAACGACAAGCGCGATGACCAGCTGCGGCTCGAGGCCGATGACCTGCGCCGCAAGCACGTGCGTCTGGCCAATCCGATGTCCGAAGACCTGCCGCTCATGCGCACCAACCTGCTCTCGACGCTCGTCGACCTCGTGGTTCGCAACCAGGGCCGCGGGGCGAAGGACGTCGCACTGTTCGAGGCCGGGCTTGTGTCCACCTCGGCGGGCCTGCCTGAGGGGCCCGGACCGCGTCACCTGCCCGGATACCACCCGAGCGATGACGAGCTGGAAAAGATCTACGCTTCGGTGCCGCACCAGCCCTACCACTACGCGGGCATCATCTCCGGGAATGCGGAGATGCCCGGTGTTTGGGGCAAGGGCCGCAAGGCCGAGGCCGCCGACGTCATCGACACCGTCCGCCGGATTGCGGAAACGAACGGACTCGAGGTCACCGTCGAGGCCGATCAGATCGCTCCGTGGCATCCGGGACGGGCGGCGAAGTTCGTCCTCGCCGACGGGCAGACTCTCGGCCATGCCGGTGAGCTGCACCCGAAGGTGTGCGAGAACCTCGGACTGCCGGCCAGGACCGTCGGCTTCGAGATCGACCTCGACGCACTGCTGGCCCAGGAGGACCTGCGTGCCTGGGACGGTGCGCTGTCGACCTATCCGGTGTCGCGTCAGGATGTGGCGCTCATCGTCGATGACGAGCTGCCGACTCAGTCTCTGGCCGCGACGCTGCGCGAAGGTGCGGGGGACGAGCTCGAACTGCTCGAGACCTTCGACCTCTACACCGGCGACCAGCTGCCCGAGGGCAAGAAGTCTCTGGCGTTCAGGTTGACCTTCCGCGCCCCGGATCGCACGCTCAAGGCCGATGAGGCGTCGGCGATGCGTGAGGCAGCAACGGCATTGGCTGCCGAACGTCATGGCGCCGAAGTCCGCAGCTGAGAACAGTGCGTAACAGAGCCCGGTCGACCGTTAGAGTGGTTCGACCGGGTTCTTTCGTATCCGACCAACACCCGCATCCGACGAACACCGAGGAGTTCCGACCATGTCCGAGAAGCTGCCCTACGGAACCAATATGCCGACGACCGACGGAGCACCCGAGACGACCGCGGTCCCGTCCGAGACGATCGCGCTCATCACCGGCGGCGCCCGCGGAATCGGGCGCCATCTGTCGGAAGCATTCGCGAAGGCTGGTTACGACGTGATCGTGACGGCAACTTCGGCGGAGAAAGCGGAAGCTGCGGCTGATGAGATCGCTGAGGCAGCTGAGGCAGCCGAGGGAGCGGTGACCGGTGTCGGCCTGCGCACTGATGACATTACTGCGGTGAACCAGCTGCGTGACTCTGTCGCCGAGCTCGAGAAGTCGACGGGGAAGCATCTGCAGGTGCTCATCAACAATGCCGGGCGGATTGAGTCGACCGAGGGTCCGCTGTGGGACGCCGACCCGGAGAGCCTCAAGGGGGTTATCGAGGCAAACGTGCTCGGGGTGGCTCTCATGGTCAACGTCTTCGCGCCGGTGCTGATGGCGGGTGCCGAGGCGACCGGCCGTCCCAGCCGCATCATCGACCTCAACTCCGGATCGGGGGCGAAGGGCACGCCTGCGTATGCCGTGTACTCGGCCTCCAAGGCATCACTGTTCCGCATCGCCGATTCGGTCGTTCACTTCGGTCACGAGAAGGGTCTGCGGATCTTCGAGATGGCACCCGGTGTCGTCGAGACCGCGATGACGAAATCGATGCCTGTTCACGATTTCCGTCAGGGAGATGATTGGACCTCACCCGGTCAGGTCACCGACCTGGCCTTAGCCCTGGCATCGGGGACCTTAGACGGGTTCACTGGCAGGTACGTTCGTGCGGGTGCGGATTCGGAAGAATCGCTTCTCGCCGAGGCGGCCGGTGGGCTGTCGGATTCGACCCGCCGGATGGTGCTTGGCTAGCTTGAATGCCAAGTCCACTTGCGGTGGGACGAACAAAGTGAATTAAACTGCACACTCCGAAAATCGACTAGTTGCGGCCCCCGGAGAGTATCCGGGGGCCGCGAAAGTAGGTTGTTCTATTTGAGCGCACCCCTCAAACCCACAACACGTTCCACGATAAGCACAGCTCCAAGAGCCAGCAGGATAAGCAGGAACGAAAGAGCGGCAACCAAGGGATCAGCTCGGAATTCAACGTAACGGAACATTTCGACTGGTAGCGTGACTCTTCCAGAAGAAGCGACGAACAGCGAAATGACTGCCTCGTCGAAAGAGATGATGAATGCCATCACGGCTCCCGCGAGTACACCAGGCATGATGATGGGGAGTGTTACCCGTCGAAACACTGTTATGGGACCAGCTCCCAGTACTCGGGCAGCTTCTTCGCAGGAAGTGTCCGCAGTCTGCAGATTGATCAACGTAGTGCGCACCACATAAGGGACTGTCACTGCAAAATGTGCAATGGCGATACCAAGATAGGTCCCGGTCAGGAACAACGGAGATAAAACCAATAGCAGTGCGAGTCCGAGAACAACTGTCGGAACCATGAGCGGCGCCAGGAACAAACCTGAAAGTGCGGCACGGCCCGGAAACTCGAATCGGTCAATGACAAATGCGACGGAAACGCCGATTAAGAGATCAACTATTGCAATGATCACACCAACGATCAAACTGACTTTGAACCCGTCCATCAGTGGACCGTTGCTGAACAGCTCGCCATACCACCGAAGCGAAAATCCCTCAAGCGGAAGGTTCAAAGACGATCCTGAATTGAACGAGAGGATTGCGATTATGAACAGCGGTGACAGCAAAAAGAGATACAGAATAATAAGTAGTAATTTATGGCAAATATTGAAAACCACGCGGCTGTTTAACGGCCGCTTTTGCGGTGAAGCCATTTGAATAGTGTTAGACATTTATGAACCCAACTTCTTGGTGAGGCTTTGGTATACGCTCACAAGAACTCCGAAGAGTATCAGCAAGATGACAGCCAGAGAAGCGGCCAGAGGCCAGTTCAGTGTTTGAGTTGCCTCATCGTAGATCTCTGTAGCTAAGACGTGAACTCGTCCTCCGCCAAGCAGGTGTGGTGTCACAAAAGAGCTAATGGTCAGAACGAAAACCAACAGGAAGCCCGTGAACACCCCAGGCAGGCTGAGGGGCAACGTTATTCTCCAGAACCTAACCAACGGGCTTGCTCCCAGGACACCAGCGGCAAGCTCAAGCTCAGTGCTAACTCGACTGAAACCAGAAACCATTCCAAGCAAGGCGTAAGGCATCAGAACTTCGACCAGTGCCACCACGGTGCCTGTGAAATTGTTGGACATCTGCAGCGGTGTATCAATGAGCCCAATTTTCAGCAGAGCTGAATTCACTGCCCCTTCGTTTCCGAGGAGGGCAATCCATCCGAATGTTCGCGCGATTTGTGAAGTAAGGAGAGGGCCGATCGCTAGCGCGAATAGGAAACCTTTCCATTTACTTGTCGTTTTAGTGAGGAATAACGCGATGGGGTAGCTCAGAATTATCGTGATGACGCTGACTACAATACCGAGTTTGAGGGTGTTGAGAATGATTTCCCAATAATAGGGGTCACCTACTGCTTGGATATAGGTTTCCAGACTCCACGCGGAGATAAGCGTGGTGCCTGGGCCCGTTTCATTGAATGACATTCTGACCAGAACGATCAGAGGAATAATGAAGCTGATCAGGATTGCAACAAGAGCAGGTATCAGCAACCACAGAGGTATAAACCGTCTCCGGAATGTTCGATTTGCATTCTTCAGTTGTTGAGGCGGTCGTTCTTGTACCGCGACTGAGTTAGACACTTGACTCGTCACCTCGCGGTATCAGATAGGTCTGTTCTGGCCGCCACGAAATGGACACCGCGTCGCCAACACGTGGTAGCCAGGTCTCGGTCGTTGGAACCTCAGCAGTCAGGGTTTCGCCGGCAACGTCCAGTTCGAGCATGAGCATATCGCCGGTGTACCCGCGGAGCTTAACGCTGCCACGAACTGAATGGTGGCCGGGCGATCCAGTGCGAGCGTCCTCCGGTCCGATAGTCAGTCGATGGGGCCGAATCAGCAGTTTGTTTCTGCCTGGGCTTAGCGCAGCAGGGCCGACTGACTTTCCTGTTCCTATCAACGGTGAAGAGTACTCGTATGTCGATTCGTTGTTGATCGTAGAAGACCCGGCTGTTACTTCGACCTCTAGCAGGTTGGCGCGGCCTACGAACGAAGCTACGAATTCTGATTCTGGTCGTTCGTACACCTCATATGGAGTTCCGAATTGCTCAACTACGCCGTTATACATGATCGCGATGCGGTCAGCCATGTAGAGCGCCTCATCTTGGTCATGTGTGACGAACAGGGTCGTGATTCGAAGTTCTTCCTGGATGCGTTTGATTTCCGTACGCATTGTGTCGCGAAGCTTGGCATCCAGATTCGAAAGTGGCTCGTCAAGTAGGAGCAGAGTCGGTTCGACGACCAACGCTCGTGCAAGGGCGATGCGTTGTTGCTGACCGCCTGAGAGCGCTTGAACCTTTCTCCGGCCTAAGTGCCCGAGTTCGACCATGTCTAAGGCTGTTTGAATTCGCCGGTTACGTTCGCTCTTTTCAACATTGCGCATTTCAAGGCCGAAGCCGACATTTTGCGCGACTGTCATGTGAGGGAACAATGCATATGATTGGAACACCATCCCCATCTGGCGCTTGTGAACAGGCACGTGGGTGATGTCATTGTCGTTGACTCGTATGCGCCCACTAGTAGGTTCCAACAAGCCGGCAATCATTCGCAGCGTAGTCGTCTTGCCGCAACCGGACGGTCCAAGAAATGCAACGAAATCGCCTGGATCTACCCGAAGGCTCAGATCTGCTACTGCCGGTGAGCTCTCTGCTCCGTAGGTCTTACGAAGATTTTCTACTTGCAATGCGCCGGATTTTGGCGCCGGAGTGTCAGTCATGACTGCCCTATCTGTGAGTGTAGCTGCCGTCACTGGATGACCTCCCGCTTCCAGTCTTCAGTCCAAGCATCGCGATGCTCTGCAATCCAGCTCCAGTCCATTTCGAGCAAAGCGTCGGAGTCGGGTTGCACAACCCGCTTCGAGGCGTCGTCGTTGAGCTTTACGTCCTTCACCGTCGGGGCGTAATACATCTGCTCCGAGAATGCCTTCTGAGCATCGGTGGACAACGCGTAGTCGATAAACGTTTGGGTAGCTTCCTTATGCTTAGAGTTCTTGGTCATATTGACGGTGTTGATTTGGAATACGGTTCCTTCATCGGGAGTCGCGACTCCGAGAGCGTCCGGAGACTCATTTGAGAACAACTGGGCTCGCGCGTTCCACCCAGTGGCGTAGGACACTCCGCCATCAGTGATTGCTTGGTACGAGCTTGGTGACGGCGCCCAGGAGCTCACCTTTGGAGCGAGTTTGCTCAGTTCCTTGACGGCATCTTTTGAACCAGTCTTGTAATCCTTATTCTGCATTTCGGAGACGATTCTTTGGAGCGAGATGCCTTGAATGTCCGGAGCCGCATCGAGCGCAACCGATTGGTCGGGTGCTTCCCAGAGGGCCTTCCAGCTCGTCGGATCCTTGTCTACCTTCTCCTTGTTATAAAGCATTACGTAGCTGTCGAACGTAGCAGCATAACCACCCTTGGTTACGCCTTGATCGACTACGTTATCCACGTTGGGAATCTTTTCTGGCGTGAGTTCGTCGAATAGCCCTTCCTTTACACCAGTCTCGGCCACCGAGGTATCCATGATGACGACATCAGTTCGTGGACTATCCTTCTCGCTGCGTAGAGTTCCGAGCATTTTGGCAGCGTTGTCACCGGGAACATACTCGACAGTGATGTCCGGATACTTTTCCTCGAAGGGTTCGATGACGGCCTTCTGATAGTTGTCCTGCACGACGGCTGAATAGCCGAGTAAGGTGACGGTTCCTGAAGTCTTGGAGTCTTCCTGCTGTGCAGGACCACCACATGCAGTGAGAGCAAACAGGGAAATACACCCGGTAACTGCGATTGCCAGTTTGGGCAGCCGTGACATCTTCGTATGGGCCATTTTGATCTCCTTCGATCAACTAGACAGCCAAAATGCTTTGGCGTCATGTCCAAGAATTTCTTGGCTTGAGTGGTTACTTCGCGATCAAACCTACGATCTGCAACCACCGAGCGCATAGGCAATTGCTTGTTCGAACCGCCTAAGAGCTGAACATCCTAACGACCTGAGCTCAATCACGATCGATGCTTGCAGTCTGTCTCAAGGTGTGTATAACTTGTACATACGTCGTGTATACATAGAACTACGAACGCTTCGAGATTGCAATACCTCCGAAGAAGTTTCGTCTCAAGGATCACTCAACGACTCCAATCCGAAAGGACACTGATGTTCACGGAAAATGTAATGCCTCATCAGATCACCGAAGCGCAGCGCGAAGCTCTATTGACTGTCCAAACTTCGACTTTGGGTCATCTCCGCGACTATGGCTTCATTCGGGGATTGACTCCAAACCGCCGGCCCTTGGCTTTTGCCGGAACAGCGGTCACTGTGCGTCTACCGCACCTCGATTCGTCGGCGTTGCACGTTGCAGTCGACAGACTTCGGCCAAACGACGTTCTCGTTGTAGAGCAATCCGGTGATGATCGCTCAAGCTTCGGGGGAATGTGCGCATTCACTGCAAAGTCACGCGGAGCTGTAGGAGCAATTCTCTCCGGTGCAACGAATGATTTTGACGAAGTGCTCGAGCTTGGACTTCCTGTCTATTCGCGCGGCGTTTCAGCCCGGACCACACGAATTCTGGGGATTGAAGGAAGCATCAATGTCCCAGTGACGGTTGGAGGCGCCGTCGTCGAACCCGGTGACGCCATCCTTGCGGACTCGGACGGCATCGCGGTCCTCAAACCAGATGAGATTGCTGAAGTCGTCGGAATACTCCAAGAAAAGGAAGCAGCCGAGCCTGCATTGAAGGAGCAGATCAGCGCAGGTGCCAAGTTGTCAGAAAATTCCGGAGCAGCTAAGTACTTCACCATGAGCGGAGCGATGAAATGACACAGCTGAGGGTTTCCGTGGGCCAGTTTGAAGCTCAACGCGATGTGGATTCCAACTTTTCCGAAGTCGAAACGATCGTTTCAGTCTCGGCTGAGAAATCCGACCTTGTGATTCTTCCGGAGAATTGTATGTATTCCGATCCGAGTAAGGAGGCGCCAGACGTTCGCTACTCGGAGTCGCTGGACGGAGAGTTCACATCTGCGCTTAGAGAGCTGGCTGCCAAGTACGAAACAAACATACTCGCGGGTATCACCGAAACCAACGGGGACGATGCGAATCGGCCGTTCAATACCTTGGTTCAAGTGACTCCTGAAGGTGAGCTGGCTGGCGTTTACCGAAAAATCCACCTGTATGACGCGTTTGGCCACCGGGAGTCGGACAAAGTTACACCTGCCCCAATCACGAATCCTTTGGTCTTCTCGATCAACGGAGTCAAGGTCGGAGCTCTGACCTGTTACGATCTGCGATTCCCCGAAGTAGTGCGGTGGGTCGCTCTTCGAGACGTCGACATGATCGCGCTCCCCGCGGCTTGGGCGGCTGGCCCTCTCAAAGAGTTCCATTGGGAGGCACTAATCCGTGCTCGGGCTATTGAAAACACAGTTTATTTCGCAGGCGCCGGGCAAACTGGACCGTCGTGTACAGGACTCAGCCAGATCGTGGATCCTATGGGAGTTGTTCTGGCCAACGCGGGCGAGGCTGGAGGCGCAGTAGCGACCGCAACTGTTACGAGTGAGCGAGTTGCTGCTGTTCGCAAGGCCAACCCAAGCCTGAACAATCGTCGGTTCGACGTTGTACCAGCGCAGTAACCCATAATGGCTAGATGAACCGTTTACACGATACCTCTCTTGCCCGGTTTGGTGGATGGACCGCTTCGGTAGATCTGCCGCCGGGTAAGAGGGATCCGTCAATAAAGGCGGCGGAATATGCATATAGGTATCTGAAGGACCTTATAGTCACCCTGGAACTGCCGCCACGCGCAATCATCACAGAGAAGGAAGTGGCTAGTGCGACAGACATATCCAGAACACCTGTCCGCGAAGCGTTCTTCCGGCTACAGGGTGAGCGGCTGCTTGAAATTATTCCGAGGCGGGGGGCAGCTGTTCCCGAAATTACTCTTCGAGGGATTACCGAACAGGCCCAGACCAGACTTGTACTTGAAGGCTATGGCGTCGAGTCAATCTGCAACAGAAAGATCCCAGTCGCAAACGATTTGTTCAGGATCATTGAAGAGCAAGAGGCTGTGTACCGTCGCGATCCCACGCAAGTACTTGAGATGGTATTAATCGACAAAGAGTTTCACTGGTCGTTAGTTAAAGCTATCGGAAATACCGAATTCTCGCAGCTGTACAATACATTGCACGACCGCCAGGTTCGCATTGGAGTAGCCATGTTTAATGCAGTTGAAGGACGACCGTGTAAGGCTATCCATCAGCACGCAAAAATCGCAGAGGCGATTCGTGATTTTGATGCTCCTCTAGCACTGGATCGACTCGAATTTCACCTGATTGAAAGCCTTGACGAGCTGACTGGAATTTTTACAGGCTGATCATCTGGCTCTGACGTCAGTAAAGCCCAATTCCGGGCGGGCGACTTTGACGATTGTCACCGAATGGTGTTTCGCTTTAGTCGGTTGCTGCCTCTCCTGGAGTCTTTGTCCACTGCGTATTACAGCTGAAAAAGGATCGAACTATATACCTTAGCCTCATTCCGTGATTGCTATATCATCATTTGCTTTCCCATTGAGGTGGTTTGATTGCTTATATTGTCGTCAGTTGCTGCGATTTTTATTATTTCGGCAGCAGTGCAAGGAATGACAGGTATCGGATTCTCGCTGGTGGCACTTCCTTTGTTGATTCCGCTGGTTGGGCCGTTGGACGGTGTGACACTCATAGTCATCAACAGTGCTGTGACAAGTTTGATAATGACGATTCGATCATTTCGAGAAATTGAGTGGAAGCACCTCGTCGCACTGTCTGTGCCGAGCGTAGTTGTGGCGTTTCCGGTAATTTTGCTCTTGAACCACGTACCGGAGACCGTCATAAGCTTGGTTGTTGGTGGGTTATTGTTGAGCTGCACAATTGGTTTAGTGCTCAACGTCAAGGTGCGGCAATTGGGCGGTGGCTACGGCCCGGCTGCAGCAGGACTAGTATCCGGTTTCTTGAATGCGACTGCGGGTGTTGCGGGGCCCTTGCTAGGGGTGTTTTCGGCCTCTGTAGGTTGGTCGCACCGAATCTTTGTAGCTACCGCGCAACCATTCTTTATAGTTTCAGACTTGGCAGTTCTTGGCGCAAAATTTATGTTTCAAGACACTCAAAGTGGATTCGTGGTGGGTGGCGACATCGCGTTGGTGGCTGTTGCTGGATGTATGCTCGGACTGTTGTTGGGATCAAAGTTGATCAATAAGGTGTCTGAGGCAACCGGGCATAAATTGGTAATTGGAGTCTCGGCAATGGGCGCAACTGGGACTCTAATTGGCGCAGTGATTCAACTAGTTTAATTAAGCTTCGGTAAGCACTATCAAAATCTTCATTTAGGCGACGGAGTCATCTGCGTTGGCACTGGCGTCGGGGACATTGGACGCGTTCATTGGGCGTTTCGTGCGTGCAGGTGCGAATTCGGAGGAGTCGTTGCTCGCCGAGGCTGCCGGTGGTTTGTCGGATACGACACGACGGATGGTGCTTGGCTGACCGCGCCGCGAGGAGCTGACGATTATGCGGCTTAAGCGAGGTTCTCGATTGAGCTGCGTGATGATCAAAGCCAGTTCATCGTCGGTCCTGCCTCTGGCGGTTGCGGAGAATCGGAATCATCAGAACGAGTGCGCCGAGGATGGGCAGCAGTGCCCACAGCGGGTACCGGCCGCTGTTCGGGTCGGCCAGGAAAGCCACGTTCACGATCAACCCGATGCCGAGAAGAATCCACGCAGTCAATTTCAAAGCTGTGAACACTGACGTCTTCCTGTCTCCTTGGGTGTGATCGTGAGCGACGCTACCAGCTGCGCTTGTCTGTCGAATACGATTGTTCCTGCCTCACTTCCACGACGCACGGACGATTGGATTCGTTGAGGTGCTAGACCGCTGCGTATGAGGAGGCAGGCGTGATCCGGACGCTGCTCATCGACAATGCCGATTCGTTCACCCTCAATCTCTTCCATCTCCTCGTCGAGGTGAATGAGTGTGCGCCGACGTTCGTGCCCAACGACTGGGAAGAATTCGAGCTGAGCGTGCTCGACGAGTTCGACAATGTCGTCATCTCCCCGGGACCGGG
This sequence comes from Brevibacterium sp. MGP-B1, assembly GCF_057766545.1. Taxonomy (NCBI): domain Bacteria; kingdom Bacillati; phylum Actinomycetota; class Actinomycetes; order Micrococcales; family Brevibacteriaceae; genus Brevibacterium; species Brevibacterium sp. MGP-B1. The sequence goes on along the minus strand of NZ_CM173407.1, from coordinate 1,760,963 downwards.
AACTCCGGAACGGCTGGCTGATTTCGGCATCTGCGCCGAGGTGATCGAGCAGTCTCCGATCCCTGTGCTCGGAGTGTGCCTCGGCCACCAGGGGATTGCTCACGTGCACGGGGGAGTCGTGGCGCATGCTCCAGAGCCTCGACACGGTCGGATCTCCCAGATCCGTCACACCGAGACCGAGCTCTTCGCAGGGCTCCCTTCGCCATTCTCTGCGGTGCGGTATCACTCGCTCGCAGCGACGTACTTGCCCGACTGTTTGGAAGCGACCGCGTGGTCCGAAGATGAGGTCATCCAGGCGCTGCGGCATCGGACCAAGCCGCAGTGGGGAGTTCAGTTCCATCCGGAATCGATCGCCTCCGAGGAAGCACGGACGCTGCTGCGAAACTTCGTCGAGCTGACTGTGGCGTGGAAGCGGCGGGATCGGCAAGAGAATGACCTACTGGCTAGTGAAGATTGGGCTGGGAAAGACGTCGTTTCCGATGACGACGTCCCCGCGGGGTCGTGCGCTGGACTCGATCCGTCCCAATCGACTACCGATCTCTTTGACTCTCGGCACCACTACATTCTCGACACCGATGTGCTCCCTCGGACAGTCTCCGACGAGCAACTGTTCATCGAACTCTTCGGTGAAGAAACTGAGGCCGTTTGGCTCGACGGAAACTTACCTGGCAACGACTCGTCCCGGTTCTCAATCATGGGTGCGCCGACTGGGCCACGGAGCAGAGTGGCGACCGCCTCGGTGTCGGAAGGGAATGTCGAAGGTCGCTCGGCCAGTGGCGAATCAGAGAACATCATTCAGTCGTCCGGGTTCTTCGACTGGCTCGATGGTGAGCTCGCTGGCACGACTGTCTCAGTGTCAGGCACAGGAGTTGAACCGCCCAGCGCCGGATCCGAAATCCCCGACATGCGCGCGGACAGCCAAGACCTGCCGTTCGAGTTCCGGCTTGGGTGGGTCGGTTACCTCGGCTACGAGCTCAAGGCCGAGGTCGGCTCACCGAATCGGCACGAATCCGACTTGCCTGACGCCGTCATGATGTTCTTGGACCGCGCGTTGGTCATCGACCACGACACCGAGCGCATCCACCTTCTGGCGCTGCGTCGCGCCGATGACTCAGACGGCCAAGCAGCTAACCAGGTCTGGCTCGACCACACACGCACACGGATCGCATCGGTCCCCGCCGATGAGGTCACTGGCGCTCAACAATCGAACACCGCCTCGGCGAAGGTGGACACCACAGACCCGCCGAAACGCCGCAATCCAAAGCTCGTGGCACGGCACAGTCGGGACGAGTACCTCGACCTCATCGACCAAGTGCAAGGGAAGATCACCGATGGCGAGACCTACGAAGTCTGCCTGACGAACATGCTCGAAGGCACCGCCGGCCCGCACGAAACTCCGCTAGAAATGTACCTGCGGCTGCGCGCGGACAACCCGACGCCGTTCGGGGCGTTCATCCGCACGCGTGAGGCGGCGATTCTCAGCACCTCACCTGAGCGATTTCTGAGGATTGGCGCAGACGGCCGAGTGGAGTCTAAGCCGATCAAGGGTACTCGGCCCAGGGGAGCGAACCTGGCCGAGGACGAGGCGATCAAGGCTGAGTTGGCCGCCTCGGTGAAGGACCGGTCGGAGAATCTCATGATCGTCGATCTCGTGCGGCACGACCTCGGGCGCACGGCCGAGCTGAGGTCGGTGCAGGTGGATACGCTGTTCGGGATCGAGTCCTATGCGACGGTGCATCAGATGGTCTCGACGGTGAGTTCACGCTTGGCCGAGGATGCCAGTCCGGTGGCGTGTGTGCGGGCGGCGTTCCCACCGGGGTCGATGACCGGGGCGCCGAAGCTGCGGACGATGGCGATCATCGATGAGCTCGAGGCCGGCGCGCGTGGGGTGTACAGCGGCGCGGTCGGGTACTTCTCGCTCGGCGGTGCCGTCGACCTCAGCGTCGTCATTCGCACGCTCGTCGTCTGCGGCGAGGAGCTGCGGTATGGCGTCGGCGGGGCGATCGTCGCGCTCTCCGATTCGGAGGAGGAATATGCGGAGACCGTGGTGAAGGCGGCACCGGTGCTGAGGTTGCTCGGCCAGGTGGAGTTTCCTGGCGAGGGTGATCTTGCTGAGGCTGGGCCAACCGCAGTTACGACGCGCGCTCATGCAGAAGAGCAAGTTGGTGATGGCGATTTCCGCATCTTGATCCTCGCCGAGGAGGCTGGAACGGCCGATCTCACCGCGACCGAATACTCGGGTGGAGTTGAACGATGAACGTGTGGCTGTGGAATCCACTGGAGCAGCGTTTCGACGAGCCGAAGTCGGACATCAGTTCCTGGACATTGGTTGCTGCCGATTCGTGGTTCGTTGAGAACGGGCAGGTGCGTGCGTTCGATCGTCATCGGGCGCGGTTCGCTCGTGCGGCAGCTCAGGTGGGAATCGGTGAGGCGGTCGCTGGCGAGTTCTGGGCAGCGGTGGTCGACAAGATCCCGGCAACGGGGGAGTGGTTCCCGCGTGTGGATGTCCTTGAAGAACCGGCGGGTGCTGGGCACGTGTTGGCGTTCCGATTACGGTCGGCGCCTGCGCGGACACGGGAATTGACGGTTCTCGTCCCGCCATACTCCGACCCGCGAACCACTCCCGAGCGCAAGGGTCCGGACATCGCATTGCTTGAACGTGTTCGGACGGACGCCCGTGAGCAGTTTGGCTGTGATGAGGTGCTTCTTATCAGTGAGGACAGGTACGTCGTTGAAGGAGCTACGACGAGCCTGCTGTGGTGGGATGGCGAGACACTTTGTGCGCCGGATTCGGAGCTGGGTGCACTACCGGGAGTTACCTCTGCGGTGGTTCTCGAAGAGGCTCGCGCTCGGTCGATCCCGGTCGAATTTCGTCGCGTGCGGCCTGACGATCTGCTCGGGTATGAGGTGTGGTTGGTCAACGCTTTGCATAGTATTCGCCGAGCAAATCAGTTCGTCAATGTGCTCGGTGATGGCGACGCTGAAACTTTTCCTGCGACGCTGCAACGTGGAACAGGTTCTGCAGGTCGTTCAGGAGAAAACTTGTATGGTTTCGACCGTTGGAGAGACTGGATAGAAGCAATGCGAGTTCCCCTCATCGAATTCAAGAATGGCGAGAAATCTCTAGGGCCTTAGTGGCGACTTCGGCGGCATTGCCGACGACGCCGCTCATCTTTTCAAAAGTGGAGATTCGATTTCAATTACTGGGAGTTTACTGAGCCAAGGGTTAAACAGTTTCCGGCAGTCGTAACGTCGAAATGTCAATGAAGATTTCGCGACTAAGTGTGCTGTCATGTCCCAACTCAAGAATCCTGCACCTTCTGATCACGAACACCATGTCCAGGTCAGACGCGCAGCCATCGCTAGTACTATCGGCACCACGATCGAGTGGTACGACTACTTTCTCTACGGAACCGCCGCGGCGTTAGTGTTTCCGCATCTCTTCTTCCCCGACGTCTCACCGTATATCGGAACTCTCGCCGCATTCGCCACGTATTTCGTCGGGTTCCTCGCCAGACCGGTGGGTGCGGCGATCTTCGGGCATTGGGGTGACCGAATCGGCCGCAAGGTCATGCTCATCGTCACTCTGCTGATCATGGGAATCTCCACCGCTCTCATCGGCCTCCTGCCAGGCTCAGCAACCTGGGGAGATGCGGCGCCGATCATCCTTATCCTCCTCCGCGTCTGCCAAGGAATCGCTGTCGGCGGCGAGTGGAGCGGCTCGGTTCTGTTGTCGATGGAATGGGGCGACCAGAAGCGGCGTGGCCTGATGGGAAGCTGGCCGCAACTCGGAGTCGCCATCGGATTGATCCTCTCGACCGGACTGATGTCTCTGTCCAACGGAATCATGGGCAAGGACGCGTTCATTACCTGGGGCTTCCGCATCCCATTCCTCCTCAGCCTGGTCTTGGTGGCCATCGGCCTCTACATCCGGCTGAAGATCATGGAGACCCCGCAGTTCTCCAAAGTCGTCGCGGAACAGACCACGACGACCGCGCCGCTCATGCAGGTCATCCGCCGGTTCCCGAAGGAGATCATCCTCTCGGCGCTTCTGCGGATGTCGGAGCAGATGCCGTTCTACGTAGTTACGGCGTTTGTGCTCTCTTACATGACCAGCGGTTCGAACGGGCACGACTACACGTACAACTTCGTGCTTATCGGAACTCTGATCGCCGCAGGAATCGAGTTCGTGTTGGTACCCCTGTTCGGCCTTTACTCGGACACGATCGGGCGGAAGAAGATCTATGCCTGGGGCGCTGCGATTATGGGCGTGTGGGGCTTCATCTACTTCGCACTCCTTGACAGCGGCATCACCTGGCTGGCTTTCGTCGCCCTGTGCCTCGGCCTTGTGCCTCACGCTATGCAGTACGGGCCCCAGGCGTCGATCATCGCCGAGTCGTTCCCGACCAACCTCCGGTATACGGGTGCTGGCCTCGGCTACCAGCTCTCGTCGATCATCGCCGGTGGTCCTGCGGCTCTGATCGCGACGTGGCTGATCCACCAGTTCGGAACTGGGTATGCAGTGTCCGTCTACATCCTGATCTCGGCGGTCATCACGTTGGTTGCGTTGAAGTTCCTCAAGGACCGCTCACGCAGTGACATCACTGATGAGCGGACCTATGGGTGAGGTGATGAGCCAGTTGCCTCGGCTGAGACTGGGCTGAATAGAGACCCGGTCGGAACGTGTGCTTTTCCGGATGGGTCCATTCGTATCCTTTGCGTTGGGGAAGCAAACCACGAGAAACAAACAGTATGACTGACCAGTGCCCACCACCGTAGCGATCGCGGACCCGTCCGAGACGAGCGCCATCATCAACGGCAGTGCTCGTTGAATCGGACGCCATCTGTCGGAGGCGTTCGCGAGGACCGGATATCACATATTCGCTTCGGCCACTTCGGCGAACAATGCGGAGGCCGCGGCCGATGAGTTCGGTGAGGCGACTGGTGGAGCGGTGACCGGAGTCGGGCTGCGCACTGACGACATCGCCGCGGTGACGGCGCTGCGTGAGTCCGTGGTCGTGCTTGAGGCTGAGACGGGCGAGCGTCTGCAGGTCCTCATCAACAATGCAGGGCGCATTAAGTCGACTGACGGGACGCTGCAGGATGCCGCCCCGGAGCGCCTCAAGGGCGTTGTCGAGGCGAATGTGCTCGGTGTTGCGCTCATGTTCGCGCCGGTGCTAATGGCGGGGGCCGAGGCGACCGGCCGACCGAGCCGTATCATCGACCTGAACCCGGGGTCGGGAGCCAAGGGCACTTCTGCTTACGCCGATTATTCAGCATCGACAGCGTCGTTGTTCCGTATCGCCGAATCAGTGGTCCACTTCGGTCACGACAAGGGCCTGCGGATCTTCGAGATGGCTCCCGGCATCGTCGAGACAGCACTGACGGAGTCGATGCCCGTCCACCATTTCCGTCAGGGAGATGACTGGACCTCACCCGAGCAGGTCACAAATCTCGGATTGGCTTCTGCTTCGGGACGATTGGATTCGTTCACAGGGCGGTATGTTCGCTCCGGTGCGAATACGGAGTATTCGCTGATTCCTGAGGCGGCTGCAGGACTGGAAGACTGGGCCCGCCGTATCGTGCATGGCTGAACTCTGCTTGTTTCCCTTAGCCGAAAATCAGCGAGTACTGTTCTCGCACGATCAATCTCTCCGAGAGACTACTTGTCAAAAGTCGAGTAATCTTATGTAAGATGAACAAACGTAGTGCATCTCACTCGATGAACGTTGAATACTCACCGGCTAAATGAGGATGAACAAATATGGCTTCGACAATTGACTTAGGCCAGAGGTTAACATCTGGGATTTATGGTCGGCTGGAGTATGACTTCGCGTGCAATCGAGGTCATGCCTTTAGTGAAGCGCATCTTCATGGAGCGATTATGGACATTCTGGCGGCAAATGTCCTCGCGCGAACTCACGATATTCGGCCGGGGTTCGCTATCCCGGAATTGCAGGATAGGACTGGGAAAAAGGCTGGACGAAATCGTGAGGTAGATTTCGCAATTCTTGACCGGGAGTCCAAGCAATCAACGGTATGTATTGAAGCGAAATGGTCTGGATCTAGTCATGCGTCGGAAGAGAACATCTTAATTGATCTTGCGCGACTTGCGACTATCAACTATGAATCACCGAGCACTGTGTGCCTTTTTATATTTGCCGGTGGGAAGAGCGCGATCGAGAAAAGACTTAGTAAGGGCCTGTTTTCGCCGCACGGGAGCAGGCATAAACCAAAGCGACTACTACGCTATCCTTACGATGGCAAAAATAACAACTATCCTTTAAGTGACGGAATTGGCGAGTCTTCAGTTTTAAGCAAATCGAGGTTTTTGAAGATATCGAGACGTTTGCCATCAGTTGCTCCTCGTATTCGTTCGCATTTGTACAAGCCATCTCACCTCTCTCCACCAAACTGGAGTGTGCAAGTATGGAGAGTCTGGGGTAATAGGCGCTAGAAACTATCGACGCGTTGAGTTGGGTCCAACTGGCTCAAAAATGGATTCACTAACCCAGGGGATTACTTGTGCCAAATATCATGTTTACTAACGAGGTATAGGCCAATTATAGATTCGACTCCCATGATTGGGCTCCGGATTTTTGAAGATTGAGTTTGGAGGCGGAAAATACTACCCTTTATAAGGAATTGATTGGTATGTGGTTGTCTGTATCGTAATGTATCTACCAGCCCTGGAGCCGGAAATAGTGAAATAACTACGGGTGCGCGGCGTAATCGACGTTGAATCTGTGGATTTTCTGCATCGCAGTATTAGAAGTCTGCTTCAACTATATACCGGGAGCTAAATGTCCTCAAGGGCTGATCTTAAAACGTTGAATATTTCGACTACAGAGTGTCTTTGTCTGCCCTGCAGTTACGCAATCTTAGGGTACGTTCATAGCTGAAGGTTGTTGCACCCACGTATTCGGTGAAAGCGCGATCGCCAGTTCTGCGTAGACAGCCAATCCTTGCAGTGAAAGAGCTGCACCTGTCCAACCAATTTATTTCGCTAGATGACTTTGCACTGATGGACGGCGCGTCCGAAAATGCGATCTCTGGTGTCGAAGAATGAGACCCAAAGTAATCTAGTGTACGTATCTGTACTCCTGTGGCCACGTTGAATTGATTGAGCTAAAAACAGGACTAGCTAATTCTGATTGTCCGTACGAAGATGAGGCACAGGAGATCACAAAGTGTCTTCTCTGTTGTCGCGGGGCCCCCATTTGAGCCGGTCGTAGTATGCTATTGCTTTGAATAAGGATGATCGATTATTCTGCTTTTCATTGTCAGGATTCTCAAGCTGTTCTATTAATACGACGCGAAGCTCGCTTAACTCGAACAAGTCGGGTTCTAGGCAGAGAAGTGCCTCAAACTTATAATATAAAGCGAGATCGGCGTCGAAGATATCACGAGGTGTAGTCAACGTACTACGATGCTGTCCGTCAAATCGCCTCTTGTTTTGATCCGATGGAACAGGGACTCGCTCGGCCAATGTTTGAACACTGAAATCTAGCCCAGACAGGTCTAGCTGTGACTTACTCGTCAGCGAAGGGTCGCTGTGAATGTACTTCCAGATCGGGAGATAACTAGAGGGTGCGTTTCTAGTCAGCTCGGGTAGCGTGAGTCTCAGGACGTTGTTAGCATCAAGGTCTCGTTCCCTGACTCCTAAGACATCACGTGCTAGGTCTTCGCGTGTCAATGCCCGGAATCCAACATCCGAGATCAAGCTAGTCTGCTCCTCGGAAAAGTTGCCTACACCGAATACCACGCGGAGCCCGTCTGCATCGTCTGAGTCAATTGGTGCAACGTGCAATGTATCGCGACCATGTTCGGAATCTTGCTGTGTGACAAGATCAAAGACGTGTTTGCGAAGTTCACGTAAGACTTTCGCGGGGAATGGTCGGGCTAGACGTGCAAGGCTGTCGAATATTGGCAGAAATGAGTTTGTGGCGACTCTTGTAATCGGAAGAGCTTGTCCGGCCGAAACTTCCATAAAATATTGACTTATGCTGGACCTGGATGTGGGATCGTCGTCCCATTCCACGAAATATATGCGTTTTTCGAGTGCTTTAAGGTTGTTAGGCCCAACCGCCCGTGAGATGCTATTTATTATTTCTCTAATATATTTGTCAGACAAGCTGTATCCAAGGAATATGACTGGATGCTCTGCGAAGATTGTCAGAAGCTTGGCAGCTAAATACGAATTGCGTTCGGTGAAGTTCTCGTAATCGCGTTCGGTAGCAACGATGGATTCATATTGACTGCAGGAACCATGAATTTTGTAAATTTCCGCTATAAACTGCGCGTTGCTTAGTAGCAATTCATCCTGACCAATGTAAGTTTCAAAGTCTTTGAAAATTTGTTCTGGCAGGTTATCGTAGTTTGTTGTGATGACGCCGTCAATTACCGCTTGACTTAATCGCTCAATTTCAAGCCTGAGAGCATGTTCTGCGACTCCCGGAGTGCCTTCTGAGAGATCTGAAGAGTTCTGTACAAACTGCGCCATTGCTAGTTTTAGGGCTGCTTCATCGTCATGAATGACGCCTTGATTTGCTTCTCTTCTCTGTTGAAAATCCTCGCGATTGAACCAGGCATTGTGATAATCTTTTGCGAGCAATGATGCCGCTCGCGGGAGGTCTCCGTTAGACGTGGCGACGTAGTAGTCTACGTTTCTGTCTATTTCGTCAGAGAATTTACGTAGAATACCAATCCAATCAGGTAAATCTAGGTACCTTCTAGACATCCCGCTGCCGATGAACAGAAATGGCAGGGCGTTGTGTTTGCTCAAACTATCGAGAAGTGAATCTCTTAGGTGCGTTTCACCAGTGGCGCCCAGGATTGAATCCCAGTCCAGCTGCTCTGTGTCTGGGGCACTTTTGCTCATGGGTGACATTGTCGCTTTTGCATCCGTCGCTTGCTCGGCAACACGCAGACATGGCTTCTAGTTTTTGGCGGTCTTGAGACTGAATTGAGTTGATAGTAAGTAGTTGTTTCGATCGCCTCGGTATGTGTGCCTCTCGACGGAGTCGAATAAGTAGAGTGTCGCAGATGGTTCTGGGTCAAGGTCGGGGAGGTTTTGAGCATCCCCCTATGGTTTAACTACGGCCGCGGCGTCGAAAGCTAGCTCGCACTGGAGATCTAACTAGCGGCTGTTTGTCGATTCACCATCCACTCGACGATCGCGGCGACGTGGGCATCAACGGAATCGATGGCTGGCAGTGGAGCGGTCTCCGGGGGAACCAGCAGTCCGATCTCCGTGCACGACAGCGTGACCGCCTCGGCTCCGCGATCCTTGAGGTCGTTCATGATCTCGACGTATCGGGCGCGGGAAGCCTCGGTGAAGATACCCTGGGTGAGCTCATCCCAGATGATCTGATCGACCTCGAGGCACGTCGCCTCATCGGGAACCAGCGTTTTGATGCCCTGTGCCTCGAGCCGGCCCGTGTAGAAGTCCTCGAGCATCGTCCACCGGGTGCCCAGCACAGCCAGCGTCGAATGGCCACGACGCTTCGCCATCGTGGCGATCGAATCAACCATGTGAATGAGAGGCGCATCGACCTGAGCCTCGATGGCCGGCGCGCACTTGTGCATGAGATTCGTGGCAATCGCAACTGCCTCGGCACCGCCATCGACCAAACGCTGCGCCGTCGAGACGAGCGATGCATCACTGCCAGCCCAATCGTTGGCCTCCTGCAGCTCCCGGATATCCGCGAAATCGCACGAATCGAGGAGGATCTGCGCCGAGTGATGACCACCGAGCTGCTTTGCCACGGCATCATTGATCTTCGTGTAGTACTCGATGCTCGAATGCCAGCTCATTCCACCCAGCAGACCGATTCTGCGCATACTTCCACTCCTCAACTCCAGCAATGACGTCCTTTATGACCAGTCTCGCGTGAACCTGAGACTCCCGGTAGACCCAGTTCGCTCTGCTCTGGCATAAGCTGGACTTATGGCTACTGTCTTCGAACAGGCTCTCGACCTCGGCGAGCCCAAACGCCTCCTCATCTTCGGCGCAATCGCCGAATCCGGCAGCATCGGCGCCGCCGCACGCGTCCTCGGTTGGTCCCAACCGGCACTGTCCCAACACATGAACGCCCTCGAGAAAGACCTCGGCGTCACCCTCTTCGACCGGACCCCACGCGGCATTCGTCTCACAACTGCGGGACAGCTCGCTCGCATTCGCGCCAACGAGGTGGCCGCCTCGGTGACGGGGCTGCGTAGCGACCTTGCGAAAGCCTTCGGACTCGGCGGACGGAATGTCCGCCTCGGGGGCTTCCCCAGCTTCGTCATCGGCCCACTGGCAGCAGCACTTGGCCGGCTCGAATCCAATGCGGGCACAAGTGCGGACTCGCCGCTTCACCACTCCTACGAAGTCTCCGAAGCCGAACCACCTGAAGCGCTGCGTCTGCTCGAGGACGGTGCCATCGACATCGCCTTCCTCTTCCATCACGAAGACGAAGCCCCACCCGAGCTGGCCGGACACATGACCGTCGACCTCGGCGCCGACCACCTCGACCTTCTCGTGCCCGAACGCTGGAACCGTGCCGGGCAGATCCAACACCTCAACGATGTTGCCGAACTGCCGTGGATCATGGGATGCGTGCGGTGCCGATCCACTGCTGAACGCCTGTGCCGCACCGCAGGTTTTGAACCCCGCAGCCGGCACATCACGGACAACCCCGGCGCCATCCAATCTCTTGTCTCCAACGGACTTGGTGTCGCGCTGCTGCCTCGCAGCGCCCGCCGCTACTCACAAATCCCAGGAATCGACCCCATCGCCCTTGCTGAGGCCGGCGCCCGTCGCGTCACCGCGATGATCCCCGACGGACTGGCAGACGCCTCCGAAGTTGTCGACCTCCTCGACGCTCTCCAAGCTGGTGACTCCTGATGAGCACGTTCACTAAAGTTCTCGACAGATGGCTGACGGTCACCACGGCCGCGGCGATCATCGTGATGATGCTCCACATCGTCACCCACGCCCTCGCGCGGTCGATCTTCCACGCCCCGCTCTACGGCACCAACGAGATCGTCGAATACTGGTACCTGCCCATCGTCGCCCTCCTCGGAATCCCGGCCGCGCAGCTGCAGAAGGAACACATCACCGTGACCATGGCCGTCGAGAGGGCGAAGCCCGCCACCGCCGCAGTGTTCACGGTGTTCGCGTGCATCCTCGGTGCACTCGTATCGATCGCCTTCGCCTGGTTCGGGCTGATGAAGGCGCTGGAGAACACAGCGATCGGGTCCACCGCCGACGTCTCCGCCGTCATCACCTGGCCCGTGTACTACCTTGTGCCGATCGTGTTCGTGCTCCTCGCCGTGCTCTACGTCCTCGACGCCATCGCCACGCTTCGCCGCCGCAGCCAGGTGGGGGAGCAGCAGTGAACGCGAACACCGACCTCACCGGCGCACCCCTGCCGCCAGAAGACTCAAAGAGCGCGAACATTACCGGCACCGAACGCCCGAACACCACAGCACTCTTCCCCTCAGGCTCCCGCCGCGAACGGCCCGGCACTCTCGCCCTGACCATCGGGTTCGGGCTCGTCGCCGTCTGCCTCGTCGGCCTCTTCACCAGTCCGAGCGCAGCGATTGGCGGGGCCTGGTGCATCGGCATGATGCTCGTCCTCCTTTTCCTTTCCGTCCCAGTGGCCATTGCCTTATCCGTGCCGTCGATCATCGGCGTCTACGCCGTGTCCGGCATCCCGGCGACGATGAACATCCTCTCCACCGCACCGTTCAGTGCCGTCTCGGACTGGTCAATGAGCGTGCTTCCCCTGTTCATCTTCATGGGCATGCTGCTCACCCAATCCGGACTCTCCGGCAAGATCTACCGCGTCGCCGATCACTGGTTCTCCTGGCTGCCCGGCGGCATCGGCATCGGCACCACCTTCGCCGGAGCCGGCCTGTCTGCCGTCACCGGGTCGACCATCGGTATGACCTACGCCCTGGGACGCGCCGGCATCCCCGAGATGCTCAAGGCCGGCTACGACCGCCGCATGGCCGTCGGCACGATCATGGTCTCCGGCATGACCGGCAACCTCATCCCACCTTCGATCCTCATGGTCGTCTACGCCGGCATCGCCTCCGTGCCAGTCGGTCCCGCACTCATGGCCGGAGCCGTCCCCGGGATCCTGCTCGCCGTGTGCTTCGCTGCCTTCATCTTCGCCATCGGCGTCGTCGTTTCGAGGCTCGTCGGCCGCGGCCAAAGCGCCAAGACCGCAACAGACGCAAACACCACTCGCCCCACGACGACCTGGCGCGACCGCTTCACCTCCCTGACCAGCGTGTGGGGTTTCGCCGTCATCCTCGTCGTTCTCTTCGGCGGCATGTTCTCAGGCATCTTCACTCCCACCGAGGCGGGAGCCGCCGCCGCACTCTGCTCCCTGCTGCTGTGCCTGTGGGAGAAGCGAGGCGACGGGCCGTGGCGAAAGATCGCGGAATCGGCCATGGATACGGTGGCGGCCACCTCGGCGATCTTCTTCATCATGATCGGTGCGACCATGCTCACCAGCCTGCTCGCCATCACCGGGCTCGCGCCCATTCTCACCGGCTTCATCACGGATCTCGGGCTTTCGCGGATCGGATTCCTGCTCGTCCTCATCGTCCTCTACATCGTCATGGGCATGTTCTTCGACACCCTGTCGATGATGCTGCTGACCATCCCGATCCTCCTGCCCACCCTCGAGACGATGGGCGTGAGCCCGCTGTGGTTCGGGGTCTTCGTCGTCCTCCTCGGCGAGTTCGCGATGGTCACCCCGCCGGTCGGCATCATCCCCTATATCGTCCACTCGATCGCGAAGAACCCCGAGGTCAACCTCGGTGTCACGGTCACGCTGCGTGATATTTTCATCTCCCTGCTGTGGTTCCTGCCCGTCGGCGTCATCTTCCTCATTCTCATGGTCGCTGTTCCCGGAATGACCGAATGGCTGCCCGATCTCATCAGCCGCACGAGCGGGGGAATGTCCGGATAACCCTCGCCGAGGCGGCCCTGCCCACCCGTATCCCGTGTCGTTTCGATGGCTGCCGCAGGGTGTGAGCGGACTCATGGTTAGGGTCACCTCATTCGGGCATATGATTGGAGGGAATTCTCAGCCTTCGTTCAAAGGAGTCCCATGAAGCGCATCCGCACGGCAGCACGTCCTGCTCAGGTCATTGCGGCGGCCGCATCGCTGGCACTGTTGGCCGGATGCGCCGGATCCGTCGGCGGCGACGGAACGGGTTCGGGAGACTCCGCGGGGAATGGCTTCGCCTATGACGCCTCCCAGGACGAGATCGATGAGGCTCTGGCCGATCTTGACCCGGTGACACTGAAGTTCCAGCCGTCGGCGATGTCGGAGAAGTCGATCCTTGCGCCGAACGGCCTCGATGTGAAGAAGGCTATCGAAGAACGCTCGGGCGGCAAGATCACCGTCGATATCGTGTGGGGCCAGGCGATCGCCAGCTATGAAGACGTCGATGATGCCCTGGCCGATGGACGCGTCGACCTCGCGTTCACTCTGCCGTCGTACACCCCGGCCGAGTACCCGGCCTTCGACGCGATCGGCACGGCCATGTCGACGCTGCCGTCCTCGCCGGTGGCCAGTGACCTGGCGGCGAATGCGGCCGGCGTCCAGGCCGCGTGGGAGACGCCCGAGGTGCTCGAGGAGTTCGAGAAGAAGAACCTCGTTCCGCTCATTCCGATGCTCGCCGCCGGTGGGTATTCGACAATGTGCTCGAAGCCGATGACCTCACTCGATGACTGGAAGGGCAAGCAGGTGCGTGTCGGTTCGGCCGCGGCCGGCAAGCAGGTGACCGACCTGGGCGCGACTCCGGTGTCACTGTCGTTCCCGGAGACCTACGAGGCGCTGCAGCGCGGAACCGTCGACTGCGACCTAGGGCAGTTGGCACCGAACGTTGAGGCCGGCACCTTCGAGGTGGCCCCGAACATCGGTGTGGCCTCGGACGCGGGCATTGCACGGTCGGCCGGTGCGATCGTCGCCGGGAACAAGTTCAACGGTCTGCCGGTCGCCTACCAGCAGGTCATCTTCGACTCGATGTCGACGACTTTTGCCACGATGATGGAGGTCGTCATCGGAGCGAAAGCTCAGGCAGTTGAGCAGGCGAAGGACAACGACGGTTCGGTGCAGGCTTTTGACGATGAAGTACAGAAGCAGGTGGCCAAGTACGCGAAGACCCTGTCGGACAAGACCGCGGAGAAGGCGGGCGTCACCGGTGCGCCGAAGACGCTGAGCGATGCTGGAACCGAGTGGGCGAAGTCCGTGTCTGCGCTCGGATACGACGACAAGGGCGATTTCGCCTCACTCGACGAGTGGTACCCGGAGGACGCCTCTTACGACAAGCTCGGCGACGATCTGTTCGCGAAGGTCATGGCCGAGCATCGACCGGAGTGATTGGGTCGAATCGATGAAGCCGTGCCGTTGGTTCAGTGACTGGTGCGGGTCACCAGCAGACAAAGCCCCCGTCGACGACGAGATCATGGCCGTTCATATATGCTGACGCGTCGCTGACCGCGAATGTCGCCGGACCGGTGAGATCGTCTACCGTGCCCATGCGTCCCATGGGGATTCCAGAGATCCATTCTGCGCGCTTGTCGGCGACTTCATCTCGTTCTGTCAGAGGAGTGAGGATGTATCCGGGAGATAGCGAATTCACACGTACTCCCTGCGGCGCCCACTCAACGGCCAATGACCGGGTCAGATGGGCGACGCCAGCCTTCGACGCGTTGTAGTTGGGCTGGAGAAGTCCCTTGTTGGCGATGACGCCTGACATTGATGCCATGTTGAGAATGGCACCGCGTCCGCGTGGCAACATGACTCTGGCCTCGGCCTGGGCGCAGTAGAAAACTCCGGAGAGGTTGACATCGATGACGCTTTTCCACCACTCCGCTGGCATCTCGACCGAAGGCACCTCGCCGCGCGCGATTCCGGCATTGTTGAAGGCGATGTCCAATTCTCCGAGCTCAAAGTCCACGCGCTGCACAGCGTCGTGGACGGCGCTTTCGTCGGTGACATCGACGGTGATTGCCAGACTCCGCACACCGATGGAACCCAGCTCAGCGGCGGTGCGTGCGGCATTTTCCCCATTCGCGTCGAGGATCGCCACGTCTGCCCCGGCCTGAGCCCACGCTTTCGCGACAGCTTGGCCGATTCCTTGACCTGCGCCGGTGATCAGGCCGGTCTTTCCCTCGAGATTGAACGAGCTCTTCATGATGGTTCCCTTCTGTTCTCAGATTCATCGGTGGTAAGACAGTGGGCCGACACAGTGTTTGTGGAACTGGAATCCTTCGGTGCAGGCGCTAGGGCGCGCTTCGAGACGTGGTAGTCCGGAAGTCCTCAACTTGCGATCGAGTGAGATCGACAGCATCGGACCCCAGACCGGTTGCCATGAGACTGCCGCAGGCCAGGGCGAACTCAGCTGCTGCGACAATGTCATCCGTACGCAGCAGCTCTGCGATGAATCCCGCCGAGAAGGCATCACCGCATCCCGTCGTGTCGACAACATGGACGTTGAATGCGGGAAGTCGGAGATCCCGTTGACCGTTGTTGCTGATGCTCACTCCGTGCTCGCCCATAGTGATGAGCACGTTCTTAACACCAGCACCGAGGTAGTAGTCGATGGCTCGCAGTCGATCCCCATCGGCCTCGGCGATGTAGTAGGCATCGTCGTCGCTCGGTAGAAGGTAGTCGACGAACGGGAGGCAGTGCTCGATCGCGTGGCGGTCACGTAAGTGCGATGTTCGGCTGGGAATGAAATCCATCGTCACGATGGCTCCACGGTCCTTGGCCATTCGAAGGAAGTCTGCGCTGGGCCCACCGTCGATTCCGGGCAGGAGACAGGTGCCCCCAAGGTGGACAAGTGACGTGCCGTTGAGCAGGTCAGGCTGCAGGTCTTGTTCGTTGAGTCGGCCATTGGTGCTGACAACGTGTAGTGCGGGGCGGCTGCCGTCTCGACGGACCGGCAGTATCGTCGCCGAGGTGGGGAGAGACTCATCGACGCGCAGGTGCTTTGTCGATACACCGACATCGTGCATGCGGGTCGCGATGAACGCACCGAGTGCGTCGTCGCCGATCACACCCACCGTCGACACAGTTTCGCCGAGGTGTGCAAGGTTGACAGCGGTTGCGGCCGCGGTGCCGGCGACGGTCAGGCGGATCTCTTCCAGCAGCTGAATTCCCTGCCCTTCGGGAATGGCGTCGACATATCGCCCGAGCACATCAGCGAGATGCATTCCGACGGTGAGGACACGTGTCATTCAGGTGCTCCTTGTCAAAGTCGAGGAGTCCGGGGTCAACTCAGGCATGGTGGAGTTTCGCCCACTGCTCGGGTGGAAATTCGCTGTCGGTGTCTCCCAGCAGCAGGGCTCTGTATGTCGCCTCAGCTGCCTGCTCCATGTTCACGGCCCTGCGATAGGCCATTTCGATGTCCGGTCCGATAGCTGAGGATCCGTGATTGCCCATGATGATGCAGTTGTGGTTTCCGGCCTCGATGGCTGCGGTGTCGGCGAGTTCGTCAGAACCATTTGGGTAGAAATCCGTCCGGCCGATGGATTTGACGTAGAACGCATGGTCAAGGGTGAAAAGTCGGACTCTGTGTCCCAATGCGTCGAGCAGCACGGCGTACTGCGGGTGGAGGTGGATGATGCAATTGACGTCCGGCCGGGCTCGATACGTGCGCTGGTGGAGCTTCCATTCGGAGGATGGGCGCACTGACGAGGTAGTGTCGGTGATTCTTCCTTCGAGATCGACGACAGCGTAAGTGTCGGCAGCCAGCCGATGGAGGAAGGTTCCGGCTCCGGTGATAGCGAATTCGTCGGCTCCCGGAACGCGCACCGATAGGTTTCCTCCGCTGGCGAGTGCGAGACCTCTTTGCACGGCATCCGCACCGACGTGACTGAGTTCGTCGACGAGCTCAAGCAGCTGATCGTTCATGTGTGGTCCTTCTGTTTGTTGATCGGCGGGATTCTGTGTCAGGCGGAGAAGACTTGGGGGTTCTTCACAGTTCTCGGGTGCCGTCCCTCTCTCCACTCGGTGAGCCCGTCCACGGCGATCCGAGAATGCTCGCGGATGACGTCGTCGGATGCTCCCGCGATATGTGGAGTCATGGTGACGATGTCCGATTCGAAAAGCGGATGATCAGTGGGTGTCGGCTCCTGCCAGAAGACGTCAAGCCCGAGTCCGGCCAGTCGACGTTCGGTCACGGCGTTGACTAGTGCTTCCTCGTCGATCAGCGCGGCACGGGCGGCATTGATGAGGAAAGATCCCGGCCGAATGAGTGATAACTCGCGCGCGCCGAGAAGCCCGATGGTCTCTTCCATGAGTGGGACGTGGAGGGTGATGATGTCGGAACTGGTGAGTACCTCGTCGAGTGGAGCAATCCGGGCCTCCTTGCCGAACGCATCTTCCGGTAGGAAGGGGTCGTAGACGATGACATCCATACCGAATCCGCGTGCGCGTCGGAGAACTCCTCTCCCTACCGCACCGCCACCCAGAATGCCGAGTGTGCGGCCTGAGAGCTGGATCCCTCTGAAGAGTGAATAAGGTGCGAACACATCGTCAGATACCCAGTTTCCTCCGCGCAGCCATCTTTCCGCCTGACTGGCGTGACGCACAGTCATGAGGAGAAGTGTGAATGCAAGGTCGGCTGTGACTTCCGCGTTTCTCGCAGGGGTGGTCAGCACGGGGATTCCTCTGGCCGTGCATGCGGCAATGTCGACGTTGACCGGATTCGCCCGGCAAGAGACCACTGCTCGCAGGTGGGGTGCTTTGGTCAGTGAATCCTCATCGACCCGGTCAAGTTCTGTGATGACGACTTGGGCATTCGCCAGGAGCTCGTCGATTCCGCGCGTGCTCAGGGAACTTCCGGCGATCGAAGGTTCAACCGTATGGACGGTGAACTGGCTGCGGAGTCCATCGACCTGAACAGGGTCGAATGCTGCTGTGATGACGAGGTCGGGTTTGGTGCTCATGGTGTCCTTTCTGAAAGGGGCGCTATGTAGTCGGGTAGCTGTCACGTCGACGAGGCAGGGGCCGAGGTGTCATGGTGAGAGTCGGCCCGCAGGTGGCGAAGTTCCGTCCAGTGCGGGCGCATTGCGTCTCGCACCCGTCTGAAAGTCGTTGCCTGAGCTGCGTAGAATTCGCCGAGGTGAGCATGAGGTTCGAAGCGTCGAACTGAAGTCGAGAGCACGGTCATTGCTTCATCGATGCTCTCGACTCTGCCCGTGGCGACGAGTGCCAACGCTGCACATCCGCGTGCTCCGAGCTCGATATCGTCTGATCTTTCGATAACTCGTCCGGAGACATCGGCGACGATCTGGCAGATGGTGTCCGATTGAGCGCCGCCGCCACTCAATCGGATGACGGTGGACGACCCGATGTCGAGCTCATCCATGCATTCGCGCAGCGATTGAGCCAGCCCTTCATAGACGGCACGCACCATTTCAGCAGCCGTTGTGCTCACCGAGAGGTTCATCCAGCTCGCCGAGGCGGCTGTATCGACGAAGGGGGCGCGTTCTCCACTGGTGCTGGTATACGGAAGATAGATGACGCCCCCGGATCCTGGACGCGCCGTCTGAGCGAGGTCTTCGATATCGCTCCATTCGAGGTTGCTCAAGCCGAGCGACTTGCGAGCCCAGTCGAGGTTGGGAGTTCCATTCATCGGGGCAAAACATTCAAGCACTTTGCCCTTGCCGTCGAATGACAAAGTGATGACTGGTTGGTCGCTCGTTGCCGTCCTACGGTCGTGCACTGCACCGACGAAACTCGTGGTGCCCATGATTGCGTAGGCTCGGCCGGTCCTCGCTGCGTCGAGTCCGATGCCGCCGAGCGGAGTATCTACCATCCCGGTGACCACGGGGAGCCCGACCGGTAGACCGGTGACTGTTGCAGCCTGCGATGTGACTGACCCTGCAATTTCGGACGATGGCCGAACCGGGGCGAGAAGTCGTCGAAATCGCTCGTGTTCCAGCTCTCTGAAGAGATCGGTTGAGTAGTCGCCGCTGCAGACGTCGAGATAGGTGCGGCTGGCTTCGGTCGGATCCGTGGCGATATTGCCTGTCAGCTTGAAGCGGATCCAATCTTTGCAGTTGAGATGGTATGCGGAAGCGTCGAGCCTGTCCGGGTCTGCTTCTTCGATCTCCTCGAGCAGGACGGGCAACGCGCCGGGGAAGAGTGCCGATCCGGTGATTGAGCGAACTGAGTCGGCGCGACCGCTGAGCTGCCATCGGTCGACTCGATTCCCTGCACGCCCGTCCAACCACAGCAGCGCAGGACCGGTCGGACTGCCGTCGCTGTCGATCAGCCAGGCCCCGTCTCCCTGCCCGGTGACCGAGACGGCGATGATATCAGCAGCTGATGCCTGTTCAAGTGCGTTTTTCGTCGTGCGACACACTGCGTCCCAGACTCCGAGCATGTCCTGCTCGGCGTGCGTGTGTGAGGGACGTTGGACTGAGAGTTCGGTCCGCGCCGACCCCAGCACTGTGCCCGAGGTCGTGAGGACCACTGACTTCACCGCAGTGGTGCCCGCGTCGATGCCGAGTATTGCCTGTCTGTTCACTCAGCTCAGCCTTCCTCGGTCATCGACGCAACACTGAGTTCCGTCTGCCGCTTGGCGCGTGCGGCTCTGCGCGCTTCGATCTTCTCGGGTTCAATACCCGGCGCGCGAAGCAGGTAGGTGAGGAACAGTCCGATGATGTAAATGGCGGCGAGCACCCAGATCACCGGTGCGACTCCCATGATGGGGACCAAACCAGCGATCACCGGGCCTACGAAGTTCGAGGCCCCGGCACCGAGATTGAGTACGGCAACGGCCGCCGCTTTGTGCTCTTTGGCAAGGAGAGGCACGACGGCCGACAGCGGAACGTACATACCGAGGGCGAGACCGTAGATGATGCCGATGATCATGACGACCAGGTAGTTCGCTCCTACGCCCTGCGGAACGTAGTAGAAGCCGAGGATGGTGATTGCGGTCGCGAGACCCCCACCCCACGCTATGACGTTGAGCCGACCGAAGATGTCGGAGGCGTAGCCGGAGATGAGGTTGGCGAGAACGTTGGCGAAGAGCATGGTGCCCCAGATGGATGACCATTCGGACTGACTGAAGCCGATGGTCTGAACCATATAGACATTGAGGAACACAGCGAACGAGTAGTACGACATCGTGTTGATCAGTCGCAGGAGGCCACCGACGGCAACCTTAGGCTTCTCCGCCATGATCGACACGGACTTCACGAGTCCGTCGATGGTTTCCTTCTTGGTCGGCCGGCGTGCACCCTTCTGAGACTTGACGAGGACCGCCACCATGACGGTCGCTACGATGACGAAAACGATGGCTGACCACAGTGTGCCGAGAGCACCGAAGGGCTCGACGACGGCAGAGACGAAGTAACCGCTGATGACTCCGAGGCCCATGGCGTTGAAGAACCAGTACCAGCCGACTGCCTTTCCCATCACCTCATTCGGTGTCTCCATGGTTACCCAGACGAGGAAGCCATAGGCGAAGAATGGGTAGCCGATCGCTCTGATCGCGTAGGCGATGACCATGATCGTGTAGTTGCCCGGAATGACGCCGCCGACGAGGAAGACGACTTCGAGAGCGATCCAGATTACGCCGCCGATGATCATTACTCGGCGAGGCCCCCACGACTCGGCCAAGGCACCGGCCAACCATGCGGCGATAGCGACGACAAAACCGTACACAGAGAACAGAGTGGCGATGCTTCCTGCCCCAAACCCCTGGTCGGTGAGGTGGTTCGACAAGAAGCTGAGCTCGATGCCGTCGCCGACCATGAAGAGCATCAGAGCGAGGAAACCCCAGGCGAGCTTGGCTGAGATTCCCTGACTGGTGAGAAATCGCGAGAAGCCGCTTGGCTGGGCTGCGGCGGTGAGTCCGGACATCGTCTCTCCTTTGAGTGTGAACATTTGTTCACGTGAATGAACAATGATAAATGTAGGATAGGCACTGGTTGCACGATGTCAAGATCTTGTTGCGTTTTCACGAAGGAGTGACTGGCAGATGACCGATAGGCGGACACTCGGAAGAGTGGCACGGTTGCATTTCGAGAATGGTCTCACTCACCAGGAGATCGCCACGCTCTTTAGCCTTTCTCGTGTGAAGGTCACACGATTGTTGGCTGAAGCGAGGCAGGCGGGAATCGTGGAGATCAGGGTGCATTCCGATGAACGCCCATTCTTCGAGATCGAGAAGACTCTTGCGGATCAGTTCGCGCTCAAGGGCGTATGGGTCTCTCCTCCCATCGAATCGAACGTCACCAGCGACCACCCGATCGACAATCGCCTTCTCGGTGTCACCGGTGCGGAGGCGATGCAGACGATGCTTCGTCGTGCGAAGCGGGTGGTCATGGGGTTCAGTGCCGCTGTGAGTGCGAGTGCTGGAAGCCTTCAGGAGTTCGCAGCTCCCGAGCTTGAGATATTTCCACTGGCCGGCGGACGGGCGGGACGGGCGATCGGCTCGAATCCGCAGGAGCTGGTGACCTCGGTGGCGAGGGCGACAGGTGGTCAGAGTTTTCAGCTTCCCGCTCCATTGATAGCAGCGGATTCCCGAGTGTATGAAGCACTGATGAACCGCGCCGGTTGCGCAACGGTGTTGGAGGAAGCTGCTCAAGCGGATCTTCTGATCGTCGGAGTGGGCGTGGCTCATGATGTAGCTCCGGTATTTCGACAACAGGTCAGCCAGTCGGATCTTGACGAGATAGCTCGTTCGGCAGCGGTGGGTGATATCTCAGCACGATTCTTCGACGCCGAAGGGCATGCCCTGACAGAAGACCTAGACCGCCGAGTGGTGGGTCTGTCACTTGATGAGATGCGGCAGATCCCCAATCGGATGGCAATTGCAGGAGGTCTGGCCAAGGTGGAGGCAGTGCGGGCTGCGGCACGCTCCGGACTCATCAACTACCTGGTGACCGACCTGGCGTGCGCTGAGGCTCTGATCAGGGGTTAGGGTGCGGTTCGGACTCTTGGTTGAGGTCGAACAAGCGAATGCTTCCGATTGGATGAGAACTTGCCGCAAGATGACAGAACTCAATGAGTCTGCCGATTCCCGAGTGAGGTGGCACCAGTTCAATTAGGCTGGTTCTGGAATGTGCCGCGACGTGAAAGGGCTGACGGGTGACGATCCTCTACACCATCGGACTGGGCGTCCTCAGCGCGCTCATCGTCGGATTCCTCGTCCGGCGGATGATGCTCACCGGCACCGGAGCCGCCCGCAACACGATCGTCTCCCTCGTCATGGGCCTCTCGATCTGGCCCATCACCCTCCAGGCGTACAAACTCCTCGGCATCTCCGAATCCGAACAGTATCCGAGCCTGTCGATGAGCTTCCCCGCCATCATGGTCTTCCTGCTGCTCTTCGCCTGGTTCATCGTCATCCAGATGTTCGTCCTCCTCGCGATCGAACTCATCATGCCGTCGGGCACCCTGAGCTCACTCATCCGCAACGCGCCGAAGATCCCCACCTGGTACCGCCGCGTCAACCGCCTGGCACAGATCCAGAAGATCCTCATCAAATTCGGCCTCTCCCGCTATCTCCGACCGCGAATTCCCACCCTGCGAGTTTCCCTCCGAGAGATCGCCGCCACCACCCGTGACGCCCTGGCCGCCTCGGGGGTCACGTTCATCAAGCTGGGCCAGTTCATCGCCACCCGTGGCGACATGATCCCGCACGAATTCGTCGAGGAGTTCTCCACCCTCCAGGCCGGGGTCAAGCCCGTCCCATTCGCCGAGGTGAAGGACCAGCTCGAGACCGAATGGGGACGTCCCGTCGCCGAGGTGTTCGCCGAGTTCGATGAGAGACCGTTCGCCGGTGCCTCCGTCGCCCAGGTCCACCGCGCCGTGACCTGGGAAGGTCGCGTGGTCGCGGTGAAAGTGCAGCGGCCGAAGATCCGCAAACAGGTCCGAGCCGACTGCGACATCGTCCTCACTCTGGCCGACCGCCTCGATCGCACCACCGACTGGGCGAAGAAGATCGGCATCGCGAAACTCGCGCGCAGCTTCGTCGATTCCCTGCAGGGCGAGCTCGACTACCGCGGCGAGCTCGCCCACATCAAAGCCCTCCGTCTCGCCGACGAGACCGGTCGATCGACGACGAAGACCGATTCCGTCGTCCACATCCCTCACGTGTACAAGGAGCTCTCCGGAGAATTCGTCATCGTCATGGACCTCGTTGAGGGTTCCCCTCTGTCCCACGGCGCCGAGGTGGTCGACCACCTCTCCGAGATCGCGCGCAGAGAGATCGCCCAGGACCTCTTCCTCATGGTCGTCCGCCAGGTGCTCGGGAAGGGCATCTTCCACGCCGACCTCCACCCTGGAAACATCGTCGTTTCGAGCGCGGGTCGTGCCGGCCTCGTCGATTTCGGTGCGGTCGGTCGCATCGACAAACGCGATCGCCGAGCAATCGCACTGCTGCTCATGGCCTTCGACTCGCAGAACTCGCAGGCCGCGACCGCGGCCATCCTCGAGCTGCTCGGCACACCGAGCGAGGTGAACCTGCGGGAACTGCAACGTGAGATCGGGCAGATCATGCTCAAATACGGAGACGGGGCACCGGGCTCGACCTCGGCGGCGCTGTTCGGCGAACTCATCGATTTCGTCGTCGACTTCGGTTTCCCGATGCCGGCCTCCGTGGCGACGGCATTCCGTGCCATCAGCACCCTCGAAGGATCGATCACCCGGCTGGTGCCCGAACTCAACCTGCTGGCGCTCGTGACTCAGAACGGCAAGACACTGCTGCGAGAGGTCGGGGGACTGGGAGTAGACCGACACGAGATGACGCTCTACGCGGCAGCGACCGCACCACAGATCGCCGAGCTGCCCGGACAGATCTCCCGCATCGCCGGCCACCTGCAGGACGGCACGCTCGACGTCGGAACGAGCGGACTGAACATTGCGACTATCAAGAATCTGCTTGTTTCCACCGTCGAACAGTTCATCCAGGTCATCGTCTCGACCGCGCTCATCCTTGGTGGGGTCATTCTCATGGCCGCGGACTTCGGCCCGGCGCTGGCGCCAGAACTCAAACTCTTCACGTACTTCGGCGCATGGATGCTCTTGGCCGGTAGCGTCATCGCTGCCCTGGTCCTCGCCCCGGCGCTTCGACAGAGGATGACGTGGGAAGGGTTGGGATAGTTATTCTTGCGTCTATGGCCCTCCTGGGGGCGTGTCGTTTCGCTTGAGCAGTATTTGCCATAAAGCACACCAAATTTATTTTGTAAGATTTTGCAGCATGGTAAAAGCAAATCCGCTCGACATGGCAATTGAAATAAGCGAGCAAATTATTGTTATGAATGCGACCACCGGTGACCAGGCTCCCGACGTTGCCCGGAACGATATACTCCAAAGCCACATTCCAGCGGCGCGAACATGAAGATTCACTGAGCTGACTAGGCATATTGAAAATGAAATGCAGAAGAAGGCAACTATTAAATATGAAAGTCCGCCAAGTATTTGATATGCAACAAAAAGAAGTCCTTCGATCCCGCCGTCCTTGCCAGTTTCTAGGAACTTAATATATTGCTCGGTGGCGAAGGGTGGGTTCCATAGTAATACGACGAGCAAGAATCCGACACCTGTTGCGAGGAAGAGGGCAAGTAGAGCCAGATAGACCCCGCGGTTTCCTGCGACTACTCTCTTTCTCGACATGAGTAAAATTGATATGGCTGCGATTGCCGAAATTGCAGTTGCTATCGCAAAGAGAACGATTAAGACTCGCTCGCGGTGCTCAATATACAATGATACAACGATTGCGGTGCCAATTATCCACGCTATAAGAGTGTCGGATCCGCTACCTGTAGTGGTGCGGTTGGCCCGCACTTGCTTGCGTCTGATTTTGGCGGGATACTTGCTCTTTGCGTTCCGTACGATGCTTGGAAGTGAGCTGGCTGATTGGCCGGGTGAGCCTGAAATGCGCCCAAAGGCAGGAGCGATGAAAACTCCTGCAAGCAAGCCCGGAAGGCCGATTACGATCTCAGTCCAAATGGCATCCATTGATTGTCCTAGGCTTTATGGTCGAAGTTGGGCGGGCGGCTAATTTTATCGCCGAGCTTTTGGCCCAGTATGCCTAAGACGAACCAGGCGATAGCAAAGAGTATTGTGACTATATTCTTATCAAGAAAATTGAGAAAGGCTTCAGCTGTCATTTGTACACCTTTGTGTCGTGTATTGCATCCTAATCATCTCGCTCTCACAATACTTCTTGCCAGCCGGGTTGTGAAGTGAATCTTGCCGCGTCCGCCGTTCGTGCCGGGATTGATTGATAGTTGTTGCCAATTGAGCACGGGTCAGTGGAGACTGCGGCGCAACTTCTTGATGGGGCGATGCGCTGAAGCTAGGTTGGCTAGTAGTCTCCTGGATAAGATGGGAAAATGAGAGGTTCCACTCCAGCAGCGCGCAACTGCGCAACTAAGCAAATCAGCGATACCGCACTCATCTTCGAAGGCGGTGGGATGCGAGCGTCGCTCACCAGCGCCATGGCAGTCACCTTGCTCAACGAAGGCCTGTCGTTTGATTGGGTCGCTGGCATCAGTGCCGGAGCATCCACTGCAGTGAACTACCTGTCCGGCGATAAGTGGAGAGTGCGTCGATCGTTCGTCGAGTTCGCCAAGGAAGAAGAATTCGGCGGGTGGCGGTACTTCGCTCGCGGCAAAGGGATGTTCCATGGCGAGTACATCTACCAACGTGCCGGTGCACCCGACGAAGCACTGCCGTTCGATTGGGGCACCTACGAGGCAAGCACCGGCGACATGCGGATCATCGCGTTCGATGCGGTGACCGGCGAGGAAGCGGTGTGGTCGAAGAAAGACACCCCAAACATCGACGATCTGATGATCCGCGTGCAGGCGTCATCGACGATGCCGATTGTTATGCCACCAGTACACCTTGATGGGCGCGTGTACGTCGATGGAGCGATGGGGGAGGACGGCGGAATCGCGTTGAGTCAAGCTCGGCGCGAGGGCTTTGAGAAGTTCGTCATCGTCCTCACGCAGGAGCGCAGGTACAAGAAAGCACCGCAACGATTCCCTGCGGTGTTCCGGGGCATCTTCCGGAAGTATCCTGCACTGGCCGACGCGTTGCTGACTCGCTGGAAGCGGTACAACGAGACTCGCGAACGCATCTTCGAACTCGAAGCGGAGGGGAAGGCGCACGTTTTCGCTCCGGACCGTATGCCCGTTGACAACAGTACGCGCGACCTCTCACGACTCGCTGCGGCTCACCGGATGGGGCTGTCGCAGGCGAGGCGTGAGCTGCCGATGCTGCGAGAGTTCCTCGGGGTACAGAACTCAGCGTAGAGGGCCCAACATCACCACCGCCTATGGACCTCCTCGGCCCATCCGAAGATGTTCTCCACCCGATACTCACGTCCCGCCAGGGACCAGACCGTGCCGGAGAAATGGCCGAATACCTGTTCCTCGCGACTGCTGACGACCTTCTTGTCGAATTCCGAGTGCCGATGGTATTCGGGGATGAAGGTGAGGTCGACTCGTTCGCCCTTGATCGTCCACGGGGCCATCCAGTCGCCGGTGTTGTAAGTCCACTCGAGCTCTTCGCTCATCTTTTCGATCTGGCCGCCCAGCCGCAGCGCATTTTCGGTCGACGGAGTTCCGGCAGTCCATTTGGCGCCGAACTGCAGCCCGATCTCTTCCCCGTATGTCGTGCCGCTGCCGGAGGCCCAGTTCCATAGGGTGTCGTAGGGCCATTTGCCGCGGCCATGGTCCATGGTCGCTGTTGTTGTGGACTCATCGAGGCGATAGGTGACTCCGTTGGCCCGAACTCGCCCCCTGGCGCTCAGGCAGTTGTCCTTGCGTGTGTATTGGAAGCGTCGACTGTTCCATGGAACAAGGACGCCCATCGACTGGTGGTCGTCTGGAACGATGACTTCC
Organism: Brevibacterium sp. MGP-B1; assembly: GCF_057766545.1. NCBI lineage: Bacteria > Bacillati > Actinomycetota > Actinomycetes > Micrococcales > Brevibacteriaceae > Brevibacterium > Brevibacterium sp. MGP-B1. The sequence continues at coordinate 1,734,079 of NZ_CM173407.1, read as the reverse complement.
ACCTCGGCGTTGACGTTCGCAGTGGCGACATTCAGCGCGATGATCTGATCGCCGAAGGTAATCGAGATATCGACGTCTTTGTCCCCGGAGCGAATCTGCTGTGAGCCCCACGGTGCGCGCGAGGACGGATTGGACCTGAACCAGTCCATTGAGCTCGCGGTTGTCTCGGTCTGGGTCTTTCTGTCGAAGAAGAACAGAGAGGTAGCGGCCTTATAGTCCGTGTCTGAGATGGAGAATGCGAGAATCATCTCCGGTGACACGATGCACCAGTAGTCGAACCGCTTCCTGCGGCCCCAGCCCTTGAGGTTGGCGTTGTGCACCGGGAACCGACTCCACCCGATTGCAGCTTCGTTGAGTGTCCCGTTCTTGAGGCACATGTCGACGGGCTGGTGAAGTTCTTTCTCCATTTGGTTCCTTTGATTTCGTGGTTTGGTGTGCTGAGTCGATGGGGTCCTCAACGGGGGCCGGCGTGCTCTCGGCGGTCAGGCCTGACGTTCTTTCATGGCCCGCAGCTCCTCGAGGATCTGCGGATACTGTTTGTCGAGTTTGAAGAAGTACAGGAGCACTGCCATGAGGACGCTGACGAGCGTTGGGACCCAGATGAAGAGGTTCGAGATCATTGAGATGGATTCTGCTGATTGAGTCTCCTGACCGCCGAGGTACCCGCTGGCCGCCAAACCCCACCCGATGAGTGCACTGCCGAGTCCGGTGCCGATTTTGATCCCCATGCTGGCGCCGCTGTAGATGAGACCTTCGATGCGGATGCCCGTTTTCCATTCCCCGTATTCCATGGTGTCGGCGAGCATGGCGAAGATGACTCCCATGATTGCGGCCTTGCCGATTCCGCGGACGACCTGTCCGATGACCACGACTGCGGTGCTGTCGGGAACAGCGAAGATGATGAGTGAGCCGACGACCGCGATCAGGCAGCCGACGATTGCTGTGTTGCGCTTTCCAAAGCGTCGAGTGATGGGTACGACGAGGAGCATTCCGCCCAAGGTTGCGAGTGTGAGAGCCGTCGCGACCACGCCGACCAAGGCTGGTGAGCCGAGCACGTACTCGGAGTAGTAGATTGCGACGCCGGCGGTGATGGCGTTGTAGATGTACATGAGCAGCAGGACCAGGGTCGCGATGAACCAGTACTTGTTGCGCGCGAGCGAGATCAGACTGGCCTTGACGCTCGGACGGTCCTTGTCCTGCTTTGTTCCGACAGGGTCAGTGCGTTCTTTCGTCGACCAGAAGGTGAAGAAGTAGATGGCGGCTGCGACGAGTCCGAAGATCACGAAAGTGTAGATCCAGCCGGACTGGCCGCCGCCGAAGAAGTCGACGATCGGCAGGGTGATGTTTGTGATGGCGATGATGGCGACATAGGCACCGATCATCTTCGCCACGTTGAGCACCGAACGCTGGTGCTGGTCGTAGGTCATGAGGGCACCGAGGGTGCCGTGTGGGATCTCGACCGCGGTGTAGACGAGCAGTGCGATGTTGTAGGTGACAATGATGTAGATGATCTGGGTGGTGCTGTTGGCGTCGGGGACCGCGAAGAGCGCGGTCGCAACCACTGCGAATGGCAGCGCCAGCCAGAGCAGCCACGGCCGAGCCTTGCCGAAGCGAGTCCGGGTCTTGTCGAGGACGACGCCCATGACCACGTCGCTGGCGCCGTCGACGATGCGGGAGAAGAGGAAGATCGTGCCGATCAGGCCGGCGGCGATGCCGACGACGTCGGTATAGAAGTAGACGAGGAAGGTCGATATTCCGGTCCAGACGACGTTATTGGCGCCGCCTGCCATTCCATAGCCGAGCTTTTCGATGCGTCCCGGCTTCTCGGGGTCCCGATGTGTGACCGGATTTGCGGTGGTGTTCACAGGTATGAGCTTCCTTGATCATTCCAGGCGTCGCAGCTCTCGCTGTCTACGGCCTATTTGGCGGTGGTGCTGCTTGCCGGTCCATCTGAGGGCGTCGTCAGTTGAGATGACAAGCAGGCAGGTGTGAGCAGATTCGGCGATAGTGCGGACTTCCGAAGGTGCTCTGTAGAGAAATCAAAGCAGATCGTCGCCCGTATTGCAACGTTGCAATAGTGAAGCCACGAAGACTGGAGACAATGAGCAGAAGCTCGGTGGGGGTGGTTAGGGCCGGTCGCCCACTGTTGACTCGCGGATCATTAAGCGGTGCGGGGCTACACGTCCTGCAGGAGCTTCTGTCGAGCCCAGGATGCGTTGATGTACCGCCTCGACAGCGAACCGCGCGATCGCATTCATATCGGGGGCAATTGTGGTGAGTCTCGGTGCCGAGAATCCGCCTTCCGGGGTGTTGTCCCATCCCGTGACAGCAATGTCGTCAGGCACCTGCACACTGGCTTCTCTGAATGCTCGGAGCAGGCCGATTGCCAGTAGGTCGTTGGCGCATACAACTGCATCGATCGGCGCCGTCTTCCGCAGCAGAAGAATCTGCCGTGCGCGGGCGTAACCCTCTTCGCGCGAGTAGTCGCGCTCCGCGCTGACCGTTTGGGTGGGATCGGACTGTGGGGCGGCGCCGATGATGAGATCCGGGTCTTCGTCGATCCCGGCAGCTGCCAGGGCTCGACGGTAGCCTTCGATGCGGAGATCGCCGGTGCCGAGCGTGCCTTCAGTGAGGTATCCGAGGAAGGCGATTCGGCGATGACCGAGTGAGATGAGGTGTTCGGTGGCTTCACGGGTCGATTCGACGTTGTCCGCGGTGACATGGTCGATTCGAGGGTCGAGTGTGTGCTCGCCGAGCAAGACGAGTGGCGTTTCGTCACGGGCGGCCAGGATCGAGTCGACAGGCAGGGTCAGGGGGCTGAAGATGATGCCGTCCGCGTGGCTGTTCTTATACCCTTGCGCTACCTGTTCTTCCTTCTCCGGCAGCCCGCGAGTTTCGTCTATCAGCACGGTGTAGTCATACGACTTGGCCGCTTCGACAACGGCGTGTGCCAGGCTGGCGAAGTAAGGGTGATCGATGTATGGGATCGCGAGTGTGATGAGGTTGCTGCGTCCTGTCCGCAGCTGTCGTGCTGCTGTCTGCGGCTTGTAGCCCAGTTCGGCGATCGCCTCTTCAACTTTGGCCTTGGTCTCAGGCCTCAGGTACCGATGCCCATTGATGACGTTGGAAACTGTCCGCCATGACACTCCGGCCAGCGCAGCAACGTCTTTGATGCTGGGGCGAGCTTTGGACTTTTTAGGCCCAGGTTCGTCTGTCATAACACCACTACTCCGTGTCCGCTTTCCAGGCTTTCATAGTTTCACAGAGCCAGACTTTCGGAAAACCAGGTGTCGGAGTCAACGCGGGTGAGCGTCTGGTCTGCGGGTATGTGCTCTGACTGGGCTGGTGGCGATGCCTCCAGAGCAAGAGATGTCGGCGGGGTCTTGTTTCGCTAAGAATGCGCCATGTATACTCGACGTATTCGCAGTGCAACGACGCATACGACGGAGTCTCAATGATCAGAGAATTCCTTACAAGAAGAAGCGTGCTCACCGCAGCGGGAACAGCGGGTATGGGATTTGCCCTTGCCGGTTGCGGCGCAGTCGCCAACTATCCAGACTCGTGGAACGACATCTCCACCGGAAACGGTGAGCCAAATCGAGGCGGAGTCCTCCACTACGGCCTATCAACGGAACCGGTGAACTTCGAGCCGCACGTAAGCTCGGGCGCGGCTTCCGATGTGATTCGGCAGATGCTCTATAACGGACTGCTCCAATACGACCCTGATGGAGAGATCGTTCCGGATCTCGCTCTTGAACATGGCTGGGCAGGGGACACCGCATATCGAGTGAAGATCCGGACGGATGTCCGATTTCACGATGGATCGAAGATGACGGCGAGTGACGTGGTCTTCTCCATGCGTAGGATCATCGATCCTGATACCTCGTCAACTGCCGCACCGTTGTTTCGCTCCGTTGAACGTGTAGATGCATCGAGCTCGGACACGATCGTCTTCACTCTCAAAGAACCTGACAGGGCGTTCCCGTTCGCATTAGCTGACCCCTGCGCCAACGTGATCTCCAAACAATGGATCGAATCGGGCGCTGATCCACTCCTGGAGGTGATGGGGACAGGTCCCTTTACCTTTGTCGAGAGGGTTCCTGGCGTGAGCATCGTCATTGAACGATTCGACGACTACTTCGTCCCCGAGTTGCCTTATCTCAACGCTATCGAGTTCACGCCGATGGAAGACGACTACGCGCGAGTGACTGCACTGCGCACCGCGACTGTAGACATGGTCGACTACATCCCCTCGACTCACGTCGATGTGATAGAGAACAATTCACAGCTCGAGGTCTATTCGGATAGCGTCTTCGGCTTTGGAGTTCTCGGGTTCGTCACGTCAAGGCCACCGTTCGACGACAAACGAGTGCGGCAGGCAGTCGCATGCAGTATTGATCGTGAAGCTGCGCTAGAAACCGCTTTCTTAGGGCACGGTCGACCGATCACCGGTGGCCTTGTTCCTGACGAAGTTGCACCATATGCCTCACAGCTCGAAGGCGCGGTCGAATACGACCCTGAACGTGCTTCACACCTCCTTCGAAAGGCTGGTCGAGATGACCTCGATCTGAGCATCATCACTACAAGCAGCTACTCAGTCATTTCGAGGCCGGCTGAAGCGATGCTGCCATCTCTCCAAGAATCTGTAGTCAACCCTCGGCTGACTCGCCAAGAATGGCTCTCCTTCCAAGAGACGGTGGAAGCGAAGAAGTATCCGAGTTTCGCCTGGGGAACCTCGCTGAAATTCGGGCATCCCGCTGCATTGAGCGAGGTTGTAGCTTCAGGCAGCCGGTGGGCGAAGTTCATGGACTTCAATGACAAGCGCACCGACGACCTCCTTGCGGAAGCAAGGCGTTCCAAGAACACGAGCCTCTCCAATGAACTCTTCATGGAGGTCGAGAAACGAGTGCTCGATGAGATGCCTCTGACGTATACGCTCCGTCGGATCCAAGGCGAAGCTTCCCACAAATACGTGCGTGGCTTCTCTCATCCGCCCAAGGGGGCATGGACCCAGGTCAGCTTGCGTGGAGTTTGGCTGGAGGAAGAGCGATGACCAATTTCGTAGTCAGAAGAATCGGACTCGCCGTAATCCAGCTCGTGATCGTCGCGACGATCGTGTTCCTGCTCATTCGACTGATTCCGGGTGACGCGGCTCGGGCTGTGCTCGGTGAGAACGCCACAGATGATCAAGTAGCGGCTATGCGGTCGACCATGGGCCTGGACGAAGCGTTCCCTATTCAGTTCCTCAACTACTGGAAGAATCTTCTGACAGGTGACTTAGGAGTGTCGCTGATCAGCGGTCGGCCCGTTGCCCCAGACCTGATCGTTCGATTCGGCAACTCACTTGAAATCATTGTCCTCGCGATTCTTGTTTCCATCATTGTCGGAGTGGTTCTCGGCCGGATTGCGGCCATTCGCAATGACCGTGCACTAGATCACATCATCACCGGCGGATCGGTTCTCGGCATATCGCTGCCGGTATTCGTCACCGGTACGTTGTTGCTGCTTGTGTTCTCGGTGTGGCTGCCGATTCTGCCCCCTCAGAGATATGTGGGCTTTTTCGCGGACCCAGTTGGTCACCTCCAGCTCATCATCCTTCCTGTCGTTGCGCTCGCAGCGACGTCGACGGCGGTGATTATGCGCATGACTCGATCGGCGATGCTGGAGACCCTCAGCGCGGACTTTGTACGCACAGTCAGGGCGAAAGGCGTGATCGAACGAAAAGTCATCACCAATCACGCCTTGAGAAATGCGCTGGTGCCTGTCGTGTCGATCACCAGCGTCGAGTTGGCAACGCTTATCGGGTCGACGGTTCTCATCGAAACCATATTTGGTTGGCCAGGGATGAGCTCCATGCTCATGCAGGCGGTGACCGACCGCGACTATCCGGTCATACAAGCTGTCGTACTCAGCGCATCGGTCTTCGTCATCGTGGTCAACCTGGTCGCTGACATTGTCATTCGTCTTCTCGATCCGAGAACGGAGAGCTTCTGAAATGGCCGATAATCTCGCCCTCGCCTCAACAGAGTTTGTGGAGAAGACCGGCCCGGTCTCCCGCGGAATCGTCCGCCGGCTCATTAAGAACCCCCGCACATGCATCAGCGGAGTCTTCTTCATCCTCGTCGTGCTCGTCGTTCTCCTCGGGCCATTGATCTATCCGATCACCTATCGGGAGCAGGTCGGCATTCCTCTGTCTCAGGACGGCCTGCTCGGCACTGACGACTTCGGACGAGACGTTCTCGCGCGGTTGATTATCGCAACGCGCACATCAATGCTTGTCGCCGTCGGAGCGGTCGTCATCGCCCTGGTGGCGGGGGTCGGACTGGGTCTGTTGGCAGGATTCCTCGGTGGATGGACGTCGACGATCATTATGAGAGGGTCGGACATTCTTCTCAGCTTTCCGGCCGTCATCTTGGCGATCGCAGCTGTCGCCATCCTCGGTCCGGATCTCATCAACGTTGTCATCGTCATCGGCGTTCTCTATGTTCCCCGATTCACTCGGGTCGTCTATGCGCAATCCGTAGCGATCAGATCCGCGCAGTACGTCGACGCGGAACGCGTCAACGGCACGACGACTGCAAGCATCATCACCCGGACGGTCCTGCCGAACGTGATGTCAACCGTGATTGTCCAAGCGAGTTTGAGCCTCAGCTTCGCAATTCAGGTCGAAGCGGGACTGAGCTTCCTTGGATTGGGGGCTCAACCGCCTCTCGCTTCCTTGGGCACGATGATTGCTTCCGGCCGAGACTTCCTCGAAGTACAGCCCACGATGCTGATCTATCCATCATTGCTGCTCATCGCAATCGTCCTCGCAGTCAATGTTCTTGGTGACGGGCTCAGGGACGTTCTCGATCCTCGGCGCGCTTTCGCTCGCTGACCTTCAATACCCACTCACGATAACCAATTGAAAGGAACTCATATGATTGACAACTCCAAGAGCTTGGGCCGCTTGAGCTGGACCGAGGTCGCAGAAGCTGCAGATCGTAATCCGGTCATACTCGTACCCATTGGAGCCATCGAACAGCATGGGCCGCATCTTCCGGTGCACGAAGACTCCATAGTTGCAGAATGGGCCGCCTACAAGATTGCGGAGCTCACTGATGGTCAAGTCGACACCTTAGTGGCGCCGGCCTTGCATTACGGCCATTCACCGACGTTTCGCGGGTTCGCGGGAAATCTTTCCCTTAGCGCCGAGACGCTGAAAGCGGTAGTCCGAGACATCATCGAATCGCTTGTGCAGTCAGGTTTCAAACGAATCGTTCTCGTCGATAACAACGGTGGAAACGTCGGCCCAGTTTCGGGGGCGGCGGTTGATTGTCGGAGGGACCTTGGTGTACTCATCGGTCACGTCTACCCATGGCAATTGGGCTACGGCTTGATGCGAGACGTCTACGACGATGCAGCAGCGGTCTATGGGCACGGTGCTGAGCCTGAGCTGTCTGCGATGCTTGCGATATTCCCCGAGCAGGTCGACATGTCGAAGGCGGAATCCGGCGGTTTGAACAGCGAGTCGGGTTGGACACCGTTGAGCTATGCCGACGCGAAGATCGGAGACTATACCGTACCGGGCACTGTCTACTGGGACTTCTCTGAAGTCAGTAAGAACGGAGTCACCGGAGATGTCAGCGTTGCCGACAAGGCTACCGGAGCTGAATGGATTCGCAGAGTGATGGGCTTCTGTGCCGAGTACGTCCGGGAATATGACCGTAATACGGCGACGAACTGAAGGAGATATGACATGAAGGTCGCAATTTCACAATTTGCAGCCAGTCCCACGATTGCTGAGAACACCGCGCATATTGTCGCCGATGCTCACCGCGCAGCGGCCGAAGGAGCGACGCTCATGGTCTGCCCCGAGGCGGCGATGATCCGGCTTCCAGACAAACACGAATCATTGGTTGGACGAGTCGAAGATCCAGACGGAAGTTTCGGAAGCGCGCTGGCGAAAGCTTCATCTGAGACCGGAGTGACAATCGTCGCCGGTGCGTTTACCCCTGGAGACGAGACTAAGGTAAAGAACACGCTATTCGTCGCGTCCGGGGGCGAAATCGTTGCCACCTATGACAAGATCCATCTTTATGATGCCTTTTCCGACAAGGAGTCGGACAAGGTGATCGCCGGCCCTGTCGAGCCGGTCACCATTGATGTCGACGGTGTGCGGATCGGTTTGGCAACCTGTTATGACTTGCGATTTCCTGAGATTTTCCGAGTTTTGGCGGATAAGGGAAGTCTGCTGGTGACGGTTCCCACGGCATGGGTCAAAGGTGCTCTCAAAGAAGAGCATTGGTTGACCCTGCTAAGAGCAAGAGCCATCGAGAACAGCTTCTTCATCGTCGGCAGCGGGGAAGCCGGAGAACGTTCCATTGGTCGTTCCGCCGCCTTTGACCCGATGGGCCTGCAATTAACCGACTTGGGTACAGGGAACTCCTTCGGGACGGTGGACATCGATATCGATCTCGTCTCCCGCACTCGTTCGCTCAATCCTGGTCTTCATAACCGCAGGTTCGAAGTGATCCCACGGAGACAAGATGCCTGAGGCGAATGAAGTGTCGGAACTTGAACCTCTGCTGAAGGTGGACGATCTCTCAGTTAGCTTCGAGATGTCAGGTAAGGGGTCGGCAGCCGTCGACAACGTGTCGTACGCGATCAAGCGAGGTGAGGTACTCGCGATCGTCGGCGAATCCGGTTCCGGAAAGTCGGTGTCCTCGATGGCTATTCTGGGTCTGCTTCCTCCCAATGCTCGGGTGCACGGGAGAATTGAGTTCGACGGAGTGAACCTTCTCGAACTCAGTTCCGACCAATTGCGACAGCTGCGTGGCCGGAAGATCGCGATGATCTTTCAGGAACCGATGACCGCGCTGGACCCGGTGTACACGATCGGCGAACAGATCGTTGAGGCCATTCGTGCTCACAGTCGAATGAGTAAGAACGACGCCCAGCGCCGAGCGCTCGAACTTCTTCATCTGGTGCGGCTTCCCGAACCCGAGCGTCGGATCCATCACTATCCTCACCAACTATCTGGTGGTCAGTTGCAACGAATAGTCATTGCTATGGCAGTCAGTTGCGATCCGGATCTACTCATCGCGGACGAGCCGACTACCGCGCTCGATGTCACTGTGCAGGCCGAAATCCTTGAACTGCTCCGAGATCTCGGCGCAAGGTTGAACGCATCGGTTCTGTTCATTACCCACGATATGGGTGTGGTCGCCGACCTTGCGGATCGCGTGATTGTCATGCGCGACGGACGAATTGTGGAGGAGGCGTTGGTGGGGGACCTCTTTGGTGCTCCGAAAGCGGAATACACTCAGAACCTCCTCAGGTCAGTACCTCACTTAGGAAAAGGTCAACATGAGGAAACATCTCAATCTGCAGACGTAAGCAGCTCCGCAGAAGCGTCCCCAGAATCGAGTGTGTTGCGTTTCGACAAGGTCGAGATCACCTACCCTGGCAGAGCGGGAGCCGAAGACTTCAAAGCTGTCGAGGATGTCTCGATCGATGTGATGCAAGGTGAAGTCGTCGGATTGGTCGGTGAATCAGGCTCCGGAAAGTCCACACTCGGCCGTTGTGCCATGGGGTTGCTGAAGCCAAGTTCCGGGAGCGTGTCGGTGTGCGGAACTGATATCACCTCATTGTCTTCACGGAAGCTCAGGCCAAAACGACGTGAGTTCAGCATGGTCTTCCAAGATCCTGCTTCGTCGCTGAACCCGAGACAGACTCTTGGAGAAATCGTCGCGAAACCGTTGAAGCTGCACAAGCAAATGAGCTCAGTGGAGATTCGTCGACGGGTGGAGGAAATGCTTGAAAGAGTCCGGGTTCCCAGCTCATGGGTGGAACGGTACCCACACGAGCTGTCGGGTGGGCAACGCCAACGCATCGGCATCGCCCGGGCTCTCATCCTCTCGCCACGTCTGCTCATTGCGGACGAGCCGACTTCAGCACTCGATGTTTCGGTACAGGCGACGGTTCTCGATCTCTTCAAAGAACTGCAGAATGAACTCGGGTTCTCGTGTCTGTTCATCACTCATGACCTTGGCGTAGTGGAAGAACTCGCCGACCGCATCGCGGTACTCAGAGCCGGTCGTCTGGTTGAATTCGGAAGCGCGTCGGATGTCCTTAACCGGTCCGAGCATGAGTACACCCGTCGACTTGTGCTGTCTGCGCCAGTACCGGACCCGGTAGCACAGAAGAAGAGGAGACAAGAGTTTGCTGAGGTGAACTCGCGATAACAGCGAGTTCATTCTAGGGCTTAGAATCTATCAAGACTAGCTGCGAGATGACGGGAATGAAGGGAGAACCTGGTGGAGGCAAAGAGGCCGCTGGCGCGTTCGCTTGCATTCGACTGGGTCCGAAATGCCATCGTTTCTGGTGTGTACCACGGTCATGATTACATCGAGGAATCGACGGTATGCGAAGCTGTCGGTGTCTCTCGGACTCCGGTGCGAGAGGCTTTCAACCAACTCGCGGCAGAGAAGTACATCACTCTTACCCCTCGCCATGGAGCACAGGTCAGAGGCATCGGGGCCCAAGAACTTCTCGAGGTCTATGAAGTGCGCCGACTGATTGAAGGGCGAAGTATTGAACTACTTTGCGAGACCAAGATTTCGGTGACTGACGAAGCCCTATCCGCGTTGGAAGACCGGTTGCGAACTACTGCTGCCCAACATGAGTCGCCTCTCGACCCAGAACTGCGAGTAGCTGCTTCTCAGACGGATTGGATGTTCCACTATTCAATCGTCAGCGCCGCAGGAAACTCGGTTCTGTCTGAGACTTATGAGTTTCTCAGATCGAGGCAACAACGGGTGAGCATCGAGACCGGGATGCGTTTTCCAGACCTCATAAGGAAGTACGACGAGCACCACGTCGCAATGATAGATGCGTGGCGCAGTTTCGACGAAGGTGAGTTCAAACGGATTCTCTCTGAGCATCTTCGACCGGCTGAGCGTATCCTCGCCTCGCTGGATGAAGGCTGATCGACCAAGCTCGAGAGAATGGTGTGGCACGAGCACCACAACTGGGATTCAGATCAACTGTCAACTAGCCCTGCCGATACCCCAGCTTCACCGAGATTTCCCTCGCCGCAGACTTCATCACCGGAACCAACGCCTGCATCCGATCCTTCGGCATGAACGGACGCGTCGCCGACAGCGAGATGCCGGCGACGATCTCCCCGCTGCCGTCCCGGATTGGTGCAGCCACGCACCGTATGCCTGGTTCATTCTCTTCCAGGTCGAACGAGGCTCCATCGCGCGTATAGCCGTTCATCCGTTTGACGAACGACTCCACCGCCGCTGAATCTGCCTCAGGATTCTCCGCAATGAACAGCCGCTCCCACCGATCCTCCTGTCCCAGCAACAACGCCTTCCCGACGCCAGTCCGGGTCAAGGGCATCCGGTGGCCGATGCGCGACCGCATCTCCGCCCCACGCGTGCCCGGAATCTTGTGGAGGTAGAGCACCGACTCTCCATCCTCGACCGAGAGATGGATGGTGTCCTGCGTCCGTTCGGCCAGAGCCTCGAGACTTTCTCTGGCGACCACCGGCAGCGGGTCTTGGTTGAGAGCGGTAAACCCATACTCGATGAGAGTGGGTCCCAGCCGAAATTCCCCAGGCGACCCATGACGCAGATAGCCCATCTGCACCAACAGCTGAATCATGCGGTGCGCACTCGACCTGCCGAGACCCGTCGTATCGACTACGGCTTTCAAAGTCGTCGAGCCATGTGCCACCGCGCTGATGATCTGCAGTCCTCTCGCCAGGGTCTGCGTGCCCTGGGGGATGGGTTCACTCGAGCGTGTGGCAAGGTTCTCGGTCATTCCACCAGTATGTCACTAATCCCACATATAGGGACATTGGTGGCACAAGGTGGAACGACTCTCCATAGTGACTTCTATGGCAAAACTGGCACCACCCGAGGCCCCGCAGATGATCGGCCTCGACTGGGGGACAAGCTCACTACGAGCGTTCCTCATCGGCAACGGCGGAGAGATCCTCGCCGAACGTAAGGGACCGGACGGGATCATGGCCGTCGGTCCCGATTCCACCGACCCGCGCGCCGACTTCTCCCGCATCGCACAATCCACCATCGGTGACTGGCTCGCAGAATTCGGCCAACTCCCGGTCCTGGCCAGCGGCATGATCGGTTCAACCCAAGGAATCGCCGAGGCGGGCTACCTCGACCTGCCGACCGATCTGGGAGATCTCGGCAAGCACCTCACGACAGTTGAACTCGACACCTTCGACCTCCGCATCGTCCCCGGCCTGCAGAAGACCGCGAGCGAGAATGAGGCTCCCGATGTCATCCGCGGTGAAGAGACCCAGCTGCTCGGACTGCTCACTCCCGAACTCACAGAACAGCGCACGGTTGTCCTGCCTGGTACCCACACCAAATGGGTGGCCTGTGAAGGAACCCGTGTCACTGACTTCTCCACCTCGATGAGCGGCGAAATCTTCGGCCTGCTGAGCTCCTCATCGATCCTCGCTCGATTGGCTGAACCCACCGAGGACTTTCACCTCGAGGCCTTTGACTGGGGAAATCAGATCGGTGCTGATGACCCCGCCGCCCTCACTTCGTCGCTCTTCTCCGCCCGCACCTGGGCCCTCGACGGGCGCCTGCTCGCCGATGAGGTCAACGACTACCTGTCAGGAATGCTCATCGGCTCGGAGGTCGCCAGCCAGCTGACACCGAACACGGAATCCGCGGAGCCCATCATCATCTGCGGATCGACAAACCTCACCCACCGCTACTCACGCGCACTCAACCGACTGGGCCGGGAAACTGTCGTCGCGGATCCACGCGCGGCAGCCACCGGACTCTTCCGCATCGCTGAACACTCCGGCCTCGTGCCGATTAAGGAGAACTCCCATGCCTGACTCAGTTCCCGCCGGCCTCATCGGCATCCTCCGCGGGGTCCGCTCCGACGAAGTCCTCGACATCGCCGAAGGCATCGTCGACGCAGGTTTCTCCGCCATCGAGGTGCCACTCAACTCGCCCGACCCACTCGCCTCGATTACAGCGCTGGTCGAGCAGTTCGGAGACACAGTGGAGATCGGAGCCGGCACGGTGCTCACCGCCGACCAGGTCCACGAGTGCGAACAGGCCGGTGCCCGCATCATCGTCGCCCCCGACACCGACCGCGACGTCATCACGACCGCACTCGAGCTTGGGCTCACCCCATACCCAGGTGCAGCGACCCCGACCGAAGCGTTCGCCGCAGTCAAAGCCGGCGCCACCAAGGTGAAGCTCTTCCCATCCTCGGCGGTGGGTATCGGCGGAATGAAAGCTTGGCGCGAAGTTCTTCCCAGCGGCACCGAACTCTTCCCCGTCGGGGGAGTCGGCGCCGACAATGCAGCCGAGTGGCGAATGGCTGGCGCAGCCGGCCTGGGACTCGGCTCCTCCCTTTATCGCCGAGGCGACCGCTCCGACGACGTCCGCACCCGGGCCCAAGCGATCGCCTCGGCGTGGGCTCAATCCTTCTGACATCAACGACGATCACCGAACGAAAGGTAAGAACAATGAAGATCACGTCGATGACGACGTTTACCGTGCCGCCGAGGTGGCTGTTCCTCAAGATCGAAACCGATGAGGGGATCGTCGGTTGGGGAGAGCCGATCATCGAGGGCAAGGCCGCCACCGTGGCCGCCGCCGTCGACGAGCTCTCCGACCTGCTCATCGGCAAGGATCCTGCGAACATCGAGGACCTGTGGACGATCATGTACCGCGGTGGCTTCTACCGTGGCGGGCCGATTCTCATGAGCGCGATCTCCGGCATCGATCAGGCGCTGTGGGACATCAAGGGCAAGGCGCTTGGCGAGCCGGTTCATCAGCTGCTCGGCGGAAAGGTCCGCGACCGGATCCGCACGTATTCATGGATCGGCGGTGACCGTCCCGGCGATACGGCGGCGGCTGCGCTGGAGACGAAGAACCGCGGCTTCACTGCCGTGAAGATGAACGCGACCGAGGAGCTGCAGTTCATCGACTCCTACACCAAGGTCGATCAGGTCCTCGAGAACGTCCAGGCGGTTCGCGAAACCACGGGTGCTCACTTCGGCATCGGCATCGACTTCCACGGACGCGTGCACAAACCAATGGCGAAGGTCCTCATCAAGGAACTCGAGCCGTATCGACTCCTCTTCATCGAAGAACCCGTGCTGTCCGAACACTTCGGTTCGCTGCGAGACGTCATGGCGAACACGCCGACGCCGATCGCACTGGGGGAGCGACTGTTCTCCCGGTGGGACTTCCGCGAAGTCATCGCCTCCGGTGCCGTGGACATCATCCAGCCCGATGTTTCCCACGCCGGTGGCATCACCGAGACGCGGAAGATCGCGATGATGGCCGAAGCCTACGATGTGGCTCTCGCGCTGCACTGCCCGCTGGGCCCAATTGCGCTTGCCGCCTGCCTACAGGTCGACGCTGGCAGCTACAACGCCTTCATTCAGGAGCAGAGCCTGGGCATCCACTACAACACGAGCAACGATCTGCTCGACTACGTCACCGATGCCTCGGTCTTCGACTACGACGACGGCATGATCACGATCCCGACCGGACCTGGCCTGGGCATCGAGGTCAACGAGGAATACGTCATCGAACGCTCGGCTGAGGGCCACCGGTGGCGCAACCCGATCTGGCGACACGCCGACGGCTCCTTCGCGGAATGGTGAGGAGAGAATAATGACGAAGCTCGACAATCTAGCGGTCACCAAGCCGACCCGAATCCGCTACATCATCGCGGTTCTCCTTTTCATCACCGTCGTCATCAACTACATGGACCGGGCGAACCTGTCCATCGCGATGCCGGCGCTGTCTCAGGAATTCGATCTCACCACGGGGCAGCAGGGGCTGCTGCTCTCGGCGTTCGGTTGGACCTACGCTGCGATGCAGCTGCCTGGTGGATGGCTCGTCGATCGAGTCCGACCGCGAGTGCTCTATGCGTCGTGCCTCGTGCTGTGGTCGCTCGCAACTCTATTCATGGGAATGTCTGGAGGCTTCGTCGCACTCATCATTCTGCGGCTCATGGTCGGCGGCTTTGAAGCACCCGCGTACCCGATCAACAACAAGGTCGCGACCGCCTGGTTCCCGGAGCGTGAGCGTGGTCGAGTCATCGCCTTCTATACGTCCGGTCAGTTCATTGGCTTAGCGCTGCTCACTCCGGTGCTCTCCTGGCTGCAGACGGTGCTCACCTGGCACTGGGTGTTCATCCTCACCGGTGTCGTCGGCATCATCTGGGCCGCGATCTGGTGGTTCGTCTACCGGGAGCCGCGTGACAAGGCCGGCGTCAATCAGGCCGAGATCGACCTCATCGCCTCAGGCGGGGGACTCGTCGATGTCGCGAGCGGGGTGAAGAAGGAGGCAAAGCCGAAGCTCAAATGGTCCGACGTCAAGGTCGTACTGACTCGTCGGAAACTGTGGGGCATCTACCTCGGCCAGTTCTGTCTGACCTCGACCTTGTGGTTCTTCCTTACTTGGTTCCCGACCTACCTCGTCGACTACCGAGGAATGGACTACATCGAGTCGGGCTTCATGGCCTCGTTGCCATTTATCGCCGCCCTAGTTGGGGTGCTTCTTTCCGGAACGGTTTCGGACCTCATGGTTAAGAAGGGCCTGTCTCTGGGTATGGCACGGAAGTTGCCGATCATCATCGGGATGGCAATGACCGTGTTCATGCTCGGTGCGAACTACACGGATTCGTCAGCTTGGGTCATCGTGTTCATGTCGATTGCGTTCTTCGGCAACGGTTTCGCGTCGATCACTTGGTCACTGGTGTCTGCGTTGGCACCAGAACGACTGCTGGGCCTGACCGGAGGAATGTTCAACTTCATCGGCAACCTCTCGTCAATCGCGACACCGATCGTCATCGGCTTCCTCGTCACCGACATCGACTTCGCTCCTGCGTTCGTCTACATGGCTGCAGTCACGATCGTCGGCGTGCTGTCGTACGTGTTCCTCGTCGGCACGGTAAAGCGGGTGTCGGAATAGGACCAGCTCATGTCTACGTGGAGGGACACAGCTTCAAGACGCTTTTGGAGCAGTTTCGAGGACGCCCAACGAGGCCAACTATCCTACTTTATAAAGGGGCGATACGGGCGTCTCATGACTAGTAATGTGCACCTAGTCTGCTTGCTCGGTCACGAGACAAAAGATCGAGAATCAACTTATCCGCCGACGAGCAGAATCCTCAACAGGACGGGCTGAGGCTCTCATTTCGCAGACGAGACGACTCATATGCCTACAGATACGAGGCACCCGGGGAGGGTCCGAGTGTACCCATTCCAACCGATCACGAGATCGCAAGGTGGAAATAACTGTGGGCAGAGAAGTCGGGCTTCAACGCCATCACAAAGTGAGTTAAGGCGAAACCGTAAGATCACACGAAGGCATCTTGCCAGCTAACCAAGCCACTAAGCGAGAAACTCCTACAATACGCGCATCGACCAGGCAAAAGCCTGGTCGACACTTGGAGCTTCGAGACGCCCGGCTCCCTGCGCCAGTGTGTGAGTCTTAAAGACTATTGCGTCGTGGCTGCATCGCCTAGTATACCATTTGGGCAATTTTGAGTTGCAGGCGCTGATGGTAGTCATCGCTAGCGTTCCAAGCGAACAGCGATGGCTGCAGTTTGCTCTTCATCAGAGCCTTCACCTTTCCCCCCGAAAGACCAGTGGCTTCCTTCACTTCCGTCTCAGACAGCCCTGGCATTGCAGCCAGGCTCATTCGCAGAATGACCCTGGCTGCATTGAACTTACGGTCTGATGCTCCTAGATCAACAAGTGCTCTTGCTCGTTTAAGCAAGCTTGTCTTGAGTGGGCTACGTTCAGTCCTCTCGCCATACCTCCGCAAGAATGTGAGTACTCCGAACGCGTCTAGCTCATCAGGTTCAACGCCCCTTCGGCTCAGAATCTCTAAGAGTTGGCTTTCGGCGACGTTCGGGTTCAGGTAGATCAAACAGTCAGCAAGCAGTAGGGTATGCACACCAAACTCAGCTTCATCTCGG
This sequence comes from Brevibacterium sp. MGP-B1, assembly GCF_057766545.1. NCBI lineage: Bacteria > Bacillati > Actinomycetota > Actinomycetes > Micrococcales > Brevibacteriaceae > Brevibacterium > Brevibacterium sp. MGP-B1. The sequence goes on along the minus strand of NZ_CM173407.1, from coordinate 1,717,093 downwards.
ACAGCAGTCAACTGGGCCTCTATTTCCCGCAACGCCTTGTCCTTAAATGATTGAATCTGAAGGGGACCGAGGTGATTGTCTTCCAATTCCTTCAAGGCACCGACTATGAGTCGAGTGACCTTAATGCTATGAGAGACTGACTGCGCTCCCGCGTATATAAACATAGCTGTGTCCAGGTTTGAAACGAGGTAGCTGACCAACGCAGTTTGAGCGGAAGCGAGCTTCTTCGCGTCGCCTTCTGCGCGGACTAAGTCCATGTACTTCCGATACTTCTTGGTTGTCGCAGACACTCTCCTTCCAACCTCGTATAAGTACGAGTTAGCAATGTCTCCGGGCTCGAGCTCTGTGTTAATCAACGTGGCTTTATAGTCGAGAATCGCCTTACTGCTCGAGAAATAAAGATTTGCATTCGGATTTTCGGCTTCAAGATTGATGGTGCAATCTGTGCGACGCTCGAGGCTCTCTCGAATTCTGAGTTTTGCGACGGAGACATGCGAGTGGAGAGGAGTGTCAAATTCGCGCTGTTTGTGATCATTGAGGTGCAACCGAAACTCGCTCAACTGGCTCGCCAGCAGTTCCTCGACTCGCTGGCTATTCTTAGCATCCGAGAGGAAAATGAAATAGTCGTCAACGTAACGCATTATCTCGTAATCACGGCCAGTCCTCATGCCTTCTTTAGCCAGCAGCAGCCGCTCGACCCGTACGTCAACTTCCTGCAGGATGATCTCTGCAAAAATACGCGAGAACTCCGGACCAATGATGATCCCACTGGTTTCCGCGTAATTCAAATACTGCATGTATCGGTCAAACTTGGCGCCAAAAGTTGCATCGACTCTGCCCTCGCTGTGGAATTCTTTGCTCGCCCGAACGCCATTCGTGACCCACGAAACAGTATGTGTATAGATGCTGTCGAAGCATTTAGACACGTCAGCTCGCACCAGTCTTGGATATTTTCGTTCACACGCCCGAAACTCAGGAGATGAGTAAAAACGGTTAATGTTGTTGTAGCGTCGGTACGAGAAGAACGAGGTGACATGCTCGTATTCCAGGTCGTATTGTTCAAATCCGTATGCCTCATTGTCCCTACGATGAGCGAACTCAGAGTCTCTCTTGGTATAGAGGCGAGCGACTCTCTGCGGGTAACGAATCGAGAAGCTACTTCTATTTGTGTAATAAAGGATTGAGTCGCGGTACTTGCTAATGAAATACGCCATCGCAAGCATCGACTGCGGGTGGGGCAAAGCTAAATTGCGGTTCTTTCCGTTATTTCGCTTGGCACGATATTTGTATGGATGACGTAGGTCATACGCGGCTCCCTTTTGTGATTTTAAGTCGAAGAAAATATAGTCACCCTGGCATGCTCCTCCTCCGAATGACATGCCGTCGAACACGAGCTCAAGCCAGTACTTTTCGGCCTTCCCGAATCGGTTCTTGGAAACTCTGAACTTATGCTCGTCGAGCCAGGCGAATTTGATCTTGCGTAAAAATGCATACAACATAGACGTGTTGAAAGGGAGTGGCACTTCATAGGGTAGCATTTCTGAGGTTAGAGCCCTAAGTGGATCGCGCCTTACTGTTTCATGCTTCATAAGAACCCTTTCCAAATCTGAATAACTCGTTGTGCTTTTCGCTGACTGAATCTATAGAAAGGTTTCTGAGTGAACATCTCCTGAAACGAAATGGCTTTAATTTTCTTTCTCAGATGCTCAGACATCTTGTTCGAATGATCCCTCCTGAATTTCTCCAGCGCGGCGTCAAGTTCTGTTAACTCCGTCGCATCAGTGTCCAAGGCGCTGTTCGAGAAGAAGAGTCCAATTGCCACATTATCTTTCGAGTTCAACAGTTTGGTATTGCCAGCCAGATAGCGCAACCGATCCATCAACAGGCCATCGTGGCCGTGATTGGGACGTGCTGCGTCGGGCGAGGAACTCAGCCACGACTGAAAGGTCAATTCCAAGCGCTTCATTCTGCGCTGATGGCGGCGTTCAGTAAGGCCAGTCGTCAGCTTCCCACGGGTTCGGGTGAACCTGTATCCCAGATACTGCAACGCGCTACCCGCCGGATAGTCGCCGTTCTCGTCAGTAACGATTGCAACAGTCTTCGCAAGATTCTGTGTCAAGGAGAGTTTGCGAAATTGCATCTCGATTTCGGCCTTTACAATATCCAGCGCTGCCTCATCCGTTAAGACGAGGACCATGTCGTCGACGTATCGTGCGTAGAACAGCACGCCGGGGATGGCCTTCATGACGCGGTCAAACTCATGAAGATAGAAATCAGCGAGATGGGAACTCATGCCTACACCTTGTGGAATTCCCGTACGTGTGCCGTTGATTTTTGCAAATTCATCGAGTAGCTGAGATACAAGAGCCAAGCTCACTGTGTCGAGTCGCTTCAAAGAGCCAAGTCGTGCTATTAGCTTATCGTGCGGAATTGATCCGAAAAACGACGTGATGTCAATCCGATAGATGGCATGCGAGTACTTCTTTCCAAGGGCCTCCTTGAGCGAACGCACTATTCCATTGCGGCTCTGCATCTCGGCGGCACGGAGACCTCGAATGACGGCAGCTGCTTGCTTTGCAGGGAAGGCAACTTCCAACGTGTCTCTGATTCGATAGGTCTGCCGATCTCCGAGCTTTACTGCTTGAGTGAGGCCAAAGGTGAAACTGCCGTCCCATAAGGCCTGTTCGAACTGGATTAACGCTTCATGTAGCGCGTCTTCAAGAGCTTCGTCGCGGTATTGGCGCAACTTTTTGCGATCCGAATGGAATCGGTCGCGGGCAAGAAGCCTGGCGGGGCTGTCCAGGCTGAGGGAGGTCACCTCATTTTTGTATTGGTCTCGTCTGAGCCGAAGGGCAACAACAGCGTCTTTTACTGCCGGTACGGAACGTGTTAGGTTCTCACCACGGCGTGACTCTCGTTCCGCAAGGGCCTTGAAACTCCGAACTGAATAAGGTGTAATCGCCATTGGACTGCACAGCCTCCCTCTAAAGCATGCGAGAGAGCACGCTCCACTAATTGTACTTTCGCAATTTCCGAATTTTCCGGTGGCACTTCTCCTACAGCTCCATGTAGCAGTTGTATGTTGTGTCAATACATCGAAGAGAGTCGTCACCAAACATAGTCGATTTGCTCAACTGTATATTGCGCACTAGTTGAGTGTTTCACGACTCTCATCGGTCACAAGCCGTCCATCGCCTTGTCATGCCACGAGTCCTTGACGCTTGTAGCTCGTTAGAACCTCATCGGCGAACCGGAATGCCCGGCACTGCCCGAGTCGTCCTTCCGCGGCAAGCATCAGATGGAGTTTTACTTTCACTGCCGCGTAAGCACAGCCGGAGCGGGCTAGACAACTATTCCTAAGCTCTTGAGCATTGAAGAGCCAGAAGCGAAAGTGTTTCGTAACCAACGTGTCTCAGATCCTATAGGTTGCGGGACTCGGACACTCAGTTGAGTTGATCGGTGCCCTCAAAACAATTCTTGGAGTCGGTCTCGTAGAGCGTTGTCGCAGACGTACAGATATGTGCCCCGAATTCCTCGCGTGAGTAACACGCTATAAATATTCTTCACGTACTCGAGTAGATCTTCGTCAGTGTATTTGATTCCGAGCTTGGGGTTGTTCTCGCGTCCCTTCTTGTCGTGATAGTTAGAGCGGTCGAAGAAGAGTTTGCCTGCGACGGGATCGTATCGGAGGTCGTTGCCGATTATGACCCCGACATAATTGAGGTCGTACCCCTGAACGGTGTGGATCGAACCGACCTCGTTCACCGATTTTGGAGAGTTGATCCAATCAGTAGTGGTTGTGTTCCAGCGCATATGTTGGCCATCAAGTTCGATGTCGTACGCGGTTTTGTCATTCTTGCTCTTCCACGGCCATGCATAGCCAGCTACCAGACGTGACAGCCCGTGCTCCGCTTCGCGTTTCTGAAGTTCCCGTCGCATTTCGCCTAGATCGGTGAACATCCGCAGGTCGTAGTCTCCGAAGTCTTCGCGTGATGCCGGTGGGGTGTCGCTGAGTATGTCACGGATGTATCTGACATAGTCTTTGTCGGCAGAGATCCGCATCTGCGTTTGTAGGCGGTAGAAGCGGCTGGCTGCTCTGGCTCGGGAGGCGAGCTCCCGAGTCATGGTCGCTGGCAGATCAGCAGGTCGAACGGTTTGACCGACATCGAGCATGAGGATCGAGTGGTGGCTCTGCTTCTGAATCCAATCTAGCTGCGTCTTCTGCGGATCGTCCCAGCCGAACAGTTTCTCGTTGATCTCAATGAACTTCTTGTTGAGTGGTCCCGAGGCCTGATTCGCTCGCTGGTTGAGCCTGTGTGCCTCGTCTACAACAAGGAGATCGAATCGGTCTGAGCTCTCGCCGACTTGGAACGGCGTTAACACCATGCCTTTACTCAAACCGGGCGTCTGTTTGAACACCTTAGCGATCGAGTCGCGCAACGACTGTTGAGGGACGACGATGGCGAATCGCAGAGATTCGAGCAACTCTGCATGTCCAGGGGTGAAGTAGTCGCTGAAGATGGAATCTATGTCGAGAGGCTCCTCCGAATCATGCCGCCGGATGTCCTCGAGCAGTTTGAGCAGATAGATGGCCACCACCGTTTTGCCCGTACCGGGGTTGCCCTCGACCACTACAGTATTGTCGACGCCGCTTTCGAGGTCATCGAAGAAGCCTTCGAGTATGTCATTCACCGCGGCAGCCTGGTCATGATTCAGCGCTTTAAATGGCGAAAGCTTGAAGAGGTCGCTGTTGACGATCTGCGGAATGGTGCGTTTGAAGAGTTCTTCTTGAGTTCGCAACTCTTCGAAGATCTGTCGGAACGTCTTGTTGTAGTTGTCCCGGTCGTAGTAGTCGGCATCGGTGATTCCGGCGTTGAGGTTGAGGACTTGTCGACTCGCGTCGCCGTGGAACATTCGAATGAGAAACGACTCTAGATCTAAACAGGCAGACTTATTAAACGTGTCGTCGAGAACAACTCTGACCGATTTAAGGTTCCGCTTAGAGTCAGACTCGAGGTGCTGCTTCATCCGGCCCTCTACGTTGAGGGACTCGCCGACATAGACCTCTTCTGTATTGTTCATGACATACACGACGGGCCAATTACTGTGACGAGGGTCGACGGATCCCCACGCTTTGACCTTGTCGGCGTCGAAGGGGAAGCGTTCGACTTTAAAGCTGGTCATATTTCACGCTCGTGCCTCGAGCCTTTTCCACCGGATACTTCTCGCGAGTCTTGGCCAGCTTGTCCAAAATGATGGTGTCGGGATCCAGGTCCAGCTTGTCCGCGAGCAACATGCAATAGGTCAGCACATCAGCCAACTCGTCCTTTGCGGACTCGAGGTCGGCATCTCCCCATTGGAAACATTCGAGTAGTTCTCCCGCTTCGATGGAAACGCTCTTCGCGAGATTCTCGGGGGAGTGGAACTGCTGCCAATCGCGTTCTGCCATGAACTGACGGATTGTGTCGCGAACAGAATCTTCGTACATGACTTCAAGGTATCAGCGACGTGCGACAAGTGGGCGAAGCCAAACGCAAATTGGATCTCATGTATCAACCAAGCGGGATTGGTGTGTGTTCAGTCATACGCCGTTATTCCGACAAATGGGGCCCGGAGTTCCTGTTCATTTTCAGCAACTCCGGGCCCAACCTCATGTGGCTGAGTCAGGCGGTCAGGACAACCTTGCCGGTAGTTTTACGGCCCTCGAGCGCACGATGCGCATCAGCAGCTTCCGCCAACCCGAACGTCGCGCCGACGCGGAAGTTGAGCCAGCCGTGCTCGATGCCGTTGAAGAGCATCGCCGAACGCTTCGCCAGCTCCTCCGAGCTGCGGACGAACCATGCCAGCGATGGGCGGGACAGGAAGATTCCGCCCGAAGAATTCAAACGCTGAATGTCGAACGGCGGCACCTGACCTGACGCCCCGCCGAAGAGCACCATCGATCCCAATGGCTTGATCGACGCCAGCGACGCATCGAAGGTGTCCTTGCCGACACCGTCATAAGCGACATCAACGCCTTCGCCATCAGTGAGCTCCTTGACCTTCGCCGTAATGTCGACGCCCTCACCGTAGAGGAAGACCTCATCCGCGCCGGCCTTCCGCGACAGCTCTGCCTTCTCCTCGGTGCTCACCGTCGAGATGACATTGCCACCCAAGTGCTTGATGATCTGCGTCAGCAGCAGGCCGACTCCACCGGCGCCAGCGTGAACGAGCGCCGTCTGACCCGGCTTGATCTCATGCGAGCTCGTCGCCAGATACTGCGCTGTCAGGCCCTGCAGCGGCATTGCCGCAGCCACCTCGGCGGATACGCCCTCGGGCACGCGCAGCAGGAAATCAGCCTTCACGACGACCTGCGTCGCATACGAACCCGGACCCTCGTGCCAGGCAACACGGTCGCCGACTTGCCAGCTCTCAATGCCTTCGCCCACCTCGGCGATATATCCGGTTCCCTCAACGCCGACGACATGCGGGTACTCCATCGGATACACACCCGAACGACGGTACGTGTCGATGAAATTCACGCCCGCAGCCTCGATGTTGACGAGCACCTCACCGGGGCCCGGCTTCGGAGTCTCGATCTCACCGAACTCCAGGACCTCCGGTCCACCAGCCTGCATCGCACGAACTGCCTGGGTCATGACGCCTCCTGCATATAAATTAATTGCCTGGTATGGTTATACATATGAACGATCTTACGGTTGCCGTCTCCGGTGCCACCGGATACGCCGGGGGAGAGGTCCTCCGGCTGCTGAGCACTCACCCCCACTTGAACGTCACCACGGTGTGCGGACATTCCACCGCGGGTGAGAAGCTCGGCCGACATCAACCCCATCTTCCCCGATTCTCTGACCTCGTGGTCCAGGAGTCCACCGCCGAGGTGCTCGCCGGCCATGATGTCGTCATCCTCGCGCTCCCGCATGGTCAGTCCGGACAGATCGCCGCCGAGCTCGAACAGACGAGCCCGGACACCCTCATCGTCGACCTCGCCGCAGACCACCGCCTCATCAGCGCAGCCGCATGGGAGAAGTTCTACGGCTCCGCACACCAGGGCACCTGGACGTACGGCCTGCCCGAGCTGCTGACCGCCGACGGCACCAAACAGCGCGAGGCGCTCAAGTCGACGAAGCGCATCGCGGTGCCCGGCTGCAACGTCACCGCCGTGACCCTCGGCCTCGCACCGCTCATTCAAGCCGGACTTGCGGCACCGACCGGACTCAACGCCGTGCTCGCCAATGGAGTCTCCGGGGCGGGCAAGGCACTCAAGCCGCATCTCACCGCCGCCGAGATCCTCGGCAATGCTTCGCCTTACGGCACCGGCGGCACCCACCGCCATGTGCCAGAGATCGAACAGAACCTCAACGGAGTCCTCGGTGCCGACGCTGGCGACGGCCCCACCCGGATCTCCTTCACCCCGACACTCGTGCCAATGGCCCGCGGAATTCTCGCGACCATCACCGCCGACGCCGGCGAAGCCGCACCGCGCAACGCCGAAGGGCTCCTCGACGCCGCTGCGCTCAAGGACCAACTGGCAACGGCGTTCGCTCAGGCCTATGCCGACGAACCCTTCGTCCGCATCCTGCCCGACGGCCAATGGCCGCAGACCGCGGCCACCACCGGATCGAACGTCGCACAGATCCAGTTCACCGTCGACGAACGAGCCGAAAAGATCCTCGTCGTCGTGGCACTCGACAACCTCGTCCGCGGCACGGCCGGACAAGCCATCCAATCCATCCACCTGGCCCTCGGTCTCGACGAGACCACCGCCCTTCCCTTCGAAGGAGTCGCCCCATGAGCGTCACCGCCCCACTCGGCTTCACCGCCGCCGGACTCACCGCCGGACTCAAACCCTCCGGCACCAAAGACCTCTCACTCGTGGTCAACAACGGCCCCGACACCGCCGTCGCCGCCGTCTACACCTCCAATCGGTGCAAGGCGAACCCTGTCCTGTGGTCCCAGAAGGCCTCGGCCGATGGTCAGGCACGTGCCGTCGTCCTCAACTCCGGGGGAGCGAACTGCTACACCGGCGACTTCGGGTACGAGACGACCACCCTGACCGCGCAGACCACCGCTGAACTCCTCACCGATGCCGGCACCGACACAAAGCCCGAGGACATCCTCGTCTGCTCGACCGGGCTCATCGGCGTCGGCGGCCAGGAATTCCGCGACTCCATCGTGGGCAACCTCGCCCCACTCGTCGCCGCTGCCGACACGAGTGTTGAAGCAGGACATTCGGCTGCCGAAGCGATCATGACCACCGACACCGTCGCGAAGACCGCCAGCCGCACCGGTTCCACCGGGTTCACCATCGGCGGCATGGCCAAAGGTGCGGGCATGCTCGCTCCCGGTTTGGCCACGATGCTCGTCGTCATCACGACCGACGCGAAACTCGACCAGACCGTGCTCGACCAGGCGTTGCGTGCCTCGACGAGCCTGTCCTTCGACCGCCTCGACACCGACGGGTGCATGTCGACGAACGACACCGTCATCCTCATGTCCTCCGGCGCCCACGACGCCGCCGTCGACGCGGAAGAATTCACCAGCCTGCTGCGCGAACTCTGCCTCGACCTCATGCACCAACTCCACGTCGACGCCGAAGGCGCTCACCACGACATCGCCATCACCACCCGCGGCGCCGCCAGCGAAAAAGACGCCGTCGAAGTCTCCCGCTCCGTCGCCCGATCGGCCCTGTTCAAGGCTGCGATCTTCGGGGAGGACCCCAACTGGGGTCGCGTCGTTGCCCAGGTGGGAACCACCTCGGCGGATTTCGATCCCACCCTCATCGACGTGATCATCAACGGCGTCCAGGTGTGCACGGCCTCCGGTCCCGACGAAGACCCCGCGAACGTGACGTTCGAGCGCACAGTTGATGTGTCAATCGACCTCCACGCCGGAGACGACATCGCCACCGTGTGGACCTCGGACCTCACCCACGACTACGTCGAAGAGAACAGCGCCTACTCCTCATGAACAGCCCCGTAGACATGTCCACGAAATCCACGGCCACCCGGCTCGCCGCCGCCCAGGTCAAGGCCGAAGCACTCACCGAGGCGCTGCCCTGGATCAAGACCTTCTCCGGTGCCACGATCGTCATCAAATACGGCGGCAACGCCATGGTCTCTCCGGAGCTGCAGCAGTCCTTCGCCGATGACATCGCCTTCCTCCGCTTCGCCGGCATCCGCCCCGTCGTCGTCCACGGCGGCGGCCCCCAGATCTCCGCCATGCTGAAGCGCTTGGGCATCGAATCCGAGTTCAAGGCCGGGCAGCGCGTGACCACCGAGGAGGCCGCCGAGGTCATCCGCATGGTCCTCTCCGGCCAGGTCAACCGCGACATCGTCTCCCGGATCAACCAGAACGGCAACGCCGCGATCGGCCTGTCCGGTGAAGACGCAGACCTCATGCTCGCGCACAAGACCACAGCCGAGGTGGACGGGCAGACCGTTGATCTCGGCCGGGTGGGCGAGATCGCCCAGGTCAACACCACCGTACTCACCGAACTCCTCGACGCCGGCCGCGTTCCCGTCATCTGCTCGATCGCCTCCGAGATCGGGGGAGAAGCGGGAAAGCCGCTCAACATCAATGCGGACCTGGCCGCCTCGGCGGTGGCGAAAGCACTGAAGGCGGACAAACTCATCATGCTCACCGATGTGCCCGGCCTCTACGCAAACTGGCCGGACACGTCCTCGCTCATCTCCCGCATCGGCCCGGACAAGCTGCGCGAACTCCTGCCGAGCCTCGACTCGGGGATGATCCCGAAGATGACCGCCGCGCTTGAGGCCATCGAGCACGGGGTGCAGCAGGCCCACATCATCGACGGCCGGATGGCGCACTCCCTGCTGCTCGAGGTGTTCACCTCCGAGGGCATCGGCACCATGGTCGAAGACACCGTCGTCGCACCCGCACCGCTGGGCGACGGACACCAAGGAACACAGGAGGACGACAATGAGTGAAGCAACGCACCAGCAAGCCACAACGGATCAGGCACAGACCTGGCGCGATGACTTCTCCCGCGTCCTCTCTCCGGTCTTCGGCTCACCCCAGCTCGACCTCGTCCGTGGTGAGGGTTCGTACGTGTGGGACGCCTCGGGCAAGAAGTACCTCGACCTACTCGCCGGCATCGCCGTCAACGCGCTCGGCCACTGCCACCCGGCCTGGGTCAAGGCCATCACCGAGCAGGCGTCAACTCTCGGCCACATTTCGAATTTCTTCACCTCGCCGCCCCAGATCAACCTCGCCACGAAACTCCACGAGGTCCTCGACCTGCCGACCGGATCCGCCGTGTTCTTCTCGAACTCCGGCACCGAGGCCAACGAGGCGGCCTTCAAGATGGCCCGCCGTGCCGGGGGAGGAGGCCGGCCGATCATCATCGCCGTCGAAGGTGCCTTCCACGGCCGCACCATGGGCGCCCTCGCACTGACCGCGAAGGCCGCATACCGGGAACCCTTCGCCCCCGGCGTGCCCGGAGTCGTCCACGTGCCCTACGGCGACGTCGACGCACTCGCCGCGGCCGTCAACGACACCACCGCGGCTGTCTTCATCGAACCCATCCAGGGCGAGGTGGGCGTGCGGCAGCACCCCGCCGGCTACCTTCGGGCCGCCAGGGAACTCACCCGAGACGCCGGAGCACTGCTCGTCCTCGACGAAGTGCAGTCCGGAGTGGCCCGCACCGGCACCTGGTTCGCCCACCAGGACCCAGAGATCGGCGAGGGCGTCGTCCCCGACATCATCACCTCGGCGAAGGGTCTGGGCGGAGGCATGCCGATCGGCGCGACGATCACCGTCGGGGATGCGAACACGAAGCTGCTCGAAGCCGGTCAGCACGGCACGACCTTCGGCGGCAACCCCATCGCCTGCGCGGCCGGACTGGCCGTGCTCGAGACCATCGAGAACGAGAACCTGCTCGAGCACACACGGGCCACCGGGTCCTGGCTGACCGAACAGCTCACCGCCATCGACGGAATCACCGCCGTGACCGGAATGGGTCTGCTCCTCGGCCTCGAGCTCACCGAAGGCCTCGATGAGAAGGCGATTGCCGACCGAGCACGCGACGCCGGGTTCATCATCAACCCCGTTGCCCCCGGCCGCCTGCGCTTGGCCCCGCCGCTGACCATCACCCGAACCGAGCTCGCCCCCTTCCTCGAGGCGCTGCCCGGCCTGCTGCACGGCTGACGGCACCCCCTGAGAACAGACTTTCCAAAGGACCCACCATGACACGCCATTTCCTCAAGGACACCGACCTCACCCCGGCCGAACAGGCTGAGGTCCTCGACCTCGCCGTCGAGCTCAAGGCCGCCCCCTATTCGCGGACCCCGCTTGCCGGCCCGCAGACCGCCGCGGTCATCTTCGACAAGACCTCGACGCGGACCCGGGTCTCATTCGCCGCCGGCATCGCCGCACTCGGCGGGCAGCCGCTCATCATCAACCCCGGTGAGGCGCAACTCGGACACAAGGAATCGATCGCCGACACCGCGCAGGTGATGTCGCGGATGGTCTCGGCGATCATCTGGCGCACCTACACCCAGGTCGGTCTCGAAGAGATGGCCGAGCACTCCTCCGTGCCCGTCATCAACTCCCTGTCCGATGACTTCCACCCCTGCCAGATCCTGGCCGACCTGCTCACCATCCGCGAACACCGCGGCGACGTAAAGGGTCAGACGATGACGTACTTCGGCGACGGGGCCAACAATATGGCGAACTCCTACGCCCTCGGTGGGGCCAACGCCGGCATGCACGTGCGCATCGCCGCACCGGCCGATTATCAGCCGGCCCCGGAGATCGCCGCCGAGGCCGAGGCACTCGCCGCTCAGACCGGGGGATCGCTCACCGTCACCGACGACCCGGTCGCCGCAGCCACCGGCGCCGACGTCCTCGTCACCGACACCTGGGTGTCCATGGGCCAGGACTCAGCCGGCCGCGACGACCACGCCTCACCCTTCGTGAAATACCAGGTCAGCCAGGAACTCATGAACCTCGGCAACGACCCGATCTTCCTCCACTGCCTGCCCGCCTACCGCGGCAAAGAGGTCACGGCTGAGGTGATCGACGGCCCCGCCTCGGTGGTCTTCGACGAGGCCGAGAACCGCCTCCACGCGCAGAAGGCGCTCATGACCTTCCTCCTGGAGCGACGATGACCGAGGCGAATTCCGGGGCGAACAGCGCACCGCTGACGAAGACCGCCCGGCAGCAGAAGATCATCGATCTCATCACCCGCCAGTCCGTGCGGTCCCAGATCGAACTCGCCGAGGCGCTCGCGACGCAGGGCATCACCGTCACCCAGGCGACTCTGTCGCGCGACCTCGCTGAGGTGGGGGCCGTGAAGATCCGGTCCACCGCAGGATCCGTGTACGCCGTTCCCGGTGAGGGCGGGGACCGGTCCCTGCAGCAGTCGACGGGGGAGAGCCTCGATGCGAAGCTGCCGCGGATCCTTGAGGAGCTGCTCGTTTCCGCGGTGTCCCAGGACAACACGGTCGTGCTGCGCACCCCGCCGGGAGCCGCGCAGTACTTGGCGTCGGCGATTGACCGGTCGTCGATGGTCGGCATCTTCGGCACCCTGGCCGGCGACGACACGGTGCTCGTCATCGCCGACGCCGCAGTCGGGGGCGCGGCCGTGGCCGAGGCCTTCCTCGAATACGCGGCAGGCGGGTTGGCCGAGGGCTGAGCTTCTGTCGGTGCGGCCAGTAACCGGGCGGGCCGCCTTGGTGGGAATCCACGGGACGGACGGCCACCTCGGCGAGGGAAAACTGGAACAATGACAACTGAGTTTCATCATTTCAATGAACGGGCCGGCGCATCCGTGCTGGTGGGAAAGGACGATCTGTGAGCGAACGACTGAGCCTGTGGGGCGGACGATTCTCCGACGGTCCCGCCGATGCGCTGGCCGCGCTGAGCAAGTCCACGGACTTCGACTGGCGCCTGGCGAAGTACGACATCGCGGGGTCCAAGGCCCACGCGAAGGTCCTCCACCACGCGGGACTGCTCACCGATGACGAGCTGTCGGGGATGCATTCGGCTCTCGACGAGCTGCTGCGTCGGGTGGACGCCGGCGAATACGTCGCGGCCGAATCCGATGAGGATGTGCATTCGTCGTTGGAGCGCGGGCTCATCGAGATCGCCGGACCCGAGCTCGGCGGGAAGCTGCGTGCCGGACGGTCCCGCAACGACCAGATCGCGACGATGGGTCGGATGTACCTGCGTGACCATGCTCGTGAGGTCGCCGGTCTCGTCCTCGACACCGTCGAGGTGCTCATCGCTCAGGCAGAAGAGCATCCCGAGGCCCCGATGCCGGGTCGCACACATCTCCAGCACGCACAGCCAGTGCTGCTGGCTCACCATCTGCTCGCTCATGCGTGGCCGCTGCTGCGCGACGTCGCCCGCTTCGTTGATTTCGATGCGCGGGCGGGAGTCTCTGCGTATGGTTCGGGTGCTCTGGCCGGGTCGTCGCTCGGTCTTGATCCGCAGGCGGTGGCCGCGGACCTCGGGTTCACCGATTCGGTGGAGAACTCCATCGACGGCACCGCGTCGCGCGATGTCTTCGCCGAATACCTGTTCATCACGACGATGATCGGCATCGACCTCTCCCGTCTGTCCGAGGAGGTCATCGCGTGGGCGACGAAGGAATTCTCGTTCGTCACCCTCCACGATGCGTACTCGACGGGATCGTCGATCATGCCGCAGAAGAAGAACCCGGACGTCGCCGAGCTCACCCGTGGCAAGTCAGGTCGCCTCATCGGCGATCTCACCGGGCTGCTGTCGACGCTCAAGGCGCTGCCGTTGGCGTACAACCGGGACCTGCAGGAGGACAAGGAGCCGGTCTTCGACGCCACGGACACTCTCGAGCTGCTGCTGCCCGCGTTCACCGGAATGGTCGCGACTCTGAAGTTCGATACCGAGCGGATGGCGTATCTGGCGCCGCGCGGTTTCGCCCTGGCCACTGACATCGCCGAGTGGCTCGTGCGTGAGGGCGTGCCGTTCCGTGTGGCCCATGAGCTGTCGGGTGCCTGCGTGCAGCTGGCTGAATCCCGCGATGTTGAACTCTGGGACTTGACCGACGAAGACTTTGCCGGGATCTCTTCGCATCTGACACCGGACGTGCGCGAGGTGCTTACGACCCTCGGCTCGATCGATTCGCGCTTTTCCAAGGGCGGCACGGCTCGGTCGGCCGTCGAGGCGCAGCTGGCGAATGCGAAGGCCGAGGTGGCGCGCCTGCGGGAGTTCGCAGGGTCGGCGCGGAGCGTGTGAGCTTCACCTCCCTACGACCTCAATCTTCCGGTCGGCTGATCGGAACTGTGTCAGCGGTGCTCTGATTATTCCGCGGTCGGAGCACCGTTCGTCCTTCGTGACTGAGCGAGGTTCCATCGTCACTCCAACAGGTCTCTGTTTTCGGATCCGGGGGAGCAACAGGCAACTCGGCAACGTCCCAATCTTCCGCACAACTTGTACAAGTTGTACAATAGTGGCATGAGTTCAGTAACGATGTCCGAATTCCGCAGCCAACAGAGCAGTCTCATCGCCGCCGCGCAGCGCGAGCCCGTCGAGATCACTTCCCGTGGTTCTGTTCGTCGTGCAGTGGTGGTCTCTCCTGACTTCTATGATCGTGCACTCCAGGCACTCGAGGATCAGGCAGATGTGCGAGCTGCAGCGTTGGCTCGAGAAGAGCGTGGACGAGTGTCTCAGGAAGAGCTGGAACAAGAACTCGGTCTCTGACCCGCCGCTGTGTCGTACTCGATCAGCTACGTGCCTTCAGCGGCGAAGGCACTGCGCAAACTTGATCGCCCCATCGCCCGACGCCTGGTCGCGTCGATCAAGGAGTTGTCCGATGAACCACGCCCTCCTGGTTGCGTGCAGCTGAAGGGCGGTTCCGGGGAGTTCCGGATTCGGACTATCGGGTGATCTACGAAGTCATCGACAGCGAGCTCGTCGTGTTGGTTCTCCATCTCGGGCACCGTCGGGAGGTCTACCGATGAGGGGAGCGCGGCAGTCCCGAGCCAAGGGCACAGCCGCCTCGGCGAGCACGTAGAATTGACCCCGTCGGCTCCGCGCCGACACAGACCACAGATTCGAAAGGACCGAAGTGACCGACATCTTCAGTGAACTCAAGGCCCGCGGGCTCGTCGCAGTTTCCACCGACGAGACCGCCCTGCAGAAAGCCCTGGCCGAGGAGTCGCTGACCTATTATGTCGGTTTCGATCCGACGGCCCCGAGCCTGCACATGGGCAACCTCGTCCAGCTGCTCACCGCCGCCCGCCTCCAGCAGGCCGGCCACAACCCGCTCGCCCTCGTCGGTGGCGCCACCGGCCTCATCGGCGATCCGCGCATGTCGGGGGAGCGGACGCTCAACCCGCGTGAGGTCGTCGAGGAGTGGGTGGCGAAGATCCGCACCCAGGTCGAGAAGTTCCTCGACTTCTCAGGCCCCCATGCCGCTCAGATCGTCAACAACCTGGACTGGACCTCGCAGCTGTCGGCCATCGACTTCCTCCGCGACATCGGCAAGCACTTCCCGGTCAATCGGATGCTGTCGAAGGAATCCGTCTCCGCGCGGCTCAACAGCGAAGCCGGCATCTCCTTCACCGAGTTCTCGTACCAGATCCTCCAGGGAAACGACTACCTCGAGCTCAACCGCCGCTACGGCTGCTCCCTGCAGACCGGCGGCTCCGACCAGTGGGGCAACCTCACCTCGGGCGTCGACCTCATCCGCCGCGTCGAGCAGAAGTCCGTCCATGCCCTGGCCACCCCGCTGATCACGAAGGCCGATGGCACGAAGTTCGGCAAGACCGAATCCGGCACAGTGTGGCTCGATTCGTCGCTGACCAGCCCGTACGCGTTCAGCCAGTTCTGGCTCAACGCCGACGACCGCGACGTGGTGAAGTACCTCAAGGTGTTCTCGCTGCGCCCGCTCGACGAGATCGAAGCCATCGAAGCCGAGTTCACCGCTGCCCCGCACACCCGTGTGGCGCAGAAGGCCCTCGCCGAGGATGTCACGACTTTGGTCCACGGACGTCAGGCTTACGAGCAGGCCATCGCTGCGGCTTCCGCCCTGTTCGGTGGGGGAGAGCTCGCCGGTCTTGATTCGTCGACGCTGGGTGCGGCAACTTCCGAGCTGCCTCGGGGTGAGGTGTCTACGACCCAGCTGGCCGAGGGCCTGCCTGTTGCTGATGCGTTCGTCGCTTCCGGCATCGTCAAGTCCAAGGGTGAGGCTCGCCGTGCCATCAAGGACGGGGGAGCGTACGTCAACAACGTCAAGGTTGCGGACCAGGAGCAGACCCTGACTTCCGATGATGTGCTCTCGACAGAAGCTGGAGGAGTCGTCCTCCTGCGCCGAGGCAAGAAGACCCTCGGTGCTGTCGACATCGTCGGCTGAGCAGCCTCCGTCACTGATAATGCCGTGTCCTCCACATTGGGAGGGCGCGGCATTGTCGTATCCACGACGGTTGGATCCGTTCGACAACGGAAAACCTTGTCATCGGCGAATACAAGAGATCGCGTTGTAGAGGCAGCTTCTGCGGCAGCACTGTAGCCAAGGGAACGCGGTCAATCAGCGTGCGATCCGGCAGTCTGCGGTCAACCGGACCGGCGAAGTGGGGCCATCACCATGGAAAAGCATGCTGTCATCGAGCAGACTGGCAGATGACGGACAATCGAACGAATACCGACTGACGAACGCACGAGGAGATCATGCGCACCCTGCTCAACATCATCTGGTTCATCTTCTCCGGCCTCTGGCTGGCACTCGGATACTGGGCCGCCGGCATCATCGCCTGCATCTTCATCGTCACCATCCCCTGGGGCATCGCATCCTTCCGTATCGGCAACTACGCACTGTGGCCCTTCGGCCGCGAGGTCATCGAAACCCGCCCGGCCGGAGTGGCGACCACCCTGGGCAACATCATCTGGCTCATCGTCGCCGGGGTCTGGCTCGCTATCGGACACGTCGTCACCTCGATCCCGCTGTTCATCTCGATCATCGGAATCCCTCTCGGCTGGGCGAACATCAAGCTCATCCCGGTCTCTCTTATGCCGCTGGGCAAGCAGATCGTCGACAGCGACCGGCTGATGCCCGGCTACCGCGGAGCCTGAGTCAACGGTTTAGGAGCTCTGCTCCTCGAGTTCCTCGAGAGAGATGCGGCCTTGGCGCACTGCCCAGAGCACGCGGCGAGTGCGCACAATTCGGGGCAGGGTGATGATCAGCAGTCCGCCGAGCATGTTGCACGGGATCACGATTCCGAACCACTGCAGGAAATCGAGGATCGAAATGTCCGCGCCCGTCATCATGGCGGCGAAGATGACGATCGCATTGATAGCTCCGTGCAGCATGCTGACGCCGATCACCAACAGACCGGTGATCATACAGACGATCGCCTTGACGACGTCGTTCTGTGTCCCCTGCTGCATACGGGTTGACAAAGTGATTGTCGCGCCGGCCAGCAGTGAGAGGGCGAGCATGACGATGAGCGAAGACTGGTTGATATAGCCGAGCGCCATATCCGCAATCGTCTTGTGGTAATCCGGGAGGGCGATAACGATCAACCAGGCGAAGACCGCGCCCCCGATCAGGTTCGTCACGAGAGTGGTCAGCCAGAGGCGGAGCACCTGGATCCAATTCGCCTGGCCGGCGATGACGGCGTTGATCGGAAGGAGAAATTCTTCGGTGAACAGTTCCGAGTGCGCCAGCTTCAATGCCAGAAGGCCGATGCCAAATGCCATCCCGGCGAGGATCGTCGACCCGGTCGCTTGCTTGACGAGCACCATGGCCAAGATGCCGAGACCGACATCGATGCCGCCGAAGAGCCCGGTGACGATAAGTTCCGGCCACTTCCGGTTGAGCCGCTTGGCACCCTCAGTGACTGTATTGGCCGCCTCGTCGATGAGGGCGTCTTCGAGATCGAGGTCGTTGCGGCCAAGTCGTTCTCGCTGCTCTTTCTGAGTCATCCCGTCAGTGTAGGGGTCGGGACGCGCTGAAACGCTGGGAATCATCTGCACAATGAGGGCAATCTGCTGCCGCCGGCCAGAGCATGGCGGGGTTCTGCAGCCGTACGTTTGTGCCCGTGGAAGTAGGCGCGAAACCGGGCATCTCGAGCTGGTGACGGGTGTCACAGGTGAATTTCCGGTTTCGAGTTGCACGGTGCCTCTGGGGTGGTCTAGAGTTATATCTCGTTGCCCCGCCGGAAACACCGTCACTGAGACAGAGTTTCCACCGGGTCTGACCAGGACAAACACAGTTTGATCCGAGGGTTCAGAACACCGGGTGGGTGACACAAAATGAAACTGATACCCCCAGTGAACACGCTCGTTTTTCGGGTGGTGGTGATGGGTGTGTGTTTGTGGTTTGAGAATCCAATAGCGTGTTTGTTTGAACAAGTTGTGATGCCAGAACAATTTATTTTCTGGTAAGACAATCACCTGGCCAAACAGTGGTTCACCCCGTGGTGGGTGGTTCTTCGCCGAACCTCCCGCATCACATTGGGTGGCTGTGTGTTTGGTCAGTATTTTTTGGTCAACCTTCTCACCCCGTGAGGGGTTGGCTGTCTTGCTGGGATTCATTCGTAACATAAAGTTTTTTATGGAGAGTTTGATCCTGGCTCAGGACGAACGCTGGCTGCGTGCTTAACACATGCAAGTCGAACGCTGAAGCCGACAGCTTGCTGTTGGTGGATGAGTGGCGAACGGGTGAGTAACACGTGAGTAACCTGCCCCTGATTTCGGGATAAGCCTGGGAAACTGGGTCTAATACCGGATACGACCATCCGACGCATGTTGGGTGGTGGAAAGTTTTTCGATCGGGGATGGGCTCGCGGCCTATCAGCTTGTTGGTGGGGTAATGGCCTACCAAGGCGACGACGGGTAGCCGGCCTGAGAGGGCGACCGGCCACACTGGGACTGAGACACGGCCCAGACTCCTACGGGAGGCAGCAGTGGGGAATATTGCACAATGGGGGAAACCCTGATGCAGCGACGCAGCGTGCGGGATGACGGCCTTCGGGTTGTAAACCGCTTTCAGCAGGGAAGAAGCGAAAGTGACGGTACCTGCAGAAGAAGTACCGGCTAACTACGTGCCAGCAGCCGCGGTAATACGTAGGGTACGAGCGTTGTCCGGAATTATTGGGCGTAAAGAGCTCGTAGGTGGTTGGTCACGTCTGCTGTGGAAACGCAACGCTTAACGTTGCGCGTGCAGTGGGTACGGGCTGACTAGAGTGCAGTAGGGGAGTCTGGAATTCCTGGTGTAGCGGTGAAATGCGCAGATATCAGGAGGAACACCGGTGGCGAAGGCGGGACTCTGGGCTGTAACTGACACTGAGGAGCGAAAGCATGGGGAGCGAACAGGATTAGATACCCTGGTAGTCCATGCCGTAAACGTTGGGCACTAGGTGTGGGGGACATTCCACGTTCTCCGCGCCGTAGCTAACGCATTAAGTGCCCCGCCTGGGGAGTACGGTCGCAAGGCTAAAACTCAAAGGAATTGACGGGGGCCCGCACAAGCGGCGGAGCATGCGGATTAATTCGATGCAACGCGAAGAACCTTACCAAGGCTTGACATACACTGGACCGTTCTGGAAACAGTTCTTCTCTTTGGAGCTGGTGTACAGGTGGTGCATGGTTGTCGTCAGCTCGTGTCGTGAGATGTTGGGTTAAGTCCCGCAACGAGCGCAACCCTCGTTCTATGTTGCCAGCACGTGATGGTGGGAACTCATAGGAGACTGCCGGGGTCAACTCGGAGGAAGGTGGGGATGACGTCAAATCATCATGCCCTTTATGTCTTGGGCTTCACGCATGCTACAATGGCTGGTACAGAGAGAGGCGAACCCGTGAGGGTAAGCGAATCCCTTAAAGCCAGTCTCAGTTCGGATCGTAGTCTGCAATTCGACTACGTGAAGTCGGAGTCGCTAGTAATCGCAGATCAGCAACGCTGCGGTGAATACGTTCCCGGGCCTTGTACACACCGCCCGTCAAGTCACGAAAGTCGGTAACACCCGAAGCCGGTGTCCCAACCCTTGTGGAGGGGGCCGTCTAAGGTGGGACTGGTGATTGGGACTAAGTCGTAACAAGGTAGCCGTACCGGAAGGTGCGGCTGGATCACCTCCTTTCTAAGGAGCACACATTCAGATCCTCATGGCATGACCCGCATGTGGTCATCATGAGAGCTCAAGGGTGGAACATCACTTCTTCCGCTCGTCCACTCAGCGTTGTTGGGGTTAGTGCCTCGACGACGATGAGTATCCGGATGGGCTAGAACAAACACGTTATTGGGTCCTGGAATCACAAACCCCACACAGTGTGTGGGTGTGGTTTCAACCAACAGGACCAACCCGACCACCAGGCAGCCACAGTGTGGGTGTGTGGTGGTGGGTGTTTGGTAGTGGTTTGAGAATCGTATAGTGGACGCGAGCATCAAACAACACAATTCTTTGTGTTGTTTATGTAATGTGATTTTTCTTGTCATCATCTAGTAAAGGTGAATGAAACAATATTTTTCGCGCACATGAGCCGATCCCTTTTGGGGGTTGGGTGAGTGTGTAAGAGCGCATGGTGGATGCCTTGGCATCAGGAGCCGATGAAGGACGTGGAAATCTGCGATAAGCCTCGGGGAGCCGATAAACAGGCGTTGATCCGAGGGTCTCCGAATGGGGAAACCCCGCCACTCGTGAGGGTGGTGACCCGTGTCTGAATATATAGGGCATGTGGAGGGAACGCGGGGAAGTGAAACATCTCAGTACCCGCAGGAAGAGAAAATAACAATGATTCCGGGAGTAGTGGCGAGCGAAACTGGATGAGCCTAAACCGTGTGCGTGTCAAGCGTGCTGGTGTTGCGTACACGGTGTTGTGGGGTGTACATGGTCCGGTCCAGCATGGCCGGTCTGTGAGTGTGGTTGGTGTAGTCGAACCTGGTGGGAAACAGGACCGGAGTGGGTGAGAGTCCCGTAGACGAAACATCAACCGTTCACAGTATGTAGACGCCCGAGTAGCACGGAACTCGTGGAATTTCGTGTGAATCTGCCAGGACCACCTGGTAAGGCTAAATACTTCCTGATGACCGATAGCGGAATTAGTACCGTGAGGGAATGGTGAAAAGTACCCCGGGAGGGGAGTGAAAGAGTACCTGAAACCATGTGCTTACAATCCGTCAGAGCAGTATCTAGATGACTGTGATGGCGTGCCTTTTGAAGAATGAGCCTGCGAGTTAGCGGTGCGTGGCGAGGTTAACCCGTGTGGGGTAGCCGTAGCGAAAGCGAGTCCGAATAGGGCGATAGAGTCGCGTGTCCTAGACCCGAAGCGGAGTGATCTAGCCATGGGCAGGGTGAAGCGTGTGTAAGAGCGCGTGGAGGCCCGCACCCACTTCAGTTGAAAATGGAGGGGATGACCTGTGGTTAGGGGTGAAAGGCCAATCAAACTCTGTGATAGCTGGTTCTCCCCGAAATGCATTTAGGTGCAGCGTTGCGTGGTTCTTGCTGGAGGTAGAGCTACTGGATGGCTGATGGGCCCTACCGGGTTACTGACGTCAACTAAACTCCGAATGCCAGTCAAGGTTCAGCGTGGCAGTGAGACAGTGGGGGATAAGCTTCATTGTCGAGAGGGAAACAGCCCAGACCATCAACTAAGGCCCCTAAGCGTGTGCTCAGTGGGAAAGGATGTTCAGTTGCGAAGACAACCAGGAGGTTGGCTTAGAAGCAGCCATCCTTGAAAGAGTGCGTAATAGCTCACTGGTCAAGTGATTGAGCGCCGATAATGTAGCGGGGCTAAGTACACCGCCGAAGTTGTGGCAGCACCACTTATAACCGTAATGGTGTGGTGTTGGGTAGGGGAGCGTCGAGTTGCCGGAGAAGCTGCCGTGTGAACGAGTGGTGGAGGCGATTCGAGTGAGAATGCAGGCATGAGTAGCGAAAGACGGGTGAGAAACCCGTCCACCGGATGACCAAGGGTTCCAGGGCTAGGCTAATCCGCCCTGGGTAAGTCGGGACCTAAGGCGAGGCCGACAGGCGTAGTCGATGGACAACCAGTTGATATTCTGGTACCGACACACAACCGACAGTACCAAAACACACGATACTAACCATCCAATTCCTCCTTTGAGTCTTCGGACTTGATGTTGGGGTTGCGGGTGGGACCTGAGTGTGGAGTCGGTAAGCGTGAGGTGTGACGCAGAAAGGTAGCCAGGCCGTGCGATGGTAGTCACGGTCTAAGGTTGTAGCACGTGGGGGTAGGTAAATCCGTCCCCACAGGTGTGTGAGAGCTGATGGGCGCCCCACATTGGTGGGGTGATCTGGTGATCCTCTGCTGCCGAGAAAAGCATCGACGTGAGGGTGTGTGTTGCCCGTACCCTATAACCGACACAGGTGGTCGAGTAGAGAATACTAAGGTGATCGAGAGAATCGTGGTTAAGGAACTCGGCAAAATGCCCCCGTAACTTCGGGAGAAGGGGGACCATCCCGGTGAACCCAACTTGCTTGGGGATGTGCTGGTGGTGGTCGCAGAGGCCAGAGAGAAGCGACTGTTTATTAAAAACACAGGTCCGTGCGAAGATGTAAGTCGATGTATACGGACTGACGCCTGCCCGGTGCTGGAAGGTTAAGAGGACCTGTTAACCCGTAAGGGTGAAGCGGAGAATTTAAGCCCCAGTAAACGGCGGTGGTAACTATAACCATCCTAAGGTAGCGAAATTCCTTGTCGGGTAAGTTCCGACCTGCACGAATGGCGTAACGACTTCTCTGCTGTCTCAACCACGAACTCGGCGAAATTGCATTACGAGTAAAGATGCTCGTTACGCGCAGCAGGACGGAAAGACCCCGAGACCTTCACTATAGTTTGGTATTGGGATTCGGTGTGGTTTGTGTAGGATAGGTGGAAGACTGTGAAGCCCTGACGCTAGTTGGGGTGGAGTCGATCGGTGAAATACCACTCTGACCATAGTGGATTCCTTAACTTCGGACCCTGATCGGGTTCAGGGACAGTGCCTGATGGGTAGTTTAACTGGGGCGGTTGCCTCCTAAAGAGTAACGGAGGCGCCCAAAGGTTCCCTCAGCCTGGTTGGCAATCAGGTGTCGAGTGTAAGTGCACAAGGGAGCTTGACTGTGAGACGGACGTGTCGAGCAGGAGCGAAAGCTGGGACTAGTGACCCGGCCATGGCTTGTGGAAGCGTGGTCGCTCAACGGATAAAAGGTACCTCGGGGATAACAGGCTGATCTTGCCCAAGAGTCCATATCGACGGCATGGTTTGGCACCTCGATGTCGGCTCGTCGCATCCTGGGGCTGGAGTCGGTCCCAAGGGTTGGGCTGTTCGCCCATTAAAGCGGTACGCGAGCTGGGTTTAGAACGTCGTGAGACAGTTCGGTCCCTATCCGCTGCGTGCGTAGGAAATTTGTGGAGGTCTGTCCTTAGTACGAGAGGACCGGGACGGACGAACCTCTGGTGTGCCAGTTGTTCCGCCAGGAGCATGGCTGGTTGGCTACGTTCGGGATGGATAACCGCTGAAAGCATCTAAGCGGGAAGCCGGCTCCGAGATGAGATTTCCAACTGACTTTGTCAGGGGAGGTGTCCTATAGATGATGGGGTTGATAGGCCGGGTATGGAAGCACTGTGAGGTGTGGAGTTGACTGGTACTAATACACCGATCACTCACCAACTTTTCCCTTTAGCGGGGTTGGTGTGTGCGAAGAATGTTTCTATGAGTAGTCTTTTCTAGTTGTGATGAGAGAATGCGCCCCGTTTTGTGGGTGTGCATGACATAGTTTTTGGTGTTCGCGTTCGCTGTGCGGTTCTTGGACCACTACCGCCCAAACTTGGGTTTGGGTGAGTGTGGTTTGTTGGTTTTGCGGTGGTGATAGTGGTGGGGAAACGCCCGGTTAACCGTTCCGATCCCGGTAGCTAAGCCCATTCGCGCTGATGGTACTGCAACTTGGTGGTTGTGGGAGAGTAAGTGACTGCCGCAATATTTTTTAAGGTGATGGCCTCGTCCAACTGTGTTGGGTGGGGCCATTGCTGTATTCACGAACGTGTGGTGTTTGTATTCGTGTGTGGGTGGGATAGCCGGTGCTTGTTGCTACCTGACGGGGGCTGGGCTACCTGGCGCGGGGTTGCTGCGCCCCCGTCAGGTAGTAATTAGGAGAGGAGGGGTAGGCATGGAGACGAAGACAATAGACGCTCTCAGAGCCGAACTTGCTCGCGACGGTGAAGTCGCAATCGGGTTCAACAAGGCGAAACAATTTCTGCGCAATCCTGCTGGCTTCCTTGGACTGCGGCGGACCGAGCAGCCCGCACCACAAGTGATCGTCAACGACTTCGGTGTCTGGGCCGCTGTTGACGGATTCCCCGAGGGCGGCGTGCCATGGGCCCGTATTCTCGAAGTCCACATCACCAAGGTGAACGTCAGCTCCTATATCGACGTGAGCATCAGGACTCCGGATACTCCCGACCGCCGACGGACGCTGCGGATGCCCCATATGCTCGACGTCGACCCCGAGACTCTCGCAAAATGGATCGTCATGGAACTGATGGTTCGCGGCAATCCGATCTGACGTTCGGCCCAGCGACCAAATGACGGCCATCAAGCCGGTGGCCCACCGAATAGATCCGTCCGGATAGTTGGAGGCGCGAACTCCCTCCGAAGTCCAAATGCTTGTCGATAGATGTGTTGCATGTCACGATGAAACTGTCCGCTGCGCCGGATGCAAGTGAATAGCGACATCCGAATAGACAGCAAGGGAGAGACCGCATGAACGTATCAACTATCATCTGGATCGTCGTCGCCATCGTTGTGGTCCTGATCATTGTCGGGATCATCATCGCAGTCAGCCGCAAGGCGGCAGCGAAGAAGCGCGAACACCAGCGGCAGGAAGCCGCACAGATTCGGCAGGAGGCTGCCGAGTCCGAACATGATGTTCGTGCTCGAGAAGCCGAAGTCGAGAAACAGAGAGCAGAGGCAAAGCGCGCAAAGGCTGAGGCCGATGCTCGAGCTGCCGAGGCTGATCGTCAGGCGGCTGAGGCCGAGCAGCTGGATTCCGAGGCAGCGAAACGCGAAGAAGCAGTGAAAGCGGAACGCGTCGAGCACGATCGCAGGCTGCAACGTGCCGACGAACTGGATCCGGACACGCCGGAGAGCGCCGGGGACACCCCTCGTGCAGACGGCGCCGGCGGCGCTGGGGCAGCAGCTGGCGCTCACGGAACGTCGTCGGGCAACCAGAATGAGCGCCGTGTCGACGAAGCTACACAGCAGAACGCGCCTCGATATGACGAGCGGGCGCAGCAGGATTACGGGCGTCAGGAACCGACAGTCCAGCAGACTGATCCGTACGGCGCTCGACACACGCAGCAACCCGAACATCGTCCTGACGAGTCGGTACCGCGCAACGACGTTCTCCCCGAGCAGCCTGTTCGCGAAGACGCGCCTCGTCCGGACCAGCCCGTTCAGCAGGAGGCGGCTCGTCCGGACCAGCCTGGCTCGCAGGAATCGGTGCGCCGGGATCCCTCCGTACAGCAGCAGGACGTCCGTGCTGATCAGCAGATGCCAGAACAGGGCGCCCGTCGTCGTGCCGAGGAACCGTTAGCCGAGGAGTACGATCCTCGAGTCGACCGGCGTGAGGGGCGAGATCCATATGCTCAGAATGATCGGCGAGTCGATCCTCTCGACGACAGCGGAGATACCGAGGCGCCGAAACACTGACACGCTTCGCCTCAGACGCAATTGAGTCTCCTGAGACAGACGAGAGGGTGCACGAACCATACAAGGTTCGGGCACCGTCTCGTTGTTTTCGGGCTTCTGGGTATTGCAGATGAACGGGATGAACATGGGGAGGGCCGCCTCGGTGAGGGGTTAGCCAGGAGTGCAGTGAGACGGATTCGTGACAAGCGATTCTGTTGAAATCAATTGATGCTTCTGTAGTGTGGACGGCAACATCCCTACGGAAGGTACGCCATGCTCGTTAAGCTGCACGACGCACTCCGACTCCGCACCAACCCGGCCATCTTCTTCTCTTCAGCGGCCGTGATCATCATCTTCGTCCTCGGGACGATCTTCTTCACCGATCAGCTCGACGCCGGCGTCTCTGTCGCCTCGGATTGGCTGCTGACGAACCTCGGATGGTTCTACATCCTCGGCGTCACAGTCTTCGTCGCGTTCCTCATCTACATCGCCGCATCCCGGTATGGGCGAGCGAAACTCGGCCCCGATGACGAACCGCCGGAGCACTCCAATGGTGCCTGGTTCGCCATGCTCTTCGCCGCCGGCATCGGTTCGATCCTCATGTTCTGGGGTGTCGCTGAACCCGTCAGCCACTTCGGCGATCCGCCGCGCGGATCCCTCGGTATCGAAGCGGGAACGCCCGCCGCCGCGGTCGATGCCATGAACTTCACGTACTACCATTTCACCCTGCACACTTGGGCGATCTTCACCCTGCCCGCGCTGTGCTTCGCCTACTTCATCCACAAACGGAACCTGCCGCCGCGGGTGAGCTCGATCTTCCAGCCCATCCTCGGTGAGAAGATCCATGGACCGATCGGCAAGACCATCGACGTCGTCGCCATCATCGGCACCGTTTTCGGCATCGCCGTCTCGATCGGTCTGGGCACGCTGCAGATCAACGGCGGACTCGCTCAGGTCATCGGCGTTCCGGAGAACGCTCTGTGGCAGCTGATCATCATCGGCGTCGTCTGCGGGCTGGCCACGATCTCGGTCTCTCTCGGCCTCGACAAAGGCATCAAGGTCCTGTCGAACCTCAACATCGTCATGGCCGTGCTGCTGCTCATCTTCATCGTCGTCTTCGGCCCGACCCTGTTCATGGCCAAGGGCGTCTTCGAATCCTTCGGCACCTACATCCATCAGCTGCCCGAACTCGCGCTGTGGAATGACACGTTCGCCAACACGGGTTGGCAGAACACCTGGACGGTCTTCTACTGGGCATGGACGATCACCTGGTCGCCCTTCGTTGGGATCTTCATCGCCCGCATCTCCCGCGGACGCACCATCCGCCAGTTCGTCATCGGCGTGCTCGCCATCCCCTCGGCCTTCTCGATCCTGTGGTTCGGCATCTTCGGCTACGCCTCATTCGACATCGAGTTCAATCAGGGTGGGGGACTCGTCGACCGAGTCGTCGATCAGGGAGACATCCCGGGAGCTCTGTTTGCGTTCCTCGACCACTACCCGCTGGCCGGCCCCGTGTCGGTGATCGCGATCGTCCTCGTGGTGATCTTCTTCGTCACCTCGGTGGATTCCGCAGCGCTCGTCGTCGACACGATGAACAACGGCCACGAGGACTTCAACCCACTGCCGCAGCGGATCTTCTGGGCCCTTGCCGTCGCCGTCGTCACCGCGGCTCTGCTGGTGTTCTCCGGCTCCGGCGGACTCGAAGCGCTGCAGTCGACGATCATCCTCGTCGGCCTGCCGTTCTTCATCATCGCCTACTTCCAGATCTACGCCCTCATGCGAGCGCTGCGCGAGGACGCCGGCATTCTGCCGCGGGTGCGCATGCGCCGCTGGAAGAAGGTGCTGCCGCCCGAAGAGGTCGAACGCCGACAGGGCGGGGACGAGCAGTTCGGCCACGAATACGACGACGATGAGGAGGTCGTCACCGAACCGCAAGCCGTCGAACCGGCACCGAAGTTCCGTGACCCCTATATCGAAATCACCCATGAAAAGAAGGGGCGGCGTGAGGGGACACTGGCCAGCCGCACCGGCAGCCGTTCGGGCAGCCACGGTAAGGGCGACGACGCCGACTGAGGCGGTTCGGCTCAGAGGCGACAGCCGATCGTCGCGGCCGGACATGACGAAGGGGGCGCTGCGAACGCAGCGCCCCCTTCGTCGTCGCGAGTCTGGGCCGAAGTTCCCACTCAGGCTATCGAATCAGCGCAGGGCCGCCTCGGTGGTCTGAGCATCTCACGGCCTGGTCAGATCACTGACCGTTCTTGATCATCTCCGCGCACTTCTCACCCATCATCATCACGGTGATGTTGGGGTTGACCGTGGTGATCTCCGGCATCGCCGAGGCATCGACGACGCGCAGACGGTTGACGCCCTTGACCCGCAGCTGCGGATCCAGCGGCGACATCTCGTCATCCTGAGCACCCATACGCACCGTGCCGACCGGGTGGTAGACGGTGTTGTGGGTGCGGGTGATGTAATCGGCGATCTGCTCGTCGGTCTGGACATCCTTGCCGGGGAACAGTTCCTCGCCGGCCCATTCGGACATCGCGTCCTGGGCGACGATCTCGCGGGCCTTCTTGATGCCGGCGACCATGACGCGCATGTCATGGCCTTCCGGATCGGTGAAGTAGCGGGGATCGACCTTCGGCTTGTCACGGAAGTCCTTCGAGCGCAGGCGCACGGTGCCGCGCGACTTCGCATGAGTGACATTCGGGGTGAGGCAGAAGGAGTTCTCCGAGGTCTTAAATCCCTGGCGCAGGGTGTGCATATCGAAGGGCACCGAGCCGTAGTGCATCATCAGGTCGGGACGGTCGAGCCCGTCCTCGGTGGGGGAGAAGATGCCGATCTCCCACCACTGGGTGGAATCTTCGACCATCGGCTTCTTGGCCTCCCAGGAGATGACGCCCTCCGGGTGATCGCCCAGGTGCTCGCCGACTCCCGGCGAATCCACGCGAGCCTCGATGCCGACCTCGGCGAGGTGGGCTTTCGGGCCGATGCCCGAGAGCATGAGCAGCTGCGGGGTGTTGATCGCACCGGAGGAGACGATGACTTCCTTCTTCGCCTCGATCCGGTTGGTCGTGCCGAAGGCATTGTTGACCACGAGCACAGCCGTGCAGTTGTCGTCCTCGTCGAACTCGAGCTCCTTGGCCTGGGTATCGGTGAGGATCGTGAGGTTCTCACGGTCGAGGATCGGGTGGAGGTACGACACCGAGGAGGACGACCGAGTGCCGTCGTCCTTGCGGTTGACCTGGAAGAAGTTCGCACCGTTGATGACGGTCTGACCCTCATTGAACTGCACGCGAGGGATGCCGGCCTGCTCGCAGGCATCGAGGAGCGCGACACCACAGGGATCGACCGGGGGCACGTTCATCAGACGGACCGGGCCGTCATGGCCGTGGTGGTCGCCGGGCAGTTCATTGTTCTCGAGCTTCTTGTACAGGCCGAAGGTGTCCTTCGAACCCCATCCGGCTGCGCCGTGCTTCTCTTCCCATTCGTCGAGATCCTCGCGCGGAGCCCAGAATGCGATGCACGAGTTGTGGGACGAGCAGCCGCCCAGCACCTTGGCGCGAGCGTGGCGCATGTACGAGTTGCCGTTCTCCTGCTCTTCGATCGGGTAGTCCCAGTCGTAACCGGATTCGAGGAGCTCCATCCACCGATTGAGCTCAAGGACGACGTCCTTGTCCGTGTCGGTGGGGCCGGCTTCGAGGAGTCCGACGGTGACCTCGGGGTCCTCGCTCAGTCGGGCCGCGACCGCTGCGCCGGCGGAGCCGCCGCCCACGACGACGTAATCAAAGCTATGAGTAGTCTTCACTGTTCATCTCTCCTTGTACTGCGGTATTCGTCTACAGGCTGCGGCGGATCACTTGGTGTGATCGGGGAACCAGCCGGTGACTGCCGGCTCGAGGTTCTGGTAGATGTGCTTGGCTTCCTGGTATTCGGCCAGACCAGTGGGGCCGAGCTCGCGACCGAAGCCGGACTGCTTGTAACCGCCCCATTCGGCCTGCGGCAGGTAGGGGTGGAAGTCGTTGATCCAGATGGTGCCGTGGCGCAGACGCTGAGCGACCAGCTGGGTCTTGCCCGCATCCTGGCTCCACACTGCTCCGGCCAGACCGTAGTAGGTGTCATTGGCGATCTCGACGGCCTCGTCGACGGTGGAGAAGGTCTCGACGGTGACGACGGGGCCGAAGGCCTCATCGGAGACGACGGACATTCCGCGCTTGACCTGGTCGAGCACGGTCGGCAGGTAGTAAAAGCCGTTCTCCAGGTCGCCTTCACCGAACTTGCCGCCGCAGCGCAGACGCGCACCTTCGGCGATGCCCTTCTCCACATAGGCATGCACCTTGTCGCGGTGTGCTGCGGAGATCAGGGGACCGGTCTCGGCGTTCTCGTCGAAGGGACCGCCGAGGCGGATCTGCTCGGCACGCTCGACGAGGCGCTTGACGAATTCCTCGGCGATGGATTCCTCGACGATGAGTCGGGCACCGGCCGAGCACACCTGACCGGAGTGGACGAAGGCGCCGTTGAGAGCATTGTCCAGAGCCGCATCGAAGTCGGCATCGGCGAAGACGACGTTCGGGTTCTTGCCGCCGAGTTCGAGCGCGATCTTCTTGATCGAGTCGGCGGCGTTGCGGAACAGCAGTCGACCGGTGACGAGGCCGCCGGTGAACGAGACCATGTCGATGTCCTCATGCGTCGACAGCGGAGCACCGGCATCGGCACCCGCACCGAGGATGAGGTTGCCGACTCCAGCCGGCAGACCGAGCTCTTCGAGGACCTGCATGGTGAGGATCGCGGTGTGCGGGGTGAGCTCGGCAGGCTTGAGGATGAAGGTGTTGCCGGCGGCGATGGCCGGGGCGATCTTCCACGCGGCCTGCAGCAACGGGTAGTTCCATGGAGTGATGAGCGCGCAGACGCCGACGGGCTCGTGCACGATCTTCGACGCAACGGTGTCGGTGCCGGCGTCGACGACTCGACCGGCATCGTTTGCGGCGAGCTTGCCGAAGTAGTCGAAGCAGTTCGCGATGTCGTCCATGTCGATCTGCGATTCGACGAAGCGCTTGCCGGTGTCGAGGGACTCGGCACGCGCGAACTCGTCCTTGCGCTCACGCAGAACGGCGGCGAACTTCAGCAGCAGATCACCGCGTTCGCTGGCGGGAACCGACGACCAGGCGCCGGAGTCGAAGGCGCGGCGAGCGGCCTTGATCGCCAGCTCGGTATCTTCGGGGCTGGCTTCGTCCACCTCGGCGACGAAGCTGCCGTCGGCCGGGTTATGGATCTTCCGGGTTCCACCGTTGACGGCTGAAACCCACTGTCCGTCGATGAAGAGTGTGTTTGGCACGATTTCTCCTATTCCTAGCGGGTGAACGGTTGTGCGATCTAAAGGGCCGAACGCTCAGTCGCGGCAGCGGAGCCTGTGGTGTCGGGGAGATTCCGGACGGCCGCGGATCTGCCGTTTGACGTGCGACTCGAACTGCTTCGGCGGCATTTATTCACATGCTTCCGGCAATCACAATAGGCGAAGTCAGGGGCCGAATGCGCAATCCGATGATGCTGGTCACACCGGCAAGTGATCTTGGTCATCTCATGGTGGGGAATGCCAGTCGTGCTGGGGGACGGGCCGGCGCTAGCTGAACTGGGGGACGGGCCGGCAACGAGGCCTGAAATTCTGATCGTGGAATCGCGGAGACATCCGTCATCCGCACAATGAGCTTCCACGTCAGGTGTCATTCGTCCCCTGGTGTCGAGGCGGCGCGGACATCCGCTGCCGCCGAACCTCTTCGATTGCCGTCGGCCGTTCCACTGGATTCGCCTTGATTCTAACAGAGCGCTGAGGCGGTGACCTGGGCGTTGACCCACAGAGCAACGGGCGCGGCGCTGAGTGGAATCGAGGCGCTGACGTGTCCCCGCCCACACGGCGTCGAAGCGGTGAGTGGACTAGAATAGAGCGGAACACCGAAAAGACTTCATAGGGAGAATCGTGGCCCAAGGGGATTCGCGAGACAGCCAGGACAACCGCCGCGCAGATGGCGGTCACCGCTCAGATCGCGACAACAATCGCAACCGTCGACCGGACAGCCGGGACGGCCGCGGGCCACGCCAGTCCGACCGCCGAGGCGGCTACCAGGGCAATCGTCGCAACGACGACGACCGTCGGGGCGGATTCAACCGAGATCGCCGTGACGGTGATGACCGCCGAGGCGGGTACCAAGGTAATCGTCGCAACGACGACGACCGTCGGGGCTACGGTCAGAACCGCAGGAACGACGATGATCGTCGTGGTGGGTTCAACCGTGACCGTCGTGACGACGATCGCCGGGGCGGATTCAATCGAGACCGCCGCGATGACGACCGTCGTGGTGGGTACCAGGGCAATCGTCGCAACGACGACGATCGCCGAGGCGGCTATGGTCAGAACCGTCGGAACGACGATGACCGTCGTGGTGGGTTCAACCGGGATCGCCGTGATGGTGACGATCGACGCGGCGGTTATCAGGGCAACCGTCGGAACGACGATGACCGTCGTGGTGGGTTCAACCGGGATCGCCGTGATGGTGACGATCGACGCGGCGGTTATCAGGGCAACCGTCGGAACGACGATGACCGTCGTGGTGGGTTCAATCGTGACCGTCGTGGTGGGTTCAATCGTGACCGTCGTGATAGTGACGACCGCCGAGGCGGATACCAGGGCAACCGCCGGAACGATGACGATCGCCGGGGCGGCTTCAACCGCGATCGTCGCGACGGTGATGACCGCCGTGGCGGATACCGGGGAAACCGACGGGACGACAACCGCGGAGGACGCGGCGGCTACGGTCGCAACGACAACGACCGCCGTGCTTCCCGCAAGACCGACACCGGCGACTACGCACGCGAACAGCGCGCCCGCCGTCCGCGCATTCAGGAACCCGAGATTCCCGAAGGCGTCACCGGCCGTGAACTCGACAAAGAGATCTCGTCACAGCTGCGCTCCCTGGACAAAGAGAACGCCGACATGGTCGCCAAGCACCTCGTCGCCGCAGGCGGGCTGCTCGACCTCGACCCGGAGCGCGCCCACGAACACGCCAAGGCCGCTATGGCCCGCGCCGGTCGTGTCGCCGTCGTCCGCGAAGCACTCGGCATCGCCGCGTACTACGTGGAGAACTACGACGAAGCCGTCCGCGAACTGCGCACCCACCGCCGCATCTCCGGCTCGAATGACAACATCGCGCTGATTGCCGACGCCGAACGCGGCCGCGGCAAGCCCGAGAAGGCCATCGAGCTGCTGAAGAACTCGGAAGAACTCGATCTCGACAACGACACCCGCACCGAACTCGTCATCGTCGCTGCCGGAGCCAAGTCCGACCTCGACGACATCGCCGGTGCGCGCCGACTCATCGAAGCCGAGGACTTCACCCAGAAGCCCGGCGGCGGACTGGTCCGTCTCATGGCCGCCTACGCCGAGGTGCTGCGCATCGACGGCGAACCCGAACTCGCCGACAAATACGAAGAGCTCTCGCGCCGGACCGCCAAGGCGACCGGCACCCTCTTCGGCGACGAAGAGCCTGACCTCAACGCCGGCGTCGAAATCGAAACCGTCGAAGAAGTCGAAGACGAGCCCGAAGCTGCCGACACCGAGACTTCCGAAGGCACCGACGTAGATCCAGCCGACGGTGAGGCAACTAACGGTGAGGCTGCCGACACCGAGACCTCTGCAGGCGCCGACGCTGAGGCCGCCGATGCTGAGACGGCCGAAGCCGCAGAAGGCTCGGCCAGCGAGCCCGAAGCCGAGAAGCCGCAGACGGAATCTGACGTTGCCGACAATTCGGCGGAAGACACGGGCGCCGAGGCTCCAGCCGCAGCACCGAAGTCGAAGACACATGTCTCGGCGAAGGAACTGAAGTCGGTCAAGGTCACCGACGACGAGATCGAAGCCGAACTCGACGAGATCCTCGCCGACGCAGAAGGCGACGCCGAAGCAGGCTCCGAGCCCGACACAACAGCGGCCGAGGCCGACGGAGAGCAGTGACACTGACCGCCGAACAGCACAACACAGCAGATGGGCGCCTGCCCGAATCACCGGGCACGCCCATCGACTGTGTCCTGTTCGACCTCGACGGAGTCGTCTACCACGACACCCACGCCGTCGATGGCGCCGTCGACGGCATCAACTGGCTCCACTCCCAGTCGATCCCGGTCAGCTACGTTACGAACAACGCCACTCGCACGGCCGCAGCCACCGCCGAGAAGATCACCGGAATGGGTGTCGACGCCTCCGAGGACGAAGTGACCACCTCGGCGCAGGTACTCGCCGAACGCTTAGCCGAACGATTCGGGCCCGGCGCCCGCGTCCACCTCCTCGGCACGACCGGACTGCGGGTCGCACTCGAAGAGGCGGGCCTCGAGATCACCGACTCACTCGACGAGGAACCCGTCGCCGTCGCTCAGGGACTCGACCCGGAGATCGACTACGCGAAGATCGTCCGCACCTGCGAAATCATCCGCTCGGGCGCCGAATGGTGGGCGAGCAACCCCGACTTCTCCCTCCTCACGGAAACCGGGAAAGTCCCCGGCAACGGTGCCTTCGTCGACCTCATCGCCCGACTCACCGACGCCACCCCCATCATCGTCGGCAAACCCGCTCCGCACATGATGGACTTCGCGGCCGGCCGCCTTGGCGCGCATCGGCCCCTCATGGTCGGCGACCGCCTCAACACCGATATCGAAGGCGGCTGTGCCGCCGGCATCGACACCGCCCTTGTCCTCACCGGAATCCACGACATCCACGATGCGCTGCGTGCCGGCCCGGAGCGCCGGCCGACGTTCATCCTGCCGAATCTGCGCGGACTCGAAGCCCTCATCACCGGCGCCGACCGCGGCGAGTCCGCCCGGATCGAAGCCGAACTCCGCCGAGCCTGGGCAGCCATCGATGCGGGGGAGACCGACGCCGAGGCGGTCCTGGCCGATGGACACCTGCCCCGCCGGATCGGAGGGGACGAATGAGCGAGACCCCGACACCCGGCCCAGGACCCGGAACGACTCCCGGCACGAACTCGACCCCGACACCCGGCCCTGCCTCTGCACCGACCCCCGCCTCGGTGGGCGGGGAGGTGCCGATCGAGATCTGGAAGTCCAGCCTCGCCGAAGCCAAATCAGCACCGGCGGCCGAGCGGCACGAACTTCTCAACTCCCTGCTGGGCGATCTCGACGCGCAGGTGGGCTCCTTGTGAGCAGACTCGACCGGGCACTCGTCGACCGCGGGCTGCTGAACTCGCGCTCCCGCGCCGCCCGTGAAATCGCCGCCGGTCGCGTCAGCGTCAACGGCCGCACCGCGACCAAGGCCTCCCAGGACGTGAGAGACACCGATGATGTCGCCGTCACCGAACCCGATCCCTGGGTCGCCCGCAGCGCCCACAAACTCCTCGGCGCACTCGACGCCTTCGACCTCACCGACCGACTTGAGGGTCTGACGGTCCTCGATGCGGGCGCCTCCACCGGAGGCTTCACCCAAGTCCTCCTCCATCACGGAGTCGCACATGTCTGGGCCGTCGACGTCGGCCACGATCAACTCGCGACCATCCTCCGCGACGACCCGCGCGTCCACGTCCGCGAAGGACTCAACCTCCGCGAACTGACCGACTCCGACGTGCCGACCGTCGACCTCGTCGTCGCCGACGTCTCCTTCATCTCCCTGCGCCTGCTCATCGGACCGCTGTTGACCGCCACCGCGGCCACGGGAGAACTCCTCCTCATGGTCAAACCCCAATTCGAACTGGCACGAGCATCGCTGGACAAACACGGAGTCGTCACCAGCCGGGAGAAACGCCGCCGCGCCATCGACTCCGTCCTCGACGCCGTGACCGAACACGCCGGACGCGTCACCGACATCGCACCCTCACCGCTGCCTGGCCCCAGCGGCAACCGAGAGTACTTCCTGCGCGTTCGCCCAGGCCGAACACATGACCAGTCCGATAGGCTCGACCAAGCAGACATCCCCGCCCACCTGGACGAAATGATGAGAGGAGAGTCGTGACCAGACACATCATGGTGCTGCTGCACCCCCAACGTGATGAGTCGGCCGTGGCCGCCGTCAGCGTGTTCAAGGCCCTCCTCGACGACGGAGTCACCCCCGTCGTCCTCTCCGACGAGATCGTCGGCATCCGCGCCCGCCAGGCCGAAGCGGTCGACGACGAACCCATCCTCAACCACTGCACGATCATCGACCCCTCCGAACTGGGGGAGTGGAAGAACGCCTGCGAACTCGTCATCGTCCTCGGCGGCGACGGCACGATCCTGCGCGCCGCCGAACGCTTCCACGGGTCCGGCGCCCCGCTCATGGGCATCAACTTGGGCCATGTCGGCTTCCTCGCCGAAAGCGAGAAGGAAGACCTCGCCGAGGCGGTCCACCGCGCCTCCCAGCGTGACTATTCCGTCGAGGAGCGGCTCGCCCTCGACGTGTCCGTGTGGCACGAAGGCGAGAACATCTTCAACGCCTGGGCACTCAACGAGGCGACCATCGAGAAGACCTCGAAATCCCGGATGATCGACGTCGTCCTCGGCGTCGACGCCCGCCCCGTGTCCTCCTTCGGCTGCGACGGCGTCATCCTCGCCACCCCCACCGGCTCGACCGCGTACTCGTTCTCCGCCGGCGGACCCATCGTCTGGCCCGAGGTCGAAGCACTCATCCTCGTCCCGATCTCCGCCCACGCCCTGTTCTCCAAACCGCTCGTCGTCAACCCGACCTCCCGCCTCGGCGTGGAGATCTCCCAGATGAACCCCGAATTCTCCGCAGTGCTGTGGTGCGACGGCCGCCGCGCCCTCGAACTGCCGTCCGGGGCCCGCGTGGAAGCCACCCGCTCGAAATCACCGATCCGGCTCGCCCGCCTCCACACCGGCCCCTTCACCGACCGACTCGTCGCGAAGTTCCGCCTGCCCGTCTCCGGCTGGCGAGGACCGATCAAGGAGGCCTGAATGATCTCCGAACTGCGCATCTCCCACCTCGGCGTCATCGCCGAGGCCGCCGTCGAACTCGACACCGGCTTCACCGTCGTCACCGGTGAGACCGGTGCGGGAAAGACCATGTTCGTCTCCGCCCTGTCCCTGCTCATGGGCCGCAAGGTCGGCTCCGGAGTCGTGCGCAAAGGCGCAGAGAAAGCCGAAGTCGAAGGCATCTTCACCGATGTCGCCGAACCCGTGCGCGAACGCATCGAAGAGGCCGGCGGCAGTGCCGACGACGAAGCGATCATCTCCCGCACCGTGGCGCTCAAGGGCCGTGCCCGGGCCACGGCCGGCGGCCGCACCGTGCCGATCTCCGTGCTCACCGACATCTCCTCCGACCTCATCACCCTCCACGGCCAGTCCGAACAGCTGCGCCTCAAGGGCGCAGCCCAACAGCGTCACCTCCTCGACGCCGCCGGTGGCACTGCTCTCGCCGAGGTGGCCGATCGTTACCGTGCCGCCTTCGAGAATTGGCGCGAGACCGAAGCCCGCGTCAGCCGCATCAAAGACTCCACCGCCGCCCGCCGCGAACGCATCCTGTGGCTGCGCGGCTGCCTGGAGACCATCGACAAGGTCCGCCCCGAACCCGGCGAAGACGAGACCCTGGCTGCGCAGTCGGCGAAACTCGGTGCCGCCGCCGAGATCACCCGCGCCGTCGGTGCCGCCCACGACCTGCTGCTCGGTTCCGAGATCGACGATGCCGGCGCCGCCGTCGACCTCGTCCACCAGGCCATCAGCACGATCGCCGATGTCGAAGGCTCCGACAAGGAACTCGTCACCATCCGCGAAGCCCTCGGCGACGCCGTGCTGCGCCTGTCCGACTCCGCCGCGGAACTGTCCTCCTACCTCTCCGGGTTCGACGAACTCGGCGAGACCTCGCTGGAAGAGACCGAAGCCCGGCGAGCGGAACTCGGCACCCTGGCCCCCTACGGCCACGACGTCGCCGAAATCCTCGACTTCGAAACCCGCTCGGCCGCGGAACTCGCCGAACTCGAAGCCGAGGACCGCGACCTCGACGGACTCGACGCCGAACTCGACTCAGCCCGCGAGACCATGGAAGCGGCCGCCTCGGCGCTCACCGAGATCCGCAAGGCCACCGCGGACGAATTCTCCGCAGCGGTCAGCGAAGAGCTCACCGCCCTGTCGATGCCGAAGGCAGCGGTCGCCTTCGAGATCTCCGAACGCGAACCCACCTCCCACGGGGCCGACGAGGTCCGACTGACCTTCGCCGCCCACGAATCTTCGATCCCCGACGACATCGCGAAGATCGCCAGCGGCGGTGAGCTCTCCCGCGTCATGCTCGCCATCGAAGTCGTCAGGGCCGCCAGCGAATCCATCCCCACCTACGTCTTCGACGAAGTCGACGCCGGAGTCGGCGGAAAAGCTGCCGTGGAGATCGGCCGCCGGCTGGCCAAACTCGCCCAGGGCGCCCAGGTCATCGTCGTCACCCACCTGCCGCAGGTCGCCGCCTGGGCCGACACCCATGTGACCATCGTCAAGGACGATGACGCCGAGACCGTGCGCTCGGGAGTGCAGGAACTGACCGACGAAGAACGCGTCGTCGAACTCTCCCGCATGTTGGCGGGCATGGACGACTCAGCCTCGGCGAAGGCCCACGCGGCCGAACTGCTCGACAACGCTCGGCAGGTCAAGGAGGCCGGCGTTGGCAGCAGATGAGAGAATGGGCGGACCATGAAAGTGCGCAGACACCGTGAGAACCTCACCGCACCGACCAGGTTCGGCCCCGCCCCTGCCCGCTTGGACCGACGCACGAAGAATCTGACGAAACGCCTCCAAGCAGGCGACATCGCCATCATCAAGCACTCCGATATCGACCGCATCTCCGCCGAAGCCCTCGTCGCCTGCCGGCCGGTCGCGGTGATCAACGCCGACAAGTCGATCTCCGGCCGCTACCCGAACCTCGGCCCGAGCATCATCGTCGACGCCGGCATCCCCCTCATCGACGCCGCCGGAGCCGACATCTTCGACGCGATCGACGAAAACGCCGAGATCTCCATCGAGGGCGCCACCGTATACGCAGGCGAAACCGAAGTGGCCACAGGAGTCCTGCAGACGGCCGAGACGATCTCCGAGGACATGCACGCCGCCGAGGCCGGAATGAACTCCGTGCTCGTGGACTTCATCGACAACACGATCGAATACATCCGCAAGGACTCCGATCTGCTCTCGGCCGAACTCGTCGTGCCCGAGGTGAAGACGACGTTCACCGACCGGCATGTGCTCATCGTCGTCCGCGGATACCACTACAAGGAGGACCTGGCGATGCTGGCCTCCTATATCCGCGAATACCGGCCGCTGCTCATCGGCGTCGACGGCGGAGCCGATGCCATCATCGAAGCCGGCTACCGACCGGACATGATCGTCGGGGACATGGACTCCGTGTCCGACACCGCTCTGACCTCGGGTGCCGAGATCGTCGTCCACGCCTACCGCGACGGCACCGCCCCGGGCACCGAACGGGTCGAAGCCCTCGGAGTCGAATGCGTGGCCTTCGCGGCCTCGGGCACGAGCGAGGACATCGCCATGCTGCTCGCCGATGACAAAGGTGCCGAACTCATCGTCGCCGTGGGCACCCACGACACCGTCATGGAGTTCCTCGACAAGGGCCGCAAGGGCATGGCCTCGACGTTCATCACCCGACTGCGTGTGGGTTCGAAGCTCATCGACGCCAAGGGCGTGTCCCTGCTCTACCGGCAGCGCATCTCCAGCCTGCAGCTGGCCGTGCTCGTCATCGCCGGACTCGTCGCCCTCGGTGTGGCGCTGACCGCGACCTCGGCCGGACAGACCTTCCTCGGCCTCATCGGCGCCCAACTCGACGGCCTCTTCGGCTGGATCGGCTCCCTCTTCGGCGGCGACCCCGCAGTATCGACCGACTCCGCCGGCCTCATCCAAGGACTGACCAGTGATTGATTTCCGCTACCACCTCGTCTCCCTCGTCTCGGTGTTCCTCGCCCTCGCCGTCGGCATCGTCCTCGGCGCGGGACCGCTGAAGGAACCGATCGGGGAGTCCCTGCAGAGCCAGGTCGACGCCCTGCGCTCGGACCGCGACAACCTGCGCTCCGACCTCGACGCCGCCAAGGGCAATATCGACAAGCAGAACGACTTCGTCACCGCCGCGGCCCCGGAACTCATCGACGGCACCCTCGACGGGCAGGAAGTGAGCATCATCGCCGCCCCCGAAGCGGACTCCGAACAGGTCGAAGAGGTCAGCAACCGGGTCAAAGAAGCCGACGGCACCATCGCCGGCGACGTCTCGTTCGTGCCGAACACGCTCAGCCTCGAGGACTCCACCCAGTTCCTCAAGAGGCTGCGCACAGTCGTGCCGCACCTGCCGAAAGACGACTCGACCGCGATCCGCGCCGCCCTCG
Source organism: Brevibacterium sp. MGP-B1 (assembly GCF_057766545.1). Taxonomy (NCBI): domain Bacteria; kingdom Bacillati; phylum Actinomycetota; class Actinomycetes; order Micrococcales; family Brevibacteriaceae; genus Brevibacterium; species Brevibacterium sp. MGP-B1. The sequence goes on along the minus strand of NZ_CM173407.1, from coordinate 1,677,109 downwards.
TCATCGCCCTGACCGGCGACGCCTCGATGCTCGAAGACGAAGACGATCAGGCCGATGCGGAGAAGCAGGCGGCGAAGCTCTACGACGTCTTCGTCGAAGCCGACCGTCTGCGCACCGACACCGACCACAAGACCACCTCGCTGTTCATCGTCATCGACGATGAGAACTCGACACTCGCCGAGGACACCGAACCCAGCCCGAAGTCCACCGACGACAAGGGAACCCGCACCCTCGTCACCGACTTCATCACCGCGCTCACCGCCGAAGCCACCTCGGTGGTCGTCGCCGGCGACGCCGGATCCGCACAGAACGGACTCGTCAACGTGCTGCGGACGGAGAAGTCCCGTGCCAGCACCGTCGACGGCCTCGGCCTCGGCGCCGGTCCCGTCATCACCGTGCGGGCCCTGGCCTCCGGTGAAGCCGGAAAGCACGGACACTTCGGATTCGCCGAGGACGCCGAAGGCATCCTGCCGGGCAAGATCGAAGAGAAGCCGTCCGACGACACCCCGAAGGGAGACGAGAAATGATCCGCTCCATCGTCAGCACCGCCGTCGCCGGACTCGCCGGCTTCGCCGCGACGAAAGCCGTGCTCAGATCGCGGCTGCGCACTCACGATTCCGTGGTGCGCACCAACCACGCCGGACACGACGTCTCGCTCGCCGAGGGCCCTGCCGTCGCAGCGGGACTGGTGGCCGGCAGCCTGCTCATCGAAGATCCTCGGCAGCGGTCGGCGACCCTGCTGGCCACGGCCGCGGCGGGCAGCCTCGGCGCCGTCGATGACTTCTGCGAATCCGGATCCTCCAAAGGACTGCGTGGTCATCTGTCGGCCCTGGCCCGCGGGGAGATCACGACCGGGACGATCAAGGTCACCGGCATTCCGCTCGCCTCGATCGCGGCCGCCGCGATCCTGCGCAGCCGCACCCGCCCGTCCGGGCTCTTCGGCTCCACGCACTCGACAACCGACCGGCCCTGGTACGCGGCCACCGCGGATGTCATCGTCACCGGGGGAGTGATCGCGGGCTCTGCGAACCTGTTCAACCTCCTCGACCTGCGGCCGGGCCGGGCGCTCAAGGCCGGAGCACTGACCCTGGCCTTCACAGACCACGATCGCCGAGTGTCCTGGGCACCGTCGGGAGCGATCGCGGGAGCCACGGCCGCGGCCTGGCCCGACGACCTCGCCGGTGATGCGATGCTCGGCGACACCGGAGCCAATGCCCTGGGAGCGGCGATCGGCGTGATCCTCGCCGAAACCGCCACACCCGCGCAGCGACGCCTCATCCTCGCCGTGCTCGCCGGACTCACCCTGGCCAGCGAGAAGGTTTCCTTCACCTCCGTCATCGAATCGACTCCGGGACTGCGGGAGATCGACTCGTTCGGCCGCGAGGTCGTGTGAACAAGCTCGTTCGAGTCCTCGCCTCCACGGCGCTGCTCGTATCGATCATCACCCTGCTGACCCGTTTGGTCGGCTTCTTACGCTGGCTGGTGTTCTCGGCAAACGTCGGCGCCGGCACCGTCGGCACCGCCTACCAGAGTGCCAACCAGGTCCCGAACATCCTCTTCGAGGTCGTCGCCGGAGGCGCCCTGGCCGGAGCGGTCATCCCTCTGCTCGCCGTGCCGCTGGCCAGATCGGACCGGGAGACCGCCGGACGCATCGCCTCCGGCCTGCTGACCTGGGCGGTCAGCGTCACCCTGCCCCTGTCGATCCTGCTGGCCGTGTTCGCTCCGCAGATCGCGAGGATCCTCGTCGATACGAAGACGAGCGCCGCGGGAGTGCAGGCGACCGTGGAGCTGCTGCTCATGTTCTCCCCGCAGCTCGTCCTCTACGGAATCGGCGCCGTGCTCACCGGAGTGCTGCAGGCCCACCGGAAGTTCCTGTGGCCGGCGTTCGCCCCGCTGCTCTCCAGCCTCATCGTCATCGGCAGCTATATCGCCTACAGTTCCGTCGGCGGCAGCGACGACACCTGGCAGACCCACCTCGGCTGGCTCGGCTGGGGCACCACCGTCGGTGTCGCAGCCCTCGCGCTGCCGCTCGCCCTGCCGATGGCCACGACCGGGCTGAAGCTGCGTCCCACCTTCTCCTTCCCACCCGGAGTCGCTCACCGTGCGCTGCGGCTGGCTGGAGCCGGGATGTCGGCCCTGCTCGCCCAGCAGGCCGCCGTGCTCGCAACCCTGAGCCTGGCCAACCATGTCGGCGGGGACGGCACGCTCGTCCTCTTCAGCTACATCAACGCCGTCTACCTGCTGCCCTACGCGGTGCTCGCCGTGACCGTGGCGACGGTGGTCTTCCCGACCTTGTCGACCTGGGTGGGACGATCCACCGACCCCGAGGCGACCGAGCACAGACGTGCGGAAGCCGGGGCGCGGATGCGGTCGGTGACCTCGACGACGACGGCCCTCATCATCGCCATCGGCGGACTCGGCGCCGTCATCCTGCTCTCGGCAGCGGGCCCCCTGCAGACCTTCTTCATCGCCATCGACGCCGAAAGCGAATCCGCCGCCCCCTTCGACTCCATGGCCACGGCGATCATGGTCATGGCCTTGGCCGTGCCCGGGTGGTCCTTCGTGGCGTGGGGCACCCGCGTCTTCTATGCGGTGGAACGCTCTCGCTATTCGGCGGCAGCCACGACGACGGGGTGGATCCTCGTCATCGTCGGCATGGTCGGAGCCATCCTCGTCACCGGCTCGAACGGCAATCCCGGACTGACCCTCATCTGCATCTGCAGCGGCTATGTGCTGGGCATGACCGTCGCCGGAGTATTCCTGCTCGTGAACATGCGCCGCGTCCTCGGCCCCACCGGACTCGCCCTCGTCGGACGTCGATCGCTGCTCGCGCTCGGGGCCGCCGTCGTCGCAGGCACCGCCGGAGTCGTCACCTCGCAGTGGTTCGGAGGACTCCTCGACAACTCCGCAAGCTCCGCCGTGATCGCCGGAATCGTCGCAGCCCTCCTCGGCTGCGTCGTCTTCGGTCTCATCGTGCTCGTCGTCGACCGCGGGTTCCTCGGCGAAGTCCGCGGCCTGCTCGCCGACCGGAACCGAGCCGGCGTCAACGACGAGACGACCGTGCACGACGCCGAAGCACAGAACAGAGACCACGGATCCAGCGACACCGACAGGGAGGAAGACTCATGAGAATCGTCTTCACCATCGGCACCTCGACCGGGGGAGTCGGCACCCACGTGCACGCACTCGCCCGTGACCTCGCCGCCGCCGGACATGAGATCGGCGTCATCGGACCGGCCGCCACCGACGAACACTTCGGTTTCTCGCTGCTGCCCGGAGTCCGGTTCGGCGTCCTCGAACTCGGCACCGGAATCGGCGCCTCCGACGCGGCCCTCATCCGCCGACAGCGCACACTGCTGCGCAGCTTCTCCCCGCAGATCGTCCACGCCCACGGGTTCCGAGCCGGACTCATCACCCTGCTGACCCTGCGCACGCTGAAGACCCGACCGAAGTTCGTCCTCAGCCTCCACAACCAGGCCAGCGGACAGGGACTGCGCGGACGAGTCGAAACCCGTGTCGAGACGATGCTCGCCCGCGGGGCCGACCTCGTCCTCGGTGCGAGCACCGACCTCGTCGACCGCGCCCGCGAACTCGGCGCACAGACCGCCCGATTCCTCCCGGCCGCCGCACCCGAGGTGACCCCTGTATCCGCCGAGGCGGCCGCCGCCACCCGCGCGGCACTGGCCGAGGAGTTCGACTTCGCCCCCGGGGCCCTCATCGTGCTTGCCGTCGGCCGCGTCGCCAAACAGAAGAACTACCCGATGCTCGTGCGCGCACTCGCCCGCCTCGGCGAGGAGAACCACCAGGGCCGATCAAACCACCAGGGCGAGATCGTCGCCCTCATCGCCGGTGCCGCCGATGAGGAGGTGCTCGCCGACGTCCGCGCTCAGTACGACGACGCCGCAGCCGCCTCGGCGATTCCGGCCCTGCATTTCCTCGGACCCCGCGATGACATCGCCGAACTCGCGGCGGCCGCGGACATCTACGCGCTCACCAGCGTGTGGGAGGCCCGCGCGCTCGTGCTCCAGGAGGCGCTCATCTCCGGCAAGGCGATCGTGGCCACCGCCACCGGCGGCAGCGCCGAACTCGTCGGCGATGCGGGGATGCTGATCGACCATGACGACGATGCCGCCTTCGCCGCAGCCGTGGCCGAACTCGCCGTCGATCCAGCTCGCCGCGCAGAACTCGGAGCCAGGGCACGGGCACGCGGAGGGGAGCTTCCCGATGAGAGGGAAGTTGCCGAAGAACTCGCAGGTCTTTACACGGAACTCGTGCCTGCCCAGGTAGGCTAGAACCAGCGTCGAACGAAAGAAGAGGATGAGGAAATGAGCGAATCCGGCGAGGTCAACCCACTGAGCGCAGACACGAGGATTCTGCACGTGCTCGCCGATACCACCGGTCCCGTCGTCGAAGTGGCGAAGCTCGCCGTGCTCGGTCACCTCCGGGCCGGTTTCAAGGTCGCCGTCGCCGCGCACCGGTCACTGCTGGGCACCTTCGGAGTCCCTGAGGAACTGGCCGGCGAATTCCGCGAGATCGAACTCACCGCCCGTCGCCGACTCACGACCGCTGACCCCGGCTCCGCCTTTACTCTTCACAAGCACTACCAGCACGTGGACATCGTCCACGCGCACGGACTGCATGCGGCGACGCTCGCCGGACTGGCCTTCACCGGTCTGCCCGCACGCCTGCACCCGAAGGTCGTCGCGACCATCGAATCCTTCGACTCGGCCAACGTCATCGAGAAGACCGGAGCCGAGATCGTCGGCCGCACGGCCACCGCGGTGCTCGGCACGACCGAACCCGTCGTCGACTACTACGGCGGCCGCGTCCCGGTCGTCGAACGCGCCGAACTCGTCCACCCGGACATCGACGCCGACCTCACGGTCCGCACCCCGCGTGCAGAGATCCGTCGCGAACTCGGCCTCGCGCAAGGCACCTGGATGGTCGCCAGCCCCATCGCGCTGCGTGACCACACTGCCCTGGCGACGGTCCTCGACGCCGCCGACCAGATCAACCAGCGCCGCCGTGACCGCAAGGTCGTCTTCGTCCTCACCGGCACCGGCAAGGACCGTTCGACGATCTCCCGCGAATTCTCCGACCGCGGCGTCCTCGTGGCACCTGCCGGAGACCTCGTCGATGTCGCGGCCGCCGCCGATGTCGTCATCGCCAGCGAGACGATGACGGGACTGTCCCACGAAGACCTCATGCAGCTGTCGAAGCCCGCGGTCTTCATCGGCAGCGAACGCCGCGCCGGCATCTGGGGAGAGGCCGCGAAGGCCGTTCCCGCCGACGACACGGAGGCGCTGCTGCGTGAGATCAATCATCTTCTCGACGACCCGGCCGGACGCGGAACCTCCGCCGTGGCAGCAAAGAAGCGGGTCATCGACGTGAGCAACGGTGCGGCGATCTCCGAGACGCTGCTCGACCTGTACGCCGAGGTCGACGCCGTCTCGGATTCGTGAGCCGGACTTTGATAGAATCAAATCCCGTGGTGAATCGAACTGGCCCAGGCGGCACACATACGGCAAAGCACATCTTCGTCACGGGAGGCGTCGCCTCCTCGTTGGGCAAGGGTCTGACGGCATCGAGCCTCGGCCATCTGCTCACTCAGCGCGGTCTCACCGTGGCCATGCAGAAGCTGGATCCCTACCTCAACGTGGATCCCGGCACGATGAACCCCTTCCAGCACGGTGAAGTCTTCGTCACCGAGGATGGTGCCGAGACCGACCTCGACATCGGCCACTACGAGCGCTTCCTCGACAACGACCTCGACGGTGCAGCGAATGTGACCACCGGGCAGATCTACTCCTCGGTGATCGCGAAGGAGCGCCGCGGTGCGTACCTCGGCGACACCGTCCAAGTCATCCCGCACATCACCGATGAGATCAAGGCGCGGATGCGTGCCCAGGCCGAACGCCCCGAGGCGGACCGTCCCGACGTCATCATCACCGAGATCGGCGGCACCGTCGGCGATATCGAATCCCAGCCCTTCCTCGAGGCGGCCCGCCAGGTCCGTCACGACATCGGCAGGGACAACGTGTTCTTCATCCACGTCTCCCTCGTGCCCTACCTCGGGCCCTCCGGAGAGCTGAAGACGAAGCCGACCCAGCACTCGGTGGCCACCCTGCGCTCCATCGGCATCCAGCCCGATGCGATCGTGCTCCGCTCCGACCGCGAGCTGCCGGATTCGATCCGCGCGAAGATCGCCGGCGCCTGCGACGTCGAGACCGAAGCTGTCGTGTCCTGCGTCGACGCCCCGAGCATCTACGACATCCCGAAGGTCCTCCATGACGGCGGCCTCGACGTGTTCGTCATCCGCAACCTCAACCTGCCGTTCCGCGACGTCGACTGGACGAAGTGGGATTGGGTACTCGAACGCGTGCACAACCCGTCCCGGGAAGTCACCATCGGCATCGTCGGCAAGTACATCGACCTGCCCGACGCCTACCTCTCCGTCACCGAGGCGCTGCGCCACGGCGGCTTCGCCAACGATGCGAAGGTCACAATCAAGTGGATCCAGTCCGATGACTGCTCCACCGAAGCCGGAGCCGAGTCGGCACTGTCCGGCCTCGACGCGATCTGCGTGCCCGGAGGCTTCGGCATCCGCGGCATCGAAGGCAAACTCGGCGCACTCGAGTACACCCGCACCCACGGCATTCCGACCCTCGGCCTGTGCCTGGGTCTGCAGTGCATGGTCATCGAATACGCGCGCAATGTCGCCGGCATCGAGGCGGCCTCGTCGTCCGAATTCGACCCCGAGACCACGGTTCCGGTCATCGCGACCATGGCCGAGCAGCTCTCGATCGTCGAAGGCGAAGGCGACCTGGGCGGCACCATGCGTCTGGGCACCTACGAAGCCAAGCTCACCGAAGGCAGCGTCGTGGCCGGCGTGTATGGGGACACGACGATCAGCGAGCGTCACCGTCACCGCTACGAGGTCAACAACACCTACCGGGATCAGCTCGCCGAGGCGGGGCTCGAGTTCTCCGGAACCTCACCGAACGGTGAGCTCGTCGAATTCGTCGAACTTCCGCATGATAAGCACCCGTTCTACGTCTCCACTCAGGCGCACCCCGAGCTGAAGTCGCGTCCGACCTCACCGCATCCGCTGTTCGCGGGTCTGGTCGCCGCCGCGCTCGAGCGTCAGTGACCGTTGTCCATCTTCACAGCGAATGCCGTCGGCCAGAGCGCCGGCGGCATTCGCCGTTCCACCACCGTCGAGTTTCGGGAGGCAGCCGATGAGCACTCAGCACGATGAGATCCTGCAGGACGATCCGGTGATCCCGCCGATCACCTCCTCCGAGGTCGTCTACGAAGGCGCAGTGTGGGATATCCGCAGAGAGACCTTCGACCTGCCCGAGGCGTCCGGGCTCGTTCGCGATCTCATGGCGCACACCGGTGCCGTCGGCGTGGCCGTCGTCGATGACCAGCAGCGGATCCTGCTGGCCCAGCAGTACCGGCATCCAGTCCGAGCCAGGCTGTGGGAGGTCCCGGCCGGTCTGCTCGATGTCCCCGGAGAGGACCCGCTCGAAGCGGCGAAGAGGGAACTTATCGAGGAAGCCGACCTCACGGCCGACCACTGGGACGTCCTCAGCGACTCCTGCCTGACTCCGGGCGGCAGCTCCGAGACGATGCGTCTCTACCTGGCCCGCGGGCTGTCCTCTGTTCCCGAAGCCGACCGTCACGAACGCGGCGACGAAGAGGCAGGGTTCCGCTACGCCTGGGTCGGCATCGACGAAGCACTCGTGGCTGTGGCCGATGGACGGATCACCAACGCGATCGCCCAGCTCGCGATCTTCCAGGTCGACCGGGTGCTGCGCGCCGAAGCGGCAGGAGCACCGGTGAAGTTCCGTCCCGTCGATGCGCCGAGGCGACTCGTCGACGGCCGCCCCGAATTCGGCCGTGGTGCACAGGTCGAGACGACCGGCTCCGGTGCCGGGTCGACCGGCTCCGGTGGCTGGGACGCGGTGTCCTCGCAGGTCGGCCCGGGCGAGGACTGAGACCCTATGGCTCGGCACGGCGCCGAACTCCTGCCAGAGGACCTGCCCGGAGACCTGCGGCGCGCCTTCGAGTCCTATCTCGCCTCCCTGCGGTTCGAACGCGGACTGTCGATGAACTCGATCGACGCCTACGCCCGTGACCTCGCCCGGTACGGAACCTGGCTGACCGAGGACGGGGTGAGCCGCCTCGGCGATGTCGATCGACAGAAGGTGGAGAACTTTGCGCTTCACCTGCTCGATTCGGGACTGGCACCGCGGAGTCGGGCACGCGCACTCGTCGCGGTGCGACGATTCCACACGTTCGCGCTGGGGGAGAACCTCGCGCCCACGGACCCGGCCTCCGAGGTCAGCCCACCGCAGGAAGGACTGCGACTGCCCAAGGCACTGGCGCTCGACGAGATCGAAGCGATGATCGCCACCACCGACGGCGAGGAACCCGTGCAGATCCGGGCCGCGGCCCTGCTCGAACTCCTCTACGCCACGGGAGCCCGCATCTCCGAGGCCGTGGGCGTCGACCTCGACGATCTCGACCTCGACTCAGGGCTCGTCCGGCTCTACGGAAAGGGCGGGAAGGAGCGGATCGTGCCCTTCGGATCCCACGCCGCCCGCGCCCTGGGTGCGTGGGTGTCACGCGTGCGTCCGTCGATAGCGGCGAAGGCGAGATCCTCGGCGCCGGCCGGGGCACTGTTCCTCAACGCACGCGGAACCCGGCTCTCCCGGGTCTCGGCGTGGCAGATCGTCAAGGACGCCGGAGAGGCGGCGAAGATCGACGCCGAGGTGTCTCCGCATACGTTCCGACACTCGTTCGCCACGCACCTCCTCGAGGGCGGTGCGGACATCCGCGTCGTCCAGGAGCTGCTCGGCCATGCCTCGGTGACGACGACGCAGATCTATACGAAAGTCTCCGAGGAGACACTGCGGGAAGTGTACGCGACCTCGCACCCCCGAGCGCGGTAGGGTTGGACGTAGAGCAACGAAAGGTGGCCATCCGAGAGATGAATACGCAAGAGGCGTTGGAGATCCCCCAGCAGCGGACCGCAAACGAGCCCCAGGACTTCCCGGAGCCGGCACCCCTGGCTTCGCACGGACCCGCCCGCATCATCGCGATGGTCAACCAGAAGGGCGGGGTCGGCAAGACGACCTCGTCGATCAACCTCGGTGCGGCTCTGGCCGCCTACGGACGCAAGATGCTGCTCGTCGACTTCGACCCGCAGGGCGCACTGTCCGTCGGTCTGGGACTCAACCCCTATGAGCTCGACATCAGCATCTACAACCTGCTGATGAACCCGCGACTGGACCCGCACGAGGTCATCGTCGAAACGGAATTCGACAACATCGACATCCTGCCGGCCAATATCGACCTCTCCGCCGCCGAAGTCCAGCTCGTCGGCGAGGTCGCCCGCGAGCAGGTGCTCGCCCGTGCCCTGTCGAAGGTCGCCGACGAATACGATGTCATCCTCATCGACTGCCAGCCCTCGCTGGGACTGCTCACCGTCAATGCTCTGACCGCCGCCCATGGTGTCGTCATCCCGCTCGAGACCGAGTTCTTCGCTCTGCGCGGCGTCGCCCTGCTCGTCGAGACGATCGAGAAGGTCCAGGACCGGCTCAACCCCTCACTCGAGGTCGACGGGATCCTCGCCACGATGTTCGACTCCAGGACCCTGCACTCGAAGGAAGTCATGTCGCGAGTCACCGAAGCCTTCGGCGACAAGGTCTTCGAGACCGTCATCAACCGCACCGTGAAGTTCCCCGACGCCTCCGTGGCCGCCGAACCGATCACGAGCTTCGCCCCGAAGCACGCCGGCTCCGAAGCCTACCGCCGACTCGCCCGGGAACTCATCGCCCGCGGAGGCGCACCCTGAGCGACTCCGTAACTGACGTGGAGGAAGCGGCGTCTGATCCGACCGAGTCCGTTTCCGGCGATGGCGCAGCGCCCGGCGATGATGCCGCACAGGGATTCCAGGTGCGGTTGGACAACTTCACCGGCCCCTTCGACCTGTTGCTCGGACTGATCTCGAAACGACGCCTCGACGTCACGGAGATCGCACTCGCCGAGGTGACCGATGAGTTCATCGCCTACACCACAGAGCTGAAGGATCAGGCAAACCTCGCCGAGATCTCCCAGTTCCTCCTCGTCGCCGCGACCCTGCTCGACCTCAAGACGGCACGCCTGCTGCCGCACGAAGACGGTGAAGAGGTCCTCGACCTCGAACTGCTCGAAGCCCGCGATCTCCTCTTCGCCCGGCTGCTGCAGTACAAGGCGTACAAGTCCGTGTCCGGGTATCTGGCCGAGGCGATGGCCGCCGGCTCGATCCGGGCCCCACGCGATGTCGACCTCGAACCGGAGTTCCAGGACGTGCTGCCGCCGCTGGAACTGAACATCGGTCCCGGTGAGCTCGCCGGCATCTTCGCCACCGTGCTCCAACGCGACCACACCCCGCCGAGCGTCGCCGTCGACCATATCCACCTGCCGCTCGTGAGTGTGTCCGAGCAGCGCGGGCACATCCTGTCCCTGCTGCGCGCCGGAGACGTCGACTTCCAGGATCTGCTCGAAACAGCCGAGAACACCCTGGTCGTCGTGGCGAGGTTCCTCGCCCTGCTCGAACTGTTCAAGGTCGGCCTGTGCGACTTCGACCAGCCCGAACCTCTGGGACGGCTGCTCATCCACCGCACGGAGATGAACGAAGACGGAGTCGACCTGCGCACCGAAGGCAACTGGAGCGGAGACGAAGAAGAAGGGGAACAATCATGATCGATGACGAGATCCTCGCCGGTATCGAAGCCGTGCTCATGATCACCGATTCGGCCGTGACCGCCGAAGAACTCGCGGGCTCCCTCGGCCTCGACGAGGACACCGTCGAAGAAGCAATCCAGACGCTCAAGGCCGACTACGACGGAGACGAGCACCATCGGCAGCGCGGGTTCGAGATCCGCCATGTCGCCGGCGGCTTCCGCATCTTCTCCCGCGGCGACTACCACGAGGTGGTCAAGGACTTCCTCACGGCCGGGCAGAGTGCGAAGCTCTCCCAAGCCGCGCTCGAGACTCTGGCAGTCATCGCCTACCGGCAGCCGATCTCCCGGCCCCGCATCGCGGCCATCCGCGGAGTCAGCGTCGACGGCGTCATCCGCACCCTGCTGTTGCGCGGACTCATCGTCGAAGCCGGCAAGGAGGCGTCCACCTCGGCGCTGCTCTACGCCACCACGCGTGAGTTCCTCGACACGATGGGTATGAACGCGATCGACGACCTGCCTGATATCGCCCCCTACCTGCCCGAAGACGCCGACGTCGCCGAACTCGGCGCCGAAGACACCGAAGTGCTCGCCGAGATCGACGACGCCCTCGACGACGATCTCGACGATGACTCCGATTCGGCCGCCGAGATGTCACGAGTCGCTGATTGATTTGAGAGAATGGATGTATGAGTCCCTACCGTGATCACCGCGCCCCCGGCGGGCGCCAGAACCGACCCAGCCGAAAACAGCGCGCAGCGACGGCGAATCAGGCCTCCGACAAGGGTGGTTCGGGAGCCGGTCAGACATCAGACGCCCACGTCAGCGGGGGTGTGCGGCTGCAGAAGGTGCTCGCCGAGGCGGGTCTGGGATCACGCCGTGCCTGTGAGCAGCTCATCGCCGATGGCCGCGTCGAGGTCGATGGGTCCATCGTCACCGAACTGGGCACCCGGATCGACCCCGAAACACAGTCCGTGTACGTGGACACAGTGAGAATTTCGACACAGACCAAGAAGTTCTACCTCGTGCTCAACAAGCCCGCGGGAGTCGTGTCGACCATGAGCGACCCCGAGGGCCGCCCCTGCCTGGCCGACTATGTGCGCAACAACAACGAGCGCCTCTTCCACGTCGGCCGGCTCGACACCGAGACCGAGGGCATCATCCTGCTCACCAACGACGGGGAGCTGAGCAACCGCCTGGCCCACCCGCGGTACGAGATCCCGAAGACCTACCTCGCGAAGGTCAAGGGACAGCTGGCGAAGGATGCCGGTGCCATCCTCAAGGCCGGAATCGACCTCGAAGACGGGTTCGTCAAGGTCGACGACTTCAAACTCGTCGATTCGACTCCGGGCAAGTCCGTCGTCGAACTCACCCTCCACTCCGGCCGCAACCGCATCGTGCGCCGCCTCCTCGCCGAGATCGGCCACCCGGTGGAGCGGCTCGTGCGGCTGAAGTTCGGACCGATCGTCCTCGACGAGCAGAAGCAGGGCAAGATCCGCCCGCTGCGCTCCGATGAGGTCGGCGCACTGTTCGAGGCCGTCGGTCTGTGAGAGTCCACATCATCGGCACCGGCCTGCTCGGTGCCAGCCTGGGGTTGGCGCTGAGCGCAAAGGGCCATCAGGTGACCCTCGAAGACACCTCACCGACCGCTCAGCAGCTCGCCGCGGATCTCGGTGCCGGTCAGGTCGTCAATCCGACCGATAGCCTCGCCGAGGTGGCCGACCCGACCGTCGCCGCCGACGCGACATCGCCTGCCGCGCACCCGGACATCGTTGTCGTGGCCACCCCGCCCGACGTCGCCGCACGGGTCATCGCCTCGGCGCTCGAGGACTACCCGAACGCCACGGTCACCGACGTCGCCAGCGTGAAGACCCGCCTCCTCGAAGCGGTGCGCGAATTGGTCACGGAACCTCAGCTCGATCGCTATATCGGCTGCCATCCCATGGCCGGACGCGAGAAATCCGGGGCGATCGCCGCCCAGTCGGACCTGTTCACGGCCCGTCCCTGGGTGATCTGCTCGGATGAGCAGACCCCGGCGGACCGCCTCGGCGAGGTCATCGCCATGGCCGAGGACACCGGCGCCTCGGTGCTCCACCTGGATCCGCGCATCCACGATGCCGCGGTCGCGAAGGTCTCGCATGTGCCGCAGATCGTGTCCTCCCTCGTCGCCTCTCAGCTGCGTCACGCGCCTCTGGAGGAGATCTCACTGGCCGGCCAGGGACTGCGCGATGTCACGCGCATCGCCGCTTCGGACCCGGGTCTGTGGACGCAGATCCTGACCGGAAACGCTGAAGAGGTCCGCTCCGTGCTCATCGATCTGCGCACCGAGCTCGACGAGGTCATCGGCGCGCTCGAACTCGGACCCGGGTCGACAGGACTGCTCGCCAAGGCGATCGCCTTGGGCAACGAGGGACACGACCGGATTCCCGGCAAGCACGGGCAGCCGCCGACCACCTATGCTGTTGTCACGATCCTGGTTCCGGATACGCCGGGAATGCTGGCACGGCTGTTCAAGGACATCGGCGACCTCGGCGTCAATGTCGAGGACTTCCGGATGGATCACGCCTCCGGCCGGAAACTGGGCATGGTCGACGTGTCCGTGGTCCCGGCCATCCAGCAGGAGCTGGAGATCGGATTGCTGTCGAAGGGATGGCAGATCCCCGAATCCGCCATCGAGAAAGAAGGAACTGCATGAGCGTCGTAGCCATTGACGGACCGTCCGGAGTGGGCAAGTCGAGCACCGCCAAGGAGGTGGCGCGTCGACTGGGCTATCAGTACCTGGACACCGGTGCGATGTACCGGGGGATGGCATGGCTGTGCCTCAACCGCGGAGTCACCGACCCTGTCGACGTGCTCGAGCAGGTGCGCGGCGCGGATCTGGAGATCTCGCTCAGCCCCGACGAATTCTTCGTCTCCGTCGACGACATCGACGTCACCGATGACATCCGCGGTTCCGAGGTCTCCTCGAACGTGCAGACGGTCTCCGGCGTCATCGACGCCCGTGAGGAGCTCATCGAGATGCAGCGGGCCTATATCTCCGCCGCACCCGAGGGCATCGTCGTCGAGGGCCGGGACATCACCACCGTGGTGGCCCCCGATGCCGATGTGCGCATCCTCATGACCGCCCGTGATGAGGTCCGCGTGGCCCGCCGGGCCAAGGAAGTGCACGGCAATGCCGACGCCGAGGCGATCGCCGCCACCCAAGACCTCGTCACGGGCCGTGACGCCAAGGACTCCGCCACGACGAGCTTCCTCGAGGCCGCCGACGGAGTGTTCACACTCGATACCAGCGACATCGACTTCGACCAGGTGGTCGAGACGGTGCTGCAGCTGGTGAAGGACTCACAATGAGCGAATCCGAATTCCACGAGACACCCGACGAAGACCTCGTCGATCGTGTCGAGAGCATCAGCGACGAGGAAGCCGAGCAGCGGGCGACCGCGCTCGAGGCCGGACTCGAAAGCTATGAGCTCGAAGACGAGGACCGTGCGCTGCTGCGCGCCTACAGCTTCGATGAAGACGACGACGAAGCCCTCGGCGCCGCACCGGTGCTGGCCGTCGTCGGTCGCCCCAACGTCGGCAAGTCGACTCTGGTCAACCGCATCCTCGGCCGCCGCGAAGCCGTCGTCGAGGACGTTCCGGGAGTCACCCGTGACCGCGTGAGCTACCGGGCGGAGTGGAATACGAAGGAATTCACCCTCGTCGACACCGGCGGTTGGGATCAGGACTCGAAGGGCATGGCCTCGCGCATCGCGATCCAGTCCGAGGTCGCCGTGGACATGGCCGATGCCGTGCTCCTCGTCGTCGATGCCACGACCGGCCCGACCTCGACCGATGAGATGGTCGTGAAGATGCTGCGCCGGAAGAAGAAGCCGGTCCTGCTCGCTGCGAACAAGGTCGACGACGAGCGCGGCGAGCTCATGGCCGCCGAACTCTGGGGCTTGGGCCTCGGCCAACCGTGGACCGTCTCGGCTCTGCACGGTCGGGGAGTCGCCGACCTGCTCGACGAGGTGCTCACGATCCTGCCGGAGGTCTCGGCCGTCGACACCCGCATCGAGGAGGGAGGACCGCGTCGGGTGGCCCTCGTCGGTCGCCCGAACGTCGGAAAGTCGTCCCTGCTCAACCAGCTCATCGGCTCCGACCGGGTGCTTGTGGACAATGTCGCCGGCACCACTCGTGACCCTGTCGATGAGCTCATCGAGCTCGGCGGGAAGCAGTGGCGCTTCGTCGACACTGCCGGTATCCGTCGTCGCGCCCATCAGGCCAGCGGTGCCGACTTCTATGCGGCGCTGCGCACGCAGACCGCGCTCGAACGCGCCGAAGTGGCCCTCGTCCTCATGGAGGTCCAGGATCCCCTGAGCGAGCAGGACGTCCGCATCGTCACGACCGCCGTCGAGGCGGGACGTGCCGTGGTGCTGGCGTTCAACAAGTGGGATCTGCTCGATGACGAACGTCGCTTCTATCTGGAGCGGGAGATCGAACGGGATCTCGGCCATGTGGCATGGGCACCGCGCGTGAACATCTCGGCGAAGACCGGACGCCATGCGGAGAAGCTCGTACCGGCGATGGAGACCGCTCTCGAAGGCTGGGACACCCGTATTCCGACGGGACGACTCAATGCGTTCCTCGGTGAGCTGGTCGCGGCCAACCCGCACCCGGTGCGCGGCGGTAAGCAGCCGCGCATCCTCTTCGGCACTCAGGCGCAGTCGCGTCCGCCGAAGTTCGTGCTCTTCACCACCGGTTTCCTCGATCCCGGTTACCGCCGGTTCATCATCCGCCGCCTGCGCGAGACCTTCGGCTTCAAGGGCACCCCCATCGAGGTATCGATGCGCATCCGTGAGAAGCGTCGGGGACGCTGAATGAACGAGGACGAGCAGGCGAAGGCGTCGGACGCCGCTGACGGTGCGGCCGGATCAGCCGGCGATGCCGCGCGCCCGGCCGAGCCTGCACCGTCCTCGAAGCCGGAGACCGGATCGAATTCCGGGCACACGCGCCCCGTGGCGGGCTCGAAGTCCGCACACGCTGACTCTGCGTCGGGGACGGTCGGACACGCCGCCTCGGCGGGGGAGACGTCCCAGGCTTTCGCCTCAGCGGGGGACGGCTCCGTTTCTGCCGCCTCGGCGACAGTGGGTTCCACCTCTTCCGGAAGAGAGACGGTGGGTTCCACCTCCAACGGAAGAGAATCGGGCACGATAACTGGCACACCACCCGGAGTCGAAGCTGCCACTGACTCCGGCACAGCCGGCGAGGCACCCCCCTGGCATGCGCGGCCGCCGGCGCGAGCGCTGATGATCGCGGTGACGCTGGCAGGGCTGGCGTACGCGCTGATGTTCTTCCGCGGACTCCAGGACATCGTGGCTCCGGTGTTCCTCGCGCTCAACTTCTACATCGTCGTCTACCCGGTGCAGCGGCTGCTCACCAGGATCAAGGTGCCGCGGGCGATCGGGGCGTGCATCTCGGTCGTGCTCGTGCTGTGCATGATCTTCGCGTTCTTCGGCCTCACAGCATGGTCTGTCGCCGAGCTCGTCATCCTCATCCCCAGCTACAGCAACGAACTCGTGGCCACCTACCAGAGCACTCTGGCGCTGCTGTCGGACATCGGGGTGACATCCTCGGTGATCCAGCAGCAGCTCTCGGCATTCGACGTCCGCTCCGTCCTCGACGCCGTCTACCCGCTGCTGACGAACCTGTCGTCGGTTGCGGGCCTGCTGACCACGGTGATCATGGCGGTGTTCTTCGTGGCCATGGATTCGATGGGCATAGACAAGCGGATGGCGATGCTGCTCGATGTGAAGCCCTCGCTGTCGGCGTCGATCGGCGACTTCGCCAGCGGTGTCCGCCGCTATTGGGTCGTGGCGACGGTCTTCGGCCTCATAGTCGCGTTCCTCGATGTCATCGCCTTGGCGATCATCGACGTCCCGCTCATCTGGGTGTGGGGAGTGCTCGCATTCCTGACGAACTACATCCCGAATATCGGCTTCGTCATCGGTCTCGTCCCACCGGCCCTGCTGGCGCTGGTCGATAGCGGCTGGCAGTCGGCCCTGTGGGTGGTCATCGCCTACAGCGTGCTCAACTTCGTCATCCAGGCGATCATCCAGCCGAAGTTCACAGGTGAGTCGGTGGGGGTGACCCCGCTGATCTCCTTCCTGTCACTGCTGTTCTGGGTGTGGATCCTCGGTTGGCTCGGCGCCCTGCTCGCACTGCCGGCGACACTGCTCATCAAGGCTCTGCTGGTCGACGCGGATCCCAGAGCCAGGTGGGTCAATATCCTTCTCGCCTCCGATCCGCGCACCGGCCGAGCCGACCTGGTCAAGGGCCTGAAGAAGCCAATGACGGCGGACTGATCAATACCTCTTGCTCGGTCTGGGAGTCTGACGGACAGTCCCGACGCCGCCGAAAGGTTTCGGCTCGAAGAGCCCACCGTTTGCGCATTGCCGGGCACTTGTCCGTCAACCCCTCGCACTGTGACGGCAGAGTGGTTAGCATGAAGTATGGCGACACTACTGAATATCCATCCGGAGAACCCGCAGGACCGACTGATCGAGAAGGCCGCTGAGTCACTCAGGAGCGGTGGCCTGATCGCCTATCCGACTGATTCCTGTTATGCCCTCGGCTGCGCCTTGGACAACAAAGAAGGCATCGAGCGGATCACCCGCATCCGGCACCTCGGTTCGAAGCACCACTTCACGCTGATGTGCCATGACTTCGCTCAGCTGGGCCAGTTCGTCATCGTCGACAATTCCGATTTCCGAGCCATCAAATCGATGACGCCGGGGCCGTACACGTTCATCATGAAGGCGACGAAGGAAGTTCCGCGCCGGATGATGCATCCGAAGAAGCATTCGGTCGGTGCTCGGATTCCGCAGAACGTCACGGCACTCGCCCTCGTCGAGGCGATGGGGGAGCCGATCCTGTCCTCGACGCTGCTGCTGCCCGGCGATGAGGATCCGCTGACTCACGCCGAGGATGTCATGGACCAGCTCGGCAACGACCTCGACATCGTCGTCGAATCCGGTGTCCCCGGAGTCGTGCCGACCTCGGTCATCGACTTCACCGGGCGATACCCCGAGGTGGCTCGCGTCGGAGCCGGGGACGTCTCCCGGTTCCAGGATGAGTGAGACGGCCGGGCACGCCCAACCGAATCGAATGAGTGTGACTGACCGTTCTGGACGTTCGGAACGATCAATTCAGCGAAATCTCGCCGAGGTGGCCGGGCCGCCTCGGCGAGATTTCAGTTCTGCGCAGTCTCCCTGTACGAATGGGAGGCGTCCACTCGTCAGAGCCCGAGGTAGGCCGCCTGAACCTCGGGGTTGTCGAGCAGCCGGGAAGCATCGTCAGCGAGAACGATCCGCCCCTCCGCAAGGACGTATCCTCTGTGGGCGATCGCCAGTGACGCCTTCGCATTCTGCTCGCTGAGCAGGACGCCGATGCCCTTTCGATTGATCTGAGCGACGGACTCGAGCACCTGCTCGACGACGATGGGAGCCAGGCCCATCGACGGCTCATCCAGGATCAGCAGGCTCGGGTCGGACATCAATGCTCGTCCGATTGCGACCATCTGCTGCTGTCCGCCGGACAGGGAGCCTGCCGGATGCTTCGCCTTCTCTTTGAGGATCGGAAACATATCGAGTACCTCAGCGTAGACCTCTTCTGTTCGCGATCTGTTCCGGTGAGGATACGACCCCAGACGCAGATTCTTCTCCACCGACATCTTGCCGAACAGATGGCGACCTTCCGGGCAGTGCGCGATACCGGCTTTGACGATGGCATTCGGGCGGGCTCGTTGCAGCTGACGACCCTCATAGGTGATCGACCCGGCACGGACACGCATCAGTCCGCTGATGGTTCTGAAGAGTGTCGTCTTGCCCGATCCATTCGCTCCGAGGACCACGGTGAGCTCTCCTGGATTCGCCGTAATGCTCACCCCGTGGAGAACGTTCGTGGCATCGTACCCGGTGCTGACATTGTCGAGCGTGAGCATCAGTTCTCCTCCTGTGCTGTCGAACCGAGATAGGCACGGATGACGTCCGGGTTCGTTTGGATCTCGGCCGGTGCGCCGAGCGCCAGCTTCTGCCCGTGGTCGAGGACGAGGATCGTGTCCGCGAGGTCCATGATCATC
This sequence comes from Brevibacterium sp. MGP-B1, assembly GCF_057766545.1. Taxonomy (NCBI): domain Bacteria; kingdom Bacillati; phylum Actinomycetota; class Actinomycetes; order Micrococcales; family Brevibacteriaceae; genus Brevibacterium; species Brevibacterium sp. MGP-B1. The sequence goes on along the minus strand of NZ_CM173407.1, from coordinate 1,658,260 downwards.
GTCATCTTGTGTTCGACGAGGAGGACGGAAACGCCTCGCTGTGGCAACGACCGAATGAGGTTGCCGAAATCGACGGTCTCCTCTTCGGGGATGCCGCCGGCGGGTTCGTCGAGCAGCAGCAGCTCGGGCTCAGTGGCCAACGCCATAGCCACTGCGGTGCGCTTCTGCACCTCCTGCGGAACATTGGACGCCAGATCGTGCCGATATTCCGCGACCCCGCAGAACTCAAGAGCCTCCATCGCCTTGTCTTCGTTGACGCGTGACTCACGACGATGGCGAGGCGTGTGGAAGACCGCGTCGAAGACGTTGGATTTCGAGCGGACGATTCGACCGGCCAAGACGTTTTCCAACAGAGTGCTGTCATCGAACAGGTTCGTTGTCTGGAATGTGCGGGCAATGCCGCCGGCCACAGTCCGGTGCGGGGACGAATGTGTGATGTCCTCACCCTTGAAGCTGATGGTCCCGGCTGTGGGCCGATAGAAACCATGGACAAGGTTGAACAGCGTTGACTTGCCTGCTCCATTGGGACCGATGACTGCGGTGATCTGCCCCGCCTCGACGTCCAGACTGACGTCCTTGACCGCATCGAGCCCGCCGAAGCGCTTACCGAGGTCTCGTATTTCAAGCATTGTCATTTCGTCTCCTCGGAAGAGGGGGTGCCTCCGGTCCGGCCGACACCCGATTCGATCCCGTCGGCGGCGTTCCGTGCACGGTGGTCGCCTGTTCCGCCGGAGGTCGAAGCACCTGTCGAATCGAGATCGTCGTCGGCACCACGGGCTTCCTCCACCCTGCGCCGTCGGTTGCGTCTGTCGACGAATCCGCCGAGGTATCCGACGATTCCCCGCGGCGCGAAGATCACGAGGGCGACGATGATGGGACCCAGCACGATGAATCGATAGGCCTGGAAGTCCTGGAAGAGTTCGAACAGGAAGGTCACGATCATGCTTCCGAGCAGAGGACCCGCGACAGTGCCCATGCCTCCGACGAGAATGAACATGAGGAATTCGAAGGTCTTGTCGATCGATGCCGCATCGGGTCCGATGAAACCGACCACGGTTGCGTAGAGGCCGCCGCCGACTCCGCCGAAGACAGCCGAGGCGGCGAACGCGAGCTGTTTGCTGAAGCCGACGCGCACTCCGATCGCATCCGCCAGGTCTTCGCTGGTCCTGATGGTCAGCAGTGTGCGGCCTACGCTTGAACGCCTGATCGCATAGGTCGTGTAGACACAGATGAGCAGGATTGTGAACACCAGGTAGAACATCGCGACCGGAGATTCGAAGTCGATGACCCCTCCGCCTTCGGGGAATTTCACATTGTTGACCCCGGAATGGGCATGAGTGACGGGCTCCCAGCGACTGATGACGAGGAAGATGATGAAGCCGATGGCCATCGTGAAGATGGCGAAGTACTCATCCTTGGTCCGCAGGGCGATCAGCCCGCAGAGGTAGCCGATCACCGCGGTCCCGATGACGGACACGACGAAGGCTGCCCAGAAGCTCCAGTCGTAATCGGTGGTGAGCAGCCCGACTCCATAGGCGCCGATTCCGAAGAACCCGCCTTGAGCCAGGTTCAGCTGTCCCGTGAAACCGAGGATGATGTTGAGGCCGTAGACAGCGATCGCCGCACACATGCCCACGGTGATCACTCGCATCGCGTAGTTCTCCTGTGCAAAGGCCAGAGGCGTCAGGCCGAGCAGGATGATGACGGCGATGGTGCCTAAGATTCGAGGATTCTTCATCGAGTTCATCGCTGCACCGCCTTCGTGAACAGTCCGTTCGGCTTGATGGCCAGCACAGCGACGAGAACGATGAATGCCACGGCCTCACCGACGGCGGAGGAGATGTAGGTCGCCGTCATCGTCTCTGCGATGGCAAGTGCGAAACCGCCGACGATGGCGCCGGGAAGCGACCCCAGACCACCGAGGATGATGATGGCGAATACCTTGAGATTGAGTGCGTCGCCCATCGTCGGGGACAGAAGATTGATCGGTGCGACGAGGCCCGCCGCGATGGTGGCCAGGAGGGCGGACAGACCCAGTGTCAGCATCGACACCATGGACGGGTTGATGCCGACCAGCGATGCACCGACGCGGTCCTGTTCGATCGCTTCGATCGTCTGGCCATGGATAGACCGCTTGATGAACAGCGCCAACAGCGCCAAGACGATCACAGCGGTGACGATGATGACGATTCGCTGCGCAGAGATCTCGGCGCCGAGAATGCGGAGTTCGCCAGTGATCGGTGTGTCCATGCGGCGGAAGTCAGCGCCCCAGATCGCTTGGGCCAGTGCTTGGAAGAAGAACATCGCACCGACGGCCGCGATCATGTGGTGAGTGTGTGGGGAGTTGCGCAAGGGGTGGAAGACGAGGCGCTCGAGACCGACTCCGACAATGAAGAGCATGATCGCAGCGATGCCGATTGCGGCGATATAGGGAACGCCGACGGTTGTCAGGAAGAAGTAGGTGATGTAGGCGCCGAGCATATACAGCGCACCGTGAGCCAGGTTGGGAATGCGCAGCACTCCGAATACCAATGTCAGCCCGATCGCAGCGAGACAGTAGACACCGCCCAGCGCGAGGCCGTTGAAGAGTTGTTGGATGAAGAGGGTCATGATTTTCGGGTCCTCTGCAGGCATGAGTGCGGCCCGGGTGAGGCGCACCGATGCGCCTCACCTCCAGAACAGCCGCTGACGGAGATTACTTGTCGTCGGATACCTGTTCGATCGGCACCTTGGTGTATTTGCCGTCCTCATTGAGAAAGGTTGCTTCCAGATTCGGGTTGAGGAGGTGGCCCTGTTCTGTGATCTCGTCGGGGAAGCCATTGACCTTGTACTTGTCATCGACCTCAGGCAGTGCCTCGCTGATGGCTTCGCGGATCTTCTCGGGGTCATCCGTTGTCCCCGCAGTCTCCATCGCCTTCGCGATGATCGCAATTCCCTGGTAGTTCAGTGCCGTTTCACTGGTCGGGACCTTCTTCTCTCCGGCCTTCTCAGCAAATTTCTTCAGGAAGTCCTCGGTACCGGGATCCTCATATTCGGAGACTGGCAGGACACCGACCGAATTCTTGAGATTGTCGAGCTTCGTCACCGTGGCCATTTCATCCAGTTTCGCCTGGTCCATGACGAGGAAGCTGCCCTTGAAGCCCTGCTTTCGAGCTTCTTCCATGATCAGTGCTGTCGGTTGGGACGGTCCGCCGACGAAGATGGCGTCGGGCTTCTCTGACAGGGCTTTCGAGACGGGGCCCGCAAAGTCGGACACGGTGGCGTAGTCGACGCTGTTGTCGCCGCCGATCTTCCCGCCGGCTTCACTCCAGGCATCCTTGATCGACTTGGTCCACTGTTGTCCGTACTCACTCTGAGTACCTAGCAGAGCGAGCTTCTTGCCTCCGTGCTCCATGGCAGTTTCGGAGAATTCCTCGGCATAGGACTCGAAGTTCGGAGGAATCATCATCGTCAGAGGGTTGTCGGCCTGCACGATCGCCGGGTCAGAGGTGTAGGCGGAGATGAGGAAGTTCGACCTGCCGCTGTTGATCTGCTGAATCGCCTTGATCGCTCCGGCGTTCGGGGAGACGACCACCGGGGCCTTGTCCTGATCGGCCAGTCGTTGAGCATTGCTTGCGGCGGTGGATGGTGCGTATTTGTCGTCGAGGGACTTCAGCTCGAGTGTCACGGGATTGCCGTCGACCTCTACGCCGTCTGCATTGAGATCGTCGATGGCCATTTCGAGACCGATCTTCACGTTCTCACCGTAAGCGGCGCCACCTCCGCTGAGCGGTCCGGTATAGCCGATGACAACCGTGTCGCCCTCACCCGAGCCACCACCGCCTCCACACGCTGTGGCGGTCAATGCGATGGCACCCATGATTGCGGCTGCCGAAAGTCTGCGGCGGCGACTTCGCGAGACAGAGTTCATCTTTTCTCCTTTGAAAAGCTCTTGGAACACGTTTGCTCCACACGTTGCCCGAGCCGTCGGCAGTGACGGTGCTCGGAGTCGTCGGCAATCCGTAATGGACTTCGACTGATGTGAACACTTCCAAATCACTCTGGTGAAGTCAATGGTTTTGAGCTAGATTTTTGAACGTTCGATAATCTTCGAGATCGGACCTGGCTTGGAGAACATAAGGCGAGGTCGCGCGACATGCGCGCAGAATCGTCAAGAGCTGTTTCGGGTCGCTGACATGTTCGAGGCGGCTATCTGTCTGAAAGGTGAGCAAACAATCGTTCAGTGACGGAATTGGTCTACAGTGGGCATTACTGCCTGCGAGATCTGTGTCACATCAGGTCCGATGCGGGCGCGAACCGCAGTTGCAGACTCGGTTCCCCACGGCAATGACGCAACATCATCTTTAGGAGCTTGTTCATGACTCGTACAGCAATCGTCACAGGTGGAGGCCGCGGCATCGGAGCCGCCATCGCCAAGCGACTCGGAGCCGACGGACTCAAGGTCGCCGTTCTTGATATGGGCCCCACCGATGAGACCGTTGCCGCCATCAAGGAAGCCGGCGGCGAAGCGCTCGGCCTCGAAGCCGATGTCTCTGACGAAGACTCGGTCAACGCTGCGGTCAAGCAGGTCGCCGAGACCCTCGGCGCGCCGACCGTTCTGGTCAACAACGCAGGTATCCTGCGTGACAACCTCCTGTTCAAAATGACTCACGAGGAGTTCAACAAGGTTCTCTCCGTCCACCTCGGGGGAGCGTTCCTCATGGCGCGGGCCGTGCAGTCCTACATGGTCGAAGAGAAGTTCGGTCGCATCATCTCGATGTCGTCGACCTCGGCTCAGGGCAACCGCGGACAGACGAATTATTCCGCTGCTAAGGCGGGCATCCAGGGCATCACGAAGACCTGGGCGATCGAGCTCGGCAAGTTCGGCATCACCGCGAACGCCATCGCTCCCGGCTTCATCGAAACCGACATGACCAAGGCCACCGCCGAGCGCGTAGGCATGGGCTTCGAGGAGTTCGTCGAAGCCTCTGTCCAGCAGATTCCCGTGGCACGATCGGGCAAGCCCGAGGACATCGCCCACACCGCGTCGTTCCTCGCCTCCGAGGGCGCCGGATTCGTCTCCGGTCAGGTCATCTACGTCGCCGGCGGTCCGAAGGACTGATCGCCACCGTCCTCACGACGAGTTCACGAACATCTTTGAAAGGTGAGACCCATGAGAGAAGCAGTGATTGTGTCGACGGCTCGCACGCCGATCGGCAAGGCCTACCGTGGTGCCTTCAACGACACCCAAGCTCAGGAGTTGGCCGGCCACGCCATCAAGCATGCCGTGGAGCGCGCCGGTCTGGAAGGCGGTGAGGTCGAGGACGTCGTCTTCGGTGCTGCTCTGCAGCAGGGCAGCCAAGGGACGAATGTCGCTCGACAGGCAGCGCTGCGAGCCGGTCTTCCTGTGACGGTTCCAGGCATGTCGATCGACAGGCAGTGCGCTTCCGGGCTGATGGGCATTACGACCGCGGCGAAGCAGGTCCTCTTCGACGGCCAGGAGATCGCCGTCGGCGGTGGCGTGGAGTCGGTGTCGCTGGTCCAGAATGACAAGATGAACACGTTCCGGGCCAAGGATCCGTGGCTCGTGGAGCGCATCCCGGGCATCTACTACCCGATGCTGGCCACGGCCGAGGTCGTGGCCGAACGTTACGGCGTCAGCCGTGAGGCTCAGGACGAGTACTCCTTGTCTTCGCAGCAGCGTACCGCCGCTGCTCAGGAGGCCGGACGGTTCGATGACGAGATCGTGCCTCTGCCGACGACGAAGGTCGTCGTCGACAAGGAGACGAAGGAGACTTCGCGTCAGGATGTGCTTCTCGAAGCCGACGAGGGCAACCGGCCGTCGACGACGATCGAAAGCCTCGCCGGACTCAATCCGGTTCTCGAACCCGGTGTGGCGTCGAAGGTTCCGAGCATCACCGCGGGCAATGCCTCTCAGCTCTCCGACGGAGCCTCCGCTTCGGTGGTCATGTCGAGCGATGAAGCCAGCCGCCGCGGACTCGAACCGTTGGGCATCTATCGCGGCATGGCCGTGGCCGGCTGCGAGCCGGACGAGATGGGCATCGGACCGGTGTTCGCCATTCCGAAGCTGCTGAAGACTCATGGTCTGTCGGTCGATGACATCGGGCTGTGGGAACTCAACGAGGCGTTCGCCGTGCAGGCACTGTACTGCCGTGACCGGCTCGGCATCGACCCGGAGAAGTACAACGTCGACGGCGGCGGAATCTCCGTCGGACATCCATATGGGATGACCGGTGCTCGCCTCGTCGGACACGCTCTCATCGAGGGACGTCGCCGCGGAGTGAAGTATGTCGTCGTCACGATGTGCATCGGCGGCGGCCAAGGCGCAGCCGGACTGTTCGAGGTCTGCTGAGGCATTCCGCCGGCAGCTCAGCAGGAACGGAAGGCCGGCGATTCTCTGGTCATTCTGACCGAGAATCGCCGGCCCTTTCTGCGTGCTCCGTCGATGTGGAGACCGACGACTCTCGGGTTGAGAGGACTTGCCTCAGGGCATTGCGGGGTTGTCGGAGTCGTCTCAGAACGGTGGAGGTTCGCCGTTGTCCCAGAACCAGCTGCGCAGTTCGGCGTTGTCCTCGTCTGTACGCGCGGTGCCAGATGTGGTGCCGGAACTGCTCGGCGCAGGAGTGGGTGTGAAAGCGAAGAGGTCCTCGGCGGTGAGCTCCCTCCAGCCAGGGGATCCGTCGGCCGCGGCCGGTTCAGGGCATTCCCGTGCTCGCTTCCGATCGCCGGGCGCGTGATCAGCGGTGTTTGCATCGCCGCTGTGTCCATCGCCGCTGTGTGCAGACGACGTCTCGGCGCCAGACTCAAGATCGCTGCCGGACCCAGGACCGCTGCCGGACCCAGGATCACTGTTGGGCCCAGGACCGCTGCCGGACTCGTGCTCGGCTGCTGGAGCGCTTTCGCGGGTCAGAGGACCCTCTGTGCTCAGCTCCTCCGGTGCTGGTCGTCCCATGCGGGAGAGGCCCCTGCCGAACCGTTCGAGGAACAGCCGGGCATGCTCGACGCTGATCGGGTTGTCCGGTGAGACGACCTCCACGGTGACGCCCTTGCGGAAGACGTACTCCAGGTGGCCGGGTTCGGCCATCCGCACGTCGAAACTGCCGTTGGTCTTCTGCATGTGGTGGGCTTTGCACAGGCAATGGAGATTTCCGAAGCGGGTAAGACCACCCTGGGTCGGGTCGGAGTGGTTGAACGGGTCGATGTGGTCCACCTCTGTCACTTCAGCGGGCTGGGTGCACCCGGGGAAGGTGCACGTCACGAACTGAGCGACGAGAGTTTTGCGTACGCTGTTGGGAATGGCGTATGACGTTGCCTTCGCATCGACCGGTGTTCCTGTCGCAGGGTCGGTCAGCAGCCGGGTCCAGGTGGTGGAGTATCCTGCGACCCGCCGTGCCATGTCGGCGGGAATCGGTGCCCCATCTGGAAGCATGCCCGCCAGATCGCACACCTCATTTGAGGTCAGCGGTCCGTCAGGTCCTGTAGCCGGTGTGTTTGAGTCGGTCGGTGCTGTCGGTGGTTCGGCAGTGGCTGGCAGGTCCGGGGAACCCATGGGCGGCAGTGGCGCATCAGGGGGATCGGTGCTCAGTGGCGGTGGACCCGGCAGATCGTTTGTCGGCGGCGGCGCGCCCGGGGGATCGTTTGTCGGCGGCGGCGCGCCCGGGGGATCGGCGGTAGGTGGCGGAACGCTGTCGTCTTCCGACTGGAATTGGCTGAGCAGTGTCAACATAGGAACTGTGATGAAGGTGCTGGCCTGATTTGCCAGCCAATACTCACTGGTCGGCATATCAAGCAGGAACTCGAAACTGATGCGGCGCTCGCCGGCGTCGAGGATGGGATTGCCGAAAGCATCGATTGCTCCGGCTGTCTCTGCTCCGGTGCCCTCAGCTGCGGGGCGAGCTCCGCCGGCACGCGATCCGATGAAAGTTGAGAGCGCGTCGACCTTGTCGCGGTCTGTGGCGCTGTTGCTGCTGAGGATGGCCTCGAGCAACTGGGATTCGAAGACGCGGTCGGCCGGTGTGGTGGGTGCATCGGTGGTGGAGTCATCTTGCGCGGAGGTTTCCGAATCGGTTGGCACAGGTTGAGCCTGTGTTTGGCAGCCGGTCTTGTCCATGTCGTCGAATACCCGCTCGATGTAGTCGAGCAGGGACTCACCCTCGTGCATCGGGGTGCCGTCGGGTCCGGCGAAGAGGCCGTCGAGAGGGAAATCGGTGCTTGTCGACGAGTTGTCGGCGTCGTTCGTGCTGATGATGCGCAGCTTCAGCTGCGGACGCGTGCGCGTGAGGATGTCGAACATGAGAGCCGAGATCGTACGCTCCTCATCAAAGCAGTCTCCAGCCTTCAACTGACCTGAGAACGCATTCGTATTGCTCTTATGCACTGCTCGGGCAAAGGCGTCGAGCCTTCTGAAGCACGCTTGAAGCTCCGGTGCGGGCCCGGTCAGGGTGAGGTACGCAGTCCCATCGTCGCCGCTGCTGAAATCGACCCGACGACACAGTGAAACACTCTTCAGAGTGTCCTCGGCCGGTTGGATTACCGCGATTTTCAAGGCGACCGAGCGCTTGAACGTCTCGATCGTGATGTCGGCGCGTCTGTGCGCCAGGTAATCGTCGAACTCCGGCAGGTGCTCGAAGTGCAGGTCACGGCATGCGCGAGTGACACAATCGACGTGCTCGATCGTGAAGTCCCCATCGAGGCATCGCTTGAGGAACTTCGGAAGTCCCTGGGTCAGCGTCATCGACGAGGTCATATGCCTGAGCGAGTTACTCGTCGTTGCGCCGAGGAGACTCGAATAGACCCCGGCCTCGGTCGGTTCGATGCTGCCGCGCAGCCACGTGAAGAACGTCAGTTTCGGGTCGTAGCCGGGAAAGTCAGGCAGCAGAGCGGGGTCGGTCAGCAGCTGCTTTGCCAGCTTCTTCACGCGACGAGTGCGGCGACCGGCAGCGCGGTCCTTCTTCGGTCCTTTGTCTGCGTTGATCTTCCTCCCGGTTTCGGCCTCGACAGCGGCCACTGCCTGGGTCCATGCACGTGTCTCTCTTCGGGTCCAGGTTCTGGTCGACGAGAATGCGTCGTCGTCAGCAACGACGACGATGCAGTCGTCGCCGTCGGACTCACGATCGACTCCCTTGCCCTCGGGCAGACGGTGCCGGGCAGCGGTTCTGGTAAAAGATGCGAATTCGTAGACCGTATCGAGCCGAGTGCCCATGAGCCCCAGAGCGTAGGCGACATCCTGGGCCACGACATGGCTGGTGGCGATGAAGGAATTGACCTGGGCGAGGCTGCTCTGCGCATAGGTGCTCAGCAGGTCGACAAGCTCATTCTCCTCGGCGATCTCCATGCGACGTCCGTGAGCACGGTGGAACTGGGACAGAGCTCGACGGTCAGCCCCTGCAGGGGGAGCAGTGGGCAGACCGAATGCCTGTCCGTCGCTGTCTCCGATGTTCTTCATCGGTCTCTCACCTCTCCACGCCTCTGTGGAAGTTGTTGGTTGGGGATGTCGCCTATCTCAATTATACGATCCACAGAATGAATTGAATGTCACAATTCGATTGCAAATCGAACTTACTATCGATAGTGGTGCGTAGAATATTTTTAGTTTGAGTCGGGTCGGTCACTGATCTGTTTGTCATCCGACTCTACAGTTCGGCACTGACACGACATTGCGATCCGGCCTGAACTCGCGTCCCCGCTGCAGCATTCCTGCGAAACCGTCCCCGGCGCCCCGGTTCGCTAGAATCGGGGACGTGGCAGCGATCGACAAAGACATTCTCCGTTTGGCCCTTCCCGCACTCGGAGCCCTGATCGCCGAACCCATTTTCCTGCTTACGGACACGGCCATGGTCGGCCACCTCGGTGCCGGTGCCCTGGGATCGCTGGCGATCGCCTCGACGATCCTGCAGACGGTGCTCGGTCTGATGATCTTCCTCGCCTATGCTACGACGCCGCGGGTGGCGAAACGGATGGGATCGGGGGACCGGCCGGGCGCGATCACGGCCGGATTCGACGGAATCTGGCTGGCTCTGGGCACCTCCGTCCTGCTCATCATCATCGGGCTGCCCCTGCTGAATACAGCGATCGAAGCCTTCGACCCGGATCCCATCATTACCGCGGGCGCACACTCCTACCTGGCGATCTCATGGTGGGGGCTGCCATTCATGCTCATGGTCATCGCGGCCACCGGACTGCTGCGCGGACTCCAGGACACGAAGACCCCGCTGCTCGTCGCGGCCGCCGGGTGCATCGCCAATATCGGACTCAACGCCATCTTCATCTACGGACTCGACATGGGGGTCGCAGGATCGGCGATGGGCACTGTCATCGCGCAGGCCGGAATGTGCGCGGTCTACCTCACCATCTCCATCCGCGCGGCTCGTCGCCTCCACGCCAGCATCCGCCCCGACTGGACAGGCGTGTTCACCTCGGCGAAGACTTCCGGATGGCTGTTGGTGCGCAATGCCTCGCTGCGCGCTGCCCTCATCCTCCTCGTCTTCCTGGCCACGGCGATGGGCACGACCGATCTCGCCGCGATCCAGGTCGCTCAGAGCATCTTCTTCGCTCTCGCCCTCGCCCTCGATTCCTTGGCCATCGCGGGCCAGGCGATGATCGGCCTCGAGCTGGGGGCGAAGAACACCGAGGCGGTCGCCGCGATCAACCGCCGCCTGTGCCTGTGGGGAATCGTCTTCGGCATCGTCGTCGGCGTCGTCCTGTTCGCGGGCTCCGGAACCATCCCTCGCGCCTTCGCCTCCGACCCGGCTGTGGTGTCGGTCCTGGCCGCACTCCTACCGGTCCTCGCCCTCAGCATGCCGATCGCAGGGTACGTCTTCGTCCTCGACGGAGTGCTCATGGGAGCTGAGGACGCGAAATATCTGGCTCTGGCACAATTGGTCGCTGTGATCGGATACGCGATTCTGCTCATCCCGATCATCAACATCTGGCCGGGAGCACCCGGGCTCTGGGCCGGCTTCTGCATCGGATTCGTCGGTTTCCGCGCCCTGACACTGGGCTGGCGAGTACGCAACCGGGCGTGGATCGAACGCGCCGTCGAGAAAGGAATCTCATGAACGCTGCACACACTGACGCTCATGATTCGCAGAACACCTCCGCCGATCCGCAGGACACTTCCGCTGATCCGCAGAACACCTCCGCCGAGGCGGCCGCCGCCGCTCTGCGCGGACGGATCCGTCCGCTCCCGGCCGAGACCGATGACGAGACCTTCCTGCCCTTCCTCGATCTGTGCTTCAACTGGTCAATGGATAGGCCCCGAATCGAACTCGAGGACCTCCGATACCGCAGCGATGCCGTCTTCTACTACCGCGGCTGGGGACGCGAGGGAGATATCGCCGTCGCCGCGCACGCCGAAGCCGATGCGCAGTCACCGATCGTCGGACTCGCCTGGGTGCGCCTGGCCGATATCGACGACGTCGTCGGGAGGGCCGACGAAAAGGTGGGCGGAGACTTCGCCGCAGCCCTGGACAAGACCGGCACCGAGGTGGTCCGCAGCGAAGTCGTGCCCGAGGGTGAGGCTGGGGCTGGGTCTGGGGCCGGCTCAGGTTCAGGTGTACCGGCCGGCACCGACACCGACGGGGCCGCAGACGCAGACAACGCAGCCGCTGAGCCGGCAGCCGCTGAGTCAGCAACCGCCGATCTGACGCCGTCGGATGAGCAGATGCCCTTCACCGGCTACGGCTGGGTCGCAGCCGACATTCCTGAACTCTCGATGGCAGTGCTGCCTGACCACCAGGGGCAGGGAATCGGCGGCGCCCTTCTCGACACGGTCTGTGCGCTGGCGCGGATGAGCGGCTTTCCCGCCGTCAGCCTGTCCGTCGAGGACGGCAACGGTGCGGCGAAACTCTACACCGATCACGGATTCGTGTCCGTCGGACGCAACGGCGACTCGGACGTGCTCGTGCGCAAGCTCGGCTGAGGCGCAGTCAGCTCCTCAGGTCCCTGACCTCTTTACGGAAGCTCCGGAAGTTCGAGCTCCTCGAGCCAGGGGCGGACCACCTCGGCGATGTCACGGTCTGCCACCTCGGAGATGCAGCGGATGAACTCCTCGGTGCTCACCGACGAATGGCGGTACCGCTTGGTCCACTCGCCGACAGCGGTGAAGAACTCCGCATCGCCGAGCTCGAGGCGCAGGGCATGCAGGCACAGGGCACCGCGCTTGTACACGCGGTCGTCGAACATGTCCGGCCCACCCGGATCGCCGAGCATGATGTCCTGCGGCTGAGCGGACAGCTCCTCCCACCACTGTCGCGCACGTTCATCGGCACTTGCACGTCCGGACTCCTCCGACCACAGCCACTCCGCATAGCAGGCGAAGCCCTCGTTGAGCCAGATGTCCCTCCATCGGGACGGCGTGAGCGAGTTTCCGAACCACTGGTGCGCCATCTCGTGGGCGACGAGGCGCTCGGCTTCCCACTCGGGACCCAAGTGGTTGGGCCCGAGCACGGACAGCGGCTGCGACTCGAGCGGGATCTCGAGCACGTCATCGGTCACGACCACGTCATAGACCTCGAACGGGTAGGGACCGAAGCGGTCGATGAACAGGTTCATCATTCCGTGTTGGACGCCGAGGCGCTCGACTGCCACATCCCAATGATCATCGGCATAGACGCCGAGGGGAACAGGGGACTCGGTGCGGCTGTGCGTCGTTCGCTTCCCCGAAGAATCGTGAACAGACACGTCCTTGCCGGCAGCACCGGCGACTCCTCGGACAGCGCTCGACAGAGCATCGCGGGCAGAGCCGGCAACGGCATCCTTCGCAGCCCCCCGCATCGCAGCACCGAACCTCGTCGCACCGGAACTCAGCGGGATCTGTCCGTACTTGTAGCGACCGATCTGCACCGTCGCCAAGTAGGTCGCCAGGGGAGTCGTCGACTCATACGTCCAGCGGGTCCGCCCGGCCTTGCGGGTCTTCTTCGTCAGCGACCCATTGGACACCACCGTGTACTCGGACTCGACGAGCACGGAGACCCTGTACTGGGATTTGTTCGAGGGATGGTCGTTGCACGGGAACCAGGTCGAGGCGCCGACGGGCTGACCGGCCACGAGCACTCCGTCTTCGAGCTCCTCCCAGCCGACGTCGCCCCAGGTGCCGATTGCCGGTTCCGGATTGCCCGTGTAGCTGATGTCGATGACCACCGGCTGGTCGCTCTTCAGCGCCGGGGTCGTCAGCCGCAGCTTCTTCCCTCGTGCGGAGAAGCGGACCTTCTTGCCGTTGACGCTGGCCTTCGTCACCCGCAGACCCGTGAGATCGAGGATGATCGACGAAGTGTCCGCGAGGACACGGCCCTTGAGCACCGCCCTGGCGGAGAGCCGATTCGGACCGATCCGATAGTCGAGGTCGAGATCGTAGTGGTCGATGTGAAGGTCCGCGTTGCCGACGCCTTGGGTATAGGAATCAAGCATGCGATCGGCTCGATCGGTCGCCGTCGGCCGCACTTCCGCCGGCGTCGTCGCGGCCGTCTTCGTCGCGGCCTTCTTCTTCGAGTGAGGGAAGTTCTGGGGCATCCACCCAGGGTATGACAGGATTGCCGCTGAAGTAGGCATGGGCCGGCACGAATTCGCCGCGCATGACCAGCGACGTCGCTCCCACCGTGGCGTTCTCGCCCAGCGTGGAGGCCGGGAGGATGACGCTGTTGGGCCCCAAGGTGGCACCGGGATCGAGCTGAACGGTATCAAGGCTCATCACCCGATCATGGAACAGGTGAGTCTGGACCACACAGCCGCGGTTGACAGTCGAGTTGTCTCCGAGATCGACGAGGTCGGCCTCCGGCAGCCAGTAGGACTCACACCACACGCCGTGCCCGATCTTCGCACCCATCGCCCGCAGGTACCACACGATCGCCGGCGTGCCCACGGCGTTCCGGGCGAACCAGGGGGCGGCCACGAGTTCGACGAAGCAGTCGGCGACCTCGTTGCGCCAGATGAATGACGACCACAGCGGATGCTCCCCGGGCCGGATCGGACCGGCGAGGATCCATTTCGCAGCCACGGCCAGTCCCGCCGCCACGGCACCGGCAGCCATCATGACGATCCCCGAGGTGAGCAGGGCCAGCAGCACGGAGGCGAGGAACGTCGTCGACTGAGCCGCCACCCCGCCCGGCAGACCGAGGAAGAGCCAGATGGTGAGCACGACTGCGGTGATGAGCACACCGCCGGCGATGATCGAGACGATCCGCAGAGTCTCCCAGAAGGCACGGGCGGCCTTGACCCCGAAGGTCGGGGCGTAGGTGAGCGACTCGTCGGATTCCACGGCGGCGCGGCGCAGCTGCACCGGAGGAGAACCGAGCCACGACGAACCCTTCTTCGCCTTCGCCGGCGCCGCCGACAGCACCGCAACCAGCGAGTTCTTCGGCACCCTGCGACCGGGGGAGGCGATTCCCGAGTTGCCGAGGAAAGCACGTTTGCCGACCTTCGCGCGCCCGGCCCGCATCCAGCCGTGGCCGAGCTCGTAGCTGGCGACCATCGTGTCATCGGCGAGGAAGGCACCGGCCGCGATCGTCGTCATCTTCGGAACGAAGACGACCGTCGAGATCTCCGTGCCGGGACCCACCTTCGCACCGAGGAGGCGCAGCCACCACGGGGTGAGCATCGACGCGTACAGCGGGAACAGCAGGTCGCGGGCCATGTCGAGCAGCCGCTCCGTCGCCCATACCCGATATCCGCGGGCCGAGCGGACGGGGAACTCTCCCTCTTCCATGCCGATCGCCAGGATCCGCACCGCGATGAGGATGAACAGGGCAGTGGTGAAGAACCACAGACAGGCCACGACCGGTGACCACGCCACCAGCAGCCATGGCGACTCGACGACCTCGATCCCGGACAGCGCGAACATCAAGGCGACGCCGGGCACCACAGCGAAATACGGCAGAAGCGCATTGATCTGGGAGCCGACGGCATAGAACAGGAACGGCAGACGCCGCCTGGGCGGGGGAGCAGGCCAGGACTTCTTCGCCTTTCCGACGCGCACGGCCGGTGAACCCGAGTAGATCTGATTCTTCCGCACCCGTCCGGTCACTGCGGATCCGGCTTCGATGAGGGCCCCGACGCCCACCTCGGCGCCGGGCATGAGCGTCGACCGGGCACCGATCGTGGCATTGCGACTGATATCGATGCGTCCGATGCGCAGCAGATCGCCGTCGACCCACCAGCCCTTGAGATCGACCTCGGGCTCGACCGCCGCACCCTCGCCGAGGGTGAGGAAACCGGTCACCGGCGGCACCGAATGCAGATCGGCATCGGGCCCGATGCGGTTGCCCAACAGCTTCGCATACCAGGTCACCCACGGTGCGCTCGCCACCGAGACCGCAGCAGCAAGATCGGCGATGTGCTCGGCCAGCCACAGCCGCTTGTGCACCCACCCCGAGCGCGGATAATCCCCGGGCCGGATCCCGATCATGAGCAGACGTGCTGCTCCGGCGGAGATGAGCATCCGTCCCCAGGCGGTGACGAAGACGAGGAAGAGGACGGCGACGACCGGCCACGGAGTCAGCGGCAGATCCGCGCCGAGCCCGACCCCGATATTGGCCGCCAGCATCGCCAGCACCACCCACCGAACCCCGCCGAGGATGTGCACCGGGATCCCGAGCAGAACCTGGAACGCCTGCATCCCCCGGGAAGTCCGTGTGATCGTGCGCTTGGGACCCGTCGGTCCGATGCCGGATCCTTCTTCGCCGAGGCAGAGCCTGGATAGGGCGCCGAAGCGCGGATGTGCGTAGATATCGCCGACGGTGACGCTGGGATGGCGGGTGCGCAGCCGGGACACGAGCTGCGCCGCGCCCAGGGAACCGCCGCCGGCGGTGAAGAAGTCCGTATCGCTGCCCGGACGGGCACCGAGGACTGCAGCCCACTGTTCGGCGACCCACTCCGTGTCCTCATCGAACACCTCATCGGGTCCGGCCGCCTCGGCGCCGTCATCGAGCGGCCACGGCAGGGCGTTGCGGTCGACCTTGCCCGAGGTCTTCGTGGGCAGGTCCTCGACGAGTGCCAGCCGGGGAACGAGCGCGGCCGGCAGTTCGTCACGCAGTCGGGCCTCCCAGGAGGGAAGGTCGGCCTCGCCGGAACCGGCACCGGGGGCGAGATAGCCGATGAGGACGTCCGTGCCGGCCGCGGTCTTCTTCACCGCCGCGGCAGCGCCTTCGACTCCGGGCAGGGCCTGCAGTGCGGCATCGATCTCGCCGAGCTCGATGCGCCTGCCCCCGAGCTTGATCTGCTCGTCGGCTCGACCGACGAAGATCAGTCCGGCCGGATCGTTGACGACGAGGTCGCCCGACCGGTACGCCCGGTCCCAGCCGAGACTCGGCATGGGGGCGAACTTCTCGGCGTCCTTGGCCGGATCGAGATAGCGGGCCAGACCGACCCCGCCGATGATGAGCTCACCGGTCTCTCCTTCGGCGACGGGCACGCCCTCGGCATCGACGACGGCCAGATCCCAGCCCTTGAGCGGCAGGCCGATGCGCACCGGCTCGGATCCGTCGAGCATGGCGGCACAGGCGACGACGGTCGCCTCGGTGGGACCGTAGGTGTTCCACACCTCGCGGTCGTCATCGCTGAGCCGACGCCCGAGCTCGGGCGGACAGGCCTCGCCGCCGAAGATGAGGAGGCGGACATTGTCGAGACTCTCCGCCGGCCACAGTGCGGCCAGGGTCGGAACGGTCGAGACGACGGTGATCTGCCGCGACGACAGCCACGGACCCAGATCCATCCCGGACTTCACCAGTGCACGCGGGGCCGGGACCAGGCATGCGCCGTGCCGCCATGCCAACCACATCTCCTCGCAGCTGGCGTCGAAGGCCACGGACAGTCCGGCGAGAACGCGATCGCCGGGACCCAGCGGCTCCTCGACGCAGAACAGGGCCGCCTCGGCGTCGACGAAGGCCGCGGCCGAACGGTGGGTGACGGCAACGCCCTTCGGGGTGCCCGTCGACCCGGAGGTGAAGATCACCCAGCAGTCGTCATCGGGAGTGGGGGACCGCAGCTCGGAACGGCCGAGGGGTCCGCGGTCGGTGCGGGATTCGATGTGTGGTCCGGCGGTGATCACTCCGGTCACGGCCGCCTCGGCGAGCACGGTGCGCGCCCGCTCATCCGGATCGTCGACGTCGACGGGAACGTAGGCCGCGCCGAGCATGAGCGTGGCGAGGATCGCCAGGTACAGATCCACCGACCCCGAGGGGACACGGACGCCGACCTTGTCACCGGGGCCGATCCCGGTCGCGGCCATCTCCAGCGCGAGATCGCGGATCGCGGTGATGAGCTCTGAGTAGCTGAGCACCCGGGTGCCGTCGTCGAGGGCCGGCTGGTCGGGATGCGCGGCGGCCGACTCGAGGAGGACGTCGATGAGGGTGCGGTCCTCACGGGGCCGTGCGGGGGACGGGAACTGCGGTGCGTATTCTCTCACGTGTCTTCCGGGTCGTTCGGGAGCTGATCGGCGCCGGGCCGGCCGGTACCGCCGGTGACCATAACCCAGGAAGGTGTCGCGGACGTGAACACGGGTCGGGGCGCGAACAGTGCGCATTCCGGTTCCGATGTCTGATCTTAAGTCACCGTTGTCCTCGACACCGCCCTGATCGTCACGGAGAGGTCGTCCGTGATAGATGTGAGGGGACGGCCGTTCACGGTCGACCAGCTGATTTTCAACGATGAGGAGCACGCCCATGGTCACAGTTCTCACCCACGCCACGGTCTTCGACGGAACCCGCTTCCTGCCCGGCACCCGGGACGTCGTCATCGACGGCGGACGGATCGCCTCGGTGGCGGAAGGAGGGCAGGGTTCGCACAACGCCGGAGACGACCACATCGACTGCGCGGGGAAGACGATCATCCCCGGAGTCATCGACTGCCACGTCCACCTCACGAGCAGCGGCGCGGCAGCCACTTCGAACTTCCACGACCCGTTCTCGCTCCAGTTCTACAACTCCGTGAAGAATATGGAAGCCACCCTCAAGGGCGGAATCACGACCGTGCGCGACGCCGGAGGCACAGACCTCGGTGCGAAGGTGGCCGTGGAGACCGGAGTGGTGCGCGGTCCACGGCTGACGATCGCCGTCAACATCATGTCCCAGACCGGTGGCCACGGAGACTTCCACCTCGTCTCCGGGGCGGAGTCTCCTTTCCTGGCCCCGCACCCCGGCCGGCCCTCGGGGGTGGCCGACGGACTCGAAGAGGTGCAGAAGAAGACCCGCGAACTGCTGCGGGCCGGGGCCGACCACATCAAGATCTGCTCGACCGGGGGAGTGCTCTCCCCTCGCGACGATCCGCGGCACTCCCAGTTCACCGAAGCCGAGATCGCTGTCATCGTCGCCGAGGCGGCCGCCCAAGGTGCTCATGTGATGTCCCACGCGCAGGGCGCACCGGGAATCAAGAACGCCGTCCGTGCCGGGGTGCGCTCGATCGAACATGGAATCTACCTCGACGACGAAGCCATCGACCTCATGCTCGAGCACGGCACCTTCCTCGTCCCGACTCTGCAGGCTCCGCAGGCCGTCATCAAGGCCGCCGACGCCGGTGCCGGACTGCCTGCCTCCGTCGTGGACAAGGCCCGACGCGTCGTCGACGCCCACCAGGAGTCGATCGGTCGGGCCCACGAAGCAGGAGTCCCGATCGCGCTGGGCACCGATGCCGGAGTCGGCCCGCACGGGGAGAACCTCGAAGAGATCAGCCTGCTCGCCGAGGTGGGACTGTCCACGACGGAGGCGCTCGCCGCCGGAACCTCCGTGGCCGCCCGCCTGCTCGATGACGATCGGGTCGGCCGAATCAGCGAGGGCGGACTGGCCGACCTCGTCGTTGTGGACGGCGACCTGCGCACCGCCGACGTCCGTGGAATCGAGAACCGGGTCGACTCGGTCTACCTCGACGGTGGGCACGTCTGAGGGGTTCACTTGAGAGGAACCTCGCCGAGGCGGTGCCGGGGATTCTCCGGCACCGCCTCGGGCGCTCCGACTGCACCGCCTCGTGGGCACCTGACGGCACAGCCGCCTCGGAGGGTGAGATCGGTCTCGACCGGCCGCCCTGTGAGGGAAACCTAACCTAACGGGGCTATGATGGGAGAGACCGATCCGTGAAGCCGCAGTCCGTCCGCGCAGCGGAAGGCCCAGAGAGAGGAGTGCGCCGCACCGATGAATCCGCTCGACTGGTCGTTTCCGATCGCAGTGACATGGCTGATCATGTTCGGCATCATCGTCGTCCGCGCCGGCGGCACCTTCCTCCTCGGCCGTTTCGCACGCAAGGGAATCCGCAAGTTTCATCGGGTCGAGAAGATCATGGCCGGACCCAAATACCGCCGCGCCGAGGACACCATCGACCGCTTCGGGGCACCCGTCGTGGCCCTGAGCTTCCTCACCGTCGGGCTGCAGACCGTGGTCAACCTCGCTGCCGGAACCACGGGGATGCGCTACCGCCGCTACCTCCCGGCGCTCGCCGTCGGCGGATCGCTGTGGGCGCTCATCTATTCGACCGTCGGGTTCCTCGGCTTCAAGGCGGTGGCCAAGGCCTACCAGGCCGAACCGGGACTGACCGTCGGGCTCGGTCTCGTCTTCGTCGTCGCGATCGGCGGTCTGCTCATCGGACTGCGCAAGGATCGCACTCCCGCCGAGGAATCGGCCTCCGCCTCGGCGAACTGAACGGCACCCCTGCTGACTTGCCGGCCACCTCGGCGCACTGAACGGCACCCCTGCTGACTCACCGGCCGCCTCGGCGAACTGAACGATCTTCGCCCGCGGCTCTCTGTGTCCACGCGGCAAGCTGCGTCCGTGTGGCAGACCGTGGTCCGATGCGCTGCGCGAGTTCAGTAGAGTAAGACAGCGTCAACGTCGACTGGACGAGCCTGCTCGTCGACAATGAGTAAAGGAGTCCCCGGATGGTCGTGGCCTGGTGGAGCATCATTCCGTTCGTTCTGCTGCTCGGATGCATCGCGGTGCTCCCGCTCATTCCGGCCACGGAGAAGATCTGGGATCGCAACCTCGTCAAACTCATCGTCGCGCTCATCCTCGGTGTGCCGATCGCCGTGTGGTTCCTGCTCAGCGGAGAGTCGACGACCGTCATCCACGCGCTGCTCGAGTACTTCCAATTCATCATGCTCATCGGCAGCCTCTTCGTCGCCTCGGGCGGAATCTTCCTCGTCGGCGACATCAAGGCGACACCTCGGAACAACACGATCTTCCTCGCCGTCGGCGGCGTGCTCGCCTCGTTCATCGGCACCACGGGTGCGGCGATGCTGCTCATCCGCCCGATCCTCAACACGAATCAGGACCGCAAGCACCGCACCCACACCGTCATCTATACGATCTTCATCGTCGCGAACTGCGGCGGTCTGCTCACACCGCTGGGCGACCCGCCGCTGTTCCTCGGAATGCTGCGTGGAGTGCCCTTCGAATGGACGTTCGGGCTCTGGCCGTACTGGCTGTTCGTCAACGCCCTGCTGCTCATCAGCTACTTCGCACTCGATACGAAGATGTATGCGAAGGAACCGGCCGAGGCGCTGGCCAAGGATGCCGAGTATGTGACGAAACTCGGCCTGCGCGGTGCCAGCGGTCTGCTGTTCCTCGCGATCATCATCGTGGCCGTCGCTTTCATCCCCTCGGTCGACATGCATACGATCGAAACAGGACACGCGAGCGCCTCGGACTTCGTGCCGTGGCGTGAACTCGTCATGCTCGTCTCCGCGGTGACATCATTCCTCGTGGGTGACCGCGGTGCCCGGTTCAACCTCAACAAGTTCACCTGGACGCCGATCCTCGAGGTCGGGTCGCTCTTCATCGGCATCTTCCTCACGATGATGCCGGCCCTGCAGTACCTGGGACAGATCGCCCACAAGATCCCGCTGGGCGAGATCTCCCTGTTCATCTTCACCGGCGGTCTGTCCTCCGTCCTCGACAATGCCCCGACCTATGTCACCTTCTTCGAGATGGCCGCCCAGGTGCCGGGCGAACCGAAGGTGGCGGGAGTGCCCGAGACTCTGCTCATCGCGGTCTCGCTCGGCGCCGTCATGGGTGGGGCCATCACCTACATCGGCAACGGACCGAACTTCATGGTCAAATCCGTCGCAGATTCGGCGAACGTCGCGATGCCGAGCTTCGGCGGCTACGTGTGGTGGTCGCTGCGCCGCCTGGTGCCGATCCTCGCCTCGATGGTGCTCATCTTCATGACCGGTTCACTGTGGTGGATTCTGCTCGGAGTCCTGGTCGCGCTCGTGATCCTCGGACAAGCCGGGCGTGACCTGCGCGCGGCGAAAGTCATCCAGGCAGAGTGAGGGCCGCAGCCGGGGTCGGCCTCTACTTCACCGGCAACGGTGCGGTCTTCGCCGCCCTCCTGCCGTGGTATCCGCTGCTCGTCGATCGACTCGGACTGAGTTCCTGGCAGTTCGGCCTCGTCGTCGCCTGCTTCGCCGTCGGATCGCTGCTGTCCACGGCCCTGCCCGCCGCCCTCATCGCCCGATTCGGAGCACACCGGGTCGTCATCGGCGGGACGGTGATGCTCGGTGCGGCCGCCTCGGCGACGGCGTGGTCGGTCAACGGCGTGATGATGGCGATCTGTCTGCTCCTGTTGGGGTGCTGCGATGCCATCGTCGATGTCGCGCAGAACGTCGTCGGCATCTCCGTCCAGGAGCGGGCCGGCCGCACGATCCTGTCGTCGATGCATGCGCTGTGGAGCCTCGGCGGTCTGCTCAGCGGAGCCGCCGCAACGGCGGCCGCCAGCGCAGGTGCCGACATGCGAGCGTGGCTGGGGCTCATCGGCGTTTCCGCCGTGATCATCACGATCGTGGGACGTCGCCTCATCGGTGGTTATGCCTCGCCGAGGCGGGTCGCCGATTCCGATGCCGCCCCGGAAAGCCGTGGCGGAGACGGGGCCGTGGGACGATCGAAACGGATGGTCCTCTGGGCGGCGCTGCCCTTGGCGGTCGTCGCGATCTGCGGTGCCGCGGTCGAGGACATTGCGAACAACTGGGCAGGGCTGGCCGCGGTCGAATTCGCAGGAATTCCGGCCGCCTCGGCGGGGATCGCCTTCAGCATCGTCATCGGCAGCCAGTGTCTCGGACGGTTCAGCGGGGACGTACTCGTGACACGGTTCGGGGCCGGCCGGATCGCGCGCTTCGGGGGCGGACTCATCGCGGCCGGAGGAATCGGCGTCATCGCAGCTCAGGAACCCGTTCTGCTGCTCGTCTCGATGGGAGCGCTCGGATTCGGGTCAGCAACGCTTGTGCCCGGCGCACTCGGAGCGGCCGCTCGTCTGCCCGGCGTCGGACGTGCCGGGGGAGTGACGCTGGTGAACTGGCTGATGCGGGTGGGATACCTCGGGACGAGTCCGCTGGTCGGGGCCGTCGCCACCGGAGCGGGACTGCGGTGGGGACTCGGCATCCTTGTGCTCGTCGGCCTCCTCACAGTGGTCTTCGCGAACCGTTTGGGCGTCCGTCGGACCTGACAGGCTCGGGAATGAAAAATGTGCCGCTCCTTCGTCTCAGCGAAGTGGCGACACATTCTATTGAAAGCGGGTGATGACCCGAGTGGTCGGGCTAGCGGGATTTGAACCCACGACCTCTTCACCCCCAGTGAAGCGCGCTACCAAGCTGCGCCATAGCCCGTTACCGTACTCCCTCGTGGGCAACGAGAACTAGCCTATACCGATCGGAGGCCAACTGCCAAAACCGCGTTCCGTGACCTTCGAAAAACAGGTATCATCCCAGGTAGATACCGAAGAAGCGGGTCTTGCAGATGCCTGACAGGGTGACTCGGTAACATTTCCGTTTCGTGATTGTTATGAAAGTGGCCCAGGCGGCTATGCTTGGTACACCGACAAACTAGAGGAGTCGACATGGCAGATCTGGATTATCCAGTGTCTTTGCGGTACTCGCGCGACCACGAGTGGGTTGCGACCACGGAAGACAATGCAGTAGTCCGTGTGGGTATCACTGATTTCGCCCAGGAACAGCTGGGTGACGTCGTCTATGTCGACCTGCCTGAAGCCGGGGATTCGGTCACCGCAGGGGAGTCCTGCGGCGAAGTCGAGAGCACGAAGAGTGTCTCCGACCTGATCGCACCTGTGTCGGGGACCGTCACAGAGGTCAACGACTCACTCGACGATTCACCGGAGACCGTGAACTCGTCTCCCTTCGAAGACGGATGGATGTATCTCGTCGAACTCAGTGACCCCGCACAGCTCGAATCGCTGATGGACAGCGAAGCGTACAAAGAGCTCATTCAGAGCGAGGAGGCGTAATGTCGCAGAACCACGATCAGAATCGTCCGACCCCCTCGCAGCCCTGGTATGACAACGGACAGGTCCCGCAGTCGAAGAAGTTCCCGTTCGGGGCCGGAAACGGCAATGGCGCTGACGAGTCGGCGACTCGGATGAACCCTCAGGTCGACCAGAACGGCCAGGGGAACACCCCTCCGTACGGTCAGCCTGCCGACGGGGCCCCGCAGGCACCGCAGTACGGCAATGGCCAGAACCACGGCGGAACACCGCAGGGCGGACAGAGCTACGGAAACGGCCAGCAGTTCGGCGGAACGCCCCAGGGTGGCCAGAACTACGGCGGAACGCCCCAGGGTGGCCAGCAGTATGGCAACGGTCAGCAGTTCGGCGGCACCCCGCAGGACGGACAGAACTATGGTGCGTCGCAGCCGGCGAATCAGCCGTATGCCGGACAGGGTCAGGGCAGCCAGGGGCAGCCGCAGTATCAGCCTCAGCAGAATCAGTATCCGCCGCAGAACTACGGCCGGCCGCAGAGCGGTCAGCCTCAGGGCGGCCAGGGTCAGCAGCAGTACGGCTCCAATGGTGCCGGTCAGTTTGCGCAGCCTCAGGGTAGCCAAGGTCAGCCGCAGTACGGGAACCATCCGCAGCAGGGCGGCCAGCAGCAGTACGGTTCGAACGGTGCCGGCCAGTACGACCAGTTCGATCCCAACCAGCAGCAGGGCAGCCAGCCCGGCCCCGGCCAGTATGGTCAGCCCCAGGGTGGCCAGCCGCAGTCCGGGCAGCCCCAGGGCGCTCCGACGAACGGTGGACAGGACCCGATGAACGATTCGGGCAGCCAGCAGTTCCAGGGAATCCTGGATCCGCACACCGGCGAGATCCACCCTGTGCCCGACCTCGAAGGTCTGCAGGACGCCGATGCTCTGCTCGTCGTCGTCTCCGGACCGGACTCCGGTTCACAGATCCTGCTCGACACCGACGTGGTCACGGTGGGTCGCAGCCCGAATGCCGACATCTTCCTCGATGACGTCACGGTCTCGCGTAAGCATGCCGAGTTCATCCGCACTCCCAGCGGGTTCACTCTGCGCGACACGGGTTCGCTCAACGGCACCTATGTGGGCCGTCAGCTCATCGACTCCATCGAACTGCAGAACGGAGCCGATGTGCAGATCGGCAAGTTCCGAATGATCTTCCAGCAGCGTCCGCGCTCCTGACCGGGGGATAATGTCAAAAGTCCAAGTCGAGGTTGTCGGCGTCCGCATCGAAATGCCCGCCAACCAACCGATTCTGCTGCTCAAGGCCAACGAGCCCGCGTACTACCTGCCGATCTGGGTCGGTGCGATCGAGGCCAATGCGCTCTCGATCGCGCAGCGGGGACTGACCCCGCCGCGCCCCATGTCACATGCTCTGCTGCTCGACGTGCTCGAGAAGTACGGGGCCGAGCTGCAGGACGTGACGATCACCGGCAAGGACGGTCAGATCTTCCTGGCCGAGCTGCACACGAATGACGGGAAGTCGATCTCCGCGCGCCCTTCGGACGCGGTGACTCTGGCGCTGACAGCCGACTGCCCCGTGTTCGTCGAAACACAATTGCTTGAAGAATCCGGAATCGAAGCCCCCGAGGCCGATGAAGAGGAAGTCGCACAGTTCAGAGACTTCCTCGACAATGTCTCGGCCGAGGACTTCGAGACCGGTACCGAAAACCCATGAAAGTGAAACATTGAGCCTCCACACCGATCCGGTCCTGTCCAACAGAGAAATCGCCGCTGCCGGCCACGACAATCTCCGCGGTCTCGACGACTGGCGAGAGATGGATCCGAAGCAGCAGCCGACGTATCTCGACAGTGCTGCGCTCGACGAGGTGCTCACCGATCTGCGCAACTCACCCCCGTTGGTCTTCGCCGGTGAAGCCGATGTGCTCAAGCAGCGTATCGCCGCCGCCTCGCGCGGAGAAGCTTTCGTCCTGGCGGGCGGCGACTGCGCCGAATCCTTCGACGGAGCCCAGGCGGACAAGATCCGGGCTCGTGTGCAGACGGTTCTGCAGATGGCGGCCGTGCTGACCTACGGCGGATCGATGCCCGTGGTGAAGATCGGCCGCATGGCCGGTCAGTTCGCGAAGCCGCGTTCGGCCGATATGGAGACCCGTGACGGAGTCACCCTGCCGTCGTTCCGCGGCGACATCGTCAACGGCTACGAGTTCACCGAGGAATCCCGCCGCCACGATCCGGAACGTCTGCTCAAGGCGTACCACATCTCCGCTTCCACGCTGAACCTCATCCGTGCGTTCACCCAGGGCGGCTTCGCCGATCTGCGATTCGTCCACGACTGGAACCGCGGTTTCCTCGCATCGAACCCCGGCTACCAGCGCTACGAGCAGACCGCTGCCGAGATCGACCGTGCCATCCGCTTCATGGATGCCTGCGGAGCCGACTTCGATGCGCTCAAGACCACCGAGTTCTACGCCGCCCACGAGGCGCTGCTGCTCGAATACGAACGTGCACTGACTCGCATCGACTCACGCACCGGTGAAGCCTACGACGTGTCCGGACACTTCCTGTGGATCGGTGAACGCACCCGCGAGATCGACGGCGCCCATGTCGACTTCCTGTCCAAGGTGCGCAACCCCATCGGCGTCAAGCTCGGACCCACTGCCACGGCTGATGACGCCCTGGCCCTGGCCGAGAAACTCGACCCGGACGCCGAGCCCGGCCGCCTGACCTTCGTCACCCGCATGGGTGCCGGTCAGATCGGTGAGTCGCTGCCGGCTCTGCTGTCGGGAATCGGCGACCGTCTGCCGCATGTGACCTGGGTCTGCGACCCGATGCACGGCAACACGATCACCTCGAACACCGGGTACAAGACCCGCCGCTTCGAAGACGTCATGGCCGAGGTCGAAGGATTCTTCAACGCGCACCGCGATGCGGGCACGATCCCCGGTGGACTGCACATCGAACTCACCGGCGATGACGTCACTGAGATCATGGGCGGGGCCACCGAGATCGACGACGAGGGCCTGCGTCGCCGCTACGAGACCCTCGTCGACCCGCGCCTCAACCACGATCAGTCGCTGGAGATGGCGTTCCAGGTCGCCGAGTACCTCACCCGTCGGCAGTAATCGCCAACACTGACAAAGCCGGGGGCTCCGCAGAATCTCTGCGGAGCCCCCGGCTTTGTCGTCTGACCGACGGGAATCATCTTCGCCCGACCGACCCGTCGTGCCCGACCGACCCGTCGTGCCTGACCAGCCGTCGTGCCTGACCAGCCGTCGTGCCTGACCGACCGTCGTGCCTGACCGACGTCGTGCCCGACCGACGAGTCCTATTTGTCTTTGTCGTCCTTCTTGTCGTCGTCAGACTTCTTGTCCTTCGAGCTGTCCTTCTCGTCCTTCTTGTCATCCTTCGAGTCGGAGTCTTGCTTCTTCTCCTCGCCCTTGGACACGCGGACGATGATGAGCGAGTTCGCGGGCTTCGCCTCGGTGCTCTTCGGGAACTGCGAGACGACCTTGCCCTTGGGGACATCGTCGGAGAACACCTCGTCCTTGCCGACGCGGAATCCGCGCTTGGCCAGGGTCGCATAGGCGGCGTCGAAGGTCAGCCCCTCGACGTTGGGAACCGGGATCGGCGCGACGCCCTTGGACACGACGAGATCGATCTTCTCGCCTTTCGACAGCTTGGTTCCGGCCTTCTGCGATGCCGAGATGACGGAGTCCTTGGCGACAGTGTCGCTGTACTTCTCCTCGACCTTGCCGACCGCGAGGTTGACCTTCTTCAGCGCGGCCTCTGCTTCGTCGCGGGTCGTGCCCTCGAGCTTCGGAACCGCGAACTTCTCCTCACCCTTGGACACGACGACCGTGACGGAAGAGTCGGGGGCCAGCTCCGCACCACTGACGGGTTCGGTGCCGATGACAGTCCCGGCGGGAACCTTGTCGTCGAAGACCTCTTTGGGCTCGGCCTTGAGATCGTTGTCCTCCAGCTGCGAGGTGACTTCCTCGACGGGCTGACCCGCCAACTCACCGGGAACGATCGATTTCGGTGTCGGCAGGTTCGCCACCACGAACCAGGCAACCAGAGCGAGCACGGCAACCACGGCGACGAGTCCCGTGAGGACACGACGTCGGCGACGTCGGACGGGAGATGCCCCCGCCGAGGCGGCCGCAGAGCCGGCGACGACCGCAGCCTTATCGTTGCGGTCGGAATCCGATTCCTTCGACACCGGTTCGTCGTCGGAGTCCTCTCGATCACCGGAACCGTCCGAAGCGTCAGAATCAGCTGAATCGGCAGCAGCGCCCGCGGCTTCCGCACCTGTCGTGTCTGCGTCGGGGGAATCGGAGGCGGCACCGGCGCCGGCAATCGCGGCTCCGGCCACTCCGACTCCGGCCGCGCCGGCAGCACCGCTCGTGTGGTCGTCATCGCCACGATCGGCGTCATCGGAGTCGGCGTCCTCGTCAGGATCAGAGTCGTCCGATTCGGTACTGTCGACCCCGCCGGCACGGTCCGGATCAGCCGCACCGGTGTCCGTCTCGGTGTCGTCCTCTTCGCCTTCGAGATACGGGATCTCGTCGGTGCGGGAGC
Source organism: Brevibacterium sp. MGP-B1 (assembly GCF_057766545.1). NCBI lineage: Bacteria > Bacillati > Actinomycetota > Actinomycetes > Micrococcales > Brevibacteriaceae > Brevibacterium > Brevibacterium sp. MGP-B1. The sequence goes on along the minus strand of NZ_CM173407.1, from coordinate 1,630,505 downwards.
GCTTCTCCTTCGGCACCTCTTCGCCGAGGTCGATGCTCGCGGTGAGCACGGGGGAGTGCTCGCCGGTGGCGATCTGCGGATCTCCGAGGTCGAGCTCGGCCTCGGACATCTCCGCGCGCGCTTCGGCCAACGCCAAGCGGAATTCGGCGGCATCGGCAGGACGGTCCTCGGGGTCCTTCGACGTCGCCCACAGCACGATCGCGTCCAGACGCGGACTCAGGCGGGCAACGACGTCCGACGGCGGCGGAACCGTGTCGTGGACGTGACGGTACGCGACCTGGATCGGGACGTCGTCGGTATACGGCTGAGCACCGGTGAGCATCTCGTAGAACATGATGCCGACCGTGTACAGATCGGTGCGGGCATCTGCTCCGGCTCGGGTGACGAGCTCGGGAGCAACATAGCCGACCGTGCCGATGAGGGTCTTCGTCGTCGTTGCCGTCGTCACGGCCCGGGCCAGACCGAAGTCGGCGAGCTTGACCTGACCGTCGGTGCCCAGCAGCACATTGTCGGGTTTGAGATCGCGATGGATGATCCCGGTCGAGTGCACGGCCTCGAGTGCGGCGAGGATCGCATCGAGGACGACGATCGCCTGTCTGGGCGTGAAGGTTCCGCGGTGCTTGAGCTCGCGGCGCAGCGTCACCGACGGCAGGTATTCCATGACGAGGTAGACGATGTCGCCGTCGCGCGCCTGATCGTGGATGGCCACGAGGTTCGGGTGGGTGAGCCGACCGGCGTTGATGGCCTCCCGACGGAAGCGTTCGACGAAGGTGTCATCGGAGATGAGGTGCTCGTGCATGACCTTGATCGCGATCTCACGGTCGAGCCGCAGGTCGGTGCCGCGGTAGACCATGGCCATGCCGCCGCGGGCGATCTTGGCATCGATGCGGTAGCGGTCATTGAGCACCGTGCCGATGAGGGGATCTCGGCGGGCGGTCACAGGGCCTCCTCCAAACGTGCCCGCTGCAGCTGGACGGCGCGGACGAAGGCCTTCGTCTCCGGCAGCAATCCGTCGGCGCGAACCGAGCGCAGGTCCTGGTAGTAGCCGGCGACGGCTTCGTTCTCCGATTCGGCGGTTTCGATGAGCCAGCCGAGGATGACGGTGCCGGCGACGATATTGTCTTCGATGTCGAGCAGGTCGAGTCCGCGACCGACGATATCGGACGCCCAACGACCGGATCGGGGAGTGATCTGCATGATTCCGATCGCGTTGCCGGCCGAGACCGTCGTGTGCTGGAATCCGGATTCCGCGGCGGCGACGGCCTGCATGAGGGCGGGATCGGCACCGAGCTCGACAGCCAGCGAGGCGACGAGCAGCTTCGCCTGCGCCGGGGCCGGATGGCGGCGGTGCAGCAGAGTGTATTTGTTCAGTCGTGCCGCGTGGAGCACCGAGGGGCGGATGCCCTCGACCTGCGCGCTGGCGGCGACGCGGGGGACGTCGCTCGGCGGTTCGGCCGGGGTGCGACGTGGGCGGGCCTTCGACGGTCGCAGAAGGAGGAGTTCGCCGACCGTGATGAACGAGTCATCGCCCATGGCGTTGGCCTGCCGCAGGGTCGCCGGCGAGATTCCGTGCCGCGCCGCGATTCCCTGCAGGGTGTCACCCGGGGCAACGACGTGTGAGGGATCATCATCGGGCAGATCGTTCTTCTCCGGCAGGGACAGAACCTGCCCCTGGTGGAGGTTCTGACGCGGCGAGATGCGGTTGAGTTCGGCCAGCGCGGGCACTGAGACGCCGTGTTTGCTGGCCACACCGTAGAGGGTGTCGCCCTGCTTGACCTTGTACGTGCGGCCGCCGTGGGTGACGGGAACGGTGGCACTCGCGGTGCCCGAGATCCACTGTGGACCGGTGCTCGAGGTGGCTGCGTCCTCGTCAGCGGAGCGACGGTCGGATGTGTCCTCGACGCCGTCTTCAGACTGATCATCGGGGGTGGCCGATTCTGCGGCGGCGGGGGACCGATCGTCAGCGGACACGGTAGAGCCCAGGTTCGTCGTCGCCGAGGCGGCCGGTGAGTCCTCGTCTGGGGATTCGGTGGTGGGGGCCACCTCGGTGGGAGAGTCGTTTTCGGGGTCGACCCGTTCGGCTCCTGGGATCGGACCGGTCGAATTCACCTTCGATGCGGCGCGGATGTCAGGAGCGGCGGTGACGGGCCTGTGCCGTCGCGGTCGTGTCATCTGTCACCTGTTGACTTCATGTCGAGTGGGGAAGCTACGGTCTCCAGCCTAACGAGTAGGCGGGCTCGACCCGAGCATTCGGCACCGCATGGCGGGGTGTTTCTGCCGAATATTGCTACGCTTGAGGGCGTGAATACCGAAGAACTCGTCCAGGACTGGGCCCCGCTGCCCGACATCGCAGAACTCACCGGGCTCGGCATCTCCCAGGTGCGGAGGCTGCTCGAAGACGGCGCCATCTGCGGAATCAAGATCGGCAATCCGAAGGTTCTGCGGGTTCCGTTGGCCTTCTTCGTCGACGGCGAGGTCGTCAAACCGCTCAAGGGCACCCTGCACACCCTCTACGACGCCGGATTCGACTACGAAGAAGCCATCGTGTGGCTCTTCACCCATGACGAGTCCCTGCCCGGCCGGCCCATCGACCTGCTTCGCTCCGGCAACAAGAAGGAAGTGCGCCGCCGCGCTCAGGCCCTCGCGTTCTGATCGGGGCTGCCCTCTCCGTGTGGCGAGCCCACGTCTTCGTGAGCGCGTCCAGTCGTCAGCGCCCTTGTCCGAGGGGCTCAGCCGGAGCTCCGACGGGTTCAGCCGGTGCGGTTCGCGGACTCAGCTGGAGCAGTTCGCGGGTTCAGCTGTTGCGGTAGCTGAGAGCTGTGGCGAATCCGTGCAATCGGGCATGAGCGAGATCGCCGATAGCAGTGACCGTCGAAGCCTCTTCCAGCCAGCCGTCGAGGACGGCCGTCGACTGTGCGTGTTTGGCATCGATGAAGGATTCGACGGCGGCGAGTCCGCCCGAGTCCGTGATCATGTCAACGCATTCGGCCACCTCGGCGTCGCTGAGATCCGGATCGCCCAACCGCGCGGCGAGGATCTCGAGCTGGTCCGCCGAGATCCGGGCCGCGGTCTCGGCGATGAGCACGGTCCGCTTGCCCTCCCGGATATCGTCGCCGGCGGGTTTGCCTGTGGCCTCGGGGTCACCGGCGATGCCGAGCACATCGTCGCGCAGTTGGAATGCCTGTCCGAGGGGAAGACCGAAAGCGGAGATCTCCTGCAGCTGTCCAGCGTCCGCTCCGGCCAGGGCCGCGCCGAGGAGGAGCGGCTGTTCGACCGAATACTTCGCCGACTTGAAGCTCAGCACCTCCCACGCGCGATCGGCGATCCGGTCGTCGCCGAGGGGGATGACCTCGGCAAGCACATCGAGATACTGGCCGACCATGACGTCTCGGCGCACGGTTCCGCGCAGTTCGAGGGCGGCGCGGCTGTTGCCCAGGGCCTCCTGCGAGCGTTCGAAGAGCTCCTCGCTCAGCGCCAGGCAGATATCGCCGATGACGATGGAAGCGGAGACGCCGAAGGACGCGCCGTCGCCATGGAAGCCGGAGTGCTGATGACGGGCTTCGAACTGTCGGTGCAGGGCCGGCCGGCCGCGACGGGTGTCCGAATTGTCGATGACATCATCATGGATGAGCGCGGCGGCGTGGAGCAGCTCGAGCGAACCGGCTGCCTGAGCCAGACCCGCGGTGACCTCGGCGGCGGTGCCGCCGGCGAGCTGGAAGCCCCACCACAGCAGGACGGGACGGATCCTCTTGCCGCCGCGGGTGAACTCGATGAGCGCGTCGCCGATCGCTGTGGCATCGGGTGAGATCGCCTCGAACTCGGCAGCCTTCTCGGCGAGGAAGGCCTCCAACTGGGCGGACACCTCGGCGGCGATGGACTCGGGAGAGTCGAGGGACTCGACGAGGGTGGGAAGGGCGTCGGCCGAGCTGGGTGCGACGGACGGGGCGGGCTCATGGGGGTCGCCGGTCATCCCTGATCTGTGCGAGGTCATGAACCGATGTTTCCGCCGACGGTCACGATCGAATTCGCTTTGTCCTCCGAATCCTCGGCGACCGTGACGACGAGGACGCTGTCATTGTCCTTGTGCTTGAAGTTGACCACGCGGGCGCTCTTCGTCTTCACCTCATCGCCGAGGCGTTCGAAGTCCGCCTTGCCGAGCTCCTTCTCGTAGAACTCGAAGATGTCCTTGGCATCGGCCTTCGCCCGGACGACGAGGCTGACCTGTTCCGGCAGCTTCTTGTCCTTGTCGTTGTGAGCCTTGACGATCGACGCCGACAGCACCTCGGAATCCGGGTACGGCTTGATGTACTCGGGCAGATCCTTCACATCGTTCGACGTATCGGGGTCCGAGCCTGTGGCCTCGGTCGATGCTTCGGCCGAGGCGGTCTCGTCCTCGGTCGGGGACGCGGAGGTCGAGGCCTCCTGAGAAGCCGAAGGGGTCGATTCGACCTTGTCTCCACCGGTTCCCGAGCAGCCCGCGAGAGCAAGCGCGGCAACGATGGGCAGTGTCATGACAGCGGTGCGCGATACCATGCTTCAAGAGTACCTGGACTGTTCGGCGGAGCCGAAAGGAACGAACGCGAGGGGCAGGCGATGAGTCGGAAGCAGCTGGCACGATCCGGAGGTGATCTGAGCCGTCTGGGCACGGACGACACCGGTGCCACCATGCTCCACCTCGACATGGACTCGTTCTTCGTCTCCGTCGAGCTGCTCAGTCGCCCGCACCTCGTCGGCCGTCCCGTCATCGTCGGCGGACGCAGCGGACGCGGAGTCGTCGTCTCGGCCAGCTATGAAGCCCGCGAGTTCGGAGTGCATGCGGCGATGCCGATGTCGCGGGCCATGAACCTGTGCCCCGTCGCCGAGGTGATCCCACCGTCCCACGGCCTGTATTCCTCGTACTCCCGACAAGTCTTCGATCTCGTCGCCGAGGTGACCCCCGACGTACGGCAGGTCAGCGTCGACGAAGCCTATATCGACGTCTCCGGAGCCGTGCGACGGCTCGGCTCCCCGGTGGAGATCACCACGCAGCTGCGAGCCCAGATCCAAGAGCGCACCGGTCTGAGCGCCTCGGTCGGCATCGCCGTCAGCCGAGTCGTGGCCAAACTCGCCTCGACGAGAGCGAAGCCGAACGGCCAGCTGCTCGTGCCCGCGGCCGCTACCCAGGAGTTCCTCGACCCGATGCCGATCGAAGCCCTGCCCGGGGTGGGGGAGAAGACACAGGAGGGGTTCTTCCGCTACGGAATCCGTCTTATCGGCGACCTCGCCGCAGTCGACGAGGATTGGGCCGCACGCGTCTTCGGTGCGCACGGCCACCAGTTGTGGCGGGCTGCCCGCGGTCAGGACTCGTCCGGTTTCGACCACCAAGCCAAGGAACACTCGATCAGTGCCGAGAACACGTTCGGCGAGGACATCTGGGACGTCGCCGTGCTCGAACACGAACTGCTGCGCCTCGCCGACAAGGTCGCCTACCGAGTCCGTGCAGAAGGAAAGGTCGCCACAAGCCTCGGACTGAAGTACCGCCTCGGCGATTTCACGACCCTGTCGAGGTCGGTGACTCTGTCGGCGCCGACGGATCTGGCCCGGGAGATGTACGAGGCGCTGCGCCCGGCTCTGCGCAAGCTGCGTGAGCAGCGCTCCCAGGGAGTCAGGCTGCTCGGCGTCCGAGCCGCCGGCCTCAGCGATTTCGCCGTCACGGGACGGCAGGCCACCTTGGACGAACCGGAACATTCCGGACGTGAAGCCGAGGTCGCCCTCGACGAGGTGAGGCGGCGATTCGGCAGCGAAGCGATCTCGCAGGCCTCGCTTCTGCGCAAACGCCCCGAGGCCTGAGAGCGGGTGAGCGGGAGCACAGTCTGAAGACCCCGTGGGAATCCGGCTCCTGACGGCCCCCGGAGATGTTTTTTCGGCCCTCAGAGACTATGATTGAGGGAAAGACTTGGGAAGCGAAACGGGGGTTCGAGATGCCACTCTCCGATCACGAACAGCAGCTGTTGGATCAACTTGAGAAGCAGCTGCGCAGTGAAGACCCTCGTTTTGCCCGGAATATCTCGGAAACCCAGGCCGCTGCCACGGGTCCCGGGTTCTCGGCGAAGCGCTTCGTCCTCGGCATCCTCATCGCTCTCGCCGGGCTGGCCGCGACGATCCTCGCGATCTCGCTCGTCTCCAGCTCCGCCTGGTGGATCGCTCTCGGCGTCGTCGGCTTCGGCCTCATGGTCGCCGGAATGTACTGGGCGTTCAGCCGTCCCGGCCATGTGCACACCACTCAGACGGACTCTCGGAACTCCGGAGCGAAGACCGGTGCCAAGGGCAACTCCGGGTTCATGAGCCGAATGGAAGACCGGTGGGAGAAGCGCCAGCGCGGCGAATGATCCTGCTCGGGGCGATCAAGGCACTCTCGACATGAGGGTGCCTTTTTCGATGCCGGCCCGCGCGTTCGCCGGTTCTGTCCTTGCTGTCTTTGCCGGCGTCTTCGCCTTCGCCGAGGCGGCCCACTGGCGATCGAGCCGCCGTCGGCTGGGAGACTGTGATAGCTCTGGCTCTGGCTCTGGCTCTGCTGACCGGCGACCACGGAGCGACCGGCGGTCGAGTCCAGACACTCGGGCCCTGACCACAGCCGACAGCGACCAGATCATCATCGTCCTCGGTTATGCCAACCGCGGTCAGCGACCGAACGGAATCAACCGGTTTCGGGCCCGCGCGGGTCTGCGGTCGATCGATCCGGCAGCCCGGTCGACTCTCCTCATCTTCTGCGGAGGGGCCGTCACAGGACGAACACCGGAGGCCCGCATCCTCGAACGCTTCGCCCGGGACGAACTCGGCTTCACCGGCCGAACTGTGCTGGAAGGGCAGAGCACAACGACGTGGGAGAACATCGCCAACGCGATCCCCATCATCGACCGCGAACTCACCCCAGCCACGACGATCAGCATCGTCTCGAACTCCCACCATGCCGAGAAAGCCCGTGACCACCTGTGGCAGATGCGCCCGGACCTGGCACGACGACTGGTCCGCGGGGGAGACTACCGGTTCGGTGAACAGCCGCTGGTGAAGCCCATCGCCGCCGTACGCGGCCTGCTCGCCCTGCGTGTACTCGATCGAGAGAACGCGAAACACGCGGCAGGGCACTGAGGTCCCACGCCCTCGCACTGAGCTCCCAGGCTCTCAGAGACTGCGACGAGCCGCTTCGCGGGGAAGAGAGAGCGGCGAGCCCGCCGTGGAGGATGAGGAAGCGAAGAGGCGGCCCCGCAGGACCGCCTCTTCGCACATCGACCAGGACCGTCAGGTATCGGCCAGGATCGTCAGCTCATCGTCATTTCGGACGATTGAACAGGCTGGCCGGCCAGATCTTCGCAGAGATCCGACTGCCCGGCGTGGCCCGCTCCGACAAGTCCGTACTGACTTCGTCGACGAGCGCACGCACTTCCGAGTCATCGAGCGCCTCGGGAGCGGCACCGTAGCGCTGGGCTTCGAGGGCATCGACGAACGCTCCCAGCGCAGAGTCATCATGACCCGACTCTGACAGACGTGACGGGGCCGGACTGCTCAAACGTCGCAGCCGTTCGTCCGAACGATCGAGCGTCGAGGAACCGGCGCCTTCTGCGCTCTGTGCGGCAGCACCGGAACCGGCAGCCGCCTCGGCGGCAGACTTTCGCATCGGTTCGCCGGTGTCCGGATCGATCTCTGGTGCCGTGGAGCCGGCATCCGCACCGGTCGAGCTCGAAGCATCCGCAGCCCCGCCGCCGGCGGCACCGGCAGCACCTGTTGCTGGGACAGCACCGGCGAGCACGAGCTCGTTGAAGCGCAGCGTCCGACTCGAATCCAAGCTCTGCCCGTAGTCGGTGGCCAGAGCACGGACCTCTGTCCACACCGCTTCGAGATTCTGCGGATCCTTCGTCCTGCGCGAGCGCAGGATCGAACGCCAGATCGCGGGCAGTGCGGCGAGCAGCAGCAGGACGAGCACGATCGCTGCGATGCCGAAGACAGTGCCGAGGTTCGAACCGGCCGGTTCTGCGGCCTGAGTGCTCGTCTCCTCCTCGGTGGGTTCCTCGGAGCCACCGGTCGGCGAAGCAGATTCGCTCGGCTCTTCGCTCGGGCTCGCAGACTCCGTCTCGTCGCCCTCCTCCTGCTGGTCGGCGCCATCGGCGAGAGTCCACTTCGGCGGATCGCCGGCGGGACCGCCGGGGGTGGGTTCGAAGCGCACCCAGCCGGCACCTTCGAAGTAGAGTTCCGGCCAGGCATGCGAATCCTGCATGCTCACGTCGACGCCGTTCTCGGATTCGTCCCCGCCGGCGTATCCGACGCCGATGCGGGCCGGAATTCCCATCGTCCGGGCCATGATCGTCATGGCCGAGGAGAACTGGACGCAGTAGCCCTGCTTATCGGCCAGGAAGTCCGAGATCGCGTCGCCGCTGGCCCGCTCGGGAGCATCGAGCGAATACTCGAAAGCGCCGCCGCGGAAGTACGCCTGCAGCATCACTGCGGCCTCCCACTGGTTCTCCGCATCGGCGGTGACTCGCTCTGCGGTCTCCTTCACACTGGTCGGCAGGGAATCGGGGACGGCGAGTTCGGTCTCGAAATCGCTCTCGGACACCGGAGTCGCCGACTGCAGATCCTCGACATCGGGATTCGGGGACAGATAGTCCATCGAATACTGCAGACCACCGGTCTTCTCACCGTTGCCGACGATCGTCAGGGTCTTCTCGTCGAAGATCCACCGACGGTCCAGGTCCTTCGGCTGCTGCGGAGCATACGGCGACGGCAGGTACTGCTGGTCGTAGCTGTCGCCGACGGCGACGCTGATCGTCTGCTCCTTGAAGTTCTTGTCCCGGGGCATCCCCGCGGGCCACGGCATTCCGTCGGAGGCGATCGCGAACGGATCGAGGCTGAATGGGCTCGGCGCCCAGTTCTCACCGTCGAAGTCATCGATCGAGGTCAACCGGACCGGATCCGCGTCCTCGTCCGTCGTCTGGTAGCTGAACAGCGTCTTATCGTCCCGGTCGCCGAGGTTCTGGCGCAGGTTGAGGAAGGGGTTCGTCACCGTCAGGTCGCCCTGGCCCTTCGACGCCCGGTCGGGCAGCGTGGGCACCGGGGGCAGCAGAATGGGCAGGCCGATGCCGATCGCCAGAGCCAGAGCTCCGGCGAGGATCGCCGTCATCCCTCCGCGCCACCGGGTCGCGGGCAGATAGGGGCTGAGCATGAGCAGCAGGAACGCCGCGAGGATCGCGACGATGTGCCACCACTTCACCTCCTGCGCGGCGAAGTAGACGGGGATCATCCACAGTACGAGCAGCAGCACACCGCCGACCTTCGGTGCCCGCAGATCCGAGACGAGGCCGTCGATGAGGATCGTGATGAGGGTGAAGGCGATCGTGAGCATCGCGATGAAGCCCGGTGTGCTCGCCGCCGGGGGAGCGGTCGCGTAGAGGTCGCTGACCCCCTCGGAGAGCAGATCGATCACCGTTCCGAAGGACTCACCGGTCGGGATGAACCCGAACAGCAGCGAATCCCCGGCGCAGACGATGAAGACCGCGATGAGACCGGCCACGCACTGGGCGATGACCGCGGTTCCGGTCGAGCGCAGTGCCGGAACGGTGCGGAACACGGCGCCGACGATGACGACGACGGCGACGGCGACCAGGACGGGCGAGACCCAGGCGAAGTCCTTGAACACCGCCGATACGGCGACAGCGGTCAGAGCCATGGCGACGAAGACGACGATCGCCTCGAGCCAACCCGTGCTCGGACGCTCATCGCCCGTCGACACAGGTGTCGAATGGTCGTTCGCCGGGGACTCGGAATCGGCTCCGCGCAGACGTGTGTCAGGAGTATTCAGACTCATCGGCGCACCCCCTGCGGAGTCGAGCTCGCACCACCCGGAGCCGCGGATGCGCCGGCGGCGCCGGCGGTTCCCGCTCCGGGCTCGGCCGAGGTCCGACCGGTGCCGCTGCGAGAGCGCTTGGATTCGAACGTCGTCCACGACTCCGGCAGGTCCTCGCTGAGACCGAGCATCGTCAGATCGTCGATCTCGCTGAGAGTGCGCAGAGTCACCGGCATGCGGCGGGAGAAGTGCGAGGCGAGTTCCTGCCCGCGCTGATCGCCGACGGAGCAGATGACGATGTGGTTGGGGTTGTCGTGCGAGGGCAGTTCGACCCTGCCCGGGCGCACAAGGGCGGAGAGCAGACGCAGCTTGTCGATCTCGCGGGCTCCTTTGAATCTGATCTGGTGTCCGGGAGCGACGACATTGACTTCGTAATCGGCCTTGAGGAACGCGGTTCCGGCCGCGGTCGCCGCGGCCAGCAGGAACTCGATCTCGAGATCGCTCGGCTCCTCGGCGCCCTCATCGGCGACGAGGTCGATGAGGATGAGCGCATAGAGTGTCTCCTCATCGGCTTCGTGCCGGACCATGAGCTCGCCGGACTTCGCCGTCGAGGGCCAATGCACATGCCGCAGGTCATCGCCGGGCACGTACTCACGTGTGTGGAAGTCCCGGGTGGTATGACCGGTGCGGACCTTGCCGTCATCGAGGCGGGCGGGCCGGATCGACGAATCCTGCGGGATGCGCGCGGGCAGGATCGGCACGGACACAGCCACGGGGAAGACCCCGTGGACCTTCTTCTTCATCTTCACCAGGCCGAAAGGGCCGAACACGGTGATGAGGACCGCGTCGATCCCGGAGACACCACGGCGATTGGGGGTGAAGGACGTCAGCACCGTCTGCGATGCCCCATGGGCCAGAGCCGGGACATCACCGGAAGTGGAGTCGCCGAATCCCTCGGCCGGAGTGAAATCGATCGTCGCGGCGGGAATCGCGAGCTGGCCGATATTGGTCACGCGCGCCTGGACTTCGACCTCTTTGCCTTCGGCGGCCAGCGGGTAGCGGTCTCCCGAGGGGGACATCGCCACTTCGTGGAGGTTCGTGCTCATCGCGATCGACACCCGGCGGGTGCCCCACAGGATGAGCAGCGCCGAGAGCAGGACCAGGCCGAGCAGCAGAAGACCGGCCGGCAGCAGGCCGGGCAGCGCGAAGCGGTAGGCCGTGATGATCAGGGCCGCCCCGGCCAGGACGAAGATGATGCCCGAAGTGCTCAGTCGCATGCGGTCACTGGTTCGCCGAGACGGGCACTCGGGACAGCACCCGACCGATGAGGTCGGCCGCCAGGTCTGCGTCGTCTCCGTCGCGGGGGATGATGCGGTGGGCGAGGATGTACGGGGCCAGGGCCTGCACATCGTCGGGGGTGACGAAGGTGCGCCCCGACAGTGCCGCGCGGGCCTTCGCCGCCCGCAGCAGATGGACGCCGCCGCGCGGGGAGCTGCCGAGCAGGATCGCCTGATCGTTGCGGGTGGCATGGAGGATCGCCACGATGTACTCGCGCAGCTGCCGGCTCGCGGAGACATGGCGGACGATGGTGCGGGCCTGAGTGATCTGCTCGAGGTTCGTCACCGCGGCAGCGGTCTCGAGGGGATCGTTCTGGATCTGGTTGTCCAGCAGATCGACCTCATCGGATGTCGCCGGATATCCCAGGGAGATGCGGGTGAGGAAGCGATCGCGCTGCGCCTCGGGCAGGGCGTAGGTGCCCTCCATGTCGATCGGGTTCTGAGTGGCGACGACGATGAACGGCGTGGGCATCGGATAGGTCTGCCCGTCGATCGTCGCCTGTCCCTCGGCCATGCACTCGAGCATCGCCGACTGCGTCTTCGGGGACGCGCGGTTGATCTCGTCGGCGATGACGATGTTCGCGAACACCGGTCCCTGTCGGAACTCGAAGTGGCGAGTCTCCTGGTTGAACAGGTTCACACCCACGACGTCGGTGGGCAGCAGGTCCGGGGTGAACTGGATGCGGCGCACGGAACCGTCGACGACCTTGCCCATGGCACGGGCCAACAGGGTCTTGCCGACCCCGGGGACGTCTTCGAGGAGGACATGTCCGCCGGCGAGCAGTGCGATGAGCGAGAGCCCGACGGCCTCATCCTTGCCCTCGAGCACCGAGTTCATCGCTGTGCGTGCCCGCGAGGTCAGATTCTGCACCCACTCGATGTGTTCGGCGCCGATCACGGAATTGGTCTGTGTACCTTCTTGGCTGGTCGACATACCCTCCATTGTCCCTGAAAGCCCGCACCCCAGCCACACGAGTTTCTTTCAGCTTCGTCACTCCGCTCTCCTCCCCACTCCCATTCCCTCCCCGAGTCGCCCCACCCCACTCCCCACCACCCTCCCCACTTTCCTCCACGCGGACCCTCCACTTTCCTCCCCACTCGCCTCCACCTCGGTGCGGGGAATCGGCTGAGATCCCCGGATTCTCGCGGATCTGTGCCGTTTCCACCCTCGTCGCCGAGACGGCCCACCGCCTTCGCGGACCCGCCGTTCTCCCCGTGTCCGACACTCCCGCGACGCGCCTCTGAGAAATTTTCCCCACTTTCCTCCACCTATCTGACCTGGGAAAACAATGAGTCTGGAGCATCGGTAGGGTGAAAAGCTGGAATCTGTGGAGGGAAGTGGAGTACTGTGGTTGCTATCGGAGCCGATGGGTTTCGAAAGGGGTGAGACGACATGTTCTTGGGCACTCATATGCAGAAGCTCGACGACAAAGGTCGCCTCATCCTGCCCGCAAAGTTCCGCGAGGAGCTGTCGCCCGGACTCGTTCTGACCCGTGGCCAGGAGAACTGCCTCACCCTGTTCCCCACCACGGAGTTCGAAGCCGAGCACGCGCGAATCCAGAACGCGCCGAAGACGAATAAGGAAGCCCGCGATTACCAGCGTGTGTTCCTGTCGGCGGCATTTGCGGATCAACCGGACAAACAGGGACGCATCACGGTCCCGAACATATTGCGGCAGTACGCATCACTCGATCGGGAAGTCGCAGTGATCGGCATGGGCAACCGAGTCGAGATCTGGGATGCACCGACCTGGGAGGACTACCTCGTCGGCGCTCAGCAGGCCTTCGCCGAACGCGAAGAGGAGGTGATCCCCGGAGTGATCTGATTCTGCTCGGGTTTGATCCTTGCCCGCCGTGCTCGAGTTTCGGGGAACTTCCCCGTTTCCGAAGCTCGGACGTCCTGACACACTTCCCCGGTGGCAGGGCCACGGCGGTCAAGGTTCTGGCTCCAGCAGCGCACCCCCGACCACCCCCGTATGAAGGACCCACGAATGACAGCTCAGCACGTACCGGTGCTCCTGACGCGCGTGGTCGAACTCATCGGCGTCGGAGTCGAAGCCGCCAGGGACGCCGGACTCACCCCGGTCGTCGTCGACGGCACGCTCGGAATGGGCGGTCACGCCGAAGCGGTCCTCACGGCCTTCGACGATGTCCACCTCGTCGGCATCGACCGCGATCTGCAGGCCATCGACATCGCCGCGAAACGCCTGGCCCCGTTCGCCGACCGCATCGATATCGTCCACGCAGTCGACGACGAGCTGCCCGAGGTCCTCGACGACCTCGGCATCTCATCGATCAGCGCGATCCTGCTCGACCTGGGAGTGTCCTCACTGCAGCTCGACGAAGACGAACGCGGATTCTCCTACTCCCGGCCGGCACCCCTGGATATGCGCATGGACCGCACCCAGGAGCTCACGGCCGAGAAGGTGCTGGCCACCTACTCGGAATCCGAGCTGCGCCGCATCCTCCGCGAATACGGGGAGGAGAAGCTGGCCGGCAAGATCGCGAAGATCATCGTCACCGACCGGGTCGACACCCCGTGGGAGACATCGGACCAGCTGGCGGCCATGCTCTCGCGGGTGATCCCGCAGACGAAGAAGAAGTCGCATCCCGCCAAACGCACCTTCCAGGCCCTGCGCATCGAGGTCAACGACGAGCTCGGGGTGCTGCGCACCGCACTGCCGGCGGCACTGGAAGCGCTGCACATCGGGGGAGTGGCCGTCATCGAGTCCTACCAGTCTTTGGAGGACACGATCGTGAAGAAGACCTTCCGGGCGGCCACGACCTCCTCGGCGCCGCCGGATCTGCCGGTCGTGCCCGAAGAGCACCAGCCCTGGCTGACCGAGATCATCCGGGGCGCCGAAATGGCTGATGAGCAAGAAGCAGAGACCAACCCGCGGGCGGCAAGCGTCCGACTGCGGGCAGTGCAGAAGATCAGGGAGGCACGATCGTGAGGAATTCCCAGGCGACCGCGGGTCAGCCCCACTTCACCGAACGCTCCCGCCGGCTCGAAGAGGCCGGTGGTCAGCAGGGCGGGGCGAAGCTGCGGCTGCTCAAGTTCGAACTGCCGAAGTCCCGTCTGCCCTTCTCCATGCTGTGCGTGGGGATCCTTCTCGCCACCCTCGTGGCCGTGCTGCTGCTCAACATCTTCGTCGCCAACACCTCCTACAAGGTCGACCAGCTGACGAGTGAGAAGGAAGCCCTGGCCGAGCAGAAGGACCGCCTCGTCGAAGACAACTCATACCGTGAGTCCCCGCAGAACATCGCCCTGGCCGCCGAAGAGCTCGGCCTAGTCCGTGATTCCTCACCGGAATTCCTCGATGCGAAGACCGGGAAGATGATCGACGCCCCCGGAATCGACGTCAGCGGTGAGAAAGAGCCCACAGTCGTGCCCGGCCCGCGCGCCGATACACGTGATGACATCCGACCCAATCTACGATCGGATGAGAAGCTCCCGGTCGTCGGGGGCAGCCCGAGCCAGGACGTGGCGGCTCCGAGCCAGGAGGCGCCGAAGTAGTCCGAGCTCACCGGGACCAGGGAACGGCCTGACCGAAACATTCGCCGACCACACCAAGGACCGAGGACTCAAGCTATGGGCTCAGCCAAGACCCGACTGAAGAAGAAGCGCAAGGGCGGTGGCCCCGATCTGCGTTGGCGGATGGGCTTCATCGCCGCGGTGTCGGTCCTCGTCCTCCTCATCACCTCCGTCCGCCTCGTATCGATCCAGGGTATGGACTCGATGAAACTGGCGGAGAAGGCGTTGTCGAATCGACTCGTCACCCGGACCCTGCCGGCCGATCGCGGACAGATCCTGGCCGCCGACGGCACAGTGCTTGCCGACAGCGTCTCCCGCTACCAGCTCGTCGTCGATCAGCAGAACGTCGCCCAGTACGAAGTCGACGGCAAGCTCGTCGGAGCCTGGGGTGCAGCCGAAGCCCTGTCGAAGCCTTTGAAGACCGACCCCGGTGTGCTCTATCCGAAACTCGTCGGCGATAAACGCTGGAACCCCGTCGCCAAGGGGCTGACCTCGGAGACCTGGCGTGCGGTGAAGAAGCTCGAGGTCCTCGGCATCTCCGCCGAGGAGTACTCGGTGCGCTCGTATCCTGCCGGAGGCGTCGCCGGCAACCTCGTCGGGTTCCTCAGCTCCGACGGCACGGCCCAGGCCGGTCTCGAATCGGCCTATGACGAACAGCTGTCGGGCAAGGACGGCCAGCAGCAGTACGAACGCGGAGCACGCGGAGAGATCATCCCGCTCGGCGACAACAACATGAAGGACGCCGTCGACGGCGAGGGTCTGCAGACGACGATCGACCCGGCGATGCAGTACTACGCTCAGCAGGCCATCGAAGAGCAGCGGAAGAAGCACGAAGCCGAATCCGCGTCGATCGTCATCAAAGAGATCAAGACGGGACGCATCATCACCGCCGCGGATGCTCCCACCGTCGACCCGAACTCTCCCGGCAAGGTCGACGGCTCCGACCGCGGTTCGCGCATCTTCACCGACATGTTCGAGCCCGGTTCGACCGCGAAGATGGTCACCGCCGCAGCGCTGCTCGACCAGGGACTCGTCACGCCCGAACAGGAGTTCACCGTCCCGGACAAGTGGAAGGCGCCGAACGACGAGGAGTTCCGCGACTCCCACGAGCACCCCGATGAGAAGCTCACCTTCGCCGGTATCCTCGCCGAATCCTCGAACACCGGCACCGTGCTGGCCGGTAAGGAACTCACCGAGGCCCAGCGCTACGAATACATGAAGAAGTTCGGCTTCGGCACCAGTTCGGGAATCGACTTCCCGGCCGAGACCTCGGGCATCCTGCATCCGTACGAGGAGTGGGACGGACGGACGAAGTACACCGTGATGTTCGGTCAGGGTGTGGCCGCGAACGCGATCCAGACCACCGACGTCATCTCCACCATCGCCAACGGTGGAGTCCACGTGCCCTCCCGCCTCGTCGACGGAATGATCTCCCCGAACGGACGCACCATCTCCACCCCCGCAGGAGAGAAGGAACGCGTCGTCAGCAAGAAGGCCGCCGACGAGACCCTGCGGATGCTCGAAGGCGTCGTCGCCGAAGGCACAGGCAAGTCCGCCCAGGTCTCCGGCTACAGGGTCGCAGGAAAGACCGGCACCGCGCAGGCACCGGCAGCCGAGGGCGGAGGCTACGACGGATACACCGCCTCCTTCGTCGGCGTCCTGCCCGCCGAAGATCCCGAACTCGCGATCTCCGTGACTTTGCAACGTCCTCGGAACGGCTACTACGGTGGACAGGCCGCAGCCCCCGTGTTCTCCGATGTCGCGGGCTTCGCCATGCGGCATCTCAAGATCCCACCGTCGACGCAGAAGCCCGACCTGCCCGCCCGAGAATGGAAATGATGCGCTTTTCACAGCTGCTGCCGATCGCACCCGGCACCCTCCACGGTGACCCCGAGACAGAGGTCACCGGAGTCTCCCATGACTCGCGTGCGGTCTCACCCGGCCAGCTCTACGCCGCCCTGCCGGGAGCGAACGTCCACGGTGCGAAGTTCGCCCCCGAGCTGATCCGCGCCGGTGTCGACGCCATCCTCACCGACGACGCCGGCTGGCACCTCATCACCGAAGCGCTGAGCACGGACGAGGCGGACCGGGACCTGCTCGCCGGGGTCACCGCTCTCATCGTCGAAGCACCCCGCGCCGTGCTCGGGTTCGTCTCCGCCGCCGTCTACGGGACCACCTCGGTGCCGGAGCTCATCGGAGTCACGGGAACGAACGGGAAGACGACGACGACCTACCTGGCCGACGGGATGCTCGCGGCACTGGGCCATCGCACCGCCGTCATCGGCACGGTCGCCATCCTCATCGCCGGCGATACGGTGCCCAGCGTGCGCACGACGCCAGAAGCCCCCGAACTGCACGCCCTGTTCGCGAAGATGCGCGCGGCCGAGGTCGACACCTGTTCGATGGAGGTCTCCTCCCACGCGCTCAGCCAGCACCGCGTCGACGGGGCTCACTTCAGCGTCGCAGGGTTCACGAACCTGTCCCAGGATCACCTCGACTACCACAACACGATGGAGGAGTACTTCGAGGCGAAGGCCCAGCTGTTCACCCGCACTTTCTCCGACAAGGCCGTCATCGTCGTCGAAGACGAATGGGGCGAGCGGATGACGGAGGCCGCACAGGTGCCCGTGCGTACGCTGGGACGCGACGAACGCAGCCAATGGCGCATCGAGCACACCCCGGGCGAATCGGACTTCGTGCTCCACCTCGACGACGGGGAGAGCATCCGGCTCCGCTCACCGCTGCCGGGCGATTTCAACGTCACGAATACGGCTCTGGCGGCCTCGATGCTCGTCGAGGCCGGCGTGAGTGCCGAAGAGATCGATGCGATCGGCCGCAGCTTCGTGGCCACGGTGCCCGGACGGATGGAGATCATCGACGTCTCCGGTCCGCGGGCGCTGAGCGAATCCCACCCGGAGATCCTGCCGCGGGCCATCGTCGACTATTCGCACACCCCCGACGCCATCGCGAAGGCGCTGGCGACGCTCCACGCCGACTCCGATGAGCTCATCATCGTCTTCGGCGCCGGAGGCGACCGCGACCGCGGCAAGCGCTTCGGCATGGGTCAGGCGGCGGCACGTGAAGCCGATGTGATCGTTCTCACCGACGACAATCCGCGCACCGAGGATCCCGACACGATCCGGGCAGCCATCAGGCAGGGAATCGAAGCCGAGGTGGATGCGGGACGGGCCCGTGTGAAAAAGATCATCGAGGTCCCCGACCGCGGTGCCGCCATCGATGAGGCGATTGCCGAAGCAGACGCCTCGGCGACCGTGCTCATCGCGGGCAAGGGGCATGAGACAGGCCAGACCGTGGGCACCACGGTCACCGATTTCGACGACCGGGCCAGGACACGCTCAGCGCTGTCCATGCGACTGGGCGGCGCACAACCAGGTAAAGTTCACAGATGATATGAAGCGACTGACTGCAGCCGAAATCGCAACCGCCCTGAGCGGCGAGTTGTACGGCATCGACCCCGAGACCCCATTGACCGCCGGTGTGGTGACCGACTCGAGAGAAGTCGGACCCGGCGATATCTACGTCGCCCGCCGAGGCGAGAGCTTCGACGGCATCGAATTCGCCGCCGCCGCCGTCGAGGCGGGAGCGGCCCTGATCATCGGCGAATCCGTCCCCACCATCGACGACGAACCGCTGCCGGTCGTCGTCGTCGCCGATGCCACCGAAGCGCTGGGTCAATTGGCCAAGCACAGCATCGAAGGCCTGCGCGCCGAAGGCGAACTCACTGTCATCGCGATCACCGGTTCCGTCGGCAAGACCACGGTGAAGGACCTCGCCGCGGATCTGCTCTCCGGTGAGGCCGAGACCGTGTGGCCGCCGAACTCCTACAACAACGAGGTCGGAGTCCCGCTGACGGCTCTGCGGGCGGTCGAATCCACCCGCTTCCTCGTCCTCGAGATGGGGGCTCGGTCGATCGGCAACCTCGCCTATCTGACGAGCCTCATCCGCCCCGATATCGCCGTCGAGCTGGCCGTGGGCACCGCCCACTCCGGAGTCTTCGGTTCGATCGAGAACACAGCGCGGGCGAAGGCCGAACTCGTCGAGTCCCTGACGGCCGGATCCACCGCCGTGCTCAACGCCGATGACCCCCGCGTGTCGGCGATGCGCGAGGTGCTCGCTCCGGACGTGACCACTCTGTGGTTCTCACAGCGTGAGTCCCTGCCCGAATGGGTCGGTGCCGACGACCTGGTCGTGCGCGGCACCTCGGTGTCCACGGATTCCTCCGGTCATCCGACGTTCACCCTCTCCCTGCCCGGTGAGGAGCCCCGCGATGTGCGTCTGGCGCTCATCGGCGAGCACCACGTCGGCAACGCTCTGGCAGCAGCCGCCATCGCCCACGCCTGCGGCGTCGCGGCCAGGTCGATCGTCACCACCCTGTCGACCTCCTCGGCGGCCAGCCGCTGGCGGATGGAGCTCATCGATTCGCCGTCGGGCGTGACTGTGCTCAACGACGCCTACAATGCGAACCCCGAATCCATGCGGGCCTCCCTGAAGACCCTGGCCTCGATGGGCCGCGGTGATGAGGAGACCAGCCCGCGTCGCACCTTCGCCGTGCTCGGCGAGATGCTCGAACTCGGGTCCGAATCGGTGTCCGCGCACTCGGACATCGGCGAACTCGTCGTGCGCCTCAACATCACTCGCACCATCGTCGTGGGAGAGGGTGCGAAGCCGATCTTCAACGCGGCGAACCTCGAAGGCTCCTGGGGCAACGAGGCGGCCTGGGTCGCCACCGCGGCCGAGGCGAAGGACCTTCTGAGCGCCGAACTCGCTCCCGGCGACATCGTTCTGTTCAAATCCTCCCGCGATGCCGGTCTGCGCTACCTGGGAGACGAAATCGCCGGAGTATCGGGGGCCCAATGATTGCCGTACTGCTCGCAGCCTGCCTGGCTCTCATCTTCGCCCTCGTCGGGACACCGCTGTTCATCCGGGTGCTCGTCAAGAAGGGGTATGGCCAGTTCGTCCGTGACGACGGTCCGACCTCGCACGCGACGAAGCGCGGAACCCCGACCATGGGCGGAGTCGTCATCATCGGCGCCGCAGTGCTCGCCTACCTGCTCGGACACCTGTTCACCGGTTCCGTGCCCACGGCGTCGGGCCTGCTCGTGCTGTGGCTGGCTGCGGGACTGGCGGTCGTCGGATTCCTCGACGACTTCATCAAGATCAAGAAGCAGCGGTCTCTGGGTCTGCGCCCGATGCCGAAGCTCATCGGTCAGGCCTTCGTCGGAATCTCGTTCGCCGTGCTCGCGCTGCAGTTCCCGAACTCCTTCGGCGAGACCCCGGCGTCGACGAAGGTCTCGTTCATCCGCGACACGAACCTCGACCTCGCCTTCGGCTCCGCGATCCTCGGCCTCATCCTGTTCGTCATCTGGGCGAACCTCATCGTCACCGCTGTCTCGAACGCGGTCAACCTCACCGACGGCCTCGACGGACTGGCCGCCGGCGCCTCGGTGGTCGTCTTCGCCGCCTATGTCGTCATCGGCACCTGGCAGTCGACCCAGAACTGCAACCTCATGTCCGAGGCCACGAACGCCTGCTACTACATGCGCGACCCCCGCGACCTCGCAATGGTCGCCGGCGCCATGGCCGCGGCCTGCTTCGGCTTCCTGTGGTTCAACACCTCGCCGGCGAAGATCTTCATGGGCGACACCGGTTCGCTGGCCATCGGCGGTGCCTTCGCCGGACTGGCGATCATGTCGCGCACCGAGCTGCTGCTCATCGTCCTCGGCGGTCTCTTCGTCATCATCACCCTGTCGGTGATCATCCAGGTCGCTTCCTTCAAGACCACCGGCAAACGCGTGTTCCGCATGGCGCCCCTGCAGCACCACTTCGAACTCAAGGGCTGGGCCGAAGTGACGATCGTGGTGAGGTTCTGGATCATCGCCGCCCTCTTCGTCATCGCCGGAATCTGCCTGTTCTACGCCGATTGGGTGGCGCGCATTGGCTGATGAACCCACCACCAAGGAGATCCCGGCCGCACTGCACGGACCGAGCTCATCCCTGGCCGGACTGCGCATCCTCGTCACCGGTCTCGGAGTGACGGGATTCCCCGCTGCCGTCCACCTCGGCGAACGCGGAGCCGATGTCATCGTCATCGACGGCGACGCCACCGCCGATGTCAGCGAGAAGGCGCAGATCCTCGAGGTCTTCGACGTCGACATCCGACGGGGACCCGAACACGTCGAAGCTCTGCCCGAAGGCGAACTCGACCTCGTCGTCACCTCACCCGGATGGCGTCCGGACCAGCCGGTGCTCGCGGCCGCAGCGAAGGCCGGCATCCCGGTCATCGGCGAAGTCGAACTCGCGTGGCGGATCCGCGGCACCAACGACGCCAAATGGCTCGCCATCACCGGCACCAACGGCAAGACGACGACCACGACGATGCTCGAATCGATGCTGCTGGCAGCAGGGCTCAAGGCCAGGGCCTGCGGCAATATCGGCACCCCGCTGCTCGAAGCCGTGCTCGAACCCGAACTCGAGGTTCTCGCAATCGAACTCTCGAGCTTCCAGCTGCACTGGCAGGAGTCGATGAGCGCCGACGCCGCAGTCGTGCTCAACATCGCTCCCGATCACCTCGATTGGCACGGCAGCGCCGACGCCTATGCGGCGGACAAAGCGAAGATCTTCCACAATGCGAAGCTCGCCTGCGTGTACAACTGCGCCGACGAGGTGACTCTGCACATGGTCGAGGACGCCGACGTCATCGAAGGGGCCAAGGCCATCGGCTTCACCACCGGTGTGCCTCGCCCCGGCGAGCTCGGCGTCGTCGAGGACCTGCTGGTCGACCGGGCCTTCATTCCGCAGCGCTACTCATCGGCCGCCGAACTCGCCTCCCTCGACGATGTGGCGACGGCCACCGGCGTCGCGGGTTCGCGGCCCGCCCCCCACCAGGTCGCCAATGCTCTGGCCGCAGCCTGTCTGGCCCGCGCCATCGACGTGCCCGGTCAGGCGATCGCTGCGGGACTGCAGAACCATTCGCTCGGCGCCCACCGCATGGTCACCGTCGCCGAGGCGGACGGCATCCGCTGGGTCGACGATTCCAAGGCGACGAACACCCACGCCGCGAATGCCTCGCTGGCCGCCTTCGACTCGATCATCTGGATCGCCGGGGGACTGCCCAAAGGCGCCGACTTCACCTCGCTGTTCGCCGACCACCGCGAACGGCTGAAGGCACTCGTGCTTATCGGATCGGACGACTCGGCCTACCGTGAGGCCATCGCCGCGACCGTCCCCGACCTCGAAGTCGTCCGCATCGAACCGGCCCTGGCCGTGGACTCCGGAGTCCCGAAACGCCGCGGTGAGGCCGTCGCCGCGGCCGCCGTCGACGCAGCCGCACGGTTGGCCGAAGCCGGAGACACCGTTCTCCTGGCACCGGCAGCCGCGAGCATGGACCAGTTCCTCAACTACAACACTCGCGGCGACCTCTTCGCCGAGGCCGTCAACTCGCACCTGGAGCGCTGAAATGGGACGGCAGACCACCGCGAAGGCGGATGAACGCCGCCGCCGCAAGCTTGCGAGGACGTCTGTCTCCGCATCCGCTCCGACGACGTCGACCACGTCACGTTCGACGAGTGGGCAGCAGCAGACGGGAGTGAAGACCGCACCGAAGACGCGAAACGCGAAGTCTTCGGGCACAGCGTCTGCCGCGAAGACAGCGCCGACGACGACCGCAGGCCGACGTCCGGCAGGAACCGGCAGGTCGACATCTGCCGCACGCGACTCCAGACCGAAGTCGGGGACCGCGAAGAAGCCTGCGAAGGCCGCGGGGAAGAACAAGACCGCCTCGGTGCTCAAGAAGGCATGGACCCATCTGCGCGGTGACGTCTCCAGCCTCTCCGCGCACCCGCTGACGACCTACTTCCTCATCCTCGTCTCCGTCATCCTGCTCACAGGACTCGGCCTGGTCATGGTGCTCTCCGCCTCATCGATCACTTCCTACGACGGGGGAGCGGGCTCCTCATTCGCCTACTTCAACAAGCAGGCGATGTTCGCCGGGGTCGGTCTCGTCCTCATGTACATCGCGAGTCGGATGCCGCTGCAGTTCTGGAAGCGGATCGCATGGTTCGCCATCATCGGCGGACTCCTCATGCAGGCGGCGGTCTTCGTTCCCGGGCTCGGCAAAGAGACGAAGGGCAATGCGAACTGGATCGGGTTCGGCGGATTCCAGATCCAGCCCTCGGAGTTCCTCAAGGTCGCCCTCGCCCTGTGGCTCGGCTTCATCCTCGCCCAGAAGGCCGGGAAGATGACCACCTTCGGCCACGCCATGATCCCCGTCGTGCCCGGAGTCCTCGCCGCCGCCGGACTCGTCGTGGCCGGCAACGACCTCGGCACCGGTTTGGTCATCATGGCCATGGCCGTCGTCTGCCTGTTCGTCGGCGGATTCCCGATGAAGTACTTCATCCTCCTGGGCAGCGTGCTCGCAGCGGCGGTCACCTTCTTCGTGCTCAGCTCCCAGAACCGTCTCGATCGCATCCAGTCGATGCTCACCGGTCACGCGGATCAGAGCGCCGCGGACACCATGGGCCAAGCCTGGCAGTCCAACCACGGACTGTTCTCGCTGGCCTCGGGCGGATGGTTGGGGGTCGGGCTCGGCGCCAGCCGTGAGAAATGGTCCTGGCTGCCCGAAGCCCACAACGACTTCATCTTCGCCATCATCGGAGAGGAGCTGGGTCTCGTCGGCACCCTCGTCGTCATTCTCATCTTCGCCGTCCTCGGTTTCGGCATGGTGCGCGTGGTGATGCGTTCGAACAGTCTCATGGTCCAGGTCGCCACTGCCGGCTTCTTCGCCCTCATCATCGGGCAGGCCGGAATCAATATCGGCGTCGTCACCGGACTGCTGCCGGTCATCGGTCTGCCGCTGCCGTTCGTGTCCTACGGCGGCTCCTCGATCATCGCCTCTCTCCTCGCCGTGGGAGTGGTGCTGTCGTTCGCTCGCACCGAACCGGGCGCCGAGGCAGCCATCGCCGCCAACAAGGATCGTCTGCGATCCTCACTCGCCGTGCTTGCCCGCAAGAAAAGGAAATGAGATGACGAGTATCCTCCTCGCCGGTGGAGGCACCACCGGCCATATCTCGCCGATGCTGGCGATCGGCCGCGAGCTGCGCCGGCAGCACCCCGACTGGGATGTCGTCGCGTTGGGCACCCCAGACGGGCTCGAAGCCGAAATCGTACCGCGTGCCGGGTTCGAACTGCTCACCATCGACAAGGTGCCCATGCCGCGGTCGATCAGTCCCGCCCTGCTGAAGTTCCCGGGACGCTTCCGCGGCAACATCTCCGCCGTCAAGCAGATCATCGCCTCCCGCAGCGTCGACGCCGTCGTCGGCGTCGGCGGCTACGTCTGCCCGCCGGCCTTCCTCGCCGCCAAACAGGCGAAGATCCCACTGATCGTCCACGAAGCCAATGCGAAGCCGGGAATGGCCAACCGCCTCGGCGCCCGACTGACCACCACCGGGCGCGTCGGGATCACCTTCCCGGACACCGAGCTGCGGAATTCTACCCTCGTCGGCATGCCCATGCCCACCGAGATCACGGATCTCGACCGCAGCGACGCGGGACAGCGCGCGGGGTTCCGTGCCGATCTCGGGCTGCGCGACGACCGTCCGGTCCTCGTCGTGACCGGCGGTTCCTCCGGTGCGCAGAAGATCAACGAAGCGTTCCTGGCCACCGCGACCGCGTGTCAGGAGGCCGGAGTTCAAGTCCTCCATATCACGGGGGCCGGAAAGGGCGAGGCCCTGCGGGAGGCGGCGGCCGAACTGCCCGACTACCACGTCGTGGACTACGTCGACGGAATGCATCGGGCCTATGCGGTCGCCGATCTGCTCGTCGCCCGCTCCGGTGCCGCCACCGTCTCCGAAGCCACGGTCGCCGGAGTCCCGGCTGTCTATGTGCCCCTGGCCATCGGCAACGGCGAACAGCGCCTCAACGCCTCCGGAAGCGTCTCGGCCGGTGCCTCACTCATGGTCGACAATGCCGAATTCTCACCGTCGACGGTCGTCGACACCATTCTGCCGCTGCTGGCCGACGAGTCCCGTCTGACGCAGATGAGCCAGGCGGCACTGCATCTCAACTACCCCACCGATGCCGCGGCCCGCATGGCCGCCATCGTCAACCGCGCGCTGGAAGGCTGACCATGACCTCTGCGAACACGAGCCCCGCGAACATCGTTCCCGTCGGCGAACTCGGAGCCGTCCACTTCATCGGCATCGGCGGATCGGGAATGTCCGGAATCGCCCGGATCATGGTCATGAACGGAGTCACCGTCTCCGGTTCGGACGCGAAGGAATCCAACGTCGTCGACGTTCTCCGGACCTTGGGCGCCACGGTCACGATCGGACATTCGGCCGACAACCTCGGCGAGGCCGACACCCTCGTCATCTCATCGGCCATCCGCAAGGACAACCTCGAACTCGTCGAAGCACAACGCCGGGGACTGCGCATCCTCCACCGCTCCGGAGCACTCGCCTCGCTCATGGTCGACCGGCGGGCCGTGGCCGTGGCGGGCACCCACGGGAAGACCACGACCACGTCGATGACCACCGTGGCACTGCAGGCCTGCGGAGTCGACCCGTCCTTCGTCATCGGGGGAGTGCTGTCGACGACGGGCACGAACGCCCATCTGGGCACCGGAGACGTCTTCGTCGCCGAAGCCGACGAATCCGACGGATCGTTCCTCCTTTACGAACCGGCCATCGGCATCCTCACGAACGTCGAAGCCGACCACCTCGATCACTACGGCACCCCGGAGAAGGTGCGCGAAGCCTTCATCGAGTTCTGCGACGGCATCCAGACCCGGGGCGGAACGATCATCGCCTGCGCCGACGACCCAGGCTCCCACGATGTCGCCCTGCACTCCCGCAGCCAGGGAGCCGATGTCGTCCTCTACGGCACGTCCGAGGATGCCGATATCGTGCTGCGCGACCTCGACTCCGGAATCGGCTCGAGCTTCGTCCTCGACCTGCCCGGCCGGGCCAGTGAGCTGCGAGTCGAACTGCGGCAGCCGGGAATGCACAACGCACTCAACGCCACCGCCGCCATCGCCGTCGCGCACAGCCTCGGCGCCGATGTCGAACGCGCCGCCACGGGTCTCGCCGGCTACGGAGGCACCCGCCGCCGCTTCGAAGAACGCGGAATCGCCGCCGGCGTGCGCGTCATCGACGACTACGCCCATCACCCGACGGAGGTGCGCGCGGTGCTCAGCGCCGCGCGCGGAGTCGTCACCGACGGGGGACGGGTCTGGGCCGTCTTCCAGCCCCACCTGTACTCGCGGACGATGGAATTCCGGGAGGAATTCGGACAGGCCCTCGGTCTGGCCGATGAGGTCGTCGTCCTCGACGTCTTCCCTGCGCGCGAAGACCCCGTGCCCGGAGTCACCGGCGCGCTCATCGCCGACCGGGTCCCGCACGAGAACGTCACCTTCCTGGAGTCCTTCGCCGAGGCGGTCCCCTTCGTCGCCGCTCGAGTGAAGCCCGGGGATCTCGTGCTCACTGTCGGTGCCGGTGACGTGACCATCCTCGGGCCCGAGCTGCTGAGCGCGCTGGAGGGCTGACGCCCATGGTGCCGCTTCCTCCGGCCCAGGCCGGTGACAACTCCACCGCGGACCTCACCGGAGTCATCCGGGCCCGCCGTCGCCAGACCTGGCGACGACGTCTCATCGGCATCGGCATCGTGGCTGCGCTCATCGCCCTCGTCGCCGTCGCCTGGTTCTCACCCGTGCTGTCCCTGCAGAAGGTGCAGGTGAGCGGCAGTCGACTGCTCGACACCGATAAGGTCAGCAATTTCGTGCTCGACGATCAGGGCGGTCGACCGCTTCCGCAGGTGCGCCCCGGCAGCGTTGAGGACGCCGTGCTGAAGGAATTCCCGAAAGCAGAAGCGGCCTCCGTCCACTACGCGGGTCCCCGAGCGCTGAAGATCGAGATCACCGACCGCACGCCCGTCATCGCGATCAAAGGCGAATCCGGCTATCGCCTCTACGACTCCGAAGCCGTCGACCTCGGCACAGTCGACACAGCACCGAAGAAGCTCACGGTGCTCAGCGGCGGCGGACACCAGCCGGACAGAGAGACCGTCTCCGCGGTCATCCGCTTCATGGGCGAACTGCGACCGGAGCTGAGGCGTCAGCTGGTGACGATCGAGGCCAAGGATGCCATGAGCCTCACGGGACGTCTCGACACCGGAAAGCAGAAGGCCACGGTCGTGTTCGGCGATTCCTCGGACTCCAGCCTCAAGGTACGCACCGCCGCCCAGCTGGCCGCCGAGGGCCGCACCGAGATCGATGTCTCCGTGCCTTCGGTGCCCGTGACCGACTGAGGCGTGCCCGGCCAGTCGTCGGCACTGAGCCGGTGTCGAACACTCCGTCGGGGCCGCGCCGGGCCTCCGTGAGTTGCCCCGTATGGGCCAGTCGCTGCGATTGCCTCCGTTTGGCCCCGACACACCGGGTGTGAAGTTTGGCCGAACCCCGACACTCCGGCGAGAATGGTTGCAGTGAGATTGCCCCGCCCAATAGCCTCAGGGCAGAGAACACAGACCGAATGCGCACGCAGACCCTGCGGAGCGCAAGCGCTTGAGACGAGGAACCGACTTGGCTGAATTCCCACAATCCGGAGCGGACATCAAAGTTGCCGGAACCGGCGGCGGCGGTGTCAACGCTGTACAGAGGATGATCGACGTCGGCCTGCGCGGCGTGGAGTTCATCGCGATCAACACCGACGCCCAGGCTCTCGTCCTCTCCGACGCCGATGTCAAGCTCGAGATCGGCCGTGACCAGACCCGAGGCCTCGGCGCCGGCGCAGACCCGGAGATCGGCAAGAAGGCTGCCGAATCATCCGAAGACGCCATCCGCGACGCTCTCGAGGGCGCGGACATGGTCTTCGTCACCGCCGGCGAAGGCGGCGGCACGGGAACCGGTGCCGCCCCGGTCGTGGCCCGCGTGGCCCGGTCGCTCGGCGCACTGACCATCGGTGTCGTGACCCGCCCCTTCACCTTCGAGGGACGCCGTCGTTCCGCGCAGGCAGAAGCCGGCATCGCGGCGCTGCGCGAAGAGGTCGACACCCTCATCGTCATCCCCAACGACCGTCTGCTCTCGATCTCCGATCGCAGCGTCTCCGTCGTCGAAGCATTCCGCTCTGCCGATGAGGTCCTGCGCTCCGGTGTCCAGGGCATCACCGACCTCATCTCGGTTCCGGGTCTGATCAACCTCGACTTCGCCGACGTCAAGTCGGTCATGCAGGATGCTGGGACCGCGCTCATGGGCATCGGTGCCGCAACCGGCGACGACCGCGCTGTGCAGGCCGCCGAATCCGCGATCGCGTCCCCGCTGCTGGAAGCCAGCATCGACGGCGCCCACGGAGTGCTCTTCTGCATCACCGGCGGCGGCGACCTCGGACTCTTCGAGGTCAATGAGGCCGCACGCCTGGTCCAGGAGGCCGCGCACCCCGAGGCGAACATCATCTTCGGCGCCGTCATCGACGACAACATCGGCGACGAATGCCGAGTGACTGTCATCGCCGCCGGATTCGACAACACCTCCCCGAACGCGGAGGTCGCCGGATCCGATCAGATCCCAGCGCCGATCCCGGCCGCCGCGTCGGCGGAGACCGAGCCCGAGTCGCCCGTCATCGCCGAGTCCGAGCCCGAGGCCCCCGAAGCCGAGGAGCCTGCGCCTGCCCCGCGCCGCAGCGGGGAACACCAGATTCCCGCATCGCTGCCGGGCGAACGCAGCAGCTCGAACTTCGACTCCGACCTCGATATCCCGGACTTCCTCAAGTAACATGCTGCGCTCGAGGTTCGTCATCCCGGGCGGGCGCACCGCCCACGTCGCCTTCACCGACCGGCACGGCGGATACTCGAGCGGGGACTTCTCCTCGTTCAACCTCGCTCGCCACGTCGGAGACGATGACGAACTCGTCGCAGCCAACCGAGCCGCTCTCGCTCAGGTCATCGGCCTGAGCGGTGAGCGGCTCTCGTTCGTCTCGCAAGTCCACGGCACCGACGTGCACATCATCGGCGACGAAGCGCAGCTGCGGCAGACTCCGGTGGAGGCCGACGCCCAGCTGACGACCGTTCCGGGACTCGGACTGGCGATCATGGTCGCCGACTGCACCCCTGTCATGCTCGCCGATGCCGACGCCGGTGTCATCGCTGCCGTCCACGCGGGCCGGCCGGGAATGGCCGCAGGAATCGTCGGCAGAACAGTGGCCGCGATGCACGACGCCGGTGCACGGGACATCCACGCGGTCATCGGTCCCTCGGTGTGTCCGCGCTGCTACGAAGTCCCAGCCGAGCTGAGGAGCGAGGTCGCGGCGATCGAGCCGACGGCCGCCTCGGTGTCGGTGACCGGAACACCGGCACTCGACGTCGCCGGAGCCGTGGCCGAACAGCTGCGCCGGAACGATGTGACCATCGATCATTTCTCGCGCACCTGCACGAAGGAATCCGAGGACCTCTTCTCCTACCGCAGGCAGAAGCGCACGGGCCGATTCGCAGGGATCATCTGGCTGCAGGAAGAAAACACCGCGACACACCCATAGGACTCACCGGCCCAGATGCTCGCGTGCGATAGTTTGGGCGACAGGTGAGCAAGTGCCGAAGTCCGAGGAGCTTTAGACATGTCAGCAATCAAGAAGACGCTGGAATACCTGGGTTTCGTCGAAGAAGAGGACGAGACCACCCAGCACACCGACCGTCGTGAACCCGCCCGCCGGGACCGCGAGGTCGTCGAGACCTTCGACGAGGACGACCAGTACGACGAACCGGCCGCTGCCGAGGAACGGACTCCGGCTCCGGTGACACCGATCCACCCGTCACCGATCCGTCCCGTAGACACCCCGGCGCCAGGAACCTCAATGAACCGCATCAGGACCATCCACCCCCGCAGCTACAACGACGCCATGGTCATCGGTGCCGCCTTCCGTGAGGGCACCCCTGTGATCATGAACCTCTCGGAGATGGACGAGAACAACTCCAAGCGCCTCGTCGACTTCTCCGCCGGTCTCATCTTCGGCCTCCACGGGTCGATCGAACGCGTGACGAACAAGGTCTTCCTGCTCACCCCCGAGAACATCGAAGTCGCCGGCGAGAGCGAAGCCGATTCGGATACTCAGGCCAGCTTCTTCAACCAGAGCTGAGTGCGCTGGAGAATTTCTCAACTCGTCCTCAGCTGGAGCCGATAGGCTGAAGCCTCAGAACTCAAGCAACAACGAAAGGCGCGGGGGACCCACGTGGCCATCATCTTCTACATCCTCGGTACTGCACTGAGCCTCTACGTCTACGTGCTCCTGGCGCGAGTCGTGCTCGATCTGGTCCAGGTGTTCTCCCGCGATTGGAGGCCCACCGGCTTCCTCCTCGTCCTCGCCGAGATCGTGTACACACTCACCGATCCGCCGTTGAAGCTGCTGCGCAAGATCATTCCGCCGCTGCGGCTGGGACAGGTCTCGCTCGACCTGGGATTCATCGTCCTGCTCATCGGCATCCAGATCATCGCGTCGGTGTTCTTCAACCTTTCGCACACCTCCGCCTGATGCCCGCCATCACAGTGTTCTTCGCTGAAGAACCACTGTGAATGGATATGGGGGACCGCGTGAAGAATGTGCCGGTCGATTATGGGTATTCGATTGATCGAATACCGGATAAATGGTGAATATGCTCACCAGAATTGGCTGTCCGTGTGCTCGAGTTGTTAGCCTCGAATGCGGAAAACTTCGTCATTGAAGCGAGACACGCCATTACTGCGGGACAAAACTGCAGGTGTTACGCTAATGTGACGTTGAAGCCGTCCTTCTGGGCGGCAGCGTAATGAATGTAGATCGACCGAAGGTGACCTCATGGCGCTCACGCCTGAAGACGTAGTAAACAAGCGGTTCCAGCATGTGAAGTTCCGCGACGGGTACGACCAGGACGAAGTCGACGATTTCCTTGATGAGGTCGTCGTTGAGATTCGCCGTCTCTACCAGGAGAACGACGAACTGCGTCAGAAGCTCTCCACCGCCGAACAGCGTGTGAAGGAACTCGAAGCCGGCGGCGCATCCGCCGCACCGGCACACGACATCGACGCCACTCAGGCGATGCCCGCCGCTGTTCCTGCTCCCGAAGAGAAGGAAGAGGCTCCGGCTCCGGCCGAGGCGCCTGCCGCTCCGGCACCGGTCGAAGAGACCCCGGCCCCGGTCGTCAAGGAAGCCGCTCCCGCTCCGCAGGACAACTCCGCTGCACCAGCGATGGCCGCCGGTGCTGCCGGTGGAGCTGCGGGCGCCGGACTCGGTGCTGCCGCGGTCGGCGGCGACGGAGACGCTCATGGTCTCATCGCTCTGGCTCAGCGCGTCCACGACGAGCATGTTGCCGAAGGTGAGCGCAAGCGCGACGAGCTCATCAAGGGCGCCGAGAAGGAAGCCGCCGACATCGTCGGCAAGGCCGAATCCAAGCGCGACGAAACGCTGTCGACCCTCGAATCGCAGAAGTCGACCCTCGAGCGCTCAATCGACCAGCTCTCGAACTTCGAGCGCCAGTACCGCACTCGACTCAAGAGCTACCTCAACGATCAGCTGCGTGACCTCGAGAACTCCACGAGCCTGGCTCCGGAGACTCTCGACGGAAACGGCCCACTGGGCGGTTCCTCGAACCATAAGCTCTGATCTCAGCGCATCACCGACCGAGGTCCGGGAACTCCGCGGAGTGCCCGGGCCTCCGTCGTGTTCGCACACTGCACCGTCGTGCGGGTGAATCCTGCAGCCTCGGCGGTGGTCTAGAATGAACCGAATGAACGATCCTGCCTCACGGGTGAAACGACCTCGCGCCGCCATGATGGCCCTGCTGTTCACAATCGCGGCAGTCGTGCTCGTGATCGATCAGTTCACCAAATTCCTCGCCGTCAGTCTCCTCGAAGACCAGCCTCCGGTGCCTGTGATCGGATCGCTGGCCGGATTCACCTTCTACCGCAATCCCGGAGCCGCCCTCGGCCTCGGCTCGAGCGTGACGTGGATCTTCCCGATCATCGCCATCGGCGTCTTCGCAGCGATCCTCGTGATCTCGCGCAAGCTCGGCTCGAAAGCCTGGGCGATCGGTCTCGGTCTGCTCTTGGGCGGACTCTTCGGCAACCTCGTCGACAGGCTCTTCCGTGAACCCGCATTCCTGCACGGAGCCGTCGTCGACTTCATCGATCTGTCGCTGTTCATCTGCAACGTCGCGGACATCGCGATCTCCGCTGCCGCGGTGACCTTGGTCATCGTCAGTCTCAGAGGCATCGACATCGACGGATCGGACTCCACCCGCGTGAAAGAGGACTCTCATGACTGAACGCTCCATCCTCGTCCCCGAGGGACTCGACGGTCAGCGCGTGGACGCTGCGATGTCGAAGCTGCTCGGCCTCTCCCGGACTGCCGCCGCCGATATCTGCGCCGACGGGGGAGTGGAGATGTCCGGGCGTCCGGTCATCAAGTCCGATCGCGTCATCGCCGGCGAACGGCTCGACATCATGATGCCCGAACCGAAGAAGCCCCTCGAGGTCGTTCCCGATCCAGTGCCGGGAATGCGCATCGTCCACGACGAGGACGCATTCGTCGTCGTCGACAAGCCCGTCGGTGTGGCAGCACACCCGGCTCTCGGCTGGACCGGACGCACCGTCGTCGGCGGGCTCGCCGCCGCGGGATTCCGCATCGCGACTTCCGGCGCACCCGAACGTCAGGGCATCGTGCAGCGACTCGACGTCGGAACCTCGGGGCTCATGGTCGTGGCGAAGAGCGAATACGCCTACAGCGTGCTCAAACGTGCCTTCAAGGAACGCACGGTGGAGAAGACCTACCATGCGGTCGTGCAGGGTCTGCCCGATCCAGTGCTCGGGACCATCGATGCCCCGATCGCCCGACATCCCAAGCACGACGGACTCTACGCAGTGCGCACGGAAGGCAAGAACGCGATCACCCACTACGAGGTGATCGAAGCCCACCGCCGTGCCGCGCTCGTCGAGGTCCACCTGGAGACCGGACGCACCCACCAGATCCGCGTCCACTTCTCCGCCACCAAACACCCGTGCGTCGGCGACCTGCCCTACGGTGCCGATCCGGTGCTGGCGAAGGAACTCGGTCTGGAACGCCAATGGCTGCATGCCGTCAAACTCGGCTTCCACCACCCCGACACGCAGAAGTGGGTCGAATTCGAAAGCGGCTATCCCGAGGACCTGCAGACCGCGCTCGACCGCATCCGGCCGAACTGACGCAGCGCCCACGCGCTGCCGCTGCCCGACGGTGTCGGAGAATGACTGCTGAGCGACGCGCCGACGGGACCTGCGCAAACCGGCGCCTCGTCGTGAAGTGCCCGGGACAACAGTCGCGGGAGCCCTCCCCGCGGGTGCCGATGGACTAAGCTGGAACGGCAACACCGGCAACTTCAGGAAGGCGGCGCCCAGTGCCGAACGAGGACTTCGTCCACCTCCACGTCCATACCGAATACTCCATGTTGGACGGTGCGGCCCGCCTCGCCGATCTGATGGCGGCGACGAAGGCATCGGGAATGTCCGCGATCGCCACGACCGACCACGGATACCTGTTCGGCGCCTTCGACTTCTGGTCGCAGGCGACAGCCGCCGGAATCAAACCCATCATCGGCGTCGAAGCCTATGTCACTCCCGGCACGGACCGTCGGGACAAGACCCGCGTGAAGTGGCGCACCGACGAATCGCAGAAGAGCGACGACCTCTCCGGCGGTGGTCTCTACACGCACATGACCCTGCTGTCTCGGAACAACACGGGCATGCGCAACCTGTTCAAGGCATCGTCGTATGCCTCCCTGGACTCGGTGACGGCGAAATGGCCTCGACTGGACCAGGATCTGCTCGAGAACTACTCCGACGGACTCCTCGCCACCACCGGCTGCCCGTCGGGAGAGGTGCAGGTGCGGCTGCGCCTGGGACAGTACGAAGAGGCCAAGGCGGCCGCCGGGAAATACCGTGAGATCTTCGGCAAGGACAACTACTACGTCGAACTCATGGACCACGGTCTGTCCATCGAGAAGCGGGTGACGAAGGACCTCATCCGGCTGTCGAAGGAACTCGACATTCCGCTGGTCGCCACCAACGACCTCCACTACACGCACGAATCGGATGCGAAGGCGCATGAAGCGCTGCTGGCCATCCAGTCCGGCTCCAAGCTCATCGAACCCACCTACGATCAGGGCGGCTCGCGATTCGCCTTCTCCGGCTCCGGCTACTACCTGAAGACCCCCGCAGAGATGCGGACCCTGTTCAAGGAGTTCCCCGAAGCCTGCGACAACACCCTCGAGATCGCCGAGAAGTGCGAAGTCTCCTTCGACACCTCGGCGAACTACATGCCGAAGTTCCCGTGCCCTCCCGGCGAGGACGAGACCTCGTGGCTGATCAAGGAAGTCGCGAAGGGACTCGACTACCGGTATCCGAACGGCGTTCCCGACGACGTCCGCCGGCAGGCCGACTACGAGCTCGACATCATCATCTCGATGGGCTTCCCCGGCTACTTCCTCGTCGTCGCCGACTTCATCAACTGGTCGAAGGACAACGGGATTCGCGTCGGGCCCGGCCGTGGTTCGGGAGCCGGCTCCATGGTCGCCTACGCCATGCGCATCACCGACCTCGATCCGCTGCAGCACGGGCTGTTCTTCGAGCGCTTCCTCAACCCCGACCGTGTGTCCATGCCCGACTTCGACGTCGACTTCGATGATCGTCGCCGCAGCGAGGTCATCGACTATGTGACCGAGAAGTACGGCGACGAGCGTGTGGCGATGATCGTCACCTACGGCACGATCAAGACGAAGATGGCGCTGAAGGACTCCGCGCGTGTGCTCGGCAAACCCTTCTCGATGGGTGAGCGCCTGACGAAGGCGCTGCCGCCTGCGGAGATGGCCAAGGACATTCCGCTCAAGGACATCGAGGACCCGGAGTCCAAGCGATACAAGGAAGCCGGCGAGTTCCGCGAACTCGTCGACACCGATCCGGAGGCCCGAGAGACCTTCGAGACCGCGAAGGGCCTGGAAGGGCTGAAGCGTCAGTGGGGCGTCCATGCCGCCGGCGTCATCATGTCCTCGGACCCGATCATCGACGTCATCCCGATCATGCGTCGGTTCCAGGACGGTCAGGTCATCACCCAGTTCGACTACCCGACATCCGAGGGCCTCGGGCTCATCAAGATGGACTTCCTGGGGCTGCGGAACCTCACGATCATCTCCGACGCGGTGGAGAACATCAAAGCCAACCGGGACTTCGATCTCGACCTCGAGCACCTTGCCCTCGACGACCCGGCGGCGTACGAGCTGCTGACCCGCGGTGACACCCTCGGCGTGTTCCAGCTCGACGGCGGCGGCCTGCGTGCCCTGCTGCGGATGATGAAGCCGGATAACTTCGAGGATATCTCCGCGACCCTGGCGCTCTACCGCCCCGGTCCGATGGGTGCGGACTCGCATACGAACTATGCCCTGCGCAAGAACGGTCTGCAGGAGGTCACCCCGATCCACCCGGAGCTCGAGGAGCCGCTCAAGGAGATCCTCGACACCACCTACGGTCTCATCATCTACCAGGAGCAGGTGATGGCGATCGCGCAGAAGGTCGCCGGCTACTCGCTGGGCCAGGCCGATATCCTCCGCCGCGCGATGGGCAAGAAGAAGAAGTCCGAGCTCGACAAGCAGCAGGTCGGCTTCTTCGGCGGAATGAAGGAACGCGGCTTCTCCGAAGCCGCCGCCCAGGCCCTGTGGGACATCCTGCTGCCGTTCTCCGACTACGCGTTCAACAAGGCGCACTCGGCCGCCTACGGCGTCGTGTCCTACTGGACTGCCTACCTCAAGGCGCATTACACGGCCGAGTACATGGCGGCCCTGCTCACCTCGGTCGGTGACAACAAGGACAAGCTCGCGATCTACCTCAACGAGTGCCGCCGCCTCGGAATCACCGTGCTGCCTCCGGACGTCAACGAATCCGCCCTCCACTTCACCCCTGTCGGTACGGACATCCGCTTCGGCATGGGAGCGGTGCGCAACGTCGGCGCCCACGTCGTCGAGGGCATCGTCGAGGCCCGTGGAGAGAAGGGCTCCTACACCTCGTTCACGGACTTCCTCGACAAGGTGCCCAGCCATGTGTGCAACAAGCGCACGATCGAATCGCTCATCAAGGCCGGCGGCTTCGACTCGCTCGGCCACAGCCGCCGCTCACTCGTCGAAGTCCACGAGGAGGCCGTCGACTCGGTCATCGGCGTCAAGAGGCAGGAAGCCAACGGTCAGTTCGATCTCTTCGCCGGGCTCGGCGGGGGAGACGACTCACCGGGCTTCTCCGTGACCATCCCCGATCGTCCGGAGTGGGAGAAGAAGGAGAAGCTGTCCTTCGAGCGCGACATGATCGGCCTCTACGTCTCCGATCACCCGCTCAACGGGCTCGAAGGCGTGCTGGCCGCCGAATCCGATGCCTCCATCGCCGAGGTGGTCGATCCGGAGTCGCACCGCCATGACGGATCCCAGATCAAGGTCTGCGGAATGATCACGCAGGTCACCCGCAAGGTGTCGAAGAACTCCGGGCGTCCCTATGCGATCGTGACCTTGGAGGACCTCGAAGCAGAGATCGAAGTGATGTTCTTCGGCGACACCTACGAACCGGTGGCGAGCCTCCTGGCGACCGATCTCGTGATCTCACTGACCGGGCGCATCCGCACCTCCGACGACCGTCCGACGTCGCTGATGGCGATGTCGATGACGATTCCCGATGTCACCGACCCCAACGATCGCCCGCTCAACCTCATCATGCCGATGGAGAAGGCGACCGAGGAGATGGCGACGAAACTCAAGCAGATCCTCGAATCCAACAAGGGCCAGACCGATGTCCACATCACCTTGTCCCAGCCGGGACGGCAGACGGTGATGCGCCTCGACCGGTCGATCCGAGTCGATCCGAACCCGAGCCTCTACGGAGACCTCAAGGCGCTGCTGGGATCCCGCTGCCTGAGCGTCTGAGGCGCGAACGCCGGGCCGGCAGCCGTCCGCACTTCGGGCCGGAGGAGAGCGGTGCTGCTGCGGAGACTAGAATGGTGCGGGTGAACATTCTGGACTTCCGTGGTGAGACCCTCAACAAGCGATTCCTGGCGCAGAAGCTGCCTCGGGCCGCCGAGACCCATGCCGATATCGAACGACGGGTGGCTGAACTCCTCGACACCGTCGCCGGTGGGGGAGCGGCCGCGGTGAAGGACTTCACCGAACGCTTCGACGGGGTGCGCCCCGAAACGCTGCGGGTACCGGAATCCGCGCTGGCCGAAGCAGCGGCAGAACTCGATCCCGCAGTCAGGGCCGCGCTCGACGAATCGATCGCCCGCGCCCGGAAGGTCGCCGCCGATCAGCGTCCCGTCGACGTCCGCACCGAACTGGCCTCCGGCGCCTTCGTCACCACCCGTCACCTGCCGGTCGAACGCGTCGGACTCTATGTGCCCGGCGGACTGGCCGTCTACCCGTCGACGGTGATCATGAACGTCGTGCCAGCACAGACGGCCGGTGCACGCTCG
Source organism: Brevibacterium sp. MGP-B1 (assembly GCF_057766545.1). NCBI lineage: Bacteria > Bacillati > Actinomycetota > Actinomycetes > Micrococcales > Brevibacteriaceae > Brevibacterium > Brevibacterium sp. MGP-B1. Next base: position 1,593,312 of record NZ_CM173407.1, on the reverse strand, counting down.
CTGGCGATCGCCAGCCCACCGCAGAGCGATGGTCTGCCGCACCCGATCGTGCTCGCCACCGCCCACATCCTCGGCATCGACGAGGTCTGGGCGATGGGCGGGGCACAGGCGATCGGCGCACTGGCCTATGGCTTCGACGACGGTGAGGACCTCGAGCCGGTCGACCTCATCACCGGTCCCGGAAACGCCTATGTGGCTGCGGCGAAGTCGCTCGTCCGCTCCCGGGTCGGCATCGACGCGGTCGCCGGCCCCACAGAGATCATCATCCTCGCCGACGAACAGGCGGATCCGCGCTTCGTCGCCGCCGACCTCATCAGTCAGGCAGAACACGACGAACTGGCCGCCTCGGTGCTGGTCACCGACTCCGTCGATCTCGCCGAAGCGGTGCAGATGGAGTTGGACGTGCAGGTGCCGGAGGCGATGCACACCGAACGGATCGGGACGGCACTGGCCGGACGACAGTCGGCGATCGTCCTCGTCGACGACCTCGACGCCGGGATCACCGTCGTCAACGGCTATGCCGGTGAGCACGTCGAGGTCCACACGGCCGATGCGGAAGCGGTCGGGGCACGGATCACGAACGGGGGAGCGGTCTTCCTCGGCGATTGGGCCCCGGTGTCACTCGGTGACTACTGTGCCGGGTCGAACCACGTGCTGCCCACGATGGGCACCGCCGCTCACGGCTCGGGTCTGGGTGTGCACTCATTCATCAAGGTCAGCCAGGTCATCGACTATGACCGGGCGGCCCTGCACGAGGTGGCAGAACACATCGGCGTTCTCGCCGCCGGCGAACAGCTGCCGGCCCACGGCCGGGCTGTCGACATCAGGTTCGAGGAGTAGAGATGCGCTGTCCGTTCTGCCGTGAGTCCGATTCGCGGGTCGTCGATTCGAGGACCAGCGAAGACGGTGCTGCGATCCGCCGGCGCCGGCAGTGCCGTCATTGCGGTCGCCGCTTCACCACGATGGAGGCCACGAGCCTGTCGGTGATCAAACGCTCCGGAGTCACCGAGGAGTTCTCCCGTCAGAAGATCATGTCGGGTGTGCGCAAGGCCTGCCAGGGACGTCCGGTCAGCGACGATGATCTCGCGAAGCTCGCTCAGCGGGTGGAGGAGAACATCCGGTCGCGCGGAATCGCCGAGATCGACGCCGACGAGGTGGGACTGTCGATCCTCGAACCGCTGCGCGAACTCGACCAGGTCGCCTACCTGCGATTCGCCAGCGTCTACCAGGGGTTCGACTCGCTCGAGGACTTCGAGGCGGCGATCGATTCGCTGCGCGCCGATGCGCTTCTGCAGTCCGGTCAGACTCGGGAACCGACCCCGGACGACTTCGCCGACTGAGCTGCTCGGGGCCCGGCCGACCGGATCCTGAGACTGCTGAGATTTCTGTCAGAAATCTTCGTTTCGAGTACCGCGGTACAGAAATAGTTGTGTAGTATTGAACGTGCGCGCTACGGCGCGCGGCCGCTTGCGGTTCGGAGGGGAAGCCGAACCCAAGCGGCCTTTCACATTCACCCCTTATTACTACCTGACGGCGGCCCAGCAACCTCGCGCGAGGTTGCTGGGCCGCCGTCAGGTAGTAATAAGGGGTTTGGGGTCAGCCGGCTTGGCGGATCGTTTCGGCGGAGAATAGCTCGGTGAGTTCCGTCGATGCCGATGCCAGGACACGCAGACGTTCCGTCGTGCGGGTCAGCGCCACATAGAGACCGCCGACGCCTTCCTCGCCGCCGAGCGGAGCGATGCGGCCGGGTTCGACGATGATCACCGCATCGAACTCGAGGCCTTTGGCCTGCTGCGGGGTGATGAGGGCGATCTGGTGATCCAAGCCCGTGACCGACCGCCCGAAATCGAAGGCCGCGATCGCCTCGGCGATGGGCTCGATGAGTTCCTCATCAGCGATGACGGCGATCTTCCCACCTTCGGCGGCGGACACCTCGGCCGCGACCGCCTCGGGGAGGGCGCCCAGCATCTCCGATTCGTCGGCGAAGGTATCCAGGCGCGGATCCGATCCTCCCTGGCGCACCGATTCGACGAGCTCGAGTTGCGGGAAATGCCGGTGCAGGTAGCGGTTGGCCAGATCCATCACCGACTGCGGGGTGCGGTAGGAGACCGTGAGCACCTGGAGGGCGAAGCGATCGCCGACGAATTCGCTCAGGATCGATGACCAGGTGCGGGCGTTGTCGACCTGCGAGGACTGGGCGAGGTCACCGACGACGGTGGCCGACTTCGACGGCACGCGACGGAAGAGCACACGCCACTGCATGGGAGAGAGCTCCTGCGCCTCATCGACGACGAGGTGGCCGTACGTCCACTCGCGGTCCTCGAGAGCGCGTTCGGCCAGCGTCATCGTCGGTCCCTGTTCCTTCCAGCGGGCCGCGAGGGTCTCGGCGGAGACCATCCCGCCGGTCTCGGTCATGTCGACGACGGCTTCGGCGTATTCGCGTGCCGAGTCATCTGCCGCCTGCGTCTGCTGCGGGGCGGAACCGAGCAGCTCGGCCAACTCGTCGAGCAGCGGCACATCGTCGACCGTGAACTCATCCCGACGCTGCTCGAGCAGAATCGACTGCTCGGCAGGAGTGAGGAGCTTGCGGGCAGCGGCCTGCAGCTTGTGCGGCCTGCCCAGCAGAGAACGCAGCGCGGCGGCCGGGCCGATGGGGAACCATGCGAGGTTGAGGGCGCGTCGGACGTCGACGGAGGAGCGCAGGTCTTCGAGCAGCTCGGGCAGCCGTTCGCCGGCCGCATCCATCCCCATCTCACGGGCGAGATCCTCGGCGAGGATCTTCAGCAGACCGGTGACGAAACCGGTGCGGGCGGCATTGTGCGGGTCCCCGCTGCGACGAGCCCGATCGCGCGCGGACTGAACGTCCTTACGACGCAGCACGATCGTGTGCGAACGCACCCGCATCTCGACATCGTGGTCGGGAATGCGCTGGTAGTTCGCAACATGGTTCTTCAGCACCCGAGCCATGACGGAGCGGCCCTTGATCTCGGCGACAGCCGGTGCATCTGCGGCATCCGTATCGAGTCCCGGGTACAGCTGACCGGGAGTGAGCAGAACGGCCCCGGTTTCGCCGAGGCTGGGCAGAACCTTCTCGATGTACTTGAGGAACACCGTGGACGGGCCGACGAGGAGGACACCGGACTTCGCGATGCGCTCCCGGTGACGGTAGAGCAGGAAAGCGGCACGGTGGAGCGCGACGGCGGTCTTGCCGGTTCCCGGCCCTCCCTGGACGACGAGCACGCCGGAGAGCGGACGGCGGATGATCGCATCCTGCTCGGCCTGGATGGTTGCGACGATATCGCCCATCCGTCCGGTGCGATGAGTGGTGAGGGCGGCGAGGAGTGCGCCTTCGCCCTGGAGATTCGATCGCTGAGCGTCATCGAGTGCGTCGATGTCGAGCACATCGTCTTCGATGCCGGTGACCTTCCGGTTCGCGGTGACGAGGTGACGTCGGCGGGCGATCCCGTCGGGGTTGGCGGCCGTCGACTGATAGAAGCGCTCGGCAGCCGGTGCCCTCCAGTCGATGAGGATCTGCTGACGCTGTTCGTCGGTGAGTCCGATGCGACCGATGTAGGTGGGGTCGTCTTCGTCGATGATGTCGAGGCGACCGAAGCACAGCCCCTCCTCGGCGCCGTCGAGACGGATGAGCTGATCTTCGTACATCGTCGCGAAGGCATCGCGTTCGGTGCGGTGCTGGTGGTTGCCTCCGACCTCGGAGACCCTCACCGTGCCCAGGCGGGCCGTCGTCTCCTCCCGAAGCTCATCGAGGCGGGCATAGAGCTCGTCGAGCTTGGTCTGCTCGACACGAATTTCTGAAGTTTCGGTCATCTCACCTTCTTGGGTCGGCATTCAATTATGCCGAACTTTCCCCGGTGTCTGTAGTCGCATCGTCATTTCGGACCGGGGCGTACCTCACATTCCCTGTCTGCCGGGGGTAGGCAGAGCCAGCCGGGTCAGCAGGGCGAGGGGAGAAGAGCCAGCTGGGTCGGAAAGTGCAGGAGCCTGGGGCTTCAGAGGCAGCCCGGGCCGGCGCGAAGGTCAGAGCCCCGAGCTCGTGAAGATCAGAGGCCCAGCCGGGAGCGCAGATCCGCTCCCGCCAGGAAGGTCGCTGAGGAGGCGGCGGTGCGCAGACTGCGGTCGAGCTCGCCCGTATCGAGGGGAGTGTCGGAAGCGAGGACGACGACGTTTCCGCGTCGACGTCCTTTGAAGATCGCCGGTTCCGTGGCAGCGGCAAGATGGGCGAAGTGGTCGCCGAGGCTGCGGAGTTCGGACCGGAGGACGCGGTGGTCACCTGAGTCAGGAACATTGGCGACATAGATGCCGGAGCCCTTGACCGCCTCGGCGCAGGCGGCGAAGAACTCCGAAGTCTGCAGAGACGCAGGAACCGAGTCGTGGTCGAAGGCGTCGCGGACGAGGACGTCGAGGGCATCGGGCCGGAACTTGCCGATCTCCACCGCTCCGTCGCCGGCGCGCAGCGCCAGGGCGGGGGAGCGGGGCAGGTCGAACCAGTCGCGAGCGTAGTCGAGCAGCTTGGCATCGATGTCGATCGCCGTCTGCTTGGACCCCGGTCGTGCCGAGTTCAGCGCCCGGGCCAGCGCACAGCCGGCAGCACCGATGTGTGCGGCCCGCAGCGTTCGGTCAGGGAGTTGAACGTCGATGATGCGTCGCATCCAGTCCAGGTACTCGAAGTCCAGTCGCTGCGGATCGCTGAGCGTGATCGACGAAGAAGGGACCCCATTGACGTGGAGCACATAGGAATCGGCCTCACCGTCGAGCTTCTCCAGCCGGGCTTCACCCGTCGAGATGTCGACCACTTGAGAACCAGGAGCTGTGTATATCCGTCTCTTCGCCACCCCTCACTTGTATGTCAGCGCGGCGCTTGAGGCAATTCGGCCCGGATTCTCGTGGGGATGACGAATGCGACTCGTCCACCAGAGCGCTGTGGACCCGTGCGGTCCATCCACAGGCGCAGACCGGAACCTGGAGGAGTGGCACCGTGATCGGTTGAAGTGGGTACCCAGACTGGCGGCCCATCCCAGGCATGGGCCTCGCCTCAGGCACAGGAACCGCTCCGCACCAGCCGGTTCCACACTGATCAAGGAGGACGCAGTGAAGACACCGGCCCGCACACCCGAGGACATCATCGGGATCATCCCCCACACTCTCGGGTACACCCCGCGTCGCAGCCTCGTCGCTGTCATCGTGGGCACCGAGCACAATGGGTCCCAGACCAGTTCGACCACGATGCGCATCGACTTCGACCGGGAGAGCGCGGCGCAGACGCTGTCCGAAGGCGGCGGCTGGTACGCCGACCTCGTCATGCGCGCCGGTACGGTCACCGGGGTCTTCCTCGTTCTCTACGATGATGACTATCAGCCGGTCAGCGCTTTCGGCGCCGGTGCAGACGCCGAATACGCAGAGGTCCACCGTGGTCTCATCCGAGCGGCGATCGACGAACTGGCCATCACCTTCGCCGCCAGAAGCGTCGACACCCTCAGCGCATGGTGGGTCAACCAAGAGCACTTCGGTCGCATCGACGAGGACGGCTATGACTGCACACCGCTGATCGAGGCAACCACCTCGGCGTGTGCCACGGAACTCGTCGCCGGCGGATCCAACCCAGTCAACGATCCGGAGGACCTCGTCATCGCCCCGATGCCCGCCGAAGCCTTCGCCGACAGTCGTCGCGGACATGCCGAGGAGCGGATGGGCACGGACGAGGCCTTCGCGATCCTCGCCGAGGTCTACCCGCGCCTGGACGCCATGCGGTGCGAGGAGGAAACGATCGACGAGGCGCGCATCCACGACCTCATGGACCTGCCCACCGTGATGGCACTCGATACCCTGCTCGTCGAGAAGTGGTCGCGCGATGCACTCGAGATGATCCTCAGCTTCGACCACCCGGACTTCCCACCCTCACTGGTCAAGGGACTCGACGGTGACGAACTCATCGCGATGAGCCGCCGTGTGGTCTCCCAAGCACGGGCGGCTCAGCAGCTCGTCGGACTCTCAGCGCGTGCGCCCAGGCCGCGCGACATCATGCTCACCATCGCCTTCCTCAAGGACTACCTGCAGGCCGGCCACCCTCGGGCCAGAGCCAACACCTATGCCGTCATCGCCTGGTTCGAATGGTCTCTGGGCGGATCGACGATGGCGCTGAACTATGCCCGTGCCGCCCTCGGACTCGAAGCCGAACACGGGCTGGCCGAACTCATCGTCAGCGCGGTCGATATGGGGTGCGTGCCCCGCTGGCTGACGGAGACCCAGCGTTCGACCATCTGATCGGGCCGCAGTGTACGGCGCGGACGGTCGGCCTCCCCGATGTGGGCGGTCGGCCGCCTCGGCGAGATCGTCGCGAGGGGGAGGTGAGGGGAACAGATTCGCAGGTCAGGTTGTTGTCGGGGACAGACCGGTCGGATCGTCCCGGAGTCTTCGACGGCCGATTCGCAAAGCGGGGAATAACGTGAGAAAATTAAGCGTTGACCCAGTCATTGCATGATGGGCGGACTCTGCGTTCGCCCCGGACCGCACGCGGACCACTTGACTTGGGTCTTAGTACTGTCCGAATGCATGGGGAAGTTTCAACGCTCGCGAAAGGTGAACACGTGCCCAGAGTCGACAAGGAATCCACAACGGTGACGGAGAAGTCGGAGGGAACGGCCGGCACGACCTCGACCGGTGGATCCAAGACCACTGCGGCGTCGAAGTCCACTGCGAAGAAGACGACCGCTGCCGGAGCCAAGAAGACAGCGACCGCGAAGTCGACGACTGCGAAGTCGGCTGCCGCAAAGACCGAGACGGCTGCGTCGAAGAAGACGACTGCTGCGAAGAAGACAGCCGCCGCGAAGTCGACGGCTGCTCCGAAGACGACCACGACGAAGGCCACCGCCGCCAAGGAAGCCAAGAAAGCGACCAAGGCGAAGAAGACCGACGAGGATATCGACACCACCGAGGAGGTCGAACCGGCCGCGGACGCTCTGGCCACAGAGGAGAGCCCCGCCGAGGCGACCGAGACGAAGAACTCGGAAGAGAAGGAGAAGAACGCCGCCGTGGCCGAGGCCGGTGGCTTCATCGTCTCCGATGCCGACGAAGAGGACGCGCCTGCTCAGCAGGTCGTCTCCGCCGGTGCGACCGCGGACCCTGTCAAGGACTACCTCAAGCAGATCGGCAAGGTGGCCCTGCTCAACGCCGCCGAAGAGGTCGATCTCGCCAAGCGCATCGAAGCCGGAATGTACGCCGAGCACCTGCTCGACGGCGGAGAGGTGACCGACCCGCGCGAAACAATGGACTACAAGTGGATCATCCACGACGGTCGCATCGCGAAGAACCACCTGTTGGAGGCCAACCTCCGACTCGTCGTGTCCCTGGCCAAGCGCTACACCGGCCGCGGAATGCTGTTCCTCGACCTCATCCAGGAAGGCAACCTCGGCCTCATCCGCGCCGTCGAGAAGTTCGACTACACGAAGGGCTTCAAGTTCTCGACCTACGCCACGTGGTGGATCCGCCAGGCCATCACCCGCGCGATGGCCGACCAGGCTCGGACGATCCGCATCCCGGTGCACATGGTCGAGGTCATCAACAAGCTCGCCCGCGTGCAGCGCCAGATGCTGCAGGACCTCGGTCGCGAACCGACCCCGGAAGAGCTCGCGAAGGAACTCGACATGACACCCGAGCGTGTCGTCGAGGTCCAGAAGTACGGCCGCGAGCCCATCTCGCTGCACACCCCGCTGGGTGAAGACGGCGATTCGGAGTTCGGCGACCTCATCGAGGACTCCGAGGCAGTTGTGCCCTCGGACTCGGTGAGCTTCACCCTCCTGCAGGAGCAGCTGCACTCCGTGCTCGACACGCTCTCGGAACGTGAAGCGGGAGTGGTGTCCATGCGCTTCGGACTCAACGACGGTCAGCCGAAGACCCTCGACGAGATCGGCAAGGTCTACGGCGTCACCCGTGAGCGCATCCGCCAGATCGAGTCGAAGACGATGGCCAAGCTGCGTCACCCGTCCCGTTCGCAGGTGCTGCGCGACTACCTCGACTGAGTCTCACCTCGGCCGGGCCATGAATCGGATCGGTCGGATGCGAACGCCCCTGGGATCGTCCCAGGGGCGTTCGCCATTCACGGGTCAGAACCAGTCGACGATGCCGTCGAACAGGGCGTCGGCGTATTTCCTCTGCCCGGATTTCGACTCCATGAGCTTTGCCTCCGACGGGTTGCGCATCTCTCCGCATTCGACGATGACGGCGGGAACCGATGCGTTGTTCAACCCGGCCAGATCCGGGCGACGGCTGATCGCGTCCTTTCCATAGGCCTTGTTCGGGGTGAATTCCTCGCCCATCGAACTCCCCACGGACTTCGCCAGGTCCCCGGAGGCCTTCTCGGTCTTCTCGTCCTCACCGGGATCGGCGACGATGATGTGGAAACCCTTCACCGAACTCGACTCGCTGCCGTTGGCATGGATGCTCACCAGCACGTCCGCGTCGTCGGCGAATTTTCCGCGCTCGTCCACGCACGGTCCGACTCCTGTGTTGTCCTTGCGGCTGAGCACGACCTCGGCTCCGGCGTCGGTCAGCGACTTCTGCAGCTTCTTCGCCACGGCCCAGGTGAAATCGGCTTCCGGATAGTCGGAATTCGTCGAGGTGCCCGTGGTGTTGCAGGCCTTCGTTCCGCCGCGTCCGTCCGGAACCTGCCGGTTGATCTTCTCCGGATGGTCCGCATTTCCGCCATTGTGTCCCGGATCGATCGCAATGACCTTCCCTTTGAGATCCGCCTCTTCCTCCTTCGCCGAGGCGGTGCCTGACTTCGCGTCGTCGCCTCCGTCCGCACCGTTGCCGGCAGTCGGGGACTCGCCGGTCGTCTCGGCCGCCTGATTCGTTCGTCCGGGGGCACCTGCGTCCTGGGAGCAGGCCGCCAGGCCGGGCAGGCTGAGAGCGGCGGTGAGAAGGAGACTTGGGACGAGGAGGCGATGCGGCATGACTCCATTGTTTCAGCTCAGGAGTGCCCATGGTCGGGGTCGACCGGATGTATTCCCGACACGGGCCCGAGGGAATAGGGTCCTGAGCGCGCAGCGATTAGAATTTAATCGAACGAGAGGAATTGTGTGGAAGACGAAAGCTACGGCGCCAGGCACCTGTCCGTCCTGTCCGGTCTTGAGGCGGTTCGCAAGCGACCCGGCATGTACATCGGCACGACCGATTCCCGTGGACTCATGCACTGTCTGTGGGAGGTCATCGACAACTCCGTCGACGAGGCGCTCGGCGGACACGGTTCCGAGATCCTCATCGAACTCGCCGCCGACGGATCGGTCGCCGTCACCGACAAGGGCCGCGGCATCCCCGTCGACATCGAACCGAAGACCGGGCTGACCGGCGTCGAAGTCGTCATGACCAAGCTCCATGCCGGCGGAAAGTTCGGCGGCTCCTCCTACGCTGCTTCGGGCGGACTGCACGGAGTCGGCGCCTCGGTCGTCAACGCACTGTCCGCTCGCCTCGACGTCGAGGTCACTCGCGGATCGAAGGTGCACAAGATGTCCTTCCGCCGAGGCGTTCCCGGACGCTTCGACGACTCCTCCGGCACAGCGAGCCCCGACAATCCCTTCGAGGCCTTCCAGGAGCCGACCGGCCTCGACATCGTCGGCAAGGCCAAGCGCGGCGCCACCGGCACCCGAGTCCAGTACTGGGCCGATCCGCAGATCTTCCTGTCCAAGGCCCAGTTCGACTACCCGCATCTGGTCGAACGCGCCCGTCAGACCGCTTTCCTCGTGCCCGGTCTCGAGCTGCGCATCGTCGACCGTCGCGGTGTCGCCCGTGACGAGACCGGTGCCGTCATCGAAGAGCGCGAAGAGGTCTTCAAATTCGACGGCGGAATCACCGAATTCGTCGATCACCTCTCCATCGACCCGCCGATCACCGACACCTGGCGACTGCAGAACACCGGCACCTTCAAGGAGACCGTCCCGGTCCTCAATTCCTCGGGTCACCTCGAGTCCAAGGAAGTCGAACGCGAGGTCGGCGTCGACATCGCTCTGCGCTGGGGGACCGGCTACGACACGAAGCTGAAGTCCTTCGTCAACGTCGTCGCCACCCCACAGGGCGGCACACACCTCGCCGGGTTCGAACAGGCCTGCCTGAAGGCGATGCGCAAGGCCGTCGACGCCAACGCACGCAAGCTCAAGGTCGGCAAGGACAAGCTCGAGAAAGACGATGTGCTCGCCGGCATCACCGCCGTCGTCACCGTGCAGCTGGCCGAGCCCCAGTTCGAGGGGCAGACCAAGGAGGTCCTCGGCACCGCGGCAGTGCGACAGATCGTGGCGAAGACCGTTGAGTCTCAGCTCGGCGAGGTGCTTGCCTCGACCAAGCGTGCTGAGAAGCAGCAGGCCGCTGTGCTCATGGAGAAAGTCGTGGCCGAGATGAAGTCGCGCATCTCCGCCCGCACCCACAAGGAGAACCAGCGACGCAAGACCGCGCTGGAAGCCTCCTCCCTGCCGGCGAAGCTCTACGACTGCCGTGACAACGGGGTGGAGAACACTGAGCTGTTCATCGTCGAGGGAGACTCGGCGATGGGGACGGCGAAGGCCGCCCGCAATTCCGACCACCAGGCGCTGTTCCCCATCCGCGGCAAGATCCTCAACGTGCAGAAGGCGACCTTGGCCGACATGCTCGCCAACGTCGAATGCTCAGCGCTCATCCAGGTCATCGGCGCCGGCTCCGGACGCAGCTTCGATATCGACGCCGCCCGATACGGCCGAGTCATCATCATGACCGACGCCGATGTCGACGGAGCGCATATCCGCACTCTCCTGCTGACCCTGTTCTTCCGGTACATGAAGCCGCTGGTCGAGGCCGGTCGCGTCTTCGCGGCCGTGCCTCCGCTGCACCGAGTCGAGGTCGTGACGAAGCGCGGAACGCCCAACGACATCGTCTACACCTACACCGAAGCCGAGCTCCACGCTCTGCTGAAGAAGCTCGAGAAGCAGAAGAAGACCTACAAGGAACCGATCCAGCGCTACAAGGGCCTCGGCGAGATGGATGCCGATCAGCTGGCGGAGACGACCATGGACCCGAGCATGCGCACCCTGCGTCGGGTGACGATGGCGGATGCCGAGATGGCGGAGAACACCTTCGAGCTCCTCATGGGATCATCGGTCGGGCCGCGCAAGGAATTCATCGTCTCCGGCGCTGCCGTCCTCGATGCCGAACGCATCGACAGCTGACCTCGACTGCTGAGTCAGCACCAAAGCCGAGTCAGCACCGACAGATCTGAGCCCGGGCCGAGAATCGGTCCGGGCTCAGATGCCGAATGCGGACGGTGTGACGATGAGCAGGGTCGGCAGGAGCAGCAGCAGAACGGCCAGTCCGATCGACATCAGCCGCACGGGGATCCGCGCCGGATCCAGGGGATGCGACAGGCGCTGGATGCGCTGAGCGGACAGATCACTGCGGTGATCGGGGCTGATCGCGGCGGCCGATCTCACTGCCTGAGCCAGGATCTGCGGATCGACATGGTCGCGGGCCTGATCATCGGCCATGAGTTCGATGAGCCGATTCACCGAGTTCAACCCGATCGCCGTGGCCGAGAAGTACGGCAGGGCCCGATGCCAGGCGGCGAAGGGGATGACGAGCACATCGTGCCGGAAATCCAGATGCGCCCGCTCATGGGCGATGACGGCGGTGCGTTCATCCTCGTCGAGGGCCTCGAGCAGACCGGTCGACAGAACGGCAGTGCCCTTCCGCGGCCCCTTGGGCAGGCAGTAGGCGACGGCCTCATCGGTGGTGATGATGCGCGTGTCGGGATAAGCGATCGACGGTTCGCTGAGCAGATGCAGGATCTCATCGTGGCGCAGGCGAGTCTGCCGCGCCGAATAGAGGGTCAGGATCAGGCAGCCGAGCAGCCGACCGATGAGGAGCACGGCGATGATGAGGAAGATCCAGGCCAAGAGTGACAGCTGAGTGTGGTCCTTGCCCCGGATGAGGTCGAAGAGTCCCTGGGGGAGACTTGTCGTTCCCGGGGCGACCGCGAAGGCGAGCGCGGCGCCGATGAGGGAGAGTCCTCCGGAGAGTCCCACAGCCTGCCAGAGGACGACCTCGGAGATCGGGTCACCGCGGAAACGCGCGAGGGCCGCAGGAATAGGCCATGCCAGCAGAAAAGCCAGCACGGCCAGAACGATTCCCACGATGGTCATTGAGGTGACCGGCCTGAGTCAGGACTGCGTCGAGTGATTGCGTCCGAGCAGATTGCGCAGCGCCTTGGTGTCGGCCTCCGAGACGGTGCCGAGGAAGCGAGCGAGGACAGCCTGCCGATCCGGTGCCTGAGACAGCATCTCGGTCATCAGTTCCGCTACGTGATCCTCACGTGTCGATACCGCTACATAGCGATGCGGACGGATGCTGCGATCGCGAGTGACGAAGCCCTTCTTCTCGAGTCGAGACAGGACAGTATGGACCGTTGTCAGCGCGAGCTCGCGATCCGAGAGGACTTCGCGGAGTTCGGCGGCACTCAACCCGTCGTCGTGGACCCAGATGGCGTCCATGACGCTGCGTTCGAGTTCACCCAGTGTTCCCACAGTTCTTTCGCCCTCAATTTCTTTGTCGGTCTGATCGCTCCAGTATATCTCTACAGTCTGTCGAATTCCACACAGACGCATGAGCATCGGCAGAGGGGCGGCCCTGGCCAGCGGAGCTTGCCCGAGAGCATACTTGGAACCGGGAGTCTTGAATGATGAAATCACTCGGGCGGGGTTTCTACGAACTGTAGAATTCTACGTGACGTAGAAACATTGCTCGCGTGAAACCTGAATGGAGCACCCATGGAGCTGGACCCGGTCCTCATCGGACGGTGGCAATTCGGAATCACAACGGTCTACCACTTCTGGATGGTGCCGTTGACCCTGGGACTCGGCATGCTCGTGGCGGTCCTGCAGACCATCTACCATCGCACCGGCAACGAGGTGTACCTGCGGAGCACGAAGTTCTTCGGCAAGCTCTTCCTCATCAACTTCATCATGGGCGTGGCCACCGGCCTGGTCCAGGAATTCCAGTTCGGCATGGCGTGGAGCGAATACTCCCGCTTCGTCGGCGACGTCTTCGGCGCGCCCCTGGCGTTGGAGGCCCTGCTGGCCTTCTTCCTCGAATCGACGTTCCTCGGCCTGTGGATCTTCGGTTGGGGCCGACTGCCGCGGGCGGTCCATCTCGGCTCGCTGTGGCTTGCCGTCATCGGCACATGGATCTCGGCCTATTTCATCATCGTCGCGAACTCCTGGATGCAGCATCCCGTCGGCGTCGAGATGGTCGACGGCCGGCCCGTGATGACCGACGTGTGGGCGGTGCTCGGCAACAACACCGCAATCGCCGCCTTCACGCATACGATCTTCGGCGCCCTGGCAGTGGGCGGATCCTTCCTCCTCGGCATCTCCTGGTACCACCTCTACCACCGGCGCAAGGCCGGAATCGACAGCGTCGGTGCCGACGGCAAGGTCATCGTGGGCTCTTCGAAGGAGCTTCCCGGACGGGACAAGACGGATCATGCGGTGTGGATCAAATCCCTGCGCATCGGCGCGATCGTCGGTGTCCTCGCCTTCGCCGGCGTCTCGATCACCGGCGACGTCCAAGCCAAGCTGATGTTCGATCAGCAGCCCATGAAGATGGCCTCCGCCGAGGCGGCCTGCCACGACGGCACCCAATTCTCCGTCCTCACGATCGCCGATCCGTCCTCGAACGACTGCGACGGAGTGCAGAACATCTTCGAGATCCCCGGTCTGCTGTCCTTCCTGGCCAACGGCGACTTCGACACCCCGGTCCACGGTGTGACGACGCTGCTGCCCGAGTATCAGGAGCGCTACGGCACGCATATCCCCGACGACCCGCGGTACGGCGACCATGCCGGCGAACCCATCGACTACCAGCCGATCATGATCGTCACCTACTGGGGCTTCCGCATGATGATCGGCTTCGGCGCCCTGGCCGCCGGCGTCTGCGTCATCGGACTGTGGCTGGCCCGCAAGGGCACAGTGCCCGAGTCGAAATGGCTCAGCCGCGGATTCGTCCTGGCCATCACGGCACCGTTCCTCGCGAATTCGGCAGGATGGATCTTCACCGAAATGGGACGCCAGCCCTTCGTCGTCGCACCGAACCCGGCTCAGCTCGACGGAGTGTACATGTACACCCAGGCGGCGCTGTCACCCGAGGTGACACCGGCGATGCTGCTGTTCTCACTGATCAGCCTCACCTCTGTCTACGGCATTCTGATGGTCGTCGAACTGCGGCTGATCACGAAGTACGTCAAGGGGGGAGTCGCCTCGGCGATGCCCGAACTCGACCAGACGAATACGAAACCCACGATCACCGACAACGGCGACGACGTCCTGTCGTTCGCGTACTGAGGGAAGGTCACGATGGAAATCCTCGCCACAATCTGGTTCGTCCTCATCGTCGTGCTCTGGATGGGGTACCTGTTCCTCGACGGCTTCGACCTCGGCGTGGGCATGATGATGCCCTTCCTCAGCCGCAGCGAACGCAGCAAGCGCGTTCTGCTCAACTCGATCGGTCCGGTCTGGGAAGGCAACGAGGTCTGGCTGATCACCGCGGCCGGAGCGATGTTCGCCGCCTTCCCGCACTGGTACGCCTCACTGTTCTCCGCGCTCTACATTCCACTGACCATCTGCCTGCTCGCACTGATCTTCCGCGCCGTGGCCATCGAATACCGCGGCAAAGGGCACTCGGCGAGGTGGAAATCCTTCTGGACCTGGGCCCTGGCCGTGGGATCGGCCGGAACAGCCTTCTGCATCGGTGCGATGCTCGCGCTGACGACCATCGGGCTGCCGCTCAATGAGCATGGAGACATGATCGGCGGTGCCTTCGCCTGGATGTCGTGGCCGGCGCTCGTCGGCGGACTCGGCGGGCTCGGCTTCTCCCTGGCCCACGGGCTCATCTTCCTCGGTCTCAAGACTCAGGGCGAGGTCCGGGCGCGATCGCGGCGCTGGGCGGGTCGGATCATGCTGCCGGCCGCGATTCCGTTCCTCATCTGGTTCGCCTCCTCGATCACCCAGCGGACCTGGCTCGTCGTTCCGGTGCTCGTTGCGATCGTCGCTCTCATCTTCGCGTTCGTCGCGGTCCGCGCCGGTGCCGAGAAGCGCGCATTCATCCTGCACGGGATCTACCTCATCGCCGGTCTGACCGCGGTCTTCGCCGGTGTCTTCCCGAACGTCCTGCCCTCGACGATCGACCCGGCGAACTCGCTGACGATCGCTGCGGCATCCTCGTCGGACTACACCTTGAACGTCATGCTCATCGTGACGATCGTGATCCTGCCGATCATCATCGCCTACCAGATCTTCAGCTACCGGATGTTCCTCGGCCGCATCGCCGAGACCCACATCCCCGAAGCGCACAAGCTGCCGGTGGCGATCCGATCGTGAGCTCGCCCCTGTCGATCCTGCTCGAGCTGCCGACCGGTCGGCGGGGGTTGGCACTGTCCGTGCTCTCCGCCCTGTGCCGGTCGGTGGGAATCGTCCTCATCGCCGAAGCCCTGGTGAGAGCCATCATCGGCCACAGCGGGCCCGGACTGTGGGTGGTCCTCGGAGCCCTCGGCGCGCTGCTGCGCGGCGGCGGGCTCTGGCTCGACCGCAGTCTGGGCACCAGCCTGGCAGCCGTTTCGAAACAGGGATTGCGGCGCTCGATCCTTTCCGGTCTGCTGCGCGGCCGGGGACGCCCGCGGACGAATGCGGCGGTCACGGTCACCCGCGGAATCGACGATCTCGACGACTACTTCACCACGGTGGTGCCGGCCCTGACCGCGGCCGCAGTGGTGCCCATCGTGCTGCTGGTGCGCATCGTCTTCAGCGACGTCCTCTCCGCGGTCATCATCGCGGTGTGCCTGCCGTTGGTGCCGATGTTCATGGTGCTCATCGGCCGCTATACGGCCGAGTCGACCTCGGAGACCATGGCGGCTCTGGAGCGGCTGTCGGATCACCTGGCCGAACTCGCCGAGGGGCTGCCCGTCCTCATCGGCCTCGGCCGTTCCCGCGATCACGCCCGCCGGCTGCGGGAACTGGGGGAGCGCTACCATCAGGCGAACCTCACGACGCTGCGCATCGCGTTCCTCTCCAGTCTGGCCCTCGAACTCATTGCCACGATCTCGGTGGCGCTCGTGGCCGTGGTCATCGGTCTGCGCCTGGTCAACGGGTCGATGGAGCTGAGCGATGGCCTGTTGGTGCTGCTGATCGCACCCGAATGCTTCATTCCTCTGCGGGAGCTCGGGGCCGGCTATCATGCGAGCGAGAACGGACGCGAAGCTCGTGAGAGGGCCCGGGCGCTGCTGTCGGAGACACGGTCGGCGGATGCGGATACGCCGCCGGCGGCTGCGAGGTCACGCGCACTCGATATCTCCGGCCGTCCGGGGGACCAGTGGGTTCGCTATGCCGACGGCACACTCATCACGTGGTCGGGCGACATCGACACCCGGCCGGGAGTGACGACGATCAGCGGCAGGTCCGGAACCGGCAAGTCGACCGTGCTCGGTGCGCTGGTCGGCAGTCTGCCTGCCGATGCGCACACCACCGCCGATCCGGTGAGCGCGGCCTATGTGCCGCAGGCGCCACGCATGTTCGCCGAGACCATCGGCGCCGAACTGGCACTCTTCGGTCTCGACGACGTCCAAGCTCGGACGGCCCTGTCCGCCGCCGGACTGCCCACCGATCTCCGTGTGCAGACGGCGGCTCTCAGCCCCGGCCAACAGCGTCGGTTGGCTCTCGTGCGAGTGCGGCACCGCCTCGGTGACGGGGCGGAACTGCTCGTCCTCGACGAACCCACCGCCCACCTCGACGCCGACAACGCCGCCATCGTCATCGACATGATCGCCGAGGCGGCCGCCACCCACCGCGTGATCCTCGCCAGCCATGACGAACAGGTTCGCGCGCTGGCCGACACAGAGATCCACCCGGAGAAGACACACGTCGAAGCGGCAGAGAACGGTGTACCTGAGGGCTCGAAGGCGACCGCGATCGCGGATCAGGCCCGAACCGACGCCGCCGAGGCTCCTGCAACACAGGCGCGGACTGAAGCTCCCGCTCCGGCGGAACGGACGGGTTCGGGCAGCGAGCCCGGGCATCGGTCCGGCGTCGAGCGGCACCCGGATGTCTCGACGCAGCACTCCGGAGGCGAGTCCTGGACAGCTGCACTGCGACGTCGCTGGTCGATTCTGGGCTCGAGCCTGCCGCTGTTCACCCCGACCATGCTGGTGGCCGCGCTCACCGCCTGCGCGTCCAGCCTCGCGGCCATCGCCCTGACTGCCGTCTCCGCATGGCTCATCGTCGAAGCTTCGTACCAGCCGCCGATCATGCTGCTCATGGTCGCCATCGTCGGTGTGCGCTTCTTCGGGCTCAGTCGCTCCGTGCTGCTCTACGCCAGCCGGCTGAGACTCCACTCGGCGATCTTCGCCGCGCTGACGAGACTGCGCACACGGCTGTGGGAGCACTTCGAGCGCGTCGGCATGAGTGATCGGCGTCTGCTGACCTCGGATTCGGCGCTGCGCGCCATGGTCGCCGACGCCGACGACGTCCGCGACCTGGTGCCCCGGACTCTGTTCCCACCTTTCGTCTCCACCATGGTCGTCATCGGCGTGAGCATCACCGCAGCACTTCTCGACGTGAGGTCACTGGTCTGGTTCGTCTTGGTGGGCGCCGTCAACCTCGTCATCGTCCCGATGCTCGTCATCCGGGCAGAGAGCCGGTTGGCGTACGGAATCAGGGAGGACCGCAACCGGATCCTGTCCGTGCTCACTCGCGCTCTGCACGCCAAGGACGACCTGCGCACGAACCGGGTCGACTCTGCGGTCCTCGGCCTGTTGGCCGACTTGGAGGCCGACCTCGAGAAGAAGCAGAAGGCCTCTGCCCGCAACTTCGGGCTCGCCCAACTGTGGCTGCAGCTGAGCACGTTCACCACCGCAGTGATCCTGGCGGTGTCCACTGATGCTCCGACCGAGATCGTCGCGGTGCTCTCCCTCATGGCCTTGGGCCTGGGCGAAGTGTTCGCTTCGGCACTCGAAGCGTTCCGCCAGCTGCCCGCCCTGGGATCGGCACTGGACTGTCTGCCCGATGCAGACAGCGCGGCGGACCGCGAAGCCGAGGACTCGGGTCGCGACGTCGAAGTGCAGGCTCCTGCTGCCGGAACGACGGCCGGCGAGAGCGACGACTCGTCGCGCCGCTATAGCCCGGTCGAGCTCGTCGGCGTCGACGCCCTCGAATTCGATGAGATCACCGTCGGATGGGACGATCAAGCTGTCGTCGCAGGACTGGATCTGAGAGCTCAACGCGGCAGTTGGACCGTGCTGTGCGGTGACAGCGGAACCGGTAAGACGACGAGCCTGAGCGTGCTCCTGCGGTTCCTCGACCCCTGGTCCGGCAGCTACCGTGCCCGTGACCGGAGCGGGACCGACCACGATATGCTCACTTGCTCACCCGAGGACCTCGTCGGACGAATCGCCTGGTGCCCTCAGGAGGCACACGTCTTCCGCTCCACCGTGCGCGGCAATCTCGCACTCGCCGGACGGTCGGTTCCCCGGGACGACGAGATGATCTCCGTGCTGAGAGCGGCAGGACTGAGCGACTGGGCCGACGCCCAGGGGCTCGACCGGTGGGTCGGCGACCACGGAGCGGAGATCTCCGGCGGTCAGCGACAGCGATTGGCAGTGGCCAGAACCCTGCTGACCGGAGCCGATGTGATCGTCCTCGACGAACCGACAGCGCACTTGGACGATGAGACGGCTCGGCTGCTCATCGACGATCTCCGTGGGAGCCTGGGGGACCGCACGGTCGTCATGGTCACCCATGACAGGAGACTGATCTCGGACGGCGATGAGGTCGTCGACCTCGGCACAGTCGAACCGGGTGCAGCGGACCTCGGCTCACGCGATCCCGAGGGCGAACACTCGAGAGTCTGAGGTCAGTCCCGTTTCGACCCGAACATGATCTCGTCCCAGCTCGGGATCGAGGCACGAGAGTTCTTCTTCGACTTCGGTTTCGGATCCTTCGCCGAGGCGGAGTCCTTGAACTGGTCGTCGTGATCGCTCACTCCGGGCTCATTGAGCAGGGAGAGCTGATTCTCGTCGTCGAAGACGCCGACCTTCTCGGTCGGTTCCTGCGGTTCCTCAGTCGAGGCAGCCGCATCTTCGAAGGCGAAGACTTCGTCATCGGTGGCGGCTTCGGGCTGGCCCGGAGCGGTGTGCGCTCCCTGCGGGTGAGTCTCGGGGTCCTCGGTGACCGCGCGCAGACGGGTCCGCGGCTCCTCCTCGGCGTGGCGGCGCTTGCGCAGGTTCTCCAGAATCCGGCCGGTCTCGGCCTGATGATCGCGGGCTTGCTGCGACGGCGCCGAACCGGCGGTGGGGCGCACCGGTCCGTCTGCGGCGATCGACGCGGACGACTGATCGGTCGCCGGGAGGACATCGACCTCCTCGGTGTTCCTCTGTCGTTCGGCACCGCTGCCGTAGTTCGGGATCGGTCCGGTGTCGGTGGGACCGGAATCGGCGAGCCACTTCGCCTCATCGTCGATCGGTGTCAGCGAACGGCGGTAGTAATGCCAGCTGGCGGTGCGGACACGATCAGCGGCGGTGAAGCTGAGCTGGATGTACCAGTTGCCGTCCTGCTGCTTCCAGGAGTCCCACTCCATCGTCTCGATATCGACGTCGCGCATCGCCAGGCGTTCCTGACACAGCTCGATGAGCGGAGTCGGTTCGCCGTTGGGATCATGATCGGAATAGATGGGATGGCGGCTGGCGAGGTAGGCGGTGCGTTCGCGTTCGGCCATCGCCGGACCTTCGTAGGTGCGCACGTATTCGATGTCGGCACCGGTGGCGGCCACGACCTCCTCGGCGTCCATGCCGCCGCGGATCATGGCCTGGATCTCTTTCGGGCGCACGGGAGTCTCGGACTTGGGGTGGGAGCGGTCCCTGCGGACCGCGGCGAAGAGAGCCTCATCGAGGACGACTCGGTACTGAAGCCCGTTCTCGTCGTTCAACAGCAGATGTGTGCCGTCTGCGTTGACTCCGTTCAAGATCAGTTCACGCATTGCCTTAAGCTCCTTTGTCGCGTCTCAGAAGCATCGTGTCACGTTCGGCGCGTCGTGCCGGGCAGATTTCCGCGCGAGTCGCGAAATCACGGGGCGGATCGGGAGCCGGCGGGGTGTTTCTGTGAGACCGGCCACGCACGTGCGAGAAATGTGCGGGAGGGGAACCCGTGCGTCGGCTCCGACAGCGTCGCCACCACGCCGCCGGCGTCGCCACGACACCGGCGAGGGCGGGCGACAGGCCCTCCGGTCGGCGTCTGCTCCGTGAGTGGGCGCGGCTCACTGTGCGGACAGCGGGCCGAGCGGCTCTACAGTCTGTAAAATCGGGAAGGTGAATACGACTGCACCCATCGACGCCCTGATCCTCATGTCATTCGGAGGACCGGAGGCCCCAGAAGAAGTGGTTCCATTCCTGCGCAACGTCACCGCCGGCCGCGGGATTCCCGAGGAACGGCTCGAGGAGGTGGGGGAGCACTATTTCGGTTTCGGAGGCAAGTCTCCGATCAATGATCAGAACAAGGCACTGCTGGCCGCGCTGCGCGACGAACTCGATCGCCGCGGAATCGAGACCCCGCTGATCTGGGGCAACCGCAACTGGGATCCCTATCTCACCGACGAGGTGCGCAAGCTGGCACAGGACGGTGCCACGCAGTTCCTCTCGATCGACACCTCCGCGTATTCCTCCTACTCGTCGTGCCGGCAGTACCGTGAGGACTTCGCGAAGACGATCGACACCCTCAAGGACGAGGGTCTCACGGTCTCGATCGACAAGATCCGTCAGTTCTACAACCATCCCGGCTACGCCGACGCTTGCACCGACTGCCTGGGCGACGGCCTCGCCGATTTCCGGTCGAAGGTCGGCCAGATCGATTCGGCCAAGCACCGGATCCTCTTCGTCACCCACTCGATCCCGAACGTCATGCAGGACGCCTCAGAGGTGACCACCAACGGATACCGGGCCCAGCACGAAGAACTCATCGACCACCTCATGGGGCGCATCGATGAGGCCGATCGTGTTCCGTCCGAACTCGTCTACTGCTCACGTTCCGGCTCACAAGAGGTGCCCTGGCTCGAACCCGATGTCAACGACCGGATGACCGAACTCGCCGAGGAGGGGGTGACCGGTGTCGTGCTCGTGCCCATCGGTTTCATCTCCGACCATATGGAGGTCGCATTCGACCTCGACACCGAAGCGAAGGAGACTGCTGAAGAACTCGGTCTCGACTTCACCCGGGTCGACACCGTCGGCACCCATGACGCCTTCGTCAGGGGACTCGTCGACCTCGTCGAGGAGCGCGTGGCTCAGCTGCGCGGGGAAGACGTCGACGTTCCGGCTCTGCCCGGGACGAAGGCTCTGGTGCCCGGCAGCGGAGCCTGCAGCATCGACTGCTGCCGCGGCCGCATCGAACGTGCAACCTACCCGAACTGGGCCATGGCGAACTGAGTCCTGAAGACGAATGAACCCTCCCTCACCGAATCGGTGAGGGAGGGTTCTTCTCTGTGTGTTCTTTCAGTAGTCCTCGGGGCTCGGGATGACCGGCAGGGCCCCCGTCTCGGCCTGGATCACCTCGGCGATGGGACCGGTGTCGACATCGTTGCGTCCGGCCAATTCCATCAGGTTCTGCAGGTCGTCGATGAGATTTTCGACGAGGAAGTCGTCACCGGCCGAACGGGCCTCGTGAATGCGATGACGGACATCATCGATTCGGGTGTCGAGCTGATCAGCGAATTCACTCATTGTGGATCCGTCCTTCCTCGGGCCGCCTCCACAGGGGACGAACCCGGTATTCGACCGACAGAGCGTGCTGTCGGTGCTGTCCATCACAAGCATTCTTGCAGAGCATTTCGTGAACTCTATGTGTGCTCTGTCCATGCGGACAAGCTGGTGACGAGAATCACCGCATCAGGTGCTCATTCCATCTTGCCAACGGCAAGCATACAGTGCACAATGCTGGGGACACATCTCGGAAGAGGAGAAGATGCTCCTCTTCGGCACCCCCCTCCGGACAGAGAGCGATGAGGCCATATGGCAACAGACTACGACGCACCTCGCAAGCAAGACGATGAGATCAAAAGCGATTCGATCGAGCAGCTTAAGGCCCAGCGTTCCCAGGCTCAGGCGAGCAAGATCGACGAAGACGAGACTGCAGTAGCCGAAGGCTTCGAACTTCCCGGTGCGGACCTGTCGAACGAAGAGCTCTCCGTTCGGGTCCTGCCGAAGCAGAACGATGAGTTCACCTGCATGGAGTGCTTCTTGGTCCGCCATCGCTCTCAGCTTGCGACCGAAGAAGGCGGTGTCCCCATCTGCACAGACTGTGCAGGCTGAATCGCTTCTCTTCGCCAAAACCCGAAAACGGACCGCACCCTCGAAAGGGTCGCGGTCCGTTTTCTCCCCTAATTGCTACCTGACGGCGGCCCAGCAACCTCGCGCGAGGTTGCTGGGCCGCCGTCAGGTAGCAATCAGGGGGTGAGGGCGGCGGCTAGTTTGTGGGGGTTGCGGCTCGAGACCAGCCAGTAGGGGGTCGGATCCGTCTCATCGTCGAGATCGATGCGGACGACGGATTTCGCCCACGGGCGGATCTTGAGGAAGGCGCGGGCGTCGAGATCGACTCCGCGGGCCTGCCGGGCCTCCTCGCCGTCGAAGGCGACCGCACTCGGAACGAACGTGCGGTCGATATGAGCTTCGCCGACGAACAGCTGCCGTTCGGTGACGATGATCGTCAGCGTCAGCGAATTCAGCCACCAGGCGAAGAGGACGAAGCTGACGACGGGAAGGATGATGGTGCCGAGCTGCCAGACGGGCATGACCATGAGCGCCGTCGACAGGGCGGCCACCACGACGAGGACCCACATGCCGACCGAGGGGCGGACCTTCTCCTGATAGACCACATGGGTTCCGGATTGAGTTGTTGCCATGCGGCCATTGTCCCATAGCGAGAAGTTTGGCCACGCTCAGGCTGGAGCGTTAGAGTGCATCTTTGTGACGGAAACCGTGAAGATCAACCTCCAGCTCCTCGACGCGGGCATGAGCGCGCCCGGCTACGCGCATGCGAGCGACGCCGGTGCAGACCTGCATTCGGCGATCGACTTCGTGCTCGAACCGTTCGAGCGCCGCGTCGTTCCGACCGGAATCGCGATCGCCCTGCCCGAGGGCTACGCGGCCTTCGTGCATCCGCGTTCGGGCCTGTCGAGCAAGCACGGAGTCACCGTCGTCAACGCGCCGGGCACCATCGACGCCGGCTACCGCGGCGAGATCAAGGTGCCGCTGATCAACCTCGACGCGAAGACCCCGCTGCGCGTCGTGCGCGGCGACCGCATCGCCCAACTCGTGATCCAGAAGATCGCTCACGCCGACTTCGACATCGTCGAATCCCTCGAAGACAGCGCCCGCGGCGCCGGGGGCTTCGGATCCACCGGCGGAATCGTCGCCGGCCTCAGCGAAAAGGAGAAGTGAGGACTCATGGGACTGTTCTCCCGGTTCAAGAAATCCACACCGACCGATGACGACGTTCGCGCCGACGACGAACTCACCGACGACGATGAGCTCGACGCTCAGGACACCGACACCGAGGCGGCCGATCGTGCCGACGACGACGCCGATGACGACGAGACCGAGTCCGACGACGAGGTTGCCGAGTCCGACGACGATATCGACGAGGAAGAAGCGCTGCTGGAGAAGTCCGCACCCTTCGACCGATCCGAGAAGGGCCCCTTCGACATCTCCGAGGAGTACCCGGAGCATGACCGCCTCGACCTCGGCGCACTCAAGGTGCCCGTCGTCGACGGCATGCAGGTGCGCCTGGACACGGACGACGATTCTCAGCGCGTGCTGGCCGTCACCCTCATCCACGACGGTGGAGGCATCCAGCTGCAGGCGTTCGCGACACCACGCTCCGAAGGCCTGTGGAACACGGTGCGCGGTCAGCTCGCCGAATCCGTGACCAAGCAAGGTGGGGAATCGACCGAGCTGCACACCTCTCTCGGCAAGGAACTGGCCATCGAAGTTCCGGCGAAGACGGAATCCGGTCGTCCCGGCAAACGCGCCATGCGCTTCGCGGGCATCGACGGACCACGCTGGTTCGTCCGCGCCGTGTTCTCCGGCAAGGCCGTGACCGATGACGAGGTGCGTGCCGAACTCTCCGCGCTCTTCCGCGGTGTCGTCGTCGATCGTGGTGAGGAAGCGATGGCTCCCCGCGAGCTCATCGCACTGACCGCCCCGCAGGTCGACCAGGACGAGGCGGAGGAGAAGAAGGACGAGGACGAGCTCAACCCCTTCGAACGCGGCCCCGAGATCACAGAGGTCCGCTGAGCGCTGATGCGGAACCTCATCCCTCGCCTCGTGCGCGACTTCGGATCCCGTGAGGCCGAGGCCCGGGCCGATCTGCGACTGGTCAGTCAGATCCCCGGGGTCATTCCGGTCGAAGAGCTGGAGGCGCGAAAGACCTCACGCATCGCCGGAGTCGTCTCAGCGACCACTCAGTCGTGCAGCGCCGACAGCCCCAGGCTCGACATCACCGTCGCCGACGGCACCGGCGAAGCCCGCGCCCAATTCCTCGGACGCCGGGAGATCAGCGGCATCCGTCCCGGGTCCCTCATCGTCTTAGAAGGACGGTTCTGCGGCAAGGACGGAGTGCTCACCGCGCACAATCCCGTCTACGAACTCCTGCAGACCCGCGACGACTCCGACGACTGACCGTCCCGAGGGCCGGGCAGCCGTCGGCCTCGGAACTGACGATCTCGGCCGCAGACGACCAGCCGTCACCCCTCGGCGTTCTCGTCGGCTTTCGCGGTCTCCTGCAGCAGCGCAAGCAGCGCGGGCTCCTGATCGGGGGAGGAGAGGAAGAACAGTTCGTCTCCGGACTCGATGACATCATCGGCACTCGGAGCGAACGCCCGCGAATTGCGGATGATCGCCACCAGCACCGTATCCAGCGGGAAGCTGATCCCACCGACGCGCTCGGCCACGAGCTCGGCGTTCTCGTGCACGGTGAACTCGAGCAGGCCCGCCTGCCCGCGTTCGAAGCTCATGAGGTGGACCAGGCCGCCGACCTCCACGGCCTCCTCGACGAGCGCGGTCATCAGGCGCGGAGTGGAGACGGCGACATCGACGCCCCAGTTGTCGTCGAAGAGCCATTCGTTCTTCGGATTGTTCACGCGCGAGACCGTCCTGGGCACCCCGAACTCGGTCTTAGCCAACAGGGAGAGCACCAGATTGGTCTTGTCATCTCCGGTCGCGGCCACGACGACATCGGCCTCCTCCAGCCCCGCCTCGGCGAGACCGGCGAGCTCACAGGCATCGGAGAGCAGCCATTCGGCGCCCGGAATGCGCTCATGGCCCAGCGCCTCCTTGCTCTGGTCGATGAGCAGGACCGAATGGTCCTTGTCCAGCAGCTCCCTGGCCACCGAACGTCCGACGGAGCCGGCTCCGGCGATGATGACCCTCATTCTTCTTCCTCCACGGTTCGCACGGGCTGATCGAGGATCCGTTCGATCTCGCCGAGGCGGTCGACCGGAGCCATGAGATGGACGAGGTCGCCGTCCTGGAGCAGCAGATCATCGTGGGCGACGATGCCCTCGGACAGGCGGGTGACATAGGAGACCCGAGCCTTGGTCCGCGTTTCGATCTCCTTGATCGGACGGGCCACCCAGCCAGGATCCAGATGCACCTCCGCCAGGACGAGGTTGCCGGAGGGCTCACGGTATTCGGTGATCGACCCCTGCGGGACGAGCTTGCGCATCACCTGCTCGGCCGTCCACCGCACGGTGGGCACCGTGGGGATGCCGAGACGTTCGAAGACCTGCGCACGGTCGGGATCGTAGATGCGGGCGGCGACATTGCTCACCCCGAAGGTCTCACGAGCGACACGCGCGGCGAGGATATTCGAATTGTCACCACTGGAGACGGCGGCGAAGGCGAAGGCCTCGGCGGTCTTCGCCTGGGACAGAGTCTCGCGGTCGAAACCGACGCCGGTGATCGTCGAACCGCTGAAATCCCGACCGAGCTTGAGGAACGCGTCGGGGTCCCGGTCGACGACTGCGACGGAGTGCCCATTCGCATCAAGGGCTTTGGCCAGGGAGGCCCCGACTCGACCGCAGCCCATAATCACGAAGTGCATGGGTAATCCTTCCCGCAGTGATCTACCATTGGTTGCCGTGGCCAGCAGTTTTTCTGATGCCGTCAAAAGACTACTCGTTGGACGGCCCTTCCGCAGTGAGGACAGGCGTGCGCCTGCGCTGAAGAAGCGCATCGCGATGCCCGTCTTCGCCTCCGACATGCTCTCCTCGGTGGCCTACGCCCCCGATGAGATCCTGCTGGCACTGTCGCTGACCTCACTTGTGGCCCTGACCGTCGCCCCCTGGATCGGTGTGGCCGTCGGCATCGTCATCCTCGTGATCGTCGCCTGCTACCGCATCAACGTCAAGGCGTACCCCTCCGGCGGCGGTGACTACGAGGTGGCCTCGAAGAACCTCGGCTCCGGTGCCGGGCTCATCGTCGCCGCGGCCCTCCTCGTCGACTATGTGCTCACCCTGGCCGTGTCGATGACGGTCTTCGCCGCCTACATCACCACGGCATTCCCGATGCTCGCGCCCTACCGTGTGCCCGTGGCCATCGTCGGCATCCTGCTCATCTGCTTCGCCGGTCTGCGCGGTTCCCGGGCCACTCCGATGCTGCTGGCCGTGCCGACCTACCTGTTCCTCGGTGCCGTGTTCCTGACAATGTCGGTCGGTCTCATCCGCGTCGGGCTCGGTGACACCCCGCACGCCCAGACCGCCGACTACACGGTCGTGCACAGCAACATCGGCGATCAGGCGACGCTCGGCCTGGCCACCGTCCTCATCGTCCTGCGCGCGTTCTCGTCCGGAGCCGTCGCACTGGCCGGTGTGCAGACCGTGGCCACGGCGGTTCCGGCGTTCAAGAAGCCGCGCGGCAAGAACGCCGGCAACACCCTGCTGCTGTCGGGACTGCTCGCCGCCCTCATGCTCACGGGGCTGACCTATCTGGCGTCGGTCACCGGAATCAAATACGTCGACGACCCGCATCTCTATCTCGTCCGCGGCGACGGCAGCCCGGTCAGCGCCGAATACGAACAGGAGCCCGTCCTCGCGCAGCTGGCGCACGCGATCTTCGACAATGCGCCGGCGATGTTCTTCATCGTCGTCCTCATCACCGCGCTCGTGCTCATCGCCGCTGCGAACACTGCGGTCGAGGGGTTCCCCGGACTGGCCTCTCGGCTGGCCCGCGACGAATTCCTGCCAAGGCAGCTGGCGACGAAGGGCGACCGACTCACCTTCTCCAACGGCATCCTGCTGCTGGCCGCAGCGGCGATCGTCCTCGTCGTCGCCACGTCCGCCTCGGCGACGGTGCTCATTCAGCTCTACCTCGTCGGGGTCTTCGCCAGCTTCGTCCTCGGCCAAGCGGGAATGGTCCTGCACTGGCGCAAACGGCTGCGCCTGGTCATCGATTCGAAGGCCCGAATGCGGATGCACTTCAACCAGGTCGTCAACGCCGTCGGCTGCGTGCTCGCCGCCGGCGTCCTCATCGTCGTCATCGTCTCGAAGTTCCTCGCCGGCGCCTGGCTGGCGGTCGCCGCCATGGCCGGACTCTACCTCGTCATGGGCGCCATCCACCGACACTATTCGCGGGTGGCCCGCGAGCTCGCCCCCGACGCGGACGTGAACTCACGGACCATCCCGTCGAACACCCACGCCATCGTCGTCGTCAGCGAAATCGACAAACCGACGATGCGGGCCCTCTCCTACGCCCGAGTGACCCGGTCGAGTCAGCTCGAAGCCGTCACCGTGGCCGTGGACGAAGAGGCCGCGGCCGGTCTGCAGAAACGATGGAACGAGATGGAGCTGCCGGTGCCGCTGACCGTGCTCGGCTCGCCGTACCGCGAACTCGTCCGCCCGATGCTCGCCCATATCCTCGCCATCCGCCGCAGGTCGCCCAGGGACCTCGTCATCGTCTACATCCCGCAGTTCGTCGTCGGTCGCTGGTGGGAGCACATCCTGCACAACCAGGTGGCTCTCAAACTGCGCACCCGACTGCTGCTGGTGCCCAACGTCGTCGTGGTCTCCGTACCCTGGCGACTGAAATCCTTCTCTCGACAGTACGGCGGAGACGGACCCGATTCCGACACCTCGCTGTACAGACAGGCCTAGAACACGCATGAGCGACACTTCGGTTCCCGCCCAGGAACTCACCCTCGACATCGAGGCACCGGCGGCCGGCGGCACCTCCATCGCCCGACACGACGGTCAGGTCGTCTTCGTCTCCGGGGCCCTGCCCGGTGAGAAGGTCCGAGTCCGCACCGAGGCAGGACCGCCCGCCCGGTTCCTCCGCGCCGGCGTCACCGAGGTGATCGAGGCCTCGGCTCACCGCGTCCCCGATCGTCGCCTCGACTATGTCCCCGGTGGTTCGACCGACGGTTCCGATGCGGGGTTCGCTGCGGGCCCCGGTGCTGGGGCCGTGCCGGATTCGGCCGGGTTCGGCGGAATGGAATTCGCCCACGTCGACCTCGACCACTCCCGTCGGCTCAAGGCCGAGGTGCTGAACGACCAGCTTCAGCGCATCGGACATATCGACCGCGCCGCGGAGGTGCTTCCCGCGCCGGGCGAGACGGACGGCACGGACTGGCGCACCCGCGTGCAGCTGGCCGTCGACGAAGAGGGCCGCGCCGGAATGCTCGCCCCCAGATCACACGAGGTCATCCCCGTGACCACGCCCCCTCTGGCCGCCGGGCCCGTGCACGACTTCGACATGACGACGCTGCATGTGCCGGGAGTCCGCCGACTCGAAATCGCGTGGGCCGGCGACCACGGTGCGCTCATCGTTCGTGGTCGGCCCACTGCGCAGGTCCTCGACGAGATCGAGTCCTGGCTGCCGACGTCGTTCTCCCTCCTCGCCGAGGCGACCGGACCGGAGCAGAGGCATGGTCGTGGTCGCGGGGGTCGTCCCCGCGGTCGCGGCCGTTCCCATGCGCCCGCTCCCGCCCTGCGCGTGATCCGTGGAGACCGCACCCTGACCGAAACGGTCGACGGTCGTGACTTCACCGTCGGCGCCGACGGCTTCTGGCAGGTCCACTGGGATGCGGCCGCACTGCTCAGCTCGGAGGTCGTCAGAGCCCTGCCTGCCGACGTCGGGGCGATCACCGACCTCTACTGCGGGGTCGGACTCCTCGGCATCACTGCCGCCCGGGCCACCGGAGCGCCCCTGTTCGGGGTCGAAGGGGTGGAGACAGCCATTGCTCATGCTCGAGACAATGCCGCCGATCTCGAGTCCCGATTCCTCGCTCTCAGCGTGGATCGAGCCCGACTGCCCGAATCGGACGTCATCATCCTCGACCCGCCACGGGCGGGCGCCGGGAGGAAAGCCACCTCGGCGATCATAGAATCAACGGCACGCACCCTGGTCTACGTATCCTGCGACCCGGCCACGCTGGCCCGGGACCTCACGGCTCTCACAGGCGGAGGATTCGCGATCGAGAGCCTCACCGGCTTCGACCTCTTCCCGCTGACCTCGCACCTGGAGACCGTCACAGTACTCAGGCGGTGACCGAGCGGCGGGGGAGGAGGACGAGCGCGATGAGGGCGATGAACGTCGTGAGGAAGCCCCACAGTCCCCACCAGCCGCCCGACCGGCCCTTCTCCTTCGCGAATGAGCTGCAGACGACGGCGAAGATGATGCCGACGAGCAGTGCGCCGAAGCCGAATCCGGCGCCTAGTGTGAACGGGTCCATGGGATCTCCTCGGGGGTGGCAGGCGAGTGCGCTGCTGCTTTGAGTGTGCTGTCCACCCTAGGCCGCGAGACCCGGCCGCGGCCCTGGTGATGACCGCACAAGGGCCTGCGGAAAACCCGATCGCAGGGTTTCGCACCTCCGTGTGCCATGGTGGTCAAAGCCCCTCAAATGCGATAGAATTTATCTTGACGTCAAGATACTTTTGGAAACATATGTGTCGCGTAAATCGGTGCGTGATGCAAGGGTCCGACCGCCGAGTCGGACGGGCCCGGTTTCGTGGATGAGTGTCGGATGAAACAGGAGAATCACGATGAGCAACGTCGATACGTTCAAATCGAAGAGCACCCTGACCGTAGGCGATAAGGATTATGAGATCTATCGCCTGGACCAGGTCAAAGGGTCGGAGAAGCTTCCCTTCAGCCTCAAGGTGCTGTTGGAGAACCTGCTGCGCACTGAAGACGGCGCAAACATCACTTCGGAACATATTGAAGCCCTCGGCAGCTGGGACCCCAATGCCGAACCCGATACGGAGATCCAGTTCACCCCCGCCCGCGTGGTGATGCAGGACTTCACCGGCGTGCCCTGCATCGTCGACCTCGCCACCATGCGCGAGAAGGTCGTCGAACTCGGCGGCAGCCCGGACCAGGTCAACCCGCTGGCTCCGGCCGAGCTGGTCATCGACCACTCGGTGCAGATCGACCGCTTCGGCACCGCCGACGCCGTCGAACTCAACATGGACATCGAATACCAGCGCAACGGTGAGCGCTACCAGTTCCTGCGCTGGGGCCAGACCGCATTCGAAGACTTCAAGGTCGTTCCTCCGGGCATGGGCATCGTCCACCAGGTCAACATCGAGCACCTGGCTCGCGTGGTCATGCCGCGCGAGGTCGACGGAGTCCTCCGTGCCTACCCGGATACACTGGTCGGCACCGACTCTCACACCACGATGGTCAACGGCCTCGGTGTGCTCGGATGGGGCGTCGGCGGCATCGAGGCAGAGGCCGCCATGCTCGGCCAGCCCGTGTCGATGCTCATCCCGCGCGTCGTCGGCTTCAAGCTCACCGGTGAGATCCCCTCCGGCGTCACGGCCACGGACGTTGTGCTCACGATCACCGATATGCTCCGCCAGCACGGCGCCGTCGGCAAGTTCGTCGAGTTCTACGGCAAGGGCGTCGCCGAGGTGCCGCTGGCCAACCGCGCCACCATCGGAAACATGAGCCCCGAGTTCGGTTCGACCGCCGCGATCTTCCCGATCGACGAAGTCACCATCGACTACCTCAAGCTCACCGGCCGCTCGGAAGAGCAGATCCAGCTCGTCGAGGACTACGCCAAGACGCAGGGCCTCTGGCACGATCCGGAGAACGAAGTCGAGTACTCCGAGTACCTCGAACTCGACCTGTCCACCGTGGTGCCCTCGATCTCCGGGCCGAAGCGCCCGCAGGACCGCATCGAACTCTCCGATGCCAAGAGCCAGTTCGCCAAGGACATCCACAACTACGCCGCTCCCGGCGAGGAATCGAAGTCCGTGGACGTCAGCACCGCCGACGGACGCAACTTCGAGCTGGCCAACGGTGCCGTGGCGATCGCCTCGATCACGTCGTGCACCAACACCTCGAACCCCTCGGTGATGATGGCCGCCGGCCTGCTGGCACGCAATGCCCGCAAGCGCGGACTCAACTCGAAGCCGTGGGTCAAGACCTCGATCGCACCGGGCTCGAAGGTCGTCACCGAGTACTACAACAAGGCCGGCCTCATCGAGGACCTCGAGGCCCTGAACTTCTACATCGTCGGCTACGGCTGCACCACCTGCATCGGCAACTCCGGTCCGCTGGACTCGGAGATCTCGAACAGCATCCAGGACAACGACCTCTCGGTCACCGCAGTCCTGTCGGGCAACCGCAACTTCGAGGGCCGCATCAGCCCGGACGTGAAGATGAACTACCTCGCTTCGCCTCCGCTGGTCATCGCCTACGCACTGGCCGGCACCATGGACTTCGACTTCGAGAACCAGCCCCTGGGCAAGGACTCCGACGGCGTCGACGTCTACCTGGCCGACCTGTGGCCTTCGCCTGAAGAGGTTGAGTCGGTCATCGCCGATTCGATCTCGACCGATATGTTCGACAACGAATACGGTCGCATCTTCGACGGTGACGAGCGCTGGCAGCAGCTCGACACCCCCGAAGGCAAGGTCTTCGAGTGGGACGACGAGTCGACCTACGTGCGCAAGCCCACCTTCTTCGACGGCATGGGACTCAAGCCCGAAGCCGTCAAGGACATCAAGGGCGCCCGCGTGCTCGCGAAGCTCGGCGACTCGGTGACCACCGACCACATCTCGCCCGCAGGTTCCTTCAAGGCCGACACCCCGGCCGGCAAGTACCTCGTCGAGCACGGCGTCGAGCGCAAGGACTTCAACTCCTACGGCTCGCGTCGCGGCAACCACGAAGTCATGATCCGCGGAACATTCGCGAACATCCGTCTGCAGAACCAGCTCCTCGACGGAGTCCAGGGTGGCTTCACCCGAGACTTCTCGCAGGAGGGCGGACCGCAGACCACGATCTACGACGCCTCCGTGAACTACCAGGCCGCCGGCACCCCGCTGGTCGTCCTCGGTGGCAAGGAGTACGGCTCGGGATCCTCGCGTGACTGGGCAGCCAAGGGCACGAAGCTGCTCGGCGTCGAGGCCGTCATCACCGAAAGCTTCGAGCGCATCCACCGCTCGAACCTCATCGGCATGGGCGTTCTGCCGCTGCAGTTCCCCGCCGGCGAATCCGCTGATTCGCTCGGACTCGACGGCACCGAGACCTTCTCCATCGAAGGCGTCACGGAGCTCAACGAGGGCAAGACCCCGGCGACCGTCAAGGTCACCGCCGAAAAGGAAGACGGCACAAAGGTCGAATTCGACGCCGTCGTCCGCATCGACACCCCGGGTGAAGCCGACTACTACCGCAACGGCGGCATCCTGCAGTACGTTCTGCGTCAGCTCGCAGAAGCCTGATCGCAGAAGACGAGGCCTGAGCGGCGACTTCGCCGCACCAGGCTGCGCTGTGAGTCTGCGACTCGCGGCAGTCGGTTCGCGCTGAGGCGCTGAGCCGGAGCTGATCGAAGGCCGGTGGGATTTGTTCCCACCGGCCTTCGTCGTGCCCGGGCGCGTGTGACGGTGCCGTTGATCGAGCATCCCTCGCCGTTCGCGTCACGTCCTCCACGCAGTTCGGCTTCCGTCACCGTTCGTGGCAAAACACACTGCTGCCAAGGAATCCGTCACCGTTCGTGGCAAATCGCCTCGTTGCAGCGGTGCGCTGTGCAGCGAAAGGTGAAGGACGGTCGCTGCCGGTCAGTAACTTGAGAGGGCGTGAGCATTCCAGCAGCAGACGACGGTCGGAGTCGGTCGCCAAATGGGTCAATACTCACGATTTCGACTAGTACGCGCAAGTATTCGACGCCCAATATGCTGAGTGTGTGGCCAACAGGTTTGAGGTGTCTTTACTCTCCAGACAATGCACTGATATGAGACCGGGCGTGGTCGAACCGCGTCCAGGCCAGCTCAGCACCTTCTCCTACGAGCTAAAATCGCATCTGATTCTACTGCTTTGAGATACGGCTGATGTTTGAATTTAGCGGTGCCTGGGGAGAAGAACTTGTTCGGCCACTCCACACCAGCGGCTACTACTGTCGGCCAATAAAGTTCGTCGGCGACTCCTGGGTGATTCCCTTTGTGAAGCGTGACGGACGAAACGTACTGAGGAGGTGCGAACTGTCGCCTCGAACTTCATCAGCGACGAGCCGTCCCAGCAGAGGAGCCATTGTCATCCCGCTGTGGGTGACTAACGAATAAGCCCGGTGGTGTTCGTCGAGGTATCCGACGATGCTCAGCCCATCTTCGGGGAAGCTTCTTCCGCTGAAGATGACGCGACCCACCGGAATACGCTTTCCGAAGAGTGTCTGAAGCTCGGCTTCCATAACGACCCGGACCTCGTCGAGCAGCTCCGGGCTCTCTCCTTCTTCGGTTCGAGCTTCCACTGAAGGAATCTGGACGAACATGCTGCCGTCTCGACGGGGTCGTACGTTGATCTTGTCGGAAATGATGATTCGGTTGAGACTCACGTCTGTGGGAGCAGTGACACCCAGCAGACTGTGCGTCCGTGGTCCGGGCTGCGATAGATCTGCCACAGGTAGCAGGAGGCCGGAACGGTCTGCGACTGCTCCGGAGTCTGCGCCGGCTGCGATGATCACTTGGTCGAAGCTCCGGGTGCCTCCGTCTGCGAATTCCACTGTCGCCCCGTCAGCGTTGGTTTCCACGCGGGCAACTTCTGCAACTTCCGGTGCGACGTTGGCGTTTTCGAGGAAGTCTTTGACGAGATTGCCGAAGGTTTCGTTGTCCAGGTGAGCTTCTAGGGGGAAGAACAGCCCTGAATCTGTCGGCCAGTTAACGGTGGGTTCGAGCTCGCCAAGGCGGCCAGAGTCGATTCGTTCGACCGGGTAGTCAAGCTCCGCCGATTCAGTGAATCGCTCGTCCAATCCAGTCGTCTTATCGGGTGCGCTGTCGAACATGATGCAGCCGTGCTGGTGGAACCAGGTTCCGTGGCTGGCGAATCGTTTCTGGAACTCCTCGTGAGCTGCGATACCGGCACGGTTGAGCCGGTGGTATTCGGTGGGGAGTTTGTGGTTGGCGTTGATCCAGGCGAATGAGCGACTGCTTGCTTGTGCGTAGGGTCCTGTCTTGTCGACGATCGTGACGTCATGACCGTCTTCGACGAGGTTGAATGCGGTGGTGAGTCCAAGGACTCCGGCACCGACGACGAGTATCTTCATGAAAGGGCTCCTTCTTCTTCGGAGAGTGTTCGGGATTGTGGTTTCTTCACGGCCAGCATGATCAGGTAGGCGACGAGGCTCGCGATGATGCCGAAGACTGCGTAGGGAATGGTGGTTCCTGAGATGTGGGCGATTGCGCACACGACGAGGCCGGCAGCCATCGAGACGTATCCGATTGAAACGTCGAGTATCCATTTGTTGGTCAGGATCATGCCGAGGAGGAACGGTACCGCCAGCATTGAGGCGGAGTATGCGTACGTTGCGACGAGCCAGTTGAGCGCGGTCGGGAAGACAATGGCAAGGACTGCAGCGATCGCGGAGACTGCGACGGTGCACCAGCGAGACATCGCGACGAGGTCTGACGACGTGTCCTTGTTCTTGACGAATGCTGGCCTGAGGTCATTGACCAGGTTGACCACGACCGAGTGCAGTGCCGACCCGGTCGTCGAGACGATCGTGGCCATGAGGAACGCACCGTAGATCGCGATGAGCCAAACGGGTAGCTGGGCGAGGAACCATCCTGCTGCCTGTTCACGTCCGTCGACGCCGAACTGGTCGGTCATGCTGCGCACCGAGACTCCGACGATGAGTGCATAGATTCCGGAGATTCCAATGAGGATGCTACTGAGATAGAGGCCCTGGCGGGCTTGTTTGACGTTGCTGGCGGCGAAGATTCGCTGGTAGTAGAGCTGGTTGGTCAGCGTTCCTGGGAGGATGGAGAACAGCCACAGCAGGATCGTCAGTCCGCCAGCGGCCGTGAGCCCGGTGGGCATCGTGGTCAATTCGGTGGGGAGGTTCTTCACGATCGTCGACGGTCCGCCTGCGTTGATGATCGCGTATGCGCCGACGACGATGGATGCGATGACCATGAATACGCCGAAGAAGAAGTCCGACCACGCGACTGATGTCAGCCCGCCGGGAAGGACGAAGGCGATGGAGACAACAGCCATGATGATGATCAGGGGTGTGATCCCGATGCCGGTCACTGCGTTGAAGAGGTTGGCGAAGGCGATGAACTGGGTGGCCAACCAGCCGAACGGGACGACGATGACGGCCAGCGCGACCATCGAGAGCATCAGACGATGTTCGCCGTAGAGCTTCGTGAAGACTTCGGGAATGGTGGAGAAGGTTCGGCGGCGCAGCCATCCTGCGAAGATCGCAATGACGAGGAGGCCGACGATGACGAAGATTTCGTACCAGAACACCGATAGGCCCCAGGCGTAGGCGATGCCGACGTGGGCGACGAGCACGCCGCCGCCGACTGCGGTGGCGTATTGGGTGAAGGCGATGACGTAGAGAGGGAGGTTACGTCCGCCGACGACCCAGGAGTCATTGGACTTGGCTCGTTTGCCAACATAGAACGAGATCAGTGCGCCGATCCCGATAACGATGGCAGCAGTGACTGAGATGAGTACTGTGGTGCCGATGTTCATGACGAGCTCCGATCA
The DNA here is from genome assembly GCF_057766545.1 of Brevibacterium sp. MGP-B1. Classification (NCBI taxonomy): domain Bacteria; kingdom Bacillati; phylum Actinomycetota; class Actinomycetes; order Micrococcales; family Brevibacteriaceae; genus Brevibacterium; species Brevibacterium sp. MGP-B1. The sequence continues at coordinate 1,557,266 of NZ_CM173407.1, read as the reverse complement.
AAACGCTGAGAGTCCATGATGGCGATCGCATCTGATGAGGTGCCCGTTTCGACGAAGTCGCTGACGATCGAGCCCATCATCGGTGAGAATTTGAAACCTTGACCGGACATGCCCACGGCCAACACGATGCGTGAGTCGGCGCTTGAGGGTCCGACGATCGGGGCACCGTCGACAGTGAAGCCTTCAGTCCACGTGGACACGCGGTAAGGAATGGGGTCGATCCCGGGCATGAGGCGGGCAACTGCGTGCTCGGTCGACTGCACGACCTCGTTTTCGATGAAACGAGGAAGGTCATCCACTGAGTCAAGTGTCTTCCACGCGAGATGGTGGGGCAGAATCTTGATTCCGAGTTCGTCGAGAGCAGGGAAGCAGGAGAAACCGCCTTCTGGATGCCGACGGATGGAGATCGGCATGTGTTCTGGCGTGTGCATTGGGACGTCTTTGGCCGGGAACCACATGGCGACCAAGCGCAATGCCTCGACGGTGCTGGAGTCGAACTCGGTCAGTTCGTTCACCCATGGGCCGGTGGAGACGACGATCTTGTCGAACGCATGAGCTCCATCGGCGGTGTCGACCATGACTGAGTGGCTCAGGGAACGGATATTGAGCACTCGAGAATAGGTCTTGAAGTTTGCCCCGAGCCGCTCGGCTTCCTTGCGGGCGGCGAGGACAGCTGCTTCTGGCCGGAACACTCCGGCAACCGGGTCGAAGACGCCGACTTCGTCGCTGTCGAGCCCGAACTGAGGGTACCGCTTCGCCATCTCTGATTGTGAGAGCACTTCATGGTCGAGGTCCGCGGCCTGAGCACAGTCGATCACGGCGGCAACGTCTTCAATGTCGGGATGGCCGATCATGAGTCCTCCGCACATGGTGAGCACGGAGGTGTTCTGGTTCGTCTGCAGCTCTTGCCATTTGTCGAAGGACTTCCTCAGGATGGGCACGTATTCCGGACCTTCTTTGTAGATGGTTCGAAAAATACGGGATTCGCCAGCCGATGCGCCCCGGTCGTTGGGAGAGTTCCACTGATCGAAAACAGTGACGTCGTATCCGCGTGTGGCCAATTGCCACGCGGTCATTGTTCCGATGATGCCAGCACCTATGACGGCGATCTTCTCGCGGTTAGCTGTTATCAATCTGACTGACCTCCAGAGTCATATTTCGGGGGTGGATGTAGAACTCGGCGACCTCGATGATGGTGTCGTCGACGAGATGGGTGGTGCGCTGTTGGCAGACGACTGGTTCCGAGGGAGAAATCTCGAGGTGGCTGGCGTCGAACGTCTCCAGGAGAGCTGCCCTGAGGACGGTGTTTGCCCGTCTGATCCCAAGGCCGAGAGAGTTGTAGTACGCGATGGTGGTCAACTGTTCCAGGTTCTGCGAGAGGACTTCTGGTGTACGGCTGAGATTGATGCAGCACCGTTCGAGAGCCAGTGGTCGACCATCGGCGCTGTATTTCATCCTTGCCAGCGCAGCTGTCGGTTGCCCTGTTGGGAATACGTTTCGGCTGAGTGGAAATGATTCGGCTGAGGAGACTTCGACGCTGACTACTTTGTGGTCGCCGTCGACTTCAGGGCTGGTCAGTGAAGGGTCCATCATCCGGAGCAGATTGGTGCGCAGCCCCGTGGAGGCGACTACCGTTCCGGATCCGCGTTTGCGAGAGACGAGGCCTGCTTCGACCAATGCGTTCATTGCCTTCTGCACGGGGTTGCGACTGACGCCGAATCGCTCCATGAGTTCCTTCTCCGTGGGGAGTTTCTGTCCCACGTCGAAGAGCCCTCTGTGGATGTCTGCTTCGATGCTCTCGCGGATCTCTAGGTGCTTCGCTGTCGCCATACTGTGATGCTAGACACGTTCAAACGTAATGGCAATAGATTATAAGTAATTACTTTTTCCTGCCGGCCGGCCGCGCGCAGTTGGTCTTGGATGTTCGTCGGCGGCGGGACTCGATGCTGTGCGATCGAGGGGTGGGGAAGTGCCCAGGCTTCCCGCTCATGCGAATGGGACTGCGAAATGTTGCGGCGTCTCTGCAGCTTCTTGGAAGGGGGCGGTTCCATCGTGCCGCTTGGTCGAGCCGTGCCTGGTCTCGGGCTGTGAGGCAATTCTCTAAGTGTCTGATCGGCTTATATGCAAATAGCGAATCGGCGGTCATTTGAAAGCACCCAAGCTGAGCCATTGCGGAGTTCGCGCAATAGTGTAGTGTGTATCACGTTGTACGGACATTCGGATGTTAGGACTTTATCTGTGAGTAGACTCGACCGCACTCCCGATGGTGTGGTGCATCGCCTTCTGATTGATCCCGCCATGAAGCGCGATCTGGCCGCGAGCTTCGAATACTTCATCGAAGTCAACAAAGTCCACATCGCCATGTTGCAACTGGTTGGCGAGCTCGATGCGCGGACAGCATCGGCCTTGAACACTGCAAACGACGCCATTCTCGGCGAGGGCGCGCAGGCGTTGCCCTTTGACCCGAGGCACGAAGACCTCTACTTCACCATCGAAGCGGCAGTCATTGCCAAGGTGGGTCCAGAGATCGGTGGCTCAATGCATACCGGTCGAAGCCGCAACGACATTCTCGCGACTATTGCTCGAATGCGGATGCGAGAAGAACTGATTGAGGTTCTCGAACTCGTTAACCGACTTCGAGACACCGCGCTGTGTCTCGCTGACCGGCACGAGCGAGATGTGGTCAGCGGGTATACCCATCTCCAAGCAGCTGAGCCGATTACGCTGGCTCACTATTTTGCTGCACTGTTCGAGGCCATTCAGCGGGATCATCAAAGGATCCTTGCGACTGCAGAGAGAGCCAACCAGTGCCCTCTGGGCAGTGGGGCCATGGCGTCGACGACGTTTCCCCTCGACAGAGAGTTTACGGCAGAGGCGCTTGGGTTCGACGGGCCGATGGATAATTCACTCGACGGGGTCGCTTCACGCGATTACGCGGTCGAGGCGCTTGGCGCATTGGCGATCCTCACGAACAATCTCAGTCGCTTCGGGGCTGAACTGCAAGTTTGGGCGACCGCTGAGTTCGGTTACCTTGAGGTCGATGCCGACATCGCCGTGACGAGTAGCATCATGCCGCAGAAGAAGAACCCTGTGACGCTCGAGCACATCAAGTCGAAAGCCGCGCATGTCGAGGCTGCTTGGATTTCGAGCCTCACGGCACTCAAATCCGCTCCTTACTCTCATTCTCGCGAATCCAGTGTCGAATCACTCAGCTGGGTCTGGAATGGCATTGCCGAGGCGAAGGCTTCGATCGAACTCTTCACTCACACTCTCGAGCACATGTCTTTCGATACCGAACTCATGCGACGTCGTGCATCGATGAACTTCAGCTGCGTGACCGAACTTGCGAACGGCATCGTCCGAGAGCACGATCTGTCCTTCCGAACGGCCCATCACATCATTGGGACGCTGGTGAAGGACACGCTGGCAGCGGGAAGGAATTCCGAATCCATCACCGCCGAAGACATTGCCGCTGCATCTGAAGACGTCGTCGGCTACCGCCTCCAGGTCTCCGAGGACATGGTCGTCAAAGCCCTCGACCCGGACCAGAACGCGCAAGCTCGTGTGACTCGCGGTGGACCTGCGACTAAAGAGACCGAACGTCAACGACGTGTCGAAAAGGACGTACTTGCTCGAGATCGGGCTTCGGTAGCTCGACTGATCAAACAGAGGAAGGAGGGGCAAGCCATGATAAAGCACCGTAAGCTGATACCAACGGAAGGTAGACAGCGAAGTGACAGAGCAACGATTGGATGAAACGAGCGCGGAACCTCTACATGCGCAGTTGCGGAAGATCTTCATCGAGAAGATTCGCACTGGCAGCTGGGAATCCGGGGAACGAATCACCGCAGAACTGGAATTGAGCGAAAAGTACAAAGTGAGTCGCTCAACCATTCGCCAAGCTGTGCTGGCGTTGGTCAACGAAGGATATCTCTCTCGAAAACGCGGAAGAGGTACATTCGTGAACCCGGAGAAGCGAGACCTTTCGGTCCTGGACCTGAAGTTCTCGATTCCTTCCGACACGGACCATCAGCTCCTGAAAGTCGCTGCGGACCAGGTCAATCCGACCATGGCACGCCGTCTGTCGGTGGCGGCTGACGAGGCCCTCACGCTGTTGCAGCGTGTTCGCTATATCGACGGTGAGCCCGCCGCGTTGGAGACTTCCTGGCTTGTTACCCGTCGTTTCCCCAACTTGTTGAATTCAAATATGTCTCTGCCTCTGTGGGACATCCTGCAGAACGATTTTGATACTCAGATCAACTACGACAGCACCGCGATCGAACCGGTGATCCTCACTGAGGACGAAGAGCATCTGCTCTCCTGCCCGACTTCGCCGACAGCAGCCCTGCTGATTACACGTTTGGGTTCAACGAGCGATGGGTGGCCGGTGGTCTACAGTCAAAGCCTCTTCCGTGGAGACACGAGCCGAGCGATATTCCGCTCGGAGGGAGGCGGCCGCTGACTGCTACCCGAACAGTGAGAACCTGATATTCGGGTGGCGGCGGTGGAACCGCCGCACCTAGTTCGCTCCACAGTGCTGACTGGTAGGCATCGATCTACGAACAAACCAGTCTGTATTAGGGAGCCCCCATGTCTGAACCCGTACTCTATTTAGCGACCAACGCCCTGGTCCTCGTCGCGACAGTACTTTTTGCAATTTGGATAAGTCGGAAGTCACGAAGCGCCGAGGGGTGGTCCGTCGGTGGGCGCAGTCTCCCGTTCATCGTAGTTCTCTTGACTCAGTTTGCGACCGCCTCGGGCGGAGGAATGCTCGTCGCTCAAGTGGGCCTGGGCTATCAGTTCGGGTGGGGAGTAATCACGTACGGGCTCTTCTCTGCCGGCGGGGTAATGGGGCTTATCTTCTTAGCAAAATGGCTTCGCGCTCACGAGTTCGTCAGCCTGCCAGACATCATCAAGAAGCTCTATGGAAATCACAAGTTCTTGACCACGATCATCACACTGATGACCATGGTCGTCCCTTTCGGCTGGCTGTGCACGCAGCTCGTTGCTTTCGCAAATCTCTTCAGTACTTTCACTGGCATCAGTCCGACTCTCCTCGCCATCGGATTTGCGATCGTCGGACTTATCTTCGTGCTGCCAGGAGGCATGACCTCGGTGGCTTGGACAGATGCCCTGTTCGGAGGGCTCATGGTGATCATGGGTGTCACGACGGTGTTTTTCGCCCTGAACAGTTCCGGCGGATGGACAGAGGTTATGGCAACGGCCACCCCGGAACGCTCCAGCTGGTACGGCTTCATTGCACCTGGCCTGCTCACCATCGCGCTGTGGTTCATGTCCGTGTTGCCAGGGACGATGACAAACCAGATGTACTTCCAGCGAATCTACGCTGCAAGCACGCTCAAAGCCGTAATATGGTCGCTCATCGGCACTGGCATTCTGCTCCTTGGCACCAAGTTCTATGCAGCCATACTTGGCATGTCGGCATACTCAATGAATCCGGATCTCGCCAACCCCGAAGACGCCGCCGGCACCGTCATCTCTCAAATGCCGCTGATCCTCGCCGTCCTCTATTCGACCTTTATCTGTGCGACACTGTTGTCGACCGTGACCAGTGCTGTTCAGTCGGTTGTCGTCAACGTGACCCAAGACCTCGTGAAGTCATACTCAAAGACGGAGGTTTCACCTGGCCGAGAACTGTCGCTTTCACGAGTGTTCAGTGTGGTTGTCCTTGCTCTCTCGCTTGTACTCTCATTAGCATTTCCCGGTGCGCTCGATTGGATCGTTGCCTCTTACGCATATTCTGCAGCTGGACTATTCTGTCCCATTTTCCTCGGCTTCATGCTTCGACGTACTAGCTTGCTCGGGCCGGGTAGTGCCATTGCTGGAGTTCTAGGCGGAGTCGCGGGAGCTGCAATTGCTCAGGCAGTCGGCTCGGTGGTTCCCTATGCGATGGTGGGTCTTGTCGTCTCTGCCGCAGCCATGCTGATCGTCGGAGCATTCACGCCTCGTCGGATGACCTCTGACCAAGAGGTTGATGCCACTGCGGTGGCCTGACCACAAGCGGGGAGATCGAGCCGGCGACTTTCGCTGCTGGCTCGATCTCCGCCCGGGCCGGAGATCCGGGGCAAGATGTCGATCGATACTTCCAGTGTGCCTGTTTTGCTCTATTAAGCGTTGAGGGTGGTACTGATAGAGAGTGGCCCAGATTAGATTGCAGTGGCCACGTCCGGTAGGAACTCTATTTCAATGTTCAATTCTCGCCAGGGGATTTCGATCGTAGAGCTCGCTCGATTGCGGCCGGGGATAATGTGTGGATCAGCGTGCCGCAAGGACCGATCGCGAAATATCTCGGGTGAACTCCGCCTGAGCAGGGCGGAGACGGGCCTGAAGAAGCGCGTGATCAGAGAGGCGGACGTCCTCCTCTGGTGGGATGGTCACTGAACATTCCGCGGAGAAGTCATACAGCCCCTTGACGAAGACGTGATCGAGCTGGCGCGGCCGATTTCCGGCCGAGGGGCCGACTGGCCACGTGGGAACTTCATCGCCGGACGAGCCTGGCAGGACTTCAGTCCACCCCAAGTCGCGATTAATGCGTTCGAAAGCGATGGTGCCCAAGTGCCGCAGCTCCTTATCGTCATCGAGCATCCTGGCCATGTTGAAGTCGCCCCCAACGATTAGACGACCTTCAGAATTCCGATCGGCGAATGCCTGGACATCGGTCAGAACGTTAGGCCAAGGGGAGTAGTTGTAGACGGCCGCGATGCTGAAGATCGATCCGGTGTCGTCCTCGACCGTCGCAATGGCAGCCTCGCTGTCTACAGCGCCGTCAACCGCGTCGACCGACGTGTAGACGTTCCGCGAGATGATCCGATCTTCGTTGGAGATCATCAGTACGACGTGGAATCTGAAATCATCGCGACTGCGACGGATCAACCGATAGCCGTGGTCGTCGGCAAAGCGGTCCAGATGCTTTAGCGCAGTATTCGACACCTCGCTGAGTCCGATGGCATCCGGGTATCCCGATGCGCCGAAGACCATGACGCGAACGAAGCGGCGACGTGCCTTCGCGTCATAGGCGGACAGTCGATCAGTGTTCCAGAAGTGGAGGTCCATTCCTTTATTAGAACACGTATTCGAAAATGTTTCTAGGGGCTCCCATGGCAGTTTGGTGGCATGACGGTCATCGATGCTCTGGTCTGACGGGTGTTAGGATGCCGGCGCGCACGAAGACAGGATCGACGTGACGTCAATCCTGTAGTTCTCTCAGCAGGTACGACATTCGAAAGTGGTTCTGTCGAGGCAGCGCAGGACGATTATGGGCCCCAACGACAAGTTTCAACTGCTCACGCTGATCCTGTGTGTGGGCTTGAGCGGCCGGGCCGCTGAGGCATTGCGCCTCGTGGGCCTCGCCCAAGAGAAACTCGATGTGCTCCTGTGGCTCTTTGAGGCATACAGATCGAATAGTTTGTCTTGGCTCTTTCCCGCATCTCATGACGCCGACTGGCTCAGTCCCGCAAGTTGCACTGTAGCGCTAGCTGTGAAGAGGTCAGACCGTCTTTATGGAGAATGGTTGTCCACGCTTCCAGCCGCCGAAGAGAGTTGAATACTCCTTCCGCCTCGAATGCGAGTACATCTGGTATTCGGCCAGTTTGCCGCATCGGCCAAGATAGCGACTTTGGTGCTTTGGTTGTGACTTACGCACAATGAGATCTATCCAAAAGTGTGCATTCATTGTCGCTTCTATCATTCAACAGGTGCTTATGATTGGGATCATGCCAACAAGCTTTAGCACAACGCCGTGCCGACCTATCGATCCCAACCACGTTTCAAGGCGGATGCAGGCGATATTCTCGCTGGCGCAACAGTTCCCGGGCTCCGGCCTCCCGCATCTAGACGACGTAACTCCACTAGTGGGCTTGATCGATCTAGACCTTCTGGACGTCCTCTTCCAAGAACTTGACGCAGCTTTTAATATTCCGGGTACAGCTCTCCACGCGGTTGCTTGTAAAGCTGTACCGGTCAAGGAGCTACTTCAGAGATACGCTGACAAGGGGGCTGGCTGTGAGGTTGCGAGCAAGGGCGAACTTGCACTGGCCTTGGCATCTGGGTTCGCTCCGGACAAGATCGTCTTCGACTCACCTGCAAAGACCTGGACTGAGCTGAGGCAAGCGCTTGAGCTCGGAGTATCGATGAACATCGACAACTTCGAAGAACTTTGCCGGGTAGATCAAATACTGTCTGATCTGGATCATTTGTCGGCCCGTGAGGCTATGCCACCGATCGGTCTGAGAATCAATCCTCAGACGGGCTCTGGAGAAATCGAAGCACTGAGCACGGCCTCGACAACTTCGAAGTTCGGATTTGGACTATCTGATCCAGGTACCCGAGCTGAAGTCATTCGGACCTATTTGAACCGTCCTTGGTTGACACAGATCCACATACATTCGGGTTCTCAAGGGGTCAGCCTCCAACACGCTGCGCAAGGGATTTCGCAAGTCGTCGCACTCGCTCAAGAAATCAACGATCGATCTGCGCGCCGTGGCGGCAGTGAGAAGCAGATCAAGCGCATTGACATTGGGGGAGGACTTGCAGTCAACTTCGCCGGCGAAGAAATTACTCCTACTTTCGCAGACTATCGTAAGGCCCTCGTAGACGCTGTTCCTGAACTGTTCGGCTTCGACCTCGTGACAGAGTTCGGGCGAGCTCTCCTCGCCAAAACCGGAACGATGGTGACACGCGTTGAGTACGTGAAGTCGGCTGGTGATCGCAAAATCGCAGTTGCTCATGCGGGCGTTCAGGTGGCGACTCGAACTGCCTATGCGCCGAAAGATTGGCCATTGCGAATTCTGCCCTTTGATGCCGACGGTTCGCCGAAAGAACAGGGAGAACTGGTCGCTCACGATATTGCAGGACCCGCCTGTTTCGCTGGTGACCTTCTAGCACGAGACACAATGTTGCCGGCTCTTGAGTCTGGAGACATTGTGGCTGTGCCAGAAACTGGGGCGTACTACTTCAGCAACCACTTCTCGTACAACCTATTGCCTCGGATCCCAATTTACGGCTACAACGGCGATCGGGACCAACAATACGTACTTCTCAGGCGAGGACAGACCACTGAGGAGGTTCTTGCTGAGGCCTCCATCTAACGGACACTGATTGATACGTCATAACCCTTGATTTAGGAGAACTAAGTGAGCAACGAAGCTCTTCCCGATACACCAACTTCGAAGACGTCATCCAACGCATATGAGACGGCGCTAACGCCGGGCAGATCGAGGTTGATCTGGGTCATATCTTCGATTGGCGTTGTCCTCGCCGTTGTCGCAGCCTTCATATCCGATGGTCCGACGCTGTGGGGGCTTCTCCCAATTGTCCTCTACGCTGTATTGGCGATCCTTGGGATGGACATCGTCGTGGCGACTGTCGTCGCGGTGGTCGCAGGCATCATCATCTCCAAGATGGGAGCCATCGAGATCGGAGAGATGCTCGGTGAATCGTTGGCAGACCAGATCACGATCATCGGCCTCATCATCATGCTCGGTGCAGGTGTCGGCGAGGTTCTCAAAGTTACCGGTGTTGCTCAAAGCATCGTCTCGACCGTGATGCACGTGTTCGGACGAAGCGGCAAAAACATGATGGTCTTCGGCGTCATGGCCTCCTGCCTGATCCTGGTGGCGGCTCTCGGTACGCTGGCCGGTGCCATTGCGATCGCCGCACCGATTCTCCTCCCGATTACTGCTCGGCTTGGGTACACAAAGTCGGCTACGGCGTCGATGCTTTTCATCGGCGGTTGTGCAGGGCTTGCCCTCGCGCCGTTCGCAGGCTCGAATGTCGCGATCATGGAAGCGGCCGAGGTGAACTACGGACAGTACGTCCTTTACGGTGGCGGACCGATTGCCCTGCTCTCCCTGGTAGTCGGAGTGCCAGTGGTAGCGCTGATGCAGCGTTGGACGGCCAAAGAGAATGACTTCTATTCGGCCGAGGAAGTAGGAGAAGCGAAATCTGGTGAGACCCCCGGATCGCGGTTGCCGACGTTCGTCTTTCTCGCACTCTTAGCAGTATCTGTTGTCTTCGCCGCTGTCACGTCGGCCGGAACCACTTTCCCCCTTCTCGCTTTGCCTATCCTCGGTGTCGCCACTGCCATCGCAAGTCGGATGAGAGTAGCGGACATCGTCTCCACCATCTATCGAGGATGCTCGCAGGTCATCAGCATCTTCATCCTTTTCTGGTTGCTAGCGGCCCTCTTCATCATTATCGACAAGTTGGCTCCGTTCGACGTCGTCATGGACCTATTCGGCGCACAGCTCGAATCTGCGTCCCCGTTCGTCTTCACGATCATCATCGCTCTACTGGGCTGGGTCGGCGTACCTGGAGCTACTGCGGCGCAGGTGGTTCTGCTCGACAAGGTATTCGGCGACCTCGGAACTACGCTCGGCGTGAGCGCCGGCTCGTGGGTCATTGTGCTTCTCTTCGCATCGAAAGCTGACACTTACGGGCCATTCCCCAACGGAAACATGGTGGGAGTCATGGGACTCGCCCGGTCAACGAACCTCCGCAACATGCTGTTCACAGGATGGATGCTCCTTGTCCCCGCTTGCATCATGTACTTCCTCATCCTCTTCGTCGAAACGAGGTAAACAATGTTTGATCTTCTCATTACCAACGCACACATCATCGATGGCAGCGGACGTCCGGGATTCCATGGGGAAGTCGGAATCCGCGACGGAAGAATCGTCCATGTCGCCGACACCTTCGAGGCTGCTTCTGGCGAGGCGGAGTGCGAAAGGCCGCAAAGCCATATCGATTCGCTGGACGAGTCACGGGCGCGTCGAACAATCAATGCTCACAACCAAGTGCTTGCCCCTGGCTTCATCGATCTGCACTCGCACTCTGACTTCTCAGTCATGGCAGATCCGGCAGCGGAGACACAGCTTCTTCAAGGAGTGACCACCGCACTTGTCGGAAACTGCGGGTCCTCGCCATTCCCAGCACGGTCAGTTGCTCAGATCCAGCGCGACAATGCCCACCTCGACGCAGAATTCACCGCCGAATGGACTGGAGCTGAGGGATTCGCAGAGGCAGTGCAAACAATCGGACCAGGCATCAACATTGCCCTGCAAGTCGGATTGTCGAGTATCCGCTCGTACGTGATGGGACCGATCGACGCCGTTCCGGACACGGCCCAATTGGCAGAGATGAAGGCACAGGTCGCGGAGGCGGCCTCAGCGGGAGTATATGGGTTCTCTAGCGGACTCATCTACGCTCCAGGAATGTATTCTCAGCCGAACGAAGTAGCTGCACTTGTAGCGGAAGCTGCAGGGGCCGACCTGCTCTACTCGACGCATATGAGGAACGAGTCCCACAGTCTTCTCTCCGCGGTCGACGAAGCCATCGAAGCGGCCACTGCGGCCGGAGCCAGGTTGGAGATCTCCCATCTCAAAGCGATGGGGCCGGAGAACTACGGCTCGCCGGCTCTCGCGTTGAAACGGATTGAACGAGCACGAGAGGACGGACTCGATGTCAAAGCCGATGTCTATCCATACACAGCCTCAAGTACAAGACTCACCTCGAGACTGCCCGGATACGCGATGGACGGTGGGCAAGAGGCACTGTTGGAACGACTCGCTGATCCGATGACGCGGTCGAGGATTGCAAGCGATATGGCAGCTCGATTTGGAAGAGACATCGATCCTGAGGGAGTCGTTATCTCTGCTCTCGGAAACGGGGACAGTGATGACGACAACACATGGGCGATCGGGAGCTCCATCGCGCAGATCGGTAGAGCAGAGGGTTGCAACGCAGAAGAAGCTGCAATGCGTGTCCTCGCAGCTCACGGGGCCTCTGTCGGGATTGTCAACCACGCGATGGATCCTGCCGATGTCTCGAAGGTGCTTTCTCATCCGCTCGTCTCGGTCGCGAGCGACGGTTGGACACTGAAGCCCGAAGGGGAAGGTATGCCGCACCCCCGTTCGTTCGGAACATTCGCCAGGGTACTGGGCAAGTATGTGCGCGACGAGGGCCTGATCACCCTGGAAGAGGCTGTCCGCAAGATGACCAGTCAACCAGCCGAACGGATGAGGTTGGTCGATCGCGGTCTAGTCGCGCAGGGAAACATTGCTGACCTGGCAATATTCGATCCTGACACAGTCCGTGAAAACTCGACGTATGACGATCCTTGGCAACTTGCAAGCGGAGTTTCGACAGTACTCATCGGGGGCGAGTTTGCGGTATTCGACGGTACGGTCACAGCGAATCGGCACGGTGAAGTACTGAGGAAATGCTGACTTCGAATGCGTGTTCATCGATGACTAGTTATTGATGGATGGGGTGACGTGAAAGTGGTCTGAGAAACACGATTTTCTCATGCCATGCGAATCGCATTGTTTTGATTCTCATGTCGAGTGTGAACTGTCTGCATGAACCAAAAAATAGACAGCGCAGTCATTGGACAGCTTGCCGACACGGATGGAAACTATCGACGGGGAGCTGTGCTCGTCAACGCAGAACAAATCGGCGACGTGATATTCGGAAACGACCCACTCGCGGGCGACGGCTTCAGGACTGGGCGCATGTCCGACGGGTTGAGGGAGTATTTCGCAACATCGTGAAGAGCAGTTCACTACTGGATCCCGGAAGAATGGTCGAAACGATAGGGGCCTTCATTGACTAGGTGAAACTCCACACGTCGAGGCCACTGCTGCTGATGGCCGACCGAGCAGTACTGACCATTTCTTCAATATGGGGCCGCATCCGGACGTTTGGGCCGCCGACCGTAATGGCTGCGGCCAAGGAGGATCCGATCTTGAGCCCGAGGGCGAATGCGGACACATCAGCGACTGTTTCGCCGATGTTGAGGCCGTAGCCTCTTTTACGCACTGATGTGATCTCGGCTTCAAGGGTTTCTGCCTCGAGATCTTCTGACGTCAAGACATGCATCTTGAGCTCTGGAGTCTCAGACGCTGCCAATAGAATCTTGCCGGCACTTGTGGGCCAGAGTGGGCGGCGGGTGTGCATCTCGGGGTTGTAGCCGATCCGCTGGTTGGAAGGGACCGAGTGGACGTAGGTCAGTTCGTGATCGAGGAATACTGCGAGGGTGATGGTTTCACCGAGCTTGCTCCCGATGGTGTTCATCACTGGTGCAGCAAGTTCGACGAGGGAAGTCGCCTGGGATGCCAACAAGGTATGAGCGCCCAGACCGAAGACAAAGTGTCCAGCTTCGTTTTCCTTCAAGTAACCCTCGGCTTCGAGTCCGCGCACGAAGCCGTAGACGGATGACTTCGGAGCGTCCAGATGTCCGGCGATCTCAGAAAGAGATGCGCCGTTGGGGGAACGCACGACGAACTCGAGGATGCCGACGACACGGCTGACTGTCCGGTGCTTCTCAACCATGACGCCAGCCTAGATGACGCACTCGGCTGCATGTCGACGTTTCATGATTATTCGATCGTGTCGTCGGCTGCAAGGGCGGGGTAGTACACGTTGATGAGCTCCAGTGGCTCTGTTGAGAGGACTTCAACATGGTGAACGACGTCGGTCGGGATCAGCACTGAGTCGCCTCCGCCCAGTTCGAGGGTTTGTGCGCCGAGTTCGACTGAACAGCGACCCGAGAGGATATGGAGGAATTGGGTACTCTTCAGATGGCGGTGGGGGAGTGCAGATCCGCCGTGCTCGATCGTTCCGCGTACGACAGAGACTTCTCCGTTGGCATCGTCGCCAGGCAAGAGCCTGAGATTTGATGTCAAAGTGTGGCGCGGCGGTGTGTAGGCCTTGAGTTCCTCGCCGACATAGTGCTTGATCGATTCGCTGGTCATTTGTTTCTCCTTTGTTTGATGAGAGTCATGATGCCCTCGCGATCTCCGTCAGCCGACGAAGCCACATTGACTGGCTGCAGTGGTGACTCTGAATAGCCGACGTTCGGCGTGGTTCGCCAGTAGGTGCCTTCTGTGGGGTGATCGACTCGTTCCACAGTCCCGCGTCGTCTGAGATATTCGTCGTCGACGAGGTCTTCGATCCTGTTGAGTGCTTGGGCCGGAATGTCGTGGTCGTGGCAGAGTTTGATGACTTCGCTTGTCGAGCGGTGCGCGGCGAATTCGGCGATGAGGGCCTGTGTTTCTTCGACGTGGGCGTTGCGGTCGCGATTCGTTGCATAAGGCACAGCTCCGTCCGCGACGGTTGGATCGTCAAGGGCGAGGAAAGTTTGCCACTGTCGGTCGTTGTAGGGCAGCACACAGACCCATCCGTCTGTGGTGCGGTGTGGTCGTCGAGCCGGATTGATTGTTCGGTGCCAGCCAGCGTCTCCCAGTGGGGGCTCGAACGTGTAGTCGTTGAGCTGTTCGACCATGTTGAAGTCGGACATCACATCGAACATGGGAACATCGACCCACTGCCCGAGCCCGGTGATATGGCGGCGGTGGATCGCAGCGAGTCCGGAATAGACCATCGACAGGGCGCAGACTTTGTCGGCGACGACATACGGAGCGTACTGTGGCCGGCCCAATGATTTGCGATAGACATCGCTGAGACCACTGGCTGCTTGAATGATGTCGTCATACGCGGGCCGGTCACGTTCTGGACTGTTCGAAGAGAATCCTTGCGCCGTGATGAGAACACATTGCGGGTTGATCTCAGCAACTGAGTCCCAGTCGAAACCATATTTCTGACGCTGTCGCGGAAGGTAGTTGGTGACGATGATGTCCGCGATACCGATGAGGTCGTTCAGCGTACGTTGGTCCTCAGCGCTTGAGAAGTCGAGTGTGATGTTCTTCTTTCCATCTCCGAGGCTGAGCGCGGCAGCTGACATCCCGGGGTTTCGAGATTGGCCAGACCGGCGGATCACATCTCCGCTGGGAGCTTCGATGTGAATGACCTCTGCGCCGAGCTTGGCGAAGAGCCGTCCGGCCAAGGGTCCCATAATGACCGTGGCGATCTCGACGACTATCAGTCCGTCGAGCGGCCCCTTGACCTGAGCATTCTGCACGGGATGTGTGTGGGTCATAGACTTCCCATCATTTCTGGCAGTAAGAGGACGATTTGCGGAAAGGCGAAGAGCAGGACTCCGACGGCCAGAATCGCGAAGACGAACGGAACACTGCCACGGAAGACATCCTCGACCGGCATTCTGGCCGCTTGAGCGACGACGAAGACATTGAGGCCCAGCGGGGGAGTGATCAGCCCGATTTCGGCCAGCAGAATGACGACGATTCCGAACCAGATCGGGTCGAATCCTAGTTCTGTCACGACCGGCAGAGTCACCGGTACGGTCAGCGCGATGATCGCCATCTGGTCCATGAAGAAGCCGAGAATCAGGTAGCCAAAGGCGATGATTGCGATGACGACGATCGGAGCAACAGGCAGCGCCGAAAGGGAATCGACCAAATGAGGTGTCACCTGCGATTCGGTGATGAAATGTCCGAAGACGTGGGCAGCCATGATGATCGTCAGGATCATGATCGATGAGCTCAGCGCCTCTGCGAACGATTTCGTCAGGTTCGCCCACGTGAGCTTCTTCTTGCCGAGCATCAGTCCCAAAGCACCTAGACATCCGACTGCGGCGGCTTCGGTTGCGGTCGTTACACCGAGGAAGACAAGGCCGACGACGAGGATGAAGAGCGCAGCAATCGGCAAGAGGCCGGCAAGACTGAGGAACTTCTCACGCCCAGTGCTGGATTCGCCTCGTGGTGCTGATGAGGAGTTGAACGTGATCAGAATGGTGATCGTGATGACTAGTGCCACTGCCACGAGGAGGCCAGGGATGATCCCGGCGATGAGGGTGGGTCCGACTCCGGCTTCGGCTGTGATGGCGTAGAAGATGAGGAGCACGCTGGGTGGGATCATGGCCGCCAGTGTTCCTGCTGCGGCCACGACTCCGGCGCTGAGGCGGTTGTTGTAGCCCTGGCGAATGAGTTCGCCGGTTGAAGTATGAGCAAGAGTCGCTGCCGCGGCGGTGGATGATCCCGAGACCGCAGCGAAGATTGCTCCGGCTCCGACAGCGGCGTGTGCCGTTCCGCCGCGCATGCGGCCGACGAGGACCTTTGCCGAGTCGAACAGGCTGGAGAGTGCACCGCTGTGGAGGACGAACTGCGCCATGAGGATGAACAGGGGGATCGCTGCCAACGAATTGTTGCTGACCGCGCTTTGCGGGATCGTCATCAGTACACCGATGACATCGGCTGGACCGCCGAGTGCCAACAGGCCGATGATGCCGCTGATCAGGATGGTGAAGGCGATCGGTATCCGGAGCAGGATGAGGGCCAGCAAGAGTGCTGTGATGGTGAGTACAAGCATCAGGCTGCACCGCCTTTGAGGAAGGTCTTGGATTCCAGGAGAATGACGACAGCGGTGAACAGGCTCCCGAGCGGGAGGAATGCCTGCCAGATCCAGCTGTAGATCGGTAGCTGGGATGACAGCGGCGGTGGAATGTCTCCGTGTTTGAGTGCTTCGAGCATTGTGATCGTCCCAGCGATAGCCAACGCGGCGATTCCCACGAATACGACGATGAGGCTGAGCCATCGTGCGGCCGACTGCACTTTGGCAGGAAGGTGCTCATATAGCATGTCCGCAGCGACGTGTGCGCTGACTGCGTAGCCCCATGGCATGCCGAGGAAGACGATGGCAGGCAGTAGAACTTTTTCGATGAACGAGACGTTCCACCCCAGCGGGCTTCCAGCGAAGTATCGAAGCACGACCTCAGTGAGCATAAGCACTGTGATCAGCGCTAGCGCGACGATCGCACACCATTTTGACGTGGACACGATCGCTCGGTGGGTGTTGCCGTAGCGATGAGTGTAGTGGTCAGGAGTTTGATCGATTTCGCTCATTCGTGGTCACCGCCTTCTCGAATTCGGTCAATACTTCGGTTCCGGGGAGGCCAGCCGAATCGAGGCTGGTAGCCCAATCAGACTTGGCCCGACTCAGTTCATCAGTCCACTGATCTTTGGCATCGCCAGTGATTGGGACGAGCTCGACGCCGGCGTCTTTCATCAGTGATTCGGCTTCGGACTTTTCCTTGTTGAGGCCAGCGCACAATGATTGCTGAGCCTGAGCGGCAGCGTCAGTGACTTTGTCTTGTTCCTGCGAGCTAAGACCATCCCAGGTGCGTTCACTGATGACATACGGGATGCCAACAGAACCGAGGTTGAGGCCCTTGGTCGAGTATTTGGCGACCTGCTCGAGGTTGTAAGAGAGCACGCTGACGAACGGCATGGCGGTTCCATCGACGGTGTTACGTGTCATCGCCTCGTAGGTATCGGCCGCCGACATGCTCACCGCCGATGCCCCGATTGTCTCCATCGTGACGTCGAATGCACCACCCGAGGAGCGGAGAAGCAGTCCACGCACGTCAGCGGGATCTTCGACCTTGGTTTTGCTCGTCATCACTTCGTATCCGGGGATGATTGAGACCCAAAGCGGTCGAAGTCCGCGGTCTTCGTATTCCTCTTTGTAGAGGATGCCGTCCTCATCGAGGAGGTCCATCATCGAATCGGAGGCAACGCAGGCATCTGTCGTCATCATGGGCAGGTCGCCGACGCTGGACAGCGGAAGTTTGTCTTCCAGATAAGCAGCTGATGCCGGGCCGATGTCGATGTTGTCAGTGGAAATGAGAGAGGCAAGATCCTCGGCGTTCCCCATCTGACCAGACGGGTAGTACTCGGTGTCGATGCCGTCTCCTTTGAGTTTGTCGAGGAAGACGCTGACACCGTACTTGCCGAACGGGTGCTTGGGAGAATACGAGTCAGCCAGGCTGAGTGTTGGATTCCCCGATCTCTCCACTGGTGCACAGCCCGCAGTCGCAGTGACCGCCAGCAACATACCGGCCGCTAAAGGGAGCAATGAGCGTTTGAGCCTTGGGCGCGTGCCCGAGCTTTTGTATCGCGACATGACCTCACTGTCTTTCGCATATAGAAACGGTAGTTCGTATATCCGAAGAACAGCGTATGCGGAGTTCGCCTTCCGAGTCAAAGGTTGTCCTTGGGGTTCGAATGCAATCGGGCGCAGGGCACCTCAGCTGCTGGGCAATTCCATCTCCAGCGTTATCGAGGCCTCTTGACAGGTTGCTTCCGTTTCACTCATTTGCGCTATTGACGATTACTGCAGCTCAGGTCTAACCTCTGTATATGAAGTCATCGGACCAATCGCGCAAGACGGCGCAGCCGAAGCGACGATACATTCCAATCGCGCAGGATCTACTGCGAGAGATTCAGGCCGAAGACGGCCGGACGGAAAAGAAACTGCCATCGGATCGAGACCTTGCCGAACGCTATAACGCCTCCCGGAGCACCGTTCGCGAGGCAATCTTCGCCCTCGACATGATCGGGGTCATCGATGTCCGTCACGGGGACGGCACCTACATCTCGACGAGAGTCGAGCGCCTGCAATCGTCCGAACAGTTCCAATACGGTGCACGCCCGGAACATGTCATCGATACGCGTTTGGTCATCGAGCCGAGCATCGCCGGAGAGCTCGCCGGCAGCCATGCCGCTATCGACGGAGCACGAAAGGTTCACGAAAACGCCGGAGCGATCCTCGAAGTCGACGAGAACGTACCGGAGTTCACTCAACTCGCGCTCCAGTTTCATCTCGAACTCGCCGCTGCTCTCGACAATCAGCTGCTGGGAGAGCTCGCCTACGAAGTCATCTCCATCGACAATCAGCCACTTTGGGCACTGATCAACCAGCTCTCACTTCAAGATGTCGATCATCGGCACCGGCTCTACGAAGAACATCAGCAGGTTCTCGACACAGTTGCTGATGGAGATATCGACCTTGCCTACGCGACCATGAAAACCCACCTGAGCAGGAACAAGTCACGAATCCTGCCTCACTCCTGATTGCATTCACAACACAAGAGGAGGTTCGATGACGAACCAGAAGTACCAGCCCGTTCGGGCTTCTGCCGGACTAGACCCGAGTTCGGGGCAGGTCGGCGAATCTGCGATGCTACTCAGCGACATCAACGTTCCCGAAATCAGCCAATGCCTGGGCGTTGCGGCGGTGAACGCAGGTGAGCCAGCCACGGCCGAACTCGCTCACAGCACGGCGGAAGTCATGTTCGTAGCTGAAGGGCGAGGCGAGCTGATCACGTCCGAGGGAACTGTGGAGTTCTCCAAAGGCGACGCGATCTACATCCCGGCAGACCTTAAACATGCGCTGCGTAACACGGGGGAGTCGGTTCTCGTATCGGTCTTCAGCTTTCCCGCCCCCAACAGACCAGCAGACAGCACCACACCACACTGAAGTCTTCTCCTCCGCGGAGAAGCGCCACACCTGATCAGTGCGGGGGATCCGCACGAGATCGCAACGATTGATGGCCGCGCCAGTGGTTGTCAGAATTCACAGACTGCCGGGACATCGAAAGAAAGTTCCGGTCCCGAATAGCGAACCTGCCAGTTCGCTATTCGGGGAACCCCGGATACCGCCGGGGAGGATATATCGCATTCAACTGAATCGAACGATGGAGTTCTCATGAACACGACATACCACGATAAGAATCATAGTCGATTAGGCGACATAGTCGACGGAATCAAACTGACGAAAGTCCATTACCTCGCGCTGCTGCTGGTCGTGACCGGCGGACTCTTCGAGGTCATGGAACAGCTCATCCTTGCCTCACTTGGCCCGTCACTGCAGGAAGCATTCGGCGCGTCGGCCCAAGACATCGCCCTGCTGTCGACCGCGACCCTACTGGCCATCGCCGTCGGCGGAGTCACTGGGGGATACCTCGCTGACCGAGCGGGCCGCCGTGCGGTTCTCGCCGTCAGCGTCGGCATCTATTCTTTCGGATCAGTCGTCGCAGCTTTCTCGATGAACTACGAAATGCTCACCGTCGCCCGCATCATTACGGGGATCGGCGTCGGCGGTGAGATCGCCGTCGGACTGACCTACTTATCAGAGCTGACGCCCACCCGCATTCGCGGACTGTTCGTCTCTCTGTTCAACACGATCTCCGCTGGCGTCGGCATGTTCATCGCGTTCGCCTACACAATCTTCGTTCTCGGACCGTTTGCCGCGATGATCTCAGCCGGAGATGAAGCGTGGCGATGGGCATTCGGCCTGCTTGGCATCCCCGCAGTGCTCGTCTTCTTCTTCCGCCGCTATCTCCCCGAGACGCCACGGTTTCTGCTGGAAAAGCACCGGACGTCAGAACTCAACGCATCTCTGACGCGACTCGAGCAGGGCAAGATGCGTTTGAGAACTGCGGGCGAAGCGGTCGAGTACTTCAGCGCCGCGGAAGTGGATGCTGCTTCCGCTGAGGTCTCGGAAAGCGGTCGAGTCTCCGACTTGTTCATCTCCGGGCAGCGCAAGCGCACCATCGGTCTTTCGATCGTGGCGTTCCTCGCCTGGGGCGCTCAATTCAGTATCTTGCTCGTCATGCCACTGCTCCTCGTCGAGCGCGGCTACTCGATCAGCGGCAGCCTGACCTTCACGATGGTCCAGAACATCGGCGGATTGCTCGGCGCGATCCTCGCTTCGATCGGTGCCTATTCGTTCCCACGCAAACGTATGATCGCCATCGGTTCAGTTCTAGCGGCTGTAACGATTATCCTCTTCGCGTTCTTCGCCACGAGCCCCTTCCTAATCATGCTCCTCGGATTCCTGTTCAACTTCAGCGTCATGGTCGTCAACACGACGATCTGGACCTGGTCGCCTGAACTCTTCCCGACAAAAATCCGCGGACTGGGCACCTCAGTCGTCGTCAACATCGGCTTCATTGGCGGAGCCCTGATCCCGCTGGCTGCGTCAGCGCTGTTTGAGAACGTCAACGAGTACATGACCTTCGGCATCGTCGTCATCATCTATATCGGCATTTTCATTATTTCTCGTGTTGTCACGGAGACGCACAACCGTTCATTCGAGGAACTCGACCCTACCGACTGACCCCACCGAACTCCTAGGAGAAACCATGAATAACGAATCCTATGGCCCGATCCGCGATCTGGTCGGCTACGGTGAGAACCCACCACACCCCCAGTTCCCCGGCGGGGCCAATGTGGCCGTCAACCTTGTCGTCAACTACGAAGAGGGATCCGAGTACAGTCACTTCCTCGGCGACGGCGAGAACGACTCGATCGCGGAAGTCGCCTACCCGTTCCCAAGCGAAGTCCGTGATCTGGCGACCGAATCAATGTACGAATACGGTTCTCGAGTGGGCGTGTGGCGTCTGCTGAGATTGTTCGAGGAGTTCGGTATCAATGCCACTTTCTTCGCCTGCGCACGTGCGTTCGAGATGAACCCGGATGTCGCCACTGCCGCGCGTCAGCTCGGCCACGACCTCGTCTCCCACGGTTACCGCTGGGAAGAGCACTGGCGGATGACGCGCGAGGAAGAAGCGCAGCGCATTCATGATGCTGTCGAATCATTTAAAACCACCTGGGGGTCGGCACCCAATGGGTGGTACTGCCGCTACGGTCCCTCCGTGAACACGCGTGAACTCGTCGTCGAGCACGGTGGCTTCCTCTACGATTCAGACGCCTACAACGATGACCTCCCGTACTTCACCGAAGTACAAGGAGAGCGCCATCTCGTCGTTCCATACTCGTTGACGTACAACGATATCCAGGGGACGAAAGCTCCAGGCGACTTTTTCGAGTTCGCTCGCCGCGGTTTCGACGAACTGTGGCTTGAAGGGGAGCGAGGCGCTCCGAAGATGATGTCGGTCGGACTTCATCCGCGTCTCATCGGACAGGCGGGACGGACGAACGCCCTGCGAGAGTTCATTGAGCACTGTCAGGCCAAGGGTAAGGTCTGGTTCGCGCGCCGAGATGATATTGCCAACCTGTGGATGGAGCAGTTCGGCTGACGTATTCGGCCGTCTGTGCCGACGGTATCTGAACCGACACCGTCGGCACAGACTTTACATTCTTGGCCGACAAATCCAGTCAGAGGACAGGGGAAGAGGCGGACGCCTATTGACCGAGTTGACCAGGCGACATCGAACAGTGGCCACCGCAGCGAACACCGCTTCCAAAGTCGCTCTCAAACGGGCGGGCCCGTCTGCCCATGTTTTGCCAGTAGCGAATCAAGTACTGTCTGTTGATCATC
This sequence comes from Brevibacterium sp. MGP-B1, assembly GCF_057766545.1. Classification (NCBI taxonomy): domain Bacteria; kingdom Bacillati; phylum Actinomycetota; class Actinomycetes; order Micrococcales; family Brevibacteriaceae; genus Brevibacterium; species Brevibacterium sp. MGP-B1. The sequence continues at coordinate 1,535,267 of NZ_CM173407.1, read as the reverse complement.
TGTGAAAACTCGGCGTCGTAGTTTGGCCGTTACGTCTCTAACGTGACATTTGGAATGGTCAATCATCGAAAGAACTCTAGACCAATCGGTCGAAGTCGGTTGCTTTTGGCATACCTCTCGCGCCGAGACTAGATTTCGATTGTTGCCATCCGCGGGTTTTCAGCTACCAGTAGACGTGACTCGCACTGCTTGAATGTTGGCAAACTCGGCTATGCCATAGTCAGCAAGTTCACGTCCGTAGCCGCTGGCTTTGATTCCTCCGACGGGCAAACGAGGGTCGGACGCGGAGATTCCGTTGATGAACACTGATCCGGCTTTGATTCGAGCTGCGACTCTTTGGGCGCGTGTTTCATCACTGCTCCACACCGCGGAACTTAAACCGTATTGAGTGTCATTGGCGATCGCCACGGCATCTTCCTCAGTTTCATAGAAGGTCACAGCACCGAGTGGTCCGAAGGTCTCTTCCCTTAACAGCGGGGAGTCTGAACTTTGTACTTCCATCAGGATCGGCGCGAACCAAGCGCCCGGTCCAGCCGGATGTGTAGTTTCCCCGAGCACCAGATCGCCCAAGGCCACCGCTCGACTTCTTTGATCATTTAAGTGGTTTAACAGGTCGTACCTAGCAATAGGACCAACTTCGACCTTTGGATCCATGGGATCACCCACCGACAATTCTTGCAAGTGTCGGTCGAGAGACGCGACAAATTCGCTTCTCTGTTTTCTTGGTACCAGTATGCGTTTTGCCGCAATGCACGATTGCCCATTATTGAGGAACCGCGACTTTACTGCGGCCTTGGCCGCGCTCTCGACATCTGCGTCATCGAGAACGATGAACGGGTCGGAGCCGCCGAGTTCAAGAACACATTTCTTCAGAGCAGCACCAGCTGCTTGCGCAACCAGGGCACCAACCCGCTCACTGCCAGTGAAGGTAACAGCGGCAATTCTGTCGTCCCCGATTGTCTCCGAAGCACGCTCTCCTGGCAGAACTACTGTGTTCATGATTTTGCTTCCGAATGCTTCTCGGAACGCATCTTGTATTGAAAATGCGCATCCGGTTACAGACTCTGCATGTTTGAGCACGACGACATTGCCGACTGCGATTGCTGGCAACATTGCGCGTACCACCTGCCACCACGGATAGTTCCACGGCAAAATCGCGAAGATCACACCGAGAGGACGTAGGTGCACAGCCGCGCGGTCGGGAGTGACTTCGATGTCGCGTGGTTTCAGCATCTCGGGTAGGTGAGTCGCGTAGTACTCGCATGCGTTGATGCATTTGTCGATCTCACCGTGAGCCTGAGTTGTCGGTTTTCCCATTTCGCGAGTGATCTGGGTGGCGAACTCGTCGCGCTGTCGCGACAAGATGGCGCTTAGCCGACGTATGCCTTCGACGCGTTGCGTCACGGTAGATCGTTTGAACTGTGCAAATGTTGCGGTTGCTTCGTCCAAGATCTCAGAGAGTTCCTTAGGGCCTGTGAACTCGAATTCGTCAATGATATTGCCGCTGGTCGGATTGATGGTTTGTATCCCTGCGCCGATTTTGAAGTTTGTACCAGTCACGCGTTGACCTCAGTCCCCTGTCCCAGGCGGTGAGTGAACCACGCCTGAAAGCGATTTGTTATCGTCACCGGATCGACCAGCAGCTTCGGCACATCGGTGGCGTTGCCTGGCTCAATTCTCATGTGGAGGAATGTCGGCCCGGCTGTGTTTAGTAGACGGGCGTACTCGCTTCTGAAGCTAGCCTCATCGTCTGCTCGTCCCACTGTCCAGCCCGATGCTTCTGCGATCGCTCCAAGGTCCACGCGATCGGCGTATGTGGGTATGTCTGCGGTCGACCCATATACCTGATTGTCGAGAAGAATGAGAAAGAGCCTGTTCGGGGAAAGGAAGCCGCCTGTCGGCAATACGTTGGGATTCATGAATAGCGAACCGTCTCCCTCAAGACCAATCACCTTTTGAACATCAGATCCTTTGGCCGCAATAGCCAGTCCGGTCGCAATAGATCCGACGAGTCCCATTGAATCGAGTACGTAGAAGTGATTGTCTCGCGTTTCACCGGCAGCCAGTTCGCGGCTCGTGGCCGCGCACGTCACCACCAGGGGGAGATCAGCGGTGAGTTCGTTAATCAACTGGAGAGCTTGATATCTTCTCATTTCAGGCGACCTTTCCATCCGTGTTCCAGAATGATCCAAGTACGATGACTGGGCGGTACGTCATCTTCGCGTGGTTGCCGGCCTCGGAGACCGTGTCTTCCCAGTCTTGGGCAGAAGATCTCCTGTCGAGTTCAATGACGGGCAGACCCAATCTGCGGAGCAAGTCGGGGACTGGCTGGCTGACGGAATGAATCATCGAGTTGTATTCGCCGAGGCTCCCCCTGGTATTGGCAAAGATGAGCATTGGCAGGTGGTAGGAGATGGAGAAGGTGGTCAGCGCTGTGATGTTATTGCCGAAACCGTTGTCCTGCATAACGACGGCCCCAAATTTACCCGCAAGGGGGAGAGCGCCAATGACTCCGACTGCTTCTTCCTCGCGGGACAGCGGGTTGACATGAGACGATCGTCCATTATTTCCCCCATCAAGTTCTACAAGATGATCAATGACCGGGGCGACCGTAACCGAGGGAATGTAGCCGATCTCGTCGACTTGTGAGTTCCATATTCCCTGAGCTGCCGCCTGTGCGTAAGTGAGAGAGCTCATTGGTGCCTTTCTGATAGCAATGGGTGCTTCAGCTTTATGCTTTGTTGCCTCGTTCTACTACTTGTTGGCTTCTGCATCCGGACTAGACCGCGCCTGTGACAGCGAGAATGCCGAAAGCGACAAAGAACAGCCCGCTTATCGTTAGGAAGGCATTTGAAAGTATTCCGTTCCGATGCCCTTTTGCCAGACCCTGTTTGTTCATGAACCACAGCAGTGAGGCTGCCAAGAAGGGGAAGAAGATTGCGCCGAGCGCCGAGTAGATAATGACAAGTAGGACGGGCCGGTCAAAGACCAAGAGGACCATTGGTGGGAAGGCGATGAAGACGAGGAAGCCTCGAGCCCAGATGCCTTTTGGGTTGAGTATGGCTGCGGCCTGTTCTCCTGTTGCCTTCTTGACGATTCTGATGAAGTCAGCAAACAGGTGACTACTGCCGTCCCAGACTCCGAAGATCGTACTTGTAGCCGCGGCCCAGAAACCGATGAGGAACATCACCCTTGCCACGTAGCCGACCCGCTCCTGTAGCGGCTGAACCAGTGTCACTAATCCTTCGGAGCCACTGATGTTCAGACCCGTGCCGAAAAGTAGTCCCGAGCCAATCAGCATCATCGCCAGCATGAAGATTCCAGTTGCGGCATAACCAATTGTGAGGTCTGTTCGCATCATCGGGATCCATTTCGGGCTGGTCCAGCCGCGTTCCTTCACCCAATACGGATAGAAGGCCAATGACTGCGACCCACCGATGCCACCGATGAGCGCCAGAATAGCCAACGAAGCGCCATCCGGAATGTTCGGGATCAGCCCGGTGCCCAAAGCGGTGTAGTCCGGTTCCGTCAGGAATGCTAGAGCAATGACCGTGATGAACATGAGGCCGATGAGAACTCCCATGACCTTCTCGAAGAGTCCATAGCGGCCCACCCACACCAGAACGAATCCCAGTAACGAATGCAGTATTGCCCATGCCCATAGCGGCATAAGACCGGGGAAGAGCGCCGACATAGCAAGTCCTGCTGCGGAGCAGATTCCAGCAGCAGTGATGAAGCTGGCAAGGAAGAAGAAGACCATGAAGTATCCCGAAGCCGCTTTGCTCCATTCGTGCCATGCCTCAAGCACTGTCTTGCCGGTCACCATGAACAGTCTTCCTGTCGCCTCACTGAGCGGGAACTTTATGACTGTGCCCAGAATGATTGCCCACAGCAGCAGGCCACCGTAATTCGTTCCTGCGTTGAGGCCGTTAACCATATCGCCAGCCCCGATTCCTGTGGCGGCGATGATTAGTCCAGGTCCAACGTGTCTGAGCTGTCGCCAGCCTTGTGGCGGCTCGCTCCTACTCGACGGGCGCAGTTCTGTGCGGTTGTCGTGAGTTTCAGGATGCGTCATTACATGCCTTTCAACTGAAATGGATTAAGAGGATAGCTCTGGCGTTCGAGGCGCGCTGTGGCATGTGTCGACCGCATTGCGTCCGCCACCCTTGCCTTGGCCTCAATTCGGTCGATGCTCCGGCACAGACTTGTTCAATCTGACTCAGCTCACTTCACCTCGTACCGAGCGATCTTGTCTGTATCGAATTCCCATCCGAGTCCTGGTCGGTCAGGAACGATGACGTTTCCGTCCTTGAACTCAAGTCGACTTTCTGGCGTCATCAGTTCCTCCATGTTGTAAATGCCCTTGGCCTTGGCGAAATGTTCGACTACTAGGCCGTTCTCCGCTGAGGCGACCAGATGGACGTGAATATTCGCGTGCCAATGCGGTGCTACGGGGACGCCAAACGACAACGCGGTGCGGGCGATTGTCACCCATTCGGTAATGCCACCGACAACTCCCGCGTCAGTCTGGAGAATAGATGCAGCTTCCTGCTGTAAGAGTTGCAGGAATTCGTGTCGTGTCTGGTGGACTTCACCTGTGGCTATTGGAGTATCGACTGATCGACTTATACGAGCGTGGCCAGCAATATCATCCGGCGTTAGGGGCTCTTCCATCCACCAGAGTCCGTGGCCCTCAGTCGCGGCCTCCAGCGATCGCGTGGCGTGAATTGCTTCAGCTGGAGTTTTGTAGGCGTTGTTCGCGTCTACTGCCAAGCGCTCATTGGAGTCCAACACAGAGATTGCTGCTTTGATGCGTTCTGCATCTTCCTTGACGGAGGTACCGCCGACTTTGATCTTGTGGTCTTTGAACCCTAGCGACTTGTTGAATTCGATTTCTTCGCGAACTGTTTGGGGCCTGTCGGTATCTTCAGCCTTGTAATATCCGCCCGAGGCGTACGCCGGCACCGGACCTGTGTGTCCTCCGAGCATGGATGCCAAAGGCAGACCAGCTCGCTTTGCTGCAAGATCCCAAAGCGCTGTATCAATTGCCGCGATGCAGCGGACGAGAATTCCTCGGCGGCCCTGCATGAGCCCTTCCTGATACAGACGTGCGTACAAGCCTGAGGTGTCAGCTGGGTCTCCACCGATAATCGTCGATGAGAGGACATCGTCGATCAGTTCGACGGCTGACTTGGCACCTGCCGTTCCAACATACGACAGTCCTTCACCAACGCACTCGGATTCGGAATCTCGGATCTGAACGATGACGTAATCTCGTTGGTTCAATTTTCGGGTTGATTGGCTGATGTCGACAGAGACGGGGACACGTACTCCCCGTGCTGATACCGATGTGATGGCCATTCGATTCCTTTCTTGATGTGCAGCCAGGTGCGACTGGCGACTCATTGACGGCCGTTGTGGCCTCTTAGTTCAAGATGAAGCTTGCTTGAACAGGTGTCGGATCGGTCCGACCGTTTCCTCGGACGTTCTGGTTAAAGTTGAATCGTTTCCATGGAGTAGACAACTTGGACTTGGACCGCCTGAGCGTTGGACCCGTCGCTCATGTGAAGAACTGTTACCTATTCCCTCAGGGCCTCGTCTAATGCAAGTAGATGCCTCTGATTTTCTTTTGCATCCAGAGCCCCCTCGACATCGACACTAAGTGAGCCTGCTCACCGTCGTCCAATGCCAAAACCTGCTACATGTCATAACATGTATGTAATAGGAGGCGATTAATGGAAGAATCACTGCGGTATCTGAGAGCTATCATCGACCAGGGAAATCTCACCCGCGCGGCCGAGTCCCTCTTCATTAGCCAACCGGCATTAAGCCGCTATCTATCCCGTTTAGAGCGATCTGTGGGTGTCGTTCTGATCGATCGGACAAACCAGCCGTTGGAACTGACGCCTGAGGGACATCGCTATTACGAGTACCTCGTGGCGGTAAATCGGCTTCGCTCGCGAATGGAAACAGATCTGGCTGATATGGGCCAGCTCGCTGGCGAGTCTGTTCGTTTGGGGGCCACGACATGGCGGTCAGAAATCCTACTACCACGTGCCCTTCCGGCAATTTTGCGGCATCACCCAGAGTTGCAGATTAGCTTCTTTGGATTGTCAAATGCGGACTTGATGGGACTGGTCAGGTCCAAGAATCTTGATCTGGCTGTGATGTCAGCTGTGCGTGCAGGGGTCGGTGTCGATTTTCACAAGATAACCGAGGAAGAAGTTGTCGTCGCCGGCGAAGTTCTCAAATCCCTTGGGGACCATGCTGGTTCCTTTCGATCGGGTAGTTGTGTGCCAGCGGCGAAGCTAAAGCCGATATTGCAAAGCCAGCGACTCATTTTGATGCACGCTGATCATAACCTCGGTGCAATAGTGGCTGACTTCCTAACACGCCTCGGTGTGAAGCCGAGAAAGGTGATCCGGGGTAGCAGTGTGAGCGCCGGCGTGCAGCTGTCCGCTCATTCGGCTGGGCTCACGTTCGTACCGATCCAGGCGGTGATCCGCCAGGGGTATCCAAATGTCCCCTTTGTCCGGATTGCAGAGGCCGATCTCGTGCAGACTGTTGGATTGGCGTGGCCGTCAGATGCTAAACCTCGTGGCAGGGTTGCCGAGCTCGCCAGTGTTCTTGAAGAAGAGTTACTTCTCGAGCATGCGGAGTATCAGAATCTGCTTTGATGGCCCTTCTCGGGCCCAGACTGTCGGCTCGGTTGGTAGCCCCTATCGAATGAGTTCGACGATCTCCTTTCTGTCGCCCGAAACCAAATTCGACGAGACCTAGCTTTTGATCTGCGTTATAACTTTCAGCCGTTTGGTCTAGAGAGTTGTCTCCCATGCTTTGACGAGATTGACTACCGTCGAATTGACAGGAGTCGGCACCCCGGCTTCTGCGCCGAAGCGGACGACGGAACCGTTGATCACGTCGATCTCACCTTGGGAACCCCGCAGTGCGTCGAGGAGCATGGAGGGCTTCGCGTCAGGGATGTTTCCTGCGAGCGTACGCACGTGGTGCACCGGGTCGGTGATCTGGATTGGGACTTCCAGTGCTTGTGCGACAGCGAACGCTTCCAAGAGGCAAGCCTTAGAGACCTGCCAGGCGTTTTCGTTTGTCATCATGTCGCCAATGGTGAGCTTGTTGAGTACTCCAGGGCCGGAGAATGCGACATTCATGATCAGCTTTTCCCAGATGACACGGGAAGGGTCGCGTAGTGAGGTGGCGTCGAAGCCCGCGGATCGCCAGATCTCGACCACTTCGTCGACTTCAGGCATCGGCAGATCTGAATACGGAGAGAAGCGGACTAATGCCATTCCGTTGTGATGGGCGTGTCCTGGTTCGGGTAGCGATGCACCGAATCCGCCCACGACCCCTAGGCATAGTTGAGATTGCGGAAGATGCGGAGCGACGAGATCCATCGATCCGACTCCATTCTGGATCGACTGGACGACTGTGTTCCGACCGACCAATGGTGCTGTATCGAGCGCTGCTTGCTCAACGTCGTAGGCTTTCGTGGCGATGACAATCAGGTCGAAATCGGCGGCGAGCCTGTCGGCCGTCGTGCTGACCGAGTCGAGTTGGACCGTGCGGTCTCCGCTGGCACCGCTGACTCTTAGGCCATGATCCGCGATTGCATCTATGTGGTCAGCTGCCAGCCCCACTCCGTGGACTTCGTGGCCGGCGCTCTTCATCAGCGCAGCGTAGACCGATCCGAGTGCTCCTAGTCCCATGATGAGTATCTTGGCCATAGTGTTCTCTCCTTTGAGTGGTGGGCGGGTCTTTTGAAACGCCAGTATGGTGCTTAGTCGGTGTAGTCGACGAAGTCGGCCGCCGACTTCACCCGCTTTGGGATCTCCTGCTGCAGGAACTCGGTGAAGCGCCTGGCGCGTAGCGGGAAGTACTCGTTATTGGGAAAGGCGAGGTATACGTCTGATCGAATGGTCGGCACATTCGGCAGTATCGGGACCAGTTGGCCGCTTTCCAAGAACCTGCGGACGTTCCAAATCGAGCGCATTGCAATTCCGTGCCCGAGAACTGCCCATTTGGTGACTGTGTCGCCGTCATTGCATCGCAACGGCCCACGGACCCGGACCGGTATGACGACGCCATCGAGCTCGAACTTCCACAGAGTGAAGTCGGGCTCATGCTCATTGAGAATGATGCAGTCGTGGTCAGGTAGCTCAGAAACTGAGCTCGGGTAGCCTCTGCGATTGACGTAGTCGGGTGACGCGCAAAGTACCCGACGGTTAGTCAGGAGCCTGCGGTAAGTCAGTTGAGAGTCTTTTGCTGCGCCGACTCCGACGAGCATGTCGAAATGAGTGTTCTCCAGGTCGAATGGGTCGCCTGAGAGCTCTAGATGAATCTCGATATTCGGGTACAGCGTGTGAAAGTCCGCCACCAACTCAGACAGGTGCGTGCGCCCGAATCCCAAAGTGCCGAACACAACGAGAGTCCCACGTTCGCTGTCGACGCTGTTGGAGATGTCGGCGTGTAGTACGTCGGCCTCATGCACGATGCGTCGAGCGCCCTCGAAATAGCGCAGGCCCTCGCTGGTCAATAGCATCTGACGCGAGGTGCGTTTGATCAACTGGACGCCGAGTCGGTTCTCCAATTGTGTGAGCCGCCTGCTCACTGCTGACACCGACATTCCCATTGACCTGGCCGCTGCAGTCAGGTTCATCTCTTCGCCGATCGTGGCGAAGAACTGGAAATCGTCGACTCTCACGGTCCCAGTCTAGGTAGAGACCGTTCAACATTGGTCGGATCATCATTGCATTCTGATCAAGCCTGAGTTGATTCGAACGGCGGGTGAAACGACTGATTTCGCTGTTAGATTCGTGGCCAAGCGAATCAAAGCATCGTCGGGATCCCCTCTAGTACGGGCCCGACGCACAGGAAAGTGGAGGTACGTACATGCCGAAGATTGCAGTCATTCCAGGAGACGGGATCGGAAAGGAAGTCATGCCATTTGGTGTGCAGGCCGTCGAAGTTGCCGGTCAGCGTCAGGGTGTTGACGTGGAGTTCGAATGGTTCGACTTTGCGAGCGTCGAGTACTACCAACAGCACGGCCAGATGTTGCCTGATGGTTGGAAAAACCAGTTGAGTGAGTTCGACTCGATCTTCTTCGGCGCTGTTGGCTGGCCCGATGTGGTTCCCGACCATGTGTCCCTGTGGGGGAGCCTCCTGCAGTTCAGAAGGCAGTTCGACCAGTACGTGAATCTCCGGCCGTGCAAGATCCTTCCCGGTATCACTCCGCCCCTGCGTGACAAAGAGCCCGGCGACGTTGACTTCCTCGTTGTCCGAGAGAACACAGAAGGGGAATATTCCAACGCGGGCGGCGTGCTGTTCGAAGGGACTGACCGTGAGCTTGCCATGCAGGAGACGGTGATGACGCGGATCGGCGTCGACCGTGTCATGGAGTATGCCTTCGCTCAGGCCGCGAAGCGCCGCAAGAAGGTGACGTCGGCGACGAAGAGCAATGGTATCTCGATCACCATGCCGTACTGGGACACGAGGTTCGAAGCGATCCAGGCGAATCACCCAGGCATCGAGACGAACCAATTTCACATTGACATCCTCACTGCTCACTTCGTCCAGCACCCGGAATGGTTCGACGTCGTCGTCGCATCCAATCTTTTCGGTGACATACTCTCGGACCTCGGTCCTGCGTGCACGGGCACGATCGGTGTGGCACCGAGTGCCAACATCAACCCGACGGGCGAGTTTCCCAGCCTGTTCGAGCCCGTCCACGGTTCGGCCCCCGACATCGCAGGCCAAGGAATTGCCAACCCGATCGGCCAGATCTGGTCGGGAGCGATGATGCTCGACCACCTCGGCTCTGAGGCAGCTGGAACAGATATCGAGGAAGCCATCGACGAAGTCCTCCGGACCGCAGACCCGACAGTGCTGACGCCCGACGTCGGAGGACATGGCACCACGGAGACACTCGGTCAAGCCATCATCGACGTGCTTCGAGGGGAGTGAAACCACCAAGTAGAGAGCACACTTTAGGCGTGGCTCGTCGACCGCGGACCAGATTTGAGGCGAGGCCACGGGCCTCGAGCAGGCCAGCGATCACTCGAATCGCGTACACAGACTAGTAACTTAACGTAGCGCAATGTGCGGTGCCGGTTGGCGTAGCGCATTGCGGCTATGGGCGAACCCAAAAAAGGGAGATGCAATGACGCATTACGAATCTCAGATCGCGCAAGCTCGCGGCAACGCTGAGGCACCCGAGCACAACCAGTACCAGGACAGCAAGCAACGCACAATCATGGGCTTCCCGTGGCCCTTCTATCTGGCCTTCCTGGTGGTGATTATCGCCGCCATCTTCCTCAATGTCATGCCAGTCAACATCGTCAGCGGTATGGCGATAGCGATGATCGTCGGCGGTGCCCTGAAATACATCGGCGACTCTATTCCTGTGTTCAATACATTCGGTGGAGGATCGCTGCTGTGCATCGTCGTTCCGGCCTTGATCGTCTTCACCGGGGTATTCCCTCAGGAGTTCGCCGACTTGGCTGATTCGTTCTACAACGAGCTCGGATTCTCTGAACTCGTCGTCACGGGGCTGATCGTCGGATCTATTCTCGGAATGAATCGGAAACTATTGGTCAGCGTCGGCGCGCGCTTCTTCTTCCCGATCATCGCCGGCGTCGTCACAGCATTTCTCGTCGGTGCGCTGATGGGATTGATCACCGGGTTCGGCGTCGGCCGAGCAGTCATGTTGGTCGTAGGGCCAGTCATGGGCGGCGGCATGGCTGCGGGTGCTGTTCCAATGTCGGAAATCTTCGCCTCAGCAAGCGGGGGAGACGCCGGTTCGTTCCTCGAGCAGATCGCCCCAGCAGTCATCGTCGCCAACGTTGTTTGCATCATCATCGCGGGAATCCTCAACGGGATCGGTAAGGCCGTGACGGCAAAGAGCTTCAGCGGCGAGGGCCGAATGATGCGCAAAGGCGACTTCGATTATTCGAAGGCTTCAGACGAAGCGCCTCTCACGATTAAAGACATCACCGTTGGCCTGGTGCTGTCGATCACGATCTACATGGTTGGAGAGATACTGTCGTCCTTGATTCCGGGGCTGCATGCTTACGTGTGGATCATCGTGGTGGCTGCTGTGCTCAAGATTTTCAACCTCTTGCCAGAACACCTCAATCTCGGTGCTGAGCAGTGGTATAACTTCATCTCGCACGCCTGGATCCCTGCCGTTCTCGTCTCGATCAGCGCCGGCATGGTCGACTTCGATGCCATCGTCGAGATCGCGTCCGATCCTCGCTACCTCCTCATCGTCGTGGTGACCGTGATCGTTGCGGCCGCAGCTGCGGGCGGGGCAGGAATGCTGGTCGGCTTCTACTTTGTCGAATCCTCCATCAGCGGGGGCCTCGGAATGGCTGATATGGGCGGGTCGGGAGACGTCGCCGTCCTCTCCGCGGCAGGTCGACTCGAATTGATGCCGTTCCTTCAGATCGCTTCCCGCCTTGGCGGGGCGATGATGCTCATCATTCTGTCGATCATGGCTCCCTTCCTTCTATAGATGTCCAAGGCGTTTCGTCCACGCCTCGCCTTGCGTGGACGAAGTGAAAGCCAGCGAAAACCTATCGGCTGATTCCACTCGGCTCGTAACTACGCACCAACTAATTCAACAGGAGGCTTGATGCCAAAGATCACTGCTGTTCGCCCTGTCCAGGTCAACCGGATTCTCTACGTCAGCATCGAAACCGATGACGGACTGTACGGGGTCGGTGAGTCCGGTGCCTGGGCCTACCAGGAAGCTGCCGCCGAAGTGGTGAAGACTTTCGCTGATTACCTCGTCGGACAGGATCCGCGGAGGATCGAGCACCACTGGCAGTTCATGTATCGCGCATATCATTTCCGCGGTGCCGTCATCATGGGGGCGTTGAGCGCGATCGACATCGCGCTGTGGGACTTGGCGGGAAAGCGTCTCGGCGTGCCTGTTTATGAACTCCTCGGCGGGGCAGCGAGAGAACGAGTGCGAGTGTATAAACATGTTGCCGGGGCAACTGTCGATGAGCTCGTCGAAGACTGCAAGAAGGCTCAGGATGAGGGGTATACAGCGGTGGGGCACCTGTCGCCGTTCCTCGATATTGACCGCGGCGAGAGGCTGGAAACGTCGAATGCTCAATACATCAGCGGGGCAGTCATGGTGCTCGAGAAGTTGCGCGACGAGGTCGGTGACGGACTTGATCTGTGCGTCGAGCTGCATCGGCGACTGAGCATTAGCGAGTCTGTGACGTTCGGCCGCGCTGTCGCGGATGTGATGCCTATGTTCATCGAGGACCCAGTCCGTCCGGACAACCTCGACTCGATGGCGCTTGTCGCGTCCTCGGTGCCGGTGCCGGTAGCGACGGGGGAGCGGTTGCACACGCCTGAAGAGTTTCAGATGTTGCTCAGCCGATATCCGTTGGCTTACACGAGGATCAGTGTCTGTTTGGCCGGAGGCATTACAGGTGCCATGAAGATCGCTGCCATTGCGGAATCCGTCGGGTCAAAAGTTGTTCCTCATAATCCGCTCAGTCCAGTGAGCACCGCTGCATGTTTGCAAGTCTCCAGTGCAGTCGCGAATCTGGGAATAATGGAGCTGCCCGATCACTCGGTCGCTTCCGCCACAGAAAGGTACACCGCTTCAAACCAAAGCGAACGGCAGGAGTTCGACCAGACCGCGATGCTGAGTCCGATACCCGAGACCGTCGACGGTCACGTATCCGTTCCTACTGGTTCTGGAATAGGCATTGACCTGGACTTCGAGATAGCGAGCCGAAATCCAGCCACTAGGGTTGAGACACTGTCGCGACTTGGGGCTGACGGAGCAGTCGTGGACCAGTGACGTGGTACCGCGAGCGAAAGCCGTGGATCTGGTCATCCGAGTCGCTGGTGTCACACACAAATTGCGTGTTCCACGTCGCTGCGCTCGACAGCCGCCACGGACGGCCTATCCAGTGCCAACAATTCGGCAGTCGGTGCCGGACACAGCCGTAAGGTCGGCTCATTGCTGGTGATCGTGACCGCTCGACTACGGGGTCGATGTCCACAAGCCGAGAGATGCCGGTTCGCGTCAGTTGCCGCAATGGAAGCATGTTGACTGACGTGCTTCATCAATTGAGCGGTAGTCGACTTCGGGACCGCTCTGACTTTCTGACCAGGTGTTTTGTTCTTGCGTAGACGTTTTACAGGCGAGACTGGTCATCGAAGCATGTCTCAGTACGTTCTGCGTCAGCTCGCAGAAGCCTGATCGCAGAAGACGCTGAGGTGCTGTGAGTCTCCGACTTGCGGCAGTCGGTTCGCGCTGAAGCGCTGAGCTGGAGCACAACGGAGGCCGGTGGGATTCTTCCCACCGGCCTTCGTCGTCCCCGGACGGTGTGCGGAGGTGCCGTTGATCGAGCATCCCTCACCGTTCGCGTCACGTCCTCCACGCAGTTGGGCATCCCTCACCGCTCGTGACAAAACACACTGATGCCAAGGAATCCGTCACCGTTCGTGGCAAATCGCCTCATTGCAGCGGTGCGCTGTGCGGCGAAAGGTGAGGGACGGTCGCTGTCATGCGGGTCGGATTGCGTTGCCGGCGCTCCTTCGAGTCCACTGCGCCGGTATCAACACATTGTTGACAACAGAATGTTGATGGATCAGCATTGTTCTATGGCTCTGAATGAACGTACTCACGCTGATGCTCTTGCCGCCCATCGTGCTGTCCTCGGCGCTGCCGGAGGCGACGAATTGACGGCGCGACCGTGGCAGCATTCGCAGCAGCCGGCGAGTGACTGTGACCTGGTGAGGCTGGCGGCTCACAAGGCTGCGGACGAGCACGTCGAACAGGATGTCGTGACCGCTGGGTTGGGGCTGATCGGCGCCGCACGAGCTGAGCTGGACCAGGTCGAGGCGGCCCTGTTGTTCGCTGCAAGAGCGGGAGGCGTGACATTCCAACAGATCGCCGCCGCGTTGGGCCTGAGGTCGGGGCAGGCCGCGCAGCAGCGGATGGCGCGCGTGCTCGCCCGCTTGGATGCTCGGCCGTGAATGCCTTCGTTTCGCTTCGCGACGCAGACGAGGCGTGCGGGTCAAAGGCAGCTGTGCTGGGCGAACTGTCTCGGGCTGGATTCGCGATCCCGGACGGATTCGTCCTGCCGATCGATCCGGGCGATGGTTGGGAACGCGAACTGCCCGACGTTCTGGACGCGCTGGGCGGCTCCAACTTCGCGGTGCGGTCTTCGGGGATGGCCGAGGACGGGCGCGAGTCGTCGTTCGCCGGTCAGTTCCACACGCGGCTGGAGGTGGAGTACGCCGAGGTCGAGGCCGAGGTGCGTAGGACACGTGGCGCTGTCGCCAAGTCACACATATACGCCTCCGCTGTCGGTAAGTACGTACCGGGCCACGTCGCCGTCATCGTGCAGCGGATGCTGTCGCCCTCTGCGGCCGGTGTCACCTTCACAATTGATCCCGTCACCGGACGACGAGACCTCATCGTCGAGGCCGTCCACGGCTTAGGCGATCGGCTCGTGTCCGGCGATGCGCACGCGGAGCGATGGCGGATCAGGCCGGAGGAGGAGCCTCGCTGCCAAACGCAGTACTCAGTCCTCGACCCTGCACAAGCCGCAGAAATAGGCCGGACCGCGAAATCGGTCGAGGAGCATGTCGGCGGCCCGCAGGACATGGAGTGGGCGATTGCAGGCGATCGAGTGTGGCTGCTGCAGGCCCGGCCGGTAACCGCACCTGTGACCATCGAATACTCTCCTGCTGCCCCGAGGCCGAATGTGAAGACGCCGACGGTGGGTGCAACGTCCGGCACACCATCGAGCCCGGGCACCGCATGCGGGCGCTTGCGCATCATCTCGGGCTTCGATGACTTCTCCCGCTTTGAAGCCGGTCACGTGTTGGTCTGCGAGGCGACATCGCCGGCGTGGACGCCTTTGCTTGCCCGGGCGTCGGCTGTCATCACCACCCGCGGTGGGGTGCTGTCGCACGCAGCGATCATCGCGCGCGAATTCCGCATCCCAGCCATCACTGACATGACTTCCGCCATGTGCCTGCCCGACGACGCGCTCGTTGTCGTCGACGGCACCACCGGAACCATCACCTTGAAGGAGTCCCAATGACGTCAGACGATGACATCCGGCTGCAGGTCCTCCGTGCTGTGCGGATCCTCGGCTACGCCGGAACTGTTCCCGTGGGCGAGCGTACGAGTCTCCCGGCGGCCCTTGTCGACGAAGCCCTGCTCGATGCGCAGACAGCAGGGCAGGTAGTCTGGACCCGGTTCGCGGACGAAGGCGGATGGTCGCTGACCGAGGCCGGCAAGGCAGAAGGCGAAAAGCTCCTGAGCGAAGAGCTGGAACGCGCGGGCGCACGAGTCGTGGTGGAGTCGGTCATGGACGAGTTCGAACCGCTCAATCAAGGGGTTACCGAGGCCTGCACACGCTGGCAGTT
This sequence comes from Brevibacterium sp. MGP-B1, assembly GCF_057766545.1. NCBI lineage: Bacteria > Bacillati > Actinomycetota > Actinomycetes > Micrococcales > Brevibacteriaceae > Brevibacterium > Brevibacterium sp. MGP-B1. The sequence goes on along the minus strand of NZ_CM173407.1, from coordinate 1,519,841 downwards.
GGCCGAAATGGGCATCGCCGAAACGCAGGTGAGCCCGGCTGAGACCATCAAGGACCTCGCGCGGGCAGGGGAGGCGTGGGCAAGCCTCGAAGAGCGGTTGGTGCACCGCTTGCCACGGTTCCGCGGCTACCACGAACGATTCAGCACGGCTATCCGCCTCGCTGCGAGCGACCCCGCCTGGGTGACCGGGGCTGACCGGGAGTCCGCGCACCGAGTCTGGTTCGAACTCCACGAAGACCTCCTCGCCACACTCGGCCGCTCCCGCTGACCTCGGAAACTTCGTCCCCGAGCATCCTCGTGGGAGACATTGCGCACTGAAACACGCGCATCACGCGCTGGCGGCCGCATGATGACGTGGTGCACCAGGGTGGTGTGCCGCCACGGATGAATGGTGCGCTGCCAGCCGTATGAATTGCCGCCAAAGGGGTGGCGAGCGGCGGCCGGTGTCAGTTGTGTCGGCACCCTAGGAGACGCGCCAAGCGGGAGGACACGCGACCCGCAGCAAGAGGAGCGGCCGGGTGAGAGCCCAGCTGCAGGGCACGCATGAAACGGGATGAGTCACAACCTGCGGCGAGCGATAGGATGGGGCGAATGGAATCTGTCCGCCAACGATGTCGTCAGAACTGAGGCCGCATGTCCTTTCTCGAATCCCTCGGCTCGCCCGCCGATCTGCGTCGACTCTCGGCTGGCGAATGCGAAGTGCTGGCCAAAGAGATCCGCGACTACCTCATCACGACCGTGTCCGGCACCGGCGGACATCTGGGACCCAACCTCGGCGTCGTCGAACTGACGATGGGCCTTCACCGCACGTTCGCCTCGCCGCGCGACACGATCATCTTCGACGTCGGCCACCAGACATATGTGCACAAACTGCTCACCGGCCGCCGCGAGGAGTTCTCCACCCTGCGGCAGCGTGACGGACTCTCCGGCTACCCGAGCCGACGCGAGAGCGAGCACGACGTCGTCGAGAACTCCCACGCCTCGGCCTCCCTGTCCTGGGCCGACGGCATCGCCAAGGCTCGCCAGCTCACCGGTGAGCGAGACCGTCACGTCGTCGCCGTCATCGGCGACGGAGCCCTGACCGGGGGAATGGCCTGGGAAGCGCTCAACACCATCGCTGCCGACACCTCCACCCCGCCGAGGCGGTTGGTCATCATCGTCAACGACAACGGCCGCTCCTACGCCCCGACCGTCGGCGGATTCGCCGCCCATCTCGACGAGCTGCGCACCACCTCGAGCTACGAGAGGCTGCTCACCTGGGGCAAGGAGACGCTCCGCCAATCCGGCCGACCCGGCCGCGCCGCCTACAGCGCCATCCACGGCGTCAAACGCGGACTCAAAGACATGGTCAGCCCACCCGAGACCGGAATGTTCGACGAACTCGGAATCAAATACTTGGGCCCTGTCGACGGACACGACCTGCCCTCGGTCGACAAGGCCCTCCAACTGGCCAAACAGTTCGACGGCGGCCCCATCATCGTCCACATGATCACGCAGAAAGGGCACGGATTCGACCCGGCCGTCAACGACGACGCCGACCAGTTCCACTCCGTCGGCGTCATCGACCCCGTCACCGGGAGATCGACACCGTCGAAATCGACGTCATGGACCTCCGTGTTCGGCACCGAGATCTGCGCACTCGCCGAGGAACGCGATGACATCGTCGCCATCACCGCCGCCATGCTCCTGCCCGTGGGGCTGGCGAAATTCGCCGAGGAGTTCCCCGACCGCGTCTTCGACGTCGGCATCGCCGAACAGCATGCGGTCGCCTCGGCGGCGGGCCTGTCCTACGGCGGACTCCACCCCGTCGTGTGCATCTACTCCACGTTCCTCTCCCGCGCCTTCGACCAAGTGCTCATGGACGTTGCCCTCCACCGGCAGGGTGTGACCTTCGTCCTCGACCGTTCCGGCATCACCGGCCCCGACGGAGCCAGCCACCACGGAATCTGGGACATCGCGATGCTGCGCGTCGTCCCCGGACTGCGCCTGGCCGCACCCCGCGACGCCGCACGGCTGACCGAAGAGCTGCGCGAAGCCGTCACCGTCACCGACGCCCCGACCGTGGTGAGATTTCCCCGCGGCAGCGTCGGGGCCGACATCCCCGCGCTGAGGCGGCTCGACGACGGCGTCGACATCCTCCGTGAGGCGCCGGCCGGGTCGAAGCCCCATGTGCTCATCGTCTCCGTTGGGCCCTTCGCCACGTTGGCCGGTGACGTCGCCGACCGTCTGGCAGAACAGGGATTGAGAGCGACGATCATCGACGCCAGATGGGTGCTGCCAGTGCCCGCATCCGTCATCGACCTCGCGACCGACCACAGTCTGGTGGCCGTCATCGAAGACGGAGTGAAGATCGGCGGTGTGGGTTCACAGGTCCGCTCCGACCTGCGCGAGGCCGATTCGCGGATCGGGGTGCTCGAACTCGGCGTGCCTGATGAGTTCCTGCCGCAGGGGACACGTGAAGAGATCCTCGCCGAGGTGGGCCTCGACGTCGACACGATCGTGTCCGAAATCCTCAAGGCCCTGCCCACCGAGGTGGCCGATCGAGCCGATCAGAGTTCCCGCCGCGCGGTGTGAGTTCAGGCCTGGGGGAGCCCGGCCAAGGTCTTCTTCAGCACGGGGGCACTGAGCTCGATCTGCCAGGGTCGGGCTCCCGCCTCGGCGAGGTAGCCTTCGACGTCGACGCTCGACTCCGCGGCCAGGGACTTCACGATTGCCGGCTGGAGGAGCACATCGTGGGGGATCGTCAGCTCTTCGGAGAGCTCCGACATGGCGGCCTTGAGCGCCGCCACCCGCTCTTTGATCTCCGCCGGGTTGAATTCGCTGCGTTTCGACCGTCCGCGCTCGGACCGTCCCGGCAGCTCTTCGGCGCCCAAACGGGAGGCCTTGCGGTAGGCACGGAAGAGTCGGGCCGCCTCGGCGCGGGAGAGCCTGCGCCACTGAGCCAGGATGTCGTCGCTGGACTTCACACCGGATTGGGCGAGGGCGACGAGCTCACGATCGCGCAGGATCTTCGTGGGAGCCAGATCGGCTTCACGGGCCATGGAGTCACGGGCCTGCCAGAGCTCACGGACTCGGGCGATGTCGCGGCGGGACCTGATCTTCGACAGTCCATGCGTGCGTCGCCACGGCTCATCGAAGTGCTTCGGCGTGAAATCGAGCAGGTGCGTGAACTCCTGCTGCGCAAACTCCCACCGGTCCGAGTCGAGAAGCTGCTGGTGGAGGATATCGCGGATCGGCAGGAGCACTTCGACGTCGAGGGCGGCATAGTTCAGCCACTCCTTCGGCAGCGGACGCGTCGACCAATCGGCGGCCGAATGCTCCTTCGCCAGACGCACCCCGAGGGTGCGTTCGGCGACCGCGGCCAGACCGAACTTCTCCCATCCGAGCAGCCTGGCGGCCAGCTCGGTGTCGAACAGAGCCGCCGGGCGCATTCCGCGCTCCTGCAGGCACGGCAGATCCTGCGTCACCGAATGGATGACCCACTCATCGGAGCCGAGAGCCGGGTTGAGGTCGCTGAGGTCACCGAGCGTCTCGGAATCGAGGAGGAAGGTGCCCGCACCCTCCCGGCGCAGCTGGACGAGGAAGGCACGCTGTCCGTATCTGATTCCGGAAGCGCGTTCGGCGTCGACGGCGATCGGACCGTTGGCGGCTGCCAGACTGGCAATCGAGGAGGAGAGGTCCTCCGGGGTATCGACGACGTCGGGGATGCCGTTCGCGGGTGTCTCCAAAAGCGGTAGTTCAGATGTCATCGACGGCGCCCGGGCAGGGCTGTGACTCCTTCAGGAAGTGGTGGCAGTCCGGCGACTGTGCTGAGCAGATCGATCCAGGCCTCGAAGTGATTGCCGATCAGATCCGGCTCGTCAATCACGGGTGTCCACGAGGCGCGCAGCTCCAAGTCTATCGTGGCCGGGCGGTCGGCCAAGGTGCCGAAGCTCTCGGACAGCACCCGTGTGGTCGTCCCGCCGACGGCGAGCACCTGGCAGTCGTTGGCATCGAGGGCATCTTCGAGCCAGCTCCATGCCACATGTCCGAGCATCGTCTCATTGCCGAGTTCGTGTTCGAGTTCGGCGCGGATATAGGAGACGACTCGGAAGGAGCCTTCCCACTCCTCGGGGGCGGCGGGATCGAAGAGGACGACGATGCGGCCCGTGGCGAGTTCGTCGATGGCCTCGCCGCTGGCTCGCAGAAAGGTCTCATCGGCGCTGACCTCGGCCCCGAGCGCATAGGAGTAGGGAGCCAGGCGGGCCGGAGCGGGAATCTCGGAAATCGACACGTTGTTCGTGCTGCGCGCCTGACGCAGCACCGACGTCACGGCGGAGAACTCCGCCGGAATGCGATTGAGAGGTGAGGTGTTGACCACAGTTGCCACGATAGATCAGCCGTGCGTGCAGAGGAATCATCCACGCCGAGGCGGCCCCGGACAATCCGTCGGACCGTGTCCTCGGACGAATGCTGAGACGGCAAGACGGCTCGTCTTGAAACCGAGATCGAGTGGGCATGAGCGATCGAAGAATGGGAAGATGGCCCCATGACATCACCCCTGTTGGCTGCCCTGCGTTCGGAGCCGGTTTCACACACTCCCGTCTGGTTCATGCGGCAGGCCGGCCGCTCCCTGCCTGAGTACCGCAAGCTGCGCGAAGGCACTCAGATGCTCGATGCCTGCCGCGACCCCGAGATGGTCTCCGAGATCACCCTCCAGCCGGTCCGCCGCCACGGCGTCGACGCGGCCATCTTCTTCTCCGATATCGTCGTCCCGCTCCAGGCCGCCGGAGTCGATGTGGAGATCGTTCCCGGCGTCGGCCCGGTCATCGCCTCCCCGGTGCGCTCCCGCGCAGATATCGACGCCCTGCCCGAACTTGATGCCGCCGATATCCCGGACATCGCCGAATCGATCCAGCGGGTGACCGCCGAACTCGGCGATGCCACCCCGCTCATCGGTTTCGCCGGTGCCCCGTTCACCCTGGCCAGCTACCTCATCGAAGGCGGTCCGAGCAAGAACCACGAGAAGACGAAATCACTCATGGTCTCCGACCCCGAGGCGTTCTCGGCCCTGCTGGACAAGCTTGCGAAGATGTCGGCGACATTCATCGATGTGCAGCTGAACGCCGGCGCCAAGGCCTTCCAGCTCTTCGACTCCTGGGCCGGTTACCTCGCTCGGGAGGACTACGAGAACCACGTCCTCGAACACTCCACCGCAGTCTTCGACGCACTGTCCGGACACGATGTGCCCAGCATCCATTTCGGTGTGCAGACCGGTGAGCTGCTCGGCTCCATGGCACAGGCCGGATCGACGGCCGTCGGCGTCGACTTCCGCGTCGACCTGGCCGATGCCGCCACTCGCGTCAACCCCGGTCAGGCACTTCAGGGCAACTTGGACCCGGCCCTGCTCTTCGCCCCGTGGGAGGCGCTGTCCGCCCGCGTCGAGGCGATCGTGCGCAAGGGGCTCGAACTCGACCGCGGCTTCGTCTTCAACCTCGGCCACGGCGTCCTGCCCGACACCGACCCCGAGGTGCCCGGACGCGTCGTCGAACTCGTCCACCGCGTATCGGCCGAGATCCTCGGCAGCCGCGGCTGATCGAATGTCCCAGATCACCGTCGTCGGAGGAGGGATCTCCGGACTCGTCGTCGCCTATCGTCTCTCCGCCGACCACCGAGTCACAGTGCTGGAATCAGGCGACCGCCTCGGCGGCTGCCTGAAAGCGACCACGCTCGATGGAGCCGTGCCCGTAGGAATCGACTCGGGAGCCGAAGCGAGCCTCAACCGACGTCCGGAGACCAAGAACTTGGCCTTCGAACTCGGCCTCGACTCGGTGTTCCCCTCGACCCGGCACAGCTCGCAGGTGCTCAACCGAGGAAGCCTGCACGCGATTCCCAAGCGCACGATCATGGGGGTGCCCGCCGAGGCGTCCGAGGTCGAATCCCTCATCGGCGCCGAGGCGGCCGCTCGCTTGGCGGCCGAACAGATCACCCCGCCGGTCGAGGGCGATGACGTCTCGCTCGGGGATTTCCTGTCCGCGCGCCTCGGCGGCGCCATCGTCGACGAACTCGTCGATCCGCTGCTCGGCGGAGTGTACGCCGGTCGCTGCCGGGACCTGTCCCTGGCCGAAACGGTGCCCGCGCTGCTGCCCGCCGCCGTCGAGGGCACCTCGGTGCTCGACCTCGTCGCACAGCTCCTCATCGGCCGCGACGCCCAGACCGCGTCGGCAGCGAGTCCGGAACCGGTGTTCATGAGCTTCGAAGGCGGAATCAACCGCCTCATCCCGGCCCTGCACGAGGCAATCGTCAACAATGGCGGGACGGTCCGCCTCGGTGCCGGTGTCACCGGGATCGACCGCGACGGAGAGAGGTGGATCGTCCGCGGCGAGGGGGACGACATCGAATCCGATGGGCTCGTCCTCGCCACGCCCGCGCATGTGACCGCCGGGCTCCTGGCGTCGGTGGCCCCGGAATCGGCGAGCCGCCTCGGCGAGATTCCCTATGCCTCCACCGCCTTGGTCGCCGCCCTCGTCGACCTCGGGGGAGTCGAGCTGCAGGGCTCGGGGTTCCTCGTCCCGGCGACCGAGGGCACGTTCATCAAGGCCTCGACCTTCGTGTCGAACAAATGGCCGTGGACGGCCGACCATATCCCCGCGGGGACGGCCCTGGTGCGGATGAGCATCGGACGTTTCGGCGACGGACCCGAGGTGTGGAGCAGGCTCTCCGATGAGGAGATCGTCGAACGCGCCTTCGCCGATTGGCAGACGATCACCTCCCGTCCGGAATCGCAGCTGCTGGGCTCGGAAGTCCAGCGCTGGAACTCCGCACTGCCGCAGTACCTGCCCGGCCACGCCGGACGCATCGCTGCCATCGACGCCGAGATCGCGTCGCTGCCCGGCCTCGAACTCGCCGGATCCGCCTATGGGGGAGTCGGCATTCCCGCCTGCATCGCCCGCGCGGACGCCGCGGCCCAGAGACTGAACCGACCCGCAGACGACCACCGTGACACTTCAGAATGAAGAGAAGACAGAAGGAGCAGATATGAGCGAATACACTCAGCCCACCGACACCCAGATCGAAGAAGCGAACGAGCAGACGCGGTATATCGCCTACTCCGTCTTCGCCTCTGCCGGAGAACTCGGCGATGCCGACCGGAGGGAACTCGCCGATGAGCTGCATGCGGCTCTCGAGCCCCTGAAGGAACGCGGTCTGATCGTGCGCGGAATCTACGACGTCTCCGCCCTGCGAGCCGATGCCGACGTCATGTTCTGGTACCACGCCCCCGAAATCGAGGTCGTCCAAGCTGCGTACTCGGCGATCCGCCGCAGCCTCATCGGTGGAGTGCTCGAACCCGTCTGGTCCGTCGTCGGAATCCACCGCCCGGCGGAGTTCAACAAGGCGCACCTGCCCGCCCTGCTGACCGATCCCGAGCCCGGCGATTACATCTGCGTGTACCCGTTCGTGCGGTCCTACGACTGGTACCTCCTCGACCCCGCCGAACGGGCGAAGATGCTGCGCGACCACGGCATGGCCGCCGCCGGGTACAAGGACATCAAGGCGAACACGATCGCCTCCTTCGCGCTCGGCGACTACGAATGGCTGCTGGCCTTCGAGGCCGCCGAGCTCCACCGCATCGTCGACCTGATGCGCGACCTGCGCAACACCGAGGCGCGCCTGCATGTGCGCGAAGAGGTTCCGTTCTACACCGGACCGCGTCGCGAACTCGTCGACATCATCTCCGACTGGCGCTGACCGAACGTCATTGACCCGGCCGGGACTGAGGCAGAGAGCAGGTCGCCCGGCCGGGCCCGATGCAGCGAGAAAGGGCCGCCGCACCGATTCGGTGCGGCGGCCCTGCGCATGGTCGGGGAGTGACCGGCGGCTACCGGCTGCCCTTCTTCACCACATAGGAATGGCCGTTTGCGTCGGTGCGCATCTCCAGCCCCATGGCATCGAGCTGCTGGTGTCGCAGCGTCTCGTCCTCGAAGTATCCGCCCGGGCGAGTGTTGTCGACCTGTGCCGGTCCGACGATCTTGCGGAAGAAGTTGTTGAGCCAGCCCACTCCGCGCTGAGACTCCGGATGCTGGTTCTTCTTCAGTGCCGAATTCTTCTGCTTCTTGTCCTGCTTCCGGTTCGAACCATCGGGGGAAGGCTGCGAGGCGGACGACATGGCGAGGATCCTATCGACGAGGTGCCGCTTGGGCGAGGATTGGGCAGGTTTCACCTTTAGTGTACACTAACCATTAGCGCACTAAGTAATCTTCGAAGAGTATGCACGCCCTGATTGCCGACACGGAGGATCGACGACACACGATGCTGGAATCCGAAGCTTCGACGGAGCCGCTGGACAACCCGCTGGCGCTGGAAAGCCAGATATGCTTCGCCTTGGCGGTGGCGTCCCGCGGGGTGATCGGCGCATATCGCTCCGTGCTCGAACCCATCAGTCTGACGCATCCGCAGTATCTGGTCATGCTTGCGCTGTGGCAGCACGAGAAGCTGCCGATGCGCGAGATCGCTCGACTGCTGCGACTCGAACCCGCGACTGTGTCCCCGTTGGTCAAACGCCTCGAAGCGCTGGACTATGTGACGAAGACGCGCAGCGACAGCGATGAGCGGATCGTCGAGGTCACCCTCACCGACACCGGCCGTGAACTGCGCAAGACCGCCGAGGCGATTCCCGGAACGATGATGGCCAAGCTCGGCATGGACGTCGACGGAGTGCGCCAACTGCACGCTGTGATGCAGAAGATCATCGCCTCCGTCGACGCCGCTGCCGAGGCCGAGGGCTGATCGGTCAGCCGGCCGGGCGCTCCATCGGGGTGTGCTCGATCCCGTCCTCGTCGAAGCGCGGACCGTTCGGGGCGAAGCCGAGGGACGAGTACAGCCCCTCGAGGTGCGACTGCGCATTGAGCGTCAGCGGGGCAGTCGACCAGGCGTGGACGATGTCGCTGAGCAGTCGGCGGCCCCAACCCTGCCCGCGGGCGTCGGGGTGGGTGGCGACACGACTGATGCTGCGTGCTCCCGGCCTGGCCGCCGGTCCGTCGGGCAACTCCGCCGGCAGCAGACGGGCATAGGCCCATGGCGAGAGGTCGCGTCCATGCTCGGCGCCGTGAGTGTCCGACATCGCCGTGGCCGGTCGAGGGTAGAAGAAATGCAGAGTCTCCGGCAGTGAGTCCACCCCATCGGGGTCGAGGAACACGCACTCCTGTTCGACGACGAAGACCCGTGAGCGCAGCTGCAGAATTCCGTAGAGCTCCGTGGGCCGGAGCTCGTCGAAGTTCTTCACGACGAGCTCGGTCGCCTCGGTGCGCTGAGTGTCCGTCGCCACCTCAGCTGTCCGCAGCGTCGGTGTTGAGCTTCAACGAGATCGAGTTGATGCAGTAGCGCTGATCGGTGGGAGTGCCGTAGCCCTCGCCCGAGAAGACATGGCCCATATGCGAGTCGCAGTTCGCGCAGCGGACCTCGACGCGTTCCATGCCCATCGAGGTGTCGCGGATGTAACAAACCCGGTCCTCGGCCAGAGGCGCGTAGAACGACGGCCATCCGCAGTGCGAGGCGAACTTCGTATCGGAGGGGAACAGGTCGGCTCCGCAGGCCCGACACTGGTACATCCCGGCTGCCGTCTCATCGTTGTACTCGCCGGTGAAGGGGCGTTCGGTCGCGCCCTGGCGGAGCACCGCGAACTCCTCGGGAGTGAGCACGTCCTGCCAACGGATCTCCTCAGCCGCGGCCCCCTCGTTCGTCGAAGTTCCAGCGTTGATATCTGATGACTGAGTCATCGTGACCTCCGGTCTCTGTCAGTGACGGTGATTGCGGCGAGGAGGAGAAGATCTCCGCCCCTGGTGAGCGCAACAGCGAGTGACACTCGCTCATTCCGCACAACAGCGTTTGGTGCCTGATCATTCCGTAGGCAACAATGAACACAGGAGGTTTTCATGGTCCGCGACACGAAGTTCCCCGCCCGCCTGCTCGCCGCCGGTATCGGCGTCGGCGCCGGACTCGGTGCCCTGATCTCTGTGGCGTCGTCGGGTCTGGCCGCCTACTTCGCCCGCAAGATCATCGTTCCGGAGAACGCCCCGGAAGAACTCGACATCCTGCACATCGACGGTTTTCCGCCGAATATGCGCATTCAGCTGCCCGCCGATGAGGAGACCACGGTGCCCGGCACCTATGGTCTCTACTTCAACCAGGGTGCGGGACATGCCGTCGTCGGCGATATCGTCGAGTACGATCCCCGCTCGCGCACCGTCTCCCGAGAGATCCTGTCCGTCACCCGCGGCGATATCCGACGGGCCTGGCGGGGACGGTGGACCGGAGTCGTCTATCCTGATCCGATCGCTGCCGGAGTGAATTTCGAAGACATCGAGATTCGCTCCGACGCCGGTGACCTGCCCGCGTGGCTGCTGCCGACCGACCATCCGGAACCCCACGACACCTGGGCGATCCTCATCCACGGCCGAGCCAGCACCCGCGCCGAGGGACTGCGCGCCGCTCCCGTGCTCAACACCCTCGGGGTGCCCTCGATCGCGATGTCTTACCGCAACGACGCCGAGGTGCGGGTGGAGACCACATCTCGCTACGGGCTCGGCGACACCGAATGGATCGACGTCGACGCCGCCATCGACTTCGCGGTCGAACACGGAGCGAAGAACGTCGTGCTCTTCGGCTGGTCGATGGGCGGAGCCATCGCCCTGCAGGCGGCCTCCCGCGGACGCAACCGCAGGTTCGTCACCTCACTGGTCCTCGACGGACCCGTCGTCGACTGGGTGAACGTGCTCGACGGGCAGGCGAAGAAGAACCTGCTGCCGACACCGATCGCCAAACTCACGCTCGAGATGATCACGCAGCCATGGGCGCGGCCGATCACCGGACTGGAGACCCCGCTCGATCTCGATCGCATGGATTGGGTGACCCGTGCAGCCGAACTCGATGTGCCGGTCCTGCTCATCCACTCCGATGACGACGAATTCGTTCCCTCCGGCCCCTCCCACGCGCTGGCAGGTGTCAGACGGGATCTGGTCACGATGCCGTCATACGGCAAGGCCCATCACACGAAGGAATGGAACATCGATCCGGTGCGCTGGGAAGACGATGTCGCGAACTTCCTCGAAGCGAAGATCCTGCCCAAGGACTGAAACCCCGTCGTCACGGCTCGAGAGTGAGTGTGTCCTCCGCCGCCGCAGCCACGGCCTGCTGCGAGTACGGCCACGGACGATTGACATTGGCGGCCCAATCATTCGTCTGATCGTCGTAATGCGGGTGGAAGGCATGCCCCGACGCGCCCGTGAGGTTGATCCAGTTCGAGGCGTCGAAGTTCGCCAGATCGACCGTCTGGCGCATCGACGGCACCCAGTTCGTCTCATAGCCGACCGAGGCATCCCACCCGGTGGCATGGACGACGCCCGAACCGCCGGAGACCTCATAGGGGCCGCGGTTGAACAGCTTCTCCACCGGTGTGATCCCGGATTCGCCGAGGCTGGCGTTGCGGATCGTCAGGCGGTGCAGGATTCCCCACCGCCACGTCACGGGCTCCGGTCCCAGCAGGTCCTCCGTCTCCGCCCACGCCGTCTTCATGGCCTTGCGCAGAGCCTCGTCCCGACCTTCGACGCCCTTGCTCGACCACCACTGGGAATCCGGGTCTTCGAGCAGTTCCGAGAGCACGAGGTACCACCGTGAACCGCCGGCGGGGGACACCCCGTCGGGAAGCTTCGAGCTGATCGTCTGCTCGAGCAGCGTCTTCGTGAGCACATTGAAGTAGGCGGCGCCCGCGCTGTTCGCGGAGTCGAAGCCGTTCCAGCTCTTCAGCAGCTTCTTCGCCTCGAGGATGTCCTCGTCACCATGGGAGTGGATCTTCACCGCTTCGGGTACGAGCTTCGCGGCGAACGGATTCTGGTCGTCGTTCTGGATCTCCGCCATGTCCATCGGCCGCAGCTTCCGGCCCTCGTCGACCGCGTCCTTGATGCGTTTCGTGATGCGGCGGGCACGATCCCCGTAGTCGAAGTCCTCAGCCAGCTGCACTGTCTCACCGGGGGCGGCGACCGGGTTGTTCGCGGTGACGATCCATCCGCGTTCGGGGTTGTACAGGTGTGGAAGATCCTCGAAATCGACCCAGCCCTGCCAATCCTCGTCGGATTTCCACCCGCGGCGGGGCACGGTGCCGTCGGCCTTGCCTCGGCGTGGGATCATTCCGGGGGCCTGATAGCCGATGTTCCCGGCGACATCGGCGTAGACGAGGTTCTGGGAGGGCACGTCGAACAGGGACGCCGCGTGCCGGAACTCCTGCCAATTCGTGGCCTTGTTGATGGCGAACACCGCCGAGGCGGTCGTACCCGGACGCAGAGCCGTCCAATCGAGGGCGAGACCGTAGTGCTCCTCGGCCGGTCCCGACTTCGGGTCCTGCGAATCCGCCCCGGTCGTCGCATCGAGTGCTTTGCGATACGTGCCGTCGAGCTTCGACACGAGTGGGCCGTTGCGGGTGGAGCGGATGGTGATCTCGCGTGGGTCCTCGCCCGCGACCTCGATCGTCTCCTTGCGCACCTGCAGCGGTTCGTCTCCGTCGTCGTGGATGACCTTCCCGTCGCGGATCTTCTCCACGACGAGGTCGGTGACATCTGCGCCGAGGTTCGTCAGTCCCCAGGCGATCGACTGGTTGTGGCCGATGACGACTCCCGGCAGTCCGGAGAAGGAGAAACCGGTGACGTCGAAGGGGCAGGCATCGGTGACCTTCTTGCATCGCAGTCCCACCTGGTACCAGACCGAGGGCATCGCCGGGGCGAGGTGCGGGTCATTGGACAGCAGCGGTCGACCGGTGTTCGTGTGGTCCCCGGAGATCACCCACGAGTTCGACCCGATATCGTCGCTGTTCTGTCCCAGCATCGGCGGCAGCGATGTGAGCGTATTCCGTAGTTCGAGGAGATCATCGGTGGGGACGGCCGCCTCGGTGTCGGTGTTCCCTGTTCGGGGTGCCTCGGTGACGGTGCCTCCGGCATGTGCCTCATCGTCCTCCCGTGCACGGTCGTCGACTCGCGGCTTCTGCTCGACGTCGTCGCCGCTGCGGTCCTTCGGTGCCTTGTCGCCGGCTCTGCCGCCGAGGATCGTCGGACGCGTGGCATATGGGTAATCCGGATAGAGGTCGCTCATCTGCTCGTCGGTGAGCTCCGAGCCGAGGATCGACCGGTCGATCTCGTCTTCGAGGTTCGATCGCAGATCCCACGCCATGGCCTTGAGCCAGGCGACGCTGTCGACCGGGGTCCATTTCTCGACCTCGGTGCTGCCGGTCTCGAGGCCGAGCACGGCGTATTCGAGGGACAGCTCGGTGGGGGATTTGTCCTTGAGATAGGCGTTGACGCCGTCCGCGTAGGCCTCGTAGTAGCCCAGACTCGTCTTGTCGAGCTTCTTCACCTCCTGCTCGGCGACCTTCCGCCAGCCGAGTGTGCGGATGAAGGTGTCGGTGCCCAGCTGGGATTTGCCGAAGAGTTCGGAGAGTCGTCCCGAGGTGACGTGTCGGCGGAAGTCCATCTCCCAGAACCGATCCTGAGCGTGGACGAACCCCTGAGCGAGGAACAGGTCGTGGGCGGTTTCGGCCTCGATGGTGGGAACACCTGATTCGTCACGGTGGACGGTGACCGGCGCGTCGAGACCCGGCAGCGAGATCTCGCCGTCGGTGGTCGGGAAGGACCGGCGGACGAGGAACAGTCCGACGAGGGCGAGGATGAGAGCGAGGACGAGGACTCCGGCGATGACGCGCAGCAGCACACGAGCGCTGACCGACAGGTTGGATCCGCTGGATGGGCGGAGCACCTTGAGCAATGCGCTCGATTCCTTCTCATTCTGCGCATCGGGTGCCGCCATGAGTCTCCTTCGGCTGTCCTGGAAGTTTCGGTTCTCAGCAAGTATAGGTGTCAGGAGGCTCGGGACTGCGGACCTCAGGCGGCCTGGGTCTGTGGACGAAGGTCACGAGGACGACGGAGATCATCATGAGCAGGAACCAGGCCACCAGTTTCGTCAGCGGCACCAGGTGCCAGCCGTCGTCCTGACTCGGATACAGCCAGGCATCGGCCGCGGTCCCGATGTTCTCCGCCACCCAGATGAAGAAGGCGACGAGGACGAAAGCGAGCAGCACGGGCATCGTCAGCGTCCTGCGATGGATATGGAAGTACATGCGGCAGCGGAAGAAGACGATGACGGTGGCCAAGACGAGGAGCAGTCGGAGGTCGACGATGAAGTGGTGGGTGAAGAAGTTGACATAGATGGCGGCGGCGATGATCACGGTCAGCCACCTCGGCGGGTAATGGCTGAAACGCAAGTCGAAGAGACGGTACACGCGGACGATATAGGAGCCGACGGCGGCGTACATGAACCCGGTGAACAGCGGCACGGCGCCGATGTGGAGGACTCCGCCGGGGGCGTAGTTCCATGACCCCACGGCGGTCTTGAAGATCTCCATGCCGGTGCCGACGATGTGGAAGACGATGATGACGATGAGCTCGCGGCCGGTCTCGAGCCGAGAGACGAGCATGCCGATCTGGATGAGCACGGCGAGGATGACGAGGAAGTCGTTGCGGGCGATGGCCGCGTCATCGGGGTAGAGCCAAGCGGTGAGGATGATCGCGGCGAGCATGAGAGCACCGAAGAGACACGCCCACGCCTGTTTGATTCCGAAGGCGAGGAACTCCCGCATCCCGGCGGGGACGCGGGGGAGAATGCGGTCGGCGAAGGCGTCGAGGACTGCCTCGAGCCGAGTGAGTTCGCGGCGATCGGCCATCTGGGTCCTTCGGCGGGGACGCGGGGAATGTGGAGTGCCAGCGTATCGCGCGAGTGGGCCGGGCTGTCGGAGCGGGCAGTGTGACATCGCCGTGTCCGAAGGAGGTGAAATTCTGAATAGAACTTGCGAGTCACCTTCACAGAAACTGGCAATGCCGTTAATCTGTGCATCAGTGTCGCAGGAGTGCTGCGACGCTGCGGCGCCGACAAGGCAGTGTCGACGGCGACGCGAACCCATTGGCGTCCGTGATAACCAGAAGGCGGACAGACTGCAGAGGAAGCAGCCCCGATGAAACCGATCCGACTTGTCACCCCCGCACTGGCTGCGGTGCTCACCGTGTCGATGATGACCGGTGGTCCCGCGCTCGCCGCCGAAGCGCCATCGCTCGGCGACAGCGGCTCACCGTCACTCGACGGCGGGGGCCAGCCGCAGCCCGCACCGACGAAGGAATCATCCGATTCGGATACACCGACGGAGCCTGCAGCGACCAAGACAGCGGAATCCGCGGACGCTCCCCAGGTGAGCCGGAACGCAGGATTGACGACGAAGACGTATTCGGCCACTCCGGCAAAAGTCACAGCACTCAAACTCAAAGACTCCGAAGTCAATGTCATCGGAGCCAAGTGGACGGGAGACGACCCACGTCTCGAACTTCGCTACCGCGACTCCGGCGGCTGGTCCTCGTGGGAGACCCTGCCGGCCGATGACGGTGCCGGCCCTGACCGTTCCTCGGCCGAGGCCGAGCAGGTCCCCGCAGCGGCTCAGGAAGGACGGACAGAGGCCGTGCCGGTGGTCGACTCCACCTCGGTGGAGATCCGTGCGACAGCGAAGAACGCCGACACGAACGACCTCGCAGTGACCAACGTCGCAAGCCCCGTCACCGGTGCCGATGCGGCCGTGGTGAAGAAGCCCGCCTCGGTCACCGCACAGAAGGCGACAGCGCAGGTGTCCCACCACGAACTGAGGGCGAACATCGTCACCCGCCGCGAATGGGGCGCCGACGAGAAGCTCGTCCGCTGCACCACCGACAAGACGTCGACTTCGAAGGGCGTCTTCATCCACCACACCGCCGGATCGAACTCCTATACGAAGGCACAGGCCCCGGGCATCATCCGCGGCTACCTCGCGTACCACACGAAAGAACGAGGATGGTGCGACCTCGGGTACAACTTCCTCGTCGACAAATACGGAACTATCTACGAGGGCCGTGCCGGCAGCATCGATCTGTCTGTGACCGGAGCCCACGCCTCCGGATTCAACTCGTACACGATCGGCATCAGCGTACTGGGCACCTACACAGGGTCCGCGCCGAGCACGGCGGCCCAGAATTCGGTCAAGCGGCTCATCGCGTGGAAGGCCAACCAGTACGCCTTCAACCCGACGGGAAAGATGACGCTGACCTCCGGCGGAGGAAGCACGAGCCGGTATCCCGAAGGCAGGAAGGTCAGCCTCAATGTGGTCTCCGGCCACCGGGACACGAGCTACACCGCCTGCCCGGGAAATGCCTTCTACTCGCGACTCGGATCGATCCGGTCCGGTGCGAAGTCGATGCAATCCGATGTCGGTGGTTATCCGGTGAAGGGAGCCATCGGCACGTACTACCGGTCGCACTCCGCGCAGACGGGCGAGGCCCGCAGCCTCGAAGGGAAGCTGTCGAAACCGAACGGCGCCTATCAGCGCTTCGCCAAGGGCACCGTGTACTGGTCGTCGAAGACAGGGGCGCACCTGAACAAGGGCGGAATCCGCAACGGGTACAAGCGCGCCGGATACACCAAGGGCTTCCTCGGCTACCCCAGCAGCGATGAGAAGACCTTCAAATACCGCAAGAGCGCCTACTACCAGAACTACGAGAACGGGATGATCACGTGGTCGTCGGCGACGAAGGGACAGCCGATGCGCGGCGAGATGCTCAAGAAGTGGAAGTCCCTCGGCTGGGAACGCAGCAAGCTCGGACTGCCGAAGACGGACCAGTTCTCCTCGGCGGGCAAGATCCGTCAGAACTTCGAGCACGGGTACATGACCTACACGAAGAGTCAGGGCGTCAAGGTCTATCTCACCTGACCGAACACAGGGGACATAGACTCGCCTCATGCACATCCTCCTCTTCGGCGCCTCCGGCCACGTCGGCACCGGGCTCGCCCAGAAGCTCAGTCCGCAGCACACAGTCACCGGCATCGTCCGCCGCACTCCGGACACGGAGACGGCATACGAACCGGTGACCGTGCCGGACTGGGTGGACGAGCCGGAGGCGGTCACCTCGGCGCTCGCCTCCAGTGGCTTGCCGCCGGTCGATGCCGTCATCGCCGCCATCGGCGGGTGGTACATCGACGAACCGGTGCTCGACCGAGGCCTGGAGAAGTTCGATGCGGACTATGACTCCTACCTGCGCGGGCACTTCACGGCCTGTGCGATCTCGCAGTCCCTGGCCACCGGCCGGACGAGCGGGGGCCAGGGATTCGTCCACCTGGCACTCAACGGTGTCGCCAGCGTCGAAGCGCTGGCCGGGTCAGGGGCGATCAGCGTCTTCGGCGCCGCGCAGAAGATGCTCATCGAGGTCGCCGCAGCGGAATCGACGAGTGTGGCCTTCCGCGAGCTGCGGATCATGGCTCCCATCGGCGGCGATGATCGCAATGATCTGTCCGGGGGAGTCGAAACCGTCCATCTCACCGAGGTGGCCGACGGGATCACTGAGATCCTTGACTCACCCGATCGCTTCGAGGTGAGCACCGAGATCCACGCGAACGCTGGGACCTCTGCCGGCTGACTGCTTCGACTCAGGCGCGGGTGTAGCGGAGGAAGACCTGGTCGTCCTCGGCGCGCACATCGATGAGGCGCAGTGCGATCTCGGCCTCGAGTCCGGAGAAGTGGCTGCCGGGAGTGCGGATATAGCAAGGACTCACGCTCAGATGCAGTTCCGCACCCGGATAATGCTCGAGCAGCCGGAAAGCGAGATTCGGACCCGACTCGCACAGCAGCACCGTCTCATCGGTCGGTGCCGATTCGGGGGACGGTGCCGTCTGCAGCGAGGCAGCCACCTCGGTGATGGTGTCTGCTGTGAAGTGCTGGGCACGATAGTCGAGACCGCGGGCGTCGAGCTTGCTCTGCAGGGCCGTCGGATCGGACTCGGTGAGCACATGCACGGGGGTGTGCTCCAACGCTTTGCCTGCGGCGTTGATGACGGGCAGCTGCGGATTCAGCGCGGTGCGGCGGTCGACGATGATCGCATTCGCGCTGCGACGCAGGGCGAGGAAGCGCCGGAAGTCAGCGTCCGTGGACACACCGGTCGACCAGCCGTTCTCGGCGAAGGATCCGTTGATCGACTGGACGAGGGAGATGATGAGACGGCGCACGGACTCCTGCTCTTCTGCTTCTTCGGCTCTGCTATTTCTTGACTTCGGGTGCCGGACCCATGGCGATGCGCGGGTGAGCGTCGGGATCGATCGTGCGCATGATCCACTTGAGGTCCGCCTCATCGAGGGTGACGCAGCCGTTCGTGCCCGAATCGTGGTCGAGGTGCAGCCAGATTCCGCCGCCCTTGTCCCAGCCCATCGGTCGGGTCTTGTCCGTCGGGGGAGTGCCGGGTCTGCGGTTGTAGTCGATGGCGATGATGTAGTCGAAGACCGATTCGTAGTCCGCCCCATAGGCCACCGTCGCCGAGGAGGGCAGACGATCGTCCTGGGTGTACGGCAGGTCGGTGCCCGGGTTCGCCTTGAAACCGCCCGCGTCGCTGAGCGTGAACACACCGATCGGGGTGGTCTTATCGCCCTCGCGGCGATCCTTCAGCCATCCTTTGGAGCCATTGTGGGAGTCGAAGGTCTTGAGCTTCTTCCACTTCTTGTCCGTGAACTCATAGAAGCTCAGGCTCGACTTCTCCGAAGCGGCTGTCGGCGAGGTCGCGACGAGGACCTGCGAGGTCTCTGCCGGGATCTGGTCGGTGAACTCCTTCGCCAGACCGGGGACAGGGACGGGGTGGACCGGTCCGGTCGCCTCGGTGCCGGACTGATCGGATGCAGTCGAATCGGAGTCGGCGCCGGTGGGAGAGTCCTGTGCCGGGGCTGCGAAATCACCGAAGCTCGTCTGCTGTGCCGGAGCGGCGAATCCGGCGGACTCGGCCGCCGAGGAATCGTCCGTGCCGTCGTCGGCATCGGCCCCACAGGCGGTCACCAGCAGAGCGCAGGCGAGAAGCGCGGGCACTCCCGCGCGCCGGAGGACTTCATCGGACATGAGGTCATCATCTCACGAAGCATGAGAACTCGCCGGTAGCGACTATGCGAAAATGACACCATGAGCATTCCACCTGTGCCGAACCATCCTCCGCGCCCCGGGCGTCGGAAGCCGGCCGAGGAGTCTCCGGAGTCGATCACAACCCAGTTGTTCATCGGCGAGGATGAGTCCGCGGCCGCTGATGGCTCCACCCAAGCACTCACTCCCGCAGAACTGCAGAGGCTGCGGTCGATGGTCGAATCCGACGGCACCGATGCCACCGAGGTGCTCAGCCTCGAAGAGCTGCGCGGACTCGCCGCCGCCGATGGATATCAGACCGGAGGTCTGCCGGCCGCGCCGCGCAAGGTGAACTCCGACGATATCGCCGGTGCCGAGGCGCCCTCGGCTCCGAAGCAGTGGAACCCGCTGCCCGGCACGCAGTCGACGCCTGCGGACGCGCACCGGGCCGCGCCGCATTCGCAGCAGCCCGAATCACACCCGCATCTAGGAGATTCTCACCCGCACCAGGGGCAGTGGGGCGGAGAGTTCGGTGCCGCAGGTCAGGCCGCAGCCTCTCAGCCGCAGTCCGCCGGGCCGGTGCAGTCGCCGGCGGGACCCGATCGCGCTCAGCCCGGCACCGGTCGCCCTGCGGGGCCCGGATACGGGCAGGCGGGGCCCGCCCCCGCCTACAGCGGTGCCTATGCCGCCGGATATGAGCCGGGCGGACCTGCCGGTCCCGGTGGACCAGGCGGACCAGGAGGGCCGGGAGGCCCTGGCGGACCGGGGAATCCCGGCGGACCGCACGACCCCTATGGTCGGCGAAATGAGACGAAGAAGGTCCCCGCGTGGCTGTGGGTGCTCGCTGCCATCGCGCTCATCCTCGCCCTCGGCATCGTCGGCTACATCGCTTGGGACTCCACCCAGGGTGACGACACCACCACCGTCGGACCCACGGACGAACCGTCGATCGGTCAGACCGATGATCCCGAGCCGTCCGATTCGGGCAGCTCGGAGGCTCCCGTCGCCGAAGAGACCTTCACCTCCCCGTCGGGAAATATCGCCTGCACCATCGACTCCGAACGAGCGCGCTGCGTGATCAAGGACTACGAGTACTCGCCGCCGGAGAAGCCCGACGACTGCAAGCTCGACGACTGGGGCTCCATCGTCGTGGCGAACAAGGAAGGCTCAGGCTTCTCCTGCGTCGAGGCTCCCGAGAGCAACGGCCCGGCACGCGTCCTCGGCTACGGGGATTCGATCTCCGCGGCGGGGATGACCTGCACCTCCAGCGAAGAGGGCATGACCTGCAAATCCGACGACACCGGAGTCGGATTCAACGTCCGCCGCGCCTCGGTCGACTTCCTCAAGTAGGAGCCCGGAGCCGCCTCGGCGATCTTAGGATGTGGACGGGATTCGGACGGACCGCGGAAGGGGGACTACGGTGACCGTGTGGCTCATAGGTTCCTCCTCCTTCCTTGCCGCGACGAGTCCTGAACGGACAGCACGCTCGTCGCGGAGTCCTCGTATGCTGGTCAAGCGCTGAGAAACCGAGATAGAGGAACAATGAAACTGCAGAAGCCTTCTCCCATGCCGTTCGGCAAGTACAAGTCGTTCCAGGACCGCATCGCGTTGGATATGCGCGATCGCACCTGGCCCGACCAGATCATCAGCAAGGCACCTCGTTGGCTGAGCACCGACCTGCGCGACGGCAACCAGGCGCTCATCGATCCGATGACCCCGGACCGCAAACGCAAGATGTTCGATCTGCTCGTGAAGCTCGGCTTCAAGGAGATCGAGGTCGGATTCCCGGCCGCCAGCCAGGTCGACTTCGACTTCGTCCGCGAGATCATCGAACAGGACGCGATTCCCGACGACGTCCGCATCTCCGTGCTCACACAGGCTCGTGAGGATCTCATCGAACGCACCGTCGAATCCCTCGTCGGCGCGAAGATGCCCACCGTGCACCTCTACAACGCAACCGCGCCGGTCTTCCGCAAGGTCGTCTTCGGCTTCGACGGAGACGGCTTCGACCAGACTCGCGATATCGCGCTGCAGGGCACTCAGGCCGTGATGAAGCACGCCGAGACGCTGCTGTCCGATGCGGACTTCGGCTACCAGTATTCGCCGGAGATCTTCGTCGACACCGAACCCGAGTTCGCCCTCGACATCGTCGGCAGCGTCCTCGACATGTGGCAGCCGGCAGCCGGCCGCGAGACCGTCGTCAACCTGCCTGCCACGGTCGAACGCGGCACACCGAACACCTACGCGGACCAGATCGAATGGTTCTGCCGCAATATGCCCTACCGCGACGAAGTGGCCGTGTCCCTGCACCCGCACAACGACCGGGGCACCGGCGTGGCCGCGGCGGAGATGGGAATGATGGCCGGTGCCGACCGCATCGAAGGCTGCCTGTTCGGCAATGGTGAGCGCACCGGCAACCTCGATCTCGTCACCGTCGCCCTCAACCTGTACACGCAGGGCATCGACCCGGAGCTCGACTTCTCCGATATCGACGAGGTCATCCACACCGTCACCGAGTGCAACCAGATCGGTGTCCACGAACGTCACCCCTATGGAGGCGACCTCGTCTTCACCTCGTTCTCGGGCTCGCACCAGGACGCGATCAACAAGGCCTTCGCCGATCGTGAGAAGAAGGCGCACGCCCAGGGCACCCCTGTCGACCTCATGGAATGGGACATGCCCTACCTGCCGGTCGACCCGAAGGACCTGGGCCGCAGCTACGAGGCGATCATCCGTGTGAACTCGCAGTCCGGCAAGGGCGGAGTGACCTACCTGCTCAAGAGCGAGTACGGACTCGACCTGCCGCGTCGCATGCAGGTCGAATTCTCCCGCGCCGTGCAGCAGCACACCGAAGCCGGCGGCGAGGTCACCGCCGAGGAGATCCGCCGCATCTTCAACTACGAATACCTGCCCGTCGACGACCCAGAGAAGGCATGGGGCCGCTTCCAGATCGTCGGTCTGCGCACCGAATCGGGCAATGTCGACGGTGGCGGCTCATCGGCAGAGCGCATCGAGGTCGACCTCATCGTCGACGGTCAGGAACGCACCTACGAAGGACGCGGCAACGGACCGATCGACGCGCTGGTGAAGATCCTCATCGACCAGTTCGACGTCGACGTGCGACTCCAGGACTACTCCGAGCACGCCATCGGCTCCGGCGCTGACACCAACGCCGCAGCCTATGTCGAACTCGCCGTCGAAGACCGCGTCGTCTGGGGCGCCGGTCTGCACCCGAACATCACGAAGGCCTCGCTCAAGGCCGTCGTCTCGGCCGTCAACCGAGCCGCCCGCGACCGCCAGAGCTGAGGCTGCGCGGTCGATCTCACAGCAGTCGCTTAAGCGCGGCGGGGTGATTCCCCGCCGCGCTTCAGCGATAATGGGCGAGTGCACAACTATCGTGATGAAGGCATCGTGCTCCAGGGGCACAAGCTCGGCGAAGCCGACCGCATCGTCACCGTGCTCACTCGCAGCCACGGCCTCGTCCGCGCCGTCGCGAAGGGGGTGCGCCGAACGAAATCGCGGTTCGGCTCCCGCCTCGAACCCTTTATGCTCGTCGACCTGCAATGCCACGTCGGGCGCAGCCTCGACATCGTCACTCAGGTCGAACTCGTCGAACCCTTCGCCCGCGGAATCGCCACGGACTTCGATGTCTATTCGGCCGCCTCGGTGATGGCCGAAACGGCACGCAGCATCACCGAAGCCGAGCCCCAGTCCCGCACGCATTTCCTCCTCCTCGTCTCTGCCATCCGTTCGCTGTGCAACCGCGAACACCCGCCGAGGCTGTCCCTCGATGCGTACCTGCTGCGCGCGATGTCCGTGGCCGGGTGGGCACCGAGCCTGCTCGACTGCGCCCAGTGCGGGAATCCCGGACCCCACCGCGCGTTCTCCGCGGCATTGGGCGGGGCCGTGTGCACGAACTGTCGCCCCTCCGGTGCCGCGCTGCCCGACACCGATGCGCTCGAGCATATGGCCGCGCTCCTGTCCGGCGACTGGGAGCGTGCCGAGGCCTCCGACCTGCACGATCAGATCGACGGGTCGAAGCTGGTCTCGGACTGGGTGTCCTGGCACCTCGAGCGCAATATCCGATCACTGAGAGTTCTGGAGAGCACATGAGCTACCCCGCACCACCGGCCCATCCCAGCGGAACGAGACCTCCGCGCATCGACGCGAAGTTCGTGCCCAGGCACGTCGCGATCGTCATGGACGGCAACGGTCGGTGGGCGAATCAGCGGGGGCTGCCGCGCACGGAAGGGCACAGAGCCGGGGAAGCTTCGCTGCTCGACGTCATCCACGGCGCGATCGAGATCGGCGTGGACTATCTGTCGGCGTATGCGTTCTCGACGGAGAACTGGAAGCGCTCACCCGAAGAGGTGCGCTTCCTCATGGGGTTCAACCGTGATGTCATCCGCCGCCGCCGCGATGAGCTCAACGCCCTGGGCGTGCGGATCGTGTGGTCCGGCCGGCGCGGTCGGCTGTGGCGTTCGGTCATCGACGAACTCGAGACCGCCGCGGAGATGACGAAGAACAACACAGGTCTCGTGCTCCAGTTCTGCGTGAACTACGGTGGACGCTCCGAGATCGTCGACGCGATCAATGAGATCACCGCCGAGGTGGCCGCCGGGAAGCTCAAACCCGGCAAGGTCTCGGAGAAGACCGTCCGCTCCCGCCTCTACGCACCCATCGTGCCCGACGTCGACCTGTTCATGCGGTCGTCGGGGGAGCAGCGGACCTCGAACTTCCTGCTCTGGCAGTCTGCCTATGCCGAGATGGTCTTCCAGGATGTGCTGTGGCCCGATGTCGACAGGCGCACCCTGTGGGCGGCGATCGAAGAGTACGCCCGCCGCGACCGTCGCTTCGGCGGCGCCGTCGACACGCCTACGGCCTGACGCGAAGGCTGAGGACTGCGCCACAGCGGCCACGGGCTTCTGAGGTGCCCCGCGCAATTTCCGTAGCAGCTTGGTGAAACTGCAGCAGCTTGGTGCAGGGACCAAGCTGCTGCAGTTTCACCAAGCTATGGAGCCGCGAGGGTAGTCAAGAACTGGTCTGGGTACGAAGATCGGCCCCGCAGCGCAATGCTGCGGGGCCGAACTGTCACTTCAGAGCGAACCGAGGTCAGGGAGCATGTCCGTGGAGCTGGAGCCCCGGTCGTGTCCCGGAGGCGGATCAGTAGTGGTCGCGGGAGCGGTCGCCTCGTCCGCCGAACTTCTTGCCGCCGCCTCGGCGATCACCGCGGAAGTTGCGGCCGTCACCGGGCTGCTTGTCGAAGTTGCGCTTCTTGAACGGGCGTCCCGGACGACCGGAATCCGGACGGATGTCGATGGGCCGGCCCTGGATCTCGGTGTGGGAGAGCTTGCGCAGCACCGACGGATCGAGGTCCTTGGGCAGGTCGACGAGCGTGTGGTTCGAACGGATGTCGATATGGCCGATCTGCTTCGAGGTGATTCCACCTTCGTTCGCGATCGCACCGACGACGGCGCCCGGCTGCAGGCGCTCATTGCGTCCCAGGGCCAGACGGTAGGTCGTCATGTTCTCGTCACGGGCACGTCCGCCACGGCCCGGACGGCCGCCGTCACGACCGCCGTCGCGGTCCCGGTCACGTCCCTGACGACGTGCCGGTTCGGGCATCGGCTCGGCCTTGAGCGTGTTCGACTCGAGGACGAGGGACGCCAGCGCGGCGGCGATGTTCGAGGCCGGCACATCACGGGAGAGCGAGTACTGCTCGATGACGTCGGTGAGTTCGGATAGTTCGGTCTGCGCGAGCACATCGTCGATGCGCTTCGTGAACTTGTCGACGCGAGTGTTCGTCAGCTCTTCGACGCTGGGCAGGGTCAGCGGTTCGACCTTCTGCTTCGTGGCGCGCTCGATGGAGCCGAGCATGCGCTGCTCGCGCGGAGTGACGAAGAGGATCGCCTCACCGGAGCGTCCGGCACGACCGGTGCGGCCGATGCGGTGGACGTAGGACTCGGTGTCGTGCGGGATGTCGTAGTTGACGACGAGCGTGATGCGCTCGACGTCGAGACCGCGGGCGGCCACATCGGTGGCGACGAGGATGTCGATCTTCGCCTCACGCAGCATGTCGATCGTGCGCTCACGTGCCTGCTGCGGGATGTCGCCGTTGATCGCGGCGGTCTTGAACCCGCGGGCACGCAGCTTCTCGGCCAGCTCCTCGGTGGCCTGCTTGGTGCGCACGAACATGATGATGCCCTCGTACTCCTCGACCTCGAGGATCCGGGTCAGCGCATCGAGCTTGTGCGAGTGCTGAACCATGAAGTAGCGCTGGCGGATGTTCGCGCCGGTCTGCGACTTCGCAGCGATCCGGACTTCCTTCGGGTCGTCCAGGTACTTGCCGGTGATCCGGTGGATCGACGTCGGCATGGTCGCAGAGAACAACGCAACCTGACGGTCGGGACCGACCTGGCTGAAGATCTCTTCGATGTCTTCGGCGAAGCCCATCTTGAGCATCTCGTCGGCCTCATCGAGGATCAGGTGCTTGAGGCTGCCGAGCTTGAGCGATCCCTTCTTGAGGTGGTCGATGACACGACCGGGGGTGCCGACGACGACCTGCGCACCACGGCGCAGACCGGCCAGCTGCGGGCCATAGGCCTGACCGCCGTAGATCGGGAGCACGGAGAAGTCGGACAGTTCCGTGGCGTAGGAGGTGAACGCCTCGGCGACCTGGATCGCGAGTTCGCGAGTGGGGGTGAGTACGAGAGCGAACGGGCCGTCGTCGGCGCGCCCCGCCTCGGCGAGGTCGGACAGGGCCGGCAGGGCGAAAGCCGCGGTCTTGCCGGTTCCGGTCTGGGCGAGACCGATGACGTCACGGCCCGACAGGAGGGTCGGGATCGTCTCGGCCTGGATGGGGGTGGGGATCTCGTAGCCCTGCGCCTCTACGGCCTTGAGCACGAGCGGGTGGAGTCCCAGTTCGGAGAATCTCGGAGTGGTTTCGTCGTTTGCGGACACATCGGTCATGAGTGATCTCTCTCACGTCGGCACACACTTGATCGCAGATGACTGTAGTGGCGATCTACCCTGCGGCCGCTTGTGCAATCATCGTGAGCAATCCGGGCCGAAACCGTAGAGATCCAAGAACTCGCTTGGACAGACGTGAAGACGTCGGTACGGAGAAAGGTTTGGGTGTACCCCAAGTCTACATGCCACACGCTCGCCGAGGCGGTCCCGGAGTGGGAATCCGAGTGTGAGATCAGTCGCCTCCGGTGGTCTCCTGCCGTTGCCGAGGTCGGGCGTCAGGGTGGCTCGGGTCGGTGTTGAGGAAGCGACGGCGTGACCAGTTAGGCTGGTACCTGCGAGCCACGGCAGCCGGCCGTCGGCGAACTGAAACAAGGAGAGAACTAGTGGCACAGTCCAAGTTGGATGCCGTCATCGCCCTGGCCAAGCGCAGAGGATTCGTCTTCCAAGCAGGAGAGATCTACGGCGGTTCCCGCTCGGCATGGGACTACGGGCCCCTGGGCGTGGAGCTCAAGGACAATATCAAGGCCCAGTGGTGGCAGCAGTTCGTGCGCGGTCGCGAAGACGTCGTCGGCCTCGACTCCTCGATCATCCTGCCCAAGCGCGTCTGGGAAGCCTCCGGCCACGTCGCCACCTTCGTCGATCCTCTCGTCGAGTGCCTCAACTGCCACAAGCGCCACCGCGAGGACCACCTCGTCGAGGCGTATGAGGCGAAGAACAAGAAGGCTCCGGAGAACGGCATGGCCGATATCGTTTGCCCCGACTGCGGAACCCGCGGTCAGTGGACCGAGCCGCAGGAGTTCTCCGGTCTGGTCAAGACCTTCCTCGGACCCGTCGACTCCGAAGCCGGACTCCACTACCTGCGTCCGGAGACCGCGCAGGGCATCTTCGTCAACTTCAACAATGTGCTCACCGCTGCCCGGAAGAAACCGCCGTTCGGCATCGGCCAGATCGGCAAGGCCTTCCGCAACGAGATCACCCCCGGCAACTTCATCTTCCGCACCCGCGAGTTCGAGCAGATGGAGATCGAATACTTCGTCCACCCGGACGAGGCCGACGACTACTACAAGCAGTGGGTCGAAGACTGCTGGTCCTGGTTCCTCGATCTCGGCATCTCCGAGGACAACGTCCGCCGCCTCGACGTTCCCGCCGAGGACCGTGCGCACTATTCGGCGGGCACCATCGACATCGAATACCGCTTCGGCTTCCAGGGATCCGAGTGGGGCGAGCTGATGGGTGTGGCCAACCGCACCGACTACGACCTCGGCACTCACACGGAGGTCTCGGGGGCGAAGCTGCAGTACTTCGACCAGGCCAGCGGAGACCGCTACACCCCATATGTCATCGAACCCTCCTTCGGCCTGACCCGGTCGATGATGGCCTTCCTCGTCGAGGCCTACAGCGAGGACGAGGCGCCGAACACGAAGGGCGGCGTCGACAAGCGCGTCGTGCTCAAGCTTGATCCGCGTCTGGCCCCGGTCAAGGCTGCGGTGCTGCCGTTGAGCCGCAACGAGAAGCTGACACCGGCGGCGAAGGATCTCGCTGCGACGCTGCGTCGACGCTGGAACATCGACTTCGATGATGCCGGCGCCATCGGCCGTCGCTACCGTCGCCAGGACGAGATCGGAACGCCGCTGTGCATCACCGTCGACTTCGACACCCTCGATGATCAGGCAGTGACGATCCGCAAGCGTGATGACATGAGCCAGGAGCGCGTGAGCATCGATCAGGTGGAGAACTACCTGGCCGACCACCTCGCCGGAGCCTGACCCCAATTACTACCTGACGGCGGCCCAGCAACCTGGCGCCAGGTTGCTGGGCCCCCGTCAGGTAGTTCTGATAATGGCTGGCTGCCTCGGTGAGCACCAGCCGCCATTCCGCCCTGGTCGACCGCCCCGCATCTGTCCGGTCAGCCGTCCCTGAAGGATCGCCATGCATATGACGTCCACACACGAACCGAAGGCCTCGCCGAAGGTTCGTCTGATCATGCTCGCCTGCCTCATCCCGCTCATCGTCGTCACGATCGCCGGACTCTTCGTACTGTGGCCGTCGGGACCCGACAAGGATCTGCCAGGTGGCGGACCGACGACGAACACGGCCGAGGGGACCACCGATACGAAGGTCACCGTCACCGCCGTCGACGCTTCGGACTGCGACCCGGGGGAGACGGACCCGATGGTCCGCGCCGACTGCACGACGTACACCGTGGAGGCGAACGGGCAGGAAGGCAGCCTCTACGTCACCCCCGACGCGGTCAAGGCCGGCGTCGATGTCGGAGACACGATCAAGGCCCTCGACTTCACGAAGTCACCGGACCGGGCGGAGATGGGCACCGACTACGTGTTCATCGATTTCGACCGCAACGTGCCGATGCTCGCCCTGGCGATCATCTACGGGATCGTCGTCCTCCTCGTCGCCGGTCTGCGGGGACTGCGCGCACTCATCGGACTCGGATTCGCCGGTGCCGTGCTGTTCGTCTTCATGCTCCCGGCGATGCTCGACGGCAAACCGCCGGTGCTCGTGGCGATGGTCTCGGCGAGCCTGATCATGGTCATCGCGCTCTACCTGGCACACGGAATCTCGACGCGGACGTCGACGGCGCTGTTCGGAACGGTGCTCGGCATCGTCATCACAGGCATCCTCGGTGCGTGGATGACGTCCTGGGCGAATCTGGGCATCGCCTATTCGGAGGACGGTTATCTGCTGGTCGATACGACCGATCTAGGGATGACCGACATCATCGTGTGCGCGATCCTCATCACCGGACTCGGAGTGCTCAACGACGTCACGATCACACAGGCTTCGGCGGTGTGGGAGCTGGCAGCCGCTGCCCCGGAGATGAAGCCCGGTCAGCTGTTCTCTCGGGCGATGCGCATCGGGCGTGACCATATCGCCTCGACCGTCTACACGATCACGTTCGCGTATGTGGGCTCGGCGCTGATGACGCTCATCATCGTCTCCGCGCACGATCAGCCGCTGTTCGACACGTTCACACTCGGGGACATGTCAGTGGAGGTGGTGAGCATCCTCGTGTGCTCGATCGGTCTGGTCATTGCGATTCCGCTGACGACCGGACTCGGTGTCCTCGTAGTGAAATCGGGAGTGCGCCCGCCGAGGCGGCCCACCGGATCCGCTGCTGCGCCCGGCACGATCACGGCTCCGAACCCAGGCACGATCACGGCTGCGGACTCGGGCATGATCACGGCTGCCGACCTCACCGAGGAGCGGCCGCCGATGACCCGTCGCGAGGCCCGTGAACGCGACCAGAACCGCTGAACTTCGCCCCGGAACTACCTGACGGCGGCCCAGCAACCTCGTGTGGAAACTCGCGACCTTGTTGACAACCTCACTCAATACGTTGCTGACAACCTCGCTCACTAGGTTGTGAACGACCTGACTCCATAGGTTGCTCACACCAAACGAACGAGGTTGTCAGCGGCATTTCGTGACAGTTCAATCAGGCGGGGCCTCGCCGGGGAAGTGCATGAGCATGTAGTCCCGTTGCTTCTTCAACCACACATCCGTGGCTCCACGGATCCTGGCGCCGACGACTCTCCACAGCGGATATCGTCTCTGTGTTTCCGCGGTGCGGATCGGAAGCGGGAAGTACACCACTTCCTCACCAGTGGTGGGATCGAAGAGTGCGTAGAAGTCGTCAGTGACGACTGATTGATAGGTGCCGGCCAATGATCTCGGTACTCCGAGTCCAACTGCTTGAAAATAGATCTGCGCATTGCCAGAAGCGATGACGACACGGTCTGGCACCGAGTCAGCCGCGGTCTGGAGAGGTTCACCGACTGACTTCTCGTCGACGCGTGGCTCGTTCATCGCGGCTTGGGCGCGTCGTCGTTGAGCGTATTCACGTGCGATCGCTTCGACTTCAGTATGCGGGATCGGCGTACCGTCCGAAGGGGTGTGGATTGCTGCCTGCCAGGCCTGATGAGGATTCATATCGCCTGGCAGTGACTGATGCCGGCGATGATAGTTGTAGCGGTCGCGGAACATCGCGACCACTTTCCGCGCTTCAGCGAGGCTGCGGGGTCTGTGGGCCCTGAGGACATTCAGCAGTGTTTGGTGGCCACGTTCGTTCTTCCCCTGGGTTTGTGGGTGTCCGGGCCTGCCAGAGATTCCTCGGCACCCATAGTCAGCGAGGAAGAGCTGAGTGGCCACGACCCAACCCTGACGGTTGCCATTGAAGGCGTTACCGTTATCGGTCAGCATCTCTTGAGGCACCCCATAGTTGGCGATGGCGTCAGAGATCGTCTTGATCGCATGATTGCCGTTTTCCACGCCGTGGAAGGCTTGTGTGCCGACGTCGAAGCGGGTGGAATCGTCGAGGAGCTGATACACCGTGATCTTGGTGTCACTGCCGGTGAGTGGGAATTCGAAAGCGTCGAGTTGCCACAGTTCCATGGCGTTGGCGCGGACGAATCGGATCAATGATGATCGGGGACGTTTCTTCGGGTTCGCCTTCACTCGCCCGGAGTTGGAAAGAATCCGTCCGATCGTGGCCACCGATGGGATGGGTTCGCTGAATTGTCCGGTATCGACGCCGTGATACCAGATCGATTTCGGTCCGGCATCCCACCCGGTGGACTCGAGTTCGGTGCGGATCTTCAACACGAGATCGGTGGTGGCCCGGTCGTAGATTCGCACGGTGTTCTTCGGTGCCGATGAACGAGCGTGGAGTGCCTGTAGTCCCTCGGTTTTGTAGCGTTTGCGGATTGCGTAGAACGACGCTCGAGTAATGCCGTGTTGGCGACAGAACTCGGTGATCGATGGTGAGTCTGGTGCGTTGGGGTCGAAGTCGATGATCGCGCGGCGTTTGGCTAGTGAAAGGGCTTCAGGCATGGCCCGAAGTGTGTCAACAACGTATTGAGACATACTGTCAGCAACGTCATGAGTCAGGTTGTCAGCAACGTCATGAGACAACACAGCTCAGCAACCTCGCGCCAGGTTGCTGGGCCGCCGTCGGGTAGCAATTGGGGTCAGAACATTGTCCAGGCTTCCTGCAGGACGCCGCGGATGATCTGCTCCATCTCGTCGAACTCGTTCTGACCGACGGTCAGCGGAGGCGAGAGCTGGATGACCGGGTCGCCGCGGTCGTCGGCGCGGCAGTACAGACCGCTGTCGTACATCTTCGCCGACACGAAGTTCTTGAGGATTCGCTCGGACTCCTCTTCGGTGAACGATTCCTTCGTGTCCTTGTCCTTGACGAGTTCGATTCCGTAGAAGAATCCCTCACCGCGGACGTCGCCGACGATCGGCAGGTCCTTGAGCTTCTCGAGCGTGAACTTGAACGCCGCAGCGTTCTCGTGCACGTGGTTGTTGAGCTTCTCCTCTTCGAAGACGTCGAAGTTCGCCATCGCCGCGGCACAGGCGACGGGGTGACCGCCGAAGGTGTAGCCGTGGTAGAAGGTCTCATCGCCGCCGGGGCCGAAGGGCTCGAAGAGCCGATCGGAGGCGATCATCGCACCCAGCGGTGCATAGCCGGAGGTGATGCCCTTGGCCGAGGTGATGATGTCGGGAACATAGCCGAAGTCGTTGCAGGCGAACATGTCGCCGATGCGGCCGTAGGCGCAGATCGTCTCGTCCGAGACCAGCAGCACATCGTACTCGTCGCAGATCTCGCGGACCCGCTCGAAGTATCCGGGCGGCGGCGGGAAGCAGCCGCCGGAGTTCTGCACGGGCTCGAGGAACACGGCGGCCACGGAGTCGGCACCTTCGAACTCGATGGCCTCACCGATGCGGTCGGCGGCCCAGCGGCCGAAGGCCTTCTCATCGTGGGCGAGGTGCTCAGGTGCCCGGTAGAAGTTCGTGTTCGGCACCTTGTGGGCACCGGGGACCAGCGGAGCGAACTGCTCACGCAGGCCCGGCAGCGAGGTCACCGACAGCGCACCGTGCGGCGTGCCGTGGTAGGCGGTGGCCCGCGAGATGATCTTGTGCTTGCCGGGCTTGCCGACGAGCTTGAAGTAGTTCTTCGCCAGCTTCATGGCAGACTCGACCGAGTCGCCGCCGCCGGACGTGAGGAAGACCCGGTTGAGATCGCCCGGCGCATAGCTGGCCAGACGTTCCGAGACCTCGATCGCCTGTGGGTGGGCATACGACCACAGTGGCATGAACGGCAGCTTCAGTGTCTGGTCGTACATCGCCTTCGCGATCTGCTCACGACCGTGGCCCACCTGAACGGTGAACAGGCCGGCGAGACCGTCGAGGTACTTCTTGCCCTTGTCATCGAAGATGTGGTGGCCCTCGCCGCGTACGATGACCGGCGCCTCACCACCGTTGAACAGTGCTTGGTGTGGTGACATGTGCATCCACACGTTGTTGCGGATGGCATCCTGATAAGGAGTGCCGGCCCTGGTGACATTTTCTGTCATCGCGTCCCCCAGTTGTATTTCTGCTTTTCGAGTGAGAGGTACATGAAGAGCTCCGTATCCACGACGGCATCGATCGAGCGGAGCTCCTCATTGACGAACTCGATCAGATGCCGATCCGATTCACACACGATCTCGACCAGGAGGTCGAACGAACCGGCGGTGACGACGAGGTAGTCGATCTCGTCGTAGTCGTGGAGCTTCTCGGCGACCGCGGAGATGTCCCCGCGGACCTTGAGCCCCACCATCGCCTGCCGCGCGAATCCCAGACTCAGCGGGTCGGTCACGGCGACGATCTCCATGACGCCCGAATCGATGAGCCGCGACACCCGCTGGCGCACGGCGGCCTCGGACAGGCCGACGGACTTGCCGATGGCCGAATAGGATTTCCTTCCGTCGTGCTGCAGCTCGACGATGATCGCCTTAGATTTCTCGTCGAGATTCCCCAGTCGGGAACCGCTGCCGTTCGGCAGAAGCGGGTCCATTCTTCACCTCCGTGATGTGCGTCTCAGACCAATCTATCACCGAATCTGCTGAAATGCGCTGTTGTGTATGCGAATTCCGTCGAAACTGAAAAAGTTTGGTTCTGGATTCGTCAATATCGCCGAGGTAGCCGACGGGTATCCATGCCGAGCACCGTTGCCGCGACGCCCGGATCCGCCGCCGTCGTCCACCTGAAACCGCAGTTTGCCGACCGTCTGAAACTGCAACTCGCCGACCACCCGAATCGGTCGTTCGCCGACCGCCCGGAATCGTCGTTCGCGGATCACTGGGGCGGCCGCTCAGCGGTCGCCCGGATCCCTGTTGTGAAGGACTGCGAACCGCCGTTTCGAAAGCCCGCCGATCCCCGCGGTTGCGCGGATCGGCAGACCGTCGACAACACGCGCATCGACAGTGATTGACAGTATGTGAGCGAGATCACCACACTGGGATCATGAATGAGGGTGAGCTGTTCTACGGCGGCGATGACAATCGCCCGGATGTGTACGGGATGCGTCCCGGAGCCGAGCAGGGGCAGGCCGGCAAAGAGGTCAAGGCGCGCCCGCAGCCGGTTCCCGGCGAGGTCGATACGATCGGCGCGAACGAACTGTCGTTCAGCGCCGAGGAGTACCTCGGGCGGATCGCTTCGGTGCGCAACCGCATGCTCGACCAGGGCTTGGCCGCGCTCATCGTCACCGACCCGGCGAACATCTACTATCTCACCGGCTACAACGCGTGGTCGTTCTACACCCCGCAGCTGCTCTTCGTGCCGTCGTCGGGACCGATGACGCTGTTCATGCGCGATATGGACGCACGGGGAGCCTCGCATACCTCCTGGCTGCCGCCCGAGGACATCGTCGGCTATCCCGAACGCTATGTGCAGCGTCCGCATATCCACCCCTTCGACTGGGTCGCCTTCGCCCTGCGCCAGCGGTGGGAGGTCGCCCGTGCCTCGACTTCTCCGGTCGGGGTTGAGATGGATTCGCATTTCTTCTCCCCGCGAGCCTTCCGGGCCCTGGTCAACGGCGTGCCCGAATGGCGCCTCGTCGACTCCTTCGAACTCGTCAACTGGATCCGCGCGGTCAAGTCTCCGGCGGAGATCGCGCTCATGCGCAAGGCCGCAAAGGTGACCACCGCCGCCATGGACGCGGCACTGGGCGCGATCGGCGTCGGCGTCGGCCAGAACGAAGTGGCGGCGGCGATCTCCGAAGCCCAGACCCGAGGAGGCGACGGAGTCTGGGGCGACTATCCCTCGATCGTCCCGCTCATGCCCACCGGAGAAAGCGCGGACACCCCGCATCTGAGCTGGACCGATCGGAAGTTCGAACGCGACGAATCGGTGAGCATCGAACTCGCCGGAGTCCACCGCCGCTACCATGTTCCGCTGGCCCGCACCGCGGTGACCGGGCGACCGAAGCAGGAGCTCGTCCGTCTCGAAGGCGTGGTCGCCGAGGCGCTGTCCGCGGTCCTCGACGTCGCCGCCCCCGAGGTGCCCACCGCGGAACTCGCCCGCACCTGGAATCGCGTGCTCGCCCTGTCGGGACTGGAGAAACCCAGTCGCCTGGGGTACTCGATCGGGATCGGCTACCCGCCCGACTGGGGCGAGCGGACGATCTCGATCCGCACCGAGGACGACCAGATCCTCGAGGCGGGAATGACCTTCCACCTCATCGGCGGAATGTGGATGAACGGCTACGGAATCGAGCTCTCGGAACCGGTGCTCATCACCGACACCGGCTGCGAACCGTTCACCCATTTCCCGCGTGAGATCATCCGCGTCTGAGGCATTCCGCGGCAGCGCCTCGGGCGCAGTCCGCCCCGCCTCGGCAGTCTCCGTCCGCATCCCCGAGCCGAACTCGCCGGCGACGATCAGACGAAGAACTGGATCCACAGGCCGAGGGCCAGGGCGTTGATCCCCGCCACCGCGAGTGCTCGGCCCTGCACCCAGGAGATGTCCTTCGCCGAGGCGGCCACCGATGAATCGGCGATCTGCACAGCCATCGCCACCCGTGGGGGAGCGGCGAGAGCGGCCAGCGATCCTGCCGCGTTTCCGGCCGCGACGACCGGCAGGGCCGAAACCTGCGATGATGCGGCGGCCGCGGTCAGAGTGCCGGTGAACATCGAGTTCGCTCCAGTGTTCGACCCGGTGAGCACCGCTCCGATGGAATTCAGCCAGGGAGTCAGCAGAATGAGCCCGGCCGGCAGCAGCGAACCGATCGCCTCGCTCATCCCCGTCGTCGTCATGATCCAACCCATGAGCATGAATGCGGCGGTGCCGACGCCGATGGGAACCCAGGAACGCAACGCCGCAACCGTGACATCGCGTCTGCCGGCGACGGTGATGGCGGCGATGAGGCAGGCGGCGGCCAGCCAGAACGGGGGAGAGGCGATGATCTGCGTGACCGTCGACGGCAGCGCGGCATGCAGAGCCCGAGCCAACAGCAGCCCGACCGTGAGCACCCCGTAGGGCAGAACCGCCACGCCGAGGCGGCGCGTGAGCCCCGTGGCTCTCTTGCGGATCATGAACAGCGCACCGACGAGGAGGATGACGATCAGGGAGCCGATGATCCCCGACGGGGCCATGCCGATGACAGAGCTGGAGGCGAGGATCCCCGCCCACATGAGTGCGCCCGAACCGATGATCCCCAGCGCCGAGGCGGCGGACGGTCGCATGATCGCGACCACAGCGATCGCGACGATGATGACCGGAATCGCATTGATCCACGCCGTGGCCAGACCGAGCTCGTCGACGTCCAGCCCGGCCAGCGCCGCTGCGACGGTGGTGCCCGGTCCCAGGGCGCCCCACGGCACGGCGATGAGACCGAGGAGGCCGAGGACCGCGGACTGCCGCAGGGTGCAGCCGAGATGACGCAGGATCGGCACCCCGACGGTGACGCCGATGCCGAAGCCGGTGACCGATTCCGCGAAGGGCACGATGCCGAACACGACGAGCGCGACCCCGAGGGGGCGACCCGGTGACAGCGACTCGACCCAGGACGAGATCTGCGACATCGACCCTGCGGACTCGAGCAGTCGGGCGAGCAGCATGCCGAAGAGCAGGATGAGCGCGACCTCGAGGATGAGCGGAAAGTAGTCGATCCCCGATTCCACCAACACCGAGGCGGGGGTGGGGAAGACGAAGGCGACGAGACCGGCCGCGAGCACGGCGCCGGCGAGAGCGGCGACCCAGGAACTCTGCTTGAACAGGAGCAGGACGATGGCAATGAGGATCGGAGTGAGAGCCAGCACTGCCGCCATAGGGTGAAGTTTCCTTTGTGAGATGTGATTCTATGATCCAAGAATAGAATATGATGCTCCAATGGCGAAAGAAGAGGATCTCGGCGCACGTGTCTTCGGCGCCCGCATCAGAGCCCGGCGCAAGTACAACAACCTCACCCTCAACGAGCTCGCGGTGAGGGCGGGACTGTCCCGCGCCGCTCTGTCGAAGATCGAACGGGGCGAGCAGGACACATCGGTATCGAACGCCATGGGCCTCTCCCGCGCCCTCGGCGTCGACGTCGGCGAACTGCTGGCCGCTCCGGAAGTCACGATCACCCGCAGTGAGGCGATCCCCACGACCTCGACCTTCGGGAAGGGGGTCTGGCGGCGGGATCTGCCTTCGGCGATCGAGAACATGGATGTCGTGCACTACCGCCTCGATCCGCGCAGCGAGACCTCGGCCTTCGCCGCCCACCGCAGCGGTTCGCGTGAGAGCTTCTTCGTTCTCAAGGGCAGCATCGAGGTCGTCACCATCGACCGCCGCACGACCCTGCACGCCGGCGACTGCGCCCAGGCTCCCGGTGACGTTCCGCACCAATTGGCCAACTCTCACGACGAGCCCGCCGAACTCATGCTCATCATCGTCTGAACCTGCCTGACCCCTTATTGCTACCTGACGGCGGCTCAGCAACCTCGTGTGGAAACTCGCGACCTTGTTGACAACCTCACTCAATACGTTGCTGACAACCTCGCTCACTAGGTTGTGAACGACCTGACTCCATAGGTTGCTCACACCAAACGAACGAGGTTGTCAGCGGCATTTCGTGACAGTTCAATCAGGCGGGGCCTCGCCGGGGAAGTGCATGAGCATGTAGTCCCGTTGCTTCTTCAACCACACATCCGTGGCTCCACGGATCCTGGCGCCGACGACTCTCCACAGCGGATATCGTCTCTGTGTTTCCGCGGTGCGGATCGGAAGCGGGAAGTACACCACTTCCTCACCAGTGGTGGGATCGAAGAGTGCGTAGAAGTCGTCAGTGACGACTGATTGATAGGTGCCGGCCAATGATCTCGGTACTCCGAGTCCAACTGCTTGAAAATAGATCTGCGCATTGCCAGAAGCGATGACGACACGGTCTGGCACCGAGTCAGCCGCGGTCTGGAGAGGTTCACCGACTGACTTCTCGTCGACGCGTGGCTCGTTCATCGCGGCTTGGGCGCGTCGTCGTTGAGCGTATTCACGTGCGATCGCTTCGACTTCAGTATGCGGGATCGGCGTACCGTCCGAAGGGGTGTGGATTGCTGCCTGCCAGGCCTGATGAGGATTCATATCGCCTGGCAGTGACTGATGCCGGCGATGATAGTTGTAGCGGTCGCGGAACATCGCGACCACTTTCCGCGCTTCAGCGAGGCTGCGGGGTCTGTGGGCCCTGAGGACATTCAGCAGTGTTTGGTGGCCACGTTCGTTCTTCCCCTGGGTTTGTGGGTGTCCGGGCCTGCCAGAGATTCCTCGGCACCCATAGTCAGCGAGGAAGAGCTGAGTGGCCACGACCCAACCCTGACGGTTGCCATTGAAGGCGTTACCGTTATCGGTCAGCATCTCTTGAGGCACCCCATAGTTGGCGATGGCGTCAGAGATCGTCTTGATCGCATGATTGCCGTTTTCCACGCCGTGGAAGGCTTGTGTGCCGACGTCGAAGCGGGTGGAATCGTCGAGGAGCTGATACACCGTGATCTTGGTGTCACTGCCGGTGAGTGGGAATTCGAAAGCGTCGAGTTGCCACAGTTCCATGGCGTTGGCGCGGACGAATCGGATCAATGATGATCGGGGACGTTTCTTCGGGTTCGCCTTCACTCGCCCGGAGTTGGAAAGAATCCGTCCGATCGTGGCCACCGATGGGATGGGTTCGCTGAATTGTCCGGTATCGACGCCGTGATACCAGATCGATTTCGGTCCGGCATCCCACCCGGTGGACTCGAGTTCGGTGCGGATCTTCAACACGAGATCGGTGGTGGCCCGGTCGTAGATTCGCACGGTGTTCTTCGGTGCCGATGAACGAGCGTGGAGTGCCTGTAGTCCCTCGGTTTTGTAGCGTTTGCGGATTGCGTAGAACGACGCTCGAGTAATGCCGTGTTGGCGACAGAACTCGGTGATCGATGGTGAGTCTGGTGCGTTGGGGTCGAAGTCGATGATCGCGCGGCGTTTGGCTAGTGAAAGGGCTTCAGGCATGGCCCGAAGTGTGTCAACAACGTATTGAGACATACTGTCAGCAACGTCATGAGTCAGGTTGTCAGCAACGTCATGAGACAACACAGCTCAGCAACCTCGCGCCAGGTTGCTGAGCCGCCGTCAGGTAGCAATAAGGGGTGGTCTTGACCGGGTGAGCCGCCTCGGCGATCATGGATATGTTCCATTTCCGACGAAGGACGTCTCTGCTGTGAAGTGAATCCTCATACCGTGACTTGCGGGTGCCACGGGCCCGCAGCGCTTCTGCGTACACGAAATGAGGACCCTCATGCCTGCAGCAATTACTGTGTCCGAACTGGACTACCGCCTCGGCGACGATACCGAGATCTTCTCCCGACTCACCGCCACCATCCCTGCCGACCTCGTCGGACTCGTCGGCGACAACGGAATCGGCAAATCCACCTTCGCCCGCATCCTCGCCGGTCGGCTGAGTGCCTCGTCAGGAACCGTCACAGGTGCCGATGGCGCCGTCTACATCGACCAGCTGCTGCCGCATTCGACGCAGCGGGTCGATGCCGCACTGGACATCGCCCCCGTCCGACAAGCGCTGGGCCGCGCCCTGGCCGGAGAGGCGACGGGGGCCGACTTCGACCTCATCGGCGACGATTGGGATATCGAAGAGCGAGCCCTGGCGGCGCTGTCCGAACTCGGTCTGCAAATGAGTGTCAGCGATCTCGATCGGAGTCTGAGCAGCTTCTCCGGTGGACAGGCCACACGCATCGGACTGGCCCGAGCGGCACTGGTCGGTGAAGCGTGGCTGATCCTCGACGAGCCGAGCAACAACCTTGATGAGGACGGGCGGGCTCTGCTGACGTCCCTGCTCACCGACCGGCGCGGACCGACCCTGGTCATCTCCCACGACCGCACGCTGCTGTCGCATATGACCTCGATCATCGAGATGACCGACCGGCTGCGGGTCTACGGAGGGAACTTCGACGACTACGAAGCCATGGTCGCCGCGGAGGAGGAGGCGAAGCAGCAGAAGGTCACGGATGCGAAGAAGTCCCACCAGATCGAGAAGCGACAGCGGATCGAGCTGGAGACGAAACTCGCTCGCAGCGAGCAGAAGGGGGCGAAGGACAAACTGAATAGGCGTCGTCCCCGGATCGCAGCCAACGCCATGGCTCACTTCGCGGAGAAGTCTGCGGCCAAGCGACGCGGCGACAAAGCCGCCGACGAGGCGGCTGCCTGGGACGAAGTCACCAACGCCAAGGATGCGCTGCGCCGGTCCTCGAGCGTCCGCCTCGACCTGCCGGACACTCAGGTCCACGCGAGCAAACGGGTCCTCGAGATCTCCGCGGCCGCCTCGGCGAGGTCCGAACGTCCGCAGACGATCGTCGGTCCGGAGCGGATCCGGCTGACCGGACCGAACGGGGCGGGGAAGTCGACCCTGTTGGCAGCGATCTTGGCGGCTGCCAACGGCCAGGACGGGCAGGGCGAGGGCACGGGCGACACGGTCGAGGGACACGTCGGGGCCGAA
This sequence comes from Brevibacterium sp. MGP-B1, assembly GCF_057766545.1. Taxonomy (NCBI): domain Bacteria; kingdom Bacillati; phylum Actinomycetota; class Actinomycetes; order Micrococcales; family Brevibacteriaceae; genus Brevibacterium; species Brevibacterium sp. MGP-B1. Next base: position 1,480,110 of record NZ_CM173407.1, on the reverse strand, counting down.
ACCGGTCCGCCGGTCGCCGCACTCTTCGGCGACCTCGCCATCACCGTCTCCGCGCCGACGGCTCACCTCGATCAGCAGTACCGACTGCCGGGGGAGCTCACGGTGATGGAGGCAGTGCGCGCGGGCAATCCGCAGCTCGACCCGCACCGCGTCCACGAGGTGCTCGCGGCCATGGGACTGCGCGCCGGACGCACCGACCAGATCTGTCAGACCCTGTCCGGAGGGGAGCGCTTCCGTGTCGCCTTGGCCTCAGGGCTCCTCCAGGACCCGGCTCCGCAGCTGCTCATCCTCGACGAACCGGGCAACAATCTCGACCTGTCGTCGCTCGAGGCGCTGGTGACCGCTCTCGAAGGATTCGGCGGGGCCATGGTGATCGTCACCCACGACGACCGGCTCGCCGCCGAGCTCTCCGTCGACACCGAATGGGACGTGCGGGAATTTCTGCGCACGGAAGCCGTTGACTGAGTTGAGACGAAAAGGACGAGCCGAGGCGGCGGGAGAGGCAGACGAATGTGCGATTTTGACTTGACTGGGATAATGGTTACGTGAGTGTCATCAGCCCTGCCCCAGAAGCCGCATCCCCGAAGCCCGAAACTGCCCTGCGTATCGGGCCCATCGAGCTGTCCTCGCCCGTCGTGCTCGCGCCCATGGCCGGAATCACGAACACCGCCTTCCGCCGTCTGTGCCGCGAATACGGAGCCGGCCTGTACGTGACCGAAATGGTCACCACCCGGGCCTTGGTCGAGCGCAATCCGAAGACGATGCGCATCATCCACCACGAGCCCTATGAGACTCCACGCTCCGTCCAGCTCTACGGAGTCGACCCGGTGACCATGGGCCAGGCCGTGCGGATGCTCGTCGAAGAGGACCGCGCCGATCACATCGACCTCAACTTCGGCTGCCCCGTCCCCAAGGTCACCCGCAAAGGCGGCGGCTCCGCGCTGCCGTGGAAGCAGGACCTGTTCACGTCCATCGTCACCACGGCCGTCACCGAGGCGGCCCGCCGGGACGTGCCCGTGACCGTGAAGATGCGCAAAGGCATCGACGCCGACCATACGACCTTCCTCGACGCCGCCGAGACCGCGCGCAACGCCGGCGTCGCCGCCGTCGCACTGCACGGCCGCACCGCGGCCGATCTCTACTCGGGGACCGCGGACTGGGACGCGATCGCCCGGCTCAAGGACCACCTCGGCGACACCGTTCCGGTGCTCGGCAACGGTGATATCTTCGCCGCCGAGGATGCCCTGGACATGATGGCCAGGACCGGCTGCGACGGCGTCGTCATCGGGCGCGGCTGCCAGGGACGGCCGTGGCTGTTCGGCGACCTCGCGAACGCGCTGAACGGCAGCGACGAACGCCACCGTCCCGGACTCGCCGAGGTGGCTCGTGCCGTGTACAAACACGGCGAATACCTCGTCGATCACTTCGAGGACGAATTCCTCGGCGTCCGTGACCTGCGCAAACACATCGCCTGGTACTTCAAGGGCTACCCCGTCGGGGGAGAGCTGCGCAGCCAGCTGGCCATGGTCTCCTCGCTCGAGGAACTCGCCGGACTGCTCGACCAGCTCGACAAGACCGCGCCCTACCCGGGAGAAGCCGCTGAAGGGTCCCGCGGCCGCACCACCCGGCCGAAGAAGCCGCACCTGCCCGAAGGCTGGTTGGACTCCCGCATCTTCGATCCCAGCGGGAAGTCGCTGCTGTCGGAGGCCGAACTCGACATCTCAGGAGGATGAGAATGCCCTTCGACACTCACCCGCACACCTCGGTGGGGACGGGGACCGTGGCGGTCTACTCGTCGTGGGACGAGGAGCGGTGGGTGAGCGAACCGGCGAAGAATCCGCGGCGCTCGGCCTTCCAACGCGACCGAGCCCGCGTCCTCCATTCCTCCGGACTGCGCCGGCTCGGCGCGAAGACCCAGGTCGTGTCCCCGGGCACGGACGATTTCGTCCGCACCCGTCTCACTCACTCCCTCGAGGTCGCCCAGGTCGGCCGCGAACTCGCCCGCTACCTCGGCTGCGATCCCGATATCGTCGACACCGCCTGCCTGTCCCACGACCTCGGACACCCTCCCTTCGGCCACCATGGTGAGACGATTCTCGATGCCCTGTGTGCAGACATCGGCGGCTTCGAGGGCAACGCCCAGACCCTGCGTCTGGTCACCCGGATCGAACCGAAGGTCATCGCCGATGACGGTCGCCCGGCCGGCCTCAACCTCTCCCGCGCGAGCCTCGACGCACTGACGAAGTACCCATGGCCCCGAGCCGAAGCCACGGCCGGTCGCCGCGACTCCGGGGTGCGCAAATTCGGTGTCTACGATGACGACCGGGCTGTCTTCGACTTCTACCGCGACGGCATCGACAACGGCCAGAAATGCATCGAAGCCCAGGTCATGGACTTGGCCGACGACATCTCCTATTCCGTCCACGATGTCGAGGACGCCATCGTCGCAGGCCATCTGGACCTTGCCGACTTCGCCGCCGATGAGCGGCGTGCCGAACTCTTCGACATCACCCGTCAGTGGTACCTGCCGGAGACCACCGATGCGGAGATGGACAAGGCACTCGGCCGACTGCAGGCCGCCGCCTATTGGCCCAAGGAGGCCTTCGACGGATCCCGACGTGCTCAGGCCGGCCTCAAACACATGACGAGTCAGCTCATCGGGCGCTTCGTCGGCGCCGCGGAATCCGCGACCCGTGAGGAATACGGCTGGGAGCCCCTCGCCCGATATTCGGCCTCACTCGTCGTCCCCGAGGCGACCATGGTCGAGATCGCCGTGCTCAAGGGCATGGCCACGCTGACGGTGATGGTCGCCGAGGATCGTCTGCGGCTGCATGACATCCAGGCGGCGGTCATCAGCGAACTCGCCGAATGGTACTCGCAGTCACCGGACAAGCTCGATCCGATGTTCCGCGCCGACCACGCCGCGGCCGCCGACGACTCCGCACGGCTGCGCGTCATCGTCGACCAGATCGCCTCTCTGACCGACCATTCCGCCTGGGCCCTGTACCACCACCTCAACGCCGGAGCGGAGGATCGGCTCTAGACCATGGCCGGGCTCATCAAACGCGAGGACATCGACGAACTGCGCAGCCGCACCCGCATCGACGAGGTGATCGGGGAGTTCGTCACCCTCAAGACCGCGGGCATCGGATCCCTCAAAGGACTGTGCCCGTTCCACGACGAGAAGACTCCGTCGTTCACGGTGCGTCCGCAGGTCGGGATGTACCACTGCTTCGGCTGCGGTGAGTCCGGAGACGTGTTCACCTTCCTGCAGAAGGTCGAACAGCTCAGCTTCGTCGAAGCCGTCGAGACGCTGGCCGGCAAGGCCGGAATGCACCTGCGCTACGAGGACGGGAAGGGCCCGGACCGGGAACAGGCCAGCCGCAGACAGCGGCTGCTGGAGATGCACGAGGTCGCGGGACGCTTCTTCGCCCAGGCCCTCGAGTCCGAGGCCGGGCAGATCGGCCGCGAGTTCCTGTCCGGCCGCGGTTTTCCCGCCGAGTCGAGCCGGGAGTTCGGCATCGGGTTCGCCCCGAAATCCTGGGATGCCCTGACGGGCCATCTGCGCAAGGCAGGCTTCACCGATGAGGAGATCCTCGCCGGCGGCCTGGCCAGCGAGGGCGGCCGCGGAATCTACGACCGGTTCCGCGGTCGGGTGATCTGGCCGATCAAGGACATGACCGCCCGGACCATCGGCTTCGGCGCCCGGCGACTCTATGACGATGACAAGGGACCGAAGTACCTCAATACTCCCGAGACCGCTCTCTATCACAAGAATCAGGTTCTCTACGGACTCGACCTGGCGAAGAAGTCCATCGCGAAGACCAAACGCGTCGTCGTCGTCGAGGGCTACACCGACGTCATGGCCGCCCACCTCGCCGGAGTCGACCAGGCCGTGGCCACCTGCGGCACGGCCTTCGGCGCCGAACACGTGAAGATCATCCGCCGCCTCCTCGGTGACGATCCGACCGGACAGGTGATCTTCACCTTCGACGGCGACGCCGCCGGTCAGAAGGCTGCGCTCAAAGCCTTCGAATTCGAGAACCTGTTCACCGCCCAGACCTTCGTCGCCGTCGAACCCGATGGCCTCGATCCCTGTGATCTGCGCATGCAGAAGGGCGACGCGGCCCTGCGCGAACTCATCGACGGCTGCAAGCCGCTCTTCGAGTTCGTCATCACCACCGCGATCTCCCGCTTCGACCTCGACACCGTCGAAGGACGGATCTCCGCGGTCCGCGCCGCCGCCGAGGTGCTCACCGACATCCGTGACCGCAACAGCCTCTCCCACTACTACCGGTTCGTCGCCGGTCGCATCGGCGTCGATATCGACGAGGTGGAGGCCGCGGTCCGCACCGCCGCCCGCCAACCGAAGCAGAACCGCCAGCCCGCCGAGGCGCCCGCCCGCCAGTCGTCCTACCGCGACGGCCCGCCGCCGGCACCGAGCACACCCGCCCCCTCGTCGCCGGCCACACCCGGCTCGGGGCATGGACCCGGTACGGGACAGGGGGCCGATCCGGGTGCCCAGCCGGGGGCCGTCCCGTCCGGGGGCGCACGCGGGCCCGGTCCCGCCTCGGCGGGGGAGGTCTCCGATGAGCGCAGCATCGAATACGTCTACGACGAACGCCCCGACGTTTCCAACCTCTCGGCCCCGATCAGCCCCGCCCGGCTGAAGACGGAGAAGGGCGCTCTCATGGTCGCCCTCCAACATCCGGAGGTGGTCAATGCGAAGCTCTTCGACTCGCTGTCCGCGAAGGCCTTCGAACACCCGGGCTACCGGCGGATCCAGGACGCCATCAGACAGGCCGGGGGACTGGGCGCAGCCGGCACGGCTCAGTCGAAATGGGCCGAACGCGTGCTCGACGCCGCAGCCGAGGACCTCAAGCCCTATGTGGCCCAGCTGCTCGTGACCCCGCTGCCGGTCATCGAGGGAGACGGGATCGATCGGTTCGCCCGCGGGATCGTCGCCCGCCTCTTCGACTACGACCTCGAACGCATCGCCAAGGAACTCCACTCCCGCCTGCAGCGCCAGGACACCGCCGACGGAGCAGGTCAGGCAGCACTGCTCGGTCAGCTGCAGACCCTCGAGCAGCACCGGGCACGGCTGAAGATGCTCATGTGAAAGGCTGCGCACAGTGAAATAGTGCACAATTGCAGATTTGCAGTTGGTGAAAGTTTGCATGTGGTGCAAAATGTACCTATGCCCGCTGAAGAATCCCTGCGCTCGAAGAAGGCGCGCCTGACTCGCAACGCCCTCCATGAAGCGGCGATCACTCGCGTGCTCGAAGACGGCTTGGCCTGTGCCACCGTGGCGACGATCGCCGCCGACGCGGGGGTGTCCACACGCACCTTCTTCAACTACTTCGAGACGAAGGAGGACGCGATCGTCGGCCTCGGAGCCGATGTCGGCGTCGATGAGGGCCTCGCCTTCGACTATGTGCACAGCCCCTCCGGGCTCGACACGCTGGCCGAGGACACGGCGCGCTTCGTCCGCGAAGCGCTGCTCGTCGGCTCCGTCGATCCGAAACTTCCGGCGCGGCGCCGCCGCCTCTTCGCGCTGTATCCGGAACTCGTGAGCAAGAGCTTCGACCGGGCAGAAGAACTCGAAGAGATCGTCACCGGTCACGTGCTCGACCGACTGCGACACCTCGGCCAGGAGTTCTCCTCGGAGGACTCCGCCTGGCGCAGTGCGCGCATGCTCACCCAGCTCTGCCGGGTCCCGCTCAATCATGCGGGACAGGTGATCAAAGCCGATCCGGAGGCGGTCGAGGACAAAGGCGGCACCCAAGCGATCTTCGAAGACTCCCTGAACCTGTTCCGCAAGGTCCTGGACCGACTGCCATGACGAAAGCTGTGATGAGAAGCAACCACGAAACCGATGAGAAGACGATGACGGCAACCACCTCGAAGAACTCCGCCCCCGCGGGACCCGACGCACAGACAGAGCCGATGGCCACCTCGGCGATCATTCTGCTCTTCGTCGGCCTGATGATCGCGATGTTCATGTTCTCGCTCAACCAGACGGTGCTGGCGACCGCGCTGCCGACGATCGTCGGCGAACTCGACGGCGTCGACCAGATGCTGTGGGTCTCGACCGCATTCATGCTCGCTTCGACGATCATGATGCCCGTCTACGGCAAGGTCGGCGACCTGTTCGGACGCAAGCCGCTGTTCATGTTCGCCATCTGCTGCTTCCTGCTCGGCTCGGTCTTCGCCCTCATCGCGAATGAGATGTCGACGCTGATCTTCGGTCGCGTGCTCCAGGGCATCGGCGGCGGCGGAATGATGATCCTCTCGCAGTCGATCATCGCCTCCGTCGTCCCCGCCCGCGAACGCGGCAAGTACATGGGCATCATGGGCTCCGCCTTCGCCGTGTCGTCCGTGGCCGGACCGCTGATCGGCGGCTGGCTGACCGAAGGACCCGGCTGGCGCTGGGCCTTCGCCATCAACTTCCCGTTGGGCATCATCGCCCTCATCGCCGCCGCCGTGTTCCTCAAGGTGCCCAAGCACACCAAGGGTGCCGGCCCTCGTCCGAAGATCGATGTCATCGGCATGGCGCTCATCTCGATCGTCACCTCCTGCATCGTTCTCACCTCCGCCTGGGGCGGACACGACTACGAATGGGGCTCCTGGCAGATCAACGGGCTCATCGTCACCGGAATCATCGCCGCAGTCGCCTTCGTCGTCGTCGAACTCAAGGTCAGCGAACCGGTCATCCCGATGCACCTGTTCACCAACCGCGACTTCCTGCTGTGCACGATCGCCGGCCTCTTCGTCGGCATCGGCATGTTCGGTGTGCTCTCCTATATGCCGACCTACCTGCAGATGGTCCACGGAATCGACGCCACCGTCGCCGGGCTGATGATGGTGCCGATGATGGGCACCATGCTCGTGTCCTCGACGCTCGTCGGTTTCATCGTCTCCCGCACCGGCAAGTACAAGAAGTACCCGCTGACCGGAATCCTCATCATGGCCGCCTCGCTCGTTCTGCTCTCCCAGCTGAAGGCCGAGAGCTCGGCCTGGGAGACCATCGGCTGCCTGGCGCTGCTCGGACTCGGACTGGGCCTGAGCATGCAGACACTCGTCCTCGTCGTCCAGAACGCCTTCCCGGTGTCCATGGTCGGCACCGCGACCGCGTCGAACAACTACTTCCGTCAGGTCGGTGCCACCCTCGGCATGGCCTTCATCGGATCCGTGTTCACCCAGCGGCTCATGGACAACATCAAGTCCGGAATCACGGAGATCGCGAAGGCGGCCCCACACGGGCACATGCCCAAGATCTCCTCGACGGGGCTGACCCCGGAGATCGTGTCGAAGCTGCCGGAGCCGATGCACTCACTCATCATCACCTCCTACAACGACGCCCTCGTGCCCCTGTTCCTGTGGGTGGCTCCGCTGGCCGTCCTCGGTTTCGTCTTCCTCTGCTTCCTGCCGAACACTCCGCTGGCGCAGACCCTGAAGAACGAAGCGGCGAAGCGCGAGAGCCTCGATGTCGAAGCAGAGCGCGCGGGTGTCGTGTCCGCGCCGGTTTCCACCCCGGCAGAGACTTCATCGGTTAGTGTGGCAGAAAGCCCACTGTCCAAGGAGCCGAGGAATGACGGTACTGACCATACTCAACTCACCCGGGACCGAGATCCCCGCACTGATCACTGATCTGGGGGAGCGGGACGGGATCGAACTGCGCATCGCCGAGGCGTCGACCCTTGCCCAGGCGCTGCCCGGCACCGATGTGCTGCTGATGTGGGATTTCTTCTCCACCGCACTCAAGGACGCCTATGGCAGCGCCGACAGACTCGAGTGGGTCCATGCCGCGGCAGCGGGCGTGGACTCGCTCCTCTTCGACGAGTTGGTCGATTCGCCGGTGACGGTGACCAACGCCCGCGGAATCTTCGACCGCCCGATCGCCGAATTCGTCCTCAGCTACATCCTCATGCACGCGAAGAGCTCGATCGGCTCGCTCGACGACCAAGCGGAGGGCAGGTGGAATCGCCGGTCGACCCGCGACATCGCCGGCACCAAGGCACTCATCGTCGGCACCGGAGCCATCGGTCGAGGCATCGCACGCCTGCTGAAGGCCGTTGACATCGACGTCACCGGAGCCGGATCGCGCGCCCGCAGCGGCGACGCCGACTTCGGTGAGGTCATCGACTCCGCCACTCTGCCCGAGCACGTGGCCGGATTCGACTGGGTCATCGACATCGCACCGCTGACGGAGAAGACCGAGAGGCTCATCGGCGCCGAGGCGTTCGCCGCCATGGACGACACCGCCGTGTTCATCAATGTCGGACGCGGAGACACAGTCGACACCGACGCGCTCGTCACCGCATTGCGCGACGGGCAGATCGGCGGGGCCGGACTCGACGTGTTCGACGAAGAGCCGCTGCCCGCCGGGCATCCTCTGTGGTCGATGGACAACGTCATCATCACCCCGCATATGAGCGGCGATACCGACGGGTGGAGAATGCGACTGGCCGAGCAGTTCCATCGCCTGTTCGAACAGTATCTGGCCGGGGAGCAGTTCCCGCACACCGTGGACAAGAAGCTCGGGTACGTGCGGTGAGCCAGGCCGACGACCCCGCGGCGCAGCGGGTGTTCCTGGCCAGGGTGATCGCCGAACTCATCGCCGTGCGGCGTGCACGTCTGCTGAGCATGCTGGTGCTCGCCCTGGCGATGCTCGTCGCCGGACTCGGGGCCGCCGTCCAAGCCCAAGGCGATCACATCGATGCGGTGCTGCTGTTCTCGGCGTTCAGCCTCATCATGATCGGCATCGTCTGCGCGCTGGGCGCGATCATCGCCTGGACGCGGATCAACCGGGACGTGCTCGACTCGATCGCTGCGTCGCGACCGGCTCGTGCCAAGGCGCCGCGGACGCGGAACGCCGGGCTCGCCGTGGCGGTGGGCTTCGCCATCGTCGGCATCCTGTTCGGCATGCTGCTGTGGGCTGAGACTCCGATCCTGGCCGGCGCCGTCGTCATCGCCTGCCTGCTGCTGGCCTGCCTGGGGCCCATCTGGGCGAATGAACTGGCGAATGCCGATGACCGACTCGCCGTGATCCTCGACAGCGACGATGATCTGGCGGAGCGATTCGCTACCTTCACCCCGATCTGGCTGCATGAGGCCATGGAGTCCGACGCCGCGAAGTGAGCAGAACACCTCGTTGCCGGCAGAACCTCTCGTTCCTGCGGGAGGTTCTGTCATTCCCACCGGGCTATGGCCCGAACTGTAGATCTTGCGGCTAAGGGTGCGGGACGGCGACGGAGGTGAATGACGAAGGCGCCCGGCGTCGTGAGACTCCGGGCGCCTGTCTCAGCCGGTCACCGAACGCTCATCCGAGCGTTTCGGTGGGCCGCCTCGGCGATATCAGGGAAATGCCGGGACGTCGACGTCGGCCATCTTGGCCACGCAGCGCACGACCTGGCAGGAGTAGCCGAATTCGTTGTCGTACCAGACGTAGACGACGACGCGGTCCTCATCGACGATCGTGGCCAGACCGTCGACGACACCGGCCCGCTTGGAGCCGACGAGGTCGGTGGACACGAGCTCGGGGGAGGTGACGTAGTCGACCTGGTTGCGCAGCGGCGAATGCATCGACACCTCGCGGAGGAAGGTGTTGAGCTCGTCGACGGTGGTGGCGTTGTCCAGGTTCAGGTTGAGGATCGCCATGGACACGTTCGGGGTGGGTACACGGATCGCATTGCCCGAGAGCTTTCCGGCCAGCTCCGGCAGAGCCTTGGCGACAGCCTTGGCGGCACCGGTCTCGGTGAGGACCATGTTGAGGCCGGCGGCACGGCCGCGGCGGGAGCCCTTGTGGAAGTTGTCGATGAGGTTCTGGTCGTTCGTGAACGAGTGGACCGTCTCGACGTGGCCATTGCGGACACCGAACTTGTCGTTGATGGCCTTGAGCACCGGGGTGATCGCGTTCGTCGTGCACGAAGCGGCCGAGACGATGGTGTCCGTGTCGAGGATCGCGTCGTCGTTGACTCCGAAGACGATGTTCTTCACTTCTCCCTTGCCGGGAGCCGTGAGCAGGACCTTCGATGCACCGGGGCACGCGAGGTGCTTGGACAGGCCCTCTTCGTCACGCCATTTTCCGGTGTTGTCGACGATGATGGCGTCATTGATTCCGTAGGCGGTGTAGTCGACCTCCGACGGGTCGTTCGAGTAGATGACCTGGATGAGGGTGCCGTTGGCCTGGATGGTGCTGTTCTCTTCGTCGACGACGATGCTGCCGTCGAACGCACCGTGCACCGAATCGCGGCGCAGCAGGGAGGCGCGCTTGACGATGTCGTTCTCCCCATTGCGGCGCACGACGATCGCACGCAGACGCATACCGGTCCCACCGGCACGATCGATGAGGATGCGGGCGAGCAGACGACCGATGCGTCCGAAGCCGTAGAGGACGACGTCGCGGACCTCGCCCTTGCCGGACTGCGACTGAACGACCTCGGCGAGCTCGGCTGCGAGGAAGGCGTCGACGTCGGCGTTCGGATCATCGAGCTTCTCGATGAGGCGGCCCAGATCGATGCGGGCCGGTGCCAGGTTGAGCCCCGACAGCACCTTGACGATGCGGTGGGTGATCTGGATGTCGAGCTCTTCGCCGAGGAAGTGGCGAGCATAGCGGTGCGCCTTGATCATGCCGGTCACCGACTTGTTCAGCAGCGACCGCCCGAACAGGGTCAGCAGCACGTCGTTCTCACGGTACAGGCGTCCGACTAGCGGAATGAGTTCTTCGGCGGCGGTCTGCTTCTTCGCCCAATCGTCCAGGCGAGCAGTCGTAGCGTCAGTCAAAGGTCGTGTCCCCTCGGTCAGTTATAACGGATGCGCCAACAGTCTACCGTCTCGCCTATTCGCGATCGGACCGGCGTTCCTCGAACCGTTTGAAGCCCAGCAGGGTCAGCGCCACGATTCCCGCACCGGTGATGAGTGCGCCGAGGCTCTGCGCCTGCACCTTCGGTTCGACGAACCGGTATTCCTGTTCCTCTTCGCGCGGCCGCGGTGGTTTCGCCGTGCCGATCCACGCGGCGATGAACAGGATGATGCGGGCGAAGACGTTGAGGGTGAGCATGATCGCGATGATCGATCCGAACACACCGGCGGCCTTGTTCCCGGAGAAGAGGTTGACCAGCACCGTGGAGAAGTTGATGAGGATGAGGAACGCGGTCGCGCCGATGAGCGAGCCGCGGTTCTTCGCCTGTTTGTCCACCGGTTTCTCCGGCAGCATCGTGAACAGGAACCAGAAGATCAGCCAGGCGGCTCCGAACGTGAGGATGACCGGAACGATGAACAGCAGGCTGCCGGCGAATCCGCCGAGCCCGAGGAAGTCGGCGATCATCGAGCGCAGGCCGGTGCCGACGACCGTGAGGGCCACGGCCAGCAGGAGGCCGATGATGAGGCCGATGAGGGTGATCACGTTGTTGATGACCTTGCTGACGAAGGACTTCTCCGGCACGGCATCGTCGAAGTCGTCGTGCAGCTGGGCTCGCACCGCGGCACCGAGATTGCCGATGAATCCCTGACCCGTGTAGAGGCCGGTGATAATACCGATGATTCCCACTCCCTGCCAGTCGAGGAGGAAGCTCTCGAGCTGCTCGGTCAGCGAGGAGTTGCCGGCGGTGAAGCTCTCGATCTGCTTCGTGACCTCGGGAAGGAGCTCAGGGCGGGCGACATCGAGGACGAAGCCGATGCTCGCCAGGCTGACCATAGCGATGGGCATGACCGCGAGAACGAGGAAGTAGGTGATCGCGGCACCGAACTGATTGCCCAGACGCTGTCCGAAACGCTGGACTGCGCGCATGAGGTGGGCGGGTCCGGGTCGGTTGACGGCATTGTGGCCGACCTCAGCGACGGTGTTGCGCGAGGCCAGTACTTTGGCAGGTGCCACGTGTGTGCTCCTTCGATGCGTATCCGCAAGGTGCGTTCGTATTCCGGTCTGAGGTGTTCGTTTCCACACTAGCCGCTGTGAGCGTACTGTGAGCGGCGGGCCGCGCCCTTATCTAGACTTTTGACCATGTCGATCACTGATTCGTTCGCTCCGACTGCCGATTTCGCACCCGTTGCCACCGACAGCCTTGCCGGCCTGCCTGCCGGCGGAGTCCCTGCCGATGTCCTCGCCGCCGGCGGCAGCGCTGCGGACAATCTCAGCGGGTTCTCGGCCTGGACCGTGACGATCATGGAGACCCTGGGGCCGGCCGGTGTCGGCTTCATGGTCTTCCTCGACAACATCTTCCCGCCCATCCCCAGTGAGCTCGTCCTGCCTCTGGCCGGATTCACCTCCAGCCAAGGCCAGATGAACATTGTGGCCGCGATCGTCTTCGCCACGATCGGCTCGGTCGTCGGCGCGGTTCTGCTGTGGGCGCTGGGCAAGTGGATCGGCATCGAACGCATCGCCCGGATCGCGGTGAAGATGCCGTTGGTCGACGTCGATGATGTGCATAAGACCGTCGACTGGTTCGACAAGCACGGGGACAAGGCCGTGTTCTTCGGGAGGATGATCCCGATCTTCCGGTCGCTCATCTCCATCCCCGCCGGAATGCGGGACATGCGCCTGACCAAGTTCCTGCTGCTGACCACGGCCGGCAGCGCGATCTGGAACACGATCCTCATCGTCGCAGGCTTCACCCTGGGTGAGAACTGGTCGGTCGTCGAGACCTACGCAGGCTATTTCCAGAACGTCGTCATCGTCGCCGTCGTCGTCTTCGTCATCGTGTGGATCGTGTTCAAGATCCGCAAACAGCGGCGGAAGAAAGCCGCCGGGCTCGACACGACCGAAGACGATCATATCGAGCCCGGAGAATTCGAGGCCTGAGGTGAATCCTCGGCTCAGCTCACCCAGGCCGCTGCCGTATGCGCGGGTGTGACCTCTTCGCCGGGCTTGACCGGCCCGGGAGCGGTCCCCTCGCCGAAGGGGGATCCGCCGAACTTCCGGTCGCGACCGTGATCGCTGAGCCAACCTGAGAGATCGGGGCCCTTGGGCACGATCTGGGTCGGGTTCACATCCTGGTGGACGATGTAGTAGTGCTGTTTGATCTGCTCGAAGTCCACCGTGTCGCCGAAGCCCGGCGTCTGGTACAGGTCGCGGGCGTAGCCCCACAGGTTCTCGAACGCCGTGAGCGGCTGCCGGTTGCACTTGAAGTGACCGAAATAGACGGGATCGAAGCGCACGAGCGTCGTGAACAGTCGCACATCCGCCTCGGTGATGGTCTCACCCATGAGGAACCGTGACCGGCTGAGCCGATCCTCGACGATATCGAGCGCGTTGAATAGGCGGTCGAAGGCCGCTTCGTAGGCGTCCTGGGAGCCGGCGAAACCGCAGCGGTAGACCCCGTTGTTGATCTCCGTGTAGATATGGCGCATCACCTTCTCCATCTCCTCCCGTGATTCCTCGGGCCAGAGATTCGGGGCACCCTCACGGTGGTGTTCGGTCCACTGGGTGGAGAAGTCCTCGGTGATCTGTGGGAAGTCGTTGGTGACGACGACGCCGGTGGGCACGTCGACGACGGCCGGCACGGTGATTCCGCGCGGATAGTCCGGGTACCGGGCGAAGAACGCCTGCTGCAGTCGTTCGATGCCGAGCACCGGATCCACCCCGCCCGGGTCGAGATCGAACGTCCACGACCGCGCATCGTGGGTGGGGCCGGGCATGCCGAGGGAGATGACGTCCTCGAGCCCGAGGAGGCGCCGGACGATGATCGTCCGGTTCGCCCACGGGCAGGCGCGGGCGGCGACGAGGCGGTACCGGCCCGGTTCGACGGGCCACTGAGCGTTGGGATCGTTGAGGATGCGATCGTCGATGTAGTTCGTATCCCGGTTGAATTCCGCCCCTTCGGTCACGTAGCTGGGAGTGTGATCGGTGGTCTCGGACATGACGCTGCCTCCAATGAGATCGATGAGTTCGACTTCTGTCCTCAGCTTACGACGCTGAGGCAAGCCCTCGCCGAGGCGGGACGACGACGGCCCGGGACGGACCGTTCGAGTCCGTGCCCGGGCCGTACCCCGCAGGCTGAGTTCAGAGACTGTGCCCCAGCCGGCAGCGGCTGTGCGTCAGCCGGCGTAGAGCGCGTCGATCTCGGCGGCGAAGTCCTTATTGATGAGGTGGCGCTTGACCGACTGCTTGGCAGAGAGGTAGCCGTTCTCCTCGCTGAGCTCGATCGGCAGGATTGTGAACTTCTTGACCCCTTCGGCCCGCGAGACGGTCTTATTCATCTGGTCGACGGCCTTGGCCACTTCGGCCTGGACCGCATCGTCCTCGGAGGCCTCGCGCAGACTCATCTGCGGCAGATCGTGGTTCTTCAGCCAGCCCGGCAGCATCTCCGAATCGAGGAAGATCAGCGCCGAGACGAACTTGCGGTTCTCGCCGACGAGCACCGGCTGGCCGATGATCGGGTGGCGACGCAGCACATCCTCGAGCGGAGCCGGGGCGACGTTCTTGCCGCTGGAGGTCACGATGATCTCCTTCTTGCGGCCGTTGATCGTGAGGTACCCGTCGTCATCGAGTGAGCCGAGGTCACCGGTGCCGAACCAGCCGTCGTGGAACTCCTTGGCCGTGGCCTCGGGGTTGTTCCAGTACTCGCGGAAGACCGGCACGCCCTTGGCCAGGATCTCACCGTCGGGAGCGATCGCCACCGAGACGCCCGGCAGCGGCACGCCGACGGTTCCGATCTTCGACTTCTCCGGAATGTTGACGGTGATCGGAGCCGTGGTCTCAGTGAGTCCGTAGCCTTCGAGGACGATGATGCCCAGTCCGCGGAAGAAGTGGCCGAGATGCGAGCCGAGCGCACCGCCGCCGGAGACCGCATGCGTGACGTTGTCGCCCATGACCGCGCGCAGCTTCGAATAGACCAGCTTGTCGAACAGGGCGTGCTGGAGTTTGAGGCCGGTCGGCACCTTGCCGGTGTCGAGTGCCTTCGAATAGGCGACGGCGACCTGCTCGGCACGGCGGAAGATCTTTTCCTTGCCGCCTGCCTGAGCGGTCGCCAGCGCGGAATTGAAGACCTTCTCGAAGACCCGGGGCACGCCGAGGATGAACGAGGGACGGAAGCTGCCCATGGCGTCGGTGAGCTTCGTCAGGTCCGACTGGTGCGCCAGCAGAGCACCATTGCTGATGGCCAGGACCTCGATGAACCGCGCGAAGACGTGGGCCTGCGGCAGGAACAGCAGGCAGCGCATCTTCGTGTCGAGGACGCTGGGGATCTGGTGGCGCGCGGCCTGGGACGTCTGCACGAAGTTCGCGTGGGTGAGCACACAGCCCTTGGGCTTTCCGGTGGTGCCGGAGGTGTAGATGATCGTGGCCACGGATTCGGAGCCGACCTGCGAACGGGCTGCTTCGAGGTCCTCATCGGTGACGGCCTTGCCGGCTTCGGTGAGATCGGCGAAAGCGCCTTCGTCCCAGACCCGCAGGGCCGGCTCTTCCCGTCCGGCGGCCTCGGCCGCCGCCCGCACCCGATCGGCATGCTCGCGTGAGGCGACGAGCCCACGAGCGACATCGGCGTCGGTGAGCATCCAGCTGAGCTGGCTCTCCGAAGAGGTGTCGTAGAACGGCACGGAGATTCCGCCGGCGTACCAGATGGCATAGTCGCTGAGCGTCCACTCGTAGGAGGTGGGGCCGAAGATCGCGATCCGGTCACCGACTCCCACGCCCAAGGCGATGAGCCCCTTCGCGGCCGCCTTGACCTCAGCGAGGAATTCGGCCGCGGTCAGTTCGTTCCAACCTTCCCCGTCGGGCTTGGCGACCAGAGGGCGGCTGGGGTTCTCAGCGACTGTGCTGAGGAAGATATCGGTGGTCGACGAGGCGGTATCGACCTCGAAACCGACGACGGGTGTTGACGACTGCGGCATGGTCGTTGAGCTCATGAGTCTCCTTCGAGGACGTAAGTTACTGCTCGGTTATCTTACAGTTCGGCCTGGTCTCAGTGAAATCGATCACGTTTGCCGAGATAACCGGCGTCCGCTGACCTGTGAGCAGTCTAACCAAGTCGAATCAGGGGGCGTTCAGAGTACGATGGTCAGAACCCGCTCACGTCTGTTCTGCGAAGGAAGGTAATGACGACGAACCCTGAGGAGACCGGTTTCCGCTATGATGCGGCGCTGGCCGAAAAGATCGAGAAGTCTTGGCAGCGCACTTGGGAGGAATCGGGCACGTTCCACACCCCGAACCCCACCGGAGACCTCGGCGAGCTCGACTCCCAGGATGCTTCGTCGCCCTACGGTCCGCCGGCCGACCTCAGCGAGCGCGAGTCCCTGTACATCATGGACATGTTCCCGTACCCCTCCGGTGTGGGACTGCATGTCGGCCACCCGCTGGGCTACCTCGGCACCGACGTCTACGGCCGCTACCAGCGGATGCGCGGACACAACGTCATGCACGCCCTGTCCTACGACGCCTTCGGACTGCCCGCCGATCTCTACGCGGTGCAGACCGGTCAGCACCCGCGCATCACCACCGATGCCAATATCGCGAACATGACCGAGCAGCTGCGTCGCCTGGGGCTGGCCCACGATGTGCGCCGTCGCTTCGCCACGACCGACGACGAATTCGTCAAATGGACGCAGTGGATCTTCCTGCAGATCTTCAACTCCTGGTACGACACCGAGGCGACCACCCCCGATGGCGAGGCCAAAGGCGCGGCTCGACCGATCGACACGCTCATCGAGCAGTTCGCCTCCGGTGCCCGCCCCACACCCGATGGTCGCGCCTGGTCGGAGCTGAGCCCGGCGGAGCGCGAGAACGTCCTGCAGGGCTACCGCCTCGCCTACGTCTCCGAATCCCCGGTCAACTGGTGCCCAGGGCTGGGCACCGTGCTGGCCAATGAAGAGGTCACCGCCGAGGGTCTGTCCGAGCGCGGGAACTACCCGGTCTTCACCCGCCGACTGCGCCAGTGGAACATGCGCATCACGGCGTACGCCGACCGCCTCATCGACGACCTCGACGTGCTGGACTGGCCGCATGCGATCCACGCCATGCAGGTCAATTGGATCGGTCGGTCGAAGGGCGCCCTGCTGCGCCTGCCCATCGCCGGCGACGATGCTTGCGACATCGAGGTCTACACCACTCGCCCGGACACTCTGTTCGGTGCCACGTACCTCGTCCTCAGTCCCGAACATCCGCAGGTCGCCGACCTGACCGCTGAGGTCTGGGATGAGTCCACCCCCGAGTCCTGGCGCGGGGGAGAGGCCACCCCCGCCGAGGCGATCGCCGCCTACCAGCGTGCCGCTGCGGCCAAGACCGACGCCGACCGGCAGCAGAGCCGGGAGAAGACCGGCATCTTCACCGGCTCCTATGCGCTCAACCCGGCCACCGGGGCACAGGTTCCGATCTTCATCGCCGACTATGTGCTCATGGGATACGGCACCGGAGCGATCATGGCCGTGCCGGCCGAAGACGCCCGTGACTGGGACTTCGCAAAGGCGTTCGGGCTGCCCTATATCCGCACCGTGCAGCCTCCGGCCGACCACGACGAGGACGCGCCGTTCACCGGCACCGGCGTGATGATCAACTCGGCCAACGCCGAGATCGACATCAACGGCCTCGAGATCGACGCGGCGAAGGCCCGGATCACCGAATGGCTGGCCGGAAAAGGACTGGCCACCGAGTCCACCCAGTACCGTCTGCGCGACTGGCTGTTCTCTCGCCAGCGCTACTGGGGCGAACCGTTCCCGATCGTCTACGACGAGAACGGCACCCCGATTGCTCTGCCCGACGAGATGCTGCCCGTTCAGCTGCCCGAAGTCGACGATTTCGCACCGCGGACCTACGCGCCCGACGATGCCGACAGCCGTCCCGAACCGGCGCTGAGCCGGAATCAGGAATGGACGAGCATCGAGCTCGACCTCGGCGACGGTCCGAAGACCTACCAGCGTGAGACGAATACGATGCCCAACTGGGCCGGATCGTCGTGGTACCAGCTGCGCTACGCGGATCCGCACAATGACGAGCGCCTCGTCGACCCCGCCAACGAGAAGTACTGGCTGGGCCCGCGGGCCTCGAAACCGCGCGGTGGCGCCGACCTCTACGTCGGTGGGCAGGAGCACGCTGTGCTGCACCTGCTCTACGCCCGCTTCTGGCATAAGATCCTCTTCGACCTCGGGCACATCTCCTCGTCCGAGCCGTTCCACCGTCTGGTCAACCAGGGATATATCCAGGCCTATGCCTACACCGATTCCCGCGGCGTCTACGTTCCCGCCGCCGAGGTGGAGGAGAGGACCGAATCGAACGGTGAGCTGACGTTCTGGTACAACGGCGAACAGGTCAACCGGGAGTACGGAAAGATCGGCAAATCGCTGAAGAACTCCGTCATGCCCGACGAGATGTACGACGCCTTCGGTGCCGACACCTTCCGCGTCTACGAGATGTCGATGGGCCCGCTGGAACAGGACCGTCCCTGGGACACCCGCGCCGTCGTCGGCGCACAGCGTTTCCTGCAGCGCGTGTGGCGGCTCTTCGTCGACGAGACCACCGGCGAGTCCGTGGTCGCAGACGGTGAGGCCGACGCCGAATCGCTCAAGGTCCTCCACCAGGTCATCGACGGTGTGCGCGAAGACATGGACCATCTGCGGTTCAACACCGCGATCTCCAAACTCATCGTGCTCACCAACCATGCCACCAAACAGGGCGGTGCGACCCGAGACGTCCTCGAACCGCTGACGATCATGCTCGCGCCCTTCGCCCCGCACCTGGCCGAAGAGCTGTGGTCACGTCTCGGGCACGAGTCGACGGTCACCTATGCGGCCTTCCCCGAGGCGGACCCGAATCACCTCGTCGCCGAGACCGTGACCTGCGTGGTCCAGGTCAAGGGCAAGGTGCGCGCACGGCTCGAGGTGGCCCCGGACATCACCGCAGAAGAGCTCGAGAAACTGGCTCTCGAATCGCCGAACGCCGTCAAGGCCCTCGGCGGCGCCGGAGTGCGCAAGGTGATCGTGCGAGCCCCCAAGCTCGTCAACATCGTCCCCGACGCCTGAGACCCGGCCGATACTTCGCCGTAACACGGCATCTGGGAGACTGCATGAGTGCAGGCGCCGAACGGCGCTTCGCCCCCGACTACGACTGGTGAGAGCATGACGAACGACAGAGTCCAAGACGAGATTCGGCACGCCCTCGGCGTGCGACCGCAGATCGACCCGGCGACGGAGATCGCCCGCCGTGTCGAGTTCCTCGTCGACTATGTGCTCACCACCGGGGTCAGAGGTCTCGTGCTCGGCATCAGCGGCGGGCAGGACTCCACACTGGCCGGCAGGCTCTGCCAGCTGGCGGTGGAGGACCTGCGCCGCCGCGGGGCCGATGCAGAGTTCTGGGCCGTGCGCCTGCCACATCATGTGCAGACCGATGAGTCAGATGCCCAGGATGCTCTGTCGTTCATCGCCGCCGACCATGAGCTGGCGATCAACATCGGTGCCGCCACGAATGCGGCCGCCGAGGAGTATGAGAAGGCCACCGGAGAGCCGATCACCGATTTCGGCAAGGGCAACGTCAAGGCCCGGATGCGGATGATCGCGCAGTTCGAGCTGGCTGGAGAGAAGAAGGCCCTCGTCGTCGGCACGGACCACGCCGCCGAGGCGGTCACCGGGTTCTTCACGAAGTTCGGCGACGGCGCGGCCGACGTCATCCCCCTGGCAGGTCTGAACAAACGACAGGGACGGGAACTGCTGCGCCACCTCGGCGCTCCCGAACATCTCATCGTCAAGGTCCCCACCGCGGATCTGCTCGATGACGAACCCGGGCAGACGGACGAATCGTCGCTGGGTCTGACCTATGACCAGATCGATGACTTCCTCGAGGGGAAGGAGATCGAGCCTGCGGCCGCCTCGGCGCTCATCGAGAAGTACCGCCGCTCAGAGCACAAACGCCGCACACCCGTGGCTCCGGTCGATTCCTGGTGGATCCGGCACTGAGCCGAGCAGATGAACCCTGGCAGACAGATGAGGGCCCTCAATCTCTGAGGGCCCTCATCTGCTATCGAACGTCGTCTGTCGAACGATGTCAGTCGTTGAACGGCGGGGTGCCTGAGACGAGTCCGAGTTCGAGTGCTGTCTGGTTGAACTCCCACCGGGAGGAGACGAAGTCGTCGCTGAGGCGTTCGCCCCGGCTCTGAGCCTCGGTGTAACCGCGCCAGCCGTCCTTGCGGGCATCGCCGGGACGGATCTCACGAGTGCCGGCATCATCGGGGGAGACCTGGGTCTCCTCCTTCACCCAGATCGACAGCCCCTCGGCTGCCCGATAGAGGTTCATGAACGCGGTGTGCGAACGGGGGTTGTCGAAGCTGGCCTTCTTGAACTCGGCACAGAAGGTGGTGAGCGGTTCGAGTTCGTCGACGGCGACGGTGGCGAAGGTCGCATCGAGTCGCAGGGATTGGACGAGGCCCGACGAATCCGGGATGAGCTCGAGGATGCGACGGGCGCGACGCTCATCGGGAAGCAGCTCGACCTTGTCCTCCACCGGGGTCAGTCCGAGAGTGTCCATCCGACCGCGTTCGACGCTGAGCTGCTGGCGCAGTGCGTCGATCTGCTGTTGGGCACGTCGCCATTCGCCGTGGAACATCAGCAGTGCGGCGATCACGCCGAGGCACAGCACGAGTCCGATGACCCAGGCTGCAGAGTGCAGCCCGGGAATGGCGAAGGCGATGATGCCGAGCACGGTGAGCACCGCAAACGTCACAGCCGCCGGTGAGTTGGTGAGGAAATCAAGGAAACGCTTCACAATTCCAAGCCTACTGTTTCAACCTCCACATATCGTGCAACCGGGTGGCATATAGTGTGGTCGAAAACGCATGCCAATACCCAGGAGAGCTCGGTTTGAAGATTTCAGTCATCGGTTGCGGATATCTGGGCGCGGTCCATGCGGCGGCCATGGCGTCTCTGGGCCATGAGGTCACGGGAGTCGATGTCGACACGGAGAAGGTCGAGGCCCTGACCTCCGGCCGTCCGCCCTTCTACGAACCGGGACTGAGTGAACTCCTCGTGAAGGCTCAGGAGCGCGGAAAACTCGAATTCACCACCGATATCTCCCGCGCCGCCGACGCCACCGTGCACTTCGTGTGTGTAGGCACTCCGCAGAAGCCCGGTGAGTTCGCCGCCGATGTCACTTATGTCGATGCGGCCGTGGAATCGCTGCATCCGCACCTGACTGCGACGTCGGTGGTTGTGGGAAAGTCGACCGTTCCCGTGGGCACCGCCGAGCGTCTGGCCGGAATCATCGCCGACACCGGCGCCGCCATGATGTGGAACCCGGAATTCCTGCGAGAGGGCCATGCCGTCGAAGACACCCTCCACCCGAATCGTCTCGTGTACGGAGTCGCCGACGGTGAGCCGGGGCAGGCCGCGGCCGCAACTCTCGACGAGGTCTACGCCTCGATCCTCGCCGAGGACACGCCCCGGATGATCACGGACTTCGCGACCGCTGAGCTGGTCAAGACCGCCGCGAACTCGTTCCTCGCCACGAAGATCTCATTCATCAACGCCATGGCCGAACTCTGCGAAGCATCGGGAGCCGATGTCACCCAGCTCGCCGATGCGATCGGCATGGATGACCGGATCGGCCGCAAATTCCTCAACGCCGGGCTCGGATTCGGCGGCGGATGCCTGCCCAAGGACATCCGCGCCTTCATGGCCAGGGCCGGAGAGCTCGGCGCCGATCAGGCAGTGGCGTTCCTCAAGGAGATCGACTCGATCAACATGCGCCGTCGTGTGCGGATGGTCGACATCGTCCGCGACGCCCTGGGCGGGTCGTTCATCGGCAAGAAGATCACCATCCTCGGTGCCGCGTTCAAGCCCGACAGCGATGACGTCCGTGACTCGCCGGCCCTGGCCGTGGCCAGGCTCATCGCCACCCAGGGCGGGCTGGTCACCGTCACCGATCCGCAGGCAATCGGCAATGCGCAGAAGTCGTTCCCCGAGCTCGACTACGTCGCCGACACCGCCGAGGCGATCACCGGGGCGCAAGCCGTGCTGCTGCTGACGGAATGGCGCGAATACCGCGACCTCGACCCGGCGGCGACCGCCGAGCTCGTGAGTGGGAAAGTACTCGTCGACGGCCGCAATGTGCTCACTCCCGAACTGTGGCGGGCAGCGGGCTGGACCTACCGAGCCCTGGGCCGTCCATGAGAATCGGGCTGGTCACCGACTCCACGGCGCAGCTCTCCGCGGACGAACGCGAAGCGCTCAGCGAGGCCACCGGCGGTCTCTTCGCCGTGGTGCCGCTGACCGTGCTCATCGGCGGTGTCGCCTTCGCCGACGGTGAGGTCGATGCCGGGCACCTGTGCGCGAAGATGACCGACGGAGTCGAGGTCACCACGTCCATGGCCACCCCGGCTCAGTTCGCCGACGCCTATGCAGGGCTGCGCGAGAACGGCGCCGAAGCCATCATCGTCGTGACCATGTCCGCGGAGCTCTCCGGCACCCGCGATTCCGCGGTCACGGCCGCCGAAGCCGAGGACATCCTCGTCGATGTCGTCGACTCGAGGACCACCTCGGCGGGACTGGCCGGGGCACTGTCCGTGGCCGTGGCCGGGATCCGGCAGGGACTCGACGTCGAATCGATCGCCGGAACCATCGCCGACTGGTGCGCGGCCGAGACCCGTTCCGTGTTCGCCCCCGGCAGCCTCGAACACCTGCGCCGAGGCGGCCGGATCGGCGCCGCGTCGTCCTTGCTCGGCCGGGCCCTGCAGATCGTCCCCGTGCTCGGACTCAGCGCCGGAGTCGTCGTCCCGCTCGCCCGGGTGCGCACTCGCACCAAAGCCCTGGAGAAGATCGTCGCCCTGACCGCGCAGGCCGCCGCCGAGGTGGCCGACCCCGAGGACACCGTGCACGTCGAGGTCCAGAACGCCGAAGGGGAGATGGACACAGCGGATGCCGAGCTGTTGAGCTCACGGCTGCGCGAGCTCGGATTCGACTCGTCGTTCAGGACGCTGTCGACGATCATCACCGCACACGTCGGCCCCGGTACGGTCGGTGTGACCGTGCAGACCACACCCTGACTCATACATTCCCGCCTGAGGATTCTCGGGTGACTTGACCACCTCCGTCCTGTGGACGCAGAAGCTCTGTCCACAGGCGACGATTCTGCCCTGGCCGCTGCGTGCCGGCGCTCCCTAACCTCGGACCATGGCTGTGTCTCCGGATGATCGTTTCGCCGGCCTCCTGGGCGCCAGTGCCGAGCGCGGCGGTTGGGTGCCGGGCGACATCTATACCGCCGACACCGCCGGTGAGGAAGAACCTGTCGAGCCCCGTCGAGTGCGCCTGCCCGTGCTGGCAGCTCTCGGCATCGCCACGGTCGGAATCCTCGTTCTCGCCTTCTTCCTCTTCCGCCCTGCTCCACAGCATTCGCCCGTGGGCGGCGGTGACGATCCCGGCCAAGGTGCAGGAGCCGGTCAGTCGCCTGCCGCGACCAGCGAGGGAGGTGAAACGGGCGAAGCCGGTGAGGGAACGGCGGGAACAGCCGCAGGACAGGAAGGAGCCGCCTCGGCGAAGTCGGCGAATGCGAACGGGGAGGTGATCGTCCATATCACCGGGGCGGTCAACGACCCCTCCGTCGTCACGCTGAAGGCGGGCGCGCGGGTCCAAGACGCCGTCGAAGCCGCTGGAGGACTGAGCGCCGGGGCCGACGGCGAAGCGGTGAACCTGGCGCGCGTGCTTGCCGACGGTGAGCAGATCCACATCCCGACAGAAGGCGAAGAACCGGCGGCTGACGGCGGCGGTGCCGAGGCGAACGGGACCGGGGCGAACGGGACCGGTCAGGACGGAACCGGTCCGGGTGGCAGTGGGGGAGCGGGCGCGGGAGGAGGAGGCGGTTCGCCGGGAACCGCAGATTCATCCGCCGAGGCGAACGGCGGGGCACCCGGTCAGGCGGGGAAGGTCGACCTCAACACCGCCGATGCCACCACCCTGGAGACTCTGCCCGGGGTCGGACCCGTCACAGCCGAGGCAATCATCAGCCACCGCACCCAGCAGCCGTTCGCGAGCGTCGATGATCTGCTGCTCGTCAAAGGCATCGGGCCGAAGACCTTCGAAAGCCTCAAAGACCTTGTCACCGTCGGCTGACCCGGACCCCGCAGCCGCGTACTCACGGCTGCGAACGAGGCGGTCTCGGCGGCAGGCGTGGGAGCGCAGACTGATTGCCCTGCGACATGGGTGCGCGTCTGCGGTTGCCTGGGTGCGGGAGCGGGTGGCGCTGTGGCCGGGCTCCGTCCGTCTCCTCTGCTGTGCCGCCGGCCTCTGGGCCAGCGCACTCCTGTCACCGGAGCCGTGGGTGCTCTTCGGCGTTCCCGTGCTCGGACTCCTCGGGATCGTGATCCTGCGACGGCACCACCACCTCGGTGTCGGTGTGCTCGTCTTCACCTGTCTGCTGACGATCCAGATCACCGCCCTGGCCGCCGCCCACGGACCGGATGATGAGGCCGAGACCACGGGGCTCGTCGTCGGCCACAGCGAACCCGGAGCGTCCGGCTGGACGCGCCTGACGCTGCTCACCCCCACCGGATTCACTCACGTGCTCAGTCCCGAAATCGCTGCCGACGGAGCGACCGTGCGGATGCGCACTCAGCGCCTCGACGATATCCGTTCGACCGATACGGAACCACAGCTGCTCGAAGCACCGAACCGACTGTGGCAGTGGCGTGAGCGGCTGCGCACCGAACTGCGCATCGATTCTCTCGCCGCCGGCAACGACGGCGGACGGCTGCTGCCCGGACTCGTCGTCGGTGACACCTCGCCCCAGGACGACCGAATGGTCGACGATATGCGGGTCGTCTCCCTCACCCACGTCTCGGCCGTGTCGGGCAGCAACGTCACGATCGTCAGCCTCGGTGCCGGACTGCTCGCCGGAGCCTGCCGAGCCGGCCCACGGCTGCGCGTGAGCATCGGAGTGCTCACCTGCCTCGGCTATGTCTTCATCGTCGGATTCGAACCCAGCGCCATCCGGGCCGCCGGAATGGCGATTGCGGCGGCACTCGTGTTTCTGCGCGGCGGTGGGATCTCCCCGGTCGCGGTCATGTGCTCGACCGCGAGCCTGCTGCTCGCCTTCGTGCCGGTGTTGGCCACCTCGGTGGGGTTCGTCCTGTCCGTGGTCTCCACCGCCGCGATCATGTTCGTCGTCCCGATCCTGCTGCGTCGTCTCGCCGTGCACCTGCCGCTGCTGCCCACGGTGCTCGTGACCGCGCTCATCGTGCCCTTCGTCGCCCAGCTCGCGTGCACCCCGGTGCTCGTGGCGATCGACCCGCGCATCGGACTGTGGTCGGTGGCTGCCAACGCCGCGGCCGCACCGGCGGTCATGCCGGCGACGGTGGCGGGCTTCCTCAGCCTCGTGGCCACCGGCATCGCGACGACAGGTCTGCCCGGAGCCGACTTCGCCTCTGCCCTGCTGGCGTGGATCGGGTCCTTCCCGGCCTGGGGGATCGTCCTCGTCGCCCGAGTCTGCGCCGCACTGCCGGGGGCGGCAATGGACTGGCCGGTGCCGCCGCTCGGAACGCTGCTGGCGCTCGGTCTGCTCGGCCTCGCCGTGGCCGGTACGTGGATGCTCGTGCGGCGTCGCCTCTGGGGTCTGCCCGTCCTCGTCGTGTGCTGCCTGCTCACGGCCGCCGTCATCGTCACGGTGCGGGCGAAGCCGCCTGCAGCGGACTGGCTGGTGCTCGTCTGCGATGTCGGTCAGGGTTCGGCTGCCATCATCAACCTCGGTGATGGTCGGGGCCTTGTCGTCGATACGGGGCGTGAGCCGAAACCCATCGACACCTGCCTCGACGAATCCGGGATCGAGGAATTCGATCTGTTCGTCTCCCACTTCGACGCCGACCATTTCGCCGGCTATGCGGGCACGACGTGGGGCCGCAAGGTTGACCGGCTGTTCGTCTCCGCGAACGTCGCGACCTCTCCCGAGGCCCGGCGCGTGATCGCTGACACCGGTGCCGAGCTGGTTCCCACCCACCGTGGTCAGATGCTGAGCTTCGAGGCGGCGAGTCTGGAGGTGCTGTGGCCGCCCCTGCGCTCGGTTCCTGCGGCAGAGGACGAGGAGCTGCGCAACGAAGACTCCCTGGTGGTGCGGGTCGAACAAGAAGGTCTGAGCACTCTCCTGCCCGGCGACGTCGGCGCCGAGGAGCAGTATGTGCTCGCCCAACAGGTGCGGCCAGTGGATGTGCTCGTCGCACCGCACCATGGTTCCTCCGATCTGGCACCCGAATTCTTCGCGGCCGCGGCTCCCGGCCTCGGCATCGTCTCGGTGGGGGAGAACAGCTACGGGCATCCGAGTGAGAAGTCACTGCGCTCCTTCGGCCCCGTGCCCGTGCTGCGCACCGATCACTGCGGTTCGGTTGCGCTCTACGCCCAGAGGCGATTCAGCACGGGGCACAGGTGTCCGGAGGACAAGGGATGAGACGGCGGGTGTCGGTCCGCCTTGCCGGTCATGTCGGGCAGCCGCGATAGGCTGGGGTCCATGGCAGTGAAGAAGACCCTGATCCCGTGGAGCTCGGCGAAACCCGCCCCTGTCGTCATGATCTCCGGTGGCGAATCGGTGCTCGTGCGCATGGCCAAGGACCGCATCGTATCGGCCGCCCGGAAACAGGATCCCGAAGAGATCGAATTCGACGCTGCCGGATACCAGGCCGGCGAGTTGGCGATGGCGGCTTCACCGTCTCTGTTCTCTGCTTCGAAGCTCATCGTCGTCGATGCCGTCGAGAAGTGCTCGGAGGATTTCCTGGCTGACGCTTTGGCCTATCTGGACGCTCCGAACGATGACGCCGTCGTGGTGCTGCTGCACGCCGGCGGCAATCGGGGAGCGAAGCTCATCAAGAAACTCGACTCCGCGGGCTTTCCCCGGATCGACGCGGCGGTGCTGAAGAACGAAAGCGATCGGGCGAAGTTCGCGCAGACACGGTTCAAGACCGCGAAGCGGCGCATCGACGAAGCGGGAATGGCCGCGCTCATGTCGGCGCTGGGCTCCGATCTCGCCGAACTCAATGCCGGAGTCGACCAGCTCATCGAAGACACCGAGGGCACGATCACCGCCGAGGTCGTCGACCAGTACTACGGCGGTCGGGTCGAAGCCACCGGCTTCAAGGTCGCCGATGCGGCAGTCGCCGGAGACGCGAAGAACGCACTCAGTCTGCTCAGGCATGCCCTGTCGACCGGGTCGGATCCGGTCCCGCTGGTGGCGGCAGTCGCGATGAAGCTGCGCGGTATGGCGAAGGTGCAGGGGTTCTCCGGCACCAGCGGCGAGCTGGCCTCCGAGTTGAAGATGGCTCCGTGGCAGGTCGATCGGGCGCGCCGGGAGGTGAGGCGGTGGAACGAGGTGGCGCTCGGCCAGTCGCTCATCGCCGCAGCCGAGGCCGA
Source organism: Brevibacterium sp. MGP-B1 (assembly GCF_057766545.1). Classification (NCBI taxonomy): domain Bacteria; kingdom Bacillati; phylum Actinomycetota; class Actinomycetes; order Micrococcales; family Brevibacteriaceae; genus Brevibacterium; species Brevibacterium sp. MGP-B1. The sequence continues at coordinate 1,452,807 of NZ_CM173407.1, read as the reverse complement.
TGCGGCCGTCAAGGGCGGGGGACGCGACCCCGTCTACGCCGTCGAATGGTTCGTCTCAGAAGTCGCCCGCCTAGCCAAAACCCGCTAATTACTACCTGACGGCGGCCCAGCAACCTCGCGCGAGGTTGCTGGGCCGCCGTCAGGATCCTTCTATGTCTGTCAAGCGGCCTGGCCGATCGGTTTCGTGGCCTCGAGAATCCGATAAACAGAACGAGCCACGTGACGCTTCATGCACCGGATCGTCTCCTTCTTCGTCTTCCCCTCACCAAGCCGTTTAGCCATGTATGCCTGGGACTTCTCCTGGTGAGAAAGCCGCGTGATGGCCACCATGTACAACGCAGAATTCAACCGCCGATCGCCACTGCGGTTAAGCCTAAACCTCACCACGTTCCCCGACGACGCCGGTATCGGGCAGACCCCCGCCAACTTCGCGAACGCTGCCTCGGAACGCACCCGCCCATGATGCGACCAGGCCAGGTAGAACACAGCCGCGGTGATCGGCCCGATCCCCGGCTCAGCCAGCAACACCGCAGCTGGACTGTCCTTGACCATCGCCCCGATCCGGGTGGCGTAGTCCTTGATGTCCGCCTCGAGTTCGATGACGCGTTTGGCTAACCGGATGGCTTCCCGACGAGCCTCGGTCAGTTCCACAGCCTCGTTCCTGAGCCGCCACTTCGCCACCGTCTGGATCTTCACGACCGACAGTTTCCGACGCGCATCCATACCGAGGTCATGAGTCCGCAACAGCGCGGTGAGTGCGTTGATGGTGCGTGTCTTCTCCTGGGTCATGGACTCCCGCGCTTTGACCAGGATCCGCAGTCCCTGGCGCGGCCCATCAGCCTGCCGGGGAAACCGCAGCCGTGACTCGTCCAAAGGCAGGACCGTGCCAGCGATCCGTCGGGCATCGATCTGGTCGTCTTTGCCCGTGGCGTGCCGGTCGCGAGCATTCATGCTGGCGGCCTCGGCGACCGTATAGCCTGCGTCGGCGACATGGTCGGCCAGGATCGCCCCGTAAGTGCCGATGCCCTCGATGACCCACAGGGTATCGAGGTCGCCGCGAGTACGGCGGCCAGCCCACGCCAGGGCCCGTTTCAGGCCAGCTTTCGTGGTCGGGAATGCGGCCGTGTCGACGTGCTCGCCAGTGTTGGTCAGCACGCTGTAGACGTGGTTCTTCGCGTGGGTGTCGACGCCAACGACAAACGCGTATAAATGCGAGATGATAGTCATGACGGTTCGTGACTCTCCTGTGTCAGAGCGGATGAGGTCCGACCGTCAAAGCGGTCGGCTCCGGTCCGGGAGATAGTCACGTCGAAACACTACTGTGATGAGTCACGTTCGGTCAGGAACGGACAACCTTCTGATCAAGTTATCGATGTGGGCCGAGCCGGTGCCGACCGCCCACCAATCATCAGACAGATCCCGACGAGGACATCGTTCGAGTCAGTAGCAATAAGAGTCATGATGATCGATGGGACGGTCAGTTCCTACTCTGCCAGCCAGTCCCAGACCAGCCACCATCAATACTCACAGTAGCAATAGGGGAAGAGAACGGGGTCCGAACCGTGTGGTTCGGACCCCGTGAAGCTATAGCCTCAGTCGTGCGCTCAGAGAGCGTTGATCTGCGTGGCCAGGCGCGACTTGCGGTTCGCAGCGTTGTTCTTGTGCAGAACACCCTTCGAAACAGCCTTGTCGAGCTTGCGGGCAGCCACAGCATAAGCCTGCTGTGCCTCTTCCTTGTTGCCGGCAGCAATGTTCTCGCGAACGACGCGGACGTAGGACCGAACCTCGGACCGGACAGCCTTGTTGCGCTGACGAGCCTTTTCGTTGGTCTTGATCCGCTTGATCTGGGACTTGATATTAGCCAATTTCAACACTCTTTCGTGTTAGTGGTACATGGTCGTGAGGGCGCATCGAACCGACATGATCATCTCCGCGGGGAAACACATCGACGACATCGAATCCGACGGCGTCTTCACCCGACCTCGGCGAGACACACGCCTTGATGAAGACACAATCACCTATGATACAGGCTCTCGTCCCGGGCTGGAAATCCCTGCGCGCCCAGCAGAGCAGGGAAGATGCTGGCTCCGCTCGGCTGGTCTGCCGGGGCTCAGCCGGAGATGTGCCCGGCCACCCGGTCGAAGACGTCGCGGGGCATGATCGCGCCTTCCCTGCGGATTGAATCGGGATCGAGCCGGATGATGCGATCGAGGCGGAGCTCCGAGGGCCGACCCTGCGAATCCCAGTCCCCGGTGCCGATGTTCATCCACTTCGCGTGCCGGTCCTGCCGGACCTCGCCGACGCCGCCGGGGATGTGATCCTTGCTGGTGAGCATGAGCGCGAGCACCCATCGGCCGTCACGTCCGACGACGAGGGACGGTCGATCCTTGCCCTGCGAGTGGTCCTCCTCGAAGGGGACCCACCCCCAGACGACTTCGCCTGGATCGGCGCCGCCGTCGAGGTCGGGGGAGTAGCTGACCGTGATCGAGCCCGTGTAGTCGCCGGGATACGCACCGGATCCGCCCTGGCCGCTCGAGGCGGAACGATCGGCAGAACCCGCCGAGGCGGCACCTCCACCGCCGGACCGTGCCGGATTCGGCCGGCTGGCATCCGTTGGCTGCGATGCGCCTCCGGAGTTCTTCTTCGACTGCGATTGGCGCAGGTAGCGCAGCCCTTCGCGGACACCGATTCTCGCGGCCCGATTGACCAGTGATCTCCAATTCATATGTCCAGCCTAAACGAGCCGGCTGGCACAGGCTGCAAAGAACTGTGTGCCGTCACGGTCACGAGAATTCGAGGACCGCCTCGACGGGGAAATGGTCGGAAGGGTACTTCCCGTCGACCTCGAACGTGTCGATGCGCGTGGACAGTGTACGCACGCCCGGGGTTGTGAGGATCCAGTCGATGCGCGGCTCGCCTGCCTTCGGACCCTTGTAGCGGTGGAAGGTGCCGATGTCTTCACCGGGAACCTCGGCCGCGGTGTCGGTGAGGCCGAGCTCAGTACAGAAGAAGTCGTAGACCGGGGAGCCGGTGGCGACGTTGAAGTCGCCGGTGACCACGCAGGGATGGGCCGCCTCGGCGATGGTCTCGGCCATGATCCGACCGGACTCGAGACGGGCGCGCTCGGACTTGTGATCGAGGTGGGTGTTGAGCACACGCAGACGTCGGTCGGATTCGAAGTCACGGACATCGACTGTCGTCAGGGTGCGCGCATGCGAGACTCCCCACGATTCCGAGGCCACGGTGTCGGGCTGTTCGGACAGCCAGCTGATGTCCACCGCTTCCACGTCGAAGCGCTTCGAATCGAGGATCACGGCTGTGAACTCGCCGGAGTTGCCACCGGAGTGGCCCTCTCCGAGCCAGATGTACTCCTCGGGCAGCAGGCTGATGAGCGTCTCGAGCTGGTCGAGTTCGCCCTCCTGGGTGCCGATGAGGTGCGGACGTGCACGCCGGATGAGGTCGGCAGCGATGGGCAGTCGCTCGGACACCGGATGACCGTCCATCGCGGGATAGCGGAGGTTGAAGCTCATGACCCGGAATTCGCTCATGAGACCATCTTCCCCGATCGGCACCGTTCGGCGAGGGCGAATCGCGAAAGACACGGACGATCACGACCTGCTTTCCCGTGGATTCCAGGTCCGCGCGCAAGTCATGAAACAATGGGGGATCCGGTCTGTCTGGGGACCTGGTCTGTCAAAGAAAGGGCGTTCATGTCACCTCAGGTGAATAAGGAAGCTGCAAAGCGGATCTCACCGTCTGCCACCTCACCCGAGCTGATTCGCAATTTCTGCATCATCGCTCATATCGACCACGGCAAATCGACCCTGGCCGACCGCATGCTCCAGATGACCGGCGTCGTCGAGAACCGCGATATGCGTGCCCAGTACCTCGACCGGATGGACATCGAACGCGAACGCGGAATCACCATCAAATCCCAGGCTGTGCGCATGCCGTGGGAACACGAGGACACCCCGTACGCGCTCAACATGATCGACACTCCCGGCCACGTCGACTTCAGCTATGAGGTCTCGCGGTCCCTGGCCGCCTGCGAGGGTGCCCTGCTGCTCGTCGACTCCGCTCAGGGCATCGAAGCCCAGACGCTGGCCAACCTGTACCTGGCCATGGAGAACGATCTGACGATCATTCCCGTGCTCAACAAGATCGATCTGCCGGCTGCACAGCCGGAGAAGTACGCCGAAGAGCTCGCCAACCTCATCGGCTGCGAACCCGAGGACTGCCTGCTCGTGTCCGGCAAGACCGGCGAAGGCGTCGAGGAGGTCCTCGACCGCATCATCACCGATATCCCCGCGCCCGTCGGCGATGCCGATGCCCCGGCCCGCGCGATGATCTTCGACTCCGTCTACGACACCTACCGCGGTGTGGTCACCTATGTCCGCGTCATCGACGGCTCTCTGTCCCCGCGCGAGAAGATCGAGATGATGTCGACCGGCACCACCCATGAGCTGCTGGAGATCGGCGCTTCCATGCCCGAGCCCAAGGCGACGAAGGGGCTGGGCGTCGGTGAGGTCGGCTACCTCATCACCGGTGTCAAGGATGTGCGCCTGTCGAAGGTCGGCGACACCGTCACCGCCGCCGCAGGGCCCGCAACAGAGGCCCTCGGCGGTTACCGGGAGCCCAAACCGATGGTGTTCTCCGGACTCTTCCCGATCGACGGGTCCGATTACCCGGTGCTGCGCGACGCGCTGGACAAGCTCAAACTCAACGACGCCTCTCTCGCCTACGAACCCGAGACCTCGACGGCGCTGGGCTTCGGCTTCCGCTGCGGATTCCTCGGTCTCCTCCACCTCGAAGTCCTGCGCGACCGCCTGGAACGGGAGTTCGATCTCGACCTCATCTCCACCGCCCCGTCCGTGATCTACGACGTGACCATGGAAGACGGTTCGGAGACCGTGGTGACGAACCCGAGCGAGTACCCGACGGGCAAGATCAAGGAAGTCCGCGAACCGATGGTGCAGGCGACCATCCTCACCCCCAGCGACTACATCGGCGCGGTCATGGAACTGTGCCAGGATCGCCGCGGCAAACTCCAGGGCATGGACTACCTGTCCTCGGATCGTGTGGAGATCCGCTATCGCCTGCCGCTGGCCGAGATCGTCTTCGACTTCTTCGATCAGCTGAAGTCCCGGACCAAGGGCTACGCCTCCCTCGACTACTCCGATGACGGCCAGGACGCCTCCGACCTCGTCAAGGTCGACATCCTGCTGCACGGCGACCAGGTCGATGCGTTCTCCGCGATCGTCCACCGCGACAACGCCTACTCCTACGGTGTGGCGATGGCCGGGAAGCTGCGCAAGCTCATCCCGCGTCAGCAGTTCGAGGTGCCCATCCAGGCGGCCATCGGCTCACGCATCATCGCCCGCGAGACCATCCGCGCCATCCGCAAGGACGTCCTTTCGAAGTGCTACGGCGGCGATATCAGCCGTAAGCGCAAGCTGCTCGAGAAGCAGAAGGAAGGCAAGAAGCGGATGAAGATGGTCGGCACCGTCGAGGTTCCGCAGGAGGCGTTCATCGCGGCCCTGTCCTCCGACGAGCCGGAGACGAAGGACAGCAAGAAGTAAGTGCCCGCACAACCGACCGGTGAAGTCCCTCCGCGCGACGGTTCGCTGCCGACATCGGTGGGGATCGGGGCCGCCGAGCGGGGGCTGAGCCTCTACATCCACGTCCCGTACTGCCGGGTCCGCTGCGGCTATTGTGACTTCAACACCTATACCGCCGACGACCTCGGCCCGGGCGCGCCCCGCGAGGACTACCGCAGCAATCTCGCCCGTGAGCTCGATCTGTCCGTGTCCACCCTCGCCGAGGCGGGGGCCGGCGACCGTGAGGTCTCGACGATCTTCTTCGGCGGGGGCACCCCGACCTTGCTCGCAGCGGATGTGCTCGCCGCGGTGATGGACGATGTCCGCGCCCGCTTCCGCCTGGCCGAGAATGTCGAAGTCACCACCGAAGCCAACCCCGACACCTTGGACCCCGCCTACATCGCGACCCTCGCCGGAGCCGGTTTCAACCGCATCTCCATGGGCATGCAGTCGGCCGTGCCGCACGTGCTCGCGACCTTGGACCGCACCCACGATCCGGAGAAGATCCCCGAGGTGGCCCGCTGGGTCAAGAACGCCGACCTCGAACTCAGCCTGGACCTCATCTACGGCACCCCGGGGGAGTCGATCGACGATTGGCGTCGTTCTCTCGACGTGGCCCTGTCCAACGAGGTCGATCACATCTCGGCATATTCCCTCATCGTCGAGCCGGGAACGAAGATGGGCGCGATGGTTCGCCGCGGCGAACTGCCGATGCCTGATGAGGATGACCTGGCCGACAAATACGAGATCGCCGACGCAGCGATCTCCGCTGCCGGTCTGCACTGGTACGAAGTGAGCAACTGGTCGACCGGTCCCGAGACCCGCTGTGAGCACAATATGGCCTATTGGCGCAATGCCGACTGGTGGGGATTCGGGCCCGGTGCCCACTCACACGTCGGAGGTGTGCGATTCTGGAATGCCAAGCACCCCCGTGCCTGGGCCGATCGGCTGTTGGCGGGGGAGTCCCCGTCGATCGGTCGTGAGGTCCTCGACGATCAGACCCGGGAGATCGAACGGATCATGCTGGCGGCCAGGATCGACCGCGAGCTGCGTCTGGATTCTCTGGCCTCAGGCAGCGAGCAGGCGATCAGAACCTTCGTCAGGCAGGATCTGCTCGACGCCGATGGCGCCGCGGCCGGCTGGTTCCAACCGACTCTGCAGGGACGTCTCATGGCCGACTATATGGTGCGCATCCTCACCGAATATGTATGAATGAGACTCGCCCCGCCATTCGGGAACGAGTGGCGGGGCGAGCTGCTCAGCGAATCTGCCGGGGTGAGGCTGTCACTGCGCGTCAGATCACTTGATCCAGTTCGGGGTCATCGGAATGCGGTAGCCTTCACCGCGATTGGCCGCCATGCCGGCGATGATCTCGATGACGATCATGTAGATCGAGAGCACCGGCAGGAGCAGGAGGATGAGGAAGCCGATTCCGACGATCGTGAGGATTCCGCCGATCAGCCCGATGCCGAACCCCGCGATGACGCCGATGATCAGCAGGTTCAGCGACTGTGCGCCATGATGGCGGAGGAACGGCGACTTGTCCTTGTTGATGATGAAGAGGATGAGCGTGACGATCCAGCCGACACCGACGACGTAGGTGGCGGCGTGTGCGAGGTGCGACCACAGTGCGGTCGTCCGCTCGCTCTGATCGGCGTTCCAGAAGCCGAGCGAATTGGGGCCGTAGGCCGCATCCGGCAGTTCGGCCCCCATGGGCACTCCGGCGGCAGCCGACTGCGCCGAGGATGCTCCCTGGAATCCGTAACCGGGCTGAGGGTGTCCCTGCGGAGCGCTGTAGGCCTGCTGAGATCCGTAGGCCGGATTCTGCTGCTGAGATCCGTACGGCTGCTGGGCGCCACCCGCCTGCTGTGAACCGTAGCCCGGCTGGGAACCATACTGCTGCTGAGGGGTCTGCGGCTGTGAGCCGTACTGGGCCTGACCACTCTGCTGCGGCTGCGAACCCTGCTGTGGCTGCTGGGTGTACGGCTGCTGCGAGCCCGACTGCGGGGAATAGTTCGGAGGCATCGGCTGTGACTGTCCGTTGTTCGGCTGCTGGGGGTTGTCCGACATGAGAGTCCCTTCAGAGTGTGCGATCACTCCACACTAACCCAGAGAGTCCGGGTTGACCCGGAGCGTCCGGGGCGAGCGGGAATGGTCATTTTACGAAATTGATGGTGAGCGGGAACTTGTAGCCCTCGCCCTTGTTCGCGGCGACGGCCGCGATGATGTAGAAGACGCAGTAGACGAGCGGGACGATGAACGCCGCATACATGACGATGATGCCGATCCCGAAGGTCACCAGTGCCAGGATGAAACCGACGAAGCCGAAGACGAAGAGCGCACCGAAGGTGACGATCGTGTTCGTGATCATCGCGTTGAGACCCTGACGTGAGTGCTCGCGGACGAACGGCGATTCGTCCTTCTTCACAAGGAACATGATGAGCGGCATGAAGCCGAAGATGAGCGAGCCGAGGTGGGTCCACAGTGCCGTGGTCCGGTCGGGTTCGTGGGCCATCCAGAACTGCTCGGAGCCGGGTCCGTAGGCCTGCTCCGGCAGGGAGCGGGAGTCGAACATCGCCGGGTTGTGCATCTGCGGCATACCGTAGCCCGGCTGCGCGCCATATCCCGGCTGGCCCCCGTAGCCCGGCTGACCGCTGTATCCCGGCTGAGCGCCGAACGCCTGCTGCGAACCATACCCCGACTGCCCACCGTAGCCCGGCTGACCGCTGTGCGTCTGCGGCTGAGAATACTGTTGGCTCTGCGGCGCGTAGTGCTGCTGCGGACCAGAGGCCTGAGAGTAGTTCGGCGGCATCGGCCGGCTGCCCGGCTGCTCGGGGTGATACGACATGGGGATCCTTTCGAGAAACGCTTGCCATTCACACTAGCCGAGCCAAGTGTCCCGATGATGTCGGGAAAGCCTCACTCCTGTGACAGATTCGGCACACGCCGTCGGCACATGCCGACAGATCCGCGTGACCACGACGCTCCACCGCGCCGCACGACCGAAGTCACTCAGCCGACGGTGACGAAGTCGATGAGCTCCTCGACTCGACCCGACAGCGTCGGTTCGACATCGGCGATGGTGCTCACCTTCCCGAGGATGCGCACCCACCCGCGGGCAACGTCCCGATGGTCAGCATGCGGCCATCCGATGCGACGGAGGATTCCCGACTTCCAATCCTCACCGCGAGGGACGACCGGCCATTCGCGGATGCCGACGACATGGGGTTTCACCGCTTGCCAGATATCGACGTACGGGTGACCGATGATGTGGACGACATCGCGGTAGCGCGGATCGGCACGGACCGCCTCGGCGATCTTCGATTCCTTGGTCCCACTCACCAGATGGTCGGCGAGGACACCGACTCGATGGTCCCGATCCGGACCGAAGGCCTCGAGCTTGTCGGCGACATCATCGAGACCGCCCAGGGGTTCGACGACGACGCCTTCGATGCGCAGATCATCGCCCCAGATCTTCTCGACGAGTTCGGCGTCGTGCTTGCCCTCGACCCAGATCCGCGACCCACGAGCCACCCGAGCCTTCGCGCCGACCACGGCGCGAGACCCCGACGCCGTCCTGCCGGGCTGCTGCGCCTTCTTCTTCGGCAGCTGCACATCGACGGGCCGGCCCTCGAGGAGGAAGCCCGGTCCCAGGGGAAAGGCACGCACCTTGCCGACGCGATCTTCGAGCTTGACGACGACACCGGCCGTGGTCTTCTCCGCGCCGACGACAGCACCCACATAGCCGCTCATCGCATCTTCGAGAACCATGCCCAGGCCGAGCTCGACCTGGCGGGACTTCTTCGGACGGTGCGATGACGGGGAGGAGCCGGAGAGCACATCGGGGCCATATCGATCAAAAGCATTCACGGGCACCCACCATAATCAAGGACGGTCCCGCAGTCGTGCAGACCCGCAGGTCACCCCAGAAATGAATTCCGGGAACGAGAGGCGTAGAATTGGCACTCAGGCTCACAGAGTGCCAAGCGCAGGCACGGGACCGCGATGGATCGGCGAGACGGAGAGGAGATCCGCGATGAACGACAGCAGACGTGCACAGGTGCTGCGCGCCATCGTCGAGGACTTCGTCGCCACCAACGAACCCGTGGGATCGAAGGCGATCGTCCAGCGCCACACCCTCGGCGTCTCTCCCGCCACGATCCGCAACGATATGGCCGCGCTCGAACAAGAGGGCTATATAGCCCAGCCCCACACCTCTGCCGGACGGATCCCCACCGACCTCGGCTACCGGATGTTCGTCGACCGGATCGATGAGTTCAAACCGCTGACCACCGCCGAGCGGCGCGCGATCTTCCAACTCATCGACGGCGACGTCGATCTCGACGAGATGCTCGACCGCACCGTCCGCGTCCTCTCCGGCCTCACCCGACAGGTCGCGCTCATCCAATACCCGACGGTGTCGCGGGCGCGCATCAAGCACATCGAGATCGTCGGACTCGGACCCGGCCGGATCCTCGTCGTCCTCATCACCGACGCCGGCCAGGTCGAGCAGAAGACCGTGATCGTCCCGAGCCCGCTCGACGAAGACGCCGTCCGCGGACTGCGCGACCAGATCAACGCCGAATTCGCCGGACGCACACTCGCGCAGGTCTTCGGATCGGCCCCCGCCGCCGAGGCGACCGCCACCGAACCGAGTGAGCCGGCCGCTCGTGACGACTCCGGACTCAAACAGGTCAGGGCCGCCGTCGTCGACCTCGTCGCCGCGACGCGGGAAGAGCGCATCATCATGGCCGGCACAGCGAACCTCGCCCGCTCCGGAAGCGAATTCGGAGAGAAGATGGCCCCGATCCTCGAAGCGTTCGAAGAACAGGTCGTCCTGCTCAAGCTGCTCACCTCGATGGCCGAAGACCACGAGGAGATCAGCGTGCGCATCGGGCGTGAGAATACTCACGAATCATTCAGCTCGACTTCCGTCGTCGCCGCCGAATATGGTCATGACGCGGGTTCCTCGGCCAGACTGGCAGTGCTCGGCCCGACCCGAATGGACTATCCGACGACGATCTCGGCAGTCCGTGCCGTCGCCAAATACGTGTCCTCGATCCTCGACCAAGGGTAGGCCCCTTGACGGCGAACAGGGACGCCCGCAGGCGGGAAGCGCAGAACCGGTGAGCACCGCGCAAGGGCGCAGCCACCACCACGAACAGAGAAGACCACTACGTCAGGGAGAGAGAAGTTTCTGTGGCCGATCACTATGAAACACTCGGAGTGTCCAAAGACGCTTCCGCGGCTGAGATCAAGTCGTCGTACCGGAAGCTGGCACGCAAGTACCACCCGGACGTCAATCCCGGTCACGAAGACGAATTCAAAGCCATCTCACTGGCCTACGATGTGCTCTCCGACCCGGAGAAGCGCCGCAACTACGATATGGGCGGCGGCGAGAACGGTCAGGGCTTCCCGGCTGGTGGAGGATTCGGCGGATTCGGCGACATCTTCGAGACCTTCTTCGGCGGTGGCGGCGGTCAGGCCGGAGGCCCGATCCCGCGCACCCAGCGCGGCAAGGATGCCCTCGTCGGCGTCAATATCGACCTGAAGACCGCGGCCTTCGGCGGCACCGTCGACCTCGACGTCACCACTGCGGTCGTCTGCGACACCTGTTCGGGCGCCGGCACGCAGGAAGGCACGAAGATCGAGACCTGCTCGCTGTGCCACGGAGCCGGCAGCGTCCAGCGCATGACCCGGACCCTGCTGGGGCAGATGGTCACGAACCAGACCTGCAACTCCTGCCACGGCTTCGGCACCGTCATCCCGAACCCCTGCCTCAACTGCCAGGGCGACGGACGCGTGCGCAAACAGCGGACCATGAAGATCCGGATCCCCGCCGGCGTCTCCGACGGCACCCGCATCCAGCTGAGCAGCCAGGGTGAGGTCGGCCCCGGAGGTGGACCCGCCGGTGACCTGTTCGTCGAGGTCATGGTCACCCGCCACGAGGTCTTCCAGCGCGACGGCGACAACCTCCGGGCCGCCGTCTCCGTGCCGATGACCGCAGCGACGTTGGGCGCGACCATCCCGTTCGAGACCTTCGACGGCACCCAGGACCTCACCATCGCCGCCGGCACCCAGTCCGGCACCATCGTCAAACTTCCGGGACTCGGAGCGTCCCGCCTGCGTTCGGAGACCCGCGGCGACCTGCTCATCACCGTCGACGTCCTCACCCCGGACAAACTCGACGACGAACAGCGCGAACTGCTCGAGAAACTCGCCGAACTGCGCGGAGAAGAGACACCGCGCGCCCAGATCTCGACCGAGAACCGCGGAATGTTCTCCCGCATGCGTGAGAGGTTCGCCGGTCGGTGAGTCTTCCCGTCTTCCGCTCCGCCACCGCCGCCGAGGCGGTCGTCGGGTCCGCCCTCACCCTCGGTGAGGACGTGGCCGGGCATGCGGTGCGGGTGCGTCGGATCGGTCCCGGCGAGGATATCGACATCGTCGACGGAGAAGGCACACGTGTGCGCGGAACCGTCACGGCCGCCTCGGCGAACGAGCTGACGATCGACGTCGCCGAGGTGGCGGTCGAGGAGCGCACGGGCCCGCGCCTCGTCCTCGTCCAAGCACTGGCTAAGGGCGACCGGGACCTGCAGGCCATCGAAACGGCCACGGAGATCGGCGTCGACGACGTCATTCCCTGGGCCGCCGAACGCTCGATCGCCGACTGGCCGGCCAAGAAGCGGGAGAAGATGGCCGCGAAATGGGAGAACCTCCTCGGCGCGGCCTCCCTGCAGGCCAGACGAGCACGATTTCCCATCCTCCACGACCTCGTCCGCGGAGCCGCCCTGGCCAAGACCCTCAACGACGCCGATGCCGTCTTCGTCCTCCACGAAACCGCTCAGCGCAGGCTCTCCGAAGCACTGAACGACCTGATCGCGAACGACTCGGCACAGCTGCCGGAGCGCATCGTCTTCGTCGTCGGCCCCGAGGGCGGCATCAGCGACGGCGAACTCGCCGCCCTGACCGGCTGTGGAGCAACCCCGGTGCTGCTGGGACCGACGATCCTGCGCTCGTCATCGGCGGGACCCGCCGGCCTCGTCCTGGCCCAGAATTCATTGGGCCGTTGGTGAGGCATCGGACTAGGATGGAAGCACATTCAGGCGCTGCCGGTGACGGTGCGCTCACTTGCAAAGGAACATTCTGGACATCACCCCACCGAACTCGAACTCCATGAACCCCACCGACTCGGACACCGGCGCAACCGGCGACGGTGCCGCAGCCGATGACGCCGTGACGGACACCCAAGGTGCCGATCGTGACACCGTGCGACTGGTCATCCCCGACTCCATCGACCTCGTCGCATTCTTCGGCCCCGGAGAAACGAATCTGCGTGCCCTGGAGAAGACCTTCGCCGACCTCGACATCCACGTCCGGGCCAACCAGGTCCAGGTCACCGGCGAGTCGTCACGCGTCGAAGCCTTCGTCAGCGTCATCGGGGAACTCAAGAAACTCCACGCGGCCGGCCATCGCATCAACGAAGAGACGATCGAGAGGGTCACGACGTTCTCCTCCGAGGGAGCGGCCGCCTCGGCGGTGCTGGGCACGAACATCCTCTCCACCAGGGGAAAGTCGATCCGTCCGAAGACGATGGGCCAGCACGACTACGTCAGGGCCATCCGCAACCACACGATCACCTTCGGCATCGGTCCGGCCGGAACCGGCAAGACCTACCTGGCGATGGCCATGGCCGTCAACGCCCTCCAGCACAAAGAGGTCTCACGGATCATCCTCACCCGGCCGGCCGTCGAAGCCGGGGAGTCCCTGGGCTACCTGCCGGGCACGCTCAACGACAAGATCGACCCGTATGTGCGTCCGCTCTATGACGCCCTGCACGACATGGTCGACCCCGAATCGATCCCGCTGCTCATCGAGACCGGAACGATCGAGGTCGCGCCCCTGGCCTATATGCGCGGGCGCACCCTCAACGACGCGTTCATCATCCTCGACGAAGCACAGAACACGACGGCCGAGCAGATGAAGATGTTCCTCACGCGCCTCGGCTTCGGATCACGCATGGTCGTCACCGGTGACATCTCCCAGATCGACCTGCCGGGCAAGACCCGCAGCGGACTCAAGGTCGTCCGCGACATCCTCGACGGAATCGAGGACCTGCAGTTCTGCGAACTGGGCAGCAAGGACGTCGTCCGGCATTCGCTGGTGACGAAGATCGTCGAAGCCTACGACCTGTGGGGGAATGCCGAATGAACACCGAGATCCTCAACGAGACCGACGCCGAGGTGGACCTCGACGAAGTCGTGGCCCTGACCGAGTATCTCGGCGAAGCCCTGCATATGCACCCCGGTGCGGAGCTGGCCGTGACCATGGTCGACTCAGCGGCCATGTCCGAACTCCACGTCACCTGGATGGACCTCGAAGGTCCGACCGATGTGATGTCCTTTCCCATGGATCAGCTTCACCAGGGCGAGCCGGAGAAGCCGACCGAAGGTCAGATGGGCGATATCATCATCTGCCCCGAGGTCGCCGAGGCGCAGGCCCGGGCGGCCGGTCATTCGACGATGGACGAGGTCCTGCTGCTGACCGTCCACGGATTCCTCCACCTGCTCGGCTACGACCACGGTGAGCCCGAAGCGCGCGAAGAGATGTTCGCTCTCCAGCGGCATCTGCTGCTGACCTTCTTCGCGGCCCGCTATGACGGTCGCACCGACATTCCCACCCCCACCGAGGTCTGATCGTGTTCATGTTCTTCCTCGGGGCGGCACTGTGCCTCATCATCGCAGCCACCCTCTCCGCCGTGGATGCCGCGCTGCTCAACGTCTCCCACCATGCGGTCGAAGAGGCGAAGGAGGACGGCAAACGCTCAGCGGTGCGTGTCGAGCGGATCCTCGCGGACCTGCCGACGAACATCAACGTCATCATCTTCGTCCGCAACTTCCTCGAAGCACTCGCCACGGTGTTCATCGCCCTGGCCTACGACTCCTACTACTCCGTGGGACCGCTCATGGTCTTCCTCACGGTGATCACCGCCTCGGTAGCGGTCTTCATCATCGCCGGAGTCTCCCCACGTACGATCGGCAAGCGCCGATCGCTGGCCGTCAGCCTCAACCTCAGCTGGGTCGTGCGCATCGTCCTCGTCGCGCTCAAACCGCTCACCCGCATCCTCGTCGTGCTCGGCAATCTGCTCACACCGGACCAGGTGTACAAGGACGGTCCGTTCGTGACCTCCGAACAGCTGCGCGATCTCGTCGAGCGGGCGAGCGAATCCGACATCATCGAAGACGGCGAACGCGAGATGATCCAGTCGGTGTTCAACCTCTCCGACACCTCGGCGAACGAGGTCATGGTGCCGCGCACCGACCTCATCACCGTCGATGCGGACGTGAGCCTGCAGAAGGCGATGAACCTGTTCTTCCGCTCCGGCTTCTCCCGCATCCCCGTCTGCGGGGAGGACCTCGACGACGTCCGCGGAGTCGCCTACCTCAAGGACGTCGCCCGCCGCCTCCACCTCCACCCCGAGGAGGCCGACCGTCCCGTGGGCAACCTGGCCCGCACCGTCCTGTTCGTCCCGGAGACGAAGCCGGCCGATGACCTGCTGCGGCAGATGCAGCTGGATTCGACGCATCTGGCGATCCTCATCGACGAATACGGCGGCACCGCAGGGCTGGTGACCATCGAGGACATCGTCGAAGAGATCGTCGGCGAGATCGAAGACGAATACGACAACGGCGATGACGAACTCGTCGCCGCCGAGGACGGATCGTTCATCATCAGCACCCGCATGTCGATCTCCGACTTCGCCGAATACTTCGATGTGCGCATCGACGAAGACGATGTCAACAGCGTCGGCGGACTGCTCTCGAAGCTCATCGACCGCGTGCCCATCGACGGCTCGCATGCGTCGATCGAGGGCCTCGAGATCGAAGCCATGGAGGGCCAGGGCCGACGCCACCGAATCACGCACGTGCGGGTCACCCGCACCCACGAGAACAGCAGACACGCAGAGCGGACCGCCGCAGCCGAAGGTTCGGGGACGAAGGAAGAGGACTGAGATGGAATTTCGCACGGACTACCCCGATGACTATCGAGCCGGTTTCGCCTGCTTCGTGGGTCGCCCGAATACGGGCAAATCAACCCTGACGAACGCCCTGGTGGGGGAGAAGGTCGCGATCACCTCGGCCAAACCTCAGACGACCCGGCATACGATCCGCGGAATCGTCCACAAGGACGACCATCAGCTCATCCTCATCGACACCCCCGGACTGCACAAACCGCGCACCCTGCTCGGATCCCGACTCAACGATCTCGTGGCCTCCACGCTGGGTGAGGTCGACGTCATCGGCTTCTGCCTGCCCGCCGATGAGCCGATCGGTCCCGGCGACCGCTATATCGCCTCCCAGCTGGCGCTGCTGGACGGTCGGACCCCGATCGTGGCGCTCGTGACGAAGGTCGACCGGGTACCCAAGGACAAGATCGCCGAGGCGCTGCTGGCCGTCGGCGAACTCGCCGACTTCGCCGATGTCGTCCCCGTCTCCGCGGTCGAGGACTTCCAGGTCGACACCGTCGATTCGGTGCTCGCGGCGCATCTGCCGAAATCTCCTCCTCTCTACCCCGACGGTGATCTCACGGACGAGCCAGAAGAGAAGATGATCGCCGAGCTCGTGCGCGAAGCGGCCCTCGAGGGAGTGCGTGACGAACTGCCCCATTCCCTGGCCGTGCAGGTCGAGGAGATGTATCCGCGGGAAGGACGCAGCGAGGACAATCCGCTGTGGAACGTCCACGTCAATCTCTATGTCGAACGTCCCAGCCAGAAGGCCATCATCATCGGCAAGGGCGGCAGCCGGCTCAAGACCATCGGATCGGAATCCCGGCAGGGCATCGAGCGGCTCCTCGGCACGAAGGTCTACCTCGACCTGCACGTCAAGGTGGCCAAGGACTGGCAGCGCGATCCCAAACAGCTCGGCCGCCTGGGCTTCGACTTCACCAACTGATCTGCCGGGTCGGGCGCCGCTGGTGGTGCGAACAGGACGCCGGCTGGCGGCGGTGGACGGACGGCGGAAGCTGGACGGCGGAAGCGCCGCGGATCCGCGGCTTGTGACGGGCATCACCCTGCGAGGCCCGAGTTGAACCGGGCACTCGCGCCTGCCTTAGACTAGGCCGAGTGAATGCCGAGCAGACTCTGGTCGCACTGAGCGACCGATCCCCACAGGTTGCCCCCGAAGAGCTCATCGCAGGTCTCGTGCCGCCGCCTCAGTTCGAGGACGTGTCCTTCGACAGCTACCGCACCGACCCTGCGGAGCCCTCGCAGGAAGAGGCACGGAACAAGCTGCGGGAATTCACCCAGCGCTCGACCGACAAGGGATTCTTCGGCAAACTGTTCTCAAAGGGCAGCTCCGGTGCCAAGGGCGTCTACCTCGACGGCGGCTACGGTGTCGGCAAGACTCACCTGCTGGCTTCGGCTTGGCATGCCAACGAGAAGCCGGCGACATTCGGCACCTTCGTCGAATACACGAACCTCGTCGGAGCCCTGGGCTTCGCCCGGGCTCGCGACGACCTGTCGAAGATGAAACTCGTCTGCGTCGACGAATTCGAACTCGACGATCCCGGCGACACCGTGCTCATGTCGCGGCTGATGCGTGAACTCACCGATGCCGGAGTGAAGATCATTGCGACGTCGAACACTCTGCCCGGGTCTCTGGGGGAGGGGCGCTTCGCCGCTCAGGACTTCCTGCGCGAGATTCAGGCGCTGTCCGATCAGTTCGAGGTCTACCGCATCGACGGCAAGGACTACCGCGCCCGTGAGCTCACCGCTCCGGCGGACCCGCTGCCGGAATCCGAACTGGATTCGGCCGCGAGCCAGCTTGACGGAGTTGTGGCTCGAGATGACTTCTCCGAGCTGCTCAGCCACCTGTCCACCGTTCACCCCTCACGCTACGGGCGGATGGTCGACGGAATCGACGCGGCTGTGTGGGAGAACGTGCGCACGATCGACAACGAGAGCGTCGCTCTGCGCTTTGTGGCGCTTGTCGACCGCCTCTACGATCGCAATGTGCACATCATCAACTCCGGTGCCGCTCTCGACAAAGTCTTCACTGAAGAATCGCTGGCCGGCGGGTACAAGAAGAAGTACATGCGCTGCCTCTCGCGACTGACCGCTCTGTCGTCCTGAGCCGAGAGACCATCGACGCCCGCCGCACCTCTGATGAAGGTGGGGCGGGCGTCGGTCGTCTCTCAGCGCAGGCCGATCACATCGAAGAGACGCAGGTCCGGGACCCAATCGGGCAGGCCGGTGAGTTTCAGGGTGAGCCACACGATGACAGCCACGAAGGCTGCTGTCATGGCCCCGATGGTCCATCGCACCCATAGGGGCTGCGCCATGATCCAATGCGTCCAGCGTTCGACGTTGACCCTCACGAAGCGCAGAAGCCGCTGAGCCCAGTGGAACTCGCTGGAGATGATGAACAGGCCGATGATGACGATGAGCCAACCGGGACCGGGCAGCGGAACGAGGACGAGGCCGATGAGCACGATGAGTGTCCCGAGGCCGCCGACGATGGTGCGATAGAGGCGTGCCGTGTGCGGGTTGGCCAACACTGTGCGCCGCCAGCGGAGGAAGCCCAAACGCAGTTTCCGCCACGGTCGGGGACCTTGCCGGTGGTGGCGTGACAACCAGCCTTTCGGGCGGGTCTGCGGGCTCTCTGCATTCACCCAACCACTATAAGATGGTGACCCTGAAAGCTTGATCGATGCGTGTGACCACGATCACCCGATTCTGATTTTGCGTAAGCCGCCACCTGCGTATAGAGTTATATCTCGTTGCCAGGGAAACCGGGCAGCGAGAAATGCGGATGTGGCTCAGTTGGTAGAGCATCACCTTGCCAAGGTGAGGGTCGCGGGTTCGAGTCCCGTCATCCGCTCGGAGGCGTCATGGCACTGCCTTGGCGGTGGCGTGGCCGAGAGGCGAGGCAGCGGCCTGCAAAGCCGTATACACGGGTTCGAATCCCGTCGCCACCTCGGATGACCGGCAGAAATGTCGGTTGACCAGCGCGATTGGCGCAGCGGTAGCGCGCTTCCTTCACACGGAAGAGGTCACTGGTTCGATCCCAGTATCGCGCACAGGGACCACGTGTTCCGGTGCAACAAATGAATAGAGCGCGATTGGCGCAGCGGTAGCGCGCTTCCCTGACACGGAAGAGGTCACTGGTTCGATCCCAGTATCGCGCACAGAAGAAGCCCCGAGTGTTCCACTCGGGGCTTCGTGCATTCATGCTCGAGCAGATTCTGCACATTCGGATATGGGCTGTGAATTCACGCTCGTGCAGGCTTTCTGACCATTAGCCCTTTATCCCCATTAACCCTCAACTATCCTCTTCGCCCGAGCACGCCGGTGAGTATCGTCCCGTCGCACCGGTGAGCACTGTTTCGGTCCTGTTTTCTCTGGATTCACCACGTTCCTCGCTGTGCATTTCAGAGCAGGGTGTGCCAAACAACCCGGTCTCGGCCGCAAAGCGTCGCTGTTGGGACCGAGCCTCCGGGAAGTGGCTGTCGGGAAGTGGCGACCGGTGCAGCCGGAAAGTCGGCGGCGGGCAGCGATAGCCGGTGCAGCCCGGAGGCGGCTCTCGACGCTCATGGTGCTGATGTGGATTGTGTACGTTTAGTTCATCGTGTTCCAGGACTGAAACGCGGTCAGCATGCGGTATCAAAGGGGTTTGCTAGTACGCTAGGTGTTGTACTAAACGACGATGACTCGGAGCACCTATGTCTACTCCTCAGAACCCGTACGGTTCGGGTGACGGTTCGCCCAACAACCCCAACGGGCAGAACCCGAACAACCAGCCGCCGAATGCCCCCAACTACGGCAACGATCAGAACGCCGGTCAGCAGCCCGGTCAGTACGGTTCGGGGCAGCCCGGTCAGCAGTACGGATCGTCGGGCGACCAGCCCAATGGTTCGCAGCCGAACTACGGTCAGGGCGGCAACGACGGCTCGCAGCAGTACGGACAGCAGGCTCCCCAGTACGGCTCCCAGCCGAACTACGGTGCGTCGAACGATCAGAATCAGTATGGTCAGAACCAGTACGGCCAGGACCCGAACAATCAGAACCAGTACGGTCAGGGCCAGCCTGACCAGAACCAGTACGGGGACAACCAGTACGGACAGAACCCCTACGAAGCCAACGCGCAGGGATACGACGCCAACCAGTACGGTCAGCAGCCGGCCTACGCCGGAGCCGACGGATCCTCCGATCAGTTCATTCCGGCCAACCCGAACTCCGGCTACGGCCAGTACCCCTCGGGCACCGGCGGCAACACCTCGAAGAACATCTGGGGCATCCTCGCTCTGATCGGCGGCATCGTCGGCGTCATCGGATCGTTCTTCTTCGGTATCGGCGCGATCTTCGGTATCGCAGCGATCATCTTCGGCTTCGTCGGGCTCTCCGCGGTCAAGAAGAACTTGGCCAGCAACAAGGGCCTCAACATCACCGGCATCATCCTCGGTTTTCTTTCGATTGTCATCGCGATCATCTCGATCGTCGCGACTGTCATGTTCGGTGCCTTCATCTTCAACGCAGCCGAAGAAGCTGCCAGCTCCTCCGCCCCTGCCGACCCGAGCCAGGGTGCTGGACAGGATCCGAGCCAGGGCTCCGGCGGCTCCGACGGCGGAGACGCCGCTCCTGCTCAGGCCGGAGAGGTCGAGATCGGCACCGACGTCACAGCCCAGATCAATGTCCGTCCGGGCACTGTGTCGTCGTCGGCTTCCGGCGCCCAGTCGACCAACGGTGAGGTCGCCATTGTGACGATGACCGTGAAGAACAATTCGAGCTCCGATGTCGAGATGACTCTCACGAATCTGTCCGCCAACAACGGCGGCAGCACGGACTACGACGACGTCTTCGACGGCGGAAACTACAAGGGCTCCCTGGCCTTCACCGATCCGGTTCCCGCCGGCGGCGAGACGACCTACGAATTCGCTTTCGGTGTTCCCAAGGCCGAAATCGATGGGATGCACCTCAAGCTCGAACTCGTCGATGACCTCGGCAAGGGCACGGACTTCGAGTTCTACAAGCAGTGACATCCTGTATCCCGAGGCGACAAGGCATTTTCGGCTTTGACGCCTCGGGTACGGGCTTCGACAGACTCAGTGTGGGTGGCAGTCATTCGACTGCCACCCAACTGATTTGTCACAAGCGAATTGGTACTAGAATCTGAGGGTGACCAGCCCACCGAAAGGGCTGGTCGAATGAACACGTGACGAACGGAGAAGATCAGTGGCAGACAGCATCGACTGCGCGGGCGAAAGCATTCCCTGGAAAGAGGGTCTGACCGGAACGGAGATCTTCTCCACCGACCGCACAGTCGTCGCCCTGTGGCTGAACGGCGAACCTGCCGACCTCAGCCGCGAGCTGCAGCCAGGCGACCGGATCGCTCCGATCACCATCGACTCCGACGCCGGACTCGACATCCTGCGCCATTCCACCGGTCACGTCACCGCTCAGGCCGTCCAGGAGCTCTTCCCCGGAACCAAGCTCGGCATCGGGCCCTACATCACCGACGGCTACTACTTCGATTTCGACGCCGCCGAGCCCTTCACCCCTGAGGACCTCAAGGCGATTCAGAAGAAGGCCGCCCAGATCGTCAAGTCCGGCCAGACCTTCAATCGCGTCGTCGTCTCCGAAGAGGAGGCCCGCGAGCGGATGGCCGACGAGCCGTACAAACTCGAACTCATCAATGACAAGGGCAAGGGCGGCGACGAGGAGACCTCCGTCGAGGTCGGCGGCGGTGAACTCACAGTCTACGAAAACGTCGACCGCAAGGGCGAGGTCGTCTGGCAGGACCTCTGCCGCGGCCCCCACCTGCCCAACACCAAACTCATCGGCAACGGCTTCGCCATCACACGATCCTCGGCGGCCTACTGGCGCGGCGACCAAGCGAATGCGAGCCTGCAGCGCGTCTACGGAACCGCATGGGCGTCGAAGGACGACCTCAAGGCCTACCAGGACCGCATCGCCGAAGCCGAGCGTCGCGACCACCGCAAGCTCGGTGCCGAGATGGACCTGTTCTCCTTCCCCGAAGAGCTCGGTTCCGGCCTGCCCGTCTTCCACCCCAAGGGCGGGGTCATCAAACGCGAGATGGAGGACTACGTCCGCGCCCGTCATATCGACGAGGGCTTCGAATACGTCGGGACCCCGCACATCTCGAAAGAGACCCTGTACTACACCTCCGGACACCTGCCCTACTACGGGGAGAACATGTTCCCGGCGATGTCCGTCGACGAGGTCCGCGACGAGTCCGGCGAAGTGGTCAAGGAGGGCACTCCCTACCGGCTCAAGGCCATGAACTGCCCCATGCACAACCTCATCTACCGCTCCAGGGGCCGCTCCTATCGTGACCTGCCGCTGCGGCTGTTCGAGTTCGGCACCGTCTACCGTGACGAGGCCTCCGGAGTCATCCACGGCCTCACCCGTGTCCGCGCCCTGACCCAGGATGACTCGCACTCCTATGTCGCTCAGGAAGATGCGGGCAAGGAGATCCGCCACCTGCTGGGTTTCGTGCTCAGTCTGCTGCGTGACTTCGGCCTCGACGACTTCTACCTCGAGCTGTCGACCCGCGACGAGGACGGGAAGAAGGCCGACAAGTTCATCGGCTCCGACGAACAGTGGGCCGAAGCCACCAGTGTGCTCGAAGAGGTCGCTCAGGAAACCGGGCTCGAACTCGTCCCCGACCCGGGCGGCGCGGCCTTCTACGGCCCGAAGATCTCCGTCCAGGCCCGTGACGCCATCGGCCGCACCTGGCAGATGTCGACCGTCCAGCTCGACTTCAACCAGCCCGAGCGCTTCGGACTCGAATACGTCGCCGCCGACGGCTCCCGCAGACAGCCGGTGATGATCCACTCCGCGAAGTTCGGTTCCATCGAACGCTTCCTCGGCGTGCTCACCGAGCACTACGCCGGTGCCTTCCCCGTGTGGCTGGCACCCGTGCAGGTGACCTGCATCCCCGTGGCCGATGAGTTCAACGACTACCTCGCCGAGGTGGCCGACCAGCTGCGCAAGTCCGGGGTCCGCGTCGAGATCGACGACAGCGACGACCGCTTCCCGAAGAAGATCCGCAACGCCTCGAAGTCGAAGGTGCCCTTCACCCTCATCGCCGGCGGAGAGGACCGTGACGCCGGTGCCGTGTCCTTCCGCTTCCGCAACGGCGAACAGGAGAACGGCGTCCCCGTCGCCGAGGCGGTGCGACGGATCCTCGACGCGATCGAGACCAAGGCCCAGGTATGATCGGAGGCGACGACAGCCGAACCGCAGCAGAGAACTCGGACGGCCGCCTCGGCGAAGGGATTCCCTACCCCGAGGCTGCCGTCGGGTTCCCCGGGGAACCCGACGGATTCCAGCGTCTGTGGACCCCGCACCGGATGGTCTACATCGACGGACAGGACAAACCGAAAGACGACCGCGCCGAGGAGTGCCCGTTCTGCACTGCGCCGTCGAAGACCGACGAGGACGGACTCATCGTCGCCCGCGGCCAGCACGTGTACGCGGTGCTCAACCTCTACCCGTACAACCCGGGCCACCTGCTCATCTGCCCCTATCGTCACGTGGCCGACTACACGGATCTGACCCAAGAGGAGACCGTCGAACTCGCCGAGTTCACGCAGAAGGCGATGCGCGTCATCCGGGCCGTATCCGGTCCTGACGGATTCAACCTGGGCATGAACCAAGGACCCGTGGCCGGCGCAGGCATCGCCGCCCACCTGCACCAGCACGTCGTCCCGCGCTGGGGCGGAGACGCGAACTTCCTGCCCGTGATCGCCCAGACCAAAGCCCTGCCGCAAGTGCACGCCGATGTGCAGGCACGGCTCGAAAAGGAATGGAACAGATGAATCCTGAAGACCTCGGCACTCTTGCCGAGTACTCCTCACCCGTGCTGCGCGGCGACGACGCCGTCATCACGATCCGACGACCCGACCTCGAGACCAACAGCTACCTCTCCCAGCTGTTCTCCTTGAGCGACGACAACTCCAGACGGCTGACCCACTCATGGTCGGACTCGAACCCAGAGTGCGGCCCGAATTGGTCCGGTTATCTGAGCGCGGAGAAGAAAGCCGCCCCGCAGCTCTTCGTCGGCGACAGCCTGGAGACGGCACACCAGATCACGGACAACCACCTCGGCTTGTCCGAATTCGCCCTCGACGACACCCGTTCCAGGGCCCTCTACGTCGCCCGCGTCGCCGAACCCGGACGCTACGGGCTCGACGATGCCATTCCGGCGGCCGAAGAAGCTCCACGCCGGATCACCACGGCCTCCTACCTGGCCAACGGCCTCGGCTATACGAACGACCGTCCGGCCCGCGCCTTCCTCGTCGACCTCGCCGAACCCGGTCTCGGCACCGTGGGCCTGCGCGGGGCCTCCGAAGTTCCGCTGTCGACCCTGCTGACGACCCCGGACAGCGACGTCCACGATCCGCAGTTCTCCCCGGACGGCACGCGAGTGTCCGTGGTCTCCGCGCTTCACCCCGACCAGGGGCAGCCCGATCTGCGCTCGACGGTCTGGCTGCTCGGGGGAGAGGCGCCGACGCCACTCGAGCTGCCGTCCATGGACGTCGGTCTGCACCGGTGGCTCGACGAAGACACCGTCCTGCTGCTCGGCAATGCGCTGACCCGTGACGAACTCGACTTCGTCGGCCAGATGCCCGGGCTCTTCATCCACACCGTATCGACCGGCTCCACGAGGCGGCTGACCGACCCGGAGACCGTGGCGCTGGCACCGATCCCGCCGCAGATCCACGGGGGAGCGGTCATCGCCGCCGTCGACACAGACGGGGCCACCCGGATCGTTCGCATCGGCCTCGACGCCGCAGAGATCGGCGTGAATGACCTCGAGTTCCTCACCGACGACACCACCGTCGTCAACGGCTTCGATGCCGACGGCGGGACGCTCGTCTTCACCGGATCGACCCCGCACTCTCCGGCCGTGCTCGGCCGCATCGCCCTCGGCGGACCCACGGAGTCCGGGGCCGCCTCGGCGAGGGGGTCCTCTGTCATCGTCAAGGAGCATCCGGCGCCGGCGAACTCCGTCCTGCCCCAGGTGCTGCGGGTGCCCGGCGTTTCCGGGACGATCACCGGCTGGCTGGCCAAACCGCACGGCGACGGGCCGTTCCCCGTCATCCTCAACATCCACGGCGGACCCTTCGCCCAGTACACGCATTCGTGGTTCGACGAGACCCAGGTGCTCACGTCCGCAGGTTACGCCGTCGTGTTCTCGAACCCGCGCGGATCCGGTGGCCGCACCCGCAGCTGGGGGACCGCCGTCCAAGGTGACATGGCGGCACCGGCGATGGCAGATGTGCTCGCCGTCCTCGACCATGCCCTCGACCTCGATCCCTCCCTCGATCGCAGCCGTCTGGGCATCCAGGGCGGATCATATGGGGGATATCTCACAGCCATGACGATCGCCGCGGACCATCGCTTCCGCGCCGCCATCGTCGAACGCGGCTACCTCGACCCCGACAGCTTCGTCGGGACCTCCGACATCGGCCGCTTCTTCACCGAGGAGTACACGGGCCGCAGCCGCGAGGCGATCGCGGCCCAATCACCTCTGGCCCACGCTCCACAGGTCGGCACACCGACCTTGGTGATGCACTCGGAACTCGATCTGCGCTGCCCGCTGGAGCAGGCACAGCAGTACTATGCGGCCCTGCAGAGAGCCGGGGTCGACACCGAGATGCTCATCTTCCCCGGGGAGAACCACGAGCTCTCCCGGGCCGGGCAGCCCCGCCACCGCAGGCAGCGCTTCGAAGCCATCCTCGACTGGTGGGATCGCCGTCTGGGCGGCGAAGATCGGGAACAGTCCCAGGACGGGCGACATCGTCCTGAGGCAGCTGATCCCGCTGCGGCCGCAACGGCCGACTCCGCGTCATGAGCGCCGAGTTGGCCGGGACCGCGCAGAGCCGATATCGTTCTCTGGGCCGCTGTCGCGCTCTTGCCGAAATCCCCCAGCGTCATTATTCTGCAAACACTTGCCTCCCTTCGCCGCCGACCACTGGAGAAACATGAAACCTCGTAAAGCCTCACGGGTCGTATTACTCAATGAGCGCGACGAGGTTCTCCTGATCCGTGCCCAGGATCTGCTGACCCCCAGTCACCAATGGTGGATGACCTGCGGGGGCGGTTCCGAACTCGGCGAGTCGGCCGCGCAGACGGCGGCTCGGGAACTGGCCGAGGAGACCGGGATCGAATGCGAACCCCACGAACTCATCGGTCCCTTGGCCACGCGTGACGAGGTCTTCGAATTCACGGAGAAGTCGCTGCGCCAGGTCGAAACCTACTTCGCGTTCCGCACCAGCGAGGACATCGAGCTCGAAGATGCGGTCTGGACGGACATCGAGAAGCGCAGCCTGCTCGAATTCCGCTGGTGGACTCGGGAGGAGCTTCTGGCCACGACGGAGACGATCTATCCGAAGAACCTCCTCGGCCTCATCGACCTGGCCACCGCCGGGTCCGTTCCCGACGTGCCGCTGGTCATCGACTGAGCGCACGATCGCGCTCCGGCACAGGTCCGCAATGCGGTCCGGAGCAGGTCCGCAATGCGCTCCGGTGCGAGTCCATACGGAATCGTGAACGGGAAGTCTGCATGAGTCGGCGCGGTCAGCGTATAGACTTGAGAGGCTGTAACTACAGGAAGGAACACCAGTGTCAGGTCATTCCAAATGGGCAACGACTAAACACAAGAAGGCTGCCATCGATGCCAAGCGCGGCAAGCTCTTTGCCAAGCTGATCAAGAACATCGAGGTTGCCGCACGCAACGGTGGACCCGACCCCGACGGCAACCCGACGCTGTTCGATGCGATCCAGAAGGCGAAGAAGAACTCGGTTCCCGCGGACAACATCACCCGTGCGGTCAAACGCGGCGGCGGTCTCGACGGCTCCGGAGTCAACTACGAGACGATCATGTACGAAGGCTACGCCGCCGGCGGTGTGGCTCTGCTCATCGAATGTCTCACCGACAACCGCAACCGCGCCGCCTCCGAGGTGCGTGTGGCCGTGACCCGCAACGGCGGTTCGATGGCCGATCCCGGTTCGGTGACGTACAACTTCAACCGCAAGGGCGTCATCACCGTGGGCGCCGAGGAGACCGACGAAGAGGCCATTCTGCTGGCGACCATGGACGCCGGAGCCGAAGAGGTCAAGGAAGTCGGCGAGAAATTCGAGATCATCTGCGAGGCCACCGACCTCGTGGCCGTGCGTACGGCCCTCGTCGACGCCGGCATCGACTACGACTCGGCCGAGGCCTCCTTCGTGCCCGAACTCGAGGTCAGCCTCGACGCGGAGACAGCGAGCAAGGTCTTCTCCCTCATCGATGCGCTCGAAGACAGCGACGAGGTGCAGAACGTCTACTCGAACGCCGATGTCAGCGATGAGGTCCTCGCCGAACTCGATGCCTGATGCGCATCCTCGGTGTTGATCCCGGACTGACCCGGTGCGGGCTCGGTGTCATCGACACCCTGCCCGCCCGGAAGGCGAAGATGGTCGCCGTCGACGTCCTGCGGACCCCTTCGGTCGATTCCGTCGACCTCCGTCTCGGTGCCATCGCCGAGGCGTTCGACAGCTGGTTGGACACGTACCGTCCCGATGTCGTGGCCATCGAACGCGTCTTCGCCCGCAACGATGTGTCCACGATCATGGGCACCGCCCAGGCATCGGGACTGACCATGGGGTTGGCTGCCCGACGCGGGCTGCCCGTGGCCATGCACACCCCGTCCGAGGTCAAGGCCGCGATCACCGGATCGGGCCGTGCGGACAAGAAACAGGTCACTTCGATGGTGACGCGGATCCTCGGACTCGACGCACCGCCGAAGCCCGCCGACGCCGCCGACGCCCTGGCGATCGCGATCTGCCATTCCTGGCGCGGGGCGCTGTCGGCCCAATCGACGCCGGGGGCAAATAAGGACCTGACCGAACGCAAGGCCGGCGGACGGCAGGGCAGCGGACTGACCAAGGCCCAGCAGCAGTGGGCCGAGGCCATGCGGCGCGCCAAGTGAGCATGGGGGAGCGGGTGCCTGCTAACCTGGATTCGTACACGTGTTCCCCTAAGAAAGGCTGTCCGTGATCAGTTTCCTCAGCGGTACGGTGCATCGGATCGCAGCTGACCACCTCGTCGTTCTCACCTACGGTGTCGGCCGGAAGGTCCACGTCACCCCCGATACTCTGGCCGGGACTCGGCACGGCGCCGAGATCGAACTGGTCACCAGCCTCGTGGTGCGCGAAGACTCGATGACGCTCTACGGCTTCGGCACCGAAGACGAGAACCACACCTTCGAAGTGCTGCTGTCGATCTCCGGAATCGGCCCGCGCCTGGCGATGGCGATCCTCTCGGTGATGGGACCCGACGAACTTGCCGCCGCGATCACGAATCAGGACGCCAACGCGCTCACCCGTGTCCCCGGAATCGGAAAGAAGGGCGCCTCGCGCATCATCCTCGAGCTGGAGAACAAACTGCCGAAGCTCACCGCTGCCTCTCCCGGACCCACTCTGTCCTTCGGCGGCGGCAACCAGCAGGTCGTCGACGCCCTTGTGGGACTCGGGTGGAAGGAAGCGCAGGCCGAGGACGTCGTCGCCGACGTCGTCAAGGAGACCGGTGCTGATGCCGGCACCTCCGTCGTCCTCAAGGCCGCTCTGAAGGTCCTGGGTGCGAAGAGATGACAGGCTCGTTCGACCCCGACTCCTATGAGGTGGACTTCGGTGATCAGGACCTGACCGGAGCCGAACAGGAGAGACTCGTCTCCGGTCGTGCCGAGACGGCCGAACGCGATGCCGAGGCGGCGCTGCGTCCGAGGGGCCTCGCCGACTTCATCGGCCAGCCGCAGGTGCGTGAGCAGCTCTCCCTCGTCCTCGACGCGGCGAAGGCCAGACAGAAGGCACCTGACCATGTGCTGCTCTCCGGTCCTCCCGGGCTCGGCAAGACCACACTGGCGATGATCATCGCCCACGAGATGAACTCGAATCTGCGAGTGACGTCCGGCCCAGCCGTCCAGCACGCCGGTGACCTCGCAGCCATCCTGTCCTCCCTCGAGGAAGGTGAAGTCCTCTTCATCGACGAGATCCACCGCATGGCCCGGGCCGCCGAGGAGATGCTGTACGTGGCGATGGAGGACTTCCGAGTCGACGTCATCGTCGGCAAAGGACCCGGTGCCACCGCCATCCCGCTCGACCTCCCGCAATTCACCCTCGTCGGGGCGACCACCCGATCCGGTCTGCTGCCCGCGCCGCTGCGTGACCGTTTCGGCTTCACCGCCCTGCTCGACTTCTATTCGAGCGCCGATCTGCTCACGGTTCTCAAGCGTTCGGCTCGGATGCTCGGCATCGAATCTGAGATCGGCGGACTCGAAGAGATCTCCACGCGGTCACGGGGAACCCCGCGAGTCGCGAACCGCCTGCTGCGCCGCGTCCGCGACTGGGCACAGGTGCGGGGGAGCGGAATCATCGACGAGGCGGCCGCCACCAATGCCCTGCGCGTCTACGAGGTCGACGAGCTTGGTCTCGACCGCCTCGACCGGTCGGTCCTGCAGGTGCTGTGCAAGCGCTTCGGCGGAGGCCCGGTGGGATTGGGAACCCTCGCCGTCTCCGTCGGCGAAGAAGCGGATACGGTCGAAACCGTGTCCGAGCCTTACCTGGTCCGAGAGGGCCTGATCAGTCGTACCCCACGTGGACGTGTGGCCACGACGGCGGCCTGGAAGCACCTGAAAATGCAGATCCCAGCAAACTATGAGTTCTGACCCTGCCTTTGAGTTCGCTATGAGAGGTGAGGACGAACTAAGCTGGTTCACTGATTCATTCATATGAAAGGTTGATATCTGTGGATTTGTTGATCCCTCTTGCGCTTGCCGCGCTGCTGATCTTTTTCCTGTTCAATTCTCGGCGTAAGCAGAAGGCGCGTGCGGAGCAGATCAAATCGGGTCTCGTACCCGGCGCGACCGTGATGACGACCTTCGGTGTCTTCGGCACCGTGCTCTCCATCGACGAAGAGAACAACCAGGTGACCATCGAATCGGGTCCCGGCACGGTTCTGCGCGTCCACCGCCAGGCCATCGGTCAGATCGAGAACAACCAGGCCGCAGCGCCCGTCGACGCTCCCGGTGCCGCAGTTCCCGCCGCCGATCCCGATGTCGATGCCGACGCAGCCGACGAGAAGCCCGCCATCACCGACGCCGAGCTCGACGCCATGAACGAACGCAAACGCGCCGAGAAGGACACCCCGGACGACGCATCTGACGACGTCATCGCCGATGAGTCCGCTGCGAAGACCGAGGACGCCGACGCCGAGGCAGTCGCCGAGTCCGAGGACGTCGACACCGAGGCCGCCGCTGAGACCGAAGCCGACTCCGCCGCTGCGGAGTCCACGGACCCGACTGATTCGGATTCCGACAAGAAGAACTGATCCGTTCTCGCACTCTTCTCCCGACTGAAAGCTGAAACGTGTCCGATATCGAAGAAAAACCACGCCCTGGTTTGCGCTTCCTGTGGCTGACCATCATCACACTGGTGTTGGCCGCAATCATCGCCGGCGGTGTCATCTGGTCGAATGCCACGACGACTCCGAAGCTCGCGCTCGACCTCGAGGGCGGAACGTCGATCATTCTGGAACCACAGGTGTCCAAGGGCACGGACATCAGCAAGGAGCAGCTCGATCAGGCCGTGGCGATCATCCGCCAGCGCGTCGACTCGACCGGGGTCTCCGAAGCCGAGATCACGACCCAGGGCGACCGCAATATCGTCGTGAATCTGCCGGGCAACCCCGACGAGGAGACCCGAAACCTCGTCCGTTCGTCGGCTCAGCTGGTCTTCCGTCGTGTGGCGCTGGTCGGTGACCCGCGTTCACAGGAACAGATCCAGAAGGAGCAGGAGAAGAGCGGCGAGAAGTCGGGTGGCGACGACGGGCTGAGCGACGAAGAGCGCAAACGCCTCGAGGACCTCACCGGCGCCGACTCGCAGGGCGACGGACAGAGCGAGGACCAGGCTCCGTCCGGCGGCGGCGATGTCGTCAATGCCGGGGGCGAGACGAAGAAGACGGATGAGTCCTCCGCGAAGACGACGTCCTCGGCGTCGGAGAGCAAGGACGCGGAGAAGTCCGGAGAAGGCAGCGGATCGAGCGACAGCACGAAGGTCACCGACTCGACGCCGCGGCCCCTCTTCGACCCGGAGAAGGACGCCTCCGAATGGCAGTCCGACAAGATCATCAAGGAGTACACGGAGCTCGACTGTACGAACAAGAAGAACCGGACGGGCGGCCAACAGCAGCCCTCGGACGAACCGGTCGTCTCGTGCTCCGAAGACGGACAGGCGAAGTACATCCTCGGACCCGTCGAACTCTCCGGCGATCACCTTGCCGATGCAAACGCAGGTTACAAGTCGGGTCCAAATGGGGTACAGACAAATGAACCGGCGGTGAATCTAAAATTCGATAACACCGGCCGTGAAATCTTCAAGCAGATCACCTCGGACATCACCGGCAAACAGCAGCCCTACAACCAGTTCGCGATCGAACTCGATGGTCTCGTCCTCTCAGCGCCGAGCTCTGATGTTGTGATCACCGACGGCAACGCCCAGATCACCGGTGCCTTTAGCCTCGACCAGGCGCAGACTCTGGCCGACCAGCTCAAGAACGGTTCGCTGCCGCTGAGCTTCCAGGTCCAGAGCGAGGATCAGATCTCGCCGACTCTGGGTTCGAACTACCTCAAGATCGGTCTGCTCACCGGCCTGGTCGGTCTCCTCCTCGTCGTCGTCTATTCGCTGCTGCAGTACCGGGTGCTCGGCCTGGTCACCGTCTCGAGCCTCGTCGTCGCCGGTGTGCTCACCTACCTGCTGCTGCTGTTGGCATCCTGGAGATACGGCTACCGACTGTCTCTGGCCGGCGTCGCCGGTATCATCATCGGCATCGGCATGGCGGCGGACTCGTTCATCGTCTACTTCGAACGAGTCCGAGACGAACTGCGCAGCGGTCGCAATCTGCTCTCCGCGGTCGAGGTCGGCTGGGACCGTGCCAAGCGCACGATCTACGCCTCGAAGGCAGTGAACATGCTCGCCGCGGTCATTCTCTACATCCTGGCCGTAGGCTCGGTGCGAGGCTTTGCCTTCACCCTGGGTCTGACCGTGATCATCGACGTGCTCATCGTCTTCCTGTTCACCCACCCGATGCTGCAGTTCCTGGCCCGCACGAAGTTCTTCGGCGAGGGCCACCCGATGTCCGGAATGGATCCGCGTCTGCTCGGAGTCAAACCCGCCGCCTATCGCGGAGCGCTCAACCTGTCCATCGACGACAGGGACAAGACGCCCGAGGCCAAGCGGCGCGAGAAGGCACGGATGCGCAAGGCCGGGATGAGCGCAGACGACAGCTCCGATGCGACCGCCGCGACGGCAGCAGCGTCCGAGTCGGAGGAGACCACGACGACGTCCAAGGCAGACAAGGCCGCGACCGGCAAGTCCACGAAGTCGAAGAGCACGAAAGCGGCGAAGTCCGCTGCTGCGACGGGCGGAATGACCATCGCCGAGCGGAAGGCTGCGGCCCGACGGGCCGAGGAAGACGATGCCGTCGCAGACTCGACGGCTGACGACGGCAAGGAGGCTGACAAGTGAAACGGTTCTTTGCCTGGGGCAACCGCCTGCACAGCGGCGAATCATCGATCCCCTTCGTCGGCAAGGCGAAGCTGTGGCTGGCCGTCTCCGGAGTCCTCGTCCTCCTGTCCCTGCTCGTCCCGCTCATCTTCGGTTTCAACTTCGGCATCGCCTTCAAGGGCGGATCGCAGTTCCAGGTCGACCATGTCAGCGACACCTCGGCCGCCAAGGGCGAAGGCATCATCAACGATGTCGTCTCCGGTTCTGAGCCGCGCCTGACGCCGACCAGTGACACGGCCGTCCAGATCGAGACGAACCAGCTCACCGACCCGCAGATGCAGGAAGTCCGAGACGCCCTCGTCTCCGGCTACGACGTGAAGGTCGAAGACGTCACCTCGACGTTCGTCGGACCCGAATGGGGTCAGGACGTGACGTCGAAGATGATCCGCGCACTCGTCATCTTCGTGGCCATCGCGCTCGTCGTCATGGCCCTGTACTTCCGCACGTGGAAGATGTCGCTCGCGGCGATCGTCGGCCTCTTCGTCGTGATGATCGTGACCATGGGCATCTACTCGGCCACCGGCTTCGAAGTCACCCCGGAGGCCATCATCGGCTTCCTCACCGTGCTCAGCTTCTCGCTCTATGACACGGTGGTGGTCTTCGACAAGATCCGAGAGAACACGGCGAGATTCGAGGAGAAGCGGAACCTCAAGTTCTCCGAACTCGTCAACCTCGGTGTGAATCAGACGACCGTGCGCTCGATCAACACCTCAGTGGTGTCGGTGCTCCCGATCGCCTCGATCCTCTTCATCGGCGTGTTCCTGCTCGGCGCGGGAACACTGGTCGATATCTCGCTGTCCCTGTTCATCGGTACTATAGTGGCAGCCGCTTCGACGCTGTTCGTCGCGAGCCCCCTCTACGCCCTCCTCCGGGCAAATGAACCGGCGGTCAAGGCACAGGAGGAGGCCGTGCGTGAACTACGCTTGAAGGATGGGGGAGCAGACGTCCCACCGGTGACTCACGCCGAAGTCTGATTCCCAAGAGAGGAGATGTTTTGGCTTCGTCAGCTGATTCGCGCCGTCCGCGAGGCATCTCCCGCTTAGCCTGGTGGGCGGCCAGGGCGCAGAACAACCCTGGCTACCCGCGAGTGCTCGGCCCGATGATCCGGGCCCTGCAGTCGAACCATCCGAAGGCGGACATCGACCTCGTCGTCAGGGCCTACAAGGTCGCCGAGGAGGCCCACCGAGGGCAGACCCGCAAGTCCGGTGATGCCTATATCACCCACCCCATCGCGGTGGCGACGATTCTTGCGGAGATCGGCATGCTGCCGGTCACGCTCGCCGCAGCTCTGCTGCACGACACCGTCGAAGACACTTCGTACTCGCTTGACGAACTCACCGAGGAATTCGGCTCCGAAGTCGCGGCCATGGTCGACGGGGTGACGAAGCTCGACAAGCTCACGTACGGGCAAGCCGCGCAGTCCGAGACCGTGCGCAAGATGATCGTGGCGATGGCCAAGGACATCCGCGTCCTCGTCATCAAGCTCGCAGACCGCCTGCACAATGCGCGCACCTGGCGCTTCGTGCCCGCCTCGTCAAGCACGAAGAAGGCTCGCGAGACCCTCGACATCTTCGCCCCGCTGGCACACCGGCTGGGCATGAACACGATCAAATGGGAACTCGAAGACCTGTCCTTCCAGGTCCTCCATCCCAAGGTCTACGACGAAGTGGTCCGACTCGTCGCGGATCGGGCTCCCGAGCGTGAGAAGTATCTGGCCACGGTCTCCGAAGAGCTCCAGGGCGAACTCAAGGAATCCGGAATAGACGCCTCCATCACGGGGCGCCCCAAGCACTACTATTCGATCTATCAGAAGATGGTCGTGCGCGGACACGAGTTCGCCGACATCTACGATCTCGTCGGAGTCCGCGTCCTCGTCGAATCCGTACGCGAATGCTATGCCACCCTCGGCATCGTCCACGCCCGCTGGAACCCTGTTCCCGGACGGTTCAAGGACTATATCGCGATGCCGAAGTACAACATGTACCAGAGCCTGCACACCACGGTGATCGGACCGGCCGGCAAGCCCGTAGAAATCCAGATCCGGACCCACGAGATGGATCGCCGTGCAGAATTCGGCGTCGCCGCTCACTGGAAGTACAAGGATCTCAACAAGTCGTCGAAGGCCGTGACCTCGAACACCGCGCGTTCGGTGAAGGTCTCCGACGCCGGTGAGGTCGACGACGCCGCCTGGCTGCGACAGCTGCTGGACTGGCAGCGAGAGGTCTCCGACCCCGACGAATTCCTCGACAGCCTCCGCTACGAGGTGAACTCGAAAGAAGTCTACGTCTTCACGCCCAAGGGCGAGGTGATGAGCCTGCCGTCGGGAGCCACCCCCATCGACTTCGCCTACGCTGTGCACACCGAGGTCGGGCACAAAACGATGGGTGCCCGCGTCAACGGTCGCCTCGTCGCTTTGGACACGGAGCTGAAGAACGGGGACTCCGTCGAGGTCTTCACCTCGAAGGACGAGAACGCCGGCCCCAGCCGCGACTGGCTCGGCTTCGTCAAGAGTCCACGTGCCCGCAGCAAGATCCGGCAGTGGTTCTCGAAGGAGCGCCGCGAAGAGGCGATCGAGAACGGTCGCGAACAGCTCGCCCGGGCGATGCGCCGCCATACGATCTCCGCCGCTTCGCTGATGAGCCAGGAAGCTCTCCAGGTCGTCGCCACGGAGATGCGTCTGCCCGATGTCAGCGCCCTCTATGCCGCGATCGGCAACGGCGTGTCTTCGGCTCAGCACGTCGTCGATCTGCTGGCCAAGGAAGTCGGGGAGGACGACGAGTCGGTCGTGCTGCCACCGGAGCCTCGCAATCGCACGGGACAGTCCTCAGGGCACCATTCCTCGTCCGAAGGCGTCATCGTCAAAGGCGTCGACGATGTGCTCGTCAAACTGGCTCGCTGCTGCACCCCGGTGCCGGGAGACGAGATCCTCGGTTTCGTCACCCGCGGTTCGGGAGTCTCCGTGCATCGCGTCGACTGCCCGAACGTCACCTCACTCAAACGTGAACCCGAACGCATGGTCGAGGTCTCGTGGGGCGAGAAGACGAGCGGAATCTACCTCGTCCAGATCCAGGTCGAGGCCCTCGACCGTGCCGGTCTGCTCTCCGATATCACCAAGGTGCTCACCGAGACCCATGTGAACATCCTGTCGGCGTCGGTCGGCACGTCCCGGGCCCGCGTGGCGCAATCGAAGTTCGTCTTCGAGATGAGCGACGCCAGCCATCTCGACACTGTGCTCTCGGCCGTGCGCAAGGTCGAAGGCGTCTTCGACGTCTACCGCATCTCCGGCGGCTGATCCTCTCTGTCCAGCGCCGCGCGCATCTGAGCGACGAACGGTCGACGGGCCACCTCGGTGAGGTAGTCCCGGAGACGGTGGCGAAGACCGCTGGGAATCTCCGCAATGATGCCCTTGAGCGCCCGCGGCGACTCCGCGGTCCAGTTCCGGAAGTGCGGGAAGAGCAGATCGTAGAGCGTGCGTTCCTCCGTGGTGATCGGCAGCCCGTCGATGAGGCACCAATCATCTTGCGCCAGATTCGTCTCGTGGACGTCGAAACCGTCATCGGCGATCCACCGGCGCCTGGGCAGCGTGATGAAGTTCAGCGGAGCGGGAGCCCTGCCGAGTCCGCGGTGCACCCACCAGGCGCTGTCGTGGGAGAGCGCGAGTCCGGGTGGGATGAGCGAATGCAGGGCGGCCATCCGCTCAGCGGGGGAGAGGATCGCGCCCTTGCGCACCCAGGTCGATTCGGTCAGTCGGATGAGCAGGCCGTCGAGGGTGAGCTCGGTGAGCTGCTCGTACCCGAAGTCCCGCAGATGAAACAACGCCTCCATACCCGAACTATCGCCGGATGTGGAGGCGTTGACAAGACTTCGGAGAGCGCCTGTGGACAGGTGCTGACTCGAACGTCAGAAGCTGTGGACGAGCGCCGCGGCCTCAGCCGACCACTGCGGCCTCAGTCGAGTTCTGCGGCTGTCTGGGCGAGCTGATCCCGCCAGGCGCGGCGAGCGTCGAGAGCTTCCTGCGCCTCGGCGACGGACTTCTCATCGCCCCCGGCCTTCGCAGCCTCGAGCTTCTTCTCGAGGTCGACGATCGACTCGTCGAGCTGACTCAGCGCACCCGAGGTGCGGGCCTTCGTCTCCGGGTTGCTGCGCTGCCACGCGGCTTCCTCGGCATCGGCGAGCGCGCGTTCGACTTCGCGCAGACCGTTCTCCATCCGCGAGACATCGGCGCGAGGGACCTTGCCGGCTTCCTCCCACTGGTCCTGGATGGTGCGCAGCTCGCGCTTGGCCGCCACCGGGTCGGTGATCGGCAGCAGCGCCTGAGCCTTCTTCAGCAGCTCTTCCTTGACGACGAGGTTTCCCTTGAACTCCTCGTCCAGCGCGGCATTCTCCGCATCACGGGCGGAGAAGAACACGTCCTGTGCTGCACGGAACCGTGCCCACAGCGCATCATCGTCCTTGCGCGAAGCACGCGGGGCGCGCTTCCACTGGCTCATCAGGTCCTTGTACTTCTGCGACACGGTGCGGAAGTCGGTCGAGGCCGACAGCGACTCCGCCTCGGCGACGATCTTCTCCTTGATCCGCTTGCCCTCGGCATTGACCTTGTCGAGCTCGGCGAAGAACTCCTTGCGCTTGTGTTCGAAGGTGTTCCGAGCCTGCGAGAACCTGCCCCAGAGCTCCTGATCGACGGCACGCGGCAGGCGGGGTCCGCTGCGCTGCATGTCCTTCCACTGGGCGAAGAGCTCGCGCAGACGCGCGCCCGACTGCTTCCACTGGATCTTCGACGGATCCTGCTTGGCCAGGGTCTCGGCCTCGACGACGAGAGCCTCACGATCCTCGGCAGCGGCGAGTTTCGCGGCCTGCGCCCGGGCTGCCTGACGGGACTCTGTGGCCTCGGCATCGGAGATGAGGGTGTCGAGAGTGGCGCTCAGCCCCTTGAGATCACCGACGACGTTGGCTTCCGGCAGTGATTCCTGCAGCGTCTTCGCCGCAGACACGACCTCACGGCCGGGAGCGCCGGCGGAGAGACGGTTGCGCAGCAGGACCGCGCTCTCGGCGAGTTCGACGTACTTCTTCGCGAAGTACTCGAGGGCCTCCTCGGGAGTGGCGTCCGGGTACTGCCCGACGGCACGCTCGCCCTCCGGAGTGGTGACGAACACATTGCCGTCCGAATCGGCACGACCATGTGTCACCGCGCGAGCCACCTCGGCGTCGTGGTCGATATGGCTGGCATTGACCACCTGTGCCGCCTGCGGACGCGGCAGCGACGACGGACGGGGGGTCGGCTTCGGTGTCGGGGTCGACATGGTTCTCACCTTGTTTCCATCGGTCGAACCGGCAGGTCATTCCACCCGCCGATCACTCGATTGTGGGATAGACGTTATCCCAGCATAACCATCGGCGGGCGTGTAGATAGACTTTGCACATGGATGTGTTCTCGACCAACGCCGAATTCCTCGACGTCAACTGCTATGCCGTGCGCGCAGACGGCTCCAGCGACTGCATTCTCATCGACTCCGGATACGACTGTGCCCCCGGCCTCGAGAAGCTGCTGAGCGAAGAGGGACTCGAACCTCGGGCGATCTTCCTCACCCACGGCCACCCCGACCATATTCTGGGCCTGACCAACGTGCTCGCCCGCTGGAATGTGCCCGTCCACCTCGGTGCCGCCGACCGGTACCGCCTGGAATCGCCGGCCACAACGCTCAACCCGCAGTTCGCGGCAATGCTGGCTCCGCTCGTCGCAGACTGGAACGCCCCGGCAGCCATTGACATCAATGACGGGCAGAGCTTCGAGATCGCCGGACTCAGCATCACCGCGGTCTCCGCACCCGGGCACACGGAAGGTTCCATGCTGCTGCGAGTGAAGGACGGGGAAGAGGAAGTCATCTTCACCGGTGACGTCGTCTTCGCCGGAGCCATCGGCCGCGTCGACCTGCCCGGGGGAGACCCTCAGGCGATGGCCGAATCCCTGCGGACCTTCGCGACACTGCCGGACGTGCCGATCTATCCTGGACACGGCCCGGCATCTCGCGTGAGCACAGAACTCGCGACGAATCCGTTCTTCTGAGGACTGAGCGACCGAAGTCTCGGGTCTTCCTGCCCGAGGCGGTTGCGCAGTCCCGGACGACACCACACTATTCAGACCCCACCCGATACAGAGACGACACGATTCAGCGGCGCCGCACGGCACCGCATCCGCACCGAAAGCAAGGAGCACCATGGCGAAGTCAGCCCGTCTGTCCGGATTCCCGGAACGACTCCCGGCCGAACGCGTGATCGAGAAGACCATCATCGACACCCTCGAACACACCTTCGCCCTGCACGGGTTCTCCGCCCTCAACCACCGCGCCGTCGAACCGATCAGCCAGTTGGCCAAGGACGGCGAGATCGACAAGGAGATCTTCGCCGTCTCCCGCCTCCACTCCGAGGGCGCCGAGCGCAACCCTCTGGGACTCCACTTCGACCTCACGGTGCCCCTGGCCCGCTATATCGCCGACAATGCGAACGAACTGAGCTTCCCGTTCAAGGCCGCTCGCGTCCAGCCCGTCTGGCGAGGCGAGCGGCCGCAGGCCGGTCGCTACCGTGAGTTCATCCAGGCCGATATCGACGTCATCGCCGATGGGGACCTGCCCGGACACTTCGAGGTTGAGATCCCCCTGGCCGTGGCCGATGCGTTCTCCCGTCTCGCCCCGCT
The DNA here is from genome assembly GCF_057766545.1 of Brevibacterium sp. MGP-B1. Lineage (NCBI taxonomy): Bacteria > Bacillati > Actinomycetota > Actinomycetes > Micrococcales > Brevibacteriaceae > Brevibacterium > Brevibacterium sp. MGP-B1. The sequence goes on along the minus strand of NZ_CM173407.1, from coordinate 1,413,896 downwards.
CGGCGTGCCCGGAATCAAGATCGTCGTCAACGACCGCAGGCTGCTCGAGGGCTTCGCCCACGGAATCGGACTGACGAACATCCAAGCCATGCTGCGCTGCCTCGACAAATACGACAAGATCGGCCCCGACGAAGTGGCGAAGCTGCTGGCTGCCGAAGCCGACGCCGATGAGGAGCAGCAGCGCCTGTGCCTGGAGCTGGCCGCCATCGAATCCGACTCCCCGGACTTCGCCGACGAGGTGCGCGCCCTCGGCGTCGACCACCCCCTGCTCGAAGCCGGGCTCGAATCGCTGACGACGCTGCTGCGAGCCGCAGCCGTTCGCGCCCCCGGAGTCGTCGTCGCCCAACTCAAGATTGCCCGCGGCCTCGACTACTACACCGGCGCGGTCTACGAGACCCAGCTGATCGGCCACGAGGAGCTCGGTTCCGTATCCTCCGGCGGGCGCTACGACTCGCTGGTCACCGTGGGGAAGAAGAACTATCCCGGGGTGGGCATGTCCATCGGCGTCTCCCGCCTCATGGCGTTCATCCTCGGCGAGACCTCGGAGGTTCGCGCCACCCGCGGTACCCCCTCGGCCGTCGTCATAGCCGTCACCGAGGAGGCCCGACGGGCTGACGCCGACGCCGTGGCCGCGACGCTGAGGTCCCGGGACATCCCGTGCGAAGTCTCGCCGAACGCTGCGAAGTTCGGCAAGCAGATCCGCTACGCGGAACGCCGCGACATCCCGTTCGTCTGGTTCACCGACGGTGAGTCCGGCCACGAGGTCAAGGACATCCGCTCGGGAGAGCAGACCACGGCCGACCCGGACACATGGACGCCTGCGGAAGACGACCTCTGGCCCCGCGTGTACCGGAGCTGAGCGCGGGGCGACTATCATTGTTCAGGCGCTAGACCACAACATCACAAAGGAGCCCTAGGTGCTGCGAAGCCACGAAGCCGGAAGCCTGCGAGCCGCGAACGCAGGAGAAACCGTCACCCTCACCGGGTGGGTCGATCGTCGTCGCGATCACGGAGGTGTGGCCTTCATCGATCTGCGCGACGCTTCGGGGATCGTGCAGGTCGTCGTCCGTGAGGACGATGCCCACCAGCTGCGCAACGAAACCGTCGTCAAGGCCACCGGCACCGTCTCGGTGCGCCCAGAGGGCAATACGAACCCGAACCTGCCCACCGGCGAGATCGAGATCATCGACACCACCGTCGAGGTGCTCTCCGAAGCAGCGGCCCTGCCGTTCCAGGTCTCCGACCATGCCGAGGACTCCGGCGCCGTGGGCGAAGAGACCCGTCTGCGCTACCGCTACCTCGACCTGCGCCGTTCGGGCCCGGCCAAGACGATCCGTCTGCGCTCCGATGTCAACAAGGCCGCACGGTCGGTCCTCGACGCCCACAGCTTCGTCGAGGTCGAGACTCCGACCCTGACGAAGTCGACTCCGGAAGGTGCCCGCGACTTCCTCGTCCCGGCCCGCCTCAAGCCCGGCTCCTGGTACGCCCTGCCGCAGTCGCCGCAGCTGTTCAAGCAGCTGCTTCAGGTCGCCGGCATGGAACGCTACTACCAGATCGCCCGCTGCTACCGCGACGAGGACTTCCGCGCCGACCGCCAGCCGGAGTTCACCCAGCTCGACATCGAAGCCTCCTTCGTCGAGCAGGAGGACATCATCGCTCTGGCCGAAGAGATCCTCACCGCACTGTGGAAGCTCATCGGCTACGACATCACCACGCCGATCCCGCACATCACCTACCACGAGGCGATGGAGCGCTACGGTTCGGACAAGCCGGACCTGCGCTTCGGCCTCGAGCTGCACAACCTCACCGAGTTCTTCGCCGACACCCCGTTCCGTGTCTTCCAGTCGCCCTATGTCGGCTCCGTCGTCTACCCCGGCGGCGGCTCGCTGCCCAGGCGTCAGCTCGACGGCTGGCAGGACTGGGCCAAGCAGCGCGGGGCGAAGGGCCTGGCCTATGTGCTCATCGGCGAAGACGGAACCCTGTCCGGTCCGGTGGCCAAGAACATCTCCAATGAGGAGAAAGCGGGACTCGCCGAGGCGGCCGGTGCGCAGCCGGGCGATGCGATCTTCTTCGCCGCAGGTGAGGCGAACTCCTCCCGTGCCCTCCTCGGTGCCGCCCGCAGTGAGATCGCCGAGCGCACGGGTCTCATCAAGGACGGAGACTGGGCCTTCGTGTGGGTCGTCGACGCACCTCTGTTCGAATCGGCGGCCGAAGCGCAGGCCGCCGGAGACGTCGCCGTCGGCGGCGGACAGTGGACGGCCGTCCACCACGCCTTCACCGCTCCGAAGCCCGAATTCCTCGACTCTCTCGAAGAGGACCCGGGCGCGGCACTGGCCTACGCCTACGACATCGTCTGCAACGGCAATGAGATCGGCGGCGGCTCGATCCGCATCCACCGCAAGGATGTCCAGGAACGTGTCTTCAAGATCATGGGCATCTCCGCAGAAGAGGCCGAGGAGAAGTTCGGCTTCCTCCTCGAAGCCTTCAAGTTCGGAGCACCCCCGCACGGCGGCATCGCCTTCGGCTGGGACCGCATCGTGTCCCTGCTGGCCGGCGTCGACTCGATCCGCGAGGTCATCGCCTTCCCGAAGTCCGGCGGCGGATTCGATCCGCTGACCCAGGCACCGGCTCCGATCACCGACGCCCAGCGCGCCGAGGCCGGAGTCGACTTCGAACCGGAAGACGACGACTCCGAGGCCTGATGAGCCAAGAACCCAATCTGTTCTCCGACGGCCCGGACCAGGAAACACCGGGTCCGGGCTTCGCCGGTTCCTCCGGGACCTCCTCGGGCAGGGCCCTGGACCCGCTAGCGGTGCGGATGCGTCCCCGGACCCTGGACGAGGTCGTCGGTCAGGAGCACCTGACCTTCCCGGGGTCCCCGCTCAACCAACTCGTCGAAGCCAGCGGGGGAGACCGGGCGGGAGCCTCCTCGGTGATCCTGTGGGGTCCGCCCGGAGTCGGAAAGACCACGCTGGCCCATGTCATCTCCCATGCCCCGGGCCGCACCTTCGTCGAGCTCTCCGCCATCACCGCGGGCGTCAAGGACGTGCGGCAGGTGATCGAGAGCGCCCGCCGCGAACGGGAGATGTACGGACGCACCACCGTTCTCTTCCTCGACGAGATCCACCGGTTCTCGAAAGCTCAGCAGGATGCCCTGCTGCCGGCGGTGGAGAACCGGCTCGTCGTGCTCGTGGCCGCCACCACGGAAAACCCGTCGTTCTCCGTCATCTCACCCCTGCTGTCGCGGTCGCTCATGCTCACGCTGCGTCCGCTCGACGACGAGGCGGTCGGCAATCTGCTCGACCGTGCCGTCGAATCCGATCGCGGCTTGGCCGGACAGTTCACCCTCACCGAGGAGGCCCGGAACTTCATCGTCCGCGTCGCCGGCGCCGACGCCCGCCGATCACTGACCGTCCTCGAAGCCGCCGCCGGAATCGCCGCCGCGCAGTCGGAGGAAGCAGGCGACGAACCGATCGCGATCACCGAATCGGCCTGCGCCGAGGCGAGCAGCGAAACCGTTCTGCGCTACGACAAGAACGGCGACCAGCACTACGACGTGGTCTCCGCGTTCATCAAATCCATCCGCGGATCCGATGTCGACGCGGCCCTGCACTATCTCGCGCGGATGATCGTCGCCGGTGAGGACCCGCGCTTCATCGCCCGTCGCGTCGTCATCTCCGCCGCCGAGGACATCGGCATGGCCGATCCGCAGGCGCTGCCCATCGCCGTGGCCGCCTCGACGGCTGTGCAGAACATCGGCATGCCCGAAGGGCGGATCCCCCTCGCCGAGGCGGTCACCTACCTCGCGCTGGCCCCGAAGTCGAACGCGAGCTACCGCGCCCTGGACGCCGCGATCGCCGATGTGAAGAACGGTCTCGCCGGCGAGGTGCCGATGCATCTGCGCGACGCCCACTATCCGGGAGCGAAAGAGCTCGGCCATGGTGACGGCTACAAATACTCGCACGACTATCCGCACGGGGTCGCCGATCAGGAGTACCTGCCGGAGTCGCTGCAAGGCAAGCGCTACTACTCTCCGACTGGCAACGGAATGGAGCGCAGCATGGCTGAGAGGCTCGAGAACCTCAGGGCGATTCTCGGACGCGGATGATTTCACTCTCGGGTGGGATGCCCGAGAAGCCCTGCGAGGAGAAGATTGAACCATGAATCGCTTTATGACTCTTCTCCAGAGGATTCTCTTCGTCATTCCGGCCGCCATAGCAGGCTTGCCAGTGCTATTCGTGGTCTTTACATACTTCTTCGTGGACGATCCTGCGTTGACCGTAATCGGCGTCGTCGGGCTGATTGCCAGTGTGGCCCTGTGCTTCCTGCCGGTGATTCACAGAGGCGAGAAATCGCTGGCATCTGAGCTGCTAGGCACCGATGTTGATGAAGACGGTGCCTACCGAAACAGCGCGATCTTTGCGGGCCTTCACCTCCTTGCTGGGACGTCCACGGTGATAGCGGTGTGCCTAATTCCTGTGGCTATCGGAGAGCTCTCATGGCGACTCAAAGACGCATTCTCTGGGAAATGGGCGACTTCAACGGCTGTCGAACTGCTCATGGGGACAGTTCTCGACTCTCCATTTCGAGTGCTTCTGTTCGTCGTCTTCGCCGGTGCCATATCCTATTCCGTCGTTTTCTTCATCGGATGTGCTTTTCTGGCTTCACGGGTCCTCGGCAGGAGTCTCGAGGACAAACTCGCAGAGAGCGAAGCCGATCGCAAGAGACTGGCGATTCAGAACGAGTTAGCCCGCGACATCCATGACTCAGTTGGTCACGCATTGACGATTGCGAGTCTGCAGGCCGAGCGCGGCCGCGCCAGAATCGATGTCGACGCAGGAGACGCAAAGGATGCATTGTCAACCGTTCTGTCTGTGTGTCAGCGAGCTCAGGCAGACCTTGACGGTGTCCTGAGGGTCCTCCGCACTGGAGAGCCTCGCAGCAGCACTCAGGTGAAGGATCTGCGGAGCATCGGTGATCTGATCGATGAGGTCCGCAATGCCGGTCTCGTCGTCGATGCGGCGATACCGCTCAATCTCGACGTCGCCGAGGACCGTCTGCCTGTTCTTTACCGAATCGTCCAGGAGGCACTGACCAACGCTATGCGGTACGCGCGTCCGCATGAACTTCGCCTGAGAATAGAGAACAGCGCCGATGGGCTTCGAATCGTCGCTGAAAACCCGGTAGATGGAGGAACCGATAGTGGTGTCGGCAAGGGATTGCAAGGTATCGAGGCTCGCGCGCTTCTGCTCGGCGGATCATCTTCGGCTCACGTCGTTGCGGGGTGGTTTGTGCTAGACGTAAGACTTCCTCACCTTGAGGAAGTCCCTGCATGATCGATCTGCTGATCGTCGACGACGAGCCTCTCATTCGGTCAGGTCTCTCTGGGGCCCTGAGCCAATTTCCGCACCTTCGAATCGTCGGCGAAGCTGAAGACGGCGAGACAGCAGTCACCGCAGCGCGACAACTTCGCCCTGACGTTGTTCTCATGGACGTCCGAATGCCCGGAAGAGACGGACTGAGCGCAACGAAGGAACTGACCGATGACAGGTCGTTTTCAGGCGCGATCCTTGTGCTCACCACATTCGACTCGGATGACTACGTCTACCAGGCGATGGCTCTCGGCGCCCGGGGTTTCCTCCTCAAACGGTGGCCGATCGCCAGAATCGCGGATGCGATCTCCATAGCGTCCGCAGGAGAGAGCGTCGTGTTTCCTGATTCGCTTGCCAGGATCGTTGCTGACCACGGCTCACCGCCGAAGCGAAGTTCGGGTGAAATCGAGGCGGAGCTCACACCGCGTGAACAGGTTGTTCTTAAACAAGTGGCTGCCGGTCTTAACAATGCGGAGATCGCGGAACGTCTTCACGTCACTGTGGACACCGTGAAGTCTCAAGTCAGCAGTGTCCTGCTCAAACTCAACGTACGGGATCGCACGCAGGCTGTCATTCGTGCTTTCGAATCCGGTTTCGCGGCCGCGGAATCAGGACCGGACCGATCGGCGGAAGCACGACTCTCTTCGCGGCGATGAGGTTTCCGATGACACGACCGGGATCGGTCATCTCACCGCAGGCGTTCAGCTCATCGAATTCTGCAATCGACATCTCCACGCTGTGGGCAACCTCCTGCGAAACATCGGTCACCCCTGCACCGATTCTCACCCGCTGGCAGAAAGAGGGGCATCCTGACAGGCCCCGCATCTAAGATCCTGGCCGAAGCTGTACCTGTGCTCGAGGTGGAGAGGACGGAATCCGATCTCTTCCCCGTCTCGCGGCGATCGGGCCCTCGCACCGTTCGGCCGCACCACTCGGGAGGATCGAAGATCCGGCGACCAAGCAAGTGTCTGTACTGCCGGGTCAGGCGCAGTCGACCCGCGTTCGTGTTGCTGAGCAGTCCGACCCCGCAGGAGTGGGATCCGTTGAACTCGTACCGAATCCGTTCGCAGGTGTGCAGGGTCAAGTCCGTCGTTCTAGCTGAACCGAACGAATCGGTCGTAGACATGCCGCTTGGAGTCAAGAGTTGACCTTCCACGGTGGATCTTCCATGGTCGAAACCTAGCCCTACCACTTTGGGCCTCTGGCACGATAGTTTGGAAACTGACTGCGAGTTGCCGCCGCTGGGCAATCGGCGTGGTCCGAGACTGAGGAGGCGCGACGTGGCAGACATCGTCATCACGATCGCCGCCGCGCTGGCGCTGGGACTCATCGCCCATGAGCTGCGCATTCCGCCGCTCGTCGGATTCCTCGCGGCCGGATTCCTACTGCACGTCTTCGGCTTCACCGCCTTCGCGGGACTGCAGCAGGTTTCGGACATCGGAGTCGTCCTGCTGCTGTTCACGATCGGACTGAAATTCGATCTGCGCTCCCTGCTCCAACCCGAAGCCCACGGCACCGCTGCGCTGCACATGATCACGGTGGTCCTCCTCGGTGCCGGGATGATCGGAGCTGCCGCTGCCATCGGCATCGTCAGCGTCGGCGGGGGACTGGGCACCTTGGCGCTGCTCGGCTTCGCCCTCTCGTTCTCCTCCACGGTGCTCGTGGTCAAAGTGCTCGAAGACCGCTCCGACGACGGGTCCTACTACGGGCAGATCGCCATTGCGATCCTCGTCCTCCAGGACCTCGCTGCGGTCGCCTTCATCACGATCGCAGGCGAAGAGCCGCCGAGCCCGTGGGCGTTCGCTCTCGTCCTGATCGTTCCCGTGGTCTGGGTGCTGCGACGGCTCCTCGACCGCGTCGGACGCGGTGAGCTGCTCGTCCTCTTCGGCGTCGTCATGGCCTTGGGGCCCGGCTATGTCGCCTTCGAATCAGTCGGCATCCACGGCGACCTCGGAGCGCTGGTGCTCGGGCTTCTCTTCTCCACCCACCCGCGAGCCGTGGAGATGTCGAAGTCGCTGTTCAGCGTCAAAGAGCTCTTCCTCGTCGGGTTCTTCGTCGTCATCGGGCTCCAAGCGGTCCCCACCTGGTCGGATCTGCTCATGGCGCTGGCCCTGTGCGTCGTGCTGCTGCCGTTCAACTTCGCGAGCTTCTACCTCATGGGTCGCCTCTTCGGCCTGCGCAACCGCACCAGCGTGCGCACCAGCCTGGCCCTGAGCAACTTCTCCGAATTCGCTCTCATCGTCGTCGCCGTCGGAGTCGACAACGGACTCTTCGAGGGCAACTGGCTGACCGTCACCGCCCTCGCCGTGGCACTGGGGATGATCGGCTCCTCCCTGGCGAACGCCTACAGCCTCCAGATCGTCGCGAAGCTCGACGCGATCCTGCCGGACGAGAACGAGAGCCGGCTGCGGGCCAACGATCGGCCGCTCGACACCGGAGATGCGGAGGTCGTCGTCCTCGGCATGGGCCGCATCGGTCGCGGAGCCTACGAGCGCTTCGTCGAACGCGGCGACCGCAGCGTCATCGGCATCGACAACGACCACACAGTCATCGAAGCCCTGCACGCCGACGAGTTCACAGTGCTCGAAGGCGACGCCACCGACCACGAATTCTGGCACCGCCTCGTCGTCGGCGGCAGCGCCCACACTGTCGTTCTCGCCATGGCCCTGCACGACTCGAACACCTTCGCTCTCGAACAGCTGCGCATCGCCGGCTTCCCCGGGACCATCGCCGCGGTCGTCCAACGCCCCGACCAGGCCGAGCACTTCGCCCGTGCCGGGGTCCACGCGGTGATCAACATCTACAGCGGGTCCGGAGCGGCCGTGGCCGATGCCGCGATAGACAGCCACGAAGACGACTGTCGGAAGTGACAGCGGGCTGCCGGCAGTGACAGCGATGCTTGCGGATCGGTCGGCCGGCAAGGGCGGACGGTTCGCCTCAGTCGGCAAGATCACAGCGGCGAGGCCGCCGATCGGCTTTGCGACGGGCGGTGTGCACCCGCTAAGATGGACAGCTGTTGTGCCTGCACCCTAAAGGCGGTCGGTGCGAGCGGATCTCGACGCTCAATCCCTCTTTCCCATCCGGGGAAACAACAGTCGCGTTCGGGGCGAGAACCGCAGAGGCCCACCGCGGCAGAACACATTGATGAAAGGTAATACAGTGCCAGCACCAGCACGTAATCGCCGCATGACGCGCCTCTCGCGCGCCCTCGGCATTGCTCTGACACCCAAGGCCGAGAAGTACTTCGAGCGTCGCCCGTACCCTCCAGGTGAGCACGGTCGCGCCCGTCGTCGCAACGACAGCGACTACTCGGTCCGCCTCAAGGAGAAGCAGCGTCTGCGCGCGCAGTACGGCATCCGTGAGGCCCAGATGCTCAAGACCTACAAGGAAGCCAACCGTCTGCCCGGTCTGACCGGTGAGACCATGGTCGAGCTCCTCGAATCGCGTCTCGACGCCCTCGTCCTGCGTTCGGGCTTCGCCCGCACCATGGCCCAGGCCCGTCAGTTCGTCGTCCACCGTCACATCACGGTCGACGGACAGCGAGTGGACCGTCCCTCCTTCCGCGTGAAGGAAGGCCAGACCATCCAGGTGCACGAGCGTTCGGCTTCGATGGATCCGTTCCAGGTCGCCGCCGCCGGTGGTCACAAGGACGTCCTGCCCGCAACGCCGGGATACCTCAACGTGAACCTCGAGGGCCTGCAGGCAACTCTGCTGCGCACCCCGAAGCGCGAAGAGGTGCCGATCACCTGTGACGTTCAGCTCGTCGTCGAGTTCTACTCGCGCTGATCTGCTGAACACAGCGCATCGCGCCACCGCGACTGCCCGGGACCGTGCGGTTCCGGGCAGTCGTGCATTCACGGCAGCGAGTGTGCCTTCGCACCGGGCCGTCGTACAGCGTCCTCAAGCACGCCGACGGCGCATCGCACCAGCCGCGGCGCAGGCTGTGTTGTCACATCCTCCTCTGAAATGACCACTTTCCTCCCTGTGCATTTCAGAGAAAGGTGTATCGAACCGCCGGACAGGACCGGGAATGGCGTGCCGACACGGGAGCGGTCTGTCGGGAGGCGCAAGCGCGGCGGATTCCGGGACCGAACTGGTCGGCACGCCGCGCCACATCGCATATTGCGGCGGAGCCATTAAACTGGTCCCTGTTAAGTGCGGGTACGCACGAGTAAGTGTCGCGCCGGGCTCATCCGCCCGGCGGCGCACAGGCAATATCTGAAAGGCCTTGGATTGAAGACGGCAGAGATCAAACAACGCTGGTTGGACTACTTCGAAGCGAACGGGCACACCGTGGTCCCCTCGGCGTCGGTGATCAGCTCCGATCCGTCCATCCTGTTCAACATCGCGGGAATGGTCCAGTTCATTCCCTACCTCACCGGCCGGGAGCCGGCCCCGTTCAACCGCGCCACCAGCGTGCAGAAATGCGTGCGCACCGGAGACATCGAAGAGGTCGGCAAGACGACCCGCCACGGCACCTTCTTCCAGATGAACGGCAACTTCTCCTTCGGCGACTACTTCAAGCGCGATGCCATCAAGTTCGCCTGGGGACTGCTGACGACCCCCGTCGCCGAGGGCGGCCTCGGCTTCGACCCGGACCTGCTGTGGGCGACAGTGCACGAAGACGATCTCGAGACCATCGACATGTGGCTCGAGGAGACCTCCGTTCCCCGTGAGCGCATCCAGCTGCGCGACAACGAGGACAACTACTGGCACACCGGCCAGCCCGGCCCCGGCGGCTACTGCTCGGAGATCTACTTCGACCGCGGCCCCGCCTACGGCGTCGACGGCGGACCCGTGGCCGACGAAGACCGCTACATCGAGATCTGGAACCTCGTGTTCATGGAGTTCGAACTCTCCGAGGTTCGCTCGAAGGTCGACTTCGACGTGGCCGGCGAGCTGCCGGCGAAGAACATCGATACCGGCATGGGACTCGAACGTGTCGCCTTCCTGCTCCAGGGCGTGGAGAACATGTACGAGATCGACGAAGTCTTCCCCGTCATCGAGGCCGCCAGTCGTCTGGCCGGTCGGACCTACGGCGAAGACGAGCACGCCGATGTGCAGCTGCGCGTCGTCGCCGACCATGTCCGTTCGGCCCTGATCATCATCGGCGACGGGGTCCGCCCCGGCAACGAAGGCCGCGGCTACATCCTCCGCCGCCTGCTCCGCCGTGCCGTGCGTGCCATGCGTCTGCTCGGAGTCAAGGAAGAAGTCCTACCCGAGCTGCTGCCCGTCTCCATGCAGGCCATGAAGCTGTCCTACCCGGAACTCGAAACGGACTTCGACCGCATCTCCCGGGTCGCCTACGCCGAGGAGAAGGCGTTCCTGCGCACCCTCGAATCCGGCACTCAGTTGTTCGCCAATGCCGCGAAGTCACTCGACGGCGCGGACAAGACCATCAGCGGGGACATTGCCTTCGCCCTCCACGACACCCACGGATTCCCCATCGACCTCACTCTCGAGATGGCTTCCGAAGCCGGACTGAGCGTCGACGAGGCCGGGTTCCGTGAGCTGATGAGTGAACAGCGCACCCGCGCCAAGGCCGATGCCAAGGCGAAGAAGGGCGGCGGCCACACCGACCTGTCCGCTTATTCGGCGCTGCTCGACGAAGGTGCCAGCGAATTCGTCGGCTATGACCGACTCGAGTCCGACTCCCGCGTGCGAGGAATCGTCGTCGATGGGGTCGCCGCCGAGGTGCTCACCGCCGGTCAGCGCGGCGACGTCGTCCTCGACCTGACCCCGTTCTACGCCGAATCCGGCGGTCAGCGCGCCGACGTCGGCCTCATCTCCGGCCATGGCTTCACCGCCCGGGTCAGCGACGTCCAGAATCCGGTCAAGGGACTGCCCGCCCACCGGGTCGAGGTGATCGACGGAGAGCTGCGCGTCGGTGACGAGGTGCTCGCCGCCGTCGACCACGACCACCGGTTCCAGGGCGCACAGGCCCACACCGCCACCCACCTCGTCCACGCTGCGCTGCGCGAGATCCTCGGCAGCCACGCCGTGCAGGCCGGTTCGCTCAATCAGCCCGGATACATGCGCTTCGACTACTCGTTCCCCGAAGCCCCGAGCACCCAGATGCGGGCCGAGATCGAAGAGGTCGCGAACCTCGCGGTGCGCTCGAACTACGAAGTCGGCACCGAATACATGTCCTTCGACGACGCGAAGAAGTCCGGTGCCATGGCGCTCTTCGGCGAGAAGTACCCGAACGTCGTGCGCGTCGTCGACATCGGCGGACCCTTCTCCCGCGAACTCTGCGGCGGCACCCACGTCGGTGCCTCCGCGGAGGTCGGCCCGATCTCTGTGCTCTCCGAAGCCTCCGTCGGCTCCGGAGTCCGACGCATCGAAGCCGCGGTCGGCATGGACGCCTTCCGGTCCCTGGCCGCCGAGCGGACCATCGTGTCCTCGCTCTCGGAGATGCTCAAGGTCCCCGGCACCGACGTCACATCACGCGTGTCCGACCTGATGAGCCGGCTCAAGGACGCCGAGAAGGAGATCGCCCGACTGGGCGCCCAGCAGCTGCTCGCCTCGGCCGGGAAGTTCCTCGATGAGGCACAGACTGTGGGCCAGACGCTGTTCGTGCAGGCCGAACTCGGCGACATCGCCAATGCCGGAGACATCCGCACACTGGTCACCGATCTGCGCAACCGGGTCGCCGACCGTCAAGCGGTGATCTTCGGCATCGGAGTCAGCAGCGGAAAGCCCGTCGTCGTCATCGCCACCACCGAGGCGGCCCGCGCCGCCGGTCTGCAGGCAGGAAAGCTCGTGTCGCTGGCCTGCGGCGAACTCGGCGGCGGAGGCGGCGGCAAGCCCGACCTCGCCCAGGGCGGGGGCAGCAACCCCGCGGCGATCCCGTCAGCCATCGCGGCGGTCAAGGCAGCCATCCAGTGAGTTTCCGCCGAGGTCGCCGGCTGGGTCTCGACATCGGTTCCGTGCGGATCGGTGTCGCCTCCAGCGACCCCGACGGGATTCTGGCCACTCCGCTCACCGTCGTTCGTCGAGCAGACGAATCGGCGGCGCTGCGGCAGCTGCGCGACATCGTCGACGAATACGAACCCATCGAACTCCTGGTGGGGGACCCGAAGTCCCTCGACGGCGCCGCCCGGGCCGCAGCCACCTCGGCGTTGGAATTCGCCCGCCGGATCGCCGCGGCCACCGGCACACCTGTCCGTCTCGTCGACGAACGCTTCACCACCGTCGAGGCCCACCAGGCTCTCGCCGCGGCCGGGAAATCGTCACGCCAGCGACGCGAGATCGTCGATGCCCAAGCCGCCGTGATCATCCTCCAGAACGCCCTCGAGTACGAACACAACACCGGTGTCCCCGCCGGCCGTGAGATGCCCGACGAGGAGAACGACGTATGAGCCCGATCACCGAAGAGTTCTCGACCGACGAAGGACTGTCCCGCGCAGAGATCCGCGCGAAGAAACGGCGCAGAATGATGCGCCGCCGACGGACGACGACGATCGTGATCATCTGCATCCTCGTCTTCGGCGTCGGGGGCTTCTTCGGCGTGCGTGCGGCCGGTGGAGTCTTCGACGACCTGTTCGGACCGAAAGGCGACTACGAGGGGCAGGGCACGAACGAGGTCTCGATCGAGATAGCTCCCGGATCCTCGGCGCGCACCGTGGCCAACCAGCTCGTCGAAGCCGGAGTGATCATGAACTCCGAGCCCTTCCTCGACGAGATCGAACGCCGTGAGGCGACCATCCAGGCCGGGACCTGGACGATGCGGGAGAAGATGAGCTCGAAGGCCGCGGTCGAAGCGCTCATCAATCCCATCGCCCCGCCGAAGATCACAATCGCCGAAGGCAAACAGGTCGAAGAGATCAAGGCGATCATGATCGAATCGGGGATGAACGCCGACGAGGTCGACAAAGCCATCGACGACAAGACCCCGAAGGACTACGGACTCGAGATCGACGCACCGAGCCTCGAAGGCTATCTGTACCCGGCGACCTACGACCTCAACAAGCAGAAGACCGCCGAGGACATCGTCCAGGAGATGGTCGACAAGACCGAGACCGAACTCGACGAACTGGGAATCGAGAGCAAGGACGCCAACCGCATCCTCACGCTGGCCAGCCTCGTGGAGAAGGAATCCCCGGGTGACCCCGAGGTGCGCTCGAAGGTCGCCAGGTCCTTCCTCAACCGCATCTCCGACAAATCGCAGACCGGGGGACTGCTCCAATCGGACGCGACCGTGGCCTATATCCACGGTGCCCGCTCGGACCTGACGACGACGAAGAAGGAACGCCAGTCCGACTCGCCGTACAACACGTACAAGAAGAAGGGTCTGCCTCCCGGGCCCATCAACTCGCCGAGCAAGGGCGCCGTCGAAGCCGCGCTCGAACCCGCCGACGGTGACTGGCAGTTCTTCGTCGCGACGAACCCGGACACGGGGGAGACCAAGTTCGCCGACAACTACGACGACCACAAGAAGAACGTCGAGATCTACCGCAAATGGCTGCGCGAACACAGCAAGGACGACGGATAGCCGGTGAGGATACTTGCCGCAGTGCTCGGTTCGCCGATCGCACACTCGAAGTCCCCGCTGCTCCACCGCGCCGCCTTCGCAGCGTTGAACCTGGAATCCAGCGAGTACTCCCGCTACGAACTCGGGGCCGATGAGCTCGAGGAATTCCTCGACTCTCACCCCGATCACACCGGCTTCTCGCTGACGATGCCGTTGAAGGACCGACTCGTCACACTCGCCGCCGAACGCGGGTGGAACCTCGACGAGACGGCGGCACTGACGGCCGCCGGCAACACCCTTGTGCGCCACCGCGGAGAAGTGCAGGTGGCGAACACCGACGTCGAGGGCATCGTGCGTGCCGTCGCCCCGCACAGGGCATCAGGACCGGCCGCGGCTGTTGGTGCGGGAGCCGGTCGCGCGACGATCCTCGGCGCCGGAGCCACGGCCGCCTCGGCGCTCGTGGCCTGCCGCGATCTCGGGATCGCACACGTGGACTTCCGCGTCCGCAGCCCGGACCGTGCCCGCCGGGTCCTCGACCTGGCCGAGCGGATCGGTCTGACCGCCTCGGTGGGCGACCTGACCCGGATCGGTCCATCGGAGATCGTCATCTCCACCCTGCCCGCCGAGGCGGCGCCCGACCCGATCTGGGATGACTCCTTCGCCCCCGGTGCGATCGTCCTCGACGTCGCCTACGCCGCCGATTCGACATTCCTCGCCGCGGCTGCCGCTCGCGGTCTGCGCCCCGTCGCCGGAACCGCCATGCTCGTCGAACAGGCCGTCGCCCAGTTCGAGATGTTCCTCGCCGCGGCCAGGGCCGACGACGCATCGGAGGTGGACAACCTGTCGACGTCGAAGACCCTGCCGGCAGCAGACGACCTGACCGCGCGGGTCGCGGAGGCCATGTACGCAGCACTCGAGGTTCCGCCGGTCCGGGCGCAGGACTGAACCGGCGATCGCGATGGACACCGGAGTGCTGCACGGGATGACCATCGGCGTCACGGTTCTGGCCGCTCTGGCCTGCGGTCTCATCCTCACCGTGACCCCGCGGGCCTGGCTCGACGACTCCTCGCACCTTGAGCGGTGGCGGGCCTCCAGGTGGGCCCGTGGTCCGGGACCGGTGGTGGGCGGCGTCATCATCGCCGCAGCCGCCGCCGTCGTCTTCACCCTCACCGTGCTCACACCACTTGAGACCGGGTGGAGCGCCTATGCGCCGCTGAGTGAGACGACGTTCGCCCCACTGCAGCCGAACTCGGCCGATCGCATCGTCTCCGCCCTGCTGCTGGGCCTCATCGCCGGCGCCACATCGTTCCTCGTCACCGCGGATGTCAGCGTGCGCAGGCTGCCTGATCGGATCGTCATCCCCCTGTCTCTGGTCACCCTCGGACTCATCATCACAGGGTCCGTGCTCGGAGCGCTGCCGATGTGGTTCGCGTCATTCTTCGCAGGACTCATCGGCCTCGTCTTCTTCACGGCAGTGCACCTGGTGGGTCGAGCGCTGCGGGCGCGGACGATGGGGCTCGGGGACGTCAAGCTCGCGTTCATCGTCTTCGCCGTGCCCGGTCTCTTCGATCCGTGGGCACCTGCGCTCGTGCTTGTCGCCATGATGCTCATCAGCGGGGTCTGGGCGCTCATCGGAGCGATCCGAGCCGGTCGGGTGCGCGGGGTGACCATCGCCTTCGGACCGGCCATGCTTTCCGGCATGTGGCTCGGGTGCCTGTTCGCCCCAATACTTTTGTAGAATCGGTGGAATGTTGAGATGGCTGACTGCAGGCGAATCCCACGGCGAAGCGCTGACTGGGATCATTGAGGGGCTTCCCGCCCATGTACCGATCACCAGGGACGATATTCGTGCGAGCCTGGCTCGCCGCCGACTCGGCTATGGCCGCGGCGCACGGATGAAGTTCGAAGCCGACGATGTGCGTCTCCTCGGCGGTGTCCGCCACGGGCAGACCTTGGGCTCACCGGTGGCGATCGAGGTCGGCAACACCGAATGGCCGAAGTGGGAATCCGTGATGAGCCCGGATCCCGTCGACGCGTCCGAACTCGAAGGACTGGCGCGCAATGCCCCGCTGACCCGGCCGCGTCCGGGCCATGCCGATATCGTCGGCATGCAGAAGTACGGCTTCGACGAAGCCCGCCCCGTGTTGGAGCGCGCCTCGGCACGTGAGACCGCGATGCGTGTGGCACTGGGCACGGTGGCCGCGAAGTTCCTCGGCGAACTGGGCATCACCCTCGTCTCCCACACCGTGGCCATCGGCGGCGCCGAACACGCAGCCGATGCGCTGCCCGCACTGCCGACCGCGGCCGATGTCGAAGCCCTCGACGCCGATCCGGTCCGCTGCTTCGACGCCGACCTCTCGGCGACGATGGTCACCGAGATCGACGCGGCGAAGAAGGCCGGGGACACCCTCGGCGGAGTCGTCGAAGTCCTCGCTTACGACCTGCCTCCGGGCCTGGGCTCCCACGTGCATTGGGACCGTCGTCTCGACTCCCGCCTGGCCGGTGCCCTCATGGGCATCCAGGCGATCAAGGGCGTCGAGGTCGGAGACGGTTTCCTCACCACGAAGCGTCCCGGTTCGCAGGCCCATGACGAACTGCAAGTCGGACCCGACGGATTCCGTCGCACGAGCAATCGTGCCGGCGGCACGGAAGGCGGAATGTCCACGGGCGGCCCGCTGCGTGTGCGGGCGGGGATGAAGCCGATCGCCACGGTGCCGCGTGCCCTGGCGACGGTCGACGTCGAAACCGGTGAGGCTGCGAAGGCAAACCATCAGCGTTCCGACGTGTGCGCGGTTCCCGCCTCGGGAGTCGTCGCCGAAGCCATGGTGGCACTGGTGCTCGCCGAAGCCGTCGTCGAGAAGTTCGGCGGAGACTCCGTTGCCGAGACGAAGCGGAACCTGGACGCCTATGTCGCGGCCATTCCGGAGAACCTCCGCATCGGACGATGAACCACACCCCGCTGCCCAAACCGGTTCCGCCCTTGGAACCGGTCCCCGCCGCGCTCTCGCGCATCGTGCTCTCCGGTCCGCCGGCGGCAGGGAAATCGACGATCGGTCGGCTGCTCGCCGACCGGCTCGGTCTGCCGCTGACGGACACGGACGCGAATATCGTCGACAAGTACGGGGTCATCTCGGAGATCTTCGTCGAACGCGGCGAAGATCACTTCCGACGCATCGAACGCGAGGTCGTGCGCAGGGCACTGCGTCGTCTCCTCGATCGTCCGGGCATCGTGTCCCTGGGCGGAGGAGCGATCCTCAACCCCGGCACCCGAGCTCAGCTGCGACACCCGGCGATCAAGGTCGTGCACATCGATATCGATGTCGACACCGTGGCACAGCGGCTGACCGCCCCGCACCGGCCGCTGCTGCGCGGTGCCGGCAGCCCGGTGGAGAACTGGCTGGCCCTGGTCAACGAACGCGAACCGCTGTACGAACAGGTCGCGACATTCCGGGTCCAGGCCTCGAACTCACCGCCGTCGACGGTGGTCAACCGGGTCGTCGACGTCCTCACCGGTCTGCAGCGAGCCGAGGAGTACGCGAAATACGCCGATCCCGACGACGACGGATCCGGTCAGCAGAGCTGAACACAGCCTCGGCGGTGAGACGCCTGCGACCACATCGGTCACCCGTTTCGCCGCCGGGAGCCTGTGAGGGCTAGGCTGGATCCGGCCCTCGGAACAGGTGCCTCGACTCCGAGCACTCACCGGGCGGCCGAGCCTTGAGAGAAGACGATGAACGATCAGGAAGACGGACGAATGAGCCTCACACGCATCAATGTGGACGCCGGCGGGAACTACCCCGTCCTCGTCGGCCGGGGACTGCTCGGCGAACTGCCCGAGCTGCTCGGAAACCGCGTCGAGAAGGTCCTCGTCATCCACCCCCGCGCCCTGCGCACCACCGGCGAGACCGTTCGCGACGACCTCGCCGCCGCCGGTCTCGAGGCCGTGGCCGCGGAGATCCCCGACGCCGAAGAGGCCAAACACGTCCAGGTCGCCGCATTCTGCTGGCAGGTCCTCGGCCAATCCGACTTCACCCGCACGGACGCGATCATCACCGTCGGCGGGGGAGCGGTGAGCGACCTCGGCGGGTTCGTCGCCGCCACCTGGCTGCGCGGAATCAAGGTCATCCACATCCCCACCACCGTGCTCGGCATGGTCGATGCCTCCGTCGGCGGCAAGACCGGGATCAACACCGCCGAAGGCAAAAACCTCGTCGGCTCCTTCCACGCACCCGCCGGTGTCCTCGTCGACCTCGACACGCTCGGGACCCTGCCGGAGAACGAACTGTTCACCGGCCTCGCCGAGGTGGTCAAGACCGGATTCATCGCCGACCCCGCGATCCTCGATCTCGTGTCGAACCATTCGAAGGACGAGATCGCCGATGTGCACGGCCCCGTGCTGCGCGAACTCATCGAACGCTCCATCCGGGTCAAGGCCGAAGTCGTCTCCGGAGACTTCAAGGAGTCCGGACGCAGGGAGATACTCAACTACGGCCACACCCTCGGCCATGCGATCGAGCACAAGGAGCGCTACCAGTGGCGTCACGGTGCCGCCGTATCGGTGGGCATGGTCTTCGCCGCCGAGGTGGCGTCGATGATCAAGAGCCTGCCCTATGAAGTCGTCGATCTCCACCGTGAACTGCTCGGCAAGCTCGGACTGCCGGTTGGCTACCGTTCCGATGTGTGGCCGCAGCTGCTGGACACGATGAAGAGGGACAAGAAGGCCCGCGGGGCGATGCTGCGGATGGTGCTGCTCAGTGACATCGGCGAACCGAGCACCGTCGAGATCCCCGATGCGTCCATCCTCTTCACCGCCTACCAGGAGATCGGCGAGGACTCGCCGACGGTTCCCCTCGGCATCGGCCTCGGCCTCGACTGACCCCGCCCGGATGGAAGCGTCCCGCTGGGCTTGCTAGACTTGCCCAGTGGCGCGTTCGTCGACCCCGCAGCTCGGGGTCCTCCGACGCGTCGTGCCGACTGCGATCACCATTCGGTGATCAGGACTGAACCGAAGAAGGACGAATTAGTGGCGACAACGAACGACCTGAAGAACGGCCTTGTGCTCAACCTCGACAACCAGCTGTGGCAGGTGCTCGAATTCCAGCACGTCAAGCCCGGAAAAGGACCGGCCTTCGTCCGCACCAAGCTGAAGAATGTCATCTCCGGCAAGATCATCGACAAGACCTTCAACGCCGGCACCAAGGTCGAGACCGCGAATGTCGACCGCCGCGATATGCAGTACCTCTACCATGACGGCACCGACTACGTGTTCATGGATGCCAAGGACTACGACCAGGTCAACATCTCCGCAGAGCTCGTCGGCGACGCCGCGAACTACATGCTCGAGAACCAGGATCTGCAGATCTCCTTCCACGAAGGCACCCCGCTCTCCGTCGAGCTGCCGCCCTCGGTGGAACTGACCATCACCCACACGGAACCCGGACTCCAGGGCGACCGTTCGACCGGCGGTTCGAAGCCCGCGACCCTCGAGACCGGCTACGAGATCCAGGTGCCCCTGTTCCTCGAAGAAGGCGTGAAGGTCAAGGTCGACACCCGCAGCGGCGACTACCTCGGTCGCGTCAAGTAAGTGGCGTCCGCACGTACCCGAGCCCGTCGCCGGGCTCTCGAGCTGCTCTTCGAAGCCGGGCAGCGTCGACTGGCCATGGACGAACTCGTCACCATGCGGTCGAACGATCCCGACTACCCGATGAAGGAATACGCGGTCGAGATCGTCAAGGGCATCACCGAGAAGCAGGCGGAGATCGACGAGATCATCTCCACCTACTCAGAAGGCTGGACCCTGGATCGGATGCCGGCCGTCGACCGATCGCTGCTGGAGATCGGAACCTGGGAGATGCTGTACAACGACGAGGTTCCCGACAAAGTGGCCATCGACGAAGCAGTGTCCCTGGCCAGACAGTTCTCCACAGATGACTCTCCCGGCTTCGTCTCGGGGCTGCTCTCCCGCATCCTCGACGTCAAACCGACACTCATCTGAGGCGGCGGGTCCGCACTTCGGACCCGCCCGCCGGTGGGCACCCCACCGGGTCTACAATCGAATCGAACCACTCCTTTAACCACCGTCCAGAGAGGCGGAGAAGGGGAAATATGACACAGCGAACAGTGCTGGACGCCCCCGATATCTCGCGGGCGATCACCCGCATCGCGCACGAGATCATCGAATCCAACAAGGGCAGCGACGACCTCGTCCTCCTGGGGATTCCGCGCCGCGGAGTCCCGCTCGCCAACCGACTCGCCGAGGCGATCGCCTCCATCTCCGGTCGTCCCGAGACCGCAGGCGACCTCGCCGGCAGTCTCGACATCACGATGTACCGTGACGATCTGCGCGGCGGCTCCTACCGGGCACCCGAACCGACCACCATCCCGAGTGCGGGAATCGATGCGAAGACCGTCGTCCTCGTCGACGATGTGCTCTTCTCGGGACGCACCATCCGCGCTGCCCTCGACGCCCTTGCCGATGTCGGTCGGCCCGCCAAGGTCCGCCTCGCCGTCCTCGTCGACCGCGGCCACCGGGACCTTCCGATCCGTGCCGACCATGTCGGCAAGAACCTGCCGACCTCGAGCAGCGAACGCGTCAACGTCTCCCTGACCGAAATCGACGGAGACGACTCCGTGAGCATCTCGGGAGGCCGCGAATGAAGCATCTGCTCGACACCGCATCGCTGAGCCGAGACGACGCCATCGGCATCCTCGACATCGCCGAGGAGATGACTCTCGTCTCCGAACGCGAAGTCAAGAAGCTGCCCGTGCTGCGCGGACGCACAGTGGTCAACCTGTTCTTCGAGGACTCCACACGCACCCGACTGTCCTTCGAGGCCGCAGCCAAGCGGCTCTCGGCCGATGTGCTCAACTTCTCCGCCAAGGGCTCCTCCGTGTCGAAGGGCGAGAGCCTCCAGGACACGATCCAGACGATCTCGGCGATGGGCGCCGATGCCATCGTCGTCCGCCACTCCGGGGCGGGCACCGCCCACCGCCTCGCCCATACCGGGTGGATCGACGTTCCCGTCGTCAACGCCGGCGACGGCACCCACGAACACCCCACCCAGGCGCTCCTCGACGCGTTCACCCTGCGCCGGGCACTGTCCGGAGTCCCCGCCTCGGGGCCGGTGCAAGGGGGACCGCGCGGTCAGGGACTCGACGGAGCGAAGGTCGCCATCGTCGGAGACATCCTGCACTCCCGAGTGGCTCGGTCGAACGTCCACCTGCTCGCCCGCCTCGGCGCGGACGTCCACCTCATCGCACCACCCACCCTGCTGCCCTGGGGAGTGGAGAACTGGCCGGTGACCATCCACTACGACTTCGATTCGGCCCTGAGCGCCGAGGACTTCGCAGCCGTGATGATGCTGCGCGTCCAACACGAGCGGATGCACGAATCCTTCTTCCCCAACGAACGCGAATACGCCCGCCTGTGGGGACTGAGCGCTGCCCGTCTGGCCAAACTGCCGGAGACGAGCTTCATCATGCACCCAGGGCCCATGAACCGCGGCTTCGAAATCTCCGCTGCCGCAGCGGACTCACCCCGCGCCCTCGTCCTCGACCAAGTCGAGAACGGAGTGAGCGTGCGCATGGCGGTCCTCTACCGTCTGCTGACCGGTCAGGAGGAGACCAATGACTGATTACCTCATCCGCGGTGCCGATGTGCTCGGACGCGGAGTCGCCGATATCGCGATCCAGGACGGTCGCATCGTCGACCCCGAACTGCTGAGCTCAAACGACTGTGAGACCGTCGACGCCGCAGGACTCGTGGCCCTGCCGGGACTCGTCGACATGCACACCCATCTGCGCGAGCCGGGCAAGGAAGACGCCGAGACCGTGCTCACCGGATCACGCTCAGCCGCCTCGGGAGGGTTCACCTGCGTTCACGCCATGGCGAACACCGCACCCGTGGCCGACACCGCCGGTGTCGTCGAACAGGTTCACCGCCTCGGCCGCGCCGCCGGATTCACCGAAGTCGTACCCGTCGGCGCCGTCACCACCGGGCTCGAGGGAAAGCAGCTCGCCGAGCTGGGAGCCATGGCGCGCTCCGGAGCTCGCGTGCGGATGTTCTCCGATGACGGAATCTGCGTCTCCGATCCGCTGCTCATGCGCCGCGCCCTCGAGTACGTCAAGACCTTCGACGGGATCATCGCCCAGCACGCACAGGAACCTCGCCTGACCGAAGGCGCACAGATGAACGAGGGAACGGTCTCGGCCGAACTCGGACTGCCCGGCTGGCCCGCCGTCGCCGAGGAGTCGATCATCGCCCGCGATGTCCTCCTGGCCGAACACGTCGGGTCCCGGCTGCATATCTGCCACATCTCCACGGCCGGCAGCGTCGACCTCATCCGCTGGGCCAAGGCCCGGGGGATCGCCGTGACCGCCGAGGTGACACCGCACCATCTCATGCTCACCGACGAACTCGTGCGCACGTTCGACCCCGTCTACAAGGTCAATCCGCCGCTGCGCACCGACCGTGACGTGCAGGCGCTGCGTGAAGCGCTGGCAGACGGCACGATCGACGTCGTCGGCACCGACCACGCCCCGCACACGGCCGAACACAAATGCAGCGAATGGACCGCAGCGGCCATGGGTATGGTCGGCATGGAATCCGCCCTGTCGATCGTCGTCGCAGCCATGGCCGACCACGACTTCGACTTCGGCGATGTGGCCCGCGTGATGTCCTCGGCTCCGGCCCGGATCACCGCAGCCTCCGGTCACGGCAGCCTCGAGATCGGGGCGAGTGCGAACATCGTCCTCGTCGACCCGGCCGCACCGCACCGCATCGAACCCGCCGACCACGCCACGAAGGGACGCAACAACCCCTTCGCCGGCGTCGAAGTGACCGCGCAGGTCACCGACACCTTCTTCTACGGCCACCGGGTCTTGGCCGCAGGGGCACTCACCACACCCCACCCGGCAGGAGCAACATGGACACAACAGTAGGCACACTCATCGTCGCCGCCGTCATCCTCCTCGTGATCGTCGCGATCGCCTGGGGATGGAGCCGACGCAAACGGGCCCAGTCAGAGGTCGTCACCCCGCCGAAGCCCCATATGGGAATCAAGGCCGTGGGCGAACCCGTCGAGGGCTCCTATGTGTCGACGACGAAGGCCGGCCATCCGCTCGAACGCGTCGCCGTCCACGGCCTGGGCATCCGCACCACCGGGGAACTCGTCGTCACCGACGGGGGAGTGATCATGGACCTGGCCGGACGCGAGGACTTCCTCATCCCGCGCCGCGACATCGTCTCCGTGGACACCACGAACGGGATGATCGGGAAATTCGTCGAACGCGGAGGCATCATCCGCATCACCTGGCACCTCGGCGACACCCTCGTCGACACGGGGTTCCGTGCCCGCTACGCCGCATCCACCACCCCCACCGTCGACCGTATCCGCGAAATGATCGAAGAGGCACAATGAGCTTTTCCACCACCCCCGCCGTCCTCGTCCTCGAAGACGGCCGGACCTTCCACGGTTCCGCTTACGGACACATCGGCGAGACCACCGGTGAGGCCGTGTTCGTCACCGCCATGTCCGGCTACCAGGAGACGCTGACAGATCCGTCCTATCACCGACAGGTCATCATCCAGGCCGCTCCGCACATCGGCAACACCGGGATCAACCGCACCGATGACGAATCCGCCCAGATCTGGGCCGCCGGCTACGTCGTCCGCGATGCCTCCCGGATCTCGTCGAACTGGCGGTCCGAAGGCGACCTGGCCGACTGGCTGAACGAGTCCGGGATCGTCGGCATCTCCGACGTCGACACCCGAGCCCTGACCCGCCACCTGCGCGACAAGGGAGCCATGCGCGTGGGCATCTTCTCCGGACCCGCCGCCGAGGCGCCCGAATCCGAACTCCTCGCCCGTGTCCAGGCGTCTCCGCAGATGGCCGGAGCCAACCTCGTCGACGAAGTCTCGATCACCGAACCCCGACTCATCCCCGCCCGCGGGGAGAAGCGCTTCAGCGTCGCCGCCGTCGACCTCGGCATCAAA
Organism: Brevibacterium sp. MGP-B1; assembly: GCF_057766545.1. Classification (NCBI taxonomy): domain Bacteria; kingdom Bacillati; phylum Actinomycetota; class Actinomycetes; order Micrococcales; family Brevibacteriaceae; genus Brevibacterium; species Brevibacterium sp. MGP-B1. The sequence goes on along the minus strand of NZ_CM173407.1, from coordinate 1,390,057 downwards.
TCGATGACCCCCGAACGACTGAGCGAACGCGGAATCGACGTGCACCTGCTGCCGTCGACGATCAGCTTCGACGAGATCCGGGCCCTGGGCGTCGACGGAGTCTTCTTCTCCAACGGACCCGGCGACCCCGCCACCGCAGACGATCAGGTCGAACTGCTGCGCGCCGTGCTCGACGCCCGAATCCCGTTCTTCGGCATCTGCTTCGGCAACCAGCTGCTCGGTCGGGCCCTGGGCTTCGGCACCTATAAGCTGCCCTTCGGCCACCGCGGGATCAACGTGCCCGTGATGGACCGGACCACGGAGAAGGTCGAGATCACCTCGCAGAACCACGGCTTCGCCGTCGACGCTCCGCTGACAGGCGAGACCACGGCCCCGCACAAGGCCGACTACGGCCGCGTGACCGTCTCCCATGTGTGCCTCAACGACGACGTCGTCGAGGGACTCGCCTGCCTCGACATTCCCGCCTTCTCCGTCCAATTCCACCCCGAGGCTGCGGCCGGCCCGCACGATTCGAGCTACCTGTTCGATCGCTTCGTCGACCTCATGTCCGCTTCCCAGGCCGATTCGGCTGCCCAGGCCTAAGGAGAACACCCAATGCCACTGAGACACGACCTCAAATCCGTCCTCGTCATCGGCTCCGGCCCCATCGTCATCGGCCAGGCCTGCGAATTCGACTACTCCGGCACCCAGGCCTGCCGCGTGCTGCGCTCCGAGGGCCTGCGCGTCATCCTCATCAATTCGAACCCGGCGACGATCATGACCGACCCGGACATCGCCGACGCCACCTACGTCGAGCCCATCGATCCGGACGTCATCGAGACGATCATCGAGAAGGAACGCCCCGACGCGCTCCTGCCCACCCTGGGCGGACAGACCGCACTCAACGCGGCCATCGCCCTCCACGACGCCGGAGTGCTCGAGAAGTACGGCGTCGAACTCATCGGTGCCGACGTCGACGCCATCCAGCGCGGCGAGGACCGTCAGAAGTTCAAAGACATCGCCGAGGCGTGCGGTGCCGAAGTGGCCAGATCCGCCATCTGCCACACCCTCGACGAAGCCCTGGCCGCCGCCGAGGAGCTCAACTACCCGGTCGTCGTCCGTCCCTCGTTCACCATGGGCGGCCTCGGCTCGGGCATGGCCTATGACGAAGCCGATCTGCGCCGCATCGCCGGCGCCGGCCTGTCCGATTCCATCACCCACGAGGTGCTGCTCGAGGAATCGATCCTCGGGTGGAAGGAATACGAACTCGAGCTCATGCGCGACAACAAGGACAACGTCGTCGTCGTGTGCTCGATCGAGAACGTCGACCCCGTCGGCGTGCACACCGGTGACTCGATCACGGTGGCCCCGGCACTGACGCTGACCGACCGGGAATACCAGTCGATGCGCGATATCGGCATTGCCATCATCCGGGCCGTCGGCGTGGACACCGGCGGCTGCAACATCCAGTTCGCCGTCGACCCCAAGACCGGACGCATCATCACCATCGAGATGAACCCGCGCGTGTCCCGGTCCTCGGCGCTGGCGTCGAAGGCCACCGGCTTCCCGATCGCCAAGATGGCCGCGAAGCTCGCCGTCGGCTATTCGCTCGACGAGATCCCCAACGACATCACGAAGGTCACTCCGGCCAGCTTCGAACCGACCCTGGACTATGTGGTCGTGAAGATCCCGCGCTTCACCTTCGAGAAGTTCCCGGCCGCGGATCCGACCCTGACGACGACGATGAAATCCGTCGGTGAGGTCATGGCCCTGGGCCGCAACTTCACCACCGCGCTGCAGAAGGCGATGCGCTCACTCGAGCAGAAGGACTCCGCGTTCAGCTGGACCGATCTGCCAGACGTCTCCGACGACGACGTCCGCGAATCCGTCCTCGAAGCCATCTCGCACGCCACTGCCGACCGCATCCACTCGGTCCAGCGCGGACTCGCCGCCGGCCTGAGCGCGTCGGAGGTTTTCGACGCCTGCGCGATCGACCCCTGGTACCTCGACCAGATCCAGCTCATCAACGAGGTGGCCGCCTATGTCCGCGACGCCGATGAACTCGACGAGCAGGTCCTGCGGGTCGCGAAGAACCACGGATTCTCCGACGAGCAGATCGCGGGACTGCGCAGCCTCGACACGAGCGTCGTCACCGGCATCCGCCATGCACTGCGCGTGCGCCCGGTGTTCAAGACGGTCGACACCTGCGCCGGAGAATTCGAAGCGAAGACTCCCTACCACTACTCGAGCTACGACTCCGAGACCGAGGTCATGCCGCGCGAACGCCCGGCAGTGATCATCCTCGGGTCGGGCCCGAACCGCATCGGCCAGGGCATCGAGTTCGACTACTCGTGCGTGCACGCGACCATGGCGATCGGATCCGCCGACTACGAGACGATCATGGTCAACTGCAACCCGGAGACCGTGTCGACCGACTACGACACCGCCGATCGCCTGTACTTCGAACCCCTGACGTTCGAAGACGTCATGGAGGTCTACCACGCCGAACTCGCCGCCGGCGAGGTCCTCGGCGTCGTATGCACTCTCGGCGGACAGACCCCGCTGGGTCTGGCCGACAAGCTCAAGGCTGCGGGTGTGCCGGTGCTCGGCACCCAGCCCGAAGCCATCGACCTGGCCGAGGACCGCGGAGAGTTCGGAGCCGTGCTGGAGAGGGCCGGACTCACAGCCCCCAAGCACGGCACCGCGGTGACTGCCGCGGAAGCCGCCGCGATCGCGGAGAACATCGGCTACCCGGTGCTCGTGCGGCCCTCCTATGTCCTCGGCGGACGCGGAATGCAGATCGTCTACGACCGCACCCAGCTGCTCGACTACATGGCCAGCGCCACGGAGATCTCAACCGACCGTCCGGTCCTCGTCGACCGGTTCCTCGAAGACGCCATCGAGATCGACGTCGACGCCCTCTTCGACGGCAACGAGGTCTACATCGGCGGAATCATGGAGCACATCGAGGAGGCCGGAATCCACTCCGGCGACTCCGCCTGCGTACTGCCCTCGCTGACTCTGGGTGAGGACGTGCTCGAGCGCGTCCGCCAGGGCACGAAGGCCATCGCCGAAGGTGTGGGCGTGCGCGGACTGCTCAACATCCAGTTCGCCATCGCCGCGGATGTCCTCCACGTCATCGAAGCCAACCCACGAGCCTCGCGGACCGTGCCCTTCGTCTCGAAGGCGACCTCGACCCAGCTGGCCAAGGCCGCGGCGCTCATCGCCGTGGGCCGCACGATCGAGGATCTGCGCGGTGACCTTCTGGCCGCAGAGGGCGACGGCTCGACCCTGCCGCTCGACCATCCGATCGCAGTCAAGGAGGCAGTCCTGCCGTTCCGACGGTTCACCACCGTCGAAGGCAAGATCGTCGACTCGATCCTCGGTCCCGAGATGCGCTCGACCGGTGAGGTCATGGGCATCGACCACAACTTCCCGACCGCCTTCGCGAAGGGACTGCTCGGGGCGTCCGTGAAGCTGCCGACCTCGGGCACCGTGTTCGTCTCGGTGGCCGATCGGGACAAGCGCGCCATGGTGCTGCCGGTCAAGGAGCTCGTCGACATGGGCTTCGACGTCGTCGCGACCACCGGCACCGCGGCCGTGCTCTCCCGCTACGGGATCAAGACCACACAGGTGCACAAGCACTTCGAGGCCGACGCCGAAGACCGCACGGTCATCGACTACCTCACCGCGGGCACCATTGACATGGTCATCAACGTGCCGTCGGGTCGGCAGGAACGCGCCGACGGCTACGAGATCCGAGCCGCGGCGACCGCGAACTCCGTGCCGCTGATCACGACGCTGGCCGAATTCGCCGCCGCCGTGACCTCCCTCGAGGTCATCCGCGACTCGAAATTCGACGTGCGCAGCCTGCAGGATTGGAACGCCTGATGTTCGGCACCCGACTGGCAGCCGCCATGGACGAGCACGGACCGCTGTGTGTGGGCATCGACCCGCACGAGCATCTTCTCGCCTCCTGGGGGCTGCCCGCCAGCGCCGCAGGCGTGCGGGAGTTCGCCCTCCGCACGGTCTCCGAGCTCAAGGGCTCGGTGGCCGCCGTCAAACCGCAGTCTGCGTTCTTCGAACAGTACGGCTCCGCCGGAGTCGCTGCTCTCGAAGAGACGCTGGCCGCGGCCAGGGACGCCGGACTGCTCACCGTTCTCGACATCAAACGCGGTGACATCGGGTCGACCATGGGTGCCTACGCGAAGGCCTACCTCGACCCTGCCTCGGCGCTGGCCGCGGACTCGATCACGGTCTCGCCCTACCTCGGATTCGGCGCCCTGGAGCCGGCCTTCGAACTCGCTGCCGCTCACGGCAAGGGCGTGTTCGTCCTGGCACTGACCTCGAACCCGGAAGGGGCAGAAGTCCAGCATGCCGTGAAAGACCGCGAATCGGTGGCCGGATCGATCGTGTCCCGCGTCCGGCAGCGCAATGCTCAGGCACTGGGGACACCCGACGAGCTCGGTCCCTTCGGACTCGTCGTCGGCGCGACCATCGGCACCGCAGCGCGCGATCTGGGTTTCGATCCCAGTGACTGCGGGGGACCGATCCTCGCTCCGGGCGTCGGTGCACAGGGTGCGGGCCTGACCGAGCTGCGGGCGGTCTTCGGCGACCGGGCGCTGGAATCGGGACAGGTGCTCGCCACCGCCTCCCGGGCGGTGCTCGGTGCCGGACCCGACAGTCTGGCCGAAACCGCCGCCGCGCTCAATCGTGCGCTGACGGTCACCGACTGAACAGCGGTGTTCGGATCGCGGGGGCGGTCCGAACACCGGTTTCGGTGTTCCGTCGACGGGCGGATTCCGGCTCGCCACGACACAAATTTCTGCTCATATCGCCTCTCGGCAGGGATTTTGTCTTAGACTGAGACAACTTCCCTACCTGCCCGTTCATGGTGACAGAGGAGACAAAGTGGCACTCGAACCGTTGACCCCGCAACAGCGTTCCGCTGCGTTGGACAAAGCGTTCAAGGCACGTCAGGCACGAGCCGAAGTGAAGTCGGCGCTGAAGACCGGCGATACCGATCTCGCGGCCGTGCTCAAGAAGGCAGCAGATGACGAAGCACTGGCGAAGATGCGTGTGCTCGATCTGCTCAGAGCTCTGCCCGGAGTCGGCGACCGGCGCGCCGAAGCCGCCATGGAAGAGGTCGGCATCGCCACCTCCCGTCGGATCAAAGGTCTGGGCGTGCACCAGAAGTCCGCCCTGTTGGAGAAATATTCCTGAGTGTGACAACCTCAGATCTGTGAATAATCGACTCACCGTCCTCGCGGGTCCGACCGCCGTCGGAAAAGGCACCATCAGCACCTATATTCGGCAGAACCACCCCGAGGTCTGGTTCTCCGTGTCGGCCACGACCCGACCCAGACGCCCCGGTGAGATCGATGGTGTCCATTATCACTTCCTCACCGACGACGCCTTCGACACCCTCATCGCCGAGGATCGGCTGCTCGAATACGCCGTCGTCCACGGACGCCACCGCTACGGCACACCTTCGGCTCCGGTGGAGGAGAAGCTCGACCAGGGGATTCCCGCGCTGCTGGAGATCGATCTGCAGGGAGCCCGCCAGGTCAAAGAGAAGATGCCCGGTGCCCGCTTCGTCTTCCTCGCCCCGCCCAGCTGGGAGGAACTCGTCTCCCGACTGACCGGTCGAGGCACCGAAACCGAGGAGGAGCAGGAGCGACGACTGGCCACCGCGAAACGCGAATTGGCCGCCGAATCGGAGTTCGACGTGACCATTGTGAACGACCACGTTCGCACTGCGGCCGAAGAACTCCTATCATTGATGGGTATATCCACTTCCGATTAGATGGGAATCTCCTTGCCCGCACAGCCTGAAGGCATCACCAACCCTCCGATCGACGATCTGCTCAACGTCACCGGTTCGAAGTACGAACTGGTCTCGATCGCGGCAAAGCGCGCCCGTCAGATCAACTCGTACTACGCCCAGCTGCAGGAGGGACTGCTCGAGAACGTCGGTCCGCTCGTCACGCCGGGCACCAACGAGAAGCCTCTGTCGATCGCTCTGCGTGAGGTCAACGAGTCGAAGATCGTCGCCCGCGAGGTCTCCGAAGCCGACTTCATCCAGGCCGCACCCGAGGCCGAAGCCACCGCTCCTGTGAGCAACGACGGCGCGATCGACTTCAGCGACCAGTGAGAATCGTACTCGGCGTCGCCGGTGGGATCGCCGCCTACAAAGCGGCACACATCATCCGGCGACTCCGGGAGCTCGACCACAGCGTCAAGGTCGTTCCGACGGCCAACGCACTGAAATTCATCGGTGCCCCCACCCTTGAGGCTCTGTCCGGCCAGACCGTGACCACCGATGTCTTCGACGAGATCGACACCGTCAATCACGTCCGCATCGGACAGGAAGCCGAACTCGTCATCATCGCCCCGGCGACCGCCGATCTGATCGCGAAGTTCGCCGCCGGACGAGCCGATGATCTGCTCACCGCCTCCGTGCTCACCACGACCGCCGAGGTGGTCGTGGCCCCGGCCATGCACACGGAGATGTGGCTCAACCCCGCCACAGTCGCCAACATCGCGACCCTGCGCTCCCGCGGCGTCCATGTCCTCGACCCTGTTGTCGGACGCCTCACCGGCCCCGACTCCGGTCCCGGACGACTGCCCGAACCCGAAGAGATCGTCGACTTTGCGCTCTCGGTCAAGGACGGCGTCGTCGGCGAGTCCGCAGACGCGCCAACCGGCCCCAGCGGTGCTCTGTCCGGTCGTCGCATCGTGATCAGCGCCGGCGGCACGCGGGAAGCACTCGACCCCGTGCGCTTCCTCGGCAACCGCTCCTCAGGCAAACAGGGCATCGCGTTGGCCAAGGCCGCCCATGCCGCGGGCGCATCAGTCGAACTCGTCGCCGCGAACATCGACACCGGTCTGCTGACGGGACTGCCTGCGGGCATCGCCATCACTCCGGTCGAATCCACTCTGGAGCTGCAGTCGGCGATGCATTCGGCCCAGGTGTGGGCTGATGCCATCATCATGGCCGCTGCCGTCGCCGATTACCGACCTGCCGAGACCACGGACTCGAAGATGAAGAAGTCCGGAGACGACGGACTGACTCTGCGTCTCGTGCAGAACCCGGATATCCTCCGCGGACTCGTCGACGAGCGCAGCCGTCAGACCAGCCTCCGCCATCAGATCATCGTCGGGTTCGCCGCCGAGACCGGTGACGCCGCCACCGCTGCCCTCGACTACGCTCGAGCCAAGTTCGAGCGCAAAGGCGTCGACCTGCTCGTCTTCAACGACGTCTCCGACGACCGCGCTTTCGGCCACGATGACACCATGGTCCAGATCATCTCCTCCGACTGCGGCGAGATCGTCGTCGGTGAGGAATTCCACGGGTCGAAGGACCATGTTTCACAAAAGGTCATCGCGGCCGTCTCCGACCGAATCACCCACGTAGAATCGACAACGTGACACACACAAATCTGCGTTTCTTCTCATCCGAGTCCGTCACCGAGGGACATCCCGACAAGATCTGCGACCAGATCAGCGATGCGGTGCTCGACGACCTGCTCCGGCAGGACCCCAACGCCAAAGTGGCCGTGGAGACCATGGTCACCACCGGCCTCGTCCACGTCGCCGGTGAAGTGAATACGGCTGCCTACGCCGATGTCGCCGGAATCGTGCGCAGCCTCATCACGGGAATCGGCTACGACTCCTCGGACACCGGCTTCGACGGGCACTCCTGCGGAGTCTCCGTGTCCATCGGCAGCCAGTCCACGGACATCCACTCCGGTGTGACGAATCCGCTGGACTTCCGTGAGGCCGTCGAATCCTCCGACCACGGCACCAGCCTCGGCGCCGGAGATCAGGGACTGATGTTCGGCTATGCCGACAACTCCACCGATGTGCTCATGCCGCTGCCCATCCACCTGGCCTCCCGGATGGCCGAGCAGCTCTCCGAGGTGCGCAAGTCCGGTCGGCTCGACTACCTGCGCCCCGATGGGAAGACCCAGCTGACGCTGGGCTATGACGGCGATGAGGCAGTGTCGATCGAGAACGTCGTCGTCTCCACCCAGCACTCGGCGGAGACCAGCCAGTCTCAGCTGCACACGGAGATCAAGGAACTCGTCATCGATCCGGTGATCGCCGACTCCGGTCTCGACACCTCGGGCGCGAACATCCACATCAACCCCGCCGGTCCCTTCGTGACGGGCGGGCCGATGGGCGATGCCGGTCTGACCGGACGGAAGATCATCGTCGACACCTACGGCGGGTTCTCCCGTCACGGCGGCGGTGCGTTCTCCGGCAAGGACCCTTCGAAGGTCGACCGTTCGGCGGCCTACGCGATGCGCTGGGTCGCGAAGAACGTCGTCGCCGCCGGTCTCGCCGACCGCGCCGAGGTGCAGGTGTCCTATGCGATCGGCCGAGTCGATCCGATGGGGCTCTACGTCGAGACCTTCGGGACGGAGAAGGCGGACCCGGCGGCCATCTCGGCTGCCATCCGCGAGGTCTTCGACCTCCGCCCTGCGATGATCATCCAGGAACTCGACCTGCTGCGCCCGATCTACTCGCAGACCTCGACCTACGGCCACTTCGGCCGTGAGCTGCCCGATTTCACCTGGGAGGTCACGGACCGCGCCGAGGATCTGCTGCGCGCCGTGTCCTCCAACTAGTCTGCCGTCGGCGTGGACGAACCCCTCCCGATCGACACCGGCACCTCGGCCGAGGGCCAGGTTCCCCTGGCCCCGACCGAACCGGTCGCCCGAGTGCTCATCGACCATCCCGTCCCGCACCTGGCGCGGACCTTCGACTATGCGGTGCCGGAGAAGCTCGCCGAGGCTGCTCTGCCCGGAGTGCGGGTGCGAGTGAAGTTTGCGGGAAAGCTGCGGGACGGCTATCTGCTCGAACGTGTCGACAGCTCGGACCACTTCGGTCCGCTGGCGACGATCCAACGCATCAGCGGTCCCATTCAAGTGCTGAGTGCGGATCTGCTCGCCTTGAGCGAAGCCGTCGCCCGTCGCTACGGCGGCACCCTCGCCGATGTGCTGCGCTTGGCCATCCCACCGCGTCATGCCCGCGGCGAGAAAGCCGTGCTCAAGGCGGAGAAGGCGGGACAGCCGGCCGCGCAGACCGATGCCGACGCCGCGGACCCAGCGACCGGACCGGACGACGGGCCGGCGGATGATCCGCAGCTGCTCGGCCGCCTCGGCGAATGGGTTCTCGCGGCGGGGACGGAACCCACGGTCGACAACGTCTCGGGCTCGCCTCGGCGCAGAGCCCTGGCGTGCACACCCGGGCCGACGCCGGGCCTCAGCTGGATCCGTGCCGGACTCGATGCCGCACGGGCGAGTCTCGAAGCCGGCAGATCCGTGCTCTGGCTCGTGCCCGATCATCGTGAACTCGCCGTGCTCCATTCGACTCTCACCCACGCTGGGATCGCGGAGGTCTCGGTGCTCAGTGCCGACCAGTCACCGGAGCTGCGGTGGCAGGCCTGGCTGCGCGGACTGCTCGGACACACGCGGATCACGATCGGCACGCGTGCGGCGGCCTTCGCCCCCGTCGCGGACCTCGGACTCATCATCTGCACCGATGACGCGAACCTCAACTACCTCGATCAGCACGCCCCGTACCCGCACGCCCGAGAGGTCTGCCTGCTGCGGTCGACGATCGAGGACACCGAGCTGCTCTTCGTCTCCACCGACCGCAGCGCCGAAGTGCAGCGCCTCGTCGAGATCGGCTGGCTGGCCGACGTCACACCGGTCGGACCGGCCAGGCGGCATGCCGCCCCCGTCGTCTTCGTCCCCGATGAGGACCGGGACCCCTTCGCCTGGCAGCGCATTCCGAGCCGCGCCTGGCAGATCATGCGAACGGCGCTGCGTCCGCGTCCCCGGGACGGCGGAGTGCCCGGTCCGGTGCTCGTGCAGGTGCCGCGCTCCGGCTACTATCCTGTCTTCGCCTGTGCCCGCTGCCAGGAAGTCGCCCGCTGCCCGCAATGTCAGGCGACGCTGACCACACAGTCGGAAGTCGGACCCTTCGCCTGCCGGTCCTGCGGCTATCACTCGGAGACGTTCAGCTGCCTGCGCTGCCATTCGAACCGTGTGCGATCGATCGTGCGCGGCCGGGCCCGCACCGTCGAAGAGCTCGCCCGGGCGCTGCCCGATATCGAGATCGTCGAATCCGGAGGCGACCACATCTCCACTGCCCTCGACGAGACCCCGCGGCTCGTGGTCGCCACCACCGGAGCCGAACCCTATGTGCTCGGCGGCTATGCCGCGGCGATCCTCTTGGATTCGCTGTGGCCGGGACCCTGGATGCGCTCGATCGACGAAAGTGCGGCACGCCGACTGCGTGCCGCCTCACTCGTGCGCTCCCGCGATGACGGGGGAGTCGTCTACCTCGGAGACGAGGACGAACTCATCCGGCAGACTCTGACCGCCTTCGACCCCACGACCTTCATGTCACGACAGCTGAGCGACCGGCAGGCTCTCGGCTTCCCGCCCTACCGACGGATCCTCGAACTCACGGGAGCAGGCGCCGACATCGACGAGGTGCTCGAACAGATCGGCGAGGTCGAGGAACTCCTGCGCGAGGACGCCGAGGACGGACAGCGCAGCGTCAGCGCCTACCCGTTCTCCGCCGGAGACCGCGTCGGAACGAGAGCGGCCGAGATCATCGCCTCCCGGTCGGCCAAGAAGCAACGGCAGGTGCGCGTGCGCATCGATGATCCCCGGTCGCTGTGACGGCGCGGCGAACCAGTAGAATCCAAGTCGTGGATATCGTCTTCGCCGGCACCCCTGATGTCGCAGTTCCCGCCCTCGAGGCATTTGCCGAATCGGGCCACCGCATCCGTGCGGTGCTCACCCGACCCGATGCGCCCTTCGGACGGAAGAGGGTCCTCACCCCGTCACCGGTGAAGACCCGCGCTCTTGAGCTCGGACTGCCCGTCATCGAAGCCGGTCGTCTGCGCGGTGATGTCATCTCGCAGCTGCAGGCACTCGATGTCGACGCCGTCGCCGTCGTCGCCTTCGGAGCCATCGCCGGACCCGCTGCACTGGCCACCGCCCGACTCGGCTGGTTCAACCTCCACTTCTCACTGCTGCCGGCCTACCGCGGAGCCGCCCCCGTCCAACGCGCACTCATAGGCGGCGAGACCACCAGTGGGATCAGCGTGTTCCGCATCGACGAAGGCATGGACACCGGACCCGTGCTGCGACGACTCGAACTGCCGCTCGACCACGCAGATGTCGCCGAGGCTCTTGAGGACTATGCACGCCGCGGGGCCCCCGAACTCGTCGCCGCCTTCGACGATCTCGCCGCTGGCACCGCCGCTCCGACCCCGCAGACCGGTGCATCCAGCCATGCGGAGAAGATCACCGTCACCGACGCCCACCTCGATCTGTCCGCTCCGGCCGCCCGGGTCATCGACCGGGCCCGCGGAACCAGTCCCGCACCGGGACCATGGGTGGAACTCGACGGAAATCGGACGAAGCTCTTCGGACTCTCACCCGCACCCGAAGTGACGACCCCCGGGGCTGTCGGCGAACTGACCACCTGGCAGCAGCAGCCGGTGCTGCGCTGCGGTGACGGCTGGGTCCGAGTCGAGCAGATCCAGCCCTTCGGCAAGGCCCGGATGGCCACGGCCGACTTCCTGCGCGGCCGTGGAGACGTGACCTTCGACCCCTATACCGAGAGGCAAGCATAAGAGCCATGGCTGAGTCAGCAGGCAGAGACCGCCGAGGCGGCCCCCGAGACACCGACCGACGCGCCGGCCACGGCCGCGGACGCAGCGATCGCGGCCGTCAGGGTCGCGACCGCCCACGTCAGGACCGCGGAGCATCGCAGGGCGAACGGACCGGAAAGAACCTGCCGCGGCGCATCGCCCGGGAAGTCCTCCTCGACGTGGCGACGAAAGACGCCTACGCGAACCTGCTGCTGCCGGCCAAACTCTCCCGCACCCGTATGGGCGCTCAGGACGCTGCCTTCACCACCGAGCTCACCTACGGAACCCTGCGTCGGCAGAAGTTCTACGATGCGGTCATCGAAATCGCCTCGTCCCGAGCCGTCGACAAGATCGATCCCGAACCCCTGGCCGCAATGCGGCTCGGCGCCCATCAGCTGCTGTCGATGAGGGTGCCCAACCACGCTGCACTGTCCGAAACCGTCGCCGTGGTCAAACGATCGGCCACGAAGACCGCCGGTTTCGTCAATGCCGTGCTCCGTCGCATCTCGGAAGCCGAACCCACCGAGTGGCTCGACCGCGTCACCGCCGGGGCCGACGAGACAACCCGACTGGCGATCGAACACTCCCACCCCGAATGGGTTGTCCGGGCACTGAACCAGGCGCTCAAGGGGCACGGCCGCGACGCCGCCGAGCTCGAAGCTCTCCTCGAAGCCGACAATGCACCCGCAAAGGTCGGAGTGACCGCCCTGCCCGGACTCATCGACCGCACCGAACTGCCGGGGGAACCCACCCCGCTGTCGCCGTTCGGCGTCACCCTGGAGACCGCGGTGCCCAGGGACGTGGCAGCCGTGGCCGACGGGCGTGCCCGCGTCCAGGACGAAGGATCCGCGCTCGTGGCCCTCGCCCTGGCCGAGATCGACGCACCCGCCGGAACCTGGGCCGATCTGTGCGCCGGACCCGGCGGCAAGGCCGCCGTCCTCGCAGCCAGAGCCGCCGGCGAATCGACGACATTGGAGGCCTTCGACTCCAGCGAGCACCGTGTCGATCTCGTCCGCGACTCCACCAAGGCGCTGACCAACGTCACCGCCGCCGTCCGCGACGGACGCGACGTCCGCGGACCCTACTCGAAGATCCTCGTCGACGTGCCCTGCTCCGGACTCGGTGCCCTGCGCCGCCGCCCCGAAGCCCGCTACCGCAGACGACCCGAAGACATCACGTCCCTGACCGGACTGCAGCGCGAACTGCTCGCCGCTGCCCTCGACGCCTGCGCGCCCGGGGGAGTGGTCGCCTACTCGACGTGCTCACCGCACTACGCCGAAACCGTGCTCATCGTCGACGAGGTTCTGCGCCTGCGAGCCAAGTCGGGAACCGCGGACATCGAGATCCTCGACACCCCGGCCGCGCTGTCGGCGATCACCGGCACCGAGGCGGAGTCCTTCGCATCTGTGCCCCGTGAAGGCGGGCGATACGCTCAGCTCTGGCCCCATGTCCACAACAGCGACGGAATGTTCCTGGCCCTCCTGCGAAAGGCGAACTGATCCCATGGCGATCGACATCAACCCCTCCATCCTGTCCTCGGACTTCTCCGATCTGCGCGGTGAGCTTACGAAGATCAGCACCGCCGATATGGCCCATATCGACGTCATGGACAACCATTTCGTGCCGAACCTCACCTTCGGCCCGCCTGTCGTCGAACGCATCCAGGCGATCTCGCCGATCCCGCTCGACGCCCACCTCATGATCGCCGATGCCGACCGCAACGCTCCCGTGTACGCGGAGATCGGCTGCGCCTCGGTGACCTTCCACGCCGAAGCGGCCGCCGCCCCCGTCCGTCTCGCCCGGGAACTGCGCCGTCTCGGGGCCAAGGCCAGCCTTGCCCTCAAACCGGCCACCCCGATCGAACCCTTCATCGACCTCCTCGGCGAATTCGATCAGATCCTCATCATGACCGTCGAACCCGGATTCGGCGGTCAGAAGTTCCTCGACGTGTGCCTGCCGAAGATCACGCGGACCCGCGAAGCGATCTCTGCTGCCGGACTCGAGATCAAGCTGCAGGTCGACGGGGGAGTCTCCGCCTCGACGATCGACCGTGTCGTCGACGCCGGCGCCGACGTCCTCGTCGCCGGCTCCGCCGTCTACGGTGCCGACGATGCCGCAGCAGCCATCAGCGAACTGCGCACCCTCGCCGCCGCACACACCCACTGACCGAACCGGGCCGAACTATGCTTACGGCCCACACCTGAAGAGAGCCTGCGATGGACCTGTTCGACTGGTTGAACACCCCGGCATTCGAACTGCTGGGCAAGCCTGTGCCGTACTCCGACCTGTTCGGCAACATCTGTGCGCTGGCCACGGTCGTCCTGGCGCTGCGCCGGAACATCCTGTCCTGGCCGGTGCAGATCCTCGGTTCCATCCTCCTCTTCTCCGCCAGCCTCTCCGCCGGCCTCGGCGGCAACGCCTCGCGACAGGTCGTCATCATCGTCGCCGCGGTCTGGGGATGGACGCAATGGAAGAAGTCCAAGGCTGCCGCCGGTGAGGTCCTCGTCCGCTGGGCGACCTGGAAGGAACGGGCGATCCTGCTCGCGGCTCTCGTCATCGGCACCGGAGGCTTCGGCTGGGTCCTCGCCCTGGGCGGATGGTCCTGGAACCCCTACCCCGACGCCTATATCTTCATCGGTTCGATCGTGGCCATGTACGCCCAAGGCCGGGCCATCGTCGAATTCTGGTTCGTCTGGCTCGCCGTCGACCTCGTCGGCATCCCGCTGGCGATCTCCGGCGGACTCGTCTTCTCCGGAGCCGTGTACCTGTTCTTCCTCGTCATGGTCATCCTCGGACTCATCGACTGGTCGAAACGGTCACGCCAGACGATCTCTGCGCCTCACCGTCCGGCCACCGACATCGGCCGCGACCCCGAGGACTGAGGTCAGCCGCCGGCAGCACCGGTGAGACCCGGCCCGCCGCGTTCTAGAACATGAGACCCCGAATGCTGCGGCCGATGCGGATGCATTACGCTGGAGAAGTGAAGACCTTTGAGACTCTCTACGCCGAACTCCAGCAGAAATCCCTCGATCGCCCCACCGGTTCGAAGACCGTGGCCGAACTCGACGCCGGAGTCCATGCGATCGGCAAGAAGGTCGTGGAAGAGGCCGCCGAAGTGTGGATGGCCGCCGAATACGAATCCAAGGAAGAGCTCGCCGAGGAGATCTCGCAGCTGCTCTACCACGTGCAGGTGATGATGATCGCCAAGGGGCTGACCCTCGACGACGTCAACACCCACCTGTAAGACCTTCCCACGAACCTGACCGACCCGACGCCATCGAACTCCAAAGGGACCCCATGCTGCGTGTAGCCGTGCCCAACAAGGGCGCACTGTCCGAAGCCGCCTCCGACATGCTCAGCGAGGCCGGATACTCCACTCGACGCGGAACCAAGACCCTGGTCCATCAGGACGAGGTCAACGGAGTCGAATTCTTCTACCTGCGTCCCCGCGACATCGCCATCTACGTCGGCTCCGGAATCCTCGACGCCGGAATCACCGGCCGTGACCTGCTGCTCGAGTCACAGGCCGAAGCCGAAGAGGTGCTCGGACTCGGATTCGGTGCCTCGCGCTTCTTCTACGCCGGCACCGCCGGCTCGTTCACCTCGGCCGAGCAGCTGGCCGGTGCCCGCATCGCCACGAGCTTCCCGAACCTCGTGGAAGCCGACCTGCAGCGACGCGGCATCGCGGCAACCACCGTGCAGCTCGACGGGGCGATCGAGGTCTCCATCCAGCTCGGAGTCGCCGACGCCATCGCCGATGTCGTCGAGACCGGCTCCACGCTGCGCGCCGCGGGACTCGAAACCTTCGGCGAGCCGCTGCTCGAATCGGAAGGTGTGCTCATCCAGCGCGCCGGAGCCGAATCCCGCATCGGCGTGCTCAAACGCCGCCTCGAATCGGTCATGGTCGCCCGCCAGTACGTGCTCGTCGACTACAACATCGAACAGCGCCTGGTTCCCGAGGCGATCTCGCTGACCCCGGGGCTCGAATCCCCGACCGTGTCCCCGCTGCAGGAGACCGGGTGGGTCGCTGTGCGCGTCATGGTCGAAGCGAAGGAAGTCAACAACGTCATGGACCGGCTCTACGGAGTCGGGGCGCGTGCGATTCTGGTGACGAACATTGGCGCCTGCCGAATCTGATCTGGCCGTGTTCCGGCCCCGACAGGTGCGCGTCGTCAGCATCGTCGGTGCCGTTGCCGTGACCGCTGGGTTCGCGGTCCTGTCCGTGGCGCTGTTCGTCGTGGACTGGGAACCGTGGACAGTGCTCGACATGATATGGATGAACCTGCTGGGCATTCTCTTCGGAGCCGCCCTGCTGCGCATCTCCGATATCCAGGCCCGGCCCACCGAGGACGGTCTGGTGGTCAAGAACATGGTGCGCACCCGTCGGCTCGACTGGGGACAGATCCTCGGTGTGACGTTCTCACCCGAGGGCGATGATCCGTGGCCCCTGTTGGACCTCACGGACGGCACCACCTGCGCGGTGATGGCGATCCAGCACGCAGACGGTCGCCGCGCCCATGCGGAGGTCGCACGATTGCGTATGCTCATCAAGAGACGCACCCACTTCAAGGAGGATTAGGAATGGCGAACGAGACACCCGAGGCAGGCCCCCTGACCGGATACACCGTCGTCGATCTCTCTCGTGCCCTGGCCGGCCCTCATGCAGGAATGATGTTCGGCGATCTCGGCGCGCGGGTGATCAAGGTCGAGAACCCCGGCAAGGGCGATGATTCGCGGTCGTGGGGACCTCCCTTCGTCGGGCCTGCGGACAATCCTCAGGCCACCTACTTCTTCTCGTGCAACCGCAACAAGGAATCCATCGCCCTCGACCTCAAATCCGACACGGGCAAGGACACCCTGACCGGACTCATCGCACGCGCCGATGTGCTCATCGAGAACTTCCGCTCCGGTGTCCTCGACCGACTCGGCTTCTCCACCGCCCGCTGCATGGAGATCAACCCGCGCCTGGTCATCCTGTCCATCACCGGATTCGGCCACGACGGTCCGGAAGCCTCCCGCGCCGGCTATGACCAGATCGCCCAGGGCGAAGCCGGGCTGATGTCGCTGACCGGCTCGGGACCCGATGATATGCAGCGCGTGGGCGTGCCGATCGCTGACCTGCTGGCCGGAATCTACGGCTCATACGGCGTGCTGGCGGCCCTGCTCGAACGCGAACGCACCGGCAAGGGCAAGGTCGTGCGCACCTCGCTCATCGCGGGAATGGTCGGCGTCCACGCCTTCCAGGGCACCCGGGCCACGGTCGCCGGTCAGGAACCGCAGCCCGGCGGCAACCACCACCCTTCGCTGTCGCCCTACGGACTCTTCAACTGCCGCGACGGCGCCGTGCAGATCTCCGTGGGCAACGAGAACCTGTGGCAGAAGTTCTGCACTGCCTTCGACATCGATCCCGCCACCGCGGGCATGGCCGTCAACTCCGAGCGCGTGGACAACCGCGCCGCCGTCATCGAACTCATCGAAGACCGCTTCTCTGCCTACGACGCAGCCGATCTGCTGAACAGGCTCACCGAGGCGGGAATCCCGTCCGGCACGGTGCGCACCCTGCCCGAGGTCTACCAGTGGGAGCAGGCACTCAGCCAGGGACTCAAGGTCTCGGTCGACCACCCCGTGCTGGGCGACATCGACCTGCCCGGACCGCCGCTGCGCTTCTTCGACTCCGATTCGTCCGGTGAGGTCGAAACCACCCGCACCGCTCACGATGCCCCGCCGCTGCTCGACGAAGACGCGGAATCCATCGTGGCGTGGCTCGCCGACGGAAACTGAACGGAATCGCCATGACGCGTCTCAACGCACTCGAGCTCGTCGACATCGTCCTCGACGAAGGATCCTATCTGTCCTGGGACACCACTCCCGTCCAGCCCGCCCGCGGGATCTCTGACGCCTACGCTGCTGAACTCGAAGCCGCGGCGCAGAAGTCCGGAGTCGACGAATCCATCATCACCGGCGAAGGCACCATCGCCGGCCGTCGCGTGGCCGTGATCGCCGGCGAATTCCGCTTCCTCGCCGGGTCGATCGGCGTGGCCGCGGCCGAACGCCTCGTCGATGCCATCGAACGTGCGACCCTCGAAGGGCTGCCCCTGCTGGCCGGTCCCGCCTCGGGCGGCACCCGCATGCAGGAGGGCACCATCGCCTTCCTGTCGATGGTGAAGATCACGAACGCCGTCATCGCCCACCGCAAGGCCGGACTGCCCTACCTCGTCTACCTGCGCCATCCCACCACCGGAGGTGTCTTCGCCTCCTGGGGATCGCTGGGGCACGTCACCGTGGCCGAACCCGGATCCCTCATCGGATTCCTGGGCCCTCGAGTATTCGAGGCCATCTACGGAGAGAAGTTTCCGGAGAACGTGCAGACCGGGGAGAACCTGCACAAGATGGGCATCGTCGACGCCGTCATCGGACCCGAACGCATCGCCGGTACGGTCTCCCGCGTCCTCGACGTGCTCATGGGCGCCAAGGAGGTTCCCAGCTCGGTGCCGGACCCGGACACGGCCCCCGACAGCGTCGACCCGAACTCCGATGCCTGGGCCGCGATCACCAGCTCGCGTCGCCCCGAACGACCCGGGGTCCGTGATCTGCTGCGCACCGCAGCGAACACCGTGCTGCCGCTCAACGGCACCGGCGAAGGGGAGAAGGACCCCGGACTGCTGCTGGCCCTGGCGAAGTTCGGTTCCGCACCGTGCATCGTCCTTGGCCAGGACCGATTCCGGCAGGACTCCCGCGAACCGATGGGCCCGGCGGCCCTGCGTGAGGCCAGACGCGGAATGCGATTGGCCGCGGAGCTGCACCTGCCGCTCGTGACCGTCATCGACACCCCCGGCGCGGCTCTGTCGAAGGAAGCCGAAGAAGGCGGCATCGCCGGCGAGATCGCCCGCAGCCTCGCCGACCTCGCCAACCTCGACGCTCCGTCCGTCTCGCTCATCCTCGGTGAGGGATCCGGGGGCGGAGCACTGGCCCTCATCCCGACCGATCGGGTGCTCAGCGCCGAACACGGCTGGCTCTCGCCCCTGCCGCCCGAAGGCGCCTCGGCGATCGTGCACCGCACGACCGAGAGAGCCGCCGAGATGGCTCAGAGCCAGGGCGTGCACGCTCCCATGCTGCAGGCCAACGGAGTCGTCGACCGAATTATCGCCGAACATTCCGACGCCAGCGACGAACCGCTCGACTTCGTCGCCAGGGTCGGTGAGACACTCGAATACGAACTCATCTCGCTCATGCGCGAACCTTCGGCCAGGCGCCTGGCCCGCCGAATGGATCGCTACCGGGGCCTGGGAATCTAGGAGGACTGCGTGGTAGCTGTCAGAGTCATCCCCTGTCTGGACGTGGACGGCGGACGCGTCGTCAAGGGAGTGAAGTTCGCCGACCTCAGGGACGCCGGCGATCCCGTCGAGCTCGCCCGCCGCTACGGCGAGTCCGGAGCCGACGAACTCACTTTCCTCGATGTCACGGCCAGCAGCGGTGACCGGGAGACCGTCCACGACGTCGTCCGCGCCTGCGCCGAAGAGGTCTTCATCCCGCTCACCGTCGGCGGAGGGATCCGCAGCGTCGCCGACGTCGACCGGCTCCTGCGCGACGGAGCCGACAAGGTCTCGGTCAACACCTCGGCGGTGAAGAACCCGGAACTCATCAGCGAGATCTCCCGACACTTCGGCAACCAGGTCCTCGTCCTCTCCCTCGACGCACGGCGCGCACAGGGCGCGAGCACGGAATCCGGCTTCGAGGTCACCACTCGCGGCGGCCGCGAAGGCACCGGCCGCTGCGCCATCGACTGGATCCGGGAAGCCGCCGACCGCGGGGTCGGCGAGATCCTGCTCAACTCCATCGACGCCGACGGCACACGCGAGGGGTTCGACCTCGAACTCATCCGCGCCGCCCGCGCCGCCGTCGACGTACCGCTCATCGCCTCGGGCGGCGCCGGAAAGGTCGAACACTTCGCTCCGGCAGTGGAAGCCGGAGCCGACGCCCTGTTGGCTGCCAGCGTCTTCCACTTCGGCACCCTGAGCATCGCCGAGGTCAAGGACGCCCTGCGCGCGGAGGGAATCGACGTCCGATGAGCAGGGACATCGACGCGACTCCGGAGAACTGGCGGGAGATCATCCGAACGAACGACGACGGGCTCATCCCTGTCATCGTCCAAGAGGCCACGAGCAGAGAGGTGCTCATGCTCGCGTGGATGGACGTCGAAGCCGTCTCCCGCACACTGGAGACGAACCGGGCCACCTACTGGTCCCGATCCCGGCAGGAATACTGGGTGAAGGGGGAGACCTCGGGTCATGTCCAGCACGTCCGCTCGCTCAGTCTCGACTGTGATGCCGACGCCCTGCTCATGCTCGTCGACCAGACCGGACCCGCCTGCCATACGAACACCCCGACCTGCTTCACCGGAAGGACCATCAGTGTCGACTGACCCAGCGGCGAACCCCACCGACCTGCCGATCCGACCCAGCCTCGACGAGTTCCGCGCCCTCGGCGCCGACCATCGCCTGGTGCCGGTCCACACCCAGGTGCTTGCGGACTCGGAGACCCCGCTGAGCCTCTACCGCAAACTCACCGACGGCGGACCGGGCAGCTTCCTCTTCGAATCCGCCGTCGCCGGATCCTGGGCCAGGTACTCCTTCATCGGCTCGGCACCGGTGGCCACCCTCATCTCGACTGAAGACGGATTGCACTGGACCGGCACCCCTCCGGTCGGCGTCCCCACCGACGGCGACGTCCTCGACGCGGTCACCGCCACTCTCGACCTCCTCGCCGTGGCCGAAGCGGAATCGGAGCTGCCGCCCATGGTCTCCAGCTTCGTCGGCTACTTCGGTTGGGACATCGTCCGTCGCTTCGAGAAGCTCGGGCCGCCGCGGCCCAACGAACACCACCTGCCGACAGTGCAGCTGATGATCCCCGGCGACATCGCCGTCTTCGACCACTATTCGGGAATGGTCACCCTCGTGGCCAACGTATTCAACGTCAACGGCGCCGATACCGGCATCGACGACGCCCACGCCTCGGGAGTCGCCCGCATCGCCGCGATGTGCGAGCGTCTGCAGCAGCCCAGCCCGGCAGATGTCCTGCGCCCCCGGAAGGCCGACCCCGAGGTGTCCACCCGCACCCAGCCACAGGTGTACCTCGACGGTGTGGAGACGGCGAAGCAGAAGATCGTCGACGGTGAGATCTTCCAGGTCGTCATCGGCCAGCGCTTCGACACACCGTGCGAGGCCGATGCGCTGAGCGTGTACCGGATGCTGCGGCACGCGAACCCGAGCCCCTTCATGTATCTGCTCAACCTCCATGACGACGGAGGGGAACCGGTGAGCATCATCGGCTCCTCACCCGAAGCGCTCGTGACCGTCCGGTCGGGAGAGGTGGTCACCCACCCGATCGCCGGTTCCCGCCCCCGCGGGGCCACACCGGAAGCCGATGACTCCCTGGCCCGAGAGCTCCTGGCCGATGAGAAGGAACGAGCCGAGCACCTCATGCTCGTCGACCTCGCCCGCAACGACCTGGCGAAGGTCTGCGCGGCCGGAACCATCGACGTCAGCGAGTTCATGGACATCGTCCGCTACAGCCACATCATGCACATCAGCTCGACCGTGCGCGGCGAACTCGAATCCGGAACCACCGCCATCGATGTGCTGCGGGCGACGTTCCCCGCCGGCACGCTGTCGGGTGCGCCCAAACCCCGGGCGCTGCAGATCATCGACGAACTCGAACCCGTCGGACGTGGAATCTACGGGGGAGTGGTCGGCTATATGTCCTTCACCGGCGACCTCGACCTCGCCATCGCCATCCGCACCGGGGTGCTCCGGAACGGCACGATGAGCGTCTACGCCGGAGGCGGACTCGTCGCCGACTCCGTGCCCGAGACCGAGTACCAGGAATCCGAGAACAAGGCCGCAGCAGTGCTGCGTGCCGCCGCCGCGGCCGACGCATTGGATGCGGCGGAGGGAAGTCAGAGGTGAGGCCATGACGAAATCACGCGGAGTCCTCATCATCCTCGTCATCGCCGCTGCCCTGTGGGCGCTGACCATCTCCGCCTGGCAGGCCGGTGCGGGAGGCGACACGCTCGGACCCAGCGGAGTGGCGAAGGTCACCGAGGACCCGAGCTCCCAGACCTCACCCGTGGCCACCGCGTGTGTGGCGATCATCGCGGTCTCGGGACTGCTCGCCGCAATGCTCGGGCGGATCGGACGCTTCGTCGTCCTGGGACTGGCCGGAATCGCCGGAATCGGCTACGGGATCACTGCACTGAGCGCCGCCTCGGCGCCGGGAGCCACTTCCTGGGCGATCATCGCCGCAGTGGCCGCAGGCATCGGCGTCATCGGCATCGTCTGGGTCGCCGTCGCCTCGAACGGGTGGACGAACTCAAACCGCTACGCCCGCACGGCCGAATCCGCCTCCGGGGAATTCGATTCCGCCGCGACCTGGGACGCACTGTCCCGCGGGGAAGACGTCGAAGACGCGCCCGACGACGAAACGTCGACTGACCCGGACA
This sequence comes from Brevibacterium sp. MGP-B1, assembly GCF_057766545.1. Lineage (NCBI taxonomy): Bacteria > Bacillati > Actinomycetota > Actinomycetes > Micrococcales > Brevibacteriaceae > Brevibacterium > Brevibacterium sp. MGP-B1. Next base: position 1,367,900 of record NZ_CM173407.1, on the reverse strand, counting down.
CCGACCCGGATTCGAAATGACCTTGTGACCGGGTCGGTGTCCGGTCAGCCGAAGAAGCGTGACACAATGGAGGAAAGATTCCACACGCGTGTCACGCACTCACACAAAGGAGCGCCATGTCGCAGTCCCTCGCCCGCAACGGAGCCGCAGATCTCGACAAATCCACGATCGACTACGCAGCGATCGCCGATCCCGGTCACGGCAACTCGGTGGCGGGATGGACCGGAGTCGTCATCATGCTCATCGGCGTCACGGTCGGCTGTGTGGGATTCACGATCCACAACCCCACGATCACCTACATCTCCATCGGCATCGTCGCCCTCGGCGTCGTCGTCGGCCTGATCCTGCGCGCCATCGGACTGGGCAACAAGCCGAAGAAGAAATGACAGTCCTCATCGACATCATCTCCGGCGTGCGGGAAGATCTGCAGGCACGCCGGAACGAGGTTCCGCTGAGCGAGATCACCGCGCGGGCCGCTGCGGCCGAACCGGTCCGCCCCTTCGACCTGTCCGCCGACTTCGGCGTCATCGCCGAGGTCAAGCGGAAGTCACCCTCCCGCGGTGACCTCGCCGAGATCCCCGACCCGGGCACGCTCGCCGGTCTGTACGCCGCCGGGGGAGCCCGGGCCATCAGCGTGCTCACGGAATCCCGCCGCTTCAACGGCAGTCTCGCCGACCTCGACTCGGTGCGCGCGGCCGTGGACATCCCGGTCCTGCGCAAGGACTTCATGGTCGACGAATATCAGTTCCATGAGGCCCGCGCTCATGGCGCGGACATCGTTCTGCTCATCGTCGCAGCACTCGATCCCGTGCAGCTGGGCGAGTTCCATGCCCTGGCCACGGAACTGGGGATGACGGCGCTCGTCGAGACCCACAATCGCGAAGAGCTGGAGACCGCGACGGAACTCGGTGCCGAACTCATCGGCGTGAACACCCGCAACCTCAAGGATCTCAGCGTCGACACCGACCGGTTCGCGCCCCTGGCCGAACTCGCTCCCGCCGGCTGCACCCTCGTGGCCGAGTCCGGCGTCACCGGAGCCGCCGAGGTGTCGAAGTATGCGGACTCCGGAGCCGACCTCGTGCTCGTCGGCGAAGCCCTCGTCACCGGGGGCCGTCCGCGAGCCGCAGTCGAGGAGTACACCGCACTCGGCCGGGAACGCCGCTCCCTGTCCGCATCCTGAACCCCGTCCGCGTCGGCCGCTGCACGTGGCCGACGATGGGCTGACACTGCACCCATTCCGGCGTCCGGTGAGGCGGAGTCTCTCCGCCCCGCAGGCCGGCGCCACGAGGAGATCGAGAAGGACCGCAATGACCGATTTGAGCGAGGAGACCGGACCGTACTTCGGCGAGTTCGGAGGCAGGTTCATCCCCGAAGCGCTGATCCCGGCACTCGACGAGATCGAAGAGACCTGGCGCAAATCCCAGGTGGATCCGGCCTTCACCGACGAACTCCTCACTCTGCAGCGCAGCTACATCGGCCGGCCCTCTCTGCTCACCGAGGCCACTCGCTTCGCCGAGCACTGCGGCGGCGTCCGAGTGTTCCTCAAACGCGAAGACCTCAACCACACGGGCAGCCACAAGATCAACAACGCCCTGGCTCAGGCTCTGCTGGCCAAGCGGATGGGCAAGACCCGTCTCATCGCCGAGACCGGAGCCGGACAGCACGGCGTCGCCACGGCGACCGCCGCGGCCCTGCTCGACATGTCCTGCGTGGTCTACATGGGCGAGGAGGACACTCAGCGTCAGGCCCTCAACGTCGCGCGCATGCGTCTGCTCGGAGCCACGGTCAACGCCGTGACCAACGGCACCCGCACTCTCAAGGACGCGATGAACGAAGCCATGCGCGACTGGGTGGCCAACGTCGATGACACCCACTATGTCATCGGCACGGTCGCCGGTCCTCACCCGTTCCCGGCGATGGTCCGCTCCTTCCAGAACGTCATCGGCGTCGAAGCCCGCGAACAGATCCAGGACATGGCCGGTCGCCTGCCCGACGCCGTCTGCGCCTGCGTCGGCGGCGGATCGAACGCGATGGGACTCTTCGCCGCCTTCCTCGGCGACGCGGACGTGAAGATCTTCGGCTTCGAAGCCGGCGGCGAAGGAGTCGACTCCGGCCATCACGCCGCCCGGTTCTCCGGCGGACGACCCGGTGTCCTCCACGGCTCAGCCACCTACATCCTCCAGGATGCCGACGGTCAGACGCAGGCCTCCCACTCGGTCTCCGCCGGACTCGACTACCCATCGGTCGGCCCCGAGCACTCCCACCTCCACGACACCGGGCGCGTGACGTACGAACCCGTCGTCGACGAGGAGGCGATGGAGGCCATGCGACTGCTCTCCCGCACGGAGGGCATCATCCCCGCCATCGAATCCGCTCACGCCCTGGCCGGAGCCATGCGCATCGGCCGTGAGCTCGGACCCGACGCGGTCCTGCTGGTCAATCTCTCCGGCCGCGGCGACAAAGATATGACGACCGCCGCGAAATGGTTCGACTACATCGACGAAGGAGCGGTGCAGGTATGACGCACTCAGGTCCACGCACAGGAACCACCCTCGACGCCGTCGCCGAGGCGGGCCGCAAGGCCGCACTCATCGCCTACCTGCCCGTCGGCTTCCCGACCGTGGCCGGTTCGACAGAGGCGATGGTCGAACTCGTCCGCAACGGCGTCGACATCATCGAGGTCGGCCTGCCGTACTCCGACCCCGGAATGGACGGACCCGTCATCCAGCGCGCCGGTGAGGCGGCACTGGACAACGGTGTGCGCACCTCCGATGTCTTCACCGCAGTCGAAGCCATCGCCGAAGCCGGCGGCACCGCCGTCGTCATGAGCTACTGGAACCTCGTGCTCCAGTACGGCGTCGACAGCTTCGCCCGCGACCTCGCCTCGGCCGGAGGCGGCGGAATCGTCACTCCCGACCTCATTCCCGATGAGGCAGGACCGTGGCTGGCAGCCTCCGAGAAGCACGACCTCGACCGCATCTTCCTCGCCGCACCCTCGTCGACGCCCGAGCGACTGGCCCGAATCGTCGAGCACAGCTCCGGATTCGTCTACGCCGCCTCGACCATGGGTGTCACCGGCGTCCGCTCCGAAGTCGACAACCATGCGCGTGATCTCGTCGCCCGGCTGAAGGAAGCCGGAGCCGAACGCGCCTGCGTCGGCCTCGGCGTGTCTAACCGCGAACAGGCGGCCGAGGTCGCCGAATACGCCGACGGCGTCATCGTCGGCTCCGCCCTCGTCCGGGCGCTGGACTCCGAAGGAGTGGCCGGAGTCGGTCGCCTCGCCGCCGAGCTCGCAGAAGGGTGTGCATGAGCTTCAGCCCGGCATGGGTCGTCTTCACCGTCCTCGGCATCGGACTCGCGCTGTGGATGACAGGCATCCAATGGCGCGCCCGCGGCGGCCATAAGGGAGACCTGTGGGCCATCACGGTCGTCGGTCTGCCTGCGGCAATCATCGGCGGACGCCTCGGACATCTGCTCTCGGCGCCGGACACCTACTTCGGCCCCGACGGCAGCCCGCTGCGGGCGCTGGCCGTCTGGGACGGCGGATTCAGCTTCTGGGGCGCCACCATCCTCGGCTTCCTCTCCGTCTGGGTGCTCACCCGCATCCAAGGCATCAGGTTCCGACCGCTGCTCGACTCGGTCGCACCGGGCCTCATCCTCGGCCACGTCGCCGGAGCCTTCAGCGATTGGTTCGACGGTCGCCTCGAACTGGTCACGGTGCTCACCGAATCGGCGTGGAACCTCATCGCCTGTATTGTCCTCATCATCGTGTCCAAACGCCTCCGGCTCGGCTACGGACAGGTCTTCGCCCTGTATCTGTGCCTGTTCGGCCTCGGCCGGATTCTGCTCGAGGCCCTGCGGATCGGCACGCCCGCCGCCGAGGACGCGCGCCTGCTCCTCGGACTGCCATTCAACGTGTGGACGGCCATCCTCGCCCTGCTCATCGGCCTCGGCTGGCTCATCGTGTCCCGCCTGCGTCACCGCACCTACGAGACCGGTGTCTACATGCGCGGGTCCCGGACCCTGCTGCGCCGCCATCGCCGCGGAAAGCACACCTTTGAGATCAATGCACCCAATATCGCCGAGGCGGCCGCAGCCTCCGGAGCCCCGCTGCCGTCCGTAGCCAGGGTGGCCGACCCGGACGCCGCACACGGTCACGACGGCACCGGGGCACCGACACCACGGCGCTCGACCGTAACCGCGTCACCCGCCGCGGCTTCCGACTCGACTGCCGGTGCTTCTGCGCGCCATGCAGACGCCGACGAGGCGGCGTCTGCGACAGTGGGCAGCACCCCGAATGGCGCCGCACCGGACGACTCGGAGCCCGAGGACGAATCCGGAATCGATCTCAGCGGTCGCCACAGCTTCGGATTCTTCGGAGCGGTCACCTCGGCGATCTCGATCGTGCCGGATGTGCGTGGCAAATCAGCCCCCGCAGCGCATGACGAAAACCCTCGAATGTCCGAAACTCAAGACAAATAGGTTCGCAGTTCGTTCCTTTTTCTGCTTTTTCTCAAATTGCACATGGTGTAAGTTGATACTCCGGCTGTGAGAGTCATCTCACAGCCGGGTCCGGAAACACCCTTTCCGGGCTCGTCCAAACCGCAGAGGACAGCGCCGTCTTTTCGGGAAGCACTCAACACCGAGAAGGCAGCATATGAACCACAGCGCTCAGTCGACCCCCAAGACCACGGCCCCACCTGGCCGCACCGGGCTCTACGATCCGGCGCTCGAACACGACAACTGCGGTCTGGCCCTCATCGCCCGTTACAGGGGCGGAGCCGACCACACGGTCATCACCCAGGCACTCGACGCTCTGCGCAGGCTCGAACACCGCGGCGGAATCGGTTCCGACGACGGGACCGGAGACGGTGCCGGACTGACCATCCAGATCCCGCACGACTACTTCGCAGCTGTTCTCTGCGAATCCGGAATCTCACTTCCGGCGCCGGGCAGCTATGCCATGGGCATCGGCTTCTTCGCTCAGGACTACGCCGCCGATCTCAACGCTGTCACCGCCCCGCTCACCGCGGAGACGCAGCCTGATTTCAGCGTTGACGCCGCGGGCGTCGACCAGGACGCACTCGTGTCCAGGATCGCCGCGGAAGAAGGACTGCAGGTCCTCCACGTGGAATCCGCGGCCGTCGACCCCGGAGTGCTCGGTCGGATCGCCGCCGAGACCATGCCGTCCATGCGCTACGTGTTCTTCGGCTGTGATGAGAACCATCCCGCCCGTGATGAGAACGATCTCGCTCGCCGGGCGTTCATCGTGCGGAAGCGACTCGACAACGCCGGCCTCTACTTCCCGTCGCTGTCGCCGACGACGCTGACGTTCAAAGGAATGCTCTCCACCGCCCAGCTCGACCGTTTCTTCACCGAACTCGGCGACGAACGCCTCACCTCGGCGATCGCTCTCGTCCATTCCCGGTTCTCCACGAACACCTTTCCCTCCTGGCAGCTGGCACAGCCGTTCGGCACGATCGCCCACAACGGCGAGATCAACACGGTGCGCGGCAACCGGAACTGGATGCAGGCACGCGAATCCGCCCTGGCCAGCGACCTCCTCGAATCTCCGGTCGCAGGGACGTCCAAGGGACTCGAGCGGATCTTCCCGATCATTCCGGCCGGAGCCTCGGACTCCGCCTCTTTCAACTCGGTCCTCGAACTCATGGTCGCCTCCGGCCGGTCGCTGCCGCAGGCCATGCTGATGATGATTCCCGAAGCCTGGGAGAACAACCCGGCCATGTCCGAGGAGCGGCGGGCCTTCTACGAATACCACTCGCTGCTCATGGAGCCCTGGGACGGGCCGGCCTGCGTCGCCTTCACCGACGGCCGGCTCGCCGGAGCCGTGCTCGACCGCAACGGCCTGCGCCCGGCCCGGTACATCATGACCGAGGACACTGTCGTGCTCGCCAGCGAATCCGGAGTCGTCGACCTGCCCGAAGCCGAAGTCACTGCCCGCGGACGACTGACCCCCGGCAGGATGTTCCTCGTCGATGTGGAGGCCGGACGCATCATCTCCGATACGGAGATCAAGAACAGCCTCGCCACCGAACATCCCTACCGGGAATGGGTCGACGCCTCGGCCACCCGACTGGCCGAACTGCCCACCCGCGTCCACGTCAGCCACCCCGGTGCCTCGGTGCGGAGACGGCAGCGGACCTTCGGATACACGGAGGAAGAGCTGCGAGTGCTCATCGCCCCGATGGCCGAAACCGGGGCCGAGCCGTTGGGCGCGATGGGCAGCGACACCGCGATCGCGGCGCTGAGCACACGCCCCCGGCTGCTCTTCGACCACTTCCACCAGAACTTCGCCCAAGTGACGAACCCGCCGCTGGACTCCATCCGCGAGGACATCGTCACGAGCATGTCGGCGGGAATCGGCCGCGAAGGCAACCTGCTGTGCTCCACTGGGCCGGACTCCGCCCATATCCTGCTCGAGCGGCCGGTGATCGACAACGACGAGCTCACGGCGATCGCGCACCTGTCCGGCAGCCATCTCGGCGAAGGAATCACCCGCCCCTCGGTGACGCTGTCGGGTCTGTACCCGGTCGGCGCCGGTGAGGACGCGATGGCTTCTCGTCTCGCCGACCTGTGCGCGGAGGCGAGCGCCGCGGTCGCCGACGGCGCAGTGTTCCTCATCCTCACGGACCGGGAGTCGAACTCGGAATATGCGCCGATCCCGTCGCTGCTTCTCACCTCCGCCCTGCACCACCACCTCGTCCGCGAGCGCAGCCGCACCCAGGTGAGCATCATCGTCGAGGCCGGGGACGTCCGCGAGGTCCACCATGCGGCCACGCTCGTGTCCTTCGGTGCCTCGGCGGTCAACCCGTACCTGCTCATGGAATCGGCCGAGGATCTTGTCAGGTCCGAACGGATCCGCGGCATCAGCGCCGAGGCGGCCGTGGCCAATGTGCTCACGGCGCTGAATAAGGGTCTGCTGAAGATCATGTCGAAGATGGGCATCTCGACCGTCCAGTCCTACCACGGGGCGCAGACCTTCGAGGCTCTCGGACTGGCGGATTCGGTCATCGATGAGCACTTCACCTCGACCCCGCATCAGCTCGGCGGCAAGACGCTGGACGACATCGCGGCCGAGACGACGGCGCGGCACGCCGATGCCTATCGTGAGGACCATCCGCGTCCGGCGCACCGGAACCTGCTCGTCGGCGGAGAATTCCAGTGGCGGAGGGAAGGCCCAGGGCACCTGTTCAACCCGGAGACGATCTTCAAACTGCAGCATTCGACGGCCACCGGTCGTTTTGACATCTTCCGGCAGTACACGCGTGCCGTCGACGAACAGTCCGCCGAGCTGATGACTCTGCGCGGGCTCTTCGACCTGGTCCCGACCGAATCGGGACCGATCGACATCTCCGAAGTCGAACCCGCCGAAGCCATCATGCGTCGGTTCTCCACCGGGGCGATGAGCTACGGCTCGCTGTCGGCCGAAGCACACGAGACGCTGGCGATCGCGATGAACCGGATCGGCGGAAAGTCGAATACGGGCGAGGGCGGCGAGGACACCGAGCGCCTGCTCGACCCGGAGCGTCGGTCGGCGATCAAGCAGATCGCCTCCGGTCGGTTCGGTGTCACCAGCCACTACCTCACCGCCGCCGACGACCTGCAGATCAAGATGGCCCAAGGCGCCAAACCCGGTGAAGGCGGTCAGCTGCCGGGGGAGAAGGTGTACCCGTGGATCGCGAAGACCCGCCACGCCACTCCCGGAGTCGGCCTCATCTCGCCGCCGCCGCACCACGACATCTATTCCATCGAAGACCTCGCTCAGCTCATCCACGACCTCGGTCGAGCCAATGCGGCCGCCCGCGTCCACGTCAAACTCGTCTCCGGAATCGGAGTCGGGACTGTGGCCGCCGGTGTGGCGAAGGCCGGAGCCGATGTCGTGCTCATCTCCGGCCATGACGGGGGCACGGGCGCCAGCCCGCTCAACTCGCTCAAACATGCCGGAACCCCGTGGGAGCTCGGACTGGCAGAAGCCCAGCAGACCCTTGTGCTCAACGGTCTGCGCGAGCGGATCAGCGTCCAGGTCGACGGGCAGCTGAAGACCGGCCGCGACGTCATCATCGCCGCCCTGCTCGGGGCCGAGGAATTCGGCTTCGCCACCACCGCCCTCGTCGTCTCCGGATGCATCATGATGCGGGTCTGCCACCAGGACACCTGCCCGGTCGGCGTGGCCACGCAGAACCCGAAGCTGCGCGAACGGTTCCACGGTCAGGCCGACCACGTCGTGAACTTCTTCACCTTCATCGCCGAGGAGGTCCGCGGCTACCTCGCACAGCTGGGACTGCGCAGCCTCGACGAGGCGATCGGTGCCGTCGAACGTCTGCGCATCGACGCAGATCGGGCGGCCGCCTCGGGACTGGATCTCGACCTGACCCCGATCCTGACGGTTCCGACCGATCTCGACGGTGCTCCCGCCTCGGCGAGGGTGAGCCAGACGCGCACACCACGTGACTTCGCGGGCGAACTCGACGTTCGACTGCTGGAGCAGGCGGGAGCGGCTGTCGCTGCCGGCTCCCCGGTGCACCTGAACGCCGAGGTGGAGAATACGGACCGGTCGGTCGGCACCCTGCTGGGCCACCGAGTGACTCAGGCCCACGGTGCGGACGGGCTGCCCTCGGGTACCGTGCGCGTATCCCTGAACGGCACGGCCGGCCAGTCCCTGGGCGCCTTCATGCCGCGCGGTGTGAGCATCGATCTGCGCGGCGACGCCAATGACTACGTCGGGAAGGGACTGTCGGGCGGCACGATCAGCGTCGCGCCGCGCCCGGAGAACTCCACCCGACCGGAACACAACGTCATCGCCGGCAACGTCATCGGCTACGGAGCGACGTCCGGGTCGATATTCTTGTCCGGGACGGTCGGCGAGAGATTCCTCGTGCGCAACTCGGGCGTCGAAGCCGTCGTCGAAGGCATCGGAGACCACGGACTCGAATACATGACCGGGGGAGTGGCGGTCATCCTCGGACCCACCGGACGCAACTTCGCGGCCGGGATGTCCGGAGGCACGGCCTTCGTCCTCGACTTCAACCCCAGTCGACTCAACCCGAAGGAACGAGCAGCGGGCGTCTTCAGATTCGGCGGCATCGGCGACGCCGACGTGCCGATCCTGCAGAGACTGCTGAGCGACCATGTCGCGGCGACCGGTTCTCCGCTGGCCGGCGAACTGCTGGCCGGACTCGACCGCGGCCAGGACATCCTGTCCCGTTTCACCAAGATCATTCCCGTCGCCTATGCGCGAATCAAAGACATCCAGGAAGAACTCGAGAACAGCGGCGAAACCGCCGACTCCGAGAACACCTGGCAGACCATTCTGGAGGCCGCACATGGCTGATCCGCGAGGATTCCTCACCACCACCGAACGCGAACTCCCTGCCCGTAGGCCCGTGCCGATCCGGCTCATGGACTACTCCGAGGTCTACGAAAAGGGTGATCCGGCACAGCTGCGCCGACAGGCTTCCCGCTGCATGGACTGCGGAGTGCCCTTCTGCCACCAAGGATGTCCGCTGGGCAACCTCATTCCGGAGTTCAACGACGCCATGTATCGCGGGGAGCTGTCGCGCGCCGTGGAACTGCTCCACGCGACGAACAACTTCCCCGAATTCACCGGCCGGGCTTGCCCGGCACCGTGTGAGAACGCCTGCGTGCTCGGCATCAACCAACCCGCCGTGACGATCAAGCAGGTCGAAGTCTCGATCGTCGACGACGGATTCGCCGCCGGACTCATCACCCCCGTCGTCCCCGACCGGATCACCGGGCACACCGTCGCCGTCATCGGCTCCGGACCGGCTGGACTCGCCGCCGCGCAGCAGCTGACCCGAGCCGGGCACACTGTCGTCGTCTTCGAACGCGAGGACCGCCTCGGCGGACTGCTGCGCTACGGCATCCCGGACTTCAAACTCGAGAAGCACCATATCGACCGCCGCCTGACCCAGATGCGCGCCGAAGGCACTCGGTTCGAAATCGGAGTCGAGATCGGCCGCGACATCGACTTCGCCGCACTGCAGACCCGCTTCGACGCGGTGTTGGTGGCCACCGGAGCCACCGTGCCGCGCGATATGGAGCTGTCGGGGCGCGGACTGGACGGAATCGAATTCGCGATGGACTACCTCGTGCCGTCCAACCGGGCACAGGCGTCCTCGGAGGCCGACTCGGCACAGTTCATCGATGCGGCCGGCAAGCACGTCGTCATCATCGGCGGCGGCGACACCGGAGCGGACTGCCTGGGCACGGCTCTGCGCCAGGGAGCCGCCTCGGTGACTACCCTGGCCATCGGCGCCCAGCCGCCGGTCGAGCGCGGTGCCGACTCGCCGTGGCCGACGGTGCCGCGGATCTTCGAGGTCCAATCCTCACACGAGGAGGGCGGAACCAGGCGGTATCTGGCCTCGACGACGCGGTTCGTCGGAGACGACTCGGGCAAGGTGTGCGGAATCGAAGTCGCACAGACGCAGTTCGCCGACGGCCGACGCATCCCGACACCGGGCACCGAGCACGTCATCCCCGCCGATCTCGTGCTGCTGGCACTGGGATTCAGCGGACCGGAGACTGCGCAGATCGATCTCGAAGCCGGTGCCGGAGGGGCATTCGAACGGACCGAGGACTATGCGGCGCAGCCGGGAGTCTTCGTCGCCGGCGATGCCGGACGCGGACAGTCCCTCATCGTCTGGGCCATTGCGGAAGGACGTGCCGCGGCCGCGGAAGTCGACCGGTTCCTGACCGGGTCGACGCGGCTGCCGGCACCCGTGCGGCCCACCGACGTCGGGTTCAAATGCTAAGATCGTGCATGTCAGTAATTGAGAACGGGTGGTGGGGCGGCACAGCGACGTGCCGCACCCGCACTGCCCGTGACCAGCGTAGAGCGGTGGAAACCGCCCGCTGAGACTTTAGGTAGGGTGGAGCGTATGAGGCGTGCAAAGATAGTCGCAACTTTAGGTCCGAACCAGAACTCCTATGAAGAGATCCGCGAGCTCGTCGATGAGGGCGTCGATGTCGCCCGATTCAATCTGAGCCACGGAAAACGAGAAGAGCACGAAGAGAAGTTCGCCTGGGTCCGCCAGGCCGCACTCGACACCGGACGCCCCGTCGCCGTCCTGTTGGACCTGCAGGGTCCGAAGATCCGCGTGGGCACCTTCGCCAACGGGAAGGAAGAGCTCGTCGAAGGGGCTTCCTTCACCATCACCAGCCGTGACGTCCCCGGCACCGCAGAGCTCGTGTCCACGACCCTGCCGACCCTGGCAGAAGACGTGTCCGTGGGCGATCCGCTGCTCATCGACGACGGGCGCCTGCGCCTGCGCGCCACCGAGGTGACCGACACCGACGTGGTCACCGAGGTCGAGATCGGCGGAACCATCTCCAACCACAAGGGCATCAACCTCCCCGGCGTCCCGGTCTCCGTCCCCGCCCTGTCGGAGAAGGACGTCGACGATCTCAAATGGGGGCTTCAGCTCGGCTTCGACTGGGTGGCCCTGTCCTTCGTCCGCAGCCCCGAGGACATGAACGATGTGCGCGCGGTCATGGACGAGGTCGGCATCACGGCTCCGGTCATCGCCAAGCTCGAGAAGCCGCAGGCCGTCGACCAGCTCGATGAGGTCATCGATGCCTTCGACGGAATCATGGTCGCCCGCGGCGACCTCGGCGTCGAGCTGCCGCTCGAACAGGTGCCGATCGTGCAGAAGCGCGCAGTCGAAATCGCCCGCCAGCAGGCCAAGCCCGTCATCGTGGCGACGCAGATGCTCGAGACGATGATCGATGCGCCGCGGCCCACCCGCGCCGAGGCCAGCGACTGCGCGAACGCCGTCCTCGACGGCGCCGATGCGCTCATGCTCTCCGGTGAGACCTCGGTCGGTGCGCACTGGGTCGAGGCGATCCGGACGATGAGCCGGATCATCGGCTCCACCGAAGAGCACGGTCTCGAGCGGATCCCGGCACTGGGCACCGTCCCGCACACGAAGGGCGGAGCCGTCACCGCCGCTGCCGTGCAGATTGCTGAGCAGCTCGATATCGACCTCCTGTGCACCTTCTCACAGACCGGTGACTCCGTGCGGCGCATGTCGCGGCTGCGCCCGGCCTGGCCGATCCTCGGCTTCACGCCTGACCTGCAGGTCCGCCACCAGCTGGCGCTGACCTGGGGAGTGCGCCCGTACCTCGTGAAGACCGTGCGCCACACCGACCAGATGGCGCGCCAGGTCGACGCCGTTCTGCTCGCCGACGGCACCGCCCGCGAAGGTGATCAGAGCATCCTCGTGGCCGGTTCGCCTCCCGGGATCCCCGGTTCGACGAACGCCCTGCGCATCCACACCATCGGTGATGCCGCCAAGGGTGTGACGGCCGCCTACCAGGATGCCTCGGATTCCGAGGAGGACCCGCTGGCCGGATACGGAGTCGTGGCCGAAGCGCCCATCACCCGTGAGGTGCCGATCGTGCGCGAAGGCCACTCGCCCCGCCACTGACTGTCCCCGGGCCTGAACGCCGACGGTGCCTGCCCCCTGATCACGGGGTGGCGCCGCCGGCGTCTCTGTGTCTGATGCCGGGCGCGGACCGATTCCGAACTGCGAGACAGATCACAGGGGGCCAGGGAATTTTGCAGATTGCTCAACAGTTGTGCTCTCTGTTGCCAATCCTCCCTGCGGATCCCAGAGGGGAGGACCCGCTAGGAGAGGAATTCAATGAGACTGCCCGCGTGGAGCAAGTCCTTCGGAGTGCAGGTGACCATCGCACTCGTCGCCGGAGTCATCCTCGGGCTCATCGCCCGCTCATGGGGACCGGTCAGCGACACCGCCGACAACTGGCTCGGCCAGACCCTGGACACCATCGGCTCGTCGTATGTCACACTGCTCAAGGCCGCTGTCGTACCACTGGTCATCACCGCGATCATCGCGAGCATCGGCAACCTGCGCAAGGTCACCAACGCCGCCAGGCTGGCAATGTCGACCCTGCTGTGGTTCGCCCTCACCGCTCTCATCGCCGTCGTCCTCGGACTCATCATCGGCATCGTCATGCAGCCCGGCGCCCACGCCGATGCCGCTTCGCTCAACGCCGGTGCACCCGACTCCCAGGGCAGCTGGCTGGGCTTCCTCACCGGACTGATCCCGGTGAACTTCCTCGGACTCGAGGTGGCCACCGCACCCGATGACGCCGGAGCCATGACCTCCGAGGTCAACTTCAACATCCTCCAGCTCATCATCGTCTCCGGTGCCATCGGCATCGCCGCGGTCAAGGTCGGCAAGGCCGCAGAGCCGTTCCTCCAGTTCACCGAGGCGGCCCTGGCCGTGGTCCAGAAGGTCGTCTGGTGGATCGTGCGCATCGCCCCGATCGGTACGCTCGGCCTCATCGGCAATGCAGTGAACTCCTACGGCTGGTCGACGATGGGCTCGCTGCTGTGGTTCGTCGTCGCCGTCTACATCGGTCTCGCGATCGTCTTCTTCATCGTCTACCCGGCCCTGGCTCGGGCCAACGGACTGTCGGTGCGCCAGTACTTCTCCGGAGTCTGGCCGGCCACCCAGATGGGCTTCGTCTCCCGGTCGTCGATCGGCACCATGCCGGTGACGCAGAAGGTCGCCACCGACAACTTCGGGGTGCCCCACTCCTACGCCGCCTTCGCCGTGCCCTTCGGTGCGACGACGAAGATGGACGGCTGCGCTGCGATCTATCCGGCCATCGCCGCCGTGTTCGTCGCCCAGTTCTTCGGCATCGATCTCTCCCTCATCCAGTACCTGCTCATCATCTTCGTCGCCGTCATCGGCTCGGCCGCCACGGCCGGCACGACGGGTGCGACGGTGATGCTCACCCTGACCCTGTCGACCCTGGGCCTGCCCCTCGAGGGCGTCGGTCTGCTGCTGGCCATCGAGCCGATCGTGGACATGGGCCGCACCGCGCTCAACGTCTCCGGTCAGGCACTCGTCCCGGCCATCGTGGCCAAGCGGCATGAGATCCTGGACGTCGAACGCTACGATGCCCCGCGCATCAACGGCTACGTTCCGACCGAGGAGGACGCAGATGTCGACGAGACCCGCACCGAGGACGCCCGCAGCCGGAGTTGATCTCCTCCCGGCCGAGGGACTGGCCGAGCACGATGTCCTGCAGGTGACATCGCTGCTCGGCCGCCTCGTCGATGCAGGTGCCGCTCTCGGCTGGGTCTCAGCTCCGTCTGTCGAGGAGATCGCGGATCTCGTCGGCCGCCTGTTCACGGGCGCTGAAACCGGGGAGTCCGCTGCCGCAATCGCTCGCACCGGAACCGAGGTCACCGGCTTCGCGTACTGGAATCGGTACACTCGCCCGACGTTCCGCCCACATGTCGACATCGAAAAGGTGGCCGTCGCCCCGGATGCTCAAGGTCAGGGCGTGGGCAGGAAGCTGATGGAGGCGCTCATTCGGGCGGCACGTCTCTATGGGACTGAGGTTGTCACTCTCGACCTGCGCGCAGGTCACTGATCTTCGGTAGCCCATCGGCTCCCGGGAAATGAAGAAGGCACTGTCGACATCACGTTCGACAGTGCCTTCGTCCGTACCGGATGCGGGACTCGAACCCGCACGTCTTTCGACAATGCATTTTGAGTGCACCGCGTCTACCGATTCCGCCAATCCGGCGCGTCACGAGCTGTCCTGCCAGGACCGCCTGTGCAACGGGGACGATTCTACTGCGCGCGCGGACCGATTGCACAATCGCCACCCGCCGAGGATGCCCTCCGGTGGCCACCGTCACCGCCCGTGGCCACCCTCACAGAATAAACTTCCGGGTCCGCTGGCCATGACGCTGAGCGCCTGGTCTAGACTGGTGCCGTGCTTTCAAACAGCGAAGAATCAACTTCAGATGAGTCCGTGCCGGTCCGCCGCGTAGTCGTGGCCGAAGACGAGGCCGTGATTCGTCTCGATATCGTAGAAATGCTCCGCGAGGTCGGCTATGACGTCGTCGGTGAGGCGGCGGACGGCGAATCCGCCATCCGCCTGGCTGAGGAGCTGCGCCCGGACCTCGTCGTCATGGACATCAAGATGCCCATCCTCGACGGAATCTCCGCCGCCGAGCGCATCGCCAGGGCTCGCATCGCGCCGGTCGTGCTGCTCACCGCCTTCTCGCAGAAGGAGCTCGTCGAGCGGGCCCGCGATGCGGGTGCCATGGCCTATGTCGTCAAGCCGTTCACCTCGGCCGACCTCATCCCGGCCCTGGAGATCGCGCTCTCGCGTCATGCCGAGATCAGCTCGCTCGAGTCCGAGATCTCCGATCTCACCGAACGCTTCGAGACCCGCAAGCTCGTCGAGCGCGCCAAGAGCCTGCTGCAGACCTCCATGGGTCTGAGCGAGCCCGAAGCCTTCCGCTGGATCCAGAAGACGTCGATGGACCGTCGCCTGACGATGCGCGAGGTCGCTGAGACCGTGCTCAAGCAGATCGGCACGAAGAAGTAGTCACCTCCCGGACCGGTCACGGTCCGGACCCGGAACCCGAGAGGGCCGGCGAATCCCGAGACGGATTCGCCGGCCCTCTGCTTTCGCTGTGGACTTTCGCCGAGACGGCGCTGTGCCTCAGCCCTTCGGCTCGGTCTTCAGGATCATATTCGTGATCCGCACGATCGAGAGCAGGCGCCCCGCCTCGTCGGTCATCTTCACCTCATGGGAGACGATCGTGCGTCCCTGGTGGAGCACCTCGGCGCGACCGGTCACCACGCCCTCTCGCGCGGCACGCAGGTGAGTGGCGTTGAGATCGACCCCGACGACGTTCTTACCGCCGGAGAGCAGATACGAATGCATCGACGCCAGGGATTCGGCGAGAACGACGTGGCCGCCTCCGTGGAAGAGACCCATCGGCTGCCGATTGCCGACGACCGGAGCGGTGGCCACGACATGATCGTGAGCGAGCTCGACGAACTCGATTCCCATCCTCTCGGCCAGCTCACCCCCGGACCCCGGCGTGCGCAGCTGCCCGAGCAGCGTGTCGATCTCCTCAGGGGCGGTGTGAGCGGTCAGGGACACGTCGGGACGCAGCATCGGTTCTCCTTCAAGTCAGCTTCGAACGCTAGGCTATGCCATGTGAGTCACTCAAACGAATCCCTCCTGCTCATCGACGGACACTCCCTGGCCTACCGGGCATTCCACGCCCTGCCGGTCGAGAACTTCTCCACCAGCACCGGCCAGACGACGAACGCCATCTACGGCTTCATCTCCATGCTCATCAACGTCCTCCGCGACGAAGAGCCCAGCCACGTGGCCGTGGCCTTCGACCTCGGACGCCAGACGTTCCGTCTCGAGGAATACCCCGAGTACAAGGCCGGTCGGGCGAAGACTCCGCCCGAGTTCCACCCGCAGATCGATCTCATCAAGGACATCGTCACGGCGATGGGCATCCGGGTCGTGACGAAGGAGGGCTTCGAGGCCGATGATGCTCTGGCGACGATGGCGAAGATGGGCACGGATGCCGGCTCGTTCGTCGAGGTGATGAGCGGAGACAAGGATTCGTTCCAGCTCGCCTCCGACCGGGTGACGATCCTCTACCCGAAACGCGGAGTCAGCGACCTCAACCGGATGACGCCGGCCGCGGTCGAGGAGAAGTACGGGGTGAGCCCCGCGAACTACCGGGGGCTGGCCGCGCTCGTCGGTGAGAAGGCCGACAATCTGCCCGGTGTGCCCGGAGTCGGTGACAAGACCGCCGCGAAATGGCTCACCGCACACGGCGATCTGCCCGGGGTGTTGGACAACGCCGACACGATCGGCGGCAAGGTCGGTGAGAAGCTGCGCGACCATATCAGCGAGGTGGAGCGGAACTACCGACTCAACCGCCTCCTCGACGACGTCGACTTGGGGCTGGAGTTCGACGACCTGGCCTGGGGCGAAGGCGACCCGGCCGAGCTGTCGAGCCTGTTCGACCAGCTCGAGTTCCAGGCGCTCGGCAAGCGTCTGGCCGCGATCTTCCCCGAGGTCGGAGCCGAATCCGAGCCGGCACCGGCACGCGAGACGACCATCGAGACCGTTGACGTCGACACTCTGCTGACGAAGATCGCCGACCACGATGTGCTGGCGCTCGATTCCGACGCGTCCTTCGAGCTCGGCCACGGTCAGGCACGGACGCTGGCGGTCTCCGCCGAACCCGGCCAGGCCTGGGTCGTCGACCTCGCCGAGGCGGGGCAGAAGGCCGTCGGTGCGCTCGGTTCCGCCCTAGGTGGGCATTCGCTCATCCTCCACAGCTCGAAGCTGCAGATCAAAGCGTGGGAGTCGATGGGACTGTCCGTGACGGACATCGCCGGGGACACGGCCCTGGCTGCCTACCTCCTCGTTCCCGACGCCCGGTCCTACGAACTCGGTCAGATCGCCGCCGACCGTGCCGGAATCGACCTCAGCGAACCCGAAGCCGATTCAGGACAGCTCGCCCTCGACCTCGACTCCGATGCCGCGGTGACCACGCACGGCCAACGTGCCGCCGCACTGCTCGAGGTCCACGAGGTGCTCGCGAAGGCCGTCGAGGACGCGAACATGACGCAGGTGTACCGCGAGATCGAACTGCCGCTCGTGCCCGTGCTCGCGCGCATGGAAGCGACCGGGATCGCCGTCGATGAGACCGGACTGTCGAACCTCATCGACGAATTCACGAAACAGGCCGAAGCCAGCGCAGGAGAGGCCTATGACGCGATCGGCCACGAGGTGAACCTCGGTTCTCCCAAACAGCTGCAGACCGTGCTCTTCGACGAACTCGATATGCCCAAGACCAAGCGGACGAAGACCGGCTATACGACCGATGCCGACGCCCTGGCCGAACTGTTCGTCAAAACCGAACACCCCTTCCTCCAACACCTGCTGGCCTACCGGGATTCGACGAAGCTCAAGCAGACCGTCGTCGGACTGCTCAAAACTGTTGCCGACGACGGCCGCATCCACACCACCTACCAGCAGACCGTGGCCGCCACCGGACGACTTTCGTCCCTGGACCCGAACCTGCAGAACATTCCGGTGCGGACCGAATCAGGCCGCCGCATCCGAGACATTTTCATCGCCGACCCCGAGGTGGCTGAGGGGACTCTGCTCACCGCCGACTACTCGCAGATCGAAATGCGGATCATGGCTCATCTGTCCGGCGATGCCGCGCTCATCCAGGCCTTCAAGGACGGCGAGGATCTCCACTCCTATGTCGGCTCGAAGGTCTTCGGAGTCGGCATCGACGAGGTGGACTCCGAGATGCGCTCGAAGGTCAAGGCCATGTCCTACGGGCTGGTGTACGGGCTCTCCGCCTACGGCCTCTCCCGGCAGCTTGCGATCGGCGTCGATGAAGCCAAGGGGCTGATGGACCAGTACTTCGAACGCTTCGGTGCAGTCAAGGACTACCTCGACGACATCGTCGAGCAGGCTCGCGCGAAGGGGTTCACGGAGACCATCATGGGCCGTCGTCGTTATCTGCCGGCGCTGCACAGCGACCGTCGGCAGCTGCGGGACATGGCCGAACGCGCCGCACTCAACGCTCCGATCCAGGGCTCGGCAGCCGACATCATGAAGATCGCCATGCTCAAGGTGGCCGCCCGTCTGGACGGTCTCCGCTCGCCGATGCTGCTGCAGGTCCATGACGAGATCATCGTCGACGTCCGTCCGGACGAGATCGATGAGGTGACGACGATCGTCACGGAGGAGATGGGGTCGGCGTTCGAACTCGATGTGCCTCTGGACGTCAACGTCGGCACCGGCCGCTCCTGGCACGCCGCCGCCCACTGACCTGCCCGCTGACCCCTGCCCGCTGACCCGCTGCCCGCTGACCCGCTGACCTGCCGCTCTCGTTCAAGCGCAAGCGCAGAAAACGATCTCGCCCACGCTCGTTCAAGCGTCCCCGCAGTTTGCGCGCCGTGTACCACACGACATCCGCGCTAGCGCTTGAACGAGAGCGCGACGGGTGAGTTGCGCGGTGCTCAGCCAGCCGGGAGTCGATGATGTCGTCCGCGAACGCGACGTCGCCTCCGGGGAGGCGCACACGGACCTTCGATCTCGTCGTCCACGGCGTCGACATCGCCAAGACACTCGGTGCCGAACCCGTCGTTCCGGAGGCCGCGCTCCGGGAATCATTGACGGCCGCAGCGGGGCTGGCGATGCAGAGCGGAAAGGGGAGCTCAGTGCTCGCCGGGCTGACCGGTCGCGGGGGACTGGCCGAGGACTTCACAGTCCTCGGCTGAGGATCGTCCCTATTCCCGTCCCGTCAGTCCTTGGTCAGGGTGGTGGAGAAGATCGCGGTGCCGGGCATGAGCGCACCGCGCAGCGGCGACCAGCCGCCCCAGGCGGTCCGATTCTCCTCGGGCCATTCGGGTTCGGTCACCGAATCGATCGTGAAGCCGGCCTCGACGAGCAGACGGACCCAGTCGCTCATCGTCCGGTGATGCTCGGCGTAGACCGGCTGACCGTCCGAAGACAGCTCGACGTACGGAGTGCGATCGAAGTACGAGTACTCCACCGTCAGACCGGCCTCACCCGGAACATCGGGGAACATCCACCGCATCGGGTGAGTCGTCGAGAAGACCCACTGTCCGCCGTTACGCAGCACTCGGGCCACCTCGGCGAAGACGACCTCGGCGTCCTTGACGAAGGGCAGGGCACCGTAGGAGGAGAACGCGCGATCGAAGCTGTTCGATGCGAACGGCAGCTGACGGGCATCGGCGAGAAGGAACGTCGGGGGAGTCGCCTCGGCGCTCAGGGGATGCTCGCGCTGCAGTCGCGAGGCCTGTTCGAGCATTCCGGCGGAGACGTCGACACCTGTGGTGATCGCGCCCTGCTCTGCCAGCCACCGGGAGCACTGACCGGCACCGCAGCCGACCTCGAGAACCTGCTTCCGGTCGACATCGCCGAGGAGGCGCACATCGGATTCGTGAATTCCTTCCGGACACCAGATGAAATCCGAAGCACCGAGGAACGTGCCGTGTTCGGCGAGATAGTCCTCTGCCGAGTTGTCCCAATAGCTGCGATTGGCCCGGACGGAAGCCTCTTCGTCGATCGGGAGATAGCCACCGCTGATGACCTCGGCTCCGTCAGTTCCTTCGCTCATGGTTCCTCCGTGGCCCCAGGTGGTGATGATTCGTCTCTTCGGCGTGCATTCACACCCAATAAGGTGCTAGCATTGACAACCGTATGCGCCTGTGCATACAAGTCCAAATTCGCAATCGAGACCGGATTCGGTTCTTGCGGCAACTTATACGACCTGTCGCCAGGGTACCGGATCTGGACCAATATTCCATCGGAGTCCCTACCTATATGACCACCACCACGCCGGAATCGGTGCAGCCGAAGCAGGTCGCTGTCAACGACATCGGAACCGCTGAGGATTTCCTCGCCGCCGTCGATGAGACCATCAAGTACTTCAACGATGGCGACATCGTTGAGGGCGAAGTCGTCAAGGTCGACCGTGACGAAGTCCTCGTCGACATCGGATACAAGACGGAAGGCGTCATCCTCGCACGTGAGCTTTCCATCAAGCACGATGTCGATCCCGGCGAAGTCGTCGAGGTCGGGGACGAAATCGAAGCCCTCGTTCTTCAGAAGGAAGACAAAGAGGGTCGTCTCATGCTGTCGAAGAAGCGCGCTCAGTACGAGCGTGCCTGGGGCGACATCGAGAAGATCAAGGAAGACGACGGCGTTGTCACAGGCACCGTCATCGAGGTTGTCAAGGGCGGCCTGATCGTCGACATCGGACTGCGCGGCTTCCTGCCCGCGTCCCTCGTCGAGATGCGCCGCGTCCGCGACCTCGCCCCCTACATCGGCCAGCAGGTCGAAGCCAAGATCATCGAGCTCGACAAGAACCGCAACAACGTGGTCCTGTCACGCCGTGCCTGGCTCGAGCAGACCCAGTCGGCCGTCCGTCACGACTTCCTGCAGACCCTGCAGAAGGGCCAGGTCCGTCCTGGTGTCGTGTCCTCCATCGTCAACTTCGGTGCGTTCGTCGACCTCGGTGGTGTCGACGGACTCGTCCACGTCTCCGAACTGTCCTGGAAGCACATCGATCACCCGGGTGAGGTCGTCACCGTGGGCGACGAAGTCACCGTCGAGGTTCTCGACGTCGACATGGACCGTGAGCGCGTTTCGCTGTCGCTCAAGGCCACCCAGGAAGATCCTTGGCAGCACTTCGCCCGCACACACGTCATCGGGCAGATCGTGCCGGGCAAGGTCACCAAGCTCGTTCCGTTCGGTGCATTCGTGCGCGTCGAAGACGGCATCGAGGGCCTCGTCCACATCTCCGAGCTGGCCGTGCGCCACGTGGATCTGCCCGAGCAGGTCGTCTCGGTCGACGAGACCATCTACGTCAAGGTCATCGACATCGACCTGGAACGCCGCCGCATCTCGCTGTCGCTGAAGCAGGCGAACGAAGGCGTCGACCCCGAGGCCGAAGAGTTCCTCGACCCCGCTCTGTACGGCATGCCGCAGGAGTACGACGAGGACGGCAACTACAAGTACCCCGAGGGCTTCGATCCCGAGACCAACGAATGGGTCGAGGGCTACGAGGCCCAGCGCGAGACCTGGGAGCAGCAGTACGCCGCCGCTCAGGAACGCTGGGAAGAGCACAAGAAGCAGGTCGCCAAGGCCATCGCAGCGGATGCCGAGGCCTCCGCAGCCGATGCCGTCGGTAATGCCGAAGCCGCTCCGGCCACCGGATCGTTCTCCTCCGAAGAGGCGAACGACGAGGGCACCCTGGCCAGCGACGAAGCTCTCGCAGCCCTGCGTGAGAAGCTTGCAGGCAGCTGATAGCAGCCACCAGAAGGGCTCCCGGTCGGAAGGCCGGGAGCCCTTTCTGTATGCCCCCACGGCTCGGGCACGCCTGCGCCCGTGGCTGTGGTACATGCTCATCCTCTGTGTCGGCAGCCTGACCGTCTTCGGCTCCGTCGCCGCGGACCCCGGCGGCAGCGTCGTCGCCTCCAATGACGACACCTCACTGTTCATCTGGTGGCTCGGGCACGGCGCGCAGGTTCTCGCCGGTGCTCTCGGATTCGGACCGGGGGAGACCGGCGGCCTGCTGTACACGGAATCGATGGACGCCCTCGGCGGGGGAGTCAACGGAGCCTGGAACACCTCCCTCGCCGGGTTCGCGATCCTGCTCGCTCCCGTGACGTGGGCGGCCGGCCCCATCGTGAGCTACAACCTCCTCATCCTCGCCTTCCCGGTGGTCGGCAGCCTGGCCGCAGCCGTGCTCTTCCGCCGCTTCCTCGACCGCCTGCCCGCTTTCATCGCCGCCGCCGGGGTCGGCTTCTCCAGCTATGTCATCGTCCAGCTCGGCGGCCACCCGAACCTCGCCTATATCGTCACCCCGCCCCTGACAGCCTGGGCGATCCTCGCTCTCCTCGACCTCGGCCGAGCGATACAGGCGGAGCCCGGCCGTTCACTGCTGCGCAGCCGTCGCCTGTGGCTGCTCGGAGGGGGCTTCGGGCTCCTCCTCGGATTCCAGTTCTACGTCTCCACCGAGGTGCTGGCCGGGACCTTCCTCGCCGCACTCTGCTTCCTGGCCAGCCTCGCCGTCTTCGGACGCCGCCTCTACCGCGCCCGGTCGTGGCTGGCCCTCGGTCTCGGTTCCGCAGTCGCCGGCTGCATCTCCGTGCTGTGTGCGATCCCGCTGCTGGTGACCATGTCCGGACCGAACGCCCCACAGGGCGCCATCCGCCCACACGGAGTATGGAACACTGATCTGCTCGACCCGATCCTCCCCGCCGCCCCGGCCTGGCTGAGCTCCGGAGTGTCCCCTCTGCCCCGGATCATGGAGATCGACCCCGCCGAACTCGGCGCCTACGTCGGCGCACCAGCTCTGGCGGCGGCCGTGCTCATCGTTCTCGGCCTTGCCCGCCGCTCCGCACACGCGGTGCCGGTGCGCATCGCCGCGGCATCCGGCATCCTCGTCGGCCTGCTGGCACTGGGCTCACCGATCCTCCTCGGAGGCCGGATCGCCCTCGAGACCGGTCCGTTCGCCCTCATCGAAGCCATTCCCGTGCTCAACAACATCCTGCCCATGCGGCTCGTCCTCCATTCGACGATCGCGCTCTTCGCCGTGCTCGGAATCGGCCTCCAGTGGGCGCTCAACCACCGGAAGCTGCTTCGCGCCCGCGCCCTCCTCATCCTGCTCGTCCTCGCCGCCGTGGCCGTCCTCCCCGCTCCGCAGACCGCCCATGAGGTGACAGTTCCGGACTTCTACGAGCACTCCATCGCCGAGGTGATCCCCGCCGGATCCGTCGTCAAGACCTTCCCCCGCCCCCTCGCATGGGCCGAGCCCCACGCCGACGAAGCCATGGTGTGGCAGTCGGTCAGCGGATTCGGCTACCGCGAGACCGGCGGCTACTTCATCGGTTCGAGCCCGGAATCGGCGGTGACCTATTCCGCCCCCGAGGATGCCCTCGACGAACTTCTGCACGGCTCCGTCTTCGAGGGCGAGCCCATGCCGGCCGCGGACAGCCCGGAAGTCGCCTCGGCGATCGCCGAACTGAGGGCGACCGGGGTCGACTTCATCGTCCTGGCCCCCGATGCTCCGCTCCTGCCGGGAAGTGAGGGAGACTATGCGGAATTCCTCGATGCCGCCGTCGGAGATCCGATCTTCGCCGATGAGGGAGTGCGGGTCTACCGACTGGATCAGTAGGATGATCCCATGCTGAGAATCGGTCTCACCGGCGGAATCGGCGCCGGAAAGTCAACGGTGTCCGCAATGCTCGTCGAACATGGGGCAGTGCTCGTCGACGCCGACAGAATCGCCCGCGAAGTCGTCGAACCCGGACAGCCGCTGCTCGAGAGACTGGCCGAGGCCTTCGGGCCGCAGGTGCTGCACTCCGACGGTGCGCTCGACCGGCCGGCACTGGCCGCGGCAGCCTTCGTCGATTCCGAGCACACAGCACGGCTCAACGGCCTCATGCATCCGGCGATTCGCGACCGCACCGCCGAACACTTCGCCAGACATGCCGACGCCGAGATCGTCGTCCACGACGTCCCGCTGCTCGTCGAGAACGACATGACACCGGCCTACCACCTCAATCTCCTCGTCGACGTGCCCGCCGAGGTGCGCCTGCAGCGGCTCATGGACTCCCGCGGAATGGACCGCGACGATGCCACCGCACGGATCTCCCGCCAAGCCGATGACGACACCCGCCGAGCGGCCTGCGACGTCATCATCGACAACTCCGGTCCCGTCGAGGAGACGGAGGCCGTGGTCGGCCGGCTCATCGAATCGCGGATCCGCCCCTTCGCCGCCAATCTCGCGGCCCGGCAGCGGGCACCGAAGGCAGCCCTCGAACTCGTCGATCCCGCGGATGCCGACTGGACCGGGGACGCGCAGAGAGCGATCAGGAAGCTGCGACACGGCACGGGCGAGGAGTTCGCCATCGAACATATCGGCTCCACCTCGGTGCCGGGACTGCCCGCCAAGGACGTCATCGATCTGCAGCTCCTCGTCCCCGATCTCGCCATAGCCAGGGAGCTGGCATCCCGGCTGGCCGAACTCGGCTATCCGGGAGCCGAGATGAGCGACCACCTCGGCGAACAGTCGACCGAAGGGAAATGGTTCCACGCGAACACGGATCCCGGCCGCGCCGTCAATTTGCATGTGCGCACCGCGGATTCGGTCGGTGTGCGCTTCGCCCGCGCGTTCCGGGACCTGCTCATCGCGGACCCGGAGGAGCGGAATCGCTACCTCGAGATGAAGAGAGACCGCTTGGCCGAAGCCGAGGCTGCGGGCGGGACGAACGGGCAGATGATACGAACATATGCGGAAGCGAAGGAACCGTACTTCCTGCAGATGCGCCGCCGACTGGTGCCCGACAGCTTCGACTGACACGGTGACACACGTCGACGGTCACCTCGCCGAGGCTGTCGTTCCGGCTCCGGTCTGCCCAATGTCAGAGGCGGGGGCTAGGGTTGGACTATGAGCTCAGAACGCCCCCTGCCAGCGATCGGCCACCGCCCCGATGTCACCCGCGAGGTGGCACCCTTCGAGGTCGTCTCCGAGTACTCTCCCTCGGGTGACCAGCCGACGGCGATCCGGGAGATCTCCGACCGGCTCGATGCGGGGGAGCGGGACATCGTCCTCCTCGGTGCCACCGGCACAGGCAAGTCGGCGACGACGGCATGGCTCATCGAGCAGGTGCAGAGACCGACCCTGATCATGGCGCCGAACAAGACTCTCGCCGCGCAGCTGGCGAACGAGTTCCGACAGCTGCTGCCCAACAATGCGGTCGAGTACTTCGTCTCCTATTACGACTACTACCAGCCGGAAGCCTATGTGCCGCAGACGGACACGTTCATCGAGAAGGACTCCTCGATCAACGATGAGGTCGAACGTCTCCGGCACTCGGCCACGAACTCGCTGCTGACCAGACGCGACGTCGTCGTGGTCTCGACGGTGTCGTGCATCTACGGTCTCGGCACTCCGGAGGAATACGTCGACCGGATGGTCACCCTCCACAAGGGCGACGAATGCGATCGGGACGAACTGCTCAAACGCTTCGTGTCGATGCAGTACGCCCGCAATGATATGGCTTTCACCCGCGGCACCTTCCGCGTGCGCGGAGACACCGTCGAGATCATCCCGCAGTACGAGGAGCTCGCGCTGCGGATCGAATTCTTCGGCGACGAGATCGAATCGCTGCAGACCCTCCACCCGCTGACGGGCGAGATCGTCCGCGACGAGGACACCATCCACGTGTTCCCGGCCAGCCACTACGTCGCCGGTGAGAACCGGATGGCCACCGCGATCAGCGGCATCGAGGACGAGCTGCAGAAGCGGCTGAGCGAGTTCGAATCGCAGAACAAGCTGCTGGAGGCACAGCGGCTGAAGATGCGCACGACCTACGACCTCGAGATGATGGAGTCGATGGGCTTCACCTCCGGCATCGAGAACTACTCCCGGCACATCGACGGCCGCGATCCCGGTTCGGCACCGAACTGCCTGCTCGACTACTTCCCCGAGGACTTCCTGCTCGTCATCGACGAGTCCCATGTCACGGTCCCGCAGATCGGCGGTATGTACGAAGGCGATATGTCGCGCAAGCGCACCCTCGTCGAGCACGGATTCCGCCTGCCCAGTGCCATGGACAACCGGCCGCTGAAATTCGACGAGTTCCGGGAGCGCGTGGGACAGAGCGTGTACCTGTCGGCCACACCCGGCAACTTCGAACTCGGCAACGCCAACGGATACGTCCAGCAGATCATCCGTCCCACCGGACTCGTCGACCCCGAGATCAAGGTCAAGCCGACGAAGGGGCAGATCGACGACCTGCTCGACGAGATCAAGACCCGTGTCGACGCGAACGAGCGTGTGCTCGTGACAACGCTGACGAAGAAGATGGCCGAAGATCTCACCGACTATCTGCTCGAACACGATATCCGCGTCCAATACCTCCACTCCGACGTCGACACTCTGCGACGTGTGGAGCTGCTCACAGAGCTGCGCGCGGGCGAATTCGATGTGCTGGTCGGCATCAACCTCCTGCGTGAGGGCCTCGACCTTCCCGAGGTCTCCCTCGTGGCGATCCTCGATGCCGATAAGGAAGGCTTCCTCCGGTCGTCGACATCGCTCATCCAGACGATCGGTCGTGCCGCACGTAACCTCAACGGCCAGGTGCACATGTACGCCGATACGATCACGGATTCGATGCGCACCGCCATCGACGAGACCGACCGCAGGCGCGCCATCCAGATCGCCTACAACGAAGAGCACGGAATCGATCCGGCCCCGCTGGTCAAGCGGATCGCCGACATCACCGAACGACTGCAGCGAGAGGACGAGGACACTCGAGAGCTGCTCACCGAATTCGACTACGGCAAGGGCAAGCGCGGCTACAACTCGACCCTGACGGACGAACAGAGGGAAGCCGCCGGCAAACCCGGTTCGCTGCGCCCGCCGGCGGCCGACCTCACCGAACTCATCGAATCGCTGACCTCGCAGATGCATTCGGCCGCCGCGGAGCTGCAGTTCGAACTCGCCGCACGACTGCGCGATGAGCTCTCCGACCTCAAGCAGGAGCTGCGCCAGATGAAGGAGGCCGGGCACGCCTGATCCGCACCGGTGACGCGCGAGTGATGCTCGCGTGTTTATACTGGTGTGCTGGCGAAAGGGAGTATCCCGTCCATCCGCGGTCGTCACCACGACCCCACAAGGGGTCCGGCCGCGGAGCGCACGCAGCATCACCGCGTGGGAGAGACTTTCGACCTGGATACATCCTGTTCACCACGAAAGGCATCCATGGATATTCTGTCCTCCACGCTCGCGGCCGGCGGCAACACCGCTGCTGCGAGCGAATCTCCGATTCCCGTCTGGTTCATGATCACCTCGGGAATCATCGTCGTTGCGATCCTCGTCTTCGACCTCCTGCTGGTCGTCAAGCGACCACACACCCCGTCGATGCGGGAAGCGAGCATCTGGGTCGCCTTCTACGTCGCCCTGGCTCTGGTCTTCGCCGGCGCGCTCTTCGCCATCGGCGATGCCCAGCACGGCAGCGAGTTCCTCACCGGTTGGCTGCTCGAGTACTCGCTGAGCATCGACAACCTGTTCGTCTTCATCATCATCATGGGCAGCTTCTCGGTACCGCGGAAGTACCAGCAGGAAGTGCTCATGGTCGGCATCATCATCGCCATCATCTTCCGCGGCATCTTCATCCTCGCGGGTGCGGCGATCATCAGTGCCTTCGTCGAAGTCTTCTTCATCTTCGGCATCTTCCTCCTCATCGTCGCCTACCGGCAGGCTTTCAGCTCCGAAGACGACGGCGACGGCGAGAACGGTCTCATCCGGTTCCTGCGCAAGCGGATCAACGTCGTCGACGAATACCACGGCAACAAGCTGCGGGTGACCCTCGACGACAACAAGAAGTACTGGACCCCGATGTTCATCGTGTTCATCGCCATCGGCTCGACCGATGTGATGTTCGCGCTCGACTCGATTCCCGCGATCTTCGGCGTCACTCAGAATGCGTTCCTCGTGTTCACCGCGAACGTGTTCGCCCTCATGGGACTGCGTCAGCTGTACTTCCTGCTCGGAGGACTCGTCGACAAGCTCGTCTACCTCCACTACGGAATCGCCGCGATCCTCGGCTTCATCGGCGTCAAGCTCATCATCCACGCTCTGCACTCGAGCGACTGGGAGTTCCTCTCGTGGGGTCACTCGATCCCCGAGGTGCCGACGTGGCTGTCCCTGACCGTCATCGTCCTCGCCATGGTGGTGGCCACGGTCGCCTCACTCGTGAAGATGAAGAAGGACGGCATCTCCTTCAAAGACGTCAGCTCGAACGAGTCCGAAGAGGCCTGAGCCGATCGGATACCTTTGCGTCGGCACCGCCTCGGTGTCGGCACAGAACGAGCGGGGTCCGTCTCGATCTCTCGAGACGGACCCCGCTCGTGTCTTGCCGGTCAGGGCAGACCCGGACCGGCAGTGCGACGCTCAGCCCTGGGCGAAGGGGCCGAACACGGGAGTCCATTCGCGGATGTCCGTCGACTCGATGACACCGAGCGAGGCATAGGGATCGGCGGCGAGGTGGCTTTCGACCTCCGCACGGTCGGCAGCGTTGAGGATCAGCAGTCCTCCCGGCTGCGGATCGTTGTCCAGGGGACCGGAGGCGAGGATCGTCCCGGCCTCATTCAGCTCCGCCTGCCAGCGGCGATGCGCGGGGCGGTGTTCCATCCGCGTATCCGTATCGGGACCATAGTGGTAGGTGACGGCGAAGACCGGCATATGTGACTCCTCGGTGTCGAGCAATAGGATGGAATCAGTCTAATCGGAAAGGTCTGTGCATCAGCGTGGCCAGATTGCAGGAGATCCCAGCGGAATTCGCTGACGACGACACGATCTACGAGTCCTTCGGCGAATACTGCCGAGAGATCGGAGTCGAGCCTTACCCGGCTCAGGACGAGGCGTTCCTCACGATCCTCGCCGGAGACAATACGATCATGGCGACCCCGACCGGCTCGGGGAAGTCACTCGTCGCTCTGTTCGCTCTCTACCAGTCCTTCACCCGCGGGATCCGGTCGTTTTACACGGCCCCGCTCAAGGCCCTGGTGAGCGAGAAGTTCTTCTCCCTCATCGACGCCTTCGGCGCCGAGAACGTCGGGATGGTCACCGGCGACTCCACCGTCAACCCGGAGGCGCCCGTCATCTGCGCCACGGCGGAGATCCTGGCCAACCAGGCGCTGCGCGAAGGCGGAATGCTCGACGCCGGAATGGTCGTCATGGACGAATTCCACTACGTCGCCGACCCCTCCCGCGGTTGGGCCTGGCAGGTGCCCCTCCTCGAGATGCCGCAGACCCAGTTCGTCCTCATGTCCGCCACCTTGGGCGACACCACCGACATCCGACGGACGATGACGGAGACGACCGGACGCGACTCCTCCGTGGTCACCTCGGCGACCAGGCCGGTCCCGCTCGACTACGAATATTCGACGGAGACGCTCTCGGACACTCTCCGCGGACTCGTCCGCAACGACAAGGCCCCGGTCTACGTCGTCTCCTACTCTCAGAACGGTGCCATCGACCTCGCCACCAACCTGCTCTCGGTCGACCTCGCCTCAAAGGAACAGAAGGCCGCCATCGCCGCAGCCATCAAGGGCTTCACCTTCGGCAAGGGATTCGGGACCAGTCTGCGCAAACTGCTGCTGCACGGCGTCGGCGTCCACCACGCCGGAATGCTGCCGAAGTACCGCCGCCTCATCGAACAGCTCGCCCTGAAGGGTCTGCTGCTCGTCATCTCCGGCACCGACACCCTCGGTGTGGGCATCAATGTGCCCATCCGCTCCGTGCTGCTGACCGGACTGACGAAGTTCGACGGGCGGAAGATGCGCCGACTCAGCGTCCGCGAGTTCCAACAGCTCGCCGGACGTGCCGGCCGCGCCGGATTCGACACCCGCGGCTACGTCATCGCCCAAGCCCCCGAACACGTCATCGACAACCTCAAAGCAGAAGCCAAAGCGGCCAACGATGACAAGAAGAAAAAGAAGAAGGTCAAGAAGAAGGCCGCCCCCGTCGGCTTCGTCGGCTGGTCCGAAGAGACCTTCGCAAAACTCATCGAAGGCGAATCCGAGACCCTGCGACCGCGGATGAAGATCGACCATTCGACGATCCTCAACCTCGTCGCCCGCCCCGGCTCCGATGTGTCGACCATCAGCGACTTCATCGACAAGACGCATGAGACAAGGGAACGCCGGCTCGACCTCAAACTCACCGCGATCAGCATCGGACGCTCCCTCATCGATGCCGGACTCATCGAGGTCCGCGGCAGCGAACTCATCGCCACCCAGGACCTCGGTCCCCAGTTCGCGCTCAACCAGCCCCTGGCTCCCTTCGTGCTCGCCGCACTGGAGCTTCTCGACGAGAACGACGACACCTACGCCCTCGACGTCGTATCCATCGTCGAGGCGACCACCTCGGTGCCGTTCCAGATCCTCAAGGGCCAACTCGACCGGATCAAGGGAGAGACCCTGGCCGAGCTCAAGGCCGAAGGCGTCGAATATGCCGAACGCATGGCGATCCTCGACGAGATCGAAAGCCCCGCGCCCCTGGCCGAGATGCTCGACCCGGCCTTCGACCATTTCGTCGAGACTCATCCCTGGCTGCACCGAGGCGGCTTCGAACCCAAATCCGTCGTCCGCGACATGCTCGAGCAGGCCATGGGCTTCACCCAGTTCGTCGGCTACTACAGCCTCGCCCGGGCCGAGGGCAGCCTGCTGCGCTACCTCACCGACATCTACCGTGCACTGCTCCACAACGTCCCCGCGGAGAACCGGACCGAGGAACTCGAGACCATCATCGAATGGTGTGGTGAGACCATCGCCCGGACGGATTCGTCGCTGCTCGACGAATGGCGCACCCTGCAGGGACTCGACCCCACCGAAGCCTCCGACGAGCTGCCGGCACTCGACCGCCGCTTCTCCGAGAATACGAAGGTGTTCACCGCAGAGATCCGCAATGCCCTGTTCCACCGAGTGCTGCTGGCCGAACGTGCGAACTACACGGAGCTCGGCCGTCTCGACGCCGAATCCGGATTCGACTCACGGGCCTGGGAGGACGCGATCGAGGACTTCTACGACGAATACGGAGAGCTCATCGTCGACCAGAAGGCCCGCGGTCGGGAATATATCGACGTCACACCCGGTTCAGACACATGGAGCGTCCGACAGATCCTCGCCGATCCCGACGACAACAGGGACTGGGCCATCGACGCCGAGGTGGACGTGGCCGCCAGCGACGAATCCGGAGATATCGTGCTCCGCATCCTCTCCGTCGGAGAGATCGGCAGATGAGCCGGAAACCGCTGCGAATACAGCAATGTCAGTGCCGAGTAATACAGTGGTCAGGTGATGAAAACCAATAACGGTGAGCAAGTGACAGGCGTCTCCCATCTCGACACCCTGTGGGTGAAGGGAGCGCGAGCACACAATCTCAAGAACGTCGAGATCGCGCTGCCGCGTGACTCGATGGTCGTGTTCACCGGCTTGTCCGGTTCCGGCAAATCCTCGCTGGCCTTCGACACGATCTTCGCCGAGGGGCAGCGACGCTACGTCGAATCCCTGTCCTCCTATGCCCGGATGTTCCTCGGGCAGATGGACAAACCCGATGTCGACTTCATCGAAGGGCTGTCTCCGGCGGTGTCGATCGACCAGAAGTCGACATCGCGCAATCCGCGTTCGACCGTCGGCACGATCACCGAAGTCTATGACTTCCTCCGCCTGCTGTGGGCGCGGATCGGCATCCCGCACTGCCCCGTCTGCGGTGAGGTCATCACGAAGCAGACCCCGCAGCAGATCGTCGACCAGCTGCTCGAACTCGAGGAACGGACGAAGTTCCTCGTCCTCGCACCCGTCGTCCGGTCCCGCAAGGGCGAATTCGTCGACCTCTTCACCGACCTGCAGTCCAAGGGCTTCTCCAGGGCCATCGTCGACGGCGAGCAGATCAGCCTGAGCGAACCGCCGACCTTGGAGAAGCAGTACAAGCACACGATCTCCGTGGTCGTCGACCGCCTCGTCGCCAAATCGGGAATGCGCCCGCGGCTGACCGACTCCGTCGAGACCGCGCTGGGGCTCGCCGACGGACGCATCGACATCGAACTCGTCGACGAAGGCACGACTCGCACATTCTCCGAGCACATGTCGTGCCCGAACGAGCACCCGCTGACGATCGACGAGATCGAACCGCGCTCGTTCTCCTTCAACTCGCCTTTCGGCGCCTGCCCCACCTGCGACGGCATCGGCACGCGCCTGCAGGTCGACGAAGATCTCGTCGTCCCCGACGAGGACCTCAGCCTCGGCTCCGGGGCCATCGCCCCCTGGTCGGGAGGCAAACAGGTCTCGAAGTACTTCAACCGTCTGCTCAAGGGTCTCGGCGACGAACTCGGCTTCGATATGAAGACGCCGTGGAAGAAGCTGCCGAAGTCCGCGAAGACCGCGATTCTGACGGGCAAGGACTACAAGGTCCACGTCAAGTACAAGAACCGCTTCGGGCGTGAACGCACGTACTCGACGGGCTTCGAAGGCGTCTACCAATACATTCAGCGCAAGCACGAGGAAACAGAATCCGAGTGGTCGCGCGAACGCTACGAGTCCTATATGCGCGAGATCCCATGTGCCAGCTGTGACGGTACGCGGCTCAAACCGGAGATCCTCGCCGTCAAGGTCGGAGACAGGTCCATCGCCGAGGTCTCCGAACTCGCCCTCGACGAAGCGGCTTCCTTCCTCGGCTCCCTCGAGCTGAGCTCCCGCGATGCCGCCGTGGCGGCGCAGGTGATGAAGGAGATCAACGCCCGCCTCGGATTCCTCCTCGACGTCGGCCTCGACTACCTCAGCCTCAACCGGGCCGCCGGTACGCTCTCCGGCGGTGAGGCCCAGCGCATCCGCCTGGCCACGCAGATCGGTTCCGGCCTCGTCGGCGTCCTCTACGTCCTCGACGAGCCCTCGATCGGACTGCACCAGCGTGACAACCGCCGACTCATCGAAACCCTCAACAAGCTCAAGGATCTCGGCAACACCCTCATCGTCGTCGAACACGATGAGGACACCATCGAATCCGCCGACTGGATCGTCGATATCGGGCCCGGTGCCGGCGAGCACGGGGGAGAGGTCGTCTATTCCGGTCCCGTCACCGGTCTCAAGGATGCCGAGGGATCGATCACCGGCGACTACCTCTCCGGCCGGCGAGCGATCCAGATCCCGCCGACCCGCCGCCCCGTCGACAAGGACCGGATGGTCACCGTCGAGAAGGCCGTGGAGAACAACCTGCGCGACGTCACGGTGTCCTTCCCCCTCGGTGTGCTCACCGCAGTCACCGGCGTGTCCGGTTCGGGCAAATCGACTCTGGTCAACGAGATCCTCTACACACAGATGGCCAACGTCCTCAACGGCGCCTCGCGGGTGCCGGGACGGCACAAGCGTGTGACCGGCCTGGACAATCTCGACAAGGTCGTCCACGTCGACCAGTCGCCGATCGGACGCACCCCGCGGTCGAATCCCGCGACCTACACCGGCGTCTTCGACCATGTGCGCCGACTCTTCGCCGAAACCGAATCGGCGAAGGTCCGCGGCTATCTGCCCGGTCGGTTCTCCTTCAACGTCAAGGGCGGACGCTGCGAGAACTGCAGCGGCGACGGCACGATCAAGATCGAGATGAACTTCCTGCCCGATGTCTACGTCCCCTGTGAGGTCTGCCAGGGCGCCCGGTACAACCGGGAGACCCTGGAAGTCACGTTCAAGGGCAAGAACATCGCCGAGGTCCTCGATATGCCCATCGAGGAGGCCAACGACTTCTTCGCCGCGATTCCCGCGATCTCTCGACACCTCAAGACCCTCGTCGAGGTGGGGCTCGGCTATGTCCGACTCGGCCAGCCGGCCACGACTCTCTCCGGCGGCGAGGCACAGCGTGTCAAGCTCGCCGCCGAGCTGCAGAAGCGCTCCCGCGGTCGCACCGTCTACGTGCTCGACGAACCGACGACCGGTCTGCACTTCGAGGACATCTCGAAGCTGCTCATGGTCCTCCAGGGACTCGTCGACAAAGGCAATACGGTCATCGTCATCGAACACAACCTCGACGTCATCGGCAACGCCGATCACATCATCGACCTCGGACCCGAGGGCGGCCGCGGCGGTGGGCAGATCATCGCCCAAGGCACTCCCGAAGAGGTCGCCGAGGTGGCCGAGTCGCACACCGGACGGTTCCTCAAGCCGATGCTCAAGTCCTGATCCGAATGCCTGATCCATCCACCTACCGTCCGGCCCCCGGGTCGATCCCCACATCGGCCGGGGTCTACAAATTCCGTGACCCCGACCGGCGGGTGATCTATGTCGGAAAGGCGAAGAATCTCCGCAACCGACTCAACTCGTACTTCGCCAACCCCGCCCAGCTGCACCCGCGCACCTCGACGATGGTCCACACCGCGAACTCGGTGGAATGGACCGTCGTCGACACCGAGGTCGAAGCTCTGCAGCTCGAATGGACGTGGATCAATGAGTTCAACCCGCGGTTCAACGTCATGTTCCGCGACGACAAGTCCTACCCCTACCTCGCGATCACGATGAATGACGAGGTGCCTCGGGCCTTCATCACCCGGGGAAAACGACGCAAGGGCGTGAAGTACTTCGGTCCCTTCGCTCAGGTGTGGGCGATCAAGGACACCCTCGACCTGCTGCTCAAGGCGTTCCCGATGCGCACCTGCACAGCAGGGGTCTACCGGCGGGCCGAACGCAGCGGCAGGCCCTGCCTGCTCGGCTATATCGACAAATGCGCTGCTCCCTGCGTCGGTCAGATCAGCAAGGACGATCACAAGGACCTGGCCCGCAGCATCTCCGACTTCATGTCCGGAAACACCGGCCGGTTCATCAGCCACCGGCAGAAGGAGATGGCCACAGCCGCGGCCGAACTCGACTACGAACGCGCGGCCGGTCTGCGCGACGAGATCTCCGCCCTGCAGAAGGTCCTCGACAAATCCGCCGTCGTCCTGTCGGTGAGCGCCGACTGCGATATCTTCGCCCTCGTCACCGAGGAGCTCGAAGCCTCCGTCCAGGTCTTCCATGTGCGCCAGGGTCGTATCCGCGGCCAACGCGGCTGGATCATCGAACGCTCCGATGATCACACGCCCGCGGAACTGACCACCGACTACCTGCGACAGGCCTACTCCGGACTCGATGCCGATGCCATTCCGAAGGAGATCCTCGTCGACACACTGCCGGCGGATCTGGAGTCCCTGGAGGCCTGGCTGAGCGAGCAGCGCGGTTCGCGGGTGACCGTGCGGGTACCCGAGCGCGGGGAGAAGAAGGCGGCCCTGGAGACCGTGGGGAAGAACGCGAAGGAAGCGCTCATCCAGCACAAGCTCAAACGCTCGTCCGACCTGACGACCCGCAGCCAGGCTCTCAAGGAGATCCAGGAGCACCTCGACCTGCCGGAAGCACCGCTGCGCATCGAATGCATCGACATCTCCCATACCCAGGGATCGAACGTCGTCGCCTCCCTCGTCGTGTTCGAAGACGGAATGGCGAAGAAGCGCGACTACCGACACTTCGCCATCCACGGTGAAGCCGCGGCCGACGACACGGCTTCGATGTACGACGTCGTCTCTCGTCGCTTCAGCCGCTACCTCGAACAGATGACCTCCGAGGAGCCCGATGAGCGCTTCGGCTACCGACCCAGCCTCCTCGTCGTCGACGGTGCCGGCCCGCAGGTTGCGGCAGCGACGCGGGCACTGACGGATCTCGGCATCGTCGACATCTTCGTCGTCGGTCTGGCCAAACGGCTCGAAGAGATCTGGGTTCCGGACGATCCGTTCCCGGTCATCCTCCCGCGCAACTCCGAAGGGCTCTTCCTCATGCAGCGCCTGCGTGATGAGGCCCACCGCTTCGCCATCACCTATCACCGGTCGAAACGTGCGAAGGCGATGACGAGTTCGGTGCTCGACGACATTCCGGGCCTCGGAGAGTCGAAACGCACCGCACTGCTGCGCCATTTCGGATCCGTGAAGAAGGTCCGCGCTGCCACCGCCGAGGAGATCTGCGAGGTCAAGGGAATCGGTCCCTCCCTCGCCGCGAAGATCGTCACGGCTCTGGCCGACTGAGCTCTGCGATTCTGCCCTAGAGTAGTGCCGAGAGGTACAGTGCCCGCCGACCGATCGGGCACGGACAGAGGAGGACGAGTGAGCGTGCAGGCCGAATCGAACGGATCCGACCACCCCATCGAGGTTGTGCTCGTCACCGGAATGTCCGGAGCGGGCCGCACCACCGTGGCCAATGTGCTCGAAGACATGGACTGGTATGTCGTCGACAACCTGCCGCCGCAGATGATGCGTCCGCTCGTCGAACTCGTCGCCCGTGCCGACGGTGCCCTGCCGAAGATCGCCATTGTCATCGACGCCAAAGGGCGGACGAAGTACACCGAACTGCAGGAGACGATCAGCGATTTCGTCGATCAGGGTCTGTCCCTGCGCATCGTCTTCCTCGACGCCTCCGATGAAGTCCTCGTCCGGCGTTTCGAATCGACCAGGCGGCCCCACCCTCTGCAGGGGGAGGGGACCCTGCTCGACGGCATCGAAGCCGAACGTGCCGAGCTCGAGTCCCTCAAGCACCGCGCCGATATCATCGTCGACACCTCCGACCTCAACGTGCACCAGCTCTCCGCGGAGGTGCGCAAACGCTTCAGCGACGACGACACCCCGCCGCTGCGTCTGACGGTGATGAGCTTCGGCTTCAAATACGGCCTGCCCAAGGACGCCGACCACGTCGCCGACGTCCGCTTCCTGCCGAATCCGTACTGGATTCCCCATCTGCGCGGACACAACGGACTCGACTCCGATGTCGCAGCCTACGTCCTCGAGCAGAACGGCGCCGAGGAATTCATCGAACGCTATGCCGCAACCCTGTCCACCGTCGCCGAGGGATATCTGCACGAGGGCCGTGGCTACGCGATGATCGGCATCGGCTGCACGGGCGGCAAACACCGTTCCGTGGCGATCAGCGAAAGGGTCGGACGACTGCTGTCGGCCCAGACCGGGATCCCAGTGGCTGTGCGTCATCGCGATCTGGGAAGAGAATGACATGGAGACCGAAGATCTGCCCGTCATCTCCACGGGCGCACAGAAGGACGGTCCCAATATCGTGTCCTTCGGCGGCGGCCACGGACTCTACGCGGCGCTGAGGGCGTTCCGTCTGCTCACTGAAGACCTCACCGCGGTCGTCACAGTCGCCGACGACGGCGGCTCATCCGGACGACTGCGCGACGAACTCGGCGGACTGCCTCCCGGCGATCTGCGGATGGCTCTGGCCGCACTCTGCGACGACGGCACGTGGGGTCAGACCTGGCGTGATGTCATCCAGCACCGCTTCGAATCGACGGGTGAGCTGCACGGTCACGCGGTGGGCAATCTGCTCATCGCCGCACTGTGGCAGATCCACGGCGACCATGTGGCCGGCCTGGACTGGATGGCCCGCCTGCTGCGCGCTCACGGTCGCGTGCTGCCGATGTCCTCGGTGCCGCTGACGATCGAAGCCGATGTGAAGTTCCCCGGCTCCTTCCAGGTCGTGCGCGGTCAGTCCGTGCTCGCCTCCACGATCGGCCACGTCGAGACCGTGCGCCTCGATCCGGCTGCCCCACCGGCCCGCTACGAGACGATCGAAGCCGTGGAGGAGGCCGAGGTTCTCAACCTCGGCCCCGGCTCCTGGTACACCTCGGTGATGCCGCACCTGCTCGTGCCGTCGCTCGCCGAGGCGATCGTGGCCTCGACAGCGGTGAAATCCCTCACGCTCAACCTCAGCTCGACCGACGGTGAGACGAAGGACCTGAGCCTCGGCGAACACCTCGTCTCCCTCCACCGCCATGCCCGCTCACTGACCTTGGACTATGTCCTCGTCGACGAAGCGGCCACCGAACTCGAACCCGACCTGCCGCAGCGGGCCGAGGACATGTTCGGAGCGAAACTCTGGGAACGTCCCCTGCGCTCACGGAGGCAGGGACAGCATGACAGCCTCAAGCTGGCGGCATGCTACCGTGACATGTTGTTGGACGCCGGGATCGGCGTCGCCGAGCAGTGGTAGAACTTCAGGTGCAGGAGGACGAGCTATGGCACTGACCGCTCAGGTCAAGGACGAGTTGGCGCGAGTGAAGATCACTCGCACCTCCGCCCGCAAGGCCGAGGTGTCCTCGATCTTCCGGTTCTCCTCCGCCCTCCACCTCGTCAACGGCTCGATCGTTCTCGAAGCCGAACTCGACACTGCCCAGGCCGCCAAACGGCTGCGGGCGGAGATCAAGGATCTCTACGGTCAGCATGCCGACATCGTCGTCATCAACGCCGCCGGAATCCGCCGCTCCAACCGCTACCTGCTGCGCGTCACCCGTGACGGGGGAGCCCTGGCCCGCCAGACCGGACTCGTCGACAACCGCGGCCGTCCCGTGCGCGGACTGCCCTCGGCCATAGTCAACGGCTCCGTCGCCGATGCCGAAGCCGCCTGGCGCGGAGCCTTCCTCGCTCACGGCTCACTGACCGAGCCGGGGCGCTCCTCGGCGTTGGAAGTCACCTGCCCCGGCCCCGAGGCGGCTCTTGCCCTCGTCGGCGCAGCCCGCCGGCTGGGACTGAGCGCGAAGGCCCGCGAGGTCCGCGGAGTCGACCGCGTCGTCATCCGCGACGGCGACGATATCGCCGCGCTGCTCACCCGCATGGGCTCCCACAGCGCCGTGCTGGTCTGGGAGGAACGACGGATGCGCCGGGAGGTCCGCGCGACCGCGAACCGCCTGGCGAACTTCGACGATGCGAACCTGCGTCGCTCGGCACGGGCCGCTGTGGCCGCCGGCGCCCGGGTCGAACGCGCCCTGGAGATCCTCGGCGACGACGTCCCCGAACACCTCCGCTACGCCGGTCAGCTTCGCGTGACCCACAAGCAGGCGTCCCTCGAAGAGCTCGGTCAGCTCGCCGACCCGCCGATGACGAAGGATGCGGTGGCCGGCCGGATCCGCAGGTTGCTGTCCACAGCGGACAAGCATGCGGAAGAACTGGGAATTCCCGGCACCGAAGCCAGCCTGACCCCGGAAATGCTCGAGGATCGCTAAGATCGAGGCATGAGACGAATCGCCATCAACGGCTTCGGCCGCATCGGCCGTGCCCTGTTCCGTCTGTCCCTCGAACCCGATGCTGATTTCGAGGTCGTGGCCATCAACGATCTCACCGATACGACGACCCTGGCTCATCTGCTCTCCCACGACTCCGTGTGGCCTCGCTTCGACCATGATGTCGATGCCGCCGACGAGGCGATCATCGTCGACGGACGAGAGATCGCGGTGACCAGCCAAGCCGACCCGTCCGCCATCGATTGGAGTTCGCACAAGGTCGAACTCGTCGTCGAATCCACCGGACGCTTCACCCGGCAGGATCAGGCCGAGGCCCACCTCGGCGGCATCGTGCAGACCGTCGTGCTCTCCGCACCCGGAAAAGACGTCGACGCGACGCTCGTCATGGGGGTGAACGAAGACACCTTCGACCCGTCCGCACATTCCGTCGTCTCGAACGCCTCGTGCACGACGAACTGCATGGCCACCGTCGTCAAGGCGCTCGACGATGCCCTCGGCGTCGAATCCGGTCTGCTCAACACCGTTCACGCCTACACCGGCGACCAGATGCTCGTCGATGGACCCCACAGGGACCTGCGTCGCGCCCGAGCCGCCGCCGTCAACATCGTGCCGACCACGACCGGAGCCGCACGCACCGTCGGCCGCGTCATGCCCCACCTCGAAGGCAAGCTCGACGGACTTGCCGTGCGCGTGCCCGTGCCCGCCGGATCGATCATCGACTTCACCTTCACCACCTCCACGAGCGCCGACCGCGACGAGGTCAACGCGATCCTCGCCTCGGCCGCGGACGGTTCGCCCTACCTCGACTTCTCCACCGACGAACTCGTCTCCAGC
Organism: Brevibacterium sp. MGP-B1; assembly: GCF_057766545.1. Classification (NCBI taxonomy): domain Bacteria; kingdom Bacillati; phylum Actinomycetota; class Actinomycetes; order Micrococcales; family Brevibacteriaceae; genus Brevibacterium; species Brevibacterium sp. MGP-B1. Next base: position 1,328,056 of record NZ_CM173407.1, on the reverse strand, counting down.
GACATCGTCGGCACCACCGCCTCGGCGATCGTCGATTCCAAGCTCACAATGGTGCTGGGCGACCAGATCAAGGTCGTGGCCTGGTACGACAACGAGTGGGGATACACGAACCGACTTAAAGACATGGTCAGCTACATTCTCAGCGAAAGGGACTCATGAGGACATTCGACGATGCGGGCATCTTCGCCGGACACACGGTGCTCGTCCGCAGCGATCTCAACGTGCCGATGGACGACGGCACGATCACCGACCGCGGTCGCATCCTGGCCTCGGCCGGAACGATCAGGTCCCTCGCCGAGGCGGGAGCCAAGGTCATCGTGATGTCGCATCTGGGCCGGCCGAAGGGAGAACCGGATCCGCAGTTCTCACTGGCCCCGATCGTCCCCGAACTCGCCGAAGCCATCGGCCGTCCGGTCGCCTTCGCCGCCGACACCGTCGGTGACGATGCGCAGACAAAGGCCGCAGCCCTGTCCGACGGTGACGTGCTGCTGCTGGAGAACCTGCGCTTCAATCCCGGCGAAACGGCGAAGGACGATGCCGAGCGCCAGGAATTCGCCACCCAACTGGCAGCGCTGGCCGACGACTTCGTCTCCGACGGATTCGGCGTCGTCCACCGCAAGCAGGCCTCGGTCTACGACATCGCCGGCCTCCTCCCGCACTATGCCGGCTCACTCGTGCGTGCGGAAGTCGAGGTCAGCGACAGGCTGCTCAACAACCCCGAATCACCGTTCACCGTCGTCCTCGGCGGATCCAAGGTCTCGGACAAACTCGGCGTCATCGACAACCTCATCGACCGCGCCGACAATCTGCTCATCGGCGGGGGAATGGTCTTCACCTTCCTCGCCGCACTCGGCCACGACATCGGATCGAGCCTGGTCGAGAAGGACCGCATCGACGACGTCAAGGGCTACCTCGAACGCTCCCGGTCCGGTGGTGCACGCATCGTCCTGCCCACGGACATCGTCATGGCCGCCTCCTTCGTCGCCGACGCCGAGCACTGGGTCCGGCCCGTCGCCGAACTCGAAGACACTCCGGCCGGAGGCGACGGCCTCGGGCTCGACATCGGCCCCGAATCGGCCCGCGCCTATGCCGAGATCATCGCAGGCTCGACCACTGTGTTCTGGAACGGACCGATGGGCGTCTTCGAGTTTCCGGCCTTCGCCTCCGGCACCAAAGCCGTAGCCCAAGCCCTGGCCGACGAAGGCAGCAGCGGGGGACAGAGGCTGACCGTGGTCGGCGGCGGCGATTCTGCAGCCGCCGTGCGCAGCCTCGGCTTCGCCGATGACGCCTTCGGCCACATCTCCACCGGCGGAGGTGCCAGCCTCGAATACCTCGAAGGCAAGACCCTGCCCGGACTCGACGCACTCGGATGAGGAAGACAGACACCATGAACGACCGCACCCTGCTGCTGGCAGGCAACTGGAAGATGAACCACGATCATCTGGAGGCGATCTCCGCTGTCCAGAAGCTCGCCTGGGCACTCGAGGACGCCAAACTCGACGACAGCGACTGCGAAGTCGTCGTCATTCCGCCGTTCACGGACATCCGTTCGGTGCAGACACTCGTCCAGGGCGACAAGCTGTGGCTGAAGTACGGTGCCCAGGACGTCTCCCAGCACGCCCCCGGAGCGCATACCGGAGAGATCGCCGCATCGTTCCTATCCCGCCTCGGCTGCAGCTACGTGGTCATCGGCCACAGCGAACGCCGTGCCGACAACCATGAGACCAACGAGGTCGTGGCCGCGAAGATCAAGGCCGCACTTTCGGCCGAGCTCACTCCGATCCTCTGCGTGGGGGAGTCGCAGGAGCAGCGGCAGGAGAGGAACCACGTCGAATTCACCCTCGGACAGCTCGACGAGTCGCTGGCCGGATTCGACGCTGACGACCTATCCGGCCTCGTCATCGCCTACGAACCCGTCTGGGCGATCGGCACCGGCGAGACCGCCACGGCCGCCGATGCCGCCGAGATGGCCTCGGCCATCCGCGCACGCATCGGTGAGAAGTACGGCGACGCTCTTGCCCAGACCACCCGCATCCTCTACGGCGGATCGGTCAAGGCCGACAATGTGGCCGAGATCGTCGCGTCTGCGGACGTCGACGGCGCACTGGTGGGAGGTGCGAGCCTCAGCGGCCCGGACTTCGCCGCTTTGTGCAAGGCCGCAGTCGCGAAGTAGACTGACAGACGCATCATTCGACGAAACACTCGACGAAACATAGGTTGAATCCGACGTGGAAATCCTCAACATCATTCTCATCGCGCTGCTCGTGCTCACGAGCATCTTCCTCACCTTGCTGATCCTCATGCACAAGGGCAAGGGCGGTGGCATGTCCGACATGTTCGGCGGCGGGATGTCCTCGTCGCTGGGGTCCTCGGGCGTCGCCGAGCGCAACCTCAACAGGTTCACGACGCTCATGGCGATCATCTGGGCGGCCTGCATCATCCTGCTGGGCGTCCTCACCCGGTTCAACTCCTGAGTCATCGTGGCCCGCTGATGCCGAGACCGTGAGACACCGGCACGGAGGCGACGCCCCGGTGCACGAATGAGAAGGACCCCGACCGAATCGGTCGGGGTCCTTCTCTGTTCGTGCTCTGTCCGTCGTTCCGGCGGATCAGTCCCGTTCCAGGCAGATCAGTCGTGGCCGAAGTGGTGGCGCGGGCTGATCGACCCGATCGCCTCCCGCAGCTGTTCGAGCCCGCGAGAACGATCAAGCAGATGCAGACGCACCACGGGCCGGCCCTTCTCACTCAGCACCGCCGCATCGCCGGCGGCCTGGGCACGCTGCAGCTGCGCGAAGCCGAAGTCGCGTCCCGGCACCAGCAGGTCAGTGCGAGCCTCACCGGTGATCTGGAGGAACACTCCGTTCGGACGACCGCCCTTGTGGTACTGACCGGTCGAATGCAGGTAGCGGGGACCGAAGCCGAAGGTCGTCTGCACTCCGGCATGTGTGGACACGAGCGGACGCAGATCCTCAGCCTCGGCATCGGCAAGCCGATCGAGGTAGGCCTGGATGCCGACATACCCGTACTCGTCGACCTGCGAGAAGAGCTCCTCCAGGGCTCCGACGAGATCCGTGGCCTCATCGACGACCTCGAGGACGTCGATGTCTCCCTCACGGAACCGCGGCTGCTCCGTCGAACCGGAGTCCGGTCCGTCGAGCAGATGCCTGGCCTGTGCCTTCGCCGCCTCCACATCAGGCTGGTCGAAGGGATTCACCCCGATGCTGTATCCGGTGATGGCCGTGGCGTATTCCCAGAACAGGAACAGCTCGCCCAACCCACCCGTGATCGTCGCTTCGAATCCGGACGGTGCACCCAGCCCTGATTCATCGTCTGCCGGCCCGAGCAGGCACAGGAGTGCGTCTGCGCGTGCATCGGAGAACCCGATGTCGGCGGGGGAGTCGACGACGACGGGAAGGATGCCCTGGCCGTCCTTGCCGAGGGATTCGGCGATGAGCTGCTCGACCCAGGCCCCGAGCCCGTTCAGCTGCTCAGCGGTCTCGGCGAGGACGAGCTTCTCCGTCGTCCGGGCGTGAGCGATGCTCAGCCAAGCGCCGAACCGCAGTGCAGGATTGTCCGGACCGTCGGCAGACAGGTCGGCGGCGGCCGCAGCGGCCTCTGCGGCGATCCCGCGCACATCGGCACCGGCCAGGCCCGCGGGGACGAGCCCGAAGGCCGAGAGAGCGCTGAAGCGTCCGCCGACCGTGGGGTCGACGAGGAAGCTCGCAAGGAAGCCCTGATCGGCGGCCAACGCCTCGAGTTCGGTGCCCGGATCGGTGATCGCGATCATCCGGGACGCCGGATCGACGCCGATCGACTCGAAGGCCGCGGCGAAGCTGCGGCGGATCGAATCCGTCTCCACCGTGGTTCCGGACTTCGACGCGATGATGAGGACCGTGTGGTCGAGATCGGTGCCGATCGCCTCGGCGACCTGATTGGGATCCGTCGAGTCGATGATCTCGAGTCGGACACCGGACGTCTGAGCCATCACCTCGGGAGCGAGCGAGGAACCGCCCATCCCGGCCAGGCTGATCGTGCGCAGACCCTCCTCCTGCAGGCGCGCCCGCAGGGATTCGATCTCATCAAGCAGATCTGCTGCGTTCTGCGGAAGATCCACCCAGCCCATCCGGTCCGCGGCATCGGCGGCCCCGTCGAACAATTCCGCATCCTTGCCGCTCAGCCGGGAAGCCAGGCCCGCATCGATGAGACGCGCGGCCTCTGCCTCGAACTCCTCATCGACGGGAACAGAGAGTGAGAGCTTCATGAGCGGTCCAGAGCCGTACGGATCGTTTCCTGGAGTTCGGTCCAACTGACGTCGAACTTCTCCAGCCCCTGCTCTTCGAGCACGGTCATGACCTCGGCGTAGTCGATGCCCAGCCGTGCCAGAGCATCGAAGACCTCGTCGGCGGCACGGTAGTGCTCGGAGGTGATCCGGCCGGTGACCTCACCGTGGTCGGCGAACGCCTCCAGGGTGGGTTCGGGCATCGTGTTCACGGTGTTCGGTGCGACGAGCCCGGTCACGTACATCGTGTCGGCGTAGTCGGGATTCTTCACTCCGGTCGAAGCCCACAGCAGACGCTGCGGACGCGCCCCGGCGAGTTCGAGGACTCGGAAGCGCTCGGAGGTGAACAGCTGCGAGTGGATCTCATGCGCGAGCACGCAGTTCGCGATGCCCGCCTTGCCCTTGAGCTCCACGGCCTTCGGGTCGTCGATGGAGTCGAGTCGGGAATCGATCTCGGAGTCCACCCGGGAGACGAACACCGAGGCCACCGACCGGATCGTCGAGAGGTCATGACCGGCGGCGCGGGCCTTCTCCAGTCCCTGGAGGAAGGCTTCGACGACGTGGCGGTAGCGGGTCAGGGAGAACACGAGCGTGACGTTGACGCTGATCCCGGCGGCGATCGTCTCGGAGATCGCGCGGAGTCCCTCCTCGGTGGCGGGGATCTTGATCATCGCATTCGGTTCGCCGACGCGTTCCCACAGGGCCTTCGCCGAGGCGACGGTCGCCCCGGCATCATGGGCCAGCGGGGGAGCGACCTCGATCGACACGCGACCGTCCTCACCGTCCGTGGACTCGAAGACCGGACGGAACAGGCGGGCCGCCTCGGCGACATCCGCGGTGGTCAGCGCCTCGATGGCCTCATCCACATCGGCACCGGAGGCACCGAGCTCGGCGACCGCGGAATCGTAGTCGTCGGCTGCCGAGATCGCGTTCGCGAAGATCGTCGGATTCGTCGTCACACCCGTGACGGAGGATTCCTCGATGAGGCGGGCGAGATCCCCGGACTCGAGTCGGGTGCGGGAGAGGTCGTCGAGCCAGATCGAGACTCCGGCCGCGCTGAGCTGCTGGAGACGTTCACTCATGCTTCCGCCTTTGCTGCGTTGATGGATTCCTTTGCTGCGTCGACGACGGCCGTGGCCGTGATGCCGAACTTCTCGTACAGGGTCTGGTAGTCCGCGGATGCACCGAAGTGTTCGATGGACACGGCACGCCCGGCATCGCCGAGGTACTTGTGCCAGCTCATCGACGAGGCGGCTTCGATGCTCACGCGTGCCTTGAGCGAGCGCGGCAGCACAGTGGCCCGGTAGTCCTCCGGCTGAGCGTCGAACCATTCCTGGCACGGCATGGAGATGACGCGAGCGGCTGTGCCCGATGCCTGCAGAGCGTCGGCGGCCTCGAGAGCGATGGCGACCTCGGAACCGCTGGCGATGATGGCCACCTCCGGTTGGTCACCGGTATCGGTGAGCACATAGCCGCCGCGTGCGGCCTCGGAGGCCGGGGCGTACTTCTCACGGTCGAGGACCGGCACGGCCTGTCGGGTGAGCACGAGTCCGCTGGGTCCGTCGGTGCGTTCGAGGATCTTCCGCCACGCGACAGCGGTCTCGTTCGCATCGGCCGGTCGGACGAGGTCGAGGCCGGGGATCGCGCGCAGTGCGGAGAGGTGCTCGATCGGCTGGTGGGTCGGTCCGTCTTCGCCGAGGCCGATCGAATCGTGGGTCCACACGAACAGGTTCGGCAGCTGCTGGAGGGCGGCCAGGCGCACGGCCGGACGCTGGTAGTCGCTGAAGACGAGGAACGTGCCGTTGTACGGGCGGGTTCCGCCGTGCAGGGCGATGCCGTTGCCGATGAGACCGGCGGAGAACTCGCGGACGCCGAAGTGGATATTGCGTCCGTACTCGTGGCCGGAGAATGCACCCGTGGAGCGGTGAGCGGGCAGGAAGCTCGGCTCACCCTTGATCAGCGTGTTGTTCGAGCCCGCGAGGTCGGCGGAACCTCCCCAGAGTTCGGGCATGGTCTCGGCGATCGCATTGAGCACCTGACCGGAGGCCGCGCGAGTGGCGATGCCCTTCTCACTGGCTTCGAAGACCGGGAAGGCCGCATCGAGGCCGGTGGGCAGCTCGCGCTTGGACAGACGGTCGAAGAGGGCGGCGTTGTCCGGGTTGCCGGTGCGCCATTCGGCGAAGGACTTGTCCCATTCGAGGTGGGCGGCACGACCGCGGTCCAGAGCCTGACGAGTGTGTGCGAGAACCTCGTCGTCGACGGCGAAGGTCGACTCCGGGTCGAAGCCGAGGACCTCCTTGGTCGCACGGATCTCGTCCTCGCCGAGGGCCGCACCGTGGGACCCGCCGGTGTTCTGCGCGTTCGGGGCGGGCCAGGCGATGATCGTGGACAGGCGGATGAATGAGGGGCGGGAATCCGCGCGAGCGGCCTCGACGGCGGCGTGGAAGGCTTCGATGTCCTCGTGGTAATCACCGCCGGCGGTGAAGTCGACGTGCTGGACGTGCCAGCCGTAGGCGGCGTACCGGGCGGCCGTGTCCTCGCCGAAGGCGATCGCGGTGTCGTCTTCGATGGAGATCTTGTTGTCGTCCCAGATCACCAGCAGGTTGGACAGTTCCTGTGTCCCGGCCAGCGATGACGCCTCGCCGGACACTCCCTCTTCGAGGTCGCCGTCGGAGGCGAGCACGACGATGTTGTGGTCGAACGGTGAGGTGCCGGGAGCCGCCTCGGGGTCGAAGAGTCCGCGTTCGCGGCGAGCGGCCATGGCCATGCCCACGGCCGAGGCCAGTCCGGAGCCCAGGGGTCCCGTGGTGATCTCGACGCCGGCGGTGTGTCCGACTTCCGGGTGGCCCGGGGTGAGCGAACCCCATGTGCGCAGCGCCTTGAGGTCGTCGAGCTCGAGCCCGAACCCTGCCAGGTAGAGCTGAACGTACTGGGTGAGCGAACTGTGACCGCAGGAGAGGACGAAACGATCACGGCCGACCCAAGTCGGGTCGGCCGGGTCGTGAGTGAGTCCGTGCTGATACAGGTAGTGGGCAATGGGAGCCAGGCTCATGGCGGTGCCCGGGTGCCCGTTCCCTGTCTTCTGCACCGCATCCGCGGCGAGGAGGCGGGCGGTGTCGACTGCGCGATTGTCGAGTTCAGTCCAGGACAGAGTTGTCATGTCGTCGAGCGATCCTTCGTTCGTCTGAAGAGCGTGCATTCAAACTCTACCCGTCGGATGCCTGAAGCGCCGCCCCTGTTCATCTGCCGTGCCGACGGGGAGCGAGACATTTAGGCTACCGACGGGTAAAGTGTGGTCTCGCGCACAGCTGTGATTCGATATTCAACAACTGCGGTGCGCCGAAGAGCCTGAAGAGAGACCGGTGCTGACTGAGAGAGGTGACAGGGTGAGCAAAGGTGCTGATCCCGTGATCGGGGCCGCCGTCGCAGACAGCGGAGACCAGCGATCCGATCGGCTGGCGGGCAGGCGCCCCGACCTCGCCGAGGTGGCCGAACAGACGAGGGGGCTCCGTCGGCTGATCTCCCGGATCGGCACGGTGTGCCCGGTGTTCTTCGCCGTGGCGACCGTCGCCGTGTCGTCGGCGATCGCCCAGCCGCTGCGCGGCACCGTCGACATCGGGGAGCTCGGCCTGTGGACGTTGGGCACACTTCTTCTGCTCACCCCCTTCGCGGCAGCGCTGGCCGTGATGCTCAATGCACGGCGCGGCGGACTGGTGTGGACGACCGCCCTCGTCTATTCCGTCATCGCCGGATTCATCGGACTGTGCGTCGATGTGAATCTCCTCCGCACGGATCCGCAGACAGCTTCGCTGAGCTTCATCTCAGTGCTCATCGTGCAGGTCGTCGTGCTTGCCCCGGTGTGTGCGGCGGTGGCGTTCCTCGTCCGCATCGTCAGTGACTCGACTCGCCTGCGCACGACTGGCAAAAACTTCGACAACAGGTAGAATCTAGGGCGTGAGCAAACTTCGTCAGAACCGGGAAGAGCAGAGTGAACGACCTCTGCAGAGGGCCATCGACGAGCAGAGTCTCGCTGCCCGACCGCGTTCGATCATCAGCGCCTATATCGCGCTGACCAAGCCGCGGGTCATCGAGCTGCTCCTCGTCACGACCGCGCCCGTGATGTTCCTGGCCGCTCAGGGACTGCCGAACATCTGGCTGGTCATCAACACCCTCATCGGCGGAGCCGCCGCTGCGGCCTCGGCCTCGGTCTTCAACTGCTACGTCGACCGTGACATCGACGCGAAGATGGAACGGACGAAGGACCGTCCCCTCGTCACCGGTGAGATCAGCCCCCGTTCTGCACTCATCTTCGCTTTCGTGCTCGGCATCGGTTCGATCTTCTGGCTCGGCGGATTCACGAACTGGGTCACGGCGGGACTCACCGCTTCGGCGATTCTGCTCTACGCAGTCTTCTACACCCTCGTCCTCAAGCGCCGCACCTCACAGAACATCGTCTGGGGCGGCGCTGCAGGCTGCATGCCCGTGCTCATCGGCTGGTCGGCCGTGACCGGAGGAATCGCGTGGGAGCCCGTGCTGCTCTTCCTCGTCGTCTTCTTCTGGACCCCGCCGCACTACTGGCCGCTGGCGATCAAGTACAAGGCCGACTACGACGCCGCCGACGTGCCCATGCTGCCGTCGAAGGTTCCGCCGACATCCGTCGGCCGTCAGATGATCCTCTACACCTGGGCGATGATCGCCTGCTCACTCGCGCTCATTCCCGTCGCTCCGATGGGTCCTGTCTACACGATCGTGGCCGTCGGCGCCGGAGTCTGGTTCCTGTGGTCGTGCTACTCGCTGGTCTCCCGTGCCAAGCAGGGCAAGGACGGCACCTCGCTCAAGGCGATGAAGGTCTTCCACGGTTCGATCACCTACCTGTCACTGCTCTTCCTGGCAGTGGCCATCGACCCGTTCGTGCCCACCCTGATCCCCGGAATCTGGTGAGGCGCTCCAGTATCTGGTGAGGCTCACCCTCTGCTGATCAATCAAGGCCCGTTCCCATGCGTGGGAACGGGCCTTGAGCGTGTTGTGAGAAGATACGGCGTTCTTCGAGCGCGTGCCGAGGTTCAGCCGGCGTTGACGAGGTCGTCGATGACGATCTTCTTCATTCTCATGACGCCTGAGTCTGTGCCGGACCGGTCATCAGCTCGCCGAGGTTCGCGGGAACGATCTGCCAGCTGACTCCGAAGCGGTCCTTGAGCCAGCCGCACTGTTCGTGCTCGGGTGACGCCGACAGATGTGACCAGTAGTGGTCGATCTCGGCCTGGTCCGCGCATTCGACGGTCAGCGAGATCGCTTCGTTGAATGTGAACACCGGTCCGCCGTCGAGGCAGATGAACTCTGTGCCGTCGAGGACGAACCGGCCGTTCAGGACCTTCCCGCTCATCCCCCTGAAGTGTTCGTCGAGGGATTCGTCGGGATAGCGTTAGATGGACAGGACGCGCGAATCGGGGAAGACGGAGCAGTAGAACTCCATGGCCTCCTCGGCACAGTCAGGAAACCACAGGCACGGAACGATCGGTATTGACATCGGTGCTCCTCGGGTATGCGCTGTCGAGGACGGCAACGCTTGCCGCAATCGTAGCCGACAGGCCGACCATGTGTAAGGCCACGAGCAGTTCGGGAACACCGAGGAAGTACTGGACGTAGCCGATGATTCCCTGGGCGACCTCGACGACGAGGAGCACGGTCAGCGGGGCGACCATCGCCGTCTGCGCCTTCTTCCGGGCGGCGACGAGAGCGGAGATCGTGGTGATGACGAGCAGCCACACCGGCGCGGCGTGCAGGCGGGTGACCCAGATGTTGTCGAGGTTGTTGCGGGTCGAGATCGTCGAACCCGAATGGGGCCCGGCCCCCGTCGTGAGCACGCCGAAGACGACGATGATCGCGGTGAGACCGAGGATGATCCACCCCAGAGTCGGCAGCGGAGCCGGGGCCTTGGTGCCCAGTCGCACGCCGGTGTCATAGGTGCGGCGGACGAAATAGGCGGCGACGCCGACAGCGACGGCCGAGGGCACGAAGTGTCCGGCGACGACCCAGGGGTTGAGCTTCGTCCACACGGTGATTCCGCCGACGACGGCCTGGACGGGCACGATGGCCAGCAGACCGATATTGAGCCAGAAGAGATCCGGGCGCTGCTTCCGGTGCCTCCACAGCATGAGCGCAATGCACACGCCGAGGATCGCCAGCGCCACGGCCAGCAGGCGGTTGCCGAACTCGATGGCGCCGTGGATGCCCATCTCGCTGGTGGCCACGAGCGAATCCGGGGTGCACTTCGGCCAGTCCGAGCAGCCGAGCCCCGAGCCGGTGAGCCGGACGATTCCACCGGTCAGGATGATCCCTGCCTGGGCGATGAGCATGGCCCAAGCGGCGATGCGGATCTTCTTCGTGACCACTTCACTCCTCATTCGAAACGGAACCACCTGCGTGCCGCAAGCGTTCCTACAAGCCCCCATATCAGGAGCACGATGATTGCCTTGATGTCTGTGCCGCCGTGTCCGATGACGGATCGCATGGCGTCGCCGAGCGCACCGGAGGGCAGGTAGCCCACAACCGTTCCCCATTCTCCCGGATGTGCGATGACGAGGCCACCGACGCCTGCCATGAGCACCCAGATGAGGTTCGTCGCCGCCAGAGTCGCCTCGGCGCGGACTGTGCCGGCCATGAGCAGTCCGAGCGAGAGCAGCGCGGCGGTGCCGAACAGTGTGGCCAGGATGAGTCCGAGGATGTCGACGGGACCTCGGAAGCCGAGAATCGCCGCCGCGGCGAAGACGAGTGCGTACTGGATGAGAACGACGACGATGACGGCGCCGAGTTTGCCGAGGATGAGTCCGTTCGTCCCCAGCGGAGTCGTCGCCAGCTGTCGCAGCACTCCGTAGCGGCGGTCGAAGGCGGTTGCGATCGCCTGCCCGGTGAATGCGCTGGAGGCCAGGCTCAGGCTCAGCGCCCCGGGGACGGCGATCGACAGCGGATCGGCACCGGCCCCGATGACCCCGAGCCCGGTGAGCAGGGGAGTCTTCGCGAGGAAGACGAGCAGACCCAGCGGGAAGATGATTGAGAGCAGCAGCTGTTCGCCGTTGCGCAGAACGGACAGAGTCTCGAACTTCGCCTGCGAGATGATGCGTGTCGATGTCATCGCAGCGGCCTCCCGGTCAGTTCGAAGAAGACGTCGGACAGGGACTGCCTCTGCATGCCGATGTCCGTGATCTGCAGTCCCGCCTCGGCGACGACAGTGCACGCAGCCGCGATCTGGCTCGCAGTCGGTGCTCCGTCGAGAGAGATCATCGAACCCTGCGCCGAGGCGGGACCGAGCTCGGTGAGCCGATCGACGAGGGCGGCGGGGACGGGGGAGTCGAGGCGTATCGTCAGCGACCGTGACCCGGCGGAGGCGCTGCGCAGCTCCTCTGGCGCTCCCTGAGCGATGATCCGTCCGCGATCGATGACGACGACCTCGTCGGAGAGCTCCTCGGCCTCGGCGAGGTCGTGGGTGGTGAGGACGACGGCGACTCCGCGGTCGGCGAGATCGCGGATGAAGCTGTGGACGACCTCGCGTGCCTGCGGGTCGAGACCGGCGCAGGGTTCGTCGAGGAAGACGAGGCGCGGCCGTCCGATGAGGGCCGCGGCCAGCGCGACTCGCTGCTTCTGTCCCCCGGAGAGCCTGCGCATCGTGCGTCCGGCGAAGTCGTGGAGACCGAGGGGTTCGGCGAGATCGTCGACCGGTACGGGACTCTCATAGAGGGTGGAGAGGTGCCGCAGCACCTGCAGGGGCTTCGAGCTCATCGGCAGTCCGCCGTCCTGGAGCATGACCCCGGCCAGCTGCGACGTCGTCGCGTGTTCGGCGACGGGGTCGTGCCCGAAGATCTCCACCGTGCCCGATTCCGGACGGCGGGTGCCCACGGCCAGGGAGATGGTCGTGGATTTACCTGCGCCGTTGGGTCCGAGAACGCCGAGGACGGATCCGGACTCGGCCGTGAGGTCGATTCCGTCGACGACACGGTGGGTGCCGTAGGAGTACTGAAGACCGCGAATGGTCAGGGCCGGAGATGACACCAGGCTATTCTACGACGCGTCGAAACGGGTGTCGAAACCGCAGGTGTCCGCACGCGACGCGGGTGGTAGTTAGGCTCACCTAGTTTTACGAAACAAATTACGCAACAATATTGTTGTGTTAGTCAAGGAGGTGGATTATGGCTGCAAACGACACGGAAGATCGCCGAACCCGGCAGAAGGTCTTCCAGTCGGTGCTCGACGAAGGTCCGATCACTGCTTCGTCTTTGGCCAAAGCCCTCGAGCTGACTCCCGCGGCGATCCGTCGTCACCTGGACGCGCTGGAGAGTGAGGGCCTTCTCGAGGTCCGTGAACTCGCCGGCAAGCAGGCGGGCAGGGGCCGACCGGCCCGGCACTATGTGGTCACGACGGCCGGACACGATTCGGTCAGTCATTCCTACGACGAGTTGGCCGTGAACATCCTGCGCTTCATGGAGGACAAGCACGGCAGATCGGCAGTGGAGGGATTCACAGAAGACCTCGTGAACCGACTGCGGGAGCGACTCGGACCGGAACTCGAGAAGCGCGGCGGCACCACAGTGGCGTCTCGCTCACGCGCACTTGCCGCCGCACTCACACGGGAAGGGTACGCCGCCTCGGCGACCCCGGTCGCGGCCGGAACCCCGTTGGAGGCGATGCAGCTGTGCCAGGGACACTGCCCGATCCAGGCCGTGGCGGCGGAGTACCCGGAGATCTGCGAAGCAGAGCTCGCGATGTTCTCCGACTACCTCGGTGTCGATGTGCGGCGGCTGTCGTCGCTGGCGCAGGGCGACCATGTGTGCACCACCCACATTCCGACTTCGGAACTGACCAGACCACTCATCCACAGCAATGATCGACCTCAAGGAGGTTCACGATGACTGACACAGGAAATCGGATCATCGATGCGAATCCCGAGCTCAAAGACCTCGGGCAGTACGCATACGGTTGGCACGACGAGAACGACGCCGGCGCGACCGCGACCCGCGGCCTCAGCGAGGAAGTCGTCCGCAATATCTCGAAGCTCAAGGACGAACCGGAGTGGATGCTCAAGCGTCGACTCAAGGCTCTGCGTCTGTTCGACAAGAAGCCGATGCCGAACTGGGGCGCCGACCTCACCGGAATCGACTTTGCCGACATCAAGTACTTCGTCCGCTCCACCGAGGGACAGGCGACGTCCTGGGAGGACCTGCCCGAGGACATCCGCAACACCTATGACAAGCTCGGCATCCCCGAGGCCGAGAAGCAGCGACTCGTCGCCGGTGTCGCCGCTCAGTACGAGTCCGAGGTCGTCTACCACCAGATCAACGAGGAGCTCGAGGCTCAGGGTGTCATCTTCATGGACACCGACACCGGCCTGCGCGAGCACCCGGAGATCTTCGAAGAGTACTTCGGGTCGATCATTCCGTCCGGTGACAACAAGTTCGCCGCTCTGAACACCGCTGTCTGGTCCGGCGGCTCCTTCGTCTACGTTCCCAAGGGCGTCCACGTCGAGATCCCGCTGCAGGCCTACTTCCGCATCAACACGGAGAACATGGGCCAGTTCGAGCGCACGCTCATCATCGCCGACGAGGGATCCTCGGTCCACTACGTCGAGGGCTGCACCGCTCCGATCTACAAGACCGACTCCCTGCACTCGGCCGTCGTCGAGATCATCGCGAAGAAGGATGCGAAGGTCCGCTACACGACGATCCAGAACTGGTCGAACAACGTGTACAACCTCGTCACCAAGCGCGCCATCGCCGAAGAGGGCGCCTCCATGGAATGGGTCGACGGCAACATCGGCTCGAAGGTGACCATGAAGTACCCGGCCATCTGGCTGACCGGCGAGCACGCCCGCGGCGAGACGCTGTCCGTGGCCTTCGCCGGCGAGGGACAGCACCAGGACACCGGTGCGAAGATGGTCCACGCCGCTCCGCACACCCATTCGTCGATCGTGTCGAAGTCCGTGGCCCGCGGCGGCGGCCGCGCCGGCTACCGCGGACTCGTCCACGTCCACCCGGGCGCCGAAGGCTCGTCGAACAACGTCCTCTGCGACGCCCTGCTCGTCGACAACGTCTCCCGTTCGGACACATACCCCTACATCGACATCCGCGAAGACGACGTCACACTCGGCCATGAGGCCACCGTGTCGAAGGTCAGTGAGGATCAGCTCTTCTACCTCATGTCCCGCGGCATGGAGGAGACCGAGGCGATGGCGATGATCGTGCGCGGCTTCGTCGAGCCCATCGCGCGCGAGCTCCCGATGGAGTACGCCCTCGAACTCAACCGCCTCATCGAACTGCAGATGGAAGGCGCGGTCGGCTGAGACCCGACCCGGCGCCCACTGCACTCAAAGGAGTAAATCTGTGACTGATACCACCAATCCGCTTGGCCTCTCGGAGCATTCGCACGGTTCCGAGGTCCAGGTGCCCGATTCGAAGCGCGATGCGCGCACGCGCAGCTTCGATGTCGCCGACTTCCCCGTGCCCACCGGCCGGGAGGAGGAATGGCGCTTCTCTCCCGTCCGCAAGTTCAGCGAGTTCTTCGAGGACACCGCCACCGAGGCGAAGCTGAAGTTCGAGTCGGATCTGCCCGCGGGCCTGTCCGTCGAGGAGATCTCGCTCGAGTCAGCCCAGGAACTGGGCATCCTCGAGCCCGAGGACCGCGCCGCGGCCGTCGCCGCCAACCGCGCCTCTGCGGTGACGCACTACTCGGTCCCCGCAGACACCGAACTCGAACGGGCCGCGATCATCCACGCCGACGGCACCGGTGAGGCGCTCGGCCACGGCCATGTCGTCATCACGGTCGGTGCGAACTCGAAGGCGACCATCGTCGTCGAACACGAGGGACTGGCCCGGTACTCCGAGCTCGTCTCCCTCGTCATCGGCGATGGCGCGGACGTGACCTTCGTATCGCTGCAGCTGTGGGACGACGGTTCCCAGCACCTCGGCCAGCACGATGCGATCGTGGGCAAGGACGCAAAGTTCAAGCACATCCACATCACCCTCGGCGGTGACGTCGTGCGCCTGAACACGAACGTACGCTACTCGGCAGCCGGGGGAGAGGCCGAACTGCTCGGACTCTACTTCGCCGATGCCGGTCAGCACCTCGAGCACCGCACCTATATCGACCACAACACGCCGAAGGCCCAGTCGAACGTCCACTACAAGGGCGCTCTGCAGGGCAAGGACGCGCGCAGCGTGTGGATCGGCGATGTGCTCATCCGTCCCGAGGCCCTCGACATCGACACCTACGAGCTCAACCGGAACCTCATCCTCACCGATGGCGCCCGGGCCGACTCGGTGCCGAACCTCGAGATCGAGACCGGCGACATCGCCGGTGCCGGCCATGCCTCCTCGGTGGGACGTTTCGATGAGGAGCACCTGTTCTACCTCATGAGCCGCGGCATCCCCGAGGATGTCGCTCGTCAGCTCGTGGTCCGCGGATTCTTCAACGAAGTGATCCAGAAGATCCAGGTGCCCGAGATCGAAGACGTGCTCAACGAACGCATCGAAGACGAACTGTCACGGAGTGTTCTGTGACCATGATCGACGTGGCGGCCACCGACGAGGTGGCCCCCGGCGGCACCATGCGCATCGAGGTCGGCGAGTACGAGATCTGCATCGCTCGCGACTCCGACGGCACGATCCACGCCATCGACGACCTATGCACCCACGGTGAGGTGTCGCTGGCCGAAGGAGACGTCGAGGACTGCACCATCGAATGCTGGCTGCACGGCTCGCAGTTCGACCTGACGACAGGCAAGCCGGTGAATCCTCCGGCGTTCGAACCCGTCGCGGTCTATGACTGCAAAGAGATCGCAGGCCGCATCCTCGTCGACCCGAACACCACCCTGAACTGACTCAAGACCGAAGAAGAAGGATCATTATGTCCACTCTCAAGATCGAAGACCTGCACGTCGGTGTCAACACCGAAACCGGTCTCAAGCCCATCCTCAACGGCATCGACCTCGTCATCAACACGAACGAGACCCACGCCATCATGGGCCCCAACGGCTCCGGCAAGTCGACCCTGGCCTACGCCCTGGCCGGTCACCCCAAGTACGAAGTGACCTCCGGTTCGGTCACCCTCGACGGAGAGGACGTCCTCGAGATGTCCGTCGACGAGCGTGCCAAGGCCGGACTGTTCCTGGCGATGCAGTACCCCGTCGAGGTTCCCGGCGTGACCGTGACGAACTTCCTCCGTTCGGCCAAGACCGCCATCGACGGTGAAGCTCCGAAGCTGCGCAACTGGACCAAGGACCTCAAGCAGGCCATGGAGAACCTCCGCGTGGATCCCGCCTTCGCCTCGCGCAACGTCAACGAAGGCTTCTCCGGCGGCGAGAAGAAGCGTCACGAGATCCTGCAGCTCGAGATGCTCAAGCCGAAGTTCGCCGTCCTCGACGAGACCGACTCCGGCCTCGACGTCGACGCGCTGCGCATCGTGTCCGAAGGCGTCAACCGCGTCAAGGACGCCACCGACGTGGGCATCATGCTCATCACCCACTACACGCGCATCCTCAACTACATCAAGCCCGACCACGTCCACGTGATCATCAAGGGCAAGGTGGCCGAGGAAGGCGGACCGGAACTGGCCGAACGCCTCGAGAACGAAGGCTACGACCGCTTCTTCACCGCCGGCGTCTGATGTTCTCACGTCTGAGGGGCGACTTCCCGATCCTCGATGTGAGGGTCGGGGAGTCGCCGCTGTCGTATCTCGACTCGGGAGCGACATCGCAGAAGCCGCAGTGCGTCATCGACACCTTCGTCGAGTACTTCCAGCAGCGCAACGCCGCCGTCCACCGAGGCGCGCATTCCCTGGCCGTCGAGGCCACCGACGCCTTCGAGAACGGTCGGATCGCCGCTGCCGGACTCGTCGGCGGGACACCGGAGCAGGTGTGCTGGACGAAGAACGCCACCGAGGCGCTCAACATCGTGGCCCTCGGCATGGATCGGGCCAGCCATGGCTTCGGGGGAGACGACGCAGAGCGTTTCGCCCTCGCCCCCGGTGACTCGATCGTCGTCACCGAGATGGAGCACCATGCGAATCTCGTGCCGTGGCAGCAGCTGGCTGCCTCCACAGGAGCACAGCTGCGCTGGCTGCCGGTCGCCGACTCCGGTGAACTCGATCTGACCGATCTCGACACGATCGTCGACGAATCGACGAAGGTGCTCGCGTTCACGCACGTCTCCAACGTCCTCGGCACGATCAACCCGGTCGACCGCCTCGTGGAACGGGCCCACGCCGTCGGAGCCTACGTCGTGCTCGACGCATGCCAGTCCGTTCCGCATATGCCCGTGGACTTCGTCGACCTCGACGTCGACTTCGCCGCGTTCTCCGCTCATAAGGCACTCGGCCCCACCGGCCTGGGCGCGCTGTGGGGCAAGTCCGAACTGCTCGACGCTCTGCCGCCGGTGCTCACCGGCGGATCCATGATCACCACAGTGACCATGGAGGAGACCGAGTTCATGCCCGCTCCGCAGCGGTTCGAGGCCGGCACTCAGCCGGTCGCCGAGGTGGCGGCTTTCGCGACAGCGATCGGATACCTCACCGAGGTGGGGCTGGACAATGTTCTCGAGCATGAGAAGGAACTCGCCCGAGTCCTCCTCGACGGGATCGGCCAGATCCCCGGAATCCGCATCCTCGGCGAGGCCGAAGACCGAATCGGAACCGTGGCATTCGACGTCGACGGCGTGCACGCCCACGATGTCGGACAGTATCTCGACTCGCAGGGCATCGCCGTGCGGGTGGGCCACCACTGCGCTCAGCCGCTGCACCGCCGCTTTGGGGTCACCGCCTCGACGCGGGCGAGCACGTACCTGTACAACAACGTCGAAGACTGCACCCGCTTCCTTTCTACTCTGGCGGAAGTGCGGCCCTTCTTCGGAGTCGCCTGAGGAGGGGAGCGAACCGATGAGCACACAGATGCAGCAGCTCTACCAGCAGGTCATCCTCGACCAGTCGCGGGCACGCATCGGCAACACCGAACTGCTCCGTGATGCCGCAGAGTCACCGCACGGGTATTCGCATCAGGTGAACCCGACGTGCGGCGATGAGATCGAGCTCGAGACCGAGCTGCGTGATGACGGCACGATCGCGGTGCGCTGGACCGGCGACGGCTGTTCGATCTCGATGGCATCGGCCTCGGTGCTCTCCGAGCTGGCCGCCGAATCCTCCGTCGCGCAGATGCTCGAGATCGAAGGCGCGTTCCACGAACTCATGCATTCCCGTGGGACAATGGAGGCGGATGAGTCGATTCTCGGGGACGCCGCGGCCTTCACCGGAGTGTCGAAGTTCCCCGCCAGGATCAAATGCGCTCTCCTGGCATGGATGGCGTTCAAGGACGCACTCAACCAAGCACAAGCAGCTCGTGAGGAGAAACACAATGCCTGAAGTCATTGACGCACCGCAGAATGCCAGCGTCGACGAAGTGCGCGAAGCGATGATGGACGTCGTCGATCCCGAGCTCGGTGTCAACATCGTCGATCTCGGCCTCGTGTACGGACTCTCGGTCGAAGACGACGGCACCGCCGTGATCGAGATGACCCTGACCTCGGCGGCCTGCCCGCTGACCGATGTCATCGAAGATCAGACCGCACAGTCGCTCGAGGGAATCGTGCCGGCCTACCGGATCAACTGGGTCTGGATGCCGCCATGGGGCCCGGAGAAGATCACCGAGGACGGCCGCGAGCAGATGCGGGCGCTCGGGTTCAACATCTGATCCAACACCGACTGAGTCGAACGCACGCACCTCCCCCCGGGGACGGCAGCGATCACATCGCCGAGGCGGGGCGACCTGAAAGGGTCGCCCCGCCTCGGCGATCGTCGTCGGGCGCGACGTCCGCATCCGCTGCCAGGGTCGCGGAGATCACCGCCCCGCGGACCGAGAACCCGAGAGCGGCGTGAAAGAATGGAATCCGACTTTCCAAGGAGAACCATTGACGATCATCGCTGCCGCCGACGGATCCGCGCTCGGCAACCCCGGGCCCGCCGGGTGGGCCTGGTACATCGACGACACCTCCTGGCATGCCGGCGGGTGGAAGAACGCGACGAACAACCGCGGTGAGCTCATGGCCGTCCTCGACCTGCTCCGGTCGACCGCGGACAGCGACGACGAGCTGAAGATATACTGTGATTCGCAGTACGTCATCAACGCCCTGACCAAATGGATGCCGGGGTGGAAACGCAAAGGGTGGAAGAAGGCCGATGGAAAAGAAGTCCTCAACAAGGACCTCTTAGCGTCTCTCGATGAGGCACTGAGCGGGCGAACGGTCGAGTTCGAGTGGGTCAAAGGACACAACAACCACGAACTCAATGAGGCCGCCGATGATCGCGCACGTGCGGCTGCCACCGCCTTCCAGAAGGGCACTCCCGTGCCGGAAGGCCCCGGATACGTCCCCGCGGGGACGTCGACTGCGACGGCCGACGTTGATCCGGCAGTCGACCCGACGGAACCTGTTGCTCAGGACGATGTTTCTGTCGAGCCCGTGACCGCAGCGGCTGGGTCGAACACTACTGTCGTGTCCTGCCGTGTGCCGTCCTCAGTCGCAGATGAACTCGTCGCCCGGGCGCAGGCCCGCGGCATCCACCCGCAGGAATTTCTGGCCGAACTCATCGGCCGCAGTTTGGAGACAGAATGATTCAGGCCTCCGGCCTCGAAGTCGCCGTCGGCGCCCGCACCCTCATGTCCGAGGTGTCCTTCCGCGTCGACAAGGGCGACCGAGTCGGTCTCGTCGGCCGCAACGGCGCCGGCAAGACGACCCTGACCAAGGTGATCATGGGCGGACACCCGGCTCATGCCGGCTCCGTGTCGATCTCCGGCACCGTCGGCTACCTGCCGCAGGACCCGCGCAGCGGCGACCTCACCGCCACCGGAATGGAACGCATCCTCTCGGTGCGCGACCTCGACGTCCTCGTCAAGCGGCTGCGCAAGGCCGAACGTCAGATGGCCTCACCGGATGAGAAGGTGGCGACGAAGGCCATCGATCGCTACCCGCGCATCGAAGCCGAATTCATCGCCGCCGGCGGTTATGCCGCGGAATCCGAAGCCTTCGCCATCGCCGCGAACCTCGGCCTCGACGAAACCCTGGTCAGCCAGGAGATCGGAACGCTCTCCGGCGGTCAGCGCCGCCGTGTGGAACTCGCCCGGATCCTGTTCTCGGCTCCGGATACGATGATCCTCGATGAGCCGACGAACCACCTCGACGCCGAATCCGTGCTGTGGCTGCGCGACTACCTCAAGGGGTACTCGGGCGGACTCATCGTCATCAGCCACGACCTCGATCTCATCGACGAGGTCGTCAACAAGGTGTTCTTCCTCGACGCGACCAGGCAGACCATCGACAACTATTCGATGGGCTACCGCCTCTACCTCAAACAGCGCGAGGACGACGAACGTCGCCGTCGGCGTGAGCGGGCGAACGCGGAGAAGAAGGCCTCGGCACTGACCGCTCAAGCCAACAAGATGATGGCGAAGGCCACGAAGACCGTCGCTGCCCAGCAGATGGCCAAACGCGCCGAGCGCCTGCTCGCCGGCCTCGATGACGAACGCGCCACGGAGAAGGTCGCGAACCTCCGCTTCCCGGCCCCGGCCGACTGCGGTCGCGTGCCGCTGACCGCCGAGGGCCTGTCCCGCAGCTTCGGCTCGACCGAGGTGTTCACCGGCGTCGATCTCGCCATCGACAAAGGCTCCCGCGTGGTCATCCTCGGCTACAACGGCGCCGGCAAGACCACGCTGCTGCGTCTGCTCGCCGGACTCGACGAACCCGATTCGGGTGAAGTCGTGCCCGGTCATGGGCTCAAGCTCGGCTACTATGCGCAGGAGCACGAGACCCTCGATCTCGAGCGCACAGTGCTGGAGAACATGTCGCGGAACTCCCCGCACCTCGATGACACCGCGGTGCGCAATGTGCTCGGTTCGTTCCTCTTCAGCGGTGATGATGTGCACAAACCGGCCGGGGTCCTCTCCGGCGGCGAGAAGACACGTCTGGCGCTGGCGACCCTCGTGGTCTCGAGCGCGAACGTGCTGCTGCTCGACGAGCCGACGAACAACCTCGATCCGGCCTCCCGCGAGGAGATCCTCTCGGCGATCCGCCGCTACGAAGGTGCGATCGTCCTCGTCACCCACGATGAGGGTGCGGTGTCCGCGCTCGACCCCGACCGCGTGCTGCTGCTGCCCGACGGCGACGAGGATCTGTGGAACGACACGTATCTCGACCTCGTCACGCTCGCCTGAAGCGCTCCTCGAACAGAGCATCCTCATCGGCTTCGGCTTGCCCGCGCACGGTGGGCGAGGCCCAGCGGTTGCGGCCATAGCGGCTGCCGGGCTGGCTGATCTTCGCACCCGCGTCGAGGGCAGCCTTGTCGATGACGACCATTTCGTTGTCGACAGCGCCGTGCTCGACCGCCTCGGCGGCTGCCTTGCGCTCACGTCGGGCCGAGATGACCACGGCGATGATGATCATGATTCCGAAGGCGAACCACTGGAGCATATAGGACAGGTGGTTGCCCGGATCGAGCTCGGGCATCGGCAGCGGGGTCAGCCCCTCTTCAGGGGCACCGCCGGTCTCTGCTGGTGAGGCCTCGACATAGACATGCGAATAGGAGTCCTCCATTCCGGGAATGCGCGCGGGATCGATGGCTTTGATGAGGCCTTTCGGGTTCTCATCCTCGGATCCGTCCTGAGCGGGACGCAGATGGGCGACCACGGTCTGCTCACCCCGTGGAGAGGGCGGCACGGAATCCTGTTCGGCGGTGAAGCCGCGGACGACGGCGATCGTCGAACCGCCGCTGATCTCGAACGGAGTCACCACATAGAAGCCGGGCTTGTCATCGACCGTGCGGTTGCGTGCGAGGACGGTGTCCTCGTCGGAGAACTCTCCGGTCAGCTCCACCTGGGTCCACTCATCGGTGGTGCCCAGCGTCGAATTCGGCGTCGAGAGCACCGAGGCGATGTCGACGGGGTCGGCGGAGTAGTTCGCGGTGATCGTGGCGATCTCCTGCTCGCGCTGATCGCGGCGGTCCTTCTGCCACAGGGCGAGGAAGACGCAGGCGATGATGACGATGATCGCCATGGCGATGTATTTGAGCCAGCGTGCGGAGAAGAGGAAGGAATAGCGACTCAACCTGCGTCCTCCGGAATCTCGTCGACGGAGACGTCGGTGATGAAGAAGTCGCGCAGAGTCAGGAAGTCACGCAGATAGTCGAGGTGCTCATCACAGGCCAACCACGTCTTCTTCCGCTCGGGAGTGTGGACGCGGGGATTGTTCCACAGCAGGGCGCGGGTCGCGAACGCCCGGCATTGTTTCGCGGAACACTGCAGCTTCTCGGTCAAGCCTGGTCCCTCCTGTCATCGTCTTCCACGGTCTCACCGGGAATGGTCTCACCGGAAATGGTTTCGCCCGGGACCGTCTCGCCCCGGATCGTTTCGTGCCGGTGATCCGCGCCTGGATCGGTCGCGTCAGGGGCGCCGCCTCGGGGATCTGTGCCGCCTCGGGGATCTGCGTCGTCGACCGTCTCCCCTCCGAGGGTGTCGCCGGAGATCGTCTCACCGCGCGCCGGCGGCAGCTCTGTCAGCGGGGCCTGTTCGAGCAGGGCGGAACGATCATCTCGGGTGCGTTCGCGGCCCGCATTGGCGAAGATCACCGCAGGGTAGGGGAGGACGACCGCCCCTGCCACGCAGATCCACATGAGGATGTGCATATCTGCGACGAAAGCGAAATAGGCGGCCACGAAGCAGACCGTCCTGATGCCCATGGTGATCGAATACTTGATGATCCGAGACCGCATATCGTCATCAAGGGCGGTGTCTGCCGTTGTGATCTGCTGAGCGTGCCTGACCATATCCTTCTTCGATCGATGACTGCCAAACATGATACTCGTCCTTTGTGAGAGTCGTATCCATCGGCCAAAGGACAGGATAGGTTTGTCCACGATAGATTTGAAGAACACAGTCGATCAACAGGAGACCAACGTGTCAGAACCACGCACAGTCCTCGTCACCGGCGGCAACCGCGGAATCGGTCGCACCATCGCCGAGGAATTCCTCGCCCAGGGGGACAAGGTGGCAGTCACCTCCCGCAACGGTCAGGCCCCGGAGGGAGCGCTGGCCGTGGCCGCCGATGTCACCGACAGCGAATCGATCGATCGGGCGTTCACCGAGATCGAGGAGAAGCTCGGTCCCGTCGAGGTCGTCGTGGCCAATGCCGGAATCACCGCCGACAATCTGCTCATGCGGATGAACGATGACGAATTCGAGTCCGTCATCAACACGAACCTCACCGGTGCCTTCCGCACCGTCAAGCGCGGAATCACCGGGATGATCCGCGCGAAGAAGGGCCGCATCGTCCTCATCTCCTCGGTGTCGGGTCTCTACGGCGTGCCCGGTCAGGCGAACTACTCGGCCTCGAAGGCCGGTCTCGTCGGCTTCGCCCGCTCCATCACCCGTGAGGTCGGCTCCCGCAGAATCACCGCCAATGTCGTCGCCCCGGGCTTCATCCGCACGGATATGACCGATGAGCTCAGCGAGAAGCAGCGATCAGAGTACCTCGCCACCATCCCGGCCAAGCGATTCGCCGAACCCGGTGAGGTCGCCAAGGTCGTCCGTTGGATGGCCTCCGATGAAGCCGCCTACATCTCCGGTGCCGTCATCCCCGTCGACGGCGGACTGGGCATGGGCCACTGACCCGGACGGCGCTGGGTCGGTCACAACAGATACCTGGGCCGCAGACGATGCGGCCCCGCCGGGCCGCAGCCCGTAGACTTCGATACAGAGACACCGCCCGAAGCGGCGTCATGCACACGCAACCACCTTCCTTTCGAAAGGACCACCATGGGAATTCTTGACGGAAAGCGCATTCTCGTCACCGGCGTGCTCACCGAGGCGTCGATCGCCTTCGCCGCTGCTCGCATCGCACAGGAGCAGGGAGCCGAGGTCATCCTCTCGAGCTTCGGCCGCCAGATGAAGATCACTCAGGTGATCGCCGAACGCCTGCCCGAGACCCCGCAGGTCATCGAACTCGACGCCACGAACGAAGAGGATCTCGCGGCCCTGCCCGAGCGCCTCGGCGGCAACATCGATGGAATCGTCCACGCCATCGCCTTCGCTCCGAAGGACGCCCTCGGCGGAGTCTTCCTCGACACCCCGTGGGACTCCGTGTCCGCGGCCATCCACGTCTCCGCATACTCGCTCAAGGCCATCGCCGTGGCCGCGAAGCCCGTGCTCAACAAGGGCGCCGGAATCGTCGGACTGACCTTCGATGCGACCATCTCCTGGCCGGTCTACGACTGGATGGGTGTGGCCAAGGCCGCCTTCGAATCGACCGCCCGCTACCTCGCCAAGTACGTCGGCGAAGACGGCGTGCGCGTCAACCTCGTCTCCGCGGGACCGCTGAAGACCACCGCCGCAACTTCCATCCCCGGCTTCGGAACGCTCGAAGACATGTGGGGCGACCGCGCACCCCTGGGCTGGGACCAGAAAGACACCACTCCTGCCGGCAAGGCCATCGTCGCCCTGCTCTCCGACTGGTTCCCCGCCACCACCGGCGAGATGATCCACGTCGACGGCGGATTCCACTCCACCGGCGCCTGAGACCACTCATGCCTGTGCTCATCCTCGCCCGCCACGCCAAGGCGGAAGCGCACGGTCGGACCGACTTCGAACGGTCCCTGGATGCGAAGGGTCTGGCTCAAGCGGTCGAGGCCGGAGCCGAGATCGCCGAGCGCTGGTCACCCGATGTGGCCATCGCCTCGGCGGCCAGGCGCACCGTGCAGACCGGACAGGCCGTCGTCGAAGCCGTCAACCGCGCTCACGGAGGAACTCTCGACGAACCGGGTGACCTGACCCTGCGCGAGGATCCCTCGCTGTATTCCGGGTCCGTCGACGACTGGTTGGATGCGATCAACTCGATCCCCGCGGATGCGCAGTGCGCGTATATCGTGGGCCACCAGCCGACCGTCGCCGAGGTGGTCGGCCACCTCAATCCGGAAGGCGGGGTTCCCGATACGTTCCGTCCCTCGTCGATCGCGGTCTTCGACCTCGAGAGCTGGGACGTGGAGCCGGGCCACTACCCGGCCCCACAGATCCGGGTCTTCCACGGAGTCTGAACGCTCCGCCTGATCGACGCGATCTGTCGACAAGACGCCTGTGGCGCTGACGAAACAATCGTCAGCGCCACAGGCGTCTTCGGTCAGTCAGCGCTCAACGGCGCCGGTGCCACACCCTCGGACGGATCGCTCACACGTCTGCACGGGCAGCGACCAGGTCGATCACGGCTCGCAGGTCGCGTGTCTCCACGGACGCGTCCGCTGCGGCGACGAGAGCCGGCTTCGCACAGAAGGCGACTCCGAGACCGGCGGCTTCGACCATGCCGATGTCATTGGCGCCGTCACCGATCGCCACCGAGGCGGCACGATCGTATCCGCCGGCTGCGAGCAGATCCTCGAAGATCTCGGCCTTCGCGCTCGGGTCGATGACACGGCCGTTCGTCCGCCCGGTCAGCAGCCCGTCATGGATGTCGAGTCCGTTGGCGAAGACGTCGGTGATGCCCAGCTGTGCGGCGACGGGAGCGATGATGGCGGTGAAGCCGCCCGACACCAGAGCCACCTGGCCGCCGGAGGAGTGCACTGCCGCGACCAGGTCGGCGGCTCCCTCGGTGAGGGTGATCTGCTCTCGCACCTCATCGAGCACGGTCTCCGACAGTCCGCTCAGCAGGGCGACCCTTTCGGCGAGGGATTCGGCGAAGTCGAGCTCACCGGCCATGGCGCGTTCGGTGATGTCGGCGACCTTGTCTCCGACGTCGGCATGGACGGCGATGAGGTCGATGACCTCTTCGTTGATGAACGTCGAGTCGACGTCCATGACGAGCAGTTGGACGGGGATCTGGGAGGCGGTGGCCTGAGGCGTCTCATTCACCCCTTCATCGTAGCCACCGCCATGATGTAGTCCGCGGCGGCGGGGTGCAGCTGAGACAGCAGCGCACCGAACTCGGGTGGGGCGACCGTCGCAGGGGCGAGCACGGTGCGCATCCGGTGGTGGATGTCGAGGGCGGCGTAGATCGCACGGGAATCCGCCTCGGTGGGGATGAGCCGCGAGATCGGATGCATCGTCGACAGCTCCTCCTGCCAGTCGCGCCACGGCCCCTGCCGCCAGTCCTCGGGAACGTCGATGGTCTCGATGAGACGCAGGCCCTCCATCACCAGCAGGCGCAGACGCCGCAGCGCCTCGGGGGCGGACCCGACCGTGACGGGGCGGAAGACGGTGGGCGCACAGGCGATGACCTCCACGTTCGCCTCGGCGCCGATGAGGGCGATCGCCGCCTGCTCGTCGCCGCGATGGAGGACGACGGGAGCGGTGTGGCGTCCGACCTTCGTCCGGGCGGTGCGATCGACCGGGGGAGTCGTATGCGGCAGAGACGGGTGGTGCAGCGCCAAGCGCGCATGGGTGATTCCCGAGGCGGCCGCCTCGGCGATGAAGAGCAGCAGACCGGTGGGCACGGACGAGTCGAAGACCTCATCGGAGACGATGAGAGGAACATCACGATCATCGTCGAGGAACGCAGAGGTCACCTCGTCAGGGGGCAGGGTCGAGCGCAGACGGTGGTTGAGCGCCAGGGTCAGCAGCAGTGAGTCGGTCGTGAGGTCCATGTCGAACCAGGATAGACGGCTCGTCTGCGATAGAGTCTGAAGATATGAGTGAAGTCCTGAATCTGGATTCTGTGTCCGTGCGCCGGGGGACGAATTTCCTCCTCGACGATTTCTCGCTGACCGTCGCCGAAGGCGAGCATTGGGCAGTGCTCGGACCCAATGGTGCGGGCAAGACGACCCTGCTCGAAGTCGCGGCCGGTCGCATGCATCCGACGACGGGTACGGTCAACATCCTCGAGGAGCAGCTCGGCCGCGTCGATGTGTTCGAACTGCGCCCGCGCATCGGGTATGCCTCGACGATTCTGGCCAACCGCATTCCGAGTTCCGAAGCGGTCCTCGACACCGTGCTCACCGCCGCCTACGGCGTCACCGGACGCTGGGTGGAGGAGTACGAACAGGATGATATCGAACGTGCCCGCGATCTGCTGGCTGCGTTCCACATTACGCATCTGGCCGAACGCACCTTCGGCACGCTGTCCGAGGGTGAGCGCAAGCGTGTGCAGATCGCGCGTGCGCTCATGACCGACCCCGAGCTGCTGCTGCTCGACGAGCCGGCCTCCGGACTCGACTTCGGCGGGCGTGAGGAGCTGCTCGGCGCACTTTCGGAGATCCTGTCATCGAAGTGGGCGCCGGCCACGATCATGGTCACCCATCATGTCGAGGAGATCCCGGAGGGCATCACGCATGTGCTGCTGCTGTCCGAGGGCACCGATCTGGCCGCCGGCCCGATCGAGGAGACCCTGACGGCGGAGAACCTTGCGGCGACCTTCGGCATCGACGTCAAGCTCACCCGGGACGGTCAGCGCTACCACGCACGTTCCGCCCTCTGAGCATGGAGTTCCTGGCGAACCTGAGCCTCGAACCGTGGCAGATCGGCCTTGTCATCGTCGCCGGGATCGCGGCAGGAGGCATCAACGCCGTCGTCGGTTCCGGAACGCTCATCACCTTCCCGGCGCTCGTCGCCTTCGGAGTGCCGCCGGTGGTGTCGACGATGAGCAACGCTGTCGGTCTCATCCCCGGCAATATCGCCTCCTCGTTCGGATACCGTGAAGAGCTGCGAGGGCAGTGGAAGCGGATTCTCGGATACGTTCCCGCCTCTCTGCTCGGGTCGCTGACCGGGGCGTATCTGCTGCTGCACCTGCCCGAGGATGCTTTCGAGACGATCGTGCCGGTCCTCCTCGTCGTGGCCTTGATCATGGTGGTCGGGCAGCCGTACCTCTCCCGCTATCTGAAGAACCGGTCCCTGCGCCGGGCCGAGGCCGCCGGCGTCGAGCATCGGGCCGCCAAGGCGGGGGATCGCCTGTCCACGGGCCGGTACATCGCCGTGCTCATCGTCGTCTTCCTCACCGCGATCTACGGCGGCTACTTCGCCGCCGCCCAGGGCATCATCCTCATCGCCCTGCTCGGTCTGCTGTTGCCCGATGATCTGCAGCGACTCAACGGGCTGAAGAACGTCCTCGTCCTCGTCGTCAATACGGTCTCGGCAAGCACGTACATCATCGTCGGCCACGACCGGATCAACTGGATCGCCGTTGTCTGCATCGCCATCGGCTCACTCATCGGCGGGTACTTCGGTGCCCGTATCGGGCGGAAGTTCTCGCCCGTGCTGCTGCGCGCCGTCATCGTGGCCCTCGGACTCGTCGCGATCTGGAGGATCCTCACGCTGTGAACGGAATTCCGCTGTGAACGGGAGCGCGCTGTGAACACTCCGGCCAAGGCACCCATGACCCGCCAGCAGGTCATCGATCGGTCCGCTGAGCTCGGGATCGCCGTCGAGCGTCTGCGCTTCTTCGACGAAGCGGACCTGGCTGCGGAGAGCCAGGGCGATGATTCCAGCGATGCCCTGCACGGGCCTCTCGAGGGCATGCGTGACTACACGCAGCTGACCGATGTCGCCCTGCGCAGCGTGCGCGAACCCGCCGAAGGGCTGTTCATCGCCGAATCCTCGAAGATCATCCGCCGCGCTCATGCTGCCGGCCTCTCGCCTCGGTCGTTCCTCACCAGCCCGAAATGGCTGTTCGACCTGGCCGACATCATCGCTGAGAGCGATGTGCCGATCTTCATCGGCACGGATGCCGCTGTGGAGTCCCTGACCGGATTCCATCTCCACCGAGGAGCTCTGGCCGCCATGGGCCGCCCCGCTCCGGCTCCGGTCTCCTCCTTGATCGCCGATGCCAGGCGACTCGTCGTCATCGAAGACATCGTCGATCATACGAACGTCGGCGCGATCTTCCGCTCCGCCGCCGCGTTCGGCGTCGATGCCGTGCTCGTGACCCCGCGCTGCGCCGATCCGCTCTATCGCCGGTCGATCCGCGTGTCGATGGGCACGGTGTTCCAGGTGCCGTGGACGCGCATCGACCCGTGGCCTGCCGGAATCTCTGCCCTGCACGACGCTGGCTTCCACGTGGCCGCCCTGGCACTCGACGATGATTCTGTGGGGCTGCGCGACTTCGCCACCTCGGCACCGGAGCGCACCGCGGTCGTCTTCGGCACTGAAGGCGAAGGACTCAGGCGATCGACGATCGCGGCCTGTGACTCGACCGTGATGATCCCCATGAGCGGGGGAGTGGACTCACTCAACGTCGCGGCCGCCTCGGCGGTCACCTGCTTCGCCCTGCAGGACGAGTGAGTCTACGTCAGTGGCGCACTTTGACGTTTGATTATGAGCAATTCGATTGAGCTGTATACGACCGCTGACGGTGACACCGCGCTCGAGGTGCGCACTGATTCCGATACCGTTTGGCTGACACGGCATCAGCTTTCGCATCTGTTTGGACGTGATGTGAAGACGATCGGCAAACATATCAACAACGCTCTGCGGGAGGAACTCGACGGTGAGCCAACTGTCGCAAAATTTGCGACAGTTCAAAAAGAAGGCGCCCGAACCGTCACACGTATGGTTGAGCACTACAGCCTCGACATGGTCCTGTCGGTGGGATTTCGAGTGAAGTCGTCGGAAGGAGTGCGATTTCGCCGTTGGGCAAACGATGTCCTTCATCGCTATGCGATCGAAGGAGCCGCCGTCAACCAACGGCGGTTGTCAGAATTGGGAAAGATTGTCAGCGTGCTGACGAGGTCGCAGGACGAATTGGTTGCGGGGGTTGCCGACGTACTGTCAACGTACCTGCCAAGTCTCACCATGCTCAGAGATTATGACGAAGGAAACTTGTCGTCGAAATCGAGCTCCGTGCCTGGGTGGGAATTGACCCTGGAAGAAGCACGCAGAATCATCGGCGGACTGTCATTGGCATTTCCCGACGATAAATTGCTGGGGAGGGAACGAGGCGATGCTCTAGGGGCTGTCATCGGGGCGATCTATCAGGGGTTCGGAGACCACGAACTCTATCCGACCGTCGAAGAGAAGGCGGCCCACTTGCTCTACTTCGTCGTCAAAGACCACCCCCTCTCCGACGGCAACAAGCGCAGCGCCGCGGCGCTGTTCGTCACCTTCCTTGACCGCAACGGCGCGCTGATCGACCCCGACGGCAACAGGCGAGTCGACAACAATGCGCTGGCAGCGATGACGCTGCTGGTCGCGATGAGTGAACCTTCCGAGAAGGAACTGATGATCGCGCTCATCATCCGTATGATCGTCTCGGAAAGACAGTGATCATTGCCGCAGTCATGACGGAGAGGACCCCAGTGGACCGCAGCACCCTAGCCCTTGCTCTTGAAGCCGGACGGATCACCGGCGAAGTCGCCACCCCCAGGGAGAACAACCTCTCCCACATCCACCGTTTCCTCGACCAGGAACGCCAATTCGACTTCGGCGTCGAACTCACCCGTGCCTGGGACTTCGACTCGGTGTTCGCGCTCATGGTCGAGCGCTGCGGCCTGCGGCCCGATCCCGAGTTCGTCGAAGGCGTGGACACGATCTCCACAGACGCCTGCATCGACGCTCTGGAGAAACTCGCCGAGGCTGTCGGCCAGGTCGCCCGCGCTGGCGGCCGGATCCTCTTCGCCACCGGACATCCGGCAGGACTGCTGCCCGTGCATATGGCAATTGCCACCGCGGCGAAAAACGCCGGCGCCGTCATCGACATCCGAGACCACTTCATCCCGGTCCCGGAGATCGGCGGGGACGTCCGACAGATCAACAACGTGTGGACCTGGCACCTGCACGGCGGCAGTCCGCACACGCACCTGGCCGAGCCGATGCATACGCTGCTCGATGATATCGCCGCCCGCGGCGGATCCGCCCCCGACCTCGTCGTCGCCGACCACGGGTGGGCCGGTGCCGCCTCGAGCAGGGGACTGCGGACCATCGGATACGCCGACTGCAACGATCCGGCGCTCTTCGTCGCTGAGGCGCAGGGGCAGATCGAAGCGACCATCCCACTCGATGACGACGTCGTGCCGAACCTCTACGCCCCGCTCATCGACTTCGTCATCGACCGTGCAGGACTGAGCTGACGAGTGTCAGTCGATGTCGTTGGCCAAGTCCTCGATCACCTCGGCGCCGGGCAGGGACGCGAGAGTGGAACCGGAGAGGAGCAGCTTGGAGCCGCGGATACCGGAACCGATGATGAGTTCGTCGGACTCGGCGACACGGGAGTCGATGAGCACCCGATAATTCTCCGGCAGGCCGATCGGTCCGATACCTCCGTACTCCATCCCGGATTCGCTCACGGCGCGCTCGAGCGGCAGGAACGAGGCCTTGCGGACATCGAGGAGCTTCTTGACCCGCTTGTTGACATCGGCGCGGGTGTTCGCAAGCACCATGCATGCGGCGATGCGCTCCTCACCGCCCCTCGAACCCGCGACGAGGACGCAGTTCGCCGAGGTGGCCGGCGGGAGATCCGCGGCACCGAGGAGAGCTGCTGTGTCCGCGATCTGCGGGTCGATGGCGAAGACATCGACATCGCCGGAGACCGTCGGCAGGGCCTTCGCGGTGGCCTCGGCGAGGAGTTCGGGCGCTTCCGCGGCCGGCTGCAGGGTGAACTGGGTGGAGATGCGTTCCTTTGTGCTCATGGCCACAGTTTAGGAGATCCGTGTCGAATCGCTTTGTCCGGGCCCATCGGTTAGAATTGACTGTCGCTCCGTGTCCGGTTCCTACGGTTCGGAGCGTGTCCAGCAGACGAATTCGGGCACTGGCAGATGAGTTCAACTCATATCAGGCGCCTGAAAGAATTCAGCAGAGGTAAGAAAATGAAGAAGGACATCCACCCGGAATACGCGCCGATCGTGTTCAACGATCTGGCTTCCGGCACCAAGTTCCTCACCCGCTCCACCGCTAAGAGCGATAAGACCATCGAGTGGGAAGACGGCAACACCTACCCCGTGATCGACGTCGAGATCTCGTCCGCTTCGCACCCGTTCTACACGGGCAAGCAGCGCATCCTCGACTCCGCCGGCCGCGTGGAGAAGTTCAAGGACCGCTACAAGGGCTTCGGCAAGCGCTGATCTCGGGCGTTCCCAACAGCTTTATTCAGATTGCCCCGCACACCGATCAGGTGTGCGGGGCAATCTGCTGTCTGCGGGCCGCAGTGTCCGTGACGACAGTTCTGTCCGTTACGACGGCCCCGTGGAACCGTGCCGGGTTGCGTCCCCGCGGGGACGCAACCATGGCAACAGTGATCAGTCGACGGTGACTGAGACCTCGGAGGAGGGACTCACCCGTGCCGCCGGATGGTAGAGCGAGGCGACGCCGGTGGCATTGTCGAGGCAGTTCGCGATTCCGTGAGCGACCTTCTCCTTGGCAGAGACGACAGCGTCCTTGATGTCGAGACCGGTGGCGATTCCTGCCGCGATCGAGGAGGCGAAGGAGCATCCTGCGCCGTTGACGAGCTTGTTGTTGACCTTACGCGAGCGCAGAGTCGTCACGGTCTCTCCGTCGAAGAGGATGTCGATGGCATCGTCCCCGGCGAGACGGGCTCCGCCCTTGACGACGACGTTCTTCGCGCCCTGCCCGTGGATGATCTGCGCGGCCTCGATCATGCCCTCGACGGAGTCGATGGGGTCGACCCCGGCCAGGGTCGCGGCCTCTTCGAGGTTCGGGGTGACGACGGTGGCCAGAGGCACGAGGTTCTCGACGAAGAGATCCTTGAGATCGACCATGGTGCCTGCGCCCTTGCACACGAGCACAGGATCGAAGACGTACGGCAGATCATTGGTCTTCAGCTCTTCGGCGAGGACCAGTGCCGAATCGACGGAGCCGAGCATTCCGGACTTGATGGCGGTGAACTCGTGCACCGCCAGCGTCGATTCGAGCTGACGGGTGACGACCTCGGGCTCGATGAACTCGAGGACATGGGCGAATCCGTCATCGGGATCGAAAGTGACGATGCAGGTGACGACGGCAGTGCCGAAGGCCCCGTATTCGTCGAACATCTTCAGATCGGCTTCGAGTCCGGCTCCTCCGGAGACATCGGATCCGGCGACAGTGAGCACCTTTGCGGTCATAGTGGTCCTTTCAGGTAAAGCGTTCGCGAAGAAGTCTACGCGGGTTCAGGCCCCTGCATAGCCGTGCTGACGCCAGGCTTCGTAGATGGCGATGGATGCCGAATTCGCCAAGTTGAGCGAACGGCGTGCCGGCAGCATCGGAATCCGCACCGTCATATCCACATGCTCGTCGTTGACGACCTCGTCGGGCAGTCCCGTCGACTCGCGCCCGAAGAGGAGGACATCACCGTCCTGGTAGTCCACCTCGGCGAAGGAACTGTCCGTATGCGTGCTGAACGCGATCACCCGACGTTCACCGAGGCGGCCCCAGAGTTCGTCGATCGATGGATGGACGGTGACATGGGCGAGGTCGTGATAGTCGAGACCGGCGCGGCGCAGCTTCGCGTCGGAGAGGTCGAAGCCGAGGGGCTCGACGAGATGCAGATGGGCTCCGGTGACCGCGGCGAGCCGGATGGCGTTTCCGGTGTTGCCGGGGATCTCGGGAGTGTGGAAGACGATGTCGATGTTCATATCTCCCTCATCTTCTCACCTCAGAGGTCGGCCTTACGAACGAGGAGGTACCCCTGCCTGGTCGCCTCCGGAAAGCGACCGGTCCGGTCGGGTTCGCGTTCGAGGCGGGTGGCAGGAATGAAGCCGTGCGGTTCGAGAGCGGTGAGCACGTCAGCGATCGAGCGGCGGTGAAAGTCGAGATCGACGTCGAAGCCGGCGAGATCGGAGAAATGATCGACACGGTCCCCGAGCTGGAACGCCAACTGGAACCAGCCGCCCGGACGAAGGACACGGGCCGCCTCGGCGAAGGTGAGGACAAGCTCATCGTCCGGGACGTGGATCGTCGAGTACCAGGCGACGAGACCGGAGAAGGACGCATCGGCATAGGGCAGGGCGGTCATCGACCCGACGTCGAACTGATGCGTCGGATAGAGGCCCTGAGCGAGTTCGATCATGGCAGGGGAGAGGTCGAGTCCGCGCGGTTCGAGTCCGAGGGCGGCGAGAAACGTGGTGATGCGACCGGGCCCGCAGCCCAGGTCGAGGACCTCCGTCGAGCCGGTGCCGAGGACGAGCTCGGAGAAAGCCCCGAGGACGGCCCGGTCATGCGGTTTGGCGGTGAGCTCATCGGCGACCCATTCCGTGTAGGTCCGGGCGATCGCATCATAGGAATCACGCGTGGCCGCTTCGCGGGACGAAGTGCCATTTGTGCCGTCGGTCATGACGCCACCCTACCCGGACGCACTGACGCGAGCGCGTCGGCGGGAACAAGTTGGGTGGCTTCGGCAGGTGTGCAGCCATCACCAGCAGAAACGAAAAAGAATCGAAGATGACAAATGAATAATCGGTTCAGCTTGCCTTAGAGGAAATTCTCGTGTCAGTGCCGAGTTCTAGAGTGGGAGCACGGTCGGTGGTCATGGGGGCTGCGAGGCCGAACGGCACGAGGAGCGAAGCCATGCACAACGAAGATCAGGTCGATCCGTGGGGCGAGGACATGGAATGGGAAAGACGTGTGAGGGAAGCGGCCGTGGCCTCGGCAAGCCAGAGCGGAATTCCGTCCGCTCAGGCATGGGCAGGCTCGGGACCGTGGGGCAAGGGACAGCAGAACACGTCTCGGTGGGATGAGGCAGGAGCGAGTTCGGCTGCACAGGAATCGACCCGACCGCGCGCAGCCGAGACCGCGGAGCTCGAGGGGTTGAGCGTCGATCCGAAGGACTATGGAGGGGCCGACGCCGATGTGGACCCCAGCACCCTCACCTGTGGGCAGATCGTGACGGATATCCGACGCAACATCTCATGCATCTCTTTCTGCCATGCCCGCGTCATCACCCTCATCGACGAGGTCGAGAGGCGGGGATTGTGGGCCGAATGGGTCGGTGTGAAAACCCTGACCGAGTGGGTGATGCATGTGGCGTCGGTGAGCATGCACACGGCTCGGGAGTATGTGCGCGTGATGAAGGCTCTGCGGGACATGCCGAAGGTGAAGAAGAGTCTGGCGGGCGGTGATGTCAGCTTCTCAAAGGTGAGGGAAGTGACCCGACTGGGGGAGCGGATCGGCGACGATGAGGCGCTGCGTCTGGCCACCCTCGCCACCGGCAGCCAGATCAGCCGGATCTCGCAGAACTACCAGCAGCTGGCCGACAAGATCGACAACGGCCCGTTCCCGCTGTACCTGGCTCAGGACAGTGTGAGCATGCGTCAGGTGGCACCCGGTCGGACCCGGATCACGATCGAACTCGAGGAAGACGACGCCGCAGAGATCGCCGCGATGCTCGACGCCGCCCGCCAGGTTCTCGAACGTCCCGTCCATGACGGCGGTTCCGATGAGGAGGGGGCTGCGGGCGAGGGCGGCAAAGCGGACGAGGCTCCTTATGAGCCGGTCTCCCAGGTCATGTGCCTGATGGAGATCATCCACGCCTTCCCTCGTGCCGAGCCCACGGGTTCGATCGACGCCGATCGTGCCCGACTGCTCGTTCATGCCTCCGCAGAGGTGATCACCCGCAGCGGCGCCACGATGGAAGCCGCGCCCGCGTTCAAGCCCCCTCTGCTCAGCATCCCCGCAAAGCCGGCGGCCGCCGTCTGCGTCCCCGCGGGGACGGAAGGCGAACCGGACGGCCCGGCAGGAGTCGAGGGAAACGTCCCCGCGGGGACGCCGAGCGGATGCGCGGATACGACCTGCCGGATCGAAGGGTTCGGCGGAATCACTGCGGCGACGGCGGAGCGCCTGAGCTGCGAGGCGCTGATCAGCGGGGCGATCAAGGACGCCGGAGGCGACGTCCTCATGCTCGGGCGCTCGAAGCGTCTGGTGAGCAGACGACAGCGAATGGCGCTGAGTGTGCGTGATGTCTGCTGCCAATTCCCCGGCTGTCGCGCCCGCAGGCGATGCGATGCCCACCATATCCGCCCCTGGTCGCAGGGCGGGAGGACCGATATTGACAATCTCATCCTGCTCTGTCGCAGACATCACACCGTGGTGCACAAATACCAGCTGCGCATCGAACGCACCGGAGCGGACTTCGCTGGAGCGATGCGCGGTCCCGCCGCCTTTGCCTTCTACTTGCCCGACGGCTCCCAGCTGCTTCCTCTGGAAAGCCGGGTGAGGGGACGGATGATGTTCAACACGGCGGTTCGCGTTGCCAAGGTCAGGCAGATTACGAAAGCGGCCGATCCCGGCACTGTCGGCGGCGGTTACGGCTTTGACCTCGGCCTCTGTATCCCATGGATGTTCGAAGCCGAATGGCGACACGCCCGGGAAGGCAGAGCTGTTGTCTGAATCTTGCCAATTTAGAACACCAGTTCGATAATGGATGTCATGTCAGCAGCACCGGTCATCGAACAGCTCAGTCGGGAGACGGGGATCTCCACGGCTGCGGCACTGTTCGACAAGATCCCACCCCATCCGGTGGATCCTGTGCTCTCTCCGCTGTTCCGTCGCGGCGGTCTGCCGCGTGGGGAACTCGTCACCGTCACCGGTGAGCTGTCGCTGAGCTGCGGCCTGGCGACGATCGCTGCGGCGACCCGGGAACAGAAGTGGTGTGCCGGCATCGGGCTCGGCGAACCGTCCGTGTCCTCGATCGCCGACCTCGGTGTCGATCTCGACCATTTCGTCAACCTCGCGACCCCTGGTGAGGACTGGCTGCGAGTGGCTTCGATCCTCATCGAATCCTTCGACATCATCCTCGTCGACCCCGGCTTCGCCCCGAGTGCTTCGGAACGGGCCCGACTCCTGGCGAAGATCCGTGAACGACGAATGAGCCTCATCAGCCTCCGACCTCTTTCCGGCAGTACGGAGCAGATCGAGATCACCGACACCCGCTGGTCGGGTGCCGAACACGGTCACGGCCGTCTGCAGTCCTGCCTCGTCCGTGCTCGTTCACAGACGGGAACCCACCGGTTCCTGCTGCCCGGGCCGTCAGGAACTCCCGCCAGCGTCCCCGCGGGGACGCTGGAAGTGGTGGCAGACAGTGGAGCGTCCATTGCCTCGGCAACGGATCTGGGCACAGATCCGGCCACGGACACGGCCGACGATCCGCGGTGGTCGACGATCACACAGCTGCGGCAGGTGATCAGCCATGTCGGATGAGTCCGGCCGCACCCTCGTGCTCACCGTTCCCGACTGGCCGGCGGTGGCCGCAGCGGTCGAACACGACATCGCACCGGGCCGCCCTGTCGCGGTCCTCCACGCCGGCAAGGTCATCGCCGCCAATGCTCCGGCCCGTGCCGCCGGAATCACCGCCGGGAACAACAAACGTGCCGTGGGATACCGCTGTCCGGAAGCCCACGTCGCGGTCTGGGACGAAGAGGCCGACAACTGCCATTTCAGTGCCGGGGTCGGTGCCCTCGACAACCTCGTCGCCAGGTTCACTCTGCTCAGCCCGGGTACATTGGCAGTCCCTCTCGACTCGCTCAGACACGGCTACGCCGACGAAGCCGATGCTGTCGAGACACTGGTCTCGGCCCTCGTCGATGACACCGGATGGGAGTTCTTCCCCGGAATCGCCGACACCGTCTTCGCCGCGGTCCTCGCCGCCGGACAGGCGCGCCGCGTCGAACCCGGACAGACCGTGGACTTCCTCTCCGCCCAGCCGATCACCACCCTGGAATACGCCGGCGCCGAGGCGACCGCGCTGATCGAGGTCTTCCTGCAGCTGGGGCTGCGCACCCTCGGTGACCTCGCTCGGCTCGCGGCCAAAGACGTGAACGCACGCTTCGGCGCCTTCGGTCGGCATCTGCACGACCTGGCCTCCGGGCGGGCAGGAGCCCCGCTCGCCGATCATGTCCGCGGCGAACAGCTCGACGTCGAACTCGACCTCGATGCCCCGACGACCCGCAGCGACACCCTCGGCTTCCTCGCCCGCCAGCTCGGTGCCGACCTGCTGGCCAAGGTGCGCAGACAGGGGCTGGTCTGCACCCAGATCACGATCGAACTCGATGCCGCGGGCGGCCAGTCCTCGTCCCGGACCTGGCGGATCGAGGACATGCAGGAGAACGCGATCGCCGACCGCCTGCGGTGGCAGGCCGAAGGCTGGCTGGCGGGAGTGGGCCGGGGTTCGCCTCCGGGACAGAATCCCCGCACGGCACAGCCTGACCCGCAGGAACTCGACATCGTCGACGAGCCGGCGCCCGACGCCGAGGACTTCTCCGACGACGGCATCATCGCGCTGCGCCTCATCGCGGCCGAACTGACCACCCCGATCGGTGCCACACGCAGCCTGTTCGACGAGAACACCGGGCAGATCACCCATACACTCGAGCGTCTGCAGGGACTGTTCGGTCCCGATGCCGTCCTGGTTCCGGGCATCCAAGGCGGGTGGGACCCGGCAGAGACGAACCTGTGGACCCCGTGGCAGCAGGCGTCCGTTCCCGAACGCAGCCCTGCCGCTCCCTGGCCCGGTGCTCTGCACGCACCCCGTCCGACGACCGTCGAACACTCCGCCGTCGACGTGCTCGCCGCGGACGGCTCACCGGTGGAAGCGCGCCCCTCGGGTCTGGGTGCGGCCCCGGCGACAATCAGATTCCCCACCGGGCAGACCGAGACCATCACCGACTACTCCGGTTCCTGGCCCATCGAATCCGGATGGTGGGACCCGAACCGAGCCGTCTACCGCACCCGGCTGCAGGTGGTCACCGATGCCGGCCGAGCTCTTCTGCTGAGCAAAGAGCACGGTCAGTGGTACCTCACCGGCCGTTACCGCTGACCGGCAACCTGCTGACCAACGACCCCAACTGAGAGAACGACCCCACTTGAGAGGAGGAGATCCCGATGGGATTCTCGAACCCGCGCACACCGTGGTCGAAGCTGGCCCGCCGCCTCGAGGGCAAGGACATCCCGCCCTCCCCGGCGGACAAACAGCCTGCTGGTGAGAACCCGGCAGGAAAACAGCCTGTCGACAAGCACGCCGACGGCTCCGACGCTCCTGCGTTCTCCCGCCCCGACCGCTACCAAGTCTCGGTCGGCCCCGGCGGTTCGGACGGACGCAGCCGCTATCAGGAGCCGACAGGCGCCGGCAGCGCTCAGGGGCCGAACCGTGGACCGGGACTGCTGCGGAAGCAGGTCGACTGGGCGGAGCTGCATGTGCACTCCCAGTTCAGCTTCCTCGACGGAGCCTCCGACCCCGAAGAGCTCGTCGCCGCCGGCGCGGCCGCCGGGCTGAGCTCCCTGGCGCTGACTGACCACAACGGACTCTACGGTGCCGTCCGCTTCGCCCATGCCGCCGCCGAGGTGGGGCTGGACACCGTGTTCGGCTCCGAACTGTCCATCGGGCTGGCCGAGAAGATCCCCGGACAGACCGACCCCGATGCCACCCACCTGCTCGTCCTCGCCCGCAGCGTCGAGGGCTACCACCAGCTCTCTCAGGTCATCACCGAGGCGAACCTGCGCGGTGAGAAGAACCGTCCGCTCTTCGACCTCGAAGAACTCGCGGCAGAGGACGGAGACTGGATGATCCTCACCGGCTGCCGCAAAGGACCGCTGCGACGAGCCTTGGGCGACGATGACGGCGGACTCAGCGCTCTGCGCGAACTCACCGCACTCTTCGGACCCGACCGGGTCGCCGTCGAACTCAGCCGGGACGGAACCCCGGATGACGACGAGAGGCTGCGCCACCTCGGCGATCTGGCCCAGCGGACGGGCCTGCCGATCATTGCCAGCAATGCCGTCCACTTCGCCACCCGGGCCGAGTGGAAGTCGGCTCAGGTGCGCGCCTCGGTGCGGTCGCGGAAGTCCCTGGACGAACTGGCCGGATGGCTGCCGGCGACGGCGAGTGCACGCATCCACACCGGCCAGGAGATGCTCGCCCGATTCCCGCGGCAGGCTGTGGACAATGCGGTGCGGATCGGTCAGGACTGCTCCTTCGTCCTCTCCTCGGCCCGCCCCGACCTGCCGAAGGCGCCGATGCCCGATGAGACCGAGGGGGAGACGTATCTGCGCGGCCTCATCGCCGAACGCGGCCGCACCCGCTACGGATCCCGAGCAGAGCACCCGCGGGCCTGGGAGCAGCTGGACCGGGAGATGGACATGATCGCCCAACTGGGCTTCTGCGGCTATTTCCTCATCGTCTTCGACATCACCGAGTTCTGCCGCAATATGGGCATCTTCTGCCAAGGCCGGGGTTCGGCGGCGAACTCCGCGGTCTGCTACGTCCTCGGCATCACCGCCGTCGACGCCGTCAAACACGGACTGCTCTTCGACCGGTTCCTGTCCCCGGACCGCAAGGGATACCCGGACATCGACATCGACATCGAATCCGGCCGCCGCGAAGAGGTCATCCAATACGTCTACGACCATTTCGGCCGTGACCGGGCTGCCCAGGTCGCCAATGTCATCACCTACCGCGCGAAATCGGCCATCCGGGACGCCGCCTTCAGCCTCGGCTATGCCCCCGGCCAGCAGGATGCGTTCTCGAAGTCGAGCAACCGGTGGTCGAGCCTGCCCGATGCCGCGGAC
The DNA here is from genome assembly GCF_057766545.1 of Brevibacterium sp. MGP-B1. Classification (NCBI taxonomy): domain Bacteria; kingdom Bacillati; phylum Actinomycetota; class Actinomycetes; order Micrococcales; family Brevibacteriaceae; genus Brevibacterium; species Brevibacterium sp. MGP-B1. Next base: position 1,287,296 of record NZ_CM173407.1, on the reverse strand, counting down.
TCACCGGTGCCCGCACCGGTGCTCAATGTCGCCGAGGATCTGCTCGGCTCACCGCGCCATCTGGGCATCCACTCCGGTGGGATGATCCTGGCCGACCGTGCCATCGGCGAAGTCGTGCCGATCGAGAAGGCGACGATGGGCCACCGCACCGTCGTCCAATGGGACAAGGACGACTGCGCGGCCATGGACCTGGTCAAGTTCGACCTGCTCGGTCTGGGCATGCTCACCGCCCTGCACGAGATGGTCGGACTCGTCCACCGTCACACCGGGGTCCTCATCGACCGGGCAGAGATCGATGACGACGACGAAGCCGTCTACGAGATGCTCTGCCGCGCCGACGCGATCGGGGTCTTCCAAGTCGAATCCCGCGCCCAGCTGGCCACCCTGCCCCGGCTGCGCCCGGAGAAGTTCTACGACTTGGCCGTCCAGGTCGCCCTCATCCGACCGGGGCCGATCCAAGGCGGCTCCGTCCACCCCTATATCCGTCGACGGCAGGGTCTGGATGAGGTCGAATACCTCCACCCGCTGCTCGAGAAGTCCTTGGCCAAGACCTGCGGGGTCCCTCTGTTCCAAGAGCAGCTCATGCAGATGGCCATCGACGTCGGCGGGTTCACCGGTGCCGATGCCGACCGGCTGCGGCAGGCCATGGGCTCCCGTCGGTCGGAGAAGCGGATGGCCGAACTCGCCGAGAAGTTCCGCACCGGAGCCATGGGGCGAGGAGTCGACGCGGAGACCGCCGAGACGATCTTCTCCACCATCGCGGCCTTCGCGAACTATGGATTCCCCGAATCGCATGCCATCAGCTTCGCGAACCTCGTCTACCAGTCCGCCTGGTTCAAATACCATCACCACGCCGCCTTCACCGCCGGTCTGCTGCGCAGCCAGCCGATGGGCTTCTACTCCCCGCAGTCGCTCATCGCCGATGCTCGCCGGCACGGAGTGCCGATCCTGCCCGTCGACATCCGCCGGTCCCAGGCGGCCACGGACCTCGAACGGGTCGCCGAGGCAGGGGATGGGGACACCGCCTCAGCGGGGGAGGACAAGGACACGACCGCCTCGGCGGGGGAGCTGGGGATCCGCTTGGGACTGGACACGGTCGCGCATGTCGGCTCCTTCGCCGAGGTGATCGTGACCGAACGCGAGATCGCTCCCTTCGCCTCGGTGGCGGACCTGGGCGAACGCACCGGCATCGGCAAGCAGGCCCTGGAATCGCTGGCCACGGCCGGGGCCCTGTCCGGATTCGACCTCGACCGACGGCAGGCCCTGTGGCTGGCCGGGGGAGTCGCCGGTGCCCATCCGGGGCTGCTGCCGGGAACGGCGAGCGTGGACTCGGCGCCGAGCCTGCCGACCATGGACGCCTTCGATACGACCTTGGCCGAACTCTTCTCCACCGGGATCACCGTCGACGGCTACCCCACGGAGATGATGCGCGAGACGCTGAGCGCCCGCGGATACTCATCGACCGCGGATGCGGCGCGTGCGGAGGACGGAACTCGGATGACGGTGGCCGCGATCGTCACCCATCGGCAGCGCCCGGCCACCGCCTCGGGGATCACCTTCATCAACCTCGAAGACGAATTCGGGATGCTCAACGTCGTAGCCACGGCCGGGCTGATGAAACGCTTCCGCACGGTCGCGACCTCCCGCAACGCCCTCGTCGTCACCGGACTCATCCAGCGCGGGGGAGACGTGGTCAGCCTCTACGCGCACAAACTCATCCCCCTGGAAGTGCAGCTGCCGACGAAGGCGCGGAACTTCCGGTGAGCGTCGGCACTGCACACGTGTGACAAGGGCATCGCCCGTACGCGATGAAGGCATTGGATGAAGACAGTGCCCGATGACAGCACGACCCAGGCATGCCAGATGACAGCTGCACGGCACGGTGTGACGAAACATGACACACGATGACGCCAACATGACACACAGGCGGGTGCCAGCCGGCGAAGTCGATGACAGTAGACACATCACATCGCCTCAACCAGCGACACCGCCACCGCACTCATACAGGAGAGTCACCATGACCCAGGCATTCGAAACCCGACAGATCCATGCCGGACAGGTTCCCGATCCGACCACCGGTTCGCGCGCCCTGCCCATCCACCAGACCACCTCGTTCGTGTTCAACGACGTCGACCACGCCGCAGCGCGCTTCGCCCTCACCGATGTCGGCCCCGTCTACAGCCGCCTGACGAACCCGACGAACGAGGTCGTCGAGAACCGCATCGCCGATCTCGAAGGCGGCGTCCACGGCGTCCTCACCGCCTCGGGCCAGTCTGCGGCCTTCCTCGCGATCACGAACGTCGCCGGAGCCGGTGACCACATCGTGGCCAGCTCCAGCCTCTACGGCGGAACCGTCAACCTTCTCGACGTCACCCTGCGCAAGCTCGGCATCGAGACCACCTTCGTCGATGTCGACGACCACGAGGCGTGGAAGAACGCGATCCAGGACAACACGAAGCTCCTCTTCGGCGAGGTCGTGTCGAACCCGCGCTCAGACATCCTCGATATCGAGGCGATCGCCGGAATCGCTCACGATGCCGGTGTGCCGCTGATCGTCGACAACACCCTCGCCAGCCCCTACCTCGTGCGTCCGATCGAGCACGGCGCCGACGTCGTGCTCCACTCGGCCACGAAGTACCTCGGCGGCCACGGCAACTCCGTTGCCGGTGTCCTCGTCGACAGCGGCAACTTCGACTACGGAACACAGCCGGAGAAGTTCCCCGGCTTCAACGAACCCGACGCTTCCTACAACGGACTCGTCTTCGCTCGCGACCTCGGCGCCGATGGAGCTTTCGGAGTGAACGTGTCCTTCGGACTCAAGGCTCGCGTGCAGGGCCTGCGCGACCTCGGACCCTCGCTCAGCCCGACGAACGCGTTCCTGCTGGCCCAGGGCATCGAGACCCTGAGCCTGCGCATCGAGCGCCACGTGGAGAACGCGAACAAGGTCGCCGCCTACCTCGAGGCTCACAGCCAGGTCGACCGCGTCGCCTACGCCGGACTCGAGTCGAGCCCCTGGAACGGACTGGCCAAGAAGTACCTGCCGAACGGTGTGGGTTCGGTGCTCGCCTTCGACATCGCCGGCGGATACGACGCTGCTGTGGCCTTCGTCGACGCCCTCGAACTGCACTCGCTGGTGGCGAACATCGGCGACGTCCGCTCGCTCGTCATCCACCCGGCCTCGACCACGCACGCTCAGCTCGACGAGGAAGCCCAGAAGGCGGCTGGAGTCAACCCGGCACTGGTCCGCCTGTCCGTGGGCATCGAAGGTGTCGACGACATCATCGGCGACCTCGACAAGGGCTTCGCGGCAGCTGCGGCGAAGGCGCAGACCGCGGCCTGAGATGACCACCCAGAGCACTTCTGTCGAACGGATCCTCGGCTTCGGCACGGACTCGGGACACACCTTCGGCACGGTCGAGATCGCCTATGAGACCTTCGGCGCCCTCAACGCCGACCGGTCCAATGCGATCCTCATCGAGCATGCTCTGACCGGCGACACCCGCGTCACCGAATGGTGGGCGGGTGTCGTCGGACCCGGGGAAGCCGTCGACACCGACAAGTACTTCGTGGTGTGTGCGAACTCCCTCGGAGGCTGCTCGGGAACGACCGGGCCGCAGTCGTCCTACGATGACGGCCTGGCCTACGGCTCCCGATTCCCTCGGGTCTCGATCCGCGACATGGCACGCCTGGAGCACAATCTCGCCCAGATCCTCGGCATCGACTCCTGGGTCGCCGTCATCGGCGGATCCATGGGAGGCGCGCGAGCGCTCGAGTTCGCTCTGTTGGACAGCCGGAAGGTCCGCAAATGCGCGGTCATCGCCGCACCGGCCTTCTGCGAAGCCGACCAGATCGCCTGGGCGATGATGCAGGAACGCGCAATCGAACTCGACGCCGACTACTACTCCGGAGACTATTCGGCCGTCGGCAGCTTCCCCAGTCATGGTCTCGGCCTGGCCCGGCAGATCGCGCATCTGACGTATCGCAACGATGCCGACCTCAATGAACGCTTCTCCCGTCGGCTGCGTTCGGAGGACTACTACGAGGTGACCTCGTACCTGGACCATCAGGCCAAGAAGCTCACCGCCCGGTTCGATCCGCACAGCTATATCGTGCTCACACGTGCCCTGCGCGACCATGATGTGCGCCGAGGTCGCTCCTCGGACCTCACGGTGGCACTGGCCGACGCCTGCACCGACAACCTCGTGGTCTCCGTGTCCTCGGATCGGCTGTTCCCGCCGGAACAGGTGGGCATCCTCGCCGAGGCGCTGCCGGGGAGAGTGCGACACCACATCATCGACTCCCCGGTCGGTCACGACGGGTTCCTCACCGAGACAGAGAAGATCTCCGCGGTGCTCGCCGACTTCCTTGCCGACTGAGACCGTCGGGGCTGGCTGGCGACGACTGAGACCGTCGGGACAGTCTGGCAGCGAGCACCGTCGCCAGCCGGCGTCCCGAATCTCCCCAAGCACCAGGAGACCCCCGCAGACCGTTCGATGCGGGGGTCTTCTGGTGTGCCCGGATCACGGGCCTGCGGTCACCGTGCGGCGGCCTTCGCCTTCTTCTTCGCGGCCTTGCGCAGCTGCTTCTCGTCGACCGGGAAGTCCTCATGAGCCCGCGCCCGACGGTAATAGTCGGCGGCCTCTGCCTGACGCTCGGCTTCGACGCCGGAGGCGATGGTGGCCCGACGGTGGACATCCGAGTAGCCGAATGCTTCTACGAGGTCGAGGGCATTGGCCGCGAGCTTCTTGCACAGACGGTTCAGCGTCTCGTTGATCTGGCGTGCACGCGACATCGGCAGGCGACCGTACATGAGGTGCCAGGCCATGTGCTTCTCGATCAGTCCGAGACCGTAGGTGTCACGCAGACGACGGAAGGCCTTGGCCTGATCGGCGTCGGTCTGCTCCTTCATCCTCTCGTCCAGCGCCTTCCACTTCTCGAGTTCGACATAGGCGCGTGCCATCTCGATGAGCTCATGCTGGTGGACGTTGAACAGATCGGCCGCCTGCGCGGCCGGCATCTTAGTCGCAGGCCGCAGCGCCTGAGCGACTCCGGCGACCATGACCTCCAGTCGCGTTTCGAGCAGTGTCCGCTGCAGGCGTCCCGACCTGATCCGCTTGTCGCCGAGGTTCGGGGTCAGCGCATCCGAGATCGCCCGTCCGGCATTGGCCAGACCGGTGCGGTAGAGCGTATGTTCGGCGGCCTGGGTGCCGATGAAGCGGGCGGCTCCTCCGACGTCGAGGTTCGAGAATTCCTTGGCATAGTCGCCGAGGAGGCGCTTGGCCACGAGCTGCAGCAGCACCGTGTTGTCGCCTTCGAAGGTGACGTAGACGTCGAGGTCGGCGCGCAGTCCCACGAGGCGGTTCTCCGCCATGAATCCGGCACCGCCGCAGGCCTCACGGCATTCCTGGATGACGTCGAGCGCCATCCAGGTCGAGTCGGCCTTGAACGCAGCCGCCCGGGTCTCGAGCAGAGCCCGGTTCTCCTCGGAGTCATCGGCTCCGGCGAAGACCTCTTCGAAGGAGGTCAGCAGCTTCTCGTGCGCGAACGCCGAGGCGTAGACGGCGGCGAGGGCCGGCATGAGGCGACGCTGATGCTGGCCGTAGTCGAGCAGAGTCGTCTCGGCGAAGTCATCGCCGGCCGTGAACTGCTTGCGTTCGAGTCCGTAGCGCACGGCGATGTCGAGGGCGATCTTCGATGCGACCACGGAGGCGCCGTCGAGCGAGACTCGGCCCTGGACCAGGGTGCCGAGCATCGTGAAGAAGCGGCGTCCCGGCGATTCGATGGGGGAGGAGTACGTGCCGTCGGCGGTGACGTCTCCGTAGCGATTGAGCAGGTTGGTGCGTGGGATCCGCACGGAGTCGAAGGCGAGGCGACCATTGTCGACTCCCTTGAGCCCGCCCTTGTAGCCGTCGTCTTCGATCGAGATTCCGGGCATCGGCTCACCGGCATCGTCGCGGACGGGCACGAAGAAGGCATGCACCCCGTGCTTGACACCCTTGGTGATCAGCTGAGCGAAGACGACGGCGGCCCGGGCATCGCGGGCGGCGTTGCCGATGTACTCCTTCGTTGCGGCACGGAAGGGGGTCTCGATGACGAACTCTTCGGTCGCCTCGTCGTAGGTGGCGGTGGTCGCCACGTTCGCCACATCGGAGCCGTGCCCGATCTCCGTCATGGCGAACGAACCCAGCAGACGGCCGGACTGAGCGTCGAGCAGCCACTTCTGATGCTGCTCCTTGTCGCCGAGATGGAGGATCGCTCCGCCGAAGAGTCCGAACTGGACGCCGGCTTTGATCTGCAGGCTCGGGTTGGCCGTGACGGTCTCTTCGAACCCGGCGACGTTCGTGGCGTGTTCGTTCTTTCCGCCCATCTCCGGAGACAGTCCGGTCATCGGCAGTCCGGTCTCGGCCATCATCATGACACCTTCGAGGGTCTTCGCCCGTGCGGTGTCGAGATCATCGGCCGGATCGTCGTGGGTCGACGGCTCTTCGGCCAGAGTCCGCCCGCGTCGGCGAGCTTCTGCCCAATGTCCGTCGAGGACGTCGTTGATGGCTTTCGGGTCAAGAGACAGCTTCATTGTTCTACTCCTCGTTGTTCGGGCAGGGTTGCCCAGAGCCAATGTGTGATGGTGGTGGCGAACTCCTCGGGCCGGTCCGGTCGGGACAGCCACGTCTCGGTGGCGGCGCGGACGAATCCGATCGCTCCGGCCGACCACAGCCGAGCCTGTTCGCCGCTCAGGCCAAGTCGTTCGGCCAGCAGCCCGGCAATGGAATTGAAGAAACCGCCGGTCTCCTCGGGCGCGAACCGATTGACCGCGGTGTCGCAGAAGCGATACACGTTCGGAGAATTCGCGGCGAGCGTGACAAAGGCGCGGATCATCGCGGCCAGGGACTCCTGCGCCGCGGCCGAGCCCTCGCCCTTCGCCGAGGAGGCCGCGGCCTCATCGAGAGACCGGACGATGACGCCCATCGCCCATTCGCCCATGGCCGCCTGCAGACCTGCCCGGTCGGTGAAGTATCGGTAGAGCACCGACTTCGACGTCCCGGTCGCGTCCGAGATCTGCTCCATCGACATATCGTCGCCGTATTCGTCGACGACGAGCCGCACGGAACGCAGAAGTTCGCGACGACGCTCATCGCGATGCTTCTGCCATCTCGTCGAGCGACCGTCTGTGATCGATTTCATGTAACCGACAGTATCAGGTACTGTCGGTATCAGTTAAATCAACCACTCGGAGGTGCACATGTCCGCTCCCAACAACCGCGCCGTCATCCTCGGCGGCAACCGAATTCCCTTCGCCCGCTCGAACAAGCAGTACTCAAAGGCCACGAACCTCGATATGCTCACCTCGGCCATCGACGGGCTCGTTGCCCGCTTCGGACTGGCCGGAGAGAACATCGGCGAGGTCGCCGGAGGTGCAGTCCTCAAGCATTCGAAGGACTTCAACCTCACCCGGGAAGCCGTGCTCGGCTCCGCCCTGGCACCGACGACCCCCGCCTTCGATCTCGGTCAGGCCTGCGCCACCGGCCTCGAAGCCGTGGTCAGCCTCCACAACAAGATCAATGCCGGGCAGATCGAATCCGGAATCGCCTCGGGCGTGGATTCGACGTCCGACGCTCCGATCGTCATCAACGATTCGATGCGCGAGATCCTCCTCGAGCTCACCCGGGCGAAGACGATGGTGCAGAAGGCGAAGATCGCCTCCCAGATCCGCCCCGCCTACCTCGCACCGCAGGCACCGAGCACGGGCGAACCGCGCACGGGCTTGAGCATGGGCGAGCACCAGGCGATCACCACCGCCGCCTGGGGCATCAGCCGACAGGCACAGGACGAACTGGCCGTGGCCTCCCACAAGAACCTCGCCGCGGCATGGGAATCCGGCTTCTTCGATGACCTCACCACCCCGTACCTCGGGGTCAGCCGCGATACGAACATGCGGGCCGACTCGACCGTGGAATCCCTGGCCAAGCTCAACCCCGTCTTCGGCAGGAAGCTCGCCACCGAGGCGACCATGACCGCCGGCAACTCGACTCCGCTGACCGACGGCGCCTCCTCCGTGCTGCTGGGCAGTGAGGACTGGGCCGCCGAACACGGCTTCACCCCGCTGGCGCGCCTCGTCGATGCCGAAGCCGCCGCCGTCGATTTCGTCGACGGCGACGAAGGACTGCTCATGGCCCCCGCCTATGCAGTTCCGAGGCTGCTGGCCCGCAACGGGCTGACCTTCGACGACTTCGATGTCTTCGAGATCCACGAGGCATTCGCCTCCACCGTGCTCTCGCACCTGGCCGCCTGGGAATCCGAAGAGTTCTGCAAGGACAAGGTCGGACTGGATGCGGCACTGGGCACCATCGACCGCGACAGGCTCAACCCGCTCGGCTCGAGCCTGGCCGCAGGTCACCCCTTCGCCGCCACCGGCGGACGCATCATCGCCAGCACCGCCAAGCACCTGAAGACCACCGGCAAGAAGCGCTCCCTGGTCTCGATCTGCGCTGCAGGCGGACAGGGACTCACTGCGATTGTGGAGGCAGCATGAAAGACACCTATCTCTCCCTCGTCAACGGACCACTGAAACAGGTGGCCAAAACCCTCGGTCTGCCGCAGCCGGTCGAACTCAACCGCTTCGGCTCCACCCCGGCGTCCTATGAGAACAAGCCGGTCCTCGTCCTCGGCACCGGTCCCGGAGCCCAGGGGCTGGCCGATCAGCTGCTGGAGAACGGACTTGAGGTCCGCCGCAACGCCCAGACCGGTGAGAAGCTGCGGGCCGTCATCGCCGTCCTCGACGATGCACAGTCCCCGGCCGACCTGTCACCGGTCGTGCTCGAAATCGGCGCCGCCCTGCGTTCACTGGCCGCCTGCGGTCGAGTGATCACAATCTCGACCGCACCGGATGCGCAGAACCAGACACCGGAGCAGGCCGCCACCGCCCAGGGCATCACCGGCTTCACCCGGTCCGTCGCCCACGAGATGCGCGCCGGCGCGACCGCCAACGGAATCCTGCTCGACGGCGTCGACCTCACCGCACCCTCGGTGAACGCGGCCCTGTGGTTCCTGCTCTCGGGCAAATCCGCTTATGTCTCCGGCCAGTTCCTCACGGTGTCTTCGGACGCCGGTCAGCGGCTGAGCCTGGACGAATTCATGTCCACCGGTGACGCCGGCCCGCTGGCCGGACGCACCGCCGTGGTCACCGGTGCCGCACGTGGAATCGGAGCCGCGATCGCCGAAAACCTCGCCCGCGACGGCGCATACGTCATCGGCGTGGACATGCCGCAGGCCGGGCAGGCGCTGGCGCAGGTGATGAACCGGATCGGCGGCAAGTCGCTGCAGCTCGACATCACCGCAGCCGATGCCCCGGACAAGATCACCGAGGCGCTCGGAGCACCCGTGGACATCCTCGTCCACAACGCCGGCATCACCCGCGACAAGATGCTGGCGAACATGGACGCGGCCAAATGGGATTCTGTCATCGCTGTCAACATCGCCGCGCAGACGATGATCAATGCGCGCCTGGCGGAGAAAGGACTCTTCGCCGACGGCGCCCAGGTCGTCTCCCTGGCCTCGACCTCGGGAATCGCGGGCAACCGCGGCCAGACGAACTATGCGACCTCGAAGGCCGGAGTCATCGGACTCACGGCCGCCTCGGCGGAGGACTTCGCCGCCCGCGGGGGAGCGATCAACGCGGTGGCACCCGGCTTCATCGAAACCGATATGACCGCGAAGATGCCGACTCTCACACGCCAGGTCGCGCGCCGGCTCTCGAGCCTGCAGCAGGGCGGGCAGCCGGTCGATGTGGCCGAAGCCATCGGCTTCCTCGCATCCAGCGGTGCCCGCGGCATCAACGGACAGACGCTGCGTGTCTGCGGTCAGAACATGGTGGGTGCATGATGGCGGAATCGATGCTTCCCATCTATGCCCGTGCCCTGCTCAAGACCCTGCCGGTGGGCCCGCGCACCGGTCCGGAGCTGCCCGACCATGCGATCGATCGCAGCATTCCGCTCGAACCGGTCGCCTATGCGGGCTTCGCCCACGTCGTCGGTCACGGTCTGGACGATATCGTCCACCCCGGCTACCTGCACATCCTCGGCTTCCCGCTGAGCATGCAGCTGCTGGCCGACCCCGAAGTGCCGCTGCCGATGATGGGGATGGTCCACATCCACAATCGCGTCGACATGCATTCGCAGGCCCGCCTCGGCGAGGTTGTGGACTTCCACCTCGAGCTCGCCGGCCCCTTCGAGCACACGAAGGGCACCACGATCGAGGTTCGGCTCGAGGCGAAGGTCGACGGTCGTCCCGTGATGGACGAGGTCTCGACGTACCTGGCCAAAGGGCGGAAGCTCTCCGGAGCCAAGCCGAAGGCACAAGTGCCGCACCTCGAGTTCACGGCGCCGCAGCCCAGTGCCCTGTGGCGTCTGGATCCGATCATCGGTCAGCGCTATGCGAAGGTCTCCGGTGACTACAACCCGATCCACCTCAGCGGTCTGGCTGCGAAGGGATTCGGATTCCCGCGGCAGATCGCCCATGGGATGTACAGCGCCTCCCGGGCGTTCTCGGCAATGGATCCGCGGCTCGAGTCCTACCGCTGGGATGTGTCCTTCGCGAAGCCGATCCTGCTGCCCGGCACGGTCGGCTATGCGCTGACCGAAGGGCGTCGTCACGAGACTGCGCAGTCGGCCGTCTTCGACCTGAAGAACGGCAAACCGCACGTCCTCTCGCGGGTGGCACACCTCGAATGATGGCGTGATAAGTGCAGTGCGTCACAAAAGCCGATTTCGATTTTGCGACACCGTTTCGCGCATGTAGAGTTATCTCTGTTGCCAGCGCGAGTGGCGGAATTGGTAGACGCGCTAGCTTGAGGTGCTAGTGCCCAACTTATCGGGCGTGGGGGTTCAAGTCCCCCTTCGCGCACAACGAGGAGATGGCCTCCGGATTTCGATCCGGAGGCCATTTTCGTATTCGCTTCCGGGCCATCAACGACAGCTTCTGCGGGTTCAAAGATCAGTTCAAAGATCATCCGCCCCGAGCCCGATCACCACGGATGAATTTCTGACCCGCTGGTTTACGCCCGTTCGTCTGTGAGCCGGGCTCGCGGGTGGGATACGGTGGTGACTGTCAGGCCGATCACAGCACTGCCGCGTGATCGAACCACCATCGAGGGGAGTCCCGTGTTTGATTTCAACGCCGCAGAGGACGAAGTCACCGAACTGTGCCGTCAGCTCATCCGCATCGACACCCAGAACTGGGGCGGGAACAAAGCCAATCCGGAGCTGCCGGCCGCCGAACTCATCGCGTCCTGGCTCGCCGAGGTGGACCTGAAGTCCGAAATCGTCGAATCCGCCCCAGGCCGGGCCAATCTCGTCGCCCGTGTGAAGGGCTCCGATCCAGAGGCTCCGGCTCTCGTCGTCCACGGCCACACCGACGTCGTTCCGGCTGCCGCGGAGGACTGGAGCGTCGACCCCTTCGAAGGAGTCGTCAAAGACGGCCTGCTGTGGGGCCGCGGAGCGGTGGACATGAAGAACATGGACGCGATGATCGTCGCGTCCGTCCGCGCCATGCTCCGCCAGGGACTCACTCCGCGTCGGGACCTCGTGATCGCGTTCTTCGCCGACGAGGAGGCCGGAGGAAACTACGGTGCCCGCCATATGGTGCGCAACCGTCCCGAGCTGTTCTCCGGGGCCACCGAGGCGATCTCGGAGGTCGGCGGCTACTCCGTCGACGTCCGCGGCCAGCGGATCTACCTCATCCAGACGGCAGAGAAGGGGCTGGCCTGGCTCAACCTCGTCGCTCACGGCACCGCCGGACACGGATCTCAGCGCAACGACGACAATCCCGTCACGCGGCTCGCCGCCGCGATCACCCGGATCGGCAACCACCCGTGGCCGCAGGAGATCCCCCTTGCCACACGGAAACTGCTCGAAGGCGTCTCGGAGCTCACGGGAATCGAGTTCACGGCAGAGACGATTCCGCAGCTGCTTGCCGAACTGGGTTCGGTCGAGAAGTTCGTAGCACCGACCCTGCAGAACACCTCCAACCCGTCGTTCCTCGAAGCCGGATACAAACACAACGTCATTCCCGGCACCGCGACCGCCTACGTCGACTGCCGCACTCTGCCGGGACAGCACGAGGACGTCATGCTCAAGATCAAGGAACTCGCGGGGGAGGGGATCGACATCACCGCCGAGGATGAAGGCGAGGCGCTCGAGTCACCGTTCGACACTCCGTTGGTCGCACAGATGCAGAAGAGCCTGCTCGCCGACGACCCGAGCGCGAACGTCCTGCCCTACACACTCTCCGGAGGCACGGACAACAAGTCGATGGCCGAGCTCGGCATCACCGGCTACGGCTTCGCTCCGCTCCAGCTCACCGGCGACCTCGACTTCCCGGCAATGTTCCACGGCGTCGACGAGAGAGTGCCGATCTCGGCGCTCAAGTTCGGGACGCGGGTCCTCGGCGACTTCCTGATGAAGGCCTGACCGGTGATTTGGGCCTGACCGCTGATGAAGGCCCGATCGGCACCGGCAGAATCGTCACGACGATCCCGATGAGCACTCCGATGGCGCTGAGCACCGTGGTCACCGTGACATCGGAGCCGGGAATCGGCAGCAGCACATCGAGGGCCAATGCCCCGACGAGGTTGCCGAAGAGCGCGAACAGGCTGAGCAGCAGCACACCCAGCCTGGCTACGGTGACGGTCGTCAGGGCGATGAAGACCACCCCGAAGGCTCCGCCGAGGAGAATCCACCACTGATCCGGCGCGGTCGGGAATCCGCGCCAGGGATTTCCGGACACGAGCAGGACGAATGTGCCGATGACGAGTGCTGCGAAGCCGACCGTGAAGTTCACTGTCGTCGCGACCACCGCCGAATCGGTGGCAGCCCGGATATGGCCGTTGAACGCCTGCTGCACACTTGTCAGTGCCCCGGAGACGAACGGGAGCAGGGGAGTCCACAGCGGAATCCCCGACTGCAGCCGGTCACCGGCGGCGAAGGCCAGGGAAGCGAGGACGATGACCACGCCGAGGATGCGCAGGATGCCCATTCGCTGACGGCCGCCCGGCGGCAGCTCGGTGGCATCGACGATGAACCCGCCGGTGACCTGGCCGGAGACGAACGCCATCGTGAACATGGCCACGCCGATCCGCGGAATGGTCGTGGCCTGTGCGATGACGACGAGGCAGCCGCTCAAGCCGCCGAGGAGCATCCACCAGGGCAGCGTACGGTCCCGCAGCAGCGCGATGAGACGTCGGCCGGCAGCACGTGATCGGGCCGAGAGAGCCAAGGCGATGCCGACACAGAGGAGGCCGACGAAGAACGAGACGAGGGCGGCGAAGACGGCGTGACCGAGCACCTGCCCGAGCAGACCGTTCGCTCGTCCCTGCAGGGACATCGCCGCTCCCGCAGTGATCGTGACGAGGCCGGCAGTGAGAACAGGAACGAGGGAAGGCGATCTCACCCCATCAGCTGCTCATCGTCAACGGCATGATCTTCCGGCGCAGCCACACGGTGCGGACTCCGCCGACGGAGATGCGGGTGCGGGCGAGCTCCCACTGGCCGTATTCCGCCTGGTCGTTGAGTTCCTGCAGGCTGACCGACCGCGGCACATCACGAGAGAACGAGACCTTGCGGAACTCGTATGTCATACGTGGACGCTGACGTTTCATAGCCTCACCCTAGACGATCTGGGCTAATCTTGAGGGTATGCCCGTCATCGTTCTGCTGCGGCACGGCCTCTCCAGCGCCAACGTCTCCGGAATCCTGGCCGGACGCGCCCCCGGCGTGTCCCTCACCGATGAGGGAATCCGGGCGCTGCGGGCCAATCTCGAACTGCTGCCGCACCGGCACTTCACCCAGCTGCTGCATTCGCCCCTGCAGCGCTGCGAACAGACCGCATCGATCGCGGCCGAAACGGCGGAAGTCGATCGCATCGACGTCGATGAGTCCGTCGTCGAGCTCGACTACGGCGAATGGACAGGCCGACCTCTTAAGGAACTGGGCGAGGAACCTCTGTGGGCGACAGTTGTGAAGTCGGCGTCGCAGGCCAGGTTCCCCGGAGGGGAATCCATCACCGAGGCGGCCGACCGGTCCACAGCACGTGTCCGTGATCTCGTGGCCCAGCTGCGTGAGGAGGAACGTGCCGATGCCGAATCCCGGGCCGATGCAGAACCCGCGGCGGGCACCGGGAAGTCGGCACCGCCTCGGTGGGCGATGATCGTCTCCCATGGGGACATCATCAAGGCGATCATCGCCGACGCTCTGGGAATGCCCCTTGACGATTTCCAGCGTCTGAGCGTCGCTCCCGGATCGTTCACGGTCATCGACTTCTCCGGTGACAGTCCGGTGCTCGCGGCGATGTCGGTGACCGCCGCCGGACTCGCCCAATCGGCCGCCGTCGGCGGCGGCGGAATGCGCTGATCCCGGCACTCAGGAGCGAATGCCGGGATCAGATGATGCTGGAGTGTCGGACGACAGCCCGAATCGAAAGACGCGGACTCAGACTGCTGCGAGGACTCCGGTGCCGAGTAGGATGTAGAGGACGATGCCCAGGGCCACGCGGTACCAGACGAAGATGGCGAAGGACTTCGTCTCCACGTACTTGAGGAACCAGTGGATGACGACGAGGCCGAGAGCGAACGAAATCACTGTGGCGAGGATCGTCGGTCCCCAGCCGAGAACCATGGCCTCGCTGCGACCGAGCGTCTGCGCCACACCGTAGAGACCGGAACCGACGACGGCGGGAATGGCGAGCAGGAACGAGTAGCGAGCCGCCGCAGGACGATCGAAGCCCATGAATCGGCCGGCCATGATCGTGCCGCCCGAGCGTGACACGCCGGGAATGACGGCCAGCGCTTGGGCGAAGCCGAACAGAATGCCCTGACCCCAGTTCATGTCCTCGAGGGTGCGTTCGCGTTTCCCGGCCCAGTCGGCGACGCCGATGATGAGACCGAAGACGATGAGCATCGTCGCGGTGATCCACAGGCTGCGCAGAGCACCCTCGATGTAGTCCTGGAAGAGCAGGCCGATGATGACGATGGGAATCGAACCGACGATGATGAGCCAACCGAGGCGCACCTCGGGGTCCTTGCGATCATGCTTGCCGACGAGTGCCTTGCACCATTTCGAGATGATCGTGACGATATCGCGCCAGAAGTAGACGACGACGGCCGCCTCGGTGCCGATCTGGATGATGGCGGTGAAGAACGCGCCCGGATCCGAACCGGGCAGCATGAGTTCGCCGACGATGCGCACATGCGCCGAGGAGGAGATCGGGAGGAACTCGGTGAGTGCCTGCACGATTCCGAGCACGGCAGCGACCAGCCAGTCGTACATACGACTCCTTGAGAATATGAGGTGGGAACGAAACCACGGTAGTCGCAGCATCGGGTAACCTCAAGAAGCATGAAGCACCAACGCCTCGGCACTACCGGTCTGGACGTCAGCGATGTGGGTCTCGGGACCTTCGAGTGGGGGCACCGGGTCGATGACCAGGTCGCCCAGCGCCTCGTCGATGAGTACAAAGACGCAGGTGGCAACCTCATCGAGCTGCCCAGCTCAGCCACGATCTCCGCCGAGGTGCTCGGACGGCTGAGACTTCCCGAAGAGATTCTGCTGCTGGCCCGGGTGGGCGTGTCCGTAAGTGAACCCGGCCACATCGAGGCCGGACTCGGGCGCTCCAGAATCCTCAGCCACGTCGAGTCCCTGCTGTGCACAGTCGGTCGCGACCACCTCGACGTGCTCGTCCTCGACGTCTTCGATGCCGAGGTCGACCGTGCCGAGACCGCATCGGCGATCGAGACCCTGCTCACTCTCGGGAAGATCCGCTACGTGGGCGTGTCCCACCACACCGGTTGGCAGCTCGCGGAGATGCGCGGGGCCGGGATTCCGGTCGCGTGTGCCGTCGCCGAATACTCGCTGCTCAACCGTGAGGCCGAGGCAGAGCTCCGACCGGCCGCCGACTATGCGGGAGTCTCACTCATCGCCGGAGCGGGACTGGGGCGCGGAGTGCTCACCGACAAGTACCGGAACGCGACTCCCCAGGATTCGCGGTTGGCGGGGGAGCTGAGCGAATACGCCGGTGCCTACCTCGACGAGCGGTCGAACCGTGTGCTTGCCGGCGTCCGTCGTGCCGCGACCGCTCTGGGCGTGTCGACATTGGACATCGCCCTGGCCTTCAACCGGCAGCACGGTATCGCGAGCACCCTGGTCTCGCCGCGCACTTCGGCACAGCTGGCCGAGGTTAACGCCAGCGAGGTCGAACTGGCGGATGAGATCGCCGAGGTGCTCGACCAGATCTCCTGGGGTCCGTCGGCATAGAGCGGCGGGCCCGACCCTCTGCGAAAGTCTCAGACGTCCTCGTCGTCATCGTCGAGGAGGAACTCGTCATCGTCCTTGGCATCCTCGACGTCATCGAAGAGTTCGAATGGGGTGACTTCATCGAACGCGGTGTAGATCGCGTCTTCGTAGATTTCGAAGGCATCGGCCAAAGCCATATAAGCGGCTTCGACTCGGGGGTCTTGGTCACCGTTGCGGTGCGCGGATGCAGCGTAGTGCTCTCTCACTGCTTCGAGGAATGCGTCCAGGGCCTCACGAGGATCAGTGCTCATGACTCAAATGTATCCCAGGCCGGACCGACATGTAAGTCTTTGAACTAGGCTGAAGACATGGCAGCTCTGTACGACCACCCCACACCCGATCGTTTCGTCGTCGGCACAATCGGACTCCCCGGTGAGAGGACGTTCCTCCTCCAGGCGAAGTCCGGCAACGCGCTGACGACCGTGGTCGTCGAGAAGGAGCAGGTCGAAATCCTCTCCGACCGGATCACCGAGCTGCTCGACATGGTGATGATCAAGGATCCGGCGGCGCGGGTGCCGCAGACGGCGCTCGACGATCTCATCGACAACGCCGGGCTCAACGTCCCCATCGAACCGGAGTTCCGCGTCGGCACGATGAGCCTGGGCTGGGACACTGTCAAGCACGAACTCGTCATCGAATGCTTCGAACTCACCGAGGCGGATGCCCAGGCCGGAACTTCTGCCGACCCCGATGACGACGAGGTCGAACGCGAAGTCCTGCGCATCGTCCTCGATGCAGCCGCCGCCCGAGAATTCGCCCGCCGCGGAGAACAGGTCGTCAGCGCCGGACGCGGAGACTGCCCGTTCTGCTCCCTCCCGCTCGAACCCGATGGCCATCTGTGTCCCCGGGCCAACGGGATCCCGCGCGCCTGAACCGTGATGGACCACGGGATTCTCCTCGACGCGCTGGCTGCGGGGGACTGGACGGAGATGGGATCGATCCCACGCGCCAGCAACGACACCCGACTGCTCGTGCTCGAACACGAGGGCCGGGCGATCAAGGCTGTCTACAAACCCATCTCGGGCGAACGGCCCCTGCACGATTTCCCGGCACAGACACTGGCCCTGCGCGAGGTGGCGGCGTATCGACTCTCCGCCGCACTCGACCTGGGGGTCGTTCCGCCGACGGTTCTGCGCGATGATCTGCCCGTCGGCCGCGGATCCCTGCAGGCCTATGTCGAAGCCTCCGACGATGACGAAGCCGTGACCCTGTCGACGGTCAACGCGATCCCCGTCGATCACACACCGATCTTCGCTCTGCGCACCGAGGACGGACGCGACCTCGTACTCTCCCATTCCGTCGACGAGAGCCTGCGTTCCATCGCCTTCTTCGACCTGCTCGCGAACAACGCCGACCGCAAAGCCGGTCATGTCATCACCGGCAGCTGCCTGCCGAGCACCGCCGCAGCCGACATCGGCGTCTTCGGCATCGACAACGGACTGACCTTCCACAATGAGGAGAAGCTGCGCACCGTTCTGTGGGGTTTCTCTCGCACCTCGTTCTGCGCCGAAGAGATCGATGCGCTTCAGGAAGTCACCGCCATGGACGAGAGGCTGCGGACGCAGCTGAGCGACTGCCTGTCGGCAGACGAGATCCAGGCTCTGAAAGACCGGGCCGACCGGCTTCTCGCCGCCGAGTTCTTCCCCGACGCACCGGACGATCGCACCGTCATTCCCTGGCCGCCGATCTGAAACCGGCATCACTTCGCCTCGGAAGTGCCGAACGCCTGCCTCTCGGTTAGGCTGGGTGCCGTGAAGTCATGGCCCGAACCTCAAATGCCCCGTCTGACCAGCACCGGCAAGGTGCCTACGGTTTTTGATACGAGCACACGCAGCCCGCGCAGGCTGCGCGGATCCAAGCAGACCGCTCGACTCTACGTCTGCGGCATCACCCCCTACGATGCGACGCACCTCGGGCACGCCTCCACCTATGTGGCCTTCGACCTGCTCAACCGGATCTGGCGCGATGCGGGACTCGAGGTCGAGTACGCACAGAACACCACTGACGTCGACGATCCGCTGCTGGAGAGGGCCGACGCCACGGGAGTCGACTGGCGCGAACTCGCCTCGTCGCAGATCGATCTCTTCCGAGAGGATATGGAAGCCCTGCGGGTGATCCCGCCGGCGAGCTTCATCGGAGTCGTCGAATCCGTCGACGAGATCGCCGCCGGCGTCCGCGATCTCGTGGACAAGGGGGCCGCCTACACTCTTGACAACGGTGACGTCTACTACCGTGTGTCGACGCAGATCACCCCACCGTTCGGCACCGTCAGCCATGACGACGCCGAAACCATGGCAGCACTCTCGGCCGAACGCGGCGGAGACCCCGAGACTCCGGGCAAGGAGAACCCCATCGATCCGCTGTTGTGGCGGGCCGAACGCGAAGGCGAACCCTCCTGGGACGGAGGCACACTGGGCCGGGGACGACCGGGCTGGCACGTCGAATGCACTGTCATCGCCGATCGGTATCTCGGCTTCCCCGTCGACGTGCAGGGAGGCGGCAGCGACCTCATCTTCCCTCACCATGAGATGAGTGCCGCCCATGCCGCTGCCTGGCGGGACACACCCATGGCGAAGACCTATATGCACACCGGAATGGTGGGCCTCGACGGCGAGAAGATGAGCAAGTCCAAGGGCAACCTCGTCCTGGTCTCGAAGCTGCGCGAGCGCGGAGTCGACCCCATGGCCATCCGCACCGTGATCCTGTCCAACCACTACCGCAGCGACTGGAGCTTCACCGAGGAGCAGCTGTCCATCGCCGAAGCACGCCTGCAGGCATGGAAGCATGCGGCCAAATGCGAATCAGAATGTCGCCAGGGTCTGCGCGAGCACATCATCGGGCTGCTGCGCGAAGCACTCACCGATGACCTCGACAGCCCGCGGGCTCTGGGGATCCTCGACGAATGGGCCGAACACTATGCGGACTCCGAACCCTCGGAGACAGCAGCTATCTCCGGCGACCGAGTCGCCGACGCCGTCGACGCCCTGCTCGGCATCCGCCTGCTCGACTGACATCGCACGACCGATGTCGACGGGCGCTCACCGCCTGACCACCGGGAGTCGGTGATTCACTTATCGCGGCCGCGTTTGCGCAGATAGCGTTCGAACTCGGCCGCGATGGCATCCCCGCTGGCTTCGGGCAGCTCCGTCGAATCGTTCTGCTTCTCCAGTGCTTGGACGAGTTCTGCCAGCCGCGGGTTGAAGGAGACGAGTTCGTCGGCGCCGAGCTCCCATGCCCGGCTCTCCTCTTCGAGCACGTGGATGTCGATTTCGATGCCGACATAGCGTTCGACAGCCTTCGCCAACGCGAGTTCGGCTTTCGGCGACGGCGACTCGGCCAGATAGTCCGGCACTCCCACCCACAGATTGATGGCGCGGACCCCGCGCCATCGGCAGGCGACGCCGAGGAGACCGAGAATGCCGATGGGACCCTCATAGCCGTTGGCGTCGATGCCGAGCTCGGACGCAAGCTCCGCGTCCTCCGTATTGGCCACCACCGGCAGTGGACGTGTGTGCGGAACCTCGGCATGGAGACCGCCGAGGAGGATGACGGTATCGGCATCACCGACGTGAGCGAGGACGAGGGAGAGGAACTCCCGCCATTTCAATCCCGGTTCGTGACCGTGGATGACCGTGATCGGCTGCTCGCCGAGGCGACCTCGGTGGACCGCGACACCCGGCCAGGCGATCGACGCCGTGCCATCCTCGTCGCGGATGATCTCGGGTTCGGAGAAGCGGAATTCGTAGAACCCATCGGTGTCGAGGATCTCGGAGTCGTCCAGGTGCCAGACCTCGATGAGATCCTTGACCAGCGAGCTCGCTGCTTCGGAAGCATCGGCATCCTGACCTTCGAAGGCGATGAAGACGAGTGCTCCGGACCCGGATGGAAGAATACTCATGGTTCCAGACTACGCTGGGCGTATGACGAACCATGCATCAGCCGACCCTGCCGCCGTCCTGTGGGACATGGACGGGACCCTCGTCGACACCGAGCCGTATTGGATCCGCGCCGAGACCGAGCTCATGAACGCCCACGGGCTGTCCTGGTCGGAAGAGCAGGGGCTCGAATTCGTCGGCAACGAGCTCATCGTGTCCGCCCGAATGATGCGTGAGGCCGGCCTCGACCTGCCCGCTGAGGAGATCGTCGAGACCCTGATGGGCAGCGTCATCGGACAGATCCGAGAATCCGTGCCCTTCCGCCCCGGTGCGCTGGAGCTGCTGGCCGAACTCAAGACCGAGGGCATTCCGAGCGTCATGGTCACGATGTCGTACCGGCCGCTGGCCGAGGCGGTCATCGCCAGCTGCCCGCCCGACAGCTTCGCCGGTCTCGTCTCCGGCGATGAGGTGACCGCCGGCAAACCGGATCCTGAGCCCTATCTGCGGGGGGCCGCGCTGCTCGACCTCGACCCGGCCGACTGTGTGGCACTGGAGGATTCGAAGCCGGGTCTGGCCAGTGCCGAGGCGGCCGGCACCATTGCGATCGGGATCCCGCATTTCATCGACCTCGAACCTCGTCCGGGTCGGATCCTGTGGGAGACCCTCGAAGGCCGCAGCGTCGCCGATCTGCGACGACTCCGCGCGCAGCAGAGCGCCTGAGCTCTACGCTCCCACGATCTTCGTGATCTCCGGAGTCGGGGGAGCGGTGTTGCCCCACGCCGGGCACAGCGGCTTGAAGGTGCACCAGTTGCACAGCGGTGACTTCTTCGGTCGCCACCGGTCCGACTCGGCCGAGGCGATGATGTCCTTCCAGATGGCATCGATCTCGAACTGGGTCTGTTCGACCTCCGCCATCGTCGGATGAGACTTCAGCACGCTGCGTGAACCCAGGTACATCAGCTGCAGGGTGTGGACGAGCTCACCGGAGAGTCGGTAGACGACGAGTGCGTAGAAGCCCATCTGGAATTTCGCTTCTCGTCCGTACTGAGGTTTCGGCTGTTTGCCCGTCTTGTAGTCGACGAGGCGCCGCTCCCCGCCCGGGGCGACGTCGACGCGGTCGATGAACCCACGCAGCTCGAGACCGTTGTCGAGCGTCGTGCGGACGAACTTCTCCGTCTCCTCCGGTTCGAGGTGCTCCGGGTACTCGAGCACGAAGTAGGAATCGATGAGCCGACGCGCCGATGTGAAGAACGTCTCCTTCTCCGATTCGGCACCGAAGATCTCGAGCACATCCGGGTCCTTCTCGACGAGCTCGTCCCACGCCGGCATGAGCATCGTCTGTGCGAGCTCGGCCGTGCGTTCGGCCGCCGGTGCGGTGAACAGCTTCTCGAGCACCGCATGGACCACCGTGCCGCGGAATGCCGCCTGCGAAGGCGGTTCCGGCAGCTTGTCGATGCTGCGGAAGCGGAACTTCAGAGGACATTGGATGAAGTCATTGGCCCGGGAGGGCGACAGACTGGTGAGCTCGGCCATAACTCCACTGTAACGACCTGCACGGACACGACGTGGCGACCAGCGATGAGTGCGTCGTCGCTGTTAGGCTGAGTAACCGACCCTCAGTGGTCCGCTGACCACGACATCGACCGGAGGAACCCCTTCAATGGCCGCGAAAAACCACCACCCCGGTGCGTCATCGGGTCTGCGCTTGGGCACTGTCCTCGGCGCTCCGGTGATTCTGGCGTGGTCGTGGTTCCTCGCCGCCATCGTGATCACCATCCTCTTCACCCCGTGGCTCAACCAGGTCCGACCGGATCTCGGCATCGGGGCTTGGTTCGTCGCCTTCGCCTATGCGGTGCTCCTCTTCGCGTCCGTGTTCCTCCACGAACTCGCGCACGGCGTCGCCGGCCAGTTCTACGGACAGAAGGTCGCCGCGATCGAGCTGAACATCTGGGGCGGGTTCACCCGCTTCGAGCCCCAGATGGACAACCCGCGTGACAAAGCGGCGATGACGAGCTTCGTCATCTCCATCGTCGGCCCCATCGTCAACATCGTTCTCGCCCTGCTGGGATGGTGGTGTCTCAGCGCCGCCAGCCCCACCTCGGTGCCGTGGCTGCTGCTCATCGCCGTCACCTTCGCCAACGTCGCCCTCGGTGCGATCAACCTGCTGCCGGGCATTCCGCTCGACGGCGGCTGGGCGCTGCAGGCGATCATGTGGCGCATCACCGGTTCGCAGTTCCTCGGCACGATCGTCGCCAGCTGGGTCGGCAGGATCATCGCCGTCGGCTTCATCGGCTGGTCGGTCGTCACCCCGCTGCTGGCAGGTGAACGACCCGACCCGCTGCAGGTCGCCTGGATGTCGCTCATTGCAATCATGCTGTGGTTCTCGGCAGGAGATGCCGCCACCCACGCCAAGCGGGCCCGGAAGATGGAGACCTACGACCTCTCCCAGGTCATCCAGCCCGCGATCGCCGCCACCTGGGACGCAGACCTCGCCGACACCCTCGACTATGCGAACACGCTCGGGAACGCGAAGGAACGCACCCTCATCGTCGTCCTCGACCAGAAGGGCCTGCCGTACGGTCTCGTCGACCGGCACGCCGCAGCCGGTCGCCTCGCTGAAACCCTCGAGGCGGTTCCCGCCGGCGAGGTCGCCCGCCCCTTGGCCGGGTGGATCGGAGTGCCGAAGGACATCACGGCCCCGCACCTCCTCGAATCGCTCACCCACCGCCCCAAGGCACAGTTCAGCCTGGTCATGGACGGCAACACCCTGGTCGGAGTCATCGACCTGCAGGAATTCTTCGACGAACTCCTCGCAGCCTGAGCCGGTTGTGTGAGGCAATCCTCACCAGCGTAGAGTGGACTCATCATGACTCAGCCACTGCATTCCCGGCCCCCGCGCGTTCTGAGCCGCGGAGAGAAGGTCCAACTCACCGACCCCAAGGGGCGGATGCACACCTTCGTGCTCGCCCCGGGTGAGCACTTCCACACGAACAAGGGCCTCATCAGCCACGATGACATCATCGGACGCACAGAGGGAATCATCGTCGCGAACACCGGGGGAGTCGACTTCCAGGTCTTCCGCCCACGCTACGAAGACTTCGTGCTCTCCATGCCCCGCGGTGCCGCAGTCGTCTACCCGAAGGATTCGGGACTCATCGTCACCCTCGGCGATATCTTCCCCGGCGCCACCGTCGTCGAAGCCGGCGTCGGATCCGGAGCCCTGTCGATGGCGCTGCTGCGCGCCGTGGGGCCGAGCGGATCCGTGAATTCGTTCGAACTGCGTGAGGAATTCGCCACGATCGCGGCCGGAAACATCGCCGACTTCTTCGACGGCGAACCGGACAACTGGTCCGTCACCGTCGGCGATCTCGCCGATACGCTGCCGCAGACCTTCGGACCCGGCAGCGTCGACCGCGTCGTCCTCGACATGCTCACCCCCTGGAACACACTCGAGGCCGTCAGCGAAGCGCTGACACCCGGGGGAATCGTCATCGCGTACGTCGCCACCGTTCCGCAGCTCTCACGCTTCGTCGAAGCCCTGCGCGCTTCCGGCAAGTTCGCCGAACCCGAGTCCATGGAGGCCATGGTCCGCGGCTGGCACGTCGACGGACTCGCCGTCCGGCCCGACCACCGGATGATCGCCCACACCGGGTTCCTCATCATGGCCCGCCGAATGGCCGACGGCATGAGCCCGCTGGAGAAGAAGAAGCGTCCTCAGGGAGCCACCGCGGCCGCCGAGGACGTGGCGGCGTGGACGGAGCCCGAAGTCACCGAGGCGGCGATCGGCACCCGCACCGCGCACGGCAAGAAGCTGCGCCGGGTGATGCGAGACGCCGGCAGACGCCTGCGCACGGAGGCCGAAGGCTCCGAGAATACGCAGCCCACAGATGTCACAGACAGCCCGACCAGCACCAGCACAGGGCCGAAGGAGGATCGATGACAGAGACCACGACCGAAGTGAAGAAGCTGCGCGAGGACACCGCGTCCCTGCGCCAGCAGCTCTACACAGCGGGCAAACGCAATGAAGCACTGTCGAAGACTCTGCGCACGGCCCGTGATGAGCTGAACCGGATCAAGGAAGAGGCTCGGCGCCTGACCGAGCCGCCGAACAACTGGGGCACACTCATCGCGCTCGGCGAGAACGCAGTGACCGCCGATGTCATCGTCGGCGGCCGACGCATGCGCGTGGCCGTCGCCCCCGAAATCGAACCCGAGACCCTGCGAGCCGGAGCCGATGTGCTCCTGTCCGAAGGCCTCGTCATCATCGGCACCGGCGAGTTCCCACCCGTGGGATCAGTCGTCAACGTCCGTGAGTTCGTCGACTCCCAGCGCATCCTCGTCGGAGCTCCCGGCGATGACGAGCAGGTCTTCACCCTGGCCGCCGATCTCGTCGACGCAGGACTGCGCGTCGGCGACGCCGTCGTCGTCGACACCCGGACCCACTACGCGCTGCAGGTCGTCGAGAAGCCCGAGGTCTCCTCGCTGCTGCTCGAAGAGGTCCCCGACATCACCTACCAGGACATCGGCGGACTGGCCGACCAGATCGAACAGATCAAGGATGCCGTCGAACTGCCCTTCGAGCATCCCGAGCTCTACACCGAGCACGGACTCAAACCGCCCAAGGGCATCCTGCTCTACGGCCCTCCCGGCTGCGGAAAGACGCTCATCGCAAAGGCCGTGGCGAACTCCCTGGCCGATCGCACCGGAAAGGTCCGCACGAGCAAGACCTACTTCCTCAACATCAAAGGTCCGGAGCTGCTCGACAAGTACGTCGGCGAGACCGAACGTCAGCTGCGCCTGATCTTCGCTCGGGCACGCGAGAAGGCTTCGGCAGGATTCCCCGTCGTGGTGTTCTTCGACGAGATGGAATCACTGTTCCGCACCCGCGGCACCGGCAAGTCGTCGGACGTGGAGACGACGATCGTGCCGCAGCTGCTCACCGAGATCGACGGAGTCGAACAGCTCGACAACGTCATCGTCATCGGCGCCTCGAACCGTGAAGACCTCATCGACCCCGCGATCCTGCGCCCTGGCCGACTCGATGTGAAGATCCGCATCGAACGTCCCGACGCCGACGCGGCCCGTGACATCTTCGAGAAGTACCTCACCGCGGAGCTGCCCCTGCACTCGAGCGTGCTCGCCGGCCACGACACCCCCGCCGAGGCGGTCTCGGCACTCATCGACAGCTGTGTCGAACGGATGTTCGCAGAGACTCCGGAGAACGAATTCGTCGAGGTCAGCTACGCCGACGGGTCGAAGGAAATCCTCCACTTCTCGGCCTTCGCCTCCGGCGCGATGATCCACAACATCGTCGACCGTGCGAAGAAGGCGGCGATCAAATCGCTGCTCGACACCGGCGAACGCGGCCTGCGCCCCGGCCACTTCGAGGATGCGATCGCCGAAGAGTTCAGCGAACACGAAGACCTGCCGAACACGACGAACCCCGACGAATGGGCGCGGATCTCCGGGCGCAAGGGCGAACGGGTCACTCATCTGCGGATGATGCACCTCGACACGACCAGGGGAGCCCCGACCGTGCCGTACGAGACCGACATCGCCGAGGTGCGGCCCAACTCCGACCTCGTCTGAGCCGGATCCGGTAAGAACGACGAGCCCGCCGACTCCGTCAGCTGACGGAAGCGGCGGGCTCGACTCGTTACCGGCCGTGCACAGGGTCGAAGGGGAAGATGCTCAACGGCTGCGCTTGCGGCGGCCCGAACCCCCGGAGACGGCCGTGGCGATGAGACGCCAACCGACCAGAGTGATGAGGTTGAGCGACGTCGCGACGATCATGAAGCTCACCGGCACCGACCCCGGATCGCCGCCGGCTCCGGTGACCCCGCGCAGGACGAGTCCGACGAGGACGGTGATCGCCCAGACCCCGGTTCCCGTGGCCAGCGGAGCGATCGGCCGATCCCAGACGGCCGTGAGCAGCCAGGCGATGACGAGGGCTGCGACGAACGGCCACGCTGTGGTCATCAGCCCCTGCGGATCGAAATTGTGAGAATGTGTGTAATGACCGACGATCGTGAACAGAACCACGAGGATGAGGTCGACGATCAGTGCGATGGGGAGATGAGATTTCTTCGTTGCCACGTCCCCGAGTCTAGACCTTGGAGGAGAATCAGATGCTCAGAGTCAGGCGCGTCATGGGAGCCGAGACGGAGTTCGGCCTCAGCCAGCCGGGCAATCCGCGAGCGAACCCGATGCGGGACTCGGCGCGTGTCGTCGACGCCTATGCCGGACCGCGCGGACTGAAATCGTCCCAGAACTTCTGGGACTTCGCCACGGAGTCTCCATTGGCCGACGCCCGCGGCTTCTTCATGAACATCGCCGATGCCGACTCCTCGCAGCTGACCCATATCCCGCAGGACGACCTCGAAGCCCAGTACCTGGCGAACGTCGTCACGGAGAACGGCGCCCGCTACTACGTCGACCACGCTCATCCCGAGTACTCGTCCCCGGAAGTCCTCACTCCACGCGATATCGTCACCTTCGACCGGGCCGGCGACCTCGTCGCCCTCGAATCGGTGCGGACCCTCGAGAAGAGCGCGGAACCGGTGAATCTGTACAAGAACAACACGGACTCCAAGGGAGCCTCCTACGGCACCCATGAGAACTACCTCGTCGACCGGTCCACGGACTTCGACGACATCGTCGCGGGCCTCGTCCCGTTCTTCGTCACCCGGCAGATCCTGTGCGGATCCGGACGGGTCGGCATCGGTCGCGAAGGCGAGGGCAAGGGCTTCCAGATCTCGTCCCGCGCCGACTTCTTCGAAGCCGAAGTGGGGCTCGAGACCACCCTGCGCCGTCCCATCGTCAACACCCGGGACGAACCACATGCCGATCCCGCGAAATACCGCCGGCTGCACGTGATCATCGGCGACGCCACCCTGGCGGAGCCTGCGACGTTCGTCCGCTTCGGTTCGACCTCCCTCGTCCTCGGACTCATCGAGGCCGGGCTGGCACCGCAGATCGAACTCGCAGATGCCCTGCAGGCACTGTGGGACGTCAGCCACGACCTCACCCTCAGGGCTCCGCTGGCGCTGAGCGACGGTACGACGACAACGGCACTGGAGATCCAAGAAGCCTTCTACTCCGCGTGCCTCGAACACGCCGATGCCGAGGATGCCGAAACTGCCGAGGTGCTCGCCGAATGGCGCCGATTCCTCGATGGGCTCTCGACCGACCCGACGACCCTGGCCGACTCCATCGACTGGGTCGCCAAATTGGTGCTGCTCGAGAGCTACCGTTCTCGTGAGGGAATCGACTGGGACCATCCGAAGCTGGCCCTCATCGACGTCCAGTACCACGATGTGCGCCCGGAGAAGGGGCTGTTCCACAAGCTCGAACGAGCCGGCCGCATCCGTCGGATGACCACCGACGCCGAGGTCGAAGCCGCCGTGGTCAACGCACCCGACGGGACCCGCGCGTTCCTGCGCTCCGTGGCGGTCAGCCGCCTCGGCGAGGATCTGGTCGCCGCCAGCTGGGACTCGCTCGTGGTCAACGCGGGAGCCCTCGGTGTGGTGCGTCTGCCCATGCACGAACCGCTCAAAGGCACCCGTGAGCTGCTTGCCGATCGGGTGGAGGGAATCGAGACCGCCGAGGGCCTGCTCAAGGCACTCGGAGTGGATAGACTGAGTTCGAAGAACGACTGAAGGAGTGTGAGATGAGCTCGCAGGAACAGGTCCAGAGAGACAAATCGTCCGGTGGGGGAGACGCCCCCGTCGATCCGCCGGAGGCCGTGCAGGGACAGATCAACACTCAGAACGTCGATTCCATCCTCGACGAGATCGACGGTGTGCTCGAGTCGAACGCGGAGGAATTCGTCAAGAACTTCGTGCAGAAGGGCGGCCAATGAGATGGCAGGATTCCCTCCTGCATTTTTGAGTTCGACGAGCAACTCGTTCGTCGAACTCGCCCGCTCCTCGGCGCCCGAAGCGCTGCCGCACCCCGGTGTGCGGGATCTGGCCGAACAGTCCCCGGAGGGCACGACGATCATCTGCTTCCGCACCGCCTCGGGCATCCTCATGGCCGGTGACCGGAGAGCGACGATCGGCAACCTCATCGCCTCGCACTCGATGGAGAAGGTCAAAGCCGCCGACGACTACTCCGCCATCGGCACCGCCGGGGTCGCACTCGACCTCATCCGGCTCTTCCAACTCGAACTCGAACACTACGAGAAGATCGAAGGCGCCCGTCTCTCGCTCAACGGCAAAGCCAACCGCTTGGCTGCGATGCTGCGCGGAAACCTCGGGCTGGCGATGCAGGGACTCACCGTCGTCCCGCTGTTCGCCGGAGTCGACGAATCCAGACCGCAGGGTCAGATCTTCAGCTTCGACGTCACCGGCGGAAAGTACGAAGAGCACCGATTCCATTCCATCGGCTCCGGTTCCGGTTTCGCCCGCGGGGCGCTGAAGAAGCTGTGGCGGGCCGACCTCGACCACGAGCAGGCGATTGGGGTTGCCGTCGAAGCCCTCTTCGACGCCTCCGACGACGACTCGGCGACGGGCGGACCGGATTTCGTCCGGCAGATCGCCCCGACGATCTTCACCGTCGACCTCGAGAACGGGGTCACCGAGGTCGATTCGGCCACCGTCTTGGACACCGCCACCGAGGT
Organism: Brevibacterium sp. MGP-B1; assembly: GCF_057766545.1. NCBI lineage: Bacteria > Bacillati > Actinomycetota > Actinomycetes > Micrococcales > Brevibacteriaceae > Brevibacterium > Brevibacterium sp. MGP-B1. The sequence continues at coordinate 1,258,461 of NZ_CM173407.1, read as the reverse complement.
CGTCGCCCGCCGCACGGCCACCGCCCGGTGATGACTGCGGCACCGTTACCGCGAAAGGACCGTCGATGAGTCAGGCACCGTTCTACGTCTCACCCGAACAGCTGATGAAGGACCGGGCCGACTTCGCCCGCAAGGGCATCGCCCGCGGCCGATCCGTCGTCGTCATGCGCTTCGACACAGGCATCCTGCTGCTGGCGGAGAACCCGTCACCGACGCTGCACAAGATCGCTGAGATCTACGACCGCATCGGCTTCGCCGCCGTCGGCAAGTACAACGAATTCGAGACCCTGCGCCAAGCGGGAGTCCGCTACGCCGACCTGCGCGGATACTCCTACGACCGCACCGACGTCACCGCTCGCGGACTGACGAACGCGTACGCGCAGACGCTGGCCGGCGTCTTCACCACCGAGTCGAAGCCGTTCGAGGTCGAACTCGTCGTCGCCGAACTCGGACTCACACCGGAGACCGACCAGCTCTACCGGCTCAGCTACGACGGATCCGTCATCGACGAGACCGAACATGTGGCCATCGGCGGTCAGGCCGATGCGATCACGGCATCCCTGGCCGGGGTGCGCAGCTCGCAGATGACTCTGCGCGAAGTATTCAACCACGGTGTGACCGCACTGGGAGCCGCGACCCAGGCGATCCTGGCCACCGACGCACTCGAGGCAGCCGTCCTCGACCGCACGACGACGAAGCAGCGGACCTTCCGCCGCCTCGACGACGCGGCGATGAGCGCACTGCGGGAGGACTGAATGGCACGCATCTACGGGCTCGAAACCGAATACGGACTCGCCCACACCGCCGACCCCGACGGACGTCGCATCGGCCCCGAGGAGATCGCCCGGTATCTCTTCCGTCCCGTCGTCGAATGGGGCCGGTCGTCGAACGTGTTCCTGCCCAACGGGTCGCGCCTCTACCTCGACGTCGGATCCCATCCGGAGTATGCGACCGCCGAATGCGATGATCTCGGGGACCTGCTCTCCCAGGACCGAGCCGGCGAAGGTCTGATGATCGACCTGCTGGACAAGGCCCAAACCGCGCTAGAAGTCGATGGCATCGGCGGACGCGTGCACATGGTCAAGAACAATACGGACGCGGCAGGCAACTCCTACGGGTCCCACGAGAACTTCCTCATCCGCCGTACCCTCGACTTCAACCGGCTGACCACGGTCCTGCTGCCCTTCCTCGTCTCGCGTCAGCTGCTCGTCGGTGCCGGAGCCGTGATCCCGCGCCGTTCGGCCTTCACCCCCGATGAGGAAGCCGACCGCTCGGAGATGATGTTCGGCCTCTCCGCGCGGTCCGACGTCATGTGGGAAGGACTGTCATCGGCGACGACACGGTCGCGTCCGATCATCAACGCCCGCGACGAACCGCACGCCGATGCGGAGAAGTACCGGCGGCTGCACGTCATCGTCGGTGATTCCTCGATGTCGACGGCCACCTCGGCGCTGAAGATCGGATCCGCAGTCCTCATGCTCGACCTCATCGAACAGGGCGCACGGATCCCGGAGAACGGGCTGCGCCACCCGGTGCGCGATATCAGGTTCGTCGCCCGTGATCTCACGGGACGGGTCGTGCTCGAACGCACCGACGGAACCACGACGACTCCGCTGGGACTGCTCGGCGACTACCGGGATCGGGCACAGCGGATCGTGGAGTCCGGGGAGCACAGCCTCGGCGATGATGATCTGGCCCACTACGTCATCGACCTGTGGACGCGGATGCTCACCGCCGTCGAATCGCAGGACTTCTCGACCGTGGACACGGAGATCGACTGGGTGATGAAACGCACCCTCATCGAACGGTCGCTGCAGCGCGGATTCACGGATATCGCCGATCCGCGCATCCACCGACTCGACATCGCCTTCCACGACATCACGCCCGCGACGGGGCTGTTTCCCAAGCTCGAGGCCGCGGGAATGGCGAAGAGTCTCGTCCCCGCCGAGGCAGCCGAACGAGCGAAGGACATACCGCCTGCGAGCACACGGGCGGCGATCCGCGGCGAATTCGTCCGCGCGGCCCATGCGGCCCGTCGCGACTACACCGTCGACTGGGTGCACCTGCGCCTCAACGACGAATCCGGTCGAGCAGTCGCACTCAAGGACCCGTTCGCCACGACTCACCCGCAGGCGGAAACACTCATCGCGGGCCTGTAAGATCGCCCTGTGATTCGGTCGAGCCCCTACCCGGGCGCGGCCTCGGCGTGACGAAAGGAAACCAGTGCGCACCAAAGTGCTCAGCGCCATCGCGGCGGGCCTGTTGCTGCTCTCGGCCTGCGGGCAGGGTGATGAGTCAGAGGACTCGACCACGCCTCCGCCCTCGGTGGCCGCTCAGGACGCGAAGTCGACCAGCCTCGACGACATCACCGTCGACGGCAAGATGGGGAAGAAGCCCAAGGTCAGCTTCGAGGCACCGCTGGTCATGGACAAGACCGAGAAGAAGGTGCTCAAAAAGGGCACCGGCGCCAAGGTCGCCGACGGCGAGCAGGTCACGGCACAGATGACTCTGGTCTCCGGGACGACCGGCAAGACCGTCGAATCCAGCTACGATTCGGACTCCGCTGCCGGATTCCCCATGGACAAGTCCCAGATCTCCGAAGACCTCTACAACGCGCTCATCGACGCCAAGGTCGGTTCCCGCGTGATGATGTCGCTCAACGGCAGCGCCCAGCAGGGGGAGGCGTCACAGACGCTCGTCTACGTCATCGACATCGAGGACACGAAGAAGCCGCTGACTCGCGCCGAGGGGAAGAAAGCCGATCAGTCGGACAACCCCGTGACCGTGAAGTGGGGCGATGACGGTGCCCCATCGATCTCGAAGCCGAAGGGCAAGAAGCCGACCGAGCTCGAGTCGTACACGACGATCGAAGGCAAAGGCGACGAGGTCAAGAAGGGCCAGAGCGTCGCCGTGAAGTACTCCGGCTGGCTCTGGGACGACACCTCGAAGACCTTCGACTCGAACTGGAAGAAGGGCGGACAGCCCTTCGTCGTCGCCCCGGTCGGCGAGGCTCAGGTCATCGACGGCTGGAACGAGGGGCTCGTCGGCAAGAAGGTCGGCGACCAGGTCGTCCTCGTCGTCCCGCCGGACAAGGGCTACGGCGAACAGGGCAACGACTCGATCCCAGGGAACTCGACGCTGATCTTCGTCGTCGACATCCTCTCGGCCCAGGGCTGAGACCGTCCGATATCCCAACAGAACCGACACCAGGAGGAACACATGAGCAAGCAGAAGCCCGAAGTCGATTTCCCCGGCGGAGACGCCCCGACCGAGCTCATCATCACCGATGATGTGATCGGCACCGGCGCCGAGGCGGGACCCGGTGACACCGTGAGCGTGCACTACGTCGGAGTCGCCCATTCCACGGGCGAGGAATTCGACGCCTCGTACAACCGCGGCACCCCGCTGGAGTTCCGTCTCGGATCCGGAATGGTCATCTCCGGCTGGGACCAGGGCATCCAGGGCATGAAGGTCGGCGGACGCCGTACCCTGCAGATCCCGCCGCACCTGGCGTACGGCGATCAGGGCGCGGGCGGAGTCATCCAGCCCGGAGAGTCGCTGATCTTCGTCTGCGACCTCGAGAACGTGCGCTGAGCATCAGCCGGATCATCAGCACACGCTGATTCTGACTGCGACGACTGTGGCCGGGTTCTTCGGAACCCGGCCACATCTGTCTTCCCGGGCGCGGAGGGGGATTGTGCGTGGAAGCGGCGGTTGCCTGTGTGTTCGCCGCGGTCAGCGGCGGGCGAGCCCGGCGGCGCAGCGTCCCGCGGCGGCTGCCGCGAGGAACGAGGCGGCATCGGCGGACAGCTTCCTGCCCATGGTCGACAGACGCACAGGTGAGGTGCGCAGCGCATCCCACAGCCCGGTCAGATCGACATCGACGAGATCATGCATCTGCAGCCGAGCCAGCTGCTCGGCCACGGTCTCGGCGACGACTCCGGGATCCGGATCCATCTCGGCTCGTTCCGCCTCGGCGAGGGTGGAGAAATCGGGCACCGGTACGGTCATCCCCGGTCGTGCGATCTCACTCAAGGGCGTCAGCGAATGATGGGAAATACCGAAATGGCGGCCGCGAGCATCGGCGTTCGACATCCGCAGCAGACCGATCGGATGCCCGCCGAGCAGAGCGGCGGCATTGAGGTGCTCTCCGGTGACCAGTCCCGAATAGCCGTACTTCGTGCCGGTGCCCAGGTTCCCTGGCCCCTGAGCGACGATGGTGATATCGGCACCCATCACGTGTTTGGCCGCGAGCAGTCCCGTGTGGATGGTCACCGCTTCGAGATCTCCGCCCCAAGCCTGGCCTGTGCTGATCACGCCCTGAAGCCAGCCGGCGTCCTTGAGCCCGGCGACGGCCTGAGAGAACGGGGCCGGCAGAGCCGCACCATCACTGAGCACATAGGTCACCGACAACGACGGGTCGACGGCGCGGATGCCGGCGAGCACCGCGGGCAGAGCCGAATGCAGATCGGCCACGACCACCGGCATGCTACCGAGGCTGTCCGCCTCGGCGAGGGTGGAATGGTGCTGCGACTCCTGATCATCGACGCCGAGGACCATCGTCTGCAACGGCGAATAGCGGTCCTTGACCAGATGTCCGGGGCCGTCCGGGGGATCTGCCGGCAGCGCATCGGGTAGGGCGACGATGAGACCGAAGCCCCCGGTGCCCAGGCGCTTCGCAAGCGCCGAGACATTGACGATGACGTTGTCCTGGCTCTGCGGTTGCCCGACGGCATCGGTGTAGGCGACCGCTCGGATGGATCTCACATCGGTGCCGGGCACGGCCTCGTCCAGTTCGACCTCGACCTCTGTGTATCCTGGCCGGGTGGAGCGAATCGCTGCGACGATTCCTTTGCGCCAATGAATCATGGTCCCAAGACTATCGCCCGGCTTAGGTTACGGTGGAATCGTGAATACACCCCGCACCAGCAGACAGAGACAGCAGACCGAACGTCTGATGAATCTGCTGATCGCCCTGCGCGCTTCCCGCGGCTGGGTGTCGCGCAAAACGCTGATGAGCGCCATCGACGGCTATTCCGGACTCGACGAGGTCGCCTTCGATCGCAAATTCTCTCGCGACAAAGAGCTGCTGCGGCACATGGGCATCACCATCGCCACCCGGGCCGAACACGATGCCTACGGTGATGTGGGGGAGACTGGGTATCGGATCTCGACCGCCGACTATGCGATGGGCGACGTCGATCTCACCCCCGCCGAGGTGGCTGCCGTGACCGTGGCCGCCGCGTTCTGGTCGGAGACCGAACTCGGGGAGTCCTCGGCTCAGGCGCTGACGAAGCTGCGTGCTCTCGGCATCGACCTCGGCCAGTCCGCCGCCGGACCGGGAACCGTCGACCCGGGCACCGCCGCGCATCGGCTGGCCAGCGCGAACTTCGCCACAGCTCTCCACCACATCAACGCCCGCGAAGCCGTCGGTTTCCGCTACCACAAACCCGGCCAGAGCGTGAGGAAAGTGCGTCTGGAACCCTATGCGCTGCTCAGCCGGGGTGACCGCGTCTACCTCTTCGGCTTCGACCTCGATCGCGAAGCTCGCCGCACCTTCCGGCTCTCCAGAGTCGAGGGCGGGATCGCGAAGCTCAGCGGCCGTGAACCCGGAGACTATGAGATCCCCGAGGACTTCTCTCCGCAGCTGGCGCTGCAGTCGAGTTCCGAGATGGCCGTCGTCGCCGAGGCGACGCTGCGCATTCGTGCCCATCGGGCCGATCCGCTGCGCCGTCGACAGATCCGCAGCGATGGAGACGACGTGATCATCGGGTATTCCGACGTCGAGGGCCTCGCCGCTGAGATCGTCGGCTTCGGAGACGCCGTCGACGTGGTCGATCCGCCCGACCTCGTGCGTGCCGTCGACCGCCGGCGCGAAACGATTCGGGACTCGCTCAACCGCTTGGGAGGCGCCAGTGTCCTCAGCGCGTGAACGCCTCACCCGGCTGCTCAGCCTCGTGCCCTACCTCGATGCGCATCCGGGAGCGGACCTCGAAGAGACCGCCGCCTATTTCGGCATCGACTCCGACACCCTCATCGACGATCTGCAGCTGCTCTTCGTCACAGGTCGCCCCGGACATATGCCCGATGATCTCATCGACGCGTCCTGGGAGGGCGGGCAGATCTTCATCTCCAATGCCGAAGAGGTCTCCGTGCCAGTGCGGCTCAGCGCCGAGGAGGCAGGAGTCCTCGTGCTCGCGCTCGATATGCTCTCGTCCCTGCCCGGGCTCGATTCCGAAGCCGTGGCCACAGCAGCATCCAAGCTGCGTGCGGCGGCAGGAGAGAATCTGCGCACTGCTGTCGATGTCAGCCCGATCGATGCCGACGAAGAGCTGCTGACCGCTCTGCGACAGGCTGTCGAAGAAGGCACGGCGATGAGCATCGACTACTACGTCGGTTCCCGCGACGAACTCACGACCCGGACCATCGCCCCGACCCGGCTCGTACCCGGTGCTGACTGGTACGTCGATGCCTGGTGCTACTCGGCCGGAGCTGCACGCCGCTTCGCACTGGGACGCATCCGGTCCTGGGAACCGGCGGCGCATCCGCCGATGTCGGTCAGCGAAGCGACGACGAGCTCATACGAAGTTACCCTCGGACTCGCGGCCGCGGGAGCATGGCTGGCAGATGAACTCGACGTGACGAATCGCGAGTACCTCGACAGTGGTGACACGAGCGTGCGCATCCGCCTGGTCGTGCATTCGGTGGATTGGCTCAGTCGCTTCCTGCTCTGTCATGCCGATGTCATCACCGAGATCGACGATACCGAAGCCGTAGCGGCCGCCCTGCGCAGGCTCGGCTGAGACGAAGACCGCGCCCGGATGTGGATGAAAGGCTCAGCCGCAGCGCGTAGAATCATCTACAGCATCAACAATCCAAGGAGCTCCCCATGAGACCAAGTTTCGTGCAGATCGCGATCGTGATCCTCATCATCGTGATCATCTTCGGCGCACCCAAACTACCGCAGCTGGCCCGAAGCCTGGGACAGTCGATGAAGATCTTCAAGTCCGAAGTCAAGGATCTGCGCGGTGACGAGGACGAATCCGGCAAGACCACCGAGCCGGGAGCGCTCAACCAGAACTCCTCGACCGATTCCACCACGGCCACCGGTGAGACCGCCGGAACCGAGGAGTCGCGGCGAGAGAAGCAGGACCCGCAGTCTCACGAGAAGTGAAAGAGAACAGTCAGCGGAAGCCATCTCGATCACGGAAGAGCAATCCTGAGAAGAAGATGCCTGTCGTCGGGCACCTCGTCGAGTTGCGCAATCGCGTCATCATCTCCGCCATCGCCATCGCCCTGGGTGCGGTGGCAGGCTGGTTCCTCTACGACCCCGTCCTCGACATCCTCCAAGAGCCGATCCGGACGATCCGTGACAACGGCGGACGGATGGCCGAGATCAACTTCGCCGGAGTCGCCTCGCCCTTCGACCTGAAGATCAAACTCTCGTTCTTCATTGGTCTCTTCCTCTCCTGCCCCATCTGGCTCTATGAGGTCTGGGCATTCATCGTCCCGGGACTGAAGCGCAAGGAGAAGCTGTACTCCCTCGGATTCCTCGGGGCGGCGATCCCGCTGTTCCTGGCCGGGTCGACCATGGCGTTCTTCGCATTGCCCAATGCGGTCAAGGCACTGACCTCGTTCACCCCCGAGGGCGGCACGAACATCATCCCGGCACAGGACTACCTGAGCTTCGTCATGATCATCATCGTCGTCTTCGGACTCGCTTTCGTCCTGCCGGTGCTCATGGTGGGACTCAACATGCTCGGAATCCTGTCGGCGGAGAGGATCAAGAAGTCGTGGCGCATCATCGTCATGCTCGTCTTCCTGTTCGCCGCGATCGCCACCCCGACTCCGGACGCCATGTCCATGTTCTTCCTCGTCATCCCCATGATGACCTTGTTCTGTCTGGCGTGGGTGATCTGTGTCTTCAATGATCGCCGACGTAAGAAGCGCCTCATCGCGCAGGGACTGTGGGTCGACGAGGACGAATTGACCGACGAAGAGAAGAATGACTGACCCTACGCCGCTTTCGACCGACACTTCTGCCGAGGAACCGCTGAGTCCCTCGGCCGCCTATGCCGATTTCAAGGCGCGTGCGGAATTCGCTCGCACTCCCTTGGGACAGTTCATGGAGCGCACCGAGTTCGCCCTCGACGACTTCCAGATCGAAGCCTGCAGCCATCTGCAGGACGGCGAGGACGTGCTGGTCACAGCGCCGACCGGTGCCGGCAAGACGCTCATCGCGGAGTTCGCTGTGGAGCTGGCCCGCGGCGAGGGCAAACGGGTCTTCTACACGACCCCGATCAAGGCGCTGAGCAATCAGAAATTCAATGACCTCGCAGAGGTCCACGGGGCGGAGAACGTCGGGCTGCTCACCGGCGACACGTCGATCCGCCGTGATGCGCCCATCATCGTGATGACCACCGAAGTGCTGCGCAATATGCTCTACAACGACGTGTCTGGTCTCTCGGACCTCGGATTCGTCGTCCTCGACGAAGTCCACTACCTCGCCGACCGGTTCCGCGGACCGGTGTGGGAAGAGGTCATCATCCACCTGCCGGACCGTGTGCAGATGGTGTCTCTGTCGGCGACGGTGTCGAATGTGGAGGAGTTCGGGGCCTGGCTGCGTGAAGTCAGGGGACCGACGACGATCGTATCCACGAGCCACCGGCCGGTGCCGCTGGTCAACCACGTCCTGGTCGGCCACCGGATGTACGACCTGTTCACGCACAGCGATTCCGACCGCATCGATCCGGCACTCAACCACGCCACTCGCACACACGGGGGACCGCGGTCGAAGCGCGCACGTGCCACACGTGCCCGGTTCCGCCGTCCCAGCCGCACTCAGGTGGTGGCGTCTCTCGCCGAGGCGGCCATGCTCCCGGCGATCATGTTCATCTTCTCCCGCAATGGTTGCGATGAAGCCGTCGAACAGTATCTGAGCACGGGCACGGATCTGAATTCTCGGGAAGAGAAGACGATCGTCAATGCCGCTCTCGAGTCGCTGCGCGACGATCTCGCCGACGAAGACCTCGGCATTCTCGGCTATCACACCTTCCGTGAAGGTCTGCTGCTCGGAGTCGCCGCGCACCATGCGGGGATGATCCCGCAGTTCAAACAGCTCGTCGAGGAGCTGTTCTCGCAGGGAATCATCAAGGTCGTCTTCGCCACGGAGACGCTGGCACTGGGCATCAACATGCCTGCGCGCACCGTCGTGCTCGAGAAGCTCGTGAAGTTCAACGGCGAAGCACATGTGATGATCACCCCGGGGGAGTACACCCAGCTGACCGGACGAGCCGGTCGCCGCGGAATCGACCGCATCGGCCATTCGGTCGTGGTGTGGCACCCGACCATCGAGGTCAGTGAGCTGGCGGCCTTGGCCTCGAACCGCTCCTACGCACTGAATTCGGCGTTCGGGCCGACCTACAACATGACGGCGAATCTGCTGTCGCGAATGAGTTCGGACGAGGCCGCCAAGGTGCTCGAAACCTCCTTCGCCCAGTTCCAGGCCGATAAGGCCGTCGTCGGTCTGGCGCGGAAGGTGCGCAAGAACGAAGCCACGATCGAGGCGTACGAGAAGTCCATGCACTGCGATCTCGGTGACTTCCCCGAATACGCCGGACTGCGCCGGGCCACCTCGGACACCCAGAAGCAGGAGACCCGGACGAAGTCGCGGAACAGGCAGCGCGACATCGTCGAATCCCTCACCGCTCTCAAGATCGGCGATGTCGTCACGATGCCGGCCAAACGGGTCGGCGGTCGCGCAGTCATCATCTCTCCGATGAGCAACAAGGACGGTGTCTCACGACTGCCCACCGTCCTCACAGAGCAGGGCAAGGTGTGGCATCTGCGACCCCACGAGGTGACCGAACCCGTCGCCTCTCAAGGGCGCGTCCGAGTACCGAAGAAGTTCAACCACCGGCAGGCAGGCGACCGCAGGCAGCTGCTGTCCATCCTCGAAGCCGCCGTTGCCGACGGCAGGGTCGATGGGGAGGCCCATTGGGAATCGACCCGACAGCATCAGGGGGAGAACACCACTGTCGCCGAACTCCAGGCGCAGATGCGGGCGCATCCCTGTCACGACTGCCCGGACCGGGAACTCCACGCCCGTTGGGCCAACCGTGCGGACAAGCTCATCCGGGAGAACGATTCGCTCATCGCCCGGATCGAAGGCCGCACCACCTCGATCGCTCTGGTGTTCGACCGGGTCCAGGATGTGCTGCGCGGGCTCGGGTTCGATCCCGAGCACTCGACGATGCTGCGTCGGATCTACGGCGAACGGGATCTCCTGGTGGCGCTGACGATCCGCGCCGGATTGTGGGACAGACTCAATGAGCCGGAACTTGCGGCCTTCGCATCGATCTTCGTCTTCCAGTCGCGCAGGGACACCCTGACCGCGCATCGGGCACCCAGCGCCGACCTCAAGGCCGTCTGCGATGAATCGGAGACGATCTGGCGTCGACTCTTCCACCTCGAAGAACAGCATGCTCTGACCACGACGGACGAACCGGACCGTGGGCTGATCAGACCGATGTACCGGTGGACAGAAGGCAAAACCCTCTCGGAATCACTGCGGGGCAGCGATATCGCCGCCGGAGACTTCGTCAGATGGGCCAAACAGAGCCTCGATCTGCTCGGCCAGGTCGCTGAGGTCATCGATCCGGAGACCGCAGTGCGCGTTCGCCGCACCATCGAAGCCATACGTCGCGGAGTCGTCGCCGACTCCTGAGCATCACCGCGTCTGCGCTCTCCGGCCGGGGAGCGCAGACGCAGCGTCATCGTCTCAGCGACGGACTTTCTTCACGATGTTCTCGATATCGGAGCCGAACGCGTTCTCCGTCGTCAGGTAGGTCCACGTCGACGACGGACGTTTGAGTCCGTGCGACTCGAGGTCGATTCCCTCATCGGTGATCGTCGCTTCCTCGACCGTCGACTTCGAATCGTCGATGACATCGGACCAGAACGAAGAGAAGACGCGGATCGACTCGGTGTTGAACGCCTCATGCGGCTTCTCCCTGGCGAACGTGCGCAGGTGGATGCCCTCACGCAGATCGTTGAGGAAAGCGAGGTGATCGACCCAACGCGCGTCGAGGTGGAAGAGCATGACCTCTCGCAGCACCGAGTCCAACAGCTCATCGGAGTGGTCCTGCGCGATCTCATCTGCACGGTCGCCGAGCTCCTTGCGCAGCTGCTCGACGGGCTCGTCGTCCTTGCGGATCTCGGCTCGGCGCTCGAGGACGAGCTCGCGCTGTTTGGCCATGAGCTCATTGAAGCGCCAGGTGTCACGATGCAGTGCGGTGTTCTGTCCCTCAGCGATGCGCTGAGCGTGTTCGACGAGGCCGAGCGCGCGCTTGGATTCGATGAGGCCCGTCTCATCACCTTCGGAGACGAAGCGTTGGATCTCGGGAACCCTGGTGACCAGTTCGTCTTCGAGGCTGGTGAAGAACACGGATGTGCCGGGATCGCCCTGACGACCCGCGCGACCGCGCAGCTGGTCATCGAGTCGGGACGACGGATAGCGACCGGCACCGATGACGAGGAGGCCCCCGGCGTCAGCGACCTCGTCGTCGGCCAGTCGGATGTCCGTGCCGCGGCCGGCCATCTGCGTCGACACCGTCACAGCACCGGGTGCACCGGCTTTCGCGATGATCTCTGCTTCCCGGGAATCGTCCTTGGCATTGAGGACGGCGACGTCGATTCCGCGTTCGGTCAGCCGTTCGGCCAGCGACTCGCTCTCGGCCACCGAGGAGGTTCCGATGAGAACGGGACGGCTGCGGGCGTGATGGTCGGCGACCTCCTCGACGATCGCTCGTTCCTTCGACTCCTGATAGGTGAACAGGCGGTCTGGTTCGTCGACGCGGATCACGGGCAGGTGCGTGTCGATGGGCACGATCTCCAGCCCATAGAATTCGCGCAGATCGTCCCCGACGGCCAGGGCGGTGCCGGTCATTCCGCAGACGGTCCGATATCCGTGGATGAGCTCTTCGACCGTCATCTGGTCGAGGATCTCACCGCTGTCGGTGGCGTCGAGGCTCTCCTTGGCTTCGACCGCGGCTTGGAGTCCGTCCGGCCAGCGCTGGAGCTCGGCGACGCGGCCTCGGGACGAGGAGATGAGTTTGATCCGTCCATCGACGACGAGATAGTCGACATCGCGCTTGACCAGCGCTCGGGCGTGGAGTGCCAGGTTGACGGCGGCGAGCGTCTCGGAGTCCTCTCCGAAGAGTTCGACGTCGAGTTCCTCCTCGACCCGGTCGACTCCGGCGTCGGTGAGTGAGACGGCATGCCTGTCGGCGCTGACCTCATAGTCGGTGTCCGGACTGAGCCGGGACACGAGCGCCGCGATCGCGGCATCGGTGTCCTGGACACTGGAAGAACCGGCGAGGACGAGCGGCACACGCGCCTCGTCGATGAGCACGGAATCCGCCTCATCGACGATGACGACATCGCGTTCGGGAACCCGCTGATCGGCATCCTCGGTGAGGAACCGGTCACGGAGGACATCGAAGCCGACCTCCGTCACCGAGGCGTAGACGACCTCGGATCGGTAGGCTTCACGGCGTTCGTCATCGCCCTGCGCGCCGGAGATCGCGGCTGACTTCACTCCGAGGAGGTCGAACAGGGGCTTCATCCAGTTGCGGTCACGGACCGCGAGGTAGTCGTTGACGCTGACGACGTGCACGCGTCGCCCCTGCAGCGCGTAGCCGGCTGCGGCCAGCGCACCGACGAGAGTCTTGCCCTCACCGGTGGCCATCTGTACGATGCTGCCCTGCAGCAGTCCGATGAGTCCGCGAAGCTGTGTGTCATAGGCGCGTTCGTCCAGAACCCGCTCACCGGCTTCGCGCGCCAGAGCGCAGTAGCGGATGAGCGTCTGCTGCTGGGTGCCCGAACCGAAGACCTCGCCGGCGGCCTCCGTGAGTTCGGCATCGCTGAGCTCGGAGAATTCGCGCCCGGCCGCGTCCAGATCGTCGACGGCGCGCTCGAACCAACCTGTCGTCTTCTCCGCATGAGAGCCGGGTCGGTTGAGCAGGCGAGAAAAGAATCCCATTGTCGTCCTTCATCGTTTGTACGTCGGTGTCGAGTCTAGCGTTCAGCAGATGGGCCACGAACCGTCGACGACGGCCTCGGCATTGCCCTTCTTCCGCAGCCAGGCCTGCAGCCCTGCCGCCTGTGAGCGCTTCCAATCGGCCTGTGCGGCCATGATCTCATCGTTGCTCATCGCGAAGATTTCTGTTGACTTTTCGGCCAATGCTCGGGAAATGTCCAGAGCGGCCAGAGCGTCGGCGGCAGCATCATGGGCGTCGAGGAGTTCGACGCGGTAGGTCTTCGCCGTCTCGATGAGCGTCCGTTTGCCCTTGCGGTAGGGATCGATGTGCTTGTCGACGACGAAGGTGTCGATGATCGTCGGGATGATCGAGGGGAAATCGATGTCCGGGCGGTGGCGGGCCACCTCGGCGGCCATCACACTGAGGTCGTAGACGACGTTGTGCCCCACGATGACGGCGCCTTCCTCTCTCAGTGCGGCGAATTCTGCGCACAGCTCGCTGATGACCTGGGTGGCGGCCGCTCCGTTGGCCTGAGCGAATTCGGTGGTGATGCCGTGGACCGCTCGCGCCGATTCGGGAATCTCGATCCCCGGATCGGCCAGCCACGTGCGCACCTGATCCGACGACTCGACGAAGGCGGCGGTGACGATGCGGGCGGTGGCCGGTTCGACTCCGGTGGTCTCGAGGTCGAAGCCGACGAGGCGCGACTGCGCCCACGGACCGGCAATCCGGCTCCGGGCTGTCGACGCAGCTGACTCGGCAGGCTTGGGTGGTGGGGACGCTGCCGCCGTGCGTCCAGGTGCGCCGAGGTGTGCGGATGCCGCACCGGCGGTGCCCGACACGGATTCGAGAGCACCGATGAGATTGTCGACGGAGCGGCGGATGTTCTGCCCCTCGGCCGCGCCCTCGACCGCGGTGCGGTCGCAGCTGTTCGGGATGGTGTCGAGGTCGATGCCGTGATCGACGTCGGTCAGGCAGCGCATGACCTCCAGGGTCTTGTACAGGGTCTCTTCGACCTCGATGATCGTTGCGGCTCGCTTCGGACTGAGCCCGCCGGTCTTCACCCCGGCCTTGGCGGCCTTGACGATCGATTCGAGGGAGCCGAAGTTCTCCAGCAGGGTCGCGGCGGTCTTCTCCCCGATGCCGGGTGCACCGGGAAGCCCGTCGGACGGATCGCCGCGCAGAGCGGCGAGCTCGCGGTAGCGTGCGCCGTCAGGCACTCCGTAGGCAGTCGGCAGGTCGGTCTGTGCCACGGCTTCCCACTCGCCGCCTTTCCGGGGGCGCAGTACGCTGACTTCGGCGGACGAGTCGAGCAGAGCCAGCAGATCGCGGTCGGGGGAGACGATGACCACAGGGGTTCTCGACTGGGCGGCCATCGTGGCGATGACATCATCGGCTTCGGTCCCGGCCACCTCGGCGATGGGAATCCCCGCGGCCGTGAGGACGCGGTTCATGATCGGCAGCTGCACGGCCAGCTCCGGTGGGATCTCCGTGCCGGCTTCCTCGTCCTTGACGCGTGCCGCCTTATACTCGGGCATGATCGCGGTGCGGAAGGCCGGACGCCAATCCGCGTCCATCGTCGCGATCACACGATCGGTGTCGAACCGGCGCACCATCTGGGCGACGGTGTCGAGCACCCCTCGTACGGCGTTGACCGGGTGACCGTCGGCATTGACGATCGAATCCGGCACCGAATAGAAGGCGCGGTAGTACAGGGCTGGAGTGTCGAGCAGAACCAAGGGCTTCACATCAGGTGACGATACCCGACCCTCCTGACACAGGTGTAGCCGCAACGGCCGACGGTGTAGCCTGTCGGCTGTGACTATGTACTTTGGTGGAGATGTTTACAGCAGTGTCGACCCGTTTGCGACGGCGCTGGGATATGCGGACGGCAAGGTCTCGTTCATCGGTTCCGATGAAGCGGCCAAGGCTCTGGACCCGGAGGCGATCGACCTCGGTGAGGACTTCCTCACCCCGGGTTTCGTCCACGCCGGGCTGATCGTGGACGACTCGGCCCCGTCGGCCGCCGACCTGTACGCACAGGGGTTCACCCATGTGCACGCGATCGGCACCGCCGAGGCGGTCGCCCGGTTCGCCGCCGACGCTCCGGAGGCACTATCGATCGTCGACTACCCGCAGCTGGACTCCGGTTCCGTTGGGCCCCGTCGCGCCTCGATCACCGCCGCTGACCTGCTCGGACTCGGGGAGCTGCCGGCGCTGAGCCTCTTCATCGTCGTCGCCTCGGACGACCGGCTCACCGAGGTGCTCGAGACCCTGCGGGCCGATGCCGCACATGCCCAACGCCACGGGTACCGTCTGCGCCTGGACTTCGCCGTTCCGGACGATCAGGTCCAAGCCCTCGGCCGCAGCGGAATCGCCATCACCCTCGACCCGGCTCGCCAGCAGCCCTTGGCACAGCTGCTCGCCGCCGGAGCGCAGGTGTCCTTCAGCCATTCCGAAACCTCGCCCTGGGCAGGAGTGCGGGATGCCGTCGTCGGCGACGGAGGAATCGGCGCCCGTGCGGCCTTCAACGCTGCGACCCGTTTCGCCCACCGGGCGGCCGGAAATCCCGAAGGCGGAGTGCTCGCCCCCGGTGCCGATGCCGATATCGTGCGCTGGAAGGTCGAACGGCTCGTCGTTCAAGTCGCCGATCCGCGCGTCGCGGCCTGGAGCACCGATCCGCGGTCGGGAACACCGGGGCTGCCCGAACTGTCTCCCGATGTGGCGCTGCCTACCCGGGTGGGACTCTGATCCGAAACCGACGCTTCGGTCTGTCCAGCCGACACGCCGATGGACTGAAAATCTCGGTTTTTCGGTTGAGCCTGTGACCTGCAGTTTCAGCCATCGGCCCAGGTCACAGCGATTTTGCAAAGTCTCTGTGAGCCACTAGATTCGACGTGAACATTCCGCTTGAAGTGGGATGGAGTCGGCACTCTCGTCAATAGATAACTCGCTGTCGCGGCAGCGTGGTCCGAAGGCGGGGGTGTCGACTCATTGTCTGGGGCGACTACCGCGTATCGTGGAACCCGTGCTTTCCAAGATTCTTGTCGTCATCCCCACCTTCAACGAACGTCTCGCCCTCCCCGTAACATTGGCCGGACTGTTCGAGCAGCAGCCCGAAGTCGACGTCCTCATCGTCGACGACAGCTCTCCCGATGGAACCGGCGAGTGGGCCGATGAGCAGGCTGAGAAGGATCCCCGCATCAACGTCCTCCACCGCAGCGAGAAGTCAGGCCTCGGAATGGCCTATATCGCTGGATTCGAATGGGCATTGGAACGCGACTACGAGATCATCTGCGAGTTCGATGCCGACGGTTCTCACCGCTCGCTCGATCTGGGGCAGCTGCTCGACGCCGCGGCAGAAGGGCGAGGGGACCTCATCATCGGCTCACGGTGGGTGCCTGGCGGAGAGATCGTCGATTGGCCGAAGTCGAGATACTTCCTCTCCCGCGGCGCGAACGTCTACGTCAACGCCGTCATGGGGCTGGGGGTCAAAGACGCGACCGCCGGTTTCCGCGCGTACAACCGCGCGGTTCTGGAGGCACTCGATCTCACCGATGTGCAGTCGCAGGGATACTGCTTCCAGATCGACATGACCTACCGCACCGTCGAGGCCGGTTTCCGCGTCGCCGAGGTGCCCATCGTCTTCGTCGAACGCGAGCTCGGTGAATCGAAGATGAGCGGCTCGATCATCACCGAAGCGTTCACGAAGGTCGCGGGTTGGGGGCTGAGTCGCCGCCGCAGTCAGCTGCGCCGCCTGCTGACCCGCTCCACCCCCACCACCTAACCAACCCCTTATTGCTACCTGACGGCGGCCCAGCAACCTCGCGCGAGGTTGCTGGGCCGCCGTCAGGTAGCAATAAGGGGTGCAGGTCGGTTGACCTGCACCCCTTGTGTGCTCTTGTTGCGGCTGATTCAGCTCTGGGCCGGAACCTCACCGCGACGGATTGCGAGGCGCTCGTCGAGGAGCACCTGGAGTTCGTCGAAGGATCGGCGTTCCAGGAGCATGTCCCAGTGGGAACGCACATGCTTGACGGGCTCGCCATCGGGTTCGTTGACTCCGACGCGGACGCCGATGCCGTGGATTCCCGAATCCCAGGTTGAGGGGACTTCGGCTTCGATGGAGAACGGCACCTTGAAGCGGGTTCCGTCTTCGCATTCGAATTCGACCATCTGGCGGGGTGCCGGCTCGACGCCCTCTTCGGTTTCGAGGCTGCGCGAGCCCAACTGTGTTCCGCGGAGACTGCGTTCGCTCATATCTAAGACCTTCCGACTCGACTGCACACCTTGGACGCAATGCAACAGTCTACCGTGCTCGAATATTCCTCGCCGACCGGGAGTGATCCATTCCTCGACCGGAATCTCGACTCAGCCGTGTCGGCCAGCGAGCACGTCGAGGCCGAGCTCGACATCATCGGTGACGATCCCGTCGACTCCGAGGTCGAGCAGCGACCGCATCGTCGCCTCGTCGTTGATCGTCCAGACGTGGACGAGCAGTCCTGACCGGTGAGCCCGCGCTACGAAGTCGGTAGTCACCACAGGGACCCGTCTGAACGAGACCGGAACCTGGAGGGCGTCGGCTCCGGGCGGGAGGGGAGCAACCCCATGATCGGGAATTCCCGGCAGCCGACCGAGGGCGAAGAGGGCGGTCTCCGTCGTTCCCGTCGACGTCCGCACACCGGGCAGAGCTATACGCAGCCGTCGGAGCGTTGCGGAATCGAAGGAAGCGAGACGGATTCGGTCGGCGGCATGGAAATTGTGAACGAAGCGGATCATCGGCCCGATGCTGTGGGCGGCCTTGACATCGATGTTCCATCGCACCTCCGGCAGTGCTTCCACCAACGCCTCGAGGCGGGGGAGTCGACCGCCCGCGGGGAGTTCGATTTCGTCGAGCTCGGCTGCCGGCAGTTCGCGAATGGTGTGGGACAGCCCGGCGATGCGATTGAGGTCGGCATCGTGTGCGGCGAAGAGGATGCCGTCAGCGGAGGCGTGGACATCGGTCTCCATCCACTCGACTCCGGATGCCGCCGCGGCGGCGAAGGCCTCGAGGGTGTTTTCACTCATCCCCGGCCAGAGGCCGCCTCGGTGTGCGATGATCTCTGGGTCCGCGATGACCTCCCGCTGGGAATTCATGGTCCAATCCTAACCAGGGTGTTGATTTCACCGAGGCTGTGTTCAAGGATGGAGCCATGAGCTCACACCGCGAACCCATCGAACCCGACGACGTCATCGACGCGACCGCGAAGACCCCGACCGAACGCGCCCGCCGAGCCGCCGGACGCGCATACAGCGTCGCGAGCACCGGTGTGAAGAATGTGCGTGAGGCGACTTCGACCTCCCGCCTCATCGAAGCCACCGAGAACGGCGTCAACCGTGCACTGGGAAGCGTTTCCCACGCGATCGATGATGCTGTGCGCAGCGGCAAGGTCGAACGAGCCTTTGATCGGGCGCAGGAGACCGTGACGACAGGAGCCGAAGGCGTCCGGAAGCTGGTGACGCGCAAGTCCCGCTGACCATCACCGGCTCGCCAGGACCGGCTTGCGTTTCTCGCACCCGTCGAGGTTCCGAGGACCAGCGGTGCACGGACATGCTGTCGTGAGCAGACTCTCATCGATGTGGCACACCATTTCGGTGTGCCACATTGCTTTTGTAACAGTTCCTTAACTAGAATCTGTGAAGATAACGATCAGATAACTTGGAGTTTCTCCTCGAGCGCACTGCTGCGAGAGGTCTTCCCATTGCATCTCCGAGTTGCCGAGACACTCTCTGATGACGACGAGGAACACCACTGTGGGCAGACACTCAGCACCGAGCACCAAGAAGACCGGGTCGATCTTCTCAGCGCTGACGGCGAAGAAGAAGACCGGACGCCACGCACCGACCGACCGCCAGAACACCGCCGGGGGAGTGCTGGCAGCAGTCCGCACCCGTCCGGTGCTCTCCGCCTTCATCGTGCCGACCGCCGCAACGGCAGCCGTCGTCGCTTCGAGTCTCGCAATGGTGCCCAATGATTCCTCCACGGGCGGCCAGGTCGTGGCCGAAGCGCCGGCCGAAGCCCCCGCCGTCGCCGTCTCCGAACCGACGAAGGCCGCGGATGAATTTCTCGCCAAGGCGAAGAAGCAGGCCAAGGAGAAGCCCGCAGAAGTCACGATCGACACCCATATCGAGACACCCAGCCCCGAGCCATCGAAGACCGCAGACAAAGAGGACGAGGGCTCGACCGGCGGCGGGTCCGCGGATGAGAACGACGGACCGTCGAACTCCGGTAAGTCGGCCGGCGAATCCGGCAGCTGCCCCATGTCCTACTACGGCGGCGGTGACGGATTCGACGGGAAACAGACCGCAAACGGCGAGATCTTCGATACGAACAAGCTCACCGCGGCCCATAAGACCCTGCCGTTCGGCTCCAAGGTGAAGATCACGAACAGCGCGAACGGAAAGTCCGTGACGGTGCGGGTCAACGACCGCGGCCCTTACCACGGCAATCGGTGCTTCGACCTGTCCAAGGCCGCCATGGAGGCCGTCGGCGGCGTCGGTGCCGGGCAGATCAACGGCAAGTACGAAGTGCAGTAACGCGGACGGTGAGCTGCTGACTGCTCACGTCACCCATTGAGCTCCGCCGCGGCCCGTGCATGATCGTACAGGTGGCGGCGGAGCTGTTTTGGTGAGATGACTTCGACCCCGGGCACGGTGACGATCTGGCTGACGGCCACCTCGGCGGGTTCCATGGGAAGGTCGATCTCGATGGTGTCGCGATCCGTCCGCCCCGAGTCGATGGCGTCCTCGGTGAGTCGGCCCGGAATCGCGCGCTTTAGGTCGTCGATCTGGGCCACGGGCAGCCGCAGTCTCACGAGTATTCGACGAATCGAAGCGTCGAATTCAGCCTGCGCCCCCGTCCAGTAGTCCGCGAGGTCGAAAGAAGGCGGGGGAGTGCAGTGGATGAATCGCAGCTCGGCCGAGCCGATCCGTGAGACTCGATACGTTCGGGGACTGCCTCCCGGCGGCTGCGCCGCGAGATACCAGCGACCGGCCTTGACGACGAGTCCCAGAGGCAGCAGTGTGCGCGATCGCAGACCGTTCCGTCCGCGATATGTGACCTGCAGTCCCCGCTGAGTGCGCAGTGCGGTGACGATGGTGTCGAGCTGCTCGGGATCCTCCTTGGCCATGAACCAATCCGGCCCGTCGACGAGGATGAGCTGCGAGAATGCCGATGACGATTCGGTGAGGACTTTCGCTCGGGCCGTGGCCAACGCGGACGAGAAGCCGAGATCGGCCGCGGCAGGGGAGCCGATGAGGAGGGAGTCGAGTTCGTCCCGCGTCAGACCCGCCACAGGCGAGACCCAGTCGCCGAGGAGGCTGATCCCGCCGCCGGGACCCGCCTCGGTGATGACGGGAACGCCCATCCGCGACAGCTCACCGAGGTCACGGTAGATCGTCCGCTCGGTGACCTCGAGACGTCGCGCGAGATCGGATGCCGTGATCGGCCGAGAACGCGCACCGAGGATGACGATCTCCGAAACGAGGCGAGCAGCTTTCATAATTCCGAGAATAATGAAGGACACTGACACGAGATGTCAGTGGAAGCCGATGAGACTGGTCCCATGAATACACCGACACCGGAATCAGCTCCCGCCGCCGACCCCGCCGACTTCGCTCCGGTCTCCCAACGTGCGCTGAGCGGCAAGGTCGCCCTCGTCGCCGGAGCCACCCGAGGAGCCGGCCGCGCCATCGCCCGTGACCTCGCACGCGCCGGCGCCTTCGTCCACTGCACCGGCCGATCGACCCACGGGCGTCCCTCCGACTACGGACGCACAGAGACGATCGAAGACACCGCCGCCCTCATCACCGACGAAGGCGGACAGGCTGAAGCCCACGTCTGTGATCACCTCGATCCGGCCCGGATCTCACAAGTGATTCGCCAGATCGAAGCCGACCACGGTCGTCTCGACATCCTCGTCAACGACATCGGGGGAGAAGCCTACGTCGAGTGGGGCGCACCGTTCTGGGAGACCGAACTCGATACCGAGATGCGCTTGTTCCGGGCGGGGCTGCTCACTCACCTGCACACCGCACATGCCGCCCTGCCCCTGCTCACACGGAACCCGGGCGGTCTCCATATCGAGATCACCGACGGCACCGCAGAGTTCAACGCGAGCCACTACCGGGAGAATATCTTCCTCGACCTCACGAAGACGGCTGTGAGCCGACTGGCCTTCGGACTCGGCCACGAACTCGACAAGGTGGAAGCGACAGCGGTCGCCATCACCCCCGGTTGGCTGCGATCGGAGATGATGCTCGATCACTTCGGCACCACAGAGGATGACTGGATGCGCGACTCGCTCGACGAAACCCGCACCGAACCGCCACGCGATTTTGCGATCTCCGAGACGCCTCATCTGCTCGGTCGTTCCGTTGTCGCACTGGCCGCCGATCCCGACCGGCACAGCTTCAACTCGACGACGCAGGACACTCACGGATTGGCCGTCCACTACGGATTCAATGACCTCGACGGTTCGCGACCCGATTCGTGGAGCTTCATCACCGCCCTCGAGAACGACCCTGCGGCGGATCCCCGCGAGTTCCGCTGACCGCACGGGCGAGTGCGGATTCCGCACTTGCCGAATCCGTCTTGGCACGGGCCCGGGACCTCGTTAGTCTGAAGCCACCCCAATCGCTTCAGGAGGAGTTCGCCGTGTCCGCAGAAACCCGTGACGTCGTCATCATCGGAGCAGGCCCATCGGGCCTGAGCGCCGCCCGTCGGCTGCGGAAGGCCGGACGCAGCGTCATCGTGCTCGAGGCCCGTGACCGCGTGGGCGGCCGCACCTGGACCGAACACATCGACGGGCAGATGTTCGAACTCGGCGGCCAGTGGATCTCCCCGGACCAGACCGCGCTGCTCGCGCTCGTCGACGAACTCGGCAAAGAGACCTACCCGCGGTACCGCGACGGAGACAGCGTCTACATCGCTCCCAACGGAAAACGCACCGTCTACTCGGGAGAGATGTTCCCGGTGGGGGAGTCGACCCAGTCCGAGATGGAACGCCTCATCGGCATCCTCGACGAACTCGCCGCGAGGATCGGTCCGAATGCACCCTGGGATGCCGATGACGCTGCCGAACTCGACTCGATCTCCTTTCACCACTGGCTGCGCCAGCAGTCCGAGGACGAACTCGCCTGCGAGAACATCGGGCTGTTCGTCGCCGGCGGCATGCTGACCAAGCCCGCCACCACCTTCTCAGCACTCCAAGCCATTCTCATGGCCGCCTCGGCGGGATCGTTCACGAATCTCGTCGACGATCATTTCATCCTCGACCGACGTGTCGTCGGCGGGATGCAGTCGGTTTCGGTGCAGGTGGCCGAGGAACTCGGTGAGGACATCGTCCGTCTGCAGCAGCCGGTCCGTCGGATCGAATGGTCGGAGACCGGCGTCAGCGTTTCCACCGACGAGCTGACAGTCAGCGCAGGCCAGGCGATCGTCGCCGTTCCGCCGAACCTCTACTCGCGCATCAGCTATGACCCACCTCTGCCGAGGCTTCAGCAGATCTTCCACCAGCACCAGTCGATGGGGCTCGTCATCAAGGTCCACGCCACCTACGACACCCCATTCTGGCGCGAAGACGGTCTGTGCGGAACCGGTTTCGGCGCCTCCCGTCTCGTCCAAGAGGTCTACGACAACACGAACCACGGTGAAGAGCAGGGTACTCTCGTCGGCTTCATCTCCGATGTCAACGCCGATGCCATGTGGGCCCTGGACGAAGAGTCCCGCCGGACGAAGATCCTCGAAGCCCTCGCCGAGTTCCTCGGCCCGAAGGCACTCGACCCCCGAGTGTTCTATCTTTCCGACTTCGGCGCGGAGGAATGGACCCGCGGAGCCTATGCGACGAGCTACGACCTGGGCGGCCTGCACCGGTGGGGTCCGTTCCAGAACGACCCGGTCGGACCCATCCACTTCGCCAGCTCCGATATCGCTGCAGAAGGTTACCAGCACGTCGACGGAGCGGTGCGCATCGGCACCGCCACCGCCGAGAGGATCCTCGGCGAGAAGTCCTGAGATGAGCAGCACACAGCCGTCACCGTCGACGAACACGAGCGGACTGAGCTCGAAGGGACTCTCCGCCGGCAAGATCGGTGCCATCGGGGGAGCCGTCATCGGCATCTCCTGCATCGCTCCGGCCTATACGCTGACCTCGGGACTGGGTCCGACGATCTCCGAGGTCGGAGTGCACACCCCGGCCGTGCTGCTCATCGGCTTCGTCCCGATGCTGCTCGTCGTCTTCGGCTACCGGGAACTGAATACCGCGATGCCGGACTCGGGCACGACGTTCACGTGGGCGACCAGAGCGTTCGGGCCCTGGCTCGGCTGGATGGGCGGCTGGGGACTCGTCGCCGCCACCGTCCTTGTGCTGTCCAACCTCGCGGCCGTTGCCGTCGACTTCCTCTTCCTCCTCCTGTCCCAGGTGTTCTCCGATCCGTCCATAGCCGAACTCACTCGAGTGCTGTGGATCAACATCCCCGTGACGATCATCCTCACCGCCGCCGCGGCCTGGGTGTCGTATCGGGGAGTCGAAGCCACCGAGAAGCTGCAGGTGTGGCTGGTCGCCTTCCAGGTGCTGGCGCTGGGCTGGTTCGTCGTCGCCGCGATTGTGCAGGCGTCCAACGGCACCTCCTATGACCCGACCCCGGTGTCTCTCGACTGGTTCAATCCGCTGTCTGCCGGCGACTTCTCCACCGTCGCGGCGGCCGTATCGCTGTCGATCTTCCTGTTCTGGGGCTGGGACACGGTGATCACGATGAATGAGGAAGCGAAGGATCCGGAGAAGACTCCAGGTCGCGCTGCCATGCTCACGATCATCGCGATCGTCATCATCTACATCGCCTGTACGATCGCCGTCATCTCCTTCGCAGGAGTCGGCACCGAAGGGCTGGGTGCGGGCAACCCCGACAACCAGGAATCGATCTTCGCCTCACTCGCCGGCCCGGTCATGGGGCCCTTTGCAGTGCTCGTGTCCGTTGCGGTGCTCTCGTCTTCCCTGTCCTCGCTGCAGGCGACGATGGTCTCGCCCTCGCGGACGATCCTGGCAATGGGCCACTACGGGGCGCTTCCGGAGAAGTACGGTCGGGTCTCTCCCCGCTACAAATCCCCATCGGTCGCCACCGTCACCTCGGCGGGGGCCGCGATCATCTTCTATGTCGTCATGCGCCTGCTCTCGGAGAACGCTCTGTGGGACACGATCACTGCGCTGGGACTTATGGTCTGCTTCTACTACGGCATCACGGGTCTGGCATGCATCTGGTATTTCCGACGCAGCCTCTTCGCCTCGACCCGCACGTTCTTCTACCGGTTCCTGTTCCCGCTCGTCGGGGGCGTGACCCTGCTGATCATCTTCGTCACCACCGCAATCGACTCTCTCGACCCCGACTACGGTTCGGGATCCTCGGTCTTCGGCGTCGGACTCGTCTTCGTCCTCGGCATTGGGGTGCTGGCCCTGGGCGTGGTCATCATGATCTTCCAATCCGTCCGCCATCCCGACTTCTTCCGCGGCCGCACCCTGAAGCAGGGAGTCGACGAGGGGTGAACGAACAGCTGGTGGCTCTGCGCCGGGTCCGGGACCGCATCGACCGCGAGTTCGACCAGCCCTTGAGCGTGGAGGCCCTGGCCACAGGCGTGCACATGTCCGCCGGGCACCTCAGCCGCCAGTTCAGAGCGGCTTTCGGCGAGTCGCCGTATTCGTATCTCATGACGCGCAGGATCGAACGGGCCATGGCCCTCATCCGCCGCGGCGATCTCACGATCACCGAGATCTGCTTCACCGTCGGCTTCTCGTCCCTGGGCACCTTCAGCACTCGCTTCAGCGAACTCGTCGGACTCTCACCTACCCGTTACCGCGACGGGGTCGCCGCGGGCGAGCACCGGCTGCCGACGATCGTGGTGAAGAATGCACTGCGACCGGTCAGGAATCGAGAAGTCCCACCGAGCTGAGCAGTCTACGATTGCTGACATGGACATCTCGATCAACGCCAGCTTCCTGCCGCACACCGATGCGGAAGAATCCCTGACCTTCTACCGTGACATCCTCGGCTTCGAGCTGCGCCTCGACGTCGGTGCCGGACGCATGCGCTGGCTGACGGTGGGACCGGTTGGCCAACCCGACACATCGATCGTGCTCACCCCGCCCGTGTCCGACCCGACGATCAGCGACACCGAACGGGAGACAATCGAAAGACTCATCGCCAAAGGCAGCTATGCCGCGATCGTGCTCGCGACACCGAATGTCGATGCGGCCTTCGCCGAGGTGGAGGCCAAGGGCGCCGATATCGTGCAGGAGCCGATGGACCAGCCCTATGGTCTGCGAGACTGCGCCCTGCGGGATCCCGCCGGGAACATGATCCGCATCCAGCAGAGAGGCTGACACCAGTGCACACTGCGGACAGCCATGACCTCATCCGCGTCAGCGGAGCCAGGGAGAACAACCTCAAGAACGTCAGCGTCGAGATCCCCAAGCGCCGTCTCACGGTCTTCACCGGGGTCTCCGGCTCCGGCAAGAGCTCACTCGTCTTCCACACCATCGCCGCCGAGTCGCAGCGGATGATCAACGAGACCTACTCCGCATTCGTCCAAGGCTTCATGCCGGCGATGGCCCGACCCGAAGTCGACGTCCTCGAGGGACTGACGACGGCCATCCTCGTCGACCAGGAGCGGATCGGGGCGAACCCGCGCTCCACGGTGGGCACGGTCTCCGACATCAATGCGAAGCTGCGCACCCTCTTCGCGCGTCTGGCAGAACCGAATCTCGGATCGACGAACGCGTATTCCTTCAACGTCGCCACCCTTAGCGGCAAGGGCGCGGTGACCATCGACAAGGGCGAGGGCAAACAGGTCGAACGGAAGTCGTTCTCCGTCAACGGCGGCATGTGCCCGCACTGCGAGGGCATGGGCACAGCCACGGACATCTCCATCGCCGAGGTGGTCGATGAGTCGAAATCTCTCAATGACGGGGCCATCACCGTTCCCGGGTACAAACCCGGCGGCTGGTCGGTGCGCATGTTCTCCGAATCCGGGTACTTCGATCCGGACAAACCGGTCGCCGATTTCGATGAGAAGGAGCGGCACTATCTGCTCTATGCCGAAGGCGAGAAGGTCAGGATCAATGGCACCAACATCACCTTCGACGGGCTGATCCCGCGGATCCAACGGTCGTTCCTGTCCAAGGACCGGGATTCGATGCAGAAGCACATCCGCGAATTCGTCGACCGTGCCGTCGTCTTCACCACCTGCCCCGAATGCGCAGGGACACGGCTCAACGGAGCCGCCCGGTCCTCGCTGATCGCCGGCAAGTCGATTGCTGATGTCTGCGCTCTGCAGATCTCGGACATCACGGGTTGGTTGGACCAGATCGAGCCGGGAGCCGCCTCGGCGCTGCTCGATTCCCTGCGTGCGGATGTGCGCGCCTTCAACGACATCGGCCTCGGTTATCTGTCCTTGGACAGATCAGCCGGATCGCTGTCCGGGGGAGAGGCGCAGCGGATAAAACTGGTCCGCCACCTCGGGTCCTCGCTCACGGACGTCACCTACGTCTTCGACGAACCGACGATCGGCCTGCACCCACACGACATCCGATCGATGAACGAACTCCTGCTGGCGCTGCGGGACAAAGGCAACACGGTGCTCGTCGTCGAACACAAACCCGAGACGATCCTCATCGCCGATCACATCGTCGATCTCGGACCCGGAGCCGGCAGCAACGGGGGAGAGGTCACCTTCACCGGCACCGTCGACGGTCTCCGGGCATCCGATACACTCACCGGTCGCCACCTCGGATACACGGCGTCGCTCAAGGAAAAGGTGCGGGAGCCGGCGGGAGCTCTCGAGATCCGCGACGCCGGGTCGCACAATCTGCGAGATGTCGATGTCGACGTGCCCCTCGGCGTGCTCACCGTCGTCACCGGCGTCGCAGGGTCCGGTAAGAGCAGCCTCATCGAGGGATCCCTGCGTGGACGTGATGGGGTCGTGATGATCGATCAGGCGCCGATCAAGGGATCCCGGCGCAGCAACCCAGCCACGTATACAGGGATGCTCGAGCCCATTCGGAAGGCATTCGCGAGGGCCAATGGGGTCAAGCCCGCTCTCTTCAGCGCGAACTCCGAAGGTGCCTGTCCCGTGTGCAACGGGGCCGGAATCATCTATTCGGATATGGCGCTCATGGGCGGCGTGTCCGCACCCTGCGACGAGTGCGAGGGCAAGGGTTTCCAAGCCGAGGTGCTCGAGTTCGCCTTGGGCGGACTGAATATCCGTGAAGTCCTCGACCTGCCCGTTGACGCGGCGATCGAGCATTTCGGTGCGGGGGAGTCGCGTATCCCCGCGGTCGTGAAGATTCTGAAGATCCTCGCCGAGGTGGGACTCGGCTATGTCAGCCTCGGTCAGCCGCTGACGACTCTGTCCGGGGGAGAGCGGCAGAGATTGAAGTTGGCGGTCCATCTGTCGGCGAAGGCCGCTGATGCCGCGCAGGTGATCATCCTCGACGAACCGACGACCGGTCTGCACTTGGCCGATGTCGAGAATCTGCTGCAGCTCCTCGACGGGCTCGTCGATTCCGGGCGGACCGTCATCGTCATCGAACACCATCAGGCCGTGATGGCTCACGCCGATCACATCATCGACCTGGGTCCCGGCGCCGGACATGACGGAGGGTCGGTCGTCTTCGAAGGCAGCCCGACTGAGCTGGTCGCAGGGGCGAAGGCGAATGGATCGCTGACCGCGGAGCATCTGGCACAGTACGTGAATTCCTGACTGGGGGAGCCGCTGCTCTTCAGGCCTCACTCAGGTTCCGCGGAGGCGATTCGGATGCTGAATTCACGGTCTCGGGTTCAAATGCGGCAATTGATTCGTTACGGTGTATAACGGCTCGGTAACGACCGGGTTACAGAACCGAAATGCAGTCGTACTTTGGAGAAGACACAGTGAACCTCTACAGCACAAGCCTCCGCAAGGTCGCCCTGCTCGTCGGTGCCGGCGCAGTCGCAGCGGCCGGGCTGACCGGAATGAGCGCAGGGCAGCCGGCCCAGGCATCTGAGAAGGGCGTCTGGGACAAGGTTGCCGAATGTGAATCCGGCGGAGACTGGCACATCAACACCGGCAACGGATACTACGGCGGACTGCAGTTCTCCAAGCAGACCTGGAACGGCTTCGGCGGTTCGGGCACTGCGGATGAGCACAGCAAGAAGGAACAGATCCGGATTGCTCAGAAGGTCCTCAAGGAGCAGGGGCCGGGCGCATGGCCGACCTGCGGTGAGAAAGCCGGACTGACGAAGTCCAATGGCGCTGCCGATGACGGAGGCGGCAAGAAGGACGATGGAGGCAAGAAGGACGACGGTGGCTCTGACGACAGCGGCAAGGTCGGCCTCGGCGGCAACGTCACCGTCGGCAGCTGATCCCATCCGCTGAAGAGCTCATCCGATCCATCGAGCCTTGCGCTCGACTGTTCGGATCGATGGCCGCGAACGACAGCTGTGTCGTTCGCGGCCATCGTCGTCGGTGCGGCCGTCACAGACACAAAAAGATATGTCACGCCTCGGCGGCAGACGCGAATCGTAGAGGACATTGTGCTTTTGCGGCCCGGGTGTCAAGGTGAATCCATGACGATGAGACGCGAGGGACCGTTCTGGGACGTTGTCCGCGGTGAGGCGGAGCCGCCTGCTGCAGCGAAGACTCTGGGTTGGGAGCTGGTTGAGGTCGATCCTCAGAGTTCGACCATCACGGTTGCGTTCACGGCTGGTGAATCATTTCTGAATCCTGCGGGTACGGTCCAGGGAGGATTCCTTGCAGCCATGTTGGACGACACGCTTGGTCCGGCGCTCGTTGCAACTTTGGAACCCGCACAGTTCGCACCGACAGCCGATCTGCACATCCAGTTTCTCCGACCTGCGCGCCCCGGAAGACTCACCGGCCATGGTCGTGTCGTCCGCCGCGGCAGAGACATTGCTTTCCTTGCGGGCGAGCTCGTCGATGACGATGGCAATACCGTGGCGACCGCGACAGCGACGAGTGTCATCCGGAAGTTGTGAAAGTCCCTTCTTCACCTCACCATGTAGAACGCCGATAATATACATTATGTTAAGTACAGATATTGACCCGGCCCCCGAGACGCGCAGTTACAGTTGAATCCGGCGATCTGAGCCTGTGATCCGTCAGGCCGACACCAGGAGGCGAAATGGCGACCAGGCAACCAGCAATGCGACCGACCGGCGAACCCGTCGATGACGTGCTCGACCGAGCAGGCGGTCCCAGGCGCGCCGAGGCCGATCGCCTGCTCGAGATTCTCCTAGAGATCTCCGGCGAAGAGCCCGTTGTCTGGGCCTCACGCATCATCGGATTCGGTGAGGTTGAGTATCGGTACGAATCCGGACATGGCGGCAGGATGCCGGTTCTCGCGTACTCCCCTGCCTCGCGTCAGCACACGATCTATCTCACGAGCGACTATGAGGACCGTTGGCCCGACCTTGCCTCCAGGCTCGTCAAGTACCGCAGCGGCACGTCGTGCCTGTATCTCACGCGCTTGAATGACGTCGACGAATCGGTGCTGCGTGAACTCCTCAAGCACACTCGTGACCACACGCTCGTCGAATGGGGAAATAGTGACTGAGCGGGTCGAGTTTGCGGACAATATGACGGCCCAAATCTCGGAGCTAGATGAGTGCGCGATCCGCGATACACTGACTGATGCCGAAACTCTCGGCGTCGGCATCGGCGGCACCACGAGCATTGCCAGGATTTTCGGCCATGCGGTATTCGTCAAACAAATCCCTCTGACGACGTCGGAGGTTGCGGGGCCGCTCTCGACTGCAAGCTCTCGCGCACTCCCCTTCTGTTCGCATTATGGAGTTGGAAGCCCCAGCTGCAGTGCCGGAAGAGAGCTTGGCGTACATTTGCGCACCGATGAATGGGTTAGGCGAGGTTCGGCGAAATTCTTCCCTCTGCTCTATGGGTGGGCAATTCTTGACTCTCCGGCCGAAATCGACCTGTCTGAGTTTGAGTCGGAGTCCGCCCAGGCACGCTGGGGGCCCGCCTGGCCGACAATCCGAGAACGGATCGAAGATCTACGGAGTGCAAACAAAAGCATTGCGATTCTTCAAGAGTATGTTCCGGACACACTTGGCGATTGGCTTCGCACAAACCTGAAGTCCGGGGCTGGTAGTCAGGCTTTTATTTCTGCAATCCGGCAAATTGCCATGGCAACTCAGAGGATGAATGAGTTCGGGCTTCATCACTTCGATGTGCATCCGGAAAACATTCTCGTCCGCGACGCCCAGCTGCTATTCACCGATTTCGGCCTGTCTGTACTAGACGATTTCAGCCTCGCCGACGAAGAGTCGGAGCATCTTTCTCGCCATCGGGGTTTCGATCGCAATTCAGGATTGATGAGCCTCTTCCACTGGCTGCTCTTTGAACTTGGGTACGTTGCTCGGAGTGACCGGTCGGCCATTCTTGAGGTTCTCGCGACACGTCCACAGTCCTCCGAGCTAGATCTGTTGAGGAGCGCTGTCGGCGATGCGGCCTCCTTGATGGCTGCCAACGCTCGTGCGGCTCTGATGATGACACGTTGGTTCGAGTTGGCAGTTGACGATCCGAACTGCGCGGTCCACAGATATGAGAACTGGAGCTGAAGTCGGCACCGCTCCCTTCCGGAACCACTCGCTCTCACAAGGCCCCTGCTAGGATTTACTGAACAGTAACTCAGATCACAGTAAAGGGCGCCTCCATGACCGCAGACACCACAGCCGTGCAGACCGCCGAATCTGCACCCACCTTCAAGCTCTGGAAGAAGATGCAGGAGATGCCTCTGGGCGGCCTCGTCGGTTCATGGTTGTTCTCTCAGGGCATCTGCTTCAAAGCACCCTACTTCCGTACTGTGCGCCCGCAGATCAAAGAGCTGCGACCCGGGCTGTGCCGCGTCACCGCACCCAACCGCCGCGGAATGCACAACCATATCGGCACCTATCACGCGATCGCGTCGTGCAATATGGCCGAAGTCGCCGCCGGCGTCATGACAGAAGCGACCGTGCCGCCCACTCACCGCTGGATCCCGGCGGGAATGACCGTGGAATACAACGCCAAGGCCGGCAAAGGGCCGATCACGGCCGTCACCCGGCTTGAAGAGATCCCCGAATTCGGCGACGAGAAGTTCGACCTGATCGTCCCTGTGGATGTCCTCGACGCGAACGGCATCGCCTTCGTCACCGCACGCATCACCATGTACATCTCACCGAAGAAGCGGTGAAGCACCGCAGTTCCAGCCCGTCACCGTTCGAAACCCGTCACCGACCCGACAGCAGCAGCACGCGCTGAGCGTGCGTGACTCCCCCGCCGATCGGGCGTGGCGGCCTGTACCCGCCCTCAGGCCCTAAGTCGATGATGAGATCGCCGAGCTCGGTTGAGATGAACTCGGCGAGGCTCTCATCGATCGGCCAGTCATGTCCGGTGCCGCGTGCGAGATCAGCGGCATGGAGTGTGAGCTCGAGGATGCGCATCTGCACCAGCTGCGCTCCCGGGATGCTGCCGATCCGGTGAGCGACGGGCGCGTGGAGGTCGCATTCGTACACCAGCGCTCTGAACGACCTCTCGTGAGTCCAGAAGGATTCGAGCATGTCCTCTCCGAGGTGATCGGCTCCCCTGGTGGCTTCGACTTCCTCCGTGTTCGCCTGCTGCAGCAGCTTCGTGTAGCGGACTCCCCCGCCGATCAGGTGATTGATGAGCTCCGCATTCGACCATTCCGCCGCCCCGCTCGTCCGGTTCAGATCGGAGGTGCGGACTCGACGGAGGGCTGTGACCCAACATGCTTCTGCCTGATCGAGCTGAGTGGTCGTGACTTCATCCATGCCCTCAGCCTAAGTCCGGATGCCTGGGACCGTACCGACGATCTCGGGTGGTGTCGTTCCGCAAGGCGGGAAGGGCATCAGAAATCGCTCCGATGAATCTCGAGTGTTGAGAACTTCTGGTCAAACCATGGTCCTGACCGTTCGGTCAGTATAGGTTGTTCCTGCGCGCTGCGTGATGGTATACCAATGTGGATCGCCGTCCTGCGCCCCTGCAACTCGACAATGAAGTGAGGAGCTGACCATGACCGTGGCCAGCGGTTCGGCCGACTACATCGGCCTCGCAAACGCACCGATTCTCTGGATACTCGCGATGGCGGTGATGGGTGTCGTCGTCGTTCAATCGCTCATTTACATGACCGCGGTGAAGAAGAACGCCGAGTCCGCGGGTATGAGCCAACAGGAAGTCCGTTCGGCCTTCCGCGCCGGCGGTGTCGCCGCCATCGGGCCATCGCTGTCGGTGGTCCTCGTCGCCATCGCTCTGCTGCCTCTGTTCGGCACTCCCCCGGTCATCGTCCGCGTCGGACTCATCGGGTCCGCCGCCACCGAGGTCGCATCTGCGTCCCTGGCGGCAGGCACCATGGGTGCCAACCTCGGTGATGAGACCTTCACTCGCGGCGTGTTCATCGTCGCCCTCATGGCGATGAGCCTCTCGGGCGCCGGCTGGATGATCTCCACCCTCATCCTCACCCCGATCTTCAAACGCAGCTCTCACAAGCTCGAGAAGGTCAATCCCGCACTCATGTCGATCATCCCGGGTGCGGCACTGCTCGCGGCCTTCGCGGCGCTGACCTTCCGTGAGCTGCCGAAGTCACCGACCCATGTCATCGCCGTCATCGTCTCGGCAGTGGTGATGAGCATCTGCCTGCTGCTCGCCAAGACGCTCAAACAGAACTGGCTGAAGGAATGGGGATTGGGAATCTCCCTGCTCATCGGCCTCGTCGCCGCCTACTTCGCCCACTATGCCGGTCTCGGCATGCCCGAAGCCTGAGGAGAGACCATGTCATCGATCATCACATCACCCTCGCACGCGGCATTCGAGCGCACCACCAGCCGGTGGGGCTCGATCACGCTGTTCATCGGATTCCTCATCGCCACCTCGGTGCCGTTCTATCTTCTGTTCGTCGCCGACGCGAACATCGATCTCGGAGAGATCCTCAAGGGATTCCTCGCCGTGTTCGCCGTCTACGGAGTCTTCTACATCGTCGAACCTCTCACCTATTTCCCGATCCTCGGACCCGCCGGGATGTACCAGGCCTTCATGATCGGCAATGTCGCGAACAAGCTGCTGCCCTCGGCGATCGTCGCCCAGGACACGATCGGGGCGAAGCCCGGCACCCGCAAGGGCGAATACGCGGCGACGATGGCCATCTGCGGAGCCGCGATCATCCACGTCGCCTCGATGGTCATCTTCGTCGGCATCCTCGGCACCTGGCTCGTCTCCCTCATTCCCGAGCCGGTGACCCTCGTCGCGAAGCTCTACATCCTCCCGGCGATCCTCGGCGGTGTCACCGTCCAGCTCATCGCTTCTCTCAAGCAGCTGAAATCGACGCTCATCGCCCTCGGCATGGCGGCGCTGGTCATCCTCGTCCTCGTCAGACTGGTTCCCGTGCTCGCGCCCGGCGACGTCGCCATCGTCGTGTTCCTGACCATCCTCATCACATGGTTCACCCGCAACAAGGCGGTCACGGACAAAAAACCCGACAGCGACGGCACCGACACCGTCGGCATCAACTGAGGGCTGACAACGTTCGGTGCTCGTCTGCCGAGACCGACCCCCGCATCCGACAATTCCTGCCAAGATGGCACCAGACCTCTGCTGAAAGGACATCATGTCACTCAACTCCGCCCTCCACGCGTCGATCAGTGCCGATCTTGACCAGACGATCGCCGACTACAAGCACTTCCACCGCACTCCCGAGCTGTCCATGCAGGAGACAAACACCGCCGCGGAGATCGCCTCCCGGCTCCAGGCCCTCGGACTGAAGACACACACCTTCGGCGGAACCGGAGTCGTCGCCGTGATCGAGAACGGCGACGGTCCGGTCATCGGCTACCGTGCCGACATCGACGGACTGCCGATCAGCGAGGACACCGGACTCGACTATGCCTCCACGGCGGACGGCACTCTTCCCGACGGCGAGACGACGAAGGTCATGCACGGCTGCGGCCACGACACTCACATCACAGTCGGCCTCTACCTCGCCAAGCACCTCGTCGCACACAGGGACCTGTG
Organism: Brevibacterium sp. MGP-B1; assembly: GCF_057766545.1. Classification (NCBI taxonomy): domain Bacteria; kingdom Bacillati; phylum Actinomycetota; class Actinomycetes; order Micrococcales; family Brevibacteriaceae; genus Brevibacterium; species Brevibacterium sp. MGP-B1. The sequence continues at coordinate 1,224,315 of NZ_CM173407.1, read as the reverse complement.
GTCGGGAACAGTCGTCATGCTCTTCCAACCCGGTGAGGAGACCGGCCAAGGTGCGCGCGCCATGCTCGATGACGGGCTCTGGGATGAGATCGTGCGCCCCGAGGTCATCTTCGGTCAGCACGTGTGGCCCGGTGCCGCCGGTCACCTCTACGTCAGCAGCGGCACCGCCATGGCGATGTCCGACTGCCTGCGCGTGACCGTCAAGGGCAAGCAGGCACACGGATCCCAGCCGGAGAACGCGATCGACCCGATCGTCCTCGGCGCCTATATGATCACCCGCCTTCAGTCGGTCGTGTCACGCGAGATCTCCGGCCGCGACATGTCGGTCGTCACCGTCGGCACCTTCCACGGCGGACTCAAAGAGAACATCATCCCCGACTCCGCCGAATTCAAACTCAATATCCGCACCTTCACCGAGGAGGTCCGCGCGGTCGTCCTCGACAGGGTCCGCCGCATCATCGAAGCCGAGGCTCTTGCCTCCGGAGCTCCGGAACCCGAGATCGAAGAGATGTATCGGTTCCCGCGGTGCTACAACGACCCCGAGGAGACCGAGTCGTTCCTCACCCATGTCGGAGCCGAACTCGGCACCGAACAGGTCCACCTGTCCGAGCCCGCCACCGGCAGCGAGGATGTCGGAGCGTTCGGCGATGACATCGGCGTCCCATACGTGTACTGGTTCTTCGGCGGCTACTCCCCCGAGAAGTTCGCCGATGGTCAGACCCCGCCCGGGAATCACTCCCCGTTCTTCGCTCCCGACGATGTCGAGACCACTCTCGAGACGGGCATCAGAGCCGCGTTGTCCGCGGTGCTGAGCAAGGTCGGAAAGGACCGCGCATGAGCGAGGAGATGCTGTGGTGGTCGACCCGTGAGCTGGCCGGCCGAATCGCCGCCAAAGAAGTCTCTGCTCGGGAGGCTCTGCAGGCCCATCTCGACCGCATCGATGAGGTCAACCCTGCTCTCAACGCCGTCGTCACACGAGACGACGAAACCGCCTTCGCCCGAGCTGATGCCGCAGACGCAGCAACCGCCCGCGGTGAGAGCGTCGGTGCCCTGCACGGAGTGCCGATGACGCATAAGGACACCCACGACACGGCAGGTATGCGCACGACCTGGGGTTCACCGCTCATGGCCGATCGCGTGCCCGAATCGGATGCGCTCATCATCGCCCGGCTCAAAGCCGCCGGCATCACGACGACAGGCAAGACGAACGTGCCCGAGTTCGCCGCCGGCTCCCACACCTTCAATGAGGTGTTCGGCACAACCGTGAACCCCTATGACCGGACGAAATCGGCATCGGGATCCTCCGGCGGCGTGGGCGCGGTGCTCGCGGCCGGGATCCAGGCGTCAGGCGACGGATCGGATATGGGCGGATCATTGCGGTCGCCCGCATCGTTCAACAACGTGGTCGGTCTGCGACCGAGCAACGGCCGTGTCCCCCACGTTCGACCGGGCAACCCCTTTGCGTGGCTGTCCCAGAGCGGATTCATGGCACGCACGGTCTCCGACGTGGCGCTGCTCATGTCGGTGGCTTCGGGGCCACATCCTTCGGCGCCGGAATCGATCCTGGAATCGGGCAGTGTCTTCGACCTCCCGGAGTTCGCACTCGACGCCGACCGCTCCCCCGACCTCGCCGGACTGCGGGTCGGCTTCAACCCCGACCTGGACGGACTGCTTCCGGTCGAATCCGAGGTGAAGGAGATCGTCGCGTCCGCCGCGCCGGTGTTCGGCAGCCTCGGCGCGCATGTGGACGAAGAGATCCCGGATCTCACGGACGCCGACGAGGTATTCAACGTCCGCCGCGCCCTCGACTTCGTGGGCTCCTGGGGCGGTCTGTATGAGGCGCACCCGGACAGAATCAAGGAATCGGTCCGGTGGAACATCCGCATGGGCCTCGACTTCACCGGTGCCGAGGTGGCTTCGGCCGAATCAGCACGCACCCGCCTGCACGCGGAAGTCGACAGCTATTTCGCCGGCCATGACGTCCTCGTGCTCACCACGTGCCAGGTCCTGCCGTTCGATGCGGACATCGAGTATCCCAGGCAGATCAACGGGGTACAGCTGGAGAACTATCTCGATTGGATGCGGGCACTGTGTCTCATCTCGGCGACGGGCTGCCCAGCCATCTCGGTACCCGCCGGCTTCTCGGCTTCCGGTCTGCCGGTGGGTGTGCAGATCGTGGCGAAGCCGGGGGCGGACGTCGAGCTGCTGCGAGTCGCTCATGCCTTCGAATCCGCCACCGGTCATCACCTCAGACGGCCGGACCTCTGACCGGCATTCTTCGCAGGACGCGGCGTCGGTCGAGGCAGGTATGGCATACCTGGGCAGAGTTTGCCGAGCCTTTCCACACTGGAACGGTTCTAGAAAAGGTGTCAGGATATTCTCTAAGCAGGCGGAACGGATCCGCCTCGAACCGCAAAGGAGTAAAAGATGCACCTGAGCCCCGCCATGCAGAAGGTCCTCAACGAGCAGGTCACCCTCGAACTCGAAGCCTCGTTGGTCTACCTCCAGCTCTCCATCCAGCTCGATGATCTCGATCTGCCCGGAATGACGCGCTGGATGCGCGCCCAGTCCGAAGAAGAGCAGGTTCACGCCGCCAAGTTCACCCAGCACTGCCTCGACCGCGGATTCGCCCCTCAGATCGGCGACATCGCTGCTCCGAAGGTCTCCGGTTCGCAGCCGATCGACTTCTTCAAGGCTGCACTGGCCCATGAGGAGAAGGTCTCGGAGTCCATCCGCAACATCTACCGCACCGCTCAGGACGAGGCCGACCTCGACGTCCTGCCGCTGCTCCACTGGTTCATCGACGAGCAGGTCGAGGAGGAGTCGAGCATCTCCGAGATCATCGGTCGCCTTGAGCGCGTCGGCAACGACGGTGCCGGCGTCCTGCGCATCGATTCCGAACTCGGCTCACGCCACCCTGATATCACCGCCGACAGCGAGTGAGAACTGCATGACCGCTCCGGCTCAGCGCTCCGAGCGAGCTCTATGAGTCGAGTGTGAACTCGAATCGAGTACTCAAGCGGCCGATCCCAGCACGGGATCGGCCGCTGACGTATGCAGGACCGAGGTTGCGGGGATGCCAGTCCGTCCTCAGCCGAGGACCGACTTGCCGATGAGCAGCACGACCGGCAGGGACACGAGCATGACGACGGTCTGACCGGCGATGAGTGCGGCCATGAGCTTCGCATCTCCCCCGAGTTGCCGGGCCATGACATAGCCCGAGCTCGCCGTGGCGATCGACTGGAAGAGCAGTCCGACCAGCGCCGGCACCGTCGGGACTGCCAAGAGAGACAGTGCGACGAGGGACAGCCCCGGCAGCACGATCAGCTTGACGATCGTCGAGACGATGATCGCCCGGGCATGGGCACGCATCGAGAACGCCTGCAGACCGGCACCGACGCAGAGGAGCCCGATGGGCAGCGAGGCGGCCGCCAAGGGTTCGAGGACCGTGGCCGCCACGTCCGGCAGACCCAGACCGCTGACATTGGCCGCGGCTCCCGCGACGCAGCCGAGTACGAGAGGATTCGTCACGATCGCCTTGAACAGCGCGAGCAGCGAGCTCGGTCCGGTGCGCAGGAACTCGAAGCCGAGGCTCGAGATGACATTCACCGTGGGGACGAGGATCGCCGCGACGATCGCGGCCACGGCGCTGCCTTCGGAACCGAACAGGCTGCCCGCCAACGACAGGCCGATATAGGTGTTGAAGCGGATCCCGCCTTGGAGCACGGAGGTGAAGGCCGGAAGATCGCGGGCGATGACCCGGCGGGCGAGGACGATGCCCAGGGACACGATCACGGTGGGGATGACGAGAGCCGCTGCCAAGCGCGCGAGCGGGACATGGGCCACATCCACCTCGGCGACGGAGGTGAAGAGGAGCACCGGAAGGAGACAGTAGTACGCGAGCTTCTCCGCGCCCGACCAGAATTCCGGACTCCGAAATCCCGGCAGTCTCTTCAGCACGAGACCGAAGGCGATGAGCGCCGTGACCGGAAGAAGGGCGAGGAGTATGGGAACCAGGCTCACAGACTGAGAATTTCATGAGTTTGGAATCATTTCAAAGTTGAGTGTGTTTGACTCAATGTAGGACCCGAACGAAAGGAAGCACATGGCTACACGTTTCGACCCCATCCGTGACCTCGACCGGTTCTTCTCCGAGGTGACCCGCACCCCGAACGCCACCACCCTGCCGATGGACCTCTACCGTGACGGAGAAGTCTTCATCGCGCGCATCGATATGCCCGGAGTCGATCCGAGCAGCATCGATGTCGACGTCGAAGACCGCACGCTCACGGTTCGCGCTCGCCGCGAGTCCGAGGTCGCCGACAAGGACGTGAAGTGGCTGACCAGGGAACGCACCAACGGCACCTATGCCCGCCAGCTCACGCTCGGCAACCGGGTGGCGCTGGATCGCATCCGCGCCGACTACAGCGACGGTGTCCTCACGCTGACGATTCCCGTCGCCGAGGAGGCGCGCCCCCGGAAGATCTCCGTTTCGCATGCAGCCGGGCAGACCTCCACCGAGGTGGTCGAATCGTCCTCGACCGACGAACCCCGCTCCCGCGGCCTCGACAGCTGACACCGGCGCCGGATTCCACCGGAATCACAGCGGCCGAGGTTCGGACGCCGAGGCGTTTCCCGATTGCCGACAGCGGGCCGCACCCGATGAGGGTGCGGCCCGCTTCGTCTGTTCAGCCCCGTTCGAGGAGATACGCCAGGCACATATACGGCAGATCCACCGTGCCGGACACCGGATGCTCGACACTGAAGTACTCGCGCAGGTTCGCGTCGACTCGGGCTCGTGTCCTCTCGTTCGAGCGCAGCCAATACGACCGTGTGCTCGCGAGGTCGACGATTCCATTGACAGTGAGCTCCGTGGTGAATTCGACGAGCCTGTGGTCGGTGAGAGCCAGACCGTTGCCGGGCTGGGGTCGGTACTGCGGTCGATAGACGTCGCCCGCGTGCATGATCCGGCTCAGGCGCAGCACCCAGTCGACCCGGACATCGAGTTGATTGATGAGGATGAGCAGCCGGCCTCCCGGGCGAAGGACGCGCGCCACTTCGGCGGCTGCTTTCGCTTCGTCGAACCAATGCCAGGCCTGCGCGACAGTGACGAGATCGAGGCTCTCTGCTTCCAGGCCGGTGTCCTCAGCGGTGCCGATCTTCGTGGGGGCAGGATTGCGTTCGAGCGCGGCTGTGTCGGGATCGACGGCGATGAGATCGGCACCGCGTGTGAGCAGCCGGCGGCTGAGGATCCCCGTTCCAGCACCGAGGTCGCATACGCGCAGACCGGACCATTGCGGCTCCCAACCGGTCAGCGCGAGGTCGAGAGCTGAGTCGGGATATCCGGGCCGCACCTCGTCATAGACTCCGGCCTGGGTGCCGAAACTGCGTCCGTGGGCGGCCTGCGCACGTGGTCGCACCATCTGAGTCTGCCTTTCATCGAATTGCCTGCGGTCGTCCGGGCGACCGCTGCAGACCACTCTAGCGTCGTCGACATTCGCCGAGTCGATAGGATGGAGTCAACGGCCCGTTCCCAGCCCTAAGGAGCCAGCATGCCCGCACCGTCCGACCTCTCGTCCAAACTGGACGAAGCCTCCGCCGCGTACGAGGAATTCGCCTCGCGCGGTCTCGCGCTCGATATCACACGGGGCAAGCCGGCCCCGGAGCAGCTCGACCTCGCTGCCGATCTGCTCACTGCGGTCAGCGGTGACGATTTCCGCACTCCCGGTGGCGTCGACACCCGCAACTACGGCGGACTCGACGGACTCATCGAACTGCGGGAGATCTTTTCCCCGCTGCTCAAGGTTCCCGCCGACCAGCTGCTGGCCGGCGGCAATGCCTCGCTGACATTCATGACCCAGGCGCTGACCTTCGCCCTCATGCACGGCACGGCCGTCGACGATCGCCCGTGGGGGCAGGGTCCGCATAAGCTGCTGTGCCCCGTGCCCGGCTACGACCGCCATTTCACCCTGGCCGAATCCCTCGGGTTCGAGCTCCTGACCATCCCGATGGATGACGAGGGCCCGATCATCTCCGAGGCGCAGCGTCTGGCCGAAGATCCGGCGGTCAAGGGCATGTGGCTGGTGCCGATGTATTCCAACCCGACGGGGATCACGGTCACCGAAGCACGGGCACGGGAATTGGCTGCCATGCAGACAGCGGCGCCCGACTTCACTCTGCTGTGGGACAACGCCTACGGGGTACACCATCTGCGAGAGGACCATCCGGACAATCTCGACATCCTCTCGCTCTGCGCAGAGGCGGGTCATCCCGAACGTGCATGGGTCTTCGCCTCGACTTCGAAGATCACTCATGCCGGGGCCGGGGTGTCGTTCTTCGCCGGAGGCCCTGCCACGGTCGATTGGATGCGAGCGAACCTCGGGAAGGTCGCGATCGGTCCCGACAAGATCAACCAGCTGCGCCATGTCCGGTTCTTCTCCGACTCGGCCGGGGTCGAAGCACATATGCGCAAGCATGCCGAGATCGTCGCACCGAAGTTCGATGCGGTGCTCAAGGCGCTCGAGGACGGACTCGGAGCGGAAGAGCTGGCGCAGTGGACCTCACCGGACGGCGGGTACTTCATCACTCTGACAACGATGGAGGGCATCGCCGACCGGGTCGTCAAACTCGCAGGGGAAGCCGGAGTGAAGCTGACTCCTGCCGGTGCCACACACCCGTACGGTCTCGACCCTCACAACAACATCATCCGCATCGCGCCGACGATGCCGACCCTCGATGAGGTCGAACTCGCCGCTCAGGGCCTCGTGGCGTGTGTGCGCCTGGCCAGCTATGAGAAGCTGCTCGCCGGCTGACACCCGAACGCTGCCTGCAGACTGAGACAGGTCCGCCCCGAACCGAAGGGTTCGGGGCGGACCTGTCTGTACCGGAGCGTCGGATCAGTATTCGTAGAATCCGCGTCCGGACTTCACACCGAGCAGGCCGGCATCGACCATGCGCGACAGCAGGATCGGAGGCTTGTTCGCCGGGTCACCGGTCTCCTCATACATGCTCTCTGCTGCATAGAGGCAGGTGTCGAGACCGACGAGGTCGGCCAGCTTGATCGGTCCCATCGGATGGGCGCAGCCGCCGACCATTCCCGCGTCGATGTCCTCCTTCGTCGCGTGTCCGGCCTCGAGCATCCGGACCGCACTGAGCAGGTACGGGATGAGCAGGGCGTTGACGATGAAACCGGGGCGGTCATCGGCCTGGATCGGATTCTTCCCGAGCACATCGGCGACGAAGGACGTCACGGTGCTGCGGACATCCTCGGTGGTGAGCACCGAGGACACGATCTCGACGAGCGGCTGGACCGGTGCGGGGTTGAAGAAATGCACACCCAGCACGCGTTCGGGGCGCGAGGTCGCCTGCGCGAATCGGATGATCGGCATCGACGAGGTGTTCGAGGCCAGGATCGCTTCCGGGTCGGTGACGACCTGGTCGAGCTCGGCGAAGATCGACTTCTTGATGTCCTCGTTCTCACTGGCCGCCTCGATGACGAGCTGACGATCGGCGAGATCGCTGATATCGGTGGTGAACCGCAGTCGGCCGAGCGCCTCGTCACGGGCAGCGGCATCGATTTTGCCCTTGTCCACTGCGCGAGCCAGGGATTTCTCGATGCGGGCACGACCGGCGGCCGAGGCCTCCTCGTTGATCTCACGGACGATGACGTCGAGACCGGACTTCGCCAGCACTTCGGCGATTCCGGCTCCCATGAGTCCGCTGCCGATGACGGCGGTGCGCTGGATGCTCATAAACTTCTCCTTCTTGGTAAATATGGTCGGTCGGGTGCGAATGACTCGGCTCAGGGCATTCGGGCGAGGAACCAATCGGCCGAGCGGATGGCTTTCATGGCCTCCCGCCGGCGTTCCCCGGGCAGAGTCTGGATGTAGACCTGCCCGTCGAGGTGCCCCACCTCGTGTTGGAGCATCTGGGCGAAGACTTCCGTGCCTTCGATCTCGATCGGCTGATTCTTCGCATCCACCCCGCGTACCCGAGCGAATTCGTAGCGTGGGGTGGGGAAGAACAGCCCGGGGACGGAGAGGCAGCCTTCTTCGATATCTCGCAGCTGCCCGCCGAGCTCGACGATCTCCGGGTTGATGACATATCCCGTGCGACCGTCGAGGTCGTAGCCGAAGGCTCGCAGTCCGACCCCGATCTGCGGAGCGGCGACGGCCGCACGGCCCTCGGGCCGTGCGGTGTCGACGAGGTCGGCTGCCAGAGCTTCGACGTGATCATCGAAGACCATCACCGGTTCGCACTTGCTGCGGAGCACGGGGTCTCCCCACAGTCGGATCTCACGTTCAGGCATCGATCACCACGACGAGGTCTCCGCCTTCTAGCTGCTGGACATCGGCGATGGCCACTCGGGAGACGGTTCCGGCCGTCTGCGTGGTGATCGTCGCTTCCATCTTCATCGCCTCGATGGTGGCCACGGTGTCGCCGACGGAGACCTTGTCGCCCTCGTGGACCTGCATGGTCACAACACCGGCGAACGGGCTGCCGACGTGTCCGCTGTTGTTCGGATCGGCCTTCTCCGCAGTCTTGACTTCGCTTTCGACGGACCGGTCACGCACCTGCAGCGGACGCAGCTGTCCATTGAGGGTGAACATGACCGAACGCATCCCGCGCTCGTCAGTGCCGCCGATGGCCTGGACGCCGATGAGCAGGTTCTTGCCCTTCGCCAGCTCGACGGCATGCTCTTCCCCACTGGTGAGGCCGTAGAGGTACTCGGAGGTCTCGACGACGGAGAGGTCGCCGTAGTTCGAGCGCATCGACTGGAATTCCTTCGTCGGCCCGGGGAACAGCAGCTCGTTGAGCTTGTCCTTCCGGTCCCGGCCCGGCGTCTGCAGTGCTTCGGCATCCGCCGGTTCGAGATGCTCGGTGAGCGGCTTGGCGGAACGGCCGGCGAGGGCCTTCGTGCGGAACGGCTCGGGCCATCCGCCCGGAGGGTCACCGAGGTCACCGTTAAGGAAGCCGATCACCGAATCGGGAATGTCGAACTTGTCGGGGTTCTCCGCAAACTCCTCCGGCGCAACTCCGGCGCCGACGAGGTGGAGCGCCAGATCGCCGACGACCTTCGAGGACGGGGTGACCTTGACGAGGTGGCCGAGAATCGAATCGGCGGCCGCATACATGTGCTCGATGTCCTCGAACCGCTCCCCCAGGCCCAGTGCGACGGCCTGCTGGCGCAGGTTCGACAGCTGTCCGCCGGGGATCTCGTGACGGTAGACGCGGCCGGTCGGTCCGGCGAGCCCGGACTCGAAGGGTGCGTAGAGTTTGCGCACCGATTCCCAGTAGGGTTCGAGGTCGCTGACGGCGTCGAGGCTGATGCCGGTGTCGCGCTCGGTGTTCTCGAATGCGGCGACGAGCGCGGAGAGACTCGGCTGGCTGGTGGTTCCGGCCATGGCCGCCGAGGCGGCATCGACGGCATCGGCACCGGCGGCGGCAGCTGCATAGAGGGTGGCCAGCTGTCCGCCCGCGGTGTCGTGGGTGTGGACGTGGACGGGCAGGTCGAAGTTCTCCCGCAGAGCAGTCACGAGCTTGACCGTGGCGGCAGGGCGCAGCAGGCCGGCCATGTCCTTGATGGCGAGCACATGAGCTCCGGCGCCAACGATCTGTTCGGCCAAGCGCAGGTAGTAGTCGAGCGTGTAGAGCTCTTCCTTTGGATCGAGGATGTCCGAGGTGTAGCACAGGGCCACCTCGGCCAGTGCCGTGTTCGTTCCGCGCACGGCCTCGATCGCCGGACGCATCTGCTCGACGTCGTTGAGAGCGTCGAAGATGCGAAAGATGTCGATGCCCGTGCGGGCCGCCTCATCGACGAATGCGTCGGTAACCTCGGTCGGGTACGGGGTGTAGCCGACGGTGTTGCGTCCGCGCAGAAGCATCTGCAGGTTGATGTTGGGCACCGCGGTGCACAGGGCTTCGAGACGTTCCCATGGATCCTCGCCGAGGAAGCGCAGCGCCACATCATAGGTCGCACCGCCCCAGGCCTCAATGCTCAGCAGCTCGGGTGTCATGCGGGAGACGTGCCCGGCCACGGCCAGCAGGTCTCGTGTGCGCACACGGGTGGCCAGCAGGGACTGGTGGGCGTCGCGGAATGTCGTATCCGTGACGGCCAGGGAGCTCTGCTCACGCAGGGCGCGGGCGAAGCCCTCCGGTCCGAGCTCGGCGAGACGGTCGCGGCTGCCCGCAGCGGGTGCTGCGGAGAGGTCGATGCTCGGGAGCTTGTCGCCCGGACGGATGCGCAGGCCCGGTTCGCCGTGGGGGCGGTTGACCGTGACATCGGCGAGGTAGTCGAGCAGCTTCGAGCCGCGGTCGGCGCTCACTCGAGCGTCGAAGAGCTGCGGGCGTTCTTCGATGAAGGACGTGGACAAGTCTCCGGCGACGAATGCGGGATCATCGAGGACGGCCTGCAGGAAGCCGATGTTCGACGATACGCCGCGGATGCGGAACTCAGCCAGGGCGCGTTTGGCCCGGCCGACGGCCTGAGCGAAGTCGCGGCCGCGGCACGAGAGCTTCACGAGCATCGAGTCGAAGTGGGGGCTGACGGCAGCACCGGCGTGGACGGTTCCGCCGTCGAGGCGCACACCTGCACCACCGGCAGAGCGGTAGGCGGTGATCGTGCCGGTGTCGGGGCGGAACGAGTTCGCGGGATCCTCGGTGGTGATGCGGCACTGGAGTGCGGCGCCCTTGATCCGCATCTCGTCCTGGCGCAGGCCGATCTCTTCGAGGGTGGCCCCGGCGGCGATGCGCATCTGCGAGGCCACGATGTCGACGTCGGTGATCTCTTCAGTCACTGTGTGTTCGACCTGGACACGCGGGTTCATTTCGATGAACACGTGCTTGCCGGCGCGCGGCCCGTCGGTTTCGAGGAGGAATTCCACGGTGCCGGCGTTCTGGTAGCCCAGCGCCTTTGCGAACTTCAGGGCATCTGCGTGCAGGGCGGCCGCGATCTCGGGATCGAGGTTCGGGGCCGGAGCGATCTCCACGACCTTCTGGTGGCGGCGCTGCACGGAGCAGTCGCGTTCGAAGAGGTGGATGGCGTTCGAGTCGTTGTCGGCCAGCACCTGGACCTCGATGTGACGGGGGCGCTGCACCGCCTGCTCGATGAAGACCGTGGGATCGCCGAAGGCGCCTTCGGCTTCGCGCATCGCGGCCTTGAGAGCGTCTTCGAGGTCGGAGGCCTGAGCCACGCGACGCATTCCGCGACCACCGCCGCCGGCGACGGCCTTGACGAAGAGGGGGTATTCCATCGATTCGGCATCGGCGAGCAGCTGCGCGATATCGGCCGACGGACGTGTCGAGTCGAGGACCGGGATGCCCGCATTGCGTGCTGCCGCCAGCGCCTGGACCTTGTTTCCTGCCAGTTCGAGCACATCGGCCTTGGGGCCGATGAAAGTGATGCCCGCTTCGGCACAGGCTCGTGCCAGATCGGGGTTCTCAGAGAGGAAGCCGTATCCGGGGTAGATGGCGTCGGCGCCGCTCTCCTTCGCCACCCGCAGCATCTCTTCGACGCTGAGGTAGGCGCGGACGGGATGACCCTCCTCACCGATCATGTAGGCTTCGTCGGCCTTCATGCGATGTTCGGAGTTGCGGTCCTCATACGGGAAGACTGCGACGGTGGAGGCTCCGAGCTCATAGGCGGCACGGAACGCACGGACGGCGATCTCTCCGCGGTTGGCCACGAGGACTTTAGAGAACATAGGTGTCTCTCACTTCTGTATCGGCCGCACTGGGCGACTGGTCGACAAGCTGTCGGGAACATACTCTACAAGTGACCTGGAACACCCCTGCGCCCGGGGGTCGACTTTGGACTGAGACGTGAGTCTCGGCGTGGTCGGCACGGCTCGGCAGCCGCCGATACGTTAACGTAGGAGGGTGCTTGTCCTAAGTATCAGCAGCCTCAAAGGCGGAGTCGGTAAGACATCCGTGACGCTCGGTCTGGCCTCGGCGGCCTACAACAGGGGGATTCCCACCCTGGTCGTCGACATGGACCCGCAGGCGGACTCGTCGACCGGCCTCGATGTGCCGACCTCGACGCGTGTCGACATCGCCGATGTGCTCGCTGCTCCGAAGTCCCAGAAGATCCTGTCCGAGGCGATCATCCCCTCCGGGTGGGTCGGTGACAGGCTCGGCCACCTCGATGTGATCTCAGGATCTCCGCGTGCCGCGGAATTCGATCGGCCTTCGCTGTCCGAGCGCTATCTGCGCCGGCTGGAAGATGCCCTGACTCGCATCGCGAAAGGCTACCGACTCGTCCTCATCGACTGTCCGCCCAGCCTCAACGGTCTCACCCGTACGGCGTGGACAGCGAGCAACCGAGTCGCGGTCGTCACCGAGCCCAGCCTGTTCTCTGTTGCGGCTGCCGACCGTGCCCTGCGGGCGACGGACGAGCTACGGCAGCGTGGTGCCTCCGATCTGCAGCCACTCGGCCTGGTCGTCAATCGGGTGCGTGCCGGTTCGACCGAACATGACTATCGCATCCAGGAGATGCGTGAGATGTTCGGTCCTCTCGTCCTCAATCCGCCTTTGGCCGAACGGGCCGTCATGCAGCAGGCTCAGGGATCGGCGCGTCCGATCCACTCCTGGCCGGGCAAACCCGCCGAAGAAGTCGCCGGCTCGTTCGACGCTCTTCTCGAACGAGCACTGCGCTCGGAGAACATCCGCGGTCGGCGCGGTGCCGCCCCGGCGAAGAACGGCGCTCAACAACCCGAGAAGAAGTGAACGACTAGCTGCCGCTCCCCCACCAACTCGTCGACTGCCGTCGCGAACTCAGGTTCGCGACGGCAGTTCTCTGTTCCCAGGCGCCGCGGACGCATTCGGGGGCACTCTGCACCGCACCTTTTCCGTTCCATACGACGACCGAGGCGGTCCGCTCGAGCTGAGCGGACCGCCTCGGTGGTGGTGTGAGTACTCTGTGTCGGCCGTCAGCCGGATTTGCGTGCGCGACGGGCGGCGAGCTCATCCATGGCTTCGAGGGCCGCATCGTCTTCGGGGACTCGTTCGCTCGGGAACTCGGACAGCGAACCTTCGACTTCGTTCCAGACGCGGCCGACGGCGATGCCGAAGACGCCCTGTCCGCCCTGGAGGAGGTCGACGACCTCATCAGGCGAGGTGCATTCGAAGACGCTGGCGCCATCGGACATGAGGGTGATCTGAGAGAGATCGTCGACGCCGCGGGAACGCAGGTGCTCAACCGCTGTGCGGATCGACTGCAGTCCGACGCCGGTGTCGAGAAGTCGCTTGACGATCTTGAGGACGAGGATGTCACGGAAGCTGTAGAGCCGCTGGCTGCCGGATCCGGTCGCATTGCGGATCGACGGGGTCACCAGATCGGTGCGCGCCCAGTAATCGAGGCGACGGTAGCTGATGCCGACGACCTTGCAGACGGTGGGACCGCGGTAGCCGGCCTCTTCATCGAGTACGGGCAGATCATCATCGAACAGCAGCCCTTGGGCTGCTGACGGCATCGGCGTCATGTCGACGCTTTCATGACTTGAGCGGTTCACACCGACTCCTCCTTAAAGTCCCTGGGGGAAGCGAAGGTCGCTTGGAAGGACCGAGAACATAGTCATTCTAGCCCTCTTCCCAGCGAACCTACAGTGGGATTCAACAACTCCAAGTTATTCTGCCGTCCCCGCCAGGACAAACATCTCGAGGTAACAATTTCCGCGTGTCGCCGTTACCGCAGTATTCGAACATGTCACATGGATGTCATTCAGGCGACTCGGAGCGGAAGGAGCCGGGACCGAAGGGCCTAGTTCGACGGGCTTTCGCCGTCTGATTTCGGTTCATCCCGGTTCGGAGGATCCGTCTTCTTCGGCTTGGCGCTCGTCAGCAGTTTGGTTTTGACCGTCGACGCATAGGTGTCGACGTATTCCTGTCCGGACAGGCGCATGATCTCGTACATGATCTCGTCGGTGACCGACCGCAGCATGAAACGATCGACGGGAAGACCTGAATACTTCGAGAAGTCCATCGGGGTGCCGAAGACGACTCCGACACGCCGGAGCTTGGGAACGAGGCGACCAGCTGGCTGCAGCTTGTCCGTGCCGATGATCGCCACTGGTACCACGGGCGCGCCGGACTCGAGGGCGAGACGCGCAATGCCGGTGCGTCCGCGATAGAGCTTCCCGTCGGGCGAGCGAGTGCCTTCGGGATAGATGCCCAGCGAGTTTCCCTCACGGAGAACCTTCAGACCCGATTCGAGCGAAGCCTGAGATCCCGATCCGCCGCCGCGATCCATGGGCAGCTGATTGTTCAGTTTGAAGAACCACCGAGTCACCGCACCCTTGATTCCGCGACCGGTGAAGTAGTCCTTCTTCGCCAGATAGACGACGGGACGCGGCGCGAGCAGCGGAACGAAGATCGAGTCCATGAAGTGATTGTGATTTCCTGCGATGATCGCCGGGCCCTCGGGCGGCAGATTGTCCAGGCCCCGCACCCACGGGCGGAAGAGGACCCGCAGGATGGGTCCGGCGAGGACTCGCTTGAGAAACCAGTAGAACACGCGCACCCTTCCGACTACGACTCTTTGTCGTCCTCGGCAATCATATATCGACACGACCGGTGAACAGCGAAGTCCGTCGTGGCCTCATCCGTGCCATGCTGGGAGCATGGAGATCGATTTCACACTCGGGGCGGATCCGACGGCCGCTTATCGCAGTCTTGACAGCGGTTCAGCCTCCGCGGTTCTCTTCCTGCACGGACTCACCGGCTCGCCCGTCTCCTGGGTGCCGATCGCCCGCGCGATCGCGGCGGAGGGCGTCGACGTCAGCGTCCCCCAGCTGCCCGGGCACGGCACCTCATGGCAGGACATGGACGCTACGGGGTGGTCCGACTGGCTCGGCGAGGCGCGCACCGAGCTGGGTCGGGTGCAGGCCGACCACGAGCGTGTCGTCGTCGCCGGTCTGTCGATGGGTGGAGCCCTGGCACTCGCCCTGGCGGCGGCAGAGGGTGCGCCCGACGAGATCGTCGTGGTCAATCCTGCCCTCTACATCGACTCTCCCTTCGCTCCCCTGCTGCCGGTGCTCAGGCACGTCGTGCGCACGATCCCGTCGATCGGCGGCGACATCGCCCACCCGGACCGCGACGAGTACGCCTACGAACGGACGCCGGTGGCTCCCCTGGCCACGTTCCATCGTGCACTGCGGACCCTGCGCGACGATCTGTGGAAAGTCACCCGCCCCGTCACTGCCATGGTCTCCGGTGAGGACAATGTCGTGAGTCCGCGGACGCTGCGTGCCCTGCGATCGAACCTTCCGCACCCGCCGAGGATCGTCGCCCTCCGCCGATCCCGCCATGTGGCGACCCTCGATTTCGACGCGAACACCATCGCCGAGGCGGTCCTGCAGGCGGTCTCCACCGAAACGACCGTGCCACGACAGTCCGAGACCGGGGAATAGCTGGGGCCACGGAATTGCTGATTCAGGTATGAACGACGACGGCACCGCTTCGACTCCCGACGACGAGGGCCGGGAGGACTGGCGAGGGGAGGTTCCCGATCCGGAGAGGATCGGGCACGACCGATCGCGCATCAGCGACGAAGAATGGGACGACCTCGTCCGGCAGATCGCCGAACCCTCGGCGACGACGGGTGATATGCCCGCCGAGGATGTTCGCGACGCCCTCGAGGACACCGAGCATTGGGAGCGCGAACCGGCGGAGCCGATCGGGTGGCGCACCGCTTCGCCCACTCTCGTGCTGTCCTGGGCCGCGGCGCTCGGCGCGGTCGTGCTCCTGCTCATCGGCGTGATCTTCTTCCGACCGCTGCCCGGGTGGTACCTGCTCATCGGCCTGGCCGTCGGCATCGGCGGCGCGGTCGGTCTGTTCTTCCACCTGCCGAGCCATCGTTCCGCCGACGACGGCGACGGCTCCTCGGTGTGAGCGATGCTGACCGCTTCGTGTCAGCGACACCTGAGACACTGAACATCATGACCGTCCCGTTCGACCGCGCGCCCAGCGCACTGCACAACACTCAGCTGTCATTCGACAGCCTCGGAACTCCCCTGTCCGACGTCACCTTCGTCATCGTCGACCTCGAAACGACAGGCACTCGAGCCGGGCAATCGGAGATCACCGAGATCGGCGCGGTCAAGACTCTCGGCGGCGAGGTCATCGGCGAGTTCCAGACCCTGGTCAAACCGGAACACTCCGTGATCAGCCCATTCGTCGCCCGGCTCACCGGCATCACTCATGCGATGGTCGATGACGCACCTCCGATCAGCTCGGTTCTGCCGAGTTTCCTGGAATTCTCCGTCGGTGCCGTGCTGGTCGCACACAATGCGCCCTTCGACATCGGATTCCTCCGCTCGGCCTGCGAACGTCTCGACTACCATTGGCCGGCGCCCACAGTCCTCGATACCGTCACACTGGCCCGTCGCGTCGTCGGCCGCGACGAAGTGCGCAACCACAAACTCTCGACGCTCGCCGCTCATTTCGGCACCCAGGTCGAGCCCGATCACCGTGCGCTCTCCGATGCGCGAGCGACCGGCGAGCTCCTCCACCTTCTGTTCGAACGATTCGGCGGCTACGGAGTGACGACGCTGGAGGAGCTGTCGACCGTCAGACAGTCGGGGTGGGCGAAGCGACAGGCCAAATCCCATCTGGCCAAGGGCGTTCCCGCGGAGCCCGGCGTCTACATGTTCCTCGACGGCACTCGCCGTGTGCTCTACATCGGCAAGTCCGGAAATATGGCCAGGCGAGTGCGCGGATACTTCAACGCCTCGGAGAACCGTGGCCGCATGGCCGAGATGATCACCGCGGCACAGGAGGTCAGCTGCCTGCCCTGCGCCCACGCGCTGGAAGCCGAAGTCCGCGAGATCCGCCTGATCGGAGAGTTGGCGCCGCCGTACAACCGACGGTCGAAGAACCCGGAACGCAATTCCTGGATCGTCCTCAGCGATGAGCTCTTCCCCCGACTGTCGGTGGTCCGGGCGAACTCGGCGCTCGAACGCTCCCCCGCTCCGCCGCTGGGACCGTTCCGTTCGCGGAAGTCGGCACAGGCCGTCAAGGAACTCCTCGACACCCTCTACCCTGTCAAGAGGTGCACGGCAGCGATCACGCAGCGCAGCCTCGGCGAACATCGCCCCTGTGTGAGTGCACAGGTCGGTCAGTGCGGCGGGCCCTGCGCGGGGACCACCGATGTCGATGACTACCGGAACTCGATCCGCGAGCTCTTCGCTCTGCTCGATGGGGACCTGTCCTCACTGCAGCGCTTGGCCGCTGAGCGGATGCGGCGACTGTCAGGAGAGGCCCGGTTCGAAACGGCCGCCGAGGTCCGTGACTCAATGCGCTCGGCAGTGTCCATCGCGGCGCGAGCCGAACAGGTGACGGCCCTGCGGAGAGTTCCCGAACTGATTGCGGCGGCTCCCGGCTTCGACTCCGGCTGGGACCTGGCGATCATCCGCCACGGGAAACTCGCCGGCGCCGGCCATGTGTCGACCAGGCAGGCCATGGGAGATTCCCTGTCGGCGCTGAGTTCGACGGCCGAATGGGTCCCTGCCCCCGGAGCGCTGCCGCAGGAGACCGACTCCCTCCCGGAGGAGTCGCGTCTGCTGGCCGGCTGGCTTGAGACCGCCGAGCTCGTCTCTGT
This sequence comes from Brevibacterium sp. MGP-B1, assembly GCF_057766545.1. NCBI lineage: Bacteria > Bacillati > Actinomycetota > Actinomycetes > Micrococcales > Brevibacteriaceae > Brevibacterium > Brevibacterium sp. MGP-B1. Next base: position 1,206,722 of record NZ_CM173407.1, on the reverse strand, counting down.
GACGCCCGCAGGCGATCATGGCTGGTCGCTGCCCCGTCAGGGAGCGACCAGCCATGCACACAGCTCAGGAACGATTCGTCTCAGCGACTCTGTGTGAGACGTCGATGAGCTGCTGGAGCTTGTCCGCGCCGCCCCCGTTGTCGATCGTCTCGACCGCAGTTTCGAGTTTGAGGGCCAAGCGCTCCGTGAAGGTGCCCACAGCCGATTCGTCGGCGGCGACGAGAGCCGCCGCGGCGTTGATGGCCACGATGTCGCGCACTGCCGATCGTTCGCCGTCGAGGACCGCGCGGGTGATGGTCGCGTTCTCATTCGGGCCGCCGCCGCGCAGATCGTCCTTCGTCGCCCGCTCGATGCCGAGGTCGAGGGCGTCGAACGTCGTGTGTTCGATCTCGCCGTGACGGACTTCCCACACATCGTTGACGTCGGTGTTGCTCAGCTCGTCGAGACCATCACGTGACCGGAACACCACGGCCTGGTGACCGCGCTTGGCCAGCGTGCCGACGACGAGCGGGGCCATCTGGGCATCGGCGACGCCGATGGCCGTGTGCCTGGCCCGGGCCGGGTTCGTCAGGGGGCCGAGGATGTTGAACGCGGTGGGGACGTTGATCTGGCGCCGCACTGCAGCGACGAACTGCATCGACGGGTGGAACACGTTGGCGAAGCAGAAGGCCAGTCCGACCTCTTGGGCGATCTGACCGGTCTGTTCGGGTGTGATGTCGAACCGCACGCCAAGGGCTTCGAGCACATCGGCCGATCCCGACGCCGAGGATGTCGCGCGGTTGCCGTGCTTGACGACCCGCTGGCCCGTCGCAGAGATGATCATGGCCGCGGTCGAAGAGATGTTCGCTGTCTTCGCGCGGTCGCCTCCGGTGCCGACGATATCGACGGAGTCTTCGAGCCCCGGCAGGGGAACGGCGTGGTCCATCATCGCCGCCACGAGACCGGCGATCTCCTCGACGGTCTCGCCCTTCGTATGATGCGCGGCGAGAAATGCGGCCATTGTCACATCGGGGGTCTTGCCCGACATGATCTGATCCATCGCCCAGGCCGCCTGGTCACCGTCGAGGTCCTGCTGGTGCATGAGAGCCATGAGCAGATCCGGCCAGTTCTCAGCGGCCGCAGGAACCGTGGTGCGAGCCTCGGAAGCTTGCGCTGCCGGGGTGGTCATGGGCGTGGAATCGGTCATCCGTCTGAACTCTCACTAGGGGCTGCCGCCGCCCCGAAGCTCAGGGCGGACCTTACCTGCGGCATACTATCGCGACTTCGACACGCGGGCGGAAGCGGCTTCCGAAACGAGATTTCGGCACCAGATCGCGGTATTTGCTACGTCGTGTAGAAATTTCTTTCTCGAAACCTGGGTAAAAGATGAAAACTCACCCCGAGACGGGTAATAATGGGGTTGTGTCAACTGCCACTGCATCTCAAACAGCGCCAGCACATCCGGTTGTCAATCGTCCGAATGTGACCACGGTGGGCTTCATCGTGTTCCTCGCGAGCGACCTGATGTTCTTTGCCGCGCTCTTCGCCATGTACTTCACCGTCCGGTCCGTTGTTCCGGAGCTGTGGGAGGCGAGGACCCAGATCCTCGACATCCCCTACGCTCTCGGCAACACGCTGATCCTGGTGTCGTCTTCGTTCACCTGCCAGATCGGCGTGTTCGCTGCCGAGCGGTTCCGCCCCCGGCGGACCGGCTCGCTGTTCAACATCGCCAAATGGGGAATGGTCGAGTGGTTCTACCTCACCTTCGCCCTGGGCGCGATCTTCGTCTCCGGTCAGGTCATGGAGTACGCGACCCTCGTCAGCGAGGGCATCTCGATCAGCTCCGACGGCTACGGTTCCGTCTTCTACCTGACCACGGGCTTCCACGGCATTCACGTGACCATCGGACTCATCTGCTTCCTGCTCGTCATCGGACGCGCCTACGGAGCGAAGAAGTTCGGTCACCATGAAGCCACATTCGCAATCTGCGTGTCCTACTACTGGCACTTCGTCGATGTCGTCTGGATCGGTCTGTTCGGCGTCATCTACCTGCTCCAGTAGCCGGCCCGAGATGCTCGGCCCCCAGGACTCACAACACTTCAAGCAAAGGACGATCAAGTGAAGCTTCTAGCAGATCGCCGCAGACATCCCATGGCGCTGGTTGCGCTGCTTCTCGTGGGACTGCTGCTGACCGGCGGAGCCTATGCACTCTTCACGCAGACTTCGAGCGCCAAGGCGGACACAGCCAGCGCCTCTGATATCGAAGAAGGCAAGAAACTCTTCGCGGCAAACTGCGCCACCTGTCACGGCATGAACGCCGAAGGCTCGAAGGCCGGTCCAGGCCTCATCGGCGTCGGCGCCGCTGCAGTGGACTTCCAGGTCGGCACCGGACGCATGCCGCTGCAGGCCAACGGCCCGCAGGCTCGCGTCAAGGAACCGCAGTTCGACGAAGAGCAGACCGCTCAGCTCGCTGCCTACGTCGCTTCGCTCGGCCCCGGGCCGGCAGTTCCCGAAGACGAGTACCTCGATGCTTCGAAGGGTGACCCCGCCGCCGGCGGCGGTCTGTTCCGCACCAACTGCGCCATGTGCCACAACGTGGTCGGCTCCGGTGGTGCTCTGACCCGCGGCAAGTACGCTCCGAACCTGTCCGAAGTCTCTGAGAAGCACCTCTACGAAGCGATGCAGACCGGCCCGCAGAACATGCCGATCTTCAACGACGCGAACCTGACTCCCGAGGACAAGCGCGATGTCATCGCCTATGTCAAGGAAGTCTCGGACAACCCCTCCCCCGGCGGATTCAAGCTCGGATCGCTGGGTCCAGTGGCAGAGGGCCTGTTCATCTGGTTCTTCGGACTTGCTGCCGTCATCGGACTGACAGTGTGGCTGTCATCCAGGGCCAAGTGAGTCTGACAGTGTCGTTCACCATCAATTACGAGAATAGACGGGGAATTCAATGACCTCGAAAGAGCACTCCGGCGGCGGCAGCCAGCTCGAGGAGTTGAACGGGTTCACGAACCCAGGTCTGCCCGAGCACAAACCGCGCCTGGCCGACTCGGACCCACGCGCCGAGAAGGTCGCCGAACGACAGGTCGCCGCCTGGTTCATCCTCTCGATGATCGGAACCATCTGGTTCATCGTGGCGTACTTCCTGTTCACCCCGGGCGAATCGATGCAGAGCATCCGCCTTCACAACATGTTCGTCGGCCTCGGCGCCGCTGTCGCGATGTTCTCCATCGGCTTCGGTGCTGTGCTCTGGGCCAAGAACCTCATGAGCGATCACGAGGGCATCGACGAACGCCATGACATCGGCGGCAGCGAAGAGGATCAGGCGATTGCGCTCGAGATCCTCCACCAGGCCAAGGAAGAGTCGGGCATCGCCCGCCGTCCCCTGCTGCGCAATACGCTCATCGCCGCTCTGGCGATCGCTCCGCTGCCCGCAGTCCTCGTCTTCCGCGACCTCGGTCCGCTGCCGGGCGACAAGATGTTCAACACGCTCTGGCAGAAAGGCACTCGCCTCATCCGCGACGTCGGCGGAATCCCCTCGGTGGATTCCGAACGTCCGATCAAGGCTGACGAAGTCACAATCGGCTCGGCCTACCACGTCCTGCCCTCGGGCATCGGCGACGAGGAGGCCAGCGAGCACCCGCTGAACGAGAAGGCCAAAGCGGCCGTGCTTCTCATGCGCATCGATCCCAAGGAACTCAAAGAGGATCCGGATCGCAAGGACTGGTCGCACGACGGAATCGTCGCCTACTCGAAGATCTGCACCCACGTCGGCTGCCCCGTCGCACTGTACGAGCACCAGACGCATCACCTGCTGTGCCCCTGCCACCAGTCGACCTTCGACGTGACGGAACACTGCAAGGTCATCTTCGGCCCGGCCAAACGACCGCTTCCTCAGCTGCCCATCACCGTGGACAGCGAAGGCTACCTGGTTGCCCAGTCGGACTTCCCTGAGCCTGTCGGACCTACGTTCTGGGAGATCAACCACCCATGAGTACTACACAGCCAACCACCACCATCGGGAAGGCGGCGAACTTCGCCGAAACCCGCGTCGGGGCATCTGTCCTCGTGCGCGAGTTCGGTCGCAAGATCTTCCCCTCCCACTGGTCGTTCATGCTCGGCGAGGTTGCTCTCTACAGCTTCATCATCGTCGTTCTGTCCGGAACGTTCCTCACGTTCTTCTTCCAGCCGGCCATGGGCGAACTGCACTATGACGGACCCTGGCTGCCGCTGCGCGGCGTCGAGATCTCCGAAGCCTATGACTCGACACTCGCGATCTCCCTGGAGATCCGCGGCGGCCTGTTCATCCGACAGATGCACCACTGGGGCGCGCTGCTCTTCGTCGCCGCATTGAGCGTCCACATGCTCCGTGTGTTCTTCACCGGTGCCTTCCGCCGTCCGCGCGAGCTCAACTGGGTCGTCGGTGTTCTGCTCGTCATCATGGGCATGGCTGCCGGCTTCACCGGCTACTCGCTCCCCGATGACCTGCTCTCAGGCAACGGCCTGCGAATCATCGACGGCATCCTGAAGTCGCTGCCGCTCGTCGGAACCTATATCTCGTTCTTCCTCTTCGGAGGCGAATTCCCGGGCATCGACATCGTGGCCCGTCTCTACACCCTGCACATCATGATCGTGCCGGCTCTGCTCATCGCGCTCATCGGCATCCACCTGATGTTCGTCGTCGTGCACAAGCACACCCAGTACCCGGGTGCAGGAAACACAGAGAAGAACGTCGTCGGAGAACCTGTTCTGCCGACCTTCGCGGCCAAGGGCGGAGGATTCTTCTTCCTCATCTTCGGTTTGCTCTCGCTCATCTCGGCGCTGTTCACGATCAACCCGATCTGGAACTACGGTCCGTACGACCCCTCCCCGGTCTCGGCCGGTACCCAGCCCGACTGGTACATCGGCTGGGCCGATGGGTTCCTCCGCATCGTTCCGGGCTGGTTCGAGTTCTACATCTTCGGATGGCCGATCTCGTTCAACATCAACAGTGCCGTGGTCGTCATGGGCGGCGTGTTCGCTGTCATGTTCATCTACCCGTTCTTCGAGGCGTGGCTGCAGAAGGACCATCGGGAGCACCACATCCTCGATCGTCCGCGCAACAACCCGACTCGTACAGCCATCGGCGTTGCAGGAATCATCTTCTACTGCAATATGTGGGCGGCAGCATCGGGTGACATCATCGCAGTGTTCTTCCAGATGTCGCTCAACGACATGATCTACATCTTCCGATTCCTGTTCTTCTTCGGACCGATCATCGGCTACATCATCACCAAGCGCATGTGCCTCGCACTTCAGCGCAAGGATCGTGAGATCGCTCTGCACGGACGGGAGACGGCTCATATCATCCGTCTGCCCCACGGTGAGTTCCTCGAACGCCACGAGGCTCTTCCCCCGCACAAGCTGTGGAAGATCACCGCGTTCGAGTCGCCGACCTATGTACCGGCCGAGCCGAATGCCGAGGGCAAGATCACGGGGATGGAGAAGCTGCGTGCACGTCTGTCTCGCTTCTTCTTCGAAGATCGTGTGGCTCCGGTGACGAAGCAGGAGCTCGAAGCTTCGCACCACGACCACGACGCTGTCGAGGGTTCGAACAACAAGGAACTCGGACACTGACAGGTCCGACAAGCCACATACGAGGGGCTCAGCAGTTCAACTGCTGAGCCCCTCGCTCCATTCACAGAAGAGGCGGTCACTCGTCACTCCCCGTCGCGTACTCCGTCCACCGCCTCCTGATGTGGAGATCTGCACCTGACCCTGTCGGTCTCAGCACCTGCTCGCCTGGGGCAGTACCTCCTGGATTGAGCCGCTGCCGCCCCGATCGAAATCGTCCCGTGTCGATCCGATCCGGTTCTCCGCGAATCGGAACACCCGCCGAAGGCTATGAGAGCCACGTCCCGCCTCTCAAAATGCTCTGGCCGAGCACGAACTGCCGACGACCGCTGACGGGCCTGCAGGAAGCTTTTGAACGTACTGCTCCGTTCGCCTCCTGGCGTCCCCAGCACGCAGACGGGCGTGCGTTCAGCGGTGCCCAGACGTGGAATCTGCCTCTCCCCTGCCCCGTTGCCTGGCGCCTCATAGCTGCTCTGAAAGTCGCGACTGCCGATCAAGGCTCACCACGCTTGGCAGAAAGAGAATGAGCTGAGCGGTACAGCGACTCACCGCCGCATCGTGGCCAGCGAAAGGGTGTCACCATGGCTTTCTTCAGCCTTGAGCCGCCTCCGGCTGCGTCTGCGTCCGCCCCCGTGGACGCTCGCCGCGAACCGTCGTGGACCTGATGTCGCTCTTGGCGATTGCGTCGGCACAATGGCACCTTCGTCGCGGTCTGCTCTGTCGAATTGATACTGAATGTTCTCAAATGCGCACCGAAGAAAGTGGTGAGTTCAGAACAACCTAGACCAAACAGCAGTCGGCAGCTTGCTCCGGAAGAGCAGTCCGCCGCTTGCTCCGGCTGCGAACGGCCGAAGTGTGACCCTGTGGAGGTACCTATGGGGTCGCAGGGGACCACGTGAGCGTCCGTCAGCCACTCCGGCCCCGACAGGGGATCGGAGATCGCGCCCCCGATGTCTAGCTGTCCACCTGTGTCGGTTTGTCCGCTGCCGGTGAATAGCACTGTGGCCCGGACTCGACTTGAGTCCGGGCCACAGTGGCTGCGCGATCAGAACACTGAATCAGTGGGCGAAATCGCCGCGATCGTGTTCGTAGGTGAGTCCGACCAGAGCGATGATGCCGAGCACGACACCGAACGGGAAGATCCACCAACCCATGGCGATTCCGTAGAATGCGACGGCTGCGGCTCCTGCGCTGACGATCGGCCACCAGCTCCACGGGCTGAACATACCGTAGTCGGCATCGGCGTCGGAGATCTCGGCGTCGTCGTTGTCCTGAGGCTGACGACCGACGCGTCGATCCGTCAGCCAGAGGTAGACGCCGATCATCAGGGCCATCAGTCCGACGAGGAGCAGCGCCGGGAATCCGACGAGCTCGGTGAAGTCGGTGAAGAAGCCGTAGAAGACTCCGACTGCGATGAAGAACAGGCCGCAGAGGTTGAAGACGTAGATCGATGACTTCATTTGGCGTTGTCTCCTGTGAGCTGGGGTTCTGCCTGACCATGCCCGCTGTACTCAAGCAACTCGGGGTGGTTGAGGTCGAAGGCAGGACGTTCGGAGCGGATCCGCGGCAACGAGGTGAAGTTGTGACGCGGGGGCGGGCACGAGGTTGCCCATTCGAGCGATCCTCCGTAGCCCCACGGATCGTCGACCGTCACCTTGGGCGCATTGCGGTGGGTGATCCACACGTTCCAGAAGAACGGAACCATGGACAGACCCAGCAGCAGCGAACCGACCGTCGACACCTGGTTCATCCAGGTGAAGCCGTCCTGCGGCAGGTAGTCGGCGTAACGACGCGGCATTCCGTCGACACCCAGCCAGTGCTGGACAAGGAAGGTTCCGTGGAAGCCGATGAACAGCATCCAGAAGTGGATGTGTCCGAGCTTCTCGTTGAGCATCTTGCCCGTCCACTTCGGCCACCAGAAGTAGAATCCGGCGAACATCGCGAACACGACGGTGCCGAAGACGACGTAGTGGAAGTGCGCCACGACGAAGTAGGTGTCGGACACATGCTGGTCGAGAGCCGGGCTGGCCAGGATGACTCCGGTCAGACCGCCGAAGAGGAACGTTGCGAGGAAGCCGATCGACCACACGATGGGCGTCTCGAATGTGATCGAGCCTCTCCACATCGTGCCGATCCAGTTGAAGAACTTCACACCTGTCGGAATCGCGATGAGCATCGTCATGAACGCGAAGAACGGCAGTGCCACGACGCCCGTGACGTACATGTGGTGGGCCCACACGGTCACCGACAGAGCAGCGATGGCGACTGTCGCGAAGACGAGTTCCTTGTAGCCGAAGACCGGCTTGCGGCTGAACACCGGGAAGATCTCTGTGACGATGCCGAAGAACGGCAGCGCAATGACATAGACCTCCGGGTGGCCGAAGAACCAGAACAGGTGCTGCCAGAGTATCGGTCCGCCGTTGCCCGGACTGAACACATGGGAACCGAGGACACGGTCGGAACCGAGCACCAGCAGCGCAGCAGCCAGAGGCTGGAAGGCCATGAGCACGAGGATGCCGGTGACCAGGACGTTCCAGGTGAAGATCGGCATGCGGAACATGGTCATGCCCGGGGCGCGCATGGTGATCACAGTGGTGATGAAGTTGACGGAGCCGAGGATGGTTCCGAAGCCCTGCAGGGCGAGTCCGAGGACCCACAAGTTACCACCGGCGCCCGGTGTGAACGTCGTATTGCTCAATGGCGCGTAGGCGGTCCAGCCGAAGGATGCCGCACCCTGAGGGGTGAGGAATCCGGAGATGGCCACGAGGCTGCCGAAGAGGTACATCCAGAAGGCGAAGGCATTCAGCCGCGGGAACGCCACGTCCGGAGCGCCGATCTGCAACGGCATGATGACGTTGGCGAAGCCGGCGAACAGCGGGGTGGCGAACATCAGCAGCATCAATGTGCCGTGCATGGTGAACAGCTGGTTGTACTGTTCCTTGGTCTCAACGATCTGCATTCCGGGCTCGAAGAGCTCGAGGCGGATGATGAGCGCCATCACACCGCCGACGCAGAAGAAGAAGAACGAACCGATGAGGTACATGTACCCGATCGTCTTATGGTCCGTCGACGTGATCCAGTCGACGATGATCTTGCCCTTGCTCCGTGGAACTACCGGAGCATCAAGAGCCGCCTGATCCATCGTGGCGGTCATTTCTCAGCACCTTCTTTCGGGTACCAGTTGCGATCGTACTCCGGTCCCAGCTGGCCTGTGTTGCCCTGATCGGCAAGCGACTGCGTGTACTCCTGGAATTCTTCCTTGGACACGACCTTGACGTTGAAAAGCATCTCCGAGTGGTACTCACCGCACAGCTCGGCACACTTGCCGACGTACTCGCCTTCCTTCTCGGCACGCAGATGCAGGCTCTGATCGTGGCCGGGGATCATATCGCGCTTTTCGAGGAAGGCGGGAACCCAGAAGGAGTGGAGGACGTCGCGGGAGTGCAGGCGGATCTCCAGGTCGGTGTCGACGGGGAGGTAGAGGACGGGAGCGGTCTTCTCGGGGGCTTCGGTGCCGTCGAGGGCAACCTGAGTGCCGGCGTAGTAGACGTCTTCGGTCTCATAGTTGAAGTCCCAGGCCCACTGCTTGGCAGCGACCTCGATGACCTGCTCGCCGGGGGTCGAGTCATCCGTCGTCTTCTCCATGACCTGGACGTTCTGGAAGAAGAAGCCGAGGACGAGGACGACCGGAGTCACCGTGAAGAGGATTTCGATCGGCATGCTGTAGCGCATCTGCACCGGCAGTCCGCGATCGTTCTTGCGGCGGCGGTAGGCGACCATGGCCCACAGGATGAGTCCCCACACGATGAGGCCCACGATGAGAAGGGCGATCCAGCCGCCGTTCCACAGCGCTGTATAGGCATCAGTGTGGTTCGTCGCGCCTTGCGATTCGACGGGAAAAAATCCTGTGGCGATCTGCTCTTTAGTGCAACCCGATAGCAACGCCGGTATCAACACGGCGCTCAGAATGCCGAGCCGCTTCGCCCAGGACCGCTGCGGTCCTGACTGATTCGGAGAATCCACGTGCAGCCTTTCACAACGTTCTGCGTCTCCAGGTCAGGCCGAGAGACGTGTACTTACTCTGTCACTCACAAGACTACCGCTACACGCGGTAGAAATTCACCTGCAGATGTTCATTTGTTGAGAATATGCTGACAGACACTGCCCCTGAGCGCGGAATCTAGGTGCGCGGAGTACTCCAGTCCGCTGATCTCCGACACGCCGAGGGTGGCGAGGTGTGATGTCTGCCACTGGGTGTCGATGAGCCAGTCCCCCGGTCCCGTATCCGCATCCGCCGAGGTGGACCGGCTTTCTCCGCTGACGACGTCGGTTCCGTCGAAGAGCCCGACGAGGTGGGCCAGCGCGGCCTTCGAGGCGTCGCGCTGAGTGTGGAACATCGATTCGCCGGCGAAGAACGAACCGATGGCGACTCCGTAGAGACCGCCGACAAGCTCATCGTCGTTCCAGACCTCGACCGAATGCGCCCACCCGTCGTCGTGGAGGCCCTGGTAGAGCTCGATCATCTCCTCGGTGATCCAGCTGCCCGTCCGCCGTGGGTCGGCACACGAGCGGATGACGTGCATGAAGGCCCGGTTGGTGGTGAAGGTGAAGTGCTTCATCGATTTGCGTAGGCTCTTCGTCACGCGCAGGTCACCGGGAAACAGAACTCCACGTCGTCGTGGAGCCCACCACCCCATCCGCCCGGTGCCCCCGTGGCCGACTCCCATCGGGAAGAGCCCGGCCCGATACGACAAAAGGACCTGGGGCTGCGTTGCCGTGGACGACACGGCACGCAGATCCTCCAGGTCCATGAGAAGCGCTCCTCCTCAGCCGAAGCTGATCAGTGGAACGAGTCTCCGCAGGCGCAGGATCCGCCGGCGTTGGGGTTGTCGATGGTGAAGCCCTGCTTCTCGATGGTGTCGGAGAAGTCGATGGTCGAACCGCTGAGGTAGGGAACGCTCATCCGGTCGACGATGACCTCGACGCCGTCGAAGTCGCGGACCGCGTCTCCGTCGAGGAAGCGCTCATCGAAATAGAGCTGATAGATCAGTCCGGAACATCCGCCGGGCTGGACAGCCACGCGCAGGCGCAGGTCGTCACGACCTTCCTGTTCCAGCAGGCTGCGGACCTTGTCGGCAGCGGTCGACGACAGCTCCACCTCGTGGGTGGCTTCTGCTTTTTCGGTCACAGTCATGGTTACTCCTTTTCGCGTTCCTGTCCCCAGGCTACACCGGTGACAACGTCGGTGCCCGGCAAGCTATTCCCCATTCGTGTCATCCGTGGTCGCCGAGGCGCTGCAGCAGCAGGGCTTCGGCGACGATCGCGGCTTTGAAATCGGGCAGGTAGAGCGATTCGTTGGCGCTGTGGGCCCTGGCGTCGGGATCTTCGACGCCCGTGACGAGGATCGATGCGCGGGGGAACACATCGAGCAGATCGGCGATGAAGGGGATCGATCCGCCGATGCCCATCGTCACCGATTCGGTGCCCCAAGCGTCGGTGAGCGCCTGGCGGGCGGTCCGGACCACAGGGTCGTTCTCATCGGCGTGCCAGGGGCTTCCGCCCTCGGTCTCCCCAATGCTCAGCTGCGCACCGAAGGGCAGATGCGCGCGCAGATGCTCCTCGACGGCCCGGACCGCCGAGGCGGGGGTGTCCCCGGGCGCGAGTCGGATCGAGAGCTTGGCCTTGAGGGAGGACTGCAGGGTATTCGAGGAGACCGCCACATCGGGAATGTCGAGACCGATGACGGTGATCGACGGCTGTGTCCACAGACGGGAGGCCAAAGTGCCCGCGCCGATGAGCTCGGTTTCCGCGAGCACCCCGGAGTCTGTTCGCAGCGTCGCCTCGTCGAAGTCGATGGACGTCTCTGTGCTCGAGTGCAGGCCGGCGACAGCGACGGAGCCGTTGTCGTCATGGAGGGTGGCCAGCAGCTTCGTCATCGCGAGCATCGCATCCGGTGCCACTCCCCCGTACATTCCCGAATGCACGGCGTGGTCGAGGGTGGAGACCTCGAATTCGACGGCGCACATTCCGCGCAGGCTCGTCGTCAGGGCCGGAGTCCCCGCAGCCCAGTTGCCCGAATCGGCGACGACGATGACATCGGCGCGCAGGCGGTCCCGGTAGGTCTCGAGGAAATTGCGGAAGCTCGGGCTGCCGGCTTCTTCCTCACCTTCGAAGAAGAGCGTCACACCGACACCGAGGCGGTCGGCCAGTAGCCGCAGAGCCGTGAGGTGGACCATGATCCCGGCCTTGTCGTCGGCGGCTCCACGGCCGAAGATACGGTCGCCCCTCCGGGTGGCGACGAAGGGTTCGGTGTCCCAATCCTCGGCGCGTCCGGGCGGTTGCACATCGTGATGAGCGTAGAGGAGGACGGTCGGGGCGCCTTCCGGCGCCGGCACGGAGGCGACGACGGCCGGGTATCCGTCAGTGCCGTCCGACTGCTTCGCGGTGAGGACCTCCGTCTCGAGGCCGAGCTGACGCGCCAAGCCCGCGACCGCCTCGGCGCTGGCCGTGACATTCGCGGCGTCGAAGCTCGGCCAGGCGACGGAGGGGATGGCGACGAGATCCGTGAGATCGCCGAGGACCTCGTCGAAGATGGTGTCCAGTTCGGCATGCAATTGTGCACTGTCAAGTGCTGAAGTCGATTCGCTCATTCTCCAAAGGTAGTATTCATCTCGTGTTCGGAAGCAAAAAATCTCGCGCGGAGGACGAAACCTCCGCCTCTCAGCCAGTCCATGACGACCTCTCCGCAGAAGCCGACGCCCGTCGCGAAGCGGAGGCGAAGAAGGGACGGCCCACGCCCAAGCGCAGCCAACAGGAGTCTGCGCGCCGTCAGCCCTTGGTGAACAAGGATCGCAAGGTTGCGAACAGACAAGCCAAGGAGCACCAGCGGCAGGAGCGCGACCGCGCACGCATCGGCATGATGAACGGCGAGGAGAAATACCTCACCCGTCGTGACAAAGGCCCGCAGCGCCGGTACATCCGCGACTACATCGATGCCCGCTTCTCGATCGGCGAGATCTTCATCCCAGCCGCGATCCTCATCCTCGTCATCGCGTTCACGCAGCCGGTGCAGATTCAGCAGTACTTCACCTACGCCGTCTGGGGTCTCATCGCACTGATCGTCCTCGACGGGTTCGTGCTCAACTACATCCTCAAGAACCGGCTGCGCAATAAGTTCGGCGAGGTCGAACGGGGCATCACCTTCTACGCGGTCATGCGCAGCATCCAGCTGCGTCCGCTGCGCATGCCCAAGCCCCAGGTCAAGCGCCGCCAGTACCCCGAGTGAGCAGCCGGCTCGACTCGAGGCCGCGTGCGATGCGGCCGGGGAAGAACGGACCGGAGTAGATCATCTCCGAATAGAACTGAACCAGATCGGCGCCCGCGGCCACTCGAGCCCGGGCGTCTTTCGCATCCGCGACGCCGCCGACGGAGATGACGGTGAGCTCGTCGCCCACGTGCCTCTTGACCAGACGCAGCACCTCGAGTGAGCGTTCGGCCACGGGGCGTCCGGAGATGCCGCCTGCCTGACCTTCGGCGAACTCCGCCTCGGCGCCGGTCAGCACACCGCGATCGATCGTCGTGTTCGTCGTGATGAGTCCGTCGACGCCGGTGCGCAGAGCGAGATCGCAGATCTCGGCCACATCCTCGTCGGCGAGATCCGGGGCGATCTTGACCAGCAGGGGCACATGACCCAGCGTCGACCGCGGGCGCTCGACCACCTCGGCGGCGGTGTCGCGGACGGCGGTGATGATCGGCTCCAGGCTGCCCACGGACTGCAGGTCGCGCAGACCGGGAGTGTTCGGTGAGCTGACATTGATGACGAGGTAGTCGGCCAAGGGAGCCAGCGCACGGGTCGAGGCGGCGTAGTCGGCCACCGCGTCGGCCGCCTCGACGACCTTCGTCTTGCCGATGTTGATGCCCACGATGGGACGCAGGCGCTGCGGGAGGGATTCGATCTTCCTCCGTTCGGCGGCGATGTTGAACGATGCCTGCCGGGCTCCGTCGTTGTTGAACCCCATCCGATTGAGCAGGGCGAGATTCTTCCGCAGACGGAATAACCGCGGACGATCATTGCCCGGCTGCGCGTGGGCGGTGATCGTTCCGACCTCGATATGTCCGAAGCCCAATGACGACAGAGCACGGACCCCCACGCCGTTCTTATCGAACCCTGCGGCCAGGCCCACTCGGTTGGGGAAGGGCAGACCCATCACCTGAGCGGGCCGGACGGTGCCGCGGGCACAGAGGACGCGGAGCAGGCGACCGAGCAGTGGAACGGAGTCAAGAAGGCGCAGCGCGGAGAACGAGAGGTGATGGGCCCGTTCGGCATCCATGGGAACGAAGAGGAGTCTGAAGATCAATGAGTACACGCACCTAAGAATATGTCAGAGTCCCTCATCGCTTCAGCAGGCGCTCGACTCACTGCTTCAGCAAGTCGGCGTGTTTGGCATTAGGATCGAATCAACGTTCAAAGACGACTGAAAGGGAACTCATGGCTGGTGCATCCACCCTCAGCAGCTACTCCACGACCTCACCGGTGAAGGCCACCGCCTCTGTTCTGGTGCTGGCGGCAGCGGACTCGACGGTCCTCGGGCTCGAAGGAGCGAAGACGGCGAAGACCGCCCTCGACGAAGCCGCGCGCGCCATCGGATTCAGCGGAAAGGCCGGATCCACCGCTCGTGTTCCAGCTCCGAAGGGTGTCGCCGCCGACTCCGTCCTGCTCGTGGGACTCGGCGACTTCGATCCCGATGACTCCGATGCCGCCGCAGCTGCTGAAACGCTGCGTCGCGGCGCGGGGGCCGCGCTGCGCGCACTCGACGGTGTCGAGTCGATCGCACTGGCCCTGCCGGCCGCCACTCCGACCGAGGTCGAAGCGATCACGGTGGGCGCGGGACTCGGAACCTACCGTTTCCTCGACTACCGCAGCGAAGGCGGGACCCCGGGCGAGATCACCGTCATCGGCCCCAAGGGCAAGACCTTCGCCGCGGCCCATGACGCCGGCGAAGTGATCGCGGCCGCGACGAACAGAGCTCGCGATCTCGTCAACACTCCCCCACTGGATCTCTACCCGGAGTCCTACGCCGAGATCGTCAAGGACCAGGCCAAGGACCGCAAGCTCAAGGTCACAGTGCTCGGCGAGAAGGAACTCAAGGCCGGAGGCTACGGAGGAATCATCGGCGTCGGCCAAGGTTCGACTCGCGGACCCCGCCTCGTCAAGGTCGAATACGCGCCTCGCGGCGCCAAACGCCATCTCAGCTTCGTCGGCAAGGGAATCACCTTCGATTCCGGCGGCATCTCACTCAAGCCGGCGAAGAGCATGGAGGACATGAAGTCCGACATGGCCGGTTCCGCGGCCGTCGTGCAGGCGCTCTTCGGCATCGCCGACCTCAAACTTCCGGTGCGTGTCACCGCGTGGCTGCCGATGGCGGAGAACATGCCCGGGTCTTCGGCACAGCGCCCCAGCGATGTGCTGAAGATGCGCAGCGGCAAGACCGTCGAGGTCACGAACACCGACGCCGAGGGCCGACTCGTCCTCGCCGATGCGCTCACCGATGCCGGCGCTGAGAACCCGGATCTGCTCATCGATGTGGCGACACTCACCGGTGCACAGATCGTCGCGCTCGGCGAACGCACCTCCGGTGTCATGGGCTCCGAAGCCGCACGGGCAGAGGTCATCGCCTCGGCGACCGTGGCCGGTGAGCAGATGTGGGCGATGCCGATCCCCGAGGAGATGCTCTCCGGGTTCGACTCCACCGCCGCCGATCTCACGAACTCAGGACCGCGCCCCGGCGGCATGCTCGCCGCTGCGGCGTTCCTGCGCGAATTCGTCGGAGAGGATGCGAACTGGGCGCATATCGACATCGCCGGACCGAGCTTCAACGGTTCATCACCCTTCGGCTACACACCGAAGGCCGCGACCGGTGCCGCAGTGCGCACCCTCATCGAAATCGCGAAGGCGAAGGCCTGAGCACGGTGGTTCTACACGCTGTCGAGGTGAACGTGATGATGCCCACCTGTGTCCAATCAGACAGCGTTTTTCTTCGCCCCGCGCAAGAAAAGTGGAAAGATAAGACTGAAAGCTGCGTACTGCAGGCTTATTCACAGCTACGAGGAGAAATCCGTGAGTGACGAATTGACCTACGACCTTGTCGTTCTGGGTGGCGGAACCGGTGGCTATGCCGCTGCTCTGCGAGCCGCAGAGCTCGACATGAAGGTCGCTTTGATCGAACGCGACAAGGTGGGAGGCACCTGCCTGCACCGTGGCTGCGTGCCGACGAAGGCTCTTCTGCACGCCGCAGAAGTCGCCGACACCGCCAAGAACTCCGAGACCTTCGGCATCGAAGCCGAGTTCAAGGGGATCGACATCGCCAAGGTGCTCGAGTACAAGGACGGGGTCATCACCCGCAATTACAAGGGTCTGCAGGGTCTGGTCAAGGCTCGCGGAATCGACACCTACTTCGGCACCGGCAAGCTCGTCGGCAAAGACACTGTCGAGGTCACCGGCGAAGACGGCAACCACACCGTCAAGGGCACGAACGTTCTGCTCTCGACCGGTTCGACCTCGAAGACCATCGGTCTCGAGGTCACCGAGCGCGTGATCACGAGCACCGAAGCTCTCCAGCTCAACAAGGTCCCGAGCTCGGCCATCGTGCTCGGCGGCGGCGTCATCGGCGTCGAATTCGCCAGCGTCTGGAACTCCTTCGGAGCCGACGTCACGATCGTCGAGGGCCTCAAGCACCTCGTCGCCAACGAGGACGAGACCATCTCGAAGAACCTCGAGCGCGCCTTCAAGAAGCGCAAGATCAAGTTCAAGCTCGGCGTCATGTTCAAGGGCGTCGAAGAGACTGCCGACGGTGTCAAGGTCACTCTCGAAGACGGTTCGACGCTCGAGGCGGAGTACCTCCTCGTCGCCGTCGGCCGCGGCCCGGTCACCGAGGGCTTCGGCTTCGAAGAGCAGGGCATCCCGATGGATCGCGGATTCGTCCTCGCCAATGAACGTCTCCACACCGGCGTCGGCAACATCTATGCCTGCGGCGATATCGTCCCCGGACTCCAGCTGGCCCACCGCGCCTTCGGCCAGGGCATCTTCATCGCCGAGGAGATCGCCGGCCTCAACCCGGCACCGGTCGTCGAATCGGGCATCCCGCGCGTGACGTACTGCGAACCGGAGATCTTCTCCGTCGGACTGTCCTCCGCTCAGGCGGAAGAGAAGTACGGCAAGGACCAGGTCGAATCGCTCGAGTACAACCTCGGCGGCAACGGCAAGTCCGTGATCCTGGGCACCACGGGCCTGATCAAGGTCATCCGCGAGAAGGACGGTCCGGTCGTGGGCGTGCACGGAATCGGTGCTCGCCTGTCCGAGCAGGCCGGTGAAGCTCAGCTCATCGTCAATTGGGAAGCATTCCCCGAGGAAGTCGCGCAGCTCATCCACGCGCACCCCACGCAGAACGAAGCACTCGGCGAGGCCCACCTGGCCCTGGCCGGCAAACCCCTGCACTTCCACTCATAAGATCCGAGGAGACGAATACTCATGTCGAATTCCGTTCAGATGCCGGCTCTCGGAGAGTCGGTCACCGAGGGCACTGTCACTCGCTGGCTCAAGGAAGTGGGCGAAGAAGTCGAGGTAGACGAGCCGTTGCTCGAGGTGTCGACCGACAAGGTCGACACTGAGATCCCGAGCCCTTACGCAGGCACCCTCGAGAAGATCCTGGCCGAAGAAGATGACGTGGTCGAGGTCGGCGGCGACCTCGCCTACATCGGCGACGGCAGCGGCGCTTCATCCGACGACGAGGCACCGACCGAGGAACCTGCCGAGGAGCCTGCAGAGGCCCCGGCCGAAGAAGCACCCGCTGAAGAGGCACCCGCTGAAGAGGCACCGGCGGCCGAAGAGGCACCGGCCGAGGAGTCGGCACCTGCCGCTTCGGATTCCGGATCCTCCGAAGGCACCGAGATCACGATGCCCGCGCTCGGCGAGTCCGTCACCGAAGGCACCGTGACCCGTTGGCTCAAGGAGGTCGGTGAAGAGGTCGAGGTCGACGAACCGCTCCTCGAGGTCTCGACCGACAAGGTCGACACCGAGGTCCCCTCCCCCGTGGCCGGAGTCGTTCAGGCTCACTTGGCGGAAGAGGACGACACCGTCGAGGTCGGCGCGCCTCTGGCTCGCATCGGTTCCGGTGCCCCGGCCGAATCCGCACCGGCCGAGGAAGCGCCCAAGGAAGAAGCACCCGCCGAGGAGGCCCCCTCCGAGAAGGCTCCGAAGGAGGAAGCTCCCGCCGAGGAGGCTCCGAAACAGGAAGCCCCCAAGGAGGAGGCACCGAAGCAGGAATCGGCTCCCAAGCCGGCCGCGACCGCATCGGCGCAGTCCGCCTCGGCCGCTCAGGCCGAAGAGCCGGTGGAGGCAGCTGCACAGGCCCCTGCCGCCGCCGACACCGTCGGCGAGAACGCTGCCTATGTCACTCCTCTCGTGCGCCGTCTGGCCCGCGAGAAGGGTGTCGACCTCTCGCAGGTCACGGGCACGGGAGTGGGCGGACGCATCCGCAAGCAGGATGTCGAGTCGGCCGCGAAGAACGGCCCGGCTGCCGCTCCCGCGGCACAGTCGGGCGCTTCGGCCGGAGCTCCGAAGGCTCCGTTCAAGGTCGAGATCCCCGAGGAGGCTGCGAAGCTGCGCGGCACCACGGAGAAGGCTTCGCGTATCCGCCAGACCATCGCCAAGCGCATGAGCGAGTCTCTCGACGTCTCCGCTCAGCTCACGCAGGTGATCGAAGTGGATATGTCTCGCGTCGTCAAGCTGCGCAAGGCCAATAAGGAGGCATTCCAGGCCAAGCACGGTTCGAAGCTGACCTACCTGCCGTTCTTCGCCAAGGCCATCGTCGAAGCGCTTCAGGTGCACCCGAAGGTCAACGCCCAGTACGATCTCGAGTCGCAGCAGATCACCTACTTCGATCACGAGCACCTGGCCGTCGCGGTCGATACCCCGCGCGGACTGCTCGTGCCCGTGATCAAGGATGCCGGTGACCTCAGCGTCGCAGGTCTGTCGAAGGCCATCGACGATGTCGCCGACCGGACACGCAACAACAAGATCATGCCGGACGAGCTTTCGGGCGGTACCTTCACGGTGACCAACATCGGTTCCGTGGGGGCGCTGTTCGACACGCCGATCATCAACCAGCCGCAGATGGGCATCATCGGCACGGGCGCGATCGTCCGCCGTCCCATCGCCGTGAAGACGGCCGATGGTGATGAGGCGATCGCGATTCGCGACATGGTGTACCTGCCGTTGACCTACAACCACCAGTTGGTCGACGGTGCGGATGCAGGACGATTCCTGCAGACCATCAAGGCACGTCTGGAAGAAGGCAACTTCGAGGCCGATCTCGACCTCTGAGCCTGACTCTCCGACACACCTGATCGAGGGGCCGACCATTCGTGGTCGGCCCCTCGGGCCATTCACCGCGTCGTCGCCTCCCGGACCTCCGCTACGAGCCATGTCCTCTCGACTCTGTGCAGTTCGAACTGGACGGTCTGCTCGGCGAACTCCACCAGGGCGGCCCCGGTGCCTCCGCTCGACCGCATGAGCGCCGAGGCGACCACCCGGTCATCGTCGGCGGCGACGATCTCCACGTCCTCGACTTCGATCGAATAGTCGGAGTCGGCATACGCCGAGAGATCGATGAGCTCATCGGCTGCTGCGGCGGCCGAGTCGGGCACCGTCAGTGCCTTCAGAGCCGCCTCGTCGCCATTGCTGAGAGCTGTTGCCCGTGACTCACACAGTTCCTCGAGAACTGCGGTCACGTCGTCTGCGCTCGGCGTCGACGTCGCTTCGGGCGGCCGGGTCGCCCCCTCGGCGGACGGCGCCTCTTCTCCGCTCACCGCCGCGGTGGACGACCATGAGAACCAGACGACGACTCCGCCGAGAACCGTCAGGCACACGGCGAGGCCGATGAGCAGGGTGCCGCGACCGAACACACGATGCAGGTCCACCGCCCGCAGGCGGGTCCACAGGGAGTCCACGGAGCCCAGCAGCGGTGCCATCCACTCCTTTCGGCTGCCTGCGCGTCGGCGATCGCGTCTCGAACGTCGCGAGCTCTTCGCCTCGGCACGCAGCGGAGACACTCCGCCCCCGCGCAGAGGCGGAGCCGGTGTGCTGAGCGTCGAACCGCTGTTCTCCTCAGGCCGCCGATTCGGTCGGAGCCCGGTTGCCGCGCGCAAGCGAGCCGTGAGAGCCGATTCCGGCGACGTTCCGCTCTCGTCCGGCACCAGCGGCAGCACAGCGGGACGGTCGAGCGTACGCAGGGAATCGGCCGCCTCGGCGAGGGCAGTGCCCAAGCCGATATCGGACGCCGCATCGTCCAGGAGACTTGCGACGAGCGACCGCAGAGCCGACGATGATTCGGACAGCGCGAGTTCGACGGGAAGCAGCACTTCGGCCCACGGCCGCCCGTAGACGGCGTGGTAGATCATCTCTCCCACGGCGCGGCGCGGTGTCGTTGCCATGGGCGCCGAGACCCCGGGAATGATGACCGGTCGACCGTGGGCGTCGAGGGAGAACGCGGACAGAGTGAGCCGATCCTCTGGCCGTGTGCAGGTCGTGAGCTCCTCGATGATGCCCAGGAACAGGGTGCACAGCTCGGCCTCGGTCAGTCCCTGATAGGCGCGGATCACGTCGAGGACGAGCCCACCGGGCGAAGCGGGAACGATGAGAAGGGATCGGGCGCCGCTCGGAAGAGCCACCTCGGTGAGGGCGAGAACACGGGGGTCGTCGGCATCGAAGTCATTGTGCACGACGCCCCACGCACTGCGACCGTCGGAATCGACGACGCGATGGATATCATCAGCGATCGTTGCTTGGAATTCCCATGTCATCGTTCGTCATCTCCGTTGATGATGAGTAGTCGCGTTTAGTGTTGTTTAATGATGCTCGCCGATGCCGCTATGTGTCAAGGGCCACAGCCTTGGTGGCGGCCGCCAG
Source organism: Brevibacterium sp. MGP-B1 (assembly GCF_057766545.1). NCBI lineage: Bacteria > Bacillati > Actinomycetota > Actinomycetes > Micrococcales > Brevibacteriaceae > Brevibacterium > Brevibacterium sp. MGP-B1. Next base: position 1,186,162 of record NZ_CM173407.1, on the reverse strand, counting down.
ATGTGATTGGAAACAAATTGAACACTGAGGACAAGAGTCATAGTGTGGAGCCATGCCCCTGGCCACAGAAACGCTCGGGTTCGCCCCTGTCCTCTCGGACTATCGGCAGACTTGGGAATTGCAGAAGAGATACCACGACGAAGTGCTCGCAGGTGACCGTCGATCGACGATCCTGCTCCTCGAGCATTCCCCGGTCTATACGGCCGGCAAGCGCACCGAGGACTTCGAACGACCGACCGACGGCACCGATGTCATCGACGTCGACCGCGGCGGGAAGATCACCTGGCACGGTCCAGGACAGCTGGTCGCCTACTTCATCTACAAACTCAACGACCCCAAAGAGGTCCGACTCTTCGTGTCCCAACTCGAGGACGCGATGATCCGACTGCTCTCCGAGTACGAGATCGAGGCGACCACCATCGAGGGCCGTGCCGGTGTCTGGCTGCACGGCGACGAACTCCGTCGTGACCGCAAGATCGGCGCCATCGGCATCCGCATCCACGAAGGCGTGACGATGCACGGCCTGGCACTCAACTGCAGCAACGACCTCGGCGCCTATGAGTCCATCATCCCGTGTGGGATCACGGACGCCGACACCACGTCCATCAGTGCTGAGCTCGGTCGCACTGTCACTCCCGAAGATGTGGCATCGCGACTCGACGAAATCCTGCACGAGACCATCACCGCTTAGGAGAACTCAGATGACGATCGCACCAGAGGGCCGCCGCATGCTCCGCGTCGAAGCCCGCAACTCCGAGACTCCCATCGAGGACAAGCCGGCCTGGATCAAGGCGAAGGCCCATATCGGCCCCGAATACACCGCGCTGAAGTCGCTCGTGCGCAAGCAGGAGCTGCACACTGTCTGCGAAGAGGCAGGCTGCCCGAATATCTTCGAATGCTGGGAAGATCGCGAAGCGACCTTCCTTATCGGCGGCGAACAGTGCACCCGGCGCTGTGACTTCTGCCAGATCGACACCGGCCGACCGGCCGAATTCGATGCTGACGAGCCTCGCCGCGTGGCCGCCTCGGTGGCGGAGATGGGACTGCGCTACTCGACGATCACCGGTGTGGCACGAGACGACCTCGAAGACGGCGGAGCCTGGCTCTATGCAGAGACCGTGCGCCAGATCCACGACCTCTCGTATGTCGACGGACGCGGCACCGGCGTCGAGCTGCTCATCCCCGATTTCAATGCCAAGCCGGATCAGCTCGCCGAGGTGTTCTCCTCCCGTCCCGAAGTGCTCGCGCACAATGTCGAAACGGTTCCGCGCATCTTCAAGCGCATCCGTCCCGCATTCCGCTACGAACGATCGCTGTCGGTGATCACTCAGGCCCGCGAGGCCGGTCTGGTCACGAAATCGAACCTCATCCTCGGGATGGGTGAGACGAATGACGAGATCATCTCCGCACTGCAGGACCTCCACGATGCCGGCTGCGACCTCATCACCATCACGCAGTACCTGCGTCCCTCTCCCCGGCACCATCCCGTCACCCGGTGGGTCAAGCCCGCCGACTTCGTGATGCTGCGCGATGCGGCCGAGGAGATCGGCTTCCTCGGTGTCATGTCGGGTCCGCTCGTGCGTTCGTCGTACCGTGCCGGCCGCCTGTGGGCCACCGCCATGCGCCGCCGTGGAGAGGAGATCCCCTCGCATCTGGCCCACCTGGACAAGCACACGCCCGCCAAGCAGGAGGCGCAGGCCGTTGTGGATACCTTCGGCCCCGGCGAAGAGGTAGACTTGACTGCTGAGCAATGAGCGTCGGCCTCCCCCTGATTACCGGAGGCGACGCCGCAACGCCCCTCAAGAGCAAGTGAGAGAATGAGCGAAGAACCGCGTAATGGACTCTTCCGGCGCAAGCCAAAGGATCCGAACAAGAAGCCCGGCCGACTGGCGCAGATGCGTCAGGTCTACGAGCTGTCCGCCAAACACAACAAAGCGACCCCGTGGCTGCTAGCTGCGGCGATCCTCGGATGCACGCTCATCGGTCTGCTGATCGGTCTGCTCATCGGCGGCACCACCGCGATCTTCACGACGATTCTCGGCTTCATGGTCGGTCTGCTGTTGGGCATGTTCATGCTCGGCCGCTTCGCCGAGACCGCCGCATTCGCTCAGATGGACGGACAGCCCGGAGCCTTCGGCGCCGTTCTCAACACGGCCCGCCGCGGATACCTCATGGATGAGAAACCCATCGCCGTCGATCCGAAGAGCCGTGACCTCGTGTTCCGGTCGACAGGTCGCGCCGGCGTCGTGCTGCTGAGCGAAGGTCCGAAGGGACGCAGCGCGAAGCTGCTGGCCAAGGAGAAGAAGCGCCACGAGCGCATCCTCCCCAATGTTCCGGTCCACACCTTCCAAGGCGGCAAGGAAGAGGGCCAGCTCGCGATGAAGCAGGTCGTGCCGGCTGTGCAGAAGCTGCCGCGCAAGCTCAACCGCGCCGAGGTCCTGGCCGTGCGCAATCGTCTGGCTGCTCTCGGGACGCAGGGCACTCGCCCGCCGATCCCGAAGGGCATCGACCCGAACAAGGCCCGCCCGAACCACAAGGCGATGCGCGGACGCTGATCCGCAGCCCCTCCTATTCCCCTCCAATTGCTACCTGACGGCGGCCCAGCAACCTCGCGCGAGGTTGCTGGGCCGCCGTCAGGTAGCAATTGGGAGGTCAGCGGCGGAGGATGACTGTTCCTGCCGCAAGGTCGTGGACTCCGCGATTGTCGCGGTTGAAGATGAGCGCCGGAATGACGAGCACGACGAGGACTGAGCGGATGAGGGACTTGAGCAGTCCCGGCACATGGCCGTCGAGGCGACGGACTTCGATGCCGAAGATGCGATGGCCCACCGAATAGCCGAGAGTGCCCACGAGCACGAAATTCTCGAGGGCGAAGAATGCAGGCGCGAGGATCGGATTCGTCGGATCGATGAGATTGGCGATCGCCAGACACATCAGCCAGTCGACGAGCAGGGCGAGGATGCGCTTCCACGCCGGGGCCAGAGAATGCGAGCCGTTGACAGGCAGACCCAGCCGCTTTCCGGGCCAGTCGTCTTCTTCCCTGTCGAACCGGGGTCCTTCGAGCCAGGAACCAAGGTCGTCACGATTGATCACTCCCCCAGCCTACGAAATCCGGCCTGAGTGGATCCTCAGGAAACATGCCCGAAACATGGGCGACATCACCACTTCATTCTTCGGCGACTAAGATTGACCGTGGTCAGGACAAACGGCCACCGTACACGAACTAGGAGACCTAAGTGTTCTCGTCTGCTGAAGAACTCGTCAACTACATATCGGACAATGACGTCAAATTCGTCGATGTCCGGTTCTGCGACCTGCCCGGTGTGGTCCAGCACTTCAACCTCCCCGCCGCCTCATACGGCACCGAGGAGATCACCGAAGGTCTGCTCTTCGACGGGTCCTCCATCACAGGCTTCCAGGGCATCCACGAATCGGATATGAAGCTGCTGGCTGATGTCACCTCCGCGTACATCGACCCCTTCCGTGAGGCCAAGACGCTGGTCGTCACGCACTCGATCGTCGATCCGTTCACTGACGAGCCCTACTCGCGTGATCCCCGTCAGGTCGCGGCCAAGGCCGAGGCCTACCTCGAATCCACTGGAATCGCCGACACCGTCTTCTTCGGCGCCGAGGCCGAGTTCTACCTCTTCGACTCGATCCGCTACGAGAACACTCCCGGCAGCAGCTTCTACAAGATCGGCTCGCAGGAAGCCGCCTGGGACACCGGCTCTGATGAGCCCGGCGGAAACCAGGGATACAAGACCCCGTTCAAGGGCGGCTACTTCCCGGTCTCGCCGCAGGACCAGTACGCAGACATCCGCGACGAGATGTCGCTGACGCTCGAGAAGATCGGCTTCGAGATGGAGCGGGCGCACCATGAGGTCGGCACCGCAGGTCAGCAGGAGATCAACTACAAGTTCAAGACCCTCCAGCACGCCGGCGATCAGCTGCTCGACTTCAAGTACGTGATCAAGAACACCGCCTTCGAGCTCGGCAAGTCCGCGACCTTCATGCCCAAGCCGCTCTTCGACGACAACGGCTCCGGCATGCACTGCCACCAGTCGCTGTGGAAGAACGGCGAACCCCTGTTCTACGACGAGAACGGCTACGGCGGGCTCTCCGACCTGGCCCGCTGGTACATCGGCGGACTCATCGAACACGCCGGCGCGGTGCTGGCGTTCACCAACCCGACGATCAACTCCTACCGCCGCCTCGTGCCCGGCTATGAGGCTCCGGTCAACCTCGTCTACTCCGCCCGCAACCGTTCTGCCGCGATCCGCATCCCGGTGACCGGATCCTCGCCGAAGGCCAAGCGCCTCGAGTTCCGCGTTCCGGACCCTTCGTCGAACCCTTACCTCGCTTTCTCGGCCCAGCTCATGGCCGGACTCGACGGAATCCGCAACCGCATCGAACCGCCGGAGCCGATCGACAAGGACCTCTACGAGCTCCCGCCCGAGGAGGCCAAGGACATCAAGCTTGTGCCCGGCACCCTCGATGAGGCGCTCAACGAGCTGGAGAAGGACCACGACTTCCTCACCGCGGGCGATGTGTTCACTCCCGACCTCATCGAGACGTGGATCCGCATCAAGCGTGAGAACGAACTCGATGTCGCTCGCCTGCGTCCGACACCGACGGAGTTCGAGCTCTACTACGCACTGTGATCTCGACCGTTGCCCGATCCCACTCGAACTGAGATCGGGCAGCGAAGTGGAATAGAGTGAGGGCGTCACGGGTTATCCCCCGTGGCGCCCTTTCGGCTCTGCGGCCGCCGACGCGGCCGGTCGGATCACGCACCATCGGAGGGATGGACTTTGACGCATTATGACCTGCTGCTCATCGGCACCGGTTCGGGAAACATGTTCCTCGACAAGCGATTCGCCGGACTGAAGACCGCGATCGCCGAGGAATGGCACTTCGGCGGCACCTGTCTCAACGTCGGGTGCATCCCGACGAAGATGTTCGTCTACCCCGCCACCCTCGCCGAGCAGGCCACCGAGGCCGACCGCTACAATCTCACCCCGACCCACCCGAAAGTCGATTGGGCCGGACTCCAGGACCGCATCTTCTCCCGCATCGACGCGATCGAGTCCGGAGGACGCGAGTACCGCAGCAGCGACCGCCAGCCAAACATCACAGTCGTCGCTGAACATGTTCACTTCACCGGGCAGAAGACCGTGCGCACCGCCTCCGGTGAGGAGATCACTGCCGATCGCATCGTCATCGCCGCCGGCGCCCACCCGATCATCCCCGACATCGCCGGGCTCGACACAGCCCGCATCGACACCGACGACTACCCGGTGTTCACATCGAACACGGTGATGCGTCGCGCCGCACAGCCGAAACGACTGGTCATCATCGGTTCCGGGATCATCGCCATGGAATTCGCCCACGTCTTCGCCGCCCTCGGCACCGAGGTGACCGTGCTCGCCCGCGGACCCCGCCTCCTGGGCAATATCGACGAGGAGGCCGCCGACGAGTTCACCCGCATCTTCGACTCCTCCCACACCGTCCTCCACGGTGCCCAGTCCAAGCAGATCGACATCGCCGACGGTGAAGTCACGTTGACCCTCGAACCCAGCGGTCGCCTCGCCGAGGCGGACCTGCCGGAGACGATCACCGCCGACGGAGTGCTCGTGGCCACGGGAAGGGTTCCCAACACTGCCGAGCTCGACGTCGAGGCGGCCGGTTTCGACATCACCGACGGCAACCGCCTGTCCGTGGACGAGCACCAAAGAGTCCTCTCGGCAGGTCAGCCCGTTCCCGGAGTATTCGCTCTCGGAGACATCTCCTCACCCCACCAGCTCAAACACGTCGCCAACCACGAAGCGAAGATCGTCGGCCGCAATCTGGCCGCAGACGTTGCCGCAGGGTCGCCGGGCAGTGCTCGGGCGAACGACCTCGCCGCAGTCGATCACCATGCCGTTCCCGGTGCCGTCTTCTCCTCCCCGCAGGTCGCCTATCTGGGCATGACCGAAGCTGAGGCCACCGATGCCGGACACGACGTCACGATCAAGGTGCAGAAGTTCTCCGATGTGGCCTACGGCTGGGCGATGGCCGATGATCCGGGAATCGTGAAGATCATCGCCGATCGCAGGACCAGGCACATCCTCGGCGCCCATATCGTCGGACACGAAGCCTCGATGCTCATTCAACCGCTCATCCAGGCCATGGCCTTCGGCCAGAAAGCCGACGAGGTGGCCACCGGGCAGTACTGGATCCACCCCGCCCTGCCCGAGGTGGTCGAAAACGCCCTGCTCGGGCTCGAATTCGACGACTGAGCACGTCCACCGACAACCGATTCGGCCGATGGCCGGGAGAGTCCGCACGCCGCCGGACTGCCGCACCCGGTGATTCAGAAGTCGTAGAAGCGGTGTTCCATCACTGAACGTGCGTGCCTGGTGGTGCGCAGATAGTCGTCTTCGAGGTCATGGCCCGCCCCAGCCGGATAGCCGAGCAGGCGGGCTGTTGCCTCGAGCTCGGTATGATCGGCCGGCAGCGACTCGGCGGTGCGCCCACGGAAGAGCATCACGGCCGAACGCACATCGGTCGCCAGCTGCCAGGCAGCAGCCAGCTGTTCGGCATCCTCGGTGGGCAGCAGATCCTCGTCAGCGGCCACGTCGAGGGCCGTCAGCGTCGAGGTCGTGCGCAGCCTTTCCACCTGATGCCCGTGCTGGAGCTGCAGAAGCTGAACGGTCCATTCGACGTCGGAGAGGCTGCCTCGGCCGAGCTTGAGATGTCGGCGCTTATCGGCATTGCGCGGCAGTCGCTCGTCTTCCATCCGCGCCTTGAGCGTGCGCACCTGCGTCAGTGCCTTCTGCGGCATCTCCGAAGGATAGCGCAGCGGATCGATGAGTGTCAGGTAGTCGGCGATGAGTCCGTCATCGCCCGCCACCGGCCTGGCCCGCAGCAGCGCCTGCGCCTCCCACGGTTGGGACCACTTTGCGTAATAGGCCTGGTAAGACGAGAAACTGCGCACCAACGGGCCGTTCTTGCCCTCCGGACGCAGATCAGCATCGAGATCGACCCCTTGAGCGCCTTCGCTGGCTTTGAGACGAGTCGACAGCTGGAGTGCCACCTTCGTCACGTGCTTGCTCAGCCTTCCGCGCGCCTCGGCGTCGAGGTCGTCTGACACGGGGCGGTAGACGAACATCGCATCGGCGTCCGAGAAGTAACCGATCTCCCGTCCGCCCCAGCGGCCCATGGCTATGATTGCGAATTCGTAGTCCGGGGTCTCGGGTCCGTCGAGGTCTGCCCGGACCGCCTGCAGGGCGCCTTTGACCGCGAGGTCCATGAGGTCGGAGAGATCACCGGGTATCGTGACTCGGTCCCCGACATCGAGGACATCACGCAGCGCGATGCGCAGGAGTTCACGACTGTACGTCTCACGGATCGGAGTCACCGCCTCGGCGCCATGGCGCTTGAGCAGTCCATCGACCTCAGCATTGAGGATTTCCAGGTCACGGGCATCGAGGTTCTCGTGGCGGTCCAACCAGGCGACAGCGGCGGGTTGGCGCAGCAGAAGCTCCGTCGCATATCCGGACAGGGAGAGCACTTCGGCAACCGACTTGGCAGCCAGTCCGGAGTCGCGGAGCATCTTGAGGAACCAGCCGGAAGAGGACAGCGATTCGCTCAGCCGACGGAAGGCCAGCAGTGCTCGGTCGGGTTCGACTCCATCGGAGAACCAATCGAGCAAGGCCGGAAGCACCTGCTTGATCACCATGGCAGTGCGTGACATCCCAGTGGTCAGCGCCTTGATATGGCCCAATGCACCTTGCGGGTCCACGTATCCGAACGCCTGGAGACGGTCGGCGGCGGCCTGCAGGCTCGACCCCCGCTTCTGGGCATCGACGACGGCACCGTGGACTCCGACAGCCGCCTCGAGGATGGGCCGATAGAAGATCTGTTCGTGGAGGCGGGTGACCTGTTTCGCATAGTTGCGGCGGGCCTCTTCGAGGCGATCCCCGGTTCGAGATCCCGACCGGAAGACGGAACGAGCCAACGACCGCAGCTTGGCTTCATCATCGGGGATGAGCGCATTGCGCATCATCCTCGGGATCTGCACTCGGTGTTCGACGACTCGCATGAACCGGTATGCGGTGGAGAAGACGGAGGCGTCCTGCTGCCCGATATAGCCGTGTTCGCCGAGCTCACCGAGAGCGACGAGCGTATTCGGGGTGCGGATGTCCTCATCATTGCGTCCATGGACGAGCTGGAGCATCTGGGCTGAGAACTCGACATCACGCAGACCGCCGCGACCCAGTTTGATCTGCCGAGGGGCTTCGACCGCCGGGATGAGGTCGACGACGCGCCGACGCATCGCACGGATCCCATCGATGAAGCCGGGACGGCTGGCCGCCTGCCAGACCAAGGGCAGGAGGGACTCGGAGAACGCTCTCCCCACTTCGACATCGCCGGCCACCGGTCGGGCCTTGAGGAGGGCCTGGAATTCCCAGTTCTCCGCGATGTCTGCGTAATAGTGCTCGAACTCCGAGAGCGTACGCACGAGCGCCCCGGCTTTGCCTTCGGGACGCAACGCCGTATCGACTTCCCACAGTGCAGGCTCGCCACCGGCGTCGGAGAGGATGCCGCGCATGCGTTGAGCGAGGTCGGTGGCCAGGCTCCTGACCCCTTCGGTCTCGGCGGAATCGAGAACGAAGACGACATCGACATCGGAGACGTAATTGAGTTCTCGTGCTCCGGTTTTGCCCAAGGCGATGACCGCCAGACGGATGTCGGCCGCCTCGTCGAGTTCGGCTCGTGCAATGGCCAGGGCCGCGTCGAGCGCGGCGGCGGCCAGGTCGGAGAGGACGGCCATGACATGGTCGACGATTTCGTCCGGAGACTCCGCGGACAGATCATCGGCGACGAGGCGAAGCACCGCATCTCGGTAGTTCCGACGCAGCGCCTTCACCCCGTCATCTCCGGTCACCGTTGCGCGCGGAGCCGGATCCTCGGGGTCCGCGCCGAGGACCGTGAGTATCTCTGCCCGCAGGGACACCGCCGAGGCGGCAGGCGTGGAGATCAGCAGGAACGGGTCGGGAACGAGCAGCAGAGGCAGGGAATCGGGATGGCGGACCAGATGGTCGACCATCGCCTCCGAGGTGCCGACGACCGCGAGGAGCCGGGCCAGGAGGGGGCGGTTGAGTTCGTCCTCGGCCAGCTCGCTCTTCGAACCATTCCGCACTGCGTCCAGCAGGGCCGCAGCCCCCTCCCCCGCGGCCTCGACCACACGCAGCAGACCCAGCGCCGCTCCATGCGGATCCGGGGTCGCCATGAGGAGATCGACGAACCGCGAATCAGTGGCCAGGGGGACGCCGAGGAGCTCATCGAGCTCATGGAGGAACCGAGCGGTGGCCTCCGGGACACTGGTCGTGCGTGAGGTGATAGCGGCCATCACATCGAGGTGAAGTGCTTCGCGAGCTCATATGGAGTCACCTGCGCGCGGTAATCGGTCCATTCCTGCCGTTTGTTGCGCAGGAAGAAGTCGAACACCTCCTCGCCCAGGGTCTCGGCGACGAGATCCGATCCCTCCATCAGCTCCAGGGCATGGGACAGGCTGCGCGGCAGCGCTTCGATCCCCATCGCCCGACGTTCGGTGGAAGAGAGCAGCCAGACGTTGTCCTCGGCCTCTTCGGGCAGTTCGTAGCCCTCTTCGATCCCCTTGAGTCCCGCTGCGAGCATGAGCGCATAGGACAAGTACGGGTTGGCCGAGGAATCCAGCGCACGGTACTCGACACGGGCGGATGAGGACTTTCCGGAGTTGTACTGCGGGACCCGCACGAGAGCAGAACGGTTGCGGTGGCCCCAGGAGATGTACGACGGAGCTTCATGGCCGGTCCAGAGGCGTTTATAGGAGTTCACGTGCTGATTGGTCACTGCCGAGATCTCTGCGGCGTGGGTGAGCAGTCCGGCGATGAACTGTCGGCCGGTCTTCGACAGCTGATATTCGGCCCCCGGTTCGAAGAAGGCATTGTTCTCGCCCTCGAACAGGGAGACATGCGTGTGCATCCCATTGCCTGGGTGATCGGCCATCGGCTTGGGCATGAACGAAGCATAGACGCCTTGGGAGATCGCGACCTCTTTGATGACCGACCGGAACGTCATGACGTTGTCGGCCATGGTCAGCGCGTCGGCGTAGCGCAGGTCGATCTCGTTCTGACCGGGCCCGGCCTCATGATGGGAGAATTCCACGGACAGCCCCATCGCTTCGAGCATGGTGACAGCTTCGCGGCGGAAGTCATTGGCCGTGCCCCCGTTGACATGGTCGAAGTAGCCGGCTGTGTCAACGGGCATCGGCGCTGTGCCGTCGCTGATCCCGGACACAGGGTCGAGGTTGTCGGTCTTGAAGAGGTAGAACTCGATCTCAGGATGCACATAGAAGGTGAAGCCGCGTTCGGCGGCTTTGGCCAGAGTGCGTTTGAGGACGTTGCGCGGATCGGCCGGCGCCGGCTCTCCCCCGGGCACGTGGATATCGCAGAACATCCTCCCGGTGGGCTCGGTCTCCCCGCGCCAGGGCAGCAGAGAGAACGTCGAGGGGTCGGGTTTGAGCACCATATCGGCCTCGAACACCCGGGACAGCCCTTCGACTGCCGAGCCGTCGAATCCGATGCCTTCGGAGAAGGCGCCTTCGAGTTCGGCGGGGACGATGGCCACGGACTTCAGCTGTCCCAGGACATCAGTGAACCAGAGTCGGATGAATCGCACTTCACGATCCTCGACGGTCCTGAGAACGAATTCCTCCTGACGCGACATCTATTCAGCCGTTCCACTTCTCGTCGTCTTCGTCCCACTGCTGATTGCGCTCACGTGCCTTCTCCAGGGCGGCGCGGGCGACTTCCTCGGTCTCGTAGGGCCCCATGCGGTGGGTCCAGTCGCTGACCAGGCCCTTTTCCACGGTGTTCGTCTCGAGGTTGAAGTAGTACTTCGAGTTCGGGTCGTCGATATCTTCGTAGAGTCCCATGGCGAGCCTTCTCTCCTCTGCGGGGTTCTGGATTGACGCTTTCAGCTTACCGTTTCAAGTCGCGAACTGACGGAAGTGTCGCTTATGCGTTGGAAGCGCCCTATCTGCATCTTTGGTGCAGTCTGAGCCCGACTGGAATCATGTTTTCCGCGATATCTGGCACCCAAACGCACTGATTCCGCATCTTTGGTGACGAAAACAGATTTAAAGGTTTGCTCTCCAAACCTTCTAAGGAATAGAGTTGACACCATCGACGACCGACGGAGAAGTCGGTCGCCTCCGCCCCTGCGGCACACGATCAGGAGAGAAGGACACACCATGCGCATTTCAGTGCCCACCGAGGTCAAGAACAATGAGTTCCGAGTCGCCATCACCGCTGCCGGCGTCCATGAACTCGTCGCCCACGGCCACGAAGTCACCGTGCAGGCAGGAGCCGGCGAGGGCTCCTTCATCGCCGATGCCGAATACGAGGCTGCCGGAGCCACGATCGCCCCCGACGCCGCCACCACGTGGGCAGCCGGCGACCTCGTGCTCAAGGTCAAGGAGCCGATCGCCCAGGAGTACGGCTTCCTGCGCAAGGACCTCGTCCTATTCACCTACCTCCACCTCGCCGCCGATGAGGCACTCACCACGGCGCTCATGGAGGCCGGCACCACCGCCATCGCCTACGAGACCGTCCAGCCCGATGGCGGCGGACTGCCGCTGCTGGCTCCGATGAGCGAGATCGCCGGTCGCCTGTCGACTCAGGTCGGCGCCCACAGCCTGCTCAAGGCCAACGGCGGCCGCGGAATCCTGCTCTCCGGAGTCCCCGGGGTCGAGCGCGCGAATGTCGTCGTCATCGGTGCCGGTGTGGCCGGGACGAATGCCGCCCGGATGGCTCTGGGCCTCGGAGCGAGAGTCGAGGTCATCGACATCAACATTCCGCGTCTGCGGCAGATCGATGAGACCTTCGCCGGTGCCATCGGCACGAAAGTGTCGAACAAGTACGAGATCACGAAGTCTCTGGCCACAGCCGACCTCGTCATCGGTTCGGTGCTCATCCCGGGCAAGAAGGCGCCGAAGCTCGTCACCGACGAGATGGTCGCTGGGATGAAGCCGGGATCGGTGCTCGTCGATATCGCCATCGACCAGGGCGGCTGCTTCGAGAATTCGCGTCCGACGACTCACGACGATCCGACGTTCACCGTCCATAACTCGGTCTACTACTGCGTGGCGAACATGCCGGGTGCGGTGCCGAACACAGCCACGGCGGCGCTGACGAATGCGACTCTGCCCTTTGCCGTGAAGATCGCCGACCAGGGGTGGCACAAGGCACTGTCGAACGATTCTGCGCTGGCCCGCGGTCTCAACATCCACAACGGGCACGTCACGAACGACAACGTCGCCGAGGCATTCGGCTTCGAAGCAGTGTCCGTGGCCCACGCCCTAGCCAACTGACGAACCCCTATTACTACCTGACGGCGGCTCAGCAACCTCGCGCGAGGTTGCTGAGCCGCCGTCAGGTAGTAATTGGGTTAGGGTCGGGGGACGATGGTCGTGTATCGGAAGTGCTCCTCGCAGAGTCTTCCCGCAGATTCTGCGTCTCCGGCAGCGATCGCCTCGACGATCGCGGCGTGGTCGTGCACGGCGTGATCGAAGAGCTCGGCCGAGAACGGGTCGTGACGGAAACCGGCGTTGATCTTCGTATCGAGGTCGATGGCCATGCGCACGAGTTCCGGGTTGTGACCGGCACGGGCGATGGCGAAGTGGAACTGCGCGTCCGCGGTACGCGCGGCGGCCGCTTCGGCGCGTTGGGAATAGACCTCAGCCAGTTCCCGGAGCTCGCTCAGCTCCTCGTCTGTGCGTCGCAGCGCCGCGGTCGCCGCCAGGGAATTCTGGAAGACGGCGCGGGCGTCGAGCAGGTTCCGCCTCTCGGCATGGAACTCGTCGATTCTGCCGGCCATGGGGGCCAGCGCCTCGGGGCGGGCGGTCTTGACGAACGTGCCTCCCCCGCGGCCGCGACGGCGCTCGACGACCCCGAGACGCTCTAACCGCAACAGGGCTGCGCGCACGCTCGAGCGGGACACCTGCAGATCCGCGGCCAACGTCCGTTCGCCCGGCAGCAGGGTGCCTTCCGGCAGCGCTCCGACGGCGATTCCGGAGAGGATGTGGTCCGCGATCTGCTGCGGTGCGCTCGTCAGGCTCACCACTTCGCCCAGTCCAGCAAACTCGTGGCCCGCCGATGTCGTGTCGTCGCTCAATCTGCCTCCCGCTTCCTTGGCACGGCTGCTTCCGATTCTAGACTCCACCGGGCCCGCACCGCGGCATCGACAGGCGACCGGGCGGCGGGACAAAGCCGCGTTTCCAGCATAGGATCGACACCATCATGACTGTTCACACTCGCCTGCTCACGCCCGGCACCATTTCGCCCGAACGCGGTGTGCCGAAGGACATCCCCCGCCCGGAGTACGTCGGTCGCGCCGACGCCGATGAAGGCCGGGGAAACAATTTCTACAGCCCCGAGGAGGTCGAGGTGGTGCGGGCGGCCGGTCGGATCGCGGCCAATGCCCTGGCCGCCGTCGGCGAGATGATCGTCCCCGGCATCACCACCGATGACATCGACAGGGTGGCGCACGAGTTCATGTGCGATCACGGAGCGTACCCGTCGACGCTGGGCTATCGGGGCTTCCCGAAATCCGTGTGCACCTCCGTCAACGAGGTGATCTGCCACGGCATCCCCGATTCGACCGTCATCGAGGACGGCGACATCGTCAATGTCGATATCACCGCCTACTACCAGGGCATGCACGGAGATACGAACTCCACATTCACCGCCGGAGACGTCGATGAGGAGTCCCGTCTCCTCATCGAACGCACCTATGAATCGATGATGCGTGGGATCAAAGCGGTCAAACCGGGACGTCAGATCAACGTCGTCGGACGGGTGATCGAGAAGTACGCGAAGCGCTTCGACTACGGAGTCGTGCGCGACTACAGCGGGCACGGAGTCGGCCGCGAATTCCATTCCGGGCTCATCATCCCGCACTATGATGCAGCACCCGCCCACGCGGAGACGATGGAACCGGGAATGATCTTCACGATCGAGCCGATGCTCAACCTCGGCACGATCGACTGGGACGTCTGGGACGATTCCTGGACCGTGGTGACGAAGGATCGCAAGCGCTCCGCTCAGTTCGAGCACACACTGCTGGTGACCGAGTCCGGTGCCGATATCCTGACTCTGCCCGATGCCGACACCGCGATTGCCGCCGGACCCGCACACGAGGAGAGCTGAGATGAGCGCGGAGACCTCCCCACGCTTTGCGATCGGCATCGACATCGGCGGCACCGGGATCAAAGCGGCACTCGTCGACACGGTGACGGGCAAGCTGCCGTTCAAGCGGCTGCGCGAGCTCACACCGAAGCCGAGCACCCCGGATGCCGTGGCTGCGACGATCGCCACGCTGTTGGATGCACTGAGCGAACATGCCGTCGAACTCGAACTCGTCGCCGACCGTGCCGCTATCGACTCCCTGCCTGTCGGCTGCGGATTCCCCGGCGTGATCCGCGAAGGACTCGTCGAGTACACGGCGAACCTCGACCAGAGTTGGATCGGTTCGCCCATCGCCGACATCATCGGCGAGAGCACGGGCCGCACCGTGTACTTCCTCAACGATGCCGATGCCGCCGGACTGGCCGAGATGACCTTCGGTGCCGGGCGCAAACACCGGAAGAAGACGGTGCTGCTGACGACGCTGGGCACGGGAATCGGAACCGCCCTGTTCACTCACGGCCGGATGGTTCCCTACACCGAACTCGGCCATATCGAGATGAACGGCGCCGATGCCGAGACGCAGGCCGCGGAATCGGTCAGGACCCGGCTGGGATTGACCTATCCGGAGTGGGCGGCTCGGCTGCAACAGTACTATTCGCAGATCGAACTGCTGGTCGCTCCGGATGTCATCATCGTCGGCGGCGGAGTCTCGAAGTCCCATGACCAGTTCCTGCCGCTCATCGAGACACGGGCGAAACTCAAGCCGGCGAAGCTGTACAACAACGCCGGAATCGTGGGAGCAGCGATGATCGCGGTCAACGACGGTAAGGCGAAGGTGCGTCGCAGTCCGTCCTGAAAGACGCGCCGCAGCTGAGGATGTGGGAGAGGACAGGCCACCGATAAGCCGGGTTCTGTCGACGAGTCGGTTGCCCTTCTCGCCTGACGGTCATCTATCTGGGACCGATGTTGCCACCGGCCTCAAGCAATCCACCCGACGACTCGGCGAGCAGCCTCGAACGTCGTCTGTCTGATCTTGCTCCGGATGGGGTTTACCCAGCAGCGACGGTCACCCGCCGCCCTGGTGGTCTCTTACACCACCGTTTCACCCTTACCCAGTCGGAACTGGGCGGTCTGCTTTCTGTTGCACTGGCCCGCGGGTCGCCCCGGGTGGGTGTTACCCACCATCCCTGCTCTGTGGAGCCCGGACGTTCCTCAGCTCTCGTGAAGAGAGCCGCGACCGTCTGGTGACCTGTCCTCAAGCATCCCAGTGTAGTCGCTCAGCGACTCCCCCACGCACACAGCACCCGCACGCAGCGGAGACCGGACATCGAACGTGATCAACCTCATCCGCCCCCGGTCCCAGCCGGGTCACTGCGTGATCATACGATGGGGTGGTGAAGATCCTGCTGCCGCCCTCCGAGGGCAAGACTCCGTCGCCGACCGGTCCCACGCTCGATCTCGACGGTCTCTCGGCTCCGGAACTCACCACGAAGCGCAAGCGTGTGCTCGCTGCGCTGAAGAAGGTCTCGAAGCGCCGAGATGCCCTCGAGAAGCTCGGCGTCGGCGCGTCACTCGCCGCGGACGTCGAACGGAACACCGTCCTCGATGAGATCCCCTGCGCCCCCGCACTGCTCACCTATTCCGGTGTGCTCTATGAGGCGATGGGCGCCAGCGAGCTGGTGGCGCAGTCGAACGATGACGATCAGCTGCGGGACCGCCTCCATGACGTTCACGTCTTCTCGGCCCTGTTCGGTCGAGTGCACGGACTCGACGAGATCCCCGCTTACCGACTGGCGATGAAGACCGATCTGGGGACCTTGGGAAAGCTGACATCCTATTGGAAGCCGGTTCTGGCGAAGTCCTGCTCCCTCGACCCCGCCGAGGTGGCCCTCGACTGCCGCTCGAGCGATTACCGGTCCGTGTGGCCGGGTCCCACCGATCAGGTCGTCACCATGGGTGCCGTGTCCGTCAGCGGCGGGAAACGTCGCGTCGTCTCCCACTGGGCGAAGTTCTACCGAGGTGAGTTCGCCGGTCGGCTGCTCTCCGATGATCTGCCCCTGCCGGAGACCGCTGAAGACCTTGTGTCGCGGGCCGAGGAGCTCTATGAGGTCGAATTCACAGCCTCGACGACCTCGAAGCCGGCGAACCTCATGATCGTCCTCCGCGACTGAGACGCGCGTCAGCGACGACCCTGTTCTCAAAGGTTGACGAGATCAGTCGAGACAGGATCAGCTGCGACGCAGCAGCACCGCCTCGCATTCTTCGCATTCATAGGTTTCGTTGACATCGGAGCCGAGCATTCCGTGCCAGACTGCTCCTCCGATCTCCTGTCCGCACGCCTGACAGTTCGGACCGTTGAGCAGGGCGGCACCGGGACCGCCCTGCCGGACATTGGCATCGAATGTCGTGAGCAGCTGCTGCGGCAGCTCGTTCCTCGCGTCCGACGCTGCGGCCTCGTTCTCGGTGATGAGTCCCCGCAGTTCGGTCTTCCTGTCCTTCACCGCGGTCTGCACCTCTTTGCCGGAGGCCGTGACTTCGGCGATTCGGTCATCGACTGCCGCGAGTTCGTCTTCAGCGGCTTCGAGCTTCTCCATCTCCTCCAGCTGCGATTCTTCGAGTTCGGCGACCCGAGATTCGTGACCGGCGATCTCCTCTTGCAGATTCACCATGTCTCTGCTGGTCAGACCGGTTCCGTCGTTGAGCTCGGCGGTCTTCTTCTCGATCTTCGATCGCTGTGCTTCGATGAGTCCGGTGGCTTCGGTGATGGCGTCCTGATGGCCGTCGACAACAGCGGCGGCCTCGGTCCGCTTCTCTCCGAGCTCCTTGTGGCGGGAGATGAGGTCCTGCAGCTCCTCTGCCCTCTTCGGGTTGTCATGTTCGAACTGGAGGGCGCGCCCGTGAGCGGTGAGTTCGATGAGGGTCTGCAGCGCAGTTCTCTGGCTGTCGGTGATGAGCATCGTCGGTCTCCTTGTCAGTACCGTTCGACCCAGGGGTCGGTGTTGACTGCCGAGTGCTGCAGCGAGACAGTGAGCCCGCGCCGCGCGAATTCGGTCTCGAGTGCCTCGGCCGCCGCGCTCAGCCAGACTGTCTCAGACGCCCAGTGGGAGACGTCGATGAGCGAGAGTCCGCTCTCTCGACGATTCGCCGCATCAAGCGCCTCGGTGGCCGGGTGATGGCGGAGGTCAGCCGTCACGTAGACGTCGGCGCCGCTGGCCCGGACCTCGTCGAACAGCGAGTCGCCCGCGCCGCCGCAGACCGCGACACGGGTCGCTGTCGCAGCGGGGTCGCCGGCGATGCGCACACCGGTCGTGGTGCTCGGCAGCTGCGCAGCCAGTCGCCTGGCAAGGTCCCGGACCGGTGTGGGCCGGTCGAGGTCGCCGACGCGGCCGATTCCGGTCGGCAGCGCGCCGCGTCCCGTATCATCAGCCTCGTCATGTGGGGACAGTGGCTGCGCGCCCTCGATGCCCAGGAGTGAGATGAGCACATCGGAGACTCCGCCGCGGGCCGAATCAGCGTTCGTGTGCGCATTGAACAGCGCAATATCGTTGCTGATGAGAGTGTGGACGGCTCCGCCCTTCAAAGTTGCGGCATTCACCGACTTCACGGGTTTGAGCATGAGCGGGTGATGGTTGAACACCAGATCCGCGCCGAGGACGACGGCCTCGGCGATCACGGCGTCCATCGGATCGAGAGCCAAGAGGATCGACTGGACCTCGGCGTCGGGGTCGCCGACGGCCAGGCCCACGGAATCCCAGGGCTCGGCCAAGGCCGGTGGCCACAGTGAGTCGAACACCTCTACGCAGTCACTCACCTTCGGATGTCTCATGTCCCCCACACTATTACATCGGGACCGGGGCACATCGTCGGCACCGTGGGATCGAAGACCAGCCGGCCGATGAAGCAGAGATCGGCGGACGATTTTCGGAGAACGTGATATGGCTCATATATTTGGATCATGACATCTACACGCATCTCCCCCGAATCACCCATCACCAGTAACTCGTCCACGGTCTCGGACCTCATCCGACGCAGCGCCGGCCGCTTCCCCACCGACACAGCCATCGAATTCGGCGACCGAACCTGGACCTATGCAGAACTTGACTCTGCCGTGACCGCTGTGGCCCGCGAACTCGTCCGCCTCGGTGTGACGAAGGGCGACCGTGTCGCCGCCTATGGGAAGAACTCCGACCTCTTCGTCCTCCTCTATCTCGGCTGCGCCCGTGCCGGGTTCATCCACGTGCCGGTCAACTATCAGCTGAAGAACGACGAACTCGACTACATCCTCAGCAATTCCGGCGCCGAGATCGTCTTCTCCGACTCCGACCTCATGTCCGCAGTCACCTCAACCCCGACCGGAGGCGAGGCGCAGGTGATCGACTTCGCCGATCTCGTTCCGGTCGCCACCTCGGAGGAGATCGCCCCAGCCGTCAGCACAGAGTTCTCCGTGCACGACACGGACGTGGCACAGCTGCTCTACACCTCCGGCACCACCTCGGCGCCGAAAGGTGCGGTGATGACCCATCGCGCCCTTCTGCACGAGTACCTGTCGTCCCTCATGTCCCTCGACTTCGCTGCGACTGATCGCGCCGTCCACGCCCTGCCGCTCTATCACTCTGCGCAGATGCACGTCTTCCTGCTGCCGCTTCTGTCGATCGGCGCGCACAACATCATCGTCCCAGCACCCGTGCCCGAGCAGCTGCTCGCCGTCTTCGAGGAACGGGAGATCAATTCGTTCTTCGCCGCCCCCACCGTCTGGGTGGCGCTGGCCAACAGCCCGGACCTGGAAACCCGCAACCTCGACAGCCTCCACAAGGCCTACTACGGTGCTTCGACCATGCCCGGACCGATCCTCGAGCGCCTGCGCCAGCGGCTTCCGCAGCTGGGCTTCTACAACTGCTTCGGCCAGTCGGAGCTCGGCCCGTTGTGCACTGTGCTGCGTCCCGAAGAGCATGACGACCATCCGGGTTCGGCCGGACGCCCGGTCATGTTCGTCGAGACCCGCGTCGTCGACGCCGACGGTGACGATGTCGGCCCCGGCGAGGAGGGCGAGATCCTCTACCGGTCGCCGCAGCTGTGCGAAGGCTATTGGAACCGGCCGGAAGCCACCGCCGAGGCGTTCGACAACGGCTGGTTCCATTCCGGGGACCTCGTCAAGGTCGACGAGGACGGTTTCGTCGAGGTCGTCGACCGGGTCAAGGACGTGATCAACACGGGTGGCGTGCTGGTCGCCAGCCGCCAGGTCGAGGACGCCGTCTTCGAACTGCCCCAGGTCGCCGAGGTAGCTGTGGTCGGGATTGCCGATGAGAAGTGGATCGAGGCGGTGGCCGCCTTCGTCGTCCTCAAGGACGGCCAGCCGCCGTTGTCGGCCGAAGAAGTCATCGGTCACGTCAAGTCCCGCTTGGCCGGGTTCAAGGTGCCGAAGCGGGTGGAGTTCGTTGCCGAACTGCCGAAGAACTCGGCCGGGAAGATCCTCAAGCGCAGCCTGCGCCAAGCCTGAGGGCTTGCGTCCTCTCAGGCGTTGGCGATTTCAGCGGTGCCTGCGCCGCGTCGGCGGATGACGGGATCGGTGTGGGCGACCGCCTCGGCGGGGGTCTGCCGGTCGGAACAGCGGCCGGCTTCCGCACCGCAGCACCCAACGGATTCGTCCGTCCGGACCTCCCCGGTCTCCTGGCCGAGGATGGTGAATCCGTTGTCGCGGATCATGGCGAGGTCGTCGGCGGCGGCTTGGCCCTCTGCGGTGAGATAGTCGCCGAGGAAGATCGAGTTGGCCAGCTGCAGCGCCATCGGCTGGAGGGATTTGAGGTGGATCTCGCGCCCTCCTGCCAGACGGATCTCACTGTCGGGGCAGACGAAGCGGGCCGTCGCGACGATCTTCAAGCACTGCATGGGTGTGAGGTTCCACTGTCCTTCGAGCGGGGTGCCGTCGAACGGGACGAGGAAGTTGATCGGGATCGACTCGGAGCCGAGGGCCTTGAGCGCGAACAGCGCCTCGACGATCTGCTCGTCGCTTTCGCCGAGCCCGACGATGAGGCCGCTGCAGGGAGAGAGTCCGGCCTCTTTGGCGAGTTCGACAGTGTTCGTCCGGTCCTCGTAGGTGTGGGTCTTGACGATATTGTCGTGAAAGGACTCCGCGGTGTTGATGTTGTGGTTGTAGGCATCGGCACCGGCGTCCCTGAGCGTTTCGGCCTGGCCTTCCTTGAGGATGCCCAGACACGCACACACTTCGACTTCGGGATTCTCGTCTTTGAGGCGTTCGACGATCTCACCGACGCGGCCGACGTCGCGACGGCTCGGTCCACGACCGCTCGCGACGAGGCAGACGCGGGACGCTCCGCCGCCGATGCCCATGCTCGCCTGATCCATGGCCTCGTCGGTGCTCAGCCACGAGTACTTGAGGATCTCGGCCTTCGACCCCAGCGACTGTGAGCAGTAGGTGCAGCTTTCCGGGCACATTCCCGATTTGAGGTTGACGAGATAGTTCAACTTGATCGTCATGCCGAAGTGCTCTCGACGGAGTCGCGATCCGGCATGGACGAGACCGAACAGCTCCGCATCCGGCGTAGCCAGGAGCGCGAGCGCGTCGGCTTCAGTGGCCGCTGCCCCGTTGAGGATGGACTCGGCGAGTTGGTCAGGGTTCACGTGCTGGTCAGGGTTCACAGTCGTCATCGATTGGTCCTTTGTCTCCGTGCGGTTGAACAAGGTCAGAGTCGGTCCAGGTCAAATCTCCTGAACACTGTTCAATACGCTATCAGACCGATGCCCCGGGTCGCTGTGCCAGGCCGGGTTCCCACGCAGTCGATACCAGTTCGTCAGCCGTCGAGTCGGCGTGCCGGTGAGCTGGAGCATAGAATTCTTTCGCCGGCCCTGAGCGCTGCCCGACCGCCGGCCAACGACCCAGTACAGGGAAGAACGGAACGAGGAACACAATGGCGGATTCGGCATCCACGGACACCCACGAGAGAACAGGCAATCACCGCGGCTGGCGTCTGCACGGAAACGGGCGGACGATCGCTCCCGGTGAGAGGGTTCTGCCGGAAGAGCGTCTGAGCTGGCCGCGAACCATCAGCATCGGCGCACAGCACGTTGTGGCGATGTTCGGCGCGACGTTCCTCGTCCCCCTCCTCACCGGGTTCCCACCGTCGACGACGCTGTTCTTCACCGCCATCGGCACGCTGCTGTTCCTGCTCATCACGAAGGGCATGATGCCTTCCTACCTCGGTTCGTCATTCGGACTGCTCGCTCCGATCGGGGCGGTCACGGGGTTCTCGGCGACGGCTGGAGAGGAACTCGAGCCGCATGCCATGGCGTTGGCCCAGGGAGGAATCATCTCGGTGGGAGTCACCTTGGCGCTCGTCGGGCTCGTTGTTCATTTCGTCGGCGTCCGATGGATCGAAGTGACGATGCCGCCGGTGGTCACCGGGGCGATTGTGGCCCTCATCGGCCTCAATCTGGCTCCGGCCGCCTGGGATTGGGTCAAGGCCGCTCCCCTGACCGCCGTAATCACGATCGTCGCGATCCTGCTGACCACGGTGCTCTTCCGCGGGATGCTCGGTCGGCTCTCGATCCTCATCGGCGTCCTCGTCGGCTATGGTGCGGCATGGCTGCAGGGTGAGCTCGACTTCTCCACCGTCTCGAAAGCCGACTGGGTGGGACTGCCCGCGTTCCATGCACCGGCGTTCGATCTCGGCTACCTCGGCCTGTTCCTGCCCGTCGTCCTCGTCCTCATCGCCGAGAACATCGGCCATGTGAAATCGGTCGCCGCAATGACCGGCCGCGACCTCGATCGTCTGACGGGCCGGACGCTCTTCGCCGACGGATTCTCCACCATCCTCGCCGGATCCGGCGGCGGTTCGGGAACGACGACCTATGCCGAGAACATCGGCGTCATGGCAGCCACGCGCATCTTCTCCACCGCCGCGTACCTGTGTGCGGCGATCATCGCCCTCATCCTCAGCATGCTGCCGAAGTTCGGCGAGATCATTGCGACGATCCCTCCCGGAGTCCTCGGCGGGGCGGCGACAGTGCTCTACGGAATGATCGGCATGCTCGGCGTGCGCATCTGGGTGGAGAACAAGGTCGACTTCTCCAACCCGATCAATCTCAACACCGCCGCGGTCTCACTCATCGTCGCCATCGCGAACTTCACCTGGACCCCCGGCGGACTGCAGTTCGAAGGCATCGCCCTGGGCACCGCCTCGGCGATCATCATCTATCAGGTGATGAAGGCCATCGCCCGGTGGCGGGGCACCGACCCCGACCTCGTGACAGAGAACTTCGCCGAGGCGGCCCACCGAACCGATGCGCCGCAGACTCCTCGTCGGGGCCGGGCGACACACCCGTTCGCTTCCGACGCGACGGACGGTTCCTCCCAAGAGCCGGGCTCACCCGCCTGAGCACCAGTTGAGGCGTGAGGCGATGGGGCGCGCTGCCTTTTCGAGCAGTGCGCCCCATCGCCTTTGTGCATTTCAGCATCGAGTTCTGGACCAGTCATCGGGTTTTGGACCAGTCATCGGGTTCAAACTCGATCATCTGGTCAGAACTCGATTGGGCCTGCACCACGGCGAGAACGCACCGCACCACTTTCGGCGCGGCCGTGCGCTGCTTCTCGTCCCAGGCATCTGCTCGCGTCTTGATGGTTTGGACCCAGAGTGGTTTCCGGCCGGCGCGCAACGGTCCGGGAATGCAGAAGTGCCGCAGCCTCGCCTGAGCGATGCTGCGGCACTGTCCCTTGGTCGGGATAGCGGGATTCGAACCCACGACCTCCTCGTCCCGAACGAGGCGCGCTACCAAGCTGCGCTATATCCCGTGACCAGGAACTACTATAGCGATGGGAACGCGATCTGAAAAATCGGAAAGGACCTCTGCTCGAGAATGAAAGGTATGTCTCATTGGCACTGACAGCCGAAAGCATCACCACCACTGCGTTGAGCATCCTTTCGCAGTACGGTCTGGGCGATCTGTCCATGCGCCGGCTCGCCCGTGAACTCGACGTTCAGCCCTCCGCGCTGTACTGGCATGTCAAGGACAAGCAGTCACTGCTCATCCTCATTTCACGTTCGCTCAAAGCCGAAGTCGATGCCCTCTGCCCAGCCACTGCCGACCCGCTCGCCGCGGCCATGTCTCTGCGCGAAGTACTGCTCAAATACCGTGATGGAGCAGAGATCGTGCTGCTGGGCTATTCGATCGCTCCGACTGACGTTGCGCCTCAGGCTCTGGGAGCCGATCGCCTGGGCGCCGAACTCTCGCACGGAATCCTCACGCTCACACTCGGTGCCGTGGCCGTGGAGCAGAATCGCAGGATCTTCGACGTCGACACCGCAGAGGCAGCTGAGAATTTCGCCGCCAATGCGGCACGCCTGCTCCGATCCTCCCGATGACGGCCCGAACCGACGCATTGACCGGCCCCGCGACCGCCGGCGATCCCGTTTCGACGGTCGCCCTCGGATGTGGCATACTGATCAAGCGCTGTCGGGGACATCGACGGTGCAGGTGGGGCCTATAGCTCAGTTGGCTAGAGCATCTCGTTTACACCGAGAGGGTCGGGGGTTCGAGTCCCTCTGGGCCCACCGTCAAGGCATCCCGTGCTCACGGGGTGCCTTTTCCATGTGTCTCCCCAAATCTCGCGTCCAGTTGGCAGGTCCGAGCCCCGATAGGCTGAGCCCGCCGCCCCGAATCTCGCCGAGGCGGCACCGGGGTCGATCAGTCCCTGTCGACCTCCGTGCGGATCGTGAGCAGAAACGCCGCATCGGTCAGCGCCTCCACCGAGTGCTTCTGCGGGGGAATGGCAATGAGTTCTCCCGCACCCAGTTCCCATGATTCGTCGGCAGTCATCATCCGCACTTGGCCTTTCACGACGTGCAGCGTCGCCTCCGGAGGGGATTCATGTTCCGCGAGTTCTGCACCCGCTCGGAGTGTGAGCATGGCCTGCCGGAGATAGGTTCCGGCGAAGACGCCCTTGGCGGCCCTTCCGCTGTGCGCTCCTCGTGCCTTCTCCAGCAGCTCTGCGCTGAGGGTCTCCAGGTTCTGAGCGGACACCTGATCGATCATCGTGAACTCCTCCTGAGATGTCGGCAGCCCTGAGGCATGCTTCTTGCCTCAGCGTAGCCGCGTTTTCAATCTGTGGTGATAGCTTCGAAGAGGAATCAGCTAAGCAAGTGAGAGGCATTGCTGTGGCAGAAGAACCCATCATCGACGTCCGGAGCGTACCGAAACCGGAGCGGCATCCGCTCATCATCAGAGCGTATGAGGAACTTGAAGTAGGCACCGGCCTGATACTCATCAA
Source organism: Brevibacterium sp. MGP-B1 (assembly GCF_057766545.1). NCBI lineage: Bacteria > Bacillati > Actinomycetota > Actinomycetes > Micrococcales > Brevibacteriaceae > Brevibacterium > Brevibacterium sp. MGP-B1. Next base: position 1,161,667 of record NZ_CM173407.1, on the reverse strand, counting down.
CGATCACGTGCCCGAGGGCCTGCGAGTGGAGATGGTCCGCGAGTTCGCCGAGGCGGTCGGGTGGGAGCCGCTGGAGAGCACAGAGAGTGAGGCCCGGGTGCGCATCATCCGTCGGGCCGCCACCCCTGCACCTCGCGTCGTCCTCGACGTCGCCGAGCTCAGTGAGACTGTCGATGATTCCGGGTCCGTCTGGCAGCTGCCGACGCAGCACCGTGACCTCGATGCGAATGTCATTGCGCTGGCCGCCGGCGGCGAGATCTGCGAACATACCGGTCCATCTCTCGATGTGCTCATCCACGTTCTCGCCGGAGCCGGCACCCTTGAGACTGAAACCGGAACGATCGATCTGTCCCCCGGTCGGATCGTGTGGCTGCCCCGTCGCTCCCGCCGTCGATTCCTGGCCGACGCCGAGGCGGGACTGAAGTACTTCTCGGTCCATCAGCGCAAACAGGGGCTGAGCATCACGGCCCGCAGCTGAACACTGCGACGTCCTCGGCCACCGAGGTCATTCTGCGATCCATCGGACAGGATCTGTCATCGGCCAGATCAGCTGCCCGGTGCGGGATCGTCGGGACGGGCAGCGGCGATTGCGATGAGTCGGCGCAGCACAGCCTCGTCGATGTTCTCCAGACGGCGCACATAGACGCACCCGGCCCCCTCGGTGTACTTTCCGAGCTGCGGGAGCAGCCTCGCTCCTTCCGGAAGGTCCTTGAGTCCGTACAGAGAGAGCTGGCTCCTGCGCGGGGAGAATCCCGTGGCCGGCCACTCACCGTGGTTGCGCGGGTTCACTGGCGACCGATAGTGGTACCGGCCGTAGCCGACGATCGAGGGTCCCCACATCACGGGTTCCTCACCGGTGACGTCTCGGAAGATCGCGTCAAGAGCGATTCCATCCTCGCGACGCTTCTCGGGAGTCACCGAATCGAGGTAAACGGCGACATCGGCATCGGTCGGCTGGGTCTTGTTCTCTGCCATGAAGCCAGTATGGCAGTTCAGGCCTCCGAAGGGATCCAGGCAGAACCGTCTTCGACCCGATAGATGAGGTTGGTGCGCGTATGTGCGACTGCGGGATATCGGGTGAGGTAGTCGAGGACGAAAGACTGTACCGCAGCGGTGTCAGTGGCGACGATATGCAACAGGTAATCATCGGCTCCGGCCATGTGGTACATCCGCACCACCCCAGGGAACTTCGGCGCAGCCGCCGTGAACGCGTCGATCTCGGCCCGATCGTGTTTGGCCAGCCGAATCGATACAAGAGCCTGCAGACCGACCCCGAGCGCAGTCGGATCGACGTCGATATGGAAGCCGCGGATGACGCCGAGCGACTTCAGTCTCTTGAGGCGCAGGGAGACCGTCGATTCGGAGATCCCGACGGCCGCAGCCAAGACCGCACCCGAGGCCCGGGCATCGGCGTTGAGTTCCTGGAGAAGGCGAAGATCGGTGTCATCGAGTGAGACGTTCTGCGACATGAGTCACAGTCTCCCATAACTGATCGCAGGCTATCCCGGAAACGGCCGAATATTTGCAGGAGATTGCACATTCATTGCACACACCGGGAGAAGTGTATTGAATGCGCGTATGACTTCTATGCACCCTGAGACCCGTATGGTTCACGGCGGAATGGACGGTCTCGCGGCCGCAGGCGTCCACGTCCCCGCCATCGATCTCTCCACCACCAACCCGGTCAACGACGTCCGCACGGGAGGAGATTCCTATGAGAGCCTCGCCGGCGGACATCCCCTGAAAGAAGGGGACTCCCCCGTCTACCAACGTCTGTGGCAGCCCGGTGTGGCGCGATTCGAATCCGCGCTCGCCGAATTGGAGGACGCCGAATCTGCTGTCGCCTTCGCCACGGGAATGGCTGCCATGACTGCAACACTTCTCGCCGCAGTCGAGGCCGGAACGCCCCATATCGTCGCCGTCCGTCCCCTCTATGGGGGCAGCGACCACCTGCTCGAGTCGGGACTCCTCGGCACGTCGGTGACCTGGGCGGAAGAGGACCAGATCGCCGAGACGATTCGCGACGACACGGGGCTCGTCATCGTCGAGACACCGGCGAACCCCAGTCTCGACCTCGTCGACATCGGCTCGGTCGTCGCCGCAGCGGGAGACGTGCCGGTACTGGTCGACAACACCTTCTGCACCCCTGTGCTCCAACGACCGATCGATCACGGGGCCGCCCTCGTCCTCCACAGCGCCACGAAATACCTCGGCGGTCACGGCGACGCGATGGGCGGAATCATCGCGACGAACACCGAATGGACCATGCGTCTGCGCCGGGTCCGCGCCATCACCGGAGCCCTTCTGCACCCGATGGGCGCCTATCTCCTCCATCGCGGCCTGCGGACGCTGGCCGTGCGGATGCGCGCAGCTCAGGACACCGCAGGTGAGCTCGCGCGCCGTCTGCAGACGCACCCCGAGGTCGCCCAGGTCCACTACCCCGGGCTCGCCGGGTCCGATCCGCGAGGCTTGGTCGGTTCGCAGATGCACGGCGGAGGAGCGATGATCGCCATCGAACTCGCCGGTGGATTCGAAGCGGCCCGCACCTTCGTCGAACACTGCGACCTCATCGTGCACGCGGTCTCGCTCGGCGGCGCCGATACACTCATCCAGCACCCGGCCTCACTCACACACCGGCCCGTAGCCGCGACGGCGAAACCTGGAGACAGCCTCGTTCGCCTGTCGGTCGGGCTCGAACATGTCGACGACCTCGCACGCGACCTTTTCACGGCGCTGGACGCCATCCGCGAAGCGGCCTGACTGAGCTCACACGTCGAGCTTCTCATCCGGCTCTTGACCTTGACGCTGCGTCAACTTCTAAGCTGTCAGGCATGGACTGGTCCATTCAGGAAATCGCACGGCTGACGGGCACGACGAGCCGAACCCTGCGTCATTATGACGCCATCGGTCTGCTGCCGCCGACCTCGATCGCAGCCAATGGCTACCGCTGCTACAACGAAGCGGCTCTGGTGCGCCTCCAGCGCATCCTGCTGCTCAAGGAGCTCGGTCTGACATTGACGACGATCGCGGAGGTGCTCGATCAAAAAGACGATCCGGTCGAAGCGCTGTCGCAGCATCTGGTCTCGCTCGGACACGAGAGAGACCGGCTCGACCGACAGCTCGCCGCCGTCACCGTCACCATCACACGACTGAAAGCAGGTGAGCCGCTCATGGCCGAAGAGATGTTCGATGGTTTCGACCATCGCGAATACGAAGAGGAAGTGACCAGACGCTGGGGCGCCGATGCCTACCGAATAGGCGACGAATGGTGGTCCAGCCGGTCACCGGCCGAGAAACGCGACTGGAAGGCCCTCGTGTCCGCTCTCTCCGAGGATTGGATCGCCGCCGCCGAGGCGGGGGCACGGCCCGAATCGGAGCGTTGCCAGGACCTCGCCCGACGCCATATCGAATGGCTGCGAGCAGTTCCGGGCACGCCCGCAGCTGATCCCGACGGCGACCTAGCCGGATACGTCCGCGGTCTCGGGCAGATGTATATCGACGACCCGCGGTTCGGCGCGAACTACGGTGGAACCGCCGGCGCCGAACTCGTCAGGGACTCACTCGACCGTTACCTCGAGACCCACCGCCTCTGACATGGTCTGAGGCGGCCAGCAGCCGATCAGGACAGTTCGGAGAGCGCCTGCCGGATCTTCTCGGCGGGCGCCTCCAGCTGCTCCGGTGTCTGCATCGGAGCGCGGTCGGAGATGTCGAAGTCATCCATGGAGTTCGTCGGCAGGACGTGGATGTGCAGGTGGGGCACTTCGTAGCCGACGATGAGGAGTCCGATCCGCTCGCAGTCGAAGGCCGCCTTCTGTGCTTCGCCGATCCTCTTCGCCACAGCGGTGAGGTGGGAGAGCAGATCTGCGTCGGCGTCGATCCAGTGGGAGATCTCGTCGCGCGGGACGACCATGACATGGCCCTCCGTCATCGGAGCGACATCGAGGAATGCGACGCACCTGTCATCCTGATGGACGAAGGTGCCGGGGATCTCTCCGTTGATGATCTTCGTGAACAGCGTGGCCATAAGGTGTCCTCCTCAACAGGCGCCGAAGGTGCCGTCGATCGGTTCTTCGGCGGGGGCTCGATTCTCAGAGGCTGGAAAGCGCCGCGGCGAACTCATCGGAGAAGTCCCGAGTCTCGGTGCGGGCGACCTGCCTGCCACTCACGATCGTACCCGCAGGTGAGATGACGAAGACTCCTCGTTCGGCGACTCCGTGGACCTCATCGAAGACGCCGAACGCGCGAGCCGCCTCACCATGGGGCCAGAAATCCGATGCGAGAGTGACGTCGGTACCCGACTGCTGGGCCCACGCCGCCAAGGTGTACTTGGAGTCGGCTGAGACGACCACGACATCGACGGCATGGGATCCCTTTCGCATCCGTTCCTGCCACTTATCGAGAGCGGCGAGTTCGTCTCCGCAGATCGGAGAGAAGGCGAACGGAACGAAGGCGAGCACACGAGCGGTCAGTGGGGCCGCCTCGGTGAGGGTGATGACCGATCCGAGGTGATCGGGAAGGGTGAGATCCGGGGCCCGATCACCGGGCCGCAAGATCATGAATAGTTCTTCTTGCCCACGAGCCGGAATCCGGCCCAATCGTCGGCGGCGCTGACCGTGGAGGTCACGTGCATTCCGGCGGTGGGCGCCGCTTCTGAGATGTCGGCGGGGCTGATGTGTCCCGGACGGTTCGCCTTCGGGCTGAGCAGCCACACGACTCCGCCCTCCTTCAGTGTGGTCTGGGCGTCGACGAGACCGTCGACGAGGTCATCGTCGTCCGACCGCCACCACATGAGGATCACGTCGTAGACGTCATCCTCTTCGCCATCGGCGATCTTGTCGCCGATGATGTTCTCGATCGCCTCGCAGAGTGCTTGATCGACGTCGTCGTCATAGCCGACCTCTTGCACATAGTCGCCCTTTTTCAAGCCGAGGTTGTGTCCCAGCTCGTTTGCGAGGGTCGAAGTGGAGGATGTCCTTTCAGAAGCGGAGTTGCTCATGCCTGTATTCTTCCGCCAACAGTGGCCAAGGTGCAAATATCGGCGCGCCCGCGCGCGGCAAGCGCACTCAAACGGCACTCAATCATCACACCGGACCGTGAGCCCGTCATCACAACATTCAGATGCGTCAGAGAGATCACAACTTCGCGGGAGCGCGAAGTTCGGCTGGGAGTACTAGGCTGACAGGTAGATCGGGTGGCCTCTGGGCTCAGACAACCTGCGGAGCACACACCATCCGATGGTCATGATCTCTACACCAAAGAAGATCGTGGAGCTGAAGAGAGGACCACATCGTGGACAATCGGAATCAGGGCGGACCCATCCTCAACGGGCTGCCCAGCCAGGTGCCCGACATCGACCCGGAGGAGACCGCTGAATGGCTGGCCTCCCTCGATGGCCTCATCGACGAGGGCGGTCGGACTCGAGCACGCTATGTCATGCTGCGCATGCTCGAGCGCTCTCGCCAGAAGCAGATCGGCGTGCCCAGCCTCACTGCCACCGACTACGTCAACACCATCGGTCCGGAGAACGAACCCTGGTTCCCCGGAGATGAAGAGGTCGAACGCCGCTACCGTCGCTGGAACCGCTGGAATGCCGCCATGCTCGTCCACCGGGCCCAGCGTCCCGGCGTCGAGGTCGGCGGTCACATCTCCACCTACGCCTCCTCGGCGACACTCTACGAGGTCGGCCTCAACCACTTCTTCCGCGGCAAGGACCATCCAGGCGGCGGCGACCACATCTTCTACCAGGGCCACGCCTCCCCCGGCATGTATGCCCGTGCCTACCTCGAGGGCCGGATGAGCGCCGAACAGCTCGACGGCTTCCGCCAGCAGCAGTCGCACTTCATCGACGGCAAGCCGCAGGGACTGCCGTCCTACCCCCACCCGCACCAGCTGCCCGACTTCTGGGAGCATCCGACGGTGTCGATGGGGCTGGGACCGATGAACGCGATCGCGCAGGCACAGTTCGACAAGTACCTGCACAATCGTGGGGTCAAGGACACCTCACAGCAGCAGACCTGGGCCTTCCTCGGTGACGGCGAGCTCGACGAGCCGGAGAGCCGCGGCATGCTCCACGTCGCTGCCTTCGAAGAGCTCGACAACCTCAACTTCGTCATCAACTGCAACCTGCAGCGTCTCGACGGACCCGTCCGCGGCAACGGCAAGATCATGCAGGAACTCGAGTCGTACTTCCGCGGTGCCGGCTGGAACGTCATCAAGGTCGTCTGGGGACGCGAATGGGACGCACTGCTGGCCAAGGACCGCGACGGCGCGCTCGTCAACCTCATGAATGCAACCCCCGACGGCGACTACCAGACCTACAAGGGTGAGTCCGGCGGCTTCGTGCGCGACAACTTCTTCGGCCGCGACCCGCGGACGAAGGCGATGGTCGAGGACTACAGCGACGAGCAGATCTGGAACCTCAAGCGCGGCGGGCATGACTACCGAAAGGTCTTCGCCGCCTACAAGGCCGCGATGGAGCACACCGGACAGCCCACCGTCATCCTCGTCAAGACGGTCAAGGGCTACTCGCTCGGACCGCACTTCGAGGCGCGCAACGCCACGCACCAGATGAAGAAGCTCACGGTCGACGATCTCAAGCTCGCTCGCGATCACTTCCAGATCCCGATCTCGGACAAGGAGCTCGAGGACAACCCGAAGCTGCCTCCGTACTACCACCCGGGCGTCGACGCACCCGAGATCAGGTACATGCAGGAGCGTCGCGCGGAGCTCGGCGGCTACTCCCCCGAGCGTCGGTCGACCCATATCGATCTCAAGATGCCCTCGGACAAGGCCTACCAGGCCGGTCGTCGTGGATCAGGCAAGCAGGAGATCGCCACCACGATGGGCTTCGTGCGCGTGCTCAAAGACCTCATGCGGGAGAAGGAGTTCGGCCACCGGATCGTGCCGATCATCCCCGATGAGGCTCGCACCTTCGGCATGGACTCGTTCTTCCCGACGGCGAAGATCTACAACCCGCACGGGCAGAACTACATCTCCGTCGACCGCGACCTGTTCCTCGCCTACAAGGAGGCCACGGACGGTCAGCTGCTCCACGTCGGCATCAACGAGGCCGGCGCGACCGCGGCGCTGACCGCGGTCGGCACCTCGTATGCCACCCACGGTGAGCCGATGATCCCGTTCTACATCTTCTACTCGATGTTCGGCTTCCAACGCACCGGTGACTTCTTCTGGGCCGCCGGTGACCAGATGGCTCGCGGTTTCGTCCTCGGCGCCACCGCGGGACGCACCACTCTGGTGGCCGAGGGCCTCCAGCACGGCGACGGACATTCGCACGTGCTGGCGTCGACCTATCCGTCCGTGGTCTCCTATGACCCGGCCTACAGCTATGAGATCGCGCATATCGTCAAGGACGGCATCCACCGGATGTACGATCCCGCCGATGAGCGAGATCCCGACGTGCTCTACTACATCACGATGTACAACGAGCCCATGGTTCAGCCGCCCGAACCGGAGGATCTCGACGTCGAAGGCGTGCTCAAGGGTCTCTACCTCCTGAAGAAGGGACCCGACAACGGCGGGCCGAAGGTTCAACTGATGGCCTCCGGCGTCGGTGTGCCGTGGGTGCTCGAGGCTCAGGAGCTGCTTGATCAGGACTGGGGCGTATCGGCCGATGTGTGGTCGGTGACGTCGTGGACCGAGCTGCGCCGTGACGGACTCGACGCTGAGAACGAGCGTCTGAAGAACCCCGAATCCGAACCGCGGACTCCGTATGTCACCGAGAAGATGGCCGAGACCGAGGGCCCGGTCATTGCGACCTCGGATTATATGCGTGCAGTGCCGGATCAGATCCGTCAGTACGTGCCCAGCCACTTCACCTCGCTGGGAACCGACGGATACGGAATCTCGGACACCCGTCCTGCGGCACGTCGCTATTACCTCGTCGATGGTCCGTCCGTGGTCACGCAGGCGCTCATCTCGCTGGCCGATACCGGGAAGATCTCGATCGACAAGGCCGCCGAGGCGGCTGAGAAGTACCAGCTCAACGATGTCCGTGCCGGCAGCTCGGGTTCCACCGAGGGGGCAGGCGCCTGATCTCGCCCGAGCACTGAGAGCGAATATGGCCGGAGTCTCCAAGACTCCGGCCATATTTGTCACGTTTTCCGACTCTTTGTATGTCGCTGACAACCGGGTTGTTCTCATTCATCTAAACTCGTGCTCATGATGTCTGATGCCGAGACCCTGCGCCGTCGCGCCGAAACCGCCCGCAGACTGCGTGCCGGAGTCGGCGTCCTGTCATCGGTGACTCTGCAGCGGCTGGAGGCTCAGCTGCCCTGGTACCGCTCGATGTCGTCGTCCGATCGCTCCTGGGTGGGACTGCTCGCCCAATCGGGCATCTCCTCGTTCGTCGACTGGTACCGCAAGCCCGATACGAATCTGCGTGTGGTCTCCGACATCTTCAAGACCGCGCCACGTGACCTCATCCGGGCCATCAGCCTGCAGCAGACCCTGCAGCTGCTCAAGATCGTCGTCGAGGTCGTCGAGGAACGCGTTCCGGACATCGCTCGCCCCGTCGAGCAGCCGGCGCTGCGCGAGGCCGTGCTCATCTACTCCCGGGAGATCGCGTTCGCCGCGGCCGATGTCTACGCCCGGGCCGCAGAGGCCCGAGGCAGCTGGGACGCCCGACTCGAGGCTATGGTCGTCGACGCCCTCGTCCGCGGAGACTCCGTCGACGAGCTCGCCAGCCGCACGGCTGCCTTCGGCTGGCAGTCAGAAGGACCCGTGTGCGTCATCGTCGGCCGCGCCCCGCAGCGCTCGGCGAAGAAGGGATTGGACGGCATCCGCCGCAAGGCCAGCCGCTGGGCCGATGATGCGCTTGTGGGCATCCACGACAACCGTCTGCTCATCGTCCTCGGCGGAGTCACCGAACTCGACGATGCCGTCGAGGACCTCTCGGACTGCTTCGGGCCTTCCGAAGTCATCGTCGGACCGGCAGTGCCGGGACTTGCCGAAGCGGCCACCTCGGCGAAGGCGGCGATCCGCGCACTCAAGGCGGCGACCGCCCGCCCCGACTCCCCGCGCCCGGTCAAAGCCGATGATCTTCTGCCCGAACGCGCTCTGTCCGGGGACCGGATCGCCTTGACCGAACTCATCGAACGCTATTATGAACCGTTGACCTCAGGAACGGGCCAGCTGCTGAAGACCGTGAGCGCCTATGTCGAATTCGGGTCCTCTCTCGAAGCCACTGCCAAGGCGCTGTCCGTACACCCGAATACCGTGCGCTACCGACTGCGGAAGATCACTGACGCCATCGGGCTCGATCCGACGACCTCGCGTGATGCCTTCGTCATCCACATCGCCTTGGTGTATGGGCGACTGTCCGAGGACGGCGTATTGTCGAACAACGACAAATCTCGCCGAGATCGGTCCTGAGTCCATTAGATTGATCAACGGAACCCAACGAAAAGAGAACTGAGTGCTTGCAATCACCTGTCCGGGCCAGGGAGCCCAGAAGACCGGTTTCCTGAGTTCGTTCATCGAACTCGACACCTTCTCGGCACAGATCGACGAACTCTCGACCGCCTCGGGAATCGACCTGCGTCTGCACGGAACCGAATCCGATGACGAGACGATCAAGGACACCGCGGTGGCACAGCCTCTGCTCGTAGCCTCCGCCATCGCCTGCGCCGCCGAACTCGGCGTCAGTCCTGCCGTCGTCGCCGGCCACTCCGTGGGAGAGATCGCAGCCGCACAGATCGCAGGCATCTTCACTCCGGCGGACGCCATGGCCTTCGTCAAGGTCCGTGCCGATGGAATGGCGGCCGCTGCCGCCGCCACCCCGACCGGCATGTCCGCCGTGGTCGGCGGCCAGCCCGAGGATGTTCTCGCCGCGATCGAGGCCGCCGGGGCCAGCCCCGCCAATGTCAACGGTGGGGGCCAGACCGTCGCTGCCGGCTCTCTCGAGGCGCTCGAGACGCTGGCCGAGAACCCGCCGGAGCGTGCTCGGGTCATCCCGCTCGCAGTGGCCGGCGCCTTCCACACCGAGTTCATGGCTCCCGCCACCGCTGATCTCGCTGCCGCCGTCTCGGCGATGGAGGTCTCCGATCCCTCCGTGTCGATTCTCAGCAACTCCGACGGCACTGCGGTCGAAGCCGGCCGCGCGTATGTCGACCGCCTGGTCAAGCAGGTCACGAACCCGGTGCGCTGGGATCTGTGCCAGGAGGCGCTGCTGAACTCCGGTGTCACCGGAATGATCGAACTCGTCCCCGGTGGAACGCTGACCGGAATCGCTCGACGCGCCATGAAGGGCGTCGAGACATTCGCCATCAAATCGGCCGCCGACCTCGACGGCGCGCGTGAGTTCGCGGCAGCCCACGCCTGAGAATCGAAAGAAGACGCCATGCCTACACTCAAGACTGCTGAACTCGGCACTTTCTCCCGCATTGCCGGAATCGGGGCCTACCGTGCGGAGAACCTCGTCACCAATGACGATATCGCCGGCCCCATCAACTCCTCCGACGAATGGATTCGTCAGCGCACGGGCATCATCACCCGCCGTCGGGCCAGCAAGGACGTCGGCGTCCTCGACATGTCCGAGGAAGCCGCGCTCGAGGCGATCGCCTCGGCGGGGCTGAAGCCGGAGGACATCGGCGGCATCATCATCTCGACCGTCACGTTCGAGTACTTCACGCCCTCAGCGGCTGCGGCACTGACCGCACGGCTGGGGACCGGGCCGATCCCGGCATGGGACATCAGCGCGGCGTGTGCCGGCTACTGCTACGGCATCTCGCAGGCCGATGCGCTGGTGCGTGCGGGCACACTCGACAATGTCCTCGTCATCGGGGCCGAGAAGCTCTCCGAGGTCATCGACCCCGAGGACCGTTCGATCTCGTTCATCCTCGGTGATGGCGCCGGCGCGGTCGTCGTGTCCTCCTCCGACGAACCCGGCATCTCGAAGACGGTGTGGGGCTCGAAGGGCGAAAACTGGTCGACCATCCGGATGACGGATTCCCTCTACGACATCCGCGACGACCGGGAACTGGCCTTCCCGACCCTGCGTCAGGACGGGCCGACCGTCTTCCGCTGGGCCGTGTGGGACGGCGCCGAGGTGGCAAAGGAGGCTCTCGCTGCATCCGGCATCGAGGCCGAGGACCTCGCTGCATTCATCCCGCACCAGGCGAACATGCGCATCATCGACGAGCTCGCCAAGCAGCTGAAGCTCCCCGAGTCCGTTGTCATCGCACGTGACATCGCCGACAACGGGAACACCTCGGCGGCGTCGATCCCACTGGCCACCGAACGGCTCCTGCGCGAACAGCCCGAACTCAGCGGCGGTCTCGCCCTGCAGATGGGCTTCGGTGCGGGCCTCGTCTACGGTGCTCAGGTCGTGCGTCTGCCCTGAGACACACCCATTCACGGAAAACTCTCCGTGAATGTCCTAAGATATTCGGCGGGACACTCGTCGAAAAGTTCCTCAAACGGTCGAAAAACCCTCGACCGAAATCAGAAAGTAGGAAAGAAATGGCATTCACCGAAGCTGAAGTCCTCGCTGGGCTGGCAGAGATCGTCAACGAAGAGACCGGCCTGGCTGTCGAAGCAGTCGAAGCCGACAAGTCGTTCACCGATGACCTCGACATCGACTCCATCTCGATGATGACCATCGTCGTCAACGCTGAGAAGAAGTTCGGCGTGAAGATCCCCGATGACGACGTCAAGGATCTCGTCACCGTTCAGGACGCTGTCGACTACATCAACAAGGCTCAGGAAGCCTGACACACAGCAGCCGAACACGGCCCGTCCACAGACGGGCCGTGTCCATACTATCGACGAGGTTTGTACCATGACATCTAAAGTTGTCGTCACCGGAATCGGTGCGGTAACCCCCTTGGGCGCGACTGTCGATGCCACTTGGGAAGCCATTCTGGCCGGTCAGTCCGGCGTCCACACGATGGACAACGATTGGTCAGAGAAGTACGGCCTCGCCGTGGACTTCGCAGCGCAGGTCGACCCACAGGTCGTGCCCGACAATCTCAAACGGGTTCAGGCAAAACGCCTCGATCCTTCGAGCCAGTTCGCTCTCATCTCTGCCCGTGAAGCCATGGCCGACGCCGGTCTCGAGGAGACCGATCCGGAACGCACCGCCGTCTCCTGGGCCACCGGAATCGGCGGAGTCTGGACTCTGCTCGACGCCTGGGACACCCTGCAGGAGGAAGGCCCGCGACGGGTCATGCCCCTGACGGTTCCCATGCTCATGCCCAACGGACCTGCAGCCGCCATCGGCATGGAATTCGAGGCACGTGCCGGCGTGCAGACCCTGGTCTCCGCCTGCGCTTCGTCGACCGAGAGCCTCGGCCACGCCTATGACGTTCTCGCTTCGGGCAAGGCCGACATCATCATCGCCGGCGGTTCGGAAGCAGCGATCCACCCGATCACTCTCGCCGCGTTCAACTCGATGCAGGCGCTGTCGCGTCGCACCGATTCGCCCGAGACCGCTTCGCGTCCCTACGACGTCGACCGCGACGGATTCGTCATGGGTGAAGGAGCGGGCACGCTCATCCTCGAGACCGAGGAGCATGCGAGGGCACGTGGAGCGAAGATCTACGCCGAGGTGGCCAGCTGGGGCATCTCGAACGATGCCTACCACATCACCGGCGGAGAGCCCGAGGGCAAGCACGCGCTGGCCGCCATGCAGCAGGCACTCGACGCCGGCGAGCTGACCACCGCCGATATCAAGCACGTCAACGCACATGCCACGTCGACTCCTGTCGGAGACATCCCCGAATCGCTGGCCATCAGCGAACTCCTCGGTGACAACGTCTCCGATGCACTGGTCTCGGCCACGAAATCGATGACCGGACACCTCCTCGGTGGTACCGGTGCCGTGGAGGCGATCCTCACGGTCAAGGCGCTGCAGACTCGCACCGCTCCCCCGACCATCAACATCGACGAAATCGACCCGAAGGTCAAGGGGATCAACATCGTCCGTGACACTCCTGCGGATCTGCCTGCCGGCGATATCGCGGCGATCACGAACTCGTTCGGCTTCGGCGGTCACAACGCCGTCGTCGCGTTCCGCTCCGTCTGAGGTCCTGAGCGAACTCAGCCAGCTCTACGGCCCACTCTGAGTCGGAAAGCACGGTTTCAAAACTGTGCGATCTGACTCAGAGTGGGCCGTTTTCTTTAGGTCAGAGGAACGCGATCTGTGCCTGGGAAGGTGGTCTGCGCACAGCAGTCTGCTTCAGGCGCCCAGGAAGGTGGCTTGTGCAGAGCCTCCTGCATAAGCGCTCAGGCACGAAAGCATGCGAAATGGGCACACTCGAGGCAGGAAAGTGTGCCCATCGGCATTTGTGAACGCCCGAACTCTCGCAGCTGTGTGCAGTTCGGCGGTGAAGGGAGCGGCTCAGCCGACCTTCGTCAGCCAGCGCACCGGTGCGCCTTCACCTGCGTGGCGGAACGCGTCGAGCTCCTCGTCCCACGCTTCGCCGAGGGCGATCGCCATCTCCGAGGAGAACTTCGCTGGGTCCCCGGCAGCGCGTTCCATCACGGAGCGGATGCGGTCTTCAGGGACGAGGATATTGCCGGCCGTGTCGGTGACAGCGTGGTAGATGCCCAGATCCGGTGTGTGGCTCCATCGACCGCCGTCGACTCCGGCCGAGGGCTCCTCGGTGACTTCGTAGCGGAGCGAGTCCCAGCCGCGCAGTGCGGATGCGATGCGAGCTCCGGAGCCTGCGGGCGCGCGCCAGCAGACTTCTGCGCGCACGAGACCTGGTGCTGCCGGCTGGGGTGCCCAGTCGAAGCGTGCCTGTGCGCCGATGGCCCCGCCCGCTGCCCACTCGATGTGAGGGCACAGCGCACGAGGTGCTGAGTGGACGAAGAGTACGCCCTGAGTCATATCCATTTCTGCCTCCTACCTCGGATACGTCTTCCCCTACGATCCGAAAGGAGGTGCTGACCACATGATAGTCGATGTTCGGCGTGCAGCCAAGCATCAAAGATGCTGGTGGCGTAGGGTGTCTATGCCGAGCGTATGACCGGCGTTAGGCTGGCGCCATGACCGAGGAGCAAATGACCGACGAACGACCGCTGCGGACCATCCGCATGTTCCCCGACTATGCGGATACGGTGCTGTGGATCAGCATGCCGATCGACTACGAGGACACAGGGCTGTCCGGCGAGCTTGTCACGGAGCTGGAGGCATGGGAACAGTACTACTACGACTCGCTCGATTCCGACTTCAATTGGGTGCCGGAGTCAGCTGCGCGCACTTTCGCCGAGCAAGGCGTGCGTCTCGCGCGACTCGTCTCTGCCGAAGTCGGCCCGCAGTTCGTCGTCGAGATCTCTTCATCTGAGGACGACGCGGAGACTTTGCGAATACGGGCTGAGCATTCCGCCGGGAACCCGAAGGCGGAATCAGCCTTCACCCATCTGTTCGACGAGGTCGAGGAAGACGACCGCAGGACTGCCGAACTCTTCAGGAACAATCCGGGCGGAGAGTGGATCGCCTACGCTCCGCTGTCCGGCACTGTCTTCAAACCGAATTCGAATGAGAAAGTTGAGCCGCCAGCAGAAGCTGAGTGACGGGGCCTGAGGGTTCGCGTCCGAATCAGCGGAGCGCTTCGTGGTGCCCCCGGTCGGACTTGAACCGACGGCCAAGGAATTATGAGTTCCCTGCTCTAACCAGCTGAGCTACGGGGGCCAGCCGAGACAACATTAGCACCATCGGAGTCCGCTTCCCCATTCGGATCAAACGTGCGTTCTGCGGAGTCGAGACACCCGGACGCGCACCGCTCAGGCCCGCAGGTTCGCCGTTGCGGTAAGAGGTGCGACGCGAGTGAGAACGCTGCGTGCGGCGTCGACGCATGTGTAGCGGTCGGTCGTGATGTAGACATCGAAGACGGTCTGTCCGTCGCTGCCCGGATCGTTGCGTTTCGACGCCGCAACCATGCCCGACCAGTCCGGCCCGACCACGACGACGCCGTGTTCGTTGCGGATGGGGTCAGACGCGTCGACGAGTCCGGTGCGCACACCGGGAATCGGCGGTCCGTCGAAGCCGCCGGAGAACATCGCAGTGAGCCCCACGGTGTCTCGGATCTTCTCATAGCGAAGTCGCGTCGCCTCAGAGAACTCGTCGTCCTCCCCGAACACTCCGAGGGTGATGGTTGCAGTACCCGATGCCAGAGCACGTTCTTCCAGGGCAGCGATCTGAGCGACGAGGAGTTCGCGGTTCATCACCAGAGGCTCGCGCCGCAGTCCCTGAGAGATCGAATACGGGGTGCCCAGCGCGGGCAGATTGCGAGAGTAGTGAGAGACGAGGGCGTCCTCGCTCGGCTCAGAGAATGCCTGCGGCTGCTTCGTGGCCTCACCGAAGTAGGGCCCGGACATGAACCGTGCCCCGAGCGCACGCACACGGTCCAGATCATCTTCGGTCTCGACACCGTCGGCGAGGATGACCGCACCGGTGCGTTCGAGATGGGCGTGGAGAAGACGGTTGAGTTCGGCCAGATGAGAGTCGCAGTCGATGCGGAGAACGTCCGGGTGGAGTCCGACGACCGAAGGGTTGACCAGCGGGACGAAGGCGGTGCTGCGCAGGTCGGCACCCACCGAAGACATGCCGACTCCCCATCCCATGGCGCGTGCGGAGCGCACCGAGCGCAGCACGGAGGCCGGGGACGAGGCGACCCGGGTGGCGTCGAGCTGGAGGATGACCGAGCGGTCGGGTTCTCCGGTGCGGTCCTCGAGGGTCGCAAAAGACTCAGCTTCGGCGTGGAGGAACAGGCGGTTCGACTTCGGCAGTCCGGCACCTTCTGCCGTGCGCAGCGCAGAGTCACGCAGAGAGGCGTCGATATCACCGGTGATCGTCGAGGCGCGCATTGCATGGCGCAGGTTCTCCGACTCGGCACGACCCAACTCCGGGGAACCCGTGGGAGCCTGCAGAATCTGGTGGCCGACCCGATGGAAGGTCAGTGCGTCGACGACGGGGGCGAAATAGGTTTCTATCCCGCCCGAACGCACGAGTTCCTCGAGCTCCAGCTCGTCATCGGGTACGGCCTCGACCACTGTGTTTCCTTCCATGGGCTGATGTGCGTTCACAGTCTTCCACATTCGGACACAGCGGATTGTCTAAAATCCGTAACATTATTGCGCTGACAGCTGACGATTACGTGACTCGGCCGGGTGCGCCGCAAGCGGCACTCAAGCCCGGCGGGGGCCGCCTCGGCGAACCTCGATGAGACCGACGATTCCGGCGAGGATGACGATGACGGCGATGGCGACGAACGCCCCCATCATCCCCCAATGCCAATTGCTCACCGCGGTGATCGAGAACGCCAGCGCGGTCATGATCGCCAGCCCCATCGAAGTGCCGATGCGCTGCCCGGTCTGGAGAACTCCTCCCGAGGATCCGGCGTATCGCAGGGGGACCTCCTGCAGGGTGAGAGTCTGGTTGGGGCTGATGACCATGCCCTGCGCGGTGCCGATGAACGCCAGGGTCAGCAGCATCCACCACTCGCTGCCGATGCCCTGGGACAGCAGCGCGACGACGGCGATCGTGGCCACCAGACCGACGAGGCACAGCGCGATCCCCCAGACGACGAGGCGGCGCCCGATCTGGAAGACGAACCGTCCGGACACGTCGGCTGAGACCGCCGAGCACAGCGCGGCCGGCAGACCGATCATTCCCGCGGCCAGGGCTGTATGTCCCAGCCCCTGCTGCATGTACATGGCGACGAGGACCCAGACGCTGGTGACGCCGAGGAAGTAGAGAGCGATGATGATCGAACCGTTGCTGAAGCTGCGGATGCGGAAGAGATCGAGATCGACCATCGGGGGGCGGCCCAGACGCGCGTACCGACGTTCCCACCGGGCCCACAACCAGATCATGCCGATGCCGATCGGCAGGGACAGCCAGATGAACCAGCCCAGCGATGATTCGACGAAGGGCAGGAGGATCAGGAGGACGCCGACGCCGAGGAGGATGACCCCCACGGGGTCGAGATCCTTGCCGCCATCGGAGTTCTTCGCATCCTGGTCGGCGGCGGGTCGCCATGCGCCGGCAGGCAGCCAGGCTCGGGCGAGGATGAGAGAGGCGATGGCGAAGGGCACATTGACCAGGAAGGTCGCTCTCCAGCCGAGGTCGCTGCCGAACAGTGCGATGAGGGCACCGCCGAGCACAGGGCCGATGGCCACCGACAAACCGACGGTGGTACCCATCAGCCCGAATGCACGACCGCGTGGCGGCCCCTGGAAGTACTGCTGCAGCAGGCCCACGACCTGCGGGTTGAGGAATCCCGAGCCCAGCCCCATGGTCACTCGGGAGATGTTGAGCGTCAGCGGGTCCGGGGCGATTCCGGCCACCAGGGAGGACAGCCCGAAGAGGCCGACTCCGATGACGAAGAGCTGTCCGCGCCCGAAGACGTCTCCGGCACGTCCGGCGGCGACGAGGACCACACCGAAGGACAGCGCATAACCGGTGAGCACCCATTGCAGCGCCGAAGTGGAGGCATCGATATCAGCAGCGATCGAGGGCAGGACGACGTTGATGCTGGATACCGACAGCAGGGACATGAAGAGGGGAACGAGACCGATGAGGAGGATGCGCTTCTGCGTCTGCGTCATCTTCGTGCTCTCGCTCAAGCGGCCCCCTCAGCTATTCATCGTCTCTGCCTCGTCTCATCCTACGTTCATGCAGTTCGGTTCGGCCCCGTGTCTCAGCTCTGTCCGGCAGAAACCCAGCCCAGTGCCGGTGCGACGTGCTTCGCAAAGGAGTCGAGGATGTGCAGGTTGTAGTCGACTCCGAGCTGGCTGGGGATGGTGAGCATGAGGGTGTCGGCTGCCGCGATCGCCGCGTCGGCCTTGAGCTCGTCGATCAGCTTGTCCGGTTCGCCCGCGTAGGTGCGGCCGAACGTCGACCGCGTGTCGTCGATGATGCCGATCTGATCCCCTTGGCCCGACCCACGCCGACCGAAGTAGAGGTCGTCGAGGTCGGTGGTGATCGGGAAGATGCTGCGGCTGACGGACACTCGTGGAGTCCATCCGTGCCCCTCGGCGCTCCATGCCTGACGGTACCTGGCGATCTGTTCGGCCTGCAGGTCTCCGAATGCGGCGCCTGTCGCCTCGGTGAGCAGAGTCGAACTCATCAGGTTCACGCCCTGCTGTGCAGCCCATTCTGCGGTGGAGGCGGACCCGGCTCCCCACCAGATGCGTCGATCGAGTCCGGGCGAATGAGGTTCGATGCGCAGGCGCTTCCCCGGACCGAACTGCTGCGGATCGGCCGGGGCAAGTTCCTCGCCGCGGATGGCGCGGAGGAACCGATCGAACTTCTCTCTGGCCATGTTCGCGGCCTTCGGCTCGATGGGATCCTCGTAGCCGAAGGCTTCCCAACCGCGCAGGGCCGGCTCCGGGGATCCGCGACTGATACCCAGCGCGACTCGCTGGTCGGAGAGCAGATCGAGGGCGGCGGCCTCCTCGGCGAGGTAGAGCGGGTTCTCATATCTCATGTCGATGACCCCGGTGCCGACCTCGATGTTGCTGGTCTTCGCGGCGATCATCGCCAGCAGCGGGATGGGCGAGGCCGCCTGGGTCGCGAAATGGTGGACTCGGAAGTAGGCGCCGTTGACGCCGAGTTCGTCGGCACCGACAGAAATCTCCACCGCATCGCGCAGCATCCGCCCGGCGTCGAGGTCGCCGTCGTTGTCGTAGTGACCGAAACTCAGGAATCCGAAAGACTTCATGCCAGATGAACTCTCCGCGTGCTGAGCCTATTCCCCAGCCGCGACGACGGCACCGAGCGTGGTGTCGATCTACGACGAAGGCCCCGTCCGATCGGACGGGGCCTTTGCTGCTCCCCCGGCTGGGCTCGAACCAGCGACCCTTCGATTAACAGTCGAATGCTCTGCCAACTGAGCTACGGAGGAATGCCGCAGTTTCCTGCGGACGTGTGTTCCAGCTTAGCAAACCCCCGGGCCGGCGAACAAAACCGTGACGAGTGCTTTAGCTCACAGCGCTGAGGGTGCTTCGGCCACAGCGCTGAGGGTTTCCCCACCTGTCGCCGCAGGGTTGCCTTACAGTCAGGACAAACACAGTCTGCGGCCATCTTCGCCGCCGCCTCGCGCGATAGACTCGAAGCGATCCGCTCCCCACATCCACACCGTCGATACCGGAAGACTCATCGTGACCATAGTGGCAATCGCCCTCGCCGTCCTCGCGGCCGTGGCACTGGCCTATGGCGCCTTGTATCAGCACGATGCTGTCGCCGGGCAGGATGACTCCCACAACGGACTCAGCTGGGCCCATTTCACCGAACTGCTGCGCAATCGTCGGTGGCTGCTCGGGCTGATCATCCTCGGTGCGGGAACGGCCGGCAATTTCGTGGCCCTGGCACTGGCACCGGTGATGGTCGTGCAGCCGATCGGAGCGTTCTCGCTCATCGTCTCGGTGCTGCTCGGCGTCCGCCACCGCGGGCTCAAGGTCAACAGGCGACTCGTCCAGTCAGTCGTCTGGTGCACCGCCGGGGTGACGCTCTTCGTCGCGCTCTCCGCCACCACGGCACAGTCGGAGGTCCACCTCGGAGCCGATGCGATGCCGCTGTTCTGGATCACTGCCGTCGCGGTGGTGATCGGCCTGGTGATCGTTCTGGCCTTCCGCCACGCCCCTCAGCTCGTGCTCATCATCGCCGCCGGCCTGCTGTTCGCCTGTGTGGCGACGAACGCTCACCTGGTCAGCGTCCAGTTCCTCCAGGCCGGCCTCGACCAGGTCACCTGGATCAATGTCGCAGCGCTGCTGGCGGCAGTGGCCCTGGGGTCCCTGTTCGTCCAGAATTCCTATGCGGCGGGCCCGCCGGAAATGGTCATCGCCGGCCTGACAGTCATCGACCCGATCGGTGCCGTGATCCTCGGCACCGTCGTCCTCGGTGAGGCGGCTCACTCCCCCGTCTGGCTCATCATCCTCATCTCGCTCACCGGATTGGTCGCCTGCGCAGCCGTCGTTGTATTGTCGCGGTATCATCCCGATGTCAGAGATCGAGAAGCTCAGCGCAGGAACGCCCGCCGTTCCGACACCATGACCGACACCGAGGAGAGCTGAATCCTGTCTGCGCACCGTCCCACCCCGAAACGCCGCATCCTCATCCCGGCGGAGACGTACGCCCCCGAAGTCAACGGTGCCGCGAAATTCGCCGAACGGTTGGCCGAAGGTCTCGCCGCACGTGGCAATGATGTCCACGTCGCATGCCCCTCGGCCACGGGTAAACCCTCGGTCAGTGTCGAGAACGGGGTCACCGTTCACCGACTCACCGCTCACAGGTGGCCCCTGCACCCGACGTGGATGATCTGCATGCCGTGGGAGACGAAGCCCGAGCTCTCGCGTCTTCTCGACAGCGTCCGCCCCGATGTCGTGCATACTCAGGCGCACTTCGTCATCGGCCGCTATGCGTTCTCCGAATCGATCAGGCGCGGAATCCCTGTCGTGGCCACGAACCACTTCATGCCCGACAATGTCCGCCCCTATCTCAAAGCTCCGAAGGCCGTTCTCGACGGCGGCACCGCCATCGCCTGGTGGGATCTGCGCCGGAAGTTCCAATCCGCCGATTTCATCACGGTTCCGACGCAGCTGGCCGCCGATCTGCTCACCGAGAACGGGTTCTCCTCGCCCATCAGGGCGGTGTCCTGCGGGATCGACCTGGAACGCTTTGCTCATCTGCGCGAACTCGACTGCGCAACGTCGCGGGCCGTTCCCCCACGAGTTCTCTTCGTCGGCCGACTCTCCTCGGAGAAGCACGCCGCCGACATCGTCGAGGCCGTGGCGAAGACCGATCCCGCGCTGGGGCTCGAAGCCGATATCGTCGGCGGCGGTGACCAGGAGGAACCGCTGAAGCAGCTGGCTGTCGAACTCGGCATCGCCGATCGTGTGCATGTGCTCGGGAAGATCAGTGACAAGGCACTCATGGAGGCCTACCAGCGGTGCACCTTCTTCTGCATGCCCTCGACCGCTGAGCTGCAGTCCATCGCTACGCTGGAGGCGCTGGCGTCGCGCAAACCCGTGGTCCTCGCCGATGCGGTAGCTCTGCCTCACCTCGTCCGCAACGAAGTCAACGGATATCTGTTCCCGCCGCGCGACACAGATGCGCTGGCTGACCGGTTCACCCGCATCTGCCGGATGCCCGATGATGAACTCGATGCCATGTCCAAGGCGTCGCTCGACGTCGTGGCCAAACACGATATCGAATACACTCTCGACACGTTCGAAGCGATCTACGACGGAGTCATCCGAGACGCCGTCGACTCCTCCGCCGCCTGACGAAGAAGTGGCCTGACGAGGCGCCGGCCTGAGCGGAATCGGCGCTAGGGACCCGCGGGCGGGCTGAAGACCGTCGGCGTCGTCGCCATCCGAGCGAAATCGACGCCGCTGACCATATCGTCGACGGATCTCCACGGGCCACCGTCTCCGGCGAATCCCAGCGACTGCTGCATCCAGGCGAAGAGGTCCGCGTTGGTCCATCCGAGGCCGCGCAGCTGCTGATAAGTCACCGCTCCATCACGTTTGGCCAACCGCTGACCGCCCTCGTTGAGCACCAGTGGAACATGCACCCAGCCCGGTTCGGCCAGACCAACCAGCCGTGCCAGATATGCCTGCCTGGGTGCCGAAGAAGCGAGATCGTCGCCGCGCAGGATCTCGTCGATTCCGGTCGCTGCATCATCGACGACGACGGTGAGATTGTAGGCGAAGACACCGTCACCTCGCCGCAGCACGAGATCGTCGACGACCGCCTCCACCCGGCCGAGCAGCACATCGTCGATGCTGTGGACTCGATTGTCCGCGCGCAGACGCAGCGCCGGCTGCCGGTTGTTCGCTTCGAGCCTCAGTCGGGCGGACTGGCGCTCCTCCTCCCCGAGACGGCGACAGGTCCCCGGGTACGCTCCGGGTGGTGCGTGCGGTGCGCTCGGGGCCTGAGCGATGTCCTTGCGTGAGCAATAGCATTCGTAGACGAGTCCGTCCGCCTCCAGCTTCGCAATCGCGGCGGCGTATTCGGCAGTACGTTCGGATTGGACCAGCGGCACGTCGTCTGGGACGACGCCGAGTTCGGCGAAGACCTGAAGCTGTGAGTCGGCCGCGCCGGCCTTCACCCGATCGAGGTCTTCGATCCGCCACAGGAACCGCCGGCCCGTCTGCCGGGCACGCACATAGCTGAGCAGTCCGGAACGGATATTGCCGATGTGGAGGTCACCGCTCGGGCTCGGAGCGAAACGGCCCGCTCCGCCGCCTCGATGTCTCTCCGTCACTGATGGGCCACAAGATCGCCGTACTGCGGGAACCGCTCGAGGTAGTCCTGGACGTACGAGCAGGTCGGCAGGATGGTCGACCCGTCGGCCCGGATGAGGTCGAGCACCTGGGTGACGAGGGTACGGGCGAAGCCTCGTCGGGAGAAGCCTTCGGAGATGATCGTATGCTGGAGTTCCAGGGTGTGGTCATCGATGACCTGGTAGGCGAGGAACCCGATGAACTCTCCCGGGGTCTCATCGGTGAACAGCTCGTACCGTTCGCGGTCGATGTTCTTCACCACTCGAACCGGTGTGGGGCTGAGTTGAGGCTGTGGCATTGATGCACTCCTTCATGGCCGACTCCTATGTGAACGATACATGGTCGAACAGGGCCCGGTCGCTGTCGACCGGGCCCTGTTCTCAACCGCGGAATCAGTCGACGATCTTCGAGGTCAGGCCGTCGGCCTCGGTGTCGGCGGTGGTCTTGCGCTGGAGTCGGGATTCGAGCCAGCGGGCGAACCCGGCGACGATCATATTGATGATGATGAACAGGGCCGCACCGACGATGAACGTCGGCAGCAGGTTGTTGTACTCGCGGCCGATGAGGTTCACCTGGTAGAGCAGGTCCTGATACGTGACGATGAAGCCCAGGGCCGAATCCTTCAGGAGCACGACGATCTGGGCGATGATCGTCGGCATCATCGCTCGCAGCGCCTGCGGCATGAGCACCAGGCTCATCACCTGTCCAGAGCGCAGCCCGATCGCCATGGCCGCTTCACGCTGCCCGGTGGGGACGGCGAGGATACCTGCGCGGATGATCTCGGCCAGCACCATTCCGTTGTAGAGGGTCAGGCCGAAGACGACCGACCAGAAGGCACCGATCTCGTTGCCGAAGAGGAGGAACATCGCGAAGATGAGCAGCAGCACGGGCACGCCGCGGAAGAATTCGAGGACGATCGTTCCGGGAACCGAGATGACCTTCTTGCTCGACAAGCGCAGGAGAGCGAAGACCACTCCGACCACCAACGCGAGGACCGAAGCCACGACCGCGACCTTGAGGGTCGCGAGCATGCCTTGGAGCAGGACGGTCTGAATCTGCGCGAAGGTGAACGGATACCACTTCTCAGGTTCGAGCTGACCGGCGTCGGCGAACTTCCAGACCACAAACGCCATGAGTGCCAACAGCACGATCAGCGACACGATCGAGAGGATGACGTTGTTCCGGCGCGACTTCGGCCCCGGTTCGTCGAACAGCACTTGAGTGGGTGCGCTCATCGCAGAATCACCAGCTTCTTCTCCAGGTAGTCGAAGACACGGCCGAGCAGCAGAGCCAGGATCAGATAGGCCAATGCGGTGCCGAACAGAATCGGGATGACGAGGTCACCGCGGATTTCGATGGCATTGCGCATCGCGGAGATCAGCTCTCGGTTGTTGAACGCCGAGGCGATCGAGGTGTTCTTGAGCATCGCGATGATCACACTGCCCAGGGGCGGGATGACCGTTCGGAAGGCCTGCGGCAGAACCACTTCGCTCAAGGTCTGTCCGAAGCTCAGGCCCACTGCGCGGGCGGCTTCGGCCTGTCCGACGGGAATCGTCGAGATTCCCGACTTCAGCGTCTCCGCCACGAAGCACGCGGTGTAGGCGATGAGAGCGATCGTGGCGTAGACGAAGGAGTTGAATGAACTCGTCGACCCGAATCGGATGTCGAGGAACGGCAGTCCGAACGCACAGAAGAACATCACGAGCGTCAGCGGAGTGTTCCGGACGACGTTGATGTACGTCGATGCGGCGATGCGCAGCACCGGGGTCGGTGAGACACGCATGGCGGCGAGGACCGTGCCGAGGATCATCGATCCGATCAGGGCGACGGTGAAGAGTTTGATCGTTCCCCACGCGCCGGAGAGGAACATCTGGAGAAGCTCCAGGAAATCCATGGCAGATTCCTTAATCGATGCGAGGGCACCGCAGTCGGTGCCCTCGCATCATGTCAATCTGTGGACTGGGTCAGTAGCGGTCGACCTTGGGCATATCGACACCGTCGGTGGATCCGAGGGTGTATTCGAATGCCTTCTTCCAGTCGCCGTCGTCCATGCCCTTCTCCAGAGCATCGTTGACCGCGTTCCGCAGGGCCTTGTCGTCCTTGGGCAGACCGACGCCGTAGGGCTCCTCGGTGAAGGGCTTGCCGACGACCTTGAATTCGCCTTCGTACTGCTTGGCATAGCCGCGCAGGATCGCGTCATCGGTGGTCACCGCGTCGACGGATCCCGACTGCAGGTCGGTGACGCACTTCGAGTAGGCATCGTAGGTGACGAGTTCGGCCTTCTTGTACTTGTCCTTGATGTTCTGCGCCGGGGTCGAACCGTCGACGGAGCAGACCTTCTTGCCGTCGAGGTCCTCAGGACCGGCGATATCGGAGTCCTCGGCAACGAGCAGATCCTGACCGGCGACGTAGTACGGCCCGGCGAAATCGACGACCTTCTTGCGCTCGTCGTTGATCGTGTAGGTGGCGACGACCATGTCGACGTTGCCCTGCTGCAGGAACGGCTCACGGTTGGCCGAGACGGTCTCCGTGTACTTGATCTGGTCGGGCTTGAATCCGAGCTGTGCGGCGACCATCTTCGCGATCTCGATGTCGAAGCCCTCGGGCGTCTTCGATCCGGCCGAGACGTTGCCGAGGCCCGGCTGATCGTACTTCACGCCGATGGTGATCTCGCCGGCGTCCTTCGCCGCCTTCCACGTCTTCGAGTCGGCGATGTCCGCGCTCTCGTTGACCGTGTATTCGGGTGCTTCTGCCTTGGCTCCGTCGCCGTCGGCAGGTGCGTCCGGGGTTCCGCCCTGGCCGCAGCCGCTGAGTGCCAGCATTCCGATGGCCACCGCGGCGACCGCCAGTCTGAGCTTCTTCATGGTCTCTCCTTGTGAGTGAGGTGGTGCTGATTGAAAGCGGTGGTGTCAGTTGGTCAGGATCTTCGACAGGAAGTCTTTGGCTCGGGCGCTCTGGGGATTCGTGAAGAACTCCTCGGGTTCGGCGACTTCGACGATCTCCCCGTCGGCCATGAACACCACGCGATGGGCGGCTTTGCGGGCGAAGCCCATCTCGTGTGTGACCACGACCATGGTCATTCCCTCCTCGGCGAGTCCGACCATGACGTCGAGGACTTCGTTGATCATCTCCGGGTCCAACGCCGAGGTGGGCTCGTCGAAGAGCATCACCTTCGGCTTCATCGCCAGAGACCGGGCAATCGCAACACGCTGCTGCTGACCACCGGAGAGCTGAGCCGGATACTTGTCGGCCTGGTGGGCGACACCGACACGTTCGAGCAGCGCCATCGCCTGCTTGTCCGCCTCGGCCTTCGGGATCCTGCGCACCTTGATCGGCCCCAGAGTGACGTTCTCGAGGATCGTCTTGTGGGCGAAGAGGTTGAAGGCCTGGAACACCATGCCGACGTCGGAGCGCAACTGAGCCAGGGCAGCGCCTTCGGCGGGCAGTTCCCTGCCATCGATCGTGATGCTGCCGGAGGTGATGGTCTCCAGCCGATTGATCGTCCGGCACAGGGTCGATTTGCCCGAGCCGGAGGGGCCGATGACGACGACGACCTCGCGTTCGGCGATATCGAGATTGACGTTCTTCAGCGCGTGGAAGTCGCCGTAGTGCTTCTCGACATTGCTCAAGGACACCAGTGGTGGTGATTCAGCTCTCATATGTTGTGATCCTAGTGAATATGGGCGGGCAGAAGAACGGCACGCCCCGGGCAGACAGAACTGCAACCGACTTGTGACCTCGAGCACTCCCCCGACTGCAGTTCCTGCCGGGACGCGCTCGCAGCCCTCAGGCGTCGGCCGTGTGAGCGAGCTTCTCGCCTTCTCTGCGCAGCTCGATCTTGCGGATCTTGCCCGACACGGTCATCGGAAACGACTCACGGACTTCGACATAGCGAGGGATCTTGAAATGAGCGAGTCTGGCGGAGCAGAACTCACGGACCTCGTCGGCAGTGAGCGAATCGAACCCGTCCTTGAGGATCACCCACGCCATGAGCTCCTCGCCGTACTTCTCATCGGAGACGCCGACGACCTGGACGTCGCGGATCGCGGGATGATGGTAGAGGAATTCCTCGACCTCGCGCGGATAGATGTTCTCGCCTCCGCGGATGACCATGTCCTTGATCCGTCCGGAGATGTCGACGTACCCGTCGTCGTCCATGATGGCCAGGTCGCCGGTGTGGATCCAGCGAGCCGCATCGATGGTTTCGGCCGTCTTGTCCGGCTGATTCCAGTAGCCGAGCATGACAGCGTATCCGCGAGTGCAGAATTCGCCCTTCTGGCCGCGCGGAACGGTCTGTCCGGTGACGGGGTCGACGATCTTGATCTCCAGGTGGGGCATGACTCGGCCGACCGTCTCGGTGCGCTTCTCCAGTGAGTCATCCACTCGCGTCATCATCGACACCGGCGCGGTCTCCGTCATGCCGTAGCAGATGGCGACTTCGGACATGTTCATATCGTCGATGACTCGACGCATCGTATTGACCGGGCAGGGCGAGCCGGCCATGACGCCGGTGCGCAGCGAGGAGAAGTCGAATTCCGCGAACTGCGGATGCTCGAGTTCCGCGATGAACATCGTCGGCACACCGTAGAGTGATGTGGCCTGCTCTTCGGTGACCGCCCGCATCGTCGCCACCGGGTCGAAGGCGGGAGCCGGAAGCACGATCGCTGCGCCATGGCTGAGTGCGGCCAGGTTGCCGATGACCATGCCGAAGCAGTGGTAGTACGGCACGGGAACGACCACGGTGTCGGCGGGGGTGTACGAGAGCATCTCGCCGATGAAGAAGCCGTTGTTGAGGATGTTGTGATGGCTG
Organism: Brevibacterium sp. MGP-B1; assembly: GCF_057766545.1. Lineage (NCBI taxonomy): Bacteria > Bacillati > Actinomycetota > Actinomycetes > Micrococcales > Brevibacteriaceae > Brevibacterium > Brevibacterium sp. MGP-B1. The sequence goes on along the minus strand of NZ_CM173407.1, from coordinate 1,134,606 downwards.
AGCGTCACGCCTTTGGGGAATCCGGTCGTTCCGGACGTGTATTGAATGTTGATCGGGTCATCGACCGAGAGGTCGTCGATGAGCTGCTGCAGCCGCACCGCGTACTTGGCCCCTTCGTCGTCGAGCATCTCGCGACCCTGCCCGATGAGGTGGGCGAAGGATTCGCGCTCGCCCACCGTGACATCGCCGATGAGGTCCTCGGTGACAGTGTCGAGGAAGACGAGGTCGAGGCCGGGGATCTTGGCCGCCACCTCGGTGGCGATGGCATGGAAGTCCGAGTGCGGAGGTGCGACGATCTGTGAGATCATCAGGCTCATTCCGGACTGTTCGACGACGAACTCGAGTTCGTGGCTGCGGTAGGCGGGGTTGACGTTGACGAGGATCGCCCCGATCTTCGCCGTGGCGTACTGGACGAGCGCCCATTCGCCGACGTTCTGCGCCCAGATGCCGACGCGGTCGCCCTTCTTCACCCCACGTTCGAGGAGGCCGATGGCCAGTGCGTCGGTATCACGATCGAAGTCGGAGTACGTCCACCTCCGCTTCGAATGCCGATCGACCAAGGCCAGCGCTTCGGAATTCTCGTCTGCGGTGCGTTTGATGTGCTCGGCGATGGTGATCCCGAGCAGCGGTTCCGTCGAAGTTCCCGACGAGTAAGACAATTCGGACACTGCGGTGTGCTCCCTTGCATGCCAATTTTCACTGTGACTGATTGCACACTATTCCGTCACGGTCCCGCATGCAAAAGCTGGTGAGGAATTCAGCGGCCTCACCTGCGGATTCGGGGTCGACCTGCCCGATGGGAGCCGAGTGGGCGACGCTTCCGTTCTCGACCAGAACCAGGGAGTCGGCCAAGGCGGTGACATCGTCGACGTCATGAGTGACGAGCAGTGCACTGCGCCCCTTGAGCAGTCGGGCCACCACGTGCCGGGTCTCGACTGCCACATCCACGTCGAGGGAGGCGAGAGGCTCGTCGAGCAGCAGCAGCTTCGGTTCGACGACGAGAGCACGAGCCAGGGCGATTCGGGCGGCCTGCCCGCCGGAGACGGCGTCCGGTCTGCGGTTCGCGCATTGCCCCACGCCGAGGCGGTCGAGCATCGCCTTCGCGCGTTCATGTGCGGCGCCGCGAGACGCGCCCAAAGCCCGCAGACCGAAGCTGGCGTTCTCGATGACGTTGAGGTGCGGGAACAGGAGCGGGTTCTGCGCGAGATGGACGATGCCGCGTTCGTGGACGGGTGGCCACAGGCCCGCGGCGATATCGAACACCGTGTCCTCCCCGATGCGGAGTCGTCCGGAGTCGGGCACGAGGGCTCCGGTGAGGACTTGGAACAGGGTGGATTTTCCGGCCCCGTTGCGACCGATGATCGCGGTGGTTCCCGGCCGAGGGGAAGTGAGATCCAGTGCGATTCCACGGGCACTGAGTCGGATTTCGGCACTGATGCCCTGCTCGGGGTCCGCGGATTGCGCGTCTGTGCTCTCCGCTCCCCCACGTTCGGATACATCCGTCGAGGAGCGCGGGGCAGCCTCGGCGGGGGCGGCAGCCGGGACCGTGTCGACGGGAGTGGGTGTCGGGGAACTGCGCGGGGACTTCAGGCGGGGAGCGTGCGGGGACCGGTAGGCGAGGATGATGATGAGCACGGCGATGACGATGAGCAGGAGCGAGAGGCCGATGGCTGCCTGCGGGTCGGATTCGCGCACGAGATAGATCTGCAGCGGCATCGTTCGGGTGACGCCGGACAGCGACCCGGCGAAGGTCAGCGTCGCCCCGAACTCGCCGAGCGAGCGGGCGAAGCACAGCACGGCACCCGTGATGATCCCGTGTCGGAGGAGCGGCAGGGTGACGGTGAAGAACACGCGGTTGGGTTTCGCGCCGAGTTCGGCGGCGGTGAGCTCATAGCGGCGGCCGAGCCCAGCGGTGGCGGTCTCGACGGACATGACCATAAAGGGCAGGGACACGAAGACCTGCGCCATGATCACCGCTGAGGTGGTGTAGGCGAGGCTGAGCCCCACCGCTTCGAGTCCGCCGCCGAGCAGGGCCGACCGGCCCCAGGTGTAGAGCAGTGCGAGACCGCTGACCACCGGCGGCAGTACGAGGGGCAGCAGGATGAGGGTGCGTACGATGCGCTGGCCGGGGAACGTCCGGGTGGCGAGCAGGTACCCGAGGGGAAAGCCGATGAGGACGCTGATGAGAGCCGAGGTCACCGAGCTCAGCAGCGACAGCTTCATCGCCAGACGGGATTCCTCGGCCGTGATCACGGCGAGCAGACTCTGCGGGTCGACCCGGGTGAGCATGCCGATGATCGGCAGGAGCAGGAAGACGATGCCGATGACGGCGGGCAGCCACAGCCAGCCGGGGATGAGCGGATCCGATCTGAGCCGCCTCGATCGGCGGGGCGGGGACGTCTCCGGTCGGTTCGGGGAGGGCGCGGGCATTGTCAGCCTGCGGCGAAACCGGCGTCGCGCAGCAGCTTCTGGGCTGTATCGGAGCCGAGGAACTTCACGAAGGCATCGGCTTGGTCCTGGTTCTCGCTGGCCTTGACGGTGGCGGCCGGGTACTTGTTGATGACCTTGTCTGCGCCGTCGAGATCGACCTGTTCGACCTTGCCGTCGCCGCGGGCGATATCAGTGACGTAGACGATTCCCGCATCGGCCTGTCCTGCGCCGACCTTGCCGAGGACATCGGTGACCGAGTTCTCTTCGCTGACCGGATCGAGTTCGACGTCATTGGTCTCGGCCCACTTCTCCGTCGCGGCTCCGCAGGGCACCTGGGGCGCGCAGACGACGAGGTCGTTGCCGGAGAAGTCCTTGGAGCTCTTGATCGCCTTCGGATTGCCGTCGGCCACGGCCAGGGTGAGCGTGTTCGAAGCGAACATCTCAGGCTCGCCTGCGAGCAGGTCATCGTTGTCCAGCGTGTCCATCGTCTTCTCATCAGCGGTGGCGATGACGTCGGCGGGGGCGCCTTCGGAGATCTGGGAGACCAGGTCGGACGATCCGGCGAAGGAGAACTTCACCTCGGGTGCGTTCGGATCGGCGGCCGTGAACTCATCGGCGATGTCTTCGAAGACTTCGGTGAGCGAAGCGGCGGCGAAGACGGTGATCTCTTCCGGTTGGTCCGCTTCCGCCCCCGTGTCGGGTCCGGAGGAGCAGGCGGTCAGGGTCAGGGCTGCGACGGTGCAGAGCCCCAGCAGGGTTTTCTTCATACCCCCATTGAACCCGCAGATGCGGTTCCGTGTCGACTTCAGTTCCGATTATGAGACTCGGAGGTGTCGTTCAGCGCGGAAGAGTTGGCTGCCCTTCATGAACCCGGGACGGTGTCGATCGACACCATCGTCGCCTTCACCGAGGCGGTCGCGAGGCTTCCCGGTTCGAGCTCGAGTTCGCGACAGGCTTCGGCCGACATCAGCGATACCACGCGGAAGGGACCGCACTGCATGCTGACCTGGGCCATCACTCCGTCGATGCTCACGTCTGTGACGAGTCCGGCGAAGCGGTTGCGCGAGGAGCTCACGACGCCGCTGGGGTCGGGCAGAGCACCGGACGATGATTGGGTGAGAGCGGCGAGCTCACTGCCTTCGACGACGGCCCGGTTCGACGCGTCTTTGTGTTGGGAGAGGCGGCCATCGGCGACCCACCGTCGCACCGTGTCATCGCTGACTCCGAGGAAGCGTGCCGCATCGCTGATACGCAGTCGAGTCATTCGAGGGCTCCTACCCATTCGTCCGTGCCATCGCTGAAGTGCTGGTGTTTCCAGATCGCGACCCGGGCCTTGACCTCGTCGATGAGCTCGGAGCAGGCGCGGAAGGAATCCTGCCGGTGAGCGGAGGCGACGACCGCGGCCAGGGCCACGTCGCCGATCTCGAGGTCGCCGACGCGGTGGACGACGGAGAGCCTGACCGCGGGATGACGGGCAGCGATGTCGGCCGCCACCTCGGCGATCTGAGTTGGAGCCAGGGGGTGGGATTCGTAGTGCAGTCGGCTCACTCCGCGGCCTTCGTCGTGGTCGCGGATGACACCGGAGAAGCTGACGGCGGCACCGCAGGTGTCGGTGAGGACTTCGGGTTCGAGTTCCTGGGTCGAAATCGGGGTCTCGACGACTCCCGTGGTCACGACGGTTCCGGTGCTCATGACTCTCGTGTCCAATCGCCGCTCTTTCCGCCGGTCTTCTCGATGACCTTGATGTCGCCGATCACGGCTTGGCTGTCGACGGCTTTGATCATGTCGAAGATCGTCAGCGCCGCCGTGGTCACAGCCGTCAGCGCTTCCATTTCGACGCCGGTCTTCGACACGGTCTTGACCGCGGCGGTGATGGCCACCGCGTCCTCGCGGAGTTCGAACTCCACTTCGATTCCCGTCAGCGGCAGCGGATGGCACAGCGGGATGAGGTCGCTGGTGCGCTTGGCGCCCATCACTGCCGCGATGCGGGCCACGGGCAGGGCGTCGCCCTTGGGCAGTCCCGCCTCGGCGATGAGGGCGATGACCTCGGACCGAGTGGTGATGAGGCCGGAGGCGACTGCCCGGCGCTTCGTGACGTCCTTGTCGCCGACATCGACCATCTGGGCGGTCCCAGATGCGTCGACGTGGCTGAGTTTCATGCGATCTTCCACGTCATCAGCCTATCTCCCACAGCTGAGAACGGATCGCCTGCGCCTGCGTCCTCGGGTGAGACGAAGACGAGGTGGCTGGCTTCGGCATAGCTGTGGAGCAGGTGGGATCGGGAGTCGCCGACGAACTCGAGGCCAGCCTCAGTCAGTCTGGCGCGGCGGACCTGCAGCTTTCCGGCCGGAGGGGCTTCGTCGAATCCGTGAGCCAGTCGGTGGTGTGCGACTTCCCGGGGTGCCTCATGATCGGTGAGACCGAGCAGGGCGGGGCGGATGAAGAGCTCGAAGCTGATGAGTGTGCTCACCGGGTTGCCGGGCAGTGCCACCCACGCGTGGTCGGCCAGGCGTCCGCAGCCCTGCGGTCCCCCCGGCTGCATGGCGATCGGTTCGAAGGTCATCGAAGAGTCCGCATCGAGATCGGCAGCGAGTTTGACGACTTCGTGCGCTCCCTTCGAGATGCCGCCGGTCGAGATGACCAGCTGAGCGTCGCTGTCGCGGACTCGGTCGAGCAGCTGCTGCGGGTCGTCGGGGACGAACGCGACCTCGGTGTCGACGCCGAGGCGGCGCAACCCGGCGTTGAGCGTCACGGAATTCGCGTCGTTGATCCCGGCGGCCGCCTCGGCGGCGATCTCATCACCCGTGCTCACGACGAGGACACGCGGCAGGCCGAGCACGGGCAGTTCACTCACTCCACACGCGGCGGCCACACCGAGGTGGGCCGGTGTCAGCATGGTGCCCGCGCTCAGCACGGTCTGACCGGCGCTCACGTCGGAACCGCGGGGGCGGACGAATGTTCCCGGGCGTGGTTCTGCACCGGCGTCGAGGGTGATGGATTCGGCACCGAAGCGACCCGGTGCCGTGTCTTCGATCTTGATGACCATATCGGTGCCTTTCGGCAGCGGTGCTCCGGTCATGATCTCCGCCGCGGTGCCTGGCTGCACTGCATCGCCACGGGCTCCTGCGGCGACGCGGCCGTGTACCGGAATCGGGCTTCCGCCCATCTCTTCCACGGTGGCGGCGGCCAGGGCATAGCCGTCCATGCTCGAGTTGTCGAAGCCGGGCACATCGATCGGCGACTCCACATCGGCGGTCAGTCGCCTCGGCGCATCCAAGAGGGAACCCAGCGGCAGGTTCACCGGACCGGTCAGCGGCGATATGATCTCGGATACGCGCTCACGATGCATCTTCGCAGTAGTCATGGGACGATGATATCGACAAGCTTTTCAAGGAGGATGACGCAATGGAGAAGATCGGCCTGCCCATGCCGGTGCTGAGAACTCCGACAGTCGACCCGGGCGAGGAGTTCACCGCTCATAAGGAGGACTCGCTGCTCGACACCTTCGATCGCCGCGCTCGCGACCTCCGCATCTCCCTCACGGACTTCTGCAATCTGCGCTGCACCTACTGCATGCCGGAAGAAGGCGTCGAGTTCATGTCCCGCGACTCCGCAATGTCCGGTGACGAGATCGTCCGCTTCGTCCGCATCGCAGTGGAGAAGTTCGGCGTCGACCAGGTCCGTTTCACCGGCGGCGAACCCCTGACCCGCAAGGACATCAACGAGATCATCGCCGGCGTCGCGGCACTGGAGCCGCGACCGAACATCGCACTGACGACGAACGCGATCGGTCTGGACAAACGCGCCGCGAGACTGAAAGAGGCGGGACTGGATCGCATCAACGTCTCTCTCGACACGATCGATCCGGAGACCTTCGCGACCATGACCCGGCGCCCGCTCCTCAAACGTGTGCTCGAGGGCATCGACGGGGCGAAAGCCGCCGGTCTCAACCCTGTGAAGATCAACGCCGTGCTGTTGCCGGGAGTCAATGATGCACAGGCTCCTGATCTTCTGCAGTGGTGTCTCGAGCAGGATCTCAGCCTGCGGTTCATCGAACAGATGCCCCTGGACGCCGGACATTCCTGGGAGCGGACGTCGATGATCACCGCTGCCGATATCTTCGCCCTCCTCGAACCCCGATTCGTGCTCACCCCGGATTCGGCCCCGCGGAACGGGGCCCCGGCCGAGAAGTTCCTCGTCGCCGATCGACGCCGTCCCGATACGGTCCTCGGCACTGTCGGCATCATCGCTTCGGTCACGCGTCCCTTCTGCGCAGACTGCACTCGCACTCGCCTGACCGCGGAGGGACGTGTGCGCACCTGCCTGTTCTCGCGCACCGAGGTCGATCTGCTCGCGGCGATGCGCGATGGCGCCTCCGACGAATCGATTGCGAACCTGTGGAAGGGTGCGCACTGGAAGAAGCTCGCCGGTCATGGGATGGACACGGATTCGTTCGAGCAGCCACAACGACCCATGAGCGCCATCGGAGGATAAGTGCCCACCATCACCGTTCGGTTCTTCGCCGCAGCCCGGGAGGCCTTCGGCGCCCGCGAATCACAGATCCGTGCCGGGTCCGTCGATGAGCTCGTCACGACTCTCGCCGAGGCGGCCGACCCCCAAGCCGCGACCGTGCTGTCGCGCTCGAGCTTCCTCGTCAACTCCGTGGCCGCCACCGATCGGTCCGTGAAACTGTCCGACGGTGACACCGTCGATGTCCTCCCGCCGTTCGCCGGCGGGTGAGACCTTGAGCGGCGAGATCGGTTGAAGCCTTGTCAGCTCTGCTGTGGAGCCGGCTGGGACAGATAGGCGAGATATCCGCCGTTGACCGAGGTCACCGCGATGCCGTGAGAGCGCAGCCGCGCAGCGGTCTTCGCCGAGCGCACCCCCGACCGGCAGTACAGTGCGATCCCGTGCGGCCGTGCTGTGGCGGCGTCAGAAATGGCGGATGTGTCCGCTGTGTCGGGAGTCGGCAGGCGGCTGGGATCGGCGAGCAGCTCGTCCATCGGAATGTGAATGGCACCGGGAACCATCCCCGAGGCGACCTCATCGTCATCGCGGATGTCGACGAGGATGGTGTCGGCCTCGACGTCCGCCCAGGTGACGGCGGCCGGGCCCAGAAGGTTCTCCCCTGTGGTCGAGCCTTTTGCACTCTCTGCGGTGTCGTCGTCGGTCTTAGGAGAGTCGAAAGTGTGCTGGGCGTAGTCGCCGCGATGCTGCTCGAGGTCTGTCACCGGAGGCCTGCCGGGGATCGGCCGGACCGGGACCGTCTCCCAGCTGGTGTCGAGGCTGCTGTGGATCGCCACGCTGTTGCAGAGCGGTGTGCCGATTCCGGTGAGCACCTTGATGGCCTCCATCGCCATCGCGGATCCGATGCTTCCGCACAGTGGTCCGAGGACTCCGGCGACCGAGCAGTCGGGCACACTGCCCGGAGCGGGAACCTCGGGGTAGAGGTCGCGCAGGGTGGCGCCGCGTTCGGCGTCGAAGACGGCGACCTGGCCGTCGAAGCCGAGGATCGTCCCCCAGACGAGTGGGATTCCGAGAATCTCACAGGCATCATTGGCGAGGTAGCGGGTGGCGAAGTTGTCGCTGCCGTCGACGACGATGTCGACGCCGTCAAAGAGTTCGAGAGCGTTGTCCGGAGTGAGCAGCTGCGGAATCGTGCGGACCTCGATCGACGAATTGATCCCGTTCATCCGCTGCTGAGCTGAATCGATCTTACGAGTGCCGATGGCCGCCTCGGTGTGGATCACCTGGCGATGCAGATTGCTCAGCTCGACGATATCGGGATCGATCACAGTGATCGTGCCGATTCCGACGGCCGCGAGGTAGCTGAGAATCGGGGCACCGAGTCCCCCGGCGCCGATGACGAGAACGTGCGAGTCGAGCAGTGCGGCCTGCGCGCTTTCGCCGAATCCGGACAGTCGGATCTGCCGGGCGTAGCGGGTCCGGTCGGCGGTGCTCAGGCGTGAAGTGGACATGGCCCCATCCTAATCCGGAAGGAAGGGAAGGCGTCAGCACTCGAGGTAGTCGACGGCTGTGCCTGCGCACAGTTCTGCCGAACCATGCGGGGTATCCGTGCCGCGCGGGATTCTGATGATCACATCGGCCGTAGCGAAGTTCGGAAGCCTGGACCGGTCGGCGGGGAGGATCTCCCCTGATTCGGTGAAGGTGCCGGGACGGAAGGTGACGGCGTTTCCGTGTGTTCGCAGATCGGGTCCTGCGAGAATTCCCTTCCGCCATCTCCGTCGCAGGCTCTTCCCGGTCAGCAGCGAGCCGACGAAGAGGTGGAAGGCGACGAAGGCTCCCTGTGGAGTGCCGGGCAGATGGATGAGCGGCAGAGTGCCGCAGCGTCCGAATCCCTGAGGCGATCCGGGTCGCATAGCCAGTCTGCGGAATGTCGAATGGTCGGGTTCCAGGACCTGACGGACGACTTCGAAGGCACCGGCGCTGATACCTCCGGTTGTCACCACGAGGTCGGCCTCGGCGCTCATCGTCGTGAGCACACCGCGCAGCTCGTCGGCGTCGTCGCTGCACGTGGCTTCGATGGGTTCGGCACCGAAGCCGCGGACTGCGGCGGCGAGCATCGGCAGGTTCGAGTTGAAGATCGAGGAGGCGGCCGCCTCGGTGCGGCTCTCACCTGTCTGGTCGGCACCCTGGATTTCGTCCCCGGTGACGATCAGACCGATGCGGGGTCTGCGGAGAACTTCGATCTCGGTGATGCCGAGCATCGCCAGCACGCCGACTCCGGCCGAGGTGATCCGCTCCCCGGCGGTCAGGACGATGTCGCCACGACGAATGTCCTCACCGATCGAGCGGATGTTCCACCCGGGCGGGACAGCGGCGGGGAGGGAATCGATTCGGATGGCTTCGGGAGCCGGCCCGGTCTGTCGAGCGTCGGTCAGCTCGACAGGGACGACCGCCTCGGCGTCGGTGGGAACGGGAGCGCCGGTCATCACGCGCACGGCACATCCCGTCTGGAGAGTGACGGAGGAATGTCCGGCGGGAGTGTCGCCGACGACTCGGATAGGTCGGCCATTGCGGGCGGAGTTGAGGGCGGCGCCGTCGAGGGCGAATCCATCCATCGCCGAGGCGGCGAAGTCGGGCACCGATCGCGGAGCGCTGATGTCCGAGGCCGTGGTGCGCCCGACGGCGCTGCGTACCGGCGTCGTCTCGGTGTGGAGATTCGGTGCCAGTTCGGCGATGAGCTCGGAGTAGTCCTCTGGGTCCAATGATGTCCTTCCCTCGCTCCGATCCTACTGGTGATTCGGCACAGCCGGACGCGATGATTCGGTGCGGCACTGGTCGAAGTTCCGGTGCGGCTCGGGCCGGGTTCGTCTACAGTGTGGAGCGTGGACTCTGACCGAGCAGTAACCATCGAATTTTCGCAGTTGAAACCGCTCAGCTGGGAGGCCGCTGCGGCTGCCTCGCTGGCGGTCTCGGCGGTTGTGCTCTTCGGCCTGGGAACGACGTTTCCGCAGGTCCGCGCCTTCGGATACGCACCGATGCTCGCGGCCCTGATCATCGCGTGGAGTGTCAATCGGAGTTTCGCCAGAGACCTCAGCATCATCGCCGCGTGTCTCGCTCTCATCTCGGCGATATCGGTCGAAGCCGATATCTCGTGGTCGAACATCGCACGCATGGGCGTTGTGCTCTCGGCCGTCGTCATCGGCCCTTGGCTCGTGACTCGTTACGTGTTCGAGGACAAGACGATCCAGTTTCCGCTGCGTCGCGGCCAGCCCTGGTCGCGGCTGGAGTGGGCCTGGCTGGTCTTCGTCGTTGTGGTCGCCTGGGCAGTGCTGCCGCAGTACTTCATGCGCACCGGGGTCTACCTCAACTGGCCTCCGCTGACGAACTGGTCGGAGATCATCCGACTGTTCTTCGGGGTCAACGCCGTGGGCATCTGGGACGAACTGTTCTTCATCTGCACGGTATTCGCCCTCCTGCGCAAACACTTCTCGTTCTGGACAGCGAACGTATTCACCACGATCATCTTCGTCTCGTTCCTCTGGGAGCTCGGCTACCGGTCGATCGGTCCGCTGCTGACGATCCCCTTCGCGCTCGTGCAGGCCTTCATCTTCACTCGCACGAAATCGCTGCCGTATACGGTCACGGTGCATCTGCTCTTCGACGCGCTCGTGTTCCTCACGATCGTCCACGCCCACCACCCTGACGCACTGCCCATCTTCATCGGCGTCTGACTGCTGCAGGCAGCCTCTCGATGCCCGGCATCTGTCACCCGAACTCGCATAACCTGCCGGTGGCACCGCATCCCTCACCCGTCCGACCACACCCTCGTGCTGCAATACTCTGAATCGACACTTCGGGTGAGGGATGCCCCCAGGGAACGCCGAAGGCCCCCGTGAGTCACCGACTCACGGGGGCCTTCGGGCTGCACTGACTATGCGCGAAGCTACTGAATCAGCGGATTCCGCGCAGCAGCCCCAGCATCGGCTTCGTCAGCGTCAGCGCGAGCAGGCCGAGCACGACCGACGATCCGCCGACCGACAGCCAGTACGGCGTCTGGTTGGCGGTGTCGAAGTACCCGCCGAGCACACCGGACAGCGCCGTACCCACACCCGAGGCGAGGAAGAAGACGGCAATCATCTGCGACTGGAATACCTTCGGTGCGACCTTCGTCGAGAACGACAGGCCCACCGGCGAGATGAGCAGCTCACCGAAGACGAACACGGCCAATGTGAGAGCCACCCACAGCAGCGGAGTCTCATTTTGCCCGGCCTCAGCGAAGGGCAGGAACATGAGGAAGCCGATGCCGATGAGCACGAGAGACAGTCCGGCCTTGACCGGTGTCGAGATCTGCTTGGGTCCGAGCTTCATCCACATCGTCGCGAACAGCGGGGCGAAGACGATGACGAAGAACGCAGGGATCAGCTGGATCCAGTTGATCGGCATCTCCCATCCGAAGATCGAACGGTTGAGCTGGGTATCCGAGTAGCCGGTCAGCACTCCGAAGATCTGCTGGTACATCGACCAGAAGATGACGACGGTGATGAAGAAAGGGATATAGGCGAGGACGCGGGAGCGCTCGTCGCCATTCGTCTGCGGTGAGGTGTACATGACGATGAAGTAGCAGGCGGCCGCACCGGCAGAGATTCCGGCGATCCACCAATCGAGGTTCTCGGGGTTGGCGATCTTCGTCATCCACAGAATGACGGCGAGCAGAATGACGACCACGACGGCCACGATGAAGAGGTAGAGCTTGTTCTTCGGCAGCGGGTTGACCGCGACGCGCGACTCCGGCGGCAGATTCTTGCGGCCGGTGAGGTAGATGACGAGACCGAGTGCCATGCCCACCGCGGCGGCCCCGAATCCGTAGTGAAAGCCGATGTTCGACTGCAGCAGACCGGTGATGAGCGGTCCGAACAAGGCTCCGATGTTCACGCCCATGTAGAAGATGGTGAAACCGGCGTCACGGCGCGGGTCCTTCTCTTCGTAGAGTTCACCGACCAGTGCCGAGGCGTTCGCCTTGAGACCGCCGGATCCGAGCGCGACGAGGATGAGGCCGACCGCCACTCCCCCGAAGCCGGGGATGAACGCCAGGCAGATGTGACCGACCATGATGATGACGGCGGAGTAGAAGAGGACCTTCTCCGCTCCGGCGAGGCGGTCGGCGACCCAGGCGCCGAGGATCGTGGCGAGGAAGACCGCGCCGCCGTACGCACCGACGATCCCAAATGCCGTACCCTGCTCCATCCCCATGCCGCCGTCGGTGACGCTGAAATAGAGGTAGAGGGCGAGGATGCCATTCATACCGTAGTAGGAGAATCGCTCCCACAGTTCCAGGCTGAACAGCTGCATGAGCGGCAGAGGGTGTCCGAAGAAGCGGGTATCGCTGCGGACGGCCTCGGTCGTCGAGGTGCTTGAAGACATTGTGTGCTTTCCGTAGTGGTGTGAGAGGCCACGATCCGTGGCGCATTTCACGATGGACCAGCGGACATCCTACTCCTCGGTCATGTCCCGGTCACACCTGGCAATGCCTGGGACACGCCGTCCCAAAGAGCGGAAAATCGGAGTGATTCAGATCTCTTCTTCGGCTCCGTTGACGCGCTGACGTGACCGCTTGCCAGCGTTCCGATCGCGGCGCCTCCCGACGAACAGATTGAGAACACCGGCACATAGCACGATCGCCGAGGCGGCCACCGGGACGGCCATCGCCACGGCCGTTCCCTGATCCTCGGCGAGGATTCCGTTGATCGCCGAGGACACCGATTGGCCGACGATGATCGCCGACCCCGCCATCGACATCACCGTCGCCGACCGACCGAGCGGCGCACGTTCGGCAGCGAGGCTGAAGAGGGTGACGAGGCTCGGGCCGATTCCCGTGCCCATGAGCAGCAGCGCCATGACGATGATAGGCATCGACTCCGTCGACGCGAGGATGACCGAACCCGCCACCAGAACCGGCGCGAAACACAGCAGCCGGGCCCACAGCGCGAACGCAGAGGGGAACAGCGCCACCGAGATCGCCAGCACCGCAGAGCCGATGCCCATGACTCCGTAGATGAGACCGGCTTCCTCCGGTCGGCCGATGTCGTTGGTCAGCGCGGTCAGAGCGGTGAGGGTGGAGCCGAACACCATTCCGACGCCGAAGACGCCGAGGATGATGACGAAGACACCGGCGGTGAACATGTCCTTGGCCGGAGCACGCTCGCCGAGCGTGCTCGACGTCCCCGTCGAACGCGCCCGACCCGTCGGATGGAGTGCAAAGGCGGAGACGAAGATGAGCGTCATCACGATCGCCCCGACGATGGGCGCGACCGGGGTGAACAAGGTCGCCAAGAGTCCGACGAGGAAAGGTCCGAAGACGAAGATGACCTCATCGGCTGCGGATTCGTAGGCCATCGTGGCATTGAGCACCTTCGGCCGCCTCGCCAAGGGCAGCACAGACATGACGATGTCGACGATGCGAGACCGCGACATCGGCGCGACCTGAGGTGAGGTGGCACCGATCGCAAAGGCTGCGATGAACACGACGAAATCCGGCAGCGGGCTGAAGACGACCCACGCCATGAAGGTCAGCGCCAGGCAGTTGAGGATCCCGGCGATGAGCAGAACGTGGCGCTGACCCCACCGGTCGGCGGCCGCCCCGATGAAGGATCCGAACAGAGCCGTGCCCAAGCCGACCATGGCGGAATTGATCCCGCCCAAGCTGAGCGATCCGCGGCCGGCCACAACGAGGGTGAGCACCCCGACGACGATCATGGCGAAAGGCATGCGGGCGACGAAGGCGATCGGGAAATAGCTGCGTCCGACGGCCGAGAACAGAGTCGGTGAGGTCTGCTGCAGGGCCGTGTGCCTAGCCGAGGCGGGTTTGTCGCTGTCTGTCATATCAATCCAGTTTCTGCTACCGCTCGTCCGGGAGGTCGTGCCGCCGTGGTGACCTGGATCAAATCACTCGGTAGGTGCACGCTGTTGGTCTGAGAAAGTCGAACCGAGGGGTTCACCTTCAGGCTACTGTGTTTGGCGATCCGATTCGAGTGCCAGTGCACCAAGTGACGTTGAGTTTGATCACCATGGCACGGACCTCATTCCCATCCGCGACTCAGAAAGAACGCAGATCGGTCTGCGAGGATGACGGCTATGAACTTCTTGTCTCGCGTCATCGTCAACGCCTGTGCGATCTGGGTGGCGGCCTGGATCCTGCCGGGTGTGACGATCACAGGGAACCGGGTCGTCGAGGAGCAGGCCGGAGCCATTCCGGCGATGATCATCTCCTACCTCGTCATCGGCCTCATCTTCGGGTTGGCGAACGCTTTCATCAAACCGATCCTCAGCTTTGTCTCGGCTCCGATCACGTGTCTGACCCTGGGGCTGTTCTCCATCGTCATCAACGCGATCATGTTGGCGCTGACGAGTTGGCTCAGCGGGTTCACCCCTTTCGAGTTCACCATCGATTCGTTCTTCTTCTCCGCCATCTTCGCCGCGATCATCGTCTCGATCGTCTCGGCTCTGCTCGGTTGGCTGGTCCCGGAGCGAAGCGCCGAACACGACCGGAGATGAGCAAAGTCCTCTACGCGATGTAGACTGTTGCTGAGAGTCAGCTGACCACCAGAAACATCGCCGGAGGAGACCATGTCCGATATCGCCGCCCCGAAGAGAACCCGCAATTCAGCATCGTTCGCCGATGTCATCGTCTTCGTCTTTGCCTTCGCGCTCTTCTTGTTCGGTCTCTACCTTTTCGGAGCCTCGTTCTCCTCCCCTGAGGGAACCGAATTCTGGGTGTTCTGGGGCGGCCTGCTCGCATCGAGCTTCGCGTTCCTCGTGCCGATCGTCTACCGTTGGGCGCGCGACGGTCGCCGCTGATCTCCAACACGGCATAAGAAGGGCCGTTGCGCTGATGCGCAGCGGCCCTTCCTCAATTCACCGTCTTTGCTTTCGCCCTGTCACACGCCGAATCACCTGTCGATTCGCCGGTGACAGAAATCCATGATCGCCGAGGCGGCTTCCTCCGAGCGCTCATAGTGCACGAGGTGGCCCACCCCGCCCAATTCCGCGAATTCGACGTCGGGGAGCTTCTCCACGAATGCGCGGGTCGGTCCGATCGGGGCGATGGCGTCCTGATCGCCGGCGATGACGAGCGTGGGCATACTCAGGTGGTCGGCCACCTCGGTGACGGTGTGCGCGACGGACGTCGCGAAGGCCTCTGACAGGGACGTGCGGTCGGCGAACGACGAGAAGTGCCGCGAATGCTGATCATGGATGTACGACCGCAGGCCGGGATCGCGGGTCGTGGCCATGGCCACGCTCATGGCGCGGACGATCACGGAGTTGCTCAGCAGGGAGCGACCGACTCGCTCGGGCAGCCGCGCGCCGAGGGCGTAGTAGGCGCGGGTGACCGCGGTGAGGAAACGAGCGGGCCCTTCGAGGGCGGGGCTGGTGATCGGATTGATGAGCACGAGCTCGTCGACGACGTCCCGGTGGGAAGCCGCTAGGTGGCTGACCAGGATCGCCCCGAAGGAGTGCCCCACCAGGATCGGTGTCACGCCCCGCTGCCTGCCCACCTCGGCGCGCAGAGCGAGGAGATGATCGACGAAGGCCTCTAGCGACGAACCCGAGCCCAGCGGAGCCGTGAGCCCGAACCCGGGCACGTCGGGCACGACCACCTCGCGGTCGGTGATGCTGCCGGCGACGAGGTCCATGCCATGATGGTCCCCACGGAAGCCATGCACCATCAGCAGCGGACGCCGACGCCGGTCACCCGGATAGAGCCACGCGGCCGTGCGGTGGGAGCCCAGCCGGATGTCGGTCCGCTGTGATTCTCGTATCCGCACCTCAGTCGGTTTCGGTGGTGTGCAGTCGACTCACGGCACGCCGGGGCACGACCACCACCGGAACGGGCAGGACACGCAGCAGACGGCGCGCCCTCGCACCGATCGCGACCTTGCCTCCGTGACCCAAGCGGCTCGATCCGATGAAGGCGAGGTCGCCGGGCTGCCAGTCGATGGTCTCGGCGGCCTCTTCGATATCGGCTCCGGCCTTGGTTCTCACCGTCGCACGGCCAGAAGCCAGCATCTCCGAAGCGTCGTCCGCCAGCACCGCTCCCCCGTACTGTTCGGCGAATTCGGTGATCTCGGCGACCTCGTCGTCATAGAGTCCGTCGTTCTCGATCAGGGACAGCAGTCTGAGATCGACTCCGAGACCGACAGCCGATTCGATGGCCGCTCCGATGAGGGACGAAGCACCTGGGCGAGCCCCGTAAAGTGCGGTCACGCGCGAGATCGGCCCGATATCGGATCTGCCCGACGGGGCGAGCACGACGGGTACCGTCGACGAGTGCAGCAGCGACGAAGCGACCGTGCCGATGCGCAGTTGGCGCATCAGTGTGGTGGCCCGTGCACCGATGATGATGCCCAGTGCGCCTTCCTGCTCGGCGACCTCCATGAGGCCCTTGGATTCGTTCGAGGCGATGTGGATGCAGCCTCTGGCGCGGATGTCATCGGGGATGAGTGCCAGGGCTTCGTCCAGCCAATCGTCGATCTGCTGGGCCACGATCCCGGCCCCGTCCTTGGGCACGGCGCTGCCGGCGAGAATCGTCGATGATTCCGGACGGACGATGGTGACCACGAGTTCGACGTCGATGGAACGCGCGATCGAAATGGCCAGCGAGATCGCATCCCGACCCCGATCCGTGGCGATGTATCCGACGACCAGACGTCTGGTGGTGGCGGTCTCTGACATCCTCAACTCCTCAAGCTGCGTGTCCGACTGATGCACGTCTCTTCCGATTCTACGTCGGCCCAAACAGCGCTTCGACCAACAGTTTTCACGAACCGTCTTTCTCGCCCCAACAGGAGAAGTGAAAATATTTGAGAAAATAATGAACAAAACTCCCACACGCAATGAAAGCTGTGCTAAATTCGACAGTGCAATTACGGATTCGCAGACACCACCCTGATTGCACCTTGACAATAGCGGACGTTGACGCCGTCCCCACGAGATCCACGACCATGAAAGGAGAGCAGTTACGATGATGAATTTTCTTGCAGGCCCTGACCTCCGAACGCCTTGGCATGAATACGCTGCCTGCCCGATTGGCGGACAAGGACTCGTCGGCTGACGCAGCCGTCTCCCACGTCTTTTCCACCGGTTGGCTTCCGGCCACCGTTGTCCTCTGAGCCACCGGTTGCCTGATATCCGGCATTCTTCACGCCCAGCTTGTGTCCAGATCGCTTTCGGCATCCCTGCAGTGCTGAGCACCGCCAGTTGCCGCACCTGATCCGGCCGCTTCACGCTGACATCATTGAGTTCGGTCCGATCTGCTGCATTCGCGAATGAGCGCCGTATCACCTGGCGCCTTCCGCTGTGCGGCCGACCAGTTCGGATTCATTGCCTATCGTATTCCGTTGCCATCTCAGTGAATCTGTCGTTTCAATGACCTATTGCCATATTGGCAATTAGCTGCCTTTGTCATATGCACCCTTGTGCAGGCGATTCATTGTTATAGTCACGGCTTTTTCGGCAATTGTTTATCTGACCGTCATTCCGGGATATCTCCTGCCCATTTGCGGATATCCCCTGCCCGAAAACCACGAGGAATAATTGTGTCCACCACATTCCCATTCACCTATCCACGACGCTGGGCCCTGAGCACCGGAATGAAGCTCATCCGGTGGGCACGCCGCCCAGCCCCGACACCCGAGACCCGCCGCCTGAAGGCAACCCGTCGTCAGCAGGCTCGTCTGCGCGAACACGCTCGCGAGCAGCGCGTACGTGAACTGCGCGAGCGGGATATCGTGCGCTACCTCAGCCAGGTCCGGCCGTTCATCTGATCCACCGCGGAGAATCCTCGGCGGATAGCTGACTCGCCGCGGCCCGAGTTCATCGGACTCGGGCCGCGGGGTCATCCCCGAACAGTGCCCGAACACGGGGATCCAGCATTCCCACCCTTGTGGCAAGCGTCACTCTCCGCCGATTTGGTCTCTCACCCACACGTGGGTAATATTGATCAGGCAAGCGGGGGGTATGGCGCAGTTGGTAGCGCGTCTCCATGGCATGGAGAAGGTCAGGGGTTCGAATCCCCTTACCTCCACAGAAGAACGGCCCTCTCACCAGGCATTATGTCGGGTGAGGGGGCCGTTTGGGGCATAAAAAGCGAATTTTGGGGCATGGAACCCCCGATCTGGGGCATGAAGTAGCTCCCCACGGGTGGATCAGGGAAGCGATCGGCAGAAATTCGGTGCCACCCGCGGGGCATCGCCTGGGGCATGGAAGTCAACCGCCGTCTCGAGTCGGAACTCTCCCGGTGTGACCGACACGAGCTCACATAAGATGACGTCCTTGTCTCCCGGGCGTCGCGCTGACGATAAATTAGACGCATGGCCCATATCCGCAGGTACACGACGAAATCCGGCCCACGATTCAGGGTCGAATGGAGAAAACCCGGCGAGACTGAGAAATCGTCCATCGTCTTCACCGAAGAATCCGACGCGCGAATGTGGCAGGAACTCATCGAACAGACCGACGGCGACAGCGACAAGGCCGGCGAGAAATGGAGCCGAGCCAAGATCGGCTCGAAGAAGCAGACCGTCAGCCAGATCGTCAGCGAGTTCATCGAATACCACTCCGGCGGAAACCATCAGACCCTCGTCGATTACCGCTCAATGGCTGCCCGTCATATCGAGCCGGTCTTCGGAGACACCCCGGCAGAGAATGTGACAGCCAGAGACTCCCGTCGATTCCTCAAAATCCTCAAAGACGAAAAGCGCCTATCGGCCAAGACGATTCAGAACATCTTCGCCGTTCTGCGCAGCGCCTATAACACCGCCGTCGATGACGGCATCGTCGACCTCAATCCCATCTCGGGCACGAAGCTGCCGACAGTGCGCAAGCGTGTGCGCCCGATGATCACTCGACCCGAAATCGACCGGCTCATCGAAACCATCGACCCCGACTTCTCCGATGTCATCCAGACTTTCGGCGGCACCGGAGTCCGCTGGTCAGAGCTCGAAGCGCTCTTGTGTGAAGACCTCATCTGTCGAGGCGACCAGACATTTCTCAACATCGACAAAGCCATGTCCGGCCAAGGCCGCACCCGCGTCGTCGGGCCGCCGAAGACCGACTCGGGCTACCGCGAGATCATCCTCGATACCGAACTCGGCCAGGCTCTGCGTTCCCGCGTCGGCGGTCGCAAACCCAGCGAGCACCTGTTTACGATGAAGCGCGGCGGAAGAATGCACTTCGCTCACTTCGCCGACTGGTATCTGAAACCGGCGCTCAGAGAATGCGAGATCAACGAAAACGTCCGCTCTCACGCGTTCCGCCACAACCACGCCAGTATGCTCATCTCCGCAGGCATGGATCCCAAACTCGTTGCCTACAGGCTCGGCCACTCCGACCCCGGCCTGACACTGGTCTCCGGGGCCGACGGCCTTGCTGTACAAGCATGTGCTCACAACCTCATCAAAGCGTCAATCTTCTGCAACTATTGCGACCGACGGTAGATGGGTGCGAACAGACTTATGGCCCGCTATGACGACAGTCGAGACGCTTGCCTTCCCCTGAACCATGCGCGAATCAGTAGAATGTTCGCCACCAAGAGAATCACTGCGCAGAGATTGATCGCAATAAACATCAGATGCGAATGGGGCCACAAGAGATTCGGATCCACGCCGTCTTCTTCGGCTCGGTTGATCGCCCAAGTATCGGCGTAGGCCCACAGTGAGTAAGTCCACATGAAGAAGACGTCGAGTGCAGCGATTGTAGCTATGATCCACTTCGTCGCTCTCGACGATACCTTCGGTTCGACAATGACGGACATCAGTTGCAGCCTTTCTTGATGAATCCCGCGTATCCGCGGTTGGGAAGTTTAGAGTCCAGATTCCAGCTCACTTTGCGTGGGGCTCGGATGCGAACGAAGTCGTAGTGGCAGTAGAACTGATTCCTCATCGACGCAGTGTTTGGGTCGGCCAACCCTTGCGTTTCGTCTTCGCTCGCGTCTCTTCCCAAGCGTACCCTCGAGCGATCGAGCTGGCCGTCCGACCCCACATAGTTGGGTACACCTTCAGTGTTGGACTGTACTTATTGTTCTTTCTGGCCCAGACCGTCTTGTTGATGAGTTTCATTCCGAGGTACGGATCTGCCACCACCGGGAATTTCGTATTCGGGCCGACTGACACGTGCTGTGTCAGTATATTGCCGTCGACAGTGTAGTGAGTTGGCACACTAGCACCGGAGGCATCTTCGGCCCACGGCGCGGACGCTCCAGCGATCCAATCGCCATCAATGCCGAGTATCGACACGGATCCGTCCGACTCCTTGTTCAGCCGCAGCTTGGAGTCCGACTCGATCTTGTATTGAAAGTCGCTCGGAGCATCCTTCGAGTCGATAATGGTTGCGATTTGCACTGAGCCGTCGTCTTTAGCGAGGACGGTGGCACCCGGGTAGTCGTTATCAGCGAACACCGTGCCGACGCTCTCGCCCTCGCTACGGTCGACCGACTCAGGGATCGGGAGCTCGACTGCTATTGCGTCGGACTTCGCTCGCAGTGTCAGGGATTTCGCTCCCTCACTTGACAGTTCGACAGTTGTTTCAGTTCCTTCGGCAACTTCCCTGCCGTTGTTAGGCGGGTCGAATTCCATGCTCTCTGACTCGTTGAGTCTTGACGCATTCATAAATGCTGTTTCGGCAGTAGTAGACGGCTCATCGGCGCGCGTAGGACTTGCACCGACTGTAAGAGTCAGCGCAATTGCGGCAGTGCTTGCGACAAGCTTGATCTTCAATAGGGATCCCTTTGTGTGTTGTGGAACTGACTTGGGGATAAAATCAGCAACGCATTTCCTTTGTTTCGCGCTTGCGACGGTCGTACCCCAACCAGCTTTGATGGGAATGCCGAGCTCAGACAACTCGCAAGCAGAACTAAGCGTATCTACAAGTGCAGTCCGCGGTCGTCCCCCAAAAGTATGAAATCGCTACACAATTCTGTCGGGTGCTGGGCAGCCGACGATCCGCGATCTCAACACATCAAGTGACACTTCATCCATCCAGTTGAGGCAGTTGCAAAGATCGGTGACATGCACCGTCTCGAACCCGAAAAGCGCGGTTCGCCAGTGGCCGCCAGGTCGCAGTCCCCCAGTCATCACTCATGCCGTCATTGTGCCGCTCGGAACTGACTTAGGCGTCGAGCATTTTCCGCATCCGGCGCTTGGCTCGCAGGGAGCCTCCGGGGAACGACTCGAGCGGCATCGCCGCCAGCTCTTCTCGACGTTCCCGATCTTCGCGCTCTTCGTCGGTCTCATCGTCGGGAATCACGCCGACCTGCCGGCTATCGCCCTCGCCTGCCTCCGGCTACTCGGAGTCCGAGGATGACACCGTCTCAGGTTCGCTGGCAGGCCGGTAGCCGGCAGGCGTGACTTCGAACATCTTCATGATGGCCACCAGGTGTTCCGAGGTGAACCGCATCGTCGACTGATTCACCCGCAGGTGTGGGAACTCTCCTCGGTTCGTCTTGTCCTTGAGGAAGCGCAGGTTGATCTGGAGGAGCGTCGCGGCCTCCTCCGGTGTGTAGACGTAGGGCATATCCAGTGGTCGCGGAATAGACTCAGCTGCAGTGTTCTCGCTCATGCGAAGTATGTATGTGGCAGATTTGTCCAGAACAGGTCGAATCTGTGAGAAACTCTCCGAATTGTCTTTCGCTGGCGCAGATCGGGGCGAAAATGGGGTTGTGCCCATCGCCGCCGGCACAGCAGGGCGCCTGGGGCATCATGCCCCAGACGCGCCAGTGGGCGTTCGCACCGATTTGCACCGATCCGCATGATTCCGGGAATTGCGTCTCGTCCAAAGCGCAAGAATCTGCCCGAAACCGGCCAATAAAGGGTTCGAATCCCCTTACCTCCACCGCTGAAGGGCGGGGATCCAAATAAGGATCCCCGCCCTTCTTGCTACCTGACGGCGGCCCAGCAACCTGGCGCGAGGTTGCTGGGCCGCCGTCAGGTAGCAATTAGGGGCGGGTCTCTAGGGTGAGGAGATGGCGTTTCTTTTCTTCTCCCCATGCGTAGCCGGTCAGGGATCCGTCTGCTCCGATGACTCGGTGGCAGGGCACAATGATGCTGATGGGGTTCTTTCCGTTGGCGGCCCCCACAGCACGTGCCGCGCCGGGTCTTCCCAGCATTTCGGCCAGCTCACCGTAACCTGCGGTGCTGCCAAACGGGATCTGCGTCAGCGCCTGCCACACCGAGCGTTGGAATTGCGTTCCCTTTGCCGCCAAGGGCAGATCGAACTGTGTGCGCCGGCCTGAGAAGTACTCCCCCAGCTGTGCCTCGGCGTGGTGGAAGATCTCCAGCTCGTCCTCCGGAGTCGGTTCGACTCCGAACGTTCTGTCGAGTCGAGCGTCGATCGCCTCGGAGACCTCGAGATAGAGACCAGTGAGATGGACTCCGTCGGAGGTGAGCAGGATCGGTCCTAGGTCCGTGTCGAGGATCGTCGTATATACCGGCGCCGAGGCGGTCGGCAGCTCCATGGCATCGGTGAACTTCCGTGCGGTGCCGGGTTGGGTCGTTGTCGGCGTGGTCATGTCTGCGTGTCCTTCGTGTGGGTGAGTCATGGATCGATTCATTCGTTCGACTGTGTCGGTCGGTCAGGCTGCTGGGCTGCGGGCGTGATGTGCCCACAGCAGGTGGGTGAGGTAGGAGCGCCAGGGGCTGCAGTTCATGGCGATCTGCTCCCAATCGGCAGATGCCGCTGAGTTCTCATCGAGTTCGGCGAGGGCCTTCTTCACGCCGAGGTCGGAGTCCATGAAGACGTCGGGATCTCCGAGGGCGCGCATCCGGATATAGCCGTTGCTCCACGGACCGATTCCGGGCAGTGCCAGCAGGTTCCGGCTCGCGTCCTCGCGGTCGCTGCCGGTGCCGAGGTCCACACTGCCGTCGGCCAACGCCTGCGACAGTGTCTGAATCGTCCTGATCCGACTCGAAGGCAACGCCCATTCGGATGCAGGGACAGCGGCAATCGCCTCCGCGGTGGGAAAGACTCTGTCGACTCCGCCGAAGCTCAGCTCCTTCGGCAGTGATTCTCCTGCGCCTGAGACAAGGCGTTCCAGATGGGTGCGGGCGGCGGCCAAGGAGATCTGCTGTCCAAGGACTGTCCGCAGAGCCAGTTCGACAGGGTCGCTGTGGCCCGGCGAACGAAGCCCCGGATGGTCGTCGACGAGGCTGCGCAGGCCCGCCGACCGCAGTGTATGGGCGATCGCCTCGGGGTCGGCATCGAGGTCGAGGAGGCGCCGGACTCGTGCGACGGCGCTGCCGAGGTCGCGGGTGTCGGCCAGGCGGATACGGCAGTCAACGAAGTCCCCGTGCCCTTGCCGCACCGTGATCACGGCGGGACCGTGAGCCAGCCGCATCGACCGGGTGTAAGCGCCGTCCGAGACGTTTTCGATCCCGACAACGGCTCTTGCCTCGAGATACCCGAGCAGATGCGCGAAGTCGAACGGCGGGCGATACGCCAACCGGAGTACGACTTCGTCGGCCACCGAATGCCCGGCACCGGCTCTGCGCAGCTGTCGTGGGCTGATCGAATACATCGTGCGGAAGGTGTCGTTGAACTGTCGGATGCTGGAGAAGCCGGCGGCGAAGGCGATCTCGCTCATCGGCATCGCGGTGGACTCGATGAGTGTCCTGGCAGTGCGCACCCGTTCGGTGCGAGCCAGCGCCAGAGGTCCGGCACCGAGCTCGGCATGGATGAGGCGCCCGAGTTGGCGAGTACTGTACCCGAGTTCGGCGGCGAGGGTTTCGACTCCCCCGCGGTCGACGGCACCGTCGCGGATGAGGCGCATGGCTCGGGCCACGACGTCTCCGCGAGTGTCCCACTGCGGCGAATTCGGACTGGCATCCGGGCGGCACCGTCGGCAGGCCCGAAAACCGGCATCTGCTGCGGCCGCGGCGGTCACGAAGAAGTCCACGTTCTCCCGCTGCGGAGTCCTCGCCGGACACGACGGACGGCAGAATATCCCGGTGGTACGCACCGCGGTGAAGAACATTCCATCAAAGCGGCGGTCGCGGGAGGTGACTGCCTGATAGCACTGGTCGGAGGTGAGCATAGTTCCATTGTCCGCTCCGAGGAGAACCATTACTAGCGGTTTTCGGTCACGGCAGTGGCCGGCACCAGACGAGGCAGGACGCGCACGAGGACGATCAGGACAAGAAGCTCGATGAGGGTCTGCGTCACGACCCCTGCAGGGCCGATGCCCTCCCCGGTGATCGCACGAACGATCGGAAGCATGACCAGGGAATTGCGCGTGACGACGGAGAGGATCACAGCACGCGATCGCTGCGGACCGACGTGCAGAGCCCGGGTGGCGCCCCATCCGATCATGGTCATCAAGACGGCGAAGACGAAGAAGACGACAGCCACGGTACCCAATTGTCCGGCGGAACCGGCGATCCTAGGGGTGACCGAGGCAGCGATGACGAGCAGCGTCAGCGTCATGACCGGATCCATCAGACGTGCGCTCGCGGCAAGGGGCCGCTCCAATCGTGGCGTATGACGGGCAAGTCGACGAACGACGACGGCAGCCATAAGAGGAATGATGATGAACAGCACCAGTGCGCCGACGAGCGGGCGAACAGGCAGATCGATGCTCAGCCGCTCTCCAGTGACCGCCCACAGCATCACTGGCAGCAACAGCAGCTGAGCGATCATGAGCACAGGAGTGAGCATCAGCAGCCGATCGGCGGCACCTCCGGCCGCGCGTGTGAATGCGATGACGTAGTCGATGCAGGGACACAGCAGCACGATGAGCACAGCCGGCAGCAGCGGATCAGCGATGTCGAAGACCGTGATGAGACCGGCGACCACCAGCGGGACGATGAGGAAGTTCAACCCCGCCGTCACGGCAAGAAGAGGCAGATCGCGAACCGCACGCAATCCCGTTTCGAAGGGGATGTCGAGGAACGTGAGGAAGAGCAGAGCGATGAGGCACGGCGTCAGAGCGGTTTCGGCCAGAGCGGCGAATCCGGAGATACCCGCACCGAGGATGACGCCGAGCACGGCACCGCCGAACCACCAGAGCGTCTGCGTCGAGGGGCTGCGAACGGCGTCCGAACTCGTCTGAGCCGATGGCTTGTCACGTCCGGACTCCGGGTGGGAAGGAGGCACAGCCGGTCGGCCGTTCAGTCGGCTTCGGGCCAGTGGTGGGAGTCCGGCAGCGCTCGTCGACCGAAGATGGCCTGCCCCACACGGACGCAGTCTGCGCCCTCTTCGATGGCCACTTCGAAGTCACCGGACATGCCCATCGACAGCCGCCCCGGGCCGAGAAGGTCGGGATCGGTTTCGCGAACCTGGTCGCGCAGACCGCGCAGAAGCTGGAAGCAGGGACGGACACGGTCGATATCCGAGGAGAAGACTGCCAAAGTCATCAGTCCCTGGACCTTGAGAGTCTCGCAGGCTCGTACCTCCTTGAGGAAGTCGAGGAGCGCTTCCGGCGGCATGCCGAATTTGGAGTCCTCAGAGGAGGTGTTGACCTGGACATACACGTCGAGGCTGCGGCCTTCCGCTTCGAGTCGACGGTCGAGGGCTCTGGCGACCTTGAGTCGGTCGAGCGCCTGGAATTCGCTGGCGAACTTCGCCACGTCCTTGGCTTTGTTCGACTGGAGGTGCCCGATCACTGCCCAATGGATGTCGAGGTCGGCCATCTCCTCGGATTTGCGGTGGGCCTCCTGAACCTTGTTCTCACCCAACTTCGCACAACCGGCGGCGACGGCGAGGCGGATGCGTTCCTGGGGTACGGTTTTGCTCACTGGAAGCAGCTCGATGTCGGCGCGGTCCCGGCCGGCGCGCTCGGCGGCAGCGGCGATCCGGCGCTTCACCTCGGCGATATTGGCTCGGAACTCCCCGACGGTCGTCGCCGTCGAGTACTGCCCATCGTGACTGAGTCCGCTGTCGTCTCCCATACGGTCATCGTACTCAGGTTTTCCCTGCGTGCCCGCGGTGTTCACGCCACGATGCGGGCCCGGTCGGTCGGTCCACGTCCGGTCATCGATTTGGCTTCCTCCCAGGCTGCGGCCAGTCGCGGCCCCACCTGCTGCAATTCGCTCTCCGTCACCGTATAGGGCAGGCGCACCCACCGATCGAGTCCACCGGCGGGGGCGAAGTTCGGCCCTGCGACGAGGCGGAGACCGTGGTTTCTGGCGGCGATCGAGAGTACCCCGGAACGTGCCTCCGGCAGTTCTGCCCACAGCGCCATTCCACCGGAGGGGACGATGAGCTTCCACTCGGGCAGCCATGACCTCACCTGTGCGGCGAGCAGGTCTCGGGCGGCTCTGAGTCGGGAGCGGCAGTCGGCGACGACAGCATCGTGATTGCTCATGAGTTCGACCGTGACGAGCTGTTCGAGGACCGGTGCTCCCAGGTCGAGTCCGAGCCGGGAGGACGCGAAATGACCTATCCGGTGGCGGGGAATGCGCATCCATCCGATGCGCAGGCCTCCCCAATAGATCTTGCTCACACTGCCCACTGTCACCGCGTCCGTGATCAGCGCGGACATCGGGGTGGCCATCCTGCCGTCCTCGAGTTCCAGTTCGACGAGGGATTCGTCGAAGACGGGGACGACTCGATGCCGACGAAGAGCCTCCGCGAGCTCACTGCGCTGGGCTTCGGGCAGCAGTGCGCCGGTCGGATTGTGGAAGTCGGGGATGAGATAGGCGCTGCGCGGACGTGTCTGTCCCATCAGCTGCTCCATGGCGTCGATGTCCCAATGGTGCCCCTGAGTTCCGAACTCGAGGGGGTAGGTCACGAGAGCGGCGCCCGCGCCTTCGAGTGTGGCGATCGCATTCGGATAGGTGGGGCTTTCGATGAGCACCCGCGAGGCCGACCGTGCCCCGCCGAGGCGCGCGGACTCATGCGGTTCGACGTCGAGGAGGGCGCGGACGGCGATGGCCGCACCGCCGAGTGCCCCGGAGGTGATGAGGATCTGATCGGGGTCGGTCGGGGCGCCGCGCCGGGTATAGCGATCGGCGATGATCTCCCGCAGCACCGGCAGCCCGGAAGGATAGTACCCGGTGCCGGGCAGGTAGGCACCCAAACGTGACAGTGCCCGGTCGTAGGCGTCGAGGATATCCGGAGGTGCGACCGGAGCGGTGCACGTGAGATCGACCTCCGACTCGTCGCCGCCGGCAGGTGAGAGCAGGTGGTCGATACGGCCGCCCGGGACGCTGGGCAGCTGAACGATGCTGCCGGAGCCTCGGCGAGTGAGAATGTATTCCTGTTCCCGCAGCTGAGCGTACGCCCGTCCCGTCGTCGTCCGCGAGAGACCGGAGGCGGCTGCGAGTTCGCGTTCGCTCGGCAGCCTCGTGCCGACCGGGAGTCGTCCGTCGGTGATCGCCGCGGCCACTGCGGCGGCCAGCGATTCGTATGCGGGCGCCTTCCACGGTCCGTCTCCGATGATGCCGATGAGTCGTTTGGCTCCCAGGACCGGTGTGCTCATGGTTCTGACCTCATGGGACCACTTTCCACGAAGTGGCTATATCGCACAAGACCAATTTCGGTCATGATGGAATTGTCCCTCTGATCGCACCCCTCAGAAAGCCACCACATGACGAAGATGAGAGCCCCGAGGCGTCAGCTGGCCAACGTCGGTCCCATCGCACAGCTGCGCGGCGGACGGCTGTGGCGGCGTCTCCCCCAGCTGCTCCTCGGCCTCTACCTCTTCGGTGCCTCGATGGCGATGATGGTCAACGCGGGCTTGGGCATGATGCCGTGGGACGTCCTCCACTCTGGCATTCAGAAGCACGTGCCGCTGACCTTCGGCACCATCATCACGATTCTCGCGTTCCTCGTACTGCTCATCTGGATCCCGCTGCGCCAGCAGCCGGGGATCGGCACGATTCTCAATGCCCTCCTCGTCGGGCCGGCGCTCGACCTCACCCGCTTGTTCCTGCCCCGGCCCGAAGAACTCGGGTGGAACATCGCGCTCATGGTCGCGGGCGTCGTCCTCAACGGGGCCGCCTCGGCGATGTACATCGGCTCCCAATTCGGGCCGGGCCCCCGCGATGGGCTGATGACCGGTCTCTCCCGCGTGACCGGACGCTCGATCCGACTGGTGCGCACCCTCATCGAAGTCAGCGTCGTCGCCGTGGGCTGGCTCCTCGGCGGAGTCGTCGGGGTCGGCACAGTCCTCTATGCCTTGGGGATCGGCCCGATCACCCAGGCTCTGCTTCCCGCCTTCACCGTCGAACTCCGTCACCGGTCGAAGCCGACGACCGCCGCCGAGGATGTCCCCGAAGACTGAGCAACCGTCACCTCTGCGGGGCCCTCAGAAGATCGAGGACCTCAGTGAAGGACGGATCAAACGCATCCATTCACTCCATCGAATCGAGGATGTCGGTGAGATCGTCGAACGTCGTCAGCGGATTGACGATCGCGAACCTGGCATTCGGCCGCCCCTGGTGCGAGCTCGGGACGACGAAGGCGCGCTGATCCTCGAGCAGACGATCCGACCATGCGTCATAGTCCGACCGCTGCCAACCGTCGCGTTCGAACACGACGACCGAGAGTTCGGGTTCGCGCACGAGCCGCAGGTGCTCACGATGCTTGATCTCAGTGGCGATCTCACGCGCCAGATCGATCGAATGGCCGATCGCCTCCCGATACGTTTCGGCGCCATAGCTGGCCAGCGAATACCACAGCGGCAGACCGCGCGGCCGCCGCGTGAGCTGGATGGCGAAGTCAGAGGGGCTCCAATCCTGAGCGTCGGTGAGCGTATCGAGGTACTCGGCCTTCTGCGTGTGCGCTCGCCTCCCCGAATTCGGATCGCGGTAGATGAGCGCACAGGCGTCGAAAGGGGCGAAGAGCCATTTGTGGGGGTCGACGATGAGCGAATCGGCCTTCTCCACCCCGGCGAACTTGTGGCGTGCCTGCGGCGAGAGCATCGCGGCCAGACCGTAGGCACCGTCGATGTGCAGCCAGAAGTCGAATTCCTCCTTGAGAGCGGCGATGCCCGCGATGTCGTCGATGGTGCCGAAGTTCGTCGTCCCCGAGGTGGCCACCACCGCGATCACGGCGTCCCCGTGTTCGAGCAGGGCCTCACGCACACCGTCGGGACGCAGGATCCCGTCCTCGCCGGTGGCCACCGGGGCGACATCGACATCCATGACCTCGGCAGCGGAGGCGACCGAGGAGTGGGCTTCGGCGCTGCACACGATCACCCAGCGTCCCGGCCGAGTCTCACCGAGCTTCTCCTTCTGTGCGCTACGGGCGGCGACGAGAGCTGAGAGGTTGCCGATCGTACCTCCTTGGACGAAGACTCCCCCGGCTCCAGCGGGCAGCCCGAACTCTCCCGCCAGCCAGCGCAGGACTTCGTTCTCTGCATGGACCACTCCGGCACCTTCGAGCCACGAACCGCCGTAGAGAGCACTGGCGGAGACGACGAGGTCGAAGGCGACAGCCGCCTTCGTGGGAGCGCTGGGGATGAACGACAGATACTTCGGATGGTCGGTGGAGATACAGGCCGGAGCAAAGATGTGCTCGAAGATCGCCAGCGCCCGAGCTGATCCCAGCCCCTCCTCGGTGACGGTGGGACCGGCCAGTCGACGCAGCTCGGCTTCCGAGGTCGGATGGTCGAGCGGAGTGTCCTCGGCCAGAGTCCGACGACGCGAGTACTCGAGCACGAGATTCACGAGGTTTCGGGTCTCATCGGAGACGACGTGCATGCGGGAATGAATACTGTCGGTCATGGGTGCTCCTCGGCGCGGTCGATGGTGATGGGGATCGCCTACCGATAACGAGACTAACCGCATAGAACCGATTTGTGGTGCCTCGGACGGTTCGGATCGACACGAATTCCTCTCCATGATCACTAATCGCAAGTTCTGACTCTTATTCATATTTACTTGCGAACGGACTTGTTGCTGAGGTAGGTTCGGCACCATGACAGGAGGGCAGACGACCGAAGCCGGGGATCATTCCCGCGGCACGATCGGCAAGGGGTCCGAGGCCACCGGACTCCGCGTCCGGGACGCCATCCGGCGGTCCGGATTGAAGCAGCGCAAGATCGCCTCTGTGATCGGCATCGACGAGACGAAGCTCTCCAAGGCGCTGTCAGGTCGCCGCCGCTTCACTGCCGATGAGCTCCTCGGCGTGGCCACCGCCACAGGTGTGACCGTCCGGTGGCTGCTCGGCGACGAGTCCCAGGTCTCCGCGCTTCCGCCGAACTCGGCAGCCGCGGCAGTCAGCGACGACGACGCCAACCCGAGACGCACGATCGCCGAGGCGGCGTGGACGCTGTTCGGCCGGTACGGCTTCGACGCGGTGCGCATCGCCGATATCGCGGCGGCGTCCGGGGTCTCGGCGCCGAGCATCCATTACTACTTCGCCAACAAATCCGAGCTCTTCGATGCCGCTCTCGAATATTCGGTCAAACTCGCCTTCGACCGTCAGATCGCGTGGCTCGACGACATCGCGGACCCCGCGCAGAGACTCGAAAGTCTGCTGAAGCTGCAGTCCCCACTGGGACGCACGGAACGCGGCGAATGGTCGATCTGGCTGCAGACGTGGACTCGAATGGCCCTCGAAGATTCGGCCCTGTCGAACTATCCGCTCAGATACGAACGCTGGTCGCGCACCGTGCAGACGACGCTCGAGGACGGTCAGCGCACCGGCTGCTTCCGAGCCGGTGATCCACGTGCCATGGCCGACGAGCTCACTTCCCTCCTCGACGGACTCGGAATCAAGGTGCTCACCGGGGTGATGGACACCGAGACCTTCTCCCGGCGTCTGCGCTCCTACCTCGATCGCGCCATCATGCATCCTACAGAACCCACAACCGCTACAACCGCCGATCGACTGAAGGAGTCATCATGAACCGCAAGGTCATCCTCACCTGTGCCGTCACGGGAGCCGGAGACACCACCGGCAAGAGCGAACACGTTCCTGTCAGCCCCGAAGAGATTGCGAACGATGCCATTGCGGCGGCCCGCGCCGGGGCGTCGGTGGTCCACATCCACGTCCGCGACCTCGAGACGAAACAGGGTTCGCGCGAAGTCGCCTACTACCGCGAAGTGGTTCGCCGCATCCGCGCCTCCGACGTCGACCCGGTCATCAACCTCACCGCCGGGATGGGCGGCGACCTCGTCATCGATCCGCAGGATCCGCTGACCACGATGCCGGGCACCGATCTCATCAACGCCTTGGACCGACTCCCCCACGTCGAGGAGCTGCTGCCCGAGATCTGCACGATCGACTGCGGCAGCCTCAACTTCGGCGAAGGTTCGAACCTCTACGTCTCGACCCCCGACATGCTGCGCGAAGGGTCGAAGCGCATCCAGACTCTGGGAGTGCGTCCCGAATTGGAGATCTTCGACACCGGCAATCTGTGGTTCGCCAATGTGCTGGTCGAGGAGGGACTCATCGACGCCCCGCCCCTGTACCAGCTGTGCATGGGCATCCCCTACGGTGCTCCGGCCGATCCTGGCCTGTTGGCTGCAATGGTGAACATGCTGCCCAAAGGTGCGCAGTTCACGTCATTTGCCATCGGTGCCAACCAGCTGCCGTGGGTGGCCCACTCCGTGCTCGCCGGTGGGCATGCCCGCGTGGGGCTCGAGGACAACCTCTACATGTCCAAGGGCGTCAAGGCCACGAACGCCGATCTCACCGCTCGTGCCGTCGACATCATCACCGGTCTCGGCGCATCAGTCGCCACCCCCGACGAGGCCCGCGAGATCCTCGATCTGCGCGTGCAGACACCGACCATCACCGGAGGCGATCTGTGAACGATTCCACCGCCGCCGCGCCCATTCCCGACACGCCGGAGTTCCCCGGCTTCGACGCCATCGACACCGTCACCTGCGTCGGCGCTGGAACGATCGGCGGCGGATGGGCCGCATACTTCCTCGCACAGGGCTACCGGGTGAAGATCTGGGACCCGGCTCCGGACGCCGGTGAGAAGTTCGCGCGCCTCCTCGAAGCGGCCTGGCCGGCCCTGGCCGAACTCGACATGGTCGAGTCAGCCGACCACACCGCTTGGTCGATGCACACCGACCTCGCCGAGGCGGTCGCAGGCACCGGGTTCGTCCAGGAGTCCGCTCCCGAGGACCTCGCGCTCAAGCGCGGTCTGCTCGCCCAGATCGACGCGGCTTGCCCGCCGAATATCGTGATCAGCTCGTCGACCTCGGGGTACAGCATGACCGAAATGGCCACCGAGGCGGCCCACCCCGAACGACTCGTCGTCGGCCACCCGTTCAACCCGCCCTACCTCATCCCCTTGGTCGAGGTCGTCGGCGGCCGGTCCACGTCGGCTGCTGCTGTCGACTGGGCCGCCGGCTTCTTCAGTCATATCGGCAAGTCCGTCATCCGCATGGACCGCGAAGTCCCCGGCTTCATCGCCAACCGTCTGCAGGAGGCTCAGTGGCGCGAGGCTCTGTACATGGTCGAGCAGGGCGAGGCCACGGTCGAGCAGATCGACCGCTCGATCACCGACGGCCCTGGTCTGCGGTGGCCGTTCCAGGGGCCGATGCTCACCTTCCACCTCGCCGGCGGCGAGGGCGGAATGGCGCATATGCTCGATCATTTCGGCCCCTCACTGAAGTCTCCGTGGACGCGGCTGACCGCTCCGGAGCTCAGTCAACGGCTGCGTGATGATGTCGTGGCCGGCTGCGATATCGAGGCCGGTGACCGCTCCATCGCCGACCTCGTGGCGCATCGCGATGCCGGAATCATCGCCCTGCGCCGGCTCACCGACCAGTTGGCCACCACCACGGCAGGCTCCGTTGACGGTGAGTCGGCAGAAGGCCCGGCGGTCTCTCCCCCACCCTCTGCCGCTGCTCCCCCAGCATCTGCATCGACGGCGCGGACCGCCTCGGCGACGACACTTGGTACGTACAGCGCCGAGGTCGTGTCCGAGTGGATCGATTACAACGGGCACATGTCCGAAGCCTTCTACGTCCTCGTGTTCGGTTTCGCCACCGATCAGGTGATGGATCAGCTCGGCCTCGATGCCGTCTACCGGGATAGTGCGAAAGCGTCCCTGTATACCGTCGAATCCCATATCCGCTACCTCGACGAGGTGGCCCTCGGCGACAGGATCACCGTCGTCCCGCACCTCGTGAGTGCCGCTGAGAAGAAGCTGCACCTGGCCTATGAGATGTACGTCGGTGACCGGCTCGTATCGACCGAAGAGATCATGGCCCTCCACGTCGATCAGACCTCGGACCGAGTCGTGCCCTTCCCGGACACCGTGGCGGAACGGATCTCACAGATCGACATGGAGCGCCCCGATTGGGTCGGTCGGGCGATCGGCTGAACCTTCACCCTCGGTTGCGGAGAAGACCGCTCCTACACCGGACGCAGCGGACCGGCAGTGACGAGAACTACCGGTCCGCAACGCTTTCGAACAAATCAGAAATCGAGAAGTCAGCCCAGGCTCGGGCGGCTATTCTGAAAGTCATCGCTTCGGTCGAAGCCGAGTGTTCCGGCCCGAGCATCCGTTCTAGGAGGAGTCACCATGACCGCCACGACTGTCGACGTCACTTTCACTGCGAACGCCGAGCTGCTCTACGACCGCCCGATTCTGCGCCTGCCTCAGGACGCCAGCGATCAGCTGCCCTCACGCGGACAGGTCGCAGTCACGGGCACCCTCGATGGCACCGAATTCAGCACTGTCATCGAACCCGACGGACGTCGCGGCCATTGGATCAGTCTCGATGACGACCAGTGGGAGAAGCTTGGGAAGAGAGAAGGAGCTGAGGTCGAGGTCGGCCTGACTCCGACG
This sequence comes from Brevibacterium sp. MGP-B1, assembly GCF_057766545.1. Lineage (NCBI taxonomy): Bacteria > Bacillati > Actinomycetota > Actinomycetes > Micrococcales > Brevibacteriaceae > Brevibacterium > Brevibacterium sp. MGP-B1. The sequence continues at coordinate 1,100,966 of NZ_CM173407.1, read as the reverse complement.
AAGAACTGGCCGGAGGTGACGGTTCCCTCGGACCTCCGTGCGGCTCTCGATAGTGCCGGTGATCTCGACGATGTCTGGGCCGGTCTCACGCCGATGGCCCGGTGGGAATGGGTGCGCTGGATCAAATCGACGAAGAACGCCGATACACGTGCACGCCGTGTCGACGTCGCAATTTCGAAGCTCGAGTCCGGCAAACGTCGTCCCTGCTGCTTCGACCTGTCCTCTTGCACGGACCCGGAGTTGTCGAAGAGCGGAAAGCTGCTCGGGCTGGCTTAAGCCAGGCCCCATCCGACCGACGAGTCGGATGGGCATCAGTCCGGCTGCGGAGCCCGCAGCACGGCACGTGAGGGGTGCACAGTCAGCGTCAGTCCTGCCCCAAGCACGGAGACGACCGCGGCGGCCGCGAAGAGCAGCCAGAACCCACCGACCAAGGCAACGAGCCCGGCGCCCAGGAGCGGACCGATCAGCTGGCCGAGGTTCGCGGAACTGTTGACGAGACTGAGGTCGCGAGCATGGTCGTCCGGGTCGAGCAGCAGATCCGTGGCCAGGGCGAGACTGACCGCCATATAGGCTCCATATCCGGCACCCATGACTCCGGCCGCCACTGCTGTCATGGTGAAGTTCGGGCTGATGAGGATGATGATTCCCGAACAGGCCTGGACGAGTGCGGCGACGACTGTCCAGAAGCGTCGGCTGCCTCGTCTGTCCGTGACCATGCCGACGAGGATCGAGGCGGCCACCACGAAGACGGTGTAGATGACGATGAGGATGAGCAGGCGGTTCTCGGCGTCGGCGGCGGGGATCATGATCCCGTAGAGCAGGAAGAACAGCAGCAGCGACGTTCCGAACGAATTGCCGACATTGACGATGAAGCGGCTGAGGAGCAGCCGGGTGAAGCGCGGGTCGACGAGTGAGGACACCCGTGGCCGAATGAGCTCACGACGAGCATGGAACTCGAGCACGGCTTCGTGCGGCAGCGGCGGATCGGGCAGCAGCAGCGCAGTGACCGTGCCGATGACGAGGATGAAGCAGGCCAGCACCGCATAGGACGGGCCGGCGCTCAGGCCGAGCAGCACGATCGCGGCGACGCCGACGACGACGCCGACGGCTTGAGCCGAGCTGGCCGCAGCGGACGCTGCACCGCGCTGGTCATCGAGCTGATCGGCGATGAGTGCAGTCAGCGCCGAAGAAGCCACGGATACGCCGACCGAGGTGACCACCCACGCCGCCCCGACCAGCAGGGGTCCTTCCGCGCTGCCGGTGAGGACGAGACCGAGTGCGGCGAGCACCGATCCTCCGATCGCCCAAGGACGTCTCCGACCGTACCGCGAACGGGTGCGGTCAGAGAGCCGACCGGCCACGGGGGCGGCAGCGATACCTGCCAGGCCGCCGGCCGAGAGGACGAGTCCGGACCAGACGACTCCGTCGATCCAGTGTCCGCTCTGAGTGTCGAGCTGAAGTGGCAGGAGGAGTTGGATCGGTGTCAGCTGAACCGTCCAGATCGCCAACCAGGCGAGTGTGAACCACACCATCCACCCAACCGATACACGTGCTCGCGAAACGGAGCCGCCTGGGTGAGGCGGAGGGCTGATCGCGCTCATGGCCGAACCGCGGAGATGAGATCCCGATACCAGCGAAAGGACGCCTTCGGTGTCCGCGTTCCGGTGTTCATATCGACATGAACGAGGCCGAAACGCTGGCTCCATCCATCGGCCCATTCGAAATTGTCCAGCAGCGACCAGACGGTGTATCCGTCGATGCGCACGCCTGCTGACTTCGCTTCGATCACCGCGCCGAGGTGGTCACGCAGATAGTCGATCCGCTCGGAATCAACGATCTCCGTATCGGTGGTGTCGGGTTCGGGGAACGAAGCTCCGTTCTCGGTGATGATGGTCGGGGGCAACGCCGACCCGTAGCGCCGGGCCATGTCGATGAGGAAGTCGCGCATCGTATCCGGGCGGATCGGCCACATGGGACCGAACCCGGTCACGGTCGCTCCGGGGGTGGGCACCATCTCGAACGGCACGGGTCCTGCCGAGGCACGGACCGTGGTCGGATTGTAGTAGTTGAAGCCGTAGACCTCGTTCGGTATGGAGATGAGGTCCATATCGCCGTCGGCGATGGGCAGTTCGACGCCGAAGTCGCTGAGGTCGGGATAGGTGCCCAGCAGCAGCGGGTCGGCGAAGAGGCGGTTGTGAATCACATCGAGCAGGTCGGCCGCGGCATGGTCGTCGGCAGACTCGGAAGCGGGGAGGACGAGACTGTGGTTGAGCGTCGGCACCGCTTGAACTGCGCCGTGCCCGCGCAGTATGGGAGCGGCGATCCCGTGGGCCAGCAGCTGGTGGTGGACGGTGGGCAGGGAATCGAAGAGCAGAGTATGTCCGGGTGCCAGTTCCCCCAGCGCATAGCCCTGCAGCGATGTCGATGCGGGTTCGTTGATCGTGTACCAATGACGGACACGGTCACCGAGGCGACCGGCAACCACTTCCGCATATTCACCGAAGCGGTGAGCCGTGTCGCGATTGAGCCATCCGCCTTTCGCTTCCAGGGCGACCGGCAGGTCCCAGTGGTAGAGCGTCGGTTCCGGTGTGATCCCGGCGGCGAGCAGTCCGTCGACAAGGCGGTCGTAGTAGTCGAGACCAGCCGAATTCACCGAGGCGTCAGTCCCAGCATTCGGAATGACACGGGTCCAGGAGATGGAGAACCGGTACCGGTCGACACCGAGGTCGGCAAGCATCGCAACGTCGTCATCGAAGCGGTGGTAGCTGTCGGGACCGGGTTCGGCAGCGCTGCCGTCGAGGATGTTGCCGGGAGTGTCAACGAAGTCATCCCAGATGCTGCGGCCGCGACCACCTGCGCTGCGCGCCCCTTCGACCTGGAAGGCAGCTGTGGCCGCAGAGAAGTGCATTCCGGACAAAGTCTCGACATTGCTTGGAAGATTCCCCACCATGAGTCGAATATGTCACGGTTGGTCAGGACCTGCAACAGATGATCCGGAACCTCGCAGCCAGGTCTTCGTTCTGCGAGGACGACGGGCGGCGCGCAGGGGGTGCCGCGACCGGTCAGCCCAGGACTGATCGCAGCGGGAGGATCGGGTGCGCAGGTGGAGAATCAGTCGGTGTCAGCGGCAATCGCCGCCGATGCCCACACGAGCGGGATCTGCAGAGGCAGTCTCGCACAGGCGATGGCTCGGCCCTTCGGATTGTCCCATTGCTTGACGACTGTGTAGATGTTGGCCGGGAAGACGCCGACCATGAGCGCGGCAGAAGCGACACCGCCGAGGCGCCGGGTGGCCGGGATGGCCAACAGTCCTGCACAACCGAGTTCGGCGATGCCGCTGGCGTAGGTCCAGAATCGTGGATTGCCCAACCGAGGCGGGACGATGGAGTCGAAGAGGTGGGGTCGGGAGAAGTGGGCAATCCCGGCAAGGCCGAGGATGCCGGTCATGATCGCCGTCTTCGTGTTCATTCCACGTCCGTCCTGACTCTGCTCGCTTCGAACCGTCCCCTGCCACAGAGGCGCGCCCCGATTGCACGAGATCCACACAGCAAGATACGGCGTCGAGCGAATCAACGGGGAAATGTGTGGAGCTTAGGGGAATCGAACCCCTGACCTTTTCATTGCGAACGAAACGCTCTACCAACTGAGCTAAAGCCCCTTTTCGACTTCAGCTTACGCCTGCCCCCTGCCCTTGATCAAAATCGCACGAGCGGTATGGGACCTCGTGAGGCACAGTGTGTCACCTGGGGCGGGCCCGGTGGAGCCACTTGATCTCGGCGAGTACAGTCGAAACAGAGTCCCCTCTACGAAAGGACCGACAATGGCAGAAGAATTCGGAACAGTCGTCATCGGCGCAGGCCTGGCAGGAGGCACCGTGGTCGAATCGCTGCGGGATGCCGGTTACACCGCTCGGATCGCGCTCGTCGGCACCGATCCCGCGGCTCCGTACTACCGCCCGGACCTGTCGAAGAAGGTAATGATCGAGGGTTCGGATCCCGCCGACTCGGCCCTCCGCGGAGAAGACTGGTACTCGGCCCACGACGTCGAGGCGTTCTTCGGCACCTCGGTGACCTCGATCGACACAGATGCTCAGACTCTCACCCTCGATGACGGAGGAGATCTGTCCTATGGTCAGGTGATCCTCGCGACCGGATCGGTGCCCCGCACACTCGATGCCCCCGGCGCTCAACTGGGCAATATCCACACTCTCCGCGACGCCGGGGATGCCGTGGCCATCCGGTCTCAGTTCGGCGAGGGCAAGAAGGTCGCGATCATCGGCGGCGGCTGGATCGGCCTCGAAGTTGCGGCAGCAGCGAAGTCCCACGGCTGCGATGTCACGGTCATCCTCCACACCGATGCTCCCCCGCTCTCCGGTGTCCTCGGGCAGGAACTCGGAGAGTACTTCGAAAACCTGCACCGAAAGAACGGAGTGAACTTCCTCAAGAACGCGGACACGACAGCCTTCACCGGTGACTCCGCGGTCGAGGCCGTCGAAACGTCCGCCGGAAGTGTTCCCGCCGATCTCGTCGTCATCGGAATCGGCGCGGATCCCGCCGTCGATCTGGCCTCCTCGGCGGGTTTGACGACAGAGAACGGCGTGATCGTCGACGAACAGATGCGCACCTCTGACGGCAGCATCCTGGCCATCGGCGATATCGCGAATGCGAAGAACGTCCTGAGCGGTGAACGCCTGCGCGTCGAACACTGGGACAATGCAGTTCGCCAGGCCGAGGTCGCGGCCTCGACGATCAGCGGCGGGACCAAGTCCTACAACTGGCAGCCGTATTTCTACACCGACCAGTTCGACCTCGGCATGGAATACGTCGGTCGAGGCGGATCCGAGGACGACGTCGTCATCCGCGGCGACAAGTCCAGCGGCGAATTCATCGTATTCTGGCACCGAGGCGGCAAGGTCACCGCGGCCATGAACGTCAATGTCTGGGACTACGGAGACGAGCTCCGCGCCCTCATCGGCAAAGAAGTCAGCGCCGACCGTCTCGCCGACGAACAGGTGCCAGTCGGCGAACTCTGAGTCCGAGGACGTCCGAGTCGGACCGATCGGCGATCCATCGTCGACTCCGCGGGGCCGGTGACCGAATGTCACCGGCCCCGCGGCGTGCGTCCCGACATGGCTGAGAGGAATTCGCGCAGGTGCGCGGCGAACGCCGCCGGATGACTGCGGTGCCAGTCATGGCCCATCCCGGGGACGAGCCGGAGTTCGGCTCCGTCGATGCCGTCCGCCAGCTCCCTGGCCGCAGGCCTGTTCGCGATGTCCCGCGTTCCGCACCACACCGCAGTCGGCACCCCCACCTCGCCGAGGCGGTCCCGCAGATCGGCGGCTTCGACCGCCGCGTACATGGCCAAGGTCTCGGACTTCGTCGAACCGTATGCGACGAACGCCCGCTCCGGCAGTCGAATGGAGATCTGCCATTGCAGGCGCATCATCCACTTCGGCGGCCTCACCTGTCCACCGGAGAGAATCAGCGCGTCGAGTGCGCCGAGGTCGATGGCGTCGCACGACCAATCGGCCGGCAGTTCGGCGATGATGTCGTCCCAGACGTCGGCGCGCTCACCGGCGCCGTGGAGGAAGATCAATTGCGGATCGGCTGCGTTCATCGCGACTCCTCAGGTCTCGTGATCATTCTAGAACCGGCTCTGGCATCCTGGTAGACATGGATTCGCTCTTCGCCGATGAGGCCTTCGACCGCCGACCGAGAATCGTCGCCCCCGGCGCGGTCTGGGTACCGGGTTTCCTCACCGACGAGGCACAGCAGTGGATCATCGCCCGCTATGCCGATTGGCAGTCCGGTCCGGTTCCTCCCCATGCGACGACGATCGCAGGGCATCCGATGAGTGTCACGACGATCGGGCTGGGCTGGCATTGGCAGCCCGGGCGCTACGACCGCCGCGCCGTCGACGTCAACGACAAGGTGGTGCTGCCCTTCCCCGATTGGATGACTCGTCTGGGCCGCCAGGTTCTGCAGTCCGCAGCAGCGGTCGTCGAGGACGCACGGGATCTCGCCCCGGGTACCGCCGCCGCGTGGGGATTCGACCCCGCCGACTACCACCCGGATGTGGCCCTCGTGAACTACTACGACGAGCACGCGAAGATGGGCATGCACCAAGACAAGGACGAATTCGATCCTGCCCCTGTCGTCTCACTGTCGTTGGGCGATACCTGCCTCTTCCGGTTCGGCAACACGGAGACCCGCAACCGTCCCTTCGAGGATCTGCGACTGGCCTCGGGTGACGCCTTCGTCTTCGGCGGCCCGGCCCGCTTCGCCTACCACGGGGTCAGGTCGATCCAGCCGGGAACCGCACCGGATGCGGGACGACTGAACCACCTCGGCGGGGGCAGGATCAACATCACGATGCGCACGACCGGACGGGACTGAGCTCACGTGATCAATGGCCGGGCAGACCCAACTGACTGAGTCGGCTCAGGAATCCTTGGCGTCGGGGTCGATGTCGACAACCCCTTCAGGCGGCGCTGCCAGCCGATTCGGTGACGTCTTCCGGAACACCGGCTGTCCGGACAGCACCGTCGACCTGGCCAAGGTGTTGCTCGCAACCGAGGACACGATGATCAGGCACAGCACGGCGATGACCGCCATGATCAGCGAACTCCAGGAGAACCCGGACGCGTAGAGGTCGTAGATGAAGGCCGCGATGACGATGAACGGCATGCCCAGTCCAGTGGCCGGAGAGAACACATTGATCCGAGACAGCGCATCACGGACCCTGAACATCGCCAGAGCCGAGCCGAGCAGCAGCAGGGAGCCGGTGATTCCGAAGATCCCGACGAGGGTCGTGGCGAGTGCTTCATTCATCAGCGGTGCCCCCTCGTGAGGATTCGGGACAGAGCGATCGTGGCGAGGATCCCCACCATGGACGACAGGAAGATCACATCGAGGACGATCGATGAGGACACGGTGATGCCGAGCATGGTGACGATGGCGATCGCCGAGAAGTAGATGAGGTCCGAGACCACCGCGCGTGAGCCCTGATCGCGAGCGGTGAGCACGCGGATGAGGCCGATGATGATGGCGGCGGCGAGGATGACCGCACAGATGCTTGCGATGACGATCACGGACGGCCTCCCTGCGGATCGGTGTGTGGCCCCGGTGCTCGTCCGCGGGTCATGGACAGCAGTCGGGATTCCATATCGATGAGTCCGTCGAGAGCGGATTCCTCCAACTCCTCGAACAGAGCATGGACGAAGATCACCGGCGGGGTCGTCGACGTGCCTGCGGCGATCGCCGTCACCAGGGTGCCGGGAGTGATGGTGATCGACGACGCGAAGAGCGTGACTTCGAGGTCGGTGGCGCAGCGCATCGGCAGTTCGACGATCATCGGCTGGGCGTAGTCGCTGCGGAAGAGTCGGGAGATGATGGTCGCCGAACCCGTGATGATCGCCCAGACGATGAAGCCGACGTACGCGATGCCGTGGATGATTCGCATCACGGTGCCATCACCGCCTCGATGTAGTCGCTGTGGTCGAGCAGACCTTCGGCTGCCCTGTGTGTGAGGGCGAGCAGCGGCTCCGGGAAGCAGAAGAGCGCGACGGACAGCCCGATCATGATCGTGGCGGGCACCAGCAGACTGGCCGGAATGCGCACGCTGCGCATGATCGGTTCGGCCGGGGCACGCCCGGTCTCAGCCGAGTCCGGACGGTACGTCTGCATCGGCGGTCCCCAGAAGGTGTTGCGCCAGGTGCGCTGAAGCGCCAGCAGGCTGATCAGTGCGCCCGCGACGATGACGGCGACCAGGACCCATCCGAAGCCGCCGCCGATGTCCGTGGAGGCCCTGACGAGTCCGACCTTGCCCCACAGTCCCGACGTCGGTGGCAGACCGACGAGGGAGAAGAGTCCGAGGATCATGAGGACGGTCGCCCACCGCTCCCGTGAGGCGAGTCCCGAGAGCTTGCGGAAGGAACCGGTGCCGTAGGTCTGTTCGACTGCACCCATGATGAGCAGGAGGCCTGCCATCGTGATCATGTGGTGCATCATGTAGAAGGCACCGGCGCCGAGGGCCGCCGAAGTCAGCAGGGTGACGCCGATGAGGATGTGGCCGACGCCCGCAGTCATCTGGAATCCGAGCACATTGCGCACCCGCACCTGACCGAACCCGGAGATCGCGCCGATGAGGATGCTGGCCACGGCGACGATGAGGATGACGGTCGCCCACGAGGCAGGTTCACCGTAGACGGTGGTGTAGATGCGGTAGATCGCATAGAGCCCGACCTTCGAATGCAGGCCGGAGAACAGCGACATCATGCCCGCCGAGGTGTTCGGATAGGTGCGGACGAGCCACCCGTGGAAGGGCGCGCCGCCGGCCTTGATGAACAGGGAGAGCAGCACCACGCCCAGCGCGATCCCGGCCTGCCCGGTCGGACTGCCCTGATCCGCCAGGACGGCGAGGTTGACGGTTCCGGTGGCACCGTAGACGAAGCCGACGCCGATGAGCAGCATCGTCGAGGTGAGCAGGTTGACCATGACGTAGAGACGTCCGATGCCGAGCCTGCGCCAGGTGCCGGTGACGGCGATGAGAGCATAGGCGGGCAGCATCATCACTTCGACGAAGACGAAGAAGTTGAACAGATCACCGGTCAGCAGCGCACCATAGACGCCGGTGAGCATCATCAGGATGAGAGCCGGGACGAATCTGTACTGGTCCTCTCCGGTGGAGATGAGGAACAGGCTGCTGACGACCGCCACGAGCGAGGTGAGCACGAGCATGAGAGCGGTGAACGTGTCCGAGACGAACACGATCGCCAGGCCGGGCACATAGTCACCGACCGAATGGGCGATCACCGGGGTCGAGGCGTGCACCCCGAGCAGAACGATGCCGCTGCCGCCGACAAGCACAGGAACAGCGAGCAGGAGCAGCCGGTCGAAGGTGCGCGAGGTGATGAGCACGCTCACCGCGGAGGCCAGGAGCGGGATGCCGATGAGCAGGAGGAGCAGTGCGGAGTTCATGAGTCGCGCTCCTCCCCTGTCTCGGGATTGCGTTTCTGGTCGTCGTCGTGGCCGAGCACGGCCAGGGCGAGCATGAAGATCGTCACCGCCAAGGTGATGACGATGGCGGTGAGGACGAAGGCCTGAGGCAGCGGATCGGCCGCCTCGGCGAGGTCACCGCGCCCGGCCAGAGGTTCGCCTCTCCACGCGCCGACTCCAGCCGAGAGCAGGATGAAGTTCGCGGCATGGGAGATGAGGGTGAGTCCGAAGACTCCCCGGACCATGGAGCGCTGCATCATGAGGTAGACGCCGCCTGCGGTGAGGACGCCGATCGTCAGTGCCAAGATCATGCTTCCTCCTCATCCCCGTCGGCCGGTGGATCCCCGTGGAGGATATGCGTCGAATTCGCGCGCACCTTCGCCTCCCCGGACTCTTCGGCGCCGCGGCGGCGGCTGCGTTCGGGGCGTTCCCCGCGGATGGCCTCCATCGGACCGCTCAGCTCACCGTAGAGCAGCTCATCGGCACGTTCGCGGGTGCGTTCGACGTCGCGGCGGATGATGCCGTTGGTGAGCACATCGTCTCCGGCCGGCGTGGCCGCGGAGTCCGAGACACCGAGGAGGTTGAACGAGAGCAGCATGAGCCCGAGCACCGCCAAGTAGACGCCGACGTCGAAGAGCATCGATGTTGTCCAATGCTGACCGGCGAATTCCGTGTGCATCGGCTGGAGGAACGAACCCGCGAACAGGAGACCGATGACTCCTGCGACCACCGCCGTGGCGACTCCGGAGCCGATGAGGTAGAGGGGCGCACGCGGCGGACCGAGCGCCCGGTCCTTCGGCGTGGACAGGTAGGCCAGACCGATGACGGCGGAACCGACGAGGGCGGCGATGAATCCGCCTCCCGGAGAGTTGTGACCGCGCCAGAAGATGAGCAGGGAGCTCAGCGCCAGCAGCGGCCCGAGGACCTTCAGGGTCAGCTGCAGAGGGATGACGTTCGGCCACGCCTCGTGGACAGCTCGATATGCGGTTGTGCCCTTGGGGCGGATCGACACCCACGGGGGCCTGGGCGGTTCCGGGATGTTCTCGGCCGGCGGGTCGATGAACTTGTCCTTGACCGTCGACATCACCGCAACGATCGCGATTCCGGCCATGCCGAGGACGGTCAGCTCACCGAGGGTGTCGAGTGCACGGAATTCAACGAGGATGGTATTGACGATGTTGTCTCCGCCGCTGATCTCCGGAGCCTTGTCGAGATAGTACTGGCCGAGGGCGGAGCGTTCCCGACGGCCGTTGAGCGCCAGAGTCAGTCCGGCGACGCTCGCGCCGACGATGATCGCCAGGAGCAGACGCGGGGTCTGCTTGCGCTTCGGGTACTTCCAGAATGACCGCGGCAGCTTTTGCAGCACGAGCATGATGACGATGATCGTCATCGCTTCGACGAGCAGCTGTGTCAGGGTGACGTCGGGGGCGCCGAGAGCGAGGATCTGCACGGTGGCGAGGATGCCGATGGCCGAGAGCGCCACAACGGTGGTCAGTCGTGAGTGCGAGGTGCAGAGGACGAGCACAGCCACGGTGATGAGGATGAGCAGAATGACGTCCACCGGACGGCTGAGGTTCTCCTGCAGCGGCGGCAGATCGGCGAAGACGACAGGTACGGCCCCGATGGCGAGCACACTCAGTCCGCCCAGGGACAGAGCGAGATAGGGCCCTGAGTTCGTGGGACGGACGAAGGCGGAGAGCCCGTATCCCAGGCGTTTGAGAGTCTTGGTCAGCGAGTCGATGACATCGGATCCGTCGAAGGGCAGCGTGGCCTTGTGGAAGAAGACGAAGACTCGTGACCGGCGGAGGATGATGAACACGCCGATGACGATGATGAGTCCGGAGGCGAGCAGTTCGATGTTGAGTCCGTGCCACAGCGCCAGGTGCACGTGTTCCGAGGCTGTCGGCACCGCCGCCCGCACCACGTTGTCGAGCGGGGTGTCGAGGAGGAACAGGACGAAGCTCAGCGGCACCGACGCCAGGATCGGCAGGGCCGCTGCGATGAGCATGACGGGTGAACTGCGGTGGATGCGGCGCTCCTCGGGTTCGCGACCGTCGATGAAGCTGCCCCAGACGGTCTTCGCGCAATAGGCGAAGGTGAGCACCGAGGCACCCACGGCGACGAACAGAGCCACCCAACCGGCCCAGGGCCCGCCCGGGGTCTCCCCCAGCGCAGTGAACAGAGCCTCCTTGGACACGAATCCCAACAGCGGCGGAATCCCGGCCATGGACGCACAGCCGATGATCATCACCGTGAACGCCGCAGGGGCGGTGCGTATGAGTTTCGGAATCCGTGCGAGGTCTCTGGTACCGGCGAGGTGGTCGACGACGCCGACCATCATGAACAGACCCGACTTGAACAGTGCATGCGCGATGACGTGGAGGGTGGCGGCGGCGATCGCGGCCTCGGTGCCGACGCCGATGACCGCGGTGATGAGACCGAGTTGGGACACGGTCGAATACGCCATGAGCTTCTTCACGTCATGTTGATTGAGCGCGAACCAGCCGCCCAGGCAGGCAGTGAGGAGTCCTGCCGTCACGAGCAGGACGTTCCATGCCGGTGTGGCGTGGAAGGTCGGTGAGAACCGGAGCATGAGGAAGATGCCGGCCTTGACGACGGCTGCGGCATGCAGATAGGCCGAAACAGGGGTGGCGGCGGCCATCGCATCGGGCAGCCATGGGTGGAACGGGAACTGAGCCGACTTCGTCATGGCTGCGACGCCGACGAGCAGAGCCACGAGCGTCGTGACTTCGGGCTGGCCCGCCCACACCGGGGAGCTGATCGCTTCGGCGAGGTTCGTCGTCCCGGTCACGGCGATGATCACTCCGGTGGCCACCAGCAGACTGAGGCCGCCGATGAAGGTGAAGAACATCGTCCGCAGGGCCGGTGCCTGCCCCGGGGATCCGGACCGGGCGATGAGGAAGAACGACGCCAGGGACGTCAGCTCCCAGCACACGAACAGCACGAGCACATCGTTGGTGAGCACGAGGGCGACCATGGAGAATGTGAAGATCACCATCAGCCAATAGAAGCTCGTATTGCGTCCGGGGCTGAGATAGCGCGTCGAATAGATGAACACGACCGAACCGATGATCAGCGCGATATAGGTGAACACGACACCGATTCCGTCGGCGCGCAGCGCCAGGTCGACACCGAAGCTGGGAATCCAGGGGTAGGAGACTTCCGGATTCCGCCCGGCCATCACCTCGGCGGCGGTGGGAGTGAACAGGGCTGCCACGCCGAGATAGGCGATCGCCAGCGGCCAGCCGCTCTCCCGACCCGCGAAGCGGGTGAGAACGGGAGTGATCACGACGAGTGCGGCCAGAGCGATTAGCGTTAGGATCATGACCGGGCCTCAACGGCCGCGGGCACAGGTGATCGTTCCTTCACTCACTGATCCTTCGTGCGCATTCTGACAGACACAGTCTTTCGAAGGTTCACACTATCGACTCGGAGTTCCATGAGCAAAAGCACAAAGAGCCCCCAACCATCCCCGAGGCTGTCGGTCTTCTTCGACGCACGCTTCACCCGCACGACCCATCACGACGGGATCTCCCGGTACGGTTCGTGTCTGCTCACGGCCCTGCTGTCGGCCGTCGAGGGCACGGAGATCGACGTGACCGTGATCATCAGCGATGAGGCTCAGTTGGCTCTGCTTCCCGACTGCTCGTGGGTGCAGCTGAGCGATCCCACCTCCCCCGCCGAGGTGGCCATCGCCGGGAAGCTCAATGCACTGGGCGCCGATGTGGTGTTCTCGACGATGCAGACGATGGGTTCGTTCGGTCGCCGCTACGGCCTCATCCTGACCATCCACGACCTCATCTACTACTCCCACCCCGAACCGCCGGGCGACCTGCCGCTGCCGGTGAGGCTGCTGTGGCGGGCGTATCATTTGAGTTTCGTCCCGCAGCGGCTGCTGCTCAACCGTGCCGATGCCGTGGCGGCCGTCTCCGGGACGACGAAAGATCTCATCGCCGCCCACCGGCTGACGGATCGTCCGGTGCAGGTGGTGTCCAATGCCGCCGAGGCGGTTGCCGCGCCGGCGCGGACCGCGAACCGACACGATGCGAAGACGCTCATCTACATGGGTGCGTTCCTGCCGTACAAGAACGTCGAATCCCTCATCCGTTCGCTCGAGCACCTGCCGGGGTGGACCCTGCACATCGCCAGCCGCATCGATGGCCGGAGGGAAGCTCAGCTGCGAGCCCTCATTCCCGACCGGGCGAAGGTCGTCTTCCACCGGGGAATCAGCGATGAGGAGTATGCACGTCTGCTCGACGAGTCGACTGCCCTGGTCACGGCCTCACGGGAGGAGGGCTTCGGTCTGCCCGTGATCGAAGCGATGGCCAAGGGAGTGCCCGTGGCCGTGTCGGATATTCCGATCTTCCGGGAGATCGCCGCCGAGGCGGCCGAATACTTCGACCCTGAGGATCCGCGGTCGATCGCGCATGCGATCGAACGGCTCACCGATTCCGGCAGGTGGGCGGAGCAGTCCGCGGCCGGCAGGCGTCAGTCACAGGTCTTCGATTGGGCGAAGTCGGCAGACTCGCTGGTCGACCTCATCAGATCCGTCGCTGCAAGTCGGAAGACGAACAGCTGAGTCCGAGCGGGCACTGATGCACGGATGTCCGCCTCCGGCTCGGCAGTGGCGCGGCAGCCGATGGCGCCGAGTCGCAGCGGTGCGACCGAACGGCTCAGTGGGAGAGCGTGACCCAGCTGCGCAGGACCCATCGGTCGCCGGTGTACCCGAACTCTCCGTGACCGCAGTTTCCGAGGACCCCGAGTCGGCCGGTCCCGTTCATCTCTAAGAGGATTTCGGCGGCGGCGCGCAGCACCGCACCGTGGGCGACGATAGCGATCGTCGAGGCTTCGGCGGACCGCACGATATCGGTGATGGCGTCGGCGACGCGGCGGCCCGACTGGGCACGCGATTCTCCTCCGGGAGGTGCGATATCGGCTCCGGAGGCCCATTCGGCGAGTTCGTGCGGCCAGGTCTCCGCCACCTCGGCGCGGGTGGAGCCTTCCCATTCGCCGAAGGCGGTCTCCCGCAACCGCGCATCGCGAACAGGTTCGAGAGCGACGAGTGTCGCCAAGCTGTCGGCGGTCGCAGCGGCTCGCGAGAGGTCGGAGGAGACGATGAGTTCCGGTCCGAGTTCTGCGAGCCGCCTGGCGACCTGATCGGCCTGCGCTCGGCCCGTGTCGTTGAGGGGGACGTCGGACTGTCCTTGGAACCGACCGGCGACGTTGAAGTCCGTCTGTCCGTGACGCCAGAACAGAACGGTCTTCGTCATGTGTCCGAGCCGGGTTCCGGCAGCTGCAGATCGATGACCGGGACGTCCTTCCACAACCGCTCGAGCGCGTAGTATTCGCGCTGTTCGGCGGAGAAGACATGGACGACGATCTCGCCGAAGTCGAGCAGCACCCAGTCCCCTCCTCGGCCTTCGCGGCGCAGCGGGGTGCGGTCGTGGACGAGCTGCACTTCCTGTTCGATCGCGTCGATGACTGCACCGATCTGGCGTTCGTTGTCGGCGGAGACGATGAGGAACGCGTCGGTGATGTAGAGCGTGGAGCTCACATCGAGGCCGATGATGTCGGTTCCGAGCTTCTCGTCCGCGGCTTTGGCCGCGGTGCGAAGCAGTTGGGTGGATTCGGCGATCTCGCTCACAAGATCCTTTCGAATGGATGCGGTTGTCGAGGTGGTGTGTCCCGGGTGCTGCTCAGAGGAACATGACAAGGGCGATGACGATGAGGGCGAGGGCGAAGAACGCGGCCACGCCGAGGACGATATAGGGCATCTTCGAAGGCTCTTCGCCCATGAGGATCTGGCCGTCCTGCCCGGTCACCGAGCTGGCCCGGATGCGTGAGCCGGGAGGGTTGACGGTCTCTTCGTCTTCGTAGTCGGCATTCGGCAGCGACCAGGCTTCGGGCACTGCGTCCATCGGCCGGGTCTCCGGGTTTGCTGCCAGGGCGCGCGCCGCGTCATCGGAGCCTGCGTCGCCGGCCGATTCATCGGCCCTGCCGGCGGCTGAGCCGGACTGCGACTCGTCGGCATGACCGGACACCGGCGTCTGCGGACCGCGAGCATCGGTCTTGCGGGGTTCATCGACCTCGGGGATCTGCGCCGAGGCGGCGGTGACGACGCGGACTCCGGAGGCCGAGGGCGGCTGCACGATAGGCATCCGCCGCGACCGGGACGAAGGCTCGGGCTCGTCCTCGGCATCTGCTTCAGGCTTCGCAGCCGGCTCGTCCTCCGGGGCGGTTTCATCCGCGGAAGCTGCTGCAGCGGCAGCACTTGTGGCTGGCTTGCCGGTTGAGGCGGTCTGATCCTCTGGGTCCGGCTCGTCCGAGGTCTCGGCAGACTTCTCGCCCTCGTCCTCGGTGCCGAGTGCAGGAGCGTCGCCGTCGAGAGCCGAGTACGGCATCGACAGTGCGTCATAGGGCTCGCTCTCCACGGTCGTCGGCCGCGGAGCCGAGGCAGGAGTGACAGGGGCCTCGAAGTCGCGGGCGGCGACCTCGTCGGAGGCTCCCCCGAAACCGGCGGTGTCATAGGATTCGTGCTCCGTCGCAGCGGACTTCGCGTCGGGCTGCGAATCGGTTGCCGATTCCTTCGCAGCGGGTGCCGAAGCCTGCGACTCATCGGAGTCCGCTGCAGCCGTCGCAGATTCCGAACTCGAGTCAGCGGAATCAGCATCCGAGACTTCCGGGATCGGTCCGGTCAGTCGACCTTCGGCAGCGGCCTGGCGTTCGGCCAGTTCCTTCTCGTCGGCCACAACGGGCATCGCGCCGGTGGACAGATCGCCGTACTGCGAGAGTCCGTGTTCGCGCAGGTATCGCTTCTTCTCTGCACGCGACTGGAAGTGCGGCAACGGGGTTCGTGTCGGGTCGAGACGGTCTTCGGCATGTACCGGCGGCCGGGATTCCTGCGGATGGTCCGATGCCAGTGCGCCGCGTTCGTGACTGGTCCGCGGCGAGGGCTCGGGGTCGATGCGCGAGGCGGTGTCGTCGCTGGTCTCAGCGGCGGGTTTCGCGCCGGGCTTCTTCGGGGGCAGCGGACTGAGGAGTCCGGCGCGAGAGTTCGGAGCCTCCTTCGGCTGCTCAGGAACCTCTCGTGCTTCGAACGCCTGTTCCGCCGCCAGCCTTTCGGCTTCTCGCCGTGCTCGACGTGACGTGAACTGCTCCTCAGCCATTCTCACTCCTGTACAACTCGTACTTCGCGATGTACTGCACTACGCCGTCCGGTACGAGGTACCAGACGGGTGCACCATCCATCACCCGTTGTCTGCAATCCGTGGACGATATCGCCAGCGCAGGGATCTGCACGAGGCTCAGTCGGTCGACCGGCAGTCCCTCACCGCGGAGTTCGTGCCCGGGCCGGCTGACCCCGACGAAATGGGCCAGGGAAAACAGCTCATCCACATTCTTCCACGTCAAGATCTGAGCCAAAGCGTCCGCGCCGGTGATGAAGAACAACTCGGTATCGGGGCCGTAGCTGCTGGCGAGGTCGCGCAGTGTGTCGATCGTGTAGGTCGGACCCGGTCTGTCGACGTCGGCTCGGGAGACGGTGAACCGCGGGTTCGATGCCGTGGCGATGACGGTCATCAGGTACCGGTGCTCGGCGCTGCTGACTTCTTCGACGTCCTTCTGATACGGCCGTCCCGTGGGGACGAAAACCACCTCGTCGAGGTCGAAGGTCGCCTGGACCTCACTTGCCGCGACGAGGTGGCCGTTGTGGACGGGGTCGAAGGTGCCGCCCATGACACCGACTCTGCGTCTGTGCTCTGCCATATCAGTGGCGGTGCGAGATGCCCTTCCACGACCGAGACACAATGCCCATCGTGATGAAGATCGCCAGGGTGATGAGTCCGTACCAGATCGGATCCATCGGCAGCTCCACGTGGGCTGCGTGCTCCCCACCTTCGGCCGCGGCGGCCATAATGGCTGCGTTCACGTCATTTCTCCTTACTCAGTGATCCGTCGCGCGCAGAGCGCTTCGGGGTCGTTACCTTCTCAGTTTCTCATGAACCATCCGGGAATCCGGCATCGACATGACTTCTTCCCCCTTCGATGTCTCCCCTGGTCGGGCGGTGAGTACCCTGATCGCGGAGTGTCGGAGTCGATTCGGGCTCAGGAACGGACCTGGCCGTTGCCCATCATCACCCATTTCGTGGTCGTCAGCTGTTCGAGTCCCATGGGGCCGCGAGCATGCAACTTCTGGGTGGAGATGCCCACCTCCGCACCGAAGCCGAGCTCTCCCCCGTCGGTGAATCGCGTGGAGACGTTGACTCCCACCGCCGCTGCATCGATGGCGGTGACGAAGGTGTCCGCGTTGTCGAGGTCCTTCGTCACGATCACCTCGGTGTGGCCGGAGCTGTAGGCACGAATATGATCGATGGCCTCTTCGATCCCGGAGACGAGTTTGATGGCGATCTCCAGTCCCAGATACTCCTTGGCCCAGTCCCGTCTCGACACCCGTCGGACCTTCATCCCTGCCGGTGCCAGCGCCGAGACGTCCGAGTCGGCGTGGACGATGACCCCGGCGCCGTCGAGGCGTTCGAGGATCTTCGGCAGCACTCGTTTCGCGGCCTTCTCATGGACGAGGAGGGTCTCCAGCGAGTTGCACACACTGGGTCGATGTGTCTTCGAATTGAGGACGAGGTCGACGGAGGTCTTCACCGTGGCTGTGGAGTCGATGAACATGTGCACATTGCCCACACCTGTTTCGATGACAGGCACGATCGATTCCTGCACGACCATGTTGATGAGGTCGGCGCCGCCTCGGGGAATGAGCAGATCGACGTAGTCGCGGGCGTGCATGAGCACGTTCGCTCCTTCGCGTCCGTACTGGTCGATGCCGTTGATCGAGTCGGCCGGCAGTCCCGCCGATTCGACGGCGCGGCGCAGGATGGAGATGATCTCAGTGTTCGAGTTCTGTGCAGCCGATCCTCCGCGCAGGACGGAGGCGTTGCCGGATTTGAGTGCGAGGACGGCGATGTCGACGGTGACGTTCGGACGAGCTTCGTAGATCGCGCCGATGACGCCCATCGGCACACGGTTCTGGGTGAGGCGGATGCCGTTGGGCAGGGTGCGTCCGACGACGACGTCGCCGACGGGATCCGCGAGGTCGATGACGTCCTCAACGGAATCGGCGATCGCGGCGATGCGTTCGGCGTCGAGGCGCAGTCGGTCGAGCAGAGACTCGCTCATCCCGTTCTCGGTGCCGGCGGCGATGTCGGCGTCATTGGCTTTGACGATGCGGTCGGTGTTGCTGCGCAGCGCCTCGGCGATGGCGCCGAGAGCGGCATTCTTCTCGGCGGTCGAGGTCGTTGCCAACAGGCTCGAGGCGGATTTCGCGTTGCGGACGATGCGGGTCACTCCGCGCACGGTCTTCGGGTGGATCTCGGCTGCTGCTGTCATGGGCTATCTCCCCCCGCTCACCTGTGTGAGAACGAGATCGTTTCGATGGATGACCTCTTTACGGTAATCATTTCCCAGACGGGTGCCAAGTTCCTCGGTCGTGGAACGGAACATCAGCGGCAGCTCGTCCGAGGAGAAGTTCGACATCCCGCGGGCGATGACCTCGTCGTCGAGATTGCGGATCTCGACCGGGTCCCCGGCTTCGAAGTCCCCGCTGCAGGAGGTTACTCCCGCGGCGAGCAGGGACGTCCCCCGGGAGAGCACGGCCGTTTCGGCTCCTCTGTCGATCGTGACCGAGCCGAAGGTCCGGGCGAGGTGGCGCAGCCACAGCAGGCGGGTGCCCCGTCGTCTGTGGGTGACGGCGAAGTATGTGCCCACGGGTTTCCCCGCCAGCGCCGAGGCGGCCTGCGGTGCCGAGGTCAGCACCGCTGGGATCCCCGAATCGGCGACCATGATGGCGGCGTCGACCTTCGTGGCCATTCCCCCGGTGCCGGTTCCGGCTGTCCCGACTCCGCCGATGGCGAGGTCGTCGAGGTCGCTGGGTCCGTGCACGCGGCTGATCAGGCGGGAGCCGGGCTGTTCCGGGGGTCCCGAGTAGAGCGCATCGACATCGGAGAGCAGCACGAGCGCATCGGCGTGAGCCAGGTGAGCGACGAGGGCTGCGAGCCGGTCGTTGTCTCCGAAGCGGATCTCCTCGGTGGCCACGGCGTCGTTCTCGTTGACGATGGGCAGCGTGCCCAGGGCCAGGAGTTTGTCGATCGCGCGTTGGGCGTTCTTGTACTGGGTGCGTCGGATCAGGTCATCGGCGGTGAGCAGCACCTGGCCGGGAACGAGGTCGTAGCGTCCCAGCGCCCGCGTGTATGCGGCCATGAGCAGTCCCTGACCGACCCCGGCCGCCGCCTGTTGGCTGGCGAGGTCTCGAGGGCGTTTCTTCAGCCCCATCGGCTCCAGTCCGGCCGCGATCGCGCCGGAGGAGACGAGGATGACCTCATGACCGGCCGACCGGTGAGCGCCGATGACATCGGTGAGCGCGATGAGTTTGGCTTCGTCGAGTCCGCCGTCGATCGTCGTCAGCGAGGACGATCCGACCTTGACGACGATGCGACGGGCTCGGGCGATGTCGGCACGGAACGATCCTGCGGAAGAGTCCGCCTGAGCTGCGGCGCTCACTCCTCGCCGGCTCCCTCACCAGACTCTGTCGCAGGTGCACCGAGGCGGCTCTCGTGGTGGGCGCGTTCGGCCAACCGCTCCTGTTCGAACTCGGCCCGTGTGGCGGCCTTCGCGTCCATCTTCTCGTGATAAGCGGCCTTGCGCTCCTTGCGTGTGGAGCGCGTTTCCTCGTCCAGTCGGGCGTCCGATCCGCGGGAGCCGAGCAGTTCGGCTCCGCCGACGGTTGTGGGATCCCAGTCGAAGACGACGCCGTCGTCTCCGCCGACGACGATGGTGTCGCCGGGTTTCGCTCCGGCCTTGAAGAGAGCCTCTTCGACGCCGAGGTGCTCGAGGCGGTCGGCGAGGTAGCCGACGGCTTCGTCGTTTCCGAAGTCCGTCTGCTGCACCCAGCGACGGGGCTTGTCGCCGAGGACGCGGAACAGCGGTCCGTCGGAGGTGCGTTCGGAACGGACTTCGAATCCGCGGTCGTCGACGGCCTTCGGACGGATGACCACGCGCTGCGGTGTCGCTTCGATCTCGGCGCGACGTTCCCGTTCGGCGAGCACGAGCTCGGCCATGGCGAAGGAGATTTCGCGCAGACCGGCATGGCTGACAGCCGAGATCTCGAAGACCCTGTATCCGGCGGCTTCGAGATCGGGGCGGACGATGTCGGCGAGGTCGCGACCGTCGGGGATGTCGACCTTGTTGAGCGCCACGAGCTTCGGGCGCTGCGAGAGCGGGAGGAGTCCGCTCCCGTCGTCGAGGTCGACGGCGTAGGCGGCGAGTTCGGATTCGATGATCGTGAGGTCGGAGACGGGATCGCGTCCGGGCTCCCAGGTGGCCATGTCGATGACATGGACGAGGCCGGCACAGCGTTCGACGTGGCGGAGGAACTCGAGGCCGAGTCCCTTGCCCTCCGATGCGCCGGGGATGAGCCCGGGAACGTCGGCGACCGTATAGCGCGTGTCGCCGGCCTGGACGACCCCGAGGTTGGGCACGAGTGTCGTGAATGGGTAATCGGCGATCTTCGGCTTCGCGGCCGACAGGGCAGCGATGAGGCTCGACTTGCCCGCTGATGGGTATCCCACGAGGGCGATATCGGCGATCGTCTTGAGTTCGAGCACGAGGCTGAGCGTCTGCCCGGGCTCGCCGAGGAGCGCGAAGCCGGGGGCCTTGCGCTTCGTCGAGGCCAGCGCGGCATTGCCGAGCCCGCCGCGGCCACCGGCGGCTGCGGTGAATTCGGTTCCGTCTTCGACGAGGTCGGCGATGACGTCGCCGTTGGTGTTCTTCACCACCGTGCCCTCGGGGACGTCGACGATGAGGTCTCTGCCGTCGGCGCCGTGGCGCAGATCGCCCTTGCCGATCCCGCCGTCGTCGGCACGCACGTGCGGACGGTGGTGCAGGGGAAGCAGGGTGGTGGTCTGACGGTCGACGCGGAAGATGATGTTGCCGCCGTTGCCGCCGTCGGCGCCGTCGGGCCCGCCGAGCGGTTTGAATTTCTCGCGCCTGATCGAGGCACACCCGTTCCCACCTGCGCCTGCGGCGAGGTGAACGGTGACACGGTCTACGAACTCGGTGGCCATAATGTCCTTATATCAGATGAAGGGTGAGTCGTTCGACTCACCCTTCATGCTCCCTTTTCAGGGAGAGATCATATTGACGACGGAACGGGTCCGGGAAGGATCAGGCTCCGACGATGTTGACGATCTTGCGACCGTTGCGGGTTCCGAATTCCACGGCACCGGCGGTCAGAGCGAAGAGGGTATCGTCTCCTCCACGGCCGACATTGGCTCCGGGGTGGAACTTGGTTCCGCGCTGGCGGACGATGATCTCGCCGGCCTTGACGGCCTGGCCGCCGAAGCGCTTCACGCCGAGGTACTGTGGGTTCGAGTCGCGACCGTTGCGGGTCGAGCTGACTCCCTTTTTGCTTGCCATGTGAGAAGTCTCCTCTTACTTGATGTTCGTGATCTTCAGACGGGTGAGGTCCTGGCGGTGGCCCTGACGCTTCTTGTACCCGGTCTTGTTCTTGTACTTCTGGATCACAATCTTGGGACCGCGGAGTTCACCGGCGACCTCAGCGCTGACCGAGACCTTCGCCAGTGCGTCGGGATCGGTCGTGACCGTCTCACCGTCGACAAGAAGTACGGCATCGAGTTCGACGCTGTCTCCAGCCTTCGCCTTCATTCGGTTGACTGTGATGATATCGCCGACGCTCACCTTTTCCTGGTGGCCTCCGGCGCGGACGATGGCATAGACCATGGTCGAACCCTCTTTCTGTTGAAAACAAACGAACGGCGGTTGTCCCTTGGCTGCCGCAGAACGAGTCCCGCAGGCATCCCATTGAGAGGAATCACCAGCCGTGGTGCGTCACGCGCACCGACGATCAATTCTAGTCGAGGCTGCACAGCGACGGCAAACCCGGCGGCCATGCTCGAGGGGAAGACCTGCCCATTGTGAGCCATCTCTCGTTCACCCCGGGAGGGAGGCGGCTCCCCGGGCACTTCGACTCAGCTTTCGCGCGTCTCCGCGATGCGCTCGTGCCGGCGGATGACCTCGGCGACGATGAACGCCAGGAACTTCTCTGCGAACTCCGGATCGAGATGGGACTCTTCGGCGAGTTCTCGCAGCCGGGCCACCTGCCTGGCTTCCCGAGACTCGTCGGCCGGGGGCAGTCCATGGTCGGCTTTGAGTTCGCCGACGCGCTCGGTGAGTTTGAAGCGCTCGGCGAGCAGGTGAACGAGGGAGGCATCGATGTTGTCGATGCTGTCTCGCAGCTCCTGCAGCCGTTCGACTGCGCGTGTTCTGTCGTCTCTGTTCTCATCCACGCTCCCAGTCTATCGATGCCCGGACACGCCTGTGCGCCGTGTCCGAATGGGCGCGGCGCACAGGCATCCTTGAGCGAGCTGGTCCTCCTCCGGCGGCGGAGGTCGGGATCAGGCGGGCTGGTCGACAGGGACGGCGTCGGCGGTGTCCGGGTCGTTGAGCGTTCCGGCCTTCCGGTCGGCGAGGTACTTCTTCATCTCCTTCTTGACCACCGGCATGAGCATGTAGAGGCCGAGGATGTTGATGAACGCACACATGAACAGGGCCGCATCGGCGAATTCGACGACTTTGGAGAAGCTGGCGATGCAGCCGACGACGACGAAGAGGCAGACGAGTGTGCGGAAGACCATGATCGTGGCTTTCGAGCGCCCGAACAGATAGCTCCACGCCCGCTCCCCGTAGTACGCCCATGTGATGAGGGTCGAGAAGGCGAACAGTGCGACGGCGATGGCCAGCAGGATCGGGTACCACGAGGCGACGGTGGAGAATGCGTCCGAGGCGAGAGCGACTCCGCCGATCTCGCCCTCACCGAGGTCGTTGCGGTACGAAGCCTGGTTGGCCACGATGATCGTCAGCGCGGTCATGGTGCAGATGATCACCGTGTCGATGAAGGGCTCGAGCAGTGCGACGAAACCTTCGGAGATCGGGCGACGGGTCTTGACTGCGGAGTGAGCGATGGCTGCCGAACCGATTCCGGCTTCGTTCGAGAAGGCCGAACGCTGGAAGCCGATGATCATGACTCCGACGATGCCGCCGGCCACACCCTGGGGGTTGAACGCTCCGGCGAAGATCTCGCCGATGGCGTTGGGGATGTTCGCGTAGTTGAGTCCGAGCACGAGGAGACATGAGACGACGTAGAAGATCGCCATTCCGGGAACGAGCTTGTCGGTGACCTTGGCGATCGAGCGGATGCCGCCGAGGATCACCAGAGCCACGAGCCCGGCGAAGATGAGTCCGAACACGAGTGACGCGAAGGGACCTGCCAGGAAGCCGTCATCGCCGCCGGTGGCGGTGCGGACCTGCGCGAAGGTCTGATTGGCCTGGAACATGCCGCCGCCGACGACGCCGAAGACGAGGATCGCGATGGCGAAGAGTCCGGTCAGAGCGGTGGCCACGGGCTTCGAGAAGCGTCGGAAGGCGACGGGGAGGTACTTGAACGGCCCGCCGTGGACGACACCATTCTCGTCGATCTCACGGTACTTCACCCCGAGCGTGCATTCGACGAACTTCGTGCACATGCCGAGGAGGCCGGCGACGATCATCCAGAAGGTCGCTCCGGGGCCGCCGAGTGCGATGGCCACGCCGACACCGGCGATGTTGCCGAGGCCCACGGTGCCCGACAGCGCAGAGGCAAGGGCTTGGAAATGAGTGACCTCACCCGGATCGGACTTCGAAGAGAATTTTCCGCGGATGATCTCGAGAGACAGCTTCGCCCCTCGAGCTTGGATGAAGCCGAAGTAGACGGTGAAGACCGCTGCGGCGAAGATCAGCCACAGAACGACGAAGGGGAACGAGAAGTCTCCGAAGGTGATCGGAAAGAAGATGATGCTGCCGAACCATGTCGCGATCGGGTCGAACCAGGAGTTGATGGCATCGTCGACCGGCGAGACCGGCGCTGCTGAGATATGAAGATTGTTCATAGTGTGACAACCTACTGAGACCTGCGTCACATTCAAGCGTTCCATGTTGTGGGACGGTTTCAGTTATCGAACCGTTACAAAATGGGGCGTTCGCGGGACTTTTGAGATTTGCGTCTCAATACCTGGCTTAGACTGAGGGCATGACTCAGAATCCTCAGCAGCCCGGTCAGTCACCGAACCGATCGTCGAACCCGACTGCCGATCGCGGCCCCATCCCCAGCGGAGATCCGAGCACTCATATCCAGGCCGGACACAGTCAGCCCGCGGCCTATCCCGGGGCCGAGGCAGTGACGAATCCCAATGGCCACTATGGTTCGCAGGGTGCCCAGTCGGGGACGATCGGCGGCTCGGGGACAACGGCACCATATGGTCCGCCCGCCGGCGCCCAGGCGAACACCGGTGCGCCGCCGCACCACCGTGAAGGCGCACCGCTGCCGCCGGCACCGCAGAGTCGTCGCACAGACGGACAGCCTGCCGGTTCAGGTCCGGTCCAGGCCACCGGGTCCGGACCTGTCTCGTCGCAGGCACCGCCGCCTGGGTCCAGACGATCCGCTGCGCAGACGCCGAATTCCCACCGGGGCCCAACCGCCTCGGGGCAGGGGAATTCAGCGCCCACGCGCATCGTCTCCCCCGATGGCGAACGTGTCCGAGAGAAGCCGGCAGGCGGGGTCTCAGGTTACTTCGCCATCGTCGGCGCCATCGTCCTGCTGCTCGTCGCCGTGCTCCTGGGCATCATCGGGTTCGTCATGACCTTCGCCCAGGTCGTCGTCGGTGTCGTCCTCTTCATCGTGGCCGTCCTCAGCTTCATCGCTTCGATGTTCCTGTTCAAGGGCTGCACTTCGGTGGCGCCCGGACATGCCGTCGTCCTCCAGCTCTACGGCAAGTACGTCGGGACGGTCAGGCAGTCGGGTCTGCGATTCGTCAATCCCTTCTACACGAAGGATCAGATCTCGACGCGCATCCGCAACCATGAGACCTCGACCCTGAAGGTCAATGACCTCGACGGCAATCCGATCGAGATCGGCGCCGTGGTTGTCTGGCAGGTCCGCGACACTGCGCAGGCGATGTTCGAGGTCGATGACTTCGAAGAGTTCGTCGCCATCCAGGCGGAGACCGCGGTTCGTCACATCGCGAACTCCTATGCCTACGATTCGTCGGACCCGGGCCGCATGTCGCTGCGTGACAACGCGGACGAGATCACCTCGCGACTCTCCGATGAGGTCGCCGCCCGAGTCATGGCTGCGGGCGTCACCGTCATCGAATCGCGCATCACCCAACTGGCTTACGCCCCGGAGATCGCCCGTGCCATGCTCCAGCGCCAGCAGGCCACGGCCGTCGTCGCTGCCCGTCAGCTCATCGTCGAAGGAGCTGTGGGCATGGTGGAGACGGCGATCGAGGAGATAGAAGGACGGCAGATCGTCAGGCTCGGGCAGACCGAACGCAGCGATCTCGTATCGAATCTGATGATCGTCCTCTGCGGTGACCAGGCCGCACAGCCGACGATCAGCACCACCCGCAATCAGCAGTCGGCGGGCTGATCGCCAGGAGCGGAGTCCACCGCACACGACAGCGCCCCGTCGACGTCATCTGTCGGCGGGGCGCTGTCTTCTGTCTCAACTCAGGAGAGGCGATCAGTCCTCGCCGATGATGACGAACGAGGTCGGCAGCTGCTCCTGCTTGGGGGCAGGGGCCTTCTTCGCCGGTTCGCGCTTCTTCGCAGGAGTGCTCTTGACCGGTTCAGCGGCGGCGACCTTCGTCTCGCTGTCCGCGCCGATCATCAGCGGCAGATCCTTCGGCTCTTCGGCGACCGCCTTCGTTTCGGCTGTCGGCTTCTGTTCAGCAGACTGTGTCTGCTCGTTCGCAGGCGTCGCTTCCGCCGGTGTGTGCTCAGCGCCGTTCGACTTCTCGTTGCCGCTGGGCTTCTCGGCGGTCGTCTCGGTCTGCGAGTCGTCGCTCCGGTTCGAGCGTGAACGTCGCCGGCCGTTCCGTGAACGCGATCGGGACTTGCCGTTCTCGCCGTTGTTCGCCGAATCATCGGACTGATTCTGTGCGTCGGACGTCGATTCGGGCAAATCGGTATCGTCCTTCTTCAGGGTGGCCTTCGCAATCGCGGCGACGGCTGACCGCGAAGCATCAGACGACACTGTCTCATCTGTCGATTCGGAATCATTGTGCTTGGAATTCGAGCCCGAGTCTCCCCGGCGCTTGCGATCACGGCGGCTGTCGTGGTTCGACGAGCGGCCACCGCGGTGCACCTTCGATCCGTCTTCTTCCGAACCCGGCAGCAGCAGTCCCCGGCCAGTGAGGTCCTCGCCGGCGCTGACCAGGGATTCGGCGAGTCCGGTGCCGATGCGCTTGCGCGTCATCTGCACGAGTCCCAACGATGTCACTTCGGCCACCTGATGCTTCGTCCGGTCGCGACCGAGGCACTCGACGAGGCGGCGCACCACGAGGTCGCGGTTGGACTCGAGCACCATGTCGATGAAGTCGACGACGATGATTCCGCCGATGTCGCGCAGGCGGATCTGCCGAATGACCTCCTCGGCGGCTTCGAGGTTGTTGCGGGTCACCGTCTCCTCGAGGTTGCCTCCGGAGCCGGTGAACTTGCCGGTGTTGACATCGACGACCGTCATCGCCTCGGTGCGGTCGATGACGAGTGAACCTCCCGAGGGCAGATTCACCGTGCGCTGCAGCGCTTTCTGGATCTGCTCTTCGATCCGGTAGTGATCGAAGATGTCCTCGTCCTCGTTGTAGCTGTGGACGCGATCGAGCAGGTCCGGGGCGACTGATTCGACATACTCGTGGATGGTGTTCCATGCGCCGTCGCCATCGATGACGAGTGAGTTGAAGTCCTCGTTGAAGACATCACGGATGATGCGCACGATCATGTCCGGCTCGCTGTAGAGCAGCTGCGGAGCCAGCACCTTCGTCGACTTCGACTTCTTCTCGATCGTCTCCCACCGCTTGGCGAGACGTTCGACGTCACGCGACAGGTCGGAGTCGGTGGCGCCCTCGGCAGCGGTGCGCACGATGACGCCGTTCGAATCGCCGACGAGCTGTTTGAGCAGCTTCTTCAGGCGTGCGCGTTCGTTGTCGGGCAGCTTCCTCGAGATTCCGGTCATCGAATTGCCGGGAACGTAGACGAGGAACCGGCCGGGCAGAGAGATCTGGCTGGTCAGACGGGCGCCCTTGTGTCCGATCGGATCCTTCGTCACCTGCACGAGCACGGCATCGCCGGGGCTCAGCGCGGTTTCGATGCGGCGCGCCTTGCCGTCCATGCCGAGGGCGTCCCAGTTGACTTCACCGGCGTAGAGCACGGCGTTGCGGCCCTTGCCGATGTCGATGAATGCCGCCTCCATGCTCGGCAGCACGTTCTGGACCTTGCCCAGGTAGACGTTGCCGATGAGCGAGGACTGCTGCCGGTTCTCCTTGAGGTAGTGCTCGACAGCGATCCCGTCTTCGACGACGACGAGCTGGGTCTGGTCGCCGCTTTCCCGCACCAGCATGGTCCGGTCGACAGACTCACGTCGAGCGAGGAATTCGGCTTCGGTGATGATGGGGCGGCGACGTCCGGCTTCGCGGCCCTCCTTGCGACGCTGGCGCTTCGCCTCGAGACGGGTCGAACCCTTGAGCGAAGTGACCTCGTCGCGGTCGGTGCTGCGGGTGCGAGACCGACGACGGCGGCGACGACGCGAACCGCCGTCGGAGTCATCGTCACCATCGTCCGAATCCGAATCGTCGGAGTCCCTGTGGTCGGACTCCTTGTGACCGGAGTCTTTGTGATCCGACTTCGAATGTGAGTCCTCGGCGTCCGAATCGGAGCGCTTCGAACCGCGATTGCTCGACCGAGATCCCCGCTTCGACGGCTTCGCGTCCTGGCTGCCGGCAGAGTCCGACGAGTCGTCCTCGGAGTCCTTCGAGTCGTCGTCGGAGTCCGAGGAATCATCGTGGTCGTGGGAGTCATCGCGATTGCGCGATCGGCGCCCACGGCCGCCTCGCCGCCGACGCGGACCGCCGGAGGAATCGTCCTCACCACGGTCGTTCTGACGGTTTTCCCGTGAGGACGACGTGTCCTCATCGGAGTCGTGGGAATCTTCCCAGTCGTCGTCGGAGTCATCGTCGTCGACCGTGATGACCTCGGCGTGTTCGGCCTTCGGCACCTGGAAGATCAGGCCGCCGTCATAGGGCACAGCTGGAGTGGTGCGAGGTTCGGGCGCGGCAGCCGGAACGGCCGGGGCCGCGAAGGGATTGCGCGGGTCGAAGCTCGGCGATGCCTGCGACGCAGCATCGGACTCATCGTCATCATCGTCGTCGCCATCGGCATTGTCAGCGTCGTCGTGATCATCGTCATCGTCGTCCGAGTCTCCGCGGACGAACTCCTCGAAGACGAGTCCCCGATTGGCCACGGCATCGCGTGCGGACTTCTGCCCGCCTCGGCGAGGAGTCGGTTCTTCGTCCTCCTCGTCGTCGCTGTCATCGGCATCGCCGATACGCAGCGACTCGGCCGCCTCGGCGATGTCATCGAGGCGCGCACGCACGCTGTCGTCGACATCCTCGTGTTCGGCGTTCTTGGCACCCGCCGACTGCTGCAGATTCGCGAGGTCCGCGAGAATGCCTTCGGTCGGATCTGTCGACTCTGTACCGTCGTTCGACGTATCGTTCATCGTATCTCCCAGTCCGAAGACACCGTCCACACCGTACGGATCTTCGGATTCTTGCATGGTCCGCGATGGACCGAAACCTGTGGATGGCACATCCGGCTCGCGCTCAGCGCGTAGGCCTTCCGTGCTGCCTCATCTTGTTGTCGACCTGCGAGGTCATACCCTCGACTCGGTGGAGGCACGTCTCCTGCTCGGTGTGAGAACAGGTATCCGTCCGACCATTATGTCACAGAAGTGCCTCTGCGCTGAGGTTTCGATGGGGACGGGGTTTGCCGCACGGGACATGGCCAGGCATTCTTGAGGAGTGAACACCACACTGACTCAATCCGATGACCTCGAGTCCGCCGACACCACCTCGTCGTGGGTGCTCAGATCGGTGCCGTTCGGGATCTTCCTCATCATCGCCTCTGCGATCGGCTTCCTCGCCTCGTTCTCCCTGTCGGCGGAGAAGTACGAAAAGCTGGCGAACCCGGACGTCGTGCTCTCGTGCGACCTCAACCCGTTCTTCTCGTGCGGTTCGGTCATGGAACATGCCGAAGCCGAGCTGCTGGGCTTCCCCAATCAGCTCATGGGCGTGGCAGCCTTCATCATCCCGCTGCTGCTCGGTGTGCTGATCCTGTCCGGCACCCGCCTGCCCCGCTGGGTGATGGTGGGACTGAATATCGGACTGGGCTGCGGCGTGGCGTTGGTGATGTTCCTGTTCTACGTCTCGATCTACAAGATCGGAGTCGGCTGCCCGTGGTGCATCATCGTGTGGACCGTGACGATTCCGATGTTCATGGCCGTCACCGCCCGCAATCTGCTCACCGGAGCCTTCGGTCGGCGCGCCGCCGACAATGCCGTGCTGAGGGTCCTGGCGAAGGAGAACATCGCCCTGTCGGTGCTGTGGATGCTCATCATCTTCGCCTGCATCGTCGTACAGTTCTGGGCGTTCTTCTCCAACCTGTTCTGAGGCTCCGCAGCCAGTTCTGAACGTCTGGCTTTATCCGCAGATGCAGTGAGGGCGCTCCACCAAACGGTGGGACGCCCTCACTGCTTCGACCGTCTCGGCTCAGATGTCGGCCGCGTGCGGTCTTCTGCCAGTCATCAGCCTTCGGCCGGGTACCAGATTCCGATCTCCCGTTCGGCCGATTCGGTGGAATCGGATCCGTGGACGAGGTTCTTCTGCACCTTCTCACCCCAGTCGCGACCGAGATCGCCGCGGATCGTGCCGGGAGCTGCTGCCGTCGGGTCGGTGGCACCGGCCAGGGACCGGAAGCCGGGGATGACGCCCTGTCCGGAGGCGATCATCGAGACGATCGGCCCTTCGGACATGAAGTCGACCAGCGGCTGGTAGAAGGGCTTGCCTTCGTGCTCGGCGTAATGGGCTGCCAGTTCGGCGGCGGTGGCCGAGCGGAGATCCAAGGCGTCGATCGCATAGCCCTTGGCTTCGATTCGGGCCACGATCTGTCCGACGAGGCCGCGAGCGACTCCGTCGGGCTTGATGAGGATGAGCGTACGTTCCATTCCGGTCCTTCCAATGTCGTGTGGACGTCGGTCCACAGTCTACCCGGGCACCGAGGCGCTCCCGCCTCGGCGTTCTCACGGTTCAGCCGCGCGCAGCGACCTCACGGTCGATGCGAGCCGACCAGTACACGGCCACGGCCCACAGGGCGATGAACAGCGCTGCGACGAAGAACATCGAGGTGAGCACGAAGCCGGAGGCCAGCAGCAGCCCCTGCACGACCCACCCGATGATCACACCGGGACGCTTCTCACCGATCCGCCGCGGCAGCAGGATGACGGCGATGATCGCCAGCACGGCGATGACCGAGGCACCGATGAGCAGCTGTGCCAGGGTCAGGGTCTGCGCTGACTTCACCGACAGGCCGAAGGTCGTGAGCACGGCGAAGTAGACGACGACGAGCTCGCAGATGAGTATCGATCCGCAGAGAACGGGGTACTTCGATTTCATCCTTCCTCCCCTCGTCCGAGCAGCAGGCGCGCTTCGGCCACGGTGTAGATGGAGCCGGTGACGACGATCCCCGGGCTCTTCGCATCGATGCTGTTGGCCAGGTCGATGGCCTTCATCAGAGCGGCATTGAGATCGGAGGCGACGATGACGGAATCCTCGTCGACCCATTCCCGCGCCGCCTCGGCGAGGTCGTCTGCCGGCAGCGCACGGGAGTTGAGATTCTCGCTGACGACGAACACATCTGCGCTGCGATGAAGCTCTTCGATGACACCGTCGCTGTCCTTGTCCGCCAGCATCGCCAGCACGATGACGACATAGTCGAAATCGAACGCCTCGGCGAGGGTCTCGGCCAGCACATGCGCGGCATCCGGGTTATGGGCGCCGTCGACGACGACGCTCGGTCCCGTGCGCAGGAGTTCCGCGCGGCCCGGTGACGTCACACGGGCCAGTCCCTCGGCCACCGTCTCCTGATTGAGCGGCTTGTCTTCGGCTCCCAGGAAGGCCTCGGCCGCGACGATCGCGACCGCGGCATTGTGGGCCTGGTGGATTCCGTGCAGCGGCAGGAACAGGTCGGAATAGACGTCTCTGCGGCCTTGGACCGTGATGAGCTGACCGTCGACGGCCCGCTGCCGTTCGAGGAGACGGAAGTCCCGCTCTTCGGCGGCCAGCGGAACCTCACGGCGGGCGGCTTCCTCGTCGAGGACCGCCTGGGCGGCCTCGTCCTGGACAGCAGACACGGCAACAGGTTCGGGAGCCGGGCTGTCCTCGACGCTGCGATCGAGGATTCCTGCCTTGGTGGCGGCGATCTCCTCGATGGTGTCGCCGAGGAACGCCTGATGATCGAGACCGATCTTCGTGAACACGCACACCTGGGCATCGGCGACGTTCGTCGAGTCCCATTGTCCGCCCATGCCGACCTCGGTGACGACCACATCGACCGGAGCATCGGCGAACACGGAGAAGGCCAGCACGGTCAGCGCTTCGAAGTAGGTGAGCTTCGCGCGCCCTTCGGCTTCGAGCTGGGCATCGACGATCTCGAGGTAGGGGGCGATCTCGTCATAGATGCGCACGAAGGTGTGAGCGGACACGGGTGCGCCGTCCACGGAGATCCGTTCGGT
Organism: Brevibacterium sp. MGP-B1; assembly: GCF_057766545.1. NCBI lineage: Bacteria > Bacillati > Actinomycetota > Actinomycetes > Micrococcales > Brevibacteriaceae > Brevibacterium > Brevibacterium sp. MGP-B1. The sequence continues at coordinate 1,069,211 of NZ_CM173407.1, read as the reverse complement.
CACCGAATGCAGGTGCGGACTGGTGAACCGGCCGACCCGGAGCTCATGAGCGGAGATGAGCGAATCGATCATCCGTGCCGTCGAGGTCTTCCCATTCGTGCCCGTGATCGTGATCGTCGGGGCCGCAGTGTGGATATCGCCGAGGATCTCACACGCCCGCCGAGTCGCATCGAGGCGCAGCTCGACCTGCGTCTCCCCCGCCCGGGCCAGCAGCAGGGCATAGACGCGGGCGAGCTCGGCCCGAGTGGCCTCGTCGACGACCGGTTCGGGCAGAGATTCCGAAGCTTCTTCGTCCACGCTCTGCGCTTCCACGTCCGAGGTGGGATCCTCGTCCGGGAGGGGCCCGTCGATCGGGGTGTTGTCCTCGGTCATGCCCGCTTCACCGCCAGACGGGTGCCGCCAGGGAGCTCTTCGGGGGTGAAGACCTCGGCATCGGCTTCGACCGGGCCGAATTTCAGAGTGGTCGTCAGGGTCTCACCGGCGATGAGGTCGATGTGAGGCTCGAGCGCGGCGACCACCTCGGTGTCGGCTTCGACGGTGACGGCGATCCGGTCGGAGATGTCGAGATCGAGCTGCTTTCGGATGCCCTGGATGGCGCGCACGGCATCACGTGCCATGCCCTCGGCCTCGAGCTCGGGTGTGACCCGGGTGTCGAGGGCGAGGAAGCCGGAGTCGAGAGCCGCGAGCTCCATGCCCTCGGTGCCGGATTCGGCCACGGATTCGAGGGTGTACTCGCCGTCGACGAGTTCGATTCCGCCGCTGACCACGGTGCCGTCGGTGACGGACCAGTCGCCGGACTTCGAAGCCTTGATGACCTGCTGGACCTGTTTGCCCAGCCGGGGTCCGGCGGCACGGGCGTTGACGACGAGATTCTGTGACAGGGAGAATCCGGCGGCCTCCGCCTCGGCGACGTCGAGGACCTCGACGGTACGCACATTGAGCTCATCGGCGATGATCTCGGTGAAGTCGGAGCTCAGGTCCGTGTCGGTGGCGACGGTCAGCTGCGACAGCGGCAGGCGCACCCGCAGCTGGTTGGCCTTGCGCACCGAGGAGGCCGTTGAGCAGATATCGCGGGTGAGGTCCATCGCCGCGACGAGGTCGGCGTCGGCAGGGAATGCCTCGGCGTCCGGGTAGTCGGCCAGGTGCACCGACCGCTGCCCGGTCAGTCCGCGATAGATCTCTTCGACCGTGAACGGCAGCAGGGGTGCGGCCACACGGCAGAATGCCTCCAGGCAGGTATAGAACACGTCGAAGGACTCATGCGTGTCGGTGCCGCCGTCCCAGAACCGGCGACGCGAACGACGCACATACCAGTTCGTGAGCATGTCGAGGTAGCTGCGCACGAGTTCGCATGCCGCCCAGATGTCGAGGCCCTCCATCGCCTCGGCGAACTCGGTGATGAGGTCGTGCGTCTTGGCCAGGAGGTACCGGTCGAGGACCTGGGACGAGTCGTAGCGGGACTGTGCCTGGTAGCCGGTCTTCTCCCCCGCCGGACCATCGGCCGCGTTGGAGTAGGTGGCGAAGAACTGCCATGTGTTCCACAGCGGGAGCACGACCTGGCGGACACCGTCGCGGATGCCCTGTTCGGTGACGACGAGGTTGCCGCCGCGCAGGATGGACGAAGCCATGAGGAACCAGCGCATGGCATCCGAGCCGTCGCGGTTGAAGACTTCGTTGACGTCGGGGTAGTTGCGCAGGGACTTCGACATCTTCTGCCCGTCGGAACCGAGCACGATGCCGTGGGAGATGCAGTTCGTGAATGCGGGTCGGTCGAAGATCGCTGTGGCCAGAACGTGCAACAGGTAGAACCAGCCGCGGGTCTGTCCCACGTATTCGACGATGAAGTCGGCCGGGAAATGGTTGTCGAACCATTCGGAGTTCTCGAACGGATAGTGCACCTGAGCGTAGCTCATCGAACCGGAGTCGAACCATACGTCGAAGATCTCCGGGATGCGCTGCATCACCGACTGACCCGTCGGGTCGTCGGGGTTCGGGCGGGTGAGGTCATCGACCCACGGGCGGTGGAGGTCGACCTCTCCGGAGTCGTTGCGCGGCAGACGTCCGAAGTCGGCTTCGATCTCGGCCAGGGAACCGTAGACGTCCGTGCGCGGGTAGGCCGGATCGGAGGAGGTCCACACGGGGATCGGCGAGCCCCAGAAGCGGTTGCGGGAGATCGACCAGTCGCGGGCGTTCTCGAGCCATTTGCCGAACTGTCCGTGCTTGACGTTGTCGGGCACCCAGTTGATCTGCTCGTTGAGTTCGACCATGCGGTCCTTGAACTCTGTGACGCGGACGAACCAGGAGGACACCGCACGGTAGATCAGCGGGTTCCGGCAGCGCCAGCAGTGCGGGTAGGAGTGCTCGTAGGATTCGTGGCGGACCAGCAGCGCACCCCGCGATTCCATCGGACCCGTGTGGTTTCGCAGGTCCTTGATGATCGCCTTGTTGGCGTCGAAGACCTGCTGTCCGGCGTAGTCGGGAACGGTCGTATCGAAGCGACCGGCGTCGTCGACGGGGCGGGCGGCGGTGATGCCGTAGGAGTCGGTGAGCTCCTTGTCCTCTTCACCGAAGGCGGGTGACTGGTGGACGATGCCGGTGCCGTCTTCGACGGTGACGAAGTCCGCGGCGAGGATCGTGTGCATGGTCTCACCGAACTCCTCCTGACGGCCCTCGAAGTACGGGAACGGAGGTTCGTACGAGGCGCCGACGAGTTCGCTGCCGGGGAAGGTGCGCAGAACCTGCGGTTCGGCACCGAGTTCACGAGCATAGGCACCCAGGCGCGCCTCGGCGAGGATGAGGGTCTTGCCCTGAAGTTCTTCGGCACCGTCTTCACCGGGGATCACTGCGACGAGCGGGATCTCCGGGTTGACGGCCACGGCCTGGTTCGACGGAACCGTCCATGGGGTCGTCGTCCAGATGAGGACCCACTCGTCGGAGTCCTTGAGTCTGTATCCGAGGGTCACGGCCGGATCCTGACGCATCTTGTACACGTCGTCGTCCATGCGCAGCTCATGGTTCGACAGCGGAGTTTCGTCCTTCCAGCAGTACGGAAGCACGCGGTAGCCCTCGTAGACGATGCCCTTGTCCCAGAGCTGCTTGAACGCCCAGATGACGCTTTCCATGTATTCGACGTTGAGCGTCTTGTAGTCGTTGTCGAAGTCGACCCACCGGCCCTGACGGGTCACATATTCTTCCCATTCCTGGGTGTAACGGAGGACCGAGGAGCGGCAGGCGTCGTTGAATGCGGCCAGTCCCATGCGGCCGATCTCGGACTTATCGGTGATGCCCAGCTGACGTTCGGCTTCGAGCTCGGCCGGCAGGCCGTGGGTGTCCCAACCGAAGCGGCGGTCGACCTTCTTACCGCGCATCGTCTGGAAGCGCGGGACGACGTCCTTGACATAGCCGGTGAGCAGGTGACCGTAGTGGGGCAGGCCGTTGGCGAAGGGAGGGCCGTCGTAGAAGACGAATTCGTTCTCGCCGTTCTCGCCCGCATCGCGCTGGTCGATCGACGCCTTGAAGGTGTCGTCCTCCTGCCAGTAGCGCAGCACAGCGTCTTCGATGGCAGGGAAGTTCGGGGACGACGAGAGTCCGAAGGTCGAGGTCGATACCTTGGGATAGAGAGGCTGAGTCATGAGCGTCCTTCTGGGTCACTGCGGTCACTGTCACGAGGACGACAGTCTGCCGCGGTACCACCTCGCTTATCCGCAGGCCGACCTGTTCAGGTCGGTCAGCGGATCGCTCATTCACTCAGACGATGACGGGTCCACCCGTCCGGGTCTACTGAGAACGCAGCGCTTCGAACGCTGGTTCCGTTCTTCCGGATGCTCCCCGGTGATAGCCGGATCGACGCAAGACAATCGTATACCGTCGACTCCGCCCGAGACCACTCGGCGGCGCGGGGGATCTCCCTCGCCGAGGCGGCCCCGGGCAGGAGCCGTGGGTGCTCACAGTCCCCGGTTGCGAGCGACCTTGTGTTGAGCGGCTTGGGCGATCGGTCGGATGACCATGAGATCGACGTTGAAGTGGTGGGGACGGGTGAGCGTGTAGGCGACGGCGTCGGCGACGTCGTCCGCGGTCAGCGGGTTCTCGACGCCTTCGTAGACCTTCGCGGCCTTCGTCTCATCACCGCCGACGCGTTTGAAGGTGAACTCGTCGGTGGCGACCATTCCTGGTGCGATCTCGATGACGCGCACGGGTTCGCCGGCGAGCTCGAGGCGCAGGGTCGCTGCCACCGAATGGGTGCCGTGCTTCGCAGCGACGTAGCCGCCGCCGCCTTCATAGGCCTGATGGCCCGCGGTCGAGGACATGACGACGATGTCCCCGCGACCGGAGTCGATGAGGGCGGGAAGCAGTGCCTTGACAACGCGCAGGACGCCGAGCACGTTGATGTCGAACATGTCCCTCCACCCGTCGACCGACGCCTCGGCGACGGTGTCGGTTCCGAAGGCGGCACCGGCATTGGCCACGAGGGAATGGACGACTCCCCCGGCGAGCACCTGTTCGGCCATGGACGCCACGGCAGCGTCATCGGTGAGGTCGGCGACGATGTAGTCGGCTCCGGTCTCCTCGGCGAGGGCCTTGAGCTTGTTCTCACGGCGGGCCACGGCGACGACGTCCCAGCCCTGCTCGCGCAGCTGTCGGACCGTGGCAGCACCGATTCCGGAACTGGCTCCGGTGACTACTGCTCTGAGCTTTTCCATCTGTGTTCTCCTCTGTCGGATCTGTCGGTGGGTTTGAGTCCGGATTCCGGAAACGGGGTTCTCCTGTTCGGATCTCAGTCTACGGAGTCGGCTCTCGGCCGCGTGCGGTGTCTTCTGAGCCGAGATCGGTCTCGATCGGGCGGCTCCGGGCGGGATCGGGTGGAGCCGCTTCTTCCGGGGTCGTCGTGACGGTCGGGGATCCCCTCGCGCCAGGTCGGTGTTTCTTCACGCTCGGTCGAGTATGCGGGTTGCGGGGCCCGCCTTCGCCGAAGACGGCACGGAAGCCGGGGATCTTCACCGCCACCCAGGTGACTGCGGCGCAGGCGATCGCATAGGCGATCGGCATGATCACGGCGTGGAGAAGGACGCCTGGCACGGTGTCGGGAAGGCCCATGGCATTGCGGACCGGGTAGAGCAAAAGAGGATGGAGAAGGAACACACCGAAGGAATACGGGTAGAACCGGTGCAGCAGTCCGAAGCCTTCGCGCAGATGGAAGTGCAGGAGGAGGTAGGCAGCCATGGAGGCGAGGACGACTCCTGGGGCGAGGTACTCGTACGGGAACATCCACGGCTTCTCACCGGGTCCCAGACCTGCCCAGGCCGCGGTCCCGGCGACCGCGATGATGAAGCTGACCCACGCCAGGGCTGCCCCTCTGGCCGAGAGCACGATATCGCGCAGCACCCAGCCGAGGATGTAGAAACCGGCCATCGGCAGGAACCGGGTGGCGATATTGGCTTCGCCGACGTCGAAGACCATCGACACCCACTGGTCGGCCATGCCGATGCCGAGGAAGATCAGACCGGTCCCCCACTGCAGTCGGCGGGACCCGTGCACGCTCAGCAGGCGGAAGAACGGGGTGAGCAGGGTCAGACCGGCAAGGACGTAGAGGAAGTAGAGCTGGACGAAGGGCGATCCGGTGAGGATCGCAATGCCCGGATTCCAAGTTTCATCGTCGGGCTGCAGGTAGTAGCGACGGAACAGAACGTACACGACTGTCCAGAACACGAGGGGGATGCCTATTCGCCAGACACGTTTGGACAGGAACTTCCGCGGTTTGCCACCCCGGTTGGGATCGAGGGCCAGAGCCCCGGAGATCATGATGAACACGGGCACCGACCACCGGCAGGCGGAATCGATGGCGTTGGCCAGCCACCAGTCGGGCCCCATATTCGCGAAGTTCTCTTCGACGACGGTGCCCAGGGAATGGATGGCCACGACGGCGATGATCGCGATCGCACGTGCCGGATTCATCCACGCGGTCGACGTGGGCGGCGGATTCTCTGTCGGAATTCGGTCCAAGGGCGCCATGTGTCCATGATGTCATTGCCCGCGGCGCAGACGACTCACTGCGCTTTCAGTGTGTGAGTCGTCCCACGCCGTCGAAATGTAGCGGCCGAGGGGCGAGTGCTGGACTCAAGCTCCGGGCGAGTGCTGCACTCGAGCTCCGGTGGGGCTTCGCGCGGCCACGGGCGCGAACCGGTTTGGCCGATCGCGAACCGGGTGAGAAAATCAGCAATTATGAACACACCTGCCTTTTCGGACTCGACGCACGAGTCAGTGAACCTTCCTGACAAGCCGGCCCTCGAGGGGCTGCGGGACAAATGGGACGCCGCGTGGAGCGAGCAGAACGTCTACGCCTTCGACGTCGACACCGATCGCGGGCAGGTCTACTCGATCGACACTCCCCCGCCGACCGCCTCGGGGTCGCTGCATGTCGGACACGTGTTCTCCTACACCCAGACCGACATCATCGCCCGCTATCAGCGGATGACCGGCAAGAACGTGTTCTATCCCCTCGGCTGGGACGACAACGGCCTGCCGACCGAACGTCGCGTGCAGAACTACTACGGAGTCACCTGCGATCCCGGCCAGCCCTACGACCCGGACTTCCAGCCGCCGGAGAAGGCACCGAAGAATTCGCGCGACTTCGTCAAGGTCTCTCGCCAGAACTTCATCGAACTGTGCGAGAAGCTCTCCGCCGAGGACGAGAAGGTGTTCGAGGAGCTCTTCCGCTCCACCGGACTGTCCGTGGATTGGAAGTACACCTACCGCACGATCGATGACGATTCGCGTGCGGTGAGCCAGCGGGCCTTCCTCACCGATCTGAAGAACGGGCATGCCTATTCGCAGGATGCCCCGACCATGTGGGACGTCACCTTCGGCACTGCTGTGGCTCAGGCCGAACTCGAGGATCGTGAGCGCGAAGGCGCGTACCACAAGGTGAAGTTCTTCCCCGAGGGCGCTGATGGCCTGGCCGACACCTCGGCGGAACCGATCATCATCCTCACCTCGCGTCCGGAGCTCATTCCTTCGGTCGTGGCACTCGTCGCCCATCCCGATGACGAACGCTACGCCTCCCTGTTCGGCACGAACGTCGTTTCGCCGCTCTTCGGTGTCAGCGTCGAGATCCGCGCCCATGAGCTTGCGAAGTCCGATAAGGGCACCGGCATCGCCATGGTCTGCACCTTCGGCGACCTCACCGACGTCACGTGGTGGCGTGAACTCGATCTGCCGACCCGTGCGGTGATCAACCGCGGCGGCCGCCTCAACCTCGAGGTGCCCGAGTGGATCGCGAACTCGCCGAAGTCCGATGCTGTGGCCAACTATGAGGCACTGGCAGGAAAGACGACGTTCTCGGCGCGCAAGGACATTGCGCAGATGCTCATCGACTCCGGTGACCTCATCGGTGAGATCGAGCCGATCACGCATCCGGTCCCGTTCTACGAAAAGGGCGACAAGCCGCTCGAGGTCGTCACCAGCCGTCAGTGGTACATCCGCAACGGCGGGCGGTCGGCCGAGCTGCGGGATGCGCTCATCGCCCGCGGTCGCGAGATCGAATGGCATCCGGCGTACATGCGCTCCCGCTACGAGAACTGGGTGGAGAACCTCAACGGCGACTGGCTGGTCTCCAGGCAGCGGTTCTTCGGTGTCCCGATTCCGCTGTGGTACCGCCTCGACGCTGATGGCCAGCCCGATTACGATGACCCGATCGTGCCCGAGTCGCTTCCGTGCGACCCCATCGCCGAGGCTCCCGCCGGCTTCACCGACGACCAGCGTGATGTGCCCGGCGGGTTCACCGCAGACCCGGATGTCCTCGACACCTGGGCGACGTCGTCGCTGACGCCGCAGCTGCTCGGCGGCTGGTCGCGCGACGAGGAGTTCTTCGACAAGGTCTTCCCCTTCGACCTGCGTCCACAGGGACACGACATCATCCGCACTTGGCTGTTCTCCACCGTGGTCCGGGCGAACTCGCTCAACGACGCGGCACCGTGGAAGCATGCCGGCCTGTCGGGGTGGATCCTCGATCCGGACCGGAAGAAGATGTCGAAGTCCAAGGGCAATGTCGTGGTTCCGTCGGACATCCTCGGCGAGGCGAAGCCGGGATTCGGTCCTGACGCGGTCCGCTACTGGGCGGCCAGCGCGAAACTCGGTGCGGACACCGCTTATGACGTCACGCAGATGCAGATCGGCCGCCGGCTGGCGATGAAGCTGCTCAACGCGTCGAAGTTCGCTTTGGCACAGGGAGTGCATGCCGGTCTCATCGGTCAGCTCGGTGCCGTCACCCACGATCTCGATCGGGCCCTGCTGGCGAAGCTTGCCGAGGTCGTCGAGCAGGCAGGGAAGCATATGGCCGCTTATGACTATGCTCATGCACTGCGTGTGACCGAGAGCTTCTTCTGGGAGTTCACCGATGACTATGTCGAGCTCGTCAAGGACCGTTCCTACGGCTCGTCGGGATCTGACGATCAGCTGTCGGCGCACGTCACCTTGGCCACTGCTCTGGATGTCCTGCTGCGTCTGTTCGCTCCGTTCACTCCGTTCGTCACCGAAGAGGTCTGGTCCTGGTGGCGCACCGGTTCGGTCCACCGTGCGCCATGGCCGGCAGATGAGGTGCTGAGCCATCCGGAATCGTCCGTCGATCCCGAGCTGCTGGCCTCGGTGGCAGCCGCACTGACCGAGATCCGCCGCACGAAGACCGAGGCCAAGGTGTCGCAGAAGACCGAGGTCGCTTCCGTGACCATTCAGGCGTCGGCCGTCGTCGTCTCCGCGATCACGGCGGCAGAAGGCGACCTCAGGGCCGCGGGCCGTATCAAGTCCCTGAGCACCGAGGAAGCCGGCGAGGAGATCGCCATTGCCTCGATCGACTTCGTCGACCGGGACTGAGCCGAACACCAGCCGGCCCTAGCTGCCAGCCAGAGCAGCCTCCGGCCCCACCGGCTGATTTGAGACCCGAACTGGTCCCGCAGAGCCCCGCGACATCCGTTCCTCCGCAGCGTCGGAGCAGCGGATGCCGTGGGGCTCTGTTCATGTTCCGGAACGGATACACGAAATGACCGGAGTCTGCGTTCTCTTCGCCGTACTATGGTTATCGACCACTGAAGAAACACCGAAGTCCTCCCTGAACGAAAGGTCCCCAGAACCGTGAGAAGCGAACTCTTTTCCAAGCGCAACGCCGAGGTCCAGAACCAAGAGCGGTGGACGCTCCAGTCGAACAAGATGCTGCGTTCGGTGGTCACGCCGAACGCGCCGATGATCGCCACCAAGGGCGCGATGGTCGCCTATCAGGGAGATGTCCGCTTCACCCACCAGGGGTCGAAGTCGGTCGGCCAGTTCATGAAGAAGGCAGCCACCGGCGAGGGCGGAAACGTCATGCGCGTCGAGGGACACGGAGAAGTGTTCTTCGCCAGGGAGGCCTCGAACATCTTCATGATGGCGCTCGAAGGTCCGCAGGACGCGCTGACCGTCAACACCGCGAATCTGCTCGCCTTCGACGACGTGCTCAGCTGGGAGATCAAACGCATCAAGGGCGGTGTCGGTGCGATGGTCAGCGGTTCGGGACTGTTCAACCTCGAACTTGCCGGACAGGGCACTGCCGCCATCTGCTGCAAGGGCGAGCCCATGGTCCTCGACTGCTCGCAGCAGCCGACCTTCGTCGATCCGCAGGCCGCCGTCTGCTGGTCGTCGGCGCTGGCCCCGCAGATCAAGACCGACGTCAGCGTCGGCACTTTCTTCGGTCGCGGCTCCGGTGAGTCCGTGCAGCTGGCATTCCACGGCCCCGGCTTCGTCGTCGTCCAGCCCGCAGAGAACGCCGTCTATTCGGCCACCACCAGCTGACGCACCTGGCGGCCGTCCGCTGTCTCACCACACCGACGCACCCCCGACCTGCTGCTTCGGCAGCGAGTCGGGGGTGTCGTCGTCTCTCCCGCGCATCTTTCCATGACGCCGCATCGGGCATCCCTCACCCGTCGTCACTCAACGCCTTGGTGCACAACGGTGTTTCGGCAGGACGGGTGAGGGTTACGCCAGCACCGGGGCCGTATGCCACCGGCGCGGTGGTGTGAGAGCAACGGTGAGGAATGCGAATGGACCGGGACGTCATGCCTCTAGCAATCCGGGGCAAGAGCGACGAGGCAAGCTGCGCGACGATGCCCGAAAGCACTGAAGAGTCGGGCTATCCTGAAATGTCGGAGCAGCCGAGTCTGCTTGGCTCATTCGGGACTCGACGTCGACTCTCCGCTGGGCCGTCAGTCATTCAAGGGCATGGGATCGGGGTGGCCGGGAATACTGGCCAGAATGGAGCAGGCCCTCCGGGACGACTACCCGCGCTGATTCGGGGACGACTCGCAGTACGAGCACGGTCGAAACGTCCGGTCTGCTCGATGGATCAGGCAGTGGAGACAGTGTGCTCGTGCCCGCCGCGTTCGACCCGGTATTTCCGGAAGGTCGGAAAGGCCACCGCACAGGCGAGCACGAGAACGATGACGGCGATGCCGCCACCCGCCGAGGCGACCGTGGTGTCTGTGACTGCCGCAACGGAGCCGTGGAGGACGTCCGCGATACGAGGCCCACCGGCGACGACGATGATGAACACTCCCTGCATCCGACCGCGCATCGCATCGGTTGCGGCTTCCTGGAGCATCGTCTGCCGAAAAGCGCCGGACACGATATCGGCTCCTCCGCCGACCGCCATCGCAGCCAATGCGACGACGAGCGCGGTCAGCCAGAACCCTGCCGCCAGCTCTAGCGACAGCCCGAACACCGTCATTGCCGCACCCCAGACGACGATGGCGACGATGACGGCCAGTCCCTGGCGTTCCACACGTGAGACCCATCCCGAGAAGATCCCGGCCAACGCACTTCCGCCGGCCAGCGCAGCGAAGAGCAGCGAGAACACGATGCCGCCCTCGGGCGGACCGTCGAAGGTCTCCGCGGCGATCTGCGGGAACAGTGCCCGCGGCATTCCGAAGACCATTGCAATGATGTCCACCAGCAGAGAGACCATGACGACGGTGTTCGTCCGCAGATACCGGAATCCGTCGATGATGCCTTTGAATCCCGACCGTGTATCGGGCTGTTTCTGCGGCGGCAGCGACGGCAGTCGGATCACTGCGTAGAGCGTAGCGAACAGGAACACGGCGTCGATGACGTAGAGCAGCTGGTACCCGAACAGCGGGATCAGCGCTCCGCCGACGACAGGGCCGATGACGGCGCCCAATGTCATCACGGTCATGTTCAGCGAGTTCGCCGCGGGCAGCAGGCCGAGCGGGATGATCGACGGCAGCAGAGCTCCCCGCGCCGGCTGATTCAGACCGAAGAATGCCTGCTGCATCGAAAACACCGACAGCAGCAGCCAGACATTGTCGATGCTGAGCACCGCGATGAGGGCGAGTGTCGCGCTCGTAACGATCAGACCGACCGTCGAGATCACGAGCAGCCTGCGCCGATCGATGACATCTGCCAACGACCCGCCCCACAGTCCGAAGACGATGAGCGGAACCAGCCCGAACGCACCGGCGAGCCCGACGTACCCGGACGACCCGGTGATATGGAAGATCTGTGCGGGAATTGCCACAACCGTCATCTGCGCACCGATGACGGTGACGATATTGGCCAGCCACAGCCGTCGGAATGACGCGTAGCGCAGTGGGCGTGTATCGGCCAGGAGTCTCATGCGAAAAGAGACTCAGGCAGACTTCTTATTCGTCCTGTTCCGTGACTTCGGCACGAGGGTCGGGGCGACATTGGATTCGACGACGTCCTTGGTCACGACCACCTCAGCGATGTCTTCGCGTGAAGGCACATCGAACATGACCGGCTGCAGGACCTCTTCCATGATCGAGCGCAGGCCTCGAGCGCCCGTGCCGCGCAGCAGAGCGAGATCGGCGATGGCCTCAAGTGCCTCGGTCTCGAACGTCAGGGAGACATTGTCGAACTCGAACATCCGCTGGTACTGCTTGACCAAGGCGTTCTTCGGTTCTGTGAGGATCGACATCAGCGCGGCCCGGTCGAGGTTGGACACGGTGGCCAGCACCGGCAGGCGGCCGATGAACTCCGGGATGAGGCCGAACTTGAGCAGATCTTCCGGGAGGATGTCCGCGTAGAGGTCCTCTTCGTCGTTCTTCGACTGCAGCAGGGCGCCGAAGCCGATGCCGTGCTTGCCCTTGCGGCCGGCGACGATCTCCTCCATCCCGGCGAAAGCGCCGGCGACGATGAAGAGCACATTGGTCGTGTCGATCTGCAGGAAGTCCTGGTGCGGGTGTTTGCGCCCGCCCTGCGGCGGCACCGACGCCTGAGTGCCTTCGAGGATCTTCAGCAGTGCCTGCTGCACGCCTTCACCGGACACATCACGGGTGATCGACGGGTTCTCCGACTTGCGAGCGATCTTATCGATCTCGTCGATATAGATGATTCCGTGCTCGGCACGCTGGATATCGAAGTCCGCGGCCTGAATGAGTTTGAGCAGGATGTTCTCGACGTCTTCGCCGACGTAGCCGGCTTCGGTCAGCGCGGTGGCATCGGCGACTGCGAATGGGACATTGAGACGCTTGGCCAGCGACTGGGCGAGGTAGGTCTTTCCCGAGCCGGTGGGACCGACGAGCAGAATGTTCGACTTCGCGATCTCAACCTCGGAGTCGCTGGAGCCGAGGGTCTTCTCGTCACCGGACTGCAGCGACCGGATGCGCTTGTAGTGGTTGTAGACGGCTACCGACAGTGCCTTCTTAGCCGGTTCCTGACCGACTACGTACTCCTGGAGGAAGTCGAAGATCTCACGAGGTTTGGGCAGCTCGAGTTCAGCCTGCTCCGGACTGGATTCGCTGAGCTCCTCTTCGATGATCTCATTGCACAATCCGATGCATTCATCGCAGATGTAAACACCAGGTCCGGCGATGAGTTTCCGAACCTGCTTCTGAGACTTCCCACAGAAGTTGCATTTGAGCAGGTCTGCTCCGTCCGCACTGCGAGCCACTGTCACAACCTTTCGCCAGGACGCTTGGCCCCAACTCTACCGCTCGTGTTTCCTGTACCTCAATAGCTTCCCATACGTGGCTGACACGAGCCCCCAGCCACGACTCGGTGTGTCGGCGGAAGGATCCGAGAACGGGTCCGCCCGATCGCAATCGCACGAACCCGTTCGCAGTGTTCTCCTGTCCTCCGACAGGTGATCAGCTCGCGTTCTTGCGCGAAGAGAGCACCTGGTCGACGAGACCGTAGTCCTTGGCCTGCTCGGCCGTGAGGAAGAGGTCGCGTTCGATGTCGTTCGAAACCTGAGCGGCCTCCTTGTTCGAGTGCTTGGCCAGAGTTCCCTCGAGCCATTCGCGCATCCGCAGCACCTCAGCGGCCTGGATCTCGAGGTCAGATGCCTGACCCTGTCCCTGCCCCTGCATCGCGGGCTGGTGGATGAGCACTCGTGCGTTAGGCAGAGCCAGACGCTTGCCGGGAGTGCCGGCGGCCAGCAGCACGGCGGCCGCGGAGGCGGCCTGTCCGAGGCAGACGGTCTGGATCTCCGGCTTGATGTACTGCATCGTGTCGTAGATGGCCGTCATCGCCGTGAACGACCCACCCGGCGAGTTGATGTAGAGAGTGATGTCGCGGTCAGGATCCTGCGATTCCAGGACGAGCAGCTGAGCCATGACATCGTCGGCGGAGGTGTCATCGACCTGTGCACCGAGGAATACGACGCGGTCGTCGAAGAGCTTCGTGTAGGGATCCTGGCGCTTGAAGCCATAGGGTGTGCGCTCTTCGAACTGCGGCATGACATAACGCGACTGCGGCATGTTCGACGCCGTCGAACCCGGCATAAAGTTCATTGAATTCATTCTTCCCTCACTCCTGCTCAGTTGTTCTCGACGTCGGACGCGCGGGTGACCATCTTGTCGATGAAGCCGTATTCGAGCGCCTCTTCAGCGGTGAACCAGTGGTCGCGGTCGTTGTCCTGAAGGATCTGCTCGAGCGACTTCCCGGTCTGCTGAGCGGTCAGTTCGGCCATCTGCTTCTTCATGTGCAGGATCAGCTCGGCCTGGATCTTGATGTCGGTGGCCGTACCGCCGATGCCGCCCAGCGGCTGGTGCATGAGGATGCGGGCGTGCGGGGTCGCGTAGCGCTTGCCCGGCGTGCCCGACGACAGCAGGAACTGTCCCATCGAGGCGGCCATACCCATGGCCACCGTCGAGACATCGGGCTTGATGTACTGCATCGTGTCGTAGATGGCCATTCCGGCGGTGACGGAGCCGCCGGGCGAGTTGATGTAGAGCGAGATGTCCGCTTCGGGATCTTCGGCGGCCAGCAGCATCATCTGCGCGCAGATGGCGTTGGCGTTGTCGTCACGCACTTCCGAACCGAGCCAGATGATGCGCTCTTTGAGAAGACGATTGAAGATGTGGTCGTCCAGACCCATTCCCCCACCGGCGTCGAGGCCGACGGGAGCTGTCATGTCGTATGCGCTCACGTTTCACTCCTGTGTTCTGTGGATGGCTTGTTATGGACTCTAACCGCTCTCCCCCGGGTTTTAGTCCGCGGCGAGGCCTGTGTTCGCCCTCAGCGTGATCGGGACCTGCGCAGATGCGAAGACGGTGGGTGCGGATCGCAATCCGTACCCACCGTCTCATCAGGATTCCACCGCCGAGGCGGCTCGTCCTCAGTTCTCTTCGGCAGCCTCTGCAGGTGCTTCGTCCGCGGCTTCCGCGCTCTGCGCGTTAGCGTCGGCATCCTCGGCGCCGGCCTCCTCAGCGTCGTCACCGGCGGAGGTGAAGGCTTCCATGTCGACGACGTTTCCGGCGGTGTCCTTGACCGTGGCACCGGCGAGGACGGCGGCCAGGGCCTTGCGGCGCGAGACCTCGCCGACGAGGGCGTTGACCTGGCCGGAGCTGTCGAGCATCTGGGCGAACTCGTTGGGGTTCATTCCGTACTGCTGCGAAGCGGAGATCAGGTACTCGATGAGTTCTGGCTGGCTGACCTCGACGTTCTCGGCTTCGGAGACCGCATCGAGGATGAACTGCGTGCGCAGGTTGCGCTCGGTCTCCTCGGTGACCTCCTTGCGGTGATCGTCGTCGTCCGAACGGTTCTCGGACTCGAGGTGACGCTCGACCTCGTCGGTGACGATCTTGGCCGGGACCGGGACGTCGAGGGTCTCGATGAGGTGTTCGAGGACCTTGTCCCGTGCCTGGACGCCCTGCTCGGTCTCCTTGGCCTTGCCGGCCTGGACGCGCAGGTCCTCCCGCAGTTCGTCGATCGTGTCGAACTCGCTGGCCAGCTGAGCGAAGTCGTCGTCGGCCTCGGGCAGTTCACGTTCCTTCACAGCGCCCAGGGTGATCTTCACAGTGCCCTGTTCGCCGGCGTGCTCGCCGCCTGCGAAGGTGGTCTCGAAGGTCGTGGTCTCTCCGGCCGAGAGGCCGTCGAGCGCTTCGTCCATGCCTTCGAGCATCGTTCCGGCACCGACCTGGTAGGAGATGTCGGAGGCGGTGTCGATCTCTTCGTCACCGATGGTGGCGACGAGGTCGAGGGTGACGAAGTCGTCCTTGGCCGCGGGGCGATCGACGGCGACGAGTGTTCCGAAACGGGTACGCAGCTGCTCGAGCTCTTCGTCCACATCGGCGTCGGTGACCTCGATGGGGTCGACCTCGATGTTGATCGTGTCGTAGGCAGGCAGCGTGACCTCGGGGCGCACATCGACCTCGACGGTGAAGCCGAGTTCGCCGTCTTCGGTTCCGTCGAGACCGGGAACCTCGGAGATCTCGACCTCGGGCTGGCCCATCGGGTTGAGGTCGTGCTCTTCGACCGCGTTGCGGTAGAAGTCGTCAAGACCGTTGTTGATGGCTTCCTGGATCACAGCAGGACGGCCGATGCGCTGATCGATGATGCGCGCGGGGACCTTGCCCTTACGGAACCCGGGGACAGTGACCTGGGCCCCGATGGTCTTGTATGCCTCGTCGACGCTCGGCTTGAGTTCGGCGTATGGGACTTCCACGCTGATCTTGACCCGGGTGGGGTCGAGTTGCTCGACGGAGCTCTTCACAGTGTGACCTTTCAAATTCGACAGTCATGCATTTTCGGTCATCTCCGACCTGATCATCCGGGTTCGTGACCGCAAACGGCCATCTCACAGCCTGATCGGTCATCTCGTGACCTTAGAGGGAGCGAAAGTCCACGAATAGTTCGCGCACGTCCGCGAGACGCAATCCCCTATGCTACGCGAAACCCCGCCCGATACGCGAAACCGGGGTGATTTCACGAGCTCGCTCCACCTCGGCGTCCGTAGAGTTCGTCGAGGGTGATGATGACGTTGGCCGCCGTCCACGACAGCGGCGCCACGGAGACCGGATCGCCGTCCCCGCTGACCTTCTCCGGCAGAGACCCTGCGCTCGTGCGGTGTTCTGCCAGCCAGTCGAGAATCGATTCGGCCCGGTCGCTGAGCCCGAGGCGCGCGAAGCCGAGCCCCATGAGCGACGTCGACGGCGTCCAGCTGGAGCGGTCGATGATCCAGCCGTGTCCGGGCTTGATCCCTCCGGCCGGCTGTTCGAGGCGGCCCCAGACTCCGACGAGAACCTCGGGTTCGAGAGCGTAGATCCCCTCTGACCGCTCCGGCACGAGCCCGGCGGCAGGCAGGTAGGCGATGGCCGAATCCGATCCGCCCGAGGTGGGATACCGCTGCATCCCATTGGCTCCGAAGGTCCGAGCGAAGGTCGCACGAAAATCATCCGCTGCGAGCAGAACGGCTGCCGCATCCTCGCCGAGGCGGCTCCACAGTTGCGGATCCGCATTCGTCAGAGCGGTGAGCGAGTTCATCCCGACCAGAGTCGGTCCGGCCAGGCCGAGTGAGACCTGGGATTCTCCGACTTCCCAATAGTCCGGGCCGACCGGAGGCAGGCTGCGACCGTGGGCGGTGAGATCGAAGAGACGCCGGGTGGTCCGTCGCAGAAGGTCATCGAACTCGCCGAGGTCGAACTGAGCGGCCGTCGCCGTGGAGACCGAATGCACTTCGGAGATCGCCCAAAGGACGAGGCCGAGGGAATCGAACTGCGATTCGCGGTCATCCGGTGCCAGTCCGGACTCCGGGTCAACGCGGGCGGCGAACGACCCGTCGACCGCCTGCACGGACTGCAGGCAGCGCAGATGGCTCCATGCCAGTTCCGACAACCCGACCCGCGCCAGAGCCACTGCGGAGAACGCGGTGTCCCGCGGCCAGACATAACGCCAAGCACCGGCCCATCCGGCGACCGGCGCGGGCAGCTCATCGCTGAGCACCCACAGGTCGAGCAGGGCGGAGACAGCGAGGTCGCGGCGATGGGCAGGCAGAGAGCCCAGCCACGGTTCGCAGCTGTCGAGGAATTCCCGCTGCCTCCTGGCCGGACCCGGATCCGACAGATCCGGCATGACTCGTGACTGTGCGGGCAGGCGTCGCGCGGCGACGGCGTCGAGGGCCTCACGCCGACCCGATCCGGTGTAGGCGGCCGTGACCGAGCGGACGGGATCCGGCTGGGCCGCCTCGGCGAGGGCTGCGGTGATCGCCGAACCGAGACCGATCGCACCGATCCCGGCGACCGCTCCGGTGAGCATCGCTCGCCGGCTGGGCCGGGCGATCGCCGACGCAGGGCCCCGCTCATCGCGCAAGGGCGTGCTCTGCGGCGGCTGATCCACTGTGGTCATCTGAGGATCTTACCCGGAACGAAGAAACCGGCCTGACCATCAGGTCAGACCGGCTAGTGGAGGGGATGACGGGAATCGAACCCGCACCATCAGTTTGGAAGACTGAGGCTCTACCATTGAGCTACATCCCCGTGGTGCGAGTTCGACTATAGTCGAGAACTTCATCGAGCGCCAAATCGACATTCGGTGACCTGCGTCACTCCTGCGATCTCACTGTGAGGTGTGTCGCATTGACGGGTTTGCGCGATTCGCAAGGTGCACGTCGCGAGCCGCCTGTGGTTAGATAGTAGCCGTCGCGGGATGTGGCGCAGCTTGGTAGCGCATCTGTTTTGGGAACAGAGGGTCGCAGGTTCAAATCCTGTCATCCCGACAGATTTCAGCCGCCCGGACCGATCGGTCCGGGCGGCTTCTTCATGTCGAAATACCACAGGCCGACATCAGAGCCGCAGCTCACGCCTCGAAGTCGATCACCTGCCGGACAACCGTCCCGTCGGAGAGCGCGTCGAAGGCCTCGTTGAGCTCGTTCAGGCCGATCGTGTCGGAGATGAGCTCCTCGACGGGCAGCTTGCCCTCCCGCCACAGCTGGGCATAGACGGGGATGTCACGGCTCGGCACCGCGGACCCGAGATATGAGCCGATCACGGTCCGGGCCTCGGCCGTCAGGGTCACCGGGGTGATGTGTGACTGCGCATCCGGGGCGGGCAACCCCACCGTCACGGTCGTTCCGCCGACAGCTGTGGCCGTGAACGCGGTCTCGAAGGCCCGAGCATGCCCGACGCATTCGATGACGATCGGAGCCTTCCGCTCCCCCAGCTGTTCGGGGGTGTAGACCTCGACGGCGCCGAGTTCCTTCGCCCGCACCAGTTTGTCGGGGTTCGCGTCGACGCCGATGACTCCGGCGGTCTCGATCGACAGAGCCGTGATGAGCGCGGCCATTCCGACTCCGCCGAGACCGACGATCATCACCTCGTCATCCGGTCCCGGCCGACCCGCGTTGAGCACCGCTCCCCCGCCGGTGAGCACGGCGCAGCCGAGCACCGCAGCGACGGAAGCGGGAACATCGTCATCAACGGGCACCACGGATGCCCGGTTGACCACTGCGTGAGTGGCGAACACGGACGCACCGAGGTGGTGGAGCACCTCGGCGCCGGTGTCGTCGTGGAGACGCACCTTGTGTCCGTCGAACGGCAGGGTCCCGGCTCCGTTCGTCGCACTGCCAGGCGTGCACGGCAATTTGCCGTCGGTGCGGCAGTTCGCGCACTGCCCGCAGCGAGGAAGGAACACTGTGACGATCTGTTGGCCGATCTCGAGATCATCGACGCCGTCGCCGAGCTTCTCGACGATTCCCGCCCCTTCGTGCCCGAGCAGCATCGGCAGCGGGCGGGGACGGTTGCCGTCGATGACAGAGAGATCCGAGTGGCAGACCCCGGCCGCCGTCATCCGAATGAGCACCTCGCCGGGACCCGGCTCACCGAGTTCGAGGGTCTCAATCGTCATCGGCTGCGACTGAGCAAATGGCCGAGGCCGCTGCATCTCGCGCAGCACAGCGCCGTGGATCTTCACAGTGTTCTCCCTCTTACAGAGCCTGCTGGCCCTGCTCCTCATACTTCGCCATGATGCTGATGCGGCGTTCGTGGCGCTCATCGCCGGTGAACGGCTCGGCCAAGAATGCATCGACGATCGAGATCGCTTCGGCTTCCGGGTGCTGGCGGGCGCCGACGGCGACGATCTGCGCGTTGTTGTGCTGACGGGCCAACTTCGAGATCTCCGGGTTCCAGGCCAGAGCGGTGCGTGCACCCTTGACGAGGTTGGCGGCCATCTGCTCGCCGTTGCCCGATCCGCCGATCACGACTCCGAGCGCTTCTTGACCGGCGGCCTGATCGTCGACGACGGCCTGTGCCGCGGCAATGCAGAAGGCCGGGTAGTCATCGAGGGCGTCATATTCAAGGGCGCCGTGGTCGACGACGTCGTGCCCGGCTGTCTCGAGGTGCGCCTTGAGCACCTCCTTGAATTCGTATCCGGCGTGGTCGGTGCCGAGGTGGACCTTCATATGTCTGCCTTTCGGTGGGATCGGTTGATCGGTTGAGCCCGCTGAGTGAACGGGCTGTTGAGTCGCGGCCGTTGGTTCGGCCCGAATGACTCAGTCGAAGTTCGGACCCTGGTCACGGGTGCGCTTGAGTTCGAAGAATCCCGGCGTCGAGGCGACCGCGAGGACTCCGTCGAAGAGGCGCCCGGCGTCCTCTCCCTTCGGAGCCGGGGTGACGACAGGGCCGAAGAACGCGGTTCCGGCGACACGGCAGATCGGTGTGCCGACATCGTCGCCGACCAGACTCAGTGCCTCGTCGTGGGAGGCCTGGAGCTGTGCGTCGTAGTCATCGGTCGCGCCGTACTTCATGAGATCGGCGGGCAGCTGCAGTTCGGCAAGGGCCTCAGACACAGCCTTTTCGAAGTCCTTCTCTCCCCCTGGGTGGATCCGGGTGCCGATCGCGGTGTAGAGAGGTTCGGCGATCTCCTCACCGTGCTCGGCGATCGCGGCGGTGACGATGCGCATCGGGGCCAGGGCCCGGTTCATCAGTGCCCGGTAGTCCTCGGGAATGTCCTTGTCACGATTGAGGAAGTTCAGGCTCATCGGGTGGAACTTCACCTCGACGTCGCGGACTTTCGCGACTTCGAGTCCCCAGCGTGAGGTCATCCATGCCCACGGGCAGGCCGTGTCGAACCACAGATCGAGTGTTTCCTTGCTCACTGTCTCTCCTCCGTCAAACGCTTGCGGGTCCCGTGCCGGGCACCCATCGTGTCAGTGATCAATCTATCAAGACCCGCCATCCTCGGTGACGGTGGCCGAATCGCGATCAGTCGCACCGACACCGCCGCAGCGGAGCGTGTCCATGAAAGAATGATCGAGTACATCCGGTTCCCGAAGCGAAGGTCACCTCACTGTGCCGCAATACAATCTCACCCGCGACGAAGCACGCGAACGTTCAGGCATCGTGGACGTCTCGAGCTACGAGCACACCCTGATCCTCACAGGAGTTGGTGAGAGTTTCCGCGTCCGTTCACGTATCCGTTTCACTGCGACAGCGGATTCGACGACGTTCATCGACGCCATCACCTCCAGTGTCGAGCGCGTCCGCCTCAACGGCACCGACCTCGACCTCGCCGAGGTGGTCGCACCGGCCCGCATCACCCTTCCCGGCCTCGCCGCTGAGAACGAACTCATCGTCGATGCTCATTTCACCTATATGAACACCGGAGAGGGCCTGCACCGATTCGTCGACCCGATCGATGACGAGGTCTACCTCTACTCTCAGTTCGAAGTCCCTGACGCACGCCGTGTCTTCCCCGTGTTCGAGCAGCCCGATATCAAGTCTCCGTACTCCTTCACCGTGATCGCACCGGAGAAGTGGACCGTCGTCTCGAACTCCCCCACTCCGACTCCGAGCGATCCGAAGGAGACCTTCGCCGAGCTCGGAGAGGAACCGCAGAAGGGCATGGCGGTGTGGCAGTTCGCCCCGACCACGCCGATCTCGTCGTATATCACCGCGATCATCGCCGGCCCGTACGAGTCCGTGCATTCGCAGCTGACTTCCTCCGACGGTTCGATTGTTCCTCTGGGACTGTACTGCCGCGCGTCCCTGCTCGAACACCTCGATGCGACGAAGCTGTTCCGGATCACGAAGGCCGGTTTCGAGTTCTTCGAACGCGAATTCGGTGTCTCCTACCCGTTCGAGAAGTACGATCAGCTCTTCGTGCCCGAGTTCAATGCCGGAGCGATGGAGAACGCCGGTGCCGTGACGATCCTCGAGAACTATGTGTTCCGGTCACGTCCCACCGAGGCTCTTGTCGAACGCCGGACCGTCACGATCCTCCACGAGCTCGCCCATATGTGGTTCGGTGATCTCGTCACCATGCGCTGGTGGAACGATCTGTGGCTCAACGAGTCCTTCGCCGAGTTCATGTCGACGCTGGCGACGGCCGAGGCCACCGAATTCGCCGATGCGTGGACGACCTTCGCCACGATCGAGAAGTCGTGGGCCTACCGGCAGGATCAGCTGCCGAGCACGCATCCGATCGTCGCCCCGATCGACGACCTTGCCGATGTCGAGGTCAACTTCGACGGGATCACCTACGCCAAGGGCGCTTCCGTGCTCAAACAGCTCGTGGCCTGGGTCGGTCGCGAGGAGTTCTTCTCCGGCCTCAAGAGCTACTTCGACAAGCATGCGTGGTCGAACACCGAACTCTCCGATCTCCTCACCGAGCTCGAGGCCACCTCGGGCAGGGATCTGGAGAGCTGGTCGAAGCTGTGGCTTGAGGAATCCGGGGTCAACCTCCTCGAAGCCGTCGTCACCACCGAGGTCGGTGATGAAACGGCCACCGAGGCATCGGAGGCGGAAAAGCCGACGATTTCGAGCCTGCGCGTGACTCAGAAGCCTTGGTCGATTGCAGGACAGCCCGCCCCATCGCTGCGACCGCACCGGTTGGCCGTCGGCTTTTATACGGACAACGGACAGGGACGTCTGCAACGCACCCATTCGCTCCCCCTCGACATCGACGGAGAATCCGCAGAGCTGGCCGAGGCCCGAGGCCTGGCTCTGCCCGATGTCGTCGTCGTCAACGACGCCGATCTCAGCTATGCGAAGGTCCGCTTCGACGCCCGCAGCATGGACACGGCGGCGAACAGACTGGGCGACTTCGACGATTCGCTCACCCAGCTCCTCGTGCTGGCAACGCTGTGGGATGAGGTCCGGGACGGCGAACGGCCCGTCCACGACTACATCAACACCGTGCTCACCCACCTGAGCGCCATCACCCATTCCTCCGGACTGCTCACACAGATGCGTCAGCTCGACACCGCGGTCGGCTCGTACCTGCCACCGCAGGAGCGCGAGGCGATGCACGCCGAGGTGGCTGACCGCTTCATCGAGGTCCTCGAGACGACCGAGGAAGGGTCGGACCAGTCCTTCCAGTTCGTGCGCGGGTTCATCCGTCACGCAACCACACCCGTGCAGCTCGATCGGCTCAAGTCCTGGCTGCGACCGGAGACCGAACGCGTCTATGGGATCGCCCTGGACACCGATCTCACGTGGGAGATCATCATCGGTCTGTGCTCGAACGACGCCGTCGACGATTCGACCGTCGAGGATATGAGCCGCAAAGACCCCAGCGCCACCGGCGTCCGCCACGCCGCGGCCGCACGGGCCAGCCGCCCCACCTCGGCGTCGAAATCGCAGACCTTCATACGGATGGTCGACGATGCAGATCTGCCGAACTCGGAACTCGGGGCGCTCGCTCTCGGCTTCGGTACCGGGCTGCAGACGAACTCCGGGGATTTCATCGCCGCCGAGGCGCCGCTGCGGTCCTTCGCCGACGAATACTTCGCACGGGTGGCAGGCTGGTGGGAGACGCGCACCCTGGAGATGGCGCAGACGATGACTCTGCGGCTGTACCCACCGGTGAGTTCTGCCACAGTCGACGCCACGTCACAGTGGCTCGACGATCACCCCTCAGCGCCGAAGGGCCTGGTGCGGCTGATGCGGGAGAACCTCGCCGATGCGAAGCGGGCGCTGCAGGTTCAGCGTGTGTCCAGCGCTTCCAAGGGATCATTGAACCTTCACAGTTAGTCTCGAAAGACCATGACAACCGAAGCAATAGATTCCGCTGTTCAGAACGCAAGTGACTTCGATTGGGCAACGTTCCTCCTCGGCGCTCCGCTGAAGATCACCGTGATCATCATCGGCGCCATCGTCGTCAACCTCATCATCCGGCTCTTCATCCGCCGGTTCACCACCGCTGTGGCCAAGGGCACGGTCGGCAGCGAGAAGGCCGAAAGCGCGGGCCGAGCGAAGTTCTCCGCCACTGCGCTTGAGGCCCAGCGGACCGGGATCGATGAGCAGACGATCAAGCAGCGTCGAGCCCAGCGGGCGAAGACCGTGGGGCGCATGCTGTCGTCGGTGACGACGATCCTCGTCAGTGTCATCGCGGTCCTCATGATCCTCGATGCGCTGAGCTTCAATATTGCCCCGATTCTCGCTTCTGCCGGTATCGCCGGTGTCGCCATCGCCTTCGGTGCTCAGGAGCTCGTCCGCGACTACCTGTCGGGTTTCTTCATCGTCATCGAAGACCAGTATGGAATCGGTGACACCGTGGACCTCGGCGAAGCCGTCGGCGAAGTCGAGGATGTCGGCCTGCGCCGCACTCAGATCCGTGACCTCACCGGCACCCTGTGGCATGTGCGCAACGGCGAGATCCTGCGTGTGGGCAACCTGTCCCAGGGTTGGGCTCGTGCCGTGCTCGACATCCCGCTCGACTATCGGACCTCGATGGATGAGTACCGCGAGATGACCGCGGACATCACGCGCACTCTGCGGAAGGATCCCGAGCTGGCCAATGCGATGCTCGAGGATCCCGAGATCGCCGGCGTCCAGTCGCTGTCGGGCTCCCACCGGGTCATCCGCACCATGGTCAAGACCAAGCCGAACCTGCAGTGGATGGTCGAGCGTGCCTTCCGTGCCGAACTCATGACACAGCTGGCCAAGCGCGGCGGACAGATCGGTATGGTGCAGGAGACGGTTCTGCGCACTCTGCCCGCTCAGGAGAAGGCGATGGCTCCGGCAGTCGCCGAGGATTCCGAGAATCCCTCGCCTCTGCCCAGTGACCAGGAGATCCGCAGCACCGTGCAGGAGGACTCCCCCAGTGAAGGATCGAGCGATGTCGCAGACAACTGACGGTTCCATCTTCGAGGCCGTCGGCGGGCATGACACGTTCACCCGCCTCGTCGACGTGTTCTACCAGCATGTCGATGCGGATGCTCAGCTCATTGCGATGTATCCGGACGGCCATGAGCTGGAGGGTGCGAAGCACCGTCTGCAGATGTTCCTCGAGCAGTACTTCGGGGGTCCGTCGACCTACCAGGAGCAGCGAGGTCACCCGCGACTGCGGATGCGGCATTTCGACTATCCGATCGATTTCGATGCCCGGGACCGCTGGCTGCGCTGCATGCGCGCGGCGCTCGACGATGTGAGCCTGCCGCCGCTGTACGACGAGATGTTCTGGGACTACTTCC
The DNA here is from genome assembly GCF_057766545.1 of Brevibacterium sp. MGP-B1. Classification (NCBI taxonomy): domain Bacteria; kingdom Bacillati; phylum Actinomycetota; class Actinomycetes; order Micrococcales; family Brevibacteriaceae; genus Brevibacterium; species Brevibacterium sp. MGP-B1. The sequence continues at coordinate 1,044,523 of NZ_CM173407.1, read as the reverse complement.
AGCGGGCAGCGACCGCGATGGTGAATACGAACCCGAACATCCGGTGATCACAGTCCGGTGACCGTAGACCGCTGATCACAGTCCGCGGGCACGCGTGAGCAGGTGACCGCCTGGGGCCACAAGACGCAGCCAGCCTCCGGATTCCATGATGCGCAGCTGACGATCGTCATCGCGTCCCGCAGGTGGCACGAAGCGCAGCGCAGCGGCGGCGAAGGCCAATCCTCCTGGCATCCCGGTTCCCTGTTCGCCAGTCATCGGACGTGACCACACGCGTGAACGCAGAGCTTTGACCGCGTGTCCCCCGGAACCCTCGGGCGCACCGGTGCTGATCTCGGCGATCCCTGCCTCTGCAGTCTCGTGGAGCCATCCGACGCTGATCGTGTCGTATTCGGACCAGCCTCCGCGCGGAGGCGCAATCCCGGTCCATGACACGAGCACCGAGTTCGGCGGCACCGGCAGAGTAGTTCCGTTCTCGTCTCGGGCGAAGCGGTCGAGCAGATTCGACAGCGGCACCGCCTCGTCGAATCCGTCTTGTTCATGGTCGTCCAGGCGCAGCATTCGCATGGCCAGCACCAGCGGTGTCGAGTCGCCGAGTCCGTGCGGGAACAGCGGTGCCACGGTGGCGGCGAGGACGTCGGAGGCGACCTGCAGTCGCATCGCTCCGTCCGCATCTGCCCTGTGGGCCAGAGAAGTGAATGCGGAGAGATCCCGCATCGCGAGAGGGTCGTTGATATGCAGATCCGTCATCGTCTGGTCCTCCGCAGCGGAACGGGTGTGCCGACCACCGATTCCATGGCGAGGGTCTCGGCCTCGCTGAGGCGTCGTGGTCGGCCGCTGTCGATGTCGATGAAGACGATGACGGTCTCGGCGACCGTGTAGGTGCGCGAACCGTCCGGTTCGCAGATCACGTAGCCCACCGTCACCGAGGCGGGTCGCACATCGCTGATGACGAGATCGACCGCGATGGGGCCGGTCCGATAGGGAATCGGGGCACGGTATTCGATTGCGTGGGAGGCCACGAGCAGCTCGGTGGTGGCAGAGGCGTCGGCGAAGATCGTCGGTATCTCGACCCCACTGACCGTCTCGGACACCCCATGCTGTCCCGGCGTGGTCGGTGCATCTGAACTGTGGGTGGGAGATCCGAGTGCACGGACGCGCGCCTCTTCCAGCAGTTTGAGCTGGGTGACGTTGTTCACATGGCCGTAGGCGTCCATATCACCCCATCTCAGTTCCAACAGTACGCGGGTGAATTCGTCGAGAAGGGGGTTGGTGGCGCCAGAGTGCATGCCTCCCATCATGCCACCTTCATCACGACGGTGCCGCACGCGATAGGATCGTGACTCGTACGCACGATTGGCCCAGTCATCCGAGGGAGAAGCCCATGACCGACGAAGCATCCTCCGAAGCGGAGGCTAACGTAGCTCGGCTGCACGAGATCCTCGATCTGCGCCGGCTCGAGTTCACTGCGGCGTCCAGCGAAACGGACTTCTTCATCGGGCACAGCCAGTACAAACCCGACGGTCGGGTCTTCGGCGGACAGGTGCTCGCTCAGTGTGTCGTCGCAGCCGCTGCCACACTTCCCAGTGACCGCCTGATCCATTCGCTCCACGGATATTTCCTGCGCGCCGGCGATGTCAGCGAGCCCATCGAATTCGGCGTCGAGCGGCTGCGTGATGGCCGTTCGTTCTCTGCCCGCCGCGTCCACGCTTATCAGAAGGGCGCGCCGATCCTGTCATTGAGCGCTTCGTTCCAGGACGACCAGCCGGGTCTCAGCCATGCCGAGCAGATGCCGACCGGTCTGCCGGCTCCCGAGGACTGCCCGGAACTGCTTGACTATATCGGCGATGAGGATTCTCCGGTCGTCAGCGACTGGTTGCGGAAGCGTCCCTTCGAAGTCCGTCCTGTCGAGCCGTCTCTGCACACCTCGGGCGTCTCGGATCCCTCGATCACCGAACAGCATTCCTGGTTCCGGGCCAGTTCGACGTTCGGAGACGACCCGGTGCTCAATGCCGCGGCTCTGGCCTATGCGAGTGACTTCAACCTGCTCGAACCGGTTCTTCGTCATCACGAGCTGACGTGGCGAACCCCGGGGCTGCGAGTGGCCAGCCTCGACCATGCGATGTGGTGGCACCACCGGGTGCGAGTCGACGGCTGGATGCTCTATGTCCAGGAGTCTCCTGCCGCACAGGGTGGGCGCGGTCTCGGCTACGGCCGCATCTTCGCTCAGGACGGAACCCTGCTGGCCACTGTGGCCCAGGAAGGCATGGTCCGGGTCAAGGAGGTTCAGTGACGAGTAAGGACCCGACGATGATGGACATCATCGGCACCATCCTCAGCCGCCTGGTCAACGTGGCGCTTTTCCTCGTCATCGGGCTGCTCAGCCTCGTGGCGTTCATGGGACGCACGGATCTGCATGTGGCAATCTGCGGGCTGTTGGCCGTCGTGTGCGGAGTCATCGGCACGATCCTCGTCCGTCTGCTGTTCAGAGGGATCGCGAACCTCGGCGGACTCACCCGTCGCTCAGAGGACTGACTCTTCTCCTCACTCGGTCGCGGTTACCGGCTGGCCCGTTTTGGACGGTTCGCCAGCGGACGCAGCGCACGTCTCTCACCGATCCTGTGCAGGCGCGTTCATCGTCCACCTGTTCCGCACGGACACAGTGATGCCCCGGTCGCTTCGACCGGGGCATCACTGTATGGGAATGAAGAGTCGGAACCGGTTCGGCTCAGACCGAACTGCGCTCAGTCTCGGGTGAGACGACGGTGGGTGACTCGGTGCGGGCGGGCCGCATCTTCGCCGAGTCGCTCGACCTTGTTCTTCTCATAGGCTTCGAAGTTGCCTTCGAACCAGTACCAGTTCGCCGGGTTCTCTTCGGTGCCCTCCCACGCGAGGATGTGCGTGGCCACACGGTCGAGGAACCAGCGATCGTGCGAGACGACCACGGCGCAGCCGGGGAACTCGAGCAGGGCGTTCTCCAATGAGCCGAGGGTTTCGACATCGAGGTCGTTCGTCGGCTCATCGAGCAGGAGCAGGTTTCCGCCCTGTTTGAGGGTGAGTGCGAGGTTGAGGCGGTTGCGCTCACCGCCGGAGAGGACTCCGGCCTTCTTCTGCTGGTCCGGGCCTTTGAATCCGAACGCGGAGACATAGGCACGGGAGGGCATCTCCACCTTGCCGACCTGGATGAAGTCGAGCCCGTCAGAGACGACCTCCCACAGGTTCTTGTCCGGATCGATTCCGCCGCGGGACTGGTCGACATAGGAGATCTTCACGGTCTCTCCGACCTTGAGATTTCCGCCGTCGAGCTCTTCCATGCCGACGATCGTCTTGAACAGCGTCGACTTTCCGACGCCGTTAGGTCCGATGACGCCGACGATGCCGTTGCGCGGAAGGGAGAAGCTCAGGCCGTCGATGAGTTTGCGCCCGTCGAAGCCCTTTTCGATCTTGTCCGCTTCGATGACGACATCACCGAGGCGGGGGCCGGCTGGAATCTGAATCTCTTCGAAGTCGAGCTTCTGTGTCTTCTCCGCCTCGGCCGCCATCTCCTCGTAGCGGGCCAGACGGGCCTTCGACTTCGTCTGCTTCGCCTTCGGGTTCGAACGCACCCATTCGAGTTCGTCTTTCAGCCGCTTGGAGAGTTTCGCGTCCTTCTTGCCCTGGACCTGAAGACGCTCCTGCTTCTTCTCGAGGTAGGTCGAGTAGTTGCCCTCATAGGGGTAGAGGTGCCCACGGTCGACTTCAGCGATCCATTCGGCCACGTGGTCGAGGAAGTACCTATCGTGGGTGATCGCGATGACAGCGCCCGGGTAGGTCTTCAGGTGCTGCTCGAGCCACAGCACCGATTCCGCATCGAGGTGGTTCGTCGGCTCGTCGAGGAGCAGCAGATCGGGCTTCTCGAGCAGAAGCTTGCACAGTGCCACGCGGCGACGTTCACCACCGGAGAGAACGGAGACGTCTGCGTCCGGCGGCGGGCACCGCAGAGCGTCCATCGCCTGTTCGAGCTGGGAGTCGAGATCCCAAGCGTCGGCGGCGTCGATGGCCTCCTGCAGCTTGCCCATCTCTTCCATGAGGGCGTCGAAATCCGCATCGGGGTCGGCCATCTCCTCGGAGATGGCATTGAAACGATCGACCTTCGCCTTGATCTCGCCGACGCCTTCTTCGACATTGCCGAGGACGGTCTTCTCTTCGTTCAGGGGCGGCTCCTGCATGAGGATGCCCACCGAGTACCCGGGGCTGAGTCGAGCTTCACCGTTGGAGGGCTGCTCGATTCCCGCCATGATCTTCAGAATCGTTGATTTGCCGGCGCCGTTGGGGCCGACCATACCGATCTTCGCTCCGGGGTAGAACGACATCGATACATCGTCGAGGATGACTTTGTCACCGTGCGCTTTGCGCGCCTTGTGCATGGTGTAGATGAATTCGGCCATAGTGCACTCAGGCTATCGGTTCGGCGCACCCCAGCGCCACTTGACGCTCGGCATTCGTCGAGGATGACCGAACTTCCGCCGAGGCGGTCCGACCTGCGCCGGGGAGTGCTCAGCCTCCGCCGAGAGACGGGGCTTCACCCGAAGTGTCGCCCTCGCTCGAGGTCTCCTCGGATTCGCCCTCACCGGAGGACCCATCGGTGCCCTGAGAACCGTCGGTGCCTTGGGTACTGTCGGTGCCTTCTGAGCCCGGAGTCCCTTCCGCTCCCCCGGTGCCTGCCGACGCGGAGTCGTCTTCACTCGGCGCGGGGCTCTCGGTTTCACCGTCCTTGCCGTTGATGTCCTCGCCGGGCAGGTGGCCGGCACCGTTCGAGTCGCCGTCTTCGTCGCGCTTCTCGCCCTTCGGGGCTTTGACACCTTTCGGCCGTTCCACTTCGCCGAACAGGCAGGAGCCCGTCGATTCGGTGGGCTGGACGAGGTCTGCGGTGGCTTTGCCCTTCCGGATCTCGCCGACGACGCAGCCTTTGTCGGTCTTGACTCCGAACATCTTCGAAGGGACTTCATTGCCGAGCGGCGATTCGTCGATCGTCGCCTCCAGCTGTTTGGGCTCATATCCGGCGTCGAGCATCGTGGAGAAGAACTTCTTCGTCGACGGCACCGATTCCTTGTCACCCGTCAGCGGTTTGAGCGCCTTGAGCACCTTGTCGACTTCGGCAACGGGCTTCGCCTGGGTCTGCTTCGGCTGCGGCTGCGAATCATCGGCACCGAAGCCGAGAAGCGAACACCCCGACAATGCCAGAGTCAGTGCCGCAGCACTCAGCACAGGAACAAGACGCATCTGCAACCTCGGCGAGAGGGGACGATTGACAGTCTCACTCTAGCGGATGTCACGAGCTGCGAGGCGCATCGATTCGACAGGGTTGCAAGGAATTCAGCCGATCAGAAGGGCGCCGCGGCTTTCGCGGTCTCCCGTGCGATCGGATCATCTTCGTCGGCACCGGCGTCGATGTCGGCACCGACGCCGCTCGCGGTATCGACGATGTCGTCATGATCGGTGTCGCCGTCGGATTCGGACTCCGGCGGCGTTGCGGCGGGCCCCAAGGCGCTCCAGACAGAATCGTTCGATCCGGATGACTCAGAGTTCGCCTCTCCGGCAGTCGACTGTGAGCGGTCGGCTGCTTTGGCGCGCTTGTAATGCGCGGTTCCGTACCTCAGGTCGGGACCGATATGATCCGCGACCACCGTCGGCGAGATTCCGCTGCGCTCCTCGGTTGCCCATTCTCGATTCCTCAGACTGCCCGATACGATCACCGCGGCGCCGGTGCTGAGCGACATCGCGGAATTGCTCGCCAGGTCGCCGTAGCAGTCGACACCGAACCACGAGGTGCCGTCTGTGACGAACTCGCCGGTGTTCTTGTCGACTCTCCAGTGGTTGACGGCCAGCCTGAACGAGGCGCAGGCTCGCCCGGACGGCAGCGTTCGTGCGGTCGGCTCGGTGGCGATGGTGCCGGTGACGGTGATCGGGATTGCGGACATCGGTGTCTCCAAATCGGTGTGATGAAACCATACGGTCCTCTGCGTCCGCATGGATCTCCATTCAGCCGGTCCTTCGCACCAGTGTCCAGAAACGTGAAATGCCCTGTGGACAGAGATTCTCCGTCCACAGGGCTCCACAGTCCGAGTCGCCCACAGAGTGTGTTCGAGTCGGAGATGCGCGTCTGCGTCTCAGCCGAGCATCTCGTATGCCCGTCGGTGCTCTCCGATGACGCTCTTCACCGAGTTGAGATACGAGCTCTGGGCGACCCTGCCGACTGCGTCTCGCAGCTTGCCATCGACCTCGGAGGCCGCCTCCTTGGCGCCTTTGGCCCGCGCAGACTTCGCCACCAGAGAAGTCACAAATGAACCGATGCAGCCGATCAAGAACATCCCGATGCTGACAATCCAACACCACGTCGGCAGGGCACCCGAACCGATCGCGGCGACGAGAGCGGAGACGACGATTCCGAGGAGACCGATGATCGAGGCGACGAAGAAGATGATCTGCAGGGTGTGTGCCAGCGACCACCAACCAGGGCTCTGGCGAGTGATATCCACAGCTGTGACGGCCGAGTCGAGATTCGCCGACAGCTCGTCGGTGCTCTTCTTCTCTGCTTCCGCGGCCTCGTTCTGCCATGCCTGCGGCATGGTCGACACGGATTCTGCGATGAGTTCGTGCGCCATGAGCCGGACGTGGGAGCTCTGCGCCTTGGTCGTCGCCGGCACCGAAGCGCGGACGAGCTCGTCCCTGTCCTGACCGTGCTTGGCACCCAGCGGATCGGGGGCATTGCGCTGGGCCCACGCGAGGATGGGATACCCGGTCTTGCGGTAGGAACGGCGGATGTAATCATCGTGCACGGTCTGTGCCACGGCTTCGACACCGGCGGCTTCCGACATCGTCTCGACCAGTCGGGATGCGCCGGCCAATTCGTCCGGCGAGGAGACCGGTTCTCCGAGCTCCTTCCGGATCCGATTGGCCATCGCCTGCATATCGGCCAACAGCCTCTCGGCCGCTGCGTCGTTCGAATCGACGGTGTCGGCGAGGATACTGCGGATCTCTGGGATGCCCTCCCGGGTCACGGCCGAGGAGATGCGCACATTCGTCTCGCTCAGCCCATCCTCGTTGAGCAGCTGGCGCAGATGGTCGGTTGCGGCCTTCTGCTCCTCCTGACTGAGCTTGTCGATCTGGTTGAGGACGACGACCATGTTCCCGCTGTTCTCGGCGAGTTTGGTCAGGTACTCGGAGTGCAATGAGAAGTCGGCGTATTTCTGTGGGTCGACGACCCAGAACACGACGTCGACGAGTCCCACCAGACGATCCGACTCGACACGGTGTTCGACTGCCGTGGAGTCGTGATCGGGCAGATCGAGCAGGATCAGACCGTGCAGGCGTCTCTGATCGTCGCCGTCGAGCGCGGACTCGCGCCAGGTGCGGCTGCGTTCGGGCACATGCAGCCAGTCGAGGACATCGTTTCCGCCTTCGCCCCAGACGCATGCGGTCGGGCGTGAAGTCGTCGGCCTGCGCACACCGACACGGGCGATCTCGAGACCGGCCACAGCGTTGAACAGTGAGGATTTGCCGGAGCCTGTCGACCCGGCGAACGCCACGACGGTGAAGTCCTCTCCCAGGCCCAGACGGTCTTCCGCCCGATCGAGCAGATTCTGCGCATCGGTGCGAACGTCTCCGCCGAGCTTGTCGTCACTCAGCGACAGGGCGTGTCGTATACCCTCGGCGAGGCGCCGGATCTCGGTCTGTGCGGAACTGTTCACAATGCCACCTCAAGTCGTTCACCGGAGGCGCGCAGGGCGCCCGCTTGCCGCGCCGGTACCGCGGATAGTCTCAGTGCGTTGTCGAAAGGAGTGCGGCAGCCCGCCACGATGCCCACAGCCGCGTCGAGGAAGCGCTGTCGGATCGATGCGATGAGCCCGGCCGCCTCGTCGGCTCCGAAGATCGTCTCCGCGAGATTGAGTGCGACTCCTGCCCCTTGTCGGGTGCTCTGCCCGCCATCGCGGGAGCTCCGCGGATCCCAGAAGGCCGCGTATTCGACGACGGCGCAGACTCCTGCAACGCCGAAGGAGAGGATTCGAGCCTTGGACTTCTTGCCCTGACCGATATCGCGCACAAGCGCGTTGACTTCGTCCGACCACGTGGCCACCGCCGACTTCACTGAGTCCTCGAGCCCCGCGCCAACCGTGCGCAGTTCAGGCTGATCTTCGATGAGGGCCGCACCGGCAGCGGTGTTTCGCCACTCGGCATTGACTTCGTCGACCACGTCGATGGCCTGTTCGCGCAGGGACACAGCCGCGCTACGCAGGATGGCGACATGCAATGGAGTGGCCGCGTCATGTTTGCCGGTCACCGCAGCGGAGATGCGATCGCGCATTCGAGCCATCGTCGGCTCCAGTCCGCGGAAGAGCTGGCCTGTGCCCACGAAGTCCTGCCAGCGAGCATTGACCTCTCCGTGCAGGACCCGTCCGTCGGAGAAGACTTCGGCGAGCCCGGATTGAGCCGATCGGAAGTTCTTCTCCACTGAGCCGACCAGGGTGATGTGGGCCTGTTCCTGAGTTTCGGCGAAGTCGGCGAGCTCCCTGACCCGTGCGGGCAGCGCAGCGATCGCACCCGTCAGCGTGCGATTGCGGATGCGCTCGAGTGAGGTGCCCTCCGTGCCGACTTGAGAGATCCAGGAGCGAATAGGATAGATCGCCGCATGAGGCAGCAGACCGTCTTCCAGCTCGAGCTCGGCGACGGAGAAGATCGGTGAGTTCGCCAGTCCTGCATCGGCGAGCAGACTCGACAGGTGATGCCTGACTTCGCGGTTGGCTTCGGGCGGAACCCGATCGAGAACGATGGCCACCGACGTGCTTCGCGCAGCGGCCGTCTTCAACAGGGCCCACGGGGCGGCATCGGCGTACCGGTTCGCCGTCGTCACGAAGAGCCACAGGTCGGCGCTGAGCAGCACCCTGCGCGAGAGCGCACGGTTCGTCTCCGAGATGGAGTCGATATCCGGACAGTCGAGGATGGCCGTGCCCGCTTCGATGTTCTCATCTGCGATGAGCACGACTCCGGGCATGGCCGACTGAGGATCGGAGCTGCGCGGCAGGTCAGGCAGGTAATGCTCTGATTCGAAGAACTTGGCATCGGCGGGGTTGAAGATGACGACCGGGTTGCCCGTCGTCGGTCGACGCACTCCGGCAGGACTGACATTGCGCCCTACGAGGGAGTTGACCAGTGTCGATTTGCCGGCACCCGTCGACCCGCCCACGGCGATGAGGAACGGAGTTCGCGAACGATTGATCCGCGGCAGCACGTAGTCGTTGAGTTCCGCAGTCAGTGTCGAGTGTGCTGTGCGAGCGTCGGCGAAGTCTTCGCTGCGCAGGGTGAAGCGCGTCTCCGAAACTCGTTTGACGATATCGTTCAACGCTTGGCCGACCGGCGGCGTCACGGCGCTCTTGCTCTCAGTCATCACGCCTCCACTCTCTATGTTTTCCCAGCTCGGCACCAACTGCCACGCCGTATCGGCGCGGAATTGCTCAGCGACAGCAGGGATCAGACGGACTCGCCCGATCTCAACGGGTGCGGGCATGAGAAGCGCCCCCGGCGGGGCTCGAACCCGCGACCTACCGCTTAGAAGGCGGTTGCTCTATCCGACTGAGCTACGGAGGCTCAAATATCGTAACCGATGCCCGGATGAGAACAGAAAGCGGCCCCGGTGGAGCGGACTGTCTCGTCAGTCGCCTCGAACCGGGGCCTACTCGCTGCCGTGAAAGCTCGGCAGGAACATCTCAGTAGTGACGGGCTGCATTCTCCATCGACTTCCTCACCGTCACGAATGACACGGCCACAACTCCCGTCATTGCAAGAATGACTGCCACGGCTTCGATCCCGAATGCGAAGTCGACGATGATCGGGAAGAATCCTGCGAGCATGAAGCCCAGCAACGCGACAAGCGTGAGTGCCGTGGCAACTGAGAAGAGCTTTGCACCTTTCATTGTCCATCTCCTTCGATCGATGCATCCGATGGAGAAAGACTAACGCCAGATGAGACTCACGTCACTGAGAATTTCAGAAGAATTCGTCTCAGCCTTCGCCCCGAGCGTCGATCGCCTTCTCCAGACGCTCGAGTTTGCCGTCGATCTCGCCGGTGTAGCCGGGGCGGATATCGGCCTTGACCACCAGGGACACTCGAGTGCCGAACTCGCCGACAGCCTCGGTGGCCTCTTTGATGACCGCGAAGACCTCGTCCCATTCCCCTTCGATGGTCGTGAACATCGAGTCCGTCCGGTGCGGCAGACCGGAATTGCGGACGATCTCGACAGCCGCTGCCACGGCATCGTGGACCGAGGCGTCGGTCCCTTCTCCCCCACTGGGAGCGACTGAGAAAGCTGCGAGCATGCTGGTGGTCCCTTCTGTCTGGTCCGGTGGGGAGCCGATCGACTCCCCACCGGTTCATCTGTCTGAGTTGAGGTCGAACGACTCGGGTCAGGCCTGCGCAGGCACTGTCACGATGAGCGAGTCGCCCTGCCCGCCGCCTCCGCAGAGTGCGGCGATACCCGTGCCGCCGCCTCGGCGCTGGAGTTCGAGGGCGAGGGTCAGAACGACCCGGGCTCCCGAGGCACCGATCGGGTGGCCCAGTGCGACGGCGCCGCCGTTGACATTGACCTTGTCCTCGTCGATGCCGAGGTCCTTGGCGCTGGCCAAGCCGACGGCGGCGAAGGCTTCGTTGATCTCATAGAGGTCGAAGGAGTCGGCTGCGACGCCTTCACGCTCGGCAGCGACCTTGATCGCCTGCGAGGGCTGGTGCTGGAGAGTCGAGTCCGGTCCGGCGGTCCAGGCGTGCGAACGGATCTCGGCGAGGATCGGAGCGCCGAGTTCTTCGGCCTTCTCACGCGACATGACGACGACAGCGCAGGCTCCGTCGGAGATCTGCGAAGCGTTGCCGGCGGTGATCGTTCCGTCCTTCCGGAAGGACGGCCGCAGCTTGGACAGGGACTCGGCCGTCGTGTCAGGACGCACACCCTCGTCTGCGGAGATGGTGACATCGCCCTTGCGTGAGCTGATGGTCACAGGCACGATCTCGTTCTCGAAGGCACCGGCCTTCTGTGCCGCCGCGGCCCGCTGGTGCGAACGAGCGGAGAACTCATCCTGCTCGGCGCGGGAGAACTCGCGGTCACCGGCATTGGCCTCTTCGGTCAGTCCGCCCATAGCCTGATCGGTGAAGGCGTCCCAGAGTCCGTCGTAGTCCATATGGTCCTTGGCGACGACATCACCGTACTTGTACCCCGAACGCGATTTCATCAGCATGTGCGGGGCCTGGCTCATCGATTCCTGCCCTCCCGCCACGACGACGTCGTACTCGCCCGCTCGGATCAGCTGAGCTGCTTGGGTGATCGTGTTGATTCCCGACAGGCACAGCTTGTTGACCGACACTGCCGGAACGGACATGGGAATGCCGGCCTTGACTGCCGCCTGCCGACCGGGACCCTGACTGTTTCCGGCCTGCAGAACCTGGCCCATGATCACATAGTCGACGTCGGAGCCCTGAATGCCGGCACGATCGAGTGCCCCGGCGATGGCTTCGGCGCCGAGCTCGACGGCACTGAGTTTCGACAGCTCCCCCTGAAGTCGCCCGAATGGTGTGCGCGCTCCGGCGACGATCACTGCATCAGCCATATTTCCTCCTCGGATATCCGCGCTGCGGACGCGAGTCCGCAGCACGTATGCATTTCGACATCCACCAGCCTAGTCGAGGCCCATGTGGCCTGCATCACGGGGTCCGCGCAGCCATGGATCAAGCCCTCGTCCACACTCTCGCATTCGCACCCAACACTCATGGAGTCTCCGTTAGAGTAGGACGAGGACAGCCTAAGAACACCCCCTTTCCAAGATGACAGGAGTTCGCTTCAGTGACGCCCACCGAAGAATTCCGCACAGCGATGCGCGGCTACGAGAAGAGTGAAGTCGATTCGCGACTGCAGCAGCTGCGCACCGAGGTCGAGTCGGTCCGCAAGGCCCTGGCCGATGCGCGCAGTCAGGTCATCAATGCAGATCGGGCGAAGCTGCAGATCGCAGGTGAGCTCTCCGAAGCCAAAGCACAGCTGAAGAAGGCTGCCAACGACAATGCAGAGGCGGCAGGGCCTCCCGGAAGCCGCATTGACCATCTTCTCAAGATCGCCGAGTCGCAGGCTCGCGAGACCCTGGCTCAGGCCAATTCCGATGCCGAGAAGATCCGGAACAAGGCCCGCGCCGAGGCGGCGTCCGCTCGCGCTCGGATGCACACCGAGAGCAACGACACACTGTCCAATGCGCGCTCGGAAGCCGATGCGATCACTTCCTCGGCCGAGCTGCGCGCCGAAGAGACGATCAAAGCCGCTGAGAAACGCGCAGCCGAGCTCAGCGCAACCACCGAACGCGAGACCAACCAGGCCAAGGAAGCGAATGCCGCTTCCGCCAAGGAGGCTCGCGAGAGCCTTGATCTCGAGCTCTCCGAACTGCGGGCGACCGCTGAGAAGGAAGCTGCGGATCTGCGTGCCGAGGCCAAGACCGAGGCAGAGGAGACAGTGGCGGCTGCTCAGGCGCAGGCCGATGAGCTGCTCAAGTCCGCGAAGGCACGCGACGAGGCATCGAAGAAGGCCGGAAACGACTTCGACGTCGAGCTCGCGAACAAGCGCAAGGAAGCCGAGACCGAACGCAAGAAGCGCTACGAAGAGGCTCAGGTCGAGAACAAGAAGCTCGTCGAAGAGGCTCAGGCACGCGCAGCGAAGGCCGACACCGAGGCCAAGGAAGCTGCCGAGCGTGCGGAGCAGACTCGCACCGACGCAGTGAAGAAGGCCGACGAGATCATCGCCGACGGAAAGTCCCGCGCACAGACGCTCATTGCGGAAGCTCGCGCCACCGCCGAGGCCACCATCGAGGAATCCGCGGCAGAGGCCAAACGCAATGTCGCCTCCGCACAGTCGCAGGTCGATCTGCTCACGAAGCAGCGCAAGACGATCACTGCTCAGCTCGATCAGCTCCGTTCGCTGTTCGCTATGCCCGGGGTCATGGGCGGCGACTCAGTGGATCCGGCGAAGGCCGAATCGGCGTCTCACGCCACCGAGCAGATCGCCGACGGTCAGGAGCTCGAAGACCTGCTGGCCGACGATGACTCGTCGGATGCGCCCAAGGCCGATGACTCCGCGAAGTCGACCGATGACGCAGCGTCGAACGACGCCGAAACCTCGAAGTCCGGATCCGCTTCTGGCGGGGATGCGAAGTCGACCGGTCCGGCGAAGAACGGTGGTGCCGGAGCCGAGGACAACGGCCCTGCGAAGGCTTCCGACGAGTCGGCCGAAAGCTCGAAGTCGACTCCTTCTTCGAAGAACGCTTCAGAGTCGAAGGCTAGCTCTGCCGCTGATGAGGATGACACGGCAGGCGAAGATCTGCCCAACGGCGCCACCGACGAGGACACCATCTCGATCAACGCTCAGGTCTCCGGTTCGAAGGACAACTCGAAGACCTCGCGCTCGCGCAACTCGCTGCGCTGAGATCGTTTGAGTCGAGACCGACTGGGTCCAGCACGATTGATCTGAGACCGGCCGAATCGACTATGACGAAGGGACCCGCTGATGCGGGTCCCTTCGTCATTGTGAGGCAGGTTGGCTGACTGAGGTCTCAATCGACTCCAGCCCTGTTTCCGACAGCCCAGAGATCATCTGCCCTCACCGGAAGCGGTCGAAGCAGTGCTGGTGCCAGTGCCGCCTGCTCTCAACCCCGATCTCGATTCCGTGGGGAGCATCCTGACGCCACGCAACGATATGGCTCGTGGCGGCACTGACATCGCGGCCGCAGCCGGGGCAGACATAGACCTTACCGGATTCGTTTCCCTTCACGGTCTGCACGGACCAGTTTCCGTCCGGCAGTGAACGGCTTGTCCTCATGCCTGCCACAGAGTCGGACAGGTCGCGGGGAGCCTGCTGCCATTTGTTCTTGCGACGCGAGGATGAAGATCGTGGCATTGAGTCATTGTCTCACGTAGGCTGAAGCGCGTGCGTCTAGTCATTGCCCAATGCTCCGTTGATTATGCCGGTCGTCTGACCGCCCACCTTCCGATGGCCACCCGCCTCATTATGCTCAAGTCCGACGGCTCGGTGCTCATCCATTCCGACGGCGGTTCCTATAAGCCGCTGAACTGGATGACTCCCCCGTGCACGGTTCGGCACATCGAGCCCGACGCCGAGCAGGCAGAGGCCGGTCTGACGGAGCTGTGGGAGGTGTCGCAGACGAAGACCGGAGACCGTCTCGTCATCTCCATCGCCGAGGTTCTCGCTGACGACTCCTATGAGTTCGGTGTCGATCCCGGGCTGGTCAAGGACGGGGTCGAAGCGCATCTGCAGGAACTGCTCGCCGAGCATATCGAGACCCTCGGCGAGGGCTACAGTCTGGTACGCCGCGAATACATGACCGCGATCGGTCCGGTGGACATCTTGGCTCGTGACGACGGACAGAAGTCTGTGGCGGTGGAAATCAAACGCCGCGGCGATATCGACGGTGTTGAGCAGCTGACCCGCTATCTCGAGCTGATGAATCGCGATCCTCTCCTCAGCCCAGTCAACGGAGTCTTCGCTGCTCAGGAGATCAAACCGCAGGCGCGCACTCTCGCCGAGGACCGCGGCATCCGCTGCGTCGTTCTCGACTACGATGCTCTCCGCGGAATGGACGACCCCGAGACGCGCCTCTTCTGATCACTCACGGTCAGCCGGCGGATATGCTCACGGTCAACCCGCGGGATAGCCGGCCACCCACTCCAGCCTCGCCGATCAAGCTGCGGGTTAACCCTCCACTCACTCCAGCCTCGCCGATCAAGCCGAGCCGTGTCGCTCCCTTCGTGCAACGTCCGTAGCTCCTCAGCGCGGGCCCACACCGTCGATCAAGGCGGACAGCGTCTATCGCCCCGTCTACGGAGCGACTTACGCTGTCCGCCTTGATCGAGCGTCAGGATCATACTTCGCGACGGCTGTCGTCCATGACCAGTCGTCGTCGCACTGACTCTCCGATACGCAGGAAGAGATCGGCGGAGAAGAGATCGCTCCACCGGACACGGAAGACCAACCAGCCCTCGTTGCGCAACGCATACTCGCGGCGCCGTTCACGTTCGAAAGTCACTTGCGGATCCGCTCCGTCGAGGTGGTACTTTCCTGCACCATCGAACTCTGCGATGACCTTCGCCCGTCTATTGGCGAAATCGGTACGGCCCAAGTGCTTGCCGTCGTCATCACGAATGTCGACCTGCGGCTCGAACCCCGGAATCGAATGCTCGACGAACCGCACCGCGCAGATCGACTCAGCGACGCTCTCGCGGCGTGAATCGACACTCTCGAATACCTTGACGATCTTCCGTGTGCCTGTGCGAACAGGATGCGCTTCACTGAAGGAACGCATCTGTTCGACGGTCACGACCGAGCTGCGCACCGCTGCATCGAGCGCCGCGACAGACAATGCGAGCGGACAGTCCCGAGCAATGTCGAGCAGCGTCTGCAGGACCGTCGTCACCGGGATCCCATCGACGAACTCGTGCCCTGCAGGATCTAAGACGCGTCGCCGCACGAGCATCTTCGCCAGACGAACTCCGCTGCGCGGACTCACCGATTCGGCGAAGACATCGTCCCGCTCGACGTATGGAATTGGAAGGCCGTGAACGATGAGTGCACTGCGGTGAGAGAATACTGCGTCCGGAGGCAGGCGATCGACGTACGACCGGACGAGGATTCTCAAATCCTCCACGCGTTTGCGCAGGCCCGTCGACTCTATCGGCAGTGTGGTTGTGGGAGCCGCCGCAATCGCACTGACGAAACTGTGCACCGGATCAGAACATTCTGCGGTGACAACATATCGCCCTCGCTCCAATCGTCGCAGACAGCATCGTTCGGCGGCTTTGATCCGATGACAGTCCCACCCGGCCGCGAGCAGTGCGGCAGTCGACAGACATCCATACATGCCTTCAAGCATGGGTGACGAGCCGCGGGAGAACCAGGATGAGAAGTCGGGCTGTGGACAACCCTCGACTCATCCACACAGACCGCATCGTAACGAGGATCGACCGACGTGAAGGTCCGCGGAACCACCGCGCAGGCCCTCGAACGGCGGTCGGTCGCAGTCGCCGTTCAAGGCGAAGCGCGAATTCCGCGCCGTTGACCTATCGACAGACGGGGGCCGGCTTGAACGAGAGAGCGAACCTCGGACAGACGGGGGCCGGCTTGAACGAGCGCAATGGCTACCGATTGAACGAGCGCGACGACTACCGAAAACCGGCTCTTCGTAATTGAGGGTGTAGATCGGTGATTCCAGGACACGGCGAGTCGCTGCCCGGATAGACGTCGAGGTCTTCCGATGATGGAAGTTCTCACACAGTCCATCCGAAAGACCTCGACGTGGCCAAGCCTACTTTCTCGACCCCTGACCTCACGACATTCTGCCGACTCGACACCCTCGACCTGACCTGTATCGGCCAGCACATCACCGGACACAAAGCCATCCTGGAATGCCGTCCCAACACTGCCGATGACTGGTGCCGACGGTGCGGTGGCCACGGGATCGTTCGCGATACCGTCGTCCGCCGTCTGGCGCACGAACCCTTCGGCCACCGACCGACGACGCTTCATGTTCGCCTCCGCCGTTACAAATGCGTCGAGTGCGGCCGCGTATGGCGTCAAGACACCACTGCTGCGGCACCACCACGAGCGAAGATCTCTCGAACCGGCCTCGACTGGGCGCTGCGTGCTCTCGTCATCGACCACGACACCGTGTCCGTGATCGCAAGCAAACTCGCCGCGTCCTGGCACACCGCAAACTCCGCAATCCTCGCTGAAGGTCGCCGACTGTTGATCAACGACCCGACCCGTTTCGACGGGGTCACCGTGATCGGCGTCGACGAGCACGTATGACGGCACACCCGACGTGGCAACAAGTACGTCACCGTCATCATCGACCTCACCCCGATCAGCCAGGCAACAGGCCCAGCACGTCTGCTCGACATGATGCCCGGACGTTCGAAGCGGGTGTTCAAGCAATGGTTGAAAGCCCGCCCGAAGGACTGGCGTGATGGCATCGACGTCGTCGCGATGGACGGATTCTCCGGCTTCAAAACAGCCTCGGTTGAGGAACTGCCCGACGCTGTCGAAGTCATGGACCCCTTCCACGTCGTCAAGCTCGCCGGTGATGCTCTCGACGAAGTGCGCCGTCGTATTCAGCAGGAGACAACTGGCCATCGTGGGCGAGCCAAAGACCCCTTGTATCGTGCGAGGAGGACTCTGCACACAGGCGCTGATCTGCTCACAACCAAGCAACAGGAGAGGATCGCGGGCCTGTTCGCCGATTCGAGTTTCACCGAAGTCGAAGTCACCTGGGCCGTCTACCAAGACGTTGTCAGCGCCTACCGAACCGCCGACCGGAACGATGGCAAGAAGCTCTTGAGAACGGTCATCGACGCACTGGCGACGAATCTGCCGACAGGGCTGGTTGAGCTCAAACGGTTGGGAAGGACTCTGAAGCGTCGCGCTGCTGATGTGCTCGCGTTCTTCACCCGACCGGGAACGTCCAATGGTCCGACTGAAGCTATCAACGGCAGGCTTGAACATCTCCGCGGGTCTGCTCTGGGATTCCGCAACCTCACGCACTACATCGCGAGAAGTCTGCTCGAGTCCGGCGGATTCAGGCCGACCTTACATTCTCAATCACGATAGGGCTGAAAACGGCAGATGATCAGATTGCATATGCCGATCTGCTTCAGGCAGACTCACTACGGCCCACATTGACGATGACCGGGCCGTCGATCTTACTTGCTCGCGCAGCTTCGAGTATGAAGGCAACAAGCATCGACGCACTCGCAGCAGACCACTCGGGAACATCGAACACTGCACGTAACACCATCGGTGACGAACGCAACGCCCACCGATCATCGAACGTGGCCCTAGAGTTTTCGTCGGTCAACGCACGGAGCACGATACCGCCGGTATGCGTGGCTTCAAACCAATTTTCGACCGCGGAATCGCGTAATCGCGCCCGGGGAGTCGTAAATAGGCTCACGGTGGCTTTGGTTGGCTCTGTCGTACCGTCGACTGCAGCGAACTGGTCGAGGAGCGTCTGGATCCACACGGGGTCGACCGGCGCAACATGCCCCGGGATCTGAATGCTGAACGACGATATCGACAGGCTCCCTAACTGGGCGACGGTATCGGCAGCTGCATGAACGAACAGCGGCACAAGCATAGCTGGTGGAACTCCGCCAAGATGTTCGATCTGAAACCATCCAAGCTCCCCCCTCAGCGTTCGCAGAGTCTCTGCGCCGCCGAATGCCCAGAAGCCCTCATGTGCTTCAAACGCCTTGTTGGCGGAGCTCTGCGGGCTCAAGGCCGTGCACAGTCCGAAGAACCGCGCAAACGCGCCCTCTTCGTCGATTTCGCCCGCTTGGATACCTCTGTGGATTGCCTCCGTGACCTCCAATGTACCGTCGACACTTACGATGATTGGGTCAGTCGAACCTTTCACAATGTGCATTTAAGAGTCCTTGCGCTTGTGTAGAGCTTATTGGGGGAATCGAGGTATCCAATGAGATTGACATCCACCCAGCTACGCCATTGTTTTCTAGCCTGCGACCTACACGTCATCCGGGCGTTGGCTCTCTTCGAAGTGCCCGGCCCGATTATCTTCACCCCAGCCTTGCCCCTTCTGTTCCACGACGAAGTCTTCTTCGGCTTGTACTGCAGCTGCACCGTGACCTTCGCTTTCGTCGCTTTGGCCGTGCCTTTGATCCACCACCCGTGACCTGAAGCCTGACCTCTAGTGACATGGACATAGTCACCCCTCGTGTAGAAGACGGCGACCGCAGCCTGCGCCACAATCGGGTAAACGCTCTTCGGCTCGGGGTCCACGGTCTGCACCAGTCGATTCCCTTCGATGGAATAGTGAGAGTCGACTTCGGCCCCGGAAGCGTCGTGCGAAACCGGTTGTTCGACCACACCGACCAGCACGTCGTCCTTGTACAGCGCCACCGCACCGGTCTTCTGAAGAACAGGTGCAACATCTTCGGTGAAATCGTACTGGGTCGTCTTCTCGGCGTCAGGCCCTGCCAAAAGAACACTGGCGCTAATCGCACCATTGTCGAGGATCTGCATCGCATGGGCTGCCTCGGTCCCGCTTCGATGCATGATGGCAGTGCCATCGGTTGTCACAGACAGATCTTTCGGCGCGGCATGTTCTGTAACCGAGAGTCCAACATCGACCCGATCGTCGACGCTGGTGGAGGCTCGCAAGCTTCCATCTGCGCTCAGAGATGTCACGACGCCATCGCGGCTCCACGTGACCTCTTCGTCGCCGGTATCAAGTGCGGTGGGCATTGCGATCGGCTGTGACTGCGAGTTGTCAAGCGCCACTTGAGCATCGTCTGGTCGTTCAAGAAGGCCTGAAGATGTCTGTGCCTGGACTGGGGATGTGGTTGGCAGTGCGATAGCAAGGGCTAGGGCGAGCGAACCCGCCTTCACCAATGGATGAATTGTCACTTTGGGGATCTCCATATGTCACAGGGGCTTCGGTGCCATAGTGCGCAGTATCGAAGTTGACCAGGGTGGTCTGAACTCATTCTGGAGAGTCGGACTGCAAATCGGCGCGTACTTCGGAGGGTTGAGTGGCAATGTGATCTAACTGTGATCTTCAGCATGATGGTCCGATGCGTTGTGCCGCCGCACAGGATCCTGCTTACCTGCGGCAGTCTGCTCGCCAAGCGTCAGTTTGAGCGAACTTTCGATCTTTTCGCCGATCCGAAGCCCCCTGCCGAAGTCAACGTCACCTGGAGCGTGTGTCAAGACAACGTGATCGCCCGCCGGAGTACCGACCGCCACGAAGGCAGGAGACTTCTGGATGTAGCAATCATCGGAGCTGCCAGCTGGATTGGTGGAGTTAAAACGCTTGGTACGCACGTTGTGGCGGCGAGCGGCCGATGCGTTGGCCAACTGCGCCGGAACGTCGAACCCGCCGACGGAATCGATCAACGGCAGGCTTGAGCATCTGAACGGATCTAACCGGGGGTTCCGCAACCTTACCCATTACATCGCCAAGTGTCTGCTCAAATCGGTTGGATTCAGACCCGACTTACACTCTCGTTTACGATGAGCCCGAAAACCGAGGGCCGACTTGCACGAACGAGGCAAATCCTGACTGCCAGGGTCCGCGGAGTTCGTCGAGAGAGAACTAGTCGAAGCTGAGGACGTCGCGCTTCTCGACGCGTTCGATGTCGACACCGAGGACGCGAAGATTGTCGACGAAATTCTCGTAGCCGCGTTCGATGTGATCGATTCCCGATACCTCGGTGACTCCCCCGGCCCGGAGGGCGGCCATGACCAGGCCCGCTCCCGCGCGAATGTCGGAAGCTTCGACTTCGGCACCGGAAAGAATCTCGCTGCCGGTGACCAGTGCATGGTTGCCGTCGATGCGGACCTTCGCACCGAGGCGGGCGATCTCCTGCACGAAGCGCCAGCGCGCTTCGAACAGATTCTCAGACAGCAGACCGATACCGTCGGACACCGAGTTCAACGCGATGACGAACGGCTGCAGATCCGTCGGGAATCCCGGGAACGGCATGGTGGCCACCCGGATGGCATGTGGACGCGAGGCGCCGATGACGCGGAATCCCTTGCCCCGCGTTCCGTCACCGAGGATGATCTCACCGAGGTCTTCCACCGTGGCGCCCGAATCCCGAAGCTTCATACCGATATTGGGCATGATGTCGAGCCCGACTCCGCGTACGGTCACATCGCCCGCGCTCAATGCGGCGCCGAAGGCGAAGGTTCCGGCGACGATGCGGTCGCCGACGGTGCGGTGGGTGACCGGATGCAGCGATTCGACACCGGTGATGGTGAGGTCAGAGGTGCCGATTCCCTCGATCTGCGCCCCCATCTCGACGAGCATCGTACAGATGTCGACAATCTCGGGTTCGCGCGCGGCGTTGGCGATGGTCGTGGTGCCATGGGCGAGAGTTGCCGCCATGACGAGGTTCTCGGTGGCTCCGACGGAGGGGAACTCGAGGACGATCTCGGTACCGCGCAGACCCGTCGGAGCCTCTGCGACGAAATAGCCGTGGTCGAGGTGGACGACAGCGCCCAGGGCCTCGAGACCGGCCTGATGCATGTCGAGTCCCCGGGAACCGATGGCGTCACCGCCGGGAAGAGCCACATGTGCGGCACGCATCCGTGCGGTCAGTGGGCCGAGGACGGAGATCGAAGCCCGCATTGCGCGGACGAGTTCGTAGTCGGCCTGGATGCCGACCTCGGCGGGGACGTCGATGCTCACGACGCCGTCTCTGGCGTCGTAGTCGACCTCGCAGCCGAGGCGGACGAGCAGTTCGACCATGATCCGCACGTCGAGAATGGCCGGGACGTTGGTGATGGTGGTACGTCCCACGGCGAGGAGACTCGCGGCCATGAGTTTGAGGACGCTGTTCTTGGCGCCTCTGACATCGATGGTTCCCGCCAACTGTGCGGGCCCGGTCAAGCGGAAGACATCCATTAAGTGAAACGTCCCATCGTCGGATTGAAGCCAGGAGGTGATGATTCGAGCCACGAAGCCATCGTGGACAGGGATTCGGTGTCCATTGCCAGAGACACGGAACGCGGACGACCGTCTGCCTTGCCATACGAGCAGTCGACGACGACCGCTTCGGGCAGAACCGAGTACTGCTCACCGGAGGTGGGCTTGCGCCGGACGAGGATGTCGAGATCGGCGCGCGGCAATCGGAACGCGGCGCGCCGCGTCAGTGCGAAGACCGGATACCAGTCCAGGGAAGTGACCGAGAACACGGCCACGCCCAAACGCCAACGTGGGCGAGAAGAATACTCCTCGCCCACGTTGATGGAACAGTCAAAGGCACCCGAGAGCTTCGAGATCGACCTGCGTCGGATCGTGACGACCACGATCAGAGCAAGCGCGAGTCCTACCAACGAGAGCAGAACGATCAGCAGGACAGAAGGGTTCACGGTTGCCAGTGTAACCTGCGGATCAGAGAAGTTCGGCCTGATCAGCGGCAATGATCACACGGTTGTTCTCCACCGAGAGGAATCCGCCATCGGCTTTGACCCTGATGGTGTCCTCGTCCGGGGTGAGAATCCGTGCTTCGCCGTCGGCGACGACACCCAACACGGGCTCGTGGCCCGGCAGGATGCCGATCTCGCCGTCGAGGGTACGGGCGATGACGCGCTTGGCCTCACCGACCCATACCTCGCGGTCAGCAGCCACGACATTCACTTCGAGCGTCGCCATGGCTTACTTCTGCATCTCTTCGTAGTTGCGCATAACGTCGTCGAGGCCGCCGACGTTGAAGAATGCCTGCTCCGGGATGTGGTCGACTTCGCCCGAGCAGATCTTCGAGAAGCCTTCGATCGTGTCGGCAAGCGGCACGGTCGAACCGGGAACCTGAGTGAACTTCTCAGCGGTGTAGGTGTTCTGCGAGAGGAACTGCTCGATGCGACGTGCACGGTGAACGACGAGCTTGTCCTCTTCACCGAGTTCGTCGACGCCGAGGATGGCGATGATGTCCTGCAGCTCCTTGTTCTTCTGCAGAATCGCCTTGACCTCGTTGGCCACGCGGTAGTGCTCGTCACCGACGATCAGCGGGTCGAGGATGCGCGAGGACGATGCGAGCGGGTCGATCGCCGGGTACAGACCGCGCGAAGCGATGTCACGGCTGAGCTCCGTCGTCGCGTCGAGGTGGGCGAATGTCGTCGCAGGCGCCGGGTCGGTGTAGTCATCGGCGGGAACGTAGATCGCCTGCATCGACGTGATCGAGTGACCACGCGTCGAGGTGATGCGCTCCTGCAGCAGACCCATCTCGTCAGCCAGGTTGGGCTGGTAGCCCACGGCCGAGGGCATGCGACCCAGCAGGGTCGAGACCTCGGAACCGGCCTGGGTGAAACGGAAGATGTTGTCGATGAACAGCAGCACGTCCTGGTTCTGCACATCGCGGAAGTACTCCGCCATGGTCAGCGCCGACAGCGCCACGCGCAGACGGGTGCCTGGCGGCTCGTCCATCTGGCCGAACACCAGTGCGGTGTCCTTGAAGACTCCTGCCTCATCCATTTCCATGATGAGGTCGTTGCCCTCACGGGTACGCTCGCCCACACCGGCGAACACCGAGGTGCCCGAGTGGTTGTGCGCGATACGGAAGATCATCTCCTGGATGAGGACGGTCTTGCCTACGCCGGCGCCGCCGAACAGACCGATCTTTCCACCCTGGACATAGGGGGTCAGGAGGTCGATGCTCTTGATGCCGACTTCGAGGATCTCGGTCTTGGACTCGAGCTCGTCGAAGGACGGTGCCGGACGGTGGATGGGCCACCGTTCGGAGATCTCCAGCTCCTCGCCGTCGGCGAGGTTGAGGCAGTCACCGGTGGTGTTCCACACGTGGTGCTTGGTCACGTCTCCGACGGGAACGGAGATCGGTGCGCCGGTGTCGACGACTTCCTGTCCGCGGACAAGTCCGTCGGTCGGCTGCAGCGACACTGCGCGGACCAGTCCGTTGCCCAGGTGAAGTGCGACCTCGAAGGTCAGCTTCCGGGTTCCTTCGGACAGTTCCACCGACGCGGTCAGTGCGTTGTAGATCTCGGGCACGGAGTCGAGCGGGAACTCGATGTCGACAACCGGGCCGATGACTCGGGAAATCCGGCCGAGGGCAGTGCCCTGTGCCGGAGAGGTTTCCGTTGCTGTGGCAGTCATGGTCTCTTTCTCTCTGCTCTCGCCGGTCAGTCGCCGGCTGCCGATGCCGCGAGGGCATCCGCCCCACCGACGATCTCGGTGAGTTCCTGGGTGATTTCCGCCTGGCGAGCCGTATTGGCCAACCGGGTGTAGGTCTTGATGAGATCATCCGCGTTGTCCGTGGCTGTCTTCATCGCCGCCTGTCGCGAGGCCTGCTCGGATGCTGCTGCGCTGAGCAGCGCCGACAGAATCCGCGAATCGATGTATCGCGGCAACAGTGCGTCGAGCACAGCCTCCGCACTCGGTTCGAACTCATAGAGCGGGAACGCAGGTGCATCGGACGATTCCCCAGCCTGTCCGCCGGTCGATGCCTCTTCTGCATCGACGACCTCCAGCGGAAGCAGTCGCCGGTATTCCGGGTCATGCGTGACGCTGGAGACGAAACGGGTGAAGACGATGTAGATCTCGTCGATCCCGGAGTCGGCCGACTCCGGGTCGAAGTTCTCCAACAGCGCCTCGCCGATCTCACGTGCGTGTTCGGCCAGCGGGTTCTCGGAGATGCCTGTCCAGGACTTCTCGATCTTGCGATCGCGGAAGGTGTAGTAGTTCTTGGCCTTGCTGCCGATCGTGAACAGGTCGACGCTCTTGCCCTCGTTGCGCAGCAGCCGAATGAGTTCCTCGGCTTCGCGCAGCAGGTTCGCCGAATAGGCACCGGCGAATCCGCGGTCGGGTCCGATCACGAGGACGGCAGCGTGCTTGACGTTGTCCGACTCCGTGGTGAGAACGTGGTCCACGTTCGACTCGCTGGCCACTGCCGACACGGCCCGGGTCAGGGCGTTCGCGTACGGGCTTGCGGCCTGCGAGCGGGCAATGGCCTTCTGGATCCGCGAAGCAGCGATGAGCTCCATCGCCTTGAAGATCTTCCTCAAGGACTGGGTCGAGCGGATCTTCTGTTTGAAGACCCTCTGCTGGGCTCCCATCAGTTCTTCCTTTCGCCGTTACGGAACAGGTTCAACGCTTCTGCCGAACGATCTGCTCCTGCTCGACCTCGTCGGAGGACGCGGCTGCGGTGTCTTCGCTGCCGGCCTTCGAACCGCTCTGGTCCGAGCTGGCGAAGTTCTGGGTGAACTCGGCCAGGACGCTCTTCAGCTCTTCGGTCGTGTCGTCGTCGAGCTTCAGCGTCTCACGGATGGTCGTGAAGATACCGGTCTTGCGCTCGATGTGATCGTGCAGTTCGGACTCGAAGCGGAGAACGTCGTCGACCGGGATCTCGTCGAGGTAGCCGTTGGTTCCGGCGAAGATCGACACAGTCTGCTTCTCGAACGGCATCGGAGCGTACTGACCCTGCTTGAGCAGTTCGGTCAGACGCGCGCCCCGGGCCAGATCGCGCTTGGTCGCGTCGTCGAGATCGGATGCGAACATCGCGAAGGCTTCGAGCGAACGGTACTGGGCCAGCGAGATCTTCAGCGTGCCCGAGACTCCCTTGAGAGCCTTCGTCTGAGCGGCACCACCGACTCGAGACACGGACACACCGACGTCGACAGCGGGACGCTGACCGGCGTTGAACAGATCGGACTGCAGGAAGATCTGACCGTCGGTGATCGAGATGACGTTGGTCGGAATGAACGCACCGACGTCGTTGGCCTTCGTCTCGATGATCGGCAGACCGGTCATCGAACCGCCGCCGAGCTCATCGGAGAGCTTCGCGCAGCGTTCCAGCAGACGCGAGTGCAGGTAGAAGACGTCGCCGGGGTAGGCTTCACGGCCCGGCGGACGACGCAGCAGCAGGGACACGGCGCGGTAAGCCTCAGCCTGCTTCGACAGGTCGTCGAACACGATGAGGACGTGCTTGCCGTCGTACATCCAGTGCTGGCCGATTGCGGAACCGGAGTAAGGAGCCAGGTACTTGAAGCCCGCTGGGTCCGAGGCAGGCGAAGACACGATGGTCGTGTACTCGAGCGCTCCGGCCTCTTCCAGCGAACGGCGAACGCCGGCGATGGTCGAGCCCTTCTGGCCGACGGCCACGTAGATGCAGCGGACCTGCTTCTTCGGGTCTCCGGTCTCCCAGTTGGCCTTCTGGTTGATGATCGTGTCGATCGCCAGAGCGGTCTTACCGGTCTTGCGGTCACCGATGACCAGCTGACGCTGACCACGGCCGACGGGGATCATCGCGTCGATGCTCTTGTAGCCGGTCTGGAGCGGTTCACGCACTTCCTGGCGGTCCATGACGCCGGCGGCCTGGAGCTCGAGCTCACGGCGGCCGACCGTCTCGATGTCGCCGAGTCCGTCGACGGGACGGCCCAACGGATCGACGACACGGCCGAGGTAGCCGTCGCCGACCGGAATCGAGAGGACCTCGCCGGTGCGGTACACGTTCTGCTCTTCGGCGATTCCGGAGAACTCGCCGAGGATGACGACGCCGATCTCGCGTTCGTCGAGGTTCTGTGCCAGGCCCAGTGTGCCGTCTTCGAACCGCAGGAGTTCGTTGGCCATGGTGCCGGGCAGGCCCGAAACGTGAGCGATACCGTCACCAGCGGTGACGACCTTGCCGACCTCGGTCTTTTCCGAGCTCTCCGGGTTGTACGAATCCACGAACTTCCCGAGAGCGTCCCGGATCTCTTCCGGGCGAATTGTCAGTTCCGCCATCTGGTTTCCCTGCTTCCTTTACTCAAATCTTGCGTCCGACGACCGGTGGGCCGCCGATGCCGGAGAAGCCGGCCACTAGTGTCAACCTGCGAGCTTGCGCTGCACATCGGCCAGTCGATCGGCCACGGTCGAGTTCATCATCTCGTCGCCGACCTGCACCCGGACTCCCCCGAGAACATCGGGGTCGACCTGGACATTGAGGACGAGTTCGCGACCATAGCTGGCCGACAATGCCGCCTGCAGCCTTTCGGTCTGCGACTCGCTCAGAGGTCTGGCGACGGTGACGTCCGCAACCGACCGCTGCTGGCGGGCGGCGAGGATATCGCTGTACTGATCGAGCGCCTTCGCCACGCGGAGTCCGCGAGGGTGCAGAGCTGCCTGTTCGACCAGCTTGATGGTGTCTGGCTGTGCCTTGCCGGTGAGCAGGTCGGAGACGAGAGCGCGCTTGCTCTCATCGGTGGCCTGCGAATCAAGCGCGCGGGACAGCTCGTGGTTGGATTCCAGCAGACGCGCGAAGCGGAAGATCTCCTCTTCGACCTGTCCCAGTTTCCCGTCGGCCTGTGCGGCAGCGGCGATTGCTGTCGCACCGGCGACTTCGAGGCTGGTGACGAGGTCCTGGGTCCGCGCCCAACGATGACCGACGGCCTTGTCGCTGATACGCAGAACCGCATCCGTGATCCGAGTCGAGAACAGAGTCCGCAGCAGCTGCTGCTTCCTCTCGGCCGACTCGGAGGAGTCTGCCAGAGCCTTGCGCAGTCCGACATTCTCGGCGAGGACGCCGACGAGTGCCAGAGTCTCCTCACCGATCTGTCGGGGGTCTCCCCCGGAGATCTCGGAATTCGCGGTCTCGAGGACGGCCTGCAGGGACAATCTGCTCGACTGGAGCATCACGCCCCCTTGACCGGCTGCGCGGACGAGTTGGACTCGAGATCGGAGATGAAGCGATCAACCACATTGGCCGAACGCTGGTCATCGGTGAGTGATTCACCGACGATGCGCGATGCCAGGTCCGTGGCAAGAGTGCCGACCTCGGAACGCAGCTGCACCATGGCGGACTGACGTTCGGCGTCGATCTGGGTCTGTGCCTGAGCGATGATGCGATCAGCCTCGGAGTGAGCCTGGGCCTTCATGTCGGCGATGATCTGGGCGCCTTCTTCCTGAGCCTCGGCGCGCAGTCGTGCAGCTTCGGCACGACCGTCGGCGAGCTGCTTCTGATACTCGGCCAGAGCCTGATCGGCTTCGGCCTGCACCTTCTCGGCCTTCTCAATTCCACCCTGGATGCGCTCAGCGCGCTCGTCGAGGGTCTTGTTGAAGGCGGGAAGGACGTACTTCCAGACAACCAGGAAGACGATCAGCAGACAGACGGCACTCCAGACGATGTCGTACAGCGCCGGGAGAAGCGGGTTCTCCGCGGAGGCGACGATGTTTACCGGAGTCATCTTTCAGTCCTCTTCGAGATCAGGGCAGGAAGAACGGGGTGGCGATACCGATGAGGGCCAGGGCCTCGATCAGAGCGATACCGAGGAACATGTTTCCGCGCAGGGCGCCGGCCATTTCGGGCTGACGGGCGGTTCCCTCGATGGTCTTGCCGATGACGATGCCGACACCGACACCGGGGCCGATTGCGGCGAGGCCGTAGCCGATGGTGCTGAGGCTACCGGTGATCTCAACTGCAGCGAGCGTATCCATAGGATGCTTTTCCTTTCATATGGCAGCCGGGTGGTTGGCCCGGCTTTGTAACACTAGGGGGTTACAGACTGGGTGCGATCTCAGTGTTCGTCCGAGATCGCGGCATTGATGTACACACAGGACAGAAGAGCGAAGATGTAGGCCTGCAGCACGACGATGAGCATCTCCAGGATGAAGACGAACATGCCGCCGGCGAAGGTGACGATGCCGAAGAACTGGAATCCGTTGGCGGCGTCGAAGAGGAAGAAGCTCGTGGCGGAGAAGCAGAGGACGAGCAGGAGGTGGCCCACCATCATGTTCGCGAAGAGTCGGATCGCCAGAGTGAACGGCTGGGTGACGAATTTCGTGATGAACTCGATCGGGATGAGCAGGATGTGCATTGCCGGCGGGACGCCGGGCAGGATGAGCGAATCCTTGAGGTAGCGGCCGAGCCCCTTCTCTGCGATGCCGGCCCAGTGGTAGGTCACATAGACCACGAGGGTCAGCACGATCGGCATGCCGATGACGCCGGTGCCCGGCATGTTGAGGAACGGGATGAGCTTCGTGACGTTCCAGAAGAGGATTCCGAAGAAGATCGCCACGATGAGCGGCATGAACTTCTTGGCCTTCTCCTTGCCCATCGTGTCCTCGGCGATGCCGACGGTCACGAATTCCATGGCGAGCTCCATGCTCGACTGGAAGCGGGACGGAATGAGCTTCATGCGCTTGGCCCAGACGGCCAGAAGCACAACGACGGCGACAGTGGCGATGATGCGGATGAGCATCACGCGGTTCATTTCGAACGGAGTGCCCTCAAAGAGGAACGAGGCTGGAAAGAACTCAGCCATCGACGGTGCGTGGAAGCCGCCTTCTGCAGCACTGACTGTTGTGTTCGCGGCGTTGAGTGTTCCCACGTTTTTACTACTCTCCCATGGTCAAGGGCCCTGATGGCCTGGCCTTGGCCCCGCACTGATGGCGAGGCTTGAGGTTCAGGAGCGACAAAGGGCGAAGATCCGCCCAAGCACCGGGTCTACTCTACCAACTGTAGAGAGTGACCGACAAATTCATCAGGCTTCTCTGTGCAATTTCTGTCAACGATTTTATACGACACGTCATTCGTCTTGCGCCTCACCCCACGACGCGTCTCAGATGGGAGCGACGATTGGCCTCCGCTCGCCTATCTCGCCTCCGGATCGACATAGGGAACGCGTCCCTTGACCACGGTGATCGCCTCGACGAGCGAGGAGCCGATGACCGCGACGACGATCGTGAAGAAGGCGACCGTGCCGTCGAGCCAGGCCGCATCCTTGATGCGCCAGATGACGATCATGAAGATGAAAGCCTTGAAGAGGAACCCGATGCCGAGGAACCCGGCGATCGCGGTCAGTCCCATGTTCCGTCCGACGTACATGACGACGAGGGTGATGATGATGAAGACCGCAGCCAGTCCCCCGCCGACGGCTCCGCCGACGAGTCCCGTCATCCCCGAGACCAGCCAGCCGATGCCCATTCCGAGGGCCGCGACGACGAGGACGAGGATGATGCCCCGTATGAGCAGTGTCCTCCAGACTCGGGTCCAGGCTGCTTCGACTTCAGTCTCTCGGCGCGGTGTCGGGTCGGTCACGAGATTTCCTCTCTGGCTTTCTGACGCATGCGAAGGGGATAGAAAGTGAAGATCAGGGTGATGGCAGCGAGGCCGCCGATGACACAGGCCGAGAACAGCCAGCCCTTGAACAGGAGCAGCACCGATCCGAAGGCGATGAGCGCCGTCCAGGTGTAGAGGATGAGCACCGCACGCGCGTGGGAATGTCCCAGGCGCAGCATCCGGTGGTGGAGGTGTTTGGCATCGGCGGAGAACGGAGACTGTCCGGCACGCAGCCTGCGCACCACGGCCAGTCCGAGGTCGAGCAGCGGCAGGAACATCACGGCCACCGGCAGGATGATCGGCATGAATGTGGCGAACGCTCGCTCTTGGCCGATCAGCGCCGGGTCGACCTGGCCGGTGACCCTGATCGTCGAGGCGGCGAGCAGCAGGCCGATCAGCATCGACCCGGAGTCGCCCATGAAGATCCTCGCCGGATTGAAGTTGTGCGGGAGGAAACCGAGGCAGGCGCCGACGAGGATCGCGATGATGAGCGAGGCGAGGTTCGCATACGACTCCGGGGAAGCGTCACGAGCGAGCCAGTAGGAGTAGATGAAGAAGGCGCTGCCGCCGATGGCGACGACACCCGCGGCGAGACCGTCGAGTCCGTCGACGAAGTTCACCGCATTGATGGTCACGAGGACGACGAGGACCGTGACGATGATCGACATCCGCGGGGAGCCGATGATGACTCCGCCGAAGGGAATCGACAGCAGCGCCACTCCCTTGATCGCCATGAAGCCTGCGGCGAGAGCCTGACCGGCGAGCTTCGCCATCCAATGCAGGTCCCAGATGTCGTCGATGACTCCGAGCAGACACAACAGGCCGGCGGCTCCGGCGATTCCGACGATCGGGCCCAATTCGACGAAGATCCGATTGAGGAAGGGCATCTGGGAGGCGAAGATGAGGCCGGCCAGAAGCCCGCCGAACATCGCGACTCCGCCCAGCCTCGGCGTCGGAATGGAGTGGACGTCGCGGTCACGCAGCGGTGAGAAGATCTTTCCTCGTTCGGCCACCCGCTTGACCATGGGGGTCAGCAGGTACGCCACGAGGGCGGAGACGACGAGGATGAAGAGGTAGGCGCGCACTCAGCCGTCCAGGTCGATGAGTTCGGGGACGATTTCGCGCAGGTCCTCGGCGGTGATCGGGCCGCGGCGCAGGATGCGGGGCACGTCGCCGCTGAGGTCGATGATCGTCGATGACCTGCCCGATTCGCGGGCACCCCCGTCGACGTAGATGTCGACATCGTCGCCGAGCATCTCCTGCGCTTCGTCGGCGGTCCGGGCGGCGGGCTGTCCGGAGATGTTCGCACTCGACACGGCCAGCGGCCCGGTGCGGCCGAGCAGGGCCAGCGCCGACTCGTCGTCGGGCATGCGCACGGCGACTGTTCCGTGGGTATCACCGAGGTCCCAATCGAGGGAGGGCTGAGCGTTCGCGATGATCGTCAGCGGTCCGGGCCAGAATTTCGCGGTCAGTGCCAGCACAGTCTCATCGACCCCGTCGACGAGACCGAAGATGGTCTCCGCGCGTGGGACGAGAACCGGAGGCGGCATGTTCCGACCCCGGCCCTTGGCCGCGAGCAGAGCCGCAACGGCCGATGCACTGAAGGCATCGGCGGCGATCCCGTAGACCGTATCGGTGGGGATGACGAGCAGGTTGCCTGTGTCGACGACTCGCGCGCACTCGTCGAAGACGAGTTCACGGATCTCTTCTTGGCTGACGTCGAATCGTCTCGACACGAGTTCTCCGTTTCGAATGTTCGGTGTGGTCTCGGTGCTGGGCCGTGCGGGGCACGGGATTGGTCTCCGCGGTCCCCTACGCCTCGCGGCGCGCCACTGTATAGCGGTCGCGTCCAGTGTAGTCCTGGAATGTGAAGGCGTGTCGCAGACTGGCCGTGGCCGCCAGGAGTTCCCGTGCCCCTTCGCCCTGTTCCTC
This sequence comes from Brevibacterium sp. MGP-B1, assembly GCF_057766545.1. NCBI lineage: Bacteria > Bacillati > Actinomycetota > Actinomycetes > Micrococcales > Brevibacteriaceae > Brevibacterium > Brevibacterium sp. MGP-B1. Next base: position 1,012,959 of record NZ_CM173407.1, on the reverse strand, counting down.
ACTGTGTTCCATGAGGAAGAGTCCGCCGGGTCGCAGCAGCTGCTCGGCTTGACTGATGATAAGTCCCGGAATCTCCAAGCCCGAATCCCCGCCGTAGAGCGCGGCCGCGGGATCGTGTTCGGCGGCCTCCGGGTCCCGCGGCACGGCGGAATCGGGAACATAGGGCGGGTTCGTCACCACGATGTCGGCACGCCCGCACAGATCGAGCCGGGCCTTCGCGATCGTCGTCGCATCACCGGAGATGAACTCGACCGTCGACTCGCCGAGGCGGCACTGCTCGAGGTTCGTCAGCGACCATTCCAGGGCGGCGGGTTCGCGTTCGACGCCGAGGACGTCGACGTGGTCGAATTCAGTGGCAACGGACAGGGAGATCGCTCCCGAACCGGAACACAGGTCGATGACGAAGGGTCGCCGAGCCTTGTCGTTCTTCGTCGTCGAGTCAGTTTGGGCGAGTTCGGACAGTTCGGTCAGAACGGCTCCGGCGAGCAGCTCCGTCTCCGGACGGGGCACGAAGACTCCGGGGCCCACCTGCAGCTGCAGATGCCGGAAGTGGGCGATGCCGGTGAGATGCTGCAGCGGTGTCCGCCGGCGCCGCTGGTCACAGAGTTCGGCGAATCGAGTCCTCACCGACTCCGGCACGGGTTCGTCGAAGAGACGGCGGCGGCTCAGAGCTGCCCGGTCGATCGACCATGCGTGGGCGAGCAGTTCGAGCGCATCCGCTTCGGGACTCGCTATGCCTGCTTCGGTGAAGAGCGTGGTCGCCCCGCGGAGAAGGCCGGAGACGAGAGTCGGCCTGACGGTGTCCAGGTCACTCCCCCAGTGCGTCGAGGCGTGCGGCCTTGTCGGCGTCGCGGCAGGATCCGATGACCGGATCGAGGTCGCCTGCGAGCACCTGATCGAGATTGTAGGCCTTGTATCCGGTGCGGTGATCGGTGATCCGGTTCTCCGGAAAATTGTAGGTGCGGATGCGTTCCGAGCGATCGACGGTGCGCACCTGTGAACGACGGATGTCTGCGGCTTCCGCTGCGGCCTCTTCGGCCTGCTTGGCCAAGATCCGAGCGCGGAGCATGCGCATCGCTGCGTCTTTGTTCTGCAGCTGGGATTTCTCGTTCTGGCAGCTCGCGGTGATTCCGGTCGGCAGGTGCGTGATGCGCACAGCGGAGTCCGTGGTGTTCACGGACTGGCCGCCGGGTCCGGACGAGCGATAGACGTCGATGCGCAGATCGTGTTCGTCCAGCTGGATCTCTTCGGGTTCATCGACTTCGGGGAAGACGAGCACACCGGCTGCGGAGGTGTGGATACGTCCCTGCGATTCGGTGACCGGCACCCTTTGGACACGGTGCACTCCGCCTTCGAACTTCACCCAGCCGTAGGCGCCGTCGTTCTTCGCTTTGACGGCCATGGTGACGTCCTTGTATCCGCCGAGATCCGAATGCGTGGCGTCGAGGATCTGGCTCGACCAGCCGCGCGAGTCGATCCACCGTTGGTACATCCGCAGCAGGTCACCGGCGAACAGTGCGGATTCGTCCCCGCCTTCGCCGGCTTTGATCTCGATGATGGCGTCTCGGGAGTCATCCGGGTCGCTGGGTACCAGGAGTTCCTTGAGCTCACCCTCGGCCGTCTCCATCTCTCCGGACAGACGCTTGGCCTCCGCAGCGAAGTCGGCATCGTCCTCGGCCAGCTCCACGGCGGCTGCGTGGTCGGCTTCGAGTTGGGCGAAGTGCCGGACGGCCGCGGCGACCTTGTCGAGTTCCGCGTACCGCCTGGTCAGCTTCTTGGCCCGGCCGGCGTCAGCGTGGACCGCGGGGTCGGAGAGTTCCTCCTGCACCCGGGCGTGCTCATCGAGCAGTGCGCTGACGCTGGCCGTGAGGGTGTCGTCGACCATCTCAGCTGTTGTCGGTCGACGACTTCGGCAACGGGGTCGTCTTCTGCACCTGCATGAGGAACTCGACGTTCGAGCCGGTCTCCTTGAGCTTCGACATGAGCAGTTCGACAGCCTGCTGCTGTTCGAGGCCCGAGAGCAGTCGGCGCAGCTGCCACATGACCTTCGTCTCTTCCTTGGTCATGAGCATCTCTTCGCGGCGGGTGCTCGAGGAGTTGACGTCGATGGCCGGGAAGATGCGCTTGTCGGCAAGCTGACGGCTCAGACGCAGCTCCATATTGCCGGTGCCCTTGAACTCTTCGAAGATGACTTCGTCCATCTTGGAGCCGGTCTCGACGAGAGCGGTGGCGAGGATGGTCAGCGAGCCGCCGCCTTCGATGTTGCGTGCAGCACCGAAGAACTTCTTCGGCGGGTAGAGCGCATTGGCGTCGACACCGCCGGAGAGGATCCGACCGGATGCAGGCTGGGCGATGTTGTAGGCACGTCCCAGGCGCGTGATGTTGTCGAGCAGCACGACGACATCGGAACCCATCTCGACGAGACGCTTGGCGCGTTCGATGGCGAGCTCGGCGATCGTGGTGTGGTCGTCGGCCGGACGGTCGAAGGTCGAGGCGATGACTTCGCCCTTGACCGCACGCTGCATGTCCGTGACTTCTTCGGGACGTTCGTCGACGAGGACGACCATGAGGTGCGCTTCAGGGTTGTTCTCCGTGATCGCGTTGGCGATCTGCTGCATGATCGTCGTCTTGCCGGCCTTCGGAGGCGCGACGATGAGTCCGCGCTGGCCCTTGCCGATGGGGGTGATGAGATCGATGAGACGAGTCGAGTGCAGCTTCGAGGTGGTCTCGAGGCGCAGACGATCCTGCGGGTAGAGCGGAGTCAGCTTCGAGAATTCGACACGGCTGCGGGCATCGTCGACGGTGAGCCCGTTGACGGAATCGAGGCGGACGAGAGCATCGAACTTCTCGCGCTTGTTGTTCCGCTGTTCGTTCTCACGCGGCTGACGGATCGCACCGGCGACAGCGTCGCCCTTGCGCAGACCGTTCTTGCGCACCATGGATGCCGAAAGGTAGACGTCGTTCGGTCCCGGCAGGTAGCCGGAGGTGCGGAGGAATGCGTAGTTGTCGTGGACGTCGAGGATGCCGCCGACGGGGATGAGCACATCGTCGTTGCGGATGTCCGGCTCGTCGTTGCCACGGCCGCGGCGCTTCCGGTCACGACCCCGTCCGCGGCGGTTGTTGCCGCGATCGTCATCGTCGTTGCTGCGGTTGCGACGATCGTTGCGGTCGTTGTTGCCGCCCCGGTCGTTGCGGTGGCCGCGATCGTTGCCGCCGTCCCGGTCGTTGTTGCCCCGGCCGTTGCCGCCGTTGCGGTCATTGCCGCCTCGGTTGTCATCGGAGCGGTCGTTGTTCCGGCTGCGACGGTCGTTGTCGCGTCCTCCGCGGTGGTCACGGTCGGAGCGGTCCTGGTCGCCGGAGCGATCCTGGCCACCGCGGTCGGCCGATTCCTCACCGCTGCTGTCGCTGCCCTCGGTCTGGGACTCGGAGCCCCGGGAGCGAGAACGGCTGCGGCGAGAGCGCTGACGATCCTGGTCGCCGCTGTTCTCCTCGGAGGGTGCTCCCGCCGACTGGTCCGCACCGGACTCGTTCGCCGTCGAAGACGACGAGGACTCGGAGTCCGGTTCGATGATGAGCGCCGGAGCGTCCTCGGACGCGGAAGCGGCAGAGCGACGCGAGGAGCGACGGTTCGTTGACTCCTGCTTCTTCTCGTCCTGCTTCTCCGCCGGCTTCTCGGTCTTGGCGGCCGGTTCTGCGGCGGGCTTCTTCTCGGTGGGGGCGGACTTCTTCTCAGCGGATCCGCCCGAGTGGCTGTTGATGGCGTCGATCAGTTCGCTCTTGCGAAGGCGACGGTAACCCTTGATTCCCAGACCGGCAGCCATTTCCTGGAGCTGAGGCAGCCGCAGCGCTGTGAGGCTGCCTGTGCGCGGGGTGGAATCCTGAGTGGTGGTTTCAGACACGAAGGTCCTTCTCCCTCTTTCGGCCGTGCGGCATGTGCCGTTTGCTCACGGCGACGGAAACACCATTGACGGTGCGTTGTGAAAGAAAACCTGCTAAAGAATGAGCAGGAGATGTTCCAGAATGTATGACATCGGCGACGGACCTGTGAAGAACAGCGGGAAGCCGTGCCGTGTCGGAACACCCACAGTCTACTTGTTCGGAGACGATCTGGCGAATCGTTTCCTCAGATTTCTCGGCTCACCCGATAACCGCCGAGGTCAATCGCGGTGCGCTGAGCGACGAAGCCTTCCGACACGAGGGCGTCGGGCACCGCCTCGGCGAGGACGAGCACCGTCGGTCCGGCGCCGGAGATGACCGCCGGGAGACCCTCGGCGCGCAGTGCGTCGACCAGCGCCATCGACTCCGGATAGGCGCCGCGGCGGAACTCCTGATGGAGCTGGTCGCGGGTAGCTTCGAAGAGCACCTGGGAGTCATTGCTCATCCCGTGGACGAGCAGGCCCGCCCGAGCCGAATTGTCGGCCGCGATCGCGTGATCGATGCCGGCGGGAATGAGACCACGGGCAACCTCGGTGTCAAGACGGAACGAGGGCACAAGCACGGTGACCGCCTCGACGGTGCGCACCGGCACCTGCCACGACTTCACGGGCGCCGACAGAGAGACGGTGAGTCCGCCGAAGATCGCGGGGGCGGCATTGTCCGGATGCCCCTCGACGGCGGTGGCGATCTCGAGGATCCGATCCCGGCTCAGCTCGACTCCTGTCGACCAGGCTCCGAGCTCCGCTGCGAGGCCGATGCCGGCCACGACGGCTGCGGCCGAGGAGCCCAGTCCGCGGGAATGAGGAATCCGGTTGTCGCACTCCAGCGACAGACGCGGCCTCAACTCCGCCGCGACGGCGGGAAACTCCGAGTCGAGCACCTCACCGATGATGCGCATGATCAGGTGCGAGCCGTCCCGGGGCAGCACCTCGGCGCCCTCCCCCGTGACCTCGACGCAGCGGTGAGGATCGACCGCTGCGTCGTGGACGGTGAGGGTGAGGGTGTCGACGATGTCGAGAGCCAGCCCGTACGAGTCGTAGCCGGGTCCCAGATTCGCCGAGGTGGCCGGGACCTCGAGTCGGACGCGCACCCTCAGCTGTCCTCGAGTCCCAGCGCGCGTGCGGCGCTGACGGCATCGACGGAGACCAGCTTGGTCTCGATATCGGATCCGTCGGCAGTGTGCAGTGCCCAGCTGGGGTCCTTGAGCCCGTGACCGGTCACGGTCACCGCGATCGTCGCATCGGCAGGGACCCGACCGGCATCGGCCATCTTCAGCAGACCCGCCACCGAGGCGGCCGAACCGGGCTCGACGAAGATGCCCTCTTCGCTGGACAGGATCTTGTGGGCGGCGAGAATCTCGTCGTCGGTGACCGAATCGATGAGACCGCCCGAGTCGTCACGCGCCGCTTCGGCCTGCGTCCAGCTGGCGGGGTTGCCGATGCGGATGGCGGTCGCCACCGTGTCCGGTTCGTCGACGGGGTGGCCGAGCACCAGCGGTGCGGCACCGGCGGCCTGGAAGCCCCACATCTGAGGCAGCTGCTGGGAGATCCCGTGTTCGCGGTATTCGTTGTAGCCCTTCCAGTACGCCGTGATGTTGCCGGCGTTGCCGACGGGCAGAACATGGATGTCGGGAGCGTCTCCGAGGACGTCGACGATTTCGAAGGCCGCGGTCTTCTGACCTTCGATGCGATCGGGATTGACCGAATTGACGAGGTGGACCGGGTAGGACTCCGAAAGCTTGCGGCACAGCGTCAGGCAGTCGTCGAAGTTTCCGTCGACTTCGAGCAGGGTCGCTCCGTGGGCGATGGCCTGGCTCATCTTCCCCGGCGCGATCTTGCCGGTGGGCACGAGCACGGCGCAGGTGAGTCCGGCCTTCGTGGCATAGGCGGCGGCAGAGGCCGAGGTGTTGCCCGTCGAGGCGCAGATGACGGCTTTGGCGCCGTGGGCCACGGCCTTGGTGATCGCCATCGTCATACCGCGGTCCTTGAACGACGCCGTCGGATTGAGCCCCTCGTACTTCACCCACACCTGGGCACCGGTACGTGCGCTGAGCTTTTCCGCCCTGATCAGCGGGGTCCCGCCCTCACCGAGCGTGACGGCCGGAGTGTCAGCGGAGATGTCGAGGAGGCTGCGGTATTCCTCGACGACGCCCTGCCACTGGTGTCTGCGGTAGTTCATAGTCACTGTCCTTCTACGCGGATCACGGATTTGACGGTGTGGACGACGGGCAGATCGACGAGTCGATCGACCGTCTTCTGCAGAGTCGAGTCGGTGTTCGAGTGGGTGGCCAGCACGAGCTTCGCGTGCTGGACACCGTTGTCGTCGATGTCCCCGATCGTCTGTCGCATCAGTTCGATGGATGCCCCTTCATCGGCGAAGACCTCGGAGACCGCAGCGAGCACACCGGGACGGTCGACTACGTCGAGGGTGATGTGGTACCTGGTCGTAATCGCCGAGATCGGCAGGATCGGGTAGTCCTCGTGGAAGGGACGTTCGTACTGTCCGCGACCGCCGAGCACCTTGCGCCTGGCCACGGACACTAGGTCTCCCAACACGGCGGATGCGGTCGGTGCTCCCCCGGCTCCCTGTCCGTAGAACATCAGCTCGCCGGCGGCTTCGGCCTCGATGAACACGGCGTTGAAGGCTCCGCGGACGGATGCCAGTGCGTGGCCTCGGTCGAGAAGCGCCGGGTAGACGCGCGCCGAGAGTCCGGCGCCTGCCGGTGATGAGGCCACACGTTCGCACACGGCGAGGAGTTTGATGACGAAGCCCTGGTCCCGGGCGGTCTCGACCATCTCGGCGGTGACGCCTTCGATGCCTTCGACGTGGACGTCGTCGATCGACACGGGTGCGTGGAAGGCCAGAGAGGACAGGATCGCAGCCTTCGCCGCCGCATCGTGTCCGCCGATGTCAGCGGTCGGATCGGCCTCTGCGTATCCGAGTCCTTGGGCGGCGGTGAGTGCCTGGTCGAAATCCCAGCCCTCGGAGTCCATCTGGTCGAGGATGTAGTTCGTCGTGCCGTTGACGATGCCCATGATGCGTTCGATCCGGTCGCCGGCCAGCGAATCGCCGACGGGTCGGATGATCGGGATGGCCCCTGCCACCGCCGCTTCGTGCTCGAGGCGCACGCCAGCGGCGTCGGCAGCGGACATGAGCTCGCCGTAGCTGGCGGCCAGCAGAGCCTTGTTCGCTGTCACAACCGATGATCCCTGGCGCAGCGCTGCGGTGATGAGCGAGCGGGCGGGTTCGATTCCGCCCATCAGCTCGACGACGATATCGGCTCCGGCGATGGCCGCCTCGGCGTCGGTCGTCAGCAGCTTCTCGTCGATTCCCGGGCGGGCCTTCGCGGCATCGCGGACGACGATGGCGCTCAGCTCCAGCGGAGCGCCGATGCGCTCGGCCAGGCCCTCAGCCCGATTCTGGATTCGGGCGGCAACCTCCGTGCCGACGACTCCGCACCCGAGCATGGCAACCTTCAGTGCCTGCATTTCCTCACCTTTTCCGCTCTTGTCTCTCTCACTCATCAGTTCGACGCCCCTCCTCCGGCCATTCCCGGGTCCGTGGCGAACATCTGCGTGTGGTCTTCGGGGGTCACGATCCACTCAACTCTATCGGCCTCGACGGCCAGCACGCCCGGGCGGGGCAGATGGTTGTAGTTGTTGGCCAGCGAGCGGCAGTACGCCCCGGTGGTGGGGACCGCGACGAGATCGCCTGCGGTGACGTCGGCGCCCATGTATTCGTCGCGGACGATGATGTCACCGGATTCGCAGTGCTTGCCGACGACACGCACGATCGCGGGCTCGGCGTTCGAGTTCCGGTTGGCCAGCGTGCACGAATAGTCCGCGTCGTAGAGTGCCGTGCGGATGTTGTCGCTCATTCCCCCATCGACGGCGACATAGGTGCGAGTGCCGCTGTCCGTGCTCACCTGTTTGACGGTGCCGACCTCGTAGAGGGTGAACACCGCCGGGGAGACGATGGCGCGTCCGGGTTCGATGGAGATCCTGGGGACGCTCGTGCCCAGGCCCCGGCATTCCTTGGCCACGACGGCGGCGAGCTCTGCAGCCATCTCCGCGACCGGGATCGGGGTGTCCTGGGAGGTGTAGCGGATGCCGAAGCCGCCGCCGAGGTCGACATCGGGAAGGTCGATGCCGTGTTCACCCATGATCTCGGCTCGGAAGGCGAGTACGCGGGCTGCGGCGACCTGGAATCCGGAGATGTCGAAGATCTGCGAACCGATATGGGAATGGAGACCGTCGAGACGCAGATGTTCGGATTCCGCAACCAGACGAGCCGCCCGGGCGGCGGTGCCGTCGGCGAGAGAGAGCCCGAACTTCTGGTCTTCGTGGGCCGTGGCGATGAAGTCGTGGGTGTGCGCTTCGACGCCGACCGTGACTCGCAGCATGACCGGGGCGACCGTTGCTTTGGCCGCGGCGATGGATTCCAGACGTGCGACCTCGTCGAGGCTGTCGACGAAGATCCTGGACACGCCGTAGTCGAGGGCGTATTCGAGCTCCGCCGTCGATTTGTTGTTTCCGTGCAACCCGACTCGGTCCCCGGGGACACCGGCGGCCCGGGCGACCATCATCTCACCCAGGGAGCAGGTGTCGAGGCCGAGTCCGGCTTCGTACACCCAGCGGGCCACAGCTGTGCAGAGGAAGGCCTTCCCGGCGTAGAACACATCGGCTCCCGCGAGTCCCTTCTCCACGGAGAAGGCGTTGGAGAACGTGCTCAGGTAGGCCTCGGCGCGGCTGCGGAAGTCAGCGACGTCCATGACGAGAGTGGGGGTGCCGAAGCGCTCGGCCAGGTCTGTCACGGAATGACCGGCGATCGTGAGCACTCCGTCATCGGTCTTCGTGACGTTGTCCGACCACAGACTCGGCAGCAGCGCATTGACGTCATCGGGATAGGGCAGCCACACCGGGGCCGGTGTCGCGTGCAGAGTCCCTGCGATATGTGCGGGCATCAGATCCTCTCCGGGGCCGAAGCGCCCAATTGTCGTAGTCCTGCGGCGAGGACGATGATGACGGCTCTCAGAGCGAAGAGCCGGGAGATATGGGTGACGGTGATGTCCTCATCGACCGTCGGAGTGACCGGACAGCGGCGGATCCAGTCCTCGACGGCATCGCCGAGGTCGATAAGAGCGTTGACGAACAGATCGTTCTCGCCGAGGCGACGCGAGCGTTCCAGCGCTGACGGCAGTCCCGCCACAGCATTGAGCATTCGAGTCTCGCTCGGATCCTCGAGTCTCGCCGCGTCGACGGCCTCGGACGGGATTCCCGCCCGGTGCGCCCGCCGCTGCTCCCGGCAGGCGGCGGCATGGCTGCGCTGCAGAAACTTCACTGCGACCGGGTCGACCACACAGCCGTCGTCGCCGGGGTCAGGAGCCTGAGCCGACTCCCGGTCCGCAGCGGCGAGCAGCGTGCACAGCGGCGACCGGTCATGTTCCGCTCCCTCGATCGAATCGGTCTCCCCCGCTGCGGTGATGATGTCGCTGAGCGAATGTGCTCGGCCGGCAGGGGTGAGGGTCACGTTGACGAAGCCGGGGCCGGCGATGACGGCATCACCCACCTCGGGGAGAACACGCAGTTCGGTGCACAGATGTGCGGCGAGCTCGGTCCGCTGCTCGGGTGCAGCGGCGGCGCGCAGCGCCACCGGCGTCGTCCAGTCACCGAGTTCGGAACGGGTCGGAGCCAGGACGTCGATCTGCTCGGCGAACCCCGGTGCGACGAGGCCTGCCTCGGCTGTCGCCAAGGCGCGCGCGAGTGCAGTCTGCAAGTCTTCCGGGGTCACTCGAACAGAGTACTCGGGCCCGGGAGGCGAGGACGAATCCGATGTCATCTTCGCTCTCATGACGAGACGGATGCCCACTGGGCCTCAGATGGCGCCGGGTCGGCAGGCGGCGTGGCTGACGAAGAATTTGACGGCCACCGAGGCGAGCACCACGACGAATGCCGGCCACATGCTGTCGAAGCTCTGGAGGAGAAAGGCGAAGATCAGCGGGCCCGTGGCCGCAAGAAGGTACCCGCCGCCTTGGACGAAACCGGACAGTGAAGCCGCCGCTTCGGCGTTTCGTGCGCGGAGGGTGATGAGTGTCAGTGCGAGTGGGAACGTGGAGATGCCGATGCCCAGCAGCACTGTCCACAGCACGGGAGCCGCTGTCGGCAGCAGCCACAGACCCAGGTACCCCACGGCCAGGCTGAGGCAGAAGCCGACGACGATGGGATAGGCCGAGGTCATCTTCTGAGCCAGGGTCGGCAGGACGAAACCGAGGACGAGAGGGATGGCGGTGACCAGCGCCAGCATCGCCCCGCCGAAGGCAGCATCGAACCCGGAGCGGGTGAGCAGGCCCGGCAGCCAGGTGAAGAGGATGAAATTGTTGAACGACGTCAGACCCGTCATCGTCATCAGCGCCCAGGCCCGAGGGCTGCGCAGAAGGCGGGAGAGCTCACTGCCCCCGACGACGGCGACGGCCACCTCGGCGGCGGGTGCGGGCCTGACGATGCGGATGACGATCCACACGACCGCACCCAGAGCCGCGAATCCGGCCCAGACGAGCAGTGATCCTCTCCAACCGACACCGGAGGCGAGGGGAACCGCCACGAGCGGCGGAATGAACGTCCCGAACTGGAGGAGCCCGACGTGCACGGTCGACATGAGGGCCACTCTGTCGGGGAAATACGATTTCACCAGGGGCGGGAGGACGACGTTGCCGATTCCCATTCCCAGCAGGGCCAGCACGCTCAGCGCCAGGAACAGCGACGGAGAATCGATGACCGCGCGGACACCCAGTCCGATCATGACCATCACCATGGCGGCCAAGGTCAGGCCGAGTCCGGAGAAGCGGGCATAGAGCCGCGGGGTGATGAAGCCGCTGATGCCGTAGAGCAGCGGCGGCAGCATGCCGATGACGGCCAGGAACACCGCGCTCAGTTCGATCTCGTCGCCCATGGCATCGAGCAGAGGCGAGAGCCCGGTGACTCCGGGGCGCAGGTTGAAGGCAGCGAAGACGATTCCGAGGACGATCAGAATGCGGATGCGCGCGGAGTTCATGAGCTCTTTCCTATCAGACACCGACTTCCCGTTCGGTGTCCGGGGCCCATCAGAAGTCGAGTTTGAGACCTTCGACCGGTGAGAGTCGGGACGCTCGCCTGGCCGGTGCCAGAGCGGAGAGGATGCCGGCGACGACCGCCACGCCGAGGATGCCGAGGAAGGACGGCGCGGAGAAGTCGACGATGAGGTCGGTGGAATAGTCGTGGGTGACCAATCGTGTGCCGACGATGCCCAGGGCGCTGCCGAGCACGAGGCCCAGCAGTGCGGCCACCGATGAGATGAGCACCGCCTCGAGCGCCAGGAGAGTCCGCAGCTGCGCGATGCTCAGCCCCAGCGCCCGCATCAGCGCGTTCTCCCGGCGGCGCTCGATGACGGAGAGGCTGACCGTGTTCGAGACGCCGATGAGCGCGATGACCACGGAGACGAAGAGCAGAGCCACGGCTCCGGCCAGCATGACATCGATGAGTTCGGAATAGGCGCCCCGGGCGACGGCCGAGCCGCCGACCTCGTCGCTGGAGACGTCGAGCGTCTCGGCCACGGACTGGCGGATCCGGGTGATCTCGTCGACGTCGACATCCTCGTCGAGGCGGACGAGCACGGCCGTCGTCGTCGCCGAGATGCCGAGATCGTTGCCGACGTCGGGGGTGGTGAAGAAAGCGAGGCTGGAGAGTCCGTCCCTGTGCGCGGGCACGCTCATCTCGTTGAGACCTTTCACCCGCACTGTCGGTGAAGGATAGTCTTCGGGGACCGTGACCCGCCCGGACACGATATCGGCGGCGCCGTCTCCGAGGACGGTCTCGGCGCTGTCCGGGTCGATGACGAAGATCTCGGGGCGGGATCCCTTGAAGTCTTCGACCGCCTCGGCGCGGTGGGCGATGACCGCGGTGGACACGCCGGGGATCTCGCGCACATCGTCGAGTTGGTCGTCATCGACGAGGCCCGACCGCGGCACGGAGATGTCGACGGGATAACGCTGGTCAAGTCCGTGGCTGAGCGTCGCCTTCGTCGACATGCCGCCCACGAGGATCGTCGCCACCAGGGTCACACCGATGATGAGCGCCGTGGCTGTGGCCGCGGTGCGACGCGGATTGCGCAATGTGTTCAGGGTCGCCAGCTGACCGGGAACGCCCCAGGGGCTGAAGAGCACCTCCCCCGTCCAGGCGACGACGGGCGGGATGATCTTCGCCGCGCTGATGACCAGTCCCGTGACCACGAGCCCTCCACCCAGCGCCCCACCGAGGATCCAGAGCTGCGAAGCCGACACCGCATAGACGGAGACGATGACGAGAACCACACCCAGCCCGATGCAGCCGAAACCCACGAGATGGCGGGGGCGGGCGCGGGTGCTCGGTGAGATGGAGGCGTCGAAGGGCTGGAGTGCTTCGAGCGGCGTCACTGCGATGGCACTGCGAGCCGGTCGGATGGTCGCCACAATCGTCAGCAAGGCACCGACGACGACACCGCTGACCAGGGCGGATACGGGAACGGTGAGAGTGTCGTACGGGAACTCCTGCGGCCAGTAGCGCACCGCCACGGCCATCAGTCCGCGGCTGCCGGCGACCCCGGCGAGCACACCGAAGATGGACCCGAGCAGTCCGACGAAGAGCCCTTCGGCCACGACCGAGCCGTACATCTGCAGGCGGGTGGCGCCGAGGCAGCGCAGCAGAGCGAACTCCCGACGGCGTCCGGCGACGATGACGGAGAAGGTGTTGGAGACGACGAGGATGGCGACGATGACGGATATTCCGGCGAAGACGAGCAGGAGACCGGTCACGACGGCGTTGCCGCCGGAGAGGCGATCGGTCTTCGCCTTCACGGCGTCGTCGACGGAGAGCGCTTCGAGGCTGCCGCTCAGTTCCGAACCGTCGATGACCCTCTGCAGCTGAGCACGCACAGCCTCAGGGTCCGCGCCGCTCTCGAGGGCGATCTGGATGGCGATGACATCGCCCTGCTGAGCGAAATATTCCTGATAGCCCGATGCTGTCGTCAGCGCTCGAGTGGCGCCGGGCAGCGCCGGATCCTGCCCCATTTCCGCGATGCCGACGACGGAGAAGGTGACGCTGCTCTGACTCGGACCCCGATAGATCGGCATGTCATCGTTTCCGCTCTCCACCGGGACCGCATCGACGGTGAAGCGAATCTCATCACTGACTCCGACGTTGAGATCGCTGGCCGTGCGAGTGTCGAGCACGAGGTCCGTCGTCGCTTCCGGTCGCTGACCGGAGACCATGTCGAACGTGTCGAGCCGTTCATCGGCAGGCACCGGAGACAGCGCAAATGAGCTTTCGGAGAATGCGGCACCTCGTCCCGTGGTCACTGTGCGGGCCGACAACGACGCGGTATCCACTCCGTCGACTTCGGCCAAGGGGCGCAGGAGCGGAGAGGCCTCGTCTCCCCCGACGAAAACGTCCCTGTCCGGGACGACGGTGAGGTCGGCTTTCTCGAAAGAACGGCCGACGGCGTGTTCGAGGCTGTCCTGCAGTGAGGAGTTGATGACCAGGGTGGTTGCGACGAATCCGGAAGCCAATGCGATGCCGAGGCCGATTGCGAGGAATCGGGCCCAGTGGATCCGAATCTGCGCGAGGGCGACTGCGATCACAGAGAGCTCAGTTCACTCAGCGCCGTGACCACGCTCTCTCGCGTCGGCTGACGAACTTCACCCGTGGCTCGTCCGTCCTTGAGCAGGACGACCCGACCGGCGTGCGATGCCGCGACGGGGTCGTGGGTGACCATGATGATCGTCTGCCCGTACAGGGTCGTGGCCCGACCGAGCAGGGACAGGACCTCCGCTCCGGCATGGGAGTCGAGGTTTCCCGTGGGCTCATCGGCGAAGATGACATCCGGCCGCGTCAGCAGAGCCCGGGCCACGGCGACTCTCTGCTGCTGACCGCCGGAGAGCTCGTGCGGACGATGCTGCAGACGATCGCCGAGTTCGAGGCGTTCGACCACTTCGGCCTTCCACTCGCGATCGATCTTCTTCCGGGCCAGCGAGACCGGCAGTTCGATGTTCTGTTCAGCGCTCAGCGTCGGGACGAGGTTGAAGGCCTGGAAGATGAAGCCGACGCGGTCACGTCGCAGCTGAGTCAGCTGCCGGTCATTGAGACGGGTGATGTCCTGACCCCGCATGATGATCGAACCCGAATCGACACGGTCGAGCCCGGCAAGCACATGCATGAACGTCGATTTTCCGGATCCGGAGGGCCCCATGATGGCGGTGAATCGTCCCGATTCGAAGTCGACGCTGATATCGTCGAGAGCGTCGACTGCCGTATCACCGCGGCCGAAGCTCTTGCGCAGACCCTGCGCTCGGAGGACGATCTCGTCTTCCCCCGCGCCGGTCTGGACGGGCTCTTCAGCAGGTTCCGACATCGTATGCCTCACATCGCGGTCCGGGTCTCGTCTCCGACTACCTTAGATCCTGTCTGCACCATCGACCACCCGGATCGCGTATGCAGAACCGCCCACCTCAGAAGTTGAGATGGGCGGTGTCGTGGTGCCCGCGACAGGATTCGAACCTACGACCTTCTGCTCCGGAGGCAGACGCTCTATCCACTGAGCTACGCGGGCAACGGATGCAACTCTATCACCGTTGGGCACCACCTCCCAAAACGACGCCGCGGGCAGTCCTTCGAGGACTGCCCGCGGTGTCGTAGGGCTGTGATCAGCGATGTTCGAGCAGATCAGGCACCCTTCATAGCCTTGCGGCCGGGCACGTATTCCCAGTGCCACAGCTCATAGGAATTGCGCTTGGCCCAGTCCGGATTCTCCCACCCGAACTTCTCAGCGTTGGCGACGAGCCATTCGTACTGCTGGCCGGTTCCGTTCTGCGTTCCCGCGCCGAGGTCCAGAGCCAGGCCCCAACCGTGGTTGGAGGTTCCGGGACGAGCTGCGAAGCCGGGCTTGCGTGCGGCGACGGAGACCTGTGATTCCAGCGACCGGTAGGAGTCGGTGACTGCGAGGTCTTTGCCGGTGTCCTTCTTGAAGGCAGCGTTCATCTTCGCGAACGACACGGCCGCATCGGAGCGCAGCTTGTGGTTGCCCACGCCGATCTCGCACAGCCATCCGTCGGGCAGCTCGCCGTTGCTCGCCTCGCCCTTCGGCGCTGCTTCGTCACAGCCGGGCAGAACGGTCTTCGTGATCGCGCGAGATGCCGCGTCGACCTTGGTCTGCTTGGCGCTCGGGGCACCGATGGTCATCGAGGTCTTGTCATCGTCGTCGACCTTGATGTCGGCGGAGACCGATTCGGCGTTGATCGCGCGTGGCTGGGACTGTGCGGCCGAGTCGTCGACCTTGACTTCCTGGTTGCCGCTCATGTTGCCGGCGACCATCACGGCAGCGATGGCGGTGCCGGTGACCGAGACAGTGGCCAGAGCAGAGAAGGTGGTGACCTGACGGCGGCGGACCGAGCGCAGCAGCGAACCGTCGGAACCGCGGTTGCCGAGCTGAGCCGCGGCCAGCGTCGACGTATGACCCGCAGGGGTCATCGGCCGAGAAGCCTCTTTTGCCATCGCTGCCCGCCGCGGTGAGCCCGCTGCTGCGCGGGCCTCGGCGGCCATCGCCGCGCGACGAGGTGAGAGGGCTGCGGATGCGCTGTTCCGCGACTGCGATGTCACGAGATGCGAAGAGTTGATCGTCGAAACCTGCGAAGAGGCGTTCTGCTTCCGCAGATCACGTCGGCGGACCGGCGGCGCCTCGACGGTCGAGAGCTCACTCGACATAGTGCTCCATACTGTTGGTGAAGATTGTGCGGTGGAAGCCCTCTGCCGGGCGCCCGAAAGCTTATGTCACAACACTATAACGACATCGTTACAGAATGTCACCTTCAGTTCATACACAGCGTGTGACCAGGTCATTCTCTGTCGATGCTTGATCACAGATCACTACAGGCGCCCTACTCCAGGTGTCCTGAATCACTGTTTTGTTACGAACCGTTACACAGTCGGACACGTTTGGGACTCCGCGCCGAACGGCACTTCCCACGAGCACAGGCATGGCCTCACGCCCGAACGCATGGCCCCAGCGCACCTGCACAGCGCCGGGAGCGGACGCGAAACCTCGACGGCGGCCTCCCCGCAATCAGGAGACCGCCGTCGAGGCGAGTGGGTGAGCCGGGCGGATCGGTCGGCGCAGAATGCTCAGCGACGGAAGTCGAATCGTCCCCGTTGCATCGCGTCCTGGACTTCGCCGACGAGCTCTTCGAGCACGTCTTCGAGGAACAGCAGGCCGAGGACCTGCGCCTGCGAGTCGATGACGCGGGCGACATGGATTCCCGCCTTCTGCATCTGCGCCAGCGCCTCTTCGACCTCGTCATCGGCGGTGACCGTGAACAGGGGGCGGAAGCGCTTGCTCTGCACTGGAGCGTCGAAGGCCTCTTCGGTGTCTGCGTAGAGGACATCCTTGATGTGGAGGTAGTCCTGCGGATACCCGTCGTCACCGACGACGAAGTATCGGGAGAAGCCTGTCTTGCCGACCAAGGTCACAAGCTCGTTCGGGGTCACCTTGTCCGAGATCGTGATGAGTTCGGACATCGGGACCATGATGTCGGACGCAGTCTTGTCGCTGAACTCGATGGCACCCTTGAGCAGCCCGGTGTCATCACTGAGCAGTCCCTCGCGCTTCGACTCGGCCACGATCGATTCGACCTGCTCGATCGTATAGGCCTCGTTGACCTCGTCACGGGCCTCGATCTTGAACAGGTGAAGGACCCCGTTGGCCAGGCCGTTGAGGGGGCGGATGACGAAGCCGAAGACCCGCGCCAGGAACACCAGCGGTGTCGCCAGCAGCATCACGGCCTGGCCAGAGGCGGCCAGTGCCAGGTTCTTCGGCACCATCTCACCGATGACCACGTGCAGGTAGGTGACGACGCCGAGCGCCAGGACGAAGGAGATCGTCGAGGACAGTCCGGCGGGAATGCCCAGGCCCTCGAGGGGACCGGCGAGCAGGTGGTGGATGGCCGGTTCGGCCACATTGCCCAGAAGCAGGGAGCACACGGTGATTCCGAGCTGGCAGATCGCCAGCATCAGTGACACGTGCTCCATCGCATAGAGAGCGGTCTTGGCCGCCGCGGAGCCTTCGGCCGCTCGCGGTTCGATCTGTGATCGCTTGGCAGCGACAATCGCGAATTCAGCGGCGACGAAGAAGGAGTTGCCCAGCAGGAGAACGACCAGCCAGACCAGTCCGAACCAATCGGCGCTCATCGAGTCTCACCTCCGGTTTCGAAAGCCCCTGCGTCAGCGGCGCGCAGCACCACCCGGAGGCGTTCGATGCGTCGTCCGTGCATCCGTTCGACCACGATGCGGGCATCCTCCATACAGACCTCGTCACCCGGTTCGGGAATCCGTCCGAGCTCCTTGAGGACGAATCCGGCCAGAGTCTCGTAGTCCGAGTCCTCCGGGATGGTGACTCCGATCGTCGACGAGATCTCATCGGGTCGCAGCTGACCGGGCACGATCCAGGAGCCGTCGCGAGCCGGCCGTGCCGCGACGCGCATCCGATCGTGCTCATCGGCGACCTCGCCCACGAGCTCCTCGACGACATCCTCGAGGGTGACCACTCCGGCTGTGCCGCCGAACTCATCGACGACCACAGCCATCTGCAGGCCGGTGGCGCGCAGCTCCAGGAGCAGCGGGTCGAGGCGCTGCGTCTCCGGGATCTCACGGACCTCGGTCATCAGCCCTCCTGCGTAGGCATCGTCGCGGTTGCTCGGAGGCACGGCGAAGGCCTGTTTGACGTGAACGACTCCGACGATGTGGTCCTTGTCCTCGTCAGCCACGGGGAACCGGGAGAATCCGGTGTCCCGGGCCTGTTCGATGATCTGTCGAGCCGTGGTGTCCTTGTCCACCGTGGACATGCGCGTGCGCGGAGTCATCACGTCTTCCGCTGTGCGCTCGGAGAAGCTCAGAGTCCTCTCCAGCAGACCTGCTGTCTGCTCATCGAGCACGCCCTCTTCGGCGGAGTGCCGCACGAGTGAGGTCAGCTCCTCCGGGGAACGCCCCACCGAACCTTCTTCCTGCGGCTCGATGCCCATCGACATGAGGATCTTGTTCGCCGTGCCGTTGAGGACGGCGATCACGGGCTTGAAGACGATCGAGAAGACGTACTGCATCGGTGCGGCGATGCGACCGGTCGCCAGCGGCACAGCGATGGCGAGGTTCTTCGGCACGAGCTCTCCGAAGATCATCGATCCCACGGTGGAGACGATGAGGGCGATGGTCAGCGCCAGTGGGGCCGCGAGGCCGGGGCCGACGCCCCAGGCTTCGAACAGCGGCGCCAGCAGCCTGCCCAAGGATGGTTCCATGAGGTAACCGGTGAGCAGAGTGGTGATCGTGATGCCCACCTGCGCTGCCGAGAGCTGGGTGGACAGGTGGGTCATCGAGCGCCGCAGCGTCTTCGCGCCGACGACGCCGTCTTCGACCGCCTTATCGGCTGTGTGCCGGTCGAGCGTCAGCAGCGAGAATTCGGCTGCTACGAAGACTCCGGTGCCGAGGATGAGCAGCAGTGCGAGGGCGAGGAGTATCCATTCCATCAGTGACTGTCCCCGCAGTTCGCTATCTGCTCAGCAGAGCAGTTGAGGTGTGAGACCCTCGCGGGGTGAGGGTCGTCATCTGGGGCGCCGGCTTCCCGCCGGCCGGGACTGTCACTGTGCATGAGGAGATCTTACCAACTTCCCGACAGCGGTCGGCCCTCTTCGTAGCCGGCGGCGCTCTGGACACCGACCGCGGCCAGACGCGCGAATTCTCCGAGATCACCGGCCCCGGCGTAGGTGCAGGAGCTGCGGACGCCCGAAGTGATGCCGTCGAGCAGGTCCTCGACCCCAGGAGATTCAGGGTCGATGTACATGGTCGACGAAGAGATGCCTTCTTCGAACAGTCCCTTCCGAGCGCGCGCAAAGGCCGATTCCGCTCTGGTCCGGTTGGCCACGGCCCGAGCCGAAGCCATGCCGAAGCTCTCCTTGTACTTCCGGCCCTCTCCGTCGACGAGCAGGTCGCCAGGCGATTCGTGGGTCCCGGCGAACCAGGATCCGACCATCACCTGAGAGGCCCCGGCCGCCAGGGCCAGAGCGACATCGCGGGGGTAGCGGACTCCGCCGTCGGCCCACACGTGGGCGCCCAGCTCGCGAGCCGCCTCGGCGCATTCGAGCACTGCGGAGAACTGGGGACGACCGACCGCGGTCATCATCCTGGTCGTGCACATGGCGCCCGGGCCGACTCCGACCTTGACGATGTCAGCGCCGGCAGCGACGAGGTCGCGGACCCCCTCGGCGGTGACGACGTTTCCGGCCACGATCGGCACCCCGAGTTCGGCATCGGCGATCGCCGACAGTGTGTCGAGCATCTTCACCTGGTGGCCATGGGCGGTGTCGACGACGAGGACGTCCGCACCGGCTTCGACCAGCGCTGTGGCACGTTCGACCGCGGCACCGTTGACGCCGATGGCCACGGCGACCTTCAGCCGTCCCCGATCGTCGAAATTGGGCGTGTAGATGGACGAGCGCAGCAGCGACTTCGGAGTCAGGCTGCCGAGCACCGTGTTCTCATCGTCGACGACGGCGGCGAACTCGGCTCGCGACTCCGTCATCGACTCGAAGAGGGACTCCAGCTGCGCAGCGTCCTCCCAGTCGACCTCGGAGGCGCGGATGACATGCGGTGAGGAGTCCAACAGCTCCGCCACCGAGGTGAAGCGATCGACTCCGCGCAGATCTGCGGCATTGATGATGCCTTCGAGCTTTCCCGCGTCGTCGACGACGACGCCGAAGCCGTGCGGACGCTTGGCCAGCACGTGCAGAGCATTGAGCACTGTGTCCTCGGGTGAGAAGCGCAGCGCGGATTCGAAGATCCGGTCGCGGCTCTTGACCCAGGCGATGGTCTCCTGCGCAACGGTCAGCGGAATGTCCTGGGGCAGCACCGCCAGTCCCCCGCGACGTGCCATCGTCTCCGCCATCCGTCGACCGGACACAGCGGTCATATTCGCTGCCACGAGTGGCGTCGTCGACCCGGTCGGATCGGTCGTTGTGAGGTCGACTTCGAAGCGCGAAGTCAGCGCCGACGAGTTCGGCACGAGGAAGACATCTGAGTAGGTGAGATCGGTGTTCGGGTCATTTGAGATGAAACGCATAACACTATTGTCCCTTAACTGCACATTCGATGGCACATCACGTTAGGCTTGGAGATGTCGTTAAGCAGCAAGTCTTGAATCAGGAAGTAGGCGATCAACGCCGTGTCCGTCAATACTCCGAACCGCACCGTTGAAGACTTCGGGTCGAATGAGTGGCTGGTCGAGGAATTGTATGAGCAGTACAAGTCAGATAAGAATTCGGTCGACCAGTCTTGGTGGCCCTTCTTCGACAAGTACGAAAAGAACGGCGGAGGCGCTCAGTCCGCTGCCGAGCCCGCCGCCAAGCAGGAGGCGAAGCCGGCCGCGAAGAAGTCGGATGCCAAGGCCCCTGCCTCAGCTGCAGCCCCGGCGACCTCCCGTGAGACCTCTCGCGGCGTCTCCCCGTCTTCGGCTGAGTCCGAGACGCTGAAGGCAGAGACCAAGTCCGTGCCGAAGGTCACCGCGAAGGAAGCCGCACCGAAGCCCGCACCGGAGGAGACGATCACTCCCCTGCGCGGCCCCGCGAAGCTCATCGCCAAGAATATGGATGAGTCGCTCGAAGTCCCGACCGCCACCTCGGTCCGGGCCCTGCCTGCCAAGGCGCTCATCGACAACCGGATCGTCATCAACTCGCACCTCAAGCGCACCCGAGGCGGGAAGGTCTCCTTCACCCACCTCATCGGCTTCGCCGTGATCCGCGCCCTGCAGAACTTCCCCTCGCAGAACGTCTCCTACGACGTCCGCGACGGCAAGCCCGTGATGGTCTCCCCCGCCCACATCAACTTCGGCCTCGCCATCGACGTGCCGAAGAAGGACGGATCACGCACCCTGCTGGTGCCCAACGTCAAGAAGGCCGAGACGCTGACCTTCCGCCAGTTCGTCGACGCCTACGACGGCCTCGTCGACAAGGCACGGCAGGGCAAGCTCACCGCCGACGACTTCGCCGGCACCACCGTCTCGCTGACGAACCCCGGCGGAATCGGCACGGTCCACTCCGTTCCGCGTCTGACCAAGGGTCAGGGCTGCATCATCGGCGTCGGCGCGCTCGACTACCCCGCCGAGTTCCAGGGTGCCAGCCAGCAGACCATCAACTCTCTGGCCGTGTCCAAGGTGCTGACCATGACCTCGACCTACGATCACCGCGTGATCCAGGGAGCCGGTTCGGGCGAGTTCCTCAAGCTCGTCCACAGCTACCTGCTCGGCGAAGACGGCTTCTACGACGATGTCTTCGAATCCCTGCGCCTGCCCTACGAGCCGGTGCGCTGGGTTCCCGACGTCTCGGCCGAAGACCAGGACGACGTCAACAAGACCGCACGCGTCATCGAACTCATCGATGCCTACCGCACGCGCGGTCACCTCATGGCCAATATCGATCCTCTGGTCTACCGTCAGCGGTCCCACCCGGATCTCGACATCAATCAGCACGGTCTGACCCTGTGGGATCTCGAACGCGAGTTCCCCACCGGCGGGTTCGGATCGAAGCCGATGATGCCCTTCCGCAGCATCCTCGGGCTGCTGCGTGAGAGCTACTGCCGGACCACCGGCTTCGAATACATGCACATCGCCGACCCGGTCCAGCGCCGCTGGTTCCAGTCGAAGATCGAGGTCCCGCATCAGGAGCTCACCCGTTCGGAGCAGGGACACATCCTCGGCCGTCTCAACGCCGCCGAGGCCTTCGAGACCTTCCTCCAGACGAAGTACATCGGACAGAAGCGCTTCAGCCTCGAAGGCGGAGAGTCCGCGATCGTCCTGCTCGACGAGATCCTCAACCAGTCCGCCGACACCGGCCTCGATGAGGTCGCCATCGGCATGGCCCACCGTGGTCGCCTCAACGTGCTGACGAACATCGCCGGCAAGTCCTATGCGCAGATCTTCCGTGAGTTCGACGGAACCATGTCCCCGGACAGCGTCCAGGGCTCCGGCGATGTGAAGTACCACCTGGGCACCAAGGGTTCGTTCACCTCGCCGGCAGGCAACACCACCGGCGTCTACGTCGCGGCCAACCCCAGCCACCTCGAGACCGTCGATCCGGTCCTCGAAGGCATCGTGCGCGCCAAGCAGGATCTCGTCGACCAGGGCGAGTCCGGCTTCACCGTGCTGCCGGTCCTCGTCCACGGCGATGCCGCATTCGCCGGACAGGGTGTGGTCACCGAGACGCTCAACCTCTCCGAGCTGCGCGGCTACCGCACCGGCGGAACGGTCCACGTCATCATCAACAACCAGGTCGGGTTCACCACTCCCCCCGCCTCGGCGCGGTCCTCGTTCTACTGCACGGACGTCGCCAAGTCGATCAACGCCCCGATCTTCCACGTCAACGGCGATGATCCCGAGGCCGTCGTCCGGGCGGCCCGCCTGGCCTTCGAATACCGCCAGGAATTCAACCGGGACGTCGTCATCGACCTCGTGTGCTACCGCCGCCGCGGCCACAACGAGGGCGACGATCCGTCGATGACCCAGCCGACGATGTACTCCCTCATCGAGAAGAAGGGCTCGGTGCGCAAGCTCTACACCGAATCCCTCGTCGGCAGGAAGTGCATCACCGACGAAGAGGCCGCCGAGGCGCTCAAGGACTACCAGTCCAAGCTGGAATCGGCCTTCGCCGAGACCAAGGAAGCCGAGACCGGCTCCTACGACGGAGAAGCATTCAACGCTCCCTACGAGCCTAGCGACATCGAGACCTTCAACGACGCCGAGACGGCCATCAGCCCCGAGACGCTGCAGCGCATCGGCGAGGCCTTCACCGAGATCCCCGAAGGCTTCACGGTTCACAAGAAGCTGCGGGCGCTGCTCGAGAAGCGCAAGGAGATGTCGTTGTCCGGCGGAATCGACTGGGGCTTCGCCGAGCTGCTGGCCTTCGGTTCGCTGCTCATGGACGGCGTGCCGGTGCGGCTGGCAGGTCAGGACTCCCGTCGCGGAACATTCGTCCAGCGCCACTCCGTGCTCATCGACTCGGTCAACGGCAACGAATGGACGCCGCTGCAGAACCTCACCGAGGAGCAGGCTCGCTTCTGGGTCTACGACTCCCTGCTCAGCGAGTACGCCGCCGTCGGCTTCGAATACGGCTACTCCGTCGAACGCAAGGACGCCCTCGTGGCGTGGGAGGCTCAGTTCGGTGACTTCGCACAGGGTGCGCAGACCGTCATCGACGAGTTCATCTCCTCCTCCGAGCAGAAGTGGCAGCAGAACTCCGGTGTCGTCATGCTCCTGCCCCACGGCTACGAGGGGCAGGGACCCGACCATTCCTCGGGTCGCATCGAGCGTTACCTCCAGCTGTGCGCGGAGAACAACATGACGGTGGCCTACCCGTCCTCGGGTGCCTCGTACTTCCACCTGCTGCGTCGCCACGCCTCGACGACGAACAAGCGTCCGCTCATCGTCTTCACCCCGAAGTCGATGCTTCGCCTCAAGGCTGCGGCGAACTCGCCGGAGGACTTCACCTCGGGCAAGTTCCAGGCCGTCATCGACGATACGGACGTCGACGCCTCGCAGGTCGAGCGCGTCGTCCTCGTCTCCGGCAAGCTCTACTGGGAGCTCAAAGCCAAGCGGGAGAAGGACAACGACACGAAGATGGCGCTCGTCCGCCTCGAGCAGCTCTACCCGCTCGACGAGGCGGCCATCACCGCCGTGCTCGATCGCTTCCCGGCCGATGCCGAGATCGTCTGGGCCCAGGAAGAGCCGGAGAACCAGGGAGCATGGCCGTTCATGGCACTGCACCTGCCCGAGCTCCTCGGCGGTCGTGAGGTCAAGGTCATCTCCCGTGCCGCTTCTGCCGCCACCTCGACCGGGCTCAAGCACTTCCACGAAGCCCAGCAGAAGGAACTCGTCGACCGGATCTTCAGCCGGTGAGCAGCGACGTCACCACAACCATCGCCGTGGTCGGAGGCCCTTTGGTCGCCGGCCACGGCGATGGCCGTGGCCTGGGGTGGGTCGGTCGGGTGACGGCGAGGACTCTGCCGAGTCTGCCTGAGCTCAAGGTGTATCCCCTGGCCGTCCCGACCGAGGATTCCGCGGGTCTTCACGCTCGGACCATCGCCGAGGCGTCCCTGCGGTTCACTCGGGAAGGGGACAATCGTCTCGTGCTGGCTCTGGGTTCCGGGGATCTCGATTCGGGGCGTTCGGTGGCCAGGGCCCGGCTCGATGTGGCCAACATCCTCGACGAGGCGTTGGCTCGGAAGGTCTCGACCTTCGTGCTGGGCCCACCGCCTGAACACGACGGTGACCGCAACCGTCGCATCGCCGAGCTCAACGCCAGCTTCTCCGATGTGGCCAAGCGGCGCGGCATCACCTATGTCGACACCTTCACGCCCCTCCTCGGCCATCCCGTATGGCAGCGCGAGGTCGCATCGTCGCGGGACCATCTGCCGGCGCAGGAAGGATACGGTCTGCTGGCCTGGCTCGTTCTCCATCGCGGCTGGTTCAACTGGCTGGGAGTCCAGGACGTCCTCGGCGACAGCTGAGCCGTCGATGGGGCGCCCGACCGAAGATCTCTGCGGTGCCCGGCCGACGAAGAGCTCAGCGGTGACAGTCGCATCCTCTTGTCAGACCGATTCGGCAAGGTGGGTGACCTGGTCCGACTTTGCTCTGCTCGGGTGATCATGAGACAATTGAGCGTCTATCAAAGGAGGGCACAATGAGCAAGCGTGGCCGTAAGCGTCGCGATCGCCGCCGTAAGAAAGCAAACCACGGCAAGCGTCCAAACGCATGATTCGCTGATACGTTCGGTGAATGACGAAGGCGGGAAGAGATTCGATTCTCTTCCCGCCTTCGTTGTGTCCGTGGACTGCCCTGTGTCTGGGCGCCGGTCAGGAGTTCTGTTCGAGCGCGATCCGCTGCCGGATCTTCTCTCGCAGTCCCATCGGGGCACGGTCGTGACTGCACGAACGACGCACGAGCTCTTTGAGCAGCGCTTCGATCTCGTACTCGTCATGACACGACGGGCACTGTTCGAGGTGGATCGAGATCTCGCGGATCTCCGTCGTCGTCAGTTCTCCGTCGAGGTAGTGGTAGATGCGCATCAGTGACTCGGTCCTGACGCTTTCGCAGCATCCTTCGTCGCTCATTTCGCACCTCCCTCGGGACTCACGAAACCGCGCTCGGCGGCATAGTCGGCCAGCATCTCCCGCAGCTGTCGGCGACCGCGGTGCAGTCGGGACATCACAGTGCCGATCGGCGTCTCCATGATCTCGGCGATCTCCTTGTACGGCAGGCCTTCGACATCGGCGTAGTAGACGACCATGCGGAAGTCTTCGGGCAGTGCCGAGAGCGCTTCCTTGACGTCGGAGTCGGGAAGGTGGTCGAGGGCTTCGAGTTCCGCGGAACGACCGCCGGAGGACGAGTGGCTGTTCGCTTGGGCGATCTGCCAGTCCTCGATGTCTTCGCTGCCGTGTTCCTGCGGCTGACGCTGCTTCTTGCGGTAGTTGTTGATGAAGGTGTTCGTCAGGATCCGGTACAGCCAGGCCTTGAGGTTGGTTCCGGGCTTGTACTGGTGGAAGGCGGCATACGCCTTCGCATAGGCTTCCTGGACGAGGTCTTCGGCGTCGGCCGGATTCCGGGTCATACGCAGAGCAGCTGCGTAGAGCTGGTTGACATATTCCAGAGCATCCCGTTCGAAACGCGCCGACCTCTCGGCGTCGGTTTCGGGGGCTTCTTTGACTGATTCGGTCATCGCAGTCAATGGTACGCCCGTTCTCTCCAGGACGGCAGTGGCGCTCACAGACTTCTCCTTCTGCCTGTCGACTTCCCGACGGGTGCACCCGTCGAATGGCTTCACCCCGTACAACATCGGACCGACGTCCCACTATTCCCACCTCAGCAGTTATGCTTGCCAGTGAGATGACCGCCACGTAGGAAGGACCACTGTGTCTCCCATTCGTCTTATCGCACGGCCCATGCTGGCCGCCGGCTACATCCTCAACGGCGTCGAACGACTGCGCAAGCCGGAGGCAGCGGCCGCATCGGTCGGCCCGCTCCTCAACCAGGCTCGCAAGCGGGTCGACGTCCCCGTCGACGCAGTGACTCTCGCCCGAGCCACCGGGGTTGCCCAGGTCGCTGCCGGTTCGATGCTCGCCATCGGACGCTTCCCCCGCCTCAGCGCATCGATCCTCGTCGGCACCTACCTGCTCGACACCGTCGGGGAGCGTCTGTCTGCTGACAAGACGACGTCGAAGGAGGAGAAGAAGGTCCGCAACGAACGCACTCTTCTGCGCACCTCGATGCTCGGCGGTGCCCTGCTCGCCGCCGTCGACACTGCTGGACGCCCCGGCCTGTGGTGGCGGACCCAGCACGCGGCCGAAGACCTGTGGTCGAGCGTGGAAGACACCTCGAAGCAGGCTCTGAGCGCACTCGGAGTTGACTGACATCTCCACGCACACTCCCCCGGCGACCGGCGACTGGCAGCCGCCGGTCGCCGGTTCCGCCGTCTCTGCCACTGTGACCGTTCCCGGTTCCAAGTCCCTGACGAACCGCTATCTCATCCTTGCGGCTCTCGCCCGTTCCGGCTCCGATCTCAAGGGATGGCTGCGCAGCCGCGACACCCTGCTCATGGTCGACGCCTTGCGTCGCCTCGGCGCCGTGATCGACGAAGACGGCGATGAGCTCCACATCGAGCCGATCCCCTTCTCGGGCGGACACGCGCCCACAGACGCAGCTGCGCAGGATTCCGCACCGATCACCATCGACTGCGGTCTCGCCGGAACCGTGATGCGCTTCATCCCCCCACTTGCCGCGCTCACCGGCCGTGAGGTCGTCCTCGACGGCGACGAACAGGCCCGGGTGCGGCCGATGTCGGTGACGATCGAGTCGCTGCGGGAGCTCGGTGCGTCGATCACCTCCGCCGCGAACACATTGCCGATGACGATCCACGCCGACTCACAGCTGCGCGGCGGCCACCTCGGCATCGACGCCAGCGCCTCCAGCCAATTCGTCTCTGGTCTGCTCCTCACCGCTCCCGTCATGCCTTTGGGACTCGAACTCACCAACACTGCGGACTCGGTGCCCAGCCGAACGCACGTGGACATGACGATCGAAGTCCTCCGCGATGCGGGCGTCGACATCAGCGAGCCCGAACCCGAGCGCTGGATCGTCGAACCAGGACTTCCGCGCGGTCTCGACGTGCAGGTCGAACCCGACCTGTCCAATGCCGCAGCCTTCGCAGCGGCGGCCGTGGCCACCGGCGGATCCGTGACCATCGCCGACTGGCCCGTGCACACCACGCAGGCAGGTGACGGCTTCCGCGAGATCGCCGAGGCGTTCGGAGCCACGGTGCGCCTCGATAGGGAAGGACTGCATGTGCAGGGCCCGGACCGGCTCACCCCGGTCGATCTCGACCTGTCGGCCGTCGGCGAACTCACCCCAGTGGTCTCGGCTCTCGCCGCTTTGGCCGAAGGAACGTCGCAGCTGCGCGGTATCGGGCATCTGCGTGGGCACGAGACCGACCGTCTGGCGGCTCTGACCAGAGAGTACGGTGCCATCGGCGTCGATGTCGTCGAACATGCCGAGGCGCTGACGATCACCGGCACCACGCACCTGCGCCCGGCGCTGTGGCATACCTACCACGACCACCGCATGGTCATGGCCGGTGCCGTCCTCGCCTTGCGCAATGACGGTATGGTCATCGAGAACGCCGGCACTGTCGCCAAGACCCTGCCTGCCTTCACTCAGCTGTGGGAAGCCATGCTCACCCCCGGAGCCTGATATGGCGAAGATCTTGCGCGATGAGGACTACCGCCCCCGGCCGAACCGACGCGGTTCACGACCGCGGACGAAGAACCGTCCCGACCACAAGGACGCTGTTTCGGGTCTGGTCACCGCGGTCGATCGGGGCCGGTACCGGGTCATCCTCGCTGACGACGACGGGAAGTTTCCGTCGAGTCCCCCGATTCGGAAGAAGGGGAAACGGTCACGTGGGGCCACCTCGGTGACGGCGGTACGCGCCTCGCACCTGCGCAAGCACGCGATCGTCCCCGGCGACGTCGTCCGCCTCGTCGGCGACACCTCGGGGGCCGAGGGGACCCTGGCCAGGCTCGTGGAGATCACCGAGCGGCAGACCCTGCTGCGCCGCAGCGCCGATGACACCGACCCGACAGAGCGCGTCCTCGTCGCCAACGTCGACGTCATGGGCATCGTCACGGCCACCGTGGACCCGGATCCCTCGTTCGGACTCATCGATCGCGCGCTCGTCGCGGCCTTCGATGCAGGGATCACTCCGCTGCTCATCGTCACGAAGACCGATCTGCACCCGGCGACGAAACTGCAGGAACGCTTCTCCGCGTCCGGGATCGACATCGTCGAATCCTCCATCGATCCCGATGCTGAGCCGACCGATACGACAATCGCCGCGAACGATGCGGCCCGCGACGAAGCAGAACCCCACGCCGAGGTGGCCGAGCGTCTCCGCGGACGCATCAGCGTCCTCGTCGGCCATTCCGGGGTGGGCAAATCCACGCTGACCAACGTTCTCGTTCCCGCCGCCGACCGCGCGACGGGCCATGTCAACGACGTGACCGGACGCGGACGTCACACCTCGTCCTCGGCCGTGTGCCTGCCGTTGGAACGCGGCGGATGGCTCATCGACACCCCGGGAGTGCGCAGCTTCGGCCTGGCCCATGTGGACCGGGAGACCCTGCTCTCCGCCTTCCCCGAACTCGTCGAGGCCACGGCCGATTGCCCCCGCGGATGCACTCACCTCGCGGACTCTCCCGGCTGCCGACTCGATGAATGGGTGGCCGATGGCAAGGCCGGACCGGGAGGAGTCTCACGGCTGGAGTCCCTGCGCCGGCTGCTGCCCTCGACTGGATAGGCTGGAGGCATGAACGACCTCGACCTGGCGATCGAACTCGCCGATCTCGCCGATGCCATCAGCCACCCGCACTTCCGGGCACAGGACTTCGCCGTCGAAACCAAACCCGATCTCACCCCGGTCACCGAATGCGACCGTGCGGTGGAGAAAGCGATCATGGATCGCCTCACAGAGGTTCGACCCGATGACAGCGTGCTCGGTGAGGAATTCGGTGCACACGGACAGTCATCGCGACGGTGGATCATCGATCCCATCGACGGAACGAAGAACTTCGTGCGCGGAGTGCCAGTGTGGGCGACGCTGATCTCCCTCTACGACGGTGATCAGCCGCTGCTGGGAGTCGTCTCCGCTCCCGCACTCGGGCGCCGGTGGTGGGCGGAAGCGGGCCAGGGCGCCTATGCGACCGAGTTCGGGTCCCCGGCCGAACGCATCGCTGTGTCATCGGTCGATTCTCTCGCCGATGCGTCCCTGTCGTATTCGTCGCTGTCGGGCTGGAAGGAACTCGGCATCCTCGATGAGTTCCTCGATCTCTGCGATTCGCTGTGGCGCACTCGCGGATACGGCGATTTCTACTCCTATATGCTGCTCGCCGAGGGGGCTGTCGACCTCGCCTGCGAACCCGAGCTCGCGCTCTACGATATGGGAGCGCTCGTACCCATCGTCCTCGAAGCCGGAGGCACCTTCACGAACACGGCCGGTGTTCCAGGGCCGTTCGGCGGCAATGCGCTGGCCAGCAATTCTCGACTCCATGAAGCCGCACTCGATCGACTCGGTCGGGTCGCTCCCGCGGAGGTCTCCTGATGCCGGACATCATGAGAGCCCCGCTGTGGCATGAGATGGCCGAGGCCGCCGGTCTGACGAATCCGGATGGGTCGATCGGTGAGACGATCTACGGGCAGATGACGAAGTTCGCCGCCGAGGTCGGAGCCGTCAACCTCGGGCAGGGCGCTCCAGGCACCGAACCTCCGGACGAGCTCATCGCCGCGACGGAAGAGGCGATGCGGGCCGGTTTCAATCAGTACGCCCCCGGTCAGGGATACCCGCAGCTGCTCGAGGCTGTGGCCGCTCAACGCGGACGCGATTTCGGCCAGCACGTCGATCCTGACGAGGTGCTCTACACTGCGGGCGCCACGGAGGGCCTGACCGCTGCGATCCTCGCACTGCTGCCGCGCGGCGGCTCCCTTGTCGCCTTCGAACCTTTCTACGACTCCTATCCGGCGGCGATCGCTGCCGCCGGAGGCACTCTGCACACGGTGCCGATCATCCCCGATGGCCATGGCGACTTCGCCCCGGACTGGGAGGCTTTCGACCGAGTGATCGCCGAGGTCGATCCGGCGATCATCCTCGTCAACACTCCGCACAATCCCACCGGGTTCATCTTCTCTGCCGCTGATCTCGCCCGCATCGGACGAGCCGCCGAGGCGGTCGACGCCTGGGTGCTCTCCGATGAGGTCTACGAGCAGCTCGTCCTGACCGATCTGGGGCATGTCCCTCCCGCCGTTGCCATCGAGGATTCTGCACGCGTCGTCACGGTCTCCTCGGCGGGCAAATCATGGAACACGACGGGGTGGAAGATCGGCTGGGTCATCGCCTCTCCCGAGGTTCGCCAGGCCATTCAGACCGTCAAGCAGTTCCTGTCGTTCACGGCCGGCGGTCCGATGCAGATCGGAATGGCCGATATGCTGGTCGGCGATTCGCAGTTCGTCGCCGAGAACCGAGCTTCGCTGCGGGCCCGCGCTGAGGTTCTCGTGCCCGCCTGTCGCTCGGTGCCGGGTGCTCGGGTCTCCACTCCGCGGGCCGGCTATTTCACAGTGGTGGACTTCTCTGCGCTGACAGATCTCGATGCCTTCGAGCTCAATGAGCTGCTGGCCAGAGAATTCTCCTTGGTCGGGATTCCCGTCCCTGCTCTGTGCAGGCCGGGCAGCCCGGCGCACGCGGCCTATAGGTCCTCGATCCGATATTCGTTCTGCAAGTCCGTTGCCGATGTCGACAAGGGCGCACAGCTGTTCATCGCACTCGGTGGGCATCTGCGGGAGCACCCGGAGGCGCTGCGTCGGAGGCACTGAGCATCACCCGCTTTCGCGGTCGAGGCAGAACGAGTTCCTGATGCAAGGGAAGGCACATGAGTCGCCACGCCGAGTGACATGAGTCGCCGCGCCGAAAGACGCCAGAAGGGGCGAACCGCATAGGCGGTTCGCCCCTTCTGTGTCGGGCAGCGACGCTGCCCGTTGAGTCTGGCTCCGTGTCGGCGCACGCGCCGATCAGCAGCTCAGCTCAGGACATATCAGGCCTTGACGAGCTCGAGTTCGAGTTCGATCTTGATCTTGTCGGAGACGAGGAGCTCTCCTCCGCCGAGGAGAGCTTCGAAGGACATTCCGAAGTCCTTGCGGTTGACCGTGGCGGTGGCCGAGAGGCCGGCGACCTGGTTGCCGTTCGGGTCGGTGGCAACTCCTGCGAATTCGGTGGCGAAGGCGACTTCCTTGGTCACGCCGCGCATCGTAAGCTCACCGACGGTCGAGAACTCATCGGCGCCGTCGGCCTTGATCGCGGTCGACTTGAAGCTCAGCTTCGGGTGTTCCTCGGCGAGGAAGAAGTCACCGCTCTTGAGGTGACCGTCGCGCTGCTCGTTGCGGGTGTTGATCGAGTTCGCTGAGGCCTCGGCGGACACGGCGCTGTCTTCGAGGGTCTCACCGACGTTCACGCTGCCGGCGATCTCTTCGAAGTGGCCGCGGACCTTCGAGACGCCCGCGTGGCGAGCAGTGAAGGTGAACTCCGAGTGAATGGGGTCGATGTTCCAGGTTCCGGCGGTGAGTCCCTGAGGCAGAGCAGTCACGATTTCTCCTTTTGGTTGAAATTTGAAGTACAAAATGTACTCTAGTTCAACTTTCAATCATCTGCAACCCCTGCAGATGAACGACAAGTGACCATGTGGCGGAGGTCACCTGTATTCGGTTTGGCCGCCAGGTGACCCCTCGTGTAAAGTTAAGAACACGCCGCGGGGTGGAGCAGTTCGGTAGCTCGCCGGGCTCATAACCCGGAGGTCGGGGGTTCAAATCCCTCCCCCGCCACGATAGCGGCAGAACCCCCAGTCAGTTCTCTGACTGGGGGTTCTTCTCATTCACACCCCTTGCCGACCGACTTTGCAGAGCCGATTCCCTGCCGACCGCTCGACTCAGCGTCGACCGCTCGCAGCATAACTCGATACAGTGACGGCAACTCGAGCGTTCGGCAAGTCGAACGCCATCAGGCGCCCTGGCAGATGTCGGTCCGCAGAGCGCATGGCCTGTTTCTCCGCACTGCCGTTCCCTCAAGTCCCGACCGCTGCCGAACCTCGGACTGAGGCAGCGTTTCAGCCAGCTGAGGTGCCCTCAGCTGGCTCAGCGCCTCAGACAGATAGAGCGCACCGCACCTAGGCTGACACAGCGGTGGGAGTGCGTCCAGAGAAGCGAACGACGCCGGTCTCACCACGGCGAATCCATTGAGAACGACGAACGCCCCTGGGATGTCCCAGGGGCGTTCGTCGCGGAAAGCCCGAACTCGGTCGGCACGGCCTCACAGCGCCGTACCGGTTCGCCTCAGACTCAGTTGCCCGAGTCTCCGCCTTCGTCAGCCGGCTCCGAGGCGGGAGCAGAGGATTCCTTGCCCGCCGCATCCTCGGCCAGCGACGGGTCAGCGGCGACGGCGTCCTCAAGTGCCTTCTTCAGACGATCCTGAGCCTTTCCGTACTCCGCGAAGTCGCCGTCCTTCAGCGCGGCATCGGAGTCCTCCATGGCCTTCTTCGCCTCCTGCAGAGCGTCGTTGAGAGCCTTGTCCGGCGAGCCGGACTTCGAATCCGCGTCCTCTCCGCCCGAGGTCGATCCCGATTCGCCGTCTCCGCTGTCCTCGGTTCCGGCGTCGCCGGCCGAGGCTCCGGAGTCTCCGCCGAACACCTGGTCGAGTGCCTCGTCGAGGGTCGGAGCGAACCCGATGTCCTCACCGAAGGCCACGAGCACGTGCTGCAGCAGCGGGTAGGAGGTCTCACCGGCGGATCGGACATAGACCGGCTGGACGTACAGCAGACCCCCGCCGATCGGCAGAGTCAGCAGGTTGCCGTTCTCGACTTCGGATTCACCCTGACGCAGCAGGTTCAGACTGCGTTGCACATCGGGTGCGGTGTTGAAGTTGTTCTGAGCCTGACCAGGTCCGGGCACGGTGGTGTTGCGCGGAAGCTGCAGCAGGCGCAGCTTGCCGTAGCCCTCGGCTGTCTCGCCCTTCTTATTGCCGGCATCTGCATCGGCAGAGAGGAACCCGGTGAGGTTGTTACGCGACTGCCCCTCGGACGATCGAGCCGGGATATACGAGCTCGTCAGCGAGAACGACGGGGACTGCTGACCCGGCATCTGCAGGGTCATGTAGAACGGCGGCTGCGTCAGTCCGCTGCTCGCCTTCGTCGTCGGATCGGTCGGCAGGGTCCAGAAGTCCTGACCGGAGTAGAACTCACTGGCGGAGGTGACATGGTACTTCGTGAGCAGGTCGCGTTGGACCTTGAACATGTCTTCCGGGTACCGGACGTGGCTCATCAGGTCACCGGACATCTCCGAGGACGACTTGATGAGTCCGGGGAACACCTTCATCCATGTCTTGAGAACCGGATCGTCCTTGTCCCACTGGTACATGTCGACGGAACCGTCGTAGGCATCGACGGTGATCTTCACCGAGTTCCTGATGTAGTTGACCTCATCGTCCGGCAGAGTCGCCACCGAGTTCGGAGCCGACGCCGTGGTCGAGTCCTCGGTGGCCTGCTGGAGTGGCTGCGGTGTCGAATACGGGTAGTCCTCGGCGGTGGTGTAGCCGTCGAGGATCCACTTGATCTTTCCGTCCACGACGGCCGGGTACGGATCGCCGTCGACCTTGAGGAAGGGTGCGAGCTTCTCCACACGCTCACGCGGATGACGATCGTAGAGGATCTGGGACTCGTCGTTGAGCGCGTCCGAGAGAAGGATCTGCTCGTCCTGGAACTTCAGGGCGTAGGCGAGACGGTTGAACACATTGCCCACCGAGGGTCCGCCGTCACCGGAGAAGGTGCTGTTGACCTGACCGGAGCCGCTCTTCTCATCGGAGGGGTAGTCGAGCTCACGCGGAGTCGCGCCCTTCGGGGCGCCGACGATCGAGTAGTCCGGAGACGACTCTCCGAAGTACACACGCGGCTCGTAGTCAGGGAACTCGCCCTTCGGCGGAATATCCGACTCCATGAACAGCGGTTCGCCGTCCGGGTTGCGCTGGTTGCCGTTGGCTGCGACCACACCGAATCCGTGGGTGTAGACGATCGCCCGGTTGAACCAGCTCTGGTTGTTCACCGAGCTCGGGGCGAGTTCGCGCACCGAGATGACGGTGTCGCGCATGTCCCCGTCGATGTTGTAGCGGTCGACGTCGAGCTTCTGCGGGAACGAGTAGTACGGTCGCACCTGCTGCAGCTGCCGGAAGGTGTCCGAGACGAGGTTCGGGTCCAGCAGACGGATCGACGCCGCGGTCTCGGCGTCCTTGCGCAGATCGCCCTTCTTACCAGTGGTGCTCGGCGAGTACGGAGTCACCTCGATGTCATCGAAGTCGAACGCATCGCGTGTGGCATCGATGTTGTGCTGGATGTAATCGGATTCCTTGCTCTGCTGCGACGGATTGACCTGGAACTGCTGAAGCAGGGCCGGGTACGCGATGATCGAAACGCCGCCGAGCACGATGAGGGTGAGCGTCGCGATGATCGAGATCCGCCAGTTGCCCTTCCATGCGGTATAGACGAACAGCAGTGCGACCAGCACGGCGGCGATGGCGACGATCGCCATGGCCGGCAGGGCGGCATGATCATCGACGTAGGTGACGCCGGGCACGATCCCGCCGGCAGCGGTCATCCGGTCGTAGCGGGAGAGCCACAGCCGGCCGGCCTGAACGATGACGAGAACCGCCACGGTGATGCCCAGCTGCCACTGGGCGGCCTTCGTCAGGATGACGCCCTTCTGCTCCCCCGGACGGATTCCGCCGAAGAGGTAGTGGGCCACGAGGGCGGCGATGAGCGCCAAGAGCAGCGCCATGCCCAGCTGGTTGCCGATGAGGCGCAGACCGGGAAGGACGAAGACGAAGAACGACTTGTCGAGACCGAACTGAGGGTCCTTCGAGCCGAAGGACGTCGAGTTGATCCATTCGAGGATTGTGTTCCAATTCGCCGAGGCGGTGATGCCGGCGAGGACACCCATGACCGCGGGAATCGCGATCGTCGCGACCCGACGCAGAGGCTCGATGGCCTCACGATAGCGGTCGAGGTTCTCCTGTCGCGGCGTCGTCGGCGCGTAGACCGGACGATGGCGGTAGGCCAGATGAAGGCTCAGCCAGACCGGAACGGCCATGAGGATGAATCCGCCGAGGAACGTCAGTCCGCGGGTGAGCCACATGGTCCGGAAGACGTTCGCTGCGTCGACCTGGCGGAACCACAGCACCTCGGTGTAGACCTGGGTGAAGGCGATGAAGGCGATCAGCAGGATCGCCACAGACACGAGGGTGAGCAGCAGCGGCGAACGTCTTGGCCGATTCGCCGGCATGCGTGCGGAGGTGGGTGAGGACGAGGTGCTCACTACTGCCCTTTCTCATTGTTGTCGGCACCATCGGCAGGACATTTCGGCAGGTCCGAAGTGTTGCCGGCGGCGTACTGCTCCACGGTGGTCTGCGCGTCATCGAGCGTGTCGATGCGTGCCACCGTGATCTTGGATTGGTCTGCGGCGGCCATGACCTCCGCACAGTTGTCGGCTGGCGAGAGGAACAGCGTCGCTCCCTTCTCGGAGGCGGCGGCCACCTTCTGGCGAGCACCGCCGATCGGGCCGACCGTTCCGTCAGGAGTGATCTCCCCCGTGCCCGCCACATGCTTGCCGCCTGTCATCGCACCGGGAGTCAGCTCATCGATGATGGCCAGAGCGAACATCGTCCCCGCCGACGGACCGCCGACGCCGTCGACGTTGAACTTCACGTCGACGGGGAACTCGAAGTCCTGCTTCATAGTGATGCCGATCGCCTTGCGGTCGTCGACCTTGGCTGGAGTCAGGGTGATCGTCTTCGATTTCCCATCGCGTTCGATGCCGAGCTCGACGGAGTCCGACCCCTGCACTGTCCTGCTCATGATCTGCGCGGCCTGGGGATCGGAATCGAGCTTCTTGCCGTTGACCGACATGAGTCGGTCTCCCTTGCGCAGTTTGCCCTGTGCCGGAGCATCGGCGACGACGTCATCGACCGACAGATGCACGGAGTACGACTTGTCCATCTGGCCCATCGCAGCGGCGATGGCGACATCCTGGCTCGAGGACATCTCGACCGCATTCGATTCGGTCACATCCTCGCGAGTGGTGTCCAGCGGGTAGTACGCCTCCGTGGGGACGACGGTCTGTTCGCCGTTGATGAGTGCGCCGAGTGCCTGAGAGGCAAAGATGTCGCGGCCGGGTCCGCCGCTGACGGCGACGGTGAGCATGTCGATGCGGCCTGCTGTCGGATAGCTCTTGGCTCCGGAGACGCTGATCATGGGGTCACCCTGGTAGTCGCCGAGGGTGTTGAAAACCGGTCCCGGCAGCTGAAGCATGTACGGAACCGGCAGAAGCACGGCCAGCGCGATGAAGACGTAGGTGAGGACGCCCGAGGTTGTGGCCAGACGTGGAGTCCGTCGTCGTTTGGTGCCGCGTGTCGGTACCGGTGACGCCGGCACGGCCCGAGGGGCGTTCTCTGTCATGTAATCCTTTCGCTGCACCGCCCCACCAGTCTAGTTGAAACCTCAGCGTCCGATTCACAGACTCCTTTCGCCCGGTGCGAACATCCTGCGAAACCTCCCGGAATTGGGAAGCTTCGCACATTCGGAACCGTTAACGTTGATGTCAAACCGATTCTTGGGGGCTGTAGAACAATGACCGATGACAACAACAACGAGCAGAATCCGTTCGAGCAGATCTTCGGAATGCTCTTCGGTGCCAATGGTCCCGGATCCGGTCAGGGAGATGACAAGAACGGTTCGGGCATGCCGCAGGGCTTCTCGATCGATCCGGCGATGATGTCCACGATCATGAATCAGATGCAGGGGCTCTTCGGCCAGGGTGCCGATTCGCAGGCCCAGGCAGTGTCGATCGCTCAGAAGGCCGTTCCGACTCCCGACCCTGCCGTGTCCGAGGACGCCGAGCGGGCCACGACCGATGCGTTCCGTCTGGCCGAGCTCTGGCTCGCCGAGGCTACCGACTTCTCCGTCGCCAACCGCTCCGCCCGTCCGCTGCGCCGAGCCGACTGGGTCAACGAGACGATGCCCGGCTGGCAGAAGTTCGTGCTCCCCATCAAGGAGAACATGTCCTCGGCCCTGACGGACACGCTCGAGTCCCAGGTCCCGGCCGAGATGAAGGGCATCCTCGCAGGCGCATCGTCGATGTTCGGATCGATGAGCGATTCGATGTTCGCCATGCAGATCGGACAGGCCGTCGGCGCGCTGTCCGAAAGCGTCCTCACCGGCACCGAGGTGGGACTCCCGCTGCTCCCCCACGACACTGCCGTGGTCATTGACAAGAACGTCGAGACGTTCGCTTCCGAGATCGACGTCGACGTCTCCGAGGTCCGCATCTACCTCGCGGCTCAGGAGCTCGCCCACCTCGCTCTGTTCGAGCGTGCACCGTGGCTGAGCGCCCAGGTCGAGACTGTCCTGACTCGCTATGCGCAGGGGCTGAAGGTCGACACCTCGCAGATCGAGGACATGGCGTCGAACATCGATCCGTCGAACATCTCCGACCTCAGCGACAATATCCGCCAGGGACTGTTCAACCCGCCGACGACAGACGATCAGAAGAAGGCGCTGACGTCATTGGAGAACCTCCTCGCCGTCATCGCCGGGTGGGTCGACGTCGTCGTCTATGAAGCGTGCAAGCATCTGCCCGGTCGCGATCAGATCCGCGAAGCACTGCGCCGTCGGCGGGCAACCGCGGGACCGGCGGAGAAGACCTTCTCAACCCTTGTGGGCCTCGAGTTCAATCCCCGTCGTCTTCGCGATGCTGCCGCGCTCTTCGCGTACCTCGAGACCCAGGGCGGCGCCGAAGCCCGCGATCGCGTGTTCTCTCATCCGGATCTGCTGCCGACCACGCAGGATCTGGACGACCCGCTGGGCTATTCCGAGCGACGTCAGGCCGAGTGGACAAATGAATCGAGCATCGATGAGG
Source organism: Brevibacterium sp. MGP-B1 (assembly GCF_057766545.1). Lineage (NCBI taxonomy): Bacteria > Bacillati > Actinomycetota > Actinomycetes > Micrococcales > Brevibacteriaceae > Brevibacterium > Brevibacterium sp. MGP-B1. The sequence continues at coordinate 974,883 of NZ_CM173407.1, read as the reverse complement.
CCCTGTCACGCATCCTCGCCGAGGGCCTCGAGGGAGCCGGCGGCAGCGATGCGAAAGCAGAGTCCGAGGAAACGGATCGCAACGACACTGCGCCGACCGACGACAGCAGCCCCGACGACGACAGCTCGGACGATCGCGACGATCGCTGAATGATCGATCTCGATACCGCCCGGCAGGAAGTCGAGCGCGGACCGCGGAACTCATTCTCCGAATCCTTCGCGGAGCTCTTCGACCGGCTGGGCGTCGTTTCCCTGCACCGCTCCGGCGGTGAGCACCACCTCACGGCCAGCTGTCTGGTCATCGATCCGGTCACCGAGGCGGTTCTGCTCAACCACCACCGGAAGGCCGGCCTGTGGGGTCAGTTCGGAGGACACCTCGAATCCGCCGACGCCTCGCTCCGTGATGCCGCGCGCAGAGAAGCAGAAGAGGAAAGCGGTCTGCGCCCGCTCACGCGAGTCACTGCTGATCCCATCGACGTGCATGTACATGACCTCTCGGCCGCGTTCGGGAACTGCACCCGACACTTCGACGTCGTCTTCGCAGCCCAGGCTTCGACTGCCGATTCGCCGAATGTGTCGGACGAGTCCTTCGACGTCGCGTGGTTTCCTCTGGACCGACTGCCCGATGACCTCATGCCCGACCTGCCGGACCGGCTGCCGGGCCTCTTCCGCTCCGCAGTGTCAGCGCTCAGCTCCCGCGCCTGAATCGCTCCCCGTCGCTGAATCCTTCGAGGTAGAGTTTTGCGTCGGACTGCCGCGGATGGCGATCGGCCAATGCATGGAATTCCTTCGAGTGCGGACCGATCTGGAGATGGACGAGTTCATGGACGACGACCGTCTCCAGCACCCAGCGAGGCACGGCCTGCAGGCGATGAGAGACGCGGATGTCACCTGTCGACGTCGTGGTTGACGCCCATCTGCTGACATTCTGATTCGTCACCCAGCGGATCGACGTCGGTCGCAGCCTGCCGCCGAAGAAGCGACGGCTCATCTCCTCAGCCAGCTCGGCGAGGTCGGCATCCGACGAATGATCACGGGCGGAGAGACGATTGAACAGATCCGTCAGCGAACGGATGTTGCGCTCCACGCTGTAGCGAACGGGAGTGCGCAGCACGTAGGTCTCGACCTCCTTCGACACGGCGACGGTCTTCTTCCGCCGCGCCGATCGACGCACTTCTATCTCGCCCCGGGCGATCGCCCGCAACACCTCTTCTTCACTCCACCGCTGTGCTCTGCTCACCGGACCATCATAGGAAACCACACTGACGCGGTGACAGCGTCACTGGAACCGTGGCGGCGGCCCTGAACCGATTCTGAAGACGAACAGTCTTCGGAATTTGTGAGTTTGCTGAGTCTGCCGAAATTTTAAGGGCGAATCCCCCGTCCACAGCCGCATCGGTGATCGCAGTCCCCGCAGAACGGGAGCTGATCCGACCCGGGAGCATGTCTATCAACAGACATACCGTCACTCAAGGCACCTTTCCTCCACAGACTCCACGGCGATTCCCACAGGTTATCCACAGACTGTTGACGTGTCTGTGCATGACGGTGCATTGACGCGGAGGCTTTTGCGGAATAAGTTCTATGCTTGACCCCGGAAAACCCGAGGATGCGTGCGGAAGGGGAAGCCGCACGAGTCCTCGCGAGCGCCTGGGGCACTATGCGGCTGAGGGCATGCCGGGACGCGTTTCCGGCCTGTCCTCAGCCGTTTTTCCACAGGGTTGTCCACAGCTTCTCTCCCGCCGTGGCCATTCTGTCTCTCGTTCACTACTGTGGAAGTCTCCACGATGGCGAGGCGAAGGGGGCGAGATGTTCAGAATTTTTCCGAGTGTTCCCATCACCTGGCGTTCGTCCTCGTGCATCCAGTTCGGCGCAGATGATCCTGTGCTCATCGATGGGCTGCTGCTCGGTGACGCCAGTCTCATCGAAGATCTCCGCCTCGGCATCGGCTCGGCTCAGTTCTATTCACGCGCTCAGGAACTCGGGGTCGACCTCAGCAGGGCGAGCTCCCTCATCACCCTCCTCGGCGAGGCGGGTGTCCTCATTCCGGCCGACGCGGACGGCGGCGCCGTGCCGAAGGGGTCCCCGGTCTTCGCCGCGGCTCGCATATTCAATCTGTCGCCGGATCGGGTCTCTCAGCTCCTCGGGTCCCGGCCTGTGCTGGTCACGGGTCCATTGCGCTCCCATGTCGAAAGTCAGCTGGCGGCGCTCGGATTCGCCATCGCCGCGGCTCGCCGTGTCGAGGAGCTCGATCTCATGGCTTCACCGGTGGTGGTCACGAGTTCTCACCTTGTTCCGGACCTCAACTCCGCCATGTGGCTCAGTGATCGCGAAGTCGACCACTGTCAGGTCGTCCTCGGTGAGCAGTCTGTGGAGATCACGGGACTCATTCGGCCCGGTTCGACACCCTGCTCTGTGTGTTCCTGCCTGCACCGGAAGGACAGCGATGCCGGTTGGCTCGATCAGCATCCGCGTCTGCGCGCCCTGCCGGAGCGTGAGAGCCTGAGCGATCCCGCCGCACGCATCCTCGGTTCGGCGCATGTTGTTCAGATGCTGCGTCAGGCGCTGCTGCGCCCCGAAACAACACCGATCCGACGCGTGGTCACCTTGGATGCCGGCGAGGTCACGGACAGCGGAATGACCTTCCATGATCGCTGCCAGTGTCGCACGCCGGTCCCGGATTTCGGGTCAGTCGCCGAGCAGACCCAGTAAGTGAGTTCCATAGAGTTCGAGCTTCGTCGCACCGATGCCGGGAACCCGAGCCAGTTCGTCGAGGGTGCGGGGACGAACCTCCGCGATGACAGACAGCGAGGTGTCCGTGAGCACGAGGTACGGCGGCAGTCCCTGCTCCATTCCGATGCGCACCCGCCAGCGGCGCAGACGGTCCAGCAGCTCGAGATCGATGTCGGCAGGACAGTCCGCACATCGTCCGAGTGCACGGTCGATGTGCGAGACCAATGCCCTCCCGCAGCCGCGGCAGCGGTTGAGCGCCGCAGAGTTCGACGCTGTGCGGCCGTCTCCCATCGTCGGTCCCGACTGACCGAGTTCGGCGAGGAAGCGTGACGACCTCCGTGGTTTCTGTTTGGAGTCGAACCGGGCCAGCGACCAGCTCATCCGCAGGTCTGTGCCTGCACGCGTCAGCGCCACGTAGAACAGGCGGCGTTCCTCAGCGATGGCTCGAGGCGTCTGGGCATAGCTGATGGGCAGCAGGCCTTCGCTGAGACCCACCAGGTGCACGCTGTCCCATTCCAGACCCTTCGCTGCGTGGAACGACGCCAGAGTGACGCCTTCGATGTCCGGAGCGAACTGGTGCTCGGCACGATCCGACAGGTCGCTGAGGAAGACCTCCATCGGCACAGGGAGTTCCTCACCGTGCTGATGCTCCTCGGCGAGGTCGACGAGGGCTTTGAGCGATTCCCAACGCTGTCTGCCGGCTCCGGCGGCGGGCGGTTCTCGGGTGAATCCGAGAGAGCCGAGAACCTCTGTTACGGCTTCGGGCAGACGCTGTCCGCTCGAGGTCGCGCGTGCGGCTTTGAGCATGAGAACGGCCTCTTTGACCTCCTTGCGTGCGAAGAAGCGCTCTCCGCCGCGCAGCACATAGGGAATCCCGGCTGCGGCCAGCGCCTGTTCGTAGGAGGGACTCTGTCCGTTCGTGCGGAAGAGGACTGCGATGTTGCGCGGACGGCGTCCGGCCTGGATCTCTGCCGAGATGGCCTGGACGACCCCGGTGGCCTCGGCCTCGTCGGTCGGATACTCCACCATGCGCGGCTGGTGGCCCATCGGGTTGTCGGTGCGCAGGGTCAGCGCGGTCCGAGAGGTGTGTCGCAGCAGATTGTTCGCCGTGGACACGATGGCCTGCGACGACCGGTAGTTGCGCACCAGCCGGATCGTTCTGGCTTCGGGCATCGACGTGCTGAGCGAACCGAGCAGGCTCGCATCGGCTCCCGCGAAGGTATAGATGGTCTGAGCGGGATCGCCGACGACGCAGAGATTGTCACGGGGGCCCAGCCACCGGGAGAGAACATCGTATTGGAGCGGCGAGACGTCTTGGAACTCGTCGACGACGAAGTGCCTGTACTGTTCGCGGATCTCGGCTGCGATCGCCGGATACTCGGCCAGAACTCCCGAGAGCACGAGGAGCACATCATCGAAATCGAACAGCCGTCCCCGTGTCTTCGCCTCCCCGTAGGCTTCGAAGATCCGCACCATATCGTCGACGCTCAGCTGACCGGGGAGGTCCCGGGCCGCTGCCTTCGTCGCATAGTCGTCGACGCCGAGCAGGGACGACGCCGCGAACTCGATCTCCGAAGCGACGTCTCTGGTCAGTTCCCGACTGGTCTCCAACCCGAGGCTCTGCATGACCGAGCCGATGATGCCCGTCTTGTTCTCGATGATCCGCGGAAAGTCTCCTTCGGCGAACCGGTCCCAGAAGAACCGCAGCTGACGCAGCGCTGCGGAGTGGAACGTGCGGGCTTGGACCGCGGGGACTCCGAGCCCGCGCAGGCGTGAGCGCATCTCCCCCGCCGCCTTGGCGGTGAATGTCAGCGCGAGGACATGGTTGGCAGGGAACACATCCGACGCAATTCCAAAGGCGATCCGGTGCGTCATTGCGCGGGTCTTACCAGTGCCGGCACCGGCGAGGACGATCACCGGTGAGTCGAAATGGGTGGCGACAGCGCGCTGTTCCTCGTCCAAGGCCTCGAGCAGGGCCGTGGCCGAAGCGTTCATGCGTTGTCCAACCAGCTGTACAGGAGCTGACCGGCGATGGAGATCGTCGATGGGGCGCGCACTTCGCCGTTCGCAATGGCAGTGCGCAGCTCTGACCGGGTGAACCAGCGCAGCGAGGCGATCTCCGCCTCGTCGGCGGCGAAGTCTCGGCTGGGAGCGACGGCTGAGAAGCCGAGCATGAGAGAACAGGGAAACGGCCACGGCTGAGAGCCCAGATACCGCGGTTCGGTGACTTCGAGATGAGCTTCTTCCCAGATCTCGCGGATCACCGCGTGTTCGAGCGTCTCACCCGGTTCGACGAATCCGGCCAGGAGCGAATATCGGTCGGATTCCCAGGCGGCGTTGTTACCCAACAGGACACGTTCGACTCCGTCCTCATCGGTGTTGACGATGACGACGATGACTGCCGGATCGGTGCGGGGAAAGTGTTCGCTTCCGGTCTCCGGATCGCGGCGGACCCATCCGCCCATGACCGGAGTGGTCGGGGTGCCGTTGCGCGGGGAGAACCGGTGTGCACGATGCCAGTTTCCCAAACCGACGATCTCGCAGGCCAGGGATACCTGCACATCGTCGAGGGCTTCGGCGAGATGACGCAGGGTGAGCCAGACGGGTTCGGAACTGTCGATCCCCTCTCCCGGCGCAGTCAGCAGGTCGGTGGCGTCCCGGGCGCGCGAGGCGTCCAATCGGGAATCGACATGGCTGCGACCGTCGTCGTCCAAGGACACCCCGATATAGCGGGTGCCGTGCGGATCACGGCCGAGGTAGACCTCCGTCTGGCCCACCGGCACCGCTTCGCGGTCGGTCAGGAAGAGCCCACCGGCGGCGACGAGCAGCGATCCGCGATGTTCGAAGACGGCGAGGGCCCCTGAGGCCCAGATCTCGCTGAGATCTCCGTCGTGGCCCCGAGTCAGATGGTCCCGATCGATTCCGTGTCGGGCGAGGCTGATCGGCTGCACTGGAGGCAATGGCTTCATGCCCTCCACGATATCTCAGCGTCCTGACACGACGACCGTGGCAGTGAATTCCTGACAGGACCCGAAAGTCCCCTCGGCAGACACGCTCGACGGCGAGTCCCGTGTCTCAGCCGAACCCAGACGGTAGATTGGGGAAGGTGGATACCAAGGCGCTCAAGTTGACTGCGATCGCGGCGACGATGCTCGACGGCTTCGTCCCGACGACATGGACACCCCTGCCGCCGCTGGATGCCGGAGTCAGAGTCCTGCTCGGCGATGACGATCAGCAGCTCGTCGCAACGGCTCAGACCCAGCTCGATCGCACTGCGGACATCGGCTCGGCCGCCGAGGCGGGACGGATCTACGAGGCCATGTATCCGCACGCTGACTTCGTATGGCCGCGCCTGCGGGCCATCACCGAGGTGGCCGCCGACTACTTCGACACGTCATCCCCGACGACTGTGACACTGGCCGATCCGCTGCCGGGAGCGCCACTGGGAGATGTGCCCATCGCCGACACGGCGCGGGCCAGTTCGCTGGCCCAGGCTCTGGCGACTCTGCATTCGGCTGCACCCGAGCCCGTCTCCGATGCCGGTTTCCCGGTGGAGGATCCCTCTCGATCGCAGTTCCTCATCCTTGAGCGCCTCGATCAGGCGGCGAGCACCGGACGAGTTCCCTCGTCTCTGCTGCAGCATTGGGAGGAAGAATTCGAGAAGGTGGCGCTCTGGCATTTCCTCGCCACGCCCATCCACGGCTCTCTCGATGAGACGAGCGTCTATACCGATCAGGAGCGAGTGCTCGCACTCGCCGAGATCGGTCGTCTGCGCGTCGCCGACCCGGCCATCGATCTGGCGGCGGCTTCCGCGCTGATCGATCCTGCCGCCCTGCCGACTTTCTACGAGGAGTACCGCAATTCCCGGCCCCGCGCCGATGAGCATGTCATCGCTCGTGCCGAGCTGTTGGCCGAATTCGCGGTGCTCGACTGGCTGCTCGAGGCAGTCGACTCCGGGGACGAGACCTCCATCGAGGATGCCGCCGGGCTCCTCAGCTCGTTCAACGAGGTCCTGTTCGGTTCCTCCGCCGATGCAGCCGCCTCTGCTGAGGAACCGACTCCTGAGTCCGCGACCGAACCTGCAGACGGTGGGGACACTCGCGGAGCGGGCCCTGATTCCTCTGCACCGACAGCGGCTGATGCCCCCGACGTGGAAGCCGCGATCACGGAGACCGCGGCCCCCGATGTGTTCATTCCCGGAGCTCAGCCTCCGTCGGCGCCCTCGGATGACGATTCGGAGTTCGACTCCGAGCCGGGATCGCAGGTGCGGACCGAACCGACTCGGGACGTCGACGAAACTGATGACGGGGAAGAGACCGGCAGGATCCGCTGATCTCAGCCCATGTCGTTGGCTTCCAGCCATTCGACGACGTCGTCCTCACCAGGCAGGTCTGTGAACTGCACGATGTCATCACTGCCGACGAAGTAAAACGTCCCCGTCACCTCGGCGATCTCCGGATGCACCCGCAGAATCGCGAACCGGTAGAGCGCCAGCTGCCATTTCATCACCTCGAGCACTGCCGCATCGGGTTTCTTCGAGGTCTTCCAATCCACAACCTCGGCATGGTCCCCGGTGATGAAGACCGCATCGATCTTCCCCGGCACCCGGAACCTGCCGAGGACGAGTTCGAAGGACATCTCCACATGGTCGGCCCGACGCGTCGCGAACTCGGAGGCCGAGAACGTCGCCTGCAGCCGCTCGACCGTCGCGGCGTCGATCGGTCTCACCGATTCGTCTTCGCCGATATCGATGCTCGACTGGCCGAAGTGCTGTTCCACCCAGGAATGGAAGGTCGTTCCGATCTCGGCTGCCCGGCTGGGCGGAGTCGGGATCGGACGCAGGGTCTGTGTACGGAAACTCTGCGGGTCCCTCCTCCACGCGACCAGGGCCGTTGCCGACAGTCGGTCGGGCATGGCCGCCGCGGACACGGCTTCGGGCCGGTCGCCGATGCGCAGGGCCTGAGCGGCGAAGCGCCCGATCGTTCCCGGATTCTCGGCCAAGGACTCCAAGCTGAGGTCCGGGCTCGCTTCGACCCAACCGGCGGCTCGCTGTGCGGCGGCGACCTGTTTCGTTCGCGGTACCGGCCATGGAGTGGTCTCGATGCGGTCCTCCGCCGTTTCGTCGGCAGGTTCCGGAATCTCCACTTCGAGGCCCAAGGCGTCGATCGCTTCGGTGAGGAAGGGCGAGGGATCGTCCGGAACCGCGCGTGAACCCATCAGTTCCGCACCGAGCCACAGATGTCTCTTCGCACGGGTGAACGCCACATAGGCGAGGCGTCGCTCCTCCCCCTCGTGTGCATCGGCGATCCGTGGGCGGATGAAGTCTCCGATCCACTCATCCAGGGCCTTCTTCGTATCGAATTCGGCCTCCCGCAGGTCGAAGTCGACGAGGTGTGCGCGGTCACCGCGCAACGGGTACGGCAGAGCCGTGCGATCCATCCACCCTTCCTTGTCCCGCGGCTCGGTGGGAAAGTCCTTGACCACCAGAGAGGGAACGGCGACAGCGTCGAATTCCAGACCTTTCGAAGCATGGACCGTCATGATGTTGATCGCGTCGGCTGCCGTCGTCGGTTCGGCGACGCTCAGCGCATCATGAGCTTCCATAAGGCTGAGCCAGGACAGGAAGCCTGTGATCGAGGGTTTGTCATCGGTGGCCGAGTACTGGCTGGCCGCGGAGAGGAAGGCGTCGACGGAGGCTCTGTGCAGATTCCGCAGCGAATCGCTGAGGCCCCAGATGTCCGAATCGATTCCGGTCTCGGACATCGCGGTGCGGATGATCGAGGCCACGGTGCCCGTTCCCGACCGGGTGGCCCGCAGCGCGCGACCCAACCGGACCAGACGATGCAGCGCTTCCGAGCTCAGACCGGACTGCTGATAGTCGGCGACGAGTCCCCTGTCAGCAGCTGTCCGCGCTCCTTGGCCGAGGACGCGCTGCACTTCGATGAGCTCATCGATGCCTTCGACGATCGTCGCCTGGTCGATGGCTTCGGCGATGACCTCCTCGGCGGCCGGTTCGGCCCGCTCGGACGCTCGCCGCTCGGTCTGACGGCGAGTGAAGGCCTGCAGCCTCGCGATGTCGCCTGCGCCGAGGCCGAGCATGCGTCCGCTGACGAGCCTCATGATCTCGTCGCCGGCCATAGGATCGACCGCAGCGGTGAGCACCGCGCGCAGATCTGCGACGAAGGGATCGGTCAGCAGCCCGGAGGAACCGTGCACGTGCACGGCGAATCCGGCGGCTTCCAGCGCCGCCGCGACCGGCGCGAAGTGGGCACGTTTGCGGCACAGCACGGCTTTCGACGACCCTGCGGGGACCGTGTGGAACCATTCCGTGAGTGCGCGCAGGCCTGTGGTGAGGAAATCGGGATCGTGAGCACCCGAGCTGATCTCGACACTGACTTCGCCCTCGCCCGCACCATCGCGAGCCGACAGCGGGGACTCGCTGCTGTCAGCAAGTCCGGCGGCGATGCGGTTGGCCACCTGCAGGATCGAGCGGTCGTTGCGCCAACTTGTGCTCAGTGACAGGGATTCGACGTCGCTGAAGTCCGATGAGAAACGCATCATGTTGTCGGCGCTGGCGCCGCGCCAACCGTAGATGGCCTGTCGGGGATCACCGACTGCGGTCACCGCGGTGGCGTGGAAGAGGTCGCGCAAGAGCTTCAGCTGAGCCACCGAGGTGTCTTGGAACTCGTCGAGGAGGACGATCTTCCACCTGGCTCTCTCTGCCTCGGCCGCGGCGGGCACCTCGTCGAGGATGCGTTGGGCGAAACGCACCTGGTCAGAGAAGTCCATGGCCAGATTGCGCCGCTTCGCGCGCATATAGGCGTCAGCCAGTCGGGCCGTTCGGATCTTCGCTTCAAGTTTCGCCCGTCGTCCATTGGGATCGACGGGCTTGCCCTTGCTGGACACCAGGGCAGCCAGGCACTGCTCGAGATAGTCCGTGACATCGTCGACATCACGACCGTGATCATTCATCTGCCCCGCCAGGGCGATGACGTCGGCGATCATCGTCTCGCGGGAGAAATCGCCGGGGATCTCGTCGGGTGGCGTCGAATCGATGAGAGTCCCGGCGATGGTGTGTGCCGCAGCGTCATCGAGGAGGACAGTTTCGGGTTCGATGCCGATGCTCACCCCGTGTTCGCTGACGATGGATGCGGCATAGGAGTTGTATGTGGACACGGTCGGATTGTCGAGACCGGGCAGGGAAAGGTCCTGACCTCGGCCGAGGTTGTGCCGCAGACGCGACAGAAGCACTCGGATGCGTCCGCCGAGTTCTCCGACGGCTTTGCGGGTGAAGGTCAGGCCGAGGATCTCTTCGGGAGAGACGAACTCGTTGGCGACCAGCCACACCACGCGCTGCGAGATGACTGTGGTCTTTCCCGATCCGGCCCCGGCGGTGACTTTCATCGACTGTGCCGGGTCGGCCTCGATGATCACCTTCTGCTCCGGGCTCGGAGGGAACGCCTGGGCAGGATCGGCCGCTGTGAGCTCGGCAAGCCGCTCGGCGGTGAAGCGCATCAGTTCTCCTCCAACATCTTCGGGCCGATCGCCGGGCACGATGATCGGACAGGGCACGACTTGCACTTCTGCGGGTCCACCCGGGCAGGGAATGTCGCGGCACGCATCCTGCCGGACACGTCGTCGATGAGTTCACGTGCCCAGTCGGGGTTCTTATCGACGTCGAGCGACGACTGCTCCCGCACGGTGCGAGCCGACTTGCGCAGGAAGACGAGTTCAGCGCCGAAGGCATGTGCGTCGAGCTCCTGGTCATCACCGATCCTGATGGTGCCGGAATTGATGGCTTCCTGATACACACCCAGCTGCGCATGCCGGTCCATCTCCTTGCCCGCGACGACGTTCCTGCCGGTCTTGAAGTCGACGATGCGCAGTCCGCCCTCGACTTCCTCCACTCGGTCGAGGCGTCCGGTGACCTTCCACTCGCGTCCGTTCGAGTCGACGCCGACCGCATAGACCTGTGCTTCGACTCCGACGAGGCGACCCGGTGTCTTCTTGATGTAGTCGCCGAGGCGGTCGGCCATGTTCATCGCCACGCCGAATTCCCGTTCGCGTTCCCATTCGGCGTCGAATTCCAAGGACGCGAACTCAGTTTCCACGAAGCTGCGGATCGCGGAGGTGGGGCCCTCCGGATAGTTCTCAGCGGCGGCGTGGATGATGGTTCCGAGACTTTGGGCTGTCGACATCGGGCGGTCGCCGCCGTTACGGGTGAGGAACCACCGCAGGGAGCAGTCGGTGAATGCTTCGACCTGGGAGGGTGAGACGCGAACGGTATCGGAGTCGGTGAAGAGCGGCTCATTCGTGGTGATGTCCTCTGCCTCGCGCCATTGCGCCGGCGACTCCACCGTACCGCCGGCGGCTGAGAGCGCCCGCATCAGCGCCGCCCATGACTGCGTGTCCGAGTCCGGAGTCGCAGAACTCTCCGAACTTTCGGTCATGGCGGCGTCCGAAGCCCCCAGCGATGGCACCGCAGCTTCGACATCGGCCGCGGCGGCTGTCTGCAGCAGGTGAGCGCGGGCGTGTGCTGCCATCTCCGGCATCGTGAGCGGAGGCAGCTCATCCTCGTGGGTGATCGCATAGCCATCGGCCGCGTCGGTGCCCTTGGCGGAGCCTGCGGCGAGCACATCGAAGAACGGGGACGGTTCGGTCTCCGCATCGGAGACGGCGGTGACGATCACGCGTTCCTGGGCTCGGCTGAGGGCGGTGAAGAACAGCTCGCCCTCTTCGCGCAGATTAGTCCGTTTCGCATGCGCGTGGTAGCCGGGGTCGCCGGTGACCGTCTCACCCGTGGCGAGCACCGCCGTGAGGTCGGTGAGGCCGAGGATTCCGCCGCGCAGCTTCGGATTCGGCCAGACGCCCTCGTTGACTTCGGCGATGATCACCAGAGGCACACGCACATGCGCCAGTGATGAGGGGGTGCCCACAAGCACGTGATCGGCGAATCCTGCGGAATCGGCCAGGGAGTCCTGGGCGATGTCCTGTTCTGCGACGATGCCCGCGAACGAGCGAGCGGTGAAACCGCCGCGGTCGGCGATCTTCTCGGCCAGGGCGAACAGTCGCAGCACCGAATCGAGATAGCCGTTGGTCACCGATTCCGGGTCGCGCAGGGCTTCGTTCTGCCATTTCTCAGCGACTCCCGCCGCGTCCCAAATGCTCCAGAGCGCTTGGTGGGGGTCGGTGGTGCCGACCTCAGCAGCGGCGTGCAGCATCCGTGAGATCGTGGCGAGCCCCTGTGGGGACGAATCGTCGATCGGACTGCGCAGTGCCTGAGCCAGCGCCGCCGTGCTGCTGGATGCCGGGAACTGTCTGCGCACTGCTCGTCGGAAACGGCGGATCTGCACGGGGTCGAGGCGGACGTAGATGCTGCCGGCCAGGGACAGGGCGAGGTCGGCGATCGACTCGTCATCGTCGAAATCAGGGGCGACCGAGAGCAGATCCAACAGCGGCGCGGTCGCGGGGTCGACGTTGAGTGGCTGCATGAGAGTGGCGATCGAGACCCCTGAGGCTCTCAGCTCATTGGCGATCGCGCGGGCGCTCGACGAATTGCGGCAGATAAGTGCGACATCGGACCAGCTGTGCCCCTGTTCGACGAAGTTCGTGATCCGACGGGCCAGATATCGGTGTCCGGACGCACTGCCTTCGAATACGTGTGTCTCCACGGCAGGCTCGGACGACGCGGGAGGCAGCACTTCGGCCGGTGCCGCTGTCGGAGCTGTTTGCGGCAGGGGCGCTGACGCCTCAGCGGAAGCCGCGGAATCAGTGGCATCCTCAATGGGACATGGGCGCGGCATATGACCGGTCGACCAGCGTGTGGTGATCCTGGCGCCGAAGCCGTCGATGGTCGTCGCCAATGCAGGGTCGACATCCCATTGGCGATCGAGCACGACCGTTTCGAAGACGTCCTCGGCCGTCGCCCGATCGATGATCGAAGCGTCGGCTCCGTGGAAACGTCCGGTCACCGTCTCGGGTGAGCCGAACAGAGCGATCGCGCTCCCCCTGGAGCGCAGCTGTTCGAGGATCCCCCAACTGGCGGCAGGGAAGTCCTGGACCCCGTCGGCCAGAACCACTGTGGGCAATCGGTCGGGGGCGAACGTCCACGATCGTCCGGCGATCACATCGGCGGGTTCTCGGAGGATCTCGAAAGCGGCGAGGGCGAGGACGGTCGCGGAGTCGACGCCCCCGTAGCCGGGCATCGACATGATGCCCAGATATTCGTCGAGGATCTCAGCTACGGCCTGCCATCGAGGGTCGGGGTTGTCGGCAAGGGCACGGGCAAGGGCGCTGCGACCGAAGTCGAACACGTGCTCCGCGGTCTCCGGCGACGGGTCCGGCGTGCGCATTCCGAAGTCGAACTCCATCACTCGGTTGAGCGCGTCGCGGACCTCGGTTCGAAAGGCCGAGGTCGAGCGCACCTCGGCGGTGATCTCCGACGGCCACGCCGGGCCGCGGGAACGACCGAGTTCGTGACCGGCGAGGAGATCGGCGAGGAACACATCCTGATCGGCACCGGAGATGAATTCGAGGTCCTCCCCGGTTCGCGTCGTATGTGCGGCACGGGCGATCCCATACGCGAACGACGCCAGACTGCGGGCCGGGGCGGAGGAGAGGACTGCGTCGGCGGGCAGCTCGAGACGATTGCGGAGCACGTCGGCGTGATCGCGGTCGGGTGTGAGAACGAGGACCGAGGCGGGGTCGGTCGTCGACACCAGCTGTGCATAGAGCGACTCGAGCAGAGTCGTCTTCCCGGTACCCGGCCGCCCGATGATATTCAGGCAGCCGCCGGAGAGCAGGGTGCTGCCCATTCGCTGCGACATCTCATCCATACTCGTATTCCATCACGGCCCGCTGACATGAGACTTCCGAGCCCCTGACCGGCGCGCCGTCAATGTGATCGCGCGGATGCCCGGTGCACGGCCTGTCTTCGCGTAGCATTGAAGAATGTCGAGTCCACAACAGAGATTGCCCCGTGACCAGCGCCGCGACCAATTAGTGGGAGTCGCACGCTCAGTTTTCGCCACCCGTGGATATCGGACGACCTCGATGGACATGATCGCCGAGGCAGCCGGTGTGTCCAAGCCCGTGCTCTATCAGCACTTCGATTCCAAGCAGGACCTCTACCTGGCGCTCATCGATTCCTCGGCGACGCTCCTCGACTCGCGGCTGGCCGAAGCTCTGGGATCGACGACCGATCCGCATGAGCAGGTCCACGCGACCTATCGCGCGTATTTCGACTTCGTGGTCTCACACCGCGAAGAGTTCGTCATCATCTTCAATTCTGACGTCTACGAGCCGAAGGCCGAACAGAAGCTGCGCGCGCTGCGGGAGAGTTCGGCGACACGCGTGGTGTCGGCTCTGAAGAACTTCGCCCGCCTCAGCGACGATGAGGCGCAGCTGCTGTGCCGGGCTCTCATCGGCACCGCCGAGGTCGTCGTCAAACAGATCGACTCGCAGCGCGGTGTCGACGTCGACACGGCCGTCGAGCTGCTCACCCAGATGAGCTGGGGCGGACTGCGGTCGTTCGCAGATCGGTGACGTTCCACCGGCCGCTCAGCCTTCAGCGGAATCCACGGGGAAGAAACCCGAGCCAGCGGACGTTAAGCTGAACACAGTCCAATCCGTCATCGATCACCGAGCATCGGCACAAGGAGCACCATGGAAATCAAGATCGGCGTCAAGCAGACTCAACGCGAGATCACCCTCGAAACGGACGAAGATGCGAAGGCGCTCGCCGCCCGCGTCGAAGAGAAGATCCAGTCCGATGGACTGCTGACCTTCACCGACACGAAGGGCCGTCAGGTCTACGTTCCCTCCGCCTCGCTCGGCTACCTCGAAATCGGTGCCGAGACTTCACGTCGCGTGGGCTTCAGCGCCTGAGCTGCGCCTGAGCAGATGGGTCCCGGTCGCAATGACCGGGGCCCATCCGCGTTCGCGGCAGAACCGTGCGTCCCTCGCGGGATCGCGAGTCCGTCGCACGATCCGCCGCAGGATCGTCATGCAGACACGAAATAGTGGTCCGCTGCCGAACCAGGCGTCCCTCGTGGGATCAGGCGACGAGACCGAGCGCCGACATCCGCTTCGAGTGATTCGACGTCACCGCCGGGATCAGCTCGACGACGAGATCTTCGTCGAGGCCGAGGAACGGATCGGTGAGCAGACTGCGTGCCCGCCCCAGGGTCTCGGCGACGAGCTTGCGGCCCCATAGAGCCAGCCGCGAGGCCAGCTGTGTGTCGACGGCCACTTCGGATGTCAGACGATTGCGCGCATATTCGCTGGCACGTGTATCATCGAGAATTGCAATAGCCAGGCTGTATCCGGGCTCCGCGAGTTCGTCCACCGCCGTGCGGTAGAAATCATTCATGATTCCGTCGAAGACGAATCCCTTCATGAGGCTTTCGTACCAGTCGCGAGGACGAGTCCTTTCAGCCAGAGTGCTGAAGGTCGGTTCGAAATGCTGACAGAGCTCGATCACATCCTGGCCCATCTGATCGATGTGCTGTGAGAGCTGATCGAAGTTCGCGAATGACTGAGAGGCCAGCCGCGCCAGGATGACCTTGTCATCCAGATCCGCTGCGGTCGTCGCGTTTGTGGCCATACGTTCGAAACCGGTCAGCTCGCCGAACGCCAGAAGTGCGAGCGTTGCAGCATCATTACCGGCCAATGGGACAGAATCGGGCATAGTTCAAGACTACCGGTTCGCACCATGACAAGCGCGTACGCGCTAAAAGGAGTTTGGAATATGGCGGAGACAGAAGCGGATTTCGCGGACCTGGGAGTCGCCGGACCGATCGTGGCCTCGCTGGCCTCGGCAGGAATCACCCACCCCTTCCCCATTCAGGCGCTGACACTGCCCGTGGCACTGTCGGGAGCCGACATCATCGGGCAGGCCAAGACGGGCACTGGAAAGACCCTGGGATTCGGAATCCCCCTGCTCCAGCGAGTCGTAGGCAAGACCGAGGACTCGTCGGTCACCTCCGACCCCGGCTCGACACCCGACAGCGTGGGCGATGCCAAGGAGCCACGGCTGCCGCAGGCCCTCGTTGTCGTTCCCACCCGTGAGCTGGCCAAGCAGGTCGCAGCCGATCTCGTCACCGCCTCGGTGCAGCGTGACATCGACATCATGACCATCTACGGCGGCATGGACTTCGATCCGCAGATCAACCGGCTCAAGTCCGGCGTCGACGTCGTCGTCGGCACTCCCGGCCGCCTCCTCGATCTCTACGGCCGCAAGATCCTCAAACTCCACCGCGTCCGCACCGTCGTCCTCGACGAAGCCGATGAGATGCTCGACCTCGGCTTCCTGCCCGATGTCGAGAAGATCATCAACGCGGTGCCCGCCCACCGGCAGACGATGCTGTTCTCCGCGACCATGCCGGGAGCGGTCATCACCCTGGCCCGCCGCTACATGAACCAGCCAACTCACATCCGTGCGCAGGACCATGAGGACCTCTCGCTGACGGGGAAGAACACCACACAGTTCGTCTACCGCGCCCATTCGATGGACAAATCCGAGCTCGTCGCCCGTATGCTCCGGGCCGAGGGCCGTGGTCGCACGATCATCTTCACCCGCACCAAGCGCACCGCCGACAAGCTCGCCGCCGAACTCGAGGATCGCGGTTTCGCGGTCAAGGCTCTCCACGGCGATCTCGGTCAGTCACAGCGCGAGAAGGCTCTGAAGTCCTTCCGCGACGGAAAGGTCGACGTGCTCGTGGCCACCGATGTCGCGGCCCGCGGAATCGACATCGACGATGTCACCCATGTCGTGAACTATCAGTGCCCCGAGGATGAGAAGACCTACGTCCATCGCATCGGACGCACCGGTCGAGCCGGCAACTCCGGTGTCGCCATGACCCTGGTCGACTGGGATGACATGCCCCGCTGGCGTCTCATCAACAAAGCCCTCGGACTCGATTTCGACGAACCAGTAGAAACCTATTCGACGTCCCCGCACTTCTTCTCCGACCTCGGCATCCCGAAGGGCACCAAGGGCCGGCTGCCGCGCCAGCACCCCGAAGGCGAGGACGAGAAGTCCACCGGTGAGCGCAAGGGCCGTGGGTCCGATCGTCGCGGTTCCGGCCGTGGCCGTTCGGAATCTCGCCGAGGCGGCTCATCCGATCGTCGTGACGCCTCGTCCGCATCCGGCGAGGAGAGCCGCAAGCCTCGCCGCCAGCGCTCACGTCGCCGCACCCGCGGCGGCAAGCCGGTCAACCGCGCGCAGGGTGACCAGGCGGGCCAGGGCGGTCACCCGGCCACCGACTCCAGCGAGGACTGACCTCTCCGCGGGCGAGACCGATGCCCCGCACCGTCTGCACGACGGGCCCCGACCACCCGGTCGGGGCCCGTCGTTCATCCTGTGTTCAATTCGACCCCTGATCCCGTTCAATTCTGTGACCGATGATGTTCGGACGCCATGTCATCGAGTACGAACGAGAGTGAGTCATTGTTCGGTTCACGCCGGTTGGACGACGAGTCCCCCGCAGCTCCCACCCGGGTCGACCTCTCCCCCGCGGAGCCGACGGCAGGACCTGCCCGAGCCGGAAAGCCGACGACGGAGCCTGCCCCGGCCGCGAAGCCGAAGAATCCGAAGGCGCACCGCTACGACGTCGATGTCATGCGAGTGCTCGCCGGGCTCACGGTCATGATCGGCCATTCGGGCGGCGTCCTCATCGGCCGATCCGACGAGGGCAGCGATGCTTGGTGGCTCGGCCACCTCGCCGAGGCGGTCAATCCGTGGGCCGTGCCGATGTTCTTCATGATCGCCGGCTGGGCCGTGCTCGCCGGTGCATCTCCGCGCACCGAAGCGAAGATGTGGGACCGCATCGTCCGCCATGTCGTCCCGCTGGCCGCCTGGTCGGTCATCTTCGTGCTCGGCTTCAACCTCTTCGACACCGATGAAGTCGATGTCCGCCATGACCTCGTCCGCAGCTTCCTCGAGGCCGGTCGCCCGGCTTTCCACCTGTGGTATCTCTACGCGTACATTCCGCTCATCCTCGTCTTCGGCGCGCTCGTCCTGTTCTGGAAGGGACAGCGACCGTGGAAGCTCGCGGCTCTCGCTCTCGTCCTCGCAGGATCGACCGTGTGGGCACCGTTCGCCCTCGAGATCATCGGCTCCGACCAGGACGCGTGGAAGTGGGGTTTCGCGACATATCAGGTCGTGTACTTCGTCGTCGGGGCCTTCGTCATCCAGCACGCACATGAGCTGCGTCCGCCGATCTGGACGCTGTGTCTGCTCTTCGCGGTGTCGGCGCTCGGTGTGCTGTGGTGGGAGTCGCGACGGTCCTATCCGATCGAGAACGCGAACCCGCTCATCGTCGGACTCGCGGTCAGCGTCATCCTGCTCGTCTCGCGCATCCGCCTCGGCGAGCGGGCCAAGAAGGTCTTCACGACGATGGCGACGGCATCATTCGGTGCATTCCTCGTCCACGTGTTCTTCCTCGAACTCTTCTTCGAGCGTCTCTTCGACGTCGATGCGACACCGGTCCTGCTCGTCATCCAGTATGTGGGACTGCTCGCGCTCATGGCGGCTCTGTCGTACGCGCTGAGCTTCGCCTGGGGAAAGCTCCATCTGCGCCGAATCCTCGGCTGACCTCAGCCCCCAGATGAAGACTGGCACAGCTCGGAGTCGGGCTCAGCCCTGGATGTAGTCGACACCACCCGGCCGTGAAGCCGCACGCTCGAGCAGCTTTGCGAGCATATGGTCGGAGGTGACGTGCTCGCCGAGGCGGTTGGGTTTGCCCGTGCCGTGGTAATCGCTGGAGCCGGTGACGATGAGGTCGTGCTCATGCGCCAGACGTCGCATCGCCTCTCGCTCCTGCGGAGGGTTGTCCCTATGGTCGACCTCGAGTCCGTCGAGACCGGCGGCGATGAATTCGGTCATCGCCGAATCGGGTACGACCCGACCGCGCATGGCCGCGCGCGGATGAGCGAAGACCGAGACTCCCCCGGCCTCCCGAATCAGCCCGATCGCGGTGATCGGATCGATCGTCGGCAGGGATACATGGTATTTTCCCTGGCTGCACAGAATCGACGAGAACGCTTCGGTGCGGGACTCGACGACGCCGGCTGCGACCAACGCATCGGCGATATGCGGACGTCCGATCGTAGCGTCCTCGCCCGAGACGGAGAGCACCGCATCCATGTCGATCGGATAGTCTTCGGCCAGTCGTTCGATGATGAGGTGGGTGCGGTCGAGTCTCGCCCGCCTCGTCTCCTGCACGACCTCGGCCAGACCCGTATCGTACGGGTCGTGGAGGTAGGAGAGCAGGTGCACGCTGATCCCCTCGTAGCGACAGGAGATCTCCATTCCCCTCACCAGGCCGAGCCCGTAGACGCGGGCGGCATCTTCGGCAAGGGTCCATCCTGCGGTGGTGTCGTGGTCGGTGAGTCCGACGACGTCGATGCCCTCCATCGAGGCTTCTGAGATGAGTTCGGACGGGGTCTGGGTCCCGTCCGAAAACGCGGTGTGCACATGGAGATCGATGACCATGGTCACAGTCTATCTGCATCTGTCGTTCCGACTTCCACCTGTACACACCATGTCACTCCGCCCGTCTAGACTGGCGGCATGACAGAGCAGAACTCAGATACCCCAGACTCGACTCAGGACCTCGCAGACCGCGTCAACAACCGCTCGCATCGCCCGAACTCCGCAGCCTTCCGCGACTTCGTCGCCTCCGGTTGGGATCGCACTCCCCTCAACGCCGAGGCTCTCGCCGCCGCCGGTTTCACCCCGGCCCGTCGGGACGCGGTCTCGGCGGCGTTCCCCGGCGAACGGCTCGTCGTTCCCGCCGGCGGACTCAAGGTCCGCTCGAACGACACCGATTATCGCTTCCGCGCTCATTCCTCGTTCATCCACCTCACGGGTCTGGAAGCCGATTCCGAACCCGACGCCGTGCTCGTCTTCGAACCTGAGGGCGACGGCCACGATGTGACGCTGTACTTCCGTCCCCGCGCCGGTGCCGATACGGAGGAGTTCTTCTCCGATTCCCGCTACGGAGAGTACTGGGTCGGACCGCGTGCCGATCTCGAAGCGATGTCCACCATGACCGGCATCGCAACGGAGAGCTCCGCCACCGTCGATGACGCCATCACAAAGGATCTCGGGGCCATCTCGGTGCGCCTCGTCCGACAGGCCGACGTCCGCATCGACGGAGTCATCGATCTGGCTCGCACCCAGGTCCAGGCCGATCTCGAGACGTCCGAGGCCGGAGACGCCGAACTCGCCCAGCTGCTCTCCGAGCTGCGCCTGATCAAGGACGACCACGAGATCGCGCAGCTGCGCGAAGCCGTCGCCATCACCCGCGCCGGTTTCGACAACGTGGTGGCAGCACTGCCGAAGGCACTCGGACACCGTCGTGGTGAGCGTGTCGTCGAGACCGCGTTCGAGACCGCCGCTCGCTCCGACGGCAACGGAGTCGGCTACGACACGATCGCCGCCTCGGGCAACAATGCCTGCACCCTGCACTGGATCCGCAATGACGGTCAGGTCCGGGACGGTGACCTCATCCTCGTCGATGCCGGAGCCGAAGCCGATTCGCTCTACACCGCGGACATCACCCGCACCCTGCCCGTTTCGGGCACCTTCACTCCGGTGCAGGCGAAGATCTACGATGCCGTGCTCGACGCCTCCGATGCCGCATTCGCCGTGGCCGCTGAGCACCCCCACCGGCCTGTGAAGTTCCGTGAGGTCCACGAGGCGGCCATGGAGGTCATCGCGAAGCGTCTCGAAGAGTTCGGCGTGCTTCCGGTCTCCGCAGCCGTTTCGCTGTCACCGGAAGGGCAGCAGCACCGCCGGTGGATGGTCCACGGCACCAGTCATCACCTCGGCCTCGACGTCCATGACTGTGCGCAGGCGAGAGCGGAGATGTACTTGGACGCCACCATCGAACCGGGAATGGTCTTCACCATCGAACCCGGACTGTACTTCAAGTCCGACGACCTGCTCCTGCCCGAGGAGTTCCGCGGCAACGGTGTCCGCATCGAGGACGACGTCCTCGTCACCGCCGACGGAGTGGAGAATCTCTCGGCCGACTTCCCCCGCACCCGCGCCGAGATCGAGGCCTGGGTGCAGGGGCGGGCCCAGGACCGCTGATGACCTCGGATACCGCTCGCGGTTCGGGCCACGAGGCACGACCCGGCCCGTTCCGCGGGCGCGGAATCCTCGAAATCCCCGGTATCCGCCTCGGCCATGCAGGTGAGCTCACCGACACCCGGCTGACCGGGATCACCACCGTGCTGCCGCCGAGTGGTTCGACCATCGGCGTCGACGTCCGCGGGGGCGGTCCCGCCACCCGTGAGACCGATGTCATCGCGCCGGGAACACATTCCTACGGCGCCGATGCCATCGTCCTCACCGGCGGATCCGCATTCGGGCTGGGGGCCGTCTCCGGAGTCGTCGACACGCTCGCCGAGGCGGGACTCGGATTCCCTGCTCCCGGACTTGCCGATGCGGTCATTCCGATCGTTCCCGCCGCCGCGATCTTCGACCTCGGCCGCGGAAACGGTTCCGTGACACCGCCGAGACCCGACGAAGGCGCCGAGGCGACACGAGCGGCGCTGTCCGGACGGACAGACGAGGTCCGAGGCAGCATCGGGGCAGGTGTCGGAGCCCGGTCCGGGTTCCAGAGCGTGCGCGGAGGGCTCGGATCCTATGCCGTCCGGCTGCCCAGCGGAACCACGGTCGCGGCACTCGTCGTGGCGAATTCGCTGGGAACGATCGGCACGCCGTCGGGCGGTCTGTGGTTGGACCCTCTGCTGCGCTCGACCGGTCTCGATCTGCCGAAGGTGCTGAATCTCCCCGCCACTCCTCCGGCAGACCCGGGGACTGCAGCGAAGAACACGACGATTGCGATCGTCGCAACCGACGCACGACTCGATACGGCGCAGACCACGCGGATGGCATCGGGTGCGCATGCCGGCATCTCCCGAGCTGTGCAGCCTTCGCACACCCTCTTCGACGGCGATACGGTCTTCGGCGTCGCCACCGGAGCCCAGGATCTGCCCTCCGACCGTGACGCCGCCACCCGAGAGCTCGTGATGATCTCCGCGGCGGCGGCCGATGCGCTGAGCTTGGCGATCCTCGACGCTCATGTTTCGGCGACACCCGTCGACGGCTCGTGGGGGCACCCGCCGACGCTGAGCGAGATCGCACCGGATTTCACTTCGGAGTTCAACGCTCTCTGAATATGGAGACGGGGCCCGCCGTTCGGCGGGCCCCGCTGCTCTCTCTTCACCACAGCTGTCAAGCGGCGTCTTCCGACTGCCGCGCGGAGCTGCTGCTCCTTCTTCAGCTGTCAGTCATTGCGCGCCGACTGTGCCTCTTCGGAGTCGAGACCCTGCGGATCCCGGACTTCCTTCTTCTGCTGAGCATCGAAGCCGTCCTGACGCAGCAGCTTCTGCGATTCGGTCTTCGCAGCGGCTTCATCCTCGACCACGGTGAATCGAACCGACTCGGTGAAGTCACGACCATAGCGGTCGGTTCCGGTCACCTCGGCGGTGTGGGTTCCCAGGTCGAGGTCCGAGGGGATCTCGGTCCGCCACAGGTGCGAGCTCGACTGGCCCACATTGCCGGAAGTGCGCAGATTCTGTGACGCCGTGTACGGATCGGTGTACTCCCAGCCCTTGGCCAAGGCCTCGCCCTTGCCCGGCTGAGTGTGCTCGGAGGTCTTCGGCGCCTTGCCGTCGAAGCTGACCTCCACGCGAGCGTCCGAGGTCCCGGCGAGGAAGCTCGAGGTCAGCCACGTCTCGCCCTGTTTGAGGTCGTCACGGGTGACGACGCGTTCGGAGATCTCCTTCGGAGCAGTGCCCGCCTTGTCCGCGTCCTGCCAGTCCTGGGCCTTCTGCGCCCAGTCGCGCCACTCCGGCGAGTTCACACCGAGCAGCAGCTGGTGATCGTCGGATTCGTTGCGCACCGTGTAGCGTTCGCTGCGTGAAGCACCGTCGTATTCGAGGGTGAGAACGCCCGGCTCGGAACCGTCCTGAGTGAACGAGTACGGCAGCCCATCCGTGTTGAGCCCGCCGGAGTACCAGTCGCCGGAGACGGCACCGGCGACGATCTGCGTGTTCGGCAGCTTCTCGATTCCGGCTTCGGCCCATTCCTTCCGCGTCTCACCGGCCACGAGGTTCTCCTGCGTGTGCGTGTGCCCGCCGACGGTCACAGCGTTCGGGTAGTCGGCGATGACGTCGTAGAAGTCCTTCGCATTGTCGACGACGACCTGCTTGTGAGTGAGGATCGGCGCGTGGGTGGCAATGACGACCTGCGCGTTCTTCGGCACGTTCTTCAAGTCGTTGGCCAGCCAGGTCAGCTGCTCGTCGGTGATGTTCTCCTTGTACTTCTTCTTGTTCGCCTTGCCCTCGTATTCGATGCTGTCGAGGACGACGAAGTGGGTCTTTCCCACATCGTAGGAGAAGTAGGAGGGACCGAACTGGTCGCGGAACGTGTCGAGGGCGTGAGCGTCGTCGACGGCGTCGTAGTCCTGGTCGTGGTTGCCCGGGGCCACGCGCACGGGTCCATTGGTCTGCGAGTAGATGTCGCGCAGCTCGTCGTTGAGGCTGAGGTCGTCGCCGACGTTGTCGCCGAGCAGCAGCACACCGCAGGCGCCGTAGTCGTTGCGGTCAGCGAGGTCGCCCACGGCACCGTCGCGGGCGTAGCCCATCTCCGTCTTGTCATAGCCCTGTGTGTCCGCGGCGATCGGGCAGTTCTGCTCCGATGCGGCGGAGGCCTTCGACTCGACCATCGGGAAGTTCACGGCCTTCGGCGTGTCCCCTGTCGGTTCGATGCCGCCGTACTTGAGGTCACCGGACCCTTCGGGCAGGTGGTTGTAGCTGAACTGGGCGACCTTGTCCTCGTCGACGGGAACCTGCCAGCCGGAAGGCTGGGTGATGGAGACGGTCATGTTGTCCCGCACGGGCAGCTCGTAGCGGCCCTCGCCGTCGGTCTGGACGACGTCGACGCCGTTGGACACCGCGACTCCGGCCACTCCCTTCTCGTCGCCGTCGAGCTTCGAGTTCTCGTTCACGTCATCGAAGACCTGACCGGTGAACTTCTTCGGGTCGGCGGCCTTGCCGCGGTCGACCTGGACGTGGCCTTCGTACATCTCGGCCGGGGCGTTCGCCGCTGTCGCCGCCGTGGGCGAGAGCAGCGGAGCGAAGAGCGCGAGTGCGGCGCAGGCTCCGAGGCCGGCAGCGGCGGAGCGGGGGTGGATTCGTCGTGTCTGCATGGATTTCTCCTGTATTCGACTGTGGCGGAATGTGCCGAGAACCGACCCTAAGGAGATGGGGCGACAACGAGGTGAAGCCGGCAGGACTGCTTGATGAATAGGAAAAGAGGCCGAGTGGAACCCCACGCCCACTGCGTTCATCGCCCGCGAATGTGATCTCGATTCAATTCGTGGAGGCGATCACTGAAAACTCCATGCACCACGTAGTCTGAGAACATGAGTGGTCCACCGAAAAGAGTCTTCGTCGCCCGACTCGTCTCCGCCCCCGTGTTCGACCCTCTCGGCGATCAGGTCGGCCGTGTCCGTGACGCTGTCGTCGTCTATCGTGCGACGATGCGGCAGTTTCCCCGAGTCATCGGCCTCGTCGTCGAAGTGCCGGGCCGTCGCCGCGTATTCGTGCCGATGGGCCGGGTCACCGCGATCGATTCCGGGCAGGTCATCACCACCGGCCTGGTGAATATGCGCCGCTTCGAACAGCGTGAATCCGAGACTCTGGTGATGAATGACCTGCTCGACCGACGGCTGCGTCTGCGCGAGGACAACTCACCGGTGCTCGTCGAGGACGTCGGCATCGAACAGCAGGTGAACAAGGACTGGGAGGTCACCAGGCTGTTCGTGCGTCGTGTGCCCGAACGCAGCGCCTTCGCCGCGTTCCGCCGCCGCGGCGAGACCAAGCAGATCGACTGGACGGATGCCGACCATCCTGTGGATTCCGAGGTCGATCAGGAAGCCACCCAGCTCATCGCCGCCTATCAGGACACGAAGCCTGCCGACCTCGCCGATGTGCTCTTCGAGATGAACGCCGCTCGCCGCCTCCAGGTGGCCCGAGCCCTCGATGACGAACGCCTTGCCGATGTCGTCGAGGAGCTGCCGGCCGAGACTCAGATCGAGATCCTCACTGGGCTCGAGACCGAACGAGCCGTGACCGTGCTCGAGGAGATGGCTCCAGACGATGCGGCCGACCTCCTCGGCGAGCTCAGTGATGAACAGGCCGAGCGATTCCTGACTCTGATGGAACCGGACGAGGCCGAAGATGTGCGTACGCTGCTGGCGTACGACGATGACACCGCCGGCGGTCTGATGACGACCGAACCGGTCATCCTCACCCCGGAAGCCACTGTCGCCGAGGCGCTGGCCCATGTCCGACGGGAAGACCTGCCTGCGGCTCTGGCCGCCGCGGTCTTCGTCTGCAGGCAGCCGGTGGAGACCCCGACGGGCAAGTATCTGGGTCTCGTCCACATCCAGGAGATGCTGCGTCATCCGCCGCACGAGGCCGTGGGCATCATGCTCGACACCGAGGTCGAGCCGCTGTCGCCGGAGACTCCGCTCGGCGAGGTGGCGAAGCTGCTGGCCGCATACAATCTGGTGTCGGTGCCGATCACCGACGACAACGATCGCCTCGTCGGTGTGGTCACCGTCGATGACGTCCTCGACGAGCTGTTGCCCGAGGACTGGCGAACCACCGGTCGAGACGATCGCAGCAGGGGGTAGATATGGCCGTCGATGATTTCGAGATCCCACGGTCGAGCAAGCGCCGACTGCCCAGCTTCACCGTCTCCCCCGAGACCTTCGGACGCGGTGCCGAAGCGTTCGCCCGGTTCATGGGCACTCCGGCGTTCCTCGTCGGGATGACCGTGTTCTGTGCGGTGTGGCTGCTGTGGAACACCCTGCTGCCGGAGTCGTGGCAGTTCGACCCGCGGTCGCTCAACTTCACGCTGTTGACCCTCATCCTGTCCCTGCAGGCCTCGTATGCTGCTCCGCTGATCCTGCTCGCGGAGAACCGCAGCACCGACCGGGACCGCGTCGAGTTCGAACATGATCGGCAGCGCGCCGAACGCAACCTGGCCGACACCGAGTACCTCGCACGAGAGGTGGCTGCGTTGCGCATCGCCATGCGTGAGGTCGCCACTCGTGACTTCATCCGCTCCGAGCTCAAGGATCTGCTCAAGGAGCTCGAGGAGGAGAGGCAGGACGAAGACAAGGCCGGCAAGGTCGACCCCCGGGCCTCCGAGCAGCGCCGAGGCGGCCCTCGAGGCGGATGACGAGACGACCGCCGAAGCGGTAGTGTTGAAGGCCCGGGAGCACTGTTCCGGGAAGGAAAGGACGTGGGCATGACTGGTCCCTCAGAGGACGCCGTGAGAGAGGCGCTGACCGGGGTCATCGACCCTGAGATCCGCCGCAGCATCGTCGAACTCGATATGGTCGAATCGATCGTGATAGAAGGCGGCAAGGTCACCGTCACAGTTCTCCTCACGATCGCCGGGTGCCCGCTGAAGGACACGATCACCAAAGACACCGAGACTGCGGTGGCCGGCGTCGACGGAGTCACCGAGGTGGCTGTCGTTCTGGGCACGATGACCCCCGAACAGCGCAAGGAGATGAAGGAGAAGCTGCAGGGCTCCGGCACCCGCGATATCCCCTTCAATCGCCCGGAATCGCTGACGAAGGTCTATGCCGTCGCGTCCGGAAAAGGCGGCGTCGGCAAATCGTCGGTGACCGCGAACCTTGCCGTGTCGCTGGCGGACAAGGGCCTGCGCGTCGGCATCGTCGATGCCGATATCTACGGCTTCTCCATCCCGGGCATGCTCGGTCTCTCCGGCAAGCCGACCCGAGTCGATGAGATGATCCTGCCGCAGGTCGCCCACGACGTGAAGGTGATGAGCATCGGCATGTTCGTCCCGCCGAGCCAGGCCGTCGTCTGGCGCGGTCCGATGCTCCATCGCGCTCTGCAGCAGTTCCTCACCGATGTGTTCTGGGGCGACCTCGATGTGCTGCTGCTCGATCTGCCTCCCGGCACAGGTGATATCGCGATCTCCGTGGCCCAGCTGCTGCCCGGATCCGAGCTCCTCGTCGTCACCACACCGCAGTCGGCGGCCGCCCAGGTAGCCGAGCGCGCGGGGTCCATCGCCACACAGACGAAGCAGACGTTGGCGGGAGTCATCGAGAACATGTCGTGGATGGAGATGCCCGACGGCACCCGGATGGAGGTGTTCGGCTCCGGCGGAGGTGCCAGCGTGGCCGAGAACCTTGCCGCTACCCTCGACCGTGAGGTTCCACTGCTCGCTCAGATTCCCTTGGACACTCGTCTGCGGGAAGGCTCGGACGCGGGCACCCCGGTCGTGCTCGGCAGTCCCGATTCGCCTGCGGCGAGGGCTTTCGACACCCTTGCGGACTCGCTGCGGCGACGCAGTCGCGGTCTGTCCGGCAGATCCTTGGGCCTGAGCCCGGTCTGAGTCAGTGTCTCCCCTCTCCCCTCGTGACACCCTCGTCTACTCTGTCTTCGCCGGCCTCAGCGCTCTGACCGTCCTCGTCCTCTTGGCCGGAGCTGTCGTCACTGCGCTTCGAGATGGCCCCACCCCCGGACGGTCGGCAGAACCCTCGCAGCGAGCGGTCGCCGCCGAGAACCGGGACACTCTCTCCTCGGTGCTGCGCAGCTATGCGGTCGTCTCAGACGAGCGCACGCCTCGACTGGACGTCCACACCTTCGGACTGCCCACGGCCGCCTCTTTGAACGCGGCGATCGAAGAACATGTGCTGTCCCTGATCGACGATTCCGGAGGCTTTGCCGACCGTGCTGCCTTCGACCCCGTTCAGACAGCACCTGTCCACAGGTGGCCGGCGACGGCTTTCATACCAGCGCAGACCAGCATCGATGACGCTCCTGCGTCTCGAGTCGACCCGCGTGCTGTGGACATCAGCACTCGGGTGTTGGCCAGCGGGGGGAAATTCATCGTGACCGCAGTCGATGTTCAGTCGCCGCATCCGCAGACAAGGCTGCTGCTGACCGATCTCGCCCACGACAGCACAGTCAATGCCCGCCGGCTCTTCGCCGCACCGGTCGACCCGGCAGCCGTCGGAGCCGATGACACCGGCACGCTGACGATGAATGACGACGCGGTCTCCGACACCGATCTGTCCTCCATCGGCGTCCGTGTCCAGAAGGCGCTGCACAGCAGTCTCGAACTGCCTCCGCCGATCGATCTGCGCTCCCCCGACTTCTCCTGCGCGCTGCTGCCCTGTGTGGCGCTGACCTATGACGACGGTCCCGGAGAGGCGAAGACCGAGCAGACGATCCTCGACGCCGCCGCTCAGGCGAACATCCGACTGACATACTTCTTCCTCGGGAAGAACACAGATGCCTACCCCGAAGTGGCCGAGCGCATCATCGCCGCCGGCCATGAAGTCGACGATCACACGTTTTCGCATGTGCAGATGGACAAGACCTCCTCGGCGACGATCCGCAGAGAACTCGACCGGACGGACAGTTCGCTGCGATCGGTCGGGGTGAAGGACGAGCCCCTCGTCCGTCCGCCGTACGGTGCCCTCGACAAACGCGCAGCACATGCTCTGGGCGACCCTGCGATCATCTGGGACGTCGATACCGGAGATTGGCAGCACAGAGATGCGAAGAAGACGGTCCGACGCGTGCAGTCTCAGACTCGGCCCGGATCAATCGTGCTCATGCATTCCATTCATCCGTCGACCGCGAAGGCGGCTCCGGAGGTGTTCTCAGCCGTGGCGGACAAGGGCCTCTACGCAGTGACCGTGCGCGAGCTCTTCTCCGGGATCGAGTGGAAGAAGGGCGGGTCGTACTTCTGCCGCGGCTACGGCGATGAGCTGTGCTCGAATCCCGAGCATCCCGCGGTGATGAAGAACTGAGCGGCTGACGCTTGCACGGAGGCGGGAATGCAACATTCCCAGCAGACGCCGTCGGCCTCAAGCCCAGGTGGCTTCCGAAGGGTGGCTCAGGTGGCTTCGGGGTCGAACGGTGCCGCAGCGGAACGGTCGCGCTGGTCGATCTGAGCTTGGAATCGTTCGATGGGTGACTTCTCTCGGGTGGGGGCCGCCTCGGTGTCGGTCTGAGCGGACAGGGCAGCACCGGAGGACTCAGCGGATGACGATTCCTCAGAGGCCCGCTC
The DNA here is from genome assembly GCF_057766545.1 of Brevibacterium sp. MGP-B1. Classification (NCBI taxonomy): domain Bacteria; kingdom Bacillati; phylum Actinomycetota; class Actinomycetes; order Micrococcales; family Brevibacteriaceae; genus Brevibacterium; species Brevibacterium sp. MGP-B1. Next base: position 946,005 of record NZ_CM173407.1, on the reverse strand, counting down.
CTGACGTTTGGACTCGCGGATGGCCGCATCCTCTTCGACGAGTGCCTCACGTACGATGCGGCGGGGATCGTACTGGCGCGGATCGAGCTTCTGCCAGTCCACGTCCTTGAAGTCGTCGCCGAAATCGCGTCGGACGCTGTCTTTTGCGCCTTCGGCCATGCGACGCATCTGCCGCACGAAGTCCCGCAGCTTCTGAGCGTATTCGGGCAGGCGTTTGGGTCCGATGACGACCAACGCCACAACGACCAGAATCACCATTTCGGTGCCGTTGATACCGAACATGGTCTCAAGTCTACCGTGCACGGAGGTAGCATCGACTCATGGTCAGCTCAGGTTCGACATCCCGATCCTGCCGGGAGGTGCAGTGGACGAGATAGCCGTCGAACGAGTGCTGCGCGTCATCGAACTCGTGCCCACGGCGCGCGTCGTCGCCTATGGGACAGTCGGCGCCGTTGCCGACTGCTCGCCCCGCTACGTCGGACGGGTGATGCGTGAATTCGGATCGAACGTCACTTGGTGGCGAGTCGTCAACGCGGCCGGGATCCTGCCGCCTGAGATCTTCGCCCGAGCCCGCATCCACTGGGAAGAGGAGGGCACACCGCATTCTCATGAGCGGGTCGGACGCGCGGCGTTCCTCGATCTCGATGAACTCGATCGGCTGTGGCGCAGCCACGGAACCGACCCCGATTGCGGTTAGACTTGGGAGAACTCAGCACCAGAAGGGAGGGGCCGGTTGGCACGCGAAAATGCAGGTGATCTCACCTTCTCGGAACAGTACAACGGTCCCGATCCGCTGCTCGACGCCGCTCGCACCCACTCTCATGAGTTCGGGATCGCACCGGTGTCCCAAACCACGGCGAGGACGCTGACGCTGCTGGCCCGACTGCTCACCCCGGTTGCGGCGGTCGAGGTCGGCACCGGTGTGGGAACGTCGACACTGTCACTTCTGCGCGGGATGCCGACCGCCGGGATACTGACGTCGATCGACACGAATTCGACGACCCAGAGCGCAGCTCGAGACCTCGTCGACATGGCCGGAATCCGGCCGGGGCGATTGCGGCTGATGAGCGGTCGAGCCGAAGAGGTGCTCAAACGCCTTGCGCCTTCGGCCTATGACATGGTCTTCATCGACGTGGAGCCGGGCAACCTGGAGAGGATGATCCAGCCCTCGCTCCGACTGCTCGATGCCCAGGGCCTGCTGGTCATCCACAAGACTCTGCTCAAGGGCGCCGTCGCCGATCCCGTCGATCGCAGTCCCCGGACCCAGGCGGCACGGAGCATGCTCAACCGCATCGCGGAACAGGAGCACCTCGAGCGGGTGCTGCTGCCCATCGGAGAAGGGCTGCTGCTGCTGCAGAAGACCCGGTGAATGCGACAACAGCAGAGACTTACAGGTAAGTCTCTGCTGTTCGTGCGTCTCCGTCCGGCCGTGTTCCGCGGCCGTCGGCTCAGAGCCCCAGCGTCTGGGCGAGAGTGTCGTGGAGTCCGGTGGCTTCATCTCTGCTGAGTTCGATCACCAGACGGCCTCCGCCTTCGACTGGAAGCCGCATCACCATGCTTCGGCCTTCTTCGGTCACTTCCAGAGGTCCGTCGCCGGTGCGGGGTTTCTGGGCTGCCATATGGGCTCTTCCTTCCGTTGTCATTCAAAGACGGTTCACACCAGGTGGACCGAATGATGTACCTACGATTATTCCATGATCCGCGCGTTCCCGGTAACTCTCCCGCCCAACGGACGGTCACGGCGGCAGATCAGCAGGCGATCACGGCGGCCCGACCGACGGTCACGGCGGCAGATCGGCAGGCGGAGTGAAGTGCCACAGGTAGGCGACCCACACGATCTGAAGCAGGATATAAGCCACCAGCATCGCGGCCCGATAGCCTCGTGAGCGCACCAGCGACAACGTCAGGGCCAGCGGGAACAACGGCAGCAGCAGACGCAGAGTGGAGGTCTGCGGGTTGAAGAAGATGAGCAGGTACAGGCCGTAGCCGAGGCAGAACAGCTGCAGCGTCCGGCCCATATGCGCTCCCGCCGGGGAGAAGATCAACGCGAGCATTCCGGCGACGACGATGACGAGCAGCACCGGACCGAGCGGACCGATGAGGCTGATCGACCGAGCCACCCACTGGACGACGAACGTGGTCTCGCCGGTGTGCCAGGCCGCCTCGGTGTCGGTATAGGCCGTCAGCGATCCCGTTGCCCACCAGGCATGGACCGGGTGGATGAGGGCCGCTGCGCAGGAGAGCACACCCAGGGTCCAGGACCGGATCACCTCGCCGGTCGGATACGGATCGCTGCGGCGGCGGAGGAAGCGGTCGATGAGGTGGAAGAGCATGAAGAACGAGAACGCCACACCGATCGGCCGCGACAGATCCATGAAGGCGACGACCGGGATCGCGGTGAGATAGCGGCGTTCGACGACGAGGAAGAGCGCCGACGCCTGCAGCAGGAGGGTGAGTGATTCGGCATAGCCGGTGGAGAAGATCGCGGCCGGCGGGAAGAACATCACGAGCGCCAGGCCCATCAGCGCCTGACCGGCATCGACGTACTTCCGGAAGAGGTGGAGGATGACGATCGAGGCCAGACCAGCCGCGATCGTGGACACGATCGGCGAGATGACCTCGTAGCTCAGCCCCGTGAGGTCGGCCAGAGTGGACACGATCGAGGGGTGCAGCGGATAGAACGCCCACTGGTTCTCCGCGACCGCTCCGGATTCGTCGACGGGCAGGATGCGGGGATAGCCCTCATCGGCGACGCGCCCGTACCAGCCGCCGTCCCAGAAATTGAGGAAGTCATTGAGCGTCGTCGTCACCGGCGACGACGACCAGTTCGCCGGGTCCTGCCGTTTGAGGACTGCGGCGAAGATCGACATGCTCACGACGCGGGAGGCGAAGTACACTGCCACGGCCTGCAGCCATACGGGCAGAGCCATGAACAGTGCGCCGAGGCGGCTGAAACGGGAGGAGTCGAAGACTTCGGGGGCGAGGGTGATTCCGGGGAGGTCTGCGGGGCGGCTCATCGTGGTCCGGCAGCCGTTTCCGGTCCGTCAGGGGCGGTTGTCGGGCTGGTTGGGAGTGCCGCCTCGGCGGGGGCGGCTGCGGCTTCGAGTTCGCTCAGGCGCACCCGCAGCATCGCCATGGCAGCGTCGACGTCTTCCATCCGGTAGCCGCGCAGGGCGGGACGGAACCTCACCGATTCCAGGTCCTTGCTGGTGAACTCCGCCGGCAACCCGGTCCAGCTCTCTTCAGCCTCGTCGACGGTTTCGGAAGAGAAGACGTTGAAGGTCGCTGCGACGACGAATACGAGGACGAAGACCGCAGCTGCGACACCGATGACAATCCACAGAGGCATGCCCCCATTTTCACATAGGCGCCTGCACGGAATGCTCAGCGCAGTCCGCGCACGGTGTGTCTCGGAGCCCCTTCGCCGGTGATCGCCACGGTCACGTCGATGGCGTCGGCAGTGGCCCTGACATCGTGGGTGCGGATCATCGCCGCTCCCTTCTCGATGGCCAGCGCGGTCGCGGCGATCGTTCCGTACAGCCGGTCCGACGGGGCGACCTCACCGATGGCCTCACCGACGAAATCCTTGCGTGAGATCGCCAGCAGCACCGGATAGCCGGTGGCGGCGAATCGGTCGAGTTCACGCAGCAGACGAAGCGAGTGGTACGTGTTCTTCCCGAAGTCGGGAGTGGGATCGATGATGATCCGGTCTTCGCGCACCCCTGCTGCACGCGCCGCCTCGGCGAGGTCGATGACGCCTGCCAATGTGGAATCGACGACGTCACCGGCCTGCAGGCCATAGCGGTTGCGGTGGGCGTCGGTGCGCGGATCCAATCCCCCTGTGTGGGAGCAGACGATGCCGACATCATGTCGGGCGGCCACCTCGGCGAGCTTCGGGTCGCTCCCGGCCCAGGTGTCGTTGAGCAGTCCCGCACCGGCCCGGCAGGCGGCCTCAGCCACTTCATGACGCCAGGTGTCGACGCTGATGAGCACGTGCGGGTGGGACCTGGCGACGGCCTCGATGGTCGGGCACACTCGGTCGATCTCCTCGGCCACGGTGATCTCCCGTCCGCGGCCGGCGCGCACTCCCCCGATATCGACGATCTGAGCACCCGCCGAGGCGGCCGCCTCCACCGCCGTGGACGCCTCCTCGAGAGTGGCGGCGGATTCGTAGAACGAATCTGTGGTGCGGTTGATCACGGCCATGATCGCCGGGGTTCCGGGCCGGGCACGGGCGAGATCGAACCGTTCGCCCTCCGGAACTGATGAGATGTCGCCCCTCATGGTCGACCGTTCGCAGGATTCGCCACGACCGAGTCCTGGCCGCGTGCCGGTCCGATTGCGGCAACGACTTCGTCGATGTCATCGGTGAGAGTGAACATGTGCATGTCCGCTTCGCTGATCGTCCCCGCGGCCAGCAGGGTGTTCTGCATCCAGTCGACGAGCCCGCGCCAGTAGTCGGTCCCGAACAACACGATCGGGAATGAGGTGATCTTGCCGGTCTGGACCATGGTGAAGGCCTCGAACAGCTCGTCCAGAGTGCCCAGGCCGCCGGGCATGACGACGAATCCGCGCGAGTATTTGAGGAACATGGTCTTGCGGACGAAGAAGTAGCGGAAGTTCACGCCGAGTTCGACATGCTTGTTGAGTCCGGTCTCGAAGGGCAGCTCGATGCCGAGCCCGATGGACACTCCCCCGCCCTCACAGGCACCGAGGTTGCCGGCCTCCATGATTCCGGGTCCCCCGCCGGTGATGATCGCATTGCCGTTCTCGGCGATGCGGCGAGCGATCTCGCGGGTGTCCGCATAGGCCTGGGTGTCGGCTTTCAGACGGGCTGAGCCGAAGATCGACACTGCAGGACCGATCTCGGCCAGCGAGCCGAATCCTTCGACGAACTCGGCCTGGATGCGCATGACACGCCACGGGTCCTCATGCACCCAGTCGGTGCCCGACTTCGAATCGAGGAGGCGCTGGTCCGTCGTCGTCTCCGGCACCTGGTCACCGCTCAGCCGCAGCGGGCCCTTGCTGTAGAAGCCCGGGTCGCCTGTTGGGTGGCCTGTTGTGTCGTCTCCCCGGTCACCTATCGGGTCGTCCGCCGGATCGTCGGCAGAATGGCGCCCGGGAGCACTCGAAAGCTCGCCATCGACGTCGTCTGTCGCTCTGGTCATCTCGTTCACCGGCCCTGAAGATAGCTGCGCAGAGTTGCGGTGGCCTGCTCCACCTCGGTGACTCTCACATGCTCATCCGACTTATGGGCGTACAGAGGGTTGCCGGGACCGAAATTCACAGCCGGAACGCCGAGTGCGCTGAATCGGGACACATCCGTCCAGCCGAGCTTCGGTGCCGGGGACAGTCCGAGTGTGTCGATGAAGTCCTGGGCGATCGCCCTGTCGAGTCCGGGGCGGGCCCCCTCGGCGGCATCGGTGACGACGAGGTCGAAACCGGTGAACAGCTCGCGCAGGACGGATTCCGCCTCGGCAGCTGACTTGCTCGGAGCGAAGCGGTAGTTCACGGACACCACGCACTCGTCGGGGACCACGTTGCCGGCGACTCCCCCGCGGATGTTCACGGCGGACAGAGATTCGCGATAGTCGAGCCCATCGACCGCGATGGTGCCGGTCTCGAATTCGGCGAGCCGGGTGAGGATCTCGGCGGCGGCGTGGATGGCGTTGACACCCATGAATGCACGAGCCGAGTGAGCGCGGACTCCGGTGGTGGTGACGTCGACGCGGATGGTTCCGTTGCAGCCGCCCTCGACGGAGGCGTTCGAGGGTTCGCCGAGGATCGCGAAGTCACCGACCAGCCAATCAGGATGGTTGCGGGAGACGCGGCCGAGTCCGTTGAGTGAGGCATCGACCTCCTCATGGTCGTAGAAGACCCAGGTGACATCGCGGTTGGGACTGGTCAGCGCGGCCGCGGTGGACAGCTGCATCGCCACTCCGGCCTTCATATCGCAGGCGCCCCGTCCCCAGATGACCTCATCATCGGGGTACTCGTCTCCGGACATGTGGGTGCGCACGGGCGGAAGGTTGTCTTCGACGGGAACGGTGTCGAGGTGGCCGGCGACGACGATGCGCTCGGCCAGACCCAGGTTCGTGCGAGCGATGACGGTGTCTCCGTCGCGGAGGATCTCCAGCTCCGGTCCCGGACCCGCGCTGATCCTCTCCAGGACAGCGACGACGGCATCGGCCAGGACGGTTTCGTTCCCGGACACGGATTCGATGGCGCACAGTCGGCCGGTGAGTTCGGCCGGGTCACCCACCGCGGCGAACAGGTACTCGCCGAGGTCGCCGGCGGGCGCGAATATGGCATCAGTCTCAGCAGATGGATCGACAGTCATGTCTCTTAGCCTAGTACGGCGCCACCGTCTAGGCTTGAGGCATGACAGAACGCATCGTTTCCGCACGTGGACTCGCCACGATCCATTCCGACACCGTCCTCTCCGTCTGGTACCCCGCCTTGAGCACCGGTGATACCCACGACACCGCCGAGGCGGCCGCCACCGCTCGCGCCGCCGACGACGGTCTCGACGCCCTGGTGGGCACCGATGAGGCCCGCGGCACCCGCTCCGAGGTCGTCACCACCACGATCGATCTCGACGCCGGTCCCGCCTCGGCGGCCGACGCCTACCTGCGTCTGCACGCACTGTCCCACCGCGTCGTGACCCCCAACGATGTCAACCTCGACGGAATCTTCGGTCATATCGCCAATGTCGTGTGGACCTCCTTCGGCGCCTGCTCCCCCGAGGACTTCGAGGTCACTCGCGCCAAGCTCCTCGCCCGCGGCCCTGTTGCCGTGTACGGGCTCGACAAGTTCCCGCGGATGACGGACTTCGTCATCCCCTCCGGTGTGCGCATCGCCGACGCCGACCGTGTCCGCCTCGGCGCTCACCTGGCTCCCGGCACCACCGTCATGCACGAAGGCTTCGTGAACTTCAACGCCGGGACGCTCGGGTCGGCCATGGTCGAAGGCCGCATCTCTCAGGGCGTCGTCGTCGGAGACGGATCGGATATCGGCGGCGGAGCCTCGATCATGGGCACTCTCTCCGGCGGCGGCACGCACCGCATCTCCATCGGCTCGGGCAGCCTCCTCGGTGCGAACGCCGGTGTCGGCATCTCCATCGGCGATGACTGCATCGTCGAAGCCGGTCTCTACATCACTGCAGGCACTCGCGTGACGGTCCCCGGCGAAGGCGATGCCGTGGTCAAAGCCGCCGAACTCAGCGGGAAGAACAACATCCTCTTCCGCCGCAATTCTGTCACCGGCACCGTCGAGGCGATCGCTCGCGACTCAAAGGGCATCGAGCTCAACCCCGACCTCCACTGAGCCAGCCGCCGGCGACCGGCGAAACGGGTCTGATCGACCGACCTGCCGTTCGCTGGAAAGATGAGGGCACCTTGCGGACGGTGAGGCTGAAGCCGAATCGCCTGCGATGAGCAGCCGAGGGCGCGTTCACATCATGTGGACGCGCCCTCAGCGCATTCACTCCTGCGATATCGCGTCCCTTCGCTGAAGCCCCTGCGAACAAGGACGCATCTGCCTCGCTTGCGAGCATGCATCCACCATGCCTCGTCTCAAGCCACTCCGCTAGAGGCAAAACACCTCGCGCGTGCCATAACGCCCCGTTCCTGCAGGCGGTTGTGGAACGAAGGGTGAGGGATGATCAAGGAAGTGTAGGTACAGTCACCAGCGGTGAGGGTTGCTGGCAGCTGCAGAAGCAGCGTGCCTTCGATGGTTCTTCGCCGGGAAGCCCCGCATCCCCCACCGGCACTGGCACATCAACGCGTTCCTGCAGGAGGTTGTGGCACGAACGGTGACGCATGCCCCGGTACGTGTAGGAGAAGCCACCACCAGCGCATAGTGGCACTACCGGTGCGGGATGGCGAACGAAGGCCCGCGGTGAGGAAGTGTTAGCGGCGGGAGGCCTGCCGGAGAAACGCACCTGCGGCAAAAGGCAACGCGGAACATCGCAGCCGGCGCGGGAGGGGGAAGGAGCGGCCGCACGACACCGACTCGTGAATGCGCAACGGCGTCGGGCAGAGGATTCTGCTCCGACGCCGTTGCGTCTGCTGCGACACTCATCATGCCGTGACTGCGCTCAGCCGTTCGCGGTGAAGCGGACGGCCGAGCGCCTCGGGACTCAGCGTTCGCTGATGTCCTTGTAGTTCCGGTTGTATTCGCCCGTGTAGATCTGGCGGGGACGGCCGATCTTCGTCTCGGGGTCCTTGATCATCTCGCGCCACTGGGCGATCCAGCCGGGCAGGCGACCGACCGAGAAGAGCACGGTGAACATATTCGTCGGGAATCCGAGAGCCTTGTAGATGAGGCCCGTATAGAAGTCGACGTTCGGGTAGAGCTTGCGCTCGACGAAGTAGTCATCGGCCAGCGCGATCTCTTCGAGCTGCTGAGCCAGTTCGAGCAGCGGGTCGCCGCCGGACCGAGCGAGAACCTCGTCAGCCGTCTTCTTGATGATCTTCGCGCGCGGATCGTAGTTCTTGTACACGCGGTGGCCGAAGCCCATGAGACGGACGCCGTCTTCCTTGTTCTTCACGCGTTCCATGAACTTCTTCGGTCCGTCATCGGAGGCCGCGATCTGCTCGAGCATCTCGAGCACTGCGGAGTTCGCGCCGCCGTGCAGCGGTCCGGCCAGGGCGTTGACGCCGGCCGAGATCGACTGGAACACGTTGGCCTGCGACGAGCCGACGAGCCGAACCGTCGAGGTCGAGCAGTTCTGCTCGTGATCGGCGTGGAGGATGAACAGCTGATCCATGGCCTTGACCGCCAGCGGATCCGGTTCGTATTCCTCAGCGGGAACACCGAAGTTCACTCGCAGGAAGTTCTCCACGAGGCTCAGCGAGTTATCCGGGTGGATGACCGGCAGGCCCATGTTCTTCCGATGCGCAAGTGCCGCGATGGTCGGCATCTTCGCGAGCAGACGGAACGACGAGGTGTCGATCTGGTCTTCGTCAAAGACATCGAGGTCATCTTGGTAGAACGTCGACAAAGCCGCGACGGCAGCTGCAACCATAGGCATCGGATGAGCGTCGTACGGGAACGCACGGAAGAAGCGCCGCAGGTCCTCGTGGACGATGGTGTGTCCGCGCAGGCGAGCGTCGAAGGCATCGTACTGTTCCTGAGTCGGCAGCTCACCGTAGATGAGGAGGTAGCAGACTTCGACGAAGTTCGACTGTTCCGCGAGCTGTTCGATCGGGTACCCGCGGTACTGCAGCTCACCGTTGTCACCATCGATGTAGGTGATGGACGACGAGGTGGTTGCAGTGTTGGCAAACCCTGGATCGTATGTGACCGCGCCGGTCTCTTTGAGCAGAGAACCGATACGGTATCCGTTGTTGCCCGCTGTTGCTGACACCTCGGGCAGTGTCAGCTCCGTATCAGCGATCCTGAGGTTCGCCTCCGAAGTCATTCGATCTCCTCACCGTTGACCGACCCCAAGAACTTCCTGAGGTGTTTTGCACAGTTCTTTCAAAGACTACCGACAACTGCGGGAATCAGAAAATCACTGCACGCTTCATTTACTGGGTGGTAATACGTCTGACCAGGGCAGATAACAGTTTTTCGTCCTGCATGAAGTCTTAGCAGGAACTTAGCGGACGCTCGGAAACCGTCGGCTCCTTCGCACCGTGCCCCACCCCCGCAATCATTTCGCGGCGGCCCCAAGGCGCTCGGCCGCGGCTCGAATGCGTTCGTCGGTGGCGGTCAGCGCAATCCGCACATGGTCGGCAGCCGCTGCTCCGTAGAACTCTCCGGGACCCGCCACGATGCCGAGTTCGGCAAGGTCGGACAGGGACTCCCAGCAGTTCTTGTCCGCGGTCGACCACAGGTAGAGACCGGCGGTCGAATGGTCGATGCGGAATCCGTATTCTTCGAGACCTGAACGCAGCTGCTCACGTCGCGACCGGTAGGTCTCCTTCTGCGCCAGCACGTGCTCGGTGTCGCGGAGTCCGGCCACCATGGCTGCCTGAATCGGGAACGGCACGATCATTCCCGCGTGTTTGCGTGAGCGGGTGAGGTCGGAGATGAGCTCGGCGTCACCGGCGACGAACGCCGCGCGGTAGCCGGCGAGGTTCGACTGCTTCGACATCGAGTACACACTCAGCACACCGGCATTCGACTCCCCCGCGGCTGCAAGCACGCTCGGCGCCGGCTCATCGGATTCCCAATTGAGCAGTCCGTAGCATTCGTCCGATGCGACGACGACTCCGGCGGCACGAGCACGGCGAACCACCTCGGCGAGGGTGTCGACGTCGAGGACCTCACCGGTCGGGTTGCTCGGCGTGTTGATCCACAGCAGACCGACACCGTCCAATGACTCCCCGTCGATGATCTGCGCGGCGTCGAGGCGGCGGCATTCGACGCCCGCGATCGTCGCACCCATCTCGTAGGTCGGGTAGGCGGCGGAGGGACAGGCGACGGCCAGTCCTCGCTCGCGCAGCCCCAACAGGGTCGGCAGCCAGGCTACGAGCTCCTTCGAGCCCACAGTCGGCAGGATCTCGGTGGCGGGATCGAGCTGAACAGAATGCCAGTTCTCGTACCACCAGGCGATGGCTTCACGAAGCTGTGCGGTTCCGGCGGTCGTCGGGTACCCGTGCGCATCCCCTGCGTCCGACAGAGCACGCCGGATCACCTCGGGGGTGGGGTCGACCGGAGTGCCGATGGAGAGGTCACACACTCCGTCGGGATGCTCGGCGGCCCGGTTGCGGTATTCCGTGAGACGGTCCCAGGGGTAGTCCGGGAGGTTGAGTCCGAAGGTGTTCGTCATCGGTCAGTCGTCGTGGTTCTGCGGCGGCAGGGCGGAGATGATCGGGTGGTCCTTGCCTGTGTTGCCGAGCTTCGCGGCACCGCCGGGCGAACCGAGGTCGTCGAAGAATTCGACGTTGGCCTTGTAGTACTCTTCCCACTCATCGGGCACATCGTCCTCATAGAAGATGGCCTCGACGGGGCACACCGGTTCGCACGCACCGCAGTCGACGCATTCGTCGGGGTGGATGTACAGGCTGCGTTCGCCCTCGTAGATGCAGTCGACGGGGCATTCGTCGATACAGGCCTTGTCCTTGAGGTCGACACAGGGCTGGGCAATGATGTACGTCACTGGGCTGACTCCTCGAAAGACTCACAGATGGTGCGCATATACATCCCACAATACGCCTTCGCCCGATTCTCGTGACCACCGGTCTCAGGTGATTCGCATTGCATCTGACATCCCCGCTCACGCCTGCACCCGACCGGGACGTGCGTGTCATAGGGTGGGAGGGCATCAATTTCGCGGAGGAAGGCCAGAAGTGGACGATCTGCAGCCCGGCAGACGAGTGGTCGTGCGGTATTCGCTCGCACCCGGTGACACCCATTCGACGTCGGATGCCCTCGGCGTCGTCACAGCCGTCGACGAGGCGGGGCTCGAGATCGATACGAAGCGCGGTCCCCTGCGCATCGCTCGCGACCAGATCCTCCTCGTCCACGAGGTGCCCCCGGCTCCGACGAAGGCCGGGCGCACACATGAGATCGTCTCCGCCGTGGATCTGCGGCGCATCTCGGCCGCCGCCTGGCTTCCTCACGACGTGTCCTGGCTGCACGTGGAGAATCTGCGCAACGAAGGCTCCGAGGCGGCCGCCGAGGTCAGCCTGCTGCAGAAGGGCTGGCTGCTGCGTCATTCGGAATCCGCGACCCGGCGCGCCAATTCCTGCCTGCCTGTGACCGACACCGGACTCGGGTGGGAACAGGGGCTCGACGCCGTCGAGGAGTGGTATCGGACCCGAGGCAAGCCGAGCCGCGTCCAGATCTATTCCGCTGACGATTCCTCGACGCTGGCACCAGAATGTGAGGGGCTCGCTCCCCTGCTCTCAGCTCGCGGCTACACCCCTTCCGAGGCCACACTTCTGCTCACCGGCGCCACGGCAGAGGCAGCCGGCGGTGCGTCCTCCCCCGCCGAGGCGGCCGCGGCAGGTCTGATCATCGACGTCTCCGATGCACCGACCTCCGAGCATTTCGCCGCATGGACGTCGCAGCGCAGCCCCGGTGAGGAATCGGGTTCGGCTGAGGCGTTCAAGACACTCATTGAAGCCGATCAGCCGTGTGAGTTCGTCACCGCCTATGCCGAGCATCCCGATGGATCCCGGACTATGGTGGCGGCCTGCAGGGTGGTCGAGCGCAGCAAGTGGGGTGTCATCACCAACCTCATCACCCGTCCCGATCTGCGGCGACGCGGTGCCGGACGTTCGGTGGCCGCAGCCGCGGCGGCGCTGCTCGCTCAACGGGGGGTCCGATCCTACCTCGTCGACATCGAGTCGAGCAATGAGGCATCGCTGGGCCTCTTCGCCTCTCTCGGAGCCACAGTGCGTCACCGGTCCTGGTACGCCGAAGCACGCTGACCGGCCAGCCGGTCGGAATCCCGCGAAGGGGGCTCAGCCCTTGCACTCGACCTTGTTCACCGGACGGTAGACCGTGGTGAAGCCGTCCTTCGTGGTCTGACCCGAAGCGATGTCCTTCATGGTCCGAGTGATCCGGATCGACCAGCCGCCCTTCGGCGACTGCGGAGAACACGATGGACCGCTCTCGGTGACCGACCCCGGTGAGGTGTGATTGAACCTATCCGAGGCGTCGGCCGACACATCGTACTTCTTGACGCCGAAGACCTTCGCGTGGACCTCACCGTCTTTGAGGTACATGTCGAGGACGACCGGAGTCTTCGAGCTGTTCGTGAACTTCATATCGATCGATGACCAGTCGAGGGTCGACTCCCGGCCTTCAGGATAGCGGGAGATATAGCGCGAATGCGCCTGGTGTTCGTCGAGTTCGAAGCCGGCGAAGAACGCCGCATTGAACAGGGTCGTCGACACCTGTGAGACGCCGCCGCCATAGTCTTCCTTCATCTGCCCTTCGGAGATCACGCCGGCAGGTTTGTAGCCGTTTGCGGCGGTCCGCTGGCCCAGAGCTTCATTGAGGGAGAACTGCTCACCCGGTTTGAGAACCGTGCCGGAGACCCTCTTCGCGGCCACCCGCAGGTTCGTATCGCGGTTGGGTTCCGAGCTGTAGCCGGTGGAGAAGTGGGACACGGTGTCGGAGACATCGGCCTTCTTCGCGTCCTTCGTCGTGAACTCGGGTTTGACCGAGGCCAGTGTGACCGTGGGCTTGTCCTCCTTGCCGTTGATGGCGTCGGTGACCGCGCCGGTCAGTTCCTTGGCCTTGATTCCGATTCCATTGCGGGACGGCACGACCTCGGGCTTGCCGTCCTTGATCTCGAAACTCGCGTCTTCGGCCGGTCGTCCGATGTCCTTGTTCGCCGCCAGCACGGCCTTCTGCAGAGCCTCCTGATCGAAGACTGGCTTGAGCTTCGAGTCCTCGGCTTTGAACGTCAGAGTCTTCGCGACGGTCTTCGGGGACACGGTGAGGTCACCGCCCTTGACCTCCGAGTCCGCATCCTTCGCAGGCTTCGCCGTGATCGTGAGGTCCTTGCTCACGGCGTCTTTCGCAAATCCGTCGGCCATGTCTTCGGCTTCGGGCGTGGTGATATCGGGATCGACGCTCGTCGGACTGACCGGGAGAGCATCCTCGGTGCGCAGCCAATGATCGTCGACGGCTGTGCGCACGGCGGCGGTGTCGACGGTCTGGCCCTTCTTGCCGTCCTTGACCTTCGGTGTGGTCTTGTCGAACTCGAGTTCGGCGTCTTTCGGTTCGACGGCCAGTGACTCGGTGACCTTCGCGGTCGCCTTGTCGAACTTCTCAGCGTCGACCTTGATGACGGGGTCGACCTCGTCTTCGCCGAACAGGCGGTCCCAGATGACGGTGGGGTCGAGGCTGAAGCCGGTGATGCGTTCGACTGTCGCTTCCGAGTCGAAGGTGATTCCGGCCGTCTCCGGGTCGAGCTTCGCCGTCGGCTCTCCGGCCTTGAGGACGATGTCCTTTTCCGCGTCCTCGCGCAGGTCGTTGCGCAGGGTGTTCTCGGCATCCGTCGCTGACTTGCCGCCGATGTCGATCCCAGCCACGGTCGTCCCCGGTGCGAGCATACGACCGCTGAAGAAGCCGATCACCACATAGATGGCGGCCAGCACGACGAAGGCCACGAGAATGAAGGGCCAGATCTTCTTCTTCCGGGCGCCGTTGTCGGACGGGTCGGGCCCGCCTGCGTTCGAGGTTCCATCGGACAAGGTATTGGTCGGCATCATTCTCCCGAGGGTGTCGATAACGACTGATTCGGTGCGGTTCGCACGAGTCTAGCGAGTGCGATCGTGCCCGCGCACGTTGATGAAGGAGAAGACAGCAGCCAGGACCATCGGCCCGAGCAGCCACACAACGGAACGCAGCAGTCCGGTGACGATCATATCGGCGCCGGGCAGCCACTTCGGCTGACCGAAGACGAAGGACAGTACGGCGATGATCACGGCGGCGACCAGCATCGGGGCGCTGCTGCGATACATCGTCTTCAGGTGCCACAGCCCCGCTGCGGCCAGGGCCAGGGCCAGCACGAGCCCCCACGGCAGGATGATCGGGGTCTCGCCGAGGTTGACCACCGTGACGTTGAGGTGCTGCATGGTGCCGAGGAAGGCGATGAGCAGTCCGAGAACAGCGGAGTGGAGGTAGGCGAAGACTCCTGGCTTCCGCGGTGCGCGACTCCGTCGCAGGGGCTGCGCCGCCGTGTTCTCCTGAGCGTCCACCGCTGCGATGTCGAGTCCGGTGAGCACGTGCGGGGCCGGTCCGGCGCTGAGGATCTCGGACGGGATCGGCGCCCCCGCTCCGATAGAGAAGTATTCGCGGTCGCCGATCTTCTGGCCGACGCCGTTGGACAGGGCGAAGAAGCCGCCGGCGACACTCACTTGGGTGCGGTGGGCTTCCAGTGCTGCCCGTTTCGCCGGCAGCACCGCGCTGACGTCCTGGTCGATGACGATCTGACCGACCGGTGGTTTGGCCGGGATCGTGTCGGCGGGGGCGAATCCGGTGTCTGCGAAGCCTGCCTGGTGCGGGTCGAACGAACGGCGGGCCACCTCGGTGGGGATGTCGACGTAGAGCAGCCGACCGGTCCGCCATTCGGCGAAGTCGAATGCCGCAGTCGTGGCCTCGTGCACCCGCACATGGTCGGGGTGACCATAGCCCCCGTTGGCGGCATAGGTGATGATCGCATGCGGTTCGAAGGCATCGATGACAGCGGCGATGTGTCTGGCCACGGTCGTGATGTCAGCTGCGCACAGAGCATTGTCGGTCATCGATGACGCGGGCCGAGCGTGACCGTCCGGCCCCCATTCCATTCCCGAATCCTCGAAGGTGCGCGTGGTCCCGCCGAGGAAGGTGTGCATGCGCACGCCGAGAGCACGCATCGCCTCGGCGATCTCCTGCTCCCGGACCCGGGCGAGACCGGCCCGGTCACCCTCGAGCCGCTTCAGCTCTGCGGGGATGACCTCGCCGCCCTCACCGCGGGTGGCGGTGAGCACCATGACCTCGGCACCCTCGGAGACCAATTCGGCGATCGTGCCGCCTGTCGTGATCGTCTCATCGTCGGGATGAGCGTGCACGAAGAGGACGCGTGGCGTAACAGTCATTGGTTCCTGGGTGCTCGAGGTCATTCGGTGCTGCCGGATCAAGGATTCCGGCTCAGGCGTTCTGGCGGCGCATCTTCGCGTAGAGCTTTGCGCGTTCCTTCTGATCGAGTTCGACCTTGCGGATGCGGATGGCACCCGGGGTGACCTCGACGCACTCGTCCTCTCGAGCGAACTCGAGGCTCTCCTCGAGAGTCAGCTTGCGCGGCGGAGTGAGGTTCTCGAAGCTGTCAGCAGAAGCCGAACGCATGTTCGTCAGCTTCTTCTCCTTCGTGATGTTGACGTCCATATCGTCGGCGCGCGAGTTCTCGCCCACGATCTGGCCTTCGTAGACCTCGGAGGTCGGTTCGACGAAGAAGGTTCCGCGGTCCTGCAGGTTGATCATCGCGTACGGGGTCACTGTTCCCGCGCGGTCGGCCACGAGCGAACCGTTGATGCGGAACTCGATGTTGCCGGCCCACGGCCCGTATCCGGCCGAGATCGTGTTCGCGATTCCGGTGCCGCGGGTCTCGGTGAGGAAGCGAGTGCGGAATCCGATGAGGCCGCGTGCGGGAACCTTGAACTCCATCCGCACCCAGCCGGTGCCGTGGTTCGTCATGGTCGACATGACACCCTTGCGGGCAGCCAGCAGCTGGGTCACGGCGCCGAGGTAGTCCTCCGGCACATCGACCGTGAGCTCCTCGAAGGGCTCATGGACCTTGCCGTCGACCTGCTTGGTCACAACCTGAGGCTTGCCGACCGTGAGTTCGAATCCTTCACGACGCATCTGCTCGACGAGGATGGCCAGAGCCAGCTCACCGCGGCCCTGGACCTCCCAGGCGTCGGGACGTTCGGTCGGGACGACCTTGAGCGAGACGTTGCCGACGAGCTCCTGGTCGAGACGGTCCTTGACCATGCGGGCGGTGACCTTAGTGTTCTTCTCACGGCCGGCCAGCGGGGAGGTGTTGATGCCCACGGTCATCGAGATCGCCGGATCGTCGATGACGATCGCCGGCATCGGCTTCGGATTGTTGATGTCGGTGAGCGTGTCGCCGATCATGATGTCGGGGATGCCGGCGACGGCGACGATGTCACCGGCCGAGGCCTCCGTGGCGGGCACCCGGTCGAGGCCCTGGGTCTCGAGCAGCTCGGTGATCTTCACCGAGCTGATCTCTTCACCGCGAGCCCAGGCGACCTGCTGGCCCTTCTTCAGCGTGCCGCCGAAGATGCGCAGCAGAGCCAGACGCCCGAGGAACGGCGAGGCGTCGAGGTTCGTGACGTGTGCCTGGAGGATGCCGTCGGAGTTGATCTCCGGTGCCGGGATCGTCTCGAGGATGGTCTTGAACAGCGGTTCGAGGTCGGGGTTGTCCGGGACCGCTCCATCGGCGGGCTGTTCGAGGGAGGCGGCACCTGCCTTCGCGGCGGCGAAGACGACGGGCACATCGAGGACGGAGTCGACGTCGAGGTCGGGGACTTCGTCGGCGAGGTCGGAGGCCAGACCCAGGAGCAGGTCCTGAGCTTCCTCGACGACTCCGTCGATGCGGGCATCGGCACGGTCGGTCTTGTTGATCACGAGGATGACGGGCAGCTTCGCGGCCAGCGTCTTGCGCAGGACGAAGCGGGTCTGCGGCAGCGGGCCTTCCGATGCGTCGACGAGGAGGACGACGCCGTCGACCATGGACAGTCCGCGCTCGACCTCACCGCCGAAGTCGGCGTGGCCGGGGGTGTCGATGACATTGATGACGATGGGGTCCTCGCCGGCCGAGGGTCCGTTGTAGAGGACGGAGGTGTTCTTCGCGAGAATGGTGATGCCCTTCTCGCGTTCGAGGTCGCCTGAATCCATGACGCGTTCGGCGAAGTCGCCGTGTTCGCTGAACACACCGGTCTGCCGGAGCATGGCGTCGACCAGCGTGGTCTTGCCGTGGTCGACGTGTGCGACGATTGCTACGTTTCGGCGGTTTTCCCGTCGTGTGATGGCTTCAGTCATCAAGAACCTTTTTGAGATAGAGAGATCGGTCCAGCCCGGACCCAACAGACAATTATACGGCCACCCGCACGCTCTCGCGTGCAGGTGGCCGTCAGCTTGAGCGGACTCAGGCGTTCATCGTGGCTTCGAGAACCGCGTCCCTGGCCTCCCGGCGCTTGCGCTGCTCCTGCGGATCCGGAACCGGAACCGCCGACAGCAGACGCTGTGTGTACGGGTGGACAGGGTTCGACACAACCTGCGAGGACTTGCCGATCTCGACGAGGTAGCCGTGGCGCATCACCGCGATGCGCTCGGCGATGCGCTCGACCACGGCCAGGTCGTGACTGATGAACAGACACGCGAAGCCGTATTCCTTCTGCAGGCCTTCGAACAGGTCGAGGACCTTCGCCTGCACGGACACGTCGAGCGCCGAGGTCGGCTCATCCGCGATGAGCAGCTTCGGTCGCAGGGTCAGGGCACGGGCGATGCCGATGCGCTGACGCTGACCGCCGGAGAGCTCATGCGGGTAGCGGTTGCGCATCGAAGTCGGCAGTTCGACCGCGGTCAGCAGCTCCTCGACCCGCTTGCTCAGCTCCGGCCCCTTCATCCCCTCGTGGAGGTAGAGCGGCTCACCGATCGACTCCCCGACCGGCAGTCGTGGGTTGAGCGAGGAACCGGGATCCTGGAACACGATCCCGACTTCCTTGCGCAGGGGCCTCATCTGCTTGTTGCTCAGACCCTTGATGCTCGTGCCGTTGACGACCATATCGCCTTCGACGGTGGGCAGCAGCCCCAGAGCGGCGCGCCCGATCGTGGTCTTACCCGAACCGGACTCCCCCACCAGGCCCACGACTTCGCCGGGGGCGATCATGAGATTGATGTGATGAGCGGCGCGGAAGGCCTTCTTCCGTCCGATTGCGGGGTACTCGATCGCGGCGTCACGCAGCTGCAGGGCAGAGGGCTTCGAGAAGTCCGCCTGCGAACCGGGATGGTAGTACGTCTCCGTGGAGTCCATCTCGATATCGGGACGGTCCTGCGCGGTCACCTGAGCGCGCGCCTCGGCCACGGCCATATCGGCCGCTCCGGCCTCGGAGAGACCGTCACCGCCGGCCCCGGTGGCCGGCTGGCCGACCGGGTCATCGGCGTGCGAAGCCTGATCGGAGGTGATATCGGACAGCGAGGCCTCGACATCGCCGATGCTGGCGCCGAATGCTTCGCTGTCGGTACCCTCGCCGAGGTGGGGAACAGCCTCGAGGAGCTGCTTCGTATACGGATGCTGCGGGTTGTAGAAGATCTCCTCCGCGGTACCCGATTCGACCACCTTGCCGGCACGCATGACGATGATGCGGTCGGCCATATCCGCCACCACGCCCATGTCATGGGTAATGAGGATGATTCCGGCGTCGAGCTTCGACTTCAGTTCGCGCATGAGCTTGAGGATCTCGGCCTGCACCGTGACGTCGAGCGCCGTAGTCGGCTCATCGGCGATGAGCAGCTTAGGCTGACATGCCAGAGCCTGCGCAATCATGATGCGCTGTCGCTGACCGCCGGAGAGCTGGTGCGGGAACGAATGGAATCGATCCTCCGGATCAGGGATTTCCACGAGCCGCATGAGCTCGAGCGCCCGTTGCTTCGCCTCACTGGGACCGATGTCGAGGTGGACGCGCAGGGTCTCCACGATCTGGTACCCGGCGGTGTAGACCGGGTTGAGCGCAGTCATCGGCTCCTGGAAGATCACGGAGATGTCGTTGCCGCGCACGGCCTGCATCTTCTCCGGCGGCATGCCGATGAGTTCACGCCCGTTGAGCTTCGCTGAGCCGGTCGCACGGCCGTTGCTCGGCAGGAGACCGAGCAGTGACATGCTCGACTGAGACTTTCCGGAGCCGGACTCGCCGACGATCGCAAGAACCTCGCCGGCATTGACCGTGTAGTCGAGGTGCTCGGCGGCCATCCACCATTCGTCACTGACCCAGAACTGGACTCCAAGGTCATTGACCTCGAGGATCGGGGAGCCCTTCTTCGGCTGGGCGTCTGCATTCTTATCAGCCATCACTTCGCCTCTTTCTGTGCCATGCGCTCGGCCTTCTTCATCTTCCTCCAGCTCGGGATGGTCTTCATCCGCGGGTCGAACGCGTCGCGCAGACCGTCCCCGATGAAGTTCACACACAGGGCGATGACGATGATGAACAAGCCGGGCCACCAGAACAGCCACGGACGAGTGGCGAAGGAGGTCTGGTATTCGCTGATGAGCTGTCCCAGCGAGATGCCGGGTGGTTTGATGCCGAAGCCGAGGTAGCTCAGCGAGGCTTCGAGCACGATCGCCTGACTCATGATCAGCGTCGTGTTGACGATGATGACGCCCATGGCATTGGGTAGCATGTGCTTGAACATGATCCGGAAGTCGCTGGCTCCGGCCACGCGGGCCGAATCAACGAACTCCCGTTCGCGCAGCGACATGAAGTCGCCGCGGACGAGACGTGCAAGACCCACCCAGAGGATGCACCCGAGGGCCACACCGAGCAGCGGGCCGTTCGCTCCGCCGACAAGCACACCGAGGATCGATCCGACGACGATGACCGGCAGGATGACGAAGCCGTCGGTGATGCGCATGAGCACCGAATCGACCCAACCGCGGTAGTAGCCCGCAACAGCACCGATGACCGTGCCGATGATCAGGCAGACGATTCCGATGATGAACATGACGACGAGAGAGATCTGCGTCCCTTTCATCACTCGGGCGAAGTTGTCACGACCGATCTCATCCTGACCGAAGGGATGATCGCCGAGTGAGAAGAAGTTCGCAAACGACCAGGTCGGGGCTCCGCCGGGGTTGACCACGGGCCCGGACGCCGTATGGCTGAACTTCCACCAACCGGGGATTCCCGCAAATCCCTGGGCGCTGAAGGCGAAGATGGCCACCAGCACAAGGACGACGATCGAGATCATCGCGCCTTTGTGACGGAGGAATTTGCGCAGGACGATCTTGCCCTGGGAAAGACCTTCGGTCTCCTTCGACTCGATCGCATTGTCCCCGACTTCGTCGAGGGCGAGAGCGTTCTGTTTGTCGTTGTCAGTACTCATGCGTTCACTCGGATTCTCGGGTCGAGGACGGCATAGAGGAAGTCCGCGACCAGGTTGGCGATGATAGCGAGCAGGCCTGTGATCAGGATGTAGGCCATGACCGGGTCGAGCTCTGCCTGTCTCAGCGAGTCGATGAAGAGCTTGCCCATGCCGTTCCAACCGAAGATCGTCTCCGTGATGACGGCGCCGCCGATCATCGTGATGATGTCGACAGGAACGACCGAGGCCAATGGCAGCAGCGCATTGCGCATAGCGTGCCGCATGATCACCGTACGTTCGTTGAGGCCTTTGGCCCGTGCCGTGCGGATGTAGTCCTGGCCTAGGACCTCGAGCATCGAACCGCGGGTATAGCGGGTGTACGAGGCGAAGGAGATGAGGACGAGGGCGATCGACGGCAGCAGCAGGTGAGTGAACGAGTCGAGGTTCGTGATCCAGAAGTCGCCGTCGATGTTCGGCGCCGATGCACCGATCGTCGCGATCGGACGATTGTTGATAGCCGGGTCGTCTGAGTACTCCTGCCAGCCCTGCAGCACGCGGTCGGCGAAGATGAGCACTGCCACGATGATGGCGGTGAAGCTCGTCGTACGCGCGGTGTCCCAGGGGTCCGGGCCGCGGAATGCCAGGCCGATGCCGATGGCGACGGCAATCGCGACGATGAAGAGCCCGAACATCCACAGCCAGTTCATGTCGACGTAGTAGAAGAGGTTCATCAGCGGCCAGTAGAGCAGCGCGCCGACGACCACTGTGATGAGTGAAGCGTAGAGCACGCGGCGGTTCTTCAGCCCCGTCGACAGGTACGTCATGACGATGGCCGCACCGGCGCCGATGACGACCACGCCGAGGAGGCCGATCGTCGGTTGCTGCATCCAGCCGCTGGCGAGGATGTAGTAGATGGTGCCGAAGGTGATGACCGCTGCGGCGACGAAGGTGATGACGCGTCGCTTCGCGCTGCCCCCGAGTGCCCCCATCCAGAACAGCCCCATGGCCACGCAGCCGATGATGATCGGCCACCAGGATTCCAGGGTCGGATCGTTGATGAAGTTGTTGATGTCGATCGCTCCGTACTGCTTGAGCAGCACCGCCACCCAGAAGACGGGCAGCGAATAGAGGAGGAACGAGACGAAGGTGATGAAGTAGTCGAAGCCCGAGTACTGGCGGATGGCCGAGATCATGCCGACGGCGATGCCGAGGATGATGGCCACGATCGTCGAGGCGGTGATGAGCTTGATCGTGTTGATGATCGCGCCCTGCAGCTGTTCGGTGACTTCCTGGCCGGACTTCCAGGCGATGCCGAAGTCACATTGGCCGATGGCGCAGCCGCCGACTCCTGCCAGCCATTTGAAGTAGCGGACGACTGCCGGAGTGTCGAGGTCGAGAAGCCTGCGACGCGACTCGTAGAGAGCTTCGATGTTCGGTGATGTGCTCGCGCGCAGGTCCCAGAAGAAGTCGAGCGCGACGTTGAGGAGCAGGTAGAGGACGAAGGTGACGACGAGGAGCACGAGCGCTGTCGACAGCAATCGTCGGAGGATGAATCTGATCATGGTGGGAGTTCCGTTTCAATCTTCCGAAAACGCCGCTGTGGGGACCACACAGTGATCCCCACAGAAGGCTTGAGTGGAGAAGAACCGATCGCGTCAGTCGCGGATCAGTTGACTTCCCACTCCCAGTAGTTCCAGAACATCGTCGGCGACACAGCGGTCGACTTCACGTTCTTCACGCTGTCACGGTAGATCGTCAGTTCAGGGAACTGGAAGATAGGCGCGCCGAAGGCATCTTCGGTCAGCTGCTTCTCCATGTCGATGAGGAGATCCTGCTGTTCCTCTTCCTTGGACACGAGCAGCTTGTCGAGAATCTTGTTCATCTTCTCGCTCTTGTAGCCGCCGTAGTTGTTCTGCGCACCGTAGCGGAAGTTCGCATCGTTCTCGGTCACGCCGGTGCCCTCGGACTGCCAGCCGAACAGCGACACATCGTAGGTGCCGTCGCCGAGGCGGGTGCCCCAGTTGACATCTCCGACGTCCTTGATCTTGAAGCCGGCCTTCTCAGCCGATTCCTTGATCAGCTGGAACTCCTGCTGGCGACGCGAGTTCGTGTTGTCGTACATGACTCGGACGGTCGGGGAGTCCACTCCGGCTTCCTTGAGCAGCTTCTTCGCGGCCTCGACGTCTCCATCTGCGGCATCGGCGACGCCGTTGACCTTGGTGATCGCGTCGTACATCGGCGAGCCCGGCACCTGCGAGTACGAATCACGGGTGACTGCTTTGTCGTTGAGGGGCTTGATGATCTTCTCGACGATATCCTCACGCGGCAGCGCCTTGAGGAACGCCTGACGGACCTTCTTCGCCTTCTCCTTGTCGCCGCCGTTGGCGGCAGGGTCGAAGGGACCCTTGTTGTCGAAAGTGAAGTCGACGTGCTCATAAGTCGCACCATCGGCGGCATCGACATTGACTCCGTCGATCTTCTCGGCGGCGGAGAGGACGTCAGCGGTCGCCTGCGGCTGAGTCATATCGACCTCACCGTTCTCGATCGCCTGGATCATCGCCATCGGATCGCCGTTGTAGCGGACCGTGACGGTCTTGACCTTCGGCTTCACCGGACCGGTGTACTTGTCGTCAAGCTCGAGGGTGACGTACTGTCCCTCTTCGAACTTGGTCATCTTGTACGGACCGTTGTGAACCAGCAGGTCCTCGTCCTTCGGCATCGAAGTGAAGTCGAACCCGGTGTTCCAGGTGTTCGAGATCTTCGACAGCTTCTCGGTGTCCTTGTCCTTGATGGCCTTGAGGATGGCCTCCTTGCCCTTCTCGGCATCGTCGACCCCGAGAGCCTTCTTCGCCACGATGTGGGCGGGCACACCGACGCCGTCGGCACCGGTGCCGAATTCGGTCTGCCAGTCAGCGAAGGGCTTGGAGTACTCGAGGGTGATCTCCTTGCCGTCATCGGAGATCTCCGGGAACTTCTTGATCAGAGCCGAACCGGCGGTCGAGGAATCGAAGTAGACGGTCTTTGCGTCGTTCTTCTTCACCGAGCCGTCGTCGTTGTTGTTGGCTTCGACGGTGTTGAAGTTCGCCGAGGTGCCGGCCCAAGTCAGCGCCAGGTCGGCGGCGTCGACGGGAGTGCCGTCGGACCACTTGGCATCATCATTGAATGTGTACTTGACCTTGAGCGGGTCTTCGGAGACCTGTTCGACCTTGCCGAGGGCTCCGTCCTGAACTTCGAGGTCACCGTCGTAGTACCCGAAGTTGTCATTCATCATGTAGGTGAGAATGGCGTTCGAGGTTGCATTGCCGTTGGCGGTCAGCGTGTTCATCGATCGGAACGATTCGTTCCAACCGATATTGATGGCGGTGTCCTTCGATGCTTCGTCGTCATCGCCTCCGCCAGGGGGTGTGCAGGCGGTGAGCACCATTGCAGCGGCAGCCACAGAGGCACCGGCCGCGAGGAAGCGCTTGTTCACGTTCTCTCCTTGTTGTTCTAGGGCGAGTCACCCTCGTTCTTGCACCCCAAAACCGGAGTGCATTCCGGTCACGTGAAGCATTTCGGCAGAGACCGAAGCGCATGTGACCGCGTTCATGTTTTTCACATGGATTGCAACAAAGTTAATTCACCGGCGACTGTGACGGAGTCCACATACTGAGCAAATTTCGGAATCGTTACCGTTTCGAAACCAAGGGAACAGACAACTTTTGTTCAGTCTCAATGGATAGGATGATCAGGTGGCTGACAGTGAGATAGATCGCAATGAGACCGAGCCGACCGTCGTACGGACGACGAGTTCGACGGCCCTGTTCTTCATCGTCGGCGGCCTCTGCGCCTTGGGCGTGCTCTCAATCCTCTTCGGCGATTTCACGCTGCGCGGTCTGGCCGCAGCAGGCATCCCGCTGGCCGTCGGCACCTTGGTCTTCGTCTGCTATCGGCATCCCCGTGTCGAGCTGCACAGACAGCAGCTCATCTTGGTCAACCCCCTGCAGACCGTGACGATCCCGTGGAACCTCGTCGACGGCTTCGAGACCCACTTCGGTCTGAGCGTGCGCACCCACGAGAAGAAATTCGCCTCATGGCCGCTGGCCGGCAAAGGCAAGAAGTGGGAGAAGGATGAGCACGGTATGCGCCAGCTCGTCGAGAATCCGAGCCCGGCCGTCGACACCGTGCTCGAGCGCTATTCGTCGCTCAGCGACGCAGAACTCGCCAACCCCGGTGGGCAGCGTGTCATCGAGACGAGATGGAACTTCGGCATCATCGCCGTGGGTCTCCTCGCCATCGTCTGGGCGCTCATCGGCTTCGCAGCACTGCCGAGCTGACGAGCGAACTGCGGTCACCAGCCGCGTTCGCGCCACTCCCCCAGTTTCGGCCGTTCCTCGCCCAGGGTTGTCGAATCCCCATGTCCGGGCAGGACGAGAGTCTCGTCCGGAAGTTCGCCGAAGATCCGCTCCTCGAGGTCGTCCATGAGAGAGGTGAAATCCTCGGCCGACCAGGTCTTGCCCGGCCCGCCCGGAAACAGCGAGTCACCGGAGAACAGGATCGTCTGACCTCCGTCTCGCAGAAGCAGCGCGATCGAGCCGGGAGTGTGCCCTCGCAGTGCGATGGCTTGGAGGACGAATCCGCCGAAGTCCCCGACATCGAGGTGATCGACGGAATGCGCGATCTCCACTCCTTCCGCCTCGGTGATGGCGGCCGCGTCCGCGGCACCGGCGATCGTCATCGCCTCCGGATAGTTCTCCGAGGTGGCCCGCAGTGCCCGAATATGATCCCAGTGCTGGTGTGTGGTGATGATCGCTCGCAGCATGGGTTCCGCGTCGGTGTCCTGGGCTCCCGAGTCGATGAGCTCGGTGATCGCCTCGGCGTCGTCGGCGGCGTCGATGAGCACTTGGGAGCCGGTCTCTTTTGCGGTGAGCAGATAGACGTTGTTCGCCATCTCGGAGACCGCGATAGAGCGGATGATGACGTGCTCGGTTTCGATCGTGTGCATTTCCAAACTCCTCAATCTGTGCTGATGCTTCCGAGGTTCAGGGACAGGTCACCAGGCTCCGCGGGTGTACTGCGGAGGGTAGGGTCCGGGTTCGGCTCCGAGGACATGGGCGGCCCGCTGCGGCCAGGAAGGTTCGCGCAGGGCTGCTCGGGCCATGAAGATCGCGTCGGCCTGTCCCGTGCTGAGGATGGTCTCGGCCTGCTTCGGATCGGTGATGAGTCCGACGGCTCCGGTCGGCACGCCCTCGGCGCGGATCGCCGCGGCCAGCGACACCTGGTAACCGGGACCGATGGGGATCCGCACCGGATAGTTGCCGCCCGAGGAGACGTCGATGAGGTCGACTCCAGCCTCCGACAGCGCACGGCTGACATCGGCGGCTTCGGCGATGTCGAATCCGCCGTCGGTCCATTCGCTGGCCGAGATGCGTACGAACACCGGCACATCCTCACCGACCTCGGCGCGGACGGCCGCATAGACCTCGTGGAGCAGTCGGGACCGACCGGCGAGATCGCCGCCGTATTCGTCGCTGCGCTGGTTCGACAGCGGGGACAGGAAGGAATGGAGCAGATAGCCGTGGGCTGCGTGGAGCTCGACGACGTCGAACCCGGCATCGATCGAACGTCGGGCAGCGGCCGCGAAGGCGGCGACCACCTCGGCGATGTCGTCCTTCGTCATCTCCACGGGCTCGGCCAGCTGCGGATAGGCGATGGAGCTGGCGCCGAACGTCGGCCATCCGCCCTCGGACTCGGGGACGCTGCCCTTCGGTTCGCCGGTGAAGGGACGATAGGTGCTGGCCTTGCGGCCGGCATGGGCGAGCTGGATTCCGATGACGCTGCCCTGGGAGTGGACGAAGTCGACGACGGCCGACCACGATTCCGCCTGGTCGTCGTTCCAGATTCCGGCGTCCTGTGGTGAGATCCGACCTTCGGGGACGACAGCGGAGGCTTCGGTGAGGATGAGCCCGAATCCGCCCTGCGCCCGGGCACCGAGGTGGACGAGATGCCAGGGACCGGGCATTCCGTCTTCGGCTTCGCAGGAGTACTGGCACATCGGTGCCAGCCAGATGCGATTGGGAATCTCGGTTCCGCGCAGCGTCAGCGGTTCGAACAGCTCAGTCATGACATCAGTCTGCCAGTTCCGCCCGGACTCAGACAGCGATCCCGAATACCGGAACGGCGAAGACACGGCAGGCCGCGCCCGTCTAGAGCTGGCCGCAGAACTCCTGGATGTGGTCGACGACGATCTCGGGGTGTTCGACCATCGGCAGATGAGCGGAGTCCGGGATCGTGGCGAAGTGAGCGCCCTCGATCTGTTCGGCCATCTCCGACATCGCTTCGGGAGTGCAGCCGGGATCCTGAGCACCGGCGATGACGAGCGTCGGGGTGGCGATCGAGCCGAGCTTCCCACTCAGATCGTAGGTCTTCAGCGCCGAGGCGGCCGCGATGTACGCCTCGTCATCGACCAGGGCGAGGTCGGACAGGACGAGGTGACCGGTGGCGATGTCCTCGCCGAGGAACCCGGCGGCGAACCACCGATCGGCGGTGTCATCGACAAGTCCCTTGGTGCCGGCGGCGCGGACTTCGCCGATGCGTTCGTCCCAGGATTCCGGAGTGCCGAACCTCTCGGCCGTCGCACAGACGACGAGTCCGGTCAGCGATTCGGGGTGGTTGAGTGCCAGGGTCAGACCGACGCCGCCGGAGATCGAGACTCCGCAGTAGGTGAAGGACTCCACCCCGAGCTCGGCGAGGGACTCGACGACACCGGAAGCCAGCGCTTCGACCGTCAGCGGGGCGGCCGCCTCGGCGAGGGAATCGCCAGCGGGAAGGGTATGTCCGGGTAGGTCGGTGAGGTAGATTTGAAAATCGTCGGCCAGACGCGCGGCGACGGGCGTCCACAAAGGCATCCGAGTGCCCAGAGCGTTGCCGAAGACGAGGACGGGGGAACCGGGATTGTCGTTGAAGGCACGAACGGCGATGCGCATGGAGGCTCCTTGAGAACTGAAAGTGCGAACGGATTTCGACTGGATACGACGGTCGTCGATGAGTTGGATTCGACGGGGAAGCAGTGTCGGGATCGGTCAGGAGTCTGTCGTTGACAGCCTACCGCCGGAGTACTCGAGATAACAGCTCGGGCACAGTGACTCATAGGTCACGGAATTGCCGTCGATGGCGACCTGATCGCCGTCGAAGATGAACTGTCCGTCGACGAGGCGGCCGTTGAACATGGCCTTGCGACCGCAGCGGCAGATCGTCTTGAGCTCCTCGAGGGTGTGGGCTATCTCGAGCAGCCGCGCCGAACCGGGGAACGCCTTCGTCTGGAAGTCCGTGCGGATTCCATAGCACATCACCGGCACCGAGGCGGTGGTGGCGATCCGCATGAGCGAATCCACTTGGACGGGGCTGAGGAACTGCGCTTCGTCGATGAGCAGGCACGCGACCGGGACCTTCGGGGCGTCGATGGACTCGATGAGGGCATCGTGGTCGACGTAGTCGGCATGTTCGGCGTAGATCCGCTCCACGTCACCGTCGGCGGGGATGACGAAGTCGACCTCACGGGTGACACCCAATCGGGACACGATCTGCGATGCGCCTTTGGTGTCGATCAGCGGCTTGGCCAGCAGAACGCGCTGGCCGCGTTCCTCGTAGTTGAATGCCGCCTGCAGAAGAGCGGTCGACTTGCCGGAATTCATCGCCCCGTACCGGAAGTAGAGTTTGGCCACTGTCGTCCTCTTTCTGTTGTCCGTGCCGACACAGAAGACTACCGGGTGCCACCTGGAGATGTGAGCACCATCATCGGCCGGGGCCGCCTACCGAAATGGCCCAGAAGGTAGGATGGAGGGCGATAAACCCCAAGAAGATGCGGAGTGGTCCTTAACTATGGCTAAAATCATTTACACGCGCACGGATGAAGCGCCGCTTCTGGCGACGTATTCGCTCAAGCCGATCATCGAAGCCTTCGCCACGTCGGCCGGTGTCGAGGTTGAGACCAGAGACATCTCTCTCGCCGCACGCGTACTGGCCCAGTTCAACGACCGTCTGCCCGAGGACCAGCAGGTCGGCGACGCACTCGCGGAGCTGGGCGATCTCGCCAAGACCCCCGATGCCAACATCATCAAGCTGCCCAACATCTCGGCTTCCGTCCCGCAGCTGAAGGCGACGATCACCGAACTTCAGTCCCAGGGCTACGACCTGCCCGCCTACCCGGAAGAGCCTTCGACCGACGAGGAGAAGGACGTTCGGGCACGCTACGACAAGGTCAAGGGTTCGGCCGTCAACCCGGTGCTGCGTGAGGGCAACTCCGACCGTCGCGCTCCGCAGGCAGTGAAGAACTTCGCCAAGGCCCACCCGCATTCGATGGGCGAATGGTCCAAGGACTCGAAGACCCGCGTCGCCACCATGGGCTCGGACGACTTCCGCGACAACGAGAAGTCCGTGATCATCGAGGCCGATGACACCCTGTCGATCCGCCTGCGCACCGCTGCGGGAGAGACCAAGGTCCTCAAGGAGTCCCTACCCGTTCTGGCCGGCGAGATCGTCGATTCGACGAAGATGAACGCCGCCGCCCTCGACGAATTCGTCAAGGACCAGATCGCCGCGGCCAAGGCCGACGGCGTCCTCTTCTCCGTCCACCTCAAGGCCACGATGATGAAGGTCTCCGACCCCATCCTCTTCGGCAAGGTCATCGAAGCTTTCTTCCCCGGCGTCTTCGCCGAGTACGGTGACGTCCTCGCCGAGGCGGGACTGACCTCCGACAACGGACTGGCCGCCATCCTCGCCGGGCTCGACACCCTGCCTGCCGACGCAGCTGCCGGAGTCAAAGCCGGAATCGAGAAGGGTCTGGCCGACGGGCCCGACCTTGCCATGGTCAACTCGCACAAGGGCATCACGAACCTCCACGTGCCCTCCGACGTCATCGTCGATGCCTCCATGCCGGCGATGATCCGCGTCGGCGGCAAGATGTGGAACAAGGATGACCAGACCCAGGACACCCTGGCCGTCATCCCCGACTCCTCCTACGCCGGCGTCTACCAGACCGTCATCGAGGACTGCCAGGCCAAGGGCGCCTTCGACCCGCGGACCATGGGCACCGTGCCCAACGTCGGTCTCATGGCGCAGAAGGCCGAAGAGTACGGCAGCCACGACAAGACATTCGAGATCCCGGAGGCCGGAACCGTCGAGGTCGTCAACTCCGCCGGCGATGTGCTCATGAGCCACGAGGTCGCTGCCGGTGACATCTGGCGTGCCTGCCAGACGAAGGACATCCCCGTCCGCGACTGGGTCAAGCTCGCCGTCACCCGTGCCCGCCTGTCCGAGACTCCGGCCGTGTTCTGGCTCGACGAGACCCGCGCCCACGACCGCAACATCACGTCGAAGGTCGAGGAATACCTTAAGGACCACGACACCGAGGGCCTGGACATCCGCATCATGAACCCGGTGGAGGCCACTCAGTTCTCCATCGACCGCATCCGTGAGGGCAAGGACACCATCTCGGTGACCGGCAACGTGCTCCGCGACTACAACACCGACCTGTTCCCGATCCTCGAGCTCGGCACCTCGGCGAAGATGCTCTCCGTCGTTCCGCTCATCGCAGGCGGCGGACTGTTCGAGACCGGTGCCGGCGGCTCGGCTCCGAAGCACGTCGAGCAGCTCGTCGAGGAGAACCACCTGCGTTGGGACTCGCTCGGTGAGTTCCTCGCCCTGGCAGAGTCCTTCCGCCACGAGTTCAACGTCCACGGAAACGAGCGGGCCGGCGTGCTGGCCGACACCCTCGACGCCGCGACCGGCAAGTTCCTCGAAGAGAACAAGTCGCCGTCGCGCAAGGTCGGCGAGATCGACAACCGCGGCAGCCACTTCTACCTCACCCTCTACTGGGCACAGCAGCTGGCCGAGCAGACCGCGGACGAAGCTCTGGCCGAGGCCATCGCCCCCGTGGCGAAGGCACTGGCTGAGAAGGAGGACGCCATCGTGGCCGAGCTCCTCGAGGTTCAGGGCAGCCCGGTCGACCTGGGTGGCTACTACTACCCGAACGATGCGAAGACCGAAGCCGCCATGCGCCCTTCGGCCACGCTCAATGAGATCATCTCCTCGCTGAGCAAGACCGTCTGATCAACTGATCGACACCGCTTAGGAAAGAGTCCCGGCAGCCGTTGCCGGGACTCTTTCTGCAAACCTGCCTTATGCGCCCCATCAGCAGTTATGATGGGGCGCATGAGTACTCAAGACCCGCGTGGCGATTCGCAGACGCCCGAAGAGCTCCTGGCCGAAACCGATTCAGTCCTCGGCAGCGATACTCCCGCGACGGGCGAGACCGCTGCGGTGGACAAGACCCGAGAGATGTCCCCGCAGGAGAGGCATGAGCAGACACAGCCTCCGGCGGGACACACCGGTGAACTGCCGTCGACGAAGGCCGGATCCGGAATGTCGGCGGGAATGTGGGTCTCCCTCATCCTCGGCGCCCTCATCGTCGTCCTGCTGCTCATCTTCATTCTGCAGAACAATGTCCCGGCCGAGTTCAAGTACTTCGGCTGGCAGTTCGAACTGCCCCTGGGCGTGGCGATGCTCTTCGCTGCGATCGGCGGCATCCTCATCGCCGGAATCATCGGTTCGGTGCGGATCTTCGTGCTCAACCGCAAACTGAAGAAGATCAACAAGGCCCTGGGCCGCTGATCGATGGCGCACCACCCCAGCTTCAACGAACTGCCCACCGAACTGCCCGTCACCCTCATCCTCGCCGATACGTCGGCCGAGGCGGCGTGGGCGCGCGATGACGATTCCGTGCTCACCGAGCAGGAACGCAACTATGCGAAGGAATTCGACGCCGAGGCGGCCGCCACCTGGTCTGCCGGCCGCGTCGTCCTCCGCCATGTGCTCGGGGCGCATCTGAGTCAGGACCCCGCCGCGATCAAGATCCGTCTCGATTCGGCGGGCAAACCGCGTCACGACGAGTGCGAGTTCTCGGTCTCGAGGTCTCGTCGCCTCGTCCTCATCGCTGTCTCCGACGATCCGGTCGGACTCGACATCGAAGCGATCCCCGAGCGAGACGTCGCGCTGGAGGCGATGCAACTGCTCCATGAAAGAGAACGCGCCGAGCTCGAAGCACTTCCCGATGACGACTTCGCTGCCGGCTTCGTCCGTGTGTGGGCGCGCACCGAAGCTTTTCTCAAGGCGTTGAGCACGGGCCTGGCTCGCGATCCGGGTCTTGACTACATCGGCGCTGGGCCGGAACCGAACTCACCGCATCCGGATGTCGACATCCACGATCTCGGGGCCGGCATTCCCGACGGCCATATCGCGGCCATCGCCTTCAACCGCTGACCGCGCCGTCGCACCACAGCGAGAATTCCCCGCCGATCAAGGCCTACAGCGGATATGTGCCCGTAGACGACCACAAATGTGCGGGAACGCTTGATCGGCGGAAAGGGCCGTGCGCGAACGCTTGATCGGTGGAGAGCGCCGTGCGGGAGTGCTTGATCGGCGTAGAGCGCCGCGCGGCAGTGGTCAGGGGTTCTGCGGCTCGTCTTCGCTGAAGGACGGGCCGTTCTCACCGGTCGTGAAGACCACGGCGATGCCCAACGAGCCCACACCGACCAGTCCGAAGAGGATCCAGGCGCCGGCAGGGTTGCTCGCAGCGGCGAGGATGAGGCCGACGACGACCGCGACGATGAGAAGCGCATCGAAGACCATCGGGAACTTCAGATAGCGCTTCTCCCCCTTGGTCACGGCATAGGAGATCTGGGTGGCGGCGCTGAGGAAGAGCAGCACCAGTGCGGTGACGACCAGCCAGCGTGGGGCGAGGAAGAAGTCCTCGAGGCCGCCGATGAAGATGAAGCCGAGCACGGCCAGCAGCAGCTTGATGATGCCGTCGACTGCAAATCCGGAATTCCTCATGACTGAATCCTACTCAACAGGGTCTTCACCTCTCCAAGGGCCTCTCGCAGTGCAGGGGCCTCGACGTTCGAATGGGCGATCACCAGACCGTGTCTAATCTCGTCGCCACCGGTCCAGCCGCGAGCCAACGAGGCGACGAGGATGCCGCGCTCGGCCAGCTCCCGCAGGAGGCTTGCGGCCTGCATCTGAGACGTTTCGATGACGAGGGTGCGCCCCTCGTGGACGAGACCGGGAATCGGGCCGATCTCGGACACGACCTCCTCGGCGGCCCGGAGTCGCCGCCGTCCCCGGGTGATGCGGCGACGCAGCCCACCGGAGCCGAGGTAGGAGGCGATGGCCA
Source organism: Brevibacterium sp. MGP-B1 (assembly GCF_057766545.1). Classification (NCBI taxonomy): domain Bacteria; kingdom Bacillati; phylum Actinomycetota; class Actinomycetes; order Micrococcales; family Brevibacteriaceae; genus Brevibacterium; species Brevibacterium sp. MGP-B1. The sequence goes on along the minus strand of NZ_CM173407.1, from coordinate 913,244 downwards.
TCTGCAGGATCGGCGAGTACGCCGGTCCGAGTGCCGCGCGCAGGCTCATGAGCTCCTCCGAGATCGGTCCGCGAGCGATGACGTATCCGGTCGATACGGCCGAGGTCAGCAGAGCGGAGAAGGTGCCGATGTGGACGACCTGAGCGGAGCTGCCGGTGGATGATGCGAGGTCGAAGAGGGTCGGCAGCACGGTGCGGGTGAAACGGGCCTCACTGTCGTAGTCGTCCTCGACAATGAGAACGTCTCCCCGAGCCGCCCAGTCGAGCAGGCGGGCACGCTGGTCGACCGGCATCGGTGTTCCGTGCGGGAACTGGTGATTCGGTGTCACGACGGCCGCTGCCACATCGGCCGGTGCCGGCGAGGAGCCGACCATCTCCAGGGGCACGAGCTTATGGTCGGTCATCGCCTGGCGCAGACCCGGGAAACCGGGATTCTCCACGGCGATGGATCCGGAGACGCCGAGGCTCAGCAGCAGCCGCAGACCATCGCGAGACCCGCTGGTGAGGATGATCTCGTCGGGGTCGACGGCCATCCCCCGAGTCAGCCGCAGATAGTCGGCGATCGCCCACCGAGCTCGGGGCTGGCCCAAGGGATCGATCGGGCCCGGGTCGAGGTCGAGTGATTCTCTCCAGGCCCGGCGAAAGGCCGGCTCACGCAGGGGGTCGTCGCCGCCGAACCCCGGGCGCAGGTCGACATAGTTGCGCAGGCGCCGCCTCGGCGAGTCCGGAACTCGGTGCTTGGGACCCACCGTCGTCGAGGCGGCGGGCAGGTCGGGATTGATCCGCGTGGCCGAACGCTCGGCGGCGATGAGGAATCCCTCCACGGCAAGCTGCGCATAGGCGGTCTCCACACTGCCGCGAGAGATTCCGAGATGCTTGGCCAGCCGACGACTCGAGGGCACAGCATCCCCCGGGCGCAGAGTCCCGTCCGAGATCAGACGACGCAACTCCTGAGTGAGCTGATCCGGCAGCGGAGTCGACAGACCCTTGTCGACGTTCACCGGCAGAGCAATGCCTTCGGCCTGAGTGCCGTCCTGTGACTTCGTGACCATGAGTCGATGATAAAGCGATCGCCTATATCTGGCCTAAAATACTTCCCCGATTCTGGCTCTCTCGTTGAGCCACGTATCGGTTTAGGCTTGTCGGGAACGGCCGTTCACCCCGAAGAACCACGATCCCTCCGACTCCCTGGCAGCAGACAGAGATCGATCTGTCCTGCTCCCCGTGTCGACCCGGATCGACTCCGCGACAGTGAATGGACCTACACCACAATGACCGAAACACAGACCCTGCTCAACACCGGACTGGCTCAGATGCTCAAGGGCGGCGTCATCATGGACGTCGTCAACGAAGAGCAGGCACGCATCGCCGAGGCGGCCGGCGCTTCCGCAGTCATGGCCCTCGAACGCGTCCCAGCCGACATCCGCGCACAGGGTGGAGTCGCCCGGATGAGCGATCCCGACCTCATCGACTCGATCATCAGCGCCGTGTCCATCCCGGTGATGGCCAAGGCCCGCATCGGACACTTCGTCGAGGCCCAGATCCTCGAGACCCTCGGTGTCGACTACATCGACGAATCAGAGGTCCTCTCCCCCGCCGACTACGTCAACCACATCGACAAGTCCGTCTTCAAGGTGCCGTTCGTCTGTGGAGCAACCAACCTCGGTGAGGCTCTGCGCCGGATCCAGGAGGGCGCGTCGATGATCCGCTCGAAAGGCGAAGCAGGAACCGGCGACGTCTCCGAGGCGATGCGCCACCTGCGGACCATCAACTCCGAGATCCGTGCACTGGGAGCGAAGTGCGAAGACGAGCTCTACGTCGCGGCCAAGGAGATCGCGGCCCCGTACCACCTGGTCAAGCAGGTCGCCAGCCTCGGTCGTCTGCCCGTCGTGACCTTCGTCGCCGGCGGCATCGCCACCCCGGCAGACGCAGCGATGATGATGCAGCTCGGCGCCGACGGTGTCTTCGTCGGCTCCGGCATCTTCAAGTCCGGCAACCCGGAGGCACGCGCGAAAGCCATCGTCGAGGCGACCACGCACTTCGATGACCCGCAGGCCGTGGCCGGGGCCTCCCGCGGACTCGGCGATGCGATGGTCGGCATCAACGTCACCGACGTCCCCGCACCGCACCGCCTGGCCGAGCGCGGCTGGTGAGAGTCGGCGTCCTCGCCCTCCAGGGAGCCTTCCGTGAGCACCTGCTCATGCTCGGCTCCCTGGGGGTCGACACCCGCAAAGTCAACAAGTCCGAACACCTCGCGGGCCTCGATGCGCTCGTTCTGCCCGGTGGTGAGTCCACGGCCATGGTGCGCATCGCCGCCGGCACGGATCTCTTCGCGACTCTGCGCGAACAGATGGCCGGCGGTCTGCCGGTCTTCGGCACCTGTGCCGGACTCATTCTCTTGGCCGACCGGCTCAGCGACGATTCGCTGGGTGGGTATGACCGCCTCGGCGGGCTCGCTGTCACCGTGGCCCGCAATGCCTACGGTCGTCAACGCGAGTCCTTCACCGCCCCGCTGACCGTACGCGGACTGGACGAACCGGTCGAGGGCACATTCATTCGGGCCCCGCAGATCCTCGGACTCGGGCCCGACACCGAGGTGCTCGCCCGTCACGACGACGTGCCCGTCCTCGTCCGGCAGGGCTCGGTCTGGGGTGCCAGCTTCCACCCGGAATTGGGCACGGATGGACGAATCCACGCAGAATTCCTCCACCACCTCGGTGCCGCTGTGTAAAGATTGACTCATGACTGAGCAGGCGTTGCAGACACTCAAAGACGGATATACCTTCGACGGCGAGACACTCGATCTTGGGGTCGCCCTGGACGGTGAAGAGCCGTCGAAGGAGACCCCGATCTCCATTCCGTTGTCCATGCTCAATCGGCACGGCCTCGTCGCCGGTGCCACGGGAACCGGTAAGACCGTGACCCTGCAGGTGCTCGCCGAGCAGCTGTCCCGGGCCGGAGTACCGGTGTTCGCTTCTGACATCAAGGGCGATCTCTCGGGCATCGGCGCTGCCGGTGTCGAATCCGACAAACTGCGCAAGCGCCTCGATGCCGCCGGTCAGGACTGGCAGTCGCGGTCCAATCCGACCGAGTTCTACACTCTCGGTGATTCGGGACTCGGCACGCCCCTGCGAGCGACGGTGACCTCCTTCGGTCCGATCCTGCTGGCGAAAGTGCTCGAACTCAACGACACCCAGGAATCTGTCCTCTCTCTGGTTTTCCACTATTCCGATCAGGCAGGGCTGGCGCTGCTCGACCTCTCCGATCTCAAAGCCGTACTCACCTTCCTCACCTCTGACGAAGGAAAGGCCGATCTCGAAGGCATCGGCGGGGCGTCGAAGGCCACCGTCGGCGTCATCCTGCGCAAGATCTCCGAACTCGCCGCCCAGGGCGGAGACGTTTTCTTCGGAGAGCCGGAATTCGACACCGCTGATCTGCTGCGCACCGACGACAACGGTGCCGGAATCGTCTCTGTGCTCGAACTGCAGAAACTCAGTCAGTCGCCGGCCCTGTTCTCCACGTTCCTCATGTGGCTGTTGGCCGACCTGTTCCAGGACCTGCCGGAGGTCGGCGACCCGGACAAGCCCTCGCTTGTGTTCTTCTTCGACGAAGCCCACCTGCTCTTCGCCGGCGCGTCGAAGGCCTTCCTCCAGTCGGTGACGCAGACCGTGCGGCTCATCCGCTCGAAGGGTGTCGGCATCTTCTTCGTCACTCAGACGCCGAAGGATGTTCCCGAAGATGTGCTCGCACAGTTGGGTTCGCGCATTCAGCACCAGCTGCGGGCACATACACCCAACGACGCGAAGGCGCTCAAAGCGACCGTGCAGACCTTCCCGAAGTCCGACTACGACCTCGAAGAGCTGCTCACCTCGCTCGGCATCGGCGAAGCCGTGGTCACCGTCATGGACCCCGATGGTGCTCCGACCCCCGTGGCACCGACGCGGATGCGAGCCCCGGAGTCGAAGATGGGGCCGATGAGCGAGGACGAGATCAAAGCGGCTGTGGCGGCGTCGCCCCAGCATGAGAAGTACGGCACGCCGATCGACAACGAATCTGCCCGCGAGATCCTCGCCGAGCGCCTCGAAGGCGGGTCAGAAGCTCACGCCGAGGAACAGAAGTCAGCATCTGCCGATGCGCCCGCCGAGAGTCAGGGTCGCGACGCCTCGGCGGACAAGATCGACTTCCCTGAGGAATCAGGCGGCTCTGGGAAGAAGTCGGCGAAGAAAGACAACGAGAACCTGTTTTCCCAGGTCGTGAAGTCCTCGGCGTTCAAACAGTTCACAAGGACCGCGGCACGCGAGATCGCACGCGGAATCTTCGGCACCTCACGACGCCGGCGCTGATACCCGCAGTGTCTTCTCACCGGCGCTCACCCGCAGTTCCAGACAGTCGCCGATGAGGTCTCCGTCGAGTTGTGCTGGTACCGGTGATTCGACGGTGACCGTCGTCTCGGTCGTACGGCGATAGGTCATGAGCGCGTGGGCGCCCGGTCTGCCTTGCAGGCATGCCGCGGCGATTTCTGCCCAGGCTCGGCACCGCGCCATGGGTGAGTGCGGGAACGGGCCGACGGTGAGCATGGAGAAGGTCTGAGCATCGATGTGCGCTTCGGGGAACACGGCGACGGGTCCTGCAGGACGAGCCACCTTCGACGCCATCACCGACCACACCGGTGCCGAGGCGGTTCCCTCCACTGTGTTTGCGATGCGCCTCATGTTTGCGGTGTCCTTCATGCTTGCGGTGAAGTCTGTCCTTGCGGTGAAGTCCGCGGCGAAGAGGGCCCGCGCGGCTCCCCAGGCATAGCCGAGCAGCCCGAGCGAAGCATGGTGGTAGGCGACGGCCCGGGCATCTCCCCCAACTCCTGCGAGACTGACGAACTCGGTGCGATGCCGGTTGCCGTCGGCCCTCTGGAACTCCGCAGTATTGATCGGGACTGCACGGAAGGTCGGCGGACCGCCACAGATGATCGACGCGATCGTGCGCATGCAATGGTCGATGGCGTGCCGGGAGGATCGGAGGCCGATATGGCGGCTGAGCACGTTCGCGGTCCCGGTCGGGACGAGGAACGTCAGGATGTCCGCCTCGGCGAGCACCGGGGCTGTCGCTCGGATGGTGCCGTCGCCACCGAGGATGATGACGATGTCGGCGCCCCACTTGACGAGCTGTTCGGCTTGCCAACGACCGGAACGGTCGACGCTGGTGGTCATGCTTCGGTAGTGCGCGCCGGCATTGCGCAGTTCCGGCACGAGCTCGGCATACGATCGCAGGGTCGCCGGATGTTTGGGATTGAGGATGATCCCAACGGCAATTCGGCCCACGGGCGATGCCGGTCGGTCGCCTTCACCCACCTGGCCGGCCCACTGTGTGCTTGGCATGTGGCGATCGTCCACCGTCGGTCGTCTCTGCGTGCTCAGACGAAGGCCGGGTGAGTTGCACTCACCGATTCGACGGCCTCGAGGTCAGCTTTCTCCCCTGGGAAGGTGTCGACGAGGACTCGCGGACCGGTCTTGCGAGGTGATCGTTTCCAGGTCGCGCGTGCGCGGGTGCCGGTCACCACCGTGTTCTTGAACATTCCGTTGCCTCCGGGCACAACGAGTCTCTCATTCGCAGGGTCGAGTGTGGCGCTGCGATCCTTGTACCCGAGGATGATCTCGTCGAATCCCGGCAGCAGCATGGTCTCCTGCGCCGCCGTCTCCCATTCGGCCAGTCGGTCCTCAAGATCCGGTGCGTGAACGTAGTCGGTGCCGTCGATGTCGGTGCTCACGATCTCTCCGGCAGCGATTCCGGCGTGGATGGCCTTTCTCATCCTCGTCTTCGGCAGTCCCGTCCACCGTGTCGCGTCATCGATCGTGACCGGTCCGTGGCTGGTGACGAAGCGTCTCATCCATTCATGGTCGGCCGCCTCGGTGTCCAAGTCTGTGGGTGTGGGCACCCAATCGGCGGTGAGCACGTATTTCATGTCATCCTTGCCTTCGATCACGGGGGCTTGGACGATGATGTTCTGCAGCGCCAGGGACGTGATGAGGTATCGGGCGTGGCCGTATTCGTCTCCGGCACCGATGGGAGCGAACGCCTCGAGCAGCTCTTCGCGCGTCAGCGGTCCCCGGTCCCGGATGGCCGCTGTGGCGAGTTCCGCTGCAGTATCGAGCATGGCGTCGGTGATGCCGAAATACTCGCGCCGCTTGGCCGTGGATTTCATGATCCGTGCCCCGGTGAGGCCGAGGATCCACCCGATGTCCTTGGCCGTGGTCAGATGGATGGTGCCGCGCTGGGTCCAGGAACGCACGATCTCTCCCGCATCGATGGCGGCACGGACCGCGGCCACACCGTCAGTGACATCCGGTCCTAGGCGCAGGGCTATGGAGACCAGTGCTCCGCCGAGAGCCTGGGCCTGGACGCAGCCGAGATGCTCGACGACTGCGCCGGCGGTTGAGAGGTCGGTTCCTGTCGGTGACTGGGATGGAGGTCCGACGAGTCCCTGAGAGATCAGACGGGCTGCCGAGATCTGATGTGCGTCCATGGTCCAACGGTAGTGCACGCCGGTGACACGGGGGTTGTGAAAAGACGACAGTTCGGGGATGGCGAAATCGAGGGATTGCGCAGTCGAGGCTGTTCAGCCCATGATGTCGATGAGTCCGGGCACCCGCACGCGCGGCAGTGTGCCCGAGGTGGCGAAGACACCCCAGATCCGGCGCAGCTCGGGACCGGCGATATCGGTGGTCGCACCGTAGTCGAGGAAAGACTCGTGCCAGATGTCTCCGGGAAAGATCAGCGGCAGATCTCCCGAGTGCGCGGCGTCGAAGAAGCTGCCGTCTCCGCGGGAGACGATGAGCAGGCGGGCTCCTTGACCGCCGGACATCCGGTGGCGGTCGTAGAATTCGCGGCCGGCCCGGGTGTAGACCGCCGACGTGATTCCGGAGATGAGGGATTCGAGCATCGGAGAGGTCAGGGTGCGGTCGTGGAGGCGACGCAGTGCGGGAACAAAACCGGCGAAGAACGCGATCTCGCGTTCCGTGCGGGTCATGAGCACGTCGAATTTCGGGGCGACTTCGACCCAGGCCTCGGCGGCCTTCGATCGCGATGGCAGAGGGTATTGACCGTAGCGGACTCCGAAGCACATTCCGGCATGCAGACCACCGACAAGGGCGGCCCTGTGCACTTCTTCCTGTGCGCGGAGGATGTCGTCGACGCTGGCTTCAGGGTCGATCTTCGCAGCGACTTTCCCCATTGCCCAGTTCATTGCGTCGGTGCCGCCGGCGAGCCCCAAGGGTGCTGAGGCCATGAGCACACGATGGAAGAGTCCTTCGGTGCCTTCGGCGATCATGAGGTGGGCGCAGGCGTCTGCTCCGGCGCTCTGCCCGGCGATCGTGACGTTGTCCGGGTTGCCGCCGAAGGCGGAGATGTTCGTCTGCACCCAGCGCAAGGCAGAGATCTGGTCGAGCACTCCGAGATTGAGGTGCTCGTTTCGACCGGTTCCGAGGTATCCGAGGACTCCGAGGCGATAGGTCACGGAGACGACGATGATGTTCTGCTCGGCGGCCAGGGCGTGCGGATCGTAGATCTCCGCGTCCCCGGCCCCGGCGACGTAGGCTCCGCCGTGGATCCAGACGAGGACGGGAAGCCCCGCCTCGGTGATGGTGTCCTTCGGCATGGTCACGCTCACGCGCAGACAGTCTTCGCTGATGGGCAGCCCGCCGAGCTGGTCGAAGGTCATTCCGGCGTTCGGGTCGCGGCGCAGCTGCGGGCTTGCCGGGCCGGGTTGACCGCCGTCGATGAAGTCCACCGGAGGTTCATCGACGGGAGGGAGGAAACGACCTGCGCGGGCATAGCGGATGCCTCGTGCGCGGATCACGTCGTCGTTGACGTAGGCGCGCACGCGTCCGCACGGGGCGGCGATGTCCCGTGTCTCCTCCATTTGGTCAGGTTACTTGCTGGGTTCGACCGGGGGTTCGGCCGACCAGGGGAAGACGATCCACTGATCGGTGCGCTTCCACACGAAGTCCGGATCGATGATCGATGCGGACTTGGCGTAGATGACGGCCGACTGGGCTTCCGCGCCGTGTTTGCGCAGCAGTTCGAGGACGAGGGCCAGGGTGCGGCCGGAGTCGGCGACGTCATCGATTACGAGCAGCTTCTTGCCCTTGATCGCTTCGATGTCGAGCATCGGGGCGAGCAGGATGGGGTCGGGCAGGGTCTCGTGGACGTCGGTGTAGAACTCGACGTTGATGGCGTCGGAGAGCTTGAGTCCGAGCGCATAGGCCAGTGCTCCGGCGGGCAGCAGTCCACCGCGGGCTACGGCGATGACGATCTCGGGATCGTAATCGGAATCCGCGATGGTCTGCGCCATCTCACGCGCCGATCGGCCGAACATGTCCCAGCTGAGAATCTCCTTTTCGTCGAGATCGGTCGAATCGGCGTGATAGGCCATGGATGCTCCTCGTGTCTGCCCGTTTGTGGTTCGAGCTTCAAGGATACGCTGTCGCCGGTTCAGCGCAGAAATACCTCGAGTCCGGCCATCTCCTGCGCCTGTGAACCGGTGTGCGACGGTGGGTTCGGGTTGACCCAGTACTCCCCGGTGTGGGCATTGCGTTCGAGCAGGCGGTAGTCGATGAGTTCGCGACGCAGCAGGGCGAAGTCCGGATGAAATTCTCCGAGGATGCCGTTGAGTCGCTTCTCGGCGTAGACCTGGTCCGGGTCGAAGGCGGCGAGGACTTCGATGAGGACGAGCACGAGGGCGCGGCGTTTCGTCGGAATCGCGACGATGCGACCGTTAGGCATGAACGTCTTCAGCGTCTTCGCCCGAAACCGTGCGATCTCCGGGGCGATGACGGATTCACTGCCTGAATCGCTGTTGATTCCTGGACCCTGATTCGCGGCGACCAGCGCGGTGCGGGCCGTGGTGTAGTTCTCACCGGTTTCGGTCATCCGCGTGCGAACGAGCTTCTTGAAATCCTTGTCCTTGGTCATGGTGTCACTTCCTCAAACGACCAAGTCTCCCCCAGCACGAAACCTGGTCAGGAAATCACCGTGCCGGTTTCGTCCGAGGATTCTCTCCCCTTCGCCATGCGGTCGATGTGCTGGGAACACGACCTCGGCTGGGCGTTGGATGCGCCGAACACCAGTATAGACGCAGCGGTCGGTGTTCGAAGCCGTTGCCGGTTGTCAGCTCTCGAGCGCTTCGAGGTACATCCACCGCCCGGCTCGGCGGACGAAGGAGGAGTTCTCTTCGAGGACATGATCGCCGAGGTGGTCCCGGAATCGTGCTCGGAAGTGCACAGTGCCGGTGGCATCGTCGACTCCCCCGCCCGTGGTGGACACGATTTCGAGACCGAGCCACGTGGCGGCATCATCGACGCCGACATCGTCGGGTCGGGTCTTGGCATGCCAGGTGCGGAAGAGGTGGTCTTCGTGGCCGCGGACGAAGGCGGTGTAGCGGGAGCGCATGAGCGCCTCGGCGGTGGTGGGCCAGATTTCACCGTCGAGGGCCGGGCGGCAGCAGTCGTCGTAGGCGGTGCCGGGAGGCATTCCGGAGCAGGGGCAGATCATCTGTCGATGATATCGGCAGTGGACAGCCGCAGGCGGCGTGCGAAGATGGAGTCATGACTTCACTGTTCCTGTCTGGAGATCCTAAGGCCGATCAACTCTTGGCCGAAGACCGCTTCGCTCTGCTCGTCGGAATGCTGCTCGACCAGCAGGTGACCATGGAGAGCGCCTTCGCCGGGCCGGCCAAGCTCGCCGAACGACTCGGCAAGCTCGATATCGACGAGATCGCCGAGATGAACCCGGATGACTTCCTCGACATCTTCGCGCAGACTCCGGCAGTCCACCGGTTCCCGAAGTCGATGGCTGGCCGGGTGCAGAAGCTGGCCGCGGCCATCGTCGACGAGTACGACGGAAAGCCCGAGGCGATCTGGACTGAGGGTGACCCCAGCGGCGCCGAGGTCCTCAAACGGCTGAAGAAGCTGCCCGGATTCGGCGATCAGAAGGCCAAGATCTTCCTGGCGCTGCTCGGCAAGCAGTTCGAACTCCAAACCGAAGGCTGGCAGGAGGCTGCCGGTGACTATGGAGACGCAGACGCCCGCCGATCGATCGCCGACGTCGTCGATGACGTCACTCTGCAAGAGGTGCGTGCCTTCAAGAAACAGCAGAAGGCCGCGGCCAAGGCTGCGAAGGCAGCGAACAAGTAGCCGCAGTCGCCGACAGGTCGGTACTCCCACGCACTCGGGCGTGAGTTATCCACAGATTCGACTTCGCCTGTTCTAAAAAGCGTGCCTGTCGAATAATGTAGGGAATCCGGGTGTCGGCCGACTGGGTCGCGCCGCAGTTGCAGACCACAGAGGCGTGGAATGAGAACTGGATCGTCCCGACCGTATCGTCGACCTTCCCAAATATTCGTTGCCGTTTTCTCTGCGCTGAGTTTGGTCGCGGTTGTCGGCTGTGCCGACAACTCGCCGGTAGCCGCACCGACGTCGACCCTGCCCGCGCAGCAGACCGACGGAGGGTCGACCGATAGTCCCGCCGAGGTGGCCATCCCCGACTACGAAACCGACCTTGACCTCGATAAAGAGGAAAAGAAGGCCGTCGAGGGCGCGCTGGTGGCGTTGGATGAATATGTGACGACATTGAACGAGGCGTTTTCAAGCGGCGGAAAGAAAACTGAAAATATTGATGGCGCAGCAAAAGGGGAAGCGCTCGAAACCCTTAAACAGGATTCCAAGGAACTCAAGAAGAATAAAAAGCACATGGCAGGCGAGTTCCGCATTGAAGATCGAGTAATTCAAGACGTAGGTTCAGGAACAGACGAAGTCGTAGTTCTCACCTGCGTTGATAATTCCAATTTTGCAGAGGTGGGTGCTGGAGAGTCGCTACCTGATCAGGAACCCGAACCACTCCGAGTCAGGTTTCTTGCTGAGTTGGATAACAGCGATTGGAAAATCGAGTCTCAGAGCTTGTGGAGTACGCCTTGCGGCAAATAGGGCTTATAGCTTCTCTACTCTGTCTGATCATGCTCAGCGGTTTTGGTCCGTCTGGTGGTGTCCATTCCGGGCCAGGATGTAGTGCACTCAGCTTAAAGAAGTGCAAAGTTGTAGAACCCCCTGCACCCCAGCCACCTCCTGGCGGGGGCGACTCCGGCGGCGGAGGCTCCGGAAGTGGCGGCTCTGGTGGAGGCAGCAACGGCGGCGGTGGTTCCGGAGGTGGAGGTGGCGCCGGCGGAGGAGGCGGCGGCGGTCAGCCTGACTGCCCGACTGAAGACGTCGGCTATCTGTGTGTGAGTGAACCCGGCCCCGGTGGCGGAGGGGGCGGTGGAGGCGGCGCCCCAACGCGGCCCGATCCCCCGACGCACATCCCTGAATCGCAGTTTCAGAATTTCGACATACCGGCTCCCACAATCTACGCCTGGCCGAAGGATTGGGCCGTCGTCGGCAAACCAGCCGCCTTCTGGACGGACATCGACGTCAGCTATATCGACATGACCCTGCTGACCTATGCCGTCAAGGTCAAAGTCACCCCAGAGCGCTTCAACTGGGACTTCGGAGACGGCTCGGGCACGACCACTACTGTGAAGGGCGCGAAGCCACTGCCCGGCGGCACACCCCAGATCGGACACGAATACCAAGAATCCGGCAAGGTATCCGCGTCGATGACCGCGACATTCAGCGGAGAATTCTCGGTCGACGGCGGCCCTTGGCTTCCCATTGACGGATTCGCTCACGTCGCCAGCAACGACATCGGCATCGAGGTCTACCGATATCACCGCTACCTTGTCGACGAAGACTGCTACTCAAATCCTCGCGGGCCAGACTGTGCCCAATCTGCCCGATGACGTCGTGACGTTCTCATTCGGAAAGGCTCAGCCCATCGCCCGGACATAATCAGTGAGCCCTTGACGAGAGAAACCTGAAACAATGGCCCCATGGTGTGCCGAATCAACGAGCTCCTGATCGAATCTCATTGGCCTATCGTCATCATCGGCGCGGGCCAGGCCGGACTGTCCGCAGCACACTACCTGTGGCGCGACGGCCTCGCACCGGGCAAAGATTTCATCATCCTCGATGCCGGAGACGGCCCCGGTGGTGCCTGGCGAGAACGGTGGGACTCATTGACTTTGGGCACCACCAACCACATCTCCGACCTACCTGGGTTTCCTCTCGGACGGCCCGACCCGAACGTCCCCGCCTCGGAGGTGGTGTCCGACTACTACTCCCGGTTCGAACGCGAACTCGAACTCTGCGTCATCCGCCCGGCTGAAGTGGACACCGTCCGGTCCGAAGAACCCGGACAGGGACGGTTCACCATTACTGCCACCGTCGACGGTGAACACGTGACGCTCTCCAGCGACTACCTCATCAACGCAACCGGCACTTGGACCCAGCCTTACGTCCCCTTCATCCCCGGCATCGCGGAGTTCGAGGGCCACCAGCTGCATACCGTGAACTTCCGTGACGTCGAGGACTTCCGAGGACTGCGCACGCTCGTCGTCGGCGGCGGGATCTCCGCCACGCAGTTTCTCCTCGAACTTGCCGAGGTGACCGACACTCTCTGGGCCACACGCCGTCCCCCGAACTTCACGTCCAGGGAATTCGACGGCCAGTGGGGCCTCGAAGTCGAACGAGCCGTTCGCGAACGAACTCTGTCCGGTCTGGCCCCAGCCAGCGTCGTCCGCACGACCGGGCTGCCGATCCGCAGAGAATTCCGGGACGGAATCGACTCGGGAGTTCTGGTGTCTCGAGGCATGTTCGACCGCATCCTTCCCCACGGCGTCCACTTCCCCGGACTCGGCGCCACGGAGCTGCCTGCCACGTCGGAAGGCTTGGGCCCTTCGGCCAGCGACCACCTGGCAGTGCCCGAATCATGGGCGCCGTTCGACGAACCCCGTGTCGAAGAGGTCGACGTGATCTTCTGGAACACCGGGTTCCGAGCAGCACTCAAACACCTTGCACCGCTGCGCCTGCGCACACCTGATGGCGGGATCTCCATGGAAACCGAGGTCGCGGTCAAAGACGATCCGCGGCTGTTCCTCGTCGGCTACGGATCAGCCAGTTCCACGGTGGGCGCGACCAGGGCCGGAAGGATAGCGGCCCGGGAACTGCTCAAACGCATGTCTGGCAGTCGACAGCCTCAGCGCAGGTCAGGGGCCTTGAGCACCTGATCGTCGAGGCGAATCGTCGGCAGCATTTGTCGAAACTGGTCCTGAGCCTCGATGTCATCGGCTTGCGCGAGCATGTCGACGCTGACCTTGAAGAGCCGACCGTCGACGGATACTCCTGCAACGGCACCGAAGATCACGGAGTCCTCTTTGTCGACGGCCCGCATGTCGTCTGGAGCGAGTGTGCCGTGGAAAACCCAGTACTCTCCCCCGCTCAGTGACCCGGTGGACTCACTGGCCATGGACGATCCCGAGGTACTGAACATCCTTTCCCGTGCCTTGTCCACCAACCCCTGTGGTGACGACCCATCGTCATCAATGCAGTTGACAGTGATGATCGCGCCAGAATCAGCTTCGTAGAGCCGATATCCGTCGTAGCCGGAGCCATCGGCCCAGGCGGCGCCCAAAGCCAAACTGACTTCGACGGGACATTGTCCGCCCAGGTCGACAGTGGTCTCGCTCATCCCGTCGGGAATCGTCGGGCCGGTTGCGGTCGGCGAAGGCGACTGTCCGTCGCCGATTCCCACATTCGCCGGTTTGGATCCCGCATCTTCGGAGCTGCTGACCTTGAACGCCGAACATCCGCTGAGAGTCAGGCCCAGGGCCAGCGTCACCGCTACGAGTGGTCTGTTCATCATTGTCTGCCTTCACTCGATCGGTGGGGTCCTCCACATCGTACCCAATCATCTGGTCGTCCCCGGTCTCTGGCGCAAGCGTCAACTGCCGCCTAGCCTGGACTCATGACTGAGATCCCGCTTTTCGATGACTCCGATATCAACCGTGTGCTCTGCGTGGTCGCCCACCCTGACGATATGGAATACGGGGGTTCGGCAGCCGTGTCGAAATGGACCGATGAGGGCAAAGAAGTCGCCTATCTTCTGCTCACCCGAGGGGAAGCAGGAATCCGGGACATGAGCCCGGACGAAGTGGCACCGCTGCGCGCCGAGGAACAGCGTCGGGCATGCAATATCGTCGGCGTCGACGATCTGGAGATCCTCGACTTCCCGGATGGTCTGCTGGAACCCACGCACGAGTTGCGTCGGGCAATCGCGCGGAAGATCCGCGAGTTCCGCCCGAATGCGGTTGTCGTGACGACCTTCGACCTCCAGGTGCAATGGGGGCTCAATCATGTCGACCACCGCCATGCCGGAGTTGCCACCGTCGACGCTATTCGCGATGCGGACAATCCCTGGGTCTTCACCGATCTCAAGGATGAGGGACTTGAAGCGTGGAAGGCAGATCGGCTGCTCATCAATGGCGCCCAGCCCACTCACGCCGTGGCGCTTACCGCGGAGCACGTCAACCGTGGTGTGCGATCGCTTGAGGCACACGAGGTCTATTTGGACGCCCTCGGCGATCATCCGGCGCCGAAGGATATGATCCCCGGCATCGCCACGAGCGGTGGAGAACTCGCCGGCGTTGACTATGCCCTGCCGATCACAGTCGTCGATATGTGAGTACTTCGCCAATTGCTCCTCGTCAGCAGCCGGCGCTCCGAACCACTTCGACCGGCTCGCTGCTGATATAGAACAACCGGGCGGGACGCGTGTGCGTCCCGCCCGGTTCGTACTTCGCGGGTCTGCCATCGGCCCGCGGAGTGGAGATCAGGCTCCCAGAGCTGCGATTGCCGAATCGTAGTCGGGTTCGGTGGTGATCTCGTCAACGAGCTGCGTGTACGTCACGGTGCCCTTCTCGTCGAGGACGACGACGGACCGGGCGAGCAGACCGGCGAGCGGACCGTCGACCATGGTCACACCGAAATCCTTGCCGAACGAGCTGCGGAACCCCGATGCCGTCACGACGTTCTCGATGCCTTCGGCGCCGCAGAAGCGGGCCTGGGCAAACGGAAGGTCGTTGGACACGCAGAGGACGGTGGTGTTCTCCAGGCCGGAGGCGAGTTCGTTGAACTTGCGCACCGAGGCGGCGCACACTCCCGTATCGAGGCTGGGGAAGATGTTGAGCACGACGCGCTTGCCCGAATTGTCCTGTGAGTTCACATCACCGAGGTCGGCGCCGACGAGGCTGAATGCCGGGGCCTGTTCGCCCTTGGCGGGCAGTTCGCCGACGGTCTTGACCGGAGATCCCTGAAATGCTGTGTTGGCCATGCTTGACTCTCTCCTTCTTCAGAGCTGACTGCTGTCACCCTCACTCTACGTGAGACGGCGCCGAGGGGAACCTGATGAACGCAGACCGGTCATTCGACCGCCTCTCGGACCGCTGATCCCCACCGGTGGCCGACAGCCGCTCAGCGACGACGGCGACGTGAGACGACCACGAGTGCCGAACCGAGTGCGATGATCGCAGCTGCGATGCCGATGCTTGTGGCAAGCTCGAAGCCGGTCCGCGGCAGGTCAGCCCCGCCATCTGCACCGGCTGCCGAATCGTCAGCTTCGCTGCCTTCAGCATTGCCGTCCGATGTACCACCGTCGGATGCACTGTTCGCCGAGTCGTCGTTCTCGGATGTTGCCTCTCCGGCATTGTCCTCCCCGTCAGCGCTTCCGGAGCTCCCGGGCCCCGAGCTGTCGGAGGCACCACCGGCATCGGACTCGCCTCCGGCGGACGCATTCGAGCCTGCCTCGGCAGTGGCTTCGCCGGAACTGTCGGAATCCTCGCTGTCACCGGAATCGTCATCGTCTCCGCCGGGTGCACGGCTGCTGGTGACGACTTTCCAGTTCTCGTCGAAGAAGTCGGCGGGGTCGACGATCTGCTTCTCCTCCGCCCAGTCGATGAGTGCCTGACGCACCTCGACCTGTTCGTTGTAGACCTCTTTGAGTCCGTCGACGGGATAGCCGCCTCCACCGGACTGACGATAGTTGTTGATGGCGAGGATGAACCGGTCATCGTCTCCGATTTCGCTGCCGTCAGCCTGCGTGAGGTTCTCGATCCTCTCCCCGGTCGGTTTGGAGACATTGATGTCGTAGTCGATTCCGGCCAGAGCATCGTAGTTGTAGTCCGGGATCGGAGATTCCGAGACTTCGTCGATCGCGTTCGTGCCGTCGACCGGGTCGAATTCGGCGCCTTCCTCGGTCTGTTTGAAATAGCGTGCCGAGTATTCGAGGTAGTCGCGCAGTTGAGCACCGTTGATCTCAACTCCGGCAAGAGTGTTGTCGTAGACGTAGAGTCCGGCCACATCTCGGATCGTGATGTCGCCGGCCGGGAACTCTGCGGTTCGGCTGAAGGGTGATGCCTGCGAGATCACGGGAAGATCGGCATAATCCGTTCCTTTCAGCCCTTCTTCAATCGTCTCGGTTTGGACGTGGGAGATGAAGTCGAGGATGGCCGTGTCTTCATAATAGGAGGTCTTCGCCGACAGTGTTTCGGTGACCGATCCGATCTTCGTGTTCACGTAGTCGATCGTGGTCTGGTGCTGCTCATCGACAAGGTCTTTGATCTCCTGGTCCTCAGCGACCTCCCCCTGGGTGGCAAGAGCGTCTGCGTGCGGCTCGGTCTCGCCCCAGTCGACGTGGTGGGTGTCAAGATTGATCGGCAGTCCCACCTCGGATACTGACCGTGCCCAATAGTTCGGTTGGGTGATGAGCACCTGGGTGCCGTCGTCACGGGTCACGACCTGACTGGGTTCGTTCTGATGAGTGTGGCCGGCGACGAGGACATCAACTCCGGGCACTTTCGCTACCGAGGTGCTGACGTTCTCCTGCAGCTGGTCCGGATCCCAGCTCTGTCCCTTCGGATCTTTGCCCGAGTGGGACAGTACGACGATGACGTCTGCGCCCTTCTGTTTCATCTCGGGGACGTACTTCTGTGCCGTCTCGACCGGATCGTCGAAGTGCACCTTCCCGGACAGGTTGTTCTTGTCCCAGATGCGGCTGCCGGGTGTGGTCACGCCGAGAACGCCGACGGTGATCGTCTCACCATCGACCTGCTTGTCGACCATCGCGTACGGGTCCAAATGGGTCTCTCCGTCGGCATCGTCGATGACATTGGCTCCGAGCAGCGGAAAGTCGATCTGGTCGCGGTAGGTGGCCAGCAGGTCGAGGCCATAGTTGAATTCGTGGTTGCCGACGACCTGTGCGTCGTATCCCAGGTGGTTAAAGGTCTTGGCCAGTGGGTGGGTTTGGCCACTCGTCGTGATCGGTTCCTGTTTGGCGAAGTAGTAGGCCAATGGATTGCCTTGGATCGTGTCACCGTTGTCGACGAGGAGCACGGAATCGGCACCTTTGTCCTCACGTACTCCCTTGATGAGAGTCGAGGCTCGGGACATGCCCAGCTCCTCCCCTGCCGGGTAGGGCTTGTTCGCGAAGTAGTCCCAGTTGAGTACGTTGCCGTGAACGTCGGTCGTCGCCAGCAGAGTCAGTTCTCCGGTTGTCGCCGCCTGAGAGTCGGCGGGGGCATCGGCACTGCCGAGGCCGGTCGCGGAGGCGGCCGCGGGGCCGGTGACGATGAGAGCGAGGGCGAGTGTGAACGAGGACAGGGTGCGCAGACGCATGAGTCTCCAGAGAACTGGTCAAAGAGGATGAAAGTGATCCAACTCTCTTACGCTAGTGGGCGCTGATCGTTTTCTGAATGGATCTTGAGAGAAATTTGCACAAACTCTCTTGCGTTCACGCTGTGGTGGAATCGGCTCCGACAGCTTCATCCTTCGCAGACGCAGATTTCGCCTCGACGATGATGAGGATGATGACAATTGCCGCGCCGAGGACCGCAAGCAGGATCGGACCGAGCACCGGATCGACGGGGGCCAGCAGGCCGCCCGCTCCGTGTTCTTCGCCGTCGCCGCCCACCTGTGCAGATGACTGCCACGGCCAGAGCGCACGGAGGGAACCGAGCATCAGGCCTGCCATGACGATGAGGGTCCACCACCGGTGGTTGTGCAGAAAGTATTTGAGGATGTTGACGAAGACCGCCAGGCCGAGGATCGCGCCGAGCATGAATATTCCGAGGTACCCGAAGTCGCGGGAGTCGACGGCCCGTAGAGTGGTCGAGTACATGCCCACTGCCAGCAGGAAGAACGATCCGGACACTCCGGGAACGACGAGTGCGCAGATGGCGATCGAGGCGACGAAGAAGACGGCGATGAGCGGTGGATTCTCCACGTCTGCCCCACCTGCCAGACTCGTCATCCAGAATGCGAGAGCGGCGGCGACGATGAACGCCAGAACGCCGAGGATCACGGGCTGCCGTAAAGAACGGGACGGCAACATCCTCAACGGGACCGCGATGCTGGCGGCGACAAGACCGAAGAACAGACCCCGGGAGAGCTCGGGGTTGCTGGTGACGAAGCCTTCCATGACACCGGCGATGGTGAACACTGCCGCGGCCATGCCCAACAGAACAGGGATGACGAGGAACCAGTCGGTGCGCCGCAGTTCCGCCAGTGCCCCCGCGGCACGGTTCGGTCCTGTCACGAGGGTCTTCGCGGCCGAAACGACGTGAGATGCGGAGTCGATGAGCTGGTCGTAGACTCCGGTGACCAAGGCGATGGTTCCGCCGGAGACCCCGGGGACGAGTTCGGCGCTGCCGATGAGGAAGCCCCGGATCAGGTCGAGCGGGAGGAGCGCTTTGGATCTCTTCGGCGCAGTGTCGGTATCGGTCGGCAGGGACTTCGTCATACCTTCCAGCCTATTTGATCCACCCCGTGCAGATGAGTCGCGACTCAGTCGCCGATCTCACCATCGATGTCTTCGCGCAGGATGTCCGCATGACCTGCGTGGCGTGCGTACTCTTCGATGAGATGGATGAGGATCCATCGGACGTTGAACTTCTCTCCGCCACTGTCTCCACGCGCGGTGAGGGTGTCGAGGTCGGCAACCTCGGCGAGGATTTCACGGGACTTCTCACAGGCCCGCTCGTGGTCAGCCAGGAGCTCGTCCGCGGTCATCCCTGACGCAGACTCGAAGTCCCAATCGCGATCGCTGTTCCAGTCGACGCTCGACCACGGCTCCCCCAGCTCTCTGCCCCGCAGCACTTCGACGAACCAGCTCTCCTCGACGAGTGTGAGATGGCGGAGGATGCCGCCGATCGTCAGAGACGATGAGGCCACGGTGTGGTCGAGCTGCTGGGGCGTCAGCCCGTCGGCCTTGCGTCTGACCACCTGTCGGAAGTACTCGACGAATTCTTCGAGCCCACGACGTTCGTTCGGGGCATTGCTCGGATCGGTCAATGGCAGGGTCATGCTGAGCCTCTCTGATCATGCAGACGGCCTGATGTTCGAACCAGGCGTGTGAGGCTCAGTCTAGTTTTCGCCGACCGATGTCGAAGAGATTTCCTTCAGGATCTTTCAGAGTCGTCCATTCGATCCCATATTCGTCGAAAGACGCGAGCTTATGTGCACCCAAGGAGACCGCGCGGTCGACGTCCGCCGGATAGTGCGGATCGTCGAGGTCGATATGCAGCGGGTTCTTCCCCTCGGCGCGTTCGTCGACCTTGAGGAAGAGCATTCCCGGGGTCGGCGACTCGCTGTTGTGGACTCCCCCGATGCTTGCAACGAATTCATTGGCGCCGGGGTCGATGTCGGCACCGAGGAGGTCTGCCCAGAAGATCGATTGAGCTTCCACATCGAGGCAGTCAAAGGTGATGCTCAAAGATGCCAGCGACGCCATGAGCGTAGTCCTTTCGCAGTCGGATAGGTGTTGACCCGACTCTAGAGCACCCCACCGACATGGCACGTCGAAGGCGTCATCGTCGGTTATCCGCCGTCATCGTCACGTCAGCCGCGGGGCTGGCGCGCCAGCTGCCGCGACTGAGCGACGAGGCGACCGGTCGAGTCCCACAGTTCGCAGTCCTCTTCGAACATTCCGCCGGCGATGTTCCGAGTGGACAGTCGCGCGCTGATCCAGCCGGGGGCGGGCAGGGCGCGGACATGTGCGGTCAGTTCCATCGTCGGCGCCCAGTTGAAGCGACCGAGGTCGAACATCACCGGCGGAAACGAGTCGAGGAAAGTCAGCAATGACAGCGGGTCCGGGTCGGTCCCGTCGACGAACCGAATCCAACCCTGCAGCACTCCGCGACCGCTGGGTTTGCCGACCGCGAATCCTGCGGTGGCCGGGTCGAGGCGCATATCGAACCGTTCGATGAGCGGCGCCGCCTTCTTGAAGTCCTCGCTGGCTTCGGCGACACCGACACACTCTTCCGGCGGGGGCAGCTGGGGCGGCGTGGCTGTCGTGCCGACATCGTCGGGAAGCTCGCCGAGGTTGCCCATCGTGGCCATTGCCGAGATCGTCGGTGCCCCGTTCTGGGAGAGTTCGATGCCGTAGCTCGCAGTCGATCGACCTTCGCGCAGTGTGCGCGTGGTGATGTCGACTGGGCCTTCTCTGCTCGGTCCGAGATAGAAGGTGGAGATGACGAGGGGGTCCGGGGTGCTCGGATTGACGGTGCGCAGGGCTTGTCCGGCGACTCCGAGGAGGTAGCCTCCGTTGACGGCTCCGGCGACTTTCCAGCCGGCGTCGAGTTCGGCGGTGAAGCTGTGGTCGCCTTGACGGGTGACTGCGATGGCCTGTGAGAACTCACTGACGGTCGATTGACTCATATCACATACAGTACCAACAACTGAACGAACGTCCAGCCAGATTCAATTCCGACCAGACTGCCGTTCGTTGCCGTGGCGATAGTTTCCTGTCGCCCGTGCCAGCAGCTGCTGGTCGGTGTCGTCATCTCGGCCGAGCTTGGGGATGAGCGCGGCAGCTTTCTTTCCGCCGAGCTCCGTGACGGTGCGGCCGCCTCGACGAATGAGGAGGATGCCGGATTTGGTGACCTGGTAGTCGAATGGATCGTCTTCAAGGCTCATATCTGGACTCCTACGTCGGGCGCACTTTGGCGCTTTCATCTCTGCGTTGAGTTGCTGTGAGCGCTCACCGATTAGTCTAAGCGCATGAGTGTGAAGCTGACCCGGGTCGACCCACATGGCTGCGACGATGATCATCTTATTGATTTCTACACCACGGAAGAGTTCCCTTTCCACGCCAGGATGTCTGGCTGCTCGGAGGAAGAAGTGCGCGAACGGATCGCGGACGGCTACTTCAACAGTGAGGAGACCGAGACGTTCTGGCTCGTTCACAGCGAGCGTGGTCGGATCGGCATCGTCCGCCTCGAGGATCTTCGTGACGAGACGCCGATGTTCGACCTTCGATTAGCTTCGCGATTTCGAGGTCGGGGCCTCGGCGCTGAGGCATTGACCGCCATTACCGCTCATGTCTTTTCCAGCACACGAGCAAATCGGTTGGAGGGTCAGACCCGCGAAGACAATCACGCCATGAGGTCGGTTTTCGACCGGGCGGGCTGGACGAAAGAAGCTCACTATCGCCGCTCGTGGCCTGTAATTGGCGGCGATCCGCTGGATTCGGTCGGCTATGCGATCCTGCGCGAGGAATGGGAGACAGGCGTCGTGAACGAGCTGCACTGGCACGATCGCCGTCATTTCCGTGAGCAAGCTCGTGCCGGGATCACGTATACGTCGAATACTCTGCCATCGCGCAGTGAGATGCTCGCGCTCTACGATTCGGTGGGATGGTCGGCGTACACGAACGACCCGGAACGGCTGGTCCGCAGTGTGCTCAACTCTTCTCACGTGGTTTGTGCTCGCCAGGCAAGGGTGCTCGTCGGTTTGGCGCGTGTGGTCAGTGACTTCGGAACACTTGTCTACCTCCAAGATGTCCTGGTCGCTCCAGGAATGCAGCGGCGCGGCATCGGGGCTGAACTGGTCGCTCGCGTCCTCGAACCTTTCGCCGATGTCCGACAGACCGTCTTGCTCACCGACGCCGATCCCGGACTGGCTGATTTCTACACGTCGCTCGGCTTCAGCGAAGCCGCCCCGTCTGCAGGGGCGGCGGTCCGTGCTTTCGTCCGATGACGTGAAAGTGCCCCTGGCCTTCCGGCCAGGGGCACTTTCTCTCAGTCGGTCAACGAGTGACCGTCAGAGTGTGTTTCAGTTGTTCTTCTTGCGACGCATGGTCAGAACAACAGCGGCTCCACCGACGAGGAGCAGTCCGGCTCCGGCGGCCAGGCCGGTCAGCTCGGCACCGGTGCGAGGCAGATCAGATCCGCCGCCGTCACCGTTTCCATCATCGTTGCCGTTGTCGTCACCATCGTTGCCGCCGCCGTTGCCGTCTTCGTCGGCAACAACCTGGAAGGAGCCGGTGAGGGCCTCTTCGTCTTCGGTGTCGTTGGCGCCGGTGACCTGAACGTCGTACTTACCGAGGTAGGCCTCGGGGTTCGAAGCGCTGGTGCCGTAGATCGAGAATCCGACGACTCCGTCAGCGTTGGCAGTCTGCGTCATCTCGTAGTCCTTGACGCCTTCAGGCCCGTCGACAACCTTGAGGGTCACTTTCTCTCCCTCTTCGAAGCCTTCAGCCGTGATCTGCACGCCCTTGTCTTCCTTCACGAAGTCCGAAGCAGCGATCTCCTTCGGCTCGACGGTCAGGTTGCGCTCGGCCTCTGCAGCCTGGACAGTCACCGTGAAGTTAGCGGCTTCCGAGGTCTGTCCGTTAGCTGTGACCGTGGCGGAGTAGGCGTATTCGCCAGCCTCAGCAGGAGCCTCGGTGGAGAAGTTTCCGTCAGCATCGGTCTCGACCGTGACGCTGCCCTCAGCCGGTGCGGCCTGAGCCTGAGCGGAACCCGCCTGGGCATCGCCAGTGGGCTTCCAGGTCAGCTTCACTTCAGCGTTCGGAGCAGCCTTGCCGGTGATCTTTCCACCTTCAACGACGGTCTGGTCTCCGACCTTGGGAGCTTCAGGCTTCTCGTCACCGTCAGCGTCGGAATCGGCCTTGTCATCCTTGCCGTCGGCGGCAGCGGATGCATCGGCGTCATCGCCATCAGCGGCAGCGTCTGCTTCTGCTCCGTCTGCGTCGGCCGATGCTTCAGCGTCGTCGCCTTCTGCAGCGGAGGAAGCGTCTGCTTCCTTGGCGTCGGCGTCAGCGCTATCGGACGCGTTCGCATCGTCGCCCTCGGCGGCAGCGGATGCATCTGCGTCCTCGCCGTCGGCAGCGGCAGAAGCGTTTGCATCGTCGCCTTCGGCGGCTGCGGATGCATCTGCGTCCTTATCATCCTCACCCGGAGGTTCTTCATTTGGGTCGGTGAAAGAGATCTTCTGTCCGGTCTGCTTCAGCGAGTAGTCCAGGTCAGCGACCCAGCCCCACATAAAGGTCTCTCCATCGATCGTCACTGGATCGGGAATTCCACCAGAGATCACTCCGACGGCCTTATCTCCCTGGAACACTCCACCGCCAGAATCGCCGGGCATCGAGAAGTCTCCACCAACCGGCGAAGTAACTCCAAATCCATGCACCCAACGATCTCCGACCTGCTGGAAGTCGAATGGCCACAGCTCACCCGCGGCGACCTGACCAGTTGTCAGACCAGTCGTTCGGCCCGATTTCTGGATCTCACCCGGCGAATGAGAAGCGACAGAGCTGATGTCGATAGTGGATCCGGAAAGATCATCCGTCTTCGCCGTGCTCCAATCGGTAACCTCAGGCTTAACGTTGTACTTCGAGTCATCAAGGTTGATCACCGCAAAATCGATGTCATCTTCGGCTGCTTCGTCAGGGTTTTTCGGATCGGTTACGGGCCCACCAAATCTATTGAAACCCCACTCGCCGAGAGGCCCGATGCCCTGCGGATCATAGCCGCCTTTTTCGTGATCGCCCGTGACTGCAGGGGCCGTTGACGGCAATTCAGCGTCCTTCAGCTTCACCAGTTCGCCCGGTCCGGAATCTTCAGCACAGTGTCCTGCAGTCAGGATGACAGGCTTTCCGGCCGCGTTCCATCCCGAGAATCCAGTTGAGCAAGCTCCCACGTATCCTGGCTGGCTCGGAATGTCTGAGATATACCCCATGCCACCCACAGCGTCGTTTTTGGCGTAAGGCTCTGCCTTCTTCATGCCGGAAACGACCTCGACCTTATCGGCTCCGTACTTCTTCTTCAGATCTTGGATCTGAGCCGAGTCAGCGTCTGCTTCATTCTCTACGCCGAGATGCAGGGTCTTCGTCTTCTCATCGAAGCCGAACGCGTTAACTTCGTTGACCTGTTTAGCCGCTTTGACTGCCTGCTGTTCAGTCATGACTGGCGTATCTGCCGCTGCGGGACCGGCGGTAAGCGCGCCGCCGAGGCCGAGTGCTGTCGCTGCTGCCAGCGCCAGCGAACTCTGCACGAGTTTCTTCTGCATAAGTTGTTGTCTCTCTGTTCTGAGGGATCAATGTCACAAGTTGATGACCTAAGTCACGATAAGGTTACGGGCCGCACTCAGGAACTACCAAAAAAGTACGTCCAAAACTGTGAACTTAATGACCGAAACTTCAGCAGATGTACAAAGCGACTTGCCGGCATCTTCCGGGAGACCGCCGCCATGAATAGACGGTGCCCCCGGTCAGAAGACCGGGGGCACCGTCGGTGAGTTCAACCGACCGTCAGACGGTCAGCATCACTGCACTCAGTTGTTGTTCTTGCGACGCATCGTCAGAACGACCGCGGTTCCGCCCACAAGGAGCAGTCCGGCTCCGGCAGCGAGGCCGGTCAGCTCGGCACCGGTGCGAGGCAGGTCAGAACCGCCGTCACCGTTTCCGTCATCGTCGTTTCCGTCGCCGGCTCCGCCATCGGCATTGCCGTCGTCGTTGTTGCCGTCGTCATCACCGCCGGATCCGCCACCGGATCCGTCTTCGTCAGCGACAACCTCGAACGAACCGGTCAGTGCCGACTCATCCTCGGTGTCGTTGTCGCCGGTGACCTCGACGTCGTACTTACCGAGGTAGGCCTCGGGGTTCTCGGCGCTGGTGCCGTAGATCGAGAATGCGGCAGCGCCGTTCTCGTTTGCGGTCTCGTCCAGCTTGATGCCTTCGACGCCTTCGGGTCCGTTGGCAACCTCGAGGGTCACCTTCTCGCCCTCGTCGAAGCCCTTGACCGTGATCGTCACGCCGTTGTCTTCCTTCACGAAGTCGGAAGCGGCGATCTGCTTGGGATCGATGCTGATCTCACGCTCGGCAGGAGCAGGGGTCTCGGACTCGTCCTTCTCAACGGTCACGTCGAATTCGGTCGTCTTGGATTCCTGTCCATCGACGATCGCCGTCGCAGTGAAGTTGTAGTCACCCTCTGCCTTGGGGCCTTCGACGGAGAAGTTTCCGTCCTTGTCAGCCGTGACGGTCTCAGAACCGTTCTCGGCCTGTGGCTTCGCCTGGGTGCCCTTTTCGCCCTCAGCGGCTTCCCACTTGACCTCGACCTCGGCGCCGGCCTCGGCCTTGCCCTTGATCTTGCCCTCGGGCTCGATGGTCTGGTCTTCGGCCTTCGGAGCGGCAGGTGCCTCAGGGGTCTCCTCGCCCGGCTTCTCGAGGTTGAAGTCCGTGCCGGATTCCTCGAGCGAGTGGTCCAGGTCGGCAACCCAGGTGAACGAGGTGTTCGCATCGAGGTCGCCGCCGCCGGAGATGACGCCCACGGCGGTGTTGCCCTGGTAGACGCCGCCGCCGGAGTCGCCCGGCTGCGAGAAGGGCTTGTCGATCGGAGCGGTCACGCCGAATCCGTGGACCCAGCGACCGCCGACGTTCTGGTAGTCGAAGTCGTACTCCGAGCGGGGCAGAACTTCGCCGTCGGTCTTACCGGTGGTGCGACCGGCCTTGCTGATGGCACCGTCCTTGTGCGCACCGACCTCGGTGATCTCGGTGGTCGACTTGGCCAGATCGTCCGAATCGGCGGTCGACCAGTCGGTGATGCCGTTCTTGACGTTGTACTTTGACTCGTCAACGTTGATGACGGCGAAGTCGATGTCGGACTCGCTGGGCTCAGGCCACTTGTTCTGGTCGGCGCCCTCAAGGAGGTCGCCGCCGAAGTTGTGGAAGCCCCATTTGCCGATGACGCCGTTGCCGGAGGCCTGGAAGCCTTCGCCGCCGTTGGCCTCGGAGATCGAGGGCTTCTCGGTTTGATCGACAGTGGTGTCGCCATCGAACTCGTTGGTCTGCTCGTTGATGATCTTCGAGCAGTGACCGGCGGTCAGGACGACGGGCTTGCCGTCTCCATCCCAGCCGGAGAAGCCGGTCGAGCAGGCTCCGCCACTCTCGCCGGCCTTGACCAGGTAGCCGGCACCGCCGACGAGGTCATTCTTCGCGTAGGGCTTCAGTTCCTTGATGCCCTCGGTGACCTTGATGTTCTGGTACTTCTTCTCGAGCTTCTTGATCTCGTCGGTCTTCTTGGCAACGCCGATGCTGAGCTCGCCACCGTCGGTGCCGTAGGCGTTGACGCCTTCGATACCGGAAAGTGCCTTTTGGACATGAGCTTCACTCTGGAGGTCCAGCTTCTGCGGAGCGTTGTCAGCCATCGCCGGCGAGGCGACGAGCGCGCCGCTCAGACCCAGCGCAGCTGCGGCACTGATTGCCAGCGAACTCTGCACGAGTTTCTTCTGCATAAGGTTGATTCCCTTGATCGTTGTCGATGCTTCGATTGCCCGACCCCGTCAACGGGCTTCGCGCCGATTCGGCGGTTCGCGTCTCCGGTGTCAGATTTCCAACCGTGTGAAAGGTTACGGTTTGATCACGACGCAATGCAAGAACCATCAATGTCGCAGGTGAACACAACTTACAGAAGTCCGACTACACAAGCTGTCCTGTGCTCGTCCAGGTCACTCGAAAACGGTGCCGTTATGATCAGGGGCATGCCGAACCACACAATACTTCGCACCCTGGTCCCTGCGAGGCCCGCCTCGAGGCTCGCGCTCGGACTCGCCGCCCTAGCCCTCACACTGCCGCTGGCAGCCTGCGACACCGGTAACGACCCACGCAATCCCAGCTCCCCCTCCCCCACCGAGTCCAGCGAAACCACGTCTCCCAGCGACGACGTCTCTAAGCTCGATCCCACCGGAAAGTGGACCTCACCGGAGAAGGGCGACCCGTTCCTCGAATTCGCTGACGACGGCTCGCTCGAAGGCTCTGACGGCTGCAACGCGATCGTCACCAGCTGGAAGATCAAAGGCGACGAGATCGCCATCGACTCCTTCATGTCGACTCAGAAGGCCTGCGCCGGCGTCGACACGTGGCTGAGCAAAGCCTCAACGGCGACTATCGAAGGCGATGTCATGAAGGTCAAAGACAGCAACGGGAAAGTCATCGGCGGACTGGAGAAGGAAGACAAATGACACAGGAACTCATCGGCCGCTGGACGGCCGAGACGAACGAGCGAGCCTTCCTCGAGTTCTCCGAGGACGGCTCACTGCGCGGTAGCGACGGCGCCAACAACCTTGTAACCTCATGGTCGGCTGAGCCCGAGGGTTTGATGATCAAATCATCGCTCATGACGCTCAAGGCCGCTCCCGGAATGGTCACCTGGGTTCCCAAAGCCAAGAGGGTCGAACCCGATGGCGACCGTCTGCAGCTCTTCGATGCTGCGGACAACCACCTCGGCGACCTTCATCGTCAGCCGCCTGGCCCCACGCACAAGCTCGGCGGTCGTTAGATGGCCGGGGGTCTGATCGCACTCCTCGACGATGTGGCCGCACTCGTCAAACTCTCGGCTGCCAGCCTCGACGACGTCGCCGCAGGTGCGTCACGTGCCAGTGCCAAAGCCGCGGGCGTCGTCATCGACGATGCCGCGGTGACGCCGAAGTTCGTCGAAGGAGTGGACCCCAAACGCGAGCTTCCGATCATCCAGCGCATCGCTTTGGGATCGCTGTTCAACAAGCTCGTCATCATCCTCCCGGTCATTCTGCTGCTCAGCCAGTTTCTGCCTTGGCTCCTCACCCCGCTGCTCATGATCGGCGGCACCTACCTCTGCTATGAGGGTGCCGAGAAGGTCTTCGAGAAGTTCGGGTGGATCGCCCATCACGAGAAGCAGACCCCGGCCTCAGAGCAGACGACTGATGGCAAGGCGGCAGAGAAGAAGGTCGTGCGATCGGCCATCACCACCGATTTCGTCCTCAGCTGCGAGATCATGGTCATCGCCCTCAACGAGGTGGCCGCCGAGTCCCTGACCAGCCGTGCCGTCATCCTCGCCGTCGTCGGCGTGGCGATCACTGTCGGTGTCTACGGAGTCGTCGCGCTCATCGTGAAGATGGATGACATCGGTCTGCACATGGCGAAGAAGGACTCCCCCGGACAGCAGAAGTTCGGTCGGTTCCTCGTCGGGGCGATGCCGAAGCTGCTCGCTCTGCTCTCTGTCGTGGGCACCTTCGCCATGCTGTGGGTCGGAGGACACATCATCCTCGTCGGCACCGATGAGCTCGGCTTCCACGCCCTCTACGGCTTCGTCCACCACCTCGAGGAGCCCGTCGCCGCGATCGCGGTCATCGGCGGCTTCCTGGGTTGGCTGGTCAACACGTTCTTCTCCCTCATCCTCGGCGCGATCTGGGGAGGAATCGTGGTCGGCGTGATCTTCGGCGTCAAAGCGCTCTTCAAAGGCAGGAGCACTTCGGATGGGACGCACACGTCCGCCGAGGCGGGGCCGCACTCGGATCAGACACGAACGTAGTCGTCCGGTCGACTCCGACTCAGCGCTGAGCGAATGTCTTCTTCGGTGCTCCCGCCACGATCATCGGCGCACCCGTGACCGGATCGTCGATTACTGTGCAGTCGATGCCGAAGACCTCGTTGACGAGCTCCGAGGTGATGATCGTCTCCGGAGCCCCCTGAGCGACGATCGAACCGTCCTTCATGGCGATGATCTCGTCGGCATAACGGCAGGCTTGGTTGAGGTCGTGGAGGACGGCGACCAGCGTGTGCCCGTATTCGTGGTTGAGCTGGGAGAACAGGTCGAGCAGCTCGATCTGATAGGCGACGTCGAGGAAGGTCGTCGGTTCGTCGAGCAGCAGGAGGGATGTCTCCTGGGCGAGCACCATGGCCACCCAGACGCGCTGGCGCTGGCCGCCGGAGAGCTCGTCGACGAGCCGTGAGGACAGCTCTTCGGTGTTCGTCGCCCGCAGTGCCGACAGCACAGCTGCTTCATCGGCGTCGGTCCACTGGCGCAGGAATGACTGATGCGGATGGCGCCCGCGGGAGACGAGCTCGGCGACCGTGATCCCGTCCGGAGCGATGGACGACTGCGGGAGAAGACCCAAACGCTGGGCGATCTTCTTCGTCTTCATCTTCTCGATGTTGTTCCCGTCGAGAAGCACAGTGCCCTTCGCCGGCGGCAGCAGTCGCGCGAGGGCCCGCAGCAGGGTCGATTTGCCGCAGGCATTGGGGCCGACGATGATCGAGAACTTTCCGTCGGGAATGCTCACGTCGAGATCGCTGACGATCTGGCGCTGGTCATAGGCCAGATCGAGGCTCTCGGCCATCAGCGGGGAGGCTGCGCCTGCAGGGTTGGGAATGCTCATGATGCCTTCCGAGCTTCTTGGATGAGGAGCCAGATGAGGTAGATGCCGCCGATGCTCACGGTGATCACGCCGACGGGCAGTTGGATGTCGCCGAACGCATGCTGGGCGATGAGGTCGGCGGCGACGAGGAGCAGTGCTCCGACAGCTGCGGAGGTCAGCAGGCTGGTGCCCTGTGCCCGCGCGATCCGCCGCCCGATCTGCGGTGCGGCCAAGGCGACGAAGGCGATCGGTCCGGCGGCCGCCGTGACCACGGCGACGAGGGCGACGGCAATGACGATGAGCACCGCACGGATGGGCTCGTTGCGTACGCCCAGGGCTTTCGCCGTATCGTCGCCGAGTTCCAGAGTGCCGAGATCTCGGGAGAAGAGTCCGCAGGCCAGGCCGAGGATGATGGTGGCCACAGCCGCCGGTGCGATCGTCGACCAGCCCATTCCATTCAGGGTTCCGGCACCCCAGGTGGCAGCGGCCATGGCGAGCTCGAGATCGGCGCGCATGATCAGCCAGGTGTTGAAGGCGTTGAGCATCGCCGTCAGTGCGATACCCACGATGATGAGCCGGAAGCCCTGGACCCCGCCTTTCCAGGTGAGCAGGTAGACGACCACGGCGGTGAGGAGCCCGCCGATGATCGCACCGGCCGCAGTGGAGACGAAGCTCGTGCCGAAGACGATGATCGTGACGATGCCGCCGGTGTAGGCACCGGTGGAGAAGCCGATGATGTCCGGAGAACCGAGAGGATTGCGTGTCAGCGATTGGAACACGGCTCCGGAGACGCCGAGTCCGGCACCGAGGACGATGCCGGCGATGATGCGCGGTGCCCGCCACTCCCCGACGACGGTATTGACGATGCGCTTCTCCGCCGCCCCGAACAGGCCCTGGAACACTTCGGTCGGAGTCAGCGAGAACTTGCCGAGCATGAGACCGGCGAAGCCGCAGGCCAGCGCGATCAGCGTGATGATTCCGGCGGTGATGACGACCCGCAGGTCGATGCGGAATCCGAAGACTCGCAGCATGGGCCGGCCGAAGTCGACTTTCTCCCCCGGCAGTGCATGCGGGTGCGGATTGAGGCTGCGGTCGGTGACCGCGAGGTTGGTGGTCTTCACAGGCCGCTCGCCTTCTTTCGACGGACAAGGGCGATGAGCACCGGAGCACCGACGAACGCGGTGACGACTCCGACTTGGAGTTCGCCGGGTTTCATCACGACTCTGCCGATGACGTCCGAGGCCAGGAGCAGAATGGGAGAGAGAACGAGTGAGTAGCCGAGGATCCAGCGCTGGTCGGGACCGACGATCCACCGGGCGATGTGCGGAATCATCAGACCGATGAATCCGATCGGTCCGGCGGCGGCCGTAGCGGCTCCGGCCAGGAGGGTCACCGCGAGGATGGAGAGCACTCGGGTGCGGTTGACCGAGGTGCCGAGGCTGGCGGCCAGGTCGTCGCCGAGGGCCACGGCGTTGAGTGAGTGGGACAGTGCCAGTGCGAGCACGGTGCCGATGACCATGAACGGCAGGATCGCGGTGATCGTATCGAAATCGCGGCCGGCGATCGCGCCGACGTCCCAGGATCGGAAGGCGTCGAAGGCGCGTTCGTTGGTCAGCAGGATCGCTTTGGTCAGTCCGGTGAGCACAGCAGCGACGGCGACTCCGGCCAGAGTCAGGCGAATCGGATCGACCGTGCGGCTGCGACCCGCGGACCCGATGACATAGACGCCGACGGTGGCGACGAGGGCACCGGCGAACGCGAACCAGATGTACCCGGTGATCGAGGAGATCCCGAAGAAAGCGACGCCGATCGTGATCGCCAGGGACGCACCCGCGTTGACGCCGAGGATTCCCGGATCGGCCAGGGGGTTGCGCGTCAGGGCTTGGATGAGACCGCCGGCCAGGCCCAATCCCATGCCGACGAGGATGCCGAGCACGGTCCGCGGCAGGCGCAGTTCCAGGACGACGAGCTGATCGTCGCTGCCGGTGGGCGCGAAGAAGGCTCGGAGGACCTCCGAGATCGGCATGTCCCTGGCGCCGATCGCCAAGGAGGCTGCGATCACAACGATGAGCGCAATGATCGCTGCGACCAGTCCCAGCACTCTTCTGATCCGCAGGCTCCCACCGGTCGGATGACTGGTGTCGGTATGCGGTTTCGCCTCGGCAGAGGTGGCGGAACCGGTCATCGAGGTGGTCCTTTGAGTGAGGTGGCGGTCAGGTGACTAAGGGCAGGCTAACCACACTGTAACTCACTGGACCACCTCAGCCAAGCGAGAGAGGTCTCACTCGGCTGTGATCTTGCCGATCCTCTCGGACACCTGCCGCTGGATCCGCGAGAGCATTCCGCTCATTCCGCGCAGCCTCAGCGGGCTGACGAGCTCCGACATCGACAGCCGCAGGGGCAGGTCGGCCGGAACCGACAGGATCGCCTCGGCGGTGGCTCCGTCGAGCCCTTCGTGCAGGATCCCGGCGAAGCCGCGCGTCGTCGGTGCTTCCGGAGGTGCGGAGAAGTGCAGGCGCACTTCCGCCCGCTCCCCCGCCTCGGGGTCGGCCACCTCGGTGACGAGGAAGATCGGCGACTGACATTCGGGCACGGGCTCGAGCAGCTCCGGGTGGTCCGTGTACTTCTCCGGCAGGTCGGGAAGGTCCGTCGCGAACTCCAGCAGCACCTGGAGGCGGTCATCGGCCGGGGTTTCGGCGAAGTCCGTGACGATCTCTGCCAGCGCCTCCGGCAGGTCATCGGTCTTGGGCGTCGTCGTCTCGCTCATCAGCGTCCGGGCACCTCTCCGGGCTCCGCTCCGGTGACGATCGGCACGCCGACGACATTACCCCATTCGGTCCAGGAGCCGTCGTAGTTGCGCACGTTCTCGTATCCGAGGAGGTGCTTGAGGACGAACCAGGTGTGGCTGGAGCGTTCGCCGATCCGGCAGTAGGCGATGACCTCATCGCTGGTGCCCAGCCCTGCCTGCTCGGTGTAGAGCTCCTTGAGTTCGGCGGCGGACTTGAAGGTGCCGTCTTCGTTGGCCGCCTTGCCCCAGGGCATCGACTTCGCGCCGGGGATATGGCCGCCGCGCAGTGCGCCTTCCTCCGGGTAGGCGGGCATGTGGGTGCGTTCGCCGGTGTATTCCTCCGGGCTGCGCACATCGATGAGCGGCAGGTCGCCGAGGCTGTCGCGGACCTCGGGCAGGAAGGCGCGGATGACCGAATCGTCGCGTTCGACGACAGGGTATTCGGTCGGTACAGGCTGCGGCTTGTCCGTGGTCATCTCACGACCCTCGGCCTGCCATTTCGCGCGACCACCGTCCATGAGGCGGACGTCTTCGTGGCCGAAGAGAGTGAAGACCCACAGCGCGTAGGCAGCCCACCAGTTGGACTTGTCGCCGTAGACGACGATGGTGTCATCGCGGGAGATGCCCTTGGCGGACATGAGTGCGGCGAATCCTTCGCCGTCGACGTAGTCACGGGTCACCGGGTCGTTGAGTTCCGTGTGCCAATCGACCTTGACCGCTCCGGGAATATGCCCCGTTTCGTAGAGCAGCACGTCTTCGTCGCTTTCGACGATGACGAGTCCGGGATCGCCTGCATGCTCAGCCACCCAATCGGTGCTGACCAGTCGGGTTCCGTCCGCGTATTCGGCGAACTTCTCTGCGGGATCGGCCGGGATCGAAGTGCTCACGCATTCCTCCTGAGGGTTTGAGTCCAATTGTGCTCGCTGTGGCAACGTCGAGCGCGTTCAGCATATTCCTTTTCAGGGGCGGCTGAGGAATGCCGACAGTGCTGAGACGAACTCACGCGGTTTCTCCGAGTGCACCCAATGACCCGACCCTTTGACGGTGAGAAGGGTGGTGCGAGGGAACAGACTGCGCATCTGCGGCAGGTCGTCACGGTCGACGTAGTCCGATTTCTCGCCCGCGACCCAGAGGACCCGATGGTCGAAGACGGCACCGCCCATGTCCGGGAAGTCCCCGATGATGTCGAGGCTCGAATGCAGCAGCGGCAGGTTGGGCTGCCAGGAATAGCCCGCCGAGGTGGGGCGCAGGTTCTGCAGCAGGAATCCCCTGATCGCGGCCTCGGGGATCGGGTCCCGAAGCGCCTCATCCGCGTCGGTGCGCGATTCGATCCGGTCGAGGTCGAGGGCGGCGAGACTGGAGAGCAGATGGTCGAAGACTCCGGTGGACCCGCCGGCGTTGGGTCCGATGTCGACGACGACGAGGCGGTCGATGAGTTCGGGGTGGCGCAGGGCGAGCACCATGGCGACCTTTCCACCCAGGGAATGTCCGACCAGGTGCACGGGCTGATCGCCGGGATCGACCGCCTCGGCGATATGGGCCGCCACGGCATCGGCGAGCTCGACGTAGTCGAAGGTCTCGGTCCATTCGGACTCGCCGTGGTTGGGCAGGTCGACGAGGAGACTGGAGAATTCGGGCTCGATGTCCTTGGCGATTCGGGTGAAGTTCTTGCCTCGGCCGAAAAGGCCGTGGAGGAAGACGACCAGGCGCCCGGATTCGCCGATTCGAGTACTGTTGATGATGGTCACGATCCCAGCCTAGCCCGTGCCGTTCTGCATATCAGCAGCCCTGTTGAGGTTCTCCCCCGGCGGTCACTGCTGACGCGGGTAGGGTGAGGTCATGCACTTCTCCGAATATGACACCCGACTTGCCGGTTACGCGGTCATCGTCAATGACGACGACGAAATCCTCCTCAGCTGGTTCAACGGCGGAAAGGACCGACTGCACGCGATCTGGACGCTGCCCGGCGGCGGAATCGAGTTCGACGAGAGCATCGAAGCCGGCACGGTCCGTGAGATCAAAGAGGAGACCGGGTTCGACGCTGAGGTCGTCCGCCCACTGACGACGCACTCCTTCACCGAGGCACGTCGCAATCCGGCCTTCAGCGATTCGACGGATCGTCCTTTCAAAGGCGTACGGGTCGTCTACGAGGCGCGGATCACCGGCGGCACCTTGGGCACGCTCGAGGTCGACGGGACGACGGATCGGGCGGAATGGCTGCCGATCGATTCGCTTCAAAATGTGCGGCACGCCCGCATCATCGACCTCGGCCTGGATGCGTGGCGTGCCGCTGTGTGAGTTCTGCGCAGGGGCGCGCAGCAGCGCTCGTCAGTCGGTTACTTCACCTTGTCGGCGATGAGTCCCGGGAGCTCCTCCGCGGTGTACTTGGCCGAGAGGATCGAGTTGAGTGAGAATGCCTTGCGGATGTCGTCATTGTCGTTGGTCAGAACGAGGTCGTGCCCGTCCTTGACGGCAGGAATGCGCTTGTAGGCAGCATCCTCGGTGACATCCTTGTCCTCGATGTAGATCGGGAACGTCAGGAGCAGGTCCGCGTCGAGCTGATCGAGGTTCTCCTCGGAGATCGGCACGGAGAAGCCGTCCGCCTTCATTCCGGCAATCGTCTCGGACTGCTTGAAGCCGAGCTGCTCCATGACCTGCACGCGACCTGATTCCTCGACGTAGGCACCCCAGCCCTCGGAGGTCTTCGCTGCCACGGTCACGGACTTGTCCTTGAACTCAGGATGGGCTTCGCGCGCATCGGCGTAGGTCTCATCGAGGTCGTCGAGCAGCGTCTTCCCGTCGTCTTCCTTGCCGAGCGCCTGGGAGACGAGGTCGACCTGCTGGTCCATCGTCGTCAGGTAGTTGTCGCCGCCTTCTGGCACTCCGACCGTGGGAGCGATCTCGGAGAGGCGGTCGTAGCGCTCCTTCTCTCCGGAGCTGTTCGTGTCGAGGATGACATCGGGCTCGAGTGCGGCAATGGCCTCGTAATCGGGTTCCATCGTCGCGATGATCTCCGGAGCTTCGTCGTAGAGATCTTCGGCCCACGGCCCGACGCCCTTGCCGCCGAACTCGACCCAGTCCGAGGCGCCGACGGGCTGAACTCCGAGCGCCAGAGCGGTCTCGGCATCGCCCCATCCCAGCGCCACGACCTTCTGCGGGTCGGCGGGCACCTCGACGGCGCCGAACTTCGTGTCGACGGTGGGCCCCGAGGCCTCGTCGGCTGAATCTGCTCCTCCGCCGCAGCCGGCGAGGACGAGAACGGAGGCAATCACTGGGGCGAGAATACGGCGCATGGAATCCTTCTTGAGTAGTTAGGCGAGCCTAGCTTAACCCATTTCTCCGGCGGTTCGAATCCGACCGCACGGCCGCCTCGGCGAGGAATCGATCAAGGGATCAGGGAGCCTTGATCTCGAGTCCTTCGACGTCCATGTCATCGAGGGCGACCATGCGTGAGCGGCGGCCTGTGACGATGCGGTGGATGATCCACAGAAGCAGGAACGCAGGAAGCCCTGCATAGGCGCTGGCGACCTGGAGCAGCTGCCCGTTGACGATCGCCTGCACGTTCTGCCCGATGATGACGACGATGAGCATGATGAGCGCGATGATCGGGCCGATCGGGAACAGCGGAGCCCTGTACGGCAGGTCCGCTACAGCGTGCCCCTGCCGCACATAGGCGCGGCGGAACCGGAAGTGGCACCAGGCGATGCCGACCCAGACGATGAAGCCGGAGAGTCCGGAGACATTCATCAGCCAGGTGTAGGCTCCACCGTCGCCCATGATCTCGGTGAGGAATCCGAACAGTCCGATCATGGCGGTGGCCAGCAGCGCCATGACGGGGACTCCGCGTTCGTTGAGTCGGGCGAACAGCCTCGGCGCGGTTCCCTCTTTGGCCATGGCATAGAGCATGCGGGTGGAGGCGTAGAGGCCGGAGTTGCCGGCGGAGAGGATGGCGGTGAGGATGACGGCATTCATCATGCCGGCGGCCACGGCGATTCCGGCGCGTTCGAAGACGAGAGTGAACGGTGAGGCCGTGATGTCCTCATTGTTCGCCGAGGCCAGCAGCGAGGGGTCGGTATAGGGCAGGAGGAAGCCGATAACGGCGATGGCGCCGATGTAGAAGAGCATGATGCGCCAGAACACGGTGCGGATGGCGCGCGGCATGTCCTTGCGCGGGTTCTCCGATTCCCCCGCGGTGACGCCGACGAGCTCGGTGCCCTGGAACGAGAAACCGGCGATCATGAACACGCTGATGACGGACATCCAGCCGCCGACGAACGGAGCTTCTCCCGTCGTCCAGTTGCTCACCCCGGGTGCGGTTCCGCCGAGGATGCCGGCGATCATGAGCACACCGAGGACGAGGAACGCCAGCACGGCCGTGACCTTGATGGCGGCGAACCAGAATTCGCCTTCGCCGAAGGCCTTCGCCGACAGGAAGTTCAGCCCGGCCAGCAGGATGAGGAAGACCGCCGCCCAGAGCCACGAGGGCACGTCGGGGAACCAGAAGGACATGATGACGCCTGCGGCGACGAGTTCGGCGGCCAAGGTGATCGCCCAGTTGAACCAGTAGTTCCAGCCCATGGCGAAGCCGAACGAGGGGCTGACGTATTTGGTCCCGTAGGTGTGGAACGATCCGGCGACGGGCAGGTGGGTCGACATCTCGCCGAGGGACTGCATGACGAAGAGGACCATGATGCCGATCGCGGCGTAGGCCAGCAGGGCGCCGCCGGGGCCGGCTTGTGAGATCGTGCCGCCGGAGCCGAGGAATAGTCCGGTGCCGATGGCACCGCCGATGGCGATCATCTGCAGGTGGCGGGACTTCAGTCCCCGTCGGAGTCGGCGGTCTTCGTTCGCCGAGGCGGTTGGCATTCCCATGGTCATCCTCGTTCGTGGTTCGGCAGGTCCGCGCACGAGGACCCTGGCCATTCCTACCACAAACGGCGACGTCGGCGGCCGATGAGGATGCAGGGTGGGAGGAGGGTCACATCGTCTTCGGCGGAGATTCGAGCAGCTGCAGTATCGGTTTGAGCGCGGCGCGGATGCTGATGAAGCGGAACGCCTGGTCGCGGGCGAACGCGAAGAGGCGGGACCTGTCGAACATCAGTCGGGCCAGCGACCGCGAATTGTCATGAGCGGCCTCGACTCGCGGCCGCTGGCGGGCCTCGAAGCGTTCGAGCGCGGCGACCATCGAGGAAGGTGCGGCCGGCCTGCGAGTACCTGAGGGTGCGGCTGGCCCACCCTCGCTGGAGACTGCACCTGGCCCGGTCGACAGGGCGGAGAGTTCGTCGGCGAGCACTCCGGCCGATTCCATCGCCATTCCGGCACCGACTCCGGCGGTGGGCAGGAACCCGGCGGCGGCATCGCCGAGCAGAACCGCGCGACCATGACTCCACCTGCGCGCCCGCGAATCTCTCAGCGGCCAGAAGAACGGCGCTTCGGCCTCTTGGACTGCGGTGAGGCAGGCGTCGATCCGCGGAGTCAGCACCGTGAGTCGACTGCGGACTTCGGCTGCGAACCGCCGGGGTCCGAGCGGCTGCCGGGTGTCGGGACTGCCGAGAAAGACGCCGATGGCGCCCTTGACCGGATACATGCCGAGGAAGAATCCATCGCCCCAGATCTCATCGACGGCGCCCTGATCGTCATCCGCCTCGGCCCAGCAGACCCATCCGCCCCAGACAGTGTCCACTGTCGACACCGGCGCGGACGTGTCGAAGCCGGCAACGGCGGTACCGTCGGAGTCGCTCGTGGCGATCGCGGCGAGTTCTCTGGTCACGAGCCGGCGGGTGTGGGAATTCATTCCGTCTGCGATGACGACGGCATCGAACTCGAGGATCTGCTCCCGGCCATGGCCCATCTTCTGTCCTCCTTGGAGCTGTCCTCCTTGGCCCTCCCGGGCCAGAGTCACAGTGTCGCCGTCGTCGGACAGACCGGTCACTGTGGTGCCGAAGGCGATCGGGCAGTCGCTGCCGGTGAGCACGTCGAGCAACGCTGAGCGGGAGATTCCGCGATAGTCGCCGAAGTCGGCCAGAAGATCACCGAGGTGGTCCCGTCGGAGGACTTTCCCGGTATGTGCATGGGCGATATAGCGATCGATGCCGACGCTGGCTTCGAGGTAGGCTTCCCGGCACTCGAGTTCTTCGATGATGGGATCGACCATGGGCATGAGGGCGAGCATATATCCGGCACGATTGTCACCGATCATCCGACCGGAATCGGCCGACCGA
Organism: Brevibacterium sp. MGP-B1; assembly: GCF_057766545.1. NCBI lineage: Bacteria > Bacillati > Actinomycetota > Actinomycetes > Micrococcales > Brevibacteriaceae > Brevibacterium > Brevibacterium sp. MGP-B1. The sequence goes on along the minus strand of NZ_CM173407.1, from coordinate 874,873 downwards.
TCGATGAGGATCGGGTGCATCCCGCGACCCCGGAGCAGCTGCGCCAGGGTGATCCCGGCGATTCCGGCTCCGACGATGAGAATGCGCGGCTCGTCCGAGTCCACGTGATTCAGCTGCTCGTTGACTGTTACCGCGATGATCATGCGTGGACTCCTTCGTCGGGCCGAGGCTCAAACAGCGTCGGTCCGCAACTCCCCGTCAGCGGCCGGTGCCTGCGGCAGCCCGCGGACGAGGTCGGGACCCAAATCAGAGATGCTCCGGGCACCCATGAGCCCCATGGCGGTGAGGATCTCCTGTCCGATGAGCTCGATTGCCCTCTCGACGCCTCGCTGGCCTCCGGCCATGAGCCCGTACAGGTACGCCCGGCCGATGAGCACGAAGTCGGCTCCGGCGCACAGCGCGGCGACAACATCGGTGCCGGACATGATCCCGGAATCGAAGATCAGCTCCATCTCCGGTCCGACCTCCGCACGGACTTCGGCCAGTGAGGTCAGCGAGTCCGGGGCCCGATCGAGCTGGCGGCCGCCGTGATTGGAGACGACGAGTCCATCGGCTCCGATCGACTGAGCGCGGCGGGCATCCTCGGCGGTGAGAATTCCCTTGACGAACAGGCGTCCGTTCCACTGTTCGCGGATCCACCGCAGGTCATCGAGGTCGAGGGTCGGGTCGAACATCGTCTTCGTCATCTCCGCGAGGGACTGGGAGGTGTTCGACAGCGACGCGTATTTCGGCGGTTCGGTGGTGAGGAAGTTGAACCACCAGCCGGGTCGATAGGAGGCGTCGAGGATGGTTCCCAGCGTCAGTCGGGGCGGGATCGTCAGACCGTTGCGGTGATCGCGCAGACGTTGACCAGTGATCGGAGTGTCGACGGTGACCAGCAGCGTCTCGTATCCGCTGGCGGCGGCCCGCTGGATCAGGTCAAGGCTGCGCTGCCGATCCTTCCACAGGTAGAGCTGGAACCACCGGGTGGAATCCGGCGCCGCCTGCGCGACGTCTTCGACCGAGGTCGTGCCCATCGTCGACAGTGAGAACGGGATTCCGGCCTTCGTCGCGGCACGCACTCCGGCGACCTCGCCTTCGGAGTGCATCATGCGGGTGTAGCCGGTCGGGGCGATGCCGAAGGGCAGCCGGGTTCGGGCACCGGCGATCGTCGTCGACGTATCCGGTGCATCGACTCCGTGGAGGATGCGCGGAAGGAGCTCAACGTTGCCGAGCGCCTCACGGTTCTTCACCAAGGTCCGCTCGTCCAGAGCAGCACCGTCGACATAGTCGAACGGCGCGGTCGGCGTCACGCGCTTGGCGATGCGGCGAAGGTCCCAGATGTCTGCGGCCGACTCCAATCTGGCTGCGACCCGGTCGAGTCGGGGCAGGTCGAACTGCAGCAAGGGGGCGAGTTCTCTCAGATCGGGCAGTCGGCGCTTCATCTCTCTCCTCGTTCTCGGTTGAGGTAGGCGAGCACTGCCGCGACACGACGGCTCGTTGTCTCCCCTGCCTGGAGGCCGAGTTTATCGAAGATGGAGCTGATCGCCTTTTCAACGGAGCTGACCGAGACGAAGAGCCGTTCGCCGATTCCCCGGTTCGACAGTCCTTCGGCCATCGCCTCGAGCACTTCGCTCTCGCGTGGGGTCAGGGTCGACAGTGTGCTCTGCCTCTCCGAGGTGGTGAGCAGCTGCCGGACGACGTCGGGGTCGATGACCGTACCTCCCTCTGCGATCCGCTGTACCGACTCGAGGAACCGGTCGATGTCGGTCACCCGGTTCTTCAGGAGGTAGCCGACGCCCACCGATTCGGTGCTCAGCAGCTCGGTCGCATACTCGCGCAGCACGTACTGGCTGAGGACGAGGACTCCGATATCCGGGAAGCGACGTTTGATCGCCAACGCCGCTTCGAGTCCTTCGGTGGTGTGAGTCGGAGGCATCCGCACATCGACGATCGCCAGGGTCGGCCGCAGCTCGGCGACCGCCCGCAGCAGCTCTCCTCCGTCTCCGACGGACGCGACGACGCTGATCCCTTCGTCTTCGAGCAGACTGCGGACACCCTCACGCAGCAGCACCGCGTCATCGGCGAGGACGACGCGCATCCGGTTCTCGGTCTGGACTTCTGTCGTGATCACTTCTGTCTCTTCTCCTTCGTCGTGCTGCCGTCCTGCGCGTCGGTCCCGAGCGGGATCCGAGTTCGAACTGTGGTGCCTGCGCCCTCAAGGGAGTCGACCTCGAGATTCCCGTCGAGTGCTCCGACCCGCCGTGTGAGCCCTTGGAGCCCTCCCCCGCGCGGATCGGCTCCGCCGACACCGTCATCGGAGACGGTCACGGTCAACGCGGCCCAGGGCTCGGCGACGATGCTCACCGTGATCGCGGACGCCTCGGCGTGTTTGACGACGTTGGTGACGGCTTCGCGGACGACGAAGTAGGCGGCAGATTCCACTGCGGGCGGAAATCTGCCTTCCGGCACGGTCACGAGGGTCAGCGGAATAGGACTGCGACCGGCGATCCTCTCGAGCACGGTTCGAAGACCATGGTCGTCCAGTGCAGTGGGATAGACCCGCCAGGCGACTTCGCGCATCTCGTCGATGAGGTCCTGGGACTGGACCAGCGCATCGTCGAGCAGCGCTTGGGACTTCGCCGGGTCAGAGGCGCGCCTGGCTCGGGCGATGAGCACGGACAGGGAGACGACGTTCTGCTGTACGCCGTCGTGCAGGTCCCGTTCGATCCTGCGTCGTTCCTCGTCGATGGCGAGCACGACTCCACGACGGGTCGTCAGCAGCTCGCTGATGCGGGTGTACACGGCGAAGGGACGCTCCACCTCGACGAAATGAGCGTCGATGCGACCATGTGCCCAGCTTGCCGCCTCGGCCAGGGCGACGGCGCCGATGAGGTTCGCCGCCCCGTAGAGGACACCGACGAAGAGCGTGGGTTGGGAGATCGACCACATGTCGAACCCGATGTTGACTGCTCCCCCGATGAAGAATCCTTGGAAGAGCGATCCGAGAGTCACGACGAAGAATCCGCCGAGGAGGTTCGCGGTGGGGATGATGGCGAGTGCTGCGACCAGGCCGTTGCCGAGCAGGAACCGACGTTTGGTCGGCTCGTCGGCGAGGACGAGTCCGAACCCGCGAGAGTGCCGAGCGAGTTCCCAGCTCCGCACCTTCGCGGCCATGCGTGAGGTGGGCGGGAGCACGGAGGCGATGAGCAGCGGCAGACACAGCACACCTCCCCATGCGACAGCGAGTACGGACCGCGCCCACCGCGCGGTGAACATCCGTACTTCGGGAGGAAGGCGGGTGGACAGCGCGCTCGGCCAGGGCATGAGTCGATCGTAGCAACGCCCGTCGCCGCCTCCCAGGGGTTCGGCCGCAGTCTCGGATTCCGGTTTTCCGCAATGGCGGCTGTTGTTCGGCCGCACTGACCGTGTGCCTGGCCGCGTACCGGCCCTGCCGCCTTGTGCCTAGCGTGGTTGAGTATGGATCTCGCACTCGAGCTGCTCACTGCCACCCTCACCTCTCCATGGGTGTACCTGCTCATCGCCGTGGCCGCGGCATTGGACTCGCTCGTGCCGATTGTGCCGTCGGAGACTCTGCTCATCACCGCTGCGACCTTCGCCGCGACGGGGCACCCTCACCCGGCAGGGCTCATCCTCGCCGCTGCCGGAGGGGCTCTCCTCGGGGATCTGGCGGCTCACCTCGTCGGCCGATTCGCTGCGACCGGGGTCGGCCGATGGCGACGGTGGGCTCGCATCGCGAACCTGCTCGACTCCGCCCACACGGTCTTCTCTCGCCGAGGCGGGACCGTGCTCATCGCCGGTCGATTCGTTCCAGGGGGCCGCAGCCTGGCCACCATCGGCTCCGGTCTGCTCGGGTTCCCGATCCGCACTTTCCTGCTCTGGGACGGGATCGGAAGTCTTGCCTGGGCGCTCTATTCGACGGTGATCGGACTCATCGGGGGAATGATCTTCGAGGACCGGCCGCTGCTCGGCGTCGCCGTGGGCATCGGCATCGCCCTGGCCATCACCGGCAGTGCCGAACTCGTCCGCCGATTACGCCGGCGCCGCAGAAGACGCGCACGTCACCGATTCACCGAATTCCAAGACCGAGATGTCACGATGGCAAGGATGTCTCAAACATATGTGTGGTACGTCAGCTACGGATCGAACATGGCTCGCGATCGGCTCGCCTGCTATCTGCAGGGCGGGCGACCGCCCGGGGCGATGGTGACCTATCCAGGTGCCAGGGACGGAACACTGCCCCGCGTCGAAGCTGGGATCGAACTGCCCGGTACGATCTACTTCGCCGGCGAGTCCAAGGTGTGGGGCGGCGGCATGGCCTTCTACGATCATTTCGTCCCCGGACCGACCCCCGCCAAGGCCTACCTCATCACCGCCGAACAGTTCGCCGATGTGGCGGCACAGGAGATGCACCGCCCACCCGAACCAGACAGTCCGCTGGAACGCCTCGTCTTCGATCTGGCGGCCGGCAGCTCCCACTCTCTGGGACCTGGCGGATACGAGACGCTGCTCGTCCTCGATGATGTCGACGGTGTCCCGATGGTCACGTTCACCGCCGCCCATGGTTCGTCAGACGTCGGCCACACTCAGCCGCAGGAGCCGTATCTGGCGATGCTGCGCACGGGCGCTGCCGAAGTCAGAGCCGCTTCTGGGCTTCCCCTGCCCGCAGCTGCACAAGCGTGAGGTCGAGCAGCGGAGTCGCCGCTCCCAATTCCTCAGCCTTGCGCGACAGGTCGCCGAGGATGTGCTCCGTTTCGCTCGGCAGCCCTGCCGTCACATCCCGGTAGAGGGATGAGGTGAATGCGGAACCGTCCTCGGTGAGCATCTTGATTGTCATGGCGTGGGAGGCTTCCGACACCGGGTGTCCGGCCGCAGCCGCCACGGCTTCGAGCTCATCGACGATGGCGTGCACGTGCGATCTGCCGCCGGCTTCCATGATCGCTCCGACCGGGGCGCGGAACAGGCAGGTGACGACTCCCGCCGCAGCGATGAAGATCCATTTCTCCCACAGCCCGTCGATGATTCCACCGACGGTCTGGAGTTTGTATCCGGGCACATCGAGAGCCTCGTAAATGCGTGTGGGCACTTCGGCGCCGTGGAGATCTCCGATGGTCATCACGGCCAGGTCGGTGAGCTGGACGACGGCTCCGTCCCTGATGGTGCCGACGATCTTGACGAACCCTCCGAGCACCTGTCCGGGGTATCTGCTCTGCAGCTTCTCGATCTGAGCCATGCCGTTGAGGAACGGAATGATCGTCGTCTGCTCGCCCACAGCCGGTCCGATATCGGCGATGACCGAGTCGAGTCCGCCCGCTTTGACCGCGACGATGACGAGGTCGAAGGTTCGTGGTGCGGCTGTGAGTTCCTCAGCGGTGATGACATCGACCTGATTCGTCCGATCATCACCGGGTGCAGTGAAGCGCAGCCCCTCCGCGCGGACCGTGTCCGCCCGTGCCTGCCGGAGCAGGAACGTGACATCGCGTCCGGCCTCCTGCAGATAGGTGCCGAACGCTCCGCCGGTGGCCCCCGCTCCGGCGATGAGAATCGACAGGTCGGCACCAGCACCGATTCCGTCGGATGCGCTGTCAGCTGCTTGGGTCATTCCAACTCCTCCTTGAGCTCCCGCGCGGCCGCAGCGGGGTCCTCAGCCGAGGTTATCGCACGGACGACGACGGCACGCCTCGCGCCCGCCTGCCGGATCGCGTCCAGCCTCTCCCCTGTCGCGATACCGCCGATCGCGAACCACGGTTTGGCTGCCTCGGCGGCGGTGGCGGTCAGCAGTGCCGTCCCCACAGCGGCACGGCCGGGCTTCGTCGGGGTCTCCCAGACCGGCCCGACACAGAAATAGTCGGTCTCCGGGTCCGCCTCGGCGGCGAGCGCCTGCTCGAGGGAATGGGTCGAGCGGCCGAGGATGACATCGGGTCCGAGGACGGCCCTGGCCTGAGCACTGGTGAGGTCGCCTTGACCGACGTGGAAGACGTCGGCGTCGGTGATGAGCGCGACGTCGGCACGGTCATTGACGGAGAAGAGCTTGTCGTGACGGGCGGCGATGTCTTTGAGGACCTCCAATGCCGCGATCTCGGCGCGGGCCTCGAGGCTCTTGTCCCTCAGTTGGATGATGTCGACTCCCCCAAGGTAGACGGCGTCGAGGAACTCGGCGAGGTCGCCTTGAACGGTCCGGGCATCGGTGCACAGGTAGAGCTTCGCTTCTGCCAGTCTGGCCTCTCTCCAGGCTCTCTTCGTCTGCTGCGCGGCGGTGCGCGGTGGCATCTGTGTGGTCATGGTCATAGAGTAGAGGAGTTCGCGGGAGCCTCCCAACGAGGCTGAGAGGGCGTAAGAGCCGACCGTCAGACCTGATGCGGATCATGCCGCCGGAGGGAGAAGCTGTGAGAGTCATTGTCGTCGGCGCCGGGATCATCGGCCTGTCCACGGCCTGGTATCTGCGCCGCCTCGGTGCCGAAGTCACCATCATCGATCCTGCGCCAGCCCAGGGCGCGAGCCATGCTGCCGCAGGGATGCTCGCTCCCGCCGCCGAAGTGGTCTGGGGGCAGACTCCCCTGTACCCGCTGATGCGAGCCTCCGCGCAGATGTATCCTCAGTTCTCCGCCGAGGTGGCGAGCGCCGCCGGCAGCGATCTCGGCTTTTCGGATGCCGGAACATTGGTGTGCGCCGGTGACCGAGCTGATCTGCAGGCTCTGCGGGAGCTGCGCGATGCACAATCGCGATCCGGTTTCGCCACCGAGCTCATCACCGGCAGTGCTGCCCGCCGGGTTGAGCCGTCGTTGTCACCTGCCGTGGCCGGGGCAGTGCACATTCCAGGCGATCACTCGATCGACCCTCGGCGGCTCGCTGCCGCATTGCTGACTGTCCTGTCCTCGGACTCAGGAGGCTTCGTCCGCCAGCGGGCGGCCGGCCTGATCAAGGACAGCGATACGACTGTGGGAGTCGAGCTGGGCGATGGCCGTCGGTTGGAGGCCGATCAGGTGATCATCTGCGCCGGCAGCGCTGTGTCCGCAATCGTCGGTGCCCCACAGCTGCCTCTGCGTGAGGTCTGGGGTGATGTTCTGCGACTGCGCGCCCCCGCCGAGGCGACTCCGCTGCTGAGCCGCACCATCCGCGGACTGGTCAACGGTCGCCCCGTCTACCTGGTTCCTCGCCCGGACGGCGAGATCGTGCTCGGTGCCAGTTCCCGTGAGGACGGGCTCTCCGGAACACCGGCCGGAGCGATCCACCGGCTGCTCGCCGACGGGCAGCGACTCGTCCCGGGCATCCTCGACGCGGAGATCACCGACATCACCACCCGTGCCCGACCCGGTTCCCCCGACGACCTGCCGATGATCGGCCGCATCGATCCCGGCTGCATCGTGAGCACCGGGTACTTCCGCCACGGCATCCTCTTGGCCCCGTTCGGCGGCAGGCTCGGCGCCGAGCTCACCCTGGGCGTCACTTGCGACTGGCCTCCTGACGGGGCGCTCGAGTCCGTGTCCCCACACCGCTTCACCACAGACCACACCACTGCCTACCCGATGAGGAGCAACGCATGACCGACCGCGAACACTCACCGACCATCGTCCTCAACGGCGATCGCCACGAGCTGCCGGGTGCCACCTCGGCGCTCGACCTCATCGCCGACGTCACCGGACGGGAACTGAACCCCGATGGGACACCAGCCGACGGCGGCCGCCTGGGCATCGCCCTGGCCGTCGACGGTGAAGTCATCCGTCGCGGTGCCTGGTCCGATTGCACCCTTGCCGACGGGCACACCGTCGACATCGTCACCGCCGTGCAGGGAGGCTGAGATGACCTGGACGATCGATGATGTCGAGATGTCGTCTCGCCTCGTGATGGGCACGGGCGGGGCGAGTTCCCTGAGCATCCTCGAAGACGCACTCGCGGCTTCGGGAACCGAGCTGACCACAGTGGCGATGCGCCGTTTCGATGCCGAGTCCCGGGACTCGGTGTTCACCATGCTCCAGCGTCTGGGGATTCGGGTGCTGCCGAACACCGCCGGATGCTATACGGCCCGGGATGCCGTGCTCACCGCCCGACTGGCCCGAGAGGCGCTGGAGACGAACTGGGTGAAGCTCGAGGTGATCGCCGATGAGGACACTCTGCTGCCGGATCCCATCGAACTCTTCGCCGCAGCCGAGGAGCTCGTCCTCGACGGGTTCACGGTCTTCGCCTACACGAACGACGATCCGGCCCTGGCGAAACGTCTGGAGGACGCTGGCGTGGCTGTGGTGATGCCGGCCGGTGCTCCGATCGGCAGCGGGCTGGGCATCCTCAACCCCCACAACATCGAGACCATCGTCTCCCGTGCACAGGTGCCCGTCATCCTCGACGCCGGTGTCGGCACCGCCTCCGATGCCGCTCTGGGGATGGAGCTCGGGTGCACCGCAGTGCTGCTGGCCTCGGCGGTCACCCGCGCCCACGATGCTCACGCCATGGCCCGGGCGATGGCTTTGGCCGTCGAGGCCGGGCATCTGGCGGCCGGAGCCGGGAGGATTCCCAAACGACCGTTGGCATTGGCATCATCGCCGTTCGAAGGAATGGTCGCAGCACAATGACCACCGCTGCCGCCACTCCTCTATCGCTGCCTCCTCTCGTTGACCCCGTTGAATCTCTGTCCCGGACGGAGCTGGAACGCTACTCCCGGCACCTGAGCCTGCCGGGATTCGGATTCGAGGGACAACGGCGTCTGCGGGCCGCCTCGGTGCTGGTCATCGGGGCCGGTGGACTCGGGGCTCCAGTCCTCAACTATCTTGCGGCCGCCGGGGTCGGGTCGATCACGATCATCGACGATGACGTGGTGGAGGCCTCGAACCTGCAGCGCCAGATCATCCACCGGAATGCTGATGTGAGCCGACCGAAGGTCGCCTCTGCCGCCGATGCCGTGCACCGGCTCGATCCGAACCTCGAGGTGCGCACGATCGAGCAACGGCTGAGCCCGGAGAATGCGCTCGGTCTCTTCGCTGAACACGATGTCGTCGTTGACGGGGCGGACAACTTCGCCACCCGGTACTTATCAAATGATGCCGCTGAACTCACCGACACACCGCTGGTGTGGGGCACGATCTTCCGCTTCGCCGGTCAGGTGAGCACGTTCGTTCCCGGTCACGGGCCGATGCTGCGCGATCTGTTCCCGGATATCCCGGAACCCGATTCGGTGCCCAACTGCGCCGAGGGCGGAGTCCTCGGCGTGCTGTGCGGAACCGTGGGCTCGGCGATGGCGACTGAGGCGATCAAGCTCATCTGCGGCATCGGTGCCCCATTCATCGGTCGACTGCTGCGCTATGAGGCGCTGACCGGGGAGTACTCGACCCTGCGGTTCTCCCCCGATCCCGACCGTCCCCCGGTCACCGACCTCACCGAGGTGGCTGCCGCCTGTGCTGTGGACCTCGACGGCGGCGGCGTGGCAGAGCCTGCGGCGAATGAGATCAACGTCGCCGAATTCCTGTCCGTCGAAGACGATGTGCTCGTCGTCGACGTGCGGGAAGGCTGGGAACGTGAACTGGCGGCCATCCCCGGCTCAGTGCATCTGCCCCTCGGCGCCCTGCGAGACCGCGGGTGGCAGGCGCTTGAGTCGCTGGTCGGTGCCTCCGGCCGGCCGGAGGCGCCCATCGATATCGTCATCCACTGCAAGTCCGGGGCCAGATCGGCCGAGGCCGCCCGAATTCTGTCCGGTTCGGTGCCGACCGGAGTCCGTCTGCGCTCTCTTGCCGGGGGCATCGATGCGTGGGAGGCCACCGCTCGGGCCTCGGCAGACCAGAGAGACTAGCGACCGGCAGATTCGAGGACCTGGGTACCGGTTCGCTCAGGAGCCGGACCGGTCGGCCAGCCGTGATCGCAGTCCCCGTTCGCCGGCTCTCATCACTGCTCCGTGCATGAGTCCGGACAGCGGTCGCATCGCCCTGACGATCGTTCTGCTCGTCGTCACGCACCACAGAGAATCGATTGTCGTCACCCCCTCGGAGGCGGTCAGAGCCCATCGGCCTTCGCCGCGCAGATCACCATTCGCCCAGAACCGGATGTGATGGGGTGCATCGACCTCGTCGACTTCGATGGAGAACCGCAGAGACCACCCGATCGGGGCCCGGACCAGGAGGCGGGCCCGGCTGCCGGGGGTCACCGGCAGATCGACGGCATCAACGTCGGCCTGTGCGTCCACGACCCTCTCGGCAGCGGTCAGTCCCGGCCACCACCCAGGCCACTCATCGACCTGTTCCAGAACCGTCCAGACTGACTCGATTCCAGCATCGGCGATCCACCGGTGCTCGAAATGGAAGGGTGCGGACTCTCCGGGCTGTGGGGTCAAATGATCGTGGCTCATGGTACGACGGTAATGTGAAAGGTGTGAGTGAGGACAACTTCGTCAGCAAACGTCGGCCATCCCCGCTGGGTGGTCGCAAACCGACCAAAGACGACCTTGCGGCTTTCGCCACGGACGACCCGAATGCGATCGACGATATCCTGCCGACCGATCCCTCCGGGCTGAAGCTGCTCATCGTCGGCATCAATCCGGGGCTGTGGACGGCCGCGGTGAATGCCCCGTTCGCACGTCCCGGCAATCGCTTCTGGCCGTCTCTGCATCGGGCGGGTCTCACCGATCACCAGGTCGATGCCTCGCGCGGGCTCGAGCCCGCGGATGAACAGCAGCTGCTCGGTCGGGGAATCGGTCTGACCAACCTCATCGGGCGAGCTACTGTCCGTGCCGACGAACTCTCCCGGCAGGAGCTTCGTGAGGGTGCGGTTCACCTCATCGAGCGTCTTGCCGATATCCGGCCCCGGGCGGTCGCGATCGCCGGGATCACAGCGTTTCGCACCGGTTTTCAGGTGCCGAAAGCTCAGCTCGGCCGGCAGGATACGACGCTGATCGACGGGTGGCCGGTTGATGTGGCGCTGCATGTGGTTCCGCAGCCGAGCGGCCTCAACGCCCACTATCAGATACCAGACCTCGCGCGGATCTGGCGAGAGGTCTGGGACAGCATCGACGGCTAGGACCGTTGAACGGGTCCAGTGAAGCTACTCGGCCCCGGTGAAGTGCTGCCGGCAGCGAGCGACATAGGTATCCAGCCCACCGATGTGGCTGGCGTCGATCTCTGTCGCGGCAAGAGTCGCCTCGGGTGGCTGAGCTGTCTGGGCTGCGTCTGGGCCGTTCGGGTTCTCTGTCTGCTCCAAGCGTTGGTGGAACACAGCGTCCTTCCCGCAGACGGTGCACACTGCGGTGAGTCGGAGGACGTCTTCGGCCACGGCCATGAAGCTGGGCAGCGGTTCGAACGGCTGCCCGTCGAAGGTTACGCACAGTCCTTCGACGATGACGTCGAGTCCACGGCTGAGGAGGTCCTCGACGACGGGGACGAGCTCTGGGCCGAAGAACTGCGCCTCATCGATGGCGATGAGTTCATAGTCCTTCTGTCGGGCCGCCTCGGCGAGGGACGCGACGTCTCCGAGCGGCACTGCGGGGATGTTCACCCCGGTGTGCGAGGTGATCGTGGAGATGTCCGATCGGGTGTCGAGTGAGTGGGACACGACGAGGACATCGATTCCGGCGATTGTGGCCCGCCGGACCCTGCGCATGAGCTCTTCGGATTTTCCGGAGAACATAGGTCCGGCGATGACCGTGAGACGACCGGTGTCAGTCATCGACGCTGACTCTCTTGGAGTCGGTGTCAACGGTGACTTCCGTGTTTTCGCTGCCGTTCTCGAAGTCGAACTGGTATTCCTGCTTGCCGTCGTCGAATTCGAGTTTCCAGCTCACGAGCTTTCCGTCGGCTTTCTTCTGCGCACGCTTGAGGGCGTCGTCGAAGGTCATCGGGTCGTTGAGGTCGATGGCCTTCTCTTTGTCATCGGTCGAGTCCTGCTCGTGTTCGGCGATCTTCCCGGTCTCTGCGTCGATCTCGACGTCATGGTCGGTGTTACCGTCGAGGACGGATACTTCGTACTGCCAGGCCCCGTCTTTGTCGTCCCAGTCGAGCTCGATGCCGTGAACGATTCCGTTCCCGACTTCCTCCTCGGCTGTCTTGATCGCGTCTTCGGCACTGATGGCCGGCGATTCCTTGCTCAGGTCGGCACCGGCGCTCAGGCCCTTCCCGGACGATTCCTCCGCCGACTTGGTTTCATCGCCGTCATCGTCTTGGTCGTCGTCGCTCTGATCCTCGGCTCCGGCAGGGCTGGCCTGGGCCGATTCGCTTGCTGCGGGCGAGTCCTGCGCCTCATCGGCTCCGTTTCCGGAATCACTTCCGCCACACCCGGCCAGGCCGAGAGTGAGTGCTGCCAGTCCTGCCACTGTGCTCATTGCCATGCGATTCGTCTTCATGTCTGCCACGCTAGCAAGGGAACGCCTTTCACCAGTGGTTTCTGAGAACAATCTCATCTGAAGGGGTTCGAGACTGCTGGTCAGTCAAGGCAGAATTCGTTGCCTTCAGGATCGGACATGACGATGAAGCCGTGTTCCAATGGCGGGTCCGGATCGACTCGGCGCAGCCGAGTGCCTCCGAGTTCCGTCAGTCGGTTGCATTCTGCTTCGAGTGCATCCATCCGCTCATCGCCGTCGAGCCCCGGAGCCACATGGACGTCGAGGTGCACGCGGTTCTTCACCGTTTTGGGCTCGGGCACCGTTTGGAAGAAGACCCGGGGACCGACCTGTTCAGGGTCTTCGATGGCGGCACGCATGTTTTCGGGACCGAGTTCGATGCCGAGGCCGGCGATGAATTCCTTCCAGGCAGCGATCGGGTCCTCGTCAGCACCGAGTCGCGCTCCGGGAGGACCCGGAATGATGTAGCCGAGTACTTCGGCCCAGAAGCGGGCGAGCCTTTCGGGGTCGTGGCAGTCGACGGTCACCTGGATTGTTCGGCTCATGGTCGGTTGCTCCCGGGATCAGCCCACATATCGGGGTAGACGGTGGCAATGCTCCAACGCCGTGGTGAGGTGGACATGAAGGTCATTCTGCTCCGGTGGGCGGCAGTGCACCAGTGTCGAGGGCGCTTTGCCAGGGTTCAGACAGCCAAGCTGTCACCGAGTTCGAACAGGCTCGGCATCTCCTCTCGGATCATGTTCCCGAAGGCGAGCGCACCTCCGAAGAGTCCCTCGATCGTGTCGACAGTCCGCAGCACGCGGTCCCGGGAGAACTCGGGCATGAGCTCTCCGTATTTGAGATAGCCCTTGAGTGACCCTGTTGCCGCGGCCCTCACACCGAGTCGTCCGTTGATGAGCCAGGTGGTGCACTCGGTTTCGAAACGTGCCTGCGCACCCTCAGTCCTCGGCTCGGCCGACGCCGCACCGACATCGTGCCCTGGCCTACGGTGGCCGGAGAGGCTGAGTGCGAGTTCGCTGAGGAGATGGGTGAGCATGACGGAGGCGCTGCGCGTGTCCGGAAGATCGTCCGGCAGCAGGTTCTTCCGCTGCACCGTGTTGATGACGGTGCGCAGTCCGTCCCAGGTGGGTGTGCTCGCCGCGCGCAGAGGACTGAGACCATCGGTCGTGAGATCGGACCTCTGCCTCACAGTGCGGGCCGCCTCGACGGCGGAGAGCTGCGGGGATCGACGAACAGCGGCGAGCAGCTCATCCCACGGCATCGGCAAGTGACGGTCAAGCGACTCGGAAGCGTGGGAATCGAACGGTTTCGACTTCTGATCCATGTCCTCACGGTAGACGCAGCCCCTGACATGAGATTCGGCGCCGGTCGGAGTCCGAGCCCGGGCGGCGGCGGTAGGCTCGCGGTGGGAAGGATTCAGCGGGAAAGGAGAGAGTGGTGGCCGAACACAATCCGGATCTTCATCTGCGGATCGGACGGGAGGAACTCGTCGTCCGGCAGCGCTACCAGGTGATCAGCATCGCCAATGATGTGTTCATCGGCCTCTGGTTCCTCATCGGCAGCTTCATGTTCTTCTCCGAATCACTGACCTATTCGGGAACCTGGCTGTTCGTCATCGGCAGTGTCGAGATGCTCATTCGCCCGGTGATCCGCCTCATCAGACATCTGCACCTGCAGAGGCTGCGCAGCCCCGCGGCCGCCGGAGACGATTCCTTCGACTTCTGACCGCGTTCGGCCAGTCAATGCGCACCGTGAGCTGAGCAGCCACCGCCACCGCACCCATCAGGGCGATGCCGCGCTTCAAGTCGGTGCCGGTCAGCGGGTGCCCCAGCTCCGCGAGCTCTCGTCGCGCCAGGGCGGCCCCGGGCCACATGATCGGCACGGTGGTGATCACTCCGGCGGTATATCGTCGCAGGACTGCCGTCGACAGCAGGTGAGTGAACACGTGGGCTTCGAGGCCGGCGACCGTGGATCGATAGAGTGCGGACCTCCCTCGTGTCTGCTTCCCCCGGACACCCGCCGCTGCCACTACCGCTCCGACGAGCCCGATCGCTGCCACACTCTGGCGCGTGCTCATTCGCAGGGCCTCGATTCCGGAGACCTCGGCCAGGTGGTCGGCTGTGGCGGGAAAGGTCAGAGCTTCCTCTGCGTCGTGCAGGACCCAGGCCACGAACATGCTCACGGGTCCGCGCATCATGATCACTCCTGTCGCCTCCCGAACATCTGTTCACCATTCCATCATGACCGGGCTCGCCCGTCGATAAGCCGCAGTCTGCGGTGCGCGAACTCGTTCGCCCAGCGCTGGTCGTGTGTCGTCGCCAGGACAGCACCTCCACCGTTGAGGAACGACTCGATGATCGCGTTCAGTCGGGTCATTGCCGCGAGGTCGCGCCCGATCGTCGGTTCGTCGAGCAGCAGCACCGTCGCCTCGGTCATCAGCGCCGAGGCGATGACGATGTCTTTGCGCCTGGCCACATCGAGGTCGAAGGGATGGTCGTCGGCGACCTCGGTCAAGTCCGTCGCGGCGAGGACGCTGTCTGCTTCTGTCAGGCGATGGCTGCGCACTCGCTTTCGGTCTCGCCGTCGATGCGGCGGCAGCGGCGCGGCGTGGAGCAGTTCGCGTGCCACTGTGGCGGCGGAGAGCTGCAGCCCTGGATCCTGTCCCACCCATCCGAGGTGCGCACTGCGCGTGTGGGCGGGCAGGGTGTCCAAACGGATCATCTCGCCGAGGCGGCTGACCGTGATCGTGCCCGTCACGGACGCCGACCGGTCTAGCAGGCCGAGGAGGGCCCACAGAAGCGTGGACTTGCCGGCCCCGTTGGCACCGGTGACTGAGGTGAGTTCGCCGGGCCGCAGATCGAGGTCGAGGCCGTCGAGGATTCGGCTGCTCCCCCGATCCACGGTGAGGTCGCGAACCGTGAGCAGCGGATCTGCCTGTGACCTCGACATCGTCGAGAGGGTCGCCTCATCGTTCGGGCGGCTGTCCCAGATCCCGACGGATTGAACCGTGGGAGTCGCCGTCTGCAGCCGACCGGCGTCGAGGAAGCGGACCTCTTCGCAGATACGGGTCAGTTCGTCAGTCTGATGACCGGTGATGAGCACAGCCCCTCCCTGATCACAGAATTCCTGCAGCACTGCTGCCAGGCGCACACGCATCTGCGGATCCAAGGACTGTGCTGGTTGGTCGAGAACGAGCAAGTCCGGCCCGGGTGCGAGGATCCGTGCCACCGCGACCAGCTGCCTCTGCCCTCCGGAGAGCATGTCCAGCCGTCGGTTCCACAGGTCTTCGATGCCGAGGAGCTCGAGCAGGTCCCGGGCTCGGCGGTGGGCATCGGCCGGATCATGCCCGTGCAGTCGACACGCCAGCTGTGACTCGTCACCGACGTGGCTGGTCATTCCGCTCAGCTGTGCTTCCGGGTCATCGCCGAGCAGCGCCACGGTTCCGTTTCGGTTGATGGTGCCGGTCAGAGCTCCCCGGGAATCGAGCTGTCCGGCCAGCAGGCGGCACAGCGTCGACATTCCCGATCCGAGCGGTCCAAGCACTGCGGTCATGGTTCCACCGATGATGTCGAGAGTGATTCCGCTCAGCGCGGCAGTATCCTGCCCACGATAGGTGAACCCCGCGTCTGTGATCGCAACGGTCATCTCAGGCACCGCCGATCAGCTGCGCGGCGCCCGGCAGCGGGAGGACTCCCGTCACCGAGGCGACGATGAGTCCGATGGTCACGAGCGGAGTCAGGATCCGCAGGAGGCTCTGCCCTGTCCCGTCGGTGTGGTCCTGGAGCGCATTCGCGGTCGTGTTCGAATCGAGTCCGCTGGATTCGATCACGTCGTGACGTTGGTCGACGGTCAGCAGGATCGCGGTGACGAGGCCTGCGACGATTCCCGGCAGCAGTCGGATGCGCACCCGCCAGGAGTCGGTGGCCCAGCCGCGGGCCTGTCTGGCTTCGATGATGTGTCGGGTGCGTGCACCGATCAGCGGAATGAGACCGATGGCCGAGGCACACATATAGGCGACTGCCGAGGGCAGACGAAGTCGACGCAGACCGTCGAAGAGGCGAGCGGAGTCGGCACCCAGACCGAACAGCGCGCACAGCCCGATCAAGGCGCTCACCCGCAGCCAGATCTGGGCGGCGATGCTCAGTCCTTCGGCGCTGAGGCGAGCCGGTCCAGCCTGCCAGAGCACATGCACATCGGCGCCGGGGTAGAACAGCCCCTGCACGACGATGAGCACAATCAGAGTCGGTAGGCACAGGAGGCCCACAGTCATCGCCCATGACAGCAGTCGCACGAACGGGGAGACCATCACGGTCACAACCGTGCCGGTCAGGATGATGACCGGCACGATCGGAGAGGGGATTCCGAAGACGAGCAGCAGGCTGCAGGCCAGGATGACCAATTCTGTGGCAGGATGCAGACGACGTTTCGGGCGGTGAACCTCAGCCGCGTCAACGGCGGTGTGCGTGTCGGAAGAGGCGGGACTCATTCCGCCGGCTGTGCCGATTCGGCCTGTTTGGCAGGGCCGTCGGTCTTCTTCGTCCGGGGACGACTGTGGGCGGCGAACTCGTAGCGACCGACGATGCGTTTGGGCAGCGACTGGATGACGACATAGGCGAGGGCGAAGATGAGCGCCTTGTCGACGATGTCGGAGACCATGCTCTGCGCGAAGGTGGCGTTGAACATCTCGAGTCCTGCCGCTTGGAGGATCGCGACGACTCCCCCGGTGCCGGCCCCCAGCCCGCCGCCGAAGACATAGGCGGCAACGGGTGCTCCGATGGCGCCGGCGGGAACACCGGCGACTGCGCCGACGAGGATCGCGGTCCAGGGTGCGCGGAAGACTCCGAGCCTTGCGGCCCAGCCGGCGGCAGCGCCGATGAAGGCGGCCCCTGAGCTGAAGGCGATGACGCTGGGGCTCAGTGTCACGCCCCAGATGAGGTTCGAGATGATTCCCGTGAAGGCACCTGCTGCAGGGCCAGCCAGGACGCCGATGAGCACAGTTCCGATGGAGTCGAGGTAGAGGGGCACGGGTGTGTAGTTGCCGATGATCTGCCCGATGACGACGTTGAGGGCGATGGCGACCGGGATGAGCGCGAGAACGCTGCGAGGAATGAGCGGGAGAGTGCCCGCGGCGAGCAGAATGCCTCCGCCGAGATAGCCGAGCATGACCCACAGAGTGGTGTATCCGAGGTCGACGCCGAGGTTGGCAGGTTGGGTGAGGAGTACGGCGACGTAGGTGCCGATGACGATGAGGGTGCCGAGCAGTGTGAGGATGAGGGGAAGAGTGCGGTTGCGGTTTTGTCCGGGACCGACCGCGGTGGTCGGCCCCTGCCCAGACTGTCTGGAGTGTGCGGTCATGCGGGTGGTCCTTTCGTCAGGGTGGTGCTGAGGTGGTCGAGGAAGGCAGGAGCGTCGATGGCGCGGATGATCTCTGCGTTCACGGGGCGGCCCCACCGCCCCAGCCAGTCGGCGACGGTTTCGCCTCGTGTGAGTGTACCCGTGAGTTCGACATCGACGGGTGCCCACAGCGTCGATGCCCATGGAAGGTCCCCCGCAGTTCCCCTCACGGGGACCGGGGCGGACGCCTCCCGGGCGTCGGAGTCCGATCCTTCGGACTCTGTTCCGGTCGAGACAGTGGTGTGCTGTCGTGCCCAGGACAGGGCACAGGCGAGAACGAACGGGTCATGGATGTGGGCGAGGTAGCCGAGTCCATCGGTTTCGTGGAATTCGAAGTAGAACCGGAGCGCCTCGGCCAGTTGTGCGAGTACTAATTGCCAGCGGTCATCGCCACCGTTGGCAGAGGCTCCGTCGAGGATGGTGGCGAGACGCGCGGGTGTCATCTCAACGGCTTCGGTCGCTTCGATCGGGGCGATGACCGGAAGGTGGGCGAGCCTCTCCTCCTGTTTGGTGCGGTCGAAAGCGGCGAGCACCTGGGCGGTGGACTCGGGGTCGAAGGTGACGTTCCATTCCGTCGTCGGGTGGGTGTTGCCCCGGTAGTTGAACGCTCCACCCATGATGAAGAGACGTTTGAACAGACTCGGCAGATCCGGGTCGATTTCGAGAGCCAGGGCGAGATTCGTGGCTGGACCGATGACGACACCGAGGAGCTGTCCGGGATGGGCGTGGGCAGCATCGACCCAGGCCTGAGCCGCCGTTACCGAACTCACCGGCCCGCTCGGGGTCGGCAGCCGCGCATATCCCCGCCCGGTCTCGCCATGGGTGAGGTCGGCATACTCCAGGTCTTCGCCCATTGCCGTCTCCGCTGCCTGCGGATCCATCTGCAGAGCCTGCCGTGCCAGCGGAAGACTGTGGCCGGCGTGGACGGGAATGTCGCTGCGTCCGGCCAGCGACAGCCATCCGCGGGTGTTCTCGACGACTTGTGCGGTGGCGACGTTGCCTCCGGATGCGGCGATGCCGACAACGTCGACGTCGTCTTGGCAACACAGGTAGGCCAGTGCAATAGCATCGTCGATTCCGGGGTCGCAGTCGAGGAAGAGCGGCAGAGTGGCAGACATGGTTCTATTCTGCCGGACCCGGCTGTGTCACCACCGTCGGATGCGGGCCCAGTTTCCGCAGGCTTGGGTGGATCCTCGTCTCACCAGTCGGCAGCAGAGGTAGAGCTTTGTCGAGGGAGGCTCGTCGATTCCGAACCTTTCTCTCATGTCGATGGTTTCCTCGCTGCCGAAGGGAGTGCCGATGAGCTCGCCGAACGGCATGCTGGTGATCCACGGTTTGGCCGCGAAGGTGAAGGCGTTGAGGAACATTTCACAGTCACAGCAGCAGGCACCCATGCTGCTCAGCCGCGCGAGCAGCGCCGTGGCGCGTGGAGCCGTACGGTCGCGGAAGCCTTCTGCGAACCTGTGGGTGCCGTTGCAGCCGTATTCGCCGAGTTGGCGGAACACGTAGCAGGCCAGGCATTCGCCGGGGCGCGGGGCGAAGACACGGGCGGTCTCCTCGTCGATGATCGTTCTGACGTCGTTGTCAATGGTGTTCTTGTCCATGACCACACGGTTCCAGACGGCACTGACACGAAAAGCGGTCGATTGACTGAATCCCCCGATTTCCGTCCTATTTTCGCAGATCGCGGCCGGTGGACGTCCTTCACCTTAGAATCGTGCCTATGAGCATTCTCGTCATCGGTGAGGCCCTCATCGACATCGTCAGCACGCCCGGAAGTCCAGACCGATATGCACCGGGTGGAGCTCCAGCCAATGTCGCTCTCGGGCTGGGCCGCCTCGGCGACGATGTCGAGTTCCTCACCGATGTCGGCAATGATTTCCACGGTGGGTTCCTTCTCGCTCATCTTCAGGAGTCTCAGGTCGCCGTGCTCGCTTCACCACGTGGCGCCACGTCGACAGCGCTGGCTCGCCTCGCCGATGATGGCTCGGCCGAGTACGAGTTCCACCTGCGGTGGGATCCTGACTCTTCCCTGCTTAAGGACGCGTCTCGCTCTGTTGTGCATGTCGGTTCGATTGCGGCATTCCTTTCGCCCGGCGCCGCAGTCATCGATGATGTCCTCGCCTCTGCGACCGGGGCTTCCGGTACGCATCTTCGTCCGCTCATCTCATTCGATCCGAATATCCGACCGTCGATCATCGGCGCCCGCGAGGATGTGCTGCCGCGATTCGAGGAGTTGGCTCGTCGAGTCGACGTTCTCAAACTCAGCGACGTCGATGCGAACTGGCTCTATCCCGATCTCGACGAGTCCGCACAGGTCGACCGTCTTCTCAGCCTCGGGGCGAATCTGGTCGCCATGACTCGCGGTGGTGAGGGTGCGATCGTGGCGACCGCTTCGGCGCGGGCATCGGTGACCTCAAGGAAGGTGGAAGTCAAAGACACGATCGGGGCCGGGGATACGTTCATGGTCTCGCTCATCCACGACCTGAATGCACAGGAGAACGCTGTGTCCGATCTCAGCACGGCAGAACTCACAGCCCTGGGAGATCGTGCATCGGCGCTTGCGGCGATCACGGTCAGTCGTGAGGGTGCGGATCTGCCGTGGGCCGCGGACCTCACGAACTGAGGAATTCGCCGAGCTGTCGCAGGCAGATTTCATGGCCGTTGCGGTGTCCGTCGATCATTCCCTGACCGGCGAAGGACACGACCTGGTCGACGAGGCCGACCCGGGTGCCTGTCGGGATGGCGGTCAGGGTCCAGGTGATGATGGCCGTCGAGAGGATCTCATCGTCTTTGGTGAGAGTCTCTGTTGTGACGATGTGACGTCCCGGCTCAAGTGAGCAGTACTGCCCGGTGGAGACGAACTCGAGTTCTCCCGGTGACCCACAGCGGGCACGGATCGCACCGCCCGGACGGAATTCGTCGATGTCGCACACCATCTCCTCTCCCTCAGGGACTCCCCACTGCACGCGCTGATCCGTATCGGCGAAGGCGTTCCACACCTTCGAGGCCGGATGCTCGAAGTCAGCGCTGAGGCTGATCGTCGCGGTCACCGGCGCCCCCTGGTCGGATGCAGCCTCACTCACCGAAGAACACCACCTGGTTACCGTCCGGATCGGTGACCGGCAGGATGCGCTGTCCGCCTCCTGGGGTCGGTTCGTCGTGGTCGATTCCGGCCGCTCGCAGATGCTCGGCCATCTTGTCGAGGTCGTCCACGTCGAGAACCACGTTCGAGCGTCCGGCTCGCTGAGGGTCCTCCCAGATCTGGATTCCGAACCTCTCGTCGAAGAGCCATTGGGCCAGCCCCGCCATCGGCTTGCTATCCGGCTGTCTTTCGAAGAGTCGGGAATACCATTCGGTCGCTTCCTTCTCGCCGGTGACAACGATATTGGCCATGAGTCCTGTGATCATGATCGCTCCTTCGGGATCAGTCCTGAGATTGAGTGATTGCATTTTGCAAGCACTTATTCCATGGAAGCACATATCGGCCCTGGGAACAAGAGCGATGTTCAGCTCAACCCCCGAACGGGGCCGACGCAAACCGGCCCCATGCGAGGAACGCAAACACCAGCAGGTACGCGGTGTCCCCCGCCATCAGGCCCCATTCGCTGCGCCGAAATCGTGTCGTCGCCGCCCCCGTCATCACCAACATGAGTCCACACGCCGCAATCGGCGAGAGAACCGGAAGGATTCCCGCCAGCGGGGGCACGATCAGTCCGATCACGCCGAGGAGCTTGATGGTTCCGATGACTTTGATGTGCCCCGGACTGAAATCGTCCACCCAGTGCTGGCTGCGAGCCAGCGCCCGATACTTCTCCTTGGACAGGATCACCTGCGAGGCTCCGCCGATGCCGAAGGCCACTGCCATTGCGGAGGCGACGACCCATAGTACGATGTCCATCATTGCAATTCTCCTTTGCCGAAAGAGCCCGGTCGGACTCTCACTCTGATGACGCACCGCCGCCAGGAAAGGTAACAACCATCGCGCAGTCATCTGCGACCTCAGAGTTCGAAGCTCATCGCCCTCGCCTCACTGCGTTGGCTACGAGAGTGCTCGGCTCGCATTCGGACGCCGAGGATGCCGTTCAGGAAACATGGCTCCGCTGGGAGCGGAACGGTCCGGAGTCCATCGACAATCTCGGCGGGTGGCTGACCCGGGTCGTCGGACGCATCTGTCTCGATGTGCTCCGCCGACGCACCTCTCGGGGAGAATCGTCGCTTGACGCCTGGGCCAGCGAAGCCATCGTCGACGAGGATGACCCGACGCCCGAGCAGAACGCAACGTTGTCGGATTCGCTCGGACCGGCCATGCTCATCGTGCTCGACTCGCTGCGCCCGGAGGAGCGAGTCGCGTTCGTCCTCCACGACATGTTCTCAGTGCCCTTTGCCGAAATCGCGGCCGTCATCGGATCTTCGGAAGCCGCCGCGAAGATGGCCGCCAGTCGGGCCCGGCGCAAGGTCAAGGACACACCACGACCGTCCGGAGAACTCTCACAGCGTCGTGCTGTCGTCGACGCATTCCTCACTGCCGCACGGCATGGAGACTTCGACGCTCTGCTGCACACTCTCGACCCGGGACTGACGTGGCACCGCAGCAACGCCCACGGCCACGTAATCCGGATGGGTGCGAACGAGGTGCTCGCAGCGATTCGGCGCGGCGATCCGGACAGGATCGAAGTTCGAAAGGTCAACGTCAACGGCGAGCCGGGTCTCCTCGTTCTGACCGCAAGCGGTCACCGTTTGGGACTCATGGCATGCACCGTGGCAGACGGCAGAATGGTCGGCATCGTCTCGATCACCTCAAGGAGGCTGCTGGAGCGGCTGAGACTGCCTGGGCAGTAGCCCCACCCGAATCAGCTTCCGGAGATCTCCGCCTCGTAGGCGGCCTGCAGTCGCTCTGAGGAACGCGGTTGGTCAGGATTCGGGCGCGGCACACCAAGGTGGGTCTCCCGAAGTTCATCCATGAGGCCGTCCACCAGTTGCGGATCTTCTGCCATGATTCTGGATCGGATCGTCAACTCCGGTGAGGTCTCCCGGTGGGTCATCCCCCACGTTCCGAGAGCGACCATGACCGCCAGAGTCTGGATTCCAGCCTCGGTGAGGGAGTATTCGGCTCGCTGCCCGCGGGCGGCTTCCGCCTTCGTCAGCAGCCCTTCGTCGATGAGCTTCCTCAGACGGCTGGCGAGCATGTTCGAGGCTATGCCCTCATCGTTGTGGGTGAGCAGCTCGCGGAAGTGCCGACGATTGCCGAAGATGATGTCGCGGAGGACGATGAGCGACCAGTTGTCGCCGAGGACCTCGACGGCGGCATTGATCGCACATCCTGAACGCGGCTGCGCGGGCATCGATCCACCTCCAGTGATTGCATTCTGAAACTACTTAATCTTACACTGGGTCCACTTCCCCGGGACCGACGCCATCCGTCGGACTGAAGACATCAGCCGAACCACCACATCGGAGTGCTCATGGCCAAAGCGTGTGTCAACAATCTCTTCGTCTCCCTCGACGGCTTCGCTGCCGGCGAGTTCGTCACCTTCGATCAGCCGATCGGCGAAGCCGAAGCACTGTTCTCCTTCTTCGACGGCCGCGGCATCGAGGGTGTGGACAAGGTCGACGCCCCGGTGACCGCAGACCGCGCTCTGTTCGCGATGTGGGGACAGGGCATCGGAGCCGAGATCATGGGAAGGAAGAAGTTCGGTCCGCAGACGGGGCCGTGGCCCGACGACGGCTGGCGTGGCTGGTGGGGTGAGGAACCGCCGTTCAAGACCCCGTGCTTTGTTCTCACTCACCATCCGCGGGTGCCGATGGAGTTCGACAACGGCACGAGTTTCCACTTCATCGACGCGTCGCCCGCGGAGGCACTCGCCGAGGCGACCGTTGCCGCTGACGGCGGCAATGTCCGCATCGGCGGCGGTCCTTCGATGGTCAGACAGTTCCTTGCGGACGGCCTCGTCGACTTCATGCACCTCGTCATCGTCCCGGTCACCCTCGGCCGCGGGGTCTGGCTCTGGGAGGGCCTCGAGGGACTTGAGAAGGATTTCACGATCGAGAGCCTCACCACGGCCAGCGGTCTGACCCACCAATTGTGGAATCGCCGAGGCTGATCTGCCCGAGGACTCCGACGTCCGGTCCCTGCCGGTGCGACAATGCCGATGGCCCGCCGTTCCCTATCGGAACGGCGAGCCATCGGGTCAGTGGGCCGCTCGGACCCGGGTGACGGCTCGGAGCGGTCGGACTCAGGTCAGCGGATCGCCTCGGCGATGGGGGTCTGACCGTCATAGAAGTTCACGGTCTCGCGCACCGCAGCGGACTCGGCGATGACGTGGGTGATGACGTCGGCGACGAGGTCGCGTGAGGTCACTCGCACATCGTCGGCCGGCTTCTGCCCATCGAGGTCGCCGGCCGCATCGGCGATGAGGACGCTGCCGTTCGAGGGTTCGAGGGTGAGTCCGCCGGGCCCGAGGATCGTGAAGTCCAACGAGCTGGCTCGCAGGTGCTCATCGGCACCACTCTTGGCCTGCACGTAGGGGTAGAAGGAGCTCTCCGGGTCGACGCGGTCCGAGTCGACGGAGGCGCTGGCGTAGGAGACCATGACGAAGCGCTTGACCCCGGCCTGTTCGGCGGCGTCGATGGATCGCTTGGCTGCTTCGAGGTCGACGGCCTTCGTCCGCTCCGGGCTGCCGCCGCCGGCTCCGGCGGAGAATACGACAGCCTGGGCTCCGGCGAACAGGTCGGCGAGCACCTGGGTGTCGGCGGTTTCGATGTCGAGGAAGACCGGGTTGGCCTCGGCGGCTTCGACATCTGATGACTGGTCAGGGTTGCGGATCACCGAATCGACGGCGAAGCCTGCAGCCTTGAGCTTGGGCGCGGCCTGAAGTGCGATCTTTCCATGGCCGCCGAGAATGACGACACGAGCTGAATCAGACATATCTACCTCCGTTGTCGGTGCTGCTTGGCATTCGGTACAGCGATGCCTCTTGCGCGATTATTCCCAGTCCGACGGTATTCTGAGGACCATGACCGACGACTTCTCCCCCGCCGCCGTCGTGCGTCGGCTCGACCGTGGACAGCAGGTCGTCATCCCTTCCTCGAATCGTTCAGTCGTCTTCGTTCTGCTCCTCGCGCTCGTCATCGGCATCGGCCTGCTCGCTTTCTTCCTCTTCATCGTCACTGCAACGATCCAAGACGGACGCAGCCCATGGCTCATCATCCTCAACCTGCGTATGTGGGCTTTCGTTGTCGGCATCGTCGGTTGCCTCGTCGTCGCACCGATCGGGGTGTTCGTGCGGATGTCCAGGCGAGAGTCCCTCGTCGTCTCCCCCACCGGCGTCGCGTTGGCCCGGCGCGGTGAGGTTCTGCCCGGGACTCTGCTGCCCTGGCACGATATCGAGGCGATTGTGTTCGAAAAGACGGCACGCCGTGGTCCGAGGGTCGCGACGTATATCCTCACTCAGGAGGCGACTCGGCGGCGACGCGGGCGCAGGCATAATCCGCGGTTGCTCGTCAGAAGCGGATTCGTCCTCAGCCATCGGCGACTCTTCCCGGTACTGAGAGCCGCTCATGCCCGTTTCGCACCACACGTCCATGGACACCGGTAGGCCCGCACATGCGCGTGCCTTACCGTTGAGTTCATGATCCGATGCCTCCTCGCTCGCGCTTTCTGGTCCTTCAGCAAATGGAACCTCGTGACCGAGCCCGCTCCGAACCGTCCGACCATCCTCGTCGGCGCTCCGCACACTTCGAACTGGGACTTCGTCGTCATGCTCGCGATCGCGTGGCGCATGCGCGTCGACGTCCATTGGCTGGGTAAGCATTCCCTGTTCACCGGCTGGCGGGGGCCGATCATGCGGGGACTCGGTGGGATTCCCGTCGATCGGTCGGATCCGAGCAAGATCGTCACCGAGGTGGTCGACCGCATGCGAGACGGCGAGGTCTTCGCGCTCGTCATCACCCCGGACGGCACCCGCGGCGGACACACTCATTGGAAATCCGGGTTCCATCGCATCGCGATGGCAACGGGAATGCCCGTAACGTTGGGCTACCTGGATACCGCGACCCGGACGACGGGGCTGGGTCCGACCCTGGAGATGACCGGCGACATCGCCGCGGACATGGATCGGATCCGCGAATTCTACGCCGACAAGCGTGGAATCCGCCCGCACCTGCAGATCACGCCGAGGCTGCGCGAAGAAGACTCCGCCGGTGACGATCGCGAAGGCGAAGCGGAGCCGAACTGAGATGGACGGTGATCTGCGCGTCCCCGCTGGACCCGGAATCCCAGCCGGGCTGGTCATCCCCGCATCCGACCTGTCCGAACAGTTCTCCCGGTCATCCGGCCCGGGCGGCCAGCACGTCAATACCTCCGATTCACGGGTGCAACTGAGCCTCGACCTGGCCTCAGCGAGATTCCTCACCGAGGTTCAACGCGAGCGAGTGCTCAGTCGGTTGGCACCACGACTGTCGGGCACCGTGGTGACCGTGACTTCGGAGAAGCAGCGGTCACAGCTGAAGAACCGTCAGGACGCACGCATGCGTCTGGCGCAGCTGCTGCGGGAGGCGTTGGCTCCGCCGGTGCAGAGGCGAGCGACGACGCCGTCACGCAATTCCCGTCGTCGCCGAGTCCGGACCGAACAGCGGCGGTCGGAGATCAAACGCAACCGTCGCAGGCCCCGTCTCGATTGAGCCCCGGTGGTGACAGCGGTTGCCGTGAAGAGCAGAATGGGCGACATGAACAGCATCGACATTCTCACCGACCTGTCCCAGCGCCCTCTCCAGGCAGCACAAGCTCTGCCCGACCTCTCCCCTGAACAGCTCAACAGCCGTCTGGGCGGTCATCCGAATTCCGTCGCCTGGCTGCTGTGGCACAGCGGCCGTGAGATCGACGTGCAGCTCTCAGCCCTCACGGGCAAGCCCGAGCAGTGGGAGGACTTCCGGGATCGATTCGATCTCGGTGAGATCGGCGAGACCTTCGGCTACGGACACAGTCCCGAACAGGCGGCAGAGATCAAGGTCGACGATCAACAGCTGCTCGTCGACTACCTCGCCGCTACTCTGAACGCGTTCACCGACGATGCAAAGACGCTCTCCGAGGATGACTTCGACGAAGTCATCGACAGGAACTGGACTCCCGCAGTCACTCGTGGCGTTCGGATGGTCTCGATCATCGACGATGCGATCCAGCATGTCGCGCAGGCGGCGTTCATCGCAGGTGCGACTGTTTGATTCGGTTCAGGGTCGACAGAAATCCCTGACTTCGCCGAGGATGCTCATCCCAGCCGCACGGTAAGTGGCGACGGCGACTGTGTTCGATGTCGGCGTGGCAACGGTGACGCTCGACGCCCCCATCTCCCTCAGCGCCGCGGCCGCGGCCAGTGTCATCTCGACTCCGAATCCGTGACCCCGGTGGTCGCCGTGGACGCCGAGTGGTTCGATGACACCGGGGCGCCTAGGACCGGCCGACCAAACGGTTGTGGCACCGGCTGGAGCGCCGTCGGCGGTAAATCCGACGAGACATTTGGCCTGCTTGTAAGCGTGACCGTCGGCCATGGACCGCCAACGGTCCGCAGTCAATGAGGACCCGGGAAAAGCCGAGGATTCGACCGCGATACGGTCGGCGATACGGTTATCTGCTCTGTCGGGGTCGACCGTTTCGATCCGCTGGGTAACGGATGGGATCGGTTCGCTCAGATCTCGGTGGAGCGTGGTCCACGCTTCGTCGGATCCCCATCCCGCCTCGGTGAGGGTATGTTGCAGGGCGGATCCGAATCGAGCTTCGACGATGCCCTTCCCTGCAGGCAGCAGTTCGGTGAGATCTCCGTTGAAGTCGGCCAAGATCGCCTCGGCGAGCGCTCGGTCATCGGCGTGATCGGGTGAGACGGCCATTCGGATGAGTTCGGATTCGTCGAGGAATCCGACGGCCGCAGTTTCGTCGCCGACAGTCCACACCCGCAGGGCCGAGGCGAGCGCTTCGGCTCCGAAACGCTGATACCAGCCGAGGTCTCCGGGATGTACCTGGACGGGCAGTCCTTCGCGTTGCCAGGACGAGACAGTGTCGATGATGTCCGGCAGGTCCGTCGTAGTCGGTGTCAACATGGTCATTCTTCTGTCCTCGCCTCTGCGCGCCAGATGACTTCACCGTCGTCGATCTCGTCGGTCGGTTGCAGTCCGAGACAGACAGCGATTCGGGCGGAAGCGGCGTTGTCAGGATGGATGGCCGCTTGCAATACAGTCACGAGATGATCCGCCAGCCAATCGACCATGGCTCGGGCCGCCTCGGTGGCGAATCCCTGCCCTTGGCTGTCGACGCCGATGACCCAAGCGATGTCGGCTTGATAACCGGTTTGGGCTCTTGTCACTGTGGCCTGGACATATCCGACTGCAGCGGACTCAGGCGTTTCGCGAACGATCCAGTTCAGCCAGCCGGCGTCACCGGTCGGTGAAGCACCTGCGGATTGGAGTGTATAGAGTCGTTCGAGTTCGGACAGGCTCGGGCTCGTCCCACCGATATGGGTGTATAGGTCGGGTGAGGACAGTGTCTCCACCATCTCCGACGCATGGTGGACTGCGAGCGGCTCAAGCTGCAGCCTGTCGGTGACGATGGGTTTCGCCCGTGGCCAATTCACACTGCGGTTCGAGCTTTCTGCCGGGTTCACGGATTCAGCTCTCGTTCGATTGAACGGGCCTCGTCCGATCGCTGATGCGGGTAGCGAAGTCGACGATCTCCGCCTCGACCTCGGTGCGGGTGGTCGGTTCGTTGTGGACTTCGTGCCGGACTCCTGCGAATACGCGGGTGCGCACGTCGGCGTGGCCAGTCTCCCGAAGCCTGTTGGCCACGTGGTAGGCACCCTCGCCGTAGTTCGCGACCGGGTCCTGGTCACCGGCGAGGATGAGCACCGGCAGATCGCCCGGGATCATCGCATACCAGCTCTCGGCATTGGCTTCATCGTAGAGGTCGACGAACCCCTGCAGGAATCGCGCACTCATCGGGGCACCGAAATTATTGAAGGGGTCACGGCCGTGATCGGAGACGACCGCCTCGTCGAGGGCGACCCAGGCGGTAGGGCCGGCGTCCGGACCGAAACGTTCGATGAATCCGTCGAAGAGCTGGCCCACCAGTTGATCGGATGCAGGTTCGGCTCGTCGGTTGCCGGTGGCCGCCTCGGCGAGTTCGACACGGTCGATGGTCTGATCGATACCGCGCATCTGCGCAGCGATTCCGCACAGAGCCAGCCCCGCGAGGCCAGCAGTCGAATCGGAGGCCATGACCCGTGCAATCATCGATCCCCAACTGTGGCCGAACACGATGTACGGCAGATTCGGGAGGATCTCGCGAGCCTTGCGCTGCAGCGTCAGTTCGTCGGCGACGACCACTCGAGCTGCGTCGTCACCTGTATCGACCCAGATTCCCGACTGCATGGCCGTCCGACCATGGCCGGAATGGTCATCGGCGACTACGGCGAATCCGGAGTCGACGAGGGTGGCGATGAGGTGGTGGTAGCGCCGGGAATGCTCGCCGAGTCCGTGGATGATGTGGATGACGGCTCGTGGTTCAGTGGTCGGTGTGTAGAGCCAGCCGAAGACCGTGTCACGATCGTTGTGAGAGGTGAACTCGATTTCGTGCAGGGCCAAGGTGGGACTCCTCTGTCGTCACGTGTGTCCGCACCGCCGTGGTGCGGTTCGCAAAACCTGTGGAATGCAGATCACCCTACCGCACCGATTCGAACTGAGCGCAGGGACGAAGGCTTTCACCTGCTCAATGGTCTTCGGCCCGGCTCGCGGCCGCCTCGTGCCAGGTGAGTCGCACCTCTCCCGGTGTCTCGCGAATCGCCTCGACGAGGTCGTCGGTCGCTCCGATGACAGAGCTGAATCCGTCCTGACCCGAGGATAGGAGCACGATTCGCCAACCGCTGCCGTCAGCCGACGGGGACGTCTCTGCTGTAAAGCCTCCCCAATAGTGAACCTCCGTGCCTTCGGCAACATCAGCGTCGGGGTCGGGCCTGAGAGCAGCCTGAAACGTGCGCACCGCGCGCTCGGCGGCAGCACCTGTGATCGAGGCCCGGACCTGAACTACGGTCCACACGTCGAACGGCCAATCTTCGAGCCATTGTCGGGAGGGAGTGAACGGTTTGACGTCGGTTCCGCTGTGCATGCGTTTCTCCTCAGAGGTTCATTGACAGATGTTCATCGCCCCTCGGCGACATGCGGATTCGCTGCATGAGCGAGTCTCTCACCCTTCCTGCCGACCGCGGGCCCGGTCGTGGGCGGATATCCAGGATCAGGCATATCCTTGACCCATGCCGTTCGAAGCCGTTTCATTCACCGATGTCTCCACCGCGGGACTCGAATCCTCCCCCGTCGCCGAGGCGCTGGCGGGCCTGCGTGCCAACGAAGCACGGTACTTCTCCAACAAGTACAAACACACGTTCGCCGTGGCCCCGGCGGCTGAGGCGCAAGAGGCACTGGACTGGGTGGAGGAGATCCTTGCCTCCGAACGTGAGATCGTCCCGACCTCGCCGGCTCTCGAGGTCAGCATCAATGATGTCGACGGCATCTACTGGGTGCACGTCTTCTACGAGTCCGGGCTCGCAGTCAATGTCCTATGGACACGAGCAGACGATGGCAAGCGGGCTGTCGGCTTCAAACTTTCGGAGGGGATGGACGTTCCTCCCGAGCTGTCGGCGTTCAAGTTCGCCCGTCAGAAGTCGAAGCTCGCAGGGGAGATCCGTGGTTCCTTCTTCAAGATCAAGGGTGATCATCCCCTGCCGTAGCGTCACGACGCGCAGGTCCTGAGGCCGCGAACGGCCGTTTTCACTCCTCGGTCGTTCGCCGTCTCAACTCATCGAGTTCAGTCTCTGAGAACGTACCTCAGGGTTTCGACAACCTGATCGGTCGTCTGGCACCAGGCCTTGGCTTCGGCATCGACCTCTTTGAGCGGATGCACGATGTCGGCATCATGCAGGGTCACATAGGGAGTGCCGAGTGCCGCGCAATAGCCGGCGTCGAAGGCGGCATTCCATTGCTTGTACTTATCCCCGAAACGCACGACGACCATATCGGCCTTTTCGATCAGCGTCCTAGTGCGGATGGCGTTGACCTTCGCCGACTGATGATCACGCCAGAAGGAACTGTCGTTCTCGCCGAGGTGGTCACCGGCAGCATCACTGGCAGGATGGTCGGTCACGGGTGCGGTGAAATCGATATCCAGACCGGCCGCCTCGGCGCCGCGCTTGATCTCATCGCGCCACTCGGTGTGGATCTCACCGGACAGGTAGACGGAGAAACTCATGTCGATCACTCCTCATTCTTATGGCAGAAGGGACCAGTTCGTCCCTCAGGCACCACCATAGCCAATCGGAGGTCAGACGCTCAGCGCCGACCGCGCGGCCGAGCCCCAGACACAAATGTCGCAGGCAGTGTCGTCTGCGGGCTCAGCCCCGGCGGTCGTCACCGTCAGGAGGTTGCCGTCCTGACGATCTCGGCAATGCGTTTCTCGGCGACCTCGTCGATAGTCTCGAAGTACCATGCGGCGGGCATCAGCGATCCGTCGGAACCACCGGCCGGGGTGAGTTCGGCCTTTTCCGTGAGGGCCAGGTTGACCCGCTCGTCATTGCGCAGTGTCACCAGTGCAGGAGTGCTCGCGGACAGAGCATAGGCAGGCATGCCGTACCAGATTCGCGGCTTGAGACGGGGGGCGACGGTCACGATGATGTCGTGCGCTCGCTGCACGAGCGATCGTTCCGGCTCGTCCATCTTCGCGATCTTGTCGATCACCTGGGACAGGTTCTTCTCGTCTTTGGTCGTCATGTCATGTCCTTACGTCAGCCGGTGTGTCGCACCGGCGGTTGAAGACGGCGCAGAAATGCGCCGCACCCCATCTGGACATGTTCCGGACCGACCGGAGCTCTCCGCAATGATTCAGGCTTAGGTACCTGGAAGTGCTGGCAACCGTACATGCTGCCGGTTTCCACGATACCTGCATCGACGCCTCGCCGCCAGGACAGCCGAGATCCACAAAAGACGAGTGGCTAGCGAAGTTGCTCGGATAAGTAGGCCTCCGCGATGCTCAGATGTCCCTGGCTGCCGATTGAGTTCTTCGCCTTCTGCGGGTACGCATGATTGGCAAGGGGAACTTTCACGGTCTTGACGTCGACTCCGCGGCTTCGGGCCGACTCGGCCCATGAAAGCTGGTCGGTTGGGGTGATCACGTCATCGCGCATCGCTGTCATCATAAGCATCGGCGGCGCGGGTGCTTTCAGATGCGTGACGGAATCGGCCACTGAGTAGCGTTCCGGATATTCCTCTGGTGTGCCACCCGTGTAGCTGGTCGCGAACAGGCGCGTGCCGGATCCCGCGCCTGGCCCGGTGGGGGCGTTCTCGTAAAGACCCGTCACGTCGAACGCCGGGTAGTCGGCAATGACCGCCGCCGGAACCGGAACCTTCCCACCGCAGGACGATTCAGCGTCGCCCTGCGCTGCGGCACCGGCGGTATTGGCGACCATGTTGCTGCCCGAACTCTCGCCCCAGAACGCAAGGCGATCGGTATCCGCACCGATCGTATCTGCGTGGGTCTGAATCCAGCTTGCCGCACATGCGACCTGCGACGGTGCGCTCTGCCAGGTTGCGTTATCCAGGGTGGCGAGTTCGTATTCGACCGATACGACCAGGTAGCCGTGATCAGCGAGTTCACGCAGCTCTGAACTTGCTGCGTTCGGTTCGCCTGCGATCCAACCGCCTCCGTGGACGTACATGATCGTCGGAGCTGAACCCTTCGCTCCCTCAGGTTCGTAGATCGATACCGAGAGGTCATCGCCTGAGCTGGACTTGTCGTACACTTCCTTGCGATCAGGCGATGCCGAGTCGATCGCCGAGAGCCCGAACGTCGCAGTGAACAGGTTCACCGAACCACCGGCCGAGGTGATGGCGACGAGGAGCACAATAACGACAGCCAGATTCGCGATCGTGCTCACCACTCCGAATCCTGTCATTGCAGCTCCGGTCCATCGACGGCCTCGGCGCAGCCAAACGATTCCGAACCCAAGCACAATCGCTCCGATCACAGTCGCCATCGGCGCAATCGTCGGCGCAAACCGGGCCGCAGCGGAACTGACTGGGCCAAGCCCGGGAATGATCGATGCCAGGCCGATGACTACAGCGATCGCACCGAACACGAGCGCGAGGATGAGGGCCGTTGCCCGAACTGTATTGGCCGCGCGCTGGGGCACCGCGGGCTGTGACGAACTCTTGCTGGCTGTCATCTTCGGTCCTCGCCTTCCGATCTGTCGGGTTGAGATTCCCGCTGCAGCAGCTCTCATCGTGGCGGTCACCTGCTGACGCCAGGGGCCACTCTAACGCAGTCCGACTCTCACTACCCAGATGAATCGGCCTGCATCCACGGCCATGGGAGCGCAGCCGAGGTCCGCAGAGAATTCCTGCACTGAGTCAGCCTCATCGATGTCGCGAGGCTAATCGGGCACACTGGACGATCTGCAGATCCCACCGAGCAGGAATGCGGTTCGGCGGTCATAGTCAGCTCGAGGCGATCGGCCCCCGTGTTTGAGGACGAGAGCATTGTCGCGGGCAAGTGATTGGAAGTCTTCTGCGGTGAAGTCGGGGACCAATACGCCGGCGGCGTGCCCCTGAGCGACAAGGCTGTCATGGAATTCCGTTCCGGTATGGCACAGGGCCAGCAACGGCTCGGAGTCGCGATACTCCTGGAGCAGAACATCATTGACCGCAGGAACTCGATACTGCAGGTCACGCAACGCATAGATATACGAGCAGATACGTTCTCGGACCTCGCCGATGGACCGCATCTCCTCGATGACCGTCTGCAGCTCCACCGCAACAACCTCGTCGATGACGGCATCAATCAGCCCGATTCTCCCGCCGAGTCGATTGAAGATCGTCGCTTTGCTCACGTCTGCAACAGCGGCGACCTCCTCGAGGGGCGCAGAGAACCCCTGCTCCCGGAACACCTGGACCGCCGCAAGTCGAATCCGGTCGACGTTTCGGCGAGCATCCGAGCGGAGAGACTGCACACCACTTGGATCAGACACGATGACGCCCCCTCCCGCAGTGACAAATAACTTGATCATAGCAGTCAAGTTAGTGCAGGATGGGACCACGCAAGTTAACCCCATAGGTCAACTTCAGCCATTGCAGCAGCTCTGACGTGCGCGCGAAACACGCTGTCAGCTCACAGTTCATACGAAAGGAATGTCAGATGATCATCGTCACCGGAGCGACAGGCACTCTCAACGGAGCTACTCTCGACCATCTTCTGAAGCGGATTCCGCCTGGGCAGATCGGCGTCAGTGTCCGCGATCCCTCGCGTGCGTCCCATTTGGCCGATCAAGGAGTCCGCGTCCGGCAGGGGAGCTATGACGATCCAGCAGCTCTGCGCCATTCGTTCGCGGACGCCGAACAGGTTCTCCTGGTGTCCTCCAGCGACCTTACTGCCGACGTCGTCGCACAACACCGCAGGGCGATCGATGCGGCCGTCGATGCAGGGGCTCAGCGGATCCTGTACACAAGCGCCCACGGAGCAGGCTTTGACACTCCCTACCCGCCGCTCGGAATCCATGCGGCCACGGAACAGTATTTATCAGAATCGGGAGCAGCCTGGACCTCGTTGCGAAACGGCTTCTACGGAGACCCGGCTCAGCTGCTCGGCGCGTGGGAAGAAACCGGCGAGATCGCCATGCCCGCCGACGGACCATTTTCCTGGATCGATCGCCGCGACGCGGCGGAGGCCGCCGCTGCGGTTCTGACTGCGGATGAACCATTTGAGGGCCCGATCGACCTGACGCTGCCCGAGCCGGTCACCCTCGCGGATTTCGCCGCTTCCGCGTCCGAGATCGCCGGACGCCGAATCGAGCGCGTCGTCGTGGACGACGAGAAGTGGGTGGCCGACGCCATCTCCCGCGGTACGCCCGAGGAGGTCGCGCGTTTCACCCTGTCGATGTTCCAGGCAACAAGGAGCGGGCATTTCTCTGATTCGGACCCCACGCTCACGCACTTCCTGGGACGCAGCCCCCGCAGCATCACGGATCAGTTGAAAGGTCTCGATACTCGGTGACACGGTCGCCATCCGCTAGACGTCGGATCTGAGTTCCACCCATGAGACGTCCAACGAGGCTGTCATATCGACGTCGGAGTGAAATCCCATCGCTTCCAGCTCTCGCTCCCCGATGCATACGGCCAGGGACTGAGTCAGACGCGGCCTCGCTGGCTCGAGTAGGTCGGCGACAGCCGTGGCCCCAGGGCTCATCGCCTCGCGGATTCCGCGATCTGCAACCCCAGAGAGCACGGCCCCTGCACCGAGGTGGTCTTCAAACGAAGGGCGCAGCGAGTCGTACGGCTATTCGAGACCGCCTCGGCGCTGTCCTCGGTCACGGCTGATCGAGCAGCGCAATGCCGAAACCGCCGACGACGGCCCGAACTTCGTCGAGGTAGCGTTGCGCCTGTTCGGTCAGCGGGATCCCGGAATGATCGATCCAGCCGATCTCGATGCGTTCCTCGACCTCGAGTGGAATCGCGACAATGGCCGGATCGAGATCGTCGCTGATGATGCCCGTCGAGATGGTGTAGCCGTCGAGTCCGATCATCAGGTTGAAGATGGTCGCGCGGTCAGAAACCCGGATCTCCTGCTTGCTCGACAGGGTGGAGAGAATCTCCTCGGCGAAGGAGAACGAGTTGTTCGCCCCCTGGTCGAAAGTGAGCCGCGGCAGGGCGGTGAGATCGTCAAGGGTGACGCGGTGGCGGGAGGCAAGCGGGTTCGTACGAGAGATGAAGATGTGCGGGGAGGCGAGGAAGAGCGGGTGGAACGCAAGCCCCGAATCTCGCAGCAGTTTGTCGATGACCTTCCTGTTGAAGTCGTTGCGGTAGAGGATGCCGAGCTCACTGCGGAGCGTGCGCACGTCTTCGATGATGTCCCAGGTACGCGTCTCTCGCAGTGAGAACTCGTACTCGGCAGCATCGCTGGCCTTGACCATCCGAACGAAAGCATCGACGACGAACGAGTAGTGCTGCGCCGAGACTCCGAGCAGACGCCGTGACGGTGGTCGCCCTAGGTAGTGCTGCTCGAGGAGTTCCACCTGTTCGACGACCTGCCGGGCATAGCCGAGGAACTCCACACCGTCGTCAGTCAAAGTCACCCCGCGGGCGGATCGGACGAGCAGAGCGCGATCCACACGGGTCTCCAGGTCCTTCATCGCGGCAGACATGGTCGGCTGAGAGACATAGAGCAGATCGGCGGCGGCGGTGATCGACCCCTCCGACGCGACCTCGATGAAGTACTGGAGTTGCAGCAGCGTGATGTTCTTCAGGCCTCGAGACATAGATCAAGGCTATAGGAATCCATAGTTCCCCCGAGTTACCCGATGACCACCGGGGACGGGCAGGATGGCTCACAGACATGCCAGCGACCGCAACCGGCCGCACACCCACCGAATTGGACGTCCATGACACCTGAGTTCTCATTCAGCATCACCACGACTCGATTCGACGAGGACTACTCGCCGTCAGAGAGCACCCGAGCGACGACGAATTTCGCCAACCTCGCCAGGGGCGAGGACCGTCAGCAGAACCTCCGCACCGCTCTGAGCATCATCAATCGCCGCTTCAACGAACTCGCGTCCTGGGACAATCCCGACCGGGATCGCTATGTCCTCGAACTCGACATCGTCTCCGGAGGACTTCACTTCACCTCGGGCGGCCGGGAACAGGAGTTCCCGCTGCTCGAAGTCCTGGATATCCAGATCATCGACAGACTGACTGGAAAACGTCACCCCGGGATCGTGGGGAACAATTTCTCGTCCTTCGTCCGCGATTTCGATTTCAGCGTGCGGCTGCCGGCTGCCAATGAGGCCGCAACCGAGTTCACGGTCCCCGATGACTTCGGTGATCTGCATGGCAAACTATTCCAACACTTCCTCGACTCTGCCGCCTATCGGGAACGGTTCCAGACGGCACCCGTGATCTGCATCAGCGTGTCCACAAGCAAGTCGTACCGTCGGACCGAGAATCACCACCCGATTCTCGGGTTCGAATACCAGCAGGACGATTATTCACTGACCGATGACTACTTCGCGAAGATGGGACTCCAGGTGAGGTATTTCATGCCGCCGGGCAGCGTCGCACCGCTGGCCTTCTACCATCGCGGCGACCTCCTCGGCGACTATTCCGACCTGGCGCTCATCGGCACGATCAGTACGATGGAAACTTTCCAGAAGATCTATCGGCCCGAGATCTACAACGCGAATACCGCCGCCGGAGAGGTCTACCGGCCGACACTGGACCGGCACGACTTCTCGGAGATGCCGGTCACCTATGATCGCGTCGAACGCAATCAGCTCGGCGTCAGACAGGGAAAGTTCACGGAGGAGTTCTTCGTCAACCCGCACCGAGAGATGCTCGAACAGTGGGCGTCCGACCGACCCGTCCCAGTCGCATGACCGCAGGAGAAGAAACGATGACGCAGCCGTTGTTGCCCACCTCAATCGTCGGCAGTCTGCCGAAGCCGTCCTGGCTCGCGCAGCCCGAAACCCTCTGGTCCCCCTGGAACCTCCAGGGCGAAGCCTTGGTCGAGGGCAGGCACGATGCCCTGCGCATCTCGACTCATGAGCAGACCAACCGCGGCATCGACATCGTCAGCGACGGAGAGCAGACCCGCCAACACTTCGTGACGACGTTCATCGAGCATCTCAGCGGAGTCGATTTCGAGAAGCGCAAGACGGTTCGGATCCGCGATCGCTACGACGCAAGCGTACCCACTGTCGTCAGCGCCGTGAGCCGTGAGAAACCAGTCTTCGTCGACGATGCGAAGTTCCTCCGCCAGCAGACCGATCAGCCGATCAAGTGGGCGCTGCCGGGGCCGATGACGATGATCGACACACTCTATGACGACCACTACAAGAGCCGCGAGAAGCTGGCCTGGGAATTCGCCACGGTCCTCAATCAGGAGGCAAAGGATCTGGAGGCGGCGGGAGTGGACATCATCCAGTTCGACGAGCCCGCATTCAATGTCTTCTTCGAGGAGATGAAGGACTGGGGAGTCGCCGCGCTCGAACGAGCAGCGGAAGGTCTGCGGGCCGAGACCGCAGTGCATATCTGCTACGGCTATGGGATCAAGGCGAACAACGACTGGAAAACGACCCTCGGGTCCGAGTGGCGCCAGTACGAGGAATCCTTCCCCCTCCTGCAGCGCTCGAGCCTCGACATCGTCTCGCTCGAATGCCACAACTCCCATGTCCCGATGGACCTCATCGAACTGATCCGCGGCAAGAAGGTCATGCTCGGCGCCATCGACGTGGCAAACGAGACCATTGAGACACCGGAGGAGGTCGCCGCCACTTTGCGCAAGGCACTGAAGTTCGCCGAAGCGGACAAGCTCATTCCGAGCACGAACTGCGGCATGGCCCCCTTCGCGCGCGACGTCGCCCTCGCGAAGATGAGCGCCTTGAGTGCAGGAACAGCGATCGTCCGCGAGGAGCTGATTGCGTCAAGGAGCTGACCGCCGCCGCGCTCCATCCGCGCATGTCCCGAGCCGTCGGGCCTCTCCGCAATGATTCGGGCGTTCTGAGCCGAGGAAGTGCAGTGACAGCTCAAGCTGTCGTTGCCACAGTAACCCAGGCTATGCCGCAGACGCTGGCAGAACGGAGAGTGCCCACCTATCAGCGCCTGCCTCAGACGTTGATGCGGAACCTTCGGCTGACCGGTTTCCGCGAAGAGTCGAACGACTGCGCGACTACGAGAAGTTTGATCGCAGAGATCGTGTCGCGCAGCGCCCGACGCTCACGACGCAGCTAGGGCGTGGCTCCCATTAGGGGTTCTCAGGGCGTGAGATCGTTTGGTATGGCCGTGTTGAGAGAGTTGAGTCCCGAGCAAGATCGCGATGTTGAAGCACTTCAAGCACTGTTAGAGTCCGCTCCGGACTACTCCCGCCGTATCACGGGCAACGCCCCTCGGCCATCGGACCGCCGTGAGGTGCTGGAGGCTCTTCCTCCCGGCCTTGACCCTCGGTGCAAGCTCGACATTGGATTGTGGAGCGAAGACTCCGGCCAGCTCCTCGGGTTCGCGGATGTGCTCCATGGATGGCCGCGATCTCGCATCGCTCACATCGGCCTTCTGGCGGTGCATGGCGCGCATCGCGGACGAGGTATCGGTAGCCAGCTGCACGACGGTGTCGTGGAACGAGCCGTGCAGTGGGGTGATGTCGATGTGCTGCGCCTCGGGATCGTCGCGACGAACGCGGCTGTGGCCGAACCCTTCTGGCAGGCTCTCGGATACCGGTCGACGGGCGAGGCCATGCCGTATGCCGCTGGGGATGTGAGTAGCTCAACCGTCATATGGGAACGTACCCTTCCCTGACGTTGGAACAATACGTCGTGGTCCGCGGGATGACCGTCGGCTCAAGTCATGCCCGCAACCAGATCCGACATTACTTCGCACGGATGGTTCACGTTCGTCATCGCGTTGATGACTGGCAATGCATCCCCTGATGCCGGCCCCTCAAGCACTCCGATGTCAGGATGCCGCACGACGACGAGGTCGACCCATTGCGCGAGATGCCCCGCGACGTCCGTCAGGACTTCTGCCTTGTCGAGAGACTCCGGCGGAATCGCAATCGGTTGGATCCCCATGAGATTGGCACCGCGCTCGAAGGAGACGCGCGTGCGCAGACTCGACGGCGGAAAGAACACAGCCGCCGCTACGTCGAATCGCGGGCCCGCCCCCGCCACATATCAGTCGGTCAGCGCAAAGAATTCTTTGAGTTCCTCGGAATCCCAATAACGCAGCGAGAGCAGGTGCCGCCCGCCGACGGCTTCCTCACTCACGCAACATTCAGCGGAGTGATTGCGGCGATCTGCTCAGACACTCGATCTTCAGCGAGTTCCAGCTCATAGTGAGCCTGCAGGTTGAGCCAGAACTGAGGGTCCATTCCGAAGTAGCGCCCGAGACGCAACGCCGTGTCAGCCGTGATCGCTCGCTTGCCGTGCACAATCTCATTGATGCGGCGTGGCGGCACGCCGATCGAGACCGCGAGCTTGTTCTGAGTGATCCCGAAGCCCTTGATGAAGTCCTCCATGAGCACCTCACCCGGGTGAACTGGATCCCACCGCTCAGTGGTAGTCGACGAGTTCGACATCTTCAGCACCTCCTTCTGTCCAGGTGAAACAGATCCGCCACTGATCGTTCACACGGATACTGTGCTGCCCCGCGCGGTCACCCTTGAGTAGCTCCAACCGATTTCCCGGAGGCACACGCAAGGAGTCAATGAATCTAGCGGCGTGAATCTGCGTCAGCTTTCGGATGGCGGCCTTCTGAACACGGGGATCGATCGACGGCGCCTTGTCGCGGTGCCATAGCCGCTCGGTCGCCCTGTCAGCAAAGGACCTGATCACACCACCAGGGTGACATACTTAACGCTTTGCGTCAATAACGCTAGACGTTAAACCTGAACTCCACCGAGTTCCGGCACATACCAACCTCTGCTTACGCGACCACCCCGCAGGTCCAACGGCCTCTGAGCTTTCCTCACCGACCGGACTGCGGGCCTCAAACGGATTGGTCACTGAGCGCGTCACGCTTGCGCGCGTAAGCTCGCGCCGCCCGCACTCGGTCACCGCATCGCGTCGAGCACCACTGCCTGCGCGCGTGCGTGCGGAGGAAGAAGCGACCACACGACTCCGCTTCACAGACCGCGAGCTTCGAAGCCTCGTCGCCGGTCAGCAATGCAGCAGCGTCCTCGGCGATCGCAGCCATGACGTGCTCGACCACCTGCGTCGCCGGGTGCTCGGAGGTTCTGACGAAGCCCGTTGCGGGCTCGAATCGCAAACGCATCGCCCCCGGGGCGCTGGTGAGCGCATCGTTGAGGAGGCGTACTGACTCAGGGTCCGGTGAGGAGCCCTCGACGCGTGCCGCCAAGAGGTTGCGCACGGCACCACGCAGGCCGGTCAACCTCCCCTGACAGTGCTCGTAGAGCACCGCCTCCTGCCCAACCAGATCGTGCGCGACCAACCAGGCTGTCGTTGCAGCCGGGGTGGACAACTCGTCGAAACGCTTACCACCTGGCAACTCTCCCGCGCTGTTAACCAGCGCGAGACTGGGGTGCGCGGTCGCACCGGGCACTGGTGTCTGCGTCATCTCATCCATGTCTCTCATGGTATCAGTTGACTTTTTCCGTGATCTGAATGCTACGATCGACTCATGTTAAATAGAAGTTGTTTCCGTGAGATCGGGGTGCTGCATGCAGCACGCTGACCAGTCCGACAACAAGACACCATTCGCCCTGTCGGCGCTCGCCGGAGG
Source organism: Brevibacterium sp. MGP-B1 (assembly GCF_057766545.1). Classification (NCBI taxonomy): domain Bacteria; kingdom Bacillati; phylum Actinomycetota; class Actinomycetes; order Micrococcales; family Brevibacteriaceae; genus Brevibacterium; species Brevibacterium sp. MGP-B1. The sequence goes on along the minus strand of NZ_CM173407.1, from coordinate 833,856 downwards.
CGGCACCGGCGTCGGCACCACTGCCGAGCAGGGCTTGGAAGGCACCATCTCGCTGGCGCGGGCCGCAGACCGGCGAGGATTCCGACGGTTCTGGATGTCCGAGCACCATGCGATGCCCGCAGTCTCCGTCGCCTCGCCCCCGCTGATGATCGCCCGACTCATCGCCGAGACCTCGAGCATCCGACTCGGAGCCGGCGGCGTCATGCTGCCGAACCACGCACCGTTGATCGTGGCCGAGCAGTTCGGGATGCTCGCCGCTCTGGCTCCGAATCGGATCGATCTCGGGCTCGGGCGCGCCCCCGGCACGGACGGTGCGACCGCTCAGGCACTGCGTCGCGGCGCGGACGCCAACGACGGATTCGGCCAGCAGGTGCTCGAACTCCTCGGCTTCCTGGCCGACGAGTTCCCCGCCGGGCACCCCTACCAGGAGGTCCACGCGGTGCCCGGGCCGTGGCAGGCCGACCAGAACCGTGTGCCAATTCCGACGCTCGGGCCCGAGGTGTGGATGCTGGGCTCGTCGCCTTTCTCGGCTCAGCTTGCCGCACAGCTCGGCCGCCCGTATGCATTCGCGCTGCAGTTCGGCGACGCCGACATCGACACCGCGTTGCGCATCTACCGTGAACAGTTCCAGCCCTCCGAGGTGCTCGCCGAGCCGTATGCGCTTGCGAGCGTGCCCGTTGCGATCAGCGACGACCCCGCCGAGGCGCAGCGACAGGCCGCGACCTCGGCGATGGCGATGCTGCGAATGTTCAAGCGCGAGGGCTATCTCCTCCTGTCACCCGAGGAGGTCGAGGCATACCCGGCCACGACACAGGAGAGGCAGGTGCTCGACGCTTATACCCACCGCACGTTTCACGGCACGCCCGCCACGGTTGCCGACCGTCTAGAGGCACTGCACGACCGGACCGGTGTCGACGAGTTGATGCTCGTCGGCGGAGGCCACTCGGCGGCGCTCGACGAGCGCGGCATCGAACTCATCGCCGATCACTACGACCTCCCACACGCCTGATCCTCTACCCCTGCACGACCGCAACCTGAATGGAGCACCCCATGACCACCCCGAACCGCGCCCTGATCGTCATCGACGCCCAGCTGGAGTATTTCGAGGGACTGCTGCCGATCCAGTACCCGCCCCGCGACGAGTCTATCGCCCGTATCAAGGCCACGATCGACGCCGCCGAGGACGTCGACATCCCCGTGGTGATCGTCCAGCACGAACTGCCCGCGGATGCCCCGGCATTCGCTGCGGGGTCGTCCACGCACCGGAACCATCCCGACATCGCCACCTATGAAGACCGAGCCGACCTCCGGATCAGCAAGCAGTACGCCAGCGTCTTCGCCGGGACCGGACTCGCAGACTGGCTGCGCGAGCACGACATCGACACCGTCACCCTCGTCGGGTACATGACCAACAACTGCGTCCTCGCCTCCGCAGCCGACGCCGAGCCCCTCGGATTCACCGTCGAGGTCCTCTCCGATGCCACCGGCGCGATCGACCTGGTCAACGACGCCGGCCGCGCTCCTGCTCGGCAGGTCCACGAGACCCTCATGGCCCTGCTCCACTCCAACTGGGCCGCCGTCGCCGACACCGGCACCTGGACGACCGCGGTTCAGACAGGACAGGCCCTGGGCAAGAGCGACCTCGTCACCTCCGCCTCCAACGGCCGCGTCGACGACTGATTCCACGCGACACACGAAATACCACGACAAGCAACAGGCTGCAGAAGTAGCCAGGAAAGAGAAGACTGTGCCCATTGGCCTGTTCGCCCTCGCCCTCGCGGGCTTCGGCATCGGCATGACCGAGTTCGTCATCGTCGGACTGCTCCCCGAAGTCGCCGCAGAATTCGCGGTCTCGGAGGGCACCGCAGGGATCCTGGTATCCGGATACGCGATCGCAGTCGCCATCGGCGCGATCGCCGTCACCGCCGCGGTCTCCCGTCTCGACCGCAAACGTGTCCTGCTGGCCCTGATTGCGGCCTTCATCATCGGGAACGTCCTGAGTGCGATCGCGCCCGACTTCGAGATCATACTGATCGGACGGATCATCGCCGCGCTGTGCCACGGCGCGTTCTTCGGCGTGGCCACCGTCGTCGCCGCGAGTCTGGTCGACGAGCACAAGAAGGCCAGCGCTATCTCCTTCATGTTCGCCGGGCTGACCGTCGCGATGATCCTCGGCGTGCCCGCCGGTACCTTCCTCGGGCAGATCGCCGGCTGGCGCTCCACCTTCTGGGCCATCAGCGTCATCGCCGCGATCTCCCTGATCGGAATCACCCTGTTGGTGCGCTCCGTCGCAGCGACCCCCGCCGAACGCACGGTGCGCCTGCGCGACGAGTTCCGCATCTTCACCCGCCCCCAGGTCCTGGCCGCGGCGGTCATCAGCATGCTCGTCTCCGGTGGTGCAGTCACTGCGTTCACCTACATCGCCTTCACCTACACCAACGTCAGCGGAATCGCCGAAACCGCCATCCCGTGGCTCCTGCTGCTGTTCGGGGTGGGCACATTCCTCGGCAACGCTCTCGGTGGGAATCTCGCAGATCGGTCGATCAACCGCACGCTGTTGATCTTCATCCCCGTCGCCGCAGCCGTCATGACTGTATTCGCCCTGACCGCACAGGTAGCCGCACTGGCCGTCATCATGACCGGGCTGATGGGTATTACCGCGTTCGCCAACCTCCCGGGCATGCAGCTGCGAATGATGTCACTGGCCGGCGACGCGCCATCCATGGCCTCAGGCACGAATATCGCCGCGCTCAACATAGGCAACGCCCTCGGTGTGTGGATCGGCGGCCTCGTCATCACCACAGCACTGGGCTACACCGGCCCCATCTGGGTCGGTGCCGCGTTCGCCGCACTCGCCTTCGTCGTGCTCCTGACGACTTTGCAGGCTTCCAAGACCGACCGGGCTTCACAACCGCAGACAGTGAACCCCGAAGCCGTCACGGCTGCACGCTGACCGCGTCTGAACGAAGGCAGATGCCCGACCGCACGGTGTCGGGTGTCTGCCTTCTGGCATTCCATTCCACCTGTCGCATCAGACGGCCGACCCGCAGATGTCAAAGCGCAAAACGAAATTCGACCACGTCCCCATCGACCATGATGTAGTCCTTGCCTTCCATCCGGACCTTGCCGGCGGACTTCGCGGCAGCCATCGAACCGTTCGCATCGAGATCATCGAACGACACGATTTCGGCCTTGATGAAGCCCTTCTGGAAATCGGTATGGATGACTCCGGCCGCCTCGGGGGCGGTGGCTCCCTTCGGAATCGTCCACGCACGGGATTCCTTGGGCCCGGCCGTCAGATAGGTCTGCAGACCCAGGGTATCGAAGCCGACTCGGGCGAGCTGATCGAGTCCGCTCTCCTCCTGACCCGTCGACTCGAGCATCTCCCGGGCTTCCTCCTCGTCGAGTTCGGCGAGTTCGGACTCGAACTTCGCGTCGAGGAAGATCGCCTCGACGGGAGCCACCAGTGCCCGCATCTCGTTCTTCTTGTCCTCATCGGCGAGCACCTCGTCGTCGACATTGAAGACGTAGAGGAAGGGCTTGACCGTCATCAGCTGCAGCTCACGCAAGGCGCTGACATCGAACTTGTCGGCCTGCATCGCCTGGTAGAGCGTCCGCCCGCCTTCGAGGATCTCGGTGGCGGCATCGATCGCGGTCAGCTGCTCAGCAGGAGCGCGCTTGCCCTTGACTTCCTTCTCGATCCTGGGCCGAGCCTTCTCCAATGTCTGGAGGTCGGCGAGGATGAGCTCGGTATTGATCGTATCGATGTCATCGGCGGGGCTGATCTTGCCGTCGACGTGGACAACATCGTCGTCGACGAATCCGCGGATGACCTGACAGATCGCATCGGCTTCGCGGATGTTGGCGAGGAACTGGTTGCCCAGGCCCTCGCCTTCAGAGGCACCGCGCACGATTCCAGCGATATCGACGAAGTCGACGGTGGCATTGAGGATGCGTTCGGAGCCGAAGATCTCCGCCAGTCGCGTGAGTCGCTCGTCCGGCAGAGGGACCACGCCCACGTTCGGTTCGATCGTCGCGAACGGGTAGTTCGCCGCGAGAACTTGGTTCTTGGTCAGTGCGTTAAACATGGTCGACTTGCCGACATTGGGCAGTCCCACGATTCCAATAGTCAAAGCCACGGTATCCAAGTCTAGCCGTCGCCGAGGTGGTCCTCGAATTCTCGCGTCAGTGCCCTCTGTCACCCTGGAAACATGAATGCTTTCCCCGCTGCCGCAGTCATCATCGCCTTCATCGTGGCGATCGTCCTCGCCGCCGCCCTCGGGTTCCTCCTCGGCCGCAGCCTCACCCGTTCCCGGTACCTCGAGAGACTCACTCGCGCCGAGACCACGTCACGCATCCTGTCCGCGCGCACCGAAGATCTCGAGGCCGATGCCCAGATGGCCGGTGAGATCACCGCGGCCATCGGACCGTTGGCGGCAAGCGTGAAGAATCTGCAGGAGAACCTGCACTCTCAGGACCGCACGCAGATCGAACAGATCACCCGACTGAACTCCCAGATCGGGCACCTCAGCCAACAGAACCTCCGCCTCCAGGAATCCACTGGGTCACTGGCCAACGCGTTGAATTCGACGACCCACCGTGGAGACTGGGGCGAAGTCCAGCTCAAACGCATCGTCGAATATGCCGGCCTTCTCCCCCACGTCGACTTCGACACGCAGGTCAGCGCCGAACGCGATGGTAAGCGCCACCGACCCGATATGGTCGTCCACCTGCCCGGCGGCGGCACGATCATCATCGATGCGAAGACTCCCCTGTCGGCGCGTATGAACGAGGATTCCGGCGAGGCGGCCGACGCCGGCACGGGCGATCAGGACCATGCCCGCGCCCTCTTGCGACATGTTGATGCCCTGGCATCGAAAGAATACTGGAAGGCATTCGAAGCCTCCCCCGACTTCGTCGTCTGCTTCGTGCCCACCGACGGTCTCCTCTCCGCGGCCGCGGCAAGCTACCCGAAGATGATCGACCATGCCCTGGGCAAGAACGTCGTCCTCGCCTCACCGGCGACTCTGCTGGTGCTGTTGAAGACCGTGGCGCTCAACTGGCGGCAGGCGGACATGTCCACCTCGGCGGCCGAAGTGCTGCGGCTGGGCACGGAACTCTACGAACGCATCGGCACGCTGGTGACTCATGTGTCACGGATGGGGGCCAGCCTGGACCGCTCGGTCGAGGACTACAACCGGTTCGTCTCGTCCTTGGAGTCCCGGTTCCTCGTCACCGCCAGAAAGTTCCCATCGACCGGTATCGTCGCCGACGAACTCGATGCCGTGGCCGAACTCGATACTCGCACTCGCGGCATCAGCGCAGAAGAACTCAGTCGCCCTCGGGCCATGGACTTCGATGGACGCGGTCCGACTCATCTGCGTGATCGGCAGACGGGGACGAGCTGAGGATGATCAGCCGAGTTTTCTCAGTTCTTTCGGCAGCGAGAAGATGAGGTCCTCTTCGGCGGTGACGACCTCTTCGACCGTGTCGAAACCGTACTCGGCCAGGAGCTGCAGCACGTCTTGGACGAGGTTCTCGGGAACGCTCGCCCCGGAGGTGACCCCGACGGTGGCGACATCGTGGAACCATGTCTCGTCGACCTCGCGGGCGAAGTCGACACGGTAGGCTGCCTTCGCACCATGTTCGAGGGCTACTTCGACGAGGCGAACGGAGTTCGAGGAGTTCGCCGACCCGACCACGATGACGAGATCCGCGTCGGGCCCGATCTTCTTCACCGCGACCTGCCGGTTCTGTGTCGCGTAGCAGATGTCATCACTGGGTGGATTCTGCAGGTGCGGGAAGCGCTCACGCAGGATCTCCACTGTTTCCATGGTCTCGTCCACGCTCAAGGTCGTCTGTGAGATCCACACCAGCTTCTCGGCATCGGGAACCGCGAAGGTGCGGGCCTCTTCCGGGCTCTGCACCAGAGTGATGCGTTCCGGCGCTTCGCCCATGGTGCCCTCGACCTCTTCGTGCCCGGCATGGCCGACGAGCAGGATGCGGAAGCCGTCCCGGGCGAACCGGATGGCCTCCTTGTGGACCTTCGTCACCAGCGGGCATGTCGCATCGATCGTCGACAGCGAACGTTGGGCAGCCTCGGTGTGCACGGCCGGTGAGACTCCGTGAGCGGAGAACACGACCCGAGCACCTTCCGGGACTTCATCGGTCTCATCGACGAAGACTGCCCCGCGTTCGGACAGGGTCTCGACGACATGTCGGTTGTGCACGATCTCCTTGCGGACATAGATCGGTGCGCCGAAGTGCTCGAGGGCGCGCTCGACGGCGATGACAGCACGATCCACACCGGCACAATAGCCGCGCGGTGCGGCCAGCAGCACCCTTTTGTCAGCACTGACCGGAGTGCGGATCTCGCCAGGTGCCAAACGCCGGCGCGGAATGGTCGGGGCAGGTACTGAAACGACGCTCACCCGTTCAGTCTAAGCCGTAGGCATCGACTGCGGCCAGGAATGGGCTGCGTCAGTGCCGTTCGTTAGGCTTGGGATTCGGAAGGGGACTTAAATGGCGCAAAGAATTTCCGGCACTCCCGGCACGCTCGGCGAAACGGCCGAGCCGAAGGAGCTCGCCGCCACCGCAGCCGAGACCACAGCGGAGAATCCGTGGCCGCTGAGTCTGCTGTCTTCGAAGATGAAGTCCTATATCGACCGCATGTCGAGCGTGTGGATCGAAGGGCAGGTCGTCGAACTCAACCATCGCGGCAAGGCCAGCTACCTGACCCTGCGCGACACCGATGTCGAGATGTCCTTGCCGGTCCAGATCTGGAAGAACGTCCTCGACCGCACCGGAGCTCCTCTCACCGAGGGCAGCCACGTCGTCGCCAATCTCAAAGCCGACTTCTGGACGAAGACCGGTCGGCTGACGATGCGCGCCAACGATATCCGCGCCGTCGGACTCGGCGAACTCCTCGCCCGCCTCGAACGATTGAAGAAGCAGCTGGGCGCCGAGGGGCTCTTCGATCCCAACCGGAAGCTGCGTCTGCCGTTCCTGCCGAACCGGATCGGGCTGATCACCGGACGGGATTCGGATGCGCAGAAGGACGTCATCCGCAATGTGCATCTGCGCTGGCCTGCCGCCGAATTCGAAGTCCGCAACTGTGCTGTGCAGGGACCGGATGCCGTGCCGGGAGTGATGAAGAATCTCGCCGAGCTCGATGCGGACCCGCAGATCGATGTCATCGTCATCGCCCGCGGCGGCGGCAGCATGGAAGACCTCCTGCCGTTCTCCAATGAAGCACTCGTTCGTGCCGTCTCCGCCGCGCAGACACCGGTCGTCTCTGCGATCGGGCACGAGGCCGACCGGCCCATCCTCGATGAGGTCGCTGACATGCGGGCGTCAACACCCACGGATGCCGCAAAGAGGATCGTTCCGGATGTCGCCGAGGAAGGCATGAATCTGCTGCGTGCCCGCGCCGAACTCGAATCCGCCGTCAATCGCATCCTCGATCGAGAGCAGGAGATGCTCACCGCCGTGCGATCACGGCCGGTGCTCGCCGAACCGCAGACGATGATCACCGCGCATGAGAACGAACTGACGATGATCCGCCGCCGCAGTCTGCAGGCGACGAACGGACTGCTCATCCAAGCTCAGAACGAGATCCAGCATCTCCGTTCCCAAGCCAGATCCCTCTCTCCCCTGCGGACGTTGGAGCGCGGCTACGCCGTGGTGCAGACCGACGAAGGTCAGGCCGTCCGCAATGCCGCCGAGGTCGCCGCCGGCGACACCGTCCATGTCCGGGTCGCTCGTGGTCGTTTCGACGCAGATATCACCGAGGTCACTCCGGAGACCGACGATTCGACGACCGACGATTGACCACAACTCCATACTCTGTCCACGTTCCACACACTCTGCGAAGGAGACACCGATGACCGAACCGACGACCCAACAGGACCAGCCCGATATCAGCACGCTCAGCTACGAGCAGGCGCGCGAAGAACTCGTCATGACCGTCAAGCGTCTGGAGACCGGCAACCTGCCGCTCGAAGAGTCACTGCGACTGTGGGAGCGCGGCGAGGCTCTGGCCGACCGGTGCCAGGCGTGGCTCGACGGAGCACGGGAACGCCTCGACAAGGCCCGTGAGGAGACCTCGGACGACACCGAGTAGAACTTCGAGTCAGCCTGGGATCACTTCAGGTCGGCGGCGACCTGATCGGCGAAGCTGTTGACGGTGTCCGGCGCAGCAGTGGCAGTCAGAACGACATACATATCGCCCTTGTGCGTGACCCAGTATTCCTTAGCTTCCTCGGTGCGGTAGACCTGGAAGTCGGCGCCGCCGACGGTCACCTTCTCGGCGGCTACAGCCTCATCGGTCTTCCGCTTCGCCCAGTTCGCACTCGCTTCGGCCTGTTCGATGCTCACCCATTGGTCGTCGGGGCCGATGAACGACATGTACCACGAGGTGTATTCGGAGTCGCCCACGCGATCGAGGCTGGCTTCGTTCGACGTCCATCCGCGCGGGATCTGCGGAACGATGAGGTCGAACTCGGCGTTGCCCTGGGACTGCTCGGCGATCCCCTGATAGTCGACGACACGTTCTGAGTCGACCTCGGGCTGCGGGGCGAGGAACAGGATCCCGACGGCGACCGCCAGACAGGCGAGGATCGCGATGACCATATTGACCCAGTTCGAGTTCTTGCGCAGGAAGCGCATCTCTTCCCGGGACCCCGGCAGCATCACCCCGGACTCATCAGCCATGGACTCTCCCCTAGGACTCGGCGTCGCCTCGTCGACGACCGTTCGAGTACCCGTCTCGTCGGCAGCATTTCGGACATTCACACCGCCATTGTCCTCGGCTCGCGCGCGAAGGGCCAATTCCGGCCCGAGGACGTGACTGCGGCCACAAGCGGACACCGCTGTCGCGACCCCGATCACAGGGGTGGCACAATTGGAGGCATGAGTGACTCCAAAGAGCCTGTTGACGTGAAATCTCACCATGACCGAGGACGAGTTGATGAGGAGGCTCCGCCTGTCGCTGTGACCGACTCATGGTCACAGAAGGCTCAGGTCGAGTCGGATGCTCCCGACCGCAACTTGGCTCTGGAGCTCGTCCGAGTCACCGAGGCCGCAGCCATCGCCGCCGCCCCTTGGGTCGGCCGCGGCGACAAGAACGCAGCCGACGGAGCAGCCGTGGCCGCGATGCGCAATGTCATCTCCACCGTCCGCATGGCCGGCACCGTCGTCATCGGCGAAGGTGAGAAGGACGAAGCTCCCATGCTCTTCAACGGCGAGCAGGTCGGCGACGGCGGAGGACCGCACTGCGATGTTGCTGTCGACCCGATCGATGGCACTCGCCTGACCGCTCTGGGCATGCCCAATGCGATCTCGGTCATGGCTGTGACCGAAGACGGTGCGATGTATGACCCCTCTGCCGTGTTCTACATGGAGAAGCTCGTCACCGGCCCCGATGCCGCTGATGCCGTCGACATGCGTCTGCCGATCGCTGAGAACATCCGCCGCGTCGCCAAGGCGAAGGGAACGAAGGATCCCGCCTCGGTGACGGTGATGATCCTCGACCGCCCCCGCCACCAGCAGATGATCGATGAGATCCGCGCCGCCGGAGCCCGCATCCAGCTCATCACCGATGGCGACGTCGCCGGAGCCATCGCCGCCTGCCGTCCGGGAACCGGCGTCGACATGCTCATGGGCATCGGCGGTACCCCCGAAGGCATCATCACCGCCTGCGCCATCAAAGCACTCGGCGGAGTCATCCAGGGCCGTCTGTGGCCGCAGGACGACGCCGAACGCGAAGCCGCTGCCAAGGCCGGCCTCGACATCAATCAGGTGCTCAACACCGACGACCTCGTCACCGGTGACAACAGCTACTTCGTCGCCACGGGCATCACGAACGGCGACCTGCTCGACGGTGTGAAGTTCCAGGGCAGCCACGTAACCACGCATTCCCTGGTGATGAGGTCGAAGTCGGGAACCGTCCGTCAGGTCTTCGCCGAGCACCAGGCCGCGAAGACCCACTCCTACGTGGAGGCCGCCGAAGAAGCCGCACGCCGCGGACTGGTCTGACCTCCAAACGCACCCGGTCCCGGGCGCGATGCACACAACTCGGAAGCAGGTGCGAAAGCAATGCCCAATCAGGCGTGGAAGCGACTCCTCGAGGGAAACCAGCGTTTCGTCGACGATGTCCCTGAGCACCCCAACCAGGACACGGCACGACGTGAGTCGCTGTCGGGCAGCCAGACCCCGTTCGTCACTCTCTTCGGCTGCTCGGATTCCCGAGTCGCCGCGGAGATGATCTTCGATGTCGGCCTCGGTGACATGTTCGTCGTGCGCAATGCCGGACAGGTCGTCGATCCTGTCACCTTGGGCTCGCTCGAATACGGAGTGGAGATGCTCGGCACTCCCCTGCTCGTCGTGCTCGGCCACGACAGCTGCGGTGCCGTGACCGCGGCCTACAACGCCTACGACTCGGGTGAGACTCCCCCGGGATTCATCTCCGACGTCGTCGCCCGCATCCTGCCGACGGTGGCCCGGGCGCGCAAGAACGGGCGCACCACAATCAACGAGACCGTCGGGCAGAACACCATGGACACGGTCGACAAGATCATGCAGCTGTCCACGATCATCAAGACCGCCGTCGAACAGGGCCGACTCATCATCGTCGGACTCACCTACCAGCTCCACGATGGCCACACCACGGTCGTCGCCCAGTACGGAGGCGACGAGGCCGCGGTCTCCACCTATGCTTCCTGAGCGACCGGCCACCTCGGTGGTCAGCCGTTCAGTCTCCCAACGAGCCTGAGCTCCGCAATCATTTCCCAGGCACCCAACGGAAAGGACAACAATGACCGAAGAATTTCGCATCGAACACGACACCATGGGTGAGGTCAAAGTCCCCAAGGACGCCCTCTACAGCGCACAGACCCAGCGTGCCGTCGAGAACTTCCCGATCTCGGGCAAGACCCTCGAATCAGCCCACATCGCCGCACTGGCACAGGTGAAGAAGGCCGCAGCGAAGGCCAACGCCGAACTCGGCGTCCTTGACGAAGCCCGCGCCACAGCCATCCAGAACGCCGCCGATCAGGTCATCGCAGGCGAATTCGACGCCCACTTCCCCATCGACGTGTTCCAGACCGGTTCGGGAACCTCGTCGAACATGAACACCAACGAGGTCCTCGCCTCGCTGGCGACCAAGGCGCTCGAAGCCGACGGAATCAACGTCCACCCGAACGACCACGTCAACGCCTCGCAGTCGTCGAACGACGTCTTCCCCACCTCGGTGCACCTGGCCGTGACCAAGGCCCTGGTCAACACGCTCATCCCGGCCATGGACACCCTCGCGACTTCGCTGGAGAAGAAGGCGAAGGAATTCGCCTCCATCGTCAAGTCCGGACGCACCCACCTCATGGATGCCACTCCGGTGACTCTCGGTCAGGAGTTCGGCGGCTACGCGGCTCAGGTCCGTTACGGGATCGAGCGCATCGAGGCCTCCCTGCCGCGCGTGGCAGAGGTCCCGCAGGGCGGAACCGCTGTGGGCACCGGCATCAACACCCCCGATGGCTTCTCCTCCCGCGTGGTCGAGATCCTCGCCGAGGAGACCGGACTGCCGATCACCGAGGCTCGCAATCACTTCGAGGCGCAGGCCAATCGCGACGGACTCGTCGAGGCCTCCGGTCAGCTGCGGACCATCGCCTACGGCTACATGAAGATCTGCAACGACCTGCGCTGGATGGGTTCGGGACCGAACACCGGCCTCGGCGAGATCGCCATCCCCGACCTGCAGCCCGGTTCGTCGATCATGCCCGGCAAGGTCAACCCGGTCATCTGCGAAGCCACCATTCAGGTCGCCGCACAGGTCATCGGCAATGACACCTCCGTGTCGCTGTCGTCGACCAACGGCGCGTTCGAGCTCAACGTCGGCATCCCCGTCATGGCCTCGAACCTGCTCGAGTCGATCCGCCTGCTCGCGAACGCCTCGACCGTCATGGCCGAGAAGATGATCGACGGGCTCACCGCCAATGAGGAGCGTGCTCGCTTCCTCGCCGAGGCGAGTCCCTCCATCGTCACCCCGCTGAATAAGGTCATCGGCTACGAGGCGGCCGCGAAGATCGCCAAGCACGCCGTGGCCAACAAGATGACCGTCAAGGAAGCGACGATCGCGCTCGGCTTCGTCGAGAACGGCTCCATCACCGAGGCGGACCTCGACAAGGCCCTCGACGTCACCACGATGATCGGCAGCTACAAGTAAGCCTCCGATCTGACAGAACGAAACGGCGCCCGGACGATACTGTCCGGGCGCCGTTTCGTGTCGGCGGCCGCTCAGAGTCCCGTCGACCGGTCACCCCAGCGTCGACCGCTCACCGCGTGGCGCGAGACTTCGGCGGTAACGTGAGCGGTCGGCGACCGGAGCAGAGGCTCAGGACCGGAACGGGTCGAATTCCTCGAGCACATCGGTGACCAGAGCGGCGATCTCCGACCGCTCCGACCGCGTCAGCGTGACGTGCGCGAACAGTTCGTGGCCCTTGAGCTTCTCGATCACCGCGGCGACTCCGTCGTGCCTGCCCACCCGCAGGTTGTCCCGCTGGGCGACATCGTGGGTGAGCACCACCTTCGAGTTCATCCCGATGCGTGAGAGCACAGTCAGCAGAACATTGCGCTCCAGTGACTGCGCCTCATCGACGATGACGAACGCATCGTGGAGGGACCGTCCGCGGATGTGGGTGAGCGGAAGCACCTCGAGGATCTCCCTGTTGACCACCTCGTCGATGACGTTCTTGCTCACCAGCGCGCTCAAGGTGTCGAACACGGCCTCCGCCCAGGGGTTCATCTTCTCCCCTTCGCTGCCGGGCAGGTAGCCGAGGTTCTGCCCGCCCACGGCGTAGAGGGGCCGGAAGACCATGATCTTCGAATGCTTGTTCTCTTCGAGCACCTTCTGCAGGCCCGCCATGAGGGCCAGCGCAGACTTCCCCGTTCCGGCTCGCCCTCCCATCGACACGATCCCCAAGGCGTCGTCGAGCAGCATGTCGATGGCGATCCGCTGTTCCGCCGACCGTCCGTGGACGCCGAAGATGTCACGATCCCCGCGCACCATCGACACTCGGTTGCCGCTGCGCACCCGTCCCAGTCCGGATCCGCGCGGTGAGGTGATGACGACCCCGGTGTTGACCACCTCGTCGGAGACATCCTCGGTGACGACCGACCCCGAATCGTAGAACTCGCTCATCTGCTCGTCGTCGAGGCCGAGCTCGCTCATCCCGGTGAACCCGGAGTCGACGGCCAGCTCCGCCAGATACTCCTCCGCGTGCAGACCCAGGGCCGATGCTTTCACTCGCATCGGCACGTCCTTGGTCACGACGACCACGTCACAGCCTTCGGCAGAGAGGTTGCGGGCCACGGCCAGGATGCGAGTGTCGTTCTCCGTCCGGTCGAAGCCGACCGGCATCGTGGAGGCGTCGATGTGGTTGAGCTCGACCCGCAGCGTTCCGCCCGCATCACCAACCGGAATGGGCTGATCCAATCGGTCGTAGTCGGAACGGAAGTCGTCGAGGATGTGGAGGGCTTTGCGCGCGGTGAATCCCAGTTCGGGATGATTGCGTTTGCCCTCGAGTTCGGAAACGACGATGAGCGGGATGACGACGTGGTGTTCGGCGAAGCGCAGAAGCGCTCCGGGATCCGACAGCAGCACCGAGGTGTCGAGAACGTAGGTGTGGACTTTTTCAGCCATGAGGACCTCTGAGGCGTGAGTTCCGCCGAGATCCGGTTCTGACATCCCCCGATCTCGGGTTGGTGTCGACCAACTACAGTCAACCTAACCCGGTTCGCCCCCGCAGGCGGTAGCGGCACGCGTGCTCGGGCAAGTCGGGGTCATGAACTTCGAGTGAATGCGGGATTCCGCCGTCAGTCGGCCGGTAAGTCTCCCCGGCGGCGGGCACGGCCTATTTGCCGAAGCGTCGCTGCCGCAGACCGTAGTCGCGCACGGCCCGGAGGAAGTCCGTGCGGCGGAAGTCCGGCCAATAGGCTTCGCAGAAGTAGAACTCCGAATAGGCACTCTGCCACATGAGGAATCCGGAGAGCCTCTGTTCTCCCGAGGAGCGGATGATGAGGTCGGGATCGGGTTGGCCCTTGGTGTAGAGGTGTTCGCCGATCTGCTCCGGAGACAATTCGGAGATGATCGACTCCAGGTCCGTGCCGTCGTCGGTCCGTGTGCGCAGCAGGGACTTCACCGCATTGACGATCTCCTGCCGACCGCCGTAGCCGACGGCGACGTTGACGCGCATTCCACAGTCCTCGGTCGTCGTCACCGCTTCCAGGCGGGCCCGCAGATCCGAGGGAACGATATCGAGATCACCGACCAGCTGGACGCCGACGCCGTCGAGTGCCGCGATCTTCTCCACCAGGTCCGAGATGATCTCGATGAGGATCGACACCTCTTCTGCCGAGCGGGCGAGGTTCTCTTTGGACAGAACGTAGAGAGTGACGATCTCCACATCGATCTCGTGGCACCAGCCGAGGAACTCGACGATCTTCGCCGCTCCGGCGCGGTGACCGTCAGCAGTCGTCGCACCGAATTCCTTGGCCCATCGACGGTTGCCGTCGGTGATCACTCCGACGTGACGCGGAACCGGAACCGACTTGTCGAGCTCACGTTTGAGCCGTCGCTCGTACAGCCGATAGAGCAGGTTCACGGGTCGCGCCACAGCTGTCCTCTTCCACATGGGTCGTCGGTCGGTTCGAATACTGTACAGACTACTAGCCGACGATGCTGAATGAGGCCTCAGGTCCGCTGGCTACTATGGAGTTATGAATGCTTCGCTCACCGATTCCTCTCCGGTCGTTCCCGACGGCTCCGGGCCGGTCGGTTCAGCAGGTGCGGATGTTGTTCCGCCCGCCGATGACCACCGCATCGCCCGTCGCCGCTCGGCGCTGCGCGCCGAACTGACGAAGCTGGCGGGTCAGGTCAAGCCGAAGCTGCGCGGTTGGTTCCACGCCGGGGCGTTCCCGCTGGCGATGATCGGCGGCCTGGCACTGGTGATCATCGCCCCGACCATCGAGTCGCGCATCGCCGCCGCGATCTTCGCCGTCACCGGCATGCTGCTCTTCGGCACCTCTGCCGTCTATCACCGCGGCCGCTGGCGCACTCGCGTCCGCCTCGTCCTGCGGCGCCTCGACCACGCGAATATCTTCCTCATCACCGCCGGAACGTACACACCGCTGGCGGTGCTGATGCTCCGCACCGACCAGGCAGTCCTCCTGCTGTCCGTGCTGTGGGGTGCCGCCGCACTCGGCGCTGCCTTCCGTACGATCTTCACCACCGCGCCGAGGTGGCTCTTCGTCCCGATCTACGTCGGGTTCGGCGTCGCCGGAGTCGGGTACATTCCCCAGATCTGGGCCACGAACTTCCCCGTCGGACTCCTCGTCGTCCTCGGCGGCGTGTGCTATATCGCCGGCGCGGTGATCTACGGGATCAAGCGTCCGAACCCGTCACCGAAGTGGCTCGGCTTCCATGAGATCTTCCACATCTTCACGATCCTCGGCTACGGCTGCCACCTCGCCGCACTCATCATCGCCGCCGTCGCAGCCTACTGAACTCCATTCGGCTGAGTCCGCACGGACGCACCCGGCGCGATCACCGATCGGTGATCGCGCCGTTGTCTGTCGGCTCAGGACCTCAAAGCCTCAGAACTCAGAGTTTCAGGCTCGTTCATTCCGTTCGTCGGTGGATTCGGAGGAATCGATCGGCTCTGTCGACGAGCCGCCTCGGCGATCTACATCGGAGGGTCCGGTATCGGCGGCCGCGTCGGAGTCGCTGTCAGCGGTCTCCGGTTCGGGTGCCTCCGGCCCTGAGAGCTTCGACTGGTTGGGCACCACATGCCTGCGCAGCGGGATCGGATAGGCATCGCTGGCGCCCGAGTGCGCCCGCACCCGACGGACACGGCGCAAGGCGTCCCTGATGAGGAAGATCGTCAGGACGACGATGGCGAGAGTGGCCAGGAAGCCGACGGTTCCGGGTGTCACCAGATCCGGGTCCGGTGCGCCTCCGTCCGGAGTCGGGGTTGGAGAGGACGCGAAGATCATGCGCGGGTGTCGCTTTCGGTCGGGACGGCGGAATCAGCGTCGAGGTCGTCGGCAGCCGGCGAGTCCGGCAGCATTCCCTCGTCGGGAACGCGACGACCGTCATCGAAGGTCACAGCAGCGAACAGGTCGGTCTCCTGGAAGTCCAGCTCCCGGTTCAGCGGCTCACGCCCGGTGAGGTCGAGAGCCAGCTCGAACTCTTCGGTCGGCCAGTACGTGCGAGCGGCCTTGCGCGATGCAGAGAAGAAACCGCCTTCGGGATCGATCTGAGTGGCGTGGGACAGCAGCGCGCGATCACGGGACGAGAAGAACTCGGAGCAGGCGATGCGGGTGCTCAGCCAGTTGTGGCGCTGGTTGTCACGCTTCTTGAAATCCTCGAGGTGGTCGGCGAACGGAGACTCGAGTCCCGCCTCGAGCATCTTCTCGTGAATCGTGATCCACTTCTTGGCCGACAGATCCTGGTTGAAATAGATCTTCTGCACCTGCCACGGTTCGCCGAGCTCGGGATGCGAGGTCGCATCTGCGGCGGCTTCCACGGCGGCCATGGTCACGGCGTGGTTCTTGATGTGGTCAGGGTGAGGATATCCGCCGAGCTCGTCGTAGGTGGTCACCACCTGAGGACGGAATGTGCGGATGATGTGCACGAGGGGAAGCATCGCCACCTCGTCGGGGACCCGATAGAAGCATCCGGGAGGAGTCTTGTTGTCGAAATCGCCGTCGGGCAGTCCCGAGTCGACGTGACCGACCCAGACATGTTCGGCGCCGAGGGCTGCGGCAGCGGTCGCCATCTCCTCCCGACGGAGACCGGCGATGTCGCGGCTGGCCTTCGGGCTCTGCAGGAGAGCAGGGTTGAGGATGTCGCCGGCCTCGCCGCCGGTCATGGTGGCGATGAGCACCCGGGCACCCAGTGAAGCGTACTTCGCGCTCGTTGCCGCACCCTTGGAGGATTCGTCGTCGGGGTGGGCATGGACGGCCAACAGGCGCAGCCCATGGTACGGAAGCGAAGTCATATCCTAAATGTCCCTTTCGATTCAGCCTGGTGGCCACCTGCTGCCGGCGCTGCGGCTGACATGATCGCCGGCAGAGGATCGACTACTCTAGATTAGTGCGCGAAGTACTTAAAGAGGAATTCAATGACTGAGGTAACAGTGGCACCACCACTGCATGATGATCGCTACGGCCGGACCAGCAGACCCAAGCGAGAGCTGAGTCGTCGGGCGAAGATCATCGCCGTCATCGTCCTCGCCGTGGTGGTCGCCGTCATCGCCGTCTGGGCATTCCGCCCGCAGACGAATCCCACAACACCGCGCACTCTTGACTATTCGGTTGTCGACGATTCTTCAACGCGCGTCAGCGTCGGAATATTTCCTGATCAGAAACGCGACGTGCACTGCATCGTCCAGGCCACGAATGAGCAGGAAGCGATCGTCGGATTCACCGAGGTGACCGTTCCCGCCGATCCGAACGCCGATCCGAACTCGCCGAAGCGCATCGACGTGGACTTGGCCACGACTCAGCTGGCCGCCTCCGGACACGTGGACTCCTGCTGGTTCGAATAGGCCGAACGTTCGACCGCATCGGCCGCCTGGTGGAACCACAGGAGCCGGGTCTCGAGAACCTTCGAATAGTTCTCGCACGGGGACGCATCTTGCGGTCGCGAACCTCCGACTCACGGCCGGGGACGTGATCGAACTCATCGTTTTTCTCCGCAGATGCGTTACACTGTAGTTTCATTCAACTTCCGGGCGTGCCCATACGCCCGGTTTTTTCGTTGCCTGACACGCCCGTCAGTGCACCGACCGAAGAAGGAGAAGTCATGACCGAGGAAGTCACCCAGGAAGAGACATGGTTGACCCAGGAAGCCTTTGACCGCCTGTCGAAGGAACTCGAGCATCTCTCCGGACCGGGTCGTGCAGAGATTGCTGAGAAGATCGAAGCCGCCCGCGACGAGGGTGACTTGAAGGAGAACAGCGGTTATCACGCAGCGCGTGATGAGCAGGGCAAACAGGAAGCACGCATCCGCCAGCTCGAGGTGCTGCTGCGGAACGCGAAGGTCGGCTCCAGCGACAGCGACGGCAAGACTGTGGCACCCGGAACCGTCGTGACCGCCAGCGTTGCCGGCAACTCCATGCGATTCCTGCTGGGCAACCGCGAGATCGCCGGAGACTCCGATATCGACGTCTTCTCGGAGAAGTCGCCGCTCGGAGCGGCTGTCCTCGGCGTCAAGGCCGGAGACAAGACCTCATACGAGGCTCCGAACGGCAAGACCATCGAGGTCAAGGTCGATTCCGTCGAAGCCTTCACCGGCTGATCGAGACCGAATAGAGAAGTGGGCGGGTGCGATCGCACCCGCCCACTTCTCTATTCATTCCGGTTCAGACGCGTCCTGCTGGACCCTGATTCGGACGCGCTCCCCCGGATCGCCTGGTCCGAGGTTCAGGCGTCAGGGCCCTTCTTCGGCCGTCCGGGTTCTGCCGAACCGGTCTCACCCGAGGCAGTCGAACCGGTTGTTCCGGTTTCTGTCGAATCGGTCGGTTCGGAACCTGATGCACGTTCGTCTTCCGCGGCCTCGTGGACGGCATCGGTGAGCCGTTCCTTCGCCGTCTCGAGGACTGCTGTGGCCTCGCTTTCGTCCGGGTCACGCTCGGCGTCGTCTTCCGCTTCGTCTTCGTCCGAATCACCGGCGTTCGTGCGCACGATATAGCTGACGACGCTGTTGAGCACGGCCACAAGGGGAACGGCGAAGAGAGCGCCGACGATGCCGAAGAGGAAGCCACCTCCGGTGACTGCGAGGATTACAGCCAGCGGATGGACCGACACTGCCTTGCCCATGAGGAACGGCTGGAGGACCTGGCTTTCGATCTGCTGGACGGCAATGACAACCGCGAGCATGATGACGGCGCTGACCAGACCGTTCGAGACCAACGCCACGAGCACGGCCACCGCGCCGGAGGCGATGGCGCCGACGACGGGGACGAACGAGGTGAGGAAGACGAGCACGGTCATGGGGATGACCAGCGGGATCCCGAGGAACGCAGCGCCGATGCCGATGCCGATCGCATCGACGGCGGCGACGAGGATCTGGACCCTCACGTACTGCACCAGGGTGGTCCACCCTTTCAGAGCGGCACCCGTGGCGACGGGACGGGCCGGGACCGGCAGCAGGTTCATCACCCACCTGAAGATGTTCTGCCCGTCATAGAGGAAGAAGAACGTCGCGAACAGGCACACGGCCATACCGGTGAGGAAGGTGCCCACCGAGGAGGTGGCCTCCAGGGCACCGCCGAGGAGCTGGCTGCTGTTGTTCTGGAAGAAGTTCGTCGCGGTATCGATCGCATCGTTCATATAGCTCGAGATCGTCGAAGCATCGATGCCGAAGGGACTTGAAGCCAGCCAGCCGCTGATCCCGGACACACCGGCGATGACCTGTTTGACGAGGTCGGGCATGCCGGAATAGATCTGCTGACCGACGAGGCCGAAGAGTCCGAGCACGACGACGATGAACCCGACGAAGGAGATCGCCGCGGCCCCGCCTCGAGGCACGCCCTTCTTCTTCAGCCATCCGGTCAGGGGCGCGAGCAGAGCGGCCAGCAGCAGGGCGATGAGCACGGGCAGCACGACGCTGGAGATCTTCGACAGCAGCCAGAGTGCCACACCGATCGCCACGAGCACGACGATCGACCGCCACGACCACGCAGCGGCGAGCTTGAGACCGGGAGCCACATACGGTTTGGCCTCGGCTTCGATTCGGCTGAGTGCGATCTCCTCGGGACTGACCGCCTCCGACGGGGTCACGTCGGGTTCGGACTCGGAGTGAGAGGATCCGCGTCCGCGCCGGAACGCCTCCCATGCCCCTCGGAATCGGTTCGGAGGATGCTGCTGATCGTTTTTGCTCATGACTCAACAATAGTTGTTGATGCACTGACAAAGGTGCAATGATGACGCCGGAGGAGGGAAATCAGTGGGAAGACGCTTGATCTATACGCTGGCGACCATGGGGGCGACCGTCGTCGGTGCCGGCGCCTCGGCGGCGGGACTGCTCCGCCACCAGGCCGGATCGCTGCGCCGTTCCTTCGACGACGACAAGAACCGTCGCTTCTCCACCTTCACCGAGGCGATCGCCGCCCCACGTGACAACGACGATGACGACTCCGCCGCCCTTGCCATCATCGGCGACTCCTGGCTGTGCGGGGTCGACGTCGACCCGGAGCAGGCGCCCCCGACTTTCATCGGGCGAGGCCTGGCGCGGATGCTCGGCACCACCGTCCGGGTCCAGACAACCGCCCGCCCCTCGGCGCTGTCGGATGATCTGCACCGACAAGTCGACGAAGTCCTGCGCTCGCCGTGGCTCTCCCGTCAGCTTTCGGACCGCTGGAGCGACGACCGCCGGTTCGCGATCATCTCGATCGGCACCGGCGACATCATCCACCCGATCCAGGCGACCATCGGCGTACCCGTGCTCAACCAGGCCATCAACCGGCTCCAACGCGAGGGCCGCTACACCGTGTTCGTTCTCGTCTGCCCCAATCTCGGCGGTCTGCCGGGGCTGCGCGATCCGCTCAAGACGTCGCTGCGCCGAACCTCTCGGGTCCTCGCCGGCTCTCAATGGCTGGCCGCCCTGGCCGCGCGTGCGGTTCCGCTGCGGTCGACGGGATCGCTGAGCGGAACGACACGCCGGTCTCTGCTCAACGGCTCGGGCCGGTTCCCCAGCGAACTCGGCTATGCGCAGCTGTCCTCGACGCTGTTGGCCGCAATCGCCGAACGCATCGATGCACCGGTCGTCGTCGACCGCAGCCTCGACATCCCGGAGAAGGGCGAAACCGCCCGCCGACACGAACTGGCCCCCGGCGCCGAGGCGCAATCTGCTGCCCAGAACGGTTCGGATGCCGAGGCGCAGACCGGCGCCGAGGCGCAGCCAGATGCCGAAGAAACAGCGGTGACAGAGGACGTCAGGGCCGAACCGGTCCCGAACCGTTCGGAAGCCGCCTCGTGATCCCTGTAGTCCTCGCCTCCCAGTCCCCTTCACGTCGCCAGATCCTCCGGGACGGCGGGATCGACCCGGTCATCATCGTCTCCGAGGTCGACGAACGCGCCCTCGAGGACGATTTCACCGGCTCCGTCGGCGAACTCACCACAGCCTTGTCGGAGGCGAAGGCTCGAGCGGTCATCGACCGGATCATCGCGTCCGCTCCCCCGACACTTGACGGCGCGGACACCGTGGTCGTCGTCGCCGGGGATTCCCTGCTCGAATTCGACGGACAGGCCATCGGCAAACCGGGAACGGCCGAACGCACTCGCAACGTGTGGTCGGCGATCGCCGGTCAGTGGACACAGCTGCATTCGGGCCATACGGTCGCCGTGCTCACGCGGGCGCAGCAGGCGAACGGCGCAGTCGGGCGAGCGGGAGCTGACGACCGCGGCGACGATGCCGATCGAACCGGCTCAGCACCCTTCGAACTCAGCGCTCTGCGCTCGCAGCGGTCGGCCACCTCGGTGCTCATCGGCTCACCCAGCACGGAGGAGCTCGAAGCGTACATCGCCACCGAAGAGCCCTTCCACGTGGCCGGGGCGCTGACGATCGACGGCTACGGTGGGGCGTTCGTCGACCGGCTCGACGGCGACCATCTCACCGTCCTCGGCCTCAGTCTGCCCGTCGTGCGCGAGTTGGTCACCGACATGGGGCTGTTCTGGCCCGATCTGTGGGCTCTCAAGCGGTAGACTCGACCCTGGTCCGGTGACACGCCCGAGGACATTGAAGTTCTCGTCCCAATTTTTTATCGCTGTCCTACAAACCCTTGGTGCTGTTCTCTAAATTGTTCTGTGATCATACAAAGGAGCACCATGACAACAGTCCTCTCCGACTCCACGACCTCGGTACTGAGCACCACTGTTCCGACCGGGGCCGTCCGCCGAGTCCTCATCGCCAACCGCGGTGAGATCGCTCTGCGCATCATCCGGGCCGCCCACGACCTCGGCATCAAGGCCGTCGCCGTGTACACCCGTGCCGACTCCGATGCCGACTTCGTCGAACTCGCCGACGACGCGTGGCTGCTGGACGGTTCCGGAGCAGGGGAGACGTATCTCGATATCGAGAAGATCCTCGCCTTGGCCAAGCGCTCCGGCGCCGATGCCGTCCACCCCGGTTACGGCTATATGGCCGAGAACGCGCAATTCGCGCAGGCCGTCATCGATGCCGGGCTGATCTGGGTCGGTCCTCCCCCGGCGGCGATCGAGCTCCTCGGTGACAAGTCCGGAGCCCGTGCCGTCGCCGAAGCCGTCGACGCTCCGGTTGCGCCCGGTTCCGACGGCGCCGTAGCCGATCTGGCTGAGGCCGCCGAGGTGGCCAGCCGGATCGGGTTCCCCGTCGTCGTCAAGGCAGTCCACGGCGGAGGCGGGCGTGGTTTCCGCGCCTGCGCTGCCGCCGAGGATCTCGAAGCCGCCTATACTGCGGCGACCCGCGAGGCACAGAGTGCCTTCGGGCGCGGTGAGTGCCTCATCGAGAAGCAGATCGTGCGCCCCCGTCACCTCGAGACCCAGTGCCTGGCCGATGCCCACGGCAACGTGCGGATCGTGTCCACGCGTGACTGCACTCTGCAGCGCCGCAACCAGAAGATCATCGAGGAAGCACCCGCTCCGTTCCTCACCGCCGAACAGGAGCGCATCGTCTCCGAAGCCTCGGCACGCCTGCTCGCCCACGTCGGCTACGTCGGCGCAGCGACGTGCGAGTTCCTCCTCGGCGAGGACGGCACGATCATCTTCATGGAAGCCAATGCGCGCATCCAGGTCGAGCACACCGTCACCGAGGAGGTCACCGGAGTCGACCTCGTCGGCTGGCAGGTGCGCATCGCTTCGGGCGAGGCCCTGCCCGACGAATTCCCCGCCGTGCGCGGACACTCCTTCCAGTTCCGCATCAACGCCGAGGACCCCACAACGTTCTTCCCCGCCACCGGTGCGGTGAAGAACTACCGTGCGCCTTCGGGTCCCGGTGTGCGTCTGGACTCGGGCATCGGCGAAGGCAGTGTCGTCGGCACGGACTTCGATCCGATGATGGCCAAACTCGTCGTCACCGGTGCCACCCGTGACGAGGCTCTGGCCAGAGCCCGCCGCGCTCTGGCCGAATACCGCATCGAGGGAGTCTCGACGTTGCTGCCGCTGCATCGTGTGCTCGTCAACGAGCCGGCGTTCGCCACCGACTTCAAGGTCTGGACCAACTGGCTCGAAACCGCTTTCGTCAATCCGCTTGCCGATCCACAACTAGGAGAACAGATGAGTACTGCAGCCGACAGCTTCAGTGTTGTGGTCGAGGTCGATGGTCGCCGGATGACCGTTTCGGTCCCCAAAGACGTCATCTCCGACCTCGGTCATGTTCCCAGCCCCAGTGTGCCGCGGCGCAAGCGCGGGCTCAGCAGCCGCAAGGGTGCGAAGATCGTCGACGACTCGAACGCGGTCAACGCTCCCATGCAGGGCACCATCGTCTCGGTCGCCGTCAATCCCGGTGACACCGTCGAAGCCGGTGATACTCTCGCCGTCATCGAAGCGATGAAGATGGAGCAGCCGCTCAAGGCCGGTCACTCGGGCACCGTCTCCGAGGTGCTCGTCGATGCAGGTGCCTCGGTGAAGTCCGGTGAGGCGATCATCCGCTTCGCCGCCTGAGCCGAACTGCCTCCTGCCGCCGGTCGCTTCGTGCCGAACAGGAGCCGAGTTCATAACCTTCCTGCCCGGGTCACCGCTGAAGATCGGTGATCCGGGCAGTGATGTATTCGGACTCGGCGTCATTGCCGGGGCATTCCAGACCGGCGGCATAGGCGTCCTCGGCCTCCGCCGTGCGACCGAGTTCATCGAGGGTGATCGCCCGCGCGATGTGGAAGGGCCTGTAACGCAGCAGCTGCGGATCGTCGGCCAGTTCGTCGAGGGCGCTCATGGCAGCTTCGGGGCCCGAGACCCGCCCGAGGGCGATCGCGGTGTTGAGAGCGACGACCGGCGACGACTCGAGGCCGGACAGCATCCGATAGAGCACGAGGATCTGCTTCCAGTCCGTGTCGGCGAATCGCGCGGCGTCGGCGTGAAGGGCCGCGATCGCCGCCTGGATGGTGAATGCCCCGGCTCCCAGTTCGCCGGCGGCCACGTCGACGAGTCCGGTCCCTTCGGCGATGAGGCGTGAGTCCCACAGGCTGCGGTCCTGCTCGGCCAGCGGCACCGGCTGGCCATCCGGCGTCACGCGCGCGGCCCCACGTGCCCGTGTGAGCAGAAGCAGAGCCAGCAGGCCACGGGCTTCGGTCTGCTCGGGCAGGTATCCGACGAGCAGTCGGGTCAGCCGGATGGCTTCGTGCTGCAGATCGACTCGCGTATGTGCGGGCCCTGCCGTGGCGTTGATGCCCTGAGTGAAGATGAGATAGAGGACGCGCAGCACACCTGGCAACCGGTCGCCGACCTCAGCGGGCGCGGGGCGGCCGAAGGGAATCCCGGTCTTGAGGATCCGCTGTTTGGCACGGACGATCCGCTGCTGCATCGTCGCGGTCTCGATGAGGAACCCGGCGGCTACCTCGGCGGTGGTCAGCCCCGAGAGGAAGCGCAGGATGAGCACGATGCGTTCGTCCTGGCGCAGGGTCGGGTGGGAGCAGGTGAAGAACAGTCCGAGGCGCTCGTCGGGCAGATCCGCTGCATCCATCTCCTCGCCGAGGCGCTCCGCGTGATCGTCGTGGTCACCTGATCGCAGATCGTCCTCGATGCGCAGGCGGGCGAGGTGCCGGGTGCGCACCTCATCGGAGCGGATGAGATCGATGGCGCGGTTCTTCGCCGTGGCCATCAGCCACGCCTGAGGGCGTTCGGGCACTCCCCTGCCCGGCCATGTCTCGACCGCGCGCAGCACGGCGTCGTGGAGGGCCTCCTCGGCAAGGTCGAAGTCACGAAACCGGGTGACCAACGCCGCGAGCAGCCGCCCGTAATCCTCCTCGCCGATGGCGCTGAGGACGCGGGCGGCCGCATCGGGGTCGGAGTCCATCAGTAGTCGGCCACCGGACGGATCTCGATGTGTCCGGCCTTGGCTGCGGGGCTCTTCTTCGCCCAGGCGATCGCCTCGTCGATATCGGCGACGTCGATGACGTAACTGCCGCCGACGAACTCGTTCGATTCGGCGAACGGGCCCGAGGTGACAAGCGATTCGCCTCCTGATCCGCTCACCCGGACCCCGAGTTCGGGTCCTTCCAGAGCGAAGCCGCCGACGACGATCCCCGCCTCGCTGATCTCCTTGTCGAATGCCATGAATTCTTCTGGATCCGCTCCGCCGTCCTCACCGCAGTCAGGATCCTGTGTGCGTCCCATGAGCAGAAGTGCGTACTTCATGTCGTTCTCCTTCGTCATTCCTCATGTCATGCCGGGCGGCCTGACACCATGATGACGGTCGAGGAGCGACCGGATCGACAGCTGCGGAGAAAAACTTTCCTGCGATCGTCGGATCGACGATTCAGAGGTGACGGTGGAGCTTCCGTGCCGCTTCGGTCAGCGAACCGCTCACCGAGGGGTAGACGACGAAGGAGGCGGAGAGCTGGTCCACGGTCAGCCGGTTCTCGACTGCCATGGTGATCGGCAGGATGAGCTCACTGGCTCGGGGACCGACGACGACTCCGCCGAGGATGGAGCCGGATCCGCGCCGAGCGAAGATCTTGACGAAGCCGTCCTCGATGCCGAGCATCTTGGCGCGTGGGTTCGTGTCCAACGGCAGCATCACGGTGTCGATGTCCGTCGGGTTCTCGCGATAGTTCTGCTGAGTGAAGCCAACGGTGGCGATCTCGGGTGCGGTGAACACGTTCGATGCGACATTGCGCAGTTTGAGCGGCTGCACGGCGTCGCCGAGCGCGTGGTTCATGGCGATCCGCCCCTGCATCGCTGCCACCGAGGCCAGGGGCAGCACTCCGGTGCAGTCACCGGCCGCGTAGATTCCTGCCCGCGAGGTCCGCGAAACGCCGTCGACGACGATGTGTCCGGACTCGCTGACGCGGACACCGGCCTTCTCCAGGCCGAGTCCTTCGGTGTTCGGAATCGAGCCGACGGCCATGAGGCAGTGGGATCCTTCGACACGGCGACCATCGGCGAGCACCACTTCGACTCCGTCGTCGGTGCGGGTCACCGAGGCGGCGCGGGAGCGGGAGAGGACATTCATGCCCTTGTTGCGGAAGACGAATTCGAGCACATCGGCCGCGTCCTCGTCCTGGCCGGGCAGGACCTTCTCACGCGAGGACACGAGCGTCACCTCGGTGCCCAGTGCCCGGTAGGCCGAAGCGAACTCGGCACCGGTGACACCGGAGCCGACGACGATGAGGTGCTCGGGCAGTTCGTCGAGGTCGTAGAGCTGGGTCCAGGTGAGGATGCGCTCACCGTCAGGCTGCGCAGTGGGCAGCTCACGCGGGTGGGCGCCGACAGAGAGCAGGATCGTCGAGGCCTCGAGGGTGTACTCGGTGCCGCCGGATTCGACGACATGGACCTGGTCGCGACCGGCCAGGGTCGCCTTGCCCTGGATGGCTTTGACACCGGCCCGGATGAGGCCTTCGTAGATGTCGTTGGCCTGAGCGTCGGCGAGCGAGAGGATCCGCTTGTTGACCGCTTCGAGGTCGGCGGTGACCCGGCGCGCAACGGCCTCGGTGTCCTCGGTGTTCTCGATCCGGATTCCGAGCCCGTCGGAGCGCTCGATCTCGTCCATCATCTCCGCGGTGGCGATGAGCGACTTCGATGGCACGACGTCGGTGAGCACGGCGGAACCACCGCACCGATTCTGCTCGATGAGCATGACATCGGCACCGAGCTGAGCCGCGACGAGCGCGGCTTCGTAGCCGCCGGGGCCGCCGCCGATGATGACGACGCGATCTGCAGTGGAATCAAATTCAGTGTTCACATACAGATTGTCTCAAATCGCCACGATGCTTGCGAACGGCCCCCTGGGCATCGACCGAATGGTTCCTTTGGGATCTGGTGGAGGTCGGTCCTGGACCGGTCCGCAATCGGGCCGGTTACGGTCCGATCAGCTCGGGTCGACCACCTCGGCGGTGTCCTTGTGCAGGGTCGACAGACGCACATAGGACTGGGCGTTCTGCCGGACCTTCTCCACTCCTTCGTCGGTCATCTCCCGGCGCACCTTCGCGGGCACACCGGCGACGAGCGACCGTGCGGGGATCTGCGTGCCTTCGAGGACGACGGCGCCCGCGGCGACGAGGGATTCGCTGCCGATATGGGCGTCGTTGAGCACTGTGGAGTGCATTCCGATGAGCACATCGTCATCGACGACGGCACCGTGGACGAGCGCTTGGTGGCCGATGGAGACGCGGGCGCCGATGACGACGGGTTTCCCGGCATCGGTGTGCATGACGGTGTTGTCCTGCACGTTCGAGTCCTCGCCGATCGTGATCGGGGCGGCTTCGGCGCGCAGAACACAGCCGTAGAAGACGCTGGCGCCCTTCTTCACGTGCACGTCGCCGACGAGCGTGGCACCGGCTGCGACGAACGCCTCCGGATCGATCTGCGGTGTGTGGCCGCCGACGGAGACGATGCGGGGGCTGGCGAGATCGTTGGTCATGAGTCCTCCATTGGTTCACGTGCTGTCTGTGTGCATTCACCTGCTGTCTGCATGTGCCTGACAGTCTAGGCGGAGACGCTCAGACAGGCTCGAAAAGACGAATTGCGGACCGATTTGCGCGATCGCCCTCATAGCAGGACAATGGGGAAAATTCTTGTCAGAAATTTCACACTGCCGGACCCTTGTGCGCCCAATTGCGTTATGTGAACCTTGACTGTGAGAGTTGCACGCCCGGAATTCGGGCGTAGTCAGCCGCGTTCACTGAATTCGTCGAAAGGTCACCATGGATTGGCGACACCGTGCAGCATGCCTCAATGAGGATCCGGAGCTCTTCTTCCCGATCGGCAACACCGGACCCGCGCTGCTCCAGATTGAGGAAGCAAAGACTGTCTGTCGCCGTTGTGAAGTTGCAGAGACCTGCCTTCAGTGGGCCCTCGAATCCGGTCAGGATGCCGGAGTCTGGGGCGGTCTGAGCGAGGACGAGCGTCGCGCACTCAAGCGCCGTGCCGCTCGCGCCCGTCGCGCCGGCTGAGTCGCCGGCCATCGAGAAGGCAGTCATCCGGACTGCCGAAGCCATCACTGAATCACCGGCAGCACCTGCACCGAAGACTGAGTCCCTTGTTCCGACGGCGAAAGATCGTCGTCGGAACAAGGGACTCAGTCGTGTGTGCGGACGGGGTCGTGTGCACGCACCGGCGCCCGGCCGAATGTCGACCGACGCCGGAGCGTGGCTGCTCTGCGGCTCGGTCCGACGGGCCTCGCTCAGTCGTAGGAGTCCGGGCGCAGCGGAACGTCGAGGACGGCGACTGTTCCGCCGCCCTCGCGCGCCTGCCATTGGATCGAACCGGCAAGGTCGGCCGAGACCAGGGTGCGCACGATCTGCGTGCCCAGACCATTGCCCGGATTCTGCGTCTCCCCCAACCCGATGCCGTCATCGGCGATCGTCACGCTCAGGTGGTCGCCGTTGCGCTCCGGGGTCACCCACACATGGCCGTTGAGCGACTCCCCCGGTTCC
Organism: Brevibacterium sp. MGP-B1; assembly: GCF_057766545.1. NCBI lineage: Bacteria > Bacillati > Actinomycetota > Actinomycetes > Micrococcales > Brevibacteriaceae > Brevibacterium > Brevibacterium sp. MGP-B1. Next base: position 805,234 of record NZ_CM173407.1, on the reverse strand, counting down.
AGACTCTCGAGGTTCTCGGTGGGGAATCCGTGCTCGATCGCGTTCGTGATCAGCTCCGTGATGGCCAGGGCCAGGGAGGTGGCATCGGCGGAGGAGATGGTCCCGAAGCTTCCGCACCGTTTGAGTTCGATATGCACCAGAGGGCTGGTCAGTTCGGGGGTCAGACGCAGTCCCTTGTCGACGACTTCGTCGAAGTCCACTTCGGATTCGACGCCCTGGCTGAGCACATCGTGGACCACGGCGATGATCGAGACCCGGCGCATCGCCTCCGTCAGCGCCCCCTTGGCCTCGGGGCTGTCGATGCGGCGGGTCTGCAGCCGCAGCAGAGCCGACACGGTCTGCAGATTGTTCTTCACCCTGTGGTGCATCTCCTTGATCATCGCGTCGCGGGAGAGCAGCTCACGTTTGCGACGGCGGATCTCGGAGACGTCACGGGCGAGGACGATCGCGCCGACCCGCTCTCCCTCGTCCGTCAGCGGAATCGCGCGCAGGGACACACTCGTGCGCCCGACTTCGAGTTCGGTCCGCCACGGGGCACGCCCGGTGAGCACCAGCGGGAGGGTCTCATCGACCTGACGCAGCTCTGCACTGAGGTTCGAGACCACCTCGGAGAGATAGCTGCCTTCGATCTCTCCCCCGTAGCCGAGCCGGTGCATGAGCGATACGGCGTTCGGGGAGGCATACTGCACATGCGAATCGCGGTCGAGGATGAAGATGCCGTCGCCGACTCGCGGTTCGCCGTGCCGGGCCCCGGACGGGGCATCGCGATCGGGGAACGTTCCCTGCACGATCATCCGCATCAGGGCCATCGCCGTTTCCCGGTAGTACTTCTCCAGGCGAGACGAACCTCTGCGTCGGACCTCCTCCGAATACCGGACGACGAGCGCGATGGCCTCGCCGCTGCGGATGATCGGAACCGCCTCGGCGAGGATGTCGACGTCGGAGGATCCGGCGCTGATTCCCATCTCTCGGGCCGCGGCGACATGGGAGACAGAGCTGCGGGTGCTGCTGGCCTGATCGAGCAGCTCCTTCTCCAAGCCGGTCGCACGCGCTCCGATCAGGTCCCGGTTGAACAGTGTCGCCCCGGTCGTCGATCGGGCATGCGCCAGGACCGTGTAGGCACCGTTGGGCGACGGCACCCACAGCACGAGGTCGGCGAAGGAGAGGTCGGCCAACAGCTGCCAGTCCCCGACGAGCAGATGGATGTGTTCGACGTCTGACTCATCCGTGATGCCCTCGGCCGCCAGCAGTTCGTTGAGCACCATACGTTCCTCCAAGGTGAGATCAGCAGACCCGCATTGCGCGGATCTGCTGAGATGTCGATGTTCAGACGCTACCACTTAATCGGTCGGTGTTCGGCCCCGCCGAGGCGGCCGTGTCCGCGCGGTCCCAACCGACCGGCCGGTCGTGGTCGCTCTGCCGGTCACGGCCGCCGAACCGATCAGCCGCGCCCGGCCGGTCGCGGCCGACCATGGTGTCGACCGCGACCGGAATCAGCCTCAGCCGTTGTGTTCGCTCTCCCAGGCCGAGGAGCGGACCATCGACCGCAGTGAGCGCAGCAGCACAGACAGCGGCGCCTGGGTGACGGAGTCGAGTCCGAGGATCGTCTCCGTCGTCTCCAGCACCCGCCCCACGACAGTCTCGTTGCGTTCGAGCCATTCGGCCAGGCGCTGCTTCGCCCGTTCGTCCGGAGTTCCGGAGATCGGCGAATCCGTGGCGGCCAGAACCGTCCCGGTCACCGACAGGATCGCAGCGTAGTAGTCGTCACGCATGGATCCGCGGGCCAGCGCAGACCACCGGTCGCTGCGATCGAGCTCACCGATGAGGGTGAGGATCTGCGAACCGGAGAAGCGTTCGTTCACTGCGTAGTAGACCTCTGCGACGTCCTCGGCGGATTCGTTCGCCCGAGCTGCCAGCTGGGTGATGTCGAGCAGCACGAACTCGTCGAGCAGGGCGGCGGAGCGCCACGCGAGTTCGCTCGGCACGCCTTCGTCGATATAGCTCTGCGCCTTCGCCTGCATGGTCTCGGCATCGTAGCCGTCGACGAGGTCCGGGACCCGGGAGCGCAGGGCTTCGACGACCTTTCCGTACATCTCGATGCCGGAATCGACGTCGAGGCTGTCCGGCGCCTGCTGCACGAGCCAGCGCGAGGAACGATCGAGGACACGCACATAGTCGTGCTGGAGTTTCACCTGCACCTCGGTCGGCACCTGGTTGTCGAGTGCGCACACGGCGTCGAAGAAGTCATCGAGTCCGAAGATCTCCGAGACCACGACGAACACGCGTGCGATCTGCGGCACCGACGCCGGCGTCTCTTCCAACATCCGGTAGATGTAGGTCAGTCCGCCGCGGTCGACGAGCCTGTTGACGAGCTTCGCCGTCGCGATCTCCCGGTGCAGCGGGTGTTCGGGGATGAGCTCACCGTACTTCTCCTGCAGAGCGTCCGGGAAGTAGGACACGAGTTCGCGACGCATCCACGTCTCGTCCGGCACGGTGCTGGCGAGGACCTCATCGGCGGCGTGCATCTTCACATAGGCCAGCAGAACGGCGAGTTCGGGCGACACGTAGTAGCTGAACTCGCGTTTGGCCAGTTCGTCGGCGTTGGGCAGGAATTCGACCGCCCGGTCGAGATCGGCATTCTTCTCCAGGTAGCCCAGCAGCCGGCCGTAGGTGCCCGACATCGATTCGGTCTGGGCCCGAGCCTCGCCGAGGACGACGTTCTGCGAGTAGTTGTTCGCCAGCACCCGATCGGCGACCTGATCGGTGAACGAGTGCAGGACCGCCTCCCGCTCTTCCGCGGCGAAGGCTCCCTTGTGCAAGAGCGTTCGCAGGAGCAGCTTGATGTTGACCTCGTGGTCGGAGCTGTCGACGCCGGCCGAGTTGTCGACGGCGTCGGTGTTGACCTCGACGCCGCCCAGGGCGGCCTCGACACGTCCCAGCTGTGTCACACCGAGATTGCCGCCCTCGCCGATCACCCGCGCCCGCACATCGGCGCCGTCGATGCGGATGGCATCGTTGGACTTATCGCCGACATCGGCGTGGCTCTCGCTCGAAGCCTTGATATAGGTGCCGATACCGCCGTTGTAGACGAGGTCGACCGGTGCCTTGAGGATCTCCGACATGAGGTCGGCGGGGCTGCGCTTTCCGGGTTCGACTCCGAGCACCGAGGCGGCTTCGGGGCTGAGGTCGATCGACTTCGCCGACCGGGAGAAGACTCCGCCGCCCGAGGAGATGAGGTCCCGGTCGTAGTCCTGCCAGCTCGAGCGCGGCAGGTCGAAGAGCCGTTGGCGTTCGACGAAGCTGCGAGCGGCGTCGGGGTTCGGATCGAGGAAGATGTCCCGGTGGTCGAAGGCCGCGACGAGGCGGATGTGCTCGCTGCGCAGCATGCCGTTGCCGAAGACGTCGCCGCTCATATCGCCGATGCCCACGACGGTGAAGTCCTCGGCAGCGGTGTTGAGTCCGAGTTCGCGGAAGTGGCGTTCGACGGATTTCCACGCGCCCCGGGAGGTGATGGCCATCGCCTTGTGGTCGTAGCCGACCGATCCGCCGGATGCGAAGGCGTCGCCGAGCCAGAAGCCACGGCGTTCGGCGATCGCGTTGGCCACATCGGAGAACCGTGCCGTGCCCTTGTCGGCGGCGACGACGAGATAGTAGTCGTCTCCATCGTGGCGGACGACGCGGTCGGGGTGGACGACGACGCTGGAGTCGTCGCTGCCGTAGGTGAGGTTGTCCGCAACCTCGAGCATGCTTTCGATGAACACCTCGTAGGCGGCCTGACCGGTGGCCATCCACGCGTCCCGATCGCTCATCGGCGGCAGCTGCTTGGGGAAGAATCCGCCCTTCGCCCCGGTGGGCACGATGAGCGCGTTCTTGACCATCTGGGCCTTGACGAGGCCGAGGACCTCGGTGCGGAAGTCATCGCGACGATCCGACCAGCGCAGCCCTCCGCGAGCGACGGTGCCGAAGCGCAGGTGCACGCCTTCGACCTGCGGGGAATACACCCACATCTCCAGAGCCGGCTTCGGCTTCGGCACGAAGCTGAGCTCGTCGGGTCGGATCTTGAGCACCAGTGCGGTGGGCAGAGCACCGGATTCGTCGATGTAGTAGTTCGTGCGCAGGGTCGCCCGCAGCAGTTCCAGCGAGGAGCGCAGCACACGGTCGGCGTCGAGGCTGGCCACTTCGCTGAGGGCGGCTTCGATCGCGTCGTCGATCTCGGTGATCGTCGCTTCGCGTCCGGCGTCGTCGACGTCGGGATCGAACTTGGCGGAGAAGTAGTCGACGAGCAGCTTCGAGATCTGCGGGTTGTCGCTGTAGACCTCACCGACATAGGCGTCGGAATAGGTGAAGCCCGCCTGGCGCAGGTATTTGCCCAGTGCGCGGATGATCGTCACATGCTGCCAGGAGAGTCCGGCGACGACGAGGCGGTCGAAGACCCCCGCCTCCTTCTTGCCGTCCCAGCCGGCCATGAAGGCCTCGGCGATGCGGTCGTAGTCGTCATCGGCCAGCTCCTCGGAGAAGCTGAGTCCGAAGTCGTAGATGTACCGGTGCGAACCGTCGGCGAGGTCGAGTTCATGGGGACGTTCGTCGACGACGTCGGCACCGAAAGCCGTGAGGAAGGGCAGGACCTCGGACAGGCTGACCCGGTCGTGACGATAGAGGACGAGACGGACGGAGGCATCGGTGCTCTGTTCGGGACGGTAGAGGCGCACCGCCGGACCGTGACCGGCGTCGAGGGCTTCGAACCGACCGACGTCGGCGACCGCCTCGGCGGGGGTGTGGTGCTCGCCGTAGCTGGGAGGGAACGCCTTCGACCACAGGTCGGCCCGGGCATGCGAGGCGCCGGAGTCGCCGGTCTCGGCGGGGACGAGGAACGCGTGGACGTCTTCGGACCAGGAGCGAACGGCTCCGACGATGCGGGCCTCGACCTCGTCGGCACCGATCTGCGGCAGTTCGCAGTCACGGGCGACGCGGGCCACGAAGTGGATGCGGGCCAGCGCCGACTCGCTCAGCAGCACATCGAAGTCGACGCTGTCGGCGTTGTAGAACTTGCGCAGCACTTCCTGCACGCGCACTCGGGCGTCGGTGTTGTAGAGGTCACGCGGGAGGTAGAGGATGACGGAGACGAAGCGCTGGTACGGGTCGGTGCGGACGAACACGCGGGACTCCCGGCGCTCCTGCATGTCGACGATCTCCATGACGACGTCATAGATCTCTTCGGTGTCCTCGTGGAGCAGGTCCTCGCGGGGATAGTTCTCGAGGACGCCGAGGAGTTCGTTGGCCGAGTGGGACCCGGTGGGGAATCCGCTGGCCGAGAGGATCTTCGCGACCTTCCGGTCGATGACCGGGATGTTGAGGACGCTGTCGTTGTAGAACTCGGGTTTGAACACTCCGACGAAGCGACGCTCGCCGACGATCTCACCGTCGGCGTCGAAGGTCTTCACGCCGATGTAATCCATGAACGAGGAACGGATGACGCGGGAGCGGGAGTTCGCCTTCGTCAGCACCAGCACATGCGGTTCCAGCGCTTTGTCGGCGACCGCCCGGCTGAGCGGTGATTTCACGAGGGGGCGCAGGGCCGAGATGCCCATCGAGGTGTCCTCGATCGGTTCGAGGCTGCTGTGCTCGGCGTCGTGGGTGTAGTCGTATTCGCGGTAGCCGAGGAAGGTGAAGTGTCCGTCGAGCCAGGTGAGCAGGGCGGCGGCGGATTCGGCTTCGGAGGCCAGTTCCGGACGCGGCGCGTGTGCGCTCAGCTCGGCCGCGATGTCTTTGGCCTTCGCAGCCATCGCTTGGGCGTCGCGCGCTGCCGCGGCCACGTAGTCGAGGACCCCGCGCAGCCGCTCTTCGAGCGCATCGAAGTCGCTTTCCGAGATGCGGTCGATCTCGAGGCGGATCCAGGACTGCTGCTGTGGGGCGCCGTCTTCGCTGTCGGCAGGATCTTCGGAGACCGTCGGAATGCTCGCCGTGTCCGCACTGAGTGCGGGGGCTTCTGCCGGGGAGAGGATCTTCTCGTCCGGGCCGTTGCCGGTGACTGTGATGATCGGGTGGTGCACGCGGCGGATCGCCCTGCCGTTGGCAGCGAGGTCGCTGACGATCGAGGACACGAGATGGGGCATGTCAGCGAGCACGATGGCGATGACCGTGTGGTTGTCGCTGAACTCCGGCGAGTCGACGCTCGGATTGTAGATCGCGATCGCCGGACGCTCACCGTCGTATTCGGTGCCGAGCGCGAAGTGACGGGCCGCCGCGGCCGCGTAGGCCTCGGGGTCGGTGGCCCCTGATTCGAACCGGGGATAGTACGCATCGAGGAAGTTGTCGGGAGCCGATTGCCCCCGCTGCTTTCTCCACTCTTCTGCAACGTTCGAAATTGAGACCTGAGTCACTGCTTCACCTCTATGATCAACGAGCATTCGTCATGCGATTCGACGCCGAATCGTCATTCCCCACACTATGCCCAAATATCGAGAAAGGCACGCCGAGCGGCCTACGGTGAAGTACAGTTCATTCGCTGGCAAACTGGAGCTATGCGATCTCTGACTCTCAATCATGAATATTCGGTTGATCTGTCGACATTCTTGGCCAAACTCGCCGACCCCGGCGTGTGGGAGAAGCTCGGTTCCGAGGCCAGTGCCGAATACATCGACCCCGACACGGAGATGACCGTGCGGACCCCGATGCCCAAGGCCGAGCTTCCATCGGCTCTGGCCTCTCGGCTTCCGGACAACACCGTGCTGGTCGAGGTGTACATGATTCCCGGAGATGTCCTCGGTGATGAGGCAGAGATCCGCATGTCCGCACGCGCCGCAGGCGTCCCCGTCGAGATCGATGCGGTCCTCGAGCTGCGCGAGGCCGAGTCAGTGACGAAGCTGTCCGCTCATGCCGAGATCAGCTCGTCGATCCCGATGTTCGGGGCGATGATCGAACAGGCTGTGGTCCCGATCCTGGAGAAGCGACTGAGCGACCGGCTGCGCCGCTTCGAATCCGCCTGAGACCCCCTGGGGTCGGCTCAGTCCTGGTCGCCGAGCAGCTGCTCGAGTTCGGAAGAGTCGTACCACAGCAGATCGGAAGCGCCGAGGTGGTCCTCGGCCGCGCTGGAGTCCGTGTCCTCGGCCAGTTGCACCGCCTCGTCCCAGACGACGTCCTCGTCGAGGTGGAAGCTCGCGACCCGGGCCATGTCGACATCGGCAAGGCCGATGAGCTCGAATCCCTCGGTCAGCGGTGCGGCCGGGCTCGACTCGGGGGCGTCATAGGCCACGATGACACGCCGCTCGGGAGCCGCCTCGGTGCCGGTCTCGGTTTCAGCGGGAGCGAACGCCGCGTTCGCGGCCAGGGCCGCGGCGATGCACATGGCGTCGAATTCGGCGGATTCGAACTCCTCACTGCGCAGGCTGCGCCCCTGAGCGTCAGGGGCGACGGCGCGGACGTCGGTCAGCGGCGAACGCAGCGCGGTCAGGGTGGTGGGAATGTAGCAGCGAATGGCCATGCCCCTCATCCTAGTCCTGTGGTCCGCTCCCCTGACTCACCCTGACTTTCTGTGGGCGTCCGCGGCGACCGGTGCCGCGACGGTCACGGCCTCCGACGGATCTGCGGGAACGGCGGCGACCCGGCAGAAGCTCGTCGATCATCGCCGAGAGGTCCCCGACAAGAACGGACCGGGGGTTCTGCTCGTGCAGGGTGTGGCCGGCGAGCATCGCCGCATCGGCCGTGGGCCGGTCATCCCTGAGAATGAAGTCCGGAGTGATCCGGACGAATCGGTCGAGGACTTCGCTGATCCGCGTCTCAGCGGGATGGCCGACCGCACTCGAACGCACCTTCGTGATCACCAGCCGCATCTTCTCGCGCACCGCCTCGGCCCGGGGTGTGCCGAGGAGTTTGACCAGGCGCTGCAGGCCGATCGGCTCCCCTGCTGCGAGGACGAGCACGATATCGGCGGCCTCGAGCGCGGCACGGGTGGCGCAGTGGCGGTCGTAGAAGGGGTCGGCGAGCTCGTCATCGGGATCGATGCGGTCGCTGACGTCGACGATGACGACGTCATAGACCTTGGCCAGACGTTTGAGCACAGCCTCGAGGACGGAGGCGCGGATCTCCGGCCACCGCTCGGGCCGAGTCAGCCCGGTCACCGCATGGAAGCTCTCGCGGATCGATGCATGCGGCACCGCATGCGCGCCGAATCGCCCCGCCGGGTCCGACTGCGACCGGCAGAGGCTGGCCAGATGCGAAGATTCCTCTGTCAGCCCGAGGGTGGACGCGACCATGCCGGAAACCGTGTCAGCGTCGACGACGACGCTGCGCTTGCCCTGACGGGAGGCCTGATCAGCGAGGTTGACGGCAGTGAGAGTGCGTCCGGGTGACGAACCGGTCCCCCAGACCGTGATGATCATTCCCGCTCCCCCGACCGGCCCCGGCGGCGACATCGGACGCGGCGGGACCACGGTGGAGGCACGGAGGTCGTCGATCGCCGCAGCCATCGTCGTCGCGTCGGCGTCCGTTGCGACGACGGCGCTGATGCCAACTGCTTCGAGGGCGTGAGCGTCGTCCCCGAAGCCGAGCACCTTCGCGCCGGCGGCCGTGATCGCGGCAACCACCTCCGCGTCGAGGCCGGGAAAGTAGCGCCCGATGATGACGACATCGGCTCCGCCGGTGCGGCAGTGCGCCAGCAGCTCCACCTCGTCGGCAGGGCGGGCGACGATCGTGACGTCGTCGATCTCGCTGAGCAGCTCGAAGAGGATGAGGTCGTATTCGAAGTCGACCGCCAGCAGGACCTGTGTCATCACTGCTCGCTTTCATCGGCAGGAACGGACGGGGCACCGACTACGGAGAGCACGCTGCGTCCGTCGAGTGCGGCAAGCACGCCGGGCAGGTCCACCGAGCCGACGAACACTTCGATGCGGGCTCCGTCACCTGCCCCGAAGCTGCCGACGTCTCGATTGATGTGAGCGACCGGGGCCGAATCGACGATCTGCTCCGGCGGCGTTCCGTCATCGTCGAGCCCGTTCTGCTCCGGCTGCGCCCAGACGTCGACGAGACTGCCCGAGTCGACGACGCTCGGGACTGAGCCGGCGATATCGATGGCCACGACCCGCCCCTCGAGTTCGGACACAGGCGCCACCGCAGAGGCGGCCAGCAGTTCCCCCGCCGCCACGACGCTGCGCACGCTCGTATTCGTCGGCAGATCGGAATCGGCAGAGAGATACTTCTTGCCGAGATCGGCGAGATTGACCTCGGCTACGGTGAGGTCGGCCGGTTCGAGGATCTCACCGGGGACGAGTGCGCGTGCGCTCGCCCAGACCCGGGTGGTCGAGTTCGCCGAGGCGACGAGCAGGTAGGTTCCGACGACGGTGAGGACGACGAGCATCGCACCGACGAGGAGGCGCGCATCGGTCCAGCGGGGGCGTCGGATTCTTTTCGAGAGCTCCATTGCATCTCCAGATTCGCAGAAGTTTCGCTGACAGAAACCGCTTCTCAGTGATAATATTGGGCATCAAATGATGCCAAAGCAAGGTTTTTGGCCAAATGCACCAACAAGCAGATGGACATCTGGTGGCAGATGGACATTTGGAATGGGAGAAGTCACCTCATGGCCGTCGAAAGTCGCTTCCTGCCGCTGACCGATGTGGCCGAGCTGCTCAATGTCTCGATCGCACAGGCTCGGGCCCTGGTCCGCTCCGGCGATCTCCGCGCCATCAAAGTCGGAGGGCGCGGCCAGTGGCGGGTCGAGAAGTCCGAGATCGAAGCGTATATCCAGCGCATGTACGAGCGCACCGAGTACCAGATCAAGACCGGTTCCATCGAGGACTGACCCACTCGATTCAGCTCTGATCCCCATCATGGACGAGTCATCCGAAGGGATTCGTCCGAGCGTGGACGGCGTTGATCGCCGCGAAGGGAATGATCCTGCCGGCGATCTCGACATAGTCGGAAGCAACGAGTGCGCAGCGTCCCCGAATGTTGCCTGCACTGTCGGCGACATCGATCGACACCTCTTCATAGGCGGCTGACCAGCGGCGCAGCGCCGATCCCAGACCCAATCTCTCCAGCCCGCCGGCGTCGAACCGATGCACTCTCGTGGTCAGCCTGAATCCGCGGACAGCCCTGATCGCGATCACGGAGACTTCGGCTCCGGCGAGGACGACGATGTCCCGACCGAGGAAGCACGCCGTTCCCGTGATGTCCCGATCCGGCATCGTCACCTGCACTGTCGATCCCAGCGCCCCGCGCATCCGTTCGAGCAGTGTCCTTTCGGCTGCCTGACCGGCCACCTCGTCGCCGAATTCGCCTCTCCTGACGTGCGCCTGTGCCGCCGTGTCGGCGGCTTCGATATCCGCCAGGAGTGCATCGATGCGATCGTCCATAATCGCCAAGCCTGCCCCAGCTGTAGTCCACTTTCAAGACTTGAAATGAAGATGCATCGAACTACAGTCATGTAGTTAGAGTTGACCCGTTGACACCAAATAGCACCTAACGGCATCATTATGTTGAATATCCAATGGAGGATGTCTAGATGTATCTCTTGATCGCATGTGCAAGTTCGTGGCTGGTTCTGCTCGGTTCGTTCGCCGCTGCGTGGGAGCGGGTGCCTCAGCCGTGGACGACCAGCGACGTCGTCGTCATCGTCATCATCGGCACCGGAGTGCTCCTGTTCGCACGGATCGGACTCGTCTCTCTGCTGGCCCTGCTGCTGCAGGTTATTCCCTCCGGTCGTTTCCGGTCGGTCCTCGCCGGATTGGTCGTCAAGGCAATGCCCCGGGTACTCGCGTCGAGTGTTCTTGCCATCGTCTCTGCCGGCCTCGTGGTCCACTCCGCTCAAGCAGCACCGCTCACTGGTCCGGGTCCTGACCCCGCATCGTGCACGCAAGCTCCATCCGCCCCTGCATCGTCTGCGCGTACTCCGTCCGCCCCAGCCGATCCCGGCTGGCCGACGATCGGCGATGATCAACGCTCTGCGGACTCCTCCGACGATGCGGGGCGGTCTCAGGATGAGCAGTCGCCAGACGGTTCCGAGCCGCGTGAGGAATCCGAGCCACCCGGTCGAGTCCACCCGCCCGATCCCGGTTGGCCCACGGAGCCGCCCGCAGACAGAGGGCCTTCGGCACCACCGACCGACCGGTCGTCGGACGGGTCAGGCGAGTCCGACCGCGGCAGTGAGCCGAATGACCCAGGCGACAGTGCCGACGCCGCCGAGCCCGCGGATCCCGGAACTTCCACACATATTGTGGCTCAAGGCGAGAGCCTGTGGTCGATCGCGGCCGATCTGGCCGAGACCCCTGAAGAGATCCCGCAGCTCGTCGCGCACGTCTATGCCGCCAACGAGGACACCATCGGACCCGATCCGAGCCTCATCATCGCAGGTCAGAGATTGGAGATCCAGAAATGACCGCCCCACTCACCCTCACCCGACCGCAGGCGTCGGAACCGCCTCGGCGAGAGGCCACACCGTCGTCCACGGCACCGCCCACTCGCCGGGTCGACGGGCAGGTCCGGGGTCAGGAAGTCGCGGACGACCGGGCGCGGATCGCGGCCACGGCCACCTCGTTGGCGGTAGCCTGCCTCGAAGTCCTCTCGGGAGCCAGACGCAGCGAGACGATCGCCCGATGGGTCCAACCGGATCTGTTGGCGAAGATCGACCACCGCTGTCAGCTGCGCGCCGAGGTGGCACCCCACAGGGCGACCGTGCCGGGAGCACGGACGGTGAGGCCGGGAACGGCGCACGTCTGCCAGATCAGCCCCGAGATCGCCGAAGTCACGGTCATTGTCGCCGCCGCAAATCGCGTCCGGGCGGTGGCAGTCCGCTTGGAACTGCTCACCACCCGGTGGACGCTGACTGCGCTGCAGACGATGTGAACCGCTGTCGGCTCGGAGTCAGCTCTTGGCCTTCTTCTTCGCGCGACGTTCGGCGCGATTGGCCGGAGCCGGCTCATCCTCGTCCTCGGTTTCGGAAACCGAGGCGGAACCGCCCTCGGACGGCGCCGACAGCTGCATCTTGGGAGTCTTGTGACGCAGCTCCTCAGCGTCGACCTCGACCTCGGGTTCGTCACCCTCGGAGCCGGACGATGAGGTCACCTGTACCTGCAGAGTATTGGTCAGGCGGACGACGTCCTCCTTGATCCCGTCCTGCATGGTGGTGAACATCTCGAATCCCTCGCGCTGGTACTCCACCAGCGGATCACGCTGGGCCATCGCCCGCAGTCCGATGCCGTTCTTGAGGTAGTCCATCTCGTAGAGGTGCTCACGCCAGCGTTTGTCGATGACAGAGAGCACCACGCGGCGCTCGAGTTCGCGAGTGGCGTCCTCTCCGAGTTCCTCTTCGCGCTGGGAGTAGAACAGTGCGATATCGGACTGGATCTCCTGATTGAGGCGGTTCTTCGTCAGGTTGCCGAGGCCACCGAGTTCTTCGGCGAGGTCGTCGGGGGTGATCGACGGTGAGTAGATCTTTCCGAGAGCCTCGAAGAGCTCGTCGACCTGCCATTCCTCGACCGGTCCCGTTGTCGCTTGGGCGACATAGGCGTCGATGACCTCTTCACGGAAGTTCGCGACCTGATCTTCGAGGTCGGCGCCGTCGAGCACTCGGCGGCGCTCATCGTAGATCACAGTGCGCTGACGGTTGAGCACATCGTCGTATTTGAGCACGTTCTTGCGCTGCTCGGCATTGCGCTGCTCGATCTGCGACTGGGCCGAGAGGATGGCACGGGAGACCATCTTCGATTCCAGCGGCACGTCATCGGGCACGTTCGCTGTGGCCATGATCCGTTCGGCAGCCCCTGAGCCGAAGAGCCGCATGAGGTCATCGGTCAGGGACAGGTAGAACCGGGATTCGCCGGGGTCTCCCTGGCGGCCGGAGCGTCCGCGCAGCTGATTGTCGATGCGGCGTGATTCGTGGCGTTCGGTGCCGAGCACATAGAGTCCTCCGAGCTCGACGACCTCTTCGGCCTCTTCCTTGACCTTGTCTTCGGCGGCCTTGAGCACCTCCGGCCATTCGGACTCGTACTGGTCCTCGTTCTCGGCGGGGTCGAGGCCTCGACGTTCCATTTCCGCGACCGCGAGGAACTCCGCATTTCCGCCGAGCATGATGTCGGTACCGCGTCCGGCCATGTTCGTGGCCACAGTGACGGCGTTCTTGCGCCCGGCCATCGCGACAATCGACGCCTCACGAGCGTGGTTCTTCGCGTTGAGGACTTCATGCTTGACGCCGCGTTTGGCCAGATGCTTCGACAGGTATTCGCTCTTCTCGACGCTCGTCGTGCCGACGAGGACGGGCTGCCCGGTCTCGTGGCGTTCGACGATGTCGTCGACCACGGCGTCGAACTTCGCGACCTCGTTCTTATAGACGAAGTCGGACTGGTCGACACGTTGCATCGGCTTGTTCGTCGGAATCGGGACGACACCGAGCTTGTAGGTCGACATGAATTCCGCGGCTTCGGTCTCGGCCGTACCGGTCATTCCCGAGAGCTTTTCGTAGAGGCGGAAGAAGTTCTGCAGAGTGATCGTCGCCAGGGTCTGGTTCTCTGCCTGAACCTTCACCCCTTCCTTCGCCTCGATGGCCTGGTGCAGGCCCTCGTTGTAGCGGCGGCCCTTGAGCACACGCCCCGTGTGCTCGTCGACGATGAGGACTTCGCCGTCGAGGACGACGTAGTCCTTGTCTTTCTTGAACAGCTCCTTGGCGCGGATGGCGTTGTTGAGGAAGCTGATGAGCGGGGTGTTCTCCGCATCGTAGAGGTTGCCGATGCCCAGGTAGTCCTCGACGCGTTCGATTCCGGGTTCGAGGACGCCGACAGTGCGTTTCTTCTCATCAACTTCGTAGTCGCGATCGGTCTTCAGGCGCTTGACGACCTTCGCGAATTCGCCGTACCACCGGTTCGCATCGCCTTCGGCAGGGCCGGAGATGATGAGCGGGGTGCGGGCCTCATCGATGAGGATCGAGTCGACCTCGTCGACGATGGCGAAGGCATGACCGCGCTGGACGAGCTCGTCCGCCGACCAGGCCATGTTGTCCCGCAGGTAGTCGAAGCCGAATTCGTTGTTCGTGCCGTATGTGATGTCTGCGGCGTACTGTTTGCGGCGCAGGTCCGAGGGCATATTCGCCTGGATGCAGCCGGTCTCCATGCCGAGGAAGCGGAATACGCGGCCCATCAGTTCGGACTGGTAGGTGGCCAAGTAGTCGTTGACCGTGATGATGTGGACCGGATCGCCTGTGAGCGCGTTGAGGTAGGCCGGAGCCGTGGCGACGAGGGTCTTGCCCTCACCGGTCTTCATCTCGGCGATGTTGCCCAGGTGCAGGGCGGCGCCGCCCATGAGCTGGACGTCGAAGTGCCGCAGACCCAGGGTCCGGCTCGATGCCTCGCGAACGGTGGCGAAGGCTTCGGGAAGCAGGGAATCGAGGCTCTCGCCGTCCTTGTAGCGCTCCTTGAACCGGCCGGTTTCCTCCCGCAGTTCGGTGTCCGTCATCTCGCTGAACTCATCGGAAAGCTGATTGATGGCATCCGTATATCGGCGGAGCTTCTTCAGAGTTCTGCCTTCACCTGTGCGCAGAAGCTTCTCGAGGAAATTAGCCACTTTTCTCCTAATCGGCATGTCTGCCGGACAACGACTCGAACGACTGTATAGCCCCTAGCTTAATGGCAGGTGAGTACCTTCGAGGTCCACGGCGGTCAGGCCGAGCCACGCAGCCATCGTCATGAGCTCTTCCGTCAGCTCGGTGATGTGCTCCTCCCCCGGCTCCCATGTCACCTGGTGAGCACGCAGGATGCCCGCCGCCCGATCCCTGTGCAGGTCGACTCGCCCGACAAGGCGATCACCGAGGAGGAACGGAGTGACGTAGTAGCCGTGTACACGCTTGGCCGCCGGGGTGTAGATCTCGATGCGGTAGTGGAAGTCGAAGAGCCATTCGATGCGCGGCCGGTAGAAGACCAAGGGGTCGAACGGCGCCAGCAGCGCTCGAGCATTCACGGTGCGCGGGGTCCGAGCCTCATGCCATTTCAAGGCGGGGACACCTTCGACGTCGACTTCGCGCAGCTCTCCTGAGGCGATGAGTTCGGTGATGGCGGCGTCGGTCGGTGCCCGCCGCTGCCGAAAGTAGTCGGCGATGTCCTCGGACCGGGAGATCCCCAGGGCACGTGCCGCGATACGGGTGAGTTCGTAGACATTGTTCTCGACCCCGGATATTCCGCGTGGAAGCTCCGCATTCGGGTCCAGCCCCAGCCGAGGATCCTCCGGCGGCCCGTAGTTCAGTGGCAGCTGCGGCAGCTCGGGTGAGACGTCACGAGCCAGAGCATAGATGCGTTCGAAGTGATCGTTGCGTCCGGAGGCGCTGATGATTCCACCGGCGAACAGCGCTTCGAGGGCGACTTTCACCTGACTGGGATTCCAGCCCCAATGGCCACGGTGGACTTCCGGCAGATCGTGGTCGACCACCTCGGCGACTTCGCGTGCCGTCATCGGCCGGGTGGACAGGGCGGTGAGGACACCGGCCTGGAGGTTTCGGAACTCCTCCCCGGTCTCCGGGTGGCGCTGTCCGAAGTCGTTGCGCCACCATTCGCTGTGGGCGCGGGCGAAGTGCTTCCATGTCTGCGGCGGCACGAAGGCCGCGGCGTGTGCCCAGTACTCGACGCCCATGCGCGGCGAAGAGTAGAAGAGACGGTCGAGGGTCTCCCGCGGGTAGGGCCCCAGACGGGAGTAGAAGGGCAGATAGTGGGAGCGGACGACTCGGGCGACTGAGTCGATCTGGGTCAGTCCCAGAGTGGCGAAGACATTCTTGAGGTGTCGGGCGGTGACCTTCACCGGTCGCGGTCGGTCCAGTCCCGTAGCCGCGATCGCCGTCCTGCGGGCCGCGGCCCGTGTCATCCTCTGCATACCCCAACGCTATACCCCAATTACTACCTGACGGCGGCCCAGCAACCTCGCGCGAGGTTGCTGGGCCGCCGTCAGGTAGTAATTGGTCAGTCGATGGCTTCTTCGAGGTCGTGGTCGAGAGCGATGACTCCGTAGCTCCAACCCTTACGGCGATAGACGACGGACGGCTTGCTCGACTCTTCGTCGATGAACAGGTAGAAGTCGTGCCCGACGAGTTCCATTCTGTTCAGCGCCTCTTCGATGCCGATCGGTGAAGCGGTGAAGGTCTTCTCTCGCAGAACCACCGGCGAATCGCCTTCGGCCTTGATGCGACCATTCGTCTGATCGACGCTGTGGTCCGCTGCAGACTTCGCGTCGTCGGCGTCCGCATCGGGAACCATCGGTTCGGCCACCGGCATCTTCGCCAGCACCTCGGCAGTGGATTCCTTGCGGTGATGTCCCGACCGCGGCACCTTGTGCCGGTCTCTTGCTCGCCTCAGTCGTTCGACGAGCTTCGCCCATGCCAGATCGAGTGCCGCATATTTGTCGCTTGCCATGGCCTCTGCCCGAATTGCCGGCCCCTTCGCCACAACCGTGAGCTCGACCCGCTCGCTCGTCTCGGGCTGGCGGGAGTTCTTCTCGTGGGTGACATGCACTTCGACACGCTGAGCGCGAGGGGCAAGCTGCTCGACCTTGGCGATCTTGTCCTCGATGTGGGCTCGAAAGCTGTCGGAGATGGTCAGTTGACGGCCGTTGACAACAATGTCCATGATGTGTCCTTAGCGACTCGCTCGTCGGATTCATCCGATCCCATGCCCTTGGATGGGTAAACACCGTTATACAGTAAAGGGAGAGACAAATCGAGTGCCCCCGCGACCGAGACCGAGAACAGCTCCTACAGCGGGCCTGATCTGCACCGATGCTAGCAGACGTGCGCTTTCTGCCAAGGTTGCCCCGGTGGTGGAGAAGTCATCGATGAGCAGGTCCGTCGGCGCGGATTCGGTGCCCGACACGGGACGGACTTCCGAGATCTCAGCGATTCTCCTCCGGTCGAGATACTGGGTCCGCTGAGCATTCTGAGCCCGCTCGATCGCCCCGAGTCCGACCTGGTCACGCGATCGTTTCGCCGCGAGCACATCGTGGACTTCCAGAGGCAGCTCCGGCGACAGTTCCTTCGCCCGATTCGCCAAGGCGGCCGTATGCGATCCGCCTCGACGACGTCTAGCCCGATCCGAACTGGGCGCCGGAAAGAGTCGAATCGCCCCACCCGAGTAGCCGATGAGATCGAGGGCGGCGACGATCGAACGGGTCAGCGCCAAAGCCAAGGGATCGAGGATGTCACGGCGACCGTCGTCCTTGAAGCCGACGACCATCTTCGAGATCTGCGAGTTGTATTCGCAGACCCCGACGACCGGAATCGTGCCGTAGCGCGGTTCCATCGCCCGTGGGATCCCACCGAGCAGCTGCAGGCAGCGGGTGCACAGGGACACGTTCTCCCGCCCGCAGCCGGCGCACCGGCGAGGCAGGAGCAGTTCGCCGAACTCCCCGAGCAGCCCCATGGGAGCAATCTACTCCATGCCCAGCTCGGGGTGCCGGCGATGAGCCGCCTTCCAGAACAGCCGCCAACCGCCGCCCGACGGCTCAGCCGGGACGGGAAAGTCACCGTGGTTCAGCTGGGACAGGCAATGCTGTGCGGGTCAACCGGGGTAGGAGGGATCCTTCGCTTCGACGTCGACGAGTTTCTGCCAGGCGTTCGAGTTGTAGCTGTACAGCGCTCCATCGGCACCGGTGACCAGGATCGAGCGGCCGTCCACTCCACCGGCGATGCGGCTTCCGTCCGAGACCTCGCCGAGCTGTTCGGCAGGGCCGGTGACTCCGATGCGGAACGGCTGCGCTGATTCGCCTTCTTCTGCGGCCAGAGCCACGAGAGACGTCGACCCTGCCCATGAGACGTCCTTGATCTCGTGGAAGTTCGCACCCACTTCGATCGGTGTTTCGGAGACATGCCCGGACGGATTGCCCGCCTTGTCCCTGGGGATGCCGACCACATCGACGCGATCCGGTTCCCCTTTGTGGCGACTGAGCAGCGCGACACGAGTGCCGTCTCGGGAGACCTCGATATCAATGAGCTGCCGACCGTTGAGGAAATCGGCGGCGACGGTGGAGGATTTGCCGTCGCGACCGACGGCCTTGAGCTCGCCCTTGTTCTCAGCCTCACCCGTCCATGTCGTGTTGAAGCGATCGATGCTGGGGCGCACGAGCTTCTTGCCTTTGAGGATCGGAGTGGCGTCGACGGCGTCGGATTTCAACCGCATGAGCTGCTTGCCGTCATCGGCCAGATAGACGTAGAGAGAGTCATCCAATGACACCGCGGGATCGCTCGCCTTCGCCTTCTTCAGATTCGGACTGTTCTCGACCTTGGCCACGGTGGTGCCCGAAACCCGAGAGAGGTGATCGTCGGCGAGAACCACGGGTGGCCCGTCCACCTGGACCGACGTATCGGTCTTCGGCTGCAGACTGGCCGGAACCGCCTGCCCGCCGATGCTCAGATCGATCGCCGAGATCGAGGGAATGACCTGCAAGGTGGTAGCGATCTGCTGACGGATCAGTCCCTTCTCGCGGTCGGACGGGGCCGGGTTCTGCGGTCCCAGCGCCACATGAGCGACGCCGTTCTCGATCGTCACCACGTTCGAATCCGAATCGCTGAGCTTGGCACCATCGGGAATCGACGTGATCACCGCTCCCGAGAGGTAGGGGGCGGGACCGCTGAGCAGCTCATTCATCAGCACCGTCGGAGTCGAGGAGGACCGGAGGAACCAACGGGAGTCAGGGACGAGATACGAATAGTCGGAGGTGAAGAACTGCAGCGAATAGTTGAGGAAGATCGTCTGGAAGTCGGTCTGGCTGATGAGCAGCCCGTCCGGCGCCGAGGAGATCCTCCACTCCCCGTTCTCTTGCCGCAGCGAGAATTCCATGGTGGACCGGGTGCCCGGTTCGGTGGAGTTGTACACTCCGGAGGAGTCGACGAGACCGACGACCGGCGGCGAGATGCTCATCGTCTTCTGATCGGAGGTGGTTCCGACGTTCAAGGAATCGAGATCTGTGCCGTTGGGCAGCACCGACACCGATTCCTGCGGGCTCCATTTCTGTGCCTCACCCTCGGTGAGGAATGACCGGGCCACGGAGAAATTATTGCCGGCGCCCGCTCCTGCCCGGAGGAACCCGCGCACGATGTCCGATGGGCTGTCCCCGGGTTCGGGACCGTCGGGGATCCGCGCGTTGTTCGCACCCGCATCGCCCGAGTCGTCTTCGATATGGCCGACAGGTGATGACGTCGGGATCGACGAGCAGCCGACGAGGGCCAAGGCCGTGAACACGGAGACCAGCATGGTCTTCACTCGCAGCGCTCTGGGTTTCGTGCGCATCATGACCGTCCTCCTTCTCCGTCGTCCATGCCGTCACCGTCCAGGTCCGGATCGCCGACGTCCGTGGACCGCGGCCCAGCCTCGGCGGTGCCTGTCTCGGAGCCGTCGGCAGCGGCGCTGTCCGACTCGTCTGCGGCGGGCTCACCGGCCGAGACCGATTCAAAGGCAGTCGTGGTCGTCTCGGGTGATGACGACTGCGGGGCCGCCTCGGCGACGGATTCGTGGTCATCCTCGAGCATCTCCGGCTCGGTTTCGACGACGATCGGGATCGATCCGGTCTGGATGCGGACGGAGCCGTCCGAGGACAGCGGTCCCGCCACGAGCGCGGAACCGCGGATCTGCGCATCGCGAGGCGGCAGAGGCAGAGGTGAGGAGGTGATCTCCTGATCGGGGCGCCGGGGAATCGTCAGCCGGAAGCACGACCCTTCGCCGAGTTTGCCCCAGACCTGCAGCCAGCCGTTGTGCAGGTGCGCGTCCTCGAGCGAGATCGCCAGGCCCAGACCCGACCCGCCGAGGGTGCGCTTGCGAGCCGGATCGGCACGCCAGAACCGGTCGAAGACGTGCTCGACCTGCTCTTCGTTCATGCCGACTCCGTGGTCGCGCACGCTCACAGCCACCGCCTCGGCGTTGGAGGCGACATAGACGTCGACGGGGTTGTTCTCACCGTGCTCGATGGCGTTGACGACGAGATTGCGCACGATGCGCGTGATCCGCACCCGGTCGACCTCGGCCATGACCGGTGAGGACGGAGCGTGGACGACGATGGCTGTCGACATCTGTTCGGCCACCATCGACACGGTCTCGATCACCGAGGTCACGATCGCGCCGATATCGACGGGTTTGGGCACCAGCGCCGCGGCACCGGCATCGTAGCGGGAGATCTCGAGCAGGTCGGAGAGCAGGTTGTCGAACCGTTCTGCCTGCGAGTTGAGCAGTTCCGCACTGCGCGCGGTGACGGCGTCGAGGTCGTCACGGGAATCGTAGATGAGGTCCGCAGCGGCACGGATCGTCGTCAGCGGTGTCCGCAGTTCGTGGGAGACGTCGGAGACGAACTGCCGCTGCAGCACCGACAGCCGTTCCATCTGCTCGATCTGGTGTTGGAGGGTGTCGGCCATATCGTTGAAGCTCTCACCGAGGACGGCGATCTCATCGTTGCCGTGGACGGGCATGCGTTCGTCGAGGTCACCATCGGCGATGAGCCGGGCCACCTCGGCCCCGGTGCGCACCGGGGTGACGACGAGTCGGGTGACGATCCAGGCGACGGCACCGACGAGGACGACGAGGACGAGGGCGGCGACGAACATCGAGCGCTGCACGAAGTTGAGCGTGTCCTGCTGTTCGCTGAGATCTCCGAGGTAGTAGAGCTGGAACTGGCCGGCGCCCGGGATCTGCAGCTCCTGGGTGATGAGCAGACCCGGTCCGGTCCCGTCGGGCAGGCTCACCGACTGGTAGAGCTTGTCGTCGGTCGGAGCCTTGCGGATGGCCTCGCGGAGTTCATCGGAGACGGGCACCTGCGAGGCCTCACCGTCCTCGTTCGACCCACCGGCGGTGATCGTCGAGAACGATGAGTTCGGGTCCTTCGGCTGCAGGGTCAGCGAATACACCGACCCGGCCGAACGGTTGTAGATCGAAGACAGCTGCGAACTCAGCGTGTCCTGGGTGACCGCCTGCCCGTCGACGGGTGCCAGGGAGCGCAGCTCGGCCAGGATCGACCGAGTCTGAGAGGACAGGGAATCCAGGCGGGTGTCGAAGAGACCGCGGGCGATCTGCTGGGACATATAGGTTCCGACGCCGAAGATCGCCACCGAAGTGAGCACGATCGTGAGCACGACGATGCGGACCTGCAGGGAGTGGCTGAACGATCGGAGGATGAAGTTCCAGAACGTCTTCAGTGCCGAGGCCGCGGTGCGGACGGGTCCGTCCGCGGCTGACTCGGAGGTCACGCGGCTCGGCCGGCCTTATAGCCGACGCCGCGGACGGTGACGATGATGTCCGGCTTCTCCGGATCGCGTTCGATCTTCGACCGCAGACGCTGCACGTGGACATTGACCAGTCGGGTGTCGGCGGCATGACGGTAGCCCCACACCTCTTCGAGCAGGGTCTCGCGGGAGAACACCTGCCACGGCTTGCGGGCCAGGGCGACGAGGAGGTCGAATTCGAGAGGGGTCAGCGACACCGGTGATCCGCCCTTGGTCACTGTGTGTCCGGCGACGTCGACGACGACGTCGCCGACGGTCAGCAGCTCGGGGGCCTGCGGTTCGGAGATCCGCAGCCGAGCGCGGACACGGGCGATGAGCTCCTTGGGCTTGAACGGCTTCGGCACATAGTCGTCGGCACCGGATTCGAGGCCGAGGACGACATCGACGGTGTCGGACTTCGCCGTGAGCATGATGATCGGCACCGAGGAGATCTCACGGATCTCCCGGCAGACTTCGAGTCCGTCCTTGCCGGGCAGCATGAGGTCGAGGAGCACGAGGTCCGGATTGACCTTCTGGAATTCTTCGAAGGCCTGGTCTCCGGTGGCGCAGAAGAAGGGCTCGAAGCCTTCGCTTTTGAGCACAATTCCGATCATTTCGGCCAAAGCCGTGTCATCATCAACTACGAGGATTCGAGCGTTCATGCTCCCATTGTCCCTTATGTTCGCGTGTTCTTCGGTTCTCGACACTCCTAGCCTATCGGGCGTTGTCGACTGCCTCATGCATCGGATCCGCCGACAGTGGTGACCGACGGTTCAGATGCAGCCCCGCACGGCCCCCTGCAGCGGGCCATTCACTACTCGAGGCGGACCGCCGGAACGGTCTTCCCGACCTCCCTCCCGACAGTCCCTCAGACCACCCCCGAACCTCCCCCCGGGCCGTGCCCCGACGGCAAGGACCGACAGAGCCGACGCGCACCGAATCCGACAGGGAGGCCTCTCGGCACTCGCCGGCGAATCATGGCAGGATTGGCGTGATGGGACAGACGAATGCATGGACCTCGGAGGTCGACTGGCACACCGGCCGGTGGCAGCGGCGTTCACCGTCCCCGCCCTCCCGCGGCTGGCAGCCGCCTCCCCCACGTGGTCTCCTGCCCAAACGTCCGCTGACTTTCATCGAGGCACTGGATTCGGGATTCCGCCTGCTGCGTTTCGTCCCGACTCTGTCCATCGGCTCTTCTCTCATCGTCTTCTCCCTCTGGAGCCTGCTGCTCGCCGCGATCGGCGCCCTCATCGCAGTGCAGTTCCTGCCGTTCTTCAACGACCTCAGCGGCAATGAGGATGCCGCCTCCGGTTTCATCGCCCTGGCCCAGCTGGGTTCGGTGGCCTTGAGCCTACTCAGCCTCGGTTTGGCCCATCTGCTCTCCGGCATCATCGCCACCGGCACCCGCGCCTCCTTCGGCGCCCGCAGGACGACCCTGTCGATGGCGTGGAAGTCCCTGTCCGGTCGCCGCTGGCGCCTCGTCCTGGCCACCCTGCTGATGAGTGGGATCAACCTCGGCCTGCTGCTGGCCCTCACCGCCCCGACGCTGCTGTTCCTGGGCGCCGATTCGGCGATCCTCGCCTTCGTCTGGGCCGCATTGGCCGCCCTGCTGTGGTTCGTCGCGCTCATCTGGGTCAACCTGCGCCTGGCGTTCCTGGGTTCGGCGATCGCGGTCGAGGACCTGGGCGTCCGTGCCGGAATCCGTCGTTCCTGGAAACTGACCGGACGCGGCTTCTGGCGGATGCTCGGGCAGCTGGCGCTCGGCTACTTCCTGTCCAATCAGCTCGTCCAGCTCATTATCACCCCGATCGTCTTCATCATCTCGGTGCTCCTGGGCGTCGGCATGACGACGACCACCGAGTCGACGACGGCGCAGGCGGCCATCGCCATCGTCTCAGTGGGTCTGCTGCTCGCGCTCACGCTCATCTCCTCCGCCGTCCTCTTCGCCTATTTCGCCTGCCTGGTCACGGTCTGCTTCTTCGATCAGCAGATGCGCTCGGAGGGGCTCGACCTCGTCCTCATCCGCGCCGAGGAGGACCGATGATCCTCTCCCCCATCACCGAGGCGGCCGGCCACCTCCACACCGCCGCATCCTCCCTGCCGGGCGCGGCACAGCTTCGCGTCGCCTCGGCGAACATCGACCGGGACACCGGCCGCGAATGGGTCGAGCACGAACTCTCGAAACCGGAATACGCCGCCAACGACCTCACCCCCTTGGAACGGATCGGCCGGTGGCTGTCCTCCCTGTGGGATTCGCTCGTCAATGCCGCCTTGGGCGCGAACTCCCCGTGGCTGCTCATCGTCGTCGTCCTCGGCCTCGCCGCGATCGTCGCCTTCATCGTCTGGCGCGTGCGTCGGGCCGGATTCCGCCGTGTCGGCGTCCCGCTGTCCGCATTCGATCCTGTAGTCTCCCAGCCCGAACCGGGCCCGTGGCGCGAGAGCGCGGCCCGGGCCGCGCAGGCCGGGGACTTCGAGACCGCGGTCATCGACGAATCCCGTGCGATCTTCGCGGTCCTGTCCGTCAAGCAGATCGTCTCGCTCGAGTCCTCGGCCACTGCGAGTGAGATCGCCCGTTCCACCGAGGCGGCCCTGCCCGAGCACGGACCCGCCGTCCACTGGGTGGCCGAGGTCTTCAACGACCTCCGCTACGGGGAGGCGACCGCGGCGAAGACGCGTGCCGACCGCAGCCTCGGCGAGGTCTATGCGGATCTGTGCGCACTCGACCGGACGCTGAGCGCACTGCCGGTCCGCCGGGAGGCAGCTGTATGAGCGCACAGTTGGATGTCGCCGCCCGCGGCACCCGGTCGACCTCGCGGGTTCCGCTGCGCGCTCGGCTGCGGTCGGCTGCGGTATGGATCGTCGCGGCCTTCGTCATCCTCGTCACCGTGATCGTGCTCGTGCTGCTGACCGGCGACGAGGAGTCCGCAGAGCCCCTGCACTATGACTCGACGGAGCGCACCGGCACGAAGGCCCTCGTCGAGACCCTGCGCGCCCATGACGTCGATGTCACCACCACGGAGGATCAGGAGCAGGCCCGCTCGGCCGCCGCCCGACCCGGCACCACCCTGCTCATTCCCGCGAACACCGCGGCTCTGTCACCCGGGGACATCGCCGGCCTCGAGTACGCTCTGCGCACCCACGGCAACCGGCTCGTCCTCGTCGATCCCGGTCCGACTGTGTCGGAGTTCACCGACCGGATCACCGTCAACGACAACCTCAGCCCATTGGCCGATCCGGAGGCCACGTCCGCACCGTCCTGCGACTCACCGATCGCCCGCAGCGCCGGTGCCGTGACCACCGGCGAGGTCGAATACGCGGAGGCGAAGAAGGGCACCGAGGGGATCACCGCCTGCTACCCGTTCACCGGCCCCGGGGTCGCTGAGATCGACGGCACCGAGGTGGCCCCCGGGTCTGCGCGCGGACAGTTCGTCACCGATTCGGGCGGTTCCGTGCCGCTGACCGTGCTCGGCAACCCCGACTGGGTGACCAATGAGACCATCGACGAAGAAGGCAACGCCTCCCTCGTGCTCTCGCAGCTGTCCCAGACGCAGAACCTCGTCGTCTACTATCCGACCGTCGACGGTTCGGGACAGGAGCAGTCGCCTCCGTCGACGATCGATTTCGTGCCCGGCTGGTTCCTCGCCGGAATCCTGTGGCTGGCCCCCTGCGTGCTCGTCCTGCTGCTCGTCATCGGGCGCCGGTTCGGGCCGCTGGCTCTCGAACGTCTGCCGGTCATCGTGCCGGCTGTCGAGACCGTGCACGGCCGGGCGGCCCTGAGCTCACGCAGCCACGATCGCGACGGGGCTCTGCACACTCTGCGGGCCGGAGCTCTGCTGCGCATCGCCAAACGACTTGGTCTCAGCCCCGATGCCCGGACCCCCGACATCATCACTCGCATCGCAGCAGTCACCGGGGCCGATCCGGGCCGACTTCACCATGTCTTCGTCTCCGCGTCGGCGCACACCGACGCCGAACTCACCGAACTCGTCCATCAGCTCACCCAGATCGAAAGTGAGATCCCATGACCCAGCCGCCCCAGGGCCCCACGAATCCTCAGGAACCGGTTGCCTCTCAGCCTCCGGCCGCACCACGACCCCAGGAGCTGGTCGCGCCGCAGACCCCCGCCGCGGACAGCGCGCAGGCTGAGCCGGACCCGCTCCGGGAGGCGTTCACCGGTGTGCGCACCGAGATCGCCAAGGCCGTCGTCGGCCAGGACCAGGCAGTGACGGGAATGCTCATCGCACTGCTGTGCCAAGGTCACGTGCTTCTCGAAGGGGTTCCCGGTGTGGCGAAGACTCTGCTCGTGCGCAGCTTCGCCGCCGCGGTCAGCCTGGACAGCTCCCGTGTGCAGTTCACTCCCGACCTCATGCCCAGCGATGTCACCGGTTCGCTGGTCTACGACGCGTCCGCCTCGGACTTCTCATTCCGTCCCGGCCCGGTGTTCACGAACATCCTCATCGCCGATGAGATCAACCGCACCCCGCCGAAGACCCAGTCGGCCCTGCTCGAGGCGATGGAGGAGCATCAGGTGTCCGTCGGGGGACGCTCACGGAAGCTGCCCGAACCGTTCCTCGTCGCAGCCACCCAGAACCCCGTCGAATACGAAGGCACCTATCCGCTCCCGGAGGCTCAGCTCGACCGGTTCCTCTTCAAGCTCGTCCTCGACCTGCCCGAGCGGGATCACGAATTCGAGATCCTCGACCGTCATGCCCGGGGCTTCGACGCCGGATCCCTGGCCGCGGCAGGTCTGCGTCCGGTCGCCGATGCCGAACTCATCGGTCGGGCCCGCGAAGCCATCGCGAAGATCTACATCGCCCCGCAGATCATCACCTATATCGTCGACCTCGCCCGCGCCACCCGCCAGACCCCGTCCCTGGCCCTGGGCGTCTCACCTCGCGGGGCGACGAGGGTGCTCGGAGCCGCCCGCGCTCATGCCTGGCTGAGCGGTCGCCACTATGTCACCCCCGATGACGTCAAGGCCCTGGCCCATATGTCGCTGTCACACCGGGTCATCCTGCGCCCCGAGGCGCAGATGGACGGTCTGGACGTCGGTCAGGTCCTCGATTCGATCATCGCCACGACCGAAGTGCCCCGCTGAATGACCACCCGACTGTTCCTGCTCACCCTTCTCGGCCTCGTGCCCGTCATGCTGGTGCCCACCTGGCCGACGGCCCTGATCGTGGCCGGGGTGATCGTCCTGGCAGCGGTCCTCGACTTCTTTATCGTCCCCCGGATCCACGGTTTGGAAGTTCAGCGCACACCGGGACCGATGGTCCGCCTCGGCGACAGCACCCACAGCACGCTGACTCTCGTCAATGGGACCAACCGCCGGCTGCGCCTCCACGTCCGCGACGCCTGGGCACCGAGTGCCGGGGCGGTCGAGACCCGTTCTCGTCACGTGCTGGAACCGGGCGAGCAGACAGAGGTGATCACCGAGCTGGAGCCGTCGCGACGAGGCGCACTGCCCGGCGATCTGGTGACCGTGCGCAGTCGCAGCGGGCTCGGGCTGATCCATCGGCAGAAGAGCATCGATGTTCCCGCCTCTGTGCGTGTTCTGCCGCCTTTCGTGTCCCGGCGGGAGCTGCCGTCGAAGACGCAGAAGCTGCGGGAGCTCGAGGGTCGGTCGGCGGTGATGATCCGCGGAATGGGTACGGAATTCGATTCGCTGCGCGACTATGTCGACGGTGACGATGTCCGGTCGATCGACTGGCGGGCCAGCGCCCGCGCGCAGAACCTCGTGGTCAAGACCTGGCGGCCGGAGAAAGATCGTCGCGTCGTCATCGTCGTCGATTCCTCCCGGTTCGCTGCTCGCCGCTGTGGTGAGGGAACGGTCTTCGACGCCGCTCTCGAGGCGTCGCTGCTGCTGACGGCTCTGGCCACAGGTGCCGGCGATCGGGTCGATGTCATCGTCGCCGATGCCCGGGTGCGGGCCGTCGCGTCGAGCCATCGGGCTCACGATCCGGTCCATGACCTGTCGGTGGCGCTGACGCCCGTGTACCCGGAGCTCTACGAGGCGAACTGGGAGTCGATCGCCGCTGCGGTTCTGCAGACCTCCCGGCAGCAGGCGCTCGTCGTCTTGGTCACTCAGCTCGACGAGGCGACAATCGCCGAGGACATCCTGCCCGTGCTGCCGACTCTCACGACTCACCACAGGGTCGTCGTCGCCGGAGTCGAAGATCCCGCACTTGAGGACCTGGCTGCCCGGCGCGGCGACGTCGACGACGTCTATACGGCGGCGGCCGCCGAGGCCGAGAGGCTCGCGACGGCGTCACTGCAGTCTCGGCTGCGCGGGCTCGGCATCTCCTCCGTCCAGGCTCTGCCGGAGAAGCTTCCCGGAGCGTTGGCCGATCTCTACATCCGACTCAAGGTCACCGGCGGACTGTGACCGCGACCCCGATCAGCGGTCGGTGGAGATGACCGAGTATCCGGCCTGATGCTCGTCGAGATCGGCACTGAGTCCGGCTGCGGCGGCGCGCTTGCCGAAGTACCACGCGTAGACGACGACCGCCGCGGTATAGGCGACTCCGATGGCGATCTTGACCGCCGGCGGAATCGGATTCGGAGTCACGAAGCCCTCGATGAGCCCCGAACCGAACAGCAGCAGCACGAGACCACCGGCGACGACGAGCAGCGACCGAGCCTCGGCCGCGAGCTTGTCACGGCGCAGCCTGGGGCCCGGCACCACCCAGGCGAAGAAGAGACGCAGACCCGCGGCAGCGGCGAGGATGATGCAGCTGATCTCCGGGATCCCGTGCGGAAGGATGTAGAGGAAGAAGTCGGAGGCCCGGTCGAACTCGAACATCATCGCCCCGGAGAAGCCGACGTTGACGGCATTCGAGAACAGTCCGACGATGACATATCCGCCGGTGATGCCGAGGAGGACGAACTGGACGGCGATCCACGCGTTGTTCGTCCACACGCCGACGGCGAAGAAGCCGTTCGGGTTCTCTTTGTAGTAGTCGACGAAATCATGTTCGGCGAACTGCCGTCGGAACTCTCGATCCCCGAAGGTCTCGAGCACTTCCGGGTGCGTTCCCGCCCAGATGCCCGACAGAACGGCGACGGCGAGGAATCCGGCAGCCACGATGACGAAGTCCCACCGCAGCCGGTACAGCGACAGCGGCAGACTGATGACGAAGAACCGTGCGAGCCCCGACAGTCCTCCGCTGGGCACGGACGAGAGATGGTTGCGGGAGCGGTGGACGATCGACGAGAGCCGAGCGGCCTCGAGAGAGTCGGGGGCCACCGTCGTGATCCGCGACAGATCCTTCGACGCAGTCCGGTAGAGCTCGAGGAAACGGGTCGTCTGCTCGGGTGTCAGCGTGTTCTTCTTCGCCAATGCCGAGAGCTCCAGCCAGTCATCGCCGTGCAGCTGGGCCAGCAGGTTCGGATCCATCCCTCCACCCTATCGGAGACGACGCCTCGGCACCTCCGATTCAGCGAGAGGCACACGGCAAGCTCTCGGCGAAACGACCACCTCCGAACGCGGCAATATGACACGATGGTCGGGTGAGTACTCTGATCACCGGTGAAGCCGTCGAACTCAATGTCCAACCGGCCGCTCTCGCGGCGCGGGCATTGAGCTGTCTCATCGACTACATCGTCTACTCGCTGGTGAATATCGGTCTGCTCATCGCCATGTTCTGGCTCATGCTCAAGGTGCTCGATCTCAACGGACTGCTCCTCGGCTCACTCATGACCGTGATGACGATCTTCGTGTTCGTGCTGCTGCCGATGCTCGTCGAAGTGCTCAGCCACGGTCGTTCGCTGGGCAAGCTCATCCTCGGACTGCGCGTGGTTCGCGACGACGGCGGTGCGGTGCGGCTGCGCCATTCCTTCATCCGCGCTCTGCTGTGGCCGTTCGAGATCGTGTCCAGCGGCGGCGGCATCGCGGCTCTGTCCGGTCTGCTCTCACCGCAGGCCAAGCGCCTCGGCGACTATCTGGCAGGGACCATCGCCGTCAGCGAACGCAGCCGACCTCTGCCGCCCATGCATAACCATGTGGCCCCTCATCTGCACGAATGGTTGAACAGCACCGACGTGACAGCGATCCCCGATGGTCTGCATCGGCGCATCGTCGCCTTCCTCGCCATGGCGCCCCAGCTCGGTGCGGAGTCGAGGTGGCAGCGAGCGATCGAGCTCGCCACCGAGCTCAATCCCTATGTGGCTCCGGCCCCGCCGGAGGGAACGTTTCCCGAACAGTTCCTGTCCGCGGTCATCCATCGGCAGCGCATCGCCGAAGTCGAGAAACAGCGCCGTCGGAGCGACCGTGCGGACGCTTTCCGGTCCGCAGTCGACACGCTCCCGCACGGCCTCAGCCTCACCCGCCGCTGACGACGCAGTCTGACTGCCCGCGGTCGGCGACGCGGCTCGACTGTTCGCCGCTGACGACGCGGCTCGACTGCCCTCGGTCGGCGGAGCGGAGCTCGACCTCGACCGGGTTCGCCCGCTCCGCCGCCGGACCGGACGGGTAGTGCTCGATCAGTACCGGTAGTGCTCGATCAGTACCGGTAGTGCTCGGGTTTGAACGGTCCTGCCACGTCGACGCCGATGTACTCGGCCTGTTCCTTGCTCAGTTCGGACAGCTTCGCCCCGAGCGCCGGCAGATGGAGGCGCGCCACCTTCTCGTCGAGTTCCTTCGCCAGCCGGTGCACCGAGTTGCCGTAGTCATCATGAGCGTGCCACAGCTCGATCTGGGCGAGCACCTGATTGCTGAATGACGCACTCATCACGAACGACGGATGGCCGGTGGCGTTGCCCAGGTTGAGCAGGCGCCCTTCGGAGAGGACGAGGAAGTCCGTGCGGTCGCGACCGAGTCCCGCCTCGGCGGGCACGGGCACGCTCCACTCGTGGACCTGCGGTTTGATCTCGATCTTCTCCACTCCGGGCAGGCGGGACAGCCCTGCCAGATCGATCTCCTCGTCGAAGTGGCCGACGTTGCCGACGATTGCGCCGGGTTTGAGCGTCTGCAGCACGTCGACGTCGAGGACCCGGGTGTTTCCGGTCGTGGTGATGATGATGTCGGCCTGGGGAGCCACCTCGGCGAGGAGGTCGACCTGGTAGCCGTCCATCGTCGCCTGCAGCGCACAGATCGGATCGACCTCGGTCACGATGACGCGCGCACCCTGCCCGCGCAGCGCCTCGGCGGCCCCCTTGCCGACGTCGCCGTAGCCGATGACGACGGCGATCTTTCCGCCGATGAGGACGTCGGTGGCACGGTTGAGTCCATCGGGCAGCGAATGGCGGATGCCGTAGCGATTGTCGAACTTCGATTTCGTCACCGAATCGTTGACGTTGATGGCAGGGAACGGCAGGGTCCCCTGTTCAGCGAGGCGGTAGAGGCGGTTGACTCCCGTCGTCGTCTCCTCGCTCACGCCCTTGATTCCGGCGGCCAGACGGGCGAAGCGTCCAGGGGCCAACTCGATGGAGGCGGCGATCTGCTTAAGCAGGACCTTGAACTCCTCCGAGTCCTCGGCGCCGGCGGTGGGCACTCCCCCAGCGGCTTCGAATTCGGTGCCCTTGAGCACGTACATGGTGGCGTCACCGCCATCGTCGAGGATGAGGTTCGGTCCGTCCGCGAAGTCGAAGATCTTGTCCGCGGCCCACCAGTACTCTTCGAGGGTCTCGCCCTTCCATGCGAAGACGGGGACGCCGGCCGGGGCCTCGGGAGTGCCGGAGCCGACGACGACGGCCGCTGCGGCCTCGTCCTGAGTGGAGAAGATATTGCAGCTGGCCCACCGAACGTCTGCACCGAGTGCGACGAGGGTCTCGATGAGGACAGCCGTCTGCACGGTCATGTGCAGGCTGCCGGCGATGCGGGCCCCGGCCAGCGGTGCCGTCGAGGCGTATTCCTCACGCAGCGCCATGAGGCCCGGCATCTCCCTTTCGGCGAGGCGGATCTGATGTCGGCCGGCCTCGGCCAAGCTGAGATCGGCGACCTTGAAGTCAGTGGAATCGAGCACGGTACCTCCATACGGCGGGCTGTCTGATCGGCTTCGAGTCTATTGCCGGGCAGGCGGCTTGTCGCGTCATGCTCGTTCTGCGGACAGCGACGACTGTCAGCGAGAGGCCATATCCATACTGCCCTACTGCCGAGAAACGGAAGCAGAGAACCGGCTGCCGTCGATCCGGCTTCAGGCGTGATCGTTGACGAAGTCCGTGACCCGGCGGGTGAGCGCGTCCACCTGCGCCGAATCGGCGGCTTCGACGTTGAGTCGGACGAGGGGTTCGGTATTGGACTTGCGCAGGTTCACCCACCAGTCCGCACCCTGCAGGCCGATGCCGTCGAGGTCGTCGACGGTGTTCTCTGGGAAGTCTCCGGCATGCGCGGCGAAGTCGGCGAGCACAGCGTCGGGGTCGGCGACGGTGAAGTTGATCTCCCCCGACTGCACGAACCGGTCATAGTCGGCGACCAGTCGGGAGGCGGGAGCGCGTGACTCGGCGAGAGCGGCGATGAGGTGACAGGCGGCGAGCATTCCCGAGTCCGCCCCGAAGAACTCGTCGAAGTAGAAGTGCGCGGAGTGTTCGCAGGCGAAGACGGCTCCGGTTTCGCGCATGAGCGTCTTGATTCCCGAATGGCCGACCTTCGACCGCAGTGCGTGTCCCCCGGCGGCGGTGATCGTCTCGGCCACGCTGCGGGAGGTGATGAGATTGTGGATGACGGTGGGTCGGTCGTCGCCGAGTGCCCGGGCCCGTGCGATCTCGCGTTCGGCGACGAGTGCGCCGACGGCCGAGGCCGACATCGTCGCGCCCGTCTCGTCGATGAAGAAACAGCGGTCGGCATCCCCGTCGAAGACGAGTCCGAGATCGGCGCCGTTGTCGACGACAGCGCGCGCCGCGTCGACGAGGTTCTCGGGTTTGAGCGGGTTCGCCTCGTGGTTGGGGAAGGTCCCGTCGAGTTCGGTGAAGAGGCCGATGACGTCGAAGGGCACCGAGGCGGTTCCCGCGTCCGTGCCGAAGACCTCCCCGAGGAGGCGCCCGGCCATGCCGTTTCCGGCGTCGAGCACGATCGACAGTCCGGTGACCTCATCGACGTGGGTGAGTTCGCGGATCCGTGCCGCGTACTGCTCACGCATCCGGGATGCGGCAGTCTCATCTTCGGCGATGGTTCGGCCGTCTCTCTGCGGTGCGGTGATCGCGAGTTCGCTGACTCGCGAGAGTCCGGAGGCCAGGCTGACTCCGGCGGCGCGAGGTCCGCAGATCTTGATCCCGTTGTAGTCGGCGGGGTTGTGGCTGGCCGTGATCATGGCGCCGGGCAGATCGAAGATTCCTGAGGCGAAGTAGAGCTGATCGGTCGAGCACAGCCCCAGCAGGACGGCCGTCGAGCCGGCAGCCTCGACTCCCGCGGCGAAGGAGTGGGCGAATCCGGGAGAGCTCGGGCGCATATCGTGGCCGATGACCACCTCGGCGGCGGTGTGGATCTCTGCCATGGCGCGGGCCGTCGCCCAACCGAGGGCGAACAGGATGTCCTCGTCGAGCTGGTCGGGAATGCGACCGCGGATGTCATAGGCTCCGACGGCGGCGTCGAGGGCAGCCGTCCGGGCTCGTCCGAGTTCGGAGTCGATCAGGATCTGCTGTGCGGGTTCGATTCGGGTCGGGTCCGGCTCGCGGTGGCTCATGAGTCGCCGATGATGCGCAGGTGACCGTGTCGACGTCCCGAAGCGGCCGGATCGTCGGCCGGTCCCGGTGCGTTCCGGGCCGGGGTCTGATCGGCGCGATCGGCGGCCTCGCGGACGGCGTCGGCGATCGCCAGCAGGTCGTCATGGCTGCGTTCGGGTGGGGCCTGCCCGGAGTCGATGCGGATGAGCTGCCAATCCACGGGCGGGGTCAGCTTCGCCGCATGTTCGGCGCACAGGTCATGAGCGCCCGGTTCGGCGCGCCTGCCCAGAGGTCCGATGACGACGGTCGCGTCGGCGTGCACGTACGTCATGGTGGCGGCGGCGGGGCGCGAACAGCTGACTTTTGAACACATTCTCACGGCTGACACAGTCCCACACTCTACACGCCGCACCCCGCCGCTTCGCTCAGGCACGGCGGCACCGCACGTAGAATGAAGTGCTATGAGACCAAGGCGACATCGCGACCGACATGGGCGGGGTCTGCGGTCTCCGCTGCACCGGGCCGAGGTGCCCGCGCGGCTGAGTCGGGCGGAGAGTTTTGCGAAGGTCGCGGCCGCCGAGTTCGCCCGCATGCGCAGGCACGAACCCGTCCTCCTCGCCGAGGTGGTGCTGGCCGTCGATTCCGTCCCACCGGCGAGTTCGACCGAACCGAGCTTCGGCCGTGTGTTCCCGGCGGCCGGGGACCGTCCCACCCATATCGTCCTCTATCGGCGGGTGATTGAAGATCATGCCGGCAGTGACGCCCGGGATGCGCTCATCGCCGAGGTGGTGGCGGACCAGGTCGATATCCTCCGTCACACCTGAGATCCGCAGTCACCGCAGGAACCTGGTTCGTGAGACCTCAGCCGAGCCGGATATCCCGATAGGCCACACCTGCCGGGGCAGGCGCCGGGACGACCGTGGAGATTCCGTCCTCGGTGGTCACGACGAGGGTCGCATGCACCCCATCGGCCTGTGAGCCCGAGGCTTGGGATCCTTTGAGGACGAGTGCGCGCACCGACTCCTCGGAGACGTCGCTCGGATTGAGCACGGTCGTTCCCGTCGGGTTGAGGTCGATCGATTGAGGATCGGTCAGCGAACCGTCGTCGAGCATTCCCTGCACCTGCACCTGTCCCTGACCGGGAGAGAGGTTCAGGGAGGACTCGCCGGTGCGAGGAAGCGCCAGAATCTGGGTCTCCGCGAGGGAGTCG
This sequence comes from Brevibacterium sp. MGP-B1, assembly GCF_057766545.1. Lineage (NCBI taxonomy): Bacteria > Bacillati > Actinomycetota > Actinomycetes > Micrococcales > Brevibacteriaceae > Brevibacterium > Brevibacterium sp. MGP-B1. The sequence continues at coordinate 771,221 of NZ_CM173407.1, read as the reverse complement.
GTCGACGGGATGCTGCCGAAGTCGGCGGCTCCCTTCTCACCGTCTTTGCCGATGAAGGCTCCGGCCTGGACGCGCTGAGAGGATTCGACGACGAGGCTCGTGGCGTCGAGGTCCCCGAGATCGGCCTCGGCGACACCGCGACCGACAACGGTCATCGAGGAACGGGGAATGTCGATCTCTCCGTCCGGCCCGTACGCTTTCAGCGATACCTCGGCGAGGTCGCTGCTCGGGTTCGCGACCCGGACTCGCGCGTCCTTGCCGCTGAGCCCGGTGAGCACCTGCTGGCGATCGGCCCCTGCCCCGCCGGCAGCGAGGTCGATGCCCTGCGGTTTGAGTCCGTCGAGAACGGTCTCCTGGACGGAACCGGCCAGGACTCCGCCGTCGACGGTGACATCGACGGCGAGGGCCTCGGCCCCTCCTGCCAGACCGCCCAGTGGGACGGCACGCTGCTGACCGGCCTTGATGCTGAGTTCGGTCGGCTCAGCGGATTCGCCGCCCGGGGTCATGAGCGCAACCTTCGCCTGGACGGGAACGTCTCCCGGGTTGCTCAGCAGCAGCTGCGAGTTCGAGCCGGTGGCTCCGGATCCGGCGACGATCCGGAAGCTGCTCGATGCCTGGGCGCAGGTGAGGGTGGCGAGGCCCGTGAGGTCACCGGAGCTGCCTTCGACGGTTTCGAGGCCGGTTGTCAGGGCCGGAGCCCCAGGACGGGCGAAACCGGTGACGAGCTTCGTCGAGTCGATGCTGTCGTCGCCGGAGACGAAGCCCTGGCCGGAGGGATTGTCGAAGTCGATCGAACCGCCGAGATCGGCGACCTGGAGACGAGCCGAGGAGGTCGATCCGTCTGCGGCGCCGATCGGTGCGGAGGCGGAGACGACACGGGTCGAGACCTTAGAATCGTCGACGAATTCGGCGTCGGTGCCTTCGGCTTCTCCTGATGTGAGCAGGGGGCCGGGACAGACGACGCGGGTGTCCGCGGTGGGCATGCGCACCTGTTCCGGACTGCGGTCCAGCGTGCCGGGGGTCAGCGGGGTGAGGAACGAGGTCATGGCCACGAGCACCCCGGGCACGGCGATGGCCGTGAAGGTGACGATGCTGCGCTGGTGCTTCATGCCTGCGGCTCCTCACGGCCGGTCTTCCGCGTCACATTTCCCGCCCGGCCGAAGGGGATGGCGACGATGAGGCTGAGCAGTCCGAGCACCCATCCGACGGTGACACCGATCGGGTAGAGGGGTGAGTTCAGCGAGATCTCGACCGTTCCCCCGGCTGCAGGGAGGTCGAATTCGCTTGCCCGCGCCTCTTCGCCGGGCTTCGGCTGCGGCAGCGGCTCGCCGTCGATGCTCGCGGTGATGCCGTGCGCGGCATCGGCGATGGTCAAGGTACGCCCCTCCTGACCGGCCGGCACCGTCGCCGTGGTGCCTTTCATCGCCGCCGTGGACACCTGGCCTTCGGCGTCGCGGATGAGGAAACGGCCGCTGTAGGGTTTGTCGACGCGCCACAGCTGTCCCGACGAGGTGGGTCCGACAGGAAGGAGGCCCTCGGAGACGGATACCGAGTTGGTCAGGCTGCCGGCCTCGGGGCCGACGAGGACGAAATCGACTCCGAGTTCGCCGAGGATGCTGCCGAGGTCACCGGCGTCATCGGCCGAGAGCGCGGACGCGGCCTGAGCCACGAGCACCTGATCGGGGGTGATCGGCAGCGGGCGGCGCTGCCACGGCCACCCTCCGACGGTTTCTGCCGAGGCCACCGTCGAGGTGCCCAGCACCGTGCCGTCGGCCGAGGCGATGAGGGTGGCCAGAACCTCTCCGTCGACATTGTCCAAGCGGAGGGTGCGCGCTTGGGTCTCCCCCGCTGCGCGGTCAGCGGCCAGCGCGGGGACGTTGCTGTCGGAGGTCGCGGTGACCGCCTCGGGCGAGGACGTGGCCCGGCCGGCGCCGATGGCGATGAGCCCGATAGCCGCTACGGTCACGAGCCCGACAAGGCCGCGCATCGGCAGCCGACCGGAAGCCGCGGAGACTCCCTTGGCCGCACTCTTCGCAGACGACGAACCGGCATCTCGGCTGCGCCCGGGGCGGCGACCGACGGTGCGGTCGGCGCCGAGGGATAGCAGCAGGATCGACCCCAGGCTGACCAGGGTCAGTCCCGCTGCGGGGTATGAGGCGATGAGGTGGAACGGTCCCGTCTCCGCCGGCAGGTGCACCTGGATCGCGGCGAGGATGAGACCGCCGACGTAAAGTCCGACCGCCCAGGTCAGGCGGGAGAGTTCGAGCCGGGCTTCGATGAGGGTGAAGAAGGCCAGGATGAGCATCGGCAGCATCAGGACCGGCGCCCAGAGTTCGAGGGTGCCGGCAGAGACCCCGCCGAAGCCGAGATCAGAGATCAGCTTCGTCAGCCAGGACATGTCGAGCGGAGCGGGGAACCCGACGGCAAGCAGATAGGTCGGCGCGGACTCGGTGGCCGTGGTCTGTCCGGGCATCGTGAGAAGAGTTCCCGGCTCGCGGACGACGGCCCACAGCCACGGCCAGCCCAGGAACACGGTCGGGGCGAGCAGCCACAGATGGCGCAGGCCGCGACCTGCCACGAGAAGCACCGCTGTGCCGAGGACCGTGACCAGCAGGAGCAGTGGAATGCCTGCGGTGATGACGAACAGCAGCAGGCCGGTGCCGGCTGCCGCAGCGATCGATCCGGTCGTCAGGCTGCGGCGCAGAGTCAGCACCGCCAGCGGGGCACAGATCCAGACGAGGAGCACACCGAGGCGGCCGTCCGACAATGCGGCCGTGAACAGCGGAGAAGCGATCCACAGCAGTGCGGCGAAGCCGCGCACCCACCGCCGCGCCAGCACACTCCCCGCGCCCGCGTAGGCGGTGATGGCGGCCAGGATCGGTGCGGCCAACAGCAGGGAGCGGACCATGACATCGACATGGCCGAAGAAGAGGAGGGAGAGCACACCGAGGACAAGGTGGTAGGGGTCGGCCGGCACCGCCGCACCGGTCGAGACGTCGAGGTGACGTCCGAGGAGACGGTCGACGATCTCACCGAGGCCGATGTCGGTCGAGCCCAGGGCGCCGCCGTCGAGGTGGCCGGGGCCGAAGAGTCGGAAGCTGATGACCCCGCTCATCACCACGGCGGCGAGGATCACATAGGTCAGGGGTGCACGCAGCAGACTGGAACCGCCGGAGATCTCCAGACGGGAGAAGGAGTCGATGGCCTCTTCGGTGTCGCCGACCGGGTTGAGTTCGGCATCGGCGTCGGGGCCGCCGGTGGGAACCTCAGCCGGACGAGAGCCGTCGCTCTCGCCGCTCATCGTCCGGCGTTGAACGGCGAGTTCTTCGTCATCGGCGTAGAGCGCGGCGACATGTCCGGTGTTCGATCGTCTGGCCACACGGTTGCGACGGGCGTTGGCGCGTCTCAGCGGGGCGGTGGTCGACACATCTGCGGGAAGGCCGATGAGCGCACCGAGGTGCCACCCGGCAGGACGGAAGCTATTCGACAGCAGCCCGCCGATGATGCGGCCGAGGTGGCCGAGAGCAAGGAGGCAGAACAGTGAGACCAGCCCCTGACCGGCGAGGCTGAGACGGTAGCGCTGCTCCGTCCGGATCTGGGTCTTCGACCTCGGTGGGTGGGGCGAGGAGCCGAGCCGGGCAGCGGACGGAGCTGAGATCTCCATCCGCGCACGCGGGGCCAGCAGCACGCGGGCGCCGAGGTCGCGCAGACGACGGGAGTATTCGAGACCGGAGTAGGCGGGACCGAGCACACGGGAGGGTGCCCCGATGCGCTCGAGTTCGGTGGTGGCCATGAGCAGGCCCGGCAGATCGAGACCCAGAGTTTCGATCTGACTGTCGCGCTGGCCCTGGTCGATCTCCCCGGAGCCGACGGGGTTGAAACGCTCCCCCGCCGAGGTGGTGCTCACTCCGGCGGAGACGATGCGGCCGGAGCATATGAGCTTCGGCCCGACGGCGGCGATGGATTCCGTCTCCCCGATGGCGTCGAGCAGCTCATCGAGGCAGTCTGGTTCGGGACGGGAGTCAGGGGTGAGGAACCACAGGAAATCCGACTCCGCGATCTCCGGCATCTCACCGGCTTCGCGGACCGTCCGCCCCCCGAGATCCACCACGGGGATCTCGGGGTAGTGCGGACGAAGAGCTGATTCGAGCTCGACCTTGCTGGCATCGTCGCCGGAGACGACGACGATGGTGACGGCTTGACTCACACGACCTTTTTCTTGAGCCGGCGGCGTTCGCGTTCGGACATTCCGCCCCAGATGCCGAAGCGCTCATCGTTGGCGAGAGCATATTCGAGGCATTCGGAACGGACGTCGCAGGAGGCGCAGACCCGCTTGGCTTCACGAGTCGATCCGCCCTTCTCCGGGAAGAACGCCTCGGGGTCGGTCTGAGCGCAGAGGGCCTGGTCCTGCCAGGACAGTTCACCGTCGTCTGCGGCTCCCAGGAGCAGGGACAGCGGAGAGACGGCGGAGTTGTCCGGCGGCAGCGGCGTCAGATCACTCGGATCGACGGCCAGCGGATCCGGCAGCGTCTCAGGTGTACGTGCTCCCGGTTCGATGAACCAGTCTTCGGCACGGCGGGAGGTGACTCCCGGTCCGGCGGTGAAATCTTCTCTCTCCCGCCATTCTCTCTGTGCACTTTGCACGGTTTTCCCCTTTCTCACGCTCGAGCAGGTCCAGTACCGTGACTGAGGCGATCAGTCCGATGTACGGTCGAATCCTGAAGGATCCCTGCTCGGCGCGTTCCCCTTAGGTATAAATTACACGCGTGTCATTACCGCCCCGTCAAGCCCTTATGGAGTATCGAGACACCCCGTGAGACGCTATTCGAACACGCGTTCACATGCACACGCGCCCGGAACCCCATATATAGGTCACGGCCCAGCCATAGGGCACAACCTGTGGGATTCGCCTGAGCAAATCTGGAGAATTTAGAAAGTGGGCACCCACAATGGGATTATGGAGAGATGAGAGTGGAATCACCGGTGGCTTGGCATGAATGACCGTCTGCTCACCGTCTACGCACCTCCCGTCGAGGAAGAGATCGCGTCGGGTTCCGACCTCTCCGCGATCCTCATCAACGCCCTCCGGCGCAACCGCATCGACCTCAAGGACGGCGATATCCTCGTCGTCGCCTCGAAAGTCGTCTCCAAGGCCGAGGGACGCCTGCGCGCGGTGTCGGATCGTGCCGAATTCGAGGAGCTCGTCGCGGAGACCGGCACCCACCTGGTCGCTGAACGCTCCTATCGCTCCGGCACCACCGTGCAGATCGTGCGCACCCCGGCGGGCACCGTTCAGGCAGCAGCGGGTCTCGACCAGTCGAACTCCGGCGGTGCCGTCATCCTCCACCCGCTCGACAGCGATCGGTCCGCCGACGGCCTGCGCCGACGGGTCGAGCAGGCTTTCGAGGTGCGCATCGGTCTGGTCATCTCGGATACGAGTTCACGGCCGTGGCGGGTCGGGGTCGGCGATATCGCCATCGGCCTGTCCGGCTTCTCCGGTCTCGACGACCAGCGCGGTCGCCCCGACGACGACGGGCGCGTCCAGACCGTGACGGTGCGCGCGATCGCCGATGAGATCGCAGCGGCCGCCGACTTGGTCAAGGGCTCCTCCCGCGGACTGCCCATGGCGTTGGTCCGCGGAGCCGGCGGATACCTCGACAACGGCCGCGAAGGCGCCCGTGCACTCTCCCGCGACCTCGGCGAGGACTGGTTCCGACACGGCCATGTCGAAGCCATTCAGCGCGGTCTGGGAGTCACCGACCTGCCCGGCAGCGCCCCTGCCGGCGACAACAGCGACGACATCCTCGAAAGGGTGTCTCGGGCGATCCGCGTCGTCCGCGCCGGGCAGTCGCGGACTCCCGGCCATGCGGCATGGCGGATGCGCATCGAGGGGTCGGGATCGCGGATCACGCTCAGCCCCTCTGACTCGCCGGCGACCGCTCAGTCGGGCGGACCGCCCCTGCTCGAGGCGATGGTCGGGCTCGGATCGCTCGTCGAACGCCTCCATACAGCCCTCTTCGCCGAGGATCTCAGCGCCTCAACGCGCTATCACTGGGTCGATGGTGAGCTCGGGGCCTTCCCCCGCGGGGTGACGATCGACATCGGCCTCATCGTTCCCTGACCCTCCCGGCAGACTGCCCTCGAAACACGAACATGGAAGCGGATATGGATCTCTCAGTCATCGCGCGCACCGGTGGGCCCGTCCTCATCTGGCGCGGACCCGATTTCGAACGACTCGACCTCACCGGCCCGGTCGTCTCGAACTGGGTGAATAAGGGAGTCGGGCTCTTCGGCGACTACGACCTCGGACCGGACTTCACTCTCTTCGCTCCCCTGCCGGAGGGGCTGCACTGGCGCGAACTCGTCGCTGTCCTCAGCGTCCTGCTGGCCGGGGGCCGCGTCGTCATCGCGAACGCGGCACCGGACGAGGACTTCATGGCCCTCGTTCCCTTCGGCCACGAGGATGATGACCAGGTGGCCGACGCCGACGAGGTCTTCGTCTTCAATCCCCCGGCCCTGGCACTGAGCACCCCGGTCGATACCGACTTCATCGACGTCAATTCCGCCATCCGCGCCTACCCCGATGTCACTGCACGCCGCCTCGACGCTTCGGGAATCCTCGAAGTGGACGGTCAGGCCATCGACTGGACGAGTTCCGAGTCGACCGACGCCGCCCGTCCGCAGGGACTGCTCGCCTCGAACTCGACCCCGCTGCCGGGCGAATGGCCGCGCTTTCTGCAGCACCTCCTCGGCGGTGGTGAGGTCCTGCTCACCAGCAGAGTCGACGACGCTCGCATCACGGACCTGGCCGCCGGGCTGGGAGTGGTCCATGGCACACTGGGCACATGGACAAAGTAGTTGATACCCCCGCAGCAGCGGTGGCCGACATTGCAGATGGATCATCGATCGCCGTGGGCGGCTTCGGTGTCGTGGGCGTGCCCGAATTCCTCATTCGGGCCCTCCAGGACCAGGGAGCCAAAGACCTCGAGGTGATCTCGAACAACGCCGGCGTCGACGGCCGCGGACTGGGCATCCTGCTCGCCGACGGACGACTCCGCCGCATCATCGCCTCGTATGTCGGCGAGAACAAGGAATTCGCCCGTCAGTACCTCTCCGGTGAACTCGAGGTTGAACTCACCCCGCAGGGCACCCTGGCGGAGAAGCTGCGGGCAGGAGGCGCCGGCATCCCGGGCTTCTTCACCATCACGGGCGCTGGGACGCAGGTCGCCGAGGGCGGCATGCCCTGGAAGTACGACGCGGACGGCAACGTCGTCAAGGAATCTCCGGCCAAGGAGACGAAGGTCTTCGACACCTTCGGAGAAGAGAAGGAATACGTCCTCGAGAAGTCCTTGGCTCCCGACTACGCACTTGTGCGTGCCGCGATGGGTGACCGGCACGGCAACCTCGTCTTCCACTCCTCGGCGCGGAACTTCAATCCCCCGGCCGCACAGTCGGCTCGCATCACCATCGCCGAAGTCGAAAAGCTCGTCGAACCCGGCGAGATCGATCCGGACATGGTCCACGTGCCAGGCGTCTTCGTTCACCGCGTGGTGCCGCTGACGCCCGAACAGGTGGCAGACAAGCCCATCGAGAAGCGCACCGTACGAGAAGCCTGAGGAGACACAGAAATGTCATTGACACGCAATCAGATGGCGGCCCGTGCCGCCCAGGAACTCGAAGACGGCAGCTACGTCAACCTCGGCATCGGCATGCCGACCCTGGTGCCGAACTTCCTGCCCGAGGGTGTCCACCTCGTGCTCCAGTCGGAGAACGGCCTGCTCGGCGTCGGCCCGTACCCGACCGAGGATGAGATCGACCCCGACCTCATCAACGCGGGCAAGGAGATCGTCACGATGAACCCGGGCGCCGCGTACTTCGACTCTGCGGCGAGCTTCGGGATGATCCGCGGCGGCAAGATCAACGCCGCGATCCTCGGCGCCATGCAGGTGGCCACGAACGGAGACATCGCGAACTGGATGATCCCGGGCAAGATGGTCAAGGGCATGGGCGGCGCGATGGACCTCGTGCACGGTGCCCAGCGCGTCATCGTCATCATGGACCACGTCGCCAAGGACGGTTCGCACAAACTGCTGAAGTCGTGCGAACTGCCGCTGACCGGAAAGGGCGTCGTCGAGCGCATCATCACCGATATCGCCGTCCTCGACGTCAGCGGTGACGCGTTCACCCTCGTCGAACTCGCCCCGGGCGTGACCGTCGACGAAGTCAAGGAGAAGACCGGCGCCGAGGTGATCGTCCCCGAGGACGTCCCCACCATCGAGGTCGCCGCCTGAGTTCCAGGCGACCAGCCCGGGCCCCACGCGTGAAGTGTCCGAACGAGGACACTCGGTGATCGAACAGTGGTCACGTTCGGATGCTCTGATCGCTCAGAAGTATCCGAACGTGACCACTGTTCTGTGTTCTGCCGCCGGCGCACCGCAGTCTTGACCGCCCACGCGCTGGCGTCGACCGCAGTCTTGACCGCCCACGCGCTGGCGTCGACCGACTCCGAACACCGGATTCGCCCACCCGAGGCGTCGGACGTTGCTCGACACCGTTGGAAACGCAGATTGTCTGGTCGATCCACGGTGGTGACGTTGAAGAAATCACCGCGGATCGACCCAACAATCACTCTGCAGCGGCCCTGCACACCGGTTCGCAGGGGTGGGTAAGATTCGCAGGGGTGAGTTGAGCAGACGAGCTCAGCCGCCGGTGGTGGCGGACAGCGCGTGCTCAGCGCCCGGCAGCTCCGGAGTTCAGTCCGGTGGTCGCCACGAACAAGTCGCCGTGGCCATCGGCCGTCACCGTCGGTTCGTTGGCCGCGATGAACGCGCTCTGCCCACGTTCGAGGGTGAGCGTCGAGCCGAGCGAGCTGAGTGTGACAGTTCCCGCGGTGCACAGCACTATCGCAGCACCGCGCCGTTCCACCGTCGTCATGCGTGGGCACCGCAGTGCCTGCAGTGCGAAATCATCGGTGGGCCCCAGCAGCATTCCCGAGTGATCGGGTTCGACCATCCTAGGTGCACCGGCGTGGAAGTCCGTGATCTTCGACAGCTGTTCGATGTCGATGTGCTTCGAGGTCAGCCCGCCGCGCACGACGTTGTCGCTCGAGGCCATGATCTCGATGCCTGTGCCGAAGAGGTAGGCATGCAGCACTCCGGCGTCCATGGTCAGCGCTTCACCCGGCTGCAGGTGAACCCGGTTGAGCATGAGTCCGACCAGCGCACCGGGGTCATGGGGATAGTCGGTAACGAGTTCGCAGAACGTCTGCGCCGGATCGACCGCACTGCCTGACCTGCTGATGTGTCCGACCGGCAGTTCGTCGATTCCGTGGGCGGCCACCTCGTCGACGAGCCCGGGTGTCCGCGGATCGCTGAGGATGATTTCGACTGCTCGAGACAGCGCCTTGGACTCGCTGAAGGACTTCAGCGCTGCGATGATCGCTCCGAGCACGTCCAAGGACGGCGGAGTCAGCGGCTGGGAGAGCATCCGTTCGAACGTCGCTCGCACTGCCTTGCGCGGGCGGAATCCCGTGAGCGCGTGGAAGTCGGTGAGGGCGTAGATGAGCTCCGGTTTCGCCGAGGCGTCTTTGAAGTTCCGGTCGGGAGCGTCCAGTGCCGGTCCGGCCGCTTCCTCGGCGGCGAATCCGGCCCGGGCCTGTTCGCGGTTCGGGTGCACCTGGATCGACAGGGCCTTGCTCGCCGAGAGCACTTTGAGCAGGAACGGCAGTCGCGCTCCGAAGGACTCGAGGGAGTCATGGCCGAGCAGACCTTCAGGGTCCCCCGCCAGGTACTCGATGAGGTTGGGTCCGAGCCGAGGCTCGGCCTCGGTCGCCACGCCGCCCGTCGTCTGCTGCCCGCCGAGGCGGTTCTGCTGTTCCAGCGGAGCCTGAGCCCGCGTGTGCCCGACATCGAGTCGAGAGGGGCTGACCGGGTGGGCTCCGAGCCAGAGTTCCGCGCAGGGGGTGCCGTCCGGGACTGTGCCGAGGATCGCGGGAATCGCGTCGGTGCTGCCCCATTCGAACTTCTTGACCGTGTTGTGCAGACGATGCACTGCGGGCCCCCTTTGACAGGATCGAGTCGGATTCACATCCGGTGATTTTCGGTTGTGCTCAGTCCAGCCTAGCCCCGCCGTCGTGGCCGGGGTCGGCACTTCACTCACTGTTCAGCCGAAGTCACAATCTATTCACCGCTTGTCACCTGCGCAGATACATATGGCCCGGTCACTGCCGCGTCCTGAATCGTCTGGGAAACCAGACAGTGCCCCGAGGGAGATCCACAATGGGATCGTCCTCGGGGCACTGGCCGGCAGGCGCTGTACGCCCTGTCCTCGATGCCTGGTGTCAGCCGACTACGCGGATGACCTTGGCTCCACGGTTCAGCATCCAACTGTAGCTGCGCTTCGTGGTGTTTGTCCGCGTCGAGCCGGCATCGTACATCTGGCCCTTGGTCTCGGAGATGATTCCGATATGACCGGGGATCCAGATCAGATCGCCGGCCTTGGCGTCCTTGAGCGAGATCTCCTTGCCGGCGTAACGCTGCTGACTGGTTGTGCGCGGCAGTTTGATGCCGTTCTTGCCATAGACGTACTGGGTGTAGCCCGAGCAGTCCCAACCGGACTTCGGCGAGGTGCCGCCCCAGACGTACTTGACGCCGAGGTTGGCCTTCGCATCCTTGATGATGGACGCACGCTGGGCCGCGATCTTCTCGGCCTTGGACGGCTTGTCCTTCTTCTTGTCGTCGTCCTTCTTCTTATCGTCCTTGGACTTGTCATCCTTCTTGGAGTCGTCCTTCTTGGAATCGTCCTTGGACTTATCGTCCTTCGAGTCCTTGTCGTCTGCAGAACCTTCCCCGGAGCCTGCAGGCGACTTGTCATCGGTGGAATCGTCTCCCGGTGGCGTCGTGCCGCCCGGAGCATTGTCGTCGCTGACTCCGCCTGCGATCGAACCCTTGGGAGAGAACTCGGTGGTTCCGTAGCCTTCGGCCCAGACCAGACGTGCGCCTTCGAAGAGCTGCTCACCGCGGCCCTTCTTGTAGACCACGTCCGACTTGGGGTAACCGAGGTGACCCTTGACGGTCCCCTTGTCACCCCAGTACTTCATGATTGTGCCGGAGGTGTAGTGAGCGCCGGTGTTCTTCGACCAGTAGAACGAGCCCTTTTCGAAGCGCTGCGCGACGCCCCCGCCCTTGAGGCCGCCCTTCTCCGCAGAGGTGGGCAGCCCCAAGTCGGTGACTGCATTGCCCTTGTACGCCGAAGCGATCGCTCCGGACAGGTGGTAGGCGCCGGTCTTCTTGGACCAGTAGACCGTGCCCTTCTCGAACTTCTGTGCCTTGGCACCAGCGACGCCCTTGACGTCGTATTCCTTGCCGAGAGCCTTGCCGAGCTTGTTCTTCTCGGCGTACTTCTCGATCGAGGTCTTCGCCTTCGGCTTCTCGGTCTTCTTGTCGTCGTCCTTCTTGGAGTCATCCTTGGACTTGTCGTCCGAATCGTCCTTGCTGTCGCTGGGCTGTTCGCCGGTCTTCAGGATCGAGTTGACCGTCGAGCGCATCTCACCCAGCTTGGCGTAGAAGGCGTCACCCGGGCAGTCGGTCTGTCCCAGATCGCGGTGGCCGACCAGGTTCGACTTCGTCGCCTTGGAGATTCCGTTGATCGAGAACTTCCAGGCGATCGCCGAGGCGACGGCGTCGCGTGTCTTCTTCGGCGGGGCCGCGCTGTTGTAGGTACCCAGCACGGAGATGCCGAAGGTTCCGGTGTTGTGTCCGGCGACGTGAGCGCCGATAACGGCCTTCGAGACGTCACCGCCGCGGGCTTGCCAGAGACGGCCGTACTTGTCTGCGACGACGTTGTATCCGATGTCGTTCCAGCCGCGGCCCTGCTGGTGGTAGGCCTGGATACCGCGGATGATTCCGGGAACGTCGGCAGCCGAGTAGCTGTTCGACCCGGAGGTGTGGTGAACGACGGCCTGCTTGATGCCGCTGGCGTAGTCGGGGCTGCCGCGGTAGGCCTTGGCACCCCACGAGCTGCGCGAGCCGATCTTCGGCTTCGACACCTTCTTCGCCACGGTGTCCACCGTCGACGATCCGGGTACGTAGTTCTGGTTGGTCACCGTCGCACCGGCGGTCGCGTCGACGTTCTCTGCGGATGCCGCCTCGGCGTCGGTCGAGTCTTCGGTCGACTGTTCCGGCGCACTGTCAGTGCCCGCGGAGTCGCCGCCGACCTGATCGTCGAGCTCGACGGGATCGTTCTCGGCGACGGCCTGAGCGTCTCCGGCGTCCCGCTTCGGATCGACGAGGACGAGTTCGGCCTCGCTCGGGGCGGAGTCACCGAGGATGCGCATCTGCACAGCGGAAGCGTTCGACACCGTCATCGGCTCCGAACCCTTGTTCTGGGCTTCTTCCTGCTGCTCTTCGTCCAGGGTGTCCCAATTGCCCCATTCCGAGCCCTGCTTGGTGCGGACCTGGATGCGGATATTGGACTTCGACTCGGAGAAGGTGAAGCCGACAAGGCTCGGATTGTTCGCGGGAACGTCGAGGACATCGGAGATGAGCGCGATGTTCACTCCGTCTTCGGTCTTCTGACGGACCGAACCGGAGATGTCGTCTTCGCCCTCGGCCTTCGACTCGTCGGACGCATCCTTTGCGCCTTCGTCCTCGGACTTCGGGGTCTCGGTCTCCGCGCCCTCGGCAGGAGCCTGCTCGGTCTCGGACGGAGCCGATCCCTCGGACGGCGCGGCCTCGTCTGCTCCGGAGGTCAGTCCGGCGGAGACGTTGTTGACCGAACCTGCAGACGCCGACGCCGAGGCGTTGACGATATCGGGCACTTTGGCCGAGGCCAGGGCAGTCTGCGACTTGAAGATATTCGGCAGATTGCTCGTGGCGCTCTGGTTGGCGGCAGTGGCGGTGGAATCACTGGAATCGCGGGCACCGGGGACGTTGAGTCCCTCTTTGCTGACGTTCAGCGCCTCTTTGGACACATCAGGCGACGTCGTGGCTGCGGAAGCCGACGGTGCCGTGACCGCTAAGGTGCCGACCAGCGCAATAGAAGCGCAGCCCGCAACAGTGGGCAATAGATATTTCATCGTTACAGCCTTTTCGAGGAAGACAGGGAAGTTCAGGCCTCGAGGTCCCCTTCACCGTTGGCAGAACGGTGGGCAACCCCAACATCTCAAAATTGTTACACATTTTCGGCGTGTCAGACTAGCCACAGAGCAGAATATTCTAATTACACGAGTGTGGTTCCCAGCATTGGCAAGGGACACACCGAGCAAAAGATTTTCCCGGAATCGTCATGGGATCGACCGATTCGGTCATTGGTCTCATCACGACCGACCCCACAGCGGCGCCTCACGGCACGTAGCAGATCGCCTTCGCGTCGGCGTCTTCGCCGTTGTCAGCAGAGTTGTCGCCGGCACCCTGTGCCAGCAGCTGCGGCCCTGACCCGGGGTTCGGATCGAGTCCCGCATCGACTCCGGCAGCGGCTGACAGGTCGCCTCCGGGAACCGAGAACGCGCCTTTGTCCTCATCGGAGGACTTCGACGACTCCTCGATCTTATCGGCTACCAGCTGATGTGCCACATCGAAGTCGGGCTGTGACGGAGTGATGCGCGGCGGGGTGAGGTCGACGGATTCGATCTTCTGCGACTTCACCTTGAGCGCGAGGTCGACGAACGAGTCCACCTGCGACGAGGGAATGTCCGTCGACACGGCCCCAGGAGTGGCTTTCGCGATCGACTGGTAGCGGGTGAGAACAGTGGCCGGGTCGAGCTGTTTGACCATCGCCGTCTGCACGCAGCGTTGGCGGACCATCCGCTCGTAGTCGCTGGAGAACTCTCGGGAGCGGGCGAACCACAGCGCGTGGAAGCCGTCGAGCTTCTGTTTGCCCGGTTCGATCCATCCCTTGACCGGCCCGTGCTCGCCCGTGGTCGGATCGACCTTCGACGAGATCGGCACTCGCTTGCCGGAGACGAGGGTGATTCCGCCGAGGGAGTCGATGAGGTTCTCGAATCCCTTGAGATTGATCATCGCGTAGTACTGGACCTCGAGACCGGTGGCGCCCGAAACGGCGTCCATCGTCGCCTGCTCGCCGGCGGTCTTCGGGTCCTCGAACTCGTCCTTGTGCCGTTCGCCCTGCTGGAAGACGGCGTTGAGCAGACATTCGTCACCGCAGTTGTATCCCTGCGGGTAGTGCTTGTGCAGCGGAGAGTCGTCCGGGAACGGCACGTTCTCCATATTGCGAGGCAGGCCGATGATGACGGATTTGCCGGTCTTCGCATCGATCGAGACCAGCGACAGCGAGTCCGGACGGATTCCCGTCCGCCCCTTTCCGGCATCCGAGCCCAGCAGCAGGATGTTGTATCGGCCGTCGACAGGTTTGAGTGCCTTGCCCGAGGCGAACAGGTCGCTCATCAGTCCGCGCTGCGAGTTGAGAATCGTCGTCCCCCAAGCCAAGGGGCCGACGACGATGAGCAGGAGGGCACAGAAGGCCGCCACAAAGCGTTTGCGGGCCCTCCGGGAGATTGTGACGATCCGGATGCGACGCAGGGTGTCGAACAGGCACACCGCCCAGTTGATCGCGATGACGGGCACCCAGATGGTCAGAAACGTGAGAATGAAGGGATTCGTGCCGATGGTGAAGAGGAACGTCCGGCTGATGAGGACGATCACTCCGGCGATCAGAGCAAGGATCCAACTGATGGCGGTGATCGACAGAGAGATCTTCGCCCAACGGCGGTGGCCGAAGAGAAGCTGCACTCCCCCGGGCACGAGAGCCGTGACGAGCAGCAGAAGCCACGCCCGCACATCACGCGTCGGCTGCGAAGCATACGACGGGTGGCGGATCGGGTCCACATATCTCGTTTCGGCCACTGACTTCCCTTCGCTTCGGGCCCTGCTCACGGACTGCTACCGGCATCGACATCCGCGGGTGGCCACAGAGGCCGTATCGCCCCATCGGGTGTCCACAGCAGACAACTGTGCCAAAGACACTTCAGAGTCCACTGTGTTCACCTATTGTGTCGCGTGAGAACCATCGATTCTGGCACATCCGCGCCGCGCATGTCGGATTCGTCGCGTGTGCGATTCTTCACAGACAGAAGAACGGGCGCCGCAGACTCCCGCCTGGGGAACCCGCGGCGCCCGTTCGACACGGACCGGCCGGCACCGTGCAGCTTTGACCAGGTGCGGCCTGCCGCAGAGAGTCCGAACCCGGCTCAGGCGAGGAGCTTGCGCCCCATCACCATGCGCTGGATCTGATTGGTGCCTTCGTAGATCTGCGTGATCTTCGCATCGCGCATCATCCGCTCGACCGGGTGGTCGACGACGTAGCCGGCACCACCGAGCAGCTGCACGGCGTCCGTGGTGATCTCCATCGCGGCATCTGAGGCGAAGGCCTTCGCCGCGGCGCCGAAGTACGTGAGGTCGTCGTCGCCGCGTTCGCTCTTGGCGGCAGCGGTGTAGGTGAGCTGGCGTGCAGCCTCGAGCTTCATGCCCATATCGGCGAGCATGAACTGGACCGCCTGATTATCGGCGATCGACTTGCCGAACTGCTGCCGATCCTTGACGTAGGCCAGGGCGTAGTCGAGCGCGCCCTGAGCGACGCCGACGGCCTGCGCAGCGATCGTGACTCGAGTGTGGTCGAGTGTGCGCAGGGCGATCTTCAGACCCTCCCCGGGCTCACCGACGATGCGGTCGCCGGGCAGGCGGACATTGTCGAAGAGGAGCTCGCGGGTGGGCGAGCCCTTGATGCCGAGCTTGCGCTCCTTCTCACCGAAGGTGAAGCCCTCATCGGACTTCTCGACGACGAAGGCGGAGATGTTGCGTCCACGCGCTCCGTCGGGGTCGGTCACGGCCATGACCGTGTAGTACTCGGACTCCCCGGCGTTCGTGATCCAGGTCTTGACACCATTGAGGATCCAGTCGTCGCCGTCACGTTCGGCGCGGGTCTTCATCGATGCGGTGTCGGATCCGGCTTCGCGCTCGGACAGTCCGTAGGAGAATCCTGCTTCTCCAGCGGCCACGGACGGGAAGTACTTCTTCTTGATCTCTTCGCTGCCTCCGAGCTGGACGGGCATGCTGCCGAGTTTGTTCACAGCCGGAATGAGCGAGGACGAGACGCAGCCGCGTGCGACCTCTTCGATGATGATCGCCACTGCCAGCGCATCAGCGCCCATGCCCCCGTACTCTTCGGGGATGTGCGCGGCGAAGAAATCCGTCTCGACGAGGGCGTCGTGCGCCTCCTGCGGGTAGCGGGAGTCCGCGTCGACCTCGGCCGCGAACGGCGCGATCTTCTTCTCGACGACATTGCGGACCGCGGCGCGGATCTCTTCGTGCTCTTCGCTGGGCTGGTACAGGTCGAACATCATTCTCCTCAAACTTATCAAACGTTCAGCAAGCCCTATTATTCCTGCAGTGCCCGGCCTTTGTCGAGAGCGACCTGCCGCAGCTGGCTCCGATAGTCGTCGAGACGCGTGCGCACAGCCTCGGCTTCGGCGCCCTGCCCGGCCCCGAGGATGCGCGCCGCCAGCAGGCCGGCGTTCTTGGCGCCGCCGATCGAAACGGTGGCCACGGGAACCCCTCCGGGCATCTGCACGATGGACAGCAGCGAGTCCATTCCGTCGAGGTACTTCAGGGGCACGGGGACTCCGATGACCGGAAGCGAGGTCATCGACGCGATCATTCCGGGCAGATGGGCCGCTCCCCCGGCTCCGGCGATGATCACTCGGACGCCGCGAGCGGCCGCTGACTTCGCCCAGTCGACCATGTCCTCGGGCATGCGGTGGGCCGAGACCACCTCGGCGCTCGATTCGATGCCGAGTTCGTCGAGCGCGTCGGCGGCGGCTTTCATCGTCGGCCAATCCGAGTCCGAACCCATCACGATGCCGACCTGAGCCGCCGTCGGAGTGGAGTCTTCATTCGCTGTGGTCATCTGTGCTTCCTTCGTTGCAGGCGATTGATACCCGCGGATGGGTGTCGGATGGGTCCGGGGTGCAGTCGGCGCAGGGGTTCAGCGTGCGCCGGATTCGCTCTCGGCCCGGAGGTTCTCCGGAGTGGGCATCTGCGGATGCGGATCGACGTCGACGCCGGCGATGAAATCGGCGGCATGCCGCGCTCGGGCGAGCACGAGCTGCCGATCTTCGCCGTAGGCATTCACGTGGCCGACCTTCCGACCCGGGCGCACCCCCTTGCCGTAGAGGTGGACCTTGACCGCCGGGTCGTGAGCCATGACGTGCAGGTACGGCAGATAGAGGTCCTCGTGATCGGCGCCGAGGATGTTGACCATCACGGACACGTCCTCCCGTGCCGCGGGGCTGCCGAGGGGAAGATCGAGAACCGCGCGGAGGTGCTGCTCGAACTGGCTCGTCACCGCTCCGTCCTGGGTCCAGTGCCCGGTATTGTGCGGACGCATCGCGAATTCGTTGATGAGGAAGCCCTCGGCAGTCTCGAACATCTCCATCGCCATAACGCCGGTGACCTCGAGGGTGCCGGCGACAGTGAGGATCGCTTCGGTGATGGCCCGCGCCTTCTCATCACGCAGATCGGGAGCCGGGGCGATGGCCTCCTTGCACACCCCGTTCTGCTGCCAGGTCTCGACGACCGGCCACACTGCGGTCTGTCCCATCGGCGACCTTCCAACCATGACGGCGAGCTCCCGGGTGAAGTCGACCTTCTCCTCGGCGAGCAGCTGGGGAACCTCGTTCAGCCACTCGACGGCCTCGTCGAGGCTGTCGATGACGCGCACACCCTTGCCGTCATAGCCTCCGCGGGGCGTCTTGAGGATGAAGGGGTATCCGACGCGAGCGGCGAACGCTTCGACATCGGCGGCCGAGGTGATCTCCGCCCATGCGGGGTTGGGCAGACCGAGCTCGTCCATCTTCGTGCGCATCCGGATCTTGTCCTGGGCGAAGATAAGGGCATCGGGTCCGGGGCGCACTGCGTGTCCGGCCTCGACGAGAGCCTGCAGGTGCTCCGGTGGGACGTGTTCGTGGTCGAAGGTGATGACGTCGACGGTCTCGGCGAAGGCCTTGAGCGTCGAATAGTCCGTATAGTCACCGACGGTCACCTCGTTGATGACCTGTGTGGCGGGGGCGTCGGCGGTCTCCGCGAGAACGGAGAAGCGGACGCCGAGGGCTTCTGCGGCGGGGGCGAGCATGCGTGCCAGTTGTCCGCCGCCAATGACACCGATTCGAGGAAAAGTCACGTGTTCCATCCTATCTTCCGCGCCTGTCGCGGATCGACTGCGGTCATATCGTGGATCGGCCGAGCGGTCGGCAGCTCATCTCAGTCCCAGTCGCCACAGTGAGGTCACTTCGGCGCTGCGGGCAGCGTGGAGCGCGTCGGCGGTATCAGCGGCGCGGGGATGGCGGGGCACCGTGTCGATGCGTTCGAGCACGCGCAGTCCTGCCGCCTCGATGCGTTCGCGGAGTTCACCTGAGGGCCTGAGGCCCAATCGTTCGGCGAGGTCGGAGATGATCAGCCATCCCTCCCCAGCCGGTGTGAGGTGGTCGGTCAGCCTCTCGACGAAGCGATGGAGGACAGCGGAGTCCGGATCGTAGATGCCGATCTCGAGTGCCGAGGTCGGCTGGGCCGGCAGCCACGGCGGATTGCACACGATGAGGTCGGCACGACCAGGCGGAAACAGGTCGCCCTCGATCACGCTCACATCGGCACCAGGACAGAGACGGTCGAGGTTCTCACTGGCGCAGGCGACGGCGCGCGGGTTGATGTCGGTGGCCACCACTGTCGCAGCGCCGCGCCGCAGCAGGATCGCGGCGAGGACTCCGGTCCCCGTTCCGAGGTCGAATGCGGTGCCGGTCGTCCGCGCGGAATCCGTGCCGATCGACACCGAACCGGCATTCCTTCCCCACGGCAGGGGCGTCTGCGCGACGAGATCGAGGTACTCTCCCCGCACAGGCGAGAAGACGCCGTAGCGCGGATGGACGGAATCGCCCAGAGCCGGGATCTCGACTCCTCGCAGCTGCCATTCATAAGCGCTGAGCACTCCGCCGAGTTCGGTGAGCGACACGCAGACCGGTCCGTCGGCCGGGCCGTAGGCGGCGCGGCAGGCGGCGGCGACGTCGGGGGCACGGCGCAGGGCGAGGTCGAAGTCCGGGCCGAGCTCGACGACGACTCTGCCGAGCAGCCGGGCCCGCTGCTCGATGGCGTCACGTTCCGCGAAGAATGACAGAGCGGGGTCGAGAGCAGGGCCATCGCTGTCCCCGGATCCCACGAATTGGTCTCTGCCCCGTCTGTCGCGGGCTCGACCCCGGCCGCCGCGACGGCCGCCGGAACGTCGACCCCCTGGGGTTTCACGGTTTCCGCCTCGGTCGCCTCTGAGCCGACGGCTCATCGCCTGGACGAGTTGACGGCCGTTGTGGAAGTCTCCGCGCCACAGCAGTCCCACTCCGGCACGTGCCAACCGGCAGGCTTCGTCGGCGGTTGTCTCGTCTCCGATGATCTGCACAGTCGCGGGAGGCGGCGCCCCGTTCTCCGAATGCCAGTCGGCTGCGCGGCCGATGCCGTCCTCGGTCCAGCGGATCGTCGTCAACGGGTGCTCCCAGAAGGTCGGTGGTGAGTCATCTCGGCTGCAGTCGGCACCGCTCACACGACGAGCAGCGGGATCTGCAGCTCCTGCTCCGTGGTGGAACCGTGGTGACCGATGAGAGCCAGCGCCGAGGCGGATTCCACGTCCGAATCGACCACGGCGAAGCCATCGGTGCAGATGACGAGGAAATCCCCGATCCGCGGATGGACGTGCGGGGCGACAGGACCGAAATAGCCGCGGTCGATCGCCGAGGCCTTCGGCAGGATGAGTCCGCGGTCGCCGAGCGTCTCCTGCCAGACCGCGAGCACGTCCGCCTCCGCGCCCTCGGCGGCGTAGAGATGCAGTGCGCGCGGCTCTCCGCCGACATGTCGCAGGCCGGCCTTGAGCTCGGGGAGCTCAGCGAGGTCGAAACGGCGTTCGTGGTCGACGTCGACCATCCCGTGGTCGGCGGTGATGAGCATGGTCGCGTCCTGCGGCAGGTCGGAGGCGAGTCGGGACAGGGCGAGATCGACGCGTTCGAGCTCTTCGGTCCAAGCCGCGGAGTCCGCACCGTGCACATGACCGGTCTTGTCGAGATTGCCCCAATAGAGGTAGACGAGGCGGCGGCCCGGAGCCTTCGCCTCGGCCAGGGCCTGGGCACAGCGCTCCTCCAGGGTCTTCGAGTCCCGGAATCTGCCGCCGCGCAGCGAGGCCCGGTTGAGGCCGCGTCCGGCGAACTTCTTCTCTCCGAGGCTGACCACATCGATTCCGGCGTCGGTGAGGCGTTCGAAGAGCGTCGCATCGGGGACCCAGGCGACGGGGTCGACGTCGAGGTTCCACGTCAGCTGGTTGAACACCGCATCCTTCTCCGGGTCGAGGACGCGGTAGCCGACCACGCCGTGGGCGCCGGGCAGGCGGCCCGTGGCCAACGACGACAGAGAGTTCGCCGTCGTCGACGGGAATCCGGCGGACAGGGTGCGGCGTGTTCCGGCCTGTGCCCGGAAGAAGGGAGTGTATCCGCTGTAGCGACGCAGCTGCTGCTCCCCGAGACCGTCGATGAGCACGACGATCGTCGCCCGGGACTCCCGGTCGAGTCCGAGCGTTCGCGCACGATCGGACATCGGCACATCGAGTGCGTCGGCCGCACCGAGGCTCAGCGCTGCGGCGGGAACGACATCGGAGAGCATGGGACCCGCATAGTCCGGGGGCCCCAGGGGCCCAGCACCGGATGGGAACTGCTGCCTTTGACTCGTCGAGTCCTCGCTCATCAGCGGCGCGACCGCAGCCGGGCGTGGAAGACTGCGGCACGCAGCTTCCCGGCGAAGTCGGCCATTCGGTCGACGGCGGCCTGCCCTTCGGCCTCGGCCGAGACCCGGAGCATGACATCCTCGGCGAAGATCGATCCACCGTATCCGTGATCGCCCATGCAGTTCGGATCTCCGCAGGTCTCGGGGAAGGCCTCGATGCGCTTCGACGCGCCCCAGGACATGGTCAGCGAGACCTCGACGGGCTTGTCGCCGGGCTTGTAGGCGGCGGGATCGGCGAAGGTGCGGCCGACCATCACGGTGCCCAGGCGATCGAGTTCGATGTCCTCGCTGCTCGTGACGGCGCGGGGTTTGGCGCCGGGTTCCGCGTTCGGATCGTCATCGACGTGAGCCAGCAGGAGCCGGGTCTCGGTGAGGACGAAGGCGGTGACATGCCGGTGGATGGATTCGATGTCGACATGTGTGTCGATGTGGACGAAGTGGGCCAAGACCGGTTCGTCGTAGAGCGAGTCGGCGAGGATGCCCTGAGTGAGCTGGGGATAGTAGCCGGCCGACTGCAGATCGTGAACGAGAACTTCGGGTAATGCCATGCCCACCATTGTGCCCCACTCCTCTGACTTGTCCCAGCGAGGTCGGCCATATCCGGACGCCCGACGCATATGCTGGGACCATGGAAGACTATCCTGCCGGGTGGGAAGCCGATGTCGTCCTCCGCGACGGCGGCACCGCCCACCTTCGCCCGATCACCCCTGACGATTCCGCTGCTCTGGCCCGCATGCACGAGGCCCAATCGCCGGAGTCCGTCTATCTGCGCTTCTTCGCTCCGCTGCCCC
This sequence comes from Brevibacterium sp. MGP-B1, assembly GCF_057766545.1. NCBI lineage: Bacteria > Bacillati > Actinomycetota > Actinomycetes > Micrococcales > Brevibacteriaceae > Brevibacterium > Brevibacterium sp. MGP-B1. Next base: position 749,608 of record NZ_CM173407.1, on the reverse strand, counting down.
GGCTTCCCAAACGCGACCTCGACCGCTTCGTCAACGTCGACCACCACGACCGAGTGGCGCTGATCATGCTCATCGGCGACGACATCATCGGCGTCGGCCGCTTCGATCGGATCAGCGACACCGACGCCGAGGTGGCCTTCAACATCGCCGACGCCCACCAGGGTCGCGGGGTCGGTTCGATCCTGCTGGAGCATCTGGCCGCGGCCGCGCGCGAATCGGGGATCCGGCGATTCACCGCCGAGGTGCTGCCCCAGAACCGGTCGATGCTGCAGGTCTTCCAGGCCGCCGGCTACGAGGTCTCGCGCGGGTTCGACGACGGTGTAGTGGCCGTGAAGTTCGACATCGATCCCACGGCGCGGTCCATCGAAGTGCAGGCCTCCAGGGAACACAGGGCCGAGGCCCTGAGCGTACGCACGGTCCTCCACCCCACCTCGGTGGCGGTGATCGGCGCCAGCCGCAAACGCAACTCCACCGGCCATCTGCTCATCCGCAACATCACGGCCGCGAAGTTCACCGGCGACCTGTGGGTCGTCCACCCCGAAGCCGATCAGATCGCCGGCGTCCAGGCCTATCCGAGCCTCGCCGATCTGCCGGGCAAGGCCGACCTCGCGGTCATCGCCGTGCCCGCCGAATCCGTCACCGAGGTGGTGAAGGACTGTGCCGTGCACGGGGTCAAAGCCGTGCTCGTCATCTCCTCCGGATTCGCCGAGACCGGTCCCGAAGGGGCCGAACTCCAACGCCGCATGGTCGCAACCTCCCGCGCCTACGGAATGCGCGTGGTCGGGCCGAACTCCTTCGGACTGGTCAACGAGGCCGCCGACATCTCGCTCAACGCCTCTCTGGCCCCGTTCCTCCCGGCCTCCGGAACGCTCGGGCTCTTCAGTCAGTCCGGAGCCCTCGGCACCGCCCTGCTCGCGGCGGCGAAGACACGCGGGCTGGGCATCTCCACCTTCGTCTCCGCCGGCAACCGCGCCGACCTCTCCGGCAACGACCTCCTCCAGTACTGGGAGGAGGATCCGGCCACGCAGACCGTCGGCCTCTACCTCGAATCCATCGGCAACCCGCGCAAGTTCTCGCGCATCGCCCGTCGAGTCTCCCGCGTCAAACCCGTCGTCGTCATCAAGTCCGACCTCACGGGCCGGGAGCTTCCGCCCGGACATATCGTGCGCACCTCGTCCCTGGCGCCGAACACCCTCGACCAGGTGCTCGAGCAGGCGGGAGTGATCCGCGCGGATACGATCCACCAGCTCTTCGACCTCACCCAGGTGTTCTCGACCCAGAAGCTGCCCGCAGGCCGCCGGGTCGGGGTCATCGGCAACTCCGCGGCGATGAGCACCCTGATCATGCAGCGCGCCCGTTCCGAAGGTCTGCGCGTCGACACCGAGCCCGTGTCCCTGCACCCCGAGGTCGATGCGGAGACCTTCCGGACCGAACTCGATGCGATGTATACCCGCGACGACGTCGACTCGGTCATCGTCACCTTCACTCCGTCGGCCGGTGCGGAGGAGACCGAGATCGCCGGCCTGCTGTCCGAGTCAGCGGCACGATCGGGAAAGACCACGGTCGCATGCTTCCTCGGCATCCACGGTGTCCAGGACGAACTGACCACGTACCTCACCGATGAGGCGGGCAGCCGGGTCTCCCACACCGTCCCCAGCTACATCGGTCCTGAAGATGCCGTGTGGGCTCTGGCCAGGGCCACGGACTATGCCCGGTGGAGGGCCGCCGACCACGGGCGCTACACCGAACTCGATGACATCGATGACAAGAAGGTGCGGACGATCATCGACGCAGCCCTGGAAGGGGCACAGCCGGGCTCCCCCGTCAGGCTCGAACGCGACGACGTCCGCGACCTGCTCAGCGCCTACGGAATCGAGGTGCTTCCCTACGTCACGGCCTCCTCGGTGGACGAAGGAATCGCCGCGGCTGAGAAGATCGGGTATCCGGTCGCCCTCAAGGCTGTGACCACGGTGCTGCGGCACCGGATGGAGCTCGGCGGTGTGCGCCTGAACATCGACACCCCCGAGGAGCTCGCCGAGGATTTCACCGCGATCCAGGAGACCATCCGGCAGCTGGCCGGTGAGGATGAGCCGCTCGTCGACGTCCAAGCTATGGCCCCGCATGGTGTCCCCTGCGTCCTCCGCGCCGGTGAGGATCCGCTGCTCGGTCCGCTGCTGGCGTTCTCTTTGGCCGGGGACACCACGGAGCTGCTCGGGGATGTCGCTCATCGGGTCGCCCCGATCACCGACAAGGAGGCCGGGGACATGATCCGGTCGATCAAGGCCTCCCCGCGGCTGTTCGGCTATCGCGGTCTGCCGCCGATGAACATCGAACCGCTGCGCAATGTGCTGGAGAGGCTCGCTGTGCTGGTGGAGAACCATCCGCAGATCCTCGAGCTCGTCATCCACCCGATGGTCGCCACAGAGACCGAGTCGCATGTGCTCAGCGCCCACGTCGACCTCCTGCCCGACCCGACTCGGATCGACAGCACCCGTCGACTGCTGAGCTGAGACGGTTCGGAGCAGACACCCGCCCAGCTGAAAGGAGAATCCACGCCCGCCGCAGGACGCCTTCGAATTTCGGTGTCCCAGCGCCATATTGGCGCGTCCTATACCAATTCGCAGACTTGACGGGTAGTGTCTGTATCCGTTCACCACGAAATGTTATGAATTCGTGTTTTAATGGATGGCCGCTCCGGCGGCCATTGTCTGTGGCCAGTCACTGGTCATCCACCGTCCCAAGCGTCCGCATTCAGCGGGTGTCCCATGAGAGCGAGGCCTCACAGTCATGATTTCGCGCAGAGACGTCGTCACCGACTCCGCGATCGCCGTAGTCGCCGAACAAGGAGTCCGCGGACTCACCCACCGGGCAGTCGATGCACTGGCCGAACTGCCGGTGGGGTCGACTTCGAATGTCTACCGCACCCGCGATGCCCTGATCACCGGAATCATGGAGCGCATCGGTGAGCTCAACTCCCAGCAGCTCGAGCGCCTGCCGGAGCTCGTGCGTGCTCCGGGCGCGGACGCGATCGAGGTCGCCATCGACTTCTGCATGAACTGGCTGACCACGGATCGCAATCGGTTCTACACAATGATGATGCTCAGCTTGGATCCGGCGCTGCCGCCGGAGGCAGTGATCGCCAAGGAGAAGAACCTCCGTGCGATCAGGGAATTCATCATGCGCTTCGCCGGCATCGACGCCGAGTACGCGCAGCGGGTCAACAGCTCGGTCGCGGGCATGATGGTCAGCGAACTCGTCGCCGGCACCGCTGAGCGTTCGCATGTCGAGGCATACCTCAAGGAGTTCTTCCAGTGGCTGCGCAGCGGCCGCGACAATGCCTGAGCTCCGACACGAACCCTCCGGGAACGCCCGATTGAGCAGGAGTTCGCAAATCGAACGCTAGAATCGACGGGTGCCCTCTCCCGCTGAGGTCAGGCCTCGGCGCGGGCGGGTGTTCGAATCGAACAGTTCGTGCGTCAAAGGAGTTCCATGCCCGAAGGCAGAGTCATCGAAGTCGACGTCTCCTCAGAGATGGAGAGTTCGTTCCTCGAATATGCGGTCTCGGTCATCCACTCCCGCGCACTGCCCGATGCCAGGGACGGCCTCAAACCCGTCCAGCGTCGCATCGTCTACCAGATGGGCGATATGGGACTGCGCCCCGACCGCGGACATGTGAAGTCCTCGCGCATCGTCGGCGATGTCATGGGCAAGCTCCACCCGCACGGCGACACCGCGATCTACGACGCCCTCGTGCGCCTCAGCCAGGGCTTCATCATGCGTGTGCCCCTGGTCGACGGCCACGGCAACTTCGGCTCCCTCGACGATGGTCCCGCTGCCCCGCGCTACACCGAGGCTCGACTGACGACCGCGTCGATGCACATGATCGCCGGGCTCGACGAAGACGTCGTCGACTTCGTGCCGAACTACGACAACACGCTCACTCAGCCCGAGGTCCTGCCCAGCGCCTTCCCGAATCTGCTCATCAACGGCGCCTCGGGCATCGCCGTCGGCATGGCCACGAACATGGCCCCGCACAATCCCGGCGAAGTCATCGCCGCCTGCGCCCACCTCATCCGCAATCCGGAAGCCGGACTCTCGGAGCTCATGCGCTTCATCCCCGGTCCGGATCTGCCCACCGGCGGGCGGATCATCGGCCTCGACGGAGTGCGCGAAGCCTATGAGACCGGTCGCGGGACCTTCCGCACCCGAGCCACTGTGTCCATCGAGAACATCAGTGCCCGCCGCAAGGGAATCGTCGTCACCGAGCTGCCCTACCTCGTGGGTCCGGAGAAGGTCGTGTCGAAGGTCAAGGACGCGGTCGGGGCGAAGAAGCTGTCCGGAATCGCCTCGATCGATGACTATTCGGATCGCAAGAACGGCATGCGTCTGGTCATCGGCGTGAAGAACGGCTTCAACCCCGAGGCGGTGCTGGCCGAGCTCTACCGCCAGACTCCGCTCGAGGAATCGTTCAGCATCAACAACGTCTGCCTCGTCGAGGGGCAGCCGCGGACCTTGGGACTGCGCGAGCTGCTCATGGTCTATCTCTCCCATCGCATCGACGTGGTGCGCAGGCGCACGGTCTTCCAGCTGCGCAAGGCCAAGGATCGGCTCCACCTCGTCGAAGGTCTGCTCATCGCGATCCTCGACATCGATGAAGTCATCCAGCTCATCCGTTCCTCGGACGATGCAGCCACGGCCCGCACCCGCCTCATGGACGTCTTCGAACTCTCCGAACTGCAGGCGACCTACATCCTCGACCTGCAGCTGCGTCGGCTCACGAAGTTCTCGCGTCTCGAACTCGAGGCCGAACGCGACGAGCTGAGGAAGAAGATCGCCTACCTCGAATCACTGCTCGCCGATGAGGCGAAGCTGCGGGAGCTCGTCGCCTCGGAACTGGAGTCCACGGCCGAGGTCATCGGCTCTCCGCGACGCACCGTTCTCATCGAGGGATCGATGAAGGAGCTGACGGCCAAGGGCAAGAAGGCTCCGGCGAACCTCAAGATCGCCGATTCTCCCTGCCGGGTGCTGCTGTCGACCTCCGGACGCATTGCGCGCACCTCGGATGCCGCTCCGCTGGCACGTGAGGGTCGCCGCTCCAGCCATGATGCGCTGGTCTCGGAGATCGTCACCACCACTCAGGGCAAGGTCGGCGCCATCACCACCACCGGTCGACTGCACATGGTCGACGTCGTCGATCTGCCCGCCCTGCCGCCGGCCGCGGCACGGCCCAATGTCGCCGGCGGTGTGAAGATCGCCGAATATGCGGCGCTGGAGAAGAACGAGAAGATCATCGGTCTGATCGACCTCGACCGGGAATTCGTCCTCGGCACCGCCGACGGCGTCGTCAAACGCGTGTCGGTGGCCGGTCGGCCGAACAAGAACGAGTGGGAAGCCATCACCCTCAAGGGCAAGGACTCCGTCGTCGGGGTCGCCCAACCCGAGGACATCGACGACTCCCTTTCCGTATTCGTGACCTCAAATGCTCAGCTGCTCGCCTTCGACGCCTCCGGTCTGCGTGCACAGGGCTGGAACGCCTCGGGTGTGGCCGGAATCAAGGTGGCCGCCGAGGCGAAGGTGATCTTCTTCGGAATGACCCCGAAGGCGGCGAAGACCGACGAGGACGGTGCGGCGGACGCCGAGCTCGGCAGCTTCGCGGTCGTCACGATCGCCAGCGGTGAGAACTTCTACGGTGCCCCATCGTCGTCGATCAAGGTCAGCGAATTCTCCGAGTTCCCGACCAAGGGTCGCGCCACCTCCGGCGTGCGCGCCCACAAGTTCCTCAAGGGCGAAACCGAACTGTCGCTGGCCTGGGTAGGCGACTCTCCGCAGGCCGCTGCCACCGCCGGCGGTGCACGCACGCTTCCGGCCGAGCTGTCCCGTCGCGATGGGACGGGATCGCCGTTGGAGTCGAAGATCGATGTCATCGGCACCCTGCCCCGCCTCGGCGGCGCCGAATCCGCCGACCGTTCCCCGGCGGCCGACGATGGCAGTTCGGCTGAGGCTGCAGCCGACGCCGAGGCGAACGCGGATTCCGCGTCCGGCACCGTCGAAAAGAAGCCGAAGTCCGGAGGAAAGCGATCCGCGGGCAAGGAACAGCGGGGACAGCAGGGACTGGCGACCAGTTTCGATGAACTCGATCTCGACCTCGACGAGGCCAAGGACGAGATCGCGCGGTCGAAGTTCGACACCGAAGGCGCGGTGATCGTCTCCCATGACGAGGACGACGAGGACGACGACTCCGCCCTGTTCTGAGCTCGCGGCCCGGCTCAACGGCTGGGCCGGGCCCCGCCGGTCGGCACAACGGCTGGGCCCACCACCTCGGTGCTGGGCTCAGCCGTTGGTCACTGGTCTGAGTTCTCGGGATCGTCGTCGAGGTCGAGGCGCATCTTGGCTGCGGTGCCGCGCTTCATCTCACCGATGGCGGTGTCGCCGAGTCCGTGCAGCGAAATCGAATCGCGCGGTTCGAAGACGTAGTCGTCGGAGGCCGAGAGCACTCGCGCGGTCTCCTCGTCGGTGAAGATCGTCCCGGGATCGGCCACGGCCGTCAGGCGGGCGGCGAGGTTGACGCTGGAGCCGAAGATATCGCCGAGGCGGGAGAGCACCCGTCCCCAGACGAAGCCGACGCGCGCCTGGGGCAGGTCCTCGGCGGCGGTGACGCGCTCCATCAGCGTCATGGCGATCTCGGCGCCGGCCAGCGGGGTCGAGGCGGCGAAGAACACTTCATCGCCGACGGTCTTGATGACCCGTCCGCCGCCGGTGGCGACGATGTTGTAGGCCATGCCCTGGAACTCCTGGACCATGTCCGCCAGCTGCCGTGGCTCCATCTTCTGCGACAGGCGGGTGAAGGAGACGAGGTCGATGAATCCGACGGCACGGGCCAGCGGCATCGAGGAGTCGTACCAGCCCTGCCGGTTGTCCATGGCCAGCCCGTCGGAGACGTTGACGTTGAGACGACCCATGACGTCGGCGAGGTTGCGCCTCCAGGAGTAGGTGAGCATCTTCTGCAGCGGGTCGATCATCTCTTCGACGACGGCCAGGGCATCCCGGCGAGCTTCCGGATCGGTCAGTCCCTTCTCCTCGGTGAGGAATTCGACGAGGGTCTCCATCTGCCAGACGACGAGGCGGTCCGTCGTCTGGCCGATCGCCCGGGCCAGGGACAGCGCGGTGGTCTGGTCGATGAGTCCGTCGGCGACGGGCTTGGCCCAGATCCGCAGGGCGTGCGCATCGCTGACGGTGTAGGCCTTATCCGTCGGCTTCGCCTGGGACATGCCGAGTGCCCGCCACATCTTCCGGGCCGAGACCGTGGAGATCCCGCCGAGTTTCGCGGCCTCCCGTCGGTCGAGGACGCGCTTGCCGTCGAGCAGGATCTCTTCGAGTCGTTCGGCCGCGGTCCGGGTCTCATAGATCGTGTCGTCGAAGTCGGGACCGTCCGCGTCGAGAGATCCGTCGGCGTCGTCCTCGTCGATGATCGGCAGCGCTGTGGTGCGCGGATCCTCGCGCAGTCCGCTGAAGAAGTCCTCATCGACATCGATGTCCGGGTCGGCATCGGCGGCATCCGCATCGGCAGCATCCGCGGGGGTTGCGCCTGGATCAGCCGTGACCTCGTCGGCGAGCTGCGCGCCGACCTCTCCTGCCTGAGGAGCGGACCCTGTCAGACCGCCGACAGGTTCGTCGTCATCACCGACATCGCTGACGACTCCGCCGTCACCGAACTGATCGTCCGCGTTCGCCTCGCCGTCCTCGACGGCGACGGTGTCAGTGGAACGGTCGTCCGCCTCGGCGCGGGATCGCGTCTCACCCTCCCCCTCCGGGACTGACCTCATCGGAGCGTCGGAATCCGTGCGATTCGCCGCATCACTATTCGCTGCACTCTTCTGAGAGCCTGGATCGGCCTGGGCCTGCGCAGCCGTCTGCGGATCACGACCGGTCTGCGGTGTCTCACCGTCCGACTGAGTTATGTCGTCAGACTGGTGACCGTTCGTGGAGGAGTCGTCGGCGGCTGCCACCTCCGGTGTGCCTACACCTTCCGGTTCGACGATGTCGAATCCGGCGGTGAAATCCGAAACCGCCATCAGTCTTCGCTCCTCTCCGCTGCGGTCGGGGACGTGGCCGGACGCAGGTGGTGGACGTCTCCGGCGCTTAAGCACACCTGGTCGTCGATGATGAGGTCGGCTCCGGCATCCAGCCCCGTGGCGGTGCCGATGATGTCGGAACCGTCGGGCTTCTCCACCCGGACCCTCGATCCGAGCGTCACCATATGATCACGCACTCTCCGCGCTGTGCGGCTGTCGCGGAAATCCTCATCTCCATAGTCGACCAGCTCTCTGTAGCAGGGGATCAGTGTGCCGAGAATCGAGACTAGCAACGCTTCATGATCAATTTCTGAACCGTCGGCTCCGGTTTCGATCGCTATTGAGCTCGCGTCTTCGCGCGGCAGATCAGCAGGCTCCAACCGGGTGTTCAGCCCCATCCCCAACACGATCTGCGGTCCGCCGGCCAGGGGTTCGACGCGTGCGAGTATCCCGCACAGCTTCCTGCCCTCGGCGGTGAGCACATCGTTGGGCCATTTGATCGCGGCCGGCACCCCCGCCTCGGTGACGGCGGAATGCACGGCCTCACCGGCGATGAGCGGGATCCATCCCCATTGGGAGAACCCGGCCGGGGGTGTGAGCAGAATCGACCACGTCAGCGACCGGCGGGCGGGCACCGTCCAGGTCCGGCCCAGTCGACCGTGTCCGGCGTTCTGGAAGTCGGTGCCGCGGATGGTGAATTCGGCCACGGGCGAACCGGCGGCGGCCCCTTCTCGGACCACTCGTGCAAGTTCGTCATTCGTCGACGTGCAGCTATCGTCCCAGATCAGCGACGGAAGCGAGAGACCACGGTCCGCAGCGGTGCGGCGCACTGAGTCGACGTCGACGAGGAGGGAATTGTGTTGGCTGTTCACCAGTCCACTCTAGATTCTTTTGGTGAGTGTGCACAACGAAGTCTCACGTCATCGTTATTGTGGAGACATGACGGATACTCCACGGACCACAGCCGAGCGCATCGACGCATTCACCCAGCGCCGAGAAGCAGCCCACACGGGCAATCAGCGCTCGGTGGACAACCAGCACAAGCGCGGCAAACAGACCGCCCGTGAACGCATCGACGCTCTCCTCGACACCGACTCCTTCCAGGAGATCGACGAATTCGCCCGCCATCACAATCACCAGTTCGGGATGCAGGACAACCGCCCCGACGGTGACGGAGTCGTCTGCGGACTCGGCACGATCGAAGGCAAGACCGTCGCGGTCTTCGCTCACGACTTCACCGTCCTCGGCGGATCCCTGGCCGAAGCCAACGGCCGCAAGATCGTCAAGGTGCAGAAGCTCGCTCTCAAGCTCGGCTGCCCGATCATCGGCATCAACGACTCGGGAGGCGCCCGGATCCAGGAAGGCGTCGGATCGATTGCGCTGTTCGCCGAGATCTTCCGCCTCAATGTCGCCTCGTCCGGAGTGATCCCCCAGATCTCGCTCATCATGGGTCCCTCGGCCGGCGGCGCCGTGTACTCCCCCGCACTGACCGACGTCACGATCATGGTCGATCAGATCAGCCACATGTACATCACCGGCCCCGACGTCATCAAGACCGTCACGGGAGAGTCCGTCGGCCATGAAGAGCTCGGCGGCGGACGGACGAACAACACCGTGTCCGGAAACGCGCACTACCTGGCCTCGGATGAGGACGATGCGCTCAACTATGTGCGCGATCTGCTTTCGTTCCTGCCGCAGAACAACCTCGACCCAGCCGATGCCGACGAGTTCGAGTCCGATCTGTCGGTGACTCCCGAGGACGAGGCGCTGGATACGCTTATGCCGGATTCGCCTTCGCAGCCCTACGACATCCTCGACGTTGTCACCACGATCCTCGACGACGGCGATTTCCTGCAGGTCTCTGAGCTCTTCGCTCCGAACGTCGTCACCGGCTTCGGCCGCGTCGAAGGTGTGAGCGTCGGCGTCATCGCCAACCAGCCCATGCAGTTGGCCGGCACCCTCGACATCGACGCCTCGGAGAAGGCCGCACGCTTCGTGCGCCTCTGCGATGCCTTCAACCTGCCGATCCTCACCTTCGTCGATGTGCCCGGGTTCCTGCCGGGCACCGACCAGGAGTACGGCGGCATCATCCGCCGCGGCGCCAAGCTCATCTACGCCTACGGTGAGGCCACCGTTCCGCTCGTCACCCTCATCACCCGCAAGGCCTACGGCGGCGCGTACTGCGTGATGGGGTCGAAGCAGCTCGGTGCCGATATCAATCTCGCCTGGCCGAGCGCGCAGATCGCGGTCATGGGTGCCCAGGGTGCGGCGAACATCGTCTATCGTCGGAAGCTCAAGGCCGTCGAAGAGGCCGGCGAGGATGTCGAAGCGGCACGTGCCGAACTCATTCAGGACTACGAGGATGCGCTGCTCAACCCGTACCTGGCCGCCGAGGAAGGCTATATCGACGCCGTCATCAAGCCGAGCGAGACCCGCAGCCGGATCGTGCGTTCCCTGCGTGCGCTGAAGAACAAGCACGTCGACGCTCCCGCGCGCAAGCACGGTAACATCCCCCTATGAGCGATGATCTGCAGACCGACGCCGAGGCGAACCTGCCCGGCGAAGTCGACGTCGAGGTGGCCGTCCCCGGTGAGGCTGCTGCCGTCGAGGAGGGCGGGGCTTCGGCCTCAGACGGGGCGCTGCGGGTGCCCTCCGTGGAGGGACGCTCACAGGTGCGCGCCGATGACGGAGAACCGATCAGCGACGAGATGGCCAGTGCGGCGGCCGTTGCCGCGGTCGTGGCGATCCGTCAGGTCGCGATCGCCTACGCGGCCCAGCAGGCCAGCGCGGAAGCCGAGTCCGAGACCCGCAAGGGCGATCGGGCGGGCTTCCGGGCTCCGCGCCGCAATGTGCGCAAGCGCCTCCCCCAGACCTGGGACCAGCACCTGGGCCGCTGAGGCGCGGCCGGCCCCGGCCTTCAACGGGCCCCCGTACCCGGGTCGGACTCCCGTACCGGCGGCGGACTCCCGTACTGAGGTCGGACTCCCCTGCCTACTGTCGCCTCAAACGGCAGCGGCGACCAACGGTCCTCTGTTCCAGTCTGCTGTTTCTCTAGTCGGCTTCTTCGCGGAAGAGCGCACGCAGCTCGTCGAAGAGTCTGTCGACCACTGGTCCCGGATCTCCGTCGACTCGTCGCATCCGGGTGAATGTCGCCTTGAGCGCCATCATCGCCAAGGCGGCGACGGCTTCGGCTCGCGGGGAGACCTCGATATCGTCATCGGCATAGTCACCGGAGTGAGCCCCCATGACGTCCACCGGCGCCGAGGGGGTCCCGTCGAGTCGGCGTTGGATGATCTGCCGGAAGAGCCGTTCGTTATTGCCCATCCGTGACATCTGCAGCGGTATCAGCGACGGGTCCTTTTTGAGCATGAGATGGTACTGGTGCATATCGTCGCGCTTCTCCATCCGTGTGGCGACGATGAATGCGAGCAGGTGTTCGAGGTCGGCGACGAGGCGCCCGTGGGGTCCCCCGGCTTCGAATTCCTCGATGGCCGGTTGGTCCTCTTCGTCGAAGACGGTGTCCGCGCGACCGAGCAGCGCTTCGTCCTTCGACGAGTAGTAGTTGAAGAACGTCCGTCGGGAGACTCCGCAGCGTTCACAGATATCCTCGACGGTGACATTGTGATAGCCCTTCTCCAGGGCCAGGTCGATGGCGGCACGGCGCAGAGCCTGCCCGCGTTCACGCTTCTTGCGTTCGCGCAGTCCCTCGACCGGCGGTGATGCTTGGACCTCTGAACCAGAACTCATGAGAACAGTATTGCAGTCGCCGCATTTTCACCGGAAATGCGCCGAGCGCCCGTCTCGAGCTCAGTACCCGAGTTTCGCGTTCGTGAGCACCGGAACCGTCTCCGCTGCGGTGTCGGCAGCGCTGAGGTCGATCTCGACGATCTCGAGTCGTTCGGCACCGTCGAGTGAGTTCAGCACCTTCCCGAGGGGGTCGGAGACCAGGCTGTGGCCGACCCCGGTCGGCCCTTTCTCCGGAACCGGGACGCCGGTCACTTCGGGATCGGCTTGCCCGAGTGCGGCGATGAACATATTCGAGTCCAGGGCACGGGCGCGGGCGAGGATCTCCCACTGTTCGGCCTTGCGCGGTCCCGCTCCCCAGGAGGCGGCGACGACGGTCAGGCGTGCGCCCCGCCGGCTGAGTTCGGCGAAGAGCTTCGGGAACCGGATGTCGTAGCACAGGGCCAGGCCGATGTCCTCGCCGTCGACGGTGAAGAGCACCGGCTCCTCCCCTGCTTCAACGGTGTCGGACTCCTTGAATCCGAAAGCGTCGTAGAGATGGATCTTCGCATAATCGCTACGCCCGCCATCAGGGGAATAGACGGCGAGCAGGTTGATGACCTTTTCGTCCGTGGCCGCGAACTCGCCGACGACGACGGTGATTCCGGTCTCGGCGGCGAGCTCGCTCAGCGCGGCCCTCCACGATTCGAAGTGCTCCTCGGCGACGGTGCGCAGACCGGATCCGAACGCCGACATCGTCGCTTCGGGAAAGACGACGAACCGTGCGCCTGCCGCGGCGGCCCGGCGGGAATAGGAACGGACCTTCTCAAGGTTGTCGGCCACCTCGGTGGTGGTGTTGATCTGAGCGAGCGCGAACTTCATTCTCATCCTCCAGTCCTCGAGTCGGTTATTTCCAGCCTATCGCGCCCACCCCTCCCCAATTGCTACCTGACGGGGGCCTAGCAACCTCGCGCGAGGTTGCTAGGCCCCCGTCAGGTAGCAATTAGAGGGGTCAGGTGAGGTATTCGCGGCCGGGGCGACCGCCTCGGCGACGTCCGTGCACCCACACGTACACGCCGATGGCGACCACGACGAGCCCGGCACAGACCAGGAACATTCCGTTTCCGCCGGTGAACGGGTAGAGGAATCCGAGGACGACCGGGCCGATGCCGGACCCTGCGTCGAGGAGGAGGAAGAAGGACGCGGTGGCCACGGGAACGCGGCTCATCGGCACGGATTTGACGGTGATGGCCTGCATGCACGGCATGAGGGAGCCGAAGCCGAGACCGATGAGCACTCCGGCCAGGACGATCCCCGTCATCGTCGGCCACAGCGCCAGCAGAACATTGCCGGCGATGTCGGCGATGAAGACGGGGAAGATCACCGCATTGTCGCCGAGGGTGTCCTGCAGCCGTCCGACGAACAGACGGGCGAACAGGGAGGCCACGGCGAAGGCGACGAAGAACAGGGACGCTGCGGAGGCGACGCCGTGTTCGGCCGCATAGCCGGCGAGGAACACCAGCGCCGCAGCGTAGGCGGTGCCGGCCAGGAGCATGACCGAGCCGATCCGCAACCCGTCCCGATCGACGAGGGTGCCGAGTTTGAGATGCCATTTCGTGCGCCGCTGATAGTCGCTGATCTCCTGCACGGGCAGCCGGATGAGGAAACAGCAGATGAGTGCGAGGACGGACATGAACGCCGAGGCGACGAAGAGCATGACGAAGTCGAACTCGCGGGGCAGAATGACGCCGAGGTACGGCCCGAGCGCCGTCGACAGGGTTGTCGCCGTGCCGAAATATCCGGTGCCCTCTCCCCTGCGGGAGGCCGGGATGATGCTCTGGATGGCCGTCATGATCGCCGTGTTCCCTGCGCCGAAGGCGATTCCGTGGACGATGCGCAGCGTCAGGAGCAGAGTGAGGTCGCCGGCGAAGATATAGGCCAGTGAGGCAAGCACGGAGACCGCCATGGTGATGATGAGCAGTTTGCGCCTGCCGATGAAGTCGAGATACTTCCCGGTGAGCACGCGAGCGACCACGGCACCGACGACGAACGATGAGGAGGCGAAGCCGGCTGCGGCCTCACCGGCGGAGAACCGCGCCACCGCGTACCCGGCCATCGACGTCATGAGCAGGTAGAAGACCATCGACATCGAGAGGTTGAGCCCGATTCCGACGATGAAGTCCTTCGTCCACAGCTTCGCTCGTGCCACTGGAGATCGGTCTCACTTTCTGCTGCCTGCGGGGAACAGTGACACATTAGCGGGTTCGCGACGATTGCGTGGTCCGGTCCACCGCGGATGTGACCCAGCTCGCGATAGGGTGGTCATCATGACTGTGAAGAGAACCCCCTCCGCCGTCGATGCGGTCGCTGAAGACTACGTCGATGACATGCTCGCCCTCTCCCCCTCTCTCGCCCTCTACCTCGGACTCGACGGTGCACAGGGCTTCGACGACTTCTCGCCGGCCGGACTCTCCGCGCTCAATGACGTCACCGTCCGGACGCTGGCTCGCCTCGATGATGTCGCGGACCGTTCCGACCTCGACGATGTCGACCTCGTGACCATCGATGCGATGCGTGATCGCCTCTGCGTCGACCGGGACTACTTCGCTGCCGGGATCAAGCACGCCAGCCTCAATGTCATCGAATCTCCGCTGCAGCAGGTCCGCGACGCCTTCGACCTCATGCCTACGGAGACCGTGGCCGACTGGGAGACGATCTCGACCACTCTGGCTGCCGTGCCCGGCTCGCTGGCCGGATACCAGGAGTCCCTGGCGATGGCGCGCGAAAACGGTCGCGTCGCCGCCCGTATCCAGGTCGAGAAGGTCATCGAACAGGCCCGTGCCTTGGCCGAGCCCGGCAGCAACTTCGATCGTCTCGTCGCCGGTGCCGATGTTCCCGACGCTCTGCGTTCGGATCTCGACACCCACGCCGAGGCGGCCCGCAAGTCCGCCTCGGACCTGGCCGAATTCCTCGGCGAACAGGTGCTGCCCGCCGCCGGAGACGACGAAGCGTGCGGTCGCGAAGCCTATGCACTGTATTCCCGGGACTTCCTCGGTGCCGAGGTGGACTTCGACGAAACCTATGCCTGGGGTCTCGAGGAACTCGAGCGCATCGATGCCGAGCAGCGCGAAGTGGCAGAGAAGATCATGCCCGGCGCCGACCTGTTCGAGGTCATGGACGCTCTCAACAACGACCCTCAGCGGACCCTGCACGGCGCCGAGGCGCTGCGGGACTGGATGCAGGGTGTGGCCGATGAGGCGATCCGCGAACTCGGCAAGTCCCATTTCGACATTCCCGAACCCGTGCGCACGATCGAGTGCATGATCGCGCCCTCGGCCACCGGCGGCATCTACTACACCGGCCCCACCGACGACTTCTCCCGCCCCGGCCGCATGTGGTGGTCGGTGCCCGAAGGCGTCACGGACTTCGCCACCTGGCAGGAGAAGACCACCGTCTACCACGAAGGTGTGCCCGGCCACCATCTGCAAGTCGGTCAGGCCACCTACGTCTCCGACACCCTCAACCGCTGGCGCCGCCTCATGTGCTGGGTGTCCGGCCACGGTGAAGGGTGGGCTCTGTACGCGGAGAAGCTCATGGCCGATCTCGGGTTCCTCGACGACCCCGGCGACTATCTCGGCATGCTCGATTCGCAGCGGCTGCGTGCCGCCCGTGTCGTCCTAGACATCGGATTCCACCTCGGACTCGAGGCACCCGAGAGCCTCGGCGGCGGGATCTGGAACCGGGAGAAGGCCTGGCAGTTCCTCACCGACAATGTGGCCATGGACCGGTCGTTCCTGGCCTTCGAGCTTGATCGCTACCTCGGCTGGCCCGGGCAGGCACCGAGCTACAAGATCGGTCAGCGGCTGTGGGAGCAGTACCGTGATGAGGCGAAGGCGGCGGCGGGTGCCGATTTCGACCTCAAGGACTTCCACACGCGGGCGCTGGGCCTCGGCTCGGTCGGGCTCGATACTCTGGGCCGTGCCATGAAGCGCTCACAGTGAGGTGAGGGACCGGATGAAATCTGCCGAGAGTCCTCAGTCGGAGACCGTGCGGGTCACCGAGGCGCTGCGCAATGAGATCATCGAAGGCCACCGTCGACCGGGTTCACGGCTCGTCGAACGCAACCTCGCCACCGAGCTCGGCGTCTCCAGGGTGCCCATCCGCGAGGCGCTGAAGAAACTCGCCTCGGAAGGGCTGGTGACGAACCGTCCGAACACCTGGTCGACGGTCAGGGAGTTCTCCCCCAGCGACATCGCCGACCTCAACGAGGTGCGCACGGTCTTCGATGTCCTCTCGTTCGAACTCGCCGCTCAGCGCCATACCCGCGAGGGCCTGGCCCGGCTGGAGGCCACGATGCTCAAGGGCCGGGAGCTCGCCGATGCCGGGGACGTCGCCGGTGCCCATCGCTGTGCCGCGGAATTCCATGCCATCGTCACCGAACTCTCGGGCAATGAGCTCCTCGGCGAGATCGGTGCCCTGCTGGATTCACGGATGCGGTGGCAGCTGAGTCAGCATGATGACCTTGCCGTCGTCGCCACCGAGCATGCCGAGCTCTTCGACGCCATCGCCCGCCGGGATCAGACGCTGGCCGGGTCGCTGGCCGGTCGTCATCTGGGAACGAGTCAGGAGCAGCACGACAAGCATTCGAAGCGGTTGGCCGAAACCGGGCCCGAAGAGGCTCAGGCCGATCCGGCCGACGTCGACTGACCGAGCGGCCAGCCGCTGAGCTTCTTCTCACGGGCAGGCGCATAGGTGCGCACCTTCGACGTGCTCAGCCCCAGACCGATGAGAGATTCGGCCAGGCGCACGGCGGCCGCGACCCCGTCGACGACGGGTACGGCACAGCGCTCCGTGATCGTTTCCCCGAGCTCGGCCATGCCACCGCAGCCGAGCACGATGACCTCGGCACGGTCACGATCGACCGCCTCGGCGGCCTGATCGGTGATCGCTTCGACCGCGGCCTGCGGATTCTCCTCGAGCTCGAGCACGGCCATTCCCGATGCCCGCACGGACACGCAGTGGGAGTCGAGACCGGCCAGCAGCAGCCGGTCCTCGATGAGCGGGACGGTCCGGTCGAGCGTGGTCACGACGGAATAGCGGCGGCCGAGGAACATCGCCAGGGCGGCCCCCGCCTCGGTGATGTCGATGACGGGCACGTCCAACAGCTCCTGCAGGCCTTCGCGGCCGTGCTCTCCGTACCCGGCCTGGATCACGGCGTCGAAGTCGCCGGAATACTTCAGGACGGCGTCCATGACGCCGAGCGCCGCGAGATGGCTTTCGACGTTGCCTTCGCAGGATTCGGCTCCGAATTCGGGGGTCAGACCGATGATCTCGGTTCCCGCCGAGGCGGCCTGCCGTGCCACGCGGGCGATGCCCTCGGTCATGGACTCGGTCGTATTGACGTTGACGACGAGGATTCTCACGATTCGGCTCCGATCAGTGATGGGTCGGGACGGCGATCTCCTCACCGTCGACCTCACGGAAGGTGAAGTCGCGGCGGGCGATGACGAAGTAGATGAGCGCGGCGATCGCGGCCCCGGAGAACCAGGAGAACTCGGAGATGCCGGAGAACGCGGGGACGAGTGCGAAGACCAGCGAGATCGCCGAGGCGGGGATGAAGGCTCCGATGGCTCGCCAGTTGACTCCGCGGTGGTAGAAGTACTCACCGTCGCCGGCTTCGGTGTAGAGCTGGGGCACATTGACCTTCGTTCTGCGCACCACCCAGTAGTCGACCATGATCACACCGAACAGAGGTCCGAGCAGGGCACCGAGTCCGCCGAGGAAGTAGACGATGACCACCGGCGAGTCATACAGGTTCCAGGGCAGGATGACGAAGCCGATGACGGCTGAGATGATGGCGGCGCTGCGGAAGTTCAGGTGGCGCGGAAACAGGTTCGTCAGCGCATAGGTCGGAGCGACGAAGTTCGCCATGAGGTTGACTGCGACGGTGAGCAGGAGCAGCGACAGGGAAGCCAGCACGAGCAGGACCGGACTGCCGATCGACTGGACGATATCGGCCGGTGAGGTGATGACGGTACCGTCGATCTTGTACTGTGCGCCGGCCAGCGAGATGACGACGAGTCCGAAGACGAGCATGTTCACCGGGATGCCCCAGAAGTTGCCGACGACGATCGAGCCGCGTTTCTTCGCGGCCCTCGTGAAGTCGGAGAAGTTGAGAACGAAGGTGCCGTAGATGGACACCCACAGCGCGCCTCCGCCGAAGATGTGCGCCCACATCTCCCAGCCGCTGAGCGCGTCGTCGGTCGACCACGCGATGGAGAAGTCGACGCGGATGAGCATCCAGACGGCCAGGGCGAGGAAGGTCACGAGGATGATCGGTCCGGCGATGGCTTCGTAGCGGCGGATCATCTCCATCCCGTAGCTGACGATGATGACTTGGATAACCCACAGCAGGGTGAAGGAGAACCAGCCGAGCCCGGAGAGTCCGAGGAATTCGGCATCGGCCCATGACTGCAGCCCCGGGAACATCGTCAGCAGCATGACGTTGAGGACGCTCGAGGCCAGGTAGGTCTGGATGCCGAACCAGGCGATGGCGACGATGCCCCGCACCGAGGCGGCCAGCTGGGCTCCGTGGATGCCGAAGGAGATCCGGCTCATCACCGGATAGGGCACGCCCGTCTTGTATCCCATGAAACCGGAGAGGGTGAGCAGGAAGAACAGCAGGGCTGCACCGACGAGGAGGGCGACGAGGATCTGCCAGGCTCCGAGGCCGAGTGCGAAGAGTCCGAGAGCGAAGCCGTAGTTGCCCAGAGAGTGCACATCATTGGCCCACAGGGTGAAGACGCTGTAGGCCGTCCAGCTGCGCCCCTCCTTGCGGGACGGGGCGAGATCGGCGTTGTAGAAGCGCGGACTGATGCGATGAGCTGCCAACTGTTCGGGGCTGGGCCCCAGGCGTGTGGGCACTGGCACCTCCGCCGATTCGGTCTTCCTCATGCAGTCCACTCCTTGGATCCGGTCAGCGCCTAAACTGGGATACCAAAAAAGTAAACACAGCTCTGTGACACCGTTCATCTGACCGATTCAGAGTAACCCAGCTCACACCCCACTGGCAATGAGTCAGGCCGCACGATTTCGCTGACCCTTATATATGCTGCTCCCGACCGCATCCAGGGCGCCTGGGAACGCGGCCGGGGAACAGCCGAACGAGCGATTCAAACGATGGCATACCATTCATTCTCATTGTGACCGTTCCCGCTGGTCATGGGCGTTCCGGCTCGTCGCACCTGAAGTGCACTGCTCTGGGCAGTCACCGCCGGTCGCGGGTCTCAGTATTCGTGCTCGACGTCCTTGGCCGTCGGATCCCAGGCGACGATGCCGACGGCAATCGCACCCGCCAGCGGTGCGCAGGCGACGATCCAGAACACGCCGGTGCCCAGCGAGGCCGCAAGGATCGGGAACATGATGAGTGAGACGATCGAGAAGGCACGCAGGACCGACTGGTTGAAACCGATGCCGATTCCGCGCAGACGGGTCGGATACGACAGGGTCGCATAGTTCATGAGGTTCGCTCCCGGTCCCCCGGCCTGAGCGAAGACGAACGCCGCGAGCATGGCCACCGCAACGAGGACGAGAGCCCCGTTCGGGATGCCCACGATCGCCAGCGTTCCCAGCGCCAGGGCTTGGATGACGAATCCGAACAAGGTGATCCTTCGGGTCCCGAAGCGGTTGACGATGCTCATGCCCAGGAGTCCGCCGAGCGTGCCGAAGCCCAGATTGATGACCAGTGAGGCGATGATCGTGATCAGCGGAGTCTGGTGGAAGAGCGTGGTGATGATGAGCGGGGTGCCGTAGGCGACGGCGTTGTAGCCGAAGGTCGAGAACACGGAGACGCAGAGAGCGACGATCGTACGGACCCGGTAGCGCGGGGAGAAGAGTTCGGCGAACCCTGCCCACCGTCCGCCCTTGGCCGAACCGTCCGAGGCATTCGCGGCCTCACGTTCCCCCTCGGGAGCGAGTTCGACATTGAGGTTGTGGTGGCTGCGCATCACCTCGACGGCGCCGCGCAGATCGCCCTGGTTGGCCAGCCATTCGGGTGATTCGGCAAGGTAGCGGCGACGAACGAGGAGGACGATGAGCGCGGGCACGGCACCGAAGCCGACGACGATGCGCCACAGAATTGCATGCTGGTCGTAGGGCAGGGAGATGAAGATGATGAGCACGATGACGTAGCCCATACCGGTGGCGAAGTACCAAGCCGGCGACCAGGCGTTGACCCGCTGCGAGCGGTTCCCCTTGCCTTTGAGCTTGGAGAATTCGGCGAGGAAGGCCATCGCCACCGGCAGGTCGAGACCGACGCCGATACCCATGACGAAGCGGAAGGCGATGAGGACCCATTCGTTCGGTGCCAGCGCGCAGCCGATGGCTGCGACGACGAAGAAGACCATATCGGCCATGAAGAGTCGGTACCGTCCGAACCGGTCGACGAGGTATCCGCCGAAGAGTGCGCCGATGACGGCTCCGACCATGATCGAGGCGTTGACGAGTCCGGTCATGAAACCGTTGAGGCCGAACTGCTCCTGAATGGCGGTGATGCCGAAGGCCAGGGAGGAGAAGTCGTAGGCGTCCATGAAGATCCCGCCGAGCGCGAGGATGATCACCGCCGTCGTCTTCGTCCCCTGAGAGCCGAATTCAGCGAGGATCGAATGGATATCGGCCGCCGAGGAGACGATGCGGGGAGTCTGCGTTCCGGCCTGCCTGTTCTGAGCGGCCGCGGAGGGTGTCTGTGCCGCGTTCGCGTCGGGATCTGTCGAAGTCACAGTCGACAAGTATGGTGTCGCGGCGGCCGCGCGCTGTCACCTGCCGTCACAGTTCGTCACGAACACCGGGACAGGCACAGCGCGCCCAGGAACGCTGCACCCGGACTCACAGCTCAGTCGAGGCGGTGGCCGCGGCGCTCCGGAATGAGGAACATAGCGAGGAATTGGATGAGGTAGATGATCGGCAGCAGCGCTAAGGCGAAGCCGAAGCCGAGATGCCCTGCGAGAAGGGCGATGACGACCGGGGCCAGTCCCCCGATGGCACGGCCGATGTTGAAGATGACGTTCTGCGCCGTCGCCCTGATCGCCGTGGGATAGAGCTCGGCAAGCAGCGCCCCATGGCCTCCCAGCATTCCGTTGGCGAAGGCGCCCATGAAGAATCCGCCGGCCAGCAGAGCGCTCGGATCGGTGAACTGGCTGTAGGCGAGGATGGTGACGATGGCTCCGGCCTGGAAGATCCAGAAGGCGGGACGTCGACCGAGGCGGTCGGCGACCTGGCCGAAGATCAGGATTCCGGAGAGCATTCCCATGACCGTCACCGCCGTCCACAGCGAACCCTTGGTGACTCCCAGATCCATCTGCTCGGACAGGTAGTTCGGCAGCCAGGTGATGATGCCGAAGTAGCCGAAGTTCTGCACGCTGGTGAGAATCGTCAGGGCCAGGGTGATCTTCACCGTCTCCCGATCCTTGAACAGCGCGGCGATCTTCGCACCGAAGGAGGTCGGCACTCCGTCCGTATCGAGGTTCCCACGGGCAACTTCGGCCTCCGCCTCCCCGTGTTCCCGGGCCCGGACGAAGGTCTCCGGCTCCTCGACTCCGCGACGGATGACGAAGGCGAAGACAGCGGGGACGAGTCCGATGACGAACAGTGCACGCCAGCCCCACAGGGCGATGACGGGCGCCGAGACGACTGCTGCGGCGAATACGCCGAGCTGGAATCCCACTCCCACCCATGATGTGGCCCGCGCTCGCTGGTCGGCACGCACCGCCTCGGCGGCCAGGGCCATGCCGATGCCGAACTCACCGCCGATTCCGATTCCGGCGATGAACCGGTAGGCCGCGAGATCCCAATACCCCTGTGCCAGCGCCGACAGTCCGGTGAACACTGCGAAGATGAGGACCGTCCAGGTGAGCACCCGTACCCGGCCGTGACGGTCAGCGAGGGCACCGAAGACGATTCCGCCGACCACGGCGCCGAGCAGAGTGATCGTCGACAGGGACCCGGCTGCGACGTCGCTGAGCCCGAATGAGGCGATGATGCCCGACAGGGCGAAGCTGAGAATGAGGAGGTCGAAGCCGTCGAGTCCGTAGCCGACGGCCGCGGCGACGAGAGCTCTGCGCCGGTATCCGCGATCGCCCGAATCATCAGTGGTGGTCAGCGGAGTCGATGCACTCATTCGCGGTCTCAGTTCGGTTCACGGATCGGAAAACGGCCGCAGACCATTATGCCCCACGGCCGTTCCCCGATTCGTCGGACCCCGAATGATCAGACGCGAGCACCCTCGCCGAGGCGGTACCGGGCACCCGTGTGGTCCTCGGCCAGGCGGGGGCCGGCCCCGATGAGCTGCTCGCGCACCGTGGCACCTGCGGTCGGTTCGGGCAGGAGTCCGCGTCGGCGCAGTTCGGGTGAGACATACTTCGTGAAGCGTTCGGCATCGGCCGGGCGCACGGCCGCGGCGATGTTGAATCCGTCGATATCGGCTTCGGTCATCCACCGCTCGAATTCGTCGACGATGGTCTCCGGCGATCCGGTGATGACCGGTCCGCGTCCGCCGAGGGCGACGAACTCCGCGAGGTCCCGAATCGTCCAGGGTTTGTCACCGGCCATGGTGGTGAAGGAGGCGAGCGCGGACTGGTTGGCTTCGGTCGAGACGAATTCGAGGGTGTCATCGGGGTCAGCTCCCGAGAGGTCGACTCCGGTCCATCCGCCGAACAGGGACAGCGCGGATTCGGTGTCGACGTAGCGGCGATAGTCGGCCAGGCGAGCCTCGGCGGCTTCGTCCGTGTCGTCGACGATGACGGTGGCCAGAGCGAAGATCTTCACCGCGTCACGGGCGCGTCCGCGCTCTTCGAGTCCGTCACGGACCTTGTCGACCCAGCTGCGCAGGATCTCCGGGGTCGGTCCGGAGAAGAAGATCGCCTCGGCGTGGTCGAGCGCGAATTCCTGGCCGCGTTTGGATGCGCCGGCCTGGAAGAGCAGCGGGGTGCCCTGCGGTCCGGGGACGGCGAGCGCCTGACCGGGGACAGTGAAGAACTTGCCGTCGTGGCCGATGTCGTGGACCTCGTTCGGGTCGACGAAGACGTTGGCGTCGGCATCGGCTTTGAGTGCGTCCGGAGTGATCGAGCCCTCGAACAGCTTGTACATGACCTCCATGAACTCATCGGCCCGGTCGTAGCGCTCATCGTGCGGGATCTGGCCCTTGAGCCCGAGGTTGCGGGCAGCGGAGTCGACATAGCTGGTGACGATGTTCCAGGCCACACGTCCGTTCGTGAAGTGATCGAGGGTGGTCAGGGTGCGGGCGAGCAGGTAGGGCTTCTCATAGGTCACCGAGGCGGTCACACCGAATCCCAGCGTCTTGGTGGCAGCGGCCATGGCGGGGACGGCGACGAGGGGGTCGAGCAGTGGGAACTGCACTCCCCCACGGTTCGTGACATCCGCGTTGCCGCCGTACACGTCATAGACGCCGAGGATGTCGGCGAGGAAGAGGGAGGAGAATCCGCCGTCCTCGAGGGTCTTGGCCAGGTCCGTCCAGAAGGACAGCTGGGTGAATTCGTCGACTCTCGACTCCGGGTGGCGCCACAGCCCGGGTGACTGATGGACCGGGGTCATCATGTCGAAGGCATTGAGCAGGATCGGTTTCGTCATGGGAGTCTCCTCTGTGGGGTGGTGCGATGGGTGCGGGCCGACGTATCGGCGGGTGCGTTCAGGCCGCGGTGCGGGCGAGCGCTCGGGCAGGGTCTTTGGCGCCGATGGCGGCGATGAGTGAGAGGACGCACAGCAGGGTGAGGTAGCCGCAGATGAGCCAGGGCGAGTGGCCGCCGGCGACGTAGAGCAGGGCCGCGACCATCGGCATGATTCCGCCGCCGATGACGGTGCCCAGCTGGTAGCCCATGTTCACACCCGAGTAGCGGACTTCGATGGGGAACTGTTCGGCGAACCAGGCTGCCTGGGGACCGTAGACGGCATCGTGGGCGAGGTTCATGCCGAGGATGACGACCAGGGGCAGCAGTCCCAGTGGGCCTGCGTCGAGGAAGGCGAAGAAGAACCAACCGAATACGGCGATGCCGATGAGTCCGAAGATGGTCACGGGCTTGCGACCGAGGCGGTCCGAGGCCCACCCCCAAGCAGGTCCGGTCACCAGACCGACCGCCGAGGCGATCATGACGGCTGTGACTCCCGAGGTCGAATCGCCGCGGTTCTCCGCCAGGTAGCTGAGCATGTAGACGGTGATGAGGTAGAAGACGCTGTTCTGTGCCAGGCGCAGTCCGATGGTGACGAGCAGGACCCGCGGATGAGCGGTCAGCACCTCCCGCAGCGGTGCTTTGGCGACCTTTCCGGAATCCTTGAGCTCCTGGAACTCGGGTGCATCGGAGACGCCGAGGCGGATCCACAGTCCCAGTGCCACGAGCAGTGCGGAGGCGAGGAAGGGGATGCGCCAGCCGAAGGCCTCGAACGCTTCATCACTCATCAGGTTCTGGACGAGGAAGAAGGAGCTGGTGGCCAACAGCATTCCCGCCGCCGATCCGATCTGAGTGAAGGATCCGAAGAGACCGCGTTTGCGGGCGGGTGCATGTTCGACGGACAACAGAGCCGATCCGCCCCATTCGGCACCTGCCGACAGGCCCTGGACAATGCGCAGGACGACGAGGGAGACAGCAGCCCACCAGCCGATGGCGTCGAAGTTCGGGACCAGGCCGATGAGCGTCGACGCCGTCCCCATGGAGAGGAGGGAGACGACGAGCAGAGCCTTGCGACCGACACGGTCGCCGAGGTGGCCGGCGACGATTCCGCCCAAGGGCCGAGCGAAGAACCCGACGGCGAGAGTAGCGAAGGACGCGAGTCGGCTGCCGAGCTCACTGTCGGAGGGGAAGAACTGGACGTTGAAGATCAGTGCCGCGGCGGTGCCGTAGAGGTAGAAGTCGTACCACTCGATCGTCGTCCCGGCGAAGGCCGAGGCCAGCACCCGCTTCTTTCCGGACAGGAGCCGCTGCGGCGGGTCCTGGGTGCTCGGTGCGGTGACCGGCGTCTGCGTCATAGGGTTCTCCTCTGCGGCGGGGTTCGGGCGGCTCGCTGCCTGACGAGCGCATGATTCGCTGAGCAATCTATGCCCGAACCCCGTCACCGGCCGCACGCTTCCGTCACGCCCCGACTCTCAGCGTCATATGCGGTCATAAGTCGTCTTCATATGACCTCGGCCACGACACCGGCGCTTCCGCTTTGCAATGATCGACCTCAACGACCCCGACAGACGAGCCCACACTCTTGGATTGCTCAACGGATCAGCGAGCGTCATCGCATCAGCTGGCATCTGAGACTCCGACGACCACACGAACGCAGAGGTGAAGGAATGACACTCTTGGCAGACCGCACCGCACAGTCACCGGCCCCGGTGACCCCCGCAACACCCGAGGCTCTCCGCGAGGCCTTCTCCCATTTTCCCCAGGGAGTCGCCTTCATCGGCGCCGAAATCGATGCGGCGCCCCTGGGTCTCGTCGCCTCCACCCTCACCGTCGGCGTCTCCCTCGACCCGCCCTTGGTCAGCGTCGCCGTCCAGAACACATCGACCACCTGGCCCACCCTGCGTCGAGCTCCCGAGCTGGGGATCTCCCTGCT
Organism: Brevibacterium sp. MGP-B1; assembly: GCF_057766545.1. Taxonomy (NCBI): domain Bacteria; kingdom Bacillati; phylum Actinomycetota; class Actinomycetes; order Micrococcales; family Brevibacteriaceae; genus Brevibacterium; species Brevibacterium sp. MGP-B1. The sequence continues at coordinate 724,202 of NZ_CM173407.1, read as the reverse complement.
GGGCACCGACCAGGAGCACCTGGCCAGGCAGTTGGCGGCGAAGGATCGCAGTCGACGATTCACCGGCGTCAGCCCTGAGGTCACAGCCGGAGGCGCACTGACGATCCCCGGCAGCTCAGCGTTCCTCTGGACCCGGCTCTACGATGAGGTCGCGGCCGGCGACCACACCGTGGCCCTGCTCGAGATCCTCGGCACTCGCAATGACGACGGACCCGAGGCCCTGGTCTTCCACCGCAGCGAGTTCAAGGGACTGCGCGTTTCCTGACCCCGTCTGAATGCAATGTCCCACCCTTGACTCGCATTCGAACTCGTGTTCGAATGATGTCATGCGGTGGAACGAAGCGAGCGGCAGCACCGACCCCGCCACACCTGTCCTCTTCGGGACGAAGGGACTGGTCCGGTCGGTGCAGACGCCGGAATTCTCAGGAATCACCTTCCACGAGGTGCTGGCGAAGTCGGCGCTGAACAAGGTTCCCCAGTCCAGCTCGATGCCCTTCTCCTGGACCGTCAACCCCTACCGCGGCTGCTCACACGCCTGCGTGTACTGCTTCGCCAGGAACACTCACCGATACCTCGATCTCGATTCCGGGACGGACTTCGATCGCCAGGTCGTCGTCAAGATCAATATCGCCGATGTCCTCGCCGCCGAACTGGCACGCCCGAGTTGGGTGGGAGACCATGTCGCGCTCGGCACGAACACCGACCCCTATCAGCGCGCCGAAGGCCGCTACTCCCTCATGCCGGGGATCATCAGCGCACTGGCCGAGCAGTCGACTCCGATGTCGATTCTGACCAAGGGCACACTGCTGCGACGGGATCTGCCTCTGCTGGCCCGCGTCGCCGAAGACGCTCCTGTTGAGATCAGCATGTCGATCGCCGTTCACGACGACGCTCTGCAACAGAGCCTCGAACCCGGCACGCCGACGACGAAGGCCAGGCTGGCCACCGTGCGCGCGGCCGCAGAACTCGGGTTCGATGTCACCGTGTTCATGATGCCGATCATGCCGAAGCTCACCGACTCCCGCGACCACCTCGAATCCGCCCTTCGGGCAATCAAAGACGCCGGAGCCGCACGAGTCGTCTACGGGGCGCTGCACCTGCGTCCCGGCGCCCGCGAATGGTTCTTCGAATGGCTCGAACGCAACCACCCCGAGCTGCTCCCCCGCTATCGCAGGATGTATGCCGGCTCATCCTATGCCTCGAAGGAGTATCGTCGGTGGCTCAGTGAGCGCATCAACCCCCTCATCGACCGCTATGACCTGCGCGGACGCAGCGATGACGACTACCCTGCGACTTCGCGGATGCGCGGCCGCCGGGACTCGAGCCGAACCCTGCAGAAGGCGGGCGCGGCAGCGGCTCCGACGCAGCAGCTCGCCGCCCCATCCCAGCAGGCTCTGTTCTGAGCCGGACCTGCGGAATAACCATGAGATGGGCACGGTTGGCAGTGATATGAAGATTGAGATCTGGTCGGACATCGCCTGCCCCTGGTGCTATATCGGAAAACGTCGCTTCGAGGATGCCCTCGAGGGCTTCGCCCACAGGGACGACGTCGACGTCCAATGGCGCAGTTTCCAGCTTGATCCGAGCCTGCCCGATCACTTCGACGGCACCGAGACCGAATACCTCAGTCAGATGAAGGGCATGCCCGACGCTCAGGTGCGGCAGATGTTCGACCATGTCACACAGCAGGCCGCCGGAGTCGGCCTGAACTACGACTTCGACTCGATCGTCGTGGCCAACAGCTTCACCGCCCACCGCTTCCTCCACTTCGCCAAGACCCACGGACTGATGTCCGAGGCCAAGGAGATGCTGCTCTCGGGCCACTTCGAGAAGGGGCGCGACATCGGTGACGTCGACTACCTCGCCGAGGTGGGAAGTGAGATCGGCCTCGACCCCGACGAGGTCCGCCGGATCCTCGCAACCGATGAATTCTCGGACGAGGTGCAGGCCGACATCAGCGAGGCCCGCTCGCTCGGCGCCGATGGAGTCCCGTTCTTCGTCATCGACCGCAAGTACGGCATCTCCGGAGCCCAACCGGCGGAGGTCTTCTCTCAGGCACTCGAGACGGCCTGGGACGAGGGACAGAAGCTCACGGTGCTCGCCGGCACTCCGCAGTCTGCGGGCAAGGACTTCGCCGCCTGCGGCCCCGACGGCTGCAACTGACCAAAACACCCCCTATTGCTACCTGACGGCGGCCCAGCAACCTCGCGCGAGGTTGCTGGGCCGCCGTCAGGTAGCAATAACAAGGGGTCCGGGCGGGGCTGTCTGCTGATCAGAGCAGGGGAACGCTCGGGTAGCGCACGGCACCGTCCGGGTCGGTCACCGGTGCACCGAGCATTCCCGCCGCCGCATCGATGAGGAAGCGGCCGACCTGCTCCCAGCTGCCCTTGTTGGCGTCTTCATTCATCTTCGCCTCCTGGTCGGCGCAGACGCCGACGACCATGGTCCCCAGCAGGTAGGCGCGACCGCGCAGAACCCCTTCGGGGATCCCGTCGACCGCTCCGTTGATGAATCGCAGGTCGTCGGGCAGGTCCGCGTCCCCAATCACCTCTTTGGCCACCTCGACGGCGGACGGGACAGCCGAGATCTGAGACATGAACTGCGCCCGCCAGCTCGGCTTCGGAAGACTGTCGAGCAGCTCGATGAGAGGGCGCAGACGAGTCGTGACGAGCTCGTGGATGTTCGGTGTCTCGCCCAACTGCTCCGTCAGCTCACGCCTGCGCCGAGCCATTTCGTCATGGTGGCGCTCGACGAGTGCGCGCAGCAGCCCCTCGCGGCCGCCGAAATGGTAAGCGATCGCCGAGTGATTCGCGGCCCCCGCGTGTTCGACGATGCGCCTGTTCGATACCGCATCGATCCCATTGCGCGCGAACAGCTCTTCGGCGGCGTCGAGCAGGGCATCCCGCGCCCGGTCACTCTGGATGGTCATTCCCTCATCTTTCCATTCGCGCTCGAATTCACAAGTTCTCGATTTTTCACTATTAAGTCACGTGTCTTAAACTGGCGAAGTTCACAGTGGTCGACGAGGATCACACGATTTCCGATCCTTGAAGGGGACGACAATGTCCGATAGCCAACCGCGAACGAGAAGAGAGGCCCTCGAGTCCGAGCACCCGACATCGCACCCGGCTTCCGACTCCGAGGCCGGCTCGACTGTGACCACCGAAGACCAAGCAGCGGCCAAACGCGCGAAAGCCGAATTCATCGGCCGCACCGTTGCGATCTTCCTCATGCCGCTCATCTTCGTGGGCATGATGATCACGAGCTACCTGGGGACGATGCACTCCCCCGAAGCCAACGACATGCCCATCGTGGTGGCCGGGTCATCGGCCAAGGCCGACGATGTGACATTTGCGATCAACGGCGCCGAACCCGACGCCTTCGATATCGAAACGACCGATAGTGCCTACGACGCCCGCCAGAACGTCTATGACAGGGAGGCCTCGGCCGCGATCATCGTCAAGGGCGATACCGCGACGATCGTCACCGCCAGCGGAGCCGGGGTCCAACAGTCAACCACCGTCGAGCAGCTCGTGCGTCCCGCGCTCGCTGACGACGGGTTCACGGTCAAGACCGACGACATCGTCCCGCTGCCGGACAACGATCCGTCCGGAATGGCGGCGATGTTCCTCATGACTTCCATCGTCATGGCCGGCTACATGCCCTTCAGCGTTCTGCGGTCGAATTCGCCTGAACTGCTGAAGTTCAAACGCATCGTGCCGATCCTCGCCGGGTGGTCGGCTGCCATCGCCGGCCTCGTGTGGACCGTGGCCTGCCCGATCCTCGATGTCGTCGATGCCAAGGACACGGTGGCTGTGCTCGGCATCGCCTGGCTGGGCGTCTTCGCCATCTCCTCCGTCCAACTCTTCATCACCCGCCTCGTCGGGGCACTGGGTGTGATTCTCGGGATCCTCTTCCTCATGGTCCTCGGCATGCCGTCGTCGAATATGGCGATGCCGGTGTACAGCATGCCGAAGTTCTTCCGCTTCACCCACGAGTTCCTGCCGATGCCGGCGATCGGCGAGTCCCTGCGCTCCGTGCTCTACTTCGACGGCAACGGAGTCACCGAGCACCTGTTCGTCCTCGCCCTCGGCGCGGTGGCCGGTCTGCTGCTGACGAAGGTCTATGACCACTTCTACGCCAAGCGCAATGAACACCCTGTGCCCCTGGATGTCAATGTGGCCGCGATCCACGGCGGGCGGAGGCCGGATACGAAGCTCATGCGCTATATCTCGCTGACCCTCTTCCCGCTGGCGATGGTGACCATGATGATCACGTTCATGCTCGGAGCGATGCATTCGCCGATGCCGAAGGACATGCCGGTCGCGGTCGTCGGGTCCTCGGTCGAACAGGCCGAAGACACGATCAAGCAGCTCGATGAGCAGATGGACGGAAAGTTCGAGTTCACCGCGCTCGATGACAAGGGCGAGGCCCGTCGGCTTGTGGAGAACCGCGATGAGGTCGCCGCGCTCATCCTGCCCAGCGAGAAGAATCCGGATTTCGAGCTCTTGGCCAACCAGTCCGGCAACAACGCTTCCTACCGTGTGGCCGTGCAGGTCTTCGAACAGGTGGCTCAGGCACAGGACTCCGATCTCACAATCGACAACCTCAAGCCCCTGCCCGATCGGGACAAGAACGGCGTGGTTGTGATGTACGTGGCGATGGGATGGATCCTCGCCGGCTTCATGGTCGTCATCGTTGCCGCTAACGCCAACCCGTGGACCAGGCCGCTGAAGCGGATGCTGCCGATCATCGTCGCATACGCACCGTTCATGTCGCTGGTCGTCGCGACCATCGCCGGTCCGATCACCGGAGCCGTCGACGGGCATTTCGCGGCACTGTGGGGCGCCGGCATCATCGCCATCGCCTGCATCTCCATGTTCGCCATGGTCTTCGAAAGGCTCTTGGGCATGTTCGCGATCATCCCGGTCATCGGCACGCTCATGTTCGCCGGAGTGCCGTCGTCGAACGGAGCCCTATCGCAGTATATGGTGCCGAAGTTCTTCGCCACATTGCACGACTTCCTGCCGATGGCCGCCTCGGTCGAGACCATCCGCTCGATCCTGTATTTCGACGGCGATATCGTGACCGAGAATCTGCAGGTCCTCGGCCTGTGGGGACTGGTGTCGCTGGCTCTCGTCTTCCTCATCGACGGGATCAAACCGCCGCGCACCGCCCATGACTTCGGCAACCTCCACCTCGAACGCGAGCGAGAGATCGCCAAGGAACAGCGCAAGCAGGCATTGGCGTTGGGCATGTCCCAGGATCATGCGAAGTCCGACGCCGAGGCGGCCGATCGGGACTCCGCGCCCGGCCATGAGTCGTACCAGACCGTTCAAGGGTCCATCGTCGACGACAACACCGACGCGCAGGAGTCCGATCGTCAGGCCCCGACCGCCGGCGACGGCCAGACCCGCAGCCGCAGACCACACGAGGAATCAATCCCCTCCACAGTCTGACCTGCTACCCGACGGCGGCCCAGCAACCTCGCGCGAGGTAGCTGGGCCGCCGTCAGGTAGTAATTGGGGGTTGTTCGTTGGGTGTGGGGCTATGGTGAAGGCACTATGGTCAACTCCGCGTCGCTTGAGAACATCATGAGCAGCACCGGCCTGCTGGAAGCAGGCCTGCTGCTGGCCAGCTTCGTCCTGTGTTCCCTCATCGGCTTCGAACGGCAGTTCAGGCAGAAGGCCGCCGGGTACCGCACCCACGTGCTCGTGGGCATCGGCACCTGCGCCTTCACTCTGATCTCCGCGTATGGATTCGCCGGAGTGCTCGAGAACGACGTCCGCCTCGACCCTTCTCGGATCTCCGCGCAGATCGTCTCCGGCATCGGCTTCCTCGGCGCCGGAGTCATTTTCAAGGGACGCAACATGGTCCGTGGACTCACCACCGCTGCAACGATCTGGGTCACCGCAGCCGTCGGAATGGCCTGCGGTGCGGGGATGCTGCCCTTGGCCACGATGCTCACTGCCCTGCACTTGTTCACGCTGTTCGTCATCGCGCCTCTCATCCGCAAGATTCCTAACAGCGACCACCGCAAACTCCTGCGCATCACCTACCGCGACGGGGCCGGTATCCTCCGCGAGATCCTCGCGCTGGCCGGCCGAATGGGATTTGCGAATACCATCGTCGATTCACGCCGCTTCGAGTCCGCCGACAGGACGCGGATGGTGCAGGTCGATGTGAGGTTCGACGGAAAGCGGCCTCTGAACCTGCTCGTCGCCCCGCTCATGGAGTTGAACGGAGTCGACACGGTGAGCATGCGCGAAGACCGCGTCCACTCGGTCGATGACGACGGCGATTCCGTCTGAGCAGCCGACGAACTCAGAAATCGACGCTGGAGAGCACTGCTTCGATTCCGGCCCGGACCCGCAGCCGGGATGATTCGCCGAAAACGGTCGCCTGGACGACGGCCCCCTGGATCATTGCCAACAGCCCGGGCACCATTGCCGCGGCACGGGCCCGCGCGGCTTCAGCGTCCGCTCCCCGCTGATCCTGCAGATAGGCAGCAAGATAGACGGTGAATTCTTCGATGAGCGCCTCGAAGACCCCGCCTGCGAAACTCGCGAACTCCGTGTCGTAGGAAGATTCTCCCCAGACCTGAACCATGACCGAGGCGAACGGATTGTCGATGAGCAGGGAATCGATGAGCTCGACGAGCACCTCGGCAGGAGCTGTCACCTCACTTCCGGACTTGGCCGCCTCGAGCACCGCCATGCGCGGCTCCATCACCCGGCGGGCGACGTCGATCATCAGGTCTGCCTTCGACGCGTAGTAGACGTAGACCGCTCCGGCCGACAGCCCCGCTTCCTTGACGATGTCAGCCATCGACGCACCAGCGAACCCCCTGCGCGCGAAGCAGGCCAGCGCCGCATCCTGAATCCTGGCACGCATCGCACTCTTGTGCTCCTCGGTGACCTTCGGCACATCTCCCCCAAAAAAACGAATGACCCTTCTTGATATATCGTAGCCGACGGTTTCATAATGAACGAGTATTCGTTTTTGATGATTGGACAGACATGCCGACCCAGATACTCAGCAGAGAAGACATGGCCGACCACCCGGCGGTGAGCGAGACACCGGAGAAGGCGGCGCAGGCCGCTCCCCCACAGTTCGGACGCGCGATCCTCGTCGCCGTCCTCGCAGCCGCCGTCGTCAGCCTCGTCATGCTCGCCTTCAGCTGGCCGACCGTGACCTCGAACCCCAAAGACCTGCCGATCGCAGCGGTCGGAGACGCGGAGCAGATCGACCAGATCGCTGAGAACGCCCCGGACGGCATGCTCGACCTCAGGACCGTCGACTCACGCGCCGAGGCGGTCAACCTCATCGAACAGCGAGAAGTCTACGGCGCCTTCGTCCTCGAGGACGAACCGGAGATCCTCATCGCCAAGGCCGCCTCCCCTGCTGTCGCGCAGCAGCTCAGCGGAATCGGCACCCAGATGCAGCAGAGCATCGACCAACAGGCGATCTCGGGCCTCCAGGAAGGCACGAAGAAGATGCAGGAGCAGATGCAGAAGGCCCTCGAGGCCGCGGCCGCCGGTCAGGCCCCGCCGCAGGGCAACCCAGCTGGAGAGGGCGCCGGTCCGGCCGCCTCGGCGATGGAGGTTCCGCAGGTGAAGATCACCGACGTCGTGCCGCTCTCCGACGACGATCCCTCCGGTGCGGGCCTGGCCATCGCGGGTCTGCCGCTGACCCTCGGCGGCATCGTCGGCGGTGTGCTCACCAGCATGGGCATCCGTTCACGGCGGATGCGCCTGGTCGGCACCATCGTCTACGGAGTCGTCGGAGGACTGGCACTGGCGCTGATCATGCAGACCTGGTTCGGGATCCTGCAGGGGAACTTCGCGATCAATGCGCTGGCGATCGGCTTGTCGATCGCGGCCACGGTCGGTCTGATCAACGGCTTCGTCTCCCTCATCGGCCCTGCCGGCATCGCGTTCGGTGCGGTGCTCACCATGCTCATCGGCAATCCGATCGCCTCGCTCAATCAGCCGAAGGAGTTCCTCGCCGGCTCCTGGGGCGATATCGGACAGTTCTTCGTCCCCGGTGCGGCGGGCACGCTGCTGCGCGATCTCTCCTACTTCCCTGACGCGCCGTTGGCTCTCCAGTGGTGGGTGCTCAGCGCTTGGCTCGTCGTCGGCATCGCGCTCATCCTCGTCGGCCACGTCATCGCCCACAGGAAGGCGCACATGGCCGCCCACTGACAAGCTGCCGCGTCGTTGGACTCCCATCGATCCTGGTCTTCACTTCATGTGAGTACTAGGCTCGGTGGGAGTCTGTGGTTTCCTCTGTGGAACCGAGAGGATGACATGGTGGCATTTTCCGATGTGACGATCTGCCGCACCTGCGGGGTGGAGACGACGACGCCTCCACCACAGCTGTGTCCGATCTGCGAGGACGATCGGCAATGGATTCCTGCCTCCGGCCAACAGTGGACGACTCGGGCAGACCTCGAATCCGAAGGCCACCGCATCACCACGGCGGATCGGGAGCCCGGTCTCTTCGCCATCCGCGTCGAACCGAAGCTCGGGATCGGGCAGACCTGCTATCTCGCGTGCACCGATTCCGGCAATGTGCTCTTCGATGTCCCCGCCTATATCGACGCCGAGGCGGTCGCGGCGGTCCGGGACCTCGGCGGAGTTGCGGCGATCGCCGCCAGCCACCCGCACATGTTCGGCACCCAGTTGGAATGGAGCGCCGCCTTCGACGATGCTCCCGTCTTCGTGTGCCGGGCTGACCTCGAATGGGTGCAGCGGACCGGCCGGGCCGTCTGCCCCTATTTCCATGAGGCGGAGCCGGTGCCGGGGGTGAGGCTCCGGAGGACCGGAGGTCATTTCCCCGGCAGTGCGGTGGCAGTCTGGACGGGCGCCGACGGCGCCGGGGTCATGCTCAGCGGCGATTCGATCGGTCCGGTGGCGCGATCGGGGTGGGTGACGTTCATGCGCAGCTTCCCGAACTATCTGCCGTTATCGGCCGCGGTCGTCAGGCGCATCGCCGCCTCGGTGATCGATCTCGACTTCGACCGCATGTACGGCAACTTCGGTCAGTCGATCGGCACTGGTGCGCATTCTGCGGTGCAGACCTCAGCGGAACGCTACGCCGAATGGGTCTCCGGCGACCACGATCACCTCACCTGAGTTCTCAGCGCGACCGGAACTGCGCGGTGACGGGGCAGTCGAAGGGGTCTGCTTCGCCGAGGCCCACCCGGTTGAGGTAGGCGATGATGATCTTGTAGGACTCGAGCAGAGTCGTCTCGGTGTAGGTGATGCCCTTCTGGCGGCAGTATTCGCGGACCATCGGCTGCACCCGGTGCAGGTTGACGCTCGGCATGCTGGGGAACAGGTGGTGTTCGATCTGATAGTTCAGACCGCCCATGAGGAATCCCATGAAGCGACCGCCGGAGATATTGCGTGACATCAGCGTCTGACGGCGCAGGAAGTCGATCTTCACATCTTTGGGAACGATCGGCTGGCCCTTGTGGTTAGGAGCGAATGATCCGCCCATATGCACTCCGAAGACGGCTAGCTGGACGAGGAAGAAGACGCTGCCGATGAGGGGGCCAGCCGCCCAGATGGCGAGCGCGGGGAACCCGATGAGGCGGATTCCGATGAAGACGCCTTCGATCCAACGGCGTTTGATCGACGACTGTCCCCGGACGATGGCCTTGACGGATTCGACGTGCAGCTGGAGACCGGCCAGGGTCAGCAGCGGCAGGAAGAACCAGCCCTGACGTGCCGCGAACCATTTGGCCAGGCCCGTGCGTTCACGTGCATCCTCAGGAGTGAAGACGAGGGCCCCTGGAGCAATGTCTCCGTCGACTCCGGCCTTGTTCGGATTGGCGTGGTGAAGCGCATTGTGCTTCTTCAGCCACCATCCGTAGCTCAGTCCGATGAAGAGGTTGCCGATGATCGTTGACACCCACTCCCCCACTTTTCCGCTGGTGAAGATCTGTCGGTGTGCTGCGTCGTGGGCGACGTAGGCGGTCTGGGTGAACAGTGCACCGAACACGACTGCGGTCGCCAACTGCCACCAGCTCTCACCGATGAGGAAGAGCATGGCGAAGGACGCGACATAGCCGAGTCCGAGGAGGCCGAAGCGCAGGGTGTTCCAGCCCGGCCGCCTGGCCAGCAGGCCCGCTTCTTTGACCTGCGCCATCAGCGCGCTGAAATCGCTGGTGAACTCCTGTTCGGCAGTTCCCCTCTTCGCTCGCCTGCGTTCGAGCACCTCCGCCCGCGTGGCCCGATCCGGTGCCGGAGTCGACAGTGCGGTCGCAGTTGCGGAAGACGGTTCAGAAGTCATGAGGTCAGACGGGTTCATGGTTCCCACCGTATGGATGCCCGCGCCGTTTTTCGTCACCCCTGGGAGCCGTTCTTCACCCCCTACTCGGGTAGGGGGGTCCGAGATGAGGACAGATGCGGAACTCAGCTGTTGGGGACGACGAGACCGGACTCGTAGGCGGCGATGACTGCTTGGGCGCGATCTCGGGCATCGAGTTTGTACAGGATCCGGGAGACGTGGGTCTTCACAGTCTGCACAGCGATGTGCAGGCTCGCGGCGATCTCCGTATTCGACGCTCCGCGGGCGACTTGGATGAGGATCTCGCGTTCCCGGTCGGTGAGTTCGGGCAGCGCTGTGCGGTTGGGCTTCTGTCCTCCGGTGGCGAAGTGTTCGATGACCCGTTTCGTCACACTCGGGGCCAGGAGCGCTTCGCCTCCGGCGACGATGCGAACCGCCTCGGCGAGTTCGCTGGGCGGGGCATCCTTGAGGAGGAAACCGCTGGCCCCGGCGCGGATGGCGTCGAAGACGTAGTCGTCGATGTCGAAGGTGGTGAGCATGATGATTCGGGTCTCGGCATTCGCGGCGACGATCGTGCGGGTTGCTTCGATTCCGTCCAGCAGCGGCATTCGGACGTCCATGAGGACGATATCGGGGTCAAGGTCGGCGACGAGATCGACGCAGTGTGCACCGTCTTCGGCCTGTCCGATGACCTCGATATCTGCATGAGCGCTCAGCAGCGCGGCGAAGCCGGCGCGGACCATCGCTTGGTCATCGGCGATGACGATCCTGATCATGGGGTCTCCTTGTCCGTGACCGAAGTGTCGGCGCTCGGTTCGCTGTCGTCGGTCGGGCGTGCGCGGGGCGAAAGCGGCAGCACTGCTTCGACTTCGAAGCCTCCGTCGGCAGTGGCTCCGCTGCGGATCTCCCCACCGACCGAGGCTGCCCGTTCGCGCATGCCGATCAGTCCCTGCCGACTGTGCTTCTCGTGTTTCGCGGCCTCGCCGGGGCCGTCGCCGTAGTCGTTGGTGACGCTGATCCAGACGGCTGAGCTGCCACCGCGGATGCGGATGGCGATGGCGGAGTTGCGGGCGTGGCGGATCGCGTTGCTCAGGGCTTCTTGGATGATGCGGTAGCCGGCGAGTCCGGTGCTGTCGCGCATGAGGTGGTCGATCGGTTCGCCGCTGCGTTCGACGGTGACCTGCACTCCGGCCTGTCGGGCCTTCTCGATGAGCGGGTCGATCTCGGAGAACTTCGGCTGCGGCGCCAGTTGGCCTCCGCCTTCATCGTTGCGCAGGACGCTGAGCAGTCCGCGCATCTCGGTCAGCGCTGTGCGGGCGGAGGTGGAGATGTCTTCGAACTCTTTGGCCACTTCTGAGTCGATCCCGGCATGCCGGAACGGTGCGCTGGAGGCCTGGATGTTGATGATCGACATGCTGTGGGCGACGATGTCGTGGAGTTCCCTGGCGATGCGGGCCTTCTCCTCGATGGTCACGCGTTTGGAGTGCTCCTCCGCGGTGTTCTCCTTCTCCTGGACCAGTTGGGAGCGGATGAGCTGCCATTGCTGGATGATGACCGCGGCGAGGTAGACGCCGCCGGCGATGCAGGAGTAGATGAGGATGTTGACGATGGCGCCGTCGGTGCGGGTGTCTGCGACGAGCAGATGAGTAATGAGCACCGCGACCGCCGAACCTGCGATGCTGCCGAGCAGTGCGGCCAGAGCCACTCCCCAGTGGGCGCGAAGGCCGATGATGAGGATGATGACGATCTGAGTGATCATCATCGGAACCATCCACGGCCACGGCACACCCGACACGAGCGGCCCCAGCAGCGGCAGCACAGTGCAGGCTGCGATCGACATGATCGTGCCGAAGAGCGGGCGCAGCATGGACAGCGGCATGGACCCGACATGGACGATGGTGACGACGAAGGCCAATGCGACGGGGGCCTCATTGACCGAGACGGCGATCGACGATTCCACCGCGAGCATGACGATGGCAAGAACGATCACCACGACCCAGGCCAGCGCCTCGGGGTTGAGTCGACGGTTAGGAGGCATGAACCTGTCGAAGACTTTCGTAACCATCACAGACACCCGGTTCCCTTCTGTGATTCCGGCCGACCGTTGCGATCATAGCGCCTGTGCTGCTTCATCACCTGGGAACGGCACATAGTGGTCAGTTTTCGGTCCGGAACCGAGAGCTCCCCGGTCAGCTTCCGCGGATCCCGTCGGCCAGGTGCGCGTGCCGAGTTCCCGCGAACTTCGCTCGGCTGCCCCAGGACAGCGCGAGGTAGAGCACGAAGGAGATGGCGAAGGACGGGATCGTCGCTCCGATCGGGCTCGGATAGGCGTAGGTGAGCACATAGGACGCCAACGCCCCGAGGACCCACACCCCGACGGCCACCCAATTGACTCCGCGAGTGTAGGAGTAGAGGCCGCCGGAGTCTTTGAGGATGTCGGGTGAGTAGGCACCGCGTTTGATGATGTAGTAGTCGACGATGAGGATGGCGAAGACGGGGACGAAGAACGCCCCGATCATCGTGAGGAAGTCGGTGTACTGGTCGAGCAGGGCCAGCCAGGTCGATCCGATGATCGAGATCGCGCCGAGGATGAGGGCCGTCGGCAGGAATTTCAGCTTCGTCCTGCTCTGTGCGCCGACGACGGAGTTGACCATTCCGTAGACGACCATCGTGTTCGTGGCCATGACCGAGAGGAAGATGACGATGGCCAGCGCCCACCCGAATTCCGCGGCCAGGGCCGTCGGGTCGAATTCGGCCGGGTCTCCCCCGTCGAGCAGGATGAAGCTGAACGCGGTGAGACCCAGCATCATCGCCAGCACGGTCGAGGTCAGGTAGCCCAGACCCGATCCGACGATTCCGGCCTTCTGAGTCCCGGACAAACGGTTGAGGTCGCCGGAGAGCACGGTCCAGGAGATGGCTGTGGAGATGACGATATCGAGTGCGAGGACCGGAGTGAACTCGAGCTCCGGCAGGCTCTCGATTCCTGCGTATTCGCCGGGTGAGTGTCCCGTGAACGCGATGACGAAGACATAGGCCATGACCAGCAGGATGAGAAGAGCGAACCAGGGTTCGGCCTTCTCGATCCCTTCGTGGCCGAGGATCGCCAGTCCGACGACGAGCGCCTGGCAGAGTACGGAGAAGAGGATCGGGTTGGAGAATCCCGTCGTCTGGGCGACGACGTAGTTGACGCTGATTCCCGCCAACATGGCCTGCACCCAGCTCCAGCCCATGAGGATGATGACGTTGGCGGCGACCGGCAGGAAGCTGCCCTTAGCGCCGAAGGCACCGCGCGTGATGGCCATGGTCGCCAGGCCCGTGCGCGTGCCGATGTTGCCGATGAGCGTGAGCACGATGGTGCCGATGATCGTGCCGACGATGATGACGATGACCGCTGTGGTGAAGTCGACGCCGGGGACGAAGAGGGTTCCGGTCAACAGAGTCGTGACGACGAGGTTCGCGGCCAGCCAGATCATGAACATCCGTCCCCCGGTCAGGGTTCCGCGGATGACTCCGGAATCGTGGCCGGATTCCAATCGCTGTTCCAAACGGCGGTACCAGTTCACTGCGCGACCTCCTCGGTGCCGGGCTTGCTCTCGGCGGCACCGGGCCCAGCTGCCGACGAGCCGTCGGCAGGGCCCGGGACCGTGGAGAGGTGTTCGTGGATGGCGATGAGTTCACCGTCACCGAGGCGGCGGAAGACGATCGATTCGCGTTCCCGGTACGATTCCCGCCCGTGTGCGGTGTTCACGGTCGTATCGACGGTGTGGGAGAAGACTGCTCCGCCGGGGAAGGTCTGCACGAGCTGGTCCGATGAGGCGCAGGCGGCCACTGACCAACCGTCGGTCAACCACGAATCCCACTCCTGTTCATATTCCGCACGGGTGTTCAGGCGTCGCGTTTCGGGGTGGAAGACGAAGGAGGCGTCCTCGGCGAATCGGGAGAAATACGACTGAGTGTCCGTGGCGGCGAAGGCATCGACGATCGTCGAGGCGGCCGTGAGCACATCGGATTCGCTGGGCTCCGGTGTGGATTCGTTCATGATCGACGGCGACCTTTCGCAGACTGAGAGACGGAGGATGCCGCGCTGAGTCCAAACGACTCACGTGCGGCCCGATGAAGCTGAATGACACACTAACGAGTCTGTGATCGTCCGCACTATCCGCGATGGACGAATTCTGCCTTCAGTTATACGAAGCGGCGAATCGGCGACTGAGTCCTTCCGCTGAGCGTCACTGTGAGTTCATATGCCGAATGGACCTGATCGCACCAGGTGACATGCATTAATTTGAGTCGCATGCCCTTGTGCCGCCGGACATTCCCCGGCTGACGTTCGAAGGAGAAGCTGAACCCATGAGTGCAGAACTGATCTGCGTAATCGTCCTCGGACTGATGTTCGTCATCGGAACCTGGCGGGACATCAATATGGGCCTGCTCGGCTTCATCGCGGCCGCCGGTGTCGGCGGCCTCGTCCTGCACCAGGCGCCCGAAGAGTTCCTGGCAGGCTTTCCCGTCGATCTCTTCCTTACGCTCGTCGGCCTGACCTACCTCTTCGGCTTCGCCCAGAACAACGGCGCGATCGAAGTGATCGTCCGCTGGTGCGTGAAGCTCGTCGGCGGGCGGATCGGGCTCATGCCCTGGATCTTCTTCGCACTGACAGCTGTCCTCATCTCGCTGGGGGCGCTCTTCGCTGTGGCCATCATCGCGCCGCTGGCGCTGTCGTTCGCGCGGCGTCATAGGATCAATCAGTTCATGGTCGGTCTGCTCGTCGTCCACGGTGCCCTGGCCGGAGCATTCTCTCCGATCAGCGTCTACGGCATCTTCATCAACGACTATCTGACGAAGAACGGCCTCACCCCTGCGCCGCTGACCTTGTTCCTCGCCCCGTTCATCTTCAATACCGTCTTCGCGATCGTTGTCTGGTTCGTCCTCCGTCGCCGGCCGGGACTGCGCGCCGTCGCCGACGACGGTCTCGCAGAGCACGAGTCCGACGGCGGAACGACCATCCGTCTGACGCGGTCCCAGGTCCCGACCCTGATCGGGCTCATCGCGATGGCGCTGTCTGTGATCATCTTCAGCTGGGATGTCGGCCTGGTGACCATCACGATCTCGGTAGTGCTCGCTGCCCTCGACCCTGCCGCTGGCAAGGCCGCCATGTCGAAGGTCTCATGGTCGATCGTCATCCTCATCTGCGGAGTGCTCACCTACATCGCCGTTCTGCAGGAGGCCGGTACCGTCGAATGGGTCTCGGCCGGCATCTCAGCGATCGGCGTACCCCTGCTGGCGGCGCTGCTGCTGTTCTACATGTCCGGCCTGATCTCTGCGCTGGCGTCGTCCTTGGCGATCATCGGCGTCGTCATCGCACTGGCGGTGCCGTTCCTAGAGTCGGGTGACGTGCATGTCGGAGAGTTCGTCGCGGCGCTGGCGATCGCCGCGACCATCGTCGATATCAGTCCGTTCTCGACCAACGGCGCGATGCTCCTGGCCAATGTCCATCCGAGCATCCGCGACCGCTACTACCGACAGATGATCGGCTACGCCGGCCTCATGTGCCTCATCGGGCCAGGACTCGCCTGGGTAGTCGCCGCAGTGCCGACCGTGGTCAGCGGCTGAGCAGCCACTGCGGCAGGGCCGAGCGGCTGTCGCTGCTGCTCACATATGCCCCGTCGACAGGAACGTCTCGTGCCAGGACAGGGCCTCGGCGAGGATGTGCGGGGTATGCCGACCGGTCGGATTCGCGGCGATCGCACGCTCGAGGTAGTCGTTGAGACGATCGCGGTAGTCCGGGTGGGCGCAGTTGTCGATGACCTTCCGTGCCCTGGCCACCGGCGGCAGTCCGCGCAGATCGGCCAGGCCCTGTTCGGTGACCAGAATCTGAGTGTCGTGTTCGGTGTGGTCGATATGGCTGGCGAACGGCACGATCGCAGAGATCGCTCCCGCTTTGGCCTGCGAGTTCGACACGAAGAAGTTGAGGTAGGCGTTGCGGGCGAAGTCACCGGAGCCGCCGATGCCGTTGATGATCGACGAACCGGTCACATGCGTGGAGTTGACGTTGCCGTAGATATCGGCCTCGACCATCCCGTTGATGGCGATGATGCCGAGGCGGCGGATGGCTTCCGGGTGGTTCGACATCTCCTGGGTGCGCAGCAGGATCCTGCCCTTGTACGACTCGATCCGGTCATTGAAGTCCGCTGCCCGTTCGGCCGAGAGCGAGAACGCCGTCGCCGACACCGAGGTGAGCTTTCCGCTGTCGATGAGGTCGAGCATTCCGTCCTGGATGACTTCCGTATAGGCCGTCAGTCCCGCGAACTCGCTGTCGGCGAGATTGCCCATCACCGCGTTGGCGACATTGCCGACTCCCGACTGCAGCGGCAGCAGCTCCGGCGGCAGCCGATCTGCGGCGATCTCATGACGGAGGAAATCAACGAGGTGACCGGCGATCTCCTTCGAGTCCTCGTCGGCAGGTTTGAACGGCAGGTTCCGGTCCGGAGCGTTCGTCTCCACCACGGCGACGACCTTCGCCGGGTCGACACGCAGATAGGGGTCACCGATGCGCTGCATCGGCTCGAGCAGCTGAATCGGCAGCCGCTCGGGCGGACGCCGGGTTCCGTAGTAGACATCGTGGAAGCCTTCGTAGCCGCGCGGATGCCAGTCATTGACCTCGAGGATGACCTTATCGGCCAGGTCGAGCCATGTCTTCGAGTTCCCAACCGAGCTGCCGGGAACCAGCAGACCGTTGGGCAGGATCGCCGCGACTTCGACGACGGCGACGTCGAGGTTGCCGTAGAACCCGAACCATGCCTGCTGAGCCGAATGGCTGAGGTGAGTGTCGACATATGCGGTGTCACCCGAATTGATCGAGGCCCGCATCGCCGGATCGGATTGGAACGGCAGCCGTTTGCTCACCGCGTTCGCCTCGGCGAGTACCCCGTCGAGTTCCGGCGCCGTCGATGCTCCCGTCCACAGTTCGATCCGGAAGTCCTCACCCCGATCATGGACGGCCTGAGCGCGTGCGGCGACTGCCCCCGGCACTGCCTTCGGATACCCGGAACCGGTGAAACCGCTCATAGCCACGCGTTGGCCATTGTCGATATGGCGGGCTGCTTCCTCAGCGGTGACGGTCTTCGTGCTCAGTTCGGGGCAGGTGATTCTCGACATGACTCGCAGTCTATCGGGCGGCCGTGTGCCCGGCCGAGGCGGTCCCGCTGTCGCGGCCGGAGCCGCCGTATCCGCTGTCGAAACGTTCGGCGTCGACGTCGCCGAGAGCAGATGCCGGTTCGGTATCCGGGACCGCAACCGCAGCCTTCGACTGCCGAATCACCGTCTGGGACAGACTCGGAACCGGAATCGTGACGATCGTCGCCAGCAGCAGGGCCAAGGTGAAGATCATCGTGCCGATGACCAGCGGCATACTCAGCGCCAGCACTCCGACGACGACAGCCGGAGCACCGGCCCCGGCATAGAAGGCGAGATAGAGTGCCGCGGAGATGCCGGCTCGGTTCTTCGGCGGAGTGAGCACGTCGATCTCCCGATTCGCTCCCCAGTAGCTCAGCCCGTGCCCGATGCCAGTGGCCACGGCCGCGAACACCATGATGATCTTCACCGCCGCGGGACTGATCTCGGGCAGATTCGATGACAGCAGGAGTGCCGCCCCGAGCCCCATGAGCGTCAGCCCCAGGGTCTGGGCCGCCCGCGGTTGGAACTTCGGGGCAATCAGTTGGCTCGCGGCCGAGACGACGAGAACCGAGCCGACGATGAGGCCGGAGGTCAGGGTGCCCGAGCTCGGAATGATCGACTGCGCCATCGAAGGCAGCAGAGCAAGGAAGAGGCCGAGCGCCGTCCAGCCGATGAATCCGGTCAGAGCGGCGATGTTGAAGCTTGTGCGCATGGCGCCGGGCACCGACGGCCAGGTCGGCCTCCACCGCTGCCGAGTGATCGGCCGCTGCAGCGGCATCATCGCGATGAGAACCATGACGATGACGATCAGGAACACCATGACGAGGAACGGCAGAGCGAGCGGCGCCGCCGACAGCGATGACACGACGCCTGCAAGTATCGGACCGAGTCCCGACCCCAAGACGAATGAGATCGTCGCCAGAGTCGACCCCAACCAGACTCTCCTCGCCGGCGAGGCCTCGACCATGAGAGCGATTCCGGCGCCGGTGCCCAACCCGAGTCCGATGCCGACCAGGGCTCTGCCGATGAACAGACCGGCGACTCCCGCCGTATCGATCCCGAAGATCGCAGTGCCGAAGCCGACCAGAGCGATCGCCGCCAGCAGCACCGGCTTGCGGCCGAACGCATCAGCAGCCGAGCCGAACAGCAGCAGCGACGGCAGACAGCTGAAGACATAGGTCGCGTAGAGCGAAGTCATCATGGACTCCGACATCCCGTGGGCCTCTTGCAGCAGCGGATACAGAGGGCTGGCCATGTTCGCGGCTGCCGAGAGAATGAGCAGGACCAACGCGCCGAACCACAGCTGTCGCCTCGTCCCTCTGATACGTGCGTTCTCGGCCAAACGGAACCTCCATCTCTTCGCGTCGTCATCTGTTCCCTCGGTGACTGCCGCTGCGTCTCCGAGTCTGCTCTGCGACCTCCTGGTGACTATTCGCATCGCCCTGTCGATTCCATGATGGAGCCACGAGAGTATTGTTGTCTATCGTAAGAAACCCCACGAAACCATTCGATAGGATCACATGATCGACAATCGGCTCACCATGTTGAGCATGATCCAGCGACACGGCACGGTCACTGCCGCGGCACACTCACTGCGCTACTCGCCGTCAACGGTGTCCCACCAGGTCAAACAGCTCGCTGTCGAGCTCGGTGTGACACTCCTCGAACAGCACGGGCGCAATGTCAGGCTCACCCCGGCTGCCGAGGCACTGCTGCGCCATGTCGATGCCATGTCGGCGGAGTGGGAGATGGCGCTGGCCGATCTCGGTCGCTACTCCGAGACTGTGTCCGGCTCGTTGGGACTGTGCGGTTTCTCCACCGCCGCCAGTCTGCTGCTGCCGCCGACGATGCGGGCTCTCAATAGGCAGTTCCCACATATGCAGACCCAGACGATCGAAGCCGAACCCAGCGAATGCTACGACTACCTGCTCTCCGGAGATGCCGATATCGGCATCGTCGTCGCGGCTCCCGACATCCCCGCCGGCGGTGATGATCGGTTCAGCCACCATTTCCTCATCGACGACCCGCTCGACCTCATGGTTCCCCTCGACCACCCGTTGGCGGACCGCGCATCGGTCACAATCGCCGATACCGTCGATGAGATATGGATTCTGGGCAGGCCAGGCACCGGCTACCACCAGCTCGTCATGGCCAGCTGTGCGGCGGCCGGGTTCGCACCCCGCACCGGGCATTTCGCCGATGACTGGAACACGGGAACCGCTCTCGTCCACGGCGGCTTCGGAGTATGTGTGGCGTCAAGGATGTCGCGCTCGCAGGATCTTCACCCGGTGCGCCGAATCCCCATCAGCGGTGACAATGCCCCGTCACGGCACATCACGGCCGTGACCCGGACCGGAGCGGATGCCCGTGAGACTGTGGCGTTCGCTCTCAAGACGTTGTCGGTCGAGACGGAGCACCTGATGAGCCGCCTCGGTGCGGAGCTCCGGGACTGAGCTCAGTGTGCTTTTCGGACGACTCGGAATCCGATGTTCGACGCCGATGAGTCCGGAGTGTTCGAGGAGCGGGCGGCCACCCGGTAGCGATTGCAGTAGGAGTCGTGGCACAGGAACGATCCTCCGCGCATGATCCGCTTGTCTCCGATGTCGGGGCCTTGGGGATCGGATTGCGGGGAATGCTGGTAGTAGTCGCGGGTGAACCAGTCGGCGCACCATTCCCATACATTGCCGACGGTGTTGAACAGGCCCAGCCCATTGGGCGCGAAGTGTCGGGCCGGTGCGGTGCCGATGAAGCCGTCGTCGAGGGTGTTCGTACGCGGGAAGTCGCCCTGCCAGATATTGCAGTTCCATTCCCCGTCGGTCAGCAGCCGATTGCCCCACGGATAGCGGCGGCCCTTGAGGCCCCCACGAGCGGCGAGCTCCCATTCGGCCTCGCTCGGCAGCCGCGTCCCGGACCACGCGCAATAGGCCTGGGCGTCGTCCCAGCTGATGTGGATGACAGGATGGTCTCTTCGGTTGTCGATGGTCGATCCCGGACCTTCGGGGGCAGCCCAGTTCGCCCCGGAGACTTCGACCCACCAGGGCACGCCTGGAGCCTGACCGAGAATGTGAGCTTCTGCTCCCGGATTGGTCTCCAAGAGCATGGCGAAGACAGCCGAGGTCCCCAGACGCTCGGCGGTGGTGACGAACCCTGTGTCGGCGACGAACCGGGCGAAATCATCATTCGTCACGCTTGTCGTCGCGATCTTGAATTCCGTGAGGTTCACGCGGTGACGTGGCCCCTCACCGTCGGCGGGATGCCCGTCGCCGAAGGGATCGCCCATGTCGAAGGCGCCGCCGGCGGTGACGAAGTCGAAGCTGAACTCGGGCTTCGACTCCGAATTCACGGCTGGATCAACGGCAAGGTGCGAGGCATGGCTGTCCACTGCCTCGGCGCGGCTGGTCGCCGGGGCGCAGCACGAATGGCCGTTCTGTGCCCCGGCAGTACTCAGGTCTCCGGTCTCCGTCACGTGTGGGCGCCCCTTTTCTCTCCGGGTCCGTCTCGATGCTGGGCGGACTCTGGGATCACCCTATGACCTCGGCCAGGGCTGGGGACAGTCCGGGACCTGCCGGTCAGGTGAAGAGGCTGACTCCGCCCGGCCCCACGAGGCAGCCGACGACGATGAGGACGATTCCCCACAGCAGCTGCTTGCGGAAGATCGCGAAGATGCCGGAGATGACGAGGATCGCGGCGATGATCCAGAGAACGAAAGCCATTTGAGCTCCTATTTCCATGTGAAACACCTCGGTCGAGGATGGTTCATCCTTGCACGACATCTGCCGTCATTCGGGCTCATTCCGAACAACACGCCGCGTCGAACCCCATCATGATCGCGGCGTGCCTGCGCGGTGTCTCCGCGGTGATTCGAGGCTGACTTCCACGGTCTTGTCGTGAGAACCTGTACTCGCCGTCACGAATGCGAGACAGTGGGCAGATGAACGGATCAGCTTCGCACGAACCGCTGTTGCATGCCGCCCTCAACGGTGATCGCGACCACCCGGCGACTCCGCGGACACCGCAGTCCATCGCCGCCGAGGCGGCCGCCGCCGTGGCAGCAGGTGCTCAGGTCATCCACCTCCACCCCTTCGATGCGACCGGCCGGCAGACCTTTCATGCTGAACCGGTCTCGGCCACGATTCGCGAGGTGCGTGCCGCGTGCCCGGGGATTCCGATCTCTTTGAGCACCGCAGCCGAGATCGAACCCGATCCGCAGGTCCGTCTCATGCTCATCTCCGAATGGACCGAGCTGCCTGACTTCGTCAGTGCCAATCAAGGTGAGTCGGGAATTCGCGAAGTCTGCGAACTGCTCATCGAGCGCGGTGTTCGAGTCGAGGCAGGTCTGCTCAGCCTCGACGATGCAGAGTCATTCGTCGATTCCGGGCTGGCCGACCGATGCGCACGCGTGCTCGTCGAACCCACTGAGACCGATCCGGATCGTGCCCTGGCTGAGGCTGCCGCGATCGAGCGGGACCTTGCCGATGCGGGCATCGAACTGCCGCAGGTCCACCATGGGGAGGGCATCGCCTCCTGGGTCGTCAATGCCCGAGCCATCAGGCGCGGCCACGGCATCCGCACCGGTTTGGAGGACACTCCGGTCCTCATCGACGGCACTCAGGCAACCGGCAACGGAGAGCTCGTTTCGGTTGCCGCCGGTCTCCTCGCCGAGCTCGGGAACTGACTCGAGGTCTGACGGACAACGGCTCCCCCGACTAACCTGTGGCCATGACTGATTTCCTCAAACTGCGGAAGTCCGCCCCGGACGGCTTCTTCGCCGCCGAGGCTGCCGGGCTGAGGTGGCTGGCCGAACCAGATGTGGTCCCGGTCGTCGAAGTGCTCGAGCACGGGCCGGATTTTCTGCGGCTGCGCCGTCTCCGGGAAACCGGTCCCGACGCCGAGGCGGCCGTTGCCTTCGGTCGTGCCCTCGCCCGGCTCCACGATGCGGGTGCTCCCGGTTTCGGTTGGTCACCAGCCTCGCAGTCATTCTTCGGCCCCCTCGACAGCCCCTTCGAGGTGCCTGCCGAGCCCGTCGACGACTTCACCGACTATTGGGTCGAGCAGCGTCTGCGTCCCTTGGTCACTGCGGTTGCCGGGAATCTCAGAGGTGAGGACCGGGCGACGGTCGCCTCGGCGATCGATGCCGTCGCGTCTGGCTCCTTCGCGGGCATCTGCGGCGAACGCATGGAGGCCCCCGCGCGCATCCATGGGGACCTGTGGGCGGGAAACCTCATGTGGACACCGACCGGGGTGACGCTCATCGATCCGGCCGCACACGGCGGTCACCGACTGGAAGACCTCGCCTTGCTCGCCCTTTTCGGTGCCCCGTTTATCGAGGAGATCTTCTCCGGCTACGAACAGGCACACCCGATGCCGGACGGCTGGCAGGAGGACCTGCCGGCGCACAGCTTCTTCGCTCTGCTCGCTCATATTCGCCTGTTCGGACGCGGATTCCTCGGGCAGACGGTCAGTGCCGCCCGGTCGATCATCGCCCGGGCGGAACAGCTGGACCGGTGAGGTCACTTCAAGGAGATCTCCACCGGGTCGGAGAACAGTCCGCCGGCGAAGGTCAGCTTGTTCGGGTCGGCGTCGTCGGGTACGTCGAAGACGAGGACACCCTCGGCGGTGTTTCCGGGGTTGATCTCTTCGAGGAAGAGGATGTTGTTCTCGGCCGCATAGATGCCGGCTTCTGAATCCGCAGAAAAGGTGTTGCCGGACTCATCACCGAGTTTGATGTCGTCTTCGAAGAAGAAGTTCGGATCCGATCCGGTGTTCTTCACCGACAGTTCGATCTGGACGAACTGTCCCTGTGCCTTGGCGTTGAGGAATTCGTCGCCGACCTGTGAGACACCGTCCTCGACCTTTGCGACGGTGATCTCCCAGTCATCGGCGGCCACGGTGTCTCCGATACCGTAGGAAGCCTCCTCGGCGGGTTTGTCGGCGGCCTCCTTCTTCTTCGTGGACTCCCCCGACTGCTGAGCGTCGGACGTGCCGCTCTCCGCAGTGTTGGTGTCGTCTCCCCCGCCTCCGATCGCGCTGGCAACGGCGATGATGACGATGATGACGAGCAGCCAGAACCACCAGCGCTTCAGCAGCGGCTTCTTCCGCTTCGGCGGCTTCTGGCCGTAGGGCTGGTGCGGGTAGCCGCCGGCTCCGTAGGCGGGTGCGTTCGGTGCGGGTGCCCACTGTTGGGGGTCGTAGTTCTGAGCTGGCTGCTGGTGGTGGGGGCTGTGAGGGGGCTGGTGCTGCGGGGACCATTGGTGCTGAGGCTGTGGTGACTGCGGCTGCTGCGGGGTGTTCTGGGGATTCCGCGACTGGGACATGGCGCTCCTTCGAAGCTGGTTCTGGCTGACTGCTCCAGCTTCGTCCCGTCCGCACACCGGCGCGTCCGCATTCGGGCTGGACCGCTCCAGCCGATCGGGTGATCCCGTCCAGCCGAAAGGTGGACTACGTGTGTCAGCGCCCGCGGTTACGATTCTCTTGTGTCAGTACAATCCGTCCCTCGC
Source organism: Brevibacterium sp. MGP-B1 (assembly GCF_057766545.1). NCBI lineage: Bacteria > Bacillati > Actinomycetota > Actinomycetes > Micrococcales > Brevibacteriaceae > Brevibacterium > Brevibacterium sp. MGP-B1. The sequence continues at coordinate 700,236 of NZ_CM173407.1, read as the reverse complement.
CGCAGAATCCCGCGCGGCGTGCGCATCGCCGGCAGCATCCTCGTCGGCGTCATTCTCTACCTCTTCGGGTTCTTCACCTCGTCGATGGCGGTGACGGCGAATGCCTGGGCCTTCTCCGACGGGGAACTCAACGACACCGGACTCGTCGCCGTCCTGCTGCTGTTCCTCGTGTGGGGACTCGTCTTCCTCCGTCACCGATGGCCGTGGGTGCCCTTCGTCGCCGGTGGAGTGCTCACCGCGGGTTGGGGCGATGCGCTGATGCTGCTCATTGCGGTCTTCCACCTCGTCATCCGAGCGCCCCGGCGGCAGGCGATCACCGCCTCGGCGGTGGGCACCGGACTGATCGCGTTCTCCACGTTGAGGATGTGTCTGGCACCGGCTGAGCACAATCCCTTCAGCATCTTCTTCCTGCCCGATCCGGCTCAGGTCACCGGACTCGAGGCGACCATTCCGCCGGAGGATGCGCACCTGGCGATCAGAATCATCACGGTCGCCGCCGGAGTCATCGGACTGTGTACGGCGCTGGGAGTCGGTGCGCTTCTGCGTCGGACTCGGAGGATGAGGGCGGTCGAGTCGATCGCCGAACGCGAAGCTCTGCGCAATGAGTCGCTCACGGCCGAGATCGCGCGGCAGTCGGAACGAGAGCTCTTGGCACGCGAGCTTCACGACACGCTCTCCCACCGACTGTCGGTGATCTCTCTGCATACCGGTGCCCTTGAGGTCGGGGCACGCACCGACCCCGAGGTCGCTGCGACGGCGTCTGCCCTGCGGGAGGAAGCCCGTGCGTCCATGGAGGATCTGCGTCATCTGGTGGGTGGTGTGAGGAGCGGAGATCTGGCCGATCCGCGGCCGGGCCATGGCACCTCGTCGCCTCCGAGCCGTGCGACGATGTCAGCGATTCCCGAGCTCATCTCCTCTGTGGCCTCCACCGGTACGGTCATCCGCCCGCTCATCGTCATCCAGGACGTGGACTCGTGCCCGCCTGCGCTCGACCGTGCGGCCTTTCGCATTGTTCAGGAGGCTCTGACCAACGCGATGAAGCATGCACCGAACGTGCCCGTGACGGTGGACGTCGCCGTCTCGGCAGCTCGCGGAATCCAGATCTCGGTGAGCAATCCGCTTCCGCGTGGTTCAGCCCCGGTCGATGTTCCGCCTCGCCCCCGATACGCACCGAGCTCGGCGCGAGAACCCGGCGCCGGTGCGCCTACTCAGAAGTGGGGGCCGCCCGGGACGAGTCCGGTGCCGCACGGGGCCCGCTTGGCGTCGACCGGGTCGGGATCCGGACTCGTCGGCATCCGGGAGCGCGCCGAGATGTTCGGCGGCGACGCGTCGATCAGAGTGATCGGCAATGAGTTCCACGTCCAGGTGAGCTTCCGATCCTTCTCTCCTCCGAACTGATCCACAGCCTGTCCGAACTGTTTCCGAAATTGTCCGGACTGTTTCGCATTCTGCCGAGACGTCTGCCGACATCGGCCGTAGGAGCCCGGCGGAGAAGCGACTTCAGCGCTGCGACAAGCTGTGACAGCAGCCTCGGGTATTGTGACATTCATGAACCAAGCCGCCCCGATCCGAGTCATGGTCGTCGATGACGATCCCATGGTCATCACCGGGATCAGGGGGATCCTCCAGGCGGCCGACGGCATCGACGTCGTCGCCTCGGCGTTGAGCGGGGAAGAGTCCGTCGAGAAGGCAGGTCTGCATTTTCCCGATGTCGTGCTCATGGATATCCAGATGCCCGGAATCGGCGGGATCGAAGCCACTCAGCGTCTGCTCAACAGTGTACGACCGCCGAAGGTGGTGTCTCTGACGAGCATGAGCAGCGACGATCACCTCTTCAGGGCGCTCGAGGCGGGGGCCGCCGGATACCTGCTCAAGGACATCGGCCCTGTGGAACTCGCCGCCGCGATCCGCAAGGTTCACGCCGGTGAGCCCATCCTCTCCCCGCAGTCGATGCGGCAGGTCATCGCCAAGGTCAGATCGAACTCAGACCATCGACTGCAGAGGGAGGCCGTTGAACTGCTGTCCGGACTCACAGATCGCGAGCGGCAGATCGCCGAACTCGTGGCCGACGGTCTGTCGAATCAGGAGATCGCCGAGGAGACGTTCATGAGTCTGGCTACGGTCAAGACTCACCTCAACCGGATCAACGTCAAACTGGACACGAACAATCGCGTGCGCATCGCCACGATGGTCGTTCGCGTCCGCGGGCACTGATTCCGATAGATCGATCGGCGCGACGTTCAGAGAATCCTCGCAAGAATTCACCGTTTCTTTATCCCCCACAGCAGAAGTGATTGTCGACTCCGTCTAAAATCGACTCTGATGGTTGCTGAACCCTATGTCGAATCCGAGAAGCTGATCGGCAACCCCTCAGATCGCAGTCAGTGGACAGAACGAGCACAGGGGTTGCTGTCCTGGGCAACCTCATTCTGGGTCTTGGCGATCGCTTTCATCGTCGTCACATTCGCCGCGGCCGGCCCGCTGCGAGTCTGGGACTATAAGCTCAATCGACGGTGGCTCTACCTTTTCGAACCCGATCTCGTCTGGTTCGTTCAGCACGTCCTCGACCCCATCGCAGGCCAGGCAGTCTGTCTTCCCGTCCTGGCGATCACTGCGATCGTGCTGGCACGCAAACGTCGGTCCTGGCGACCGATCGTATTCGCGATCGCTGTCGAAGCGGCCTTCTACCTCGGCGTCGGTTCGCTCAAGGTCCTCCTCGCTCGACCGGCGACCACCCTGCACGACCCGCGGTTCTTCCAAGGCGGTCTCATCGAAATCGGCGGACGCGGAATCAGCTACCCGTCCGGGCACGCGGCCGAAGCCGTGCTCATCTACGGAGCAGTCGCTTACCTCATTGCCACTTACGGCAGAGTCTCCACCAGAACCGTGCGCCTGCTGTGGTGGGGCGTCGCAGCGGTCAGCGTGAACTCCGTGGTCGTGTCCTTCGCCCTCGGCTGGCACTGGGCCACCGACCTCATCGGGGGTCTGCTGATCGGCGGATTCTTCCTGCGACTGCTCATCATCGCCGATCGGCGAATACCTGACCCCAGAACCTGACGGCTCTCACAGCCAGGAGTCGTCGAGGTCTGTGAACGTCGTCGCCCTGCTCTCCACGAGATCGAACCATGGGCCGGTCTGGGGCAGTTCGTGGGCGAAGAAATACCGCGCCGCGGCGATCTTTCCCTTGAGGAAAGCAGAGTCGCCACGTTCACCGACGGTCGCCTCGGCAGCCATTCCCTGCTGCAGCCACAGCCACGACATGACCGTGTGGCCCACTGCTTCCAAATAGGTCCACGCATTGTCGAGGGCCACCGTTGGATCCCCGCTCGACCACACTGTGGCGGTCACGGATTCGATCCGATCGACGGCTGACGTCAGCGCCGCGGTCTCAGCGGACCAATCGGAGCGGTCGGCCGCCTCGGCGAGGGTCTCCCGCATCTGCTCCAGCAGCACCTGCAGGCCTGCCCCACCTTTCATGATGACCTTACGGCCGAGCAGATCCTTGGCCTGGATGCCGTGCGTGCCTTCGTGGATCGGGTTGAGCCGATTGTCGCGGTAGAGCTGTTCGACATCGTGGTCGCGAGTGTATCCCGCTCCGCCGAGCACCTGAATGGCGTGGTCGTTGGCTTTCAGGCACCACACGCTCGGCCAGGTCTTGACGATCGGGGTGAGCACATCGAGCAGCAGTGCCGCACGGTCACGCTCGACCTCGGAATCAGCAGTTTCGGAGTCGTCGAGCAGACGCGCGGCATAGAGGATGAGCCCGAGCCCGCCCTCGACGTAGCTCTTCGACGACAGCAGCATGCGCCGGACATCGGAGTGCTCCGCGATCGGGATCGGCTCACCATCGGATCGCTTCGCACCGTCGGGACGACCCTGGCGTCGGTCGCGGGCATAGCGGAGGGCATCGAGGTACCCGTGGTAACCCAGTCCGACCGCACCGGCGCCGACGCCGATTCGAGCCTCGTTCATCATGTGGAACATACAGGCCAGACCCTTGCCCCGCTCCCCCACGAGGTAGCCCACAGCACCAGCGGAACCGGCCGGAGTGTGCGTGCCCTCACCGAAGTTGAGCAGAGTGTTCGTCGTTCCGCGCCACCCCATCTTGTGATTGAGCCCGGACAGAACGCCATCATTGCGTTCACCGAGGCTGCCATCGTCGTTGACGAGGTACTTCGGAACGAGGAAAAGGCTCAGACCTTTGACACCTGGCTGGTCACCCTCGGCACGGGCCAGGACGAGGTGGACGATGTTCTCCGAGAGTTCGTGGTCACCGCCGGAGATCCACATCTTCGTGCCGTGGACGCGGAACGCATCGTCGCCGCCTTGGGGATCCGGAACGGCTTTCGTCGTGACATCTCCCAGCGAGGAGCCGACCTCCGGCTCGGACAGGCACATGGTGCCGAAGAAGCGACCGTCGAGCTCGGGCACAACGTACTTCTCGATCTGTTCTTCAGTACCGTACTCGAGCAGCAGATTGGCGTTGGCCATGGTCAGCATCGGGTAGCTGGCGGTGCCGATATTAGCCGCCTGGAACCAGGCGAAGCAGGCTTTCGCGACCGTCTGCGGCAGCTGAATTCCGCCGACGCTCTCATCCATCGTCGCCGACAGCAGGCCGATGCCTGCGAACTGGTCGAGCGCAGACTTGATCTCAGGAATCAGCGTCACCGCAGTGCCGTCGAACGTCGGTTCGTTGAGGTCGGACTTGCGTGCATGGGTCGCGAACCGCTCCTTGGCAAGCTCCTCGCTGGCTTCGAGCACGGAGTCGAAGACCTCACGCGAATGGTCGGAGAAGCGAGGCCGTTCGCAGAGTTCGTCGACCTTGAGCCAGTCGTAGAGTTGGAACTCGATGTCTTTGGCGGAGAGGATGGATTCTGTCGCAGTCGTCAAGACGCCGTTGCCTTTGCTCTGTTCAGTCACGAGACCAAACTAGAGCTAAACGTTCGTTAAGTAAAGCGATTCGTCCTCTCACAGTGCAAGGGTTTGCCTATTGACCAGTTGCGGGGTCCGCCAAACGCTCCTCATCCCTGGGTTTCGGCCCCCGCGAGAGCTATAATCCTCTCTACAATCTGCGTGGGAATGGGCCGAAGGATCATGACCGCAGAAACGCATCGATCATCGAAAGTGGCCGAGACGATCGAAAAGATCTCGAAGGCGTTCAAGAGCGCCAACATCGGCCAGGGGCAGAAGGTCGGCTACCGAGAAGACAGCTCCGAAGAACGGCTGCAAGCCACGGCTGAACACGAAGGAGTGAAGCTCTACCGCAATCCCGACGGCTCTCATCTTGCAGTCGACGAATCCCACTCGAGCTACGATGACTGATCATGGATCAGCCTGAGAGCTGATTCGTCCGCTCGAGCGAACATCAACAGCCCGGCACACCGCTATCCGTGTGCCGGGCTGTTGATGTGCCCCAGGTAGGATCGCCAGAGCCCTGATGCCACGCCGACCAGTCGGCGGAACAACGATGCTGAAATGAAAGGCAGAGCCTATGCCCTCCCCCGCTGCCTCGCCGGCGCAGACGTCTGATTCGAAGCCGCAGCCATCGGGTTTTCTGCGGATTCTCCGCAACTACCGCTTCCCGCTCTTCATCCTCACAGGGGTGGTCATCGGCGCGATCATCGGCCTCGTCCTCGGGGAACGTGCCACCGTCATCAAACCGTTCGGCACGCTGTTCATCAACATGATGTTCACTCTCGTCGTGCCGCTCGTGTTCTTCTCCATCGCCTCCGCGGTCGCGGGAATGTCCTCGGCCGCGCGACTGGGCAAGATCATGGGCAGCATGCTCGGAGTCTTCGCCGTCACCGGCATCATCGCCTCCATCGTCATGGTCGCCGCACTGCGCATCTTCAACGCCACGGAAGGCGTCCAGGTTGAGATGCAGGAGCCGGAGAACGTCGAGGACGTCGGGTCCATCGGAGACCAGCTCGTCCAGACCATCGTCGTCGACGACTTCTCGAAGATCCTGTCCGCCGAGCACATGCTCGCCCTCATCGTCTTCGCCGTCATCGTCGGCTTCGCCACCAGCAGGATCGGCGACGCGGGCAAGCCGTTCGCCCAGTTCCTCAACTCCGGCACCGAGGTGTTCCTCAAGTTCACCTCAATCGTGATGTACTACGCCCCGATCGGCCTCGGTGCCTACTTCGCCGCTCTCATCGGTGACCTCGGCTCCCAGCTCGTCGGGGACTATGTTCGCGCTTTCCTCGTCTACTACCCGGTGGCGATCGCCTACTTCATCCTCGCGTTCACGTTCTACTCCTTCCTCGCCGGCGGCCGCCGAGGAGTCTCTCGGTTCTGGGGCAATATCCTCGAACCCACGGCGATCTCCTTGGGCACATCCTCCTCGGTGGCGGCGATCCCGGCGAACCTGCGTGCCGGAGAGAAGATCGGAGTCCCCCGCGACATCCGGGAGACGATCGTGCCGATCGGTGCCACGATCCACATGGAAGGATCGAGCCTGTCCGCGATCCTCAAGATCGCCTTCCTCTTTGCCGTGTTCCAGCGCGACTTCTTCACCCTGGAGAATATCCTCATCGCCATAGCCGTGGCGCTGCTCGCCGGAATGGTCATGGCAGGCATCCCCTCCGGCGGCTTCATCGGCGAGCTCATGATCATCACCCTCTACGGCTTCCCGGCCGCAGCACTGCCGATCATCCAGATCATCGGAACCGTCATCGATCCCCCAGCCACCACCGTCAACTCCGTCGGCGATCAGGCGAGTTCGATGATGGTCGCCCGCATCCTCGACGGAAAGGACTGGATGGACAAGGCCAACGAGGATGATCACGATTCGGTTCCGTAAGCTCAGTGAATCTGTCACACTCCCGAGCTCGTAGATTCGGACAAGGCTCCTTCTGGCCGAATGTCTCGGAGATGTCATAGGAACGCAATAGAACTTCCGCATTTGCGACTCGGCATCTCAGCTTCTGTTCAGATTCGGGCAAAAGGCTCTCACCTGGGCTGACGATACTCAATTCCAGCAATGTTCCTAATCTGGAAGAGGAGAAGTCACCATGCCCGCCTTCATCAGCACTCATGCCGCAAAGTGGGGCGTCGCCGCATTAGCCGGCCTCGCTTCCCTGGGCCTCGCAGTCGGTCCGGCCTCCGCCGATTCCGCACCCGCGTCCAGTGCCGCTCAGGCGCCCCAGAGTTCGGGACACCCGAAGAGTGCTGTCAAGTACGCGGACAGACTGATCACTGCCTACGGCATCGGTGATGCCGTGGTCGTGGATCAGCTCGCCACGAAGAACGTCGCCGCTGCCCTCGCCGAGCACAACGACGGGCACGCCAAACGTTGGCATCGCACGTCAGCCGATTCCGGCAAGGGATACACCTGGGTGTCGTACACGAACCTGGACACACATGCGGTCATGAGTCTGACAGTGAGAAACGCGATCGCCGCCAACAAGGGCGGCGACGCTGTTCGTGAGGTCGATTTCGTCGGCTGAGGACGACCTGTTGACATCCCGTTGACCAGATACTGGTGGGCGTCTTGTCAGCAGGGCTGACCAGCTCGGTAGACTCAGGAACCATGGTCGCCCTGAACGAAATCCCACGCCGCCGCTACACCGCGGGGCCGACGCTTCTCCAGCCGCTGCAGCGCCTGTCAGCCGAACTCGGCGGACCGCAGATCTGGATCAAACGCGATGACCAGCTGGGGCTGACACAGGGCGGGAATAAGACGCGCAAACTCGAGTTCCTCATCGCCGACGCCCTGGAACAGGGCGCGGACACGCTCATCACCGTCGGCGGGGTGCAGTCCAATCACTGTCGACTGACCTTGTCCGCTGCACGAGTCGAGGGCCTCGACTGTCACCTGATCGTCGAAGAGGATCTCGGACCCGACGGCACCTCGCTCGGCCCGGCAGGGTCAAACCCGCCGGAGTACACGGGAAACTTCCTGCTCTTCGATCTTCTCGGCGCGGATTCGGTCACGGTGCTCGGCCACGGGGCCGACCTCCTCGGCGAGGCTGAGAATCTGGCTGAGAAGCTGCGCGGCGAGGGCAGGAAGCCATACGTCATCCCGGTGGGCGGGTCGAATCCGATCGGTGCGCTCGGCTACGTCGACTGTGCCGATGAGATGCTCGACCAATTCGCCGAGGCGGGGCTGGATTCGCCCACGCTCGTCACGCCCAGCGGTTCGGCGGGAATGCAGTCCGGGCTCATCGTCGGACTCCACAGCGCTGACAGCGATGTTCCGGTCATCGGCATCAATGTCAGCCGGACGCAGGCGGAGCAGGAACAGAAGATCGTCGACCTCGTCGATTCCACGGCACGGTTCCTCGGCCTGCCCCCGGTCCCTCGCACAGCCACAGTGGGACTCGGTGATTATGTCGGGACCGGATATGCACTGCCGACCCCCGGGATGGTCGAGGTTGTGCGTCTCTTCGCCCGCACCGAGGGCATCGTCCTCGACCCTGTCTACACCGGCAAGGCAGCCGCCGGCCTCATCGATCTCATCAGGTCCGGCCGTTTCTCTTCCGAGGATGCGGTCGTCTTCATCCACTCCGGCGGAGTCCCCGGACTCTACGCCCGCGCCCAGGCGTTTGCCTGAGCACCACTTCAGCTCCCACCACCAACGGAAGGCACACCGATGACAGTTTCGACAGCAGACCTGTGGGATGAACGCGGTGACGAGCTCTATTCGATCGCCCTGAACTTCGGCGACTTCGGAGCCAAAACGTCATTCTCCGGACCGGCCCGCACCATCCGCTGTTTCCAAGACAACGGGCTGGTCAAGCAGACCCTCAACCAGCCCGGCGACGGCGCCGTGCTCGTCATCGACGGTGACGGATCGATCGCCACCGCCCTCATGGGTGACATGATCGCCGAGGCGGGAGTCCGAAACGGCTGGAACGGCGTCGTCATCAACGGTGCCGTCCGCGACCGTGAGGCTCTGGCAGAGATGGAATTCGGCATCAAGGCTCTGGCCAGCAACCCGCGCAAGAGCGCGAAAGACGGTGCCGGTGAGATTGACGTGACCGTGGAGATCGGCGGCGCGACGATCCGCCCGGGAGCGATGGTCTTCGCCGATGCCGACGGCGTCGCCGTCGAGAAGTAGGGCGGCAGAGACTCAGCGATGAATGGTGTCGAAGCTCTGTTCGGCTGAGTCCCAGATATCGGCAACAGCGATCTGACCATCAGCGGTGAGCTCTTCGACAATCGACCGGTCGTAGAGGTACGCCCACTCCCCTGCCGACACGACTCCGGTGACCACGAGGATGTCATAGTCGAAACCTGCCCGTGACGTCGCCTGGACGATGAACGCCGTGGCTTCCAAGTCTTTGACTCTGTCCTCGGTCGAGGCGAAGTGGACATGAAGGCGTTCGGGTTCGGTCTCCTGGTTGAAGTCGGGGTTCGTCTCGGATTCGAGACTCACCTCGACGCCGTCCAAGGACTGCGCCACATAATCCGAGAGCTCGTCGAGGGAATCGAAGCCCTGCTCCACGACGTCCAGTGTCGCCGTCGGAGTCGTTTCGGGTTCAGACGATGAACCAGAATCGGAGCCGCAGCCGCTGAGGGCGATGAGTGCGGCGGTCAGGAGCCCGGCGAGAGCAGGGGCGGACTTCGAATCGAACCTCATGGCACCAGCCTATCGGCGGGCGTACGCTGGTACCGCATCGCCCCGATTGCATAGAGCGTGGTGCTCCGGTGGGATCCGGATCACCTCGGCGCGGAACGGGAATAGATCCATCTCTCATCTAGTTGAACCTTCAATCATATTGACCTACACTGGAAGCAACCGCCGATCCGCTCAGGAGAACAGCATGACCACCACTCCCATCCAGGCACCAAAGCCCACCGATCTGCAGACGCCCGTCGTCGACGAGAAGCGACTCAGCGCTGCCACCGGAATGGACGCCGTGACCCTGCGCGTCGGCGATCTCGAGAAGATGTCGAACTACTACTCGAACGCCCTCGCCATGGAGCCCCTCGAGGAGACCTCTCGCGACGGCGAGGTCCACCGCGTGCTCGGCCGCGGCACTACTCCCCTGGTCAAACTCGTGGCTACCCCGGGCCTGCCCGGCGTCGACCCCAAGCAGGCCGGACTGTTCCACACCGCGTTCCTGTTCGACACCAAGGAAGCCCTGGCGGCCACGGTCGCCCACGCCGCGCAGAACACCAACAGCACCTTCGTCGGCTCCAGCGATCACCTGGTCAGCCAGGCCTTCTACTTCACCGACCCCGAAGGCAACGGCATCGAGCTCTACATCGACCGAGCCCGCTCGGAATGGACTCACTCACTTGACGGTGAGGTCCAGATGGATACGCTCTACCTCGATCCGAACCGCTTCCTCGAGCGCCACCTCAACCAGGACGTCCTCGCGAACACTGCCGCCGAACCCGGCATCGTCGGCCACGTCCACCTGCAGGTTGGCAACATCCCGCAGGCTCGCGAGTTCTACGTCGACGCCCTCGGCTTCGAACCGTCACTGTCGTCGATGCCCGGAGTCCTCTTCGCTGCGGCCGGCGGATACCACCACCACGTCGCCATGAACACCTGGAACAGCCGCGGTGCCGGCCCCCGGGCGGCCACCCTCGGTCTCGGGGATGTGGCGATCACCGTTCCCGGCCGCGAGGATCTCGATGCACTGGTCGCGCGTCTGCGTGCGCACAGCCTCGATTTCGCTGATGACGGACGTTCGGTGCGAGTCGTCGACCCGTGGGGCACGCAGGTCACTCTGGCCACCGGAACCAGCTCCATCGACGAGACGCTGGCGCGCTGACACTCCGCCGGTGCGAATAGCTCCACCGGTCAGAACACGCTGAGGCGGGTGGTGCTCAACGGCATCACCCGCCTCAGTCGTCTCTGCCGAGATCAGCTCTTGGAATGCACTCGCTCGACAGCCGCATGCGGATGCAGGTCGAGTCGGCGCAGCAGCTGAGCGTTGAGGGCGACGACGATCGTCGAGATCGACATCAGGATCGCGCCCACGCTCATCGGCAGAACGAACCCGATGGGAGCGAGGATTCCTGCCGCCAACGGCACCGACAGCAGGTTGTATCCGGCCGCCCACCACAGGTTCTGCTTCATCTTCCGGTAGGTCGCGCGAGAGAGCTCAACGATCGAGAGCACTGAACGCGGATCATCGGAGGCGAGGATGACTCCGGCAGAACCGATGGCCACATCGGTTCCCGCGCCGATGGCGATGCCAACATCGGCCTGCGCCAGAGCGGGCGCATCGTTGACGCCGTCACCGACCATCGCCACATGACGGCCCTCCCTCTGCAATTCGGAGACCTTCGCCGCCTTGTCAGCCGGATGGACACCGGCAAAAACACGGTCGATGCCGAGCTCGGAGGCAACGGACCGAGCAACCGCCTCGGCGTCTCCGGTGATCATCACGACCTGCGCTCCGATGGCATGAAGCGCATCGACGGCCTCGCGAGACTCCGGCCGGATCTCGTCGGCCAACCGCAGGGCACCTGCAACGGCACCGTCGACGAGCACATGGAGGATGATGGCTCCTTCGGCGCGCCAGGCCTCCGCGGCCTTCGCTTCGGGGACCTCATTCGCCTCAAGCAGCCTGGGTCCACCGACCTCGACCGTCTCGCCCGCGACAACGGCTCTGACACCGACCGCAGGTGACGAGGAGAAGTCGGATGCTTTCGACACGTCGATCCCTCGCTCAGCGGCTGCCTTGACGATGGCGGTGGCCAACGGGTGCTCGCTGTCGGCTTCGGCCGCGGCGGCCAGACCGAGCAATTCACCCTCGGTCCGCGCGGTCCCGGCACTCGGGACAGCCTCGATGCCGGTGACCGTCGGCTCACCTTTCGTCAGGGTGCCGGTCTTGTCGAAGAGCACGGAATCGACCGTGCGCATCGTCTCGAGTGCGAGCCGGTCCTTGACGAGGACTCCGGCCCGGGCGGCGCGCTCGGTGGCGATGGAGACGACCAGAGGGATGGCCAGGCCCAGGGCGTGCGGACAGGCGATGACGAGCACGGTGATCGTGCGCACGACCGCCGAGTCCGGCATACCGATGAGCGACCAGACGACCGCGGTGATCACGGCAGCGCCGAGAGCGAACCAGAACAGCCACGCCGAGGCCTTGTCGGCGATGCGCTGAGCACGCGACGAAGAGTTCTGAGCATCGGAGACCAGCTTCTGGATTCCCGCCAATGTTGTGTCATCACCGATCGCGGTGATCTCGACCCGGAGTCCGGAATCCGTGGCGACGGTGCCAGCCACAACGGCTTCGCGTTCGCCCCGTCGAACCGCAGCGGACTCTCCGGTGACCATGGATTCGTCCATATGGGCCGAACCGTCGATGATCCGACCGTCGGCGGGAACCGAGGAGCCGGGTCGGACGAGGACGATGTCACCGACGACGAGTTCGGCCGGAGCGATGGCCACCGTCTCCCCATCGACGATCTTCTCCGCCGCATCGGGCAGCAGTGCGGCGAGACTGTCAAGCGCCGAGGTGGTCTGTGCCAGAGAGCGCATCTCCATCCAGTGACCGGCGAGCATGATCACGACCAACAGGGCCAGCTCCCACCAGAAGTCGAGCTGCGGATCAAGCAGGCTCAACGACGAGCCCCAGGAGGAGATGAAAGCGACCGTGATCGCCAAGGCGATGAGCAGCATCATGCCGGGGCTGCGTCCCTTGATCTCGTCGAGGCCGCCGGTCAGGAACGGCTGACCGCCCCAGAGGTACATGACGGTGCCGAGAATCGGCGCGAGCCATCGGAGTGCACCGAGGATGCCGGCTTCGGGAATCTCATAACCGACGAGGTGGCCGAACATCGGGCTGAATGCGACGACGGGCACGGCGATGACGAGCATGATCCAGAACAGGCGACGGAACTGCGCGACGTGATCGCCGTGAACCGCATGCCCTGCATGACCGCCGTGGCCCGAATGTCCGGAATGTCCCTCGTGACCGGAATGCTGATGATTCTGCTGGTTGTCCATGCCTCGAAACTATACCCCCTAGGGGTATAAATCAACGGTGAGTCCCCTCACGTGCAATCCCATGCAACCCTGGCTCTCATGTCGCAAGCGCTCTAGCGTCGAAGAACGCCGAACGGCTCGTACGGGCCGCACGAAAGGACTCAGCATGAGAGCAGCACGGTTCCACGCACGCAAAGACATCCGGATCGACGATATTCCAGAGCCCGAACTGCAACCGGGCACAGTCGCCATCGACGTGGCATGGTGCGGGATCTGCGGAACTGATCTCCACGAATACCTCGAAGGGCCGATCTTCGTCCCACCGGCGGGCCATCCACATCCGATCTCCGGCGAATCCGCGCCAGTGACTATGGGACATGATTCTCCGGCACGATCACCGAACTCGGTGAAGGTGTCAGCGATCTGGAGGTCGGCCAGAACGTCGTCGTCGAACCTTACATCATCGCCGACGACGTCGACACCGGCCCCGGCCAGAGCTATCAGCTGTCCGAGAACATGAACTTCATCGGCCTCGGCGGCCGCGGTGGCGGGCTGTCGGAGAAGATCGTCGTCCAGCGTCGCTGGGTGCACCCCATCGGCGACATTCCACTCGATCAAGCTGCACTGATCGAACCGTTGTCAGTCGCACACCACGCAGTTGTGCGATCTGAAGCTGAAGCCGGCCAGATCGCCGTCGTCGGCGGCGCAGGTCCGATCGGCCTCCTCACCGCCGCCGTCCTCAAAGCCAAGGGGCTGACCGTCTACATTTCCGAACTCTCTGAGGCGCGGAAGGAGATGGCACTGTCGACAGGCGTTGCCGATGAAGTTCTCGATCCGCGAGAATCCGATGTCGCAGAAGCCGTTCGCGAGCGCACGGATGGGCGAGGAGCCGACGTAGGATTCGAATGCTCTTCCGTTCCCGCGGTTCTGGACATGCTCATCGACGCCACCCGCCCCGGCGGCGTCATCGTCAACGTCTCCATCTGGGGGCATAAGCCCGAAGTCGATATGCCGAAGCTGGTCCTCAAAGAGATCGATCTCAGAGGGACGATCGGCTACTCCGGTGACCACCCTGAGACGATCCGACTAGCCGCCGACGGAACCATCGATCTCTCCGCATTCATCACCGCACGCATCGGCCTGGACGAACTCGTCTCAGGCGGGTTCGACGAACTCATCAACAACAACGAGCAACACGTGAAGATCATCGTCGATCCACGTGGCTGATTGCCCAATCAGCAAGGTCCAATCCCACGAACCCGACGCAGACTCGTTGGGACACTCCGCATACATTGCATAAATGCGCAGTTATGACACATACTTGCTCATACTGTTCAACTTCGATGCTGATCGTCGACTGCCCAACGGGCATCGCACATCAGGTCGAAGCCATTGAGAATCACACACCCTGGCTCCCTGAGCCGGGCCTCACTGCGGAGGACCTGATGGACCTGCAACTCATCCTGGCGCTGGTCGCCGGAATCGGGACGATCGTCGTCATCGTGCTCGCGACCCGGCTCGACGCCTTCATCGCCCTGCTCCTGGCAGCGGTCGTCACCGGCATCGTCGCCGGTCAGGACCTGCTCTCGATCGTCGACTCCATCACCACGGGCTTCGGCGACACCCTGGCCAGCATCGGCATCGTCATCGGACTCGGTGTCGGCATCGGCAAGATCCTCGAAGTCTCCGGTGCCGCCGACTCCCTGGCCCGTGCCTTTCTGCGCGCCTTCGGCAAAGGCCGTGAGCCCTGGGCGATGGGCACCGTCGGCTCCCTCGTCTCCATCCCGGTCTTCTGCGACTCCGGATACGTCATCATGAACCCGCTGGCCCGCTCGATCGCCCGCGTGAAGAAGGGCGGCTATGTGACCCTCGCCCTGGCACTCGGCTGCGGAATGACGCTGACCCACCACATGGTGCCGCCGACGCCCGGACCGCTGGCAGCCACCGGCATCCTCGGCGCCGATATCGGTGCAGTCATCCTCGCCGGTCTCGTCTTCACCGTCGTCCTGCTGCCCGTAGTCGTCGTCTACGCCCGCTGGATCGGACCGAAGCTCGAACCCGTCCTCAACGCCCAGGTCAAGCATGACGTCTACGCCGAGGCGGTCGCCGAAACCGCGTCCGGTTCCGCCGGAGGCACCGTCCTCACCGCCGAAGGCGGAGACGCGGCGGGGCCCGATTCCGCTCCCGATTCATCGAAGAAGCCGGGCGCCTTCCTCGGCTTCCTTCCGCTCATCGTCCCGCTCCTGCTCATCGTCGCCAACACCGTGAGCACCGCGATCGACAAGAACGCTCAGGGCGAACTCGCCGGAGACGCCTACGAGCCCTCCGCCTGGGTTGCACCCCTGGCCTTCCTCGGCAACCCCGTCGTCGCTCTGATCATCGGCCTCGTCCTCGCCGTCTACACGTTGCTGCCCCGCGTGACCCCACGCAATCAGGTGCAGAGCTGGCTGGCCGACGGTGCCGCCTCGGCCGGACTCATCCTGCTCATCACCGGCGCCGGGGGAAGCTTCGGACTGGTGCTGCGCGAATCGGGCGTCGGTGATGCCCTCGCCGAGGCGATCGCCTCGATCAGCCTGCCGGCCCTCCTCGTCCCGTTCCTCATCGCCTCGCTCGTGCGTCTGGCTCAGGGATCGGGCACGGTCGCGATGATCACCGCCGCCTCGGTGACGGCTCCGCTCATCGCCCCGCTGGGACTCGACCCCCTCGTGGCCGTGATGGCCTGCACCGCCGGTTCGATGGTCTTCTCCTACTTCAACGACTCCTACTTCTGGGTCGTCACCCGGTTCACCGGCCTCGACGGAATCAATGCCATCAAGGGCTGGTCGGGAATCACCACCGCCGTGTGGATCTGTTCCCTTCCGCTGCTGTTCGTGCTCGACTTGGTCGTATGAGCGCCTCCCGAATGTCCGACTCCGAAACGACCGCAGCCGCCTCGGCCCAGGCGAGTCCGCGCATCCTCATCGTCGCCGACGACCTCACCGGCGGAAATGCGTGCGGAGCCCTGTTCGCCGAGGCGGGGCTGCGGACGATCACCGTCACCGATACCGGCCCGGCCGGCAGCGTCGACATCAGCGGACTGCTCGACGACTTCGACGCGGTCGTCGTCAACACCGACTCCCGGCACCTGCCCGCACAGCAGGCAAGCGAGCTCTACACCGAACTCATCGAAACCGCCGGGACCGTCGACCTCGTGGCATGCCGAATCGACACCACCCTGCGCGGCAACGTCGGACCCGCCGCGGCCGCCGCCATCTCGGCCCGCAGACGGTCTCTCGCCGCGACCGACGGGCCACGCCATCGCGTACTGGGCCTGTGCGTGCCGGCGTTCCCTGCCGCAGGCAGAACCACCGTGCAGGGGCGACAGCTGCTGGGCGACCGACTGCTCGAACACACCGAGCTCGCCCATGACGTCCGCTCCCCCATGCGCACCTCCGTCATCGAGGACATCCTTGCCGCCGGCACGGATCTCAACAGCCGCCTCATCGATATCGCCACGGTGCTGGCCAGTCGGGATGCAGTACGCACCGCCGTACTCGACGCCATCGGCGAAGGAACGGACGTGCTCATCGCCGATGCCCTGACCACCGACCACATCGACCTCGTCGGGTCCGTCATCGCTGAGATCAGCCACGAACTCGCCGAGGCGGCTTCCCCCGACATCCGTGACCGGGCAGGTCTGGCCGACGGTGAGCGGTTGGACTGGGTGACCATCGACCCCGGACCCGGCAGCCTCGCCCTGGCTCAGTCTCGGCTGCCGGCTCGCGCGAATGGCATTCTGCTCGGCATTTCGGGATCGGCGACCGAGGTCACCCGTGCACAGCTTGCAGCAGTGGCCGAGGACCCCACGATCACGGTCCTGCGCGCACCTTTGGACGATGCGGGTCTGCCCGATGTGGAGGCCGCACTCGCCCTCATCGATCGGACCGCCTCGGCGCGGGCGATCATCATCGCCACCGTTCTCGAGACCAGCGACCTGCGCGAACTCACCGATGCTGAATCCGAAGAGACGACACGGCGCCTGGCACTGATCGCCTCGGCGGTCATGTCCGCAGTCCTGGTCTCCGGCCTCTACACCACCGGCGGGGACGTCACCGCCACGGTGATGCGCGAGCTCGGTGCGATGGGGATGGAGATCGACAAGGAGATCGTGCCTCTGGCCGTGGGCGGTCGCCTCGTCGGCGGAAGCGCTGATGGACTGCCGATCGTCACGAAGGGCGGGCTCATCGGTGACACCGGCACCGCCGTCGAATGCCTCGAATTCCTGTCGACGACTGCTCGTGTCAGGCGAGACTGAATCGTGCACGACGACCCCAGCGCCCCACCCACCGACATTCATCCGAACCATCTGAGGAGACAGAAATGACAGCACCAGCACTCGCCGTGACCGTGGGTGACCCGGTCGGAATCGGACCGGAGATCACCGCCACGGTGCTTGCGGAGTTCGCCGGCAGAGACGATCAGCATGGAATCGCTGTGGCGGATCTGGCCGTGATGAAACGGGCCGTCGACGTCCTCGGACTCGACGTCGAACTGCGCTCCATCTCCGACTGGTCGACCCCGTCGGCCGGTGAAAGCGTCATCGATGTCTTCGATATCGGCGTTCTCGGGGATGACCTTCCCGACTGGGGAGTCGTCGATGCCCGCGCCGGCAGGGCTTCGGTGGCCGCGATCGAGCTCGCCACCAAGGCGGCCATGGATCAGCAGGTCGCCGGCATCGTCACTGGCCCCATCAACAAAGAAGCCGTGTGGAAATCCGGTTCGCAGCACCTCGGGCACACCGAAATGCTCGGTGAACTGACCGGAGTGACGAAGCAGGACACGATGTTCGTCGTGGAGAACAAGAAGGTTCCCGACCACAAACTCCAGATCTTCTTCGCCACCCGCCACATGTCCCTGCGCAAGGCTCTCGACGCCCTGACCGTGGACACGCAGGTCGACTCCATCGAACGCGCCCACCGTGCCCTCCAGCTCTACGGCGTGGCCTCGCCGAGACTGGCCGTCGCCGCGCTCAACCCCCACGGTGGCGAGAACGGTGCCTTCGGCGACGAGGAGATCGAAATCCTCCGCCCGGCCGTGGAGAAGGTCAACGCAGGTGGCGCCTTCGAAGTCGCCGGACCGATCCCGGCCGATTCCGTCTTCCACCAGGGGCTGACCGGCCGCTATGACGGCATCCTCTCTCAGTACCACGATCAGGGGCACATCGCGTCGAAGACCTTCGACTTCGACGGCACCATCTCGGTCACCGTCGGATTGCCGATCCTGCGCACGTCCGTCGATCACGGAACAGCCTTCGACATCGCCGGTCAGGGTATCGCCGATGCGGGCACCATGCGCTCAGCCTACCGCGCGGCCATCGGATACGCTCCGTTCGTCGACGGCATCCGCGCGGAGTACCTGCCGCAGTAGGCTGAGTCGTATCTCCGGCCGCGGCGTCGCTGCGGCCGGATCATCGCCGAAGGAGAGGGAGAACAGATGGCGATCCGATCGGGGACCCAGCGCCGCCGCGAAGCCATACTCGGCCTGCTCAAGACCGGTTCGTGGAGCATCCCTCGCCTGGCCGAGGCACTCGAGACCTCGGAATCGACGATCCGCCGCGACCTGCGTGAGTTGGCCGCAGACGGCGAGATCATCCGCACCATCGGCGGAGCCGCAGCCGCAGGCTATGTCGAACCGCCTTTGGGCGAGCGCATGGAGCAGCAGGCGGAGGCGAAGGACACGATCGCCGCACGCGCGCTCGAACGACTCGACGACGCCCGAGTGCGCACCGTCTTCCTCGACGCCGGTTCGACGACCGTGCGTTTGGCCGAGCGGATCAGAGACCGCAGAGGAATCACCGTGTTCACTCGCGGTCTCGAGATCGCGCTGGCCTTGGCTCATCCCGCCGGCCCCACAGTGATCATGGTCGGCGGCGAGGTCTCGACCCTTTCGCACGGCACCACCGGCGCGCTGTCCGATCATGCGCTGTCGCGCATCCATGTCGACATCGCATTCCTCGGTGCCGATGCCGTGGATCCGGCACAGGGTCTCGGCGAACCGAGCCTCGACGAAGCACGCACGAAAGAGCTCATCGCCGAGCGGGCCGGAGCAGTCGTCGTCCTCGCCGACAGTTCGAAAGCCGGCCGCGACGTCGCCGCATGGGCACCGATGCCGTCCGGTTGGACGTGGATCGACGAGCACGCGTCCCACCGGCACGATTGACAACTCTGGGCTGACGACTCCATTCGCCGACCACCGTGTGATCGACGACATCTGATTCTCGCGACTTCTGTGTAGAATCCCGGAGGCAGTTTCAACAGTGACTGCCTGGAGGCTCGGCATTCCTGCGAAATCCGAGCCCTGGTCTCACAAGGAGAAAGCTCTATGAGCGAACCCCACAACTCAGGTGCTGACACTGACAACGCCGCTGGGGGCGGCAAGCTGCGCAACCGGCACATCACCATGATCACGCTCGGCGGCATCATCGGTGCAAGCCTCTTCGTCGGATCCGGAAACGTCATCCGCTCGACAGGACCGGCTGCGATCCTCTCCTATCTCATCGGCGGACTTCTCGTCTTCCTCGCCATGCGGATGCTCGGTGAGATGTCGGCACGCCGACCTGCCGTCGGTTCCTTCATGGAGTATGCGAACGAGTCCTTGGGCGGGTGGGCCGCCTACCTCGTCGGCTGGCTGTATTGGTACTTCTGGGTCGGCGTCATCGCCTACGAAGCGGTCGTCGGCGGCGGAATCATGGCAGGCTGGTTCCCCGCGATTCCCACCTGGCTCTGGTCCCTCCTCCTCGTCATCGTCTTCATCGGCACGAACATCCTCTCGGTCCGCGTCTTCGGTGAGGTCGAGTTCTGGCTCGCGAGCATCAAGGTCATCACGATCGTCGTCTTCCTCGTCGTCGGTGCGCTCTTCGTGCTCGGCGCCTGGCCCAATGCGACGAATTCCGTATCCAACCTGTGGGACCACGGTGGTTTCATGCCCATGGGCTTCAGTGCCGTGATGATCGGCGTGGCCACCGTCATCTTCAGTTACTTCGGCACCGAGATCGCTGTCATGGCATCGGCCGAGTCAGTCGATCCGGCTCGCGGCATCAACCAGGCCACTCGGACCGTCATCTGGCGGATCATGCTGTTCTTCGTCGGCGGCGTGCTCATCATCGTCACCGCAGTTCCCTGGGATGAGCTGCCCGATCCCGATACGATCGCTCCGTTCGCTCATGTCTACGGTCTCTTCGGTCTGCCGGGCGCCTCGGCGATCATGACGATCGTCCTGTTCACCGCCGTCGTCTCGGTGCTCAACTCCGGCCTCTATTCGGCCTCCCGTATGTTCGCTTCCCTGGCCGACAAGGGGTACGCTCCCGCGCTCATCCGCAAGCGCTCGAAGACGAACGTCCCAGTGGCCGCTCTCATCGCTTCGAGCCTCGGCGCACTGGCTGCAGTTGTCGCCAACTTCACCGTCCCGGCGTCGGGGATCTTCGACTTCATCATGAACTCCGGCGGTCTCGTAGCTCTCTTCGTCTATGTCTTCATTGCCCTCGCCCAGTGGCGCATGCGTCTCAAACTCAGCCCAGCCGAGCGAGAAGCACTGACCTTGAAATCGTGGCTGACGCCGATCCTCAACATCTTCCTCATCATCGTCGTCATCGGCGTCGTCGTCATCATGCTCCTCAGCGAAGACGGCCGCGCACAGGTGTGGACGAGCCTCGTCGCCACTGCGGTGCTCTTCGCCGTGTGGCCGTTGGTCAAGCGTCGCCTCAACGCTCGCGGGATCGATACGTCTCCGGCGATGGATCAGCGTGCAGCAGCCGCGGCAAAGGAATCTGCGGCATCCTGATCCAGCACCGCAGTTCGGACTTCTGAGTCGCTCGGCCAGAGCCGATTGAGCGGAGGGACCGTGCTTATGCGCGGTCCCTCCGCTCTTTCCGCGAACAGGGGTGCGCGCTGCGGTCGATTGAGGCGAAAGAGAAGACTACTCTTTTCGTCTGCGCAGTTAAATTCGGTCATTGATTGAATTTTCTGTCAACCCGATTGCTATAACGATAACTTCACTGTTCCCTGTGAAGAATCCTTGCCGCTCCTATATTGACACTGCAGAACGTTCCTCCAGGTCAGATACGCCAAAACCGATTATTCCCCTATTGACACGCCGATGATTTGACAGGATTTTTCGATTGAGAAGCTGAGCACAGGCTCGTAACGTGGCTTCGGTTCGAAAGAAGGATCACTTCGACTGTGATCCGAATGACTGGAGGAATTCATGAGCATCCCCGATACCTCAGGATCCGCATCACCTGCTTCCCCGCCCGAACCCGATCTCAAGACGGTCCGCAAGGCCGTCGCCGCGTCTGCCCTGGGCAATGCGACGGAGTGGTTCGACTACGGTCTCTACGCCGTCTCAGTCACCTATCTCGCTCAGCACTTCTTCCCCGGCGAGCATGCTCAGCTGATGGCGCTGCTGACGTTCGCCGTGTCCTTCATCTTCCGCCCACTCGGCGGAATCATCTGGGGCCCGATGGGCGATCGCCTCGGCCGCAAACGCGTACTGGCGCTGACGATTCTGCTCATGGCCGGTTCCACCTTCTGCATCGCGCTCTTGCCGTCCTACGCCACGATCGGCGTCGCCGCACCCATCATCCTCGTTCTGCTCCGCGTCATCCAGGGCTTCTCCTCAGGCGGTGAGTATGGTGGTGCCGCCACCTTCATGGCCGAATACGCCCCGGACAACCGGCGCGGATTCTTCGGCAGCTTCCTCGAATTCGGCACTCTGGCCGGAATGGCCGCCGGTTCGCTCTTCGTCCTCCTTCTGCAGCTCGGACTCGGTGAACAGACGATGACGGACTGGGCATGGCGGATTCCGTTCGTCTTCGCCGGTGTGCTCGGCGTCGTCGGCCTGTACCTGCGCTCACAGCTCGACGAATCCCCTGTCTATGAAGAGCTGGACAACAGCGATCAAGGCAAGTCCGTCAGGGAAGTCTTCGCGACCCTGTTCGCGAATTACAAGAAGCAACTCCTCGTCCTCGGCGGCATGGTCGTCGCGGTCAACGTGGTCAACTACACGCTGCTGTCCTACATGCCCACCTACCTGCAGAACCCGGTCGGCATGAGCGCGAACGCCTCACTGACCGTGATGTTCCTCGCCCAGGCATTCATGATGATCCTCATCCCGTTCGGCGGAATGCTTTCGGACAAGGTAGGACGCAAGCCCGTCTGGTACTTCTCACTGATCAGCCTCTTCGTCGCGGCGATTCCGATGTTCATGCTCATGGCCAATGGCTTCGTGTGGGCACTCATCGGACTGGCCGTCCTCGGTGTCCTCTACATCCCGCAGATCTCGACCATCTCGGCGACGTTCCCGGCGATGTTCCCCGGACCTGTGCGCTTTGCAGGCTTTGCGATCGCCTACAACGTCTCCACCGCACTGTTCGGTGGCACCGCGCCCTCGATCAGCGATGGACTCATCGGCGCGACGGGAAACACCATCATTCCCGCCTACCTGGTTATGGCCGCATGCGCGATCGGTTTGATTGCCACGATCTTCATGAAGGAGACGAACGGTGCCTCGTTGCGCGGCTGCGGTCTCCCCGAGACCGGCGCGGACGTCATCCTCGACGAATCGGAGCTCGTCGACGACGCGAAATGACCGTCCCCGCCATTCGCGACCGCATCTGAGCGAAGCGTCACTCCCCGCAGACCAGACCGGCGACACCGCATCGGAACTTCCGTTGCAGTGTCGCCGGTCTTCTGCGACCGAGTCTGGGTTAGTCTCGGATCATGGTCACGTTGATTCCCGAACAGCCAGATTTCAATGGGTCCACAGCCGAGGAGCTCGTGTGGAATGCGCTGTGCCGCCAGCTGCCCGATGCAGCGGCGATCATCCATGGTCAACGACTGACCGGCGATGACAAGGATGTCGAGATCGATATCCTCATCCTGTGGCCGGGAGCCGGCATCGCCGTCGTCGAGGTCAAAGGCGGACGCGTCGACGTCGTCGACGGTGCCTGGTTCACCTCCGGCACCCAGGGAAAGCGAAACCGACTGCCCACCCCTCCACTCGAGCAGGCGATGATCGCCAAACACACCCTCGTGGACTATCTGCGCCCGCGGCTCTCTCGACTTCCCGGTCCGATCAGCCACCTTGCGGTCCTCCCCTACACGGAACTGCCGAGCGGCTGGGACCAGCCGGACGCGCCGAAGCGCCAACTCGTCGACGGCACCGAGATCGATTCCCTGGCATCGAAGATCGCCACTCAGCTGCGCTTCGACTTCGACCCCGAACGCCACGACCTCACCGCCGGCCACGAGTTCGTGCTGAAGAACCTCCGCAGAACAAATCAGGCGGTGGAGAATCTCAAGCTCAGAGCCTCCGAGATCTCTGACCGAGCCGATGCCCTCAGCCGTGAGCAGGCGAAGCTCATCCGCATCCTCCGCCACCAGAATCGTGCCGAGATCAGCGGCGGTGCAGGATCAGGCAAGACCTATCTGGCACTGCTCAAAGCCAGAGCGCTGACGCAGGAGGGGAAGAAGGTCGCCCTCATGTGCTATTCCCGCGGGCTCGGCCGCTTCCTCCAGCTCTTCACCGCACAATGGCCCGAAGTCGACCGGCCCGCGTTCGTCGGACTCTTCCACGACCTGCCCATCAGCTGGGGCGCACCCACCGGCAGCGACGACGACTCGGAGTACTGGGAACAGCGACTGCCCACGATGCTCAAGGAACTCGCCGACGAGCGTCCGCGCAAGAGCCTCTTCGACGCCATCGTCATCGACGAAGGCCAGGACTTCAGCCTGCTGTGGTGGGAAGCCGTCCAATCCTGCCTGCGCAATCAGCTTGCCGACACCCTCTACGTCTTCACCGATGAGCGCCAACGGATCTTCGACCGTCACGGCGAATCACCGATCACGATGAACCCCATCCAGCTCGACGAGAATCTGCGCAACTCATCCCAGATCGTCGCTGGAATCGCCGATCTCGCATTGGAACCGCCGATCGCACGCAACGGACCCGGTGACGAGATCGAGTGGATCGACGTCGGCGTCGAGGATGCCGTGGCCGAAGCGGATGGGCAAGTCGAAGCGCTCATGGATGCCGGGTGGAATGCCGGCCAGGTCGCACTGCTGACCACCGGATCCAGGCATCCGGAGCAGAAGAACATCGTGGAGAGCGAAGGGATCGCAGCCTACTGGGATCAGTTCTTCGCTGAAGAGGACGTCTTCTACGGGCATGTGCTCGGTTTCAAAGGACTCGAAAGGCCCGCCGTGGTGCTCTGCCTCAACGGGTTCAGAGACCCCCAGCGGGCCATCGACATGCTCTACGTCGGTATGTCGAGAGCGACGACGAAGCTCATCGTCGTCGGCGACCTGACCATCTTCGACGAGATATACGGCCGCTGATCGATCAGCTTCTCACCGGCTCTCGTCGGTGGGTCCGCGATGTCAGTCCGGTGCCGCTCCCAAGAGCAGGGTACGCGCGGTCCTCTGCCAGGTGGCGAGCATCGGTTCCCGATGCGGGTCACGCCGGGAGAACGTGTAGGTCACGGCCATTCCGCGCATGCTCGCGAAGATCATCGTGAAGACCTCATCGAACTCCGGGTTCCGCGTGACCGCCGGTCCGAAGAGCTCACGGGCGTTGTCCCTGACGCGGTCGAGGACGATCTTCTCGTGCTCACGGACGTTTCCGGCCAGTTCATCGTCGGTGCGCGAAGCCGTCCACAGTTCGAGGGCAGAGAAGAAGCTGCCGTGCATCAGCCCCGTCCACAGGGTCCGAATCGCCCAATCGCTCCTGCCCTCGGCGTCGGCGTCGGCGGCGTCGGGTCGTTCCGTTTCCAGCATCCGACCGAATTCGTCGTCGTGATCTTCCAACCGTCGGCTGAGTCTCTGTTCGCCGAGGCGGCTGACCGCGGCCGTGAGCAGGTCCTGCTTCGAGGGAAAATGGTGGAGCAGACGCCCCCTGGTCACCCCCGCGATCGATTGGACTCTCACCGTCGTCGTCGCCGAATATCCTTCGCGCAGCAGGCATTCGATCGTGGCATCGAGGATCAGGTCGCGTGAGCGCGCAGTGCGTTCGGCCTGGTTGCCGGCATCCATCGCTTCCCCTTCTGCCGCGTTCCGTTCCGGAGCTGTTCGGCACCGCAGCCCTGCGGTCGAACCGGGTTGCTTCCGACTATCTCACAGTTCCAGTCTGCATTGACTGTTTTTCAGGCGAATGTCAGACTGAACGCACGCTCAGTGACCGGGCACACACATTGCCGCGGCCCGAGGACCGGCTTGTCTGCCCGCCCAGCGACAACCACTGCTTGAGAAGAGGACGCAATCGATGAAGAGGAACCTGTACAACGAGGATCACGAGGCATTCCGAGGATCGGTCGCAGCGTTCCTCGACCGCGAAGTCGTCCCCCACTTCGAGGAATGGGAGGAGAACCACCTCGTCGATCGGGAAATGTGGCGCAAGGCAGCGCAGTCGGGCATCATCGGCCTGGCCATCCCCGAGGAGTTCGGCGGTGGCGGCGTCTCCGACTTCCGGTTCGAGATGGTGCGAGCCGAAGAGATCGCCCGCCGTGGGGTCGGTGCGGCCACGAGCGGCTGGGGCGTCTCAGACGGAATCGTCCCCGGCTATCTCATGGAGTTGGGCACTCGGGCGCAGAAAGAGAAGTATCTGACTGGACTGACCTCGGGCGCGATGATCGGGGCGATCGCCATGACCGAACCGGATGCCGGTTCGGACCTGCAGGGCATCACCACGAAGGCCGTCCGCGACGGCGACGATTGGATCATCAACGGCGCCAAGACCTTCATCACCAACGGCATCCACTGTGATTTCGTCATCGTCGTCGCCCGCACGAACCCGGAGGCGAAGGCGTCTCAGGGCACTTCGCTGTTCATCGTCGAGGCAGGCACACCTGGGTTCGAGAAGGGCCGCAAACTGAGAAAGCTCGGCCTAGACGCTCAGGACACCGCCGAACTCTCGTTCACCGACGTCCGGGTGCCGGCCGATGCCCTCCTCGGCGAACTCGATCAGGGGTTCATCCACCTCATGGTCAACCTCCCCACCGAGCGCCTCCTCATCGGATCGGGGACCCTGGCATCGGCGCGCGCGGCGTTGGAATGGACGGCCGAATACGTCTTCGACCGCCCCGCTTTCGGTCAGACCGTCGGCGACTTCCAGAACACCCGTTTCGAACTCGCCGAGCTCGAAACCCGAGTCGACGCACTGGAGGCGTTCGTCGACCGATGCGCCCTGGCTCTCAACGAGGGCGAACTCACCGCGGTCGACGCCGCCAAGGCGAAGTACCTGGGTTCGGACCTCGAGATCGAGGTCGTCAATCGCTGCCTGCAGCTCTTCGGCGGCTACGGCTACATGCTCGAGTTCCCCATCGCCCGCGCCTACAAGGACAACCGCATCCAGGCGATCTTCGGCGGAGCGAACGAGGTGATGAAGGAACTCATCGGACGCGATATCGCCAAACGCCACCGTAAGAGGTGATGATGCTCGCGGCTACTCTCCCGCGACTTCGAGGAGGACCTTGCCCATCACGGAGCGGCCGTCGAGTTCACTGATCGCCGAGGATGCCTCGGCCAGGGGGTATTTCGCGTGGATGCGCGGATTGAGGCTGCCGTCGGCGACGTGCCCGAGCACTGCTTCCCACTGGTCGTGGATGAAGTTCGGATGGCCCCAGGCCGCCGCGCCCCAGGCGACGCCGTCGACGGAGATGTTCTTCAGCAGCAGGCGATTGACCTTGATCGAAGGGATCTCACCGGCAGTGAAGCCGAGAACAAGAAGCCGACCGAACGGAGCGAGCACTCGCGTCGAATCAGTGAATCGGTCGCCGCCGACGGGGTCGAAGACGAAGTCGACGCCGCCCGGACAGATCTCCTTCGTCGCGTCTTTGAAGCCATCTGCGAGGACGACGTGCGTGGCGCCGATCTCACGAACAGCTTCGGCCTTCGCCTCGGTCGAGACGACGGCGATGACCTCGAGGCCCATCGCCAGACCCAGCTGCACCGCGGCCGACCCGAGGCCGCCTGCGGCTCCGTGGACGAGGAGGCTCTGGCCCGGCTGGGCATTCGCGCGCACCCGCAGTGCGAAGTCAGCGGTGAGCACGTTCATCGGCATGCCTGCGGCGTCGGCTAAGGACACCGAATCCGGGACCTTCACGGTGGCCTCGTCACCGGCGACGAGGTATTCGGCGAAGGTTCCCTTTCCGGTGATCGCGGCAACGCGGTCCCCGACGGAGTAGCGGGAGTCCGGGCCCACCTCGGCGACGACACCGGAGGCCTCGGAACCCAGGGTGAAGGGCAGGTCGTGCTTGACCTGGTACATCCCACGGGTCTGCAGCACCTCGGGGAACGTTACGCCGGCAAATGCGACCTTGATGAGCACCTGACCGGGCCCCGGCGACGGGCGCTCCACATCGAGGTGCTCCACATCATCGGGGCCGGTCAGAGCGGTGACGCGAATGGCTTTCATTGTTTCCTCGCTATCGTTGTGACGCACGCGGAACACTCGAGCTCCGGTGTCGGCGGTCTTCTCACCTCTATCACACCGAGCGGCTATGACCGTGATCACTTTCACGGCTTGACTCCCCCGCTCGGGATGAATACTGTGAACTCTACTGAACGACTGTTCACTCGGGAAGGTCAAGGATGACACAATCACCGGCAGGGTTCGATGCGGACAGCATCGGCAGATGGATCGAGCGGAGATTCGGGATCAGCGATTTCGATGTCGAAGTGATGTCGGTCGGTCGGTCGAATCTGACGTTCACCATCCTCGTCGACGGCAGCCCGCGCTGGGTCCTGCGCCGCCCGCCCCTGGGCCACGAGGGCGGCAGCGCGCACAATGTCGCCCGTGAGGGCCGGATCATGGCAGCGCTCAATGACAGTGACGTCCCGGTGCCGACCGTCCTCCACATCGTCGACGACCCCGAGGTCCTCGACGTGCCCTTCGTGTTCATGGACCACTGCCCGGGATTCCCGATCAACACTCCCACCGAGTGGGGGTCCATCCCACCTGCGAACCGCCGCGACTGCGCATTCGGCATGGTCGACGCGCTGGCGGCGATCCATTCCGTCGACGTCGATGCTGTCGGATTGTCCGATCTGCGTCGACCCGGCGGACTCATCGACCGACAGCTGCGTCGTTGGATCGGGCAGGTCGAGAAGATCGCGATGCGCGAGACTCCGATCATCCATGAGGTCCACGATGTCCTCCGCGAGGCCATGCCCGACCCTGCGGGATCGCCGGTGGGAATCGCGCACGGGGACTTCAAACCGAACAATATGATCTTCACCCCTTCCGGGACGGTCAATGCCGTCGTCGACTGGGAGCTGACCGCCATCGGCGAGGTGCTCACCGACCTCGGCTATTTCGCCGCCATGCTCACGGTGCCCGAGCAGTACACCAGCATCTGGGTGCCCCGAACCGATGACGGATTCCCCTCCACAGACGAACTCATCGACCGCTATCAGGAAGTCAGCGGTCACGAAGTCCACGATGTCAGCTACTACTCGGCCTTCGCGATGTGGAAACTGGCCTGCATCCGTGAAGGCGTCTACACGCGACTGGCGACTGGCAAGATGGGTGACCTCGATCTCGACCCGGAAGAGGCCGGAGCCGGGGTCGAAGACCTCGCTCGCCAAGCCCTCGACCTGTTGGAGAGATCATGACCTCGCCCCTGGCCGGCAAGCGTGCAGTGGTCACCGGGGCCGCCGGTGGAATCGGTGCCGCTTTGGCCGCCGAGCTCATCGAACGCGGTGCGTCAGTCGTTCTCGCGGACCTCTCCCCCACGGTCGTCGACACCGCCGCCGTGCTCGGCACCTCGGCATTCGCGTGGACAGGCGACGTGTCATCGGTCGAAGGAATCGGTGCGCTCATCGATTCTGCCGACGACAGCCTCGGCGGGATCGATCTGTACTTCGCCAATGCCGGAATCATCGGTCCGGCGATGCTCGGAGATTCCGACGCCGACTGGGACGCGATCATCGACGTCAACACGCGCGCCCATGTCCGCGCCGCGCAGGCGCTCGTCCCCCGTTGGCAAGAGGCCGGTTCCGGGTATTTCATCGCCACCGCCTCGGCGGCAGGGCTGCTCACGCAGATCGGCTCGGCCGCATATTCGGTGACCAAGCATGCGTCAGTCGGATTCGCGGAATGGTTGGCCATGACCTATCGCGACGACGGAATCCGCGCCTCGGTGGTCTGCCCGATGGGAGTGAACACGAGCCTGCTCGACGACGCCGGATCCGCCGGCGGCGCCGCCCAGAAGGCCGTGACCTCAGCCGGGACCGTCATGGAGCCCGCCGAGGTGGCCGCCATCGTCCTCGACGCCGTCGAGAACGAGCAGTTCCTCATCCTGCCGCACCCCGAAGTGCTCGAGATGTACCGGATGAAAGGCAGTGACTACGACCGCTGGCTGCGCGGAATGTCCCGATACCAAGCCCGACTCAGCGAACAGTGACACCGTGCCCACCACCGAGTGAGACTCGCCCGAGACCAGACCTCACAGCAGTGTGAGACCCACCGAGAAGCAAGGAGCCCACGTGTTGGAAATCAGCGAACGCGGACGCGAATATCAGGAGCGTCTGAACGCCTTCATGGACGAATTCGTCTACCCTGCCGAGCCGGTCTACGCCGAGCAGATGGCCGCGGCAGCCAGCCCCCACACGCAGCCGCAGATCCTCGAAGACCTCAAAGCCGAAGCGAAGAAGCAGGGCCTGTGGAATCTCTTCCACCCGCACCCGGAATGGGGACCGGGACTGACCAACCTCGAATACGCTCCATTGGCCGAGATCACCGGGCGCAGCCTGGAGATCGCCCCCGAAGCGATCAACTGCAATGCACCGGACACCGGCAACATGGAGGTCTTCACGGTCTTCGGCACGGATGAGCACAAGGAGAAATATCTCAAACCCCTGCTCGAGGGTGAGATCGCTTCGGCCTTCGCGATGACGGAGCCGGCCGTGGCCAGCTCCGATGCGACGAACGTCGAGATGAGCATGGAGCGCACCGACGACGGATTCGTGCTCAATGGGCGCAAGTGGTTTGCGTCGAACGCGATGCATCCGAACTGCCGGGTGCTCATCGTCATGGGCAAGACCGATCCCACCGCCGAGGTGCACCGTCAGCAGTCGATGCTCGTCGTGCCGATCGATGCCGCCGGAGTCACCGTTGTGCGCAACCTGCCCGTGTACGGCTACGCCGACCGGGAGGGCCATGCCGAGATCGTCTTCGAGAACGTGCTCGTGCCGTTCAAGGACATTCTCAAGGGTGAGGGCGAAGGCTTCGCCATCAGTCAGGCGCGCCTGGGTCCGGGTCGGATCCACCACTGCATGCGTGCCATCGGAGCCGCCGAGAGGGCGCTCGAACTCATGGTCAAGCGCGCCGATTCCCGCGTGACTTTCGGTGAGAAGCTGTCGAATCGGGCGAACATCCAAGACTGGATCGCCGAGTCCCGGATCGAAATCGATCAGGCTCGGCTGCTGACCCTGCACGCCGCGGACATGATGGACAAGCACGGCAACAAGGTGGCGAAGAACGAGATCGCTGAGATCAAGGTCGTCGCACCGACGATGGCACTGAAGGTCATCGATCGGGCGGTTCAGGTCCACGGCGGCGGCGGAGTCACCGAGGACTTCCCACTGGCCCGGATGTGGGCGCATATGCGCACCCTGCGCCTGGCCGATGGACCGGATGAAGTGCACAAGCGCTCCATCGCCCGCAATGAGATCAGGAAATACCGCGGCTGAGGTCGGCTCTTCCGCGATACAGTGAGACCCCACCGGGCCCGCAGCAGTGTGCACGGGCCCGGTACCGCCTGCGAAAGGATGTTCAATGACGAACAATTGGTTTGAGGATCGCCCATGGATCACCACTTTGGGCGATCTCGCTCAGGAGCCCTATGTGCTGCCGGATTCCACGCCCTTGGCCGATCTGGCTGACACAGTCGACGCTCGTGGCGACGAGGAGGGCATCAACTACTACGGATTCACCCTGACCTGGGCGGAGTTCGACCGGTGGTCGACAGCTTTCGCTGCCTTCCTCTCGGCCCACGGGATCAAGCCCGGCGACCGTGTCGGCATCTATGATCAGAACACCCCTGCGTTCGTGATCTCCACCTATGGGATCTGGAAGGCCGGAGGCACCGTCGTCCCCCTCAACCCCATGTACCGCGGCGAGCTCGAGCACATCTTCGCCGACTCCGAGGTCAAGGGGCTCATCGTCTCTCAGGCTGCCTATCTCGACCGGGTCAAGGACTATACGTCGGACCTGCCGCTGGTTGTGCTCAGTGATGACCGGAGCTTCCAGACGGATGGCCCTGATGCGATCTATGCGATGTTCGACAAGCTGCCGCGCTTCGAGGACCTGCCGCCGGCCGAAGGACGCTTTGCGTTCGCAGAGACGGTGGAGGGCAACCTCGATACCGATTTCACTCCGTACTCTCCCGCTCCTTCGGACCTCGGTCTCATCGCCTACACGTCCGGCACTTCGGGACGGTCGAAGGGAGCGGCGGCGACTCATGCGAATATCTCGAGCAATTCGCGCTATTGCCTGCGCAACCCGATCTTGGGTCCCGGCGACGGCTACGTCTCACTGGCTCCCCTGTTCCACATCACCGGATTCATCTGCCAGTTCCTTGCGGCCGTGGCCGGTGGTGCCCGGCTCATCCTCAACTATCGTTTCGAACCCGGTTCGCTCATCGCTCTGTGTGATCGGGAGAAGCCTGCGTACATGGCCGGCCCGGCCACGATCTATACGGCGATGATGGCGCACCCCGACTTCAGCGCCGAGAAGTTCGCATCCTTCAAGTCCCTCATGTCCGGCGGTGCACCGCTGCCCGAAGGACTGGTCAACAAGTTCGAAGAGCGTGCCGAGATCTATGTCGGTCAGGGCTACGGCCTGTCGGAGACCTGCGCTCAGGTCGCCACCGTGCCGCATGGATTCCAAGCCCCGGTCGACCCGGACAGCGGGAACCTCGCCTGCGGTCTGCCGCAGCCGGACGTGATGATCCGCATCCTCGATGACGACGGTCAGCCCGTGGGCTCCGGGGAGGTCGGAGAGGTTGCGATCTCCGGACCGCAGGTGGTCTCCAGTTACCTCAACAACCCGCAGGCCACCGCCGAGCAGATCCCCAACGGCGAGCTGCACACCGGCGATGTCGGGTTCATGAATGAAGACGGGTGGCTGTTCATCGTCGACCGGAAGAAAGACATGATCAATGCCTCCGGCTTCAAGGTCTGGCCGCGGGAAGTCGAGGATGTGCTCTACATGCACCCGGCCGTCCAGGAGGCAGCTGTCGTGGGAATCCCCGATGACTACCGCGGCGAGGATGTGTCGGCTTTCGTCACCCTGCAGCCCGGCGCCGAGGCGACCGCTGAGGAGATCGTGTCATTCTGCCGGCAGAAGCTCGCTTCCTATAAGGCTCCGCACCAGGTGACGTTCATCGATCAGCTGCCGAAGACGAGTTCGGGCAAGATCCTGCGACGGACCATCCGCGCCGATGCCGTCGACGCCGCCCAGGCGGCGAAGCGGGCGGCCACTCCCGCCGACTGAAGGCAGCATCCATGCTCCTTCGGCTTCTCGCCGAGGAATTCTGCCGGCAGTGCCTCCGCAATGGAGCCTGGCCTGCTCATCGCATCACGTTTGGCGCAGGTGCTCCCACATTAGGTGCACTGCCCGTTCACATCGCGTCCCCTGCATCTGGATCGAAACAGATGCAGGGGACGAACTGTGGTCTGCGCGCCCGGATCACCTGCAGTTTGCCGAGGCGGGAGGCTGTGTTTCAGCTCAGGCTGACGGTTTCGGCGCCGCCGATGGAGGCGAAGCGGTCGGGCTGACAGGTGAGCAGGATGACCTGAGCCGTGCGGCCGACATTGCCGAGGATGACGTTGAGGGCGGCCAGGCGCTGCTCATCGGAGAAGCCGAAGGCATCGTCGAGGATGACCGGGGCCCCGGCTTCCGCATCGACGAGGGTGGCGACGGCGAGTCGGCCGATGAGCGCCAGCTGTTCCTTCGTCCCACCCGAGAGCGCGTCGAAGGCGACGGTGCGTCCGTCGAGCGTGCGGGAGACGATTTCGAGGTTCTCGGAGATCTCCACCGACAGTCCCTGACCGAAGATCACCCGACCCAGCTTCTCGATCGCCTCCTTGAACGGGGCGACGTACCTCCGCTGAGCCTCTTCCTTGTGTGCGAGCACGGTGTCGCGCAACAGCCGGATCGCATTTGCCTGCCGCTGCATGCGAGCCTGCTTCGACCGAATGGACTCCACGTTCTGCTCTGCAGCTTTGAGCTTGTCGTAGATGCCCTCGGCCGCACGGTCATCGATGAGAGCCGAGAGCTGATCAACCTCCTGCCGGTCCTTCTCCTGCTGCTTCTGTTTGCTGTCGACGAGCTGGAGAGCGTTCTGCAGTCGCATCTCAAGAGTCTCGGGGTCGGCGGCCTCGTATGCGGAGCGTGCGGCAGCGGCTTCGTCCTCAGCCTGTGTCAGTGTCGCCGTGGCAGCGGTCAGTGCTTCGTCGAGGGAACCATCGGAGTTCGCTTCCCTGTCCATGCTCAGGCGGGTGCTGAGGTTCTGCAGCGTCGTCGCCGCCTGTTCGCGCGTCGACTGTGCACGCACGGCTGCCACACGTGCCTCATCCCGGTCGGTGCGAATGCGTTCGAACGTGGTTCTGGCCGTCTCGACCTGTGCAGTCGCGTCGTCGACGGCTGCTGACGTCGATTCGACTCGTGCTTCGAGGTCGTCGATCGATGCGGCGGTTCCGCTCGTATCAGCGGGGTCCCCCGCCACGTGTTCGGCTCGGGTGAGCGCGGCATCGAGTCCGTCGCGGTCGTCGTCGCCGATGAGCACTCGCAGAGTCGATGAGGCTTCGGCCAGCACGGCCTCGGCATCGGTGCGCACCTCGCTGCGTTCGCGTGCCTGTTCTAGGGAGGTCACGCCGAGCCGGTCGAGTTCCGCGTCGAGAAAGGTCTGCGCGGAGTCGACGGCCCGGTCGAGTTCGGCTGGTGACTGTCCCGGTCGCACGGTGATGTCGACGACGGAGTCGATGAGGATCTGCAGGTCCGAGGTGACGGCGAATTCCTCGGCGGACCCCTTCGGCACATCGGTTCCGTCGATGCTCACGGCGGTATCGCCGAGGCGGCGGGCGACGATCTGTGCGGCGGCCGCGGTCTTCGCGTTCTGCGCAATGCGCAGCTCGGTGAACAGTCCTCCGAGTTTCTCAACGTCTTTCGCGGTCACGGTGATCGACCCGATCGTCGCTTTCGCCTCGGCTGCTCTGCGTTCCTGGTCGCGGATGTCGGCCAGCCTCTTCCGCAGAGTGTCGACCTCTCTGCGTGCGCGGGCCCGAGCGAGATCGGCGGCTGCGGTCTTCGCTTCATCCTGAGCAGTGAGGAGTGCGGTCTGTTTGGCCTCGAGGCCCTTCTGCGCCTCGGCAAGAGACGAGTCCTCTTCCTGCTGTGCGGTCGTGACCTTCTCGAGTGCTTCGTCGGCAGTCTTCACCGACTCTTCGGCCATGGTGACCTCGGTGATGAGTGCCTGACGCCGGTCTCGCGCCTCCTCGGCACGCTGACGCTCTCTCTGTGCGACGCCCGCGCGTTCGAGAGCTCGATCGAGTTCGGTCTTGAGTCCGGACACGGACTGCACAGCCTGTTCGGCCTCTTCGCGTTCGGTCACGGCCGATTCCAGCTGAGTGCGCCCATTCGTCAGCCGCTCGGCTGCTCGAGCATGCCGGTCGACGAACCCGTCCATATCAGCGCTGCGAGCCTGCAGTTCACGATGCTGCTCTTCGGCACCGGGGAGTTCTTCGGTGAGCCTGCGCAGCTCACCCGTCTCCTTGCCCTTTGCCGTGAAGAACCTCAGGTATTCGGTTTCGACTCTGTCGAGGAAGGCATCGTGGTCAGCCGGTTCATCCCCGGCCTCGCCCAGAGCACCGTGCAGTGCCTTGATCTCGGCCAGGGGAGCCTGGTCGAGGCTGCGGCCCTGAGCGACGTCGAGAGCGTCGAGCAGGTCGACATCGACGGTTTCGTCGAGGATCGCCAAGAACCGCTCATGTGCTTCGCTGCCGCTGAGCTGTTCCGGGACGGGCTTGAGAATGCTCAGCTCGGTGAAGGGCTGTTTGATCCAGCGTTTGCTGTATCGGAGTTCGTAGTCCCCGGTGCTCAGGTGCAGTTCGACCTGCGGACCGACGTCGGAACCGACCGGTTGGGTGTCTTTGACGCTGGCCTTGCGAGAGCTGTCCTTGTCCTCGCGCAGCTGAGTGATGGCCTGATGGATCGAGGACTTCCCGACCTCGTTCGGGCCTTCGACGATCGTCACCCCGGAGCTGAAGTCGACGGTGGCGTCGCTGATCGCGCGGTAGTCGATGAGGCGGATGGAATGGAGTCTCATGAGCCGCTCCTGGCGAATCGGTAGAGCAGACCGAGTGCGTCTTGGGCCGTGACTGCTGAGTCGTCGTCTGCTGTGGCTCGTTCGGAGAGTTCGTCGAGGGTCTCCTCCAGGTATCCGCTCAGTCCGAGATCGGCGAAATCGTCGTCCGCAGCGACGACGGCCAGGTCCATGTGACGCTCCCAGAGTGAGACGAGCGCGAACAGGTCGGAGAAGTGGTCGAGTTGTTCGTCGAGTCGGGCCTTCGCCGCCGTCGGCAGGGTGCCGCGCAGGATCAGCCACACCGCGGTGCGATCCTTGTCGGGAATGGCATTCATCCGCTCTTCGAACTCGGCGACATCCTCGGCGGAGTTGAGGTCGGCTTCGATGACGGTGAATGCCCATGTGCCGACGTGGACCTTCTCGACCTCGGCCCGGTGGGTGTCGGCATCGATGTCGACGAGGAGCACGTTGCCCGGGTCGGTCTCCCGCCGAGAGGTCACTTCCGGTGCTCCGGGATACCAGATGCGGTCGGCGACCTCGAAGGTCGCGTGCCGGTCGCCGAGCGCGACGAACTGGGCACGGTTCTCCCGCAGCAGTGCCTGCAGATGGTCGGTGTCGATGGTGGCCAGCGATTCCCGATCGGGGTCGAGGACGCTCACGGCTCCGTGGCCGGCGATGATCCGGATATCACCGGCAGCCACCTCGGCGAGGTCTTTCGTCGCTGCGGCGACGAGATCCCCTTGGGGATGTTTGGAGGACCAGGGGGCGCCGATGATCTCGACCCCGGGAACGACGGTGAAGGGGTCGCTGCCGCGCAGGACATGCACATGCGGGGGCACCCGTGAGGAGAAGGCCGGGGAGTCATAGATCGATGCGGCGTCCAAGGGATCGTGGTTGCCGGGAAGCAGCACGACCGGCACGGTGAATACGTTGAGGACTTCGAAGGTGCGGACGATGATGGCGCGGTCGAGCTGGTTGGTTTCGAACACGTCTCCGCAGACGAGGACGAACTCCGCGCCTGTCTCGGCGGCGAGCGCTCCGATGCGGCCAACGGCGTCGAGGCGGGCGCGGTGGAACCTGGGCCGTGCCTCTTCGCTGAGGTAGTGCGCGGTCATGCCGAGCTGCCAGTCCCCCGTGGCGATGAATCTCATCTGCTCCTCCTCAATCGGTCCCATCCTACGGTCGCAGGCCCACACTATCGGCAGGCACTGACGCGAGTGATCTGCACCACACAGATACCCTCAAGCGTCGACTTAGGTTAGGCTAATCATTTGTGAATGCGATTGCACTGACTGCCACCGGCCTCAATCTGGGCTACGACCGCACCGAGGTCGTCCATGACGTGAGCCTGACGATCGTCCCCGGACGGGTCACCGCCCTGCTCGGACCCAATGGATCGGGCAAGTCCACCGTCCTGCGCTCACTGGCCCGGCTGCACCCGATCACCTCGGGCGATGTCGTCATCACCGAGGCCGACGCAGACACTCCATCAAGCACTCTGACGGCCAGAGAGTTTGCCCGGTTCGTCACCCTGCTGTCCCAGTCGCGCCCGCACCCGTCGGGCCTCAGTGTCCGTGAGATCGTCACCTTCGGCCGCCACCCGCACCGTAAGCGCTTCGCCGGGCTCACCGACGTCGATCGCGCTGCCATCGATCGCAGCCTCTCCCTCACCGGCACCATGGCGATGGCCGACCGTCCGGTCGACCAGCTCTCCGGCGGCGAGCTCCAACGCGTCTGGTTGGCGACCTGTCTGGCCCAGGACACCGGAATCCTCCTGCTCGACGAACCGACGAACCATCTCGACCTGCGCTACCAGGCGGAGATCCTCGACCTCATGCGCGAACTCGCCGACGACCACTCCATCGCCATCGGCGTCGTCCTCCATGACCTCGAACATGCCGCCACCGTCGCCGATCACGTGGTACTGCTCGAACAGGGCCGCATCCGCTCGGTCGGCACCTGCGAAGACGTCTTCACCGCCGAGACGCTGAGCGAGGTCTACGGGCTGCCCATCTCGACACGGATCGATGCCGACACCGGCCTGGTCCGGGTCGAAGCTCTCCACCGACGGACTCGTCGCCCGGCCGCAGCTCTCTGAGCACCCCACCGCACATTTTGACGTTCACACCCAGAAATCGCACCACCTCATCTCCGATCGCGGATCGGTTCACAGAAAGAACATCATGACCAGAACACCTCTGTCGCGCACCTCGTTCGCCGCCTTCGCATCGGCAACGGCGGTCTGCGCACTGGCCCTGACCGGGTGCGGCACCACCGATACCGACGCCCCTGCTGATGCAAAGGGACAGACCTCCGCATCGTGCGCTGACGACTCGAGCACCACCTCGGCGGATCCGGTCACCGTCACCGACGACACCGGCCACGAGATCGAACTGGACAAGCCGGCGGCGAAGGTCGTCTCTCTCGAATGGCAGTACACCGAGGATCTTCTCTCCCTCTGCGTCGATCCCGCCGCCGTCGCCGATGCGAAGGGCTTCACCACCTGGGACACGGCAGAGAAGCTGCCCGACTCCACCACCGACGTCGGCACTCGCCAGGAACCCAACGTCGAATCGATCCTGTCGGCCGATCCGGATCTCGTCATCATCGAAACGACGAACCGCAAGGACAAGATCGTCGGTCAGCTCGAGAAGCAGGGAATCCCCGTGATGGCGATGGCCGGCGCCGACGGCAAGGATCCCGTCAAGTACATGAAGGACACGTTCACCACCGTCGCCGAGGCGACCGGTCGCACCGAGCGTGCCGAAACCGTCCTCGGCGATTTCGATGCGAAGCTCGAAGAATCGAAGAAGGCCATCGCCGAGGCGGACCCGGCCACCACCGAATTCGTCTACTTCGACGGCTGGGTCAACGGTTCGAATGTGGCGCTGCGTCCCTTCGGACAGGGGTCGCTCATCGGCGAACTCGGCGAGGAGCTGGGCCTGAAGAACGCGTGGACCGGTGAGGTCGACCCCGCGTACGGACTCGGCCAGACCGATATCGAAGGCATCTCGAAGGTCGGTGACGCGAACTTCTTCTACACCGGGACCGAGGACCCTGAGTCCGAGGACTATGTGGAGCTGCTGAAGAAGAACGACATCTGGGCGAACATCCCCGCAGTGAAAGACGACCGCACCACGGCCTTCCCGGCAGGCATTTGGACCTTCGGCGGACCCAAGTCGTCCGAGCAGGCCCTCGACGCCTACGTCGACGCACTGACCAAGTAGACCGTGGCCTCTCCCCTGACCCGCCCGAGCACCTCCCAGCAGACGGCTGCGGCACCGGAACCGACCATGGTTCCGGTCCGCGGCCGCGGAGTCGTCGGTGCCCTGTCGACCGCCGCCGCTCTGCTCGGCCTCATTACCGTCCTCGTCATCGCCTCAGCCTGGCATATCACGCAGGGAACCTCGGGCATCGGCATCAGGGAACTGTTCACGGCCGTGACCGGCACGCTCTCCCCCGCCGAGGATGGCCCCAGTGCCCGTGACATCCTCCTCGGATCCCGGCTGCCGCGTGTGGGGGCGGGCATCCTCGTCGGCCTCGCCTTGGGTGTGGCCGGCGCCCTGTTCCAATCGCTGGCGCGCAACCCCTTGGCATCGCCGGACACATTGGCGGTCACCGGCGGTGCGTACTTCGCCGTCACTGTGGTCACTGCCTTCGGCATTGCGATTCCGATCTGGGCCTCGGGAGGGATCGCCTTCCTCGGCGGCCTGCTTGCCGCAGCCCTGGTCCTCGGCCTGGATGGAGGCGCAGGAGCCTCGACGACTCGGCTCGTGCTGGCGGGCACGGCCACGGCGATGGCGCTGCAGGCGGCGACATCGACTCTGCTCATCCTCTTCGCCGAAGAGACGACGAGTCTCTTCTCCTGGGGTTCGGGCACTCTCAATCAGCTCGACGGCACCGCAGCCCTGCGCAGCATTCCCGTCATCGCCGTCATCGCCGGCGGTGCGATCCTGCTGTCGAGGCGTCTGGACCTGCTCGGTCTCGGCGACGACGCCGCCTCGGTGCTCGGGGTTCCGGTCCGGTCGACGCGGGCCACCGGGATCCTCCTCGCTGTCATGCTCACCGCCACTGCGGTGACCCTGGCCGGTCCGATCGGCTTCGTCGGCCTCTGTGCCCCGGTCATCGCCCGACTCCTTGCCCGCGTCGTACCGAGTCTCGGCCGTCATGCCGTGCTCTTTCCCGCCGCCGGTCTCATCGGCGCGATCATCGTCATCGTCGCCGATGCCCTCCTGCGCGCGATCGTCGGCGCCACCGAGGCGATCACCCTCCCGTCGGGAGTGACGACGACTGTGCTCGGGGCGATCGTCCTCGTTCTGCTGGCGCGATCGATGCGCACGGCATCACCGGCCGCGGCCACCTCGGCGGCGAACTCGACCGTGGTCGGTCCGCGACGGGCCGGCTTCGTCATCGGCATCGGCGTCGTGGTCCTCATCCTCGTCGCCGTGACCGGTCTGCTCACCGGGGAACGGTTCTACCTCCTCGGCGATGTGCTGCTGTGGTTCCAGGACCGGGCGGCACCTGTCATCGATTTCGCCTTCGACTCACGGGCGCCCCGCGTCGCCGCTGCCCTGGCCGCCGGTGCCGCGCTGGGACTCTCCGGCACCCTTGTCCAGGCGAGCGCGCGCAACCCTCTGGCCGAACCCGGCCTGCTCGGCATCACCGGTGGAGCCGGGTTGGGTGCCGTCATCGTCGTCACTCTCATCCCCGGCGCCGGGGTCGGGCTCGTCTCTGCGGTCGGCATCGTGGGCGCCTTGGTCGCCTTCGCCATCGTCTATGGGCTCTCGTGGCGGGGTGGGATGAATACCGATCGCCTCGTCCTCATCGGCATCGGCCTGTGGTTCGGTTTCACGGCCCTGACCACACTGTTTCTCGTCCGTGCAAATCCCTGGGACACACCGGCCCTCTTCACGTGGCTGTCCGGATCGACGTACGGAAGGGCGTGGGCGGACATCGCACCGGTCGCCCTCGCCCTGCTCATCGCCGTACCGCTGGCGTTCGTATGGACGCGCGAACTCGACCTGCTCGCCCTCGATGATGACACCTCACGGCTGGTCGGGGTTCCGCGTGAACCGGTGCGCCTGGCGGTGCTCATCACCGCTGCTGTGCTCGCGGCGGTGAGCGTGTCAGCCGTCGGCGTCGTCGGATTCATCGGTCTCGTCGCCCCGCACGCTGCGCGCGCTCTGGTCGGCGCCCGTCATATCCGGGTCGCGCCCACAGCGATGTTGCTCGGAGCCGTGGGCCTCGCCGTCGCCGACGCCGTGGGGCGCACGCTCATCGCTCCGGCGCAGATACCAGCCGGGCTCATCGTCGCCCTCATCGGCGCCCCGTATTTCGTCTACCTGCTGGCGCGCACCCGCGCCTGAGCATCAGCCCTCGATTGTCCACGCGGCCGCGTGCTCGCGGATGAAGTCGCGGAGGCGCTCGACGACGCGGCCGGGCCGGCGTACGGCCGAACACAGCGCGATCTCACGCACATAATCGGATCCGTCCAGAGCCACCTCGGTGATTCCGTCGATCGGACGCACCGCCGGCGGGATCAATGCCACACCCATTCCACGGCCGACGAATTCGCGGATCGTCGAGAACTCGGTGACCTCGATCTTCACCTCAGGATCGAATCCACTGGCCCGACACCAGCGGTCGGTCAGCACCCGGAGGTTGTAACTTGCAGGGGTGGCGATGAATTCCTCGTTCGCCAACCGATCCAGGGTGATGCCGCGGACGCCTGCCAGCGGGTGCACATCGGGCAGAGCCGCGATGATCGTCTGCCGTGCGAGCACCTCGTGGCTGACCTCGGGCGGCGGCGGAATGATGATCGCCAGATCGAGAGTGCCCCGCTGCAGATCGACGACGAGCTCGGCACCGTGGGCTTGTTTGAGATCGAGGCGGATGCCGGGATGGGCCCGTTTGAACGCCGCGAGCAGGTCAGGCACCTCACCGGCGCCCATCGTGAGCGGAAATCCGAACCGGATCGTGCCATGTTCAGGATCGGCCGCCTCGGCGAGATCGACCAGCGCCGCATCGATCTCCGTCAGCGGGGCACGCACCGCGTCCACGAGATCCAGTGCCGCCGTCGTCAGACCGATGGCGCGTCCGCGCGGAACGGTCAACGGCACCCCGAGGTGGCTCTCGAGGGCGCGGATACGTCGGCTCATCGTGGATTGGGGTATGCCGAGGGCGGCGGCGGCCTCGGTCAGATGTCCGTCCTGATCGGCCAGTTCGACGAGTTCCCGCAGCGCTGTCAGCGGCGCCGCGCGGGAATCGGATGATCGTTCCATATTCGGATCATACAGTTCCGTCCACTCATTGGACGGATGATTCATGGGGACGCATGGTGAGAATATGACTGCGAACCCCAAGCACACCGACCAGCTGCCGGACGCCGATGTCGTCCTCATCGGCGCGGGCATCATGTCCGCAACTCTCAGTTCTCTGCTGACTCTGCTCGATCCTGATCTGCGGATCCTCGTCCTGGAGAAGGCCGAGGACATCGCCGGAGAGAGCAGCGACCCGTGGAACAATGCCGGCACCGGGCATTCGGGGTACTGCGAGCTCAACTACATGCCCGATCCAGCCGACGGTGCGAAACCGGCAGAGATCGCCGGACAGTTCCAGCTCACCCGCCAATGGTGGGCCCATCTCGTCCGACTCGGGCTCCTGGACCCAGCGGAATTCATCCACTCGGCCCCACACATGAACCTCGTCTTCGGGAACACGGACGTCAGCTACCTGCGTCGACGCGTCGACACCCTGAAAGCCGACCCGCTGTTCTCCGAAATGGAGTACACAGAGGATCCGGACACCATCGCCCGGTGGGCTCCCCTGACAATGGAGGGACGAGCCTACACCGAAGAGCCCATGGCGGCGGCCCGCCACCCACGCGGCACCGATGTCGACTTCGGCGCTCTGACGTCGGCGCTGCTGAGCATCGGGGCCGTCGAGGTGCGCACGGGGCACACAGTGACCGGGCTCGAATCGCGCACATCGGGCTGGACGGTCAGCGGTTCGACGCCGGCGGGACCGTTCGCCGTGCACGCGAAGACCGTGTTCGTCGGGGCCGGCGGCTTCGCGCTGCGACTCCTGCAGAAGGCGAAGATCCCGGAAGTCCGCGGCTACGCGGTTCTGCCGGTCGGGGCCGCCTTCTACCGGTGCTCGACTCCGGCGGTCGTCGCCCGCCATGAGGCGAAGGTCTATGGCCAGGCCGATGTGGGCGCCCCGCCGATGTCGGTGCCGCATCTGGACCGCAGAGTCGTCAACGGCAAGGAGCATCTGCTGTTCGGCCCCTATGCGACCTTCAGCACGAAGCTGCTCAAGCACGGCCGCCTCTCCGACTTCTTCACGACGGTGCGGCCCGACAACCTGCATGTCATCGCGGCCGCCGGTCTGCAGAACCTCAGTCTCGTGTCGTTCCTCGTCAAGGAGCTCGCCACCAGCCCGTCCCGGAAGTTCGCGCAGCTGCGGCGCTATCTGCCGCTGGCCCGACGCAATGAGTGGACCCTGCTGCCGGCTGGACAGCGGGCACAGCTGGTCAAACCGAATCGGCAGAAGATCGGCGTCCTCCAGCAGGGCACCGAACTCGTCGTCTCCTCTGACGGCTCGATCGCGGGCCTGCTCGGAGCCTCCCCCGGAGCATC
The DNA here is from genome assembly GCF_057766545.1 of Brevibacterium sp. MGP-B1. Taxonomy (NCBI): domain Bacteria; kingdom Bacillati; phylum Actinomycetota; class Actinomycetes; order Micrococcales; family Brevibacteriaceae; genus Brevibacterium; species Brevibacterium sp. MGP-B1. The sequence continues at coordinate 657,368 of NZ_CM173407.1, read as the reverse complement.
GACGGCGGTGCCGATCATGGTCGATCTGCTCAAGCGGGCCTTCCCAGTCCAGTGGCACGGCACATGGAAGTCCCAGATCGCCAAGGCTGTCCCCGACCTCGATCGCACCGACTGGACCGCCGAGGCGGTCGCCCGTTCCCACGCCACGACCGATGTGGCGCTCGGCCTGTCCCCGGTCAGCCTCGCGTGACCCGCGCGGTCTTCTACTGCGCGTACTCGGCCAGCGGACGGCGAGGCAATCGCCTGTCGACATAAGCCGCAGATCAGAGACCTCATTCCACTGCTTGTGCCGTTGGCGGAAGCGCACAGTGGAAATCCTCCAGCTTTGTGGCAGGTTGAATTGCATGGGAGGCCTTTCGACTCTAATGTGACTCACAACACTTACTGTTAGGGAGATCACACATGATGCGTCTGACCCGCAATTTCGTCGCAATCTGCTCCACCCTCGCACTGACCGCCGGACTCGCCGCCTGCGGCAGCGGCTCCGACGAAGCCGGCGGCGCCGGCGACACGATCGTGGCCGAGACCGCCTTCAACCTCAAGACGATCGACCCGCATCGACAATTCGAGTTCACCGGTTCGACGATCGACAGCGCCATCTACCAGACAGCGCTCGAATTCGAGGACGGTGACCTCACCAAGCCGACCGATGGCCTCTGCTCATTCGAAATGTCCGAGGACAGCAAGGAGATGACGCTGACCCTCAAAGACGAGGATGCGAAATTCTCCAACGGCGATCCCGTCACCGCCGACGACATCGTCTTCTCCTTCGAACGGCTGCAGGGCATCAAGGGCAATCCCTCGTTCTTCCTCGACGGGGTCAAGGTGAAGAAGGTCGACGACAAGACGGTCACGCTCACCAGCGCCGAACCCAACCCTGCGCTGCCTTACATCCTCCCCAACTCCTCGATCGGCATCGTCAATTCGAAGGTGGTCAAGGAGAACGAGGGAACCACAGATGAGAAGGACGGAGCCGAACAGTTCCTCAATGAGAACTCACAGGGCTCGGGACCGTACAAGGTGGAGAAGTACGACGCCGACAGCCAGGTCGTGCTGACCGCGAACGAGCATTACAACGGTCCGGAACCGAAGTACAAGCGAGTGGTCCTGCGCAATGTCTCCGCAGAGACCCAACTGACCGACATCCAATCGGGTCAGGCGCAGGTCGCCTACGACCTCAACTCCGATCAGGCGAAGCAGATCAATGAGTCGATGGGCAAGATCTCCAGCCTGCCCTCGACCCGCAGCCTCTACATCTTCAACAATGCCGATGAGAAGATCGGCGGCCCTGCAGCGGACCCGAACTTCCGCAAGGCCGTCATGGCGGCGATCGACTACGACAAACTCATCGACCTCGCCGGGAAGGGGTCCCAGCGCATGGCCAGTCTCGTGCCGAACGAGTTCGTCGGCGCCGTCCCGAAGGACGAGGCTCCTGAACGCGACCTCGAGAAGGCGAAGAAGCTGCTGAAGGAGGCCGGCTACGACGGTGAGAAGGTCCCCTTCCACTACTCGAGCGATCAGGCCGTCAATGGCGTCGACCTCGCACAGCTCGCCGAAACCCTGCAGGCGCAGCTGAAGGAGGCCGGCATCAACCTCGACCTCAAACCTGCCCCGAGCTCGACCCAGCTCGACGGCTTCCGCTCGGCGAAACAGCCGATGGGCATCGGAACCTGGGGTGCGGACTTCCCCGATCCGACGAACTACAACGTCTTCATTCCCGGAGGCGACGTTGCCGATCGCGTGAACTGGAGCGACGACCCGAAGCTGAAGAAGCTTGCAGACGAAGCGGCCAAGGCGAAGGGGGATGCACGCGATGCGGCCTACGCGAAGCTGTTCAAGGCGACCACCGACACCGCGGTGTGGATCCCGCTCGTCCAGCCGGTCAGCACCGTCGCCGTCGGATCGAGCATTGAGAAGTTCGTCTCCAACGCCGACATCTCGTTCGACTTCGCAAAGGCAGAGTGAGGATGGCGGAAGCCACCACAGCACCGCACGATGCTCATGCCGCGTCCGCTCCAGGCGAGGCGGACGCGGCGCAGCGAGTCAAACCGCCGAAGCTCCACCCTCTGCTCCGGTTCATCCTCATCCGGATCGGGATCTCGATCATCCTGATCTGGGGCGTGACCGTGGTGACGTTCCTGCTCACCAATCTCGTACCCACCGACCCGGTCGCCGCCATCCTCGGCGACCGGGCCGCGGCAGATCCCGAGATCGTCGCCCAGACACGGGAGAAGCTCGGACTCGACCAACCGCTCCTCGTCCAATACTTCACGTACCTGGGCAATCTGCTGCAGGGAGATCTGGGAGTCTCCAATCAGACCCGCACCCCCGTGCTCGCCTCGATCGGGCAGGTCTTTCCCGCCTCGATCGAGCTCGGCATCGGAGCGATTCTCATCTCAGTGATCCTCGGACTGCTGCTCGGACTGCTCAGCGCTCTCAAACAGAACAGTCTCGTCGACCACGCCATCCGCACCCTCAGCCTCATCGGCATCTCGGCACCGACGTTCTGGATCGCCACCGTCGCCTACTTCGTCTTCTTCTTCAGACTTCGAGTCGTCCCCGGCGCCGGACGACTCGACCCCTGGATCACCCCGCCGCCGAAAGTGACCGGCCTCTACACTGTCGACTCGCTCTTGGCGGGACAGATGGCGACATTCGCCAATGCACTCGGCCACCTCATCCTGCCGTCCTGCGTGCTCGCCCTCTTCACCATCGGCCTGCTCACACGGTTCAGCCGCTCGAGCGTCCTCGACATCATCAGGCTCGACTACGTCACCGCGGCCAAGGCGAAAGGGCTGCCGGCACGGACAGTGGTCTTCAAATACATCTTCCGCGGCGCGCTGGTCCCGATCATCACCGTCGTCGGTCTGGCCTTCGGCTCCCTGCTCTCCGGTGCTGTGCTGACTGAGACCGTCTTCGCCTGGAACGGACTCGGCCAATATGCCTACCGCGGAGCGACGACGCTCGACCTGCCCGTCATCATGGGCGTCGGCCTCGTCATCGGCATCGTCTATATCCTCGTGAACTTCATCGTCGACCTGATCTACGGCTTCGTGGATCCGAGAGTGAGGGTGAGATGAGCATCGGCACCCCGAAACAGCCCACCAACGCCCCCACCACCGAGGCGGCCCGCCGCGACCCAGTCGATCCCGGACTCAAAAGGTGGCAGATCCGCTTCCCGAAGGCCCTGCGCACTCCGCTGGGGATCGTGGGCGCCGGAATTCTCCTGCTCTGGCTGATCGCAGCGATCTTCGCACCGCTCCTCGCCCCATTCGACCCTCTGGCCCAGAACTTTCCGAGGCTCTCGGCTCCCAACGGGGAGAATCTGCTCGGCACCGACACACTGGGCCGAGACGTGCTCTCCCGTATCCTCGTCGCCGCCCGCACCACTCTGCCCGCCGCGGTGTTCGTCGTCATCTGCTCGGCGCTGCTCGGCTCGGTGCTCGGCGCCATCGCCGGATACTTCGGTCGAGCCGTCGACGAGATCATCATGCGCATCGCCGATCTGGTGTTCGCGTTCCCCACGATCATCCTCGCCATGGTCATCGCAGCCGCCCTCGGACCGGGCCTGAAGAACGCGATCATCGCGATCCTGCTCGTCTCCTGGCCGTCCTACGCGCGTGTCACCAGATCGCTGGTGATGACTGCGCGGGGCAGCGAGTACGTCATCGCCGGACGCCTGCTCGGGTTCAGCGCGGGCAGATCACTGGCCCGTGAAATCGCACCGAACGTCATCTCACCCGTCGTCGTGCTCGCCACCCTCGACGTCGGTTCGGCGATCCTCACCATGGCAGGACTGTCGTTCCTGTCTCTCGGTGCCGTTCCGCCGACCCCCGATTGGGGCGCAATGATCAGCGAAGGCGTCTCTCAGTTCGCGGCCTGGTGGATCGCCTTCTTCCCCGGCCTCTGCATCCTCACCATCGTCATGGCGTTCAACTTCATCGGCGACAGTCTGCGCGACACCCTCGATCCCCATACCGCCCAGGAAGTCGGTGAGACGACCTCATGAGCATGATCAGCATCAGAGACCTCAATCTGTCGGTCACCGCAGGCAAGAAGACCACTCATATCCTCAAAGACGTGTCGTTCGACCTCGAAGCAGGTCGCATCACCGGTGTGGCAGGAGCGTCTGGGTCCGGCAAGACCCAGACCGGTCTGGCCGTCATGGGGCTCTCGCCCGCGGGTGCGGAGCTGAGCGGAAGCATCGATTTCGACGGAGTCGAACTGGTGGGAATGCCTGCCAAGCAGCACAACCGCCTGCGCGGAGTGCAGCTGTCGATGGTCTTTCAGGATCCGGCCTCGGCGTTCCATCCCATGCTCACGGTCGGCGACCAGATCACCGACCACCTTCGACACCACCAGAAAGTGTCGAAGGAAGCCGCCCTGGCCAAAGCCGTCGAGATCCTCGGCCGAACCAGGGTGCCGCACCCGGAGGAGGCGGTGAAGAAGTATCCGCACCAGTTCTCCGGCGGACAGCTGCAGCGAATCGCTTTCGCCTCGGCGATCATCTGCGATCCGAAGGTGCTCATCGCCGACGAACCGACCACAGCACTCGATGTCACCGTGCAGGCAGGCATCCTCCGGCTACTGCGTGAACTCTGCGACGATCTCGACCTCGCCGTGCTTCTGGTCACCCACGACTTCGGAGTGCTCTCCTCGGTCGCGGACACCATCGTGGTCATGAAGAACGGCGTCGTCGTCGAAACCGGTGAACGGGAGGCGGTCATCACCGCTCCTCAACACGAATACACGCGTTCGCTCATCGAATCGCTGCCAGGAGCGGAGGTCTCCCCATGACATCGACCGACCAAGCCCCGGTCGGCCGCACCGCTCACTCCCCCGCAGCAGGTGCTCCCCTCCTGGAACTCGATTCCGTGGCATGCGAATACAAGCTCGACGGCGGCGGTCGCTTCCGAGCCGTCAACGGAGTGTCTCTGCAGCTGGGCCGCTCGGAGGTGCTCGGGCTCGTCGGCGAATCCGGCTGCGGCAAATCGACGCTGGCCAAACTCATCTGCGGGTTGGAGAAGCCGGCAGACGGCTCCATCACCTTCGACGGCCATCCGGTCAGAGCGCTCGGGCTGAAGAAGAGAGCGAAGGAACTGCTCGGCATTCAGATGGTCTTCCAGAACCCCTACGCGTCGCTCAATCCGCGCAGGCGGATCCGCGACCAGCTCGACGATGCGCTGGCCCTCAATCCTGACGGCACATGGACCGTCGAATCGCTGTTGGAAGCCGTCGACCTGCCGGCCGACTCCGCACAGCGCTATTCGCATTCGTTCTCCGGCGGACAGAGGCAGCGCATCGCCATCGCTCGCGCCCTGGCTGCGGGTCCGAAAGTGCTCGTCGGTGATGAACCCATCGCCTCACTCGATGCGTTCCTCCAGGCACGGATCGCTCGTATGATGCGCGACCTCGCCATCGACTCCGGCGCCTCAATGATCTTCATCAGCCACGATCTCTCAGTTGTTCGCGATATCGCAGACAGGGTCGCAGTGATGGAAGCCGGACGCCTCGTCGAAGTCGCCCCGACCGACCAGATCTGGAACGACCCGCAGCACCCGTATACGAAGAAGCTCCTGGCCGCGATTCCCCAGGTCGACGGCAAGGGAATCATCCCCGGCAGCGACTGACCTGCCGAGCAGCCGGCGGTCCCGAGCGGCATCGAAAGGACACGAGAGTCATGGTCATCCTGATTCGCGGGGCGGAAGTCTGCGCCCCCGAACCGCTCGGAGTGTGCGACATCCTCGTGGAGGGCTCACGTATCGCCCACCTCGGCCAGGTGGACCGCGACATAGTCGCGCAGCTGCCGGATTCGGCAGTCATCGAGGCCGACGGGCTGACTGCCGTGCCCGGCTTCATCGACCCCCATGTGCACATCATCGGAGGCGGAGGCGAAGGCGGATACGCGACCCGCACTCCCGAAATCGACGTCGGCGACATCATCCGGGCAGGAGTGACCACTGTCGTCGGATGCCTCGGCACCGACTCCATCACCCGCTCTCACCGCAGCCTCCTCGCCAAAGCACGAGGCCTCGAAGAAGAGGGCATCACGACATTCGTCTACACCGGCAGCTACCAGCTTCCGGCACGAACCGTCACCGGTTCCGTCGCCGACGACATCGTCCTCATCGACAAAGTGATCGGGGCCGGCGAGATCGCCATCTCCGAAAGGCGGTCGTTCCAACCGACGATCGAAGAACTCGCCGATATCGTCAGCCAATGCCATGTCGGCGGGCTGCTCAGCGGAAAGGCCGGTGTCACTCACTTCCACGTCGGATCGCATTCGACTCGGCTCACACCCCTTCATCGCCTCCTCGACGATTATCCGGTTGCCCCGCCCGCCGTGTATGCCACCCACATCACCCGAGATGACGAGCTGATCGCCGAGGCGGTCGACCTCGCAGCCAAAGGCGCCTTCGTCGACATGACCGCCGGAGCATCCACCGTCGAAGCGGTGAAGAAGTTCGTCGAATTCGGCGGCGATCTCGCCCGGCTCACCTTGTCCTCGGACGCCAACGGAAGCCTGCCGAAGTTCGATGCCCAGGGACGCCTGACGGAACTGCAGGTGGCAGACCAGTCGACGCTGTTCGACCAAGTGTGGGCGTGCGCTGAGTCCAGCGGCCTGCCGCTGTCCCAGATCCTCTCGTTCGTCACCGCCAATACTGCAGACGCCTTGAAGCTCCCGCGCAAGGGACGAATCCGTCCGGGCTGTGACGCCGATCTGCTGCTCGTCGACGCAGGGCACTCCATCGAGCACGGATTCGCCCTGGGCCGACCGACCGTCAGCAAGGGCGAGCTGCTGGTCAGAAGCACGTTCGATCAGAGTCCACGCTGAACCAGGTCAGCCTCGCGTGGCCCGCGCGGTCTTCCGCTGCGCGTACTCGGCAGGGCTGAAACCCGTGACGCGAACGAAGTCCGTGCTGAAATGCGATTGGTCGAACCATCCGAAGTGTGCGCCGAGGTCGGCCAGAGTTCCGTCCCACCCGCGGTCGATCGCTGCGACCGCGTCGATGATCCGTGCCCTGGCCAAGACCTTCTTCACCCCGACTCCGCAGAAGCTGCTGAACATCCGCTGAAGCGTACGCTCTCCGATAGCGGTTCTCTCCGCGAGGATCTTCAGGCTCACGACTTCGGGGTCGGACAGGATGTCGAGCACCCGTTTCAACCGTTCGAACGACGGGGTCATCTGCGGCCGCCAGGACAGCAGCCAGCTTTCCACCGAGGCGGCCAATTCGCTGAAGTCGGGCGCCCCCGCTCTCTGCGACTGCGCAAACATCTCGGAGAGTCCGAGGTCGGCATCCAACCTCGGAAACCACAGTTCGGCTGGGACGGTCGAATCACGAATGCTCGCCGGCTTCGCCTCGGAGAAGGCCAGTGTCGCACCCGGTTGAAAGTTCACGCCGAAGACTCCGCCGCATCCGAAGATCCCCACGTCGAAGCGTCGCCTGGTGACCGGACCGGTCACCCATGCCCCGGGGCCGTCCACGTGCGCCCGTCGGCTGTTGCCGAACTCGAAGGTCAGATGGATGGTCGGTTCGGACAAAGTCGCCGTCTGATAGCTCTCGCCCTCCGGCAGATCCCATTCGACGGCCCAATAGCGTTTGACGAAGGGGCGCAGGCGCTCGGCGACGACACGAACGGACGAATAGCGCGCATGCTCGAGCATCTCCCCCGGCTTGAGCACACGTCCGAAGAAGTGCTGCGGCATTGACGCATTTTTCCTAGTGACGTCGTCATCCATGGCACAAGAATGTCAGACATGACTGAAACACAGAAGACCGACACCGCCGCGACCACCGGCGACAACTCCACCACAGCACCCGTCGCCACACTGGCGATGGTCACTCTTGACGCCCCGAACGCTGCCGTTCTCGGAGAGTTCTACTCTTCCGTCCTCGGCTGGCCCATCGCCTATTCGGACGAGAACTATGCCATGCTCACCGGTCCCAGCCATGCACTGGGCATCGGCACGATCCCGGACTACCAGAGACCGAGCTGGCCCGACGACGGACACAAGCAGTTCCACCTCGACCTCGCCGCCGACGACATCCATGCGGCAGCCGACCGCTGCGTCGAACTCGGAGCCACCCGGGCCGAACCGCAGCCCGGTGAGACCTGGGTCGTGCTCCTCGATCCCGCCGGTCATCCGTTCTGCATCTCGGACGCAGAGAACTGGGGCTGAGCATCCCCGCAGACCTGACAGCCGAGCCCTCAGCTCCGCCCGACCTTGTCCACTCGCACAATGTAGTGAGACCCATCGAGACCATCGACGAGGATCGTGGCCTCATGCTTCGCATTCCCTCCGGAGACGATCCAGTTGGGTTTGAGCACTCCGCGCAGACCGCCCGCCGGAGCGATCTCGATGCCCATTCCGAGCTTCACCGTCTTGACGACTTTCGCACGCGCCAATGATCGCGCGGTCCGCTCCGCCTCGTCCTGAGTCGGCAGCGGTCCCGACTGCTCGCCGATCAGACGGGACCACTCCGATGATCCCACCGTGGTGCCACGAGGGGTGAAGTCGGCGATCATGCCCCTACCCGACACTGCATTGACGAGCACATCCATGCGCTGCTCCGGCCCGGCTGCGCTCCGCCGGAGGAGTCCGCGAGTACGCACGTCGAGGGCAGCCCACCAGAACGGATGATGCACCGCTTGGACCTCGGCGAGTGCGTCAGGGAGTTTGCGCTGGAAGACGGCGAGCGCCTCGGCGGCGGTGACGTGCGGGTCCATCCGCACCGGATCCTCAGCCTGCAGTTCCGGGCCGACCGGGCGCCCGGTTCCGATCTCGGTGCTCATCTCAGGCGTCCTTCGGAACCTGGCCGGCCAGGGAATCGTTCTGACCGGTGAGCATGTGTGCTGGGATCGCGCCGATCTTGTCGGTCTCCTTCATCGTTTCGAGGACGTGGGCAGGCACCGGATGCGAACGTTGAGTGGCCAGGGAGACGAGGATGAGGGCCAGGGTCGAGCACACGATGCCGACTCCCATCGGGTCGACTCCGGTCACGTCGACGAGTCCCGTCAGCTGCCACACGACCGACGACACGGTTCCGGCGATCATCGACCAGATGGCTCCGGGCACGTTCGCCTTCTTCCACCAGGCGGCGGCGATGTAGACGGGGACGAACGCGGCACCGAGCACCGTTGTGGAGAAGATGACCACCTCGGCGACGGCCGGCGGATCGTTCACGGCGACGAAGTAGCCGATGATCGCCAGCACGAGGACGGTGAACCGGGAGACCCAGACGGACTGCTGGTCGGACATGTCCTTCTTGAAGAAGCGTTGGAACAGATCCTGGCTGGCGATCGTGCCCGACTGCAGCAGCAGAGCGTCGGCTGTGGACATGATCGCGGCCATGATTCCGGCCATGACGATGCCCACGGCGAAGTTCGGCAGCACAGTATCTGCGACTTCGAAGACCGCGAGCTCCGGATTGTCCAGGGTCGGCAGCAGGATGAGCGCCATGATGCCGACGATGTAGGGGGCGGGGATGAACAGCAGGTTGAAGCCGGTGGCGTAGAGGCTGGCCCGCCTGGCCACCGAGGGCCGCTTCATGGCCATATGGCTGACATTGACGTGCGGCCAGCCCATATAGCCGATGGAGAAGACGAGGACGGCGCCGACGATGACTCCCCATTGGACGGATTCGATCCCGTCCGGTCCCCACATGGTCAGCAGGTTCGGGTTGATCTGTCCGACCGCCTCGTTGCCGGCTGTCCACCCGCCCACGGCCTGCAGACATCCGATGAGGATCCACACCATGCCGATGAGCATGATGATCGCCTGCACGAAGTCGGTGTAGGCCACGGCGAGGTAGCCGCCGAGGAAGGTGTAGAAGACGATGACGCCGACCGCGATGAGCAGCGCCCAGGCATATGGGATGCCGGTGACCATCTCGAGTCCGCGCCCGCCGGCGATGAACTGACTCATCACGTAGAAGAAGATGCAGAACAGGGCGACCGGCGCGGCGATCGCGCGGATCCACTTCGACGGATATCGGTGCTCGAGGTACTCGATCGAGGTGAGCGACCCGAGGATTTGGGAGAGCTTGCGCATCCGCCGGCCCAGGATCGAGAGGTTGAGGACACCGCCGCCGATGTCGCCCATCGCGTACCACAGAGAGAAGTAGCCCTTCGTATACGCCAGCGATCCCGCACCGAGGAACATGTATCCCGACATCGACGACGACTGCAGGCGCAGAGCCGTGACCGCAGCGCCCAGGCTGCGACCGCCGAGCAGATATCCCTCGCTGCCCTTCGACCCGATCTTGAGCGTCCACACGCCGATCCCGGCCATGGCGACGAAGTAGATGACGAGGAACCAGGTCTCGATGTTCATGCCGCTCCCCCGTTTCCTTTCGCCGAGGCGGCTCCGCCGTCTCGTCCGTCCGCTCCGTTCGCGGCTCTCGCCAGGGCCTGATCCTCAGCCACGTCCTCGGCCTTCCAACCGCGGGAGAGGAAGACGAAGACGAGGGTGTAGATCACCCAGATCGCGGGGATGCCGACGATGATGACGACCGTCGCCGTCGGAAGACCGAACACATTGACCACCTCGTTGTGATGGGGGAATACAGATGATGTGAGTGAGATTACAAGTTATCGCGAAAAGCCTGAGACTGCCGCGCCGAGTTCGCATGGTGGGAATGCGGGCACGACTGTATCACCGAGTTGTCGGTCCGCTCTGCTTGACCGTTCCGCAGCGCGGCCTCACTCGACGGTGAACTGGCGCTCGTGGAGTCCCGTCGCTGCTCCCGGAATGGCGGGCCGGCGTTCCGAGGTCTGCACGTTGCCGTCCTGATCGACCGCGCGCACGCTGACCGTGTGCGTGCCGGTGCTCAGCCCCGCATGCTCACACCGCCACTGACGCCAGGTATCGGCGGTGAGCTCCTCGCTGAGTTCCGCTTCCGCCCAGTCGCCGTTGTCGATGCGCACCTGCACCTTCTCGATGCCTGTGTGCTGGGCCCACGCCATGCCTGCGGTGACGACCCGGTCGCCGCTCTTGGGCGTGACAGTGGCCCCGGGGCGGGGCACGTCGATGCGCGAGGCCACCAGCACGGGTCCGTGCGCGGCCCAGCCGCGCGTCGTCCAATATGCCTCTTTGTCCGCGAACCGGGTGACTTCGAGATCGGTCACCCATTTCGTGGCCGAGACGTACCCGTAGAGTCCGGGGACGACCAGGCGTGCCGGGTATCCGTGGTCGCGTGGCAGAGCATGACCGTTCATCGCCACGGCCAGCAGGGCCGCGCGATCGTCGGTGAGCACTTCGAGTGGGGTGGAGGCGGTGAATCCGTCATCGGAGCCCGAGAGCACCATGTCCGCACCGGAGCGCGGTTTCGCCCGGGCCAGCAGGCCCCGGATCGGATAGCCCAGCCATTTCGCATTGCCCACCAGGTCGCCGCCGACCTCGTTCGAGACGCAGACCAGGGTCACATAGTGCTCCTGGAGCGGGAGGTCGAGGAGTTCGGCCATCGTGATCGTGAACTCGTGCTCGACCATGCCGTGGACGCGCAGCATCCATGTTCCCGCGTCGATCGACGGCGGGAAGAGCGCTGTGTCGATGCGGTAGAAATCCTGGGTCTCCGTAACCAGCGGGGTCAGTCCGGGCACGTCGAGTTCCGCGCCGGTGGGAATCTCCGGCGCCGAGGCGGCCGGACGTGGGAGGACGAGCTTCGTCACCGTTCCTGCCGCACTGCGGGCCAGTGTGGCCGCGGACTGCCCGGCCGCGACGGCGGCGATGCCGACCGCGCTCAGTCCCGCAGCCAGCCCGAAGAAGGCTCGTCGCCCCGGTCCGGCCGGAGTTCGATGCTGCGTGTCAGTTTCCGCCTCCCCCGTATCGGCGCGAGTCTCAGTGCTTCCACCGGTGCGAGCCGGAACAGTCGCGAGGCGGAAGAGGACGAGGAAGGCTGCGGCCCCGACGGCGATTCCGCCGAGACTCGGCAGGGTGGCCACAAGCCCGGCGCCGGAGCTGAAGCCGACGACGGCAGGCAGCAGTCCGAAACCGATGAGCAGGACGAGCGCGAGACCGCGGCGGCGAGCGCCGATCCACCCGATGATCGCACCGCACCCTGCCCCTCCTGCCACGATGGTGATGACGAGGGCGAGTTTGTCGTGAGTGCCGAAGACCGCGATGGCGGACTTGATGAGCACGGTCGGCATCAGCGGGATGAGCGCCTGGCCGATGAGCAGAGCAGGGGCCGACGCCACGTCAAGGCTGCGGGCGATGAGTTCGGCCGTGCCGAAATATATGAGTGTCGCAACGACCCCGGCGAGCACAGAGGGCCACGTGCGCTGAGTGCTCCCCACCATGCCCTCCTTCTCCCCCATGCTCAGGCCAGGTTTCGACGCAGGCGCACGGCCGCCTCGATGAGGGCGCTGATGCGGTTCTCGCGATCGGGTTCGGGCAGTGTCCGAGCCGAACGCAGTCCGTGTTCGACGAGCACGACGACCTGGTCCGCGAGGTTCTGATCGCCGAGTTCCGGGACCGGCCGGGCCTCGGAGCCGATCCATGAGAATTCGGTCAGGGCCTCACGGATGACAGCACGTCTGCTCGGTGACGGTGGGGCCGCCTCGTCGAGTTGGGCAGTGGTCAGGGAGATGACCCGGATGCGCAGACGGCGCACTTCGGTCTCGAGTTCCGCCGCTGCCGTGGTCATGGACACATGATAGTCCTCGTCGATGGGAACAGCGGCGGAACCTCAGACGATGATCAGGTGTCGGCCACCCAGACGGTCATGGTCTCCTGATAGGTGTCCAGGGCTTCCGGGCCGTTGTCGCGGCCCCAGAATCCGGACTGTCGCAGTCCGCCGAACGGCGTAGCTTCGGTGCCTTCGCTGTAGCCGTTGATCGCGAGGGTGCCCACGCGGAGCCGGCTTGCCCACCACCGCACTTGGGCGATGTCCTCGCACCACACACTCGAGGCCAACCCATAGGGTTCGCCGTTGATGAGGTCGACAGCGTCGTCGCGGCTGCTGCGTCGCAGCAGCTGGGTGACGGGGCCGAAGATCTCGCCGCGGCCGAGTTCGCTGTCATCGGGCACGCCTTCGATGACGGTCGGCGGGTACCAGGTGCCGGTGTCGGGGACGTCGGCACGGGTGTTGAGGATCCGCGCTCCCTTCTCGACGGCTTCGTCGATCCAGGCGGTGATGCGGTCGCGGGCGCGGGTGTTGATCACCGGTCCGACGTCCGTTTCGGCGGCGAACGGATCGCCGACGGTGAGTGCCTCGGTCGCGGTGATGAGTGCGGTGCGGAATTCGGCGAACCTCTCGTCATCGTCGCCGACGTAGATCACCCGAGATGCGGCGGTGCAGTTCTGGCCGCTGGTGCCGAAGGACGCACCGGCGATGTCGGCGGCGATCGCCTCGAAATCCGTGGCGTGTGCGGAGTCGACGATGTAGCCAGCTCGACCGCCGAGTTCGAGGGACACCTTCTTGAGGTTCGACCGCGCTGAGGATTCGAGGAAGGACCTGCCGACGGGTCCCGATCCGGTGAAGGTGAGCACGTCGATGTCGTTGTGCAGACCCATCGCGGCGCCGATCCCTGAGCCGGTGCCGGTGAGGACGTTGAGGATGCCGTCGGGCACCCCGGCCTCGGTGGCGAGCTTCGCCAGATGGAGCGCACTGAGCGTCGAATCCTCGGAGGTCTTGACGACCATCGCATTGCCGGCGGCCAGAGCCGGGGCGACCTTCCAGCCGAGCATGGCCACGGGATAGTTCCACGGCAGAATCGCTCCGACGACTCCGCTGGGCACCTTCGTCACCCAGCCCCAGCCGTCGGGGTTCTGCAGGTAGCGTCCGTCATCGCGGGAGACGAGATCGGCGCTGAATCTGAGGTTCGCGGCGACATCGGGGACGTCTTCCTCGACGCTGCCGAGGGCGACTTTTCCGGCTTCGATGCCGTCGAGGTAGGCGATCTCTTCGGCATCGGCTTCGACGAGGTCGGCGAGGCGGCGCAGCACTCGCGCCCGCAGCTTCGCGTCTCCTGCCCAGTCGGCCTCGTTGAAGGCGGCGCGTGCTGTGGCGACGGTGTCATCGAGCTGCTCGACGCTGGCCGCGGAAAGGCTGCCGATGACCGTTCCGTCGCTCGGTGAGATGAGACCGATCTCGTCGCCGGTGCCGGTGACGGCGCGGCCGCCGATCCACTGTCCGACGTTGCCGTCGATGATGGCCCGCAGCGCGGTTCGACCGCGGTCGATGAGTGTGTTGTCTGCTGAAGTCGTGGTGCTCATGCTGCGTGTTTCCTCTCCAGTTCGGCGATCGCGTCGAGCAGCGACGCCAATGAGTCAGGGCCGGCTGTCGGCAGGGGTGGACGCACCGGTCCCTGTTCGCGGCCGGTTCGGCCGAGCGCCTGTTTGATGAGTGAGATGAAGGCGGAGTCGCCCTCGATGAGTCCGAGGGCATGCCCGAGGCTTCTCCACAGGTCGACGGCGCCGGCCCAGTCACCGCTGTCGGCCAGCTCCCACAGTCTCTGGCAGTGCTCGGGCAGCAGCCACGCCGAGGCGGCCACCCAGCCGCTGGCGCCCTGGGCGAAGCCCTCGAGGGCGATTCCGTCGGCACCGACGAAGATCTCGGTGTCCTCGCCGAGGCGGTCGCGCAGCTCTCGAATCCGTGTGGCTTCGCCGGAGGTCTCTTTGACGCTCCAGAGTCGGCCGGTGTCCTGGAGCGCGGCGAGGTGGTCCGGGAGCAGGTCGGTGCCGGTGGAGTGGGGATTGTTGTAGACCATGACCGGCACCTCGGTGGCGGTGAGCACCGGGTGCAAGGCGCCGATGACGGCGTCTGGTTCGAGTCCGCCGTAGAAGGGCGGGGTGACCATAACGGCATCGGCGCCCCAGCCGGCGGCCGCAGTGATCTGGGCCGACATCTCTGCCGGAGTGTAGGCCATACAGCCGATGACCACGTGCGCCCGACCGTCGACGGCGGAGACGATGGTCTTGATCTGTGCTTCCCGCTCAGCGGCGCTGAGTGCCAGCGCCTCCCCCGTGGCGCCGAGGCCGAGAAGCCCGGTCACTCCTGAGGTGAGCACCTCCTCGATGCGACCGCCCAAGGCGTCGAGGTTCTGGTCTCCCTCCTCGGTATAGGGGGTCGTCGGAACGGCGAACACGCCGCGCATCGGATTCGTCATCGAATCGTCCTCTCAGGCCATGAGGTCTTTGATCCGCCTTACAACGTTGAAGACGGTCCGCCGACGCTTCTCGTCGGTATCTCAGACGATAGGCAGAAAAGTGATCACAAGCAATGGGCAGCTCGCAACGGACGACGAAGGGCGGACCCCCTTCTCGGGGATCCGCCCTTCGTTCAGCATTCGGCCGCAGCCCACAGGTGTGGGGCGGTCACGTCTCTCAGTCTCTGAAGTAGGAGATGAGGCGCAGGATTTCGATGTAGAGCCACACGAGGGTGACCATGAGCGAGAAGGCGCACATCCAGGAGTACTTCTCCGGGATCTTGTGCTTGACGCCCTCTTCGATCATCTGGAAGTCCATGATCAGGGTCATCGCGGCGAGCACGGTGGCGACGATGCCGATGATGACGCCGAGGGGAAAGGTCATGCCGAACAGCGAGATCTCGACGCTGCGGGCGCCGCCGGAGCCGGTGAACATGGCGAAGAAGAAGTTGATGATCGAGAAGATCGCGTATCCGCCGACGGCGATCATCATGAACTTCATCATCTTCGAGCCGTAGCGCACGCCCTTGAACTTGAACAGGGCGAGCATGACGCCGAAGACGCTCAAGGTGGCGAGCACGGCCTGAACGACGATGCCAGGGAAGGCCGCCTCGAACATTCCGGAGATTCCGCCGAGGAAGACACCCTCGAATGCGGCATAGCCGATGATGAGAGCCTTGCTCGGTTCCTTCTTGAAGGCGTTGACGAGGCCGAGGACGAGCGCGATGATCGCGGCAGGCAGAGCCAAGATCGGCACGAGCCAGCCGACGACGGCACCGGCGAGGAGGATGGCGAAGAGCACACCGGTCTTCATCATCACATCGTCATAGGTCATCGCACGGTCGGCGACCTGGGGCCCGGCGTTGCGGTTCTCCGCGGCAGGCTGGTTGAAGAGGTTGTTGAGCTCCTGATCGGACATGACCGGCTGGTTGCGTCCGGCCTGGGCGCCCTGGTTGATCGCCCGGTTCATCATGGGGTTACTCACGGTCGAGATCCTTTCGATCTGAGTAGAATGTGCGCAGCCGGGAGGCTGCACAGATGATCGTTCACGGTCACAGTCTAACCGGACGGTCTGGACGGGAACTGAGGATCCCCGCCGACAGCGTCCGACGTTGCACGATCGTGATGCTGTGGTGGACAACACCTGATCGGGCGCGAGAATTCCCGGATCGGCCCATCGGGTGACCGACTCAGCCCATCTGATAGTGAGTGGCCGCGCCCGGTCCCCACGGAATTCCGGTGGCCCACCAGATGAAGAACAGCAGTCCCCAGAGGATGAACATAGCAAAGGACAGCGGGATCGTGAAGGAGAGCACCGTGCCGATTCCGGCGTCCTTCTTGTATCGCTGGATGAAGCCGAGGACGACGACGAAGTAGGGGCTCATCGGGGAGATGATGTTCGTCGTCGAGTCACCGATGCGGTAGAGAGCCTGGGTGGTCTCCGGGGAGATCGACAGCAGCATGAACATCGGTACGAGCACCGGTGCCATGAGAGTCCACAGCCCCGAACCCGAGGTGAGGAACAGCGCGCCCAACGCCACGAGCAGCCATCCGCCGAGGAGGATGACGAACGGTCCGGTGTTGAGCGCCCCGAAGACCTCGGCGCCCTTGATCGCCATGATCTCGCCGAGGTTGGACATCTTGAACAGCGCGAGGAACTGGCTGGCGGCGAAGAACAGGACGATGACCGGCACGAACGGCAGCAGCCCCTTGCCCATCATCTCCGGAATGTCTGCGGTGTGCTTGATCGATCCGGTGGCGTAGCCGTAGACGATGCCGACGATGAAGAAGCCGAAGCCGATGATCGCGGCGATTCCGGCCATCAGACCCGATTCGGGACCGAATCCTCCGGCTTCATCGCGGAGGAAGGACCCGGTGGGCCAGGCGAGGGCGAACAGCACCGCCGCACAGATGACGATGGCGACGACGGCGATGATGATTCCGCGCTTCTCGTTGGCGTCGAGGGCCATCTTGACGTCGAAGTTGTCCGGGTCGTCGTCGGTCTCCTCGTCGAGTTCGATCTGGTCGGCTCGCTTGGACAGGACCAGCTCGGTCACCAGGGTCACCGCGGCGGCGACGACGAACATGGAGATGAAGTTGAAGTAGAAGTTCGCGACCGGGCTGACGGAGTAGTCGGCGTCGATGATCTGTGCGGCAGAGGTCGACAGTCCGCCGAGGATCGTGTCGAGCGAGTTGACCATCGGAGCCGCCGAATAACCTCCCGAGGTCGCGGCATAGGCGACGAGGCAGCCGAGCAGCGGATTGCGGCCGACTGCTTTGAACGCGAGTCCGCCGAGCGGAATCATGATCATGTAGGACGCGTCCGAGGCGATCGACGAGGCGGTTCCGGCGAGGGCCACGATGAACGTGATCCACTTCGGCGAGGCACCGGCGATGGTTCCGCGCAGCATCGCCGGGATGAGTCCGGACTGCTCGGCTACGGCCACGCCGATGAGCACGATGAGCACGAGGCCCAGCGGCGGGAAGGTGACGAAGTTGTTCGTTGCCCCCGCAACGATCTCACGCAGCGACTCGGTGGAGAAGAGGTTCGTCACCGTCACTTTCTCGTCCGTGGCCGGGTTGACGGCGTTGAGCCCGGTGGACGCGAAGATCGCCGAGAGGATCATGACGATGACGGCCAGCGAGAGGAACAGCCAGAACGGGTGTGGCAGTTTGTTGCCGGCCTTCTCGATGATGACGAGGACGCGCATCAGCCAGCTCAGCTCGGAACTGTCTTTCCTCTTCTCTGCGGTTGCAGGTGTTGTGCTCGACATCGGTTCTCCTCGGTCGGGGTGGCACTGGCGAATGTGTTGAGCCGGATATCGCTCATGTGAGAGCGATCACCTCAAGGTGCAAGTCTCATGGACAATCGGCGTTGTGTCGCGGGAATCTCATATTCCGGATATTCGGAGGTTGCCAGACTCACCTGTCCCCCGCCGAGGCGGTCGTGCGGTTCCGTTCTCACCGACGTCGGTGAATGTGCGAGAGCGCCGACCGCAGGTGTCTGCGCTCGGCGCCCTCTCAGCCGGCAGGCGACTCAGCACCTCAGATAAGGGTGGGCCGCCTCGGCGATATCAGCGTTCGAGGTCGCCGCGGATGAACGCTTCGACGGCCTCGTGGGCGGCGTCGTCGTCCTGCTGCTCCGGGGGCGACTTCATGAAGTACGAGGAGGCGGAGATGAGGGCTCCGCCGATTCCGCGGTCGAGGCCGATCTTCGCCGCACGCACCGCGTCGATGATGACGCCGGCGGAGTTCGGCGAGTCCCACACCTCGAGCTTGTATTCCAGGGACACGGGAGCGTCACCGAAGTTGCGGCCCTCGAGGCGGACGAAGGCCCACTTGCGGTCGTCGAGCCATTCGACGTAGTCGCTGGGTCCGATGTGGACGTCGCGGTCGGACAGCTGGGCGGAGGTGTTCGAGGTCACGGCCTGAGTCTTCGAGATCTTCTTCGACTCGAGGCGCTGCCGCTCGAGCATGTTCTTGAAGTCCATGTTGCCGCCGACGTTGAGCTGGTAGGTCCGGTCGAGGACGACGCCGCGATC
Organism: Brevibacterium sp. MGP-B1; assembly: GCF_057766545.1. NCBI lineage: Bacteria > Bacillati > Actinomycetota > Actinomycetes > Micrococcales > Brevibacteriaceae > Brevibacterium > Brevibacterium sp. MGP-B1. The sequence goes on along the minus strand of NZ_CM173407.1, from coordinate 638,673 downwards.
TTCGAACAGCTTCGCCATCACACGGTGAGTGATGGTCGCACCGATCTGGGACTTGATGTCGTCGCCGACGATCGGGACTCCGGCGGCACGGAACTTCTCGTCCCATTCCTTGGTGCCGGCGATGAACACGGGCAGGGCATTGACGAAGGCAACCTTCGCGTCGATCGCGGCCTGAGCATAGAACTCGACGGCCTTCTGCGAACCGACGGGCAGGTAGCACACGAGCACATCCGCCTCGGCGTCCTTGAGAGCCTTGACAACGTCGACGGCCTCGCGGTCGGATTCGACGATCGTGTCGCGATAGTACTCGCCGAGCCCGTCGAGAGTCGGTCCGCGCAGGACCTCGATGCCTGTCGGCTCCACATCGGCGAGCTTGATGGTGTTGTTCTCGCTGGCGGTGATCGCCTCGGCGATGTCGACGCCGACCTTCTTGCCGTCGACGTCGAAGGCGGCAACGAAATCGATGTCACCGACGTGATAGTCCCCGAATTCCACGTGCATAAGGCCGGGAACCTTCGTCCCGGGCGACGCGTTCCGGTAGTACTCCACGCCTTGGATCAGGGACGAGGCACAGTTGCCCAATCCGGCAATCGCGACTCGAATCGATTTCGTTCCCACAATTCTCCTTTGTCTGTTTGGGTTTCACCGAGCGGCGGGAGTGTCCCACGCGGGCGGTTTGCCCTCTAGGGCTTCGCTTCGGCCCCAACTATCCATAATAATCTCCGCGTCAAAATGCCGGACACCGGCATCCGATCGCGACAGTGCTCGTCTCAGCTGACGACCAGCGGTTCGAGGACCAGGTCGGGGTGGTTCTTCTGCACACCCTGCAGCCGCCACCGGTCGGAGAACAGCGCCAGCAGCTCTCCGTCGGAGCGGTGGAGGACCTCGACCGAGCGTTCCCGGGCCAGGGTCGGCACGCATTCGGGAGTGGTGCGTCGGGCGAGGGAGAAGTTGAGGCGCTCCAGGGTGCAGGGAGCGTTGAATTCGTTGGTCATCCGGTCTTCGGCGACTTCGAACTGCATGGGTCCGACAGCGCCGAGCACGGGTGCCTGATCACCGCGCAGGTCCGAACGCAGCACCTGGATGACGCCTTCGTGGTCGAGCTGTTCGATGCCGCGGCGGAACTGTTTGTACTTCGAGGAGTCCTTGGCACGGATGACCATGAAGTGTTCGGGTGAGAACGTCGGGATGCCGGGGAACTCGACCTTCTTGTCGAGGTAGAGGGAGTCACCGACGCGCAGAGCGGAGGCGTTGACCAATCCGACGACATCTCCCGGGAACGCTTCGTCGACAACATCGCGGTCGCGACCGAAGACCTGCTGAGCGTATTTCGTGGCGAAGGGTTTGCCGGTGCTGGCATGGGTGAGCACGGTTCCGCGCTCGAAGACGCCCGAGCACACTCGGATGTAGGCGAGTCGGTCGCGGTGGTGGGAGTCCATTCCGGCCTGCACCTTGAAGACGAATCCGGAGAAGGGATCGTCGACGGGGCGGGGCTGGTCGTCCTTGTCCGGGCGGGCCTCGGCGGGCGGGGCGAGGTCGACGAGGAGGTCGAGAAGTTTGTGGATGCCGAAGTTGAGCACGGCCGAGGCGAACATCACCGGGGTCGACTTGCCGGCGAGGAAGGTGTCCTGGTCGTGGTTCTGGTCTTCCATCTCCAGCAGATCGGACTCATCGACAGCGGTCGTCCAGGCATCGCCCTCGAGGTCGGCGGCCGCCTCGGCGGAATAGGTGTCTTCACCGGCGATCGTGGCGCCTCCGTCGGTGCGGGTGTATTTCGTGTACTCGCCGCTGATGCGGTCGAGGACTCCGCGGAAGTCTCCGGACTGCCCGACTGGCCAGGTGATCGGGGTGGGCAGGAGGCCGGTGCGCTGCTGGACCTCGTCCATGAGTTCGAGCGCGTCGAGGCCGGGACGGTCCCACTTGTTGACGACCGTGATGATCGGGATATTGCGGTGGGCACAGACTTCGAAGAGCTTCATCGTCTGCGCCTCGAGGCCTTTGGCGGCATCGATGAGCATGACGGCGCAGTCGACGGCGGAGAGCACACGGTAGGTGTCCTCGGAGAAGTCGGCGTGACCAGGGGTGTCGACGAGGTTGAAGACGGCGTCGCGGTACTCGAACTGCAGAGCGGCCGAGGAGATCGAGATTCCGCGATCCTGCTCCATCTGCATCCAGTCGGAGACGGTGGCGCGGCGACCGGCCTTGCCGTGGGTGGCTCCGGCCTGGCCGATGGCGCGGGCGTGGAGGGCGAGCGCCTCGGTGGTCGTCGATTTGCCCGCGTCGGGGTGGGAGATGACAGCGAACGTGCGGCGGCGGGACGCCTCGTGTCGGATGTCCTTGACGGAATACTGGCCAGAAGTCACCGCAATATCCTATCGTTCTTCGCGCTCGTCCGGCGTGTCCGTTCAGTCACAGTGTGGGGTCAGCTTGTGCCGGGCGTCCGGTGGCCGGAACCGTATGCGCGGGGTGGCCGGCGGGCGTTGCATCCAGCGTCCTGTCGGAATCGGCCCATATGCTGGGGTGCGATGTCTGAGGAATTCGTCGAATACGCCGGCCGTTCGGAGCCGAAGGAACGCTGGCTCAAAGCCTTGCCGCTCATCGTCGCGGGGGTCCTGGGTGTCCCGCTGCTGTGCGCGGCGATCTGGTTCTCCTGGCAGATAGCGCAGACGACGAAGTACCTCTTCGATCTCGGCACCTCCGGCAGCGAGGCGGCCGGGATGGTGCTGCTCAGCCTGTCGGGGGCCTTCTGCCTCATCTTCTATCTCGCGTTCCTCTTCATCGGCACTCGCCGTCGCACGTGGAAGTGGCGCATCTGGTGGAGTGTCGCCACCCTTCTTGCCGCCGGAGCTCTGCCGTTATGGTGGCTCTTCAGCGGCTTCTTCGCCGACGTCTGACCTTCGCCGTCGGGCCCGCACCGCGCACGGGTGGTCGCAATCCCAACGCTTCGTCGCCAAACCACCTCGCTGGTGGCGCTGCCTACAGGTGCTCGCGCGTCGGTCACTCTTCGTGACACAACGCCCCTCTGCAACGAGGCGTTGTGCCGCTGACGGTGAGGGATGCCCAAATCGCTGCCCGAAGTTCCGCGCAATACCTCGACGCAACGAGGTGTTGTGCCGCTAAGGGTGAGGGATGCTCGGGTCAGAGCTGGGCGAGGGCCTTCGCGATGCGCTTCTCCGACACCGGATGTGCCGTGCCCAACGAGTTTGCGAACAGTGACACCCGCAGCTCTTCGAGCATCACAACGACTTCGACCCACTCGGCAGGCAGCGACACGATCAGCTGCGACCACTCGGCCTTCGCCAGAGCCGGGAATCGATTGCCGATCTTCTTGACCACATCGCTGCTGCAGCCGGTGACCCGATCCATGAGCTGCTTGTCACGGATCGGCGAGTCCTGCATTCCGTCGATGCGCACCACTTCGGCCTGCACCCAGCGGGGCAGCTCGCGCAGCAACTGCGGAGTCATCGCCGCAACAGCGGCTGCACTGGTTCGGGAGGCTCGCCACGCCTGCACATCGGCGAGGTTCGACAGGATCGCCAACGAGGAGGCCTTCGACACGAGTTTGTCGAGCTCGGTCGCCGCCTGCAGCGCCTTCATCAGGGACGGCAGCAGTGATGAACAGGTCAGCGGCAGCTCGGCGTCGACGTCCTTGCGCAGCCGTGCGAACTCATCGGCGGTGGCCACCCATGACGTCTCGGCCGGCCCCAATCGGTCGACGACGAGTCCGCGGATCCCGACTCGAATCAGCCCGACCAGGAGCTCGTCGGCGGTCTTCTGGTGACCGGCGAGGATGAGCTTCTCCTGAGTGGTCAGCCCGTCCTGCAGGTACTTCAGTGCGTCAGACGTGTGCTGGCCCAGCAGGGTGATGATCGCTTCTCGCGTGGCCAGGCGCGCTTGTGCAGCGGTGTCGAAGGCGACGAGGTCGACCGAGGTCGAACGGTCTTCGAGTCCCGGTATGACGCCCGCCGCGCCCTGATCGGGGTCGGCCAGTTCACCGAACGTCCAGTCAGTCAGGCCGATCTTCGGGGTGAACGCGCTCTGCTTCTGGCGGGCCTTGCGCACCTGCGGAGTGGCTTTCGTTCTCAGAGCGGTCAGATCCTCGCCGAGACCGACGGTCTTCTTCCCATCGACGACCCGGAAGGTCAGCCGCAGATGAGCGGGGATCCGCGATCGGTCGAAATCGTCGGCGGTGACCGTGATCGGCACGAGGTCGTTCAGCCCTCCCCCGCCGGCGCGTTCGCTCAAGTACGCAGCGAGCACGTCCGGCAGGCTCCCCTGGTATGGGGTGAGCGCCGGCAGGATCTCGCGGGCGACGTCGGGAGCGGGAACGAAATAGCGGCGTTTGCTCTTCGGCAATGACCGGATATAGGCGGCGACGAGTTCCTCGCGCAGGCCGGGGACCTGCCAGCTGAATTCGTCCGCGTCGACCGCGGGCACCGCCTCGGCGGGGATCTCCACGGTCACCCCGTCCTCGGTGCTGCCGGGGTCGAAGGAGTAGCGCAGCTTCGCCCGCGTACCGTCGGTCAGTTCCCATTCCATCGGGAAATCCGAGGCCACCGAGGCGGTCAGTTCCTCACTGTCGTCGCTGAGCAGCACCGAGGTGGTGAGGTCGAGCAGGTGCGCGTCCCGTCGCTTCTGCTTCTTCCACCATCCCCGGAAATCCGCCGCCGAGGTGATCCCCTCCGGAATCCGTTCGTCGAAGAATTCGTAGAGGGCATCGTCTTGGTCGAGCACGCGACGGTTCCGTGTCCGCGAGGCCAGTTCCTCGGCCTCGTCGATGACGGCCGCGTTGTGTTCGAGGAAGCCGAAGCGTTCGTGCCAGTCGCCTTCGATGAGACCCTTGCGGATGAACGCGTCCCGGGCGGCCTCGGCGTCGATGGTGCCGTAGCCGACGCGGCGGTCGCTGACGAGTGTGACCCCGTAGAGCGAGATCTTCTCGTACACCATCGATGCGCCGGCCTTCGTCGACCAGTGCGGATCCGAATGTTGGCGGGTGACCAGATCACCGGCGGCTTCGACGACCCAGTCCGGATCGATCGCGGCGACGGTGCGGGCCCACAGGCGGGAGGTCTCGACGAGTTCGGCAGCCATCACGAAGTCCGGATTGACCTTGAAGAGTCCGGATCCGGGGAAGATCGCGAACCGGGTGCCGCGAGCCCCCTGATAGTCCTTGTGCCGCTCCGACCGTGAGCCGATCATCGTCAGCAGACCGGTGAGCAGCGACCGGTGGATGGCGGCGGCATGCGGGTCGAGTTTGGCGGCTGCCACCTGCTTCCCGGTGTCTCCGGCCGGACCGGTCGCGCTCTGCTTCTTCGCGCTGCGTTTGGCGGCGCTGAGTTCGGCGAATCCGATCTTGCCGTTCGCGCCTCGTCCGCTCTGAGCATTTCCTTCGCCCCGACCGCCGCGGGTGCCCTGACCGCCAGGAGCATTCTGACCCTCACGGCCACGACCGCTGCGACCGCTTTGACGACGGTCGGAACCGTCACCGGACCCAGCAGCATTCGTCTTGCCGCCCTCGCCATCGAGCGCGGATCCGGCCGTGTCGGCATCGTCGCCCGCCTGCCAGACGAATTTCTCGATGCGAATGCCGGCCGAGCCGAGCAGTGAGCGCAGCTGACCGACGAGGTCCTGCCATTCGCGGATGCGGAAGAAATTGAGGAATTCGTCCTTGCAGCGGCGACGGAACTTCGAGGATCCCATGTCCGCCTGCAGACTCTGCAGGTAGTTCCAGAGGTTGAGGTAGGACAGGAAGTCACTGCCTCGATGGGTGAATCGGGCGTGCTTCTCATCGGCGGCGGCTCGGACCTCGGCCGGACGTTCCCGGGGGTCCTGGATGGACAGCGCGGCGACGATGACGGTGACCTCTCCCCCGCAGCCGGCTTCCGCCCCGGCGATGACCATCCGCGCCAGGCGGGGGTCGATCGGCAGCACGGTGAGTTTCCGGCCGATCTCGGTGACGTGGATCTTCCCTGCCGAGTCGCTGGTCAGCGCCCCGAGTTCGGTGAGCATCGTCCGTCCGTCACGGACGGCCCTGGCCTCTGGAGGGGTGAGGAACGGGAAGTCGAGGATCTCCTGATCGCTTGCGGCGAATCCCAGTGAAGCCATCTGCAGGATGACGCTGGCGAGGTTTGTGCGCAGGATCTCCGGATCGGTGAATTCGGGACGCGACTCGAAGTCGTCTTCCGAGTACAGGCGGATGCAGATGCCATCGCTGGTGCGCCCCGAGCGGCCCTTGCGCTGGTTCGCACTGGCTTGGGAGATCCGCTCGATCGGCAGTCGCTGCACCCGGGTGCGGTTGGAGTAGCGGGAGATGCGGGCGGTGCCGACGTCGATGACGTATTTGATTCCGGGCACCGTCAGCGAGGTCTCGGCGACGTTCGTGGCCAGGACGATGCGCGGTCGTGAATGGGGTTGGAAGACCTTCTGCTGCTCCCCCGCCGAGAGTCGGGCGAACAGCGGAACGACCTCCCAGCTGCTCATCCGCGGACGTCTGCGCAGGTGGTCGGTCAGGGCATCGGCGGTGTCGCGGATCTCCCGTTCGCCGGAGAGGAAGACGAGGATGTCGCCGGGTGCCTCGGCCGCGAGTTCGTCGACGGCGGCGATGATTCCATCGGTCTGCTCCTCGACTCCGGTTTCGTAGTTCCCGGATTCGCCAGGCCCGTCGACATCGTCATCGGCAGGATCGTCCCCGAGGGGCCGGTATCGGACCTCGACGGGGAAGGTGCGGCCTTCGACGGAGATGATCGGAGCGTCATCGAAGTGAGCGGAGAACGATTCGGGGTCGATCGTCGCCGAGGTGATGATGACTTTGAGGTCGGGACGTCGGTCGAGCACTTCCTTGAGGTAGCCGAGGAGGAAGTCGATGTTGAGGCTGCGTTCGTGTGCCTCGTCGATGATGATGACTTCGTAGTCGCGCAGCAGTTTGTCGCGCGAGAGCTCGGACAGCAGAATGCCGTCGGTCATCACCTTCACCCGAGTGGAATCGGCGACCTGCGCGGTGAACCGCACCTGGTAGCCGATGGTGCTGCCGAGCTCCTCGTCGAGTTCGTCGGCGATGCGCTCGGCCACAGTCCGGGCGGCGATGCGCCGAGGCTGGGTGTGGCCGATGAGTCCGTCGACCCCGAGGCCGAGGTCGAGGCAGATCTTCGGCAGCTGGGTGGTCTTTCCCGATCCCGTCTCACCAGCGATGATGACGACCTGGTTGTCCCGGATCGCCTCGGCGATCTCGTCCTTCGCCGCGGTGACCGGCAGATCCTCAGGGTAGGTGACGGTGACCGGATGGGCTGCGCGGGCGTCCTTGAGCCGGGCTCGGCGCTGCTGATGGTGCGCCGCCGTGGTTCTGCGTCGCTGCTGCGAACGCCCACGTCCGTTCTTCCCGCGCCGAGGCGGCCGTCCTGGATTCGTGTTCGCTGGAGTGGTCGACGGGGTCGGGTTCTCTTCTGCCATTGCGTCTCCCAGCTTAGCGGCAATGCCCAGACCCGGCCCCGCCGAGGCGGGTTACTCCCCGCCGCCCCAGAGTGGGGCAAGCGCCGAGTAGAGCTGCTGGATGCCGAGGATGATGAACAGCAGTGCCGTGATCGCCAGAGCGATGTTCGTGTGCAGCTTGTTCGCCCATTCCTTCGGGATCTTCTTGCCGTTGAGGAGGCCGAGCAGAGTGATGGCGAGGAACGGCATGAACAGCGAGCCGAGGACGCCGTAGGCGAGGATGAGTCCGATGGGCTTGCCGAGGATGAACAGCAGCATCGGCGGGAACGTCAGCCACAGCACATAGAACTTGAAGTACTTGCCGCCGGTCAGGGTGTCCGGGTGTCCGCCCGGCTTCTTGCGCATATGCCCCCAGAAATCGGCGAACATCAGCGACACTCCGTTCCACACTCCGATGATCGAGGAGAAGGAAGCGGCCCAGAATCCGACGAGGAAGCCGATGCCCACGACCTCGCCGTAGCGGGCTTTGAGGACGTCGGCGAGGTCGAGCAGACCCTTGTCCTCGGCAGAGATCGAGACTCCTGCGGCACGGACGACCTCGGCGCCGACGATGAGCATAGCGATGACGAAGATGCCGGTCATCACGTACGCCATCGAGTTGTCGATGCGCATCACCCGCATCCACTTCGGAGTGTGCCAGCCCTTCTCGCGCAGCCAGTAGCCGTAGGCGGCCAGGGTGATGGTGCCGCCGACTCCTCCGGCGAGCGCGAGCGTGTAGATCACTCCGCCCTCTGGAATGATGGGGATCAGTCCGGTGAGCATGTCGGGGATATTGGGGGCGGCGATGATCGCCAGCCCCACGACGGTGATGAACATGATCCCGACGAGGACGGCGGTGATCTTCTCGAACACGGAGTAGCGGCCGAACCACACCATGGCGAAGCCGGCCAGGCCCATGAGCACCGACCACACTGTGAGGTTGAGACCGGGGAAGAGCGCGGCCAGCGGCAGCGCCGCCGAGCTCATCGCCGTGGCTCCGTAGACGAAGCCCCAGATGATGATGTACGGCCCGAAGTACCAGGTGGTCCACCTGCCGAGCGATCGCCAGCCCTCGAAGATCGTCTTTCCGGTCGCGAGGCTGAACCTGCCGGCGCCTTCGACGAGGACGATCTTGAGGATGACGCCGACGATCACAGCCCACAGCAGTCCGTAGCCGAACTGGCTGCCGGCCACCAGGGTCGCCACCATATCTGCGGCACCGACGCCGGTGGCCGCGACGACGAGGCCGGGACCGATGACCTTCCATTTGGCCGGGCCGGAGGCCTCTTCGATTCCGGAAACGGTCTCTGCGTCGCCCGCGTCGCCTGGGCCGGAACCGTTCGACTGCTCGCTCATGGAGTTTTTCGCTTTCATCTTCGGCCGCGCACAGTCTCACCGTGTGGTCGGGGATCCTCCATCGGGTTCTCCCGCACATCGGGGGCGCAGCGGTCTCAGCATGTCCACGGTCATGATAGGTGACAACGGCGCTGTCGTGTCATCGGTCACCACCCTTCGCGACGGCCGGCCCCGGACCCCGCGCCTCAGAACCGGTCAGCGATGCCTCGCAGACGTTCGAGATACGCTTCCGGGTCGGCAGCCGGTGGCAGGTTCGGAGCCGCCTCGGAGAGTCCGGCGGCACCGTCGATGCCTTCTCGGACGATGTCGATCTGCCCCAGATGGCGGGTGAGGTCGACGAGGACGTGGACCATGATCTGCCCCAGGGTGGTCTCGTCACGGCCGTCGGGCCAGTGCGGCACCCGTCCCGGCGAGTCGAGGCTGAGCGAGTCGATGGTCTCGTCGGCGAAGTCGGCGACGCGGGTGTAGAGGTCGAGCAGAAATTCGGTCGTCTCGGACTCGGTCGCGCACCAGTCGGCCTGCGGATCGAGATCGATGTCCGCGTCGGTGACGACTTCATCCGGGTTCGGCCAGGTTCGGCCAAAGGTCTCGCCGAAGTAGGCGATCTCGACCTGCGCCATGTGTTTGAGTGCGCCGAGGAGGTTGAATCCGGTCGGTGTGTGCGGCCACCTCAGTGACCTCTCGTCGAGCCCGGACAGCTTCCATCGCAGGGTCGTCCGACCGCGATGCAGGGACTGCTGCAGGAAGGACTTCATCGTCTCGTCGTCGCTCATGAGCATAGCGTTCCACACCATCTCTGCGCCGTCTACGGTTATCCTCGAAGGGTGAGTGAGAACAATTCATCGCAGGACTCCCGCAGTCGCATCGCCCGACGGGTCTTCCCCGACGGAGTCGACCCCGATCCTCGCTTCACCCTGGCCAACGAGCGGACCTTCCTGTCCTGGATCCGCACCGCGCTGGCGTTCATCGGCGGCGGAATCGCCGTCGAAGCCTTCACCTCGGAGATCTTCGGCACCGGTCTGCGGGCGACCCTGTCGATCGTCCTCATGGTCATCGGCTTCATCCTCGCCGCCGGTGCCGCCGTCCGCTGGCATCGCATCGAATCGGCGATGCGTCGCAAGACCTCGCTGCCGCTGCCGCTCATCATCCCCATCGTGAGCCTCGCCTCGGCGCTGGGTGCCGGTCTCCTCGTGCTGGTGTTCGCCGGCCTGCTGTGATGCCGACCCGCTCACCGCGACCGCAGCCGCATGACGATCCGGCTCTGCAGCCGGAACGCACCGTCCAATCATGGTTGCGCACGAGTCTGACGATGACGGTCGTCAGCCTCATCTTCATGCGCTTCATCAATGTCTTCCAAGGCTGGTCGGTGGCGCTCTTCGTCGTGTGCATGGGCATGGCCATCGTCGCCATCGCCATGCAGGTCAGGCGGTACCGACTCGGTTCGGTCTCGATTCGGGCCGAACGCGGCCGGCCGTCGCCGTGGGCGGTCATCTTCCTCACCACCTCGGTGTGTCTCATTGCGGTGCTGAGCATCGCTTCGGTCATCAAGATCAGCCTGTTCTGAGGCTCTCCGCCCGCTCAACCTCCCGGACCTCCTGACCGGCATCCCACCCGCTCAACCTCCCGGGCTTCCTGACCGGTTCCGCCCGCGCTCCCGACCGACACCGCGCACGCCCGTCGCGCATGCCGCGTTATGAGACCGCCGTCCGGTCCGCTGACCTGCACGCCTAAACTGGTGCGTATGAAGGATGCACGCGAAGTCTCCACCGCCCCACTCGTCGCCGTCGGCCTCATCGGCGGTTTCCTCACCGCCCGCGAGACCGGGATCCGCCCCCTCGGCGGAGTCGTCCTCGCCGCAGCGGGCGCCTACGCCGCCCGCTCCTGGTATGTGAAGAAGGGCTGGCCGGCCGCCACCGGGCTGAGCTTGGCCTACCTCGGCGGGTTCGGCGCCTCCCATCCTCTGGCGAAGAAGATCGGCGCATGGCCGGCCGTGTTCGCCGTCAGCGCGGTCAGTGCCGCAGCCTCCTATGTCGTCTCCGATATCGCCGAGGCGGACTGACCCCATCGCGGAGGAGGCCCGACCTCCGCACGCCGCCGCGAATTCCGCCCGGCGCGGACCCCGACCGTCCCGAACTGATACCCGCACTACGGGGCTGACACCAGCCGTACCAGACTGACCGCAGCACTCCCAGACGCAGGAAGCGAGGACCCGAGCAGCCCATGCTGGCCGTATTCGAAGGTTTCGCCGTCATCGCCGGAGTGATTCTGGTCGGGTTCGTCCTCGGCCGCTCCGGCGTTCTCGGTCCGCACGGTCAGCAGGTCATCGCGAAGCTCGTCTTCTACGCCGGCACCCCGACCCTGCTCTATGTCACGGTCGCCGAGACCGACCTCGGGCTGATCTTCAACACCGCCCTCTTCGCCACCGGCGGCTCGGCGCTCATCGTCGGTGCCGCCCTCTTCGTCCTCACCAAGTGGATCAGAAAGCGCAGCACCGGGGAGGCGATGTTCTCCGCGTGGGCGACCAGCTACGTCAACATCGGCAATCTCGGCATCCCGATCGCCGCCTATGTCCTCCGCGACATCGGCTATGTCGCCCCGGTCCTGCTCTTCCAGCTGCTCGTCCTCGCCCCCATCGGCATGGCCGTGCTCGACGGTGCGGGCAAGAAGCAGCATGATTCGCACTGGTACTCCGCGATCCTCCAAGTCCTCAAGAACCCCATCGTCCTCGGTGCTGCAGCCGGTGTGGCCGCCTCGGCGACGGGCTTCGAGCTGCCGCGCTTCGTCTTCGAACCCATCGACATGATCGGCGCGACCGCGGTCCCGGGTGCCCTGTTGGCGTTCGGCATCTCGCTCAAGGACGGGTGGGGAATCCCCGTCAAGGGCAGCCGCGCACAGCTGAGCTACATCACCGGCGCCAAACTCATCGCTCAGCCGGTCATCGCCTGGGCCGTCGGCGGTCCCCTGCTCGGCTACGACGGGATCGACCTGTTCGCCATCGTCGTCACCTCCGCCCTGCCGACCGCGCAGAACGTCTATATCTACTCGATGCAGTACCGACAGTCCGAGGCTCTCATGCGCGATGCCGTCTTCATCACCACCGTGCTCTCCGTTCCGGCTCTCGTCATCATCGCCGCCCTCCTCGGCTGACGCCGCGAAATCGGCCGCCGTGGCGTGTCCTCCCGGGCTTGGACCCTGTGGTCACTGACAATGGGGATGTGTCCAGAGACGAGAAGAACGAGACCGAAGACCTCCTGAGCAGGCGGATGAGTTCAGGGTCTGCCAGTGCTGCCGAAAAGCAGTCGCAGGCCCCTCTGGAGGCGGCCAATGATCCCTCGACCGACACCGAGGCGTTCGATCCGATCACGGATCCCATCGCCGAGGATGCCCCCAAGCATTCCGCGGATGCGAAGCCCTCGACGGGTCCGGTGAGGGTGACCCCCGCCCATTCGACGAATCCGGCCTCTCAGCCCGCGACCGCGAGCACGCGTACCGCCGAACACACCGCCGCGCAGAAGTCCGCCGGCACGAGCTCGGCCGCCGCTGCATCGACGGCCGGGGCATCATCCTCGACCGATACCGGTGCCACACGCGAGGTGCCGCAGAATGCGCGCACCGCGGTGATGAGCGAAGCCGATTGGGCTGCGGTGTCGAAGGCGGCGACGTCGACCGATGCCCGTGATCCCGAGGTGCCCGAACGACGTCGGTCCGTGCTCGATGTCATCGGCACGATCTGGATCATGCTCGCCACCCCCTTCGTCCTGTTGGCTCTGGCGGTGCGCTTCGTCGCCTCGGGGATCTTCCTCAAGTTCGAATACTTCCGGCCCGGCTTCCCGGCCGACCAGTTCGGCTTCAGTGCCGCCGACCGTGAGCACTACGGGACCTATGTCATCGACTACCTGCACAACTTCGATTCCCGGCGCTACCTCGCCGATATCGTCATGCCCAACGGGGAGCCGATCTTCATCTCCGACGAACTCAGCCATATGGCTGACGTCAAGGGTCTGATCTCGCTGCTCTACCTCGTGGCTCTCGTCGGCATCATCGGATCTGTGCTCTTCGGCATCTACATGTGCCGCAAGAACGGGTCGGGCATCCATGCAGGTGTGCGTCTGGGGTCGATCTTCAGCATCATCTTCATGGCCGCTGTCGCCGTTGTCGCCGTCCTCGGCTGGGACAGCTTCTTCCGCGGCTTCCACAAGGTGTTCTTCGCCGATGGGACCTGGGAGTTCTATGCCGATGATTCGCTCATCCGCCTCTTCCCGCCTCAGTTCTGGGTCGATGCGGGCATCGCCGGCGGCGGGCTGTTCGTGCTCCTGGCGATCATCCTCTTCCTGCTCAGCTTCACCGGTCACAAGAAGCGCCGGGCGCTGCGCAAGGCACGGAAGGACGCCGAGGCAGAGATCTGATTCGGTTTCGCCGCAGTCCGGAGCATCGGCCTCCGGCGGCACAGCAGCACGTCACTGTACAGCGGGTTCCAGCCCCGCTCCACGGTTCCGGCCGGGTGGTCTTTCCCCTTCCACCCGGCCGAATTTCTGCCCGGAATCATCCGCGGACCATGCCCACGATCCCCGATCTCCGATCTCCGTGTCCCGTCAGCCGCCTCGGTGACGGTGGACGACTGTCGAACTGGTCGTCGAAGCTGGAATCAGTCGTCGACGGCGTCGCGGCCGCGGCGGACCAGAAGCGGGTCGGCTTCGTAGACGACCGAGGGGTCTTTGTCCTCATAGTCGAACTGGTTGAGGAAGTAGCGCATCGCATTGAGGCGGGCGCGTTTCTTGTCATTGCTCTTGATCGTGATCCACGGAGCGTGGTCGGTGTCCGTGCGGCGGAACGTCTCTTCCTTCGCCTCCGTGTAGTCGTCCCAGCGATCGAGGGACTCGAGATCCATCGGTGAGAGCTTCCACCGCCGCACCGGGTCGATCTGACGAATCGCAAACCGGGTCCGCTGTTCACGCTGGGTCACGGAGAACCAGAACTTCGTGACGTGGACTCCGGAGTCGATGAGCATCTTCTCGAACACGGGAGCCTGTTCCATGAAGGTCTCGTATTCGTCGTCGGTGCAGAATCCCATGACTCTCTCGACGTTGCCCCGGTTGTACCAGGAGCGGTCGAACATGACGATCTCCCCGCTCGTGGGCAGGTGGGAGATGTAGCGCTGGAAGTACCACTGTCCGGCTTCGCGGTCGGAGGGTTTGTTGAGCGCGACGACGCGGGCGGCACGCGGGTTGAGGTGTTCGGTGAAGCGTTTGATCGTTCCGCCCTTGCCGGCGGCGTCACGACCCTCGAAGACGATGACGTGTTTGGCGCCGGTGTCCTGACCCCAGTACTGGAATTTCAGCAGTTCGACCTGCAGTCTGTACTTCTCGAGTTCGTACTCTTCGCGGTCCATCTGTTCGCCGTACGGGTACCCTTCCCGCCACGTTTCGACGGCCCGGCCCATGGGGTCGATGAGGTGCGGATCCGTGGTCTGACTGTCCTCGACGGTGTACCCTTCGAGGCGGAGTTTGTCGATGTACTCCCGCAGATTCTCTTGGAACAGATTGTTCACGAGATCCTTCCCTTTCGCTGTCGACACCGGTGTGTGCCTCGTGCACGATAATGTGCCGAGATGAATATCAGGTTATGCGATCGACGTCGCGTCGCGGGATCATTCCGACGCTCAATAGTGGGGCCAGGGCGATGAGTCCGAAGGACAGCGGATAGCCGAACGCCGTCACCAGGGCACCGAATCCGGGGCCGAGCAGGGCCGACATGACGAACTGTCCCGTGTTCTGGGCTCCCAGCGCCTTGCCCGACCAACGTGGTCCGGCGGCTTCGGCGACCGAGGCGAAGGCCAGTCCGTTGTCGGCCACGGAGACGGCCGAGGCGAGGATGAAGACGACTGCGGCGACGGCGGGCAGGTCCGTCAGCGACAGGATGGCGATGGCCACCACGAAGATCAGGGCCGCGACGGCGACGATGCGCATGAGGCCGACGCGGGATCCCGTGCGATCGGAGAGCGCGCCGACGACCATGCGGCCGACTGCGCCGACGATCTGCGCGATCGCGACGATCGCTCCGGCGACGCCCGCGCCGATCCCCTGGACGACGATGAGCCAGACGAGCCCGTAGGTGGAGAACGCGAACTGCGGGACGACGAGGAGCGCGGAGACCGCATGGATGCGCCACAGGAAGGAATCGCTGCGGTAGGGATTGATTGCCGAGGCGGCGCTGGGCTTCCCCTCCCCCGCCGAGGCGGTGCCCGGTTCGTTCTGTCCGTGGCGTTCCGTCTCCGGTTCGGTGTCGCGGTCGGGGTCGGCCACCTCGGCGCGAGTGGGGGTCGGGTCCGGTGGGTTGCGGATGAGGGCGAAGCAGACGAGGGCGAGTACGCCGGTCACGGCGGCGACGAACCAGAGGTAGGCGGGGAATCCGCCGGCAGCGGCGATCCCCGGGATGGTCACAGCGGCCACGCTCGTGCCCAGGGGCTGGGACATCTGGCGGATGCCCATGGCAAGTCCTCGGCGGTGACGGGGGAACCAACCCATGACGACGCGGCCGGATGCAGAGTTCACCGAGGCGGCCGCGGCACCGGAGGCGGCGATGACGATGACCATCCAGATCGGCGAGTCGACGACGAGGACCGCGGCGGCCGAGAACACGGCGGTCAGCCCGATCCCCAAAGTCATCGCCAGCCGTTCGCCGAAACGGTCGGCGAATGCGCCCCAGGCGATGAGGGTGAGGATGAGTCCGAAGCTCGGTGCGGCAGCGACGGTGCCAGCCTGGGTGAGTGTGAACCCGAGGTCGGAGTGCATATAGGGGATGAGGAAGGCAGGTCCGGCGATCGCGATGGTCGCCGCCATCTGCGTGAGAACGCCGACGACGAGGATCACCCAGGCCTGCCGGGTGGGTCCGTTCGTCGTCATCGTTCCAGGTTAGCCGCGCCACCGGATCGTCCGCGGAATGTCTCAGATCGCGGTGGCCGGGCTTTGCCGATAAAGTGTGTTCTGAGCATTCCCCCTATAGCCCAATCGGCAGAGGCAGTCGACTTAAAATCGATTCAGTGTGGGTTCGAGTCCCACTGGGGGGACCATAGGAATCACTCTGACCTGCAATGATGCTTTTCGCGCGGATGAGTTGATTCCGATATGGAGTCGAGAACCCCACAGTTACCCATCTTCTTCGTTCCGGTTCTTGCCGAAATTTTATTGCTACTGATTATCATTACCAGGGTAGCGTGGCGACATGGCTGCTGATCACCCGTCACACGGCATTCCACCCAGCTCCTCCTCCGTGCACGATCGCTACTCGGCGAGTGCCGGTGCCTATGACCTCTTCACCGCGGCTTACAGGCCCGACCAGGTGGCAGCGTTGGAGGCTCTCCAGGCACATCTGAAGCCCTCAGCGGGACCGATTCTCGACGTGGGATGCGGATCGGGACTCAACAGCGCCTGGGTCCTCACCGAACTTCCCGAAGCGGAGGTCTTCGCAATCGAGCCGAGCCCGTCGATGCGTGCCCTCGCTCTCCAGCGCATCGCCGCGCAGCCGGAATGGTTCCCTCGGGTCACAGTGCGGCCGGAGGGCTTCTTCTCCGCCCCTCTGCCTTTGTCGATCGGCGGTGCGATCCTCCTCGGCGTGCTCGGGCATTTCGATGCCGGCGAGCGAGCCGCGGTCTTCGCCGAACTCGCTGCCAGGCTCACCGTCGGAAGCGCGGCGCTCATCGACCTCCAGCAGCCGGAGGCCCCCACCCGCGTCGAACCGTTCGTCTTCACGGCGGCGACGATCGGCCAGATCCGGTACGAGGCCATCGCCGAAGCCTGGCCGATCGGGGGCGAGCGGATGCAATGGCGGATGACCTACCTCGTACTCGAGGGCGAACGCGTACTCACCGATGACGCCATGGACCACATCTATCACCACCCCTCGATCGCCACGGTGACCGAGGAGGCGTCCGCTGTCGGCCTCGACATCAGCTGCCTCGGCGAAACGACGTTCTGGATTCTCAGCCGCCCGTCCTGACGCACGGGGACTGAGGCAGACCGGGACGATCCTGGCGGACGGGAACGGATCGCCCTCGCCGATCAGAGGAAAGTACGGCAAGATCGACGTATGCCACTCATCCTCCTCAGCTCCGACAGGACCCCGCAGCCGATCGCGTCGATCGACGACGCTGCCGCTCTCGCCCACCCGGGGCCCGCAGTCATCCTCTCCTTCCCTGCCTCCCCCGCAGAGACGTCCACTACCGAGGCATCAGTGGCGAATGCTCGCCCCCTGGCTTACCGGGAAGCCGGCGCCGATTGGGAGGAGATTGATTTCGAGGCCGCCGATCATTGGGTGCAGATGGGACCGCAGCTGCGCAGCCGCCTCGTCGAGGATCACCTCGCGACGCTCGACGTCGCCGAGTTCAAGATCGCCACCAACGGCGGCAGTGCCTCGATCATCACGAACAACTGGGTGTATTCTGGGTCCCCGCGTCTCTACCGTGTCGCCGGAAGACTGCGTGAGTTCGTCACGGTTCTCGGTGAACTCGGCTAGCCGCAGAGACGACTTTGATAGTGTTCACCCCACACCGATGACCCCGCATCGACCGTTCACCTCTCGGCCCCTGCGTCCAAGGACGGACCGCTCATGGCACTTCAGAGATCGACCACCACTCCCCTGACGGTCGCCCAGACCGATGCGCAGCTTCAGGCGACCATCGATTCCCGACGGCGACGCGCTGGTGGCTCGGAATTTCGACTGGGACCCGGCGCCTGCCTCGGTGGTGGAATCGACGCTGAGCAGCGGCCGAACGACCTTGTCCGTGACTGATCTGAGGTATGCCGGCATCGATTCCGAGGCCGACCTCGACGATGCGGAGAAGACGAAAGAACTCGGCCGCATCCAGGCGTATTCCTTCGACGGGATGAACGATGCGGGCGTGTTCATCGGACTCGCCGCCGACTACGAAGCGGAACCGGGCGTGACCGAAGGCCGCGAATGGATCGGCGGACTGAGCATCCAGCGCATGATCCTCGACCACGCCGACGACGTCGACGATGCGCTCGAGATCTTCGCTGCCTACAACGTCGACTTCGCCGGCGGGCCAGGCCTGCACTACCTGATCGCCGACCGTTCCGGAGCGAAGGCCGTTGTCGAATTCGACGCCGGTGAGCTGCAGGTCATCCGCCCTCCGGCCAAACAACCGTGGATGTGTCTGGAGAACTTCCACATGTCCACCGTCGCCGAGGCGCAGCGCAGCAGACAGCCCCGGTACGCGGCCTGCGCCGACGCCCTCGAATCGGCGGGCGGCCGGGTCTCCGTAGACGACGCCATCAGACTCCTCGACGACGTCCGCCAGGCCCACACCCAATGGCAGAGCGTCTACAGCCTCGGTGCCGGCGATCTGCGCGTCGTCGGCGAGTCCTCCCACGACTACGCACTCAGCGCATGAGACCAGGGCTCAGGCGCACTCGGCCCGCGGGGCCTCAGGCCTGCGCGGCATGCGGAGTCTCAGGCGCGGCCTGCCAGCTCAACCTCGTCATGGCGGTCCCGGTTCTCGACGATCTCCGCGACGTTGGCCTCTGCCCACTTCCGGAGCGCGGCCACGGGATCCTGCAGCGATCGCCCGAGATCGGTGAGCGAGTATTCCACCCGCGGCGGCACCTCGGCGAAGACCTCGCGCTCGATGAGGCCATCGGCGACGAGCGACCGCAGGGTCGAGGTCAGCACCTTCGGGGTGATCCCGCCGATGGCCAGGCGGATCTCGTTGAAGCGCTTCGGACCGGAATCGAGAATGTCGACGATGAGCACCGTCCACTTGTCACCGACGCGGTCGAGAACCACTCGGGTCGGGCATTCGGGGTCGAAGGCATCGCCTTCCCAGCGAACTTTCATACTCATAACCCAATAGTATCCTTGAGGTACTCGATATCCAAAAGATACCTTAGGAAAGTCAGACTACGACATCCACCGTGCACCGCAGTCGCGCCGCACGAAGAACGAAGGGACTCTTATGAAGATCGCACTCTTTGGAGCATCGGGAATGATCGGCTCTCGCGTCGTCGCCGAGGCGGCCTCCCAAGGGATCGAGGTCACCGCCATCACCCGGTCCGGCACCGAGGTGGCCGGAGCGACCCGCTCAATCGCCGGCGATATGGCCGATGCGGAGCTCGGAGCACGGATGGCCGCCGATCACGATGTCATCGTCTCCACCACCGGCCCCAGCCGCACGGGCGGGGACCACCAGGAATGGCTCGACGCTCTGTCGACCGTGGCCGAGGCCAGCGGCGATACTCGACTGTTCGTCGTCGGCGGTGCCGGTTCGCTGCTCGCCGGGGACACGATGCTCAAAGACACCGAGGGCTTCCCTCCCGCATACAAGGCCGAGGCCGAAACCGGCACGAAGGCTCTCGAACTGCTGCGTGCCGCCAATCCGTCCCCGTGGACGCTCATCTCCCCCGCCCCGGAGATCGCTCCGGGTGAGCGCACCGGTTCCTACAACGTCGAGCTCGAGGTGCCAGCGGGCGACTCGATCTCGGCCGAGGACTTCGCTGTCGCCATGGTCGATGAGATCGCCAAGCCTGCGCACATCGACACCCGCTTCACCGTGGCGAACTGAGCAGGACGCACTCGCAGCAGAGTCCGCAGAAATGACCGACGCCGGGGATGCAGATGCATCCCCGGCGTCGGTCGTCTCATCAGGGCTTGTCGCCGGATGGCACCGGCTGCCTCGAATCAGGCCTTGGCAGGTTCCTTCTTCGGCGCCGGCTTCGAGTTGGCGGCCTCGACGAAGTTCTTGCGCGGAACATCGAGGTCAGCCAGCGGCATGGCATCGCGGCCGAGGACGGCGCTGACGAACCAGTTGCCGAAGACCCTGACCTTGCGATCCATGGTCGGAATCGCGTAGCCGTGGTAGGCGCGGTGCATGAGCCAGGCGAGGAGTCCGCGGGCTTCGAAGTCACCCATCTGCGAAACACCCTTGTACAGACCCAGGCCTGCCACCGTACCGATGGTCTTGTGGAAGTACTGCTTGAACTCGGTCTCTCCGCGCAGTGCGGCAAGCACGTTGGCGGCGAGCACGGGAGCCTGACGCACAGCGTGCTGAGCGTTGGGCACGCAGAAGCCTGCCACTCCGCCGCCGGACAGGTCGGGAACGGCGGCGTTGTCGCCGGCAGCCCAAGCACCCTCGACGACACCGTCATCGCCCTCGACCCGCAGGTCGGCGCGTACGGTGACGTTGCCGCGTTCGTTGATCGGCAGGTCGGAGTCGATGAGCATCGGGTTGGCCTTGACACCGGCGGACCACACGATCGTGTCGGCGTCGAACTCTTCGCCGTTCGAGAGCTTGACGTGCTTGTCGGTGCAGTCCTGGAGGAAGGTCTCGAGGTAGACGTCGATTCCGCGTTCGCGCATGTGCTCGACGACCCAACGGGCCTGAGCTTCGCCGACCTCGGGCATGACGCGACCGAGGGCCTCGACGAGGACGAAGCGGACATCGGCTTCGGTCAGCGTCTCGTACTGGGCGATTGCCGAACGGACCATGTCCTCGAGTTCGGTCAGCAGCTCGATGCCGGCGAATCCGCCGCCGACGAAGACGAAGGTCAGAGCCTTGCGGCGTTCTTCGTCGTCCTCCATCAGAGCGGCGTCGGCCAGGCGGGAGAGGAGGTGATCGCGCAGCGCGACGGCTTCCTCGATGCGCTTGAGCGCGATCGCGTTCTCCTTCAGGCCCGGGATCGGCAGTGCACGGGCAACCGAACCGGAGGCGAGGATGATGTGGTCGTAGTCGAGTTCGAACGCTTCATCGTTCTCAGGTTCGATGGTGGCGAACTTCTCGGCGTGGTTGATCGAGGTGACCTTCGCGGTGATGACCTCGGCACCCGGCAGGTTGCGGCGCAGCGGCACCACAGCGTGACGTGGCTCGATCGACCCGGCTGCCACCTCGGGGAGGAACGGCAGGTAGGTCATGTACGGGTTGGGATCGACCACGGTGACGGTGGCTTCGCCCCGACCGAGGTTCTTCAGCAGATTCTGAGCGGCGAGCAGGCCGACTGAGCCGCCACCGACAACGAGGATTCGTGGACGCAGTTTTGAGTTTCTGATGAGTGCCATAATCCCATGCTAGACCCTTGTGAAAACTTTCACTAATTGTTTGCCTCACGGACTCGAACGCCCCAGATCAGAGCAGTTTCGTCACTCGCATTCAGCGGCGACGGCGGGCGAAGGAGACGATCGAGACGATCATGAGGACCACGGCGATCAGGGCTCCGGCACCGAGGACGGCGAAGCCGAGAGTCGGCGTCGACTGCGTGGCAACGATATCGGTCGGCGCGAGAGCCTTCGGGCTCTCGGTCTCATCCGGTGCTGCGGTTTCGGTCTCTTCTGCCTTCGCATCCCCGCGACGATGCATCTTCACCCAATCCGCCAGCTCATCCTCGGCGGAGGAGACGTTCTTGGGGACTTTCGCCTTGATGGCGCTCTGCGGGTCGACGCGCCCCCAGCCGACGATCGGGTCGGGCTTGCCCTTCTTGCTCACGCCCTTGTGACCGTCCACCGGTCTGGCGCTCGACTGCAGTTTGGCTCGGACCTCATCGGCGCTGAGGTCGGGGTTCTCGGAGCGGATGAGCGCTGCCACACCGGACACGACGGGTGAGGCGAAGGAGCATCCCTGGCCTTCGGCATAGCCGCCGCTGTAGTACGGAATGGGAATGTCCTTGGCCGGCCCCATGAGGTCGACGGCGGTGCCGGGGGCAGTCGAGTCGTCGAGGACCTTCCCGTTCTGGTCGAGTCCGCCCACCCCGATGACGCCGGGTACCGTCGACGGCGACCACGCCTGGGTCGCTCCCTGCGAGGCGTTGCCGACGCAGGCGACGACGAGCACGTCCTTCTTGTATGCGTAGGCGAAGGATTCGTCCCAGCTCTCGGGCCAGCCCGGATCGTCCCATCCCAAGGACATGTTGATGACCTTCGCACCGGAGTCGACGGCCCATCGGATGGCCTCATCGGCCTGTTCTCGAGTCGATCCGGATTCCTTGGGGCGGTCGGGGCCCAGCCACATCGACGCCGACAGGATCTCTGCGTCCGGGGCGACGCCGGTCGGTCCGGCACCGACTCCTCGGCCGGCGATGACTCCGGCGACGGCGGTGCCGTGGTGGATCGTGGTCTTTCCGCCGAGCGGGGTCTTTCCGTCCTTGCCCAACCCGCTGAAGTCCTTGGACTTCTTCACGACGCCTTTGAGGTCTTCGTGGTCGGCGTTGACGCCGGAGTCGATGACCGCGACCTTGACGCCCTTGCCCGTGGACTTCTTCCAGACCTTGTCGATTCCGTAGTCCTTGATGAACCACTGGCCGGGTCCGGCCTTCGGCGCGGCCATGACCGGCTGGGTGGTGCCGACGACGAGTCCGAGGACGACGGTCGTGACGGCAAGGAGTCGCGCGGCGGCTCTCACGAGCTCGTCAGCGCAAGGTCGAGCGCGGTCCCGTCGAGGATGTCGGTTTCGGAGATCCGAATATCCAGCGATCCTCCGTCGGCCGTCACGGCTTGGTCGAAGCGGGCGACGATCCTGGCGAAGAGCAGCGATCCGGCTCCGATGACGTCGACGCGTCCTGGATGCATATACGGCAGCTCCGTGCGTGCCCGGCGGTGCATGGCCAGCAGTTTTCGGGATTCGCCTGCGACGTCCGCGACGCTGATATGTGCTCCGTGGATGCGCTCTCGCTGATAGCTCTCGAGTCCGAGGATGCCTGCGGTGATGGTGGTGACGGTGCCGGCGACTCCGATGAAGGTGCGCGGGGCGGCGAAGTCGACGATCTGCGCGGCCTGGTCCAGCTGGCCGTCGATATCGGCCAGTGCTGCCTGGATCTGGTCCTGGTTGGGGGTTTCGACCGGCATGTGCCTTTCGGTCAGACGCACCGACCCGATGTCCATGCTCACTGCCGCTTGGACATCGTCTTGGCCGAGGACGAGCTCGGTCGAGCCGCCGCCGAGGTCCATGACGACATAAGGTCCGTCAGCATCTGTCAAGCCGACAGTGGCGCCGAGGAAGGACAGGCGGGCCTCTTCTTCACCGGCGATGACATCAGGGACGACGCCGAGGATCGAGAAGATCCCGGCGAAGAACTCATCGCGATTCTTCACGTCGCGGCTGGCCGAGGTCGCGACGAACCTCAGCTTCTCCGGCTGGTAGTCGGCGGCCACCTCGGCGAATTCCTTCGCCACGGCGAAGGTGCGCTCGAGCGCCTCAGGTGCGAACTCGCCGGTGGCGTCGACGCCTTGGCCCAGACGGACAATCCGGGTTTCGCGACGCAGGTCAGTGAGGGTGCCGTCGGCGGCGACATCGGCGATGAGCAGGCGCAGGGAGTTCGTCCCGCAGTCGAAGGCAGCAACACGCATGGCAGATCCTAGTCGGTGGATTCGGTGGTGGCAGCGGTCTCGGCCAGCGGTGGCACATCGCTCATGAACGACAGTGCGCGGTCGCCGATGGGGTTGATGCCGAGCCCGGCGGACAGCGAGTGGCCGACGAGGGCGTGGAGGCATTTGACCCGGTTCGGCATTCCGCCCGCGGAGTAGTCCTTGATCTCTTCGACCTCCGCCAGGCCCGCTGCGGAGCCGATCTCAGAGCGGACGTCGAGGTAGGCCCGGTGCGCGGCGGCGTAGGCGGCAGCGAGCTCGTCGTCTTCGCCGATCTCCGCGGTCCATTCGGCCATGATTCCCGATGCTTCCAGCCGCGAGCATTCGGCCACATAGGCAGGGTGGGTGAGGTAGAAGGTCGTCGGGAACGGCGTGCCGTCCTCGAGGCGCGGGGCGGTGGCGACGACGAGAGGTTCACCGGATGCGCTGCGGGCGGCGATGCCGACGACGCCTCGGGGAATGCGTCCGAGTTGGTCTTGGAGGACAGCGAAATCCGCCTCGGTGCACTCTGTGATCATCAGCTCTTCTCCACGGTGTTGCCGGTCTCCTGAATGGACTCCAGCAACTCAAGGTACCAGGCCTGCTTGCGAACCGGCCGTTCGGTCTCGGATTCCTCGTCCACGGCCTCTTGATTCGTGACGATGACCGCGTTCTTGCCCTTTTCCACGTAGTACTGGTCTTCGCGAGCCTTGCGTTTGATGTAGGCGGGGTCCCTGAGGTTCTCGTTCTTCTCTTCGAGGCTCTTGACCTCGGCTTTCGTCGTCTCGATCTCGTTATTCAGGGCCGCGATCTGCTGGGCCTGTTTGAGTGCGGAGTTCAGGGGCGAGAGGAACGCGAGGAGGACGATGGCGACGACGAGGAGGAAGACGCCCGTGCGCACCGACATGCGGCGGCCACGCGCCTCGGCGTCCGTGCCGGCATCGGCCTCGATGACCGGTTTCGGGCGTCGACGAGGGGTGGCTTTGCCAGGAGCCGATTTCGGGGCACTTCGTCTGGGCTTGCTCGGGACCATGCTTCTTTCCTCTGCGACTGGGGATCGGGGAAGAGTGTCGCAACATCTCCAAGTGTGCCGTGTCCGCATTCCCTGCGCGAGGATTTCGAGCTCGTGGCGTGTTCGATTCTCACGTATCCTCCGTCACGTCTCACGGTCTGCCCGGCTGCCGCCGTGCATCCCTCACCTTCACCTCTGAGTCCTCCCGGCAGCCACTTCTCCTACACCTGCCAACGCATTCCTCGCTGTCGGCGCCAACCCGCACTGTTCCAGCGGTGCGTTATGCGTCTCCTGGTGCCCGATGCCCGCAAACCGTCACCGGCAAGCAGGCAGAATGCGACCAGTCATCTCACGCAGCCCCTCCTCCATCAGAGATCTATCCACAGAGTTATCCACAGCCTAGAAACTATGGATTGCCGTTTACTGACGTTTATTGCATTTTGGATGCATGTATAAATTACTGAGCACTGATGACATCATTCGACTCGGATTCAATTATGGGGACATCAGGCGCGCCCGCAGATGTTGCCTCCGACGACTGTCGCAGGGCACATATCTGGTCCGCCGTGTCTGTGAGCTGGGCTTCCATCGCCCGCTCTGGGCGAGCATCGACGAGCAGATCCACCAGGTCTTCATCGAACACGGAGACATTCGGGACGAGATCAACGATCTCAGCGCCTCGGTGATGGCTCACTTCGCTCAACGTTCTGATCGGAGAACCGACGATGCGAAAGCGAACCCACCAGCGGAGATCTTCTCGCACATCTCCGCGGCCCTCATCCACAATCTGCCTATCTCCCACCCTGTCACTCATCAAGTCGAGGTCGTCCGGCCCGGCACCAACCGCAAGTTCAAGACCATCCACGTCCGCGGCAGTCGCATCCCGAAGAACCATCGCGCTACGATCGACGGCGCCGAGGTGACCACGCTCGAACGCACACTCATCGACGTCGCCCGCAGCTACAATCTCGACGTCTCCGTGCCGATGATCGATGATGCGCTGCACCGCGAGCTGACAACCAGAGAGAAGATCCTCACGACATTCGCCCAATGCTTGGAGAAGCGCAACTCCGCCAAAGTACGATTGGCCATCGATCTGTCCGATTCTCGTCGAGAATCCCCCGCCGAGGCGGTCGCCGCAGTGCGATTCTACGAACACGGGATCACAGGGCTGGAACCCCAAGTCACGTTTCACGCCGATTCATTGAGGCGCGATATCCGCGTCGACTTCTGTCACCGCCGGGCTCGACTCATCATCGAGATCGACGGCATCGGCAAGCTCTATCTCGGCTCCGGTGTCCCCCGCGAGGAGCTCGAACAGGAACGCCGTCGCGAGCAGTGGCTGCGCGACCAAGGTTGGCAGGTGATTCGGATCAGTTGGAAGGAATTGTTCGAGGAAGCAAAGTTTTATGACATCCTCCGCGTCATCCGCCGCACGCAGAACGCCACCGCCTGATCCCCGCCGCGGTCATTCGTGCCGCAGCACACCACTCAACCCGGGCGCGGCCGGACCCGCAGGCACGTCCCGCACAGTGGGTACACCTCAGGCCTGAGTCGCATCCCGCACCGTTGCTTATACGAACTCCCTCTGCGTCGGGCATATGGGCGCAAATGGCGCAATTCAGAGAGTTTCATCCCTCACCGTTGCTGACAGCCCATACAGGTACGTGGCCAACCCTCACCCGCAGTGACTCGTCAGAGTGGTGCACCGGTGCCATTTGCGAGGAACGCGTGGCTCAGCCGCCAGTGGGCGGATATGAGACCACCGGTGACAGATGGTGACGCGGAGAACCGGGCCCGGCAACGGAGAATCATCGCGATGAGGAGACTTCACGGTGAGGAGACTTCGCGGTGAGGAGACTTCCCGGTGAGAAGTGCAGCCTCGGATGAGGGAACGCCGAAGCTGGAAACAACGAGGCGGGGCCGGACGATCGTTGTGATCGTCCGGCCCCGCCTCGGGGAGTTCAGACCCCTGCTCGCCTCAGGCTTCGAAGCGCGGGAAGGCGCTGCGACCTGCGTAGCGTGCGGCATCTCCGAGCTGCTCTTCGATGCGCAGCAACTGGTTGTACTTCGCGACGCGCTCCGATCGTGCCGGCGCGCCGGCCTTGATCTGACCGGCGTTGGTCGCCACTGCCAGGTCGGCGATGGTCGTGTCTTCGGTTTCGCCGGAACGGTGCGAGATCATCGTGGTGTAGCCGTTCGTCTGCGCCAGAGACACAGCGTCGAGGGTCTCGGTCAGGGTGCCGATCTGGTTGACCTTGACCAGCAGCGAGTTCGCCGTGGCGTTGTCGATACCGCGCTGCAGACGCTCGGGGTTGGTCACGAACAGGTCGTCGCCGACGAGCTGCACCTTCGAGCCGATCGTCTCGGTCAGAGTCGCCCAGCCGTCCCAGTCGTTCTCATCGAGGGGGTCCTCGATCGACACGAGCGGGTACTTCGCCAGCAGCTCTTCGTAGTAGGCGGCCATCTCCTCGGCGGTCTTCTTGCTGCCTTCGAACTCGTAGGCACCGTCGGTGTAGAACTCCGAGGATGCCACGTCGAGGGCGACGGCGATATCGCGTCCGGGACGGTGCCCGGCGATGTCGATGGCCTCGATGATGAGGTCGAGCGCCGCGGCGTTCGAGTCGAGGTTCGGAGCGAACCCGCCCTCATCGCCGAGTCCGGTCGAGAGTCCGCGTTCCTTGAGCACTCCCTTGAGCGCGTGGTAGACCTCGACGCTCCACTGCAGCGCTTCGTGGAAGCTGGCGGCGCCGATCGGGGCGATCATGAATTCCTGGATGTCGACGTTCGAGTCGGCATGGGATCCACCGTTGAGGATGTTCATCATCGGCACGGGCATGACGTGCGCATTCGGTCCGCCGAGGTAGCGGTAGAGGGGCAGATCGGCCGAGACCGCTGCCGCGCGGGCCACGGCCAGCGAGGTGCCGAGCATCGCGTTCGCGCCGATGCGGGACTTGTTGTCGGTGCCGTCGAGTTCGATGAGCGCCTGGTCGACGAGACGCTGATCGTCGCTTTCGAGCCCGACGATGACTTCGTGGATCTCGTCGACGACAGCGTCGACGGCCTGGGTGACGCCCTTGCCCAGGTAGCGCTCTGGATCTCCGTCGCGCAGCTCCACGGCTTCGAATTCTCCGGTGGAAGCACCGGACGGAACGCCGGCGCGACCGACGGACTCATCGGCCAACAGCACTTCCACCTCGACGGTGGGATTTCCCCGGGAATCCAGGATTTCACGGGCGTTTGCGGCAACGATCTCGGCCACTGAGTACTCCTTAGCGTTTGGTTTCACATGGGGAACATGTGCCTGGAGGACAGCTTAATGCACCGCGCGCCCAGGCTCACCCTCGGTCCGGGCCCCGGTTGGGCTCGGACTCGAGCAGGCATTGCCGCAGTCGCTCGGGCGTCGCCGGGTCCATCCCGTGCGCGAGCAGGTAGGCTTCGACTCCCCCCGGCTGTCCCCCGTCCTTCGCCGAGGCGGTCCCGTGCTCGGCCTCGATCCGGTCGAGGACCTCGTGCATGAGTTCGGGAGGAGCAGCGGTGGCGGTCTGGGCAAGGTTGCCGGAGATCCCGGCATCGGAGAAGTTCCTGGTGATCGCCTCGAGGAAACCCCCGGACAGGTGTGTGGAGGTGATCGCATATTCGTCGACGATCTCCTGCCGTCCCACACCGAGGAGGTCGAGCAGGAATGCTCCGATCACACCGGTGCGATCCTTCCCGGCAGAGCAGTGGAACACCACACCATCAGCGCAGTGTTCGGCGATCAGGTCGACGGCGGCAGCCAGTCGGTGACCGAAGTGCGTGATCATGAGTTCGTAGATGCGGCCGAGGCTCCGGTCGCTGAGATCCATCCCAGTCGCCTCGGCGGCGGCTTTCATCTCTTCCCTGCTCAACGGTCGGCTGGGGAAGAAGTGGTCGTCGAAGACGGGCAGCTCGATATGTCGGATGTCGAGGCCGTCGAGCGCATCGGGCAGCTTCGCCCTCTCGCCGATATCGCGCAGATCGATGACGGTGCCGATGCCGAGTTCGCCGATATCGGCGCGCGCCCGATCGCTCAGCTGCGCCAGACCGTCGGCGCGGAACACCTTCCCGGATCGCACTCGGCTCTCCCCCGCCTCGGCGGCGGGCCCTCCGAGGTCACGGAAGTTGAACGTGCCTTCGATCTCGAGCCTCTCCAGACTCATCGACTTCCGTCCTCTCCTCGCACTGCGGCCTTCTCTTCCGCTTTGATCCGGCGGTACTCGCGTTCGACGTCTTCCAACGATGCCATCTCATCTCCCGGATCGTCGGTGAAGGCCAGGGGGTGACGACGGATGAGCTTTGCCTCGAGACCATCGATGATGGCGCCGAGGCTGTGACCGTAGTCTCGCCCGCTGCTTTCATCGAGCAGGGCGGAGTGGAAGAGCACTTGGTAGAACACGTCGCCGAGCTCGTCGACGACGGCCGCCCGATTCTCAGCAGTGGGTTCTGTCGTGAAATCCCCGAGGGCGACGATGAGTTCGTCGGTCTCTTCCCGTGCGTACTTCTCGAGACTCTGATGATCTTGTCGGCTCGACCAGGGGCAGCGTCTCCGCAGAGTCGCCATGGCTTCGATCACCGCTTGGAGTTCCGGTTCGTCACGTTCACCCACGAAATATCCTCCCGCCGGCACGAAAGACCCCCACCGCAGAAGCGGTGAGGGCCGATTCGTCGGTCACTTCGAGAATTTGTCCTTGACCGAGGCACCGAGGTCCTTGACCGACTCACCGACATCCTTGGCCTTGGCCTTGAGCTGATCGGTGGCACCTTCGGCCTTGAGCTGGTCGTCACCGGTCACATCACCGACGGTCTCCTTGGCACGGCCGCCGAGGTCTTCGGCCTTGTTCTCGAACTTGTCGTCAACACCCATGGGGATTCTCCTTAGTAGACACCTGCGTGATCTGCACTTGCTGCGGATGTCTCCGCATTTCGCACTCTACGCCACCGCTCTGGCTCGTGGGCCGAACAGCGGTGAACAGTCGGAGAGTTCTCAACCGTTCTTCGCAGCTCCGGCCTCCTTGACCTCCGTGGCTTCGGACGCGATGACAGGCAGGATGGCGTCGAGGAACTGGTGCGACCACCGCAGGATGTCCGAATCGGTCATCTCCTTGGAATCGAATCCGGTGCCCGCCATCGGCTTCGGGACGAGAACCGAACGCAGCGCCGGTTTGAGCAGAGACTTCGGGTACAGACGCTTGAGCCTGACCACCTGGGAGTCGGAGAGTTCGACGGGTCCGAAGCGGATGAAGTTGCCCTGCATGACGATGTCGTTGACCCCGGAAGCGCGGGCGCGGATGCGCAGCCTGGCGACATCGGCGAGGACACCGACGGGCTCCGGGTAGGGGCCGTAGCGGTCGATGAGCTCGTCGAGGACTTCCTGCAGCTGTGCTTCGTCGGTCGCTGCGGCCAGCTTTCGGTAGGCCTCGAGACGCAGTCGTTCGTGGTCGACGTAGTCGGCCGGCAGGTGGGCGTCGACGGGCAGTTCGATGCGCATGTCCGCCTCGGGTTCGGTCTCCTCGCCGCGGAACTTCGCCACGGCCTCTCCGACGAGTCGGACGTAGAGGTCGAAGCCGACGCCTTCGATATGGCCGGACTGCTGGCCGCCGAGCAGATTGCCGGCCCCGCGGATCTCGAGGTCTTTCATCGCCACCTGCATTCCGGCACCCAGTTCGGTGTGCGCGGCCAGAGTCGTCAGACGATCGTGTGCGGTCTCGGTCAGCTGAGTGTCCGGCGGGTAGAGGAAGTAGGCGTAGGCGCGTTCACGTCCACGTCCCACGCGTCCGCGCAGCTGATGCAGCTGGGAGAGCCCGTACTTGTCGGCGTTGTCGATGATCAGCGTGTTCGCATTGGCGATGTCGATTCCGGTTTCGACGATCGTCGTGCACACGAGCACGTCGTACTTCTTCTCCCAGAAGTCGACGATGACCTGTTCGAGTCGGGTCTCGTTCATCTTGCCGTGGGCGATGGCGATTCGCGCCTCGGGCACCATTTCGGCGATGTGTCCGGCGACGGCTTCGATATCGCGGACCCTGTTGTGGATGTAGAAGACCTGGCCTTCGCGCATGAGCTCGCGTCGGATCGCAGCCTTGATCTGCTTGTCTTCGCGTTTGCCGACATAGGTCAGCACCGGGTGCCGCTCTTCCGGAGGTGTGGCCAGGGTCGACATCTCGCGGATGCCGGTCACCGCCATCTCCAGGGTGCGCGGGATCGGGGTCGCCGACATAGCGAGGACGTCGACGTTCGTCCGCAGCGCCTTGAGAGTCTCCTTGTGTTCGACGCCGAAGCGCTGCTCCTCGTCGATGATGACGAGGCCGAGTTCTTTGAACCGCACCTCGCCGCTGAGCAGTCGGTGGGTGCCGATGACGAGGTCGAGCTTGCCGGCGGCCAGATCCTCTTTGACCTTCTCCGATTCCTGTTTGGTCTGGAACCGGGAGAGGGCGCCGATGGTGACGGGGAACCCCGAGTAGCGTTCGGCGAAGGTCTCATAGTGCTGTTGGACGAGCAGAGTCGTCGGCACGAGCACGGCGACCTGTTTGCCGTCCTGGATCGCCTTGAACGCGGCACGGACCGCGATCTCCGTCTTCCCGTACCCCACATCGCCGCAGATCAGACGGTCCATCGGCACGGTCTTCTCCATGTCCGATTTGACCTCGTCGATGGTGGTCAGCTGATCGGCGGTCTCGACATAGTGGAAGGCGTCTTCGAGTTCGCGCTGCCAGGGGGTGTCCGGTCCGTAGGCGTGGCCGACGGTGGCCTGGCGGGCCGAATACAGTCGGATGAGTTCCCCGGCGATCTCCTTGACGGCCTTGCGGGCCTTCGCCTTCGTCGTCTGCCAGTCGGCGCCGCCCATCTTGTTGAGGTTCGGGCTCTCCCCGCCGACATAGCGGGTGACCTGGTCGAGAGCATCGCTGGGAACGTAGAGGCGGTCACCGGGCTGTCCGCGTTTGGCAGGCGCGTATTCGATGATGAGGTACTCGCGAGTGTGCTTGTTCGCACCTCGGCCTGTGGTCCGCTGCGTCATTTCGACGAATCGTCCGACGCCGTGCTGGTCGTGGACGACGTAGTCGCCGGGGGCCAGGTTGAGCGGGTCGACCTGGTTGCGTCGCCGGCGGGTGGGCAGCTTGCGCATATCCCGCGTCGAGGTGGCCGCTGCCCGACCGAGCACATCCGCCTCGGTGAGCACGGCGAGTTTGAGATCGTCGAAGACGAAGCCGCCGAAGGACACGGCCGTCGTCACGGTCACCAGGGCTTCGGGCAGATCGGTCGGGTCGTCGACGAATGAGGCGGGCACTCCGGCTTCGGAGAACACCTCGACCATGCGACGACCGGGGCCCTGGCCTTCGGTGAGCACGAGGATGCGCCACTTGTCGTGGATGAGTCCCTTGACGTCGGCGAGGATCGCCTCGACGTCTCCGGCATAGCCCTTCGGGACGCGGGCAGGAACTGAGAAGATGTTCTCCTCGGGACCGGCGAGCTCCTCGTCGGTGGCGAATCCGCCGATCTCCCACCAGGCCAGGCCGATGAGGCGAGCGCCTTCGGCCATCTCGGCCACGGTGCGGAAGCTGGCGGCAGACAGGTCGATCGGGGTCTCTCCCCCACCGGCTGCTCCGGTCCAGGCGGCCTCGAGGAATTCGTTCGTCGTCTCCACGAGGTCCGCGGCGCGGGCGTCGACGCGTTCGGGTTCGGTGATGATGATCTTCGATCCGGCCGGCAGCAGAGCGATGATCGGCTCCATTCCGTCGGCGAGGACGGCGGAGAGCGATTCCATCCCTTCGACGGCGACTCCGCCGGCGATCTTGTCGAGCATGTCGGCGGCGCTGGGCACATCCTCGGCGAGTTCTGCGGCCCGCTTCCGCACCGAATCGGTCAGGAGCAGCTCCCGGCACGGCGGTGCCGACAGGCCCAGGGGTTCGTCACCGTCGTCGGCGGGGATGGAGCGTTGGTCGCTGACGGAGAATTCGCGGATCTCGTCGACCTCGTCTCCGAAGAACTCCACACGCAGCGCTCGCTCCGAGGTGGCCGGGAAGATATCGACGATTCCGCCGCGCACAGCGAATTCGCCGCGTCTGGAGACCATGTCGACTCGGGAGTACGCGAGTTCGGTGAGCCGTTCGGCGAGGTCATCGATCTCGTATTCGTCGCCGACGGCGAGCTCGACCGGTTCGATCTCGCCGAGCCCTTTGGCCAGCGGCTGGAGGAAGGCGCGCACGGGCGCGATGATGAAGGTGAGCTCCCGGCCGGGAGTGGGGTGGGCGAGGCGGCGCAGCACCTCGAGACGCTGGCCGACGGTGTCCGACCGCGGCGACAGCTTCTCGTGCGGCAGGGTCTCCCAGCTGGGGAAGATCGCGATCGACGCCGACGGCACCCAGTCGGCCAGCGCCTGAGCGAGGTCTTCGGCCTCACGTGTCGTGGCGGTGACGATGAGCTGAGGCGCCGAGGCGGCACCGTCGGTGCGGCGCAGGATCGACGGCCACAGTCCCTTGATCGCATCGATCGTGCCACCGTCGGTGTTCGCGTCGTTGAAGGCCGCGACGAGTTCGGTGATGGTGGGATTCCGGCGGGTGAGATCGAGTCCGTTGAGCACCCGAACAGTCTAGGCCACGCGGCTGACACGACCCATTCGGTGCCTGATCGAGGAGCCCGAGGAGCGCGGGAGTCGAAATCGTGTGAGGATGAGCATATGGCCATGAAGAGAACCGTCCTTGCAGGTTTGGCTGCGGCGACGCTCCTGCTCGCAGGGTGCACGGCCGATGCCGATGACGACATCGCAGTCGCCGAACGGTGGGACTTCCATTCCCGCCCCGAACTCGCCCCGCCGAAGGTCGATATCGACTCCGGGGCCTTCCCCGACGACAACGGAGACCTGGAGACCTTCCTCGCCCCGAAGGGACAGACGCAGACCGATGACAAGTCCTGGGTGGGTGGGCTCATCCTCGACTCCGCCGGTGACCCGGTGTGGATCAGAGACGACTCCGAGGCACTGTGGGATCTGCGCGTCCAGGAGTATCAGGGGAAGCCGGTGCTCACGTGGTGGGAGGGTCTGGCCGAGACCCCGCACACCGCCGGTGAGGTCGTCGTCCTCGACACCTCGTATCAGGAGATCGCCCGTGTCGGCATGGGCGGAGAGCTTCCCAAGGACACGTCCGACCTGCACGAGACGACGATCACCTCCGATGACACCATGTTCCTCATCTCCTATGTGAAGACGCAGACGGATCTCAGCTCAGTCGGCGGAGCCGAGGACGGCTGGGCCTGGGAGGGCATCGTCCAGGAGGTCGACATCGCAACCGGTGATCCCCTGCTCGAATGGCGCTCCCTCGACGCCGTGCCCATCGACCAGACCGAGACGGAGCTCAAGGAGGGTGAGGGCACGAAGGACGAGCCCTTCGACTACATCCACCTCAACTCCGTGTCCGAGGACGACGACGGCAAGGCCCTCCTCGTCTCGGCACGCAATACCCATGCGGTGTACCAGCTCGACCGGAAGAGTGCCGACCTCAACTGGGTCCTCGGCGGCAAAGCCTCGGACTTCGAGATGGGTGAGGGCGCACAGTTCGCCTGGCAGCACGATGCCCAGCGCCGCTCCGATGGAACGCTGACCCTGTTCGACAACCACGCCGCTCCCCGGCTCGGTGACACCCGCGGACTGCGCCTCGACGTCGATGAGAAGAAGAAGCGCGCCGAGGTGGTCACGGAGTATCCCGCCCCCGACGACCGTTCGTCGGGCAGTCAGGGCAACTTCCAGGAGCTGCCCAACGGCAACGTCGTCCTCGGCTGGGGTTCGGAGCCCTATGTCTCCGAGTTCTCCAAGGACGGGAAGCTGCTCGCCGACCTCACCTTCACCGGCGGATCGAACTACCGCGCCTACCGCTTCGACTGGCATGCCCAGCCGACCGCTCCCCCGACGGCCACGAAGTCGCAGCCGCAGGCCGACATCACTCGGGTGCACATGAGCTGGAACGGTGCCACCGAGGTGGCTTCATGGAGGGTGCTCAGCGGTGACGACGAGGAGCACCTCGTCGAGAACACCGAGGTCGAGCGCAGCGGTTTCGAGACGGCGGCGGACATCACCCCGAACGGTTCGACGATCGTCGTCGAAGCTCTCGACGCGAACGGCAAGTCCCTCGGGTCGACCAGAGCAGAATCCCAAAGCAAGTGATTCGGGTCCGGCGAAGATTATTTCGAGGCGATAACGGGCCTAACGGAACGATCACGATTGCCCGAAGGGCCCGGATGTTCGGGGTTCTCCAATCTTCATCACCCACAATTGGACCATGACCGACCACTCCCCCCGTTTCTCCGCCGAGGAATCCCGACTCCTCTTCGGCCCTGATTCCACCGACTCCGGATCTCCCCGCTCCGGCCGTTCCGCGAATCCCCCAGTTGCGCACTTGAACACCACCGTCGACCGGTCGCATCTGCTTTCCCGGTTCGCTCCGGTGCTGATCGTCCTGGCCGTCATGTGGGTCATCGAGATCGTCGATGCGATCCTCCCTGTCGACCTCGACGTCTTCAGTCTGCAGTCATGGAATCCGCTCTCGCTCTACGGCCTGGTCACCTCGCCGCTGCTGCATTCCGGATTCGGCCATCTGCTGGCCAATACCTTCCCGTTCCTCGTCCTCGGCATCGTCATCGCCTTCGAAGGCAAGCGGCGTTTCTGGACAGTCACGGGCATCACCGCACTGAGCTCCGGTCTCGGGGCGTGGCTGACCACACTGCCCGGCCAGCACATCGTCGGTGCGTCCGGCATCGTCTTCGGATTCTTCGGGTACCTCGCGCTGCGCACCTGGTTCACCGATGACCTGCTGCGCAAGATCATCTACTTCGCGATCGGCCTGTTCATCTTCGTCACGTACGGCGCATCGATGATCTTCGGCATGCTGCCGCAGACGAACGACATCTCCTGGCAGGGCCACCTGTTCGGATTCGCCGGCGGCATCGTCGCCGCATGGTGGCTGCACCGTCGCCCGGAGAAGCAGAAGACGGCCTGAGTCCCGGGCATCGCCCGCTGCTTGGTCAGCACCCCAGGTGCGATCAGCGCGAGTGGAACTTCTGCTGCATATCGGTGAGCCCATTGACGATGAGCTCTTCGACAGCGTCCGCGAGGTCGGAGATGAACAACGGCAGGGTCGTGCGTTCGTCCTTCGTGAACGGGCGCAGCACATAGTCGGCGGTGTCCTGTCTCCCCGGGGGACGTCCGACTCCCGCTCGCACCCGGAGATAGTCCTTCGTCCCCAGCACCGAGGTCATCGAACGCAGACCGTTGTGCCCGCCCTCTCCCCCGCCGAGCTTGGCTTTGATGGCATCGAAGGGGATGTCCACATCGTCATGGACGGCGATGATCCGGTCGGTGGCGATTCCGTAGAAGTCGGCCAGCGCGCGCACAGGGCCGCCGGATTCGTTCATATAACCCGTCGAGGTGGCCACTACCACCCGCGGACCGGGCAGCCCCGGGACGCTGCCCCCAGGCAGCCGCCCGGTGCCGACGTTTGCGCGCAGCTTCGACCGCGTCAGCGTGGTTCCGATGCGGGAGGCGAGTTCGGCGATGACCATCTGTCCGATGTTGTGCCGTGTCGTTTCGTACTTGGGTCCGGGATTGCCCAGTCCGAAGACCAACCATGCTTCGTTCGACATTGCCGTCCTTGTCCGTCCTGTCCGTGCCCGCTGACCGGGCGGTGGGGCTTCTGCTCGCCGCCGGGCGAGGCGCGTGCCGGGTTCTCTCTTGAGAAACGCATTCGGTGGGCCGCCCAACAGGCGACCCACCGAACAGCGTAGTCAGTCAGTGCTCCTCACGGCACGTTGAGAGCTGGGAGGAGTGAAGATCACTCCTCTTCGGAGGCCTCTTCCTCACCGGACTCCTCAGCAGCCTCTTCCTCGGCCGACTCTTCAGTCTCTTCCTCGGCGTCGGACTCGGTGTCCATCTCGATCTCTTCGGAGACGTTGACGATGAGCTGCTCTTCGTCGGCGATGAGCTCGACGCCTGCAGGCAGTTCGACCTGACCGGCCAGGACGTGCTCGCCGGCGGGACGGCCTTCGATGGAGACCTCGATGAGCTCGGGCAGCTTGGTCGCATCGGCCTTGACGGCGATGGTCGACTCTTCCTGCGAGACCATGGTGCCGGGGGCGGCTTCACCGACGACGTGGATCGGCACATCGACCTCGATCTTCTCGCCGCGCTTGACGATGATGAGGTCGAGGTGCTCGATATCACGACGGACGGGCTCGATCTGGACGTCGCGCGCGATGGCGAGGACGTTCTTCGATCCGTCGGTGCTTTCGATCTCGAGCAGCGCGTTGGCGTGCTTGAGAGCCAGCATGGTGGCGTGGCCCTCGAGCGAGACGTGCACGGGGTCTCCGCCGTGGCCGTAGATGACAGCGGGGATGCGTCCCGCGCGGCGGACGCGGCGCGCTGCGCCCTTGCCGAACTCGTTGCGAGCTTCGGCCAGAAGTTTGAAGTCAGCCATTTTCTCTCCTTCGTGGTGAACTTACCTTCGAGCACCACGGCGAAACAGCCTGAGCACCCACGCGAACCACGAACCCGATGGGTTCGTTTCGTGGGTCAGGACCGCGTCGATCACGGAGACATCAGTCTCCCTCGCCGAGGCAACCCGACTATTCTACGGCACCGTCCGTTTCGGCACCAATCCGAGAGGTCACGGCTGCAGCGCACGCATCGATTCCGGTTTCGGTGAGGAGGATGTCGTAATGGTTCGTCCCCTGCACATCGACGATGTCCATCTGCGGCCATTGCCGAGCGAAATCGTTGGTCGTCTCCGGCGGGTACAGGCCCGGTTCGGCGGCGACGAGGTCGCGCTCGGCGAAGAGGAAGACCACGTCGGACTGGGTTCCGTCACTGCCCATGATCGCCTCCAGGGCATCACGGTAGGCGGAACCGGTGTACATGTCGGCCGAATCGGCCTGCATCGCCTCCACCGACGTCGACGGTTGGAACGAATGGTCGTCCTTGGCCGCCAGATCGTAGACGAAGCTCTCGGTCGCCACGGTGTCGAGGCCGTCGACGAAAGCGGGGTGAGCGGCGAAGAACGCCAAGTACTCCTCGACGCTGCCGAAGGTCATCGACAGCCGCTCGGCGGCCGGGCCGAGGACGGCGGCGATGAGATCATCGGTGTCGAGGTCCTCATCGTTGAGGTCATCGACGGGGCCGTCTCCATGGGGCTGCCCCACAGGCAGGGGAAGTCCCCCGTCGATGAGGACGGGTCCGCGGAAACGGCGAGCCGCCTCGGCGCCGGTGTCGACGTTCTGCTCAGCCGACATTCCGGCCAGCGTCATGGCGACGAACCCGCCCATGGAATGACCGACCAGGGTGACCGGACCCTCCGGGGCGAAGGCATCGAGCACGGCGGTGACATCCTCGGCGTGGGCGGCCATCCCGAACGGGCCGGGCAGGGTGCGCGAGTCGGCTCGTCCGCGCAGGTCGGGCCCGATGATGCGGACGCCGGGCAGGGCGGAGACGAGGCCCGCGAAGAACAGGTGGTTGGAGGTGATGCCGTGGATGACGCACACGGTGGGCACACGCCCGGGGCCGCTCGCCACCGGCTCCCACACTCCCACGGACAGCTGCCCGCCGGGGACGTCCACGCGGTACCGGTTGTAATCGTGTGAGGACATCGTCCCTGATCCCTTCGCCGAAGTCTTGCCTCCAGTGTAGGACCTCACGGCAGTCCAGACGATGCGAACCCCGAGCCGCATCGACTCGGGGTTCGCATCAGATCCGGCGCGACTGCGCGGATCACGGGGTCTCAGCCTTCGGGATCAGACCTCGAAGAGGCTCGTGACCGATCCGTCTTCGAAGACCTCGTGCACGGCACGAGCGATGAGCGGGGCGATCGAGAGCACGGTGAGCTTGTCGAAGATCTTGTCCTCGCTCAGCGGCAGAGTGTTCGTGACGATGACCTCTTCGGCCACGGAGTTCGACAGGCGTTCGACGGCCGGGCCGGAGAACACGGCGTGGGTGGACACGACGATGACGCCCTTGGCGCCGGCGGCCATGCAGGCATCGGCGGCCTGGACGATGGTGCCGCCGGTGTCGATCATGTCGTCGACGAGCACGCAGGTGCGGCCCTCGACCTCACCGACGACGCGGTTGGCCTTGGTCTCGTTCGGTCGGGTGATGTCGCGGGTCTTGTGGATGAAGGCCAGCGGCACTCCGCCCAGCGAGTTCGACCAGTTCTCCGCGACCTTGATGCGACCGGCGTCGGGCGAGACCACGGCGAGGTCGCCGGGGTACTTGTCCTTGACGTAGCCGGCGAGGATCGGCATCGCGATCAGGTGGTCGACGGGGCCGTCGAAGTAGCCCTGGATCTGTGCGGTGTGCAGGTCGACGGTGATGATGCGGTCGGCGCCGGCGGTCTTGTACAGATCGGCGACGAGGCGAGCGGAGATGGGCTCACGTCCGCGGTGCTTCTTGTCCTGCCTGGCGTACGGGAAGAACGGTGCGATGACGGTGATGCGCTTGGCCGATGCACGCTTGAGGGCGTCGACCATGATCAGCTGCTCCATCAGCCATTCGTTGATGGGAGCGCAGTGGGACTGGAGGACGAAGACGTCGCTGCCGCGCACTGACTCGGAGTAGCGGACGTAGATCTCGCCGTTCGCGAAGTTGTAGATGTCGGTGGGGAGGAGTTCGGTCCCCAGATTCTCCGCGACTTGCTCGGCGAGTTCGGGATTTGCCCGACCGCTCACCAGGACGAGCTTCTTATCGCCCGCCGTCGTTATCTCATTCACTGATCCGTTCCCCTTCGGATGCGTTTTCGGCCGCCTGCGCTGCAGGCGTGCCCGGACGGTTTGTCTGAACCCAGCCCTCCAGGTTGCGCTGTGGGGCCACCGAGATGGCCAGCGCTCCTGCAGGGACATCCTTGCGCACCGTCGTGCTTGCACCCGAATAGGCGCCGTCGCCCACGGTGACAGGGGCGACATACATATTGTCCGAGCCCATGCGTGCATGCTTGCCGATGACGGTGCGGTGCTTGTTGACGCCGTCGTAGTTGACGAACACCGAGGCGGCTCCGATGTTCGAGCCCTCCCCGATCTCCGCATCGCCGACGTAGGAGAGGTGGGGCACCTTCGCACCCTTGCCGATATCGGCGTTCTTCGTCTCCACGAAGGTGCCGATCTTTCCGGACTCGCCGAGCTTGGTACCCGGACGCAGGTAGGCGAACGGTCCGACGTTGGCTTCCGGACCGACGACGGCGAGTTCACCGTGGGTGCGCACGACCTTGGCGTTCTCCCCCACCTCGGTGTCCTTGAGGGTGGTGTCGGGGCCGACGACGGCGCCGGCACCGATGTCGGTGGCGCCCAGCAGCTGGGTGCCCGGCAGGATCGTCACATCGGCGGCGATGGACACGTCGACGTCGATCCACGTGGTGTCGGGGTCGATGATGGAGACACCGGCACGCATGAACTTCTCACACTGCCGGCGGTTGAGCTCCTTGCCGAGGTTCGCCAGCTGCACGCGGTCGTTGGCTCCCTCGACCTGCCACAGGTCGTCGGTGGCCGTGGCGGCGACGGGGCGACCCGTCTCACGGGAATGTCCGATGACGTCGGTGAGGTACTTCTCACCCTGCGCGTTGTCGGTCGTCAGCGAGGCCAGGCCCTCTTTGAGCGCCGCGGCGTCGAAGGCGTAGATGCCGGAGTTGATCTCACGGATGGCCCGTTCTTCGTCTCCGGCGTCCTTCTGCTCGACGATGCGCAGCAGGGATCCGTTCGCGTCGCGGACGATGCGGCCGTACCCGGTCGGGTCGTCCACCTCGGCGGACAGGACGGTCACGGCGTTGGCGTTGGATTCGTGGATCTCGACGAGGCCGTTGATGGTCTCCGTCGTCAGCAGCGGCACATCGCCGTAGGTGACGACGACGGTTCCGCTGAGGTCCTCGGGCAGCTGGGTGAGCGCACATTCAGTGGCGCGACCGGTGCCCGGAACCTCATCCTGATCGGCGATGAGCAGGGTTCTCTGGGAGGACACGGGAAGGGAGTCGAGGTGGGCGACGAGCTGATCGCGCTCATGGCGGACGACGACGATGAGGTGGTCGGGAGAGGTTCCAGCCGCCGCGGCGACGGAGTGATGGAGCAGGGAGCGTCCGCCGATGGGATGCATCACCTTGGGAAGAGCCGACTTCATTCGAGTGCCTTGGCCCGCTGCCAGAACGATGACGGCGGTCGGATGAGTCTGCGACATAGTTGAATCCTTCGCATGTCGGGTTGGGCCAGCTCCGCCCATAGGATTCGAACCTATACTGCACGGCTCCAAAGGCCGGCGTGCTGCCATTACACCAGGGCGGAACAGCGTGCACCAGTAGAGGGGCCCGCGCTCACGAGACACCATCATGCCACTACGATTAACTGTATGGAAATTCTACGCGAGATTCTTCTGACCCTGCATCTGCTGGGTATGGCCATCATCGTCGGCGGCTATTTCACCGTCATCCGCTCCCCCAAAGTGATGCCCGGAATGCTGCACGGCGCCTATCTGCAGCTGGTCACCGGCCTGCTGCTCATGGGTCTCGCCGAGATGGGCGATGGCGAGGTCAACCATATGAAGCTCGGCATCAAACTGGTCGTGGCGATCCTCGTCACTGTCTTCGCGTTCATCGGCAACAAGAAGCAGAAGGCCTTCGCCGCCTCTGCCCCTGCAGAGGGCGGGGCAGGCGTGAAGGTGGCGAACCCGTCGGCGACCATGGCGCACCTGGTGGTGGCCTTCGCGGTCATCAACGTCATCGTGGCCGTCTTCATCCACTGACCTTCCCCAATTGCTACCTGACGGCGGCCCAGCAACCTCGCGCGAGGTTGCTGGGCCGCCGTCAGGTAGTTCTGAGGGGTGTGAGCTCGTGTCTGAGGCTGACGGTATCGTTGGGGGCGACATGACTGCTGCAGCTGAACACACCGACCATGCCGCCGGCGCCGACTCCCGAGCGGCCGAACTCCTCACCGGGCTCAACCCCAGGCAGCGCGAGGCCG
This sequence comes from Brevibacterium sp. MGP-B1, assembly GCF_057766545.1. NCBI lineage: Bacteria > Bacillati > Actinomycetota > Actinomycetes > Micrococcales > Brevibacteriaceae > Brevibacterium > Brevibacterium sp. MGP-B1. The sequence goes on along the minus strand of NZ_CM173407.1, from coordinate 597,509 downwards.
TGATCCATACGGGATCCCCGCTGCTCATCGTCGCCGGAGCCGGATCGGGCAAGACGACCGTGCTCACCCGACGTATCGCCTACGCCTTGGCCACCGGTCGCGCCCACCCCGGCGAAGTCCTGGCGATCACGTTCACGAACAAGGCTGCGAAAGAGATGGCCGAACGTGTGTCCTCGATCGTCGGCCCTGCCTCCCGCGCCATGTGGGTCTCGACCTTCCACTCCTCGTGTGTGCGCATCCTCCGCCGCGAGGCGAAGGTGCTGGGCATGAAGTCGAATTTCACGATCTACGACGCCCAGGATGCGCAGCGGCTCGTCGCCCAGATCCTCAAGGAGCTCGGCCTCGACACGAAGAAGTACGCCCCGCGGGCCATCCTGCACCGGATCTCGAACCTCAAGAACGACCTGCAGACCCCGGACGACTTCATCCCGCGGCCCAACAATCCCGCCGATGAGGTGCTCGCCGACGTCTTCAAGCGCTACACCTCCCGTCTGCGGCTGGCCAATGCCTTCGACTTCGACGACCTCATCGCGGAGACCGTCCACCTCTTCGGCGCCTTCCCCGAGGTGGCCGATTCCTACCGCCGCCGGTTCCGCCATATCCTCGTCGACGAGTACCAGGACACGAACCCCGCACAGTACGCCCTGATCAAAGCCCTGGCCGGTGACGGCGCAGGAGGGCCGACGGGTGCCGAACTCACCGTCGTCGGCGACGCCGACCAGTCGATCTATGCCTTCCGCGGCGCCACGGTGCGCAACATCGTCGAGTTCGAGAAGGACTTCCCGAACGCTGACACCATTCTGTTGGAACAGAACTACCGGTCGACGCAGAACATCCTCGACGCCGCCAATGCCGTGATCGCGAACAACGACGACCGCCGCGAGAAGAAGCTGTGGACCTCGGAGGGTTCAGGCGAGCAGATCGTCGGCTGGGTGGCCGAGAACGAACAAGGTGAAGCCCGGTTCATCGTCGACCGCATCGATGACCTCATCGACGAGGAGAAGTACACCTATGGTGACTTCGCCGTGTTCTACCGCACGAACGCTCAGTCGCGCGCCATCGAAGATGCGCTGGTCCGTTCCGGAATCCCGTACAAGGTCGTCGGCGGCACCCGCTTCTACGAGCGCAAGGAGATCAAGGACGCCCTCGCTTACCTGCGCGTCGTCGCCAACCCCGATGACGACGTCAATCTGCGCCGCATCCTCAATGTGCCCAAACGCTCCATCGGCGACCGCACCGAGGGCATCATCGCCGACTTCGCCGACCGGGAGAACATCAGCTTCTTCACCGCACTGGGACGCCTCGACGAGATCCCGCACCTGAGTTCGCGCGCCCTGACCTCGGTGCAGAAGTTCTACGATCTCATGCAGGATCTGCGCTCCACAGCCGAGTCCTCCCCGCTCTCCCGGGTCATCGAGGCGATCCTCGAACAGTCCGGGTACCTCGAATCGCTGCAGAAGAGCACCGATCCGCAGGACGAATCCCGTGTCGACAACCTCGCCGAACTCGTCGCCGTGGCCGAGGATTTCGTCGCCACTCGGGAGGCTGCCGCGGTTGCGGAACCGGACACCCCGGATGACAGCGACACCAACACAGGTACCGACACCGAGGCGACCACCGCGCCTGAGACGACCGCTACAGAGACCGAAACCGCCGCCGAGGCGGTCGACCCCGACGTCGATGACGCCGGTTCCGCTGACGCCTCCACCGACCCGGGCGTCGGCGCGGCGGCCATCGATCAGTTCCTCGAACAGGTGGCTCTGGCCTCGGACACCGATCAGATCCCCGACGCCGAACTCGGTCAGGTCACACTGATGACTCTGCACACGGCCAAGGGACTCGAGTTCCCGGTGGTCTTCCTCACCGGGCTCGAAGACGGAGGATTCCCGCATTCGCGTTCCTTCGAGAATCCGCAGGAGCTGTCGGAGGAGCGACGTCTGGCGTATGTCGGGCTCACGCGTGCACGGCAGCGTCTGCTCGTCACTCGCGCCGAGACTCGAAGTATGTGGGGTCAGCCTCAATACAATCCGCCGAGCCGGTTCCTGTCCGAGATCCCGGAGAACCTCATCAATTGGGAGAACACGGGCAGCTTCTCCGGCGGGTTCGCTTCGGGCGGCTTCGGTTCCGGAGGTTTTGGCTCCGGCGGCTATTCGTCCGGATACTCGGGAGGATCGCGCGGCTTCGGGTCATCACGGTCGTCCGGTGGCAGCTCCCGCTCACGCGCGAGTGCGAGTTCGTCGACACCGGTTGCCGGATTCCCCAATCGGATCCGACCCAATCGTGAGGTCATCTCCGTCGAGGTCGGCGAGAAGGTCTCGCACGAGTCCTTCGGGCTCGGCACCGTCACCGAAGTCAACGGTGTCGGAGACAAGACCGTGGCCGTCGTCGACTTCGGTTCGGCCGGATCGAAGCGGCTGCTGCTGCGCTACGCCCCGATCGAAAAACTCAGCTGAGGCAACGGTGCACGTGGATGCACGGCCGAGCCGTGCATCCACTGCACTGAGCCGTTCGCTCGCGCAGCGAAGCCACTAGTGTCCCGAAAACTGTATCGACTGACGCTAGCCAGAACACAAGAAAGCGCCGAGGAGAATCACATTCTCCTCGGCGCTCATCCATGCCGGACGCGGCTATGGATTAAAGATCATTCGTTGCCGAGCTTGTCATCGGCTCCGTCGCGACCCTGATTGATCTGGTCTTCGAACTTTCCACCGGTGACATTGTTGGCTGCGTCCGAGGCCTTGTCCAGGCCCTGGTCGCTGATCTCTTCACCCTTATCGCTATTCAAGGCGTCCTTGGCTTTGTTAGTAAGATCGTCGAGTCCCATGCTGTCTCCTTTCATCGGAAAAGGTTCGAAGCGAACCTCTGACGCCACTCACCTTGCCACTATTGTCGACGTGACGACACCTGCGCGTCCCATTTCTCAGCAAATGCACATATAGAACGTCGCCGAGACCGGCTCCTCAGCGGGTCAGCGGTACGAGGAACGCAAGCCCGACCAGCAGTCCGGCGAACAGCAGACAGGTCGTGATGTCGACGGCCTTCGACCGATTCGCCCACACTTCGGTCCACGGCGGCGGCATCGCACGGAACCCGGCGAGGCCGGCGGGGACGACCGCGAGGACGACAGCACCGAGGCGGAAGTCGATGACGGAGCACGCCGCGGCGGCGGCGACTCCCAGGAGACAGCCGAGCAGCACCCAGTCACGCCGGGTGGGATGCGCGTATCGCCGTTTCCAGTAGATCCATCGCTTCGCGACCGGTCCTCTCCCCCGCCGTGCATGGCGGGGGTGAGGTCGCTTCATCTCAGTGGAAGAAATGGCGGCTCCCGGTCAGGTACATCGTGATCCCTGCCGCCTCCGCGGCCGCGATGACCTCATCGTCGCGGATCGATCCGCCGGGCTGCACCACGGCGGTGACTCCTGCGTCGATGAGGATCTGCAGACCGTCGGGGAAGGGGAAGAAGGCGTCGGAGGCTGCGACCGCACCGGTGGCGCGTTCGGCTCCGGCACGTTCGACGGCGAGTTTGGCCGAGTCGACGCGGTTGACCTGGCCCATGCCCACACCCACCGAGGCTCCGCCCTTGGCGAGCAGGATCGCGTTGGACTTCACAGCCCGTCCGGCCTTCCACGCGAATTCGAGATCCGCGAGGACCTCGGGTGCAGCTGCCGGACCAGCGGCCAGGGTCCAGTTCTCGACGGAGTCGCCGTCCGCCTGGAAGGCGTCGCGGTCCTGCACGAGAAATCCACCGCTGATCGGCTTGATCTCGTCTGTGGGCACAGCGATGTCGCCGAGTTCGAGCAGTCGCAGGTTCTTCTTCGCCGTGAGGATCTCAAGTGCCTCGGGGCTGAACGACGGAGCGGCCAAGCATTCTGTGAAGATCGGCTTGATCGATGCTGCGAGCTCTGCGTCGACCTCGCGGTTCGTGGCGATGACGCCGCCATAGGCCGACAGCGGATCGCATTCGTGGGCGGCCTTGTGCGCTGCGGCCGCGGTCTCTCCGACGGCGATTCCGCAGGGGTTCGCGTGCTTGATGATGGCGACGGCCGGCTGCTCGAAATCGAATGCCGCGCGAATCGCGGCATCGGTGTCCGTGTAGTTGTTGTACGACATCGCCTTGCCGCCGAGCAGTTTCGCACCGGCGATTCCGACGGTGCCGTCGGAGTACACGGCGGCAGCCTGGTGCGGGTTCTCTCCATAGCGCAGGTCGGCGATCTTCTCTCCGGTGAGGCCGGCGAATGCGGCCTTCTCATCGGTGGCGAGTTCCGCGGCGAACCAGGAGGCGACTGCCGCGTCGTAGGCCGCAGTGTGGGCGAAGGCGCGGGCGGCGAAGGTGCGGCGGGCATCGATGTCGAAGCCGTCCCCGGCGGCTGCGTCGAGCACGGCCGAGTAGTCGGCCGGATCGGTCACGACGGTGACCGTGGGGTGGTTCTTCGCCGCCGCACGCACCATTGAGGGTCCGCCGATGTCGATCTGTTCGATGCAGTCGTCGAAGCCGGCTCCGCTCGCGACGGTGTCGGCGAACGGATAGAGGTTGACGATGACGAGGTCGAAGGGCTCGATCTCGAGTTCGGACAGCTGTTCCAGGTGCTCAGGCTTGCGGGTGTCGGCGAGGATGCCGGCGTGGACGCGTGGGTGAAGGGTCTTGACCCGCCCTTCGAGGCATTCGGGGAACCCGGTGAGGTCTTCGACCTTCGTCACCGCGGCTCCCGCCTCGGCGATCTTCGCTGCCGTGGATCCGGTCGACACGATCTGGACTCCGGCGGCGTGGAGGCCGCGAGCCAGCTCCTCCAGCCCGGTCTTGTCGTAAACGCTGATCAGCGCTCTCTTGATCGCGCGGGTTCCTGTCACAGATCCTCCTCGAGGTTCGGTTGCCGGTCGGTTCTTCTCACGGCGGGGTCAGTGGGCGGTCATCGCCGAGGCGACATATCCGCGGACATGTCGCCCTTCGACGACGAGGTCGGTGTGGGCCAGATGTGTCAGCAGGCGCACGAGTTCTTCGCGTTCCCGGGCTTTGATGTTCTCGTGCACGGTCTCCTCGGTGTCGTCATCGCCGATGGGCACCGCGTACTGAGTGATGATCGGTCCGGTGTCGACTCCGGTGTCGACGAGGTGGATGGTTCCGCCGGTCAGTTTCACCCCATGGGCGAGCGCGTCGCGGACCCCGTGTGCACCCGGGAACGACGGCAGCAGCGCCGGGTGGGTGTTGATGATCCGGGACGGGAAGGCGTCGACGAAGCTGGGACCGAGGATGCGCATGAAACCGGCGGAGACCACCCAGTCCGGTGCGAGCTCGGCCACCGTGTCCTTCAGCGCCAGGTTCCACTCGTCGCGGTCGGCGAAGTCCTTGGGCCGGACGACGAAGGAGGGAATCTCATGCTGTTCGGCTCGGGTCAGGACCCCTGCGGTGGCCGAGTCGGCCCCGATGGCGACGATGTCGACTCCGCGGGTCCCGTCGGCGAAAGCGTCGATGACGGACTGCGTGAGGGTACCGGATCCTGATGCCAGAAGAACGATGCGCACCCGCACAGTCTAACGTCTGCAGCACATGGACGATGCCCTGCTGTCATCGTGCGGACACAGCCCGCCGAGGCATTTGTCAGTCGACTGTGAGAAACTGATCCGGTGACGTCACCGCAGAATACCGAAGAGAAGAAGGCGCCGACTCCCGAAGAGGAGGCACAGGCCGCACCGGCACGACACGGGCTCGTCCTGATACTGCTGATCCTCGCTTCGGTGCTGACGTTCACGTATCAGCTGCCGTTCAAGCTCGCCGCCATCGGCTTCGCCATCGCTGCCGTCGTCTGGTCGGTGAAGTACATCGTCGCCGTCGTCAAGACCAAGCAGCGCCGGAACATGTCCTTGGGCATCCTCGGCGGTCTGCTCAGCATCTACCTCATCTTCTCCACGATGTCCTCGGTCATCCTCTGGCCGGTGCAGTCGAAGTACGAGGAATGCCTGCGCGATGCGATCACACAGCAGGCGCAGCTCTCGTGCTCGAGTGAGTATCAGTCGGGTCTGGGTGACTGGTTCAAGCAGGTCACCGGTCAGGATCTCGATCTGCCCGGCACCAAGTGATCCACGGGGCAAGGCCCTGATCGTTCAGCGCTGACCCCTCACCGAGGATGCCCTCGGTTCACGCCTGACCCGTCACCGAGGCGGACTTCCGTTCACGCCACAGCCGCGGTGAGTACGCTGCCTCACCGAGGCAGCCCACTCCGTCACCGAGGCGGCGCCCTCGTCTACCGCGGTTCGTCTTCGTCGACGATGTCGTCAGCGAGCGATTCCGGTTCGTCCTCATCGAACGCATCCGTTGTACGGTCCTCTTCGAACGCGTCCGCCGTGCCCTCCTCGTCGTCAGCGTCCTCTTCGTGGTCCTCGGCGAATTCGGAATATTCGACGTGCAGACCGGAGAGTCTGATCAGCAGGAGGCCGGCGGCCATTCCCACACCGATCCACCCAGTGATCGCCAGCGCCGACGTCAGTGCCGAGGGTCCGAATCCGGACAGGCCCAGCGGGCCCAGGGCTCCACCGGCGAACAGTGCGAGTACCTCGAGGGCGACGAACAGAATCCCGATCGCAAGCCCCAGTCCCGTCCACGACTCTGCGGCGATGTCGCGTGCTCGCTCGCGACCGAGGATGACGCACAGCAGGCCGAGCAGCACGAGAAGTGCCGGTGCGGCCGCCGTCCACGCGGGATAGTCACCGTCCAGCAGCTGCAGCACGTGCACATCGGGCACGGGCACCGTAGACGACGAGAATGCAGAGCTCGTCCCGGCCCCGCCGATGCTCACTCCCGTCCCGGCGGTCCATGACAAGGCTGAGAAGAGGATGCTCGGGGCGAAGAGCGCCTGAACGACGATGAGGCCGATGCCGGCGGCGACCGGTGAGCTGTAGACCTGCACAGTGTCGGCGACATCGCTCCAGCGGATCACGATTCCGGCGACGAGCACGATCGCACCAAGTGCCGCAGCGGCCCACAGCAGACGGCGTGCGAGTCCGACGGAGACATTCCAGGTGTCGTCGGCGACCACAGCCAATCCGGGAATGTCACCGATTCCTCGCACCCGAATGAAGGCCCACGCCACAGCTGTGACGAGGAAGAGGAAGAGCCGAAGGAATCCGAGCGGAGTCACCGTGGCCTGCCCGACCAGGATCGCTACGACGAGCAGAGGACCGGTGTAGGCCACGACGAAGGTGCCCAGAGCTGTCCCCATGAGCGCCCACCATCCGCCGAAATCGTCGTCGCTCTCGGCCGGGCTGTCCGCTGCCGTGCTGCGGGCCACTCGTTTGGCCCCCGTTGCCACCAACAGCCACAGGCCGACAGTCACGAGGCTCGGTGCCAGCGAGAAGTCGAATCCGAGGGTCGAGACACTCAGTCCTGACACCGTCGCCCACAGTGCGAACGCCCATTCGGGAATCGCCGAGTACGGCAGCTGCGAGCCGAGCCCGATGATCCAGAAGACGATGGCGACGACGAATCCAGCGGGGACGACGATGAGGTCGATCTTCACGACTTCCATGAGGGCTGCGAAGATCGTCCGACGGTAGGGCTGAGGGTGAGGAGAAGTGTGCATCAGGACCATTTTCGCCTAACCCGGCTCGGCTTCCCGGTATTGACCACGCGATTCCCTGCTCCGGGAAGTACAATTGCGCCAGGACAGGCTTGTACACGCAAAGGATGACCCCACGATGAGCAACGGGAACGATCACCCCAATTTCCCGCCACCACCCAGCGAGCCTCCGGAGAACGGCGGACCGAAGCCCGAGTCGGAGCCGCCGACGGATGAGGGCCTTCCGGATTCGGTCTCCGATGACACCTCCTCCGATGATGCCCCCACCGCAACCGACGGTTCGGCTCAGTCCGGCAGCGGTTCCTCGGTGCCCGATGACCAGGCACCGCCCTTGGGAGCTCCTGGCAGCGATGCGCCGGAACGACCGACGGTCGCTCCGGCTGCTTCTCAGCAGAACGAACCGCCTCAGTACTCGGGTCCCGGCGCCCAGAACGATCAGTCCTTCAACTCCGGCCAGCAGGGCGGAGCGAATGGTCAGGGCGGCCCACAGGCGGGTCCCTATCCCGGCGCCCCGTCTCCGAGCGACCAGCCTCAGAACGGGCAGTATCCGAACAGCCAATACCAGAGCCCGCAGCAGCCGAACGGCGGCTACCCCGGGGCTCAATCGCAAGGCGCTCAGCCGCAGGGCGGTCAGCAGCCAGGCGGTCAGTATTCGAATGCGGCATATCCGGGGACGTCGAATCAGGCACCTTACCCCGGCGCCCAGAACCCGCCGGGCCAGTACAACTCCGCCCAGAACCAGTCCGGGCAGTATCAGACGGGGTCGGGTCCGAACGCCCAACAGACCGGGTCCGGTCCGTCGCAGGCGATTCCGCAGCCTGCACCGGCTCCGGGTTTCGCAGGCGGTCAGAGCACCGCGACGCGTGCCGAGAATCGCCCCGACAAGAAGAAGAGCAAGCTTCCGCTCTTCATCACTCTCGGTGCGGTCGCGCTGGTCATCATCCTCGTCCTCGTCGGGTTCTTCGTCATCGGCAGCGTGAACAAGAACAAGTACGGACCCGACAAGGTCGCCGAGGACTACGTCGAAGCCCTGAACAAGGGTGATTTCGCAGCCGCGGAGAAGATCGCCCCCTCGACACGGCCTGAGGGCACGAACCTCGATCTGCTGCAGAAGGAATTCACCGATTCCTCATCGGCGAGGATCGAGAAGGCCAAGGTCGAATCGTCGAAGACCGACGGGGACAAGGGCACCGTCGTCGTGTCCTACGAGCTCGACGGCAGCCCTTACAATGTGGAGCTCGCCGCGACGAAGGACGGCAAACAGGACCTGTTCTTCGACAAGTGGACGATGAAGGGCCCCGACCTCAACGTCATCTCCCTCGATGTTCCCGGTGCCGACGGTCTCTCCGTCAACGGCAAGGACTACAAGGCGAAGTCGGGCACCACGTCGTTCGCCGTCTACCCCGGCAGCTACGACTTCACGATTCCGAAGAGCAAGTGGATCTCCGAGGCTTCCGATACGGCCAAGGTGAACTTCCCGAAGGCCTTCGCCCCCGGCGGACAGCCGAACAAGGGCCAGGTGTCCCCCACCACCCTCAACCTCGATCTGTCCCCGACCGGTGCCTTCGACAAGGAAGTTCAGAAACAGGTCGAGAAGGAACTCAAGAAGTGCTTCGACAACAAGAGCATCGAACCGAAGTGCGACTTCATCAAGTACGACCCGACCGAGATCCCCGTCGGCGGTTCGGACAAGAAGCTCGATGATCTGGCGAAGAAGAACACCGCCAAATGGGACATGAAGGAGATGCCGAAGGTGAAGGCCAGCTTCGGCGCCGGGGACACGAGCACCGGCTCGTTCTTCACCGAGAAGCCCGGTAAGTTCAACTTCTCCGTCGACGGCAAGCGCGCCGGCTCCTCGTACTTCTCCAACGGCAACTCCCTGTCGGTGTCCGGAAACGTGAAGATCGACGGAGACAAGCTCTCGGTCGAATTCTTCGACTTCTGATCCCAGGTTCTACCTCCGAGACGGTGCACCGCACCTCCCCGAGCTGAGACACCACCGTAACCGAGGCGACGTTCAAGTCACAGCGGGCCTGTGACGACCGATTCCCGGTCGTCACAGGCCCGCTGTCGTCGTTCTCTCAGACCCCGACCGACCGAGTCGGCAGTTCGAAGTCGGCCGCGGCTTCGAACCAGGCACCGGCGGCCATGACGAGTTCGTCGGCGAACCGTCGTCCGGCGATCTGCACTCCGATGGTCCGCCTGTCGTCCATGGATCCGGCCAGTACCGTCGCCGCCGGCTGTTCTGACATGTTGAACGGCATGGTGAACCCGATATGCCCCATCGGTTCGTGCACCTGCGGGTACGGCATCGGCTGCTCGGCTGGGAATGCCGCGTCCGGAGCCGTCGGCGAGATGACCAGGTCGAACTCGGCAGTGGCATCGATCGTCCGCCGCCGGATCTCCTGAACGCTGTGATAGCAGCGCATCAGGTCGACTCCGCTGGTATCGGCTCCGTCCTGTGCCCACTGCTGGATATAGGGCAGGATGAGCGCCTGTTCGTCGACGGGCAGCGCCTTGAGGTCGGCCCACGACCGGACCCGCCAGAACAGATCCATGTCGCGGAGCAGATCATCGTCGATGAATGGATCGACCGTGACGATTTCTGCTCCGGCCGCAGAGAACCTCTCTGCTGCCTCGGTGACGGCGGAACGCACCTGCGCATCTGCGGCGACCCCGCACCCTGCGTCGAGCTGCACGCCGATGCGCAGTCCCCGCGGGTCGAAGGCTTCAGCCGAGTCGCTGCCCGGCAGAGACTGCGCATCATCGGCGGCGAAGCGCGGCAGCCGCGAATAGTCGCGATCGTCCGGGGCGCAGATGATGTCCATGGCGGCTTTGACATCGGCCATCGTCCGCGCCAGCGGTCCCGCGCACCTGCCCAGATAGGGGGCGTCGAGCGGCACGCGGCCGAAGCTGGGCTTGAGCCCGGCCAGACCGAGCCACGTGCACGGCAGGCGGATGGATCCGCCGATGTCGGAGCCGATGTGGATGGGCCCGTATCCGGCGGCTGCCGCGGCTCCGGCTCCTGCGCTCGACCCTCCAGTGGTCAGGCTCGGGTCCAGCGGTGAACGGGTGATTCCGTGCAGAGAGGACACTCCCGAGGAGAGCATTCCCCAGTCGGGCATCGTCGTCGACCCGAGGATGACGGCTCCGGCTGCTTCGAGACGCTCGGTGATCGGGGCGTCGTGGCCGGCCACCGGCATCTCCACCCAGGCGTGGCCGCTGGGCAGCGGAACTCCGCGGCGGGCGATGTTCTCTTTGATCGTCACGGGCACCCCGTCGAGGTCGCTCAGCGGTCGGCCCTCTCGCCAGCGTGCTGCGCTGGCAGCGGCGGCGTCCCGGGAGCGTTCGTCGTCGCGGTGGAACAGGGCGTTGATGGTCGGTTCGCAGTCGTTCATGCGGTCGACGACCGCGGAGTGCACCTCGACCGGGTCGAAGTCCCCGCCGGCGAATCCGGCTGCCATTTCGGCCGCACTGCGGTCGGCAAGCGATGTGGTCATATGCTGCCCTTTCTCTCGATGGTTCGTCGCGTCCCGCGCGCGAGCCGGTCTATCCGGCGAGCGCTTCGGCCAGGCTCGGGGTGGCGGCGATGAGGCGCCGCGTGTACTCCTCCTGCGGGTTCGCGTAGATGTCCTCCGTCGCACCCGATTCGACGATCTGTCCGGCTATCATGACGATGACCTCGGAGCACAGGTGTTTGACGACGCCGAGGTCGTGGGAGACGAAGAGGAGAGTCAGTGCGTACTCGTCGACGAGGTCGGTGAGCAGGTTGAGGACCTGCGCACGCACCGAGACGTCGAGGGCGGAGACCGGTTCATCGGCGACGAGGATCTGCGGTCTGGTCACGAGGGCCCGGGCGATCGAGATGCGCTGTCGCTGCCCGCCGGAGAACTGGTGCGGGTACCGGCGCAGGGAGTCCGCGTCGAGGTCCACGGCGGCGATCATCTCCTCGACCCGTGCTGCGCGTTCGTCCTTGTCGACTCCGGCGGCGATGAGCGGTTCGGCGACGATATCGGCGATGCGCATCCGCGGGTCGAGCGAGGCGAACGGGTCCTGGAACACGATCTGCAGATTCTCGCGCAAGCGGCGCAGAGCCTGTGAGCTCGCGGCTTCGACTCGGATGTCGCCGACGCGCACATGCCCGGTCGTCGGTCGATCGAGGCCGGAGAGGATGTTCAGCAGCGTTGACTTCCCCGATCCCGACTCCCCCACGATGCCCAGGCGGGCTCCGGCCGCGACACTGAAGTCGATCCCGCCCAGGGCGGTGACGTCCGATCGTCTGCGACCGAAGAGTCCGCGTCCGCGGAAGACCCGGGTGACGTCCGAGACCTCGATGAGCGGCCCCGATTCCCTCACCGAGGTGGTCCTGACGCCGTCCCTCACCGAGGTGGTCCTGACGCCGTCCCCCGCCGAGGCGGTCCTGACGCTGTCTTCGTCCGTCGACCCCGCGACGGACGTGCCGGGGTGATCCGGTCGGGTCGAGGTCTGCGGTTCGTCGCGAAGATCCCCCGGCTCCCCCACCTCGGCCGAAGACTCTGCTTCGCCGATCTGCGGCCCCGAGTAGGCGAGCGCGGTCTTGAGCGTGAAGAGTCGGCCGCGGTCGTCGGTGGCTTCGAGATCCGAAGATGCCAGGAGTCCTCGCGTGTATTCGTGCTTGGGTGCGGTGAAGATCTCGTCGACGCTGCCGGACTCGACGATGCGGCCGCGGTACATGACGATGACCCGATCGCAGACTCCGGCGACGACCGCGAGGTCGTGCGTGATGAACAGCAGCCCTGCCTCGACTGCCGAGACCCGCTCGGCGATGAGGTCGAGCATATGCTTCTGCACGGTGACGTCGAGGGCGGTGGTGGGCTCGTCGCAGATGAGCAGCCTCGGCGAATTGGCCAGGGCGATCGCGAGCATGACGCGCTGCCGCTGCCCGCCCGACAGCTGGTGCGGGTAGGCGAACCGGGCGCTGTCAGGGTCGGGCATGTGGACGTCGTGGAGCAGTTCGCGCACACGTGTCGGGGTCTGCCCCCGCGGCGCCTTTCCGTGGATGCGCAGCACTTCGGCGATCTGGTCGCCGATGCGCATGAGCGGGTTGAGGGCGCTCATGGGTTCCTGGAACACCATGGACACGATGTCCGAGCGCAGCCCGGCCAGGGTCTTCTCGTTCGCCTCGAGAAGGTTCCCGGAATGCCCCTGCAGGTGCACCTGGCCACGGGCGTGCAGCTCTTCGGGCAGCAGGCCCATCACGGATTGGGCGGTGAGGGATTTCCCCGACCCGGATTCGCCGATGAGTCCGACCCGCTCACCCGGTGCCAGGCTGAGACTGACATCGTGGAGCACCGGAGCGTCCGCTCCGGCAGGGGTGATGGTGAGGTCACGGACCTCGAGCAGGTTCTCAGGCACCTCGGGCCTCCATCTTCGGGTCGAACCGGTCGCGCAGCCCATCGCCCAAGAGATTGAACCCGAGCACGGCGAGCGCGATGAACACTCCCGGCCACAGGGCGAGTTCGGGGTGGGTGGACAGGTACTGCTGGGACTCCTGCAGCATCCGGCCCCACGACGGAGTCGGGGCCTGGGTGCCGAGTCCGAGGAAGGACAGTCCCGCCTCGGCGAGGACGGAGATCGCGAACGCCACGGACGCCTGGACGATGACCATTCCGGCGATGTTCGGCAGCACGTGGACGACGGCGATGGCCGGGATCCGACGGTTCGAGGCTCGCGCGGCGCGGACGTATTCGGAGCCCAGGACCTGCAGCGTCCCGGAGCGTGCGACGCGCGCGAAGCCGGGAATCGCGGCGATGCCGACGGCGACCATGGCCGGTCCCGTCCCGGGCGAGTAGACGGCGGCGAAGATGATTGCCAGCAGCAGAGCGGGGAAGGCCAACAGGATGTCGTTGGCCCGCATGATCACCGCGTCGATCCACATTCCCCACGGTTGTTTCGCGAAGAATGCGGAGATGATTCCGATCGGGGTGCCGATGAGCAGGGCGATGCCGACGGCGACGACCCCGACGAGCAGCGTGATCCGTGCCCCGACCATCACCCAGGTCAGCGTGTCCCGTCCGAAGGTGTCGGTGCCGAACGGGTGGGTGAGGCTGCCGGCCTGCAGCCGGGCGGCGGGGTCGATCGTGGTCGGGTCGTACGGGGTCCACACGAAGGAGATGAGAGCGAGTCCGACGATGAGCACGACGAGGCCCGCACCGATGATCATCGATGCGTTCGCCCGCCGTCCGCTCCTGCGGGACCGGGCCGGACCGATCTTCGCCGAGGCGGTCGCGTCGGTCGCGTCGTGAGCGACGGGATCGACATGGCCGCTGGGGCTCTGGGCGCCGGTCGGGGTCGTGTTCATGCGGCATTCCTGATCCGGGGGTCGACGATGGGCACGAGGATGTCGACGATGAGGTTGATGATGAGCACGAGCAGGACGAGGACCATGACGATGCCCTGCACCGCCACGAGGTCGCGGTTGGCGACGGCGCGGACGAGTTCGGAGCCGATTCCGGGCAGAACGAAGATCTGTTCGATGATCACGGCCCCGACCAGCAGGGTGGCCAGTTGGACGCCGGCGACGGTGATGACGGGGATCGCCGCATTGCGCAGTCCGTGCGCGAACAGTGCCTTCGTCTTGGTCAGTCCCTTGGCGCGGGCGGTGCGGATATAGTCCTCCCGCATCACATCGAGCACGGCCGAACGAACGTAGCGAGTGAGGATCGCGGCCTGCACGAGTGCCAGGGACACGACCGGCAGGACGAGGCGGAGCAGGAAGCCTCCGAGGCCTTCGACCGGAGCCATCCAGCCTTGGGACGGGAACCATCCGAGGGTCAGCGAGAAGATGATGACGAGGATGATCGCGGCCAGGAAGTTCGGGATCGCAATGCCGACCTGGCTGATGGCCGAGATCGTCACGCCGATCCAGTTGCGCTGCTCGAGGGCGGCGAAGGTGCCCAGGGGCACGGCGATGAGGATGGACACGGCGATGGCGGCGATGACGAGGATCGCCGTGACCTGGACACTGTCAACGATGACGGGAGTGATCTCGGCACCGGTGACGTAGGAGGCGCCGAAGTCTCCGGTGAGCATTCCTCCCATCCAGTCGAAGTACCGGATGAGCGGCGGCCGATCAAGCCCGTATTGGGCTTCGAGCGACGCTACTGCCTCCGGGGTGGCGTTCGTTCCCAGTGCCACTTGTGCCGCGTTGCCCGGCAGCAGGCTCATCAGGGCGAAGATCACCACCGAGGCGACGAGGAGGGACAGCGCGAACTGGATCGCGCGGTTGATTGCGTAGGTGAGCATCGACGTGCGCGGTCAGGACCAGCTGAGGTCGGCGATCTTGAACGCGTCGGAGACGCGGTTGGCCGGTATCCCCTCGACTCCGGACTTGGCGATGACGAGATTCGGGAACAGGAACAGGAAGTCCGAGGCGGCATCCTCGGTGATCGTCCGCGCGATCTTCTTCATTCCCGAGATGTACTCGTCTTCGGTTCCGGTATCGGCTTTGTCTGCCAGCTTTTTGATCGTCGAATCGTCGTAGCCGATGTAGTAGTCCTTCGAGAACACGGTGAGGATGTCGCGCGGTTCTGCGTGGTTGATCACCGACATGTCGTAGTCGTGTTCGGTGAAGGTCTTGTCCAACCACACGGCGGGGAACTCCTGCGTCGAGATCTTCGCCTTCAGTCCGACCTCTTCGAGCTGCGCGGAGACGATTTCGGAGATCGCCTTCGCGTACGGCAGGTTCGGCACGGTGAAGGCGAATTCCTCGCCCTTGATCCCGGCTTCATCGACGAGCTGTTTGGCCTTCTTCGGGTCGTACTTCCACACCCCGGTGAGATCTTCGTAGTACGGGTCGGTCGGTGGCACCATCGAGCCGATGAGCTCGCCGTAGCCCGCCCAGGCCGTATCGAGGACGGCCTTGCGGTCGATCGCGTGCATCACGGCTTCGCGGGCCTTCTTGTCTTTGAAGATGCCCTCGGCGTTGTTCATCGACAGCACGACTTCGCCGTTCGTGGTGCCGGAGACGATCTGATAGTCGTCGCTTTGGAACTCTCCGGCCAGTTCGGGTGCCTGGAGGTTGGAGACGAGGTCGATCTCTCCGGACTTCAAGGCGTTCGAAGCCGAAACCGCGTCCTTGAAGTATTTGAACTGGACCGAGTTCAGAGACGGTTTCTCGCCCCAGTAGTCGTCGCGGGCGGCGAAGTCGATGGACTGTCCGCGTGTGAACTTCTCGATCGCGAAGGGACCGGTGCCGATGGCTTCGTTCGCCAGATCGTCGGTGCCTTCGGTGTCGAAGACGGCACCGACGAGGCTGGTGAGGTTGAACAGCCAGGTGTTCGACGGCTTCTTCAGTTCGATCGTGACGGTGGAGTCGTCCGGGGTCTCGATGGACTCGACGATGTCCATCTTCGACTTCAGCGCATTCTTCCAGTCCTTCTGCACTCGTTCATAGGAGTACTTCACGTCTTCGCTGGTGAAGTCCGCACCATTGGAAAACGTCACACCGTCCTGGAGTTCGAAGGTGTAGGTCTTGCGGTCATCGGACAGTGTCCAGTCCTTGGCCAGTGCGGGCTGGATCTCCCCTTCGCCGTCCAGGCGGACGAGCGATTCGTAGACATTCTCCATCAGCGCTTCGGGAATGGCGACTCCCGAGGTGGAGGTGAAGTCGAGGTTGACCGGTTCGGCGGTGAAAGCGATCGTCATCGAGTCCTTCTTCTGCGCATCGCCTCCTGTGTCGGAGGCTCCGGCCGAACAGCCTGTGATCAGCAGGCTCGTGGCGGCCGCTGCCGCCACCCACGTCATGATGCGCGGAGTCTTCATTGTTCTCCTCGATTTCGCCGACCACGAAGAGGGTCGTTCGCCAACACTCAAGCATCGTCAGTGTATCCGAAGTTCTCAGCTGGTGAGGCGGCTGTGTTCAGATGCTGGGCGTCTCGAGCAGGTGCTTCAGAGATTCGGCTCGTCGGCGAGAATCGCGGCCAGTGCGTCGAAGGCGAACCGGCGGTGAGAGCGTGAGTTCTTCTCCTCAGGCCTCATCTCGGCGGCGCTGAGTTCGGAACCCTCGGGAACGAAGATCGGGTCGTAGCCGAAGCCGTTCTCACCCTTGGGTTCGGTGGCCAGGCGCCCGGGCATGACTCCTTCGGCGGTGAATTCGCGACCGTCGGCGGTCACCGCGGCCGCCGCGCAGCGGAACTGCGCTCCGCGGTGTTCGGCTGCGATGTCGCCCAGCTGAGCGAGCAGGAGTTCGAGGTTCGCACGATCGTCTCCGTGCCGGCCTGACCAGCGAGCGGAGAAGATGCCCGGTGCACCGCCGAGCACGTCGACACTGATTCCCGAGTCATCGGCGATGGCGGTGTGTCCTGTCGCAGCGGCCGCGGCACGCGCCTTGATGAGCGCGTTCTCGGTGAACGTGACTCCGGTTTCGGCGACATCGCCGAGTCCCGCCTCGGCGGCGGTGAGCACCTGGGTGTCGGCGCCGAGGACGGGTCCGAGAATGGTCAGCAGCTCTCGCTTCTTGCCCTCATTGTGAGTGGCGAGGACGACGGTCGTCATCCGGCGAGCACTTCGGACTGGATGCGGGTGAGTTCGGTGCACCCGTGGCCGGCGAGGTCGAGCAGTTTGCCGAGCTCATCGCGGTCGAACGGTGCGCCCTCCGCGGTGCCCTGGACTTCGATGAACTTTCCGGACCCGGTCATGACGACGTTCATGTCCGTCTCGGCGCGGGAGTCTTCGACGTACGGCAGGTCGAGGAGGGGTTCTCCGTCGATGATGCCGACGCTGACGGCCGCCACTGAGTCGATGAGCGGCTGGTGGGCGGCGGGGATCAGCCCGGTCGAGCGCCCCTTGTCGATGGCCTTCGCCAGCGCAACGTAGGCACCGGTGATCGAGGCAGTGCGGGTGCCGCCGTCGGCCTGGAGGACGTCGCAGTCGAGGACGAGGGTGTTCTCTCCGAGCTTGTCCATGTCGATGACGGCGCGCAGGCTGCGGCCGATGAGACGGGAGATCTCGTGAGTGCGTCCGCCCTGTTTGCCCTTGACCGATTCGCGGGTGCTGCGGGAATCGGTGGCTCGCGGGAGCATGGCGTATTCGGCGGTGACCCAGCCGCGGCCCTGGCCCTTGAGCCAGCGCGGGACTCCTTCGGTCAGCGAGGCCGCGCAGAGGACGCGGGTGTTGCCGAATTCCACCAGCGCGGACCCTTCGGCTGTGTTGATCCAGTCCGGAGTGATCCGGACTTCACGGAGTTCGTCTGCTGCACGGCCGTCTGCTCGCACTGTCTGCCTCTTTCGTCTCGGTGGTGGTGTCTGCTGGTCGCCGGCGATCGTCGCCGGTTCACACGGTCCAGGTGGCTCCGGGCTTCGCCAGCTCGATGGGTCCACGGTACTCCCCGGCCGCCTCACCGCGAACGATGGAGCAGTCGGTCCAGACCGGGATATGGGTGAGCACGAGCGCGGACGCTTCGGCGTTCTGCGCCACCCGTCCGGCGCGCTTGCCGGTGAGGTGGATGCCGCGCGCAGTGTCGCGGTCTTCCTGGAAAGCGGCTTCGCAGAGGAAGAGGTCGGCGTCTTTCGCCGCTGCGACGAGGTTGTCGCACTCATCGCTGTCGCCCGAATACGTGATGACCTTGCCGGCCGCATCCGTGATCCGCAGCGCATAGGCCTCGACGGGGTGGTCCACGAGGAAGGATTCGATGGTCAGGGAGCCGATCTGGTGGCGACTGCCGTGGTCGATGTCGGTGAACTCGAAGGCGTGGTCGAAGTCCGAGTCGTCTCCCCCGTTGGCCACCGGAGACTTTCCGGGATCCGTGTAATAAGCCCGGGACAGGCGTTCCTTCGCACCGGCCGGAGCGAACACCGGAGTGCGCGTGCGGATCGTTCCCGTGTCGGAGATGTCGCCGTTGAAGAACTTCGGGTCGAAGCAGTGTTTGACGTAGAGGCCGGTCATGTCCATGCAGTGATCCGGGTGGAGGTGGCTGAGCACGATTCCGGAGAGGCGATCGGTGTCGATCGTCTCCTGCAGGGGACTGAGCGCACCGGACCCGAGGTCGAGGATGATGCGAGTGGGTGCGTCCTCATCGGTTTCGATGAGGTAGCAGCTGGCGAGGGCGCCGCGTCCTGGGAAAGAGCCTGCGGTGCCGATTGCGGTGAGTCTCATATCTCGTCATCCCCTTGCGTCTGGTCGAGCAAGGTCGTGGTCAGTCGGTCCTGAATCCACGTCAGGAAGTCGTACAGGGTCAGGGTGAGGTCTTCGGATTCGGAGAGGTCCTCACGGTGGGCGTACTTCTCCTCCTGCGCCTCCTCGGTGTCGATCCCGAGGCGGACGGCGAGGACGAGTCGCAGATCGTTGAGGCCCTTCATCCAGGCGAGCACCTCGTCCCGTGTCAGGGAGATGTCATTGCCCTTGCTCAGTCCCAGCAGCACGATGCGCACATTGTGCGCTTTGGCCTGTTTGAGATCGAACTCGGTGAGGCGGCGGAACTCCGCTGAACGCTCGTCGTCCTCGGGATCGACGTCGGGCAGCAGCCGCAGCAGCGCCGGGTCCTCCGGACGGGGGCGGTCGACGAGTCCGAGCCGGGCTTCCCAGTTCTCCGAGTCCGGACGGTCGTCATCGCTGTCGCTGTCTTCGGCCAGCAGAGCCGCGAGATCGGTGAACACCGTGAGCATGAGCGAGCGTTCGTTGTCTTGCAGGGTGAGGACGACGTCGTCCCCTCGTGCGTCGATAGCGGCCATGTGTCAGTCGGATCCTGAATCGGGTTGGCACGCGGCCCACAGGCCGTATTCGTGCATCGCTTGGGTGTCTCGTTCCATGGCTTCGCGGCCTCCGGTGGCAACGACGGAGCGCCCGTTCTCATGGACTTCGAGCATGAGTGAGTGGGCTTTCTCCTCGGAGTAGCCGAAGTAGGTCTGGAACACGAAACTGACATAGCTCATGAGGTTGACCGGGTCGTTGAAGACCACGGTCCGCCAGGGCTTGGCCAGGTTCTCGGAGGGTCGGACGTCGACCTCCGGCTCCAGGACTGGTGTCGTTGGGTTGCTCACGTTTCCACCATACGGCAGAACACTGACGCTGTCGTGACGTAAGATCGCGCCTATGAGTGATCTCACACGGACCGATTCGACGGCTTTCTTCACGGATCAGTACGAATTGACGATGGTGCAGGCGGCCCTGGAATCCGGTGCCGCTCACCGGAGGAGCCTCTTCGAGGTTTTCGGCCGCAGCCTTCCCGCAGGTCGCCGCTACGGTGTCGTCGCCGGCACCGGCCGGATCCTCGAGATGATCCGCGACTTCCGCTTCGACGATGCCGAGCTCTCGTTCCTCAGCAGGGAGAACATCGTCGACAAGCGCACCATCGACTGGTTGGCCGACTATCGGTTCTCCGGCAATATCCGCGGCTATGCAGAAGGGGAGATCTACTTCCCCGGCTCACCGCTGCTGACGATCGAATCGACGTTCGCCGAGGGCGTCATCTTGGAGACGCTCATCCTGTCGGCGATGAACTATGACTGTGCGGTCGCCTCGGCGGCGTCCCGAATGGCGCAGGCGGCCGGCGATCGACCCTGCGCGGAGATGGGCGGGCGACGCACGAACGAGCATGCGGCCGTGGCTGCGGCTCGGGCCGCGGTCATCGGCGGCTTCGCCTCGACGTCGAACCTGGCGGCCGGTCTGCAGTACGGTCTGCGCACGATCGGCACCTCGGCCCACTCGTTCACTCTGCTCCACGATTCCGAGCGGGAGGCCTTCGCCGCTCAGCTGAAGTCGCTGGGCACCGATACGACTCTGCTCCTGGACACCTACGACGTCGAGGAGGCGCTGACCACGGCGATCGAACTGGCCGGGCCGAACCTCGGCGGAGTGCGCATCGATTCCGGCGATCTCATCGAACAGGCCAGTGAGGTGCGCGAGAGCCTTGACCGCCTCGGCGCCCGCGACACGACGATCACCGTCACGAGCGATCTCGACGAGTATGCGATCGCCGCATTGGCCGCCTCCCCCGTCGACTCCTACGGTGTCGGCACGCGGGTGGTCACCGGTTCAGGTGCCCCGGCCGCCGGGCTGGTGTACAAGCTCGTGGCTCGTGCCGATGAGGCCGGCGAATGGACCTCGGTGGCCAAGAACTCCTCCGGCAAGCCCTCACGCGGCGGACACAAGGAAGCGCTGCGCCTCATCGATGGTCCGATCGCCGTGGAGGAAGCGGTCGGCATTCCGAGCCTGCCCGATGATCTCGGCGAAGGCCGTCGGCTCAGCGCCGATCTCGTCGTCGACGGTGAGGTCGATGAGTCGTTCATCGGTGCGGCAGGAGTGAAGAAGGCCTGCGCCCGACATGACGAGTCCTTGGCGGAGCTGCCGCGTTCGGCCAGGCGCCTGCAGGACGGCGAGCCCGCCATTCCCACCGTGTTCTACTCCGCCTGATCCGCACTCGGCCCACCGCGAATCGACGAAGCCGCCGAGGCGGACGCACTGTCTGCCTCGGCGGCTTCGTCGGCCTCACGCCGACAGGGTCTGCCCCTGCCGACATCCGGCGCTCACTTCTTGCCGACGAACCAGCCCTGCAGCTTCTTGATCCGAGCCTGGATCTGCTCCCTCGTGGCTTGGGCGACGGCCGGTCCCCCGCATGCCTTGCGCAGTTCGACGTGGACGTTCTGGTGCGGCGTTCCGGTGCGTCTGGACCAGGCGCCCACGAGGCTCTGGAGCTGGTTGCGCTCTTCCTTCATCGCTCGGTGCTCGAGTTCGCTCGTCTCCGTCTCAGGGGCAGGAGGGGCCGCCGCTGTTTTGCGCTTCGCCTGCCGTGCCTGCTGAGTGCTCAGCAGCTCACGCACCTGATCGGGTTCGAGCAGGCCGGGAATGCCGATGAAGTCGAGTTCGTCCTCGGAGCCGATGGCTCCGCCGGTGCCGAATTCACCGCCGTCGTAGAGGACACGGTCGAACAGGGCTTCGGCGCCGAGGGCTTCGAAGGAGCCGAGCTGGTCCGACGAGGCGCCCTCGTTTCGGTTCGCCTGTTCCATGGCCTGATCGTCGAAGACGACGACATCGTTCTCGTCCTCGTTCTTCGGGCGATCGAGGGCATGGTCGCGTTCGGCTTCCATCGAGTTGGCCAGGGCCAGCAGCACGGGCACCGAGGGCAGGAACACCGAGGCGGTCTCGCCGCGTTTGCGGGCACGCACGAAGCGCCCGATGGCCTGCGCGAAGAACAGCGGCGTCGACGAGGAGGTCGCGTAGACGCCGACGCACAGTCGGGGAACGTCGACGCCTTCGGAGACCATCCGCACGGCCACCATCCACCGGTCGGTGGAGTTCTGGAACTGTTCGATCCGCGCCGAGGCTCCCGCTTCGTCGGAGAGCACAACGGTCGGCTTCTCACCGGTGATCTCGTGCAGTCGTTTGGCGTAGGCTCGGGCCGCCTCTTGGTCGGTGGCGATGACGAGGCCGCCGGCGTCGTGGACGGTGCGCCGGACCTCGGTCAATCGCATATCTGCGGCTTTGAGGACCGCCGGTATCCAGTCGCCCTTCGGGTCGAGGGCCGTGCGCCAGGCCTGCGAGTTGATGTCCTTCGTCGTCTCCTCACCCAGGACGTGCGACATCTCGTCGCCGGCCTTGGTCCGCCAAGTCATGGCGCCGGCGTAGGCGAGGAAGAGGACGGGGCGGACGACGGAGTCCTTGAGCGCTCGACCGTAGCCGTAGGAATAGTCCGCCACCGAGGTGCGGATGCCGTTCTCGTCGGGGGCGTAGGTGACGAATGGGATCGGTGAGGTGTCAGAACGGAACGGTGTTCCGGTCAGGGACAGCCGACGGACCGCGGGGCCGAACGCCTCTCGCACGGCATCGCCCCACGACAGGGCGTCACCTCCGTGGTGAACCTCGTCGAGGATGACCAGAGTGCGGCCGGCGGCCGTCCGGTTGTGGTGGAGAACGGGTTTGGCAGCGACCTGCGCGTAGGTCAGAGCCACGCCGTGGTAGCCGGGTGCGTGTTTGCCCTGGGAGTTCTTGAAGTGCGGGTCGAGCTTGATGCCCACGCGTGCAGCCGAGTCGGCCCACTGCACCTTGAGGTGTTCGGTGGGAGCGACGACCGTGACACGGTTGACGACTCGTTGGGCCAGCAGTTCGGCCGCCAGCCGCAGGGCGAAGGTGGTCTTACCGGCCCCTGGGGTCGCGACTGCGAGGAAGTCCTTGGGCTGCTTCTGGAAGTAGAGTTCGAGAGCCTCAGCCTGCCAGGCACGCAGCTTTCCCGCCGTTCCCCACGCTGCGCGCTCGGGGAATGCCGGTGGAAGCTGTTCTGCCGCGGAGGTCCCTGGTGCTGTTGGGAGACGATCCGCGGACATCTACTCCTGCGGTCCTTCGGACATCGTCTCGTAGATCTCTTTGCACTTGGGGCAGATCGGGAACCGCTCGGGGTCGCGCGTGGGGACCCACACCTTTCCGCACAAGGCGATCAGCGGAGTCCCGGTCACCATGGACTCCATGATCTTGTCCTTGGGCGCGTAGTGGCTGAAACGCTCGTGATCGCCGGGCTCGACTAGCTGCTCGGACTGCTCGCGCTCGATCGTTGCTGAACCGCCTGAAGCTGGAATGGTCATGGCTCCATTGTAGTTCCCTAGAATGAGAGTCATGGACCAGGCCTACGACGATTCCCTCACAGAACGCTACCGCGAGCTCAGCGACGACATCGCTGCGGCGGTCGCCGTGGTCTCCGCTACCCGCGGCAGTGCCCTGCATGCGATCACCGTCGATTCGTTTCTCGACGTGTCGTACGATCCCCCGACGATGGCGGTCAGCGTCTATTCCGGCTCACGGATGATGGAGACTCTGGAGACGAGTTCCCACTTTGCGATCTCGCTGCTCAACTCCGACCAGCGCGACATCTCCGAACGCCTCGGCGCTTCGGGCCAGCCGCTGTACGGATCACTCAAAGGCATCGATACTTTTCCCGCACCGCAGGCCGGACAACCGGTGCTCACCGAGGCGATCGCCTGGTTCGAGCTCGAGCTCACCGAGGTTCTCGAGGTCGCGACCCACAATCTCGTCGTCGGCGAGGTGGTGTCCATGGGCGCGGGTACCGATGCGGGAACGAGTCGCCCCCTGCTGCGTTGGCGAAAAGGCTACGGAACCATCGGAAAACGCTGACCATTCCGTCGGGCTCTGACCGTGCCGCAGGCACGGGCCCGCCCAGCACGGTCAACATGGGCTGACCGGTACGACGCGGCCATCTGAATAGACCACGCGCCTACCGGGCACGACAGAGGCCCTGCTCCGGATCGACGGCTTCGTGGAGAAGTTCGTCGGTCCTGAGCAGGGCCTGTCTTGTGGTTTGGGTCGTCAGCCTCGGCTGCCAGTGCTGATCGCGGTCGGCCCGTCGGCTGGGCACCGGTGCTTTGGTCGCCCGACCGCCGATGGATCAGACGATCAGACGACTCCCTGGGCGAGCATTGCCTCGGAGACGCGGATGAAGCCAGCGATGTTGGCACCCGCGACATAGTCTCCGGGCTGGCCGAACTCGTCGGCCGCAGCCGCGCAGCTGTCGTGGACATCGCCCATGATCTCGGCCAAGCGCGCCTCCGTGAAGTCGAAGTCCCACGAGTCGCGGCTGGCGTTCTGCTGCATTTCGAGCGCACTGGTCGCGACACCGCCGGCGTTTGCGGCCTTGCCGGGGGCGAAGAGAACACCGGCATCGGAGAAGATCTTCACGGCTTCCGGCGTGCAGGGCATGTTCGCGCCTTCGGCGAGGGCGATGACTCCGTTCTTGACCAGAGTCGCGGCCGAGTCTCCGTCGAGCTCGTTCTGAGTCGCACATGGCAGTGCGACGTCGACCTCGACGTCCCAGACGTTGCCGCCCTCGTGGTAGGTCGCGCGTCCCCCGCGCTGCTCCACGTATTCGGAGATGCGTCCCCGCTCTTCGAACTTGATGCGCTTGACGAGTTCGGTGTCGATTCCGTCCGGGTCATGGATGAAGCCGGCCGAGTCGGACATCGTGATGACGGTGCCGCCGAAGGCCGTGACCTTCTCGGCCGCGAACACTGCGACATTTCCGGATCCGGAGATCGAGACGGTGCGCCCGTCGATGTTCTTCTTCGCAGCGGCGAGCATGTCCTTGAGGAAGTACACGACGCCGAAGCCGGTGGCTTCGGTGCGAACCATCGAACCGCCGTAGGACAGTCCCTTGCCGGTGAGCACACCTGCTTCGTATGAGTTCGTCATGCGCTTGTACTGACCGAAGAGGTAGCCGATCTCCCGACCGCCGACTCCGATGTCACCTGCGGGCACGTCGCGGTATTCACCGATGTGACGGTACAGCTCCGTCATGAACGACTGGCAGAACCGCATGACTTCGCGGTCGCTGCGGCCCTTCGGATCGAAGTCCGATCCGCCTTTGCCGCCGCCGATGGGCAGGCCGGTGATGGCGTTCTTGAAGATCTGCTCGAAGCCGAGGAACTTGACGATGCCGAGGTTCACCGAGGGGTGGAACCGCAGTCCGCCCTTGTATGGGCCGAGAGCCGAGTTGAACTGCACTCGGAAGGCACGGTTGATCTGCACGTCACCGGAGTCATCGATCCAGGGGACCCGGAAGATGATCTGGCGTTCGGGCTCGCAGAGCCGTTCGAGCGCGGAGAGTTCCAGGTATTCGGGGTGCTTGTCCACGACGGGGCCCAGGGAATAGAGAACTTCCTGTACCGCTTGGTGAAACTCCGACTCTCCAGGGTTACGTTGGAGCACTGTGTCGAAGATTGGCTGCAGTGATGGATGTAGACTCATGCGCACAAACATACCGTGACCCGTATAACAACAATCCGAGCGACCAGATAATGGACAACGTTGTCCGCTCACTTCAAGTGGGATATAAGTCTTCCGCGCAGTTTTAGGACCACTGAACAGGAAAGAATGGGCACAGGGCACATGGACATCTCGGAGATCTGGCCGCCGTTCGCACTTCATCTGCAATCAGATGATATGGAGCTCTCGCCCGTTCGAGAGGCCGATATTCCGGAACTCGCAGAGATCGCGCGAGGCGGAGTGAGACGTGATGGAGTCGAAGCATTCATCGTCGATTGGGATTCGGGCACCGATGAGCAGATAGCACGAAGTCTCGCTCAGTACCACTGGTCCACTCGGGCGAACTTCACCGTTGATGAGTGGAGCATCGAGTTCACGGTCAGGGTCAATGGCCGCGCCATCGGAGTTCAGGGTGTGAACGGACATCGGTTTCCACTCACGAGGACAGTCTCGACAGGATCATGGTTGGCGCTGCCTGAACAGGGCTGCGGATACGGCACCAGAATGCGAAGGATGATCATCGAAGCCTTCGCCAGATACTTCGGTGCCGCACGATTCGACACAGCGTACTTCGACGGCAATGACGCCAGCCGGCGGGTATCGGAGAAGCTCGGCTACTCCCCCAATGGCGATCGAAGTACTGTCGGGCAGAAGGGCACGGTCCTGACCGAACACCGCATGGTCCTCCACTCGAAGGACTATGTCCGCACAGGCAACGACCTACAAATCACCGGCGCCGACGCCTTCCAAACCTTCCTCACTATTACTACCTGACGGCGGCCCAGCAACCCCGCGCCAGGTAGCCCAACCCCCGTCAGGTAGCAACAAGCACCGAGCAACCCACCCACACACGAACACAAACACCACACGTTCGTGAATACAGCAATGGCCCCACCCAACACAGTTGGACGAGGCCATCACCTTAAAAAATATTGCGGCAGTCACTTACTCTCCCACAACCACCAAGTTGCAGTACCATCAGCGCGAATGGGCTTAGCTACCGGGATCGGAACGGTTAACCGGGCGTTTCCCCACCACTATCACCACCGCAAAACCAACAAACCACACTCACCCAAACCCAAGTTTGGGTGGTAGTGGTCCAAGAACCGCACAGCGAACGCGAACACCAAAAACTATGTCATGCACACCCACAAAACGGGGCGCATTCTCTCATCACAACTAGAAAAGACTACTCATAGAAACAAACTCTCGCACACACCAACCCCACAAAAGGGAAAAGTTGGTGAGTGATCGGTGTATTAGTACCAGTCAACTCCACACCTCACAGTGCTTCCATACCCGGCCTATCAACCCCATCATCTATAGGACACCTCCCCCAACAAAAGTTGGTTGGAAATCTCATCTCGGAGCCGGCTTCCCGCTTAGATGCTTTCAGCGGTTATCCATCCCGAACGTAGCCAACCAGCCATGCTCCTGGCGGAACAACTGGCACACCAGAGGTTCGTCCGTCCCGGTCCTCTCGTACTAAGGACAGACCTCCACAAATTTCCTACGCACGCAGCGGATAGGGACCGAACTGTCTCACGACGTTCTAAACCCAGCTCGCGTACCGCTTTAATGGGCGAACAGCCCAACCCTTGGGACCGACTCCAGCCCCAGGATGCGACGAGCCGACATCGAGGTGCCAAACCATGCCGTCGATATGGACTCTTGGGCAAGATCAGCCTGTTATCCCCGAGGTACCTTTTATCCGTTGAGCGACCACGCTTCCACAAGCCATGGCCGGGTCACTAGTCCCAGCTTTCGCTCCTGCTCGACACGTCCGTCTCACAGTCAAGCTCCCTTGTGCACTTACACTCGACACCTGATTGCCAACCAGGCTGAGGGAACCTTTGGGCGCCTCCGTTACTCTTTAGGAGGCAACCGCCCCAGTTAAACTACCCATCAGGCACTGTCCCTGAACCCGATCAGGGTCCGAAGTTAAGGAATCCACTATGGTCAGAGTGGTATTTCACCGATCGACTCCACCCCAACTAGCGTCAGGGCTTCAAAGTCTTCCACCTATCCTACACAAACCACACCGAATCCCAATACCAAACTATAGTGAAGGTCTCGGGGTCTTTCCGTCCTGCTGCGCGTAACGAGCATCTTTACTCGTAATGCAATTTCGCCGAGTTCGTGGTTGAGACAGCAGAGAAGTCGTTACGCCATTCGTGCAGGTCGGAACTTACCCGACAAGGAATTTCGCTACCTTAGGATGGTTATAGTTACCACCGCCGTTTACTGGGGCTTAAATTCTCCGCTTCACCCTTACGGGTTAACAGGTCCTCTTAACCTTCCAGCACCGGGCAGGCGTCAGTCCGTATACATCGACTTACATCTTCGCACGGACCTGTGTTTTTAATAAACAGTCGCTTCTCTCTGGCCTCTGCGACCACCACCAGCACATCCCCAAGCAAGTTGGGTTCACCGGGATGGTCCCCCTTCTCCCGAAGTTACGGGGGCATTTTGCCGAGTTCCTTAACCACGATTCTCTCGATCACCTTAGTATTCTCTACTCGACCACCTGTGTCGGTTATAGGGTACGGGCAACACACACCCTCACGTCGATGCTTTTCTCGGCAGCAGAGGATCACCAGATCACCCCACCAATGTGGGGCGCCCATCAGCTCTCACACACCTGTGGGGACGGATTTACCTACCCCCACGTGCTACAACCTTAGACCGTGACTACCATCGCACGGCCTGGCTACCTTTCTGCGTCACACCTCACGCTTACCGACTCCACACTCAGGTCCCCCCGCGCTCCACCCAACTCGACCGAAGTCGAAAAGGGCGAGTTTAGGGGTTAGTTTCGTGTGTTTTGGTACTGTCGGTTGTGTGTCGGTACCAGAATATCAACTGGTTGTCCATCGACTACGCCTGTCGGCCTCGCCTTAGGTCCCGACTTACCCAGGGCGGATTAGCCTAGCCCTGGAACCCTTGGTCATCCGGTGGACGGGTTTCTCACCCGTCTTTCGCTACTCATGCCTGCATTCTCACTCGAATCGCCTCCACCACTCGTTCACACGGCAGCTTCTCCGGCAACTCGACGCTCCCCTACCCAACACCACACCATTACGGTTATACGTGGTGCTGCCACAACTTCGGCGGTGTACTTAGCCCCGCTACATTATCGGCGCTCAATCACTTGACCAGTGAGCTATTACGCACTCTTTCAAGGATGGCTGCTTCTAAGCCAACCTCCTGGTTGTCTTCGCAACTGAACATCCTTTCCCACTGAGCACACGCTTAGGGGCCTTAGTTGATGGTCTGGGCTGTTTCCCTCTCGACAATGAAGCTTATCCCCCACTGTCTCACTGCCACGCTGAACCTTGACTGGCATTCGGAGTTTAGTTGACGTCAGTAACCCGGTAGGGCCCATCAGCCATCCAGTAGCTCTACCTCCAGCAAGAACCACGCAACGCTGCACCTAAATGCATTTCGGGGAGAACCAGCTATCACAGAGTTTGATTGGCCTTTCACCCCTAACCACAGGTCATCCCCTCCATTTTCAACTGAAGTGGGTGCGGGCCTCCACGCGCTCTTACACACGCTTCACCCTGCCCATGGCTAGATCACTCCGCTTCGGGTCTAGGACACGCGACTCAATCGCCCTATTCGGACTCGCTTTCGCTACGGCTACCCCACACGGGTTAACCTCGCCACGCACCGCTAACTCGCAGGCTCATTCTTCAAAAGGCACGCCATCACAGTCATCTAGATACTGCTCTGACGGATTGTAAGCACATGGTTTCAGGTACTCTTTCACTCCCCTCCCGGGGTACTTTTCACCATTCCCTCACGGTACTAATTCCGCTATCGGTCATCAGGAAGTATTTAGCCTTACCAGGTGGTCCTGGCAGATTCACACGAAATTCCACGAGTTCCGTGCTACTCGGGCGTCTACATACTGTGAACGGTTGATGTTTCGTCTACGGGACTCTCACCCACTCCGGTCCTGTTTCCCACCAGGTTCGACTACACCAACCACACTCACAGACCGGCCATGCTGGACCGGACCATGTACACCCCACAACACCGTGTACGCAACACCAGCACGCTTGACACGCACACGGTTTAGGCTCATCCAGTTTCGCTCGCCACTACTCCCGGAATCATTGTTATTTTCTCTTCCTGCGGGTACTGAGATGTTTCACTTCCCCGCGTTCCCTCCACATGCCCTATATATTCAGACACGGGTCACCACCCTCACGAGTGGCGGGGTTTCCCCATTCGGAGACCCTCGGATCAACGCCTGTTTATCGGCTCCCCGAGGCTTATCGCAGATTTCCACGTCCTTCATCGGCTCCTGATGCCAAGGCATCCACCATGCGCTCTTACACACTCACCCAACCCCCAAAAGGGATCGGCTCATGTGCGCGAAAAATATTGTTTCATTCACCTTTACTAGATGATGACAAGAAAAATCACATTACATAAACAACACAAAGAATTGTGTTGTTTGATGCTCGCGTCCACTATACGATTCTCAAACCACTACCAAACACCCACCACCACACACCCACACTGTGGCTGCCTGGTGGTCGGGTTGGTCCTGTTGGTTGAAACCACACCCACACACTGTGTGGGGTTTGTGATTCCAGGACCCAATAACGTGTTTGTTCTAGCCCATCCGGATACTCATCGTCGTCGAGGCACTAACCCCAACAACGCTGAGTGGACGAGCGGAAGAAGTGATGTTCCACCCTTGAGCTCTCATGATGACCACATGCGGGTCATGCCATGAGGATCTGAATGTGTGCTCCTTAGAAAGGAGGTGATCCAGCCGCACCTTCCGGTACGGCTACCTTGTTACGACTTAGTCCCAATCACCAGTCCCACCTTAGACGGCCCCCTCCACAAGGGTTGGGACACCGGCTTCGGGTGTTACCGACTTTCGTGACTTGACGGGCGGTGTGTACAAGGCCCGGGAACGTATTCACCGCAGCGTTGCTGATCTGCGATTACTAGCGACTCCGACTTCACGTAGTCGAATTGCAGACTACGATCCGAACTGAGACTGGCTTTAAGGGATTCGCTTACCCTCACGGGTTCGCCTCTCTCTGTACCAGCCATTGTAGCATGCGTGAAGCCCAAGACATAAAGGGCATGATGATTTGACGTCATCCCCACCTTCCTCCGAGTTGACCCCGGCAGTCTCCTATGAGTTCCCACCATCACGTGCTGGCAACATAGAACGAGGGTTGCGCTCGTTGCGGGACTTAACCCAACATCTCACGACACGAGCTGACGACAACCATGCACCACCTGTACACCAGCTCCAAAGAGAAGAACTGTTTCCAGAACGGTCCAGTGTATGTCAAGCCTTGGTAAGGTTCTTCGCGTTGCATCGAATTAATCCGCATGCTCCGCCGCTTGTGCGGGCCCCCGTCAATTCCTTTGAGTTTTAGCCTTGCGACCGTACTCCCCAGGCGGGGCACTTAATGCGTTAGCTACGGCGCGGAGAACGTGGAATGTCCCCCACACCTAGTGCCCAACGTTTACGGCATGGACTACCAGGGTATCTAATCCTGTTCGCTCCCCATGCTTTCGCTCCTCAGTGTCAGTTACAGCCCAGAGTCCCGCCTTCGCCACCGGTGTTCCTCCTGATATCTGCGCATTTCACCGCTACACCAGGAATTCCAGACTCCCCTACTGCACTCTAGTCAGCCCGTACCCACTGCACGCGCAACGTTAAGCGTTGCGTTTCCACAGCAGACGTGACCAACCACCTACGAGCTCTTTACGCCCAATAATTCCGGACAACGCTCGTACCCTACGTATTACCGCGGCTGCTGGCACGTAGTTAGCCGGTACTTCTTCTGCAGGTACCGTCACTTTCGCTTCTTCCCTGCTGAAAGCGGTTTACAACCCGAAGGCCGTCATCCCGCACGCTGCGTCGCTGCATCAGGGTTTCCCCCATTGTGCAATATTCCCCACTGCTGCCTCCCGTAGGAGTCTGGGCCGTGTCTCAGTCCCAGTGTGGCCGGTCGCCCTCTCAGGCCGGCTACCCGTCGTCGCCTTGGTAGGCCATTACCCCACCAACAAGCTGATAGGCCGCGAGCCCATCCCCGATCGAAAAACTTTCCACCAACCCTCATGCGAGGATTGGTCGTATCCGGTATTAGACCCAGTTTCCCAGGCTTATCCCGAAATCAGGGGCAGGTTACTCACGTGTTACTCACCCGTTCGCCACTCATCCACCAACAGCAAGCTGTCGGCTTCAGCGTTCGACTTGCATGTGTTAAGCACGCAGCCAGCGTTCGTCCTGAGCCAGGATCAAACTCTCCATAAAAAACTTTATGTTACGAATGAATCCCAGCAAGACAGCCAACCCCTCACGGGGTGAGAAGGTTGACCACAAAATAACTGACCAAACACACAGCCACCCAATGTGATGCGGGAGGTTCGGCGAAGAACCACCCACCACGGGGTGAACCAATGTTTGGCCAGGTGATTGTCTTACCAGAAAATAAATTGTTCTGGCATCACAACTTGTTCAAACAAACACGCTATTGGATTCTCAAACCACAAACACACACCCATCACCACCACCCGAAAAACGAGCGTGTTCACTGGGGGTATCAGTTTCTGTTTGCACTTTTCGTCTTGCGACTCGCTGTGCCAGCGGATGTCTACTCTACATGGTTGTTCTGATCCGCGCAACTCGAAGTTCATCTTCGGTTTGCCCGTATCGTTCCCGATCAGAGCGACTGCTACCGTTCCTTGCGGCCTGGCAACCTGGACAACAATACACACATCTTCGCCCACCTGCAAAACCGCTCCGCACGTGCCCACAACCCCGCTCCGAAGAACCCCGAGATCTCGGGCGAACGTCTCCGCCGCACAGCGTTAAGAGAGACCTACGCCACGGGTTCGGCGAGTTCGGGAGAATCGTTGCGGACGTTTCCGACCGCTTTGCCGACCTTGTGCCGAGTGACGCTGGCGGGATCAACCTGATCGAGTGTCGCCGCCAACAGATCCGGCACATCATTCGTCAGGACTCCGGGGTCGATCCAGTCACTGATCTGGTCGCGCCCGAGGAACACGGGCATCCGATGGTGGACATCGCTGAGGTGCCCCGCGGACTCCATCGTCAGGATCGTCGTGGAGACCAACCAGGTCTCATCCGGCTGTTTCCAGAACTCGAAGAGTCCCGCCATGAAGAGGGGATCCTCGCCGGCAGCGGTCATCATCCACGGCTGCTTGCCGTCTTCTGTGTTCTCCCATTCGTAATAGCCCGGAATCGGCAGAGCACAGCGACGACGTCGGACAGCCTGCCGGAACATCGGCTTCTCGAGCACTGTCTCGGAACGGGCATTGAATGCCTTGAAGCCGATCTTGGGATCCTTCGCCCACGCCGGTACCAGCCCCCAGGACGCGGTTTCGAGACGGCGATGCAACTGACCATCCTCATCGAGTCGCTCGACGACGATCGGCACGAATGACCCCGGGGGCACATTGAAGCGCGGCGCGTAGTCATAGGAGACGACATCCAACCGCAGCTCATCAGCGAGATCCGCCGGATCGAGAGACATATTGAGTCGACCGCACATGCGCCCATCTTCTCACTTCACTACACTGTCGACAATGGCGGCAGAAGAGAATACAGGCACGAGGTTCGACCCGATCGAAGAGTCCCGTCGGCAATGGCTGGCCCACGGATGGGACGACGCAGCCGACGGAATGACGACAGTGATCTCAGTGATGAGGATCCACCAGCTGTTCCTGGCTCGAGTCGATGCCGCCCTCAAGCCCTTCGCGCTGACGTTCTCGCGCTATGAAGTCCTCACACTCCTATCTTTCACACGAGCCGGGACCCTGCCGATGTCGAAGATCTCCGCTCGACTGCAGGTGCATGCGACCTCGACGACGAACTCTGTCGACCGCCTCGAGAAGGCCGGCCTCGTCGCCAGGCGCAGCCACCCCGATGATCGCCGAACGACGCTCGTCGACCTCACTGATGCCGGTCGCGAGCTCGCCGCTCAGGCGACGAAGGCACTCAACGCCGAGGTCTTCTCCTCCCCCGATTTCGCCGGCATCGACCTCGACTCTCTGCTCCCCCATCTCGCAACGCTGCGTTCGGGGCTCGAAGCCGGCGCCTGAGCCGACCGAAGCAGTCCACTGAACGGACCATCGGCCATCGGGACCGCCTCGGCGAGGAATTAGTTGGACGTCCAAGTAATATGGACGTATCGTGGTGTCGATCACCGAATACGCGTCCGATTCTTGGAGGAATCATGTCCCGCAGTACAGCCGCTGCCCTACCTTTCGGTCTCACCGACGAACAGCAGACCGTCGCTGGGATGGTGCGCGAGTTCGCCGATACCGAAGTCGCTCCCCATGCCCTCGAATGGGACGCCGAACATTTCTTCCCCGTCGACGTCATCAGGAAGTCCGCCGAACTCGGAATGGGCGGCATCTACGTCAGTGAGGAGTCCGGCGGCACCGGAATGGGCCGCATGGATGCGGCGCTGATCTTCGAGGCGATGTCGACCGGATGCCCCTCCGTCGCCGCCTATATCTCCATCCACAATATGGTCGCGTGGATGATCGACAAGTTCGGCAACGACGAGCAGAAGACCACGTACCTCGAGAAGCTCGTCTCCATGGAGCACCTCGGCAGCTACTGCCTGACCGAACCCAATGCCGGCTCCGATGCGGCCGCCCTGCGCACCTCCGCCCGCGAGGACGGCGACCACTATGTGCTCAACGGAGTCAAGCAATTCATCTCCGGCGCCGGCACCTCGGATACCTACCTCGTCATGGCCCGCACCGGCCAAGACGGAGCGCGTGGAATCTCCGCCTTCATCCTCGAGAAAGGTATGGAGGGTCTGAGCTTCGGGCCCAATGAGCAGAAGATGGGCTGGCGCGCCCAGCCGACCCGACAGGTGATCATGGAGAACGTGCGGGTTCCGAAGGAGAACATGCTCGGCGCACCCGGTCAGGGCTTCAAGATCGCGATGTCCGGGCTCGACGGCGGACGTCTCAACATCGGCGCCTGCTCGCTCGGCGGCGGTCAGGCCGCGCTCGAGAAGGCCATCGCCTATATGGGTGAGCGTCAGGCCTTCGGCACCGAACTCTCCGGCTTCCAAGCTCTGCGCTTCGAGGTCGCTCAGATGCAGGCCGACCTCGAAGGGGCTCGCTCCCTACTGTGGCGGGCCGCAGGCGCCTACGACGCAGGCGATCCGAACACCTCTCTGCTCTCAGCCATGGCCAAGCTCAAGGCCACCGACACCGGTTTCGATGTCGCAAACAGGGCACTCCAATTGCACGGCGGCTACGGCTATCTGACAGAGTATGGAATTGAGAAGCTGGTGCGTGACCTGCGAGTCCACCAGATTCTGGAAGGCACCAACGAAATCATGCGCGTGATCATCTCGCGCAAGAGCACAGGAGTGGGCTGATATGACAGAACCTTCGGCAGAGCAGGCGGACACCTCCGTCATCACCTCGGTATCCAACGGGGTCGGCCGAATCGAACTCAACCGACCGAAGCTGATCAACGCGCTCAGCCAGGACATGGTGGGCGCCATCGACGACGCCCTCAACGCATGGCGCGACGACGAGGCGGTCAACCTCGTCCTCGTCACCGGCCGCGGAGAACGCGGACTGTGTGCGGGCGGCGACATCAAGGCCGTGTACAACGACATCGTGGCCGGCAGCGACGAGAACGCGAGATTCTGGAATCGCGAATACAAGATGAACTTCGCGATCTCCGAGTTCCCCAAGCCCTACGTCGTCATCATGAACGGCATCACGATGGGCGGCGGCGTCGGCATCTCCGGACACGGATCGCACCGCATCGTCACCGATTCGACGAAGGTCGGAATGCCGGAGACCGGAATCGGGCTCTTCCCAGACGTCGGCGGCACCCACCTGCTGGCCAACGCCCCCGGAGAGCTCGGCACCCACCTTGCGCTGACCGGGCAGCCCGTCGGGGCCGGCGCTGCGATCGCACTGGGCCTCGCCGACTACTTCGTCCCCGATGCGCAGATCCCCGATCTCATCTCCGAGCTCACCGCCGGTGAGGACCTCGACGCGATCATCGGCCGGTACGCGACCGATGTTCCGGAGAACGAACTCGCCGAGGCGGCCGCCTGGATCAACGCCTGCTACGCCGGCGACGACGCCGAAGCCATCGTCGCGGCTCTCGCCGCGCACGCAAACCCCGATGCCCAGGCCACCGCGGAACTCATCGGCACCAAGGCCCCCACCTCGGTGAAGGTGACGCTGGCAGCGGTCCGGAACGCCGCATCGATGACCCTGGCCGACGTCCTCGAACAGGACTACCGGGTCGCCGTCACTCTCACCGGCCTGCCGGACCTCAAGGAAGGCATCCGCGCGCAGGTCATCGACAAGGACCGCAACCCGCAGTGGAATCCCGCCTCCCTGGCCGAGGTCACCGACGAACAGGTTCAGTCCATCCTCACCACCGACCACGAAGACAAGGTGTTCTCATGAGCGAATTCGAAACCATCCTCACCGACGTCGCCGACGGCGTCGCGACCATCACGATCAACCGACCGAAGGCGCTCAATGCGCTCAATCTGCAGGTGCTCACCGACATCACCGATGCCGCGACCGCCTACGACGCAGATGATTCGGTCAAGGCGATCATCATCACCGGCAGCGAGAAGGCCTTCGCCGCCGGAGCCGACATCAAGGAGATGTCGAGCCTCGACTTCGCCACCGCCTACAAGGCCGACTGGTTCGCCGGATGGACCCGACTGACCGACGTGCGCAAGCCCGTCATCACCGCCGTCGGCGGCTACGCCCTGGGCGGCGGCTGCGAACTGGCGATGATGGGAGACATCCTCATCGCCTCGACGAAGGCGAAGTTCGGACAGCCCGAGATCAACCTCGGCGTGCTCCCGGGCATGGGCGGATCGCAGCGACTGACCCGCGCCATCGGCAAGGCCAAGGCCATGGACATGTGCCTGACCGGTCGGATGATGGGCGCCGAGGAGGCCGAGCGCTCCGGACTCGTCGCTCGCATCGTCGAACCCGAAGCGCTCCTGGACACGGCGAACGAAATCGCGCAGACGATCGCATCGAAGTCCCGCATCGCCTCGGCGATGGTCAAGGAAGCGGTGAACACCGCATTCGAGACGACCCTGGAGCAGGGACTGCGCTACGAGCGCCGACTCTTCCATTCGTCCCTGGCCACGAACGATCAGTCCGAGGGCATGGCCGCCTTCGTCGAGAAGCGGGACCCGAACTTCACGGATTCCTGATCCAGCTTCTTATCACTGCAGAAGGCGCAGACTCCTCAGAGAGTCTGCGCCTTCGTCGTCTGATCAGCCGAAATGCGGGCCAGAAGACGAAAGAGAATGTGTTCCGTCTCGCATTTAACAATCGTTCAGTTAGAGTGAGTGTATGCATTCATCTTCGCAAGGAGGCACCGTGACAAGCTTCACCGATCTGCGCTCCCAACTCCGTCTGCCCGTCGTCGGATCCCCCATGTTCATCGCCTCGGGACCCGAATTGGTCAAGGCCCAGTGCCAGGCGGGGATCGTCGGATCCTTCCCCTCGCTCAACGCCCGTCCGGCCTCGCAGCTGACCGACTGGCTCGATGAGATCTCCGAGTCGAACGCCGCCCACACTGCGGCGAATCCGCAGCAGCCCGCCGCTCCGTTCGCAGTCAACCTCATCGTCCACCGGTCGAACAATCGCCTCGAGGAGGACCTCGCCGAGGTGGTCCGCCACCAAGTGCCGATCGTCATCACCTCGCTCGGTGCCCGTGAAGAGGTCAACGAAGCCGTCCATTCCTACGGCGGCGTCGTCCTTCACGACGTCATCAACAACCGATTCGCCAACAAGGCCGTCGAGAAGGGTGCCGACGGCGTCATCGCCGTGGCCGCCGGTGCGGGCGGGCATGCCGGGGCGCAGTCGCCGTTCGCCCTGGTCCAGGAGATCCGCTCCTGGTTCGATGGTCCCCTGCTGCTGTCGGGCGCCATCGCCCACGGCCGTTCGATCCTTGCGGCTCTGGCCGCCGGTGCCGATTTCGCCTACATCGGCTCGGCCTTCCTGTCCACGCCCGAGGCGAATGTCGTCGACGACTATCGGTCGATGATCGTCGAATCCGGCGCCGACGACGTCGTGTACTCGAATTACTTCACAGGTGTGAAGGGCAACTACCTGCGTGGGTCCATCGTCGCCTCGGGCCTCGACCCGGACAATCTGCCCGACGCCGATCCCACGAAGATGGACTTCAGCTCGTCTTCGGGTTCGGATTCGAAGGCCTGGAAGGACATCTGGGGCTCGGGACAAGGCATCGGCGCGCTCGGCCAGCAGCGGACGACCGCCGAGCTCGTCGAGACCTTCGCCGCTCAGTTCGATGAGGCGAAGCAGCAGCTGCAGGCGCAGCTGAGCTGATCCGACCGAGCGCCTCAAAGACCACCTCAGCCCGTTCAGACCGTCGAGATGATTCCTCGTTCTGTCAGACGGGAAGCCAGACCGGCACCGTCGGGGGCGTAGATCCACGGCACACCCTGGCCGCGGCCGTGGCGCTTCGACCGTCCGCCGGCCCACACCGCCTCACCGACGGTGAGCTGTCGGATCGCCACAGCGGCGACGTTCTTCGGATGATTCTCGACGAACTCCCCATAGATCTCCTCATCGTTCTGCCCGTCGTCACCGATGAGCAGCCACTTCATCCACGGGAACTCCCTGGCCAGACGTTCCAGAGAATTGCGTTTGTGCTCCTTGCCCGACCGGAACACCCGAGTCGTCGTCGGCCCCCAGTCGGTGAGCAGCAGCGGGCCCATCGGATAGAGATTGCGGGACAGGAAGCGCTTGAGCGTCAATGCCGAGTTCCACGCCCCCGTCGACAGATAGACCATCGGAGTGTCCGGACGCATGAAGGTGATCCGGTCATAGAGCACGGCCATTCCCGCCACCGGGGACCTCGCGTGCTCGCTGAGGACGAAGGTGTTCCACGCGGCGAGGAAGGGACGCGGCAGCGAAGTGACCATGACCGTGTCGTCGATATCAGAGATGATGCCGAAGGTCGAGTCCTCACCGATGATGCGCACGGCAGCAGAGTCGACGAGCGAGCCGTCGGTCCACAGTTCGATCTCCGTCTTCCCCGGTTCGAAGTCTCCGGGGATCACGGTGTCGATGATGCCTCCGCGATCGGAGGTGACCATATGCTCTTCGTCGTTCACGCGCACCCATGCGGTGTCATTGGGCAGAGGCACACTGACGAAGGACTTCCACCCGCGGATGCTCGCGTGGACATCGGCGGCCGGCTGACCGTTCGGGGTGAGCACCAGGCGTCCGAGCACCCGCACCCAACCGGTCCCGCCGTAGGTGTCGTAGGCGATGACGGTGCGATGGTAGGCGTGGTCGGTGGCCCGATTCTGGATCCAGCCGTTGAACCGGTCCTCCACCCGCGCAGCAGTGTGGAGCATATCCGGTGTGAGGTTGAGCGGCCCCTCTTCGGGTTTCTTCTTCGCCACGATCAGATGAAGCCGATCTTGTCATAGACCTCGCGCAGGGTCGCCTCGGCGATGGCGCTGGCCTTCTCCGCCCCGCGATCGAGGATCGCCTGCAGCTGGGCCCGGTCCTCGAGGAGCTCCAGCGTCCGCTCCCGCACCGGCGTCAGGGTCTCCACAGCCACCTCGGCGAGGTCGACCTTGAGGTGACCGTACATCTTCCCTTCGTACTCGGCCACGATATCGTCGACCGGACGCGAAGTCAGGGAGGAATAGATCGTCAGCAGGTTCGACACTCCCGGCTTGTTCTCCGGGTCGAAGGCGATCTCGGTTCCGTCGTCGGTCACGGCGGACTTGATCTTCTTCGTCAGGGCCTTCGCATCGTCGAGGATGTCGATGCGTCCCTGCGGGCTGGGCTGGGACTTCGACATCTTCGCGCCCGGATTCTGCAGGTCATAGATCTTCGCGGTCGCCTTGAGGATCTGCGCCTCGGGGACGGTGAAGGTCTTGCCGAACCGGTAGTTGAAGCGTTCAGCGAGGTTGCGGGTCAGCTCGAGGTGCTGGCGCTGGTCCTCACCGACGGGAACGAGCTGCGGATTGTACAGGAGGATGTCGGCGGCCATCAGCGCCGGGTAGGTGAGCAGCCCCAGGGACACATGCTCCTGCTTCGCGGACTTGTCCTTGAACTGGGTCATCCGGCTGGCCTCACCCATCGAGGTGGTGCATTCGAGGATCCAGGACAGCTGCGGATGGGCGGGCACCTGGGACTGGACGAAGATCGTCGACTCCTCCGGATCGAGACCGGCGGCGATGAATTGCGCCGCCGTGCGCAGGGTGCGTTCCCGCAGTTCGGCAGGGTCCTGTTCGACGGTGATCGCGTGCATGTTCGCGATGAAGTAGAAGGCATCGTGCGACTCCTGGTGAGTCACGAACTGCTGCAGGGCTCCGATGTAGTTGCCGAGATGAAGGGAATCGGAGGTGGCTTGGATACCAGAGACAGTGCGTGGCTGTGAAGAGTTCGTCATAGTCCTATGATGCCATCTCCCCTGTCGGGTCTGTTCAGGCATCCGGTCTGGTGTCGGGGATCACGCTTAGCCGCGCACCAGCGGTATAGTTCGTACCAGATCACATGATTCGCCAAGGTGTCTCCCAGTTCTCGAACATCTGTCGAGCAGCGGCCAGCGAAGGTCTGATCATGCTGAGAACTCAACAATCCCGATGCGTCATCTCTTACGGACCTGATGCGTCGTCTCTCAAGGAGGAGGACTATGTCGGTCGAATACGTCAAGACCGAGGGCGACCTTCCGCCGGTCGCCGTGGTCGAGAAGCCACGCTGGACACCGGCGAAGATCGTACTGTGGGTGGTCATCGCCCTCATCGCCGGCGCGGGTTGGTCGATGATCGCGTTCGTGCGCGGTGAAGAGCTGTCGGCCAGCTGGTTCGTCGCCGCAGCCGTCGGCAGCTACCTCATCGGCTTCCGCTTCTACGCGAAGCTCATCGAATGGAAGATCTGCCGCCCGAACCCGAAGCGAGCCACCCCGGCAGAGCTCAACGACAACGGCCGCGATTTCGCGCCGACCGACCGTCGGGTCCTGTTCGGCCACCACTTCGCGGCGATCTCCGGTGCCGGCCCCCTCGTGGGGCCGATCCTCGCAGCCCAGATGGGCTACCTGCCCGGAACCCTGTGGATCGTCTTCGGCGTCGTGCTCGCCGGCGGTGTCCAGGACTATATGGTGCTGTTCTTCTCCATGCGCCGCAACGGCCGATCGCTGGGACAGATGACCCGCGATGAACTCGGTCGAACGGGCGGAATCATCGCCTCCATCGGCATCATCCTCATCATGGTCATCCTCATCGCGGTCCTCGGCGTCGTCATCATCAACGCGCTGGCCGAAAGCCCCTGGGGCGTCTTCTCCATCGCGATGACGATCCCGATCGCCGTGTTCATGGGCATCTACATGCGCTACCTGCGCCCCGGCAAGGTCGTCGAGACCTCGGTCATCGGCATCGTGCTGCTCGTCATCGCGATCATCGCCGGCGGCTGGGTCCACAACTCGCCGTTCTGGTCCGAGATCTTCCACCTCGACAAGGTGACTCTGGCCTGGTGCCTGATGATCTACGGATTCCTCGCCGCCGTGCTTCCGGTGTGGGTGCTGCTGGCCCCGCGCGACTACCTGTCGACGTTCATGAAGATCGGCACCATCGTGCTTCTGGCCGTGGGCATCCTCATCGTCAACCCGACCGTGCAGATGCCTGCGCTGACCGAGTTCGCTTTCAACTCGGCCGGTCCGGCGTTCGCCGGTGCCCTGTTCCCGTTCCTGTTCATCACCATCGCCTGTGGAGCCTTGTCGGGCTTCCACGCCCTCATCTCCTCAGGCACGACTCCGAAGCTCATCGAGAAGGAGACGCAGGCTCGCCTCATCGGCTACGGCGGCATGCTCATGGAGTCCTTCGTCGCGATCATGGCATTGGTCGCCGCGATCTGCCTCGACAAGGGACTCTACTTCGCGATGAATGCCGCCGAACCGCTCACCGGCGGAACGGTGCAGGGCGCATCGGACTTCATCAACAACTCCTTGGGCATGTCCGGAGTGGAGACGAGTCCGGAGATCCTCGATCAGGCGGCCAAGGACGTCGGTGAGGAGAGCATCGTCTCTCGCACCGGCGGAGCCCCGACGCTGGCGATGGGAATGGCGCACATCCTCCACAACGTCTTCGGCGGGCCGGCCTGGATGTCGTTCTGGTACCACTTCGCCGTGATGTTCGAGGCCCTGTTCATCCTCACCACGATCGATGCGGGTACCCGCGTGGCCCGTTTCATGCTCTCGGATGCACTCGGCAACTTCTCGAAGAAGTTCCGGGACCCCTCGTGGACTCCGGGCGCGTGGCTGACGACGGCGATCATGGTCGCCGCCTGGGGATCGATCCTGCTCATGGGTGTCACCGACCCCCTCGGCGGAATCAATACGCTGTTCCCGCTCTTCGGCATCTCGAACCAGCTGCTGGCCGCGATTGCTCTGGCCGTCGTCTTCGCCATCGTGTGCAAGATGGGTCTGGCCAAGTGGGCATGGATCCCCGGCATCCCGCTGGTCTGGGATCTGGTGGTCACGATGGTCGCCTCGTGGCAGAAGATCTTCTCCTCCGACCCGAAGCTCGGCTACTGGGCTCAGCACTTCGCCTACAAGGACGCGCTGGCCGCCGGAGAGACCTCGATGGGCAATACCGAGGGCGTCGCGGCGATGAGCGCAGTCGTGCGCAACACATTCGTCCAGGGCACCCTGTCGATCGTCTTCGCACTTCTTGTCGCGATGGTCGTCGTCATGGCAGTCTGGAAGTCCATCGAGGCCATCAGGAAGGGGTCCCTGCCGACGACGGAGGAGCCGTTCGTCGAGACGAAGATGTTCGCTCCAGCCGGTCTCATCGCTCGCAAACCCGAGCGCGAGCTGCAGGCGCAGTGGGACGAACACGCAGCAGGAAGGCAGAAGGAATGAGCACCGCACATCCGCTCACCCGCATCGCCAGCGATCCGTGGGGATCCCTGCGCCGAGGCGGGGCCTGGCTCCACTGGTACCTCAAGGAGATCATGGGCGAGAACGCCTATATCCACTACCTCGAATCCTACGAGCGCCGACACGGCACCCGTGAGGGTGCGATGGAGGAGAAAGCCTTCTGGCGAGATCTCACCGATGAGCAGGACCGCAATCCCAAGGCCCGCTGCTGTTGAGATTCTGAAGGTGCCTGCGTCTCTGAACGCAGAGACGACAGACGAAGAGCCCGGGGCTCAGGACATTTCGTCCTGAGCCCCGGGCTCTTCGTCTGTCGTTCGGGCTGCGGTCAGGCCTGGACGGACGGGAGGTCGTAGTCGATGACCAGCGGAGCGTGGTCCGACCAGCGTTCGGCCCAGCTGTCGGCTTTGTCCACGGTGGCCTTGACCGCGGTTTCGGCCAGGGCCGGAGTGGCCATCTGATAGTCGATGCGCCATCCTGTGTCGTTGTCGAAGGCCTGACCGCGCATCGACCACCAGGTGTAGGGTCCGTCGATGTCGCCGCTGAGTTCGCGGTGGACGTCGACATAGTCGATCTCACCGAAGAACTTGTCGAAGTAGGCTCGTTCCTCCGGGAGGAATCCGGACTTCTTCCGGTTGGCTTTCCAGTTCTTCAGGTCGCGTTCGGTGTGGCAGACGTTGAGGTCGCCGGTGATGAGCACATGGT
Source organism: Brevibacterium sp. MGP-B1 (assembly GCF_057766545.1). Classification (NCBI taxonomy): domain Bacteria; kingdom Bacillati; phylum Actinomycetota; class Actinomycetes; order Micrococcales; family Brevibacteriaceae; genus Brevibacterium; species Brevibacterium sp. MGP-B1. The sequence goes on along the minus strand of NZ_CM173407.1, from coordinate 554,543 downwards.
CGGCGGTCTTCGCCAGCTGCGGCATCCGTTCGATCATGCGGTCGAGGAACCGGTACTTGTCGTCCTGTTTGGGGGTGTCGGCCTCACCGGAATGGACGTACGCGGACACAAGGGTCAGAAGCGATCCGTCGCCGAGGCGGAAGTCCGTCTCCACCCAGCGTCCGGCCCGGTCGAAGTAGCCGTCGTCGCCGAGTCCTTCGCGCACTGCCTCGGGTTCGGTGCGGGCCATCACGGCGACGCCGGCGCGGCCCTTCGCCTCGGCATCATGGCTGATCGTGGTGTATCCGGTGTCGGCAAGGACACCGTGCGCGATATCGTTCGCGGCGCGCACTTCTTGGAGGGTGATGAAGTCCGGTTTCGCTGCATCGACCCAGGTGGGCATCCCCTTTCGCCATGCTGCGCGGACTCCGTTGACGTTGACTGAAGCAATCCGAATCATGTGATCTATGATGACATGGAGCGCACTATTCTTCCGGGACGGGGCGTTATAGAGTGAGGGTAAGTACGAACACATCAGGAGGCGCAATGGCCGTTGACGAAACTATCGACACCGAGCAGCTGAGCATCAGTCCGCTCGATGAGGTCGACGCCCGCGAGATGCGCGAATTCCTGCTCGACGCCCAAGCCAACTTCTGGGGAGACCGCGATCTCAGCGGTGACCATGATGCCTACTGGTTCCGTCAGTTCGTCACCTCGGGGCTCGTCGCCCGCTACCGTTCGGAGATCGTCGGATACCTGCTCGGAGTCATTCCCCATGATGGTCCTGCCTACATCCACCTGGTGGCAGCGCGGTCGGATTTCCGTCACCAGGGAATCGGTCGTCATCTCTACCAGCACTTCATCGACCATTCCCGTCAGCTCGGTTCCTCCTCGGTGCAGGCGACGACGATGCCGGAGTCCTCGGGTGCGATCTCGTTCCACTCCTCCATGGGCTTCAACGGAGAGCTCATCGAGGACTATGCCGGCCCGGGCAACCCGCGCGTCTTCTTCGAGCTCAAGTTCCCCGAGGACTGAGCACCCGGCACCGCCCACCCTCCCAGAACTACCTGACGGCGGCCCAGCAACCTCGCGCGAGGTTGCTGGGCCGCCGTCAGGTAGTAATAGGGGTTAGTCGGTTGAGCGTTGGGCGGTGTCGACGACGTTCTTGAGCAGCAGGGCTCGAGTCATCGGTCCGACGCCTCCCGGGTTCGGTGAGACCCAGGACGCCACCTCGGCGACCGCCGGATCCACGTCTCCGACGATCTTCGACTTGCCCGTCTCAGGGTCAGTCTCACGCGAGACTCCCACGTCGAGGACGATCGCTCCGGGTTTGACCGCCTCCGCTTTCACGATGCGAGCCGCACCAGCGGCAGCGACGATGACATCGGCCTGAGCCAACAGCTCATCGAGGTTGCGCGTACCGGTGTGCGTCAGAGTCACGGTCGCATTGTGCTCACGCCGAGTCAGCAGTGCGCCGATGGACCGGCCCACGGTGACCCCGCGACCGATGACCACGACATGCTTGCCGGCCAGATCGATGCCGTTGCGGGTGATCAGCTCGATGACACCGCGCGGAGTGCACGGCAGCGGAGTGGTGATCTCCGAGTTCACGTTGAGCACGAGCCGGCCGAGGTTCGTCGGATGCAGGCCGTCGGCGTCCTTGGCCGGATCGATGGCTTCGAGGATCGTGTCCGTGTCGATATGGTCCGGCAGCGGAAGCTGCACGATGTAGCCGGTGCAGGCGTCATCGTTGTTGAGCTCGTCGATGACCGCCAGCAGCTCTTCCTGGCTCACCGACTCGGGTAAGTCGCGGCGGATCGAACTGATTCCGACCTCGGCACAGTCACGGTGCTTGCCCGCGACGTACCACTTCGAACCGGGGTCCTCCCCCACCAGCACTGTGCCGAGGCCCGGAACGATTCCGGACTCTGCCAGGGTCGCCACCGCCTCGGTGAGTTCGGCCTTGATCTGCTTCGCGCAGGCTCTGCCGTCGAGGATCTGTGCACTCATCAGTACTGCTCCAGTCCTTCGTAGAGGGGGAAGTCGTCGCTGAGCTTCTGCACGCGGGCGGCGAGTGCCTCGACGTCGGCACCAGGCTTGAGCGCCTCGGCGATGACGTCGGCGACCTCGGTGAATTCCTGATCCCCGAATCCGCGGGTGGCCAGTGCCGGGGTGCCGATGCGCAGCCCCGAGGTGACCATCGGCGGGCGCGGGTCGAAGGGCACGGCATTGCGGTTGACGGTGATGCCGACCGAGTGCAGCAGATCTTCGGCCTGCTGTCCGTCGAGGGCGGAGTTGCGCAGGTCGACGAGCACGAGGTGGACATCGGTGCCGCCGGTGAGCACGGTGGCTCCGGCGTCGGCGACGTCGGAGGCCAGCAGGCGCTCGGCCAGGATCTGAGCACCGCGCACCGTGCGTTCCTGACGTTCCTTGAACTCGGCAGAGGCCGCGAGCTTGAAGGCCACGGCTTTCGCGGCGATGACATGCATGAGCGGTCCGCCCTGCTGTCCCGGGAACACAGCGGAGTTGAGCTTCTTCGCGTACTCCTCCTTGCCGAGGATGAATCCGGAACGGGGTCCGCCGATGGTCTTGTGCACCGTCGAGGACACGACATCGGCGAACGGCACCGGGTTCGGGTGCAGACCGGCGGCGACGAGTCCGGCGAAGTGGGCCATATCGACCCACAGCTTCGCACCGACTTCGTCGGCGATATCGCGGAAGGCCTGGAAGTCCAGCTGACGCGGATAGGCCGACCACCCGGCGACGATGACCTCGGGACGGTGTTCGAGAGCCTTCTCGCGCACCTTGTCCATATCGATGCGGTAGGTATCGGGGTCGACCTCATAGGAGGCGACATCGTAGAGGCGCCCGGAGAAGTTGATCTTCATACCGTGGGTGAGGTGACCGCCGTGTGCCAGGGACAGCCCGAGCATTTTGTCACCCTGACGGGCCAGAGCGTGCATGACAGCGGCGTTGGCCGAGGCACCGGAATGGGGCTGGACGTTCGCGTAGTCGGCGCCGAAGAGGCTCTTGGCGCGGTCGATGGCGAGGTTCTCCGCGACGTCGACGTATTCGCAGCCGCCGTAGTAGCGCTTGCCGGGATACCCCTCGGCATACTTGTTCGTCAGCACCGACCCCTGTGCTTCCAGCACGGCGCGCGGGACGAAATTCTCCGAGGCGATCATCTCGAGCGTCGACCGCTGGCGGCCCAGCTCGAGGTCGAGGACTTCGGCAATCTGCGGGTCGATGTCGGCAAGCGAAGCCTGCATCGAGTTTTCGGTCATGAGTACTCTCCTGTGGCATCCGATGATGGGAGCGAGGCAGCGCGCAAACCGCGGCCGTCACCCGGCACCATGCTAACAGCGACGCCGCCTGCTTCCGGGGCCGCGACCGCCATCCGGATGCCGACTCGGAGTGGGCGTTGAGCGCAGCCACCGATTAGGATCGAGTCCATGAGCTGCGAATGGATCCTGAGAGTCACCTGCCCCGATTCGACCGGCATCGTGCACGCCGTGACCGGGGTGCTCACAGGCCTGGGCGGCAACATCACCGAATCCCAGCAGTTCTCCTCCCCCGATTCCCGTCAGTTCTTCCTGCGTCTGCAGTTCTCGACGCCCGCACAGACCACGGCCCAGACCGTGGAAGAGGCCCTCGCCGAGGTGGCTCCCCGGTTCGCGATGACCGTGAGCCTGCAGCCGGTGGAGAAGAAGACCCGCACCCTGATCATGGTGTCCAAGGCCGCGCACTGCCTCAATACTCTGCTGTTTCGGCATTCCGCCGGTCAGCTGCCCATCGACATCGTCGGCGTCGCCGGCAACCATGACGTTCTGCGTCCGCTCGCCGAATTCCACGGCCACGATTTCCACCATATTCCGATCACCCGGGAGACGAAGGCCGACGCCGAGGCGAGGCTCTCGGCTCTCGTCGATGAGCTCGATGTCGAACTCATCGTCTTGGCCAGGTACATGCAGATCCTCTCCCCCGACCTCTGCGACCGCCTTGAGGGCCGGGTCATCAATATCCACCATTCGTTCCTGCCGAGCTTCAAGGGCGCGAAGCCCTACCATCAGGCGCACGCCCGTGGCGTGAAGATCATCGGCGCGACCGCCCACTATGTCACCAGCGACCTCGACGAGGGGCCGATCATCGAACAGGATGTGGCCCGCGTCGATCACAATCAGGCGATCGCCGATTTCGTCCGGCGCGGTCAGGACGTCGAGGCAGCCGTGCTCGCTCGGGCCGTCGCTTGGCATGCCGAAGGCCGGGTGCTCATGGACGGCCACCGCACGGTCGTCTTCGACTGAATCTGCCGCTCCGGTAGTGTCGCGGTGTATCCTCGCAATAGGTAGGCGCACAGGGAATTCACACCTGCGACCTCTTGTCCTGTAAGGTCGGCTCGGCCTATCGAAGGAGCTGAGCTCAAATGTCGGAAACCACTCTCCGCACGATCGCGATCGTCCTCTACTTCATCGGCATGCTGGCCATCGGCTGGTTTGCCTACCGCAAGACGAAGAACAACCTCGACGACTATATGCTCGCGGGACGTGGACTGCGACCCAGCGTTGCCGCGCTGAGCGCCGGCGCCTCCGATATGTCGGGGTGGCTGCTCATGGGTCTGCCCGGCGCCATCTACGTCTCCGGGCTCATCGAAGCCTGGATCGCCATCGGCCTGACCGTCGGTGCCTGGGTCAACTGGAAGATCGTCGCCCCTCGGTTGCGTGCGTTCACGGAGAAAGCCGGGGACTCGATCACGATCCCCAGCTTCTTCGAACAGCGGCTCAAAGACCGGACACGACTGCTGCGCATCGTCTGCGGCATCATCATTCTGGTCTTCTTCACCTTCTACGTCTCGTCGGGCATGGTGGCGGCCGGCAAATTCTTCGAGTCGAGCTTCGGACTCAACTACCTCGGCGGAATGCTCCTCGTCGCCGCGATCACGATGATCTACACCCTCTTCGGCGGTTTCCTCGGCGCGACTCTCACGGATGTCGCCCAGGGTCTGCTGATGTTCGCTGCTCTGGTGGCTGTGCCGATCGTCGCCGTCATCAACGCCGGCGGGCCGACGACGGTGATCAACAACGTCACCGAAATCGATCCCGGTCTGCTCAGCCTCTTCGGCTCAGACGACTTCTGGACCTTCGCGACGATCGCGTCGATCGTGTCCGCCCTAGCCTGGGGACTGGGCTACTTCGGCCAGCCGCACATCATCGTGCGCTTCATGGCTCTGCGCACTCCCGCCGATGCCACCGTCGCCCGGCGCATCGGCGTCGGCTGGATGGCGATCTCGGCACTCGGTGCCGTCGCCACCGCCATCGTCGGCATCTCCTACTTCTCGCAGCACGCGGATATGGAACCCGCCGACGCGGAAACCGTCTTCCTCGACCTCGCGCAGATCCTCTTCCACCCGTTCATCGCCGGCCTCGTCTTGGCTGCGGTGCTGGCAGCCATCATGTCGACGATCTCCTCGCAGCTCGTCGTCACGTCGTCGGCACTCATCGAGGACCTGTTCAAGATCGTCGCCCTGCGCACCGGATCGACGCGGACGCTGCAGGACAAGACCTACGTGCTGCTCGGCCGCCTCGGCGTGCTCGTCGTCGCCGTCATCGCAGTGATCCTCGCGATCTCACCGTCGAACAGCATCCTCGACCTCGTCGCCTTCGCGTGGGCAGGCTTCGGCGCCTCCTTCGGACCGATCGTCCTGCTCACTCTGTTCTGGAAGCGTCTGAGCAACTGGGGCGCCCTGTTCGGTCTGCTCTCCGGCGCGGTCGTGGCCTTCGTCTGGGGCCAGGTGAGCACCCCGATGACGGATGCGATCTACGAGATCATTCCCGGCTTCATCGTCAACCTCATCGTCGCCGTCGTCGTCAGTCGCTTCACCTACAAGCACGATGAGGCCTCTGACATCGAATTCGACGAATCCGTGGAACTCTCCCGTGTGAGGTGAGAACCGACGCGTGAAGTGAGAGCCGACGCGAACTGATCGAGGGCCGGGACACGACGGTGTTCTGGCCCTCGTCATATCGAGACGTCAGTTTGACCCATGGCTTACTTACCGTCGGCGCACTGAACGGATCGCGGTACGGCTGCAGATGCCCGCCCGATCAGAAGGGGCGCCGGTCACTCATGCGATGACATCACATTACGTTGAGAGCCTCAGGTTGCGTACCGGAATAATCGCTTTTCGTTCCAATCATCTGAATTGAAACCGATGATTGGTTCGAAGAGCGATTATTCACGCCGAGGCGGCCGGACAGGTCCGTGGACACTGACCCCGCCGAAGCGGACCCCACGTCCTTGTCGATCCCCGCGCCAGCGGTGAATACACTTCAGGCGGGCACCTGTGTCGGTGCCCGCCTGAAGTGTGCGGCTCACGGCTGCGGAGATCCGAGCCGTCAGTCGGTCGAGGAGCTTACTTCTCCTCGGCAGCCTCGGAGGACTCTTCAGCGGTCTCGGCGTCAGCCTCGACTGCCTCCGCCTCGACTGCGGCGTCTTCGGCCGGAGCCTCGTCGACGACTTCAGCCTCAACCGGTGCCTCTTCTGCCGGAGCGGCAGCGGCGGTGGCCTGTTCGGCTTCCTTTACGGTTGCCTGCTTCGGCGAGTAGGGCTCGAGGACCAGTTCGATGACGGCCATCGGGGCGTTGTCGCCGGGGCGAGGGCCGATCTTGGTGATACGGGTGTATCCACCGGGACGCTCGGCCATCGTTTCGGCGATCGAGGTGAAGAGCTCGTGCACGATCGACTTGTCGGAGATCTGGCCGAGCACGCGACGACGCGCGGCCAGGTCACCCTTCTTGGCGTTCGTGATCATGCGCTCGGCAACCGGGCGCAGACGCTTAGCCTTCGTCACGGTCGTCTTGATCTGCTTGTGCTCGAACAGCTGGGCTGCCAGGTTGTTGAGCATCATGCGCTCGTGTGTGGGCGAACCGCCGAGGCGGGGACCCTTGGTTGGGGTTGGCATTGTCAGTTACTCCTAGGTCTTAATCAGTACTGTTCGTCTTCGACGTAGGACTGGTCCTCATCAACGAGACCGGCTTCGAACCCGGCAGGACTGTCCTTGAGGCTCAGGCCGAGCTCGTTGAGCTTCGCCTTGACCTCGTCGATCGACTTCGAACCAAAGTTGCGGATATCCATCAGGTCGGCTTCGCTGCGAGCAACGAGTTCGCCGACGGTGTGGATGCCTTCGCGCTTGAGGCAGTTGTAGGAGCGCACGGTCAGGTCGAGATCTTCGATCGCCAGCGCCAGGTCGGCGGCGAGTGCCGCGTCCACAGGCGAGGGCCCGATCTCGATGCCTTCAGCTTCGACGTTGAGCTCTCGAGCCAGGCCGAAGAGTTCGACCAGGGTCTTGCCCGCAGATGCGATGGCATCGCGCGGGGTCATCGAGGGCTTGGTTTCGACGTCGAGGACCAGACGATCGAAGTCGGTGCGCTGTTCGACACGCGTGGCTTCGACCTTGTAGGTGACCTTGAGAACCGGGGAGTAGATCGAATCGACCGGAATCCGGCCGATCTCTGCATCCGCGTTCTTGTTCTGAGCGCTCGAAACGTATCCGCGTCCACGTTCGATGGTCAGTTCCATGTCCAGACGACCCTCACCATTCAGTGTGGCGATGTGCAGGTCCGGATTGTGGATCTCGACCCCGGCAGGAGCAGAGACATCGGCAGCGGTCACGGTGCCAGGTCCCTGCTTGCGCAGGTAGGCGACGACCGGTTCGTCGAATTCGGACGATACGACCAGGGACTTCAGGTTGAGGATGAACTCGGTGACATCCTCTTTGACTCCCGGCACGGTGCTGAACTCGTGGAGCACTCCGTCGATCCGGATGGATGTGACGGCGGCACCAGGGATCGAGGACAGCAGGGTCCGGCGAAGCGAGTTGCCGAGGGTGTAGCCGAATCCGGGCTCGAGCGGTTCGATGGCGAACCGTGAGCGGTTATCGGAGACGACTTCTTCCGTGAGCGTTGGGCGCTGTGCAATGAGCACGTGGGCTTCCTTTCAGCGAACATCCGCTATATGACGTTCGCACTGCACGTCATGGCGACGAGGCCATGAAGAACGGTTCGGGTTATCTGGGAATCCGTTCTGCGACCGATGTCGGGCTCTCACCCGTCATCCGTTGCAGTTCCACGGAAGGATCAGCCGCGGCGGCGCTTGGGGGGACGGCAGCCGTTGAACGGAACGGGGGTGACATCCTGGATGGTTCCCAGTTCCAGGCCGGCGGCCTGCAGCGAACGGATGGCGGTCTCGCGGCCCGAGCCCGGTCCCTTGACGAACACGTCGACCTTCTTCAGGCCGTGTTCCTGCGCCCGGCGAGCAGCCGATTCAGCAGCCATCTGAGCGGCGTACGGGGTCGACTTGCGCGAACCCTTGAAGCCGATCTCGCCTGAGGAGGCCCAGGAGATGACAGCACCGGTCGGATCAGTGATCGACACGATGGTGTTGTTGAAGGTTGATTTGATGTGAGCCTGGCCGGCAACGATATTCTTCTTCAGCTTGCGGCGAGGCTTGCGCACTGTAGCGGCGCGTGACTTGGGAGGCATATTGTCCTACTCCTGATCGAGGTGGTTGGCCTCAGCCAACCGGGTGAGCGTGTTACTTCTTCTTACCGGCCACGGTGCGCTTGGGGCCCTTGCGGGTACGCGCATTCGTCTTGGTCCGCTGACCGCGAACCGGCAGACCGCGGCGGTGACGCAGGCCTTCATAGCTTCCGATTTCGACCTTGCGGCGGATATCGGCGGCCACCTCACGACGGAGGTCACCCTCAACCTGGAATGTGCCCTCGATGTAGTCACGCAGCTGGACGAGCTCTGCGTCGCTCAAGTCCTTCACACGGGTATCAGGGCTGATTCCCGTTTCGGTCAGGGTCTGGCGCGCACGGGTGCGGCCCACACCATAGATGTAAGTCAAGGCGACTTCCACGCGCTTTTCACGCGGGATGTCGACTCCGGCAAGTCGTGCCATGGGTACTGTCTCCTGTTGTTGTTTCGGAGGTGCTGATGCAAACCTGTCCTTGGTCTCCCAAGGTCTCCGGCCCCCGACCGGAGGTATCGTCCTGTGTCCGTTCCCCGGAAGCTCTCACTTCGCTTGGCTCCGAACGCAGATGGCGAGGTTTGCGCGGGTGTGGTGCTGCTGAGGCTCCGCTGTGGAGCCTCGATCTGCTCGAAACGAGCTGCTCAGCCCTGGCGCTGCTTGTGGCGCGGGTTGGAGCAGATGACGATGACCCGGCCGTGACGGCGGGTAATCTGGCAGTTCTCGCAGATCTTCTTGACGCTGGGCTTAACCTTCATCGTTTTTCCTTCTTTCGGTCCCTGCCCGGCCGGACAGGACGCGAATGATCGAAGATCCTTACTTGTAGCGGTAAACGATTCGTCCGCGCGAGAGATCGTATGGAGACAGCTCCACAATGACCCGGTCCTCGGGAAGGATGCGGATATAGTGCTGACGCATCTTTCCGGAGATATGTGCGAGCACCTTGTGCCCGTTGCTCAGCTCGACCCGAAACGATGCGTTCGGCAGAGCCTCGACAACGGTGCCTTCGATCTCAATGACCCCTTCTTTTTTGGCCATATCGTTCGCTAACCTCGTATTCCCGCGAAACCTTCGCGTTCGACGTAATCGTGTATCACCGACTCAATGCCGGTGACCCCTCGGTCTGCAGTCCTCGTCACCACATAAAAGAAGTGGATGGCAGAAGCCGCCCACATCTGAAAAAGGGTGAGTTGAATGAGAACAGACCAATCATCAACCCTACACTACGGAGAAAGAATCTTCCACACGGTGTTCGCTTCTGAGCGTGAAGTCCCTTACAATCCCATCTTCGCCGAGGCGGCGCACCGTTCCCATGTCCCCTGACGACGAATGCAGCGCACCTCCGCCGCCCCGACTGCTAGCGTGAGAACCGCACCAGACGCAGTCCCCGAAGAGGAGTACAGAGATGTCCGATTTTGATGCCATCACCGAGGAGTCCCTTGTCGCGAAGGGCGGCCGCAAGTGGTCGTCCTTCCCCGGCTCCATCGGCGCCTTCATCGCCGAGATGGACTTCGGGGTGGCGCCCGCGGTGCGGCAGTCGCTGCAGACCATCGACGACCGTGACCTCTACGGCTATGCTCCCGCCGACCTGACCGCTGACTTGAGAACATCGACCTCGCGTTTCTGCTCCGAGCACTACGGGTGGCGGATCCCCGTCGGTCATATCGAACCGGCCAGTGATGTGCTGGCCGCGTTCCTCGGCGTCCTCACCCACCTCACCCCACCGGACACTCCGATCGTGCTGCCGACACCGGCTTATATGCCGTTCTTCGATGTCGCGCGAGTGACCGGCCGCGAACTCATCGAAGTCCCGATGCTCCGATCGGAGTCCGGCTGGTCATTCGACCTCGATGCCATCGCCTCTGCCCTCACTCCCGGAGCCACGTTCGTCCTGTGCAATCCGCACAACCCGATCGGCAAGGTCTGCACCGAGGCCGAACTGCTGGCCCTCGCCGACGTCGTGGAGAAGGCCGGTGCCCGGGTGTTCTCCGATGAGATCCATGCACCGGTCGTCTACGCCCCCGCGCGGCACATTCCCTATGCCACTCTCACCGAGGCGACCGCCGCCCACACCGCCACCGCGACAGCCGCGTCGAAGGCCTTCAACATCCCCGGCCTCAAATGCGCCCAGCTCATCCTCACCTCCCCCAGCGACCGTGAGGTCTGGGCGAAGAAGGGACAGTTCGTCTCCGGAGCCGCGTCGAACCCGGGGATACTCGCCACCACCGCCGCCTACACGCGTGCGAATGACTGGCTGAGCGAAGTCAACGGCTACCTCAAGGGCAACCGCGACCACTTCACCGATCTCGTCGGGTCACTGCTGCCGGGTGCCGCCTATATCGAACCGGAAGGCACCTATCTGGCCTGGCTGGATCTACGCGGCTGTGGACTGGAGTCGAACCTGTCCGATCACATCCGATCCCGCGCCGAGGTGGCCGTGACCGAAGGTCGACTCTGCGGTGAGGTCGGGGCCGGACATATCCGCTTCAACTTCGCACTCCCCCGACCTCTGCTCACCGAAGCGGTCAAGAGGATCGCCCGGATACTCTGACCACCATGCCCTGGGCCCGCTGACCGACATGTCCGATGGCCTCCACGCCCGACACTGATCAGTCTTCGGGCAGCCATTCGATGAGTTCGAAGGATGAGCTTGCTCCCGCGCACTCGCGGATCAGCTGATCGAAACGCAGATAGTATTCGAGATTGCACTGCCGCATCAGCGCACGGAACCGCAAAGCCGGCTGAGTCCCGTCGACGAGAGTTTCCGGCAGCAGCGGGTGGGTCATCACTGCACGGGCGACGTCGTAGTACAGATCGAAGAAGCTTCCCAGGCTCAGCCCTGCGCATCCCGTGCCGGGTGCCGAACCTCCCGAACTCAATGCGTTCATGCGCTCTTCCAGGGGCGGCAGCTGAGCGAGAGCGGCGTCGAGTTCGAATGCCCGAGTCGTCATCCTGCGTGCCGCCGCGAGGGACTCGGGTGTCAGCACTCCTGCCTCTGACCAGCCGGGAACAGAGATGTCCGGCAGTCGCGTCGAGAGCTGAATGGACTGGTCTGCGAAGCCGATGAGGATTCCCGGTCTCAGCTGCCTGTATCCCAAGCTCCGCGCAATGTACAGCAGCCGGTCGCGCAGCCCGCGTTCAGCCTCCGGAACCGAATACACGATGGTGTGGAAGCGGCCCTCATAGTCGGGGAAGACGTGATCGCCTGCGATGTCGCCGAAGTCCGAGAGGATGTGTTTGCTCAGACGGTAGATGGAGACCCGCCCGATCCGTTCGCTGCTGATGATGCCTCGTTGGACCATCCGCACGAGCTGATTGTGAACGCTCGAGGAGGAATACCCGTGTTCACGCAGCACCCCGACGATGACGGGTCCCGGCAGTCCACCGGCCTGCAGGCATCCGAAAACGGAGATCACGTCGAAGGCGATCCGCGTCATCCGATACCGATCACCCACATCTGTCCGACGTTTCGGGACATCGTGGACACTCGTCATGGCCAGATCCTACCGTGAAGACACAAGGATCGGTGCCGACAGAACCGAGATCGCAGCCAAGCGACGAGGAGCCACGACATGGATGACGAGAAGCACACACTAGATCAGCGCGCATACCAGACGGCCCGCACGTCCGGACTGCTGGCGGGAGCCATCACGGCTTTCATCGCCTTCTGTGCATTCCAGATCTTCGGATTCACCATCGCCGAGACGGCGACGTGGATGTTCGCACTCGCACTGATGGCGGCGTCCGGAACTTTCGCCGCAGTCTACTTCGTCGGCAGGTCTGCCCTGAGAAGGCAGATGCCGACCACCTGATTTCTCCCCCTCAGGCGTTTTTCGGAGCCACGGGAGTGATTCCGAACGGCGCCAACCCGGCCGCTCCCCCGTCGACGGCTGTGAGTACCCAGACTCCCCCGTCATGGCGGGCCACGCTGTGTTCCCAGTGGCTCGCCCGTGACCCATCCGCCGTCACGACAGTCCAGTCGTCGGCGAGAGTGCGTGTGTCCGCACCACCCGTGGTGAGCATCGGCTCGATCGCCAGGCACATTCCGGGCTTGATCTTCGGGCCGTTGGAGCGTGCACGGTAGTTGAGGACCTCAGGTGCCATATGCATGGAAGTGCCGATGCCGTGCCCGGTGAATTCCTCGACGAGGCCCAGATGGGGGAATGATTCGGAGACGAAGTCATCGATGGCGTCTCCGATGTCGCTGACCTTCGTACCGGTCGCGAACGCCGCGATACCTGCCCACATAGCCGCCTCGGTGGCAGAGGACAGCTCACGGTCGGCGGTGGTGCCTGCTTCGTCGCCGCCGACGATCATGGTCAGCGCTGAGTCCCCGTGGAAGCCGTCGACGACGGCGCCGCCGTCGATCGACACGATATCCCCGGCTTCGAGGACACGGGACCCCGGGATGCCATGGACGATCTCCTCGTTCACGGATATGCACACGACCGCAGGGAACCCCTGATAGCCCTTGAAGTTCGAGCGGGCACCGGCGGCGTCGATGACGGCTTCTGCAGCGGCGTCCACCTCGGCGGTGGTGGCTCCGGGAACGGCCGCGGACCGGGCCGCTGAGAGCACTTCTGCTGTCAGCTGCCCGGCCCGATGCATGAGCTCAAGCTCTGCGGGAGTCTTCAGCTCGATACGTGGTCCGAAGATCATCGAATGGTCGACAGGATGCGTTCGGTGATGTCGTTGACTTCGCCGAGTCCGTCGACCTGACGAAGCAGTCCGCGACTGCGGTAGATATCGGTCAGCGGCTGAGTCTGCTCTTCGTAGACGTCGAGGCGATGGCGGATGACGTCTTCGCTGTCGTCGCTGCGGCCCTCGGTCTGAGCCCGCGCGAGCAGACGAGCGACGACCTCGTCGGTGTCGGCCGTGAGCTCGACCACGTGCTCGATCGCCTTATCCTCGGCAGCGAGGATCCTGTCGAGTTCGTCGACCTGGGCGCTGGTGCGAGGATACCCGTCGAGGAGGAAACCTTCGGCTGCGTCATCCTGTGCCAGTCGATCGGCGACCATCGAATTCGTGACCTCGTCGGGCACGTACTCGCCCGCATCCATGTAGCGCTTGGCCAGCTTGCCCAGTTCGGTCTCACCCTTCACATTCGCCCGGAAGATGTCTCCGGTCGAGATCGCTGGGACGCCGAGCGCCTCCGACAGGCGTGCGGCCTGGGTGCCCTTGCCGGCGCCGGGAGGGCCGATCAGGATGATGCGTGAACTCATAAGGTGTCCTTCCAATGGAATGTCCGCTGAACGTCAGCGTCCGGTCGAATCAGCGCAGCAGACCCTCATAGTGGCGCTGCTGCATCTGCGCGTCGATCTGCTTGACCGTTTCGAGGCCGACGCCGACGACGATCAGCAGCGAGGTGCCGCCGAACGGGAAGTTCTGGTTGGCGTTGATGAGCACCAGAGCGATCAGCGGAATGAGGGCGACGAAGGCCAGGTAGAGCGAGCCGGGGAAGTTGATGCGGCTGAGTACGTAGCTGAGGTACTCGGCGGTCGGGCGACCGGCACGGATACCCGGGATGAAGCCGCCGTACTTCTTCATATTGTCCGCTACCTCTTCAGGGTTGAAGGTGATCGCGACGTAGAAGTAGGCGAAGAAGATCGTCAGCAGCGCATACACGGTGATGTAGAGGGGGTGGTCACCGCGGGTGAAGTAGGTGTTGATCCATTCGACTGCCTTGGATTCCGGGTCGAAGAACTGCGAGATCAGACTCGGCAGGTAGAGCACCGAGGAGGCGAAGATGACGGGGATGACACCGGCCATATTCACCTTGATCGGAATGTAGGTCGACGTTCCGCCGAACATCCGACGGCCCACCATGCGCTTGGCGTACTGGACGGGGATCCTGCGCTGCGACTGCTCGACGAAGACGACGAGGGCGATGAGGACGAGTCCCACTGCCATGACGATGATGAAGATGTCGACGCCCTGCTCGCGGAAGATCGCACCGAGCGAGGACGGGAAGGCAGAAGCGACGGACGTGAAGATAAGCAGCGACATTCCGTTGCCCACACCGTGTTCGGTGATCTGCTCGCCCAGCCACATGATCAGGCCGGTTCCCGCGGTCAGAGTGAGGACGAGGACGGCAATGCCCCACCAGGTGTCGTTGGCGATGAGGTCCTGGCAGTTCTGGACGTCGCCGAACAGTGCGCCGGAGCGCACGGTCGCCACGAGGGTCGTCGAGTTGAGGATCGCGAGACCGATGGTGAGGTAGCGAGTGTACTGAGTCAGCTTCGCCTGACCAGAGGCGCCTTCCTTATGGAGGGCTTCGAAGCGAGGAATGACCACTCGCAGCAGCTGGACGATGATGCTCGCGGTGATATACGGCATGATGCCCAGGGCGAAGATCGACAGCTGCAGCAGCGCGCCGCCGCTGAAGAGGTTGATCATGGCGAATCCGCCCTCATTGAGCTGAGGCGAAGCCACGCATTCCTGCACCTTGGTGTAGTCGATTCCAGGCGAAGGAATGAACGAGCCGAGTCGGAAGATGACAAGAATGCCCAGGGTGAAGAGGAGTTTCTTCCTCAAGTCGGGCGTTCTGAAGGCCCTCCGGATTGCGCCGATCAAGCGTCCTCCTCGTTGGGGGATGAAAAGTCAGAGTCGTGGTCGCGACCTGGCGATTGAGACAAATACCTGCAAAAGACTACCAGGGTATGCCCTCCAGGCCGAAACCGGCGAAGCCCTGCGGGGACTCTGCGCGACCTGTGTTCGAGGCGGTCACAGAGCGGATTCAGACAGGGGTTGAGATGGCATCGGATCGGTTTCACGCAGTGTTCGAGAGCGCGTCTGGGCGGTTTCGGTCCGGTATGCGGACCACCGCAGCCGGCGTTCAGGGAAGCAGAAGGGGGCGGCCACCGAAGTGACCGCCCCCTTGACCAGCGTTGAAGCCGGGAAACCGTTCCGAGTGGAACGGATCAGGCCTCGTTGGTGCTTCCGCCTGCAGCCTTGATCTTCTCGGCTGCGGAGCCGGAGAACTTGTCTGCAGTGATGTTCAGGGCAACGGTGATCTCACCGGTGCCGAGAACCTTGACGGGCTGCTTTGCGCGCACTGCGCCCTTTTCCACGAGATCGGCGACGGTGACGTCTCCGCCCTCGGGGAACAGGCTGGACAGCTTGTCGAGGTTGACAACCTGGAACTCCACCTTGGCGGGGTTCTTGAATCCACGCAGCTTGGGCAGACGCATGTGCATCGGGGTCTGGCCGCCCTCGAAGCCGTGCGGAACCTGGTAGCGGGCCTTCGTGCCCTTGGTTCCGCGTCCGGCGGTCTTACCCTTCGAAGCCTCACCACGACCGACGCGGGTCTTGGCGGTCTTGGCTCCGGGGGCAGGGCGCAGATCGTGCAGCTTCAGCGAGTCGTTGTTCGACATATCAATCGACCTCTTCCACAGTCACGATGTGGCGGACAGCGTTGATCATTCCCCGGATCTCGGGGCGATCTTCCTGCACCACAACGTCGTTGGTCCGCTTGAGACCGAGCGAACGCAGCGTGTCACGCTGGCTCTGACGGTATCCGATTGCGGACTTGCGCTGAGTAATCTTGAGCTTTGCCATCAGGACTTCGCCCCACTTTCAGCAGCTGCTCGCAGCAGTGCGTGCGGAGCAACTTCGTCGACGGGCAGGCCACGGCGAGCCGCGACCTCTTCCGGACGCTCAAGGCCCTTCAGTGCGGCAATCGCAGCGTGCACGATGTTGATCGCGTTCGCCGAGCCCAGCGACTTGGACAGGACGTCCTGGACGCCTGCCGCGTCGAGGACCGCACGAACGGGTCCACCGGCGATGACACCGGTACCCGGAGCGGCCGGACGCAGCAGGACGACGCCTGCGGCTTCCTCGCCCTGGATGGGGTGCGGAATGGTCTTCTGGATGCGGGGAACGCGGAAGAAGTTCTTCTTCGCTTCCTCGACACCCTTGGCGATGGCGGCAGGAACTTCCTTCGCCTTGCCGTAGCCCATGCCGACCATGCCGTCGCCGTCACCGACCACGACGAGAGCCGTGAAGGAGAACCGACGTCCACCCTTGACGACCTTCGACACGCGGTTGATCGTGATGACGTGCTCGATGAACTGGTTCTTGTCTTCACGGTCGTTGCGACCGCCGCGTCCACGGCCTTCGCCGCGTCCGCGACCCTGACCGCCCTGTCCACCCTGGCCGCGGCCACGGGAGGAACGGTCACCGCTGTTGTCGGTGCGGGTCTCAGCAGTTGCCTGCTGTTCCTTGTTCTCTTCAGTGCTCATAGGGCCAATCCTCCTTCACGGGCACCTTCGGCGATTGCCTGCACACGGCCGTGGTAGGCATTGCCTCCACGGTCGAAGACGACGGAATCGATTCCGGCGTCCTTGGCGCGCTGAGCAACCAGCTCGCCCACCTTGCGGGCTTTGCCGGTCTTATCGCCTTCGAATGTCCGCAGGTCGGCTTCCATGGTGGAGGCCGAGACCAGGGTCTTGCCGACGGTGTCGTCGATGACCTGGACGAAGACGTGGCGCGTGGAGCGAGTCACTGAGAGGCGAGGGCGCTCGGTCGTGCCGCTGACATGCTTGCGCAGTCGAGCGTGACGACGCTTGCGAGCAGCTGCCCTGCCTTTGCCGTAGCTTTCCTTCTTGCCAAAGGCCATCTTTACTTACCAGCCTTTCCGACCTTGCGACGGACGATTTCGCCGGCGTAGCGCACACCCTTGCCCTTATAAGGCTCGGGCTTGCGCAGCTTCCGGATGTTGGCAGCGGTCTCACCGACGAGCTGCTTGTCGATTCCGTGGACAGCGACCTTGGTCTGACCGTCGACGCTGAAGGAGATTCCCTCCGGCGGTTCGACGACGATCGGGTGGCTGTAGCCGAGGGCGAACTCGAGGTTCGATCCCTTGGCCAGGACACGGTAACCGGTTCCGACGATCTCGAGGGCCTTGGAGTAGCCATCGGTCACACCGACGATCATGTTGTTGATGAGCGTGCGGGACAGTCCGTGCAGAGAACGCGATTCGCGCTCTTCATCCGGACGGGCAACCGTGATGACACCGTCTTCGAGCGATACGGTGATCGGCTCGGCGATGGTGACGGACAGCTCGCCCTTAGGTCCCTTGACGGCGACATCCTGGCCGTCGACCTTGACCTCGACGCCGCTGGGAACGGAGATCGGGTTCTTGCCAATACGTGACATGTTCTTCTCTCCTTCCTTTACCAGACGTAGGCGAGGACTTCCCCACCCACACCCTTCTTGGCGGCCTGACGGTCCGTCAGGAGGCCTGACGAGGTCGACAGGATGGCGATGCCGAGGCCGCCGAGAACCTTGGGCAGGTTCGTGGACTTCGCGTAGACGCGCAGTCCCGGCTTCGACACACGGCGCAGGCCGGCGATCGAACGTTCCCGGTTGGGTCCGAACTTCAGGTCCAGGAGCAGAGTCTTGCCGACTTCGGCGTCTTCGACGCTCCAGCCGGTGATGTAGCCCTCGGTCTTGAGGATCTCGGCGATGTTCGACTTGAGCTTCGAGAACGGCATGCTGACGTCCTCGTGATAAGCCGAGTTGGCGTTGCGCAGACGCGTAAGCATGTCTGCGACTGGATCAGTCATTGTCATTTGGGCACTTGCCCTTCCTCGTTACGGTTTCCGCCCACGTACTGTGCTTGGACCTGCAACGTAGCGATTATTTTTGTTTGAACGGGAACCCGAGGTGACGCAGCAGTGCACGTCCCTCGTCGTCGGTTGCCGCGGTGGTGACGACGGTGATATCCATACCGCGGACGCGGTCGATCCGGTCCTGATCGATCTCATGGAACATGGACTGTTCGGTGAGGCCGAAGGTGTAGTTACCGTTTCCGTCGAACTGACGATCCGAGAGTCCGCGGAAGTCGCGGATACGCGGCAGTGCCAGAGTGATGACGCGGTCGATGAACTCCCACATCCGGGCTCCACGCATGGTGACGTGGGCGCCGATGGGCTGACCTTCGCGCAGCTTGAACTGTGCGATGGACTTGCGGGCACGGGTCACGACAGGCTTCTGACCGGTGATCAGAGTCAGGTCGTTGATCGCGCCTTCGATCATCTTGGAATCGCGTGCTGCGTCTCCCACGCCCATGTTCACGACGACCTTGGTCAGTCCGGGAACCTGCATGGGGTTGGCGTAGTTGAACTCTTCCTGCAGCTTCGCAACGATCTCTTCGCGGTAAATCTGCTTGAGACGCGGTGCGGGACGGCTGGTGGTTGTTTCCGTCATCAGATCTCCTCCCCGGTGCGACGCGAGATGCGAACCCGAACGGTCTTGGTGCGACCGTCGCGCTCGACGCTCTCTTCGCGGTATCCGACGCGGGTGGGCTTGTTGTCCTTGGGATCAACGAGCGCCACGTTGGACACGTGGATGGGGGCTTCGTGGGTCTCACGGCCACCAGCGGTGCCGCCGGCCTGAGTCTGCGTAGCCTTCTTGTGCTTGATCACGCGGTTGACGCCCTCAACGAGGACGCGGTTGCGTTCGGGGTAGACGGCAAGGACCTTGCCCTGCTTCCCACGATCGCCACCACGGGACTGCCGAGCGCCGGCGATGACCTGGACGAGGTCGCCCTTCTTGATCTTGAGCTTGTTCGCCATGCTCACAACACCTCCGGTGCCAGGGAGACGATCTTCATGAACTTCTTGTCGCGGAGTTCGCGTCCCACGGGCCCGAAGATACGGGTTCCGCGTGGTTCCTCATCGTTCTTGAGGATGACAGCTGCATTCTCATCGAACTTGATGTAGGAGCCGTCGGGACGACGACGTTCCTTGGCAGTGCGAACGATGACGGCCTTGACGACGTCACCCTTCTTCACATTGCCGCCAGGGATTGCATCCTTGACGGTTGCCACGATGGTGTCACCGATCGAGGCGTAGCGCCGACCGGAGCCACCCAGGATCCTGATTGCCAGGATCTGCTTGGCGCCAGTGTTGTCGGCGACTTTGAGTCGCGACTCTTGCTGAATCACTATTTTCTCCTGTCGTCGCGCTGGTTCTCACGCCTGAGCGCGAGCCTTGCGGAACGGATTCATTGACATTTCACCCCGTTCCCGGTAGCCGCCCGCGGCCTGCAGGAGGCCGCGGGCGGGACCGGGTGGGTGGGGTGGCGTTGGCTACTTGGCGCGTTCGACGATTTCGACGAGCCGCCAACGCTTCGCGGCCGAAAGAGGCCGCGTCTCGGCCACGAGGACGAGGTCGCCGATGCCGGCGGTGTTCTCTTCGTCGTGAACCTTGTACTTGACCGACTTGCGCATGACCTTGCCGTAGAGGCGGTGCTTCATGCGCTCCTCAACCTCGACGACGATGGTCTTGTCCATCTTGTCGGATACGACGTAGCCACGTGCGGTCTTGCGGGAGTTGCGTTCCGCAGCAGTGGCCTCGGTGTTCGTGGTCTCCGCCATCACTTGCTCTCTTCCTTGGCATCAGCGGGGTTCGGACGGATGTCCAGCTCCCGTTCGTTGAGCACGGTGTAGATACGAGCGATGTCGCGACGCACGGCCTTGAGGCGACCGTGGCTCTCCAGCTGGCCGGTGGCCGACTGGAAACGCAGGTTGAACAGCTCGGCCTTGGCCTTCTTGAGCTCTTCCTGCAGACGCTCGTTGTCGTAACCGTCAAGCGCGTCGATGGAAAGGTTCTTCGAACCGATAGCCATTCTCACTCACCACCTTCGCGGGCCACGATACGGGCCTTCAGCGGAAGCTTGTGGATCGCCAGGCGCAGAGCCTCGCGAGCAACTTCCTCGGACACACCGCCGAGTTCGAACATGACTCGACCGGGTTTGACATTGGCGATCCACCACTCCGGCGAACCCTTACCGGAACCCATGCGGGTTTCGGCAGGCTTCTTCGTCAGCGGGTGATCAGGGTAGATGTTGATCCACACCTTGCCGCCGCGCTTGATGTAGCGGGTCATGGCAATACGTGCGGCCTCGATCTGACGGTTGGTGACATAAGCCGGCTCGAGAGCCTGGATGCCGTAGTCACCGAAGGACACCGTCGTGCCTCCCTTGGCGGCGCCGCCCCGGTTGGGGTGGTGCTGCTTGCGGAATTTCACTCGACGAGGGATCAGCATTTCTCAGCCCTCCGATCCGGCCTCAGCCGCGGGGGCTTCGGCGCTGTTCTCAGTATTACGGGCCTGGTCGCCTCGGCGCGGTGCGCCTTCCTGACCACGTCCGCGGCCTCCACGACCGCGCCCACGGCCACGCGGGCCACGAGCAGCAGGAGCCTTCGCCTGCTCGGCGGCAAGCTCCTTGTCGGTCATGTCGCCCTTGTAGATCCACACCTTGACGCCGATGCGTCCGAAAGTGGTGTGGGCTTCGTGAACGCCGAAGTCGATGTTCGCGCGCAGGGTGTGCAGCGGCACACGACCTTCGCGGTAGAACTCGGACCGGCTCATCTCGGCACCGCCGAGGCGGCCGGAGCACTGCACGCGGATGCCCTTGGCACCTGCGCGCTGGGCGCTCTGGATCGCCTTGCGCATCGCGCGGCGGAAGGCCACACGGCTGGCGAGCTGCTCGGCAACGCCCTGGGCGACGAGCTGAGCGTCGACCTCGGGGTTCTTCACCTCAAGGATATTGAGCTGAATCTGCTTGCCGGTGAGCTTTTCGAGCTGACCGCGGATGCGGTCTGCTTCGGCTCCGCGACGGCCGATGACGATGCCCGGGCGTGCGGTGTGGATGTCGACGCGGACACGGTCACGCGTGCGCTCGATGTTGACCTTCGAGATGCCGGCCCGTTCGAGGCCGGTGTTCATCATCTGGCGGATCTTGACATCTTCGAGCACGTAGTCGCGGTAGCGCTGCCCCGGCTTGGTCGAGTCAGCGAACCACTTCGACTTGTGATCCGTGGTGATTCCGAGTCGGAATCCATTCGGATTGATCTTCTGGCCCATTAACGGTTCCCCTTCCGGCTCTTGCGCTGAGGCAGGTCGTCACCGCTGGCCAGGACCACTGTCACGTGGCTGGTGCGCTTTTCGATGCGAAAAGCGCGACCCTGGGCACGCGGACGGAACCGCTTCATGGTCGGCCCCTCGTCCACGAACGCTTCGGAGATGACCAGTTCGTTCTCGTCGAACGCAACGCCTTCCTCGTCGGCCCGGACACGCGCATTGGCGATGCCGGAGGCCACGAGCTTGTAAATCGGATCTGATGCCGACTGTTCTGCAAACTTCAACACTGCAAGTGCTTCGGTCGCCTGCTGACCACGAATGAGGTCGATGACGCGCCGAGCCTTGCGAGGCGTAACGCGCAGGTACCGCGCCTTAGCCTTGGCTTCCATCGCTTCCTTCTCTCTTCTCTAGGATCGAAAGAGTGCCCCGCCTCAGCGGCGGCGACCCTTGCGATCGTCCTTTTCGTGGCCACGGAACGTCCGTGTCGGTGCGAACTCGCCGAGCTTGTGTCCGACCATCGACTCAGTGATGAAGACGGGGACATGCTTGCGTCCGTCATGTACTGCGATGGTGTGTCCCAGGAAGTCCGGGATGATCATCGAGCGACGAGACCATGTTTTGATGACATTTTTGGTGTTCTTCTCGTTCTGACGAGCCACCTTCTGGAAGAGGTGTTCGTCGACGAAAGGACCCTTTTTGAGGCTACGAGGCATAAGTCAGTACTCCAATCAGCGCTTCTTGCCGGTCCGGCGACGGCGCACGATGTACTTGTCGCTCTCTTTGTTCGGCCGGCGTGTGCGGCCCTCCAACTGACCCCACGGGCTGACCGGGTGACGACCACCCGAAGTACGGCCCTCGCCACCACCATGCGGGTGGTCGATCGGGTTCATCACGACACCGCGGACGGTCGGGCGCTTGCCCTTCCAACGCATGCGGCCTGCTTTGCCCCAGCTGATGTTCGACTGCTCGGCATTGCCGACCTCGCCGATCGTCGCACGGCAGCGCGCATCGACGTTGCGGATTTCGCCCGAAGGCATCCGCAGCTGTGCGAAACGGCCGTACTTCGCCACGAGCTGCACGGAAGAACCGGCAGAACGAGCAATCTTGGCACCGCCACCGGGACGCATTTCAACTGCGTGCACCACGGTGCCGACTGGGATGTTGCGCAGGGCAAGGTTGTTGCCCGGCTTGATGTCTGCACCCGGACCGGCTTCCACCTGTGCGCCCTGCTTGAGGTTCTGCGGGGCGATGATGTAGCGCTTCTCTCCGTCTGCATAGTGCAGCAGAGCGATGCGAGCCGTACGGTTCGGGTCATATTCGATGTGCGCGACCTTCGCCGGAACGCCATCTTTGTCATGGCGGCGGAAGTCGATGACACGGTACTGACGCTTGTGACCGCCGCCCTGATGGCGGGTGGTC
This sequence comes from Brevibacterium sp. MGP-B1, assembly GCF_057766545.1. Lineage (NCBI taxonomy): Bacteria > Bacillati > Actinomycetota > Actinomycetes > Micrococcales > Brevibacteriaceae > Brevibacterium > Brevibacterium sp. MGP-B1. Next base: position 531,753 of record NZ_CM173407.1, on the reverse strand, counting down.
ACGCGTCCCTGGCTGTTGCGGCCGCCGCGCTTGGGCAGCGGGCGCAGAAGCGACTTCTCCGGTGTAGACCGGGTCACTTCGACGAAGTCGGCGACCGACGAGCCACGGCGGCCCGGCGTCGTCGGCTTGTGCTTACGGATTCCCATGAGTCTTGTCCTTCTTTGACGAAGGATCGCTTAGAGCGATCCACCGAAGATGTCGATCGATCCGTCCTTGAGGGCGACAATGGCACGCTTGGTGTCCTTGCGCTTTCCCCAACCGGTGCGGGTGCGGCGGCGCTTGCCCTGACGGTTCAGGGTGTTGACCTTGGCGACCTGCACATCGAAGATCGTTTCAATGGCTTGCTTGATCTCGGTTTTGTTCGAGTCCTGGTCGACGAGGAAGGTGTACTTGCCTTCGTCCATCAGGCTGTAGGTCTTCTCCGAGACGACCGGTGCGACGATGATGTCGCGCGGGTCCTTGAAGTTCAGACTCATGATGCGTCCTCCGATTTGCGGTTTCCGCTCAGGAACGCGGCCAGAGCTGCCTCGGTGAACACGATGTCATCGGCGAGCAGCACATCATAGGTGTTGAGCTGATCGGCGGTGAGCACGTGGACGTGGGGCAGGTTGCGCACGCTCAGGTAGGTGAGCTCGTCGTCACGCTCGAGCACCACGAGGGTGTTCTTGCGCTCGGACAGTCCGGCCAGTGCGGCCTTCGCCTGCTTCGTCGACGGGGCGTCGCCGGTGACCAGGTTCTTCATCACGAAGACCTGATCGAGGCGTGCACGATCGGACAGGGCTCCGCGCAGAGCGGCGGCCTTCATCTTCTTGGGGGTCCGCTGCGAGTAATCGCGTGGGACCGGTCCGTGCACGATTCCACCGCCGTTGTACTGAGGAGCGCGGATCGAACCCTGACGGGCGTTGCCGGTTCCCTTCTGACGGTAGGGCTTGCGACCGCCACCGCGAACTTCGGAGCGGGTCTTCGTCTTGTGCGTACCCTGACGGGCCGCAGCCAGCTGAGCAACGACGACCTGGTGGATCAGGGGCACATTGGTCGGCACGCCGAAGACCTCGGCGGGCAGATCAACGGAGCCGGCCTTGGCACCAGCGGCATCGATGACGTCGACTGTCTTGACATCAGTCATGACGTTCAGGCCTCCTTCGCGGCCGAGCGAACGAGGACGACTCCACCCTTGGGGCCGGGAACGGCGCCCTTGATGAGCAGGAAGTTGTTCTCGTTGTCCACGGCGTGGATCGTGAGGTTCTGGGTGGTGTGCTTGACAGCGCCCATACGGCCGGCCATGCGCATACCCTTGAACACGCGACCAGGTGTCGCGGCTCCGCCGATCGAACCTGGCTTGCGGTGGTTGCGGTGCTGACCGTGGGAGGCACCGACACCGGCGAAGCCGTGACGCTTCATAACACCGGCGGTTCCCTTGCCCTTGGTCTTCGCGGTCACATCAACCTTGAGTCCGGCTTCGAACGTGTCGACGCCGAGTTCCTGGCCGAGCGCGTAGTCAGCAGCATCTGCAGTGCGCAGCTCGACGAGGTGACGGCGTGGAGTCACACCAGCCTTCTCGAAGTGGCCTGCAGTCGGCTTGTTGACCTTGCGAGGATCGATCTCGCCGAACGCGATCTGCACAGCGGGGTAACCATCGGTTTCCTCGTTGCGGACCTGAGTTACGACGTTGTTTCCGGTGGCCACCACGGTCACCGGCACGAGGTTGTTCTGCTCATCCCAGACCTGGGTCATGCCCAGCTTGGTTCCCAGAAGGCCCTTGACCTTGCGGGTAGTCGGGAGAGCGGATGAACGAGTGTTCGCCATTGCTGCCTCCCTTAGAGCTTGATCTCGATGTTGACGTCGTCAGCGAGGTCGAGACGCATCAGCGAGTCGACTGCCTTCGGCGTCGGGTCGACGATGTCGATCAGACGCTTGTGCGTGCGCATCTCGAAATGCTCACGGCTGTCCTTGTATTTGTGCGGCGAACGGATGACGCAGTAAACGTTCTTCTCCGTTGGCAACGGCACGGGGCCCACAACAGTCGCACCTGCGCGAGTGACGGTGTCCACGATCTTGCGTGCAGCACTGTCAATCACAGCGTGGTCGTACGACTTGAGCCGAATGCGGATCTTCTGTCCCGCCATGGCGTCGTCTCTTTCTTTAGTTGCTTCCGGCCATCAACTCGCAGAACGTCGGAGACACTCTGCCGTCTGTGCCGGCTGACCATGACCGACCCCCGAGGTCGGGCGTGTCGGCTAATCCTGGCGGAGAAATTCTCACTTCTCCCCCCAAGCGCCGACGGCGCTTCTACTCATTGGCTGCTCGGTCCGAACCCGCATGATGCAGATTCATCGATCCGATAGTGTTTCAGGCTGTTCGCGGTATCACTACCGCAGTGCAGGGGTCAACGCCCAAAACGCAACTTCACTATCTTGTCACAGAGCACTTCACCCGCGCAATTCCGCGAACGGTGCCTGTGAGGGAACTCTCAAGGACGGCGCGAACCCGATTCATGCCGGCCCTCAATCAGACGGCGCTGCGCAACTCCCCCAAACAGCATCATCTGACCGGTCGTCGGCAAGTGCGGCCTGAACATGCGGAAGGGCCGCAGTTCCGAAGAACTGCGGCCCTAGCCGGTGGTACTCAGTGAGTCAGATCAGGCGTTGATCTTGGTGACTCGACCGGCGCCGACGGTGCGTCCACCCTCGCGGATAGCGAAGCGGAGGCCGTCTTCCATAGCGATCGGCTGGATGAGCTCGACCGACATGTCGGTGTTGTCGCCGGGCATGACCATCTCGGTGCCCTCAGGCAGCGTGATGACGCCGGTGACGTCCGTGGTCCGGAAGTAGAACTGCGGACGGTAGTTCGAGTAGAACGGGTTGTGACGTCCGCCCTCGTCCTTGCTCAGGATGTAGACCTGAGCTTCGAACTTGGTGTGCGGGGTGATCGAACCCGGCTTCACGATGACCTGACCGCGCTCCACGTCTTCGCGCTTGGTGCCGCGCAGAAGCAGACCGACGTTCTCACCTGCACGGGCATCCGGCAGGGTCTTGCGGAACATCTCGATAGCGGTGACGGTCGTCTTGGACGACTTCTCCTTGATGCCGACGATTTCGATTTCGTCGTTCGGCAGGAGGACGCCGCGCTCGACACGACCGGTGACGACGGTTCCACGACCGGTGATCGTGAAGACGTCTTCGACGGGCATGAGGAACGGCTTGTCGACATCGCGCTCCGGCTCGGGAACGTTCTCGTCGACGGCTGCCATGAGTTCCTGAACGCTCTTGACCCACTTCTCGTCGCCTTCCAGCGCCTTGAGAGCGGACACCGGAACGACAGGAGCGTTGTCTCCGTCGAATTCCTGGCTGGAGAGCAGATCGCGAACCTCGAATTCGACGAGCTCGAGGAGCTCTTCGTCATCGACCATGTCGGACTTGTTCAGAGCCACGACGATGTAGGGAACGCCGACCTGACGAGCGAGCAGCACGTGCTCACGGGTCTGGGGCATCGGGCCGTCGGTGGCGGCAACGACGAGGATCGCACCGTCCATCTGAGCGGCACCGGTGATCATGTTCTTCACGTAGTCGGCGTGACCCGGGGCATCGACGTGAGCGTAGTGACGCTTCTCCGTCTGGTACTCAACGTGCGAGACGTTGATGGTGATGCCGCGCTCCTTCTCCTCAGGTGCGTTGTCGACCTGGTCGAAGGCGCGTGCCTCGTTGAGATCCGGGTACTGATCCGCCAGGACCTTGGTGATCGCGGCGGTCAGGGTGGTCTTTCCGTGGTCAACGTGGCCGATGGTGCCGATGTTGACGTGCGGCTTAGTCCGTTCGAAACTAGCCTTTGCCACTGGGTTCCTCCTCGTGGTTGTCAAAAGATATGCGGTTCATATCTTAGACCTTTTGTTGGTTATCTTTCATTCCGGCGACCATGTTCTTGATCACCGGGGCGACCGGAATTCGGAGATTACTCTCCGCCGCGCACCTTCTGGATGATCTCCTCGGCAACAGCCTTCGGGACCTCCGCATAGCTGGAGAACGTCATCGAGTACACCGCACGGCCCTGGGTCTTCGACCGCAGATCACCGATGTAACCGAACATCTCCGAGAGCGGGACCACAGCCTTGACGACCTTCACGCCGGAAGCATCGTCCATCGACTGAATCTGTCCACGCCGGGAATTCAGGTCGCCGATGACGTCACCCATGTATTCCTCAGGGGTACGCACCTCGACGTCCATGACCGGTTCGAGAAGAACCGGGTTCGCCCGCTGGACGGCCTCCTTGAAGACCATCGAACCGGCGATCTTGAATGCCATCTCCGAAGAGTCGACATCGTGGTAGGCGCCGTCGACCAGAGTGGCCTTGACACCCACCATGGGGTAACCGGCGAGGGCACCGAACTGCATGGCGTCCTGGATGCCGGCGTCGACGCTCGGAATGTACTCGCGCGGAACGCGTCCGCCCGTGATGGCATTCTCGAACTCGTAAATCGTATCGCCTTCGACCTCGAGGGGCTCGAAGGTGACCTGCACCTTAGCGAACTGTCCCGATCCACCCGTCTGCTTCTTGTGGGTGTAATCGTACTTCTCGACAGTGCGGCGGATGGTCTCACGGTAGGCGACCTGCGGCTTGCCGACGTTCGCCTCGACCTTGAACTCGCGACGCATGCGGTCGACAAGGATGTCGAGGTGCAGCTCGCCCATTCCGCGGATGACGGTCTGGCCGGTCTCGTCGTCAAGCTCGACTTGGTAGGTCGGGTCTTCCTTGACGAACTTCTGGATGGCCGAGGACAGCTTCTCCTGGTCGCCCTTGGTCTTCGGCTCGATGGCCACGGAGATCACAGGCTCCGGGAAGGTCATCGATTCGAGAGCGATCGGGTTCGCCGGGTCGCTGAGGGTGTCACCCGTCGTGGTCTCCTTGAGACCGATGAAGGCGTAGATGTGGCCGGCGAACGCCTCTTCGACAGGGTTCTCCTTGTTGGAGTGCATCTGGAAGAGCTTGCCGACGCGCTCCTTCTTGCCCGACGAGGTGTTGAGCACCTGCTCACCGGACTTGACGTGACCGGAGTACACGCGCACATAGGTCAGCGAGCCGAAGAACGGGTGGGAGGCGACCTTGAAGGCCAGAGCCGAGAACGGCTCGTCCGTCGAAGGCTTGCGGGTCAGTTCCTCTTCGTCGTTGTTCGGGTTGTGACCGATCATCGGAGGCACGTCGAGCGGCGACGGGAGGTAGTCGATGACCGCGTCGAGCATGGGCTGCACGCCCTTGTTCTTGTACGCGGAACCGCACATGACCGGGAAGGCCTCGGACTTGATGACGAGTTCGCGGATACCGGCCTTGACGTCAGCCGTCGTGAGCTCTTCGCCCTCGAGGTACTTCTCCATGAGCTCTTCCGAGCTCTCGGCGACGTCCTCGACGAGCTGCGCACGGTACTGAACAGCCTTGTCCTTGAGATCCTCGGGGATCTCGACCTCGGTCATGTCCTGACCCATCTTGGTCTCATCGGGCCAGACGTAGGCCTTCATCTCAAGCAAGTCGACGACACCGGCGAAGTCGCTTTCGGCACCGATCGGCAGCTGGATGACCAGCGGCTTCGCGCCGAGGCGCTCCTTGATGGTGTCGACGGTGAAGTAGAAGTCAGCACCGAGCTTGTCCATCTTGTTGACGAAGCAGACGCGCGGAACATCGTACTTGTCGGCCTGACGCCACACGGTCTCGGACTGGGGCTCAACGCCCTCCTTGCCGTCGAACACAGCGACAGCGCCGTCGAGGACGCGCAGCGAACGCTCGACCTCGACCGTGAAGTCAACGTGACCGGGGGTGTCGATGATGTTGATCTGGTTGTCGTCCCAGTAGCAGGTCGTCGCGGCCGACGTGATCGTGATGCCGCGTTCCTTCTCCTGGTCCATCCAGTCCATGGTGCCGGCGCCGTCGTGGGTCTCGCCCATCTTGTAGTTCACGCCGGTGTAGAAGAGGATGCGTTCGGTCGTAGTTGTCTTACCGGCATCGATGTGGGCCATGATGCCGATATTACGGACCTTGTTCAGGTCGCTGAGCACGTCAAGTGCCACGGTGTCTCTCTCTCAATCGATGATTTGCTCGACTCCCCTGCGCTGCCGGCCGACAGAACTCGCGGACGAGGTCCGCCGACCGGCGCACAGGGCAGGCGATTACCAGCGGTAGTGGGCGAAGGCCTTGTTGGACTCGGCCATCTTGTGAGTGTCCTCGCGGCGCTTGACTGCTGCGCCGAGGCCGTTGCCGGCATCCAGGATCTCATTCATGAGTCGTTCGGTCATGGTCTTCTCACGGCGCTGGCGGGAGTATCCCACGAGCCACCGCAGAGCCAGAGTGGTCGAACGAGCCGGACGAACATCAATCGGCACCTGGTAGGTCGCACCGCCGACACGGCGGGAGCGGACCTCGAGGGACGGACGGATGTTGTCGAGAGCCTTCTTCAGGTTGACAACGGGGTCGTTGCCGTTCTTCTCGCGGGTGCCTTCGAGGGCACCGTAGACGATCCGCTCTGCGGTCGAGCGCTTGCCGTCGAGCAGGATCTTGTTGATCAGCTGCGTGACGAGCGGTGAGCTGAAGACCGGGTCAACGACGATCGGTCGCTTGGGTGCAGGACCTTTACGTGGCATTACTTCTTCTCCCTCTTCGCACCGTACTTGCTGCGGGCCTGCTGGCGACCCTTGACACCCTGGGTGTCGAGCGAACCGCGGACGATCCGGTAGCGAACACCGGGCAGATCCTTGACGCGGCCACCGCGCACGAGCACGATCGAGTGCTCCTGCAGGTTGTGTCCCTCGCCCGGAATGTATGCGGTCACCTCGATCTGGCTCGAAAGCTTGACACGAGCGACCTTGCGAAGAGCCGAGTTCGGCTTCTTGGGGGTAGTGGTGTACACACGGGTGCACACTCCACGACGCTGCGGGCTGCCCTTGAGGGCAGGAGCGTCCGATCCTGCTGTATTGACATGCCGTCCCTTGCGGACGAGCTGTTGGATAGTCGGCACTAAGCGTTCTCCATTTGCTTCTCGATAGACCTAATTCCCAATTTCGGCCACGACCGCAGTCGTCTCTGTGAACCGTGGGACATATCCGACCGGACACCGGGTGAAGCTTGGCTCCCGATGCCAGTAACCACGCGAGTCACCGACCCCTGCGCCCGGGTGTGTCGCAAGGACACGGAAGCGCAGCGACGACTTCTCGGCGGCCTGCAGCGACGACTTCTCTCAAGGATTCCGGGCCTCACAGAACACCCGGCAGGATCGATCGACGACGCAGATAACACAATCAGTCGCCTACCAGAATATCTCTCTCGAGCACGTCTGGTCAAAATGGCGGTCAGCCATCATACCCCGCCCTGCCGCGGAAATCACGCAGCACATCGCGAGCCGCGAGGACCACGTCTCTCACCTCGGACGACACGGAACCGCAACATACTCCTCGACTGCCGGCGAACCGCACCACCCGGACTCCCGCACTCACAGCGTGACCGGGCGGCCGCCTCGGCGAGGGCTGATCCATACTTTCCTTGACTCATTCAAAAGAAGCAGGCATTCTGTTGCTGTGAACGGGACGAAGCATGAACACGACGAAGACGCTGCCGCGGCTCTGCGTCAGACGTCACTGCGTGTGACGAAACAGCGGGTCGCAGTCCTCGATGCCGTGCGCGATCATCCGCATGCGGATACCGAGAGCGTCATCCGCTCGGTGCGGGAATCGCTGCCGGCGGTCTCCCACCAAGCTGTCTATGACTCGCTCCACACTCTCACCGAGGTAGGGCTCCTCCGCTGCATCAAGCCTTCGGGCTCTGTGGCTCGGTACGAGCGCCGCATCGGGGACAATCACCATCACCTGGTGTGCCGGTCATGCAGTCTCATCGTCGATGTCGACTGCACGATCGGTCAGGCCCCGTGCCTGACCCCGTCCAACGATGCCGGCTTCGTCATCGATCAGGCCGAAGTGACATTCTGGGGCCTGTGCCCCGACTGCACGGCCACCGGTGCTCAGCTGACCGGCGACGATCAGCTCTCGACCGTGTGACTCCGGGCTTCCGTTCGCCATCACCCGTCTTCTCCCGAGGACACGACTATGCCCTCTTTACGAGGGCGGCTCATCCCGTCATCCGAGTCGTCGACCGCGGCTCGACTGTGAAAGGAACACAATGACCACTCCGACCACCGGCGGCTGCCCAGTCGTCCACACCAGTACGGAGCCGGCGACGGCGCCGGAATCCGACCAGCTGGTCAACCCCGTTCAGGGCGATGCCAACGCTCAGTGGTGGCCCAACCGCCTCAACCTCAAGATCCTCGCCAAGGGGCAGCCGGCACGCGACCCCATGGATCCTGACTTCGACTACGACGCAGAGTTCAACAGCCTCGACTACTACCAGCTCAAGGCAGACATCGAAGCCCTGCAGAAGGACAACCAGGACTGGTGGTCCGCTGATTTCGGACACTACGGTCCGTTCATGATCCGCATGGCCTGGCACTCGGCCGGCACCTATCGCGTGCAGGACGGCCGCGGAGGCGGCGGCGAGGGTCAGCAGCGCTTCGCGCCTCTGAACTCCTGGCCTGACAACGTTTCGCTTGACAAGGCTCGCCGTCTGCTGTGGCCGGTGAAGAAGAAGTACGGCAAGAAGATCTCATGGGCCGACCTCTTCATCCTCGCCGGCAACGTCGCTCTCGAATCGATGGGCTTCAAGACCTTCGGCTTCGCGGGCGGCCGCAAGGACGTCTGGGAACCCGACAACGATGTGTACTGGGGCTCCGAGACCGAATGGCTGGGCACCGACAAGCGCTACGTGGGCAACCGTGAGCTGCAGAAGCCTCTGGCGGCGACCACCATGGGCCTCATCTACGTCAACCCCGAGGGCCCCGAGGGCGAACCCGATCCGGTCAAGGCCGCGATCGACATCCGTGAGACCTTCGGACGCATGGCCATGAACGACGAGGAGACCGTCGCTCTCATCGCCGGCGGACACACCTTCGGCAAGACGCACGGTGCCGGTCCCGAATCGCACAAGGGAACCGATCCGGAAGCCGCTCCGCTCGAAGAGCAGGGCCTGGGCTGGAAATCCGATTTCGGCACGGGGCAGGGCAACGACTCCATCGGCTCGGGCATCGAGGTCACGTGGACCTACCACCCGACCCGCTGGGACAACGAGTTCTTCCACATTCTCTTCGCCTACGAGTGGGAGGTCTTCGAGAACGAAGGCGGACACCTGCAGTGGCGGCCCAAGGACGGCGGCGGGGACGATATGGTCCCCATGGCCCAGGGCGACGGACGCCGCGAGCCCCGTATGCTCACGACCGACCTGTCGCTGCGCTTCGACCCGGCGTACGAGAAGATCTCGCGCCGCTTCAAGGACGACCAGAAGGCGTTCGAAGATGCTTTCGCTCGCGCCTGGTTCAAGCTCACCCACCGCGATATGGGCCCGGCGACCCGTTACCTCGGCCCCGAAGCTCCGAGCGAGGAGCTCATCTGGCAGGACCCGGTTCCGGCCGGCACCCCGCTTGATGACGCCGGCCTCGAAGCCGTCAAGGCCTCCGTCCGCGAGTCCGGGCTGACCGTCTCGCAGCTCGTGTCGACGACATGGGCCGCGGCCTCGTCCCACCGCGTCTCGGACATGCGCGGCGGCGTCAACGGAGGTCGACTCCGTCTCGAACCGCAGCGCAGCTGGGAGGCCAATGAACCTGCCAAGCTCGCCGAGGTGCTTCCCGTGCTCGAGGGCATCGCCGAGTCCACCGGCGCGTCGTTTGCCGATGTGCTGGCGATCGCCGGTGCCGTCGGAGTCGAGATCGCTGCCGCGGCAGCCGGTCACCCGATCACGGTTCCGGTCTCCACCGGTCGCGGCGACGCCACCCAGGAGCAGACCGATGTCGACTCGTTCGGCTACCTCGAGCCGACTCACGACGGTTTCCGCAACTACCTCGCCGAGGGGCTTCCGCTCAAGGCCGAGTACCTCCTGCTCGACAAGGCCAGCCTGCTGGGTCTGACCCCGCCGGAGCTCACGGTCCTCATCGGCGGACTCCGCGTCCTCGGTGCGAACTACGAGGACTCCGAACTCGGTGTCTTCACCGACCGCCCCGGCGAGCTGACGAACGACTTCTTCGTCAATCTGCTCGACCTCGGCAACGTCTGGAAGCCTGTCGGACCGTCAGAGACGGCCAATGTCTACGAGTGCTTCTCCCCCGAGGGCGAGAAGCTGTGGACCGGCAGCCGGATCGACCTCCTGTTCGGAGCGAACTCCGAGCTGCGCGCGATCGCCGAGGTCTACGGCTCGGATGACGCGAACGAGAAGTTCGCCGCCGACTTCGTCAAGGCCTGGACGAAGCTCGTCGAAGCCGACCGCTTCGACCTCAAGCGCTGATCCGGCGACGGTCACCGAGGTGACCGACGCGGCAGCATGACGATGCCCCCACCGATCGGTGGGGGCATCGTCTTTGCTTCGCCGATATCAGGCGGCGTTCACTCCTCCCGGTTGAGGACGGCGAATCCGGTGAAGATCCTGTCGAAGTGCGTGACGGCTGCGTTCTCGATCGTTGTCTCGTCGGTGTCCGCCGAGGTGGTGTCAGCGCTCGCGTCCGATCCGTCGGAGCCCGAGGCGCTGCCGTCCGAGCTGGTTCCGTCCGAGCTGGATCCGTCAGAGGAGCTCCCGGAGTCGGCGCTGCCGCTCTGATTACCCTGCATTCCGTTGGCCTGTCCGCCGGGCATGCCTCCGCCGTTCGATTGTCCTCCGGGCATTCCGCCGCCATTCGACTGTCCGCCGCCATCCTGAGCACCGCCCTGTTGGCCGCCCATTCCGCCGGGTCCGTTCTGGCCTCCCGGCCCCTGGCTCGTCCCCGAATCGTTCGTCGCCATGGCCACCGATGCACCGATCGCTCCTCCGGCGAGACCGCCGACGACGAAGAGAGCCGATCCGGCGAGCACTGCGGGGATGAGCGGGACGCGTCGCTTCTGCTTGCGTGGTCCCTCGGAACCGCCGGACTGGGCGATCGGAGCGGACCGGTCATAGGGGTTCACCCACGGCCGCTGTCCCTCCGGGCTCCCGGCCCGCGGATCGGGTGCCGAGCGGGTCGTCTGCTCGCCCCATTCGTTAGCCCTGCCCGGGACTCCCGGATCCGATTGCATCGCCCAGTTGGGTCCGGCATGAGGTCCTGCCATGCCCTCCTGAGCTTCGACCCTACGGGTGCTGTCAGCGGCGTTCGGGCCCGACGCTGTGTTCTCCGCGTGGTTGCGGTCCGGATTGGGGTTCTGGTCGGGGTTCTGGTTCTCGGTCATGGAATCTCCTCTGGTTGTCGGTGATTCCACTCTCCGCCGACTCGCTGTAGCCCCTCCCAGTCGTGCCTGTGGCCAACCTGTGCGACTCGCCTCAGGCGGCAGGCAGGCGCAGCTCGAAGCTCGTACCAGCGTCCGTGGTCGACATCGAGATGCCGCCGCGCATGAGTTCGACGAGTCCGGTGGCGATCGACAGTCCCAGCCCCGAGGAACCTCCCTTGGCTCCGTCCTGCCGTGCCCGCGAGGGGTCTCCACGCACGAAGCGGTCGAAGACCCGGTCCCGGATCTCGGGCGGAATGCCCCCACCGTCGTCGCTGATGCGGATCGCCACGACATCGCTGGGCAGCTGCCCGGAGACCGGCTTCCGGGCCGCCAGTGCCTCGACGTGCACGCTGGTGCCCGGGGGCGTGTGCACACAGGCGTTGGTGAGCACGATCGATACGACCCGACGGACCTGATCGGCTGCTCCGCGCACCTCGAGGGCCTCCGGGGGAACATCGAGGGAGATCGAATGGTCGGGATTGACCACATGGGCGTCCTCGACGAGTTCGACGAGCAGGGAGGAGACGTCGACGGTGTCCTCCCTCGTCGGCTGGCGGCCGGCTTCGAGTCGGGCGAGGAGGAGGAGATCATCGACGAGGGAGGACATCCGCATCGCTCCGGAATCGATCTTGCCCAAGGAGGTGGCCACCTCGGCGGGCAGATCATCACGGTACGGGCGGGTGAGGTCGGCCCAGCCGCGGATCGTCGCGATCGGAGTGCGCAGCTCATGGGAGGCGTCGGCGACGAAGCGGCGCATCTGCTCCGTGCCGCGGTAGCGCTCCTCGAGGGCGGAGCCGACGTGGTCGAGCATCCGATTGACCGAGGCTCCCACATCGCCGACCTCCGTGCCCGGCACCGCCAGCTCGGCGGGAACCCGCAGCGCGAGCTCGGGTTTGCCGGCGCTCAGCTCCAGGTCGGTGACCTCCCTGGCAGTGCGGGCAACGTCGCGCAGGTCCCGCAGCTGGCGGTGGATGATCACAGCCATGAGCGCGGCTGTGGCGATGACGCCGATGAGGACGACGATCGCGGTCGTCCAGGCGGTGCGTTCGAGCGCGGAATCGACACTGCCCTGCGGGACACCGTAGACGGTGGTGGTTGCGCCGTCATCGAAGGCCACGACCCGGTAGGCACCGAACCCGGGCACCCGCACGGACTCATGGGCGGATTCGCCGCCGTGAGCATCGACGTCGAGCAGGGCATCGATCGCTTCGGCGGACAAAGAGCGCGGACGGGTCAGCCCCGCCTCGGCGATGAGCCCCTCTCCCCCGTCGCCGGAATCGACGACGACGAGAGCTCCGTCGCCGACCCCCGGCTGGAAGAGATAGCGCAGAGCCGAATCGACCGCCGCCATCGAGTCGTCGCCCCCACCGGAGGTGCCCGGATTGCCGCTCGTCCCGGGGCCCGCACCGGGGCCGTCACCCGAGCGTGCATGTGAGGTCATCGAAGTCAGCTGGGCGTCGAGGTCGGTCATCAGAGATCCGCGCACGCTCAGCCAGGAGGCGGTGCCGATTCCGGCGCCGACGAGGAGGAGGACGAGACCGGCGAGGACGATGAGCCTCGTCTGCAGCCGCCAGCGACGCAGAGTCACTGTTCCGCCCGCATGATGTAGCCGGCTCCGCGCTTGGTGTGGAAGAGGTTCGGCAGGTCGGGGAACGGGGTGTCGATCTTCTTCCGCAGGTAGGAGACGTAGAGTTCGACGATGTTGCCGTTGCCGCCGAAGTCGTAGTCCCACACGCGGTCGAGGATCTGGGCCTTCGACAGCACCACCCGCGGGTTGCGCATGAACAGCAGCAGCACCTCGTATTCGCGAGCCGTCAGCTCGATCGGATGGCCGGCCCGGGTGACCTCATGAGAGCGTTCGTCGAGTTCGAGGTCACCCACGCGCAGCACATCATCCTCGTCGACCGGACCGTTCGAGACCCCTCGGCGCAGACGCACCTCGATCCGGGCGATGACCTCATCGAGGTTGAACGGCTTCGTTACGTAGTCGTCCCCGCCCAACCGCAGACCCGTCAGCCTGTCGTCGACCTCGTCTCTGGCAGAGAGGAAGACCACCGGAGTGTCGATGCCCTCGGCTCGGATCTTCTCGATCACGGCGAACCCGTCGAGGTCGGGCAGCATGACGTCGAGGACGATGGCGTCGAAGCGTTCGCTCCTGGCCAGCGCCACGGCCTCGCGGCCGGTGCCGACGCCCTCGGCTTCCCAACCTCTGACGTGGCAGGCCATGACGAGGAGCTCGGAGAGGTTCGCCTCGTCGTCGACGATGAGGATGCGCGCCGGCGGATTCGCTGTCGGGTTCATAGCTCGATTATCCCCTCAACCCGCGCTGAGATCGTAGAGCGAAACGGAGTCGACGGTCGTCGCCTCGTAGTTCGCCTCCACCCAGGCCGCGATCTGGGACGACGCGGAGTCCGAGTTCCCGCCGCCGGGACCCTGACCGCCGCCGGAGCCCGATCCGATGTAGTAGTGGATCTTGCCGTCGGCCACGAGCTGTTTGAACTCGGCGAGGGTCGGCGAAGGATCGGTGCCGTTGAACCCGCCGATCGCCATCACGGGCTCTTCGAGCGCGAGCTGATATCCCGCCGCCTGATTCGCTCCGGTCGTCGCAGCCACCCATGTGTAGTCCGCGGCATCCTGTTCGAGCAGCTGCGTGAGTTCGTCCGAGGGTTCGGAGCCGTTGAGCAGACCGCTCATTCCGCCTCCGCCGCCGGTGCCGCCGTCTGTCTTGGCGCCGCCGGGCATCCCCCCGGTGCCGCCCGTGCCGGCTTCGGAATTGCCTGTCCCGCCGGGCGTACCGCCGGTCGTGCCATCCGTGCCGTCGGCGCCTCCGCCGGGCCTGGCTCCGCCGCCGGGCATTCCGCCACCGCCGGGTCCACCGCCCATGCCCGAGCTCGTGCCGGCGATCGTGACGATCGAACCCTGCGTCGTCCCGGCGATCGTGCGCACGGCCAGCTGAGCCGGAATCGCAGCGCTGCCGAGGATGGCCAGCGCGACGAGCACCGAGGCGAGCGCCGTGCCGATCCGCCGGTGTGCGGTGACGATGAGGACCAGAGCGCCGAGGATCGAGACGATGAGCACGCACCAGCGCAGGACGCCCGGGAACCCGGTCATCTGCGAGCTGATGATGAACTGCCACGCTCCGGTCAGGGCCCAAGCCACCGCCAGGAGCAGACGTGGGAGGAACCCGTCATGGGCGAGCAGCACGGCGACGCCGAGGCCGATGACGGCGGCGATCGCGGGAATGAGCGCAACCGTGTAGTACTCGTGGACGATCCCGTTCATATTCGACAGCACGAGCCACGTGACGGTCAGCCATGCACCCCACATGAGCAGTCCCGCGCCGAGGCTGCCCGTGCCGATTGCGGCGGACGAGCGCACCGCACGGCCAGTGTCCTTGTCACCGTCCGTGACGGTGTCCGGGATGGTGTCCGTCGAACGTGTTCCGGTCGGAACGGTTCCGTCCGTGACGGTGGGGACACGGCGACGGCGGGCCGCCTCGGCGAGGATGAGGAGAACGACCGTCACGATCAGGAGGAATAGTGCGGTGGGCAGGAACCACGACACCTGCTGGCCGAAGCTGCCGGTGAACAGGCGGGTGATGCCCGTCTCGCCCCATCCGCCGCCCTGGCCGCCTCCTCCGCCGACGGACCCGGTCTCGTTGCCGGTCAGCCGTCCGAAGCCGTTGTAGCCGAAGGTGAGTTCGAGGAAGGAGTTCGACTGGGAGCCGCCGACGTAGGGTCGGGAGCCGGCGGGAGTGAGCTCGACGAGGGCGATCCACCAGCCGGCGCTGACGATCATCGACCCAAGCGGGACGAGCAGCCACAGCAGACGACGTGGCCAGGAGGTGCGGGCGAAGAGCACCCAGGCCACAGCGAGGCCGGGGACGATGAGGAGGACCTGGAACTGTTTGGTCAGGAAGCCCAGCCCGAGGCAGACTCCGGCGAGGACGAGCCAGCCGACGATGCGGAGGGCCGAGCGTCGCCGGTGGGCCTCGGTGAGCGTGCGCAGGGCGTGCTGGGTCGCGACGACCGCACCGATCATCAGGGTCACCAGCAGCGCGTCCGGGTTGTTGAACCGGAACATCAGCGCCACGACCGGGGAGACGGCGAAGATCGCGCCGGCCCCCAGAGCGGCGGCCTTCTCAAGCCCTGGTCCGACATGGTGCCGCAGGCTCAGCCGCATCGAATGGACGATGAGGAGCACGCTCACCCCGGCCAGGAGGACCTGGGGCAGGAGCATCGAGAACGATGAGAAGCCGAAGACGCGGGCGCTCAGGGCCATCAGCCATAGGGAGGCCGGGGGTTTGTCGACGGTGATCGCGTTCGCCGAGTCGAGGGAGCCGAAGAGGAACGCCTCCCAGTTCTCCGAACCGGCCTGCACGGCCGCCGCATAGAAGGAGTTCGCCCACCCGTTGGCGCTGAGGTTGGCGAGGAATGCCGCGATCGTGCCGAGGGTGAGAACGGTGAGTGTGATCGGGTACCAATGCCGTCGCAGTCCGCGGGTGCGGGCATATCGGGTGGGGGTCTCAGACATGGTCGATGTCCTTGTCGTTCGGGTGCGCCGTTCCGGCTACAGCAGTCGTGGTGGCGCGGTGGACGCTCTGGTGGGAACCGCGGGCGAAGACCCATGTGCGCATGAGCACGAACCGGACCACGGTGGCGGCGAGGTTCGCCGCCGTCAGCACGGCGAGCGTGCCGACAGTTGCCCACGGCCCGGTGAAACCATCGGCGACGGCCAGACCTGCCGAGGTGAAGGCCAGGCACAGGCCGAAGGCCGCCATGCCCTTCAACTGGGAGGTCAGGCGGCGGTGCGGAGATCTCACTCCGAAGGTGTGGCTTCGATTGAGAGCCGTGTTCGCGATCGTCGAAAGGAGCAGCGCAAGGATGTTCGCCGCGGGTTCCGAGACGAATTGGATGCCGAGGAGGAACAGCACGGCGTAGAGCACGGTGCTGATGATCCCGACGTCGATGAAGTGGAGGATCTGTGCTCCGGTGTTCGGTGCGGGGACTTCGTGACTGGTCCGGATGCGTCCGCCGGTGCGCAGCCGGACGATGCCCTTGATGTCCTTCCACGCCGTGCTGACGACGTCGACGGAGGAGTCAGGGTCATCCGTCCAGTCCGTACCGAACTCGTGGATGCGGTACCCGGCCCACTCGGCGCGGGCGAGCAGCTCAGTGTCGAAGAACCACTCACTGTCCTCGACCTGCGGGAGCAGTTCCTTCGCAGCCCGTGCCGACAGCGCTTTGAAACCGCATTGGGCGTCGCTGAACCCGACACCGAGGCTGAGCTTGAGCAGTCGGTTGTAGCAGCGGGAGATGATCTCTCGCGTGACCCCGCGCTCGACCGCAAGACCGGGTTGGAGGCGCGAGGCGATGGCGACATCGGCCAGTCCCGACCGGATGATCTCGACCATCGGGTCGAGGACACGGATGTCTGTGGCCAGATCCACGTCCGTATAGGCGACGACGTCCGCCGACGAGGCCTGCCACACCTGGTTCAATGCGCGTCCGCGGCCCTTCTGCTCGAGGCGGACGTATTCGACCTGCGGATGCGTCGCCGCCAGGGTCGCGGCGATGATGGGAGTCTCATCCGTGCTCGCATTGTCGGCGATGATGATCGTGACCTCGGTGCCTCTGGAGGGTTCGACGGCCAGGAGAGTCTCGATCGAGGCGGCCAGCGAAGCCTCCTCGTTGTAGACCGGGACGACGAGGTCGACGGTCGTGGGCGTTCGCAGGGACGGGGCTGCTGGGTGCGCTGCGGGCTGGTTCCCGGCGCTGCTCTCGTATCTCATGGAGACCACATTCGCGTCCCTGCTTAGGCCCACCATCGGTCGCAGCTGTGGCCCGGCTGTGGACGGGACGACACGACACAGAGCCCTGTCCGACCGCCTCGGCGGAAGGCCCGGTCCGTGGGGGTGATTCCCGCTACACTGGTGGCCATGGCCGACGATGACTCCCCTGCCCCGAAGCGCCGGATCCGTGCCTCCGACAAGGACCGGGACGAGGTCCTCTCCGTGATCACGGAGGCGGTGACGAACGGACGCCTCGACCCCGAGGAGACCGCGCAGCGGCAGGATGATGCCATCTCCGCGAAGTTCCTCGACGACCTCATGCCGCTGATCGACGATCTGCCGGAGGGTCACCGACTCCACCAGAGGCTCGCCAGCCAGACCGGTCACGATCAGGGATCGGGCCCGGGGTCGGCTCTGCAGCGACGGGAACCGGCCGAGCTCAGCCCGGCCGTCGATCCTGGTTCCGCCCCGCCCACGAACTCGGTGGCCATCATGTCCGGTCGTGAGATCGACGTGGCACCAGGCACCGGACAGGTCACCACCTATGCGCTCATGGGCGGGGACAATATCGATCTGTGCGCCGTCATGGGACCGGGTGTGACCATCGAGCTGGTTTCCTACTCGATGTGGGGCGGCAACGACATCTACGTCCCGCCGGGTGTGCGCATCCGCGACGAGACGATCAACATCATGGCGGGCAATGAGGTCCGTCAGTCCGCGCGGGGCGACGGATCGAACGGCACCGTCGTCCTCAAGGGCTTCTCACTCATGGCCGGACACGATGTCCATCTGGCCAAAGGCTACCGAGCAAAGGATCAGGGTCAACTGGAATGAAGATCGGTGTACTCACATCGGGCGGAGACTGCCCGGGCCTCAACGCTGTCATCCGCGGCATCGTCCGCAAGGGAATCCGCACCCACAATGCCTCATTCGTCGGCATCCGCGACGGCTGGCGAGGTCTGCTCCACGACGACATGTTCGATATGACCATGCTCGATGTCCGAGGCCTCTCCGGTCGCGGCGGCACCATCCTCGGCACCTCACGCACCCACCCGTATGAGGACGGCGGTCCCGAGCGCATGCGCGAGGTCATGGCCGCCCACGGCATCGATTCGCTCATCGCCATCGGCGGCGAGGGCACGCTCGCAGGGGCCTCGCGTCTGGTCAACGAGGAGGGTCTGCACATCGTGGGCGTGCCCAAGACCATCGACAACGATCTCGGCAACACCGACTACACCTTCGGCTTCGACACCGCTCAGTCCATCGCCACGGAAGCGATCGACCGGCTGCGCACCACAGCCGAATCGCACCACCGCTGCATGGTCATCGAGGTGATGGGACGCAACGTCGGTTGGATCGCTCTGCACGCGGGCATGGCCGCGGGTGCCCATGCGATCCTCATGCCCGAGTTCCCCGTCGACTTCGATCAGATCGCCGAATGGGTGACCTCGGCCAAAGATCGCGGACGCGCACCGATCGTCGTCGTCGCGGAAGGGTTCGTTCCCGAGGGGTTCGATTCCCAGGTCGCCGACCACGGCGTGGACAACAAGGGCCGGGTCCGCCTCGGCGGGATCGCGAACTACCTCGCTCCGAAGATCGAAGAGATCACCGGTATCGAATCCCGGGCCACGATCTTGGGACACCTGCAGCGAGGCGGCTCCCCCACTGCGTACGACCGCGTACTGTCCACCCGGCTGGGCATGGCGGCGGTCGACCTCGCCCAGCATGGCCACTGGGGGAAGATGGCCAGCCTCAAAGGCACGGACATCGTCTCCGTGGAGATGTCCTCGGCCGTGCACAGTCTCAAATCGGTGCCGCTGCATCGCTGGGAAGAGGCGCAGGTGCTCTTCGGCTGAACGCTCGCGACATCTTCATCGAGAAACGGGTGGAGTGTCGAGATACGGGCGCACACGCCCGTGTTTCGACACTCCACCCGTTCCTCGATGCCGCAGACATGAATAGCAGGAGGGGCATCCACCGAACAGTGGATGCCCCTCCTGCCTGCCTTACGGCCGGGAGATCAGCTGATCAGCTGAACGCTCCGTAGTCGTAGTCCTCCAGCGGGATGGCGGAACCGGAATCGGCTCCGATGCCTGCGTAGAAGTCGCCGTAGCTGTTGGTGAACATCTCGGCCTTGGCCTCTTCGGTCGGCTCCACCACGAGGTTGCGGTGGGTCTGCAGGCCGGTGCCGGCAGGGATGAGCTTACCAAGGATGACGTTCTCCTTGAGACCCATGAGCGTATCGGACTTGCCTTCCATGGCCGCCTCGGTGAGGACGCGGGTGGTCTCCTGGAAGGATGCGGCCGACAGCCACGACTCGGTGGCCAGCGAAGCCTTCGTGATACCCATCAGCTCGTCACGAGCCGATGCCGGCTGGCCGCCTTCGGCGACCACACGACGGTTCTCCGCCTGGTAGCGGCCGCGGTCGACGAGCTCACCGGGCAGCAGGTTCGTATCGCCCGACTCGATCACGGTCACGCGACGCAGCATCTGCCGCACGATGACCTCGATGTGCTTGTCGTGGATGCCCACGCCCTGCGAACGGTAGACCTTCTGAACTTCCTCGACGAGGAAGCGCTCGGCCTCACGGCGACCGCGGATGCGCAGCACCTGCTTCGGGTCGACGGCACCGACGATGAGCTGCTCTCCGGCCTTGACGTGCTGACCGTCCTCGACCATGAGACGGGCACGCTTGGACACCGCGTGCTCGATCTCTTCGCTGCCGTCATCAGGGGTGATGATGACGAAGCGGGTCTTGCGGCTGTCGTCGATCTTCGCCCGTCCGGTCGCCTCGGCGATGGGGGCGAAGCCCTTCGGCGTGCGAGCTTCGAAGAGCTCGGTCACACGCGGCAGACCCTGCGTGATATCACCTGTCGAAGCGGCGGCACCACCGGTGTGGAACGTACGCATCGTCAGCTGGGTACCGGGCTCACCGATCGACTGTGCTGCGACGGTGCCGATGGCCTCGCCGATGTCGACGAGCTGGCCGGTCGCCATCGAGCGACCGTAGTGCTCGGCGGAGATCTGCGCATCGGAATCGGCAGTCAGCACGGAGTGGACCTTGAGCTCTTCGATGCCGTTGGCCACGAGCATGTCCACCACTGCACCGGTGACATCGGACTTGGCCGGCAGGAGCACATTGCCCTCGGCGTCGGTGACATCGGAGACGGAGAGACGACCGTAGACGCTGGTCTCGGCGTACTCGTGCGGAACCAGGTTGCCCTCGTGATCGCGTTCGGCGATCGGCAGAGTGATGCCCTTGTTCGACTCGGCCTCTGCAGCGCGGATGATGACATCCTGCGAGACGTCGACGAGACGACGGGTCAGGTAACCGGAGTCAGCGGTACGCAGAGCGGTATCGGCCAGACCCTTACGAGCACCGTGCGAGGCGATGAAGTACTCGAGCACGGCGAGTCCCTCTCGGTAGTTCGACACGATCGGACGCGGGATGATCTCACCCTGCGGGTTCGTCACCAGGCCGCGCATACCGGCCAGCTGACGCACCTGCATCCAGTTACCGGAGGCACCGGACTCGACCAGACGCAGCACCGAGTTCTCCTCGGGGAAGTTCGTGCGCATGATCTGGTCGACCTTCTCGGTCGTCTCCGTCCACAGCTTGACGAGCTCGTTGCGGCGCTCGTCGTCGGTGAGTGCACCGAGTTCGTACTGCTGCTGAACCTTCGTGTCGATGACCTCGGCATCGTCGATGATCTCGGTCTTCGCCTCGGGTGAGACGACGTCCGACATCGCGATGGTGATGCCCGAGCGGGTGGCCCAGTGGAAGCCGCCGGCCTTGAAGTTGTCCAGCGTGTGCGCAACCTCGACCTTCGGGTACTCCTCGGCGAGGTGGTTGACGATCCGGCTCAGGGCCTTCTTGTCGATCGTGGAGTTCACGAACGCGTAGTCGGCAGGCAGGTACTCGTTGAACGTCGCGCGTCCCAGAGTGGTCTGCACGTCCAACGGGTCGCCGGCCTCCCAGCCCTCGGGAAGCTCCATGTCCGCGTTGGGAACGACGTCTTCCAGGCGGATGGTGATCGGTGAACCGAGGTCGAGCTCTCCGCGGTCGAAGGCCATGATGGCTTCGCCCATACCGGAGAACGCACGGCCCTCGCCGGCCAGTCCCTTGCGCTCGGAGGTGAGGTGGAACAGACCGATGATCATATCCTGCGAAGGCATGGTCACGGGCTTGCCGTCCGAGGGCTTGAGGATGTTGTTGGCAGAGAGCATGAGGATGCGGGCCTCGGCCTGCGCCTCGGGGCTCAGCGGCAGGTGCACAGCCATCTGGTCACCGTCGAAGTCAGCGTTGAACGCCGAGCAGACGAGCGGGTGCAGCTGGATGGCCTTACCCTCGATGAGCTGCGGCTCGAACGCTTGGATGCCCAGACGGTGCAGGGTCGGTGCACGGTTGAGCAGCACGGGGTGTTCGGTGATGACCTCTTCGAGGACGTCCCACACCTGCGGATGCTGGCGCTCGACCATGCGCTTGGCCGACTTGATGTTCTGAGCGTGGTTGAGATCGACCAGACGCTTCATCACGAAAGGCTTGAACAGCTCGAGAGCCATGGTCTTCGGCAGACCGCACTGGTGCAGGTGCAGCTGCGGACCGACGACGATGACCGAACGGCCCGAGTAGTCCACACGCTTACCGAGCAGGTTCTGACGGAAGCGTCCCTGCTTGCCCTTGAGCATATCCGACAGCGACTTGAGCGGGCGGTTGCCCGGTCCGGTCACCGGACGTCCGCGACGTCCGTTGTCGAACAGCGAATCCACGGCTTCCTGCAGCATCCGCTTCTCGTTGTTGACGATGATCTCGGGAGCACCGAGATCGAGCAGACGCTTGAGGCGGTTGTTGCGGTTGATGACGCGACGGTAGAGGTCGTTGAGGTCCGAGGTCGCGAAGCGTCCACCATCGAGCTGCACCATCGGGCGCAGCTCCGGCGGGATCACCGGAACGACGTCGAGGACCATGCCCTCGGGGTTGTTGTCGGTGGTCAGGAACGCGTTGACGACCTTGAGGCGCTTGAGCGCACGAGTCTTGCGCTGTCCCTTGCCGGTGGCGATGAGCTCACGCAGCTTCTCGGCTTCGCCTTCGAGATCGAAGTCGATGAGGCGCTTCTGGATGGCTTCGGCACCCATGGCACCGGTGAAGTACAGGCCGAAGCGGTGGAACATCTCGCGGTACAGGCTCTCGTCACCTTCGAGGTCGTTGACCTTGAGGTTCTTGAACCGGTCCCACACCTGCTCGATACGGTCGACCTCGCGGTCGGCGTTCTTGCGCAGCTTGTCCATTTCCTTCTCGGCGGTGTCGCGCAGCTTCTTCTTGGCCTGGGCGGTTCCGCCTTCGGCCTCGAGTGCGGCGAGATCCTCTTCGAGCTTCTTGGCACGACGGTCGATGTCGGCGTCACGGCGGGTGCCGATCTGCTGCTTCTCGACGTCGATCTTGTTCTGCAGGCTGGGCAGATCACGGTGACGGGAATCCTCGTCGACCGAGGTGATCATGTAGGCCGCGAAGTAGATGACCTTCTCGAGGTCCTTCGGAGCCAGGTCCAGCAGGTAGCCCAGACGCGAGGGCACACCCTTGAAGTACCAGATGTGGGTGACGGGAGCGGCGAGCTCGAGGTGGCCCATCCGCTCACGACGCACCTTGGCACGGGTCACTTCGACGCCGCAGCGTTCGCAGATGATGCCCTTGAAGCGGACTCGCTTGTACTTTCCGCAGGCGCACTCCCAGTCGCGGGTGGGGCCGAAGATCTTCTCGCAGAAGAGTCCGTCCTTCTCCGGCTTCAGGGTGCGGTAGTTGATGGTCTCAGGCTTTTTCACCTCACCGTGTGACCAGCCGCGGATGTTCTCCGTGGTGGCAAGACCGATGCGCAGTTCATCAAAGAAATTGACGTCAGGCACGTAAATCCTCTTTCCTGGCGATGAACGAATCGTTCATCAAAAAGTTGTGTCGGTTGAAGTGGAAGTCCTCAGACTTCTTCTACGGTCTGTGCTTCGCGGCGGGAGAGGTCGATGCCGAGCTCTTCGGCGGCGCGGTAGACCTCGTCCTCCGACTCGCCCATCTCGACATGGCCTCCGTCGGAAGACAGGACTTCGACGTTGAGGCACAGGGACTGCATCTCCTTGATGAGGACCTTGAACGACTCCGGGATTCCCGGGTCGGGCAGGTTCTCACCCTTGACGATGGCTTCGTAGACCTTCACACGGCCTGGGATGTCATCGGACTTGATCGTCAGAAGCTCCTGCAGGGTGTAGGCGGCGCCGTAGGCCTCGAGGGCCCAGACTTCCATCTCACCGAAGCGCTGACCACCGAACTGCGCCTTACCGCCGAGCGGCTGCTGGGTGATCATCGAGTACGGTCCGGTCGAACGCGCGTGGATCTTGTCGTCGACGAGGTGGTGGAGCTTGAGCATGTACATGTAGCCGACCGAGATCGGGTACGGGAACGGCTCACCGGAGCGTCCGTCGAACAGCTGGGCCTTGCCCGAGGAATCGATGAGGCGGTCCCCATCGCGGTTCGGGGTCGTCGAATCCAGCAGTCCACGCAGCTCCTGCTCGTGCGCACCGTCGAAGACGGGGGTGGCCAGGTTGGTGCCGGCCTCGGCTTCGCGAGCGGCCTCCGGCAGCTCGGCAGCCCATTCGGGGTTGCCCTCGATCTTCCAGCCCTGCTTCGAGATCCATCCGAGGTGGACCTCGAAGACCTGTCCGATGTTCATACGACGGGGAACACCGTGCGGGTTGAGGATGACGTCGACAGGGGTGCCGTCGGCGAGGAACGGCATGTCCTCGACCGGCAGGATCGTCGAGATGACGCCCTTGTTTCCGTGACGACCGGCCATCTTGTCACCGATGGTGATCTTGCGGCGCTGAGCCACATAGACACGGACCATCTGGTTGACGCCGGGCGAGAGCTCGTCGTCGTCCTCGCGGTCGAAGACGCGCACACCGATGACGGTGCCGATCTCGCCGTGGGGAACGCGCAGCGAGGTGTCGCGGACCTCACGGGACTTCTCACCGAAGATCGCGCGCAGCAGGCGCTCTTCCGGGGTCAGCTCGGTCTCACCCTTCGGTGTGACCTTGCCGACGAGGATGTCACCGTCGGTGACCTCGGCGCCGATGCGGATGATTCCGCGATCGTCGAGGTCGGCCAGGGCGTCGGGCGAGATGTTCGGGATGTCCCGAGTGATCTCTTCGGCACCGAGCTTGGTGTCGCGAGCATCGACTTCGTGCTCTTCGATGTGGATCGAGGAGAGCACATCGTCCTGGACGAGACGCTGCGAGAGGATGATCGCATCCTCGTAGTTGTAGCCTTCCCAGGACATGAACGCCACGAGGAGGTTCTTGCCCAGAGCCATCTCGCCGTTCTCGGTGGACGGTCCGTCGGCGAGGACGGTTCCGGCCTCGACGCGATCGCCTTCGTCGACGAGGATGCGCTGGTTGTACGAGGTGCCGTGGTTCGACCGCTTGAACTTCGCAGCCTTGTAGGTCAGCTGGGTTCCGTCGTCCGCGAGGACAGTGACGTAGTCGGCCGAGACCTCGGTGATGACACCGGACTTCTCAGCGGTGATGACATCGCCGGCGTCGACGGCGGCACGGTATTCCATGCCGGTGCCCACGACCGGGGATTCGGCCATCACCAGAGGCACGGCCTGACGCTGCATGTTCGCACCCATGAGGGCGCGGTTGGCGTCGTCGTGCTCGAGGAACGGAATCAGAGCCGAAGCCACAGACACCATCTGACGTGCGGAGACGTCCATGAAGTCGATCTGGTCGTGCTGGACCAGCTCGGCCTCACCGCCGCCGCCCTTCGGACGGGCCAGGACCTCGACCTCGGCGAAACGCTGGTCGTCGGTCAGCGGTGCGTTGGCCTGGGCGATGTTGAACTCGAGTTCGTCATCGGCGGTCAGGTACTGCGTCTCATCGGTCACGACACCGTCGACGACCTTGCGGTAAGGCGTCTCGATGAAGCCGAAGGGGTTGATGCGGGCGTAGGACGCCAGCGAACCGATCAGACCGATGTTCGGACCTTCGGGGGTCTCGATCGGGCACATGCGGCCGTAGTGCGAGGGGTGCACGTCACGGACTTCCATGGCGGCACGGTCACGCGAGAGACCGCCGGGTCCCAGTGCGGAGAGACGGCGCTTGTGGGTCAGACCCGCGAGCGGGTTGTTCTGATCCATGAACTGCGAGAGCTGCGAGGTGCCGAAGAACTCCTTGATCGCAGCCACCACGGGGCGGATGTTGATCAGGGTCTGCGGGGTGATCGCCTCGACGTCCTGAGTGGTCATGCGCTCACGCACGACGCGCTCCATCCGGGACAGACCGGTGCGGATCTGGTTCTCGATGAGCTCGCCGACGGCACGGATGCGGCGGTTGCCGAAGTGATCGATGTCGTCGAGCTTGACGCTGATCTCGACCTCTTCGCCGTCGCGGGTGCCCTTGGCCGTGTCTACTCCGGCGTGCAGAGACACGAGGTAGCGGATGGTGGCGACGACGTCTTCGGTGGAGAGCACCGAGTCCGACAGCGGGGCTTCGACGCCGAGTTTGCGGTTGACCTTGTAGCGGCCGACCTTGGCCAGGTCGTAGCGCTTCGGGTTGAAGTACAGGTTGTTGAGCAGGTTGCGAGCGGCCTCAGCGGTCGCGGGCTCTGCCGGGCGCAGCTTCTTGTAGATGTCGAGCAG
The DNA here is from genome assembly GCF_057766545.1 of Brevibacterium sp. MGP-B1. Taxonomy (NCBI): domain Bacteria; kingdom Bacillati; phylum Actinomycetota; class Actinomycetes; order Micrococcales; family Brevibacteriaceae; genus Brevibacterium; species Brevibacterium sp. MGP-B1. The sequence goes on along the minus strand of NZ_CM173407.1, from coordinate 505,971 downwards.
CGCTTCGTCCTGCGTGGTGACGGTGTCCTTGGCCATCGTCTCGCGGATCGATTCGAACTCGCCGAACTCTTCGAGGATCTTCGCTTCGGACCAGCCGAGGGCCTTGAGCAGAACAGTCACGGACTGCTTGCGCTTGCGATCGAGGCGGACACCGACCTGGTCGCGCTTGTCGACCTCGAACTCCAGCCAGGCACCGCGGGACGGGATGATCTTCGCGGTGAAGATGTCCTTGTCCGTGGTCTTGTCGACGCTGGATTCGAAGTAGGCGCCGGGCGAACGCACGAGCTGGGAGACGACGACGCGTTCGGTGCCGTTGACGATGAACGTGCCCTTGTCGGTCATGAGGGGGAAGTCACCCATGAACACGGTCTGGCTCTTGATCTCGCCCGTGTTGTTGTTCATGAACTCGGCGGTGACGTACAGCGGCGCCGAGTAGGTCATATCGCGTTCCTTGCACTCATCGATCGAGTACTTGGGAGCTTCGAACCGGTGCTCGCGGAACGACAGCGACATGGATCCGCCGAAGTCTTCGATCGGCGAGATCTCTTCGAAGATGTCTTCGAGTCCCGAGGTGGTTGCGACGGAGTCATCCCCGATCTCGATGGCCTCGGCGACGCGGTCCTGCCACGCCTCCGATCCGATCAGCCAGTCGAAGCTGTCCGTCTGCAGACCGAGCAGATCGGGAACCTCGAGGGGCTCGCGAATCTTCGCGAAGGAAATTCTCTTGGGGGGATTAGCGGTCCTGGTGTTGTCGTTGGCGGCGGCCAATTGGTTCCTTCCGAGTGCTTCACCATCTGATACTTCGTCTGCCCACTCGCTCCGGCGACGTCCGGACAACCCCGACATACACGGGGTGTGTCAGATTTCGACTCCCGGCGTCGGCATGGTTCACTTGAGTGGAAATGCTGTGCCCACCGCTATATGAAGGCACACCACAGGCAGAACGATGCAAATATCAAGCTTATAGCATCTGGTCAAGTCTGGCAAGACGGTTTCAGTGCAGATTCTTCGTCCACAGCCCCACCCAGGCCCACGTGGCGAATCCTGCCTGATCGTTGATCGCCAGCATCCACGAGTTCTCGACTGCATTCCACGTGTACACCCGGTCGACCGCCGTGTTCTCGGCGAGGCTGCGATGATTGGCGATCTTGAGCCGGGCGCCGAGGCGGTGGCCACGATGCTCGCTCAGCACCAGGGTTCCGCCCTGCCACCCGACGGTCGGCCGATCGGCCGAGTGTCCGACCTGCGTGTATCCCGCCGGCTCCCCGTCGAGGAGGGCGAGCGCCGTGGCCATGGATTCGCCCTTTGCTTCCTTCTCTGCGTCGAGGGCCCTCACCCGCTCACCGTCCCAGGTCTCCTCTCCTCCGAATTTCGCCGCTCCCGGCACGTCGGTGCTCAGCCGGCGCTTGCACAGTGCGATGTGCTCGAGCCGCTGTTCCGGGACCGGACCTCGCCATGTCTCGATGACGTAGTCGTCGACCATGGCACCGAAGCCGAGCTCGGCCGCGGTGGCGGTCGGAGCGACCGAGCACCGCTCGATCTGAGCCAGCCCGTACCCGCGAGCGCTGAGGAACGACACTTCCGGCAGAGCGACCGGCAGCGTCCCGGCACCGGTCTCGGCGGCAAGATGAGCCCCGCGCAGGTCGGCAGTTCTGACAGACTCCGGGATCTCACAATAGGTCGACAGCTCGATCCGTCCGTCTGCCGCCAGGTCGGACTCCATCCGCTCGAGCAGGGCCGCGCCCAGTCCTCGTCGGCGCAGATCGGGTCGGACCGCGCACCAGAGCTCTGCGGTGTCGGTGTTGCTCGTCAGACGCAGGTCTGCAGTTCCCCTGGCGACGATGTCTCCGTCGCGGCGACCGATCCATGTGAGCGTGGCCCGGTACTCGCTCCTGCTGGTCAGCGAGTGCCGCAGGTCTTCGGGAATCGGGTCGAAGTCCTCCCCCAGCCCGGATGCTCGATTGATCACTGTGTCAAAAGCCAGCAGCTCGGGCAGCAACAACTCGATTTCCGCCGGATCGCCGTGTCCGGACCTGATCCGGGTGATCTCCATCTGTGGCCCCTGTCGTCCCTGAGGGCCGCCTCGCGTTGCAATGTCTCCTTCGCGCATCGTCGCGCTGACAGCCGGTGGGAGACATTCTAGACTGCGACCATGACACGAGTGAGTATCCTCAGCTTCGATCCGGCCGCGGTCAACTGCGGAATCATCGTCGGCACCGATCGCTCTCTGCTCGTCGACGCGGGACCCGGCCCCGCGGCCGCCGCACATCTGGTGGAGCGGGCGGGCCGCCTCGGCGAGGAGATCGGAGGTGATCGGTCGCGCGCGATCGAGCTCGCGATCACCCATGATCATTGGGATCACTTCTTCGGCGCCGCCGCAGCCGTCTCCGCCGGGGTCACCGCCGTGTACGCATCGTCATCGTTCGCCGCCGATCAGGAGGCCACGGCCTGGATCGCTCTCGACGGAGTCGCGGGCGGTGACTTCCCGGATGATTATCGGTCGAGCCTACCCACGGATCCCGGTGAGCTCATCGTCGACGTCTCGCCCGTCGATCCGACACCCGGTGATGTGTGGCACCTCGACCTCGGTGACTGTCCGGTCGAGTTCCATGTGCTCGGAGGACATTCGACGGCCGACCTCCTCGTCCGGCTGCCCGAGCTCGGCATCGTCTTCACCGGCGACCTCGTCGAGGAGGCCGATGCCCCTCAGGCCGGCGCCGATGCGTCCTTGAGCGAATGGGCATCGAGCCTGCACACCCTGCTGTCGTTTCCTGAGGCGACGACCTTCGTTCCCGGTCATGGGGTCACGGTCGACCGTGATTTCGTTGCCCGTCAGCTCGCCGATATCGAGGGTCTGAGAGTCGATCAGGGAGATGCCGAGGTGGCTCTGCCCGCCCGCTCCATGCCGGGTGACCATGATCGGACGATTCCCCGGGAGCACCGCCTGGTCTGATTCCGGACCTGCCTGAGCAATGGTCGGACGTGCACTGACTGAGTGGACTCAGCCGGCCGGTTCCCTAGGAGCCGTGCCGGTGCAGGGCGGTGACGAGATCGCCGCCGATCGCTCCGAACAGAGTCTGTGCCCAGACGCTGCGGCCCTCGACGTAGGGTCGGTCGCCGTCGAAGATCCACTGCAGTTCGCGGCCGGAGTGCAGATCGGACAGGCAGCTGCTGCAGACGGGGACGCGAACGCTCGTTCCCGCCAGGTGGCCTTTGCGCTCGGTGCTCACCAGCCGGTTCGATCGTGCCTCTCCGTGGAGGGGGTTGACCGTGCACAGACTCTGCGGGAGTCCCCGCGTCTTTTCTGACTTCGTCGAGCCGGAGGCGCGGGCAGAATCGGACTTTCCGGTCCTCGCCCCGCGCTTGGTCGATCTGTGCAGCTTCACCTCGGCGATCTCGCGTCCGGCCTGGCGCAGCAGCACCATGGCCCCGGCGAGGTCGATGCGTTCGGACTCGGTGTCGTCGACGATGGATCTGGCCATCTGGTAGGCGTCGAGCGCTCTTTCCACTCCCTCGGCATCTGTGGTGCTGAGGTCCTGGGTCTGCAGCTGCGTGATCTCGTCGGCCAGCTCTGTCGTGTCCTCGTTCAGTCCTTCTCGCAGGGTCTTCCGCTGCAGGTCATCGACCCGGTCGAGCAGTCGTGCGGGCAGTTCGAAGCGGCGGCGGGTGCGGGCGGCTTTCGCCCTCTCTCGCCGAGACCTCGCGAACCAGATGACGGCGATGACCAGCGCCAGCACCAGAACCGCTCCCCCGAGGAACAGAGTGGCCGTCGAGTTCGAACCGTCGACCGTCTGCACCTCGCTGCCGGGTGCCTCCTGTCCGGTTTCGTACTCAGGTGCTTCCTGCGGATCGGCGTAGAGGTCGAGGAGCATGTTCAGCTTCGTCTGCGACGGAGTGCTGAGGCTCCACTGTTCGCGCCCGACGGACATCTGCTCCATCACCTGTATCTGCAGATCGTGCTGGTCCTCGAAGGTGTAGTCGACGGCGAGGTCGGTCTTCGTGTCGATCATGATGAACGCACCCTCACCGCCGTTGAACACCTTGACCTGCTCGAGCAGGTCCCGGTCGGCTCCCTCGCCTCCGGTGACGATGACGTAGACATCGAAGTCGAGGCTGTCGATCTTCGACTCCGCCTTCTGCAGCAGCGTTTCGTTGATCTCCCCCTTCGCGGCATTCGTCACGTAGACGGGATCGGTGTTGAGCGCCTCGGCGATCGTCTGGGCCTGTTGGGTCACTGCTTCGCTGTCCGTTTCTTCAGTGCGCGGCGGATGAAGTATGTTCCGACACCGATTCCCGCGCCGACGAGGATGCCGAAGACGGCTCCCGCCACAGCGCCGCCGGTGCTGTACGACAGCGTGTGCGGGTCCTTCGTCGTGTCCTCGGAGGTCACCTCTGGGTTCCCGTCGTCATCGTGACGGTGCGAGTAGCGCGATGCGACGTCCTCGGTCTCGGCAGCACTTATTTTGCGCACTCCCGCGAGCGCGGCGCCGGAGTCGCTGTCGTCGAAGTCCCCCGACAGAGTCAGCAGCGAAGGTCGGATGAGGCCCTTCTCCGCCAGTCCCATGCGTCCGGTGGCGTCGACCGTGAGCACTGCAGCCTCGGGGTCATCCATCTCGGTGGCGATCCGAGCCGCTAACAGATCGAGGTCTCCATCGGCATCGTCGAGATCCGAGACGTTGAGGAATGCCACATAGATCGGACTGTCGGCGTCGGCGATCTCCGCGCGGATGGAGTCGACATCGCCCTCGTCGATCTCGAACTCCGGGTAGCCGTCGAAGTAGACGGGATCTGCTGCGAAGGACTTCGCGATCGCCTGGTAGCGGTCTGTTGAGTAGTTCGGGTCGTGGGCGCCTTCGATGCGGTCGTCGTAGATCGAGTCGACGACGATCGCGTCACTGTCGGCTGCGGTGATCCTCTCGGCCTTCGCCTGATCGAACAGATGTGTGCTCAGCAGAGTGGCGCCGATCGACACTGCGGCGACCGCGACGACGGCGATGAGCCAGTCGAGTGGGGTGTACGAACGCACGCTTCCGGCGGCCATCATCGGCTCCTTCCGACAGCGGCGGAGCGCTGTGGGCTCATTTCATCCAGCACCGCCTCGTCGAGAGGTTGGAAACTGCCGAAACCGGAGAGTGCGTAAGCGTCATCGCGCTGGAAGTACGGAACTGCACGGGTGGAGCCGGGACGTTTGGGCACCATCAGTCGTTCCGGGTCGTGGCCGCTCGCCAGCTCCCGACGACAGTCGGCGCACAGCCCTACGGTGAGGCTGCGGCCCGACTGTTTGAGCACATGGTCCTCAATGTCCTTGCGATGATGCGGGAAGAGGAAGCAGAAACGCGGTTCGTCTTCGACTCGGCTGGAGCGCCTGCGCAGCTGTCGGCGCAGCCAACGGTCGAGGGCGACGAGGACGAATACGCCGTTGCGGTGGGCGAAGTCGACCGATTCTGCCCAATCCGGGTGGGCCGCGGTCAGAGCCGCCAGCGCATCCTGGATTCGTCTGCCTCGGTCATACAGGGCCCACGTGTCGTCATCGGGATGGTCGGGTTCGGGGATCGGGGCAGCCGCCTCGGTGACGGCCTTCTTCAGTTTGCGCGACGTGACCAGTTCGGGTGTCGTGGTCAGCTTCGACCGCCAGGAATAGCGATGACGGCGACGAAGCAGCCACAGGGTCGCACCGAGGGCTGCGACGGCCGTGGCACCGAAGACGAGCGCATCGGGGTCGGAGTTGTCGAGGCCGAAGCGTTCGATGTAGTCCTCATCGCGGTCACCCACGTCGCGGGTGTCGAAATCCGGTGCCTGGGGAGGTTCGGTGCCCTTGGCTGCGGCGACGAGGACCTGCAGATAGTAGCGCACGGCGAGTTCGACGGGGATGAAGTCGTCGCTGCTGGACTTCATGAGTTCCGGGGCACCCGTGGGGACGACGGGTCCGTTGTCGGTGACGAGGTAGGCGAACGAGCGGGCGGAGGTCTCGCCTTCACTGAAGAGGACGAGGGTCTGCCTCTCCCCCGATTCCTGATGCATGTCGAAGGCGAAGTCGGAGGTGAACTTCGCCCAATCGCCGTAGCCCATGGTCAGGAGTCCGGGAATGATCGCGAGATAGTGGGTGAGGCCGGTGTCCTCGGTCTGCTGTGAGGCTTGCCGAATGGCTTTGATCTGATTCTCGGTCAGTCCGGGCCTGATGATCTCGTCGATGTAGAGGGGATGCTGCGCCCAGGTTCCGCGGATGCGATCGCGCAGCTGCTGCTGTGCGCGGGCGTAGCTCGTCGTCTCAGTCACCAGTCAAGGATAGTTCAGCTTCTGCCCGGCCCTTGTCGATCGGTGTTCCGAATCGGGCACATCGACACGGGACGGGCGGACATCCTCGGCGAATGAGGACGTTCCTAGGGCATTCCTGTTGGAGTGGTCATTCCCGATGGGGATGCAGAGAACCCCCACGGCGGACCGTGGGGGTTCGAAGCCTATGCAGCAGTCAGGCTGCTGCGCAGAAGATCACTTGAGGGTGACGGTGGCGCCGGCAGCCTCGAGGGTCTCCTTGGCCTTCTCGGCGTCTTCCTTCGAAGCGCCTTCGAGGACGGCCTTGGGAGCTCCGTCGACGAGGTCCTTGGCTTCCTTGAGTCCGAGGGAGGTGAGTCCACGGACTTCCTTGATGACGGGAACCTTCTTCTCGCCGGCCGATTCGAGGATGACGTCGAATTCGGTCTGCTCTTCAGCAGCGGCTTCAGCGGCTCCGCCAGCGGCAGGAGCAGCGGCGACGGCGGCCGGAGCGGCAGCCTCGACGTCGAACTCTTCTTCGAACTTCTTGACGAACTCGGACAGTTCGATGAGGGTGAGCTCCTTGAAAGCCTCGAGGAGCTCGTCGGTGGTGAGCTTAGCCATGGTGGCTAGTCCTTCCTGTTTTGGTCACGATCAGCGACCGGTTCGGTTTGTGGTGATGCTCAGGCGTCGGAGGCAGGAGCGTCGTCCTGCTTCTCGCGGAGGGCATCGACAGTGCGCACGGCCTTGACCAGCGGAGCGGTGAAGAGGTAAGCCGCCTGGTGGAGGCTTGCCTTCATGGCACCGGCTGCCTTTGCAAGCAGCACTTCGCGGGATTCGAGGTCGGCGAGCTGGTTGACCTGTTCGGGGCTGAGCGCGGCTCCATCGAAGTAGCCGCCCTTCACCACGAGCTTGTCGTTCGCCTTGGCAAAGTTACGCAGAGCCTTGGCAGCCTCAGGTGGTTCGCCGTTGACGAACGCGATCGCGGTGGGCCCATTGAGGTGCTCATCGAGACCGGTGACTCCGGCTTCCTTGGCTGCAATCTTGGTCAGCGTGTTCTTTACCACGGCGTAGCTGACGTTCTCACCGAGAGAGACGCGCAGTTCTTTCATCTGCGCGACGGTGAGACCGCGGTACTCGGTCAGCAACACAGCGTCGGAGTTCTCAAACTGCTGTTTGATCTCCTCGACTGCGGCTGCCTTGTCTGGCCTCGCCATGGTGTTCCTTTCATAAGTCGTCCGGTCTGTCCCGACAACAGAAAAGCGCTCCACGCAGGAAGGCGTGAAACGCTTGGCCGTCGATTCCAGAGGAATCCGACGGAAGGATTTCGAGCTCACCTGCGTGGGTCACTCTCTAGGAGTCTTCGCCTGCGGGCATCGGGATTCGATGGCGAATTCCGATGATTCCACAGAGACCGACGGTCTTTGGTGGTTCAAGTCTAACGAAGTCTGTCCCGGCAAGTCCAATCCGACCACCGAGACCCCTCCCACACTACCTGACGGCGGCGCAGCAACCTGGCGCGAGGTTGCTGCGACGCCGTCAGGTAGTTCTAGGGCGCGGGTGTGCAGGTTCGTCAGTATTCGATGACGACGCGGCCGTCGATCTTGCCGTGGATCATCTCGTCGAAGATCGCGTTGATGTCCTCGAGCGGTCGCTTCGTGAACGTCGGGTGGATCTTGCCGGCGGCATAGAATTCCAGCGCCTCGACCATGTCCTGTCGGGTGCCGACGATCGAACCGCGGATCGTCAGGCCCTTGAGCACGATGTCGAAGATCGGTGCCGGGAAGTCACCGGGCGGCAGTCCGTTGAAGACGATGGTGCCGCCTCGGCGGGTCATTCCGATCGCCTGACCGAACGCCGCTGGGTGGACGGCGGTGACGAGGACTCCGTGTGAGCCGCCGATCTTGTCCTGGATGATCTCTGCCGGATCCTCGGCGAACGCGTTGACGGTGATTTCGGCACCGTGCTTCTTCGCCAGCGCCAGCTTGTCGTCGGCGACATCGACGGCGACGACGCGCATGCCCATGGCGACGGCATATTGGACGGCGATGTGTCCGAGTCCGCCGATTCCGGAGATGACGACCCATTGGCCCGGCTGCACCTCGGTGCGTTTGAGTCCCTTGTACACGGTGACGCCGGCGCAGAGGACCGGGGCGATCTCATAGGGATCGGCACCGTCGGGGATGATGGCAGCGAATTTCGTATCGACGAGCATGTACTCGCCGAAGGAGCCGTCGACGCCGTAGCCGCCGTTGACCTGGGATTCGCAGAGGGTCTCCCATCCCTGACGGCAGTGCTCACAGGTCCCGCATGCAGTCCACAGCCAAGCATTGCCGACCATCTGACCGACCTCGACATCGGTGACGCCCTCGCCGACCTTTTCGACGATGCCGACTCCTTCGTGTCCCGGGATGAGGGGCACCTTCGGCTTGACCGGCCAATCACCATGGGCGGCGTGGAGATCGGTGTGACAGACGCCGGAGGCGACGAGCTTGACCAAGGCCTGGCCCGGGCCGGGGTCGGGAATCGCATTGTCTCCGACGACGAGTTCCTGGCCGAAGCCCTCGACTACTGCAGCTTTCATTGCGGACATCAGTCTCTCCTTTGTGATGATGGTTGATGAAGCTATGCGGGGTTTGAACTTGAGGTGGAAGAACTACCCGACGGCGGCCCAGCTACCTGGCGCGAGGTTGCTGCGCCGCCGTCGGGTAGCAATTGGGGTCAGAAGAAGCCTTGAGCGTTCTCCGAGTAACTGACGAGCAGGTTCTTCGTCTGCTGGTAGTGGTCGAGCATCATCTTGTGGTTCTCGCGTCCGATGCCCGAAGCCTTGTACCCACCGAAGGCCGCATGCGCCGGGTAGGCGTGATAGTTGTTCACCCACACACGCCCGGCCTGGATCTCGCGACCGGCCCGGTAGGCGGTGTTGCCGTCACGGGACCAGACTCCGGCGCCGAGGCCGTAGAGCGTGTCATTGGCCGTGGACAGGGCGTCGGCGTAGTCGGAGAACGTCGCGACCGAGACGACGGGCCCGAAGATCTCCTCCTGGAAGATGCGCATCTTGTTCGTGCCCTTGAAGATCGTCGGCTGCACGTAGAATCCGCCGGCCAGATCCCCGTCGAGCTCGGCCTTGCCGCCGCCGGTGAGCACCTCAGCGCCTTCCTGACGGCCGATGTCGAGGTAGGACATGATCTTCTCGAACTGGTCATTCGAGGCCTGGGCGCCCATCATCGTGTCCGTGTCGAGCGGGTTGCCCTGGACGATCTTCTTCGTCCTGGCCACGACCTTCTCGAGGAAGGGATCGGCGATCGATTCCTGGATGAGCGCACGCGACGGGCAGGTGCAGACCTCGCCCTGGTTGAGAGCGAACATCGTGAACCCCTCCTGGGCCTTGTCCGCATACGAGTCGTCCTTGGCCAAAACATCCTCGAAGAAGATGTTCGGCGACTTTCCGCCGAGCTCGAGGGTGACCGGGATGATGTTCTGCGAGGCGTACTGCATGATCAAGCGGCCGGTCGTCGTCTCCCCGGTGAACGCGATCTTCGAGATCCGCTTGTTCGACGCCAGCGGCTTGCCGGCCTCGAGACCGAAGCCGTTGACGACGTTGAGCACGCCCTCGGGCAGCAGGTCGGCGATGAGTTCGACGAGGACGAGGATCGACGCCGGAGTCTGCTCGGCGGGCTTGAGCACGATCGCATTGCCCGCGGCCAGCGCCGGGGCGATCTTCCACACGCCCATGAGGATCGGGAAGTTCCAGGGAATGATCTGACCGACCACGCCGAGCGGTTCGTGGAAGTGATACGCCACCGTGTCCTCGTCGATCTGCGAGAGTCCGCCCTCCTGCGCCCTGATCGCTCCGGCGAAGTAGCGGAAGTGGTCGACTGCCAGCGGCAGGTCGGCGTTGAGGGGTTCGCGGATCGCCTTGCCGTTGTCCCAGGTCTCGGCGACGGCGAGCGTCTCGAGGTTCTCCTCGATGCGATCGGCGATCCGATTGAGGATGTTGGCCCGTTCGGCCACCGCCGTCTTGCCCCAGGCCGGAGCCGCCTTGTGCGCGGCGTCGAGAGCGAGTTCGATATCCTCGGCGGTGCTGGCCGGGACCTCCGTGAAGGTCTTGCCGGTGACCGGACTGGGATTCTCGAAATAGTTGCCCTTGACCGGCGGCACCCACTGACCGCCGATGAAGTTCTCGTAGCGGGACTTGAATGTGACGAGCGACCCGTCCTGACCAGGCTGTGCGTAGACAGTCATTGCAACTCCTTTGATGCGTCTGATTCCACCGGATTGTCTCCGTGTGACCACGACGCTACCGAGCGCAACGTTGCATGTGGGTTGCATCATATCGCCGAGGCGGTCGGACCGTCCCGCACACCGAACCGCGATGGGTTCGCCGAGTTCAGAGACCCAGCGCCTCCAGACGCACGACCGCGGCGTTGCGTTCGGCGGCCTCGGGCGGGGCCAGACGCAGCACGGTCATGAGGACTTCGACGTCGTCACGGAAGTCCGGAAGATCGGCAAACCGCCACAGCTGCTGCCAGGTTCCGTCCTGCAGCAGGGTCTCGCGCATGAGTGCGTCGACTTCCGCTCCGATCTCCCGCACCCCCGGTGCTTCGGAGCCCGGCAGGACGGTTCCGATGAATTGTTCGAGGGCCGAATCCGCGTCACCTTTGGCCAGTGCCTGAACGGTTCGCTCAAGATCCGAATCGACGTCCCCGCGCAGTCGATAGGGGCGCGCATCGATGCGCATATCGCCGAGGCTGCCGATCGTTCTGCGCAGACGATTGATCTCCGCCCGGACCGTGACTTCGCTGCCGCCGACAGTCCACAGCCGCTCCACCAGCCCGGCTCCGCTGATGCCGTCGGGAAATCGGTGCAGCAGGAGCAGGATCTCGGCATGCCTGCGGGTCAGCGGGATCCGGGTGCCGTTCGGGCTTTCCAAGGCGGGGCTGGGACCGAGCACGGTGAGTCTGGTTCCGGCCGCCTCGGTGCCGGTGTGCATCTGCTGCGGGGTGAAGAGCTGGGACAACTGGGCACCTGCGGCCTTGGCTGTCGAGGACAGCAGCGGCAGGACGATGGAGGACACGGCGTCGTCTCCCCCAGTGACATCGATGATGCCGATGACCTGCCCGGTCAGAGGGTGGGTGACGGGGACCGCGCTGCAGCTCCAGGAATGGACGTCGGGGGCGAAATGTTCGGCGCGGCTGACCTGCACCGGACGGCCCGAGAGCAGGGCCAGCGCCGGGGCGGAAGTGCCCATGACCTCTTCGGACCAGTCCGAGCCGGAGACGAATCCCATGGCTTCGGCACGGTTGCGCACGCCTCGCTCCCCCTCGACCCACAGCAATCGCCCCTGTTCGTCGCCGAGGGCGGCGAGCAGACCGGCATCCTTGGCTGGTTCGATGAGGTGGGATCGCAGCAGCGGCATGATCGCGTGGAAGGGATGGCGTCGGCGCACCTCGGCGAGGCGATCGGCTTCGAAGGGGACTTGGACCTGCACGCTGTCGGGGTCGCGCAGCCGGGCCAGAGACCGGTCCCAGGATTCCAACACCGAGGCGCGCACACCAGGCTCCGACGATGGTGCGGGGAGGAGCGGATCCGATGGCCCGGCCAGACGCTCATGTGCGCGGCGAACGGCACGCTGATAGGTGTCTTCGAGCAGCAGCGTCGAATCCATGGCGGACGGTCCACCTCCATCGGCGGGTGTCGGAAGAGAGCCTCAACTGCTCATAATCTAATCGTGAACCCGTCCGTGGACAAGAGCTCGTCCACTCCCCGAACTACCTGACGGCGGCCCAGCAACCTCGCGCGAGGTTGCTGGGCCGCCGTCAGGTAGCAATTGGGAAGGAAGAGGGCGGGAAGCGAACGAATCGCTTCCCGCCCTCTGCCGGTGCATCGATCAGATCAGATGCGCAGACCCGAGTGGTCGACCGGAACGGCGGGGCCATTCGAGGTCGTGATCGTGGCCTTGCTGATGTAGCGGCCCTTCGAGGAGGACGGCTTCAGACGCAGGATCTCTTCGATCGCAGCATCGAAGTTCTCATGCAGAGCTTCCTCGGAGAAGGAGACCTTTCCGATGATGAAGTGCAGGTTCGAGTGCTTGTCGACGCGGAATTCGATCTTTCCGCCCTTGATGTCGTTGACGGCCTTGGCGACATCCATGGTCACGGTGCCGGTCTTCGGGTTCGGCATCAGGCCGCGGGGACCCAGCACCTTACCGAGACGACCGACCTTGCCCATCATGTCGGGGGTCGCAACAGCGGCATCGAAGTCGGTGAACCCTCCGGCCACCTTCTCCAGCAGGTCATCGGAGCCGACGTAGTCAGCACCTGCTTCACGGGCAGCTTCTGCACGGTCGCCGGCAGCGAACACCAGGACCCGAGCGGTCTTACCGGTACCATGCGGAAGGTTGACGGTGCCGCGCACCATCTGATCCGCCTTACGAGGGTCAACACCCAGGCGGAGAGCGACCTCGACCGTGGCGTCGTACTTCGCCACGTTGGTCTCTTTGGCCAGGGCGATCGCCTGAGCCGGTTCGTAGTTCACATCTGCGGCGATCTTCTCAGCCGCGGCCTGATAGGCCTTCGAACGCTTTGCCATCTGCTTTACTCCTTGCAGTCGTGGTGTGGGCTGCGTGGGCCCTGCCACTGTGTGGGGTGAGGCCTCAGACCTCGATGTCGGTGGTGATGCCCATGGAACGCGCGGTTCCGGCGACGATGCGGTCGGCCTGATCCAGGGTGTTGGCGTTCAGGTCAGGCATCTTCGTGGTGGCGATCTCGCGCACCTGGTCGGCGCTCAGGTGAGCGACCTTGACGGTGTGCGGAGTAGCCGAACCCGACTTCACTCCGGCGGCCTTCTTGATCAGCTCGGCTGCCGGCGGGGTCTTGAGCACGAAGTCGAACGAACGATCTTCGTACACGGTGATCTCGACGGGAACGATGTTTCCACGCTGGGATTCTGTGGCGGCGTTGTAGGCCTTGCAGAATTCCATGATGTTGACGCCGTGCTGGGCAAGCGCCGGACCGATCGGAGGAGCCGGGTTAGCGGCACCTGCCTGAATCTGGAGCTTGACGAGGCCGGCTACCTTTTTCTTGGGAGGCATGTACGGTCCTTAATCTTGAGGTTTCGATGTGCCAGACATATACGGCACATCGTTCGACGGCGGCCTTCCGATAAGGGCCGCAATCAAACCACACCAGTATTCCATGCGCGCCCACCCGCGGGCAAATGCTCGTGAGGGGCATCACCCGATCATCCCCTCGCCGAGGCGGGACAGCGTCGCCGGCTGATGTGACCGCCTCGGCGCCGTCGTTCAAGCGCGGGCCCGGATATCGCCCCGTAGACGGTTCGACAACCGGCGCAGCCTTGATCGAGACATTCCCCTCGTCGAGGCGGCCGAGCCAGGGAACGCGGGGACGCCGAAGGGGCCCGGAAATCTCCGGGCCCCTTCGGGCACGATCGTACCGAGGCGACCAGTGAAACTATGTGGCGATCAGAGCTTCGAGACCTGGTCGAAGCCGAGTTCGACGGGAACGTCGCGTTCGAAGATCGACAGCAGCACGGTGAGCTTCTGCGATTCCGGACGGATCTCCTGGATCGTGGCGGGGTGGCCCTCGAAGGAGCCCTCCTTGACGAGCACGGACTCGCCGACCTCGAACTCCACCTCGGTGATGGGTGCGGACTTCGCAGCGGCCTCGGCGGCGGGGCCTTCGGCAGCGGCGGCTTCGGCCTGGCGCTCTTCGAAGATCGGGGCGAGCATCGAGAAGACCTCGTCGATCGACAGCGGAGTCGGGTCGTAGGCGTTGCCCACGAATCCGGTGACACCCGGGGTGTGGCGGACGGCGCCCCACGATTCGTCGGTCAGTTCCATGCGCACGAGCACGTAGCCGGGGATGCGCACACGACGGACCTGCTTGCGCTGTCCGTTCTTGATCTCGACGACGTCTTCCATCGGCACCTGCGACTCGAAGATGAACTCTTCGAGGTTGAGGCTGACGGTGCGGTTTTCGAGGTTCTGCTTGACGCGGTTCTCGTAGCCTGCGTAGGAGTGGATGACGTACCAGTCACCCTCCTGCATGCGCAACTCGGCCTTGAATTCTTCGGCCGGGTCGACCTCGTCGGCGGCGGCGACGTCTTCGGCGGCATCGTCCTGCTCGCCGTCGGCTGCGTCAGCCGAATCGGCCGCGTCAGCGGAGTCGGCAGCTTCTGCGGAGCCAGCGTCAGCGGACTCGACGGGGGCGGTCGCCTCGGCGTCGTTGGCCGCCTCTTCGGTTTCGGGCACCACAGCGGCACCCGACTCCTCGGGAGTGACGTCCTGGGTCTCAGGGGTCTCCTGCTCAGGTGAGTTGGTTTCCGACACCGATCAATTCCTCGCTTCGCGTTTTGTGATTCCCGGTAGGGAGTGAAGTTTGAGCTTGGGGTGGTTCACGGCAGAGGCCGTATCACCACAGGGGCCATAGCGGAGTTCCGCCGAACGCCCAGCCGACGAGCTTGCCGAAGACCAGGTCGAGGCCCGTGACGAGAAGCATCATGAACAGGATGAAGCCCAGCACGACGAGCGTGTAGTTGAGCAGCTGCTTCCGGGTCGGAGTGACGACCTTCTTGAGCTCTGCCACCACTTCGCGGAAGAACTGCAGGATTCGTCCGAAGAATCCGAGCTTCTTTGGACCGGAGGCACTGTTGGGTGCGCTGCCAGTCTGCTTTGCCGGTGTGTCGCTCACACATCCTCACTCGGTCGGTTTCGTTTGGCTTCACAATTGTTCGTGCCGGTCGAGGACGGCGCCTGGCCGATGAGACTTCGGCAGAGTCAACTGCGCAGGGGTGACAGGACTCGAACCTGCAACCTACGGTTTTGGAGACCGTTGCGCTACCAATTGCGCCACACCCCTCTGATCGGACTTGAGCGATCATGTCGATCCCTGTGGTGTCCGACCACGAGAAACGAGCATACCGTGCTCGACCGTTGTTCGTCGAACCGAGTGTCGAAGCAGTGTCCCGAACGTGTCGACGCTCACTCACCCACCGGGTTCGTCGACCGGCGGCTGGCCCACGAGTGGCCTGGGTTCGGGAAACCGCACCCAGGGGTCGATCTGCACCTGTTTGTCCGGCGTGACCGTGATGATCTGCACGTCGATGGGGCGCTTCGTATCATTGTCGACGCGGATGATGCTCAGCTCCGCATTCATCTTCAGCGGTCCCGGTGTCAGTGCGTTCGCCAGTGCACCCCCGGTCGTCGAGCTGACGTAGCGGGTTCCCGAACCGAAGTTCTCCGGTCCGACCCGTCGGTGCCAGTGTCCGCTGAGAGCGTAGTCGGCGCAGCCCGAGCGCAGGCTCGGCCCGCCCACGGCGGGATCGTGGATGAGCATGATGTCGAAATCGGCCCGGCAGGCGTCGTCACGCAGCCGTTGCGCGTACTGGTCGGCGGTGAGGTCCGTCTCCAGCTGCGGACCCGACCCGAACACGGTCCGGCGCGGGTCGGCGGCACCGAAGAAGGTCACCCCGGCCATCTCCGCGGTGGAGTCCTCGAGCACCTTCCAACCGCGGCTCTTCGCATGCCGGGTCGTGCCCATCGAATCGTGGTTGCCTTTGACGATCATGCGCGGCAGCTTCTCCGGCAGTTCGTCGTCGACGACGTCGAGGCAGTAGTTCTCGGCCGAGGTGCCCGTCATGGAGATGTCTCCGCCGTCGATATAGGCATCGGCCCGACTCATCTCCGCCACCGCACCGACGACGCGCGCCATTCCGATATTGCAGTGGATATCGGAGCCGTAGACGAACGTGGACACACCCTTCTGCCCTTCGCCCCCAGCGCTCTCGGCAGCGGGTGCGTCGACTCCGGCAGGCGGGACGAGTCCCCGATCGGTCCAGTTGCCGGTGATCGGGCGGTCGTTCCATTTTGTCCGCAGGGCTGCGAGAACCTCGTCGTAGAAGGCGTCGTTGTCGTCGGCGAAGTCCTGCACAGCGCCGAACGCGGTGTCGATGATTCCGCCGAGGCGGCCCGTGACCTGGGATCCGGCCAGCGGCGTGCCCTCGAACGCCGGATCGGCCGCGATCGGCTTCGGACGGTTGAGCACGACGGTGCCCAGTCCGGTGAGGACGAGCACGAGCACCAGTCCGATGCCGAGGAGTTCCTTGCCGACGAAGGCGCGGATGATGGTGTCGACCCGGGCAGGCCCGAGGAAGAGGGCCAGGCCGACGAGTCCCCCGGTGACGATGCACACGGCCAGCGCCCATCGGGTGAGGATCTCCCGGCTGAGTCCGTCGGTGACCTGGTCGATCTGCGCCTGCGGGGCCGAGAACAGCGAGGCATAGGAGGCGATGTCGCCCCCGAGCGCGTCGACGGTTCCCCCGCCGGTGTCCGCCACTTCCGCGGGATCGGCCGCAGGTCGTTCGTCATCGCCGGAGTCACCGGACACGGGGATCTCACCGATATCGACGTGCAGTCCCAGGCCGAGGGGGATGACATCCTCGGTGGGGACGAGAAGTCTGCCCAAGGGGCCGAAGTCGACGGTGAGTCGGGAATCCGCGGTGATCCGGTACTGCGCCTCATGCGGACCGAAGGTGAGATCGGCCCGGGAGGTGAACAGCGCCCAGGGCAGGGTCACAAGCGCAACCGCAGCCAGGGTGATGACGAGTGCGGTGATTCTCCGACGTGATGACACGGCCACCAGCCTAAGGACGTTTCCCGTCGTCGATGGAGCAGCCGATGAAGGTCGGTTCGGGTTCGAGGGTGATGCCGAAGGCGTCCTCGACGCCGGCGACGACGGTCGACGCGAGGTCGATCACATCGGCCGTGCTCGCGTGTCCCCGATTCGTCAGCGCCAGGGTGTGCTTGGTCGACAGCGAAGCCAGTCCCTCACCGAGGCTGAAGCCCTTGGAGAACCCAGCGTGCTCGATCAGCCAGGCCGCTGAGGTCTTCGTCTTCCCTTCGATCTTCGCTCCGCTGAGCGGGTCGGTCACCGGGTACCGAGGAGCCTCGGCGGGCAGGATCTCGGCGTTCTCGACGATGGGGTTGGTGAAGAACGATCCCGCCGACCAGGAGTCGTGGTCGGCCGGGTCGAGGACCATGCCCTTCGACCTGCGCAGCGCAATGACGTTCTCGCGCACCCGTGCGGCCGGGACGCGGGTGCCGATCTCGACGTCGAGGGTCGAGGCGAGCTGAGCGTAGCGCACCGGCAGCGACTCGTCGCTGCGCTGGAGGTCGAAGGTCACCGAGAGCACGACGAACTGCGGGGTTCCGGCCGCGATCTGGGCGCGCTTGAGCGCCGAGGTGCGGTAGCCGAATTCGAGTTCGACTGCGGTGAGGTGGCGGATCTGACCGGCCACCCGGTCGAAGACCTCGACGGAGGAGATGAGCTCGCCGACCTCCGTGCCGTAGGCACCGACGTTCTGGATCGGGGTCGCACCGACCGATCCGGGGATCCCGGACAGCGCTTCGAGTCCGGACAGCCCCAGGTCGAGGGTGTGGGCGACGAAGGCGTCCCAGTCCTCCCCCGCCTCGGCGGTGACCCGGGTGTCGGTCGTCGTGGTCTGGGTCGTCTCCACTCCGGTGGTCCGGACCACGCAGACCGCACCGTCGAATCCGGTATCGGCGATGAGCAGGTTCGATCCGCCGCCGATGAACAAGACGCGGGACCGTTCCTGACCGCTGAGTTCGAGGGGGTGGGCGGCGCAGAAGTCGAGCAGTTCGTCTCGGGTGTTCGCGACAGTGACCTGCGGAGCCGGTCCGCCGAGGCGGAAGGTGGTGAAGCTGGAGAGTTCCTGCCGGTGGGCTTCGGTCACGCCGAGATCCGAACCTGAGTGCGGCTGAGGACATCGGCCTCGCCGGACTTCACGGAGATGTCGATGCGGGCCGTGCCGACGGCAGGGTCGACGGCACCGACGGTGGCGGTGAGCTTGAGCGAAGTTGTCGGGGTCGTCGGTGATCCGGTATCGGCGTCGGGGACGACGACGGGGGCGGAGAAACGGGTCCGGTAGTCGACGATCGCACCGGGGTCGCCGAGCCATTCGGCGACCGGAGCGATGACCGCCGCCATCGAGAGCATCCCGTGGGCGATGACATCGTCGAGGCCGACCTCGCGGGCGAAGCGTTCGTTCCAGTGGATCGGATTGTGATCGCCCGAGGCTGCGGCATAGTCGACGAGGGAGGCGCGCGACAGTGGGATCTCGGATTCCACGACGGTGTCTCCGATGGTCAGTGTGGAGAAGTCGATGGCGCTCATTCTCCGTCTCCTCTCACGACGATGGTCGAGGTCACGGTGACGACGGGCTGCTCCGCGACATCGGTGATCTCGGTGCGGGTGGTGATCATGGCGTTGCTGCCGGCGGCCCGGACTCCGTCGACGTGGGTGAGCGCGGACAGGACGTCACCGGCGACGATGGGACGGGTGAACGAGAACTGTTCGGAGCCGTGGACGACCTTCGCGAAGTCGATGCCCGAATCCGGGTCGGAGATATAGGCGGATTCCGATTTCTGCGCGATGATCACGGCGAAGGTGGTCGGGGCGACGACGTCGCGGTACCCAAGCGCGGTGGCCGCCTCGGCGTCGAAATGGTAATCGGCCTTCGCTCCGGTGGCGAGCGCGAATTCCGCGATCGCCTCCCTGGAGACCTCATAGGGCTGAGGCAGGGAGAACGTGGCCCCCTGCTTCTCCGTATTCACCGGCATATGCGCTCTCTCTTCCACTGGGGTCAGTATCGACACCAGCCTAAAGCACGGCCTCAGGATGAGGCTCACCGGCGAATAATTGATCGCGCGTTCGTATCCGGTTCACACAATTGCTGCACCATCGGGCTCATGGCTTCGAAACTGGTATATGTTGTCCACATCACATTCGGTAAGGAGTAGTGCGATGACGAACGAATCCCCCAGCGCTGACCCGAAGAGTCCCGAGGCACAGACGGTGACCCCCGGCGCACGAGTCAAAGACGCAGTAGCGGTCCCCTCACCGCACACACCTGGCCCCGGCGCCCCCGCTGCGCCTGCACCAACAGCCGGCGGTTCTGATCCGGCACCGGCGCCGGCCGACGTCGACCCGCTGCAGGTCGAAGTGGCGGTGGCCACCGACGCCGCCTACGCCGGCAAAGAAGCCGACAGAGTCCAGCTGCGTCGACCGCTGCGCAACGTCTCCGAGGTCCGGCACTTCTTCCGCACGAACCAGACCCCGATCTTCTTCGTCGGAGCCACTCCCTTCAACCTGCTCGGTCTCGACCGGTGGGTGCGCAACTTCTCGTACATCACCTACTACGACGGTTGGGACGGCGGACATCCGCGAGTCTTCTCCCCGCGCTACAAGCCCTATGTCGAGTTCGAATCGGGTGAGGCGATCAACAACTGGCTGCTGCTCAACGCCGAGGTGCGCGCCCATATGACGCGCAACGTCCCCCATGGTGAGCGGGTCAAGGTCGCGATGGTCTTCTTCGACGAGGAGACCGAGCGGATCTGCCGAGAGCTCGGCTACGACCTCATCCTGCCGTCGGCAGCCCTGCGCAATCAGCTCGATTCGAAGATCGAGACGACGAAGCTCGGCAATGAGGCCGGTGCGTTCTCAGTCCCGAACGTGCTGACCACTGCCGACACCTATGAAGAGCTCAATGAGCGGGCCGCCGAGGCGGGGCTGGGTACGGATCTCGTCGTGCAGACCCCGTATGGCGATTCCGGGAAGACGACGTTCTTCATCGCCGATGCCTCGGGTTGGGAGGCGCACAAGGACGACATCATCGGCGAGCAGCTGAAGGTGATGAAGCGGATCAACAACACTCCGGTCGCCGTCGAGGCGGTCATCACCTCCAGCGGTGTCGTCGTCGGTCCGTATCTGACAGAGCTGGCCGGCTTCGCCGAGCTCACCCCGTACAAGGGCGGCTGGTGCGGCAACGAGATGAAGCCCGATGTGCTCAACGCACAGCAGCGGGCGCAGACCCGTGAGCTCGTGCGCAAGATGGGCGAAGGTCTGCGCAAACGCGGCTATCGAGGATTCTTCGAAGTCGATGTCCTCGTCGATCTCGATAACGACGACTGCTACCTCGGTGAGCTCAATCCGCGCATCTCCGGGGCTTCGGCGATCACGAACGTCACGGCAGGCGCCTATGCCGATGTGCCCCTGTTCCTGTTCCACCTGCTTGAATACCTCGACGTCGAATTCGACCTCGACGTCACCGAGATCAACGAGCGGTGGGAGGAGCTCTCCGGCGCCGACGAGTGGAGCCAGATGATCATCAAGGAGACGGCTCCGATCACGGAGTACATCACGCATTCCCCGCTGACCGGTCAGTACTATCTCGACCAGTACGGGACGCTGACGTACAAACGTGCGGCACTCGACTGGCATCCCCTGCAGAACGGCAGCGAGGTGTTCTTCCTGCGCATCTTCGGGGCCGGGGACTACCGGTGGAAGGGTGCAGACCTCGGAGTCCTGGTGACGAAGAATCCGCTGCAGACGAACGTCGGCGGACCCGATGCGCTGAGCATCCGGGCCAAGCACTTCATCGATTCGATCAGGGCGATGTACGCCGGAGTTCCGGTCGTCGCCGACGATCCGTCGCCGGCCCTCGGCGGACCCGGGGCCAAAGGCGACTGAGCCCGGGGCCGCTCCCTCATACGCGAAGGGCAGATAGACGCGAAGCGCGGAGCCGCCTCGGTGATAATCTCAACACGACCCGAGGCGGCTCCCAGCTGCCGCCCGCGGAGCCGTTCCGCGGACAGACCGATGCGAGAATCAGAGGTGAAGAGTGATCGAACCGTCACCGGAACAGACCGCGGCCACTCCCCCGGCGGACCAGCCCGTAACCCCATCGGCTCCCGTCGATCCGGCGGCCGGAATCGACCGGGACAACTGGCAGGATCCCGACAATGTGCGCTGGTCATTCCAGAACGTCGCACGGGTCCTTCCCACGACGCCGATCTCCCGGGGCACCGGTCCGGTGGCCGAGCTGCCCGCCGCTCCACAGGATCTCGGCGAGATCGAGGTTCCCGCGACGGAGTACTCGGAGGCCCGCAGCGTCCGCAGCGTCATCGAATCCACCGACACGGATGCCTGGATGCTCATGCACAACGGGACCGTGCTCACCGAGGAGTACTTCGGGGAGATGACCGCGTCGACCGAGCATCTGCTCATGTCGGTGTCCAAATCGCTCGTCGGCACTGTCGCCGGGGTCCTCGCCGGTTCGGGTGACCTCGACCCGAACCGCCTCGTC
This sequence comes from Brevibacterium sp. MGP-B1, assembly GCF_057766545.1. Taxonomy (NCBI): domain Bacteria; kingdom Bacillati; phylum Actinomycetota; class Actinomycetes; order Micrococcales; family Brevibacteriaceae; genus Brevibacterium; species Brevibacterium sp. MGP-B1. Next base: position 484,536 of record NZ_CM173407.1, on the reverse strand, counting down.
ACCGATTATGTGCCCGAACTCGCCGAGTCCGGTTACGCCGGGGCGACCGTGCGCCATGTCCTCGATATGCGATCGGGCATCCGCTTCTCCGAGGACTACCTCGACCCGAAGTCCGAGGTCCGGCAGATCGAAGAGTCGATCGGCTGGTCCGAGGCGAAACGGGAGAACCCGGGCATCGGCATGTACGAGTTCCTCACCACCCTGGAGGCGAAGTCCGAGCACGGAGGGGTCTTCGAATACCGGTCGTGCGAGACCGATGTGCTCGGATGGGTGTGCGAAAAGATCGCCGGCGAGCGCATGCAGTCGCTCATGTCGCGGGTGCTGTGGTCTCGGATCGGCGCCGAACAGGACGCGATCATCGCCACCGACCAATACGGGGTCGGGATGTTCGACGGCGGAATCAACACGACTCTGCGTGATCTCGCCCGATTCGGCTACGTCTACACCAACCGCGGGCAGTCGCTGACCGGACAGCAGGTGGCGCCGACGACGTGGATCGGCGATACGCTGACCACCTCCGAGGATGTGCGTCAGGCGTTCGCCGATGGGCCCGGAGACAATCGGATGCCGGGCGGGGCGTATCACAACCAGTTCTGGTTCCCGTTCCCCGATTCTCATGCGTTCCTCGCCCTCGGCATCCACGGGCAGATGATCTATATGAACCCGGGTGCCAACGTCCTCGGCGTCAAGCTCTCGAGCTGGGGGCTGCCGCAGGATGCGACGAAGATGTTCCCGACGATCCGCGCATTCGAGGCTCTCGCGAAGGCCGTCAACTCCCCCGCCGCGGAGTAGCCGGAGCAGGTCGCCGTGGAGCAGGCCGGATCTGGCTCCCTCCCACCGCCGGATTCGGGGCTTGAGAGCCGCTTCACCGCGGTGTAGGCGGAGCCGGTCGTTGCGGTGCGACCTCACCAGCCGGGGGCAGCCCGCACCGTTGCACGCACTCCACACCGGCGGCATCTGCTCCTACACTTCCTCGGCCATCCCTCACCGTTCCTCGCATAACAGCCTGCTGCAGCGGGTGGGTGTGCAGGGAACGGTGTGGGATGGTCACTTCCCTGCCTGAAACTCAGCTGTCGCTGAGCCCCGATGTGCCCGAATCGCCACAGGTGTCGCCGGATCCGCACACCGACCCCGGGTTCGCGGCAACCGGCCGTGGCAGAATCGTGGTGTATCGACAACGCTTGTGATCGCCTGAGCGCGAAGGAGAAACACGATGACCCCGATTCGCCGGTCCGCCTGGATGCCCCGTCTGCTGACGGCGGCCGCTGGAACCGTTCTCGCCTTGTCCCTGACCGCTTGCGGAGGCTCTGGAGGGGACGAGCCCGCCGAGGATCAGAAGTCCGAGGCCGCGCAGACCGAAGAAGGCGGATTCGGCGGAGGAGCCGTCGAATCGAAAGAGGCCGACGCCCCGGGATCGGAACCCGCCGAGGCGGAGCCCACCGACACGAAATCGACCGACCCGTTCGCCGATTCCGCAAAGACGACGAACTGGGCCAGTGACGACGGGATGAAGATCGACAAGAAGGGCAATGGCACAGTTCCCGCCGCTTCGATCGAAGCCGACCTCATCGACCTGTTCGAGAACAAGCTCGGGTTGAAGGTCAAGGAAGCCAAATGCGATTCCGATATGGAGCTCGATGAGTGGTACGGATACAAGTCGTGCCAGGTCACCATCAAAGACAAAGACGCCTACAAAGGTCGGAAGAAGCTCTTCGGATCGGTGAAGATCGTCGACCACAAGGACAAGATGGTCAAGTACGAACTCATGTTCCCCGGCATCGACAAAGAAGATCTCGACTTCAAGGACTGATCACCGAGGTGGCCCCACCCCCGGTCATCGATCAGTCCCTGAGCTTGCGACTGCACATTCGTCGTCGCCCGTACGGCCTTCGTCCGTGCGGGCGACGAATCGTCTCCGCGGATGTCCGGACGAACCGGTAATGACAACGCTGCCGGCCGCCTCGGCGAGTGATCGATTGTTCCCGTCCGGGGCCCGTACGGAACGCTCGGCCGAACCCGGGTCCGCAGTCTCCGGGCTCCGGTCGCTGCCCGGTTCGTCCAGGGCCTCTCGGACGATCCGGCGCGGATCGTACTGTCGTGGATCAAGCGCTCTCCAGTCCTCGGCACTCATCGATTCGGCGGCCCGAGTCCGCGCCGTGTCGACCTGGGCACGGAGCAGGCGGGCGATCTCGCCGAGTCTCTGCGCGTAGTGGGGCAGCCGCTGTGGGCCGATGACGATCGCAGCGAAGATGCCGACGATGATCAGTTTCTCGAAACTCAAGCCGAACATGCCCGAGTCCTTTCCGTTGGCGTGTCCTGCTCTCGACCTGCCCGGTCATCATCGGAGCGCGGATCGCCGACGGACCTGGAGTACCCCAGTGCTCGGTCGTGGATGCACGCGATGACGAGCGCAGCGAGGAAGAGCAGCGCCATCGGGGCCGCGACGAAGAACATGGAGAGCACGTCGGCGGCCGGGGTGACCAGTGCGGCGAAGACCACGATGGCCACGATGGATACTCGCCAGGCCTTCGCGATCGATCGTGCAGAGAGCAGGCCGATGAAGTTGAGGACGACGAGGAAGACCGGGAGCACGAAGGCGACGCCGGTGGCGATGACGATCTTGAACACGAAGTCGAAATAGTAGGACGCCTGCAGGATGGTGCTGTCCTCGCTCGAGGCGAACGAAGTGAGCACTTCGACCATCCGGGGGAAGACATAGAGGCCGGTGAGACAGCCGGCGACGAAGAGGGGCACTGCGGCACCGAGGAAGCCGAACGTCACCTTCTTCTCCTTCGCCGTCAGTCCCGGGGTGAGAAATCCGAAGATCTCCCCCAGCCACACCGGGCTGGAGAGGACGATCCCGGAGTACACGGCGATGCGCAGCTGAAGGTCGAAGGCGCCGGTGACGCTGTCATAGTTGAGCGAAGCGCTGCGGGACTCGGCGAGCTCAGTGATCGGGGCCCGGAGGACGTCCATGACGAAATCGGAGGTGAGATAGCCGATGACCGTGCCGATGAGCAGCGCCACCGCCGCGCGCACCGCCCGTGTCCGCGCCTCCCGCAGGTGCGCGGACAGCGGCATCTTCTCCGCGGCGGTGCTCATGAGTCGGGTTCCGTCTCATCACCCGCCCGTGAGCCGGATGATTCGTCCTTGAGGATGCGCACGGACTGTCCGAGGCTCTTGGCGAGCGCGGGCAGCTTGGCTGCGCCGAAGACGAGGATGATGATGGCGAGGATGACGAGGGCGTGCCAGCCCGTGAGGTTGTGCAGCATGATGGTGAGCCTTTCTCGGAGTTGTCAGGGCTTTTCGGGAGCGCCGTCGGGTGGAGCTTGTCCTTCACCGCCGCCTCCCGGGGCTGCGCCGCCGGTCGGTTCGGTGTCGGTGTCGACGGGAACATCGAGCGTGGCGGTGTATCCGGAGTCCGTGTCGCCGCTGATCGTGGCGAGCTGGTGCTCACCTCCGTCGTCACCGAATACGTTGTCGTCGTCGAGGGAGATGGCAGAGAGGTTCTTCGCCGATCCGTCGTAGGTCTCGAGAGCGAAGACCGCATTGCAGGCGTCTTCGGGCAGGGCCATCTGCGAGGTGGCGATGGCGTTCTCGGCATCGGTGATCGAATCGACGTCCGGATAGACCTCGAAATGGATGTGGGTCCACCGGCCGGAATAGCAGCCGGGGAAGACGGAGGTGAAGGTGACTTCTCCCGCCGCATCGGCGACCTGGACACCGCGCAGCCAGGTCGCGTCCTCGACGCCGTCGGAGTACATCGAGTAGCGGCCCTGAGCGTCGCAATGCCAGGCGTAGACGGCTGCGCCTTCGAATGGAGCATTGTCACCGGCCATATCGGTGACCTTGAGGGTGAAAGTCAGGGGCACACCGTCGACGGTGTCGGTCCCGTCGATGTTCGAGCGGATGTCCGAACGCACGATTCCCGACTCCTCGAGGATGTCCGGTCCATTCGATCCGTCCGCCGGATACGGACCGGCCGTTTCGTCGGGGATCTCGGTGACCGATCCGCTGCCGCTCGAACTCGATTTCGTCGACCCCGCGGCCCCGGACGTGCAAGCGGCCAGGGCCATCGTGCCGACGCCGGCGCCGACGAGTCCGAGGACTCCTCGGCGGCTGAACAGGGTGCGGATGTCGAAGGAGGCGCCTTGGTCGACGACCTCCTCGTCGGGACGGTCGAGGAGCCTGCCTTCGTAAGCGGGTCCGTTGGGGGTCTGGTCGGGTTCGGGTACGCGAGCCATGAGCTGTCCTTCCTTCGATGATGTGTGATGACACCATCGTGGTGACCGGCTCTGGCGTAGGACTGTGGCGTTTCTGGGCCGCAGCTGTGGATGCTCAGTCGGGTTGTGTTCCGTCCCACCAGTCGAGGACACGCTGGGCCTGCAGGGTCACCCATTTCGAGGGTTCGCCGACCGGAGCGTCGACGTGGAACCAGACGTCGCCGTCGAGGCGATGGTCTTGAGTCCAGCTGCCGTCGGCGGAGCGTCTGTCCCTGATCATCCCGACCGCTTCTTCCATTCGCGGGTCCGGGGCGGTTCCGTCCGCGCCTGTCGCTTCGCGGAAGTAGTCGAGTGCGGGCAGGATTCCGTAGAACCAGCGGTGGGGGTGGAAGAGAGCGAGGGCACGGTCGTCGAAAGGTTCACCGGTGCTGCGCGTGCGGAACAGGTCCCGCGACAGCAGGTACTCCTCTCCCCTGGTTCGGGCCTGCCGGACACGTGCGGCGTCGCCTGTAGCCAGCTGATAGTCGAGCAGCGCGACGAGGGCGTTGAGGGTGGAGTGGAACGACGAGACCTTCGAGCCTTCGACCCATTCGCAGTTCCATCCGCCGTCGGGCTGCTGGTGGCCCAGGAACCAGTCGACGATGCCGTCGACATCGGTGCCGAGCCACAGGCCGTTCGACAGCGTCCAGGAATTGATGCAGACATCGACTTCCCCGCCCCAGTACGGCAGATTCTCGTATTCCCAGCGTGCGGATTCGAGTTTCTCTGCCGTTCCCTCCAACGCCGAGGCGGTCAGCCCCCACTCGCGCAGGTCCTTCAGGGCCCACGTCGTCGCCGTCCACGGCTGTGATCCGTCGTCGTCGAATGCGAAGTCGGAGGGGAAGAAGGCCCCGCCTGCCCATTGTCCGTCCGGGTCTTGATGGGCCAGCAGCTCTGCGCCGAAGCCTTCGTGTTCCACGCGTGCGCGGGTCTCCTGCCAGGTCGTCTCCTCTGCTCCGAGCAGGTCACGTTCGACCTGCCAGCGCAGGGCCGGGTCCGAGTCGAGGAGCCAGTCGGACAGTTCTGTGCTGATCATCGTCGATCTCCCACGTCGGTCGAACAGTCACTTCGAGAGTAGGCGCCGAATCGCACAAAAACCATACCTCGGTCCGTGGAAGTGGGATGAACCAGTTGTCGTCGGCCTCGCGGTGATCATCCGCGCAGTGACCGCTCCCAGGCCAGGGTTGCGAGCGCCGCAGCCTGGTCGGGCAGGTGCGCATCGTCGAACTGGACTTCCGGCGAGTGGTTCGTCGCCGCCGAGGCCGGATCGATGCCTTCGGGCGTCACGAAGAAGAACATGAAAGCACCGGGCACCTGCTCGAGCACGAAGGAGAAGTCCTCGGACCCCATGAGCGGGTCCGGCACCTGCACCGCCCGCTCGGCACCGAAACGATCGGCCAGAACTCTTAGAGCGAAGTCGGCTTCGGCGCCGTCGTTGACCGTGACGGGATACTGCTCGGTCCACACCACCTCGGCCGTGCACCCGTGTGCGGCCGCAATCGACTCCGCCAACTGTGTGGCGCGCTCGGGGAACCTCCGCGTCGACTCGAGGGAGAGCGTGCGCACAGAGGCTCCGAGCTTCGCCGAGGCGGGGATGACATTGACGGCATCCCCCGCTTCCAACTGCGTCACCTGGGCGACGATGGGATCGAACACGCTGAATGATCCGGTGACCATCGTTTGCAGCGCCTGTCCGAGTTCGAGAATCGGACGCACCGGGTCGACCGCATCTTCCGGTCGCGAGCTGTGGCCTCCGCTGCCGTGCATCGTCACGTGCAGAGTATTCGCCCCGGCCATGATCGTGCCCGGTCTGGTGACGAAGGTTCCCGGCACCCCCGGTGCCACATGGATCGCGTAAGCCGCATCGGGCTTTTTGCCGATGGTGTCGAACATTCCTTCTTCGAGCATGATCTTCGCCCCGCCCATCCCTTCCTCGCCGGGCTGGAACATGAAGGCCACCGTGCCCTTCAGCTCGGCCTGATGAGCGGACAGCAGCTTCGCGGCTCCGACGAGTCCGGAAACGTGGAGATCATGCCCGCAGGCATGCATGTTCCCATTCGTCGACGCGAAGTCGAGTCCGGTCGCCTCGTCGACGGGCAGAGCGTCCATGTCCCCGCGCAGGAGCACCGTCGGGCCGGGGTGCGCTCCGCGCAGGACGGCGATGATCGAGCTGAGCTCCTGACCGAGCGTGATCTCAAGCGGCAGACCTTCCAGGGCGTCGAGGATCCGACGTTGGGTCTTCGGCAGATCGAGTCCTATTTCGGGGTCCCGGTGCAGGTCGCGGCGCAGTTCGCGCAGATCATCGGCAAGTGCATGGGCTTCGCTGGTGAAATCGAGAGTCATTGTGTGCTTCACTCGGCAAGACTGGCACGGCCGGAATGAGTCGCGCAATACCGTCTCGAGGAGTTCGCGAATACAGAAACTTTCCCATCGGATTCGTCATCCTGATGAGGGAGTTGATCGGTAGCGGGAGGGGGACTCGATCCCCCGACCTCACGATTCCAATCTGGTCGAAACCAGAGCGGACATGAAAGACCATGAAAGCATATGAAATGACCGCTTGACCAGGAACGATGCACGAGAAAAGCACGAGTCCCCCGACAATGCGAGTCTCGCCGACTTCCACCCAAAGCGCATCGTAAACGCATCTTCCTCCTCATCAGCAGGCACTTCCGAACCTATCGTCGCAACCGTCTAATCCTGCACCATGAACTCGTCCCGCCATGCCTGAATGCGCTCCTCGAGCTCGTCGAGCCCCGGCCCACCGGGCGTGTAGGCGAGTTCAGCTGCTTCCCGCGCTGTGCCCTCTTGGATGCGGAAGAACGCCTCCGCGAGTGGCTTTGCTGCCCGCTTGATTGCTTCTTCGTAGGTGGTCATGTTTGCCTCCTTCGGCGCTCGTGAATAGAGTCCAAGGACGCCTCTGGGTCTCGGCTAGGAGTGCGCTCGGACAGTCGTGCTCGTGAACAGGGTCTACCGTCACCCCTTGATTGCCGAGAACATCGTTGCCTGAGACGCTAGGACGCTCAGCCGACCGAATTCAGTCCTGAGTCGTCAAGAGCAAAACGACTTCGACCAGGGCAAATGCTAGTCTCAAACCGAGCTTTGCTTACCGTGTAATCATGACAGCGACGGACCTGCAACGGAGCGACCTTGCCAACTCCAACGAAGAAGATCACTGAACTACTCCAACGCCCAGAAGTCACGACCGATCTCCTCCAGATCGTCAAATCTGTCGTCGCGGCAACGGCAGCATGGTGGCTGTCAAACGCAATACTCGACTCGGCGATGCCTTTCCTCGCGCCATGGACTGCACTGCTCACCGTCCACGCGACGGTCTACCGATCACTTTCGCGAGGCGCCCAGTCAACAGTGGCCTCTGCAATCGGCGTGGGCTTGTCCTTCCTGATTGGCAACTACCTCGGAGTCAGCCTGTGGACGTTCGCCCTGGCGCTCTTTGTTGGTCTTCTCGGAGCCAGGGTGACATGGATCCGAGACGAGGGGATCGCCATCGCCACCACCGCGATTTTCATCCTCGGAAGCGGATTCGACAGTCAGCAGCCCCTCCTTCTAGAACGAATCATTGAGATCGCGCTGGGCGTCGCTGTCGGGCTCGCCGTCAACTTGATCATCATTCCCCCGATCCGGGACCGGCAGGCCTCTCGCTACGTCGACAGTATCAATCGGCGCATGGGCGACGTCCTGACCAGCATGTCCGACGAGTTCAGCGACTCCTGGGACACAGACCGCGCCGATGAGTGGTTCCGCGAGACCGAGTCCATGAGCGACGAGCTCAACACAGCATGGCAGTCCGTTCGCTTCGCAAGGGAAAGCAGGCGAGCAAACCCGAGAGGCGATTTGAGGAAGTCGCTTAATCCTCGGGTTCGCAACCAAGCACAGTCTCAGGCGGAGGAAACGAGCTACGAGAATATCCTGCAGCGGGTCGATGAAGGGATCTCGCATCTGAGGAATCTGACGCGCACGCTCCGCGACGCGACGTACGCCGAGGGCGAGTGGGATGACAGCTTTCGCCGCGAGTGGGGAAACATTGTCAAAGATGCCGGGCGCTCGATCAGCGATCCCGATTCTGACGTTGAACCCGTGCATGAACGCCTCGACTCACTGGCGAGAGCCCTCTCCGATGACCAGCATCTCCCGACCGCTTCGTGGCCCCTCTACGGGGCGTTGATCACGAGCATGCGTCATATTGCTGTTGTCGTCGATGACGTTGCCTCTGCCAGAGAAGCTCGAGAGCCGAACAAGGGTTGAAGATGTGCCTGTTGCGAAGATCGTCGGAAGACTCTAAACCCCTCTTGCAGCAGTCTGACCAGCAGTTTAGAGTCTTTTTCATTCAGTGCTTTGACAATTCCACAGAAGGAGTGTGTCTCGTGTACACCATGCTCAACAACCAGGAACAGTCGAAATTCGACCTGTACCTGCCCGGGAAACTCGTTGCATCGCTGCATTACAAGATCGACGACGAAGTCAACGAAGTCATGTTCGTCTACTGCGAGGCGATCGAGGACACCGACAAGGACGCTCACTGCCAGGAGATTATGAAACGAGCTCTGGAAGATGCTCGCGGCCGGTGGCTAAAGGTGAACGTGACATGCCCAATCGCGCTCAAGTATATGGAGCAGAACGCAACTGAGAACTGACAGGCTTCCCCTCCCACCACACATCATCCGGCGGCAACCACGCCCCGATCGCCTGGACTCGTCGATCTTTGATCTCAACGAATATCGCACCATCGAAACCGAGTCGCGTCGCGGTGCCGTCGAGCCATACTTCACCGTCGCGCTCGAACATGACATGAGCACGCACCGGCACGGGCGGACGGCTCTGGAAGGAACCGCGGGCGCCGGCGTCGTTGCGGATCTTCTGCCAGTACCGCCAGGTAGCTGTGCCGTAGTCCTCATATTCGATCATGTGTTCTATTATGCATCCGCCATACTCCACCCACAGCCAAATGCCGAACCGGACACGAGCGCACGCGACCCGAGCTAGCACCGACTTCCCACCGAAAGCATCGACGCCAGCAGTACGCAACAGAACCATGTTGAACCAGTGACGCGGACTTGGATATAGTCAAACTCGGAAACTATCGCCGAACCACCTGAAATCTCAGGAAGAAAGGAATGGTGGCCCTCGTGGCCTGCTTCTAGTCCTGCTGCCCTAGAATCACCCGAACTCCGCATTCACAGCCGGTCGGGTGATAGGTGACCTGTGCCTAAACACAGTCGACCTAGCCTCCACCCATTCCCTGTTGCCGTAGCTGATAGCCAAGCTAACCATTCTCAGTTAGCCACTCGCGTTCACCGGTCATGCTTGGTGCGAACAAAGCCCGCCAGCACCCCCAAAGAGCTGCCCGCAAGAATGCGCGAAGGCTAAACTGCACCGGCTTCACGGCTAATCAACTTCAGGCAACTACTGAAATCAGAGAAAGCCAGTCATGCAGCAACTCAATGCCACCCAGATTAAGAAGTCCTTTATCAACACCTCTCGCCGCGAAGTGGAAAAGATCACACTGCCACCCAATCTCGCTGAGATCGAGTGGGCCGAGCTCGACTACTTTGGTTGGGCTGATGCGAAAATTCCTCAACGGGCCTATATAGTCGTCCCCGTAGACGACGTCCCACGCGGACTGATGCTCAGGGCAGTGCCCATGGCGAAGTCCCAAGCGATGTGCAGTTGGTGCGAGGACTTGCACGAGACCACCGGCGTACGGATGTTCACAGCGAAGAAGGCCGGGCCTTCGGGACGAAACGGCAATTCGCTCGGGACGCTCATACACGGCAATTTCGAGTGCTCCGAGATCGTCAGGAATCCTCCACGCGCAGTCGAAGGTCACAATGACTTCGAAGCCCATGTGTCAATGCGCGTCGACAAACTGAACGAGCGTGCCACCAGCTTCGTCAAGAGAGTGCTAGGCGAAAAGTAGCCCCCACTCGGGCCCGTCAAACCACGGCGATCCCACCATGAAACAACGTAGGCCCCCGCCGTAACCACGGTGGGGGCCTACATTGCATCCGCTACCCTATTGCCATGCCCTCAACGATGCGCCCAGCATGAGCACCTGTGCCGCAGTGTGGTGTGACCGAGATGAGTCGCCCCGGGGATAATAGAGGCGGGGAGATTGGAAGAGGGAGATTCTCTCTTGCCATTGAAATATACCGACGAACTCAAGGCTCGCGCCGTCGAACTCGTCATTCATGCTCAGGCCGATCCGGAGACGGCGGACGGGGCAATCACCCGTGTCGCCGGCGAGCTCGGTCTGAGCAAAGAGACCCTGCGAGTCTGGGTCCGTAAGCACAAAGACTCCGGCAAGGCCACACCGACTGAGTCAGTCGATTTGGAAGCGGAGAACCGTCGGCTGCGGGCGGAGTTGGCTGAAGCGAAGCGGGCCAACGAGATCTTGAAGAGAGCGTCGGCTTTCTTCGCGGCGGAGCTCGACCGCCCATCGAAGTGATTGTCGTCTTCATCGACGACAATCGTCACGAGTTCGGAGTCGAGCCAATCGTACGCGCCCTGTCCGGGAATGCGGCACGGATTGCTGTGAGCTCGTATTACGCGTTCAAGAAACGCGAACCATCGGCCAGGGCCAGCCGAGACCAGGCGCTGATGGTCGTCATCCAGGATGTCTATGAGGCGAACTACTCGTGTTACGGGGTGCGGAAGATGTGGAAGGCGATCAACCGCGAGTACGCCGATCAGTTCGGCCCGGTGGCCCGCTGCACGGTGGAGCGGTTGATGCGCCAGTTAGGCATCGACGGTATTCGACGCTGGAGGAAGCGCCCGAAGACGGCTTCGGCTAGGGCTGAGGAGTGTCCGGATGATCTTGTCGAGCGTGAGTTCGCAGCACCGGCACCCAATTGTCTATGGGTCGCGGACATCACCTATGTTCCGACGACTGCTGGGTGGGTATACACGACGTTCATCCTCGATGTCTTCCACAGGGAGATCGTCGGCTGGCAGGTGACGAACCACATGCGGGAGTCCCTGGCCAGGGACGCTCTGACGATGGCTCTCGCTGCGAAATATCGGGCCGGTGAAGACGTTTCCGGGCTGGTGCACCACTCGGATCGCGGAGCGCAATTCCGATCGATTCGCTATGGCGAGACCCTGGCGGAATCCGAGGTCGTGGCGTCGGTGGGGTCGCGTGGGATTCGTACGACAACGCCATGGCCGAGGCGCTGAACTCGGTCTACAAGGCCGAACTCATCGACCGGAAGGGGTGGTCGGGGTTGATCGAGGTGATGGCGGAGACGTCGAAGTGGGTGGCTTGGTACAACCAGTCCAGGTTGCATTCAGCGATTAACTACCGACCGCCCGTCGAGGTCCATTCCGAATGGATCAACCAGTCCGGGACAGAACCCGCGGCTGCTTAGGAAACCAAGAATAGGAGCCTCTACGAAACCCGGGGCTTGACATCTCCCCAATTAAGCCGAAGGCGGGGCAGGTGCGAGCCATGACTCAAGCTGAGGTGGTAGCGCTGCGCAATGCGGCCCGACAGGGGGAGGCGACCCCACATAAGTCATTCAGGCCGTACCGGCGCGACATCCTCGACAGTATCGACGTCATGCTCGGCACCGGCGTTTGCACCGGCGAACTGCTCGGCATTCGATGGCAGGACATCGACCTCGACGTGGAAGTGCCGACAGTGTCAGTCATGGGCACCGTAACACAGGCGAATGGCCAAGGCGTGGTTTGGAAACCGGCGCCGAAGTCGGAGACCTCGAAACGGACCCTCTACCTCCCGTCGATTGCGGCGGAGGCGTTGCGGAGGAAGGCCGCGGAGCGCGAGTTCCTTCCCGAATCGGAGGCAGTGTTCGCGTCCGAGGTGGGGACGTGGCGGAACCCGTCGGCGTACCGTGTTCACTTCCGGCAAGTGCGGAAGATCGCGGAACTAGATTGGGTGACGCCGAAGACGATCCGCAAGACCGTCGCGACGACGATATACAGTTCGGACGGCCTCGACAATGCGTCTCAGCAGCTCGGGCATTCGGAGGTGGGAGTGACTGCGAAGCACTATGTGCAGAAGCTCAGTATTGGGCCGCAGGGCGTGGTTGGGGTGCTCGACGAATGGTTTCAAAGCGCATCGTAACCGCATAGATGTCGGGAATCGGGCAGAAAAATAGCCCCTCACCGGGACTCAATCCCTGGTGAGGGGCTTATCGGTAGCGGGAGGGGGACTCGATCCCCCGACCTCACGATTATGAGTCGTGCGCTCTAACCAGCTGAGCTACCCCGCCCCAGCACCGCATTCTAGGCGGCACGAGAGCCCCGAAAGGGAATCGAACCCTTGACCTTCTCCTTACCATGGAGATGCTCTGCCGACTGAGCTATCGGGGCAACAGGTAAGAATTTACACGGGTTCGCTCGCTCTGGGCAAATCGGATTTCAGTGACGTCACTCACACGCCCTGGAATCGGAGGCGAAAACGTCCACCGATCCCTACCCCGCATCGGTGCCATTAGCGAAAGCATCTATTTCACCGGGTCGAATCGCCCGGCCAGGAATCCCTGCAGTCGACCCGGATGGTTCGTGATGATCCCATCGACCTCGGCACCGAGGAGTTCCCGCCATTCGTTCATCTCATCGGCAGTCCAGACGAAAACGCCGAGGTCGTTGTCCATGATCTCTGTGACGACCGATTTGCGCATCGAGAATCCCTTGTACGAAGGATTGATCGCCACCGCCCCGAGTTCGCGAGCGACCTCGATGTCCTCGGGCTTGGGAACCATGCGCAGAAGGAAGCGAGCGACCATCGGCAGCAAGTCCCGACAGGTCTCCAGCGTCTCGATGTTGAACGACTGGACGATCATCCGGTCGGCAATCCCGGTTTCGACCACCAGTTCGGAGATCCTCGCCACCGCACCCGATGACCACTCCCCTTTGAGCTCAAGGAGGAGTTCCCCGCCTCGGTGCTGGATATCCCTCATCACGGCCGACAGGGTCGGGATGCGCACTCCGTTGAATCCGGGGCCCATCCACGAACCGGCGTCGACGAACGACAGCTCTTCGGCGGTGAGATTGACGACGGGACCTCTGCGATTCGTGGTTCGGTCCAGATCCGGATCGTGGAGGATCACGGGAACACCGTCGGCGCTGGTCGAGGTGTCGACCTCGATGAAGTCGACCCCCAGGGCGCGCGCCGCGTCGACCGCGGCGAGGCTGTTCTCGGGCACAACAGCCGAATAGCCGCGGTGCGCGATCACCAGTGGGCGACTTCCGGATCCGGGGCGCTCGACGATGCCCCGTTCGTGGAGGAACTGCAGAAAACTCATGGCTTCAGCCTATGCCCTGAGCCCTCATTCCACTGCCTGCACGACGTCAGAAGTCCCAACTATCGGAAACTCCGGTCGAATCCCCCACAGACCGATTCTGAACGGATAGGTTGTGGGAAGCATCACACTCCCAACTCGAAGGGCACACCATGGAAGCTATCTACGCTGCCGCTATCGTCCTCGCCTTCATCGCGCTCGGTGAGCTGGTCTCGATCTGGTCGAAGGCGCGTGTCCCCAGCCTTCTGGTTGCGATGCTCGGGATCTTCATCTTCGCCAAGATCGGCGTAGTCCCAGAAACCGTCATCGATGACTCCCTGCTGCTTCAGGCCTACTCGTTCCTCGTCGCGCCGCTGCTCTTCCATATGGGGTCACTCATCCCCCTGCGTGTGATGCTCAAGCAATGGCGTTCGGTCATCATCGCAGTCTCGGGCATGCTCGTGGCGGTGCTGCTCATCCTGGCTGTCGTGGCCCCGCTCTTCGGTTTCGAGACCTTCGTGGCCGGTTCCGGCCCCTTGGCCGGCGGCATCGTCGCCACCAGCTTGACGACGGAAGGGCTGACGGCGCACGGTGCCGCCTCGTCGATCATCGTTCTTCCCGCGCTTGTTCTGATGCTCCAGTCACTGCCCTCGATGCCGTTGACGAACTACTTTCTGCGTCGTTATGCAAAGAAGCTGCGCGACAGCGGAGAACTTCAGGAACTCGCTCGCGCCCACAAGGAAGAGGAAGAGGAGGCAGCCAAGAAGAAGAAACTCGTCAACCTTCCCGACTTCCTCGTCGACAATCAGCTGTTCATGCTCTTCCTCATTCTCGTCGGCGGATCGGCAGCGACACTTCTGGCGGTCCCCACCCATATTCCGTCGTCGATCCTCGCCCTGTTCCTCGGCATTCTCGCCACTGCGGTGGGATTGTCCCCCGATAAGGCCATGGAACGGTCGAACTCATTCGGCATCGCCATGGCCGGCGTCATCGCCATCGTCATGGCCCCGCTTGTGACCGCCTCGGTGCAGGACGTCATCAACGCATTCGTCCCCACCATCACGATCCTCATCGTCGGCGGCGCCGGCATCGTCCTCGGCGGATTCGTCGCCACAAAGCTTCTGCGCTGGAAGTCTGGACTGGGAGTGTCAGTGGCACTGACGGCGATGTACGGCTTCCCTGCCGACTATCTGCTCACCAACGAGGTAGCACGCTCCATTGCCCGTGACGACGACGAAAAGGAAGCGCTGCTCAATGTCATGCTCCCGCCGATGCTCGTCGGCGGATTCACCTCGGTCAGCGCCGGGTCCGTCGTCATTGCCAGTGTCCTCGTCAGTATGCTCTGACCCCGACCGGCCCCAATCCCCGCCAGTTCCAGGCCCTCGGCACACCCCGGGCTCTCATACGAAAGGACCCCATGCACGATCTCATCGCACAAGGACAGACCCTGCTCCCTGAGCTCCAGAACTTGCGGCGTTCCCTCCACGCGGACCCGGAGATCGGTCTCGACCTGCCCCGCACGCAGGCGGTGGTCCTGGCCGCCCTGTCCGGCCTCGACCTCGAGGTGACCACGGGTGAGGGCGCCACCTCGGTGATCGCCGTTCTGCGCGGAACCCATCCGAACAGACCGGCCGACGCTCCAGCGGTGCTGCTGCGCGGAGACATGGACGCCCTTCCAGTGACAGAGGAGACGGATGAGCCCTTCGCCTCGACGAACGGATGCATGCACGCCTGCGGCCACGACCTGCACACAGCCGGACTCGTCGGAGTCGCGCAACTCCTTCACGCTCTGCGCGACCGGCTTGCCGGGGACATCGTCTTCATGTTCCAGCCCGGGGAAGAGGGCTGGAACGGAGCGTCGGTGATGATCGACGAAGGCGTGCTCGACGCAGCCGGGACGCGGGTGATCGCTGCATTCGGGGCGCATGTGCTCCCCGGTCCGCGCGGCGTGGTCGCCACCCGGCCGGGCACCCTCCAAGCGGGTTCGAACACACTGCGGGTGACGATCCACGGACGCGGCGGTCACGGTTCCCAACCGCAGACCGCCGTCGATCCGGTGCCGGCGCTGGCCGAACTAGTCACGGCCCTGCAGAATATGGTCAGCCGCCGCATCGACGCCTTCGACCCCATCGCGCTGTCAGTGACCCAGTTGAGCGCCTCGGACGCGATCAACGTCATCCCCGCCTCGGCCACCTTGGGTGCGACTGTGCGCACACTGTCGGACTCATCACTCGACATCGTCCGCACCCGCTCGAAGCAGCTTGCCGACGGCATCGCCGCCGCCCATGGATGCAGCGCCGAAGTGGACTTCGATGTCCAGTACCCGGTCACGGTCAACGACGATGACGAGACCGCATGGGCCATGGAAGAACTCCGAGTCCTTCTCGGCGAGGATCGGGTGAAGCTCCTCGAACAGCCGATCATGCCGAGTGAGGACTTCTCCTTCGTCTTAGCCGCGGTGCCGGGCACGTATCTCATGCTCGGCGCCGAGCGCACGGACGTTCCAGCAGAGCGCCAGGGCAACAACCACTCCCCCTTCGTCATCTTCGACGATTCGGTTCTCGGCGATCAAGCGGCGCTTCTTGCTCACCTCGCGATCGAACGACTGGCGAAGGCGACGCGAATGTCATAGCCGCGCGGGGGAAGCACGACGCTGTGCGGCTGCCGGCGAACAACACGCTTGCGGGCCCGCACTCCCCCGCCGCAGCGATGCAACTGATCTGACACATCGTCGCCACCCGCCAAGGCGCGAACCCACCTACCGTAGACACTGTGAACACTTCGATCCCCCGCCACCGTGATCTCACCCTCGACCTCGCCCGCGTCTTCTGTGTGCTCGTCGTCGTGTTCGTCCACCTCCTGCTCGTCGGGGTCGGCCGCAACCCGGACGGCTCACCTTTCATCTTCAACCCGGTCTCCGGCGAGCGCTGGTTCGCCCCGGCCACCTGGATCGCCGAGATCATGCCGATGTTCTTCGTCGTCGGTGGATTCGCAGCCAAGGTCGGCTGGGAATCTGCACAACGTCGCGGCGAATCGGCTTCGACCTTCGTCCGCACCCGCTTGCGACGCCTCGCGCTTCCGGCGCTGCCGCTATTCATCGTCCTCACCGCCGCTCTCACCGCCGTCCTAGTCCTCGGCGTCGACCCGGACTTGGCCGATGCCATCGCCGTCCCCGTCGGTTCCGTCCTGTGGTTCCTCGCCGCGTACGCTCTCGCCCAGGCCTTGGCACCCTGGATGATTCGCTGGCACGAACGCAATCCGTGGCTGGCCCTCGTCGTCCTCTTCGCCGGAGCGTTCTTCGTCGACGTCGTCCGCCTCGTCGTCGGCATCCAAAGCCTCGGACTCGATCGGATCCCCGCCGACGGCTACGGCATCGGCGACGAACTCTTCGGACTGCCCAACGTTGGCTTCGTCTGGCTCTTCGCCCAGCAGATCGGCTTCTGCCTGCGCGACGGCTGGTTCTCCCGTCTCCGCTGGTGGAACCTCGTCATGATCGTCGCCGGATTCGCCTGCCTGGGACTGCTCGTCATCCTCGGGGAGTACTCGGCGTCCATGCTCACGAACCAATGGCCGCCGACCCTGCCGCTGGCCGTCCTCGCCGTCATCCAAGCCGCCCTGCTGACCCTGCTCCACCGACCGCTGACAGCGATCATGGACCGTCGCTTCGCCCAGGCCATCGTGTTCTTCCTCGGCAGCCGACTCATGTCCGTCTACCTATGGCACGTGCCGGCGATCGTCCTGCTCACCGGAGTCCAGCTGCTGTGGCTGCCGATGCCCGATCCCGGCACCGGAGCCTGGTGGCTGACGCGTCCGGTCTTCGTCATCGCCGTCCTGCTCGTCGTGTGGGCGATCTCGACGATCACGAAACGTTGGGAGAGCCCCCGCCCGGTTCTCTCCCCGAGGTGGCCCTCCGATGTCGTCACCGTCACCGCCGTTGCTCTCTTCGTCGTCCAATCCCTGGCGATCTCGAGCTACGGACTCGACCTTCCACTGGCCATCCTCGGCTTGGTGTGCACCACGATCACCGTCAACCTCACTGAAGACAGCGCCACCGCTCGTTCCCGCATCAGTGACGGAAATGATGCCACCATCGCCGAGGTGAACCCACCGATTCCGGAGCGGCGGGCTGGTCCCCCGGTTCCGCCTCGGTGACGGTGTCGTTCTTCTTCGCATTCCGACGCCGCCGCCATGCGGTTATCTCCTTCTCCACATCGCGGGGCGGAGTGAACACGGGCGGGCCGTCGCGCAGATCCATCACGGCCTCGCGCACCCGGGCGTTGAAGCCGGCGAGGTAGTCGCGGACCTCGGACTCGGTGGAGAAAGCGTCGACCGTGTCTTCGAGGACGGCGTTCTCCTTGCGCAGCTGAAACGCCGCCGGAGCGACGCCGTTGATGCCTTCGGTATCCATCTTCTGCTTGATCCACCAATCAGGATCAGATGAGCTGTGCAACCCGGACAACGGCTTGCCCAGACCCGGCAGATCATCGAAATCACCGCGCTTGATGGCTCGGTCGAGAGCGGATTCGACGACAGCGTTTCGGTCCTCGAGCGAATTCAGACGCCGAGGCGACTGCGTGTCATCCGTGTCATCGCTCATCGGTTCGCCCTCCTCAGCGGAGCATTTCCACCCTGTCCTCACACGGTAGGCGTCGGCCGGGCGCCGGGCAAGGGAAAGCGCGGAAAACGAGAAAAGCTCCGTGACCTCTCGGTCACGGAGCTTCTCCGTTCTGCGTGGCAGATATAGGATTCGAACCTATGAAGGCAATGCCGGCTGATTTACAGTCAGCTCCCTTTGGCCGCTCGGGCAATCTGCCGCAGGTGGCGCTCGATGAGCACCTGAAAAGAATACAAGGCTCGGACCCGAATCTCCAACTCGGTAGACGCAGATCACAGTTCGGGGCCTCGACTAGACTCGGGGGCAACAGCCACGCCCGTTTCCGACGGGCATCAACGATCGCAGACAAAGGAGCATTCATGGCCAGCGAATCCTCATTCGACATCGTCAGCAAGGTCGACCGCCAGGAAGCCGACAACGCACTCAACCAGGCCGCGAAGGAGATCAACTCCCGCTATGACTTCCGCGGCACCGATGCGTCGATCGCCTGGAGCGGCGAAGCCGTGCAGCTGAAAGCCAACAGCGAGGACCGGGTCAAGGCCATTCTCGACGTCTTCCAGTCGAAGCTGGTCAAGCGCGGAATCTCTCTGAAGTCCCTGGAAGACGGCGAACCGTACCCCTCCGGCAAGGAGTACCGCATCGATGCGTCCCTCAAGGAGGGCATCGACAAGGACAATGCGAAGAAGATCTCGAAGATCATCCGCGACGAGGGCCCCAAGGGCGTCAAAGCCCAGATCCAGGGCGACGAGCTGCGCGTGAGCTCGAAGAAGCGTGACGACCTGCAGGAAGTCATCGCTCTGCTCAAGGAACAGGACCTCGACGTCGACCTGCAGTTCACGAACTACCGCTGATCGACAGCGCACCACGCCGGCCCGGTCCGCACTGCTGAGTGCGGACCGGGCCGGTATCGTATTCGCCCGTAACGCTGTGACCCGAAAGAGGCCGGTCAGTGTTCGGGGAGCTCGAGCGGGATGTAGTACAGACCTTTCGAGTCTTCTTCAACGCTGGCCCGGAGGCGATCGTCGAGGTGGATGAAATCGTTGACCTTGATGGTGCCCTTCTGGCCGCTGAGGCGACGGATGGCGAAGGCTGGGATGAGCCCCTGCCGTCCCGAACCGTCGACGGCGAGCGCGTATTTCGGGCCGGTCGCGCGGACCCGGACGTCGATGCCCGTGTCCTGTTCCCGCAGTTCGTCGAGTTCGACGACGGGTTCCGGGTTCGTCAGCGCGGTGAGCTCGACGGCCAGGGTATCGGCCATGTCATCGACGGTCGCGAGCATGTTCGCCATGGCACGGGCGAATTCGCCGTGCAGCTTGCTCGGCTTCATCGCAGCGCCGGGTTTGTACATGTCCTCGTGGGTCAGTTCGCTCCAGGCGTCCTGGAGCCGGGTCTTGACCTGGATCTCGGCGAAGACAGGCGGCCCCTGGTCGGAAGGAATGCGCAGGATGACGTGGCAGGCGCGGTACCCGCTGGCCTTCGGCGGGTCCGTATAGTCTTTCCACTCGATGAGTTCGAAGGCGCCCAGCTGCTCGGGATCGCGCAGCGCGGCGAACATCATCGACTGATCGCGCGGTGATTTGCACAGCACCTTGACGCCGACGATGTCGCGGATCTGGTCTTCGACATCCTCGGTGGAGGTGATCGTCAGATCCGGATCGCCGTCGGTCTTCTCCGTCAACTTCGCCAGGGTCCGTGCCGCGTCCTTGATCCGATGGCCGTCGACGTCGAGGCGGGAGATGTCCTTGTCCTTGAGCAGGCCCTTCTGCTGTTCGGTCAGCCAGTGTTTGATCCGCACCGCCGCCGTCTGCCAGGCGTTGAGCCGTTCGACATAGGCACGTTCGACGATCGTCTTGAGCTGCGATTCGTTTCTCACGCGGTCTCCCCTGCCGGCCTTCGGTGCAATGGTCCACGCTCGCTGGTGCGATCTGCTGCACGCGGGCATGACTTGGTGTGCGCTGGCGTGATCTGGACGTCTCCGACTCTACGTGGTGAAAGCATCAGGCACCGGCAGCGACTCGTCTCCCCGTTGCAACGAGGCGAGAAGTCACTGCCGGTGCCAGATGACCCCAGGAGTGGAGGAAATGTCGCGAAATGCTCCGCAGGCTCAGCTGCCTGCGGACGGCTGGCCGACGGATTCGGCGGTGACGTGTCCACGCGCCTCGGCGAGCATGGCTTCACGGGTGGCGAGCTTGATGCGCTCACGGCCCTCGACCTCGCCGGCCGCCTTCTCAGCGGCCTCGACGCGGTGGTAGCCCTCCCAATCGGCAAAGTCGACGCCCTTGGATTCGAGGAGCTCGATGATGGCCGATTCGTCCGGGTACACCGGCTCGGTGAGCACACCGGCGGCACGGTCGTCGAGGATGTGGCCGATGGTCTCGAGCGCATCGCCCTTTGTGTGGCCGATGAGTCCGACGGGTCCGCGCTTGATCCACCCGGTGGTGTACACGCCCTGAACGACATCGGCTTCGGCGGCCGTGGTCTGATCATCGGAGTCGACGACGCGACCCTCGTGGTTCGGGATCACACGCTTGCGATCGTCGAAGGGCAGCTGCGGCAGCTGAGTGCCCGCATAGCCGACGGCACGGTAGACGGCATCGAGCTCCCAATCGTGGAAGCTGCCGGTGCCGTTGACTCCGCCGGAACCGTCGAGTTCCATGCGTTCGGTGCGCAGCCCCGTCACCTTGTCCTCGCCGAGGATGGCGACCGGTGAGTGCAGGAAGTGCAGGTGGAGACGCCGCTTCGCTCCGGTGGGTTCGCGCATGGTGAAGTCCGTGAGCGTCTTCGCGACCTGCTTGGTCTGGTTGCTCGACTCGATCGCCTGCATCGACCCTTCGTCGAACTCGAAGTCCTCCGGGTAGACGATGAGGTCGACGTCCTTGACGGCGCCGAGTTCGCGCAGCTCCAGCGGCGTGAACTTCGCCTGAGCCGGTCCGCGACGGCCGAAGATGTGGACATCGGTGACCTTCGAGGACTTCAGCCCCTCGTACACGTGATCGGGGATCTCCGTGGTGTGCATATCGTCGGCCTGCTTCGCCAGCACGCGGGCGACGTCGAGGGCGACATTGCCGTTGCCGATGACGGCGACGCGTTCGGCGTCCAACGGCCAGGACTGCGGGACGTCGGGATGCGAGTCGTACCAGTTGACGAAGTCCGCGGCGCCGTAGGATCCGGGCAGATCGATGCCGGGCAGATCGAGGGCGGCGTCGACGAAGCAGCCGGTGGAGAAGATCACCGAATCATAGCGGTCGGTGAGCTCTTCGAGGTGGAGGTCGACTCCGTACTCGACATTGGAGAACAGGCGGATGTCGCCTCGGTCGAGGACCTTGATCAGGGCGTTGATGATGCCCTTGATCCGCGGGTGGTCGGGAGCGACGCCGTAGCGGACGAGCCCGAAGGGAGTCGGCAGACGATCGAAGAGGTCGATGCTCAGATCGAAATCACGCTCCGCCTTTGTCATGAGATCGGCCGCGTAGATCCCAGCAGGACCGGCGCCGACGATGGCCACCCGGAAGGGACGAGTCATTCTCACACCTCTCTATTCAGTCCCACCGAGTCTATCGTCAATGTAGGTCATCCTTACAATGACGTGACCAAACTCGCATCACCGCCGCCCGGTCGGCAGACTGCACCCCTCGCCGCCCTGCCATCTCACCGGCGATCCCGCCGGCTCCCTCGAACCCAGCCCTCACTAGACTGAAGCATGTGAGCCAGAACCCTGCCCCCGATGAGAGCGCAATTCGCCGTGCCGGCCTGATCAACGGATTCTCCGCCTACCTGCTGTGGGGTGTGATGCCGCTGCTCTTCGCCGCCGCGGCTCCCACCGGCGCCCTCGAACTCGTCTCCCATCGCGTCATCTGGTCGCTGGTCTTCTGCGCCATCCTCCTCGTCTTCACCGGCGGATTCCTGCGCACCTGGCAGATTCTGCGCTCACCACGCCTCTTCGGCCTGCTGCTTCTGGCCTCGGTGCTCATCGCCATCAACTGGACGACGTTCATCTACGGGGTCGAAACCAACCAGCTCGTCGAGATCTCACTCGGCTACTACCTCAATCCGCTCATCTCCATCGGCCTGGGCGTGATCTTCCTCGGTGAGAAGCTGCGCCCGCTGCAGTGGACTGCCGTGGGCTTCGGTCTGCTCGCGGTCATCATCGTCGGCATCGGCCTCGGCCGAGTCCCCTACCTCGCGTTCACCGTCGCCCTGTCCTTCGGCCTCTACGGGCTGGTGAAGAACAAGGTCGGCAGCCGAGTCGGCGCGCTCGAAGGCATGGCCGTCGAAAGTCTCGTCCTCGCTGTTCCCTCGGCGATCTACCTCATCGCCCTCGGCTCGCTGGGACTGCAGACGTTCACCGGCTTCGGCGGCTGGCACGTCTTCGTCATCATCATCACCGGGCCCGCCACCGCGATCCCGCTCATCCTCTTCAGCGCCGCCGCCCGCCGCATCCCGCTGTCCTGGGTGGGCATGCTCCAGTACCTCACTCCGACCATCCAATTCACCCTCGGCGTCACGGTGCTCGGCGAGATGATGTCGACGACCCGCTGGATCGGGTTCTTCGTCATCTGGATCGCCGTGATCCTGCTGTGCACGGACATGATCCGCCACAGCCGGCGCCGCTGACCCCCGACACATCTCTATTGCTACCTGACGGCGGCTCAGCAACCTCGCGCGAGGTTGCTGAGCCGCCGTCAGGTAGTAATTGGGGCGGGTTCCAGGATTACCCGATCGAATCGTCTCCGGCCCTTGACACCACCATTGGCACCATGGTTCATTAGTTAAGTAACTAACCAACCTACATGGAGGCGAATGTGATCGACGACGCCAAACCCCTGTTCACTCAGATCGCCGAGAAGGTCGAGGACTCGATCCTCAACGGCACCCTGCCCGAGCTCTCCCGAGCACCATCGACGAACGAGCTCGCGACCTTCTACTCCATCAATCCGGCTACCGCCGCCAAAGGCATCAACCGACTCGTCGACAAAGGTGTGCTGGAGAAGCGCCGCGGCATCGGAATGTTCGTCACCGAGGGGGCCCGCGCTCTGCTCATCAACGAACACCGAACCACCTTCTCCGAGAACTTCATCAGCCCCCTGCTGAACGAGGCCAATCGCCTCGGGCTGGGGTCGAAGGACGTGATCGCGCTCATCGAAGAGCGCTCCCGAGAACTCCACCTGACCACCGCACTCGATCCGACCGCAGCGAAGGGATGACCCATGAACTCCGTCGTCGAGGTCCGCCGCCTCACCAAGACGTATAAGACCACCACCGCCCTCGACGATGTCAGCCTGAGCATCGACGAGGATTCGATCTACGGCCTGCTCGGACGCAACGGCGCTGGCAAGACCACCCTCATGTCCATCCTCACGGCCCAGAACTTCGCGACCAGCGGCGACGTCGAGGTCTTCGGGGAGGACCCGTACGAGAACGCCCGCGTACTCAATCGCATGTGCTTCGTCCGTGAGAGCCAGAAGTATCCGGACGACTCGAATGCCCGGCATGCTCTGACCAACGCCCGCCTGTTCTTCCCCCACTGGGATCAGGACTTCGCCGACCAACTCGTCTCGGACTTCGATCTGCCGCTGAAGACGCCGATCAAGAAGCTCTCCCGCGGTCAGCAGTCGGCCGTCGGAGTCATCATCGGCCTCGCCTCCCGGGCCGAGATCACGTTCTTCGATGAGCCCTACCTCGGCTTCGACGCCGTTGCCCGGCAGACTTTCTACGACCGTCTCATCGCCGACTACGCCGAGCACCCGCGCACCATCGTGCTCTCGAGCCATCTCATCGACGAGGTCGCCGATCTCATCGAGAAGGTCATCGTCATCGACCGCGGCCGGATCATCATGGATGAGACCACCGAGGAGGTCCGCAGTCGCGCGGTCAACGTCGTCGGGGATGCCGACTCGATCAATCGGCTCGTCGCCGGTCGCGAAGTCATCCACCGCGAATCACTCGGCCGAGTCGCCTCGGTGACGATGCTCGGCCACCTCAGCAATGCCGATCGCGAACTCATCGCCGACGCCAACCTCGACCTCACTCCCGTCTCCCTGCAGCAGCTCGTCGTCCGCAGCACTCAGACGGACCTCGCCGAGTCATCGGCAGCGGAGACCGACTCAAGGAGCCTGCAATCATGACCGCCGTCATCGACCACCCGCCCGGAGCCCGCACGTCGCGACCGAAGAACCGGATCCTCGGCGTCGTCCGTCTGCAGTTCACGAACACGCAGACCTTCGTCTGGGTGCCTCTGCTCATTCTTGTCGCCGCGTGGCTCATCACGCTCATCATCCACTGGATCATCGCCTCCGCAGGCGTGGACTCCCAGATGTACAGCGGAGGTTCGCAAGCGCCGCTGTGGTACTTCGCCGTCGTCGGTGCACAGGCGGTGAATCTCACGTTCTACTTCTCCCAGGCGATGAGCCTCACCCGACGGGAGTTCTGCCTCGGCTCCCTCACGGCGGCTGCGATCAGCGCCGCGGGCATCTCCGCAGTCTTCGTCGTCCTGGGACTCATCGAACAGGCCACCGACGGTTACGGCTTAGGCGGCTACTTCGCCTACCTGCCGTGGGTGTGGGAACACGGCCCACTCGGTGCCGGGTTCGTCTACTTCGTGCTCACAATGCTGTGCTTCGTCCTCGGCTTCTGGTTTGCGATCTTCTACAAACGCGCCGGCGCTCTCATCCTCACAATCTCCCTCACCGTCATCGCCTTGGCTCTGCTGGCCGGAGCCGCGTGGATCAACGTCAATCGGGCCTGGCCAGAAGTGTGGGCAGCGATCGTGGATGCGCAGGCGATCGGCCTGGCCCTGTGGGCGCTGGGGCTGACCGCGGTCTTCGCCCTGGGCTCGTACCTCACCCTGCGTCGCCTGACGACGTAGTCCGCCGATGCCCTCACCGAAGCGGTCCTACCCTCACCGAGGCGGAGCGCCGCGGTCAGCAGCTCAGCTAAGCACCGCGAGTACTCCCCCGGCCAGTACCGCGGCAACCGCCACGGCCGCTCCCATCGCTGCCGTCGTCTTCCATCCCATCGCCTTGCCGACCATGACCATCGAGGGGATGCTCAGAGCCGGCAGAGCGATGAGCAGTGCACCCGTGACACCGGCCCCGACCCCGAGGGGAACGAGGGTGAGGATGATCGGGATCTCTCCGCCGGTGGGGATGACCAGCAGGGTCGCCACAACCGCCACGATGAGCACAGCGCCGGCACCCAACTGGGCTTCGAGCCCGAAGACGCCGGTCAGCCACGGTGCGATGAGCCCGATGACGAAGACGAGCGCGAGGTGTTCGGGCACGAGGATGAGGGTGAACCTGGCCAAGGACCGCAGATAGCGCGTGGGCAGAGACAGCAGATTCGCCGAGGCGGGTGCGGGCTCGGGTGCCGCCTCGGCGGGGCCGTTCACCCACCGTCCGATGAGCGCGGCGGCACCGACCGCGACGAGGAGCGCGAAGACGATGCGCACCGCCATGTACTGCCACGGCAGGACGAGGGCCAAGAAGATGATGACCGCGGGGTTGAGCAGCGGATTGCCCACCCAATAGGCAAGAGCGGCCGAACGGCGCACACCCGAGTCCCGCAGGCCTGCGGCCACCGGTGCCGCGCAGCAGGTGCACATCATCGACGGCATCGACAAGGCGGCACCCACGAGGGATTGGCCTGTGTGGCTGCGGCGGTTGAGCAGCCTCAGCAGCCAGTCACGCGGCACCAGTGCGTCGATTGCCGCCGCGACGAGCAGTGCCACCAGCAGCGCTTTCCACACGGCGGTGAAGTACACGAGCGTGAAGTCCCACGCGCCCGACAGCGACACCGTGTCTCCGGCGGCGTCGAACAGCGGGGTACCGTCCCACAGGGACGTCCGGCTCATCGTCCACGCCTTGTCCCAGTACGGCAGCCATTTCGACCAGCTCAGGCCGACGACGAGCAGCACCGCGAGTATGCCGAGTCCGATCCAGTCGGCGGCGCTGAGCCTCTGCGGAGTCCGAACCGGTGCCGAAGCCGAGGTATGCGTCATCGCGGTATGTCCTTTGTGCCTGTGCCGAAACGGCTGAGAGACAGTAGAGAAACGGTGAGGGGTGGGAGCTCAGGAGGTGCGGGCGACGACGGAGTCGGCGAAGGCGAACAGCGATTCCTTGATCTGGCCCTCCGGCAGCGGCGCCAGAGCCGCCTTGGCCTCTTCGGCCCAGCGCGCAGCCTCTGCTCGGGCCTTCTCCGTCACCGGATGCGCTGCCAGCGCCGCACGGGCGGTCTCCAAAGCGTCATCGGAGGTCAGATCCGCGTCGAGGAGGTCGACCACCTCGGCGGCGGCGGCATCCCCGCCGGCGGCAGCCGCCCGAACGTAGAGCACGGGCAGGGTGGGAACGCGTTCACGCAGATCCGTGCCCGGGGTCTTCCCCGACTCAGAGGATGTGGTGGTGAGGTCGATGATGTCATCGGCGAGCTGGAAGGCCACACCGACGCGTTCGCCGAAGACCCGGACCGGTTCGGCCAGGGCCGAATCGGCTCCGGAGAACATGACGCCGAAGCGCGCCGAGGTCGCGATGAGCGATCCGGTCTTGTCGGCGAGTACCTGGATGTAATGCTCGATCTCGTCGGCGCCTTCGGGCGGGCCGGCGAATTCGTTGAGCTGACCGAGGACGAGACGCTCGAACGTCTCAGCCTGGATGCGCACGGCTTCGGGACCGAGCTTCGCGGTGACGCCGGAGGCCTTGGAGAACAGCAGATCGCCGGTGAGGATCGCCACCGAATTGCCCCACACCTCATGGGCGGCCTTCGCACCGCGGCGGACGGGAGCATCGTCCATGACGTCGTCGTGGTACAGCGAGGCGAGGTGGATGAGTTCGACGGCGACGGCCGCATCGATGATGTCGTCGTTCTCCGCATCGCCGAGGCGGGCGGTGAGCAGCACGAGGTTCGGGCGGGCGCGTTTACCGCCGGCGGCCAGCAGGTGCTTCGATGTCTCGTCCGGCAGTCTCCGCGTCTGTTCGGTGACTTCGTAGAGACGGGCCTCCACGGTTTCCAACTGAGTCGAGAGCTCTGCCGCGAGCTGGGCGTCGTCACCGGTGAAGGTGGCCGGAGAGGCTGGGTGGCTCATGTCCTCGTCATTCGTCGTAGTCGGTGTCGGCATGGTGTTGTCGCAGCCCTTGCGCTCAGAGTTCTTCACTGTGGTCTCACCGTGGTCCTTGCGCTCAGACATTGCTGGTGGCCGGGACGATTCGGGTCAGGGCCGAGATGATCCTGTCGATGAGATCGGCCTCGGAGACCTTCGGGTCGCGGTAGAGGTTCGCCAACAATTTGACGACGAACTCCATCACAACGTCAACACCCATACCGTACTTGATTCCGAACTGCATGAGCGCAGGATGGCCGATGATCGAGGCGAAAACGCGTCCCAGGGTGAAGTAGCCGCCCAGCGATTCTCCGAGCAGAGCCGGGTACTCCTCCAACCGACGACGCATCACGGACTGCGGGTAGCGCGAATAGGTGGAGATCACCTCGGCGGCGATGCGTGCGGATTCCAGGGCGTAGTCGATGCCTTCGCCGTTGAACGGGTTGACCATTCCTCCGGAGTCGCCGACGAGCAGCAGTCCACGGTGGAAGTGCGGTGTGCGGTTGAAGGCCATCGGCAGGGCCGCGGACTTGATCGGACCCAGGGAGGTGGTTTCGTCGATGCCCCACTCGTGGCCCATGTCGGCGATCCACTGGTTCATCATTCCGCGCAGATCCACGGATTTGAACTGGGGCGAGGAGTCGAGCAGTCCGGCACCGATATTCACCGTGCCGTCGCCGAGGGGGAAGATCCACCCATATCCGGGCAGGGTCTCGGATTCCCCGGCCGCATTCGTCGACCGCATCTCCACCCAGGATTCGATGTAGTCATCGGCATGCCGTGGCGTCGTGTGATAGGCGCGGGCGGCGATTCCCATCGGACGGTCGTCGCGCTTCTCCAACCCCACCGACACGGCCAGGCGGGAGGAGACTCCGTCGGCGGCGATGACGATCGGTGCCCGGAAGTGGGCCTCGGGCCCCACTCGGCGACCTCGGTGGTCTGTTCCGGAGGCGTGGACTCCGCGGATCCACCCGTCGTCGCCCACGTCCGGGGACATGGCGCGAACCTGTTCGAAGAGCCGGGCCCCGCTGCGCTGGGCATGACGCGCGAAGGCTTCGTCCATACTCATCCGTGGGCGGGTCACCCCGTAGTTCGGGGTGCCGTCGATCTCGGGCCAGTCGAGTTCGAGCCGGTGACCACCGCCGATGAGGCGCAGCCCTCTGTTGCGGTGCCAGCCGTCGGATTCCGGCAGGTCCATTCCGAGATAGCCGGCTTCCTTCACCGCGCGCGGGGTCAGAGCGTCGCCGCAGATCTTGTCGCGCGGGAATCCGGACTTCTCCAGGATGATGACCTCGTGCCCGGCCTGGGCGAGGTAGGCGCCGATCGCCGAGCCGGCCGGGCCGGCACCGACGACGACGACTTCGGCATCGAACTCATTCATCGTCAAGGCTGGGCCGGCTCCGTGGCGCCTGCCGCCTCGGTGGGTTTGAGGGCATGGTGGACTGCGACGATTCCGCCGGTGAGGTTGCGGTATTTCACCTGGTCGAAGCCAGCGTCGAGGATCTGATGGGCGAAGGCGTCCTGGTTCGGCCAGGCACGGATCGACTCGGCCAGGTAGACGTAGGCTTCGGGGTTCGACGACACGGCACGGGCCAGCGGCGGCAGGGCTCTCATCAGGTACTCCTTGTACACGAGGCTGAAGGCATCGAGCGTCGGAGTGGAGAATTCGCAGATCACGAGACGTCCGCCGGGCTTGAGCACGCGCAGCATCTCGGTGAGCGCCAGGTCGACATCGTGGACGTTGCGGATGCCGAAGGAGATCGTGACGACGTCGAAGCTCGAATCGGCGAAAGGCAGGTCCATCGCATCGGCGTAGATGAAGTCGATCTGCGGGTGCCGACGGCGTCCCTCGGCGAGCATTCCCGTGGAGATGTCCCCGGCCACCACCTCGGCGCCGTGGTGGGTGAACGTCATCGAGGAGGTGCCGGTGCCGGCAGCCAGGTCGAGCACGCGCTCACCGGGCCCGGCGGCCACGGAATGGGCCACGGTGCGCCTCCAGGCACGGGCGAAGCCCAAGGAGAGGACGTCGTTCGTGAGGTCGTAGCGGGAGGCGACATCGTCGAACATCGACGCGACGTCTGCGGGCTGTTTGTCCAGCTTGGCACGGTTCATGACCATATTCTCTCAACACCTGAACCGGGAGGGCGAATCCGGATCCCTGGTACTCGCGATCCTCAACTAGAATCGAGGCGACATGACTACGACTTTCGGCACTTCCGACATCCTCTCCGCCCCTCCGCGCCTGCATGTGCGGTCCCGTTTCGTCGACGATGTCGATCCGGGGCCCGGCTTCCCCTTCGAATCGGGACTGCCCACGACCGTGGAGCAGACGCTCGAACTGCTGCCCACCGACGGCTTCTCCTGCTGGGTCCGTGACACCTCCGGCCTCATCGGCTTCGGCCGCACTCTGCGCATACGGGCCCGCGGCCCCGAGAGGTTCACCGAACTCTCGGATGCGTGGAAGGCCATCACCGAGGCGGCTGCGGTCGAGGATGAAGTCGATCTGCTCGGTTCCGGACTCATGTGCTTTGCCACGGTCGCCTATTCGGGGGAATCAGCCGTCGATTCGATCATCCATGTCCCCGAATTCGTTCTCGGCCGCCGCGGCGGCCGCGTGTGGCTGACCTCGATCTCGACGGCCGAGGTACCTCCCCTGCCGCCGATCCTCCATGCCGAACCGCTGCAGCGCGTGCACTCGGCCCATGCCGAGGCCGGCGAGCTCGATCCCGACAAATGGTCCCGGCTCGTCGAGCAGGTCGCCGCCATGCTCACTCCGATCGACAATTCGGCGGAGGTCGACGCATTCTCGGATGATCCGACTCTGCGCAAGATCGTCCTCGCCCGCGACGAGGTCGTCACCACCGGAGAGGACATCGACGTGCGTGCGGTGCTCGGTGCGCTCAACCGCAGCTACCCGAGCTGTTGGACCTTCGACATCGCCGGTCTCATCGGGTCGACCCCGGAGCTGCTCATCGGGGTCGAGAACAACAGAGTGACCTCACGAGTGTTGGCCGGAACCTACCGGGTGGAGAAGAACCCGATGGAGGAGATGCCGGCGGCTCGGAAGCTGCTGAGCGCGCACAAGGACAGCACCGAACATGCGTTCGCCATCGCCTCGCTGCAGCGCAGTCTGGGTTCGGTCGCCGAGGATGTCACCGTCGATGAGCGCCCCCACCTGCTGCCTTTGGCCAATGTCATCCATTCGGCCTCCGATGCGCAGGCGAACCTCTCCCCCGATTCCGGGCTCACCGCCCTCGACGTCGCCGCAGCGGTCCACCCCACTGCTGCCGTCGGCGGCTACCCGCAGGCGAGCGCCGTGGCACACGTCGATGAGCTCGAACCCCTCGACCGCGGCCGCTACTCCGGTCCCGTGGGATGGATGGACGGGCGCGGCAACGGCCAGTTCGGCATCGCCCTGCGCTGCGGCCAGCTCGAGGACCGCAACCGCATCCGACTGTATGCCGGTGCCGGGATCATGCCGGATTCGGATCCCGCCACCGAGGTGGCCGAGACGAACGCGAAGCTGGCCCCGATGCGCCGGGCGCTCGGTCTCGACCGAGACTGACCTTTCACCGGAACTCTCCGGCATTGTCGCGGGCCCAGTCGGCGAAGGTGAGAAGAGGTCGACCGATGAGGTGCTCCGTGTGCCCACGCAGAGGGCACTTGGCTCAGTAGTGGTAGCGGGCCTGAAGAATCACCAGGTCCTCGTCGTCTACGAGATAGACCAGTCGGTGCTCTGCGGTGATACGCCGTGACCACGCGCCTGGCGCTCCGTACTTCAACTGTTCGGGCTTGCCTATCCCGGAGAACGGTTCACGCAGGCAGGCGTCGATGAGCGTGTTGATGCGCTTCAGTGTCTTCCGGTCGGCAGTCTGCCAGTGCTTGTAGTCCTCCCAGGCCGACTCGTCCCAGACCAGACGCACTCAAGTTTCCTCGTCCGAGCGATCGAGGTCGTGAGCTTCGACCTTTCCACCTCGGGCACGATCGTAGGCATCGAGCAGGCGGCGGGCGTTGGCCGGCGAGCGGAAAAGGTAAGCGGTCTCCTGCCATGCGGCGTATTCGTCGGCCGGCATCAGAACAGCATTGCCCTTGCGAGAGACTATCTCGACTGCATCACGGTCCTCATTCACTCGCTCGATGAGGGGGAACAGGGTCTTGCGCGCCTCGCTTGCGCTGATGGACATGATGACGACCTCCGCTTTCGAACGAGTTGTACCCGTTTATGGTACCACTATCAGCGTCGGACGGTCACCCTGCTCCTGAGTTGTCGTTAGCCAGTCGGCGAAGGCAAGCGCCGGCCGGCCCGGGGCTCCGGACCGCGGACGATCCTACTGCTGCTGCGGTACGGTCACCTCGATGATCCGCCGAGCCTGTGCGTTTCGCCGTCCGTCGATCTGGCTCAGGGTCGTTTCAAATTGCTCAGCGCTGGTCACCTGCTCGTGATCCCATCCGTACCCTGCAGCGAGGTCGGCGAAACCGCGACCGTGGGGGACGGTGAAATAGCGTTCCAGGAAACCTTCGAGATGGGGCTGGGAATGTTCGAGCCCGGAGAAGATCGCTCCCCCGTCGTCGTTGAGCACGACGATCGTCACGTCACCGGCATCCTCGGCGCTCGGGGTGAGCAGTCCGCCGATGTCGTGGAGCACGGCGATATCACCGATGAGCAGGACGACCGGCTCCCCCAGGCCCAGCGACAGTCCTGTCGCCGTCGAGATCAGTCCGTCGATTCCGGCGAGTCCGCGTGAGGCGTGGATGCGGGCGCGGAGGTCGGTGGCGTCGCTGAGATAGCGCACCGAGTTCGAGCTGGCCACGAACAGAACGATGTCCAGGGCGGCCAGCTGCTCGGTGATCGTCCGGGCCGTCGCCTGGAAATCTTTCGCCGAGGCGGCACCCGATTTCTCTCCCATGCTCGGTTCCGGGGATCGTTCCGCAGACCGCTCTGTTCGTGCGGCTGCGACCAGCGACGTCCCGGCGTCGATCCAGGCGCGAACCCAGGTCGGCCCCGAGGCGGCGGTGCCCTGTGTCTCGCCCGCAGCCGTCACGTCGTCCGCGACGGTTCTCTCATCGCGGACGGTCAGGTCGAATGCATCGACGGCGTCGGGAATGCGCTGCGCGGTCACGGTTTTGTCGGCGAGCAGCGCGGCGACGGGTCTGGTCAGTGTCGGTTTCCCATGGACGATGACGGTGCGGATCGCCTCGCGCAGCTCAGGATGCTCGCTGAGCACACGGGCATGCGCGGGCACGAGAGTCGACGCTTCGGCCGCTCCGGTGGCCGGCGAGCTCGAATGATCGGCAGAGGTGCGGGCCAGCGGGCTCGAGGGTTCGGCCAGCACCGGCAGATGATGATCGGCGGCGAGCGCGCGCAGGGACTCGGCCGAATGCCCGCCTGCGTCTCCGGCGACGACGACGGTTCCTTCGGTCACGGTGACACTGAGGTTCGAATGAGACTCCGACGCGGTTGTGGTCGAACGCTGCCCGGCGCCGTTCCCGACCAGCTCGCCGATCTCGTCCTTCCACGTGCCCAACTCCTCCGGGGTGGGAACCAAGGGGGTGTCGAACTGCACATTGATTTGGACGGGGCCGGCCGCCTCGGTGGCGGTGTCCGAGCGTGATCCCAATGACGCGGCAACGGCGTCTGACATCGCTCGGGCGACCGCATCGGCCGTGTCGCCGGAGGGGATGTCAAAACGGGCACGGACATCGCTGAGCACCTGCGACTGATCGTCGATGGTCTGGTTGGCTCCGGTGCCGCGCAGCCTGGCGGGACGATCCGCGGTGAGTGCCAGCAGCGGCAGGTGCCCGTACGAGGCCTCGAGGACGGCGGGATGGAGATTGGCCACGGCCGAGCCGGACGTCGTCACGACCGCCACGGCGGACTCACTGCCGCGCGCACGCAGACCGCGGGCCAGGCCGAGGGCGAGGAAGGCGGCATCACGCTCATCGACGCGCACGTGAGTGCGGATGAGCCCCGCCTCGGCGAGCGGAGCCAGAGCATAGACCAAGGGGGCGGACCGCGAACCGGGGGCGAAGACGACATCACTGACCCCGGCATGGACCAGGCTTCGGGCAATCTGCTGCGCCACCGCGCTCGAATTCGACATCACCTGATATTCAACCACCTGACCACCTGTGGTTCACCTCCGCCCTCTAACCTCGAGAAATGCGCCGCTCGTTGATCATTGCGATGGGAGCACGAGCCATCCGCACTCTGACCGCGGCCCGCTCCCATCGCGGACGCTATCCCGCTCGCGACCAGACCACCTCCTTCCTCGGCCCCGAACTCCGTGGCAAGGATGCCCGGACCTGGCATATCCGGGACAAACGGAAACTCTCCCCGAGGCTGCGCGAATTCTTCCTCTACTCCCCCGCGCTCGGTCGCACCGTCGGCGTGCGTGTGCTGCTGCCGGGGATTCCCGCCGAGGTCAGCCCCGTCATCCACCTCTTCCACGGAGGCGGCGATGATTTCCGCTCATGGACGGATTTCGGATCCGCCGAGGAGCTCACCCTCGACTCCCCGTACCTCGTCGTCATGCCCGACGGCGGGGCAGGAACCTATTCGCGTCTGGCTGTCGGCAGCGAAGTCCACGACTGGCCGCGCTTCCACACCGAAGAGATCCCGGCGTTCCTCAAGGCAAATTTCTCCGTCGACTGGGCGCCTGCCAGCCAGTTGGCGGCGGGGCTGTCGATGGGCGGGTACGGGGCGATGAAGTACGCGGCCTGGCATCCCGACAGGTACGGATCGGCCGCCGCGTTCTCCTCTCCTCTGGATCCCCTGTCGACCGTGCCCGCCTTCGACATCATCGCGATGCGCGAAGGCGCGCGATCACTGAGCCTGTTCGGCGATCCCGCTCTCGACAGCAGCGAATGGCTGGCGAATTCCCCGTACGCTCTGGCCGAGAACCTCCGCGGCCTCGACCTGTGGTTCAGCGCCGGTTCCGGCAGCCTCGAAGGGGCGAAGGATCGCGACTTGCTGGAATCGATGATCAGTTCGCAGGGCGAGCGCTTCTCTGCCCGTCTCAATTCCCTCGGAATCCGCCATTCCTGGTTTCCGCGCACCAGCGGTCTGCACAACTGGACGAGTTGGGAACGGGAACTCGGGGCCTGGTTGAAGACCCTCGCCAGGCGGCGCAACTATGCGAGTTCGGATCGCGGTCGGACCGATCGCGTGGCCGATGGCGGACAGTTCACCTTCCTCACCGGCCATGCCCTCTTCGACATCCATGGGTGGCGGGTGGAGATCTCCCGTCGTCGCGCGCAGGTGGTGCGCTTCGACGCAGTCAGCGCCGCCGGCTTCTCTCTGACCGGGACTGGCAGCTTCCGCGTGCGCACTCCAGGTCTCTTCGATCCCGGCCGCCGCTACGACATCTGCGTGTCCGGTCCCGGCGGGGACAATGCCTATCAGCAGAAGGCCGACAAGAAAGGGCGGCTGACATTCACCGGCCGCCTGGCCGCGGCCATGCACGATCCGATCATCCCCGGAAAACGCACCGCTCACTTCGCCGCGCTGGGGCAGGACGAGGTAACCACGGTGAGGATTGCCTCGGCGCCGGGCGACACGCCAGACGTCGATGGCGAAAGATCCACAGCCGATGTTCCAGATCCGCCACAGACAGAAACCACGGACGATCCCACTGGCGTTTATATTGAGAGCGGTCGCGAATCGACGGCCGCTGATTCTTCAGAACGCTGACTCGAGAGGTCAACCATGAAACGCATACTCCCAGCCATCGCTCTTTTCGCCGGACTCTCCCTCGTCGGCTGCACGGGTGGAGGAGACAAGCCGGACCAGGCTGACAGCGGCGGTGACTCCTCGCAGGCGTCAGCCGAAGAGACCCCGCAGGCAAGCAAACTCGATGAGGCGAAGCTCAAGGAGATCCTTGAGTCGACCAAGGCCGAGGGTCAGTCGTTCAAGGCCGTCGACGGTGCTGGCAATTCCTCCAGCGAGGCAGTCAAGGCTCTGGAGAGTTCTGAGTTCGAACCGGCCAAGTGCAAAGACATCACCATGAACCTCCTCAACGCCAACCTCGCTGCCAAAGGCACCACGGTCGCTGGAACCTCCACCGACAACATCCTCTCCGCGGCACTGTCGAGCTATGACGATCTGGACGGCGCACAGACCCAGGTCGAGGGCGCCTCGAAGATCGCAGAAGAATGCAGCGATGTGAAGATCAAGACCGCCGGCGTCGAGATGTCGATGAAGTACAAGACCTTCGACGCCAAGGTCGACGGGGCAGACGAGACCAATGGAATCGTCGCCTCCGTCGAGGCCGGCGGACAGACAGCCATGAACCTGCGCATGGTTTACGCCCTCGTCGGCAACAACGTCGTGGCCGTTTCCAATATCGCCGATGTCGAAGAGGCCACCGTGACGAAGACCGCCGGTGCCTTCGTCGACGCGGTGAAGAACGCAGGCTGAGCCGGTTCACCCGCGAGTCGATTCAGGCGGAATCAGTTCAAACAGAATCGGCTCAGCCTCGCAGGGCGCTCCAACAGTTCTGCAGCCGCTCAGCCCACCAATCGAATCGTCCCGGATCCACCGCCAGCTGCTGCAGGCGATCAGGGTCCGGGACGATTCGCGTGACCGGGATGGCGCCGTCGACCGGAGTCAGGGCCTCGTCCTCGGCGACGACATCGGCGGTGAAGAGGCGCCCGGTGCCCAGACCGCAGGCCACCCGATCGCCGAGGATGTCCCGGCTGCGGTCGGTGCGCGGCAGTCTGGCGGCGAGTTCGGCTCCGGCGGCCAGGCCGACGGATGACTCGAGAGCCGAGGAGACGACGGCAGGCAGCCCTGAAGCGCCGATGACCTCGAGGGCAGCACGGATTCCGCCCAGCGGCTGGACCTTGACGATGATGACCTCGGCTGCTCCGAGTTCGGCCACGCGCAGCGGGTCCTCGGCTTTGCGGATGGATTCGTCGGCGGCGATGACGATCGGCAGTCCTCGCCGGGCAAGCTCATCGCGCAGTTCGGCCAGCTGCTCGACCTCGGGCACGGGCTGTTCGAAGTATTGGAGGTCGAACTCGGCAAAGGCCTCACAGGCTTGAAGGGCTTCGCTGAGCGTGTATCCGGCATTCGCGTCCAGGCGCAGCGTCGTCTCGGGGTAGAGCCTGCGGAATTCCCGCAGGCGTGTCAGATCCTCGTCGAGGGAGGCGAATCCGTGCTCGGCGACCTTCGCCTTCACGGTGCCGACCCGGCCATATCGAGACAGGATCGGTGCGACCTGATCGGGTGGACAGGCGGGCAGGGTGCCGTTGACGTCGACGGTCTCACCGCTCGTCTCCGCCGGAACGGAACCGCGCATAGGAACGGCGGAGGGGGCCGCCTCGGCGAGGGCGGTCTTCTGCGGAATCAGCCCGGAGAATTCGAGGGAGGCGCGCAGCCATCGGCTGGCCTCCTCGATGCCGTATTCGACGAACGGGGAGAACTCCGCCCATCCGGAGGGGCCGGTGAAGAGCGCCACTTCCCGCTCCGTGATCCCCCGGAACCGGGTGACCATCGGCAGCCGCACGACATGCAGGTCCTCGATGACCTCATCGAAGCGTTCGGGCAGGTCAAGCGGTGCGGCAGCCAGAGCCTCTGAGGCCAGTGTGCCAGGGTGCGAACGTGCGAAATCGGCCATGAGCCCAGACTAGCCCCCCGCCGACCTGACCACCCCTGCCTGCCGTTCGGAACCTCAGCATCCGCCGCCCGGCCCCGGACCTCACCACAATGACCAAGCGCTAGGCTGGGGTCATGACGGTTTCTGAACTCTTCG
Organism: Brevibacterium sp. MGP-B1; assembly: GCF_057766545.1. Lineage (NCBI taxonomy): Bacteria > Bacillati > Actinomycetota > Actinomycetes > Micrococcales > Brevibacteriaceae > Brevibacterium > Brevibacterium sp. MGP-B1. The sequence continues at coordinate 447,556 of NZ_CM173407.1, read as the reverse complement.
ACCCTTCTGCCTGGCGCGAAGTCTCCGGCTTCGACTTCACTGATATCACCTACCATCGGGCCATCGACCCCGCCACCGGCAACGACATCGGCTGTGTGCGCATCGCCTTCGACCGCCCCGAAGTCCGCAACGCCTTCCGTCCCCACACCGTCGACGAGCTCTACCGCGCCCTCGACCATGCCCGCCAGACCTCCGACGTCGGCGCCGTGCTGCTCACCGGCAACGGCCCGAGCGAGAAGGACGGCGGCTGGGCCTTCTGCTCCGGCGGCGACCAGCGCATCCGCGGCCGCTCCGGCTACCAGTACGCCTCCGGTGAGACCCGTGAAAGCGTCGATCCGGCGCGTGCCGGCCGCCTCCACATCCTCGAGGTCCAGCGCCTCATCCGCACCATGCCGAAGGTCGTCATCGCCGTCGTCCCCGGCTGGGCAGCCGGCGGAGGCCACAGCCTCCACGTCGTCTGCGATATGACGATCGCCTCACGCGAACACGCGAAGTTCAAGCAGACCGATGCCGATGTCGGCTCCTACGATGCCGGCTACGGTTCCGCGTACTTGGCGAAGATGGTCGGGCAGAAGAAGGCCCGCGAGATCTTCTTCCTCGGCCGCACCTACTCCGCGCAGGAGATGGCCGATATGGGAGCCGTCAACGAAGTCGTCGACCACGCCGACCTCGAGACCGCAGCCCTGCAGATGGCGCGAGAGATCCTAGGCAAGTCACCGAACGCGCAGCGCATGCTCAAGTTCGCCTTCAACCTCGTCGACGACGGGCTCGTCGGCCAGCAGGTCTTCGCCGGAGAAGCCACCCGACTGGGCTATATGACCGACGAAGCGGTCGAAGGCCGCGACGCCTTCCTCGAAAAGCGCGATCCCGACTGGTCGCCGTTCCCCTGGTACTACTGAGCGGCCGGTACCCACAACTGTGTCCACGCGCGAACTCAGCCCTCACGAGCTGCCCGAGGCCATTGATCGGGCACTGACCAGGACCTCGATCCTCATCCTCCCCTCGGATCGGGACGGCGCCGTCACCGAGGTGTCCCCCGGCAAGTGGGCAGGACCTCGTCCCGCTCCGGCCCTCATCCTCTTCACCTCCGGGTCGACAGGGAAGGCGAAAGCGGTGGCGTTGTCAGCTGACGCGCTGACAACCTCGGCCCAGGCGACCGAACGGTTCCTCTCCGGGCCGGGTGACTGGCATCTGTGCCTGCCGGTCAACCACATCGCCGGGTTCCAAGTCGAGCTGCGCGCCCGCCTGGCGGGCCGCGCCCCGGTCAGGGCCGCCTCGGCGAGGTTCACCGCCCAGTCCTTCGCCGCCGAGGTCACGACTCTGCTGGAACGGGCGGGCGACCGACCGACGTACACCTCGCTCGTGCCCACCCAGCTCCACCGCATCCTCGAGGACGACGCGGCGACCGCTGCAGCCGCGCGGATCACGCACATCCTCCTCGGCGGGGCGGCGATCTCACCGTCCCTGCTCGAGCGCGCCGAGGCCGCGGGCCTGGCGATCGTACGGACCTACGGGATGAGCGAGACGGCGGGCGGCTGCGTCTATGACGGGGTTCCGTTCGACGGCGTCGACGTCACCATCACCGAGGCGGGAACGATCGACCTGAGCGGCCCCGTCGTCGCCGACGGCTACGTCGAGATCGGCATCGACGGAACCATCCGGCCGGTCGACTCCCCCACCCTCACCGTCGACGAGGCGGGACGGCGGATCACGCACACCAGCGATCTGGGCCGGATCGATTCCGGTGTGCTCAGCGTCCTCGGTCGAGCCGATGACATCATCGTCTCCGGAGGGACGAACGTCTCCCCGCACGCCCTGGAGACCGGCCTGCTGCCGAGCTGGCAGAAGGCGGGAATCGAGGAGATGCTCGTGACCTGGGTGCCCGACGAGGAATGGGGCAGACGGATCGTCGCGCTCGTCCGCCTCGCCGACGGCGGAGGTGGTGTCGGAGCCGAGGATCCGCGAGAATCGGCACAGAGACTCAACGCTCTCGATCACGGGATGACGGGGCAGCTGCTGCCGCAGCTCGTCTTCCCGGTCGCCGAGATTCCGAACCGGTCGATCGGCAAGCCCGATCGCCGGGCGGCAGCCCGCATCGCTGCCGATCTCATGGCGCGTGATGCGAATACCCATACCGGTGAACAACCGGTAACATAAGACGGCTCCACAAACCGACAGGAAGGTGAGCGAGGACTATGGCTGATGCCGCCCAGTGGATTTCTGGAGCTCGACTGCGAACTCTGCCCCTGGCTCTCGCACCCGTCCTCATCGGAACCGGCGCCGCGATCGGATCGCTCGGCGGATTCACCGCCTTCATCCTCGACGACATCTCGGGCAAGGGCGACCACGTCAGCTTCGGACAGATCCTGCTGCGCGGATTCCTCGCCCTCCTCGTCTCCCTGTGTCTGCAGATCGGCTCGAACTACGCCAACGACTATTCCGACGGCATCCGCGGCACCGATGACGAACGCGTCGGACCCGTCCGGCTCACCGCGACCGGACTGGCCGAACCTCACGAGGTCAAACGAGCCGCCTTCATCTTCTTCGGCTTGGCCGGGGTCGCGGGCATCGTGCTCATCCTCATTTCACAGGCGTGGTGGTTCCTCGTCGTCGGTGCCGCAGCCGTCGCCGCCGCCTGGTTCTACACCGGGGGCAAACGCCCCTATGGCTATATGGGCCTCGGCGAGGTCTTCGTGTTCGTGTTCTTCGGGCTCGTGGCGACCTTGGGCACGATGTGGATGCAGGTCGGACATCTCAGTCTCAGCGGCTGGGCCGGTGCCGTGGCAATCGGGTCTCTGGCCTCGGCTGTGCTCATGGTCAACAACCTCCGCGATATCCCGACAGACATCGAGGCAGACAAGATCACCCTGGCTGTGAGGATGGGCGACAATGCCGCACGCATCACCTATGCGGTGCTCGTGCTGCTGCCGTTCGCGCTACTGGCACTGGCGATCCTCGACGGACATCCCGCCGTGGCATTGGCGATCCTCGCCCTCGTCCCAGCACTCAACCCACTCAAGACGGTGCTCAGCGGCACATCGGGCCCTGGCCTGATTCCGCCGATCAAATCCACTGGACTGACCGGTTTGGCCTTCTCCGCACTGATGGGCCTCGGACTGGCGCTCTGAGGCATTTCAATGCTGACGCCTGGTGTTCCAAAGCTCAGCGCTCTGAATGGCCTCAGCTCATTCCGATCTGAACCGGCTCAGCCGAGCCGCAGCTCATTCGGCTGAGCCACAAGTTCATTTGGCTGAGCCACAGCTCATTTGGACTGGTCGCCGTCTTCTCCGAGACGCTCCTCGACGATCTCATCCTCTGCCGCTTCATCAGCACCGACACGCTTGGGCTTGGAGGCCCGCTTGGCGACCTTCGCTTCGATCTCGGTCGCTGCTTGGGCGCGCATCTTGCCCAAGAGGAGGTAGCTCAGCAGTGCGCCGATGATGATGGCGGCGATCGCCATGACCAGGTTGAAGCCGAGGAACGGGAACAGAACGAGGCCGGCGGCGATGATGAGGCCGAAGCGAGCGAGTGTGTAGAGCCAGAAGGTGCGCATTGAACTCATTTTAGCCTCCGATCGTGACAGTCTTGTCACCGCCCGCTGGAGGCCGCGCTCAGGTTGGTGGACTATCCTTGTTGCATGGCTCGACTACTCATTGCCGCGATCGTCCTGGCGGCAGCGGTGACACTGTACGGACTCTTCGATTGCCTGTTGCGCGATCGGGGTCTGATTCGAGTCCTGCCCAAACCTGCATGGGCACTCATCATCCTCTTCATCCCCGTCCTCGGATTCATCCTCTGGTATCTGTTCGGACGCGGTTCGGAAGACAAGCCCACCCGCGGCACCCGCCCTCGCGGTCAGGTCGCCCCGGATGATGATCCGGACTATCTGCGACAGGTCGATCGCGAGCTCAAACTCGGCAAGCATGCGCCTCCGGCTCAGGACGGCGACGAGAAGGAATCTCCGCGCGATGATTCTGCTGAGTCAGATGATGACGGTGATCCCGCTGATTCCGCCGCCGATACGTCAGCCGACTCCGACGACCGGGGTACCAAGGGAGACGGCCGCGGCCGCTCGAACTGAGCACATCCTCGGCGAACTATCGCCTCTGGCGTGCGAGACCATCCTCGCGTGAAGACGTCTCCGCGGTAAGAGACCCCTCGACTGCCAGCTGCTGCTGTGAAGCAGACAGCCTTCGCGGACAAGCAGCTTCCCGCTCTCGCCCCCTGCCGCAGTGCAGCCGCACCGCACTGCCGCTGTTCGACGACGGCATCGATACCGCAGGTGCGTTGCCACGCCGCCATTCGGCGAATAGTCATTGCTTTCTCTGAATTACACACCGAGGAACGTGGTGAGTTCAGAGCAGACTGAGCCGAAACTGTTGTCCGCCGCCGGATCACGGCAGCGAACCAGCACGCAAAGGGCCCAGTCTTAGGCGGAGAGCCCTGTTTCAAACATGGGCTGTTCGCCTCAGACTGGGCCGTCAGCAGATATGGCTCCCGGTGCGGGCGGTGGTCCCGGGCGCGCGCGGTGGTTCCCGGTGCAGGCGTTGGTTCCCCGGTGCGGGCGGTGGTCCCGGTGCTGGACGTCAGAGCGGCCCTGAGAGCGACGCAACGCCTCAGTCGAGTCCGGAGTACGAGTGCAGGCCGTTGAAGTACATGTTGACGACGGTGAAGTTGAAGATCACCGAGGCGATGCCGATGAGGTTGAGCACGGCCACCTTCGTCGGGCCCCAACCGCGGGTCGCACGAGCGTGCAGGTACGCGGCATAGATGACCCAGACGACGAACGTCCAGATCTCCTTCGAATCCCAGCCCCAGTACCGGCTCCAGGCCACCTCGGCCCAGATGGCACCGGCAATGAGTGTGAACGTCCAGGTGATGAAGCCGACTGCCGCGATTCGGTAGGAGATCCGCTCGAGGTCAGTGCTCGAGGGCAGACGGTGCAGGAACCGCAGCCACTTCGGATCCTTGGTCTCGTGCACGCTCTTCAGGATCTGGAAGACCGCCAGGATCGCAGAGATGTAGAGGAGGGAGGTCGAGAGGATCGCGATCGGCACGTGGATGGCGATCCAGTACGAATCCAGCGCCGGGATGAGCTTCGCGGCAGGCGTGTAGAAGACGGTGATCGCCAGTCCCAGGCACAGCAGCACTCCCCCGGAGACGAACGTTCCCAGGTAGCGCACGTCCTTCTTCGTCAGCACGACGAGGAAGACGATGACGGTGATCGCGGTGGCGGTGAGGACGTACTCCATCATGTTGCCCCACGGCACACGGGAGACAGACAGGGCACGGGTGAGCACTCCGCCGACGTGCAGCAGCATGGCGAGCACGAGCAGCGAGGTGCCGATGCGGGCTCCGCGGTGCTTGTTCTTGCGGGACGACTTCACCGTCGCGGAGTCGTCATCGCCGGGTCGGTCGAGGACGGCAGTCGTCGCCGTCTTCCGGTTCGTCCGCCGCACCGTGCTGGCCTTGGCCGAGGTGGCGACCTCGGCTTCGGAGGTCTTGAGCTCACGCGCGCCGAAGAGATCGAAGGCGTAGAAGATCATGGCGACGGCGTAGACGATCATCGCCGAGATGATCAGCTGGTTCGACCACATTGCGAGGTCAGTGTTGACGTCCATTCATCCTCCGCACCGCTGAAGTGCTCTTCTGTCGCAGGTTGCAGCTGCCAGACTCTCTGTCCGACCATATGTCGGTGCGCGCCCTGCCGACTCCGTGACGAAGCCACCGGCGACGCGCACTCCGCGGCTATTCTACTCCGCGTAGTACTTCGGGTTCATCTTTCGTCGTCGTCACCGTGCTCACCCTCATCGGGTTCCGGATCGCGCAGGTCTTTGACCAGGTCATCGACGGCGCGCTCGACCATCGGATCCTCACCGCGGGCCAGGGCGGCCACCTCGGCGTCGCCGTTCTTGATCCGCACCCATACGCGTCGGCGCGGAATGAACAGGGACAGGCCGAGCCCGGCCAGGACGAGGATCGCGCTGATGAGCATGAGCGCCTGTGTCGGGTCCTGGGAGATGTCGACGGCGATGTACTTCTTGACTCCGTCGAAAGTCACCGAACCGCCGTTCGGCAGCTTCTGCGTCTCCCCCTCGGCGAGCTGGATGACGAGCGGGTTGCCCGACTTATCGGTCATCTCCGTCATGTTCTCGGCGTCGAGAGAGTACACGGACTGCGGGACTCCGGAATCGAGGCCGAGGTCGCCGGTGTACCCGCTCATCACGAGGTAGGGGTTGCGCAGCTCGGCGAAGCTGGAGATCAGCTCACCGTTCTCATTCTGTGCGGCCGTCGGCAGGAACACCCCGACGAAGCCCATCTGCGTGCCGGCCGAATCCGGGACCTTGATGACGCCCTCGGAGGTGTATCCGGGGTCCCCGCCGTCCGGGATGAACACCTGCGGACCGGACTGGACGATATCGCCCTTCGCATCGCGCACGGTCACCTCGGGGGCATAGCCGTTGCCGGTGAGATAGACGCCGACCCCGCCCACGCGCACCGGTTCGTTGACCTTGAGGACGTGCGATTCGGTCGTCCCGTCCGCCGTCGTCGTCACCTTCGCGTCGAAGGTGCGCGGCTGACCGAACTGGTTGCCCGCCGCCTGATCGTCGAAGGTGGAGGTGAAGGAATCGAGCTTGAGCCGGAAGTCCGGCAGATTGTCGGCATCGTAGTAGGAGCCGGGTTCGAAGGAATCGTAGGAGACCAGCGAATTCGAGAACGTCTCCCCTTCGACGAGGATGCGCTGACCTTCGTAGCCGAACAGCGATCCGATCGCCATCGTCAGGGTCGCCATGAGCAGCGCGATGTGGAAGACGAGGTTGCCGGTCTCGCGGAGATAGCCGCGTTCGGCGGCGATGTGATCGGACTGCCGGTTGATGCGGTACCCCGACTTCTTCAGCCGGGCCTCCGCTGCACCGAGAAATGCCTCATCCGCATCCTTACGGGTCTCTGCGTCTGCCTGCGCCGAGGTGAAGGTGGCGTATCCGGGCATCCGGGACAGCCGCCTCGGTGCTTTGGGCGGGGACGAGCGCATCGCCTTCCAGTGTTGCTTCGTCCGCGGGATGATGCAGCCGATGAGGGAGATCATCAGCAGCAGGTAGATCGCGGAGAACCAGACCGAGGAGTAGACGTCGAACATCTGGATCGTGTCGAGGAACTGCCCCCAGGCACCGTTGTTCTCCAGGAAGGTGTTCACTCGACCCGGGTCCTGGATCCGCTGCGGCAGCAGAGATCCGGGGATCGCGGCGAGGGCGAGGATGAGCAGGAGGATCAGAGCCACACGCATCGTCGTCAGCTGGGTCCAGGCCCACCGGCACATGCCGATGAACCCGAGCTGCGGCTGCGTCACGGTCGACTTCGCGGCAGGCTTGTCTCCCTGCTTCGCCGTCGTCTTCGCACCCGATTTCGGCTGCGTCTTCTCCGAGCCTTCGGTTGAGCCCGCCACTAGATCACCACTTCGAATCCATTGATGAGACCTTGCAGAGAGGTCATCCACATGTTCCATACGCCGCTGGCCATGAGCACGCCGAGGATGATGAGCATGATGCCCCCGGCCCGCACGATCGCGGTCTGATGCTTCCGCACCCAAACGAGTCGCCCCGCGCCCTTGTGGATCGCCAGCGCCAGGAGGATGAACGGGATGCCCAGGCCCAGACAGTAGACGAAGGCCAACAGCGCTCCGCGCCAGATCATCCCGTCACCGCCGAAGCTCACCGACATGCTCAGCACAGCCGACAGGGTCGGCCCCACACAGGGTGCCCACCCGAGGGCGAAGGTCGCTCCGAGCAACGGTGCGCCCCAGAGTCCGGCCTTCGGTCTGGCACGGATGCGACGTTCGTTCTGCAGCAGTCCGAATCCGCCCATGAACACGAAACCGGCGAGGATGACGATGACGCCGAGGACGCGGAGGATGACCGACTGCCATTGGGAGAACAGCGCTCCCAGCGCGGAGAAGCTGGTCCCCAGCAGCACGAAGACGACGGTGAAGCCGAGGACGAACAGGCTGATGCCCACGACCACTCGCCACGTCTGCTTGTCCCTCAGCGATGATCCGGACAGCCCGGTGACGTACCCGACATAGCCGGGAACCAGGGGCAGCACGCACGGGGAGGCGAACGAGACGAGTCCGGCCAGGGCCGCTGCGCCGGCAGCCAGCAGCAGCGGGCCGGAGAGGACGGTCTGGGCGAAGTCCGCCCCGAGTCCACTCACTCGGCCAGCACGTCCTCGATGAGTCCCTTGAGAGTCGAGGCATCGATCTCACCGACGACTCTGGCCGCGGCGCGGCCCTTCGCGTCGAGGACCACCGTCGAGGGGGTGGCCTGCGGGGGCAGGACTCCGGAGAGCAGAGATACCATCTCACCGTTCGTATCGAGCATGTTCGGGTACGGCACCTGGTAGTTCTGGATGAACGCGTTGGCTGCAGCCTCTTGGTCACGGACGTTCACGCCGATGAACTGGGCCTTATCCCCGAATTCCTCGGATACGGACTTCAGGTCCGGGGCTTCCTTCCGGCACGGTGGGCACGCCGCGTACCAGAGGTTGACGACGACCGGGGCGGGACGCAGATCGGCCAGGGACATCGACTTCCCGTCGAGGGTCTCGAAGCTCAGGTCGAGGGGTTCGCCGCGGTCCTCGGCCGCTACCTGCGAGACGACTCCCGAGCCGGAGACGTATCCCTGGTCGGATCCGGCCTGATCGGCCAGCTCATCGTTCTCGCTGCAGGCGCTGAGCGCCAGGGCCGTTCCGGCGGCGAGCGCCGAGGTGAAGAGGGCCCGACGGTTGAGGGAATGGCGTCCGAAGCTCATGCTCCCGCCACCGCGGTGCCCGGCTGCAGATCCGCACAGATGCTCTCATAACTCACGGACACCAGTGTGGAGGAATCGAATGTGAAACTGGTGATAGAAGCCAGGTCACATTCGCGTCTGCGCGGGTCGTGGACGAGTGAACGTCCCTCCCCCGACAGGCGGGTCATCCAGATCGGCAGCTGGTGGGAGACGATGACTCCTTCGGCGTCCGGACCGTGGAGGTCGAGCTTGGCTCTCAGACTGGCCATCGCGGCCCGCATGCGCAGCACGATCTGCTTGTACGGCTCTCCCCAGGACGGGGTGAGCGGGTTGTAGAGGCGCACCAGGTTCCTCGGCTCGGCCAGGCGTCGCACGCCCAGTTTCTGTCCCTCGAAGGAATTCGCCGCCTCGATGACCCGGTCGTCGTCGAACACGGGCAGGTCGAGAGACTTCGACAGCGGACGAATCGTCTGCTGGGCCCGCAGCAGCGGGGAGGCGACGAGTTCGACCGGACGGGTGGGCGCGGCATGGAAGTGCTCGGCCACGCGCACAGCCATCTCGTGTCCCCGCTCGGTGAGACCGAATTGCGGCAGGCGTCCGTAGAGGATGCCGTCGGGGTTGTCGACTTCGCCGTGACGAACGAGGTGGATGGTGGTCATGACTGCGCCTTCCCGACCTCCGGAACCGCGGCCGCAGCCTTGGCTGCCGCAGGCAGGGCGCTGATGATCCGGTCGAGGATCTCATCGGTGTGGGCGTAGGACAGGAACCAGGCTTCGAACGCGCTCGGGGGCATATGGATGCCCTGATCGAGCATGGCGTTGAAGAAGGCGGTGTAGCGGTCGACGTTCTGGGCCCGTGCCTGGTCGTAGTTCGTCACGTCGGTGTCGGTGAAGAACACGGAGAACATCGAGTTCGCCGACTGGATGACGTGGGCGACGCCTTCGGCCTCCAGGCTGGCGGCGACGGCCGGGCGCAGAGTGTCCGCGGCACGACCGATATGCGAGTACACGTCGAGTTCGGTCGTCAGCTTGAGAGTGGCCAGTCCGGCAGCGGTGGCCACCGGATTGCCCGAGAGCGTTCCGGCCTGGTAGACGGGGCCGGACGGGGCGAGGTGGGCCATGATCTCGGCGCGACCGCCGAAGGCCGCTGCCGGGAAGCCGCCGCCCATGACCTTTCCGAAGGTGAACAGGTCGGCCGGGCCCTCCGGGTAGCCGAGAGTCTCGGACTCATAGCCGTACCAGCCGGCGGCGGAGACGCGGAAGCCGGTCATCACTTCGTCGCTGATCATCAGCGAACCGTGGGCCTTGGTCAGCCGGCGGATGGTGTTCGTGAAACCGTCGCGGGGAGGCACGACGCCCATATTGCCGGGGCTGGCCTCGGTGATGACACAGGCGATGTCCTCCCCGTGTTCGGCGAATACGGCTTCGAGCCCGGCAGCGTCGTTGTAGTCGACGACGATCGTGTCCTGTGCCTGGGCTCCGGTGACTCCCGGGGTGTCGGGCAGAGAGAACGTGGCCAGCCCGGAGCCGGCCTGGGCCAGCAGCGAGTCGACGTGACCGTGGTAGCAGCCGGCGAACTTCACGACCTTGGACCGTCCCGTGTAACCGCGGGCCAGACGGATCGCCGACATCGTCGCCTCGGTGCCCGAGGACACGAGGCGCACCTGGTCGACGGGATCGACGCGGCGAACGATCTCCTCGGCGAGTTCGACCTCACCGGTCGACGGGGTGCCGAAGGAGAATCCCTTGACGGCGGCTTCCTGGACGGCGGCGACGACCTCGGGGCGGGAGTGGCCCATGATCATCGGACCCCACGAGCCGATGAGGTCGATGTAGTCGTTGCCGTCGGCGTCGCGCAGCCACGCACCGGTCGCCTCGGTGATGAAACGGGGGGTGCCGCCGACGGCCTTGAACGCGCGGACCGGGGAGTTCACTCCGCCGGGGATGACCGCCTCGGCGCGGGTGAAGAGGGCGGCGGACCGATCGGTGGTGTGACCGTTCGTCTCTGCTGTCGTCATGATTCTCCTCTGATTCTTCGCGGGTCGGGTTTCGTCCCGGGATCGTTCTCAGTTACGCGTGGGGACGGCTCAGGAGCCGTCGATGTCTGTCATATGGTCGAAGACTTTGGTGAAGATCCGCCCCAGGATCTCCATCTCCTCGGGGTCGAGGAGATCGACGAGGTGGCTGCGGACTCCGGCGACATGATCGGGTGCCGCGGCCCGCAGCAGCTGCCATCCGGCCTCGGTCATCACGCAGTTGACCCCACGGCCGTCCTCGGGGATGGCAGAGCGCTCGAGCAGTCCGCGCTTCTCCATTCGGGCGACGCTGTGGGTCAGCCGTGACCGCGACATGGTCGTATCGGTGGCCAGCAGCGCCATCCGCATCGTCCGGTCATCGTGTTCGGACAGACGCACGAGGATCTCGTATTCGGGCAGGCCGATGCCGTGCTTCTCACGCAACTCCTTGTCCAGCTGTGTGCTGAGCAACTGAGAACCGCTGAGGTAGCTGCGCCAGGCCTTCTGGTCGACGGCCGACAGCCAGCGAGGCTCGGTCATCACCGGCCTCCGTCTGCGCTGCGCTTGGTCAGATGGCCCGCGGCCTCGGATTGGAGGCGCTGGGCGACCTCGGTGGCCCAGTAGGTGAGGATCGCATCGGAACCGGCACGTTTGAAGGCGATGAGGGACTCCTCGATCGCCTTCTCCCGGTCGATGGCTCCGGCGGCGGCCGCGAATTCGATCATCGCGTACTCTCCGGACACCTGGTAGGTCCACACGGGCACGATCGATTCCTGGGCCACCTCGGCGAGCACGTCGAGATACGGCAGACCCGGCTTGACCATGACGATGTCGGCGCCTTCGGCCAGGTCGAGGCCGAGTTCGCGCAGCGCCTCGCGACCGTTCGCGGGATCCTGCTGGTAGGTCTTGCGGTCGCCCTTGAGCTCGGAGTCGACGGCTTCGCGGAAGGGACCGTAGAAGGCGGAGGCGTACTTCGCGGTGTAGCCCATGACCACGGTGTCGGTGAATCCGGCGGCGTCGAGGGCTTCTCGGCAGTAGGCGACCTGGCCGTCCATCATGCCTGACAGCCCGAGCACCTCGGCTCCGGCGCGGGCCTGGGCCAGCGCCATCGAAGCGTAGCGGTCGAGGGTGGCGTCGTTGTCGACTCCCCCGGCGGAATCGAGGACTCCGCAGTGACCATGGGAGGTGAACTCATCGAGGCAGAGATCGGCCATGACGACCGTCTCCTCGCCGAGGTCGTCGGCCAGGAGACGCAGCGCGCGGTTGAGGATGCCGTCGGGGTCATCGGCCTGGGAGCCGATCTCGTCCTTGTGCTCGGGAATGCCGAAGAGCATCACCCCTCCGACCCCGGCCGCGACGGCCTCCCGAGCGGCGTCGAGGAGGGAATCCAGAGTGTGCTGGACGACTCCGGGCATTCCGCCCAGCGGCAGAGGTTCGCTCAGGCCTTCCTTGACGAACATCGGCAGGATGAGCTCGGAGGGGTTCAGCCGCACTTCGGAGACGAGGCGACGCAGGGCCGGGGTCGACCGCAGCCGACGGGGACGGACGGTTCCGGGAACCAATGACATGTCAGGCCTTCCTTCTGCGGCGCTTCTGACTCGGACGCTGTGGGGAGATCCCGGCTTCCACGTCATCGGCGCGCTGGGTGAGTGCGAATTCGACGAGACCGTCGATGAGAGAGGTGAGGTTGGCTTCCTCGGCGAGGACGTCGACGCGCAGTCCGTGTTCGGCTGCGGTGTTCGCCGTTGCCGGGCCGATGCAGCAGATCACCGAGGTGGGGGCGGGTTTGCCGGCGATGCCGACGAGGTTGCGCACCGTCGATGAGGAGGTGAAGAGGAAGGCGTCGAAGTCGCCGGCCTTGATCGATTCGCGGATCGGAGCCGGCGGTGGGGAGGCGCGCACGGTGCGGTAGGCGGTGACGTCGTCGGGGTCCCAGCCCTTCTCCAGCAGCCCGGCCACAAGCACCTCGGTGGCGATATCGGCACGGGGCAGGAGCACCGTGTTCATCGGGTCGATGTCATCGACGAAGTCCGGCCAGGCTGCGGCCAGCCCGCGAGCGGAGTGCTCCCCGTCGGGGACGAGGTCGGGGGTGATTCCCCAGTCGACCAGCGCTGCCGCGGTGCGACCGCCCACGGCGGCGACCTTGACGCCTGCCATCGAACGGGAGTCGAGTCCGAAGTCTTCGAACCACATGCGCACGGCACGCACGGCGTTGACGGAGGTGAAGCCGACCCATTCGTAGGATCCGTCGACGAGGCCGCGGATCGCCTTCTCCATCTGGGTCGGGGTGCGCGGCGGCTGCACGGCGATGGTCGGCACCACGGTGCCGACGGCCCCGAGTTCGGCCAGGGCTTCAGCGGTGGAGGTGCCCTGTTCCTTCGTCCGCGGGATGAGCACCTGCCAGCCGAAGAGCGGTTTGGATTCGAACCAGCTGAGCTCTCCTCTGGATTCCACTCCCTGCCCCATGATCACCACCATACGATCCGAACCTGTCTGCGCCATGGACAGCGCCTGCTTCAAGGTCGTCTCCACGCTCGTCTGCTCGATGGTGGAGATCCCCCACCCGAGGAGGACCTTCGTGTCCTCGTCCCAGCCGTCGGCGAGCAGGGCCTCGATGGCCTGTTCGTGGGCGGCTGCGCTGCCGGTGAGCACATGGGTCGTGTTCCGGTGGCGGGAGACGTCGACATGGGTCTGCGGTCCCGCTTCGATGAAGCGCACCGACCGGACGCGGTTGGTCGTCAGAGCCGTTCCGGTATAAGCCGCCGTCGAGGCGGAGAGTCCCACTCCGGGCACGATTTCGACCTCGACCTGTTCCTTGCGGCAGACTCCGGCTTCCGCAGTCGTGGTGGTGAAGATGATGCCGTCGTCCGAGCTCAGCCGCACCACGGTCTTGTCCGGGCGGGCGAGTTCGGCCATGCGGCGGCCTCGGGTCGAGGCGGCGACTCCGAGGTCGGCGGCATCGATGAGCGTTGCGGCCTGCGGCACATAGGCGGTGACGATCTCGGAGTGCACATCGGCGTCGTAGACGACGGTTTCGGCGGTGGCGAGGATCTCGGCGCCGCGCATCGTCATCAGACCGGATTCGCCGGGTCCGCTGCCGATGAAGACGACTCGTGGGGCTGCCGGCAGGAGTCGGCGCGGCTGCACCTGGCCCGTTGTCGGTTCGCTGTTCATCCCTGCTCCTGAGCCTTGACGGGGGTGAGGTGTTCGGCGCTGGCGGCCGGGTCGATGCCGAGGCGTCCCAGAAGATCCTCGGCCGCTGCGGTGCCGAGTTCATCGGCAATACGGGCGAGTTCCTTCGCGGTCACCGACAGCTGCTGTTCTCCGGTGCTGCTCCAGTCGACTTCGAGCAGGGCGGGCAGCTCGGTGCTCTGACGCGTGCGGGCGAGCTTGCCGTCATCATCGGCCATCACGGCGTCGACGATGAACTCGGTGCCTTCGATCTTCGCCAGCGCGCCGATCGGAGCCGAGCAGCCGGCTTCGGCACGGGAGAGGATCGCCCGCTCGCAGGTCACGGCGAGGTCGGTCGTCTGGTCGTGGATCCGGCGCAGCGCGGCCCGCACCTCGGCGTCGCCGTCGAGGATGTCCGCGGTGGTGGCGAAGGCGCTGTCGGCGCTGCGCGTCTCGACCGCCAGGGCTCCCTGGCCCGGGGCCGGGAGCATGACATCGAAGTTGAGCGAATCGGTGGCTTCGGCCAGACGCCCGATGCGACGCACTCCGGCGGCGGCGAGGACGACTGCGTCGAGACGGCCGTCGCGGACATGGGCGATCCGGGTGTCGACGTTTCCGCGCACTCCGCGGACCTCGATATCGGGACGTGCGGCACGCAGCTGAACGGCACGACGCGGCGAACCGGTGCCGATGACGGACCCGGAGGGCAGGTCGTTCAGGCTCAGCCCGTCGCGGCCGATGAGGACATCGGCCGGGTCGACGCGCGGTGGGATGGCTGCCATCTGGATTCCCGCCTCGGGGGTGGTGGGCAGGTCCTTGAGCGAGTGCACGGCCAGATCGATCTTGCCCTGGTGGAGGGCCTGGCGGACGGCGGAGACGAAGACTCCGGTGCCGCCGAAGCCGGCCAGAGGCGACATGTTGACATCGCCCTCGGTGACGACCTCGACGATCTCGACGCGCCAGCCGGTCAGAGCCGCGATCTGGTGGGCGATCGCCGTGGACTGGGAGCGAGCCAGCTGTGACCGGCGGGTGCCCAGACGCACGGTGCGGCCGGTGAAGTGTTCGGGTTCGACGATGTCGAGGGTGTGATCGGCGACCGGGCGGATGCCGTCGGCCTCGACATGATGCGCGCTGGCGGCCTTCGCGACCTTCGTCTCCGGAGCGGTCTTGGCGTGGGCGACCTTGTTGACCGGCAGGTCGAAGAGCTGCATGAGAGCCTGGGCGTAGTCGACCTCGGATTCGGTCACAGCGAGTTCCTTGACCTTCACGGTCGGGGTGTGAATGAGCTTCTCCGCCACCCGGTGCAGGGATTTGCGGATCTCTGCGAACGCCTTCTCGTCGACGGAGTCACCGAGCTTCTTCTCCAGGCGCTGTGTCTCGGAGGCGAGCACATCTTTGGCGTGGGAGCGCAGAGCGGTCACGGTCGGAGCGACCGAGCGCTCCTTGTTGCCGGTGGCGATGTTCTCCAGCTCGGCGGCGATGATGGCGCGGACTTCGTCGATGGTGCCGGCGACCTTCGCATCGCTTTCCTTATCGGAGCGGCGCAGCAGTTCGCGGATCTCGCCGAGGCCGAAGAGGGCGACATGTTCGAACTCGCGGACGCTGGGGTCGATGTCGTGCGGCAGGGCGAGGTCGATGAAGGCCTTGTTCGCTGCGCCCTTCGGGTTCTGTGAGAGTCCGGCGACGATGTCGTCGCGGCTGACGACGACTCCGCGGGCACCGGTGCAGGAGACGATGAGGTCGGCGTCGGCGATCTCCTCGGCCATGATGCGCGGAGTGAGTTCGCGGGCACGTCCGCCCACCTCGGCGACGAGGCGTTCGGCCTTGTCGAGCGTCCGGTTGAGCACGGTGATGTGGGCGACGCCTTCCTTGTGCAGCCCGGACACGACGAGCCCCGACATGGCTCCGGCGCCGATGACGAGGGCATTCGCGGCACGCAGGGACCCGATGTGCGCGGCCGAGGCTTCGATGCCTGCGCCGAACAGGGACCGGGCGACGTCTCCGAGGTCGGTCTCCGAATGGGCGCGCTTGCCCACACGCAGCGCCTGCTGCAGTGCCTGGGAGAGTTCGGAGGTCAGCGCCTTGTCCGACTGCGAATCCGTGAACGCCGTCCGGAGCTGACCGAGGATCTGGGCTTCGCCGATGGCCATGGAGTCGAGTCCGCAGGCGACCTTGAGCAGGTGCTCCATGGCCTGATGGTCGTAGTGGGCGTAGAAGTGCCCGGCGATATCGGACCATTCTTTGTCGATCGACGACACGAGCGCGTTGCCGAGGTCGGCCAGTCCTCCGTGGAAGGCGGAGACGTCGGCAATGAGTTCGAGACGATTGCACGTCGAGAGCACGGCGAGTCCCTCGATGTTCTCTCCGGCCAAGGCGTCCCGTCGCAGAGTGCCGACCTCACCGGCGCCGAAGGCCATCCGATCGAGCATGTCGATCGGAGCCGACTGATGTGAAATGCCGAGAACCAAGAGAGTCAATTCCTGTGCTCCTCAAAACCAGGGTTGAGCGGTGCCGTGTCCAGCGCCGAATAGTATGCGAGTACTTGCAGCTCACTGGCCAAGTCGACTTGATGGACACGCACGGTATCCGGTGCGTCGAGCACGGTGGGTGAGAAGTTGAGAATGCCGCGCACACCTGCTTCGACGGCCTTCTGGGCCGCCGCGGGTGCCGCGGCTGCGGGGACGGCCATGACCACCAGGTCGATGTGTTCGGACCAGGCGGGAAGGTCGTCCAGGGAAGAGACGGTCAGGGCGCCGATGGAGGTGCCGATCTTCTCCTCGTCGATGTCGAAGACGGCGGTCAGACGCAGGCCGCGCCGACGGAATCCGGCGTAGTCGGCCAGCGCCGAGCCGAGACGTCCGGCGCCGATGATGGCGACGCGGCGGTCCCGGTCGAGGCCGAGGAACGTCCGCAGCGTCGCGGCCAGCTCCGGACAGGAGTAGCCGACCCCACGAGTTCCCGATCGCCCCAGCTGGGACAGGTCTTTGCGCAGAATCGACGGGGACACACCGCTGCGAGCGGCAAGGTCCTCCGACGAAACCGTGTCCTGGCCGGTGGCGGCAATCGTCTCGACGGTCTGCAGATAGATCGGGAGTCGGGATATCACGCGCTCGGGTACGTCCTTGCGAACGACACCCTCAATCCTGTTGGCGGACAGAATCTCGCCCACGAATCCGCCTCACTCCTTCAATCGATCTCATGCGCCCAAGGCGTCGAGCGCCTTGGACAGCCGATCCCTATCGACTCGATGAAAACTGTGTTGTCGCCCGTTGAGGAGAACGACCGGAACGTCCCAGCCGTACTGCGCGGCCAGATCGTCATCTGTATCGATGTCGATCTCGGTCACGGTCACATCTCTGCCCGCAGCCACCTCGGTGACGGTCTGCAGCGCATCAGCGCACAGATGGCAGTCGACACGCGTGAGAAAGGTCAGATCGACCATGGCTCACTCCTCATCGGGTGCAACAAACCCCGCCGAGAAATCACTCGAGCGGGGGCGTAGGACCGTTGGGTCTTACTTCTTGTTGCGACGCTGGTGACGTGTCTTGCGAAGCTGCTTGCGGTGCTTCTTCTTCGACATACGCTTGCGGCGCTTCTTGATGACTGAGCCCACTCGGGTACCCCTTGTGCTTGTCGGTGGAGGGTGAACATCAGGTGCCCACCCATTGAACTAACCGTGCAATTCTATCGCTTGGCCGCCTGCTTTCCCAAAACTGTGTCCAGATCCACAACGGCGGTGCCAGGCGATCCGCGCGGACGCGGGGATCGGGTTCGGTCCGGGTGGCGTGCACGGCAGGACCGGACTCGCGTTCGGCCGGGTCGACCGGCGTCGACCCGTCGCGCTCAGTCGAAGTAGGGGTCGAGCGCGAAGAAAGGGAAGATGTTCTTCCGGGTGCCCATCACGGCACGGTCGAGTTCGACTTCGGGGTCGAACCCCTTCGACCATGGTTCGAACGCCCCGTCGAAGCCGTCGGTCATCGACAGCGGCGCCTCGCGCCCGGTCTTCGTCTGCGCGTAGGACGCCCAGCGTCCGGGGATCCGGGCTCCGGGATCGATATCGCGGCCGGCGGCGACGGCGAGGAGGTTCGTCCAAGCGCGGGGCACGACGTCGATGATCGCGTAGCCCCCTCCCCCGACGGACAGCCAGCGTCCATCGGCATGGTCGACGGCGAGGTCGCGGATGCGTTCGGCGGCGATGCGCATCGCGTCGACGCTCAGGCGCATATGGGTCAGCGGGTCCGCCCGGTGACCGTCACACCCGTGCTGGGAGACGATGACCTGAGGTTCGAAGGCGGCGACGACCTGCGGGACCGTGGCATCGAAGGCGCGCAGCCAGTCCGCGTCGCCCGTGCGCGGGGGCAAGGCGATATTCACCGCCGAGGCGGCCGCCTTGAGTCCCCCGATATCGGCGGGGAATCCGGTGCCGGGGAAGAGGAACTTCCCCGACTCGTGGATCGAGATCGTGAGCACTCGCGGGTCGTCCCAGAAGAACGTCTCGACACCGTCACCATGGTGGGCGTCGATATCGAGGTAGACGATGCGCTCGTATCCTGCGTCGAGGAATTCGGTGATCGCTCCGGCCGCGTCGTTGTAGACGCAGAACCCGCTGGCCTTGCCCGGCATCGCGTGGTGCATTCCGCCGCAGAAGTTCACCGCGCGCCGAAAGTCCCCGGAGATGATCGCGTTCGCGGCGTTGACGCTGCCTTGGAACAGAAGCGCCGAGGCGGTGTGCATATTCTCGAACCCGGGAACATCCTCGGTGCCGATTCCGTATCTGTTCGCGTCCTGCTCCTCGAGGCCCTCTTCGGTGCCGGCCTGCTTGACCGCGGCGATGTAGTCGGGGTCGTGGAGGCGGGCGAGCTTCGCCTCATCGATCTCACCGATGGGATTGACGTGGACGTTGTCTGCGCCGAAGAGTCCGAAGTCGTCGGCGAGCTTCGCTGTCAGGTCGAGCCTGAGAGGGTGCATGGGGTGGCTGGGACCGAAGTTGTAACCGGTCACCTCGTCGTCCCAAACGACATACACATCATTTTCGGCCATGCCCACCATGCTATATGGCACAGCTCACTTGCGCCGATTCCGGGGCCACCGGCTCTACCATGGTGCTTGTGTCCAAGAATTCCTCGCCGCGCTTCGATCGGCTGCTGAAGCCGGGCCGGTGGGTCCGTGACTTCGTCGACGACCTCGCCGTGGCCTCACCGGCACGATTGGCGATCGGGTCCTTCGTCGCCGTCGTCGCAGCGTTCGCGATCCTGCTGATGCTGCCGGCGAGCATGCGCGACCCCGGTTCGGTCGATCAGGCCACGCACATCGCGAACTCGGTGTTCGTGGCAGTCTCCGCCGTGTGCGTGACCGGGCTGACCCCGGTCGTCACGGAGGAGTACTGGTCGGACTTCGGGATCTCGGTCATCACCGCCGGCATCCAGGTCGGCGGTCTCGGAATCCTCACCCTCGCCTCGGTGCTGGGCATGGCGGTCTCCAGGAGGCTGGGAGTCCGGCAGCGCCTGATCGCTCAGCAGGCCACCTCGGCGCTCAATCTGGGCCAGGTCGGCTCGCTGCTCAAGACAGTGGTCATCACCATCTTCACCGCCGAGTCGATCCTCGCGGTGCTGCTGTTCCCCCGGTTCCTCATCCGCGGGGAATCGCTCGGCGACTCGATCTGGTACTCGGTGTTCTACTCGATCTCGGCGTTCAACAACGCCGGATTCACCATCCACGAGGGCGGGGCGGCATACTTCGCCTCGGATCCGTGGATTCTGTCGCTGCTCATGGCGGGAGTGTTCGTCGGGTCGCTGGGGTTCCCCGTCGTGCTCATGGTCGCGATGTTCTGGAACCGGCCCAGCCGCTGGGATCTCCATACGAAGCTGACGTTGACGACCACGACGACGGTGCTGGCGATCGGACTGCTGCTGTTGGCGCTGTTCGAGTCGGCGAACCCGGCGACCCTGGGCGATAAGAATGCCGGCCACACCTTCGTCGAAGTGCTGTTCATGGCGGTCATGCCCCGGTCCGGCGGCTTCGCGACGATGGAGGTCGCGGACATGAGCCAGGCGTCGCATCTGCTCATGGATCTCATGATGTTCATCGGCGGCGGTTCGTCGTCGACGGCCGGCGGAATCAAGGTGACGACGGTGGCCGTGCTCGTCCTCGCTGCGTATGCCGAGGCCAGGGGTCTGCAGGACGTGCACGTGTTCGGTCGGCGGCTGACGTCGTCGACGATCAAACTGTCGATCTCGATCCTGCTCACCGGTGCGATGATCGTCTTCATCGGCACCTTGACGATGCTGCAGATCAGTGCGGAGCCGCTCGATCGGGTGCTGTTCGAGGTGATCTCCGCCTTCGGCACCGTGGGTCTGAGCTCCGGGGTGTCGGCGACCTCGCCGGATTCGGGACTCTATGTTCTGTCGGTGATCATGCTCATCGGTCGACTCGGTACGATTACACTGGCGGCTGCACTGTCTATGCAGGATTCGGTGCGCCTGTACCGCTACCCCGAGGAAAGGCCGGTCGTTGGCTAACGAACACACTTCAATCCTGGTCATCGGGCTGGGGCGTTTCGGGTCCTCGACTGCGGCGACTCTTGCCCGCTTGGGGCGCGAGGTCATGGCCATCGAGCACAACCCTGAGCTCGTCAAGGACTGGAGCGGGAAACTCACGCACGTCGTCGAAGCCGATTCGACGAACATCGACGCATTGCGGCAGGTCGGTGCCGGTGACTTCTCGACTGCCGTCGTCGGGATCGGAACCTCGATCGAAGACAGCGTGCTCACGACCGCCAACCTCGTCGACCTGGGAGTTTCGCAGGTGTGGGCGAAGGCGATCTCGCCGTCGCACGGCAAGATCCTCCACCGCATCGGCGCCCACCATGTGCTCTACCCGGAGTCGGATGCCGGTCGCCGCGTCGCCCACCTGGTCAGCTCCAGGATGATGGAGTACATCGAGTTCGATGAGGGCCATTTCGCGGTGGTGAAGATGCGTCCGCCGCGGGAGATCCAGGGCTTCACTCTCAGCGAGTCCGGTGTCCGCGACAAGTACGGCGTTACGATCGTGGGCATCAAGAGCCCCGGCCGCGACTTCACCTACGCCGATCCGACGACCCGCGTGGGCAAACAGGATCTGCTCATCGTCGCCGGTCACGTCGAGCTGCTCGGCCGCTTCGCCGGCCGCCCGTAGGGTGCGTCGCGGCCCAGTCTCTCGTTGGCCCTCTGCGCCCGCTCGCATGGGCTTCGCTCGAGGCCTGCAGTCGGCTTCACACTGCTCTCGTCTCGGCCTCACATCACTGCCGGAACGACAATGGTACTGGCTGCTCTGAACTGATCAGGTTCTTCCGTGTGCATTACAGAGAAACCTGTACCATTTCGCGGAGTCCACAGGAATCAAGAGAGCGGGCGACGGGAATCGAACCCGCGTCATCGGCTTGGGAAGCCGAAGCTTTACCATTAAGCTACGCCCGCACGTCGCCGCTGGTCAGCAGGCGTTCGCGCAGGTGGTATTCCGCGTGATCATGCCGTGGTCAGCGACTCGGACCAGTCTACAGCTTCTCACATCCGGCGCATCGGCATCCCACCAAAGCGGCCCCCATCAGCCGCCGCCTCGAACGCCGAGGCGCACCCGCCGAAGCCCACCACATGGCCCCTCCACTCGACAGCGTGAGGGAGCCAGCGACAACCGCTTGTTCGAAGTGCATACGTCTTGATCGGAATCTAGTCGCCTGCACTTCGAACACGCGGATGGCGGATGGGGTCAGTGCTCGACAGCCTCCTCGGCGCCGAATCCGGTGTGGGCACGGACGTCCATTTCGGCGGCCAGCTCGGGACTCTCCACCGTCCGGTCCGTCACCGAGGCGATCCAGCCGAGGATGAAGCCGAGCGGAATCGAGATGATGCCGGGGTTCGACAGCGGGAAGATCGCGAAGTCGGCCCCGGGGATCATTGCGGTCTCGGAGCCGGAGACGACCGGCGAGAAGGCAATGAGCACCATCGCCGAGATCAGTCCGCCGTAGATCGACCACACCGCACCGCGAGTGGTGAAGCGCTTCCAGAACAGCGAGTACACGATCGTGGGCAGGTTCGCGCTGGCGGCGACGGCGAAGGCCAGCGCCACAAGGAATGCGATGTTCTGCCCCTGCACTCCGATGCCGCCGATGATCGCGACCGCACCGATGACGACAACGGTGCGACGGGCGATCTTGACCTCCGCCTCGGAGTCCTCGACCTTGCCCTTCTTGATGACGTTGGCGTAGATATCGTGAGCGAACGAAGCCGCTGCCGTGATCGCCAGTCCCGCCACCACTGCGAGGATCGTGGCGAAGGCGACCGCGGAGATGAAGCCCATGAGCAGAGGCCCGCCGAGCTGAAGCGCCAGGAGCGGCGCCGCGGAGTTCACGCCGCCAGGAGCGTTCTTGATCGCGTCGGCGCCGACGAGCGCGGCCGCACCGTATCCGAGAACGAGGGTGAAGAGGTAGAACGCACCGATGAGCCAGATCGCCCAGACCACGGAACGGCGAGCTTCCTTAGCCGTGGGGACGGTGTAGAAGCGCATGAGCACGTGGGGCAGACCCGCCGTGCCCAACACGAGCGCCAGTGCCAGGGAGATGAAGTCGAGCGGATTCTCGCCGTACTGCAGACCCGGGTTGAGGACGCCTTCCCCGACTCCTTCGGCTGCGTTGTCCACGGCCGAGGCCAACAGGGTCGAGAGGTTGAAGCCGTTGAGTGCGAGCACCCAGATGGTCATGGCGAAAGCACCGGCGATGAGCAGAATCGCCTTGACGATCTGCACCCAGGTAGTGCCCTTCATTCCGCCGACGAGAACGTAGATGATCATCAGCGCGCCGACGACGGCGATGACCAGCGACTGGCCGACCTTGCCGTCGATTCCCATGAGCAGAGACACGAGCCCGCCGGCACCGGCCATCTGCGCGAGCAGGTAGAAGAAGCAGACCGCCAGGGTCGACAGGGCTGCTGCCATGCGCACGGGGCGCTGTTTGAGGCGGAAGGACAGCACATCGGCCATGGTGAATTTGCCGGTGTTGCGCATGAGTTCGGCGACGATGAGCAGAGCGACGAGCCAGGCGACGAGGAAGCCGATCGAGTAGAGGAACCCGTCGTAGCCGTTGACGGCGATCGCACCGCAGATGCCGAGGAAGGACGCGGCAGACAGGTAGTCACCCGAGATGGCGAAGCCGTTCTGCGGTCCGGTGAACGACCTGCCACCCGCATAGTAGTCCGAAGCGGATCTGTTGTTGCGGCTGGCCCGCAGAACGATGAACATCGTGACCGCGACGAATGCGGCGAAGATCGTGATGTTGAGGACCGGGTTGTTCTCCACCTCGGTGGTCGCTGCGCTGAGGAGGTCGACTCCCGAAGCGACGAAGTCTCCGATTGCCAAAGTGCTCATGAGCGGTGTCCTTCCGTTTCGGCTTGCAGTCGTTCACGGATCGCCTCCGCGGGAGGGTCGAGCTTCTTGTTGGCGAACGAGACGTAGAACATCGTGATCGCGAAGGTCGTCACGAACTGCAGCAGCCCGAATACGAGTCCGACGTTGATCTCCCCCACGACCTTCGTCGACATGAAATCGTGGGCGTACGTGCTGAGGATGACGTAGAGGAAGTACCAGACGAGGAACGCGATCGACAGCGGGATCACCACCGAGAAGCGCTTGCGTTTGAGGGCCTTGAACTCCGGCTTCTCCTCCTCCGCGAGGAAGTCAACACCGGTGTTGACAGAGTCAGTCATTCTTTCTCCTTTGAATGGACAGAACATCAGTGTCCTGAATCACATGACCCAAAGGTAACGTTCAGCATGCGCTAGGGAATACCACCGAAAGTTGGTAGCTTGTTCACATGAATGCGCACGCCAAGGAAACGCGGGCTCTCAAGGTCGAGACCCGTCGCCTATTCGTCGAAGCCGTCGATTCCCTGCACCAGAGCGGCACCGGTGACGTGGTCTTCGGAGGAATGGTCGAAGAGGATTCGGTCGCGGTCGAAGCCGTCGCCGGAGCCGACAAGGACCTGCTCTCGACCCTCATCGTCAGCACAGGGCGCGGCCTCGGCGGACGGGCCATGACCGAAGGCACTCCGCAGCTGACCCGTGACTATGAGATCGACCCTCTCATCACCCACCATTACGACGAGGAGGTCCTCGGAGAGGGCATCCGCGTCCTCGTCGCCGTCCCCACTCTGCACGGCGGTGAGGTCACCGGTATGGTCTACTGCGGCCACCGCGCGGACTACAATGCCGCCGCCCCGCAGACGGGAGACCTCGTCAGACGGGTACGACAGCTTTCGGTCGATCTCGCTCGACTCGGATACAGGCAGGAACCGCGCGGCCCTGTCAAGGAGGAACTGCTCTACCCGGACCTGGATCCTTCGGGACGCGAAGCTCTCCGGCACACCTATGCCGAGCTGAGGGCGATCCGCTCCGGGATCGTCGATGAGGAGACCAGGGAGAAGCTCACTGGCATCGAGGCGCGCCTGGCCGATATTCTCTCCGGACACAATCCGGAGAACTTCCAGACGCCGGTACCCGCAGTCAGGCTGTCGCCGAGGGAGACCGACATCCTCTCGCATGTTGCCTTGGGATGGCCGAATGCCCGCATCGCCGAGGCGCTGTCGCTGCGCGAGTCGACGGTGAAGTCCTATCTCAATACGGCGATGGTCAAGCTCTCGGCACGGACCCGGCATGAGGCCGTGTCGATCGCCCGCTCGTCCCACGTCCTCCCCTGAGCGAGGAGATCCGTCTCAGCCGTTGATGACCTCGGAGTTCTCCTGTTCCATCTCCAGGGAACGGTCCGCTGCCGCCTGCGCGGCCGCCTCGGCGATATCGAAGATCCCGGAGTCGAGGAACTGCTGGAGACCGGCCAAGGTCGTCCCGCCCTTGCTGCTCACGGCCTGACGCTGAGCGGCGGGGTCGGGCTTCTCGGTCAGGAGTCGGCCGGCACCGTCGGCGGTGGCCACGACCATCTGGCGGGCGACGCCCTCGCTGAGGCCCTGCTTGACGCCCGCGGCGATCATGGCTTCGGCGAGAAGGAAGAAGTACGCCACTCCGGAACCGGAGATGCCGGTCATGGCCGGGATCTGGGATTCGTCGAGATCGACGACGAGGCCGGCGCCCGACAGCAGCGACTTCAGTGTGTCCACGCTGGCGGCGGTCACCTCGGCGGTGGGGGCCAGCGCGATGACGCCGTGGCCGATGGCGCTCGGCGTGTTCGGCATGATCCGCACGATCGGATTCTCGGGGGCGAGCTTCGCAAGGTCGGCCGCGGCGACGCCGGCGGCCATGGACACGAGCACGGAATTCGGGTCGAGGTCGTCGGCGAGCTCGCGCAGGGTCTGGGCCATCATCCACGGCTTCACACCGAGGAAGACGAAATCGGCACCGGACACGGCGTTCCGGTTCGCGTCAGCGTCGTCCTCCACCGAGGTGACCGTGGCGGTGGGCAGCTCATTGCGCAGTTTCTGCGCCGAGGCGGTCGAATTCGTCGTCGCGCGGACGGTGATGCCCGCGTCGGCGGTGAGGATTCCCTGGATGAGGGCAGTGCCCATGTTGCCGGTTCCGATGGAGGCGATGGTGGTCAAAGTGCGTCAGCCTTTCGATATCTGATGTGTGGTGGTCGGTGGGTGTCTATGCGCTTAGACGTGCCAGTGCGAGGTCGGGCGAGGCGAGGCGAAGACGGGCAGGGTGATGTGCGAGGTCGCAGGCGCTCGCAGGGTCAGCTCTCGGCGCCGGCTTTTCCGGATCGCGAGGGCTTGTGCTCGGAGGTGCGGGTGTGGCTGTGGGCGTTGCGTCGTGGAGTATCCGCGTCGAGGCCGAGGTGCTCACGAGCGAAGGCGATGGAGTCGGCGAGCATCTTCTCGCGCGCTGACTGTCGGCGGACGAATCGGGTGTTGACCTCGACGACGACGTCGCCCTGCCAATTGTGTTTGGCGAGGTACTGCAGGGTCTCGGCGACGGGCATGGTGCCTTCGCCCGGAACGAGATGTTCGTCCTTGAGGGAGCCGGCACCGTCGGTGAGGTGGACATGGCGGAGCTGGTCGAAGATCTCGCCCACCGTCTCCAGGGCGTTCATTCCGGCGGTGGAAGCGTGGGAGAAGTCGAAGGTGAGGTCGTCGTAGTCCTCGTCCAGAGGGTTCCAGTCGGGATAGTAGACCTGGACCTCGCGCAGGCCGGCCCGCCAGGGATACATGTTCTCCACGGCCAGTCTCACACCGGTCTCCTGGGCGACCTGGCGGACGCCGTCGACGAAGCCGAGGGCATACTCGCCCTGCCACCGGAACGGCGGGTGGAGGACGACGGTGTCGGCGCCCACCGCTTTGGCGAGGTTCGCAGTGATCCGCAGCTTCTCCCAATGGTCTCTGTGCAGCACCCGGGGCAGGAACAGCAGGGTCGGCGCGTGCAGGGAAATGACGTCGAGTCCGGTGTCGCCGGCGAGTCCGTTGATGAGGTCGACGTCGCGGGTCTCGGTGTTATGAGTGACCATGATCTCGACGCCGTCGTAGCCGTGTTTGGCTGCCTGGGTGAAGGTCTCCTCGACGGTCATGGGTGAGACGGAGGAGCTGGAGAGACCGAGCCTGATCCTGTTGTCGGAGACGTGATGGGCGTCTTTCTCATAGACGTCGTGTTTGTCGAAGTACTCCTTGTGGCGCTTCGAATTCGAGCGCGCAGAATTCTTGGTGGTCAACACCTTCCGCTGAGATTTCGACTTCTTGCTCATCTCTTCCAGTCTAACGCGGCTCCCCCACCCCAGAACTACCTGACGGCGGCCCAGCAACCTCGCGCGAGGTTGCTGGGCCGCCGTCAGGTAGTAATTCAGCCGTAGAGGGCTTCGGTGTCGTCGTCGACCCATTTCTTCGACTTCTCCACCGCCTTGTTCCAGAGGCGGTAGAGGCGGTCGACCGTCTCGTCGTCCATCGACGGGTTCCAGCGCTTGTCCTCGCGCCAGTTGCCCTTCACGTCGTCCTCACCGTTCCAGAACTTCACGGCGATGCCCGCCGCATAGGCCGCACCCAGTGCCGTGGTCTCGATGACCTCGGGACGGATGACGGGCACGCCGAGGAGGTCGGCCTGGAACTGCATGAGCGTCTCGTTGGCGACCATGCCTCCATCGACCTTGAGCTCGGTGAGTTCGACACCGGAGTCGAGGTTCATCGAGTCGAGGACCTCGCGCGACTGGAAGGCCACGGATTCCAGGGCGGCGCGAGCGATGTGGTTCTTGTTCACATACCGGGTCAGCCCCACCATCACGCCGCGGGCATCGGATTCCCAGTGCGGGGCGAAGAGTCCGGAGAACGCGGGCACGATATAGCAGCCACCGTTGTCCTCGACCTGTTTGGCCAGGGTCTCGACCTCGGGGGCGTCCTTGATGATGCCGAAGTTGTCGCGCAGCCACTGCACGAGCGAACCGGTCACCGCCACCGATCCCTCGAGTGCGTAGACGGCTTCGTCCTCGCCGATCTTGTAGGCGACCGTGGTGAGCAGCCCGTTCTTGCTGGCCACCGGCTCATTGCCGGTGTTGATGAGCATGAAGTTGCCGGTGCCGTAGGTGTTCTTCGCCTGCCCCTTCTCGAAGCAGGCCTGGCCGAAGGTCGCGGCCTGCTGATCACCGAGGATGCCGCAGATCGGGGTGTCGATGATCAGCCCGTTCTTCGCCCCGTAGCCGTAGATCTCCGAGCAGGACTTGATCTCGGGCAGCATCTCGACGGGAATGCCCATATCTGCCGCGATGTCGGGGTTCCAGTCGAGGGTGTCGATGTTCATCAGCATCGTCCGCGAGGCGTTGGTGACGTCGGTGACGTGGATTCCGCCGTTGACCCCGCCGGTGAGGTTCCAGATCACCCAGGTGTCCATGGTGCCGAAGAGCAGGTCCCCGGCCGCGGCGGCTTCCTTGACCCCGTCGACGTTGTCGAAGATCCATTTGGCCTTCGGGCCGGCGAAGTAGGTCGCCAGGGGCAGACCCACCCGGTCCTTGTACTTATCCGGTCCTTCGTCCCCGGCAAGCTCATCGCAGACCTTCTGGGTGCGGGCGTCCTGCCACACGATGGCGTTGTAGACGGGTTCGCCGGTGCGCTTGTTCCAGATGACGGTGGTCTCGCGCTGGTTCGTGATGCCCACACCCTCGAGCTGGTGACGATTGATGTTCGCCCGGGCCAGCGCCTGCCCGATCGCCTCATTGGTGTTCTTGATGATCTCAACCGGGTCGTGCTCTACCCAGCCGGCACGAGGGAAGATCTGCTCGTGCTCGAGCTGGCCGGACGACACGATCTGTCCGTCATGGTTGAAGACGATCGCCCGCGACGAGGTGGTGCCCTGGTCGATGGCGAGGATGAACTTTTCCTGACTCATTCTGACTCCTGTGTCGAAGTGGTTTGTCTGTGATCGTGCTCAGTTGTCTGTGATCGTACTTAGATGTAGGCCTGGGAGACCAGGCCTGCTAGGACGGCGCCGACGAGAGGTCCGGCGATCGGCACCCAGGAATAGGCCCAGTCGGAGCTGCCCTTGTTCGGGATCGGCAGGAGAGCGTGGACGATGCGCGGTCCGAGGTCACGAGCCGGGTTGATGGCGTAGCCGGTGGGCCCTCCCAACGAGGCGCCGATGGCGACGACGATGAGTGCCACTGCCAACGGTCCGAGCTTGTCCGGTGTCCCACCGAAGAGCAGGATGACCACGACGAGCACGAACGTCGCGATCACCTCGGTGACGAAGTTCCAGGCGTACGAGCGGATCTCCGGACCGGTGGAGAAGGTGCCGAGGATGTTCCCCGCATCCTTCTCCTCGTCGTAGTGCTTCTTGTAGACAGCCCAGGCGAGGAACGCACCGATCATCGCTCCGATGAGCTCGGCGGCGAGGTAGGCCACCGTGTTCGCGAAGGTGACGGGGATCCCGTCCGCGTATTCGTCGGCACCACTGGAGAGGATGCCGATCGTCACAGCCGGATTGAGGTGTGCGCCGGTCTTATAGGCGACGAACACACCGGCGAAGACCGCGAGTCCCCAACCGAACGAGATCAGCAGCCAGCCGCCTCCGTTGCCTTTGGTTTTGGCGAGTACGACATTGGCGACGACGCCGACGCCGAGCAGGATGAGCATCGCCGTACCGGCGATCTCATAGAGAAAGATGGTGCCCATATCTCACAAACTCCTCATTGTTCGTGTGTTCTCAGGTCTCGTCACTGTCAGCATTGACAGACGGTGACGCTGGTGCGGGTGCACCTGGGTGGTGCAGGTACAGGGTGTTGCCGGTGGTGCCGGCACAGCTCTCTCCTCTGTGCCGGCACCAGGAAATTGCTCAGGCCAGCATTGGTCCGACCAGGGCCGCCGCCGAGGCGTCGTCGTCGGTGGACTCGGCCGCTACCTGGGCGTCGACGTGGGCGTTGAACGCCTCGACCTCGGCCGTCTGCCGGTCGTCGTCCCATCCGAGGACGGGTGCGACGATGGCCGCGACCGCCTCGGCGGCGTTCTTCCCCCGGTCCCGGGTCTCGTAGTTCAGCCGCATCCGCCGCTCGAGGATGTCGCCGAGGTGGACGGCTCCCTCCGCGGCGGCCGCGTAGTGGGCTTCGACGCGCAGGTAGCGTTCGGCACCGTCCAACGGCTGTCCGAGTTCCGGATCCTCATCGACGAGGTCGAGCAGATCCTCGATGAGGGTTCCGTAGCGGCGGATGAGTCGTTTGACGCGGTCCTCGTCCCATTCGTACTTCTCCGCGATCCCGGATTGGCCGCGCCTCAGCGCACCGACGCCCTGGGCACCGAGCAGCGGCACGGATTCGGTGAGTGACCTGCGGTCCTTCGCGTCGTCACCGAGGACGAAGTCGACGGCGTCTTCGGCCATCACTCGGTAGGTGGTGAACTTGCCGCCGGCGATCGCGGCGAGGGCCGGTTCGACTTCCATCACTGTGTGTTCGCGGGAGACCTTCGTCGAGGCCTGCCCTTCCTTGACGACCGGCTGGAGCAGCGGCCGCAGTCCGGAGTAGACGCCGATGACATCCTCGCGGGTGAGTTTGTCGGCGAGGATGGCGTTGGCATGTTCGAGCAGGTAGTCGATGTCCTGCGAGGTCGCCACGGGTGCGTCGACGTCTTCGTTCCACGGGGTGTCGGTGGTGCCGATGACCCAGTAGCCTTCCCACGGGATGACGAAGAGGACGGACTTCTCCGTCTTCGAGATGATTCCGGTGTTCGGGTCGGCTTTGATCTTGTCCTCGGCCACGGTGATGTGCACGCCTTTGGAGGCGAGCACTTTGAGTCCGGCATCGGCCTTCGCCAGATCCTGCTGCTCTTCGGTCCAGACTCCACCGGCGAGGATGGTGCGGCGGGCGTGGATGTCGAACTCTTCACCGGTGATCTCGTCCCGGGCGTGGACGCCGGTGACCTGATCGCCGTCGTGGAGGTAGCCGATGACGGAGACATGGTTGGCGGCAGCGGCCCCGTAGCTCACGGCCGAGCGGACCAGGGTCATGACGAAGCGGGCGTCGTCGACCTTCGCGTCATAGTATTCGAGGGCTCCGACGGCGGCGTCGTCGGCCAAGCCCGGGAAGTGGGCGCTCAGTGCCTTCTTCCCCAGGTGGCGATGCATCGGAACGGCCCGTTTGCGGCCCGGCCGGGTGGCCATCGTGTCGTAGAGGAGCACGCCGGAGCCGATGAAGGCCCGGTCGATGAGGCGGTGCTCGAAGGGGAACACGAAGGCGACAGGTTCGACGAGGTGCGGCGCGGTGTGCTGGAGCAGCAGGTCGCGTTCCTTGAGCGCCTCGGCGACGAGCTTGAAGTCGAGCATCTCGAGGTACCGCAGTCCGCCGTGCATGAGCTTCGAGGACCGGGACGAGGTTCCCGAGGCCCAGTCCTTGGCATCGACGACACCGACCTTGAGTCCGCGGGTGGCTGCGTCGAAGGCCGATCCTGCTCCGGTCACTCCCCCGCCGACGACGAAGACGTCGAGCGGGTCGGCCGCGCTCGTCTTCTTCAGAGTCTCCAGCGCCTGGTCGCGGAAGTTCGGGGACAGCTCACCATTTCGCATCAGCAGATTCATGCTTTCCGTCAGAAGATTCGGGCTTTCACCGATGTCGGCACGGGCAGATCAGTGCGGGTGCCGCCTCGGCGACTAATCAAAAACTAGCAGGCGAACCTGAATTCCGATAGCAAACCACCTGATGGGCAGGCGGCTCGGCTGCGTCCGGGGGAACGCCGGCGTGCGACCCGCCGAAGACTCAATCGAGGGCGGCGACGGGTTCGACGCGCATCGCCGATGACTGTTCGGCCGAGTCGAGGAGGTCGAGTTTGCGCATGATGATGCCTTCACGCAGCGCCCATGGGGAGATGTTCATGACGCCGATGTCGAAGATCGTGAAGGCCGCCTCGGCGACGATTGCTCCGGCCAGCACCTGTCCGGCTCGGGCTTCGGATACGCCGGGCAGGGTCGCACGTTCCGCGGGGGTGCGGGAGGCGAGGGTGTCGATGATGCCTTCGAGGTCGCGGCGGAAGAGCTTCCGCGGAGCATAGATTCCGTCTCCGCTCGGGGCGGCGCCGGCGATGCGGGCCAGCGAGCGGAAGGTCTTCGACGACCCGACGACCTGGTCGGGCACTCCTACGCGGTTGATGTCGCCGGCGATGCGTCCGATCTGCGCCCGGGCATGCTTGCGCAGGCGGTGGATGTCCTCTTCAGTGGGCATCGGGTCCGGGAGGAACTCCGAATAGGTGCGTCCGGCGCCGAGCGGAATCGACACGGCCGCCTGCGGGTATTCGTCCTGTCCTGCCGCGATCTCGAGTGAGCCGCCGCCGATGTCGAGCAGCAGGATTTTCCCGGCCGACCACCCGAACCAGCGGCGGGCGGCGAGGAAGGTCACGCGGGCCTCGTCCCGTCCCGACATCACGTTGAGGGTGACCCCGAGCTGAGCGTTGATCGATTCGATGAGTCCGATCCCGTTCGGAGCCTCCCTGACCGCCGAGGTGGCGAAGGCGAGGATCTGCTCCGCCCCTTGGTCTTCGGCGATCTCGACGGCATCGGCGATGAAGGACCGCAGCCGTTCCTGCCCTTCGGAGTCGATCGTTCCGTCGTCGCTGAGGAATTCGGCGAGTCGGAGCACCTCCTTGTGCGAGGTGGCCGGCAAGGGCGGTGCTCCGACGTGGGCGTCGACGACCAGGAGGTGGACGCTGTTGGAGCCGATATCGAGGACTGCTAGGCGCATTCGCCCAGTTTATCCTCTCCGCGGGACTCCCTGAGAACGAACCTGGGGGCCGTTCTGCCAAGCAGTTTTGGCGAAGCCGAATTCCGGCGGTTCCTTGGCGAAGAAGGCTTCCTGACCGCGGATGATCTCGTCCCGGTAGGCGTCATCGAGCCACCGAGGCGGCTCAGTGTCCTCCGTCAGTTCACCGTCGAGGATCGCCTTGGCTCCGACCTGGCTGAGCCGGGACAGTCCCACGATCCGCTCCCCCAGGGCCTGTGCCGTCTCGAGCGGGGTGTCGGAGACTTCGTGGAAGAACCCGAGTTCGGCCATCTTCTCGAACTTCACGATCGAGGCCGTGATGAGCAGGTACCGTGCCCAGGCGTCGCCGAGGATCTCAGCCAGCCGCTTCGTGGGTCCAGCCGGGTACACGAGTCCGAGTTTGGCGGCGGTGACGCCGAAGATCGATCCGGGGGCGGCGATGCGGATGTCGCAGGCCGCGGCGATCTCCGTTCCACCGCCCACGCAGTTGCCTGTGATCGCAGCGATCGTCGGGGTCCGCGAGTTCGCCAGGGCCGCCTCGGCGGTGGAATTGAGTTCCCAGAAGTCCGCGAGTGCGACGTTGAGGTCGGCGATGTCCGAACCGGCGGAGAAGTGCCCGCCGGCCCCGGTGATCACCAGCGCGCCGATCGAATCGTCGGCATCGACGTTCGCGATGATCTGCGGCAGCGCCCGCCACATGGGCCGGGAGATCGCATTGCGTTTTTCGGTCCGATCAATGACGAGGGTTCCGACCCCACCGGAGACGGTGAAGTCGAAACCCTCGAGATCGACCGGACGGTAGGAGCCGTCTGGTCTCATGTGTGTGTTCTGCCTTTCGAGAGGTCAGCCCCGGTTGTCGGGAACCTCGCGCTGGTCCTCACCGTCGTAGGCGCTCAGGGGACGGATGAGGGCGTTGTTCGCCTGCTGTTCGAAGATATGAGCGGTCCAGCCGGTGATGCGGGCCATCACGAAGATCGGGGTGAACTGCTCGGTGTCGAAGCCCATGAGGTGGTAGGCCGGGCCCGAGGGGTAGTCGAGGTTCGGGTAGATGCCCTTGCGCCCGACGAAGTCCTCTTCGAAGGTGTTGTACAGATCCAGCAGATCGTTCGCACCCTTGACGGCCACCATGTCCTCGAAGGCCTTGCGCATGGTGGGAACGCGCGAATCGCCGTTCTTGTACACGCGGTGGCCGAAGCCCATGATCTTCGCCTTCTTGGCCAGTGCCTCGTCGATCCAGGCCGAAGCCTTGTCGGCGGTGCCGACCTCTTCGAGCATCGCCATGACGGCTTCGTTCGCTCCGCCGTGCAGGGGGCCCTTGAGGGCGCCGACGGCACCGGCGACTGCCGAGTACAGGTCCGATGTGGTCGAGGTGATGACGCGACCGGTGAAGGTCGAGGCGTTGAACGAGTGCTCGGCGTAGAGGATCATCGAGACGTCGAAGCAGCGCACGACCTCCTCGGCGGGAACTTCGTCGAAGACCATCTTGAAGAAGTTCGCGGCGTAGCCGAGATCCTTCGTCGGGGCGACGGGGTCGAGTCCGTGACGACGACGGTGGTCGATGGCCACGATCGTCGGCAGCTGGGCGTAGAGACGCTCGGCCTTCGCGAGGTTCGCCTCGGCGCCCTCGGTGTCGGCCTCGGGGTCGACGGCACCCAGGTAGGCCACAGCCGTCTGCACGACGTGCATCGGGTGGCAGTCCTTGGGCAGGCCGAGGATGAGGTCGACGAGCTTGTCATCGATCTCACGCTGGGAGCGTTCGCGTTCCTGGAATTCTGCCAGCTGCGCCTCGGTGGGCAGTTCGCCGTTCCAGATGAGGTAGGCGACGTCCTCGAAGCTGCGCTTGGCGGCGAGCTCCTGCACGGGATAGCCGCGGTAGGTCAGCGAGTTGGTCTCCTGGACCACTTTGGACACTGCGGTGGTGTCGACCACGACACCGGCGAGGCCCTTCTTGATTTCTTCGGTCACTGGTGACCCTCCTGTGAGAAGTTGAAGACTGCGGCATCGAACTCGTTGTACGCCGCGTAGTCGATCGTGTCATACAGGTCCGCACGGGTCTGCATGCCCTCGAGCAGGTCCACCTGAGTGCCCTTGTCCCGAATGGTCTGCAGGCCCGATTTGATCGCACCCATGGCGATGCGCAGAGTCGTGACCGGGTAGATCACAAGCTTGACTCCGACATTCGCCAACTGTTCGGTGGTGAACAGTTCACTCTTTCCGAATTCCGTCATGTTCGCCAGGATCGGCACATCGACGGCCGAGGCGAATCTCTCGAATTCGCCCAAGTCTCGCATCGCTTCGGGGAAGATCATGTCCGCTCCCGCATCGGCGTAGGCCTTCGCTCGGTCGATGGCGGCGTCGAGGCCTTCCCCGGCGCGGGAGTCGGTGCGGGCACAGATGACGAAGTTCTCGTCCCGGCGGCCCTTGACAGCGGCCTTGATGCGCTTGGACATCTCGGCCGCGGTCACGACCTCCTTGCCGTCGAGGTGGCCGCAGCGCTTCGGGTTGACCTGGTCCTCCAGGTGCATGCCCGAGATTCCGGCGTCCTCGAACTCCTGAACGGTACGGGCCACGTTCATGGCTTCGCCCCATCCGGTGTCGGCGTCGATGAAGGTCGGCAGGTTCGTCACCCGCGCGATATTGCGTCCGTGGTCGGCCACCTCGGTCAGCGTGGTCAGCCCGATATCGGGCAGACCCATGGCCGCGGAGAATGCTCCGCCGGAGATGTAGACGCCTTCGAAGCCGGTCTGCTCGATGAGCTGAGCGTTGATCGGGTTGATGGCGCCGGGGAACTGGACGATCTGATCACCGGCGAGCAGCTCGCGGAACTTGGCGCGGCGCTCGGCGGGGGTTGCCTGTGCGCCGAGCATCAGAAGATGCCCTTCGATCCGCTGTGCTCGAGTCCGTCGACGGCGAAGCTCAGCTCCGCAACGCCCTTGGCGTCGAGGCTCTCGAGGTTCTCGGCGAGATCGAGGAAGCGAGTCTGCTCCGAGTCGGAGACGATGCCCTCGGCCAGGGTCTTGAACTTCTCGATGTAATTCGCACGAGCGAAGGGACGGGCACCGAAGGGGTGGGCGTCGGCGACGGCGATCTCGTCGGTCAGCGTCGAGCCGTCTTCGAACTCGATCTCCACTCGTCCGCCGAAGGCCTTCTCGTTCGGGTCGATCGAGTGGTAGCGGCGGGTCCACTCGGGATCCTCGGTGGTCTCGATCTTGTGCCACAGTTCGACAGTGTCGCGACGGCCGGCGCGCTCGGGAGCATACGAGTGCTCGTGGTGCCAGCCCTGGTCCTGCATGGCCACGGCGAAGATGTACATGATCGAGTGGTCGAGGGTCTCGCGGCTGGCACCAGGATCCATCTTCTGCGGATCGTTCGCACCGGTGCCGATGACGTTGTGGGTGTGGTGCGAGGTGTGGATGACGATGCGCTTGATCTTCGTCAGGTCCTCGATCTGTCCGCCGAGCTTGCGGGCGAGGTCGATGAGCGCCTGGGCCTGGTATTCGGCCGAGTGCTCCTTGGTGTAGGTGTCGAGGATCGCGCGCTTCGCTTCGCCCTTGCCCGGCAGCGGGATGGTGTAGCGGGCTTCGGGGCCGGAGAGGATCCAGGCGATGAAGCCGTCCTCACCTTCGTAGATCGGGTTCGGGGCGCCCTCGCCGCGCATCGCACGGTCGACGGATTCGACGGCCATCTTGCCGGCGAAGGCCGGAGCGTGGGCCTTCCAGGACGAGATCTCGCCCTTGCGCGACTGACGGGTCGCGGTGGTCACGTGCAGAGCCTGCTGGACGGCCTGGAAAGTGATCTCGGTGGGCAGGTGGAGCAGGGCGCCGATGCCGGCTGCGGCCGAGGGACCGAGGTGGGCGACGTGGTCGATCTTGTGCTCGTGCAGGCACATTCCCTTGACGAGGTCGACCTGGATCTCGTAGCCGGTGGCGATGCCGTTGATGAGGTCCTTGCCGCCGATGCCCTTGTGCTGGGCGACTGCGAGCACGGCCGGGATGTTGTCACCGGGGTGCGAGTACTCTGCGGCGAGGAAGGTGTCGTGGAAATCGAGTTCGCGCACGGCCACACCGTTGGCCCAAGCGGCCCATTCCGGTGAGAAGCGGTCGCTCACCGGCAGGCCGAAGATGTTGGCACCGGGATTGAACGGGTGGGTCTGGGCCTGTTCGCGAGCGTGGGTCGGAGCGGAGCGGCGCACGGATGCGGCAGCGACGGAAGCGTTGTCGATGACGCGGTTGATGACCATTTCGGTGACTTCGGAATCGACCGGCGTCGGGTCGGATGCGACCTCGGCGATCTTCCATGCGAGCTGATCTTCGCGAGCCAGGTTCTCTGAGCTCTTGTAGGTGCGGACTTCATGATTGATCATGGATACCCCTTCATAGTCCTTGACCGGAAATGGTCACATAGTGCTGACACAACTGTAGGCCACGTCACTCGACAGGTCCCTGCCGGTCGGAAATTTATCTCGACATCAAGATATTTTACCCGAAGCGTGTCCCAGTTCACCAACGGGGTCTCCATGCTCTTCTGCCGCGAGGGATGGTTGTGGGAATATTGGGTCATGACTCGGACTGCCCTGGACTTCGACGAGAACTGGTTCGACGACGCGGAATACGCGCGCCTGCGCAGACGCATGCCGATCCCCTATGTCAACGCCATCCCGGTGCGGGTGGGCGAGACTGGCAACGTCGAACGCATCGGCCTGCTGCTGCGCAGCCTCGAGGACGGCACCCTCGGACGAGAGGTCGTGGGCGGGCGGATCCGCTTCCATGAGACGATCCGCACCGCACTGGTGCGTCACGCCGAGAACGACCTCGGCCCGATGGCGCTGCCGGTCATTCCGCCTGCGATCAGCCCGTTCCACATCGCCGAGTACTTCCCCACCGAGGGTTCGGCTCTCCTCCACGATCCGCGCCAGCATGCGATCGCCATGTGCTTCATCATGGAGGTCCGCGGCGAATGCACCCCGCGGGCCGATGCCCTCAGCCTCGATTGGCTGACCCCCGAAGAGACCCTGCGTCCCGATATCGTCGGCGAGCTCTGCTACGGCCAGGACCATATCCTGCGCATCGCACTGGCCCATCTGGGCTTCCGCGTCTGAGCCGGATGCACGCCCAGGTGAGACGGGCCCTCTCGCCCCACGCTTTTTCTACATCTTGTAGAAATGTCTTGGTAGACTGAAAGCGACGCGGACGATACCGCCAGTCGGGGCCGTCGTCGGCGTCTGGGTTGGACAGGCCCCGATCGAGAGGTGCGAGATGTCTGCTCAAACCAGTTCGTCCGAATCCGGCCTCAACCTCGAACTCGGCGTCCTCGTCGGCTTCGACGGCTCCGAGCTCGCCGCCCAAGCCGTCCGCTACGGCGCACTCGAGGCCGAACGCCGCAGGACCGTTCTCACCGTCGTCACCGCCTATGAGCTGCCGACGATGATCTACCCGAATATGGCCTCCATCCCCAGTGAACCCGAGGATGACAAGGCGAAGAAGGAAGCCGAGAAGACCCTCGCCGAGGCGGTCGAACTTCTGCGCGACTACTCCGGTGAGAAGTCCTT
Organism: Brevibacterium sp. MGP-B1; assembly: GCF_057766545.1. Taxonomy (NCBI): domain Bacteria; kingdom Bacillati; phylum Actinomycetota; class Actinomycetes; order Micrococcales; family Brevibacteriaceae; genus Brevibacterium; species Brevibacterium sp. MGP-B1. Next base: position 409,854 of record NZ_CM173407.1, on the reverse strand, counting down.
CCGCACGGCACCCGGCAATTCCGCCGGTGCGCTCGTCACGCTCAGCGCCGATGCCGAGGTCGCCATCGTCGGCGCCCGCGGCCGCGGCGGTTTCATGGGTCGAGTCCTCGGATCCGTGTCCACGGCGTTGCCTGCCCACGCTCACTGCCCGACGATCGTCGTTTCCGAACGGTCGGCCTCGGCAACGGCCGGCAACGGCCCAGTCGTCGTCGCGGTCGACGGTTCCGACAGCGGTCGGGTCGCCATGTTCACGGCCGCCGCCGAGGCCGCCTTACGGGGCACAGAGCTCGAACTCGTCGTGGTGCTGCCGGCCGGTGAGGAATGGCTCTACTGGTACCCCGACCTCGAACTCAGCTCCGAGGTCACCGCGCGCCGGCAGCGGCAGCTGACCGAATCACTCGAGAAGGAAGCCGCGACGCTAGCGGAGCAGTTCCCGGATCTGGCGGTGACCACCTCGGTGCCGGTCGGCGATCCCACGGAGATCCTCGTCGAGATCAGCTCGCGCGCACAGCTGACGGTGATGGGCACCCGTGGGCGCGGACGGATCCGCAGCGCTCTGCTGGGATCCGTCTCGCGCGGAGTCCTCAACCACGCCGAGGGTCCGGTCATGGTGGTTCCGAGCTGATCGACAGCGCCGGGTTGATCAGCAAGGCTGTGCCGATCAGCTGAGTCCGGCACCTCGGCGGCGACGGCTCACAACGAGGAGTGCCGCGCCGAGTGCCAGCGCCCCCGCGCCGACAGCCAAGGGCAGTGTGAGCCCACCGCCGGTGCGGGGCAGGTCTCCGTCCCCACTCGCCGAGGCGGTCCCGGATGAATCCGAATCATCGCCCGTTCCTGCGGCGTTCGCCTCGGCCGCCTCGGCTGAATCTGCCTCGGCGCCGGAGTCGGCGGTGCCTGCGGTGCCGGCACCTGCCGTGCCGGCGTCGGATCCGTTCCCGTCGTCGGTACCGTCAGACCCCACACCACCCGAGGCAGCACCGTCGGAGGCGGTGCCACCCGTACCAGCATCGGCAGCTGCACTCGGACCATCGGCACCTGCATCTGCGTCGTCACTGGTTCCGGCATCCTCGGAATCTGCGTCTGCGTCTGCGTCGTCGCTCGTTCCTGCACTGTCGGCGTCATCATTCGCACCTGCATCATCAGCACCTGCCGCGGAGTCTGCACCGGAGCCGGCGCCGGCTCCGGAACCGGCGTCGGCCTCCGCATCGTCATCCGGGGCTGGTTCTTCCGCCTCGGCGCGCCTGAGTTCGACATCGTCGATCTGCTCGGCTGCGGCCTGCGCTTCCGCGCTTTGACCATCGGCCGGTGTCCCACCTGCCGGCACCTCATAGGTCGTCGCCCGCAGCGCTTCGTCGCTGACCCGGACCCGGGTGAAGGCGGGCACGTCGTTGTGGACGCTCTTGCCTTCCCAGTCGAGACCGGGAACGTAGTCATAGAACTTCGACCCTGACGAGGAGGTCAGCGTGAGGTAGAGCGTCTGCCCGTCTTCCTTCTCTTCCTCGGCTCCCGCTTCGGAGCCCTCAACAGGCTTGCCTTCGCCGTCCATGAGGAAGGTGCGGTTATAGATGTGGTCGTGGCCGGAGACGACGAGGTCGATGTCGTTGCGGGCCGCGACCGGAGGGATCGCCTTCCGCAGCCGTTTGACGTCGAGGTCATCCCAGTGCGTGGCCGTCGAATAGATCGAGTGGTGGAACCCGAGAACAGTCCAGCGTGCCTGGTCTCCGTGCTCGGCGACGACCTCGTCGATGAACTCGGCGTGGGCATCCACGTCCGGGCTGTTCGAGTTGATGTTGAGGAACAGGACTCCGTCTTCGATGAACCAGTAGTCGCCTCCGGAGGTGATGACGCCGCCACCGCCGTGATCCTGGCTGACATTGGGTCGATTGAAGTGCTGCTCGTAGGCTTTCGAAGACACATCGTGGTTGCCGATCGTCGTCGCCTGCGGGATCGTGCGGGTCGCTTCCGGTGCCAGGTATTGAGCATACTGCTCCTGGTTGCCGGCGGAGTTGACCTGGTCTCCCAGCGAGTAGAAGAAGCTCGGTTCGTCGGCGGTGGCCACTGCCGAGGACAGGGTCCGGTCCCAACCGGCAGCGTCGTCGGGATCTCCGCCTCCGGCACCGACCTGGGGGTCGCCGAAGACGAGGAATTCGTCCTCTCCTCCAGCAGATCCTGTGGTGAATTGCTGCACCTCGGTGAACCCGTCCTCTTCGCTGCCGACCTGGTAGGCGTATTCGGTGTCGGGCTCCAGGTCGGTCATGCTCGCATGGTTGAAGTGACGTTTGAGGTCGGTGGCAAGACCGGAGTCCGCGGTCTCTGCTGTTGCCGCGTCGGCCGGAAGTTCGCCTCCCTCGAGTTCACGCACCGGCGCCCACCGGACCTCGCCTCCGCCGGAGCTCTCGCTCATCCACGAGAGGTTGCGCGCCGTCGAGTCGGCCCCGACCTGCACTACGGGATCGGTGATCGCCTCGCTCCCCGCATCCGCCTCGGCGGGCGAATCCGCCCGGTCCGGGCTCGGAGTCTGAGCAGAGTCAGCATTCGTGCCCTGGGACGCGGTCGGCCCTCCGGAGCCGAGAGATGGTTCGGCACGCACGGGCACCGGGGCCGCCACCAGAGCGGCGAGCAGGGTGGCGGCGGACAGGGCACTGAGCGGTCTCTTAAGTCGATGCATATTCACCCGCCCATTCCTACTGACTAGTAGTGTCCGGTCGCTCGAGGCCCGTCGACGGCGAGGGAAACGGGAAGTGAATCCTCGATGACCGATCCCGGCCTCTGCTCCGCTTCCGATTCCGGTCGCAGCTTCGCTCCCCTGTTGTACAGTGGTGGCTACGACAGGGGAGCGCCGTCAGGGGCGCTGAGAGTGCAGAAGAAGCTGCAGACCCTCGAACCTGATGCGGTTAGCACCGCCGAAGGAAGTCGAGACTCTTCACCCCTCCTTGAAATGAGGAGGCACAATGCCGAAAACCACCACGCCGAACACCACCCCCACCCCTTCACGCGCCTTCACCGCGGCGCCGAAATCCAAACAGTGGCGGGTGGTCGACTATGTCACCACCGCCGTTCTCGGCATCGCCGTGGGACTCGTGTTCTGGGTGTTGGCGCTGAGTTGGAAGGTCCTCGAACTCGCCTTCCAGGCATTCCCGCCGTCGATCGGCCTCATCGCCGGGCTCTGGGTGCTGGCCGGTCCGCTCGCCGGTGCGATCATCCGCAAACCCGGTGCCGCGCTCCTGTGCGAACTCATCGCCGCCATCGTCGAAGCCGTCCTCGGCTCCCACTTCGGAGCAACCGTTCTGCTCTCGGGTCTGCTGCAGGGCCTCGGTGCCGAACTCGTCTTCGCCGCCTTCGGCTACAAGCGCTTCACCCTGTGGGTCACCGCCGCATCGGGCATGCTGGCGGCTGCGTTCATGGCCGTGAGCGAGAACATCATGTACAACGCCGAATGGCATTTCGGCTTCCAGGCGATCTACGCCGTCTGCGCGATCGTCTCCGGCCTCGTCATCTCCGGGATCGGCGCCTGGTTCGCCTATCGGGCGATCGCGGCCACGGGTGCTCTGAGCTCCTTCGCCTCCGGCCGTCTGCGCTGATGGCGCTGCCGATCACGGCCGTCGGCTTCTCATGGACGCACACCGACCGTGACCAGCCGGCTGTCGGTCCGCTCGACCTGCAGATCGCGGCCGGAGAGAAAGTGCTGCTGCTCGGCGCCTCCGGGGCCGGCAAATCGACGTTCCTCCACGCCGTCGCCGGTGTCCTGCCCGAGGAATCGGGTGAGACCACCGGTGAACTCCTCGTCGGCGGTGAGAAACCGGATCCGCGCCGAGGCAGCACCGGGCTGGTCCTCCAAGATCCCGATTCTCAGGTGATCTTCTCCCGCATCGGTGATGATGTGGCGTTCGGGATGGAGAACCTCGGACTCCCGTCCGAGACAATCGACGCTCAGGTCCCCGAGTCCCTGCAGGCGCTGGGACTCGATCTGCCGCCGGAGCATCCGAGTGCCGCTCTGTCCGGTGGGCAGAAGCAGCGGCTGGCTCTGGCCGGGATCCATGCGATGGCCCCGGAGGTCATCGTCCTCGACGAACCGACGGCCAATATCGATCCCGCCTCGGCGACCGAGGTCCGCGATGCCGTGCTCACCGTGCAAGCCGAGACACAGGCGACCATGCTCATCGTCGAACACCGGGTGGAGCTGTGGCTCGATCACGTCGATAGGGTCATCGTGCTCGGCCGCGAAGGCATCGCCGCCCAAGGCCCGCCGGGGCAGATCTTCACCGAGGCGGCCCTGACCGAGACGCTCATCGACTGCGGAATCTGGATGCCGCAGAACTCCCCCACCCCGCGCCGAGGCGGGACCGCGAGAATCGATAGAACGTCGGGCCGCCTCGGCGAGGTTCTGCTGCGCACCCATCGGCTCAGCGTTGCTCGACCACGCATGGCCGCTCCCGCCGCGGCCGGTCTGGACGTGAGCCTGAGCGCTGGTCAGGCGCTCGGAATCGTCGGTGCGAACGGGGCAGGCAAATCGACCACGGCCCTGACCCTGGCGGGTCTGCTGCCCGAATTCTCCGGACAGGTCCTCGCCGAGGCGGCCCTGCGGGACGGAGCCAAACGGGCCCGGCCATTCGCCTGGCCGTCGAAGCAGCTGGCGGCGCGCATCGGCATGGTCTTCCAGGAACCGGCACACCAGTTCCTCACCTCGAGCGTGGCGACCGAACTCGAGCTGGGTCCCCGGCTGGCCGGGTGGCCTGCCGCCGAGTCGCAGGCACGGGTGGATGAGCTTCTTGAGGGACTCGGTCTCACCGGGTTGGCGCAGGCTCATCCGCAGAGTCTCTCAGGTGGGGAGAAGCGACGCCTGTCGGTGGCGGCGATGCTGGCTCCCCGGCCACGGGTGCTCATCGTCGATGAGCCGACCTTCGGTCAGGATGCGCTCACGTGGGCGGGGTTGGTGGAGATGTTCCTCGATGCCTTGGAACACGGTTCCGCGGTGGTCGCGGTCAGCCATGATCAGGCGTTCCTCGAGGCCATAGGTGCCGACGTCCTCGAGCTCGGCGGCTGCATGAGTGGAGATCGCAATGTCGTCGACGAGTCGGAATCGCGTGTCAGGGCGGGTGATCGCGGTGAGTGACAGTCTCGATGTGCATTCTCGCCCCTCCCCCGAGGCCGCCGTACAGGATCCGGGACAGCTCATCCCCGTGGTGCGTTCCACCGCTTTGGCTCGGTGCAATCCGCTGACGAAGATCGCAGTGGCCCTCATCCTCATGGTCGGGGCGCTGCTGAGCATTGATCTCGCCTCTGCCGGGGTGGTGCTGCTCGCGGCAGTGCTGGCGCTGCCGGCGACGGGACTCGATCTGGTGGCCGCGGCCAAGCGGCTGTGGTTCCTCCCTGCCGGAGCTCTGCTCGCCGCTTGGGGCACGGCCTTGTTGGCGGAGAAGACCGGGGATGTGGTCGTCGCCTTCGGTCCGATTCTGTTCACCACAGGTTCGCTGACGGCCGCCGCGGCGATCTTCGTCCGTGCCTTGGCGTTGGCGATCCCGCTCATCGTGCTCGCGTCGACGATCGATCCGCGTGATCTCGCCGATGCGCTGATTCAGCATCTGCGGCTGCCAGAGGTCGTTGTGGTCTCGGTTCTCGCGGCCTCGCGTCTGCTCGGACTGTTGGTCAGTGAGTGGCAGGTGCTGGCGATGGCCAGGCGGGCCAGAGGTGTCGCGGGCGGTTCGCTTCTGCGGCGCACGGGCAGCCTCTTCAGCGGGGTATTCGTTCTGCTCGTGGTCTCGATTCGCCGGGCAACGACCTTGGCGATGGCGATGGAGGGGCGGGCATTCGGTCGTTCGGGCCGCACGTGGCGCAGGCGGTCGAAGTTCGCGGTCCGAGATGTCGTGGCGGTGCTGATGAGTCTGGCCGTCTGCGCGGTCGCGATCGGTGCAGCTCACGTGCTCGGAGTCTGGAACCCGATCATCGGCTGAGGCGGATCGGGTGTCCCGGAGCTGCCGTGCTCATGAGAAGTCGGAGCCGTTCCGCCGGTCGATCAGAGCTGCCGGACGGTCAGAGCTCAGAGCTGTTTGAGGAACTTCTTGCCGAAGGCCCGCCATTCCTCCAGGGCTTCGGGGCTGGGAAGCTTTGACGTGGTGAGGACGAAGAGGGACTTGTCTTCGCTCTTCGTCTCGGCTGCGGCTTCGACCTTGATGCCGCCCTCGAGGTCGGCTCGCCAGAAGGACCGCTTCGCCGTCTCCGAGGTGCGGGGATCACCGTCGAGGGCCACCTCGTTGAGGGTGTCGCCGACGAGGGACGCGAATTTTTCGATGAGTGCGGAACGATCGCCGGGGATTGTGCGGGAGACGGCGACGTCGAAAGTGCCGTCGGTGCGCTGGCCGGGAACTCGGCGTCCGATCTCCTGCTCATAGGCGACGACGGCGCCCTGGACCCACCAGCCGTGGTTGTCGACTCTGCCGTCGAACTGGGGATAGAGAGCGTCGGCGAGCTCTTTGTGACTCGCCGACGCTCCCCCGGCCGCCTCCAAGCGAGCACGGGTGTCGGCCCATGGTTCGCCGAGGGCCTTTTCGATCGATGCGATGTTCTGCGCTTTGGTCGCCATGGCAGAAGTCTATGTGCTCGATCGACCGGTGTTGAAGGCCTGGTAGGCGATCAGTCGATCTTCAGTTCGCCCATCTCGTCCCAGCCTTCGCCGTCGATCTTGCGGGAGACGATCTTCGGGGTCGAGGCCAGGTGCGGGCGCATGGCTTCGAGGCCGTCGGCGAAGTGATCGCTGGTGACGTGCGGGTCTGCGCCTTCGTCGGTGAATGCCTCGACGAGCACGAACTCGTTCGGGTTCTCCAGGCTCTTCGACCATTCGAAGAAGAGATTGCCGGGTTCGGCGCGGGTCGCCTCGGTGAAGGCTCGAACGGCTTCGGGGAACTTCTCGACGCTTTCGGGTTTCACGTCATACTTCACGACGATGAAGATCATGGTTATTCTCCTTCAGCTGATCAGCGGTACGGGTCGATCCCAGCTTAGTTCGGCCGCAATTGCGAATCGACCGCTGTTCAGTCGAATCCTCTGCTCGCTTCCATAATGATCAAGCGTTCTTCGGCCGATCCGGTGAAAGGAGTCCGGTTCCAATCGCTCCACAGATTGTCGACCCGCAATCCGACCGAGTGAAGATCACGTTGCAGAGTTTCGGCAGACCGGAATCGCAGTCGCAGAGTAGTTTCAATGGTTCGACCTGCGCCGATAAATTCATGACTAGTTGTCATCGTCACTGTTCCGTCTGCGTCGGGACCCGAGACAGATTCGGACTCTCGCAACGTACCCGCCGAGGTCTCGCGAACTTCAGTCGGGCCGCCCCACGCCTTCCACGATTCGTTTCGTGGGTTTCGAGTCTCGAAGACGAGACGCCCTTCTGGCTTCAACCCTTGAGCGATATCGAGCAGAGTTGTCTCCCATGCCTCGTCGATGATGTGCATGGCGACGTTTCCGCTCATGAGAATCAGATCATTAGCGTCGTGGTCAATGAGTTCGGAGGTGCCCAGTCGCCATTCGACCCGGTCGCCGCCGGGCCGATTTGCCGCGTGAGAAAGCATCGCAGCCGCAGGATCGATGCCGACGATTCTGCGTCCCTTCTTGGCGAGAGTGACAGTCAGAATTCCGGTTCCACAGCCGAGGTCGGTGATAGATGAAGCCGAGAGATCGTCAGCCATCGCACGAAAGTAGTCGTGGTCAGGTCCGTCGCCGTTGTCCTCGTCATAGATCTGGGCGAGAAGCTCGTCGTCGTAGCCGGCGTCCTCCATCCGACCGACTCACAGCCTTTCGGCGATGAGGACGAGGAAGTTGCTGTCGGGCTCGAACGGGCGGAGCTCCCAGGTGGAGAACTTCTGGTCGACGAACATCCCCGTGGCCTTGACGTCCTCGATGAAGTCATCGAAGTCATACCCGCGTCCGGCACCGAAGCCGGACACGAACCGGCCGCCGTGTTTGAGCGTCGATTTGATGTTGCCCAAGGTCTGACGACGGGAGGCGGGATCGAGGAAGGACAGGACGTTTCCGGCGCAGAAGGCGACGTCGATCTCGGAGATCCCGGCTCCGGCGAAATCGAAGTCGGCGAGATCGCCGGTGTGCCATTCACCGCGGGGGAAGTCCTCCTCGGCGACGGAGATGAGGAATTCGTCGAGATCCACGCCGAAGACGGTGTGCCCTTCGTCGATGAGCAGTCCGCCGGCCCGTCCGGTTCCGCAGCCGGCATCGAGGATGCGCGATCCCCGCGGAGCCATGGCGTTGACGAACCTGGCCTCACCGCCGATGTCATGCCCGGCGGCCGCAAGATCGCGCCACCGCTGCGCGTAGTTTGCCGAATGGTCAGGGTTGGCCCTGCGTACCTTGTTCCACTGATGGTCGAAGCTCATGCCCTCATCCTAGGCCGGAATCTCAGGCGAAGACTTCGGTGACCACCTTGGCGACCGCCCGGACCGGATCGCTGGGGTCCGGGGAAGTCAGCACGATGATCTCGCGTCCGCCCGCCTCGACGACGGGGTAGAGGTCGACGTCGGACCCACCCAACGACATCATGATCGGCGTCGCTAAGGTCAGGCCGAGCCCGGTTCCAGCGAGCGCCAGCGCGACCGCGGTGTCCGTGACGATATGGGTCTCCTTCGCATTGATTCCCAGCGCCGAGGTGGCCAACCGCATCGCGCGTCCGAAGAGCTCCTCGGCTGGCGGGAGGATCCAGTCGGCCTCGGCCAGATCGTCATCGCTCGGCCGGGACGTCCCCGCGGGGACGACGATGCCGAAGCCTTCCTCGGCCACGGCTTCCCAACGCAGCCCCCGCATCGGCGGCAGCGGCGCGGCCGGGTAGTTGATCCCGATCCCCAGGTCGATGATCCCGTCGATGACGGCGGCCGACATGGTCTCGACATTGATCTCCCGCGCCCGGACTTCGATATGCGGATGGCGCTCGGCCAGCGCCCGCACCACCTTCGGCAGCGCCGTCGTCGATGCCGATCCGAAGACGCCGAGGGTGACGATGGCCTCGCTGCGGAAGTCCCGGCCGAGCATCGCCATCTCCGCCTGCTGTTGAGCGGCGAGGATGTTCCGCGCCCTGGGCAGCAGGGTGCGCCCGGCTTCGGCGAGGACGAGCCCACGGCCGCGCCGTCGGAACAGGTCGGAATCGACGACTCTGCGCAGGGCTGAGATGTGCTGGGACACGGCCCCGACGCTGTAGCCGAGGTGGTCGGCCGCCCGCGTCATCGATCCGAGTTCGGCCACAGCGACGAACGTCCGCAGCTGTCCGAGCGTCCATGTCATGGCAGCGCTCTCCTGTCTTTAGGTTTCTTGAACACAATGTTCACAAACTCTCCCTTGTTCTTAAGTGTGATGGCAACCACAATGAAGTCAAGACACAAACGCCGACATCGCCGTCGGCACTCTCCGTTTCCGGGGCGGCCAACGACGGTCGCCCCGGCAGCAGACAGCGAGGTGAACCGTGGAATCCCCCACCGCATCAACCACCACCCCTCACACCGACGGGGTCCCCGACACGTCCAGAGCCCTGCCCGCCGAAGCCTCCGTCGTCATCATCGGCGCCGGCGTCATGGGAGCGGCCATCGCCTACCACCTGGCCGAACGCGGAGTCCGCGACATCGTCATCGTCGAACGCGACACCCCCGGAGCCGGATCGACGTCGAAGGCCGCTGGAGGTGTGCGCTGCCAATTCTCCGACGAGGTCAACATCGCCTTGGCCGCCCGCGGGCTCGAAGTGCTGCGGAACTTCGAGACCGATTTCGGCGTCGACATCGACCTGGTCAGCAACGGCTATCTGTTCCTCCTCGACAACGATGACGACGTGCGCGCGTTCACCGACAACGTGGCCCTGCAACAGCGGATGGGGCTGGATTCGCGGATGCTCACCATCGCCGAGGTGGCTGAGCTGGCCCCGTTCGTCAACACCGAAGGGCTGATCGCCGGGGCGTTCAATCCCGGCGACGGTCACTGCACCCCCGAGGCCGTCGTCGCAGGCTTCGTCACCGCCGCCCGCGAGCGCGGGGTCACGGTGGTCAAGAACTGCGAGGTCACCGGATTCGACACCGACGGCGGGACGGATCGCAGAGCAACCTCGGTGATCACGAATCAGGGCACGATCAGCTGCGAACAGGTCGTCGTCGCGGCGGGAGCCTGGTCCGGCCCCATCGGGGACATGGCCGGGGTCGACCTGCCCGTGGAGCCGCTGCGGCGGGAGATCATGGTCTCCGAGCCCGTCGATTTCGACACCTCGCGGATGCCCTTCACGATTGACTTCTCCACCAGCTACTACGTCCACCCGGAAGGAGCCGGGCTGCTGTTCGGCTGCCCCGATGAGGTCGATGACTGGTCCTTCAACGACAAACGCGACCCGAACTGGCTGGCCACCCTGGCCGAGCACATCGAAGCCCGCACCCCGGAGCTCGGCGATGTCGAAGCGAAACACGGGTGGGCGGGACTGTATGAGATGACGCCCGACCACAATGCCCTCATCGGCGAGGCCGAGGAGAGGCCGGGATTCTTCTACGCCTGCGGGTTCTCCGGCCACGGCTTCCTCATGGGCCCGGCCGTCGGAGAGGTCGTCGCCGACCTCATGACCGGCCGCACTCCCTTCGTCGACGTGGCCCCCATGGACAAACGACGCTTCTCCACCACCGGACTGCGTAAGGAGCTCAATGTGATCTGAGTCCTCGCACACCCGCCCATCACCTCCCACTTCCCCGCAGCGACTGAACTCCATCGACCGGCGCAGCAGCCGATCGACACAGCAGACGACGAAAGGACAGCAATGACCGCACTGCCCACCGATCAGACCATCACCGACCTCCTCACTTCAGGATTGAGCGCCTGCGGAGTAGACGCATCCGTGCTTGAGGGATCGGCCGCCTCGGCGAGCCTTCCGGCTCGCTCCCCCATCACGGGACAGGATCTCGGCACGATCGCCGCGGACACCGCGCAGACGGCGGCGGACAAGATCGCCGTAGCCCAGACCGCGTTCGAGACCTGGCGGGACGTGCCCGCTCCGGTCCGCGGTCAGCTGGTGCAGCGGTGGGGACAGCTGCTCGGCGAGCACAAGGAGGATCTGGCCAAGATCATCACCGTCGAAGCCGGCAAGACCCCCTCCGAGGCGGCCGGGGAAGTCCAGGAGATGATCGACATCTGCGAGTTCGCACTCGGTCAGTCCCGGCAGCTGTGGGGCAAGACCATGCCCAGCGAACGGCCGGGTCACCGGCTCATGGAGACGTGGCATCCCCTCGGCGTCGTCGGTGTCATCTCCGCCTTCAACTTCCCCGTGGCCGTGTACTCCTGGAACACCGCCTTGGCCCTGGTCGCCGGTGACGCGGTCGTGTGGAAGCCCTCGGAGAACGCCGCGCTCGCAGCCCTCGGGGCACAGTCTCTGCTGGTCCGGGCCGCCGCCGAGGTGGGGGCACCGGAGAATCTCGCGCCTGTCCTCGTCGGCGGTCGGGACATCGGCGACGTCATGGTCAGGGATTCTCGGGTGGCACTGGTCTCGGCGACCGGATCGGTGCGGATGGGTCGCGAGGTCGGACCCGTCGTGGCCGAGCGCTTCGGCAAGATCCTGCTCGAGCTCGGCGGCAACAACGCCGCCATCGTCGCCCCGAGCGCCGACATCGATCTGGCGCTGCGCGGAGTGGTCTTCGCAGCCGCCGGGACCGCAGGTCAGAGGTGCACGACCCTGCGGCGGCTCATCGTGCACGAATCCATCGCCGACGAATTCGTCGACAAGGTCGTCGCCGCATACAAGACGCTGAGCATCGGATCGCCGACCGATGACGGAGTGCTCGTGGGACCGCTCATCAATTCGGGTTCGTACGATGCGATGCAGGCGGCCCTCAAGCAGGCAGAGGCAGAGGGCGGCGAGATCCTCTGCGGAGGCGGCAGGGTGCTCGCCGATGAACGCCCGGATGCCCACTATGTCGAACCGGCAGTGGTGCGGATGCCCAATCAGACCGCAGTGGTCAAGGAGGAGACGTTCGCCCCGATCCTCTACGTCGTCACGTACTCGGATCTCGATGAGGCGCTGGAGATCCACAACGGGGTGCCACAGGGTCTGTCCTCGGCGATCTTCACTGCCGAACTCGCCGAATCCGAGAAGTTCCTGTCCCGCTCCGACTGCGGAATCGCCAACGTCAACATCGGCACCTCCGGTGCGGAGATCGGCGGTGCCTTCGGCGGTGAGAAGGAGACCGGCGGCGGACGCGAGTCGGGTTCGGACTCGTGGAAGGCCTATATGCGTCCGGCCACGAACACTATCAACTACTCCGGAGAGCTGCCGCTGGCGCAGGGAGTCGAGTTCCTCTGAGATAGCTGTGGCCTCTGGGTGAGGTGAGGTCCTCGTCCGGTGGGCCGGTGGGCCGGTGGGCCGGTGGGCCGGTGGGCTGGTCGAAGCGCAGACCAGTCCATCGACGACCCTTCACGTCATTCAAGGGCCAGCGCGGATATCACGTGGTACACGACGCGATATCCGCGCTGGCCCTTGAACGAGCGACTTTCGTACAAAAACCAAGGTAGATTGATGCCATGAGCAAAAATCCACTGCTGCCCGCCGCCTATGACGTGATCTGGTCCGGAGTCGTCGTACTGCTCGTCGTTCTGCTCATCTGGGCGATGGTGAGCATCGCCCGATCAGGCCTCGACCCTCGGCTGAGACTCGTCTGGGCGATCATCGTCCTGCTGCTGCCCGTCGTCGGGCCGATCTGCTGGCTCATTGCACGACCGCAGAAGTCGGACACCAGTCTCAGCTGACGCTCCTCGCACCGATCAAGGCTTCGCTCGGACTACAGGCCGCAGACGGGGCAATAAACGCGCTGGCTCTTGAACGAGCGACTCTCGCGCAGGACTGCGTCTTCAGCGATCGTTGCTCGCCCTCTCGCCTGTCTCTGCAGTCGAAGATGCAGAATCGTGCTCACGTCGGCCGTCCGCACGCTCCCGGCGCCGGTGGTCACGGAGAATGAAAGCGAGGCAGAGCAGTGAGCAGGCGGGAAAGACGATGAGCGTGAGAACCCAGGGCCCGCCCGCACGGAGGTCCTCTTCACCCGACAGCACCGAAGTTGCCAGAGCGATGCCTGCGCTGTAAGCCATGATGATGTGCCTCATGCTCCGCACCCTACGCACCAGGAAATCAAGACACAAGCATCCTTGCACGAAGTCGGAACTGCTGCCTGGTTCACAACCCCACCTCTGAGAGGTCCCCGACCGCTTAACGCCCGCCTTCGCGCATCGATCAAGGGCTCGCTCGAATCACACGACGTAAACGGGGCGATATTCGCGCGAGCCCTTGAACGAGCAGGTTTCGGGCAAAAGTCGGCTGTCCGGTAGACCGAACCGAGTGACGCTGAGCTCGGCTCGGGCCTGTCTGCTTGCCCACAGATCCGGGTGCGGCCGCGACTTCACAACAGCCGAGGACTAAAATCGAGTCTGGACCAGTGAACGCCGTCGAAACCCTGCACCCCGCCTAAGGAGACCCCTGTGATTGAGCTGAAGACGCCCGCCGAGATCGACAAGATGGCGGTGACCGGCCGTTTCGTCGCGAAGACCTTGGCCGAGCTGACCTCGATCGCAGAACCGGGCATGGACATCATGCACCTGGAGAAGACCGCGCGGAAGATGATCGAGGATGCCGGAGCGAAGTCCTGCTACTGGGACTACGCCCCCTCTTTCGGCTCAGGCCCCTTCCGCAACGTCATCTGCCTGTCCGTCAATGACGGCGTGCTCCACGGCAAACCGCACAGCCACGTCCTCAAGGACGGCGACCTGCTCACCCTCGACTTCGCCGTATCCATCGACGGTTGGGTCGCCGATGCCGCCCGCTCCGTCGTCGTCGGCAACGGCAGCGACGAGGACCAGCGCCTCATCGACACCACCTGGGCCGGTCTCGAAGCCGGAATCGGTGCCGCCCAAGCAGGCAACCGCCTCGGCGATATCTCGAAGGCCATCGGTGACGTCGCCGATGCCCACCGCATCCCCGTGAACCTCGACTTCGGCGGGCACGGTCTCGGCCACACGATGCACGAGGATCCGCATGTGCCCAACCGCGGCAAGGGAGGTCGCGGCTTGGTGCTCAAACCGGGTCTGACCTTGGCGATCGAACCCTGGTGGTCGTTCACCTCGAAGAAGCTGTCCGTCGACAAGGACGGTTGGACCCTGCGTCTGGCCGACGGTTCGAATGGTGCCCATTCGGAGAACACGATCGCCATCACCGAGGATGGTCCCCGAATCCTCACCACGCTCGACTGATCTGGCTGCCGCACTCTGCCGGCAGGGGCGTCCGACGAACTCATCGTCGGGCGCCCTTCTGCATTCACCGCGACGCTGCTGTGAGTACCGACTGACTCTCGCCACCGCTGCGGCCGGGTTCCCGTTCCCCGAATCTCATGTCAGCGGCCCGTGCCAGAATTGCGGTATGTCTTTCACATGCTCGGAATGCGGCTATTCGACGGTCAAATGGTTGGGACGCTGCCCCGAATGCCAGGCCTGGGGCACCCTCGAGGAAAAGGGCGCGAACTCGTCGAAGGTGAAGACGAAGGTCAAGAAATCCAATGCGGCGAAGCCGATCAGCGAGATCGACTCGACGCTCGCGCAGGCGAGATCGACGTTCGTCCCCGAGTTCGATCGGGTGCTCGGCGGTGGCATCGTGCCCGGCGCCGTTGTCCTGCTCTCCGGCGAGCCGGGGGTCGGCAAGTCGACGCTGCTGCTCGACGTCGCCGCGAAGATCGCCATGTTCGGGGTCAAGGTTCTCTATGTCACCGGTGAGGAATCCGCCGGTCAGGTGCGGCTGCGCGCCGAACGGATCAATGCCCTGGCCGACTCGCTGCTCCTCGCCGCCGAGACCGATCTGGGGTCGGTACTGGGAATGATCGAATCCGAACAGCCGGAGCTGCTCGTCGTCGACTCGATCCAAACTTTGGCATCCTCCGAGGTCGAAGGCATCCCCGGCGGAGTCACCCAGGTCCGCGAAGTCGCCTCCGCCCTCATCAGGGAAGCCAAGGCCCGATCTTTGCCCACTGTGCTCGTCGGCCACATCACGAAGGACGGCACGATCGCCGGTCCTCGCCTTCTCGAGCACCTCGTCGACGTCGTATGCACCTTCGAAGGTGAGAGGCATTCGCGTCTGCGTATGCTGCGCGCGGTGAAGAATCGCTTCGGCCCCACCGACGACGTGGGCTGTTTCGATATGGAGGAGAACGGGATCAAGAGTCTCGAGGACCCGTCGGGACTGTTCCTCTCGCGCAGCGGTGCGAATCCGCCCGGCACTTGCCTAACGGTGACGCAGGAGGGCAAGCGACCGCTGCTCGTCGAAGTCCAATCGCTCATCACAGAATCCGCCGGCGGCCAGTCCCGTCGCTCGGTCTCCGGAGTCGATTCCTCCCGAGTGGCGATGATGCTGGCTGTGCTCAGCCAGAACGTCGCGCAGGCGAACCTCGCCAAGAGCGATGTCTTCACCGCCACCGTCGGCGGAGCGAAGCTCTCCGAGCCGGCCAGCGACCTCGCGATCTGCATGTCCCTGGCCTCGGCGCTGCTCGGCAAGCCGCTGGCTCGCCACCTCGTCGCGATCGGCGAAGTCAGCCTGTCAGGGGAGATCCGCAATGTCCCCAATCTCGGCCAACGCCTCAACGAAGCCAAACGACTGGGCATCACCCATGCCGTCGTCGCCAAGGGAGCCATGACCAATGTGGCGGCACCGGACAAGATGGAGGTCGAGGAGTGCGAACACATCGCCGGGGCGGTCGAACTGATGCTGACGAAGCAGGGTCTTCGGGAGCAGAAGTGAGAAAGTTCGGGACTTTCGCTTGGTTTTGGAGCATCCTGGTGTCATGACCACGACAGTTTTTCCAGCCTTCCGGACCACCGATGCCGCAGCGACGATCGAACTGCTGGTCACGCTCGGATTCACCGAAAGACTGCTCGTGCGCAATGAGCAGGACCCTGCGCTCGTCGAGCATGCCGAATTCGCGTTCGGTGACAACGGCGGGATCATGTTCGGTTCGGTCCGCAACGACGGGTCAGCCCTCGATTCGGTGGGCGGCAGCTCGATCTACGTCGTCGTCGACACCGAACGAGAAGTGGACCGGCTCTACCAGGAGATCGTCGACCTGGGGCATGCGATCGTGCGACCGGTAGCGACTCAAGACTACGGCGGCCGCGAATTCGACTTCCGCGACCACGACGGGAACTCGTGGGGAGTCGGCTCCTACCGAGGTGCCTGAGGACTCAGTCCTGCGGTTCCTCTGACTTATTCTCATCCGAGGAGTCCTTCTCACCGGATTCCTTTTCCGACTTCTTCTCCTCGTCGGCTTTCTTCTTCTCCTCCGCGGCCTTCTTCTCCTTGGCCTTATCGGCGGCGCTCTTCTCGAGCTCGAACGGCGTCGGTTCGCTCTTCTTGTCATCGAGCTTCACGATGAGCTCGTAGTCGCCGGGGGCGAAGTCAGCGTCTTCGCGGTTGCAGTTCTTGTCGACCTTGATCCGGTTCCATTTGAGCTTCGCAGTCTTCTCCGACTGCGGTGCGAACTCCGTGGAAGCCTCGGCGTTCTCATCTTTCGCGGCTGCGCAGTACTCCGACGACCACACGACATCACCGTTCTTTTCGACGATGAATTCCTGCTTATCGGTACCGACCTCGATGAGGCACGTAGCGGTGTGGCCGTTCTCGATGACCATGCCGAATTCGGGTTCTTTCCCGTCCTTCACGGATTTCGGATCGACCTTCGCCTTCAGCGAGACTTTGTCCTCCGGGCACTTTCCGCTCGCTGCCTTCTTATCCGGCACGGGTGCCGCCGTCGTCGATTCGGCCGGGGTCGTCTCCTCGGCTGCAACCTTGTCCGATCCGTCGCTGCGGCCGCCGATGGCTTTGACGATACCGACGATACCGAGCCCGAGAAGCCCCAGGACGAGGAGGCTGGCCACAGCAAGCGTGATGCGGCGTCGGCGGTACACGTGAGCAGGCAGCTTCCCGCTAGACTGACGAGGCTGCCCGGCAGCTCTGTTCGGCTGCGAACCACGATTGGAAGGAGTCATCGCTTTGAGCCTAGGCCGAAGCGATTGAGCATCCAAATGACACACCGAGCCGGTCCCGAATCGAATCCCTCCGGGTCGACCTCCGCCTTCCCCGAGGTGTCCGAACCTGTGCTCAGACGAGTCCAGGACACCATCATCACCTGGTTCGAGGACACCGCCCGGGACCTGCCGTGGAGGCACCCGAAGACGAGCGCCTGGGCAATCCTCGTCAGTGAGATCATGTCCCAACAGACCCCTGTTGCCCGAGTCGAACCGCGATGGCGTGCGTGGATGGACAAATGGCCGACACCAGCCGATCTCGCCGCCGCCCCGACCGCCGAAGTCCTCCACTCCTGGGATCGCTTGGGCTATCCGCGCAGAGCGCTGCGACTGCAGGAAGCCGCCGAAGTCATCGCTGCGGACCTGGACAACCGGGTTCCCGAAACGACCGAAGAGCTCGAACGACTGCCGGGCATCGGGTCCTATACCGCCGCCGCGGTCTCCTCCTTCGCTTTCGGCAGAAAGACGACCGTGCTCGACACGAACGTGCGTCGGGTCCTCATCCGCCTCTTCGCGGGCCGGGAACGCCCCACCAGCTCACCTGGCCGGAAGGAGACTGCCTGGGCGGCCGCCCTGGTGCCCGAGGACAAGCACGTTGAGTGGAACGCCGGAGTCATGGAGTTCGGGGCCCTCGTCTGCACGGCACGCAATCCCGACTGCCCCGCCTGCCCGCTCCAGGACATCTGCACATGGAACCAGTTGGGCAGACCCGCCTCGGCGACGAAACCGAAGACTCAGAAGTGGGCAGGCACCGATCGACAGCTGCGCGGTGCGATCATGGATGTCCTCAAGGCAGCGCACGTCGCCGGGGACGACCGACCCGGTGTCCGGCTCGACGTCTTCACCGCCTCGGTGACCGACTTCGACCCGGTGTTTCTCGACTCACTGGCCGAATCGACGGCCACGGCGGTGGCGCGAGTGCGTGAACTCAGTGCCGACCAGGACAGGATCAATCGGCTCATCTCCGACCTCGTCGACGACGGTCTGGCACAACAGGTCGATGGCCGATTGGCATTGCCGAACAGCTGAATCAGGACCCGAACGTGGCAGACGTCGCCACTGGACGGTGCGTGTGCGGCAGTCGCCTACACCGGCCGGCGAGGACGTGGCCCACTCCGACGCCCGCCGGTGACGGGCAGAATCAGGGTCTGTCTCAGAGGTATTTGATCATCCGTGAGTTGCCCAGGGTGTTCGGTTTGACCCGGGCCAGGTCGAGGAACTCTGCGACGCCCTCATCGGTGGAGTGAAGCAGCTCGACGTAGACCTCGGGTGAGACGGGGATCCCCTTGATCGGTTCGAAGCCGAGCGAACCGAAGAATCCGGTCTCGAAGGTCAGGCAGAACACCCGGTCGACTCCGATCTCACGGGCGTCGGCGAGCAGCTGCTTGATGATCGCCTTGCCCACTCCCCTGCCCCGGTAGTCCGGTGACGTGGCCACCGTGCGAGCCTCGGCGAGATCCGACCAGATGATGTGCAGGGCGCCGCAGCCGGCGACGATCTCGGAACCATCGGGCTGTGGGTCGACGACCAGCCAGAACTCCTGCAGCGACTCGAAGTAGGTCACCGTGTCCTTGGCGAGCAGGATCCGCTCACCGGCCAGCGGTGCGACCAGGGCTTCGATGCCTTTGACGTCGCCGGTCCTCGCGCGTCGCAGGTACAGGCCTCCAGGGAGTTCGTGCTTGGAATGGTGGTCCTCGGAGATCTGACCGTGATCGAAGTCGCCTGCGTGTGAGCTCATACCGACATTCAACACCATCACCGGAGGCGAACACGAAAGAGTCCGGGGAGCCGGCTGCTGCCGACTCCCCGGACTCTTATGCGTTATCCGAGAAGGTGATGAACGATCAGGCGGAGGTCTCCGAGGATCCGCTCGAATTCGACGAACCGAAACCTGCGAGTTCGCTGTCGTCATCCTCAGCGGGCTTCAGGCTCTCGGTCTCGATGCCTTCGAAGGTGAACTCAGCGTCCTTTCCTTCGCCCTTGACGTCGACCTTGATGGTCTGGCCGCGTCCGATCTCCTTGAACAGGATCTTCTCCGACAGAGTGTCCTCGATCTCGAGCTGGATGGTCCGACGCAGAGGACGGGCACCCAGAACGGGATCGTAGCCGCGCTCGGCGAGCAGATCCTTCGCCTTGGCCGTGACGTCGACCTTCATGCCCTGATCTGCCAGACGGACGTCGAGACGCTCGAGGAAGAGATCGACGATCTTGATGATCTCGACCATGCTCAGCTGCGGGAACACGATCGTGTCATCGACACGGTTGAGGAACTCGGGACGGAAGTGCTGCTTGAGCTCTTCGTTGACCCGCTGCTTCATCCGGTCGTAGTTGGTCTTCGTGTCACCCTCGACCTGGAATCCGAGCTGGAGTCCGCTCGAGACATCACGCGTACCGAGGTTGGTCGTCATGATGATGATGGTGTTCTTGAAGTCCACCTCACGACCCTGCGAGTCGGTCAGGCGACCATCCTCGAGGATCTGCAGCAGCGAGTTGAAGATGTCCGAGTGGGCCTTCTCCACCTCGTCGAAGAGGACGACCGAGAACGGCTTCCGGCGGACCTTCTCCGTGAGCTGACCGCCCTCTTCGTATCCGACATATCCCGGAGGTGAGCCGAACAGTCGCGAAACTGTGTGCTTCTCCGAGTATTCGGACATGTCGAGGCTGATGAGCGAGTCCTCATCGCCGAAGAGGAACTCCGAGAGAGCCTTGGCCAGCTCGGTCTTGCCGACGCCGGTGGGGCCGGCGAAGATGAACGACCCGGAGGGGCGCTTCGGATCCTTCAGCCCGGCGCGGGTACGTCGGATCGCCCGCGAGATCGCCTTGACCGCATCGTCCTGACCGATGACGCGCTTGTGCAGCTCGTCTTCCATCCGCAGCAGACGCGAGGACTCTTCCTCGGTGAGCTTGAAGATCGGAATGCCGGTGGCAGAGGCGAGCACTTCGGCGATGAGATCGGCGTCGACGACCTTCGAGGTGTCGGTGCCGGACTTGCGCCACGCCTCGGTCTGCTCTTCCTTCTCCTTCTGCAGCTTCATCTCGGAATCGCGCTCCGAAGCTGCCAGTTCGAAGTCCTGAGCGTCGATGGCGGCTTCCTTGCGGTGGCGGGCCTCGAGGATCTTCTCCTCCAGGTCACGCACCTCCTGGGGAACCGACAGACGCGAGATGCGCAGCTTGGCACCGGCTTCGTCGATGAGGTCGATCGCCTTGTCCGGCAGGTACCGGTCGTTGATGTAGCGATCGGACATGTTGACAGCGGCGGCCAGGGCACCGTCGGTGACGGTGACCTTGTGGTGCGCTTCGTACTTGTCCCGCAGACCCTTGAGGATCTCGATCGAATGCGCCAGCGACGGTTCGGGAACCTGGATCGGCTGGAACCGGCGTTCGAGAGCGGCATCCTTCTCGATGTGCTTGCGGTACTCGTCCAGCGTGGTCGCACCGATGGTCTGCAGCTCTCCGCGAGCCAGCATGGGCTTGAGGATCGAAGCGGCATCGATCGCACCTTCGGCGGCCCCGGCACCCACCAGGGTGTGGATCTCGTCGATGAAGAGGATGATGTCGCCGCGGGTGCGGATCTCCTTGAGCACCTTCTTCAGACGCTCTTCGAAGTCACCGCGGTAGCGGGAGCCTGCGACCAGCGAACCGAGGTCGAGTGTGTAGAGCTGCTTGTCGGCGAGGATCTCGGGGACATCGCCGTTGACGATGGCCTGTGCGAGTCCTTCGACGACAGCCGTCTTGCCGACACCGGGTTCACCGATGAGGACCGGGTTGTTCTTCGTGCGACGCGAGAGGATCTGCATCACGCGCTGCATCTGCTCGTGCCGGCCGATGACCGGGTCGAGCTTGGCCTCGCGGGCCGCAGCGGTGAGGTTGGTGCCGAACTGGTCGAGCACGAGCGATCCCGAGGGAGTTCCCTCTTCGCGGCCGCCGGCGGACACGGGCTCCTTGCCCTGGTAGCCCGACAGCAGCTTGATGACTTCCTGGCGGACGCGTCCGAGGTCCGCGCCGAGCTTGACGAGCACCTGCGCGGCAACGCCCTCGCCCTCACGGATGAGGCCGAGCAGAATGTGCTCGGTGCCGATGTAGCTGTGACCCAGCTGCAGTGCTTCACGGAGGCTGAGCTCGAGGACCTTCTTCGCCCGCGGGGTGAAGGGAATATGGCCGCTCGGAGCCTGCTGTCCCTGACCGATGATCTCCTGGACCTGGTCGCGCACCTGCTCGAGGGAGATGTCCATGCCCTCGAGTGCCTTCGCTGCCAGACCTTCACCCTCATGGATGAGGCCGAGCAGAATGTGCTCGGTGCCGATGTAGTTGTGTTTGAGAAGTTTCGCTTCTTCCTGCGCGAGCACCACGACGCGTCGTGCTCGGTCGGTGAACCGCTCGAACATATTCATCCTCCTCGGTCTTCTGATTCTTCTGAGCCTAACCACCACGACTGCGGTTCTATTGCAGGTTTCGCCATCAGCCGAAACCGTTTGGCTGTGGGCGAAATTCTCTAGACTCGAGACCCACACAGCAACGTCAGAGAGGACGCAGACATGCCCACCGATCTCACGATCATCCGGGACCTGGCCCGGGCCCACGGTCTCGACATCATCACCGATTCCATCGTCATCAACGAGCTCGGCCTCGACTTCCAGGTCGCCATCGCCGAGGCGGTCGACGGCGGATCGTGGGTGCTCCGGATACCTCGGCGTCCGGATGTCTCCGCCCGCGCCGCCGTCGAGGGCCGCTTCCTCACGGCCATCGCACCGCACCTGAGTGTCGCGGTCCCGGATTGGCAGATCCACTCGGACGGTCTCATCGCCTATCCGCTGCTGCCGGGCACTCCCGGACTGACGATCGATGACGCGGGAGTGCCGCAGTGGCATTTCGATGTCGAATCCCCCGAGTATGTCGCATCGCTCGGGTCAGTCCTCGCCGAACTTCACACCGTCGACCCGGCTGCCGTCCGGGCTACAGGCATTCCGGAGTTCTCCCCCACTGAGATCCGACAGCGCAAGCGCGAAGACATCGACAACGTCGCCGCCGAGTTCGAGGTGGCGCCGTCCCTGCTCCGGCGGTGGACCGCGTGGCTCGACGATGACAGCTATTGGCCGTCGTTCTCAACCGTGACTCATGGCGAGGTGTACCCGGCTCATCAGCTCATGGACGGACCCGTCAATCTGAGCATCCTCGACTGGACGACCGCGGCAATCAGCGATCCGGCCAGAGATTTCATGTTCCATCACGCCAGTGTCTCGGCCTCAGCGTTCGAGGACACGAGCGCGCGATACGTGGAAGCCGGCGGTCGGATCTGGCCCAGGTTCGCAGAGCACTGCGGCGAGCTCTACTCGACGTCGCCCGTCGAATTGGGGCTGTACGCGCTGCAGACCGGAGACCCGGAGCATATGAGTGCGGCACGAATTCAATTGAACCCGGAGAACTGAACCGACTTCGACAGCCGTGCGGTGAGCAGAGGTCTTTCCTCAGCCGCAGTGCAGGCTCCCTTGATTCGTGTGCAGCTTCTTCGAATCATTTGTCTGCGGCATCAATCGATATTATTTTCAACTACTCTCCACCTGGCAATTGTCTGTGATGTTTCATCACTGCTGTGTTGCCGCATCGCCGGATGAGGGCAATTGATAATACCGAGGTCGAGCACAAAAAGCCCGAGGGGCCAGCGATTCAATTCGCTGACCCCTCGGGTCTAATCGGAAGCTATCGGCTTTCGAATGAGCCTCTTACTTCTCCGCTGCTTCGTATGCTTCGACGATCTCCAGCGGGATCCGTCCACGATCACCGAGCTGGTACCCGTTGTTCTGAGCCCACTCGCGGATCTTCGCCGTGTCCCGCTTGGGGCCCGACGAGCCCGCACGGCGGCCACGGCCACCGGTGTTGGCTACACGACGTGCTTTGGCGATGAATGGGGCGAACGTCTCACGGAGTTTGTCGGCATTCTCGGTTGAGAGCTCGAGTTCGTACGTCGCCTGGTCGAGGCTGAAACGAACGGTTTCCGCCGCTTCGCTTCCGTCGAAATCATCCGTGAGAACGAGGCGCATTTCCCTTGCCATGTTCACTCTTTTCGTAATCAGAGGTCTTTGTCGCTGTCATCTTAACATCCGTTCGGGGATTATCGTCGACTTCGCTAACGTCAATCTCTGAATAGTATTTATCTACCTGTTCGCGTTCATTGCGATCTGCGCGGACGATATTCCGGAACACATACCAGAACAGCAATCCCACACAGATCGACGGGAGCAGCGCTTTGAGGATATCCAACATATTAGATCAGCCTTCCTGAGCCGAGTCCTCCTGCGAAGAAGCCAAAGGCTTGGTGAATGGGAACAGAATGGTTTCACGAATTCCCAAACCGGTCAGCGCCATGAGCAGACGGTCGAGTCCCATGCCCATTCCGCCGGTCGGCGGCATTCCGTGCTCCATCGCCATGAGGAAGTCCTCGTCGAGGCCCATCGCCTCATCGTCACCGCGGGCGGCGTCCGCGGCCTGAGCCTCGAAACGCTGACGCTGGATGACCGGGTCGACGAGCTCCGAATAGCCGGTGGCCAGCTCGAAGCCGCGCACATACAGATCCCACTTCTCCACGACGCCCTTCTTCGTCCGGTGCTCACGCACCAGAGGTGAGGTGTCGACCGGGAAGTCGGTGACGAAGGTCGGAGCCCAGAGCTTGTCCTGGTAGAAGTGCTCCCACAGCTCTTCGACGTACTTTCCGTGTGAGCGGAAGACTCCGCCCATGTCGACGCCGTTGTCGGCGGCGATCTTGTCGAGGACGTCCAGTCCGGTCTCCGGGGTCACCTCGACGCCGGACAGCTCGGACAGGGAGTCGTACATGCTCACGACCGGCCAGTCTCCGCCGAAGTCGTAGTCCGTGCCGTCGTCGAGAGTGACGACGAGCGATCCAGTGGCTTCCTGGGCGGCGTTCTGGATGAGGGTCTTCGTGAGATCGGCGATCGAATGGTAATCGCCGAAGGACTGATAGGCCTCGAGCATCGCGAATTCCGGGGAGTGAGTGGAGTCAGCACCCTCGTTGCGGAAGTTGCGGTTGATCTCGAAGACGTTCTCGATTCCGCCGACGACTGCCCGCTTGAGAAACAGCTCCGGGGCGATGCGCAGGTACATGTCGATGTCGTAGGCGTTCATATGCGTCTTGAACGGGCGTGCCGAGGCACCGCCGTGCATGGTCTGCAGCATCGGCGTCTCGATCTCGACGAAGTCCTGGTCCGCGAAGGTCTTCCGCAGCGACGACATCACCTTCGCGCGGGTGAGCATCGTCTCCCGAGCCTGCTCGCGGGTGATGAGGTCGAGGTAGCGCTGGCGGACGCGGGTGTCCTCGGCGAGTTCGGTGTGCAGTCCGGGCAGCGGGCGGAGGGCCTTCGACGCCATGGTCCAGGAGTCCGCGAGGACGGAGAGCTCACCGCGCTTGGACTTGATGACCTTTCCGTGCAGGAACAGGAAGTCGCCGAGGTCGACGTCGGTCTTGAAGTCGTCCAGGCGCTCCTGGCCGACTTCACGCAGCGAGAGCATGCCCTGCAGACGGGTGCCGTCACCGGACTGCAGTGTGACGAAGCAGAGTTTGCCGGTGGTGCGGACGAAGACGACTCGGCCGATGACGCCGACGACAGCCTCGGTCTCCTCCCCCGCCTCGAGTCCGTCGTGGGCGGCGTGGACCTCGGCGAGGCTGTGGGTGCGGGGCACCGTCACCGGGTAGGCATCGGTTCCGTCGTCGAGGAGACGCTGGCGCTTGTCCTTTCGAATCCGGATCTGTTCCGGATCGAGGTGTTCGGGTGAAAGGTCTGCGTTCTCAGGTGTCTTCGAGTCGGTATTCGCCATGCTTCAAGGCTACCGTGGACGGGCCGCACGGGGGAATTCGGCGGTCAGTCCAGAGCGCTCAGGATCTGCTGTGCCTGAGCTTCTGTGATCCGTCCCATCGCCAGTGCTTTCGCGGCCGTCGATCGGGCGAGTGCGATGTAGCTGTTGCGCACGGCCGGGTTCGATCGGCTGAGGCTGAACTCGCTCAGTGCCGCCAGGTGCGCTTCGATGGTTCCGACATCACCACGGCTGATCGGTCCGGTCAGCGCCTTCGGTCCGTTCTGCATGGTATTGGCGACGCTGGCGTCGACGAGGGCGTGGAGGACGGCCGACGGATCGGCGACGCCCGCCTCGTCGAGCAGCTCCATGGCCTCGGCGAGGATCGTGATCGAATGGTTCGACGCGTGGGTGATCGCCGCGTGGTAGAGAGGACGGTCCGCCTCGGCGATGTCGATCGGTTCGGCACCGAGTTCGACGACGAGGGCCTCGCCCACCGGACGGATCGGGGCGGGCGCGGTGACCGCGATCGTCGCCTGCCGCAGACGGCTGAGATCGACCTCGGTGCCGGTGAATGTCAGGGATGGGTGCAGAGCGATGGGCAGAGCGCCGAGGCGGGTCCCGGCCTCGAGGACGTCCGTTCCGTATCGGCCGGAGCAGTGCACGAGGATCTGCCCGGCATGGATGCGGCCGAGGTTCGCCAGTCCGGTCACCAGTGGTGCGATCTCGTCGTCGGGGACGGCGATGAGCACGAGTTCGGCGCGTTCGGTGATCGCGTCGGGGTCGAGGACCGGCACTCCGGGCAGCATGTCCTCGGCACGTTCGAGGTTGGCCGTCGAAGTGGCGCTGACTCCGATGATCGCGTGACCGGCCTGCCTCCAGGCGGCACCGATGCTGGCTCCGACTCGGCCGCAGCCGATGATTCCGATGCCCAGCCGTGGTGCGTCGTCCTGGCTCATCCGTTGTCTTCCTCGTAGGTCTCGATGGGGCCGGTGTGTGCCGACTTCGCGGCGGCGTCGAAGCGTTGGCGGGCGATCCGAGTACGTTCGGCATGTTCGGTGAAGAAGCGTTTGGCAGCTTCGACGTCCTGATGCTTCACGAGCGGGGTGATGGGTCCGGCGGTCGAGTGCACGGCCACGCTGCCCAGTTTCAGCGACCTCATCAGCGGCCCTTGGTAGTAGCGCAGGGACTGGACTCTGACATGGGGCACGAAGTCGACCCGGCGATCGAGGACTCCCAGGCGCAGCACGAGCAGGGAATCGGTGAGGGCATAGGCCCGTCGTCTCCAGACGAGGGGGTCGAGGATCCGTGAGGACCGCGGCTGCGCGTGGAACAGCTCCTCGGCCGCCGCTGCGTCGGGGTGTGAGGACTTCCTGTCATACATGGCCGACCGGACGAGGCCGTCGGCTGAGATGCCTTCGGGCAGCTGCGGGTCGGGCAGAGCGAGGCCCACCATGAGCAGTGCCTGGTCGATATCGCCGACCGGCAGGAGCAGATTCTCGTCACTCTTTCCGCCATCGCTGGCGATGTTGTATTCGGCTCTCCACCAGCCGGCCCAGCGCCATAGCAGCGGCTGGTGGAGGCAGACGGCCTGGAGCCGGTCGAGCGGGATGACTTTGCGGGACGTGGAGAAGAGTCCATGGCTGACGGCCAGCCCGTCTTCGCTGATGCGGACGACGAAGTTGGCATTGTCGAGGTTCTTCTTGAACCCGGCGAACGCGGCGAAGATGCCGGGCAGTCCACCGATGAGGATCGGGAGGAAGGCCTCCTCGATCCCGACGAGTAGGAACACGACGGCAATGAGGACGAGGGCGACGATCACTCCGACGGAGATCAGCGTTCCCGTGCTGAGCAGGGAGGACACGATGACCCGATGGGCGGGCACTCGGATGATCTCCCCCTCTTCGCCGACATCGGCCGAGAGGTTGTACGGAGCCAGCAGGTCATTGAGGCTTCGTTCCGCTTCCTGGGAGACATCGTCGGCCAGGACGCCCAGGCGTTTGCTCAGTCGCACTCCGATGCTGTCGGCGCTGCGTTCGGGCACTGAGCGGTCGATGCCCGGCTGTTCTCCATCCGGACCTGGGCCCGGGTTGCCGTGGTCTCCGGCCCCGAAGCGTGCTGCACCGGCTCCTGCGCCGCTGCCGGCCCCTGTATCGGGCTCGGCCCCACCGTGGTCGGCTGCGACTCCGGGCTCTGCAGTGACGGACGTCGCAGACGTCGCGGATGCATTCTTCTTCGCTTTCACCGCGGCGAGAAGTTCATCGCGCAGCTCTTCGGCACGTTTCTTCGACAGGTACTTCAGGGAGATGTTCGAGTCAGTGCCGCCGGCGACATCGAAGACGAGTTCGGCCATGCCGAGCATGCGCGGCAGCAGCTTCTGCTGCAGGTCGATCGACTGGACGCGGTCCAGACGGGCCTTGCGCAGCTTCTTCGACAGCAGCCCCCGACGGTAGTAGATCGCCTCGGCGTCGACCCGATACCCCATGACTCGCCACGCCAGCCAGCTGAAGAAGGCGGTGAGGACCAGGATCAGAATGATTCCGCCGACGACGGCGAGGATCACCAGCGGGTGGGCGCCCAGCCATTCGGCGAAGGTGAGGTTGACGGACCGGCCGGAGGCGAGGTCTTCGACGGCGCTCTGGAAGAAGTTCTGCAGACCGTAGGCCGCGGCGATGAAGATACCGACGAGGACAGCGAGGCTCTCGAGGATCGGCGTCAGCGGATGGACGCGGTGCCAGACCTCCGGTGCGGCCGCCTCGGTGCCGGGGTTCGGGATTCCGGGTGAAGATGCGTCGCTCATGGTCACAGCCCGGCGAGATTGGCCTGGCCGAGGCCGGCGAGGCTGTCGCGCAGGCGATCGGCTTCGGCGCGGGGCAGTCCGGGGATCGTCGCGTCGGTGGCTGCCGACGCGGTGTGGAGTTTGACGGTGGCCAGACCGAACATGCGGTCGATGGGGCCGGCGTCGACGTCGACGAACTGGAGTCGGCCGTAGGGCACGACGGTGGCGCGGTGGAACATGATGCCGCGACGGACGAGCAGGTCGTCCTCCCGTTCGGCATAGCCGATGGCGCGAGCCTGACGGAGGATGACGATCGTCGAGATGATGCCGTAGACGACGACAGCGATCCAGATGAGGTGCAACCAGGGCACCTCGGAGTTGAAGATGATCGCGAAGACCAGCCCGGCGATGAGCATCGGAACGAGCAGCGTCAGTGAGGCCAGAACCTCTTTCAGCCCGTACTTCGGACTCACCCTGTTGAAGGGCACATCGGCTCCGATGGAGAAGGAGAGGTCGCGGTTCATGCTGTTTCAGCTCCCGGCGGGTCTTGGGGTGGGATCTCGCAGAATCCCTCGACGATCATACCGACGATCATGAGCACTGCGGCAGAGATCATTGCGACAAGCATACCTGCGGCCAGATCATTGCGGATCCCGGGCGCCGACAGGAAGTAGTAGCCGGCGTTGCCAAGATACCAGCCGGAGAGTCCGGCCCCGGTCAGGGCGCTGGCCTTGGCCATGATCGCCACTCTCGCCGCTTGGATCGGGTCGATCTCCTTCGTCCGGTCACCGTCGTTCCATTTCTTGATGGGCCAGCCGAGCAGGAACAGGATGGCTGCGAGGACGAGCATGCCGATGACGGCGAACCACGGCAGTCCCGGCAGTGAGAACCCCTGGCTTTCGAGCACCACGTCGACCACGATCGCGAGAACCGTGCCGATCACGGCCCAGACGGCGAGGGTGGACGAGGAGGTTCTCTGCATGGTTCCCAGTCTCTCAGATCGCGAGCGGTTATCCAGAGGTGATCCGAGCGATGTCCTGGTCGTCGAGTTCGGCCAGGACCGCGCTGATGGGGCGGCGCCCCTGTGGGGTGTCGATGAGTGTGTCTCCGACCAGTTCCGCCCATGGTGCGAGGACGAAGGCGCGTTCGTGAGCGTGCGGGTGCGGCAGCGTCAGTCGCGGGGTCCGGCTGTGCTGCTCCCCGTCCTCGTCTCCGAAGCGGATGAGGTCGATGTCGAGGGTGCGGGGTCCCCACCTGAGTTCGCGCGTCCGCCCGCAGGCGACTTCGATGCCCTGTGCCACCGAGAGCAGTTCGAGAGCCGACAATGTGGTCGTCACGAGCACTCCGAGGTTGAGGAAGTCGGCTTGGTCGACTCCGCCCCAGGGGGCGGTGCGGAAGAGTGAGGACCGGCGGGTGACGGTGATGTCCGGATGCCGGTCGAGGGCGGCCACCGCTTGGTCGAGGGTGTCCGCGGCATCGCCGAGGTTCGCCCCGAGATTGAGATACGCTTCGGTCTCGCCCTCGGCCGTGTCGCCCGAACCGCGCGGCGCGTCCGCGGCCCTTGCAGGCTCCCTCACCGAGGCGGCGGCAGAGTCGACGCGTCTGCGTTCGACTCGGATGCGCACATCGTCGAAGGTCCGTTGGATCGGTGCCGAGGGTTTGTGGACGACGACCTCGACGTGCTCGCACAGGCTCAGGCAGTGGTCGGCGATGCGTTCGGCCAGCGTTTCGATGAGGTCGAAGGTGTTGTTCTCGACGATTCCGGCGACGTCTTCGGCGAGTTCGCCGTAGTGGATCGTCTCGGCGAGGTCGTCGGTGGCCGCGGCACGTGCGACGGAGGTGTGGAGGGTGACGTCGATGATGAAGTCCTGGCCCTCGCGCTTCTCGAAGTCGAAGACGCCGTGGTTGCCGCGCACCGTCAGTCCGCGCAGTTCGATGCGGTCGGGGGCCGCCTCGGCGCCGGTCATCGTCCGGCTCCCTCAGCCCCGGAGTCCGCTGCCGGGTGTGCCGCTGCTGCGGAGTGTTCCCTGACCGCGGCGATGACCTTGCAGGCGACCGCCGAGGTGGCCGGATCGTGGACGCGGACCGCCCAGGCACCGGCCTGTGCGGAGATCGCGGAGATCGTGGCCGTGGCCTGATCCTTCGCCGCCTGTTCGGCCTGTTTCGGGTCGTCGGGGCTGAGCAGGGAGGCGATGAAGCGCTTCCGGCTGGCGGCGACGAGGAGTCGGTGGTCGAGGACGGCGAATTCGTCGAGAGCGGAGAGCAGCTGCCAGTTGTGTTCGGCGTTCTTCGAGAACCCGAGGCCGGGGTCGACGATGATATTCGCAGGTTCGACGCCGACGTCGATGGCTTCGTCGATGCGGGTGCGCAGCTCGGAGATCACCTCGGCGACGACATCGTCGTAGTGGAACGTCGCCGAAGCCTGATCGAGGTAGCCGCGCCAGTGCATGAGCACGATGGGGGCTCCGGACTCGGCGGCGACGCTGAGCATGGTGGGGTCCGACTGTCCGGCGGAGACGTCGTTGATGATGTGCGCCCCGGCTGTCAGGGATTCTGCGGCGACGCGGGCACGCATCGTGTCGACGCTGATGACAGCTCCGGCTGCGGCGAGCTCACGGACGACGGGGACGACTCGGCGCAGCTCTTCGGCTTCGTCGACGCGGGCCGATCCCGGACGCGTCGATTCGCCTCCGACGTCGATGATGTCGGCACCGGCGGCCATGAGTTCGATTCCGTGGGCGACGGCCCGGTCCTGGTCGAACCACAGTCCGCCGTCGGAGAAGGAGTCGGGGGTGACGTTGAGGACGCCCATGATCTGCGTCGTCTTAGCGGCTGTTTCGTCCATCGCTGTGTGATCCGTGTTCTGCCTCAGCGACCGAGGATGAGACTCATCGCTTCTGCTCGGGAGGCGCTTTCGCGCAGCTGCCCGCGCACGGCCGAGGTGATCGTCGAGGCTCCGGGTTTGCGCACTCCGCGCATGGTCATGCACAGGTGTTCGGCTTCGACGACGACGATGACGCCTTGCGGTTCCAGATGGTCGACGAGCGCGTCGGCGATCTGTGAGGTCAGGCGTTCCTGCACCTGGGGGCGCCGAGCATAGATCTCGACGAGGCGGGCCAGTTTCGACAGTCCCGTGACCTTGCCGTTCTTGCTCGGGATGTAGCCGATATGGGCGACTCCGTGGAAGGGCACGAGGTGGTGTTCGCAGGTCGAATAGAGGTCGATATCGCGGACGAGGACGAGTTCCTCGTGGCTGATGTCGAAGGTGACGCCGAGGACTTCGGCCGGGTCGCGGTGGAGTCCCGCGAAGATCTCCTCATAGGCTCGAGCCACTCGGTGCGGGGTCTCGACCAGTCCTTCCCGGTCGGGGTCTTCGCCGACGGCGATGAGGATCTCACGCACGGCAGCGGCGATGCGCTCCTGGTCGACCTTGTTGTCCTGCCCTGCGGGGGCGGGGCCGAGACCGGCGGAGACCTCTTCGATATCGGCCATCAGTCGTTGTTCCCTCTGTCTTCGTTCGTGTCATTCGTCGCCGGTCCCCCGGTTCCCGGACCGCTAGTGCCTGGTCCTCCGGTCGGTCCCCCGGTGGGGCCGCCCGTCGGGCCGGTCGGGTTCTCGGGTCCCGGCGGGTTGTGCGGGACGTGGGGTCCGCTGACGCCCGTGGGTCCGGCTCCGGGGATGTCGGTGGTGTCCACCTCGGCGCCGGTCGATCCTTCACCGTCGCTGCGTTCGCTTTGCGGTGCGGGCGGAACGATGGGGCCGCGTTCGGACACGGGGCGATCGTCGTGGGCCAGCCACACTTCGCGGGTGGCGCGTTTGACGACGGGGGCGAAGATCTCCTCGAGGGCGGCCTGGTCCAGCGTTTCGCGTTCGAGCAGCTGGTAGGCGAGGTTGTCGAGCACATCGCGGTTGTGCGTCAGCGCCCAGTAGGCGTCGGCGTGCGCGGAGTCGATGAGACCGCGGACCTCGCGATCGATCGAGGACAGGGTCGAATCCCCGTATTCGTCGCCGCCGCCGTAGCCGCGGCCGGCGAAGGGTTCGGACTGGTCGTCGCCGATCTTGACCATGCCGAGTTTCTCGCTCATTCCGTACTGGGTGACCATCTTCCTGGCGATGTTCGTCGCCTTCTCGATGTCGTTGCTGGCGCCGGTGGTCGGGTCGTGGAAGACGATCTCCTCGGCCACGCGCCCGCCCATGGCGTAGGCGAGCTGGTCGAGCAGCTCGTTGCGGGTCGTCGAGTACTTGTCCTCGCTGGGCAGCACCATCGTGTAGCCCAGTGCGCGTCCGCGCGGGAGGATCGTCACCTTCGTCACCGGGTCGGTCTGGTTCATGGCCGCGGCGACCAGTGCGTGCCCGCCCTCGTGGTAGGCGGTGACGAGGCGTTCCTTGTCGTTCATCAGTCGGGTCCGCTTCTGCGGGCCGGCGATGACACGGTCGATGGCCTCATCGAGGATCCGGTTGTCGATGACCTTCGCATTCTCACGTGCGGTGAGCAGGGCCGCCTCGTTGAGGACATTGGCCAGGTCCGCACCGGAGAATCCGGGGGTCCGCTTCGCCACCTGCCCGAGGTCGACCTCGTCGGCCAGCGGCTTGTCGGCGGCGTGGACCTCGAGGATGTGCTTGCGGCCCTTCATATCAGGGGCTTCGACGGGGATCTGCCGGTCGAAGCGACCGGGACGCAGCAGCGCCGGATCGAGGACGTCGGGACGGTTGGTCGCGGCGATGAGGATGACGTTCGTCTTGACGTCGAATCCGTCCATCTCGACGAGCAGCTGGTTGAGCGTCTGTTCGCGCTCGTCGTGTCCGCCGCCCATTCCGGCGCCGCGCTGGCGGCCGACGGCGTCGATCTCGTCGATGAAGATGATGCAGGGGGCGTTCGACTTCGCCTGTTCGAACAGGTCACGAACTCGGGAGGCACCGACGCCGACGTACATCTCGACGAAGTCGGAACCGGAGATCGAGTAGAACGGGACTCCGGCCTCACCGGCGACGGCTTTGGCCAGCAGGGTCTTGCCCGTACCGGGCTGACCGTAGAGGAGCACGCCCTTGGGGATCTTCGCTCCCACTGCCTTGAACTTCTCGGGTTCGGCGAGGAACTCCTTGATCTCTTCGAGCTCTTCGAGTGCCTCGTCGACTCCGGCGACGTCCTTGAAGGTGACGTCCGGGTTCTCCTTGTTGACGAGCTTCGCCTTCGACTTGCCGAAGTTCATCATCTTCCCGCCCGACATCTGCGAGATGAGGAACCAGAAGACGACGAAGATGATGACGAACGGGATGAGCGTGCCCAGCAGCGACATCAGCCAGCTCTGCTTGGGCACCTCGTCGGTGAAGCCCTTGTCCGGGCCGGCGGAGTCGACGGCCTTGACGACCTGCTCTCCGCGCTGTTCGACGTAGAAGAACTGGACCTTCTTGCCGAAGTCCTTGCCGTCGACCTTGTAGTCGTCCTTGAGAGTGAGGTCGACGCGCTGGTCCTTGTCGACGATCTTGGCCTGTTCGACCTTGTCGTCCTCCAGCAGCTGCAGACCCTGTTCGGTGTCGATCTGGCTGAACCCGGACTGGCTGAACAGCAGAGCACCGATCGATACGACGAGCAGCGCCAGGACGATCCAGACCAATGGGCCCTTCGTCGCCTTGTTCAGCAGGGGGCGACGTTTGTTCGACTCGGCCATAAGTCCTCTCAGGAAAAAGATGTGGGCAACCGTTTCAGGCTACCGAGGCTGCCTGGGAACATCCCCCACAGCCTAGTACTTCGCACCCCTATAGCCCGAATGCGTGCCGAATCTATTCCGTCACAGGCCCCGGACTCGGCCCGGGTTCGCCGCGGGCGTAAAAAGCGGTGCCAGCGGACTCAGCTGTAGACGTGCTGAGCCAGGGTCGCCACGAACGGCACATTGCGGTACTTCTCCGCATAGTCGAGGCCGTAGCCGATGACGAATTCGTTGGGCACGTCGAAGCCGACGTACTTGACGTCGATGTCGACCTTGACGGCTTCGGGTTTGCGCAGCATGGTGCAGATCTCGACGGTGGCAGCTCCGCGGGTGCGCAGGTTCTGGACCAGCCAGGACAGAGTGAGGCCGGAGTCGATGATGTCTTCGACGATGAGGACGTGGCGATCGGTGAGGTCGGTGTCGAGGTCCTTGAGGATCCGCACGACGCCGGAGGACTTGGTGCCCGAACCGTAGGAGGACACGGCCATCCAGTCCATCGTCACCGGTGAGTGCAGGGCGCGGGCGAGGTCGGCCATGACCATGACGGCGCCTTTGAGGACGCCGACGAGGAGGATGTCCTTGTCTTTGTAGTCTGCATCGATGGCGGCGGCCAGTTCAACGAGTCGTGCGGCTATCTGCTCTTCCGAGACGAGTACTTTTTCGATGTCATTGCCGAGATCGTTGATGTCCACGAGTGTCGATTCTCCTCAGATGCGGGTCCTGGAGCTTCCATTATGGGTCACTTTGCCTCACCGGTGCCAGTGGGCCCGGATGTCGGCGCCAGTTCGTCGTCGACGGTCCCCGGACCGGCCGACAGCCAACCGGTGATCGCCATGAGCGCGGAGATGATGACCATGAACCACAGCGGCACCTGCCAGCCGCCGCTGACGCCGAGCAGTCCGCCCACGGCCAGGGGACACAGTGCGGCGAGCACATAGCCCGAGGACTGGACGAACGCCGAGGTCGAGGCGGTGACGGAGACCTCGCGAGTGCGGGAGGTGATGAGCGCCAGCGCGGCGGGGAACGCGAATCCGCCGTATCCGAGCAGAGCCGCCCACAGCCAGGGGAAGCTGACCGGGCTGAGCAGCAGTCCGGTATAGCCGGCGACGGCGCTGGCCCCGAAGGAGACGAGGAAGGCGCGCGGGGCGATGCCCCGGACGATGATCTGCGGGGCGAGGAATCCGCCGGGCAGACCGCCGAAGGTGACGATCGTGAGCATGATCCCGGCGAGGAAGGGGTCGAGTCCGGCGTCGCGGTAGATCTGCGGCAGCCATCCGAACTGGAGATAGGCATTGGCCGACTGGAGGCCGAAGAACATGGCCATATACCGCGCCTTGGGCGAGGTGAAGACCGCTCGCCGAGGCGGCGCCTCCTCCTGCTGCCCACCGGGCTCCGCGGCCTGTCCGGAGAGGACGGGCACGGACTTCAGCGACCGCAGCACCGTCCAGGTGATGAGCGCGGACAAGGGCAGGACCAGCCAGAAGCCGAGACCGAAGCGCCACCCGCCGAACTGTTCGGCCAGGGGTGCAGTCAGCAGCGAGGGCAGCATCGATCCGAGACCGAGCGAGACCGTGAACGTCGTCGCGCCCAGGGTGGGCCGGTGCGGGAAGCGGGACTTGACGTAGACGGGCAGGATGACGTTGCCGATCGACATTCCGGCCAGGGCGAGGACCGTGAGCAGAGCGAAGGCCACCCATTCGGTGACGATGGCGCGCAGACCGATGCCTGCCACGATGAGGGCGGCGCTCAGGGCCAGAGCTGAGAACAGACCGAGGCGCTTGAGCAGGGGCACGGCGATGATGCCGCAGATGGCGAACACGAGTCCCGGCAGAGCCGTGAGCAGACCGGTCTGCCATTCGGCCAGGGAGAATCCGTCGCTGACTTCGGAGAGCACAGGCCCCAGGGAGGAGGCAGCTGGGCGCAGCGAGGCGGCGATGAGGACGAGGCAGGCCAGGGCCAGAACGTCGAGGCCGCGGCTGCGTCGGAATCCCTGCACGGGCGAAGTCGTCATGGCCTCATCCTTTCAGACCGCTGCAGTCGTCGTGCGCGCGGGCCGCGGCCCCATAGAGGCACGCAGACGGGCACAGCTTCCGATGGTATACCTTTTGACGGTCGTAGGCTGAGCACATGATCGTTGTGAAGAATGTGCGCCTGTTCCCACGCACCCCCGATGCTCCCGCCGTCGACGTCGAGATCACCGAGGGACGGTTCTCTCGTCTCTCCCCCGCCGAGGATGCCGCCCCCGATTCCGCGCCACCGGCGACCGGGACCGAGGTCATCGACGGGGCAGGGCGGATCCTGCTGCCTGGCCTCGGCGATGTCCACGCTCATCTGGACTCGAATCGGATGGGCCAGACGTTCCGTCCGCACACCGCCGACGGCACTCTGCACGGGTACATCATGAACGATCGCGAGAACTGGCGCCACGGCGAGCGCAGCGTCGCCGATCAGGCCGCGTACGCAATTGCGAAGATCATCGCGTCCGGAGGCACGCGCATCCGCTCACACGCACAGGTCGATGCCGACTGCGGTCTCGAGCGCTTCCACGGGGTCAGGGCCGCGCTCGAGGCTCATGCCGATGTCCTCGACTTCCAGATCGTCGCCTTCCCGCAGGCCGGAATCGTGCACGAGCAAGGCGTCGAAGAGCTGCTCGATGCAGCTCTGAGCGACGGCGCGGACCTCGTCGGCGGACTCGATCCGCTGCTCTACGACCGGGATCCGGTCTCCCACCTCGATGTCGTCTTCGGACTGGCTGAGAAGCACGGCAGGGGCATCGACATCCACCTCCACGAAGCGGGCACTGCGGGACTCTTCACGCTCGAGGAGATCGCTGCGCGTACTCGAGCCGCGGGTATGGCCGGGCAGGTCACGGTCTCCCATGCCTTCGCACTCAATACGAACCCGGAACCCGAGGTCGCTCGGATCCTCGATGTCCTCGCCGAGGCGGGAGTGGCCCTGACGACGGTTGCCCCGGCCAAGGGTGCGCTGCCGCAGGGACTCATCCGTGAGCGCCGAATGGCTCTGGGGCTCGGCGAGGACGGTCAGCGGGACTATTGGAGTCCCTATGGTGACGGCGATCTGCTGCGCCGGACCTGGCAGCTGGCGTTCACGAACGGGTTCCGTGCAGACGCAGATATCGAAGGCTGTCTCGACATCGCCTCACGTGGAGGAGCGCAGGTCATGGCCGGTGCTCGTCCCGACGGTTCGGCGCTGGTCGACGATTCCCGGTTCGGTCTGGCGGTGGGCGCTCCCGCCGACTTCGTGCTCGTCGACGCCGACACGGTCACCTCGGCGATCATGGACTGCCCACGGGACAGAGATGTGTTCAAGAGCGGTCGACTCATCGCCTCCGGCGGCGAACTGGCAGGCGGGCCGCGGCTGAGCTGAGTCTCAGCGGGCCTTCGCGGCCGGCTGGAACACGGCCCGCCCGGCGGAGACGACGACTTCCGTGTCCCCGGGCAGGGACAGTCGACCGCGCCTGCGGTCACGGATGAGGGCGCAGAGTTCGGCGACCCGCACCGCTCCGAGGTTCTGTCCGGGCACGCCGAGTGAGATCACCCAGTCGCGCACGACTCGGCTGAGCACGGCATCGTCGAGTGCGGTGAAGACCTCCACCGGCACCGAGGCGGCTCCGCGGATCGTCTGCCCTGCCGCCTCGGCGTGGGCATCGATGAAATCGGCGTCGGCTCGGCAGAGGTCGGCGGTGCGGGCGAGGTTCGCGGTGATCGGCTGGCCGAGTTCCGCTTCGAGTCCGGCCAGCAGCTGCCGGGCCCGGACGCGGGTGAACGCGGTGTCGGCGTTCATCGGGTCGTTCCAGATCTCGATGCTCTGTGCCTGACAGGACGCTTCGGTCTGGTCTCGGTCGAGGCCGAGCAGGGGACGCATGAGGCGACCGGCCAGCGGGCTCATCCCGGCCAGGGACCGGGTGCCCGATCCGCGCATGAGGCCGAGCAGCACGGTCTCTGCCTGGTCGCTGCGGGTATGGGCGGTGAGAATCCAGTCGGCTCCGGCCGCGGCCCGAGCGGTTTCGAGGGCCGCATAGCGGGCGGTGCGCGCCGCGGCCTCGAGGCCCTCCTCGCCGGCATCGATGCTCACCCTCACCACCTCGGCGGGCACGCCCCAGGATTCGGCGGTGGCGGCGACCCGGTCGGCCACCTCGGCGGTGACGGCCTGCAGACCGTGGTCGACGGTGACGGCACGGGCACGGATCTCACCGCGACGGTGCAGGAACGCAGTCGCGTGGAGCAGCGCCATCGAATCCGCTCCCCCGGACACTGCGACGATGAGGCCCGGGACAGACGTTCCTGCGACGGCGAGCGCTGCTCGCACGGCATTGCGGATGGCTGCGCTGGCCGGGTCGAGGGTCGGCCGCCTCGGCGACGATGCGCTGCGCGGGCCCTCAGCCGTGGGCACGGTCGAGCCAGAGCTGCGGTTCGTGGATCTCTGCTGTGCGCGGCAGGTTCGCGGGTTCGGCATAGATGCGGGAGAAGCCCTTCTGTCCGACCTCGCGGCGGACGGCACGGACGAACTTCGCTCCGTCGCGATACTGCGCGAGTTTGAGGTCCATTCCGAGCAGATTGGTGAGGAACCCGCCTTGGGCGGCATCGCGACGGGCCTCGAACTTCCGCCGCAGCCGGCGCACGCTCGGGATGACACCGGCGCCCACTTCGTCCATGACGACATCGGCGTGGCCTTCGAGCAGGGACAGGACCGCGGTCGCCTCGTCGAGCGCGGTGCGCATGTTCTCGTCACGGATGAGGTCGATGATGCTGGCCTCGCCCTTGACGATGCGGCCGAGGGTGGCGAAGAGGTCGACGATCCCGCCGACTCCCGGCATCGTCAGTCGGGTCGACACGGCCCCGGAGAGCAGGGTGCGCATATGTTCGCGCAGCCACGGCGCGGTCGCGAACTGCACTTGGTGGGTGGCTTCGTGGAGGGCCACCCACATGCGGAAGTCACGCGGGTCGACGTCCATGGCTCTCTCGGCGATGAGCACGGCGGGGGCGACGAACATCAGCCGTCCCGTCTCCACGGCGAAGGGGTCGAACTGGCCGAGCACGCGAGTCGACAGGAGTGAGAGCACCCCGGCGACCTCGACGGCGCCGACCTTCGCGGTGGCGGGGCTGACCGGGGCAGGCAGGGCCGCCTCGTCGAGCATTCCATTGACGGACTGCGCGTTGGCTTTGACCCAGCTGACCTGGTCGAGGACGAGCACGGATCCGGCGGCGAGGCGGCCGCGCACATCATCGGCCTGCTCCGGCGGCAGCAGAAACGAGTCGAGCACGAGGTCCTGGGCGGTCAGCGCATTGTCCTTCATCCCCTCGACGAGTCCGTCGAGCACACCCGGTTCGGGGACCTTCGCCGCGGAGACGAGCTCACGGGCGGTGCGGGCGGCGAAGTTCTCGTCGATGATCATCGGCAGCCGCAGTTCGCGAGGGCTGTGACGATATCGTCCACGGTCTTTCTGGCTTCCAAGATCTTGTCCTTATCCACGTCGTCGATCTGGATGGAGAATACGAGGTAGCGGCCTTCCGCGTCGAGCACTCCCCCGGCCAGGGAGGTCACGGTCGACAGAGTTCCGGTCTTCGCGTGCACCACCCCTGAGGCGTTCCTCTCGTCGAGGAATCGGTCGTGCAGGGTGCCGGTCAGTCCGCCGACGGGGAAGTAGCTGACGAGCCCGGCCAGCGAGTCATCGGCGACGACCGAGGCCTGCAGGACGGTCGTGAGATCGTGCGGGGCGATCCGGTTGTCATAGGACAGCCCCGAGGTGTCGACGAGGTGGGTGCGCCCGAGATCGACCGATTCGCCGAGGGCCTCCAGGACCGCCTTGGGACCGTTCTCGAGGCTGCCGTCCTGTCCCTGGGCGATGGCGACCTCGTTGCCGAGCATCTCGGCGACGACGTTGTCGCTGTGCACGAGCGCGTATTCGACGATCTCGGAGATCGTCGCCGATTCCACCCGGGCGAGTTCCTTCGGGTTCTCGGACTCGGACGGCGTCTCGGATTCGGACCGGTCGGTCGCCTCGGTGACGGTGATCCCGGTCTTCTTCAGCTCCTCTTCGAAGATCGAGAACGCGTCCTTGGCCGGGTGTTCGCTGCGGCCCCGCCATTCGGCGTTCTTCGACCCGACGTAGGCGGTGTCGACCATGATCGGCTGGATCGGGGTGATCACGCCCTTGGCGATATCGGACCGGGACCAGCCGGAGTCGAAGTCCTCGCCGACGTAGCGGCTCGTGTCCAGGTTGAGGGCCACCTCGGTGACGTTCTGCTCTTCCAGTGCGGCCGCGGTGTCTTCGGCCAGGGTCCGCAGTCCTCCGTGCCCGTTGACCGAACCGGGGTCCGAATCTCCGGCCGACAGGAGCACATCGCCGCCGCCGGTGAGCGTCAGGGTGTTCGTGTCCGCATCGAAGTCCGTCGTCGTCGCCAGGCGCGTCTCCCCACCGATCGCGGACAGGGAGGCGGCCGCTGTGAGCACCTTCGTCACGGAGGCGGGAGTGCGCGGCTTCGTCTCGTCCTTCGCGTAGAGGACGGCGTCGCTGATCCCGTCGCGGACCTCGAGGCCGAAGCCCTTGACCTTTGAATCCTTGAGCACGGCGTCGATCGTCTTCGGGATCTGTGTGGGCACAGGAGCGGAATCGTCGACCGCCGAGGCGGGGGCGGGCACCTGCTGGGCGTGGGCCTGCGGAGTGGGCACGGTCTGGACCTCGACCTGGGGGTCGGTGGTCAGCACGCTGGGCAGGCCGGCCACGAGGTCAAAGGCGTCGACGGCGGCATAGGCACCGAGGGCGAGGACGATGATCCCGGCGGTGATCGCCCCGCCCTTCTTCCGCCGCGAGGTCGCCTCTCTGCGGTCGCGGCGCGGGGAGCCGGAGTCCGACGGGTTCTGCGGCGCATCGGTGTCGTTCAAACGCAGGCTCTCATTCCTCGACGACCGTGAGGCGGTCGCCGTCGGTGGGCGGTGACGGGGACTTGTACCATCTATTCTAGTGATGCACCCCTAACGTGAAGGAGCACTATGGAACTGCTGGCCACAATCGAGATCCCTCAGGGGTCCCGCAACAAGTACGAAGTCGATCATGAGACCGGTCGGGTCAAGCTCGATCGCTACCTCTACACCTCGATGCAGTACCCCGCCGACTACGGCTATATCGAGGACACGCTCGGAAACGACGGCGACCCTCTCGATGTGCTCGTGCTGCTGCCCGAGCCGCTGTTCCCCGGTGTGCTCATCGACATCCGTCCCATCGGCATGTTCCAGATGGAAGACGAGGCCGGAGGCGATGACAAGGTCCTCGCCGTGCCTGCTGGTGACCCCCGCTGGGACTCCTACACCGACATCTCGGATGTGGACCAGTTCATGCTCGACTCGATCGAACACTTCTTCAACCGGTACAAGGACCTCGAGCCCGGCAAGTACGTCAAGGGTTCGAGCTGGGCCGGCCGCGAAGCCGCCGAGGCCGAGATCAACTCCTCGATCGAGCGTTTCAAGGCCGAGGGCCACTGAGTCCCTCCCCTCTCACTGTGCTGAGAACTCAGCGCTGGTCTGCGACCGCCCGGATGATGACCATCCGGGCGGTTTCGTTTTGGCCCCGGCCGGGGCCGCAGCGTGACGACCATCACGATTTCTTAGGTAAGCCTAAGGGGCAGTGTGAGCCAGGTTATGCGATTGTCGAGTCATGAAACTCGATCATGTGTCATACGCCAGTGAACCTGACGGCTATCGTGCGACCGCCGAGCGGATCGCGGAGAAGCTCGGAGTGGCTCCCTACGACGGCGGTGTGCATCCTCGATTCGGCACCAGAAACCTCATCTTCCCCCTAGCGAACGGCCATTACCTCGAAGTCGTGGAAGCCTTGGAGCATCCGGCCGCTCTCTCGACCCCCTTCGGTCAGGCGGTCCGGGCTCGTTCCGAGCTCGGCGGCGGCTGGATGGGCTGGTGCGTCTCGGTCGACGATCTCACCGCAGTCGAAACCCGCCTCGAGCGCAAGGCTGTCGATGGAAACCGCACGCCGGAGTCCGGTTTGGAACTTCGGTGGCTGCAGATCGGTGTCAAGGGGCTCATCGCCGATCCCCAGCTGCCGTTCTTCATCAAGTGGTCCGCCGACTCCTCGCAGCACCCGTCGACGTACAAGACGAATGAGGGCGTCGACATCGACACCCTGCAGATCGCCGGGGATCGCGATCGTCTGCGCGATTGGCTGGGCACTCAGG
The DNA here is from genome assembly GCF_057766545.1 of Brevibacterium sp. MGP-B1. Classification (NCBI taxonomy): domain Bacteria; kingdom Bacillati; phylum Actinomycetota; class Actinomycetes; order Micrococcales; family Brevibacteriaceae; genus Brevibacterium; species Brevibacterium sp. MGP-B1. The sequence continues at coordinate 368,284 of NZ_CM173407.1, read as the reverse complement.
ATGCCAAGCCGATCTCTGAGATCAACATCGACTGGTCCGCACCACACGGGACGCCGGGCATCATGTCGGTGAGCTTCAACACGGAGAACGGCCCCGTCACCATCTGAGCACATCAGAGTCCGCATACTCTGCGGAGTCGAAGAAGGCCAGAGGCAGTGTCGCCTCTGGCCTTCTTCAGCTTATGGTGCTGAAGTCATCAGTCGCCCTGGAACTCCGTCGGCGAGTCCTGCTCGCTTTCCGTCCCGTCTGCGTTCTTCCGACGCAGATGAGCGGCCGTCGCCATCGCACCGCCGACGGCGAGGAGACCTGCTCCGCCGCCGAGCAGCGGCAGAGTGCTGTCAGTACCGGTCCACGGCAGTTCACCGCCGTCAGAGCCGGACCCACCTGAACCGGACCCGCCTGAGCCGGACCCACCTGAACCCGAACCGCCGTTCGAAGAACCGCCGCCCGCACCAGAGCCGCCGGAGCCGCCTGAACCTGAGCCGCCGTCGCTTCCGGCGCTCGCGGCCGCACCAGCTGCCGCGGCATCCTTCGCGCCGTCCTGCGACCCGGCAGTCGATCCGGAGCTGTCGGCGTCCGTTCCGGTCCTGTCGCCCTTGGCATCGGTGTCCTCACCCGTTCCGGCACCATCTGAGCTGCCGTTCTCATCCGAGTCCTTGGCCCCTTCCTCTGTGCCGTCGGCGTCGGAGTCCTGGTCCTTCGGCGGTTCAGTCGGATCCGGTGCCGATCCGCCGTCGCCCTTGATGACTTGCACAACCGTGGGCCGCGGCATCGCGGTCACTCCCTTATCGACATCGGTCGCGTCGACATAGTCGGGGAACTGCGAGTGCTGATCGGCATAGGAGCCGTCCTCACCTGGGTGCTGGACCGCAACGAAAGCTGACTCATACTCGTCGTGGACGAGTGGTCCGCAGACCTCGGCTTCGCGAGGCACGGACAGGAACTGTTCGACCCGACCGCGCTGGTCACCGTCGATCGTGACCTTGAACAGCCCGTCGCAGTAGCCGATGCCGTCGGGAGCACCGTCGGTGGAGATCCACAGGTTTCCGGCGGTATCGAAGGCGACATTGTCCGGGCAGGAGATCGGTGAGACCTGATCGGCGGGGAAGCCGGAGAAGTAGGTGGCGTCGCCCTGCTTCGGGTCTCCGCAGACCAACAGCAGCGTCCAGTCGAATTCGGTGCCCGTATGATCGCCGGAGCGCTCGGTGATCTCGACGATGTGCCCGTCGCGGTTCTCCGTGCGCGGATTGGCCTCATCTGCGGCGGCCTTCCCGTCGGTGCCGCGGTCGGAGTTGTTCGTGCAGGCGACGTAGATGCGGCCGTTGACCGGGTTCGGTTCGACGTCTTCGCAGCGGTCCATCTTCGTCGGCCCGACCTTGTCGGCGGCCAGACGGGTGTTGACGAGGACCTCTTCGACGGAGAATCCCGACACCTGCGACTTGCCGTCCTTGACCAGCGGAAGCCACTGTCCGCTGCCGTCGAACTCGCCGTCGGCGGGCACCTCACCGCTGCCGTCGATCTCGGACTTCGGTGAGTTGCCGGTGAACTTCGCGACGTAGAGGTCGCCGTCGGTCAGCAGCGTCTTGTTGTGTTCGCGGTCGCCCTCGACGTAGGTGTCCTTCGAGACGAACTTGTAGAGGTAGTCGAACTTCTCATCGTCTCCCATATAGGCCACGGCGTGGCCCGAATCGGAGATCGTGATGTTCGCCCCTTCGTGTTTGAAGCGGCCCATGTTCGTGTGCTTATGAGGGGTGGAGTTCGGGTCCCAGGGGTCGACTTCGACGATCCAGCCGAACCGATTCGCTTCGTTCGCGTAGCCCGGTTTGTTCGTATCGAATCGGTCGACATCGGCTTCCCACCCGTTGGCCGAGTCTTCGCTGTCGAGACCGTAGCGCTTATCGGCCGCCGAGGTGCCCTGCGCCTTGAAGTACGAGTTGAAGTTCTCCTCACCGGACACCAGAGTGCCCCAGGGCGTGAGCCCGCCCGAGCAGTTGCCGAGAGTGCCCTGCGCCTTGTCACCGTTCGGGTAGTCCTTCGTCCGCAGCAGATCGGAACCGGCGGCGGGACCGGTGAACTCGTACTCGGTGTCGATGAGGAACCGGCGGTTCTTCTTTCCGTTGACATCGATCGTCCACGTCGACTTCTCGTCCGTGCGGATGAGTTCGGCAACGGTCAGTCCGTGGGCTTCACGGCTGATCGCCCGCTGATCGGCTCCGTCCATGTCCTCGGGGTACATGATGGCGTCGTTCGTGTATTCCTGGTTGGCGAAGAGCACGGCCCGGTTGGAGTCGTCGGGGTCGATCTGGATGGACAGGAAGTCGTTGTTGTAGCCGAACTGGCGGCGCTGCGCCTCTGGGCTCTGATTCTCCGGGTCGAATTTCGGGGAGTCGGGGAACAAGGGGTCTCCCCAGCGGACGATCGGATGCCAGGAGTAGCCTTCGGGGACGACGAATTCGTCGACCTCGTGCTGGACCGGGTCGATGGCGGTGAAGGCCAGGCTGCCTGCGGTGGCTGCGGCGGCAGAGCGTGCGGTCGGGCTGGGTGCAGTGGTCACTGCGATGGCCAAGGCACCGGCAGCCGAGGCACCGAGAACCGCGCGACGGCTGAGCTTCGCATTGACGATATCGCGGAAATACCCATTTGCCGATGTGTTGCAGGTGGCCTTGAGGCAGGCGTTGTCGCACTTCAGTGCGCACGTGACGGGGCTGCGCTTGCCACGCACATGGTCGGCCATCGGCAGAAAGGTTCGCATCGATTCTCTCCTTGTATCGGGTATCTTCCCAGTCCGGGACCCGCCCGGTACAGAGGGCGGAGCCGGAAGGACTCACCCGATCGAGACTGTCACCGGCAAGCGGCCCTGGAACTACCCGTCGGTGAATCAGGGGTGAACCCGGAGGGAGGAATGAGTGTCCCGTTCGCCTGTCCCGACCTCGCCTGCAGCACTCAGCCGATGTCGACGAGGGCGAGCACTCCCGGGGCGAGGAATCCGACGGCGTCGATGATGACATGCGCCCACACCAGCGGCATGAGTCTGCCCTTGCGCAGGAAGTACCAGCCGAAGATGATGCCCATGGCGACGTTGCCGATGAACGGGCCGATGCCCTGGTAGAGGTGGTAGCTGGCGCGGAAGATCGCCAGGGAGATGATGAGCGGCCACGGCCCGAAGCCCAACTGACGCAGTCGCAGCGCCCCGAAGCCGAAGATGAGCACTTCTTCGAGGATTCCGTTCTTCGCGGCCGAGAGCAGCAGCACGGGAATCGTCCACCAATGATCGCCGAGGTTGGACGGCTGGATCTCGGCAGTGATCCCCAGTGCCCTGCCGCCCGCGTACACCCCGAGGGTGCCGATGCCGATCACGAGGAAGATGAGGGCGCCGTGGCCGAGGTCACGGAGTCGGTGACCGTCGACTCCGAGCCTGATCGGCAGCGGCTGGGCCGGTCGGTCTCGACTGAGCAGGTAGATCGCGAGGGCGACGGGCACGAGGGTGAAGCCGATGTCGAGAAGCTGGTAGATCAGGTCGAAGGCCGGCCGGGGCGAGATCGAGGTGTTGAGCTTGGCCTGGGCGTCGCTGATCGGTCCGCGCGTGGCGATGTCTGCCAGACGGACGATCGCATAGACGGATGCCTGCCCCAGGGACAGGGCCGCAATGAGACCGAGCTCGAACCACAGGCGCTTTCTCTCCTGTGGTTCGAGCTCGGTCGTCATGGACTCAACTCTAGCCGGGACGGGTCAGTGTTTGGGTTCGCCGTCCCCGTCATCACGACGCGGCTGCTGGCTGCGCAGGGTGAAGTCCGTTCCCGACTCATCGCCTCGCTCCACGTCGGTGTCCTGTCCGTCGCTGCCGGTCGGTTCGTCGTCACGGCGGTCACCGAGGTGGTCGGCGTCCGTCGACTCGTCCGACGCCGAGGCGGCCCGGCCCGAATCCGCGGACGTCGAGTCCGCGGTCGGTGCGGTCGCCTCGGTGGGGGCCTCCCCTTCTGCCTGCGCCCGGGTGTCGTCGGAACCGACGGCAGCGGCCCCGGCACCGGCTGTCACAGCGGCGGTCTCCCTCTCATGTGCCCGTGCCTCGGCGGCATCGAGGACCTCGCCGCGAGCCATGTTCTTCACGTACTTCTTCTCGGCCCGGCGTTCCTTGACTCCTTCGAGCAGCAGGTAGAGCACGGGCACGAGGATGAGCGTGAGAAGCGTCGAGCTGACCAGGCCACCGATGACGACGATCGCCAGCGGCTTCGAGATGAACACTCCCCCGCCGGTGAGCCCGAGGGCCATCGGCAGCAGAGCGAAGATCGTGGCGGCCGCAGTCATGAGGATCGGACGGTAACGCAACCTGGTACCGTGGACGATGGCCGTACGCAGGTCGACCCCGCGGACTCGGAAGTGGTTGATGAGATCGATGAGCACGATCGCATTCGTCACCACGATGCCGATGAGCATGAGCAGACCGATCATCGACGTCAGCCCCAGCGGGGTGTCGGTGATGAGCGAGAGCGCAATCGAACCCGTGGCCGCGAACGGAATCGAGACCAGCAGGATCAGCGGCTGCAGCAGCGACTTGAACGTGGCGACCATGATGACGAACACGATGAGGATCGCCGCGAGCATCGCCAGCCCCAGCTGCGAGAACGCTTCGTTCTGCTCCTCGGTGGCACCGCCGGTGTCGACGGACACCGTATCGGGCAGGTCCACCTCGTCGAGGGCGGACTGCACCTCGGTCGACACGGCTCCGAGGTCATCGCCTTCCGGGGTCACGGACACGGTGGTCGAACGCTGCGAATCCGTGTGGCGAATCGTCGGTGCGGTCTTGACCTCCTTGACGTCGGCGACCTCATCGAGTTCGATGAAGCGCGGCTCCGAGGTCACGGGCGCGCCCGCGTTCGGATCGCCACCTGTCGCACCGGCACCACCGGCCGCGCCACCAGCCGCACCACCGGCACCACCAGCACCATCGGCTGCACCGGCGCCGCCAGCTCCCCCGGCGCCACCGGCAGCTCCGGCATCACCCGAGCCACCGGCACCTCCGGCTGCTCCACCGGCGCCGCCTGCGGCATCTGCGCCGGCTCCTCCGGCGGAAGCCGTCTCTTCCGGCTTGCCCGGGATCTTGAGTTCGCGCAGCTTCTCCACGGTGTCGGCATTGCGATCGAAGAGCAGCACCGAGTGCGAGACATCGTCGATGACGACCTCACCGATCTGCTGACCGTGCATGGCACGCTGCACATACTGGCCGATGGCCGCCTCGGTGAGGTTCTCCTCTGCGGCCTTCTCATGATCGACCTTGACTTCGATCACGGGCTGGACCGCGGCGGTGTCGCTCGTCACCGACTGTGCCGAGGATACGCCCTCGAGCTTGTCGCTGACCTTGTTCGTCGCGTCCTCGAGTTCTTCGGGGTCGGTGGCCGTGAGTGTGACGTCGATGGTCTGCGCGCCCGGGGTCGAGCTCTGGCTGGCCACCTCGACGTCGCCGGCACCCTTGAGGTCGTCGAACTGCTTCTGCAGATCCGCGGAGATCGACTGCGCCGAGACTCCGGACTTCGTGTTGACGATATAGGTGCCCGTCAGCGACGAATCGTCGGTGAAGCCGAACGACGTGCCGCCGAGCGACAGCTGGTAGTTGTCGACATCGGATTCATCCGCGAGGATGTCCTCGACCTTCTTCGCCTGCTCCGATGCCTCATCGAGGTCGGTGCCCGGGTCGAAGGTCTGCGAGATCTGCAGGGAGTCCTGCCCGGTGTCGCCGAAGAGCTCGGTCTTCAGTTGTGGGATCATCGCTCCGGTGCCTGCGAGCACGAGCACGGCGATGAGGATCATGATGATCGGGTGCTTCGTCGAGAACCCGATGGCCGGCATATAGGTCTTCTGCAGTCGCGTCACCGGAGAATGCATTCCGGCGAGCTCGTCGACGGCCTCCGTTCCGTCTTCGGATTCGCCGTAGCGCGGTCCGCCCGCGGCCACTCCGGTCGCTTCGGAACGAGTCGTGGCACCGGCTCGTGCGGAGGCATCAGCCCCCTGAGACGATTCGACACTGTCGCGAGGACCGGTGTCCTCGGCTTCGGCACCGGCGGCGACGAGGTCGCGCTTCCTGTCGGCCCTCTTCGCCTCCTTCTTCTCTGCCCGCCACTGCGACAGCATCGACTTGCGGCTGCGACGGATCTCCGCCTTCTCCGCACGGGTGAGCTTGACCTTCGCTTCACGCTGACGCAGGAACCAGTACGCGAGGACGGGCACGATCGTCAGTGCCACGAACAGGGACGAGAGCAGGGCGATGGTCGCGGTCAGGGCGAAGGGCCGGAACATCTCACCGGTCTGCCCGGTCACGAATGCCAGCGGCAGGAACACGGCCACCGTGGTCAGGGTCGATGCGGTGATGGCACCGGCCACCTCGGAGACGGCGGCGAGGATGTTCGAGAATTTGTCACCACCGGAGGCGTGGCGTCTGCGGATCGCCTCGATGACGACGATGGAGTCGTCGACGACGCGGCCGACGGAGATCGTCAGCGCACCGAGGGTGAGCATGTTGAGGGTCTCCCCGCCCATCCACAGCCCGATCATGGCGATGAGGAGGGAGAGCGGGATGGAGATGGCGGTGATGATCGTCGCCCGCACCGACAGCAGGAAGACGAGGATGACGAGGACCGCGAAGATCAGGCCCAGCCCACCCTCGTTGAGCAGGTCGTGGATGGACTGTTCGATGAACGGCGCCTGGTCGAACGCGGAGACGAACTCCGTGTTCTCGCCCATCATCTTCTCGAGTTCGGGCAGCTTGTCGGCCACCGCGTGTGAGACGTCGACGGTGTTCGCGTCGGATTCCTTCATCACCGACACGGACAGCGAGGGTTCGCCGTTGGTGCGCGAGATCGACTCGATGGGCTCATCGACGAGTTTGACGTCGGCGACGTCGGAGACCTGGATCGGTCCGTCCTTGCCGGAGATGACGAGGTCTTTGATCGCATCGATCGAGCGGATGCGGGTGCCGACCTCGACCGGGGCCGTGCCGTCGTCGCCCTTGAGCTCACCCGCTGAGGTGGGCACACCGTTGGACTGGAGGATTCCGGCTACCTCGTCGAGGTTGGCTCCTTCGTCCTCGAGGTCGTCGCGGCGGATGCTGATTTCGACCTGTTTGGTCTTCGCTCCGGCGATCTGGACCTGGGAGACGCCGTCGACCTTCTTCAGCTCCGGTTCGACGATGTCTTCGAGATTCGCCGCCAGCTGGTCTTCATCGGCATCCGAGGTCACGGACAGGGCGAGCACCGGAATATCATCGGTGCCCATCATCATGACGTTCGGTTCGACCCCGTCGGGCAGGGTCGGCTGCACCTGGGAGACGGCGCGCTGCAGGGCACGGACGACGTCATCGGAGTCGTCGCCGTACTTCGTGCTCACGGTGATCTGCGAACTGCCCGCCGAGGAGGTCGAGGTCATGTCCTCGACCTCGGGCAGTGCGGTCAGCGCCCCTTCGAGGGGGTCGGTGACTTCGGATTCGACGGCCTCGGGGGTGGCTCCCTCATAGGAGGCGGTGACCGTGGCCTGTGGGTTGTCGAGGGACGGGAAGAGCTCTTGCTTGAGAGCACCGGCACCGATGACGCCGAAGATGATGGCGACGACGGAGATGAGCGCGATGAGCGCGCGGTTCTTCAGACTCAGCCGGGTCAGGAAACTCACGAGGGGGACTTTCTTTGTCGTAGACAGGGCGACGACGCAGAACGCCGACTCAACCAACCATCCTAGTGAGTGTCCCCTGAACCGCACATGAGGAAAACCTGACTTTTCGGAATCAGGAGCTTAGGCCACTGGCAGCTGCTGGTGCGTCACTTAGCCGGAGTGGCTGTGCGGGGACGGGTCTCGCGGCCGAAGAACCACAGGCCTGCGGCAATGATGCCGAGGACGCCGGTGAGCAGGAACGCCCACGAGTAGTCGAAGTGGTCGACGACAGCTCCGGCGATGATCGGGCCGAGGATGGCTCCGCCGTCGAGGGCCATCTGGTAGCGGGCAAGCACCCGGCCGCCCTTGCGGTCGCGACCGATGACGTCGGCGACGGTGGCCTGCTGAGCGGGGTTGGCCAGGCCGGAACCGATCCCGGCGATGACGGAGAAGGCGAAGAACAGCCAGATCGAATCGATGAAGGCCAGCGCCGCGGTGGTCACGCCGAGGACGAAGAGTCCCCATTGGATGAAGGGTTTGCGCCCGACGGTGTCGGCGAAGCGTCCGACCACCGTCACGGCCGAGGCATTGCCGATGGCGAACATGGTCAGCGCCAGTCCGGCCACGGCGGTATCGGCCTTGAGAGCCTGGATGGCGAAGAGCGGGTAGATGGCCACGCGGATGCCCATCGCTGACCAGCCTTGGACGAAGGCGGAGATGAGCGCCGACCGGTAGGCCGAATCCTTCCAGGCTTCCCGGAACGACATGACTTCCTGCTGCTCCTTGTCCTTCTCCGCTTCCAGCCGGGCACGCCCGGACTTCGTCGAGGAGCCGAAGGATGCGGTGGAGGCGAGGAAGACGCGGACGACGACGGCGGCGATGAGCAGACCGACGGCGTAGATGACGAACGGAATGCGCACCCCCCATCCGGCCATGGCACCGCCGAGGACGGGTCCGGCGATATTGCCGACGAGGAACGCCGTCGCATACGTCGACGATGCCTTCGCCCGGGCGTCGATCGGGGCGAGGCGGACGATGAGCGCCATCGCGGAGACGCTGAACATCGTCGAGCCGATGCCGCCGAGTCCGCGGAAGATCAGCAGCTGCCAATAGTTCTGTGCGAATGCGACGGCCGCGGTGGAGGCGGCGACGATGAGGAGGCCGGTGATGTAGATGCGGCGTTCGCCGAAGGCATCGACGAGGCGCCCGGATGAGGGTGAGAACACGAACCGGAAGAACGCGAACGAGGAGACGACGATGGTTGCGGCGGTGACCCCGAAGTCGAAGCTCGCCGCGAACTGCGGCAGGACGGGGGCGATGATTCCGTAGCCCAGGGCTACGATGAAGGCCGCTGCCACGAGGACATAGATCTCCTTGGGCAGGCGGCGCGTTTCCGGAGTGTCGGTGTCGGCTGTGCTCACAGGGTATCGAGGAACTGTTCGGGCTTCGGCAGGGGGCGGGTGCTCGTGGTCAGGCGCTGTCGGTAGCGTTCGGGGACGGCTCCGATGTAGAACCAGCCCATGAGCAGCTCGTGATCGTTCAGGCGGTGGAGGCGGCGGACCGGTTCGGTGTTCGTCAGGGTTCCCGAGCGCCACATGACTCCCCAGCCGGCTTGCCACAGGGCGAGTTCGAGCAGGTGGCCGGCACCGGCGGCGGTCGCGTGCTGCTCCCATTCGGGAACCTTGTCATGCTCGACCGGTGAGGAGACGAGGGCGAGCAGAAGTTCGGCTCGCAGCGGCTTCGTATTGGTCTCGCCGGGTTTGCGGACAACCCCGGCGGCTTCGTCGAGAGCGTCGCCGAGGCGGTGCCGGTCGTCTCCGCGGATGATGAGGAAGCGCCAGGGGCGCAGTGACTTGTGGTCGGCGACCGAGGAGATCGATCGGATGATCTCGAGCAGGTCGGAGTCGTTCGGGGTCTCCGGGTCGACCTTCGAGATCGACCGTCGGGTGCTCAGAGCGTGGAGGACGGGATCGGCGACGATGTCGATCGATGACGGCGCTGAGTAGTCGGGTCCGTGACGGATGGGCGTCACGGCTGGGGTGCGGTCACTCGTCGAGGCGGCGGCCGCCTCGGCGGGGTTCGCCTCTGCCCCGTCCCTCGGCGACGGTTCGGCCTGTGCCCCATTGATGTCCTGAGCTTCCTGCGCGGCCAAGCTCTTCGCCCATGGCCCGGTGTTGCCGTCGAGGAAGTGGGCACGGACGCGGTCTTTCGTCACTTCGCAGGCGTCGCCCGCGTCCTTGGACCGTTTGCGGTCCTTGTGTTTGGACTTCTTGCATCTGTCCTTTTTGTGGCTGCCCATCAGCTCACCCATTCGGCGAAGGCGGTGCGGGCCTTGTGCAGTTTCGGGTCGATGATGACACGGCAGTAGCCGTTGTCCGGGTGCGCGGTGTAGAAGTCCTGGTGGACCGCCTCGGCAGGATAGAAGGTGCCGAGGGGTTCGAGGGTGGTGACGATGGGATCGTCGAACAGGGTCTGCGCGGATTCGATGGCCTCGGCGAAGTGCTGCTTCTCGGTCTCGTCGCGGTAGAACATGGCCGACCGGTACTGGGTGCCGACGTCGTAGCCCTGGCGGTTGAGGCTCGTGGGGTCGTGGCCGGTGAAGAACAGGCCGAGGATGACGTCTTCGGGGACGATGTCGGCGTCGAAGGTCACCTGCAGGGCTTCGGCGTGGCCGGTCATCCCGGAGCAGACCTCACGGTATCCGGGATTGTCGGTGTGTCCGCCGGTGTAGCCGGAGATCACTTCTCTCACGCCGGTGGTCCGCTGGTAGACGGCGTCGAGGCACCAGAAGCAGCCGGCGCCGAGGGTGAGGGTACGAAGATCGCTCATGCAACGTATAACGATGACGCGCGCAGGTTATTCCCGAACTTCCCCCGGTCGGCGGTCACGGCCGCTCTCGGTCGGGGCGGAAGGTGTATTCGTCCGGGCGCGGCCATCGCTCCAGTGTGCGGACGACATCCTCGACATCGCCATCGGCGATCTCGAAGCTCGAGGAATATCCGCCGTCTTCGTCGTCGAGGCTTCCCGGGTGCAGGGTGCCGGGTACGGATTCGCGCAGGGCCTCGGCCGAGAGCAGGTCTGCGAATGGTTCGTCGTCGACCTCGTTGAGATCCACACTGGTGAGACGTCCGTCGACGATGTCAAGGGTGAGTTCCAAGCGTCCGTTCGAGATGCCGGCGTGGTCGCCTGATCTGACAGTGCCGCCTTCGTCGGCGCTGCCGCCGGTGATTCCGGTGACCGGGTAGGTATGCCGGGCCGGTGCCGCGCTCGGGGTCGATTCGTCGGGTCGGACGTCGATCGAAGCGATGTCCTCGTCCTTGAGCAGCTGTTCGATCTGTTCGGGGTCGAGGACGACGGGTTCATCGCCTGAACACAAGGAATCGGGATAGGTGACCCACACGAAGAACTTCGCGGAAGCGAACTGCTCTCGGATCGCCTCGGCGCTGGCCTCCGAGTTCGGGTGCGGCAGAGACAGCAGCGAATCGACCGATTCGCGGATATGGGCGGGCAGTTCGATCTCGAGCGGAGCATAATTGAGTTCCTCGACGTCGTCGGCCCAGTTCTCGACCTTGTCGATGAGGACGGCTGTCAGCGCGACGAGCCCGCCGTTGACGACGGCATTGAGACCTCGGCCGACTCCGCTCGGAAGTTTCTCGTCGACTTTCTCCGCCAGCCGCTCCGTCAGCGGCCAGAGCGCCCATGAGGCCGCTCCCGCTGCTGCCGCGGTGACCGCATTGAGGAACGCCGGTGACGTCACGCTCGCGTGCTCGTCCCACCAAGTATCCGCATTGGCATCGCCATCGAGTGCTCCGACGTCAGAGATGTGCGCAGGAGAGGAAGCATATCGGACGGGACCGCTGTCTCTGCTGGTGAAGAGCTCGAGGAACTCATCGAGGCCGCTCGATCCACCGACTCGCCCGAGGAAGGCGCTCGATCCGGTCAGCCAGGTCAGTCCCGCATTGGCCAGGGCGGTTCCCGCTCTCAGGCCGGTCCGGCGTTCGGCAGGGACGTCGCGGCGGCGCACCAGCGCGAGGGCGCCGGTGCCGAGTGCGGCAGCGGTGCGGACGGTTCGGTGATGACGAAGGGGGATGTCGGGAAGTCGCATATCCTCATCGAAACATGCCCGCCTGTGACGCAGATGAGAGCGGTCAACAGTCTCGGCGGTGTCCGGGCCGGCGACCGCGGCGGACGTTCACATCACCATGCCCGAAGGCAAGGAGAAGCCGAGTTCTGCGGCGGCCTTCTGTGTCGAGGGCTGGCGCCAGAACTTCGCCACGGATTCGTTCGTCGCCAGGGATCGCATCTCGGCTTTGTCGAGGAAGAGGGTCCCGGACAGGTGGTCGGTCTCGTGGGCGACGATGCGCGCCGACCAGCCGGAGACCTCCTCGGCGATGGGGTCGCCCTGCAGGTCGATGCCCGTCAATGCGATGTTGCGGGGGCGGGCCACGACGGCTTGGTAGCCGGGGATCGACAGACATCCTTCATAGAAGGCGACGTCCTCACCTCCGGCGCGTTCGCAGCCCGCGTTGAGGACCACCCGCAGCGGCATCGGCTCCCGCTGCCGGACCTTCGCGACCTCGGGATCACGGGCACCAGGATCTTCGGCGACGAACATCGACAGGCCGATGCCCACCTGCGGGGCGGCGAGGCCGACTCCCGGCGCGGCGAGCATGGTCGCTCGCATCACCTCGGCGAGCTGCTCGAGCTCGGCGTCGTCGACCTGCCCGTCGAAGGGGCGGGTGTCGGTGCGCAGGACCGGGTCCCCGGCCTCGACGATGGGCGCGGTCCCATCGCCCGCCTCGGCGGCAGCGAGGACGGCGCGGATCTGGGCGGCGATGGTCGTGTAGGTGGAGCTCATGGGCCGGTGTTCCTCAGACGTCCCGGGCGACGATGAGTTCGGCGTGCTTGAGCAGCGGGGCGTCGATCATCTTGCCCTCGAAGGAGAATGCGCCCTTCTCCGTCTTCGCCAGGTCGAGCACGGACCGCGCCCAGGTCAGCTGTTCGTCGCTGGGGCGGAAGGCGTCGCGGACGACGGGCACGTGGTTGGGGTGGATGGAGACCTTGCCGGAGAACCCCGACTGCACGGCGTCTTCGGCTTCGGCGGCCAGTCCTTCGAGGTTCGGGATGTCCGCCCAGATCGAGTCGAGCGCGAACTTGCGGTGGGCCCGAGCGGCGAGGAGGGTCTGACTGCGCACATGCTTGGCCACGTCCCGGTAGCCACCATCGGCCCTGCGGGAGGAGCCTCCGCCGAGGTCGGCGATGAGATCCTCCGAACCCCACATCAGCGCATAGACGTTCGGGGCGGCGGCGATCTCGGCGACGTTGACGGCTCCGAGCGCGGTTTCGATGAGCGCGATGACCTGGAACCCGGACAGGATCGACACATCAGATGCAAGCTCCGCCTTCGGCAGCATCACGGCCGTGTACTCGGTGCGCGCGAGCATCTTCAGATCTTCGCCGAGGTGGCCCGAATCGTGGGAGTTCACCCGCACGACCGTGCGGGTCGGGTCGAGCGGGAAGTCGACGATGGACTCCCGTGCGGCAGCTTTGTCGGCCTCGTTGACGGCGTCTTCGAGGTCGAGGATGACGATATCCGAGCGTTCGGCTGCTTTCGTGTACCGATCGGGACGATCGCCGGGGACGAAGAGCCAGGCAGGTTTGAACTCGAGGGACATATGGGGGCTCACTTTCCGGTGTCGGTCTGATCGGCGGTGTCGGCGGCGGACTTCGCCGCCGTGGACTCGTGGCTGGAGTCGAACATCATCGCCTGACGCACGGCCTTCGCGACGAGTTTGCCGTCCTGGTTGTAGCCGCGGTGTTCGAAGGTGACGATGCCCTGGCCCGGACGGGACTTCGAATCGCGTTTGTCGAGGATCGTCGTCTCTGCGTAGAGAGTGTCGCCGTGGAACATCGGTGCCGGGAAGCTGACCTCGGAGAAGCCGAGGTTTCCGACTGTCGTTCCCTGCGTCAGCTGGGACACGGACAGACCGATGAGGGTGGCCAGGGTGAACATCGAGTTGACGAGGCGCTCGCCGAAGGGTTCGGTAGCCGACCATGCCGCGTCGAGGTGCAGGGCCTGGGTATTCATCGTCACGGCCGTGAACAGGGTGTTGTCCGCTTCGGTGACTGTGCGGCCCGGTGCGTGCTTATAGGTGGCGCCGACTTCCATCTCGTCCAGCCACAGACCTCGTTGTGCAATGACCTTGTCACTCATGTAACGCTCCTCACTCGTCGTGATTTGAGTTTATCGCCATTCACCGGACCCCTGCGACCCGGGGGTCGCGTGGTCGTCCGAGGTCGAAGACTTACGCTGGAGCCGTCGAGGACTCAGCAGTGAGCCGAGGGCAGCGCATCCACCCATCACGGCGAAGGCACTATGAGGCCCAACGCCGCCGATGAGCACACCCGTCAGCAGTGCCCCCACAGCCTGGCCGATGGCAATGACGAGGAAGGCCAGACCGACCCCGGCCGCGGGGCTGGAAGTGTAGACCTCGACACCCCAAACGAGGAGCAGGCCCGTGAGCGCGATGTAGACGGCACCGAACGCCGCGGACAGCGCGCCGACAGCCCAGGGAATACCGGCGACTGGGACGAACAGCGCGGTAGTGACGGCGAGGAGGATCATGCCCAACAGCCACGACCGTCCGACCCCCATCCGTCGCGCTGCGTCTCCAGCGAGCGCACCGATCACTCCGAAGGCACCCAGTAGTATCCACACGACCGCAGCGGCAGTCGGACTCATTCCGCCCACACTGCCGAGGACGTCACGACCGAACGTCCAGACCGCGGAACTCGCGAGGCCCATGAGCACCGAAGCCGCGATGATCTTGCCGCTCCCCGGTGGGAATACGGGGCGGGGCAAAAGGGCCGGCCGTGCCCCCTCTCCGTCCTCCGCGAGCGACGCCGCTTCGGCCCCATCAGTCAATTCGCCCCCGCTTTTCATGCAGGATCGGCCGGGCCGGGCGGCAGAGGGCACGGCCCGCAGCAACCAGACAGTGACTGCGACGGAGATCACCGAGAAAGCGAGCCAGCCCAGCCGCCATTGGCCGGCAACGAGCAGAGCTGCTGGTCCAGCGACCGCAACACCGAGGCCCGTGCCGGCATTGATCACCGTCTGTGCCCGACCTTGGGCGGCGGCGCGCATGGAATGCGCGACAGCATGGGCGAGCGGTGGTGAGGCGACACCGGTGCTCGACCCTGCGACGAGCACACCGATCGCCAGCAGCGCAGCATTCGGGGCGAGCGCGACCAGAGCGGTGCCCGAAGTCGCGATGACCCCGGCCGCCACGGCAAGGAAGCGACCGCCGAATCGCGGTGTGAGCACGGTAGAGACGATGATCGCGACACAGTAGGCCACATACGATCCCGAAGCGATGGCGCCCGCCGTCGAGGACCCGAGATCGAACTCCGTGCGAAAGGCCGGAAGGAACAGCCCATAGGCGAAGCGGGCAAAGCCATAGCAGACGGCAATGAGACTAGTACCGGCTGCGATCAGAGTGAGCAGGCCGCGACGGTCGAGCTGTCCCTGGGTGTGAAGAGTCGATGCCATTGCAAGGTCTCCGTTCGTCGGCTGAGTTGTCGAGAGGCAATAAGTCGCGACAGTAAACTTCACAGATCTGTGAATCATTGTGCACGCATGTACACTGATCTGTAAAGATCGACCGGGCAGAGTCGCCCAGATGACCGGAAATCAGACAGGACCGAAGCGATGTCGACCACAACTCCGCCCGATGCGCTCTCACCTCCACCCCTGACCGCCGGAGCACGGCGCATCCTCGAAACTGCGGCGGAGCTCTTCTACGCTCACGGGATACACGCAGTCGGCGTCGACACCATCGCAGATGAGTCCGGAATCACGAAACGCACGCTCTACAACAGCTTCGGGTCCAAGGACAGACTCGTCGTCGCTTATCTGCAAGCCAGGCATGACACCTGGTGGCAGAGACTGGAATCACGCTTCGAGCACCTCGGTGACAGCAAGGAGGCGAGCGAACACGTCATGACGGTCTTCGATTCGTATACTCTCGATTCCCAGTCTGCGGATCGCGGCTGCGGCTTCATCAATGCGGCCGCAGAACTTCCTGACGACCACCCCGGACGCACCGTCATCCGCGCTCACAAGCAGCGGGTCGTGGAGCTCATCTCCGACTGCCTGGAAGACAGCGGCCTCCCCGACCCGCTCGATCTGGCCGAGCACATCTTTCTCATCTTGGAGGGGGCTATCGTCCACCGCGGCATCGACGGCGACGATCGCCGACTGCGTGGAGCTAGAGAGCTGACCCTACGACTCCTGTCATGACGGTCGTCACTGCAGGTCGATTTCGGTAAGCTCAAGGCCACCATGGCCGTCACACGAACCCTCTTCGTCGTCACCCACCCCGAGGCTCGGCACCATCTCGATGCGCGGGTCGGCGGGTGGCACGATTCCGAGCTCACCGTCCGCGGCGAACTCCATGCCGACCTCATCGCCGCCGAGCTTCGCTCACGGATCCCGTTGACCGCCTCGGCGCAGGTGTTCACCTCCGATCTCAGGCGAACTCGCACAGCCGCTGGAGTGATCGCCGATCGGCTCGGTAGCCGCGCAATCGAGTTCAGGGGCCTGCGCGAGAAGTCGTACGGGGTCGCCGAGGGGCGGGAGCAGTCCTGGCTGGACGAGCGCTTCGTCTTCCCTCCGGTGCCCGACGATGCCTTCGACCACGCGACTCGGCTCGATCATGTCGAGGGCATCGACGGCGCGGAGACCCGACGCGAAGCCGGCGCCAGAGTCTATGCGACGGTCGACGGGATCCTTGCCCTCCAGTCTTCGCACCAGGTTGTCGTCACGCACGGCTTCACCCATACGTTCGTCATCGGCCGATGGCTCGAGCTGCCGCTCGAGGCGATGGGGCGAGCGACCTTCGCGGCGCAGCCGGGGTGCATCACCGAACTGACCGAGGACGATCTGTTCGGCAATCGGACCCTGCGCTTACTGGCGTCGGTGGACCACCTCGGCGACTACTGAGGCGGTCCACCAGCGCGAGCACCGTGCACTCGCCGGGCAGCTGGCGACCTCGCCGGTCACCGGGTGAGTTCGCCGCCTGTGCGGAGGCGCATCGGTCAGTCGGTGAGCTCGGCGTCGAGTTCACTGAAGGCCGATGACCATCCGTCGTACGCGCTCTCGTCCGAACCCGAGTCGCCCGGCAGGCCTGTGAGAATGAAGGTCATGCGCGTGCGGTCGGCGGCCAGCTCCTCGAGCTCGACGCTGACGCGCGGCGCGTCGTCGATCTCGCCAGGACTCCCCCAGGTGAAGTCGAGTCGAGCGGGCTCGTCGATGTGGAGGTACTTCCCAACGGTCGGGAATTCCTCTCCTGTTTCGGGAATGCGCATCGTGTAGGTGCATTCGCCGCCGACGCGCAGGTCGACGGACACGGATTCGCGTGGCGTCACCAGCGTTTCGGGGTGGAACCACCGGGCCATGACGTCCGGGGTCGTCCAGGCTTTCCAGACGCGGGCGCGCGGAGCGGCGAATTCGCGGATGATGGTGAATCCGGGCTCACCCGCCTGTGCGCTGTTCGGATCGGTCGCTGAGGTCTCTGTGCTGCCTGTGGTGTCTGTGGTGTCTGTGCTGCTTGCGGTGTCTGTGTTCTCGGCGTTCATCGCTGTTCTCCTCCTTGAGTCGTGCATGATGTCTGCGTCGTACGTGATGCCTGCGTCGTTCGGTACGTCGTTGCGGGCATTGGTCAGTCCGCAGTTCGATCTGCGGTCGACGAATCGGTCGTTGATGGGTCGGTGGGCACCTCCTCGGCGAGGATGAGGTCGAGGTTGTCGAAGCGCTGCTGCCATTCGTCGTGGGCCGACTGCAGCCAGTCGGTCGCCTCCGTGAGGGCACCGGGGTTGAGGGCGACGATGCGCTGCTGGGCGGATTTCGATCGGGTGATCAGCCCCGCCGTCTCGAGCACCTTGAGGTGCTGGGAGACCGCGGAACGACTGATCGGCAGCGGTTCCGCGAGCTCACCGGCGGTCTTGTCTCCCCCACGCAGACGATCGATGATCGCCCGTCGCGTCGGATCGGCAAGCGCCGCGAAGACGTGATCCATACTCATTTAAGCATCCCCTTAATTAAGTGATTACTACAATACACTCTTCGGCCGTCCCGTCAAGGGGGCTCTGGGACGACTCGCAAAGTGGTACGGCACCACCCCGGATCGGACTTCTCAGCACACTTGCGCCCAACCCGACTAGGCTGGAAGCAGCCGCTTCGGCCCACCCCGAGTTCGAGGAGAGACATGGATCGCGATTCGATCGACTGCTGGCTGACCGATATGGACGGTGTCCTGGTCAAGGAGAACAATCCTCTGCCGGGAGCCGCAGAGCTGCTCGCCCAGTGGCGTCAGGCCGATATCCCCTACCTGGTGCTGACGAACAACTCCATCTACACCGCTCGCGACCTCTCCGCCCGGCTGCGCTCGAACGGGCTCGACGTCCCCGAGTCGAACATCTGGACCTCGGCAATGGCCACCGCGGACTTCCTGTCCAATCAGGTCGAACACGGCACGGCCTATGTCGTCGGCGAGGCGGGGCTGACCACGGCGATCCACGAGGCCGGGTTCGTCATGACCGAGCACGACCCGGACTTCGTCGTCGTCGGCGAGACCCATTCCTATTCGTTCGAGGCGATCACGAAGGCGATCCGCCTCATCGATGCCGGCTCCCGCTTCATCGTCACGAACCCCGACGCCACCGGCCCCTCCCCCGAGGGCGTTCTGCCTGCCACCGGCGCCATCGCCGCCCTCATCACGAAGGCGACGAACCGCGAACCCTACGTCGTGGGCAAGCCCAACCCGATGATGTTCCGCTCGGCCCTGAACAGGATCGGCGCCCATTCGATGAGCACCGCAATGATCGGCGACCGCATGGACACCGACATCATCGCGGGCATGGAAGCGGGCATGCACACGGTGCTCGTGCTGTCGGGGATCTCCACCGCCGAGGATGTGCGCCGCTTTCCGTTCCGACCCAACGAGATCGTCGACGGCGTCCACAATCTGCTGGACGTGCCGCTAGAGAGCCGCGGCGACCTCGGTCCCGACCCCACGGGTTCCGCCTGAGTGTCTCCTGCGCCGAAAAACGGGCTGAGTGTCGAAACACGGGTGTACGCGCCCGCCTTTCGGCACTCAGCCCGTTTTTCGATGCAGCAGGCCAGCACTTGCCCCTACCGCATCAATCACCGCACTTTTTTGCAGTCATCGAAGCCGCACCATCTGATCACACGCAAAGACCACGTTTAATAGCATTTGCTTGCATTTGATACAGTTTAGGGTCATCCTTGATAGATGTTCCAAGTGCTGACAGCGCAACAGCTCCGTGGACTCGGCATGTCCCGCAGACAGTTGGCCGAAGCCAAACGATGCTGCCTGCGCCTAGTCAGGAAGGGTCACTACGTGATCCGCAAGTCGTGTGATGATAGCCATCACGGACCCATCCGCGGCCTTTCCACGGCTCACGACACTTCGTTTCCACAAACCTTCGGAGATCTGCGGGACGAAGCCGAGGAGCTGCGGGTCCAGATCGCCTGCCGCCTCGGTGAGCTTCTGCCGGGAGATGTGTTCTCTCATGTTTCGGCCGCGCTCATCCACTGTCTTGACCCCGCTGTGCTCGAATCGTCGAAAGTCGAGATCTCCAGGAACTCCCCTACCCGCAACTACGACGGCGTGTTCATCTACTCGCGCAGACTTCCACCGGAACAGGTCTCATCCGAGTTCGCCTATCCAGTCACTACTCTGCCCAGGACTCTGGCTGACGTTGCTCTTGACCGTTCGCTCGAAGTTTCTGTACCGCTCATCTCTCAAGCACTCCGTTCGGGAGAGGTGGACCGGGCAGACATCACCGATCTGTTGGCGAAAGGGCAACGCGGACGCCGAAGAGCCCTCTTGGCCGTTGATCTCTCGAGCGCCGAATATGAATCTCCAGCCGAGGCGGTCTGCGCAGTGAAGTTCCATCGCTTTGGAGTAACCGGAATGGTCCCGCAGGTCGATACGTTCACAGAGTCGGGCAAATTTATCGGGCGCAATGACTTTCGGCACAAGTTGGCTGCCGTTGCAGTGGAAGTCCACGGTCTCGGCAAGTTCTATCTCAACCCTCGCGGCCCTGATGAGGCGGCCAAGTTGAGTCATCAGCGCAATATGGATCTTCTCAACGCCGGCTTCAAGGTCTTCAACCTTAGCTTCGGCGACCTCTTCAGACCTCGCATCTTCGCTGCGATCAAGCGGGCCATCGAGACGACTGATAAGCGAAAAACGGGCTGAGTGTCGAAACACGGGTGTACGCACCCGTTTCTCGACACTCAGCCCGTTTCTCAGCGAAGCAGTCTTTCCCAGCCCGGCTACTGCAGCGATGACGTCAGGCGCATGACGGACTCCATATAACGGCGAGGCCATGGCCGCTTCTCCCATTCCTCCAGGGTGAGTTCGTGGCTGACGTCCTGGTAGTCGGCGACGACATCGATGATGTCGTCGACCAGGTCGCCGCCGGTGGTCAGCAGGCTGATCTCGTAGTTGAGACCGAACGAGCGCATGTCCATGTTGGATGAGCCCATCACGGCATAGAGGTCGTCGACGATGAAGCACTTCGTGTGCAGCACCGCGGGTTTCGGATACAGGAAGATCCGCACACCCGCTTCGAGCAGCGACCGGTAGTAGGACGACTGTGCCCGGTCGACCATGTATTGGTCCGCCTGCTCGCTGACGTAGAGCTCGACGTCGACGCCGCGCCTGGCCGCGGTCTCCACGGCTGCCAGCAGCGATTCGTCGGGCACGAAATAGGGGCTGACGATGGCCAGACGCTTCTGCGCCAGGTACATCATCGAGGTGAAGACCTTGAGGTTCGGAGCGGTCGTGAACCCGGGCCCCGAAGGAACCAGCTGCATCGCGCTCGTCGCCCCGCCGACTTCGGGCTCGTTGCCGTCGCGCTCGTACGGGCGGATGCCCAGAGCCTGTCCCGATTCGGAATACCAGTCGGTGGAGAACACCGCCTCGATTCCGGCGACGATGGGCCCGGAGAGCTCGACCATGATGTCGTGCCAGTTCCGGCCGATCTGAGAGTTCTTCCTGTTGAGGTAGCTCGAATCAATCATGTTCTGCGAACCCATCATCGCCCGCTTGCCGTCGATGACGAGCAGCTTGCGGTGGTTGCGCAGGTCGATGCGCCGAGCCTTGCCGCGCCATGGAATGAACGGCAGCATCAGGTGCCATTCGATGCCGGCCGCGTTCATTCGTTTGCCGAGCCGGTGGAATCCCGGATACTTCCGAGATCCGATGTGGTCGAAGAGGACACGGACTTCGACCCCGCGCGCAGATGCTCGCTCGAGCGCCTGGAAGAAGACGTCGGTCGTCGAATCCCACGCCATGATGTAGATCTCGACGTGGACGTATTCGTGTGCCTCGTCGACGAGTTCGGCCATCCGCGCGATCGACGCTTCGTAGTCGGAGATCACCCCATGGCTGTCGCCGGTGACCATCGGCAGTGCGGTCAGTGCCCGCCCCAGTTGGGCGACGGAGACGAATTCGGGCTCGGCGACCAGAGACGGCGGAACATCGGGCAGATCGTCGGCACCTTCGTGCATGAGTTCGTTCGCTTCGGCCTGGATCCGCGCCCGGCGCTGGTTGATATAGGGACTGCCGAGCAGCAGGAAAGCGGGAATTCCGACGATCGGCACGAACAGGATGAGCAGCAGCCATGCCGATGACGATGACGGGCGACGGTTCTCCGGCACCACACCGACCGCGATGATCTTCACGATGTATTCGATGACGATCCACGTCGTCGTCGCCACCGATGCCACCACACTCCAGTCGACGTTCACTCTTCGCCCCTTCGTCAGTGTCTGTCAGTGCCGATTCGATCTCGCCCCACACTATCGGGTAGTCGCACCGGGCACCGACCGCCCGGTGCACAATCACGGATGCACTACGCCCGCCGAGGCGGTCCTGCACTTTCCGACGGATGTGCAGGACCGCCTCGGCGGACGTGGATGGTGCGTTCGGCTCAGAGCCCGAGTTCGCGGGCGATGAGCATGAGCTGGACCTCGGTGGTGCCTTCGCCGACTTCGAGGATCTTCGAGTCGCGGTAGTGGCGAGCCACGAGGTATTCGTTCATGAAGCCGTAGCCACCGTGGATCTGCGTGGCGTCGCGCGCATTGTCCATGGCTGCTTCGCCGGCGATCATCTTCGCAATGGCAGCTTCCTTCTTGAACGGGAGTCCGGCGAGCATCCGCGAAGCCGCGAGGTAGTACGCCGACCGGGCTGCGACGACGCGGGCTTCCATGCGGGCGATCTTGAAGGAGATGCCCTGGAAGTCGGCGATCGGCTTGCCGAAGGCCTGGCGTTCCTTCGCGTACTTCACTGATTCGTCGACGCAGCCCTGGGCGGCGCCGACGGACAGGGCGCCCACGGCTATGCGGCCCTCGTCGAGGATGCGCAGGAAGTTCGCGTAGCCGCGTCCGCGTTCGCCGAGCAGGTTCTCTTCGGGCACCTGCACGTTGTCGAAGGTGAGAGGGTGCGTATCCGAGGAGTTCCAGCCGACCTTGTCATAGGCCGGTTCGGCGGTGAAGCCGGGGGTGCCGGTCGGGATCATGATCGTCGAGATCTCAGGCACTTCGCGGCCCGACTTCGACGTTCGGGTTCCGGTCACGGCGGTGGCGGTGACCAGGCGGGTGATGTCGGTGCCGGAGTTCGTGATGAAGCATTTGCTGCCGTTGATCGTCCAGGTGCCGCCCTCCAGAGTGGCCTTGGTCCGGGTGCCGCCGGCATCGGATCCGGCCTCGGGTTCGGTCAAGCCGAAGGCGGCCAGGCCCGAGGCGTCGGTGAGCTTCGGCAGCCATTCCTTCTTCTGCTCTTCGGTGCCGAAGCGGTAGATCGGCATCGCCCCGAGCGAGACCCCGGCCTCGAGCGTGATGGCCAGGGACTGGTTGACCCGGCCGAGTTCTTCGATGGCCAGGCACAGAGCGAAGTAGTCGCCGCCCATTCCGCCGTACTCTTCGTCGAAGGGCAGGCCGAAGAGCCCCATCTCGCCCATCTTCGCAACGAGGTCGTAGGGGAACTCGTGCTTGGCGTCGAGTTCGGCTGAGACGGGTGCGACCTCTTCGTCGGCGAATTTCGCGACACCTTGACGCAGGTCTTCGTATTCTTCGGGCAGCATTCCCGGAACAAAGGTTTCCATTGTTTCCTCCCCGCTTGTGGCGTGGTTGTGGTGTGAGTGGCTGGTGACTATTCGGCGGCGCCTGCGACGGCCTCAACTGCGGCTTCGTCGACGACCGTGGCGAGCACTTCGTCGAGGGCGACTTGGGCGCCTTCGACAGCGGTGACGGTGACGATTCCGGCTGCGGGTGCGGTGAGCACGTGCTCCATCTTCATCGCCTCGACGACGACGATCGGATCGCCCTGTTCGACGTGGTCGCCGGTTTCGACCTTGATATCGACGACGGAGCCGGGCATCGGTGCGAGCACCTCGGCACCTTCGAGTCCCGGGGTCAGCGAGGTGTCGGCCTGCGGCCGGACGAAGGCGTGGATTCCGCGCTCGCCGGCGACCCAGACGGTGCGGGCATGCGCATCGGAGAAGACTCGCGCGGTGTGCTGGATCCCGTCGAGGCTCAGATGCCAGATGCCTGCGTCGTCGACGGTCACGAAGCTCGCCCGTGCGGTCACATCGACGCCGGGGGCGAACTCGGCCGCGGGAGCGGGCTCGAACTCCACCGTTTCGTCGGTCGTGGTCCCGGCAGCCGTGTCAAGGTCTCCGGCACCGACGAAGTCGAGACGCACGACCGGTCGGAACTCGGGTCGGGAGGGACGGAAGGCCGTCGGTCTCCCCCACGCCGAGGTGGCTCCCCCACCCGCGACACCACCGGCGACTCCCGCCTGATGGCCCGCGGTAACGGCGCCAGTGATCGTGGTCCCTGCGCGGCCGAGGGTTTCGACGACCGCCGAGGCAGCGAACTGCTGAACGACCTCGTCCGGGACGTGAGCCAGCTGATCCTCGCCGAGGTTGTCGATGAGTGAGGTGTCGAGGTCCCCGGAGATCACCTCGGGCAGCGCGAGAAGGGTGCGCAGGAAGTCGATGTTCGTCACGATTCCCGGAACCGCCGAGGCGGCGAGCGCGGAATCGAGGCGGGCGATGGCCTGGGCGCGGTCATCGGCGCGGACGATGAGCTTGGCGATCATCGGGTCGTAGTCCGAGGCGATGGTCTGCCCGGCTTCGAGCCCGGCGTCGACGCGGATGCCCTCACCGGTTGGGAAGACGACGTCGAGGGCACGCCCACCGGTGGGCAGGAATCCGCGCGAGGGGTCCTCGGCGTAGATGCGGGCTTCGATCGAGTGCCCGGTCAGTGTGATGTCATCCTGCGTCAGCGGCAGCTCTTCGCCAGCGCTGACGCGCAGTTGGAGTTCGACGAGGTCCACTCCGGTGACCTCCTCGGTGACGGGGTGTTCGACCTGCAGTCGAGTGTTCATCTCCATGAAGAAGAACTCATCGGGACGGTCGGCGCCGACGATGAATTCGACTGTGCCGGCACCGACGTAGCCGACGGACTTCGCAGTCTCGCAGGCGGCCTGGCCGATTCGGGCGCGGGTCTCTTCGTCCAGCAGCGCAGAGGGTGCTTCCTCAATGACTTTCTGGTGACGGCGCTGCAGGGAGCATTCGCGTTCGCCGAGGTGGATGACGTTGCCGTGCGCGTCGGCCATGATCTGGACTTCGATATGGCGCGGGGTGGCGACGAGGCGTTCGAGGAACAGCGTGTCGTCGCCGAAGGAGCTCGCGGCTTCGCGGCGGGCGGTCCGCAGCGCCTCGGCGAGTTTGTCGGCTTCGAACACCGCGTGCATGCCCTTGCCGCCGCCGCCGGCGGAGGGCTTGATGAGCACGGGGAAGCCGATGTCCGTCGAAGCCGCGATGAGGGCCTCGTCGCTCATCGCGGCGTCCTTCGTGCCGGGCACGAGCGGCACCCCGCGGGAGGAGACAGCCTGCTTCGCGGTGATCTTGTCGCCCATCGTCCGGATCGCGTCGGCTCCGGGGCCGAGGAAGACGATTCCGGCGTCGGCGCAGGCAGCGGAGAATTCGGCGTTCTCCGACAGGAATCCGTAGCCGGGGTGGATGGCTTCGGCTCCCGTGGCCAGTGCTGCGGCGATGACCTTGTCGATGCGCAGATAGGACTCGGAGGCGGCGGCCGGCCCCAGGTGGACCGCGGTGTCGGCGGCCTTGACGTGGGCCGCACGGGCGTCGGCGTCGGAGTAGACGGCGACGGTGCGGATGCCGAGTCGGCGGCAGGTGCGGATGACGCGCAGGGCGATCTCGCCGCGGTTGGCGATGAGGACTGTTGTGAACATTTTCGTCATGGTGGGGCTCACATTCTGAAGACGCCGTAGCCGCTGGCATTCAGCGGGCGTTCCATCGGTCCGAAGCGGGCGAGTTCGAGGGCCAGTGCCAGTACCTGGCGGGTGTCACCGGGTTCGATGATTCCGTCATCCCACAGGCGAGCCGTCGAGTAGTACGGGTTTCCCTGGGCTTCGTACTGGTCGCGGATGGGCTGTTTGAACGTGTCTTCGGCCTCGGCGCTCCACTCCTCGCCGCGGGCCTCGAGCTGGTCGCGCCTGACGGTCGAGAGCACGCTGGCGGCCTGTTCGCCGCCCATCACGGAGATGCGGGCATTGGGCCACATCCACAGGAAACGCGGGGAGTACGCGCGGCCGCACATCGAGTAGTTGCCGGCGCCGAAGGAGCCGCCGATGACGACGGTGAACTTCGGGACGCGGGCGGTGGCGACGGCGTTGACCATCTTCGCACCGTGTTTGGCGATGCCGCCGGCTTCGTAGTCGCGGCCGACCATGAATCCGGAGATGTTCTGCAGGAACACCAAGGGCACGCTGCGCTGGTCGCAGAGCTCGATGAAGTGGGCGCCCTTCTGCGCGGATTCGCCGAAGAGGATTCCGTTGTTGGCGATGATGCCGACGGGGTGTCCGTCGAGGTGAGCGAATCCGGTGACGAGGCTCGTGCCGTACTCGGCTTTGAACTCGTGGAACTCGGATCCGTCGACGAGGCGGGCGATGACCTCGCGGACGTCATACGGTGTGCGCGAGTCCACCGGCACCACCGAGGTCAGCTCCTCCGGCGAGTGCGCCGGCAGGCGGGATTCGATGACGTCCCAGTTCGGAGAGCTCTTCGGCCCGAGAGTCGAGACGATGTCCCGCATGATCTCCAGTGCATGGGGATCATTGGCCGCGAGGTGGTCGGTGACGCCGGAGACCCGGGAGTGCAGCGCTCCGCCGCCGAGCTCCTCGGCGGTGACTTCCTCACCGGTGGCGGCCTTGACCAGGGGCGGGCCTCCGAGGAAGATCGTGCCCTGCTCGGAGACGATGATCGACTCGTCGGCCATCGCGGGGACGTAGGCGCCGCCGGCGGTGCAGGAGCCCATGACGGCGGCCAGCTGCGGGATGCCGGAAGCGGAGAGTGTGGCCTGGTTGAAGAAGATGCGACCGAAGTGCTCTCGGTCGGGGAAGACGTCGTCCTGATTCGGCAGGTTCGCGCCACCGGAGTCGACGAGGTAGATGCACGGAAGGCTGTTCTCTTTGGCGACTTCCTGAGCCCGGAGGTGCTTCTTCACGGTCACCGGGTAGTAGGTTCCGCCCTTGACGGTGGCGTCATTGGCCACGATCACGCATTCGCGGCCGGCGACCCGCCCGATTCCGGTGATGATTCCGGCGCCCGGGCTGGCGTCGTCGTACATGCCGTTGGCGGCCAGCGGAGAGAGTTCGAGGAAGGGCGTGCCGGGGTCGAGGAGATGCTCGACGCGCTCACGCGGCAGCAGCTTTCCGCGATCGATATGGCGCTGTCTGGACTTCTCGGAACCGCCGCGGGCTGTGGCCGCAATGCGCTCCCGGAGTTCAGCGATGAGTTCGGCGTGGGCCTCGGAGTTGACCTGCCCCGTCGCCGGACTGACCGCAGTTCCCACTGCTCTCATTCCATCCTCATTTCAGTTAATGATTCTTAACTGACTGCTATGATACTGCTCACAGGCAGAACTGACAACGCACGAGCCAGACCGCACCGACGTCGTCCGCGACGGTGGGCATCAGGCTCAGGGAAGGAGGCCGGATGTCGATCTCGGACGAGGCCAAGCCGACGGCGAGGGCAGCAGCGAAGGCGGCCAGACGCGAGCAGCTGCTCGAGGTCGCGAAGACGCTCTATGCCCGGCACGGCTTCCATGGGGTGCGCCTCGACGACCTGGGCAAGGGCGCGGGGATCTCGGCGCCGGCGGTCTACCGACACTTTTCGTCGAAGGAGGCTGTGCTCGAGGAGCTCCTCGTCGGCATCTCCGCCTATCTGCAGTCCGGAGGCGAGGAGATCGTCTCCGCGGCGTGGGACACCGCGTCGGGGATCTCCCCCACCGAGGCGGCCCTGACCCTGCGGCGTCTCATCGACTTCCATGTCGACTTCGCCATGAGTGAGCCCGAGCTCATCCGCATCCAGGACCGTGACCTCGAGGCGCTGCCGGACGAATCGCGACGGACCGTGCGCCGTCTCCAGCGTTCCTATGTCAGTCGGTGGGCGGAGGTCGTCGAGGCCGCCCACCCGGTGTGGACGCTGGAGTCGGCCACTGTGCGCGTGCATGCGGCGTTCGGGATGATGAATTCGACCCCGCACCAGGCTCGCCGCTCCAGCGCCGAGGTGGTGGGGGTGGAATTGCGCGCCGCTGCTGCCGCGGCGCTGGGACTCAGCTGATCACTGGATCAGCCGAGTCCCGCCTCGGCGATATTTCGATCTCCGAGGACGGTAAAGCTGATGCTCAGGGCACGATGACGAGCTTGCCGCGGACGTGTCCGGTGGCGCTGTCCTTGAAGGCCTGCGGAACCTGCTCGAGGCCGTAGGTGCCGGCGACGTCGACGGTGAGTTTGCCTTCGTCGACGAGGAGACCGAGGCGAGCAGTCTCGGAGCCGTCGGGACGCACCCAGATGTAGCGTCCGCCGTGCTCGGCGACGCTGGGATCGGCCACCGAGGCGTGCGCCCCACCCTCGGCGAGCACGGCCAGTGTGTCGTCGAGGACTCCCCCGACGAAGTCCGCGACCCTGTCGACTTTGCCGCCGGCGGCCCCGAGGACGCGCTCGACGAGACCGTCGCCGTAGGTCACGGGTTCGGCGCCGAGTCCCCGCAGGTATTCATGATTGGTCTCCGACGCGGTGCCGATGACTCTCGCTCCGGCGGCCCGGGCGATCTGCACGGCGAAGCTGCCCACTCCCCCGGAGGCACCGTGGATGAGCACGGTCTTGCCCTCCAGCTCGCCGAGGGACTCGAGGGTCCGCAGAGCGGTGCCGCCGGCCAACGGCAGTCCGCCCGCCTGTTCCCAGCTCAAACTCTTCGGCTTCGGGGCGACCGCACGCACGGGGACGGCGACCTTCTCGGCGAAGGTTCCGCCGCCGAGCACGTCCTTGCGTGCATAGGCGACGACCTCATCGCCGATGGAGAATTCCGGGGTGTCGAAGCCGAGTCCGACGACGACACCGGCGACGTCCCAGCCCGGGGTGACGGGGAACTGTGTGGGCATGAACGGGTCGAGGTGCCCGCCGACGAGCTTCCAGTCGACCGGGTTGACTCCGGCGGCCTTGACTTCGATGAGCACCGAGGCGGGCGGCAGCTTCGGATCGGGCAGCTCGCGGACGGTGATGTCGTCGAAGTTCTCGGTGTAGGCGTCGTAGACGGCGGCGCGCATAGCAATGGCCTTCCGGTAGATGTCAGTGAAACTGAAGTCTCAGTGTGACTGGACAACACCGGAAGGCCATCAGGCTATTCCAGGGGCCACCTCTTACTCGTAGGTCTCCCCGGTCTTCGCACGTTCGACCAGCGAGGCCGGCGGTGTGAAGTGCTCGCCGTATTTCGCGGCCAGATCATTCGCCCGGTCGACGAAGCCGGCCAGTCCGCCTTCGTACTGGTTGACGTACTGGAGGACACCGCCGGTCCAGGCGGGGAATCCGATGCCGAAGATCGAACCGATGTTCGCGTCCGGCACCGAGGTGAGCACACCCTCGTCGAGGCATTTGATCGTTTCGATCGCCTCGGCGAAGAGCATCCGCTCCTGCAGATCGGCGAAGGGCTGATCGTTCGACCCGGACTCGTACTTCTCGCGCACACCCTGCCACAGCGTGGTGCGCTTGCCGTTCTCGTCGTAGTCGTAGAAGCCGGCGCCGTCCTTGCGTCCGGTCCGTCCCTGCTCGACCATCCAGTCGAAGACGGCTTCGGAGGGGTGGGCGACCCAGGTTCCGCCTGCGGCCTCGACCGCGTCGCGGGTCTCCTTGTTGATCTTCTGCGACAGGGTCAGCGTCAGTTCGTCGAGCAGCTGCAGGGCACCGGTGGGGTATCCGGCCTGCAGTGCCGCCTGTTCCACGCTGGCCGGCTCCACGCCTTCACCGACGGCGGCGACCGCCTCGGCGATGAAGGTGCCGATGACGCGGGAGGTGAAGAATCCGCGCGAGTCGTTGACGACGATCGGTGTCTTTCGGATCTGCTGCACGAGGTCGAAGGTGCGGGCGAGGACCTCGTCGGAGGTGTTCTCACCGCAGATGATCTCGACCAGCGGCATCTTGTCGGCCGGCGAGAAGAAGTGGACGCCGATGAAGTCCTTGTCCCGGGTGACGCCCTTGGCCAGATCGGTGATCGGCAGGGTCGAGGTGTTCGAACCGAGGACGGCATCAGGTTCGACGATGTCCTGGATCTCCTGGAACACCTTCTGCTTGAGATCGACGGATTCGAAGACCGCCTCGATGACGAAGTCGACACCGGCGAAATCCTCGGCCGAGGCGCTCGGGGTGATCCGGTCGAGGACAGCCTGCGACTTCGCCTCGGTGGTCTTGCCCTTGGCCTGGGCCGATTCCTCACGCTTGGCGGCGTAGGCCTTGCCCTTCTCCGCATTGGCGAGCTCGACGTCTTTGAGCACGACCTCGATACCGGACTTCGCTGCACTGTAGGCGATCGCCGCCCCCATCATTCCGGCACCGATCACGCCGAGCTTCTTCACCTGACGAGGCTCGAAGCCATCAGGGCGCGAGCCGCCGGAGTTGATGTGGCCGAGGTCGAAGAAGAACGCCTTGATCATGTTCTTCGCCACCGGTGTGTGGGTGACGTTGACGAAGTAGCGGGATTCGACCGTCAGCGCGGTGTCGATGTCGACCAGTGCGCCTTCGACCGCAGCGGCGACCACGGCCCGGGGAGCCGGCATCGGCGCACCCTTGCCCTGCTTGCGCAGCAAGGACGGCAGTGCGGGAAGCATGGCGCCGATCTTCGGAGAGGACGGGGAGCCGCCGGGGATCTTGAAGCCCTTGACGTCCCACGGCTGCACAGCCTCGGGGTTGGACTTGATCCAGGCCTTGGCCTTGGATTCGAGTTCGGCCGCGGGGGCGAGTTCGTCGATGAGACCGAGCGCCTGGGCGTCGGCGGCTTTGAACTTCGTCGACGGCAGGATGGCCTTCTGAAGTGCGGTCTGGATGCCGAGCATGCGCACCGATCGGGCGACTCCGCCGCCGCCGGGCAGCAGGCCGAGTGAGACCTCGGGGAAGCCGAAGCGGGCGCTCGGGTTGTCATCGGCGGCGATCCGGTGATGAGCGGCCAGGGCGAGTTCGAGTCCGCCGCCCAGTGCCGCACCGCCGAGGGCGGCGACGACCGGCTTGCCGAAGGTCTCGAGGCGACGCAGCACCTTCTTGAGGTCTTCGACGGTCGCGAATTCCTCTTCGGCATTGGCCGGATCGGCCGCACGCAGTTTGTTGAGGTTTCCGCCGGCGAAGAAGGTCTTCTTCGGAGAGGTCAGCACGACGCCGGTGATGTCATCGACATTGGCTTCGAGCCACTCCACGGTCGCCTCGAGGGCGGCTGCGAAGTAGTCGTTCATGGTGTTGACCTTGGCACCCGGCTCGTCGATGACGACGGTGACGATGCCATCGGCATCGGTGTTGCGCTGGTAGTCGGCAGCTGTGGTTTCAGTGTTCGTCATGTCAGACCCTTTCGATGATCGTCGCGATGCCCATGCCTGCGCCGATGCACAGGGTGACGAGTCCACGCTTGAGGTCGCGGCGCTCGAGTTCGTCGAGGACAGTGCCCAGAATCATGGCGCCGGTGGCTCCCAGCGGGTGGCCCATGGCGATGGCTCCTCCGTTGACGTTGACCTTCTCGTGGGGGATGTTGAGATCCTTCATCCACTTGAGCACGACGGCTGCGAATGCCTCGTTGAGTTCGAACAGATCGATGTCATCGACGGTCATGCCAGCTTTGTCGAGAGCCTTCTTCGTTGCCGGAGTCGGACCGGTGAGCATGATCGTGGGTTCCGAGCCGGTGACCGCGGTGGAGACGATGCGGGCACGGGGTTTCATCCCCATCTTCTGGCCGACTTCCTCGTCGCCGAGGATGACCAGCGAGGCGCCGTCGACGATTCCGGAGGAGTTCGCGGCGGTGTGGACGTGGTCGATGGCTTCGATCCAGTGGTACTTCTGCAGAGCCACCTCGTCGAATCCGGTCTGTGCCGCGAGCTTGGCGAAGGCCGGTGGCAGCTGCGACAGCGATTCGACGGTCGAGCCGGGACGCATGTGCTCATCGCGGTCGAGCACAGTGATGCCGTTGATGTCCTTGACCGGGATGATCGAGTTTTCGAAGAGGTTGTTCTCCCAGGCAGCAGCGGCACGCTTCTGCGATTCGGCGGCGAAGGCATCCACGTCTGCCCGGTTGAAGCCCTCTGTAGTGGCGATGAGGTCGGCACCGATTCCCTGGGGCACGAAGTACGTGTCATAGTTCGTCGTCGGATCCTGCGCCCATGCTCCGCCGTCGGATCCCAGCGGCACACGGGACATCGATTCGACGCCTCCGGCGAGGACGAGGTTCTCGAATCCGGAGCCGACCTTCTGGGCGGCGATGTTGACGGCTTCGAGCCCGGAGGCGCAGAAGCGGTTGACCTGAACGCCGGCGACGGACTCGTCGAGGCCGGCAACGATGGCGGCGACGCGGGCGATATCCGACCCTTGCTCGCCGACCGGGGACACGACGCCGAGGACGATGTCGTCGATGGCTTTGTCGTCGAGATCGGGGTTGCGCTCGCGAATGGCGTCGATGAGTCCGGTCACGAGATCGATGGGTTTGACGCTGTGCAGCGCTCCGCCGCGGTTCTTGCCGCGTGGGGTGCGCACTGCGTCATAGATGAACGCTTCGCTCATGTGTTCCTCACAGTCTGGATGGAAGACCGACCATAAGATCTGATCGATCGTTCAGTAATATTCGCACCCCCATTGTGTCCCAGTTTCGAGTGACGGGCAACACACGCACGAGCGCCGGCGCAAGCAGAGTGAATTCGGTCATACACTCGCACTTCCGCAACTTCCTCAGTTGTCGAATATTCCGCGTTTCCTTTCGACGACAGACGTGATTATGATAAGTCGACGCATCAACTCGGAACCCCTTGGAGAATCATGTCTTTGACCACCCCTGCCCGCACAAAGACGGGTTCGAAGCTCATGGCACTGACCCTTGCAGTCGGCCTGCTCGCCGGCCCCATCGCCGTCGACGCGGCACCCGCCGAAGCTGCGACGAAGAAATGCGCAGTGAAGATGTCGAATTCGAAGCCCCGCCAGTACTCCAACACCTGGGTCAACGTCTCGAAGGTCGGCTCGAAGGCCAAGGTCGAGACCCTGGCCCACTACAAGACGACGAAGACGAAGAAGAAGGCCACCGCTTCGAAGAAGGGCAAGGCCTCTTTGAAGTACTACATCTCCGGGGCTACCCCCGGCAAGAAGGTTTCCGTGACCGTCACCGCGAAGAAGGGCAAGACGACGTGGAAGTGCTCGACGTCGTTCAAACCGGTGAAGAAGCGCTGAGCACCTGACGATTCGCCTACAGGCCGAGGACGCAAGTAGAGATGCATCAGCCCCTCTCGATCCAGCATGTGCGTTGGATCGAGAGGGGCTGTCGCTTGTCCGCCCGCGATGGGCGCTCCGGCAATCAACCGGCTGAAGACCTCCCTTCAAATGCTTTCGACGCGAATGTCCTTCTCCAGACGCGAGTTATTGAGAACGGGCAGTGTAGCGCGGATGCCCGTGATTCTGGCCGGGTCGATGTCGGCGAAGATGATCTCTTCACCGCGCCCCGCCTCGGCGAGCAATTCACCGTTCGGAGCAGCCACATACGAATGGCCGATCCCCGTCGGACTTCCTTCCTGCGCCGGTGCTTCCGTAACCGCGGGATCCGCCTGGTCACAGGCGAGCACATAAGCTGTGGAGTCCAATGCCCTGGCTGGGCCCAAGAGCTTCCACTGTTCAACCTTGCCCGGACCGGCGCCCCACGAGGTCGCGAGGATGATCGCATCCGCTCCCGCTCGCGCTTGAGCGGTGAACAATGCGGGGAATCGCACGTCGTAGCAGATCGCCAGGCCGAAGGTCAGATCGCCGAGGCGGAATGTGCGAACCGACTCCCCTGCGGTCACCGAGTCCGATTCGCGGTGGCCGAAGGCATCGTAGAGATGGACCTTGTCGTAGTCGGCGCTGATCTCTCGACCGTCATCGACACCGCGGACAACGAGACTATTGGTCACGGTCCCGTTGTCGCCTGGGCGGAAGACGCCCACGGCGATCACAGTTTCGTTCTTCCATGCGATCTCGGTAATCGACTGAATCCACCCACCCTCGTCGTCCGCAGCCGCGCGCGCCAAGTCGTGCCCGAAAGCGATCTGTGTGGCTTCGGGGAAGACAACGAGCTGCGCCCCTTCACTCGCTGCAGCCGCAGTGTGGTCTGCGACCTTGTCGAGGTTCGCCTGCGGGTCTCCCGTCGAGTTCATCTGAACCAACGCGATCTTCATGTCTCTCTCCTCTGTTTCCATGGTTGAATCGAATGTCTTCTGTGCGGCGAATGCTGGTTGTCCAGCAAACGACTAAGGTGGGTTGTATGCAAACTTCGTCAGGTCCAGCCGCACGCCGGACAGCCTATGAGCGCCTGCGTGACCTCGTCCTGACGGATCCTGCGATTCAAGGAACCTTCCTGACCGAGGGGGATCTGGTCAAACGTTTCGGCCTGTCCCGGACTCCGATCCGCGAAGCGCTCATCATGCTTGCTTCCGACGGGCTCGTCGATCTCATTCCGCATCGCGGAGCGTATATTCGCCCCAGTGACGATCGTGAGATCCGCGAGACGATGGAAGTACGACAGATGATCGAGCTCGACACAGCTCGACAGATCCTGGATTCCGGTGAAATACCGGTTGCAGTCATGGACGATCTCTATCGCCAGCAGGTGGAGCTTCCCGTTTCTCCTGATACGATTCCCGATTTCATCAGTCTCGATCAGCGCTTTCACGCATCGATGGTCGACGCTGCAGGAAATCGTGTGCTCAGCGACATCTATACCCGCCTGCGAGTCAAGCACGTCCGCTTCGGAATCTCTGCGACGTGGACAAGCGCCGACCGACCAACGCAGGTACTCGAGGAGCATTCTCGGATACTCGAGGCCATGAAATCCGGCGACTACGATGCCACCGCCGCGGCGATCCGCGAACACATCGCACAAACTCAGAACCTACTGCTCTCCCGCTGAGAACCTCGGACCTCGACGAGCAGGCTCTCTTCTCGGGCCGCCTACTCGATGTCTGGCTTCGCAGTCGTCGATGACTCTGCACCCCCGCCTGACGCACAGTGCTCCGGCAGCCGCGGGCCGCCGGAGCACATGGCTCATCGAACTCAACGACTCGCAGTCACCTCATCGACGGAGTCCGCCGAGCCCTGCGCGGCTGCAAGCTTCTCAAGATGTTCGACGTCCTCCTGCACGTTGTTGTTGCGTCCCATGATCAGACCGATCAGCGTGAGAGTCACGGCTCCGGTCAAGTACACGGCCACCCAGACCCAGGTTCCGGTGTTGTCGAGCAGCAGCGTGAACATCATCGGAGCGATCGCCCCGCCGAGAACACCGGCGATCGTGTATGCCAATGACGAACCTGTGTACCTCAGTCGAGGTGTGAACTGCTCGACGACGAACGCCGCCTGCGGCCCGTACATGAGCGAGTGGAAGAACAGTCCGACGGGAATGCCGATGTACATCCAGGTGGCGTCTCCTGCTTCGAGCTTGATGAAGAAAACGAAGGTCCACGCCACTGCGCCCACCGCAGCGACACCATAGACAAGACGTCGGTTGATGATGTCCGAGAGGTAGCCAGCCAGCGGGATGCAGATGATCTGGAAAGCTGAGCCGAGCATGACCGCACCCAGCACCGTTGTCCGGTCGAGGTCGAGCACAATCGTGCCGTAAGCGAGGGTGAACACCGTGAAGAGTGCGTAAGTGACATCAGGACCGATTCGGGCGAGGATCGCCGAGAGCAGCGGGCGTGACTCGGTCTGCAGAAGTTCGGTGATCGGCTTCTCGGGACGCTCGCCCGACTGTTCGACTGCTTTGAAGACCGGGGTGTCTTCGAGCTTGAGGCGGATCCACAGGCCGAAGAGCACGAGCACTGCCGACACGAGGAAAGCCACACGCCAACCCCAAGCGAAAAACTGCTCTTCGCTGAGGGCGAGAGTCAGCCCCGCAAAGGCACCATTGGCCATGAGGTTGCCGGCCGGAGGTCCGATCTGAGCAGCTGACGACCAGAAGCCGCGGTAGCGCGGATCTCCGTATTCGCTCGACAGGAGGACAGCGCCACCCCATTCACCGCCGACGCCGATGCCCTGAGCGAAGCGCAGGAGCACCAGGAAGAGCGGAGCCCACAGGGAGATGCTCTGGTAGGTCGGCAGGATGCCGATGAGACATGTCGAGATTCCGATGAGCACAAGAGTCCAGACCAGGACCTTCTTCCGGCCGACTTTGTCGCCGAGGCGGCCGAAGATGATTCCGCCCAACGGCCGAGAGACGTAGCCGACTGCATAGGTCGAGAAGGCCAATAGCACGCCGACCATCGGGTCGCCCGAAGGGAAGAAAAGCACGGGGAAGACGATGGCCGCCGCTGCCGAATAGATGGCGAAGTCATACCACTCGAGCGTGGTGCCGCTCAGGCTGGCGGCGAAAGCCTTGATGAGATCCTTCCGCGCCACCGGCGGACGGGTTGTTGATGCACTCTGCATAGCAATCCTTTTCATCTGTCTGGAAAATCCTCGCCTGCGACTCTGCGGCAAGAACTGTGATTGCGCTATCAGTATACAGGCTGTATACAATGAGACAACATCAAGCGAAACCTCATCGACGACAAGGAAGAACACACGATGCTCACCTTCGAACTCCCGGACAAGACCACCGTTGACGTACACGTCGACAGGCTTCTCAATGCGGGCTATGCCGGTCGAAACCAAGAAGCGGTTCAGCATCACATTGACGAGTTGGCCGCACTCGGAGTACCTGGCCCCAGCCAGGTGCCCGCCCTATACCCCGTGTCTCCTTACCTTGCTCAGCAGGCTGAGACCGTGACGGTCCAGCACGGACAGTCTTCTGGAGAGGCGGAATGGGCGCTGGTCGTATCGGACCGCGGCGTACTCATCACCGCAGCCAGCGATCAGACCGATCGCGACCTCGAAGTGTATGGAGTGGCATGGAGCAAGAACGCTGCACCGAACATTCTGGCCAAGCGTGCATGGGTCTATGAGGAAATTGCCGATCACATCGACGAGATCCTCATCGAGTCCTTCGTCACTGATGCGGGTGGCGTCGAATCACAGCTTCAGGATGGAAGCTTCGCCGATCTGCTGCCTCCGAGCTATTGGCTGGACGAACTCAAGGCCAAGGAGGTCGCGCAGCCGGGCACCGTCCTCATCTCTGGCACCATCCCCATGGCCGAAGGTGTTGACCAGTTCGCCTCACGCTGGCGAGTGCGCCTGTTCGACCCGCGCACCGAGGACAGCATCGAAATGTCCTACACCGTGGAAAAGATGCCTGAGCCGGTCGGGTGAAGTGAACCGTGAAGTCTCCTTCTCGCTCTCACGTGAACTTGGGCCGGACCGAGAACTCCGACCTCGCGGGGGACGGAATGCTCGAGCTGACGCCGGAAGCCTTCGCGCCATTCGGCAGGCTGATGGATTTCCACGCCCAGCAGGTGCCCGGTTCGTCAGCATTCGTGTCAGCAGCGACCTCGTTCTTCCGTGCTTCCCTTTTCGAACCAGGTGCCGGCGGAACGACCGATCTGCTGTGGGTATCGTACGACCGCGCAGAGCCACCGGAGGATTTCGAAGCGCATCTGCTCACCGAGCAGGCGCTCATTCCGATCACCGGTATGATCGTCCAGCACCTGTTCCGCGACGATGTCGACAATGGAACGGTCACTCGGTTTCTGGTCCGCCCGGGGCAGGGAATCGTCATGTCTCCAGGCAGCTTTCACACGACGACGTCCGTTGATGGCGAAGCGCTGTGTCTGATGGTCAGCCGAGTGAGCACCACTGACGACCTCAGCCGCAGCCTGCAGACGGGTTGCCAAGCAAGTGAGACCGTCTTCGCTCGGCCTCCTGGCTGAGAGGGTCCGCGCCTGACGGCGCTGCGGCCACGAGAAGGCCCCTCCCGAACCAGAGTCTGTCCTGGTGGGAGGGGCTGTTGCCGAGCCGCCTGCGGGAATCGAACCCGCGACCTATTCATTACGAGGGCGGCGACTGCTACATAAGTAGCCGTTTCGGCAGTTACAAACGTTGCAAGGTAAAGCCCCGAGACCGCTGGTTTCGGTCTCGGGGCACGCCGGGGGCACAAGCCCCAGCACCTACAGATGAATGCAGTCATCTGCACGGAATCATTTTAGTCCAGAGCGCGGACACAGTCAGAGATCAGCCTCGTTGGAGTCGGGTCGCCTTGATCGGGCATCAGTGGCAGGAGGCCACGGCGGCGATGCTGCAAGCCTCGGAGCGCGAGCACGGCCGCTTGCGGCCGCGCGCAGCCGCGACGAAGGCGCAGCGGCAGAGCCGCCCTTGGTACATCGCGGACAGAGTTTCCCTACCGGTCATCGGCTTGAAGTTGAGGGGCTACGCCGGTCGCGTTTTGCTCGCCGGTCGCAATCATCGAAGTGGCTGATTGCCGATGCGGTGGACTCTTCGGCCATCGAGGAGCTAGGTGATGGCTTGTTCGCGGATTCAGCTACCGGCGAGCTGCTGGATTCAGATTGGGTGCGTCCGCCTCGTCCGGCTCGGTGCGGTTGGCGAATTGGCGAGAACGTATCGGTGCACTCTGATGGTCAGCTCGCACACTTCTCCGGGACTGAGCGGTGTTCTTCCGTGTGGGCATGCCCGTTATGCTCGGCGGTGATCCGAGCTGAACGTGCTCGAGAGATTTCGCAAGCAGTCGAAGCTCATCATGCAGCAGGCGGGTCAATATTGTTCGTGACTCTAACCATTCGCCATGATCAGGGCGACTCGCTGAGGCAAGGCATGGATGCCGTGCTTGGTTCGTGGCGGAAGTTGCTGCAGGGAAGCGCGTGGGTCGGCTCAAAGTCCGCACAAGGTGCGCGGGATCGCTATCGAGTCTCGGGGTACGTCCGCAGCACTGAAGTGACCTATGGGTCGAATGGCTGGCATCCACACGTTCACGCGTTGTTCTTCAGTGACGACAAGCTGTCTGACACGGAGGTGGCTTCGTTCGGGGACGAGCTGCATACCCGTTGGGCGAGGTTCGTCCACAAGTCGACGGGAAAGCTGCCGACGCGTGAGCACGGGACTGATGTACAGCGGGTTGATGAGGATGGTCAGGTGCTCGGCAAGTATCTGGCGAAGGTGCAGGAAGAAGGGAAGCACAAGACGGAAAAGTGGGACGCCTCGGCTGAGCTTGCTCGGACCGACGTGAAGCGGAGTCGTAGCGACAACTTCGTGCCGTTCGAACTACTCGACCCTGATCACCCGATACCCCTCCCCCAACGCCGCCGGTTGTGGGTGGAGTACTACGAGGGAACGAAGGGCCGGCGTGCGATCACTTGGTCTCGCGGCTTGAAAACTCGATATGACGTGGGCGAGATGTCTGACGAGGAATTGATCGAGGAGACCGAGGCTGCGCCGGTCAGGTGGGTGGCCGACGGCCGGGCCTATGACTCGCTGCGTCGGTCGGACCCGGAGCTGCTGGCAGTTGTGTTGGAGGCTGCATGCTTAGGTAACTGGGGTGTGGTAAAGATGCTACTGCCAGGGATGCCGCCGCCGACTGCCGACGGAAATGGGACACCGTAGACGAGAGTTCATGTCCGGCACAAGCTAGTTGGATTCGAGTAGGCACCGAGCACTTCTGCCCATTAGATTCGGCCGCTCGCCTAAGATGTGTGTTCAGTGATGGTCAAAGATGTGGCTGGCCGTCAGCAGCTCCGTGTCATCGCGAAAGGAAAGTACGTGAAACAAGCTTTTAAGATGACCGGTGCAATACTGTTGACTCTGTTCGTCGTCGTCGCTGCGGTAATACTGACATGGACTCTCGGCACCCTTGTCTTTTCCGCCCTGCAGAGGATGGATGGGGACACACGTGGAGCAACTATTGCGCTAGTCGGTGTCATCGCAGTCCCAGTAATCACATTCATCACTCAATGGGGGATGGAAAAGAAGCGTTCCCGTGAGCAAGCCATTCGGGAGAAACGGACAGAATTCTACGAAACTGTAATCAAGCTGTTCATGCAGATAATGAATAGTTCTGCAAACGGCGACGAAGGTGACCTAGCTGACGACTGGGCATCCCAGATGCGGTCACTGACACCCCAGATGATCCTCTACGGGAGCAAAGAGTTCGTGCAGGCGTGGAATGTGTTTCGCGAGACAAGTGCGCTCAACACCGCGGGAGACGGGGAGCTTGGCCCCGACGCCGTCAATCTCATGGTGGCTTCAATGGAGAAAACGATGATTGCTGCGCGCAAAGATCTGGGGCACCGTGTTTCCACGACCGAGCAGGGTCAATACGCTTCGGCGTTCATCAATGATCTCGATCGCTCGCAGATCCAAGCCGCACATCAGAAAATCGCCAAAGGCGATCTCCAAGGCTAAACTGCGGCGCTGCTTGTTCCACAGGCAGCGTATGTACATCACGTGATGATGCGGAGCGAACTGCATCTCTTCGATTGCGACTCACATTCTCGAACAGGTTAAGTCGGCTCATCAGTCTATGGTGCGATGGGTGCCAGAGTGACGTCACGACATGGATCCTGTTTGTGATTGCAAGCGGGGCCGAAGCGGCCAAGATCACCTTCGAGGGTAGCGACTGCCTGATCCACAGATATGAATTCGGTCGAGGTTTTATCGGCGGTCCAAGTCGTCGAAGTGGCTCATTGCGCATGCGGTGAACTCTTCAAGTAATAGGTAAAAAGACGCACTAGGAGATCATCGATGACACGGAGTCCGCTCCGGTGCAGTGGCTTGCAGATGGCCGTGCCTACGATACTTTGCGTCGCTCGGCATCGGAGTTGCTTGCGGTTGTGCCGGAAGCAGCTGCAGCGGGGAATTAGGCCGTAGTGAAGACGCTATTGCCGGGTTCCTTTCCTCCGGCGGATTGCGGTATCGATGAAGTTGCGCACCGAGACTTACTGGAAGCGAAAAAGGCAACGAGGCCGGATCGGGATCGGAAGTTGCGCTTGAGGATGGGCAGGTGAGGGGCGATGTGTCGACGCCACCGCCGCGAAGATCGGCGAGCTCGAGGCGTTCTGTACTCGGCGTGGTCCAGATAGCGGGACAGCAGTTAAGTGTGATGCATATCACATTTATTGGTTTGACAGCCCCGCCATCCCCGTCAGATCTACTGTACCTTTTGGAACCATTGTCCCCATCGACTCCAGTATCACCGGCGCATCCGGAGGAGCTAACAGGTCCCCGGCTGGCCACTGGAGGCTCGACGGTCGACGAGGATTGCCTGGAATGCACGGAATCGTCGCTGCCCTGGAGCAAGTCCACAACTAGAAAGATGAGTACGGCCCAACAGGGCCAATAGAAACATCACCCCCGTTAGGGTCTCTAGGGGCTTTATATCTAGTGTCCCCAGTGTCCCCAATGCTTGCACAAATGCTTGCAACAATG
Organism: Brevibacterium sp. MGP-B1; assembly: GCF_057766545.1. Classification (NCBI taxonomy): domain Bacteria; kingdom Bacillati; phylum Actinomycetota; class Actinomycetes; order Micrococcales; family Brevibacteriaceae; genus Brevibacterium; species Brevibacterium sp. MGP-B1. The sequence continues at coordinate 327,680 of NZ_CM173407.1, read as the reverse complement.
CTGGTTGCCAAACAATTTGCTACATGATTTTGTGAAGTCAGCCCCCCTCGTTCAGGAGGAGCGGCAGACGAAAGGAAATCAGAATGGCAAATCCAAGTATCCCGATTTTTGAGCCGACTCCGGCTTTTGTGACCCGAGTGACGCCGGCGTTTGTTTACGAGAACGAGAAGAAGACAGATAGGCGCGTTCTAGACGAACTTGGACGTCCGATCACTCGTGTCAGAGCTTTCGGCTCCTTGTTTGGTTCTGTCGGAGAGTTCACTCTCGAGGTTCCCGATCAAGCTGTTGAGTCGGTCAATGTTAACGATGTCGTTATTGCCGAAGGTACTAATGTCGTCGCTGATTTGCGGGGTGGAGATTATGGGTCCGTGAATTCAACCATTCGTGGTGCCGAGCATTTGAGGGGTGCCGGAAATGCTCAGCAGGTATTTGAGCAGTTGGCAAAACAGGCGAGCAAATGAGTAGGAGTTTCAATCGAACTCTCGGAATTTCATTGCCACAGCTGCTAATCGAGCGAATTGATGCCAGTCTGAAAGGTGGTCAGGCACGGTCCGCGTTAATAGCCGAGCTTATTACAGAGGCATTGAATGCTCGGGAGAATGGAGTCAAGGATGAATAGGTTACTCAAGGTCACGAGTGGCATTGTCGTCGCTGTGATCGCATTCCCTGTTCACTCGATCGTGGCAGTTGGCGCGGTGATTCTGTTGCTCGCCGATGGTTGGACTCTCGTAGCTGGCACTGTGGTGGTCGGGGGCATTCTGTGGGTGCTTGCTCGGAAGTTCGTGCCCACGCTTATGCGTGGAATCGCGGACCATCGGCGGCGGTGGACCAAGGCCTGTTTTGCCGCGTGGAAGATGTGGGTTGAGGGGCAGGAAGCCCGTGCTGCCTCGCGTGGGCTTCGGGACTCCTTGTTTGATTCGGCAGAGGACCGTGAGGTGACTCGTGATGAGTAGCCATCGGGTGGTCCTGACCGCGGACAGGCTGCGGTCGAAAGCAGTTCTCAAGGCTCTGACGATCATGCTCATGACCTACCTTGGTGTCTGGTTCTGGATGGGAACCGTCGTTCCATTTATCACCTCGTTCCCGGCGGCCGTGAGCGAATTGGCGGCAATGAATGTCGCAATCGTCTATGTGGCCGCGGGGACCGTGATCGCGGTGGTGATTCTCCTCCGCCAGCCGGATGCGATCTTCGCTAGGCCGAGGCTGTCGACGTTTGATAACGATCAGCGTCGGCTTGTCAGGCGGTTGAGGAAGAACTGGGTCGAGACGTGCCGTCGGGCGAACCTCTCGCGAGAACTGGGTCGGATTGATCACGTTCGGGTCGAAGTACCGAAGGTGAAGAGCACCAAGCCAGTGCCTCTCGGCGTTGAAGTTCAGGTTCGAACGATTCCGGGCCAGGCGGCGGAAGAAATCTGCGCCGCGTCGAACCGGTTGGGGTCGGCGTTCGGTCTTCCCGTCCGGGCGTCAATCGTGGATCCCATGACGGTCTGCCTGACTGCGGTTATGCATGACGCGTTGCGAGGTATCAGGGCTGCTCGTTCGTCGACGACGACGCGGATTGTCATCGGTCGGTGCGACGACGGGACAGAAGCCGTTGTTGATCTGGCGGACCCCTCGCATATTGCGATTCAGGGCATGACGCGCTCAGGGAAGTCGGCACTGCTTTACACGATATTAGGGCAAGTGTTTGATTCCGGTGCGGTTCACGTCTCTGGTATTGACCCGAACCGGGTGCTCCTTGGCCCGCTGGCTGAGTCCGCCGGAGTTGATCCCAGTGACTTCGTGCTCGGTGATGATCCGGCTGCCGCCCTCGCGCTGCTTGATCGGATGTGTCAGGTGATGGATGAACGTGCTCACCTGCTCACCGATGTGGGTATCGCAGCGCACGAGACGTTCGATGTCGACTTCCCGGTGAGAGTTTGCGTGCTCGAGGAGTACGCCGGGCTCTTGCGCCAGGCGGCGGCTTACGACGACGGTCTTAAACCTGCTGAGCGCACTGCCCCGCAGATCCGACGGAGAGTAGGCCGGCTGGTCTCTGAGGGGGCGAAGAGTGGGATGCGCGTCGTGCTGATCACTCAGCGAATGGACGCGAGCACCGTTGACGGAGACTCCCGCGGCCAGTTCGGAACACGAATCACCATGGGCGTCGATAATGCCGATGCGGTCCGAATGCTTCACCCGCTGGCTGGTCCAGAGATTGTTGAGGCGGTGACGAAGTTCCCCGCGGGGCGGTGTCTCTTCTGGCAGCACCGCGTGGAGAAGTTCGTCCAAGCTGATTTCACGCCTTATCAGGAGTACAGGAGACGGCTTGGGTTGTCCCCGGTCGCAGAAACAGAAGAGGAGAACATCTGATGACTCAGTACCACACCGCCGCCGTCCAGTTGACCTTTGAGCGCGTTTACATGGAAGACGAACTGTTCCGAATTTTGGATCAGCTTGGCCACCATTCACCGGCAGCGCGACTGCATCGAGCTAGGGACTGGGAAGAGCAGGGGGAGGAGACTTGGGAAGACTTTGAAGCGGGGCGATACACCTCTGCTGAGATCAGCGTCGGCACAGAAGCCCGTGACGGAGAGGACTTTTACGATGCCGGTCGCCGCTTGACGACTGAGGTGCTCGAGCTCTTCCCGGAATCCTCGTTCGATCGCGTGGAGCTCATGAGCATGAACCTGGGCGATCCAGAAAACATCGCATATGCAGGAGGCACGCTGTGAATGTCAACCCTCTGCTTCGGGCGTTGCCATCAGACAAACTGCCCCATGTTTGGCAGGTTTGCTCGACTCTCTTGGCGGTCGCATCTATGTTCACGTTGTGTTGGTGGCTTTCGAAGAACGGATTATTGGACCTCGCTGCCACTGGCGTTAGTTACTACGCTGTAACTTGCATGCGCATGGTTGGGCCTAGCTTGGCTAAGCGGGCTCCACGGGAGTTCGAACGTACGGCAGGTCTTATCGACACCGCGCGCGCAGACTTTGCGCAGTGGATGGCCAATCGAAAGCTGCTGAGCCTCGCAATCATCGCTCTAGTCTCGACGATTGCATTCCTCATCGGTCGGTTCATCGCATCGACAGTTATGGCGGCAATTGCGTCTCCGTGGCTTGCCTTGGCGGTCGGGCTTGCTCTCGCAGCTGCGGTTGCCTCGCCTGTGCTCGTAAAGTCGATTGCAGAGTCATTCAGGAAGCCAGCGCACGAGACCGAAGGTGATGACAATGCCTGAGTCGAATTGTTCATACAGTCCGCTGAGCCACCTTGAGGCCGGTGACCTCGTGGCAGCACTGCGCGAGTGGGTCGCGTGCGTCGTGGAGATTGAGGACCAGGAACGAATCGAGAGGCTCCTGCGCAAATGCGAATCGTCGTTAGACATCGTGCTGGTGTCCCGTCACTCATCAATAGCCTCGGAGCGAGGAACGAGCTTCGAGGGTGCCCCTCGCCGGGCAGGCGCAGCGGATCGCAAGTTTTAAGGATTGGTCGATATGGAGTCGCAAATGATGGACCGGCTGCTGACGGCTCGTGATGTGGCTGAGTGGTTGGCTACGAGTCCTGCAACGCTATGCCGGTGGCGGCAGTCTGGGAAGGGGCCACGTTGGGTCGCATTGGGCGATTCGAGTCCTCGCTATCGTCGTGAAGATGTCGAGGTTTGGCTTGAAGAACAGGCGAGCTGCTGAGTATGGCTGTTCGCAAAGAGCCTTCAGGTCGTTGGCGTGCGGTCGTGAAGCAAGGACGGCGGTATGTCGATGGAGCCACGTTTAATACACAGCGTGAGGCCAAGTCCTGGGAACAGCGCCAGAAGGCCGCATTAGCCGGTGGAGTCGACCTGTCTGCTCGAAAGCAATCGGTGAGTTCACTCCTTTCTCCGTGGTTGGAGGAACGCACACAGACTGTCGCGGCAACTACAGCACATACTGACGCGGCAATGGTGCAACGACTGCCCGGAGCATTTACAGCTCGCGCAGTTGGCTCGGTTACCGACAGGGACGTGCAACGAGTACTCAATGGCTGGTCGGTCAAATATGCCGAGGCGAGTGTTCGCCGATTTCGAGCAAGTCTCGCCAGCTTCTTTGGCTGGTGCGTCGCCGAGCGTTGCATCGTCGCGAATCCGGTCAATGGTAGTCAGGTGCCACGTAAGGATGCCGAACCTGGACGGATGAAGCCCTTGACTGAGACTGAGTTGGAAGAAGTCGTTTCAGCTATTCGTGTCCACGATGATCGCGCTGCGGACCTGGTGCTCATTGCTGCCTGGACTGGCTTGCGGTGGTCCGAGCTGCGTGCGGTGACCGTTGCAGACTTCTCTCGTGTGCCTGTTCCTGTGTTGGTGGTGCGGAGAGCTGCGCCGGAGGGTGTCGCCGTCAAGACTACGAAAGGTCGACGCGCGCGTACGGTTCCGGTGGCGGATCGCGTTCTGCGTCTAGTCGAGGCATGTTCTGTTGGCAAGGCCGGAGATGACCCGCTATTCACGTCTGGCACCGGAGCACGGTTACATGCCTCCGGCTTCAAGAAGGCAGCACATTGGTCTCAGACGGCCATGAACCGTCGAATCCACGATCTTCGGCACACAGCCATTTGCCTATGGCTCGCCCGTGGTGTGGATGCTGCGACTGTTCAGGCCTGGGCCGGACACGCCTCTATCAGCACAACGAATTTGTATGTTCAGCATCTCGGAACGGTCGCTGACCGAGCCGGATTAGACCGTTTAAACAGCCCGGGGCACACCGGGGGCACACGTGGAGAGGAGGACGGTGCCAGCAACGGAAACACCCCAGGCCATTGACCTGGGGTGATGTTGCCGAGCCGCCTGCGGGAATCGAACCCGCGACCTATTCATTACGAGTGAATCGCTCTGCCGACTGAGCTAAGGCGGCAACCGAACCAACTTTAGCCAACTTCTCTGCCAACGGTCAAAACGACGATCACCCTCCTGGGCGGTTAAGGCAGAGAGCTGCGTCACCCCCTCGCCGGAAGACGACAACTGACCACCTGGCCCGCCTCCGCGCGGGTGCCGCCGGGCTGCATCTCGGCACCCGTTAACCTTGAAAGGACAGTTGGTTGACAAGCGAGAAGGTGAGACATAAATGGCAGAGATCGACTCCGACGACTTCATGAGTGATTTCCAGGCGCTCATCGAATGCGAGTCGTTCTCCAACGACCTCTCTTCACTGGCCCGCAGCGCCCGACTCGTCTCGAGAATCGGCACCGGAATGCTCGGTGCCGCACCCCAGATCATCGAGACTGACGGCCACCCGCATGTGCTGTGGCGCTTCGGCACCGGCCCGCGCAAGGTCGTGCTCATCGGCCACCACGACACCGTCTGGCCGACGGGAACGCTCGCTGATTTTCCGTATACGGTCAAGGACGGAGTTGTTCGCGGGCCCGGCGCCGATGATATGAAGGGCGGACTGCTCATCGCCATCTACGCGTTGGCGAAGGTCCGCGCCGAACTCGGCCATCTCGATGGCGTCAGCCTCCTCATCACTGCCGATGAAGAACTCGGTTCCCCTGGTTCCCGGCAGATCATCGAAGACGAAGCGCATGGGGCAGAGGCCGCCCTCGTGTTCGAGAGCGGCGCCGCCGACGGCGCCGTCAAAATCGCTCGCAAAGGCGTGGCGATCTACCAGCTCGAAGTCACCGGTCTGGCATCGCATGCCGGAGTCGAACCGGAGAAGGGCATCAACGCCACCATCGAAGTGGCCAACCAGGTCATCGAGATCGCTGCACTGCACAAACCCTCGGTCGGGACCTCGGTCGTCCCGACCGTGATGGCCAGCGGATCGACCACGAACACCGTGCCGGCCAAAGCCGTCGTCGGCGTCGACTCCAGAGCTGCCTCGGCGGATGAACAGGTGCGCATCGATGAGGCTCTGCGTGCCCTGACGCCCAGCGTGGCCGGTGCGAAGATCGAACTCAAGGGCGGAATCAACCGAGCCCCGCTCGAAGAGGACATGGCGATGGGCCTCTACGCCCGTGCCCAACGACTGGCCGGACGACTCGGGCATCCCCCGCTGCGGTCGGTCGCAGTCGGCGGCGGGTCGGACGGCAACTTCACCGCCGGAGTCGGGACGCCGACACTCGACGGCCTCGGCACCGTCGGCGGAGGTTCCCACGCCCGGACCGAACACGCTCTGCAGATCTGGATTCCCCGCCGCATCGAACTCACCGCGGCACTCGTCGCAGGACTCCTCGGCGACGGCTGAGCGTCTTCGGCCACTCCTCCGGCGCGCTCGACCGTCGGCGATCAGATCGCGCCGGTGCGGTCTTCCTGCAGCCAGGGGTTCGACAGCAGCACGAAGGCTGCTTCGACGATGAGCACGGGCGACATGTTCGTCTGCAGGCGCTGCCGGGCCTCGGCGATCGCATCGATGCGCAGCAGAGTGGTGTCGGGGCCGTCCCGGTTCGCCTGTTCGGCGATGAGATCGACTTCGCCGGCGTTGATCCATCCGTCTCGGATCCCCAGCTGGTACATGAGGATGTCGCGGTAGAGGCTCATGAGTTCGAGGAAGATCCGGTCGAGCTCATCGTTACGGGCCCGCACCGAACGGCGCTTCTGCTCTTCCTCGAGCTTTCTGATCTGTGCTCTGGCCGAGGGCGGAATCGTCTTCTCCCCTTCGACCCCCAATGTGGTCAGAAGCTGAGTCCGCTCGGCGGCATTGCGCTCTTCGACTCGTGACTTCGCGGTCTCTGCCGCTGCGTCGACGATGCGACCGGCCAAACGAATCGTCGCCCCCACCGAGGTGAGCTTGCCGGGGATGGCGAGGATCTGTTTGCGTTCGACATCGGCCGACTCGTTGAGCGCCAGGTATTTCGCCCGCCCGATGTGGTTCTGAGCCACGGCCGCAGCCCAATGGGCACGATCCTCCGAGACACTGTCACGCTGAATCAACAGCTGTGCCACGGCCTCCCGAGAAGGAATCCGCAGTCGTACCGGGCGACACCGCGATCGGATGGTGGTCAGCACATCGATCGGGCTCGGTGCACAGAGCAGCCACACAGTTCCCGGAGGAGGTTCTTCGATGGCTTTGAGCAGCACGTTCGCCGTGCGCTCCATCATCCGATCGGCATCTTCGATGATGACGACACGCCATTTCGAGTTCACCGGCGACGCCTGAGCCTTGGATACGAGTTCGCGGACCTCTTCGATCGAGATGACCGACTTCTGCGTCGACATGATCGTCAGCGACTCGTGATGCCCCGACAGTACCCTGGCGGTCACCTCGTTCGATTCGGTGCCACCGGAGATCAGGGCCGCGGCGAAGGCCCGAGCCGCATTGGATCGCCCTGAGCCGGGAGGACCGGTGAACAGCCACGCATGGGTCATCGCCGCCGGGTTGTCCAGGGCATAGCCGAGCTGGGTGACGACGTCATCCTGGCCGACGAGTTCGTCGAAGACGCTCACTTCAGGAATCCTCCGGGTTGGTAATACGGCGGTTGCTGCGTTCGCGCTGCCTGCGCAGACGTTCCCGTGCCTGCCGCTCGATCTCGGCCTGCGCCTGCAGCCGTTCACGGCTCATCTCCCGGGCACTGCGGACCGGCAGCACCGTGGTCTCCGCATCCCCGGCATCGGCCGAGTCCTCGTCTGCGTCAACCGCACCTGCCTCGGCACTCGAATCGGCCCGGTGAACCACGCGCGTTTCGGCGTCTTCGGGATCGACACGGTTGACGATGCGGGTTTCCGCGTCTTCATCCGTGGCGATTCGGTCCGTCGGCACACCATCGGCATCGTCGGTGTCATCGATGATCGCCTCGGAGGTGGTTCCGTGGGTCGGCAGCACCGTGGTGGCGTCATCCTCGTCGGGTCGGCGCGCACCCTTCTGCTCGAGGAACGACGGGAGATCCTCCTCGTCATTCTCCGAATCCCGGTCCGCGGCCTCACCCACGGCCGCCGAAGCGCTGGAAGCGCCGGATGATTCCGCACTCGCCGAGGCGGTCGGGTCCTCTCGCAGATCCGCTCCGAGGTCGACGCGTTCGGTGGGAACAGCGCCCGAGATCTCGGCCTCGGCGTCGGTGACGGCAGAGGGGACGAAACGATCACCGGAGGCGGGCACGAAACGCGGACCACGTTCGTGCACCGCGTCATCGACGCTCGTAGCGCGTTCGTCGGTGTCGTCCGCATCGGTGTCTTCCTCCGCGGAGCCATCTGCCGTATTGCGGCTGTCGACAGAGTCGTCCTCAGTCTCAGGTGCACCGACCACTTCTGCGGAGCCGTCAGCAGAGGGCGTTTCGTCTTTGTCGTCGTCCGACTCGACCGCGCCGTCGGCGGGGACGGTTCCGGCGGCCACGGCAGCGATCGGCACGGAGCTGCGTTCCGGGCCACTGTCGGGCTCAGCATTCGATGTTGAGGCGGGGGCCGCCTCGGTGCCGGTGTCGCGCTTGACCAGGGTCTGCGGAAGCCGGGCGCGGATGGCTGCGAGGATCTGCTCGGTGAGCTCATCGGCGTCGACCGATGCGTCGAGGACGACGTAGCGGTCGAGTTCCTTGTGCGCACGGGACAGATAGGTCTGGCGGACTCGCTGGTGGAACTGCTGGTTCTCTTCGTCGAGGTAGTTGCTGTCGCCGCGTTTGCCCATCCGCTCGGCGGCGACCTCGGGTTCGATGTCGAGGACGATCGTCAGGTTGGGCACGAGCCCCTGGGTGGCCCAGCGGCTCAGCGCGAGGATCGTCTTCTCGTCGAAGCTGCGACCGGCTGCCTGGTAGGCGATCGTCGAATCGATGTACCGGTCGGTGATGACGATGTTTCCGGCGTCGAGGCTGGGGTCGACCAGGGATGCCACATGGTGGGCACGGTCGGCGGCGAAGAGCAGTGCTTCGGTGCGCGGGCTCGGCGGGTCGGAGTCGAAGAGAACGGAACGGATCTTCGTGCCCAGTTCGGTGCCACCGGGTTCGCGTGTGGCCTCCACGTGATAGCCGTCATCGGCCAGAGCCGCGGAGATGCGTTTGATCTGTGTGGTCTTGCCGGAACCGTCTCCGCCTTCGATGGCAATGAAGAATCCGGCGCCGAGGCGTTCGGCCGAGTTCCCGAGTCCGCCGGCCGCGGCCTCTGGCTGGCTGGGCGGGCGGAATCCGTGGACGATGTCGACGGACAGGCCCTGCAGTCTGTGCGGGTCGAAGGTGAAGAGTCCGATGACTCCGGCGACCAGTGCGGCGATGCCGAAGATGAGGAACGCGACGTCGCTGGGAGCCAGGATCCAGTCAGGACTTGAACCGACTTCGACCGTGCCGCCGAGATCGAGGGCGTTGATCACCAAGGCCAGACCGGCGCCCGCGACGGCACCGTAGCGGCGGGAGAAGTCATAGGGCTGGGCGCGCACGCCGATGCCGACGAGGAACGCGATCGCGGCCGAGAGCACGACCTTGCCGGAGAGTTCGTTGATGGCGCCGGTGGCGAGCAGCAGCACACCTGAGACGAGCAGAGCGAAAGTGGACACGCGCGGACGGGACATTCCGGGGGCGAAGGTCGGCCCCATCTCGAATCCGACGGCCCAGCCGACGAGGCAGCAGGCGATGATGAGCGCGAAACCGGCCTGACCATAGCCGTGGCCGATCGCCGTCGGCTGGGCAAGCATGAAGGTCGCGCCGAGGACGGCGAAGAGGCCGATGCACACCCACGGGTTCGCGATCGCCTCGGCGGGGCGGGCGACCCGGGCCTTGTGTTCAGGGAATTGCCCGGTCGTCGCGGACTCTGCGTGCAGGGCACGTTCGGGGGTGAGGAAGATGATGACGGACCCGGCGGCCATGCCGATGCCCACCAGCAGAGACACCCAGCCGAGCGCTTGGGTTCCCGCTGCAGAGCCACCGAGGATCTGGAAAGCGCAGGAGACGAAGACGAGGGCGGCCGCAGGAATGCCGACACGGCGCCACGGCTTCTCGTGTCTGAAGGGGTTGATGCTCATGAGCAGACCCACCACGGCGCCGAGGAACAGTGCCGCGACCCAGGTCAGCCACGCGCTGGGAGCCAGGCTGAGGACGACGAGGGCCGCGGCTTCGACGATCGCTGAAATGCTCAGAGCGGTCTTGCGCACCGCCGGCGGTCGGGAGGCGAAGACCTTTGCGGGAATGAAGAGACCTGCGCAGGAGAGGGCGAAGACGATGAGCAGCGACAGACTGCCCAACTGATTGTCGAAACCTCCGGCGCTGAGAGACTCCCCCATGGCGGTGTAGGCGCGCCCGCCCACCGTCGCGACGAGTCCGCTGGTTCCTGCCACGACATAGCTGATCGCGACAAGAACGATCAGGGCACCCCAGGCGGCGGTCTCGGTGACCAGGCGGCCGGGGGCTCCGGGCAGTCGGTGTCCTGTAGTCGTCAACATGCTCACAGCCCTACACTATCTGGCCGAACTGACATATCTCTTGGAAACGAGTGCGATCTGCGACAACCCGAACCCGACCGGAGCCTGCCGATCCTCTACCCTTGAACTCGTGCACACAGACTCACTGGCGATGACCACGGTGGCGGCAGAAGGCTTGGGCCCCGTGGAGGAACTCGCATTCGCCCGCGTCCTCCTCGATTCGGTCAAGGCCGGACGCCGCGGGGCGACTCTGCGGATGTACCGACCGGCCCCGACCTTGGCGTTCGGTGCCAGGGATCGTTTCCTGCCCGGCTTCGCCGCCGCCATCGAAGCGGCCCGGGATCACGGTTTCACGCCTGCCCTGCGCAGCCTCGGCGGGCGCGCGGCTGCGTACCATCCGGGTTCGCTGGTCATCGATCACATCGAACCGAGTGATTCATTCATCACGAACACCAACGCACGGTTCACCGGTTTCGGACAGGACTATGTCGAGGTGCTGCGCGGGCTGGGCATCGATGCCCGCCTCGGCGAGATTCCCGGCGAATACTGTCCCGGTGAGCACAGTGTCAACGTGGCTGGGCGGATCAAGGCGATCGGCACCGCCCAACGTGTGGTCTCCGGTGCCTGGCTGTTCTCGTCGTCCGTCGTCGTCGAGGACCCGGATCCGATCCGTGCGGTGCTCACCGATGTCGAAGCGGCTCTCGGAATCGACTGGGATCCGTCCACGGGCGGATCGATCAGCGAGGTCCATCCGGAAGTGACGATCGATTCCGTCGCCGAGGCGTTCGCCGCCTTCTACGCCGCCTCGAATCCGGATTCGCCCCTGTCCCCCACCGCCGAGGAGCTGGCCGAAGTAGCCGCCCACGCGGACAAGCACAGACTCTGAGGTCGGCGAAAGCTGTGGACGGCACAGGCCGGGACAGCGCGCGAACTGCGGAGACTGAATTCCTTTGACCGAACGACTTTGGGAGCACACACCATGACCGTCACCATCCGTGAAGCAGAACGCTCTGATCTGCCCGACATCCTGCGGCTTGTCCATGCGCTGGCCGTCTACGAGAAGGAACCAGATGCGGTCGAGGCCACCGAGCCGGACTTCGCGGCAGTGATGTTCCCCGACGATGGTCACGCGAATACGTTCGGTCTCGTGGCCGAGGCGGACGGCGAGGTCATCGGCATCGCGATCTGGTTCCATTCGTTCTCGACCTGGACGGGCAGGAACGGCATCTGGCTCGAAGACCTCTTCGTCTTGCCCGAACATCGCGGCTCGGGAGCCGGAAAGGCCCTGCTCGGTCGGCTGGCGCAGATCTGCCAGGAGCGCGGACTGACGCGGCTCGAATGGTGCGTGCTCAAATGGAACACCCCGTCGATCGGATTCTACGAATCGCTGGGCGCGAAGCCGCAGGACGAGTGGGAGACCTACCGCCTCGATGGTCAGGCGCTCACCGACTTCGCGGATTCGTCGCGCGGCTGATCTCGCCCCTGAGGCACTGCTGACCTCGTCCCAGAATCACTGCTGGATCGACCCAACAATCACAGGCCACGGGGTGTCACGGGTCACGGGAGAAGAAAAGTCTTTCGCCACCTGCCTGGACCATCAGGCAGGTGGCGAAAGCAGTGACAGGTGACCGCCGCGGGCTCGGCGGACGTCGGCTCAGGGAGTCTTCGGCTTGGCCGTGCTCGTCTTCTTCGCAGCCGTAGTTCTCGCCGCCGGGGTCTTCGACGCAGTCGACTTGGAAGCCGTCGTCTTCTTCGCGGCGGTGGTCTTCGACGCTGTTGATTTCGACGCAGTGGTCTTCTTCGCGGCTGTCGTCTTAGCTGCCGTCGTCTTCTTCGCAGCCGTCTTCTTGGCGGGGGCCTTCTTCGCCGGAGCCTTCTTCTTCGCCGGTCCCTTCGCGCGCTTCTCAGCGAGCAGAGTCGCGGCGCGTTCGAGCGTCACGGCTTCGACGGAGTCGTCCTTGCGCAGGGTCGCATTCGTCTCACCATCCGTGACATACGGTCCGAAGCGACCGTCCTTGACGACGACGGGCTTCTTCGTCTCCGGGTCCTCGCCGAGTTCCTTCAGCGGTGCCGCGGCACGACGACCGCCGCGCTGCTTCGGCTCGGAGTAGATCTTCAGCGCCTCTTCGAGGGTGATGTTGAAGATCTGCTCCTCATCGGTCAGAGAGCGGGAGTCGGTTCCCTTCTTCAGGTACGGCCCGTAGCGGCCGTTCTGCGCGGTGATGTCCGTGCCCTCTTCGTCCTGACCGACCACGCGCGGCAGGCTGAGCAGCTTGAGCGCGGTCTCGAGGTCGATCGAGTTCAGATCCATCGACTTGAACAGGGAACCTGTGCGCGGCTTCGGCTTCTTCGCGCCCCGCTTCGGCTTCTCCTCGGGTTCGGGCAGCACCTCGGAGACATAGGGTCCGAAACGACCGTTCTTCGCCACGATGGTGTGTCCGGTCTCCGGATCGACACCGAGCTCGCGGTCGCCGTCGCCTTGGGATTCGATGAGTTCGGCTGCCTTCGCCGCTGTCAGCTCATCGGGTGCCAGATCGTCGGGGACGGAGACCCGCTTCGGGTCCTCTCCGTCTATCTCCGAAGCCACCTCGAGGTAGGGACCGTAGCGGCCCACGCGCAGGTTCACGCCCTCGCTGATGGCGACGGTGTTGACCTCGCGGGCATCGATATCGCCGAGGTCGTCGACGATGGCTTTGAGTCCTTCACGGTCCTGGGTCTTGTCACCGAAGTAGAATCCGGCCAACCAGTCGTTGCGATCCTCCTCGCCCATCGCGATCCGGTCGAGTTCGGATTCGAGATCAGCGGTGAACGCGTAGTCGACCAGACCGGTGAAGTGCTCTTCGAGCAGGCGGACGACGGAGAACGCCAACCAGCTGGGTACCAATGCGTTGCCGCGAGTCGTCACATAGCCGCGGTCCTGGATCACGGAGATCGTCGCAGCATAGGTCGAGGGTCGGCCGATGCCGAGCTCTTCGAGCTGCTTGACCAGACTGGCCTCGGTGAAGCGCGGCGGCGGAGCGGTGGTGTGGCCGTCGGCTTCGGCCTTGACGACCGACAGCGATTGGCCCTCTTCGACCTGCGGCAGCCGCGATTCTCCGGACTTCGTGTCGTAGCGGGACGCGTCCTGGCCCTCTTCATAGGCGGCAAGGAACCCGCGGAAGGTGATGACGGTGCCGCTGGCGCTGAAACCGGCCTCGTGGCCGTCGGCGAGAGCAGCGCTGACCTTGATCGTCGCGGTCTTGCCCTTCGCATCGGCCATCTGGCTGGCGACGGTGCGCTTCCAGATGAGGTCGTAGAGACGGAACTCGTCGCCGTTGAGCTGCTTGGACACCTGTGCCGGGGTGCGGAAGGAGTCACCGGCGGGACGGATCGCCTCGTGGGCCTCCTGCGCCGATTTCTGCTTGCTCGCGTACTGGCGCGGCGACTGCGGAACGAATTCGGGACCATAGAGTTCGGTCACCTGCTTGCGGGCGGCGGCGATGGCCTGACCCGACAGCGCCGAGGAGTCGGTACGCATATAGGTGATGTAGCCGTGCTCGTACAGCGACTGAGCGGTGCGCATGGCCTGACGAGCGCTCATGCGCAGTTTGCGTCCGGCTTCCTGCTGCAGGGTCGAGGTCGTGAAGGGTGCGGCCGGGCGCCGGGAGTACGGCTTCGACTCCACCGCGGCCACCGTCAGCGCATCCTTGGCGCTGCCGTTCAGCTCCGTGGCCAACGACTCCGCTCGCGCCTGGTCGACGATCGTCGCCGAGGTGTTCTTCAGCTCGCCCTTGTCGTTGAAGTCACGGCCGCTGGCCACCCGCGATCCGTCGAGGGTGGTGAGATTCGCGGCGAACGGGTTCGTCCCGTCCGGCAGACCGAGATCGATATCGAGGTCCCAGTAGTCAGCGGGCACGAAGGCCATGCGTTCGCGTTCGCGTTCGACGACGAGGCGGGTGGCCACGGACTGCACACGTCCGGCCGAGAGCCCGGCACGGATCTTGCGCCACAGCACGGGTGAGACCTCGTAGCCGTAGAGACGGTCGAGGATGCGGCGTGTCTCCTGCGCGTCGACGAGCGAGGAATCGATATCGCGGGTGTTCTCCAGGGCCCGTTCGATCGCCTCAGGCGTGATCTCGTGGAAGACCATGCGCTTGACCGGAATCTTCGGTTTGAGGACTTCGAGCAGATGCCAGGCGATGGCCTCTCCCTCGCGGTCCTCATCCGTTGCCAGATAGAGTTCGTCGGCGTCCTTGAGCAGACGCTTGAGCTCGGTGACCTTCTTCTTCTTGCCCGGATCGATCCGATAATAGGGATCGAAGTTGTTGTCGACGTCGACAGCGAACTTTCCGTACGGCCCCTTCTTCATATCGGCGGGCAGCTCCGAAGGGGTGGGCAGGTCGCGGATATGACCGACGGAGGCCTCGACGTCATAACCGTCGCCGAGGTATCCCACAATCGTTCGCGCCTTCGTCGGAGACTCGACGATGACGAGGCGACGGGGCTTCTTCTCGGTTGTGGTCACGCTTTCACATTCCTCTCACGGCATCAGCTGCCCGCTGCAACGGACGATCCGGCCCAATGTAACACTGTTGAACGGACACGTTCCTCATCGGCACTTGCGGCCCGGATGCTGCCCGGACCTCGTCCGATCTCGGCTCGGACACGGGGTCAACGGTTTCCGATCCTATCCCTATTCCGCCGACGTCCCAGTCGCCGAGCTCCCGAGATCACCGCTGTCGGGCAGCAGTGCACCCGCCGCGCACAGGGCTCTGACCTGCGCGACGAGCTGATCTTCCAGAGCCGTGGGATCGACCTCGAGTAGCTGGGCCAAGGCCCCGGCCGTCTGTCGCAGGGTCAGCGTCCCATCCGCGACGGACACGAATCCGGCCAGTGCCGTATCGAGGTCGAAGACCTGTCCGAAGCCGATCCCCTGTTCCAAGGTGATCGAGTTGGGTTCCGGGGCTCCGGGAACGAAATGGCGATGTTCGACGAGGTCGGGTGAGCGGGTGAAAGCAGTCGCGGCGATCTCCTCCGGTCCGGCCGCTGCCAGCCACGACCGGATCGCGATGATCGTGGTGAGGAACTCTGCGAGTCCGTGCGGATTGTTCGCCGGCGCCGAGGTGACTCTGACCCGGCTCTTGAACACTCCCTCGGCCGTCCCCGACGGTCCACGGCCGACGTCCGAGGCGGCGCCGCCGATCACGGGATCTTCGAAACCAATCGTTGGCACATCGTTATCGGACTTCGCCATCAGCACGTACCCGAAGACGACTTCGTCCACAGCTCTGGTGGCGAAGTCGTCGAGCCATGCGGCGACTGCGTCGTTCCAGGCGGTGCTGGCGCGAGGGATCCCGCCGTCGCGGATCCACGTTTCCGCATAGGCGATGGGGTCGAGGGCCTCGCGTTCGATGACGAACACGGACGTGTCGTCATCACCGACCCAGGTCTCCGGTCCTTCGTCCTTCCCCGAGGCGGCTTCCCAGTTTCCGAGGCAGACGCTGCGTCCGCCCGGAGTGAGGTTCTCCGGGATCTGGGTGAAGAGCTCCCGAACAAGTCGGTCCCCGGCCATCCCGCCGTCCCGGTATTCGAAGGTGGTGTCCGTGCTGCGCGGGGTGATGACGAACGGCGGATTCGACACGAGCAGATCCACGGGTTCATGCAATGGTTCGAGAAGCGAGCCGTGCCGGAATTCGATCGTCGTCACACCGTTGAGTCCGGCCGAGAGTTCGGCCAGACGCAGGGCACGGTGGGAGATGTCGGTGGCGATGACTCGGTCGCTGTGTCGGGCCAGCAGCAGAGCTTGGATTCCACAGCCGGTGCCGATGTCGGCGGCCACACCGACGCGGTCGCGCGGGGTGATCGACACCAGTGTCCGGCCGGCTCCGCCGAGTCCGAGCACGAACTCGCCGTCGAGGACATCCGGTGTGGTCAAGGTGCCGTGATCGGCCACGAGGTAGAGATTCTCGTCCCCGGGACGGAAACCGCGCGGGACACCGACGGGAAGATCAAAGGGGGTCAGGGCGAAAGGGGCGGTCACCTCGTCATCGTCCACGGTGATCAGCCCCGCCTCGGCGGCGGTGTCGAAGGACTCCCCCAGCAGGGCTCGGACCTCAGTGACCGGGACTGTGCGGTGGAAGTGGAAGAGCAGCGCCGCGCTGGCCAAGGCCCGGTCGGCGACCGTCGACGACTGGTCCGCCAGCGTCCGGGCACAGTGGTGGATGGCGGGTGCGGCGTTGTTGCGCAGCAGCGCCTCCGAGGTCGGACCACCCCAGAATCGGCGCAGCCGTGGTTCGGTGTATCCGGAACGGTAGAGGGTCTCGCCCAGGTGGGCCAACGGCAGATCAGTCACAGAAGAATCCTAGCGACTGCGCCATAATTGACTCATGGCCTCCTCTGCTCTTCTCGACATCGTCACCGGTTTCGGTGCCCGGGATGAGCGGATCGTCCATGTCCGCGATATCCCGCAGCGTTTCGAACGGGATGCCGAGTGGCCGGACTGGATCGACGAGGAGCTCAAGCACGCCTGCCATTCCATCGGCGTCGACGCTCTGTGGCAGCATCAGCTCGAGGCGGCGCAGACGGCCAGGGACGGTTCCGACGTCGTCATCGCCACCCCCACCGCGTCGGGCAAGTCATTGGGATTCTGGCTGCCGGTGCTCGAAGCGATCCAATCGACGCGCGGGAAGCTGCGCACCGCCTCGGCGATCTACATCGCTCCGACGAAGGCTCTGGCCGCCGATCAGCTGGCCAAACTCGAACGATTCGTCATCCAGGGCATGCGTCCCGCCAGCTATGACGGGGACACCTCACAGGTCTCGAAGGACTGGGCGAGACGGCATGCGAACATCATCTTCACCAACCCGGACATGCTCCACCGCAGCATTCTGCCCCAGCACGAGCGCTTCGCCCGGATGTTCAAGAACCTGCGCTTCATCGTCATCGATGAAGCCCATCGGTACCGCGGAGTGTTCGGCTCCCATGTCGCACTCGTCCTGCGCCGCCTGCTGCGCATCGCCGCCCACTACGGTGCTGCCCCGGTCGTCATCGGAGCCTCGGCGACGATGGCGGACCCGGACGTGGCCTTTGCGAAGCTGACCGGGCGGACGGCTCACGCAGTGACCGAGGATTCGTCCCCACGTGCCGCCGGCAGCTTCGCCTTGTGGGAGCCTCCCGTGTCACCGGGTGGGGACCGACGCAGCGGTCTGGTCGAGGCCGCCGATGTCATCACCGATTCCATGTGCGCCGGTTATCGGTCGATCACATTCATCGCCTCCCGCCGCGGCACCGAAGCGCTGGCGCAGACAGTCCGTGACCAGGTGGGTCAGGTCGATGAGACCCTGACCGGCAAGGTCGCGGCGTACCGGGGCGGGTATCTGGCCGAAGAGCGCAGAATGCTCGAGACGGCTCTGCGGTCGGGTCAGCTGCTGGCCGTGGCGTCGACGAATGCTCTGGAGTTGGGCATCGACATCTCCGGACTCGACCTGGTCATCATCTCCGGCTGGCCGGGGACCTTGGCGTCCCTATGGCAGCAGGCGGGACGCGCGGGCCGAGCCGGGCAACGGTGGACGGCTGTGTTCATCGCCCGCGATGATCCGCTCGATACCTTCGTCGTCCACCATCCCGAAGTCATCTTCGACTCCCCCGTCGACGCCGGCGTCATCCATCCGGGCAATCCGCATGTGCTCTCCGGTCACCTGTGTGCGGCCGCCGCCGAGGTGCCTCTGAAGGCGGCCGATCTCGTGCACTTCCCGGACGATTCGTCCGAGGTCATCGACGATCTCGTGGAGCGGAAGATGCTGCGGGCACGGCCGACCGGATGGTTCTGGGCAAAAGACCAACCGGCGACCGACCTGTCCGATATCCGCGGTTCCGGCGGCGGCCAATTCAGCCTGGTCGAAGCGAGCACCGGCACTCTGCTGGGCACGGTCGACGAATCGGGTGCACATACGGGAGCCCATCCGGGCGCGGTGTACACGCATCAGGGCATCGACTTCACCGTCCTCGATCTCGACCTCGAGGACCGGATCGTCGCCGTCGAACGTGCCGAGGTCGACTACACGACCCAGCCGCGTTCGCAGACGGAGATCTCGATCGTCGACACCGATGCGCAGCGGGTTCTGCCCTCCGGGGTGGCTGTGTGCAGCGGCACCGTCGACGTCAAGGATCAGGTCGTCGCCTACCGGATGCGGGCCAAGCGCGGTGGAGCGATCATCGCCGAGCATGAGCTCGACCTGCCGGAGCGCACGCTGCGGACGAAGGCCGTGTGGTGGACGATTCCGCAGAGCGTCCTCGACGAGGCCGAAGTCGTCTCCGGAGACCTGCCCGGAGCCGTCCATGCCGCCGAGCATGCCTCGATCGGTCTGCTGCCGCTCTTCGCCGGCTGTGACCGCTGGGATATCGGCGGGGTGTCGACGGCTCTGCATGCCGACACCGGACTGGCGACTGTGTTCGTCTATGACGGTCTGGCCGGTGGTGCCGGTTTCGCCGAACGCGGCAGCGAGGTCATCGAAGAATGGCTGGGAGCGACCAGGGACGCCATCGCCGCATGTGAGTGCATCGACGGCTGCCCGTCGTGTGTGCAGTCGCCGAAGTGCGGCAACGGCAACGAACCGTTGGAGAAGGACGCTGCGCTGCGGCTGTTGCGCACCGTGCTCAGGTAGCGATCCCCCTCATTTCCCGGCGACCGCCTCCTCTCTGACCTTCGGCAGAGGCCCCGGGATGTCGACTTCGACGACGACATAGGCGGATTGCTCACTCAATGAGGCACGGCAGTCCTTGAGGTGGCCGCCGTTGCGAATCGCGACCTCCTTCGCCGTCTCACACGGTTCCCCGGTGGCCAGTCCGCGCACGGCGTCCGCGGCGGCGAGCGCCGCCAGGTCCGCGGCGCTCTGTGCCCGACTGTGGGCGACGAAGGCCTGCCCGAGGCTGCCGATGGCGGTGACGAGGACGAGCACGATCGAGCAGAGTCCCACGACGATGTTCGTCATGACGGTCCGCCTCTGTCCCCTTCGAACCGTGCGGTGGCATCCGCGTCGACGGTGTCGAGGAAGAAGATCGCGGCCGGCAGCTCGATCGTGACCGTGACGACCGAGTACCCGCCGTCGGCTCGCACACGGACCGAGGAGGAGTCACCGGCGTGCTTCTTCGCCTCGGACACGACGGCGGCCTGTGGTTCGCCGCGGGCGATCTCACGTGCCGCGGACCGTGCCGCGTCGAAGGCTCGCAGCTGGGAGAACCCGACAGCGGCGGCTCCCGCGAGCAGCACGATGAGAAGAACGACAGCCGGCATGACGACGGCGAATTCCGCCGTCGCCGTTCCCGCATCGCGATCCCATCCTCGCTGCCGCTGACGGGAGCGTCCGCGTGCCATGACGGTTCAGCTTCCCAGACCGAGCGCCGAGGAGATGACCCCCGTGATGAGTTCCTTGATCGGTTCGGATTTGAGGACCACGACGAGCAGTGCGGCGAATCCGCACGCGGCCAGAGTGGTGATCGCATATTCGGCTGTGGTCGCTCCGGCGTCGGGTTCCCAGAACTGTTCGATCTCGCTGTGGTCCTCGACCGGTTCCACGTGCCCGGTCGGCGGGTCCTCGATCTGCGGGGACGGTGATGTGGTGGCCATGCTCTCCTCCTTGGCTGAAACCCCGTTCGCACTCTGCGAGCGGACCTTCAGCCTGGGATTCGGCACGCTGCCGTGTCCAGAGCCGGATTCGCACCTGTGGAAACGCGTTCTGCGTCCACAGGCTCACCGTGTGTGAGTGGAGGCGCCGTCCACAGGAAACGGCGTGCGAGTCAGCGCAGCCCGAGCATCAGCTGTTGCCGGCCCAGTCGTCTCTGAGGATGGCCATGATGACTTCGTCGTGGCGCCGTCCGTTGAAGAACACGGCTTCGCGTCGACGGCCTTCTTCGACGAATCCGGCTTTCGTATAGGAGGCGATTCCACGGGTGTTGAACGCCCAGGTCTGCAGCTCGATGCGGTTGAGTCCCAATTGGAGGAAACCGTATTTCACGGCCAGTCGCACGGCATCCGAGCCGTATCCGCGACCGTGGAATTCAGGGCCGAGGACGATCGCCAGAGTGGCGGACTGGTTGATGGGACTGCGTCCGTAGAGGGTGACATGGCCGACGAACTCCTCGGTTTCGGTCAGCTCGATGCTGAAGCCGACTGCCTCGCTCGAGGTGTTCGCGCTCCACTGCGAGAACTGCTCGGACACACCACCTTCGGGCCGCGGCAGAACCGTGTGATTCTGCAGGACGACGATCGAGGGATCGAACCACCACTGTTCGAGGTACGGCAGATCATCCTCCCTCAGCGGCCGCAGACGCACGGATCGACCGACGAAGAGATTCTCGGCGTAGTCCTCGGCTTGTTCGACATTGGACAGCTGATTGAAAGGTGTGACCGGTGCCATGTCCCGAGCCTATCGGTCGAGTCTGAAAACCCGGTCACCACTTCAGAAGAACACTGTCGTGAGGTCGGTCAGCAGGGAGATGACGACCGGAACGACAGACAGCAGCAGGAACGCCGGCAGAATGCACACGCCCAAGGGCAGCACCAGCTGCACACCCAAAGAGGCGGCCGCCTCCTGCCGACGCCGGCGGGACGAAGCCCGCAGCTCCTCGGCCACTGACTCGATGAGAGGTGCCGGGCCGACGCCGGTGTGTTCGGAGAACTCGAAGACCTCGAGCACCGGCAGGAGACGATCGTCGTCGGCGAGCCTGCGCCCTCCGATCGTCATCGCACGGGCGATCCTCTGCAGGCCCGACCGGTCGTCGGTCGCCTCGGCGGTCAGGGTCAGCGCCACGGGAATCGGCAGACCGGAGGTCAGGCAGATCGCCACAAGGTCGAGGTCGAACGCCAGCTGATCATCGGCCACCGCTCCTGCCGTCCCCGACTCCGGCGTTCCCGCCTCCCTGGCAGCTGCCTCGGTGTCGGTGGGAACGGATCGGCCCTCGCCGAGGAGGCTCTGCAGTCTCCCGCGGGTCGGACCGGACCACAGGAGCACGCCGAGTCCGACGCAGACACCGATGAGCACAATCAGCATGGTCATCTCTGTGCCCTGAGCATCATCGTCCGCATCCACCACCGGCCGACCCCGTACAGGAGGAGGCCGGCACCGATACTCAGCTGTCCCGGCAGTCCGGTGATGAGTTCCAGAGGGCGGACGCCGATGAGCAGGCCGAGACCGACGCCGATGAGCGGCAGCCAGCTGAGCACCCGCACCGTCGACCTCGGTCCGGCCATCGCGATGCGGCGTTCGCGTTCGGCGTCGAGGGCGTCTCTCTGCGCTGCCGCATACCTGAGGATCATCTCCGCTGCCGGTGCTCCGGAGCGTTCGGACACCGTCCACACAGCGGCCATTCCCGACAGCACGTGAGCGGCGGTCTCCGACAGTCCGGAGCTGCGGGTGGCGATGGCGCGTCCGGGTTCCTCACCCAGGGAGATGGCTCGTGAGATCGGGGTCAGGGCGTCGTTGCGGCGGCTCAGCGTGCTCATCACCGCCTGCGGGGTCATCCCCACCTTGAGCAGGTGGGCGCAGTTCTCCACGGCGGCGATCGCCCACAGACGTTCGGCCTGATCATCGGCAGTATGACCGCCTCGGCGAAAGAAGGCACGCACCCCTTTCCGCACCGATTCTCCGCCCTCGCCACGGGGCAAGAGCTCGCTCAGCCTGGAGCCCGGGTCCGGGGGCGCGGCGAGGACGATCCCCGCCGCGATGAGGATGGCGGTGACGACGATCATTGCGCGGACTTCTGTTCGAGCACGGCTTCGAACCGGGCCAGGGCACGCCGATTGACTGTGCCGGCCGTCGACGGCGAGGGTCGACCCCACACCGGTTCCATCACCACTCCCTCGGATCCGGTCCGCGTCGGGATCGCCAGTTCCGTGACTCCCCGCTCGGAACCCGTGCGACGCAGATGGATGACAAGGTCGATGGCGGTGGAGAACTGCGAATACACGGCGTCCGGACTCATCTGCGCCAGCGCACCGAGCGCGGCCACCCGGCTGGGCACGGCCTCGGCGGTGTTCGCGTGGATCGTCGCGCACCCACCCTCGTGCCCGGTGTTGAGGGCCGTGAGCATGTCCCGGACCTCGGCACCGCGGCATTCCCCGACGACGAGGCGGTCGGGCCGCATCCGCAGGGCGTTGCGGACGAGGTCGGTCAGGGTCACTTCGCCTCCGCCTTCGACGTTGGCCTGACGCGCGGCGAGCTGCACGGTGTGCGGGTGGGCGACGATGAGCTCGCGGGAGTCCTCGACGATGACGATGCGTTGGATCGGTTCGACCAGCGACAGCAGAGCGCCGAGGAGGACGGTCTTTCCCGTGCCCGTTCCTCCGGAGACGAGGATGTTCGCCCGCGAGGTGACCGCCTCGGCGACGAGGGTGCTGATCTCATCGGGGACGAACCCTTCGGCGCAGAGCTGGGAATAGGAGAATCCGGCGCGTTTGGGTACGCGGAAGCTGATCGTCGTCGTCTCCCCGGAGATCGGTGGGACGATCGCGTTCATCCGCACCCCGTCGGGCAGGCGAACGTCGACATAGGGGGACGAATCGTCGAGGCGGCGTCCGCCGAGGGCGGCCAAACGCACCGCCAAGGACCGCACGTCCTCTTCGGATCCCAGGGTCAGGTCGAGCAGCTGGGGACCGTCACCGATGTCGGCGAAGACCTCCCGCGGCCCGTTGACGAACACGTCAGTGGTGCCGGGCACCTCGAGCACGGACTGCAGGGGCCCGGCCCCGGACAGCTGCGCGGACAGCCGGGTGACGAGTTCGAGCAGGGCGGAGGACCCGAGCACGCGACCGGTGCGCTGGACCGCCTCGGCGACGGCGGCCGTGGTCACCGGCCCCGGATTGTCGAGCAGCGTTTTGCGGACATCGGCGACGAGCGAGGCGTCGAGCCATTCGCTCATTCCACCCACTCCCCCAGCAATCGGTCGACGAGGCGGCCGAGGTGCGCACCACCTGGGATTCCCTCTCCGCGGTCGACGGCGGCGGACAGGCCCCGATCGTCGCGGATGCTTCCGGCCAGGCTCAGCCCGATGGAATCGGCGAGGAGGTCGGCGTCGAGCCCGCCGGCCCCGGTTTCACGGACGACGAGGCGCACATCCGGGTGGGCTTGGGAGAGCCGCTTGGCCACTTGGGAGGAGGCGACGGCGGATCTGACCCGGGCCGGGGAGACGAGGAGGACATGATGGCAGCGCCGGGTCCACTGCGGTGGGGCGTGGCGGGGCAGATCGACGATGACGAGGTCGAAGGCCTGGCCGGCCGCGGCGAGGAAGTCGTCGAAGACGTCCGGATCGAGGTCGACGGTGTCGTCTCGCCCCCAGGACAGAAGGGCGAGTCCGTCGTGGCGGGGCAGCGCTTCGGCCAGGGTGGAGGGGCGCAGCTGTCCGCGGGAGGCACTGAGGTCGGTCCATCGGGGGCCGGGCGCCTGTTCGGCACCGAGGACGAGGTCGAGTCCCCCTCCGAGCGGGTCGGCGTCGACGAGGACAGTGCTGTGATCGGCTCCGGCCCGCCGGGCGAGTGCGCAGGCGAGCACGGAGGCTCCGGCTCCACCGCATCCGGCGACGACGCCGACCGTGGTCCCGGGTGCCGTCGGCGGTTCGACAGCGGTGATCATCCGCCCGCTCAGCCATTCCGCAGCAGCAGGCAGCACGGCGAGCTGGTCGACGCCGAGGTGGGCGGCCCTCGCCCAGGTCGAGGAGGGTTCGTCATCGTCGAGGACGACGAGGATCGTGTCTGCCCGGTCGGTGGCGGGGGCTTCGCGGACGTCTTCGCCGAGGAGGATGAGCGATGCGGACTGCCAGCCTCCGGAGTCGGGAGGCAGGACGGTCAGCGAGATGCCGATGCTTTCGGCCACTCGGGCGCATTCTTCGGTGATCGCTCCGAGGTCGGTGATGAGGGCTACCTGCATGCATCGAGCTTGGATCCGCCCGGCTGTCACCGGCCAGACCGGAGTGCTGCCCTGTGGATGGCACGACGAAGGGGCGCCTCCTGTGAGGTTGAGTCACAGGAGGCGCCCCTAGCGGCAGTCGGCGGCCTCCGTCCACGTCAGCCGTGGTGGGCCGACCGGCCGGTCACATCATGTGGTGCCGGTGGGCACCGATTCGACCGGGGTCTGTCCACAGCGTTGACGCGTGAGTGGATTCCAGTCGGGTCAGCCGCGCTGGATTCCTTCGATATTGCGCAGGATGCCCGTGGTGCTGCCGTCGGAGTCGCGGACCTTGAACCAGGATCCGTTGTCCTCGAGGCTGAGGTACCAGTCGCCGGGGTAGATCGTGAACACCGGCATTCCGGTGGTCTCGTCCACGGCTTCGCGCGGTTCGGGAACGGCGAACCAGAAGGCCTGGATGATGGAGCGTCCACCGTCCTGGTTCTCAGCCTGACCGTTGTCCTGATCGGCGTTCCGTCCGTCGTTCGGCGCACTGCCGGACCGGTTCTGCCCCAAACCGGCGGGCACCGGCTGGTTGTCGACGGCCGTCTGTGCCATGGTCTCGTCGTTCGACCTCTCAGCGCCCCCGTCGGTCTCCGGCCGGTTGGCATAGTCGGCCACGGGAACGTACTGAGTCGGCTCTTCGCTTTCGGGAGCCGTGGTCCGCTCCGAGCTGTCTGCCGGCTCCATCACAGCGGTCGCCTGTTCGTCGTCGTCCGCGCCCGTCTTGCCATTTGACGTGGGTTCATCGTCTGACACGACCTTGTCGTCGGCCGGGGTGCTGACGACGGTGGCTTCGGTGGAGCGGATGTTTGCATCGTCCGAGCCCTGCGCCGTGGTTCCGTCGGTCGATGCCGGGGAATCCGATGGCGAAGCGTTCGACGACGCATCTGCCGAAGTCGCGTTCTCCGACGCGTTTGCTGTCGACGCCTGATCGGCATCGGTCGAGGACTGTGCAGCCGAATCCGCGCCGGCGAGGTTCGCACCTTCGGCGGCGTTAGTGTCGGACGTTTTGGCGTTGACCTTGGAGACCAGATCGCTGCTCTCTGCTGGTGACACCACCGCTGGGGCCTCGGCCTCGGTCTCGTCTGAAGTCGCCGAGGCGGCCGTGGACCTGTCCGCGGACCTGTCGTGGTTCGCCTCATCCTTCTGAGCAGCCGACGTCGATTCCGCTTCGGAGTCCGCTTCAGAGTCCGTTTCGGGAGCGGCGTGGCGGCCACGGCGACGTTCGGAATCCGAATGCGCGGCAGCGACGCCGGCAGCACCGGCACCGATCACTCCGGCACCTGCGGCAGCGGCCGCGGCGCCCGTGTGTGACGTGTCATCTGACTGCGTGGACTGGGCGTCAGGCGCTGCAGGCTGACCGCCCGACTCGGCAGCCTGGTTTCCCGCAGCGGCGGTCTGGTCTCCGGTCGCATCGGTCTGCGGCTGGCCGGCTCCGACCCCGAATGCCTGAGTCGGTTCGCTCTGCGAATGCTGCGGGGCGTCCGAATCGTGACGACCCAGATAGGTCTGTCCGTCACCGGTGCTGTGCACCGGTCCGTCGGCCGACGGCTCATCCGATGCGCCGGCGGCAGGCGCGGCGAAGGAACTGGCCGAACGCTCGGCGTCCTGCTCCTGCGGCGGAGCGTAGGGGCTGGGATGGGCCTGCTGGTCGGAAGTCTGGGCCTGCTGGTCGGGAGCGGCGAACTGGTTCTGCTGTTCCGGACCACCGAACTGACCCGACTGACCGAACTGATCCTGCTGACCCTGCTGTACAGGCTGACCCGACTGTCCTGGTCCGCCGAACTGGTCCGACTGCCCTGGTCCGCCGAACTGGTCCTGCTGTCCGGGTGCACCGAACTGAGTCGGCTGGCCGGACTGTCCCGGGCCGCCCGGCTGGCCGAACTGATCCGGCTGACCGGGCCCCGCCTGTCCCGCACCGGCCGGAGCCGCTCCGTAAGGCGCGAATCCGGGTGCACCGGTGCCCGGGCTGGCAGCACCGGGCACATTGGCCACTGGTGCCGGATGCTGGGTGTGCTTGGCGACAGGGCGAGCCTTCGGGTGGGTTTCGATGTCCTCGCGGCCGGCGAATTCCTTGGCGAAGAACGGCAGCATCGTGAATACTCCGGCGAAGAACGCGATGAGGCCGGCGAAGAACGTCAGGTACGAACCCACATGCCAGTAGACCGCCGAAGTGAGCAGATCGACGAACACATAGGTGAAGGCGATCGCCGAGAGCACGGCGATGAACTGGTCGAGGCTGAGCGATCCGACCCGCAGTCGGCTGTTGCCGAGCTTGTTGACGAGCACGGCCGCCACGATGAGCAGAATTGTGAGCACTCCGAACACGAGCGCGCCCATGTCCGCAACGTTCCAGTGCCACAGAGTGGTCGTCTCACTGCCGAGGCCGTAATCGTAAGCCCGGTACGGCACGAACAATGCGATGAAGGCGAGCAGTCCGGCGAACAGGAGGAAGAGATCGCGCAGAGTCAGCGGGCCGAGGATTCCCGGGCCGGTCTTCTGCTTCGGCGCAGGCGCCTGACCGAACTGGCCCTGCCCCGGAGCCGAACCATAAGGTCCCGGCGCCGATCCGTACTGACCGGGAGCAGAACCGTACGGGCCAGGTCCCGAACCGTACTGGGCCGGGGCCGAACCATAGGGTCCTTGTGCGGCGGGCTGTCCCGGTGCGGAACCATAGGGTCCCGGTGCGGAACCATAGCCCGGCCCGGGAGCCGAACCGAACTGCCCTGGTCCCGAACCGTAGGCCGGCGGCTGACCACCGGGCTGCTGCGCGTTCTGGCTCGGGTACTGCGGGGGCTGATCCTGCCACGGCTGTGGCCCGGACCCGGTTGGATGCTGCGGCGAACTCATCGCTGACTCCAGTCGATCTCGGGGAAAAGCTAACAGTGTTTCCGTGTCCGCGCGGGACGGATCCCGACAGACTCTGACCCCATCCTTGCAGAACACAGGCCTCCTGTGCACTCATATGCGCATTCTCAGGCACGTCGAAGACTCCTCAGTCCCCCGCCGGGGCGGCCCTTCCGTCGCCGCGCAACCATCGAAATCATGTGAGTCATACCACGACAAATGCGCGGTGGCTACCCCCGATTTCCCCGTTCATCGAGTGAAACTGCTCTCCCCAGCCCCCGACCACAGGTATACAGTGCAACTAGAATTTTCGATCCACCAAGGAAGTCGGAGGGAAAGCATGACCGAAACCGCTGCCGAGCAGACCGAGACGTTTGCCCCACCTGAGCAGTTCGCGGCCGCAGCCAACGTCAAGGCCGATGAATACGAACGCGCCGAGGCAGACTACCTGGGTTTCTGGGCCGAACAGTCCCGTGAGCTCGTCGACTGGCACGAAGACTTCGGCGAGGTCCTCGATTGGACGAACCCGCCGTTCGCGAAATGGTTCGTCGGCGGAAAGCTCAACGTCGCCTATAACTGCCTCGACCGTCACGTCCTCGCGGGCAACGGCGACCGCGTGGCCATCAACTTCGAAGGCGAACCGGGCGACTCCCGCACCTTCACCTATGCCGAACTCCTCGCCGAGGTGTCGAAGGCGGCGAACACGCTGACCGACCTCGGAGTGAAGACCGGCGACCGGGTTGCCATCTATCTGCCGATGATCCCCGAAGCGGTGATCTCGATGCTCGCCTGCGCCCGCCTCGGTGCGGCGCATTCCGTCGTCTTCGGCGGTTTCTCCGCTGATGCTCTGCACTCGCGCATCATCGACGCCGAAGCCCGCGTCGTCATCACCGCCGACGGCAGCTACCGTCGTGCCAAGCCCACGAGTCTCAAGCCGGCCGTCGACGAGGCGATCGCTCAGGGCGACACTCCTGTCGAGCACGTCCTCGTCGTCAAACGCACCGGTCAGGACGTCGACTGGGTCGAAGGCCGGGACCAGTGGTGGGAGGACTCCGTCGGCCGGGCCGGCGACACACACGAGTGCGAATTCTTCGACTCGGAGCACCCGCTGTTCATCCTCTACACCTCCGGTACGACAGGAAAGCCCAAGGGCATCCTTCACACCACCGGCGGCTACCTCACTCAGGTGCTGTACTCGATGAAGGCCGTCTTCGACATCAAGCCCGAGTCCGACGTCTTCTGGTGCACCGCCGACGTCGGCTGGGTCACCGGTCACTCCTATGTCGCCTATGGTCCGCTGGCCGCAGGCACTACTCAGATCATCTACGAAGGCACCCCGGACACCCCGCATCAGGGTCGCTGGTGGGAGATCATCGAGAAGTACAAAGCCACGATCCTCTACGCCGCCCCGACGGCGATCCGCACCTGCATGAAGTGGGGCGAGGAAATACCCGCGAAGTACGACCTCTCCAGTCTGCGCCTGCTCGGCAGCGTCGGCGAACCGATCAACCCCGAGGCCTGGCGCTGGTACCACCGCGTCATCGGCGGTGAGCGCTGCCCGATCGTCGACACCTGGTGGCAGACCGAGACCGGGGCCCATATGATCGCGCCCCTGCCCGGCGTGCTCTCAACCAAGCCCGGCTCCTCACAGCGCCCGATCCCCGGTATCTCCGTCGACGTCGTCGATGATTCGGGTGAGAACCCGGCGGGCCCCGAGGGCGGACTGCTCGTCATCCGCCGCCCATGGCCGTCGATGCTGCGCGGAATCTGGAAAGACCCGGAGCGCTTCAAGGAGACCTACTGGTCGCGGTTCGAGAACACGTACTTCGCCGGCGACGGCGCCCGCCGTGATGAGGACGGGGACATCTGGTTCCTCGGCCGAGTCGACGACGTGATGAATGTGTCCGGTCACCGCCTGTCCACCGCGGAGATCGAGTCCTCGCTCGTCGCCCATTCCAAGGTCGCCGAGGCGGCTGTGGTCGGCGCCGCCGACGACACGTCCGGTCAGGCCGTCGTTGCGTTCGTCATCGTCTCCAATGGCGTCGAGGACTCCCCCGAGACGTCTGAGGAGCTGCGTCAGCACGTCGGCAAGGACATCGGTCCCATCGCGAAGCCGAAGAAGGTCCATATCGTCACGGACCTGCCCAAGACCCGCTCGGGCAAGATCATGCGTCGTCTGCTCAAGGACGTTGCCGAGAACCGCGAGGTCGGCAATACGTCGACCCTCGCCGATGCCTCGGTGATGGACCAGATCGAAAAGTCCGTCACAGGAGCCTGAACCCCTCGCTCTGAGGCCGAAATAGGATGACCCGTCGGTGACAGACGACCCTGCCGCATAACGGCCGTCGTCCGGATCCGCCGGGTTTTCCCGGTTCCCCGCCGATTCGCCTTTGGCCGCAGAGCCCGTTCAGACTACTCTTAAGTTAGATTGTCCTCGTTCTCGATTTAGGAGCTCTCATGGCCGAACGGTCCATCAGCGAACTGATCAAAGGCATCAGCGACGATTCCAAAGCGATCGCCGAAGAAGAGATTGCCCTCGCCAAGGCCGAGGCCACTGCCGGTGCGAAGAACCTGGGCATCGGGGCCGGACTGGCCATCGTCGCTCTCTTCCTGCTCTTCCTGTCCTCGTTCATGGTGATCTTCGCCGGTGCGGCAGCATTCCATGAGGGTCTGGGCTGGCCATGGTGGGGCAGCTTCCTCATCGTCTTCGGCATCCTCGCCGTCATAGCGATCATCCTCGTCCTTGTGGCCCTCCCGCTGTTCAAGAAGGGCAACCCGGTTCCCGGCACCGCGATCGGTTCGGCCAAGTCGCTGGTGGCATCGGTCAAGCGCGCAGTGAAGAATCCCTCGGGACCCAGGTACTGACACCTCTCCCAATCTGAGAACCGCGGCAGGAACGAAGGCGGCGCCGGACATGAAGTCCGGCGCCGCCTTCGCATCTGCCTCAGAAGTCGATGGCGATGGGAGCCTTCTTGTCCCATTCGCCGGCCCAGCCGAGGTGTTCGAGAGCGAAGTCGAGGATGCCGGCGGTGAAGCCCCATACCTTGAGGACTCCGACGTCGAAGGCCGGGGTCGAGATCTTCAGATCGGGACGGGCGAAGGTTCCGCGGTTGGCGGGGGCGACGAGGTCGGCGATGGCCACCCGATAGACGGAGTAGGACTCCCGCTGATCCATCACCTGGACTCGGCCCGGCTGACGCCAATAGCCGATAACCGGAGTGACCTCGAACTTCGAGACGGGGATATAGAGCGGGTCCATCTCTCCGAGAACTTCGACGGTGTCCGGGGGGATTCCGGCTTCTTCCTCCGCTTCACGCAGCGCGGCGGCCGCCATGGAATCGTCTTCGGGGTCACGACCGCCTCCGGGGAAGGCGACCTGGCCGGGATGATGGCGCAGGGTCGCGGCCCGCTGGAGAAGAACGATGTCGACATCGGCGACGCCGAGTTCGGCCAGGCGCGATGCTTCTGCTCCTCCCGCCTCGGTGCGAGGCTCTCCCCCGCGCCCGAAGAGCATGAGCACGGCAGCGTCACGGGCGGACTGCTCGGCGGCGTCCTTCTGTCGGCGCAGCCACAGCGGGGACCCGTGCGAGGCGGCGAGACCTTCGAGCTGCCCGCGCAGGGCACCGTCGGCGATCGTCGCCGATTCGGGTGGAAGGTCGGGGATTCGGGCGCTCACTGTCCGTCCTCGGGGACAGCCTCCTCGGCGGGAGTGGCCAAGGGCGCCATTTCGAACCGGAGCATGGCACGCGCCCTGTCCGGGTCGAGTTCCCCGATCCCGAACGATGGGCACAGCTCGGTCAGGGGGCAGGCTCCACAGGCGGGTTTGCGGGAATGGCAGATGCGGCGACCGTGGAAGATCACCCGATGCGAAAGCATGGTGAGGTCCTTCTTCGGGAACAGCGCCGCGATCTCGTGCTCGGCCTTGACCGGATCGGTCTCCTCGGTCCAGCCGAACCGGCGGGCCAGCCGACCCATATGTGTGTCGACGGTCAGCCCGGGGGTGTCGAAGGCGTTTCCGAGGACGACGTTCGCGGTCTTGCGTCCGACTCCGGCGAGCTTGACGAGCTTGTCCAGCTTGTTCGGCACCACGCCGTCGTATTCATCGACGAGTTCATTCGCGAGCTTGACGATATTGCGGGCCTTGGCCCGGTAGAACCCGGTGGAGCGGATGTGCTCCTCGACCTCGATGAGATTGGCCACGGCCAGGGCGTGGGCGTCGGGGAAGGCGGCGAAGAGGCTCGGGGTGACCGAGTTGACCCGGATATCGGTGGTTTGGGCGGAGAGGACGGTGGCGATGAGCAGCTGGAACGGAGTCTCGAAGTCGAGCTCGCACTTCGCGTTCGGATACACCTCGGCGAGGATGCGATGGATCTTCCGCGCCCGGCGAGTCCGGCCCAGCGGGGTCTCCTTCGCGAACTTCCGCGCGCTCTTCTCTGCCACAGTCAACACGACTCACCATCCTAATCAGTGCCCCGTCATTCCGCAGTCATGCCGGTCACACCCGCGGCTCAGGCATGTGTGCCCAGATCGGCGCGCCGGGACACGACCATCTGCGGGAACGGCGTGGACGGGAGTCGTGTTGGGCGGTGCGGGAGAGGTTTTCAGACTGATGGGCCACACTCCCGCGTCTTTGCTGGTATCGATGCAGATGACCAGGTAGATTTATGTGTGATTATCACGACAAGGAGGAACCAGTGGATATTGAAGTGGTGCGGGGCGCGACGCTCTTCGCAGGTCTGGACGATGAAGCCACCAGTGCATTGATGAAGTTCATGAACCCGCGGAGTCTCCGTCGGGGAACCGTGCTCTTCCATGAGGGCGATGCCGGTGACGAGCTCTACATCGTCTCCTCGGGCAAGCTCAAGATCGGCCGTGAGTCCTCCGACGGCCGTGAGAACCTGCTGTCGGTGGTCGGCCCCGGCGAGATCATCGGTGAGCTCAGCCTCTTCGATCCGGGCCCGCGTTCGACCTCTGTCACCGCCGTCTCCCAGTCGGAGCTGCTCAGCCTCAAGCACGAGGACCTCACCACTTGGCTCAATGAGCGTCCGCAGGCCGCGATGAACCTGCTCAAGGCTCTCGCCCAGCGTCTGCGTCGGACGAATGAGACCGTCGGCGACCTCGTGTTCTCCGATGTGCCCGGCCGTGTCGCCAAGGCTCTGCTCGACCTCGCCGCCCGCTTCTCGAAGCCGGCTCCCGACGGTGTGCTCGTCGCTCACGACCTCACCCAGGAAGAGCTGGCTCAGCTCGTCGGTGCCTCTCGTGAGACCGTGAACAAGGCGCTGGCCGACTTCGCCGCCCGCGGCTTCATCCGTCTCGAGGCCCGCTCCGTCGTCATCCTCGACATGGACCGCATGCGCAACCGCGCCCGCTGATCCTCCCAGCGACCTCCGGCCGCTGTGGCCGCGTGGACGCCGCGACAAATGGACGCCCCAGCCGATTCGGCTGGGGCGTTCGTTCTGGTCGGGACAGGTGTGCGTCGTGGCCGGCGCTCGCCGTCTCAGGGGCTGTCGCGTGAGGCGTGGGAAGTTTCGTGATCGCGTTCTGATCCAGTCATCGAGTTTGAACTCGATGACTGGATCAGAACCCGAGTCGTGAGTGGTGTGTCATCCAGCTGGACCGAAGACGTGGCGCGCCAGGCGCCGCGGCAGGGCACTCAAGGTGCCTGCAGCTCCAGCGTCAGCAGCGGGACTCAGGCGTCGGCGGCGGGCAGGGCGTCGAGGTAGGCCAGCTGAGCCTTGACGATCTGCTCGGCCGCCGGCCGCACGCTGGAGTCGACGTCGTGGTAGACGATGTCGCAGACCTCCGAGGCGGTCTTCGCGCCCTGCTCCAATGCCGCTTTGACCTGCTCGATGCGTTCGAGTCGGTGGGAGCGGTAGTAGTCGATCACCTCGGCGGGGGCGTCGATGCGCTCACCGTGGGCCGGCTCGATGATGGCGAACTCCCCGGCGTCGAGCAGCTCCTTCAATCGGTCGAGGGAGTTCAGATAGTCGCCCAGGGAGCCTTCCGGGTGGGTGACGATCGTCGTCCCCTCCCCCAGGATCGTGTCGCCGCTGTAGAGGGCTCCGGAGTGGATGAGGCTGATGCTGTCGCTCGTGTGGCCGGGGGTGGCGACGACCCGCAGCACGTCGGCCGGAGTGTCACCGAAGGCGATCTCGTCGCCGTCTCCGACGGGGTCCGTGTGACGGGCGAAACGCTCGAGCACGGCATAGACGGGCACGTCGGGGGCCCACTGGTCGATGCTTCTAAGCATCTCGGAGTGGTCGGCGTGCTGGTGGGTGAGAACGATCGCCGCCAGATCACGGTCGGCCACCTCGGCGAGGAAGGCTTCACGATGATCGGCCATCTCCGGGCCCGGATCGATGACAACCGCGGACGTGTCATCCTGGCTGGTAAGCACGTAGGTGTTCGTACCCGTCAGTGTCATCGGGCCGGGGTTGTTCGCACGGATTCTCATGAGTCGTCGCTCTCCTCGTCTGTCGTTTCGTCATCGTCACCGCTGAATGTCAGGAAGCCAGGACTCTGGTCGTTGTCGGTCTCGCCGACGGCCACGGCCCGGTCGCGCAGGCTTCCTTTGCTGTGGGGGTCCTTGCCCGTGTGGATGACGACCTTCCAGTCGCCGTCGTCATCGACGATCTCCGGACGCAGCGGGTGGACGTTGCGGATCTGCGCCATGGCCGCGCCCACGGTCGGGACCTCGGCGAGGCTCTCGACGATGATGCGGGCGGCCGCGCCGATGCGGTCGGGGTCTCCTCCCACCTCGGCGATGATCTGGTCGGGGCGTTTCCATCCGGCGGAGGTCTCGTTCGGTGACAGGAAGTCGACGTCCTGGCCGAAGGGCACGGTAGCGATGAAGTAGGTGGTGTCGAACCGGTGCAGCTGGGTGGGGGTGTTGATCCAGCGCAGCCACGGTTTGCACAGATCGGGACGCAACCGCAGGTCTCGGTCGCGTAAGACCTGTGACCAGGACACTTCGTTCGAGAACAGCCTCGATCGGGTGGTGTTCCAGTCCGTCTGCGGTGTGGCCACGATTTCCCGGTCGACATCCTCGGCGAGCAGGATTCCGGTGGCAGCGAAGGTGATGCGGGCGGCCGCGGAGAAGTGGTGGAGGGCGCGGGATTTGTTTTCGATGCTCAGCGCACGGGCGCACCGGGCCGAATTCCATCCGGCCAGAGGCAGCTTCCGCACATCACCCGGGCGCAGGCTGCTGGTGGGAAATGCCCACCGGTTGCGGTCTTCGACGCCGCGGGCGTCGAGTTGCCGGGTGATGAAGAGTTCCAGCCCGTCCGCGGAATCCCGGATCAGCACGATCGCCGAGGTGGGGCGCGGGGCCTCCGGGACGGGCCACCGTCCGTCGGACTGCCAGTGGTCAAGCAGCCACCGCAGCTCCGACGAGACGGGAAGAGTGCGTCCGCTAAGCGGCATCGCCTGAGACCTCGACGATGACTTCGACCTCGACGGGGGTGCCCAGAGGCAGAGTGTTCACGCCGACCGCGCTGCGGGCGTGCTGCCCACGGTCTCCGAAGATCTCGCCATAGAGCTCGGACACGCCGTTGATGACGGCCGGCTGCTGGGTGAAGTCGTCGGCGGAGTTGACGAAGCCGGTGACCTTGACGACGCGCACGATCTTGTCGAGATCGCCGATGACTCCGGCGATGGCGGCCAGAGCGTTGAGCCCCGCGGTGCGTGCAAGTTGGTAGCCGGTGTCGAGGTCGACGTCCGTGCCGAGGTGACCGGTCGCAGGCAGTTTGCCGTCGACGACGGGCAGCTGGCCCGAGGTATAGACGTAGTTCCCGGTGCGCAGGGCGGGGACGTAGGCGCCGGCTGGTGTGGCGATCTCGGGCAGTTCGAGGCCGAGTTCGGAAAGGCGCTCAAGGGTCTTCGACATTGTTCTTCTTTCGGTGGGGTGGGGTGTCAACGGTCCGGCCGGTTCAGCTCATTCTTTGGGGCGTTTGAGGTAGGCCACGAGTCCGTTGTTGTCGGGCCCCGGGACGACCTGCACGAGTTCGTATCCGTCCTCACCCCACTGGTCGAGGATCTGCTTCGTCGCGTGGACGATGAGCGGCACGGTGACGTATTCCCACTTGGTCATGGTTCTCCTCAGTTGTTGGTGCGGCGCCGAAGCGGTCCGGGTGTTCCGGTATGACCAGGCTTTCCTGATGCGGTCGACGACGCTGGTCCGTTCCCCACACTAGCCCAGTCTGGGCACGCTGGGCACCTGTGTTCCGTGGGCGGCGGCTACTCCTGTTTCGCTGCGGCGACACCCGTGAAAGTCAGACAGCGAGGGCGGGGAGGATCTGGTCCTCCCCGCCCTCGCTGGAACGGTCTCCGCTGGGTTCTATCGGCCGGTCACGACCGGCACCTCATCGGCTCAGTTGCCGCCGAGGCCAGGAGCCTCGCCGCCTCCGTCACCGCCGTCACCGCCGCCTCCGTTTCCGCCGCCGTTTCCGCCGCCTCCGTTGTTTCCGGAGTTGCCGCTGCCACCGCCGCCGGTGCCGCCGCCACCGGTGCCGCCACCGCCGTTGCCGTGGCTTCCGCCACCGCCACCGCCGCCGGTGCCGCCACCGCCGCCTCCACCGGTGGACGAACCGCCGCCACCGCCGGAGCCGCCGCCGGAGAAGTACTTGCTGCTGGGCTTCGGGAACCCGGTATTGCCCTTGGTCTCCTTGACTGCTTGGCTCATGTAGGCCTGCCAGGTCTTACCGGAGATGGTCGCACCGTAGATGTGGCCTCTGACGGCGCCGGCGCCGTTGGTGCGCCAGTCGCGAGTGCCCCCCGGATCACCGGTCCAGACCGCAGTCGACAGCGTCTTGGTGAACCCGAGCAGCCAGGTGTGACCGACCTCGAAGTTCGTCGTACCGGTCTTGGCGCCCGCCGGCACGCCGATCTTCAGCGAGCTCGTCGTACCGCCGTTGAACGTCTGAGTCAGCGCGTAGGCGACGCCCTTGGCCACTTCCTTGTCGAGCACTCGCTTGCAGCCTTCGCCAGGCAGGTCGAGCTTCTTGCCGTTGCGGTCCTTGATCTCAATGATCGGCTTCGGTCCGCAGAATTCGCCTTCGTTCGCGAAGGTGGCGAACGCCGCAGCCATGGCGATCGGCGTGGTCTCCGTGGTACCGAGAATCGACGACGGAGACAGGGCTTGGATGAAGCCGGACTTGTCCTTGAAGTCGAGCGCCTCTCCGCTGCCATAGCGGATGCCGAGGTCCATCGCGGTGTCCATGACGTCACACATGTTCAGCTGGTTGCCCATCGCCGCGTAGCCCGTGTTGACGGACTTCTTCGTCGCCTCCAGCGCGGTCATCGAACCCTTGCCTTCACCGTCGCCGGCGTTGTTCGGGTCCCAGTCTCCGCCCATGTTCGGACAGCCCTCGTACTTCCAGGAGCTGGCCGGGAAGTTGCGCTTCGTCGCATTGACGGTGGTGTTGAGGCTCTTGCCTTCCTTCAGCCATGCCGTCAGGACGAAAGGCTTCCACGTCGAACCGACCTGGAAGCCACCGCCGCCGTTGTGTTTCTTGTCGACGGTGTAGTTGATCGAGGTCTTCTTGTTCTTGTCCTTCTTCTTGACCTCTCCCGCGGTGTATTCGCGGTTCTCGGCCATGGCGATGACTTCACCGGTTCCAGGTTCGATCGTCACGAGGGCGTGACCGGCGCCGGAGGGGTCGCCGACGGGGACGCGCTTCTTGATCTCTTTGTCCGCGATCTTCTGGATATCGGGATTGAGGCTCGTCTTGATCTTCAGACCGCCACGTTGAAGGAAGGCCAGGCGTTCATCAGCCGTGTCGCCGAAGGTGTCATCGTTCATGATGACGTTCTGGACATAGTTGCAGAAGAATTCTGCCTTGCTCTTGGCTGCCGAACAGCCGTTCGGGGTCTCATGCAGGTCGAGGTCGAGGTCGGTCTTGACCGCCTTGTCGTATTCCTTCTGCGTGATGTGGTCGTACTTGAGCATCTGCCCGAGCACGGTGTTGCGACGCTTGAGCACCTGGTCGGGGAACCGCTGCGGGTTGAACGCCGAGGGGTTCTGCACGATTCCGGCGAGCATCGCCGACTGTTGGATGTTGAGATCCTTCGCGTGGATGCCCCAGTACCGGTAGGCGGCGGCTTCGACACCGTAGACGTTCGGGGATCCCGAGTAGTTGTTGATGTTCATGTAGCGGTTGAGGATTTCCTTCTTGTCGTACTTCTTCTCAACCGCGACAGCGAGTTTGGCTTCGCGCAGCTTACGCGCATAGCCGGCGGTGCCTTCGGACTCCTTCGCCGCAGCCACACCTTCGGAGTCCTCCTCGGCATGCGCGTTCTCTGCCAGCACGTTCTTCACGTACTGCTGGGTCAGTGTCGATCCGCCCTGAGTCGTCGAGGACACCATATTGTGCACCGCTGCACGAGCGATGCCCTCGATGTCAACGCCGCCGTGTTCGAAGTACCGGTAGTCCTCGACGGCGATCGTCGCGTTCTGCATATCCTTCGAGATCTTATCCAGCGGGACCTCCTGGCGGTTCTGCCAGTAGAACTCCGCAAGCTCGGACCCGTCGGAGGCAAGCATCGTCGACTTCTCACCGAGGTCCTTGATCTCCAAGGTCGCGGGGAGTGAATCGAAGATCTCGACAGCGCTGTTCGCACTGGCTGTTGCGACACCGACTCCGGGAATGGCCAGACCGGCAGCGACGATTCCCGCCACTGCGCTGACGGCCACGAACTGCATGAACGCGCCCATTTTTGTGGGTGGGGCGTTTGACTCAGGAGACACCATGGTAGTCAGTTTAACGAATTTGCCTTGTGCAAATCTTCAGAAACCGCTGAACGGGTTAGGCCTTTGCGACGAGTTCCAAGACGCTGACTTCGGGTCGGCAGGCGAAACGCACTGGTGAGTACGGTGAGAATCCGAGACCGGCGGAGATGGCGACGAGGCTCTTCCGGTACGGAAAGACTCCGCGTGCGCGTGTCCGATCGAGGTCGCAGTTCGTCACCGGCGCGCCCCAGAAGGGTACGCGGATCTGTCCCCCGTGAGTGTGTCCGGCCATGATGAGGTCCGCCCCCGCCGAGGCGAACGCCTCCAAGGTCCGCGAATACGGGGCGTGTGTCACGCCCACCTTGAGGCCGGCCTCGGGGTCGAAGCGAGGATGCTCGAGGTCTCCCTCCCCTGGCGTTCCGCCACTCCACCGGATGCGGTCACGATCGATGTGCGCATCACCGAGCCCGGAGAAGTGGATGCGGGTGCCCTTGATCGTCAGGGCCGCCTCGGCGTTGTCGAGGAAATGCCACCCCCGCCCACCCGTCCCGGTGTCGCCCTCGAAACCACGGACGAGAGCCTTGACGTCGAGGTCCGGGTTGACGCGGTGTTTGACCTCCGAGGGTGAGCGCAGATACTTCGCGGGATTCTTCGCCTGCGGCGAGAAGAAGTCATTTGACCCCAGGACGAAGACACCGGGTGTGTCGAGCAGACCGGAGAAGACGTCGAGGACGTCGGGCACGATATCGGCCGAGAGGTTGTCACCGGTGTTGACGACGACGTCCGGTTCGAGCCGGGTGAGCGCTTTGACCCAGGAGGCTCGGTGCTTCTGCCAGGGCGCCAGGTGCAGGTCGGCGACGTGGAGGATCCGGATGGATTCGGCTCCGGTAGGCAGGATCGGCAGGGTGCGGCGGCGGATGGCGAAGAGGTGCGGTTCGATGACCGCACCCCAGATTCCGGCGGCCGTGGGGGCGGCAAGAGCACCGGCGAGGAGAGCGCGCTTCTTCATTCCCCCAACTCTATCCGCTCCCAGAACTACCTGACGGCGGCCCAGCAACCTCGCGCGAGGTTGTTGGGCCGCCGTCAGGTAGCAATCAGGGGGTGGGGATGGGGGTGTTGTGTTCTTTTGCGGCGCGGTGGGCGCGGCGGCGGTGCAGGGATTTCATCCGGCGACCGCCGACGAGGCGGCAGACGACGTAGATGAGGAACGAAATCGTCGTGACGAACGGGCTGATCGGGACCACCGGTGAACCGAGCGCAATGAGGATGCCACCGACCGAGGCGGTCACGGCGAAGATCACGCTGAGCACCGGAACCCACACCGGCGAGGCCGAGAGCTGAGTCGCCGCGGCGGCCGGGGTGATGAGGAGAGCGAGGACGAGGAGGACCCCGACGACCTGCACGCTCAGCGCCACGGCGAGTCCGAGGGTGAGCATGAAGACGATGGTGAGCACACTGACCGGCACACCTTTGGCCCGTGCCACCTCGGGGTCGAGGCTGGAGAACATCAGCGGGCGCCAGACGATCGCCAACACCACGAGCACGGCCAGCGCACAGATGATGAGGGTGAGGATCTGGCCGGGGGTGATCGCGACGATCTGGCCGGTGAGCAGCCCGAACTTGCTCGCAGCTCGCCCGTCGTAGAGGGCGAGGAAGAGGATCGCCAGTCCCAGGCCGAAGGGCATGAGGACGCCGATGATCGCGTTCTTCTCCGAATCCTTGGCCCCGCCGATGCCGATGATGAGAGCGGCGACGACGGACCCGACGATTGACCCGGTCACGACGTCGAAACCGACGAGCAGGGCGAAGGCGGCACCGGCGAAGGAGAGCTCGGAGACCCCGTGGACGGCGAAGGGGATGTCCCGAGCCATGACGAAGACGCTGATGAGGCCTCCGACGACGCCGAGGAGCGCCGCGGCGATGAGAGAATTGGCCAGCAGCGCGACGAGCTCGCCGTAATCCTCGAAGGTGAAGAGGTTGGCAAAGATCTGAGGAATGCTCATCGGTTCACCACCGTCCCGTCGAGGTCGAAGGAGTCATCGGGCAGGTTGTGGTGGTCAACGCATTCCTCTTCACCGCCGACGACGACGAGGCGGCCGCCGACGCGGACCACTTCGACCGGGGCCCCGTAGAGGCGGGACAGCGATTCGGTGGTCATCACCTCGGCGGGGGTGCCGATGAGGAAATGACCGCCGACGATATAGAGGACCCGGTCGACATACGGCAGGATCGGGTTGATCTCGTGGGTGACGAAGACGACG
The DNA here is from genome assembly GCF_057766545.1 of Brevibacterium sp. MGP-B1. NCBI lineage: Bacteria > Bacillati > Actinomycetota > Actinomycetes > Micrococcales > Brevibacteriaceae > Brevibacterium > Brevibacterium sp. MGP-B1. The sequence continues at coordinate 287,650 of NZ_CM173407.1, read as the reverse complement.
GCGGCATCGCGTTCGACCCGCTGCTCGTGCAGCAGCGCGGCCACCACCTGCTGGTGGTGCAGATCGAGGGACAGCAGTGGTTCGTCGCAGAGCAGCACCGTGGGATCATTGGCCAGGGACTGTGCCACGCGCAGTCGCTGCAGCTCACCGCCGGAGACCGTGCCGGCGGGGGCATCGGCATAGTCGGTGGCGCCGACGGAGGCCAAGAGGTCTTCGACCTTCTTCTTTCGTCCCCGGGACAGCAGGCCCATCCCCCACCGGTGACCGTCGATGCCCATGCGCACCAGATCGCGGCCGCGCATCGGAGTGTGCGGATCGATTCCGCGCTGCTGCGGAATGTAGCCGATGGCGGGATTGCCTTTGTGCACTTCCCGACCGCCGACCTCAGCGGTGCCGGCCGACAGCGCATTCTGTCCCAGCAGCACCTTGAGCAGGGAGGTCTTGCCGGTGCCGTTGGGGCCGAGCACGGCGAGGAACTCCCCGGGCGCGACGTCGAGGTCGAGATCGTGCCAGAGCACACGCGGGCCGAACCGCAGTTCAGCGTCGCGCAGTCGAATCACCGGCTCCCGGGGTGCTGGTTGCGCGGAAGCGTCGGATTCTTTGGCCATAGTCAGTGCTTGTGTCCTTCGAGTGCTGTCGAGATATCGGTGATGTATCCGTCCATCCAATCGACGTAATGTTCGCCGTCGGGCATGGTCTCGGCGAGGTCGACGACCGGAACATCGGAGTCGTCCGCGGCAGACTTCAGCGCTTCCGCCTGGGGACCGGCCGCCTGAGTATTGTATCCGAGCAGCACCGCCTCGCCGTCGGAGATCTGCTTCTCCGCGGCCTTGAGCACCAGCGGCGGCACGTCGTTGCCTTCTTCGACGGCTTCGAGGAACTCGTCCGACGTGATGTTCTCCAGGCCCATATCGGCGAACAGCCACAGTGGCACAGGCTCGGTCGCTGCGACCTTCTCACCGTCGTGGTCCTTCTTGGCCGCGTCGATCTTCGTCTGCAATTCGCCGAGGCTCTTCTTGTACTCATCGGCATTGGCGGTGAAGTCATCCTTGTGCTCCGGCACCGCCTCGCCGAGGTGGATCGCCGCCTCGTCGACGAGCTTGGTCATCGAGGGCACCGAGTACCAGACATGTTCGTTGAACTCGCCGTGGTCATGCCCCTCATGGTCACTGCCCTCATCGGAGTGCTCGTCGCCGTGGTCGTGCGTGTGTCCGCCGGCCTGAGCCTCGTCTTCGTCGTGGCTGTGGTCATGAGGTTCGTTTCCAAGATCCTCGGATCCGGGCAATCCCGAGATCGAGACGGCATCGATCACCTCGGGATCGGCGTCTGAAGCCTCGAGCATCGTGGTCATGAAGGCGTCATAGCCGCCGCCGTTCTCGACGACGAGATCGGCCTTCGACAGCTTGAGGCGGTCCTGCGTGGTCGCTTCGTAGGAGTGCGGGTCCTGATTGGGGTCATCGATGATCGGGCTCACCTCGGCGAAGTCGCCGGCGACTTGGGAGACGATGTCGGCGTAGACATTCGTCGAGGTCACGACCCGCAGCTCGCCCGATTCCGAACCGGAGGCCCCTCCCCCGCAGCCGCTGAGGACCAGCGTCGCCGAGGAGGCGATGGCAGCGGAAGTGAGAAGAATGCGCGAGGAGGTCATGAGGAGCCTTTCTGAGGCATCGAGGACGAAGCAACATCGTCGACGATACTCAGATCAGAGGCCCGCCACTAATATAAATATTTATATATAGCAACGCTTTTATATGTTGCAGGCGAGCGCTCACTTCTGTTCGTTCAAGGCAGAGCCCACATCAGTGCCCGTCTACCGTGTGCCATCCGCGCCCGGGCATGAACGAGCTCGGCAGCTCTGCATAAACGCGCGTAGCCTTGAACGAGCCGCCGGAGATGGCGAACCGCCCGGAAGCAGGTGCTCCCGGGCGGTTGCGATCCACAGCGGACTGCTGCCCGTCAGCGGTCAACGCCGGCGATCAACAGTCGAGTTCGTCAGGCGGCCTGCGCCTCGAGCTTCTTGGCCAGCAAGCCCGCGATCTGCACGGTGTTCAGTGCCGCACCCTTGCGCAGGTTGTCGTTGGAGACGAAGAGGACGAGTCCCTTGCCTGCCAGTGCCGACTGGTCGGCGCGGATGCGGCCGACGTAGCTGTCGTTCCGACCTGCGGCCTTGAGCGGGGTCGGGACCTCGTCGAGGGCGACTCCGGGAGCCTGAGACAGGATCTCGGTGGCCTGCTCGGGGCTGATGTCGGAGTCGAATTCGGCGTGGATGCTCAGGCTGTGTCCCGTAAAGACGGGCACGCGCACGCAGGTGCCGGCGACCAGGAGGTCGGGCAGTCCGAGGATCTTCCGGCTCTCGTTGCGCAGCTTCTTCTCTTCATCGGTTTCGTTCTGCCCGTCGTCGACGACGGATCCGGCCATCGGCAGGACGTTGAACGCAATCGGTTCGACGTAGTTGTTCGGCTCCGGCAGGCTCACACCATTTCCGTCGGTGGTGAGCTTGCGGGCGTCGGGCAGACCGGCTTCGAGCTGACCGGCGAGTTCTTCGACTCCGGACAGACCCGAACCGGACACGGCCTGGTAGGTGGCCACGATGAGGCGGTTGAGCCCGGCCTTGTCATGGAGGGCCTTGAGCACGGGCATGGCGGCCATGGTCGTGCAATTCGGGTTCGCGATGATGCCCTTGGGCGGCTCGTCAAGGGCATCCGGGTTGACCTCGCTGACGACGAGCGGGACCTCCGGGTCCGAACGCCACGCCGATGAGTTGTCGACGACGATGGCACCGGCGGCCGCGAAACGTTCGGCCTGTGCCTTCGACGTCGCCCCACCGGCGGAGAACAGAGCGATATCGAGTCCGCTCGGATCCGCCTCGGCGGCGTCTTCGACGGTGATCGGCTGACCCTTGAAATCGATCGTCTTCCCGGCCGAACGGGCCGAGGCGAAGAGCCTCAGGGACCCGATCTCGAACCCGGGATCGTCGGCCAAGAGGTCGAGCATGACTCCGCCGACCTGGCCGGTCGCACCGACTACTCCGATATTGACGCTCATCGTCCGGTACCTCCGTACACCACTGCTTCGTTGTCTTCACTGTCGAGTCCGTAGGCGGCATGAGCGGCACGGACCGCGTCGTCGAGCAGGTCTGCGCGGGTGACGACGCTGATGCGGATCTCCGAGGTGGAGATCATGTCGATGTTGACCTGGGCTTCGCTGAGCGCCTCGAAGAGAGTCGCGGTCACGCCCGGGTGGGAGCGCATTCCGGCGCCGACGACGGAGAGCTTGCCGATCTGGTCGTCGTAGCGGACCTGGTCGAAGCCGATCTCTGCCTTCACACCGTCGAGGGCCTCGAGCGCCTTGGCTCCGTCGTCCATGGGCAGGGTGAAGGAGATGTCCGTCTTCCCCGGCTCGCGGGTGGAGATGTTCTGGACGATCATGTCGATATTGGCTTCCTGCTTGGCCAGAGTCTTGAAGATCTCAGCGGCCTTGCCGGGGACATCGGGAACACCGACGATCGTGACCTTGGCTTCCGAGCGGTCGTGGGCGACGCCGGAGATGATTGCCTGTTCCATGGTGGACTCCGTTTCTGGTTCCGCTGCCGGGGTCGATGATCCCCGGCCCTGGCGGAAGGCTTCGGGGATGGGTGAATCGGTCACCCAGGTTCCTTGGTTGCGAGAGAATGAGGACCGCACGTGCACGGGCACGTTGTAACGGCGGGCGTATTCGACGCAGCGGAGCATGAGGACCTTGGCGCCCGAGGCGGCCATCTCCATCATCTCCTCGTAGCCGATCTCATCGATCTTGCGCGCCGTGGGCACGATCCGCGGATCGGCGGTGAAGACGCCGTCGACGTCGGTGTAGATCTCACACACATCGGCGTCGAGCGACGCAGCCAGTGCCACAGCGGTGGTGTCGGAGCCGCCGCGGCCGAGTGTGGTGATGTTCTTCGCAGTCTGGCTGACGCCCTGGAATCCCGCGACGATGGCGACGTATCCCTCGTCGAGGGAGGACCGGATGCGGCCGGGAGTGACGTCGATGATTCGGGCCTTGCCGAACTGCTCATCGGTGATGACTCCGGCCTGGGAACCGGTGAAGGACTGGGCTTCGAAGCCGAGGTTGGCGATCGCCATGGCCAGGACCGCCATCGAGATGCGCTCACCGGCGGTCAGCAGCATATCGAGTTCGCGGGCGGGGGGCATGGGGGAAACCTGTTGGGCCAAGTCGATGAGATCATCGGTACTGTCACCCATGGCCGACACCACGACAACTACTTCGTGACCGGCTTGACGGTACTCGACAATTCGTTTGGCCACTCGCTTGACCGATTCCGCATCGGCTACCGAGGACCCACCGAACTTCTGGACGACTATGCTCACTGCAGTATCTTCCTTATCGCTGATAAGTTCCGTGCCAGGCGATCGATTCCATGGTTCCAAACATGGAGGTCTCGTGCTGCATCGATCAGGATTTCAGCCGTGTCGGGCTCCCGGCACCTGAACCATTGTATGAGGTACGTCATTTCGCTTCACCTTCGCCCGTCATTCAGACACCGCCTGACCGGGCCGAATGTCCGCCCCTGCAGACCCGAGCGTTGACTGTGCACATAGGCGAGGCGGCGGTTGGTCACCAGGCGTTCAGCCCCTGCTCAGAAATCGTTATAAACGAGGCATCGCGGAACGCCGGTTTCGCTCGCCGAGGCGGCCCGCCGGCTTCGTGCCGACGGGCGCTGCCCTTGACGGTCAGTCCGACCGTCGTTCCACGGTGAAGAGGTCACCGGGCTGACAGTCGAGGACCTCGCACAGAGCAATGAGGGTGGAGTAGCGCACGGCCTTCGCTCTGTTGTTCTTGAGCACGGAGAGGTTTGCGAGCGAGACCCCGACGCGCTTGGACAGTTCCGTCAGGCTCATGTCTCGCCGGGTCAGCAGACTGTCGAGGTGGCAGATGACCCGGGAAGAGCCGAATTCCTCGACCATCACACGAGCCCTTCGAGCTCTTCTTGAGCTTCGCGCCCTGATCTGAAGCACCGCCGCAGCAGTTCGGCGCCGCCGACGGCCCCGAGAACGAAGAATGCGTGGACGACGGTGATTCCCGGCCCCACTTCATCAGCGATGCCGATATCGGCGGAGATCCAGTTGCCGCCGGGAACCTTGGTGATGAAGTGGAGAATCCACCCGATCGCCACGATCCACTCGAACGCCGCAAAGGCGCGGGACGCCCGGAGCGTGAAGGGTGTTCCCGCCGCGATGTCACGGATGACAGGCACCAAGGAGATCGCGGCCGCCAACACGGTGAGGATAAGAGTGACTTCGGCAATGGTCACCAGGGCGATCGCCCCGGCCGAGACGTCGGCCGTCGGAACGACGATCTCGGTGAGTCCGGACAGGGATACCGCTCCGTTCCCGGCATCGAGCGAGGAGGCGGAGCCGTCGGAGAAGTCCACCGTCACCGCCACTTCGGAGTGGATCATTCGCGTGACGAGATCAGTGACGGCATAGATGACGTAGAAGCCGACCGCCAAACCGATCCATAGTTCGTAACCTGTTCCGAACGCCTTGCGCTTCTGAAGTTCGCCGTCCGGCCTCTGTTCCTCTGTCGGTGACATGACAACGCCTTCCCGTCCCGGCGAGGAGCAGACGAGCTTTCCGCCGACCTTCGCCGCATCCGATGATTTATCGTTTGTCGATATATCGATAAACAATATGTTTCACGATTATCGATATGGTGTCAAGAGGGCGAACCCGAGGCGGTCAGTCGATCTCGCGGCGACCGGAGAATGCGCGGCCGAGGGTGACTTCGTCGGCGTATTCGAGATCACCGCCGACGGGCAGCCCCGAGGCCAGGCGGGTGACGGTCACGCCGAGTGATCCGAGCAGGCGGACGAGGTAGGTGGCAGTGGCTTCGCCCTCGAGGTTCGGGTCGGTGGCGATGACGGTCTCCTTGACCTCACCGTCCTGCAGACGCGTCATGAGCTCTTTGATCCGCAGGTTATCGGGCCCGACCCCGGCCATCGGGTCGATGGCTCCGCCGAGGACGTGATAGAGGCCCCGGTATTCTCGGGTCCGTTCGATTGCGACGACATCCTTGGGCTCTTCGACCACGCAGATCATCGACCGATCGCGGCGCGGGTCCTGGCAGACCGTGCATTCGGCCTCCTCGGAGACGTTTCCGCAGATCTCGCAGAACCGTACTCGTTTCTTCACGTCGGTGAGCGCTTGGGCCAGCGCATTGACGTCCTGCGAGTCCGTCTGCAGGATGTGGAACGCCAGACGCTGGGCCGATTTCGGCCCGATGCCCGGAAGCTTGCCGAACTCTTCGACCAAGTCCTGAAGGGCACCTTCGAATACAGCGCTCATACTTCTCTTTCGTCAATGATTTCGCCGCCGAGGACCCGTGCGATCACATCGACGCCCATCTGCGGCGCTTCGGAGACGTCGAGGTCCGTTTCCGGATCATACTCGTCCTCGTCCGATCCCGACCCTTGCGGGTAGGGGTTCGATCCCGGCACCGAGGCAGCCCCCGGTGCTGTCCCGCCTGCCGGGTTGGGCTGCGGAGCAGATCCGTAGCCGGATCCGGCAGGCGGAGTGGTGGTGGCACCGTGCTTTTCGGCAAGTGCAGCGAAGCGCGATTTGAACGGTTTCGCCTCTCCCCCATGGGTCGGTGGCGGCGACTGCACGGCAGGTGCCGACTGGTCGAAGGCACCTCCTCCAAAGTCGCTCGAGGTGTCGCCGAGATCGGGATAGTCGAGATCGTCATCGGGCGGCGGAACGACGACGGCTCCGACGTCGACAGCTCCGCTGCCGGCGCTCGTCTCGTCGACGTCGGTCGAGGCTGTGCCCGTCGATGCCGCATCGACCGGTGAGGGGTCGATCGGGGAGGGACCGTCGTTCCAATTCGGTTCCTCCCACCGCGGTTCGACATATTCCATCGGCGAATCGTCGGCGAAGCCGGACGATCTTGCTGGAGCTGGTTCCTGCTCGCGCGAGTGGTCAGAGCGTCCGAAGTCGTCGGTCGGTGCATTACCGGAGTCGGTCGACTCGGTTCCGGTGTCTGTCGGCGCACCGAAGAAGTCGTCGTCGGATAGGTCGGGCACAACGACGTCGGGGACGGCTGGTTCGGAAGAATCGTGGTCAGGAACTCTCGGCTCAGGAGCAGTCCAGTCCGATCTTTCGGAGTCGGCCGAGTCCGCAGCGGGAACCTGAGCGACCGAGGATTCCGGCTCAGACTCGGCCGATCCCTCATCGGTCTGCTCGGGCGGTTCACCGGGGTTGTCCTGAGGTGTGGGTTCAGTCGGTGGGCCCGACTGTTCCCCCTCCTCGTCGTCGGAGGACCAGGGGCCCTGTGTCGGACCGCTCGGTTCCCAGAACTTCTCGTGGTCGACCTGTGGTTTGTCGACTTCACGAGTGCCGACGACTGCCGCGACTTCCTGTGGGCTCGGGCGTCGCTGGCTCGGCGCCGGTCCGTGATTGCCACCGGAGTCATTCATGGGCGGAGCCGAGGATCCTTTACCCTGGTTGCCTCCGCCGGCAGTTCCTCCGCCGATCCGACCGACATCACCGATGTCGATACGAGCCTGGATGCCGAGAACGTCGTTGATCGCCGCTGCGAGTTTGGCCGCATGGTCACGCTGCTGGAATCCCTGCACGGATCCGGCGTTGTTGAAGCCGAGGTAGACGACTCCGTCGGAGAACGACTGCGGGATCGCATTGGCCGCGATGATGGCTCGTGTCAGACGGCTGCGCTTCTCCACCGAGGCGAGGATGCTCGGCCATGCTCGGCGGATCGCTTCGATCTCACCGCCGATATCGCCGGATCCCGCCACCGATGTCGCTTCCGGCGCCGCTGCCTGCTCAGACTGTCGTGACCCATCGCCAGGTCCGGCTGGTGCCGCAGACGCGGGAGCCGACTGGTGCTGAGGCTGCCCGGCCTCCTGACTCTGAGGCTGGTTCGCCGGCGCGGAGTCCGGTGCGGAACTGGGCACTGCGGCATCGGCAGAGTCCTGTCTCTGCTGGTTCTCCTGCACAGATTGCGACTCATTCTGCGGCGCACCCGAGCCTTCGGCCGAAGGCTCGGGCGGCGAATCGGGAGACGGCTGCTGTTCCTGCGCCGGCCGGCCCGCTTCTGCGTTCCGAGGGTTCTCAGCAGACTGCTGCTGCGGACCCGCGTGCGCGGTCTGAGATTGAGGTCCGGACTGCGACGCCGGTTCCGACTCGGCCTGCCCATCGTGCTGAGCCGACTGCCCCTGCTCAGGCTGCTGCCCTGGCTGCGCCACAGGTTCGTTGAGCATCGACTCGGCGGCCGCGGCCATGGCCGCGATGTCGTCGAAGTCGTCGTGGGCTGCGCTCTGGGGCTGTCCGGCCGACGCGTTCGCAGCCGGTGCTCCGGACCCGCGGCCCGGCGCACCAGGCGACGCATCACCTGCCGACGGTCGACCGCCCGACTGTCCCTGATCGACAGCAGGTTCCTGCCCCTGGCCGGCCCCGCCGGCGGGAGCACCCTGCCTCTGCACAGGGGCCTGGGCCGCACCCTGATCCGGAGCCTGCGACGGCGGCACGTTCGCTGCCACGCCGGTGGCCGACATGCCGATGCGACGTTCCATCCGCTCCATACGACTGAGCACAGCATCCCGGCTGCGGCCGGAACCGGGCAGCAGAATGCGGGCACAGATGAGTTCGAGCTGCAGCCTCGGCGAGGTGGCACCCGACATCTCCGTCAGTCCCACGTTGAGCAGGTCTGCGGCGCGGGAGAGCTCACCCTGTCCGAAACCATTGGCCTGGAGGGTCAGCCTCTCCAGGCGGTCCGGCGGCACTTCGGGCAGGAAGGCATGGGCCGCTTCGGGTGCGGCGTTGATGACGATGAGATCCCGGAAGCGCTCGAGCAGATCTTCGACGAAGCGCCTGGGATCCTGACCGGATTCGATGACCCGCTCCACCGCACGGTACACCCCGGCACCGTCGCCGGCGGAGAACGCATCGACGATGTCGGACAGCAGCGAATCCGGAGTGTATCCGAGCAGCGCGACGGCCCGGCCGTAGTCGACTCCATCGGGCCCAGCCCCGGCGATGAGCTGGTCGAGGACCGACAGCGTGTCACGCACCGACCCTCCGCCGGCGCGCACGACCAGCGGCAGCACGCCCTTGGCCACCTGCACACTCTCACGAGCACACAGCTCCTCGAGGTAGTTGCCCAGGGCCTCCGGCGGCACCAGTCTGAACGGATAGTGGTGGGTCCGCGACCGGATCGTGCCGATGACCTTCTCGGGTTCGGTCGTGGCGAAGATGAACTTGATATGCGGCGGCGGCTCTTCGACGATCTTGAGCAGAGCGTTGAAGCCCTGCGAGGTGACCATGTGCGCCTCATCGAGGATGAACACCTTGTACCGATCGCGCGCGGGCGCATAGACGGCGCGTTCACGCAGGTCACGGGCATCATCGACGCCGTTGTGGCTGGCCGCGTCGATCTCGACGACATCGAGCGAACCGGGTCCGCCGTTGGCCAGATCCCGACAGCTCGGGCATTCCCCGCACGGCACCGGGGTCGGCCCCTGCTCGCAGTTGAGACACCGGGCCAGGATCCGCGCCGAGGTGGTCTTACCGCACCCGCGCGGGCCGGAGAACAGGTAGGCATGGTTGATGCGGCCACGTTCGATGGCGGCCTTCAGCGGATCGGTCACATGCTCTTGACCGATGACCTCGTCGAAGGTCTCTGGGCGGTATCTTCTGTACAGTGCGGTGGACACGTCCCCTAGCCTAATGCCAACGACTGACACGAGACACGGCCCCCGACTCCCTGCCGTTGTCGCTGACTTCCCGATCAGGCACGATAGAGATCATGAGCTCAGCCACCACCTCCCCCGACGAGAACGACCCCGCGAAGACCTTCCGCATCGGCCACAAAGAGCGCGACGAGGCGATCGAGATCCTGCGCGAAGCCGCCGGAGACGGTCGGATCACCGTCGACGAGCTCGACGAACGGATGGAGAAGGTCCAATCCGCGAAGTTCCCCATCGACCTTGACGAGGTGCTCGCCGACCTCACCACCGAGCTGCCCTCCGACCGCTTCCGCCCCACCTCGGCGATCGTTCCGGTCACCGCCCGCGCACACGCAATCCGGGGCCGCGACCGCTTCGATCCGCTCGTCATCAAGGCCGGTTGGGAATCCGAGGTCCGCCGTGCCAGGTGGGCGGTCCCGCCGTATATCCGCTGCGAACCCTCGATGTCGAACATCGAACTGAACTTCCTCGAGGTCGAGACCGATCTCGAGGTCATCGAGGTCGAGATCGTCGCCGGAATGGGAGCCGTCACCGTCGTCGTCCCCGCCGATTGGGCCGTCAACGTCGACCAGCTCTCGAAGACCTGGGGCAGCGTGAAGTCCGTCGTCGATGCGGTTCCGACCGGGCCCCGACCCCTCGTGCGCGTGGGCGGATCGATCGGCATGGGCTCGTTCAAGGCCCGCTTCGCGAACTACTTCGACCGTCGGCGAATGGCGAAATGATGGAGCCCGGGCTCGGCGCGGTCATCTTCCTCACCTTCTGCATCATCATCGTCTTCAGCATCGGCGCCTTCCTCGTGTACCGGGTGATGAACACTCCCGGTTCGCATATCGGCTCCCGCCTGCCCAAACACGATCCCCACGCCGAGGCGGCCCCCACCGACCCGCCCGACCGCGGATCCGCTGCGGACCAGTTCGACCCCGAGGGGACGAACAGCACCGACGACCCCGACAGCCCTGAGGGTCCCGGGCGCCGGCGTCCTTGAAAACCGGCACCTGTCGTGGTCGACTTTCACTATGTCTGAGATTCAGATCACGCGCATCGCGGCCGACGATGCGTCTGCGCTGCTGACGTGGAACGACGTCATGCGCACCGCTTACACCGAGCGCCGCACCGCCGCCTGGTGGCGCAGCGCCGAGACGACGCTGTCCCAATTCGCCCACCCGCGCCCGGGAGGGCGGGACATCGCCCTGGCGGGCCGCCTCGGCGAGGAGATCGTCGGCGGCGTCGAGATCAGTCTCTCCCCCGAAACTCCGACCGATATCGAACTCGGTGTCCTGCCCGATCACCGTCGGCAGGGTTTCGGCACTGCCCTCGCCGAGGCGGCCGCACAGTTTCTCGATGACGGTGGCGAATCCTCGGCGATCGTGCAGACCGAAACCTACTGCCCGGCCGGGGTCGCCTTCGCGCAGGCGCACGGGATGAGCATCGGCAACGAAGAGCACCGGCTGCTACTCGACCTGCCCGCCTACCTGGACGCCGATGCGAATCGGTACAAGGATTCGGGGGCGTCGACGGTCGTGCCAGTGATCAGGGAGGACCCGGACTTCTCGGTCACCTCATGGATCGGAGCCTGCCCCGAGGAGGTGCTGGAATCCTGGACCCAGCTGCGGGAGCAGATGGATGAGGACGTGCCCGTCGGTTTCCTCACCCGTTCCGCCACCCATGCCAGCACCGCGGCGATCCGCAGCCATGAGGAGCGGATGGAAGAACAGGGTTGGACCTTGGTCAGCTCGATGGCGCACGTGGGCGAACTCGCCGTCGGCTATACGGAGATCATGGTCTCCTCGCACGATCCGCAGATCGTCATCCAGGAGGACACGCTCGTCGACCGCGCCTTCCGAGGTCGCGGGATCGGTCGGGCCCTCAAGGTCGCGAACCTGCGTCAGCTGCCCGCGGTCGCGGCGACCGCCTCGGCGGAATGGGTGCAGACGTATACGGCGACGGACAACGAACCGATGCTCGCACTCAACCGGGACCTCGGGTTCTTCATCGCCGACACGATGACCGCTTTGGAGAAGAAGGACGATCACAGCCGCGCGTGACATTCCGGTCGACTAGAGTGGGCGGTGACCCGTCCGGCCATCGAATCGAAGCAGACCGCCGTGCCCACAGAACTCCTCATCGCCGTCCTCGTCTTCATCATCGTCGTCCTCGTGACCGTGCTCGTCATCCGCTCTCGCGCCAACAGGGCCCGCAAGCAGGAGCAGACGCAACAGCCGACCGCCCCGCGCGATCCCTTCGCCGCCGACCAGAACACCGGCGGTGATCCCGAGACCATCAAGGCCGGCGATCTCCTCGAATTCGGCAACGAGAAGTTCTTCGTCCGCGGCACCCTGCGCATCTCCGAGGGCGGCTACGACTGGGCCGAGCACTTCTTTCAGGCCGATGCCTCGGCGACCCGTATGTGGCTGAGCGTCGAACGCGATCCCGACGTGCAGGTCGCCCGCTGGTGCGACCGCCCCGACCTCGACATCGAGCCGAAGGCCCGGACCATCACCATCGACGGCACCGACTACGACCTCGTCGAGCACGGCACCGCCTCCTACCGGTCCGAAGGCACCACGGGACTGAATGAGAAGGGCGGGGTCGACTATGTCGACTACGAATCCGGCGACGGCCGCCTGCTCGCCTTCGAACGCTTCGACCACGGACGCTGGGAAGTGAGCACGGGAGAGACCATCCCGACCGGTTCCTTCACCATCTATTCCGGCAGCTGATGCTCACCCTCCCCCGCCCGCTCGACGTCCCCTTCACCGACACCAATGCCGAGGCGCTGCGGCTGAGCCTCGACCACGACCGGATCGCTCCGCTGGCTGTCCGCCGCATCGATGTGCCCACCGTAGCCGCACCCACTGACACAGGGTCCGTCCTCGCCGAGGCGGCGCCCGCGTTGGCTCTGACACTGACCGTCATCGGCTCCTCCCACCAGGCGATCCTGAGCGCCGGACCCACCGATGCGTTCATCGAGACCTTCGCCTGCCTCGGCGAGGGTGGGGACGGTTCGTCTCCGAAACGACCGCGGTGGGACCGCGAAGACATCCGCCACGGCCGGTGGGCCGGATTCACCGAACACCGGTTCACAGCGACCCGCACCCACGTGTCCGGGGACTTCCCGACGGCCGCCGCCGAGGTGCTCGCCGCGGGTGCCGTCCGTGCCCTCACCGCAGCCGACCACCTTTCGGTCGCGTTCCCCGGACAGCCCGGCGCACTGACGGCACTGTCGCTGACCTGTGCGGAACCCGAGCGGATCGCCTGGCAGTCGTGGCACTGCTACCCGCAGCATGGAGAGATCGTGCACAGCAGCAGCGAGTTGAGGAGGTCGGCATGAGTCAGGGACCGAACGTCTCGATGGGCGGCGGCTCTTTCGATTTCGACCGCGAAAACTCCGGTCCATCCGGCCCACAGCGTCCCAGCGGACCGCAGCGGCCCGGCGGCGGATCGGGGCGGAAGCCGCGCCGCATCGGCTGCGGAACGATCATCTTCTTCGTCGTCATCCTCATCGTCATCGGCAATATGTTCCGAGGTTGCGGTTCGTCCGGGTCGTCGGCGAACTGCGGTGACTACGACCTCAGCAACGGCCAGTACGTCTCGAACCCCGGCGAGGGCGACTACGTCAAGAACGGCAGCAGCTATGACTACGTCGGCTGCGACTCGTCCCGCTCCGGAGGCGGCGGATTCTTCTTCCTCCCGTTCTTCACCGGCGGCGGATCGAACTACGGCGACGGCTCAGGATTCCGCGGCGGCGGACCGGGCACCGGAAAATAGGCACGATCAGGCACAGCGAAAGGCAGACATGCTCCTGAATTACCTCATCTACGAGACCGGAGTCGTCCTCTCCTATGCGGGCTGCGGACTCCTCCTCATGGTCATCGGCTACTTCGTCGTCGACCTGCTCACCCCGGGCAAGCTCCACGTCATCCTGTGGGAGCAGAAGTCGCGCAATGCCGCGGTCCTCGTCGCCTCCGACCTGGCCGGAGTCGCTATCATCGTCATCGCGGCCATCCGCGCCAGCTCCGATGACCTGGCCGCAGGCATCCTGTCCACCCTCGTCTTCGGCATCCTCGGCATCTTCCTCATGGGAGTGAGCTTCGTGCTCATCGGCCTGCTCACCCCGGGCAAGACCGGCGACATCATCAACTCCCCACAGATGCACCCCGAGGTCTGGGTCAACGCCACCGCCCACCTGGGCATCGCGGGCATCATGGCCGCAGCCCTCCTTTGAGCACCGCTGACGACGGCTCCGGCACCACCACCGAGGCGGCCCGACCGATCACCCTTCCAATGCGTCCGGGACCGGCCCGTTTCTTCGTCCTGCTCGCGGTGTTCATCTGCGCGAGCTGCGGAATGGTCTACGAGCTCGCGCTCGTGGCCTTGGGGTCCTATCTGCTCGGCGACACCATCGTCCAGGCCTCCATCGTCCTGGCCGTCATGGTCTTCGCCATGGGTGTGGGGTCGCTGGCGACCAAACGGCTGACCGGGTTCGCCGCGGTCTCCTTCGCCCTCATCGAGGCGGCCCTGGGCATCATCGGCGGACTCTCCGTCATCCTGCTCTACCTCGCCTTCGCGTTCGCCGACGTCTACACGGTGGCCATGGTGGCCCTCGCGTTCGTCATCGGCGCGCTCATCGGCGCGGAGATCCCGCTGCTCATGGAGCTCGTCCAACGCATCCGCGCGCAGAAGGCCTCGAGCGCGGTGGCCGACCTCTTCGCCGCCGACTATGTGGGCGGACTCATCGGCGGGCTCGCCTTCCCGTTCCTCCTGCTGCCGCTGCTCGGTCTGCCGCGCGGTGCGCTGGCCGTGGGGATGACGAACGCGCTGGTGGGCATCCTCATCGTCCTCTGGCTCTTCCGCTCCGAACTCAGCCGGGCCGCCCAACTCATGTTGGCAGCGCTGCTTGTGCTCATCCTCGGCGGACTCACCGTGGTGTGGGTGTATACCGACGACATCGAAGTCACCACCCGGCAGCGTCTCTACCGGGATCCGATCGTGTATTCGCAGCGGTCGGACTACCAGGAGATCGTGCTCACCGAGGCGAAGAGGACCGGCGATACCCGGCTGTTCCTCAATGGGGATCTGCAGTTCGCCTCGGCCGATGAGTACCGCTATCACGAGAGCCTCGTCCATCCGCTGCTGGACGGTCCGCGCCGCAACGTCCTCGTCCTCGGCGGCGGTGATGGCCTGGCCGTACGCGAGATCCTCAAGTATCCCGACGTCGAGTCAGTCACGCTCGTCGACCTCGACCCCGCGGTCCTCGAACTGGCGAAGACCTCGGAGCACTTCACCGCGTTCAACGACGACTCCCTCGACGATCCGCGGGTGAGAACGATCGCCGCCGATGCCTTCACGTGGCTGCGGGAGGCGAAGCATTCGGCCTATGACGCGGTCATCGCCGATCTGCCCGATCCCGATGATGTGGCGACGTCGAAGCTCTACAGCATCGAGTTCTACGGGCTCATCCGACAGGTGATGTCCCCGGAGGCGCGCCTCGTCGTCCAGGCCGGCTCCCCCTATTTCGCCCCTGAAGCCTATTGGGGTATCGGTGAGGCCGTCGCCGAGGCGGGACTGTCGACGACTCCGTATCACGTCGATGTCCCCAGCTTCGGTGATTGGGGATACTTCCTCGCCGATCTCGGCGGAGAGGGCCCCGAGGTGACCGTGCCCGATGATGCCCCGAGCGGGTTGAAATTCGCCACCGCCGAGGTGCTCGCCGCCTCGACGACGTTCCCACCGGACCGTGATCGCGCGGCTGTGGGCAAGGTCGAAGCCTCGACGCTGCTGCACCCGCGGGTCCTCGACCAGGAACGCGGGGCCTGGGTCGGATACTGACGACGACGTCTGACACGGGCTCCTGACAACGGCAGAGGGCCGACCCACACGGGTCGGCCCTCTGCCGTTTCTCTGTCGGCGTTGCCTCGTTGTCGCGGTCAGCCGGCCATGAGGCTGGCCAGGCCGCCGACGATGCCGAAGGAGATTCCGAGTGCCCATCCGAGGACGAGGAGCCCGAGGAAGACAAGGCCCAAGATGAAGCCCCATTTGCCCATCTCGTTGTCTCCGAATCCGGATTCCTGGGAACGCTTGCGCGCCATGTGTCCGGTGATGATGCCGACGACGGGGCCGATGAAGTTGAACCCGAGGAAGGTCGACAGGGTCGCCACGAGCGAGACGATCCCGAGCACCTTGCCCGGGTCCTCCTCGGCGCGCTGGCCATAGCGGTTCTGCGTCGGATAGCTCTGCGGTGCTTCGTACTGTCCGGCGGACGGGTGGGGGTACTGTCCCGCGGAGGTCTGGTCGAACTGATCGGGAGTCGGGGTGGGTGCTGCGTTCATGGTGTTGGTCTCCTTGGTATCGGCTGTTGATACCAGCCTAGGAAGACGTCACCGGACGCCGACAGGGACCAATCCCCCGACCTGGATAGGGTTTTCCCGAAGTTCAGCGCACGTCGACGAGTGCGTGGTCAACCCGTCCCATGAGATAGAGAAGCAGCTCGAGAGGTGCCCCGGTGATCGTCGCGGCCGCCCCGCTGCCCTTCTTCCCCGCCGTGCGGGTACCGAAACCCGGGGCTTCGATCGTCACGGGCCCCTTCGCCTTCGCCGCGTAGGGCAGGAGGGCCACCCTCGTCTGCGCCCAGACGGCAGCGGTCTCCGCTTGCGACAGCCGACGCGGAATCCATTCGATCGCGGCTCGCCGGATGTCTTCGTGGTGGACGAGGAACTCGGTCGTGTTCATCACCGTCTCCACTCCCGGCAGGGCGCCCGGTGTCCACTTCGGCGGTGCGGCGACGAGTCCGAGCAGCCGACCGAACGGCATCTCGGCGTACTCGTCTTCCTTCGCCTGCAGGCGGTCGGAGAACTTCGGCATGAAGATGCCCGCGGCAGCGCGGGGATGACGTTCTCGGATGACGAGGTGGGTGGCAAGGTCCCTGACCGTCCACCCCTCACACAGGGTAGGGGCGTCGTCCCCGGCACGGCGGGCGGTGTCGACAAGGCGCAGTCGTTCGGCGCGAGCCAGATTGTCTCTCATGACTCTCAGTCTTCCATCCCCGGCTTGGACTCCCCTGGATGCCTGGCCGACTCGCCGCCCGATCGCCTCACCGGCCTGCCCACGCGGTGACGAAGTCGGCAACGCGGGAGATCGACCGGAAGTCGGCGAATTCGTCTCCGCGGGTCGGCCCGTCGGTGACGATGACGACGGGTTTGCCTTCCTTCGCGGCGGTTCGGACGAACCGCAGTCCCGACAGCACCGCCAGCGAGGAACCGAGCACCACGAGGCCGGCAGCCTCGTCGGCGATCCGATTGGCTGCCTGGACCCTGGCGGCCGGGACGGAATCGCCGAAGTAGACGACATCGGGCTTGAGCAGCCCACCGCATTCGGGGCAGTCGAGGACTGCGAAACCGGCGGTGTCCTCGAGTTCGACGTCGCCGTCGGGTGCGGTTTCGACGTCGATGGGGTCGATGCCGACCTCTTCGGCGAAGTCCGGATTGAGTTCGCTCAGTCTCCGCTGCACCAGGTCGCGGTCGAACAGGTGCCCGCTGCTCAGGCAGATCACCCGGTCGAGGCTGCCGTGGAGGTCGATGACGGGACTCGGCGCCGGCGCTCCGGCACCGCTTCCGCGGTCGGCGGCGACCGCCTCGGCGGCGGCCTGATGGAGTCCATCGACGTTCTGGGTGATGATCCCGGCCACGGACAGCTCGGCCAGGGCGAGGTGAGCTTGGTTCGGTTGGGTGCTGCGCATCCGCGGCCAGCCCATCCACGACCGCGCCCAGTACCTGGCGCGCTGATCGGGGTGGGAGAGGAAAGTCTGGATCGTCATCGGATTCCGCGGCGGGGAATCCGGTCCGCGGTAGTCGGGCACGCCGGAGTCCGTGCTCATTCCCGCCCCGGTGAGCACCGCCCAATCCGCATCGGAATAGGTCTTCGTGAGGACTTCGATGATCGCGGCATCGGGGTGGCTGGCTTCCGGACGCACACGTCCGCGCAGGGGGTCGAAGATGACTGCCATGGCTCCACTGTAGACATCGCAGCTGACGGAGGTCACCGGCCGGGGCTAGGGTGGGGCCATGGTCAACGTTCTGCTCGTTCATCATTCCCCGTCCGCTGCGACGGTACGGATCGCCGAGGCGGCCGAGTCCGGACTGCGTATGCCTGAGCTCGGCGACATCGACGTCACCATCCGCCCGGCGCTGGAGGCGAGTGTTGCTGATGTGCTCGCCGCGGATGCCTATGTGCTCGGCACGACCGCGAACTTCGGCTATATCTCCGGTGCCCTCAAGCACTTCTTCGACACCACGTATGACGCGGTGCGCGAGCCGACCGCCGGCAGACCGTTCTCCTACTGGATCCACGGCGGCTACGACACGACCGGTGCCGAGACCGCGATGAAGCAGATCACGACCGGCCTGGGCTGGAAGCTCGCCTTCGATCCCCTCATCTTCACCGGCGAAGTCACCACGGAGCATTTGGAGCGGGCCACGGAGCTGGCCGCCACAGTAGCCGCCTCCACCCCTTAATTGCTACTGTGAGTATTGATGGTGGCTGGTCTGGGACTGGCTGGCAGAGTAGGAACTGACCGTCCCATCGATCATCATGACTCTTATTGCTACTGACTCGAACGATGTCCTCGTCGGGATCTGTCTGATGATTGGTGGGCGGTCGGCACCGGCTCGGCCCACATCGATAACTTGATCAGAAGGTTGTCCGTTCCTGACCGAACGTGACTCATCACAGTAGTGTTTCGACGTGACTATCTCCCGGACCGGAGCCGACCGCTTTGACGGTCGGACCTCATCCGCTCTGACACAGGAGAGTCACGAACCGTCATGACTATCATCTCGCATTTATACGCGTTTGTCGTTGGCGTCGACACCCACGCGAAGAACCACGTCTACAGCGTGCTGACCAACACTGGCGAGCACGTCGACACGGCCGCATTCCCGACCACGAAAGCTGGCCTGAAACGGGCCCTGGCGTGGGCTGGCCGCCGTACTCGCGGCGACCTCGATACCCTGTGGGTCATCGAGGGCATCGGCACTTACGGGGCGATCCTGGCCGACCATGTCGCCGACGCAGGCTATACGGTCGCCGAGGCCGCCAGCATGAATGCTCGCGACCGGCACGCCACGGGCAAAGACGACCAGATCGATGCCCGACGGATCGCTGGCACGGTCCTGCCTTTGGACGAGTCACGGCTGCGGTTTCCCCGGCAGGCTGATGGGCCGCGCCAGGGACTGCGGATCCTGGTCAAAGCGCGGGAGTCCATGACCCAGGAGAAGACACGCACCATCAACGCACTCACCGCGCTGTTGCGGACTCATGACCTCGGTATGGATGCGCGTCGGAAACTGTCGGTCGTGAAGATCCAGACGGTGGCGAAGTGGCGGCTCAGGAACGAGGCTGTGGAACTGACCGAGGCTCGTCGGGAAGCCATCCGGTTAGCCAAACGCGTCATCGAACTCGAGGCGGACATCAAGGACTACGCCACCCGGATCGGGGCGATGGTCAAGGACAGTCCAGCTGCGGTGTTGCTGGCTGAGCCGGGGATCGGGCCGATCACCGCGGCTGTGTTCTACCTGGCCTGGTCGCATCATGGGCGGGTGCGTTCCGAGGCAGCGTTCGCGAAGTTGGCGGGGGTCTGCCCGATACCGGCGTCGTCGGGGAACGTGGTGAGGTTTAGGCTTAACCGCAGTGGCGATCGGCGGTTGAATTCTGCGTTGTACATGGTGGCCATCACGCGGCTTTCTCACCAGGAGAAGTCCCAGGCATACATGGCTAAACGGCTTGGTGAGGGGAAGACGAAGAAGGAGACGATCCGGTGCATGAAGCGTCACGTGGCTCGTTCTGTTTATCGGATTCTCGAGGCCACGAAACCGATCGGCCAGGCCGCTTGACAGACATAGAAGGATCCTGACGGCGGCCCAGCAACCTCGCGCGAGGTTGCTGGGCCGCCGTCAGGTAGTAATGGGGAAGTTTTTGGTGAAAGTACTTTCCACTATGGAAAGTAGTTGGTATTGTGGAATTACTTCCACAGAGCTACCACCACTCAAAGGAACCGACATGAACGCGAACCCCACCCCGCAGCAGGCTGCAGATCTTCTCAGCCAGGTCGAAGCGAACCAGTCCCGGGCGCGCAGCGGAGATGCGTGGCCGCTGGTCACACTGCTCTTCGTCCTCTCCGCCGGACTCTCCGTCGGCCTCATGGCCATCGGCATCATCGACGACAACACCACCCAGCTCATCATCGCCGGAGCCGGACTGAGCTGGATCATTCCCGCCCTGGTCGTCTACCTCATCAAGGCCCTGTCCTGGAGCCGCCGCTCCACCGCCCTCCTGCCGACATGGCTGGGCGTCATCATCGTCGCGTTCATCGTCGGCGTCATGGCCGATTCGTTCGCCGCCGGCGGTCCGATCCCGTTCATCGCCGCAGGACTGCTGTGGGTCGCCGCCCCGGTCTTCTCCCTGCTGGCCCTGCGCCGCTGAGGAGGGACCGACGATGACAGCGAAACAGAACTCCGCGACCGAACCAAAGGACGCGCACACCGAAGACGAGCCGATCCCCCACCTCGGCGACTCTCTGACCCGCCTCGAACCGGAGCTCAACAACCCCACGAGACTCGGCATCGTGTCGAGCCTGAAGAACCGGGACAGGGCCAAGTTCAAACTGCTGCGCGACAGTCTCGGCGTCTCCGATTCCGTGCTCTCCCGGCACATCACCGCACTCGAGAAGGCCGGAATGATCGAGGTGAAGAAAGGGTACGTGGGCAAACGCCCGCGCACCTGGATCTCGATCAGCAAAGACGGGAGCAGACGTCTCGAGGCACACATCCAAGCACTGCGGGAACTGGCCGGAGCATAGCCCCGTAGATGGCTGTTCCCCCTGGTGAGAAGATCGACTAGGGTAATGGAAACCGATGCAGGGAGGCATGATGACCACACCGACGAGCACCGAGATCCCGTTCCTCGAGCTCCACGAAGTCTCGACACTCATCCGAACCAGGCAGCTGTCCTCGCGTGAGGTCACCGAAGCGATGCTCGAACGCATCGACAGCCTCGAGCCCCGACTGCAGGCCTTCGCCACGGTCATGGCCGAATCGGCCCTCGCTGAGGCCGACCGCGCCGATTGCCTCCTGGACCGCGGAAACTGGCTCGGCGATCTGCACGGAGTCCCCGTGGCGGTAAAGGATCTTGCGAACACCCACGACGCACCGACCGGTGCGGGCACCACGATCCATGCGAACTTCCGCCCAGATTTCGATGCCACCGTCGTCGCTCGACTGCGAACCGCCGGAGCCGTCATCCTCGGCAAACTGCGTCTGACCGAGGGGGCGTTCACCGGTCACCATCCCGACCTGCCGACCCCGGTCAACCCGTGGGATGCCGACACCTGGTCGGGAGTCTCCTCCTCAGGGTCCGGTGTGGCCACTGCGGCCGGGCTCTGCTTCGCCTCGCTCGGCTCGGACACCGGCGGATCGATCCGCCTTCCGTCCTCGGCCAATGGCGTCACGGGACTCAAACCGACCTGGGGCCGAGTCTCCCGCCACGGCATCTTCGCACTCGCTCCCAGCCTCGATCACATCGGGCCGATGACCCGCAGCTCCCGTGATGCCGCGATCGTGCTGCGGGCCATCGCCGGCCGCGATCCGGCCGATCCCACCTCGTCGCTCGAACCGGTACCGGACTACCTGCAGAGGTTGCGCGTCGACGGAGCCCCTGTCGTCGGTTTCGACCGCAAGCTGGCCGAAGAGCACTTCGACGCTGCGACGAATGAGATGCTCGAGGACACCATCGAGACGGTGACCGACCTGGGCTGGCGGGTGCTCGAGGTCGAGACTCCCGGTTTTGAGGCCGCGGCCAAGGAATGGACGGCTCTGTGCGGGGTCGAGACCGCCGGTGTCCATTCGGAGACGTATCCGGCCCGGGCGGACGAATACGGTCCCGACCTGTCCGGTCTCATCGAGATCGGGCGCGGACTCTCCGCCGTCGACTACCATCGGCTGCTCGAATCGCGGAGAGACTTCACCGGCCGTATGCGCACTCTCATGGCCGATATCGATCTGCTCCTGCTGCCGGGAATCGGCGTCGGCTCACCGACGATAGCGCAGATGGCGAACCTGGGTTCCGACCAGAAGCTGTTCGCTGCGGTGACCGTACCGACGGCACCGATCGACAACTGCGGAATGCCGTCGATCACTCTGCCCGCAGGGTTCACCGACCGGGGCACTCCTCTGGCAGCACAGTTCGTCGGCGGTGACTTCACCGAACCCTTGGTGCTGGCCGCCGGTCATGCCTTCCAGCAGGTCACGGACTACCACACCCGTCACCCGGAGATCGCCGGATGAGGAGTCCACGTATCCTGAATCAGTGACCTCCACGATCAAGCAGTTTCACTCCCGGAACTCGGCCTCGAGTTATGTGGCCGAACGCCGCCTGCCCAGCTATTCAGCGGGACAGGTGTGTCTGCCGATGCAGATCCTCGGCTCCGCGGAGACCATGGAGCACGAGACCTATTGGGCCGAACACTCCCATCCCACACATGAGCTTCTGTGGCGAGACGATGGTGTGGGGACAGTGACGATCGGCACTCGAACCTGGACGATCACGCCGCCTCTGGGGATGTGGGTCCCTGCCGGGGTTCTGCATTCCGGGTGGACACCCGCCGGAGTGGTGGTCAAAGCAGCACAGTTCGATGTCGACGATCCGCCGATGGGCAATGCGCCGACCACTGTGAGAATCCACCCGCTGCTGCGCCTTCT
This sequence comes from Brevibacterium sp. MGP-B1, assembly GCF_057766545.1. Taxonomy (NCBI): domain Bacteria; kingdom Bacillati; phylum Actinomycetota; class Actinomycetes; order Micrococcales; family Brevibacteriaceae; genus Brevibacterium; species Brevibacterium sp. MGP-B1. Next base: position 265,141 of record NZ_CM173407.1, on the reverse strand, counting down.
GCTCTCACGGCTGCAGACCCTCGAGCCCCGAACCGATTCCTATGCACTGACCGAGGCGATGATCCTCGATGTCCTGTCCCCCGCCGAACACGAGGTCATCGTCCACCGACCGACTGCCGAGCTGCTGACCCCGATCGTCGAGACCGTCTTCACTGACCCCAGCGATCAGACGACACTTCAGGAATGGGCGACGCGCCTGGGAACCAGTCCGCGCACCATCACCCGCGCATTCACCGCGGAGACCGGCTTGGGGTTCAATCGGTGGGTGACGACGGCCCGCATCCACTGCGCGATCACCCTGATCGGACTCGGCTGCGAGATCCCTGACGCCGCCGCAGACGTGGGCTACGCCTCGGCGAGCGCATTCACCACAGCGTGCCGACGGATCACAGGGACGACACCAGCGAATCTCCGAGCAGAGACTCCACGGTCACACTTGTCCGTTTGACGCAATCGAGTGTCACAATTGCTCGATTGCGCCGAACCGCCTCCTCGGATACTTTGATTAGGCACACCTATGTATTGATTAGGCAAACCTACTTCTGGACCTTTCAGGGTGTGCCCCACACACCTTTCGAAAGGAAGAAATGAACCGCCCATCCCGTGCCTTCGCTCTGCCTGTGGCCATTTCGGCAGCACTCGTGCTCTCCGCCTGTTCATCCTCCGGAACCTCCGCTGATGCCGAAGCCGGTGACGGTGACTGGACGCCTGTGACCATCGAACACGCCCTCGGCACGACAAAGATCGAGTCGAAGCCCGAACGGGTCGCCACCGTCAACTGGGCCAACCATGAAGTGCCCCTGGCACTCGGCGTCGTGCCTGTCGGTATGGCCAGCGCCGACTTCGGTGATGATGACGGCAACGGCGTTCTCCCCTGGGTCGAAGACAAGCTCGACGAGCTGGACGCGGAGACGCCGACCCTGTTCGACGAGACCGACGGCATCGACTTCGAAGCCGTCGCGGACACCCAGCCCGACGTCATCCTCGCCGGATATTCCGGTCTGAGCCAGGAAGACTACGACACGTTGTCGGAGATCGCACCGGTCGTCGCCTACCCGGAGACCGCATGGGGCACTCCATGGCGAGAGATGATCGAGATCAACAGCGAAGCGATCGGTATGAAGAACGAGGGTGAGGAACTCATCGCCGACCTCGAGTCGGAGATCGACTCAGCAGTCTCCGAGCATCCAGCGATCAAGGACAAATCGACGATGTTCCTCACTCACGTCGATCCATCCGATCTGTCAGAGGTCAACTTCTACACCACGCACGACACCCGTGCGATGTTCTTCGAGGATCTCGGCATGAAGGCTCCCGCCAGCATTGCGAAGGCCTCGGAGGAGACCGACCAGTTCTCCTCGCAGGTCAGCGCCGAACAAGCCGATGTCTTCGATGACGTCGACGTCATCGTCACCTATGGCGACGACAAGCTCGTCAAGACCTTGGAAGATGATGAGCTTCTGTCCCAGATGCCTGCGGTGAAGAACGATGCGATCGTCAACCTGCCGGGCGACCAGCCCTTGGGCACCGCCGCCAACCCGACTCCGCTGTCGATCTCGTACATCCTCGACGACTACCTCGACGAGCTCGACGAGGCCGCCTCGAATCAGAAATAGGCCGCCATCTCGATGACAGCCACGTCGACTGCAGTATCGACCGCTGCCAGGCTGCGGCGGTCGACTCGCGTCCGCTTCCTGTGGATGCTCACCGCGCTCGCACTCGTCGTCGTCCTCATGATCGCCTCGACGATGATCGGCTCCCGCAATGTCGGCCTCGAAGACGTGTGGGCCGCCTACGGCGGATCGGCGACCGGCTTCGACCAGGCTGCGGTGGCCAAGCGCATACCCCGCACCCTGCTCGCCGTCTGCGTCGGCGCGGCTCTCGGCGTCTCCGGAGCCGTCATGCAGGGTGTGACACGCAATCCTCTGGCCGACCCTGGCATCCTCGGTGTCAATACCGGGGCGTCCTTGGCCGTGGTCATCGGCATCGCCTTCTTCGGCATATCCAGTGCTGAGGGCTATATCTGGTTCGCCATCGCCGGGGCGGCGGTCACCGCTGTGTTCGTCTACGCCATCGGCTCCCTCGGTCGGCAGGGGGCGACCCCGCTCAAGCTCGCTCTGGCCGGAGCCGCCACCGCAGCTGCCCTGTCCTCTTTCATCTCCGCTGTAGTCCTCCCTCGCGGTGACATCTCCGATCTCGCACGGAATTGGCAGATCGGTGGGGTCGGCGGAGTCACCATGGATTCCGTCCTGCTCATCGTGCCCTTCCTCATCGGCGGCTTCTTCGTCAGCGTCTGGTGTGGTCCGGGGCTCAACGCTCTCGCCCTCGGCGACGAGCTCGCGGCGGGTCTCGGTCAGCATGTGGGACTCACCCGAGCCCTGTCCGCGGCCGGGGCCGTCGTCCTCTGCGGAGCCGCCACCGCCGTGGCCGGACCCATCGGCTTCCTCGGACTCGTCATCCCCCATGCCTGCCGACTGCTCATCGGCCTCGACCACCGGTGGCTGCTCCCGTTCTCGGCAGTCACCGGCGCCGGGCTGCTGACTACCTCCGACATCCTCGGACGCATCGTCGCCCGACCGGCCGAACTTGACGTCGGCATCCTCACCGCGCTCATCGGCGCTCCGTTCTTCATCGCCATCGTCCGCCGGCAGAAGGTCCGATCCCTGTGAGTATCACACCACTGACCCCCACTGCCGAGGCGGTCGTCAGCCTGCGCAGGGCGCGGTCGAGGCACTGGACGAGCATCGTCGTGATCCTCTCCGTGCTCATCGTCGCGACCTTCCTGGCCAGCCTCATGGTCGGGCAGACCTTCTATTCCTTCGACAAGGTCGTCCGTGTCGTCGCCGGCGAACAGGTCCCCGGGGCGTCCTTCACCGTCGGTCGTCTCCGTCTGCCCCGTGCCGTGATGGCGCTGGCCGTGGGACTGAGCTTCGGTCTCGGCGGAGTCACGTTCCAGACGATGCTGCGCAATCCCCTGGCCAGTCCCGACATCATCGGCATCAGCTCGGGAGCATCGGCGGCCGCGGTGTTCGCGATCATCACCCTCGGCCTCGGCACCACCGGCGTCTCGATCTTCGCCATCGTCGCCGGCCTCGCAGTGGCGCTGCTCATCTATCTGCTCGCATACAAGAACGGGGCCGCGGGAATCCGCCTCATACTCGTCGGCATCGGCATCTCCTCGATGCTGACGGCCCTGATCAATTGGGAGCTGACGCGGGCGTCCCAATGGGACCTCCAAGAGGCGCTGCGCTGGTTGGCCGGCAGCCTCAACGGTGCGAACTGGGAGTCCGTGATTCCGGTGCTCATCGCGCTCGTCATCCTGGCCCCGCTGCTCCTCGGCCAGTCGAAGAACCTCTCAATCACGCAGCTCGGCGACGACACCGCCGAGGCTCTCGGCGTGCGTGTGTCCCGCACCCGTCTCCTCGTCATCGTCACCGCCGTCGGACTCATCGCCTTCGCCACCGCTGCGGCCGGTCCGGTGGCCTTCGTCGCCTTCCTCTCCGGACCGATCGCCGCCCGACTCATCGGGCCGGGTTCCTCACTCCTCATACCGGCGGGACTCGTCGGGGCACTCCTCGTCCTCGTCGCCGATCTCATCGGTCAGTTCGCCCTCGGCACTCGGTATCCGGTCGGTGTCATCACCGGTGTGCTCGGCGCCCCGTACCTCATCTACCTCATCATCAGAATCAACCGTTCGGGAGGTTCCCTGTGACCACGGACCATTCGCTTGCGGCCGAGGGTCTGCATCTGTCCTACGGGGACGCCGATATCATCTCCGGCCTCAGCCTCACCCTGCCGTCCGGGGACATCACGGGCATCGTCGGGGCCAATGCCTGCGGCAAGTCCACGCTGCTGAAATCGATGTCTCGGCTGCTGACCCCGCGTGCGGGGCAGGTTGTCCTCGACGGTCGGCACGTGCATGCGATGCCGGCCAAGCAGCTCGCCCGCATCCTCGGCCTGCTCCCTCAGACTCCGATCGCCCCGGAGGGCATCACGGTCGCCGACCTCGTCGGACGAGGTCGCCATCCGCATCAGGGAGCTTTCTCCCGCTGGAGTGCCGCCGATGACCTCGCAGTCGCCGAGGCCCTGGACACCACCGGCACCGCGGAGCTCGCCGACCGGCCCGTGGACGAGCTCTCCGGAGGTCAGCGACAGCGTGTGTGGATCGCGATGGCCCTTGCCCAGCAGACCGACATCCTGCTCCTCGACGAACCGACGACTTTCCTCGACGTCAACCATCAGGTCGAAGTCCTCGACCTGCTCACCGAGCTCAATCAGCGCTCCGGAGTGACGATCGTCATGGTCCTCCACGACCTCAACCTCGCCGCCCGCTACTGCGATCGGCTCGTCATGCTCTCGGGCGGCACCATCCATGCCCAGGGCACGCCTGCCGAGGTTCTCACCGAGGACAACGTCCATCATGTCTTCGGACTGGAGAACCGGATCATCGAAGACCCCGTGTCCGGCCAGCCGCTCATGCTCCCGATCGGGCGTCACCGCACGCTGGGCTGACTCGCCGACGGCTCAGTCCGCTGACTTCCGAGCCACCATCTCCGTGATCCACGTCGGGGCGAAAGGCGAGGTGCAGCCGGGCGAAGTCGGGTAGTCGCGGAGCACGCCGAGGCGCTCACCGATGTCGATGGCACGTTTCCGCAGGTCCGGGTTCTCGATGCCGATATAGGACAGCGTCTCGTTCATCGCCCACTGCAGGCGCTCCGGGGCCTCGGCCATCTCGGCCTCGATCACGTCCAGCAGACCGGTCAGGTCGAGGCCTTCGGGTTTCCGGTTCACCCGTTCGCTCGTCAGCGCCCATCCTGCGGAGGCGACGACGGGATCCGGATCGTCCATCCACGACCGGCGGAGCGCCTCGGCGTGGGGTGATTTCTTGACGATATAGCTGACCAACCAGCCGTGGACCTTCGGGACTCGGGAGTCACGCAGCATCTCATCGAGCTGTGCTTCGCTCCAGGCCTTCGGACGCATGATGAGAATCGCGACGAGGCGGGCCGCAGTGTCTCCGGAGTCCCACAGTTCGGCGGCGAGTTCGTCGTTCTTCTTCAGGTCCTTCGCCACGGCGCGCAGCTTCGTCAGGTTGACCGCGTGGTCGTCGCCGTAACGGGCGTTGACGGCGCGGATCTTCTCGTCCTCGAGCGAGGCCAGCGTGGCGAGCACCTCGGTGCTGGTGGTCATGGTGTCCTCCTAGGATCAGTCATCCTCATCGGCATGCGGGGAGGCATCGATTTCGGCGCGCGTCCTCTTCGCACTGCTGAAGCCGACGAGGACGACGAGCATGCCGACGACGGCGCCGATGACGGTTTCGATGGCCCGCGAGGCCAACAGCTCCGGAACCGGGTGCGGGCTGCCGATCTGGGTCATGAGCAGGGCCAACGGGGTGATGAAGAGCAGAGCCACCGAGTAGTTGCGCAGGACGAAGATCTCGGCGAGGAACTGCAGCAGGATCACCCACACCACCAGCTGCCACGCCTCGGTGGGGAACGACAGCAGGAACGCTGTGACGATCACGCCCAGCAGGGTTCCGACCACCCGGTGGACGCCGCGCTTGAGACGGGCCGAACGACCGGGCGGAGTGATCGGTGCGACCGCCGCGACCATCGCCCAATAGCTGTGGGACAGAAGCGGGAGCACATCGATGAGCAGGGTGCCGAGAACTCCGGCGATGAACGGGGCGATCGTGAACCGGGCGGCGTGGGCGGCCAGATCAGCCTTGCCCACCGGCGACAGCCCTACCCGCACATAGGTCTCCTTCTCCGGAGGCATGCGTTCGCCGGCATAGTGGGCGAGCGCTCCGAGACCGATGCACACCAGCGCCGAGGCGGCCGCCACACCCATCGCCACCGGCACCGATGCGCCGCCCGGAATGGATCCGACGGCTCCCGTGGCGAAGATGAAGAAGATCGACCCGCCGGGTTTGAGCCGGAAGCGCAGGGCGATGGCCGCACCCGCGCCGGACACGAGTGAGGTGATGACGACGAGCACCCAGACCGAAGCTCCGAGGCTGCTGAGCAGGGCGCCGATGCCCACGCAGACGACGAGGACGGCGGCAGCGATCGACTGGCGTCTGGTCCGCGATCGTGGGGACTCGAAGCGCGCGTAGATGCCGGTGAAGGCGCCGAAGGCGGCATAGACGGCGAGGTCGAGGCGGTCGATTACGAGCAGCACGAGGAGCGGGATGGCGACTCCCAGGGCGATGCGGAACGCGGGAATATGGTCGCGTTCGCCCGGTGGGATGCGGAAGAACTCCTGCAGGTGGCTCAAACGGGTTCGGCCTCTTTCGACATCGGGAACGGACCCCGGTGACGGGATCGCTGACATGGGTTGGTGAGCTGAGTGCTCCCTTCGATCGTAGTCCGCCATCGGTGCTGACGAATGTCTTCTGCCGACAGGAGTGATCAACCTCGCTCGCCGAGGCGGCCGAGCGAGACCGTGATCACCGCCGTCACCGGCTTCTCGGTCACGGTCGGTGGCCCTGCCCCGACCGTGCGCGTGCCGCCTGCCGGTTGAGATGATCGCGTTCGGCGAGGTTGCCGGCCCGTTCGGCGGCCCGTGCGTAGAGGACGGCGGCCCGCTGTGACTCCCCTGCCCGTTCGCGCAGGTGCGCTTCGACGGCGAAGTAGCGCGGCAGGCTCTCGTCCAGTCCCCGCAGTTCGGTCAGGCCGGCCGCAGGGCCGTCGGCCTCCCCGACGGCCACGGCCCGGTTGAGGCGCACGATCGGCGTATCGCGCAGGGCCAGCAGCTCGTCGTACCACTGAACGATCTGCACCCAGTCGGTGTCCTCGACGTTCTGCGCGTCGGCGTGGAGCGCCGCAATGGCCGCCTGTGCCTGATATTGGCCGAATTCGTCCCGGGCGAGAGCGGCCTGCAGGATTTCGATGCCCTCGATGATGAGCCGTCGATCCCACAGGGCGCGGTCCTGATCGGTCAGTGCGATGAGTCGTCCGTCGGGACCGAAACGGGCGTCGCGGCGGGCGTGGTGGAGGAGCATGAGGGCGAGCAGTCCGTCCACCTCGGCGGAGTCGATCATCGCCCGCAGGCTGCGGGTCAGTCGGATCGCCTCGGCGACGAGGTCGACCTTGCCCGAGTGCCCTTCGTTGAACACGAGGTAGAGGGTGGTGAGCACCGAGGACAGGTCGCCGGGCCGGTTGAGTCGGGAGCCTGCGATCGTCGATTTGGCGCGGCTGATGCGCTGGGCCATCGTCGACTCGGGCACCATATAAGCCTCGGCGATCTGCTTCGTAGTCAGTCCGCCCACCGCCCGCAGGGTCAGTGCCACCGCCGAGGCGGGGCTGAGGTCGGGATGGGCGCAGAGGATGTAGAGGTCGAGGGTGTCATCGGCGTTCGGTACGCCGTCGGTTCCGGGTTCGGCCGAGGTCCCGGGTTCGGCGAGGGTGGCGGCCATGACCCGTTCCTCGCGTTTCATCCGCGATCCTTCAGATCGCACAATGTCGAGGAATTTCCTCCACGCCACCGTCACGAGCCAGCCCCGCCGGTCACGGGGCGGGCCGGACGGCCACGATCGCAGGGCTTCGATGAGCGCGTCCTGAACGGCGTCCTCGGCGGTCGCGAAGTCTGCTCCACGACTGACGAGGATGCCGATCACGGCGGGGACGAGCTCACGCAGCTCCGCCTCGGCGAGGGGATCCGGATCGGTCATCGCGGACTCCGTTCGCGTCCCTGATCATTCGTCCACGCTGGGTGCGTGGTCGAGGAAGGGGCGCAGTTCGAGCCATTCGTTGATCGGCTCTCCTCCCTTGCCCGGTGCGGCGGACAGCTCACCGGCGAGTTCGAGAGCCCTGTCGTAGTCCTCGACGTCGATGACCATCCACCCGGCGATGAGGTCCTTCGTCTCCGGGAAGGGGCCGTCGGTGACCGGAGGCTTGCCCGGTCCGCCGGATCGGACGAAGGTGCCCTCGGGCGAGAGCGCCTGGGAGTCGACGAATTCGCCGGAGTCCTTGAGTCTATCGGCGAAGGCGTTCATGTACGCCATATGCGCGTCGACCTCGTCGGGACTCCACTGATCCATCGGGGTGTAGTTCATGAGGTCACTCGACATCCGATAGTGCTTGAGCATGAGGTACTTGGCCATGATGGTCTCCTTGTCTCGTGCCGCTCGCACTGGTTGTGCTCGCTGACATGTCTGGGACGCAGCCGGACTCGTGTTCTCGACATCGGCGGCGAAGATTTCTCGGATCGCTTCGGCGCCGATCGTCGAATACAGTCCCAGAATAGGCCGTTGTGTCCGTCCTGGAACATGCGTCACCGGATCCGAACACGAATCGGCCCAGGTCACGGCTCCGCGCTGAGAGGCTTGTCTTGTACGAAACACCGACAGCTTTTTCCACACGAGACCAGGAGCAGATCATGAAGGCACAGACACTTCTCAAGACCATCACCGTTGCCGGAGCTCTCGCCGCGACCCTGACGCTCTCGGCCTGCGATATGAACATCACCTTCGGCCCAGAAGGCCAGGGGCAGGAACAGGGCCAGGAGCAGGACGGCCAGCAGGCGCAGGCGCAGGAGACCGCGGACACCGAGACGACCGCCGAAGAACCGGCATCGGATTCGGGCTCCACCTCGGATTCCGCCGGTTCGGGTTCGACCGGCACCACCGACAACGGCACGACGGACAACGGCACCACCGGCAGCGGCGGATCCACGGATTCGTCCAGCGCCTCCTCGGCGAGTGGCTCCTCCACCTCGACCGGATCGTCGTCCTCGAGCGACTCCACCTCGAGCGGATCATCGTCGTCGAGCGGCACGACCGACAACGGCTACCAGGGCCCGCGGATCGGCGAAGACGGAGTCGAACTCGACGCCGACGGCAACGGCAAGATCCCCGCCGACGTTCTCGAGGCGGACATCAAGAACGCCTACGCCAAGCAGGGCACCACGGTCGACACCGTCGACTGCTACTCCGACCTGCGGATCCTCTCCCACAGAGGCTCGCAGAACTGCACCGTCACCGCTGCCGGCAAGAACCACTACGGCACTGTGAAGATCACCTCGGCGTCGCAGTCCGGCATCGGCTACAGCCTCGAGTTCCCGAACATCTGAGCCGACGGTGTCCGGCCGCCTCATCGGCGCGACCGCCCCGATCCGCTCCCCTCGAGCAGCCGCGATTCGCCTGACGAATTCCGCGCATCCCCACCCGCACTCCCCTGGCCCGCCCCGGCCCGGGGAGTGCGGTCATTCGTGTCGTGGAACAAGTCGGCTTCCAGTGGTGTTGTCGATGATGTGGGCCGCGGAACAGGTCGGGCCCCAACCGATTCGTCAGTCGGACTGATTCGCCCACCGATGAGGAGCAGAGCATGACCAGACGCGTCCAGTACACCGCCAACGGAGACATCGATCAGCTTCACCTCGCCGAGGTGGTCGTCCCCGAGGTCGGCGAAGGCCAGGTCCTCGTCACCGTCCTCTATGCCGGGCTCAATCCCCTGGATTGGAAGATGCTCCAAGGCGGTCGCTTCGGTTCCGTCGAAACTGCCTCCGGCAACGGCGTCGACTTCTCCGGCGTCGTCGCCTCGGTCGGCGAGGGGGTTACGGACTTCGCGCCCGGAGACCTCGTCTACGGCGGGCTGCCGAAGCAGGCGCAGACCGAACAGCTGCTCATCACCGATCCTGCCGACAGGCTCGACAGGATCCCGCGCGGACTCGGCGTCGACACCGCCGGTGGCCTCTACGTCGCCGGGCGCACCGCCGTCGCCGGAATCCGCGCCTTGGGTCTGAGCGAAGGCGACACTCTCTTCGTCTCCGGGGCCTCCGGCGGCGTCGGCATCATCGTCGCCCAGCTCGCCCGCAATCTCGGGGCGAGGGTCATCGGCAGCGCCAGCCAGGGCAATCATGCCCTCTTGGAAAGTCTCGGGATCGAACCCGTCACCTATGGTGAGGGCCTGTGGGGCCGGGTCAGTGAGCTCGCCCCGAACGGGATCCAGGCCGCGTATTCGACGCAGGGCGAGGACGAGATCACGGGCATGATCGACCTCGGCATCCCAACTGGACGCATCGTCTCGATCGGCGCTGGCCCCACGGTCGACGAGAAGTACGGGGTGAGCATCGACGGCGAAGCCAAGGCCCACCGTGATGACATGGTCTGGCTGGGCCAGGCCATCGCCTACGGCCATATCCACGTCCCGATCGCCCGGGTCTTCGACGCCGAAGAGGTCCACGACGCCTACCGGCATCTGCTCACCGCCCACCCGGCGGGCAAGGTGCTGCTGCGCTTCCCCGCGAAGCCGCTGACCGACGATCAGCGAGCCCATCTGACCTGAGACGCCGCCCCAGGTTCTGCGGCAGCTCAATTCCCACAACAGACAGTTATCACGACAGACAGCATTTCCACAACACAAAGAAAAGGAGCACCATCATGGCTATCATCGATAAGAAGGTCGCATTCCTCCTCACCCGCGGCGTCGAGCAGATCGAACTCACCAGTCCCCGCACCGCTCTCGACGAGGCCGGAGCGACGACCGTCATCGTCTCCCCGTCCGAGGGAACGCTGCAGGCGATGGAAGGCGATTGGGAGCATGCCGAGACCTTCGACGTCGACGTTCCCGTCGCCGAGGCCTCGGTCGATGACTTCGACGCCCTCGTCCTGCCCGGCGGCACCCTCAACGCCGATGCCCTGCGTCTGAATGAGGACGCCGTCAACCTCGTCAAGGCGTTCTTCGCCGCCGACAAACCGGTCGCCGCGATCTGCCATGCCCCGTGGATCCTCGCCGAGGCGGGAGTGGCGAAGGGACGGAAGCTGACGTCGTTCATCTCGACGAAGACCGATCTCATCAACGCCGGAGCCGACTGGGCCGACACCGAGGTGGTCGTCGACGGCAACCTCATCACCTCCCGCAACCCCGGCGACCTCGACGCCTTCAACAAGGCGATCGCTGACAAGCTGAGCTGAGCTGGAACGATGCCTCTTTCGCCGAGGCGGAACCACCTCGGCGACGAACTCCCCGGAACGATCGTTCCGGGGAGTTCGTCTGTTCGTCACCTGGGGTCTTGACAGCCGCGCTTATGATCTACTCATGCCAGCTTCCCCGTTCGTCAAGGCGACGACTCCTGCCCTCGCGGCACTGCTCATCGGGTTCCTTCTCATTCTCTGCTCCACACCGCCTCCGGCACATGCCGCCTATGCGACCTCGGGCGCGATCGGGACGATGCACAGATCGCTCGGCGGGAATTCCGGCAAGCTCGGCCCAGCGGTCGGCCCGCAGCGGTGCACGCTGATCCACCAGGGCTGCTATCAGTCGTTCAAACACGGCAGCATCCATTGGACGAAGGCCACCGGTGCCCATGCGATCCTGGGTGCGATCCGCACTGCGTGGAAGAAGTCCGGGTGGGAACGCGGTCCGCTCGGCTATCCGACGAGCAATGAGTACCGGTCCGGGTCCGAGACTCGGCAGAAGTTCCAGAACGGCATGATCGTGTGGACGGCGAAGTCCGGAACGAAGGTGACGCTGACGAAGGCGCCGTCGTCGTTCACGATCAAAGGGTCGGGGTTCGGCCATGGGGTCGGGATGAGCCAGTACGGAGCGCGCGGAATGGCGGCGGCCGGAAAGTCGTCGACGCAGATCCTGCAGCACTACTACACCGGGGCCAAGGTCACGACGATGTCGAAGGACGCCGACGCCAGTCTCAGGGTGCAGCTGCTGACCGGGAAGAAGTCCGTGACGGTCACCCCGCGGTCCGGGCGCCTGCGGGTCAAGGTCGGGGCGAAGACCATCGAATCGGGCTCGAAGGTCACGATCGAACGGACATCGTCCGGTTCGGTCAAGGCGACCGTCGGGTCGAAGAGCTATTCGGGATCGAAGCTCACCCTCGAATGGCAGGGCACCCGATATTGGAAGAGTTCGTCGGCGACGACGGTGTCGGTCAGCGGTGCCCAGAACGGGGCGACCGGCACCTACCGACACGGACGGCTCGAGATCGGTCAGCTGAAGAGCTCGCTCAACGTCATCAACGTGCTGGGTCTCAACAAGGAGTATCTGCCGGGCATCGCCGAGATGCCGGCGTCGTGGCAGTCCGAAGCCCTGCGCAGTCAGGCCATCGCCTCCCGCACCTATGCGTACCGCAATCTCGGTGCGGTGAAGCCGGCCTGCGGGTGCAACGTCTATGACGAGGTGGCCTCGCAGCGTTTCCTCGGGTGGACTCATGAGAATGCAGGCGATTCCGGTCCGTGGCGCAAGGCCGTGGCCGCGACACAGACCACGAGCGGGTCGACGGTGAAGTCGGCGCGCCTCATCACCTACAAGGGCGGGCTCATCGATGCTGTCTACTCGTCGTCGGCGGGGTCGAAGACGCATTCGGCTGCCGAGGTGTGGGGGTCGGCCGTGCCGTACCTGGTCTCGGTCGATGACTCTCCGTCGAAGTATGCCTCTGCGCAGAACCCGAACGCCTCGTGGTCGGTGACGGCTAAGCAGGCCGACATGGCACGGGCGTTCGGGCTGGCAGACGTCCGGTCTGTGACGGTGGCGAAGACCGGCTCAGGTCTGGTGAAGACGGTGAAAGCCACCTCGGTGAAGGGGAAGTCCGCGAGCCTCACCGGCGATCAGCTGCGGACGAAGCTGAAGCTCAAGTCCGCGTCATTCAGCGTGGCCTGAGGGAAACTCGCCTCCAGGATCACACTCCGGCAGGGGTGAGCAGTCCCCTGTTGACGAGTTCGGCTTCCTTCTCGCGCACGATCGGGATGACGGTCTTGCCGAACGCTTCGAGTTCCTCCTGGAAGTGGAGGAAGCCGGTGAGGATGAGGTCGACGCCGATCTTCTTGTATTCGATGATGCGGTCGGCGACCTGTTCGGGAGTGCCGATGAGCTGGGTGCGGAAGCCGTCGTTGTACTGGACGAGGTCTTCGAAGCTCGAATCCGCCCACATGCCCTTCTTATCGTGAGTCGAGGCTCCGGCCTGCTGGACGGACTTGCGGAATCCTTCGACGGCGCCTTCATCGGCTTTGGCGATGATCTCACGCAGCTGTTCGCGGGCTTCGGCCTCGGTGTCGCGGACGATGGCGAACCCGTTGAGCCCGAAACGGACCTTCCGATTGTGCGCTCGGGCCACCTCGGTGACGTCGTCGTACTGTTCGCGGAAGCCGTCGAAGTCCTTGCCGTTGGAGAAATACCAGTCGGCGTGCTTGCCGCCGTTGATGCGGGCGGCCGAGGAGTTTCCGCCTTGGAAGATCTCCGGGTGGGGGCGGCCCTCGACCGGGTAGGGGCCGGGGCGGAGGGTGAAGTCGTCGACGGTGTAGAAATTGCCGCGGTACTCGACGTTCTCCTCGGTGAAGAGCTTGCGGACGACATCCATGAACTCGGCGGACCGGCGGTAGCGTTCGCCGTGTTCGAGCCACGGCAGGCCGAGGCGGGTGTATTCGTCCTTGAACCAGCCGGAGACCACGTTGATGGCGGCCCGGCCCTTCGTGAACTGGTCGGCGGTGAGGATGAACTTCGCGAGCACGGCCGGTTCCCAGATGCCCGGGTGGATGGCGGCGATGACCTTGAGCTTCTCGGTGGCCAGGGCGAGCGCGAGTGACGTGGAGGTCGATTCGTGCTGCTGGGCCGCGCCGTAGCTGGAGAGGTAGCGGACCTGGCTGAGCGCGTATTCGTAGCCGACTGCCTCGGCGGTCTGGGCGAGCCTGACGTTGTAGTCGTAGCCCCAGTCGGTGCGCTGTTCGATGTTCGACACGACCAGGCCGCCGGAGACGTTGGGCACCCAGTAGGCGAATTTCAGGTCTTCGGGTTCGCCGGTAGAGATCGGGTTGGCGTGGAGGTTCGTCATTGTGTGTCCCTTCCCATCGAAACTGGCATGAGCACCGTGTCCGCGGGTCGTGCGCTGCGCGATCTGTCCGCGCCGGACCGGTTGCTGCGACGTCATCGGGCCAGTTCCCTTCAGTCGCTCGTGATGTGTGCAGGTGTGCAATATCTTGTGTGCAGGTGTGCCGTGCCAGACTACTGAGACGCAGACCACATACGGCGGGCAGACTTCGCGGGCTGACGCATGCCGTCACAATGACGCACTTCGCCATGAACCGTCATGCGATTTGCGTTCCCACGGCGGTCGTCCGCTGCAACTCGCTCCGCATCCCTCACCTTTGGCGGCACACCACCTCGTTGCACCGGTGCGTTGAGCCAGGACCGACGAGGGATGCGAAAGCGCCGGTAGGAGATGACACGGCCGGTGGTGGATGCCGCGACCGACCGGCGCGGGACCCGCAGCCGGTGAATCGACGAAGTCCCGGCCCGCAGAAACTGCGAGACCGGGACTTCCGTGGCGGAGGATAGGGGATTCGAACCCCTGAGGGCGTTAACCCAACCCGCGTTCCAGGCGAGCGCCATAGGCCACTAGGCGAATCCTCCGCGAATCAGCTTATCCGAGTCATGACGACAATGCGAAATCGCGGTGGCCGAGTGTGAAGCATCCCACTTCCCGCAGGTGAACAGGCAGCATCGACCCCGACCGCGAACACGCGACCTCGTCACCCGACGGCACGCGGATCAATCGGCGACGGCTCGGAGATGCCGTTCTGCCGACGGCTGCGCCCCGTCCTCCCGTCTGCGCTCGATGCTGCCGTCATTGATCCAGCCGTGCAGCGTCTCCAAGCGGGACCGCGTCACCGTGTCCACCGGCTGATAGGCCGAGAGCGTCAGCCGCTGGTTCTCCTGCGCGATGAGCGTCGTCATCGTCAGCTTGAGCGTGCCCACATACGGGTTCTCAATAGTCTTGCCCCGACCGACAGATCGACCGACCGATCCCGAATCCCACAGGCGGCAGAATTCCGGATTCCTGCGCAGCCGCGTCAGCAGCGGCGACCACTCGGGATCGTCGATCGACTCCGCGTACGAGGCACGCAGCTTCGCCACGACCTGCGCCCGGTGACCGTCGTCGGAGTGGAAGGTCCGCGCCCATTCCGGACTCTCGAAGGACTGGATCGCGCAGTTCCGGTCGGCTGGGGCGAGTGCTTCGAGGTCGGAGGCGAGATACCGTTCGACGGAGTTGAAGGCGAGGATCGTATACCGCGGGTCAGTGACCATCGCCGGCAGCGGCAGCAGTTCGTCGAGCAAGGTGCGCATCTGCTCTCCCACCGCCGAGTCCCCCGGGTTCGCGACCCGATCCGGATATCCGCCCAGCAGGAAGAGATGGGCACGCTCCTCACGGTCGAGCAGGAGCGCCTCGGCGATGGATTCGAGGACCGACTCCGAGGGGTGGACCTCGCGCCCCTGCTCTAGCCAGGTGTACCAACTGGTGCCGATGTTCGCGAGCACAGCGACCTCTTCGCGCCGCAGTCCCGGCACCCTCCGCCGGGTGCCCGACGCAAGACCGACCTCGCAGGGTCGCACCCGGTTGCGTCGCGAACGCAGGAATCGTCCGAGCTCTTCGGTTCTCACTTGTGCCATGCCTCCATTGTCCGTCCGACGCTCACGCCGTTCCACCCCGTCACCGCACTCAGCCTGGTGGTGCGACCAACACCATCAGCACGCCCTCCCACTTCCCCGCGGCCCATCGCAGACTGGACCCATGAGAGATTCCCACACGCAGACACCATCGACCTCCGCCGAGGCGGTTCCGACCTCGGCCGTCACCGAGGCGGCTCCCGGTCACGCACCCAACGTCGACCCCGACCCCACCGCAGGCCATCCTGCCCCGGCGCTCTGGCCGCTCCACCTCGGTGCGTTCCTCGCGACGTTCATGTTCTCCGTCTCGAACGTCGCAATCCCCGCGGTGAAGGCCGACATCGGTGCTGCTGAGTCGACCTCGGCCCTCATCGTCGGTCTGTTCTCCGCCGCCTTCGCCTCCGGCCTCATCCTCTGCGCTCGCGTCGGGGACCGTTTCGGGCGTCGCCGCCTGTTCATGATCGGCACGGGCGCGCTTGTCATCACCTCAATCGCCGTCGGACTGGCACCCGATCCGCTCTTTCTGCTCGTGGCTCGTGCAACCCAGGGTTCGGCAGCGGCGGTGATGATGCCGCAGATCCTCGCGAGCTTCCAGCATTCGCTGTCCGGGGCCGCACGGTTGAAGGCGATCAGCCTCTTCGGCGCATTCTCCGGAGTCGGCACCGTCGGCGGTCAGGTCCTCGGCGGAGGACTCATCTCCCTCTTCGGCGAGACCTGGGGGTGGCGGGCGGCGTTCCTCAGCTGCGCGGTCGCCGCCGCAGCCGCCTATCTCGGTTCCCTGCGTCTGACCGAATCACGCAGCATCGACCCGGCACCCCTCGACGCCCCCGGCGCGATCCTCCTCGGCGTGGGCATGATGTGCCTCGTCATCGGACTGGCGCTGGGACCGGTAACCGGCTGGCTTCCGCTGCCCGCGATCCTCTTGGCAGCCTGCGCCGCAGCTCTCACCGCGTTCGCGCTCTGGCAGAACCGCGCCGAGGCGGCCGGACGTGACCCCCTCATTCCGCCGCAGGTGGTTCGCATCCCTGCTGCATGGATCGGGATGCTCATGGCCGTCGTGTTCTTCGCCGGCTTCGGCACGTTTCTCTACAACTTCGCGCTCACATCGCAGACCGGCCATGGCGACCCCGCCGCCGTCTCCGGACTCACGCTCGGCCTCTTCGCCGCAGCTTTCCTCATCACCTCGCTCCTCGTCCCCCGGGCCGTCGGTCGACTCGGCGGACCCGGCACGATGGTCCTCGGCACGGCCGTGCAGGCGATCAGCCTTCTCGGGGTGGCTTGGGTGTCGGCGACGGCCCCAGCCACTGAATGGAATCTGTGGTTCCAGCTTCCGGGAGTCGTCCTCGGCGCGGCTCAGGCTCTCCAGTTCGGTCCTCTCGTCGGCACCGTGGTCGGAGCGGTACCCGACCGAGTGGCCGGGCTGAGCGGCGGTCTCATCGCAACGATGCAGCAGGCAGGCATCGCCGTGGGCGTGGCGCTGCTCGGAGCGCTCTTCCATGTCTTCACGCTCAGCCTCGGCTACGACGATGCCTTCGCCGTGGCATGCCTCCTTCAGGTCGGGCTGTGCCTGACCTTCGGAGCTGGCGCTCTGGCACTCCTCAGGCTCGGATCGCGTCGATGATTCGCACCCGAGTGGCGACGACAGCCGGCACCGACCCCGCCAGCGCTCCGGCTCCGACCGAAACGAGCATCCCCACGATCGCGGCAGAGATCGGGACCTGCGGAGTGCTCGCACCGTCGAACATGAACTCAGAGACGAGCGGCGCCTTGAGCACGAGAACGGCGATGAGGACGCCGACGGCGCCTGCGATGGTCGTCGCGACGACGCTCTCCATCATCACGGAGAAGAAGATGCGCCGACTCGTCGCCCCGAAGGATCTGCGGATGCCGATCTCCCTGATCCGCTGTTGGATCGTCACAAGAGAGATGTTGAGCAGGCCGAGCATACCCATGAAGAGAATCAGAATGCTGATGACCAACAGCACGTTCTTCACCGGACCCAGCGTTTCATCGATGTCCGAGGCGAAATCGGTTCTGTCCGCACTGACGTCGAAGCCGGGCAGCTGCCGCCTGAGATCACTCGTCACCTGTTTGCTCAGCTCCTCACCGACTTCGGGCGGCACCCACATCTCGAATTCGGTGACGGCGTAGGCGTCTGCGGCGAACTGCTTCTCCTGCCCGTTGAGGACGTAGATCTCCCCGTACTCCTGGAATTCGGAGGAGGGCATCGAACCGATGACAGTGGCCGTCTTCTTCGGGGAACCGGACAGCTCGATCGTGGCCGGCAGGGAAGTCGGGTCGATGCCGTATTCGCTGAGGAAAGTCTCATCGGCGACGACAGCCGGCGACAGGTTCGCGGCGTCACCGGCGGTGAACCACCTGCCGTGATCGACGGAGAGTCGGCGCATGACGTCGAAATCCGGGTCGACGATGTACATCGAGGCGCTGACGGTGCCAGCCGGTCCCGGCACCGTGGTTTCGGCCTGACCGTAGGCGGAGATGTGGCTGATTCCGAATCGGTCGGCGGTCTCGTCGAGTGCTGACCGGACCTTCTCGACCTCGGATTCGCCCATCTCGGACTCAGTCGGATTGAGGCTCAGTGTGTAGGTCGCGGCTCGACCACCCTGCTGCTCATACGAGTCGGCGAGCCCCTTCTGCATCATGTTCCCGAACCCGACGACGAGGGTCAGTGCACACACTGCCACGCCCACGCCGATCAGGGACATCAGCACGCGCACCTTGTGCACCCTCAGTTCCTGCCAGGCCTCGACGATCGATGCGGCGAATCCTGTGATCATCGGCTCTCACCCGCCAGTGCCTCGGCGGTGGCCCCGTCGAGGACCGGATGGAGACACCCCTGACTGAGCGAGAACTGTTGAGTGGCCATGTTCGCCACCCCGAGATCATGGGTGATCGTGATGAGCGCGGCGCCCGAGTCCTTGGTGATGCCGTCGAGGATCTCCATGACCTGACGCCCCGTCTCAACGTCAAGGGCGCCCGTCGGCTCGTCGGCGAGCACGAGCTTCGGCTCACGCACCAGCGCGCGTGCGATCGCGACTCTCTGCTGCTCACCTCCGGAGAGACGGTTCGGCTTCGCCTCGATCCGGTCGCCGAGGCCGAGGCGCTCGAGCATGGCTTCGGCCGATCTCCGCCGATTGCGGAACTCCCGTCCAGTGGCGTACATCAGCGGGGCTTCGACGTTTTCGACCGCGGTGCGTCCGGGCAGGAGGTTGAACTGCTGGAAGACGAATCCGATGTCCCGTCCTCTGATCGCTGCGGCCCTGTTCCGGGAGATCTTCTGCACGGGCTCACTTGCGAACTCCATGTCCCCGGTCGTCGGCGCGTCGAGGAGTCCGAGGATGTTGAGCAGCGTCGATTTGCCGGTGCCGGAGCGACCGACGATACCGATGTGCTCCCCCACCCCCACCTCGAGGTCGATATCGGCAAGGATCGTGAGCAGCTGATCGTCAGCGATCGGCACCGAGCGCGACACATGCCGCAGCGAGAGCAGAGTCTCTGCCGCCGTCGGCTCCGGGCGGCTCACCAGTCCTCTCCCTCGCCGAACTCGTCATCCATTCCGCCCTCGGAACTCTCATCTTCAGGTTCGGTGCCGGGAACGAATTCATCGATCTCCTCACCTTCTTCCAGGCCCGACTTCACTTCGACCATGGACCCGTCGTTGAGGCCGATCTCGACCTCGCGCTCCTCGGACTTGCCGCCGTCTCCGGTCACCCAGACTGATCCCTTCTCGGTGAGTCCGCGCACCGCGGTCACCGGAACGACGATGACGTCCTTCGCCTCTCCCGCATCGATGGTCATAGTGAGATCGAGGCTGTTGTAGACGGTGACATCGTCGGGGATGGCACAGATCAGCTGCGGACCGTCTCCGGAACCTCCCTCCGAGCCTTCGGCGGCAGAACCGTCGTCACCTGCGCCTTCAGCCCCTGGGTCCTCGGACTCATCCTCACTCGTCGACGACGATCCCGAGGCCGTACCCGGTCCCTGGTCGAGTCTGAGACCCGTGCAGTCGAAGGGCTTCGGGCCTTCGTCGATCGCGATGTTCGCGGTATCCGGAAGCTCCTGCACTCGGTAGAGGTCGGTCGCCTTGATCGGCGCCTTGGCGGTGAAGGTCTTCTTCAGCAGCTCGGTCACCTGAGTGTCGGCAGAGACGGTGTCACCCTGCTCGACGGAGAAATCACCCACCGTGCCGTCTTCCGAGGCGATCACCGAATGATACTTCGGCTTGGCCGGGGTCGATGGGTCATCTCCCGATGCCTCGTCCCCGCCTTCCGAGTCTGCTGTCTCGGCACCGTCGCTGCCGCCGTCCGGTTCCTCGGGCGCCTCCTGCTCACCCTCGCTTCTGACCTGGAACAGCTCCGCGCCTTTGAATACCTCATCACCGGGCTTGACGAAGAGATGGTTGACCACACCGTCGTGGTCGGCTTTGACCGCAGTCGGGGAGTCGACGTTGATGCGTCCCTTGACCTCGATTGTGTTGGAGATGTCGCCGCGTTCGGCGGTGATGGTAGATTCCGCCGGCTCCCCACTGGCACCGACATCGTCGAATTCGTCGTCGGCAGCCGGTTTGAAGGCGATCCACCCGAGGAAAACAGCGATGAGGATGAGGACGAGGAGGAAGGCCAGCGGCAGAACCACTCTGCGGAAAATGTGCATGATTCCTTAGGGATGGGAAACGAGGATGCGTCCACACTATCCAGTGAATGTCCCGGTCAGATGATGTTTTTGTCACGAGTGGATAACAGTGTCCTTGTCGCAATCTTGTGGCCCCGCCCACTCGTTTTGTCCACCGAGGCCGCTCTCGACTAGACTGATTCACGGCTCCCCGTGCGGCGTCATCTTGTGAACTCCCCCAGGGCCGGAAGGCAGCAAGGGTAAGCGAGCTCTGTCGGGTGCACGGGGAGTCCTCTATTCCCCAACATCACAATTCCACAACTCCCCCTCTCCCCCATCTGCCCAGGTCAGCTCCGCCTCCACGACCTTTCGGGCGCCGGAATCGGGGCGAAGAAGCGAAAGCGTTAATACTTTCGTGATTTTGCTTCATTACCATTATTCGCAGTTCTCATCCCTGTGTTCAAACGAGGTTTCCCTGTTGTCCACGAAGATCCAAGGGGCCGTTGCCGCCCTTTCGGCACTGGCCCTGCTCACGGCGTGCACGCCGTCGAGCGACGATCCCGACGCGACCCGCAATGGCGCAAACAAGACCGCCGAGGCGGCCGCGGATCCCGTGTTCCGCGTCGGAGCCATCACCTCCGAGGCAGCAGAATCCGCGTCCGAATCGACACCGACGTCGCAGCCCAGCAATGCGACCTCCTCAGCTGCACCGAGTGAGTCCGCCGCTGCGGCGACCGCGATGCCCGGTGCCGGGGACTTCGGCGAGGTGACCGAATCCGGTGACGACATCGACCTCGAGGCCGGCCAGCGGATCGGCATCTCCGTCGAGAACGCCGACCTCAGTGACATCTCCGTCACCGAGGAGGCCCACCCCCGGATCGCGCATGATCCCGGCACGTTCTTCGACGCTTCGGGCACCGCGCTCGAAACCGATGACGACGCCCACGCCGGTTCGTCGACACCAAGCTCCACCGAGTCCGAGACCGCCGACAATGATCCGAAGGACGGCGAAGCCGAGAACAAGGACACCGCCGAGGCGGTCGCCGCCCCTGACGAGTCCGCCGCCTGGATCTCGACCTACGGCCTCGTCGCCGACAGCGAATACACCGTGAAAGTGACCGCCACCACTGCCGACGGGGACGAGGTCGACCTCGACGCAACGATCACCGTCGGCGACAGCGACGGCGCCCCGATGTCGGTGCGCACAACGCTCGCCGATGATCAGACGGTCGGCGTCGCCGCCCCCATCATGCTCAACTTCGGTTCCACCGTCTCCAAGGACTTCCGCGACGATGTCGAACGCCGCCTCTCGGTCAAGGTCACCGATGAAGACGGCAAGGAGCGGGAGGTCGAAGGCTCCTGGGGTTGGCTCTATGACGACCCGCAGTCCCGACTGCATTTCCGCCCGAAGGAATTCTGGCCCGCTCATTCGAAGGTCTCCGTCGACGTTCCGCTCAAGGATGTGCCGACGGGCGAGAACAGCGTGGGTCAGAACGACCTCACCCTCGATTTCGAGATCGGACGCAAGCAGGTCGTCAAGGCCGATGCGAAGTCCCATCGTATGACCGTCACTCGTGACGGCAAGACCGTCATGGACTTCCCGGCCTCGCTCGGCGCACCGAAGTCCCCGTCCTACAACGGCACGCATGTGGTCATGTCGAAGGCCGCCGACTATACGATGACCTCCGAACAATGGGACTACGAGACAGATGTGCAGTGGGCGGTGCGCATCCACAACAACGGAGAATTCATCCACGCCGCCCCGTGGTCGGCAGGCGTCCAAGGCTCGCAGAACGTCTCCCACGGCTGCATCAATCTCACCACCGAACGGGCCAAGGAGTACTTTGACTCCGCGATCTTCGGCGATCCCGTCGAGGTCACCGGTTCCCAAGTGAGCCTGTCGACCGATGACAGCGACATCTCGGACTGGGTGTACTCCTGGGATGAATGGAAGAAGCTGAGCGCCCTCGATTGAGAGCGCCCAGCTTGCTTGCCTGACCGATGCGGCAGGCTCCTCGCCGACGACTTACTTGTCGAGCTTCTTCACCGCTTTGTCGATCATCGGCACATAGCGCTCGAGCGTCCAGGGGACGGTGAGCGGGTTGATGATCGAGGATCCGGTGACGAAGGGCTGATCATCCGGAGCCACGACGGCCCCGGCTTTGATCGCCGGAATATTCGCGTACAGTCCCTGCGATTCGATCTCCTTCCTGTTCTTCTCATCGGAGTAGAAGGTGAAGATGAGGTCCGAATCGTTGAGCTTGTCCGCGTTCTCCAGACCGATGAGCGCTGAATCCGTTCCCGGCTCGTCGTAGTCCTTCTTCAGCTCGTCGATGATCGGATCCGGGGTCAGCCCGAGCGCCGAGACCATCGCCACCCGCTGCTCGTTGGGGTAGAAGACGCCGAGGGTACCGGGACCCGAGTTGTAGATGAAGGAGAATGTGAGGTCCTTGTATTTCTCCCGCTTCGCCTCTTTCAGCTGGGTCTTGATGTCGTCGACGAGGCCTTCGGATTCCTCTTCCTGACCGAGCGCTTTGCCGATCGTGGTGATCTGCTCATCCCACTTGATCGTCCACGGCTGCTTCGGGTACGCCACGGTCGGGGCGATGGCATCGAGCTGCTTGTACTGCTCGGCCGTGATTCCCGACCAGGGGGCGAGGATGACATCCGGTTCGAGTTCGGCGATGGCCTCGACGTCGAGTTCCGTATCGCCCTGGAACTGTTCGGGCAGCTTCTCACCCTTGTCCTTCACGGCCTCGTAGATCCACGGCATGTAGCCGGTGTCATCGGATCCCCAGGCATATTCCTCCATGCCGACCGGCGTCTTGCCCAAAGCGATCGCAGTTTCCGTCGATCCCTGACCGAGGGTGACGACGCGTTCGGGCTCGGATTCGATGACCGCTTCGCCGAGTGCGTGCTTGATCGTCACGGTCTCGAAATTCGCGGACCCGGATTCCTCCGCGGCCTGCGATCCCTGCCCGCAGGCGGTGGCGGTGAGCGAGAGTGCGACGAGCGCTCCGGCGATGACGGTCCGGCGGCTGTGAGGAACTGACATTCCTGTCCTTTCGACAGTAGTCGGAGCCTGATGCGGCCCCTCGACATTAACGTAGGCCAGCCTAACTTAACCTCCTGCCGTTTCCGCAACACCTGTGAGCCACTTCACGTCAGTCATTCTCATCTGCTGACAGCAGAAACCCTCGCCGAGGCGGCCCCACCGACCGTAGGCTCATCCCATGACCGACATGCTCCCGCACAGCTCGACCCCGCCGCCGCTGTGGCGTGAGGCGCTCGGCCGCGCTCTCCGACTGCGCCGCACCGATCTGGGTCTCACCTTGGCTCAGGTCTCCCATCGGTCCGGGGTCTCGACCCAGTTCCTCTCCGAGGTCGAACGCGGTCTCAAGGACCCGTCGTCGGAGGTCATCGAGGCAGTGGCCGAGGTGCTCGGGCTCCAGCTGCCGCAGGTCCTCGTGCTCGCCGCCTTCGGCCTGACTTCCGGGGTCCCTGCGACCGCGCTGCTGTCGGCGACCGATATGACGCGAGCCGCACCCGCTCCGCCGGCAGCGGGTCAGGTACGGCTCGCTCTCGCAGCCTGAGCGGCTCAGCCGTTCCCGGCCTCGAGCCGGTTCGCCCGCAGCACCTCGAGTCGGGCGCGATATTCGGCTTCCTCGATGTCCCCCTGGGCGAAGCGCTGGGCCAGAGTCGCCTCGGCGCTCCTTGTTCCCTCTCGTGCCGCAGCTGCCCACGGCGGTCCCCCGGCCTGCCGCCACCGGCGACGGTTGAGGGTCACGATGAGGGTGACGATGAGTCCGATGACGAGGACCCAGAAGATCGGGATGAGGAAGAAGAACGGCCAGGCCAGCGGTCCGTGTTCCATGTGCATGATGCCTCCTTGGCGGGTGTCCACGCCGTTCGTGGACCTGACATCAATGACACACCGCAAGCCTGTCGCTGCGAATCCGCCGACGGGAGTCACCTGCGCTGCTCCGCATGGAGCAGAACTCAGTGCTCGTTCAGCCAGCCGGGCGAGACCAGTCCCGATTCGTAGGCGAGGACGACGAGGTGGACGCGGTCTCTGGCCCCGACCTTCGTCATGATGCGCGAGACATGGGTCTTCGCGGTCAGCGGGGAGAGCACGAGCGATTCGGCGATCTCGTCGTTCGACTGACCGCGGCCGACGAGCGCGAGAACTTCGCGTTCGCGGTCGGTGAGAACGTCGAGCCCGGAGTCGGGTTCTGCCTTCAGCCCCAAGGACATGCGGGAGAGCAGGTATTTCGTGACTTCGGGCGAGAGCAGGGCCTCTCCGGCGGCCACGACCCGCACGGCGCGGATGAGGTCGGTCGGGTCGGTGTCCTTCAGTAGGAAACCGCTCGCCCCGGCGCGCACGGCGCGGACGATGTATTCGTCGAGTCCGAAAGTGGTCACGAGCACCACGCGGACGGCGTCGAGCCGCGGATCGGCGGCGATCTCCTCCGTCGCCCACAGTCCGTCTCCGTCGGGCATGCGGATGTCCATGAGGGCGACGTCGACGGGTGCTGTGCGCAGCGCTTCGAGCAGGGCGTGCCCGCCGGAGGCTTGGATCGTGACCTCGATATCGTCCTCGGAGTCGAGCAGTGAGGCGAAGCCGGCGCGCACGAGCTGATGGTCATCGGCGATGGCGACTCGGATCGGTGTCATCGGTGCGGCTCCTCGTCCGGTGTCATTATGGTGTCGGCGTTCCAGGGGAGGTCGACGTCGACGGTGGTTCCCTGCCGCCCCTCCGAGGTCAGGACGAGTGACCCTTTCAGCAGCTTCGCCCGCTCGCGCATGCCCATGATTCCCGTCCCTTCGACTCCGTCTGGGAGTCCTGTCCCATCATCACTGATGCTCACCCGCAGCCGATCCGAGCTCCGTGCGATGACGACCCGTGCGCTGCCGGCGCCGGCATGTCTGAGCACGTTCGTCAGTGCTTCCTGGATGATCCGATAGGCGGCTGCGTCCGTTGACTGGCCGGGTGTCTCTCTTACTCCTTCGGCGTCCGTATCCCGCCGATCGTCCACCCTGATGTCAGTGGAGCCGACGAGGCGGGAGACCAGCGCCGGAACGGCGTCGAGCCCGAGGATCGGAGCCAAGGGCGCCGGTCCGGAGCCTTCCGCAGCACCGGTGTCGGAGCGCATCGTGTGCAGCACGGTGCGCACTTCATTGAGCCCTGTGCGGCTGAGTTCTCTGATGGCCGCGAGTGCGGACCGCGCCTGTTCCGGATCGCGGTCGATGAGGTGTTCGCCGACTCCGGCCTGGACGTTGATCTGGGACAGAGCATGGCCGAGGACGTCGTGCAGGTCCCGGGCGATGCGCAGTCGTTCGGCCTGGGCGACCTCGGCGCGACGCGCGTTCTGCTGGGCTGCCTCCTGGCGACGGAGTTCGCTGCGGCGGCGGACGAATGCGCCGATGCCCACGGCGATGGCGAGTCCCATCGTCGCCGAAACCACCCGTCCTACCGACCAGTCGATTCCCAGCAGGGGACCCAGCAGCAGGCAGCCCGCCCAGGCCCCCGCCGCCGAGGCGATCGCCCAGACTGCATTTCCGCGGACGATCGCGGCGACGACGGCGAAGAGGAAGGCAGCGTAGAACGGCGTCGTCCCGGGCCCGGCCTCCGCGGGCGACCAGGGACCGCGGTCGCTCCACGCACCTGGTCCCATGCCGAATCCGCCGGGGCCCGGATCGGGCGTCGCCGCCGCCCACACGAGGACGTCGAGGAGGACGAGCCCTGCCAGTACTGCCACGCGCGGTCCTGGCCACCGCGCTGCGAAGATGAAGATCGCCGGTGAGAGGACCGCGGTGCCGATGCGGATGATCATCGCGGCCGCAGACGTCTCGGTCGCCGCGGCGAGGACGATGGCGAACGGCAGCTGCAGCACCGCTGCGGCTACGGTGAGCAGGACGACTCGCCTGCGCGCGCGGCGGTCTGGACGGTCCGGTCTCATTCTCCGATCGTAGCGACCCGGTCCGGACCCCGTCGTCATCCTCGGGGAGTACTTCCGCCCACCGCGGTGAGAGTACGCGGTCAGAGGATGACGTCGACGAGTCCGAAGTCCCGCGCCGCCTTCGCGTCGAGGACGAGGTCGCGATCGAAGTCACGGTGGATCTGCTCTGAGGTCCGACCGGTGCTGTCGGCGAGCATCTCTTCGACGTCCCGCCGCTGCCGAACGATCTCGTCTGCGGCGACGATGAGGTCGGGGATCGTGCCCCGCGCCCCTTCGGCATGCGGCTGTCGCAGGACAGCGCGGGCATGTGCGAGCATGGCCCGCTGGCCGGGTTCTCCGGCGGCCAGGAGCACGGCCGCATCGGCGACCGCCTGCCCGACGCAGGTGGTGGCCACGGGTGCGCCGATGTGGTGCATTGCGTCGAAGATCGCCGTCATCGCGGTCAGGGAGCCGCCCGGGGAATTGATGTACATGCTGATCGGCAGGTCCCTGCTGCTCGAATCGAGGTGGAGCAGCTGCGCGATGATCGTATTCGCCACCCCGTCGTCGAGGGGCACGCCGAGGTAGACGATGCGGTTGCCGAGCAGATGCGAGTAGACGTCGACGATCTTCTCGCCGCCACCGGTTCGGTCGACGACATTGGGGATCGTGTACTGGCTCATCGGCTTCCTCCGATCTGAGCTCGAAGGTCGGACGGGGAGTCGATGACGCGATCGATGAGTCCGTACTCGATCGCCTCCTCGGCGGTGAACCACCGGTCACGCAGGGAGTCTTCGAAGATGCGGTCGTAGGTCTTTCCGGTCGCCTCGGCGATCCGGTGCAGGACGGTGTCTCTGACCGATCGGAGGTCAGCTGATTGCAGCTCGATGTCGGCGGCGGCTCCGCCGATCCCGCTCGATCCTTGGTGGAGGAGGATACGGGCGTGAGGCAGGGCGAGACGTCGTCCGGGCGTTCCCATGCTGAGGACGAACTGTCCCGCCGAGGCGGCCCACCCGAAGGCGATCGTGACCACGTCATTGGGCAGGGCGGCGATGGTGTCGGAGATCGCGTGCATCATCGGCACGGATCCGCCGGGAGAGTTGATCCACAGGTGGATATCGGAACGCGGATCCTCGGCGGAGAGGAGGACGAGTCGGGAGACGATCTCCATTCCGTTCTCGTCCCGCAGCTCGCCGTTGAAGACAACGGACCGGTAGGCGTAGAGCATGCGCTGGGATTCGGGGATCGCGGTGGCCGCGTCGACCTCGTCGGAGTCGGAGAACATGGACAGTGTGGCTGCGGGGCGTGTAAGCATGTCTCAACTGTGCGACCCGGCGGCAGCGAACCGGGCGCGGATCCGCTGGAAGCGGGACCGTGCCGCTGTGAGCGGACGGGCACCGGCGGCTGAGGCTCCGGTGGCCCTTGACTCTTCGACCGGGCCCGGACATAGGATCGGCCGCATGAGCACACAGCGAGAACACGCCGCTCGACTCATCGATGCGCACGGGCGCACCTTCGCCGCGGAGGCTGCGATCACTCTCCGGGACAAGCCGGCCCCGCTGTGGCAGCTGCTCGTCCTCAGCCTGCTCCTGTCGACGCGCATCAGCTCCGACATCGCCCTCGCGAGCGCGCGCGAGCTGTTCTCGGCGAAGTGGAGGACGCCGCAGCGTCTGCGCGCGAGCACGTGGCAGCAACGGGTCGATGCGCTCGGTCGAGGCGGATATCGGCGCTACGACGAGAGCACCGCCACCCGTCTGGCCGAGGCCGCCGATCTGCTCATCGACCGCTGGGACGGGGACCTGCGGAAGCTGCGCGATGAGGCCGAGGGGCAGCCTGGTCGGATTGCGAGGCTGCTGCAGGAATTCACCGGCATCGGTCCGACCGGAGCGTCAATCTTCCTCCGAGAGGTCCAGCAGGTTTGGCCCTCGGTGAGGCCCGCCTTCGACCCCCTCGTCCGCAAGGGCGCAAAGACGGCCGGGCTGCCGGAGCAGGACGAGAAGCTGACCGCATTGGTCGGTGACGACGACCTCGCCGGCCTCGCGGCCGCACTCGTGCGTCTCGCCCGAGATCCGGACCTCGCCGCCGACGCAGAGGACTGAGACCTCCGCACAGGCCCGCGTGTTAGCATCGACGCACCGGGAAGGGAGCGAGATGATGGCGAATATGTGGCTGACTCTGCAGCTGCTCGTCGTCGTGCTCTCTTCCGACCTCGACTCGGTCGTGCCCCAGTCCCCCACGCATCTCATCGTCCTGGCTCTCCTCGGAGCGGCCCTGCTGACGCCGATCGCCGCATGGGCGAGCATGGCTCTGCTGCGTGTGCTCTCGCTGTCGGCGCGCCCGCCGTCTCTGCCGGGCACGCGCCGAAGCATCCGCGAATTCCGCATGCCGGAAGAGCCCGGAACTCCAGGTACGGCCCTGCCCAGAGCCCCCTCTACCGTCGTTCACGCCATCGCCTGAACGACCTGTTCCGCACGGAACGCCTCCCCCGCCTCGGCGCGGGCAATTGTCACGGTGATGGCCTTCAACGGCCCATTCAACCGCGCCTCAGTGCGCCCTGTCCGAAGGACACTCACCCGTGAACATCTACGAATTCCTGCCCATCCGCCTGCTCGTCGAGGCCGCCTACACGGTGGTCACGGGGATCAGCGACATTCTCGAACCACTCGCCGGCGGCTTCAGTGCCGCCCTGGCCGTCATCGTGCTCACCGTCCTGGTCCGCGCCGTGCTCGTCCCCGTCGGGGTGTCCCAGGTCAGGGCAGGCATCACTCGAAAACGACTGGCGCCGAAGATCAGCGAGTTGCAGAAGAAGTACAAAGACAAGCCCGAGCTCATGCAGCAGAAGCTCATGGAGCTGTACAAAGAGGAGAATGCTTCCCCCTTTGCCGGATGTCTGCCGGTGCTGGCACAGACCCCAGTGCTCATGGCGGTCTACGGTCTCTTCATCAATGCGACGATCGGCGGGCATGCCAATGAGCTGCTCGGGCATACGCTCTTCGGCCTGCCGCTGAGCACGAGCTTCGTCAAACTGCTCGGCACCGGCGATCTGACCGGCACCGCTATCACGGTCTACCTCATCCTCGTCGTCCTCATCGCCGTCGTCGCGGGATTCTCCCGACACCTGCTCACCCCGGCCACACCCGAGACTCCGACCGCTCCCCCGGCGAAGAACGGGGCAGATGCTCCGGCGATGCCGGATCTGTCAGGAGTGATGAAGACCCTGAGCTTCATGCCGTTCCTCACGGCGATCTTCGCACTCTTCGTCCCCTTGGCCGCTGCGCTCTATCTGGCGACGACGACCACGTGGACGCTCGGCGAACGACTCGTCCTCAACCGCATCCTCGGAGCGAACGACCCCCAGCCCGAGGCGACCACCGCGGTGTCGGGCTGAATCAGGAACACAAAAGAGCCCGGGGGCGGAGGATGAGAATCCTCCGCCCCGGGCTCTGTGGCGACGGCCGGTGCCGGGCCGCCTCGGTGATCAGGCGATGATCGGCTCCGGGAGGGTGCCGGCCACGACCTTGAGTGCGCCGCCTTCGACAGTGGCACGCACGGTGCCGCCCTCATCGACCGCCTCGGTGACGAGGAGATCGGCGATGCGATCGTCGAGCTCGCGCTGGATCGCGCGACGCAGCGGACGGGCACCGAACTCGGGTTCGTAGCCTTCATCGGCCAGCCAGTCGAGAGCCTCTGCCGAGACGTCGAGGGCGATGCCCTGAGCCTCGAGGCGCTGCTTCGACGCGGCCAGCTGGTGATCGACGATGGACCGCAGCTGCTCGCGATCGAGCCGCGAGAACATCACGGTGTCATCGATGCGGTTGATGAACTCCGGCCGCATGAACTCCTTGAGGCGACCCATGACCTTGGCCTTGAGATCCTTCTCCGCGTCTCCCGCAGCCCCGGAAGCGAAGCCCAGCGGAGTACCGGACATGAACTCGGAACCGAGGTTCGAGGTCATGATGACCACGGTGTTGCGGAAGTCGACCGTGCGGCCCTGGCCGTCGGTGAGTCGTCCGTCGTCGAGGACCTGCAGCAGCAGGTTGAACGCATCCGGGTGGGCCTTCTCGACCTCGTCGAGGAGGATGACCGAATACGGGCGACGGCGGACCTTCTCCGTCAGCTGCCCTGCCTCGTCGTAGCCGACGTAGCCGGGAGGAGCACCGACGAGGCGGGACACCGTGTGGCGTTCGCCGAACTCGCTCATATCGAAGCGAATCATGGCCGACTCGTCGTCGAACAGGGTCTGCGCCAGAGCCTTCGCCAGCTCAGTCTTGCCGACACCGGTGGGGCCGAGGAAGAGGAAGCTGCCGATAGGCCGATTGGGATCGGCCATACCGGTCTGGCTGCGGCGGATTGCGCGCGACACGGCGGTCACGGCTTCGTCCTGTCCGACCACGCGGTCGTGGAGGACCTCTTCCATATTCGCCAGTCGTGCCTTCTGGCTCTGCGTCATCCGTGCTGCCGGGATTCCGGTGGCCCGGGAGACCACATGCGCGATCTCCTGTTCACCGATGATCGCCTCGGCGGCAGCGGTCTTCGCGGCCTCCGCGTCCGGATTCTCAGCAGATTCGATCCGGGCGGTCACCTCGTTGATCTCATCGCGGACACGGCCGGCACGCTCGTAGTCCTCGACCTCGATAGCGGACTTCTTCTCCGCTTCGAGTTCGGAGAGATTGAGCTTGAGTGCATCGATATCGACCGCGGGTCCGCGCCTGAGCGACATCCGGGCTCCCGCCTGGTCGATGAGGTCGATAGCCTTGTCCGGCAGGAACCGGTCGGTGATGTAGCGGTTCGACAGCTCCACGGCCGCGCGGACCGCCTCGGCGGTGTAGGTGACCTCGTGGAACTCCGCGTAGCGGTCCTTCAGCCCGTCGATGATCGTCACCGCATCCTCGACGCTCGGCTCACCCACGGTCACCGGCTGGAAGCGACGTTCGAGAGCCGAATCCTTCTCGATGGTGCGGTACTCCTTGAGCGTGGTCGCGCCGATCATGTGCAGATCGCCGCGGGCCAGACGCGGTTTGAGGATGTTGCCGGCGTCCATCGAGTTCGCCTCGCCGTTGCCGCCGGCACCGACGAGGGTGTGGAGTTCGTCGACGAAGACGATCATGTCTCCGTCATCGGCGATCTCGTTGAGCGCTCCGGTCAGGCGCTCTTCGAAGTCACCGCGGTAGCGGGTGCCGGCGAGCATTCCGGGCATATCGAGCGCGATGATGCGCTTGCCCTGCAGCTGCTTGGGCACCTCTCCGGAGTGAATGGCCTGGGCGAGCCCCTCGGCGACCGCGGTCTTGCCGACACCGGCCTCGCCGAGGAGAACCGGGTTGTTCTTCGTCCGGCGGGCGAGGATCTCGATCGTCTGCTCGATCTCCTCCGAGCGGCCGATGACGGGATCGAGTTTGCCAACGGCGGCGAGCTCGGTGAGGTCCGTGCCGAACTTCTCCAGCACGGATTCCTGACCGTCCTCGCCTTCGGCCTCCTGGCCGGGGTGCATGCCTGCGGCTTCGGCCGCCTCGGCACCGGCCTGCAGTGCAGCCTGGGTGACGCCTGCCTGGGCGAGGATCCGACCGGCGGGCATCTCCTGGTTGAGCACGAAGGCGAAGAACATGTGTTCGGGATCGATGTAGGTCGACCCGAAGGCGCGCGCCACCTGGTAGGCGTCGAGCAGGGCGCGCTGGGCCGAACCGGTCAGTGTGGGCGTGGAATCCGCCTCGGTGTCGGTGCTGGCCGGAAGGCGCTCCTCGATCGCATGGGCGATGGCCTCGGGATCGGCGCCGGCCTGGCGCACGGCGGAGATTCCGGGTTCGGAATCGACCATGGTGCGCAGGATGTGGAGCGCGTCGACCTCGGACTGACCGTGTCGTCCTGCGAACTCCGCGGCCGCTTCGATGACCTCGTGGCTGCGCTTGCTCAGCAGTCGGTTGATGTCGACGGAACGGCCTCGGCGGGCTCCGGTCTGTCCCTGGAGGAAACGAGCGAGGAACTCGTCGAACGAGTCTCCGCCCGAGCCTGCGGGTCCGAAGAATGTGGCCAAAGCTGACCTCCTCTTTCAAAGTTGAGCGTATACGACTCAATCAACAGGTGCATGCGGACATATATTCCCACCTGTCGACGGCCCGACGACGGAATGTGAACAACATCACCGTCGAGAAATGCATTGAATGCATTTCTGCATTTGGTGCAAATTTGCAAGAGGTGCATAATTTTCTGGTGAGTTCCGAACCGACCGAATCCCTGCGCGAGCGTCAGACCCGTGAGCGCCGCGCATCCATCCACGCCGCGGCCGTCGATCTCGTCTTCGATCATGGACTCGACGAGGTGACTGTGGCTCGGATCGCGGAAGCTGCGGAGGTCTCGACGCGCACGTTCTTCAACTATTTCCCCACCAAGGAGATGGCGATCGTCGGACTGACGACCTCTGACGATATCGCCGACGCTCTGCAGCGATTCATCGAGGACTTCGAGCCCCGGCGCGAGCGTCTGGTGGAGGATCTCTCCTTCACCATCCGCGCCGCGTTCGAATTCCTGCTGCCGCGGTCAGCGAACAAGCAGAAGCTGCGCGCGATCCAGGCTCGGCATCCGCACCTCGGCATGCTCAGCATGGAGACGAAGCGGCACTACTCCGAGCAGATCATCACCGGCATCCGCCGGCGGATCGAACGTCGCGGAATCACCTTTGCCGATGACGACACCGCCGCACGGGCCACGCGGATGCTCGCGCAGCTATGCAGCATCCCGCTCGAGCATGCTTTCGCCTCCGCGCGATTCGACACCGAACACGAATTGGACGACGAACGGGTGGACCAGGCGTTCACCTCCTCGATCGAACTGTTCCTGACCCTCTTAGAAAGGCTGAAATGACCACTACCGCCACCGAGCCCGCTGCCGAGAAGCAGCACGGCGCCGAGGAGGAGCCGGAGATCGAGACCTCGTCGGTCATCCTGCTATTCACCGGCCTGATGCTGGCAATGTTCATGTTCTCGCTCAACCAGACCATGCTGGCCACGGCCCTGCCGACCATCGTCGGTGACCTCAACGGCGTCGACCAGATGCTGTGGGTCTCGACGGCGTTCATGCTGGCGTCGACGATCATGATGCCGATCTACGGCAAGTTGGGCGATTCGTTCAACCGGAAGAAGATCTTCATCTTCGCCATCTGCATGTTCATCCTCGGTTCGATCGTCGGCTTCCTGGCCCACAACATGGCCGTCCTCATCACCGCACGCGTCATTCAGGGCCTCGGCGGCGGCGGTCTCATCATCCTCTCGCAGGCTCTCATCGCCGCGGTTGTGCCGGCGCGCAAACGCGGCCCGTATATGGGCATCATGGGGGCGAACTTCGCGGTCACCTCGGTGGCGGGACCGCTGATCGGAGGCTGGATCACCGAGGGTCCGGGCTGGCGCTGGACATTCGCTCTCAATCTTCCGTTCGGCGTGCTCGCGCTCATCGCCGCCATCCTCTTCCTCAAGGTCCCCAAGTCGGATCGGTCGGTCAAACGCCATGTCGATGTCGCGGGAATGATCCTCATCGCCGAATTCACCTCGGCACTCATCCTCACGACCTCGTGGGGCGGGCATCAGTACGACTGGGACGATCCGATCATCATCGGACTCATCGCCATCGCCGTCATCAGCGCCGTCGTCTTCGTGTTCGTCGAACAGGCTGTTCCCGAACCCGTCATCCCGATGTTCGTGTTCAAGGACACGAACTTCGTCCTCTGCACGATCGCCGGCATGTGCATCGCCATCGGCATGTTCGGCGTCCTTTCGTACATGCCCACGTTCCTGCAGATGGCCCACGGGATCGAGGCGACGAAGGCCGGTCTCCTCATGGTGCCCATGATGGCCGTGATGCTGCCGAGCTCGGTCATCATCGGCTTCGTCGTCTCGAAGACGGGACGGTACAAGTGGTACCCGGTGCTCGGCAGCGCGATCGTCGGCGTCGCCCTTTTCCTCATGGGGACCTTCGTCACGGCCGATCAGAACGTTCTCGTCGTCATCGGCTGCCTGTGTGTGCTGGGCCTCGGCCTGGGGCTGTCGATGCAGATGCTCGTGCTCATCGTCCAGAACTCGTTCCCGGTGGCGATGGTCGGCACGGCGACGGCGTCGAACAACTTCTTCCGGCAGATCGGCGGCACGCTGGGCATGTCGCTGATCGGTTCGCTCTTCACCTCGCGGCTGGCGTCGAACCTCGAGGACGGCATCAAGTCCCTGGGACCCCAGGGTGCCCAGGCGATGAAGGGCACGGGGTCGAACTCACTGACCCCCGAAGTGGTCAAGTCGCTGCCCGATCCGATCCATTCGATCATCGTCAATGCTTACAGCGATGCACTCGTGCCGATCTTCCTGTGGGTCTGCCCGCTGGGAATCATCGCGGCAGTCATCCTCATGTTCGTTCGCGAGAAGGCCCTGGCCACGAAGATCGATGCGGGCGCCCCGACGGACCATCAGCGTGAGGTCGTCGCGACCGACAGCATCGCCGTCGTCGAACAGCCTGGATCGCTGACCCCGTCCGGTGCGAGCTCCGTCAGCGATGAGATCGAGTACGAGAAGGCCACGCAGGGTGCCGGAGACTACTCTCTGCGGCCCCGCTCGCCCAAGCACTGATACGCACGTCCACGCAATGACAGCGCAGGCCCCGCAATTGCGGGGCCTGCGCTGTATCGGCCGGAGTCTGTCCGCGACTGTCGCGGAACTAGCCTTTCGAGGGCCATCCGTTCGGCTCACACCCCTGCAGGCCCTTCGTCTGCTGCTGCATGAGCGGTGCGGTCTTGCCTGGTCCGGGGCAGGATTCGTGGCCATGGCCGAGAGCGTGACCGACCTCGTGGTTGATGAGGTACTGCCGATACTGGACGATATCGTCGAACTCTTCGGTGGCAGAGACCCAGCGCTTGGCGTTGAGGATGACATTGGGTCCGTTGCGGCACGAGAGTTTGCCCAGGGTCCGCAGCGGCAGGCACATCTCGTCGACGGTATCGGGGCTGGCGATGGAGATCATCGTGTCCTGACCCTCATCGACGAGCTCGATGGAGACGTCGTCCATGTCCTGCCAGCCGCGTTCGTCCTGCAGGGTCTTGATGATGAAGTCGCCGGCCTCATCGACGTCGATGGGCAGGTTGTCCTCGACGCGCAGGGCCACCTTGAAGGTTTTGCCCTCGTCGCGGTTCGGCCCGGTCTCCTCTTTCGGCCGGTCCCATTTGCCACTGCCATGATCGTCGATATCGTCTTCGCTGACTCCGGCCGCTCCCGCGTCTTCCACGCTTGCGGTCTCGGTGGGCGTGGGCGACTCACTCGGCTTGGCCTCGGCTGAGTCGCTCGGGTCCGGCGAGGCGGCCTGCGTTTCGGCCGCCTTCGGAGTCGGCCGCGTCTCTTCGTCGGCGGCGGGCGCGCAGGCGCTCAGTCCGACGAGCAGCGAGACAGCGACAAGCGAGGTCAGGGTGCGGAGGCGTGGACGGGAGGCGAGACGGGTTCGACTGAGCACGCCTGTGAGTCTATCTCCTGCCGATCCGTCGAGAAACGGGTTACGTGTCGAGAAACGTGCGCACACACCCGTGTCTCGACACTCAGCCTGTTTTTCGGCGAAGTCAGAACTCGAGCACGCCGCCGGGCCCGCGCAACCTGGCACGCAGACGACAGTCCGGCCCCTCGACCACCGCAGTGTCACCGGCCCCGAGCACCTCGAGCACCTGCCGCGCCGCCTCGGGCTCCGGCGATTCCACACGGAAATCGAGCAGTTCGAGGGTCGGCAGGGCCGCCTCAGCGGGATGGACGGATTCGCCCCAGTCGATGAGGAACGGCTGTGCACCCTCATGCGGCAGCGGGGAACGGGTGGTCAGTCGCCATTCGAGGCGATCGCCCTCGGCGGTGTCGCGAGCCATGTCCTGGACCTCGCCGAAGTCGATGCCTGCGGTGTTCGCGGCCGCGATCTTCGCGAGGAACGCCGGCGGATGGATGGCCCAGGTCTGCAGGGTCGGCTCGGTGGCCAGATGCGCGTCGAGCGGCAGAGTGCCGTCGGCGGGCGGCTCCTGCTGCGGGTCGGGGCCGAGGATCTCGAGGTAGGTGTGGGCTCCGTCCGGCCAATCCGTCGGGGCGAGTCCGAGCAGATAGTTCGCGGTCCCCCGTCCCGGGTGCGAACCGCCGGGAACCGCGCGCAGCCCGGTGGCCTCTTCCACGGCGGCGACCCCGGCGTCGAGGTCGGGCACCGTGATGATGAGGTGGTCGAGCTGTGCGGGAATGGTGTTCAGAGAGTCCATGATCCACCCGGACCTTTCAGATGAGCGTGTAGGCCCTCAGTCTCCCCTTCTTCGACATCGAGGGCAATGATGTCGAGTCCGATGCCGAAGAAGTCGAGGACCTCCCCGACCGTATCCGGGTCGTCGCTGGTGGCCCACAGGCGCTCGAGCCGAACCGACGGCATCTCCTGCATCGCGGGATGCTCGGAGTCCTTCCAGTCGATGAGGAACGGCTGGATCCCCGACCACGGCAGCGGGGCGCGCCTGGTCAGACGCCAGTCGAGAACGGTTCCGTCCGGTCTGCGCCGGGTCATGTCATGGACCTCGCCGAGGCGGACGCGCGGTTCCCGTGACAGCGCAGCGGCCGTGACGAAGCCGTCGAAATCGTCCGGACGGATCGCCCACCTCTGCACGGTCGGCGCGGTGATCCCGGCCAACCGCGTGGCCGCCAGCGCAGGGTCCTGCTCGGGATCGGGGCCGAGGATCTCGAGGTACGTCAGCGGGTTCGGACTGCTCTGTCGTGTGAGTCCCAGCGAATCGGAGAGTTCGTCGCTGAGCTCGAGTCCGAGTAGTGCGTTGGCCGTTCCCAAGCCCGGATGGGCACCGCCGTCGACCGCACTCACCCCCAGACGACCCTCACATTGCTCAACATATTTCTGCAGATCTGGGACGGCGATGACGAGATGATCGAATTCCGCACTGTTCAACATGTCTCAATATTAAGCCCCGGATTGACGGTGATTGCACGGATGCGCTTTACTCATGGCATGCACATCCACTTCGGGCTCCATGCCGGACACCGCCTCTGTCTGCCGTCAACGGCACCTGCGATGTCCGCATATTGTTGAACTATCACACTCATCTCCCTCTGTTCCATCCCACTTGCCCGAAGGACCTCTTCCATGCCGGACCGTCTCTCCGCCTCCGCGCGTCTGACTCAGCGCCGCCTCGACCGCCGTTCGGTCCTCAGCCTCGGTCTCGGTTTCGGCGCTCTGCTCACCCTCAGCGCCTGCACACCCCACGACTCCGGTTCGCTGGCCGAGGGCGAACCCGTCCGCGGTGGAGTGCTCACCTACTTCGAACCCCAGACCTGGACCCTGCTCTACCCGCCGTCGGTCGGCTTCTACCCCAACGGCGGGATCATGAACAACATCTCCGCACGCCTGCTGTGGCAGGATCCGAAGACACTCGAGCTCTATCCGTGGTTGGCGACCGAACTGCCGGAGACGAACGCCGATGCCACGACCTACACATTCACCATCCGTGAGGGCGTGACCTACTCTGACGGTTCACCGCTGACACCTGAGAACGTGGCGAAGAACTTCGACCTGTTCGGTCGCGGCGACGAAGCACGCACGCTGCCGGTGTCCGAGCAGATCTCGAACTACGAGCGCAGCGAAGTCCTCGACGAGCATCGGGTTCGGTTCCACTTCTCCGCCCCCTCCCCCGGTTTCGCGCAGGCGACGTCGACGATGAACGCAGGACTGCTCGCCGATTCCACTCTCGACCTCGACGCCGAAGGCTTCGGCCCGGGCGGAGCCACGCAGATCCACACCTGCGGGCCCTTCCACATCACGGCCGAGACCATCGGCACGAAGCTCTCAGTCCGTGCCCGCGAAGACTACGACTGGGCTCCCCCGCATCTGAAGCACCAGGGCCGAGCCCACCTCGACGGCATCGACTATCTGACCAACAACGAATACTCCGTGCGCATCGGAGCCGTGCTCTCCGGGCAGGCCGACGGCGTCCGCGACGTCCAAGCACCGGATGAGTCCCGTGTGACCGAGCAGGGGCTGCGCCTCTATGCGAAGGCGACGAACGGAATCAACAACAGCATCAACTTCCGATTCCGCCACGACCTGCTTGCCGATATCGACGTCCGGCGAGCGCTCATCGCCGCCATCGATCGCCAGGAGATCGTCGACAAGCTCTTCACCCCGAACTACCCGCTGGCCACCGGTCTGCTGGCCAAGGGCGCCATGGGGTATGTCGACCAGTCGGGGTCGTGGGACTTCGACCCGGACAAGGCGAACCGCCTCCTCGACAAGGCCGGGTGGAGTGAGCGCAACGGGCAGGGCTTTCGTGTCAAAGACGGGCAGCCGTTGGCGCTGACGGTGAATATCGCTCTGCCGCAGCCGCGGTCGAACGAGGTCCAGACCCTCATCCAACAGCAGCTGCGCCGTGTGGGCGTGCGCCTGTCGATCAATCCCGGCGACCAATCGAAGCAGACCCTCGACGCCCTCGAACTCGACACCGTGCAGATCTACCATTCCATGGTCGCCCGCGCCGACTTCGACAACCTGCGCTCGAACTACTCGTCTGTCAACCGCGATGTCTTCCTCAACGGAGCCGACCGCCCCGACGCCGACGACGATTCGGTCGATGCGAAGGTCGACGAACTCCTCGAGACTCTGGCGTCCGAACCGAACCAGGAGAAGCGCCAGCAGGCCGCCGAGGCGGTCCAGGACTACCTCGTCGACCAGGCCTATGTGCTGCCGTTCTTCGAGGAGCCGCAGGTCTTCGCCTTCCGCCGCCGCGTCCACGGCTTCGCCACCGAACCCGTGGGACGGCCCGACTTCTACAGCACCTGGCTGGCAGGAGAGAAATGATCCTCGACACCCGTTACCTCTTCCTGCGCCTGGGCCAAGCGGTCCTCGTGCTGCTGCTCGCGTTCACCGCGGCGTTCATCCTGCTCAGCCTCATCCCCGGCGACGGCGTCACTGCCCGCTTCGCCGATCCGGCGCTGGGTCTGTCCAATGACCAGATCGCTGAGATCCGTGAGGCCACCGGCGCCGACGACTCCTGGTGGTCGCGTTACGTCCTCAGCCTCACCGGGTTCCTCACGGGCGACTTCGGCTATTCGGTCCAGACCGGCGCGGCCGTGTCGACGATCATCGCTGCGGCTCTGCCGTCGACCGCGGTGCTCGCGGCCTCCGGGTTCGTCACCGCCCTCGTCCTCGCCGTGATCATCGCCGTCTTCGCCACCTTCGGACCGTCCACCGGGCCGACGGCTCGGGTGCGCCGGGTCCTCGACTCGGTGCCCAGTCTCTTCATCTCCATCCCGGTGTTCTGGCTCGGGATCCTGCTCATCCAGGTCTTCTCCTTCCAGCTCGGCGTCGTCTCAGTCGTCGATCCCGGCCCCGCCGAGGCGCTCGTGCTGCCAACCCTGACCGTGGCGGTTCCGCTCTCGGCCCCGATCGCCCAGGTGCTCATCCGCTCCATCACCGAGGTGCAGGCCTCCGGCTTCGTCAAGGTCACCACCGCGAAGGGCGCCTCCGAACTGTGGATCCTCGTCCACACCGTCGCCCGCAATGCGGTGCTGCCGGGGCTGACGATCATCGGGCTCGTCTTCGGCGAACTCGTCGCCGGCGCAGTGGTCACCGAAACCGTGTTCGGCCGCAACGGCATCGGACTCATCACCGCCCAAGCGGTCACCCACCGGGACAATCCGATCCTGCTGGCCGTCGTGGTCATCGCCACCTTCGGCTACGTCATCATCAACCTCGCAGTCGACCTCCTCTACCCCGTCATCGACGTCCGGCTGCGCACGAAACGCAGCTCCTCCTCGGCGGGCAGGACCCTGCGCAGCCAAGACGAACCCACACGTCGCGCTCTCACGGCATCCGCGGCCAGCGTCGGCGTCGACCTCGACTGGGATGACGAGACGAAGGAGAAGAACTCATGAGCATCGTCTTCACCCGCGACCAGGGCACCGAGACCCGGCGCGCACGCGGCGGCCGGGCACGCGCCGCGCTCTCCCCGGCGACCATCGTCTCCGCTCTGGTTCTGCTCATCGCCATCGCCTGGGCCCTGGTCCCCGGCCTGTTCACCCATTTCGACCCCAACGACGGCGGAGACACCCCTGCCCTGCTGGCACCGAGTCTCGAGCATTGGTTCGGCACCGACCAGACCGGCAGGGATGCCTTCACCCGAGTCGTCTACGGCGCCTCCCAGTCCCTGTTGGCCGCGCTCGTGGCCGTCGGCGTCGGACTGATCGTCGGCACCACGATCGGACTGATCGCCGGCACCCGGCGCGGGCTCGTCGACGATGTGCTCATGCGCCTGATCGATGTGCTGCTGTCCATCCCCGCGATCCTGCTCAGCCTTTCGATCGTCGTGGTCCTCGGCTTCGGCACGATCAACGCGGCCATCGCCGTCGGCGTCACCGCCATCGCCCAGTTTGCGCGTCTCGCCAGGTCACAGGCGGTGCAGATCAATACGAGCGACTTCGTGGCCGCGGCCTACGGTTCCGGCGGCACCTTCTTCTCCGTCCTCACTCGCCATATCCTCCCGAATTCGATCTCTCCCGTGCTCTCGCTGGCGGTCCTCCAGGTCGGTTCGGCGATCCTCCAGATCTCCACGCTCGGGTTCCTCGGCTACGGCACCCCGCCGCCCACCCCGGAATGGGGACTCATCATCGCTGAAAGCCGCAATTTCGTCGCCACCGCCTGGTGGCTGACAGTGCTGCCCGGCCTCGTGGTCATGGCCATCGTGCTCGCCACCCACCAGATCGGCAACACCCTGCGAAAGGTGACATCATGACCGACTCCTCACTGCTGCGCATCGACGGCCTGTCCGTCGACTACTCCCACCGAGGCGGCTCCGCGGCCCCGGCCGTGAGCGAGCTCGATCTCGTGGTCCGTCCCGGTTCGATGACCGCCGTGGTCGGGGAATCCGGTTCGGGGAAGTCGACGACGGCGAACGCCGTCATCGGTCTCCTTCCCTCCTCGGCCAGGGTCGCGGCCGGGCGGATCCGCCTCGGCGAGGTTGATCTGCTCAGCCTGGGCACCTCCGGTTGGCGCGGTGTGCGCGGATCGCAGATCGGCTACGTCCCGCAGGACCCGGGTTCCTCGCTCAATCCGCTGCAGACAGTCGGGAAATCCGTCGCCGAGGCGCTGCGCATCCATCGTCGCGCGGGCCGCGCCGAGGCTCGCGCCCAGGTCATCGAGCTGCTGGACCGGGTCGGTATCGACCAGCCGGAGAAGCGGGCCGACCAGTTCCCGCATGAGCTCTCCGGTGGAATGCGACAGCGTGTGCTCATCGCCGCTGCCGTCGCGCTACGCCCGCGCCTGCTCATCGCCGACGAACCCACCTCCGCCCTCGACGTCACCGTCCAGAAGCAGGTCCTCGACCTCCTCGACGAACTGCGCGCCGAGACCGGGATGGGCATCCTCTTCATCACCCACGATCTCGCCGTCGCCGGCGAACGCGCCGACGAGGTCGTGGTCATGCAGGGCGGACGCATCGTCGAATCGGGGCCGGCCGGACGGGTCTTCTCCGACCCGGCCACCGATTACACCTCCCGCCTCATCGCCGATGCTCCCGCACTGCAGACGAAGGCGCGAACTGCCCGCGCCGAGGCGACCAGGGAGTCCGCAGACCCGTTCGTCTCCGTCGAATCGCTCACCCATGTCTTCGACCGTACGGATGATCGGATCACCGGCATCGAGGGGGTGGACTTCACCGTGGTGCGCGGGACCACGCACGGTCTCGTCGGCGAGTCCGGCTCGGGCAAGACCACCACGGGCAAGGCGCTGACCGGGTTCCTCACCCCGCAGTCCGGGCATGTGCGCATCGGTGACTTCGATGCTGCGGAGCTCGGACGCGGTCGTCCCTCACGGCAGCGGCTGCGGGAGTTCCGGCGAACCGTGCAGCTCGTCCATCAGAACCCGTTCTCCGCTCTCGATCCCAAGCATTCGATCCGGTCGACCCTGACGGAGCCTCTGCGCAACTTCCGCCTCGGCGATCGCGCCTCCCGACCGCGGCTCGTGACCGAAGCGATGGACCGGGTGGCGCTGCCTGCCGACTTCCTCGACCGGCGTCCCGCCGAACTCTCCGGCGGACAGCTGCAGCGAGTGGCGATCGCCCGCGCCCTCATCGTCGAACCCGAACTCGTCGTCTTCGACGAGGCTGTCTCGGCTCTCGACGTGACCGTGCAGGCGCAGATCCTCACACTGCTCGACGAGCTCCAGAGGGAGCTCGGTCTGACCTACGTCTTCATCACCCATGATCTCGCCGTCGTCCGCCAGATCGCTGATACGGTGTCCGTGATGTCGCACGGACACCTCGTCGACGACGGCGCGACCGAAGAGATCTTCACTCGCCCCAGCTCTGTCTACACCCGCACTCTGCTCGAGGCGATCCCCCGTCCCGCGACGCTGTCGGCCGTTGCAGCGCCTGCGAACAATCGACCGGCAACCCCGACCCTGCTCACCGCAGCAGCAGAAAGCTGAGAACCATGACCCCTCAACCCACCGACGCTCAGGCGACCGATACTCAGGTAGGCGGACCGAGGCTCGGATTCTTCACCCGCCTGCTCGAAGACGCCCCCGCCGCAGACCGGTATCGCTTCGCCCTCGAACAGATCGAGGCAGCGGAGGACTTCGGCTTCCATTCGGCCTGGGTCGCCCAGCATCACTTCTCCGCGGCAGAGGGCGGACTGCCCTCCCCACTCGTCTTCCTCTCCCACGCCTCAGCCCGCACCACCCGAATCTCTCTGGGCACCGCGATCATCACCCTGCCGATGGAGAATGCCGTGCGCGTGGCCGAAGACGCCGCCGTCCTCGACGAGCTCTCCGGCGGTCGCCTCGAGATCGGTCTGGGCTCGGGCGGGAACCCGAAGTCGTTCCCCGCCTTCGGCACGAGCTTCGATGAGCGTCGTGAGGTCTTCGCCGACAACCTCACGACCCTGCGCACACTGTTCTCAGGCGACCGGCTGCCCACCGACCACGGTCTCTACCCTGCTCCCGATGGGCAGCGTCCGAGCCTCGAGCGACGACTGTGGCAGGCGACGTTCTCCGCCGGCGGAGCCGGTGCGGCAGGCGCTGCCGGTGACGGTCTCATGCTCTCGCGGACTCAGCCGCGTCCCCAGGACAATCCGGCGGCACGCCTCGACGAGGTGCAGCTGCCGGTCATCGACACCTATCTCTCCCAGCTGCCCGAGGGGGCCGAACCGCGCATCCTCGCCTCCCGCACCGCCGTGGTCGCCGATGCCGAGGATCTGCCCCGGCTGCGCGAGATCACCGAACCGGCACTGCGGGCCGAGGCCGACCGCCTCGTCGGCTATGACACCTCTGGGCTGAGCCTCGATGAGCTCCTCGTCGCCACCGACACATACCTCGGCACGCCCGAGCAGGTGAGCGAACGTCTGCAGCATGACCGCGTCCTCGATCGGGCCACTGACGTCAGCTTCCAGGTGCACTCGGTTCCGGCGACGAACGAGACCGCTCTGCGGTCCATCGAACTGCTGGCCACCGAGGTGGCACCCGCCCTCGGGTTCTCCGTGACCAAGGAGAGGGTGCACTGAGATGGCCGATATCATCAACCTGCTCGCCGGAATCTCGGCGAATGATCCTCTCGATGAGCTGCGTGATCACCGGACGCAGGCGAAGGAGAATGCTCAGCTGAGTTTCGAGGCTCTGCTCGAACCCGCTGATCCGAAGGGCGTGAGCTACCGCGACCGTTATGCGGTCGCCGCGTTCACCGCGGGGCTGCTCGGTTCCGAGCGGGCCGAGGAGTTCTACCGTGATCTCCTGCGTGACGAAGACGAGTCCGTGTCCTGGGCGGTCGCCGAACTCCTCGACGAGGCGACTGCGGCTGCCGGCACAGCTGGTCCCTACGGAATCTTCGAATCCGCGGCGTTGGCTGACGAGAACGTCCCCGGGCCGTGGCTGACTGCCGCCGAGGCGACGACAGAGAGACTCGGTGAGAAGCTGACGGCAGGACTCGAATTCACTCATCTCCTCGTCCTCCATCCGCGCGACAGCCGCCCGGGTCACCTCGGGCTGCTGCTCGAGGCCGGATGGGA
Source organism: Brevibacterium sp. MGP-B1 (assembly GCF_057766545.1). Lineage (NCBI taxonomy): Bacteria > Bacillati > Actinomycetota > Actinomycetes > Micrococcales > Brevibacteriaceae > Brevibacterium > Brevibacterium sp. MGP-B1. The sequence continues at coordinate 221,143 of NZ_CM173407.1, read as the reverse complement.
CGAGGACGGGATCGTCACTCTCGCTCAGCTCGTCTCCTTCCTCAACTTCCAGATCCGCATCAGCACCGGTCTTGCCGCACTCACCGATGCGGCCTCCGCGACCGCGGATTCCCAACCGCACCAGGCGGACCGGTCAAAAGGCGAATCCGCGGACGAGACGGACGATGCCGACGACAGCCCCGCCTCGGCGAGGGTGGACGAAGCTCTGCAAGCCGTCGGCGACCGGGTGAAGACGTATCCGAATCTCCACCGCCCGAAGCTGTTCCAGCAAGGTGGGCTCGGGTGGGTGCCGTGGATCGCTCCCGTCGCCGAGGCGGACCTCAGCGATGACCAACGGGATGCCCTCATCGAGGCCGGACGGGCGAAGAACCCGTACTTCCGGCTGCTGGCGAGGGATCCTGCCGCACTCAAGGCACGGACCCTGACCGACTTCGACATCTTCTTCAACACCACCGACGGACTCGGCCGGGCCGAACGCGAGCTCGCCGCGACCGCGGCCTCCCGGCTCAACGGGTGCCTGTTCTGTGCGTCGGTCCACGCGGATCGGGCCACCGAGGAATCCGGGCGTCGGGACGTCGTCCAGCGCCTCCTCGACGAGGGAATCGGTACGAAGAGTCACCTCGGTGATCAGGTGTGGGATGCCGTCGTCGATGCCTCGGTGGCGCTGACCCTGACCCCGCAGTCCTTCGGCGTCGCACATGTCGAGCAGCTGCGTGCGGCGGGTCTGGACGACGGCGACATCATCGACGCACTCAGCTGTGCCGCCTTCTTCAACTGGGCGAACCGGCTGATGCTCTCCCTGGGCGAACCCGAGGTGCTGAGCGCCGGGAAGTGACCTCTTCTCGCAGGCGCGGCGGCTACACGCGTTCTGCGGCATCGATTGTGTGGTCGATCCACGGCGTTTTCTGCGATCAGAACGCCGTGGATCGAGCACACAATCGGGCATCAGCTGCGCCGGTTCCCCGGTCGCGCCTCGTCTCAGCCGACGTCCATGAGCGTCGAGCGGATGATGAAGCGGTTTCCCGTCGGTGATTCGACGCTGAAGCCGCTCCCCCGTCCCGGCACCACATCGATCGTCAGATGCGTGTGCTTCCAATACTCGAACTGCTCCGTCGACATCCAGAAGTCCAGTCCGGCCTTCTCGGCATCGTCGATGGGCAGTTCGAAGTGTCCGAGCAGCACATCGGCTTCCGAGGTGAGGAAGTCGCCTTCGGGGAAGCACATGGGCGACGAGCCGTCACAGCAGCCGCCGGACTGGTGGAACATGAGCTGTCCGTGTTTGTCGACGAGGCCGGCAAGCAGGTCGATGGCGGCCTGAGTCATCGCCACTCGCGATTTCTCTTCGCCCTCGATCGTCGGTGTCGATTCGAGGGCGGCTGTTTCGGCTGTTTCACTCATCAGAAGAATCCTTGTGCATTTTCGGAGTAGCTGACCAGCAGGTTCTTCGTCTGCTGGTAGTGGTCGAGCATCATCTTGTGGTTCTCTCGTCCGATGCCCGAGGACTTGTATCCGCCGAACGCGGCGTGGGCCGGGTAGGCGTGGTAGTTGTTCACCCAGACGCGACCGGCTTGGATGTCGCGTCCGGCTCGGTAGGCGGTGTTGCCGGTGCGGGCCCAGACTCCGGCTCCGAGGCCGTAGAGCGTGTCATTGGCTGTGGCGATCGCGTCGTCGTAGTCGGAGAACGAGGTCAGGGCCACGACGGGTCCGAAGATCTCCTCCTGGAAGATGCGCATCTTGTTCGTGCCCTTGAAGATCGTCGGCTGGATGTAGAAGCCGCCGGCGAGGTCGCCGTCGAGTTCGGCTTTGTCGCCGCCGATGAGCACCTCGGCGCCTTCATCCTTGCCGATCTTGAGGTACGACATGATCTTCTCGAACTGGTCGTTCGAGGCCTGTGCGCCGACTTGGGTGTCGGTGTCGAGTGGGTTGCCCTGCTTGATGGAGCGGACGCGTTCGACGCCGGCGGCCACGAAGTCGTCGAAGATCGAGTCCTGGACGAGTGCACGCGACGGGCAGGTGCAGACCTCGCCCTGGTTGAGGGCGAACATCGCGAAGCCTTCGAGCGCCTTGTCTCTGAAGCTGTCGTCGGCGGCCATGACGTCGTCGAAGAAGATGTTCGGTGACTTGCCGCCGAGCTCCAGGGTGACCGGGATGATGTTCTGCGAGGCGTATTGCATGATCAGGCGGCCGGTCGTCGTCTCACCGGTGAAGGCGATCTTGCGGATGCGTTTGTTCGACGCCAGCGGTTTGCCGGCTTCGACGCCGAATCCGTTGATGATGTTGAGGACGCCGGGAGGCAGCAGGTCGCCGATGAGTTCGGCGAGGACGAGGATCGATGCCGGAGTCTGCTCGGCAGGTTTGAGGACGACGCAGTTGCCGGCGGCGAGCGCCGGTGCGAGCTTCCACGTGGCCATGAGCAGAGGGAAGTTCCAGGGAATGATCTGTCCGACCACGCCGAGGGGCTCGTGAAAGTGGTAGGCGACGGTGTCGTCGTCGATCTGGGAGATGCCGCCTTCCTGCGCCCGGATGGCTGAGGCGAAGTAGCGGAAGTGGTCGACGGCCAACGGCAGGTCTGCGGCCAGGGGTTCGCGGATGCCCTTGCCGTTGTCCCAGGTTTCGGCGACGGCGAGCATCTCGAGGTTGGATTCGATGCGGTCGGCGATTTTGAGCAGAATGTTCGCACGTTCGGCGACCGACGTCTTTCCCCAGGCCGGTGCCGCGGCCCAGGCGGCGTCGAGCGCGGTCTCGACATCGTCTGCGGTGGAGCTGGGGATCTCGGTGAAGACCTGGCCGGTGACGGGAGTGATGTTCTCGAAGTAGTTGCCGTCCTTCGGAGGCACCCACTCTCCGCCGATGTAGTTCTCATAGCGGGGCTTGAACGTGACGAGCGAACCGTCGGTACCGGGTGCTGAGTAGACTGCCATGACACTCCTTCGTGTGAGTCCATCCACCCCACAACACGTGCCTCGTCCGATGGCGGTCGGAGGCGCGGAGCGGATGTGTCCGTGTCCTCTCACCTTAGGTCGGAACCCGGGTGCGGACAATAGCCGTGGAGGGAGTTCGCAGGTGAGATTCGCCCGGAATCTGAGAGACTGTCGGCGTGGACATCAGGCCCTGCTCTCCGGAAGATCGCGAAGCCCTTGAGGCTCTCTTCGCACGCGCAGGAGAGGGCTCGCCCACGGGCACGCTGTGGGGAGATCCTGAGTCCGAAGCCGAGGTCTACCTGACTCCTTATATCCGCCACGATCCTCAGTCAGTTCTGCTCGCATGGACGCAGTCGGGACCGGTCGGTTACCTGGCCGGATGTCTCGACACCGCAGAGTTTCCCCGCGAGGACAAGCTCTTCGGCGACGCCATCTCGGCTCGATTGATCATGCGACGGCCATCCTCAGTGGCTTTCTTCGCCCGCAGCACGGCGGACGCGATCCGCGATCGTCTGCACAGACGGCCCGCGTCCGGCGAGCTCCTCGATCCTCGGTGGCCGGCGCATCTGCACATCAACGTCGCCCCTGAGGCACGCGGCACGGGCGCCGGGGCAGCGCTGATGGCGGCGTGGATCGATCGGCTGCGGGAGCATGGTGTTCCCGGCTGCCACCTCCAGACACTCGTCGAGAACCATGGTGCGGTGCGCTTCTTCGAGCGCTCGGGCTTCCGCGTGCACGGCCCGACCCCGCCGGTTCCGGGCATCCGCTGGCAGGGCGGCCGAGTCCATCAGCAGACGATGGTGCAGGAATTCTAGCGAGCGCGGACAGTCGTCCGCAGTCTCACCCCACCGGCTTCACCATGATCAGGCAGGGCGTGTCCGCTCCCCACAGGTCGGTCTCCTCCAGAGGCAGGAAGCCCATCTTCTCGTAGAAGTGACGGGTCCGCGCATAGTTCGGATCTTCCTTCGACGGGCCCAAGGTCTTCACTTCTAGCAGCCGCGACCCACGGGCCCGCACATCCTCGGTGATGGCTTCGATCATCGCAGTCCCGACTCCCCCGCCGTGGACGGAGCGGTCGACGACGGTGAAATGGATTTCACTGGTCTGCGGGAAGTGCTGCGTCACCAGCGTGACTCCGACGACTCGGCCACGTTCGTCGCGGACCGTCCACGTTTCCATGCGGCGCGCGTCGTCGATGTATTCGGCGTTGGATTCGGGTCTGCCGAACCATTCCGGCACGGTTGCGAGCAGACGTTCCACATCCTCGGGGACGGCGTCGTCGCGCTGAGCTCTCCAGTCGGCTTCAGTCATGGGCTCCACCCTAGACTCCGCATCGATGCTCCGGTACCCCGTTGCTAGACTCAGCCCCGTGAGCGAGCCCGAGTCCCCCGTCCTCCGACTGATCCCGTATCTCGCGGCGATCACCGTCACGGTGTTCGCCACGCTGTCGGTGGTCGGCACCGGGGAGTCCAACCTGCTCGTCACGCTCGTCGTCGCAGCAGTCGGCTATTTCGGCACATATTTCATCGGCAAGCTCATCATCCACGCCCTCGTCACCCGGATCGGTTCCGACCACCACGACGACCACGACTGACAGTCGGCCAGCCGCTGCTACTTCTTCGCCTGCGCCGGGACGACGACCTTGCGGATGATGATGAGCGCCGAGGCGGCCACCGGCACCGCGACCACCGCACCGAGCACCCCACCGAGGGTTCCGCCGGCGATCGCGGCGATGATGACGAGGGCACCGGGCACGTCGACGGCCTTGTTCATGATCCGCGGGCTGAGCAGATACGCCTCGACCTGCATGTACACGAGGTAGTAGATTCCGGCTGTGATGCCCAGTCCGGGCGAGACCATCAGACAGGACGCGGTGATGATGATCGCCCCGGTGATCGGGCCGACCAGGGGAATGAGCGAGGCGAGGAACGCCACGAACGCCAACAGTGCCGGCAACGGGGCGCCGATGATGGTGAGGAAGATCGCCGAGCATACGCCGTTGATGACACCCAGCGACACCTGGCCGAGGACGTAGCGTCCGATGGATCGGGTGACCTCCTCGGTGACGGACTCGACCGTCGGCCGCGATGAGGCCGCGACCAGGGAGAACATCGCGGATTTGATCGTCGGCATGGACACGGCGAAGTAGATGGTGAGGATGACGACGATGATCACCCCGGTGAGGAAGCTGAGGATTCCCGCCCCGATCGACACGACGCCGCCGCCGAGGGAGAGCACATTCTTCGGATCCGAGGCCCAGTCCGCGATGTTGGCGAACACCGCATCGATGTCGATCGCGCCGGTGAACTGCTCCTCGAGCTCCGTCACCCACCCGGTCGTGGCAAGGTTCGCCACGATCCCGGGCAGATCCGCGACGAACGTCTGGATCTGACTGATCACGGCCGGCGCGATGAGCAGTGCGACACCGACGACGATGAGGATGAATGCCACGACGACGATGAGCACCGACAGCGACCGCGGGACCTTGCGGTCGACGAGCCACTGCACGATCGGTTCGAGACCGAGAGCGAGGAACAGTGCCAGACCGATATAGATGATCACGGTCGCCAAGGACTGCAGCGCCGTCATCACCACGATCGCCAGCCCGACGCCCAAGGCGCCGGTGAAACCGAGCCGGAACGCGCTGTTGAGTGTGAGGGACTTGCCCTGCCCAGTGCCCATGGAACCCAGTGTAACCAGCGATCATGCACTGGCCGGTCGACTCACGTTAGGATCGGAGCGAACCCCCACCCGCTTCAGAAAGTGAATCGTCGAGAATGAGCGCAGATCCGAACAGCATCGATGTCTGGGAAGCGTTCCTCGACCCGCATACCGACTATTCGCTGCCCGACTTCGCCGCGGTCACCCCGGAGACGCTGTTGACCGCGGTTCACACGGCGACCGATTTTGCCCGCGCCGAGGTGGCTGCCATCATCGCCGACGACGCCGAGTCCACGTTCTTCTCCACCACCGTGAGATTCGAATCCGCGTCCGTGCCGATGACCCGCATCGCCTCCGTGGCAGCAGCCATCGAGTCGAATCATCTGCGTCCCGAACTCACCGACGCCATCTCCGAGACTTGGGAACTCCTGTCGGCCACCGAGACCGAGATCCTGCTGAACGTCGACCTCTTCCACCGCATCGAGCAGGTTTCGGTCTCCGACCTCAACCCCGAGGACAAGCGCCAGCAGGAACTGACCATCGATCAGTTCGTGCGTGCGGGCGCCCGCCTCGGCGAGGACGAACGCGAGCAGATGGCCACGATCGCGGCCGAACTGACCACTTTGGAGAACTCCTTCTCCCGCGCGCTGCAGCTCGATACGCGCGAGTTGGCCATCCATCTCAGCGAGGCCGATTCCCTGGCCGGGATGAACGACGATCAGATCGCGGCAGCGGCGAATCGTGCCGCCGAACGCGGCGTCGACGGCTACCTGCTGCCGCTGAACAACTTCACCCAGCAGGGCGTGCTCGAATCCCTGAGCACAGCTCAGACGCGTCGGCACGTGCTGAACAATTCGATGGCCCGTGGATCCCGCGGCGGCGACGGCGACACCCGCACCCAGGTCGCCGACACCACGGCGCTGCGTGCGCTGAAGGCGCATCTGCTCGGATACCCTTCCTACTCGTCCTTCGCCATCGACAATCAGACGGCCGGCAACCCCGATGCCGCCGCCGATATCGTCTCCTCCCTCATCAATCCGGCGAATGCCCAACTCGATGAGGAACTTGCGCAGGTCAAGGAGCGCTACGGCCTCGAGACGGTTGCGTCCGAAGACGTCAAGTACTACCTTGCGAAGTTCCGCGCCGACGAATTCGGCATCGACCCCGACGAGGTGGCCAAGTACTTCGAGTTCGACACCGTCCTCACCGAAGGCGTCTTCCGGGCCGCCACCGGCTTGTACGGAATCACCTTCGCCCCCTACGAGGGTGTCACCGCCTGGCACGAGGACGTCCGTGTCTATGAGGTCACCGACGTCAACGAGCGCCACCTGGGCCTCGTCCTCATCGACCCGTATTCCAGGGATACGAAGCGCGGCGGGGCCTGGATGGACCAGTTGGTTCCGGCCTCCCGGCTGACCGGGCTGCTGCCGGTCGTCACCCTCTCGCTCAACCTCGCCAAGCCTGGTCCGGGCCGGCCCACTCTGCTCAATCCGAGCGAGCTGACGACGTTCTTCCACGAATTCGGCCACGTCCTCCACGGGCTCTTCGCGAACTCCACCTACCCGTCGACGGCCGGCACCGCCGTCCCCCGCGACTACGTCGAATTCCCGTCCCAGCTCAATGAGATGTGGCGCTTCCACCCGCAGGTCCTCCCCCACTTCGCCAAGCACGTCGACACGGGCGAGCCGATGCCGGCCGAACTCGTCGACGCGCTCATCGCCTCAGAGAAGTTCGGGCAGGGCTTCGACACGATCGAATACCTCGCCGCTGCCATGCTCGACCTGTCTTGGCATTCGCTCGAGGCCGGAGAGCACATCACCGAAGTCCTGTCCTTCGAATCGGAGGTGCTCGCCGCGGCCGGCTTCTCGCCGCTCGTTCCGCCGCGCTACCGGTCGACCTACTTCGGGCACATCTTCGCCTCCGGGTATGCGGCCGGCTACTACTCCTACCTCTACTCCGAGGTCATCGCCGCCTGGGTGAGCGAATGGTTCGAGTCCCAGGGCGGACTCAGCCGGGAGGCCGGAGATGCCTTCCGCGAGGCGATCCTCGCCCCCGGCTATTCGGTCGACCCGATGGCGGCGATCGAACGCTTCTTCGGCACCCGCCCGGATGTCGCCCCGCTGCTGCGCCGTCGCGGCCTCGCGGAACCCGTGACCGAGGTCGACGGCGAGGACGAGGAGGAAACGATCGAGACCGAGTCCGGAGCCGCCTCGGTGAGGTGGGACCACCCCAACCACGAGGCGGTCGCCGCCGATCTCGCGGCTGCGGGCATCGATCCGCGCATCGAGATCTTCGACGGTTCGACGCCGACGGCGGCCGCAGCGGCCGAAGCGCTGGGCATCGAGGTCGGAGCGATCGCGAACAGCCTCATCTTCTCCTCCGCCGGCGAACCCGTGCTCATCATGGCCTCGGGCGCCCACCGGGTCGACACCGCACATGTCGCCGAACTCATCGGCGTCGACTCCCTCGACCGGGCGTCGAAGGAACTCGTCCGCGAGGCCTCGGGGCAGGTCATCGGCGGGGTCGCTCCCTGCGGTCATCCGGGGCCGATTCCGACCTATGTCGATGTGTCGCTGAAGGACTATCCTGTTCTCTGGGCCGGCGCGGGGACACCGAATTCGATGGTGCCTCTGACGTACGAGCAGCTGCTCACGGTCACCGGAGGAAAGGAAATCACCGTTGTCGCAGAAGAGTCCTGAGTCTGGGCGTTCCGAGTCTGAGTCTGGGCAGCCGGATCGCACCACCGATCCGGCGCACACCACCACCTCGGCTGCACGATTCGCAGCTTTCGCTTCCTCCCGGGGCCGCTATTATGCGGTCTTCCTCGCCGTGTTCTGCGCGGTGCTCATCATCTCGAACATCTCGGCCACCAAGGTCATCGGCTTCGGTCCGATCGTCACCGACGGCGGCGCGTTCCTCTTTCCGATCGCCTACATCCTCGGTGATGTGATCAGCGAGGTGTACGGCTTCAAAGCCGCTCGCAAGGCCGTGATCACCGGATTCGCCCTGCAGATCCTGGCCACTTTCGTCTTCTGGCTCGTGCTCATCTCGCCTCCGGGGCCCGGTTACGAGAACCAGGACGCCTTCGCCGCCGTGCTCGGCTTCTACCCGCGCATCGTCGCGGCTTCCCTCGTCGGCTACTTCGTCGGCCAGCTGCTCAACTCGTGGGTGCTCGTGGCGGTGAAGAAGCGCATGGGCGAGTCGAAGCTGTGGGTGCGGCTGCTCACGTCGACCGGTGTCGGCGAGTTCGTCGACACGCTGCTGTTCTGCATCATCGCCTTCGCCGGTGTCATCCCGGGTCTCGACTTCCTCAACTACATCATCGTCGGCTTCGTCTACAAGGTCGCCGTCGAGATCATCTTCCTGCCCGTGACCTACCGGGTCATCAAGCTCGTCAAACGCCACGAACCCAGCTACGAACTCGACGCAGCTGAAGCGTAGGGACGCCCGCGCCGCCTGACGCGGTCGATGCCGATCACATTGCGTACAGCGGCGACCACATTTCGAACGCCCACGGCCACATCCGGTGCCGCCCATCTGTTCGCGAACTGCTGCACCGGGTGCCCAGTGGTCAGCCCGAACGGAAAGCGGTTGTCGGCGAGTGTCATCGAGTTTTGTCCCCGGCCGACATCGACTTCTGATCAAGTCATCGAGATAAAACTCGATGTGCTGATCAGAAGTCGATGACTGACCGGCACGGGCCGGCGGGCGACCGCAGCGACCGCCGGAAGCGCGCCTACTTCTTCGCGTAGTAGCGGCCGAGGACCTCGGTTTCGAGCTCGTCGAAGCGGCCGTCGATCATCGCCTGGCGGATCTCGGCGACGAGCGAGACGACGAAATGCTCGTTGTGGATGGTGCACAGGGTGGAGAAGAGCATCTCCTTCGCCTTGTACAGGTGCCGCAGGTACGCCCGTGAGTAGTTCTCGCACGTATAGCACGTGCAGTCGGGATCGAGCGGGCCGAAATCGCGGCGGTACTTCGCGCCGGTGAGGTTGTACCGGCCGTCGCGGGTGTAGATCGCGGCGTTGCGGGCCACGCGGGAGGGCGAGACGCAGTCGAAGGTGTCCGCGCCGGTCTTGATCGCTTCGAACAGATCGTCGGGTTCGGAGATGCCGAGCAGGTGCCGCGGCTTGTTCTCCGGCAGCTCCTCGCACACCCAGCGGATGATGATGCCGAGGTTCTCCTTCTCCAATGCACCGCCGATGCCGAAGCCGTCGAAGTCCATCGCGCCCAGGTCCCGGGCGGCCTTGCGCCGCAGATCCTCGTACTGCGCACCCTGCAGCACCCCGAACAGTGCCTGGTATGGCCGGTGCGACCGCTCCTCGGTGAGGCGGAAGTGCTCTTCGATGCAGCGGATCGCCCACAGCCGGGTCCGCTCGAGCGATTCCTCCTGGTAGCCGCGGGTGTTCACCAGCGTGGTCAGCTCATCGAAGGCGAACATGATGTCGGCGCCGAGTTCGTGCTGCACCCGCATCGAGATCTCCGGCGTGAACCGGTGCATCGATCCGTCGAGGTGGGACTTGAACGTGACCCCGTCATCGTCGACGTTCGACAGCCGTTCCTTGCCGACGGCGACGAGCTCGTCGTTCTGCTCGCCCGTCGATTCCATCGAGATGACCTTCTTGAATCCCGAGCCGAGGCTCATCACCTGGAACCCGCCGGAGTCGGTGAAGGTGGGTCCGGGCCAGTTCATGAACTTCCCCAGCCCGCCGGCTTCGTCGATGAGGTCCGATCCGGGCTGCAGGTAGAGGTGGTAGGCGTTCGAGAGCACCGCCTGGCCGCCGAGTTCCGCGACCTCGTCGGGGCGCACGGCCTTGACCGTGGCCTTCGTGCCGACGGGAATGAATGCGGGTGTCTGGATGTCGCCGTGCGGGGTGCGGATGACTCCGGTGCGTCCGCCCGTGTCCATGCGGGTGCCCACCTCGAAGCCGAACTGCGATCGGTCGTTGATGGGGGCGGTCTCGGATGCTGCCGGAGTTTCGTCTGTAGTCACCAGACAAGCTTAACTAAGTCCATGACGTTCACCCAGATGCTCACCCTCGCCGAGGCGGCCGCCCCCATCGTCATCGACGGCGGGCTGGGCAGTGCCGCCGAGGATCGCGGCATCAACCTCGACCATGCACTGTGGTCGGCCGAGCTCATCCGCCGTGTCCCCGACACCCTGCGCGCCGTGCACACCGCCTTCGCCGACGCCGGAGCCCGGATACTCACGACCGCGAGCTACCAGGCGACGCCGCTCGGGTTCGCCGCGGCGGGAATCGGCGCCGAGGAGGGCAGCCGGATCATCGGCGACAGCGTGTGCATCGCGCGCACTGCGGCAGATCGCAGTGCCGCATCAGGCGCAAGAATCCTCATCGCCGGGTCCGTCGGCCCGTATGGTGCGGCACTCGGCGACGGCGCCGAGTACACGGGAAGCTATCACCGGAGTCCTGAGGATTACACCGCCTTCCATCGTCCGCGCGTCGAAGCCCTCGCCGAGGCGGGTGCGGACCTGCTCGCCATCGAAACCCAACCGCGCCTCGATGAGATCCGCGCACTCATCGCTCTGACCGAGGACATCGGCCTTCCGGCTTGGGTGACCGTGACTCTACAGGGCACCACGGACATGACCGCCCCGACTCTTCCCGACGGCAGCACCCTGGCGGACCTCGCCGAGGCGGTGGCCGCCTCGGCGAGCGTGAATGCAGTCGGGGTCAACTGCGTTCGCCCGTCCCTCGTGACTCCGGCGCTGAGAGAATTGTCCAAGCACACAAACCTGCCGCTCATCGCCTACCCGAACTCAGGCGAAACCTACGACGCGAACACTCTGACCTGGCACGACGGCGCGGAACCCGGTGTCAGTTCGTGGCCGGCGGCGGAATGGACCCGCCTCGGCGCACGGATCATCGGCGGCTGCTGCCGGGTCCGTCCCGACGACATCGCAGAGCTGTCGGAGCGGACCCGCCGCTGACGCGATCCCTCAGCCCTGAGCGCCGACGAGCTCCGGGTAGAACTTCTCGGCGACGTTCGGGTGGGAGCGCAGTCGGGAGAGGAAGGTGTTCTCCCCATAGACGGCGTGGAGGGCGTCGCGTTCATCGTCGGTGACCCCGCGGGCCTCGGCGGCGAGTTCGGCAGGCAACTCGACCTCGGGCAGGCGGCTGCTGAGCGCCGGGTTATAGAAGAACGGGATGGAGATGCGGTCCTGGCCGGGACCGGTCGGCAGGACCCGGTGGACGGTGGCCTTGAGGTAGCCGTTCGTGGCGACTTCGAGGAGTTTGCCGATGTTGACGACGAAGGTGTTCTCGACCGGATCGGCGTCGATCCAACCGTCATCGGTGAGCACCTGCAGACCGGTCGTACCCGGCTGCGGGTAGAGCAGGGTGAGGGTGCCGCCGTCGCGGTGCTCGCCCACCCCCTGGGTCACGGACTCTGACTCGGCTTCGGGATAGCGAACGATCTTGATGAAGGATTCGGCATCCTCGGCGAACGCGTCGGCGAAATGATCGCCGGGCTGGCCGAGGCTGAGCGCCCACTGTTCGAGGAGCCGGGCGCCGACCTCGGTCAGCTGCGCATGCCAGGATTCCGTGGCCTCCCGCAGCTCGGGCAGCGATTCCGGGTACTGGTTGGGTCCGGTGAGATGGTCGAAGTCGTTGACCGGTTCGGCCACGGGTGCGCGATCGGGGCCGATGTCGATCTGCTCGCGCCAATCCACGCGACCCTGGGTGCGTTCGCCCCCGGTGCGGGTGTAGCCGCGGAAATGCGGGGAGTTCGTGTTCTCGATCGCGAGTTTCGCGTCCTCCGGCAATGCGAAGAAGCTCTGTGCGACATCGATGATGCGGGAGAATTCGGCGTCGGGGATGCCGTGGCCGGTGAGGTAGAAGAAGCCGATCTCGTGAGTGACGCGACGCAGGTCCTCGCGGAACTGTTCGGCGGTCGCGGGGTCATCGGCGAGGCTGAGGTCGAGAACGGGCAGCTGGGTGAGCGTCATGGGGATTCCTCTCTTTTCCCAGCACCTTAGGCCGCTCCCGGACGGGGCCGGCCGCGACCGGTCACAGACGGTCGCGAACCGTCACAATCCGAGACATGGAGAGGAGAATCAGCCGAGCATCTTCCCCGGGTTGAGGATCCCCAACGGATCCACCGCCGCCTTGATCGAGGTCTGCAGCGCCCGCGCACCCGCATCGAGTTCGCGCACCAGCCAATCCTTCTTCAGATACCCGACCCCGTGCTCACCCGTGATCGTCCCACCCAGATCAAGACCCAGCTGCATGATCTCCGCGAACGTCTCCTTCGCCTCGGCCACGCTCGCCTCATTCTGGGCGTCGAAGAGCACACTCGGATGCATGTTCCCATCGCCGGCATGACCGGCCGTGGACACCTCCACCGAATGCCGGGCCGCGATCTCGTCCAACCGAGCGAAGAACTCGCCGAGGCGGGACCGAGGAACGCACACATCATCGATGAGCTCTCCCCCACCGATCCCCGACACGTACTTCTCCATCGCCGGGGACACCGCCCGACGAGCCGCGACGAGCATCTCCGAATCCGCCGGATCGTCGGAGAAGAACACCTCATCGGCGCCCTGCGCCGTGGCGATCGCCTCGAACGACTCCAACTCGGCGACTCCGGCCTGCCCCGGAGCATCCGACTGCACCAACAACAGGGCACCGGCTTCGTCGGGCAGTCCGAAATCACCATAGGCATTGATCATGCCCACGGTGCCTCTGTCCATGAGCTCGAGCATCGACGGGGCCGCCCCGGAGGCCATGAACTCAGAGACCGTATGCCCGGCCGATTCCAGGTCCGGGAAGATCCCGACACCGGTCACCGGCGGAGCCAACAGAGGTCTGAGCCCGAGGGTGATCTCGACGATGACGCCCAGAGTTCCCTCGGACCCGACGAACAGTCCCGCCAGATCGAGACCGGCCACACCCTTGGCCGTCTGTCGACCCAACCGGGTCACTGTCCCGTCGGCGAGGACCACGGTCAGTCCCCGCACATAGTCTCTCGTCACTCCGTACTTCACGCAGCACATGCCGCCGGCGTTCGTCGCGACGTTCCCGCCGATCGTGGAGATCGCCACCGACCCCGGATCCGGCGGATACGACAGACCGTGCTCGGCCAGAGCCGATTTGAGGTCTTGGTTGATGACACCGGGCTGGACACGGCACGTCTGGTTCACCTCGTCGATGTCGACGATCGCGTTCAGCTTCGCGACGTTGAGCAGGAGCGCCCCGTCGGTGGCATTCGCCGCCCCCGACAAACCCGTCCTGGAACCCTGAGTGACCACCGGGATCCGATGCGCGGTGGCGAAGCGCATCACCGCGACCACATCATCGACGTCGGCAGCTCGCACGAGCGCCGAGGCGGTCCCCACCGGACAGAACAGGGCCTTATCCGACGAATAGGACTCGATGACGTCCCGATCGGTGACCAGGGCGCCCGCGCTCAGCTCGGCCGCAAGTCCGTCCAGGTCCGTGCCCACCGTCGTCTCCGCACTCATCGTCACAGCGACGCGGCGACCTTGAGCACGCGCTCGAGAGCCTCATCGGGTCCGATGCTCACACGCACACCGCCCTGCAGACGACGCACGGCCACGGCCTGCTTCGCGCACTCGCCTTCGAAGGCGACGGCCGCCTCGGGGTCGAGCGCAATCCACACATAGTTGCCCTGAGCATCGGGCACGGACAGACCCAGCTCCCGCAGATCATGAGCGAACCGGTCGCGCACCGCAGCGACTTCCTTGGCACGCACGGCCACCTCGTCGACGCGTGCCAGGGATTCCCGGGCGGCGGCCTGGGCACCGGCGGTGACGGAGAACGGGGCGATGACCTGTCGCATCGCCGAGGCGATCTCGACGTCGGCGATGCCGTAGCCCACGCGCAGACCTGCCAGGCCGTGCGCCTTCGAGAAGGTGCGGGCGAGCACGAGATTCGGGTGCTTGGCGCGAGCGGCGAGGGAGTCGGCCGCCTCGGTGGCGAATTCGAGGTACGCCTCGTCGAGGACGACGATGACGGACTCGGGCACCTCGGCGAGGAATCCCTCGAGTTCGGCATCGGTGATCGTCGGACCGGTCGGATTGTTCGGCGAGCACAGCAGCACGAGGCGGGTCGGGTCATCGATCGCCGCGGCCAGCCCGGCGAAGTCATGGCGACCGTCTTCCAGCAGAGCGACGGGGCGCTTCTCCGCGCCCCGCGCCGAGGCGAGGATCGGGTACATCTCGAACGACGGCCACGGATAGACCACGGACGTGCCCGCTTCGAGGGTGATGTTCGTCAGCGCCGTGAGGACCTCGGAGGCCCCGGCGCCGGGGACCACCTCGGCGTGTTCGACATCGAGGTGGGAGGCGATATCGGCCACGAGCGCGGCTGCGGTGGGATCGGGGTAGTTCCCCGGAATCGCCGAGGCGGATGCCACCGATTCGACGACACCCGGCAGCGGCGGCAGGTGGTTCTCGTTCGACGACAGTTTGTACGGGGTCAGGCCGGGGGATGCGACGGGAGGCTTGCCGGGAACGTAGGAAGGGAATTCGGCGAGCGCGTCACGGAGCTGGAAACGTTTGGACATGTGCCCATAGTTGCATATCTTGTGGCGGGCAACACAGACTGTCTTGCCAAAGCGTCCGAATGGTCGGATAAAGGCGGGCAGGGCGGACGTCCATCCGCTGTGAGAATGCTCTCGCGACGCTTCGTTCCCTCCTCCCGGGTTACAGGTGGGCCGATGCCGGAGAGTACCCTGAGAGACGAATACATGTAGTCAGAGACGAGGAATGAGAGTCCAAATGCCCTCACCGCAGGAAAAAGTCGACGTCGTCTTGATCGGCGGCGGCATCATGAGCGCCACTCTGGGCGCCATGCTGACCGAACTTCAGCCCGATTGGGACATCCGCGTCTACGAGAAGCTCGACTATGTGGCAACGGAGAGCTCCGACCCTTGGAACAACGCCGGCACCGGCCACGCCGCACTCTGCGAACTCAACTACACCCCCGAGGACTCCAACGGTCAGATCGACCTGGAGAAGGCCTCGAACATCAACCAGCAGTTCCACCACTCGCGCCAGTACTGGTCGCACCTCGTCGACACCGGTGTCATCACCGATCCGACGACCTTCATCAATCCCATCGCCCACGTCAGCTACGGACGCGGCGACAAGGGACGTGACTACATCAAGAACCGCTACGAGACGATGGTGCGCAATCCGCTGTTCGCGGACATGGAATACACCGAGGACGCGGACACTCAGGCCGAATGGCTGCCGCTGATGTTCTCCGGCCGTGGTCCCGGGCAGGTCAACGGCATCTCGCGCATCAAGCAGGGCACCGACGTCGACTTCGGCTCTCTGTCGTCTCAGCTGCTCAGCTACGTCGCCGCCAAGGGCGCGACCGTGCGCACGAGCCACCAGGTCACCGATCTCGACCGCTCCTCCGACGGCTGGACTCTCACCGTGAAGGATCTGCTCTCGCACGAGACCCACCAGGTGGGCGCGAAGTTCGTCTTCGTCGGCGCCGGCGGCGGTGCACTGCCGCTGCTGCAGAAGTCCGGCATCCCGGAGGGACGCGGCTACGGCGGCTTCCCGGTCTCCGGCTACTTCCTGCGCACCGCGAACCAGGATCTCGTCACCCGCCACCAGGCGAAGGTGTACGGCCAGGCCGCCCAGGATGCTCCCCCGATGTCGGTGCCGCACCTCGACACCCGTGTCGTCGACGGCCAGGACTACCTGATGTTCGGTCCCTACGCCGGCTTCTCGCCGAAGTTCCTCAAGAAGGGCCGCTTCACCGATCTGCCGCTGTCCGTGCGCGGAAACAACATCGGCACGATGCTCAATGTCGCCAAGGACAACACGGACCTCGTCACGTACCTCCTCGGTGAGCTCGCCGCAACGAAGAAGGCCCGCTTCGAGGCCCTGCAGACCTTCATCCCCTCCGTCGACCCCGCCGACTGGGAACTCATCCAGGCCGGTCAGCGCGTGCAGGTGATGAAGAAGGATCCGAAGAAGGGCGGCGTCCTCCAGTTCGGCACCGAGCTCATCTCGTCCGCCGACGGTTCACTGGCGACCCTGCTCGGTGCTTCTCCGGGAGCCTCGACCGCGGTGCCGATCATGATCGAACTGCTCAAGACCTGCTTCCCCCGCGAGTTCGCCGGCTGGGAGAAGAGCTTCAAGGACATGATCCCGTCGCTCGGCCGCGACCTCGTCGACGACGAGACGCTGCTCAAGGAGGTCTCCGAGTACACCTCGCGGACCCTGCAGCTCATCTGAGCGGACTGACACACTCAGCCGACTGACATACAGGAGAAGCGGCTGGCCGGAATCCCTTCCGGCCAGCCGCTTCTTACGTTCCCTCAGCAGTTCAGAGCGTCGAGAAGCTCAGAGCTCGACCTGGCGGTTGACGTCCTTGTACAGCAGGTAGCGGAACCGTCCGGGCCCTCCGGCATAGCAGGCCTGCGGGCAGAAGGCGCGCATGGAGATGAAATCGCCCTCCTGCACCTCGACCCAGTCGCCGTTGAGACGGTAGACGGCCTTGCCCTCGAGCACGTAGAGGCCGTGCTCCATCTCGTGGGTCTCCGCGAACGGGATGACCGCTCCGGCTTCGAAGGTGACGATGTTGACGTGCATGTCGTAGGCGAGGTCGTCCGGGTCGAGCGGGCGGGTCGTGCGCCAGCGTCCGTCGGTTCCGGGCATCGGCGAAGGTTCGACATCGGCTTCGTTGCCGAACTTCGCCTCAGGAGTCAGTCCCGCCACGGGCTGGTAGCGTTTGCGCACCCAGTGGAAGCGGGCCGCCTCGGTGCCGGTGGACGTCGCCGACCACGTCGATCCGGCGGGCAGGAACGCGAACCCACCCGGAGTCAGCGTGTGCGCGGTACCCTCATGGGTGACCTCGAGCGTTCCGGCCATGACGAAGAGGAAGCCTTCGACCTCGGGCTGCGGTTCCGGCGCCTGCGAGCCGCCGCCGGGCGCGACTTCGAGGATCGTCTGCGAGAACGTCACCGCTCCCCCGGCCACGGGCTTGCTCAGCACCCACGACCGGGTCCCGGTCCACTCGGGCAGATTCGAAGTGACGATATCGCGCATCACTCCGCGCGGGATGACCGTATAGGCCTCGGTGACGAGGGCACGGTCGGTGAGCAGATCGGACTGCGGCGGGTGGCCGCCGGTCGGGGCCCAGTAGGTGTACGGGTCGGTCGTCGTCATGGGCGGGGTCTCCTTCGGTCGGTGGTCAGTGGGCTCAGTCGAGCGAGCCGGTGCGGGCGAGCTGCCCGAGTTGGGTGAGGCTGAGATTCGTCCGCGAGGTCACGAACTCCTCGGTGTGGGCTCCGCAGACAAGTCCCCTGTCGAGGTAGCGGGCGAGCGCCTTCGCGGTGGCGGGTTCGTCGAGGACCGTCGAATCCGCCTTGAACACGTAGTCGTGCAGCCGCTGAGCCGCCCGTGGCCCGCCTTCGCGGTAGAAGGCGAAGGTCGCCAGGAACCTGGTCGGCAGCTGGTGCGGATGCAGGTCCCAGCCCTGGTAGATCCCTCGTTTGAGGTGGCGGCGGACGAGGCCGGCGTGCAGGGCCCACGCATGGTGGACCTCTGCGGGCTCGCCGAGCGGGAGGATGTTCGTCGACCCGTCGGAGAGGTGGACTCCGGTGCCGGCGACGGCGAGCATCATCTGGTTCTTCGCGAAGTCCGCGACCGGATGGTCCATCGCCTGGTAGGCCGCGGCCACTCCCATCGACGCCGAATAGTCATAGGTTCCGTAGTGCAGCGAGGTCACGCGCCCGGCCCCGGCCTGCAGCGCCGTCGCCAGCGGCACGGTGCCATCGGCGGCGAGGACGAGCTGCGGGGTCTCGACCTGGATCTCGAAGGTGATCGTCCCTTCGCCGAGGCTGTGCTCGGCTTCCAGCGCTCGTGCGGCGAGCACCATCGCCCGGACCTGATCGACGGTGCTGACCTTCGGGAGGGTGAGCACGAGATTCTCCGGCAGGCTGCCGCCTGCCTTGATGAGCTCGGAGAGGAACAGGTCGAGAGTGCGCAGGCCGCGTTCCCGGGTCGCTTTCTCCATGCATTTGAACCGAATGCCGACGAAGCCGGGGGCTGCCTTCTCCGAGCGGCCGGCCACCGCATCGCGGGCGGCCTGGACGACCCACCGATCCTCGGTCTCATCCCCCTGGTCTCCGAACCCGTCTTCGAAGTCCAGCCTCAGGTCCTCGATCGGCTCACGTTCGAGTTTCGCGGTGACCGCTTCGGCGAGGAGTTCGGCCTCCCGGGCCACCTGGTGGATGCTGGGCACGTGACCGGGGATCGCGGGACCGGCTTCCTTCCGGGCGGCGGTGATGACGCGTTCGGCCAGCTGCAGCATTCCGCCATGGGCCTCGACGCATTCGAGCGCCTGCTGCCCCCACTGGTACGGCAGGTCCGCACTCGTGCGGTGTCCGGGCACGTACACGGTGTGCACGGGCTGGCGGACGTCGCGATCACCGGGATACGCGGTCGCCAGAAGCTCGTCCGTGTCTCCCAGCAGTGAGTCGATATCGGCGAGTGTTGATCGTTCCACTTTCACATTCTCTTTCTCTGCACGGGGTTCGACGGCGAGGCGGCGGCGCCTGACCTGGCCTCATTGTCTCTCATTCTCCGTCCCCAGGCACGCAAGGCTCTCTGGGGTTTCAGGACGAGACCCGGGCGACCGCCTCGGCGACCTTCTTCGCGACTTCGGGATCGAACACGGAGGGGATGACGTAGCCGGGGTGGAGTTCGTCCTCGGGGATGCACGAGGCGATGGCATCGGCGGCGGCGACCATGATGTTCTCGTCGACGTCGCGGGCTTCGGCGTCGAGGAGTCCGCGGAAGATTCCCGGGAACGCGAGCACATTGTTGATCTGGTTCGGGAAGTCGCTGCGGCCTGTGGCCACGACGGCTGCGTGTTTCGCCGCCTCGGCGGGGTCCACCTCGGGGTCGGGATTGGCCATGGCGAAGACCAGCGCGTCCCTGTTCATCGCCGCGATATCGTCACCGTCGAGCACATTCGGGGCGGAGACGCCGATGAATGCGTCGGCGCCGACGACGGCTTCCTTGAGGGTGCCGGAGAAGCCTTCGGGGTTCGTATTCGCCTGCAGCCACTTCTTGTGCTCGGTGTCGACCGTCGAGTCCGGACCGATCGCCCCGTCACGGCCGCAGGCGACGATGTTCGCGGCTCCGGCGACCTGGAGGAGGCGGATGATGGCGTTGCCGGCCGCGCCGACTCCGGAGACGACGATGCGCAGGTCCTCGATCTTCTTGTCGACGACCTTGAGCGCGTTCTTCAGCGCGGCGAGGGTGACGACGCCGGTGCCGTGCTGGTCATCGTGGAAGACGGGGATGTCGAGTTCCTCGCGCAGCCGGGCCTCGATCTCGAAGCAGCGCGGGGCAGCGATGTCTTCGAGGTTGATGCCGCCGTAGGCCGGTGCGATGGCCTTGCAGATGGAGATGATCTCCTCGGTGTCCTTCGTGTCGAGGGCCACCGGCCAGGCGTCGACATCGGCGAACTGCTTGAACAGCACGGCCTTGCCCTCCATCACCGGCATGGCCGCTTCGGGACCGATGTCGCCGAGGCCGAGCACCGCGGTGCCGTCGGTGACCACGGCGACGGTGTTGCGTTTGATCGTCAGTCGGCGCGCATCCTCTTTGTTCTCAGCGATCGCCTTGCACACGCGGGCCACACCCGGGGTGTAGGCGCGGGAGAGGTCGTCGCGGTTGCGCAGGGGCACCTTCGGGGTGGATTCGAGCTTCCCGCCGAGGTGGAGGAGGAAGGTCCGATCCGAGACCTTGTGGACCTCGACTCCGGGCAGCGCGCCCAGCGCATCGGAGACCTCGTCCGCATGGGCGACATCGCGGGTATCGGCGCTGACGTCGATGATGACCGAGTGCGGAGTGGACTCGACGACGTCGAGGGCGGTGACTGACGCGCCGGCGGCGGCGGCCGCGGCGACGAGGTCGGACGTCGAGGCCTGACCGACCTCGGTGCCGACGCGCAGAGTGATGGAGTATCCGGGGCTGGTGGCGACCATGGGCAATATCCTCCTTGATATCGAGTTTCCGTATTATGGATAATAACTTTTGCCTAGTGGAAATACTAGACGGTGTCGGTGGATTCGGAAAGTTTCTTCCATTTCGGGACTAGACTGAACGGAGTTTCACTGCCGAGACTCACCACAGATTAAGGAACATCGATGAGCAGCAAGGACACTCCGGCGATCCGCCAGTCCAAGGGCGGCGTGCAGTCCGTCGAACGCGCGTTCGGACTGCTTGAGTGCATCGCGAACTCCGCAGGATCGGCGACGCTGAGCCATATCGCCGCGGACGTCAATCTGCCCCTGCCGACGATCCATCGCCTGCTCAACACCCTGGTCAACCTCGGTGTGGTCCGACAGCTGCCCGACCGCGGCTATGCGCTCGGACCCGGACTGGTGCGACTCGGCGATATCGCCGGCTCCCAGCTCGGTGCCGTCGCCCGCCCCTATCTGCGCGAACTCGTCGCCGAGCTCGGGGAGTCGGCAAACGTGGCAACGATGGACGGAGACATGGTCGTCTACGTCGATCAGGTCGCCTCCGAACGCCAGATGAGGATGTTCACCGAGGTGGGACGCCGTGCCCATATGCACGCCACCGGGGTCGGCAAGGCCATCCTCGCGGGGCTCGAATCCGAGCAGGTGAGGCATATCGCCGCCACCGCCGGAATGCCCACCCCCACGGAATACAGCATCGGGACGATCGAGGATCTCGAGGCCGAGCTGGGCCGCATCCGTGAGCGCGGCTATGCCATCGACGAGCAGGAGCAGGAGCTCGGCGTGCGCTGCTTCGCCATGGCCATCCCGGACTCCCCCGCTCCTTTGGCGATCTCCGTATCGGGACCGATCAGCCGCGTCGACCAGTCGTTCGCCGATCGCGCCGTACCCCTGCTCAAAGACGCGGCCGCCCGCATCTCCGCAGAGATGCAGAGCGGCCGCTGACTCTGGCTTCGAACCGGGTCAGGAGTCTCCGCCGGCCGTTCCCGAGGTGCCGGCGTTGACGTCGTTCAGACGATAACGTCGAGCCGCCTCGGCGGGAATGGATCCGTCGATCTCACCGCGCTTGGCAAGCAGCTGCAGGGTGCGCACGACCATCGAATGCGCGTCGATCTTGAAGTGCCTGCGCGCGGCGGCGCGGGTGTCGGAGAAGCCGAACCCGTCGGCGCCGAGGGTCGCGAAATCGTGGTCCAAGTACGGCCGGATGAGGTCCGGCTGGGTGGAGTCGAAATCGCTCGTGGCCACGATCGGACCGGGCTGGCCCTCCAGCTTCTCACGCACGTAAGGCACGCGGTCGGCCGACTCGGTGCCGTCGGCGACATTGAGCTCCGCAGCTTCGCATTCGAGGCCGTCGCGGCGCAGCTGCGCCCATGAGGTCACCGACCACACGGCGGCATCGACGCCCCATTCGGCG
Organism: Brevibacterium sp. MGP-B1; assembly: GCF_057766545.1. Classification (NCBI taxonomy): domain Bacteria; kingdom Bacillati; phylum Actinomycetota; class Actinomycetes; order Micrococcales; family Brevibacteriaceae; genus Brevibacterium; species Brevibacterium sp. MGP-B1. The sequence goes on along the minus strand of NZ_CM173407.1, from coordinate 199,150 downwards.
GCTAGCAGGTCCCGGGCCTCGAGAGCCCAGGGCACGGCCACACCGGAGGCGAGCAGCTGCGCTTGCGGACGGTCACCCGGGGCCGCCTCGGCGACGCGGTGGATGCCCTTGAGGATGCCCTCGACGTCGACGTCCTCGGGCTCGGCCGGCTGGAGCATCGGCTCGTTGTACACGGTGAGGTAGTACATGACATTTCGTTCGTCCTCGCCGAGGTCGTGCTCGCCGTACATGCGATGCAGACCGTCGCGGACGATATGCCCGATCTCGTAGCCGAACGCCGGATCGAAGACGCGCACGGCCGGGTTCGTGGCCGCGAGCACCGGGGAATGTCCGTCGGCGTGCTGCAGGCCCTCACCGGTCAGGGTCGTCCGGCCGGCGGTGGCCCCGATGATGAACCCGCGGGTCATCTGGTCGCCGGCGGCCCAGAAGGCGTCACCGGTGCGCTGGAACCCGAACATCGAGTAGAACACGTAGATCGGGATCATCGGTTCGCCGTGGGTGGAGTACGCGGTCCCCGCGGCGGTGAATCCGGCCGCGGCACCGGCCTCGTTGATGCCCACGTGGAGGAGCTGGCCGCTCGTCGCCTCCTTGTACGAGAGGAACATCTCGCGGTCGACGGCGAGGTAGTTCTGCCCGTTCGGGTTGTAGATCTTCGCGGTCGGGAAGAACGCATCGATGCCGAAGGTGCGGGCCTCATCGGGGATGATGGGCACGATCCGCTCGCCCAGCCCCTTCTCTCGCATGAGGTCCTTGAGCAGCCGGACGAAGGCCATCGTCGAGGCGGCCATCTGCTGCCCCGAGCCCTTCTTCGTCTGCGAGAACGCCTTGTCGCTGGGGGCGGGCAGGGTGATCTTGTTGTGCTCGGGTTTGCGTGCCGGCAGGAATCCGCCGAGCTGACGCCGACGGTCGAGCATGTACTGGATTGCGTCGTCGTCCTTGCCCGGGTGGTAGTAGGGCACCGCGTACGGGTCCTCGTCGATGACCTTGTCGCTGATCGGAATGTCCATCCGATCACGGAAGGCCTTGACGTCGTCGGCGGTGAACTTCTTCATCTGGTGCGTGGCGTTGCGGGACTCGAACGTCGTGCCCAGGCCGTAGCCCTTGACGGTCTGCACGAGGATGACGGTCGGCTTACCCTTGGTGTTCACGGCCTTCTGGTAGGCGGCGAAGACCTTGTGATAATCGTGGCCGCCGCGCTTCAGGTTCCAGATGTCGTCGTCGGAGAGGTGGTCGACGAGTCCCTTCGTCGCAGGTGTCCGGCCGAAGAAGTTGTCGCGGATGAATCCGCCGGACTCGGCCTTGAAGGTCTGGTAGTCACCGTCGAGGGTCTCGTTCATGATCTTCACGAGGTCGCCGGTGCGGTCCTTGGCCAGCAGGTCGTCCCATTCGCGGCCCCACAGCACCTTGATGACGTCCCAGCCGGCGCCGGTGAAGGTCGCCTCGAGCTCCTGGACGATCTTGCCGTTTCCGCGCACGGGTCCGTCGAGACGCTGGAGGTTGCAGTTGATGACGAAGGTGAGGTTGTCCAGCCCTTCGTTCGCGGCCAGCTGCAGGGCGCCGCGCGATTCGGGTTCGTCCATCTCGCCGTCGCCGAGGAACGCCCACACCCGCTGATCCGAGGTGTCGGAGATGCCGCGGTTGTGGAGGTAGCGGTTCATCTGCGCCTGGTAGATCGCGTTGATCGGGCCCAGACCCATCGACACGGTCGGGAACTGCCAGAACTCCGGCATCAGCCGTGGGTGCGGATACGAGCTCAGTCCGTGCGGGGCACGCGAGACCTCCTGCCGGAACCCGTCGAGGTCGGCCTCGGTCAGGCGGCCCTCGAGGAACGCCCTGGCGTACATTCCCGGTGAGGCATGGCCCTGGAAGAAGACCTGATCGCCGCCGCCGGGATGGTCCTGACCGCGGAAGAAGTTGTTGAATCCGATTTCGTAGAGCGTGGCGGCGCCTGCGTAGGTGGAGATGTGCCCGCCCACGGAGATCTCGGGCCGCTGCGCCCGATGGACGAGCATGGCGGCGTTCCACCGCAGCCATCTGCGGAAACGGCGCTCGACTTTCTCCTCGCCGGGATAGAACGGCTCCTGGTCAACGGGGATGGTGTTGACGTAGTCAGTGGTGGTGACCTTGGGCTGGGCGACGGAGTTCGTGGCCGCGCGTGCACGCAGCGCCTCCATGATCTCGCCCGCGCGCTGGGTTCCGCGCGCGTCGACGAGCCCTTCCCAGGACTCGATCCATTCATCGACCTCTTCGTCGACGTTTCCCCTCGGACTCGCCGAGGTTGTGTCCTGTGTCATATCGGGGTTTCCTTCTCACGGGGTCCGGGCTCCCGGAACAGTACCCCGGGAGCCCGGAGATGGAAAGTCCTGTCTCAGCAGGTGATGTTCAGATCTCAGCAGAAGCCGGCGACCTGTGCCCATGCGTCCTTGTTCTCGTCGACGCCTTCACGGGTGAAGGTGGCTTCGATGAGTCCGTAGGGGCGGTCGGCGACGATGAAGACCTCGTTCGGGTTCTCGAGCCCGAAACGTTCGATGTCATAGAGGAAGTGGTGCTTGTTCGGGCAGGAGAAGCGGATCTCGTCGATCTCCGGCACGGCCTCGATGACCTTCTCGCCCATCTGGTACAGCGTGTGCTGCAGGGCGTGGGAGAAGTGATCGGTGAAGGAGTCGAGGATGATCTCCTTGACCTTGGTGTACACGGCTTCGAAGTCGAGGTCGGTGGTGTTGTAGATCCACCGGGTGGCGATATCGGTCGCGAGGATCCGGTCCTGGGTCTCCGGCAGGGTCGTGTACTTGTCCTTCGGGTAGCCGACGAAGCCCGACTCCGTGGTCTTGAGCACGGTGAGTCCGTTGAAGCCGGAGATCAGCGTGTCCTTGTCGCCGTCACGGGTGAAGACGACAGTGCGGACCTCGGGTGCGGACTTGTAGAACGAGTGTTTGTGGTCGTTGATCCGGTCCCAGCCGTATTCTTCGGCTTCCCAGCGTCCGCCGGTGACCCAGTCGAAACTCGAGGTGAAATGGTCGGCCAGGCCCATGAGGAACTGTTCGGGCGAGGTCACGCCCAGCTCCTTGGCCTTCGCGAAGACCGTGTTCTTCTGGGTGTCGGTGGCGACGACGTGCTCGTTGTCGCCCTCGGTGTGAGCGGTCTCGAAGTCGCCCCACAGCTGTGAGGTGACATTGAGATCGCGGATCTCGTGGCGGTCGGTGTCGCGGTAGACCCGCATGAGTCGGTTCTCCGCCTTGCCGTACTGGTTCGATGTCAGTCGGACCTTGCTCATTTTCTTCCTCCAGTTCGTCGGCGTGCGCACCTGCACACGCCGTGACCATTCGATTGGCGAGGCCTGCCGGCAGTTCCCGGTCGGCTTCGGCGGTTTGTTGAGGATGACGATCCTGCAGGGGGCCTGCTTCCCCTGTGAGCGATTGCGGGCGCGGCTCAGCTGCCGCGGTAGGTGCTGTAGGCGAAGGGGCTGAGCAGCAGGGGAATGTGATAGTGCTCCTGCCCGGCCTGGACGGTGAAGTCGATGGTGACCACGGGGTGGAAGTGATCGATCTCGCGGGCCGCGAAGTAGTCGCCGGTGCCGAAGACGATCCGGTAGTCCCCCGGCTCGAGGTAGTCGGGGCCGAAGTCGGAGACTCGCCCGTTGCCGTCGGTGCGGGCCGAGACGATGGTCTCGGCCCCGGAGTAGAGAGTGACCTCGAGGTCGGCGGCGGGGGTGCCGACCATGGAGTCGAGCGCGTGGGCGGTGATGAAGCTCATGAGAGGATCCCTTCGAGTCTCAGTTCGGCGATCTGGATGAGCTGCTGTCCGACCTCGGCGGTCTCATCCTCGTCGGTGTTGTCCATGCGGCGCTGCAGTTCGGAGAGGATCTCCTCAGGGGTGCGACCGGCGGCGCGGATGAGGAAGACGCGGTCGAAGCGGTCTTCGTAGGCGGCGTTGCCCGCGGCCAGCCGGGTCTGCACATCTGCTTCCAGTGTGCCGAGTCCGGCCTGTTCACGGCTCGAATGGGCCGCCTCGGCGCTGTCACCCTTCGCCTTCTCACCGATGCGCGGATGATGGGACATCGCCGCGTCGATCTCCGCGGTGGTCAGCGGTGCGGCGGCGCGGGACGCCGCCTCGGCGGAGTCGAGGTCGGCCAGGGGGCGGGCGTCGACGATCGCGTCGATCCACCGGTCGACGTCGAGGCAGGGACGCAGAATTCCGCGGGCATCATCGGCTGGGAGTCGGTTGAACTCGGCCAGGTCCACGGTGACCTCCTTGGCAGGCGCTGAATGACTTTCACCGTTCGGAATACCATTTCCGAACAACTGCTCCGAGTCTGCTGGGCGTCATCGGCAATGTCAAATTGCTCACACATTTGTGTGGAAACTTTCTTCCGCATGGTGGATACTGTTCGTGTGGCAACCGCCGCACACCCGGCCATCGACGATGAGGTTGAATGAGTGCATGAGCCTGACAACGACAGATCAGACCCCGTCAATCGTCTGCGCCCCTGACTCATTCAAGGGTTCGGCCTCCGCTCCGGCCGCCGCGGCCGCCATGGCCCGCGGAGCTCGGGCAGTCTTCCCCAGCGCACGAGTCACCGAACTGCCCTTCGCCGACGGCGGGGAGGGCACGCTCGACGCCCTGCTCGCCGTCTGGGGAACCCGGCCGCGCACCGTCGACACGGTCGATGCCCTGGGCAGGACCACCTCGGCGGGCTTCGGCCTCTCCCCCGACGGAAAGACCGCGGTCATCGAGGCGGCCCAAGCCAATGGCCTGCCGCAGGTCTCGGACGTGGAGCTGCAGCCCGAACGCGCCGATACCTTCGGCGTCGGGCTCATCGCGGCCGCGGCACTCGACCTCGGCGTCGAGGAGATCCTGCTGTGCATCGGCGGCTCGGCGAGCACGGACGGCGGGACCGGAATACTGGCCGCCCTCGGCGCCCGTTTCACCGATGCCGCAGGTCAGCCGGTCGCGCCGGGCGGAGGCGGCCTGGCCGCGATCGCTGCGGTCGACACCTCGGGGCTGGACCGTCGGGCGACGGCCGTGCGGTGGCGCATCGCCGTCGACGTCGACAATCCCCTCACCGGGCCTCGCGGGGCCGCTGCGGTCTTCGGTCCGCAGAAAGGGGCGGACGCGGACTCGGTGGCCGTGCTCGATTCCGCGCTCGGCCACTTGGCCGAGGTGCTCACCGGCACCTCTGCCGAGGCGAAAGACCTGGCGGCGACTCCGGGATTCGGGGCTGCCGGCGGGATTCCGTTGGCGCTGACGACGATGCTCGGCGCCGAGGTGGTTCCCGGATCGACGATGGTCGCCGAGGCCGTGGGACTGTCCGAGGCCCTGGCCGACGCCGATCTCGTACTCACGGGAGAGGGATCCTTCGATTCCCAATCCTTGGGCGGGAAGGTCGTCGCGGCCGTGCGGGACCATGCCCCCGCCTCGGCGAGGGTGGTCGTCATCGCCGGTCGGGTCGGTCTGACCGCCGCGGAATGCTGGGAAGCCGGGATCACGGCGGCGCTGTCGATCGCACCGGGGCCTGCGGACCTCACCACCCTGTCCGAGCGCGCCGAAGCGCTCATCGAGGACACGGCCGCACAGGCGTGCGCACTCAGCGCACCGCCGGACACACCGTTTCAACGACGAAAGGACGCACCATGACCACGACCACTCAGACTCAGCTCACCGTCGGAGATATCGCTCCCGACTTCACGCTCACCGACGCCGAGGGGCGGACGGTGTCGAAGGCCGACTATGCCGGCCGCAGCGTCATCCTCTACTTCTACCCGAAGGCCGCATCTCCGGGCTGCACGACGGAGGCCTGCGACTTCCGGGACAATCTCTCGGCGCTGGCGGCCGCCGGCTTCGAGGTCCTCGGGGTCTCCCCCGATGACACCGAATCGCTCAAGGAATTCGCCGCCGAGGAGGGACTGACCTTCTCTCTGCTCTCCGACCCGGGCGCTGCAGTGGCGAAGGCCTACGGCAGCTATGGGCAGAAGACGGTCGGCGAGCACACTTTCCAGGGCACTCAGCGCTCGACCTTCGTCATCGGCGCCGACGGCACGCTCACCCACGCCGAGTACAACGTCGACGCCCGCGGCCACGTAGCCCGTCTCCGCACCCAGCTCCTCCCCTAATTGCTACCTGACGGCGGCCCAGCAACCTCGCGCGAGGTTGCAGGGCCGCCGTCGGGTAGTTCGGGGCGGGATCATCCGGTGCGCAGACGGGCGGCGAGGATGCCGAGGATCCGTTCGAACGGCGCGGTGCGGAACAGATCGCCGAAGGTCAGACGGATGATCTTGTACCCCCTGGCTTCGAGTGCGGCTTCGCGAGCTTTCTCTGCAGCGAGGCTCTCCCGAGTCGAACGCCCCTCCATCGTGTATTTCTCCAGACCGTCGATCTCTACGATGAGTCGAGCATCGTGATTGCAGAAGTCGACACGGGCGATGGCCTCGCCGAGGTGGCCGAAGAACTCCACCTGCGGTTCGAAGCCGGTGATCCCGTGTTCGAAGAAGCGCACCGCCGCGATCGACTCCGAAGGGGCCTCGCGCCGGCCGTCGGTGAGGTCGAGGGCACGCAGCACCGCCGCGTCCCCGCGGGATTCGGGGCATTCGGCCAGCACCGCTTCGATTCGGAAACGCGTGGTGCGGCCCCGACGGATCACTTCGTCGAACATCGGCACAGACACGTCCGGTGGGTAGTCACGGGCGATGTCGATGAGCGTGCGCTCCATCGTCGTCACCGCATAGATGCCGACCATCTTCCGGTGCGCCGACGGCACCTCGCGATTGCGCACATAGAGGTGCCGATACTTGCGACTGACGTTCGGCCGGAACACCTCGACCCTGGTCCCGGCCGGATAGGCGATCGGGAGCCCGTGGACGAGCGCGGCCGACAAGTGGGAGAAGACTTCACGCCCCTTCGTCACTCGCCACCTGCCGGATGCGGTGTGGATCTTCTCCGCGCGCGTGCGGATGAGGACCCTTAAGGGTTCGATCTCGTCGCGCATATCTCCTTGGTGGCCGAACTCTTCGTAGTCCGCTTCGCTCAGGGCCGCCCAGATGGTTTCGTGTCGTGCGTCGTCGCACGATCCGGTCGCCACATAGCGTCCGCGGGCGATGCGGGTGAGGCAGCATCGCTCTCCGCGCCTGACTTCATCCTTGGTGAACCCCAACCGGTAGAGCTTCTCAGTCGTCATACACAGATACATGACACCAAATTGCATCGTCAAGCATTAAAAGACAATAGACGAACGCAATCTGTGGATAACTTCTCCCCAGAACTACCTGACGGCGGCCCAGCAACCTCGCGCGAGGTTGCTGGGCCGCCGTCAGGTAGTAATTGGTCAGCGGGCTTTGAGGAGGCGGCCTCCCGGGGTCTCGAAGTCGACCGGGGCCCCGCGCAAAATCGTCTGCGTGACCCGACCGCGGACGGTGCGGGTGTCGTACGCGCTGATCTGGTTGCGATGCCAGAGCTCCGTCGCCCGCACGGTCCACTCGTCGTCGGGGGCGAAGACGGCGAAGTCCGCGTCATTGCCCTCGGCGATCGTTCCCTTGCCTTCGACCCGCGCCACGGCCGCAGGTGCCGCGGACATCCAGCGGACCACCTCGGCGAGCTCGATTCCGCGCTTCGCGGCTTCGGTCCACACGAGCGAGAGTCCCAGCTGCAGCGACGAGATCCCACCCCACGCCGCACCGAAGTCGCCCGTGTCGAGCAGCTTGAGCTCGGCCGTCGAGGGCGAGTGGTCGGAGACGATGCAGTCGATCGTGCCGTCGATAAGGCCCTGCCACAGCGCCTCCCGGTTCGATTCCTCGCGGATCGGCGGGCAGCACTTGTGCGTCGTCGCCCCGTCCGGGATCTCCTCGGCAGTGAAGACAAGGTAGTGCGGGCAGGTCTCGACGGTGAGCTTGATGCCCTCGGCCCTGGCCGCGGCGATCTGGTCGAGCGCATCCGCCGAGGACAGGTGGAGGATATGCGCCCTTGCCCCGGTCTCCCGGGCTGCGTCGATGACGCGGGCGATCGCGACGTTCTCGGCCTCGCGGGGGCGCGTGGCGAGGAAGTCGGCGAACTTCGGCCCCGAGTTCTTCGGCGCCGAGGTCATGACCTCGTGATCCTCGGCGTGGACGATGAGCATTCCGTCGAAGGAGGCGATCTCGGCCATATCCGCCGTCATCTCCGCCGGTTCCAGCGGCGGGAATTCCTCGACGCCGGAGTCCTCGAGGAAGCATTTGAACCCGTAGACACCTGCCTCGTGCAGGGGCCGCAGATCCGCGGTGTTGCCGGGGATCGCCCCGCCCCAGAACCCGACGTCGACGAAGGCCTTGGGCTCGGCGACCTCGCGCTTCGTCTCCAGGGCTGCGACGTCGACCGTCGGTGGCAGCGAGTTCAGCGGCATGTCGACGATCGTCGTCACTCCCCCGGCCGCGGCCGCGCGGGTGGCGCTGGCGAAGCCCTCCCACTCGGCGCGACCGGGGTCGTTGACGTGGACGTGGGAGTCGACGAGACCGGGCAGCAGCACCTGATCATTCCCGATTTCGATGACTTTCACCTCCGCCGAGGCGGCCGCGGCCAGATCCTGTCCACCGCGGGCGATCTCGGCGATCTTCCCGTCCCTGACCCCGACCGTCACCGGTTCGATGCCCTCGGGCAGCAGAGCCTTCTCGGCATGGATGATCAGGTCGAAGTCGGCGTCGTTGCTCATGTTCCTCCTCGGTCGCCCGCCCTTGAGGGCCGGTGAATGCAGTTTCGGTATACCGTTCTAGCCTACTCGGCTCGGCCGGTTCGGCCCAGCCCTCCGGCGGGTTGAACCCTGCCTATTTCGCTGCGGCCAGTTCGCCCATCGGGCTCAGCGCCGTCGGAGCGTCGGCCGCAGTCTGGGCGAGCGTCTCGAACTCGTTGATCTGATCGAGGGCGGTTCCCATCGAGATGTTCGTGACACGTTCGAGGATGACCTCGACGACCACGGGCACCTGGTGTTCGTCCATGAGTTCCTTGGCCACGCGCAGGCCTTCGCCGATGAGTTCGGGGTCCTCGACCCGCAGCGCCTTGCACCCGAGCCCCTGGGCGACGGCCACATGGTCGACGCCGTAACCGGACGATGCGGAACCGGCGGTGTTGATGTTCTCGAAGGCCAGCGACACCTCGTAGTCCATCTCGAATCCCCGCTGGGACTGGCGGATGAGACCGAGGTAGGAGTTGTTGACGACGACGTGGACATAGGGGATCTGGTGCTGCGCACCGACGGCGAGCTCCTCGATCATGAACTGGAAGTCGTAATCGCCGGACAGAGCAACGACGGTCTCGCCGGGCTTGCCCTTGGCCACACCGAGCGCGGCCGGTCCGGTCCAGCCCAACGGTCCGGCCTGTCCCGCGTTGATCCAGTGCCGAGGTCGGTAGACGTGCAGCATCTGGGCGCCGGCGATCTGGCTGAGCCCGATCGTCGAGACGTAGGTGACGTCGCGGCCGAAGGCCTGGTTCATCTCCTGGTAGACGCGCTGGGGTTTGATCGGCACCTCGGTGAAGTTCGTCTTCCGGTGCTCGGTCGACTTCCGTGCCGTGCATTCGCCGGCCCAGCCGGTGAAGTCCGGCAGCCCGCCCGACCGAGCGCGTGCGGCAGCCAGCAGTGCGTCGAGGGCGGCTCCGGCGTCGGAGGCGACCCCGTAGTCGGGGGCGAAGACGCGTCCGATCTGGGTGGGTTCGATGTCGATGTGGACGAACTTCCGGCCCTTGCGATACACCTCGAGGTTCCCGGTGTGGCGATTGGCCCAGCGGTTGCCGATGCCGATGACGAGATCGGATTCGAGGAAGGACGCGTTGCCGTAGCGCACGTGCGTCTGGATTCCGACCATGCCCGCGGCCAACGGGTGGTCATCGGGGATCGCACCCCACCCCATGAGGGTCGGCGAGACCGGGATGGAGGTGAGTTCGGCGAATTCGACGAGCCTGGCGGCGGCGTCGGCGTTGATGATTCCTCCGCCGGCGATGATGATCGGGTGCTCCGCCTCGGCGATGAGGTCGAGGATCTTCTCCGCCTGCGCCGCGGTGGCCGCGGGCTTGGCCGGGGTCAGCGGTTCGTAGGTGTCGATGTCGAAGTCGATCTCGGTCTGCTGCACGTCGATGGGCAGGTCGATGAGCACGGGTCCGGGCCGCGCCGAGCGCATGATCTGGAACGCGGTCTGGAAGACGCCGGGCACCTGTCCGGCTTCGAGCACCGTCTTGGCCATCTTCGTCACGGGCTTCGCGATCGAGGCGATGTCGACGGCCTGGAAGTCCTCCTTGTCGAGCACGGCGACGGGTGCCTGGCCGGTGACGCACAGGATCGGCTGGGAGTCTGCGGCCGCGGCGTAGAGGCCGGTGATCATGTCCGTGCCTGCCGGGCCCGAGGTGCCCAGGCAGACTCCGATGTTGCCCGGTGCCGAACGGGTGTATCCGTCGGCCATGTGGGAGGCTCCCTCGACGTGCCGGGCCAAGGTATGGCGGATTCCGCCGTGGGCCTTCATCGCCGAGTAGAGCGGGTTGATCGCCGCCCCCGGCAGCCCGAAGGTCTCGGTGGCGCCTTCCTTCTCGAGGATGAGCACAACGGCGTCGACTGCGCGCATGCGTGTCATTGTTCGTCCTTTGTTCGTGAGCCGGCGACGACGCTGTCGCCGGCTCGGTTCATGGTTGGGCGGGACCGTCGGTGTCGTTGGGCCGACGACCCCGCCCGGCTGGTGTGGCCTCGGTCGGGGATGATCGACGGATCGATCACCGGCGCCGATGCGGTCGTTCAGTTCTCGTTCTTGCCGGAGAGGGCTTCGATGACAGTGAAGAGGCCCGAGTGATCGAGTCCTCCGTTGCCCTGCTGCACGGTTGCGGCGACGAGCTGGGCGACCGTGGCGCCGAGCGGGATCGCCACTCCCGCCTCGCGGGCGGCGGCGGTGACGATGCCCATGTCCTTGTGGTGGAGTTCGAGCCGGAATCCGGGGTCGAAGGAGCGGTCGAGCATCTTCTGCCCCTTCTGATCGAGCACCTTGGATCCGGCCAGCCCGCCGCCGAGGACCTGCAGGGCCGCACCCGTTTCGACTCCATAGGCTTCGAGGAAGACGACGGCTTCGGCGAGGAGTCCGATATTGCCGGCGACCATGAGCTGGTTCGCGGCCTTGACGGTCTGGCCAGCTCCCGAGGGGCCGACGAGGACGATGGTCTTCCCGACGGCGTCGAAGACATCAGATACGGCGTCGAAGTCGGCCTGGTCGCCGCCGATCATGACGGAGAGGACACCGTCGATGGCTCCGGGCTCCCCTCCGGAGACGGGGGCATCGAGCGGTTTGAGGCCGGCGGCCTTGGCCTGTTCGGCCAGGTCCTTCGCGACATCGGGGCGGATGGTGGAGAAGTCGATCCAGGTGGCCCCGGCGGACGCGTGGGCGAGGATTCCGTCGTCGCCGGTGAGCACGGCTTCGACGTCGGGTGAGTCGGGAACCATGGTGATGATGACGTCGGCCCCGTCCACCGCCTCGGCGATGGTGGTGGCGGCACTGCCTCCCGCCTCGGCGAGGGCGTCGGCCTTGGCCGGGGTGCGGTTGAAGCCGCGGACGTCGAATCCGGCGTTGACGAGGTTCTTGGCCATGGGCAGGCCCATGATGCCGAGTCCGATGAAAGCGATGGTCTTGGACATGGTGGGGGTTTCCTTCGAATCGTCGGTGGTGATGTTCAGGCGGTCTGGGCGGCGCGGTCGAGCCAGTCGAAGGCGGTCGCGCGGTCCTGTTTGTATTCGAGCGCCACGGCTCCGGTGTAGCCGAGCTCGTAGGCGCGGTCGATCCACTGGCGCAGCGGCAGCGACCCGGTTCCCGGTGCCCCGCGGCCGTCGGCGTCGGCGATCTGGATGTGGCCGAAGTTCGCGGCTTCGGTTTCGATGACGGCCGCGACGTCGTCGCCGTTGACGTGCATGTGGTAGAAGTCGGCGAGCACGGCGATGTTCTCGGGTCCGTCGGCGCGGACCTGGGCGACCACCTCGGCGGCGTCGGCGTAGCGCTTGAGCGGGTAGGCCTCGGCTCCGGAGACGGGTTCGACGAGGACGGATCCGCCGATTTCGGCGACCTTGCCGGCGGCCAGCGCCAGGTTGGCGGCGGCGGTGGCGTCCTGAGCGGCCGGGTCCTGTCCGTCGGTGCGCAGACCGTAGAGCGCGTTGAAGGCGCGGCAGCCGGTGCGGCGGCCGATGTCGACGACGATGTCGACGTTCTTCGCGAAGTCCTCTTCGGCGCCGATGATCGAGACCATTCCGCGATCGCCTGCTGCCATGTTTCCGGCCCAGAAGTTCAGGCCTTTGAGGGCGACGCCTGCGGATTCGAGGGAGGCGATGAACTCATCGACCTCCGCCGAGGTGGGACTCGGGTTCCCGTCGAAGGGCCACCAGAATTCGACGTCGTCGAAACCGGCGTCCTTCGCGGCCTGGGCGCGCTCGAGAACGGGCAGTTCGGCGAGCAGGGTCGAGCAGTTGAGGACGTAGCTGCCAGGTGAGGTGAAGTTCTGGGACATGGAGCTCTCCTTTGAGTTGCCGCTTTTTTCCGTATTGTGGAAGTGTGTTTCCATTCCGTGAAATCAGCATAAGTCGCCCGTGGAGTTCCCGTCAAGACATTTCCCCAGAACTACCTGACGGCGGCCCAGCAACCTCGCGCGAGGTTGCTGGGCCGCCGTCAGGTAGTAATTGGGGTCAGAGAGGGGTGCCGTCGACCCAGATGTCCGCGATGTCGCCCGGGGTGCCCATGGCGAAGATCTTCGCCAAGGCGTCGCCGTCGTCGGCGGCGTGGCGGATGCCGACGTCCAAGGGCTGGCCCTCGGCCGGGCGGATGAGCACGGCGTCGAAGCGCTTGCCCTCGCCGAGCACCCCGACCTCATCAAGCTCGAGCGCCTCGGCGCCGGCAGAGGTCGCCAGGTGCAGCAGATGCGCGGAGGTCAACGCCACTCCCCCGGCCGGGTCGAGCTGCTGCATGAAGTACGACTGCACGCCCTCCTTGAGCAGGTTGAACCCGGTGCCCGCTCCGACGTCCGAACCCAGTGCCACCCGGACGCCGGCCTCGAAATGCCGACGCAGCGGGAAGAAGCCGCTGGCCAGAGCCGAGTTCGAGGTCGGGCAGTGCGCGGCCACGGACCCGGCCTCGGCCATCCGTGCCAGTTCCCGGTCCTGCGGGTGGACGTTGTGCGCGAGCACTGTGCGCCGACCGACGAGTCCCGCCCGGTCGTACGTATCGAGATAATCACGGGCATCCGGGTGGATCTGCGCGACCCCGGAGATCTCATCGACGTTCTCGTTCAGGTGGGAGGTCACCCAGATGCCCGGGTTCTCCTCCACGAGGCGGCCGCCAGCAGCCAGCAGCTCCGGTCCCGCGGAGAACGAGAACCGCGGAGTCACCGCGTACCGCAGCCGTCCCTTCCCGTGCCACCGGTCGATGAGCGCCTGGCTCTCCTCGGTCGAGCGCTCCACGTCGGTGAGCAGTGCATCGGGCAGATTCCGATCGCTCGTCACCAGCCCGGAGGTGATCCGCAGCCCCGACGCTGAAGCTGCGGCGAAGAAGGTGTCCATGGCACCCGCGAAGTGCGAACCGAAGACCATCGCCGAGGTGGTCCCCGCCGAGATCAGTCCCGTGAGGAATTCGCCGGCCACCGCCTTCGCGTAGGCGGGCTCGCCGAGCTTCGCCTCCTCGGGCAGGGCGCACTGATCGAGCCAGTCGAGCAGCGGCCGCCCGAGATGGCCGATGGCCCTGACCTGCGGCAGATGGACGTGCGTGTCGATGAGTCCGGGGATGAGCACACCGTCGCGGAGATCGACGACCTCGGCGTCGGGGTGGGCTGCCCGGGCGGAGTCGAAATCGGTGCGGGAGGTGATGAGCCCGTCGTCGACGACGAGGGCGACATCGGCCGCCGAACGCAGCCGGCCGCCGGTGAATGGGTTGTCCGGCGTATCGAAGACGCGGGCACGGTAGATGACCACAGTGGTTCTCCTTGAGTCAGTGGTGGTGAAAGTCAGTGGTGGTGAAGCGTCAGGCTATGCGTCCGAGCAGGTCCGCCGCGACGCTCACGGCGATCGTCGCGGGCGCTTTGCCGGGCAGGTCGGGCAGTCCGATGGGGCACCGGATGGTGTCGATGGCCTCGGGCGCGAAGCCTTCGGAGGCGAGGTTCTTGCGGAAGCGCTGCCATTTCGCGTTCGAGCCGATGAGCCCGACCGATCCGAGGTCGCCACGGGTCAGCGCCGCGGAGCACAGGTGCAGGTCCTCGGCATGGTCATGGGTCATGATGACCACGTGCGCACCGGCCGGCAGCTCCGTGATCACCTCTTCCCCGACGACAGCGAATTCGCGACGGATCCGCGCCACCGGCTCCTCCAACTCATCGAGCGCGTCGAGCTGTTCCGGCCGTGAATCGGACACGGTGAGGTCGAGATCGTGGCGGGCGAGGATCCGGGTGAGCTCGAGTCCGATGTTGCCGATGCCGAAGATCGCCACCGAGGCGGGCACGGGCAGGGGTTCGAAGAGCATGGTGACCTCTCCGCCGCAGCATTGGCGACCGTATTTGGCCGGAGCCTTGTCGTTGAGCCGCAGGGTGAGCATCTCCGGAGCCGTCTGCCCCTCGGAGAGCAGTTCCCGGGCACGGGTGAGGGCCGTCATCTCGAGATTGCCTCCGCCGATGGTCCCGAACAGATCATCGGCGGTGGCGATCATCTTCGCTCCCGCCTCGCGCGGGGCATGCCCGCGCACCGCGGCGAGAGTGACGAGGACAGCCGGCACCCGAGCTGCGCGAAGCTCGGCCGCGGTGTCCATCCAGGTCATGACGGAACTCGTTGTCCTTCCCTCGCCGAGGCGGCCGCCCCCGAGCCCTGCCCGCGGGCATCCTCGATCGCCCAGAACACTGCTTCCGGTGTGGCCGGAGAGGCGAGGTCGACGCTGTGGCCGGGTCGTGCGAAGGCGCCGACGGCCTCGCGCAGGGCTTCGCGGACCGAGAATGCGAGCATGAGCGGGGGTTCGCCCACGGCCTTGGACCCGTACACGGCGCCCTCTTCGTGCGCTTTGTCGAGGAAGGCGACGTTGAAGACCTCGGGGACTTCGGAGAAGCTCGGAATCTTGTATGTGCTCGCTGCCTGAGTGGCCAGACGGCCGCGGCTCGGCTTGTCCGATTCGTCCCAGCGCAGGTCCTCGAGCGTCAGCCAGCCGGCGCCCTGGATGAAGCCGCCCTCGATCTGTCCGAGGTCGAGCAGCGGTGACAGGGAGTCACCCACGTCGTGGACGATGTCGACGCGGCGCAGGGTGTAGGAGCCGTCGAAGCGGTTGACTTCGACTTCGGACACCGCGGCCCCGTAGGCGAAGTACTTGAACGGTTCGCCGCGCATCTGCGAGAGGTTCCAGTGCAGTCCCTCGGTGCGGTAGAACCCGGAGGCCGAGAGCTGGATGCGCTGGAAGTACGCGGTGTTGATGAGCTCTTCCCAGGTCACCGTCTTCGTCGAGGACAGTGCGGAGACGATTCCCCGCGAGATCTCCACCTCATGGGCGGGTGCCCCGAGGATGCCCGCGGCCACCTGCCGCAGCCGATCGAGGATCTGGTCGCAGGCGTTCTTCACCGCTCCGCCGTTGAGGTCGGATCCGGAGCTCGCCGCCGTCGCCGAGGTGTTGGGCACCTTGTCCGTGCGCGTCGGCGCCAGACGCACCGTCGACAGTGGCACACCGAGGGTGGTGGCCGCGACCTGCAGCATCTTCTGATGCAGCCCCTGCCCCATTTCGGTGCCGCCGTGGGTGACGAGGACGGATCCGTCCTTGTACACGAGCACGAGCGCCCCGCCCTGGTTGAAGGCGGTGAGATTGAACGAGATCCCGAACTTCACCGGAGTGATTGCCAGACCGCGTTTGATGTGCTCGCTGCCCGAGTTGAACACCTCGATCTCAGACTCGCGGGCTTCCAGATCGGATTGGGAGATGAGCTGGTCCCAGCACGCCCCGATCCGCTCGGGATGACGCACCGGCTGATAGTAGGGAGTGTCCTGACCTTGCGCGTAGAAGTTCCGGCGGCGCAGCTCGCGGGCGCTGAGCCCCAGCTGCGGGGCGACACGGCCGATGATGTCTTCCATCACGAGCATGCCCTGTGGGCCACCGAATCCGCGGAACGCCGTCTGCGAGGTCTTGTTGCATCTGGCGATGCGGCCGGTGACCCGGATGTTGGGCACCCAGTAGGCGTTGTCGATATGGCACATGGCGCGGGTGAGCACCGGTTCGGAGAGGTCGAGGCTCCACCCGCCGTCCGCGGTCAGCGTCGCATCGAGGGCGAGGATCTTCCCCTCCTCGGTGAATCCGATCTTCCAGGACGAGTGGAAGCCGTGCCGTTTGCCGGTCATGGTGATATCGCGGGTGCGGTCGAGACGCAGCCGCACCGGCCTGCCCGTGAGCTTCGCACCGAGCGCGGCCAGGGCCGCGTAGCCGTGGGGCTGCATCTCCTTGCCGCCGAAGCCGCCGCCCATGCGCAGGCACTGCACGGTCACTTCGTGGGCGGGAACCCCGAGGACGTGGGAGACGATGTCCTGTGTCTCGGTGGGATGCTGGGTCGAGGACTGGATGAAGACCTGTTCGTTCTCGTCCACGTGTGCCAGGCACGCCTGAGTCTCGAGGTAGAAGTGCTCCTGGCCGGCGAACTCGAATTCGCCTTCGAAGACATGAGCGGCATCGGCGAACGCGGAGTCGACCTCGCCCTTGTCGATCGACAGGGGCTTTCCGTGGTAGCTGTCGGCGGCGATCGCATCCCGCACGGTCACCAGTGACGGCAGCTCCTCGACCTCGGCGATGACGGCGGTCGCGCCTTCCTTCGCGGCTTCGAGATCCTCGGCGAGCACCCAGGCCAGGGGCTGGCCGAAGAACATGATCTCGTCGACCGGCAGCATCGGCTCATCGTGTTTGACGCCCTGATCGTTGACGCCGGGGATATCGGCGGCGGTGATGACCTTGACGACTCCGGGCACCGCATAGGCGGGTTCGATATCGATGGCGCCGAGGCGGCCGTGCGCGGTCGTCGACTGCACGGGGAAGGCGTGGAGGACCCCGGTGAGACGTCCGACGAGGTCATCGGTGTAGAGCGCGGTTCCGGTGACGTGACCGAAGGCGCTTTCGTGGTGGTGGCGTTCGCCGACGACCGGGTCGGCGGGGCGCTGGGAGAGCTGGCTCATCACTGGACCTCCTTGCTGGTCACGGCCGGGTGGCCGAGCTGCTCGGCGTAGAAGCGTTCGAGGGAGGACCGCAGCATCGCGGTCCGGTATTTCGCACTCGCGCGGTGGTCGTCCATCGGGGTGCCTTCGGCGGCGAGGGTCTCGGCCGCCGCATGAACGGTCTCCAATGTCCATGGCCGGCCTTCGAGGAGGGCTTCGGTGGCGGTGGCGCGCAGCGGGGTGGCGGCGACTCCGCCGAGGCCGATCCGAGCCTTGGCGATCAATCCGTCCTGGATGTCGACGGCGTAGCCGATCGCCACCGAGGAGATGTCGTCGAAGCGGCGCTTGGCGATCTTCTGGAACGACGTCAGCGGGGACAGCGGCAGCGGGATGCGGATGGCGGTGATGAGTTCATCGGACTCCCGCACCGTCTGCCGGTATCCGGTGAAGTAGTCGGCCAGCGCCACGGTTCGGGATCCGCGCACCGAGGTGAGCACGAGCTCGGCCTCCAGCGCCAACAGAGCCGGCGGTGTGTCGCCGATGGGCGAACCGGTGCCGAGGTTGCCGCCGATGGTCGCCCCGTTGCGGATGAGGCGGGAGGCGAACTGTGGGAACAGCTTGCCCAGCAGCGGAATGTCTCCGGCGAGCTCACGTTCGAGTTCGGACAGGGTGCGGGAGGCGCCGAGTTCGACGAACGACTCGGTCCGGCGGATTCCGCGCATCTCCTCGAGCCGGTCGACGGCGAGGATGTTCTTACCGCGTGCTCCCTTGATGTTGACCTCGACGCCCCAGTCGGTGGCCCCGGCCACGACGGTGGCCTCGGGATCCCGGCTGAGGATGGAGGTCGCCTCGGCGAGGGTGGCGGGACGACGGTAGCGTCCGATCTTTCCCGTGGCGGTGTCGGCGCGCTGATAATCGGTGGCTCGAGCCGACGGGGCCGGGCGGTCACGGCGGGCGGCCAGAGCATCGTCGGCGGCGGGCTCTCCCAACGCATTCGCGGCGTCGCGGATGGGACGGTAGCCGGTGCAGCGGCACAGATTGCCCGACAGGGAGTGGAGGTCGAAGCCGTCCTCGCAGCGGTCGGGCCGGTAGTATTCGGCGGCCATCGAGGAGATGAAGCCGGGGGTGCAGTATCCGCATTGGGATCCGCCGCGCACGGCCATCTCTTCCTGGACGGGGTGGACGGTGTCTCCGTCGGCCAGACCTTCGGAGGTCACGACCTCTCCCCCGTCGAGGGCTGCTGCCGGCAGCAGGCAGGAGTTCACCGAGGTCCAGCGGGTTCCACCGGATTCGTCGGGGCGGGCGACCATGATCGCGCAGGCCCCGCATTCGCCTTCGGCGCAGCCTTCCTTTGCTCCGGTCAGACCCTGACCGCGCAGGAAGTCCAGCGCATTCGTATGGGGTGGGCCGTCGAACTCACGAACGGTCCCGTTGATTGTCACTTCGGCAGTTGACTGGTCCGTTGTCGCTGCGGACATCGCACTTCACACCTCCCGCGCCTCTCCACTGAGGCGCACAGTGCATGGTTGGAACAATTTGCTTCGTTCTTCGAGCCTCTGGTTATCCATGCGAACAGCGCAGAAGAACGCGGAAGAGGGGACTCGGCGTCCCCGCAGGTCAAGCCCCGTGGGCGATCTGACCCTTTCCCCAAGCTGAGTGTCCAACCATTGTTCTCATGCCCCCAAGATAGCCGAAATCGGGCCGCGAACGAAGTACAGGACGAATCCGGCCGAGACGACCCACAGCAGCCAGTGGACCTGGCGGGCACGGTTGCTCATGGCGTGGATGAGCGCCCAGGAGATGAATCCGACGCCGATTCCGTTGGCGATCGAATAGGTCAGCGGCATCGTCACCATGGTGAGGAAGACCGGCAGCGAGGTGCGGAAGTCGGTCATGTCGATCTCACGGATCTGCGTGACCATCATGGCGCCGACGACGACGAGCGCAGCGGCTCCGGCTTCCATCGGGATGACGGCGATGAGCGGTGAGAAGAACATCGACAGCAGGAACAGCACACCGGTGATGCAGGCGGCCAGACCCGTGCGTGCGCCTTCGGCGATTCCGGCTGCGGAGTCGACGAAGACCGTGTTCGACGAGGCAGAGGCACCGCCGCCGAAGACCGCGCCGAGACCTTCGACGATGAAGGCTCCGCGGATGCGCGGGAACATTCCGTCCTCGGTCTGCAGTCCGGCGCTGCGGGCCAGACCGGTCATCGAGCCCATGGCGTCGAAGAAGTTCGTGAACACGAGGGTGAACACGAGCATCGTGGCCGCGAGGACTCCGATGTGCTGGAAGCCGCCGACGAGGTCGAAGGCGCCGATGAGACCGAAGTCGGGAAGGGCGATGACCTGTTTC
This sequence comes from Brevibacterium sp. MGP-B1, assembly GCF_057766545.1. NCBI lineage: Bacteria > Bacillati > Actinomycetota > Actinomycetes > Micrococcales > Brevibacteriaceae > Brevibacterium > Brevibacterium sp. MGP-B1. The sequence continues at coordinate 179,667 of NZ_CM173407.1, read as the reverse complement.
GGGAATTCCGGAGCTGAGAGGTTCCAGCCCAGCGGGTCCGGATTGACCGGGTCGCCGACGGTGCCGAGCTTCGCGAACGCCTGGATGATGATCGCGGCGATCGTGGCCACGATGATGCCGATGAGGATGCCGCCGGGAATCCTCCGCGCCACGAGGATGCCGATGAGGACGAGCGCGAAGACGAAGACCAGCGTCGGCAGGGAGCCGATCGATCCGTCCTGACCCAACTGGACGGGCGGACCGGCCGGGGTGCGGGTGACGAACCCGGCGTTGACGAAGCCGATGAAGGCGATGAAGAGTCCGATGCCCACAGTGATGGCGATCTTCAGCGCATGTGGGACGGCGTTGAAGATCGCGGTGCGGATGCCCGTGGCACCGAGGACGACGATGATGACGCCGTTGATGACCACCAGTCCCATCGCATCGGCCCAGGTGACCTCCTGGACGACGGAGACGGCGAGGAAGCTGTTCATGCCCAGGCCTGCGGCCAGACCGAAGGGCAGTCGGGCGACGACGCCGAAGAGAATCGTGATGACGCCGGCGACGAGCCCGGTGACCGCGGTCAGCTGAGCGAAGTCGAGGCTGTCCCCGGCGACGTCCTGGGAACCGCCGAGGATGAGCGGGTTGAGGACGACGATATAGGCCATCGCGACGAAGGCGACGATGCCTCCGCGGATCTCCTGTCTGATCGTCGAGCCTCGATGGGTGATTTCGAAGAATTTGTCGAGAAGCCCCGGTCTCGAAGATGCGGTCTGCACCGCTTGGTCGTTGTCAGCCATTTTCATGGACCACCTCAGGTTGTTCGATTTGGTCAGCCGGCGACATCATCGTCGTCGGCCCTGCGCCTTGAACATGCGCAATGAGACAGTCGAGTCTTCAGCCCCGGATACCGGACCGGGATACCGAAAAGTAATTCCATATCCCGGAAAACTCTTTCTGTTTCACCGAGCAAGTCTCGCCGCTCGACCCTGGTGTGTCAATCATCACACCTCTGCCCGCGCCGATGCCATCCTTCGACGAGACAGACGAAACCCCTGACCAGAAGCGTCTGATCAGGGGTTTCCCTTGGCGGTGGCGGTGGGATTTGAACCCACGGTAGGGGGTTGCCCTACACAACATTTCGAGTGTTGCACCTTCGGCCGCTCGGACACGCCACCGCCGACAACTGTACAGCGGTGGACTTTCTGCGTCCAAATCGGTTCGCCGTGAGCTGGGACACTTCAGCGTTTGGCCGCGAAGAACTCCCTCAGCAGGGCCCGACTCTCCTCCGCACGAATGCCCGAGGTGACCTCCGGATGGTGGAGTGCGGCGCGGTCGCGCAGCAGGTCCCACACCGATCCGACCGCCCCGGCCTTGTCGTCGTAGGCCCCGAAGGCGACCCTGTCGATGCGGGAGCCGACGAGGGCTCCGGCGCACATCGCGCACGGTTCCAGCGTGACGACGAGGGTGCAGCCGTCCAAGCGCCATTCGCCCCTCGCCGAGGCGGCGGCTGAGATCGCCATGAGTTCGGCATGGCCGAGCGGGTCGGCATCGATCTCGCGTCGGTTGTGACCGCGCCCGATGATCTCACCGGCGCCATCGATGACCACGGCCCCGACGGGAACGTCGTCATGAGCGGGCGCCAGGGCCGCCTCGGCGAGGGCATGGCCCATCCATTCATCGAGCCGGGTCACGGACGAAGCGGTCAGCGTGCGGCCTCGAGCTGATCGGCGAAGCCGACGGTCTCACCGACATGGGCGACGACGCGGGCCGGGTCGGATCGATAGCTTTCGACCTGGTCGATCAGGGTGGCGGCGGGGACTCCGCGGTCGGAGTAGATATCGGCATCTCCGCCCCATTCGGCATCGGCGTCGAACTCGAGCATTTCGACCTCGTCTTCGTCGTCCTCCTCGTCGACGGCGGCCTCGTCCTCCTCGGCGCCGAAGTCCTCTTCGGGTTCGGCGTCATAGGCGTCGGGACGGGAGTCGAGGAAGTCGGCGAAGATCTCCGCGAACGGGCTCGTCTCGACCGCGGCGAGATCGGAGAGGAAGACCTTGACCTCATTATTCCGGCACAGGCGCACGAGCCCGAACCATTCGTCCTCGTGTTCGATGACGGCCACGGCCTCTCCGTCATCGCCGGCTGCCGAACGCATCATATCGACGAGGTCGTCGAGGTCGTTCGCGTCACGGACGTCGACATCGAGGGCGCGGAAGCCATCGCCGGAATCGGCCAGGATCTCAGTGAAGTACGACATGCCTCCATTGTGAACGCTTCGCCCCGCGTTGACCACTGCCTGAAGCCCGAAGTTCTCCCGTACCATTTGGGTATGCATCTTCACGTAGCCGACCACCCGCTCATCGCCCACAAACTCACCGCTCTGCGCGATGTGAATACGGATTCCGCTCGTTTCCGACAGCTCACCGAAGAGCTCGTCATGCTGCTCGCCTATGAGGCGACCCGCTCGGTGGCCGTCGAAGACAAGGAGGTCTCGACTCCGGTGACGACGACCGTCGGCACCCGCATCGCCGAGCCCCGCCCCGTCGTGGTCCCGATCCTGCGCGCCGGGCTCGGCATGCTCGACGGAATGCTGCGCATCCTCCCCACCGCCGAGGTGGGCTTCCTCGGAATGGTCCGCGACGAGACCACCTTCGAACCCAGCGCCTATGCCGATCGCCTGCCCGATGACCTCACCGGCAGGCAGATCTTCGTCGTCGATCCGATGCTCGCCACCGGCGGCACCCTGGCCATGGCCATCGACTTCCTGCTCGCTCGCGGAGCCCGCGACGTCACCGCCGTGTGCCTCGTCTCCGCCCCTGAAGGCGTCCAGCGCATCGAGCGCGACTACAGCGATTCCGCCGAGGTGAAGGTGTACACCGCGGCACTCGATGAGAAGCTCAATGAGAAGGGCTACATCGTGCCCGGACTCGGCGATGCCGGGGACAGGATGTACGGAATCGTCGACTGAAACGACGCGCGGATGACGATTTCGGTCGTCGACCTCGGCGACTGTGACGTCATATTTCGTCACAGTCGTCTCATTTTCGGGTTTTCCTTTGCGCGGCCGAAGTTTTGTGACAAATAATGAAGTCATGACTTCGACGATCCATCAGATGCGAATGCCGGGCGCACATATGTGTATGCCCTGCGTTCGTGGTCGGTGATCGTACTCCCGCTGTCCGGCCTCGAACGAGTTCACTCAAGCAGCGGACTCTTCCAGTCATATCGACCTCATGGTCGGAGCAAAGGACAGCTATGCCGAATCCAGAACCCGCCTACGTCCACCCCCGCAGTGCAGTGGCCACTCGACGTGCAGGAGCCAGGTTGAGCGCAGTCGACCCGCAGAACCCACCGCACACCTACGGGCCGGCCGGAGTCGTCCCCTCACCGAAGGCCGCTCGCGGAATCATCGTCTACATCGGACTCGATGAGACCAAGGCCGCAGCCGACGGCACGAACCTCTCCGCGATCGCCGCTGAGCTGCAGGCCTACGCCAAGGAACTTGCCAGCCAGGCCGAGACGCAGGCTGTCATCGCCCTGGCACCGGAGGGCCGCGGCAGCGATATCGACGCCGTGCGAGCCGTGGCCAACGGCTCCCCCGCCGCGACCGGTGCACCGGCGGCGACACACGGCCCCGTGCGCTCGCGCATTCCCAACCGCATCCACCCGCCGGCCCTGCGCGAGGAGGCCGCTCCGGCGGCTCCCGCACCCCGCGGTTTCGGCGGACGGACCGGCGACGCCTACACCCAGGCCACCGGCGAACGTCTGCGCATCGACATCCCCCGCCGCGAGGTCCGCATCGACGGTGACCTCGTCGATGTCACAACGAAGGAATTCGACCTGCTCGCCACCCTCGTCTCCCATGCCGATGAGACCCTGCCCCGTGAGGACCTCATCACCGCGGTGTGGTCCGGCGGTGAGGTTCCCGACGAACGCACCGTGGACGTCCACATCCGCCGACTGCGGCGCCGCCTCGGCGAATATGCCTCCGTGGTGCGCACGATGAGGGGTTCGGGGTATCGCTACGACACCCACCCCGATGTGACGGTGTGGAGCGCGACTGCGCGTCGCTGACGTCGTGCGGCTGTGAGCCGCGTCGCAAGTCGCTTCCAGCGTGGGGCCAGACTTCCCGGTTAAGATCGTTGATCGATGAACCAGGCATATTCCTCACCGCGCAGAAGGCACAGCCCCGCGAAGGGCATCACCGCATTGATCTTCGGGATCCTCTATGCGGCATTCCTGCTTCTCCACGATCTGCTGCCGACGCGGATGGGCATCGCGCTCATCCTCGAATCGGTGCTGCCGTGGACGGGAATCTTCCTCGCGCTCGTGCTGCTCATGTTCCTCATCCGCTTCTCGTGGCTCTCGGCCATCGGATTCCTCGTGCCCGCTCTCGTGTGGACGGGGATGTTCGGACCTGCCCTGCTGCCGAATGAGGATTCCGGTGATCCGGACCTGACGGTGGCCACCCACAATGTGGGGGCCAGGATGCCGCAGCCCACGGCTGCCGCGCAGAACATCGTCGACCGTGATCCCGACATCGTCACGATCCAGGAACTCGAATCCCTGTCCGGCAAGATCATCCACAAAGAGCTCGACTCGTCGTTCGAGCATTCGCAGGTCGTCGACACCATCGGCGTATGGTCGAAGTGGCCGATGTCAGAACCCGAGGAGGTCGACCTCGGTCTGCAGTGGCCGCGCGCGTTCGCGACCACGATCTCGACCGATCACGGTGACATCCGCTTCTATGCCGTGCATATGCCTTCGGTGCGCCCCGGACACGAATCGATGCGCAATGCCGCTCTGCGCCGCCTTGCCACGACGGTGGAGACCGATGGTGCCGAGCATGTCGTCGTCGCCGGCGACTTCAACACGGCGACGACGGACAACAATATGGAGACCTTGGTGCCGCCGCTGCAGGATACCCGGGAAGAGGCCCGAGGCGGCTTCGGCTTCACCTGGCCCGCCCAGTTCCCCGTCACCCGGCTCGACCATGTCCTCTACCGCGGTTTCGACGCCACCTCCGACGAGGTGCTCGAACGCGGATCGAGCGACCACCGCGCCGTCCTCGCCGGGCTCGACCTCAAGTAGTCGGGGTCAGTTCGTGCACTGCCCTGTCGGCTGCGACGTGCGCTCGGCGGCACCGGCTTCGAGTTCATCGGCGATCTCGGCTCGGGTGAGGGCGTAGCCGGTTTCGTCATCGGTGGCGGAGCGGGCGAAGACCATGCCGACGACGTTTCCGTCGGCGTCGATGAGCGGTCCGCCCGAATTGCCTTCCCTCACGATTCCGCGCAGAGCATAGACTTCGCGGACGACCGACTGCGAATCGTAGATGTCGAGTCCGCGGGCGTTGATCTTCTCTCGCACTCGGGTCGGTGAGATCGTATAGGGACCGTTCGCGGGGAATCCGACGACGACGGAGTCGTCTCCCGGTCCGAGTCCGTTGCCGAAGTCGAGTGCGGGAGCATCGAGACCTTGGACCCGGAGCACGGCCACATCGGCTTCGGCGTCGAATTCGACCACCTCGGCGCGGTAGGGCCTGCCCTTGCCCCCGACCTGTACGGCCAGTTCCGTGGATCCGGCCACGACGTGGGCGTTGGTGGCGACGAGTCCGTCCTCGTAGACGAAGCCGGAGCCTTCCGAACCGGTGGCGCAGCTGGTGGCCGTCGTCGTGATCTTGACGACCGAGTCCTCGACGCTGCGTCCGACGTCGACCATGCCTTCGTCGGGTTCTCCGACTCCGCGGATCTGTTCGGGCTGCCCGGAGAACACCTGGGGGAACCCGGAGGCGCTCAGTCCCTTCGCCAGTCCGCCCAGGGCGTTCTGGGAGGAGTAGGGAATGGTGCGGTCGATCGCGGCGATGACGGAGGAGTCGGCGACCCAGCGATTGGGTTCGACGAGCGGGGTGGTGCGGATGAATCCTGCGGCGAGCCAGATGACGAGGACATAGACGATTCCGGCGGTGACGGTGCCGCCGACGGCGTCGATGCCCTGGCCGAGATCGGAGTCCATATTGTTCTTGATCCACGCCCCGATGCCGCTGCCGGCGAAGGCGAAGAGCACGCTGAGGACCAACGGCATCGAGGCCAGCAGCATGAGCACGCCTTGGTTGTCCATGACATCGGTGCCGGCGCTCAGCGATTCGACGAGCGGAGAGAGCAGGCGCCCGAGGATCCAGCCGACGATGAAGCCCGCCGCGGTTCCGAGGGCGGTGATGATGCCCTGGCGGAACCCGGCGAAGAGCGCCCCGATGCCGAGGACGATGAGGAGAATGTCGAAGATCGTCACCGCTGGAACTTACCGCATCGACTGTTGGGGAACGGTCTGTTTGGAGGCCGCGAGCAGACGTTCGCGAGCGTCGGCGAACTGCTGGAGTTCGGCCCGTTCAATCTTGCGTTCCTGCTCTCCGCCGATTCCGGCGAGCACGCGCATCCGCGTCGTCGACAGCTTGCCGGAGGTGCGGATCATGGTCTTCATCTCCTCCTTGCCGCCCGGGAACGACTTCGCCCAGTCGCGTCCGTTCTTCCGGCCCTTCCAGGTGCCGAGCATGTCAACCTCGGCGTGGGTGAGCCAACCGGAGTTCGCATAGTCGCCGAGCATGTTCTGAGTGTGCATGCGTTCGCTGCGGCGCAGGATGATCCCGAGAGTGACCCAGGCCGCGGAGAGGATGGCGCTGAGGACGATGAGGCCGATGATCTGCGGGAGCATTCCGCCCATCACGTCGCGGGTTGCTTGGCCGAGGACACCGAGGAACGTCATCGAGGCGTTCCAGAAGCCGTGCAGGATCATGCCGAGCGCAAGTCCGGGCAGCCACATGAGGATGAGTGACCACCACGGCCATTTGCGGGCGGCAAGGCCGATGGACACACCGGCACAGGTTGAGAACGCCGTGTGGAGCAGCGGCGATCCGAGGCAGCGCATGGCGAATGTCACTGCCAGTCCCGGAAGTTCGCCGTCGTTCCACGACTGGCCGAGGTAGAGGATGTTCTCTGTGAAGGCGAAGCCCGCACCGATGAGTGAACCGTAGACGAGCCCGTCGAGGGGCCCTTCGAAGTGGCGCCGGGCGGCGAGGACGATGACGAGGAGGAGGACGGTCTTTGTCGATTCCTCGAGGATCGGAGCTTGAATCACCGCACCGATGACGTCGGGCACACCATTGATGCCGATCATATAGAGCGCGACCTCGCCGACGAGTGAGAAGCCGAGGGTGAGGATGACCGAGGCGACGGCACCCCAGAGCAGGCAGATGCCCAAGAGCAGCTTCGGCTGAGGCCTCCAGCGATCGAGCCAGAGCACATAGGCGATGATGCCGAGAAGAGGGATCGCCGCGAGTCCGATGAGACCGAAGAGGCGGACGCCGAAGCTCAGTCCGCCGAGCAGGGCAAGTAATGCCAGTCCGATGACAAGCCCTACGAGAACGAGGATCGCGGCGACGAGCCGGACGATGTTTCCGGTCGAGTCGGGTTCGGTATCCGGTTGTGTTTTCCGCACGGCGCCGGTCCAGGGAGTGTCGGTGACGACCTGCTGGGGTGCCTGCATCCCTGCACGGATCCGCATCTCCTGCGTCACCGTCGGAGCAAACCGCGGCTGAGCATAGACGCGAGCCTGCGCAGGCGGGGGCGCGTACATCACCGGCTGACCAGGCATGGGCTGACCGGGCATGGGTTGGCCGGGAACCGGCTGCATCTGAGGCTGCATGGGTCGTCCGGGACCCGGCGTCGGCTGTCCCTGCATAACCGGCGGTCCCTGCGCCGGCATGGGTCGACCCGGCGCTGGGGGCCGATTCTGTCCCTGCATGGGCGGCTGCTGCGGCCGCGACCCGCCGGGTTGCTCCTGGTTCGGCTGCTGCGACCCCTGTGGTCGCGGCCGGAACCGATCATGATTCTGCGGCTGACCCTGCTGCGGATCATATGGCTGCTGCGGAGGGACCTGGCCCTGCTTTGGCACTTGGCCGTGCGCAGGGGGCACGTTCGGGTTCGGTGGGCCCTGCACCTGGGGCGGCTGCGGTCTCTGCGAACCGGGACCGTTCTGTGCCGACATAGTCTGTCCTTCTGCAATGGGGGAAATTCCGCTCACCTCAGTCTAGAGTCGAAGCCCTCCACAAGCGGCCTCGTCGTGTATCCGTCCAGCAACACTTCAGCCGACTGCCACGTTCTTCAAACGACGTCCCCCGCCCCACTCAACCATTTTCGACTGTGGATGGACACAGTTTCGTCGACTCTGTGTCGGCCGGGGAACCAGACCGCCCCTGCACCCACGACCGACGTCCGACGGTCGACATCGCCCACCACAAGCGCCCGACGCTGCCGTTCCTCCCCGGGGCCACTCCCCTCCCTCCATCGACCAGCACCTCCCCCACTCACACGTCAGAACCTGTGGACGCTCAAAGCGGTATCCACAGCCCCTCAATCAGCCCTAGATGACCAGCCAGCGCCCAATGTCGAATCGGTCCATGACTACTCTCAGACTCGCATCGCTGCGCACCGCGCTGCTCCTCACCGTCCTCACAATCGCTTCGCTCATCGGGCTGGGACCGGCCATGGCCGCGGGACCGCCGGTCGGCCTCGGCGAGGTTCCGGTGCACACCGCACCCAACGCCTACGGTCCGGGCATCTGGCACCATGCGAAACAGGGCAAGACCTGGTACGGCTCCTACCGGACCTTCCCTGACACCTCCGCCTACTGCATCGATGCGGGCAAGAAGTCTCCGCTGCCGAAGTACTTCAAGAAAGCGCAGGCCGACACGGTCACCTCGGCTCGCACAGCGTGGGCACTGCACGAATATGCCGGCTCGACGTCGAAAGATGTACAGGCCGCGTTGAGCGCGATGGCCCGACTCGACAAGGCACTCCCCCACGATCACAAAGTGCCGCCACAAAAGCCGGCCGATCTGGGCAAGAAGTTCGCGGCGGCCGCGAAGAAGCACTCGACGATCCTCACCGAGGCGAAGAAGTTGGCCGGCCCTTACACCCTCGACATCAGCCTGGAGCCGGTCATGCGCATGCCCGTGCTCGAACCCTATGCCGCCCCGGAATCCAACACTTCCCCTGACTCTTGGGCCTCCGACAAAACTGACAAGCCGAAGGTCCTCGGCACTCCCACCGATGAGGCGACGCTGACGGTCTCCCTGCTCAGCGCCTCAGGTGCACAGGTCCCCGACGTTCCCGTCACACTCAAGACCACCGGCACGACGAAAGCCCCGACGACCGTGACCACGGGGAAGGAACCCGTGACCACGACACTGCAGGCGAGCGCCCCCGGCGCTCTGTCCGTGACCGCCTCGGCGAAGGTCGCCCCGCAGACCGTGCGCGTCTTCGAACCGACGTCCGGCACACGAGTACAGCGAGTCATCACCCCGGACACCCCCGATTCCGTCACGGACAAGGCGTCACTGGAGCTGAGTTCCCAGCCGAAGGTGACCACCGAGATCTCCGACCAGACACCGACACCGGGTGAGACGGTCACCGACGAATTCACCGTCTCCGGCCTCATCGGCGACCACGCCGTCACCGTCGAACACACCCTGTGGCAGACCGCGACGGCCCCGAGGCAGGGCATCAAGAACGATGACGCTCGCGAAATCGGATCCGTGACCTCGAAGAATGTCGGCAACGGCACCCACACATCCGACGAGATCACCGTGCCCGAGGACTACCGCGGCTGGCTGTACTTCACCGAGACGATCGCCGGGGACAAGGCAACGAAGGAATGGAAGGGAATCCACGGCCAACCCCGTGAGACGGGGTTCGTCCCGTGGACTCCGACCGCCGACACCGAGGCAGTGCTCGAGGGGACATCGACCCACGACGAGGTGGCCGTGACCGGACTGCGGCCGGGTTCCGAAGCCGTCCTCACCATCACCGCCTACCACGTGGAGACCGAACCCGCGCAGTCGAAGAAGCCCGACGGCACCGAGCTGTCCGTGCAGGACTTCACCGTCAACGCCGACGAGGACGGCCGCGTCGAGATCGACACGGAGCCGATAGACATGCCCGTCGGCTGGGTCACCTATGTGACGGCGATCGAGGGCAGCGACGTCAACAAGGCGTGGACGAGCGACTGGGGCGTTCCCGCCGAGACCGTGCACCGCCCACCCGAGGAGAAGCCGTCGACTCCCCCGGAAGAACCCAGCCCGCCGCCGGAGGAGCCGAGCACCCCTCCGGCTCCCCCAGAACAGCCGGAACAGCCCGAGAGGCCAGAAGCGCCCGAACGGCCTGAGGAGCCAGACACCCCACCGGTCGAACCGGTCGCGGAAACTCCCGAGACCCCCGCATCTCCGGCGGCCCCGGCACCATCCGGTGAGCTGCCCCGCACCGGCACGACAGGCAACGGGATGCTCATCGGCTTGGGCATCGTCCTCGTCGGACTCGGCTCAACGATCCTGCTGATCTCCGGCAGCCGCCGCAGCAGAGACTGAGAGCCAGTGAATACACGTCACCCCCGACCGCAAATCAGCGGCCGGGGGTGACGAGAGCTCAGTCCTGAACCCAGGTCTCGGCCCAGGCGCGGGCGCCGTTCATCATCAGACCGACGTCGGCGCCGACAAGGACGAAGGACGCTCCGGCTTCCAGGTACTTCCGTGCCTGCTCGGGGTCGAAGGCGTTGACACCGACGGGTTTGCCGGCGGCCGTCACTGCTTCGAAGGTCCGGGCCACCGCATCGGTGACGTCCGGATGGGTCTGCTGACCGAGCAGCCCCATCGACGCAGCCAGGTCGGAGGGCCCGACGAAGATCTGGTCGATTCCGTCGACCGCGGCGATCTCAGCGGCGTTGTCCACCGCGTTCGCCGATTCGATCTGCACCGTCAGGGACACGAACTCATCGGCGCGCCCCAGGTACCCGTCCACGGCGTTCCACCGGGAGGCCCTGGCCAGGGCCGAACCGACCCCGCGCACACCCTTCGGCGGATAATGGACGGCCGCCACAGCTGCCTCGGCGTCGGATTTCGTATCGACCATCGGCACGAGCAGATTCTGCGCGCCGAGGTCGAGGTGCTGCTTGATGAGCACCGTGTCGTTGACCGGCACCCGCACGACGGGGGTCGCCGGGTAGCCGTTCATCGCGCGCAGCAGACTCGTCGTCGTCTCGAGTCCGATCGGGGAATGCTCGGCGTCGATGAGCACCCACTGCATTCCCGAGGCGGCGGCGATCTCGGCGGCCACGGGCGAACCCGAGCACACCCACATCCCGGCCAGGTACTCGCCGTCGCCGAGGCCGACCACCCGGTCGGCGAAGGTCTGCGGAAGCTCTACTCGAAACGGCATGTGATGACTCCCAGCTCTCCGTAGTCGGCGTGCACGGTGTCGCCGGGATGCACCCACATGGGGCGGGTGAACGACCCGGCGAGCACGGTCTCTCCGGCTTGCAGCACATCTCCGTGCTCGGCGAGTTTGTTTGCCAACCACACGATTCCGCGGGCCGGATGGTCGAGGACGGCGGCGGCGACTCCGGAGTCCTCGATCGTCTCATTGCGGTAGAGCAGGGCGTTCACGCGACGCAGGTCGACGGCATCGACGGCAACGGGACGGCCGCCGAGGACCATCGCCCCCAGTGCCGCATTGTCCGAGATGGTGTCGACGATCGTGCGGGCCTCCATCTCGATGCGCGAGGACAGCACCTCGAGTGCGGGGACGACGTATTCGGTGGCCCGGAGGACGTCGAAGAGACTGACGTCGGGTCCGCGCAGTTCGTCGCGCAGCACGAAGGCGAGTTCGACCTCGATGCGTACGCCCGAATACTGCGAATGGTCGATCACGGACCCGGTGTCATAGACCTGATCGGCGAAGATCGCTCCGTAGTCGGGTTCGGTGATGCCGGTGGCCTGCTGCATCGGCTTCGAGGTCAGCCCGATCTTGTGACCATAGAGTCGACGACCGGCGGCCTCACCGCGACGGCGCCATTCGTTCTGCACCGCATAGGAGTCCTCGACCGTCATGTCCGGATACTTCGCGGTGAGCAGACCGATCTTCGACCTCGTCTGCTCCGCCTGAGCGAGATCGTCGGCGATGGCCGCGATCGTTGCCTCATCGAGCATGTGGATTCCTTTCAGAGCTGGTTGCCCAGCTTGCCCTCGTTCTCATCTGCGCGGGTGTAGGAGAACCCGTCGGCACCGATCGTCACGGCCATCTCCGAATCGTCCGTGCGGGCATGCACGGGCTGCGGGTTGCCGTCGAGATCGAGGACGAGGGAGGCGTCCGTGTACCAGGACGGCACGACGGGGTTGCCCCACCAGTCGCGGCGCTGATTGTCGTGGACGTCCCACGTGATGACCGGGTTGTCCGGGTCGCCGGTGTAGTAGTCCTGCGTGTACACCTCGACGCGGTGACCGTCGGGATCGCGCAGGTAGAGGTAGAACGCGTTCGAGACACCGTGGCGGCCGGGCCCGCGTTCGATCGAGTCGGATCGGCGCAGGGCACCGAGCTTGTCGCAGATGGAGAGGATGTTGTGCTTCTCGTGCGTGGCGAAGCAGACATGATGCATGCGCGGCCCGTCTCCGCCGGTCATCGCTGTGTCGTGGACGGTGGCCTTGCGGCGCATCCACGCGGCGTAGACCGTGCCCTCCTCGTCCTGGATGTCCTCCGTGACGCGGAAGCCGAGGTCCTGCATGTACTTCACCGCACGCGGCACATCCGGGGTGACCTGGTTGAAGTGGTCGAGGCGGACGAGTTCGCCGGGGATGTGCAGGTCGTAGCGCCACGACATCCGTTCGACGTGATCGGACTGGTAGAAGAACTCGTATGGGAAGCCGAGCGGGTCGACTACGCGTACGGAGTCGCCCACGCCCTTGACGAAGCCGTCGGGGTTGCGGCGGACATCGCAGCCGAGTTCCGTGTAGAAGGCCACGGCCTTGTCGAGCTCTTCCGGGCTGCGCACCCGGTAGGAGAACGCAGCCACGGCAGCGACCTCCCCCTTGCGCAGAACGAGATTGTGGTGGATGAACTCCTCCGTCGAGCGCAGGTAGAGCGTGTTCTCATCCTCTTCGGTGACATAGAGTCCGAGCACGTCGACGTAGAACTCCCGGGAGGCGGCGAGGTCGGTGACGACGAGTTCCATATAGGCGCAGCGGAGGATGTCGGGCGGACTCGCCTGCGGAGTGGCGGTGGGGTTGTCCGTGACGATCGGCGCCTCCTGGCTGACGAAATAGCCGGCCGAGGTCCGGGCCATATCTTTGCGATTGGTCATGGCCGCCTCACTGCTTTCCGAAGACGGGGTTGTGGACCTCGCCGAGGTTGATGTGCACGGACTGCTGTTCCGTGTAGAAGTCGATCGACCGGTAGCCGCCTTCGTGGCCGAGTCCCGAGGCCTTGACGCCGCCGAAGGGGGTGCGCAGGTCACGGACGTTGTTCGAGTTCAGCCACACCATTCCCGACTCCACGGCCTGGGAGAAATTGTGGGCGCGCTTGAGGTCCGAGGTCCAGATATAGGCGGCCAGACCGTACTTCGTATTGTTCGCCAGCTCCAGGGCCTCCTCGTCGGAGGAGAACGGGGTGATGGCGACGACGGGGCCGAAGATCTCCTCCTGGAAGATCCGGGCGTCGGGCTTCACATCGGCGAACACGGTCGGCTGGACGAAGTTTCCGGTCTCGAAGCCCTCGGGGCGTCCGCCGCCAGCGACGAGGCGGGCCTCGGACTTGCCGATCTCGACGTAGGACATGACCTTCTCATAGTGCTCGGGGTGGACGAGCGCAGCCACCTCGGTGGCGGGATCCGACGGCAGACCGACCTTCACGCGCTTGGCCTGGGCGGCGTAGCGCTCAACGAATTCGTCGTAGATCGATTCCTCGACGAGGATGCGCGAGCCGGCGGTGCAGCGCTCCCCGTTGAGGGAGAAGACGCCGAAGATCGTGGCGTTGACGGCAGCTTCGATGTCCGCATCGGCGAAGACCACGGCCGGGGACTTTCCGCCGAGCTCCATCGACAGGCCTTTGAGCCAGGGGGCGGCATTGGCGAAGATCGTCTGGCCGGTCTTCGACTCACCGGTGAAGGAGATGAGCGGCACGTCGGGGTGCTTGACGAGCGAATCGCCGGCGAATCCCTCCTCGCCGAAGCCGTTGACCATGTTGAACACACCGGTGGGCAGTCCGGCCTCTTCGAAGATGCCCGGCCACAGGGAGGCCGAGAGCGGGGTGAACTCTGCGGGCTTGAGCACGACGGTGTTGCCGGAGGCGATCGCCGGTCCCAGCTTCCAGGACTCGAGCATGAACGGGGTGTTCCACGGGGTGATGAGCCCGGCCACGCCGATGGGCTTGCGGTTGACGTAGTTCGCCTGGCGTCCGGGGACCTTGAAGGCGTCGTCGACCTGGGCGACGATGAGGTCGGCGAAGAAGCGGAAGTTCTCCGCCGCGCGCGCCGCCTGGCCCTTGGCCTGGGTGATCGGCAGACCGGAGTCGAAGGACTCCATGGCGGCGAGATCGTCCTTACGGGATTCGACGATATCGGCGATCTTGTTGAGGATGCGGGCACGCTCGCGCGGGAGCATCCGCGGCCACGGGCCCTCGTCGAAGGCCGTCTTCGCCGCTGCGACGGCGGCTTCGATATCGGCCTTCTTGCCCGAGGCGGCCTTGATGTAGGGCTCGTTCGTCACCGGGTTGAGCACATCGAATTCGTCTCCGTCGATGGAGTCGACGAATTCTCCGTCGATGTAGTGGCGGATCTTCTCCGGCATATCGGCCGGCGGGGTGGTGGACTGTGTCATGACTTGTCCTCTCTATGAATCTGTCTGCAAATCCGTGGTTGGGGCTGTGGTCGTCTGGGAGTTCTGGAAGCTGTGCAGTGTGGCCGAGCGGTGCTCGCGCACGGCCCGTTCGACCTCCTGCGCCGAGGCGCGAGCCCGGATGAGGGCGACGATGCGGGAGTGCTCCTCCACCGACTCGAGCGCCCGTTCGGGGACGAAGGAGAACGTCGAATCCCGCAGGTGGTTGAGCCGGTCCCACTCGAGTTCGACGAGGGTGCACAGCCGCTCGTTCGGGCAGCGCCGGTAGAGCATTTCGTGGAACTCATGGTTGAGCCGGGTGAACTCGGCCGGCTCGAAGTCATCGAGCAGAGCCCGCATCCGATCGTTGATCCGCTCCGCGGCGTCCAGATCATCGGCGCCGAGGTGGCCCTGTGCTTGGGCGACGGCCGCGGCCTCGAGGATCGCGACCGTTTCCATCGACTGGGTGTAGGACCCTTGGTCGACCATGGCCACGCGGGCCCCCACGTTGCGCTCGAAGGTCACGAGCCCGTCGGCTTCCAGCCGACGGATGGCCTCGCGCACCGGCACCACCGAGGTGTCGAGTTCGAGCGCTATCTGCGCGAGCACGAGCTTGTGTCCGGGCTGATACGTCTGGTCGGCGACGCGTTCGCGGATCCACCGGTAGGCGGTCTCGGCCTTGCTCAGGGACGGGGTCGCGGTCACCGAGAGGCCTTCCACTCGTCGAACTTCGCCTTCCATTCGCCCTTGGGCGGGAAGAGCTCTTCGATCGGGTTGCCGGCGGCGACCTGTTCGGCCACCCAGCCGTCCTCGGCCTCCTTCGCCAGTGCCGCGTCGACGACTTCTTCGACGAGGTCACGCGGGATGACGATGGCTCCGTCGTCATCGGCGACGATGACATCGCCGGGCAGGACGGTGGCGTTCCCGCAGGCCACGGCCACATCCGATTCCCACGGCACGTGCTTGCGGCCGAGCACTGCGGGGTGCTTCGCGGTGGAGAACACGGGCAGGATCTCGGCCACCTCAGCGGAGTCGCGGACTCCCCCGTCAGTGACGACGCCGGCGGCGCCGAGCGATTTCGCGCGCAGCGCGAGGATGTCGCCGAGGGTGCCCGAGCCGGATTCGCCGCGGGCCTCGATGACGACGACCTCGCCGGGGCGGATCGAATCGAAGGCCTGCTTCTGGGCGTTGTATCCGCCGCCGTGGGATTTGAACAGATCTTCGCGGTTGGGCACGAAGCGCAGCGTCTTCGCGGTGCCGACGATCTTCGCACCCGGCTTCAGCGGGGCCACGCCTTCGATGACGACATTGTTGAGTCCGCGCGACCGCAGCTGCGCCGACAGGCCCGCGGTCGGAGCCTCGGTGAGTCTGGCGACGAGGTCATCGCCGAGTGCCGTCGCGGCAGTGTCATCGGCGGCGCCCTCCGGGGCGAGCCCGGCGGCTTCGCGTGAGCCCCAGGCATCGACGGTGAGTGCTTCGTTCACCGCGGGCAGGCTCCCGAGGTTCTCATCGAAGTCCCCGGGCCCTTCGACGACCGTGGTGGTCAGTCGTCCTGAGCTCAGTTCGTCGCCGTTCGCCGAGGCGGCCGTGACCTCGACCTCGACCGTGTCACCGGGGGCGACGACGGAGGACCCGGCGGGGGTGCCGGTGAGGATGACGTCGCCGGGCTCGAGGGTGAGGTGCTGGCTGAGGTCCGCGACGATGCGCGGGAGCGTGAAGATGAGCTGATCGGCGCGCGTGCCGTCGTCCTGGACGAGTTCGCCGTTGACCCAGGTGCGCAGGCGCAGGGAGTCGGGGGCCGCCTCGGCGGCAAGGATGAGTTCGGGACCCAGCGGGGTGTATCCGTCGCGGCTCTTCGAGCGCACATTCGATCCCTTGTCCGGGGTCTTCATGTCGTAGAGGCCGAAGTCATTCGACGCGGTCACGCCTGCCACATACGACCAGGCATCGGCTTCGGCGACGTTGCGGGCGGGGGTGCCGATGACGATGGCGACCTCACCTTCGAAGGCGAGCAGCGAGGTGCCGGCGGGGCGTTCGATGGTCTGGCCGGAGGCGGCGACGGAGCTGGCCGCTTTGAGGAAGTACGACGGCTGGGCGGGGCGCTTTCCTCGTTGTGCCGCACGGGACTCGTAGGCCACATGAACGGCAATGATCTTGCCCGGACGGGTCGGAACACCTGCTGGAGTCGACATCGATCTCACACCTCATTTCGATTGGCTTCACCACAGATCGTATATGATACGGTTCCCGAGAACAAGTAATCCAGGCCACAGAGAATGTGGACGGGACGCACGACAGGACACAGGAGTCATGGCAGCACAGAAGCACACTCAGACCCGGGTGGCGTTCGCAACGATCGTCGGCACGAGCATCGAATGGTACGACTATTTCCTCTACGCGGCGGCCTCGGGGCTGATCTTCAACGAACTCTTCTTCGGCCCGCTCGGATCGACGCTCTCGACCATGGTCGCCTTCGCGACGGTCGGGATCAGCTTCCTCTTCCGCCCATTGGGCGCATTCCTCGCCGGACATTTCGGTGACAAGCTCGGCCGCCGGGTGGTCCTCATCATCACCCTCATCGCCATGGGTGCCGCGACCGCGCTCATCGGCTTCCTGCCGACCTTCGAAACCGCGGGCGTCCTGGCTCCGATCCTGCTCATCGCACTGCGCATCGTCCAGGGAATCTCGGCCGGCGGGGAATGGGGCGGCGCCGTATTGCTCGCCGTCGAACACGCGGATGAGAAGTCACGCGGGCTGCGCGGTTCCTTCCCTCAGATCGGGGTGTCCATCGGCCTTCTGCTGTCCTCAGGCGTGCTCGCCCTGATGACCTCGATCGCCCCGGGCGATGCCTTCCTCGATTGGGGCTGGCGGGTGCCGTTCTTCCTCTCCATCGTGCTCGTCTTCGTCGGCTACTGGATCCGCCGCGGAGTCGAGGAATCCCCCGTCTTCCACGAGATCGCCGAGCGCAAGGAACAGGTCACGAACCCGCTGGGCAAGCTCATCAAGAGCCACTGGCTGCTCGTCATCCTCGCCTCACTCGTGTTCATGGGCAACAACGCCGCCGGGTACATGACCACCGGCGGATACATCCAGAACTACGCCACGGATCCGGCCGGACCCATCGGCCTCGAGCGCGGTCCCGTGCTCTGGGCCGTCGCCGCCTCGGCGGTGTCCTGGTTGGTCTTCACGATCATTGCGGGAGCCGTCTCAGACAAGCTCGGGCGCCGGAACACCTACGTCCTCGGCTGGATCCTCCTGCTCGTGGGCATCTTCTCCCTGTTCCCGCTGGTCAACACCGGCTCGGTGGGCATGCTCCTGCTCGGGCTCGTCGTCCTCACGGTCGGCCTGGGCTTCACCTACGGTCAGCAGCCGGCGATGTACGCCGAGCTGTTCCCCTCCAGCGTCCGCTTCTCCGGGGTCTCGGTGTCCTATGCGATCGGGTCGATCCTCGGCGGCGCCTTTGCTCCGACGATCGCGAAAGGTCTCGTGTCATCGACGGGAACGACCGCCTCGGTGGCGGTGTACCTGGGCGTCGTCGCCGTGCTCGCCCTCGCCGCGACTCTGCTGCTGCGCGATCGCACCGGCATCCCGCTGGGCCCGGACCACGAAGACGAGCAGTCAGTGAGCCCGATCATCGGCATTGGGTCGCCGCAGCTGACCAGCGATGACGGTGACCGGCACCACCCCGCCGACA
Source organism: Brevibacterium sp. MGP-B1 (assembly GCF_057766545.1). Taxonomy (NCBI): domain Bacteria; kingdom Bacillati; phylum Actinomycetota; class Actinomycetes; order Micrococcales; family Brevibacteriaceae; genus Brevibacterium; species Brevibacterium sp. MGP-B1. Next base: position 161,302 of record NZ_CM173407.1, on the reverse strand, counting down.
CCAGATCGTATATGAACTGATAGCATTCAAACATCACGACGACGTGTCACGAACCGGAGGTTGACATGCATTTCCATCAGAACGGCTACGTGTCCGCGGACCCGCGGATCGAGGATGCCGCTGGCTACGGGATCGAGCGCGCAGAGGATCTGCCCGATGAGGTCGATGTCCTCATCGTCGGCAGCGGCCCTGCGGGGATGATCGCGGCGGCTCAGCTGTCGCAATACCCGCACGTGAACACACGGATGATCGAGAAGCGCGATTCGCGGCTGGTCATCGGTCAGGCCGACGGCATCCAGGCCCGTTCTGTCGAGACGTTCCAGGCGTTCGGCTTCGCCGAGGAGATCATGCGCGAGGGCTATCACATCACCGAGATGGCGTTCTGGAATCCGGATCCGGAGAACCCCGAGCACATCATCCGCACCGGTCGGCCCAAGGATGACGAGCACGGCATCAGCGAATTCCCGCACCTCATCGTCAACCAGGCACGCGTGCTCGACTACTTCGCCCAGTTCGCCGCCCAGTCCCCCGGCAAGATCACGCCCGACTATGGGATCGAGTTCGTCGACCTCGCGGTCGACCAGGACACCGCGGCCGCCTCGGCGAAGGACCATCCGGTATCCGTCACCGTCCGCTACACGGCCGGCGAGCGCGCCGGGGAAGAACGGACCATCCGCGCCGGCTACGTCGTCGGCTGCGACGGTGCCCGATCGAAGGTCCGGTCGTCGATCGGACGGACGATGTCCGGTGACCAGGCCAATCACGCCTGGGGCGTGATGGATGTGCTCGCGAATTCCGATTTCCCCGATATCCGCACCAAGTGCGCGATCTCGTCGAAGCACGGAAACATCCTCCACATCCCCCGCGAGGGCGGGCATCTGTTCCGGATGTACGTCGATCTCGGCGAGGTGCCCGAGGATGATGCGCGCAAGGTGCGGTCGACGAGCATCGACGAGATCATCCGTCGGGCGAATGCGATCATCTCGCCCTACAGCATCGATGTGAAGAACGTGGCCTGGCATTCGGTCTACGAGGTCGGGCACCGGCTCACCGACGCCTTCGACGACACCGACGAGACCGCGCCCGACTCTCAGTGTCCGCGCGTGTTCATCACCGGCGATGCCTGCCACACTCACTCGGCGAAAGCCGGTCAGGGAATGAACGTGTCGATGCAGGACGGCTTCAACATCGCGTGGAAGCTCGGTCAGGTCATCTCCGGACGGTCGTCGACGGAACTGCTGCGCACCTACTCGGCCGAACGTCAGGTGGCGGCGAAGAACCTCATCGAGTTCGACAAGGAATGGTCGACGCTCATGGCGACTCCGCAGGAGGAGCTGCCGGACAAGACCTACCTCGAGGACTTCTACGTCAAGACCGCGGAGTTCCCGGCAGGGTTCATGACCGAGTACACGGAGTCGATGATCACGACGCCGACGACTCATCAGGAGCTCGCGGCCGGATTCCCGATCGGCAAGCGGTTCAAATCGGCTCGGGTCAAGCGCAGCTGCGATGCGAACTTCATCCACCTCGGACATGAGGCCCGCGCCGACGGTCGCTGGAGGGTCTATGTCTTCGCCGATCGGGCCGCTCCGGTCGTTGACGGTTCTGCCGGCGACTCCGCCGGCGAGTCGAAGGTGGCGGCTCTGGCTGCGTGGCTCGAATCGGATCCGGCCTCTCCCCTGGTCGCTTACCGCAAGGAGGGTGAGGACCTCGATGCCCTCGTCGAGTTCAGCGTCATCTACCAGCAGGAGCACAAGGAGTTCGCGTTCCCCGATGTGCCGAAGGTCTTCCGTCCGCATATCGGTGCCTTTGATCTCGAATACGTGGAGAAGATCTACGCGACCCTTCCCGAAGAGGACATCTTCGAGGCCCGCGAGATCAGTCGCGATGGTGCCGTCGTCGTGGTCCGTCCCGACCAATACGTCTCCGGCATCTTCCCCTTGGATGCGCATGCCGAGATCGGCGACTACTTCGCGGGAGTCTTCGAACCCGTGAAGTGATTGCGGAAAGTTTCTGTTCTCAAACGCCTCCGGCTGGTGGTCCCTGGACTGCCTGTCGGGGGCGTTTGGTCTGCGCGAGGAGCCCGCAGATCCCAGCTGCGACGAGGGCTGCGGCGCCGATGAGTCACAGCCCGAAGCCGACGGAGGGGTAGCCGATCTCCATTCCGCCCGTCGGTGTTCCGTCAGGCAGCTGACCGTCCCACATCATCAGTGGCGGGTCGAGGACGAGCCCGATGAGGAGGACTACGAGGGTGCCGATCACCGCCCAGAGGATGAGGTAGAACGTGTCGGGAGGAGTGGTGAAGCCGAGTGACCAGTCCCCCAGCGAGGTCATGATGATGCGCGGACCGCTGTCGTTGAAGCTGTCGATGACCGGCACGAAGAGGGTGATGACCCAAGCGGTCAGCGTGATGAGCGGAAGGAACCGTGCCAGCCGCCGCAGTCGGCGTAACTTCTCTGCAGCGTCCCCCGGTGTTCCCTGCTGAGAGGTTCGTTCGATACGGCGGCGGTCGCTGATGAACCCACACACACCTGCTGCGATGAGCGCGCAGCCGCCAAGCATCCAGAGGAGGACGCCTGCTGACGGATCGGCGACGATGAGTGCCGAGCGGTCCTCGCCGGCGGAATCTGTGACCCAGACGCGCTCACGGGGTGGGCGTGCGAGGAGGACGATCTCGATGATGAGGAGCCCGGCGCCGCTGAGTCCCGCGACGAAGGACCAGTGAGAGAAGGGGCTGAATACTCTGGCGGCTGCGGCACAGATGAGCACGACCGCCCACGCCAGCAGCAGTGTCGACACGAACTCGAAGCTGCCGATCGACAGCTCTCCGACGGACGTCTGCCCCCACGAGACTTGCCCGAGAGAGGTGACGAGAAATCGCTCGTCGCCATGGTCGCCGCTGTCGAAGATCGGTACCCAGATCATCAGCATCCAGCAGGCGAGCGCGACCCACGGCAGCCGTTGCGCCCAGCGATGTGTTCGGTTGCCTCGGGGCCACGGGGTGATTCTGGCGTTTGCGTAGTGAGCGGGTGTTGCCCTCCTCCGCCTGGCGTCGCCGAGGAGGCCGCAGACTCCTGCGGCCAGCAGACTGAGGCCCCCGATGGTCCAAAGCCCTGCACCCAGCGCCGGTTCGGCGACGACCATCCCGAAGACCGGACGTCCGCGATCATCGACGGCGTCCCACATGATCGTCGGCAGATTCGCCGACAAGTCGGCCAATACGAGGAAGACGCAGACGCTCAGAAAGAGAGTTCCGACCGACCAAATGCGCCCGACGACGTCCGGCCACGGGTGAGAATCGGGCCGAGCCCGAACGGTGAGCAGGAGCGAAGCAACCGCACATATGAGAACGCCGACGGCGACCAGGACCATCGAACCCCGAGCCTCATCGAGGTCGAACGGCGGTCCGCCGAGAGCAGTGACGATGATGCGCGGCGGCTGCGGCACTTCGGACGTGTCCTCAGGACTGGCGACCACCGGAACCCACAGCATGACGATCCACAGGCAGAGAGCTGACAGAGACAGCGCTTGCGCGAATCGCAGAAGCAGTCGGCCGAGTCGAGTCTCACGCGGCGGGACCATGGCGCTTCGACATGCAGCGTTTGATCCGTTCACGACGGTGGTGGTCCTGTTGGGCGGCGGCGACCAGACCGCAGATGCCGGCGGCGAAGAACAGCAGGCTGCCGAGCACCCAGAGGCCGAACCCTGCCGCCGGGTAGGCGACCTCCATGCCTCCTGTGGGCATGCCGTCGGCCGTCTGGCCGTCCCACATCATGATCGGCGGATCGGCGACCATCTGCAGGAGTCGCAGTCCCAGCACAGTGCCCAGAACGATGGCCGCGATCGACCACCACTTCGACGCGGACAGCAGCCAGGCGGTGAACGCCCCGGTGAGGATGACGATCCAGAGCACGAGGTAGACCTCGTCGAGGTCATTCATATCGATCGGCGAGAAACCGAGAGACGTCACGCGGATCTGCATCGATGCGGGGCCGCCGCTGTCGAGGACCGGCACGAAGATCGTGATCACCCAACAGGCCACCGCCCCTAAGGGGAGCACTCGCGCCACCAGGTTGAGACTTCGCCCCCGCGCAGTCGTCAGTCGTGTGCTTCCGCTCTTACCCGCCCTGTCCATAACCACGATTCTCTGCAGTGTCCGTGTGACAGGTGTTCCCGCGATGTTCCAGATCCGACACGCGGCTCAGTCGGGCCCGAACACCACCCGAACCAATTGCCTTTCGACCGGGCTGCCGTTGCAGTCCTGTGCACTCGGTCGCCGGTGCGCATTGCGACTGCGCCACCCGGCGATCTTCTCGGCACGAGTGCAATAGCGCGGCGGCAGCCGCTCGGGCAGCACGCACTTCGGTTCGATCGTCTGATATTCGACCGGCTGGTCCGGCTGAGCCGCCTCTTGCGGTTCGTCTGTGCCAGCCTCATCGGCGACTCTCCTGGCCTCATCCCTATCCGGTTCGAGGAAACGGGAGAAGGTCTGCCGCCAATCCGGCCCCGGCGGCGAATCACCCGGTTCGGACACCGCTTCGGGACGTGGGAACCGCATGCGGCGGACCACCGCGGGCGTGGTCACCTCGTAGGATCGTCCGCTCGGCGTGGTGACGCGCAGCCCGTCCGCTGTGGCCTCATGCTTCCACCCGGGATGTTCCTTCGCGTAATTGCAGGATGCACACAGACCTGAACCGTTCTCCCAGGTGGTGGCTCCGCCAGCGGCAACGGGAAGGGCATGATCGGCATGCCGGATCGGGGCGTCGCACCACGGTGTCCGGCACACATCGTCGCGGAAGGTGATCATCTGCCGCAGTCGGCCGGAGAACTCTCGACTCTTCGCATCCATCCCCACCAACTGCCCGTCGTCGGGACGGGTGAAGATCCGGCTGATGAACATCTTTGCTTCGTTCGCGGCGATGAACTTCCGTGCCGTCTGCGCCGGCAGCGGTCCGAACCCGGGCAGCCAGGCGGGTACGAGCCCGTCCGAGAGCAGGGATTCGGCCTCGACGAGCACATGGATCTCCGCAGGCACCGCCGTCGCACTCGTTTGGCCGCTCAATCGTTCGACGAAGGTGTCGGCAAGCACCTGCTGGCGGTTCCGCCCGCCTGCGTCACCGGCGGCAGTGATCGACTCGGCGCCGGCCCGGAGACTCTCATAGGCGGCGACGGCCTGAGCCAGCGGCAGGATCGCAGAGATCCTGGCCATCCCGTCATCGATCACGGTCAGATTCACACGACGATTGGACTCAGCTTTCGCTGCCCGCTTCGCGGCCGCCTCGGCGTCCATCTCCGCACTGAGCGCACGCACTTCGGCGCGCAGGGTGCGCAACCCGGACGGTTCCAGACTGCGCTTCATCCGCGTGTCCACCTTGCGCCGATCGGCGGCGGCAAGGACCGCGGTCTCATCGACCATGATGTGCGCCTTGTCCTCGGAGATCTCCCCCTTGGACAGGGCTTTGAAGGTATTGGGCATGCCGATGACGATCGAGCGGGCGGTGCTGAGGAACTTCCGCCCCGATCCGGGCGAGACCTTCTTCGCCAGCCCGACCTCGTCTCCGGCACGTTTTCCGCAGTCGAGCGCGGGCACCCTGTTGAGCCGGTCCCGCTCGATGCGCAGCCCTTCGAACGCCACTGCCTCCCGCGACTGTGCGGCGACGACGGCAGACTTGAGTTCCTCGAGCGCAGTGATCCGCTCGAGTGTCTGTGCCTCGGTGCCGCCTGGGTCGAGACCGCGCAGGAGCTCACCGAATCGAGTGATCTCGGTCGGCGGATCCGGAACCGGCGCTGGTTCCCGTGCGGGGTCGACGTCCATATGAAAACGGTACCCGTCGGCACTGACACGACTTCGCGAACGGCCCCGAAAGACCCAGTACGGCCAGGTCAGACCCTATTTCAGCTTCAGCCGACTCCGCGCTGGATGCGGTTGAGGATCATGTCCATGGCGACGATGTTGTGGCCGCCGTCGGGGATGATGAGGTCGGCATTGCGCTTCGACGGCTCGACGTAGAGTTCGTGCATCGGCTTGACCGTGCCCAAGTACTGGTCCTCCACCGACTGCAGGGTCCGCCCACGGTCGACGACATCGCGTTTGATCCGGCGCAGCAGGCGCACATCGGCGTCGGTGTCGACGAAGAGCTTGATGTCGAGCAGCCGGCAGATGCGCGGTTCGGCGAAGATGAGGATGCCTTCGACGATGATGACCGGCGCGGGTTCGACGCGCGTCGTCTCGTCGCTGCGGTTGTGGATCGAGAAGTCGTAGACGGGGCTGTCGACCGCCTCGGAGTTCCGCAGCGCGGTGAGATGGTCGACGAAGAGGTCGTTGTCGAAGGCGTCGAGATCGTCGTAGTTGACTTTCTCGCGCTCCTCGTAGGTGAGTTCGTCGCGCCGTCTGTAGTAGTTGTCGTGGAAGAGCACGGACGGCGGGCCTTCGCACTTGTCCAACAGCGCCTGAGTCAGCGTCGTCTTTCCGCTGCCGGTTCCGCCGGCCACGCCCACAACCAAAATCTCCACGGCACAAATATAGACCACGACCTCCGCCGAGGCGGGTCCCGGCTTCCGTACTCATCCGAGGCTGCGGGTCAGTTGGATCCACAGCTCCTGGTCGAAGCGCCGCCGGCCCAGCAGACCGGCCATATGTCTCACGGCATTGTCGACCTTGCCGCGCCAGACCTCGATCGCCGTCTTCGCATCCGTCCGGCTGAGCGCACGGAACATGGCCCGATCGTCGCTGACGATACGGTCGCTGGCCGGAGAATAGTCGAGCTGCAGAATGGAGATGAACAGGCGCAGCCGCAGAGTGAGGGCTTCGAAGGCACGCGCAGATTCCCGCAGACCCGAAGCTCGGGCTAGCTCCTGCTGGAAATGGAGGTCGGCGTCCTCGACATCGATTCCGCTGCGCGTCGGCGTCGACGCTTCCACCTGCCGCAGGGCCAGCTGCACGGGCACGAGGTAGCGCTGAGGACGCAGGGCCAGGGACCGGAGCACGACCTCCCCGATGGCCATGCGCGCGGCATAGAGGTCGAGCACGTCGACGGTCGTGATCAAGGGGATCCGTGCGCCGCCGCGAGACCCGTCGAGCAGCTTGTCATCGACCATGCGCCGCAACGCAGCATCGACCGAGCCCCTGGGCACCTGCATTCGGCGGGAGAGCAGGCGCGGATTGATCCGGTCGCCCGGCTCATATCCGGAGTCGATGATCTCCTCGCGCAGCGCGATCGCCAGGTGCTCGGTGATCGATCGGGTCTCCTTCGGCAGCCATGAGGATATCTCCATTGAGTCAGAAGTGATGGAACTTCTCTGGGCCTCGTACGGGGCCGATTCCCACCACAGCACACCTTCGAGTCCGTTCCGGACGCGGTCGGCGAGCAGATCGAGCAGGGACCCGGGAATGTCCTGACACTCGCCGAGGCGGCTCTTGAGTGCGCTGACGAAATCGTCGAAATCCGCGCACGCCTTCACCCGGGCTCCCGCCGCGTCGGACAGGTCGTCAGGAACCTCACCGAGGGGGTCGAAGACGAGGTAGTCACCATCACCGTTAAGCAGGTCGAGCAGTTCGGCGGTGGACACCTGCCGATGCTCGCTGTCGAAGCGCTGCGCCCACCGCCCGACGCCCGCGGTGCGCAGGGCCGCGGTGATTCCCGCGATGCGCCGCTGAATTCGCCGAGGCGGCACGATGGTTGCGGGCTCTCCACGACTATCGTCCCCACCTGCATCGTTTCTGCGAACGCCGACGATGACGAGGGGAAACCCGCTGGCAGCGAGGATGAGCTCCGAGCCGCCGGCCACCTCGGCGACGGGAACCGTCAATGCCCGCACCGACCGGGAGACGATGCTCTGGCTCAACCCCGTCGCCTCGGCCAGGGCACGGGTCGAATAGTCCCGTCCGGAGATCCTGGCCCCCGCAGTCGCGACGAGTGCTTCGACAACCCGGTCGGCGGTCTCCTGGATCGGCGGGCGGCCGCTGCGGGGGCGATCCTCGAGGTCGGATCGGCTCGCCCAACGACGCAGGGTCGACGGTGAGGCGCCCGTGCGCGCGGCCGCCTCGGCGAGGGTCGACGTCGCCAGCAGCGCCACGGCGTCGCGACGGAACTCAGCAGAATACATCCCTCTATTCTAGGACTTCTGACTCAAAGATTCCGAGCGGTCGGCTCCACCTCTTCACTCCCGGATTTCGGCGGCGCATACTGATCTCACACCCAGGTTCCACGGTCAGCGCCGACGCGTGAGAGCACCGAAACCGAGCACCGAAGGAGCACAGTTGCTGCACACCGAAACCGACCTCGCCACGCTCACTGCCCAGTCGATCGACACCGTCCGCCGGTGGCTGCGAGTGTCGACGTCGATGACCACGGCGAAGAACCCCGCGGCCGAACGCCTCTCCGCCGTCCTCTCCGACGACAACGGCCTCGACTTCACCGTCGGGTTCGTCGATCGTGTCGTGCGCACCGACGATGTCCACGCCGCCGCCGACGCCTTGACCGAGGTCGGCAAGCTGGCACCTGAGACGATGTCCTACCTCGATCGTGCGCAGATCAAGGCCGGTGCCGCACTGGCCAAGATCGCTCCGCAGGTCGTCGTGCCCGCCGCCCGCACTCGTCTGCGTCAGATGGTCGGCCACATGGTCGTCGACGCCCGGGACAAGCAGTTCGGCAAGACCGTCGCCGCCCTCACCGCCGACGGTCACCGGCTCAACATCAACCTCCTCGGCGAGGCCGTGCTCGGTGACGGCGAAGCCGACAACCACCTGGAGCAGACCCACCGGCTGCTCGCCCGCGACGATGTCGACTACGTGTCGGTGAAGGTCTCCTCCGTGGCCTCGCAGATCTCGATGTGGGCCTTCGACGAGACCGTCGACTATGTCGTCGACCGCCTCCGTCCGCTCTACCAGCAGGCCGCGAAAGCCCCGACCGGCGCGAAGTTCGTCAACCTCGACATGGAGGAGTACCAGGACCTCGAGCTGACGATCGCAGTGTTCACGCGGCTGCTCTCCGAGCCGGAGTTCAAGGATCTCGAGGCCGGAATCGTCATCCAGGCCTACCAGCCCGATGCGCTCGGCGCGGTGCAGCGGCTGAGCGAATTCGCTTCCCGCCGTGTCGAGAACGGCGGGGTCGGGATCAAGGTCCGCCTCGTCAAGGGTGCGAACCTGGCGATGGAGACCGTGCACGCCGAGATCGCGGGCTGGCCTGCAACGACGTGCGATTCGAAGCAGTCCACGGATGCGAACTACAAGCGGGTTCTGCACTGGCTGTTCACGCCCGAGCGGATGAAGGGGCTGCGCATCGGCGTGGCCGGGCACAACCTCTTCGACATCGCCTTCGCCCACCACCTCTCCGTCGAACGCTCCGTGACCGACCGCGTCGAGTTCGAGATGCTCCAGGGCATGGCCAGCGAGCAGGCCGCGGCCGTGACCGAGGACGTCGGAGACCTCCTCCTCTACGTTCCGGCCGTGCATCCGAAGGAGTTCGACGTCGCGATCTCCTACCTCGTGCGCCGCCTCGAGGAGAACTCTGCGTCCGAGAACTTCATGTCCGGCATCTTCGACCTCGCCAACGGCAATGACGTGTTCAAGCGCGAAGCCGACCGGTTCACTGCGTCGGTCAACCAGCTCGAATCGATCCTCGACACCGAGGGCGAGACCGCACCGGCTCCGAACCGCCACCAGAACCGGTCGACCGAAACACTCGGCGAGACCGTGGTGCCGACTCAGTTCTTCAATGAACCGGACACCGACCCGTCCCTTCCGGCCAACCAGGAGTGGGTGCGCAGCATCATCGCCGAGGCGACCGCCCCCGGCTACCTCGACGACCGTCCGAACGCGCCCAAGGTCGAATCCACGGACGAACTCGATGAGATGATCGCCCGCGGTCGTGCCGCGGCTGCCGACTGGCGGGCCCTCGGCGCCGCCGGTCGCGCCGAGATCCTCCACCGGGCCGCGGACATCTTCGCTGCCCGTCGCGGCGAGTTCATCGCCGTCGAGGCCGCCGAGGTCGGCAAGATGCCGTCGCAGTCGGATCCCGAGGTATCAGAGGCCATCGACTTCATCCGCTACTACGCGCTGAATTCGCTCGAGCTCGAGAACCTTGAGGGCGCGGAGTTCACGCCCGATGAGATGGTCGTCATCACTCCCCCATGGAACTTCCCCGTGGCCATCCCCACCGGCGGCACCGTGGCGGCGCTGGCGGCCGGTTCGGCAGTCATCCATAAGCCGTCGAAGCCGACCCCGCACTGTTCGGCGCTCATCATCGACTGCCTGTGGCAGGCCGGAGTGCCCAAGGACGTGCTGCAGCTGTGCGCTCCGGTCGAGCGGGAGCTCGGCCAGCATCTCGTCTCCCACCCGGATGTCGACCGAGTCATCCTCACCGGTGCATCGGAGACCGCGGCGATGTTCAAGTCCTTCCGTCCCGAACTCCACGTCAATGCGGAGACCTCGGGCAAGAACGCACTGGTCATCACCCCGGCGGCGGACCGAGACCTCGCCATGGCCGACCTCGTGTACTCGGCGTTCGGACATGCCGGGCAGAAGTGCTCGGCCGCCTCGTTGGGCATCATGGTCGGATCGACCTACGATTCCGAGCGCTACCGCCGCCAGCTCATCGATGCCGCCTCCTCGATGGTCGTCGATTGGCCGTCGAATCTCGCATCGACCATGGGCCCGCTGACCGAAGATCCCTCGGACAAGCTGCGTCGGGCACTGACGTCGCTCGAGCCCGGCGAATCCTGGCTGCTCGAGCCCAAGCAGCTCGACGATTCGGGGCGTCTGTGGAGCCCGGGAATCAAGGACGGGGTCAAGCCCGGTTCGTTTTTCCACCTCACCGAGGTCTTCGGTCCGGTGCTCGGTCTCATGCATGCGAAGGATCTCGATGAGGCTATCGAGTTCCAGAATGCCGTGGACTTCGGCCTCACCGGCGGCATCCATTCCCTCGACCCCGAAGAGGTCACTACCTGGCTCGACCGCGTCGAGGTCGGCAATGCCTACGTCAACCGCGGAATCACCGGTGCGATCGTGCGTCGGCAGTCCTTCGGCGGCTGGAAGCAGTCCTCGGTCGGCCTGGGATCGAAGGCCGGCGGGCCGAACTATCTCATGCTCTTCGGCCACTTCGCCGATGCCGGCAGCCAGAACCTCGAGGCGGCCAAGGCCGATGACAAGCGCTGGTTCGAGGACGAATTCGGTGCGGCGAAGGACCACACGGGACTGCGCGCGGAAGCGAACATCTTCCGCTACCGTCCCCGCCCGGTCACCTTGCGCGTCACCGCCGAGGCGAGCCTGTTCGATCTCGAACGCTCCCTCCACGCCGCCACCACGGTGGGGTCGACGGTGCAGCTGTCCGTCGCCGAAGATGTGCCGGCCGAGGTGAAGATCGCCGTCACGAACGCCGGTGTCCCCGCCCGCACGGAGTCGGCCGCCGAGTTCGCCGAGATGGTCGGACAGGGTCGCTACGACGACACGGTAGGTGCCCGCATCCGGGTCCTCGGTCGGTTCGAGGACGAGCTGCTGGCCGCGGCCGCGCCTCGCCCGGAGGTCGCGATCATCGATGAGCCGGTGACCACTTCGGGTCGGGTGGAGCTGCGGTACTACGTGCAGGAGCAGGCGGTGTCGATGACCCTGCACCGCTTCGGCAACCCGAGCCGCGACTTCCACGAGCTCGCCGCCACCCTCACCTCCTAATTGCTACCTGACGGAGGCTCAGCAACCTCGCGCGAGGTATCTGGGCCGCCGTCAGGTAGTTCTGGGGCAGGGCGGGTTGTGTAGGATGAGTGCCACCCGTGGCACTCAGTGGACTGTTCGACTGTTCACAAGTTGTTCACATCTTCGCCGCTGTCGTCGATGAGTGAGCCGCTAGGGTGCAAGGGACTGCGCACGTGATCGTCACGGGGCGCACAGCCGCTCATCCGCCCGAAAGGCTCCCATGAAAGTCACGACCACCCTCTCTTCCGCCGCGGCGCTCAGCCTCGTCGCGGGCCTGGCCCTCCCCCTCGCACCGGCAGTCGCAGCAGATGCCGCCGCAGACAGCGACATCCACATCTCCGAAATCGCCTACACCCTCGCGACCGACTTCATCGAAGTCGCCGCCGACCCCGGCACCGACATCTCCGGGTGGACCTTCGGTTCGGTGACACGCGGCGGCAGCGTCCAGGCGCAGGAGAACACCGTCACCGTGCCCGAGGACACGACGGTCGGCGATTCCGGTGCCGTCGCGATCGACGTGTCGATCACGAACTCCGTCAAGGCCGGTTCGGCCGCCGACGGCGAGTACGGCTCGAGCGCCTTCGTCATCGACGATGACGGCGAGCTGGTCGACTTCCAGCAGATCGGCGGCGTCATCGACGGCAAGGGCGTCACCGGCACGAAGAACACCTTCACCCCCGCACCCGTCATCGGCCAGGAAGCCGAACCGACCGGCGCGACTGCCGCCGGCGGCCAGTCGATCCAGCTCACCGGCGACGCGTGGAAGTCGGCAGCCCCCACCCCGAACGCCCTGCCCGACAGCAGCGACGACGGCGACGATGACGGCGACGACGGCGAAACTCCCGAGGGCGTCACGCCGATCGCCGACGTCCAGGGCACCGGCGACGCCAGCCCCATCCAAGGCAAAACCGTGACCACCCGCGGTGTCGTCACCGCCGCTTACCCCGAGGGCGGGCTGAACGGCTACTATATCCAGACTCCGGGCACCGGCGGGGCCGACCGTGCCGACGGTGCAGCATCCGACGGCATCTTCGTCTACTCCCCCGACACCGTCGCCGATATCAACATCAATGACCACGTCGAGGTCACCGGCTCTGTATCCGAACACTACGGTCAGACCCAGATCTCCGTATCCGCGTCCGGTCTCAAAACGGTCGACGAACCCGCCGAGGCGGTCAAACCCGTCGAAGACGCCTTTCCTGCAGGAGATGAGAAGCGCGAATCCCTCGAAGGCATGCTCCTGCAGCCGAGCGAATCGCTGACCGTGGCCGACAACTACAACACGAACACGTACGGCGAGGTCGTCCTCGCCACCGGTGAGGGCACGCTCGACCAGCCCACCGACGTTCACCGCCCCGGCACCCCCGAGGCGAAGGCTCTGGAAGCCGAGAATCTCGACCGTGAGGTCGTCCTCGATGACGGCGCCACCGTGAACTTCCTCAAGGCCGATAAGGACATCCCCCTGCCTTACCTCAGTAATGAGGGCCCGGTCCGTGTCGGTGCGCAGGCGAACTTCACCTCCCCCGTCGTCCTCGGCTTCGATCACGAGAAGTGGCGATTCCAGCCGACGACCCGTCTGACCGGGGATAACGCCGAGGCTGTGCAGCCGACCACTTTCACTGACACTCGCACCGAGGCCCCCGAGGCCGTCGGCGGGCAAGTCAGCCTCGCCAGCTTCAACGTGCTCAACTACTTCACCACCACCGGTGACCAGCTCTCAGGCTGCCAGTACTACGACGATCGCGAGGGCAACCACATCACCGTCCGCGGCGGCTGCGATGCCCGCGGTGCCGCGAACGCGGAGAGTCTCAAGCGTCAGGAGACGAAGATCGTCACCGCGATCAACAAGCTCGACGCCTCGGTGGTCTCGCTCATGGAGATCGAGAATTCCGCCGCCTTCGGCAAGGACCGCGACGACGCGCTGGCGACCCTGGTCAAGCGCCTCAACAAGGCCGCCGGAACCGAGAAATGGGACTTCGTCGACTCCCCTGCCGCCGTTCCGTCCGATGAGGATGTCATCCGCACGGCATTGATCTACCAACCCGCCGAGGTGGCCCCGCAGAACGAATCCACGATCCTTGACGATCAGGATGCGTTCTCCAATGCCCGCGAACCCCTGTCCCAGGCGTTCGCCCCGAAGGACGGTACCGGTGAGATCGAAAAGGACAAGACCTTCGTGACGATCTCCAACCACTTCAAGTCCAAGGGATCCGGGTCAGGTCCGGGCAACGAGGACTCCGGTGACGGTCAGGGCGCGTCGAACGCCGATCGCGTGAAGCAGGCCGAAGCGCTCGTCGGGTTTGCCGGTGACCAACAGGAGGCGGCGAACAGCGACCTGGTCTACCTCCTCGGCGATTTCAATTCCTACACTCAGGAGGACCCGATGCAGGTCTTCTACGAGGCCGGATACAAGGACATCGCGGCGGAGAAGACGGACGAATCCACGTATGTCTTCGGTTCGCGCACAGGCAGCCTCGACCATGTCCTCGCCCTCGACGCCTCGGACGAAGCGCACGGGGCAGGCACGGATGCGACGGCCTTCGACTCCGTCACCGGGGCCGACGTCTGGAACATCAACTCGGTCGAGTCCCTGGCCCTCGAATACAGCCGCTTCAACTACAACGTCAGCGAACTCTTCGCTCCGGACCAGTTCCGGGCTTCCGACCATGATCCGGTCGTCGTCGGCCTCTTCGACTCCTCAGATGAAGGCGGGGACGACGACGCCGGAGCAGACGCTGCGGATAACGCCGACGCCGACGGTTCAAGCGACCACCCCGGCGGAAAGAACGCAGGGAAGAACGGCGGAAAGAACGGCAACCATTGGGGCAGCCGCGACGGTGATCACCCTGGAGGCAAGAACGCCGGGAAGAACGGTCGCCACAACGGTTGGTGACGCCTAGTCGGTGACGCCCACCTGCCCTCGCATGAGCACTCGTGCCGTGCGGAAGAGGGAGGTGGCCGTCACCGTGTCCGCATCGAAGACGGCACCGGCCGTGACGACGCCCGAAGGGGTGGCCAGCCGCACTTCCGGCCCGACGTTTTTGTCTTCGTCCCCGGTGTCAGATCCTGGCCGGGAGCGTCGGATGATGCGGTTGATGATCGTGTCCGGGATCTGCGCGGCCGTGGCCAGGCACATGGCTCCGGTTCCGGGCACGGCTTTGTGCGTCTGCCCCATGGAGATCATTCGCACGGGCAGGTCGGCCTCTTCGGCGGCCAGGGTCGTTCCGTCGAGCCGTCGGGTGGGCTGTGGGGCGGTGACCACGGCGACCTTCGGCACGACGTCCGGTGCGTCCTCCGGTGACTCACACAGACCCATCCGCACGGCGGCGTTGCGGCGCAGCTCCGCGATCATGCCCATCGCATGCACGTTCGCGTCGATCTCCCCCGGAGATTCGGTGCCCTTGAGTCCGATCGCAGCGCCCGGGACGATGACGACGGGCAGGGTGGCGTCGACGAGGCTGACCTCGAACATCGCCCCACCGGCGGTGATGGACTCGGCTGCCTTTCCTGTCGGCAGGAGTCCGGCGGTGCGGCTGCCGCCCGGGTCGGGGTAGATGAGTTCGACCGGTGCGCCCGTTCCGCTGACTCCGGGCAGCACCAGATCGCCCGTAACGTCGGCCTGTCCGTCGATGACGCCCAGTCCGACGTCGACAAGTTTCTGCGTGTTCGTGTTGAACAGCCGGAAGACATGCCATCCATCGGCTGCGGAGACCAGCCCGGCCGACAAGGCGAAGGGGACGACCCCGGACGACAGATTTCCGCAGTTGCCGGAATAGTCGACGGCCGCCTCGGTGACGGAGACCTGACCGAACGTGTAGTCGAGGTCGACCCCATCCCTCGCCGAGGCGGCCACGACGACGATCTTCGACAGCGAGGAGATTCCCCCGCCCATTCCGTCGAGCTGACGGCCGAACGGATCGGGCGAGCCCATCGCCTGGCAGAAGATCGAGTCCCACTCCGCCGTGTCCCCGTCCGCGTTCAGCGACGGCAGCGCGGATTCGCTGAAGAAGAGTCCCTTGCTTGTGCCGCCGCGAACGAACGTGGCATCGATCCACCGAGTCATGCTTTCAGAGTAGCGAACCCCACTGACGCCACTTCACGGATGCCGGCGGCCTCACCGCACCGTCCGCGGCACGATCGCCATGGCAGCGAACCCGAGGACTGCCACGACGGCGAAGAGGTAGAAGCCCCACGGATAGGCGATGCCCGCGGTGACGAGGGCGCCGGTGATGAACGGACCGACGATGGCACCGATCCGCCCGATGCCCGAAGCCATGCCCAGCGCGGTGCCGCGGGCCTGAGCCGGGTAGATGGCCGAGACGAAGGCGTAGACGAGCACCTGGGCGGAGAAGACGAAGACTCCGGTGATGAACACCGCGATGTTGAGCAGCACCTGGCTGGTCATCGGGATCGACAGTGCGGCGAGGAAGATGGCTGCGAGGACGAACCACATGAGCACGATCTTCTTCGTCCCGTGCTTGTCGGCCAGCCAGCCGGCCAGGACGAGTCCGACGACGGCGCCGATGTTCATGACGAAGAGCATGACCAGCGAATCCGAGACCTCGTAGCCGGCGTCGGCCATGATCTTCGGCAGCCAGGTGTTGAGTCCGTAGACCAGCAGAAGTCCCATGAAGCTCGCTGCCCACACGCCGATGGTCACCAACGCCAGCTTGCCCTCGAAGAGTCCCGCCATTCCGGTCTTCGCCTGTGCATCGACGGTGCCGGACGGATCGGCGGCGTCGGCGTCCACCGCCTGCGCGGCTACGGGGTTGCGTTTGAGCTCCTGAGCGATGAGGAAGACCTCGGATTCGGGCAGCTTCCAGATCAGGAGGGGCACCATGACGAGGCCGGCGATTCCGCCGGCGAGGAAGAGCAGGTGCCAGTTGTGGGAGTAGGCGACGGCGAGCAGGGAGATCGCGACGGCGCCGGCGTGGTAGCCGGTCATCGTCAGGGTCGTGGCCTTGCCGGTCTTACCCGACTTGTTGTACTCGCTGATGTAGGCGAGCGCGCTGGGCATCACGGCGCCGAGGAACAGTCCGGCGATGAATCGGTAGGTGGTGAACAGTGCGACGTTCGGAGCGAACGCGACGAGCAGGGTGAAGACGCTGAAGCCGATGACGCAGCCGATGATCGCCCACCGTCGTCCGATCCGGTCGACGACGGGCCCGACGGATACGGCGCCGAGGCCAACGCCCACGAGACTGAGCGTGGCCACCATCGTGGCCGCCTCGGGGGTGAATCCGAGGGCCTCGGTGGCCAGCAGCTCGGGGATGACCGCGCCGAGGACGACGAGGTCGAAGCCCTCCAAAGCGACAGCCAGCCAGCACAGGACGGCCGGCCAGCGGCCCGCCGAGGCGGAACCGGTCGTGGATGCGGATGGGGTGGTTGCGGACATCGGTGTCTCCGGGGCGTTGTCGTGCAGGTCAGAACGGGTAGGGCGCGATGGACGAACGCATTGTCACCCATTGGGTTTCGGTGAAGGCTTCGATATTGGCCTCAGCCCCGCCGAAACGGGATCCGTTGCCGGAGTCCTTCATCCCACCGAAGGGGACGTTGGCCTCATCGGAGACGGTCTGTTCGTTGATGTGGATCTTCCCGGTGTCGACGAGGTCGGCCAGGTCCATGGCCAGACCCACATCGCCGAGGATGCCCAAGGAGAGACCGTATTCGCTGGCGTTGACCATCTCGGCGGCTTCTTCGAGGGTGGAGAAGCGGGCCACCGGGGCGACGGGTCCGAAGATCTCCTGCGCCCAGGCGGGGTTCGAGGGGCTGAGATCCGTGAGCACCGTGGGCGGGACGAAGGCCCCGTCGCCCGGCCCGCCGGCGACGAGTGTGGCGCCGTCGGCGGTGGCTTTGTCGAGGATGTCGCGGACGTGGGTGCGCTGTTTCTCGTCGATGATCGGTCCGATCGCAACCTCCTCGGTGGCGGGGTTGCCCACCGGCAGATTGCGGGCGCGTTCGGCCAGCTGTTCGACGTATTCGTCGTAGATGGATTCGTGGACGAGGTGGCGGCCTGTGGTCATGCAGATCTGGCCTTGGTGCATCCACGATCCGAAGGCCCCCGCCGAGGTGGCCGGACCGACCTCGGCACCAGGAAGGACGACGAGCGCATTGTTGCCCCCGAGCTCGAGGTGGCAGCGCTTGAGGAGGCGACCGGCGGCTTCGCCGACCTTGCGTCCGGCCGCGGTGGAGCCGGTAAACGAGATGACGGAGACCTCGGGTGCGGCGACGACGGCTTCACCGGCGTCGAGGCCGCCGGGCAGGACCTGGAGCAGTCCTTCGGGCAGTCCCGCCTCGGCGAAGACCTTCGCGATCGCCACTCCGGCGCACACGGCGGTGCGGGGGTCCGGCTTGAGCAGGACCGCGTTGCCCAGGGCCAGGGCCGGGGCGACGGAGCGCATGGCGAGGATGAGGGGGAAGTTGAACGGGGCGATGACGGAGACAACTCCGGCGGGCACTCGGCGGGCAAAGGACCAACGGGGTTCGTTCGAGGTGAGCACCTGCCCCTTGGGGTGGCTTGGCAAGGCGGAGGATTCGAAGCAGATGGCTTCGGCGGAGGAGATCTCGAGTGCGGCCTTCGGCGGGATGGAGCCGGCTTCGCGGATGATCCATCCGGAGAGCTCTTCGGCGTGTTCGGCCCACAGGGCACCGGCGCGGCGCAGCACTGCGGCCCGTTCGGCCGGGGTGGTCTTCGCCCATTCCTTCTGTGCATCGGCGGCTCGCGTGGCGGCGGTGTTCACGTCGTCGGCGCTGGCGGCACCGAGACGGCCGAGGGTCTCACCGGTGGCCGGTTCGATGACGTCGTAGGTCTCTCCGGAGCCGGCGGTCCAGGTGCCGGTGAAGATCTTCTCGTGCCAGTCGGTTCCCAGGAAATCAGTCATTGTCTGTCCTCACTTCTTTGTCGGGGCGGGTCATGTCTGTGGTTCCGTGCAACGAACCGATCTGCGGGCACAGTCGACGAAGGACTGTGGTGCACCTCTCGTCAGAGTAGTGACCCGCACCACCCGAAGCCACAACGCTCCCATTCATTGAGAATTTCGATGGAGAACCGCTAGAATCCGAGGCATGGCGAACTCTCCTTCCGGCGACTCGATGATCGATCGGCTCGTGCGCGTGCTCGCATCCTTCGACCCGGACCATCAGAGCCTGGCCACCGACGAGATCGCCGAGCGTGCCGAACTGCCGAAGTCGACGGCCTACCGACTCATCGGCGAGATGATGCGTCACGATCTGCTCCAACGCGACCCCAATGGGCGCATCCGGATCGGAGTCGGGATGTGGGAGCTGTCGAACCGGGCTTCGGATGCCGTCGATCTGGCTTCGGTGGCCAGACCGCACATGATGGGTGTGCACGAGTTCGTCGGCGAGAACACGCAGTTGGGCATCCTGCGGGAACGCGAGGTGCTCATCATCGAGCGCATGTCGGCGCCGAACGCGGTCATCCACCGCTCGAAGACCGCTGGTCGGCTGCCCGCTCATGCGTCGTCCTGCGGACTCGTGCTCTTGGCTTATGCGCCCAAACACGTGCGTGAGGCGTATCTGCGGGGGCCGCTGACTGCCATCACGGAGAAGACGACAACGGATCCCGCAGCTCTGCGCAAGATGTTCACTTCCATCCGCTCTCACCATTTCGCGGAGCTCTCCGGCCATATCGATGAGGGCACGACAGGCATCACGGTTCCCGTCTTCGACGCCGGCGGGGCGGCGATCGCCGGGCTCGGCGTCGTCATCGATTCGGAGCACCGGAAAGGCGTGCCCGCGATCATGCGGGTCCTACGGACCGCCTCGGCGAGGATCACGCAGGACCTCACGGCCGATCAGCGGTTCGCCGGCTGAACCGGATCGCTGCGACTCAGACCAGCATTCCGACGATCAGGCAGAGCACACCAAGCAGCGGCAGCGTGCCCTGCTTGAGAGCGGAGGCGAGCAGCTCACGGCTTGAGAGCGCGAGCACCAGCGCTGCGGCGAGCATCGATCCTGCCCCGACGAAGACGAGGGTGAGACCGACCGCGGCAGAACCTGCACCGAAGACGATGAGGCCGATGAACACAGCGAGGGCCAAGAAGAGATTGTAGAAGCCCTGGTTGAAGGCCAGGGACTTCGTCGCCGTGGCCTCGGCCTCGGTGGTGCCGAACGTGGCGCGGGCACGCGGACTCGTCCAGGCGATGGACTCCAGGTAGAAGATGAAGACGTGCAGGGCGGCGGCGAGGCCGGCGAGGACGAGTCCGGCGATCGTCATGCGCGAGCTGCGAATCTCGCTCGTCGCTTCTCCGCTTCCTCCTCTCGATTCTTCGGCGGCGCGTTCGTCACCAGCGCATCGAGGAGGTGCTGGGTGGTGTGCGCGATCTCCTTGACAGCGGCGTCGAAGGCTTCGGCATTGGCCTGCGAGGGCTTCGTCGTGCCGGCGATCTTGCGTACGTACTGCAGTGCGGCGGCGTGGACTTCGTCGGAGGTGGCGGCGGGTTCGAAATTATGGAGGGTCCTGATGTTTCTGCACATGCCAAAACGGTACTCCTCGGCACTGACGCAGAACAGATGCTCCGCCGATACACTGAGGCCACAATGGAGATCGGGAGAGAGATGCCGCCAGCAGAGACTGCCCTGACACCGCAGCAGATCGAGAGCATCCGTCAGCTGCGCCTGGAATTGTCCCAATTGATCATGCACCACCGCTTCGTCATCGACGAGGTGCTCACGAAGATCTCGATCCTGCGCGAGGAGTCCGTCCACACGCGCAGCTACAACCCGATCGAGCACATCTCCTCTCGCGTGAAGTCGCCGCGGAGCCTGCTGGAGAAAGTCCATCGTCGGGGCCTGCCGCTCGACACCGAGAACATCCGCCGCGAGATCACCGACATCGCGGGCATTCGCATCACCTGCAGCTTCATCGCCGATACCTATCATGTGCTCGAGCTGCTGACCGCGCAGAACGACGTCCGCCTCGTCGAGGTCAAGGACTACATCGCAGATCCGAAGCCCAACGGCTACCGCAGCCTGCACGCGATCCTCGAGGTTCCGGTGTTCCTCCGCAGCGGGCCGACCCCGGTCATCTGCGAGGTGCAGATCCGCACGATCGCGATGGACTTCTGGGCGAGCCTCGAGCACAAGATCCACTACAAGTTCGACGGCGACGTTCCCGATCGTCTCGTCGGCGAACTCACCGAGGCGGCCGACGCGGCCAGTGAACTCGACCGGAAGATGGAACGCCTCCACGCCGTGGTCAGGAGCGGTTCACCGGATGTCGATTCCGGTGAGGAGTTCGACGAGGAGGCTCTGCGGATCCTCTGGGATCTCAGTCGGCGGGAGGGCTAGACCTCTTGGGTCGGTACGTCCGGCCGAAGCTGCGGACGTTCGCCGTATCGATCGTCTCGAGCTCCCAGTCGACCCGTCGTCCGCCGGGAACGTCGAAGATCCGGGTTCCGTCACCAAGGAATACCGGCGCGACGTAGACCTGGAGTTCGTCGATGAGGTCGACCTCGAGTGCCTGCCGGGCGATGTCGGCGCTGATGATCTGGATTTCACGGTCACCGGCGATCTGCTGAGCCTGTTCGACCGCCTCGGTGATGGTGCAGTTCAATGCCGTCACCGAGGTGTCTCCCGCCAATTCCTCGGGACGATGAGTGAGGATGATCTCCGTCCCCGACCACGCACCACCATAGGCAGAGGAGGTCAGCTCATCGCGTTCATCGGCCTGCGCCTTGGCCGCGTCGTAGCCGCGCCGGCCGGAGATGATGACGGCGACTTTGGAGGCCATGTCTTCGGTGGTGCCTTCGACGTTGGGTTCGGACGCCGATAGCCACGACATATCGTGCTCCGGCCCGGCGATGAAGCCGTCGATCGAGGCGGTGAATCCCCATGCCACTTTTCCCATCGCTCCCCCTCGAGCTGCGGTGTATTCTGCTAGTGATTGCAGATTGCAATCAGTGAACCACAGCCGACGGCCTCGATCAATGCTCCGTGTGACCAATCAGCACGACTCACAGCGGAATGTTCTCGGACTTTTCCTCGTTACACCTGGTGAGAACCATACCAGCAGGGTCCCACAGATTTTCGAGAAAGAGAGTCACCACCATGGCAGATTTCACGAACAAGGTCGCACTCGTCACCGGCGGCGGATCGGGCCTCGGAGAGGCGATCTCCAAGGACCTCGCCTCCAAGGGCGCGAAGGTCGTCCTCACCGACATCATTCTCGAAGCGGCAGAGCGTGTCGCCGGCGAGATCACCGAGGCCGGCGGAACCGCCTCGGCGATTCAGCAGGACACGTCCTCGAAGGAGGACTCGGAAAAGGTCGTCAAGTTCGCCGTCGACACCTACGGCGGACTCAACTTCGCCGTGAACAACGCAGGCATCGGCGGCAAGCAGGTGCCCGTCGGCGAGACCGACCTCGATTCGTGGGACAAGGTCATCGACGTCAACCTCAACGGCGTCCTCTACGGAATGCGCTTCCAGATCCCGGCCATGCTCGAGACCGGCGCAGCGGAGTCGGCGATCGTCAATATGGCTTCGGTCCACGGAACCGTCGCCGCGATCAACAACGGTGCTTACACCGCAGCCAAGCACGGCGTCGTCGGCATCACGAAGAATGCCGCCGCCGAGTACGGCGCCGAAGGCTTGCGCATCAACGCAGTCGGCCCCGGCTACATCACGACTCCCCTGCTCGAATCGAGCCTGGACGCCGAGGTCATCGAGGGCCTCAAGGCCAAGCATCCCCTCGGCCGCCTCGGCACCCCGGAGGAGATCGCAAAGGTCGTATCGTTCCTGCTCTCCGACGACGCTTCGTTCGTCACCGGCGCCTACTACCTCATCGACGGCGGCTATACCGCGGTCTGACATCCTCCGCGCACCCACCGGGCGTTCAAGGTAACGTGCATGTTCAAGTTTTCTGAACATGCACGTTACATTGAACGCCCTGAGTCATCTGCTCGAGTTGAGCCGCAGTCGGACTGAGACAGCACCCGGCGGGCTGACCACCTAGCAACTATGCACATATGGACGTCCTCGGTATATTTCTGCATAGTCACACCAAAATGATTGTGACCCACCTCAGTGCTCGTGCCCTGCACCTTCGTGCCCGGCCGGCACCCCGACTTCTGCCTCCTGACCTCGCTCGATGACGACGAACTGGCCCATCATGCCCTCATCCTCGTGCAGCAGCATGTGGCAGTGATACATGTACGGCATCGTCGGGTCGGCGAAATCCTCGAATCGCATGAGCAGTCGGTAGTCGCGGTTCGGTTCGAGGTAGATCGTGTCCTTCCTTCCGCTCATCTCCACCGGCGGCGCCTCTCCATCGACCGAGAGCACCTCGAACTGCACATCGTGGATGTGGAAGCTGTGCGGGATCGGCTGCTTGCTGCGCACCTCCCACACCTCGGTGTCACCGACGTAGGCCACCTCGTCGATGCGGTTCATGTCCATCCGCTCGCCGTTGATCTCACGTTCCTCGAGTTCGAACTTCCGGGTCGTGGCTGCCTCAGCCTCAACTAGGGCATCGTCCCCAGCATGCGACGACGGCGACCACGCTGGTTCCGGAGCAGACGTCAGGGTCTCGGCCGCACGGAACTCGAGTACGTCGAAGGAATCGTGTCCGCCCATCGTCGCCGGCACCGCCACCCCGCCGAGATCGACCTCGGCCGAGCGCATCCGCACCGTCTCACTCTCGGTGAAGTCGACGACCACCTCGGCGCGCTCCCCCGGCGCCAACCTCAGCCGTTCGACCTCGGCGGGTTCGTCGAGGAGTCCGCCGTCACCGGCGATGAGATCCATCGACCGATCGGGGAATTCGAAGGCGTACGTCCTCGCCGTCGATCCGTTGAGCAGACGCAGCCGCACCTTCTCCGATGTCACCTCCTGCACCCCGCCGATGGTGCCGTTGACCATGACGGTGTCGCCGAGCATCCCCGGTTCGGCCCCGTCGTCGTTGAGCTCGAGCTCACCATCGTCGAAGGACTTGTCCTGGACGATGAGCGGCAGATCGTCGACGCCGTACTCGTCCGGCAGATCAGCCTCGGCGCTGGCATCGTCGTCGAGGATGACCATCCCGGCCAACCCCTTGTACACGTGATCTTCGGTCTTCCCGTGGGGATGCGGGTGGTACCAAAGGGTTGAGGCCTGCTGGTCGATCGTCCAGTGTGGCTTCCACGTCTGACCAGGATCGATCATCTGGTGCGGACCGCCGTCCGTCTTCGCCGGCAGATGCATCCCGTGCCAGTGCACGCTCGTCGGTTCGTCGAGGTCATTCGCGACGTCGACGGCGACCTTCTCCCCGCGTTCGGCCCGCAGGGTGGGCCCGAGAAATGACCCGTTGAATCCCCAGGTCTCCGTCGGTCCGTCCTGACCGGGGAACTCCGTCGACCCTTTCTCAGCGGTGAGGTCGAAGGTGCGCACCCCGCCCTTGACCGTCGATTCCGCCAACGGCGGGATGGCCAGTTCGTTGTCGAACTCGGCCTCCGTCACCGAGGTAGTCGACACTCCGCAGGCAGCCAGCCCGACCGCGACGACCACCGCGACAGCGGCCCCGGCCGCAACCGAGGCGTGCGGGCGCCGTCTCATCGCTGCTCCCGCTTCCCGAGCATCGCCTGGATTCCGAAGGCTGCCAGTCCGGTGAGGGCGCCGATCCCGGCGCCCATTCCGAGGCTCGGGATGAGTGCCATGAACACTGCCGGCCCGCTGCTGATCAGCCCGGTCCCGGCGAGCAGTCCGCCGAATGCGAGGGTGAGGAAGCCGTGCGCCGCACCGCAGATCGTCAGGGTGAGTACGGGCCGAGCAACGCGGGCGAAGCCGACGGTCCCGATCCACACCGCTCCGGTGAGACCGAGCAGGATGAAGGCGCGGACGGCACCGTCACCGAGGATGGGCCACAGTCCGGTCAGCGGCCACAGCAGTGCCAGAGAGGAGAGACCGACGATGAGCGGCCAGGACAGGGGACGTTTCGAATCTGTTGTCGTATTCATGTCCTCTACTCTTCCGGCCGGCCGGGTCTGCCACATCGACGCTGAGGCGTCAGTTCCGCCCGCCCCGAGGCGAGGCTCGAGTCGCCTGCAGGCGATTGCCCGATCGACGCCGAACGACTGCGGCGGACGCGTTTGCTCCGTAGTCTTGGACTATGGGTTCGGCAGTTGTGAGTGAGACGGGTGAGGAGCGCGAGCGCCTCGAACCGTGGCTGACCGATGCCTCCCTGGCGGTTGCGGTGACCCTGGTGATCTCGCTGGTCATCGCCGCCGATGCCGAGTCCTCCCCGCTGCCCGGCGTCGCCTGGGCCATCGGCTTCGGTGCCCTGATGCTCCTGCGTCGCCGTCTGCCGCTGACCGTTCTGGCCGTGACCGTGTTCGGAATCTTCGCCTACTACGCCCTGAATCTGCCGCCGATCGGTATGGTCTTACCCGCCGTCGGTGCTCTCTACTCGACTGCCGAGGTTCGGCGCACCTCGTGGGCGGTGCTCGGTGCCGCGATCCTGATTGCCGTGTCGACGTTCTACCGGTTCGATGACCTCGATCCGCGTGCCCAACTGACCGGCTACGGCTTCGTCACCGAACTTGCCCTGGCAGCCGCCGCCATTGCGCTGGGGTCCGTGGTCCGCTTGATCCGGGAGACCCGTACGCAGTCGGCGCGCATCACCGCCCTCACCACGGCCGAGGAGTCCCGAGCCGCCGAGGCGCGGATGCACTCCGAACGAGTGCGCATCGCCCGCGACCTTCACGACACGATCGGACACACTCTGTCCGTGGCTTCCCTGCACACCTCCGTGGCGGCCGAGGCCGTGGACCCTGACGACCGTGCGGCCGCACTCGAACGGGTGCGCGGTGCCACCTCGGAGGCGCTGCGGGAGCTGCGTCGCACGGTCAAGGTCCTCCGCGAGGAGTCCGCGGGCGAGACCGACCCGGGACCCGCCTCGGCGCTGGGGTTGGCTTCGATCTCCTCCGTCATCGAGGCGGCCCGAGCCGCCGGCCTCGACGTCACGGTCGACCTCGGGGTCGATCCGGCACGGCTGCCGCGGGCTGTCGACGCCGCGGCATTTCGGATCGTCCAGGAGTCGGTGACGAACGTGCTCCGCCATTCCGGGGCGAGCGCAGCCAACGTCTCCGCGCAGGTGCACGGTGACGAGCTCAACGTGCGCATCCACGATGACGGTCACGGCGGGTCCGCAGACACGGCCGCCGGTGCCGGCATCCGCGGGATGACGGAACGGGCGGGGCTGCTCGGGGGACGCCTCGGTGCCGGACCGAACGGTGAAGGGTTCACTGTGACAGCGCACCTGCCGATCGACGTGGAGGAGGACGAATGACCGAGGCGATCCGCGTCGTCATCGTCGACGATCAGGAGCTGGTCCGGGCCGGTCTGCGGCCATTGGCCGAACGCGACGGAGACATCTCGGTCGTCGCCGAGGCGGCGGACGGGAGGTCAGGGCTGTCGCATGTGCGGGAGCTGCGCCCCGATGTCGTGCTCATGGACATCCGCATGCCCGTGATGGACGGGATCGAGGCGACGCAGGCCATCGTCGCCGATGGTGCGCTGAACGGGGTCAGGGTGCTCATGCTCACCACCTTCGACGAGGACGAGAACGTCTTCGCCGCCATCCGCGCCGGTGCTGCAGGCTACCTGCTCAAGGACGTCTCTCCCGACGATCTGCGCGGCGCGATCCGCACGGTCGCCGCCGGCGATGCCCTGTTGTCTCCATCTGTCACCGCTTCGGTCATGCGGGTCGTCGCGGAGGGGCATTGTCCCGATCCGCACGGGCATGGGCTCGATGAGCTGACTGAGCGGGAGGTCGAGGTCCTCAGCGGAATCGGGCGGGGGCTGACCAATGACGAGATTGCTGCCGAACTCTTCCTCAGCCCCGCCACTGCTCGCACCTATGTCAGTCGTCTGCTCACTCGTCTCGATGCCCGGGACCGTGCCGCGCTCATCGTGCTCGCCTATGAGACGGGGCTGGTTCGACCGGGCAGTGCTTCACGCGGGTGATCGCCGGCTGCTCCCATCGAACGTCCTCAGATCCCCCAGTGCACACTCTGCTTGCAGGCGTAGCGTGGCAGGCACAGCCCAAATGGTTTGGACCGTGGACGAAAACATCAGGTGATCGACCATGAGCACGACACAGACCTATCAGTATCCGAAGCCCCTGGCGGTGGTCCTCGGCAAGAGGGCGGCGCTGTTCCTCTTCATCGGCGTCCTCGGTTTCCTCCTCGTCAAAGTCGTCGGTCCGGTTCTGCAGACCGGCCCCGAATATGTCGTCGAGGCCGCCGTCTCCGGAATCCCGCTGCTCATCGCCGCCGGATGCGCCATCAGCGCACTGGCAGTGGCGGTCGTACACAGGGTGCGGCACAGGGCAGCGTGAACACTGCTTCTAGTGGGTTCACTCCGGGTGCGCGACGATATTGAACACGTTGCCGTCGGGTGCGCGGACGAAGAACCGCCGTACTCCCCATTCCTCGTGGGTGAGCGGGTGGACGATCTCGATGCCTTGTTCCTGAGCTTCGGCGTAGGCGGCATCGACGTCCTCGACGAGCACCGAAGCCACGGGATTCGTCTGCCCGGTTTCATCGTCGGTGAGCACCTGCACGCTGGCACCGGTATCCGGCGAGGTGAAACGTGCGACCCAGCCGAGATTGAATTCCTCGCTGCTCAGCCCGAGGAAGCCCGCATAGAACTCCCGCGCGGCGTCGAGGTCGTCGACCGCGATGTCCGCAATGACCCTGTTGACCTTCATGGCATCACCACTGATCGTGGTCGAAGACCTGGCAGAACACGCTGGTCATCTGATCGCTGAAGAGAACGAATTGCATCTCGTCGATCGATTCCCAGCGTCCGCGGGACCGTCCGTCGACGATCACGGAGTGAGCCGCCTCGGCGACGTCCCTGGGCGACCAGCCGTAGACTCCGCCGCCGATGGCCGGGAACGCGATCGAGGAAGCGCCGAGCTCCTCGGCGAGGTTGAGGCTCGATTCGAAACAGGACTCGAGGATTTCAGGATCGGCCTCGCCCGCGTTCCGATTCGGTCCGACCGTGTGGATGACCCAGCGGACAGGCAGCTCCCCCGCCGAGGTGGCCACGGCCTGGCCCGGCGGCAGACCGCGCACATGTGTGGTCTGCCTGACCTCGCGGCAGGCTTCGAGGAGCGCGGGACCGGCCGCGCGGTGGATGGCTCCGTCGACTCCGCCGCCACCGAGCAGAGACGAATTCGCGGCGTTGACGATCGCGTCGACGGCCACCTCGGTGATATCGCCTTCGAGAACCGTGATCTTCATGTCTTGAGTCTAGGCATCGACACTGACACTGCCTACCCATCGGCGTAACCTGAGGTCAGCGCGAAGGAGAGGCTATGTGCAGACTGCTCGGTTTCATCTCCCCCGTCCCGACCACGGCCGCGGATCTCATCGGTGTCGATGAGTGCCGGCAGTGGCAGTCGATGGGGACCGTCCACGATGACGGGTGGGGCACGGCGTGGATCGACCCCCGCGCCGAGGCGGTCGCGCGGTTCCGCACGCCGACGGAAGGTGCCGATGATCCTCGGTTGACCCGCGCTTTGGATGCGGAAGCGAGCGAGGGGCGGATCTGCCACCTGCGGATGGCGACGACCGGATTGGCCGATCTCGAGGAGAACACGCACCCGTTCCTGGCCGATGGTGTGGCGATGGCGCACAACGGTTCGGTGCACCCGATCGAGCGGCTGCGCGAATTCGTCAGCGTCGCTGAGGCTGACGAAGTGGGCGGCACCACCGATTCTGCGATCGTCTTCGCACTCGTCCTCCGGCGGCTGCGGCACGGCGAATCGTTGCTCGACGCGGTGATCGGGACAGTGAGGATGCTGCGGGCCGGCTTCGATCGCCCGGGCATGAACCTGCTCTTCCTGACGACAGAGGAGATGATCGTCGTTCACGCCACTGCGGGAACACAAGTGCCGTATCTGCAGGGACCGCTGCCCCCGGACCATCACGATCACTACTACCGAATGAGCTGGCAGCGGTCGCCCGAGAAGGCAATGATCGTGTCCTCCTCGGGACTCGAACACAGGGGATGGAGTCTCATCGAGCAGAACACGATCATGCGGCTGACCGTCGCCGATGGGGCGGAGACGATCGTCAGGCTGTAGGTGGGTCAGGCCTTCTGGACGGTGATGGTCCAACTGGCGTCGGTGACCCGGTCGAAGTGGGTGACGGGGTAGCCGTTCTCGGCGGCCCACTGCGGGATCGCCTCGGTGGCCTGGGTGCAGTCGAAGTTGATGACGAGTTCGTCACCGGCTTCCAGACCGGTCATCGCGTCCTTGGCTTCGACGAGGGGGAAGGGGCAGACCTGGCCGTCGGTTTCGAGTACTTGCTTCACACTGTCCTGCTTTCCGCCGCGGGCGCTGTGGCCTGCGACTTCTTCGGTTTGATGGAGACCTTCGCCGCGATTCCGGAGCCGACGATCATGAACACCATCGACACCCAGCCCTGGTATTCGAACTGTGCGGTCGAGACCATCGCGTTGCCGACGGTGCACCCGCCGGCGATGGCTGCGCCGACGCCCATGCCGATACCGCCGATGATCGACTTGATGATCACGCTCTTGTCCGGCACGCGGACCCGGAACTCGCCGGAGGCCTTGGCTGCGATGAAGGAGCCGACGAGGATGCCGATGACGAGCATGACGCCCCAGTCGATGAGCTGCGTGTCGCCCGTGGTGAGGTATCCGACGAGGTTCGCCGAGGGGGTGGTGATGCCCAGACCCGAGTTGCGGCCCGTGGCGGCGGAGAGCGGCCAGGCGATCGTGGCGATGATGCCGATGACCACGGCCGTGGCGAAGGGGTTCCAACGCCTCTCGGTGAGCAGATGCGCCAGACCGGTCTTGCGCGGAGGCAGGGTGGCCATCGGGGTCTTGAGTTTGCGAGCGTGGTGGACGGTCAGCCAGATCGCCACTGCAGAGATGATGGCGACGAAGACCCAGGGGCTCATGCCGCTGCTCGCCTGCAGGCTGCCGTTGTCCAGGGTGATACTGCGGATGCCTTCGGTGAAGCCGGCGAGCGGGCCGAGCTTCATCACCGCGGAGAAGAGCGCGTAGAAGATGAGGGCGAACCAGCTGCCGACGAGTCCTTCACCGGCCCGGTAGTAGGTGCCAGTCGCGCAGCCTCCGGCGTAGACCATGGCCCAACCGAAGATCAGTCCGCCGACGATCGAGGCCAGCCATGGGAACGGCGTCGCCTCGAGGGTGATGACCCCGAAGCTGTTGAGCAGGAACAGGCCGATGGAATGCACGGCGATGAGCACGATGAGGGCGGAGAACCAGCGCGTGTTCCCCGTCAGCGTGAGATCGCGGAAGGCGCCGGTCACGCAGAAACGTCCACGTTGGAAGACGAATCCGAGGACGAGGCCGACGATGAGTCCGGTGATGATCATTGAGCTGCTTTCTGTTCACGGCAGGTTCGCGGACGAACACAACAACCCTCCATTTTGCTCAACAATCAATGATCAGTCAACCACGGCCGGGCACAGCACCTCCCATTCAGTCCGATGTGACTCAGGTCTCAGTAAAAGTATCTTGACGTCAAGATACTTATGGAGTCATTATTTAGGTACGCCTTACCTAACAAGGAGGGGTCAAATGAAGGTCACAATGGACCAGCACCACGCACCGACAGAGGTGCAATCACTCGCTCAGTTCGTCGCCGATGCCTCGCTGGACATGCTCAGCGATACCGCCCTCGAACAGCTCAAGATCCGCGTCCTCGACACCATCGGCGTCGCCATCGGCGCCCTGGACGCTGCCCCACTGCAGGAAATCAGAACCCTCATCGACGGCTTCGGGGACGGACGCGGAGCTACGCTCATCGGCGGGGGCCAGGCCAGCCCCGATCACGCAGCGTTCTTCAATTCCGCCCTGAGCCGATATCTCGACTTCATGGATGCCTACCTGGCCAAGGGCGAAACCAACCACCCGTCGGACAATATGGGCGCGGTCCTCGCGGCCGCGGAGCTGGCCGACGCCTCGGGCTCGGACTTTCTCACGGCCTTCGCCGTGGCTTATCAGATCCACACCCGGCTCTCGGATGTCGCACCGGTGAGAGACCTCGGCTTCGACCACACGACACAGGGCGCTTTCGCTGCGGCGGCCGCCTCGGCGAAGGCACTGGGCCTGGACGTCGAACAGATCGCGAATGCTGCCGCCATGGCCGGCACCGCGAATGTCGCCCTCAGGGTGACGCGCACGGGCGACCTCAGTCATTGGAAGGGACTGGCGTATCCGCACGTGTCGAAGGAAGGCGTCTTCA
The DNA here is from genome assembly GCF_057766545.1 of Brevibacterium sp. MGP-B1. Taxonomy (NCBI): domain Bacteria; kingdom Bacillati; phylum Actinomycetota; class Actinomycetes; order Micrococcales; family Brevibacteriaceae; genus Brevibacterium; species Brevibacterium sp. MGP-B1. The sequence continues at coordinate 130,370 of NZ_CM173407.1, read as the reverse complement.
ACGCGCTCCTGGCCTCACGCGGAATCACCGGACCGTCCGAGGTCTTCGAAGGCAACAAGGGCTTCAAGGCCCTGGCCGGAGACTTCGACCTCGACTGGTCGGCGGAGGATCTCGAGAAGGTCACGGACACGATCATCAAGAAGCACAATGCGGAGATCCATTCGCAGTCGGCCCTCGACGCCGCACAGGAAGTCCGCTCCCAGGAGGGATTCCGCGCCGATGCCATCGCCAGCGTCGAACTGACGACCTTCGATGTCGCATACTCGATCATCGGCGGCGGCGAAGAAGGCGACAAGCGCTCCATCCGCACGAAGGAGGAGGCCGATCATTCTCTGCCGTGGATGCTCGCGGTCGTCCTCCTCGACGGTGAGCTCAATCCGGCGCAGTACGAGGCTGAACGGATTGTCGACGACAATGTCCAGGACCTCATGCACAAGGTCACGATCACTCCCTCCACGGAGTTCAGCGATCGGTTCCCCGAGCAGATGTGCGCCGACCTCGTCGTCACCCTCGGCGATGGGACCCAGTTCCGGGCGAACACCGACGACTATGAGGGTTTCACCACGCATCCTCTCGACTGGACGAGAGCCCGGAAGAAGTTCGATGCCCTGACGTCTCCCTTCGCCGAGGCGGAGCTGCGTGACGAGATCGCCGACCTTGTCCACGACCTCGAGAACCATCAGATCCGAGAGCTGACCGCGGTCCTCGCGCACGTCCCCCAGGCTCGCAGCTGAGGCTGCGTCACCCGCCGGAGAACCCGGCACCCCGTCGGCAGATTGCCGACAACCTGTCGGCAGCCGCCGACACCCGAAGAAAGGAAAGACCATGTCGAACGCCACCGATTTCGATGTGTCCATGAACTTCGTCCCCCGCGCCTACCGCCCGGCCAAGCCCCGCACCATCGGGATGACCGAGATCCGCGCCCCGTACTACTCGACCTTCGGCACCCGACACCTGCAGGACGTCTTCGATGTAGCGGGCCAGTGGGTCGACGGCATCAAGTGGGCGGGCGGATCGTTCTCGCTCATCCCGGCTGATCAGGTGAAGGCCTTCAGCGACATCGCTCATGAGAACGGGGCGTACGTGTCCTCAGGCGGATGGATCGAGACGGTCCTGCGCTACGGAGATGACGCGGTCGATCAGTATCTCAAGGAGGCCAAGGAGGTCGGCTTCGACGTTATCGAGATCTCGACCGGATTCATCATGCTCCCGACCTCAGGGCTGGAGCGCCTCGTCGAGAAGGTCGTCAAGGCCGGGCTGAAGGCGAAGCCGGAGCTGGGCATCCAGATCGGCTCCGGCGGAGACTCCGGTGAAGCCGAGCTGGCTGCGGAGTCCGCGAAGGACATCGGCGACCTCGTCGACCGCGGCAAGCGGGCCCTCGACGCCGGGGCCTCGATCATCATGATCGAGTCCGAAGGCATCACGGAGAACGTCGACGAGTGGAACACTGCCGCGGCCGCCTCGATCATCAACGGTCTGGGCCTCGAGAACGTCATGTTCGAAGCCGCCGACGGACCGGTCTTCGAGTGGTACATCAAGAACTACGGAAACGAATGCAACCTGTTCGTCGACCACTCGCAGATCCTCCAGCTCGAGGGACTGCGCCAGAACATCTGGGGCAATAAGTCAACCTGGGGTCGGGTGATCAACCCACGCCCGTGAGGCGGTAATGCTCCATCCGAAACAGCGAAGGCACCGGCGGACTCCACCGGTGCCTTCGGCTCGCGAATGAGAAAGCGTCACCGTCAAGCCCACACTCAGCCAGGACTCTCGCGAAAATATGCCTGACGACAGGTCAATTGCACCTGAGGATCAATCGGGTAAGTGCATACCCATTCACCGTCATCGGCTGCCCGCTCCACTGCCCTACTGGTTTAGCGCGGACAGTCATTTCGTAGGTCGCCAGATTGAGAAGACCCGCTGTTTCCTTATACACGAAAGACTCGTCACTAGTCTCATATTTGAACGTCTCGCTGGTCAGCAAATATTTCTTGACCACCGTAACCTCATAGGTCAATCGGCCGGACTCAACTCCCGCTGGCGGCTCCCAATCGAGTTGCAGCTCAGTTCCAAGCAGAGTCAGGATCACTGAGTTGTCGGAGCACTTCAGATCAGAAATATTGAGAGACCCTGCTTGAAACTCCCCCTGGCTCATCTTCGAATCAGTCCACCCGGCCAGCGTGCCGTTGACTGCGGCTGGACCGGCGACGAGGGCGAGCAATGCGACGACTGCCAACAGCAGACGAGCTCGTCTCCAAGATTGTCGCGGCGAGGTCCTGCCAGTCATGACACCCTCGCTTTCCGGGTCCGCGACACTATCGCAGAACCCATGACGACGAGCAGGAACGCCGCGAGCAGAATCCACTGCCAACCAGCGATTCCGGTCCACGGCAGCTCGCCGGAACCGCCGCCATCGGCCGCGCCCTCGACAGTGCCATCAGAATCAGAGCCAGAATCGCCCGGCGCGCCAGGATCACCCGGATCCCCAGGATCTCCTGGACCTGTCGAAACCTTGTCGCCGAGTCCTTCCGCCAGCACGCGCACACCAGCCGTGGTGCCAGCTACCGCGCGAACATCAGCGTCGTCAGCGAGAGTCGCCGTTACCTGGATTCGGCGAGAGTCATCGCTGTCCATTTCCAACAGCTTGAGTCCGCCGTCGGCAGCTGGCTCCAATTCGCCGAGCACCATTCCGCGAATCAACATTTGCGAACCACTTGGACATGGGGCCTCCGCTTCAGTCATCGCGCATTCCCGCACATCGATCGACAGCGAATCCGCCAGCGCCTCCGCTCCTGCCCCCGACCCGATCGAAACCTTTACGTCTCCTGGTTCGGGTGCGTCGGCCCAGACGTCAACCGTCCATGTGGCCGAGCTTCCTGGACTGAGGTTGCGCATCTTCTCGGCATCGCCGAAGTCGCGCATTCGCAGGATGTCATCTGCCGCTCCTGACGACGCGGACAGGGAATGATCCGCGTTTACGGACAGAGCATCCTCGGCGAACGACGCCCCAGGCACGATCTGCCCACCCACAGCCACGGCCACCACCACCGGCAGCGCAATGGCATGCCGCGGTGACCGCGTTCGGGGGTGGGCCGCCTCGGCGAGGGTGTCGTCGTCATCCTCATCTCGCCGTGGCCAGAATGCCCACACGACGAGGAGGCTGGCCGCGATCGTGATGCCGCCGAGCAGGAACGGATTGCGCCACTGCTGGAGGATCGGAGCAACCCCGGGAACGGAGAACATCACCGTTCGGACCGTCTCGGCGGTGTATGGGTCAGGGTCTTTCTCGGCGTTCGCGTCGCCCTTCATCTCAAAGGTCACGGCACCGGTGGAGTCGTCAATACTCTGGATCTCAGTGACGCGGTGGGTCACCGGTAGGACCTTCTCCCCGCGATCGACGGTGACGATGTCGCCGACTTCCATGTCCTTTGCGGGGATCTCACGAACGAGAGAGGCCGATCCGGCCGGGATCATCGGACTCATCGACCCGGTTTTGAACATGATGATCGACACGTTGAACACGAAGCTGAGGATGACAAGCACGATGCAGACCACGCCAAGGACGGCGAGGATGTTGAGCACAGCCCCGCCCAGCAATGAACCCACGTTCCTCTTGCGTGTCATAGAGCCCGCCATGGTCAATTCCCCGGCGCGGTGGACTCGGCTGAGAACGTCCAGGTGTGGCTCGCCTGCAGACCTTGGGCAGAGCTCGGAGCGTTGCTTGCCAGTGTCACCTCGAAGCAATAATCCTGGACCGACGCTGAGGCGGCTTTGAGGGTCTGGGTGGAGTCGGCTGTGGGAGTGGAGCTCAGCGGGACTGCAGCAGCAGCGCTGCCGAAGACGAAGGCGCCCGGACCAGGAAAATTCCCCGCATTACAGGTGACACCCGACGTCGATCGGGCCACGGCTCGGTATGTGAGTGCAGAGGCAAAGGTATTCGGATTGGAAATACCGCGTGCTGAGACCGTGAGCTTGCCGTCGATCGACGTATTCGACGTGGTGCGCACTGACACTGGCGCGTAGACCTTCTGCCCCGGGTACATGTTGCCCGCATTGAAGGTCATCTCATTCGTGCCGTTCCATTCGCCGCCGGCCCGGAGCTCGATATTAAACCGACCAGCTTCGAAAGACCCGGAGGCCTCTTCCGAGTCCGTCCACGCGGCGACCGTGGCCGTCGCGCCCACGCCGAAGACGAGGCCGCCGGCGAGAATCGCTTTGATGCGGCGGCCTCGCAGATGCCGTCGCTGACGCAGCTGCCGTCGACTGACCGGGCGGGCGTCATCAGGCGCCCGCCCGGACGAGAAGAATTTAAACAGCGTCGGCAGAAGCGACCTCATCGATCAGCTCAGCGTCGTCATTCGGCCGAGGTCGCGGTGAACTGCCACTGAGCGGTTGTGTTCTGCCCCTGCTCCAGCGACTCACCGGCAGTGACCTGGAAGCACAGCGTGACCGGGTCGCCGGTCGCAGTGTCAGCGCCCGCGGTGAGATTGAATTCCGCAGCTCCCGCGGTCGAGCCCAGCGCCGTCCCCTCGGGCACAATCGAAGTGCCCTCTGCGGTGGCCGAGCAGTCACCCGACGAGGCGACCTGAACGATCCCGTAGGTGAGCGCCGCAGCATTGTCGCCGTCACCAGCCGCCGACTCGAGAGAGACTGTCGCGTCGTAGCTCGTCGGTCCGTCGAGGCGCAGCACGAAAGGCGCCGCCACGGTATCGCCGGGCGACATATTGTCACCACCATCGAGGTCGAAGGTCAGCGCCGCGGCACCGTCACTGCTCTCATGGTCAGCGAATGTCGTTCCGTCCGTGCTGCCCTGGACGTTGAACGAGCCGGCGCCGAAGGTGCCTTCTGCCCACTCATTGTCGGTCCAGGCTGCCAGCGTCACGGCAGCGCCGACACCGAGGACGATGCCACCGGCGAGGATGGCTTTGAATTTGCGCGAACGCGTGGTCTTTGTGGTCACTGGGGACTCCTCATTGTCGGGCGCTCCAGCGCCTTGTCACGATGAAATAATGTGGGTAATGACTTCATGATGACTCATGAATTACTTTCAAGACGCTTTTTTCTAACACTTCTGTAATCTGTTACGGAAAAGTGACCTTGAGGAAAGCCCCTCACAATTTGCGCATCACTCACCCCACGCCTCCCCGCCCCTCTCCCATTCATTGAGAACGTCGTCGCCTCACTTCCGTGACTGGGCGCACACTGTTCAGAAGAGACAGGCAAGGAGGCCAAGGTGGCACAACTTCAGACAGACGTCGCAATCGTCGGAGCCGGACCCGCGGGGCTCATGCTCGCGCACCTGCTGCACAATGCAGGCATCGAATCCGTCGTCATCGACAATCGCAGCCGCGACGACATCGCCCACACCCACCGCGCCGGCATCCTCGAAGCAGGATCGGTGCGCATGCTCGAGGCCGCAGGCGTCGAATCCCGCGTCCACACAGACGGGCACCGCCACGACGGCATCGACATCCGAGTCAATGGCTCCTCGAACCACTTCGACTTCCCCGAACTCGTCGGCGAATCCGTCTGGCTCTACCCCCAGAACGAGATCTTCGTCGACCTCTCCGCCGCCCGCGAACGGACCGGCCGCCCCACCTATTACTCGGTCACGGACACCCGCCTCGGCGATGTCGAAACCGAACGTCCCTGGGTCACCGCCACCACTTCCGACGGCGACGAACTGCGCATCGACGCCCGCTACGTCGTCGGCGCGGACGGCTCCCGCGGACCATGCCGCTCGATGATCCCCGACGGCACCCGGCAGCGCTTCTTCCACGAGTACCCGTTCGCCTGGTTCGGCATCCTCTGCGAAGCCCCGCCCAGCCACGAAGTCCTCATCTACTCCCGCTCCGAACGCGGCTTCGCACTCATCTCCCAGCGCTCCGACAACGTCCAGCGCATGTATTTCCAGGCCTCCCCCGACACCGACGTCGCCGAATGGTCCGACGATCGGATCTGGACCGAACTCCAGGCCCGCGTCGACGGCCCCGACGGCTTCGAACTCAAGACCGGGCCGATCTTCGACAAGACCGTGCTCCCCTTCCGCTCGGCCGTGACCGAGCCGATGCAGCACGGTTCGATGTTCCTCGCCGGCGACAGCGCCCATACCGTCCCACCGACCGGAGCGAAGGGCCTCAACCTCGCCTTCGCGGACGTCGCCGTGCTCGCACCCGCCCTGATCTCGGCACTCAAGGACTCCGACGCCGAGGCGCTGGCCGGCTACTCGCAGACTGCGACCAAACGCGTGTGGAAGGCCCAGAACTTCTCCTACCAGATGACACGGATGCTCCACACCGACCCGACTCAGGATGCCTTCGAAACGAAGCGCAGCCTCGGCGAACTCCGGTCCATCCTCGAATCCGACCACGGTCGCCGCTACCTGGCCGAGTGCTACACCGGCTGGCCGCACGGCTGACCCGCACCCCCACCGACCCCACCACGATGTCAACCGACGAAGAGACGAAGAGAGGTTCGACGATGAGTCAGCACCAGTCCTCGGAGAACGATGAGACCACCGAGGCGTTCGATTCCCCGACCGTCATCGCTGAGACCGTGACAGGCCCCGACGACGCAGCCGAATCGCAGGCGACTCTGTCCGCCGAGATCGACGGCATCGAAGCGCAGTACAAGCAGGATGTCGCCGGCGGCAAGAAGCCCGAGACCCAGCCGCGGCTGGATTACCGGCCCTACCGGTCATCGATCCTGCGTCACCCGACGAAGGACCCCCGCCACACCGACCCCGAGACGATCGAGCTCTTCTCCCCCGCCTTCGGACACCGGGACATCGGCACCCTCGAATCCGACCTGACGATCCAGGCCGACGGCGAACCCATCGGCGAGCGCATCCGCGTCACCGGTCGGGTCCTCGACGGGGAAGGCCGCCCCGTGCGCAACCAGCTGGTCGAGATCTGGCAGGCGAACTCGGCCGGACGCTATATCCACAAACGCGACCAGCACCCGGCCCCGATCGACCCGAACTTCACCGGCGTCGGCCGCACCCTGACCGGCGACGACGGCTCCTACTCGTTCACGACGATCAAACCGGGCCCCTACCCGTGGAAGAACCACCACAACGCCTGGCGACCCGCCCATATCCACTTCTCGCTCTTCGGATCCGAGTTCACACAGCGGATGATCACCCAGATGTACTTCCCCGGAGATCCGCTCTTCGCTCTCGACCCGATCTACCAGTCGATCACCGACCATAAAGCGCGCGACCGCCTCGTGGCGACCTATGACCACAACATCACCGAGCACGAATTCCTCATGGGCTTTAACTGGGACATCGTGCTCACCGGCGCCAACCGGACCTGGATGGAAGAAGAGGACGATGACTGACACCCCCACGACCCCTGATCTCACACCGACCCCGGGCCAGACCGTCGGCCCGTTCTACGGCTACGCGCTGCCCTTCGAGCACGATAATGAGCTCGTCCCGCCCGGTTCGGCTCGCGCCGTGCAGCTGACGGGAACCGTCTTCGACGGGGCAGGTGACCCGGTCCCCGATGCCATCCTCGAGATCTGGCAGCCCGATGAGCACGGCGCTGTCCCCCGCGAGACGGGATCGCTGCGCCGCAACGGCTTCACCTTCACCGGCTTCGGCCGCGCCGCCGTCGACCCGGAAGGCGAGTTCAGCTTCTCCACGGTCGATCCCGGCCCCACCGAGGCGGGCAAGGCACCCTTCATCAGCGTCGTCATCTTCGCCCGCGGGCTGCTCAACCGACTGTTCACCCGCATCTACCTGCCCGAGGACACCGCGGCCCTGACCGCCGACCCGCTCCTGTCCTCACTCGACGAAGACGAGCGCGCCCGCCTCATCGCCACTCGAGGGGCTGACGGATCGCTGCACTTCGACATACGGTTGCAGGGTGAGGAGGAAACCCCCTTCCTCCGATTCCCCAGCCACGAGGACTGACGCGACATGACCGACACCGCCCACACCCGGTTCCTCTTCGCCCCCGGCGATCTGCGCGGATCCGAAGCCATCGACGACGCCGCGTTCATCACCGCGATCGGCCAAGTCGAGACCGCATGGATCGTCGCGCAGGCACGGGTGGGGCTGGTGTCGTCGGAGATCCGCGCCGAGGTAGCCGCCGCCATCGACGCCACGATCCGCACACTCACGGACGATCACACCGAACTCGAGTCCCTGGGTGAGGCCGCCGAATCCGGCGGCAACCCGCTCATCCCGTTTCTCGCCCTCGTCCGCTCCCGACTCTCCCCCGAGGCCTCGCGCTGCCTGCACCGGGGGCTGACCAGCCAAGACGTCATCGATACGGCCATCGGCCTTCTCGTCTCCCGCGTCGTGCGGCAGATGCAGGCGCGCCTCGAAGTCATCGGCACCTCCCTCGTCGAACTCTCCGACGCTCACGCGAAGACCCTGTGCCTGGCCCGCACCCTCACCCAGCCGGCCCTGCCGACGACCTTCGGCCTCAAGGCCGCCGCCTGGGCCGCCGAGGTCAATGAAGTCCAAGGTCAGGCGCCCTACGTCGACTATGTGCAGGTCGGCGGGGCAGCCGGCACCCGTGCCGCGATCCGCTGGTTCGCCGGCGACTCCACCGAATCCCTCCTGCGCGAATTCCACGTGCAGATGGTCGGTCCCGATGCGGCGCTCACACAGGTCCCCGTTCCCTGGCACACCGATCGCGTCCGCATTCTGTCTTGGGGCTCCCACCTCGCCCAATGCGTCACCGTCGGGGCCTCCATCGCCCGCGACGTCCTCATCGGCGTGCGCCCCGAGATCGGTGAGCTGTCCCTGGCCTCCACCGGCGGATCCTCGACGATGCCGCACAAGTCGAATCCCACCTCGGCGGTGCTGCTTCACCGCAACGGAATGCGCGTCCCCGGATCGCTTTCCACCCTGACCACGGCCGCCGCCGAAGCCACCGAAGAACGCTCCGACGGCGCCTGGCATGCCGAATGGCCGGCCCTGTCCGAGCTCATGACCCTGGCGATCTCCTCGCTCATCATCCTCGACGAGATGATCGCGGGCCTGCGGGTCAACGCCGAGGCCATGCGCGCGAACCTCGACGCCGCCTCCCCCGGGATCTATGGGGAGAAGCTCGGCATCGTCTTCGGCGATCGGATCGGCAAAGACACCCGCGCAGCCATCATCGCCCCCGGCTCCGACCCTGTCGCAGCGCTGCGCGCCGAGATCGGCGACGAGAATGGAATCGAGGAATTCTTCACCCCCGAGTCCTACCTCGGTGAGGCCGAGGACATCAGGCGCACCATCCTGGCGACCATCGACAGCTCCGGACCGCAGGAGATCGACCTGCCGTCCTTCGACTGAGACCCGTATTCCGACTTGAGAGCCGACCGAAGAAAGTGACATCCATGGACCTCACCGCATCCGTCCTTGCCGCACCCGCTTCCCCCGCCGCCGATGCCCGAGTGCTCGTCGTCCTGCCTTCGCTGGGCACCTCCGTAGCAGCTCTGTGGCAGCAGGCCGCCACCGAACTGACCGCGCTCAGTCCGGAGACGACGGTCATCGGCATCGATTTGCCCGGTCACGGTCGTTCGGTTCCGATCGACGTCCCCGCGGGGACGTCAGTGGCCCCACGGGTGACGATGTCCGACCTCGCCGAGGCGGTCCTGGGCACCCTCGATCGGGTCCTTCCCGATGTGGCCACCACCGGCGCTCCCATCGACCTTGCCGGCGATTCGATCGGCGGAGCAACGGCCCTGCAGCTGGCACTCGACCACGGCGATCGCTTCGGCCGCATCGCCGTCTTCTGCACGGGCGCGAAGATCGGTGAGGCCTCGGCCTGGGAGGAACGCGCCCAAACCGTGGCGACCTCGGGCACCCCGACTCAGGTCATCGGTTCGGCACAGCGCTGGTTCGGGGAAGGGTTCATGGACCGGGAACCGGAGGCCTCGGCCGCGCTTCTTCATTCGCTGCAGGACGCCGACCGCTTCTCTTATGCGTCTCTCTGCTATGCGCTGGCCGACTTCGATGTCCGCGCGCGACTGCCCGAGATCACGCGTCCCCTGCTCGCAGTCGCGGGTTCACAGGACCAGCCGACTCCGGCGACGAAGCTCGCCGAGATCGCAAACGGGGTTCCCGGGGCGCTCCTCGAGGTCATCGACGGCGCCGCTCATCTCGTGCCGGCCGAGGCTCCGGTCGTGGCCGCGGGACTGCTCAACGACTTCCTCGCAGGCAAGGGACTCGGCGCAGGGGCCGGCGGCACCGGCGGTGCGGGCGCGACCGCCGCAGACGATCCGGAAGTCGACCTGCCCACCGCATCCGGGCCGCGGGAGGCGAGCCGCGACGATGTGCGCGAGGCCGGAATGACCGTGCGGCGGCAGGTGCTCTCCGATGCCCATGTCGACCGCGCGAACGCGAAGGTCGACGACTTCACGAGTGACTTCCAGGACCTCATCACTCGCTACGCCTGGGGAGAGATCTGGACTCGGCCGGGACTCGAGCGGCGGATGCGTTCGGCGATCACGCTCACGGCCATGATCGCAGGGGGCCACGAAGCTGAGCTGGCGATGCACGTCAAGGCTGCGCTGCGCAACGGGCTCACCCGCGATGAGATCAAGGAGGTCCTCCTCCAGTCGACCATCTACTGCTCCGTGCCGAGCGCGAACACCGCCTTCTCCGTCGCCTCGCAGGCTCTGGCCGAATACGACGCCGAGGAAGCGAACGTCGACTGAGGCTGTTCGAATCGTCACATTGGGTGCCTGAGGGGTTCCGAGGAACCGCTGCGGGCAATAGGCTGGTGCGGTTGCCTCCCCGATCCCGCGTTTCCTTGAAGGAGCCCCATGAGTGATGCCCCGGTCTCCCGCGGAGTCTACAAGTTCGCCGTCTTCGCCTTGGCGATCGGCGCCTTCGCCATCGGGGTGACCGAATTCGCGACCATGGGCCTGCTGCCGATGATCGCCGAGGAGCTGGGCATCACGGTCCCCCAGGCTGGGCATGCGGTGTCGTTCTATGCGATCGGCGTCGTCGTCGGCGCACCCCTGATCACGACCATCGCCGCGCATATGGATCGCAAGTTGCTGCTCCTGTGCATGATGGGTCTCTTCGCTCTGGGCAACCTCGCCTCGATGCTCGCCCCGACGGCCGGGCTGTTCAACATCGCGCGCTTCGTCTCCGGACTGCCGCACGGAGCCTACCTGGGCATCGGAGCCGTCGTCGCCGCCTCCCTCGTCCCGGCCAACCGCCGCGGCCGAGCCATGTCACGAGTGATGCTCGGCCTGACGATCGCGAACATCTTCGGCGTTCCCTTCGCTGCGGCACTCGGCAATATGTTCGGATGGCGCAGCGCCTACGCCCTCGTCGCCGCGCTCGGCGTGCTCACCGTCATCATGGTCGCCGTCGGCGTACCGCGCGTGAAGCTCGGCGCAGTGCCCTCGGCCCGCGGGGAGATCAAAGCGCTCGGACGTGTGCAGATCATCCTCACCCTCGTTGCCGGTTCCGTCGGCTTCGGCGGAATGTTCGCCGTCTACACCTACATCACCCCGACCATGACCGACGTCGCCGGCGTCCCCAGCGTCGCGATCCCGTGGGTGCTCGCCGTCTACGGCCTGGGCATGACCGCCGGATCGCTGATCGCCGGACCCCTGGTCGACAAGTCCATCGAACGCTCGGCGACCGGCGGCATGATCCTCTCGGCTCTCGTGCTCGCCGCGTTCGGCGCCTTCACCCACATCGCGGCCATTGCGATCATCGCCCTCTTCCTCATCGGCATCTCCGGGTCGATGATCACCACGGCCCTGCAGATGCGTCTGTTCCGCGAATCCCATGACGCCCCGAGCCTGTCAGCGGCCATGAATCACGCCGCCTTCAACCTCGCCAATGCGCTCGGCGCGTGGCTCGGCGGAATCGTCATCACCGCCGGCCTCGGCTACCGTGCACCGGCGTGGGTGGGCGTGGGCCTGTGCGTGTCCGGGCTCATCGTCATCTCCGTTGCGATCTTCCTTCGCCGAGGCGGCTCCCCCGACCCGAGCACCCGCACCTCCGTCGAGACCTGAGTCCCAGGCCCCGCCGAGAAACGGGTTGAGTGTCGAGAAACGCGTGCGCACGCCCGTGTCTCGACACTCAGCCCGTTTCTCGCTGAAAGTGCCGATACGATGAACGCATGGATCACCCTGCACCCAGTCGCTCTCATGCCCTGACCCGCCACTCTGATGAATCGACCCGTCGCCCGAAGTCGGCCCTTGTGCTGACCCTCGCGGCCTTCGCTGTCCTCGCCCTTCTGTTGCTGAGCGGATGCGGATCGTCTGATTCCGAAGGGGACGCCGGCGAGTCCTCTGGGAGCTCGGATTCCTCGGCCGCGGCGGGAACCTGCTCCTACCCCGCCGATTCGCAGCCGGGCGCGAAGGACGTCGACGCTCCTGAAGAGAAGCCGCAGGCGAAGGGCACCGTCGACGCCACCGTGGCGACGAGTGCCGGGGACCTCGCTGTGACTCTTGACGCCGACCGCGCTCCCTGTACCGTCAACAGCTTCCTGTCGTTGGCCGCACAGAAGTACTTCGACGACACCGAATGCCACCGCCTGACCACCGAGGGCATCTTCGTCCTCCAGTGCGGCGATCCCACAGGCACCGGGTCAGGCGGCCCAGGTTACTCGTTCGCCGATGAGCTTGACGGCTCCGAGACCTACCCGGCCGGCACTCTGGCCATGGCGAACTCCGGTCCGGATACGAACGGCTCCCAGTTCTTCGTCGTCTACGACGACAGCTCGCTGCCGCCCGACTACACCGTGTTCGGACAGCTGGATGAGACGAGCACGAAGACCGTCGCGGATCTCGCTGCCAAGGGCACGGACTCCGGCGCCGGCGACGGCGCACCCAAGGAGAAGGTGACGATCACCGAGGTCACCACCGCGGACTGATCGCCCGTCCGAGTTGTCCAGAACACTTCGACCACCTAGTAATCCCAATTGGTGAGACTCGGAAATCACGTTTTGTGAGACGAGCGTAATCTCGATTCGTCGCCGTCGACGCTGTGCCAGACACAGCGCCGACGGCCTTTTCCATTGGCACGGACCACCCGCCCGTGCCTGCACTCACGAAACAGCGGAGCACCACCATGTCCACCGAAACACAGCCGGAGAATTCCTCCTCGGCACCCGGAGTCGACGACGACGCAATCGCAGCGACTCGGAAGAACAACACCCGCGGCAAAGTCCTGACCGCCTCGATGGTCGGTACCACGATCGAATTCTTCGATTTCTACGCCTACGCCACAGCCTCCTCGCTGGTCTTCCCGGCCCTCTTCTTCCCCAATCAGACATCGACGACTCAGCTGCTGAGCTCGTTCGCGATCTTCGGCGTCGCCTTCGTCGCCCGCCCCCTCGGCTCGATCATCTTCGGCCACTTCGGTGACCGCATCGGCCGCAAGAAGACGCTCATCGCCTCCCTGCTCATCATGGGCATCGGCACCTTCCTCATCGGCCTGCTGCCGACCGCCAGCACGCCGGGCTGGGTCGTCCTCGCTCCGCTGTTCCTCGTTCTTCTGCGCTTCTGCCAGGGCGTCGGCCTCGGCGGCGAATGGTCGGGCGCGGCACTGCTCGCCACCGAGAATGCCCCGAAGGGCAAGCGCGCCATCTGGGGCACTTTCCCACAGCTCGGCGCGCCCGTCGGCTTCATCATCGCGAACCTGCTCTTCGTCGCCCTCGGCACCTGGACCTCCCCCGAGGCGTTCCTCGCCTGGGGCTGGCGCATTCCTTTCCTGCTCTCGGCGCTGCTCGTGGCCGTCGGCCTCTATGTCCGCATGTCGCTCATGGAGACCCCGGCGTTCCAGCTCGTCGCTCAGAAGCAGCAGATCTCGAAGGCACCGCTCGGGCGGGTCTTCGCCACGAGCTGGAAGCCGCTCATCCTGGGCACGTTCATCATGCTCGCGACCTACGTGATCTTCTACTTCATGACCGCGTTCACCCTCACCTACGGCACGTCCCCGGCCACCCCGGAGCAGGCCCAAACCGCCGCCGAGGCGGCAGGGAAGTCCTTCGATCCCGCAGGCTTCGTCGCGGGGCTGGGGTACACGAAGAACGAATTCCTCACCTACCTCATCATCGGAGTCGTCTTCTTCGGCATCTTCACCGTCGTCTCCGGTCCCTTGGCCGAGAAGTTGGGCCGTCGGAAGATGCTGCTGGGCGTGACCGTGCTCATCGCGGCCTACGGACTCGGCGTCAATGCTCTGTTCAATGCCGGTACTCCGGGAGTCATCATCGGCCTCATCGTCGGCTTCATCCTCATGGGGCTGACCTTCGGTCCGATGGCCGCGTACCTGCCGGAGCTCTTCCCCGCCAATGTCCGCTACACCGGTTCGGCGATCTCCTACAACATGTCGAGCGTCATCGGGGCCGGTCCCGCACCGTTCGCCATGGTCGCTCTGTGGCAGCACGAAGGAGGGTCGATCTTCTACTGCGGTCTCTACATCATCGCCGCGGCCATCGTCACGATCGTCGCCCTGTGGCTGGCCAAGGACACCTCTGACCTCGATATGGAGGATCAGCTGAGCTGAGATTCCTGGGTCAGGGCCCGACCAACGTTTTCGTTGGTCGGGCCCTTTCGCGTCCGCGGTCAGAGACCGAGCGGCCGTCCCGGTCACCGGGAATGACTACGATTTCGTCACAACCGCCTCGGCGATCATCAAAGCGTCATTGGTGTGACCCAGTTCACGGTAGGATTCCTCTCAGACATTGCCCAGACACGGATGTCCGGGCAATCCGTTTGCGTGACGAGACCGTCACCGATCCCCTGGAGGAACCATGAAACGACGCTCGAGCCTGGCCATTGTGGCAGCCGGCGCCATGCTCGCCCTGTCCGCCTGCGGCGGCGGAGGCGATTCCGAACCTGCAGCGACCGCCGAAGGCGGAGTCCCCCTGGTCAAGGAAGGCAAACTGACCACCTGCACCCATCTGTCCTACCAGCCGTTCCAGTTCGAGAAGGACGGCGAGGTCGTCGGCTTCGACGTCGACATCGTCGATGCCGTGGCGAAGAAGCTCGGCGTCGAGCAGGAGATCATCAACACCTCGTTCGAGACGATCACTTCGGGCGCGGAGTTCAACCAAAGCAAGTGCGATGTCGCGGCAGCGGCAACGACGATCACTCCTGAACGCGAAGAGGCCACGGACTTCTCCGAGCCGTACTTCGATGCGAATCAGGCGATCCTGACGAAGGCCGACAAGACTGCGAAAGACGAAAAGGCGCTCAAGGGCTTCAAGATCGCAGCTCAGGCCGGAACCACGGGACTCGACTACGCGACCGAGCACTTCAAGGACTCCGAGGTCATCACCTACGAAGATCTGCCGCTCTCACTTGAAGCGCTCAAGACCGGTCAGGTCGACGCCGTGGTCAATGACAACGGGGTGCTCTACAACTACAACACCGAGAACAAGGGCTTCGCGGTCGGCTTCGACATCAAGACCGACGAGCACTACGGCATCTCGATGAAGAAGGGCAACACCGAGATGAAGAAGGCCGTGGACGACACGATCAAAGAGATCAAGGGCAACGGCGAGTACGACAAGATCTACAAGAAGTGGTTCGGCGACGCACCGAAGTGACCACTTGCGAATGGGCGGCCGGCTGCGATCTGTCATTGCAGCGGGCCGCCCGTTCGGCTGAGTTCTACCAACCTGCCTGAGTCCCAACCGACACTCACGGCACGCACCCCGGCGGACACCCCCGCCACAGCTTTTCGAAGGACAACCATGTCAGTTCCCACAGCGAGCGAGGACGGCCGCCAGACCGGCCCTGCCGTCCCGGCCGCCACCGCCACTCCGAAGGCCAAGATGAGCAAACGCCAGAAGGCGAAGCTCTCCCGTGGCATCCAATACGCCATCCTCGTCGTCATCGCGGTCCTCGTCGCGGTCTTCGCCGACTGGCCGACGCTCATCGATTCCTTCGGCCGCATCGACATCGCCACGGGCATGTTCCCTGACGTCATCACGATGGCCTTGAAGAACACCGTGGTCTACACGTTCCTCGGCTTCGCCCTCGGCCTTGTCATCGCGTTGTTCGTCGCGCTCATGCGCCTGTCCTCCGTTGGTGTCTATCGCTGGCTGGCGACGATCTACATCGAGTTCTTCCGCGGACTGCCGGCCCTCGTCGTCTTCCTCGTTTTGGGATTCGGCATGCCTGTGGCCTTTCCCGGTTTCAATCTGCCGCAGCTCATCATCATCATGATCGCCCTCGGCCTCGTCTCCTCGGCGTATATGGCCGAGACGATCCGCGCCGGCATCCAGGCGGTGCCGAAAGGTCAGATCGAAGCCGCCCGGTCACTCGGCATGTCCTCGTCACGTGCGATGTTCACGATCGTCCTGCCGCAGGCGATGCGCATCATCCTCCCGCCGCTGACGAACGAGCTCATCCTGCTCGCGAAGGACTCGTCCCTGGCCTACATCCTCGGCTCCTCGGTCGACGGCCGTGAGCTCGCGGCACTCGGCCGCGCCGAGATCGTCAACACCGCGAACCTCACCCCGTTCATCGTCATCGCGCTGTGCTACCTCATTATCACGATCCCGCTGTCGTATCTGTCGCGGGTGCTCGAGCGCAAATACGGTTCCGCCGATTCAGGAGTGAAATGATGACCACCACCTCGCACGCGTCGACAAAGACGCCGATCATCGCGATCCGCAACCTCCAGAAGAGCTTCGGCACGAACCAGGTCCTCACCGACATCAACCTCGACGTCGTCAAAGGTGAGGTCGTCTGCGTCATCGGCCCCTCGGGCTCAGGCAAGTCGACGATGCTCCGATGCATCAACACGCTCGAGACTCCAACCGGCGGCTCGATCGTCGTCGACGGCATGGACATGACCGACCTCGATCTCGACATCGATGCCGCCCGCACCCGCATCGGCATGGTCTTCCAGTCCTTCAACCTCTTCGCCCACCTCACCGTGCGCGAGAACCTCACGATCGCACAGACGAAGGTCCTCAAGCGATCGAAGGCCGAGGCCAACAAGGTCGCCGAGGCGAACCTCGCGAAGGTCGGGCTGTCCGAGAAGATGGAGGCCAAGCCCGGTTCGCTCTCCGGCGGTCAGCAGCAGCGCGTGGCGATCGCCCGGGCACTGAGCATGGACCCCGACGTCATGCTCTTCGACGAGCCGACTTCGGCGCTGGATCCGGAGACCGTCGGTGACGTCCTCCAGGTCATGCGCAACCTCGCCGAGGCGGGAATGACGATGGTCGTCGTCACCCACGAGATGGAGTTCGCCCGGCAGGTCGCTGACCGCGTGGTCTTCATGGACGGCGGAGTCGTCGTCGAGGCTGGACCTGCCAAGGACGTCATCGGCAATCCGCAGGAGCAGCGGACGAAGGACTTCCTCTCCCGCGTCCTCCACCCCGGCCAGCTAGGGTAGCCGCCGGTCCTACTTCAGAGCGTGAAGCCGGCGGGGAACGGGTCGCTGGGGTCGAGCATGAACTGCGAGGTCGCGGTCAGCCAGGCGCTGCCGGTGATCGTCGGCACCACAGCCACATGTTCGCCGACTCTCGTCTCCTCGACGAGGCGTCCGGTGAACGAGGTGCCGATGAAGCACTGATTGACGAAATCCGTGTTCAGGCCCAACTGCCCACGGGCATGCCGGACGGCCATGAGCGCGCTCGTCCCGGTACCACCGGGCGACCGATCGAGCCAGCCGGGATAATTGATGAGCACATGGCGGGCATCCGGCACTTCTCCATTGGGCCCGGGCTCCGTCGGCGGCGTCAGGAACACGACGTGCTCGCAGCCGCGGAATCCGGTCACCGGATGCACGGGGTCGAGCTGTTCGTTGACCGCAGCCATGATCTCGCGACCAGCGGAGATGAAGTCCTCAGCCCGGTCGCGCTCGAACGGGATGTCGACGTCGGCGGCGGAGACGAAGGCGTAGAAGTTCCCGCCGAAGCCGATGTCGCAGGCGATCGTCCCTCGCCCGGGCACCTCGACGGTCTGGTCGAGGACATGCGCATACGAGGGAACGTTGACGATGGTCACCGACTCGGCGCGACCGTCCCGGACGACCACCTCGGCGGTGATGAGCCCGATCGGAGCGTCGAGACGCACGGTCGTCACGGGTTCGACGACGGGCACCATGCCTGTCTCGACGAGCACGGTCGCCACAGCGATCGTGCCGGCCCCGCACATCGGCAGCACGCCGGTGACCTCGATGAAGAGCACTCCCCAGTCCGCGTCGGCACGGGTCGGCGGCTGCAGGATCGCTCCCGAGAGCCACCCGTGGCCGCGGGGTTCGCACATGAGGAAGGTCCGCAGATCGTCGGAGTTCTCGATGAACCACTCCCGGCGTTCGGCCATGGACTCACCGGGGAGTGGCCCCACTCCCCCGGTGACGACGCGGACGGGCAGCCCCTCGGTGTGGGCTTCGACGGTCTGGATGAGACGGTTGGTCTGCACGGTCGATCTCGCTCAGCTCTCCAGGACCTCTTTGAGGATGACGCGGTAGCCCTGGCGGGAGTCGTAGCCGTGGATCTCTCGGGTGTCGAGCGCGGACATGAAGTCGAGCACCTCGGCGGTGATGACCTGTCCGGGCACGAGCACCGGGAACCCGGGCGGGTACGGGGTGACAAATCCGGCTGAGACCGGCTGTTCCCCGTTCTCGACGCGGCGTCGCAGCTCATGCGGCAGCACGTGCTCGATGTTCTGCCGGCGCAGACCCGCATAGTAGGCGGTGCGCAGGTCGCCGTCGGGCAGCTGCTTCGACGGGTCGTCGGCGGGCACCTCGGCCGCGTAGTCGGGGGCGAAGGCCGAGAAGTCCGGCAGCGGGGGCATCACCGCGGCGGGTTCGGTCAGCGCATCCTGTTCCTGGAGTTCGTGCGGGTCGGTGAACTTCCCCGCCAGTTTGACCAGCACCTCGATGAGGTAGGCGACGGCCGAGCGTGAGGTGCCGATGTTCGTCATGAACAGCACCGTGTTCCGGCTCGTCTTATTCACCTGGATGCCGTAGCGGTCCATGAGGTGTTCGTGCTTGAACGTGTCCCCGTCGACTCCCGTGCCCGAGATCTCGACGGTGATGCGGCTGGGATCGACGACGAATTCGTCGCGGACCCAGGCGTCCCACATCGTCGACAGTCCATCGCGCAGCGGCATCGTCCGTTCGGTGACCCGGTACTCCTCGGGGATGAGATCGGCGGCTGTGAGCACCTTGAACGTCTTCTTCAGCAGCGGGTGACGCGCGATCGCCGAGGACAGGCTCATCGCCAGGTCGAGCTGCTTCTGCACGAGCGCGAAGCCCTCCATCTCCACCTGCCTGCGGCCGAGGTCGAGGGAGGCGAGGATCTGGTAGTTCGGCGACGTCGAGGTGTGGGTCATGTACGCCTCGTGGAAGGCCTCCTCGGCGCCGGTGGAGAACTCCTGATCGTAGACGTGGATCATCGATCCCTGGCGCAGCGCGGTCAGCGTCTTGTGCGTCGACTGGGTCGCGTACACGCGGATCGTCGCATCCGGCGGGGGCAGCAGGTCCTCCTCCAGCCACACCGAATCGGGGGCGGGGGCACCGGTCTCGGGATCGAACAGGCGCTTCTGCTGCTCCCGGTACGCCGCGGCGTGGGCGTTGGTGGCGAGGTTCTCCTCGAGGGTCTCCGCGGCGACCATGGCGGTGCGCTTGCGGGTGACCGGGTGGAACCGGGCGAAGGCGAACCACGCTTCGTCCCAGAGGAAGACGAGGTCGGGTTTGATCGCCAGGCATTCTGACATGACCTTGTAGGGGTCGTAGACGATTCCGTCGAAGGTGCAGTTGGTCAGGGTGATCATCCGCACCTCGTCGAGGCGGCCGGCGGCCCGGTAGTCGAGCAGCAGCTGCTTGATCCTGTTCAGCGGCACCGCCCCGTAGAAGGCGACGTCGTTGAGCGGGTATGCCTCGAGGTAGGCGGTGCGGGCTCCGGTGAGCATGAGCGCATGGTGGTGGGACTTGTGGCAGTTGCGGTCGACCATGACGGCCTCGTCGGGTGAGACGACGGCCTGATGGACGATCTTGTTCGCCGTCGACGTGCCGTTCGTGACGAAGTACGTGCGCTTGGCACCGTACGCGCGGGCGGCCAGCGACTGCGCCTTCTTCAGCGTGTGGACCGGTGCCAGCAGGGAATCGAGCTCACCGGAGGTGGCACTGGATTCGGCGAGCAGCAGGTTGAGTCCGTAGAAGTCGACGAAATCGCCGATCCACTTCGACCCGACGACGGAGCCGCCGCGGGAGACGGGCAGCGCATGGAAGACACCGGCCGGACGGCGGGCGTGCTCACGGATCGCGTCGAAGAACGGAGTGTCGTAGAGGTGCTGGATGCGGCGCAGCAGGGACAGATGGAGTTCGAACTGGTCCTCGCGGCGGAAGACGCGACGGAACCGGTGGGTCAGAGCACCTGCGAGGCTTTCGATATGGGCACCGGCCATGAGGTAGAGGTCGAGTTCGGGGCGCAGATTCGCCAGGGTGTCGGCCAGCCGCAGCACCCGGCGCACCGAATTGAGCGGGCTCATCGGCGCCGTCGGCGATTCCTTCGTCGAGGTGTGCGCGAACTCGATGGAATCGCGCAGGTCACGACTGAGCACCTCGCGGGTGTTGTCGGTGAAACCGGGGCGGATGACGCAGGCGAGCAGGTTCGGGTTCGTCAGGGCCGCCGCCACCGCATCGTCGGCGGTGGGCACGATGACGTAGTCGTAGATGAACTGGTCGGAGGCGTTGCGGAGTTTGAGCAGGTCCGTGTGCAGCTCATCGCGGCCACCCTCGGTGGTCTCGTCGACGATGAGGACCTCGAAGCGAGGACGGGTGTCCTGCCGATCCTTGAGTTCGGCGCGCTCATCCTCGGTGAGATCGTCTTCACCGGTATCGGGCACGGTGGTGCCCCGGAGCCGGTTCACCGCACGTGTGATCATGTCGTGTGCCCGGTCGAATTCGCCGTTCGAGAGCAGGTCGGTGATCTCCTCGACATAGCGCTGACCGAAACCTGCCCAGTAGAGCTCGATCGTCTTCAGCGAACGCAGTGACCGCCACACTTCGCCGTCTTCGGCGATC
Organism: Brevibacterium sp. MGP-B1; assembly: GCF_057766545.1. Lineage (NCBI taxonomy): Bacteria > Bacillati > Actinomycetota > Actinomycetes > Micrococcales > Brevibacteriaceae > Brevibacterium > Brevibacterium sp. MGP-B1. The sequence goes on along the minus strand of NZ_CM173407.1, from coordinate 109,408 downwards.
ATCGAGAAGTCCCCGCCGCTGACGGCCAGGCGTTTGATCGCGAACTTCAGATACTCCCACGCATCCGAACGCAGCCGCCACGTGCTCGCCGGCATTCCCGGATCCCGCTCGAGCTGCGCCCGGCGCGGCGTCGAGGGGGCTCCTGCCCGACCGTGCCTGCGGCCGCCGCCGAGGTCGGTGGGCTCAAACTCCTGCGCCGTTGCCTGGTCGGAGTCGATTCCGGTCATGCGAGAGCCTCCTGGCTGTCAGTCTCAGTCCCCACCCCGGTCCGGTGCGGATTTCCTGCTCACGGGCTCAGTCGGCGGACCGTACTGATTCCGTTGTTGCACGATCATACGACCTCACAGTTTCGAATGGGCAGGGTGGTGGGCAGTTGAGACAACCACAGGAGGCGAAATGATGATAAGCATGGGATATGGACACCTCCGCGTCTCTTTCTGCAGGTCATCTCATCGTCGAGGAACTCGAAGCGCACGGAGTCACTCGCACCTATCTGGTTCCCGGCGAGTCGTATCTCGACGTCATCGACGGTCTCCGCGATTCGTCTATCACCCCGATCGTCTGCCGCCAGGAGGGCGGGGCCGCATATATGGCCGTCGCCGAGGGGCGGATGACCGGAGTGCCTGGAATCGCCATGGTCACGCGTGGTCCCGGTGCGGCGAACGTCAAGGTCGGCGTCCACACCGCGTACCAGGATGCGACCCCGCTCGTCGTCTTCGTCGGCCTCATCCCCACCGATCATCGCGGCCGCGAATCCTTCCAGGAATTCGACCTGGACGGCTGGTTCTCCTCGACCGCGAAGAAGGTGCTCACCCTCGATGATCCCGATAAGGCCGCCGAGGTGGTCGTCAACGCCATGCACACCGCCGTGACCGGGCGGCCCGGTCCCGTCATCGTCGGTCTGCCCGAAGAGGTCCTCGTCCGCCCGAGTTCGGGGACGGTGCTGCCCCCTCGCGTGCACGGCTCGGCCTCACCGTATGCCGGGGACGTCACGGAGCTGCGTGCCCGCATCACCGCCGCCGACCGTCCCGTGCTCATCATCGGCGGCGAGGACTGGTCGCCGTCGACCTCGCGGCGCATCGCCCAATGGTCACGCGACCGCGGCCTCGGGGTGCTCGGCACCTTCCGCGCCTATGACGGCATCGACCACGACAGTCCGAACTTCCTCGGCATCTTGGGCTACGGTGCGTCCCCCGTGGCCAAGCGCACCCTCGCCGAGGCGGACCTGCACATCTTCTTGGGCTGTGTCCGCACCGATGTGGCCACCGACGGGTTCAGCAACGGCGTCGACCAGCGCACCGTCGTCATCGGCCCCGATGCCGATGCGCACGGCCACTTCGGTCGTCTCGATCAGCACATCGTCACCTCGGTCGGCCGGTTCGCCCAGTCCCTGTTCACCGAGGAGGGCACCCGCACGTATTCGGTGTCCTCCGACGGCTCGATCGACGAACCGCCGCTCGGCGATGCCCTGTCCGAGGCCGCCGGGGATGCCGTGCCGCTGCCGGCCTGGGTCGCCGAGTCCCGGGCCGAACTCGAGGCGTGGCGGAAACCGCAGGTGGCAGGCTCGGGGTCGGCCGCCTCGGCGGGATTCGTCGACATGGACGAAGCATTCGTCCATGTGCAGGACCTGCTGCCGGACGACGCGATCATCACCTACGGGGCGGGGAACTTCTCCGGCTGGGCGACCAGGTTCCTGCCCACGCACGGGTTCCCCTCGGCGCTGGGCCCGCGCAACGGATCGATGGGATTCGGCCTGCCTGCTGCGGTCGCCGCCGCCCTCGTCCATCCGGAACGGACGGTGTTCTGCATCGCCGGCGACGGAGATTTCCTCATGAACGGGCAGGAGATGGCCACGGCCGTCCAGTACGGCACGGACATCACCGTCGTGCTCAACGACAATTCGGTCTACGGCACGATCCGAGGTCATCAGGACCGCGAATATCCGGGCCGGGCCACGGCCACGGCCCTGCAGAACCCGGATTTCGCAGCCATGGCCACGGCCTTCGGCGGGCTCGGCATCCGCGTCGAACGCACCGAGGATTTCCGGGACGCGTTCGACCGGGCGCTGGCACACAAGGGGCTCTCGCTCGTCCACTGCATCACGGATCCGGCCGTTCGCGGGGCGCGCCTGCCGTGAACTCAGCAGCGGCCCGCCGTGAACGGTGGGGCAGCAGTCGTGCGAATCTGACTAAGGTGGCGGTATGAGAATCGACGCGATCTTCACCGACCTCGATGCATTTACGCTGGATCCGACGCGCCCGCGGGCGCAGAAGATCGGGGTGTGGGGCAACCGGATCATCGGCTTCGACGAGGAGCTCGACGGCATCGATGCCGATCGTGTCGAGTCCCTGAGCGGGGCGACTGTGCTGCCGGGCTTCAACGACGTCCACTGCCACACGACCTGGTTCGGTCTCACCCTGGCCTCGGTCGATGTCACGGCGCTGCCCGGCGGTCTGCCCGATGTGTATGCCGCACTCGAGAAGGCCGCGGCGACGACTCCGTCCGGGGAATGGATCGAAGCCACGGGGTATGCCCACCGTGACTACGACGGGCAGTATCCGGACCTGGCCAGACTCGACGAGATCACCGGGGACCGCCCCCTGTTCATGCGGCAGACGTCCGGTCATGCCGCGATCGCCAACACCGAGGCGATGCGTCGGGCGGGGATTCTGGACCCCGGTTTCGAGGAGCCGGTCGGCGGCAAGGTCGTGCGTGACGCGGCCGGACATCCGACGGGGCTGATCGAAGAGACCGCGCAGACTCTGGTGCAGGATCTCATCCGCCCGTATTCGCTCGACACCGTCGTCGACGCCCTCGATCTCGCGACGGCCTACTACGCGAAGGAAGGCATCACGTCCTTCGGCGAATGCGGAATCGCCTACGGCTGGATCGGCCACTCACCCATCGAAATCAGCGGTTACCTGCGAGCCCGCGAAGAGGGCAAGCTCCGGGCGCGGGCTCAGCTCATGCCGCAGGCCGACGGGCTGCACCCGATCGCGGCGAACTCCGCCGACGGGTTCGGCATCGGTCTGGATGCGGGACTGCGCACCGGCCTCGGCGATGATCTCATCTCGATCGGGCCTGTGAAGTTCTTCATGGACGGTGCCCTGTCCGGCGAAACCGCGGCACTGCGGGAGAACTACGCGGGCAAGGACCACCCCGGCTATCTGCAGGACGACGCCGAGGTGCTGCGTCAGCAGATCCTCGACACCTATGCCTCCGGCTGGTCGCTGGCAGTGCACGCCATCGGCGATGCCGCCGTGGATGCTGCGATCGCCAATATCGTGGAGGCGCAGAAGCGCTATGGCCGCCGGGCGGTGCCGAACCGGATCGAGCATGCCGCATTGGTCCATGACGAGCACCTGGCGACGCTGGCCGAACACGGTATCGTCGTCACCCCGCAGGCGGCGTTCGCCGACGGCATCGGGGACGGGATGAACGCTTCGCTCGGACCGGACCGCCGGCACCTGATCTACCGGGCGAAGTCGTTCGTCGAAGCGGGTGTGCCAATGGCCGGCAGCTCGGACCGACCGTGCGCCGACGGCAATGTGCTGCGCGGAATCGAAGCCTATGTCACCCGGAAGACCCGCGACGGGGACGTCATGGGTTCGGCGGCCGAAGCCCTAAGCGTCGATGAGGCGATCGCGGCCTACACGGTCGAGGCGGCGAAGGCCTCGGGTCAGGGCGCGGACAAGGGAACGCTGAGCCGAGGCAAGCTCGCCGACTTCGTCGCCCTGGAAACCCACCCGCGCAACGTCGCGGCGGACGAGATCGCAGCAATCCCGGTCCGCGCGACAATCCTCGGCGGCAACTACACCCACCAAACCCCCTAGTTACTACCTGACGGCGGCCCAGCAACCTCGCGCGAGGTTGCTGGGCCGCCGTCAGGTAGTAATTAGTGGGGGAAGTCTAAGTCGGTGAGGACCTTCTCGAAGACTCCGAGGCCGCGTTCGAGGTCCTCTTCGCTGATGTTGATCGGCGGGACCACGTGCAGCCGGTGGTAGTTGTTGAACGGGATGACGCCGTGTTCCTTCAGCGCCGCCACTACCGAGGCGACCTCAGGTGATCCTCCGCCGTAAGGGGCCAGCGGCTCCTTGGACTCCTTGTCCCAGACGAGCTCGATCGCCCAGAACGCTCCAGTGCCGCGGACCTCGCCGACGTGCTTCGAGTTCTCCGCGATCTGTCGCAGACGGGGCCCGATGATCGTCTCCCCGATGTGAGCGGCATGCTCGATCATGCCCTCCTCGGCCATCGCGTTGATCGTCGCGACCGCCGCGGCGCATGCCAGCGGATGCCCGGAGTAGGTCAGCCCGCCTGGGTAGACACGTTCGGCGAAGGTCTCGAAGATGTCGTCGCTGATGACGACACCGCCCAAGGGCACGTACCCGGAGTTCACGCCCTTGGCGAAGGTGATGAGGTCAGGGACGATGTCGAAGTGTTCGAAGGCGAACCACTTGCCCGAGCGTCCGAATCCGGCCATCACCTCGTCGGCGATGAGCACGATCCCGTGCTCGTCGCACAGCGCCCGCACACCCTGCATGTACTCGGGACTGGGCACCATGATGCCGGCAGTGCCGGGAATGGATTCGAGGATGATCGCGGCGATCGTCGCCGGACCTTCCAACTCGATGGTCCGACGCAGGTGCTGCAGTGCGCGCTCGGTCTCTTCAGCCTCGGTGGTCGCGTGGAATTCCGAGCGGTAGAGGAAGGGGCCGAAGAAGTGGACGATGCCCGATTCTCCGGTCTCGTTCTCCCACCGGCGCGGGTCACCGGTGACGTTGACGGCCGTCTGGGTTCCACCGTGGTAGGACCGGTAGCGGGAGAGGACCTTGCGCCGCCCGGTGTGCAGACGTGCCATGCGGATGGCGTGCTCGTTCGCATCGGCGCCGCCGTTGGTGAAGAACACGTGGTCGAGTCCTGACGGAGTGCGCTCGGTGATGAGCCGCGCAGCTTCGGAACGGGCCGCGTTGACCGTGGCCGGGCTGATCGTGCACAGCAGATCGGCCTGGTCCTTGATCGCCTGCACGACGGCCGGATGCTGGTGTCCGATGTTCGTGTTCACCAGCTGAGAGGAGAAGTCGAGGAACTCCCGACCCTCACCGTCGATGACCGTCGACCCCTGGGCGCGGGCGACGGTCGGCGGGTCGATGAGCCGCTGTGCCGACCACGAGTGGAAGACGTGCGCGCGGTCGAGTTCACGGGCTCGGGCGGATTCGTCCTTGAGCGCTGCGAGGTCGATCTCGCCTGGTTGGTGCACCATTGTCACCCTTTCACTGAAGTACCGGGATGAGCGCGGAATCCGCGCCCGTGGGGTCATCGTAGAACACATTCGACTACAGTGACGAGCATGTCTTACCGGACCATCGTCAGCCCCGTCGAAGCCGAGATCGAGATCAAGAGATCCCGTTTCCTCGCCCGTCTCTCCCCCGCCGCGGATGAGGCCGAGGCGAGGGCCGTCATCGCCGAGGCGCGCGCCGAGCATCCGAAGGCCCGCCACCATTGTTCGGCGTTCGTCCTCGACACCGATTCGCGCACTCAGCGCTTCAGCGATGACGGGGAACCGGCCGGCACCGCGGGCGCTCCGATCCTCGATGTCGTCACCGGTCATGATCTGACCTTCGTCGTCGCCGTCGTCACCCGGTATTTCGGGGGCACCCTGCTGGGCGCGGGCGGGCTGGTGCGCGCGTACGGTCAGGCCACCTCGGCGGCGGTGGATGCGGCGCGGATCGTCACCCGTCGTGAGCGCGTTCCGGTGTCCGCGCACGTCGACTATGCCCAGGCCAACGCCCTGGAGCGGGCGGCCGGGCACCGGGGATGGGCGACGCGGGCCGACTACGGAGGTGAGGTCGGACTCGACGTCCTGGTTCCCCTCGCCGAGGTGGCCGATGCCGTGGCGATGTACGCCGACCTCACCGCCGGTCGGGCAGAGCCCGAGATCGGTGAGGTCGAATGGGTATGAGGCCGGGGTTCGGCGCTCTCAGCGAGAGCTGATCAGTCGAGCGCGGCGATCTTCGCGACCTGGGCGTTCGTGAGCATGACGAGATCCTCAGGGCGGATCTCGATCTCGAGACCGCGACGACCCGCCGAGACGAACACTGTCGAATGATCGAGCGCGGTGCGGTCGACGACGACCGGCACGGCGTGGCGCTGCCCGAACGGAGAGACTCCGCCGACGGGGTAGCCGGTGCGGCGTTCGGTCTCGGCGACGCCGGACAGCTGGGCCTTCTTCGCTCCGCGAGCGGAGGCCAGGGCCTTGAGGTCGAGCTGACCGGAGACCGGGACGAGCGCGGTCACGGGCTGCCCGTCGACCTGGATCATCAGGGTCTTGAACACCTGGTCGGAGCTGACGCCGAGTTTGTCGGCGGCCTCCGAACCGTAACGGCGGGTGGCGGGGTCGTGGTCGAAACTGCGCAGGCTGTAGTCGATGCCTGCCAGGTTGAGCACTCGCACGGCCGGGGTCGCCGCGCTGGAAGTCTTGGATGCAACTGTCATAAGGGGGTAGTGCCTCCTGCCCGCAGGTCAGCGGGGCCAGGAGGCGCAGCTTTCACGACTCCGTGTCCCCGCATCGATACGGACGGAATGTTGTATCGGTGCTGATAGGTACCCGCCCACAATAGGCGAAGTAGGCTCGCGGACGCCAATTCCCGTGACGTCAAATGACCCGCTGGTAATCCCGTCGGCCCCTTCGGGCGGGGACGCTCACCCCCACCCGAGTTCGTGGAGTCGGTCGTCATCCAGCCCATAGAAATGGGCGATCTCATGGACGATGGTGATGACGATCTCCTCGCGCAGGTGATCGGCATCCTCGGCGAAGTCGATGAGGTTGTCACGATAGATGAAGATATTGTCGGGCATCTCGAACCCGGCGATCCCTCGCTCCCCGATCGGTGTGCCCTCATAGAAGCCGAGCAGGTGTCGATCACCGCTCTCCGGCCGGTCCTCGACGAACAGGGCGACATTGTCCAGCTGTTCGGTCACCCCGGCGGGCAGCAGATCCAGGGCTTCGCCGAGGATCGCGTCGAACTCCTCATCACTCAGGGCCTCCATGCCTCCCACTCTAGCGACTCCGATCCCTCCGCCGAGGCGGCCCTGCAGAGCGTCCGAAACCACCGTTTCCGTCGTGTGACTGAGGACACTCCTTTTCGTTTTGCATTCCGCGAATCGGGTGGGATAAGCTTAACGTCGTTGCCCACGGGGAATCCGAGGACAACCTGGGCCCCCATCGTCTAGAGGCCTAGGACACCGCCCTTTCACGGCGGCGACACGGGTTCGAATCCCGTTGGGGGTACGGTGTAAGATCGTAAGGTCTTCCATCACAACAGCAAGGCCCTGTGGCGCAGTTGGTTAGCGCGCCGCCCTGTCACGGCGGAGGTCGCGGGTTCGAGTCCCGTCAGGGTCGCGGAGCATAAGGTTCTTCTTCGGAAGAGCCTTTGTTTCTCTCGACATACTTATTGAGTATGTCGGCGGCTCGGCTCTGTAGCTCAGTTGGTAGAGCGTTCGACTGAAAATCGAAAGGTCACCGGATCGACGCCGGTCGGAGCCACAACACGGAAGCCCCGTCTCCCAGTCCTGGACTGGGAGACGGGGCTTCTTCGCGTCTGCGCGCACCTCTTGAAATCCGAATCAACTGGAGTAGGTTGAAGGTGAGTTCGATGACCCGCCCACGTCGTGGTGGTGCAGGGTGAAAGGAGAGCACGATGACGAACAATCCGACGATTCAGGAACTCAGCCACGAGGACAGGGCTTTCCCACCCCCTGCGGACTTCGCCGCGAATGCGAATGCCCAGGCTGTCGAATACGAGAAGGCGGCCGCCGACCGCATCGGCTACTGGGAGGAGCAGGCTCGGCGCATCACCTGGGAGACCCCCTTCGACACGGTCCTCGACTGGTCGGAGAAGCCTTTCGCGAAGTGGTTCGCAGGCGGCAAGCTCAATGCCGCGTACAACTGCGTCGACCGTCACGTCGAGAACGGTCTCGGCGATCGTGTGGCCTACTACTTCGAGGGCGAATCCGGCGACACCCGCACCATCAGGTACTCCGATCTGCTGCGCGAGGTTTCGAAGGCCGCAAATGCCCTCACCGAACTCGGGGTCAAGACCGGCGACCGCGTCGCCATCTACATGCCGATGATCCCGGAGACGGTGTTCGCGAAGCTCGCCTGCGCCCGCCTCGGTGCCCCGCACACGGTCATCTTCGGCGGATTCTCCGCCTCGGCGATCGCCGACCGCGTCAAGGACTGCGGAGTCGAATTCGTCATCACCGCAGACGGCGGCTATCGCAAGGGCAAGCCCTCGGGTCTCAAATCCGTCGTCGATGAGGCGATGGAGGACTGCCCCGAGGTGCGCAATGTCCTCGTCGTCCGCCGCACCGGCCAGGACGTGGACTGGAACGGCGACCGTGATCTGTGGTGGCACGAGGTCGTCGATCGGCAACCGGAGACGCACACTCCGGAGGCCTTCGATTCCGAGCATCCGCTCTACATCATGTACTCCTCGGGCACGACCGGAAAGCCCAAGGGCATCATGCACACCACAGGCGGCTACCTCGTCGGCGCTTCCTTCACCCACTGGGCGGTCTTCGACATCAAACCCGAGACGGACGTCTACTGGACGGCCGCAGACATCGGCTGGGTGACCGGCCATTCGTACATCGTCTACGGTCCGCTGGCCAATGGGGCCACCTCGGTGCTCTATGAGGGCACCCCGGACACACCGCACCGGGGCCGGTGGTGGGAGATCGTGCAGAAGTACAAGGTCTCCATCCTCTACTGCGCCCCCCACGGCCATCCGGTCGTTCATGAAATGGGGCCGCGACATCCCCGCGCAGTACGACCTGTCCAGCCTGCGTCTACTCGGCAGCGTCGGTGAGCCGATCAATCCCGAAGCGTGGATGTGGTACCGCGAGCAAATCGGCGGGAACCGCTGCCCCGTCGTCGACACCTGGTGGCAGACGGAGAACGGCAGCATCCTCATCAGCCCCCTGCCGGGCGTGACCGAGACGAAGCCGGGCTCGGCGATGCGCCCGCTGCCCGGCATCGTCGCCGACGTCTACGACGACGAGGGCAATTCGGTCGAGCCCGGAAACGGCGGCTATCTCGTCATCAAGGAGCCGTGGCCGTCGATGCTGCGCACCCTGTGGGGCGATGAGGAACGGTTCAAGAAGACCTACTGGTCGCAGTACCCGGACGTGTACTTCGCCGGCGACGGGGCGAAGATCGACCGCGACGGTGATTTCTGGGTCCTCGGCCGCGTCGACGACGTCCTCAACGTCTCCGGTCACCGGATGTCGACCGCAGAGATCGAGTCCGCCCTCGTCGCACATCCGAAGGTCGCCGAGGCGGCCGTGGTCGGGGCTGCTGATGAGATGACGGGGCAGGCGATCGAGGCCTTCGTCATCCTCCGGGAGAGCGCGAACGACGGCGGGGACGATGTCGTGGGTGAGCTGCGAGGTCATGTGCGGTCCTCGATCGGACCGATCGCGACTCCCCGTTCGATCATGATCGTGCCCGATCTGCCGAAGACCCGGTCGGGCAAGATCATGCGTCGACTGCTCAAGGACGTGGCCGAGAATCGCGAGGTCGGCGATGTCACGACCCTCGCGGACTCCTCGGTGATGGACCTCATCCAGAAAGGCATGAAGGAGAGCTGAGCTCCCCGAGCGACAGGCGATTGGCCAACCCGCTCTTGCGTGACCCACGGCACACTGATGTACTGTTGAGTAACATCTCGTGAGGTCCGCTTGGGCGGGTTCTGCTCGCGAGGGACAGCACTGACGCCTAACTGCAAGGACGCATAGACATGACGCGTGGAACGAAGATCGCCGGCAACCGCATCCTCATCACAGGGGCCGGAAGCGGAATCGGCAGACTCATGGCTCTGGACGCGGCGGCTCGCGGCACAGCCGAGGTCATCATCTGGGACCTCTCGGACGAACGCGGGGACGCGGTACGCGCCGAGGTGGAGGCCGCAGGAACCAGGGCCCGCTCCTTCACCCTCAATGTCGGTGATGCCGACCAGGTTGCCGCCGCCGCCGAGCAGACCGGTCAGATCGACATCCTCGTCAACTGCGCCGGCATCGTCTCCGGCAAGAAGCTTCTCGACATGGAGGAGGCGGCGGTCCGTCGCCTCTACGACGTCAACACCTTCGCCCTGTACTGGACGACCCAGGCATTCCTGCCCGGAATGATCGAGCGGGATCGCGGCTCGGTGGTCACGATCGCCAGCGCTGCCGGCCTGACAGGAGTCGCTCGACAGACCGACTACTCGGCGAGCAAGTGGGCGGCGGTGGGCTTCACCGAATCACTGCGCGGAGAGCTGCGCGCCGACGGCAGCCGGGTCAACACACTCGCCGTCTGCCCCTTCTACATCAACACCGGCATGTTCAAGGGAGTGCAGACGAAGTTCCCGCGCCTGCTCCCGATCCTCGAAGAGAACGATGTGGCCACGCGCGTCCTCGACTCCATCGAATCCGGTCGTGAGCAGCTGGTCATGCCCTCGCTCGTCCGCCTGGTTCCGGGTGCCCGTCTCCTGCCGACCCGCGCGTTCGACAAGGTCATGGACTTCCTCGGTGTCAACCAGACGATGGACCACTTCACCGGCCGGACCGGTCCGGGCCAGAAGCACAGGTCACCGGAAGGAGACGAGCCGGTCACCGTCGCACGTCACTAGGCGGCACATCCTCGGCGCTGGTCCACAATGGAATCAGGGCGCGAAGGAAAGGAGCCGCCATGACGATGACCGATCTCGTTCTCGAGGGCGGCGGAGCGAAGCTGCCGGGACTGGTCGGCGCGGTCGACGCTCTCGCCGACGGCGGCTACGACTTCCACCGGATCGCCGGCACCTCGGCCGGGGCCATCGTCGGTGTGCTCACCGCGGCGGGCATCGGCCCGCAGACTCTGCGGCAGAAGGTCCTCGAACAGGATTTCACCGAGTTCGAGGACCTTTCTCCTGCCTTCCGCCTCGTCCCCTGGTTGGGGCGGGTGCAGGGACTGCTGCTGCACAAGGGAATGTATGTGGGGCAGGCACTCCATGACTTCCTCGCCTCGGCGTTGGCCGATCAGGGGGTGCGCACATGGGGTGACCTCAGGTTCGACGATCCGGACAGCGCAATCGGGTCGGAGCGATCGTATCGCCTCGTCGTCATCGTCTCCGACGTCTCCCGCGGCCGCATGCTCCGCCTCCCCTGGGACTACGAAGAGGCCCTCGGCGTCGATGCGGACAGTCAGTCCGTCGCCGAGGCGGTGTGCGCCTCGGCGGCCAGCCCGTTCTATTTCCGTCCGCGCGCTCTGCCCGCCCAGCCGAATGTGGCCGGTGGAGACTCCGTGCTCGGTGCCGACGGCGGACTGCTCTCGAACTTTCCCGTCGACATCTTCGACCGCAAGGATGCGCTGCCGGCACGCTGGCCGACCTTCGGCGTCATGCTCTCGGCCCGGCAGACCGCGGCCGCGGAATGGCGACCCAACGCGACGACCTTCCACTACGCGAAGTCCCTGCTGACCACCATGCTCAACGCACACGACCGGCGGCACATCGACGACCCTTCGGTGACCGAACGGACGGTGTTCGTCGACACGACCGGCCACAGCAGCACGGACTTCGCCCTGACGACGACCGACAAACTCGATCTCATCTCGTCAGGCCGAATGGCCGGAGAGAAGTTTCTGGCGCACTGGGACTGGTGGGACTGGAAGGACCGCTTCGACCGGAAATGATTCTGTCCCCCATGGCCTGCGACGGATCGACGTGTAAGAATGAGGGCCCGAACCTGATTGCGAGCGAAGGAGAGATCATGAGCGAGTTCGATTCGGACGCGACCGACCGGCTGGAAGACGACCCTATCCTCGACGATCCCGAACTCGACGAGCCGACGGGAGACGAACTGGACGATCCCGAGCTCGCTGCCGCCGAGGCCGAAGCCGACCAGGTCGACATCGACTCCGGCATCGACGATGAGCCCGCCGAGGCGCCCGTCGAGCCCGGCGCCGAAGGGCCGGAAGGCACGGGCATCGAAGGTGCCGACGATGCCCTCGTCGGCGACGCCGGCTGGGACGACGAGAACGAGGCTCCCGGCCTCTCCGACGAGTTCAACACCGATCAGTCACCTGCCGCGGAACAGGGCAATCGCGTCGGCGACGAGATGGTCTCCGACGACGATGACGAATTCGAAGTCGCCGAGCTCGATGGCGACGACCTCGATGTCGATGCCCTGGCCGACGACGGAACCGAAGAGGTCTCGGTCATCGACGGGATGCCAGAAGTCATCGACGACTCGTATCAGGAGGACTGAGCTCCACCCCCTCCGCTTGCGGCAGGCTCCCATGTGTTAGGACTGAAGGGGAAAGGAGTCGCCCATGCCACCCGGATCGCCGCGTCGCCGATCGACGTCCACCGCCAGCACGAACTTCGAACTCCCCCACGTCGGCACGGGCCGCCCCGTCCACCGCCTCGGCATCATCGCCACGGTCGCCACCTTCGGCGGTCTGCTCTTCGGCTATGACACCGGAGTCGTCAACGGAGCCCTCGAACCCCTGAGCGAGGACTTCGGACTGACCGCGCTGAGCGAAGGCCTCGTCGTCGCCTCTCTCATGGTCGGCGCCGCCTTCGGTGCGGTCTTCGGCGGTCGAGTCGCCGATGCCTGGGGCCGTCGCAAGACGATCCTGCTCCTGGCCGGAGTCTTCATCATCGGCACCCTCGGCTGCGTGCTCGCGCCCGGGGCGGAGTTCCTCATCGGCGCCCGCTTCGTCCTCGGACTCGCAGTCGGCGGCGCCTCGGCGACGGTGCCCGTCTATCTCGGTGAGATCGCCCCGTCGGAGAAGCGCGGCAGCTATGTCACCCGCAATGAGCTCATGATCGTCGGCGGTCAGCTTGCGGCGTTCGTCATCAACGCCGTGATCTTCAACTTCTTCGGGCATGTCGACTCGATCTGGCGGTGGATGCTGCTCGTTGCCCTGGTACCCGCGATCGCCCTCCTCGTGGGCATGATCTTCCAGCCCGAGAGCCCGCGCTGGCTGATCTCGCAGGGGCGCACCGAGGATGCTCTGGCCGTGCTCAAGCAGGTCCGCTCCCCCGAACGTGCCGAAGCCGAGATCGACGAGGTCACCCACCTCGCAGCCGAGGATGCGAAGGAGGCCACGGGCGGACTCTCCGATCTCGGCACCCGATGGGTGCTGCGACTGGTCATCATCGGTGCCGGACTCGGCTTCTTCCAGCAGCTCACCGGGATCAACTCGGTCATGTACTACGGAACTCAGCTGCTCACGAGCGCGGGCCTGGACTCCGGTGTCGCCATCATCGGCAACATCGCCAACGGCGTGTTCTCCCTGGCCGGCATCTCCTTGGGCATGTACCTGCTCAACAAGCTGCCGCGCCGGGTCATGTTCCTCACCGGCTACGCCCTCATCGCGGTCTTCCACACGCTCATCGCCCTGACCGCAGTCATCGTTCCGCCCGGACCGGCACAGGCATGGACGGTGCTCGCGTTCCTCGTCCTCTTCGTCTTCTCCATGCAGGGAACGGTCGGCCCGCTGACGTGGCTGATGCTCTCGGAGATCTTCCCGATGAAGATCCGCAGCTTCGCAATGGGCATCTGCGTGTTCGTGCTGTGGATCATGAACGCCATCGTCGCGCAGTTCTTCCCGCCGCTCATCGAGGCCTTGGGCATGACGGCCACCTTCGGCATGTTCGCCGGCCTCGCCGTGATCGCCTTCGTCTTCCTGGCACTGATGCTGCCGGAGACGAAGGACAAGGATCTCGCGGAGTTCGAACGCGAATTCAAAGCCGAGTACGGACGCAGATAAGGAGCCCCATGTCAGTCGCCGTCGCCGTCACCGACAGCCCCGAGGGCCGGCTTGCCCTCGAATCGGCCGCCGCCGAGGCGCAGAAGCTCGGCACCGGGCTGCTGCTCATCAACCTCACCCTCCATGACTTCACCGAGGATGAGATCCCCTCCGGGCTCGAGGTCACCGTCATCAATCGGTCCGGCCGCGGTGATCGCGACCCGGTCACCGCCGTCATCGACGAACTGGTCGCTCACGCGGAGGTCGATCGCCTCGTCCTCGGTGTCCGTGCCCGGTCGCGCGTGGGCAAGATGATCCTCGGGTCGGTCGCGCAGCGGCTCATCCTGCGTTCCCCCGTTCCCGTGCTCACCGTCCGTCGGGACGCGACCGGGCGCTGACTCGGTCCGGTTCGGTGAAGGCCTCGTACGGCAGCACGCTCTCGGCCTGTGCGGGGCGGTCGTCGCTGAGCGCTTGCAGGGAACCCAGCGCCCCCGACATCGCCGCGCGGTAGAGCAGCGATCCGGTGCTGATTCGGGCCACCCCCGCCTCGGCGAGGGTTGATCGCGGGTACCGCGGACTGGCCAGCAGATTCACCGGAATCCGGCTGTGGCCGGTGATCGCCTCAATCGTCATGAGGTCGAGGGAGCCGGGGACGAAGATGCCATCGGCGCCGGCAGCGGTGTAGGCGTCGATGCGGCAGGTGACCTCGCCGAGGTTGTCCTGGCCGATCCAGAACGTGTCGATCCGGGCGTTGACGAACAGAGCAGGGAACGTCTCCTTGATCGCCGTCACCTTGGCAGCGAGCACTCCGGGTTCGCTCATCCGACCCTGTCGCGAGTCCTGGATGTTGATGCCGTCGACGATGAGCCCGGTTGCGGAGTCGGCGAAGGCCTCGCGCACGGAGTCGATGACGGATTCGGGGCCGTCGCCATAGCCGTCTTCGAAGTCGCAGGTCAGCGGCAGGTCCGGCAGCGCCCGTCGCAGGTCGGCGGCAAGATCCGCGCTTGCGGTCAGGGTTTCCCGGTCCTCGTCGGCGGCGCCGATGGCAGCTGCGACTCCCAGACTCGTGGTGCCGATGGCCGCATGCCCCGCCTCGGCGAAGAACTGCGCACTGGCCACGTCCCAGGCGCACGGCAGGATGAACGGGTCACCGGGAACGTGCAGTTCGCGGAAGGCTCTCGCGGTGTCGGTGGGTGCGGTCATCGTCGGTCTCCGTTGTTCGCTGTCGGATTGTTCGCTGTCGGTCAGAGATGATCTCTCAGTGCGCTGAGCACCCAGGCGAGGTGCTCGCGCCCGTCCGGGGTGATCGTCAGGGCTCGGGAGTTCGGCCGTCGCATAATCCACCCGCGGTCGAAGAACGTGCGGCAGATGTCATCGCCGAGGCGACCGCCGAGGTGGGAACGACGTTCCGTCCAATCGAGGCACCGGCGCACAAGGGGGCGCGACGAGGCGGTCGGTGGACCGACCTCGAGTCCGAACGCCTCGGCGAGCCCGGCCCTCCCGGATTCGGTGATGGTAAGTGACGGATCGATCCATTCTCGCTGCATCAGTGAGGAGAAGAGCTGAGTGCCGAACCGGCCTGCGATGTGCCGGTAGCAGGTGCGGGCTTCGATGAGCTGACGGTCACGGGTCTTCGCAGACAATGTCGGTGCTGATGTCATCGCTCCGCCGGCCATCGCCCCGGTGTGTTCCAACCAGTCGGCGATGTCGGTCGAGGCGATCTGAACATAGCGGTGTCGGCCTTCTCGTCGCTCGACGAGGACGCCGTGGTCGATGAGGATGCTGGCGTGTTCGGACAGTGACGACATCGGAATCGACAGGGCGCGGGAAAGTTCGGTGAGCGTCCAGGCACGACCGTCGAGGAGGCTGGCACAGATCATCACGCGCCTCGGGTCGGCGATGGCCGACGCCAGGGCGGCGATGTTCGGTGCGGACTCCGGGAATCTCCTCGTCATGCCACCATCGTAGGGCTGTGTTGTTTCGGTGGTGCCCGAAACGTCGCGGCTGCGCGCTGTCGAGGCGAGCCCGGCGCCGCCTCGTGGATGGCCTAAGGTTGAGGGCGGAAGTTTCCGTCCGAGGTGAGGGGGCATGTGTGGCCGATACGACAGAGGGGACCGAGGCGGCCGACCGGCTCGAATCCGCGCTCACCGGCAGAATCGATACGTCCACCCTCGATGAGATCGCAGTCCTCGCTCAACAGGTCCCGCGTGCCGAGATCGGACGCCTCGTCCACACCTCGACCCCGCTGCAGTCGGCGATGCTCTTCCGCGTGCTGACGAAGGAGGAGGCTCTCGACGTCTTCGAGGATCTGCCTCCCGCGTACCAGGCCGAACTCATCGGCAATCTCCGCGAACCCGAGGTCGCCGATATCGTCGAGGGCCTCGACCCCGATGACCGTGCCGAACTGTTCGGCGAACTGCCCGCGAGTGTGGCCAGTCGCCTGATGAAGGGGCTGACCCCGGACGAGCGGGCGATGACGTCCGCGGTGCTCGGCTACCCGAAGTCCGCGATCGGACGGTACATGTCTCCGGAGGTCCTCGGCATCCACGAGGATTGGACGGCGGCCCAGGCCATGGAGGTCGTGCGCGCCCGCATCGACGGACCCGAGACCGTCTACCTGCTGCCCGTCGTCGGTCCCGGCCGGGTGCTGCGGGGAGTGGTGTCGTTGCGCAATCTGCTTGCCGCCGATGAGGACACGATCATCGAGGACATCGTTCGTGATTCTCTGAGCACTCATGCGCTGACGGACCGTGAGGAAGCCTCGCGTGAGTTCCTCTCCCACCGGCTCATCGCGATGCCGGTGACCGATCAGGAGGAGCGGCTCGTCGGCATCCTCACCATGGACGACGTCCTCGATATCGTCGACGAGGAGGATGCGGAGGATCTCGCTCGCGGGTCCGGTACGGAACCGCTGGATCGCTCCTACCTGTCCTCGACGATCATGCGTCTGGTCAAGAGCCGCATCGTGTGGCTGCTCGTTCTCGCCGTCTCGGCGATCCTCACCGTCCAGGTCCTCGAAGTCTACGAGGACCGGCTCGATCAGGTTGTCGTCCTCGCGCTTTTCATTCCGCTGCTCACCGGCACCGGCGGCAACACAGGCAACCAGGCCGCCACCACCGTCACCCGCGCCCTTGCCGTCGGCGAGGTGCGCGTCCGCGACCTCGGCCGAGTGATCTGGAGAGAGCTGCGCGTGGGTGCGGTGCTCGGTTCCGTGCTCGGCACATTGGGCTTCGTCGTCGCCGGACTCGTCTACGGTTGGGCGATCGGCCTGGTCATCGGTCTGACACTGCTGTCGGTGTGCATCATGGCCGCGACGGTGGGAGGTCTGATGCCGATCATCGCGAAGAAGGTCGGGGCGGATCCGGCCGTGTTCTCCAACCCGTTCATCTCCACGTTCTGCGATGCCACGGGCCTCATCCTCTATTTCACGATCGCGACCACGGTGCTCGGCCTGAGCTGACGCCCCCTGCCCGACGGCCTCAGCCCGACCACGCCTCCCACAGCTCGGCGTAGCGGCCGCCTGCAGCGACGAGGTCGTGGTGGGTGCCTTCCTCGATGACCTGCCCGTGCTCCATGACGAGGATCCGGTCGGCTTTCTCCGCTTGGCTGAGCCGGTGGGCGACGATGAGCGCACCACGGCCGGAAAGGGCCGCCTCGGCGGAGGATTCGAGGACATGGGCTCCGGCCGATCCCGCCTCGGCGGTGGCTTCGTCGAGGATCGCGAAGTCCGGGTCGGCGAGGACGAGGCGGGCGAGCGCGATCGTCTGCTCTTGAACCGCGGACAGGCGGACCCCGCCCTCCCCGATCTGCGTATCGAGGCCGTTCGGCAGGGATGTCGCCCACCCGGCGCCGACGACGTCCACGGCATTGCGCACATCGTCATCGCTTGCGTCCGGACGCGGCAGGGTGATGTTGTCGCGCAGGCTGCCGGAGAAGGTGTGCACCTCCTGCGCGACCATGGCGATATGCCGGCGCAGCGCGGATTCGTCCATCGATCCCACGTCCACCCCGTTCGCCGAGGCGGCCCCGCCATCCGTCAGCCGTGCCCGTCCGTGGCCGGGTGCGGACAGTCCCGCGGCGATCTTCGCCAGCGTCGTCTTCCCTGCACCGGTGGTGCCGACGACAGCGATGTGCTCACCCGGCGCGATGCTCAGGCTCACCCCGCGCAGCACGTGATTGTCCGTATCCGGGTCGGTGTCGTAAGAGAACCACAGGTCCTCGAGCACGAGCGTGGGGGTAGCGGGTGCAGCCTGGATCGGTCGCCTCGGCGCGGTTCTGGCTTCGTCGATGACTCCGACCATCCGGGTCAGGGAGGCGCCGGCCGACTGGACCTGATCGAAGAGTCCGACGAGGGCGCCGATGGGGTTGAAGAGGCGGTGGAAGACCAGAGCGGCCGTGGTCACGGCGCCGGCGGTGGACTCCCCGAACCAGACGAGGACGAAGCCGGCGACCAGGAGCAGGGAGAGCACGACTGCCTCGGCGCGGTTGTTGCGGCCGAAGGCGCGGGTGACGAATCGGAAGACGTCGATCGACAGGTCGCGGGCATGCGCGGAAGCGGAGTCGATGCGTCGCATCTCCCCGGCCTCTGCGCGATAGGCGCGCAGGGTCGCGCTACCTGTGAGGCCGCCGAGCAGGCGTCCGGCACGCCTGCCGAAAGCGGCGCGTTCTTCTTTGTAGATGGGTTCTGATCTGGGCAGATACCAGCGCAGGGTGAGCCAGTACATCGGCACGGCGACGAGCCCGGTCAGTCCGAGACGCCAATCGATGGCGGCCAGACCGAAGGCAGAGACCACGACGACGAGGAGTGATTCGACGACGAGCGGCAGCACTTGGCCGGCGGCCTCGCCGATCTTGCGGGAGTCGTCGGCGACGCGGGAGACGAGGTCGCCGGTGCCGGTGCGTTCGATCCGCTGGGACTCGAGTGTCAGGGCGGAGTCGACGACCTCGGTGCGCAGTTCGGCGACGACGGGCATCGCGATGCGGGCGAGCGCCCAGGCGCCGATCCATGTGCCGGCGGCCATGACGATGCCGGCGATCGCGACGGCGATGGCGCACGTCCACACGAGTTCGGGGCCGGCTCCGGCGGGGAGTTCGTCGACGAGACGACCGATCGCCCATGGCCCGACGAGGCCGGCCCCGGCGTTGGCCAGTCCCGCGACGACGAGGAGGACGATCCAGCCGGCTCGGCGGCGCAGCAGCGGGGCCAGGTGGGCGAAGGATCGACGCCGCGAGGCGATCGTCAGAGTGGTGTGCGTCGGCGCCGTCATCGGGTCACCGCATCTCTGTAGGCTTCGGCACTGTCGGTGTCTGCCTCGAGGAGATCGGCATGGCGGCCGATGAGCAGCGGGCCGGACCTCGGTCGATAGACGACGGTGTCGGCGGCGGCGAGGAAGGCCGGGGATGAGGTGAGGATGATCGTGACCAGGTCTCTTCTCCTGCGGCGCAGTCGGCAGAGCCCGTGGGCGATCTTGGCTTCGGTGACCGCGTCGACGGCGGTGGTGGGTTCGGCGAGGACGAGGGTCTCGGGGGCGGCGTGAAGTGCTCGAGCCAATGCGACGCGCTGCCGCTGACCGCCGGAGAGATTCCCGCCGAGTTCCTGAATCCGGTAGTCGAGTCCCCCGTCGACGAGGTCGAGCAGCTCGTCGACGCCCGAGGCGGTGAGCACCTCGGCCGAGATCGGCGGGTGGTCGGCAGCGTCAGTGCGGACGTCGGCGTCTGAACTGGCGTCAGTGACGACCATCGTGATGTTCGATCCGATGGTGCCTTCGAACAGATCGACGTCGTGGGGCGCGACGAGCATCCGGGCGGGACCCAGGCTCCGGGCATGGGAGGTCAGTGCCGACAACAGCCCGGCTGCGTCCTCGGCGTCGTCGGAGACGATGCAGGTCAGCTCTCCCCCGACGGTGGTGAGTTCGTGGGATTCCGTGGTCGTCGGCCACCCGGTGATGGTGATTCCGGATTCGGTGGTTGTCACGCTCGGGCGGATGTCGGCGGCGTGACGGGTGGTGGGGGCCGCCTCGGCGCTGGTGTCTGTCGCATCGCCGGTGCCTGCTTCAGCATCGATGCTGGTCAGCAGGCGGGCGATCCGTTCGGCGGCGCCGTGGGATTGGGCGAAGAGGCCGACGATATCGGCGAGTGCGCGCATGGGCTCGGTGAGGAAGGCGGTCATGCCGAGGATGCCGATGAGCGCGCCGACGCTCATCTGGCCGTCGATGAGGCGCAGGCCCGCGACGATGAGGACGATCGCCAGCACCGCGGACATGACGAGTGCCCCGAGCCCGGCCAGACGTCCGGTCCTCTCACCTGTGGCGACGCCGGCTTCGGCGGCCGCATCGGAGGTGGCGCGGTAGCGACGGACCGCCCACGGCTCGCCTCCCATCGCTTTGATCACGCGCAGTCCGTGCATGAGGTCAGACGCCGAGCGTCCGGCGGAGGCGACGGCTTCGAGTTGCGCGGTCGCGCGCGCGGAGACGGACCGGCCGGGCAGGGCGACGACGATCAGGCCGATGGGCACGGCGATGAGGACGACGAGTCCGGTCACGGGGTCGGCGATGAGGAGGAAGACCGCGGCGGTGATCATGCCCAGCACCGAGGCGATGCCGCGTCCGGCCTGTTGAAATGCGGTGGCCGCGGTGTCGGCATCGGCGGACGCGATGGACAGCACCTCGCCCGAGGTACGGTCGGCCGGAAGGCTCGGGGCGGTCAGGGCTGCGTGTGTGATCTCGACGCGCAGGGCGTGGGCTTCGTGCTCGCGGGCGGAATTGCACAGGCGGGCGCCGAAACGGTAGCCGAGGCTGAGCACGGTGAAGAGGAGGCCGAGGCCGATGATGGAGATGATGAGAGCCGGGATCGACAGCGGGATGATCGCCCGGTCGACGATGATGCCGATCGCCACCGGCACGAGCGCTTCGCAGACCTGCCAGATCGACAGGGCACCTGCCCCACCGAGCAGCGGACGGATGCGCCGACGGGCGGCTCGGCGCAGAATCTGCGCACCGGTTTCAGGGATCTTCGGCACGAAGGCTACCCTAACAAATTCGGTGGTGCGGTGGCGGCTCAGGTGGACAGCTGACTGCCAGGGCGGAAATCTAGGATGGCTTCATGACTTCTCCGATCGACTTCGGCATTCCCGATCTCACAGGGCGCACGGTCCTCATCACCGGCGCGAACAGCGGACTCGGCCGGGTGACTGCCCGGGTTCTGGCCGGCCGCGGTGCCCATGTCGTCTTGGCCGTGCGCAACCGCGCGAAGGGTGAAGCCGCCGCGGAGACGATGCCCGGCAGTACGGAGGTGCGCGACCTCGACCTCGCCGATCTGTCCTCGGTGCGCGACTTCGCTGCGGACTTCACCGATCCGATCGATCTCCTCATCAACAATGCGGGGATCATGATCCCGCCCCTGTACCGGACCGTCGACGGGTTCGAATCGCAGTTCGGGACGAACCACCTCGGCCATTTCGCCCTGACGAGTCTGCTGCTCCCGCAGGTGCGTGAGCGCATCGTCACCGTCGCCTCCATCGCCCACCGGTTCGGCACGATCGAATTCGACGACCTCCAGTGGACGAGCCGATCGTATCGGCCGATGGCCGCCTATGGTCAGTCGAAGCTGGCGAACCTGCTCTTCACCAATGAACTCCAGCGTCGACTGTCCGAGCTCTCGTCACCGGTGATCGCGACGGCAGCTCATCCGGGGTTGGCGGCGACGAACCTCTTCGGCTCCAGCGACGACAACTCTTTGGACGCGCGAGTCAGCCGTGCGTTCACCCGAGTGGTCGCTCAGAGCGAGCAGGACGGGGCACGGCCGATCCTCTGCGCCGCCGTCGCCGACCTGCCCGGTGACAGCTACATCGGCCCGACCGGTCCGTTCGAGATCCGCGGAAAGCCTGGGTTCGCATCCCGTTCGGCGAAGTCCACCGACACCGAGGTGGCTCGCCGACTGTGGGCGGTGTCCGAAGAGCTGACCGAGGTCACGTTCCCGGAACTGTGAGGATTGCAGATGCCTGCGGTGATTAGGGTGGGTGCATGACGACTCTCCGCAATGTGCACATCATCGATGTCGACACCGCTGCCATCGGCGATGCCGTCGACATCGACTTCGCCGATACGATCACGACGATCAGCCCTGCCGAGGACCCGTCTGCGGAGTCGAACGGATTCGTCCTGCCGGGACTCATCGACACCCACGTTCACCTCAAGTCGCGGGAACCGCTCGTCGGTGCTCTTCGCTCGGGACTGACGACGCTCGTCGATCTCGGGACGTATCCGGACTCGCTTGTCGAAGATTTCCGGTCCGACCACGGAATCCCGGGGATCGTCAGCGCCGGATCGGCCGCCTCGGCGCCGGGGAGCACGCAGATCGAGGTGATGGGATTCCCCGTCGAATCCGGTGTCACCGGGCCCGACGATGCCGTCCGGTTCCTCGACTGGCGGGAGGCAGGCGGAGCAGATCTCATCAAGATCATCATCGAGGATCCGGACGCCACCGAGGTGCCCGCCCTCGACATTCCGACGCTGCGGGCGCTTGTCGACGGAGCCCACGACCGGGGGCTGCTCACCGTTGCCCATGCGGTCACTCCGGGGGCGTTCGATCGCGGCCTCGAGGCCGGTGTCGATGTGCTCACCCATGTCCCTTTCGGGGCACGGCTGAGCGAGGCGACGATCTCTCGGATCGTCGAGACGGGCACCATCGTCTCTCCCACCCTGGTGATGATGCGTGCGATTGCCGACGCCCGCCTCGGCGAGCATGCCGATTCCGCGTTCGCTCTCGCCCTGTCGAATGTGCGCGCCCTGCATGCAGCGGGGGTGCGGATCATTGCGGGCACCGATGCGAACGAGACGCCGTTCGCGCCTGTGCCCCACGGGGCGTCGCTGCACGATGAGCTCGGCTATCTGATCGACGCCGGGATGACTGCCGCCGAGGCGGTCCGGTCGGCCACCTCGGGAGCGGCCGATGCGCTCGGGCTTAGTGACCGGGGGCGGATCGTCGAAGGCGGCCGTGCGGATCTGCTGGTCCTCGGGACCGATCCGCTGACTGATCTGGAAGTTCTGCGCACCCCCGCCGAGGTGTGGGTCGGCGGGGTGCAGGTCAGCGGAACGCCTGCTGGCCGGTGATGTGGCGGCCGAGAATGAGGGTGTGGACCTCATCCGTGCCCTCGTAGGTGCGCACCGATTCGAGGTTGTTCGCATGCCGCAGCGGCGAATATTCGAGGGTGATGCCGTTGCCGCCGAGCATCGTCCGGGCCTCCCGACAGATGGCGATGGCTTCGCGGCAGTTATTCAGCTTGCCGACGGAGATCTGCACGGGATCGAGGGTCCCGGCGTCCTTGAGCCGTCCTGTCTGGATGGCCAGGAGGGTGCCCTTCTGGATCTCGAGGGCCATATTCACCAGCTTCTCCTGCGTGATCTGGTAAGCGGTGAGCGGCTTGTCGAACTGCAGACGGTTCTGAGCGTAGTGCAGCGCCACTTCGAAGGAGTCACGGGCGGCCCCCATGGCGCCCCACATGATTCCGTACCGTGCCTCATTGAGGCAGGAGAACGGCCCCTTCAGTCCCGTGACCTCGGGCAGGACCGCCTCGGCGGGCAATTTCACGCCCTCAAGGTCGATATCGCACTGGATGGAGGCCCGCATCGACAGCTTCTGCGTGATCGGGGTGGCGGTGAATCCGGGGGTGTCGGTGGGCACGAGGAAGCCGCGGATGCCGTCGTCGGTGGCGGCCCAGATGACGGCGATATCAGCGATCGAGGCCAGGCCGATCCAGCGTTTGGCGCCGTTGAGCGTCCAAGATCCGTCGGCGCCCTGGGTGGCGGTGGTGGCCATCGAGGCGGGGTCGGATCCGGCGGTGGGTTCGGTCAGTCCGAAGCAGCCGATGATCTCTCCGGCGGCCATTCCGGGAAGGTAGCGGTTCTTCTGCGCCTCGGAGCCGAACTTGTGGATGGCCGACATCGCCAGCGATCCCTGGACGGAGACGAAGGTGCGCAGTCCGGAGTCGCCGGCTTCGAGTTCGAGGGCGGCGAGACCGTATTCGACGGCGGAACGCCCCGGGCAGCCGTACCCCTGCAGATGCATGCCGAGGAGGCCGAGCTCGCCCATCTCACGCACGATCTCGGTCGGAAAGATCGCGCCTTCGTACCATTCGGCGATGTTCGGGCGGATCCGCTCGTCGACGAAGCTGCGGACCTTTTCGCGCAGCGCCAGCTCGTCGTCGGTGAGGAGTCCGGCGAGGTTGAGCAGGTCGGAAGGGTCGGCGGTGGTGGCGGGGGTGGCTGTGGTTTCGGCAGTCATGGGCGTCTCCTTGAGCATTGAGTTCGTCTTCAACAGTGCCATCGGAATTACTCAGAGTCCAAGAGGTAATATCGAGGTGATTAAGCGTATATTCTTATCAATCTGGGCAGTGGGGATACGACATGGAGTTCAGGCAGGTCACAGCGTTCCTTGCCGTCGCCGAGGAGCTGCATTTCGGGCGGGCCGCGGAACGTCTGCACATCGCGCAGCCCGCGCTCAGCCAGATGATCCGCGCGCTCGAACGAGACCTCGACGTCGATCTGTTCGAGCGGACGACCCGGCGGGTTCGACTGACGCCAGCGGGTGAGGCGCTGCTCGAACCCGCTGCGGCGATCGGGACTCAGGTGGACGGTGCCCGGCGCATCGCCCGGGCCGCTCAACAGGGTCTGGCGGGCCGGGTGCGCATCGGGTTCGGCGGCACGAGCGGCTACTCCATCCTCTCCAGACTGGCCCGCGAGGTCGGTGAGCGACACCCTGGCATCAGCCTCGACCTGCAGCCGCAGATGTACTGCGGGGAGGCCGCGATCGCCCTGCGCGACGGAGAGACGGATCTCGCGATCATCAGCCCGCCGGTGCCGGCGGGTGTCGAGGTCCACGTCATCCGACAGGAGAGCGTCATGATCGCCATGCCCTCGGGGCATGAGCTGGCCGAGCGCGAGTCGGTGAGCATGGGCGAACTCGCCGGTCAGCCGTTCATCTCCTATGCCCCATCGCACGGGTCGCAGGTCAGAGAGGTGATGATGCGGCTGGCCGATGACGCCGGTTTCCTGCCGCAAGTCGTCCAGGAGGCACCGGACCCCTACAGCCTGCTGGCGCTCGTCGGCGCGCAGGTCGGCATGGCCGTCGTCGTCGAGTCCTCGGATCACATCCGCATCGACGGGGTGCGCTATGTCCGCCTCGCCGAGGGCGGGGATTCGTTCACGCTCGCCCTCGGCTGGCGCCGGAACAACCCGTCGGAGGCGCTGGCGAGGGTGCTCGACATCGTCCGAGAGCTCTTCCCCTCCCCAATTGCTACCTGACGGGGGCCCAGCAACCTGGCGCCAGGTTGCTGGGCCGCCGTCAGGTAGTAATTGCGAGGTATCAACGTATGCGCATCACTGCAGTAGTCGTCGATTCAAATGGATGTTAGGTTAGCCTCAGCTTTCATCTTGACTCAAGGACACAATTGAATCTCACTGCTCGCGACCTCATCAGCGTCGGAATCTTCACGGCTCTCTACTTCGCCATCGTCTTCATCTTCGCGATGGTCGGTTTCCTCGGTCCGTTGGCGATGTTCGTCGGCTTCGGAATCGGCATCATCCTCGACGGAATCGTCGTCGCCCTCTTCGTCGTCCGCACCCCGAAGCTCGGTGCACTGACCCTCCTCGGCGGCATCAACGGCGTGCTCCTCGTCTTCTCCGGCCAGACGTGGCTGGTCGTTCCTGCGGGACTCATCGCCGGTTTCCTCGCCGACCTCGTCGTCACCCGCGGCGACCCTGCGCGCCTACCGCGGCGCATCCCCTGGGCCTACGCCGTCCTCGCCATGACCACCGTCGTTCCGCTGCTGCCGATCGCTTTCGACTCACAGGCCTATTTCGCGTCCACGGCAGAGCAGATGGGTCAGGACTACGCCGACGCGTTCGCCTCCCTCATGCAGGCCTGGGTGCTGCCCGCGTGGACGGTCATCAGCTTCGGCCTCGGGCTGGCCGGCGGACTCCTCGGCGTGCGGGTCACCCGTAAGCACTTCGAGAGGGCCGGTCTTGCCTGAGCACACTGCCGGGTCCGGGAGCACTGCCGCGGTCCCGTCGATCGTCGGAACCGAGTCACCCTCTCGGGCCGACCTCGACTCGACTTTCCGCTCCTCGGCGAAGGTGCCCGATCCGCGCACGATCGTCCTCGTCCTCCTCATCATCAATGCCACCGTGCTCGCCTCGACCTCGCAGATCCTCGCCTACGCCGCGGTGCTGCTCGCCGGGGTCTGCCTGGCCACGGTTCGCCCCCGTTACGCGTTCTCTGCGCTGACGGTCGCGGCGATCGGCACCGGCATCGCCCTTGCCGCAGGCATCTGGCCCAATCCTGTGTTCGTCTTCGCCGGTGTCATCGGACACTGGACGATGCGCTTCACCGCGACCGTCGCCTTCGCCGTCTACGCCCTCATCGCGATCCGGCCCACGGTCCTCGTCGCCGCACTGCGCCGAGCCCGCTGCCCTCGCTTCATCGTGGTTCCCGTCACCGTGATCTTCCGCATGTTCCCCACGATCCTGCGCGAAGCCGCCGCCGTGCGCGACGCCATGACCCTGCGCGGCCTCCACCCGGATCCGCTGTCGTTCCTCGCCCACCCGATCCGCACCGGCGAACTGCTCATCATTCCGCTGCTGACCTCAGTCATCCGCTCCGGTGACGAACTCACTGCCGCAGCGCTCGTCCGCGGGCTCGGTCGTCCCGAACGTCCCAGCAGCGTCTACGACCTCCGCTTCTCCGCCGCCGACCTCCTCCTCGGACTCGCCGGCGTCGGCCTCCTCACTCTCGCCCTAACCACCGGAGGACGAGCAGGATGAGGGCCGGAGGGATCACGATCGACGGTGCCGGTTTCACCTACGGCGCCGCAAGCGCCCTCGCGCAGCTGGCTGCTGCAGATGCCACCACCGAGGCAGCCGATATCACCGATGTCGACCTCGACATTGCGCCGGGGTCAGCGGTGCTGCTGTGCGGTCCTTCGGGCAGCGGGAAGACGACCCTGCTTCGCCTGCTCGGAGGGCTCGCCCCACAGCTGCACGCCGGGACCACCTCGGGGACGGTCACCGTCAGCGGACAGGAGATGACGACCCTCGACGTCCACCGGGTCGTCGAGGTCGCGGCCACCGTCTTCCAGAACCCCCGCACCCAGTTCTTCACCACCGAGGTGGCCGGGGAGTTGGCATTCGGGCTCGAGAACCAAGCACTGGCGCGAGACGAGATACTCGACCGGATCCGCTCCGCCGTCGCGGTGACCGGGATCGGCGGGCTCCTCAGTCGTCGTCTCAATTCGCTCTCCGGCGGACAGCTCCAGCTCGTCGCCTGCACAGCGGCACTGGCTCAGCGCCCCGGAGTCATCCTCTTCGATGAACCCAGCGCCAACCTGTCCCCGGCCTCGGTCGACATCCTCGTCGCGGTGATGCACGGACTCAAGCAGGCCGGCCACACCCTCGTCATCGCCGAGCACCGGCTGGCCTACCTCGACGGCATCATCGACCGAGCAGTGCTGCTTGCCGACGGCCGGGTCGCAGAAGATATGTCTGCCGAGGACTTCTTCGCTCAGACCGATCAGCAGCGGCGCGAACGAGGTCTGCGTCGACTGCAATCTGCGCGTGTGCCGCAGACTCAGCCGATGGTCGACACGACCTCGAACAGCGGACTGGCGATCGAGGACCTCCGCTTCTCCTACGGCAGCACCCCCGTCACAGACATCCCGCACATGGTGTTCCCGCGCGGACGGATCACGGCCTTGACCGGACCCAACGGAGCGGGCAAGACCACCCTCGCCCGGCTCATCTGCGGACTGGCCAAGCAGGATTCCGGAACGATCCGCCTCGGCGGGAAGACCCTGGGACCGCGTGCACGCAACCGGGCCGCCTCGATGGTCATGCAGGACGTCGGTCGCCAGCTCTTCGGAGAGACCGTGAGAGCCGATGTGACGATGGGTCTGACGGTGGCCGAACGTGAAGCCCTCGACCTGCCGACACTGCTCGACGCCACGGGCCTGACCGGCCTCGAGGACAGACACCCGCAGTCGCTGTCGGGTGGGCAGCGACAGCGGGTCGCCATCGCCGCCACCGCCGCGACGCACTCACCCATCTTCGTCTTCGACGAACCCACCTCGGGGTTGGGCTTCAGCCACCTGATCGGCATCGCCGCGCAGATGCGCGCCCTGGCCGACCAGGGAGCCGTCGTCATCGTCATCACCCACGACGACGAGCTCATCGCCGAAGCGGCCGACTCTGTCTTCTCACTCACCCCGCAGGAAGGATGACCATGGCTGCCCTCGAAAAGGCGAGCGAGGTCCTCGACCCGAAGACGAAACGCGCGCAGGAGAACGAGATGCTCTCCCAGATGCTCAAGCCCGTGCGCGGACGATTGTGGCTGGGGCGGATCCTCGGCGGGGCCGCCGGGGTGGCCTCCCTAGCGCCCTATATCGCGCTCGTCCACCTCGGCGATGTGCTGGTTCGCGCCGCCCTAGCCGGCACCGCCCCGGACGAAGGCACCGTCCATTCCGCGATCGGCTTCGTCCTCGGCGGGGCCGGCCTGCAGATGCTGCTGACGTTCACGGCCCTGCTCGTCACGCATTTCGCCGATGTCGAGCTCACACGAGTTCTGCGGGCCCGCATCGTCAACCGCATCGCCGGCATCCACCTCTCCTGGTTCTCCTCAACCTCCTCGGGGCGGATCCGCAAGGCGGTACAAGACGATACGAAGACCCTCCACCAGCTCGTCGCCCACGCCCCTGTCGAATCGGCGATGGCGATCGTCACCCCGCTTGCGCTCCTCGTCTACGCATTCGTCGTCGACTGGCGTCTCGGACTCCTCGCCTTCGCCTCGGTGCCGGTGTATCTGATCGTTCAGATGGTCACGATGCGCGGCATGGGTGAGAAGACCGCGGAGATGGACTCCCGACTCTCCGACGTCTCGTCCACGGCCGTCGAGTTCGCCGACGGCATCGCGGTGATCAAGGCGTTCGGCCGCACCGGGCGGGCACACGCCCGGTACACGGAAGCCTCGAATGCCTTCTCCGCCTTCTACACCGGCTGGGTCGGACCGATGCTTCGGGCCTCCGCGATCGGCGAGGCCCTGGTCAGCGTGCCTGTGCTCATCGTCCTCAATATCTGCGTCGGATCCGCCCTCGTCTCTGCCACCGAGGTGACCCCCGCCGATGTCATCGTCACCACCCTCATCGCCCTCGTCCTTCCCAACACGATCCAAATCATCGGGCGGACCATGTGGGCCTACCAGATCGCCGGCAGCTCGGCCAAGCGCCTCGGCGATCTCCTCGACACCGACATCCTCGACACCGATCCCGGGGCGCTGCCGGGCACGGCCGCGGTCGCGGCTGGCGATGACGTACCGGCGATCGCCTTCGACGACGTCAGCTATTCCTATACGGGTGCGGTCAATGCCCTCGATCGGGTCAGTCTCGAAGTACCGAAAGGTTCGGTCACCGCGCTCATCGGTCCCTCCGGATCGGGGAAGTCGACGCTCGCGGTGCTCGCCGCCAGGTTCATGGATCCCGACACCGGGCGAGTGCTCATCGGCGGCCGGGACGTACGCACATTCGGCACCGCCGAACTCTACTCACAGGTGGCCTTCGTGCTGCAGAACCCGCAGCTGCTGCGCCTGAGCCTGCGGGAGAACATTCGGCTGGCTCGCCCGGCAGCCGACGACGACGCGGTCTGGGCGGCCGCGGAGAGAGCCTTCATCGCTGAGGAGATCCGCGATCTGCCGGACAGCCTCGACACGATCTGGGGTGAAGGGGTCCGCCTCTCCGGAGGACAGGAGCAGCGGATCGCGATCGCCCGAGCGATCCTCGCCGATGCTCCGATCCTTGTCCTCGATGAAGCCACCGCCGCCACCGACCCCGATTCGGAAGACGAGATCCAGCGCGCCCTGTCGCAGTTGGTGCGGGGACGCACAGTGCTCGTCATCGCTCATCGCAGCGAATCGGTCATCGGATCCGATCGTGTGGTGCTCATGCGTTCGGGGCGCATTGATACTGTCCTCGAGTCCCCGGACGAAGAGCAGCTGCACCGGATCATGGACGATCGGGACATCGGGAGGCCGGGCCGCCTCGGCGAATCCATTGCCACCATCACGGAAGGACAGGGAAACGATGACTGACTCACCCGCCGCCGATTCCCCGGTGAAGACCCCACTCATCCGCTCCTACCGGGAACTGATGTCGGACTCGGGCAATCGCAGCCTGAGCGCGGCATTGGTCCTCCACACCGTCACCGGCTGCTTCGAGGGCCTCGCCCTGCTCGCCTTCCTCCCCCTCGCACGAACCTTGGGCACTGGAGACACGGCGTGGGGCATGGGCACCACCGGATGGCTGATCAGCCTCGGTGTACTCGCGGCAATCGCCTTCGCCGTCCGCTACGCGGAAGCTCGCGTCGGCTACCTGGCTGCGGTGGATTTCATCCGGTTCGCGCATCACGCGATCGGCGACGCTCTGGCCAAGCTGCCGCTGGGATGGTTCGACCGGCGACGCACCGGCAGGATCTCGAGCCTCGTGTCCCACCAGTTCATGACGGCAGGTGAAGGCATCGCTCATCTGCTGCCGGCGCTGGTCTCCGGATTCGCGACCCTGCTGACCGTCATCGCCGGGCTGTGGGTCTTCGACTGGCGGCTCGGGCTGATCCTCACGGTCCTCGCCCCACTCACGGTTCTGCTGCTGTGGCTCAGCCAGCGGATCAAGAAGACCATCGACGCTCGCACCCATGCCTCTGCCGATGAGGTCTCCTCCCGCATCGTCGAGTTCGCGACGTGTCAGCCGGCTCTGCGCGCTGCGGGGCGTTCCCACGGGTTCGCCCCTCTCGATGACGCCGCGGCCGAAGATGCGCGCAATCAGCACAAAAGCCTGTGGATCAGCAGCGCTGCGCTGGCACTGGGAGCGGTCGCGGTGCAGCTGCTCATCACCTCCGGTATCGTCGTCTCCGGCCTGCTCGCCCTCGCTGGGGCGCTGGCCCCACTGGTCACGGTTGCGTTCATCGGGGTGATGCTGCGGTTCGCGATCACCTTGCAGAATCTGTCGAACTCCGTTGTCGGCATCGAGATGGGACGCATTCCGCTGCGGCAGGCCAGAGAGATCCTGACCGCGGAGACCCTGCCGGAGATCGAGACCGCGAGCCCCCTGCCGAAACCGGGCGAGGTCGAGTTCGACCGGGTCTCATTCGGCTATGTGCCCGAGTCCCGCGTGCTCGAGGACTTCAGCATGCGCATCGCTGCGGGCACGATGACGGCTGTGGTCGGTGCCTCGGGGTCGGGGAAGTCGACGACGGCGGCGCTCATCGCCCGGTTCTGGGATGTCGATTCCGGGACGGTGCGCGTCGGCGGCACCGACATCAGGGACATGCCGACCTCACAGCTGATGGCGCAGCTGACGATGGTCTTCCAGGACGTGTACCTGTTCAACGATTCACTGTGGTCGAACGTCGCGATGAGCGACCCCGATGCCACCGACTCCGAGGTGTACGCCGCGGCCGAGCTCGCCGGGGTCACCCAGATCGCCGAGGTGCTGCCACACGGATGGCAGACGGTCGTCGGTGAGGGCGGACGGTCTCTATCCGGCGGCGAACGTCAGCGGGTGTCGATCGCCAGGGCTCTGCTGAAGAAGGCACCGATCGTTCTCTTCGACGAGGCCACCAGTGCGTTGGATGGGGAGAACGAGGCGAATGTGATGCGCAGCGTCGACGAGCTGCGGAGGTCTTCGACTGTGCTCGTCATCGCTCACAAGCTCGAGACCGTACAGCGGGCCGATCACATCGTCGTCCTCGATGGGGAAGGCAGTATCGCTGAGGAGGGCACTCATGAGCAGCTCTTCGCCGGCGGCGGTCGCTACCGTGAGTTCTGGGACAAACGAGCCTCAGCGCAGGGGTGGCGTCTGACTCAGGGGTGACCAGTCGCGGCCCCCGCGCGCTCCTCTTGCTACCTGACGGCGGCCCAGCAACCTCGTGTGGAAACTCGCGACCTTGTTGACAACCTCACTCAATACGTTGCTGACAACCTCGCTCACTAGGTTGTGAACGACCTGACTCCATAGGTTGCTCACACCAAACGAACGAGGTTGTCAGCGGCATTTCGTGACAGTTCAATCAGGCGGGGCCTCGCCGGGGAAGTGCATGAGCATGTAGTCCCGTTGCTTCTTCAACCACACATCCGTGGCTCCACGGATCCTGGCGCCGACGACTCTCCACAGCGGATATCGTCTCTGTGTTTCCGCGGTGCGGATCGGAAGCGGGAAGTACACCACTTCCTCACCAGTGGTGGGATCGAAGAGTGCGTAGAAGTCGTCAGTGACGACTGATTGATAGGTGCCGGCCAATGATCTCGGTACTCCGAGTCCAACTGCTTGAAAATAGATCTGCGCATTGCCAGAAGCGATGACGACACGGTCTGGCACCGAGTCAGCCGCGGTCTGGAGAGGTTCACCGACTGACTTCTCGTCGACGCGTGGCTCGTTCATCGCGGCTTGGGCGCGTCGTCGTTGAGCGTATTCACGTGCGATCGCTTCGACTTCAGTATGCGGGATCGGCGTACCGTCCGAAGGGGTGTGGATTGCTGCCTGCCAGGCCTGATGAGGATTCATATCGCCTGGCAGTGACTGATGCCGGCGATGATAGTTGTAGCGGTCGCGGAACATCGCGACCACTTTCCGCGCTTCAGCGAGGCTGCGGGGTCTGTGGGCCCTGAGGACATTCAGCAGTGTTTGGTGGCCACGTTCGTTCTTCCCCTGGGTTTGTGGGTGTCCGGGCCTGCCAGAGATTCCTCGGCACCCATAGTCAGCGAGGAAGAGCTGAGTGGCCACGACCCAACCCTGACGGTTGCCATTGAAGGCGTTACCGTTATCGGTCAGCATCTCTTGAGGCACCCCATAGTTGGCGATGGCGTCAGAGATCGTCTTGATCGCATGATTGCCGTTTTCCACGCCGTGGAAGGCTTGTGTGCCGACGTCGAAGCGGGTGGAATCGTCGAGGAGCTGATACACCGTGATCTTGGTGTCACTGCCGGTGAGTGGGAATTCGAAAGCGTCGAGTTGCCACAGTTCCATGGCGTTGGCGCGGACGAATCGGATCAATGATGATCGGGGACGTTTCTTCGGGTTCGCCTTCACTCGCCCGGAGTTGGAAAGAATCCGTCCGATCGTGGCCACCGATGGGATGGGTTCGCTGAATTGTCCGGTATCGACGCCGTGATACCAGATCGATTTCGGTCCGGCATCCCACCCGGTGGACTCGAGTTCGGTGCGGATCTTCAACACGAGATCGGTGGTGGCCCGGTCGTAGATTCGCACGGTGTTCTTCGGTGCCGATGAACGAGCGTGGAGTGCCTGTAGTCCCTCGGTTTTGTAGCGTTTGCGGATTGCGTAGAACGACGCTCGAGTAATGCCGTGTTGGCGACAGAACTCGGTGATCGATGGTGAGTCTGGTGCGTTGGGGTCGAAGTCGATGATCGCGCGGCGTTTGGCTAGTGAAAGGGCTTCAGGCATGGCCCGAAGTGTGTCAACAACGTATTGAGACATACTGTCAGCAACGTCATGAGTCAGGTTGTCAGCAACGTCATGAGACAACACAGCCCAGCAACCTCGCGCGAGGTTGCTGGGCCGCCGTCAGGTAGTACGGGAGGGTAGGCCAGCAGTGAGAGACTGAGATCATGACTGATCCGAGCAATCTATCGGACTATGCAGCGAAGATGCGGCGGATGT
Source organism: Brevibacterium sp. MGP-B1 (assembly GCF_057766545.1). Taxonomy (NCBI): domain Bacteria; kingdom Bacillati; phylum Actinomycetota; class Actinomycetes; order Micrococcales; family Brevibacteriaceae; genus Brevibacterium; species Brevibacterium sp. MGP-B1. Next base: position 75,923 of record NZ_CM173407.1, on the reverse strand, counting down.
CATCGAACGGGACCGACTTGGCCGTCGATGCCCGTTTCGTCGACATGCTCGCGCCTCGGCGGGCGACCGTGCTCGACATCGGGTGCGGGATCGGCAACGCGGTCGCGGCGCTGCGCACAGCTGGTCACGAAACGTTCGGAATCGACCCGGCACCCGAGGTCCTGCAGGTGGCGAGGGAACTCCATGAGGTTTCGTGGTTCCACGAGCTGTCGGCGACCGAACTGACTTCGGAGACGTTGGCGGATCGCCGATTGCCGACCCGTTTCGACATCGTGCTCATGTCGGGCAATGTACCGGCCTTCCTCTCCGAATCCGAGCTTGCGCATACCATCTCTGTCATAGCCGGGCTCTTGGCTCCCGGTGGCCGACTCGTCGTGGGGACAACGACCCACCGCCGAGGCGGCCCCGCCGATCTGGACGACTGTACAGCAGCCACATCGCTGAGTCTCACGCAGCGTTTCAGCGACTGGCACCTCGCCGACTTCGACGCTGACTCGCCATGGTCGGTCAGCGTCTACGTCGCCCCGGGCATCCGCCACTCCGCCGAAGGGCCCGACGGGATCCACGCACTACGCGACCGCGACACAATAGCGCAGCGTCACGACTCCCCTGCTTCACAGATGGATTGGGCGCATGAATAGCCGCACTCGCATTGCAGTGATCGGAGATGTCGGCGGACACTTCGCGCCGCTCGTCCACCTCCTCGGGGAGCTCGGAGTGCGGTTCGGCACCGATATCGACTGGCCGGATGACCTTCACGTCGTCCAGGTCGGCGACCTGGTCCATCGTGGTCCGGCATCCGCCGAAGTCGTCTCCCTCGTCCAAGGCCTCCTTGACCGCAGAGTGTGGACTCAGATCGTGGGCAACCATGAGCAGCTCTACGTCGACCGGCCGGTTTTCGAATGGAGTGAGAGCATCGACGAGACCGCCCAGACGCAGCTGCGGGATTGGTGGGCGGATGGTCGCCTCCGGGCGGCAGCGGCAGTCACCGACGACTCAGGTGAGGAGTGGCTGATCACTCACGCCGGCCTGACCGCTGGATTCTGGCGCCATGGGCTCGGAGCCCCGGACAGTGCCGGGGCGACGGTGGAGGCGCTGAAGGAGGCCGCCGACGACGGTGCGCTCTGGTATCCCGGGACGATGCTCCTCGGCGTCGATGACGACAATGCCGGCCCGGTATGGGCGGCCGCCGGGACAGAGGTCTACCCGTCCTGGCCGCGGCTCGAGGCCGAGCTGCCGTTCAATCAGATACACGGCCATTCGAGTGCCTTCGATTGGAACCGCAGTCGGTGGTCGGCCGAATCCTGGATCCGGCCGCAGATCAGACTCGACCTCAATCGCCGACATGCCGCGTTCGAACACTTGGGACGCCGAATCGTCGGAATCGACCCTTGCCACCTCGCCGAGGCGGCCCCGGTCTTCGAGCCGTTCGTCCTCCACGGGGCAGTGATCGGCTAAGGGTCCAGGGCTGGAGAAGACCCTCCGTGCTACCTGACGGCGGCCCAGCAACCTCGCGCGAGGTTGCTGGGCCGCCGTCGGGTAGCAATTACCAGGAGATGACTTGGGGGACACTCACGTGCTTGAGGCCCTCGAGACCGAATTCGAGACCGAAGCCGGACTTCTTCACCCCACCGAACGGCACGCGGGGGTCGACGGCGCCGTGCTTGTTGATCCACGTGGTTCCCGCCTCGAGACGGGCCGCGACCTGACGGCAGGCGTCGAGATCGGTGCCCCACACCGAGGATCCGAGACCGACTTCGAGCTCGTTGGCCCACTCGATGGCCTGGTCGAGGTCGGTGTACTTGATGATCGGCAGGACCGGTCCGAACTGCTCCTCGGCGACGAGCGGGTTGTCGTTGTCGATGTCGGCGACGAGGGTCGTCGGGTAGAAGTAGCCGGGCTGATCGGCGACGGGATCGCCGCCCATGAGCACGCGCGCTCCCCCGTCCTTGGCTGCGTCGACAAGGCGAGCGACGATGTCGTACTGCTGCTTGTTCTGCAACGGCCCCAGCACGTTCTCCTCTTCCAGCCCTACCCCCATCGGGGACTGTCCGGCCACCTCGACGAGGGCCTGGCAGACCTGGTCGTAGAGGGATTCGGGAACATAGAGCCGCTTCATCGCAGCACAGGTCTGCCCGGTATTGATGAACGCGCCCCAGAACAGGTCTCCCGCGATCTGGGCCGGATCGGCGTCTTCGAGGACGATACCTGCATCGTTGCCGCCGAGCTCGAGGGTGATGCGGGCGAGGTTGTCCGCAGCGGTGCGCATGATCGCCTGCCCGGTCTTCGTCGACCCGGTGAACATGATCTTGTCGACATCCTCGTGGCTGGTCAATGCAGCGCCCACAGAACCATCACCGGGAACGACGGAGAGCACATCGGCCGGCAGCACCTGGTTGACCACAGCCACAAGCGCCTGCACGGACAGCGGCGTGTACTCCGAGGGTTTGAGGACGACGGTGTTTCCCATCTTCAGAGACGGTGCGAACTGCCAGACGGAGATCATCATCGGCCAGTTCCAGGGACCGACCGCACCGACGACGCCGACCGGCTTGTAATGGAGTTCAGCATGGGTTTCGCCGTCGTCGACAAGGACTTCGGGTTCGAGTTCGAAGGACGCGTTCGCACGCAGCCAGGCCGCGCAGGCACCGACTTCGAAGCGGGCGTTGGGCCCGTTGAGGGGTTTGCCCTGTTCGCGGGAGAGCAACTCGGCCAGCGCCTCGGCGGAGGCTTCGATGGCGTCGGCGGCCTTATTCAGCAGGTCGCTGCGCTCCTGAGAGCTGCGCGCTGCCCAAGCAGGCTGAGCCCGGCGCGCGGCTGTCACCGCAGCATCGATCTCTGCCGGTGTGCCTTCGTGGGTGCGGCCGACGACCTCACCGGTGGCGGGGTCGTGGATCTCGCGTCCGGAGGGGTCGACGATGGCGGCGAGAATTCCAGCGGTGGTGGTCATTTCGGTGGCGGTTGCCTCAGCGGTCATGGTGCTCCTTTGATCGGCGACCGGGTGGTCGGCGGCGGTTGGTGTGATCATCTTCTGGCGGTATGTACGGCTGTTTCAGGCGGTCGGAACGCTTACGTCATCCCAGGGAACCACCTGAACCGATTCCTGCATAGAGGTTCGGCGAGGACGAACGGAGGACGATGGCCCAGATCGTCCCGATGAGCCCGGGGACGAGAACGATTGCCGGCAGCAGCCAGGACAGGACCGTGGTGCCCTCTGCGCCGATGAGAACGTTGAAGTTGATGACGATGGCGACGAAGAGGACGAGGAGTCCGATGGCTGACAGACCCGGGGCGATCGCGCGGGTCCACAGCGAATACTCCCCCGACTTCGTGCGCAGGAATCCGACGACGGCGAGCGCAGTCAGCGCCATGAGCAGGACGAGTCCGAAGGCACCCATGTTCGTCAGCCAGGTGAAGAGCGTGACGACAGGGAACAGCGGGTCATCGCTGCCGGAGCCGACCACGGCGAAGACGAGGATGATGACGAGTGCCAGTCCCGACTGGGTGAGGGAGCCGGCCACGGGCGCACCGGTGCGCCGCGAGGTCCTGGCCAGCGACGATGGCAGAACCCGGTCTCGACCAAGGGCGAAGACGTAGCGGGCGACGATGTTGTGGAAGGCCACGAGCGCGGCCAGCAGCGAGGTGAGGAACAGCAGGTTGCCGAGGTCGACGAACCACACCGGGGCGTGTTCGCCGAGGAAGACGAACATGAGGTCGGGCCCGCATTCCTGGGACCGGCCGATGACCTTCGAGGTCCCTTCGCCGACGACCATCGCCCAGGCTGAGAACGCGTAGAACACCGCGATGATGCTCACGGCGATGACGGTGGCCCGACCTGCCGTGCGACGAGGATCTTTGACCTCCTCGTTGTAGATGGCCCCGGATTCGAAGCCCATGAAAGCCGCGATCGAGAATGCCAGGGCCGCGCCGACTCCGGGGGCGAAGAGCTGGTCGAACGCGAGCCCGTCGCCGGTGATGCCTTCGGGGCTGTGCGTGAGTCCGATGATGTCGAAGACGATGACGACGAGGAACTCCGCGCCGACGATGATGCCGAGCACCTTCGCGGAGAAGTCGACGCGCAGCACTCCCATGATGCCGACGATGACCCAGGCGATGAGGGCGCAGACCCACCAGGACCAGGAGATGCCGAAGAGGGTGTCGAGGAACGAGGAGAAGACGAAGCCGAACATTCCGGCGATGCCGATCTGCATGGCGTTATAGGCGACGAGCGCGGTCATCGCCGCCCCCATCCCGGCGGGCTTGCCCAGACCTTTCGAGATGTAGGCGAAGAAGGCCCCGGCGTTGTGGACGTGGCGGCTCATCGCCGCATAGCCGATGGCGAAGAGAATGAGAATGAGCCCGAGGACGACGAATGACAGCGGAATCCCCACCAGACTGGTGACGGCGAAATTGCTGGGGACTCCGCCCGCGACGACGGTCAACGGCGCCGAGGCGGCGATGATCATGAAGACGAGCGCGGGGATTCCGATGCGGCGGGCATCGAGTGAGGCCGTGGCGGCAGGTTCGTGCCCGACGTCCGTGGAGGCCCGATCGGCGGCATTGCCGATCGGGGAACCCAGGCCGCCTTTGGCCGGGTCCGAGCTGAGAGTGCTCATGTGATCCACCTAACAGTCAAAGTGATTACTGCCAGTGTGGGTGCCGCCTGCCGACCGCGTCTTGGCTTTGCAGGCAGAGTTCTTGACGATTCGCGCATCCGCCGGGGCGCTTCGGTTCAACCGGTGCGAAGGCTGGTTCAGTCGGCGTGGGTGCTGCGGCGGTACCCGGCGGGCGGCTGGCCGACTGCGCTGCGGAACAGCCGGGAGAAGTGTGCGGGATCGCTAAGTCCCCAGCGGGCACCGATGGCAGCCACCGGGGTCTGTCGCTGTCCGGGGTCGGCAAGGTCGAGTCGACACTTCTCGATGCGGCGTCGCCGGATCTCTCCGGCAACAGTCTCCCCGGTGCCTTCGAAGATCTGGTGCAGGGTGCGCACCGAGATGAAATAGGCGGCGGCGATGGTCGATGGGCTGAGCTGCGGGTCCGAGAGGTGGACATCGATGTAGTAGGTGATCTCGGCCCACAGTCGCTGCCTTTCGTCGATCTCGCCGCCCGCGGCAGAGAGCTCGTCGGCCATCACGGTGGTGAGCAGATCGACGACGTTGCCGGCCAGCCGCACACCGGTCGCCCGGTTGAGGGTCGGCAGCATGGCCCCGGCCTGGGAGATGACCTGGGCGACGACCGCGCCGAGCTGGTGGTCGGCTCCGATCGGGGTGGCGGTGAGTTGGCCGACGGTTCCGGCAGGAAGGTTGACCCGTGACTGCGGAAACATCATGACGTAGGACGAGAAGTCCGAATCGAAGCTGAGCGTATACGGTCGGGACGTGTCGTAGATGGCCAGCGATCCGGGCGCCAGAGCCATCTCACGTCCGTCCTGGATGAGCAGTCCGTGCCCGTCGAGCTGCAGCGAGACCTTGAAGTAGTTCGTGCCGGCCGCGCAGCCGTGCGCCTCCGGTCGGGTTCGGGCGATCAGCTCGGGGGTGCGCAGGACGGCATGGGGATTGGCGTTGATCTGCGACATCACCACTGAGTCGTAGTCGCGCGCGCTGATGCGACCTTGGAATCCGCCTCGGCGCTGGGGTTCCGTATCGAGCGGGACGAACGAGTCCGAGACCAGGCCCTGCCAGCCATCGAAGTCGTTCGCGGTGTCTTCAAGCAACATCGTCGTCCTCAGTTCACTCGGCCCCGACCGCTTCGCCGAAGGCCCGTTGTCCGGTCACTCTATCCCCAACCGTCGCGCCAGTCACGACCCCGAGCACGATTACCGACCATTTGGTCACCCAGCTTCGGCAAGGCTCCCTCTACCCAAGGTTCGCCCCTGCCCTACCGGTTCAGTTCGACCGGTCGAGTCGGGCGATGACGTAGTCGAGCTGGGTCCGAAAGCCGGCGAAGTCGAATCCGCGCCCGCCGATGATCGCGCTGGTCTGCGCTCCGAGCAGATACGTCAGGAGCACCTCAGTCTCGGATTCGATATCGACCTCGGCACGCAGACGACCGTCGGCGTCGGCCTCGCCGAGCCAGGACACGATCCACGCCCGCCAGAGCTCCATGGTCTCAGCGGTCGCGCGGGCGTGTTCGAGGTTCTGGGCCACCTCGGCGAGATAGGAGAGAACGACGCGGGCTTCGTCGTGCAGCGCGGGGGTCACCGGGAGCACCTCGTGCGCAAAGGCGCGCAGAGCGTCGAGACCGCGCAGGCCCGTCGTCGAGGTCGCGACCCGGGCGTTCGTGGCCTCGAAGACGTAGAGGTAGGTGGCCGCGAGCAGGTCCGCCTTCGAACCGAAGTACGTTTTGACGACCCCATTGGCGAACCCGGCCTCGGTCGCGATATCGCGCATCGTCGCCCCGTTGAGGCCCTGCCTGACGATCAGGCGCAGCGTCGCCTGCACGAGGTCCAGTCGTCGCTGGTCGTGGTCGACGATCTTGGGCATGGCTCCTCCACAGCGGTGCAGATCGGGTCTTGACTTTATTTCCTACGAGTGTAGATTTTAGCGTGACTCAGCCCACAGGCCCAGATTGCAAAGGTGCACAATGTCCTGCCATTCCTCCGCCCCCGTCGCCGAGGCGACCACCGCCACCCCCTTCACCCTGCCGACCGAGGCCGAGATCTCGACCGTCACCGCGGTGCTGCGCGCGGCCGGGCACTTCCCCGATACCGCACGCATGGCCTACGTCGGCCTGCTCGATCCCGTGCGCGGTACGAAGCGGGCCATCGCCGAGGTGGATCGCCGTTTCCGTGCCTTCATCGTCGACAAGTCCGCCGGCACTGCCCGCGATATCGTCGTCTCGACGACGCGACGTGCCGTCGAATCCGTCGCCGAGGTGGACTCCACCCAAGAGGGCGAGTTCCCCGTCATGGAAGAGGAGTTCGAGGTCGTCGAGGAGGTCCTCGCCGCCGATCCGACGTGGCTGGCAAGCCTGGAGAAGCGCGGGCTGCCCGTCGCAGAGGTCCGAGTGGCGCCGTTGTCGGCCGGAGTCTTCGAATATCCGGAGGAGAAGGGGCGGAGGATCCTGCGCGGGCTGGCGTTCCACCAGCAGCATGAGTCGGACTCGGCGTGGGCGCACCCGATCGACGGACTCGTCGCCTATGTCGATGTCACGAACAGAACCGTCGACCAGGTCCTCGACCTCGAGAACGTTCCGGTGCCGTCTGAACACGGGAACTACACGGATCCGGAGCTGACCGGACCTGTGCGGACCACGCAGAAGCCGATCTCCATCACGCAGCCGGAGGGGCCGAGCTTCACGGTCACCGAGGGCAATCACATCGAGTGGGAGAAGTGGTCGTTCGATGTCGGCTTCGACATGCGCGAGGGACTCGTCCTGCACAACATCGCCTTCGATGACGGTGAGCGCCGCCGCACGATCCTCGATCGGGCGGCGATCGCCGAGATGGTCGTTCCCTATGGTGACCCCTCACCGGTGCGATCGTGGCAGAACTATTTCGACACCGGCGAATACCTCGTCGGGCAATGGGCGAACTCGCTCGAGCTCGGGTGTGACTGCCTCGGCGACATCACCTATCTGTCGCCGTGGGTGGCGAACAACCTCGGCGAACCTCGGCAGATCAAGAACGGCATCTGCATGCACGAGGAGGACGCGTCGATTCTGGCCAAGCATTCGGACCTGTGGTCGGGTGTCGCCTATACCCGGCGCAACCGTCGCTTCGTCGTCTCGTTCTTCACCACGGTCGGCAACTACGATTACGGATTCTACTGGTATCTCTACCTCGACGGCACGATCGAGTTCGAGGCCAAGGCCACCGGTGTCGTCTTCACCTCGGCGCTGCCGAGCGGGTCGACGGATTTCGCCTCGGAGATCGCGCCCGGACTCGGTGCCCCGTTCCACCAGCATCTCTTCGGGGCTCGACTCGACTTCGCCCTGGACGGCGGCAAGTGCCGGGTCGAGGAGGAGGACGTGGTGCGCCTGCCGGTCTCGCAAGACAACCCGCGCGGCAATGCCTTCAGCCGGTCCCGGACCGTCCTGGCGACCGAACTGGCTGCGCAGCGGGATGCGGATCAGTCGAAGGCGCGGACGTGGGTGGTGACGAACCCGGAGTCGACCAACCGCCTCGGCGAACCGGTCGGATACAAACTGCACCCGACGGGCCTGCCCACGTTGCTCGCGGCCGAGGACTCGTCGATTCATCGCCGTGCCACGTTCGCGTCGAAGTCGCTGTGGGTCTCGCAGTATCAGGAGGACGAGCGCTACCCGACCGGGGATTTCCCGAATCAGCATCCCGGCCATGCAGGGCTGCCGGCGTGGACCGCGGCCGATCGCAGCGTCGACGGGGAGGACATCGTGGTCTGGCACAGCTTCGGCCTCACCCACTTCCCGCGGGTCGAGGACTGGCCGATCATGCCCGTCGACACCGTCGGCTTCAAGCTGCGGCCCGAGGGATTCTTCGACCGCTCGCCCGTCCTCGACGTCCCCGCCCCGGAGTCCGGCTCCCCCTGCTGCGACTCCTAACCTCCCCAATTACTACCTGACGGCGGCCCAGCAACCTGGCGCGAGGTTGCTGGGCCGCCGTCAGGTAGCACGGAGAGGTCGGGTGGGACCGGAATTGACGATGCGCGCACGACCGTCGCCGACGGCTTGCCGAATCGTGCACACCTCGTCCGCGGGCATTCCTCACCGGTGACCGACATCACTAGCTTGAGGCCATGACAACCGAGCATGAATCAGGCACCGTGGCCTCGAACACTTCAGATCAGCCGGACACGTTCCCCACAGAGATCCCGAACGAGCGATTCGACTACGTCGTCGTCGGAGCGGGATCGGCCGGGTGCGTCCTCACCCGTCGACTGCTCGATGCCGGAAAGAAGGTCTGCCTCGTCGAAGCCGGCGGAGACGAGACCAATCCGAACATCGACCATCTCAACAACCTCGGACTGATCTGGCATTCGCAGCAGGACTGGGACTACTACACTCCCCCGCAGCCGGCGGCGATGAACCGCCGCATCCACCTCCCCCGCGGCAAGGTCCTCGGCGGGTCGAATGCCCTCAACGCCGTCATCTGGGTCCGCGGCGATGCCTGGGACTACGAACAGTGGGTCGACGCCGGGTGTCCGGGATGGTCCTGGGACGAGGTCTGGCCGGTCTTCGCCGCAATCGAGAACTTCGACGGCGACATCACGGACAACCGTGGCACCGACGGTCCGATGGATGTGCGCGTCGACTATGCGCGCAACCCGCTGCAGGAGGACATGTTCACGGCCGCCACACAGACCGGCATACCCGTCAATGACGACTACAACTCCGGATCCGTCGAAGGCATCGGAAAGATCCAACTCAACGTTCGCGACGGCAAACGGCTGAACACATGGCGCGCCTACCTCAAGCCCCGCCTCGGCGATGAGAACCTCACGATTCTCACCTCTGCTCACGCCCGTCGGCTTCTCCTCGACGGGACCACGGTCACCGGACTCGAGATTGATTTCCGCGGCCGCGTCGGCGCCGTGTCCGCCGACGAGGTTGTCCTCTCCGCGGGTGCCCTGGCCTCTCCCGAGCTGCTTCTGCGATCGGGCATCGGTCCCGCCGAGGAGCTTTCCGAGGTCGGCATCGGTTCCGTGGTCGATCTGCCGGGAGTCGGCAAGAATCTCCAGGATCACTGGCTCTCGCCGGTCATCTTCTCCACCGGAGATCGGGAGGTGCCGATGGGAGAGGTGGCGCCCGCCGAGGTGCACTTCTTTGCGAAGTCCCGACCGGATCTGCCGGTCCCCGACACCCAACCGTTGTTCTTCTCCGTGCCGATGTATGCCCAGGATGCGGCGCCGGCCGCGCAGACCGGACCAGGACCCGGCGGAGCATTCACTCTGCAGGGCGGCCTGGTTCGCCCCGAGAGCCGCGGAGAGGTGCGGCTCAGCGGGCCGAATCCACAGGATCCGCTCGTCGTCGACCCGCAGGTGCTCTCGGAACAGGCCGATGTCGACGCTCTCGTCGCCTCGGTGAGGCAGTGCCGTGAGATCGGGCGCGCCGAGGCGCTGTCATCGTGGCAGCCCACCGAGATCCACCCAGGCCCCGAGGTGGCCGACGAGGACCTCGAGGACTACGTTCGCGGGTCGGTTGTGACCTATCATCACCAAGCCGGGACCTGCCGGATGGGAACGGACGCCGAGGCGGTCGTCGACCCGGCCACGTTCGAGGTCCGGGGCGTGAGCCGGCTGCGGCTGGCCGATGCGTCGATCATGCCGCTCGTACCGACCGGAAACACGAACGCTCCGACGATCATGATCGCCGAACGCGCCGCTGCCGCTCTCGTCGGCTCCCCCGCCGAAGGAATCACCGCTCCCGCCTCCCACTGATTCCCCTTATTGCTACCTGACGGGGGCCCAGCAACCTCGCGCGAGGTTGCTGGGCTGTGTTGTCTCATGACGTTGCTGACAACCTGACTCATGACGTTGCTGACAGTATGTCTCAATACGTTGTTGACACACTTCGGGCCATGCCTGAAGCCCTTTCACTAGCCAAACGCCGCGCGATCATCGACTTCGACCCCAACGCACCAGACTCACCATCGATCACCGAGTTCTGTCGCCAACACGGCATTACTCGAGCGTCGTTCTACGCAATCCGCAAACGCTACAAAACCGAGGGACTACAGGCACTCCACGCTCGTTCATCGGCACCGAAGAACACCGTGCGAATCTACGACCGGGCCACCACCGATCTCGTGTTGAAGATCCGCACCGAACTCGAGTCCACCGGGTGGGATGCCGGACCGAAATCGATCTGGTATCACGGCGTCGATACCGGACAATTCAGCGAACCCATCCCATCGGTGGCCACGATCGGACGGATTCTTTCCAACTCCGGGCGAGTGAAGGCGAACCCGAAGAAACGTCCCCGATCATCATTGATCCGATTCGTCCGCGCCAACGCCATGGAACTGTGGCAACTCGACGCTTTCGAATTCCCACTCACCGGCAGTGACACCAAGATCACGGTGTATCAGCTCCTCGACGATTCCACCCGCTTCGACGTCGGCACACAAGCCTTCCACGGCGTGGAAAACGGCAATCATGCGATCAAGACGATCTCTGACGCCATCGCCAACTATGGGGTGCCTCAAGAGATGCTGACCGATAACGGTAACGCCTTCAATGGCAACCGTCAGGGTTGGGTCGTGGCCACTCAGCTCTTCCTCGCTGACTATGGGTGCCGAGGAATCTCTGGCAGGCCCGGACACCCACAAACCCAGGGGAAGAACGAACGTGGCCACCAAACACTGCTGAATGTCCTCAGGGCCCACAGACCCCGCAGCCTCGCTGAAGCGCGGAAAGTGGTCGCGATGTTCCGCGACCGCTACAACTATCATCGCCGGCATCAGTCACTGCCAGGCGATATGAATCCTCATCAGGCCTGGCAGGCAGCAATCCACACCCCTTCGGACGGTACGCCGATCCCGCATACTGAAGTCGAAGCGATCGCACGTGAATACGCTCAACGACGACGCGCCCAAGCCGCGATGAACGAGCCACGCGTCGACGAGAAGTCAGTCGGTGAACCTCTCCAGACCGCGGCTGACTCGGTGCCAGACCGTGTCGTCATCGCTTCTGGCAATGCGCAGATCTATTTTCAAGCAGTTGGACTCGGAGTACCGAGATCATTGGCCGGCACCTATCAATCAGTCGTCACTGACGACTTCTACGCACTCTTCGATCCCACCACTGGTGAGGAAGTGGTGTACTTCCCGCTTCCGATCCGCACCGCGGAAACACAGAGACGATATCCGCTGTGGAGAGTCGTCGGCGCCAGGATCCGTGGAGCCACGGATGTGTGGTTGAAGAAGCAACGGGACTACATGCTCATGCACTTCCCCGGCGAGGCCCCGCCTGATTGAACTGTCACGAAATGCCGCTGACAACCTCGTTCGTTTGGTGTGAGCAACCTATGGAGTCAGGTCGTTCACAACCTAGTGAGCGAGGTTGTCAGCAACGTATTGAGTGAGGTTGTCAACAAGGTCGCGAGTTTCCACACGAGGTATCTGGGCCGCCGTCAGGTAGCACGAGGCTGGTATCTTCTACTTCGTCGGCCGATCTGCAGACGAGAGGGATTGGGAGTGCACGAGGCAAGCGAAAAGACCGTCCCCGCACAGGAGCTGCTGGTGACGATCGGGACCGGGCTGCTCGCTGGTGGGATCTCCTCGGTCGATGTCGAAGACGCACTGACCGGGCTGGCGCCTGCGGTCGGCCTGAAGTCCATCAACGTCGCAGCTCTTCCCAAGGCCCTGTTCCTCACCATCGGCTCCGGCAGTCCCACCCGGTTCGAACGCATCGGTCCTGACCTGCGGTTCGACCAGACAGCGAGGCTGCTCGACATCGTCGATGCCGTGCGCTCGCGTCGGCTCGGCATCGACGCCGCTCGCCGCATGATCGAGGCCGAGGTCTACGGCACTCCCTCGCGCTGGCCCGGATGGGTGACCTGCCTCGGCGCGGTGCCCGTCGGCGTCGGGCTGTGCCTGCTGCTCGAACCGGGACTGGTCAACCTCGCCTTCGCCGCTCTCGGTTCGCTCATCGTCGCGGGTGTGCTCGCCGTCAACGCCCGCCACCCCAGCCTCGGACCGCTGCTGCCGGTCGCCTCGGCGTTCATCGTCGCGGTGCTCATCCTCATCGGCTACCGCCTCGACTGGCTGGACAGTCCCCTGCGCACGATCGTCGCCACCCTGGCGCTGCTGCTGCCCGGCAGCGCCGTGGTCACCGGGCTGACCGAGATCTCCGCCGGTGCCCTCTCGGCAGGCAGTTCCCGGCTCGTCTCGGCCACCGTCCAGTTGGCGATGTTCATCGCCGGAGTCGCCGGTGCCGCCGTCGTCACCGGCACCGGCGCCGAGGCGCTTGCGAACTCCCAGCTCACCGCCTCGACATGGTGGCTCTCCGCCCTGGGCGTGGCCGCCGCGACGCTGGGCCTCATCATCTATCTGCACACTCCGCTCGAGCACACCGTGCCGATCGTCCTCACCATCGCTGTGGCCGCGCTTGCGCAGCTGGGCATCGGTGCCGAATTCGGTGCGGCCATCGGCGGCCTGGCCGGTGCTTTGACCGCATCGGTGGTGGCCGTCGTGCTCTCGCGCCTGCCGAAAGGCCCGATCTGGCGAATCAGCTTCGTGCCCGCGTTCCTCGTCATCGCTCCCGGGTCGTTCGGGCTCCTCAATGCCTCGCAGATCGAATTCGGTGACGGTTCTGGGGTTGCCGGCAGCATGCTCGCGGCTGCGACCACGTTCTTCACCATCGCCATCGGCACGGTCATCGGCGCTGCCATTGCCCACGCCGTCGAGCCCAAGGACGAAATCGTCGCCTGAGACACCCCTAGAACTACCTGACGGCGGCCCAGCTACCTCGCGCGAGGTTGCTGAGCCGCCGTCAGGTAGTAATTGGGAGGGAAGTCAGGACGGTTCTTCTACAGCGAACGGTGTCGAGGCCCGGTCGAGACGGTCGACTTCGTCGGCGCTGAGCTCGAGCCCGGGCGCGGCCATGACCGACTCGAGCTGCTCAGGTGTGCGGGCCGAGGCGATCGGTGCCGTCACGCCCTTCGCCAGCAGCCAGGACAACGCCACAGTCGTCGGAGCGACATCGTGCGAATCAGCGATCGCGACGAGATCGTCGACGACCTTGAGTCCCTCGGCATTGAAATATCCCTGCACCATGCCACCTCGGTCGGCCCCGTCGAGGTCGGCTTCGGTGCGGTATTTGCCGGTGAGGAAGCCGGCGGCAAGGCTGAAGTACGAGAACACCGCGAGATCGCGCCGCTCGGCGATTGGGCGCAGATCGGTCTCGAACTCCCTCCGATAGACGAGGCTGTACTGCGGCTGGATCGCGACCGGCTTGACCAGCCCTTCGTCTTCAGCCGCTGCGAACCATCCGGCCAGACGCGCCGGCGAATAGTTCGACACCGCGATGTGCTTGGCCTTACCGGAACGGACGATCTCATCGAAGACGCGGGCCACCTCGGCGATGGGGGTCACCTCATCGTCACGGTGGGCGTAGTAGAGGTCGACGTGATCGGTCTGCAGACGCTCCAGAGATGCGTCGATGGCGGTGCGGATGTATTCGGGGTCCTGGGTCTTGTGCTCGGGATGGTCGCCGACCTTCGTGGCGATGACGACGTCATCGCGGTTGACCCGCGAGGCCAACCAGGTGCCGATGATGGTCTCGGATTCGCGGCCGGTGTTGCCGGGCACCCACGCAGGGTAGGACTCGGCGGTGTCGAGGAAATTGCCGCCGCCGGCGACGAAGGCGCCGAGGACGGCATGGGACTGCGCCTCATCGGCGGTCCACCCGAAAGTGTTCGTGCCGAGATTGATCGGGAAGATGGACAGGTCAGTGCCGGGAATCTGCTTCCGCGTCGTCAAGCTTTCCTCCATTCGTCGAAAGATCGGCCGCAAACGGGCCGCACGTTCGCACAACGGATAGATCTGGAGGACTATTCCGCCGAGGCGGCCCACCCCTGACCGCGCCCCGCGCGGGAGGTCGTGAACGCCGCGCCCTCGTAGCCGGCGCGAGCATCGGCCCGCACCTGCGCGACCTGGTCGGGCACCATGGCCCCGAAGATACGGTCCCTGACCGGCTGCGGCAGAAGGTCGGCCAGACGAGCCACGGGACCGATGAAACCGGGCACGGTGATCTCGAAACGGGGCCGGACCACCGCACGGACAACGGCGGCCGCGACAACGTCCGGACGCAGCAGCGGGCCCGCACCGGTGCCGGTCCCTGCAGCCAGGTCGGTGTCGACGACGGCGGGCATGACGGCGGTGAAGTGCACCCCGGTTCCGCGCATCTCCGTGCGCACGGCCTTGAGGTAGCCGAGCACTCCGTGTTTGGTGGCCGCGTATGTCGCCTCGCCCGGGGTGGGCAGGATCGATGCCGCCGAGGCGACCGTGATGAGGTGACCGTGCCCGGCCTCGCGCATGGCAGGTGCTGCGGTCTTGATTCCGTTGATGACGCCGAGGAGGTTGACCTCGAGCTGGCCGCGAGCAGCTTCGTTCGGTTCCTCATCGAAGGAACCGACCCACATGATGCCGGCATTGTTGACGAGGACATCGACGGGGCCGAGATCGCTGCGGACGGCTTTGAGGAAATCGGCGAAGGAATCCGGGTCGGTGACGTCGAGGCCGAAGGCGCGCACTCCCAGTTCCGCGGCGGTGTCCTCGGCCGCTTCGAGGTCACGGTCGCCGATGGCGACTCGAGCGCCGGCCGCGGTGAACTGTGCGGCGATCGCCTTGCCGATTCCGCGTGCCCCTCCGGTGACGGCGACGATCTTCCCGCGGGTCGTGCCGGAGCGTTTCATGCGGCGATCGCTCCCTTCTTCATCTCCCGGTTGATCTCCCACAGGTAGTGGTCGAAGTCGACCTCCATCGTGTGCCGTGGCGAATCGTAGAACTGCTTCTTGTTCCGGCGGTCATCGCGAGCCATCTGTCTGACCATGTCCCGACGGCTCGGCAGTTCGCAGTCTCCGGTGAGGATCTTCGCCACCAGCTTCGACTGGGCTTCGGACAGCGGCATGACCGCACCCACCGGCTGGAGCAGGCCGATGAAGAACAGACCCGGCCGGTCGGGGTGGACACACCGCTTCCACAGCGGCAGGTCGTTGTTCTCGACGTCGACGACGTCGGAGGACAGGAACGGAAACGACACCCGGTAGCCGGTGGCCCAGACGATGAGGTCGGCCGGGGCCGAAGTTCCGTCGGTGAAGACGACGCGGTCGCGCTCGAGGCGTTCGATCCCGGGACGCACCGTCACGGCACCGGCCTTGAGCCGATCCCGGATGGCGTCCGACTGCACGGGGTGGGACTGGCCCGGCGTGTGGCCGGGCACCGGCAGTCCGTATTTCTTCAACCCTCCGGAGAGCATCGCGCCGAGGCGCAGCCGGGCCGAGGTCATCCACCACGGGGCCCACCCGGGCAGGACGATCTGGTCGGCGGCCATGCCCATGATCGTCTTCTTCATCACCCATTGGCCGCGCCTGATCGAGAGGGTGACGTTGTTCGCCCGGCGCGAGCCTTCGACGGCGATGTCCATGGCCGAGTTGCCGGCACCGACGACGACCACATCTCGTCCTTCGAGCTGGTCACCCCTGCGGTAGTCGTGCGCGTGGATCTGTTCGCCGGCGAAGTCCCCCGGGTAGGCAGGGTCGGGCCAGCGGGCATCCCAGTGGTGGCCGTTGGCGACCATCACGGCATCGTAGTGCCGGGTCTCCGACACGGCGTCCTGACCTATTCCGGATCTGATGTCGACATCCCAACCGCCACGGCCGCCTCGGCGAACATCGGTGACTTCTGTGTTGAAGGTGATCGTGTGACCGAATCCGAAGTGGTCGACGTAGTCGCGGAAATAGTCGAAGACCTGATCGTGGCTGGCGTAGTGCGGGTAGTGCTCGGGCATCGGGAAGTCTGAGAAGGCCATGCGCGGGCACGAGGTGTTGATCTGCAGGGTCTCGTAGCAGGCGCTCTGACCATTGGGATTGTCGAAGAGCCAGGTGCCGCCGATTTCGCTGCCCTTTTCGAAGCAGTCGAATGGGATTGCCGAGGTGAAGAGGGTCTTCGCGGCGGCGATCCCCGAGGATCCCGCCCCGATGATGCACACACGAGGCAGCATGTCGTCCGGCGGGATGGGCGCGGTCACCTTCGGGGCTCGATGTCTCTGTCTGACGCTGTAAGGCATGTCACAATACTGCCATTGAAAATCAGAATTTTCACTACACTGGAGGAATGAATGTGCAAGCCTCCGAGAATTTCCCCGGCACCTCCTCGGCGGGCATGTGGCGCGGAACCTCACGGGCCGACCGCGACGGGGCACGCCGTGAGCGCCTCCTCGAAGCTGCGCTCGAGCTGTACGGAACGCTCGGATTTCGGGCGACCTCCATCCAGGCGCTGTGCCACGAATCCGGCGTGTCGAGCAGGTCCTTCTATGAGCTCTTCCCTGCTCGGAGGGCGGGGCCGACCGCGGAGGACGGGACAGCACAGGAGTCGTTATCGGCCCAGGAATCGCTGCTCGAACAGCTCTACATCGTCCTCAATGCGGAGATCGGCGAGGCCATGGCCACGCTGACGATTCCGGCCGCGGCGAGCCTGCGCGACGCGACCGTCCACGTCGTGTCCGCTGCACTCATGCCGATGCTGCGCGATGAGCGCAAGGCCCGCGTGCTCGAGGTCGAGGCCGTCGGCGTCAACGAGTCGCTCGAAGCCCGGCGGAGGGAGACGATGCGCATGCTCGCCGCGGCCGTCGATTCTGCGTTCGTGCGGCTGCAGTCCGCCTACGACCTGCCCGACCTCGGTTTCTCGCCGGAGGCGGACGGCGGCGATCTCACCAGCCTCATCGTCGTCGGCGGAATCACCGAAGCCCTGGTCCAGCGCGTGCACACCCCCGTGCCGGAGCGCATGTCGACCACGGCCTTCCTCACTCACATCGCCGAGGTGGCCATGCGCGCCTATGGGGTGGCCCCCGACCGCGGTTCGTGACACGATGGCCCTGTGATCGGCCACCTTTTCGGGTGTCGATGAGGAGAGACAATGGCTGTTTCGCAATCGCGATCAAGACGGGTCACGGGGGCCGCTGTGCTGTCCATCGTCTTGGCGCAGTGGTTCGGGACCTCGCTGTGGTTCAGCCCCAGCGGCGCCGTCGAAGGGCTCTCGACCTGGCTCGGGGCGACCCCCGGGCAGTTCGGATGGCTCATCGCCGCCACCCAGATCGGCTTCATCTGCGGAACGCTGCTGAGCGCGGCGACCGGGATCGCCGACCGCTTTCCGCCCGAGCGGATCTTCATCGTCTCGAGCCTCATCGGTGCCGGACTGAACTTCGTCTGGACCCTCGGTCCTTCGGAGCTCGCGCTCGTGTGGATCTCTCGCTTCTTCGTCGGCATCAGCCTTGCGGGGATCTATCCGATGGGCATGAAGATGATCGTCAAACGGGCCCAGGCGAAGTCCGGGCAGGCCCTGGCCTGGCTCGTCGCGATGCTGACCCTGGGCACCGCGATGCCCCAACTGCTGTCGGCGGTCGGGGCCTCCCTGCCCTGGCAGTCGATCATGTGGGGCTCGTCCGCCCTGGCCGTGCTCGGGTCCGTGCTCATCGCCATAATCTCCGGGCGCGGGGCGCCGCGCCGAAGCCGTGGAGTGATGCGGGCGAGCGCTGCGTCCACGGCGACGACGAGTCCGAGGGGAGATGGTGAACCGGCGCTGCGCAGACTGTTCCGGGACCGGATGTTCCGAGCCGCCGTCTTCGGGTACGCGGGCCACATGTGGGAGCTCTACGCCTTCTGGGCCGTGGTTCCCACACTCGTCATCGCTGCTGTGGGAGAGAGGAGCGGCTCCACCGGCCTGGCGACGACGAGCTTCCTCGTCATCGCCGCCGGGGTGGCCGGATGTGTGCTCGGCGGAATCATCGCTCGCCGGACCGGGGGTGCCGCCGTCGCCGCAACGGCGCTCGCGGGCTCTGGGCTGATGTGCCTGATCTACCCGCTACTGCCCGACGTGGGCCCGATCCTCGTCGCAGCCTTGGCGCTTTGGGGCTTCCTCGTCATCGCCGACTCCCCTCAGTTCTCGGACCTGGCCGCCCGTTATGCTCCTGCAGAGCTGACGGGAACGGGGCTGACGGTGATGAACTCCCTCGGCTTCGCCGTCAGCGTCATCAGCATCGTCGTCCTCCAGAGCCTCATCGTGAGTTTCGGAGCCGTCGCCGTGTGGCTGCTCCTGCCCGGCCCCGTGCTCGGTCTGCTGGCGATGCGCCCGCTCGTGCTCGGGCCGAGGTCGCCGCAGCCTCGTCCAGGCGAACGGATTCGTCGGCGGTGAGAGCGAGCTCCGGGACGGCCGGCAGAGCACCGTACCGCCGCGACGGCCTCCCTCGAGGTCGCTTTCGGTGCGGTACCGACCGAGCAGCGAATCTGTCGAGGACACGGACTGCTTGAGCGGACTACTTGAGGAGTCGGTCCATCCTGCGGTCGCTGAGCTTCTTGCCTCCGGTCTGGCAGCCGGGGCAGTACTGCAGTGACTTATCGGCGAAGGAGACCTCCGCGATGGTCGCCCCGCACACCGGGCACGTCTTCCCGGTGCGGCCGTGGACCCGCAGTCGGCGCTTCTTCGCCGCCTTGATCTTCCCCGGCGGCAGCTCGATCAACGCGTCCCGGGCCCGACCGAGTACCTCACGCACCGTCTCGAGCAGTGCCGGTGCATCGACGCCCGAGGCCGGAGCGAACGGGGAGAGCCTGGCCGCATGGAGGATCTCGTCCGAGTAGGCGTTGCCGATGCCGGCGATGAGTTCCTGATCCTCCAGGACGGTCTTGATCCGAGAGTTCGAACCGGCCAGGGCCGAGGCGAACTGGTCTGCCTCGATGGACAGGGCGTCGGGCCCAGCCCTGTCGATGGCGGGCACCTCGGAGCGGTCGGACACGAGCGAGACCGCGGCGTTCTTCTTCGTTCCCGCTTCACTCAGATCGAAGCCGGCCCCGGACGCCAGATGGATGCGCAGGCCGAGCGGTCCCTTGCCCATCTTCACCGGGCCGGTGGGCACAGCCTCGTGCCAGACCAGCCAGCCGGCACGGGCGAAACGACAGACCAGTTCGAGGCCGTCGAACTCGACGATGAGGGCCTTGCCGACCCGGGAGACCCCGGTGATCTCGAGTCCGCGGATCGCATCCAGCGGCGGATCGGCGGTCTTGAGGATGCTCAGCTCCCCGATGTCGGTGCGGGTGACGAAGTCGCCGACGACCTTCGCGCGCAGGAAGCTCACCAGTGCGTCGACCTCGGGCAATTCCGGCATGGTCCCAGTATGCGCCCTGGTCGGGGCGGAAACCACTGCCCTTGTGAGTCCTGTGCGCGAGGGCTAACGTGGACAGATCACGCATGGGCGTGCCGCGCCATGTGCTTCGACCACTGCTGAAGGAGGTTGACGATGGCAGAGAATGTCGCTCAGAAGCTCATCAACTCACATCTGGAATCCGGGGAGCTCGCCCCCGGCAACGAACTCGGGATCCGGATCGACCAGACTCTCACCCAGGATGCGACGGGCACCCTGGTCATGCTCGAGCTCGAGGCGCTCGGCCTCGACCGTATCCGCACGGATCTGTCCGTGCAGTACGTCGATCACAACCTGCTGCAGACCGATGAGAAGAACCCGGAGGACCACGAATTCCTCCGCTCTGCCGCGGCACGGTTCGGTCTGTGGTTCTCCCCTGCCGGCAACGGCGTCTCCCACCCCGTTCACCAGTCCCGGTTCGGAAAGCCCGGAGCCACTCTCATCGGTTCCGACTCGCACACCTGCGCTGCCGGTGCCCTGGGAATGCTCGCGATCGGCGTCGGCGGGCTCGAGATCGCCATGGCCATGGCCGGTGAGCCCCTCTTCATCAGCGCGCCGCAGATCATGGGCGTCGAGCTCACGGGCACCCTGCCCGACTGGGTCTCGGCCAAGGACGTCATCCTCGAGATGCTGCGTCGCCACGGCGTCAAAGGCGGAGTCGGAAAGATCATCGAATATCACGGAGAGGGCCTGAAGAACCTCACGGCCATGGACCGTCACGTGATTGCGAATATGGGTGCCGAGCTCGGCGCCACCGCCACGGTCTTCCCCGCCGACGATGCCGTCCGCGACTACCTTGAAGCCGTCGACCGCAGTGAGGACTTCACCCGCATCGAGGCCGACGAGGGTGCCGAGTACGACCTCACCGACGCCATCGACCTCTCCCAGCTCGAGCCGCTCATCGCCGCACCTTCGTCGCCGGGCAATGTCACTCCGGTGCGCGAGGTCGCCGGTGACGACGTCTTCCAGGTCGTCGTCGGCTCCTCGGCGAACCCGGGACTGAGGGATTTCGCCGTCGTCGCCGAAACACTTGCCGACCGCCAGATCCACCAGCAGATCTCACTCGACATCAATCCCACCTCACGGGAGGTCCTTGCCGACCTCATCGCCGGCAGATGGCTGACCTCTCTGGTGGGATCCGGGGCCAGGATCCACCAGTCCGGCTGCATGGGCTGCATCGGCATGGGTCAGGCTCCGGCGGTCGGGCGCAACAGTCTGCGCACCATGCCGAGGAACTTCCCCGGCCGGTCCGGTACCGACGAGGACGCCGTGTGGCTGTGCTCGCCGGAGACCGCGGCCGCTGCCGCACTGACCGGGAAGATCACCGATCCTCGCGATCTCGACATGGACTATCCCGAAGTGCGGTTGCCCGAGAAGTACTCCGCGAACCGCAAGATGCTCGTCCCACCGCTGGAACCGGAGGAAGCCCGGTCGGTCGAGCTCGTCAAAGGAACGAACATCTCGACCCTGCCGGACTTCGAACCGCTGCCCGATGACATCGATCTGGAGGTCCTGCTCAAGGTCGGCGACAACGTCTCCACCGACGAGATCATGCCCGCCGGATCCCGCGTTCTGCCGTACCGGTCGAACATCCCGAAGATCTCCGAGTTCGTCTACATCCAGGTCGATGACACCTATGCCACCCGCGCCGCCGAGCACGACGGAGGGCATGCGATCGTCGGTGGGGAGAACTACGGTCAGGGGTCCTCACGTGAGCATGCGGTCATCGCTCCCCGCTATCTCGGACTGCGGGTCGTGGTGGCGAAATCGTTGGCGCGGATCCATTGGCAGAACCTCGCGAACTTCGGCGTCCTCGCTCTTGAGTTCACGAACGAATCCGACTACGAATCCCTATCCCAGGGTGATGTGCTTGAGTTCCGTGGTCTGCGCGATGAGCTCGGTGAAGGGACGACGATCACCGCCGAGGCGGCCGGCCGAAAGTTCGAATTCAGCCATGGCCTGTCGCCCCGTCAGGTCGAGATGGTCCTCGCCGGCGGTCGCATCGCCCAACGCGCCGCCCACCTCAGTTGACTCCACGAACTACCTGACGGCGGCCCAGCAACCTGGCGCGAGGTTGCTGGGCCGCCGTCAGGTAGTAATTGGAAAACGGAAAAAGAGAAAGCGGCCCGGACGCTCCCGCGGTGGGAGGTTCCGGGCCGCCGTCTCGTGCCGAACTCTCGAGCGGTCAGACGCTCAAGGTCTCAGAGCCTGTCAGCCCTTGACCTTGGCCTCGATGGCTGCGCCGACCTCGGCGTCGATGTTCTTCCAGTACTGGATCGCGTTCGACAGCACCGGCTCCTCGACTCCGTCGGAGAGTCCGCCGGCGACGGTCTCGATAAGACCCTGGCGTTCTTCCTCAGAGTAGACCTCGCGGACCAGGGTGTGCGCCTGGCCGAAGTCGTCGTCCTCGGAGTGCAGGCTGTAGGCGCTGCGAACCAGCTCGCCATCGGCCTCCCAGCCGTTGTCGACCGGTCCCTGCTCGTCCTGGAAGGAACGTCCGTACGAGTTCGGGGCGTAGACCGGTGCATTACCCGAGTGGTGGTACTGCATCTGGCCCTCCTTGTCGTACGAATTCGTCTTCGTGACAGGGGCGTTGACCGGCAGCTGGTTGAAGTTCGTGCCGATGCGATTGCGCTGCGCATCCGGGTAGGAGAACACGCGGCCCAGCAGCATCTTGTCCGGCGAGAGCCCGGTCCCCGGCACGGTGTTCGAGGGGCTGAAGGCAGCCTGCTCGATCTGTGCGAAGTGGTTCGAGGGGTTCTCGTTGAGGGTGAACTTGCCGACCTTGATGAGCGGGTAGTCCTTCTTCGACCAGGTCTTGGTCAGGTCGAAGGGGTTGAAGCGGTAGTCCTTGGCCTCTTCGTACGGCATGATCTGCACGCTGAAGGTCCAGGACGGGTAGTCCCCGCGCTCGATGGCATCGAACAGGTCGCGGCGGTGCATGTCCGCGTCCTCGCCGGCCATCCGACCAGCTTCCTCGTTGCTCATGTTCTCCACGCCCTGGTCGGTGTGGAAGTGGTACTGGACCCAGAACTTCTCTCCCTCAGCGTTGACCCACATGTAGGTGTGCGAGGAGTAGCCGTTCATGTGGCGCCAGCTCTTGGGCAGGCCGCGGGGTCCCATGAGGTAGGAGACCTGGTGAGCCGACTCGGGCGAGAGCGACCAGAAGTCCCACTGCATATTGTTGCTGCGCAGACCCGAATCGGGGGTGCGCTTCTGCGAGTGGATGAAGTCGGGGAACTTCATGGGATCACGGACGAAGAACACGGGGGTATTGTTGCCCACCATGTCGAAGTTGCCCTCTTCGGTGTAGAACTTCAGCGCGAATCCGCGCACGTCACGCCAGGAGTCGGGCGAGCCGAGCTCACCGGCGACAGTGGAGAAGCGCGCGAGCATCGGGGTCTTCTTGCCCGGCTGCAGGAAGTCCGCCTTCGTGTACTTGGAGACGTCTTCGGTGACTTCGAACTCGCCGAATGCGCCGGATCCCTTGGCGTGGGGGCTGCGCTCGGGAACACGCTCACGGTCGAAGCGAGCAAGCTTCTCAACCAGAGCCACATCGTGGAGCAGCAGCGGCCCGTTCGCGCCGACGCTCAGCGAGTGAGCATCGGATTCCCGCGGCGCACCGGACTCGGTCGTCGATGCCTTCGTATTGTCGTGACCGGCGTATTCATGATCTGTATGTTGCGTCATAACATCTCCTTCAACCGTTTGATTTCAGGCGGCGTCACTCAGACCGCGATCACGGCCACCGGTGAGAAGTGCTTCCCGCCGGTGCAGCTGATCGATCGGCAGAGCGCCGTTCGCCAGGCTCGATATCCCGACTTCGGCAGAACACTGTCGGAGTTAGTTTCAACCTAGCGATGTTCTCTACTCGAAACAACCAAGGGTGGGCTGTCTAAATTCCCGTCCGCGACGTTGTCCGGCTCACCCCTCCGCCGAGGCGGCCGACCCACCACCGGAACCGCCGGTTCCGGATCCGCCCGAACCCGACGAGCCGCTGCCGGAACCGCTGCCCGAACCGTCCGAGCCGGATCCGGAGCCTGTGCTGCCGCTCGCCCCGCCGCTGGTGTCCCCGGTGCTGCCGGTGCCATCGGTCGAGGTGGAACCGCTGCTCGCTTCGGTGCCGTCGGTGCTCGTCGAACTGCCGGTGGAATCGCTCGTGCCCGTCGTCGTGTCCGTGCCCTGAGACTCCTGTCCCTCGGCCGCACCTTCGGTGCCGGTCTCCCCCGCCGAGGTGGACTGACCGTTCTGCGTGTTCGATCCGCTGTTCGATGAGCTCTGACCGCCATCGGCGCCCGACCCGGATCCGCTCGACGATTCGTCCCCGGCGGTCCCGGAGTTCGAAGTTCCGTCGTCGGTGACGGATTCGTCGTTCGTCGACTGCCCGGTCACCGATCGTGAGATCTGCGAGGTGCCCGGTGAGATATCGGCTTCGGTGAAGTTCTCGGCCACGACGACCGCACCGAGTCCGATTCCGAAGGCAGCGACGCCGATCGTCAACGGGT
This sequence comes from Brevibacterium sp. MGP-B1, assembly GCF_057766545.1. Lineage (NCBI taxonomy): Bacteria > Bacillati > Actinomycetota > Actinomycetes > Micrococcales > Brevibacteriaceae > Brevibacterium > Brevibacterium sp. MGP-B1. The sequence goes on along the minus strand of NZ_CM173407.1, from coordinate 51,586 downwards.
AGAGGACCCGTTTGCGTCGCAGCTTCTGCCACCAGGAACGGGGCTCGCTCTCGGTTTCACTGCTGTCGCCGTCTTCGGCTGTTCTGTCGTGCGGCACCGAGGCGGCTGACGCAGTCGCATGGCCACCGGTGGGCTCCGGCGGGGCGAAGGCCGAATCCTCGGCAAGTGTCTGATCGACAGCTGCGGTCTTCGCGGTGGGGTTCTTTGCGATCTTCGCCTTGACGGCCGGGGCCAGCTTGGAGCCGACCTCTTGGATCTTCTCCTTGCCTTTGTCGAGGCTGCGGCCGTAGAGGGTGACAGCGAGACCGGTGACGATGCTCGCGATGCCCGCGCCGACGACGGTGCCGGCGACGCCGAGCTGACCACCGATGACCGAGGAGGTCGCCGCGGCACCGGCACCCGCGATCAACTGGGTGGCCGAAATGCGCCCTTCGGACTTCTTCTCGTCCGCACCGCCAGTCGCTTCTCCCACCTGGCTCCCGTCCCTCGACGGCACCGAGGCAGTCCGCTGCCCGTCCTCGGTGCCCACGGTCTCCGCCGACACGCTCTTCGCCGGACTTGCTCCGGTCCGATCGTCACGGCGGATCGGATTGGGCGGCATCACCGGAGTAGTGACATGCTCGGTCGGCGCCGCCTCGGTACGAGGCCTCTCCGCGATCTCCTCGGTGATGAGCGGCAGAGTCTGAGAGTGCCGCGGCGCGCTCGTCGGAGCCTCACTGCCGGGAGTCGTCCGCTGCTTGTCCGTCTGGTCGGTTTCGCCGTGATTCGATGCCAATGGTCCTCCATAAACACGTACTTCTCACCAGTATCGGACTCGAGTGTGCGGACATCCTGACCCACCCCCTCACAGTCTGGGAGATCGCTGACCCACCCGACCGCGGGTAGGCGTGATGACCTGCGAAAACGACAACCGGTGTGATGCGGCAGACACGCGCCTCACACCATTTCCCCAGACGTGTGGACCCCGTCTTCCCTCAGCGCAGGAGGACTCCGCCGAGGCGGTCCGCCGGACCATCGGAACCGGTGAGTTCGAACAGCTGGAAACGCGGGCGGTCCGGGCTCGACGCGAGGGTGAGGAGGAAGGCGGCGCCGTCGTCCGCCCTCACTGCGTGTTCCTCGTCGGGGCCGATCATCGCCAGCCCTCGCCGAGGCGGGTCGACCGAATCCGCCTGAGCGACCATGAGATTGACTGCGAAGCACGGCTCACCCAGTTCAGTGAGGACAACGGCTCGGTCCCCGCGGAAGCGCAGCGGAGTCAGCCGGGGAATGCGGTGTGTTCGACCGTCGACGGACAGCACCACCTCGGCGGTGGGCAGGAAGGTGCGCGCCATCCCGGGCAGGGCGGAGAACTCGGCGGTGCGGTCGAGCCGTGCAATGCTCAGTCGCCACGGCCGCGCAAGCGGGGTCAGATTCTCGGAGTCGGCGAGGGAGACGAGCTCGGTCGTCTCCCCGGCACCGTTGGCCCAGGGAACGGGATCACGATCATCAAAGCTGGTGAGAACGCGCATGGAATCACTTTAGACGGACCTGCGACGGGCTGTTCACAACCTCCAAATCGGGGGTTCCCGCGCAATCGGGGTTGCCATGAGAGATGAGAGGACTAGCCTTGAGTGGTGTTTTTCGTCGGGGCGACCTGGCTGAGAGCAACGACATCAACCAGAACGATGAGGGGCTCGCGGAGACGACTGCGCGTGATTCTCACACTCTGCGAGTTCGCGCCCGGATCGCGTTCCCGCAAGCCTCTCACCGGCAATCGGAGGGAGGGGCATGTTCGGACCGGATAATGTCCGCCGGCGGTGGCGGCCGGAAGAGATCACAGTGACCAAGCCCGACGTCACGAAGCGGGCCATCGGCGCCGCGGCCATCGGCAACATCACCGAATGGTACGACTTCGGTGTCTACGGCTACCTCGCCGTCGTGATTGAGGGAATCTTCCTGCCGGAGGACTCAGGACCGATCGGGACCGTCATCGTCGCCGGACTCTTCGCCGTCGCCTTCCTTGTCCGTCCGCTCGGCGGTCTGGTGTTCGGCCCTTTGGCCGACAAGATCGGGCGCAACAAGGTGCTGGCGATGACGATGATCATGATGGCCGCCGGCACCTTCCTCATCGGTGTCATCCCCGACTATGCGACCGTCGGCCTGTGGGCGCCGTTCCTGCTGCTGGCCTGCCGTCTGCTCCAGGGCTTCTCCACCGGCGGCGAGTACTCGAATGCGATGACCTTCATCGCCGAATACGCACCCGACCGGCGCCGCGGCTTCCTCGGCAGCCTGCTCGAGGTCGGAACGTTCACCGGCTACGTCCTCGGTGCACTCGTCGCCACGATCATGCAGGCTGTTTCGACTCCCGAGTTCCTCGAGTCGTGGGGCTGGAGGATCCCGTTCTTCGTCGCTCTGCCTCTCGGCTTCATCGGCGTCTACCTGCGCACGAAGCTCGCGGATACTCCTGCCTACAAGGAGATGGAGAAGCTCTCCGAACAGGAGGAACAGAAGAACCACGCCAAGGGCGAGTTCAAAAAGATCTTCAAGCTGTGGCCGAACCTGCTGGCCTGCTGTGGTCTGGTGCTGGCCTGGAACGTGACGAACTACATGCTCACCTCGTTCATTCCCGTGTACTTCCCGATGGTCGAGGACCTCCAGGGCAGCGGCGGAGTCTCAGAACTGACCTCGCAGGTCCTGCAGATCATCGTCATGGCCTGCTGTCTGGCGCTCATCCCGGTCATCGGCAAGCTCTCGGACAGGCTGGGCCGCAAGGCCGTTGTGCGCGCGGGAGCGCTCTCACTCATCGTGCTCTCGTTCCCGTCACTGTGGCTCATCCGCGGGCACAACGACTTCGTAGTCTTCCTCGGCCTGCTCATCATGGGGCTCAGCCTCATCTGCTTCAGCGCTACGATGCCCTCGACTCTGCCGTCGCTGTTCCCGACGATGGTCCGCGCCGGTGCCCTGGCGATCGCGTTCAACGTCTCGATCTCGCTGTTCGGCGGCACTACGTCGTTCGTCATGACCTCGCTCATCAACGCCACCGGATTCCTCATGTGGCCAGCGATCTACCTCATGGCCGCTGGAGTCATCGGGCTCGTCACGATCCACTTCGTGCCTGAGAGCAATCGTCGTCCGCTGTGGGGTTCGACTCCGTCGGCGGCGTCGAAGGAAGAGGCGAAGGACCTCGCCCAGGAGCTCAACGAGGAGGCCGACCTGGTCTGAGCCGGCACGTATCAGCGCCGACGGTCTCTCCGGATCAGCTCTGGGCGGGGCCGGTCATCCCTTGCACAGGCAGAACGGGTGGCCGGCCGGGTCGAGGAACACTCGGAACGTCTCTCCGGGCTGCTCTGGGGCTTTGCCTGCACCGATCTCGAGCACGGCCTTCTCTGCGACGTCGAGGTCATCGACCATGACGTCGAGGTGCATCTGCTGCGGGTGGGCCTGACCGGGCCAACTGGGTGCGTGGTAGTCCTCGACCTGCTGGACGCAGATCGGCGGCCACGAATTGGAGACGACTTCTGCCCAGGTGCCGTCTTCTTCGACGGTGACCGACCAGTCCAGGAGTTTGCCGTAGAACTCTGCGAGTTCACCGGCGTCAGGGGCGTCGAGCACGACAACGGGCTGCTTTGCGATAGCCATGTCCTGAGTCTACGCCGCCGCACTGACACAGCGAAGGGCTGGACACCAGGGCGTAGGATTGTTGAGCAGATCCGCCGATGTTTCCGCGTACTCTCGGCCGCACCGGCTCCACACGATGAAGGTTCGCGATGAGTTCTCATGCCCTGCCCGTCTGCGGCACTCCGACGGTGTACATCATCCACGACAATCCGGAATGGATCGCACCATTCACGGATGCGTTCGACAGCCTCGGCGTCGCACATGTCGAATGGCTGCTGCCCGAGACCACGATCGATCTCGCCGCCGGGCCTCCACAGGGGATCTTCTGGTCGCGGCTTTCTGCGTCCTCGCACACGCGAACCGATCCGCATGTGAAGGAGTACGGGCGTGCGGTCCTCGACTGGCTCGCCGCCGCTGGCCGCCGGGTGATCAACGGTCGTGGAGTCTACGAGCTCGAGGTGAGCAAGATCCGACAGCATCGCGAGCTGGCCGGCCGAGGGTTCGATGTGCCGCTCACCGCGGCCGCGTTCGGTCCGCAAGCCCTCGTCGAGGCCGCTGCCGGATTCACTCCCCCGTTCATCACGAAGCACAATCAGGGCGGCAAAGGCCTCGGTGTGCGTCGCTTCGACTCCCACGCCGAGCTTGAGCCGGTCGCCGATGAGTTCGCACCCGGTGGCGCGAATGCGCCGATCGACGGCATCACTCTCATCCAGGAGTACGTGCAGTCGGCCCAGCCGTTCATTACTCGTGCCGAATTCATCGGCGGACGCTTCCACTATGCGGTGCGCGTCGATGTCTCAGGTGGGTCGTTCGAGCTGTGCCCGGCCGATGCCTGCACGATTCCGGGTGCCGGGGCTGATCCCGACGTCGAGGCGGTCCCCCAGTTCGCCCGCCGTGAGGAGATCTCGGCCGGAACACCGCTCATCGCTCGGCTCGAGACGCTTTTGGCCGACCTCGGCATCGAGATCGCCGGCATCGAGTTCATCGAGACCGCCGACGGCCGTCAGGTCGTCTACGACATCAACACGAACACGAACTACAACCCGTCCGTCGAGTCCGCCGAACAGTCGGCAGGTCGTCAACCTGCCGCGGACCGTATCGCCGATTTCATCGCCGACACCCTCGCCGAGGCGGCCCCACGGTCGGTATCCCCCGCCGGGTCGGCATCCCGGTGAGTTCCCGTACCCGCGTGCTCACGGAACTACTGGCGGAACTGCGAACAGTCCGGCCTAGGCAACGCGCGTTCATTGCCCTCGATGGGGTCGACGGTGCGGGGAAGACGATGCTCGCTCACGAGCTCGTGAATTTGGCCAAGATCGCTGCGGACGTTCCTGGACATGGTTCCGACCGCCGGGTCACCGCCATCAGCATCGACGGCTTCCACTTCCCTCGGGCGACACGTTACGCCCACGGTAAGGGGCCAGACACTTTCTATCGCTATTCCTATGACTACGGAGCTTTCGTCGATTCCGTCGTCGAACCATTTCGACGAGGCGGCGCGATCGTTCCAGCCGTATGGGACGTCGACGAGGATCGGCCGCTTGCGCCGGAACCTCGGAGCCTGCCGAGCGACTGCGTCCTCCTGGTCGAGGGAATCTTCCTCCACCGTCCCGAGCTTGTGGATCTCTGGGATGCGAGCGTGTGGGTCGATGTTCCGTTTGAAGTCTCGGTCCCACGAGGAAACGAGCGGTTTGCCGGAGCCTTCGATGCCGATCCCGAGGATGAGTCGAATCGCCGCTACGTCGGTGGTCAGCGACTCTACTTCGCCGAGGCTGCTCCGTGGGAACACGCCACATGGGTGCTCGACAATCGCGATCTGGAACGGCCGACCCTGATCCGCCGGTCCCGGCCCGACCGGCCCTGATCTGCCGGCCCTGGCCCGTTCGCACTGACAGCACACCTGAGCCCGATGATAGTGTCGAAGTGCTACAGGGGAGCGCCGAAAGGACCGGCGCTGAGAGTGCGTATGCAGACCCTTTGAACCTGATCCGGTGAGCACCGGCGGAGGGAGTGGACAAGCAATGACCACCACAGATTTCGACACATCGATCACTGTGGACGCCGACGGAGCGGTATCAGCACTGGTGAGTTCGACCAGCTCGCAGTGGGCGGGAGCCGTCGAACACAGATTCGTCCAGGAGCTCTTCGCCGGCAGCATCGACGACGCCGTGATGCGCGACTATCTGGTGCAGGACTATCAGTTCTTCGAGTCGTTTCTGTCGATGCTCGGCGCATGCGTGGCCCACGCCGATGAACTCGAGGCGAAGCTGCGGTTCGCCCGACAGCTGGGAATGCTCGTCGCCGATGAGGACACCTATTTCGTCGACTCCTTCGCCGAATTGGGAGTCGATACAGCCGATTATCTCCACCCGGAACTGACCGCCCCGACGGTTGGGTTCCGCGATCTCATGGACTCGTCAGTCGCTTCGGCGTCGTATCCGCAGCTGCTCGTCGTCCTCGTTGTCGCCGAATGGCTCTATCTCGACTGGGCCGAGTCCCGGATGGACATGCCGCCGCGACATATTCACCGAGGCTGGATCGATCTCCACCGAGGCGAGGCCTTCCACGGGTGGGTGCAGTTCCTTGTCGACGAACTCGAACGCGTATTCCCGGAGGAAGAAGACCAAAGTTCAGAGGCCAAGACCCTCACCCGCATCTGGCAGCGGGCCGTCGACCTCGAATGCGCTTTCTTCGACAACGTGTACGACAACTGAGCCGCCAGGGAACGCACACCGCAGCCGTCCATCTCACTGACCTAGACTGGCCACATGAGCACAGGTGTTGATGCAGTTGTCATCGGATCCGGCCCGAACGGCATGGCCGCCGCCGTCACCATGGCCCGTGCCGGGCTGAGCGTCGAAGTTTACGAGGCTCAGCCGACGATCGGCGGCGGCGCCCGCACCCTCGACCTCGGTCTGGCTCCCGGCGTCACTCATGACATCTGCTCGGCCGTCCACCCGTTGGCGATCGCCAGCCCCTTCTTCGTCGACTTCGACCTGCGTGCCCGCGGCCTCGAGTTCACCACCCCCGAGATCTCCTACGCCCAGCCCCTCGACGGCAAGCCCGCCGCGCTGGCCTTCCACGATCTCGAGAAGACGGTCGACCACCTCGGCGCGGCAGGACCGGAATGGCGGCGTTTCTTCGCCCCGCTCCTCGACCGGGTCGATGACGCGATCTGGCTCTCCCTCGGCGACAAACGTTCTGTGCCGGAGACCCTGCGCGATCTTCCCGGCATCGCGAACGTCGTGAAGTTCGGCCTTCGGCTCCTGTCCCAGGCCAGTCCCGCGTGGAACATTCCGCTCTCCCACGAATCCTCCCAGGCCCTGTTCTCCGGTGTCGCCGCGCACGCGATCGGCGGGCTGCCGGCCATGGGCACCGCGGCCACGGCCACGATGCTCTCGACCGTCGCCCACGCAGGAGGTTGGCCCTCCCCCATCGGCGGATCGCAGGCGATCATCGACTACCTCGTCGCCGACCTCGAAGCCCACGGCGGAACCGTACACACGGATGCGCGCATCGACCACGTCTCGGATATGCCAGCGGCCCGCGCCTACCTGCTCGACACCTCGGCGCTGAACGCCGCGCAGATCTTCTCGGGACTCATCCCGAGCCACGTCGACAAAGCTCTGCGCAGCTTCAAACACGGCAATGCCGCTGCGAAGGTCGACTTCGTCCTCGACGGCCCGGTCCCCTGGTCCGATCCCGCGGTCGGACGCGCCGGCACTATCCACATCGGCGGATCCCGGGCGCAGATGGCCGCCGCCGAGGCGCAGGTGATGTCCGGTCGCATGCCCGCCGATCCCGTGTGCCTCGTCTCGGATCCGACCGTCTTCGACCCATCCCGCGAGGTGGGCGGCCTGCGACCGCTGTGGACGTATGCGCACGTGCCCTTCGACTGCCCGCTCGACCCGACCGAGTACATCACCCGCCAGCTCGAACGCTTCGCTCCCGGCTTCCGCGATCGGATCGTCGCGCACAACGCGATCCCCGCCTCCGAGATGGCCGGCCACAACCAGAACTACATCGGCGGGGATATCGCGACCGGCGTCGTGTCCTTCTACCGCATGATGGCCCGCCCGCGTCTGACCTGGGACTCCTACAGCCTCGGCGTGCCCGGGGCATTCCTGTGCTCGGCGGCGACCCCACCGGCCCCGGGCGTGCACGGAATGAACGGCTGGTTCGCCGCGCGCCGGGCTCTCAAGACCCGTTTCGGCATCGACGAGGCACCCAGCCTGTCCCCGGGCGACTGACTTTCATTCAGCTGACTCAGCCCCGCACCCACCGATCAGCGTCGCCGTCATAGTGCCGTTCGGCCACCTCGGTGACGGCCTCGATGACGTTGTTCAGCCAAAACGTCGTATCCGGATGCCACCCTGCCACGAGACTCGCGGTCCGATCGTCCGTGTTCCCGGCCGTGGGGATGGTCTCCGATTCCTCGCCGAGGCGGCCCTCCGTCACATCGATGACCGCACCGGCCGTGCGCAGATAGCCTGCCAGACCGACGTGGACACCGTCGAATTCCTCGGCCACCCGTGACCAGTCGGGGATGACCCAGCGGCCCTTGCGCCCGGTGGTCTCGGACCAGACATAGCGGCGCTGGGCGGTGACGTCGAGCGGGTAGCGGCGGCACAGATCGGCCCAATCCTCAGGTGCGCGAATCTCGACGATACGGGCGTCCGGGCGCAGTCGCAGACGACAGGCTCGGGCACGCTCGAGACCGAAATCGTCCTCGACGAGTTCGACGCCGATCAGGGTTCCGTCCGGCCAGGTCCCCGTCGACGACCAGAGCCCGTCTGGCGGAGTCGACCACCATTCGCCGCTGAGCTCCATATGCGGGTTCTTGGCGAAATCGTGACGGTAACGGGTTTCCGTGGTGAGGACATCTGCGAGCCACTCGTCCAATCCCCACGAGAGACTCGCCCCGTCTCCTTCGAGAGGCGGATAGAGATCGGTCAGCGTGATCGCAGGCGCCGCTGTCGAATCAACAGGACCTAGGGGCCGGTCGAATACTGCAGGCAGCCCACTGCGATGATCTGCGTCGTCCCAAGCCAGAGCCCATTGATTGCCCGGGTGCAGAGGCGCGGTCCAGACATCGAGCAGGCCAGAGGATATGAGCATCTCCGCGAAGGGGCGCAGAGCGTCCCGCACCTCTGGGTCAGCAGCGATCTGATCGGCACCGTGAGGACGCTGCCAGTACATGGCGCCGGAGATGACTTTGGCCATCTCGTTCTCCAGGTCAATTTGAGTCGGCCTCAGCGGTGTGACGCGTCGCAGGGTTGCCGCGACGTCCTGGGCAGTGACGTCTCCGGGTTGTGGTTCGGAGTCTCCCTCGCCGAGGAACATCGCCACCGCAGCGCCCTGCTCCTTATCGGCAAGGAAGCCGGCGATGAAGACATCGTGACGAGCCTCGGAAAGCGCACGCGCCCCCTCGGTGAGCGGTTCGCCCTCCTCGTCGAATTCGTCGTCGCGCCCATTCAGGGCCAGCCCGAACACGAGCGAGCGTCCTCGCGGGGACGCGAGCAGATCCTCGACGGACAGGCGGTCGTCATGAAGGGTCGGAGGCGCATCATCGGCGGTCATGACCTCAGGCTACGCGAACCCCTGTCAACTGGCCTTGATGGAAACGCCCGCGTCGGAATCCTCCGTTTGCGCACTCACGGGCACGACCGCCTCAGCGGCGGCGAGGATCTTCGCACCTTTCGCGGCCTTCAGACCCGCGCCGAGGACCCCGATGATGACGAGGACGGCCCCGCACAGCTCGCCGACGGTGACCCGCTCGCCGAGGAAAACGAACGCCGCGCTCATTCCGACGACGGGCACGAGCATCGAGAAGGGGGCGACGACTCCGGCGGGGTTGCGCGACATCAGCCACGACCAGATGCCCGAACCGAGGATCGTCGCGATGACCACTGTATAGATCAGCCCAGCGATGGCAAGAAGTCCGGTGGGGGTGGTCAGCCCCGCGACCGACGCCCCGACCCGGTCGGGTCCTTCGACCGCAAGGGAGAGGGCGAGCATCGGCACGGGCGGGACGAGCGACATCCACATCGTCAGCTTGATCGGCTCGGTGGTGTGGGCCTGCCGGTTGCAGATATTGCCGATCGCCCAGCCCAAGGCGCCGGCGAGCGTGAGGAGGAAGGGCAGGAAGCTCGCGTGCGAGTCGAAGCGCTGCCAGCCGACGACCGCGAGTCCGGCCATCGCGATGAGGAGGAAGAGCATCTGGGAGCCGCGGACCTTCTCGCGAAGGAATGTCATGCCCAGCATCACCGTGAAGGGGCCCGAGGCTTGAAGGACGAGGGAGGCGAGTCCCGCGGGCATGCCGGCGGCCATCGCCCAGTAGAGGAAGAGGAACTGCAGCAGTCCGAAGCCGAGTCCGTAGCCGATGATCCACCGCGCTTTGACGTCGGGCTTCGGGACGAAAAGCAGCGCGGGGACCGCGAGCAGGGCGAAGCGCAGAGCGACGAGGAAGAAGGGCGGGAACTGGGCCAGGGAGAAATCGATGGCGAGGAAATTCAGTCCCCACATGACCGCCACCGAGGCGGCGAGAAGGCAGTGCTTGAATGACATGGCTCCATTCTCAACTTCGACAACAATGAAGCACAATCGCAGAGTGCTTCATCGACTCTGTAGCATGGCTTCATGGTCATCGATCCGAAGCATCTTGAGCTGCTGCGCCTGTTCGACGAATACGGCAGCGTCACCGCCGTCGCCGATGTCACCTATCGCTCCCCGTCGGCCGTTTCTCAGCAGCTGAGGCAGGCCGGGAGCGAGATCGGCCACGCTCTCGTCGAACCCGCCGGTCGCGGACTCACGCTCACAGCCGCGGGACGACTGCTCGCCGACGGTGGTCGGGACGTGGCCCGCACCCTTGCCCGGGTGCAGGCCCAATGGGAGGGCCACCTCGGCGAAGCTGCCGGAGAGATCGCCCTGGCCGGGCTGCCGAGCGCGCTCACCCACCTCCTCCCCGATGCGCTGCGCAGGCTGCGGGAGGACCACCCGCACATCGATCTGCGCATGGACGATGTCGACCTCGCCGAGCACGAATTCGCGGGGCTGACCCGAGATGTCGATATCGTCGTCGCACACAGCCTCGTCGCCGAACGCCCCCTGGGTACCGACGGACTCACCGTCGTCCCGCTCGCCCGCGAACCGATCGACGTGGCCCTCGCCATCGGCCATCGGCTTGCCGATCGCGCCGAGCTGACCCCGGACGATGTCGTCGATTGTCGCTGGGTGGGAGTACCCCGCGGATACCCCTTCGACACGATCCTCACCTCGATCGAGCATCTCACCGGTCGCGACCTCGACGTCGTCCAACGCATCCGGGACAACCGGCTCATCGAAGCGATCGTCGCCTCCTCGGACCAAGTCGCGCTCCTTCCCCGGTTCACGACGCCGCGAGATGCGGGACTGTCACTGGTGCCGCTGACGGGGGTGACGACGACACGCTGGATCGTAGCCGTGATGCGTCCGGACACGGCCGAACGTGTCGCGGTGCGCGCCGTGATCAGCGCGCTCAGCCGGGTCGACGACGCCGCGGATTAGGCGGTGCCCGTGCTGGTGAAGCGCTTGGGCACGAGCCTCTCCAGTGGCAGGAACGCCGCCCAGCAGATGACGGTCGGCAGGAAGTGGATGCCCAGCGCCAGGTAGGTCATGAGGTGGAAGAGGAAGAAGAAGGCCACGGCCCCGTACAGCCACTTGCGCTTGAGGAACAGGACGACGGGTGAGAGGAACTCGAAGACGAGTGTCGCCCATTGCGCGGCGATGAGGAGGCCGGGCATCTCGAGGAACGGTTTCGACCATTCGGCGCCGCGGCGCATGAGCGCCCAGATGATGACCGCACCGTTGGCCCAGTGGGTGATGTTGCCCGAGGCGATCCACTTCATCACCACCGAGTAGAAGTAGGTGAGGACGACGGAGATCTGCACCATCCGCAGCGCCCAGCCGGCCCGCGCCGAGGCGGTGCCGACGTCCCGGAAGCGCGCCGTTCCGATCGTCGGCAGGACGAAGGCGGCGATGACGAGCGCCATATGATCGTGGGCGACGTAACCGTAGCCCTGGGTGTAGAACATCCACGCGCCGAAGCTGAGCGCCACCGCCCAGCCGCTGAGGCGCTGAAGGATTCCGGCGGCAGCGAGCAGCGAGAAGACGATGATGAGGGTGAGCAGGATCTGTGCGCCGAGGACGCTGACGGCGGGAATGTGGAGGAACCTCGCCAACCACAGTGGCTGGTAGAACTCGGGCGTCCAGCCGTGGGCGATGACATCACCGGAGATCGTGAGCACATCGATGATGATGAAGACGTAGATGAAGACGCGGAACACGGCCACCCGAGCCAGAGGGACCTCGGGCATGAACCAGCGGAGGAACGGATTCGTAGGGGCCGCCTCGGTGGGGGTGGACCTCAGGGTCGGGATGCTGCTCATCGGACCTCCCACTTCGCCAGCGTCGTCTGTTCGGGTTCGCCGACGGCCAGGCCGTTCTTCAGTTGTGTGGTGGTGCGGCAGAGGATCATCGCTTCGGGCTTCGGTTCGTCCGGGTGCAGCCGGATGTACGAGTCGGCCATCGACTGCAGGAGCTCCGGGTGGGCGATGACCCGGTCGAGCTGGGATTCGACATCACCGCGTTCGATGCCGACGGTGGCGGCGTTGAACCCGAGGCGGCGCGGTTCGTCCTCACCGGGGAACTGGGCTTCGATGCACGTGGAGTTGACGGTCCCGTTGAGGTCTTTGGCGGTGGCGTACTGAGTGAGCGATCCGAGCGGGAAGAAGTCGTTCGTGTTGAGGAACTGTCCGCAGGTGAGGATGACGAAGGCGATAGCGGGAACGACGATGCGCCAGCCGATGGAGACCTTCGACAGCGCTTTCACCCGGGTCGCGGGTTTCGGGGTACCAGTGGACGTGGCAACGTCGGTCGCGGACTCACCGGGGGCGGACGGCCCGGAGCCGGGGCCATCGGACGCACCGGCGGGATCAGGCCCCTGAGCGGCGGGATCCTGGCTCGTCAGGAGACGGCGCTTCTTCTCTTCCATACGCTTGCGGGACTCGTCCTCTCGGGTGCGGCTCGTTCGCAGACAATCCTATCCGCCCTAATTGCTACCTGACGGGGGCTGAGCAACCTGGCGCCAGGTTGCTCAGCCCCCGTCAGGTAGTAATTGGGGTCAGGAGCTGCGGGCGTAGAGGTTGAGCTGCTCCCAGCCGGCCGCATACTTCTGGAAGGCGGCGACCGCGGACTCGGAATCGTTGTTGCTCAGTGCCGTGACCCACGAGTCGACGAGTTCGGCGGCTTCGCTCGGCCACAGCACATCGGACATCCCGCCGAGGTCGAGTTCGAGGACCGAGTTCATGTCGAAGGTGTCGATCCACTCGGCCAGAACCGAGGTCTGCTCGACCATATCGACGACCTTCGAGGTGTCCGCGATCGTCTCCGAGGCCCATTCCATGCGCGCCGAGGCGGCCAGGATGTCGGTGCGGATGAGCACACGGAGCCCCTCGTCGGTCTCCTCGGTGATGATCTGATCCTCGGTCAGGGAGAAGAACAGCCACCACGACGGCGGCACGTCCCAGGCCGAGACCCGGGTGAAGATCCGCGTGTCCTTGGCATCCTGCAGCCACTCCGCACGACGGCTGGCGGCACGTCGCCGAGCGGACTTCGGAGCGACGATGTCCAAGGTCGCCTTCGAGGTGTGCTCGGTCAGTGATTCGAGCGCCTCCCACCCGCGGATGTCCTCCTGAGCAGGGCAGAAACGATCCACCCCGTCCGCGGTCTGAGACGCCGGAAGGTAGATCGGAGTGCGCCGGAAGGAATCAGCCACGGGCGAAGGAGGCAGGGAGATCAAGCGCTTGTCAGCGTCGTGGGAAATCTGCTCCTCGATGCGTGACCGGTTGTCCTCCACCTGCCTGTCTTGCAATTCGGAATGCACCACAAGAGGTTCGAAGATCCGCAGGGTGACGACATAATCGCGACGGTAGGCCATGGGTTCAGCCTATCCAAGGTCCACTCACAAAATGGAACTTCCCAGTATGAACAGGTAGGATTTAAGCGCATAGCAGAGATCTAGTCCGGGGCCATTCGCCCCATTGACGACGGAGGGGGTCACGCCAGTGGGTCGCGGCCGCGCAAAGGCAAAGCAGATCAAGGTAGCTCGGAAGCTGAAGTACTACAGCCCGGATACCGACCTTAATAGACTCCAGCAGGAGCTGGGCGCCGACGCGAGCAAGTCCGGTCCGTCCGATCCGTACGACGATGAACCCGACTACTCGGCTTACGCCGACAAGTACAATGTCGACGATGACGACGAGTACGAGAACTGAACTCGGATGAGTCCAGCCGCACACGGCTGATCTGACACGCACAGAGGGCGGGGACTTCGGTCCCCGCCCTCTGTCGTACGCGCAGACGGTCGTGGGCCCGCCGGTCCCTCCGCTCGTGGGCAGTCCCCCGCCGAGGCGGCGCCCGCCATGCGTAACCGCGCCGAATGACCGTGAGCTCGAGCTCCATCCCCTCGCCGAGGCGGCTGGGACCGAGGAGCATCACGCACCGTTGAGTGCAATTCCTCCACTCCCGCGGCCATCACGCACCGCAAGCAGCACACCCCCGTGCAGGAGCACGAGGGTGTGAGACTAACGGTGTGCGAAGCCTCTGCGCCGAGGGTGTGAGAGTACGGGTGAGGGATGCACCGCGACCAGGCCAGTCGGCTGCGCGAGGCACGCGACCCATTACTGCAGGATCGCGGCGCCGCCGTCGACGCCCTTGACACCCTGCACATAGTAGGGATCGGTCGCCAGAGAACCGTCATCGGTAGCGACTTCGCCGAGCACCCAGGCTCCGGGGCTCGCATTGAGCACACCGTCGACCGACGCTGCGTCGACGACGAGAACCATGCCCACGCCGAGGTTCCAGGTGCGTTCGCGGTCGTCCTGCGGCACTCCGCCGAGGTCGCCGAGCACGGAGAACACCGCCGGGATCTCCCACGAGGCGCGCGACATCTTCGCGACCAGACCCTGCGGAAGCACCCTGGCCACATTGGCCGACAGTCCCCCGCCGGTGACGTGCGAGACCGAATGCACCGCGTCGGGCAGTGCGTCGAAGAGAGCGGCGAGTTCGCCGGTGTAGACATGAGTGGGAACGAGCAGCTCCTCACCGAGGGTGCGCCCGAATTCCGAAACCGGCTTGTCCAGACCCCATCCCGCCTCGGCGATGATGTGGCGGACCAGGGAATATCCGTTGGAGTGGATGCCCGAGGATGGCAGACCGATGAGCACGTCCCCGGCCTTGACCTTCTCCGGGCCGAGCAGCTTCGAGGCCTCGACGACTCCGGTGGCGGCACCGGCGACATCGTACTCATCGGCCCCGAGCAGACCCGGGTGTTCGGCGGTCTCCCCGCCGACCAGTGCGACACCGGCCGAGGCGCAGGCATCGGCGATTCCGCGCACGATATCGGCGATGCGTTCGGCCACGACCTTGCCGCAGGCGATGTAGTCGGTCATGAATAGAGGGCGGGCACCGCAGACGATGATGTCGTCGACGACCATGCCGACGAGGTCGTAGCCGATGGTGTCGTGCTTGTCCATGGCCTGAGCGATGGCGACCTTCGTGCCCACTCCGTCGGTCGACGAGGCGAGCAGCGGTCGCTCGAAGTCCTTGAGCACGGAGACGTCGAAGAGTCCGGCGAATCCGCCCATCCCACCGACGACCGAGGAGTTGTGGGTGGCCGAGACCGCGGCCTTCATGAGTTCGACGGCGCGGTCTCCGGCCTCGACGTCGACGCCTGCGGCGGCATAGGTGGTGGACTTCGGGTTCGCGTCGGAACTCAACTCAGCATCCTTTGTCGGCGGGGGTGTTGTTGACGGGAATCGGGTATTCGCCCGAGAAGCAGGCGGTGCACAGCTGGCTGCGCTCCTGCTGGGTGGCGGCGATCATGCCGTCCAGAGAGATATAGCCCAGAGAATCCGCGCCGAGGTTCTCGCAGATCTCATTCGTCGTCAGTCCGTTGGCGATGAGCTCGGCCCGGGTGGCGAAGTCGATTCCGTAGAAGCACGGCCACTTCACCGGCGGGGAGGAGATGCGCACATGGACCTCTGCCGCTCCGGCCTCCCGCAGCATGCGCACCAGCGCCCGCTGGGTGTTTCCGCGCACGATCGAATCGTCGACGACGACGAGACGCCGTCCTTCGATGTTCTCCCGGATCGGGTTGAGCTTGAGGCGGATACCCAGCTGCCGCAGAGTCTGCGAGGGCTGGATGAACGTGCGTCCCACATAGGCGTTCTTCATCAGCCCCTGGCCGAACGGGATGCCCGAGGCCTCGGCATAGCCGACGGCCGCTGGCGTTCCGGATTCGGGAGTGGCGATGACGAGGTCGGCGTCGACCGGGTATTCCTCGGCCAGCTGCCGGCCCATCTGGGTGCGCGCGGCGTGGACGTTCTTGCCGGCGAGCATGCTGTCGGGACGGGCGAGGTAGACGTATTCGAAGACGCAGCGGGCCTGGTCCGGTTCGGCGAAGCGGTGCGAACGCAGACCGTCCTCGTCGATGGCGATGAGCTCTCCGGGTTCGATGTCGCGGACGAACTTCGCACCGACGATGTCGAGAGCCGCAGTCTCCGAGGCCACGACCCAGCCGTTCTCCAGCCGTCCCAGCGACAGGGGCCTCACCCCGTGCCGGTCCCGGGCTGCGTAGAGGGTGTGCTCGTCCATGTAGACCAGCGAGAATGCACCCTCGACATGGGGCAGCAGGGTCAGGGCCGCCTCGGTGAGGTTCTCTCCGTCTTCGGTCGCGAACAGCTCGGTGACCAGGGAGGTGTCGTTCGACGAATCACGGAAGGGCCGGGTGCGGGACGTCTTCTTCGTGGCCTCCTCGACGACCTTCGTCGCGTGGTCGCGGCGGGAATCGGCCATGGCCTCGAGGGCGTCGAAGTTCGTCAGATTGCCGTTGTGCGCCAGTGCCACGGTGCCGAACGGTGTCGGCCCCAGGGTGGGTTGAGCGTTCTCGAACGACGGTGATCCGGTCGTCGAATACCGCGTGTGCCCGACGGCGATATGGCCCTGCAGAAGCTCGAGATCACGCTCATGGAAGACCTGGGAGACCAGGCCCATGTCACGGTAGATGAGGATCTGCTTGCCGTTGCTGGCAGCGATTCCCGCGGACTCCTGTCCGCGGTGCTGCAGGGCGTAGAGCCCGAAGTAGGTGAGTTTGGCGGTTTCCTCGCCGGGGGCCCAGACTCCGAACACACCGCATTCGTCCTGCGGTCCGCGGTCCAGGGGGTCGATTTCGTGCGTCAGCTGCCCGTCTCCTCTTGCCACGAGTGAAATTGTCTCATACCCGCAACTGCGCGCTGACCCGGTGATCAGACTGTGGAACCGGGGGCCGTATCCCGACCCGTTCCCACCTCGTCCGCATTGTCCGTCTCGTCCGCATCGTCGGCAGTGGGCGCAACATCCTCTGCCGCAGGTGCGGAATCATCCGCCTCGGGTGCGGCGTCCTGGCTCGCCGAGGCGGTCCCGCCCTCGGCAGCGCCGGCATCCGGGTCCTCCCCGCGGGCTTCGGCGATGCGACGGCGCGCGATCTCCTTCGGGTCGTCGACCATGTCGATCTGCGCACCGACCCGGAAGTCCTTCGACTTCTTCCGCCCCCGCCAGTCGAGGATGAGCGCGACGAGTCCGCCGAGGAACAGCCCGCCGATCCCTAGGACGAGCAGCATCAGGCCCAGGCCCTTGGCCACCGTGTAGCCCATCGGCATATCGGCCGGGTCGACGAAGACCGCGAGGATTCCCGCGACCACGATGCCGAGCACCGCGCCGATGCCCATGAACACCGAGTACTTGGGGCTGCGACGGACGGAGACGTCGATCTGGTCCTTCATGATCTCCTTGGACACGTGGCCGATGGGGGCCGATGGATCACCGGGGACACCCCGGAACAACAGGTCCCGAACAGTCTAGTCGAGTCAGCCTGAGGTTCCTCCCAGGCAGCCTCATGCCAGTTCCCATAAACTGGACGCAACCAGATGGAAACTGGACGCAACCAGGTTGACGGCCACAGAAGACAGAGGTTCCGATATGTCCCATACGATCATCGTCGGCATCGACGGTTCCGACAACGCCGACTGCGCCCTGCAGTGGGCGATCACGCACGCACAGAAGACCTCCGCCGAGATCCGCATCGTCTCCGCCTACACCGTCCCCGGCGTCAATATGAGCCAGGCCGACATCGTCTACCCCGCCGACTTCGACAGCGCCGTGAAGAAGACCGTCGAAGACATCGCCGAGGCGGCCGCCGCCACCGTCACTGCAGCCGCCGTTCCCGTGTCGACGACGATCGCGCCCGGTGACGCCTCCGGAGTGATGGTCGAGCATTCGAAGAACGCCGCCCTCGCCGTCGTCGGGGCACGCGGTCGCGGCGGGTTCGCCGGCCGCCTCCTCGGGTCCGTGGCCCTGGCCATGCCCGCACATTCGCAGTGCCCCACCGTCATCGTCCCGAGCACGTGGCCGACCCGGGTCATGCCGACGACTCCCCTGCCCGTCGATGATCCCGTCCGCACGACCGATGATCCCTCCGCCGAGGCGGCCGGACGTTCGCGCCCCGACTTCACCGGGGAGGTCGTCGCCGCCGTCGATCCCTTCGAGACCGACACCCCGGTGCTGCGTGCCGCCGCCGCTCAGGCCGCGATCTACGGTGCTCCGCTGCGCCTCGTCGGGGTCACCGCCACACATATCCTCTCGCCCGAGTGGATGCCCAGCGAGGAGCATCTGATCAGGATGTATGACGAAGCGGCCAAGGCCTTCGCCGCCGCGGCCGACTCGCTGAAGGCCGACTTCCCCGAACTCGAGGTGCGGTACTCGGTCTTCGATGCCCCCGCTACCGAGGTGCTTGTGTCCGCCACATACACCGCCGATCTCATGGTCATCGGCTCCCGTGGCCGTGGCGGGTTCGTCGCCACCGTCCTCGGGTCGACGTCGCAGGGTGTGCTCTCGCATGCCGTGTGCCCGGTGCGGGTGGTGCGGGTCAACCGCCGACAGCCCGGGCGCCGCCGCTGAATCGCGCCTCACTCACCCGAGGGCGATGAACCCGATACCCAAGACCACGATGAGGGCACCGGCGAGTTTGAGCACCACGTTCCTCTCCCCGAAGAACCACCAGGCCAGCAGGGTGCCGACGATGATCGAGGTCTCCCGTACGGGGGCCACGAGCGCCACCGGTGCCTGCTGCATCGCATAGAGGACGAGCACATACGCCAGGGGTGAGAGGATCGCCACGGTCACCAGCGCGCGCTTGTGGCTCGTCAGGATCTCTCTGAGATCGGCGCGCTTCTCCCGCCCGCCGGGAAGCGCGAAGACTCCCGCGGTCATGATCAACCCGACGCAGGCTTCGGAGACGGCGAAGTAGAGCAGCGGGGAGTCGCTGACATGGTTGACGGCGAAGTCGTCCCACAGCGTGTATGAGGCGATGAACGCCCCGATCAGCCCGCCCCAGGCGAGCCCGCGGCGCAGTCCGTCACTGCTGGTGGGGCCGTCCCCGCCGCGGGGACGGATCGTGACGACAGCGATCCCGGCGATGACGGTGAAGGCTCCGGCCGCCTCAGCGAGGGTGGGGCGCTCACCGAGGAAGGCCACGGCGATGATGATCGCGACCAAGGGCCCGGTGCCGCGCGCCGTCGGGTAGACGACGCCGAGCGGGGCGTGGTCGTAGCCGGACTGCAGGGCCACCGAGTAGGCGATGTGGAAGATCGCGCTCAGCGCCGCCGCGCCGACCAGTCCCCAGTTCAGCGGCTGCGTTCCGGTGGCGATGATGACGATTGCCAGTGGGGCGAGCAGGATCGCCGAGAGCCCGTGGTAGGCGAGCACGAAGGCATAGCCCTTGCCGGTGACGGATTTCGCGGCGAGGTTCCATACGGCGTGGGCGACGGAGGCGATGAGGACGAGCCCGAGGACTGGGAAGGTCACCTCAGCACCGCCCTCTTCGACACCGTCACAGTTTGATGGCGACGGTCTTCGTCTGCGTGTATTCGTCGAGGGCTTCGATGGATTTCTCGCGTCCGTAGCCGGACTTCTTGAATCCGCCGAAGGGCAGTTCGACTCCCCCGCCGGCACCGTAGGTGTTGACGAAGATCTGACCGGCGTCGACCTCGGCGGCCAGCCGGTGGGCACGGGAGATGTTCTGCGTCCACAGGGCCGAGACCAGACCGTAGTCGGTGCCGTTGGCCAGCGCCACGGCCTCATCGTCGTCGGCGAACGGCAGGGTCACGACGACGGGACCGAAGACCTCCTCCTGGGCGATCCGGGACGCCGGGTCGACGGAGTCGACGATGGTCGGGGTGACGAACGCCCCGGCGACAAGGTCGTCGGCCAGCCCGTCGGGCCGTGTTCCGCCGGTGACGATCTGCCCGGAATCGACCTCGGAGAGGAACCCGTCCACCCGCTCATGCTGCTTGGCCGAGATCAGGGGCCCGAGCATCGGGTCGTCGAGACCGTAGCCGATGGTCACCTGCGCCATGGCGGCGGCCATCTTCTCGACGACCTCGGCGTGGATGTCACGGTGGACGATGAGCCGGGACCCGGCCGAGCAGGTCTGCCCGGCGTTCTGGATGATCGAGCGCACCAGCGACGGGATCGCCGCATCGATATCGGCGTCGGCGAAGACGATGTTCGCGGACTTCCCACCGAGTTCGAGGACCGTGGGCACGACCCGATCGGCAGCGGCGTGGGCGATGGCCGAACCGGTCTGCGTCGATCCGACGAAGCCCAGATGTGCGACTCCGGGGTGGGCGCTCAGTGCCGCTCCTGCCTCGGCGCCGAGTCCGGTGACGACGTTGAAGGCTCCGGCCGGGAATCCGACGGAGTGGATGAGCTCGGCCAGCCGCACGGTCGACCGCGGGGTCTCGTCCGCGGGTTTGGCGACGGCGCAGTTGCCGGTGGCCAGCGAGGTGGCGGCGGCGCGGCCGATGAGCTGGAGCGGATAGTTCCAGGCCACGATGTGCCCGGTGACGCCGAAGGGCTCTCGGCGCGTGTAGACGTGCATGTCCTCGGCCAGCGGGATCGCGTGACCGTAGTAGGACTCGATGGTGTGCCCGTAGAACTCGAAGTAACGGGCGCATACATCGACGTCGGCATAGGCCTGGGTGAGAGGTTTGCCCGTGTCCTCGGATTCGATGCGGGCCAGATCGTCGCGGTTGGCGGTGATGACGGCCGCGGTGGCGATGAGCAGGCGGGAGCGCTGCTCGGGGCTCGAGCGCTTCCATTCCCGCTGTGCCTTCGCCGCAGCATTCACTGCCCGGTCGACTTCATCGGCCCCGGCGCGGGCGATATCGCCGAGCTGGCCGCCGGTGGCCGGGTCGATATTGGCGTAGGTGAGCAGTGACGGCACATGCCGTCCGCCGATGAACGACGTCGTCTGCGTGATCTGTGCGCTCATGCTCGGGCCTCGAGTTCTGCAGGGGTGAAGAGGGGCAGGAAATCGCCGAGGTCGGCTCGGGTTCCCGAGGCGTCGATGTCCCCGGCGGCGAGCGCGGTCGCGAAGTCGGTGCGTCCGGTGACCAGACCCAGCCACACTTCGGCGGAGGTTTCGACGACGTTCGGCGGGGTGCCGCGGGTGTGTCGGGGACCGGCGATGCACTGGGTGACGCCGAACGGCGGGACCCGGACTTCGACGCTGTTGCCTTCGGCGCGGGAGGCGAGCTCTTCGAGGGTGAAGCGCACTGCGGTGGCGGTGGTCGATCGGTCGGCCGGGGCCGCGTCGAGCCTCGCCTGCGTCAGCCACAGCTCGAGTGCGCTGCGTCCCTGATCGGGGTCGATCCTTCTGCGAATCGCCATCAGTCCAGCTCCCTCCGTCGAATCTTCGCTACATCTTCCCCGAGTGACAGATCGCCGACAACGTTCGTCCGCCCCTCGGAATCGGTGCCGCCGGTGATCGGATCCACGATGGCCTCGTAGAGGTCCTCGAGTTGCTCGTCGTACATCGCCGAACGCCGGTAGGCCTCCTCGAAGGCGCCCGCCTTCTCCAATAGGTTGAGTGCCACCCAACTGGTCGGCCGTGCCGACCCGTCGAGGCATTTCAGCGCCACCGAATATCCTGACTTCGTGGCCATGACTATGACACCCTCAGCCCCGCCCTTGGCGAAGATCCTAAGTCGTTCGATGACCGTCGAGTTCGGTCGGCCGTGGCCTTCGATGGCCCACGGGTCGGCGAAGACTGCGTCCATGAGGGTCCGCGCCTCGGCCTCGTATGTCGTCCACTCCCCCGTCGCCGGGGCGGGGTCTTCCTCGCCTGCCGCGTCCCCTGCCGCACGGACGTCGGTCTCGGCACTGCCCATCCGCACCACGCGGCCGACCGCGCGGGCCAGACCGGTGAGGCTGAGCGCGAACACGGGGGCTCCGCAGCCGTCGATGCCGACCGCGGAGGGTTTCTCTGAGGCGAAGGCGGCGACCACCTCGGCGACCTTCTGCTGGACGGGGTGGTCCGGGGACAGATAAGTGGAGGTGTCGGCGCCGATGGCGCGGGCGGCGGCGAGGAACGCAGCGTGCTTGCCGGAGCAGTTGAAATACAGGGGCGAGCGCGGGTCGGTGTTCTCGTCCCCCTGTGCCCGTGCGCGTTCCTGCAGTTCGCGGCGGAATGCTCCGTCGGCGGGATGGGCGGACGGGCACTGCAGGTCATCGACACTCAGCCCAGCATCGTCGAGCATCGATTCGACGACCTCGACGTGCCCGGCTTCCGACTTGTGCGAGGCGGCGGCCAGGGCCGCGGCGGGTCCGGTCAGCTGCGCTCCGAGGCTCATCGCGGCGATCGCCTGCAGCGGTTTGAGACTCGAGCGCGTGAACACTGCAGCATCGGGGGCACCCAGGCTGATCAGCGGTGATCCCTCCGGGTCGAGGACGACAGCGGACCCGATGTGTCGGGATTCGATGAAGCCTGAGCGCTCGATGACGGCGAGCTCGGCGGCCTGTGCGGGGGTGAAAGTCGAGAAGGTCACGCACTCAAGCCTACGACCCTTTAGGCTGGTGGCGTGAAGGTTCTTGTCATCGGTTCGGGCGCCCGTGAACACGCCCTTGTCCTCGCTCTCTCGCGCGACCCGCAGGTCGACGCCGTCATCGCCGCTCCCGGCAATCCCGGTATCGCGCAGATCGCCCACACCGAGGCGGTCGATGCCTCGGATGCCGCCGCCGTGACCGCGCTGGCTGAGACCCTCGACGTCGATCTCGTCGTCATCGGGCCCGAAGCCCCGCTGGTCGCCGGAGTTGCGGATGCTCTGCGCGAAGCCTCCTTCCCCGTCTTCGGCCCCAGCGCGGAAGCCGCGCACCTCGAAGGCTCGAAGGCGTTCGCGAAGGAGGTCATGGAGTCCGCGGACGTGCCGACCGCACGCACCGTCGTCGCCTATTCGACCGACGAGGCGGCTGCGGCGCTGCGCGAATTCGGCGCCCCGCACGTGGTCAAGGCCGACGGCCTGGCCGCCGGCAAGGGAGTCGTCGTCACCGATGACCTCGATGCTGCGCTGACGCATGCGAGCTCCTGCCTCGAGGTCTCCGACCGGGTCGTCATCGAGGACTATCTCGACGGCCCCGAGGTCTCCCTGTTCGTCCTCTGCGACGGCACGACCACCGTCCCCCTGGCGCCGGCGCAGGACTTCAAACGCATCGGCGACGGTGACACCGGCCCGAACACGGGCGGAATGGGCGCGTATTCGCCGCTGCCATGGCTGCCTGCCGGCACCGTTGACGAGATCATCGACACCGTCGCCCAGCCCGTCGTCGATGAGATGGCCCGCCGCGGCACCCCGTTCACCGGGCTTCTCTACTGCGGCCTCGCGCTGACGTCGAAGGGTCTGCGCGTCATCGAGTTCAACGTCCGCTTCGGCGATCCGGAGACCCAGTCGGTGCTCGCCCGCCTGTCCAGCCCTCTGGGTCAGACGCTGCTCGCCGCCGCCGAAGGCCGCCTGAACGAGACCGCACCCCTCGAATGGGATCCGCGCTCATCGGTGACCGTGGTCATGGCCGCCGAGAACTACCCGGGCACTCCGAGCACCGGAGACATCATCCGCGGGCTCGACACCGTCGCAACCCTGCCCGACATCAGCGTCCTCCACGCTGGCACGAAACTCGCGACCGGTCCCAGCGGCGGATTCGCCCCCGAAGATGCCGTGATCACGAAGGACATCGCCGAGACCGGCGACATCGTCACCTCCGGCGGCCGCGTGCTCTCCGTCGTCTCCCTCGGCGACGACCTCGACGATGCGCGGGCGAAGGCCTATGCCGCGGTCGACGACATCAAATGGGACGGTGAGCAGCACCGCACCGATATCGCCGAGGCGGCCGCCGCCGGACGTATCGAGCTCGCCTCCGGATACGCCGCCCCCGCACCGGTCGCCCCGGTGCTGCCGGGCTGGAAGCACGTGTATTCGGGGAAGGTCCGCGACCTCTACATTCCCGCCGACGCCGCCGATGCCTCGAGCGCCGAACAGCTGCTCATGGTCGCCTCGGACCGCATCTCCGCCTATGACTGGGTGCTCGATTCGGAGATCCCGGACAAGGGCAAGGTGCTCACCGGACTGAGCCTGTGGTGGTTCGATCAGCTTGCCGATGTCATCGGCAACCATGTCATCAGCTCGGACGTGCCGGAGGCCGTGGCCGGCCGCGGACTCATCGTGAAGAACCTCTCCATGTTCCCCGTCGAGTGCGTGGCCCGCGGCTACCTCACCGGTTCGGGAATGTCGGACTACCGTGCCACCGGGTCCGTGTGCGGCATCCAGCTGCCGGCCGGACTCGTCGAGGCCGATCGCCTCGAGCCTCCGATCTTCACTCCGGCGACGAAGGCCGAGCTCGGCGAGCACGATGAGAACGTCAGCTTCGAGGCCGTCGCCGAGACCGTCGGGACCGAAACCGCGGAGAAGCTGCGCGACCTGACCGTGGAGATCTACCAGCGTGCCGAGCAGATCGCCCGGGAGCGCGGGATCATCCTGGCCGACACGAAGTTCGAGTTCGGCACCCTGCCCGACGGCACGATCGTCCTCGGCGACGAAGTGCTCACCCCGGACTCCTCCCGCTTCTGGGACGCCGAGGGCTATGAGGCGGGCAAGGCTCAGTCGAGCTTCGACAAGCAGTTCGTCCGCGATTGGCTGACCGAGGAGTCCGGCTGGGACAAGGCATCGGACACTCCTCCCCCGGCACTGCCCGCCGAGGTGGTCGAGAAGACCCGTGCCCGCTATGTCGAGGCTTTCGAGAAGCTCACCGGAGAGACCTTCCCCGGCTGAAGCGCTCAGTTCTCAACCCCACAGAAGCCGCGGGGCATCGACGACAGGTCGGTGCCCCGCGGCTTCACCTTTGCTGCCAACTCTTCCAGTGCGAATATCGCAGTGTGAGACGCTGAATCAGCGCTACTGGCAATCCGTGTTGCAGTTTCCCTCGCTTGACGCATATTTCTGCAACGGAATCAGTGGAATCACGGTGGAAGTTCCGCTAAGGTGATTTCACAGTGATCCACAACACACTCAGAGAGCGGGCTCAGCAATCCGCCTCTGCCACGACACTGCAGTCGGGAGGCAGCCTTGGACCTCGATATCCTCGACGTCACGATCTTCGACGGTGAGGCTCTGCGCCCCGAGGATCGTGTGAGCATCCGCGACGGGATCATCACCGAGATCGGCACCGGACCCGCAGCTGTGCCCGCGTCGCGCACGATCAACGCCGACGGCAAGCTGCTCACTCCCGGCTTCGTCGATGCGCATGTGCACACGACCTTCGGCGGTCAGGAGGCCCTGGCCTGCGATATCAGCGGAGCGGACAGCCTCGAGGCGGCACTGCAGATGATCCGGAACTATGTCGCCGACATGAACCGTGATGACGGCGCGACCGACCCTGCGAACGACTGGGTCATCGGCGGCGGCTGGTCGATGGCCCACTTCCCCGGAGGAGACCCGACCGCCGACATCCTCGACGTGGCCTGCCCCGATCGGCCGGCGATCCTGCTCAGCGCCGACCATCATTCGGCATGGGTGAACACGCAGGCGATGACCGCAGCCGGACTCGACGAGACGTCCACGGCACCTGCCGGCGGCGTCATCGTCGCCGATTCCGCGGGCCGCCCCACCGGGTGCCTGCACGAATCGGCCATCGACCTCGTCTCAGCCCACGTTCCCGCCGCCTCCGAGGTGGAGGTCCTGGCCGGTCTGCGCGAAGGTCAGCGCTACCTCCACTCCCTCGGCGTGACCGCGTGGATGGACGCCATCCTCGGCGACTACGGCGGCCACCGCGACCCGTACGACACCTACGTCGGGGCAGCGGAATCGGGCGTGCTCCGGTCCGAGGTCGTCGGCAGCCTGTGGTGGCCGCGCGGAGTCGAGGACATCGACGCCGAGGTGGCCCGACTGACCGATCTCGCACGCTCCGACGGACGCTTCCGCGCCACCTCGGTGAAGTTCATGCTCGACGGGATCGTCGAGTCCCGGACCGCGGCGATGACGACCGAATACACGTGCACCTGCGGCGGCTTCGGAACGAGCTATTTCACTCGCGCCCACCTCGAGGCCTCGTTCGCGGCCCTCGATGCGGCCGGTTTCGACATCCACTGCCATGCGATCGGCGATGCCGCGGTCAAGGCCGCCCTCGACGCCTTCGAGGCCGTCCGCAGCCAGGGCACGGCCGGCACCGGGACGACCGGCGCAGCTGACACCGGCGAACGCCGTCACCATATCGCCCACGTCCAGGTCGTCGATCCCGCCGATGTCCCCCGCTTCGCCGAACTCGGCGTCACCGCGAACCTGCAGGCGCTGTGGGCCTGCTATGACGAGCAGATGATCGACCTCAACCTGCCGTTCCTCGGTGCCGAGCGCAGCGGCTGGCTCTATCCCTTCGGGTCCCTCAACCGCTCCGGCACCCATCTGGCGATGGGTTCGGACTGGCCGGTATCGACAGCGAACCCGTGGGACGCGATCCATGTCGCGCTCAACCGCTCGCACCCGACCGCCGCGGATGAGTCGCCGCTGCTGCCCGACGAGGCGATCGACCTGACGACAGCGCTGCGTGCCTACACCGCAGGTTCGGCACACCTGCTGCGCTCGGCCGACAACGGCCACATCCGCACCGGTCAGCCTGCCAACCTCGCCTTGGCCAGCGCCAACCCCTTCACACTGCCGCCGACCGATATCGCGGGGATCACGAACGAACTGACGATCTGCGACGGACGCATCGTCCACGACGAAAGGCCATCATGACCAGTACAGCCACCTCGGCGCCCTCTGCGGAGACCGGACTCGACCACCTCGAGATCCAGGGTGTGAAGAAGGTCTTCGGCGACAACACCGCCATCGAACGCCTCGATCTGAACGTCCGCAAGGGCGAATTCCTCTCCCTGCTCGGCCCCTCCGGCTGCGGAAAGACCACTCTGCTGCGGATGATCGCCGGCTTCGAGACCCCCACCGACGGTGCGATCCTGCTCGCCGGCAAGGACATCGTGTCCCTGCCGCCGCACCGCCGGCCGGTCAACACGGTGTTCCAGTCCTACCTGCTGTTCCCGCATATGAACATCGCCGACAACATCGCCTACGGACTCAAGCAGGCGAAGGTCCCGAAACCGGAGATCGCGCAGCGCGTCCGCGATGCCCTCGCACTTGTGCAGATGGAGGACTTCGCCGGACGCAAGCCAGAACAGCTCTCCGGCGGTCAGCAGCAGCGCATCGCCCTGGCCCGGGCGCTGGTCAACCGGCCGCAGGTCCTCCTTCTCGACGAGCCGATGTCGGCACTCGACCGGAAGCTGCGGGAGGAGATGCAGCTCGAGCTCAAACGCCTCCACACGAAGCTCGACACAACTTTCGTCTTCGTCACCCACGACCAGGATGAGGCGCTGGCGATGAGTGATCGCATCGTCGTCATGTACGACGGAGTCATCCAGCAGATCGGCTCCGGTGAGGACATCTACGCGAACCCTCACAACGGCTTCGTCGCCGGCTTCATCGGCAAACAGAACTTCATTCCCGCCGAGGTGGCGTCCACCGATTCGACGACCGCGACCCTGCGCACGGCCAACGCCGTGCTCACGGCCCCGACGCTGATGCTCAAACCGGCGACCGCCGCCGGTGAGCCCCGGGATCTCGAGGTCGGTGACCGAGTGCGCGCAGCCATCCGTCCCGAACGGATGCACGTCGCCCCGGCCGGTGGGAATTCCGGGGAGGCGAACACGGCGCGCGGTTCCGTGATCTCGTATTCGTTCCTCGGCGATGTCATCCAGTACATGATCGTCGTCGGTGACAACGACGAGATCCTCGCCCGCGTGCCTGCCGCCGGGCGGGAGCCGATCAGCGCCGGCACCGAGGTGGAGCTGAGCTGGGACGCCGACGCCGTCGCCGTGTACGACCGGGAGCCGAGCGCGGTCGCGTCCCTCCTCGAAGGCGGTGCCTGAAATGGCCCGGCAGAGACCCGATGTGACCTTCCTGGCCCCGCGGGCCGCCTCGGCGAGGTTGAGCCGGCGAGCGCTGCTGGCCGGATTCGGTGTCGTCGGACTCGGGGCACTGAGCGCGTGTGGGAAGACCACGAAGATGGCGGCATCGCCGCCGACCGACGGAAAGCTCGAATCGAAGCTCAACCTCTACTCGTGGGGCGATTACGACAACCCCGAACTTCTCGACGCCTTCAAGTCCCAGAACGACATCCTCGTCCAGGTCGACGCCTACGGATCGAACGAGGAGCTCGTGGCGAAGCTCTCGACCTCGCGTGGGACGTCCGGCTACGACGTGGTCGTGCCGACGGGATCGAACATTCCGCAGATGCTCGAACATGACCTGCTCCAGGAGCTCGACCTCAGCCTGATCCCGAACTTCGAGCATATGGATCCGAACTTCACTCATCAGTACTTCGACCCGGACAACACATACTCGATCTGCAAGGCGTGGGGCACCACCGGGTTCGTGTACAACACGAAGAAGATCACCCGGGAGCTGACCAGCTGGCAGGACTTCCTCGATGCCGCACAGAAGGAAGCGGCCGGCACGACCGCACTGCTCGAGGACCCGTGGGAGGTCTCGGCGATCGCTCTGGCCGCACGCGGCTACAGCCTCAACACCCAGGACGAAGGTGAGCTCGACACAGCGCGGAACATCATCGTCGACGATCTGGCCCCGAACGTGAAAGCCTATGTCGGCAACGCCGCCACGAGCATGATTCAGGGCAGCTTCACCCTCCTGCATGCCTTCAACGGCGATGCCCGGCAGGGGCTGACCGAGGTCAAGGACCCGGAGAACTGGAAGTTCGTCTTCCCGACCCCCTCGGCGAATCTGTGGATGGACTGCTGGGCGATCGCCACCGGCGCCCCGCACCCGGATTCCGCGCACGCCTTCATCAACCACATGATCTCGCCGGACACTGCGGTCGACCAGCTCGACTACATCGGCTACCCGATCGGGACGAAGGGCCTGGCCGAGCAGGCGAAGAAGGCCGACCTCGACCAACAGGACCTCATCTTCCCCGCCCAGAAGGTCCTCGACCGTCTCGAACCGAGCAAGCAGACCCCGGCCGATCAGATCCGGACGAAGATCCTCACCGACGCCCAGGCCAGGAGCGGAGCATGAGCACTCAGACCCGACCGCAGCAGCGACGACCGAAGAAGCCGGCGACGAAGTTCTTCGGCCCGGCGGCCATGTCGTTTCCGACATGGGCCTATGCGCTGTTCTTCTTCATCATTCCCCTCGCCCTCATCGTCTTCTACAGCTTCGGATACAAGCCCGACCAGTTCACGGCCATCGCCACCGATCGCCTGTCGTTCGGTCGGTATCCGGAGGCGATGAGCGCAAGCTTCGTCTCGACCTTCTTCGCGACGCTGCGCATCTCACTGCTCGGCACCCTGCTGTGCCTGATCATCGCCCTGCCGTTCGCGTACTGGCTGGCGATCAAGGTTGCCCCCGCCCGCAGGTCACTGGCGCTGGCCCTGGTGATGGTGCCGTTCTGGACGAACTTCCTCGTCCGCACCCTCGGCTGGCAGATCATGCTCTCCCCCGACGGGTTCCTGTCGAACTGGCTGCAGGGACTCGGGCTGCTCGACGGACCCCTCGACATCCTCTACACGCGAACGGCAGTGCAGATCGGCGTCGTCTACAACTATCTGCCGCTGATGATCCTGCCGCTGTTCGTCGCCATCGACGCCTCGGGCAAGAAGCTGCGCGAAGCCAGCTACGACCTCGGCGCGGGAAAGGTGAAGACCTTCATGCGAGTCACGCTGCCGATGGCGATGCCCGGAGTCGTCTCCGGCTGCCTGCTCGTGTTCATCCCGCTCAACGGCGACTACGTCACCGCGACCGTCCTCGGCGGAGCGAGCGGCTCCATGGTCGGTCAGCTCATCGCCAATCAGTTCAACACCGCACAGAACTGGGCGGTCGGAGCGGCCATGGCGATGATCCTCATCATCTCCACCTTGGCCGTCGTCGGGGTCGGCTTCGCACTGCTCAAGCTCGGGCAGGCGATCACGGCCAAATTGAACAGTGTGCCGCTGCATGACGGGAGGGCCTGAGATGCCCCAGAAGAACACGTTCGCACGTCGGACACCGACCGATATCGCCCTGCACGTCTGGGGCATCCTCGTCTTCATCTACCTCTTCGTGCCGATCGCGGTGATCATCGCCTATTCGTTCAACAACGGCAAGGTGCTCGCGAACTTCCGCGGCTTCGGCCTGCACGCCTACATCAGCGGCATCAACAACGACATCATCGTCTCCTCAATCGTCACGAGCCTGCAGGCCGCCGTCGGCACCGCCATCGTCTCGACGATCTTCGGCACCCTCGGCGGAGTCGCTCTGGCCCGGGCCAGAAGGGGCGCATGGTGGGCACTCGGACTGACCGCGATCCTCGGACTGACCCTGGTCACCCCCGAGATCGTCGACGGCATCTCATTCCTGCCGTGGTTCGTCACCGTCGGCGTCGACTGGGGAATCACCCCGCTCAACAACGGCCTGGTCAGGCTCATCATCTCGCATGCGATGTTCTCCATGGCGATCGTGACCTTCATCGTCAGGGCCCGGCTCGCCGGAATGGACACCCAGCTCGAGGATGCCGCCGCCGATCTCGGTGCCACCCCGTGGAACCGGTTCAAGGACATCACGCTGCCGATCGCGGCCCCCGGCATCCTCGCCGGTGCTCTGATGTCGTTCACCGTCAGCCTCGACAATACGATCCTCTCGAGCTTCGTCCAACAGCCGGGCTACACCCCGTGGCCGGTCTACATCTTCTCCGCCGTCCGCGTGGCCCTGCGCCCCGAAGTCGCGGCGATGTCGACGGTGATGTTCGTGCTCACCCTCGCCGCACTCGGCTTCGTCGGATTCGTCCTGCGCAAGGCCGGCGGCAACGCCACCGAGATCATCAAGACGATGGCCGCATGACCCGCCCCATCACCGAGGCGGCCCCGAAGTTCGCCCGCTCGTGCCGGCCCGCCGTTCCGCACCACCCCGCACCTGCTCACCTGGCAAAGTGCCCGCCGAACGCACCCACCTATCCGGCAGAGTGCCCACCGACCGCACCGCGAAGAAAGTGAAGTGACATGGACGTCAATGCCGCATTGGCCGACGCCTCGACCATTCCGTTCTGGCTCGACACCGACCTCCGTCCGAAGCCGCTGCCGCCGCTGCAGGAGAACCGCGAGACCGACCTCCTCGTTGTCGGCGGCGGGTTCACGGGTCTGTGGACGGCACTGCAGGCCAAGGAGCGGGACCCGAACCGTCGGGTCGTGCTCGTCGAGGCGAACTCGATCGGGTGGGCCGCCTCGGGGCGCAATGGCGGATTCTGCGCGGCCAGCCTCACTCACGGCTACGACAACGGGGAAGCTCACCTGCCGGAGGAGAACGATCGGCTCGCGCAGCTGGGCCGTGAGAACCTCGACGCCATCGAAGCAGCGGTGGCGAAGTACGGGATGGACGTCGAGTTCGAACGCACGGGCGAACTCGATGTCGCCACCGAGGACTACCAGGTCGCCGAGCTGCGGGAGGCCCACGATCCCGATTCCGGTTTCGTCTTCCTCGACCAGCAGGAACTCGCGGGGATCGTCAAGTCGCCGACGTACAAAGGTGCGCTGTGGGATTCTCGCGAGGTCGCGCTCGTCCATCCGGCGAAGCTGTGCTGGGAGCTGCTGCGGGTCGTCCGCGAACTCGGGGTCGAGGTCTATGAGGGCACGAAGGTCACCGATGTCAGCGACGCGAAGACGAGCGTGCGAGTCCAGACCCGCGTGACCGCGGAGACGCTCGAGGACTGCGCGGCCGCTCAGTGCAGCCAGGTCACGGCGAAGCGGGTGGCCCTGGCGACGAATGTGTTCCCCTCGCTGCTCAAACGGGTGAGTCTGCATACGGTTCCCGTCTACGACTATGCGCTGATGACCGAGCCGTTGAACAACGAGCAGATGGCTGCGATCGGATGGGAGGGCCGTCAGGGCATCGGCGACTGTGCGAACAGATTCCACTACTACCGGCTGAGCGCTGACAACCGGATCCTCTTCGGCGGTTGGGACGCCGTCTACCACTTCGGGCGGCAGGTGTCGTGGAGATACGATCAGCGGCCCGAGACCTTCGAGACCCTCGCCGAGCACTTCTTCAAGACCTTCCCGCAGCTGGCCGGGCTGAAGTTCTCTCACAAGTGGGGTGGACCGATCGACACCTGCTCTCGGTTCTTCTCGTTCTTCACCAGCGCCTATGGGAAGAAGGTCGCCATGGCTGCAGGGTTCACCGGGCTCGGAGTGGGTGCGTCTCGGTTCGCCGGAACTGTCATGCTCGATCTGCTCTCCGGTGAGGACACCGAACTGACCGAGCTCGAGATGGTGCGCAAACTCCCCCTGCCGTTCCCGCCCGAGCCGGTGGCATGGCTGGGCATCAAGATGACGACGAATGCGCTGATCAAGGCCGATGAGAACGAGGGCCGTCGCGGACCTCTGCTCAAGGTCCTCGACGCAGTGGGCATGGGCTTCGATTCCTGAGGGCTCCGGACTGTCCGGCGACCGGGCCGCGGGCGGGGAATTCGGCCGCGGTTGGTAGACTCTGGGTGAGCGCGGGAGGAACTCCCGAACACTTTCACAAAGGAGCAGTACACGCATGGCACGTGTCGTCGTTGAGGTGATGCCCAAACCCGAGATCCTTGACCCCCAGGGCAAGGCGATCTCCGGCGGACTGACCCGTCTGGGCTTCACCGGGTTCGGTGAGGTTCGTCAGGGCAAGAGGTTCGAACTCGAGGTTGACGGCGAAGCCACCGAGGAGGTCCTCGCCCAGGCACGCGAAGCCGCAGAGAAGCTTCTGTCGAACCCCGTGATCGAAAACGTTGTGGCAGTCCGCGTGGCCGAGGACGCATCGTGACCGCTGTCGCGGCTGACCCCACCGCCGAGGCGACGCCTGAGTCCGGTGTCTCCGTCGGAGTCGTCACGTTCCCCGGAACTCTCGATGACCGCGATGCCGCTCGCGCCGTTCGTCTGGCCGGTGCGAACCCGGTGAACCTGTGGCATGCGGATTCGACCCTGTCCGGAGTCGACGCCGTCATCCTGCCCGGCGGGTTCTCCTATGGTGACTACCTGCGCTGCGGCGCAATCGCCGGATTCGCTCCGATCATGGAGTCCGTGGTGGCCGCGGCGAACGCCGGTATGCCGGTGCTCGGCATCTGCAACGGCTTCCAGATCCTCTGCGAGTCCCATCTGCTGCCCGGTGCGCTCATCCGCAACGACCACCAGCATTTCGTCTGCCGCGACCAGGACCTCCTCGTCGAGAATGCGGACACCGCGTGGACGAGCGACTATGAGCAGGGACAGACGATCCGCATTCCGCTGAAGAACGGTGAAGGCGGGTTCGTCGCCACCGACGAGGTGCTCGACGAGCTCGAGTCCACCGGACGCGTGGTGTTCCGCTACCAGGGCTCCAACCCGAACGGGTCACTGCGAGACATCGCCGGAATCACGAACGAAGCAGGCAATGTCGTCGGTCTGATGCCGCACCCCGAACACGCCGTCGAGGCCGGCTTCGGCCCCGAGTCCGGCGGCGGAATCGACGGCCAGGGGTTCTTCTCCTCGGCCGTGCGCACCCTCGTCGCCAAGGGCTGAGCCGGAAGAGGCTACACCCCTCCCCCGGCCGCCCGCCGAACGGACAGGTGTCCCGACTCACGGATCGTTCCGTGAGTCGGGCACCTGTCCGTTCTTCTGCCGCAGTCCGCTGCAGTGATCTCACGCAGGGGGTTCGGTGGGATCTACTTCGATCTTCGCCGAGTCCTCGAGATCAACGCATTTGGCCACAGCCTCGTACTCGCCGGTCGGCGGCATGCTCTCTCTGGCATATACCGCACTGATGCGGACTTGTCCTCACCCGTCACCTGGCTCTTCTCCCAGACCTTCTTCCTGCCGTCGTCGTCCTTCCGGTACACGGTGAAGTCAACTGTGTCCTCGGCCGAACAGTTGACCATCGTCAGGTTGAGTCCCTCTTGGTAGAGGCCCTCGTCGAGCATCGTCGATTCCGGATCCATCACGAGGGTGCCGTCATCGTAGTCGCCCCGATCCCCTTCGATGATACGAACTCGCTCGTGAAACACTCGCTCCGGTTCATCCCCGCGTTCGAGCTTCACCGTGAATTCGACGTTCGAACCGACTTCAGGTGCCTTGTCCATCGCGACAGCCCCGTCGAACGCTCCGTCCTTTTCGACCGTATGCAGAATATTGTCCAAGCTTGTCGATACCCGGTCGCCCTTCTTGAGCCCGTCGATCGTATACTCGATGCCTTTGCCTTCAGTCACCTCAGCCGGCGTCATCGTCCGATACTTCAATGCCAGGTCGGCTATTCTGACCGTCGAATCGTCACTCGAGTCGACCTCGCCAGAGGAGACTGCGTGGTTCGAGTCCGACCGGTCTGCCGCAGCAGATTCTGCAGCGGCTGCCGACCGGGCTGAGGCCGCGGCCGGTCCGGCTGCGAAAGCCGAGAGGCCGAGGGCGACGGTCGCGGCGAGTGCGAGCTTCTTCATTGTGATCATCCTTCTTTCAACCTTGCCGGTGACGCTCTGAAAGCGTCGCCGGATTGAACGGCCGTATTCGGTTGTGATGCGACCGTAGTCACGACGAAAGGGATCTGTGGAGTTCTGATCATTGTGGTCATGACAACTTCGAAACAGCAATCCGACCTGTTCCGTGACGTCAGCGTGACCTGCCGAACCAAGCGTGGAGTCACCGATGAGGATCAAGCTTCGACTCACACAACCTAATCGGCCGGGACAATGCTGCCGCTCCAGGTCAGCAGTATTACCCGCTGCAGGACTGGGCCGCGACGGGAGGCCCCAGTGACGATGCGCGCAGAATTCCACGCTCAGGTCGCGATCAGACTGCGATCACGTCGATATCACTCCGTCAGATTCGTCAGGACGGATTGTTACTGCTGATTTCGACCTTCGGCAAGGTCGAGCTCACCACCCACCTGAAAGACTCCACGGACGCTCGGGCGCCAGTTCCCCTCCGCTCGCACACGCGTCGGGCCCCGAGCTCGGTTCAGAACCGAGCTCGGGGCCCGAGCAGCAATCAATGCGGACCGAGGCGGCCGATCGCCTCAGACCGACTCACATCAGCCGGTCACGGTGAAGGTCTCCTCGGATTTGTGGTCACCGCACTGAGCCTTGACCGTATAGTCTCCAGGCAGGTTTTCCTTCTTTTCGTAGGGCATGTAGGTCACAGCTGCGAAACTACCGTCTTCGCCCACCGCCTGGTGATAACGGGCAACGCGCTTGGAATCATCGTCTTGCTGACGAAACACCTCGAACGCGGCCGAATCGCCTGCCGAGCATTCAATGATCGACATGTTCATTCCCATGTCGGCCATGTCGTCGGCCGTCAGTGATTCCTCGCCGAGCAGCAGAGTCCCGGGTTCCTGCGCGCCACGGTCGCCATCGACGATCTCGACACTGGCAGGCAACTCGGCGACCGTCTTTCCCGAACGCTTCACAGTCACCGTGAAGTCGACGTTCGAGTCGAGCCCCGGCTTCGACTCGAGGGCGACGGAACCATGGAAGGAGCCGTACTCATCAACCTTCACTTCATCATCATTGAGATCGGTCGTGACGACGTCACCTTCTTCGAGCTGGTCGATGGTGTACTCGATGCCCGACCCATGGGTGACCTCGATGGGAGTCATATAAGTGTATTTGAGCGCCAACGATCCTTTGCCGAGACCCTCATCCTGAGGGTCGACGGATGCAGACGTCTGCGCGGTGCCTGATGGTTCTGACGATGCCGTCGAGCCGTCGAGTCCAGCGGCCGCTGCGGGCCCTGCTGCGAGCATGGAAAAGCTGAAACCGACGGTTGCGGCGAGTGCGAGCTTCTTCATTGTGATCTTCCTTCTTTCGTCTTTGCCAGTGATGCGCTGAAAGCGTTGTCGGGTTGATCTGCCGTATTCGGTTGTGATGCGACCGTAGGCAGGACGAAAGGGATCTGTGGAGTTCTGATCATTGTGGTCATGACAACTTCGAAACAGCGTTCCGACTGGTTTCGAGACGTCAACGTGACCTGCCGAATCGAACACTGAGCCGACTTTCAGATTCGAGTTCCGCTCGCAGCGGCCTCTCGCCGAGGCGGCGCTGTCGTTCCTGGTCATCCCCTCTGACCCAGCGTGGCCGGGTCGGACCGGGTCCTGTCAGAAACGGCGAGGTGATACGCGCACACAGGTCCTGGTCAGCTTGCCGATCACATCGTCATCACTCCGCAGAATTCGGCGGGCTGTATTGTTATCGCCATTTTCAGTGGAATCATGTTGCGGTCCCCTCTTCGCGACACCGGAAGAGGGGACCGCAACCGTCAGCAGCACCCTGGCCGAACTCAGTCCTCGGCCCAGTCGAGTCCGACGGCGGTCTCGAGAGTGCTGTTCGTGGCGTGCAGTGGGACAGCCCAGGTCTTGTCCCCGACGATGCCATCGGAGTCGACGCCGCCCCACTTCTGAAAGCCCTCCACAGACTCCTTCGTGTCGGCCCCGAAGTCTCCGTCGGCCTCGCCCGGCGACGGCCAATCACCGCTGTCTGCACCATAGATGAGTACCTTCTGCAGGTTGCGGACGACATCACCTTTCGACCCGGTCTTCAGCAGCGGCATCGGACCACCATTCGGAAGTGCTCCCCAGGTGTCTCTTCCGACGATGCCATCGACCGTCAGTCCGGCACTCTCCTGAAATCGTTTGACCCCCGCTTCGGTGTCGGGTCCGAAATCACCGTCGACTGCGACGCTGAGATCGGGAGTTCTCCGCAGAGCTCGCTGGGCACGCAGGACCGCGGTGCCCTTGTCACCGCGTTTGATTTCGGGCTGACCTGGATTGGACATGATTGTGTTCCTCTTTCATCGGTTTCATGGAAGCTTCCTTGCCTCCACGACGACCAAGGTAGGCCCGTTGTTCCTGCACCGGCAAGCCTCCGACGAGACTCAACGGGCGTGCACGCGAACTGGTCGGCACTGCCTGTGAGGACAGCACAGATCGGCCCCGGTTCTTCGACTCGAAGTCGAGGGACCGGGGCCGGTCATTTCCGCCAGGACCGCCTCTCGCCGTCGGGCCGGGTGGAGTCACCAACCCGACGGGTCACCGGTCACTGTCAGCTCTTGTTCTTCCGGCGGGCCAAACCGATGGCCGCTCCACCGCCGAGAATGAGCAGGGCGCCTGCAGCCAGACCGGTGAGTTCGGCACCGGTGCGAGGCATCGACGAGCCGCCTGCGGATCCGCCGGCTTCACCGGAGTCTCCTCCGTTGCCGCCACCGGGCTCACCGCCTGTCACGACGAACTTCCCTGACCTGCCGACGTCCATGCAATTGGCGAAGACCTTGTAGGACCCGACGTAGTATGCGGGATCATCCCCGAGTCCGTAGACGTGGATTCCGGCTGCGCCTTCTTCATTGGCCGTCGCGGTCTGTTCGTAGAGTTTCTCGCTTTCGTCCCCGGAGTAGACCTCGAAGTGGACGTCAGCATCCGGGACGCATTTGTTGACCATCAGCTGCACACCTTGGTCCCGGTCGATGAAGTCCTCCCCCGAAATCTCTTCGGGGTTGATCGAGAGCTCGGGGTCGACGACGCTGCCGTCATCGGTGACCGTGAACGTGGTCTCTGCGCTCTTGTCACCGCAGGAGGCCACTACCTTGAAGTCACCGATCCAGCCCTTGCCGCCGTCACCGTCGGGGAGGAACTGGACGGATCCCGCTGCGTCCTCACCGGCTTCCTGGGTCTCGTCCCAGATCACGGTGTCGGGGTCTTTCGCGGAGCTCACCTGGAACTTCACCTCGGAGTCCACATGGCAGTTGACGAGTGTGATGTTGACACCGTTCTCGAGGAAGTCGGCGAGCTTCTGGCTCTGCGGGGTGACGCTGAGATCTGCATCAGTACCGTCGTCGTTCTCAGTGACGGAATACGTCGTCTCTGCGCTCGTGTCACCGCATTCTGCGCTGACGACGAAGTCACCGATCCAGCCGTCGCCACCAGTGCCGGGCATGAAGGACGCAGAGACCGAACCGTCATCGCCGGCGGTCTTCGTCTCTTCCCAGATGTTCGTATCTTCGCCCTTGCGGACGATGGTGACGGTCACTTCTTCGCCCGCCTCGCAATTGCTCACGGTGATGTCGACACCGTTGTCGAGATACGAGTCGATCCCCTGGCTCTGCGGGTCGACGCTGACTGCGGCGTCCGAGTCATCTTGGCTGTCGGTGATCTCCACACTGCCGCTGAATGTCTTCGACTCCTCGCCGTCGCGGGCGACGGTCACGGTGACATCGACGACGTCGCCGACCTTGAGCTCGGTGTTGCCGCGGAGCTCTCCGTTGAACGTTCCGTCACTGTCGACGGTGATGGAACCGTTCTCGCCGGGACCGGCGGTGATGGAGTCTCCGGCCTTCAGCCCGGTGATGGTGTACGGGATGGCCTCGGCTGCCTCGTCGACGGGCATCGACGGCTGGTCGAGGGAGAACGAGGCATCGATCGGGGTCGAGTCCTCGGTCGGTTCGTCCGACCCTTCGCCAGGGTCGGCTGCCTCTTCACCGTCTCCGGGATCGGCTGCATTCTCATCGCCTCCCGGATCACTCGATTCCTCCCCGTCACCGGGTTCGGTGGGTGTGCCGTTGTCCGCGGCGTCGTCACCAGGATCTGTGGGCGGGTCCTCTGTTCCCGGGGATTCTGCGTCGCTGTTTCCTGCTTCTCCTGCGGCTTGGATGTCGGCCGCCTGCGCGGTTGTACTGTCATCTGCTTGTGCGGCTGCCTGGCCCCATCCTCCGATGGAGAGTGCCAGAGCGAACGTTGCCGCCATTGCCAACCGTTTCATGATGGTCCTTCCAGAGTTCTGGTCGGTTGCCGTCTTCAGTTATGGCTTGGACCATACGCAGGCAATGAAGAGCGCACGACTTTAGGTCATTTAGGTCATGACAGAAGTGATAGAGGTGTTTGGCCGAATGTTTATCACTTCGCAATACTGTTCGCGCGCCCCATTCATAGTGCCCCACGTGTTCGCGCCTCAGGCTGTGCTCTCACCTGCACAGCAATTTCTAATTGGGGCAAGTGAGCCGCACGGCAGAGCGGCCAGAGTTGTGTCACATTTGGATCGACTTCGGCATCCACGCCCTGAAAAACGTTATGTCGGATTTTCGTTCACCATCTGATTTCTGCGGTGAATGCGGTGCAGGGTCCCCGAGCTCGAGCTCGGGGACCCTGCCGCTGTTCGGAACGATCATGCCTGCTGAGTGGGACCGTCCTCTGCCGGCGCCTCGGGGCTTTCAACTTCGGCGTCCGGTTCGTTCGCGCTGTCGGAGGCCGCAGCCTCGTCGACCGGCGCACCGGCTTCGGCATCGGTCTCGGCGAGCACCTCGGCAGTGAACTGCTCCTCGGCGTCCTCTCCGCGGAACTGCGACATGTACAGGCGGAAATAAGCGCCTTCTGCCGCGAGCAGCTGCTCGTGGTTGCCGTGTTCGACGATCGCTCCGTCCTCCATCACGAGAATGGTGTGCGCGTCACGGATCGTCGACAGCCGGTGGGCGATGACGAACGACGTCCGATCGGTCCGCAGCGCCGCCATCGCCTGCTGGACGAGCACCTCGGTGCGGGTGTCGACCGACGAGGTCGCTTCGTCGAGGATGAGCAGTGATGGGTCGGCGAGGAACGCTCGGGCGATGGTGATGAGCTGCCGTTCGCCGGCCGAGACGCTGCCGCCGTCGGAATCGATGACGGTGTCATAGCCGTCGGGCAGCTGGCGTACGAACCTGTCGACCATCGTCGCCTTGGCGGCTGCGACGACTTCCTCATCGGTGGCGCCCAGCCGACCGTAGCGGATGTTGTCGGCGATCGTGCCTTCGAACAGCCACGCATCCTGGAGTACCATGCCCACATGTGAGCGGAGGTCGGCCCGGCTGAGGTCGCGGGTGTCGATGCCGTCGAGGTAGATCGTTCCGCCCGTGATCTCGTAGAAGCGCATCACGAGGTTGACCAAGGTGGTCTTGCCGGCGCCGGTCGGGCCGACGATTGCCACCGTATGTCCCGGTTCGGCGGTGAAGGACACCTTCTCGATGAGAGGCGTCTCCGGAGCGTAGCGGAAGCTCGCTTCGGAGAATTCGACCTTGCCCGGAGTGCGCGGGGGCAGCTCCCTCTGCACCTCGTCGGGGTCCTCCTCCTCGGCGTCGAGCAGTTCGAAGGTCCGCTCCGCCGAGGCGACACCGGACTGGAGCATATTCGCCACACCGGCCATTTCGGAGATCGGCTGCGAGAACTCGCGCGAGTATTGGATGAACGCTGTCGCATCACCGAGCGTCATCTGTCCCGTCGCCACTTTGAGGCCGCCGGCGACGGCGATGAGGACATAGCTGAGGTAGGACACGAACTGCATTGAGGGCATGATCATGCCGGAGACGAACTGTGCTCCTGCCGAAGCCTTGTACAGCGATTCGTTGCGACGGTCGAACTCCTCGAGCATGACCTCGTCACGGCCGAAGGCCCTGACGATGTCGAGGCCGGAGAATGACTCTTCGACGTGTCCGTTGACCTCACCGGTGTGCTTCCACTGTGCCTTGAACAGCTTCTGCGACCGGGTACCGATGACGCCGGCGATGATCGCCGACAGCGGCAGAGCGATGAGCGCCAACAGTGCGAGCTGCCAGGACACGATGAACATCATCACGCCGATGCCGATGATCGTCAGCGCTGACTGCACGAGTTGAGAGAATGCCTGTTGCAGGGCCTGCTGGATGTTGTCGACGTCGTTGGTCACTCGCGACATCACGTCGCCGCGCTGACGGGTGTCGAAGTAACGCAGCGGCAGCCGGTTGATCTTGCGTTCGATGTCCTCACGCAGTCGGTAGACCACGCGCATGACCAGGGCGTTGAGGATATACCCCTGCGCCCACATGAGCATCGAGGCCACGAGGTACATGAGCAGGACGGCGATGATGATCTGACCGAGAGCCGTGAAGTCGATTCCCTGCCCGGGCACCACCTCGGCGGTGGCGAGCATATCGGCGAAGTCGTCCCGGCCCTCGGCGCGGGCCCCGGCGATGATGTCGTCGATGTTCGCGCCCGCGGGCAGCTGAGCGCCGATGACTCCGGAGTAGACGACGTCCATCGCCTTGCCGAGGACCTTGGGCGCGATGACGGTGAGCACGACGGAGCCGACGACGAGGGCGACGACGTAGAACATGCCCTTCTTCTCCGTGGCCATGAGTCCGAACAGACGTTTGACCGATGGCCAGAAGTGCTTGGCCTTGCGCGGAGGTGTGCCTCCGCTCATCTCCAGCTCTTCGCCGCTGGGGATGTATTCGTCTTCCGCGGCCACCACAGTTTCGGTTGAGGTGTTGTCGGCCATGTCAGTTCACCTCTTCCGTGGTCAGCTGGGATTCGATGATCTCGCGGTAGGTCGGGTTCGCCTCGGCGAGTTCCTCATGGGTGCCGCGGCCGACGATCTTCCCGGATTCGAGGACGATGATCTGATCGGCATCCCGGATCGTCGAAACGCGCTGGGCGACGACGATGACGGTGGCGTCCCCCGTCGATTCGTCGAGGGCGGCCCGCAGGCGGGCGTCGGTGGCGACGTCGAGGGCGGAGAACGAATCGTCGAAGACGTAGATCTGCGGCTTCACCGTCAGGGCTCTGGCGATGCACAGACGCTGCCGCTGCCCACCGGAATAGTTCGTACCGCCCTGGGCGACGCGCTCCTCGAGCTGGTTGTCCTTCTCGGCCACGAAGTCGTCGGCCTGAGCGATGCGCAGGGCCTCCCACAGCTCTTCATCGGTGGCGTCCTCATTGCCGAAGCGCAGGTTCGAGGCGATCGTGCCGGAGAACAGGTACGGCTTCTGCGGCACCAGACCGATGAGTTGGGCCAGCTGGTGGCGGTTGAACTCGGTGACGGGGGTGCCGTCGATGAGGATCTCGCCGACCTGCGAGTCGATGAGTCTGGGGATGAGGTTGACGATCGTCGACTTGCCGGAGCCGGTCGATCCGATGATCGCGGTCGTCGTTCCGGGCTGGGCGGTGAAGTTCAGTCCTTCGAGCACAGGCACCTCGGCGCCGGGATATCCGAAGGTGACATTGCGGAATTCGAGCTCACCGCGACCAGGCAGCTCCGTGACACCGCTCGGGATGGTCATCGTGCTGCGGGTGTCGAGGATCTCCGCGATGCGTTCGGCGCAGACGACGGCGCGCGGAATCATCATCATCATGAATACGCCCATCATCACTGCTACGAGGATCTGCAGCAGGTACTGCAGGAACGCGGTCAGCGATCCCACTTCCATCTGTCCGGCGTCGACGCGGTGGCCACCGAACCACAGGACGGCGGCGGTCGCGAGATGGAGGATCATCATGATGGCGGGGAACATGAGCACGAACAGGTTGCCGACCTTGACCGAGGTTTCGGTCAGGGCACGGTTGGCATCGGCGTAGCGGTCGGTTTCGAAGGGCTCGCGGACGAAAGCGCGGATGACGCGGATGCCGGTGATCTGTTCGCGCAGAACTCCGTTGATGTCGTCGACCTGGTCCTGCATGCGGCGGAACAGCGGCATGAGGAGGTAGACGAGAATGGCGACGACGATGAACAGGACGGGCACGGACACCCACACCA
Source organism: Brevibacterium sp. MGP-B1 (assembly GCF_057766545.1). Taxonomy (NCBI): domain Bacteria; kingdom Bacillati; phylum Actinomycetota; class Actinomycetes; order Micrococcales; family Brevibacteriaceae; genus Brevibacterium; species Brevibacterium sp. MGP-B1. The sequence continues at coordinate 8,965 of NZ_CM173407.1, read as the reverse complement.
GCCAGGACAGCCCGGCGTCTTCCCGCAGGGCCATGATGATGCCGCCGATGCACATGATCGGTGTCGAGACCATGAAGTTCAGGGTCATGAGCACGAGCATCTGAACCTGTTGGACGTCGTTGGTGTTGCGGGTGATGAGGGTGGCGGATCCGAATTTTCCGACTTCGAGCATCGACAGGTCGTCGACCTGCCGGTAGATGGCTCTGCGGAGGTCGCGGCCGACGCCCATTCCCGTCCGGGCGCCGAAGTAGATCGCGGTGATCGCAGTGACGACCTGCACGAGGCAGACGAGCAGCATCGTCATGCCCGTCGACCAGATGAAGTCGGTATCGCCCTTGGCGACTCCTTCGTCGATGATCCGGGCATTGAGGCTGGGCAGGTACAGTGCTGCGATGGTCGAGGCCAGCTGCAGGATGACGACCAGAATGATGAACGGCCAGTAGTCTTTGGCGTATTTCAGGGACAGGCGGAGTAATGCCACGTTGAACGTCCTGAGTGAAGAGCGGCTGATGATGGAGTCGTGAGAGTTGCGAAGCGCAACAGACTACCTTACATTGATTCTCCTCTCTGAGATAGACGATCCGGCGGCAGATCGGGGCGTTCTGCCTCGATCTCTACTTCACCATGAGGCACTGACACGGCCTTCGCACCGCGTGCCTCCTCGATTCTCGGGCACTCCCGCATACGCTTGAAAGCATGAGCTCAACTCTGCAGGACCTGGTCAATCGTGCCGTCTTCTATTCGACGGAGGTGCAGACGCATTTCGGTGCGCTCATCGCCGACGCCGAGTGGGAAGTCGACTTCAGCTCCGACCCGCACCTGACGTTCACGTCGGCCGAGGGCGCCGTCCTGCGCACCCGGCCGCACCTGCTTGGTTCGGAGTCAGGCAGGGAGAAGACGTGGCTGTGGGGTTGGGAGAATGTCAATGACTTCCCCGATGCCGTCGTCGGGCTCTCCCACGAGGTGCGCAAGTTCGGGGCCGCTGAGGACGTCAGCGAGCTCACGACACCGGAGCTCTCCCTCGATGAGGAGCTCGCACTGCGGCTGACCCTGGCGTCGAAGGAGGCCACCGACAAGTGGGCCCACTATCCTGCCGGCGCCGGCGCCGGGACCACTGTCTGGCTCCTCGTCGACGCCGCCGAGATCGCCCTGCCCGCACCGCAGGTCAAGGTCTCTGTGCGGGCGCTCATGCAGGGACTGACGCAGACGACGGTGACCGACCACCGCGCGGCCATCGAAGCGTACATCGCCAAACGCGGCATTCCGACGGCAGAGCTCCCCGAGGGTGGCCTGCGGATGCTGTTCGCTGACGGCTCGGCCGACCTGTCCTTCGACGATCAGCGTCGCATCTCCAACTGCGACCTGAATGCGCCGCTGGAGGGCGAGGCCGCCGAGCAGTACGCCGCCGCGGAACCCACAGGCACCCCCGCCGAGGCGGCCGCCGCCTCTCGCGCGACCGAGTCGACTTCCGCTCCCACCGTGAAGGATGTTGCCGCACCACCTGCATCGACCCCCGCGACACCGACGCCTGCTGAGACAGAGGAAACGGCGGAACCTGCGCCCACGGAGTCCGTGCCAGACGAGAAGCCGGCTGCGGAGGCGACCCCGGCGGCCGAGGCTCAGGCCGACGAAGCTGCAGAGCCTGCGGCAGAGGCTTCGGATGCCGCACGCGGACAGCAGCAGCCGGAAGACGAGCGGCCTCTCGGTGACGGGTCTGTCGAACCCGCCGAGACGGAGGCACCGATCGAGGAAGAGCCGAGCAAGGAGGCCAAACCGAAGAAGAAGGGCCTGTTCTCCAAGCTGTTCGGACGCTGATGCGCCGCTGATCATTTGCATCCCTGAGGGATGCTTGGGGCCCCGCCGATCGGCGGGGCCCCAAATCATTCATCGGCTTTCAGCGGTTGACGGGCGTCTCGGGTCCCCAGCGGAAGCCTCGATCGAAGAGGAACCTTCGCTCCTCATCATTGCGCAACGTCAGTTCCGAGTCCGCTGCTTGAAGAGAGAACTCGCCCTCTCCGACCTTCGAGTACCGGAACTCAACCGTGGCGGAGGGATCGCGAATAAGCGTCTGAGCGCCTTTCCGGACGGGGTAGAGCTTCCCTGTGATCGACTGGCCATCGACGGTGTAGACACCGTCTTGGAAGTCTCCGTCGGAGTACCGCACGCTCATTCTCTTGCCCTTGCCCGAGCCTATCTGCCCGAAAGCGATCTGAGTGATGTCTGCGGTTGTATGGTCGGCGCCCTCGATCGGGGCCGGTTTGCCTGACGTGGTGACGGTATAGACACCTGAGATCTCCTCAGGAGCCCCAGGTCGGCCCCAATTGAGACTGATTCCGGTTGCCAGTCCACTGCCGACGATGATGACAACAGCGAGTATCGGGGAGACCCAGCGGGTGATGCGAACGAAGATCCGGTTCTGCCAGATGAGCCCGCTGACCGCTGGCCCGACGCTGCGCCCGAGTGCGAATCTCGCGACTCGGGGCACGTTGGGGATGAGAAGGATGAGACCGACCAGGGCCATCGCTCCTGAGAGCTGCTTCACCGGCACGTCGAACGTCAGATTGAGAAGGAAGACCACGCTCATGTCCAGAGCTGCGATGAGTGCGCCGAGCCAGGCAGAACGACGGAAGAGCAGCAGAATGACGGCGAGAAGCTCGGCCAGACCCGCCAGGAATTGAACAGTCGGCGAGAACGCCATGAAACGCCACAGAAGACCCATGGGGCTCATCTCGCCGTACTGGACTAATGCGTCGGCGTAGTCGGCATAGCCCATCTGAACGTGGAAGATCTTCGTCCAGGCGTAGGGGAGGAGCGCGACCGCCAATCCGATGCGCAGCAGCCAATGCAGGGCCCAGAGGATACCGATCCAGCGCGACCGTGACCGAGCCTGTTGAGCGTCCGGCACTGCTGATTGTGCGTGAAGTGCAGTATCGTTCGTCGTCATAATGTTCACATTACTGACAAAACGACTTGCCCCGAAGTAGGGTTCTCCGGACTATTCCACAAGACATTCCCCACCTCCCCCATTTACTACCTGACGGGGGCGCAGCAACCCCGCGCCAGGTAGCCCAGCCCCCGTCAGGTAGCAACAAGCACCAGCTATCGCACACGTGCGTGAATACAGCAATGGCCCCACCCAAAACTGGATGAGGCCATCACCTTAAAAAATATTGCGGCAGTCACTTACTCTCCCACAACCACCAAGTTGCAGTACCATCAGCGCGAATGGGCTTAGCTACCGGGATCGGAACGGTTAACCGGGCGTTTCCCCACCACTATCACCACCGCAAAACCAACAAACCACACTCACCCAAACCCAAGTTTGGGTGGTAGTGGTCCAAGAACCGCACAGCGAACGCGAACACCAAAAACTATGTCATGCACACCCCACAAAAAGGGGCGCATTCTCTCATCACAACTAGAAAAGACTACTGACAGAAACATTCTTCGCACACACCAACCCCACTAAAGGGAAAAGTTGGTGAGTGATCGGTGTATTAGTACCAGTCAACTCCACACCTCACAGTGCTTCCATACCCGGCCTATCAACCCCATCATCTATAGGACACCTCCCCCAACAAAAGTTGGTTGGAAATCTCATCTCGGAGCCGGCTTCCCGCTTAGATGCTTTCAGCGGTTATCCATCCCGAACGTAGCCAACCAGCCATGCTCCTGGCGGAACAACTGGCACACCAGAGGTTCGTCCGTCCCGGTCCTCTCGTACTAAGGACAGACCTCCACAAATTTCCTACGCACGCAGCGGATAGGGACCGAACTGTCTCACGACGTTCTAAACCCAGCTCGCGTACCGCTTTAATGGGCGAACAGCCCAACCCTTGGGACCGACTCCAGCCCCAGGATGCGACGAGCCGACATCGAGGTGCCAAACCATGCCGTCGATATGGACTCTTGGGCAAGATCAGCCTGTTATCCCCGAGGTACCTTTTATCCGTTGAGCGACCACGCTTCCACAAGCCATGGCCGGGTCACTAGTCCCAGCTTTCGCTCCTGCTCGACACGTCCGTCTCACAGTCAAGCTCCCTTGTGCACTTACACTCGACACCTGATTGCCAACCAGGCTGAGGGAACCTTTGGGCGCCTCCGTTACTCTTTAGGAGGCAACCGCCCCAGTTAAACTACCCATCAGGCACTGTCCCTGAACCCGATCAGGGTCCGAAGTTAAGGAATCCACTATGGTCAGAGTGGTATTTCACCGATCGACTCCACCCCAACTAGCGTCAGGGCTTCAAAGTCTTCCACCTATCCTACACAAACCACACCGAATCCCAATACCAAACTATAGTGAAGGTCTCGGGGTCTTTCCGTCCTGCTGCGCGTAACGAGCATCTTTACTCGTAATGCAATTTCGCCGAGTTCGTGGTTGAGACAGCAGAGAAGTCGTTACGCCATTCGTGCAGGTCGGAACTTACCCGACAAGGAATTTCGCTACCTTAGGATGGTTATAGTTACCACCGCCGTTTACTGGGGCTTAAATTCTCCGCTTCACCCTTACGGGTTAACAGGTCCTCTTAACCTTCCAGCACCGGGCAGGCGTCAGTCCGTATACATCGACTTACATCTTCGCACGGACCTGTGTTTTTAATAAACAGTCGCTTCTCTCTGGCCTCTGCGACCACCACCAGCACATCCCCAAGCAAGTTGGGTTCACCGGGATGGTCCCCCTTCTCCCGAAGTTACGGGGGCATTTTGCCGAGTTCCTTAACCACGATTCTCTCGATCACCTTAGTATTCTCTACTCGACCACCTGTGTCGGTTATAGGGTACGGGCAACACACACCCTCACGTCGATGCTTTTCTCGGCAGCAGAGGATCACCAGATCACCCCACCAATGTGGGGCGCCCATCAGCTCTCACACACCTGTGGGGACGGATTTACCTACCCCCACGTGCTACAACCTTAGACCGTGACTACCATCGCACGGCCTGGCTACCTTTCTGCGTCACACCTCACGCTTACCGACTCCACACTCAGGTCCCCCCGCGCTCCACCCAACTCGACCGAAGTCGAAAAGGGCGAGTTTAGGGGTTAGTTTCGTGTGTTTTGGTACTGTCGGTTGTGTGTCGGTACCAGAATATCAACTGGTTGTCCATCGACTACGCCTGTCGGCCTCGCCTTAGGTCCCGACTTACCCAGGGCGGATTAGCCTAGCCCTGGAACCCTTGGTCATCCGGTGGACGGGTTTCTCACCCGTCTTTCGCTACTCATGCCTGCATTCTCACTCGAATCGCCTCCACCACTCGTTCACACGGCAGCTTCTCCGGCAACTCGACGCTCCCCTACCCAACACCACACCATTACGGTTATACGTGGTGCTGCCACAACTTCGGCGGTGTACTTAGCCCCGCTACATTATCGGCGCTCAATCACTTGACCAGTGAGCTATTACGCACTCTTTCAAGGATGGCTGCTTCTAAGCCAACCTCCTGGTTGTCTTCGCAACTGAACATCCTTTCCCACTGAGCACACGCTTAGGGGCCTTAGTTGATGGTCTGGGCTGTTTCCCTCTCGACAATGAAGCTTATCCCCCACTGTCTCACTGCCACGCTGAACCTTGACTGGCATTCGGAGTTTAGTTGACGTCAGTAACCCGGTAGGGCCCATCAGCCATCCAGTAGCTCTACCTCCAGCAAGAACCACGCAACGCTGCACCTAAATGCATTTCGGGGAGAACCAGCTATCACAGAGTTTGATTGGCCTTTCACCCCTAACCACAGGTCATCCCCTCCATTTTCAACTGAAGTGGGTGCGGGCCTCCACGCGCTCTTACACACGCTTCACCCTGCCCATGGCTAGATCACTCCGCTTCGGGTCTAGGACACGCGACTCAATCGCCCTATTCGGACTCGCTTTCGCTACGGCTACCCCACACGGGTTAACCTCGCCACGCACCGCTAACTCGCAGGCTCATTCTTCAAAAGGCACGCCATCACAGTCATCTAGATACTGCTCTGACGGATTGTAAGCACATGGTTTCAGGTACTCTTTCACTCCCCTCCCGGGGTACTTTTCACCATTCCCTCACGGTACTAATTCCGCTATCGGTCATCAGGAAGTATTTAGCCTTACCAGGTGGTCCTGGCAGATTCACACGAAATTCCACGAGTTCCGTGCTACTCGGGCGTCTACATACTGTGAACGGTTGATGTTTCGTCTACGGGACTCTCACCCACTCCGGTCCTGTTTCCCACCAGGTTCGACTACACCAACCACACTCACAGACCGGCCATGCTGGACCGGACCATGTACACCCCACAACACCGTGTACGCAACACCAGCACGCTTGACACGCACACGGTTTAGGCTCATCCAGTTTCGCTCGCCACTACTCCCGGAATCATTGTTATTTTCTCTTCCTGCGGGTACTGAGATGTTTCACTTCCCCGCGTTCCCTCCACATGCCCTATATATTCAGACACGGGTCACCACCCTCACGAGTGGCGGGGTTTCCCCATTCGGAGACCCTCGGATCAACGCCTGTTTATCGGCTCCCCGAGGCTTATCGCAGATTTCCACGTCCTTCATCGGCTCCTGATGCCAAGGCATCCACCATGCGCTCTTACACACTCACCCAACCCCCAAACAGGGCCGGCTAAATGTGCGCGAAAAATATTGTTTCATTCACCTTTACTAGATGATGACAAGAAAAATCACATTACATAAACACCACTTTCGTGGTGTTTGATGCTCGCGTCCACTATACGATTCTCAAACCACTACCAAACACCCACCACCACACACCCACACTGTGGCTGCCTGGTGGTCGGGTTGGTCCTGTTGGTTGAAACCACACCCAACCCATTGGTTGGGGTTTGTGATTCCAGGACCCAATAACGTGTTTGTCCTAGCCCATACAACAATCAACGTCGACACGGCAGTCACCGGACAACGCTGGAAGGTATGAGCGGAAGAAGTGATGTTCCACCCTTGAGCTCCCAACACCAAGCACGTACGGCCGGTCGTTGGGGTTCTGATGTGTGCTCCTTAGAAAGGAGGTGATCCAGCCGCACCTTCCGGTACGGCTACCTTGTTACGACTTAGTCCCAATCACCAGTCCCACCTTAGACGGCCCCCTCCCATAAGGGTTGGGACACCGGCTTCGGGTGTTACCGACTTTCGTGACTTGACGGGCGGTGTGTACAAGGCCCGGGAACGTATTCACCGCAGCGTTGCTGATCTGCGATTACTAGCGACTCCGACTTCACGTAGTCGAATTGCAGACTACGATCCGAACTGAGACTGGCTTTAAGGGATTCGCTTACCCTCACGGGTTCGCCTCTCTCTGTACCAGCCATTGTAGCATGCGTGAAGCCCAAGACATAAAGGGCATGATGATTTGACGTCATCCCCACCTTCCTCCGAGTTGACCCCGGCAGTCTCCTATGAGTTCCCACCATCACGTGCTGGCAACATAGAACGAGGGTTGCGCTCGTTGCGGGACTTAACCCAACATCTCACGACACGAGCTGACGACAACCATGCACCACCTGTACACCAGCTCCAAAGAGAAGAACTGTTTCCAGAACGGTCCAGTGTATGTCAAGCCTTGGTAAGGTTCTTCGCGTTGCATCGAATTAATCCGCATGCTCCGCCGCTTGTGCGGGCCCCCGTCAATTCCTTTGAGTTTTAGCCTTGCGACCGTACTCCCCAGGCGGGGCACTTAATGCGTTAGCTACGGCGCGGAGAACGTGGAATGTCCCCCACACCTAGTGCCCAACGTTTACGGCATGGACTACCAGGGTATCTAATCCTGTTCGCTCCCCATGCTTTCGCTCCTCAGTGTCAGTTACAGCCCAGAGTCCCGCCTTCGCCACCGGTGTTCCTCCTGATATCTGCGCATTTCACCGCTACACCAGGAATTCCAGACTCCCCTACTGCACTCTAGTCAGCCCGTACCCACTGCACGCGCAACGTTAAGCGTTGCGTTTCCACAGCAGACGTGACCAACCACCTACGAGCTCTTTACGCCCAATAATTCCGGACAACGCTCGTACCCTACGTATTACCGCGGCTGCTGGCACGTAGTTAGCCGGTACTTCTTCTGCAGGTACCGTCACTTTCGCTTCTTCCCTGCTGAAAGCGGTTTACAACCCGAAGGCCGTCATCCCGCACGCTGCGTCGCTGCATCAGGGTTTCCCCCATTGTGCAATATTCCCCACTGCTGCCTCCCGTAGGAGTCTGGGCCGTGTCTCAGTCCCAGTGTGGCCGGTCGCCCTCTCAGGCCGGCTACCCGTCGTCGCCTTGGTAGGCCATTACCCCACCAACAAGCTGATAGGCCGCGAGCCCATCCCCGATCGAAAAACTTTCCACCAACCCTCATGCGAGGATTGGTCGTATCCGGTATTAGACCCAGTTTCCCAGGCTTATCCCGAAATCAGGGGCAGGTTACTCACGTGTTACTCACCCGTTCGCCACTCATCCACCAACAGCAAGCTGTCGGCTTCAGCGTTCGACTTGCATGTGTTAAGCACGCAGCCAGCGTTCGTCCTGAGCCAGGATCAAACTCTCCATAAAAAACTTTATGTTACGAATGAATCCCAGCAAGACAGCCAACCCCTCACGGGGTGAGAAGGTTGACCACAAAATAACTGACCAAACACACAGCCACCCAATGTGATGCGGGAGGTTCGGCGAAGAACCACCCACCACGGGGTGAACCAATGTTTGGCCAGGTAATTGTCTCACCAGAAAATAAAAATGTTCTGGCATCACAACTTGTTCAAACAAACACGCTATTGGATTCTCAAACCACAAACACACACCCATCACCACCACCCGAAAAACGAGCGTGTTCACTGGGGGTATCAGTTTCATTCTGTGTCACCCACCCGGTGTACTGAACCCTCGGATCAAACCGTGTTTGTCCTGGTCAGACCCGGTGGAAACAATGTCTCAGTGACCGTGTTTCCGGCGGGGCAACGAGATATAACTCTAGACCACCCCAGA